>OZ241368.1:0-4800000 GCA_965200525.1 Kineosporiaceae bacterium
CACCATCGTGTCCCGGATCGAGGAGTTCTTCACCCAGATCGCCGACCTGCCGACCGCCGGCTGACGCGGGCGGATCCGGGTCGAGGGGGTGGTGGGGCAGGTGCCCCACCACCCCCTCGACCCGGTTTCTCAGTCGCTGATCACCGCGGCGTCGAGCTGGCTGGGCTGCCCGGCCGGGTGCATGGTCCAGTAGCGGCCCGAGCCGGTCGGGGTGAACGAGACCCCGCTGATGCCCTTGGCCACCACCACGATGCTGCCGGTGTTGACGATCGGGATCACCGGGGCCTCGTCGGCGATGACCTGCTGGGCCTTCTGGTAGGCGGCGGTCCGGTCGGCCGAGGTGGGCTTGAGGGCGAAATCGGTGTTGGCCTTGTCGACCTCCGGGGAGGACCACAGGGAGTAGTTGTTGATGCCGCCGGTTGTCGTCCAGTAGCCGACGACGATCTTGGGGTCGTCGGTCCAGGCGGTCCAGTTGAAGAGCTCGAGCCCGGGCGGGCCGGCCTGGGATCCCTTCGCCGGCATGGACCGGGCGTCGACGACGTCGAACAGGCCGCCCTCGGTCTGCGGGGTCAGCGTGGCCGTGATGCCGATCTTGGCCAGGCTGGCCTTGATCAGGATCGCCGTGTTGGTCTGGTCGACGTTGCCCTGCAGGTAGTAGAGCGGGGCCGCGATGGAGGGGTTGCCGGCCGCGGCCATGAGCTGCTTGGCCTTGTCCAGGTTGAAGGTGTACTTGCTCCAGGCCGGGCTGTACTCGGGGGCGCTGGGCATGACGATGCTGGCGGCCCGGGTGCCCCGGTCGTGAACGATGCTCTTGAGGATCTGGTCGTAGGGCAGGGCGTAGGCGATGGCCTGGCGCACCTGCGGCTTGGCCAGCTCGCCGACGTCCTTGGCCGGGCCGGACGTGATCGCGAACATGTCGAAGAAGCCGGTGTTCTCCCAGACGGCATCGAGGCCGGAGGCGGCCAGGGTCTCGACGTCCTGGTTGGTCATGCCGTACTCACCGACGTTGATGGTGCCGCTGCGCAGCAGCGAGGGGATGCTGCCGGTGGTGACCCGGATACTGACGTTCTTGTAGCTCGGCGGCGGCGCCCAACTGTTGGGCTCGGCGGCGAGGTCGATGCTGGAGCCGTTCGTCCGCTTGGCGATGTAGTAGGGCCCCGAGCCGGCCGGGTTCTCCCGCAGCCACTTGGCGCCGGTCGGGTCGGCCGAGGTGATGTGCGGCTCGACCGTCTTCTTGTCGACGATGCTGGTGTACGCCTGACCGAAGATGGCCATCAGGGTCGGCGTCACCGGCGTCGGGCTGCCGTCCTTCTTCGTGAACTCGATCGAGACCGTGTGCGGGTCGACGACCTTGATCTGGTCGGGGCTCTGCAGGCCGTTGGCGGCGAAGTCGCCGGCGCCCGGCGTGGCCCAGATGCGGCCCAGGCTCCACTTCACGTCGTCGGCGCTCATCAGGTTTCCGCTGCCGTGGAACTTGACGTCGTCGCGCAGGGTGTAAGTGATGATGTTGCCCTTGATCGTCCAGGACTTCGCCAGATACGGCTTGACCTCGGCCCCCTGGAACTTCAGCGAGCCGTTCTTCTGCTCGGCGAAAGCCGGCAGTTCGAGGGTCTGGTAGATGTTGCGCACCAGCGAGCGGTCCTGGCCGGTCGAGAGGTTGGCCGGGTCAAGGCTGGTGACGTCCGAGGGCCAGGCCGTGGTCAGGGTCGTGATGTTCGCGGCGCCGGGGGCGGAGGCCGATCCGCCGCAGGCGGCGAGCGCGGTGACGCCCAGAGCGGCGGTGGCCACCAGGGTCGTGGCCCGGCGAGCGGCGGTCATGGTCAGGCGGGACATGAGGGCTCCTTCGAAGAGGGGTGCGGAACGGTCCGAGCTGAGAGGTGGGGGCAGCAGGTCGCTCAGGCGCTGGCCTCCTGTTCGTCGCGGTCCCGCAGCACGACCGGGCAGGCCGCCCGGTGCTCGGCGGTGACCTCCAGCAGTGGCGGCCTGGTCGTGTGGCAGGTCGCGATCGCGTAGGGGCAGCGGCCGGCGAGCCGGCATCCCGGTGGGCGCTGCAGCGGGCTGGGCGCCTCCCCGATGAGGCGCAGACGCGGCGGCCGGGTCCGCAGCTCCGGCACCGGTGCCGCCGACAGCAGGGCCCGGGTGTAGGGGTGCACGGGGTTCTGGAGCACCTCGGCCGCGGGCCCTTCCTCCACGACCGCGCCCAGATAGACGACCAACACGCGGTCGGCGACCGCCTTGACCAGCTGCAGGTCGTGGCTGATCAGCACGTATCCCAGCTGACGCTCGCGCTGCACGCGGCGCAGCAGCTGCAGCACCCGGCCCCGCACCGAGACGTCGAGCGAGGCGGTGGGCTCGTCCAGCAGCACCACCCGCGGGTCGACGGCCAGGGCCCGGGCGATGCCGATCCGCTGGCGCTGGCCCCCGCTGAGCCGGCGCGGGTACCGCTCGAGCAGCACCGGGTCTAGCTCGACGTCCTGCAGGGCCTTGCGCACCGCCTTCTCGCGGGCGGCGGCGTCCAGATCGGTGTGCAGCCGCAGCGGTTCCTCCAGGATCGCCCGCACCGTCATCCGGGGGTTCAGGGAGGAGTTCGGGTCCTGGAAGACCATCTGCAGGTCGGAGTAGACGGTGCGGACGTCGCGCCGGGACAGGTCCTGGACCCGCGTGGTGCCCACCGTGACCGAGCCGCTGGTGGGTTCGATCAGCCGGGCGATGCACCGGGCCAGGGTGGACTTGCCCGAACCGCTCTCCCCGACGACGGCCACGGTCTCCCCCGCCTTCACGGTGAGGCTGATGTCGTCGACGGCGCGCAGCATCCGGCGCGCACCGGCCCGGCGGACCGGGAAGTCCTTGACCAGATGCTCGACCTGAAGAACGGTTTCGGCGCTCATGCCACACTCACTTCGCTCAGTCGGCTGTCGGCGATCAGCGCGCGGGTGTACGGGTGCTGGGCGCGGGTGAAAATCTCCTCGACGGTGCCTGTTTCGACGGTCTGACCGTTGCGGAGCACGGCGATCCGGTCGCAGGTCTCGGCCACCACACCGAGGTCGTGGGTGATCATCCAGGTGGTCATGCCCTCGGTGCGGGTCAGCTCGACGATGAGCTCGAGGATGTCGGCCTGGATGGTGACGTCCAGCCCGGTGGTGGGCTCGTCGAGCACCAGCAGCCGCGGCCGGCAGGCCAGGGCCATCGCCAGCTGGGCCCGCTGGGCCATACCGCCGGACAGTTCGTGGACGTACTGCTTCATCCGCCGGGCCGGTTCGGAGATCTTCACCTGCTCCAGCAGGTCCTCGGCGGCCCTGCGGGCGGCCTTGCGGTCGAGGTCGCGGTGCAGGCGAAGCACGTCGGAGAGCTGCCGGCCGATCGTGAAGACCGGATTGATGGCTCCCTTGGCGTCCTGGAACACCACGGCCAGGCCCGAGCCGCGCAGCCGGTGGCGCCGCTCGTCGTCGACCTGGGTGAGATCCTCGCCGTCGAACGTGATGGTCCCCGAGGTCCGGCGGAAACCGGGCGGGGCCAGGCCCAGCGCGCACAGCGCGGTGAGGGTCTTGCCGCTGCCGGTCTCGCCGACGACCGCGGTGATGCTGTGCCGGGCCACGGTCAGGGACACGCCGTTCAGGACGGGCGTGACGTCGCCGTCGGAGGTCAGGAATCCGCCGTGGAGGTCGTCCACGACCAGGATCGGTTCGTCGCTCATGTGATCGCTCCGGCTCAGGCGTGTCGGGTCAGGTCGGCGTCGGTGAGGCCGTCGCCGATCAGGTGAAAGGCCAGGGCCAGGAGGAATATCCCCAGACCCGGGAAGAAGCAGATCCACCACTGGCCGATGGCGATGGCCGTCTGCCCGCCGGCGATCATGGAACCCCATTCGGCCGAACCGGGCTGGAAGCCCAGGCCGAGGAAGCCGAGGGCACCGACGGTGGAGACCACCCAGGAGGCGTTGATCGCGGCGTAGGCGATCAACGGGCGGGTGCTGTTCGGCAGCAGGTGGCGGAACAGCACGCCGCTGTGCCCGCGGCCGACCATCCGGGCCGCCTCGGCGAACTCCCAGGTCTTGCGGGTGACGATCTCGGCCCGGGCCAGCCGGACGTAGTCGGGCAGCGGGATCAGGGCGACCACGAAGATCACCACCAGCAGCCCGCGCCCCAGCGCCGAGATCGCCAGCATGGCCAGCAGCAGGGCCGGGAACGCGTTGAGGGTCTGCAGGATCCGCTGGGTCAGGGCGTCGAACCAGCCACCGACGTATCCGGCGATCGCCCCCCACACCGCTCCGACCACGAGGGCCAGCAGGACGACGGCGATGGTGATGCCGACGTCGACCCGGGTGGCGGCCAGGGCCTTGGAGAATACGTCGGAGCCGGCCTGGTCGGTGCCGAACGGATGGGCCAGCACGGGCCCGGCCGAGAAGTCGCCCACCGCCGGGGCCTCCGGCGGGTACGGCGTCCAGAACACCGAGACCACGGCGACCAGCAGGAAGACCAGCACGATCGCGGCTCCCACCCTCATCCCGGTGGTGGAACCGGTGGGCCGCACGACCCGGCGCACCCGCATTCCGAACGACACCGGAGCCGGGGCCGGTACAACCGTTTCGACCTGCGCGACGCCGCTCATGAGCGCACCCGCGGGTCGATCAGCGCGTAGGTGTACTCCAGCAGTTCGTAGACCACGACGTACAGCAGGGCGGAGAACAGCACGAAGCCCTGCACCGCCGGGAAGTCGGAGGTCTGGATGGCCTGCAGCGCGTAGTTGCCCACGCCGGGCCAGCCGAAGACGCCTTCGACCAGCACCGAGCCGGCGATCGTGAAGGCGACGATGCCGGCCAGGACGGTCGCCACCGGCAGCAGGGCGTTCTTCAGCGCGTAGGACAGGTACACCTTGCGAGACCCGAAGCCGAGTGCGGTTGCGGTGCGGACGTAGTCGGCCGAGATGGCTTCCAGCATGGAGGTTCGGACCACCTTGAACAGAGGGGCCGCGAGGCCGACGGCAAGGGTGAGGACCGGTAGCACGAGTTGTGCGGCGGCAGCCCGGGCGGTGGCGAGCTGCCCGCTGAGCAGGCCGTCCAGCACGTACGACCCGGTGATGTGCGAGGGGGGTGCCATCCCGGCCGGTAACCGGCCGATCGGGCCGGGCGCCCAGTGCAGCGTGGTGGAGAAGATCCACAGCAGCATCAGGCCGATCCAGAACTGCGGCAGGGCCATGCCCCCGACGGCCACGAACCGGGCCGCCCGGTCGAACCAACCGTCGCGGCGGACGGCGGCGAGCACTCCGGCCAGGATGCCGACGGTGACGCCGATCAGCAGTGCGAAGAAGGCCATCTCGAGGGTGGCCGGCAACCGGCTGGAGAGTTCCGTCGTGACGGGCCGCCCGGTCTGGAAGGACTGCCCGAGGTCGCCGTGCAGCAGGTCGTTCAGAAAGTGCAGGTACTGGTGGGGCAGCGAGGTGTCGAGGCCGAGGGCGGCCCGAACCTTCTCCTTCTCCAGCGCCTCGGCCTCGGCATTGACGAAGCCGTTGCCGCTCTGGCCGAGGAAGAGGTTCGCCGGGTCCGGGGCCAGCACCCGGGTGACGACGAAGCTGACGGTGAGCACCGCGAGTACCACCCCGATGGCACCGACGAGCCGGCGCACGATCAGATCGATGCCGTACAGGTTGCGCCGACGCGGGGCCGGGCCGGGTTCGTGGCCGGCACCGGCCGCGATGAGGTCGGAATCGACTGATGCGGTCATCGTCTGGTCCCCCGTCCAGGGGGTCGAGCTGCAGTGCTGTCCACGATCAGCCTCCCGTGCCGGACGTTCGGACTTGGTATACCAAGCATGCCGAGCGAGCTGTTTCGGGCTGGTTTCGACGACGTCAGCATCCTGGGTCATTCGGAATATACGAAGCGGTTGAGCAGGTAATTTAGGCAGGCAGGGAATCAACCCAGCCATTGCCGTTCGATCAAGAGACAGATATTCTGTATGCCATGAGTCCAGCGACGACGCCCGGAGCGACCGATCAGTCCCTCTCGGCGAAGGTCTTCGAGTACCTGCGCGACGCGATCATCGAGGGTGAACTCGCCCCGGGGTCGCGCCTGGTCGAGCGCGAACTGTCGGAGCGGCTGGAGGTCTCGCGCATCCCCATCCGGGAGGCCCTGCCGCAGTTGGAGGCGGACGGGCTGATCCAGACCCTGCCGCGGCGCGGTTCGTTCGTCACCCAGCTGAGCCTGCGCGACATCAGCGAGCTCTTCGACGTGCGCACCAGCCTCGACGTGCTGGCCGCCCGGCTGGCGGCCGAGCAGGCCCGCACGCACACCACCCAGGCCTTGGCCCAGTCGTTCGACCGGGCCAAGGTGGCCACCGACGCCGGTTCGGCGACCGAGATCGCGGCCGCGAACGCCGCCTTCCACGACGCGATCCTGCAGCTGTCGGGAAACCGGCTGCTGGAGTCGCTCATGTCGCCGATCAGCGCCCGGGTGCGCTGGTTGTTCCGGCTCACCTCCGAGCGCGACCCGCAGCTGCTCTGCCACGAACACCAGGAACTGCACGACGCCATCGCCTCGGGCCGCGCCGAGCTGGCCGCGTCCCTGGCCTATTCACACGTCGAGCGAGGCCGCGCGCCGTCACTGGAGGCGCTGGCCTCCGTGCTGCCACCCGACCGCACACCCACGACCTGAAACACCATCAGAGCTGAAAAGGAGCCACCCATGCCCTCCTTCACCGTCTCGGCCACCTCGCACTGGCCGAACTACCTGCCCGAGTACGTGGCCGCCGAGCTCGGCTTCTTCGCCGACGAGGGCCTCGACTTCCGCCGCTGGGCGCCCGAGACCTGGACCGACGTGCTCACCGACATCGACTCCGGCCGGGCCGACGCGGTACTCGGCGGGGTATGGGTGCCGGCGATGTACCACGGCCGCGGCCGCGAGTACCGGGCCTTCGCCCAGCTCAACGCCCGCAACCCCAAGGCCATCGTGACCCGTGAGCCGGTGAGCGATTTCGACCTGAAAGACCTGGCCGGTAAGACCGTTCTGACTCCGGGCGCGGGCAGTGCCGCCTACTACATCCACACCGCGGGCCTGCTGCGCCGGGCCGGCGTCGATCCGGCATCGGTGCGGTTCATCCGCGACCTGTCGACCGGCACGCTCACCGACCTGTTCTTCGGTGGTCTGGGCGACGTCCTGATCACCGACGTGGTCAACGCGAGCATGCTGCAGGCGGCCGGCCGCGCGCACATCGCACTGCGGATCGACTCCCTCGGCCTGATGCCGAACAGCGTCTACTACACCTCGCCGGCGATGCTGGAGTCACCCGAACGCCTGCCCTGGAAGTTCACGGCCGCGCTGGCCCGCGGCTGCTCGTGGATCCAGGCGCACCCGGCCCAGGAAGTGGCTCCCCTGCTCGAGAAGCACTGGCCCGGCCTCGACCAGGGCGTCCTCATCGACGTGGTCGACGACCTGCGCGCCAGCGGCCTGTGGGCCGACGTGCGGATCGACCGCGGCGCCTACGACGAATGGATGGCGATGATCGCGGAGGAGGGCCTGACCAGCGACCAGGTCAGCTACGCCGACCTGGTCGACCCGAGGCCGGCCGACGACGCGGTCGCGGCACTGGCGGCGGGGGCAGCCTGATGTTGATCCTCACCCGCGCCGACATCGAGCCGCTCCTGTCCATGCCCGACGTCATCGAGGCGGTGCAGCAGGCCCACGCCGACCTGACCCTCGGCCTGGCCGCACAGCCGGCTCGCGAGAGCGCCCGGATCCCCGGCAGCGAGGCGACGTTCGTGCCGATGACGGCGGCGCTGCCCACCATCGCCGGGGTCAAGCTCCTGGCCGACGTGCCCGCGAACCCGACGGGGCCACGCCAGCAGTCGACCATCGTCGTGCTCGACCCGCGCACCGGCAGCTGTGAGGCGTTCCTGCACGGCGAGGCGGTGACCCGGTACCGCACGGCGGCGACGTCCGCCGTGGCGACCAGGCATCTGGCCCGGCCCGAGAGCAGCACGCTGGGGCTGATCGGGGCCGGCGCCCTGGCCCGGGCCCACCTGCAGGCGATCCGCCACGTCCGGCCGATCGACACCGTGCTGGTCTGGAGCCGCACCTCGACCACGGCCCGGCTGTTCGCCCAGGAGATGAGCGAGCCCGGCCTGAGCATCACCGTGGTCGACGACCCTCGGGCCGCGGTCGAGGCAGCAGACGTACTCTGCACGCTGACCCCCGCGCACCGGCCCGTCGTGCGGGGCGAGTGGTTCCGACCGGGCCTGCACGTCAACGCCGTCGGGGCGCCGCCGCGGCCGGATCATCGCGAGATCGACTCCGAGGCCGTGCTGCGCTCGCGGCTGGTGGTCGACACGGTGCACACGGCCGTGCACGAGTCCGGTGCGGTCGTGATCCCGCTGGCCGCCGGCGAGTTGAGCCTCGACGACGTCACGACCGAGCTCGGCGACGTCCTCGTCGGTCGCCGGCCTGGGCGTAGCGATCCTCGCGACATCACGCTGTTCAACTCCGTCGGCCTGCCGATCCAGGACTTCGCCACCGCCCGGCTCGTCGTCGACGCGGCCCTGCGGCTCGGCATCGGTGCCCACCTCGATCTCGGCTCGCGGGAGTACGCCGGCCCCCGGCCGGCACCGCTGGCGGGATCGCGAAAGCCGGCCTGACTGATCCCGTGGCTCCGCCACCGCGGCGCTCGGCACCAGGTCAGCAGGTCAGCAGGTCGTCAGCGCGTCGTCCCATTCGGTGCCGCGCAGCACAACCTTCCTGTTCACGGCCCGCTGCACGCCGTCGGCCGTCCGCACGGCCACCCGGATGTCGACCGGTTGGCCGTGCACCCAGCCGGGGCAGTGGATCCCGAAGTCCACGTCGACCCGCTGGGCCCCACCGGCCGGGACGACCGTGTTGCGGGCGTTGCCGTGCAGCACGATGCCGGGCGAGGTGGTGCTGAGTGCACCGAGCTCGATCGGCAGCGGGCCGGTGTTGAGCACCTGCACCGAACTGTTGTAGCCGAACTCCTCGCCACCGCCACCCCCGTTCGTGCCGGCGTCCTCGGGAATGACGACGCTCAGCGCGACCACGGCCTGCCGCGCTCGGCGGTCCTGCCGCTCGTCCCAGCCGTGGGTCAGGCCCGCCGCCACGACGGCGACCGCGACGGCCACCGGCACCACACCCCACCAGGGCACGGCTGGTTCGCGCCACCGCGGCGCCTCCTCCCCGCGACCCGTCTCAACGACGTCGGTGGCGTCGAGATCGAGCTCCGGGATGTCGGGCGTCATCGGTCCATGGTGGCCCATGGACGGACCAGGCACCCGACGACCCGGTGCTCAGGAGTCCTCGCTCACCTTCTGCAAGGTGAAGAGGGTGCCGGCCTGGTCGGCCGACCAGTCCACGGTCCGGCCCGCAGCGATCAACCAGCCCGACCAGTACTGCGAGAAGATCGTGTACCCACCCTTCACCCGAGCCAGGGTGAACCGCTGCTCCACCGCACTCTTACGACACACCTTCAGCTCGAAACCGCTCGCCCCACCGGCCGACACGCAGTACGCATTGATCTCCTCACTATCCTCCGGACTCATGATCTGATACTGCCCCGGGTCCTTGTTCTCCGACGTCGTACCCGCCGGAACCAGCGTCAGCTCATGGCGGAACAGGCTGCCGGTGCTCTGCTTGGTGCTACTGCGCTTCAGGTCCAGACCACCGGCACGGTTGACACTGAGCAGTCGCCGGCCGTCTCTGGCCGGCGGGGCCCAGATCCAGACGCTTTCGGCCGTGTGCGGCGCCTGGCCCGACACCGGCTGCCCCGACGTCGTTCTCGTGGATGCAGGTTTCGACGGCGCGGCACTGGTCGGCGTCGAATCGGTCGCGGCCGGCACCGACCTGCCGGCGGCCGGCCCCGTCGCGCCGGTGGGCGGGGCCGCTGCGTCCGCCGCACCGGACGTTCCGCCGAGGTGGGTGGGGCCGGCGAGCTCGGCCCCACCGCAGGCCGAGAGGACGGCCGCGACGAGAAGGCAGATGGAACCTTCGACGAAAGGACGGCGAGACGTGATCATGATGATGTGCTCCTCAGGCAACTGGCGTGATGACCGATGTTGTTCACCGTCAACACGTTTCGGCCATCACGCCGGTTGCAGTCAGTTCACGCCGAATCGAGGCGGCGGCCACCCGACCCGGTAGCTCAGTTCTGCGGAACATCCTGGAGGGTGAAGACGGTGGCCGCCTGGTCGGCCGACCAGTCCACGGTCCGGCCCGCAGCGATCAGCCACCCCGACCAGTACTGCGAGAAGATCGTGTACCCACCCTTCACCCGAGCCAGGGTGAACCGCTGCTCCACCGCACTCTTACGACACACCTTCAGCTCGAAACCGCTCGCCCCACCGGCCGACACGCAGTACGCATTGATCTCCTCACTATCCTCCGGACTCATGATCTGATACTGCCCCGGGTCCTTGTTCTCCGACGTCGTACCCGCCGGAACCAGCGTCAGCTCATGGTGAAACAGGCTGCCGGTGCTCTGCTTGGTGCTACTGCGCTTCAGGTCCAGGCCTCCGGTGGCGTTGACACTGAGCAGTCGCCGGCCGTCCGCCGCGGGTGGTGCCCAGACCCAGACGTTCTGGATCTGGCCGCTCAGGCGCACGCCGGGTGGGTTGGTGACCGGGCCGGCGGAGGCAGCCGGATCGGGTGACGGCGTCGCCGGGCTGCTCGTGGCCGGGACGCTGGACGGCGTGCCCGCGGACGGCCCGGCCGGCACCCCGGAGGGCGCGGCCCGGATCGCCTCGGTACCGGCGAACACTCCGCCGGTCACGGCCACGACCAGGGCTAGGCTGCCGGTGGCGATCATGGCCTGGCGGCGACGGCGCAACTGCTCTCCGCGGCGGCGCAGCTGCCCAGCCGACGGCATCCGGCTGGCTGAGGCCCCCTCGGCCGCCAGATCGCGCCAGGACTGCAGATCACTGCTCAGCTCGTCCCGTTCGCTCATCGTCACGCACCTCCCCGACCCGACGTCCGACCCGACGTCCGGCCCGATCCCCGGCCCGAGGTCTGGGCCGGGGTGTCCAGCAGCTGGGCGCTGAGCTTGTCGCGACCACGCGACAGCCAGGACTTGACCGTTCCCTCGGCCACCCCCATCTCCACCGCGATCTCGGCGACGCTCAGGTCCGCGATGTAGCGCAGCACCATGGCCTGGCGCTGCTTCACCGGGATCGCCCGCAGAACCTCGACGAACACCACCCGATCCGGCCCGGGCGAGGCGGTGGCCAGCGGCCCCACCGCCCGATGATGGGCCAGCAGCCGATTGCGGGTCTTGCGCCAGCTGCTCACGGCGAACCGCATCGCCACCCGGCGCACCCAGGCCTCGGGCGAGTCGAGGGCGCTGACGGTGCCCCACCGCTGCCACGCCCGCGCGTAGGCCTCCGCCGCCGCGTCCTCCGCCGCGCCCAGGTCACCGGTCAAGGCGTACACCTGGCCCACCACCGCGCGGGAGGTCGCGGCGTAGAACGAATCGAAGTCCATCGAGCATCTGTCCCATCCCTTTTCAACCGACGTGTGGCGATTGATGCGCCGTTGCTCAGCTCGCGATCCACCGACCCGCCCCTCTGGGCGGTACGAATCACCCTCAACACGCCTGAGCCCCCACCCGGGTTGCGAACCAATCTGCTCCCGCGGCGCATTACAGTCTCCCGGGTGCTGAACGAGGCCTCTGTCGGTGCCGCCTACGACGCGGTGGCCGAGCTCTACACCTCCCTCTACACCGGCCAGATCTCGGCGGACGCCGGCGAGCGGTGGGTCATCGACCGGTTCGCCGAGCTGTGCCGGGATGCCGGCAACGAGGCGATCGCTGATCTGGGCTGCGGGCCGGGACGGCTGGCGGAGCATCTGGCCACGTCCGGGAACCGGGTCACCGGGGTCGACGTCTCGAGCGAGATGATCCGCATCGCCCGCGACCGCTCACCCGGGCTGGACTTCGAGGTCGGGTCCATGTCCGCGTTTCTGCGGGCCCGTCCGGACGCCATCGGCAATGCCCTGTTCTGGTACTCGCTGATCCACACGGCGCCGCCGCACCTGTCCGAGCTGCTGGCAGAGGCGTTCGCCGCCGTCCGGGCCGGCGGGTACGTGCTGGTGGGCTTCCAGTCGATGGCTGATCCCGCCGCTGCGAGCCAGTCGTACGACCACCGGGTGGCGCCGGCCTACCTCTACTCGCTGGCCGAGATCCGCCGCCGTCTCGTGGACGCCGGGTTCAGCGTGCTGCACCTGGGGCTACGGGCACCGGGACCGGGCGAGCGGGTGCCCGCCGGGTACGCGTTGGCGCAGAAGCTCCCCCACGACTGACGCCCGGGCCGACGCCGGTCACCTTCACCCCTCGGGAACCGGGGTCCAGGACAATTCCTGTGGCGCTCTGCGTGAGGACGACCAGGCAACGCCGGCGCCGATCGCCAGGGCGGCGACGAGGAGCAGAGGGTGAGTCACGAGCACATCGGAGACCGGCTCCAGGGGGTTGCGCGAGAGCAGGCCGGTCCGTTCGCCCAGCCAGCCCGTGGCCAGCACCGCCCCGAGCACCGCCAGCGAGGTACGGACCATGCCGTAACTGCCGGTTCGACTGAGCACGAACAAGGAAGGCATGACCAGGGCCACGACCAGGAGCTGAGCGATCTCGATGCCGAGGTTGAAGCCGAGCAGGTCGATCACCAGACCACCACGGCTCAGCCCCAACTGGTCGACCAAGGCGGCGAAGGCCATTCCGTGCAGCAGGCCGAAACCCCCCGCGATGATCACCTCCCCTTCGCGCACCAGTGGACGGATGGCGTGGATCGCCGACACCAGCACCGACAGGGCGATGCCGCTCTCGACCGCGCGAGTCGGCAGGTGAATCAGGCCGAAGACACCCAGGGCCAGCGTGATCGAGTGCCCGACGGCAAAGGCCGACACGACGTGCACCACGCGCCGGCCGGCGCGGGTCAGGTCGTCGCGGCGAACCCAACGTCGTCCCCGAGCCATCACCGGCGCCGGCAGCAGAAGCATCATCAGGAACAGCAGGTGATCACTGCCCGTCCTGATGTGGTGCACGCCCAGGCGTAGGGAATCCCGGATCCCCGTCGCGGCGCTCGTCTTCACGCCGGAACTGACTGTTCTGACCGGCACGCTCTTCGATTGCCAAGAGAGCATGGCGAGGGTCGTGTAGCTGCTGCTGTGTCCCTCGCGGGCAGAGACGAAGACCCGGTGGGACACGATCCGGTCGATGATGGCGTCATAGTGAAAGGTGAAGTCTCCGACGGTTCCGGCACTCGGCGTCAGTGTCGCGGCCAGGACCAGATGATCCACTCCATCGACGCTGTCAATGCGGGCGGCTCCTACGGCGGTCGTCCAGACCGTCAGGGAGTCGCTCGAGGCGGACATGTGGGCACGGACGTAGCCGCGCAGCGTCGCGAGGGTCGCCGGTCGCATGATGTTCGCGGCGGTGTAGGGCTGGTCGAAGGCCACCGCGAGCCGGTCCACGGGCAGCTCGACGGTCACCGCCACCGCCTGCGGTTCAAGGTCGAGCAGGACGGCGGTGGTACTCAGAGGGTGGGCCCCGGCCTGAGCGGCGAACGGCCCGATGATGAAGGCCGAGGTCATCACGACGAAGGCCAGAAGACGGCCGATGCGGTGGCGGGGCGCCATGGTGCAGCCCCTCAGCTGGTCGAGGGGTTGGTGCTGCCGTAGTCGTCGTTCTTGTCCCGGTAGACCCCGTGGTAGTGGACGTTCGGGGTGCTACGACTGCGAGTGTTGATCAACTCGATCCAGACCCGCGGCCCGTCGATGCGCAGGTACGTGTTCTCGCCGTCCACCGTGGTGCTGCCGGCCCACGAGACGCGGGTCTTGTCGAGGTCGGCTTCGTAGGTGCTCATCAGCGAGGATGCCGGGCCGGGGGCGGCATCACCCACCCAAGCTTGAATCGCGGCGGTGACCATCTTCTTCTGAGCCGCGGATAGATCGCCGACCAGTACGCCCTCGGATGTGGGGAACGCGCCGCTGTCGACGCCCGGGCCCATCAGGATGTCGTCAACGGTGCCACCGGACAGTTGCGCCTTCGACTTCTGAGTGCTGCTCAATGAGGCGAACATGGCCAGCATCGTGCCGGCCTTCTGCTTCAGCGGTTCGACGGTGGCGCCACTGGCGGTGAACGACTTGGGCTCGGTGCCGGTGAAGTCCGGGGTGATGCTGGCCGTGGTTCCGTCGTAGGTGTAATTGCGGGCCAGGTGATGGCCGCCGATCTGCAGCTGGAACGGGGTCGTGGTCGAGGGCGTCCCGTACACGGCGAGGTAGTAATTGGTGTCACCGAAGTCGGAGTTGCCGCCGCTGCTGTTGGCCTTCAGCCAGTCGTCGGCCGACTGGATCGCCTTCACCTGCGCGTACCCCTGATCGCTGAGCATGGTTTTCACCAGGGCCAGAGCCGCGCTCTTCTGCGCGGCATTGAGGCTGCTCAGCGGCACGCCCTTGCGGGCGACGGTCGCCGCCGGGTAGTTCGACCACGTCTGTCGGGACTGGTTGTCGCTGAACTTGAAGGTCGCCTTGGCCTTCAGGTCGGCGCTCAACGAACTGAGGAAGGCCGTGGACGCCTGCACCACGTCAGCGGTGTTCGCATCGGTTCCGTTCTGCCCGTCGGTGTTGAGGTCCACGGCGGTAAAGGTCTGCAATTGACCGCCACCGGGCCCGCCTGCTCCTCCCCCGCCATTTCCACCGCCTCCCGGCCCCCCGTTGGGCTGAGCGGCCGAACTCGTCGCCGCGGACGCACCGGCTGAGCTGGAGTCCGAACTGCACGCCGACACGACCGCCAGCGCGGTCACGATCAGCGCACCGCCAGCGGCTGACTTGTACCTGTTCACGTGACTGTTCTCCCCGTCTTCATCACCGGCACCCCTGAGGCGCCGAACCGTCCGAAAGCTTGCGCTGCCACCCTGAGAGCGAACCACGCCCTAACCATGAAGTAGCTGTGAAGTCACGCAGAGTGGCCGCTCGCAAATTCCGACCATACATACGACCGGCCGGCCACGCCCCTTTGGTGCGACCCCTTCGATGACCGCCGCCAACCGGACGTCGTCCGGCATCATGTGGTGCTGTCGTCTCCGGCACCCGGTCCTCCACGGAACCCGCCACCGCCCCCTCCACCACCACGTCCGCCCATACCTCCGGCGAATTCGCCGGCCACAGCGGTGGCGGCCTTGGCCAGGCCGGTGGTGGAGCCGCCGGTCGAGAACCCGGTGGCCGAACCGGCGTCCCCGACGTAGAGGTCGAAGCTGCCACCCTTGACGATCCCCTTGGCCGAGACGATCACCGCACTGGTCGACCGCGGGACGACGTAGCGCGCCACCACGGTGCCGTCGGAGTCGACCACGGCCACGGCCTGGCCGGCTTCAGCCTGAGTCGTGAGGGTGGCAGCGACCCAACCCTGGCTGGAGTCGGTCGAGGGGGCCGAGGACATGCCTCCGGTGGCCAGGAGGGTTCCACCGGTGATCGGGAAGGCCCCGTTCACGTCGAGCGACCCGGTGCCCCCGCCTCCACCGGAAGCGCCTTCGACGACGGTGGTGCCGCCGGTGATGGTGGCCGATCCGTTGGAGTCGAGGCCGTCTCCCTGTTCGACGACGACGTGGACCGTGCCGCCGCTGATCGTGAGCAGGACACCCTCCTGGGTGTCCTCTCCGCCACCGGCGGTCTGACCGTTGGTGGCGTTGAGTCCGTCGTCGCTGGCGGCGACGCTGACCGAGCCGCCGGCCAGGGTGATCCTGGCTGCCTCCAGGCCCTCCTGAGACTTCTGCACAGTCAGCGTTCCCGCCGCCACGTTGATCGCGCCGACCGCATCGATGCCGTCGTCACCGGCGGAGATGCTGACGGTTCCCTGATCGATCTGAACCAGGCCGAGCTCACCGGCGGTGTCGTTGTCCGATTTCAGGCCGTCGCCCCCGGAGGTGACCGTGACCTTGCCCCCTTCAACGACGAGGTAGTCCTTGCCGCGGATGCCGTCGTCGGCGGCGGTCACACTCACGGTGCCGGACAGGATGACCAGGCCGTCCTTCGAGCCGATGGCGTCGTTGCTGTTGCCACTCACGCTCAGGGTGCCGTTGCCGGCGATCGTAAGGTCGGCCATCGAGAACAGGGTCGCGGTCGGGGTGTCGCTCTGGTCGTCGTCGGCACCCGATGCGGCCGAGTCGGCCAGCGTGTTGGCGCTCCCTGAGGCCAGAATGACGACGGCCTCGTCGGCCTCGGCCACCACGACCGGCGAGGTGGTCGCCGAAGTCAGGTGGGCGCCGTCCAGGACGATCTTCACCTTCCCGTCGCCGGGGCTCTTCACCAGGATCTGGCCGTTGCTGAGGGTGCCGCTCACGATGTAGGTACCGGCGGCGGTGATGGTGACGACGTCACCCTTGACCGTGGCGCCGTCGCCGTCGACCGTGGTTGCGCCGTCGGCCACGTCGATGGTGGTGGCACCGGCGGTGGTGTAGTCACCGTCGTTGGAGTCGGCGTGCGTGTCCGCGGGCGTGGTGAAGGAGGCGGCTTCTATCGCGGAGCCGGCCGCGGCCGAAGAGGCGACCGGCGACGCGTCTTCGACATCCTCTCCGAAGAGTCCGCAGCCGGCAGTCAGCCCGAGGACGGCGGCGGCGACGGCAGCCGCACCCGCTCGGCGTAGGTCGGTGAACTTCATGTCGCGTCCGTTCGGTCAGGGGTGCGGGGCACGCCGAGATGCTGATGGAGGGTGCGGTGCCACTTCAGCCGGGGCAGGCCCGGCTCCAGAGCGGCCAGGCCGACACCGAACTTGGAGATGCGCACGGGCCGGTACCCGCGAGACCACAGCCGCCGATCGGCCACCGAGGGCGTGGATCCGGTCTTGGTCTCGACCACGGCCAGGGCCGGGCGACGCAGCCCGGCCCCGGTGGCCGGCACGGCCCAGCCGAGGTCGTCGTCGATCGTCACCCGGGTGCCCGAAGCGGGCAGGAACAGGGTGGTGCGCCGGTAGGTGGTGACCAGGACCGGCTGCAGATCCCGGGCCAGGGCGGCACCGATGACGGCGGCCACGAAAGCATTCCCGTCACCGGCCAACCCGCAGGAGGCGTCCACCTCGGGATGCTGCATACGTTGCTTGAGCGTTTGCTGGCGGGCCGCCCGCGTTTTCACCTCCAGCCAGGAGGATCCCGAGTCCAGATAGGTGCGGGTTCGCACCTTCCAGCCGCGGCGTTGCGAGCGCCCGGAGGTCAGGAAACTGTCACGGCCCGGGGTGTCGAGATAGCTCGACAGGTATCCGAACTCGCGCCGTCCGTCGATCTCCAGCACCCGTGCGTCGTGGGCCATCGATGCGATCAGACCGCGAGCCTGGGCGACCGGCAGCAGGTACTTGCGGTCGACCCGGGTCAGGAGTTCGGCTCGCTCGACGAGTTCGGCCAGCGAGACAGGTGCGAGGTCCTCCACCGCGGCCACGGTCAGCGCGCTCATCGCGGCATCGACGGCGCGCGAACGGCCGCGCCGCTCGATGCCGTGATCCGGGCCGGCAGGAACCGGACGTCAACCAGGGTGGTGTCGTTCACCAGGTCGGTCCGCAACACCTTGGTCGACACCACCTGGGCCCCGAGCAGACCCTCGAGGTGCGCCGTCAGGGCGGTCTGATCGACGTGGGCCCGGTCGAGCAGGATCTGCTGCGCGCGAGGCCGGCGCCCGATCAGCGGGCTGTCACCCACGGCCACCGCGGCCAGCACCGCGGCCATCAGGCCCACATCGAGCCAGCCCGGGGTCTGGTCCAGCCCGCCGAGCAGCCCAAGGGTCAGAGCGGCGAAATAGTAGGCGATCTCGCTCTGGGCCAGCTCCTCGGAGCGCAGCCGGATGATCGACAGGATGCCAAACAGGCCCAGGCCCAGACCGGCGCCGATCGTCGAGGTCGTCAGCGCCGAAGCCACGGCCAGAACCCCGACGTTGGCGGTCAGGATCGCCACCACCAGTTCCGGGCGGTGGTGTCGCGGCAGGAACAGCCCGAAGACCAGGACGCCGATCGCGACCAGGTCGGCGAGGTACAGGACAAAGCTCGGCATCGGTGAACTCCAGGCAGCGGGGAAGTGAACGTTCCCCAGTACGCCAGGACCGACTGAACGGCGGCTCCACCGTTCCTGTAAGCCAGCTGTGCGCTGAGGCTGAGCTCACGAGCGGTCCGCGAAGCAGACTGGCCACCTTGTGCTCGAGCCCGACGTATGGGCCACTCGGGTCGCCCCTTGCTGGCGACCCTGCTCGTGAAGATCATCGTTTGGCTTGATCACACCAGGGACTGGGCCGGATGTCGGTGAACGATGCTTCTTCGGGCCGCTCTCTTAGGCAATGCTTACGCGGTTGTCCGCGACATAGCCGCTGCGCACCCCGATGCTGATGAGGTGAAGGTTCTGGTGGTGGACGACGACGCGGCCGTGCGTGATTCGCTGGTCCGCTCCCTCCGGTTCGAGGGATATCAGGTCGAGTCGGCCGCCGACGGGCAGCAGGCGATCGACACCGTCGCCACTGACCCGCCCGACGTCATGATCCTCGACGTCAGCATGCCCCGGGTGGACGGCCTGGAAGCCTGCCGGCAGTTGCGCAGTGACGGCGTTCTGCTTCCCGTTCTCATGGTGACGGCTCGCGACGGGGTCGGCGATCGGGTGGCCGGCCTGGACGCCGGAGCCGACGATTACCTCATCAAGCCCTTCGCCATGCAGGAACTGCTGGCCCGGTTGCGGGCCCTCCTGCGCCGTTCGGTGCTCCTGACGGGTGGCGAAGCTCCCTCCGACCCGGATGCGGGCCCCGGGACGGCATCCGATCGTAGGCACGAGGCCCAGCTGACGTTCGAGGACATCCGGATGGATCCGCGCACCCGCGAGGTCTGGCGCGGGGCGCGCCCCTTACGCCTGACCCGGACCGAGTTCTCGATCCTGGAGGTGTTCCTGCGCCACCCCCGCCAGGTGCTGACCCGGGCGATGATGTTCGAGCAGGTCTGGGGGTACGACTTCGGGGAGAGTTCCAACAGCCTGCACGTGTACCTGGGATATCTGCGCAGAAAGCTGGAGGCCGGCGGGGAGAGCCGGGTCCTGCACACCGTGCGCGGTGTCGGCTTCGTCCTGCGGTCCGAACCACTGTGAAGTCGTGGTGGCGCAACCGATCCCTGTACGCCCGGCTGTGGCTGCTGGTGACCGCGGCGGTGGCCGTGGCGGTTCTGATCCTGGCCGCGCTGGCCTGGACGGCGGTGGCCGGTATCCAGAGTCACCAGACCCATTCCGAACTCGAGGCCGATGCTGCGGCCATCGCCGCCGCGCCGCAACAGTGGAGCAACTCCGCGGGGGCCCGGCCCGACCTCGGCGAGGGCACGCACGAGGACGGACACCACCACCATGACCTCGGGCTGCGCTGGCAGATCCTCGACGCGAAGGCCGCTGTGCTCAGCGACTCGGCCGATCCGCTACCGGTGACCACAGGTGCCCGGCAGGTGGCCCTCGCGCAGACCCGCCGGGTCGAGGAAGACATCACCCTCGGCCCGGACAGCTACCGGATGCTGACGGTGCCCGCGACCGGGGGCGGCGCGGTCCAGGTCGCGATCAACCAGGATCCGGCGATTCACACCCTGACGACCTTCGGCCTGTTCCTGCTGGTCGGTAGCGCCATCGGCATCGCCCTGGCTGCCCTTCTCGGGCGGGCCGTGGCTCGCAGCGGACTCGTTCCGGTTCAGCGGCTCACCCAGTCGGTCGAGGAGGTGGCCGCCACGATGGACCTGACCCGCCCGGTCGAGGTCAGCGGCGTCGACGAGATCGCGCGCCTCGGGCGCGTGGTCAACACTCTGCTGGGCGCCATAGAGACCGCCCGCCAGGCGCAACGCGCTCTCGTCGAGGACGCCGGGCACGAACTGCGCACACCGCTGACGAGCCTGCGCACCAACATCGAACTCCTCCTGAAACTCGACCGCCGGCCCGAACTGGCCCACCGGCTGCCGCCGGAGGAGCGGACCAAACTTCTGAACGATTTGGACGCACAGGTCAGCGAACTAGCCACGCTCAGCACGGAACTGGTGGAATTGGCTCGCGAGGAAGGCACCCGCGAGCCCGCCGACGACCTCGACCTGAGCGCAGCAGTCACCGCCGCCATGAGCCGGGTCCGGATGCGTGCCCCAAACATCACGTTCGAGGCCGAAGTCGAGCCGGTGTCGGTGCACGGGCGGTCCTCCGAGCTCGAGCGGATGGTGCTCAATGTGCTCGACAACGCGGCCAAGTGGAGCTCACCAGGAGCCATCGTGAAGGTTCGACTGCGAGCAGCCGAGCCCGGCTGGGTCACGGTGCGTGTGAGCGATACCGGGCCGGGCATCGACGAGAGCGACCGCCCGCACGTCTTCGACCGGTTCTACCGAGCGCCCGCCGCCCGGTCCATGGCCGGTTCCGGGCTGGGTCTGGCCATCGTCGCCCAAACCGTGAGCCAGCACGGCGGAACCGTCATCGCCTCAGCCAACCAGCCGCACGGGACCGTGATCACCATCCGGTTGCCCCGGGCCGGCACCCTGGGCTGAGACTTCTTACGATCCTCTTAGACGGTGCCTGCAGGTCTTCTTATGTTCGCGCGGCATGGTCGAAGATGTGCCACTGACCATCGAAGAACTTCAGGCCGGCCGTCTTGTGGATGACAGTCGAATCGCCATTCCCATGGCGGAAGAACGAGCCGTGCGTTCGCAGCGGCCCACCTCTGTCGGGGTGGTAGTCGTGCTCGGGGCCGAGGTGCTGGGCACGTGTGGATCCACCGTCGAACCCCGGGACAGCCGAACCGCGCACCGGGCGGACCTCGGATGAGCACGCACCGCGACAGTCGGGGGTTGCGCTCCCGACGGCAGGACCTGGCCCTGCTGGCGGCGGCCTCGTTTCTGGGACTGTGGTTCGCGGTGGCGGCCCCGAGCACTTCCCCCGTCGCGGCCCCGGTCACGACGAGCGACCAGGCCGATGCGGTTGCCGAGGACGCCACTGACAATCCACCTCAAGTGCTCAACCCGGTGCCACCGATCACTGATCCTGGCCCCGACGGCCCTGACGGAGGCGGACTTGGCCGCGCCGGCCGGGCAGACGGAGGTCGGCGATGAACGAATCCTCCACGGCCTGGCCGCCACCCCGGGACCGAATGGCCGGCTCCGCGCCGGCTTCCCGAACCGGGCCATTTCGGCTACTGCCCGCTCAATACGTACTCACTGCAATAATTGTGGGCGCCATTGTGGTGGCATGGTGGCCGATGGTGGCGGCGGTGCGAGGACCGGCACCGTTGCAGTTCTCAGTGCTGATCGCGCACGTGACCGGCATGCTGGCCGGGTACGGGGTCGTCGTCATGCTGGCCCTGATGTCCCGGGCCCCGAGCCTGGAACTCGGCGTCGGGGCCGACGTGCTGACCCGCTGGCACGCCCGCGGCGGGCGCATCGTCATCGGTCTCATCCTGCTGCACGCCGGTGCGGCGGTAACGTCATGGGCGCACGCCCGGCAGGAAAGCACCCTGCCGGCAGTGGTCCACGTGCTGCGCCTGCCCGGACTGACCGCCGCAACCCTGGGCACCATCATCCTCCTGCTGGTCGCAGTGGGCTCCGCCCGCGCCGCCCGCCGACGAGTGTCACACGAGACCTGGCACACCTTGCATCTGCTCACCTACGCCGGGGTCGCACTGTCGTTCGTCCACCAGCTCGCGGGCCCCGACCTGGCCGGGCACCGGTTGCTCCAGGTGGCCTGGGCCCTGCTCTACACGCACGTGTTCGCCCTGGTCCTGCGCCACCGGGTGCTCACACCATTGCGGCAGGCGTCCCGCCACCGGCTACGGGTCGCCGCGATCGCCCCCGAGGGTCCGGGAGTGGTGAGCATCGAGGTCACCGGGGACCATCTGGACGAGCTTCACGCCCAAGCGGGGCAGTTCTTCCGCTGGCGCTTCCTGACTCCCGACACCTGGCGCACCGCTCATCCCTTTTCGTTGTCGGCACCGGTGGCCGGCGACCGTTTACGACTGACCGTCAAGGCCCTCGGTGACGGCAGTCTGCGCCTACAGGACCTGGCGGTCGGAACCTGGGTGGTGGCCGAGGGGCCCTACGGTGCTATGACCGCCGCTCGACGCACGCGCCGCGATGTTCTGCTGATTGCCGGAGGCGTCGGCATCACCCCGATGCGGGCTCTTTTCGAGACCCTGCCACTGGCCCCCGGGCAGGACCTGTCCCTGCTGTATCGGGCCCGGGGAAGCCAGAACGTCCTTTTCGCCGACGAACTGGACGCGATTGCCCTTCGCCGCGGCGCCCACGTTCACTATCTCACCGAGCCCGGGTCGAGCGCCCTGACCACCGCTGGGCTGCTGATGCTGGTGCCGGATCTGCCCGAGCGCGACGTCTATCTGTGTGGCCCGCCGGCCATGGCCGACGCCGTCCGTCGGGCCCTCTGGGAGGCCGGACTGGCGGACGAGCACCTGCACGAAGAGCGCTTCACTCTGTGAGGGCCAGAACGGGTGCAAGAGATACGGCATCGGCGATTCATCACAGGCATCCAGTGAATGCTCAGGCACCTCCCAGATGCACGATCGACCTTGTATCTGTACAGCCACCACGACCGGATGACTCAGGAGCCGACGAGCATGACGATGACGACTGAACCACCCTCTGCGCAGAGGGTTTCAGCTCCATCCGCACCTCGCTCGGAGGGGATGATCGTCCCGGTACGTCCCACTCGCATCCCCCACTGGTGGCGTGATGCCGTCGCTGCCCTGACCTGGGCCAGCCTGCTGATCGTGGTCGCCCTGTGGGCGGCTGACGGCCAGCTGCAGGAGTTGCGGGGTTGGGCCGGTGGCCTCAGCAGTCTCGGCCGGCTCACCGGCCTGGTCTCGGCGGACCTCCTGCTCATCCAGGTACTCCTGATGGCCCGAATCCCCATGGTCGAGCGCGTCTACGGCCAGGACGAACTGGCTCGCCGGCACCGACTGGTGGGCTTCACCTCGTTCAATCTGATGATCGCTCACGTGGTGATGATCGAGGTCGGCTACTCA
This sequence comes from Kineosporiaceae bacterium, assembly GCA_965200525.1. GTDB lineage: Bacteria > Actinomycetota > Actinomycetes > Actinomycetales > Kineosporiaceae > JANNPJ01. Next base: position 22,970 of record OZ241368.1, read on the forward strand.
CTGCAGGCCGGCACCAACCTCCTGGTGGAGTTCTGGGATCTGGTCGTGGACTACCCGGGCATGCTGTTGGCGCTGGCAGGCACCGTGCTCCTGGTCATGGTCGCCGTGACGAGCATGAAGAATGCCCGGCGCAAGTTGCGGTACGAGTCCTGGCACCTGCTGCATCTGTACGCCTACCTGGGTGTCGGGCTGGCCTTGCCTCATCAGCTGTGGACCGGCCAGGAATTCCTCAGCCACCGCTACGCCAGGGTGTACTGGTGGTCGCTGTGGATTGCCGCGCTGGGAGCCATTCTTGTCTGGCGCATCGGCGTTCCGGTCTATCGCACGCTGTCGCACAACTTGAGAGTCACTGCAGTGGTGCGAGAGAGCCCGCAGGTCGTCTCGATCTGGATGTCGGGGCGCAACCTCCAACGTCTGCCCGTGTCAGCCGGTCAGTTCTTCACCTGGCGCTTCCTGTCCGGGCCCGGTTGGACCCGCGCTCACCCCTACTCCCTGTCGGCGGCACCTACCGGTGACACCCTTCGGATCACCGTCAAGGACTTGGGCGACGGCAGCCGGGCGCTGGCAGCAGTGCGACCTGGCACCCGCGTGGCCATCGAGGGGCCGTACGGGCGGTTGCACGCCGGCGTCCGCACCCGCCGCAAGGTCACCCTCCTGGCCGGAGGCATCGGGGTCACACCGCTGCGCGCCCTGCTGGAGGAGCTGCCCCAGGGCCCCGGCGACGTGACCTTGATCTACCGGGCCCACGACGAGCACGACCTGATCTTCCGCCCGGAGCTGGAACAGTTGTGCGCCGAACGGGGAGCCGGGTTGTTCTTCGCCCTGGGGCCGCGCATTCCGGGTCGCGACTCCTGGTTGCCTGAGGCTGCCGCACACCTGTCCGACACCGAGGCCCTGCGGCGCCTGGTCCCGGACGTGGCCGACCAGGACGTGTACCTGTGCGGAGCTGACCGGTGGATGGATGCGGCCCGGGCCGCCGTCCTGGCGGCCGGCGTGCCGCAGGCACAGATCCACGAGGAGCGCTTCACCTGGTGAGCAGCCCATCACGCTGGTCCGACACCTGCTGGTTCATTCATCGCCATCTCAATCCCACTGCCTCATTTCCAGCGGCCGGCCCCTTCGATCGCCGTTCCATCACCCTTCGATCCCCAGAGGAGACTGACTAATGCGTCGCATCGTGGTCGCCTTCATGAGCACCATCAGCGCCCTGGTGCTGCTCTTCAGCTATCACACCAGCCTGGCTGCCTCCAGCTCGTCCGCGAGTGCAGCCCCGGCGAGCACCGGACCGGCCGCCCCCTCCGATGACACGACGTCCGGCAGCACCGCTACCTCCACTGCCACCCCCGCCGCTTCGGCCAGTTCAGGATCGACGGCCACGGGATCCACCGCTTCGAGCTCGTCCAGTTCGACGGCGTCCTCGGGGACGTTCACCGGGCAGGCAGCCGACACGCGCTGGGGCGTGGTGCAGGTCAAGATCACCGTCAAGAACGGCAAGATCACCCAGTCGGAGGCTGTCCAGTACCCGACGGAGAACGGGCGTGATCAGGAGATCAACGCCTACGCGGTGCCACAGCTGAACTCGGAGGTGGTCGCCAAGCAGAGCGCCACCATCGACGCCGTCTCGGGAGCGACCGTGACCAGCGGCGGTTACCTGCAGTCGCTGCAGTCCGCTATCGACCAGGCCAACCTGTGACCGGCGCCGCGGCGACGATGAGTTCCCCGACCGCCATGCCCAGGTTCGAGTCAGTCACCGCGCTGGCCGAGCTGCCGCGCCGCGCGTTCGTCGAGCAGATCATGGGACTGCCGATCAGTGTGCACGTGCGGGGCCCGAAGGCCCGCAGCTCGCCAGTGCTGCACGCTGTCGCAGAGTTCTACTGCGCCCTGCGGGCGGATGACGAACGTTTCAGCACCTGGAAGGCACGCAGCGCCGTCAGCCTGATCCGTCGAGGACAGCTGCGACTGCAGGATGCCGAACCCCGGGTTCGCGAGGCGGCCGCCCTCTGTGAGCAGGCGGCGCAGCGCACGGCAGGTGCATTCTCCGCGTGGTTGCCGGGCGCTGACGGCCAGGCGTGCTTCGATCCCACCGGGCTGGTCAAGGGATGGGCCGTCGAGCAGGCCTTCGAGCTGTTGATGGAGCGTCTGGGGCGGGCCGGTGCTCACGACGCCATGGTGTGCGCCGGCGGCGATGTCGCGGTTGCCTGCCTGCGGACCGACACCCCGGATTGGGTGATCGGCATCGAGAACCCCCAGGACCGCAGCCAGATTTTGCTCAGCCTGGCTCTGCGGCGAGGAGCGGTCGCGACGTCTGGCACAGCTGCCCGCGGTCAGCACATCCTCGACCCGGCGACCGGCGAGGCCGCAAGCGGACTTCTGTCCGCGACCGTGATCGGAGCGAGCCTGACCTGGGCGGATGTCTACGCCACCGCTGCCTTCGTCCGCGGCGACCAGGCCGCGACATGGGTCAGCACAATTGGCGAACATGCCGCCGTACTGGTCGACGCGCACGGCACCGTGCACACGATCTCGCCGACTTCCCAGCACCCAGCTGGCCTCGCCTCATGACCCGCCCGGTTCAACCCGCAACTGCGGGTGTGCGGTTCGTTCGGCCCAGCGGCTCCTTCCGGCCGAACTCCCGGCCGGGGCCGACACCCGGCTCCTCCACGAGTTCAGACGTGGCGGGGCTCGTCCCCACCCTGATGAACTACTCGCGATCTGTGAGGTTCTCCGGGTGTGGGGGCTGCGCGGCCTGGTGACGGCGCACCACCATGACCCCGGCCACAGCCCCGATGAGACTGACCACGACGGCCACGACCACCGCGATCACGGCCAGCCGGCTGTCCCCGGTGCTCGCCGCCTGCCCCAGGGCGGTGTAGGAGAAGGCCCGCGGCGCCGATCCGATCGCCGTGCCCAGCGCGACCTGGACGGTGCTCAGACCGACGGCGCCGAACAGGTAGGAGAAGGGCGTGTCCGGGATTCCCGGGATCAGTCGCTGCAGCGCCACGACCAGGGTGCCCCGCCGGCGGGCCAGCTCGGCCAGGGCCAGCGACCGGGGGGACGACAGTTCGATGACGGCGTCGCGGGCCAGGGTCCGCCCGATCAGGACGGCCAGGACGCCGGTCAGCGTCGCGCTGACCAGGGTGCAGGCGAACCCCTCCCAGAGACCGAACAGGGCGCCACTGGCCGCCGACAGGAGCGGACCGGGCACGAACCCCAGGGCCAGCCCGGCCGAGACCACCACGAACACCAGTGGTGCCAGCGGGCCGAACGGTTCGATCGCGGCCCGCAACCCGTCACGCGTGACCGGCGCCGACAGCAGCACGATCAACGCGATCACGGCCAGGGTCACCGTCAGGCCGATGAGGCGCACCGCTGGCCTACGCACTCTCGGCAGAGTAGTCGGTCGGCTGTTTGCGACCGTGATCGTTCAGCTCAACAGGGGCAGGCGCTCGGCGTCCGGCCCGAACGCAGCCCGCTCGCTCGGGCCCAGCGGACGGCGACCGGTTCCCACGCGGGCCCAGGTCTCGTCGTCCCAGGCGGTGATCGGGTTGGGCCGGCCGAGCAGGCCGTCCAGGGTGTGCGTCACGATGGCCAGGGCTTCCGGAGCCGGGCCGGGACGATCAAGGTGCTCGACCAGATCGAGATGGTGTACGGCGGCCTCGACGGTGAGCGTGGTCAGCAGGTCGCCGGCGGTCAGCACGTGCCCCTGGGTGGCGACGAGCATGTGCGCCGGCGTCCTGGATGCCAGGCTCAGGACGGCCGCCCCGGTCTCGGCGTAGGTGTTCACCAGGACGTCGAGCGGCCAGGCGCCGGCCATCGTCCGCACGGCCCGCAACTGCCGGGACTCGGGATCGGAGCCGGAGCGAAAGTCGCGCCAGTAGCTGATGGCGGTCCGATCAGGTCAACCCACTGCCGGTTCCGAGGCCAGGGCCACCAGCGCGCGCCGGCTGTCGCCGAGCAGGTGGAAGACCAGATCCCGCACGGCCCAACCCGAACACCCGGTCGGCTGCCAGGACGCCGCCTCGTCGAGGGCACCGGCAAACGCGATGACGTCCTGGTAGGCGATCGTCAGGGCACCCAATTCACTCGACACGACCGTCAGAACACCACGATCTGGGCCGAGCGGCATCCGGTCCGGCCGAGCCGGATCAGGCAACCAGGAGGATCATGTGCATCAGCCGGGCGATTGGTGCCTCAATCCTCGGGGCGGTTCGGCCTCAACGGCTCCACGGAGGGTCTCGATGTTCATCACGGCGATACGAGTTCCGTCGTCCGGGCCGGCGCTGGCCACCACGACGGTGCTGGGTACCGCACTGCTCGCCCTCTCGGCCTGCAGTGGGCAGTCCGCAGCTCCTTCCACGGCCGCGACCGGACCGGTGGCCACCCGATCCGCCTCCCCTACCGCACCCTCCCCCACACCAACAACTGCGGCAACGGCCTCGGCGACGCCGGTTGCGGCGACCACACAGCCGGCCGTGAGGCCCGCCACGGCCACCCAGGTCAAGGCCCTGTTCGTGACTCTCGTCGAGAAGCACTGCGGCCCGGCGTACATGAAGGGCACCAGTAATCCGACCAACCCGAAGACCGCCACCGTCCGGCAGGGGCCGAGCACGAAGGAATGGCTGGTCACCGACCGGGCCGGCCACAAAATGGTGATCAACACCTCGACCCGGCACGTCTACTCGACCGACGGCCCGAAGGGTCAGCTCCCGGCCGAGTACACGTTCGGCTGCGACGAGGACGTCTTCCAGGGCACCTGGGACTGACCTCCCGCCGGCCCGAGCCGATGACTTTCCGAGCCGGTGAGCGTCACTGTAAACAAGGGAAGAGAGCCTGAGCAGGAAGGATCGAGCTCGTGCGGGAGATCATCGCCGAACTGTTCGTCAGTCTCGACAACTACGCCAAGGGGTCCGAATCGCCCGCGTACTTCGGATTCGACGGGCCCGGCCTGCAGAACTGGATCAACGCCAAGGCTAGCCGGCCGTGCGTCCAACTGATGGGCCGCCGGACGTGGGAGATGTTCGCGCCCATGGTGGCCGGCGCTTCGGACGAGGCCTCGCAGCGGATGACCGACCTGCCCAAGGTCGTCGTCTCCTCCACCCTGAGCGACCTGTCCGCCTGGCCGAACTCGACCCTGCTCTCCGGTGATCTCGCCGCGGACATCGCCGAGCTCAGGCACGACGGTGACGACCCGGTCCGCACCATCGGCAGTGTGTCGCTGGTCCAGTCGTTACTGCGCCTGGACCTGATCGACCGGCTCCGGCTCGTCGTCTTCCCGGTCGTCCTCGGCGACACCGGTCGCGAGCCGCTCTTCGCCAGCCTGCCCGACCTCCACCTCGATCTGCTGAGTTGCGACGTGCTGGACGACCGCCTCCTGGCCCTGGACTACCGTCCCCGGGTGCACCCGGGGGCGAATTCATGACCGGACCGAGCAGGTCATGCGCCAGGTGAAACCGCAGTCGGCGGTTTTCAACCTTCCGTGCCCCGAACTGCGTCTGTCCCGATAACCGGCCACCACCGCGGCCGGAACCAAGGGGGCAGCACATGAGGGACGAGGACGCCTTCGGCGAGTTCGTCACGGCCCGTTGGGCCGCGCTGGTGCGCACTGCGTTCCTGATCACCGGTGATCACGGCCGGGCCGAGGATCTGGTTCAGTCGGCCCTGGAGAAGGTGCACACGCACTGGAACCGGATCCAGAACAAGGAGGCACCCGAGGCCTACGCCCGCCGGGTGATGATCAACCTGGCCATCAGCGGGTCGCGCCGGCGGCGCTTTCGCGAGACCAGCCTCGAGGCCGCCCCCGACGTCCAGATCCAGGACGGCGTCCAGGACCTGGCCGAGCGCGACGAGCTGTGGAAGGTGCTCCTGCAGTTGCCGCCACGGATGCGCGCGGTGCTCGTCCTGCGGTTCTTCGACGATCTGAGCGAAGCCGAGACGGCCCGCGTCCTTGGCTGCAGCCTGGGCTCGGTCAAGAGCCAGGCCTCCCGCGGGCTGGCCCGGATGCGTGAGTTGTATGCCGCCTCCGGCTCCGTTGCGGATTCCCCCCTGGAAGCCATCGAAGGGACGACCCGATGAGCGTCGATTTCGAGCAGCAGTTGCGCGAGAGCCTGCAGCGGCGCGGCGCGAGTCCGCAGCTGACGCATCCCGATCCATTGACGGCATTCACCCTGCGCGAGCGGCGTCATCGCCAGGTGCGGCGCACCCGGTGGGCCGCGGTCGGGCTCGGATCGGCGGCTCTGGTCGCTGCTGTCGGGGCGGCGGTGATCGCGCTGCCGGACCGCCCGACCGCGGTCGAGATCGGCCCGGCCCACAGCCGACCGGTCCCGACCATCCCGACGTGCTGCATTCCCGGATCGCTGGGTGGCGACACCGGCTGGCTGCAGGGGTTGCGCGAAGCGGTGCAGGGAATCAACGACGCGCAGTTGCCAAACGGGCAGACCTTGGACGACACGAAGACGGATATTCGCTATGCCGGCCGCCTCGATGGTGTCTCGATGGCCCTGGTGACGGTGACCACCAAGGGGCAGCGCCTCACCCAGTGGTTCGGTGGTCCGGCGGATGCTCGGCCGGGCGACCTGACCCTGATGGCCCAGGCACCTAGTGCCTCTGCGGTTGCCCTGACCAGCAGCGATGCCGAAGGTCAGGGACACCTGGTGGTGATTGCCTCGTATTCATCACAGATCCGCATCAGCCTCGGCGTCACCTACGAGGCCGACGGCTCGGTCCGGCGAACCTTCACGACCCCGACGGTGCGCGATGGCATGGCCACGGTCAAGGTCCCCCCGCCTGCGCATCCGTCGCAGATGCGGGTGGTCGTGACCTATGACGGGCGGACCCTGTTCGACGGCGCCCCGATCAACGGCGGTTGGCCCGAAACCCTCATCACCCGGGGCATCACCCAAGCCCTGACCGGAACCCGTGGCCTCGGGGCCACCGAGGATGTCGCCACCCGCTGGGTGAGCGAGGCGGCTGCCGACGCCGGCGTCGATCCGCTGGCCGTGCAGTTCAGCATCCCGTGGGCCGGCACCTTTCGCGGCCAGCCCGCCGGCCTGGTGAAGTTGACCACCCCCGGTGGCGGCACCCTGTTCTACGTCGTGGACGGCAAACAGTCGTTGAGCCAGCTGCGGACCGACCTTCGCCTGGTTGTGCCGGCCCAGCACGCAGACCAGCGGCCGATAGGCTGGCGACTGCCCGCAGCCATGGCCGGGACGCCGGACGAGGTCGCCGTCCTCACCCCGCCCGGGACGGCCCGAGCCGAGGTGGTCACCACCGGCACAACAATCGCCCTGGACCTGGACCAGGACGGCTTCGCCACGGCCGACGTGCCGCGACAGCCGTCGAGCCCGCCGGTGATCCGGGCCTACGACAGCGCCGGCACGCTTCTGGGCGAGACCCTGCTGCCACCGGGCGCCGCACTCTTCCAGCAGGCAGGTCCGGGCTCACGCTCCTGAGCCGTGAGAACCAGCTCGAGGACGGCGAGGGCGGGTTCGCGAAGGAGATGTCGAGTCGTGGACGGTACGGCCAGCAACTACGGTCATAACGCTGCGCCAGCTGAAGCAGTCGCCCCGCTGTCTCGCCGTCGCCACGCAGAAGGAGCCTCACCGTGTCTGTCACCATCGATCGCCAACTCGACAGCGGCAAGATCGCCCTGAAGTTCGAGATCCCCGACACAGCGCACCACGGCCCGGTCTCGGTGGTCGGCTCGTTCAACGAGTGGACGCCCGGGGCCGATCCCTTCGTGAACACCGGCGACCGTCTCGTCGCGGTCGTCGTAGTCGAACCCGAGCCCCTGGTCTTCTTCCGCTACCTCGGCTCCGACGGGGCCTGGTTCGACGACCCCGATGCGGCCGACGGCATCCTGCATCTGGCCGAGACCGAGACCTCCTCGGAGGCAGAGGATTCCGACTTCACCGTCGCCGCCGAACCCAACCCCTCACCCGAGACGGAGTCGGCTGCCCTCCAGGAGCCTGAGGGCTCGGCATCGCCCAATGGCCGGGCTGTCGATGACGGCGAGACCGTGACCGACGTCCCGGCCTGATTCGAAGCGCTCACTGACCCAACTGGTCGCGCCGGCGAGTCAGCCAAGCGACCTCGGCGGTGTTCCCGGCCAGCTCGATGGCCCGCTCGTAGGCCGCGCGCGCCTGCTCGCTGCGCCCCAGCCGGCGCAGCAGATCGGCGCGGGCGGCGTGGAAGGCGTGATAGCCGGCCAGGTTGGCCTCCAGGCGGTCGACGACGGCCAGACCGACCTGCGGGCCGTCCAGCTCGGCGAGCGCGATGGCCCGGTTGAGGGCGACGACCGGCGAGGTGTCGAGCCGCACGAGCTGGTCGTAGAGGGCGACCACCTGCGACCAGTCGGTGTCGCGGACGTCGCGGGCAGAGGTGTGCACGGCGTTGATCGCGGCCAGGATCTGGTAGCGCCCCGGAGCGACCCCGGCCGTGGCCTCCACCAGCCGCTCGCGCACCAGCCGGTGCCCCTCATGGATCAGCGCGGCGTCCCAGGAGCCCCGGTCCTGCTCCTCGAGGGAGACGAGCTCGCCGCCGGCCGAGACCCGCGCGGCCCGGCGGGCGTCGATGAGCAGCATCAGCGCCAGCAGCCCGGCCACCTCGCCGTCCTCGGGCAGGAGGACCCGGATCAGGCGGGTCAGCCGGATGGCCTCGGCGGTCAGGCCCGGGCGCACCGGGTCGGCGTCCGGGCCGGTGGCCAGGTAGCCCTCGTTGAAGACGAGGAACAGTACGGCCAGGACGCCGGACACGCGGGCCGGGAGGTCATCGGCCGACGGTACCCGGTACGGGATGCCGGTCTTCTTGATCTTGGCCTTGGCCCGGGTGATCCGCTGGCCCATGGTGGCCTCCTGGACCAGGAAGGCGCGGGCGATCTCGGGCATGCTCAGGCCACCGACCAGCCGCAACGTCAGCGCGATCCGGGCCTCCATCGCCAGCGCCGGGTGGCAGCAGGTGAAGATCAGCCGCAGCCGCTCATCATCGATGGCGTTCGGGGGCTCAGACGGGTCGGCGTCGTACATCACCTGGGCCTCCTTCTGCTTGCCGTCCCGCTTGGCCTCGCGCCGCAGGCGGTCGATGGCCTTGTGGTTGGCGGTGGTGGTCAGCCAGGCGCCGGGGTTGGGGGGTACGCCGTCGTCCGGCCACCGTTCGACGGCGGTCGCGAACGCCTCGGCCGCGGCGTCCTCGGCGATGTCGAGGTCACCGAAACGCTTGGTCAGGGAGGCCACCACCCGGGCCCACTCCTGTTGGTGGGCCTGGGTGATCGCCTGCGTGATCGACGGGGTTATCGCCTCGCCGGCGTCGGGCGCGCTCACAGGAACGGGCGGACCTCGATCTTGCGGTTGCAGGCCGTCGACGCCTCGGCGGCGAGCTTGAGCACGACGTCGAGGTCGGGGGCCTCCAGGATCCAGAAGCCGGCCAGGTACTCCTTCGACTCCACGAAGGGCCCGTCGGTGATCACCGTCTCGCCGCCGCGATTGTCGATGGTGGTCGCCGGCTCGGGCGAGCCCAGTCCACCGGCGAAGACCCAGTAGCCCTCAGCCTGCAAGCGATCGTTGAACACGTCGATGGCCGCGTTCTCGATCTCGGTCTCGGGGCCGGTGCCGTCGTCGATCACAGAAACCAGGTACTGCATCGCGGATCATCTCCTCGCCTGTCGGGCGCCCCGGTGGGCGGCCGCTCACCCCTGCTACGAACACCTCGGCCTCAATCCGACACCGCGGCCACGGATTCTTTCGAGAACTTTCCGGGACGTCGATCCGGCGTGCTCCCGCTCGTACTATTGGCCGGTGATGTACCGACCGTGGCCGTTGCGGCTCCTGCCGCGCCACCGCAAAATTATGGTCCACGGCGCCGTGGCCAAGGCGATCGTCCTGAAGTCACGGCCGTGGGGCTGGGCCGACGGACCGGTGCGGCCCAACACCAGGCTCACACTCGAGGTGCGCTTCGACGACGGCAGCACCACAACCATCACCCGGGTCGAGCGCACCCACTACCTGCTGCAGGACGAGTCCGTTGCCTCCATCCTGCCGATGCGCTACGACCCGGCCGACCCCTCGTACATCGACATCGACCGGCAGGCGCTGCTCGATCGCCATGCCCGCTTCGACGAGAAGATCAGCCAGGAGCAGATCGCGCAGGCCGAGGACCGGCTGCACCGCGGCGACGACTGACGACCCCGCATCGGTGGGGGTCAGTTGGGGGATATCACCGACGCTCGGGCAGCACCGGCCTGGTTACGGTCTCGTCATGACTTCAGCAGCGTGGTTTGCGGATCCGGCCGGGCGGCACGAGCTTCGATACTGGGACGGCGGGCGGTGGAGCGAGCACGTGAGCGATCACGGCGTCGTGTCGATCGATCCACTACCCCAGGACGCCGGACCGGGGACGGCATCCGCGACAGCAACGGCGACCGCAGCAGTCGCGCCGACGCCGGCCCGGAACGTCCTGGTCGATACCCCGGTGCGCTGGAGCTTCAAGACCAAGCGGCTGTTCGTCGACGAGAGCGGCATCTGGTGGGGCGACGACTCGGCCCAGTTCGGCGCGATCACGTCGTACAGCCACTGGATCGTCCACAAGCTCGCCGCCGGGGCCTCGGCCTACGAGTACCACATCCGGTTGTGGTCCGAGGGCAAGAGGCCGTTCACCATCCTCTACATCGGCAAGGAGGAGGGCCTTCGCACGGCCTACGACGCGACGACCCGGGCCCTGTGGGAGTTCTCCGGCCGGCGGCGGCTGGAGGACGTCATCGACCGGGTCGGCGCCGGCCAGGAGGTGGTCCTGGGCGAGTGGACCATCTCGCGAGCCGGGGCCCAGCGCGGGCGTAAGAGCCTGACCTGGAACGAGGAGATCGAGCTGCGACCCAGCAACGTCTTCCCCGGCGTCGAGGTCCGCGTGAACCGGGAGGGCAAGTCGAAGCACGTCAGCGACGTCTCTTCCGAGTCGCAGGACGGGCCGCTGTGCCGGCAGGTGTTCGCTGTACTCATGGCCGGAGCTCAGGGCTGAGGCGACCGCGGGAGCACGCCGACGGCGGGCATCCACCTGCGGCCGTGGGATCCGATCAGCCCAGCGACGCGCTGGCCGAGCGCAGGTCTTGCAGGGCGGCCAGCGCATGCTGCGCCAGCCCACTGCCGTCGTCGCGATCGCCCTCTGACCACCGCGCGTATCCCCGCTTGAACGCTAGGACGCCGAGCTCACCGGCCAGATGCGCCGTCGGCTCGGCCACCCCGCGAGCCACCAGCGCCGCGGTCATGGCGGCGGCCATACCGACGCTCTTGAGCGCATCGCGCTCCTGAAGTTCCGTGCTGGCCGCCACGGCCGCCTTCAGCCGTGGGCCGAGATCGCGGTTGGTGGGGCCCATGGCGGTGGAGGCCCGCTCCAGACCGGCCGCGACCGCCTCGAGCGGAGTGGCGCCGTCCGGGGCCTCGCTGATCCCTTCGGCCAGCAACCGACTCAGGGACTCCTGACCGGCGACCAGGAGCTCGCGCTTGTCGGAGAAATGCCGGAAGAAGGTGCTCTTGGTGACGCCGGCGCGCTCGGCGATCTGGGCCACCGTGGTCGCGTCGTAGCCCTGCTCGGTGAACAGGTCGACGGCGGCGACCACGAGTCGCTCAGTCGCTCCCGGTTCCCATCGAGCCATGTCGCCAGTATAGGCGATGGGACAACTGTCCCATCGCTGTGTATGGTGATGGCACAAGAGTCCCATCACTTTCAGGAGATCTCATGCATGTCTTCGTCACGGGCGGCACCGGCACCATCGGCACCGCCGTCGTCGCCGAACTGCTCGCTCACGGCCACACCGTTCTCGCCCTGGCTCGCTCGGACGCCTCCGAGCAGACCCTCAAGGACGCCGGCGCCGAGACGCTGCGCGGTGACCTCAGCGACCTCGACGTGCTGCGAACCGGCGTAGCCCAGACCGAAGGGGTGATCAGCCTCGCCTTCGGGCGCGACTACAGCAGCCCTGAAGCTCTGGGGCGCGGCATCGCCGAGGAGAGTGCCGCTATGGGCGCACTCGGTGAAGCCCTGGTCGGCAGCGAGCGCCCCATCGTCACGGTCTCGGGAACACCCTGGGTTCCGGGCCGCCCCTCCACCGAGGCCGATCCCCTGCCGACCGACGGACCTGTCGGCGGGCGCGGTCGCTCGGTGATGGCGCTGCTCGCCCTCGCCTCGCGCGGGGTGCGGGCCTCGGCGGTCCGTATGCCGCGCACAGTCCACAACGAGGGCCAGGGTGGTTTCGCCGGCCTGCTGACCGACGCCGCCCGCCGCAGCGGAGTGGCCGGCTACCCCGGCGACGGCGCCCAGCGCTGGCCCGCTGTGCACGCGCTCGATGCGGCCGTGCTGTTCCGGCTGGCCCTGGAGTCGGCTCCGGCCGGGACGTCGTGGCACGCCGTCAGCGACGAGGGCGACGCGGTGCGCGACATCGCCGCCGTCGTCGGTCGGCGACTGGACCTGCCGGTCGAGTCGGTCCCGGAGGAGACCTTCGGCCCGTTCGGCTCCATCTTCGCGATGGACCAGCCGGCCACCAGCACCCACACCCGCGAGGCCCTCGGATGGCAGCCCACGCACCCCAGCCTGCTCGACGACCTGGAGAACATCCAGCCCTGACCGGCTGGGCCGACTGCTCGTCGACTGCGGATTGTTCAAGACCGTTGCCCCGCAGCCCCGCCGGGTGGGTCACGGTCGCAGACCGTCCATCAGGAGGTTCAGCAGGCGGTTCGCCCGGGCGCCGTGTTCGGGCGGTCGGGCCACGGTGAAGATGCCGATGAGGCCGGCAGCGATGTCTTCGGCGGTGACGTCACTGCGCAGCTCGCCGGCCGCCCGGCCGGCGGCGAGGAGGGCGTCGATGGCCGTGAGTAGGTCGATCCGGGTCTGGGCATGGGGGATCTGGCCCGACTCGATCATCGCCAGCAGCGTGTCGAGCATGCCGTTCTTGGTCGCGATCCAGTCCCCGAACAGGTCCATCCAGCGTCGCAGGGCCGCCGGCGCGGGAAGCTCGACCAGCAGCTCACGGGCGCCCTCGGTGAGCCGCTCGACCTGATCGCGGTAGATGGCGTCCACCAGAGCCTCGCGATTGGGGAAGTGACGGTAGAGCGTGGCGATGCCGACCCCGGCCTCACGGGCAATGGCGCGCATCGAGGGTTCGGCGTCGGCAGCCACGAAGGCGCGGGTGGCCACCTCAAGAAGGTGGCGGTGGTTACGGGTGGCGTCCGCTCGCAGCGCGCGAGGGTCTGACGTTTCCAAAACGGATCGTGCTCCGAATGTGTTAGCGTCGCTCATGTAAACGGAGCATAGTCCGATTGTGCTTCCTCCCCCGTCGTCCCAGGAGACGAGTGAGCATGCCGGAAACCAGCGCCAGCACAGCGGCCACCACCAGCAGAGCGGTTCAGTTCGTTGCCGCATTCGGTGGTCCGGAGGCCCTCCAGCTCTGCGAGGTACCCGCACCACAGGCCGGCCCGGGGCAGATCCGCGTGCGGGTCACCGCGGCCGGGCTGAACCCGATGGACTGGTTCATGACCTCTGACGCGGACACCGCCACGCGCTTCGGCCTGAGCCTGCCCTGCGGGTTCGGAACCGACTACGCCGGCGTCGTGGACCAGGTCGGTGAGGGTGTGAGCGGCTTCGAGGTCGGCAACCGTGTCTTCGGTGGCGCCCTGTCCCGCACGGTCGCTGACCACGTCCTCGTCAGCGCAACCGGAACCATCGCGGCCGGCGGCGACGCGCACCACACCCCCGACGGCGTCGACGACCGCACCGCCGCCGCCCTCACCATCGCCGGCTGTACGGCCGCCGCCGCCCTGGCCGTGATCAATCCCGGCCCGGACGACACGGTGCTCATCGGCGGTGCGGCAGGAGGGGTCGGCGTGTTCGCCGTCCAGCTCGCTCGCCTCGCCGGCGCACGCGTAATCGGGACGGGATCGCCGACGTCGGCCGATGCCCTGCGAGACCTCGGCGCCGAGCCGGTCGCCTACGGCGACGGCCTGGTCGAGCGCGTCCGGGCGCTGACGCCACCCGGCATCACCGCGGCCATCGACCTCTACGGGACCGAGACAGTGCAGGCGGCCAGGGATCTCGACGTTCCGGACGGCCGGATCACCACCATCGCCGCCCAGGTCGACGGGATCACCCCGGCCAACGGCGCCAACGCCGCCGCCGGGGCCATCGAGCAGATTGCCGCCCTCGTCGCGGCCGAGCGGCTGCGGGTGCCCATCGCGGCGAGCTTCCCGGTCGAGCAGATCCGCGTCGCGGCTGAGCTGCAGGCCAGCCGGCACGTGCACGGCAAGGTCGTCATCGACCTCTGACCTTCGCCGGATGAGTGCGTGTCCTCGGCGCGGGGGCCGAGGACATGGATTCAGCGGCTGGTCGGCGGGGCGACCCGCCGGATGAGTGCGTGTCCTCGGCGCGGGGGCCGAGGACATGGATTCAGCGGCTGGTCGGCGGGGCGACGACCAGCTCGGTCGCCGGGTCGTGCTCGACCCGGGCCGGGCCGGCGACGATCAGGGTGGCTGCGGCCCAGGGCTTTTCGCGCTCCAGGAACGGTTTCTCCTCGCGCCACCAGTTCGCGATGTGCTCCTGCTGTTCGGGCGAGTCGCCGTCGCGCCCGACCAGCAGGCGCTCCTGATCGTCGAGATCGCCCTGGACATAGATCGAGGCGTCCAACCACGGGGCCAACTCCTGCCGGATGATGCCGGTGCCCTCGACCCACACGACGTCGGCACCGGCGGGCACGCTGATCGATCCGGGCCGGTCGTGGGCCCTCCAGGCGTCCGGCCGGAAGTCGACGGCCTCACCGCGGTGCAAGGGCGTCAGGATGTTCTCGACGAGAACGGCGCCCCAGTCGAAGTAGGCGTGGTTCCAGGCGACGTCGTCGGTGTGGACGACGGCGGAGTTGGGCACCACAGCACGGAGGCGCTCGGCCAGGGTCGTCTTGCCGGCTCCACCTCGACCATCGATCGCGAGTATCCGCGGGCGTCCGGTGACATCCGGTGAGGCATCGCGAAGTTGCTGGATGACGGACAGCACGCTGACTACGCGCCAGCCGCCGGCCTGACTCTCGCCCGGATGTAGACGCATGATCAACTGTCTCCAGAGGAGAGGCAACAGGTCCGTCCAACCCGGACCGACGGCGGTAGCGCGACCATACTCTCGCCACCCCATCAGCAGGTCAGCGGTGATGGCTATGTCGGCTCGGGATAGAGCCCGTTGAACACGCGATGTCTTGCTTCGAGCATTCGTTCCAGGCTCGGAGATCGCGTAATGCTGTTACGCAGTGCCGTGGCCGTGGCTTCTCGATTGTTTCCGTACACAGAATCCGCGTCATTCGCGCACGGGTTGACCCAGACCGACGCGATGATGACGTCGGTGTCGCACTGCTGGGCACTGATACTTCCGTCGGCGACCGTGTCGGCGACTCCGGCCGCCACGCCGGCCTGCGCCGCGCCCCACGTGAGGTTTTGGTGCTCGACGGCGTCCAGCGTCACCTTCGTCACGAACAGAGTGAAGGGTTTGACGGCGATCGACGGCTGGAGGACGGCAATGAAAGGAACATGTCCGAGCGTCGGGGCTGCGAGTGCTGCAGCCCAGGCCGCTCCGACCGGGCCGTCGCGCGGGCCCAGGATGGTGTTGACGTGCGCTGCGTTGAGGTTTTCGCCGTGGGCGCATTCACCGATGAGCATCTGCAAGGCACCGTGTTTCGTTGGGTTGTGTCGGACGGCGGAGCGGGCGGCCGGCAGCGGCGTCGATTGCGGGGTCATGAGTTTTTCGCCTGCCTGGGGCCACCGGTTCGGCGTGACCCGAGTCGTGAGAGGTCAGCGGCGCCTGAGCGTGACCTCATCGCCCGACGGCGATGGGCCTGCTGAGGGCGACGAGTTGCCGGTCACCTGAACCGTCTGGCCGGCCCTTGTGATGTCCCGTCGGCGGGCGCGCGAGGCACGAAGATTGATCGCGTTCCCGCAGGTCTTCATGTCGTGCCAGACGCGAGTGCCGTTGCGGGACAGGTCGTAGAACGCCGCACCGCAGGACGGGTTCATGCAGGTCTTGAGCCGGCGCAGTGTGCCGGTGTGGGCGGCGAGCAGAGCCTCCAGGTGAACCAGTGACGCGAGCGCACCGGCGCCATCACCGCGGGGTTCATAGACCAGTCGCCCATCCCGAAACCGGACGTCCACGTCCAGCCGATGGGCAGGGCCTTCGACGGCGTTACTGGCGAGCCACACCTTCACGCGGTCCCGCAGATCGCGCAGGTCGGGCAGGTCCGCCTCGGTGATGGTGATCTGTGGAGGCGTTCGGTTGGTCTGCTCGCCCCACGTTCGCAGGGAGGCGTCGAGCCAGGCCTGCGCCGCGGTCTCGTCGGCGAGCAGGTCGGGCACTGATGCCACGGGCATACCGGCCGAGTTCAGCACGTCCTGGACAAGGCTCAAGCCTGCGGGGGCAGGTTCGAGCTTTAGGCGTCCGGTGGCCTGCGCTCTGTCGTCGCTGTTCACGGTAGCCAGCCTAACCTCCACTGACGACACCACCGTAGTGATTTAGGTAACGTCATATGACATTGCCGTAACGTCTACGGTGGTGTCACTCTCCATTCACTGGCAACCACGGACCACGGAGGAAGATCATGAGCACTTCACTGACCGGCACCACCGCCCTTGTCACCGGAGCCAGCGGCGGGATCGGTGCGGCCACCGCCGTGTCGCTTGCCGCCCAGGGCGCCAACGTCGCGTTGGTCGCCCGGCGCAAGGACCGTCTCGACGACGTCGCGGAACGCATCCGCGCCGCGGGTGGAACCGCACTGACCATCGAGGCGGACATCACCGACCAGGGCCAGGCCGCCGCGGCGATCGAGCAGACCGTGCAGGCCTTCGGCGGCCTCGACACCCTGGTCAACAACGCCGGCATCATGCTGCTCGGCCCGGCCGAGAGTGCCCCGGTCGAAGAATGGGATCGCATGATCGCCATCAACGTGCAAGGCCTGCTCTACACCACTCACGCCGCGCTGCCGCATCTGCTGAAGGCGGCCGAAGGCCCTCGGTCGACCGCCGACATCATCAACATCAGTTCGCTGGCCGGCCGGGTTCCGATCGCTGGTTCGGCCGTCTACAGCCTCACCAAGACCGGGGTCAACGCCTTCACCGAAGCCCTGCGGCAGGAGATCACCGGACGCCACGTTCGGGTGACTCTCATCGAGCCCGGTCCGGTCGCTACTGAACTGTTCACCCACATCCGCCCGGAGATCCTCGAAGCCAGTGCCGAGGCCTTCGCCGGTGCCACCCTCCTTCACGCCGAGGACATCGCCGACGCCGTCACCTACGCCGCCACCCGGCCCGCCCGCGTCGTCCTGAGTGAGCTGCTCATCCGCCCCGATGCCAGTGCGTGGTAGGCGAACCCATCCCCGAACGTGAACACCCGGCGCCCCCAGGCCCGGGCGGCGCCGGGTGAGCGGCTCGACGAGGGCTCGCCACCTCATGCCACCGGCCACCGCTCGCGACCCGAGCAGTTGGTGAAGGAGACTCGACAGATGGATTCACCCCTTCACCTCTTCACCCGCCCGACCCCGACAGAACGGGCCCCACGCCTGGCGCAGGCCATCGGACTGGACGCTGAGCGTCTGTGGATCAAGAGGGACGACCTGATCGGTCTGGGCGCCGGCGGCAACAAGGCCCGCAAGCTCGAGATCACCATGGCCTCCGCCCTCGCGAGCGGATCCGACACCGTCGTCACCACCGGGGCCCCCCAGAGCAACCACGCCAGGCTCACCGCGGCCGCCGCCGCGCGATGCGGACTGCGCAGCGTCCTGGTGCTGGAAGGAAACGCACCGGAACGCCCCGAGGGCAACCTCCTGCTCGACCAACTCTTCGGTGCCGAGCTCGTTTTCTCCGCCGGGCGCGACCTTGCCACCCTCGCCAGCCAGGAGGCGCAACAACGTCACGCCTACCTGATCCCGTTCGGTGGGTCCTCCGCTTTCAGCGCCCTGGCCTACCGTGACGCCGGCATGGAGCTCCTCGACCAGGTCAACGACGTCGGGATCGTCGTCGTCGCCGTCGGGTCCGGCGGAACGATGGCCGGCCTGGTCGCAGCGCTGGGCACCGATCGCGTGCTGGGCGTGGACACCGGTGCGGTCTCCGACGCGGAGACGACGGTTGCGGGCCTCCTCACCCAGATGGGCGCTTCGTCTACCGGACTGCGGATCGACCGCACCCAGATCGGCCAGGGCTACCAGCACCTCACGGCCCAAACCCGTGATGCCCTGAACCTGACCGCCCGCACCGAAGGCATCGTGCTCGACCCCACCTACACCGGACGGGCCATGGCTGGACTCATTGCCGCAGCCGGGGCCGGATCTCTGCCGCCCGGGCCGGTCGTGTTCCTGCACACTGGCGGACTACCAGGCCTGTTTGCTCACCCAGACCTTCGAAGTTGAGCGCGGAACATGTGCCGACCCATCAAGCAGGGGCTACGGTCAGCCTGACCCTGACGCTCCCGTCGGCCTCCGACTCGGGGCGAAGGAGGTTGTCCGGGCCAGAGCGAGCGCTACCGGTCTGGGTGCAGCCGCCGCACATGCAGGTCGGGGGGTTCCGGTTCACCCTGGGGCGGGCGGGGCGAGAGCGTCCAGGACGAGGGCCAGTTCGGCTTCAAAGGCAGCTGCGGCCTCCAGGTCGGGGGCCAGCACCAACTTCTCGATCGTGGGCAGTCGCCCGGTGGCCAGTTGCCGGCTCAGGTACGGACCAAGCATCGCCTGCCACTGCGCCGTGTTCAGACCGCTGGACTCGCCGGCGCGCAACTCACCGACCTCCCGGCGCAGGGCACCGAGCAGGTAAGAATTGAGCACGCTCAGCGCGACCCTCAGGCTGCCGGGATCGTCGCGACCGGGGGCGCGAGCCAGGGCCGCCGCGGTGGCCTCGCCCATGGCCAGCGCGTGCGGTCCCAGGTGCGGGCGACCGCCCAGTAGGTCGATCGCCCACGGATGGCGCCGGACGGTGTCGCGGGTGGCCTGCGCGAGGGCGTGCACCTGTGGCCGCCAGGACGCGTCCACCGAGGGGACCTCCCGATCGACGCCGGCCCGATCGATGCCGGCCCGATCGATGCCGGCCTGATCGATGCCGGCCTGATCGATGCCGGCCTGATCGCCCATCTCGGCGTAGACGGCGTCGATCATCAGCTCCAGCAGGTCGCCCTTGCCCGACACGTGGCTGTACAGGCGCATCGGGCGAACCCCGAGCGCGGCGGCGACGTGGCGGATCGACACCGCGCCCAGCCCTCCGGCGTCGGCCAGCCGCACGGCGGCCGCCACGACCTGGGCCCGGGTGAGGGCGGTGGAGGCTCGTCGCTCGTCCGGTTCGGGGCGCTCCCAGATGAGCTCGGGCTCGTTCATGTTCGCACGATACAGTGTATCGTCAGCCGATACGGTGTATCACCCTCGGAGGCGAACCATGCGTGTGTCCATCGTCGGAGCCGGTCCGGCCGGTCTGGCACTGGCCCGGATCCTGTACCTTCACGGCATCGAGACCAGGCTGTACGAGCGAGATTCCGCTGCTCGGGCCCGCTCGCAGGGAGGCTCTCTCGACCTGCACCCCGAATCCGGGCAGTATGCGCTCGAAGCGGCCGGTCTGAGCGAGCAGTTCCACGCCCGGGCCCGACCGGAGGGCGAGGAACACAAGATCTTCAGTCCGTCCGGCGACCTGCTTGTGCACCACGTCCCCGACGCACCCGGCGGGCGCCCGGAGATCGACCGAGCGGACCTGCGTGACCTGCTCGTCGCCTCCTTGCCCGCGGCCACAATTCAGTGGGGCGCCCAGGTCGTCGCCGTCGAGGAGAGGGCCGGCGGAGGGTTCCGGCTGGCTCTGGCCGACGGAACCAGCAGTGAGTGCGACCTGCTCGTCGGGGCTGACGGCGGCGCCTCGAGGCTGCGCGAGCGACTCACCGACGCCACCACGGCCTATCTCAGCTCGTACACCCAGATGAGCATCCCGGATGTGGACCGCAAGCACCCCGCACTGGCCCGCCTCGTCGGCCGCGGCAGCCTCTGGGCCCTGGGCGTCAACCAGAATCTCACCGCCCAGCGCCAGAGCAGCGGGCTGGTCACGGTTTCGGCGATGATTCGGGACGCCGACCCGTGGCGCCCGGCCGACCGCGGCGACGTCCTTCAGCGCTATGCAGATTGGTCGCCGACTCTCACCGCTCTGCTTGAGGCCGCTGACGAGCCGCTGATCACGCGCGAGATCCGGGTCACCCCGCCCGGAATGAGCTGGCCCTCGCATCCGTCTCTCACCCTGATCGGTGACGCCGCCCACCTGATGCCCCCGGTCGGCGAGGGCGCCAATCAAGCCCTGCGCGACGCCGCCGACCTCGCCGCCGCGGTGATCGCGAACCCGGACGATCCGGCGGGCGCCATCGCCTTCTACGAGACGCAGATGCGGGCCCGGATCGATCCCGTGGAGCGCAAGAGCGCCAAGATTCAGCACCTGATCCTGTCCCCGACCGCTCTGACCGACATGGTCCGCTTCTTCACCCCGGCCGCCGATCGTCGATGAGCAGGTTCTCCGCTGTGGCCGAAGGCTCCTGGGCGTCCCGTCGTTCCAGGAACGACAGAAGCGGTGCGGTCATGAGCGTGGTCACCAGAGCGACCAGGACCAGCACACTGAACAGCCGGGCGTTCACGATTCCGGCCTGCAGACCGACGTTCAGGGCGATCAGCTGCATCAGACCGCGGGCGTTCATCAGGGCGCCGATCCGCAGGGCCACCGGGTTCGATTCACCCCGGGCCCGGGCCGCGGCCCAGCACGATCCGAACTTCCCGATCACCGCGGCCAGCACGCAGGCGAGGGCGAAAAGGGCCACCGCAGGCTGGTTCAACAGCCCGAACTCGGTCTGCAGGCCGGAGTAGGTGAAGAACAGGGGCAGGAAGACCACGCGGCTGAGGGGGGTGATGGTGGCCATCACCTGATCGGTCTCCGGACGTGCGGGCATCACCATGCCGAGGCAGAAGGCCCCGAACACGGCGTACAGGTTGATCTCGTCGGTGTACCAGGCGGCGACCAGGAGCAGGCCGACAGTGCTGAGCACCCGTACGTCCGCAGACATCGGGGCGCTCATCAGCCGATCGGTGATCCGGCGACCGAACGCCCACAGGACCAGCCCGAAAGCCAAGGCCCCGCCCAGGGTGATCAGCGCCGGTCCCACCCGCCCACTCGCGCCGGCCAGCACGAAGGCCAGGAGGATCCAGGCCGTAACGTCGTCCAGGGCGCCACTGGCCAGGGCGAGCGAGCCGTGCCGAGTACCGGCCTGACCTCGCTCGGTGATCATTCGGGCGAGCATCGGGAAGGCAGTGATGGCCAGAGCGACGCCGACGAAGGCGGCCGACACTCCCGCCGAGACGCCGGCCTGGAACACCGGAACGTGCCCCACCGCGGCCAGGGTGAGCAGGAGGCCGAGGATGAGGGGCCCGGTCACCCCGGCGGCCGAGACCACCCCGGCCGTCCCCATCAACCCTCGAATCCGGTGGGAGACGAACTCGTACCCGGCCTCGAACATGAAGATCACCAGCCCGATCTGGCCGAGTACGTAAAGCACCGGCTTGATCTCGGGCGGGAAGACCTGGGCCTGCACCGAGGGGGCGATCAGACCGAACAGGGACGGCCCGAGCATGACGCCGGCCAGCATCTCGCTGACCACCGCCGGCTGCCCGACCCGGGTCAGCAGGGCGGCCACCAGCCGGCAGAAGACCAGGATCACGGCCACGGCGATGAAGAACCGTGGCGCCAGTTCGACCGGGGTCATCGGTTCGCCTCCCGCAGATCCTGCTCGGCGAAGTAGTTCGTGCAGAGGCTCAGCCGCCGCGCGTCCCAGACCATGTATGTGCCGTATCCGAGCTGGGCGATGCTGCGACCGACGTCCTCGGCACGGTCCCGCAGCCACATCGACCACAGCCGAGCGCGCGGGCGGCGGTGCGGCTCCGGGCCTGGCTGTCGGCGGGACAGCAGGCACGGACCCCGACTGGGCAGGGATCGGGTGTGCTGGACCGAGGAGTCGAGCCGGTAGCGGCCCAGCACTTCCCGGGCCACTGCCCGCATCATCACCGGGGCCGATCCCCGGGCCGGGCAGGCCCGGTTCGCGGTGACCCCGAACGGCACGAAATGGGCGTCCCGTCGCTTCAGGCTCACCCATCGTCCCGGGTCGAACTGTGCGTCGGCGGCCGGACCGGTGCGCTGGTAGGCCAGATAGTTGAACAGCAGCACCGAGCCTTCGGGCAGGGTCACGTCGTCCAGTTCGATCGGGGCGCTGATGATCCGGTGGGCGATCCCGAACAGGGGATGCACCCGCAGCGACTCGTCGATCGCCCGGTCCAGCAGGGCGTCGTCGTCGAGGTTGTCGGCCAGTTCGGCCTGGATGTGGGGGTGCTGGGCGATCAGCAGCAGGAGGTGAGCCATGGCTTCGGACAGCTGCACGATCGCGGTGTTGAAGAAGGCCCCCTGAAGGTAGAACGCCGTCTCGGCGTCGGTGAACCGTTCCGGGAGGCGCTCCCTCACGTCGCCGGCCTGGATCCTCCTCAACAGGTACCGAGTCAGCTCATCGCGCTTGTCCATGTGCCGGCGACCGCAGCATTTGAGGGCGGTCACGACGTCGTCGGCGTTGGCCACGATCAGGTCCTCGGCCTCGGCCGGGCAGGCCTCGTCGAAGACGAGCTCGTAGTACACCTGGGCCCAGATCGGCATCATCAGGTCCCGCAGTCGCACGAGACTGACGGGCCGATCCGACAGCCGGTCCAGGACCGTGCGCGCACTCCGGACGGCCACCTCGTCCGACCGGGCCGCGGGCAGAGCCACGATCCTGCGTGTGGTCAGGGCCACCTCGTGGTAGCGCGGGCCTGGTTCCAGATGCTCCTGATGCATCTGCGGACCGGGAGCCAGCCAGTACCAGAACAGGTCGGACAGACCGGCCCCCCGGCTGCGCCCGTCCGCCGCCGGGTCGCTGTAGACCCGTTCGAAGTCCTCAGCCCTCACCAGCGGCCCGGGGACCGGAATACCCTCGTCACCGTTCACCCAGGTGAAGATCCGCTGGCGGAGGTGCCCTGGTGGCCGCCGGCAGCCACCAGGGCAGACCGGCGATCGCGGCCAGGACCACGAGCACCGCCAGGACCCAGGTCAGCGCGGTCACCGGGCCAACTGCGGGCCGCCGGGAGGTGTGCTGGCCGGGTACAGGATGTCCGCGTCCAGGTCGTCGGCCGAGGTGGCGCCGCAGAGGGCCAGCGCCCGGTCGAAGTCGTCCCGCAACAGCTCGAGCACGGCCCGGACGCCGTCGGCACCCTCCAGGGTCAGCCCCCACAACACGGGCCGCCCTACCGACACCGCGGCCGCCCCGAGGGCCAGTGCCCGGACCACGTCGGTACCCCGGCGGACACCGCCGTCGAGCAGCACCGGGATGCGTCCGGCCACGGCTGCGACCACCGCGGGCAGCGCCTCGATCGTGGCGGGCACCCCGTCCAGCTGCCGACCGCCGTGGTTGGACACCAGCAGCCCGTCGACCCCGTGCCGCACTGCGAGGCGAGCGTCCGCGGGGTTCAGCACTCCTTTGAGCACGACCGGTAGCCGGGTGACCGAGCGCAGCCAGTCGATCCGGTCCCACGTCATCTCGGCCGCCATCACGATGCTGCGCACCCCACTGCCCGAGGCAGCCGGGTCCAGCACCATGTTCTCGCACCGCATACCCGGCGGAAGATCGCGGAATCCGTTGCGATGATCTCGTTCTCGCAGGCCGAAGACTGGCGAGTCGACCGTCACCACCAGCGCCTGGTACCCGGCGTCCTCGGCCCTTCGTACCAGGGACTCGGTGAAGGCCAGATCCGGCTGCAGGTAGAGCTGGAACCACAGCGTCGGATCCGGCCCGCGCTCCCGGGCGGCCACGGCGACGTCCTCCAGGGTCATGGTCGCGGCCATGGCCACGATCAGGCCGGTGCCGGCCGCGGCGACCCCGCGGGCGGTGGCTGCCTCGCCGTCCGGGTGAGCGATCTTGTGAAAGGCCGTCGGTGAGACCATCACGGGCATGGACAGTTGCCGTCCCAGGATGCTCACGCCGAGGTCACGCCGATCGTTGCCGCGCAGCACCCGAGGTAGCAGCCTGATGCGGGCCAGGGCCTCCTCGTTGGCCCGGGTGCTCGACTCGGTGCCGGCGCCGCCGGCAAAGAAGTCGTAGTGGATCGGATCAAGTTTCGCCCGGGCCTCGGCCTCGTAGTCGCCGATGTTCAGCCGGGTGACCGACTCGACCAGCCCGCCGGTGGTCTGAACCGGCATCTCAGGCCTCCGCCCGGCTCAGGCAGCGCTCGACGAACACGGTGAGTGGATCGACATGAACCTCGGGCCGATCCCACTCGTTCTCCAGGTTCTCGGCCAGGTGATGGGTGGCCTTCAACCGGCCGGAGTGGTGGTGGCGGACGACCGGGTGCAGGTAGGCCGCGTCGTGGGCCTGACCGACGACGTCCTGGGCGACCCGGCCGACGCTGATGTCGAACGGATCCACCTGGTCGTGGTCAGGCCCGTACTCCAGTGTTACGACGAACGCGTGTTCGGGATGCCCGAGACCGCCGTCGGCGAAGTACGCGACCGGAACCTCCTCCTGGTAGCGCCCCTCGCCGCCGGTCACGGTCACGACATCTGAGAGAACGCCGAACTGCTGCCACAGGGCAGAGGTCCGGTTGATCCGGGCAATGACGGCGGCCGAGACGGCCGCCGGCGTGACCTCAATCTTCTCGAACGGCCATTCGGTGTCGTGATAGCGCTGAGCCAGAATCCGGCTCAGGGCCCGTACGCCGTACCGGAACCCATGGATGAAACCGCTGGTCGAGCGCTTGAAATCGCGCTGCTGGGTGAGAGTTCCGGCGACGTACAGGTCCGGCACGTTCACCGATTCCCAGGCCGAGGTCTGCTCCGGGAACCTCCCGTCGATCACCAGATCTGGTTCAGCACCGGGGCCGAAGATTGTTGTGTCCATGGCGAACCCGGCACAGAGAATGACCCGGTCGTACGAGAGCTCCTTCGTCACCTCCTGCACGCGGGAGAAGCTGAAACTGACGACGAACTGCTCTCCCCGCTTCTCGATCCGGCGGACCTCACCGTCCAGCACCGCGTTCTGCGACTTCAGCTGATAGCTGTCGAGGAAGTTGTTGTTCACCGCCCGCAGGTGACCGACGTAGTGGGTTCGCCAGGCCATCCGAACGGAGTGCGGCCCGGCCACGTGGATCACCGCGGCCGTCTCGATCAGCCCGTCCGCGGTTTCGAACCCGGAGTTTCCCTTGCCGATGATCAGTACCCGCTGATCGAGGAAGTCCTTCGGATCGACCGAGACCGTGTCGTACCCTTCGGCCAGCTCGATCCCCTCGATGGTGGGCACGTTCAACCGGGACAGGCCGGTGGCCATGATCAGCCGGCGGGCCTCGAACAGCTCGCCGGCCGCCGTCTCGACCCGGAAGTTCGCGTCCCGGCCGGCTCGGCTCACCCGGCTCACGGTGGTGTCGTAGCTCACCCTGACCGCGGTCCGCTCGGCGAAATCGGCCAGATAGCGGACCAGCTCGTCGGCCGGCGGGAAGTAGCGCTCGCTGTAGCGGGTGAACCTCAGTTCCGGATCGTCCGACAGGAGCGAGTTCCAGTCCATCCGAAGGTTCAGCTCCGGATCGGTGCTCCCGGTGTGCGGCTTGTTGATCGAGATGAGCTGCCGATGGCGGGGATACCTGGTGAAGAAGGCGCCCGGGGCCGAACCCGACTCCAGGACAAGGTAGTCGCGGCCGTCACGTTCCAGGAGCGAGGCGAGCTGAAGTCCGGCCGGCCCAGCCCCGACCACCAAATAGTCCAAGGTTGAAGTAGTCATCTCGGAACTGTAGGCAGCGAGTTCGTCAAAAAACAACTATATTGGCCTTAAATGGACTTATTGAACATTTTAGGTATTTAGGATGTACTACCTCGATCCATACGAGGAGTTGCGCCCGCCGGTGGTGAGCTCCTACCGGTTGGTGCGCCGGCGGATGTGCACGTGCCCGGTTTCACTGGACGGAGCGGGGGCGGACAGGATCCGGTCGAAGTCGTAGTCGGCCTTCTCGGCAACCCGGCACGAGGCCTGGTTCCTCACGTCGTGGAGCAGTTCCAGCTGCTGCAGATCCGCACCGATGAAGACATGGAACGCCCAATCGGTCAGGGCGGTGACAGCTCGTGGGGCGATGCCTCGGCCTCGCCCGGGTGCAGTGGTCCAGAACCCGACCTCGCCACGGTGGCGGGCGCTGACCTTCAGGACGACGTTCGCCACGAGCTGGGCTTCGCCCGGAAAGTGCCAGGAGGTCTCATCCACGGCGAAACTGATCCGCTGCATGCTGTCCAGGCCGCGCTTCTGCAGTTCGAGCCACTGTCGGGCCTCGTGAAGATCGGTGACCGGAACTCTGGTCCAGCGGCGAAGAACGGGATCCTGGTAGGCCCGGATCAGAGGTTCGATGTCCTGCTCGCCCCAGGGTCGCAGGGTGAGCTCGCCCGTGGTTGTCGCGGCCGGAACCCCGATCGTCATCTGCACAGTTCATCGTCGTGCAGGACGAGGTAGCCGGACCAGTCGTGGACGACCCGATTCGCCGTGATGGATGTCCGCGAGACGCTGGCCCGTTGACCGTCGGGCGCCCGCAGGAGGGGCCACACCTCCCCTGGGGCCACTTCTTGTTCGATCATTGTCCTGCGCCACCGTCGGTCGTCACCGTCGCATATCGGGCAAGGAGCGATGAGATGGCATTGCCACCGGTCGAGTTGAGTCGACGCCTGGGTGCGTTCGATGCGGTCGTGATCGGGCTCGGATCCATGATCGGTGCGGGCGTCTTTGCCGCCCTCGCCCCGGCCGCAGCCGCCGCCGGGTCCGGTTTGCTGCTGGGTCTGGCCCTGGCCGGCGTTGTGGCCTACTGCAATGCGACGTCCTCCGCGCGCCTGGCTGCCCGCTACCCCCGTTCCGGAGGCACGTACGTCTACGGCCGAGAACGGCTGGGGCCCTTCTGGGGATATCTGGCCGGCTGGTCGTTCGTCATCGGCAAGACCGCCTCCTGTGCGGCCATGGCCCTGACGGTGGGTTCGTATCTGTGGCCTCGTCACGAGCACGTGGTCGCGGTGGTGGCGGTGGCGGCCCTGACCGCGATCGACTACCTGGGCGTGGAGAAGACGGCCTGGGTGACTCGGGGGATCGTCGCGGTGGTGCTGGCTGTGCTCGTGTCGGTCGTGGTGGTCTGCATGAGCAGTCCGGCCGCCGACGTCGACCACTGGAACGTCAGCCCGGACACCGGAGGGCACGGCATCCTGCAGGCAGCCGGTCTGCTGTTCTTCGCGTTCGCCGGCTACGCCCGCATCGCCACGCTCGGCGAAGAGGTCCGCGACCCGGCGTCCACGATTCCGCGGGCGATCTCGCTGGCCCTGGCCATCACCCTGGTCGTCTATTTCCTGGTCGCGCTGGGCGTACTGGCGGTCCTGGGCCCGCAGCGGCTGGCCGACGCGACGGCGCCCCTGGCCACAGCCGTCCGGGCGGCCGGCGTCCCCGCCCTGGTTCCGGTGGTGCGGATCGCGGCGGCCGTGGCCGCGCTGGGCTCGTTGCTCGCCCTGATCCTGGGAGTCTCGCGCACCACGCTGGCCATGTCCCGCGACGGCCACCTGCCGACCGCGATGGCGGTCGTTCACCCACGTTTCGGCGTACCTCACCGGGCTGAACTAACGGTCGCGGCAGTGGTCTCGGTCCTGGCGGCCACGGTCGACATCCGCGGGGCCATCGGCTTCTCCTCGTTCGGCGTGCTGGCTTACTACGCCCTCGCCAACGCCTCGGCCTGGACCCTCACCCGTGCGGAAGGGCGTCCGCCGCGGATCGTGCCGGCCCTCGGTCTGACCGGGTGCCTCATCCTGGCCTTCGCCCTGCCGGTGAGCTCGATCCTGTCCGGGGCCGCCGTCATCGCTCTCGGCGCCGGCATCCATCTCGGCCGAAAGAAGATCAGCCGGAACTGAATCAGCGCGCCCTCGGCAGCGTTTTCCGCGAGGGACGACCGGCTGTCGGCCGACAGCGGACACTGGTCAGAACTGCTGATCCGAGTCGATCAGACGCCGTAGAAGGTGGGCGAGCTGCCGCAACTCCTCCGTGGTGAGGGCGCCGACCGCGGCCGGCGGGGCCAGCCGGATGGCATCGGCCGTGGCCAGGGCCGCGTGCCCGGCATCGGTGAGCGCGACCAGCTTGCGGCGGCGGTCGTCGGGGTGAGGTCGCCGTTCGACCAGGCCGTGCGACTGCAATTTGTCGACGACGAGCGTGGCGTACGGAGCATCAAAGCGGTTGGCCTCGGCGAGCTGGGACAGGGTCAGGGGCCCGTTGCGCAGCTGATGAAGGATCTTGCCCCGACCGGCACCGAGACGGAATCCGAGCGCCTCCGCCAGATCGCCGTGACGGCTGTGCGCATCGACGAACTGCTGCAGGAGCACCCAGGCCTGCTCGGCCAGGCCAGGACGATCGGGCTCGTCGCCGTGGGACGGAGCGTTCACCACGGCACGGTCTGGCCGCGGTAGTCGACGTAGTGCAGGCCCGGGTGGGTGCGCAGGCTGTCGATGGTCTTGACCACGTTCGGAATGCTCTCATCAATGCCGAGCCGCGCGTCGGGGCCGCCCAGGTCGGTCTTCACCCAGCCGGGCGCCATCAGAACCAGGCTTCTCGATTCGCCCCGGTGGCGGGCCGCGTAGCTGCGCATGAAGGTGTTCAGCGCCGCCTTGCTCCCGCGGTACACCTCGTGACCCCCACGCTCGTTGTTCGCGACGCTGCCCTGCCCGGAGGACATCAGGCCGATGGTGCCGTCCGCCTCGACGTGGCCCTGGAGGGCCTCGATGACGCGCAGCGGGCTCAGCGCGTTCGTCACCATGACCCGGACGAATTCGTCGGTCGCGGTCTCGGCCACCGTCCCCTCGGGTTCGTTGGTCACGCCGGCGTTCACGAACAGGACGTCGAAGGTCCGATCGGCCAGGCGGCCGTCCAGCGCGGCGATCTGTTGCGGTGAGGTGATATCGAGCGTCTCGACCTCGACCTGCTCCGGGTGGCGCTCGGCCAGGTCGTGCAGGGCCGTCCGGTTACGGCCACGCACGGTGGCGGTGACGTGCCAGCCGTTGCCGACCCACTCCTCGGCGAGCGCCAGCCCGAGGCCGCGCGAGGCCCCGATCAGGAGCACGCGCTGCGCGGTACCAGCGGGCTCACTTTCTGAATTCGTTGTAGTCATAATAACCGTTATAGATACTGTAATGACTTGCGTCAAGCCCACAGCCCCGAGCATCGGGTGACGGCGTCTGTTCGACTCGCGCACTCGACGTCCATACCGTGAACTTACATCTAAAAACTTACGGTCAGCAGGTCTTGTCTTCATCCGGGCGACATGCATAAGCTTACGTATGTAAGCACAATGATGAGAGCAGAGGACGACGCTATGAGCACGAGCATTCGCACCGAGCCCGTCAACGCCACCGAGGTCGTACTGCCGGGCCAGGTCGAGCCGGACGGGCTGCAGGTACGCACCCGGGAACTGCCCTCCCCCGCGGCGGGCCAGGTCGTGCTGCGAATGGACGCGACCGGCGTCTCGTTCGCCGAGCAGCAGATGCGCCGGGGCAAGTACTACGACCAGCCGACCTTTCCCTTCGTGCCTGGATACGACGTGGTCGGCACGGTGAGTGCGCTCGGCGCGGGCGTCGACACCGCCCTGCTCGGCAAGCGGTTCGCCGCGGTCACGAAGACCGGCGGCTGGGCCAGCCACCTGCTGCTCGACGCCGCCGACCTCGTTGCGGTGCCGGACCAGGTGACCGCGAGCGAGGCCGAGACGGTGGTGGTCAACGGGATCACGGCGTGGCAGATGCTGCACCGGATCGCCAAGGTGCCGGCCGGTTCGACGATCGTCGTGCTGGGCGCCAACGGTGGGGTCGGTTCCACCCTGGTGCAGCTGGCCCGCCACGCAGGCCTGACGGTCATCGGCACCGCATCACCCCGCCATCACGACGCCGTGCGCGCGCTGGGCGCGATCCCGGTCGACTACCGCGATCCCGACCTGTACGGCAAAATTCGCCAGATCGCGCCGGACGGCGTGGACGCCGTCTTCGACCACGTCGGCGGCCCCGGCCTGCACCAGTCGTGGAAGCTGCTGCGCCGCGGCGGGACGCTGATGTCTTACGGCACCGCGGCCACCAAGGACGAGGCCGGCAACTCGCAACTGCCGGTGCTGCGCCTGTTCGCCCGCCTGCTGGCCTGGAACTACCTACCCAACGGCAGGAGCGCCCACTTCTACAACTTCTGGGCCGGACGCCGGCGGGTGAGCGCCTTCCGCCGTCGACAGCACGAGGACCTCACCCAGGTGCTGGACCTACTGGCCGAAGGAGTCATCACCGCGCAGGTCGCCGCCCAGTTCCCGCTCTCCTCGGCCGCCGAGGCCCTGACCCTGGCCGAGTCGCGCACCGTCGCCGGCAAGATCGTGATCGTCCCGGACCCGGCCTGAACCTGACCGTAGCGGCCGACCGGGCACGTGGTGCGATGAGTTGCGGCTGCGACGGAGTCTGAGCTGACACCAGCTCAGGAGGAGAAACCATGAGCGGGGCACCCCTGCCCTTCGCGCGGCCGGTGCAGATCCTTTACCGGTGCGCAGGTTCCAGGGTGGTCGACCAGAAGTTGGCTCCGGTCAGGTCACGAAGGATAACGGTGAGCTTGCGGGAGTCGCCGTCGATCTGCACCTCGCCGAAGAACTGCGAGCCCTCCAGCGGTGAGGTGTTGGCGTGCGGCGGGACGGCGGCGAACACCTGCGTCGGGCCGAACGTCGAGTCGAGCGCGTTGGGCCCGAACGACCCGGCGTGCAGCGGACCGGAGACGAACTCCCAGAACGGGTCGAAGTCCTGGAAGGCGGCCTGGGCCGGGTCGTAGTGGTGGGCGGCCGTGTAGTGCACGTCGGCGGTCAGCCACAGCGTGTTGCGGATCTTGCGGTGCTTGATCTGCTGCAGGATCCAGGCGACCTGGCGCTCGCGACCGAGCGGCACGCCGGGCCGGCCCTGCGCGACGGCCTCGATGTTCACCGTCCCGTCGGGCACGACCAGGCTGATCGGCATGTCGGCCTGGATGACCTTCCAGGTCGCCGTCGAGCGGTCCAGGGCCTCGACGAGCCAGCGGGCCTGCTCGGTGCCGAGGATCCCGCCGTCCGGGGCGATCGGGCCGGCCTCGGTGTCGGCCAGGTTGTAGTTGCGGTAGCTGCGCATGTCGACCACGAAGACGTCGAGCAGCGGGCCGTAGGAGATCTTCCGGTAGACCTGATGGTTCTTGGCGGTGTTGCGGCTGACCGGCTGGAACTCCGACCAGGCCTGGAACGCCCGTCCGGCCAGCACGTCGATGCTCTTCTCGGTGTAGGCCGGATCGGTCAGGATCTGCCCCGGGCTCCAGTTGTTATGCACCTCGTGGTCGTCCCACTGGTTCACCAGCGGCACCTCAGCCAGGAAGGCCCGCATCCCGGCGTCCCCGAGGTTGTAGCGGTAGGCGCCGCGGAAGTCGTCGAGGGTCTGGGCGACGTGAGACTTGGCTTCCTCCACGATGTTCCGGTAGATGCGACCGTCGGGCAGGGTGACGTCGCCGGTGATCGGGCCGTCGGCGTAGATCGAGTCGCCCGAGTGCAGGAAGAAGTCGGGCTTGCGGGCCCGCATCGCGGTGAAGATGGGGAACCCGCCGATGTCGGGGTTGCGGCCCCAGCCCTGCCCGGCCTGGTCACCGCTCCAGAGGAACTTGACGTCGCGGAACCCCCGCGGGGCCGTCTGCAGGTGGCCGAGCTGGGCGTCGCCGTCCACCCGATGCGCGTCGGGGTCGGTCAGGACGACGCGGTAGGGCACCTCCTGCCCGCTCGGCAGGCCGGACAGTTCGACCCGACCGGTGAAGTCACTGCCCGCCTGCAGCAGCGGGCCGCGCACGGTCTGGATCCGGGCGCTGCGGTCGAAGCGGCCGGTCGGAGAGACTTGCACGAACATCCGGGCCGGGCGGTCGGCCCGGGTCCAGACCACGGCGCCGTGCGCGGTTACGTCGCCGGCCTGCACACCGTGCGAGATCAGCGGGGCCGAGGCCCGCACGAATGCCCGCCCCGAGGCGAAGGAGGGGGCTGAGGAGAGGGTGGCGCCCAGGCCCCCGGCCAGGCCGGCGGCACCGCGAAGGACAGTTCGACGCGAGACGGGAGAAGTCATGGGCGAAAGGGTGACCAACCCGCGCAATACACCGGCCACCAGCGAGTGAGCGTCAGTCGACCATTGGATGCACAACAGCCTCAGCCTCATTGTCCTGAGGGCCGGGAGGCCGTCGAAGTTTGCCCGCTGGACGGCCTCGGCCGCCCGCCGGGTCATCGGTCCGCACCCATTCGTTCATGTGCAGGCGCGATCTTGGCAGGATCACTTCTGCGCCGGGAGGCCCACCGTGTCCGGTACCGATCTGCTCTCTGTGAATGGTGCGAACGCACGCGGGGCCATCGTGACCGCGGCCGGCCCGGCCATGCGCGGGGCCCTGCACGACCTGGCCCTGCCGACCTTCCGGGCCTACGCCCAGGCGTGGGGCTGGAACCTGCGCGTACATGACCTGAGCGCGGACGGGCGCGGGGCCGATGCCGGGGCCGTCCAGGCGAAGTGGGCGAAGATCAACCTGCTGCGTGAGGCGCTGCAGAACCACGCCTTTGCTCTGTGGCTGGACGCAGACATCCTCCTGCTGCGCAGGGACGACGACATCCTGGCCCACCTGCATCCGCGCTCGTTCCAGGCCCTGGTGCTGGAGCAGGTACCGGCTGAGCACCGAATCAACCCGAACACCGGCGTGTGGCTGCTGCGCTCGTGCCCGCAGGCCTTCGCCTTCCTGGACGCCGTCCAGGCCTGCGGGGTGCAACCAGGGCCGTGGGCCGATCAGGGCGCCGTCCTGCACGCTCTGGACTGGGACCGCGGCGACGAGCAGTACCACTGGGCCGGCCCCGGGCCGGGCAACGCCTTCACCGCCGCGACGTCCTGGCTGCCGCCGGGCTGGAACCAGCCCTTCCTCGGCCAGCGCCTGGAGGCCGACCTGTACAACGGGACGTCATCCTCCTACGTGGGACGCCCCCGAGTGACCCGGCCGCACGCTCTGCACTTCATGGGCATGCTTCCGGCGGCTCGGTACCGGCACATGCAGCGCATGCTCAGCGTCTGGGACGAAGCTCCCCGCACGGCGGCGCTGCCCCTGGCCACCCCGGCCTGATCCCCCGCCCCACTCGCTCGTCCGCGAGGGACGGAGAACGGGCGCCGGCGGGGGCGGCCGGCGACGGTAACCGGCTGTCGTACCGGTCCGGGCCCATTCGCCCTCCGCGCGCAGATGTACGACAGAATTCCGACCCTGATCATTGAGGGGAGCGGACTGATGCGGGCAACGTCCTCGGGGCCGGGAATTCCCCGGCTCATGTTCAAGGCGCTCATGGCGCTCATGGTGGCCACAGCCTGGGGTGCACTCGGATACGGGCTGGTCTTCTCGCGGCCCGACGTCGAGGCCTGGGACGATCTGGAGGCCGGCGGCCGGTTCGCACTGAACTTCACGGTCTACCTGCCGTACCTCGTGCTCAGCCTGCCGCTAGCTGCCGTGACGATCGTCAGCCTCTTTCCCCGACCTGACCGGATGTTTCCGCTGGCAGCGGCGATGGGACTCACCGGAGTCTTCGCCGTGTGGCTCCTCGCGAACGGTTCCCTTCTGGTGGCCGAGCCCGAACTCGCCACCTACGCCTTGGGTGGGCTGGGCCTTGCTGCAGCCGCCGTCGTCCCTCTTCTGAGCGCCCACGAGGTCAAAGCGCACCCGAGCGGGTGACCCCCCGGAAGAACGTTCGCCGCGTCACAGCACCCGGCGTCACAAACACCCATCAATGCCCCATCATGCATTCGCCGATCACACCGGCGGTTCCGATAATCAGGACACACCACCCAGATCTACCACTCACATGACGTAGTTCGTGATTACCTCTGCGTTACCTCCTGCCCCCTGGCCTGTCCTCGTGCTACAACATTGCGTGAACGCCGGGTGTGTACCCGGGCAACGTCGAGCGGATGGGCAGGGCGGCTATGAACGACCAGCGCTCCATCGTCAACGCTCTGGCGGCCAAGTACCCGGTGTTCGCCGTGGCCACCATCGAACGCTGGGTGGCCGACGCCACGGACCGGTTCAAGGGTGCCTCGGTCACCAAGTACCTGCCCGTCCTTGTTCAGCGCTCGGTCGATGCGACCCTCAGCGAGCTGTCCCGCCCGGAAGGCACCTCCACCGACCTGCTGTCACTCGACAAGCTGGCCGACGATCGCCCGGTCGCGACCATGCCGGACTACTCGATGTGGCAGGCCTCGCACTCAGTTCCCCTGCCGCGGGCCTGAGCACCGAGTCACAGCTCACCCTGCGCTTCGCCTGCCTGGACGATCCGAGGCCGGAGACCGTCCGCTACCTTTGAGCACATGTCCTTCCTTCGTGCGTGAGACGCTCGCGCCTCGCCGTCCGGCGATCGGCGCATTCAGCGTCCACCAGCTGTCGCGATGCCCGCCCTCTTGGCGCAGGCGCATCGCCGTGCGCGAGGAACTGTCATGTCCGCTGTCCAGGTTCGACCCACATATGCCCGCGTACTTCAGGTCCCGGGCGCCCGCAGCACCTTTGCCCTGGCCCTGATCGGCCGGCTGTCCTACGGGCTAATTTTTCTGTCCTTGCTGCTGACGATCACCAGGTCCACGGGTTCGTACTCGATCGCCGGCGCTGTACTGGCCCTTTTCGGCCTGACCAGCTCGGTCCTGTCACCCCTGCGGGCCCGGCTCCTGGACCGGCGAGGTGTGTGGCCGGCCCTGCCCGTGATGGCCGGGGGGTACGCGCTCCTGCTGCTGGCCATCGCCGCCGGACCGGGCAACCGCGTGGCGCTGTGTCTGCTCGGCGCCGCCGCCGGAGCCTGCACCCCCGCCCTGGGCCCGTTGATGCGAGCGCTCTGGGGCGAGCTCATCCCCGATCCGGGCCTGCTCCAGCGGGCGTACTCCTTGGACACCGTGGCCGAGGAGACCCTGTACGTCGTCGGGCCACTGCTGGTGGGTCTGCTCACCGCACTGGCCGCCCCGGCGCTGGGCCTGGTGGCGAGCGCCGTCCTGGTATTCGTCGGAGCGCTCGGCCTGGCCCTGTCCCCGGCCGTTCGGCATCGGCCGGCACGCAGCGAGCCCGGCGGGCGGCCCCGCTCCGGCCTCAGTTTGTGGCCGGCCCGGGACACCGGGCTGCGCACGGCCATGGCCCTGGCCGTCGGACTCGGCGGCGCCCTGGGAGCCCTCAGCTTGCTGACGGTCGCCTTCGCCCAGGCCCATCACCACCTGGCCGCAGTCGCCTGGGTCGAGGCGGCCCTGGCCGTGGGCAGCATCGTGGGTGGCCTGGCCTACGGGGCCAAGACCTGGCGCAGCGGGCTGGCGGTGCGGCTGCCGATCCTGGTCGCGCTGCTTGCGGTCAGTGTGGGTCTCA
This sequence comes from Kineosporiaceae bacterium, assembly GCA_965200525.1. Taxonomy (GTDB): domain Bacteria; phylum Actinomycetota; class Actinomycetes; order Actinomycetales; family Kineosporiaceae; genus JANNPJ01. The sequence continues at coordinate 58,466 of OZ241368.1, forward strand.
GCGGCCTGGCTCCGAACTTGGCGGTGCTCGTCCTGGGTGTCGGCGTCAGCGGTTTGTTCGTGTCCCCCGCCCTGACCAGCGCCTATCTGCTCGCCGACCTCGGCGCCCCCCGCAACGCCCGAGCCGAAGCGGGCGCGTGGGTGAACACGGGGTTCAACCTGGGCAACTCCGCCGGCACGGCCGCGATCGCACCCGTGATCAGCCTGGTCCCCCTGCCGCTGGCTTTCGCGCTCGCGGCAGCGGTTGTGCTGATACCGCTCGCAGCAACGAGCACCGCGCAGCTCAGCCGAAGATCTAGAAGCTGACGATCTGCTCGTCGCCGCGGGACCACACGCGCGCCGCATAGGTTAGACCGGTGGCGTCAGACATCGCAGCGCTGTCCGGCCCGTCCGAAGGCGTCGGTGGTGGTCTCAGTCGCACTCCGGCCCGTGGGTCCAGAGCTGATCGGCCGTGCCGGCCGCGAGGTGCCGGGCGTAGAGCTCCACCTTGCCGTGGATGACGTCGAGCGCCTCCTGCAACTCGGCGACCTGCTCCGTACGGCGTCCTCGTGCCGGCGCAGCAGGTCGAACCGCTCGGCCTAGTTGCCGCTGCCGTCGGTGACCAACTCGGCATACCGCCGGATTCCAGGCAGGGCATGCCCGAGGAGCGCAGCTTGGTGCAGACCCGCAGCCATTGAACCTCTTGGTCGGTGAGCACCCGCCGGCCGGCTCGACATCCGGGCCTCCCTGGTCGCGCGCCGCAGCGAGCACGACGCCCACCGAGAGGTGGCGTTCTCGGTGGCGAAAGAGTCCTGACCGCAGGTGCTCGGCACCCTGATCTCTGCGTGCTGACGGGCGGGACACTCGCCAGCACGGGCTGAGCGCTCAGCACTCCTGAAACGCAGGCGCTTGAGCACGTTGCGTGGCCGCGGCTTGGGTGTTCAACCCCACGCACCAGCTCGGATACACGCGGAAACCACGCTTGCCCGAATGCCTCCCGGACGTGATTTGGAGTTCGACGAGATGCGCTCCTGTGAAACGGAACACGCCGCGCCTGCCCCGTTGTTCCACGAAGACGAGCAGGCCCACAGTGAGATCGTCATCGCTGAACGGCATCGTCGTTCCGTCCACGGCCCGCCGCCAGAAAGCTACGAACGCACCCGGCTTGGTCGGGGTGTTTCGTGCACTCCGGATATGCCAGGCCTCACCGTCGATCTGGACGATGCCTGACTCATAGTCACCGTTCTGCGTCTCGGGGGTCACTGCAACCGTGGCCCCCACCGCGGCCGCATAGGTCTCAAACGCGCTGAACTGCACCCAACCACGCTACTGCACCGGCAAAGATGGCTTAGGCAGTAACTCGACCCTGGGGTCATCGTGGACCAGCGCCGCGCCCGGGTTCGCCTCGTGACCCACCCGCCGGAGCAGTTCCGTGCGACGACGAGCCAGACCAGGGATGCTGCGCTCATGGCAATCCCCCCGTCGTCAGACGTCCCGGCAGCGCCGGAGGACATTGAAGTCCTCTACGAGCGGGCCTGCGATCTCGCCGACCTCGACCAGCATGCCGAGGCGGAACCACTCCTGCGTCAGGCCGCCGCTGGTGGGCATCCCCACGCGTGGCTGGCGCTCGGCAACTCACTGCGGGCGATGCAGCGAGCGGACGAGGCAGCCGAGTCCTTCCGGCTGGCTGCTGAGTCCGGCGACCCGGACGCCTTTCTCAACCTCGGCCTCGTCCATCAGGACCGAGGAGATCGGACGGCAGCCGAATCGGCGTTCCGGCAGGCTGTGTCGGCTGCCGACCCCAGAGGCGTGATGGCGCTGGGCGACCTGTGGCGCTGGCACGGCGATCCGGCGGCCGCGAAGGACCTGCTGCGCGAGGCGGCCACCGAAGGAGATGCTCATGCTGCCGGGTACCTCGGGGTGTGGCTGCGTCATGAGGAGTCAGACGCTGAGGTGGAAGGACTTCTGCGTCAAGGCGCGGACGTCTACGACGACGCCCGCTCAGATCTGGCCTGGATTCTGCGCTCGCGAGGCGAGCTGAACGAGGCTGAAAAACTGCTGCGCCGAGGTGCCGGGGCAGGTCATGACGACTCCAGAATCAAGCTGGCCCTGCTGCTGGAAGAGGACCGCCAGGACCTGACGGGAGCCGAGGATCTTCTGCGCGCCAGTGTCGCGGACGGAGAAGTGTTCGCTTACAACAATCTCGGGTGCCTGCTGCTCAAGCAGGGGCGCCTCCTTGAGGCCGAATCGTGCTTCCGGTCCGGAGCCGCACGGGCAGACCCCTTGGCAGCCACCAACCTGCGCTTTCTGCGCCGGGCCTACCGACGACAACTCAACCGGGCTCACCGCAAGCGCCGCGACCAGGCGCCCGTCCCGGTGCAGTAACGCGAACTGGTCCTCAGGGCGCCGGGCGACGCCCGATCCGGTCCACCACGCCGGTCTGCAGCAGGGCCTCAGTCGCGATGTGCTGGCCGGCCCGCCCGCCCGCGCCGTCCCTGATCACGTACTGGTCCTGACCGAGGTACCGGGCCGAGTCGGGGTCGACGATGTACTCGTCGCGCAGGTTGCCCCGCGTCTCGTCGTGGGACAGGCCGACCCCGTGCCGCCCGAGCGCGTCGACGGCGTCCTCACGCAGGTGGACGCCGGGGATCATCGCGGCCGCCCGGTAGATGGCCTGGGCCACCGCCGGCGGCGGGGCCTCCTCCAGGTAGCCGAGCAGGTCGGTGAAGGCGCCGTGGTCCTGGTCGTCGCGGTAACTGTCCGGCAGGGACGCCGTGACCTGCTTCAGCAGGGTCGCCGGATCGGTCGGCAGGGTGGCGATCTGGGCGTAGGTCAGCTGGTCGGTGCTGGGCCCGCCGAGTTCGGGGTTGATCACGGTCGTCTCGTGGCCCTCGCGGAACAGGCCTTTCTTGGTCGGATCCTGCGGGGACCAGGTGTCCCGAGTGCTCACGGCCGGCAGCGGGCCCGCGGTGTAGACGCCGTCGGCGTTCAGCGTCATCTCCGAGCCGGCCTCGACGATGCGGGTGTAGAGGTACTGGTCCTTGCCCACGCTCACGTTCGAGTGGACGGCGGCGACCTGGGCGATGTTGTCGAGGCGCTGGGTGACGTTCCCCCCCACGGCGGCCGGCCCACCGGTCGACGGCGAGTGCATGGCCACGGCGGCGGTGATGCCGGTGGCCACGAGGACGGCGGCGGCCGCGCTCAGCGGGACCGCGACCCGGCGGCGCCCGGGTGCCTGGATCAGGCCGTCACTCGCCTCGCTCATGATCTGCTCGATCAGCTGCTGCTGGTGCTCAGGGGTGTACCGCTCGGGGGTGCGCTCGCCGGCCGGGTCGGCGGCGCTCAGGCGGGTGCGCAGGTCGTGGTCCATGGTCAGTCCTTAATGGTCGGGGGGAATGGTCAGGGGGGTGGTGGGGCGCGGGCGCAGGCTCACCGGCGCGACGTCGGGGTCGGCGGCGTCCAGCCGGGCCTGCAGGCGCCGTTGGGCCCGGTGCAGGCGCACCCGGGCCGTGGCCGAACTGCAGCCGAGGACGTCGCTGATCCCGCCGGCGTCCAGGTGCTCCCAGGCCCACAGGCGCAGGATCTCCTGGTCACGGGCCGGTAGGTCGCGCATCACCCGCAGGATGAGATCCTTCTCGTCGGCACCGGCGGCGAAGTCGGAGCCCTGCCGGCCGGCCTGCGCCGACCAGGCCGCGGCGGTGGTCCGGGCCCGGCGGGCCGAGCCTCGGTGGGCGTGCAGGACGTGATTGGCGGCGGTTCGGTAGAGCCAGGGCAGCGGATCGTCCGGGACGGCGTCGCGGCGGGCCCAGGCGGTGGCGAACACGTCCGCGACGATGTCGTCGGCCTCGGAGTCCACTCGCCGGCGGGCGTAGGCCAGAACCTGCTGGTGGTGCTCGCGAAAGAGCCCCTCGAACCACTGCCGGTCACGTTGCTGCAGACCCGGGGGCGGTCTGTCGTCTGTCATCACACCTGCTTGTTCCCACCGCGCCGGCCGCCGTTACACCTTACGCACCTCGAGTCGGCGGCCGTGGGCATCCCCCGAGCGAGCTACTCGGTATTGCTCCCCGGCGGGTGACGCCGCAGGTAGGGCCCGATTCGTAGGTTTCTGGGTAGCGGAGTCGGCCGGTTAGGGCCCCTCCACCACCGCGAAGGAGAACCCCATGTCGGCTCCCACCCTCCCCCAGGCCCAGGCTCGTTCCGGGCCGGTCGGCGCCCTGCGGCGGCCCTGGGTCCGTCTGCTGATCATGATCGTCTTGTTCGTCGCGGTCTCCGGGCTCACCGACCTGGCCGACACCGCCGTGGACGGCGTCGCGGTGATCGCCCTGGCGGTCGGGCTGGGCGGGGCGGGCGGTGCCCTGTGGGTGTACCGCCGGGCGGTGTGGTTCACCGAGTACCGCGACGTCACCGAGCTCGATCCCACCGCGGCCAAGGCGGGCCTCAGGTCCGGCACGCTCATCGGCCTGGCACTGTTCGCGGCGGTGATCGCGGTGCTCGCGGTGCTCGGTGACTACCGCATCACCGGATGGGGCTCCGTGGGCGCGGCGGTGGCAGCGCTGGGGACGATGGCCTGCGTCGCGGTCACCGAGGAGATTCTCTTTCGTGGCATCGTCTTTCGCCTGGTCGAGGAGATGGTCGGCACCCGGGGCGCACTGGCCTTCTCGGCGCTCCTGTTCGGCGGCCTGCACCTGATCAACCCGCACGCCACCATCTGGGGAGCGATCGCCATCGCCCTGGAAGCCGGCCTGATGCTGGGGGCCGCCTACACCGCCACCGGCTCCCTGTGGCTGCCGATCGGCATCCACTTCGGCTGGAACCTGGCCGAGGGTGGCATCTTCGCCACCACCGTCTCGGGCTCGCACTCCGGTGAGACCGGTCTGTTCCACAGCATGCTGACCGGCCCGGCCGCCCTGACCGGCGGCGCGTTCGGACCCGAGGCGAGCCTGGTGGCTATCCTGGCCTGCGCCGTGCCGGTCACGTACTACCTGCGCCAGGCCGACCGTCGCGGCAACCTGCGCCCGCGCCCGACTCGCGCCGGCGCCGCGCTCGCCCCCACCGCGTGAGGATGACCATGACGTCTCTGCGGTCGGCGGCCGCTCTGCGGTTGCTGCTGCGGCGTTGGCGGGACCTGCCGGTCGTCGTGCGCGACGGGCTCGCCGTGGCGCTCGGGTCGGCGATCGTCTTCCAGCCCGCCTTGGGTCAGGTCGGGGCCCGGGTGGGCGACCTGCCCGCCCGTTCCCTCGGCCCGGCCGGCGTCCTGGTGACCGCGGCTCTGTGGTTGCCGCTGGTGGTGCGCCGGCTCCGGCCGGAGATCAGTCTGGCCCTCGTCGGGGCCGCGTTCGCCGTCCACGAACTGCTGGGCTACCGCTCGAGCATGGCCACGATGGGGCTGTACGTCGCGCTCTACAGCGCCGGAGCCCACCTGAGCCGCGGCCGGTGGATCGTGGCCCTCGTCACGAGCACGGCCTACCTCGCGCTCACGGTGGCTCTGCTCGTCGCCGGCTCCCCCAACGAGCCGGCCGCCTTCGCCGTCGTCTACGGGTTCCTGGTTGCCTGCTGGGGAGCTGGAGCGTGGGTACGGGCGCGCCAGCGTCAGGAGGAGGAAAGGCGGCAATTGAGCGTGCAGGCGGCCATGGCCGAGGAACGAGCCCGGATCGCCCGCGAACTGCACGATGTCGTGACCCACCACGTGACGGCGATGGTCGTGCAGGCGGACGCCGCGCAGTTCGTGCTCACCGAGGACTCCCCGGCGCTCACCGGCCTGAGCGCGATCAGCGATACCGGGCGGCGGGCCCTGGGTGACCTGCGCAACCTGCTCGGCGTCCTGACCACGAGCCTGGAGGGGCAGGATCAGGCGCAGCGAGCGCCGGCTGTCGGACGGATCGCCGACCTCGTCGAGCAGACCCGGTCGGCCGGTCAGCCGGTGGAGTTCGTCGAGCAGGGAACGGCGCCCGCCACCACCGGAGGCACGCAGCTGGCCGCGTACCGGGTGGTGCAGGAGGCGCTCACCAACGCCCTCAAGCACGCCCCGGGCCGAGCGACCCAGGTGCGGATCACCTACCGCCCGAACCTGACCGAGCTCGAGGTCCTCACTGCCGGGCCGGCGGACGGCTCAGCCGCCGCCCGGCCGACCGGTCGAGGTCACGGTTTGAACGGCATGCGGGCGCGAGTGGAAGTTTTCGGTGGCCATGTGGTGACCGGCCCGACGACCAACGGCTGGTTTCAGGTGCTTGCGAGCATTCCCGAGGAGGGACCGCAGTGAACGATTCCCCGACGCCGCCGGTGCGGGTGCTGGTCTGCGACGACCAGGAACTGGTGCGCACCGGCTACGCGACGATCTTCGCCGCCCAGCCGGATCTGGAGGTCGTCGGCCAGGCCGGCGACGGGCAGGCCGCGGTGCGGCTGGCCCGGCAGCTGAGGCCGGACGTGGTCGTGATGGACATCCGCATGCCCGTCCTGGACGGGATCGAGGCCACCCGGCTGCTGGCCGGGCCGGGGGTAGATGACCCGGTGAAGGTGCTGATCGTGACCACGTTCAACCTGGACGAGTACGTCTACGATGCCTTGCGGGCCGGGGCCAGCGGCTTCCTGCTCAAGGACGCCCCTCCGGCTCAGCTGGTGGGCGGCATCCGCATCATCGCCGCCGGCGACTCCCTGCTCGCCCCGGCAGTGACGCGCACTCTGGTCGGCCGGCACGCCGACCGGCTGCGTCCCACGACCCCGGCGGCCGGTCTGGAGCGGGTGCTCGATGCGCTGACTCCGCGCGAACTGGAGGTGCTCAGGCTCGTCGCGGCCGGCCTGTCCAACGCCGAGATCGCCGCCGAACTGGTGATCGGCGCCGAGACCGTGAAGACCTACGTGTCGCGGATCCTCAGCAAGCTCGACGCCCGCGACCGCGTCCAGGCCGTCATCGTGGCCTACCAGGTCGGGCTGGTCGCCCCGTAGCCCGGAACGGATCGATCGTCCGCGGCCGCCGCGCACCTTCCCGCCCGGCTCAGGACAGCAGGTACACCGCGGGCAGGGCGAGCGCGGCGAACCGGGCCGTGCGCCCGAGCAGGCACAGTAGGGCGAACTCCCAGCGACGTTGGCCGGAGGCACCGGCCGCGAGGCTGACCGCCGCCAGCGGCGGCAGGCCGAGACCGGCCGAGACCAGCACCAGCGGGATACCCGTACGGCGCGAGCGCAGCGCCTGCGTGATCCGCGTGGACCAGCGGCCCGACCTCGCCTCACCGCGCGCCCTCTCCCGGCGCGTCATCCACCGCCCGAGACGACCACCACCGCGGCGGGCGGTCTCGAACAGCAGGAGCTTGCCCAGGGTCTGCCCCAGGGCCACGGCGACGACGAGCGCCCCGGCGAGAGCAGGTTGTGAGTGACCGGCCGCACCGATGGCGTACACCTCGGCGTTGAGCACCGGAAGCAGCGCCGACCCCGTGCCCGTCGCGACGGCCAGCAGGATCGGTGCGAACCAGCTCATCGACCCTGCTCCTCGACCAGTCGCAGGACGCGAGCGGCGGACCACACCTTGACCCCGACGACCAGGAGGGCGAGTGCGAGTCCCACGACGTAGAAGCCGAGCGCGACCGCTGCGACGACGCCGGCGGTGTTGGCCGCCTTTGCCGCCGGCGACCAGTTGAGCAGCCAGACCCGGTGGTCGACCTGGTGGAAGTCATTGGGGCTCAGCAGCGGCCAGCACAGGAAGGACAGCGACAGCATGGTGTCGAGCACCATGAACGACAACAGGAACGCCAGCACCAGCGGCAGCACCGCAGGCTGATGCGCGAGCAGCCCCACGCCCAGCACGGACGTGCAGGCCCGATCGCTGACGATGTCGAAGACGGCGCCCAGCCGGGTCTCCTGACCCAGTCTGCGCGCCGACCAGCCGTCGAGCATGTCGCCGGCCCAGTAGACGGCGTAGGCCAGCACCAGCAGGGCGGGGCGGTGGGCGGCCACACCGGCCAGCCCGATGGTCATGGCCGCCGCCGTGCGCAGGAGAGTGACGGCGTTCGGCACGGTGCGAACCGAGCCCAGCCGGAGCCGGTCGCCGTCTCGGTCCGGGTAGGTGGACGGTAGAGCGAGAGTGGTCATGGCTCGACCCTGCCTGCGGGGCCGGCATTCACGGATCGGGCTGCGGTGCCGAGCCGACCGGTACCCCGGTACCGATCTCAGGGTCGGCGGGCGACTTCGCGGCCGGTCGCGATCAGACTGGTTTGCATGACGCACTGGAGTGAGGAGCGGATCAGGGTCTGGGCGCACGGGGCGGCCCTGGTCGCCGGACTGGTCTCGGTCGGCAGTTCCGTCCCGGTCCTCGACGAGGGCCCGGGCGCCGCGATCAACCTGGTCCCGGTCGCGGCGGTCATCCTGACCGGCCTGCTGGTCCGGCTGCAGCCGACCCGGGCCGCGGTGACGGCGGCGATCGGAGCCGGCCTGGTCGCCTTCTGGACGCCGGGACTGCCTCCGCTCGCGCTCGCGCTCGCGGCCCTGGTCTTCGTCTCGTTGCTCGCCGACCCCGCGGACGTGCCCTGGCGCGGCTGGGCCGGCGGGCTGGCCGGCGCCCTGCTCTCGCTGCTGTTCCACCTCGACGGCACGGTCGCGCCGTTCGTGGCGACCTGCGTCGGAGGGCTGCTCGGGCTTCTGCTGCGCACCCGCACCCGCACCGCGCAGTTGGAGGCCGACGCCGAGCGCCTGCGCGATCAGGCGGCCTGGCTGGAGCAGCGGACCAGTGTGGCCCGCGAACTGCACGACGTGGTCGGCCACCAGGTGACGGCCATGGTGGTGCAGGCCGAGGCCGGCCAGCTCGGCCCGGCGCGGGAAGCGCTGCGGGCCATCGGTGACCTGGGCCGGTCCGCCCTTCAGGAGCTCGACTCGCTGGTCGTGCACCTGCGCGACCCGCGGGCACCCCTTTCGGTGAGCGCCCCGCCGCGGCTGCTGGACATCGACGAGTTGCTGGCCCAGCCGTTGCGCGCGGCCGGGGTTGAGGTGACGGTCACCGTGGCCGACGACCTGCATCTCCAGGAGCTCGACGTCCTCACCGTCTACCGGGTCGTCCAGGAGGGGCTGACCAACGTCGCGCGCCACGCCCGGGCCCGGCGCGCCTGGGTGGAGCTGACCCGCCGGCACGAGGTCGTGGTCGTACGGATCAGCGACGACGGCGTCGGCCCGCCCCGCGAGCCGGGCCGGGGCTCGGGGCTGACGGGCGTCCAGGAGCGGGTTTCCGCCCGCGGTGGCCGGGCCGAGCTGGTGCCCCGCCCCGGCGGCGGGACAACCCTGGACGTGACGCTCCCCCTCGGCCCGGCGGCCTCGTGATCCGGGTCGCGATCGTCGACGACCAGCAGCTGGTCCGCCAGGGTTTCGGGCTCATCCTGCGCTCCCAGCCCGACCTCACGGTGGCGGCCGAGGCGGGCGACGGCCGGGCGTTCCTCGACGCGGTCCGGGCCGACCCGCGGATCGACGTCGCCCTGGTGGACATCCGGATGCCGGTCCTCGACGGCCTGGCCGCGACCCGGGCCCTGGCCGCGCTGCCGCATGCGCCCGCCGTCATCGTGGTCACCACCTTCGACCACGACGACTACGTGCTCGACGCGATCGCGGCCGGTGCCCGCGGCTTCCTGCTCAAGCGCTGCTCGGCCCACGAGCTGGTCTCGGCCGTCCGGACCGTGGCCGCTGGCGACTCCGTCCTGTCGCCGGCGGTCACGTCGGCGGTGCTGGCCCGGGTGCGCTCGAGCGGCCCGGCGAGCGCGAGCGACCTGAGCGCGTTCGAGCTGACCGAGCGCGAGCGCGAGGTGCTGGCCCTGATCGGGGCCGGGCTCACCAACACCGAGATTGCCGGCCGGCTGCACCTGTCGATGAGCTCGGTTAAAACCCACGTGAGCAACGTTTTTGCCAAGACCCGGAGCCGCGACCGGGTGCAGGCCGCCATCCTCGCGATCCGGGCCGGGCTGACTCCCTGACGACCACAAAGAATCATTTCCACAGGCCGACCATTGACCTTTCGGGGGTTTGTAACTAATTTATTACCAGAACATAAATTGAAACGCTTCAATTCGGACGCCACCCTGAGGAGTTCCGATGACGCCTGCCCGTCGAAGCCACCGAACCCGCTGGTACTACCCTCTTTTGGGGCTCGTGCTGGCGTCCACGAGCATCTTCGCCCTGCCGCCGGCCAATGTTTCGGCAGCAACGACGAGCACGCCCTGGCCGAGCGCACCGGACCGGACCGCGTACAACCAGGCGCCCTCCGGAGCGAGCGTCTGCCCAGTTTCCGTGGTCAGCACGTCGGGCCCAGTCAACGGCGCCGCCAACCTGCTGTGCGGCGGCACGGGCGGGGCCACCCTGACCCGCACCTCCGGCGGGGCGACGCCGACGCTCGTGCTCGACTACGGCCGCAACGTCGGCGGCATCCCCTTCTTCACCGTCACCTCGGCGAGCGGATCCCCGCAGCTCAAGGCCGGATACGCTGAGAGCAAGCGGTATCTGACCGCGGACGGCGGCGAGGACCCGCCCTGGGGCGAGGGTGACCCGGCCCGCGCGGACACCTATACCGTCACCGGGGCCGGCACGATCACGAACCGGTTCACCCAGGGCGGCGAGCGCTACGAGGAGATCACCCTGACCTCGGCCGGCTCGGTGACCCTGAGCGGGGTCGGTATCACCTACATCGCCGACCGCACCCAGGCCAGTGCCTACCCGGGGTACTTCGTGTCGAGCTCGGATCAGCTGAACCGGATCTGGTATGACAGCGCATACACCGCCCAGCTCGACTCCGTCCCGCTCGCCTCGCTGCCGGGCGCCTGGCGGATCCAGAACTCGACCCTCAACGCCCTCGGCGGCACCGCCGGGCTGCTGAACGCCGGATCGGCCTGGGGTGACTACACCGCCACCTTCGAGACCAACATCGTCAACGCCCAGGCCGGCTGGATGGTACGCGGGCGCGACCCGGGCAACGGCTACCTGTTCATCCTGAACGCCGCCAACGACACCGTGGGAACGCCGAACACGTTGCAGGAGTTCGACGTTCACGACGGCACCTTCACCAGTGTCGGCTCGGTGAGCCTGCCCGCGGCGTTGAACACCGGCACCTGGCACACGGTGCGGACGACCGTGTCGGGCACCGCGCTGACCGTGTCGCTGGACGGGACCCAGATCGCCGCTCTCAACTCGAACTCGTTCCCGGCCGGCACCACCGCGTTCGCCAGCGGGTCGGTCGGCTTCCGCGAGAGCGGCACCGAGCAGGCCAACTTCCGCAACCTCACCGTCGTCGGCAGCAGCGGCGACACGGTGTACAGCAACGCCCTGAGTACCGACGCGAGCCTGCGGGACTTCGCCGTTCCCGGCGTCAACACCCTGCCTTCGATCGTGGACGGCGCCCGGCGCGACCGGGCGATCTGGTCCGGCGACCTCGACATCGAGGGCCCGAGCGTCTACTACTCCACCGGCACGTCCGCCTACCTGAAGGGCTCCCTGCAGCTGCTCGGAAGCAACCAGCTGTCCAGTGGTTTCGTGACCGGCGCCCTGCCCCCGCAGACGCCGCTGCACACCGGGGCGAAAATACCGGGAACGGTCGGCACGTACTCGGCGTCGTACTCGATGTACTACGTCCTGGGCCTGGCCGGGTACTACCTGTACACCGGTGACTCGGGCTTCCTGAGCTCGCAGTGGCCGATCGTCCAGGCCGAACTGGACTGGAACGCGGCGCAGGTCGACTCGCGCGGCCTGTTCGTGACCACCAGCGCCGACGGTTCGGACTGGGACTTCTACGACCCGGCCAAGTCCGGCGCCCTCAGCGAGGTCAACATGATCTACTACAAGACCCTGCTGGACGCAGCCACGATGGCCGCGGCGCTCGGGCAGAGCAGCCTGGCCACGACGTACACCACGCGGGCCGCGGCCCTGCGTACCGCCATCAACACGTACCTGTTCAACGCCTCCAAGGGTCTCTACACGATCAGCGACACGAACGCTGCGGTGCCACAGGACGCCAACTCCATGGCCGTGCTCTACGGCGTGGCCCAGCCGGCGCAGGTCACCTCGATCCTGACCAAGCTGAAGACCGCGCTGTGGACGTCGTCCTACGGCCCCCTGCCCTACTCGGCCGACGCCGGATACCGGGCGGTGATCAGCCCGTTCATCAGCGGATACGAGCTGCAGGCCCGGCTGCTGGCCAACGACACCGCGAACGCCGAGGCCTTGCTGACCAATGTGTGGGGCCACATGATCGCGGCGGGCCCGGACCAGACCGGCACGATGTGGGAGAACGTGCTGGCCTCGGACGGCACGCCCGGGCTGGGCAAGACGACGAACCTGTCGCACGGGTGGTCGACCGCGCCCACCAGCGCGTTGTCGGGATATGTGCTGGGCCTTCGGCCGGTGAGCGCCGGGTACGCCACCTGGCAGGTCCAGCCGCATCCGGGCAGTCTCAGCTGGGCCCAGGGGCGCGCGCCCACCCCGCACGGGCCGGTGTCGGTCTCGTGGGCCGGGCGCAGCGGCGTGCAGCAGTTCAGCATGGAGGTCACCGCACCGGCCGGGACGAGCGGAACCATCGCCGTGCCGACCTACGGCGCGACCAATCCGATCGTCGCGGTGAACGGCACCCCGGTCTGGCACGACGGCGCGTTCACTGCCACCGGCGGGGTCAGCGGCGCGCACGCCGACGGCGCCTTCGTCTACCTCACCGGCGTCCAGCCCGGGACGTACACCGTGGCCGCCAACCCGGGCAATGCCGGACCGCCGGCCGGATACACTCTGTGCGCCACCGAGAACGGCACCTGCACGGTGAGCGGCACCCAGTCCGTCGCCTTCGGCGCCAACGGCATCTACTCGTACCAGAACGTGACCGGCAACGTCGGCTGCAACCCCACCGCCCTGGCCGACGGTGACTACGGCTTCGTCAAGTCCTGCTACGTCGGGCCCGTGACCAACGGGCCCAGTGGGTCGGCGTTCTGCGCCCCGGAGAACGGGTTGTGCTCCTTCGCCGGCACCCGCACCGTGGCCTACGGAGCCGGCAGCACGTTCGTCACCAAATCACTGAGCGGAGGGGCGGCCTGCTCGAACGCCACCTTCGCCGACCCGCTGCCCGGCGTGGTGAAGTCGTGCTTCGTCAGCTGACCAACGTCAGGCTGCTTCGGCGATCAGCAGGTTCATGGCGACCGGCCTGGTGATCCACTCGGCCACGCTCAAGGTCGGCGCCCTCGTGGAGGCAGGTGCACTGGGGTCGTCGGCGAGCGACTGAAGCAACGCCTCAGTCTGCTCGCAGTCCAGCTCTCGCAGCTCCATGGACCAGGACCCGAACTCCCGCGTGGCGATGAACCCGGTGCTCAGCAACGTCACGTGGTGGTGCAACTCATCGGCGAGGATCTTGGTGTAGGTCTGCTGCACGGCAGCCTGGGGACCCTCGAGTACCTGGACGAAGTACGCCTGACCGGGTTGCGGGGCATGCAGGTGCAGCAGGACACCGGTGATGCCCACCCGGGAGTTCAGAGCTCGGCAGACGCCCAGCAGGGTCTGCATCTCGGCGTCGTTCAGATCAGACGTGGCGATGCTGGAGTACATGAGCCTGAACACCGCAGGATCCCGGTCAGGGGCCGGCACTTCGGCACCCGCCGACTCATCACTGATCCCCACAAACGTCTCTTTCCGCGCGACACATCTACAGTCCCGCTACTGGAGACAGTCCGACAGAACCATACCCGGGGTCTGCAGTCGACCGTGAGAGAGCCGCTCAGCTGTCACCCGGGGGGTTCATGTTGTCGGGGTCGCCGTCCGGGTCACCGTCATACGGATGCGACTGCCGGGTGTCGCGGGGATTCATGTTGTCGGGGTCACCGTCCGGGTCGATCGGCGCCACCGGCGGCGTCGACGCGGACGGGTCCTGCGTGTCGTCGCGCTCGTCAGTGGGTTCTGTCGCTGGGGTGGTGGATTCGCTCATGCGGTGCACCCTCCTCGCAATCTGTCCCCACGCCATTCGAGGACACCTCTTGGATGTGGGTGCGCGCCCGGGACGGGCCATCCGCGCCAGTGGCGATCACGCGGACAGGTGCAGACGCCGGCGCGACGAGTCACCGCTGGACGGCCGGTTTGAATTGGTGGACGTCACCGCGACGTCGTAGGACGCTGACGGGCACGAGGTCCGACCGAGAACACCATCTCGAGCGGATATCCCTATCTCGGCGCCGTCCGCAGATCCTGAGCAGTGACGCCGGCGACGGTGGCCAGGACGACGAAAGCCACCATCGGAGCTATCCGGCCGGGGTCGTTGCCGGCCCGGACGAGGGAGACCAGACTCTGGCTCGCGGCGAGCCCGAGGCCGGCCCCCAGACAAACCAGAGCCGCGGTCAGCCGACGCGTCGTCGGCAGGGTGACCATGGCAGCCACGCGGGCGACAAGCAGGCACAGGCGCTGGGCGACGAAGCCGAGAGTGAGCCAGTAGTACCCGGCCAGGACGACGTCACCCAGGCCCGTCGCTCGGTCCGGAACACCGCTCCAGGCCAGCAGGAGCAGGGCCGCGAGCGCCACCACCGGGGCGGCCAGGGCGCGGACCGCCACGGCCACCAAGCCCCGGAGCAAGTGGACGCGCGGCACCGGAAGGGGCGCCGCCAGCACCACCGCGAGCAGCAACAGCGCCAGCCAGGCGCTGGCGAGCGGGCGGTGCAGGTCAGCCGTCAGGGTCGCGGACGACGCGTTCGCCCGCAGCACCAGAGCGGTGGTCGCGGTGACGGCGAACAGGGCCACAGTCAGCACCCGGCGGGTCTGGCCGGTGGCCGTCTCGGGCCAGTCGCTGGGATGCAGCCACAACCGCACGGCTCCCACCAGAGTGTTGGGCCAGGCCCGCACTCCCGCGGTGGACACCTCGCGGCTGATGTCCTCGCCCCAGCGCTCGCGGATCGCCGGTGGGTAGAGCCCGCTGAGGATCTCGGCCATGCTCATGCCGACGCGATCCCGAGCGCGCGCAGCCCGGCCGCGGCGACGCGGGCCATCTGCTGCAGCTCGCCGAGCAACTGCTCGCGGCCGGTGTCGGTGATCCGCATGGTGCGGTGGCGCTCGCCGCCTGCGCCCGCGTCGTCCGCCGGCTGGATCAGGTCGCGGGCCTCCAGCCGGGCCAGCGCGCCGTACAGGCTTCCCGGGCCGAGCTTGCGCCCGGTCAGGTCCTCGATGGCGGCATTGATGGCATATCCGTGCAGCGGACCGTCGGCCAGCACGGTGAGCACCAGCATCTGGGCGTCGTTGATGTGCACGTCGCCTCCTCTCCGTCAACCTCACCATAGTACGAGGCTCGCTGCTACTTGCAACGTAGTACACGACGCGTATTGTTGAGGTCCATGGAATCCGAGAGCGAACGAGCGAGCTGGGTCGCAGTCAGGGTCAACCTGGTGGCGGCCACGGTCTTTTCCGTGCTGTCAGTCGTGGAGACGCAGCGCAAGGCGGTCTGGCGATCGAGCCCGTGGCGGGAGGATCCCTACTACACGGTGGTCTCGCTGGCCGCCTTCGCCGTGGTGATGCTGGCCCTGGCCATCGCCCTGCGCTTACCGGCCCGAGGCCGCGTGGGTGGAGCGCAGCGGGCCCAGCAGACGGTGCGGGCAGCCGGCGCGATCACGGCGGTCATCACATTCACCGTGGCCTTCGAATGGGCCGCCGTCATTGCCGCTAGAAACGTGGTCCGGCAGGGGGGTTGGCCTGCGACTCAGGTCGGCGGCCTGGTCGTGACGACCGTCCTGGCCCTCGCGGCGGGAGCGTCGCTCGGGCGCGGCCGTCGGCCGCGTCACGGGCCCGGCGAATGGCATCCTGACTGGCGGCATGACTGGCTCGAGGACGTCATCTGGCTCTGCGGGCGGCTTCCCGGGCTGCGGCGATGGATCAACCCCCGGCTGGCGGTGTGGACGCGCCGTCACGCGATGGCCCTGTTCCTTGTTCTCAGTGTGCTGGCGGCGGCCGTGATCGCCGGGGCGCAGGTCGTTGGTGAGGGGGTGCGAGACCCGCTGTTCATCACCTGGCTGCTGGTGGCCGAGACGGCCGCGAATCTGGCCTTCTGCGTGCTCAGCAACGCGGTTGCGGGATTCATCGCCCGCCCACCACGCCGCCGCGCGCGGCGGATCGTCGAGACGTCGGTCGTCGCCGGATGCCTCGCCGACGTGGCCGCGATCGCGTTCCACGACCCGCTCGCGTCGGCTCTCGGTACCCGGGAGCTGACCTCCGCCAGCCTGGCCGCCCTGACGCTCGGAGCCGGGCTGGCCGTGTCGCTGCTCGCGGCCAGCCTCCAGCTCGTGCTGGACCGCGAGGCGGTCACATCGAGCTGACACGGCCCGGGGCCAGAATGGCCCGGTGAATCTCTCCCCGGTGGCCGCCGCCCTGGCCCGCCCCGAATCGGCTCGGCTCGAGCGTCCCGGCCCCGGGTGAGCCGTCAGGACGCGCTGTCGCTGGCCAGCGCCCTGAGCGCGCTGGTGGCGGTGGCCGTGATCGTCGGCGGTCGGGCCCAACTCGGCCAGGCCCGCCCGGTCCTGAGCGCGACGGCCCGGGCCGTGGTGCAGTTGCTCGCGGTCGGGGCGGTCATCGGCGTCATCCTGCGGACGCCGGCCCTGGCCCCGCTCTACCTGCTGGTCATGCTCGCGGCCGCGGCCGGCACTTCCGGGCGCCGGTTGAAGCGGGCCACCGCCGCCCTGCCCAGCGCGGCCGTGGCGATCCTGACCGGCGCCGCCGTCAGCTCGCTCATCGTCTTCGCCACCCAGGCCCTGCCCTTCGATGCGCGCACGGTGGTGCCGTTCGTGGCCCAGCTGATCGGCGGCTCCATGACCGCAACCACGCTGGCCGGGCAGCGCCTGATCGACGACACCGTCTCGGACTGGGACGAGGTGGAGGGCTGGCTGGCCCTGGGAGCCACCTCACGGCAGGCCGTGGGCCCGCTGGCCCGCCGCGCAGCCGCTCGGGCCCTGGTCCCGGCCCTGGACCAGACCCGCAACGTCGGGCTGGTCGTCCTGCCGGGAGCTTTCGTCGGCCTGCTGCTCGGCGGCGCGAGCCCGCTGGAGGCCGGCCGGGTGCAGTTGCTGGTGCTGGTCGGCCTGCTGGCGGCCGAAACCGTCGCCGCGGTGAGCATCACCCGCCTGCTGGCCGGGGTGATCGCCGTGACCCGCCCCCAGCCGTAGATTCCTCCGCCGGGCCGGCTGGATCAACGCAGGACGACGTGGCGGGGTGGCCGGCCGGCCGAGGCCTGGCGGCACGTGCTGCTGGGTCAGGTCATCACATCGGCGTACTGCGTCTACGCCGATGTGATGCGATCACGAGCGGGCAGGATCGTCACGACGCCGGATGGCAGGACCTCGGCATGCCTCTACGGTCGCATCAGGGCCAATGGCGTCCCGGTGTCAGCCGGCACAAACCCCGCCGAACCGAGGACGATCATGATCGAGGCCCGTGGCCTGACGAAGAAGTACGGCGACAAGACCGCCGTGCACGACCTGAGCTTCACCGTCCGCCCCGGCATCGTGACCGGATTCCTGGGCCCCAACGGCGCCGGCAAATCCACCACCATGCGCATGATCATCGGCCTGGACGCCCCCACCGCCGGAACCGTCACCGTGAACGGCAAGCCTTACGCCGCTCACCGCGCCCCCCTGCACGAAGTCGGCGCCCTGTTGGAGGCCCGAGCCATCCACACCGGCCGCTCGGCCCGCAACCACCTGCTGGCCATGGCCGCCACCACTGGCATCGGCCGCCGCCGCGTCGACGAGGTCATCGACCTCGTCGGCCTGCACGAGGTCGCCGGCAAACGAGCCGGCAAATTCTCCCTCGGCATGGGCCAACGCCTCGGCATCGCCTCCGCCCTGCTCGCCGACCCCGCCACCGTCATGCTCGACGAGCCGGTCAACGGCCTCGACCCCGAAGGCATCCTCTGGATCCGCAACCTCCTCAAAAGCCTCGCCGCCGAAGGCCGCACTGTCTTCGTCTCCTCCCACCTCATGTCCGAGATGGCCCTCACCGCCGAACACCTCATCGTCGTCGGCCGCGGAAAACTCATCCGCGACGTCTCCGTCCACGAATTCATCGCCGCCGCCTCCGCCAACTCCGTGCACGTGCGGACCCCCCAGGCCGCCCAGTTGCGCGACCTGCTCCTGGGCCCCGACGTGACCATCTCCAGCTCCACCACCGGGGAACTCGACATCACCGGCCTGAGCACCGACCAGATCGGCATCACCGCCGCCGAGAACAACATCACCCTGCTCGAACTCTCCCCCGTCCAGGCTTCCCTCGAAGAAGCCTTCATGGAACTCACCTCCGACGCCGTCGAATACCGCGCCAACACCACCACCGACCAGCGAACGGAGCACGCAGCATGAGCATCAGCACCGAGCCCAAGCCTCATGACGTGGCCCAGTTCCAGCTGGCCACGCACCAGAACGTGACCTTTCCACGGGTGGTCGCCTCCGAGTGGATCAAGTTCCGCACCCTGCGCTCGAGCTGGATCGTCCTGGCGTCCGCGCTCGTCGCCATGATCGCCATCGGCGCGCTGATCGGCTACAACACCGGGCTGCACTGGAGCGGCAACCTCGACCCGGAGGACCGGGTGGCCTCAGCTCCTCTGCAGGGCCTGTACCTGGCCCAGCTGTTGATCGGCGTCCTGGGAGTGCTGTTCGTGTCCGGGGAGTACAGCACCGGCATGATCCGCTCCACCCTGGCCGCCGTCCCCCGCCGGCTGCCGGTGCTGGGCGCCAAGACGCTCGTGTACGGCGTCATCTGCCTGGTCACACTCATCCCGGCCTCGTTTGCGGCGTTCTTCGCCGCGCAGGCCTCCCTGCGCCACTACGGGCACGGGACGGCGCTGGGCGCCCCGACCGCATTGCGGGTGATCATCGCCACTGGCGTCTACCTGGCCCTGATCGGCCTGTTCGGCAGCGCGCTGGGCTGGATCGTGCGCAGCACTCCGGGGGGCATCTCGCTGTTCGTGGCGATCCTTCTGGTCCTGCCGGGGATCCTGTCGGTCCTGCCGGGCCAATGGGTCAAGGACGCCGTCAAGTACCTGCCGGGCGAGGCCGGAGCCTCCTTCTACAGCACGCTGCAGGCGGACAACTCCCTCAGCTCCGGGACGGGCCTGCTCGTCCTGGTGATCTGGGTGCTGGGGGCTCTGGCCGTGGCCGGCGGGCTGCTGATGCGTCGCGACGGCTGATCCGCGCGCAGCTCACGTCGCGGCAGGGTTCGTGGTCAGCGCGAACCTGCGACGTCAGCCATGGGGTGGCTCAGGGCATCCTGCCCGGGAACCGGCCGTACCTGCCGACCGATTGAGGCCTGGCTGGCTTCGGCCCGCACCCGTGAGGTGCTGCCGCGAACTCGAAAGAGGCGCGGTGGCACCTCACGTCGCTGTGCGTGCAGAACGCACCGGCGCGATGAATTCTGGCCGGACAACAAGTCTGATCCGGTGGACGTCTCAGCGGCATCGTAGGACGCTGAGTGACACTCGACCCGACGGAGGACACCTTGACGATCAAGTCGGACGACCCGACCACCGCCCGGACCAGCCGGCCATCCGTCGTGGACCTGGCCACCTGGCAGACCGCTCGCGACGAGCTGCTGCTGCGCGAGAAGGCGCACACGCGCGAAGGCGATGCCATCGCGGCGCAGCGGCGCCGGCTACCAATGGTGGAGTTCGACGGAACGGTCGAGGTCGTCGGAGCCGATGGGCCGGTCCCGTTCCTGGACCTCTTCCAGGGCCGCGACGAACTACTCGTCTACAAGCACATGTGGTGGGACGGCACGCCGCACCAGGGGCAGTGCGAGGGCTGCACCATGACGGCCTGGTACCTGCGCGACTCCGTCTACCTCAACGCGCGCGGCGTCTCGTTCGCCACGCTCACCGTAGGCGCCTGGCCCGAAGTGGCCCCCTACCTCGAGTTCATGGGCTATACCCAGCCCTGGTACTCGGTGCGCGACCTTCCCGAGCCGATCGGAGGGGACATGGGGTACTTCGTCAGCTTCCTTCGCGACGGCGATCGCACGTTCCTCACTTACTCCACGACCGGCCGGGGCGCGGAGGCGGTCAGCGGGTTCTTCAGCCTGCTCGACATGACGCCCTACGGTCGCGGCGAGGCCTGGCAGGACACACCCGAGGGCTGGCCCGAGGGAAACAGCCCGGGCTGGTTCTGGCGCACGGACGGCGACGGCAATCCCACCTGGGGCCCGACCGGGCGCCCCGCCCCGCAGTGGACCCGCCCTGGCGCCACCCGCGAGACAACCCTCGGACGGGGCGACGGTAACGAGTGACCATCGGTTCGTCGGGCCGGCATCATCGTGGTCTTGACCGCCTGACGGCGGCCCTACTCGTTGCGGGCACTCTCCGGTCCGGTGATCCGCCGCAGCAGCGGAAGGGTGGAGGCGATGACGCCCAGCGACACCGCCAGCCCGAGCAGCACGGTGACGTAGTAGTCCGGCCCCGGCGGGGCCAGGGCGTAGTCCTGCTGCGATCGCAGGAACAGCCCGGCCGCCAGGAAGCCGGTCCCGATCGCCAGCACGGCGTTGACCAGCAGCGGGACGACGCTCTCGAGGGCGACCACGCTGCGCAGAGTGCTCAACCGGACGCCGGTGAGCCGCAGCAGGCTGAACGGCCGTTTGCGGTCGTTCAGGCTGCCGACCACGCTGACGGCCAGCCCGCACCCGGCCACGCCCAGGCTGACCAGGATCACCACCTCGGCCAGCTGCTGGTACCCGGCCAACTGGCGGGCGGTGGCCGACTGGGCCCGCCGCTCGGACATGGTCTGGGCCGGCCAGCGCCCGGGAAAGGCCGCCTCCAGAACGGTTCTCGCCTTCTCCAGGGTGACCGGTGATCCGTCGGTGCCGACGATGACGGTCTGCACCGGCAGGGCGGCCAGCTTCGGCGACGAGATCGGCGCCGCCGACCAGCCGGCGCCCGGGCGGGCACCGAACGGCGGGTCAGTGGAGAACACCGGAGGCACCGAGACGACATCTGCCCCGGGCGCGCAGGCCCCGAAACCGGCGACGGCGTGGGCCGGCCCGCACGACACCAGCCCCGCCACCACGGGGGTGGGGCCGCCGAGCGCGATCGTCGTCCCGATCGGATTGGTGTGGATCACCGACACCGTGTGGACGCCGGAGACAGAGCTCAGCTGCTCGCTGAGCGTGGCCGGCACCGCGCTCACGGTGTCCCGGGGGACTCCCTCCACCGTCGTCCAGCCGTTCGAGAAGTCCAGCACGAGTGTGGATCGAGCGTTCTGGTCGCCGGTGGGCACACCCCGCTGGGCCACCTCGGTGGTGATCGCCCCGACCGCGCTGCTGGTGACGAACAGGGCCAGCACCAGCCCGCTGATCGCCCGGAACCCGGCCTTGGGGTTGTCGGACAGGCGCCGGCCGGCGATCAGCATCGCCGGGTTGGCGGTCCGGCGGGCGATCAGCCGCGAGCCGACCATGGTCAGCCACGGGCCGGCGATCACCAGCCCGGCCATCGTGACGAAGATTCCGGTCAGGTAGGCCTGGATCTGCCCGTTGGTGGTGGGCGGGCGGCGCCCGACGAAGTAGGCCAGCTCGCCCAGTCCGAGGATCAGCGGGATGACCCGGTAGGCGCGCGGCGGCTTCGGCGTCACCTGGCGGGTCACCCCGAGCGGCGAGATCTGCACCCGGCGCAGCGAGATCCAGGCCGAGAGCACCGCGGCCACCGGCACGCCCGCCCCGACCAGCACGATGTCGCGCAGGCTCAGCGTCAGGTCTGCGGGGTAGAACCGGTCGCCGGTCACCGGAATGCGCGATAGGGGGCTGCGGAACAGGAGGAACACGGCGAAGCCGAGCGCCGTCCCGGTCACCGCGGCGACGCTGGACTCCACCGCCGAGACCACCGAGACCTGCCGCGGCGTGGCCCCGACCAGGCGCATGGCGGCGAAGCGCTGCTCGCGACGGGCCGCGGCCAGGCGGGTGGCGGTGCCGATGAAGATCAGGATCGGGAAGAGCAGCGCGGCCGCGGTGACCGACAGGATGAGGGCGATCGCGTCGGAGCGGTAGCCGTACTGGCAGTGCCGGCAGGTGCCCGGCGAGCGGTCGGCGACGGCCGACACCTTGGCCGAGCCGGGCAGGTGCGAGACCTCGTCCACGGTGCGCCCCACCACGACGATCAGCGAGTCCGGCGAGGGCAGGCCGGCCTTGGTGATGACGCCGAGGCGGGTACCCGGGTAGCGGTCGGCGAACTGGGCCGGCGGCTGCGAGCGCAGGAGCGCGTCGACGGCCGGCGAGACGTAGAACTGCCCCGGGCCGGGCAGTGCGGCCAGGCCCGGCAGGACCGGCGAGTGCGGGCCGGTGGCGGCCACGTCGACCCGGATGATCTCCTTGCCCTGGTACTGATCGCTGCTGAGCGACCCCCAGAGCGGGTCGGGGGCGCGCACCGCCTGGGGCGACACGGCTTCGGCGATCCCGGAGTTGAGCCAGGCCCAGCGCTCGTTCTGGGCTCCGACCGCGTTGAGTGCCGCCAGCGTGACCAGCAGCAGCCCGACCCCCAGGGCCACGGCCACGGATGTGATCACCAGGCGCACCGCCGACTCGCGGCCCCGCGCAGGCTCAGGCGCAGCCCGAAGCGGATCACGGTGCTACCGGGGCCGGCGAGAACGACGTGACCTTGCCGTCGCGCACGATGACCTCGCGGCCGGCGTAGGCGGCCACCCGGGGTTCGTGGGTGACCACGATGACCGTGCTGCCCTCCTGGCGGGCCGCGGCCACCAGTAGGTCCATCACGTGCTCGCCGGTGAGCGAGTCCAGCGATCCGGTCGGCTCGTCGGCGAACAGGATCTGCGGGCGGGCCACCAGGCCGCGGGCCAGGGCCACCCGCTGGGCCTGCCCGCCGGACAGTTCTCCGGAGCGGCGATCCTGCAGCCCGGCCAGGTCGAGGCGCTCGAACCAGAGGCCGGCTTCTTTCAACGCGGCGGCCCGCCGGGCGCCGCCCAGCAGTAGTGGCAGGGCCACGTTCTCGGCCGCGGTCAGCTCGGGCACCAACTGGCCGAACTGGAAGACGAACCCGAACCGGTCGCGGCGCAGGGTGCTGCGCCTGGTCTCGCCGAGGGTGTCGATCCGCCGTCCGGCGAAGTGGATCTCGCCGGACGAGGGCACCAGGATGCCGGCCAGGCAGTGCAGCAGCGTGGTCTTGCCCGAGCCGCTGGGGCCCATGACGGCCAGCATCTCGCCGGCGTTGACGGCCAGGTTCGCGCCTTGCAGGGCGGGCGTCTGGCCGAACGACAGGACGACGTCGCGGGCCTCGATGAGGGGGCCGTCGCTCACGAGCGCACCACCTCGGCCAGGGCGTCGAGTCGGGCGGCGGTCAGGTCGATCCAGCGCAGGTCCGACTCCAGGTGGAACAGGCCGTGGTCGGCCAGCAGGGCATCGATGAGTCCACCGGCGCGCTTGGTCTCGGTGAGCTCACGCATCCGCTGCAGGTGGGCCCCGCGCTGGGTGTCGAGGTAGCCGGCGGCATCGCGGTCGAGCATCAGGGCCAGCACCACCTTGGCGAACAGCACGGTCTGCAGGTGCGGTTCGGGCTCGACCGGTTGGCTCAGCCAGCTCGTGAACTCGCTGGCGCCGTCCTCGGTGATGACGTAGCGCTTGCGGTCGGGCCCGGTTCCGGCCTCGGCCGGGCCCATCACCACCTTGCCGTCGCGGGCCAGGCGCCCGAGCGTGGCGTACACCTGGCCCGAGGGCAGTGGCCGGTCGCGACCGAAGAACGTGTCGTAGTCACGCTTGAGGTCGTAGCCATGGCTCGGTTCTCGCTCGAGCAGGCCCAGCAGGGTCAGAGGAACGCTCATGGCAAGACTGTACGCGCAGCATCTACTCCGCGTATATACACTCAGCGGCTACTGAGGTGCAGCTAAGCGTCCAGGACGGGGTTCATCCGATGTACCAGAGCTCTCCGGCGTCGGTGGCGATGAGCAGGTGGCCGCCGGCCAGCGCCGGGTACGACGCGGTGCTGGTGCCCAGGTCGATGGAGAACAGCCGGCTGCCGTCGGCCCGAAGTCCGGCCAGGTAGTGCGAGCGCGTGGCGAAGTACAGGTTGTGCTTCGCGTCGACGACGACCGAGGTCCAGACCTCGGCCGCCATCGGGGTGGGGGTCACCGCGGTCGAGTAGCGGCCGACCTCCTGCCCGGTGTTCACGTCGAACACGTGGATCCGCTTGGCCTTCTCGGCGACGTAGACCAGGCCGTCGTCGGTCACGGACGGCGAGGAGTACGTGTTTCCGCGCGGAGCCTGCCAGATCTGGTCACCGGCCCGGTTGTAGGCCCACTCGCGTCGCCCGTTCGTGCCCAGGACGACGATGCCGGACGTCGAGAGCCCGGCGGACACCTCGACCATGTCGTCGTCGGGGTCACGGGTCCAGGCCACCCTCGCGCTGCGGGCGGCATCGTCGATGGCGACCAGCCCGGTGAACGAGGTCGTGTAGACCCGCCCGTCACCGTTGGTCACGACCGAACCGTAGGACGAGATGTTGGTCGCCAGCACCCAGGCCCGTTCCCCCCGGTGCGCCCTCACGTCGATCGCAGCCACGACGCCGGACTGGCCGGCGACCCAGATCCGCGAGCCGTCGACGGTCACCGGCGAGGTCCAGCCTCCTGACCCCAGAGGCACGCGCCAGACCTCGTGGCCGTCTGAGGCGGCCCAGGCGACCAGACCTTCGCCGTAGCCGGTGACGATGTCTCCGTCCGGCAGGATCAGCGGCGCGATCGACAGATCACCACCGACAGCGGCGCCGGGCCGAGCGGTCCAGCGATCGCGGCCGTCCGACAGGTCGATCGCGTGCAGGGTTCCCCCGGAGTCGGTCAGATAGGCAACGCCGCCACGGCCGACGACCGGCCCGGCCGGTGTCGGCGCCGAAGCCAGGGACCGCCGCCAGAGCACCTGCCCGAGGGTCGGCCCACTGTCGGTGCTGGCCCCGGAGTGATGGGCGTCGTGCTGGGCCTGGGGCCAGGGCGCCCAGGAAGCGGTGGCCGGCGAGGCGGTGCTGCTCACACCCAGCTGGCTGGACGGACTCGATGGCCCGTCGTCCTGGAGCGCGCTGCCCGAGCAGGCCGACAGCAGAGCCGCCAGCACCCCGGACACCGCCACGGCGCTGCGCGATGGCCTGAGGGACGGGAAGTTCATGGTCCGGACGCTAAACCGTCCGTCGGCCCGACGGGAGCCACCGGCGATTACGAGCGCCTGACGGTGACCCCCTCAATCCTGGTCGACGCCCCCCACGAAATCCAGGACGGCGGCGGCGAGTGCTTCGGGAGCCTCCTGCGCCACCAGATGTCCGACTCCTTCCAGCCGGACCGAGGTGACCTCGCCCGCGGCCACCTGACCGAAGGCCTGCGCGGTGAACTGGGCCCGGACGGCGTCGACGGTCAGGACCGGGACGCTCAGCGGGTGTTCTTCGGCCAGAGCCCTGGTGCGGCCGGCGTCCGCGAAGATCGACTGGTAGAGACCCTGGGTGCCGCGCCAGCCGTTGGGGCGGCTGTAGGTGCGGGTGATCTCGTCAAGATCGTCGTCGGTGACGGCGTCCTTCACGGCGGTCATCATGGGATAGGCCCAGTCGGCGATGAGCTCGCGCTCGTGGCCGGCCAGGAGCATGCCGGGGATGCCGGGTGCGCTCAGGAATCCGACGTGCCAGGAGCCGCCGTGGTTGACGTCCGCGAGGGACTCCAGCCCGAACCCGGCCAGGGTGGACTCGACCGCGGTGAAGCTGAGCACATCGGCCGGGTGCGTGGCCGCGAAGCGGAATCCCAGGCCCCCGCTGATGTCCTGGCACAGCAGATGGACCGGGCCGACGTCGAGGTACGCCACGAGGTGATGCAGGTCCTCGGCCGAGGTGGCGTCGTCGTAGGGGCCCTCGTCGGCACTGGAGTCCCCGAACCCGCGAAGATCGAGGGCGTAGACGCGGTGAGTGGCGGCCAGGATCGGGATCAGCTTGCGAAAGGCCCACCACGTCTCCGGCCAGCCGTGCACCAGCAGGATCGGGGTGCCGCCCGTACCGGCACTGACGTAGTGCAAGCGGGCTCCGTTGATGTCGGCCCGGTGATGGGTGACCTCGGAGATGGTCGCGCCGGCAGGACTGGTGGTGGTCATGGACGCTCCTGAATTCGACAACCTGACTGTCTAATAATCGACAACTGAGTTGTCTTTGTCAAGGGCGGTCCTACACTTGATCCATGCCTCGTTCCGGCGCCGATCTGGCCCTGCTGCTGCTGGGTGGCTTTCGTACCCTGGCCGACCGGGCGACGCTCGAACTGGCCGCCCGCGGCTATGAGGACGTCCGCCCGGTCCATGACTTCGCCCTGCAGGCGATCTTGTCCGGTGCCGACAACGCCTCCGAGCTCGGCCGGCGGATGTCGGTCACCAAGCAGGCGGCCGCCAAGTCGATCGCGGCTCTCGAGGAGCGCAACTACGTGGCCCGCGAACCCGACCCGGCCGACGGACGGCGGATGCGCCTGCAGGTCACCGAGCACGGGCTCGCGATGCTTCGCGAGGGTGAAGCCATCTTCGACGAGCTGCGCGAGCAGTGGGCGAAACAGGTCGGCGAGGAGGCGCTAGCGGACCTCGAGCGGGCCCTCCGACAGCTGGTCGGCAACCGTGGGATCCGGCTCGACGCGCCCGGATGGACAGCGCAAGACCTGGGCTCGTAGCCGCCCTCAGCGGTTCGGGCCGAGGCCACCCGCGAGCAGGACCATTCGCTCCAGCTGCAGCTCGGGACTCACCAGGTGGCCGGCTTCCTCGTCCACGGCGACGTCCGCGCCGGGGACGTTCTGCCCCAGCCATTCGCCGTGGGCGGCCGGCACCAAGACGTCCTGGCGGCCGAACCGGATCGTGACCGGGACGACGATCTCGCTCACGTCGAAACCCCAGGGCTTCAGGAAGGCCAGGTCGTCGTCCACCCACCCCCAGACGCCGGTCCGGTAGGCCTCGCGCGTCGCCTCGTGGAAGACCTGCTGGACGTCGGTGCGGGCCAGGATCTGGCGGTCGGCTTCGGCCAGTTGCCAGTCGGGCGAGAAGGCCTGCGCCGGGTCGGCCTTCAGGCGGGCCAGATCCTCCTCGGCGAGGCGGGTCAGCTCGCGGTGCAGCACCTGCTCCCCCTGCCCCGCCCAGGCGAACTCCTCGACGTTCTCCGGGTCCATGCCGCCGGTCCACTCCAGCCCCGGCGTGTCGAACGGGGCGGCCCCGACCACGCACTCGGCCCGGATCACCCGCTTCGGCAGCCGCGCGGCGACCGCGAGCGCGTGCGAGCCCCCGCCGGAGCGGCCGATGACCGCGAACCGGTCGATGCCCAGGGCATCGACGATGGCCTGGACGTCGCCCACGCAGTCCACGACCCGCCGCCCCGGGGCCCGGTCGGAGGCCCCGTAGCCGGGCCGGTCGTACGTGATCACGCGCAGGCCGGCCCGGGTGACGGCGTCCTCGTTGGGAAGGCGGGTCAGACGCGAGCCGGGAGTGCCGTGCAGGGACAGGACGGGCGTCCCGTCCGGATCGCCCCACTGGGCCACGCCCAGCGAGCGCCCGTCCCCTGCGGTCAGCACGCTCAGGCGCTCACCCACGACGATCCACCTCCGCGGTCGGCAGGACGGCGATGGCCTCGATCGAGACCAGCAGGCCGTGCGGCAGCCGGACGTCGGCCGGCGCCGAGCGAGCCGGTGGCGGGTCGGGCATGTGCAGGGCGTAGACGGCGTTCAACCGGGCGAAGTCCTCGACGTCGGCGTAGAAAATGGTGGTCTTGACCAGGTCGGCCAGGGACGCGCCGGCCTCGGCGAGCACCGCTCCGAGGTTGAGCAGGGCCTGCTCGGTCTGGGCCTCGATGCCGTCGGGGATCGCCCCGGTGGCCGGATCGATCCCGGCGGTGCCGGAGCAGAACACGAATCCCCCGGCGACGATCGCCTGGCTGTAAGGGCCGAGCGCGGGCGGGGCGTTGTCGCTGGAGATCGCGTGGCGGGCGGTCATGGGGTCTTCCTCTCGGAACGGACGTTCGGTCGAGGAACTACTCTGTCGGGGGCGGGGGCCGAGGGCATCCGTGGTGACCACGGATGCCTGCCGGCGGCACGATGCCCGCCCGCCCGCCGTTGGGCTTGGGAGCGTTCGGGCACGCAGGTCGGCAGCATCATGGGCCAACGTCAGGGGGAAATGTGCCGAAGCTGGATCCCACCTCGGCCGCAGCGACCCCGCAGACGGCCGGCGGTGAGGCCGATCCGTCGCGTGAGCTGACCGCCGAGCTGGCCGAGTTCATGATGGTCTACAAGTTCGTGCTCGACGAGATCGGCACCAAGATCAAGATCTTGAAGGAGGAGCTCGCGTACCGGGGCACGAGCAGCCCGATCGAGCACGTCAGCCCCAGGTTGAAGACGCCGGCGAGCATGATGGCCAAGGCACGGCGGATCGACTGCCCCCTGGAGCCGGACGAGCTGCGGGCCCGGATGCGCGACATCGCCGGCATGCGGATCGTCTGCGGCTTCATCTCCGACGTCTACACGGTCGCGGAAATGCTCACCCGCCAGCCGGACGTGCGACTGCTGCAGATCAAGGACTACGTCGCCGAACCCAAGTCGAACGGGTACCGCAGCCTGCACCTCATCGTGGAGATCCCGGTCTTTCTCTCCGACCGGGTCGTGGCCGTTCCGGTCGAGGTGCAGCTGCGCACGGTGGCGATGGACTTCTGGGCCAGCCTCGAGCACAAGATCTACTACAAGTACGACCACGACGTCCCGGCTCACCTGCACGACGAACTGGCGGGCGCGGCCCAGGACGCGATGCACCTCGACCAGCGGATGGAACTGCTCTATCGCGAGGTGCGCGGCATCGATCCCGGGGCCGACAGCCTCGCAGGCGACATCGCAGCGCAGTTGCACCGTCGCTTGCGCTGAAGCAGTAGGTCCACTGCGCGCCGTGGGTGGGCGGTTCAGCCCTTGATGTAGGCCAGGACGGCGAGTACCCGGCGGCTGCTGTCCGGAGACTCCGGCAGGTCGAGGCGGGCGAAGATGCTGCGCACGTGCGCCTCGACCGTCCGCTGGCTCAGGTGCAACAGCTCGCCGATGCGGGCGTTGGAGTGGCCCTGCGCCATCAGGTCGAGGATCTCGCGCTCACGGGCGGTCAGCTCGTCCAGCGGGCCGGCGACCCGGCTGCGGTTCAGCAGCTGGGTGACCACGGCCGGGTCGAGCACGCACTCACCGGCCGTGATCCGGCGCAGGGCGTCCACCAGCACCGCCGGGTGCGCCACCCTTTCCTTCAGCAGGTACCCGCAGGCCGACGGCGCAGACTCCAGCAATTGCGAGGCATACCGGACGTCGAGGTAGCTCGACAGCAGCAGCACCGCCGTGGCCGGGTACCGCTCCCGGATCGCCAGCGCCGCCTGCAGGCCCTCGTCGGTGTGCGTCGGCGGCATTTTGATGTCGACCAGGGCAGCATCCGGCCGCTCAGCGGCGACCATCGAGAGCAGGGCGGCGCCGTCGCCGGCCTCGCCGACCGTCGTGATGCCCTCACTGTCCAGCAGCCGGACCAGCCCGGCCCGCAGCAGCACCATGTCCTCGGCGATCACGACGCGCACGGGAGCTCTCCTTCCAGGCTGATCCGCGTCGGTGACGACGTGAGGGTGAGGCGCCCGCCGGCGGCCACGAACCGGTCCTCGGCCGGCTGGACAGCGTCCCACAGGCGGCTGGCGGGGGCGGGCATGTTGCCGCGTCCGGCTACCGCAGTGCCTGCGTCCACGCTGCTGGAGCTGCCCGGGATATCGAGGCTGACCCGGACCCGGGCCGGATCCGGTGTTCCGCCACCCAGCTCGACGCTCACGGGAGCCGGCGCGCGCCGGGTGACGTCGAGCACCAGCTGATACACCGCCATGGCGGCGGCCCTCGACAGGCGGCCCTCGATCGACCCGTGCACCATCAGGGGCACGCCGGTGTGATCGCCCAGTTCCCGCAGGGCCGAGCCGATCCCGGCTTCCTCCAGGCTCGCCGGGAACAGCCCGCGGGCCACGGCCCGCAACTCCCCCAGGGCAGCATCGATCTCAGCGTGCTCGGGCGTGAACGCCCGCGACGGGCCCCCGGCTGAGGCCAGCATCAGGCCGAGGGCAACGAGGCGCTGCTGGGCGCCGTCGTGCAGGTTGCGCTCCAGAACGCGCCGCCGGGCATCACCTTCGGCGACGAGCCGGGTCCGAACGGCGATCACGTCGTGGACCTCGGCCCGCAACCGGGCCTGTGCGGCCAGATACTCCAGGGCCAACCCGGCGGACGTCGCAGCCGTCGCGAGCAGGTCTGCGGACCCCCTGAGCTGCGGGTCGTAGCGCAGGTCGGCGAACGGGACCCCGAGGCGGCTCAGCTGCAGCACGGCGCGGCCCGGGCGATCCGGGACGGGCTCACCGTCCGCGTCGATCGCTCGACCGTCGTGCCGGCGAAACCAGATCTGCAGTCCGGGGTCGGAGACGGCCTGGCGCAGCGAGTCGAGCAGGGCCGGCAGGTCAGGCACGGCCGCCAGCACACGACGCGTCATCCGCCGCCCGGCGGTCCGGATCAGGTAGGCCCGCCACGCGATGCCGGCGGCCAGCAGCACGATCAGCACACACTGGACCAGCCACACTCGATCGGCGAAGTCGTCGACCTCGCCAGTGGGAAGCCGCAGGGCGTGCCCGGCCTCGATGGTCGCCAGCAGGGCGATCCCGGCGCCGGCCGTGAGCATCGGCCAGCAGAGCCGGCGGCTCAGAGCCGGGGCCCGCACGGCCTGGACGCCGGCCAGCGCCACCAGGGCCGGTCCCCAGAGCAGGGTCAGCCCGCTGGCCGTGCGCTGCAGCCGGTCGGCGCCCCCGTTCCACCCGACCAGCAGCACGAGGTTCGCCGGGCAGGTGTTGCACCCGCCCGTACTCGGATCGAGGAGCAGCGCCGGCAGCAGGGCACCGACCACCACGGCGGACGCCAGCGCGGCGCCCACCACGATCAGGGCGCTGCGACGCAGTGGGACCACGGGCCAGGCCGCACCGGCCACCGCGGACAGGGCGGGCGTGAGGCCGGCGGCGAGCAGCGAGTACGTGAACGGCAACGCGGTGGACGGGATCACGATCTCGGTCGCGGGCAGGGCCAGCGCCGCCACCAGCAGCAGCCAGCCAACAGGGCGCGCCAGCCCCCGGGTCACGAGCAGGCCACCGGCGCTGAGCGCGCTCAGCCCGGCCACCGTCTCGACCAGCACCGCGGCATCCACCAACGCATGGTGGCAGCCGGGGGCGCGATCTTCTACCGTCGGTGCAGACACCGACGCCCGGCCGTTCAGGTCGGGTGGTGACGCCGATGCCAGGAGGGCCGCTGACGACGAGGCTGGTTCGCATGAGAGTGACACGAACCGTCGCCGTCGCCGCGACCGCCGCACTGCTGCCCGCCCTCCTGGGTGGGTGCGCCCACCAGGCCGTGAACAAGCAGGGGGCGCCCGTGCAGGACGTCACCGTCCTGCGGATCGGCACCGACAGCCCGCAGGACGCCGAACTCGCGTTCTTCGCCGCGGCGGTGGACCGGCGCTCCGGTCACCGGGTGCGGGTCGAGGTCGAACGGAAGACCTACGACAGTGAGACGCCCGGCGGCGAGGCTCGCCTCGCCGGTGACCTGCGCTCGGGGAAGGTCGGGTTCGGGTTCGTGCCCTCGCGCGACTGGGCCGTGGTCGACCCCCAGTTCCAGGCGGTGCAGGCGCCCTTCCTGGTCAGCACCGACGCCGCCGCATCAGCTCTGGCCGTGGCTCCGGTCGGCGCCGACCTGCTGCGCGGGACCTCGCCCTACGGGGTCACCGGCCTGGCCCTGATCCCCGGGGAAGCCCGGCGGCTGAGCACGCGCCGGCCTGTGCTCGCGGCGTCCGACCTGAAGGAGGTCGCCCTGCGGATCAACGACAGCGCGCAGAGTGCGCAGCTCATGTCGGCGCTGGGAGCCCATCCGGTACAGGACCTGACCTCGGCCGCCACCCACAGCCAGTTGGGCTCGGGACAGCTGGCCGGGGTGGAGACCTCGCCGACCTTCGTCCGGGAGAACTCCTACAACTCCACCGCCCCGTACCTGACCTCGTTCGGCCTGTTCCCGAAACTGGAAATCCTGATGGCGAACACGCACACCTGGGAGGGCCTGGACGCCGCGGACCGCCGGGCCGTCAGCGCGGCCGCCCTGGACGCCCGGACGCACGCGATCGGCGACGTCCCGGGCCAGGAGGCGGCCGCCCTGTCGACCATCTGCCGCAGCGCCACCGTGATCGTCCAGCCCTCCCCCGCCGCCCTGCATGCACTGGTGTCCGCGGCCGCGCCGGCCCAACCGCAGGATCCGGCCGTGCGGGCGACGATGGCTCGGATCGCCAAGGAGGTCGCCGGCACCGGCGCGCAGCCACTGGCCGCCCCGGTGCCGACGGACTGCCGCAGCGCCACGACGGCCACGCAGGCCACCTCGCTGCACGAGCGGCTGGTGCATCCCACCTCCGACGGGGCTGCCGCCACGAGCTTCCCGACCGGCGTCTTCACGGTGACCGTGAGCGCCGCGCAATGGGCCAAGGCCGGCCTGGGCGGAACCGACTGGGCCAACGACATCACGTTCACCTGGACGCTTCGTCCGGACGGCACCGTCGGCGTCACCCAGAACCCCGACTTCGCCGATCAGGGCCCGGCCACGGGCACCTGGACGGTGCACGGCGATGTCGTCCGGTTCCGGACCACGCAGTCCAGCGACCCGAGCACCGTGTACGACGAGAGCCTGAAGTGGAGCTACTACAAGGGACAGCTGCACTTCACGGTGGTCTCCGTGCAGGACGACGCCGGGCGAGTGATCTACGGCCTGCCGTGGCGCAAGGTTCGCTGAACCGCGCGGCCCGCGGCGGTCCTCGCGCCGCCGGCACCGTGGTCCTGCTCGGCGGGGGCGTAGCCGAGATCGTCACCCACGCCTCGCCGCCCAGTGCCCTGCTCGACTGGGTGGTGGGGGCCGGCCTGGTGGCGGCAGCGCTGCGCCACACCGCTCCGGCCGGACGTCGAGATCGGACCAGCGCCGGTCTGGGCCTAGCCACCGCCGGCGCCTGGTTCCTGGCCACACTGCTGAGCGGTCCGGCGCCGGCCGGCATGTCGCCGTGGTGGTCCGGCGCCGCCTCGGTCGCGGCCCTGGCCTACCGCGGCCCGTTGCTACACTGGCTGGCCCGGCATACGCCACCGACCGGACCCGATCGGGTGCGGGTCGCCCTCATGGCGACCGGATACGCGGTCGCGCTGATCGGTGGGCTGCCGGGCTCGGTGGCCACCGCGGCCGTGGCGGCGACGCTCGCAGCCTGGGTCGCGCTCACCTCGCGTCGCTCCAGCCGGCCGGACGACGCCCGCCGGGCGGGACTGGCCGGCGCTGCGGTCATGTTGCTGCTGGCCGCGGTCTGGGCGGCCTCCGCGGGCGGGCTGCCCGCCCCGGTGGATCAGGTGCTGACCGCGCTGGCGATGCTGGCCACCGCGGGACGCCTGTCCCGTCCCGCGGCCTCCGGGGCACTCACCGGCGCTGTCGGGCGTCTGGTGCTCGAGCTCGGTCCCACCGACCGGGCCGCCTCGCCGGTGACGGCGTCCCTCGCCCGGGCGCTGGCTGACCCGGACCTGCGGGTCTACACCTTTCGGCCCGGCACCGGTTGGGTCGACGAGCTCGGTCGCACCGTGCCCGAGCCCCCGCCGAACGGCGAGGGGGCCGACCTCACCCAGGTCGACCTTCCCGCCGGGGGTCAGGTCGTACTGCGGCACGGGCCCTCCGGTGCCGGCGACAGCGACCTCGCCCGCGCCGCCGCCCGGGCCGCGGGGTTGGCCCTGGAAAGCATGCGCGTGGACGCCGAGGCCGGCCGGCAGGCGGACGACGTGCGCGAATCCGCCCGCCGGCTGGTGAGAATCGACGACACCGAGAAGCAGGCCCTGGCCGACCGGCTGCGTGGGTCCGCCCTGGCCCGGCTGCACCGCGTGCGCGACTCGATGGCAGCGACCGGGGCTTCGCCGGTCCTGGTCAGCGAACTCGACGAGGTGCTGGACGACCTCGACCGCCTGGCCGCCGGTCTCGCCCCCGCCGCCCTGACCACTCGCCCTCTGCCCGACGTCCTGCGGGACCTGGTCGCAGGCAGCGCCGTGCCGGTCCAGCTGGAGCTCTCCGGCGACGTCGCGGCATTGCCCGAAAACCTCCGCGCGCTGGTCTATTACCTCTGCGCCGAGGCGCTCACCAACGTCGCCCGCCACGCCCGAGCCGGCGCGGCGACCGTGCGTGTGCAGGCGGGAGCCACCCTGGTGCTGGACATCACCGACGACGGCTGCGGAGGCGCAACCACCGCGGCCGGTCGCGGCGTGCAAGGCCTGGCCGACCGGGTCGCGCTCGCATCGGGCACCTGGCTCCTGGAAAGCCCACCAGGTGGCCCCACACGCCTGCGAGCCGAGATCCCGCTCGACGTCGATGGTCCACCGAAGGAGATCGAGAGAGGGAAACGTGAATGACTTCCTTGCCTGAAACTAGTTGATCGGGGAGATCATGCCGCCGTTGACGTACACCGTCTGCGCAGTGACCCACTTGGCGTCGGGGGAGGCCAGGAATCGCATCACCGGCACGACGTCGACCGGGTCCCCCAGTTCCCCGCTGATGGTCTGGCCGGCCAGCCAGGCCAGCGTGTCCTTCGTTTCGGCCCCGAACAGGAAGCTGGTCTTCTGCGGGCCGGGAGCGATGCAGTTGACGGTGATGCCACGCACCCCGATCTCTTTGGAGAACGCCTTGGTGAAGTGCTCGACCGGCGCCTTGCTGCCGGCGTAGGCGGAGTACGTGGGAGCGGTGACCGCGACCTGGGTCGTCACCATGTTGATGATCCGGCCGTTGTCGGCCATCTTGCTGAAGGCCTCCCGCATCAGGAAGTACGGGATCTTGGTGTTGATGGCGAACGACGCGTCGAACTCCGCCTCGGAGGTCTCGGCCAGCGGCTTGCGCACGATGATGCCGGAGGTGTTGACCACGATGTCCCAGTGGCCGAACCGCTCCAGCGTCGCATCGACGAGCCGGGTGATGGTTGCCACGTCGGTCAGGTCACCCTGGAAGGCGATCGCCTCCACCCCCAGGGACTTCAGCTCGTTGACCGTCTCGGCCGCCTCGCTCTGGCGCCGCGCGCTGTTGTAGTGCACGACGACGTCGGCACCCTCACGCGCCAGCGCCTGGCTGAAGAGCCGACCGATGTTGGCCGTGCCCCCGGTGACGATCGCGACCTTGCCTGCCTGGATCCCTGGCATTGCGTGCCTCCTGGTTCGCCCGCGCCCCGGACTGGAGCGCTCGGCCACGCTAGAGCCGGCTGAGCAGGCGGCGCCGTCGAGAATCTGCGGTCAGGACACGAAGAATTGCGCTCACACCGGTGTGCGCGCCGAACCCACCGAACGGCGGTAGGCGGCGGGGCTGGAGCCGAACCGGGCCCGGAAGGAGGCCGAGAATGCCGAGGGAGTGGAGAATCCGCACAGGCCCGCGATCTCGGTGACGCTCAGGTCGCTTCGGCGCAGGTAGCGCTCCGCGGTGTCCAGGCGCCGCATCACCAGGTAGCGGTGGGGGGTCGTGCCGGTTGCCGCGGTGAAGACCCGCAGGAAGTGAAACGAACTGAGTTCGGCCACGGCGGCCATCTCGGCGAGCGAGACCGAGCGGACGTGGTTGTCGCGGATGTAGGCCAGGACGCGACGGATCCGCTGGGTCTCCGCCCCGGGTTGCGCGTTCACCACCCGAGCCAGGGTTCGTCGGGGGGTGTGGTGGATGAGGATGTGCGTGGCCAGGAACGTTGCCGCCGACTCGGCATACAGGTCGTCCACCCCGCGCGCGGCGGCGGTGCGCAGGCTCGCGATCGTCGCGCTGATCACCGGGTCCTCGGCGTCCAGGGCACTCGGGCGCCGCACGCGCGGTGCGCTTCGCCCCCACAGTTGCCAGGCCGTGGAGTCCATCAGCGGTCCCGGCAGCCGCACGTGGGTGGTCCGGTGTGAGGTTGGGCCCTTCCAGCGCAGGCGGGCGCCCTGTCCGGGTGGGGTCAGGCCGATCCGACCGGCACTGTAGGCGGCACTGGTCCAGCGCGTCCCGGTTCGTGACTGGATCACCGTTCGGCCCGAGTCCACCAGCACGAGCTGCTGGTCCGGGGACGGCTCGATGATCACGTCGTTGACCACCGGGTCGTTGTCCAGCTGGTAGAGGACCAGCGAGGTCCATCCCGCGTCGGCGGCCGACATCACGCTGCGGGCGTGCGGCCCGGTCTCGACGATCGACTCCGACATGCCACTCCCGTTCGACGCTGCCACCGGGGTATCCGAGCGCCACACTGCCAGAGCGAGCCGCATCCGGCGATCGCGGGCCGGGGAGCCACCCGATCGGGCTCGACCGGCCCTGACGCAGATCGCGATACTCCGGGAACGGTGGGCTCAGTCGCGCGTGAGCGGCCCGCCGAGCCCGAGTCCCCGTCGTCCGGTCTCGTTCAGGTCGTCGGGGTCAAACCGGTTGGACCAGTCATGTTCGTAGTTCTCGTCCGGGAAGTCCGAAGGGCTGGACCCGGTGGTGAAGGCGTCGCGGACGTGCGCGGCGTAGGTCTCGTTGCGAGGACACCAGGGCGCGGCGGGGATGTACATGACATTGCCCCAGCCCTTCTGATCAGTCACCGGGGCAACGCCGTGGATCATGTCGCAGTGCCACCAGACCGAATCTCCGGCCTTCACATCCGGGATGCCGGCCAGGGCCTTCATCAGCAGCGGGTGCCACTGCCGGCCGGCCGGGAAGACCTGGTTGACGGTGACCCCGCACATGTCGTCGTCGGGCACGTCGCTCAACAGGGGCCGCAGCATGAGGTAGGCCATCGCCTCGGGGATCGGGACCGTGTGCAGCACTCCCTGGTCGTGGTCCATGTCCGAGAGGGCCGTCCAGCCCTGGAAGGTCCGGAACGCCGAGCACATGGTCGAGCCGGGGTACTGCGAGCCGTCGGTGCGGTGAGCGGCGTCCCAGGGGTCGTAGGACTCGACGCTGCCGTCGAAGAGGTGACGGAACGCCTTCTGGTACGCCTGCGTCATCCACAGGTCGAGCGTGCCGGGGTCCAGATGGGTTCCCAGACCGCTGGAGTCGGCGCCCTCGGGGCGGCGGCGAATGCGGTCGGGATAGAGCGAGTCGCGGTCGGGGTCGAACCACTGGGTGCCCTCGGACTCGTGCCGCCAGCGGGCGTTGAGGAATCGCTGGACGGTGGCCATCCGATCGCTCTGGCGCGCCTGCATCTGCGCCGGCGACCAGTAGATCGGGTAGATCTCCGGTTTCGAGCCGACGCT
Source organism: Kineosporiaceae bacterium (assembly GCA_965200525.1). Classification (GTDB taxonomy): domain Bacteria; phylum Actinomycetota; class Actinomycetes; order Actinomycetales; family Kineosporiaceae; genus JANNPJ01. The sequence goes on from OZ241368.1 coordinate 95,687, forward strand.
GCCGAAGAAGTCGTCGCCGGGGCCGCGGTAGTTCTCGAAGAACCGGTTGGACTCGACGTAGTCGACGATGTCGCGGTCCCAGGCCAGGGCCTGCTCCCGAGGGAAGTGCCCGCGCACGATCAGACAGCCACGGCGCTGCAGTTTCTCGATCAGCGCGGCGGGGACCGCACCTGCGGCGATGTCGGCGTAGTCGATCACCGGCCAGACCTCCTCACCGGCGGCGAGTTCGGCGGTGATCTGCTCGACCTGAACGCGGACCCGGTCCTCGACGACCGCGAAGACCTCCTCGACCGTGCGCCCCGACGCGGCGATCCGAGCCCGCAGCGCGGCCTTGATCTGCCTGGTGGCGGCCCGAAGATCATCCGGCGGACTCTCCCAGAAAGGGAGCTCGGGCAGATCGGGCCCAGCGGGGACTGAGATGGGTGCGTTCGAGGTCAGAGACATGCCAACTCCATCAGTGAGGACTCCTTACTAGAATCGACACTAGGTCGGCTCAGACGTAAAGGCAAGAGTCCTTACTAGAATGCTGGCATGAGCACCGCCAAACCCTCGCTGGAGTTGCTGCGTGATCTGAGCGACGAGCACGTGCTGGCCGCGTTGATGACGCAGCCGCGCCTGACCAGGGCCGAACTGGCCGCCCGGACCGGGATCTCCAAGCCGACCGTGGGCGAGAGCGTGCGGCGCCTCGTGGAGGCCGGGGTCGTCGTCGACACCGGGGAGCGGACCACCGGCCGGGGGCGGATCGGGTCCTACTACGCCCTCTCAGCAGATGTCGGGACGGCCCTGGCCGTCAGCGTCTCGCCGGAGGGGGTGGTCGCCGAACTCGTGGACGCCCACGCGAACGTGAGCGCCCGAGCCACCGAACCGGTCGCCCGGCCGGCGTCACCCGCCGCCCTGACCACCGCCCTGCGCCAGGCCATGGCGCGGGTCCAGGCCCAGGATCCCACAGCGACCCGCCTGGGGGTGGTCAGCGCCGCCGACCCGGTCGACCGACGCACCGGTCACCTGGTCCACCTGGTCGATTCCCCTTTCCTCGTCGGTGAACTCGATCCGGTCGACCTGCTCGCGCCGTTCGTCGACGGCCCGGTCGTGGTGGACAACGACGTCAACTGGGCCGCCCGGGCCGAGCGCACGGCCGCACCCGAAGGCACACTCGACGACTTCGCCTATCTCTTCCTCTCCGAAGGGCTCGGCTGCGCCGTGATCAGCGACGGGGAGGTCCGCCTCGGGCACAGCGGGCTCACCGGCGAGATCGCCCACCTCGTGACCACCGGCCCGGACGGTCGGGCCTGCGCCTTCATCGAAGTCTTCGCCCGGCTGGGGCTGCGGCATCCGGAGTCGACGGCGATCGACGTGCCCGCCCTGATCGGCGCCGTCGAGGACCGTGGTTCCCAGTCCGCACACACCCGCTCGGCTCTGGGTGCGGCCATCGGCGGGGTGCTGTCGGCGCTGGTTGCTCTCGCCGATCCATCAGTCGTCATCGTCGGCGGGAACTGGGGTGCCCACCCGGTGATTCTCGACGCGGTGAGGACGTACTCGCTCACCCTGCCCCGCGCTCCCCTGCTCCAGCCGGCCAGCATCACCGCGCAGGCTCCGCTCGCGGGCGCCCGCGAGCGGGCGGTCAGCGCGTTGCGGGCCTCCATCACCAACTACCGGCAGGCGCGCGGGTGACCCAGGCAAGCCCGCTATGCCTGTACTGCCCCCTGACGTTCGCGGAAGGCGATCATGTTCATCCGGTTGCCGCACCGCACGCTGCAGAACCGTTTGGAGCCGTTGCGTGACAGGTCGAGCAGCAGGCCGGTGCAGTCGTCGGCCGCGCACACCCGTAACCGGCCCATCTCGTCGGAGCGGATCACGTCGACCAGCGCCAGCGCCGCCTCCACCAGCATGCGCTCGGCCAACGGAGCGTCGGGCGCGGTCCCGTGCAAATGCCAGTCCGACCCGTCGTGCCGGACGAGTTGGGGCAGGGCCGTGGAGTGCCGCAGCATCCGGTTGATCTCCACGACGGCCGCATCCCGATCCAGCATCCACAGCCGGCGCAGCTGATCGCGCGCCCGGCGAACGGCCCGCAACTCGGCGTCGTCGCGGTCGATTCGCCCGGAGTAGGACGCACGCTCCAGCAGCGCCCCAAGCTCCTCCGGAGTCGCGAGCTCGTCGGCGCCGCTGCGCGAGGCTCCAGGATCGGTGTTGGCCAGTTCCACCACGAACTCGAGCGACCCCTCCGTGTCAGGGGCAAAATGCAAGTTGACTCCTTACGACAGTGCGACCTAGCGTCATGGCTGTAGCCCTGTTCACCCCTGACGCTACACCTCACGGATGCCCGTGAGCCCTCCGGAGGAGAAGCATGAAGCCGTCGTCGAGATCCACCGGCCTACTCACTGCGGTCATCGCAGCCGCCTCGTTCGGCACCTCCGGCGCCCTGGTGAAACCACTGCTGGAGGCCGGCTGGTCGCCCACCGCCGCGGTGACGGCCCGCGCCCTCACCGGTGGGCTCCTTCTGCTGCCGATTGCCGTTATCTCCCTGCGAGGGCGGTGGAATGTTCTGCGCCGGGCCTGGTGGCGGGTGCTGGTGATGGGCATCGTCGGTGTGGCCTGCACCCAGCTCGCCTACTTCGCCGCGATCCGGACCATTCCGGTCTCGACCGCGCTGCTGATCGAGTTCCTGGCTCCGCTGATCCTGGTCGGATACGGATGGGCCGCCACCCGCCGCACGCCCCGGGTGAGTGTGCTGGTGGGCTCGACGTTGGCGGTGCTGGGCCTGGTGCTGGTCATCGGCCCCGGGGCGCTGCAGGCCGTCGATCCGGGCGGTCTCGGCCTGGCGTTCGCCGCGGCGATCGGTTGTGCGGTCTACTTCGCGATCGCTGCCGGCGCCGACGACGGCCTGCCCCCGGTCGCCCTGGCGGCGTCCGGCCTGCTGCTCGGCGGCCTGGTCCTGGCGGTGGTCGGCGCGAGCGGGCTGCTGCCCTTCACCGTCGTCCTCGATGATCTGCCCTTGTTCGGTTCGACCGCCCCCTGGTGGGTTCCGCTTCTCCTGCTGGCCGTCCTCAGCACCGCGATCGCCTACGCCGCGGGCATCACCGCCTCAGAGAGGCTCGGCTCCAGGCTCGCCTCGTTCGTCGGGCTGCTCGAGGTGGCCTTCGCCTCCGTGTTCGCCTGGCTGCTTCTGGGCGAACGACTCACGCCTCTGCAGGCCGGTGGGGGCGCGCTCATCCTCGCCGGGATCGCCGCCGTCCGGGCCGAACCCTCCGAACCCGGGGTCCCGGGCGACGTCGCGGCGCCGCACGACTACCGCGAACCCGTCACCCGCTGACTGGGTGTGTTCCTTTCGGGATGCACCGGCTTCCCTTGACCATAGCCCTTGTGGGGTGGTGGTTCTTGGTTACCGTCCGAGCGCCCACTGCACCTTGGCGGCGGGTCTTGTCTCGGTTCCGACCCAGGGCCCCGGGACTGCAGGGTGGCGGTCGGCTCTTCCCCGGCCCATCCGGGTGCAGACGCTTCTGTCGCTGGTCAGGCGGCCGCTGGGAGCGGCGGGGTGTACTTGGCGAGGTTGATCGCAGCGTTCACGTCTCGATCTACTACGAGCCCGCAGGTGGCGCAGGTGTAGGTGCGGTCGGCGAGGGTCAGGTCGGCCTTGACGCTCCCGCACCGGGAGCAGGTCTTGGACGAAGGGAACCACCTGCCGGCGATGATCAGTTGGGTCCCGTACCACTCGCACTTGTACTCGAGCTGACGGCGCAGCTCGCCGAAGGAGGCATCGGAGATGACCCAGGCGAGCCGGTGGTTGGCGAGCATCCCGGCCGTGTTGAGGTCTTCGATCACGACCGACCTGTAGCCGCGCGCGAGTCGTGCGGTGATGTCGTGCAGAAGTGCCTTGCGCACGTTCGCGATACGGGCGTGGATCTTTCCCAGGCGTCGTCTGGCCTTCAACCGGCCGGCAGAGTCTCGTTTGGTTCTCGCGAGAGCCTGGTTGGCCAGCTTCAGGCGTGCCTGGGCGTGGCGTAGTGCTTTCACCCCCTCCCATTCGTGTCGGAGGGTGCCGTGCTCGTCAGCGGCGACGGCGAGGGTCTTCACCCCGAGATCGACCCCGACGCGTGGGTGGTGTCGACCGGCCGGGTTGCGGCGGGCCGGGTGCAGGACGGCCGCGACCCCGGTGATCGAGACCCTCCAGCGGCCGTGCTCGTACCCGAACGCGGCGGCGTAGATGTGCAACCGGCCCTGCTGGAGCATCCGCCGCACCTGCCGGGTGCTCTCGCGCACCCGCAGTACCCCGAGTTTGGGAAACCGGACGGCCTTCGGTCCGGTCGGGCGGACCGCTGGGGTGCGGCCCTCGGTGTACTTGGAGCGCAGCCGGAAGGTGGGGGTGCTGCGGTGGCGGGACTTGAACCTCGGGAACCCGGGGGCCTTCCCGGCCCGGGCGCCCCTGCGGGAGTCCGACCAGTTCTTCAGGGCCTGCGCGGCGTTGACGCTGGCGGTCTCGAACACATCGGCCGACACCTGATCGCGCCAGGCCAGACCGCGCACGACGTTCCCGGCCTCGTCCACCCCGACCGGGGCGTCGGGGGCCCGCCCGTCCTTCCAGGCGTTCACGTGGTTGATGAACGACACCTTCGACCACGACAGGGACGGCGTCAGATCGGCATCCACGATCTCGTAAGAGCGCTCGGCGCCACGCTGGTCCAAGTTGGCTTTCACCCGCCCGAGGTGATGGTTGAACGCCATCCGCGAAGCTCCCGCGTGGGCCATCAACTGCTGGTGCTGCTCATGATTGACGTCCAGGGTGAACTGGAACGTCGTGGCCCGCGTCAACGCCACCCCCGAATGCGACACCACGGTGTCGCCCTTCCCGGACGCGTCGCTGCCAGCAGATTCCGCCATGACGAAGATGGTGCCAGCCACCACCGACAAAACACCCAGCCACCACTTCAGGGGCCGGACAGACACACGCGGTCAGCTCTCAGCAGCACGGCCACGCCCACAGCGGCCGGACCTGGCGCTCAGATGGTTCGTAGTGCGGTCAGAATGGTGGCGATACACGCCACCTGCAGCCACCCGGTGCCCGACACCGGGGTGTTCTCGAAGCTCTTCGCCAACCACCGGGAGCGCCCGAGCATGCCGTGGGCGACCTCAACCCGCCAGGCGTGCGCGATCGGCCGGAACGTCGGGGACTTGACCGGCCATCCGACGCGACGCACGTCCAGGCCGTGCTTGCGCGAGATACTCCCGGCGGCCTTCACCGAGGTCCCCCTGTCCACGAGCACCACCTCCAGACGGTGTGCCTGACCGGAGGTGACCATGTCATCGACCAGCCGTTCCGTCGCCGCGTTCTCCGGTGTCGAGGCCGGCACCACGCACGCTGCCAAAGGCAGACCCGTCACGTCCACCGCGATGGCACGCTTGGCGCCCTTGCTCCGCCCGTAGGGCCCACCTCGATCATGGAAGGTTGCACCGCCATTGGATGCACCGCGCGCCAGATGAGTGTCGATGACGACGAGGGAGGGTTCTGTCTCTGCCCTTCCCAGTTCCGTGCGTGCGTGCGCGTGCAGGCCCGCCAGAGCGCGGGCCCAGGACCCGTTACGTGACCAGCGCCGAAACTGCGACCACGCCCGCGTCCACGGACCGAACTCCGACGGCAGGAACCGCCACTGACACCCCGTATGCGCCTGGTACAGAAGCGCGTTCACCACACCCCGCAGATCGCCGTGCTTGCGACCCGCCTTCCCCGACGGGGTCAACAACGGCCCCAAGACATCCCACGACTCATCGCTCACATCCGTCGGATAGGTCGTCATGACGTAGTCATCGGCGGGATCAACGGGGAACTTGATAGGAACACACCCAGTGAGGGCGCTCGTGGCCGGCCGGATCGCCGATCCAGGCGGCCAGGTTGATCAAGGTGGATTCGGCGCTGTCGGCCATGAAGTCGCGCAGGGCTTCGACGTCCGGACGAGTGGCGCCCAGCACCGGGTCGTAGCGCAGCACCTGCCAGCTCTGCGCCACAGTGGTTCCGGCCGCCTTTGTGGTGAATGTCCAGTCCCATCGGATGATTCCGTCCTGCGCGCCGCCCACGGCGAAGGCGAAACGTCGTCCGGGTTCGGCCGCCACGACCTGCGAGCGCGTCCTCCACTCCTTGCCGCCCTTGCGGTTGCGGCCGCTGAACCAGGCGCCCACCCAGGGCCCGGCGTCCTGGTCGTACTCGACGGCATCGGCGGTGGGGCTCCAGTGCCCGATCTGGGTGACGTCGCTGATCAGGTCGTACAGGACGGCGGGGTCGGCGTGGATCCAGGCCCGTCGGGTGAAGGTCAGGTCGCTCACGCCGATGATGCCGGGATCACCCGGGCCGCTGAGGTCAGTGGTCATGGTCGTACGTTCGCGGGGCCGGCCCGGGCGGTGCCAGACCCGCTCGTGCCTGTCCCCACGCGGGGGAGGCTGCGGCGGTGGGCCCGCCGCATACTCGAATCATGAACGCACAGGGACAGCTCGGCGACTTTCTGCAGGCTCGGCGGGCCCAGGTACAACCTGAGCAGATCGGGCTGGCGACCTACGGCGAGCGCCGACGGGTGCCGGGTTTGCGCCGGGAGGAAGTGGCGCAGCTGGCCGGAGTGAGCGCGTCGTACTACACCCGGCTGGAGCAGGGCGTGTCACTCAACGCCTCGACCGAGATCCTTGAGGCCATTGCCCGGGCGCTGGGCCTGGACGAGATCGAGACCGCTCACCTGCACGCCCTGGCCACGCTGCCCAGGCGCCGAAAGGGCGTTCGCCGCCCGCCGGCCGAACGTGTCACCGCAGCCACCGTGCAGTTGCTTGCCGCTCTGGGCCGCACCCCCGCGATCGTGACCGGCCGCCGCAGCGACGTCTTGGCCTGGAACCGGACCGGGCACGCCCTGTTCGCCGGGCACCTGCCGGTGGACGGCCTGCAGCGCCCGGCCGAGCGACCGAACATGGCCCGTCTGGTCTTCCTGGACGCGCACACCCGGGAGCTGTACGCGGACTGGCCGAGCAAGGCCCGGGCCGTGGTCGGCAACCTGCGCCTCACCGTGGCCCGGCACCCCGACGATCCCTTGCTGGCCGCGCTGATCGGCGAGCTGTCCATGAAAAGCACCGAATTCGCTGAGCTCTGGGCCGATCACCGGATCCAGCCGTGCACCGTGGCCGTGTACGAGATGCGCCACCCCCTGGTCGGGGCCGTGACGCTGAGCCAGCAGACCTTGCTCACCCCAGAGGGCGACGGGCAGAGCATCGTAGTGGCCACCACCGATGCCGGATCACCCTCCGAAGCCGCGATGAGCCTGCTGGCGCACGCCGTCGGCCCCGACCCCAGCCACCACTTTGCTAGCGACGCCGTCGTGCCGCACAGCCCCTCCTAGTCCAGGCTCCGCCCCCGGACGCGCACCAACCAGCAGTCCTCCTGAGGGTCGTGGCTCATCCCGCCCCGAGGCCCGTTCCGGACGTCGCGTCCGCACTGGTTTTTCCACTCCCCCGCGTCGAGGTGTCACTTCGGCGCGCCCAAAATCTCCACCCGAAAGCAGGAACCCATGACCACGAGATCCGCAAAGCTCGCCCTGAGCGCCAGCGCAATCACCGCGGCCGTCCTGGCCGGCCTGGGCACGGCGCCGGCCCTGGCGGCCACGCCTGTCCTGAGCCAACCCCACATCGGTGTGCACTTCGAGCTGGCCCGGGGACAACTGCCCGAGAACATCACGGCAGGACCGGCAGGCGACTCCTTCGTCACGTTCGCCGCCAGCCGGCAGATCGCCAATATCAGTGCGAACGCGAAGATCACGATCCTGGCGACGCTACCCCTGCCCGCGGACGGCGGCACCAGGACTCCCGCGCTTGGCTTCCCCCTCACCACCGGCATCGTCCGCGACGACGAGGGGACCCTGTACTTCGGGTACGCCACCGGCACGGCCGACCTGACCGGAATCTGGAAGCTCACCCCGGGTGGCACGCCCCAGCGGATCACGGCGCTGCCGGCCACCGGGCTGCCCAACGGACTGGCCCTTGATGCCCGCACCCGCAGCCTGTACGTCGCCGATTCCATCGTCGGCGCGATCTACCGCCTCCCGCTCAGCGGCGGCCCGGCCACGTTGTGGTCCACCGCCACGCAACTGGCTACCACCGGCTTCCTCGGCGTCAACGGCCTGAAGATCCACGGCGGCGCCGTCTGGGCCACCAACCTCGACCAGGGCACCGTTCTGCGCATCCCGATCACCGCCCACGGCCGGGCCGGTGCCGTCGAGACCACCGCGACCGGCCTGCCCGGAATCGACGACTTCGCCTTCACCGGTCACGCGGACGAGCTCTTGGCCGCGATCGACACCCAGAACACGGTCGAACTTGTCGAGCGAAACGGCAGTCACACCGTCGTTCTCACCGCCCACGACGGGCTGCAGGGACCCACCTCCCTGGCCGTGCGCGGCGCCACCGTCACGGTCCTGAGTGCCGCCTACCTGACCAAGCAGGACCCGAACCTCTTGACCGCCCACATCACCCGCTGACACCCCATGCCTGCGCTGAAAACGCTGAACCCCTTGTTTTGAATGGAGACTGACATGAACGAGATCAAGCTGGGCGACGTCACGCTGACCCGGGTCGAGGAAATGCACGGCCCGATCATGCCCCCCGACGCGTTCTTCCCCTCGATGCCCACCGAGGCGTGGCAGGACCACGAGTCGATGCTCACTCCGGACCACCTCGGCGACGGCATGGTGCACGTCGCCATGCAGACCTGGGTGCTGCGCAGCGAGGGCCGCACGATCCTGATCGACACCGGCGTCGGCAACGACAAGTCCCGCCCGGCCGTCGCGGCCTGGGACCATCTCGACCTGGACTTCCTGGCCAACCTGGCCCGGGCCGGCGTGCGCCCCGAGGACGTGGACCTGGTCGTCAACACCCATCTGCACGTCGACCACGTCGGCTGGAATACCCGCCTGGTGGACGGCGAGTGGATGCCGACCTTCGCGAACGCCACCTATCTCATGCCGCGGGCCGACTTCGTGTTCTGGGATCCGGCCAACCACCCCGGCCTGGCCGGCGGCGTCAACGAGAACGTCTTCACCGACAGCGTCGCCCCCGTGCACGCCGCCGGCCAGGTGCACCTGTGGGAGGGCAGCCACACGATCGATGCCAACCTGCGCCTGGAAGCAGCCCCCGGGCACACCCCGGGCTCGAGCGTGATGAAGCTGAACTCCGGCGGGGACCAGGCGCTGTTCGCCGGCGACCTGATCCACACCCCTCTGCAGGTGATGGAACTGGGCCACAACAGCTGCTTCTGCGAGGACCCGGCGGCCGCGATCGCCACCCGGCGCCGCCTGCTCGGCTGGGCCGCGGACAACCACGCCCTTGTCCTGCCGGCCCACCTCAGTGGCCAGGGCGGCCTGGAGGTCGCCCACCGTGGCGACAGCTTCGCCATCACCCAATGGGCTCCCTTCTCCCCTCTCTGACCATTCTCCCGCCTCTGACCAGGAGCCGTCCCACCATGCAGGTCATGACCACCTCCGGCCCGGTACGGGGATCGGCCACCGCGTACGGCACCGCCTTCCTGGGCGTGCCGTACGCGGCCGGACCCATCGGGGCCGCCCGGTTCGCCGCACCCCGAGCGCACCCGCCCTGGACGCAGGTTCGCGACGCCACCCGCCCCGGCCCGAACGCACCCCAGCCGGCCCGCGACGCGTTCGGCACGCTGGACATGTCACCCTACTTCGGCCCCGGCTGGCAGCGCGGCACCGACTACCTGACCGTCAACATCTGGGCTCCACCGCAGGGCGAAACACTCAGGCCGGTCATGGTCTTCGTCCACGGTGGCGGGTTCGTGGCCGGCTCGGTGAATGCTGCCCTCTACGACGGGACGGCGTTCGCCCGCGACGGCGTCGTCCTGGTCACCGTCAACTACCGGCTCGGCGTCCCCGGCTTCCTGCACCTGAGCGATGCCCCGGACAACCGAGGCCTGCTCGACGTCCAGGCCGCGCTGGGCTGGGTGCGCGACAACATCGCCGGTTTTGGCGGCGACCCGGCCAACGTGACCCTGTTCGGCCAGTCCGCCGGCGCCATGCTCGTCGCCGGAATCCTGGCCGACCCGGCGTCGAGCGGCCTGATGCGCCGGGCGATCATCCAGAGCGGCAACGGAGTCGGGGCATTCACCCCCGATCAGGCCGACATCGTCACGGCGGCCGTGGGACGGCAGCTGGGGGTCGTGCCCGGCGTGGCCACGCTCGCTGGGGTCAGCGACGAGCGCCTCGTCGACCTGATGCCCCGCCTGGTCGGCCTCGATCTGCGCACACCCGGACATCACGACCCGCTGGGCGGCATCACCGCGTTCAGCCTGGTGCTCGACCAGCAGCCGGCCGACGCCCTCGCGGCCGGCCGCGCCGGCGATGTGGACCTGCTGATCGGGGCGAACCTCGACGAGGGCGCGCTCTACCTGGCGCCGCTCGGGCTGCTGGCTGGCAGCACCGACGCCGATGTGCACACCACCGCGGCCCGATTCCACGCCGACCCGGACGAGGCGGTCAGGGCCTACCGGCAGGCCCGGCCCGGGGACTCCCCCGCTGGCCTGCGCACCGCGATCCTGGGTGACGGTTTGTTCGGTACCGGCACCCGCAGGCTGACCGAGGCCCACGCCGACCACGGTCCCACCTGGGCGTACCTGTTCTCCTGGCGCTCGACCGCCTTGGAGGGTCAACTCGGCGCCAGTCACGTCATGGAACTGCCCTTCGTCTTCGACCGACTGCACCTGCCGGCCCTGCACGGCCCTCGGGCCATACTGGGAGACATCAGGCCTCCGGCAGGACTCGCCACCCGCATGCACACCGCCTGGATCCGGTTCGCCACATGCGGAGACCCCGGCTGGCCGGGTTACCCCGAGATCCTGCGTCTGGAGTGAATGAGCTCTCCGGTCTGGCTCGGCCTGGCGCTTTTGCCGCGTAGGCGACCCCGCAACCTCGAGCCGCTCGCGCCAGGCTCGCGCGAAGTGATCGGCTCGCCAACCTGCCCCGGTTGCAGCCGCTGGTGCGCCGCTTCGGCAACGGCATCGCTCAGCGGCCCGATCCGGCTGCTCATGGCGCGCCCGGCATGGGTAGCGCGGCCCGCGTCGAGCAGCCACACTCACGCCGCCCAGCCAGGACCCTGCCGGACGACACTCGCTATCGGCTGAGATATGCGAAGGTCCGCGCCGCCAAGTGGCGCCGAGCACGTCGTCTTGCTTTCGCGGCTCAGTTCGCCGAGCAACACGGCGAAGCCTCCGTGCCCCACGTTGCCCGCGCGGGTAGAGGGGCCGCATGCCTGAGACGAAGGCGTGATCTTGGCCATCAGCAGCCCATGTCACCTGACGTTGAGTGAGGCGTTCGGTTCGGAAGCTCGCTGAAACGGCCGACGACAGGAAGCGAGCATTCGTCAGCAGCTCGCGGTCAGAGCGCCCGACATCGTGGCCACGGGAAGGGTTTGCACGTCACCGGGCCCGCTGAGCGCACGGATACGGACACGGCAAGATTCTGCATCTGTATGTAACCAGATAGGTTACACTCGTTGATGTTCGCTATGGCGACAGGAAGCTGGAGAAGCTGTGCACGATCGACAAGGAGATGCGGAGGCAGCGTGCCGACATTGCCGCCAAGCTGAGGCTGCGCATCAAGGCCCTCGAGACGGCGCTGTCGGTCGGCGAACTGCCAGCGCATGACCCGCTCGGCGACTGGCACAGCCTCACCGCTGACCGAAGGAACCACTGGTCGGGCAAATTGAGCGCGAACCACCAGCTGGTGATCAGGCCCGAGACAGACGCAGAAGCATGGGAGGCCACGACGGTGACTGTCATCCAGATCGTTGACTACCACTGACGCATGGTCGGTGACCTACGGAAGGCTGACTCATGACCGCGACCAATTACGCCGTTCCTCCAGGTGAATACCTGGCGGAATGGATCGAAGAGCAAGGCCTGTCCCAGCAGCGGGTTGCAGACCTCCTGGGATGCAGCCGCAAGCTCGTCAACGAAGTCATCCACGGCCGAGCCCCGATCACCAGTGACACGGCGATACTTCTTCAGCGCGTGGTGGGCATCCCGGCCGGCTCGTGGCTGCGTTACGAGGCCGCGTACCGCAGCGATCTGGCCCGAATCGCTGACGAGGCCGATCTGGCCAGGCACGTCGATGCCATCGCTCCGAGGGCGGCTTCCTTTCTGCGCAAGTGCGGAGCGACGAAGGCGACCCGAAAGGCACCCGGCCGACTTGTCTCGGACTTTCTTGCCTTTCACGGGTGCGGAACCTGGCAGGCGTACACCGACCTGCACGACGCGTCCTCGACAAGCGCTCACGCACTCGCCGCTGCCAAGGAAGCCAATGTCGGCATTGACATCACTGAGCTGTCCACCTGGCTTCGCGCCGGCGATCTGACTCAGGAGTACGAACGCGGGCGCCACTACCAGTACGACCGCGCACGCCTCGAAGAGCAATTGCCTCGATTGCGTGAACGAGCTTCACGTCCGGACGACACGATGCTGCAGGACATCGCAGCCTTGCTCGGCGAGGTCGGCGTGGTCTTCGTGGTCGTCGAGCCGGCTGCAGGGTTCCCGCTTCACGGGGCGACTCGGTGGACGGCCGGGCGCGTGCCAGTAATACAACAGGCCAGCAGACAGGGTAAAGACGGCGCACTGATCTGGACTCTGTTCCACGAGATCGGCCACGTTCTGAACGACCCACCCGGCGAAATGCGTCTGGAGTTCTCCACCAACCGACGCCACGACAGTGCAGCCGAGGCGGATGCCAACAGGTTCGCGATGGACGTCCTGTTCGGCGACGCGGGTATGAAGCCGTTCGACGGGCTCACGACCCAGCGCGCCGTCACCCAGACAGCTGCGCAGGTGGGAATCTCACCGGGCGTCGCCGCACTCCAGATGCATCGGCTGCGACTGGTCGACTACTCATTCGTCAGTGGGGTGTCCGTGGACGTCGACGACACGTCCCGTCCGCGGTAGAGCGGATCCCGACTCCGGACCAGGCCGGCACTGAGCCGATCGGGTGGTAGGAGCCGTAAATTCACGTTCGGACGCGTCAATCACAGAGAGTTCACATGATCCACACGCATCGTGATCTCCGCCGGAATCTGCCGGCCGACGTGAAGGAGACCACCTGTGCCCAAGAAGCTCGTCCTCGTCCTCGCCGCCGGCACCATCGGCCTGTCCGGTCTGGCCGTTTCCGCCCCCGCGCTCGCGGCCGGGGCCCACAGCTCGCACACCAGGACCGCGACCTCGGCTGACCCCGCCGCGGATGCGCTGACGACGGCGCTGGCCGCTCTCGTCAGCAACGGCACCCTCACCCAGGCCCAGGCGGACAAGGTCACCACTGCACTGAAGGCGGCCGCGCCCGGCCGGGGCGGCGACGGGCGGGAAGGCAAGGGTGATGCCGGTGCTGACCTCAGCGCGGCGGCCACGGCACTCGGGCTGAGCGAGGCCGACCTGCGCACGGCCCTGCGCTCAGGCAAGACGTTGGCCCAGGTCGCCCAGGCTCATAACGTCACGGTCGACTCGCTCGTGCAGGCCCTGGTGGACGCCCAGACCGCCCGGATCGCGAGAGACGTCGCGGCCGGCAAGCTGACCCAGGCTCAGGCCGACAAGCGTCTGGCCGGCTTGAGCGCCCGCATCACCGAACGAGTCAGTGGCACCCGCCCGGAACACGCGGATACCCCCGGGGGCCAGGGCCGGGGCAAGGACAGCACCCCGGCCCCGACGGCGAGCCCGTCGCCGTCCAGCTGAGCAAAGGTCACCCAATAGGCGCGTGGTCGCGGAGCGAATTCCGCGACCACGCGGCCTCACCCGTTCAGCGACGGCTGAGCAGCTCAGCCATTCACCGGCCCGCGCCTACTGGGACGCAACCGCGTTGGATGCTGGGTGCTCCTTGGCCACGACAGTCGTGAGTTCGTCCCAGGATTTTTCAAATTTCGAGAGTCCGTCTCGCTCGAGGAATTGCGTCACGTCGTCGAAGGAGATGCCTTGGCTGGCCAGGTCCACCAGTACTTGGCCAGCCTGTCGGGAGGTGCCGTGCATGGTGTCGCCGGCGATCTGGGCGTGATCGGCCACTGCCTCCAGGGTGGTGGAGGGCATGGTGTTCACCACCCCGGCGGCAACGAGTTCGGCGACGTACATGGTGTCGGGGTAAGCAGGGTTCTTGACACCGGTGGAGGCCCACAGCGGGCGCTGCGGGTTGGCTCCGGCCTCGGCCAGGATGTGCCAGCGCGGGGTGGAAAACGTTTCCTCGAAAGCTTCGAAAGCAAGGCGCGCATTGGCGATGGCGGCCTGCCCCTTCAGGGAACGCGCCTCGTCCGTGCCGACAGCGTCCAGGCGCTCATCCACCTGCGAGTCGACACGCGAGATGAAGAACGAGGCCACCGAGTGGATGGTGCTCAGGTTCTGCCCCAACTGCTGGGCCAGTTCCAAGCCGGCAATGTAGGCCTGCATGACGTCGCGGTAGCGAGCCAGCGCGAAGATCAAGGTCACGTTGACGCTGATGCCCCTGCTGATGACCTGGGTGATGGCCGGCAGGCCCTCCTCGGTCGCCGGAATCTTGATCATCACGTTGGGTCGATCGACTGCCTCGAACAGCGCCAGGGCCATGTCGACGCTCGCGCTGGTGTCGCGAGCAAGGCGCGGATCGACCTCGATGGACACCCGCCCGTCGACGCCATTGCTGTCCTCGTAGAGCGGGCGCAGGACATCGCACGCGTCGCGCACGTCCCTGGTGGTCAGCTCGAACAGGGCCTGGTCAACGTCCATGCCGGCCTCCGCGCTCTGGCGAAGCTGCTCATCGTAGGCGTTGCCCTTGGCCAACGCGCTGGCGAAGATCGTCGGGTTGGTGGTCACCCCGACCACGTGTCTGGTGTCCAGCAGACGTTGAAGGTCACCGGAGTTGAGCAGTTCCCGGGAGAGGTCGTCGAGCCAGATCGAGACACCAGCTGATGAGAGCTGGGCAAGAGGATCATTCACGAGGGCATTGACCTTTCACACGACGCTGGATGGTGACTGGCGATACCGTCCCCCGGATGGCCGCTGCTGGCCAATCCAGACGCACGCCACGTCGAACCGCCTCCTTCGCCACTCCCGCGACGTGACCTGTTCTGCCTGAACTGGTTCTCCGACCGGACGGCGATCGTCCCCGCCGTGGCCCTCGTCCCCGGGGCAGACCTCCCACATCGGGGTCGGTCAGCCGATGCACGCTGTGGTGATTCCCTATGAAGCTCATTCCATGTCGAACCCCGGGCAGCGCCGCCACCGTGGCCATGGACAGCACGGACGCTCCTACTGTGATCCGGTGGCCTCCAACCGCGCGCAGATGGGCTGGAGCGATGCCACCAGCTCGTTTAGTTCGTCGGCTTGCAGTCCCTCGTACGGGGCTTCGGCCAGGGCGTCGGTCAGGGCCTCGATCCGGTCCTTGGTCGCGCGCCCGGCGTCGGTGAAGTGGCCGGAGGCATCCAGCAGGCCGCGCTGGCGCAGGCCGTCCATGACCTCACCCAGGCGGGCCTTGGGCAGGTGGTGGATTCGCCCGAACGTCTCGGCGGGGTAGATGCCGCTGTCGAGGGCGCTGAGCACGTGGGCCTCGGCCCCGCCGATCTGCTCGCTGAGCAGGACGGCAATGTGGCCGTCCCCGCGGTGCTCGCGCAACATGTTGGCCGCGTACCAGAGGCGGGCCACGGGCTCCTCGGGCATGGGCAGCGAGCGCAGCCCCGCGTACATCACTCGTCCCTCGGTGCGCGCGCTGAGGGAGGCCTTGGCCAGGAGCTCGGCGGCGCGGGCGAGCCCGGGGGTTTCCACGAGGTCGCCCAGGATCCGCCGCAACGCCGCCACGCAGCCCTGCTGGCGCGCGGCGTGCGCCGCCTCGGGCGTGGTCGTGTCCCAGACCTTCGGGATGTGGCGGGCCACCTCGCCGTCGGCGAAGCTGTAGAAGGCCGCATCGACCACTTCGGCCGGCACGCGCCCGAGCGGTGCCGAGCGGCCGGCGAAGTAGCCGTCCCAGTAGTTGGCGAAGCCGAGGGCGGCCATCGAGTCGTTGGGCTCCTGGGAGAAGAAGTTGACCAGGCAGATGGGCTCGGTGAGCTCGAAGAGGCGGCGGGCGACGGGCTTGGGGTGCGGCATCTGGATCATCTCCTGTGCTCGGGCGACGCCCCGGTGGGCGGCCTCACACCCCTGCTACGAACGCGGCGGCCCCGATCCGACACCGTTGCCCGTCTCTTTTGCCGAGGGTTGCCCTGCGGCGGCGCCGCTGGAGAGCCCGGTGGAGCGGGGGCGACTGTCACCGACCGCCGGTCGGGGGCAGAGCCCGGTCGGTACCAGATGCCGAGGACACCGGGCCGGTTCGAAGAACAATGCGAATGCCCACCCACAGCAGCCCGAGGAGCGAACCACCGATCGCCGACGGGATTCCTACTTCGAACGCCGCTGCCCAGGCGGTGGGGGCGTAGACCGTGAGGCCTCGGACCAGACCACCAATCAGGCCGAGCGCACCGAAGACGAGCGCCGCCCGAACCACTACCCCTTCAGCCCAGTGCCGTGCGGATTCTGAAGCCATGAAACAATTTTACTCTGGAGTGTGTCGGAACATCGTCAGTGGCCGGGCAGAAACAGGCAGAACGGGTGCCCAGCCGGATCGAGGAACACCCGCACGCCGTCCTGCGGTTGATATTCGGCCTGGACGGCACCGGCCTCGCTCGCATGGCGAACGGCCGCGTCGAGGTCCTCGACCAGGATGTCCAGATGCACCTGCATCTGGGGCGCGTCTGGTCCGGCCGGCCACTGCGGTCGCCGGTAATTCTTCTCGGTCTGGAACGACAGGCCGGGCCCACCGTCGGGGGCATTGAGCCTGGCCCAGTCCGGCTCGCTCGACTTCACCGTCCAGCCCAGCAACCGCTGATAGAAGGCGCACAGCTCCTGCGCATCAGGAGAGTCAAGGACGATTCCGGCCAGTTTCATACTGGGCTGAGACAACGTGTTCTCCTCAACGGCGAAGGCAGAAGGTGCTCCACAGGGGTGGAACCGACAGCGGCGAGGCTCGCTGTTCGACCACGCAGCGACGCTACCGGCGGTGGGCAAGGGCGCCACCCGTCGTGTCGTCCCATGCCTGCCCGGCCGTGGTCAGTCATTGGCGCAGTTCAGCGAGTCGCGCTAACCGGCTGCGGGGACCAACGGGCTGACTCACGGACAGCATCCCGACGCTGCGACGGCGTTCGGTGCCTCGCCCCCCGGGCAGACAGGGCTCACCGAGCAAACAGTCGCCGGTGCCGATCCGCTCAATCGCAGGTCAGCGGGACCATCCGCAGCCGATCACGAAGATCGCCCGACAATCCGCATTCTGAGTTCGACCCCTATCCGCTTGCTCGTCGCTGACGAGTCAAGGAGCACAGCATGATTGTTATCATGACTCGCGACGATGAACTGACGGCTCTTCTGCCCCAGGCCGGGCTGGAAGATCAGGGTCGCCGGCGGATCGACAACATGATGCCGTCTGAGGATGCGTGGCGCCCGATCGCCTCATTGCCACCATGCCGACGGCCACCGTTGCCACGAGCAACCTGACCTGGTCTCCGGACTGAACCACAGTGGTTCGGCCTCGCGTCCCGAAGCGGCATCCCTGGGCACAGACGAGATGTTTCTCATCCATGTCGCCGGTGCGTGGCCCGAACCCCGACTCTGGACGCGGGTCCGGCTCGCCCCAAGCTGCGACCTCGCCAGAGTCTTGGGCCCACAATCCGGCAATCCGGGGTTCGTCACGCTTTCGATGAGCGGCGAAAGCCTCATTGGAGTAACAACTGAAGAGTATGCGGTGTGGCTCATCGCTGCGGAAGGGATCAACGAGCCTCAGGCCACAGCTGACCCGGAGAAGAGGTCGAAGTCCACCTCGAAGACTGAGGATTCTCTTGGGTGATCGAGCTTTTGCGCATCGGTGAGTCCACACTGATTCCAGTCGGTTTCAGGCGGGGACGAGACAGTCGTACTCCTCATCGCGGCGTGGAGTGCGGGCGGGATCGAGACCGCAGTTCGGCTGTTCACGGCCCCAGAAGAGCCAGCGGGACGACGGCCACGCCATCGGGTCGACGGTAGGCGAACTCGCCCGTGGTGACGACGACCCGGTCCGCCAGTCGGTCCCCGAGTTGTTCCTGCAACCAGTGGAGGTGGCGTACGTCCTTGTCGCTGGTCGTGGCGGACAGTTTGACCTCGATCGCCACGACGCGCCGGTCCGATCCCTCGACAATCAGGTCGATCTCGTGGTCGGTGTTCTTGGTGCGCAGATGACCCAACTGAGCATCGGAGGCTCCTGCATAGACGCGGACGCTCTGGGTCACGAGTGACTCGAAAAGGGCGCCTAACCAGGTTCCAGTTGCCCCGGTTACGCGGGTTCCGTCCCCGCTCAACAGGCCGGCCTTGCCGACCCCAACGATTCGGGCGGCAAGTGCCGGATCCACCAGGTGGTGCTTCGGTGCGAGGGTCAGGCGATTCAGCGGGGTGAGTCCCGGCAGCCACGCCTGGACCGGATCCAGGATGAAGAGCCTCTGAAGGTGTTCGCGATACAGGTCGGCTGTCTGTCTGGCCGGCTTGTCGTCTTCGCCCGCAGTCGCTGCATCCAGGATCGCCGCGTAAGCAGCGTCGGTCGCGGTCGCCGCCCCATAGGCGGCCAGCCAGGCCTTGAGGATGTTGGGGCGGCGCACGACAACGCCGTTCTCGGGCAGTTCGCGTTCGACGATTCGCGTGAGGTAGCTGTCGAGTTGGACCTGCCGAGGCCGTTCGGGTAGACCGCGGATCCCCGGGAATCCGGACCGGAGGATCTCATCTGTGTAGGTGGGTAGGTCAATCGAAGACTGTCCCCCGATCTGCGTTTTGCTGCCGGACAGCAGAGCCCGCAGGGAGACGGTGTGCTGGCTCAGTCCACGCTCGCTGAATGACAGGGGACGGATGGCCAGGCTGACGATCCGTCCTGCGCCGGAGTGAATGCGCACCCCGGGGTCGACTCCGGCCGAACCGGCCAGAAGAAAGCGCCCACCGCTGGAGTCGTCGTCGACGGCTCGGCGCACTCGGTCCCAGACATTCGGTTCGAGCTGCCACTCGTCGATCAGGACGGGCGGGCTGACCCGCGTCACATGATCCAGATCAGCAGCGACGACTTCTCGTTGGCGTGGGTCGTTGAGGGACAGGATCGTGTGTGCCCGCTGGCTGGCAGTCGCCGTCTTGCCGACGCCCTTGGCGCCTTCCAGCGCGATGGCCGTCAAGTGGGGAAAAAGCTCGTCAAGGACGTCGTCCACGATGCGACGCAGGTAGACCATGAAAGCAAACTAACATACGGACGAGCCGCTAACTAACAAATGGACAACTTTCTAACTAACAAATGGACGACCCATGGGGCCAGCATCCCGAACAGCGGCTGCCACCTACCTGATCACCAAGACACTGCAAGCATGGCCAGCCGCTTGCGAACCAATTAGTGTGGATTGTGGGGTATAGCGGACGGAGGTCGGCATGGTCGAGGTGGCTCCGTACCGGTTTGACTTCGATCTTGGCAAGCACGGCAACCACGCCGGCGAGCTCGTGCTGCCCGGCGGTGGCCGGATGGCCCGGCCCTACTACGGCTATGTCGGTATCGGGACGGCGAAAGGCCGCGGGTCGAGCACCGAGCACCCGGTTCAGATGGAGCCGCCGCGTCTGGTTCTCAAGCGCTGGCAGCAGACCGAGACGGCCGTGCTGAAGGAGGTTCGCGCGATCAACGCCCGACTGCTGGCCGCCCTCGACCAGGCGGCCAACGCCCAACAGGGTGAGGCCGCCGTCGGTCGGGCCTACGCCGAGATGAGCGCGCTGGCCGAGAAGTACCGCCCTGTGTGGGACGAGATCAACCGGTACGTGTCCGAGGCGACCGCACCCCGATGGCCGGTCAAACAGAACTACACCGAAGCCCAGCTGCGACAGCACGATCGCAACCGCGAGAACCTGGGCAGCTGGTCGAGCGGCTGAGGAGTGCTGTTGGGCGCGACCAGGGCCCACACCTCACGAGACTCAGCTACCCGGGAGCGGTCGAATGCTGTCGCGAAGGCAGTCGCGTACCCATTGTGCGGCGGGGTCGCCGTTTGCCCTTCGGTGCCAGCGCATTTCGATGTCAGCGGTCGGTAGCTCGAGGGGCACCTCGTGGCAGCGCAGCGGTACACCCATCTGGATCAGGTGCACAGCGGTCACGTGCGGCACCAGGCAGATCAGATCACTCTCCAGAGCCATCATCGCGCCCATGGCGTAAGAGGCCACGACCGCGACGACCTGGCGCTCGCGCCCGAGCAGATCCAGGGCCTCGTCGAGCGGACCGCGGGCGAGGCCTCGTCGGGAGGCAGAGACATGAGGATGGCGGGCCAGGTCGTCCACGGACAGGTGCGAGGAGCGGCCCAGAGGCGAGTGGGCAGCCACGACCGCGACGAAGTGGTCGGTGAACAGGGCCGAGGTGTGGATGTCGGGCGGGGTGGGGGCTGCGACCGTGACGTCGAGGTCGATCGAGCCGTCGCGTAGCGGGTCGGGTTCCTTGGAGTCCTGAGCGACGAACCGCAGTCGTATGCCGGGCGCCTCGGCAGCGACCCGACGGGTGAGGCGCGGGGCGAGCACGGGAACGAGCGCGTCGTTGAGGCGAATGGCGAAGGTGCGCCGCCACGAGCGCGGGTCGCTGTCGGCCGGGCCGGCCTGGAGCCGATCGGCAGCGTCCAGCAACGCCTTGACCGAGCCGGCCGTGCGCTGGGCGAACGGTGTGGGAACCAGCCCGCGCCCGGCCCGCACCAGGATGGGGTCGTTCATCGCCCGCCGCAGCCGGCTCAGGGCGCGACTGGTTGCCGGGGCGGACAGGTTCAGGCGGACCGCGGCCTGGGCCACGCTGCCGGTGTCCATCAGGGCGTCGAACACGCGCAGCAGGTTCAGATCCAGAGTCGCTGCCATGATCACCTCGATTCGTGCGTCTGATGCAGATAGTACGTATCAATACTGCACTGGGCATCATGCCCGCGTCGATCCATACTGATCGACGTGGGGGCATCGACAGTCGCCGTGAGCGGCTGTCGCCGGAGGGGATCCGTTTCCCCGCCATCACGCTTGCCCGCCAACAGCCACCAGTTCAGGAGCCAGTCATGCCCAGGATCGTGCGGCCCACTGCCTATGGCTCCCCGGACGTGCTCCAGGTGATTGAGATCTTGACACCGCGGGCAGACCCTGACGGCGTGGTCGTCGAGGTTCGGGCAGCCGGGGTGAACCCGATCGACTGGAAGCTGTACAGCGGGGCCTTCCACACGGTGGACGACGAGCACAAGGACGCGGCCGGGATCGCCGCGTCCATGCCCTCGATCGGCCTGGAGTGCGCCGGCGTTGTCACGGAGGTCGGGGCGGGTGTGGACGGCCCGCAGGTCGGTGACGAGGTCATCGTCTACCCCGTTCAGGGCGCCTACGCCGACTACGTCACCGCCCCGGCCTCCTCGATTCTCGCCAAGCCCGCCGGGTTGGGTTGGGCCGAGGCGGGCTCGCTGATGCTGACCGGCAGCACCGCGTTCCATGCCCTGCACGCCGCCGGTGTGGGTTCCGGCGACACGGTGCTCGTGCACGGAGGATCCGGCGGCGTCGGCCTGATGGGCGTCCAGCTGGCCGCCACGGCCGGGGCCAGGGTCATCGCCACGGCGGCCGAGCACAACCATGCGCTGCTGGTCGAGCTCGGCGCCATCCCCGTCGTCTACGGCCCGGGTCTGGCTGAGCGCGTTCGGGCCGTCGCGGGGCCGGGCATCGACGCCGCAGTGGATTTCGCCGGGACTGACGAGGCGCTCGACGTGTCGCTCGAGCTGGTGCCCGAGCGCACCCGGATTGCCTCCATCGCCGGATCGGGCCGCCGCGCCCAGGCCGGCATCAAGCTGCTCGGGTACGGGCCGGGCCAGGACGCGGGCACGCAGGTCCGTGCCGCCGCCCGCGGTCAGTTGGTCGATCGAGCCGGCACCGGGCAGCTACGGGTCATCGTGGCGGCCACCTTCCCCCTGGCCGACGCGGCCATGGCCCACAAGGCCGGCCTGGCCGGGCACGCCGCCGGCAAGCTCGTCCTGCTGCCCTGATCGCGTCAACTGCGGCACCGAGGGAACGGCCGGAGGTCGGCGTTGTCAGCAGCGGAACTGTCCGGTCGGCGGTGTCTTTCGGCCGGGTCACAGCTGTCTACGAGCCGATGGGTTGCGCGCCGATGACGGACAGGAGCTGGAGCTTCTCGTAGCTCTCGGTCCCGGGCACGGCCGTGTAGACGAGAAGGATGTGCGACTGGCCGGGGTCGACCAAGTACTGGCAGGCCAGTTCGAGCAGCCCCAGTTGCGGGTGGATGAACCGCTTGGCCTCGTCGAACTCCAGGCCCACTTCGTGCTGCGACCACAGTGCGGCGAATTCACCGCTCTGCGACAGCAGAAGATCGGCCAGCGCCGCGGCCCTGGAACCAGGACCGCGCAGAGTGGCCATTCGCCGGGCCCCGGAGACGAAGATCCGTGACGTCCGCTCGTGGTCGTCCGGGTGGTAGAGGTCGCGGCCGGTGGGGTGGAGGAACCATCGGTAGGCGATGCTGCGCTCGAACCCCGCGAACCGGGTGAGGTCGCCGGTCAGGGCGACGCCGAGCGGGGTCTGGCGCAGGGTCTCGCCGATCTCGGTGACGATCTCGGCGGGGCTGTCGGCCAGCCGGTCGAGGATGCGCAGCAGGCCGGGGCTGATGTGCTCGCTGGTCGAGCCCCGGCTCGGCGGGTTGTGACCGGCCAGGCGGAACAGGTGGTCGCGTTCGTCCAGCGACAGGTGCAGGCCCTGAGCGATACCGGTGATCAGCCGCTCGGACGGGTGAGGGCCGCGCTCGCGCTCCAGCCGGCTGTAGTAGTCGACGGACAGGAAGCACAGGGCCGCGACCTCTTCGCGGCGCAGCCCGTTGGTGCGCCGGCGCTGCCCCCTCGGCAGGCCGACGTCTTCGGGTTGCAGGGCCTCGCGGCGCCGGCGCAGGAACTCGGCCAGTCCGGCTCGATCGATCACGGTTGTTCCTCCAGAGTGCCTCGATCCACGGGCGTGATCAGCGCTGTTCTCGTTCTACTCCGGACCGCCCAACGCCCGCCACGGACTGCTGATCCCCCCATCGGGGAGCAGGCTCGCCCGGCGCAGCCTGGGATCAGCAGGCCGTGGCTGGATCCGGGGCCAGGGCGCAGCCTGGGATCAGGGCCACCCGAGTGGTGGCACGATCCACGAGCCGTGAGGAATTCTGATGAGCCGTCAGCGATCTGATCACTTTCTGCCCGACCTGTCCGGGAAGGTCGCGCTGGTCACGGGGGCCAGCGACGGCGTGGGTCTGGCGCTGGCAACCGGGTTGGCCGGCGCGGGCGCCGAGGTCATCATGCCGGTGCGCAACACCGCCAAGGGCGAGTCAGCCGTGTCGAAGATCAAGCAGCAGCATCCCGCCGCGGTGCTGAGCCTGCGCGAGCTCGACCTGTCCTCGTTGGGCTCGGTCGCCACCCTCGGGGCCACGTTGCTGGCCGAGGGGCGGGCGATCCACATCTTGATCAACAACGCCGGGGTGATGACGCCTCCGCAGCGGCAGACAACGGCCGATGGCTTCGAGTTGCAGTTCGCCACCAACTACCTGGGCCATTTCGCACTGGTCAGCCACCTGCTGCCACTGCTGCGCGCGGGCGCGGCCCGGGTGACGTCCCAGCTCAGCATCGCGGCGAACAGCGGGGCGATCAACTGGGACGACCTGAACTGGGAGAAGTCCTACAGCGGGATGCGCGCCTACAGTCAGTCCAAGATCGCGCTCGGGCTGTTCGCCCTGGAGCTGCAGCGACGCAGCGCGGCATCCGGTTGGAGCATCTCCAGCAACGTGGCCCACCCCGGGGTGGCGGCCACCAACCTGCTTCAGGCCAGCCCCGAGGTCGGGCGAGGGCGAGCCACCACCGGCGGCCGCCTCATTCGGGCCCTGGGCCGTCGGGGCATCCTGTTCGGCACGCCCGACTCCGCGATGCTGCCCGCCCTGTACGCCGCGACGGCACCGGACGCCCAGGGCGGCCGCTTCTACGGCCCCAGCGGTTTTCAGCACCTCTCGGGCGCACCCGGCGAGCAGACCCTCTACTCCCGGCTGCGCAGCGAGCAGGACGGCGAGCGCATCTGGGCAGTTTCCGAGGACCTCACCCGAACGGCCTTCCCGTCCAACACTTCGCCCACTGGTCCGGCCCAACGCGGCTGAGATCCCACCGGACGGCGGCCGCTATTGGTCAGGAACAGCGAGTGCCCCCTCGTCGAGATGCTCGCGCAGTGCCACGAGCGAGTCGTAGACGGCGACCGCCCCGGCCTCCTGCAGTTCCTCGATCGAGAATCCCCCGGTCTGGACGGCGATCGTCGGCACGTCCAGCTTGCCGGCGGCGATGGCGTCCCAGGTCGAGTCGCCGATCATGACGCCGCGAGCGCCGTCCACCTTGGCCAGGGCCGCCTCGACCAGATCCGGAGCCGGCTTGCTCTTCTCGGCGTCGTCGGAACTGGTCCACGCGTCGGCCAGCGACTTGCCGTCGACGAGGTCGAGGAACCGGTCGACCAGTTCGGCCGTGCCGGAGGAGGCCAGCACCAGCTTGAACCCGCGCTTCTTGACCTCGACCAGCAGGTCGTGGGCGCCCTCGAAGGGCTGGATCTCCCCCACCAGCTCGCCGAACTCCTCGGCCCAGGCCTGGCGCAGGTCGTCACCGTGTTTCTGCTCGACGCCTTGGCCGGCGATTTTGGAGACGAACATGTCGCCACCCATGCCGATCCCCCGGTGCAGGCGCCAGATCGGCAGGGTGATGTCGTAGCGGCGAAATGCCCGGAACCAGGCCAGAGCGTGCTGGTAGTTCGAATCGACGAGAGTGCCGTCGACGTCAAAGATCGCGGTGTCAGCCATGGTTGGGCTCAGGAGATGACGGCGTCGATCGTCTTCTTCAGGGCGCTGGGCTGTGAGGGGTGGCGCGGGGCCGACTCCTTCATCTCGAGCATCTCGGCCCCGATCTCCTGAAGCTGCTTGCGCGTGAGGCCGGCGCGGACCTTCGGGAACCAGTCCTGCTCCTCCTCCTCGATGTGGTGGGTGACGTTCTCGATCAGGACCGTGGTCTTGGCGTCGAAACGCTCGGCGTCCGGCTTCAGGGCGGCCAGTTCCACGCACAGCACGTCAGCCACGTGGTGCTCCTCGTAGCTCTCCAGGACGTCGTCCTCGAGCTCGGGCAGCAGCTTGCGCACCTGCGGGTACATGACCTCGTTCTCGATGTACGTGTGCACGGTCAGCAGCTCGATGATCTTCTCGACCAGCTTGCCCTTGGTCGAGGTCGCGTTCTCCCCCGCGTTCTCGAACTGGCGGAACAGCGAGCGGATCTCCTTGTGGTCGGCCTTGAGCAGGACGATCGCGTCGGTGGACATGGGTGGTTCCTTCCCCTTTGGATAGCCGGCACGGGCCGGGCAGCGCCCGCCATCGACGATCTTTGCCGCTGCATTCGATCACGCCAATCGAGGGACACACAGCTCTGATGTCGCTGGTCCCGTCCGCCCTGCCGGTGCTATTGAGCAGGTCCCGGGCGATCGGTGGACAGGATCGCCAGCGTTTCGGCGTCGAACCATTCACCGTCCCAGAGCAGGGCATCGCGGCGCCGGCCCTCGGTCCGGAAACCGCACTTCTCGTAGACCCGCTTGGCGCGCGGGTTGAAGCTGAAGACCTCGAGCTGGATCCGGTGCAGGGTCAGGACGTCGAGGCCGTAGTCGACGACGGCCTGGGTGGCTTCGGTGCCGTAGCCCTGCCCGTAGGCGGACTCGTTCCAGAGCGCGATCCGGAAGTTCATCGAGGCGTTGGGTGCGTCGAGCTGGTTGAGGACGACCTCGCCGAGGTGGGCACCGGATTCGGTCACCGTGATAGCCCAGTCACCGCGGTCGGCCCGGGCCGCCAGCCCGGCCAGACCCTCGCGAACCGCCTGCTCGGTGAATACCGTCCGGGTTCCGGTCAGCCGCCGCGTCGTGACTTCGTGCAGGCCGACCCAGGTCGCCTCGAAGTGCTCCGGCCCCAGCGGGACGAGCCTCAGGCGGGCCGTGATGAGGGTCGGCAGTCGAGTCAGCTCCAGCTCAGGATCCACCGGGCGACTCTAACCACGGTCGAATGCTCCCGGCGATCGCTCATCGAGCCGTTGCCGGATGACGGTCCTGACCGGGTCCGCCGATCGTCAGGAGACCGCGATCGCCAGGACGCCGGTGCGGGGCAGCGGGCTGGCTCAGGGTTGGTTGCCGGCCCAGTCGGCGTCGGTCTCGGCCAGGGTCATCGGATCGTGAAGCTCATCGACGCCCACACCGGCGTCCCCACCCGGCCGGGGGCCGGAGGAAGGGCGCGCTGGCTGCAGAGCCCGGCCCAGGCCCTCGCGCACGCTGGTGAGTCCGCTGGCGGGGTCAGGGACGTGCAGCCGGATGGTGGAATCCTGGCTGATCATCGATGTCGACAGGCTCTTGACCAGGTCAGCAACGAGAGGACTGGGAACGGGCAGCAACGGTCCCATGAGCACCGCGGCCAGGCGCTCGGGCACGAAGGGAACGGGGACGAAGATCCGTCGACGCCCGGCCACCTGGGCGTAGGTGCGAGCCAGTTCCGCGTACGTGAGTCTCTCGTCCCCCGCGATCTCGTACGTTCCTCCCGGCAGGTTGGTGCGGTCCCCGGCTGCGACCAGGTAGTGCAGGACGTCGTCGATGGCGATCGGCTGCACCTCGTGGTTCATGAATGCCGGCAGGGGAACCACCGGTATCCGGTCCACGAGATGGCGGATGATCTCGAACGACGTGGAGCCTGCCCCGAGGATCACCGCAGCCTGCAGCATGACGGTGTCGACCGGCCCGGCCTGCAGGATCTGCCCCACTCGCGAACGGCTGGACAGATGCTCCGACACCGGGCCATCGGCCGGCAGGAATCCGCCGAGGTACACGATCCGCCCCACCCCGGCCTGCGCCGCGGCGTCGGCGAAGATGTGGGCGGCCTTCTCGTCCGAGGCTTGGTAGTCGCCCTCCCCGAGGGCGTGCACGAGGTAGTAGGCCACATCCAGCGGTGCAGAGCCCAGCAGCGCCGCGCGGACGGAGGCCTCATCCAGGGCGTCCAGTTGGCGGGTTGCGACGCGGTCGGCCCAGTCGACGTCCTGGAGCTTCGCCGGGTTGCGGGCCGTGGCCACGACGTCCTGGCCGGCATCGAGCAACGCGGAGACCAGCCGGCTGCCGACGTACCCGGTCGCGCCGGTCACCAAGGATTTCACGACTGACCGTAACCCCCGAGGCACGAAATCGCCTGCTGGACGACGCCGTAGAGCGGGCACTCCTGGTGATGAGGATTTCAGCTGTCCGCTGTCGCCTGGTCTGATCGTCCGCCCTCAGGTGCAGACGAGAGCGCGGGGCCCCGGCCCAGGACGGTCTCGGCGTACTGCTCGGCCGGCAGCGGGCGCGAGAACAGGAATCCCTGGCCGTAGCGGACCCCCAGCTCGACCAGCAGGTCACGCTGCGCAGCGGTCTCCACTCCCTCGGCCAGCACCTGCAGGTCCAGGGCCAGAGCCATGGCGTTCACCCCGGCGACCAGCTGCACCTGCCCCTCCTCCAGCGAGGTCACGACCGAGCGGTCGAGCTTGAGGACCTCGATCGGGAAGCGGCGCAGGTACTCCAGCGACGTGTAGCCCGTACCGAAGTCGTCCAGGTAGATCCCCACCCCGGCGGACTTCAGCATGTCCAGGGTGGCCTCGGCCGGACCGGCCGCGGACAGGTGGTCATGCTCGGTGATCTCCACGTGCAGCTGGCTGGTCGGCACGCCCGCATCAGCCAGGACGCCGAGGATGCGCACGCCCAGGCCGGGGTCCTCGAGGCTGTCGCGGGTGAGGTTGACGCTCACCGGCAGCACGCGCCGGCCCTGCTCGCGCCACGCGGCCAGGTGGGCGATGACGGCCCGCAGCACGGCCGTGTCCAGGTCGGCGTCGAGGTTGTTGTTGCTCACCAGGGGCAGGAAGGAGTCCGGGGCCAGCAGCCCCAGCTGCGGGTGCTGCCAGCGGACCAACGCCTCGGCTCCCACGATTTCCCCCGAGCGCAGCTCGACCAGGGGCTGGAAGTGGATCTCCAGGACTCCCACGTCGGGGTTCTGGCTGGCCAGGAGCTGGCGCACGGCGCTGCTGAGGGTGAAGCGCCGGGCCACTTCCACCCGCATCGACGGGTGGAAGTGAAGCGCCCTGGAGCCACCGGCCGCCTTGGCCGCGTACATCGCCACATCGGCGTGGGTGAGCAGTTCCGCGAGCGTGGCTGCGCCCTGATCACCCGCGATGCCGATGCTGGCTCCGACCCCCAGGACGAGGTCACTCAGGACGAACGGATCTCGCAGCGTGCGCAGAAAGCGTTCGGCCACGACGGGGGCCTCCTCGGGCCGGGTCAGGACGACGAACTCGTCTCCTCCCAGCCGGGCGACCAGGCCGGCGGTCCCCGTGGCGCTCACCAGTCGATCGCGCAGGCGCAGCAGCAGGGCGTCGCCGATGTCGTGCCCGTGCGTGTCGTTGACCTGTTTGAACTCGTCGATGTCGACCAGGAGCAGGCTGCGCCCGCCGGCCGGGGCCAGTTCGTCGAAGGCCAGGGCCAGCCCGCGGCGGTTGGCCAGGTCGGTGAGGGGGTCGTGCTCGGCCAGGTGCTCGCTGGAACGCAGCGCGGCGCTGCCGCGAATCAGGCAGAGCCCGGCGATGACGGCGCCCGCTGTCGGCACGACCCAGGCCGGCAGGCTTCTGGCCCCGCTGGCCTCGGCCACGGCCCAGACCCCGACCGGAACCAGGACCAGGGGCAGCAGACCCAGCAGCGAGGCAGACGCGCGGCGGCGCTGCGCGAACGTCTCGGCGCTGAACGCCGCCGTCATCGACGGATGCAGCGCGGCGACGCCGAACAGCAGCAGGCTGATGACGCCCAGGATCTCGCTCGCCTCCCCGGGCAGGGCCAGGCGGCGACCGTGAACGGCTGAGGACAGGTCGTAGGCGACGGTGACCAGAGCCCCCAGCAGGGCCAGGATAGAACTGACGCCGAGGCGCCGGCGCGAGACGGCGAAGCGCAGCAGCATCCCCAGCAGCGCGACGTCGATGCTGGCCACGGCGAGTGCCGTGGGGTTGGAGGTGCCGTTGGTGGCGGCAGTGACGATCTGGAATCCGACCACGGTGAAGACGGTGGCGATGATGAGCAGGTCCAGGCGGGCCGCGAACGAACGCACCGCAGTCCTCGAGCCCGATCGCACGGTGTAGATCGTGACTGCGGTCGCGACCAGCTGCCCGGCCCACACGAAGTCGGTGGCGACCGGGGTGATGGACCCGTGCGCGTACACGACCAGGACCCCGGCCCCCCAGAACGCGACCATCAGGGCCAGGAGCAGCCAGGCCGGCGACTGGGGTCGGTGGATCACCACTCCCAGCAGGACCAGACCCACGGCAGCGATGGCCGCAAGCGCGATCGCGGGCGAGCGCAGGCCAGGCTCGAGGATCAGCACGCCCGCCGTGCTCGCGAGCGCGACCAGGAGCACCCACACGGCTCGGGCACTGCCCTCCGCCAGGCGCTGCGACGTCACGACCTGGCTTCGGCCCGGAATGCTCCGTGCTTGAGTGGTGGCAGTGCCCTTACGCCCTGAGGAGCTGGATCCGGCCTGGCCGCGGGATTGCCCGTCCTCAGCCGGGTTCTCGAGCAGTTGGAGGCACCCGCAGGGGTACACGGTCAGTTCTACCGGGCCGGGGGAGGTTCCTGTGGGACACCGGAGGCCTGGGCCGCACTGCGCTCCTTTGCGGGTGAGACGGGTGCTGCGGCGATGTGCCGTTGCCAACTCTCGGACAGGCCGGAGGGCAAGGAGAGGCCGGCGGTGCAGCAGTGCGTCACCACCGCGGCGACATCGATGAGCTTGCTGTTGGTGTCCTGGGACAGCCGCGACAGCAGCGCAAAGGCGCGGTCGGCATCGACGTGGGCCAGAAGCATGACGATCCCCTTGGCCTGCCCGATGACGTCTCGCGAGGCCAGCGCGGTACGCAGCCCGCTGATTTCCTCGTGCAGTTGCGAGATCGTCGAGGCATCCGGCTCCGTGGGCGGGGCTTCAGGAGCTGGTGAGTGCAGCATGACGACTCTCCTCGCTGTGACGGCAGGCGGGTATGAGCAGCGCTGAAACAGGGGTGCGCCAGTGAGCACAGAGCGGTCCGCCGACTGCGGTGGTGGCGGGGTCAAGCACCATCCACGCGCGACGGGGACCCCGGGCCAGGCACTGACGCGAGGCGGCAGGGGCAACGATTACCTACTGCGTCGGACATAGATTTTTTATAGCAGCGGCGCCACACTGATGCAAGGCATCGGCAAGAATGCGCCCTACAGAGTGAGGCCAGCCTCGCGCGACCCGTGCAGCCCCGACCCCCGCGGCGGGCCTAACGGCTCCTACGTTGCCGGCGACCTGGCAGGGCTGGGATCGGTCGACAGGATCGCCAGCGTCTCGGCGTCGAACCACTCCCCGTCCCAGCGCAGAGCATCCCGGCGCCTGCCCTCGGTCCGGAAGCCGCACTTCTCGTAGGCCCGCTTGGCGCGGGGGTTGAAGCTGAAGACCTCGAGCTGAATCCGGTGCGGGCCCAGGACGTCGAGGCCGTAGTCCACAACTGCCTGGGTGGCTTCGGTGCCGTAGCCGCGCCCCCAGGTGAACTCGTTCCACAGCGCGATCCAGAAGTTCATCGAGGCGTTCGCGACGTCGAGCTGGGCAGGTGAGTCAGGTCGGGCGCAGGATCCACCGGGCGACTGTAAGCAGAGCGGTGATCAACCGCGCCAGCCCTGATCGACGGGCACATCCCACGTGTGCCTCTCGACCAGGACTGGCGCCCAGGGGTTGGCTATCTGCCGGCCGGCCCGGGATCGGCGCTCGGCACCCGCACGTGCTGATGCCAGCTGCGGCTGACGGCAGCCGGCAGAGGAGCCCGGTTGCCGGCAGACTCGGCGATCAGTTCGGCCAGGTCACGCACCTTGATGTTGGTGTCCTGCGAGATCTTGGCCAGCAGGGCGAACGCCTCCTCGGCACTGGTCCCGGTCAGGAACCGGATGATGCCCTTGGCCTGGCCGATGATGTCGCGATGCTCCAGAGCAAGGCGCAGCTGGGCGGCTTCCTCGTGGCTCTCGCGATCGTCCATGTCCTGCCCACCGGCATCGGCTACAGCCGGCTTCCTGAGATCAGGGCCATCACCGCGCCGGGGCAGGGCCGACACCGTGGCGTCCATCGTGGATGTCATCGCGAGCGCCATCGGGACTACCGGGTGAGGCTGCGGTTGTCGCCGACGCGCTCCCAGATCAGCAGCACGATGATCGCGCCGATGATGGAGCCGATGATGCCGGAGGGCTGCAGGAAGCCGTCCGAGGAGTCCTTGTGGAAGATCAGGTAGCCGAGGAAGCCGCCGACGAACGAGCCGACCATGCCGATCCCGATGGTCATGGGGATGGACATGTGCTGCTTGCCCGGCACGATCAGGCGGGCGAGGGCGCCGGCGATCAGGCCGACGATGATCAGGGTGACGATGAGACCAAGCATGGTGAATCCTCCAGGGGCCGGTTTGTCATGATCCATGCGGGATCATGTGTCCCAGACAACCACCCCTAGGGCGGGTGCACTACACCCCTAAGGAGGGTTACGGTGGAGTCATGACGTCAACCCCGAGCGACCCCATCGGGCCGAATGAGCGGCCGATCCTGGTGGCATTGGTCGACGACTACGACGTCGTGCTGGCCGGCGTGGCCCAGATGCTCGACCGCTTCCGCGACCGGGTGCTGATCGCCGAGATCGATGCCACCGAGGCACTGTCCGACCATGTGGACATCGCGCTGTACGACTCCTTCGCCCAGCCGGAGTCCGACCACCACGAAATCAGCACGCTGGTGGCCAGCCCGCAGGCGCGCCGGGTCGTCGTTTACACCTGGAACTTCCACCCCGACCTGGTCGACAGCGCGCTGAGCCAGGGAGCGCACGGCTACCTGTCCAAGACATTGTCGGCCCGCGAGCTGGTGGAGGCACTGGAGGCGATCCATGCCGGCGAGCAGGTGGTCAGCACACCGGCACCGCGGGCCCGCAGCGCCGCCGGGCTCGACTGGCCCGGGCGCGACGACGGGCTGACCGACCGAGAGGCCGAAATTCTGGCCCTGATCACTCAGGGCAAGAACAACGCCGAGGTGGCCAAGCTGACGTTCCTGAGCCCAAACACGGTCAAGTCGTACATCAGGACCGTCTATCGCAAGATCGGGGTGAGCAGCCGCACCCAGGCCGTCCTATGGGGCGTGGATCACGGTTTCACGCCGGATCACCATCGCATCGACCACTGGCGCGGCGGACCGTGAGTGGTTGAGCCCTCGCGCGGGCTCAGACCTCCTGCGACAGCGGGGCGTGAATGTTCATGTGGACCTGCTCGCAGTAGGCGTTCAGGGCCCGGGCCGCGGTGTCGTGCTCCGAGGCATCCCATTCGGTGACCCCACTGACGTACTCGGCCAGCTCGTACCGGCTTCGCCGCCCGCCCATCCTGCGGTATCGCCCCCAAAAGCGCTGCAGACCAAGGTCGGTGAAGGACAGGGCCGCTGCCAGGGCGAACCCGGCGTTGATCGTTCCCACCGTGTGCCCCCTTCCTGATGCACCTCCCGTTTCGGGTGCATCATCTGGTGTCGTCGTGAGGTACAGGTTCAACCTATGACTTGGCTGGGAAAACGAAAGTCGAGATGCGCAGGTCGCAGGGCTGCCACGCCCGCCGGGGGGCTCCAGAAGATCACCGACGCGCCTCGGCCCCGTCGCCGGTGACATCGTTGCGGTCGGACTGCCCACCCTCGCGGTCGAGGGCCGGATCAGCGGAGGCGTCGACGTCCATCCCACGTCCGGCGCGCGCCACATAGTGGCCGAGGCCTCGCTGGGGCTGCCTGGGAACCCGGAGACCGGTTCGGCGCGTCGGTATCCGCGAGCACGGCCACCGGCGGGGCCACCGGCGCCAGCCGCGACCTCTGGGCCGGCGCTCCGGGCCACGACCTGGCCGGCAGCACGTCGATCGTGGACGCCGGGTCGCCGGCCGCTGGAGTCGGCTGATCAGAGCTTGCGGTAGCCCAGGATCCGGCTCTTGGGGTGGGTCTCGTAGCTGATCGTGTTGCTCTGGTTGCCACCCAGCATCTGAAAGTTCCTGGAGTCGACGGACTTCACGTAGAAGCCGACGTGCCCGTTGTTGCTCTCGGTCTTGCTCGTGCGCCACAGCACCACGATGCAGCCCTCGGTCGGTCGCTTCAGCGCCCGCCCCCAGTGCATCCAGCTG
The DNA here is from genome assembly GCA_965200525.1 of Kineosporiaceae bacterium. Taxonomy (GTDB): domain Bacteria; phylum Actinomycetota; class Actinomycetes; order Actinomycetales; family Kineosporiaceae; genus JANNPJ01. The sequence goes on from OZ241368.1 coordinate 129,008, forward strand.
CGCGCCCCGGCCGAGTTCGTCCCGTCGTGCCCGGTCTGCTCGACACACCAGTTGACGAAGGCCGAGCACCAGAACGTCTCGTCACTGTCGGCCTGCTTGCGGGCGAGATTGGTCGAGCGCAAGTACTTGGTGATCAGCCTGGAGGCGGCCGACCCGGGCTTCTCCACCGGGTGTTTCGCCTTCTCCTCCTTGGCGATCGAGTACCACGGGGGGTTGCCGGCCGATGCCGGATCCGGTGCCGGCTTGGGATCCGACTGCGGCACCATAAAGGCCGCTGAGGCGAAGCCTTTCAAGGCCCCTTTGGCCACGTGCAGCCACTTGCCGTCGGAAAAGGACGAATCCGAGAGCACCACGTCGCCCTTCTTCAGAACACCGAGCTCGTTCTTGGCCAGCACTTTGGCGGTGCTGCGCACGCTGAGGCTCGAGGCCGTCACGACGTACTTGCGCGCCTTCGGCTTCAGCTGCTTCAGCCACTTGGCCGAGGCCCATCCCGAGAGCTGCCCGTGGCGGACCTTGACGAACTGTTCGTTCTTGCCGGCCGCGACCTGCTGGACGACATCCCCCTTCTGCAGGTGCCCGAGCACGTTGTCGGCGATCTGGGGCCGGCTGCGCACATGCAGGGAATCGGCGGTGACCTGGAATTCGAGCATTCGGCTCTCCGCGGCGGTTGTGGGGCGCAGCCTGGTGGCAACAAACCGGATCATAGACAGGCCGCGCCACCAGCCCCGGGTATTTCGGAATGTTCGGCCCTCGGACCTGCTCTCAGCGGTGGTGGCCGCCCGGAGCACACGCCAGACTGATTCTTGGCCAGAGCCGTCCATCGCTCGAAAGGACAACGTCATGATCGCCTACACCAAGGCCGTGAGCAGCTTTTCGGTACGGAACATCGCGGACACCAAGAAGTTCTACGGCAACATGCTCGGCCTGAAGGTCGAAGAGGAGTACGACGGCCGGGTCCTGCGGTTGCACCTGCCCAGCGGCGGTGAGGTGATGATGTACGGCAAGGAGGATCACGAGCCCGCGTCGTTCACCGTGCTGACGTTCACGGTGGACGACCTTTCAGCCGCTCTCACATCGCTCAGCGGGCAGGGCATCTCGTTCAAGCGGCCCGACGGGCTGGACCTCGACGAGAACAACATCCACCATGCCGAGGGCCATGACGTCGCCTGGATCACGGACCCGTCCGGCAACTCCCTCGAGTTCAACCAGGACGTTGCCTGACCCACGTCTGCAGGTGCCCTATTCGGGCATCTGCGTGGCGAAGCGGACGCCGAGTTCGGCGATCCGCAGGGAGCGGTGTTCGGGGCGCATTCGTCCGGCGCGCTCCAGCAGGCTGATGCCATGCAGGGCGGCCCAGAACAGTTCGGTGGCCGCGCCTCCCCCGCCGTCGTCACCTCCGCGGTCGCCGATCGCCTCGGCCAGCACGTCGAACCCTGCGCGAAGATCGGGTTCGGTGTCGTCGGTGGCGAAGTGAGCGTCGATCGGCTGCTGGAACATGGCTTCGTAGACGGCCGGATGCACATCGGCGAAGTCCAGGTAGGCAACGGCGACAGCCTCGACTGACGCCCGCCCTCGCGTGGGGCCGAGCGCGGCGCGGCACTGCCGCGCCAGGTCGGCGAAACCTTCGAGGGCGACGGCCAGCATGATCTGCGACTTGCCCCCAGGAAAGTGGCCGTAGAGCACGGGCTGGCTGTAGCCGATGGCGTCGGCGAGATGGCGGGTCGTGACGCTGCTCCAGCCGTCGACGTCGGCGCGCTCCCGGGCCGCGTCGAGGATGTGCCGGCGCCGCTCGTCGTTGCGTTGCTGACGCGCCATCCGATCTGCCACTGAACCCCCACTTGTGATCTGCCCCGTCGAGTCATAATCTAGCACCGCTAGATACCTAGCGCTGCTAGATTTTGGAGGGCTCGTCATGACATCCGTTCTCGCCGTTGTCACCGTCACCGTTGTCGGCCTCATGGTCGGCGTCGAGTTCGCGGTCGCCTTCGTCATCAATCCGATCCTGCTGCGACTGCCGGCCGGCGCCTCGCTGGCCGGGCGCGCGGACGGCGGCCGCATGCTCGGACGGGCAATGCCGTTCTGGTACATCGGCTCGCTGATCCTCACCGCCGCCCTCGTGGCGGCCACTTGGGGCACGACCAGCGCCACCACGGCTCTGGTCGGCGCCGTCCTGCTCGCCCTCAGCGTGATCATGTCGATCGCCCTGCTGGTGCCGATCAACAACCGTTCGAAGACCTGGACGGGCGAGAGCCATCCCGACGACTGGCGCGAGCAGCAGCAGCGCTGGGACCGCCTGCACTACGGCCGCGTCGCGATCATTGTCGCGGCCTTCGTCCTCGTCGCGGTCGCAGCGACCATGCATGGCTGAGCCCGATCCGCGGCGACGCCTTCGAGGAGGAGTTCGGCCTGGTCCTGGCCCGAGCCGCGGGCTGAGGACCCGAGCGGAGGCCGGGCAGCCGGGCCGGTCAGTGGTCGCGCGTGCGGTCACGATGGGCGCGGGCCTTGGCCCGGTTGCCGCACGCGGCCATCGAGCACCAGCGGCGCCGGTGGGACTTGGTGCGGTCGTAGAACCACAGGGTGCAGGTGGGGCCCTCGCAGTGGCGCACGAGGGCCGGGTCGCCGGCCGACAGCAGGCGCGCCGCCGCCTCGGCGGGGGGTACGAGCAGTTGCCTCGGCTCGTGCCAGTGCCGGGCGCGCTCGATCACGAGGGCGCCTGTGGCGACGTCGAGCCGGGGGTAGGCGCGGTCGAGTTCCAGGATCTCGTTCAGCCGAATCCGGACTCGTTGCGGGATCACGGACTCGGGCTCACCGGTGGCCGGCCGGCCAGACCGCTGGGCCCACTCGGCGATGGCCGGGCGCAACCATTCGCGCAGCGCCACCGCCTCCTCCGCGACCGCGTCGAGCTGGGCCGGCGAGAACAGCCGGCGAGCGGCGGTGCCGTCAGCCGGCTCGATGAGGCAGGCTCGTTCGAGCCAGTCGAGGTAGGCCTGACCGTCGGTGAGGAACTCGACCGGTTCCTGCTGGGGCGTCGCGATGCTGTTGACGAAGTCCAGGGCCGGGTCGTCGCCGAGCCCGATCAGTTCCGTGCTGTCCACACCCACCTCCGTCCCCACCCGCCTCAACTAACCGCTGATCCGTCCTTTGACAGGTTACCCCCTATCTGACTAACCTTCAAAACACGCTAATAAAGGTTAGCGTGTGTCGATCGCTCGAAGGAGAAGACTCATGACTGCCATCCGTCACCGCACCATCAGCGTCGAGGGCCTGGACGTGTTCGTCCGTGAGGCCGGCGATCCCGCGCGTCCCACTCTGGTGCTGCTGCCCGGCTACCCCTCCAGCACCCGGGCCTACGTCCGGCTGATCGACCGGGTCGCCCGCGACTGGCACACCGTGGCCATCGACTATCCGGGTTTCGGCAGCTCCGAGCCGCTGCCGCAGTCACCGACCTTCGACGCCCTGGCCGCCGTCACGGCCAAGACCATCGACGCGCTCGGCATCGGCGACTACGCGATCTACATGTTCGACTTCGGCGCCCCGGTCGGCTTCCGCATCGCCCTGGAGCACGACCAGCGGGTGCGCGGCCTGCTGGTGCAGAACGCCAACGCCTACACCGACGGGTTCGGGCCGGGCGTGGCCGCACTGAACGGCTGGTGGGGCGACCGCGAGAAAGGGCAGTCGACCGTGGACGGCTTCGTCACCCTGGCCGGCACCCAGAGCCAGTGGCAGGCCGGCGCCCGCGATCCCGAGCTCATCGATCCCGAGCAGGCCCTGGCCGACCAGCTCGTGATCGACCGCCCCGGGCGCGCGGAGTACATGAAGGCGCTGCTGTGGGACTACCAGACCAACCCGCCCCGCTACCCGGACTGGCAGGCCTGGCTGCGCCGTCGCCGGCCCGCCCTGATCGCCGCGTGGGGCCAGAACGATCCGTTCTTCACCGCCCCTGGTGCCGAGGCCTACCGCACCGACGTACCCGAGGCCGAGATCGTGCTGCTCGACACCGGCCACTTCGCTCTCGAGGAAGAGGTCGACGCCATCGCCGAGCTGACCGACAAGCTGATGCGAACCGCGTTCAGCGGCTGACGTCGCAATCAGGCCGCTTGCTTGAACTTTCGCACGGTCAGCGGGACGCAGATACCGATGATCAGCGCGCAGTAGATGAGCATGGCCGGGACCGGGTGTTCCAGCGGCCAGCTTCCGGAGGTCCTGGTTCCCTGGGTGACCTGGCGGATGGCTGCGACGATCGCCGACAGCGGGTTGTACTCACCGAAAGCCCTTAATACGGCGTTCATCCCGCTGATCGGTACGAAGGTGCCGGCCAGGAACGACAGGGGCAGCACGATGGCGAACCCGATCCCCTGGACGGCGTCCGCGGAGCCAATGAGCATGCCCATCAGCACGCCGACGGTGGTGAAGGCGAGCAGGCCCAGCAGGATCAGCCCGATCAGCTCGAAGAAGCCGGCGATGCTCAGGTCCGGGCGCCAGCCCAGGGCCAGCCCGATGCCGGCCACGATCAGCAGGCCGAGAATCTGCTCGATCATCTGCCCGACGATCTGGGCGGTCACGACCGCCAGCCGGCTGATCGGCAGGGACTTGAACCGATCGACGACGCCGCTGGAGAAGTCGGTGGCCGTGGCCGTCCCGGAACCCATCACCCCGAAGGCGATCGACTGGGCGATCAGGCCGGGCAGCAGGAAGTCCTGGTACCGCATGCCGGGGATCTTGATCGCGCTGCCGAAGACGTAGAGGAAGAGCAGGGTGAAGATGATCGGCTGGATGGTGACGTCGGAGAGGCGCTCGGGCACGCGCGGGATCGTGCGCAGCCCCCGGGCGATGAGCAACCAGGTCTCCTGCAGGTAGCGCTGGAGGGCGGGCGCGCGCGGCGGCAGCGGCTCGTGCGCCGAGAGCCGGCCGGGAGTGGGTGCGTCGGCGATCGTCGTCATGCCATCTCCTTGAGGGCCGGCCCGGTCAGGGCCAGGAACGCGTCGTCCAGGGTCGGGCGCCGAAGCGCGATCTCGTCCACGGCGACCCCGCTGGCCTGCACGGCCGCGGTCACGGCAGCCAGGTCGTCGGCCGCGGCGGGAGCCGGGATCGACAGGGTGCGCCGCTCGGCGTTGTCGCTCACGCTGAAGAGCGGGCCCAGGGCCTCGCGCAGCTGGGCGAAGCCGGCGGCGTCCACGGTCATCACGTCGACCCGCTGCCCACCGATCTGGTTCTTCAGCTCGGCCGGCGTGCCGCTGGCGGTGGCCCGCCCGTGGTCGATCAGGACGATGTGGTCGGCCAGGGTGTCGGCCTCGTCCAGGTACTGGGTGGTCAGCAGCAGGGTGATGCCCTCGCTGACCAGCTCACGGATCGTCGACCAGACGACCTGGCGGCTGCGCGGGTCGAGCCCGGTGGTCGGCTCGTCCAGGACCAGCAGGCGCGGCTGCACGACCAGGCTGGCGGCCAGGTCGACGCGCCGGCGCTGCCCACCGGAGAGCGACTTCACCAGCTGGTCGCGGAACTCCCCGACGTCGAAGCGGTCGATGAGCCGATCGACCACCCGCAGCGCGGCCGGCTCGCCGTACCCGCGCAGGCGGGCCATGAGGACGAGGTTCTCCCTGGCCGTGAGGTTGTCCTCCAGAGCCGCGAACTGTCCGGTGAGGCTGATCACCGAGCGCACGGCGTCCGGCTGGGTGGAGATGTCGTAGCCGCAGACGCTCGCCCGCCCGGAGGTCGGCTGGGCGAGCGTGGCCAGCATCCGCACGACGGTGGTCTTGCCCGCGCCGTTGGGTCCGAGCAGGGACAGCACCGTGCCTTCGGGCACGGACAGGTCGAAATGGTCCACGGCGGTGAAGTCGCCGAACTTCTTGGTGAGCTGGTGGGCCTCGATGGCGAGATCGCCCATGAGTCCTGGGTCCTTCCGGTGGTCACTGCCGGGCCGGCAGCCCACGACAGCGTAGCGAGCGCGCCGCTCGGCCACCGTGTGGCCCGCGGCGGTCCGTCAGGCGGCGCTCAGAGAGGGGGCCCGCCGGTGCCGCGGACCACCAGGCGAGGAACGACGACGACCTCGGTGTCCTTGGTCCGGCCGCGGTCCAGTCGTTCGGCGAGCGCGAGAATCGCGTGTTCACTCAGTTCGGCCGGGTTCTGGCTCACCGTGGTCAGATCGACGTGGGCCAGTCGGGCCACCGGACTGTCGTCGTAGCCGACGACCGACATCTGCTCGGGCACGTCCACCCCGGCCCGCACCAGCTTGTCGATGAAACCCAGGGCGCAACGGTCGTTGAACGCCAGAACGCCGGTGGGACGGGAGGTTTCCGGCAGGATCGCCGCGGCCGCCTCAGCACCGGCCGTCTCGGTCTGCCCGCCGGCGACGACCTGGATCTGGTCCAGCAGCCCGTGCCTGCGCATGGCCGCGCGGTATCCCCGGCGACGTAGGCCGGCGATCGCCCCTCGGCCACCGTCGACGTAGGCGATGCGGCGGTGTCCGAGGCCGACCAGATGGTCCACCTCCAACTCCACGCCCTTGTCGTCCGCGGCCCGCACGACGTCGACATCGCCCGAATTGACCGGGCGCCCGACCACGACCAGGGGCAACTGCCGGCCCAGGGCGCTGAGGTGCTGATCAGTACCGCTCGGCCCCACCAGCAGCAGCCCTTCACACCGGGAGTCCAGCAGGGTCTCGGTGGCCCGGGTGAGGTCGCGGTGTCGCGTGGTCGTGCTCAGGACGACGTCGAACCGGTGCCGCTCGGCCGCCTCGTGGATGTCCTGCACCAGTTCGGCGTGGAAGGCGTTGCTGACGTCGAACACCACCCCGATCGACCGGCTGCGCCGGCTGGCCAGCGCGCTGGCGGCCCGGTCGGGCCGGTAGCCCAGGCGCGCGGTGACCTCCAGGACGCGCTCGCGGGTCGCCGTGCTCGGCCCGGGCACGCCCCGCAGCACCAGGGAGACCGTCGCCGTGGACACGCCCGCCTCGGCGGCCACATCTTCCAGCCGCGGCCGGCGCGGGGTTTCGTTCATGCTCAGACCGCTCACCTCTCGACTCTTGACAGCAACCGTACCGCACGTCAACACTCGACTTAAAGCGCTTTAAAGGCCCGCTCTCGGAACGTGCCGGATCGGGGCCGGGGTCGACGATGACCAGGAGGATCGCATGAACGGGAACGGATCGGGCGTCGCCATCGTGGGCGCCGGCATGATCGGCCAGGCGCACGCCGCCGGCTATCGGGCGGCCGGCGGGGTCGAAGGCCCGCGGCTGCCGCCGGTGCGCCTGGTGGCGATCGCCGACGTCAACGAACCGCAGGCCCGCCACGTCGCCGAGCGGTTCGGCTACGAGCGGGCCGAGGCGTCGTGGGAGGCGGTGGCGGCCGCACCCGATGTGGACGTCGTGGTGGTCGCTGTGGCGAACCCCCTTCACCGCGAGATCACCGAAGGCCTGCTCGCAGCGGGCAAACACGTGCTCTGCGAGAAGCCGATGGCCCCCTCCGTCGCCGACGCCGAGGCGATGGTGGCCGCCGCCGAGCGGGTGCCGGACCAGCAGGCCGTAGTGGGCTTCTCGTTCCGCCGGGCGCCGGCGATCGCGGCGATCCGCAACTTCGTGCAGAGCGGGACGCTGGGGCGCCCGCTGCACTTCGCCGGTCACTACTGGTGCGACTACGGCGCCGACCCGCGCGGGCCGATGAGCTGGCGCTACAAGGGCGCACCGGGCTCGGGCGCGCTGGCCGACATCGGCAGCCACCTGATCGACCTCGCCGAGTTCGTCTGCGGCCCGATCGCCTCGGTCCGCGGCGGGGTGCTCTCCACGGTCATCCCCGAGCGGGCCGTGCCGATCGGCACCGCCCTGGGGCACGCCGCGGCCGAACTGAGCGACACGCTGGAGCCGGTTGAGAACGAGGACCTGGTCAGCGTCAACGTCACGTTCGTCTCCGGTGCGACCGCCTCGCTCACGGCGTCCAGGATCTCGTTCGGTCACCCCAACGCCCTGGGCTTCGAACTGTTCACCGACCGGGGTGCCGCCACCTACGACCTGGAGCGGCCGGGCGAGTTCCAGATCTGGGACCAGGGCCCGGCGTCCGAGGTCAACGGCTACCGGACCGTCCTCGCCGGGCCGGAGCATCCCTACCTGGACGGCGGTCTGCCGATGAACTTCCCCGGGGTCGGATACGGCCAGAACGACGTGTTCGTCTGGCAGGCCCGCGCCTTCCTCGAGCAGGTCGCCGGCATCGAGGGACACCTGCCGCCAGTGGCCGGCTTCGCCGAGGGACTGCGCAACCTGCGTCTGGCCGGGGCGGTCATCGAATCGGCGCGATCCGGCTCCGAAATCAAGATCGACTAGAAGTCCAGCGCCTGCGCTGCCTCTCCCCCGACCACTGGACGAAAGGTTCACTCCTCATGACGCTCAAGCTCGGCGCCTACACCGCCTGCCTGCACGACCGGTCGCTGGCCGAGGCCCTGGACGTGCTCCGGATCGACGAGCTGACCTCGGTCGAGGTCAACACCGGGGGGTTCATCCCCTCCCCGCACTGCCACGTCGACGCCCTGCTGGCCTCCGAACAGGCCCGCAAGAACTACCTGGCCGAGTTCTCCTCGCGCGACCTTGAACTGACCGGGCTGAACTGCAACGGAAACCCGCTCAACCCGCTGCCCGGAGTCGGCCCCAAGCACGCCGACGACCTGCGCCGCACGATCGAGCTCGCCGGCGCCCTCGGGGTGCGCAACGTGGTCACCATGTCCGGCACCCCCGGCTCGGACCCCGGCGCGCTCTACCCCTCGTGGGTGGTGAACCCCTGGGACGGCGTCTACATGGACGTGCTGGACTACCAGTGGGACGTCGCCGCTCCGTTCTGGTCCGAGATCGACGCGCTGGCGCGGGCCAACGACGTGCGGGTCGCCATCGAGATGCACCCGCACAACCTGGTCTTCTCCCCCGTCACCCTGCGCCGGCTGGTCGACCTGGTGGGGGCCACCAACGTCGGCGCCGAGATGGATCCCTCCCACCTGATGTGGCAGGGCATGGACGTCGTGGAGTGCATCCGCTACCTCGGACCGCTGGTGTTCCACGCCGCGGCCAAGGACGCGATGATCACGCCCGGCGTCGACATCCGCGGCGTGCTCGACACCTCCTTCACCCGGGTACCGGCCGACGCCGAGGGCAAGGTGCCGACCGGTTACGGTTTCTGGTGCGCCTCCTGGCCGCAGAACCCGGCCTGGAAGTTCGTCGCCGTCGGCGTCGGGCACGACGTCGGCTATTGGACCGAGTTCCTTCGCGCCCTCGCCGAGGTCGACCCCGACATGGCGGTCAACATCGAACACGAGGACGGCGACTACTCGCGCCTGGACGGGCTCGCGCTGGCCGCCACCAACCTGCGCGCGGCGGCGGCACAGCTCTGACCTCGAACGAGCGAGTACCTCTGCCAATCCAGCGCCGCCGGTACTCCTACAGGTGACGCTGGAAGAACCGGGCCGCGCTGTCCAGCTCGAAGCCAGGCACCTCGCCGTGCCGGCCGGGGTTGGCGTGCAGGGTCTTCTCGCCCGACCCGAAGGCGTCGAACAGCGCCAGGGCCTGCTCGCGGGGTACTCGCTCGTCGTCCCACTGCACCAGGAACTGGACCGGCACGGTGATTCCCGCGGCCACCTCCGCCTTGGCCGCCGCGCCGCCGAGGCCGAGCACGGCCGCGCGCACCCGCGGTTCGGCGGCGACGAACGGCACGCCGAGACCACACCCCAGGGAGACGCCCCAGTAGCCCACCGGGCCGGTGCCGACGTGCTCCAGGTCCTGCACCGCGTCTACGACAGCCTGCCATTCCGGCACGGTCCGGGTCGCGACCAGCGCCTGGAACTGCGCAATGACGACGGCGAGGTCCTCTCCCGCCTCGACCCGGACCTGGTTCTGAGTGGCCATCCGATCGAGGTGCTCATCAGTGGGCCGGTCGCCGTGGCCGGGCACATCGACCGAGACCGCGGCGAAGCCGCACTCGCGCACGAGGTGGTGGGCAAGGGCCAGGATCTCCGGATCCGTCTTGTGCCGGCCGCCGCCGTGTCCGAGAACGATCAGCGGACGGGGCCTGTCGCCGCCGGTGGGGGTCCACAGGGCCAAGGGAATCTCGCCGAGACAGAAGAGCTGTTCGCGAACGCCCTGGGACGACGTTTCAGAGAGAAAAAGCATAGGTGTGAGTGCCTTTCGGGATGCCTCGTGCGGGCACTCCCTACGGCGCGTGCGGGAGGGAGCCCCGACCTGTCACAGCGTTGATCGGTCTCACCTCCTCAGTGCGAACGTGTACACAACGGGCTGAACATATCAGCTTCGGTGTCCGGCGGGGCCGGTGCGGTGACGAGTACCGCCGCACCGACCCCTGGCCGGGGTACGGCGGTGGCTACGCCGGACCCCAGGTGAACAGGTCGTTGCCCTTCTTCACGCCGCACGGGTACTGGATCATGTTCGCGAAGGCGGACGGGCTGGACGCCGCCCCGGAGACGTTCAGGCACATGTTGCTGTGCACGTTGCGGATGTAGTACCAATCGAGCCCGGCCTGGTTGAACTGCTTCTGCAACCTCCAGCGGTCGTTCTGACTGGCGGCGCCGCAGGGGTACTCGATCACCAGAGCGTCCTTGACCGTGGAGGCGCCCTTGACGTTCATGCAGAGCCCACTGAGGTCTTCCTTCAGCTCCCACACTCCCGAGGTCACCTCGGTCATGTGCCAGGAGAAACTGGCATAGCAGTAGGACTGCTGGATCACGGCCGACTTGGTCGGCGTCTTGCCGATCAGACAGCCGTCCAGCGGGCCGCCCGAACCGGGCCCGCTGATGTAGGTCTCGATGATCCAGGGCCCGCTGGTGGTCACGGCCTGGGCCGGTGCGGCGACGACACCGACCGTGGCGGCGACGAACAGGGCCGCCAGCAGGCTGATGAGACGACGGTGAAAACGCATGGTGCTCCTTGCGATTGGATCGAGGTCACAGATGTGGCCATCAGGGAGTGGGCACTATAGCCGATTTGTTCCGATGTCACTCTCCACCCGTGGGAGTACCACCATAGGTGGAGGCGGGCGGTGCCCGGTACTGCGCTCGTTGGGACTTGCGCTGCGACGGTGACAGTTTGGCGATCTGCGACCTAGGGTTCGGGCGTCCGATCGACCCGAGCTCATGCTCGCCGTCCCTGGGAGTCCCTGATGATGACCCGAATGCTTCGCACCAAGCGCCAGATCGGCGCGGTCCTGGCCGCGATCGCTCTGTCGACCACCGCCGCGGTGGCACTCGACGTGTCCCCGGCGCAGGCCGCCGACAACTGCTCCGAGGTCAAGAACAAGCCCAACGGCGAGGGCTACGCCATCATCTACGCCGACGTCTGGATGCGCACCGGCCCTTACGGAAGCTGCCCGATCGTCCGCAACGTCAACGTCGGCCAGATCGTGTGGATCCACTGCGAGTACGTCAACAGCTACCACAACGGCTGGATCTGGGGCCGAGTCGACGGCACCGGTTCCTACGGCTGGCTGTACATCAACGGTGACATCGACCTGGTGATCACCGACGAGAACGGTGACGGCAACACCGACTACCAGTGGTGCTCCAAGTGACCTTCTGAGCGCCTGCTTCTCAAGGCCGGGGCCGCCGGCGCCAGGACATCCTGCGTCCTTCGTCGCAGGCGGCCCCGCAGCCTCAGCGGGTGGCATTTCACCGAAGCACTTGAGGGCGGCACAAGCGTCATCAACACCGTTCGACCGACGGGACCCGAAAACAACTAATCCCGTGACGCTTGCAGCCCCGTGACGTTTGTAGCCCCGAGACGAAGCAACGACCTCCGTCGCACTGCCGAGCATGTTCGCGACCGCCTGCTCACGCAATTCCCGGTCCTACGAGTGCAGTGCCGCTAATCCGCCATCGTCGGCCTCATCCAAGCCGTGGCCTCGGCGACTGGGGCCTATGCCCTCGGGCGCTGGCGCCTACCGACCCCCAACCCATCTACACGGCAATAGCGCCGACCGCGGCGCCGGCCGCGTGACCCTCCTGCTTCGACGACGAAAGCAGGCTAGAAGGTCACCGTCCCGCCTTTGTTGCCTCCCAGGAACGGGCCCCCTCCGGCTTCGACGAACGCCACCCAGCGGGCAAGCTCGTGCGGCCGGGCCCCCTCTCGTCGCTTTGCACCTCCAAATTGAACGGCCGCGGGGCGACCGGCCAAGCAGCTATCGGTTTGATTGACTACCCACCCGCGAGGGCACCGTTGAGGTTCAGGACGGTGTCGGCCTTTCGCAGCAGGTAATCCAAGGCCTCGTCCTTGCGAGCCTTGAGCTTTCCACTGAGTGAGCCACCAGTAGTGGCGACCGCGTTGTCGATGATGTAGACGAAGTACCCGTCGCCGTAAATCATTTCGAATACCGTCGATACGATGCCCTTGGCGCTACCGGAGTCGATGGTGCCCGCGTAGGAGGCTGCGGTCTGCCCGTGTGTCGTCGTTGTACGGGTAAATGTGATCCCGCCGCGAGAGCAGGACTTGGGCGCGGCGGCGAGGTATGCCGTGAGGGCAGCCTGGTTGCTCACCCGGTACAAGCGCACGGAATAGGGGGCACCCAGGTCGTTACCCAGGCTGTAGCTGGCTTCCCAGGCGCCGTCGTCTTCGAGCCACGCGGACTTGAACGCAGCCCGGCCGCAAGGATCGAATCCGTTCGGCTGCTGTACCGAGTGGCGGGGTGGAAAGGCATAGGGCGGCTGGTTCGGTGCCTTGAACACATCCTCGCCGTCTCGGGGCAGCGGCACGGTGTCGCTAGGGATGGGCGGCGCGGTGGTCGGGTCGGTCTCGGGGGTGCCGGAGCCGGTATAGGTGACATCGAGCCGGGTGTTCGGTCCCTGGGTGAAACCGAGCCCGATCTCCTGACCGACCTCATGCAGGAGCCGAACCGAGTCGGGCAGGCTTGCCAGCACACTGATAATGTCGCCGGTCTGCTGTTTGAGATTCTTTCCGACGGTCTTGAGTGCCGTCGTGACGCAGGACTTTGCGGTCTCGATCACCCCGGCCACACCGGTTTCGATCGAAGGCTCGTTGGAGAACTCGCCCAGGCCTTTCAGATCGGCCTTCTCGCATTCCAGTGCGGTGGCCACGACCTCGCTGACCTCCGCGACCTCGGGCTTGCTGACGTCGGCCTTCAGGATGGCCCGCAGTTCCACGACGAGTTCGTGCACGGTGACGGTCCCGCCCTTGGCAGTGAGGGCCAGCAACCGGGATCGGCTGCGGATGACCGCGAGCTCAAATTCCTTCTCGGACGGGATCCAGGCCAGCGTCGTGAGAATGGCATCCAAGGCGATCGCCAGCAGGTCGGGCCGGACGGCGGCCGCCCATTGCGGCTCTGTGGCGGTCACCGGGGAGAGGTTCACGTGAGTGGCGCTGCGCCCACCGACCACGGCCAGGCCGGAGCCGCTCTGCAGGAACCTGGTCAGGAGCAGGACAATGTTGTCCTCCTTGCCCTCCTCAGTAAATGGTCCGACATCTACGCCGGCCGCCGGACCGACGTCGAGCGGGATCAGCAGGCGGTTCTCGAGTCGAAGTTCAGCTTCCTCTCCTTCGGAGACCACGCACCCGTGCAACTGGGGCAGGGTGGCAGTCACGTCATGGTCCGGGTCGGCCGCATCGCATTCGGCCTTCTCCTGACGGGGGCTCGCGATGTCCGCGATCGAGCGCCAGCTCGACTCAATGATCCTGCGCAGAGCGTCAAGCCCGGTGACCGCCTTGTCCCAGACCTTCGAGATTGGATCGACCACGAACTTTCGGAACAGGGAGAAGTGCGGGGCCACGGCGACGAGCTGGTGATGGACGGAATCGATCGTGGTCGCGAGCGGAACCCAGACCTTCAGGCCCGGGTTGTACACCGCGATGAACACATTCGCCGCGGAACTGGTTTTCCCGCCGACCGTGACGGCGTCACGGGCCGAGTCGTAGGGCAGTCGTACCTGCGCCCCCGGCAGAGCCCCGCTGGTCGTGACATCCACCGCCGAGCCCAGAGCCCGAGCCACGCCGTCCAGGCCGCTCGGTGCGGGGGTGGAGTCGGCCGGCCGGATCTTCACGGTGACGTCGTGGTTCACCGCCCCGGCCGGGGCGCTCACCTGTGCGACGGATTGATCGCCGACGAGGCCACCCTTGGCTCCGATGCTCGATCCCAAATGCGAGTCACAGCCGGTCAGGCCAGACATGATCACTGCGCTAGCGAGGAGTACGGCGGCGGAACGGCGCATGATGGTCCTTTGATTGCGATTTGGCCGGAACGCTAGCCAGATCCAGCCGCCGCATTGCCGACTTAATCAATCCGTCACGAACGAGGCGACTAACGGCCACATCCGAAGGTCGCCGTACTTCGAATGCCCGATGTGGCAATGAGCCGAAGGGACGAGCGTGTAAGAACTCATGGGATTACCCGTGCGGACATGCGCTCGCCGCCAACGGTCAGGAGTCGCCACTTGCGTCGTCATGACGACCGCAGCCTCCGAGACGGCAGGGGCCGGCCGCGCACGGCGACCGACGCAATTGGACGGCGCCGAGGCCAGCACCAGCAGGCTGCACTACGGCAGCCTCCATGAGCAGGAGAAGTCGAAGGCAATAAAGGTCGGTGCTGGGTTGCAGTCAATTAGCCTAGAGCTATTTGTCCAGCTTGGATCGAGCGACGCCACAGCTTGGCACGCTGCTTACGCCGAGGACGGGCGATTGAGACAAACAGGCCACCACGTCCGCAGGACCGGGTCGCTCGGCGTCCCGATGTCAGGGCTGGAACCGGTAGCCCATGCCAGGCTCGGTGAGCAGGTGCACCGGCCGGGTCGGGTTGGTCTCGAGCTTGCGGCGCAACTGGGCCATGTACTGGCGCACGTACTGGCCTTCGGTCACATAGGTCGGCCCCCAGACCTTTTCGAGGAGGTAGCGGGTCGGGATCAGCTTGCCCGGCTCGCTCACCACCACCTCCAGCAGTTGCCATTCGGTGCGGGTCAGGTGGACGCCGGGCGCGGCAGCATCCTCGGAGGTGACCTGTCGCAGGCCCAGGTCGATGGTGTAGCGCCCGATGGTGACGCTGGACTCTCGGGCCGGATCGCTCTGCCGACGGGTGACCACCCGGATCCGCGCCAGCAGTTCGTCGACGCTGAACGGCTTGGTCACGTAGTCGTCAGCACCGGCGTCCAGGGCCGCGACCTTGTCGTGGCTGCCCACCCGCCCGGACAGCACGATGACCGGAACGGCAGTCCAGGCCCGCAGCCGGGTGATCACCTCGACGCCGTCGAGGTCGGGCAGGCCGAGGTCGAGAATGACCAGATCGGGGTGCTCGGTGCCGGCCAGGTCCAGGGCCTCGGCCCCGGTGGCCGCGGTGAGGACCTCGTACTGGCGCGCGACCAGGTTGATCCGCAGCACGCGCAGGATCTGCGGTTCGTCGTCGACGACCAGGACGCGGATCACGGACGCCGCCCGTCGGCCCGGTGCTCCAGGCCCTCCAGCAGCTCGGGGTCGGGGGGCTGAGCCTTCGGCAGATCGGCCTGGGGCAGGCGAAGGATCATCGTCAGTCCACCTCCAGGGGTGTTCTCGGGCGTCAGGCTGCCTCCCATGGCCTCGGCCAGGCCCCGGGACAGGGCCAGGCCCAGGCCCACTCCCGTGGCATTGTCCCGGTCACCCAGTCGCTGGAAGGGCAGGAACACGTTGTCCCACTCCGTGGCGGGGATGCCAGGCCCGCGGTCGATGATCCGGGTCTCGACGAAACCGCCGTGCTCGCTGACCGCGATCAGGGGCGGCTGCTCGGGCGGGCTGTAGCGCAGGGCGTTGCGGGCGACGTTCACCAGGACCCGTTCGACCAGGGCCGGATCAGCCATCACCTCGAGGAACTCGTCGGGGATCTGCACCACGATCTGGCTACCCTCGGCTCCCAGGTCGTCCAGGGCCATGGCGACGTTCTCGGCCATGCTCATCGCCTCGGTGTTGAGGCCCAGGGCGCCGGCCTGCAGGCGGCTCATGTCCAGCAGGTTGTCGACCAGCCGGTTGAGCTTGTCCAGGGACTCCTCGACCGTGGCCATCAGCTCTTCGCGGTCGGCATCGGAGAAGAGGGCACCGCCCGTGCGCAGCCCGCCGACGGCGGCCTTGGCCGAGGCCAGCGGCGTGCGCAGGTCGTGGCTGACCGCCGAGAGCAGGGCCGTGCGCATCCGGTCGACCTCGGCCAGCGGGCCGGCCGCGGCGGCCTGGGTGCTGAGCCGCTCCTGGTCCAGGGCCAGCACCGCCTGCGCGGCGAAGGCCTGCACCATCCGGCGGTCGGCCGCGGCCAGCGGGTGCCCGCGCAGCACCAGGGAGATCCGGTCGTCGACCAGCACCTCGGCATCGCCCTGGCCCGGGGTCAGGCTCGGCTGATCGCCGACCGCGGCGACAATCCGCCAGGAGTCGGGGTCGTGCTGCAGGTCAGGGCTGGGTGGGGCCTGGGGGTTGCGCTCCAGCAGGGTGACGCCGGTGAAGGCCAGCGTCTCGCGCAGGTGGTCCAGCAGCGCCGGCACCGGGCTCGCACCGCGCAGCACGCTGCCGGCCAGGGTGGACAGGGTCTCGGCCTCAGCCCCGGCGCTGGCGGCCTCGCGGGTGCGCCGGGCCGCCGCGTCCACGGTGGCGCTGACCGCGATGGCCACCGCCAGGAACACGACGAGGGCCAGCACGTTCTCGTGGGCGGCGATGGCGAAGCGGTGGTAGGGCGGGGCGAAGTAGTAGTTGAGCAGCAGCGATCCCAGCAGCGCCGCGCACAGCGCCGGGTAGAGGCCACCGACCAGCGCCACCACCACGACGAAGGCCAGGTAGAGCAGCATGTCGCTGGGCAGGGCGAGCTGACCTCGCAGCGAGGTCAGCACGACGGTGAGCAGGCCCAGACCAACAACGGCCAGGATCAGAGCCGCCACCCGCCGGGCCGGGCTCAGCGCGCTACTGGGCAGGCTTCGACCCCGCCCCCGCTTGACCTCCTCGTGGGTGACCAGGTGCACGTCGATCAGCCCGGAGCCGTTGGCGGTGGCGGTGCCGACCCCCGGGGACAGCAGGTGCGACAGGCGCCCACGCCGGCTCACCCCCAGCACCAGCTCGGTGGCGTTGATCCCCCGGGCGAAGTCCAGCAGCCCCTGGGCGACATCGGCGGCCACGACCTGGTGATAGGTGCCGCCGAGGCTCTCGACCAGGGTTCTCTGCAACGACAGGTTGGTCGTGTTTCCGCTGGTCAGGCCGTCGTTGCGGGTGACGTGCACGGCCAGCAGGTCCGCCCCCCGCGCCCGGCCGGCGATCCGGGCGGCCCGGCGGATCAGGGTCTCGCCCTCGGGTCCGCCGGTCAGGGCGACCAGGACGCGGTCGTGGGTCTCCCAGGTGGCCGAGATGTTGTGCTGGGCCCGGTAGCGGTCCAGCTCGTCGTCGATCTTGTCGGCCAGCCACAGCAGCGCCAGTTCCCGCAGCGCGGTGAGGTTGCCGATCCGGAAGTAGTTGCCCAGGGCGGCGTCGATCTTCTCCGGCCGGTAGACGTTGCCGTGGGCCATCCGCCGGCGCAGGGCCTCGGGGGCCATGTCGATGAGCTCGATCTGGTCGGCCCGCCGGGCGATCTCGTCGGGAACGGTCTCGCGCTGGGGCACGCCGGTGATCTGCTGGACGATGTCGTTGATCGATTCGAGGTGCTGGATGTTCACCGTCGTGACCACGGTCAGGCCGGCCTCCAGCAGGTCCTGGATGTCCTGCCAGCGCTTGGCGTTGCGGCTGCCGGGGATGTTGGTGTGCGCGAACTCGTCGACCAGGACCACTTTGGGAGCCCGGGCCAGGATCGCCTCGACGTCCATCTCGGTGAAGGTCGACCCGCGGTAGTTGATCTCGGCTCGCGGCATCACCTCCAGGCCGGCCAGCATGGCCTCGGTGTGCTTACGTCCGTGCGTCTCCACGTAGCCGACGACCACGTCGGTGCCGCGCTCGCGGCGGCGCTGACCTTCCTCGAGCATCTTGTAGGTCTTGCCGACCCCGGGGGCGGCGCCGAGGTAGACCCGCAACTGCCCCTGCGGCATGACTGGTCCTCCTGCGTCGTGATCGGGCCGGTGGTGCCCGGGTCAGTGGTGCTCGGGCGGTGGTGATCAGGCCGGTCGTGGTCGGCCTCGGAAACCATCTTGCCCGTGGTCAGGCCCGGCAACCGGTGCCGGGCCTGATCACGGGACATTCCTCATGCAGCGGTGTACGGGTAGCGCTGGTCGAGGGCGAGGTTGAGCTTGAGGACGTTGACGCCGGGCTCGCCTAGAAAGCCGAGTTCGCGCCCGCTGGTCTGGGCTCTGATCAGGGTCTCGACCTGGGCGGTGCTGATGCCGCGGGCCCGGGCCACCCGGGCCGCCTGCAGTCGCGCATAGGCCGGGCTGATCTCGTAGTCCAGGCCGCTGGCGCTGGCGGTGACCGCATCGGCCGGCACGGCCGGGGTGTTCGGGGCCGAACCGCGCACGGGCGTGATGAGTCCCTTGCTGTAGTCCTGCCCGAACTGAGCCAGTTCGACCTTCACGCCCTTATAGGTGGACTCGAAGGGCACGGCCGGGGCCACCTGGTTCAGGCTGACCACCCGGGTGATCGGCCCGGTGAGGCCGTCGCGGTGGAAGACGGCCAGGACCGCACCGACCCCATCAGCGGTGCAGTAGGGCCGGGCGCCGCTGACGCCGTCCAGCGTGCCGACCGCCCGGCTGCGAGCGCAGACCGTGCTGAGCAGGCTGGCGCTGCTGCCGTCCCCGTCGGGGTTCTTGGCCTGGGCCGGGTCGCCAAGGGTGTCGACGACGCTTTCGGGGCCGAGGTTGGAGGCGCTGGTGGAGTCCGGGTCGTACCCGTCGCCGGCCGCGGACGGTCGGGACTGGACGTACTGCACCAGCGGCGCGCCGTTCTTGTCGGTGAAGGACTGCCCGATCAGGGCCGAGCCGACGTCGCGGCCGCTGCGGGTGAGCAGGGAACCGTCGGCGTGGTGCTTGAGGCCGGGGACCTGGGCCACGGCGGTGATCACGAGGGGATAGGCCAGACCGGTGATCACGGTCAGGACGAGGAGCAGGCGCAGGCCGGCCAGGTGCTGGGCGAGCCAGGAAGGTAGACGCATCAGGAGATCCTTGAAGTGAAGGGCATGAACTGAAGAACTAAGTCGATGAGCTTGATGCCGACGAACGGGGCGACGATGCCGCCGAGGCCGTAGATCAGGAGGTTGCGCCGCAGCATGGCCGCCGCGCTGGAGGGGGTGTAGCGCACGCCCCGCAGGGCCAGCGGGATGAGGACCACGATGACCAGGGCGTTGAAGATGACCGCGGACAGGATGGCCGATTCGGGGCTGTGCAGCCGCATGACGTTCAGGCGGTCCAGGCCGGGATAGAGCGCGGCGAACATCGCCGGGATGATCGCGAAGTACTTTGCGATGTCGTTGGCGATCGAGAACGTGGTCAGCGCGCCCCGGGTGATCAGCAACTGCTTACCGATCTCGACGATCTCGATGAGCTTGGTCGGGTCGGAGTCGAGGTCGACCATGTTGCCGGCCTCCTTGGCCGCCGAGGTGCCGGTGTTCATCGCCACCCCGACGTCGGCCTGGGCCAGGGCCGGGGCGTCGTTGGTGCCGTCACCGGTCATCGCGACCAGCTTGCCGCCCTCCTGCTCGCGCCGGATCAGGGCCAGCTTGTCCTCCGGAGTGGCCTCGGCCAGGAAGTCGTCGACCCCGGCCTCGGCCGCGATCGCGGCAGCGGTGCGCGGGTTGTCCCCGGTGATCATCACGGTGCGGATGCCCATCCGGCGCATCTCGTCGAAGCGCTCACGCATCCCGCTCTTGACGACGTCCTTGAGGTGGATGACGCCGAGCACCCGGGCGCTGGAGCCGATCCGCTCCCCCACCACCAGCGGCGTCCCGCCGGAGGCGGAGACCCCGTCGACAATCTCGCTGACCTGGGCGGAGGTGACTCCTCCGCCCTGGCGGACCCACTCGGCCACGGCCGAGGCGGCGCCCTTACGCAGCTCGCGCACCTGGTGGGTGTCGGGCTGGGCGAGGTCGACCCCGGACATCCGGGTCTGGGCCGTGAACGGCACCCAGACGGCGTCACGCAGCTCGCCGGCCTGGCGCTCGCGCAGCCCGTACTCGGTTTTGGAGAAGACCACGATCGAGCGACCCTCGGGGGTCTCGTCGGCCAGGCTGGACAGCTGGGCGGCATCGGCCAGTTCCGAGGTGGACACCCCGTCGGCGGCGATGAATTCGCTGGCCTGGCGGTTGCCCAGGGTGATCGTGCCGGTCTTGTCCAGCAGCAGGGTGTTGACGTCGCCGGCCGCCTCCACCGCACGCCCGGACATGGCCAGCACGTTGCGCTGCACCAGGCGGTCCATCCCGGCGATGCCGATCGCCGAGAGCAACGCGCCGATGGTGGTCGGGATAAGGCAGACCAGCAGCGACACCAGCACGATCCCCGTGACGCCGTGCGCGTCGAGGGCCTGGCTGTCCGGGGCGAACGCCTGCACCGACTTCGAGTAGATCGCCAGCGGCTGCAGCGTCGCCACGGCCAGCAGGAAGATGATCGTGAGGGCGGCCAGCAGGATGTTCAGGGCGATCTCGTTGGGCGTCTTCTGCCGGTCGGCCCCCTCGACCAGGGCGATCATCCGGTCGATGAAGCTCTCCCCGGGCTTCTGGGTGATCTTGACGACGATCCGGTCCGAGAGCACCCGAGTGCCACCGGTGACCGCCGAGCGGTCGCCGCCGGACTCGCGGATCACCGGGGCCGACTCGCCGGTGATGGCCGACTCGTCGACGCTGGCGATGCCCTCGACGACGTCGCCGTCCCCCGGGATCACCTCACCCGCCTCGACCACCACCAAGTCGCCCTGCTGCAGCAGCGCGGCGGCCACGGACTCCTCGCGCAGGCCCGCCGGCTCCGCCTGCGGCTTCCAGCCCTCAAGGCGGCGGGCCAGGGTGTCCTGCTTGGCCCGGCGCAGGGTTTCGGCCTGAGCCTTGCCCCGGCCCTCGGCCACCGCCTCGGCCAGGTCGGCGAAGACCACGGTCAGCCACAGCCAGATCGTGATCAACCAGGCGAACACGGTGGGGTGCTCGATCGCCAGCACGGTGGTGAACGCCGAGCCGATCTCCACGATGAACATCACCGGATTGCGCCACAGGGTGGCCGGATTCAGCTTCTTCACAGCGTCGGGAATGGAGGCCAGGAGCTGTCTGGGGTCGAGCAGTCCACTGGAGACCCGCCGGGCCGGCGGCGGGGCGGCCGGCTCACTGGCCGGGGGCCGTTCCATCGTTGGTGCAGTCATGACATGGTCCTTATCCACAAGATCCGCGAGCAAGGTTCGGGCGGTGCGGCGCGGCCGCTGAGGTCACCTATCGCGCTGAGTGTGTTCATCGCTCAGTGCACTCCTTCGGCCAGCGGTCCCAGGGCCAGGGCCGGCAGGTAGGTCAGGGCCACGACGATCACGATCACGCCCACGAGCATTCCGATGAACAGGGGCTGGTAGGTCTGAAGCGTGCCGCTGGACTCGGGCACCGGCTTCTGGCGAGCCAGCGACCCGGCCAGGGCGAGCACGAAGATGATCGGCAGGAACCGGCCGAAGAGCATGGCCAGCCCGAGAGTGGTGTTGTACCAGCCGGTGTTGACGCTGATCCCGGCGAACGCCGAGCCGTTGTTGTTGCCGGCCGAGGTGAAGGCGTACAGCACCTCGGACAGGCCGTGGGCTCCGGTGTTGAGCATCGAGGCCCGCGCCGAGGGGATCGCCATCGAGGCGGCCGCACCGGCCAGTACCAGGGTCGGGGTGGTCAGCAGGTAGAGGGAGGCGAACTTCATCTCCCGCGAGCCGATCTTCTTGCCCAGGTACTCCGGGGTCCGCCCGACCATGAGGCCGGCCACGAAGACCGTGATGACGGCCATGATCAGGATTCCGTAGAGGCCGGAACCTGTTCCACCGGGCGCCAGTTCGCCGAACATCATGTTCAGCATCTCCAGGCCGCCACCGAGGGAGGTGTAGGAGTCGTGGAACGAGTTCACCGCCCCGGTCGAGGTCAGGGTGGTGGCCGCGCCGAACGTGGCCGACTGCAGCACCCCGAACCGGGTGTCGGTTCCTTCGGCGGCCGCACCGACCGCCTGGGGAACGGTTCCGCCGTGCAGGCCCTGGATCACGTTCATCAGCACCACGCTGGTGAACGCGATCAGGCCCATCGCGGCGACGATCGCGTAGCCCTGCTTGTTGTTGGCTACGATCCGCCCGAACATGCGCGGCAGGCTGAACGGGATCAGCAGCAGCAGGAAGATCTGCAGCCAGTTGGTCCAGGCCGTCGGGTTCTCGAACGGGTGGGCGCTGTTGACGTTGTAGAAGCCGCCACCGTTGGTGCCGAGCTCCTTGATGATCTCCTGGCTGGCCACCGGGCCGCCGGTGATGTGCTGGGTGGCACCGGCGATCGTGGTGACGTCCGTGCCGGAGGAGAAGTTCTGCACCATCCCGGCCGCGACGAACACGATGGCCCCGACCACCGCGACCGGCAGCAGGACGCGCAGGACGACCCGCACCAGGTCGACCCAGAAGTTGCCGAGCTGATCGCTGAGGTGGCGGGCGAATCCGCGCACCAGGGCGACTGCCACGACGATGCCGACGGCGGCCGAGGCGAAGTTCTGGACCGCCAGCCCGGCCATCTGCACCAGGTGGCCCATCGTCGACTCACCCGAATAGGCCTGCCAGTTGGTGTTGGTCACGAAGCTGACGGCCGTGTTCCAGGACAGTGCCGGCGGCACGTCGCTGAAGCCGAGCGAGAGCAGCAGGTGGGCCTGGATTCGCTGGAAGGCGTAGAGGAACAGGACCGAGACGGCCGAGAAGGCCAGCACGCTGCGGGCGTAGACCGCCCAGGACTGCTCGCCGTCCGGATTGACCCCGATCAACCGGTAGATCCCCCGCTCCACCCGCGAGTGACTGTCGGGGGTGACCACGCGGTACATGTAGTCCCCGGCCGGCTTGTAGGCCAGCGCCAGGGCCAGCACCAGGGTGGCAATGAAGATGGCCGCGGCCACACCGGAGCTCATCAGAAACGCTCCGGGAACAGCAGGGCCACGACCAGGAACACGGTCAGGGCCAGGGCGGCGATCAGGCCGATGGCATTGGTGGGGTTCACAACCGCTCAACTCCCCGGACGATCAGTCCGAGCACGGCGAACAGGCCCACCGTCACCACCACGAATACGACGTCGAACACGCTTGTCTCCTGGGCAGTTCCATGGGGGTCCGGGATGGACCCTCGATGGAAGTACAGCCCCGCGCAGCAACCGCCGTAAGGGTCGTTGACAGAAAAACAACGGCCCGGGGCGCGATCTTGACAAGATCTCTACACCCGCGCCCGATTGGGCAGTTTTGTTAGGGCCGCCGGGCTGGGCGCCGGCTTCGACCTGGCCAGGTCAGGCCGTGTTGCGGGCCCGGTAGGTGCTGAGGTTCGGGATGCTCTCGGTGGCCAGGAAGACCGACGGGATCTGGATCAGAGCATCCTCGGTGTGCTGCCAGCAGCCCCAGGCTCCCTCCCCCCAGGAGTCCGCGACCTTCAACTCGGCGCGTTCGGTGCAGGCGCGAGTGCCCCCCAGCTGGCACCAGTCCGGTCGCTGCCGCTGCACCACGTCCGCGGCGGCCCGGGTGGCCTGGGCGCTGAGCTGGTCGGCCGCGTCGCGAGCGAGAGTGTCTGCAACGTGGTTGCTGCGTTCGGTGCGCAGAACGTTCAGTGCGTTGATGCGCAGGTGCAGGAGCTGGGCAATGGTCGCGGCCAGCCCGGCCAGGAGAGCCAGCTGGGTCGGAGTCGTGGTGGCGCGGCGTCGGCGTCTGCGGTCCATCACTTCCAGGGTTCCGACCCGGCGTCCGTCCGGGATGAGGATGGGGGCGGCGGCGAAGAACCGGATCGAGTGCTTGCCCTGGGCCCACGGGTGATCCTTGGTCTGCGGATCGGCGCTGACATCGCCGATGGCCCACGGCTTGAGCGTGTCCACTCTGGTGCTCACGCTGGGCCCGGCGGGCAGCAGCCCGCCGTCGTCGGGTCCTTCGGAGGGCGGAAACCAGATCCGGGCGTCGCCGGCGATGGTGACCGTCACGATTGCGGCGTTCAGGACCAGCGCCGCCATCCGGGCGATCTGCTCGAAGGCGCCGTCCACGGGGGCGTACAGGCCTGCGTAACCGGCGGTCGTGTCCTCGCCCGGCCGGCTCGGCGCCGAAACGTCAGTGGTAGCGGCCGCACGGGGGCCTGGCTGCGGGGGTGTGCTCATGCCGGCGTTCTCCTGCGTCGAGGCCTACGCACTCCAGGGGCGCGGGATGTTGTGGTGCTGCTGGCGCAGACGATTTGTCATGCTGAGAGGCGTCCTGACGATGACACAGCGGCCCGAACTGTGCCACTTAAGCCACAGGCATCTCACTCACCCGACCTCATCTGGTCCTGCCGCTCCACCAGGGGGTGGTTCTCGGCCCGCATCCCTGCCTTGACCTTGACCCTGCGTCAACCTTCGACCATGGCGGAATGACCGCTACCAACCCCGCCATCGAGGTCTCCGGACTGACCAAGTCCTTCGGCGAGCACACCGTGCTGAACGGTGTCGACCTGAGCGTGCCGCCGGGCTCCGTCTACGCACTGCTGGGGCCCAACGGCGCCGGCAAGACCACCATCGTCAACATCCTCTCGACCCTGCTCACCCCGGACGAGGGCGAGCTGCGCGTGGCCGGCTTCGACGTCCGCCGTGAGGCCGCCGGGGTGCGCGCCTCGATCGGTGTCACCGGGCAGTTCTCCGCGATCGACGAGCTGCTCACCGGCCGGGAGAACCTGCGGCTGATGGCCGATCTGGCCCACCTGGACCGGGCCGGCGCCGCCGGCACGGTCAGCGGACTGCTGGAGCGCTTCGATCTCATCGAGGCGGGTGACCGGCGGGCGCAGACCTACTCCGGCGGGATGAAGCGCCGCCTCGACCTGGCCATGACCCTCATCGCCCGGCCTCGGCTGATCTTCCTCGACGAGCCGACCACCGGCCTGGACCCGCGCAGTCGCCGCGACCTGTGGGCGATCGTGCGCGAGCAGGTCGCCGGTGGCGTGACGGTGCTGCTGACCACCCAGTACCTGGAGGAGGCCGATCAGCTGGCCGACCGGATCGGCGTCCTGGACGGGGGCCGCCTGGTCGCCGAGGGCACGGCGTCCGAGCTGAAGCGGCGAGTGCCCGGCGGGCGCGTGTCGGTGCAGTTCGTGGACGCCGCCGGCCTGGCCGCCGCGGCCGCGAGCCACCCGCAGGCCACCACCAACGCCGAGGCCCTCACCCTGCACGTGCCCAGCGACGGCAGCATCGCCGGGCTGCGCCACGTGCTCGACGGCCTGGACGACGCCCGCGTCGCCGGGGTGAGCGTCGAGTCGCCCGACCTGGACGACGTGTTTCTCGCGCTCACCGGCCACGGAGCCGGCGCGCCCATCGTTGAGGAGATGTCCGCATGAGCACGAGCGCCCTGACCGTCCGCGACTCGGCCACGATGCTGCGGCGCAACCTGCTGCACCTGCGCCGCTATCCCTCGTTGTCGATCATCCTGGTGGCCCAGCCGATCCTGTTCCTGGTGCTTTTCGTGTACGTGTTCGGCGGCACCCTCGGCGCCGGCCTGCCGGGCCAGGGCGGCGGCGATCGCGGCGACTACCTGGTGTTCATCACGCCGGGCATCCTGTTCATGACCGTGGCCAGCGTCGCCCTGGGCACGGCGATCTCCACCGCGACCGACATGAGCACCGGGATCATCGCCCGCTTTCGCACGATGAACATCGCCCGGGTGTCGGTGCTGACCGGCCACGTGCTCGGCGCCGTCATCAAGACCGCGTTCGCGGTGCTGATCGTGACGGCGTTCGCCGTGGCGATCGGGTTCCGTTCGGACGCCGGCTGGCTCGACTGGCTGGGCGCGATCGGCCTGGTGCTGCTCATCGCGTTCTCCATCACCTGGCTGACGGTCGGCATGGGCCTGGCCGCCGACAGCGTCGAGACGGCCAGCAACACCCCGCTGTTCCTGGTCATCCTGCCCTTCCTGAGCAGCGGTTTCGTGCCGACCGGGGCGATGCCGGCCGGGCTGCGCCAGTTCGCCGAGCACCAGCCGTTCACCCCGATGATCAACACCCTGCGGGCCCTGGTCACGGGCGCGCCGACCGGCTCGGACCTGTGGCTGGCCATCGGGTGGTGCCTGGTGATCGCGCTGCTCGGCTTTCTGTGGTCGCGCCGGTTGTTCCTGCGCGTGCCTGCGAAATAGGAGACTGGCCCCGTGCTCACCATCAGCCAGCTGGCAGCCTACGCCGGCGTCACCGTGCGCGCGGTGCGGCACTACCACGCCAAGGGCCTGCTGCCCGAGCCCGAGCGCGACCACTCCGGCTACCGGCGCTACAACGCCCACGCCGTCGTCGAGCTGATCAAGATCCGCACCCTGGCCGAGGCGGGCGTGCCGCTGGCCCGCGTCGGCGAGCTCCTGGCGGCCGGCGACGAGGAGTTCGCCGAGGCCGTGGCCGACATCGACCGGCGGCTGCGCGCGGAGATCCGCCAGCGCCAGCACCACCGCGAGCAGATCGCCCAGCTGGCCGCGGGCGACAGCCTGGCCCTGCCGGCCGAGGCGGTGGCCTACCTTGAGCGGCTGCACGAATTGGGACTGCCGGGGGCGATGATCGCGGGCGAGCGGGACGCCTGGATCCTGGTGGCCGCCCAGCTGCCCCAGCACATGCCGGTGTACATGAAGCTGAAGCAGCAGCAACTCGACGACCCCGCGACCCTCGACCTCTATCGCGACCTGGCCACGATGCTCGAGTGGGAGGCCGACGATCCCCGGGTGGCTGCGGTGGGCGATCGGCTGGTCGCCATGCTCGAGGCCGGCGACGACGGCGAGGGGTGGGAAGGCCACGAGGACGATCTGAGCGACGAACTGGTGCAGCTGCTCGACTCGGTCTTCCTCGACTCGGTGCCGATCGCCCGCCGGCTCATGGAGCTGCTGGAGGCACGCGGCTGGCGGGGCTGGACCCGGCTGGAGCGGATCCCGCCGCGATGAGGCTGCCCTCGGCGTCCGGTCACGAATGACGTCGGCGCTGGAGGTAGTGCGCCGACACCAGCAGGACAAGGGGTCCCCAGAGCAGGAACGGTGCGTAGGCGCAGGTCATGAGGATGGCCCAACCGGTGTAGCCGTGGCTCATGTTGGCGTTCCAGTGCCAGGCCACTGTGGTGAACAGCACGGTTGCCGCCGCTCCCCCGGTGAGCGCCGGCACCAGCGCGACCGCCGGCGGGATCGACCGGCCCTTGAGCCCGGGGATCCAGGACGGCCAGACCTCGCCCCACCAGCGAACCAGTCCCAGGGTGAGGAAGGCCAGCCCATCGCTGAGGGCACCGAGCCCGACGAGGTAGCCCAGCCGCTGCCAGAACGGGTGCCCCATCATGTCGGCCATGAACTCGGCGTCCATGCCCATCGAGACGCCGAACATCAGGGGCAACCGCCAGAGCGAGGCCGCCACCGGGGACAGGGCGGCCAGTTCGGCGGCGATCCGGGCCCAGCGCGGAACGGGCCGGGCGGTGGTTCGCCGAGGTCGAGGTGGCGCAGCGGTCATGAGGGGGTTCATGCGATCCTCCAATAGGGGACGGTGACACCGGCTGGTGCTCGCCGAGTGCCACCTTGCAGCCGTGGGCCTGGCCCGGGGCAGATGCCATTCGGCACCCTGTGGCGGGGGCGGTCCCTGACCTAGAGTCGAGATGTGAGGACGACCTGGGCGGCCCGGACGGCGCTGTGCGGCGGAGCCGTCTCCTTGCTCGTCACCGGTGTCTGGATGGCCGTCGGATCCCGCAGCGAGCCGCACGCGGGGACACTGGTGCTATGGCTGCTGGAGGCCGGCGTCCTGCTGGTTCTGATCGTCCTGGCCGTGCGCAGCGCCGGTCCACGTCTGGCCACCGCCGGCGCGCTGGTGGCCGGCCTCGCCCTGGGTCTCTCCCTGCTGCGTTTCGGCCCGCTCACCCCGGTGATGGCCTACGCCTGCGGTGCCTGGGCCGCGGGGGCCGCGGTCGCCGCCCTGATCGGCGCGTACTTGCGCGCGCTCGACAGTGGCCGGCACCGGGCGGTCGAGCAGGCCCGCCTGCAGCAGCGCCTGGAGCTGGCTTCCGACCTGCACGACTTCGTGGCCCACGACGTCAGCGAGATCCTGGCCCAGGCTCAGGCGGCGCAGGTCCTGGCGGTGAGCGAGCCCGCCCGCCTGCACGTGGCGCTGGAGCGCATCACCACCTCAGCGGTGCGAGCCCTGGACACCCTGGACCGGATCGTGCACGGCGTCCTCGACCAGGGCCCGGACACGGACGGCACCCCGTCCGCGGCTGCGGGCCTGATGGACGATATTGCGCTGCTGGTGGAGCGTTTTCGATTGCCGGGAACGGTACGGGTGCAGCTGCAGGTGCAGGACGAGGCGCTCGCCGCGGTGGACCGTGAGGCCGCCAGCGCCCTGTACCGGGCGGTGGTGGAGGCTCTGACCAACGTCCGCAAGCACGCCCGCGACGCGCAGCAGGTGCGCGTCGCCCTGCGTTCGGGGCCGGATGCGGGGCAGGTCGAGTTGAGCATCACGGACGATGCGCCCCCCCGCCCTCGGCCCGGATCGGCCCAGGCCGGCTTGGGTCTGGCTTCCCTGTCGACGCGCATTCGAGCGCTGGGAGGCACTTTCCGGGCCGAGCCGGGCGAGGATGGCGGCTGGCGGCTGTGCGTCACGGTGCCGGTGGAAGCTCCCGTTCCCACCGACAGTCGGAACCGGGCGCGGTGAGCGCGCCGATTCGGGTCCTGATCGCCGATGACCAGGAGGTGATCCGCGAGGCCTTTGCGATCGTCCTGAACGCCCAATCTGATATCGACGTCGTTGCCGAAGCGGGCGATGGAGTTTCGGCGCTGGAGCAGGCTCGCCGTCTGCGCCCGGATGTCGTCCTCGCCGACATCCGCATGCCTCGGCTCGACGGGCTAGACGTGACCCGGCAGCTGGCCGGACCGGGGGTGATCGATCCGATCCCGGTCGTCGTCGTTACGACGTTCGACCTGGACGAGTACGTGTACACGGCTTTGGAGAACGGGGCCTGCGGGTTCCTGCTGAAGAGATCCACTCCGGCTCTGCTGGTGGAGGCGGTGCGGGCCGCGGCGAGCGGCGAGGCGCTGATCAGCCCCCAGATCACCCTTCGGCTGATCGATCATCTTCGCCGGGGCCGGTCGGCGGCGCCTGCGTCGTCCCCAGACGGGCAGGCCCCACACCTGACTCCTCGAGAGCGGGAAATCGTGGCCCAGGTCGCGCACGGGGCGAGCAACAACGAGATCGCTCAGCATCTGTTCATCAGCCCGGGCACCGCGAAGAACCACCTCGCCACCATCCAGTCGAAGATCGGCGCCCGGAATCGGGTCGCCGTGGCCGTCTGGGCCTGGAACAACGGTCTGGCCACGTGAGTGGCGCCCAGCTGTGCTTGCCCACGCCTGAGTCGGCCGAAGGCGGGGGCAATCGCAAGCCCGGCCTGATACCCGCATCGTCAGGCGAGTGCGTTACAGGTACATGCCGGTGGAGGTGGCCTGCTCGACCTGAGGCTCCTGGGGTGCGGCGCCCCGCAGCAGGAGCGCCGCCGTCGTGGATCGCCCCGTGAGGACGAGCCAGGCGATGGCCGTGTCGGGGCAGACCCGTACGGCCCCGGCCCTGGAAGCGGTGCTGCTCAGCTGAACCGACTGGAGGTGCAATTCGGCATAGTCCAGGGTCACCTCGCCGCGAATGATCCTCGAGGTCAGGCACTGGCAAGGCGGAACCCGTCGCGCCGGCTTCGCTTTGGGCCGCGATCGAAGGAACTCGGGGTGCCGGTACAGGTACCACGACGCCGCCCGGGCGGCGACGATCGGCAGAGCGAACACCCCGGCCAGCCAGGCTGCGGTGATGAGCGCCGCCGAGGCGTTCGGATGGGCATCGGTGTAGACCCCCGCCGTCGCCACCCCCAGTGCAAATGCCGAAGCAGCCGCCATGACCATGTGGATGACGGCGTTGACCCGCCACTCCGACGCATCCCGGCGGGCGATGCGCCGTCGGATCGAACGGTCAGCGCGGGTGCGCAGCACACTGGAGCGGCCGGCCGGGCTGCGGGAGCCACTCGGTGACACGCCCAGGTCGGCCAGGGCCGCCTCGATCTGCGGCAGAGCGCCGACCCCGTGACGACGCACGACGGCGTAGAGCAACAAGGCTGCGCCGGCCGCGTCGTGGCGACGGCGCAGGAGTTCGGCGGTCAGCAGGACCGGTTCCGGATCGGCGCTCAGGGGCATCGCCAGGACGTCGAACGTTACCGCTTGCCGGCGCAGCAGGGTGCTCTGCTGCCGGCGGGTGCCCTCGCGGCTCGCCACCGCGGCGCTCACCCCTCGCGGCAGGGTGATCGGCGTGACGATGCTCTCCTGGTGGACCAGCCGGGTCCACAGCGGATCAGCGATGGCGTGGTCATCACGCCGCTCGGCGGCCAGCGCCGTGACGTACGAGAGCAGCCAAGGGACGTTGCCGATCTGGGAGAATTCCCGCACGGCCCCCTGCAGATACCGATAGGCCCGGTCGTCGCCGGCGCCCGCGGCCCGGCTGGCCTGGATCACACTCTCATCGCTGAGCTTGGCCGATGCGTCGAACTCGGCCGGAGTCGGCCGGACCCGGGTCGCCGGCCCCGACTCACCGAACAGTTCCAGCCGCGAACGGATCTCAGGGGCGTCGGCCCAAGTCGGGTCCAAGGCCTCGAGCAGGTCGGTCAGGGTCTGAATGGTGGTCAGCAGATCCATGTCGTCGGCAGTGCTCAGCCACTCTCGCACGGAGGGCAGGATCTCGGCGTCAGACAGCACGACGCTCAGTCCCCTGGGCCATCTCGTGCTCATCGGCAGACTAGGAGCGGGACTTGAGCCGTCCGTCAGGTCGCGTAGCCGTTTGCCCGCGCCGCAGCTGTGTCACCCTCGCGCCCCCGGTATTCCTCACGCCATTTCTCGAAACCATTCTGCGGCAGCGGTTTGGTAAAGTGGTACCCTTGGGCGACGTCGCAGCCGAGAGCCGACAAGGCCTGAAGGGCGGTGTCGTCCTCGACGCCCTCGGCCACGATGCGCAGACCCAGGTTGTGGCCCAACTCGATGATGCTACGCACGATGAGCGCGTTGCTGGGTTGCTCGTCCATCGTCATGACGAACGACTTGTCGATCTTCAGCTCACTCACCGGCAGGTTGGTGAGCTGACCGAGGCTGGTGTATCCGGCGCCGAAGTCATCGATGGAGATCTGGATCCCCATTCCGGACAGCTCCTGCAGCAGCTTCGCCGCCCGCACCGGGTCACTGGTGATGGCCGACTCGGTCACCTCCAGCTCCAGCAGGTGGGCCGGAACGCCGTGGACCTCCAGCAGATCGCGGATCTGGACCGGCAGTTCGTCCGTGAGCAGGTTGCGTGCGGACAGGTTGACCGAGACCTGCAGAGGGATACCGGCGTCGGCCCAGCCCCTGGCGCAGGTCAGGGCGGTCTCGAGCACGCTGAGCGTCAGCGGCCCGATCAGGCCGGTGTGCTCGGCCATGGGGATGAACTCATCCGGGAAGACCAGGCCGAGGTTCGGGTGCTGCCAGCGCACGAGGGCCTCGACGCTGAGCAGGGCGCCGGTGGCGATGTCGATCTTCGGCTGGTAGTACAGGACCAGCTGGTCACGGTCGATGGCCCGGCGCAGATCTCCGAGCAGGGCCAGTTTCGCCGGCGAGTGTGCGTTGCCGGCAGGGTCGTAGACCAGGACGTCGCGGCCCTGCGCCTTGGCCGCGTACATCGCGATGTCGGCGTGCTGCAGCAAGGTCGAAGCGTCGCTGCCGTGCTGGCCGGACATGACGACGCCGATGCTGGCCTCGATGTCCAGTTCGACCCCTTCGACCATGAACGGCTCCTGCAGGGCCTGGGTGAGGCGAGCCGCGATCGCCAGGGCCGCGGACGTGGAGGTCGTTTGCCGCAGCAGGACGGCGAACTCGTCCCCGCCCAGGCGCGCGACGGTGTCGACCTCGCGCACGACGTTGGCCAGGCGCGGGCCGATCTGGGTCAGGAGACCGTCGCCGTAGTCGTGCCCGAGGGTGTCGTTGATCTCCTTGAACCGGTCCAGGTCGATCAGCAGCAGCCCGAGGCCCCTGCGGGTCGACTCGGGGGCCTGCAGTTCGTTCTCGATGCGCTCGCTCAGCAGGGTGCGGTTGGGCAGGCCGGTCAGCGCGTCGTGCAACGAGTCATGCGCCGCCAGGGCTCGGACCGATTCCAGCTGGCGCCGGTGGCCCCGGGTGCTCCAGGTCAGGGCGAGGGTCAGTAGGAGGCCGGCCACGAAGACCAGGGGGGTCAGCCGTAAATTTCTGCTCTCCAGCTCGTCCAGACGGCGAAGAGCGGCCACGGACCGCTCGTGCTGGATCTGGGCGGCCGGCTCGATGAACGCTTCGGAGGCCTCGTACTCCTTGTTCGCAGCACGATCGCGGGCCCGGATGTCATCGACCCCGGCTGAGGTGTCCGCCGCCTGGAAGAGCTCCTGGCTGACCAGCAGGTACCGGTCATGGGCACTCAGGGCCTGGTCGGCGGCCCGGGCCTGACGACGGTCGCCCCGCTTCACCGCGCTCAGGGACTCGGCGAACTGGATCGACAGCTGGTCGAACTGCAGGCGGACGCTCGAGGACGGGGTCAGCGCGTAGGCGCGCAGCAGTGATTGCTGCTGGTCGGCGGCCGTCCGTGCGTGCTCGTACTCGTCCGCCAGCCGATGCGCCGAGCTTGCCTGCGAGGCCGCCGAGGCCGTGGCTCGTGCGGACCACAGAACAAAGCCGCTCACGCTTGCCATCACCAGGACCAGCCCGATACCTGCCCACCAGGTGTTGCGGCGCAAACGCGCATCCGAATCGCCGGCCCCCTGGTCTCGAGGATGCCGGCCCCCGCCAACATGCATGAACGCCCCTCTGTCTGAGACGATGTACTGCTACTGCCTCCCGTGAGTGATCGGCTGGCCGGCGACTCCCCTGAAGCTGTCCGGCCCTTCGCGCCGCGCCGTTCATCGCGCTCGTGGTCGCGTACCTGGTCCTATTCGTCCGGTGGAGGTCATGAATGGGCGTATGTACGCAAAGGTTCACCTCCTGAATCAGGTCAACCCCGCCGCGGCTCAGCCCTAGACGGAGGGGGCAGCCGACCCGGTAGCGCTCAGCACTTCGTACTTCAGGTGCAGGACGCCGGCACCCTCCACCGAGCGCACCAGCCGCAGCCCGGAGGATTCGGGCAGATCGGCGAACAAAGGCGTGCCGCCGCCGAGCAGGGTCGGAACCAGGGTGATCACCAGTTCGTCGACGAGCCCGGCCGCCAGCAGGGCCTGCACCGACGACGCACCGTGCATCATGACGTCCCGGTCGCCGGCCGCTTCCTTGGCCAGGGCGACGGCTGAGGCGATGTCGGTGACGTAGTGCGCAAGACCGCGCACCGCGGGCTCGCGTTCGGTGCGGGTGAGTACGAAGATCGGCACGCCGTCATGGTGATCACCGCCCCATTCGCCGGCCCACTCGAAGGTGTGCCGTCCGGTGAGGACCGCCCCGCTGGAGAGCATCTCGTCGAAGATCTCGGCGTTTACGCCGCTGTCGGGCCGGAACGAGTCGGGACTGACGTTGCCGTCGGTGAGCCAGGCGTGCAGCGGCTCGCCGCCGACTCCCAGCCCTTGTCCCGGGCCGTCGTCCCGAGCGGCGACGAACCCGTCGAGTGACATGGACATGTACACGACAACCTTGCTCATGCGCTGCTCCTGGCTGGGGGACGGCCTTTCGTCAGTACGACGTCCAGCGACCGGAGAACTGATCGGCGACCGGATGTATTCGCTCTTCTCGGCGTGGTTCTACAGTGTGGGCCCGAGGCAGAACCAGCCAGGTCGCCGGGGAACTGCGCCGGCGACTCCACGTGAACATGCCGCATCGTGGCACATTCGCGGCCGGCCTGGCATCGCGTCGACGATGTCCCGATCCGGGGCAGCTACGTCGCCTGCGGGTCGGCGCCGGAGGCCGCCCGGCCACCGTCGACCGCAAGCACGACCCCGCTGACGAAGGTCGCGGCGTCCGAGAGCAGGAAGGCGACGACGTCGGCCACCTCCCGCACCCGACCCACGCGACCCAGCGGGTGCAGCTGGGCCATCTGCTCCTCGATGACGTCGGCCCGCGGCCCCTCCTGCTCCAGGTAGGCCTCGAAGCGCTCGGTGGCGATCGATCCGAGCGCGACAGCGTTGGCCCGGATCCCGGCCGGCCCGTGGTCGACGGCGACCGCGCGGGTGAGCCCTTCGACGGCGGCCTTGGCCGTGGCGTAGGGCAGGGCCCCACGCACGGCCCGCTGGGCCTGGTGGCTGGAGACGTTGACGATCGCCCCGCCGTGCCCGGCGACCAGGAACCGGCGGACGGCGGTCGCGCAGCCGACAACGGCCGGGGCCAGGTTGGCAGTGATCAGTTCGACGATCTCGGCAGGAGCGGCGGTGTCGAGGGCGGCGTCGCGGAACACGGCGGCGTTGTTGACCCAGCCGGCCAGCGGGGCCAGGCTCTCGGCCTGGTCGGCGGCGTCCTGCGTCACCTCGGGATCAGCAGCGCTGCCGACAACCGGGCGCAGCCGGGAGCGCAGCGGGTGCGCGCTGATCCAGTCGAGCGCGGCGGCGTCCAGTTCGATGACGGCCACGCATCCGCCGTCGGCGAGCAGCCGCTCCACGATGGCGCGCCCGATGCCACGACCACCACCGGTCACCACGTAGGAACGGGTCATGGCACTCCTTTACCTGGACGGCACGACGTCACGCCGCGCCTGGCCCTACTGCGTGTGCGCTCCGGTTGAGCTGATCAGGCGGGCGATGGGTTCGACATCGACGACGGCGACCCGCGGAAGGACGACCGTCTCGCCCGAGACGAGCCGCAGGGCGACCGGTTCCCACGCCGTGTGGCGCCTGACCGACTGGATCTGCGATGCCGGGATCTCGCGCTGTCGCAGGCCGCGGCCCACGATGACCTTGTCGCGGGTGACCACGGTGCGGGTCCGGACACCAAGGCCGACGGAGGCCCCGCTGAGCAGGCCGGCGGCTGCCGATCCCAGCAGCCACCAGTGGTGCTCCAGAACCGCCAGGACAGTCGTCGCGGTCGTGTACACCAGGACGAAACCCGGGCAGCCATAGCGGAACCATGCACCGTGGCGGCCTTCGAAGTACAGCGTTTCATCGCTCACGGGCAGCACCCGACGGTCCCCGTCGCCGACCTGCCTGAGGCGAACGCGCCTGTTGGGGAGCCCTGCACCGGCACAGCGTAACTCGGCACAACGGCGAAGAGCAGAGTGATCCCCCGGTCTGGTTCGAGCAAGCGCGCATCGGCCCTCTGTCCCTGCAAACTCCTGCGGCCGGACGGGGCTGGAGCGGATCGCTCAGCGCAGCGGGATGACTGTCGTGTCAGCGGCGTGCAGCGGTTCGCCGCAGTGGGAGCAGCGGACCTCGGCGATGGTCGGGTGGTCGCAGGAGCGGTGGCGGATCAGGGCGGGTGGGCCGTCCGGGGCGCTCCAGCGATCTCCCCAGGCGCTGATGACAAGCAGGACGTCGCACAACTGCCAACCCTTGTCGGTCAGGACGTAGTCGAACCGGTCGAGCCGCGCGTCGTAGGAGTGCTTGTCGACGATCTTCTCCGCGACGAGCCGGGCCAGGCGCACGGCGAGGACCTTGCGCGAGACACCGAGGTGGGTATGAAGAGGCTCGAACCTCGTGACCCCGATGAACAGGTCACGCAGGATCAGCGCCGTCCACGGCTCGCCCAGCACGGCCATGGTGCGGGCGATCGAGCAGTCGATCGTTTCGAACGAGGTCCGGGCCGGCACGTTCTCACCTCTTCAGTAGCTTGAAGATACTCGCACCAGTATGGTGAGTATCTTCAAGATACTTATCAGACCCGAGGAGAGGTCCTGTGTCGAGCGTTCCTTCGGATGAGGAGTTTCTGACCTACAACCAGGGGGTCATTGCCGAGTTCCGCTCCAACCGCGGCGTTGTCAGCCAGCCGCCGTTCCCGATCCTGCTTCTGAGCACCACCGGCGCGCGCACCGGACGGCGCACGACCGTGCCGCTCGGGTACGCCATCGACGGCGACGGGCGCGTGTTCGTGGTCGCCTCCAAGGCTGGCGCGCCCACGCATCCGGCGTGGTTTCACAACCTGCGGGCCAATCCGTCGGTGACCGTGGAGCTGGGCGAGGGGTCCTTCGAGGCCCGCGCTGTCATCACGGGCGGCCAGGAACGCGAGCGGCTCTTCCGGCAGATCGCCGGCGACGCCCACCCCTACGAGGGCATCACCGACCGGGTGTTTCCCGTCGTCGTACTCGAGGGCGTGCCCGCTGCGATTTGAGGGTCTGCGGGGACGATCGGACTGCGGCAGTCACCCGCAGGAGTTCGCAGGCTCGTCCTCGGTCTGACCCTGAGGTTCTGGGTCGAAGCAGCCGTGCGATTCAGCCACTGCAGGAACTGCGCCGCAGCCACCGGCCGGCGGTGCAGGTACCGCTGGCTGTCCTCCCACCCCAGCTCGGCCGGCAGACCATGGATGGCCTGATTCTCGACCCTTCGGCCACCACGCTCCGACCCAGGCGAAGGGTTATCTGCTGCAAGGCAGCCAGGGCACCAAGGGGTCGACCATGAGGCCTGTCTCGCTGATCTACCACGAGCCGGCCCGGGGCCAAGCGAGCTCGGTCTTTCCGCCGTTGCCCGGCCGGGACCGTCCATGCAACGACGGCGCGGCGCTACCGGGCCGTCGGTGAATGTCTCGTCACTCAAAACTCCCGCTTGGCAACGAACCCGCCTTCAGCGAATCCTTGTGTGGCTCAACTCGGGCTATCCGCGACCATGGCCCGGCACTTGCGAGGCCGGGCCATGGTTACGAGGCGTCAGACGGACAGGGTCAGGGGTGCAGGATCACCTTCTCGCAGTTGTCCTGCTTCTGCTTGAAGATCTCGTAGCCGTGCGGTGCTTCCTGCAACGGAAGGCGGTGGGTGATCACCCGGGTCGGATCGATCTCGCCTCGCTCGATTCGATCCAGCAGCGGCTTCATGTAGCGCTGAACGTGGCACTGGCCGGTCCGCAGCGTCAGAGACCGGTTCATCCAGGCCCCGGCCGGGAACTTGTCGATGAACCCGCCGTAGACGCCGATCACGGAGACGATCCCACCGCTACGACAGGCCATGATCGCCTCTCGTAGCGCGTGGGGCCGGTCGGTCTCGGAGCGCACGGCCTGCTTGATGCGGTCGTAGCCGTGCAGGAGCGCGCTGCCGTGGGTGGCTTCCATGCCGACCGCGTCGATGCACTTGTCCGGTCCCCGCCCGCCGGTCAGTTCCTTGAGGCGATCGAGCACCGGTTCCTCGTCGAAGTTGATCGTCGTGTAACCCTGCTGCGCGGCCATCTGCAGCCGGTAGGGCTCGTGATCGATGGCGATGATCTGGGCGGCGCCCAGAACCCTGGCGCTGTCCATCGCGAACTGCCCGACCGGGCCGGCCCCCCACACGGCCACGACGTCCGAGGGCTGGATGTCGGCCATGTCGGCGCCCATGTAGCCGGTGGGCAGGATGTCGGACAGGAACAGCACCTGCTCGTCGCTGAGGTCGGACTCGATCTTGAGGGGGTTCACGTCGGCGAACGGGACCCGGGCGTACTCAGCCTGGCCTCCGGCGAATCCCCCGGTCAGGTGGGAGTAGCCGAAGATTCCCGCAACGGGGTGGCCGAACATCTTCTCCGCGATGCCGGCGTTCGGGTTGGTGTTCTCGCAGCACGAGTACAGCTGCGCTGCGCAGGCGTTGCAGGCTCCGCACGCGATCGGGAACGGGACGACGACCCGGTCACCGATACGCACCTTGGTCTGGTCGACGTCCGGGCCGACCTCGACGACCTCACCCATGAACTCATGGCCCATGATGTCCCCGTCCTGCATCGTCGGGACGTACCCGTCGAGCAGGTGCAGGTCCGATCCGCAGATCGCGGTCGAGGTGATCCGCACGATCGCGTCGCGCCGGTTGAGGATCCCCGGGTCGGGAACGTCACGGACCTCGACCTCGTTACGACCACTCCAGCAATTGGCCCTCATGAAGGTGCCACCTCCTTGCGCTCCTCGGGGCTGAGCGGTTGTGCCGGCCGTTGAGGGAACTCCGCGCGAGCCTTCTTGCCGTAAGGCGCGCCGTCGGAGCGGACCACCTCGCCGGTCTCCAGCACCTGCTTGAGACGGCGCAGGTCGTCGTCCAACTGCTGGCTGGGCTCCTCGCCGAAGTACGTGGCGACAGCCTTGCCCAGGGCGCCACCGGGGACGTCGTAGGCCATCAGGACGTGCACCTCGGTGCTGGCACCGTCCGGGGCAGGCACGAAGAAGACCGTCCCCCGGTTCGGGACATCGGCCTGCCCCACGGAGTGCCAGCTGATCTTCTCGTCGGGAACGTCGTCGTCGGTTTCGGCGTCCCATTCAACAGTCCGGCCGAACGGGGCGGTTGCGCTCCAGTGACTGTGCCCGTCCGCGGTGGAACGGACATCGTCCAGGTGCGCCATGAACGTGGGTAGATTCTCGAACTGGTGCCAGAATGTGTAGATCTCGGATGGTGTTTTGCGGATCGTGGTCGTGGCGGTGAGGTCCATAAGACATCTCCTTACAACGATGGCACGGCTTTGCTTGCCGCAACTCTTCCGGTGTAGCTCGCTCGGATCGGACCGCAACTTCACGTGCGATCAAGACGAATCAGTGACCAGCGACAGCGGTCGCCGACGCCCAATGTGACCACGTGGCCGCACATCACAGCCTGCCGTCGGCTGCGCGGCCGCCAGTTCACTTGTCCACTTGTCCACTTGCCAGCGGATCACTGGCCCAGGTTGGTGACCAGATTGATGGCCACCGCGAGAACGCCGGTGCCGAAAAGGTAGGACAGCAGCGCATGCCGCAGTGCCACCCTCCTCGTGCGGGTTGAGGTTGGCTCAGCCTCGGCAACGGCGAACGACATTCCGACCGTGAAGGCGAGGTAGGCGAAGTCGCTGTACGTGGGCGGGTCGTCTTGTTTGAAGTCGATCCCGCTCGCGTCGGGTTCGTCGATGTAGTACAGACGCGCGTACTTGAACGCGAACACGGTGTTCACCAGCGCCCATGACAACACCACAGCAAGAACGCTCAGCAACACCGCGGCCACCCCGGTGGCGTCCTGCTGACTGCTGGACTGCACCAGGGCCACCACCACCGCAGCCAGACTGGCGAGCGCGGCCAGCAACAGCCAGACGTCAGTCGAACGAGAGCGGTTCTCCTCCTCGGCCAACTCCTCGGTTCCCGCCGCGTCCCGCCCCCAGCAGATCCGCCAGACCCACGTCAGCAGAACTGCGACGGTCACGGTCCAAGCCGCCAGAGCAGCCAACTCCGGCGACACCAACACCGCGACTATTACTCCGACCACCAGTCCGGTGGCCAGGCTGGTCAGCATCCTGCGCACGGAAAGAACTCGGCCCGAACGCGCGCTCCTCGCGTCCACGCCACCTTTGCGGATGGTGCTCGTCTCGGACATCGATGCCTCAGCCGTTGGGCAGGAACACCGGCCGAACGTTGCCGTCGGCCTTGGCTTTGAAGATGTCGTAGCCGTGCTGGCCCTCTTCGAGCGGCAGCACGTGCGTGGCCAGATGCTCGGTGACGATCTCGTCGCGGGCCATCCGCTCGAGGATGTCGGGGATGTACCGCTGCCCGTGCATCTGCGCGCCCCGCAGGGTCAGGCCCTTGTTCATCAGTGCCCCGAGAGGGAACTTGTCGACCACGCCGGAGAACACGCCGAGCACGAAGACGCTGCCGCCCTTACGGCAGGCGTGGATCGCCTGCCGTACGGCAGCCGGGCGGTCGGTCTGCAGCCGCAGCTGCTGCTTGGTGCGGTCGTAGAGGCTCTGGCCACCGGGGCCATCGGCCTCCATGCCGACCGCTTCGATGCAGACGTCGGGCCCACGACCACCGGTTCGCTCCAGCAGTTCGGCCTCGACCTGCGTTTTCTCGTAGTTCAGCACCTCGGCGCCGATCACCGACTCCGCCTGCGTGAGCCGGTAGTCCAGCCGGTCGATGACGATCACCCGCTCGGCGCCGAGCAACATGGCCGCCCGTGCGGCCATCTGACCGACGGCACCGGCGCCCCAGACCGCGACCACGTCGCCGGGACTGGTGCCGCCCAGATGGGCACCGGTCCAGCCGGTCGAGGCGGCGTCCGAGGCGAACAGCGCCCGCTCGGTGGACACGGCCTCGGGAACGGCGAACGCCCCCACATCGGCGTAGGGCACGCGGATGAACTGGGCGTGGCTGCCGGCGAACCCGCCCATCGCGTGCGAGTACCCGTAGCACCCTCCCGGGGTGCCGCCCCAGAGCACGTCCGTGATGGCCGGGTTGGTGTTGCCGTTGTCGCAGAGAGAAAACAGTTTCTGCTCGCAGTACCAGCACCGCCCGCAGGCGATGAAGGACGAGACCACCACGCGGTCACCGACGGCGTGGCGGCGCACGCCCGGACCGACCTCGACCACCTCCCCGATGAACTCGTGCCCGAGCACGTCGCCGCGCTCCATGAAGGGGATGTACCCGCCGAGCAGGTGCAGGTCCGAACCGCAGGCCGCGCTGCGCAGCACCCGTACGATCACGTCGCCGTCGTTGAGGATCTTCGGGTCCGGCACGTCCCGGACTTCGACCTCGTTCACCCCGGCCCAGGTCAGCGCCTTCACAGCCGCCCCTCCGCCCCGGAGACCGAGGTTGCCGCGCGCAGCGGCGCGTTCAACACGGTCGGTTCGGCGCTGCCGGGCTCGTCGGCCCGCAGTACCTCACCGGTCTCGATCAGCTGCTTGGCCCGGCGCAGGGCCGAGCGCAGTTTCTGCACCGGTGAGGTGTCGTCGAGCTCGCGCGCCATGTCATCGGGCAGGTTACTCGGAAGCGTGTCGGCCTGCGGATTGCGCAGGCGCACCGCCAGCTCCGTTCCGCGCTCACCGGGAGCGGGGCTGGTGCGCACCTCGATCGAGTCGCCCCAGGCCTGCAGTGGCTCGGGTAGCTCGAGGGGCTGGACGCCGTCCGGGGCCGTGTTCACCGTGACCAACAGCCAACGCGAGGGATCTTCATGCTCGCTGAACGACGGCCACTTGCGGGATATGGCCCGTCGCCGGACGGCCGTCGCCACGCCGGCCGCAACTCCCATCGCGCCGGCGACCCCGCCGATCTTCCGTGTAATTCCGGTCTTCTCCGTGACCTGTGTCTGTGCCATAGCATCGCCCCAAAGTCTTGACCAGCCATCGGCTGCGTCATCGGTGCTCGTCGAGGTCGGTTCTGGACCTCGTCGGCGCGGGCCGGGCTGCGGTCGCGCCGTGCTGGGAGCAACTTTAGAACGGGTCCGAGCGCACGCAAAGGCAGAGGGCCACAGGAATTCTTCGCAGCAGACAGTCGCAGCCGCTCGCAATACGGGGCAGCGCTTTTGAGTCTGCGAGACAGACCAATTCGCGATCAGAGCGCGACGCAGGGGATCCTTTCCCGTCGCCGCCCACGAGCCCCAGAAACGATGCATCGTGCGGTGGGCGGTCGGATACGGCCGCGGTGCCCGCGACTGGTCGCCGCGGTGATGCTGGTGTCAGTCACCGGGCACGCCCTGGCCTGCGGCGACGTTCGCGGCGGCTCCGGCGCAGGCCGCCGCGGTCTACCAACCGCCGGAGAACACGGGGGCTCTGACGGGTTCGGCGGCTTAGTGTGGAGCTCCAGGCTCTGGGCGCCGTCCGCGCATGCGCGGACGGCAGGCCGCGAAGACAGGAGCAGCGTGATACTCCCCCAGGTGCGCGACCTGCGGTTGGTGACCATCCGCCGCGGTGGCAGCCTCACCGATTCGGATCATCAACTCCTGGCCTTGTGGGCGGCACAGTGTGCCGAGCACGTCCTGCACCATTTCGAATCGGCCCGGCCCCAGGACGCGCGCCCGCGCCAGGCCGTTGAGCAGGCTCGGGCCTGGGCTCGGGGCGAGATCAGCATGACCCAGGCCCGTGCGGCCGGTGGTCATGCCATGGGCGCGGCCCGGGACCTGAGCGGACCCGCACGCCACGCGGCCTACGCGGCCGGGCAGGCCGCAGTCGTGGCTCACGTGGCCGCCCATGATCTCGGGGCAGCCGCGTACGCCATCAAGGCGGCCCGAGCGGCGGCGCCGGCAGGAGGCACGGAGCAGGCCGGACGCGCGGAGTGCCGCTGGCAGCGCCGGCAGCTGCCGCACGCGATCCGGGCACTCGTCCTGGAGGACCAGAAGAACCGCAACGACATCTGCTGGTCGGTGTTCGACTGCTCATGACGTCGATGACCCGAATGACGTTCGACCCGGCGTGGCGCGGCTCGCGCGGGCGAGTGCCCGGTTGTCGCGGGGTTCAGCCGGGTTCAGGTCGTCGGGCCAGCACGTAGGCCGCGATGCTGGGGACGTGAATCAGCCCGCCGTCCTCAAGGGATTGCGTACGCCGGCGTAGTTGCTCTCGAACCCGTTCCTGGGCCGGCGCGCCCAGCGCTTGGTAGGGCCCAGTGGATCGGGGAGGCTTCGCCCAGAGTGACGCTCGTCAGGAGTCGCTGCCTCCGACGTACTACAAGCACGCCTTCGGTCAAACCCCGTCTCGCGACTTCTCCCTGCTCCCCGATCAGGCCGACGGTCGCGTCGCCTCCACCGACTGACGCGCGATGGGGCTCGGTGACCGGCCTATGAACACCAGCCCGTCGGGCCTGGTCAGTTGCCAGCCAGGGCCGCGAACAACTGCCCGTACCGTTGCGACGGATCAAGAGTGAGTCCGGACTTCACCAACCTGGCCCAGTCATCGGCCAGCACCTCGTCGATGCCCGACTCGATGGCGTCCAGCCCGGCCGCTGCCAAGGTCGAGGGGGAGATCTTCGGCGCTTGCGCGCCCTCGGCCATGTCCGTGTCGACCAGGCCCATGTGCACGCCGACGACGTGCGTGCCCTGATCGGCGAGCTCGAGCCGCGTACTGTCGGTGAGACTCCACAGCGCCGCCTTGGAAGCGGCATAGGCGCCGGCGCCCGGGAGGGTGAACCACGACAGTGCCGAGACGACATTGAGGATGGCCCCTCCCCCGTTGGCCTTCAGAATCGGGGCGAACGCCTGAGTCATGAGCAGGGGGCCGTAGAAGTTCGTGTCCATTTCCCGCCTGATGTCCGCCACGGCGCCGGAGACGACGGACGTGCCGGTCGAGATCCCCGCGTTGTTGATCAGAACCTGGACATCACCGGCGGCTTCAGCGGCGGCCTGGATCTGCGAGAGGTCCGTGATGTCGAGCTGGATCGGCTCGACGCCGTCCATGTCGACGGCGCCCGCATCGCGGGCGGCCGCGTAGATCTTCGCCGCTCCGCGCTCCTTGAGCTGTGCGACGAACTCCGCGCCGATCCCCCGATTGGCTCCGGTCACCAGCACCACGGCGTCCTTCAACAGCATCAGATTCTCTTTCTGTAGCGATCGCTATGAATTGAGCTGCGACCGTACCACATTCCATAGCGGTCGCTACGTTATGCTGAGGACATGGCCGGCAGACCGAGAAGCTTCGACCGCGACACCGCGCTGGCTGCAGCCGTCGAACAGTTCTGGCGCACCGGCTACGAACAGACCTCGATCGCGATGCTGACGAAAGCCATGGGCGTGACTCCCCCCAGCCTGTACGCCGCGTTCGGCGACAAGGACGGCCTGTTCGAGGAGGCGTCCGCCCTGTACTTCGATCGGACCTGCGAGGCCGTCGACCAGGCGACCGCCCGGCCCACCGTCCGCGAGGCCGTCGCCGTCATGCTCGACGACACCGCCCGCGCGCACACCGATACCGA
Organism: Kineosporiaceae bacterium; assembly: GCA_965200525.1. Lineage (GTDB taxonomy): Bacteria > Actinomycetota > Actinomycetes > Actinomycetales > Kineosporiaceae > JANNPJ01. The sequence goes on from OZ241368.1 coordinate 172,805, forward strand.
GACTCCGCTGGGCTGCCTCATGTTGACCGAGCCCCGACTCGACGGGCAACGACAGGTCCTGCACGAGCGACTCACCGACCGGATCGCCCGGGGCGTCACCGAAGGCGACCTCCCGGACACCGTTGTGCCCGACCAGCTGGCGTCGTTCCTGGTGGCGGTCATGCGCGGCATGTCGGGATGCGCCCGGGACGGAGGTTCGACCCAAGAGCTCCTCGCCATCGCCGCCGCCGCCGTGGCCGCCCTGCCGCAGGCGCCGCCCACCCACGACCAGCGATGACCAGACGACTGCGGACCCACGGGAGTTCAGCCTGTCCGGCGTCCGGGTCAATGCCGTGGCTCCCGGCCCGGTCTACTCCGACGGAGCCGCCTCCGACCGGATCGACGCCATGGCCAAGACCACCCTGCTCGGGCGCGGAGCCCAGCCGCACGAGATCGCCGACGTCATCGCGTTCCTGGCCACGCCCCGGGGCGCAGGACATCACCGGCGCCACCGTCGCGGTCGACGGCGGGCGCACGGCCGTCTAAGCCCGCACACTGGGCCCGGCACACTCAGCACCGCCACCACCTACCGAAAGGCACCACACCACCATGGCCAGCACCGTTCTCGGTCTCACGTTCGATGCTCAGGACGCCGAAGTCGCAGCGCGCTTCTGGGCCCAGGCCCTCCATCGCACGCTCGCGGACGGCGCCACCAGCGAGCATGCCACCGTCGAGGGCGACCCGGGCATCCCCGGTTCGCGGATCGGCTTCCACCGCGTTCCTGAGGGCAAGAGCGTCAAGAACCGGCTGCACCTCGACCTGCTCAGCGGCGACTTCACGGCCGAGGTCGAGCGGCTGACGAGCCTGGGAGCAACCGTGCTGAACGAGTTCACCGGCACCGCTCACTGGGTGACGCTGGCCGACCCCGAGGGCAACGAGTTCGACGTCATCGCCGGGTGACTGCCGCCTCGAGCAGGGTCAAAGTCTTCTGCTGAGCATCCAGGGCGACCGGGATGCCCACCGGCATCGGCAGATTCGGTCCGGCATGGCCGAACTCGACGTTGCCCAGGACGGGGATGTCCCGCTCGCCCAGGACGTCGAGCACGATTTCCCGCAGGGACGGCGCCGTCTCGCCTGGACCCAGCCCGTCGATCTGATGCGGAATGCCGACGACCATGCCGCAGATGCGGTCGAGGATGCCACCGTGCCGCAGGACATGAAGGTAGCTCCACACGTACGCGGCCTGCCCGCCCATCTCCTCCCAGAACAGCACCGCGCCGTCGAACGCCTCCGGCGGCAGCGCGTAGGGCGTCGCCTGGGCCAGCGCGATGCGGTTGATCACTCCACCGATGAGCCGGCCCTCGGCCTGACCTGGCCTCCAGCATTCCCACGACGGGCCGGTCGGCAGCGCACCGATCGGCTCCGTGCTGGTCAGCAGGGTGGTGTAGAGCTTTTCCAGTTCTGCTCTGCGGGCCGCGGGCGCGGCCGGCCAGGCTCCACCCAGACCAGGCGTGGCCAGGTCGGCGTGGAATCCCACCAAGCCGGTGCGCGCGTAGAGCACCAGGTGCAGCAGCGAGATGTCGCTGTAGCCGAGGATCGGCTTGGGGTCGGCGCGGACTGCCTCGAAATCGATGAGATCGAGGTAGCCGAGCGCCGTCTGGCCCCCGTCGTGAGCGATGATCGCCCTGACCTCAGGGTCGCGCAGGAGCGAATTGAACTCCTCGGCGATCCGGGCCGGTGTCGCCGCGCTCCACCAGCGGTGTCGACCGGCCTTGAGCAGGGGTGACAGACGTACGCGGAATCCCATGCGCTCGAGCACGCCGACCGCCCGGTGAAGGTCCGGCTCGTAGGCGGCCTGCAACGGACCGGAGAGCGCAGCGATAACGACAAGATCGCCGGTTCGCAGTGCGCGGGGCCGAAGCAACGCAGGGACCGACGAGAGAACCACCGCCGCAGCATTCCAGTCTCCCGCTGGCACAGCCACCCAATATCAGCCGCGCTGGTCGATGCGGCAGGATGGTCACAGTTCTACGGCTCCTGAAGCGTGCGCTCGCTCCAACACTGGTGGTTCTGTCCACGCTCGCCGGGCGGCGCTGGGGTCCTGGGGTTACCGGGGTCCTGGTGGCCCTGCCGGTGGTCGCCGGGTCCATTCTGCTGATCACCGAACTCGATCACGGACGGCAGTTCGCGCACCCATCGGTCGCCTGGTCAGGTGCTCCTGCATGGGCACCGGCGAATCGGGGAGCACCGGGCTCAAGGTCGACGCGAGCGGTGCGGGCGGCGAAGCAGATCGCGTGGTACCACCCACAAAGCAGGGGGACGTCGAGCAGTTGCCGCTCGTCCAGCAACTCTTGCGCTGACCGCCACAGTTCGTCGTCGACATCGCCCGAGTCGTGCAGGGCATCCACCAGCCGGATGAGCATGGTTTCGCGGCTGGTCGTCCAGCAAGGATCCTCAGCCAGTCCGCAGGTGAGCGAGGTGATCTCGGCCGGCGTCAGTCCGGCCCGGTGCGCGTAAACCATCACGTGGACGCCCCACTCGTATTCGCAACCGCAGCGGGCACAGGTGCGCAGGATGACGATCTCCCGCTCGCGCAGCGTCAGGGACAGGTCGCGGCCGAGTTCGTACCGGCCCCAGGTGCTCATGGCGATGCTCATCGGCAAGTGCCTCGCGAACGTGCGGAACAGCCCGATCGGAGGCCTTCCGGCCGGCATCATCGTGGCCAGGTGCGCCTCCACGTCCGATGTGAACGGCGGTTCGAGCGCCGGGATGCGAGCCATGGCCACTCTCCAAGTGATTCGTTTTCCGAAGCACGGTAGTAGCTCGGTCCGCGAAACGCTAGAGGCGGCGTATCAGGGGTTCAGCCTTCGCCGTCGTCGCCCAGGGTCAAGGCCCACGCGTCGGACCAGCGCGCGAGCGGGCGCAATGCCTGGGAGGCGCCACGGCCCAGGTCGGTGAGCGTGTAGGCCGTGTCCGGCAGTTGGGCGACGAGCTGGGCGTCAAGCAGTTCGGTCAGCCGTTGCCGCAGCACGCTGGAGGACATGTTGTCGCAGCGCTCTTGCAACGCGCGGAACCCGACCGGCCCGTGCTGCAGCTCCCAGACGATGCGCAGGTTCCAGCGGCGGCCGAACAGGTCGAGGGCAGCCATGAGGGGCCGTCCGGTGCTCGATCCGCGGACCGGCCGGCCTGGCCTGGGTGCCGTCATCGCCTGCGCCCCCTTGATGCTTCGATCCTCGATACAGTAGCGTCCGGTGCACTGATTCGATTTCCGAAGCGACGGAACGGCTTCGTGAGGCGACTACCCACCTCAGCGACACCATCCCGTACATCACCGAATGGCGGGAAACCTGATGATCTACGAATTGCGAGTCTATCAAGTGGCGCCGGGAAGAATGGGCGACTTGCATGATCGTTTCAGAGCGCACACGCTCAGACTCTTTGAGAAGCACGACATTGTCCCCGTTGCCTTTTTCACTACGGAGGTGGGCCCGGCCAATGATCATCTGACCTACATCTTGCAATTCCAGGACATGGGTCACCGAGAGCGCGCCTGGAAATCCTTCATCGCGGACGAAGAATGGCAGGAGGTCTCCGCGCTCAGCAATCAACCTGGTCAGCTCTTGCTTCGCATTTCAAATAGCATATTGACGGCAACGGACTACTCGCCCTTGGGGGGCGACTAGGGTGGACGGCCATGGTTATCGTCACATCACCCGGACCTCAAACGGGCGAGTACGCCAACTCCACCAGCCCCGAGGCAAACGCCTTGCTCGACACCAGCCGCAGTTTGACGACGTCCGTGAACAGAGCAGCCCCCTTCCCCTCGGCCACGGGCACGACGCAGATCCGGAACTCGTCGATCAACCCCAGCTCGATCAGTGACCGCGCGAACGGCCCGGCCCCGTGGCACAGGATCGGCCCCCCGGGCTGCCCCTTCAACTTCGCGATCTCCTCAGCCGTGTCACCCGAGGCAATCGTGGTCGGCGCCCAGGTCGCGTCCCGCTCGGTGAGAGTCCGGGAGAACACCACCTTCGGGATCTCGTTCATCGGAGCAGCGTTGGCCAACGGCGACGTGGGCCAGTAGTCGCGCAGCGCCAGGTAGAGGCTGCGCCCCATGATGTGCGTGCCGACCGACCGCAGCCGCGCGATCCCGTACTCCTCCTGCTCCGCGTCGTCCTCCATGGCCATGAACACGTTCATCGCCTCGGTACCCGGGTCGGCGCTGTATCCGTCAAGGGACATGAACGCGGAAAGAACGACCTGACGCATGGGACGCCTCCTGATAGGTGTTGATTCGCCAGCTAAGACGGCAGCTCGAGCAAGAACTCATCGGTCAACGTCTCCTGATGACGGACTGCCGTTGCCGTCACGGATCTGATGCAGGTCTTGGTATCGCTTCACCCACTCGTCGTTCAGCCGGTCGGCCTGCCGGTGATGGCGTGGCCCGACGGCCCGCGCGGTTGACGGGTCGATCACGAGCATTCCCAGAAGTTCGCGGACGAGCGCGGGCATATCGCCCACCAGGGCTTCGTAGACCACCCGGTGAGGCTGAATCCCGTGTGCGGCGAACCATCGTTCCCAGCCGGCCTACTGCCGACCAACCGGTCTACTCGGGGATGAGCTGCTGGCGGGGCCTAGATCCGAGCCAGCAGGTACCGGTGGGGCCGAGCTCGGGCTGACCTTCTGGCTTGGCCCAAGCCGGCACCTGGTCCCGCACCCACAAGCGCGAATCCCGAGCCGACTGCGCGGCGGGCGCAGGCCAGCAGGGCGACCGCCTGTGCCCACCGGCGAGCAGTTCCCGTGACGTTCGTGTTCATTGTTGCGGCGCTCAGCGGGGGTTGGTCGTTCGCCAGGCGACATAGTCGGCGACGGACCCTGCGACGTCGAACGCCGGGGCGAAGCCGGTGTCCGCCGCGAGTCGGTCGATGTCGAGGTAAGGGTCCTGCTCAGCGCCGTGCTCCCGCCCGGGACGCAGATCGAGCTTCAGTCCGGGGATGGCATCCTCGAGAGCGTCGACGAACTGCCGGTTGGTGACCGGTCGCCCGCTGGACACGTTGTAGGTGTCGTACCGCAGGGTCGCCGCGGTGGTCAGCAGGGCGATCGCGCGCCCGGCGTCGGGGGCGTAGCAGCAGTCACCGCCGTCGTCGGCATATAACGAAACCGGCTGCTCACCGCGCAGCACGGCGCTGATGTACGGCGGGAGGTAGTAGAACTCCGACTCCGGATCGACCAGCGGTCCCCAGATGGTGCCGATGCACAGCACGATCGGCTGCACGCCGCTGCCGGAGAGGCCGTGCGTGGCAAGTGGCTCGGCCGCCTTCTTGAAGGCCACCACCAGGTGCGGCAGTGCGGTGGTGGGCAGGGCGAGGTCTTCGGTCCAGGGAATCGGGCTGCTCCCGACGTACACCCCAAGGCTGCTGGCCACCGCGAACCGGCGCACGCCCCAGGCGCGAGCGGCGTCCAGCGCGTTGAGCAGCCCTGCCAGATCGGTGCGGAAGAAGTCGATGGGATCCCCGGCGGGAACGCTGCCGGCCAGATGCACGATGTCGCTGATCTCGTAGCGCTCACCCAGGGCCAGGAAGGCGGAACGATCGGTCACGTCAAGGCGCTCCACGCTCACCCGGCCGGCCAGGAACGACGGCACCTGCACCCGGCGGTGGCTGGTCACCACGACGGAATGGCCGAGATCCACCAGGGCGCGAGCGGTGTGGGCGCCGATCATGCCGAGCCCGCCGGTGACGAGAATCATCGGACCACCTCGTAGTGAAGGTGGGTGACGCCCGGGGCCGCGACCGCCTCGAGCAGGCGCAACGTCACGTGCTCGGGCAGTGTCTCGAAGAAGGGGCGGCCGCAGCCCAGCAGGATCGGCACCTGATGCAACAGCACCTCGTCCACCAGCCCCGCGTGGAGCGCGGACGTCAGGACGCCCCCGCCCATCAGGGCAACGTCCTTGTCGCCTGCAGCCTTGCGAGCCGCGGCCACCGCATCGTCGATACCGGTGGTGATGAGGGTCTGGTTTTCCGGCATACCCGGCAGGTCCCGGTGGCTGAGCACGAACAACGGCGCGGAAGGGTGCGGTGCCCCGCCGCCGATCCACCCCGAGTCGTCGTACGTCCGGCGACCGGCCACGGTGGCCCCCACCCGCGAGGCCTGAGCATCGAAGACGCGCGCGCTGGCGGCGCTCAGGCGGAACCCGTCGAACACCTGGCTGGCGGTGTCGCCGTCGAAGTACCAGTCGAACAGCATCGGCGCATCGCCGAGCCCGTGCCCGGTGCCGGGATCGCGGCCGGTGATGTACCCGTCGACCGAGACTGCGTGGGCACTGAAGACCTTGCTCATGGACTTCCCTTCGCCGTGGCTGCGAGGACCAGCACGCTACGACGGCAGCGCCAGCAGTTCTTGAACGAATCGAGCAGCCTTCGGATCGCATCGTCCGGGTCGGCACGGTTCAGGCGACCAATGGCGGCCGGCCTCGGCCCGCGAGGAAGGGGGCGTACGAAGCCGAGTGGTCGTGCCCGCACGAGCACCGATCGAGCGTGCCGCCGAGCGACCGCCGCGGCGTGAGTCCGGTCAGGCGTACGCATTCGCGACCGAGGTGGGCCTGATCGGCGTACCCCACGTCGAGCGCCAGCGAGGCAGGGCCGGTCCGCCGCCGGTCTGCGGGGGTGGCTCCGGCCTGGGCCAGCGCGAGAAATCCTTGGAAACGCAGGGTCCGCTGCAGCACCTTCGGCGTCATCCCGACCGAGGTCAGGCAGCGCCGACGCAGCTGGCTGGCTGACAGGGCCAAGTGGCCGGCCAGCGTGTCGATGTCCAGCGGATGCCACGGCATCAGCGCCCGAACGGCCTCACCCACCAGCGGGTCCGGCCGGTCGGCCTGACGCAACTGCGCGAGCAGGGCGGTCTGGAGGAGCTGAAGTGCCCGCTCCGCAGTGGCGGCCCGGGTCATGGCCTCGACCAACCGGTCGATCGATCGTCCCCCGAACCGGGTCAGGCCCACACGCTGATCGACGAGGTCGTCGAGCCCGGCCGGAAGCGGCGGAGCGGCGCCCGGCAGGAACCGCACGCCCACGATCGTGGTGCGAGCCGGGATCAGCTCGATCTGCGGTCCGGTCAACGGGCCGAGCACTTGGGGCCGGCCCCCGATGGGAAAATGCAGTTCGACTCCGCCCGTGGGCAGATGGCGCTGCTGGTAGGCAACCGCACCTGTGCGCTGGATCCACACCGTCCGCACGACGCCGGCCAAGGGGGCCAGCGGGGCCTGCTCCAGGTAGGACTCCACCGGTGATGCTGCCTCTCGCTGGCTCCGTCCCGCCGGACGAGGGTAACGCCGGGGATCAGGTGTGGCCATCGCGGTCCGCACCAAGCAACTGACGGCACGCCATGACGGCTCGTGCGGTTGACGGACCGACCGCGAGCAGGGTGACTCGCTCTGGCATTCCCTGAACGTTGCCTTATTGGCTTCACCCCGCTCGGCGTTGTCATCACGTTCAACGCCGGTTAGAGCTGGAAGCGAGCGGACAGCACCCGGAACGGCTGAGATCATTTCGTGACTCACCACGTGTCAACGCCTTGACGAGGCGCTGCTTCGTCCAGGTTGAGACCGACAGGGACAAGGCCGCGCAGGGCAGCAGGTCGCCTACGTAGTGTTCCCGTGCCCGCCCCGGCAATGCCGATGGCTGGGAAGCCGAGTAACCGGCAGCTTCGTCGACGTTGCATTTTTCGAACGTGGTCGGACGATCACGCCCACCATGTGGGCCCGGCGTCGGCCGGGTAAGGTGCTCCTCCACGGGCGCGGCGAGACACCGGGCCTACTCGTTCCAGCACCCCAGGGCCGGCCCGGAGAGGACGACATGCCGCGCGGTTGGCCGCTGCTCCACCGGGCGCCGTTCCGCCTCGTGCGGGCCGGCTCGATCGGGGCCATGATCCTGGTCTCGGTCGCCCTGCTGGCCGGCCTGTTCGCGGCCGGGCCGCTGTTCGGCTCGGCCACCGCGGCCGGGGGCCTGGCCCAGCGGCTGGCCACCATCCCGGAGACCACCGGGGCCAGCCTGCGCCCGGTGGTCCAGGTCACCGTCTTCAACGGCCCCCAGCACTCGACCGAACCCCAGATCAAGGCCCTGGTGGACGCCGTCCCCGACCTGGGCCGGCCGGTGACCAGCGTCTGGGCCGACGCCTGGCAGCTGGACGAGCGCCAGCCGGTCCCCTACGCGCTGGCCGGCGGGACGCGCGAGGCCGCGGTGCTGTACTTCCGCACGGGCGCGGTGGACGCGCTGAAGATCGCCGCCGGTCAGCGGGGCACACCCGGGCTGTGGGTGCCCGAGGGCATGGCCCGCGACCTGCACCTACAGCCAGGTTCCATGGTCGAGGTGGGCAAGACGTACCGCTACGACCTGCCCAGCTGCGGTTCGCCGCTGAACCGGCTCTCGGGCAAGGTTCCGGCCGGCGGGCAGTCCCAGGTGAAGGTGGCCGGGATCTACCGGACCGCCGCCGACGGCCGGCTGCCGATGGGCGAGTTCTTCGCCCACCTGGGCGTCTCGCTGCCGGGCGACCCGGCCTCCTGCCCCACTCCGGCGGCCCTGCTGATCGGCGACCGGGGGACGATCGACACCGCCCTCGCGGTCGCCAAGGAGCAGCCGTTGTGGACCTACACCGCGAGCCTGACCGCCGTCGGCCAGACACCCGCCCATCTGCGCACGGCGGCCGCGGCCGCGGGGCAGCTGCGGTTGGCGGCCTCGGAGCCGGGCACCCCGGAGTCGACCGTGATGCAGCAGGCCGCCACGGACAGCCGGGTCGACACCGGGCTGCCCGCCATCCAGGCTCAGGCCGAGGCCGATGCGACCGTCGCCCGCCAGCAGGGGCGCGGGATCGCCTACGCCGGCGGGGCACTCGGCCTGGCCGCGGTCGTGGTGGCGCTGCGGGCGCTGGCTCAGCGCCGGCGGCGCGAGAGCGAACTGCTCCTCGGACTGGGGACGCCGACCCGGGTGGTGATCGGTGCCGGCACGATCGAGCTGCTGGTGCCGACCCTGCTGGGGGCCCTGGCCGGCTGGGCCGCGGCGACCTTGGCCTTCAAGTTCTTCGGCCCCCAGCCGCAGCTGGACCCGGCCGCGGTGCGTCTGGCCGCGGTGTCGGCCGACGAAGCCGCGGTGGTCACCCTGGTGGCGAGCGCGCTGGTCACCCTGGCCCAGATCCGGCAGGTCTCCCGGTCGCTGGCCGGGGCGGGGATCTCGCGGCTGGGCTCGCCCTGGCTGCCGCTGCTCACCGGGGCGACCGTACTGGTGGTGATCGCGACGCTGACCCGCGAGCGGGGCCGCTCCTACAGCGACCCGATGGCCGCCCTGCTGCCGATCCTGGTGCTGGCCTGCGGCTGCGCGGTGGTCGCGCGGCTCGCGAGCGCCACCGCGGCGGCGGTGCGGCGGTGGCGCTCCGGCCCGGCCGGGGAACCTGCCGCGGCGTCCACGAAGGCGGGTGGGGCCGAGGTCGACCGGCTGGTGCTGCGGGGTCTGCGGCGGACCGGAGTCGCCGTCGCCGACCTGGTGGTGATCATGAGTGTGGGGATCGGCGTCCTGGCTTATGGGCTCTTCTCGGCCACCCAGGTGCACCAGTCGGTGGACGACAAGGCCGCCGTCCTGGCCGGGGCGCCCAGCACCGCCCACATCCCGTACTCGTGGCTGATGGGTGGCGGTGAGGGCCCCTCGCCCAACCTCGGCGCCGGCACGACGGCCGTCTGGCGCGCGCACGGCCAGGTGAACCCGGACAACCGGGTGTTCCAGATCCTCGTGGTCGACCCGGACGCGCTCAGCAACGTGGCCAGCTGGGGCTCCGGGCAGGAGCTGGCCGACGCCCGCACCGCCCTGCGCTCCTTCGGCGCCTTGGCCCCGGAAGTCGCCGCGGCGCCCGGTTCGCCGCAACCGGCCCTGCTGATCGGGCCCAGCGAGCGCAGGGCCGGCACGACCGCCCAGCTGCAGATCGGCTCCTCGATCACCACCACGGTGAAGATCAACCAGCGGCTCGAGGCGTTCCCGGGAGTGCTCGCCCCGACCCTGGTGTTCGATGCCCGCACGTTCTTCTCCCGCCTGGATCCGAGCCTGGATCCCACCAAGCGGACCGATCGCCCGTACGACCTGCAGGGCGACTTCGCCACCTGGCTCTGGACCCGTTCCAGCCTGCCCGTCCTGCGCCAGCGGGTGCTCGATCGCGGCCTGCCGCTGTGGCAGTCCTCCACCTTGACCCAGGCCCGGGCCACCCCGGCCCTGACCTCGAGTGAGTGGGCGGCCACCTACCAGGTCGTTCTGGGGCTGGCCGCGGCCGCGCTGGCCGGCCTGGCCGTGGTGGTGGCCGTGGACCGGCGGGTGGCCCGGGCCGCCCCGGTCGACCTGCTGCTCAAGCGGTTCGGCGTGCGCCCGGCCCGGTTGCTGTGGTTGCGGACCCTGGAGCTGGTCGCGACCGGGGCCGGCGCGCTGGCCGTGCTGGTGGCCCCGCTGGCCCTGATGGTGGTGCTGCTGCCGCGCCTGATCGAGCCCGATCCGGCCCTGACCCCCTCGATGCCGGTCCGGGTGAACGCCCTGCCGCTGGTGCTGAGCGTGGCCGCCGCCGCGGTGCTGGTGGTGGTGGCGGCCCTGGCCGCCGCTCGCCGTTCGGCCGCCCTGGTCCCGAGCGAGGTGCTGCGCGATGACGCCTGAGCCCACGCCTGTGCCGGCGCCCGACCTCGCGCCCGCGGCCACCTTTCGCAACGTGGTGCGGATCTACCAGGCCGCCTCGGGCGAGGTGCACGCCCTGCGCGGGGTCGACGTCGACTTTCCCCGCGGCAGCGTCACCGCGATCGCCGGGCCCTCCGGCGGGGGCAAGAGCACCATGCTGTCGATCCTGGCCCTGCGCGACCGGGTCAGCGCGGGCACGATCTCCCTGCTGGGCCACGACGTCACCCGCGCGCGGGGCGGCACGCTCAAAGGCCTGCGCCGCACGTCGATCGCCTGGGTCCCGCAGCGGCCCAGTCACGGCTTGCTGCCCCACCTCACCGCTCGCGAGAACCTGATGCAGGTGGCCAAAGTGCGCGGGCGCAGCCAGGGCTGGACGCCCGACGAGGCCCTGGAGCTGCTCGGCCTGAGCGCCCGGGCGGGCGGGCGGCCCGGGCAGCTGTCCGGCGGCGAGCAGCAGCGCCTGGCCGTGGCCGCCGCCGTGATGCACGCCCCCGACCTGGTGGTGGCCGACGAGCCCACGGCCGAACTGGACGACCCCAACGCCGACCGGGTGATCTCCGCCTTCCTGGCCGTGGCCGCCCTCGGCACCACCTGCGTGCTCTCGACCCATGACGCGCGGGCCCTGCGCCTGCTGCCGCGGGTGCTGCAGCTGCGCCAGGGGGTCCTGTCGGCCGAGCGGTCCGGGACGGCCCAGCAGGCCTCCGGGGCGGTCCGCACGGCCGAGGCGGTGATCGACTCGGCCGGGCGCCTGCAGTTGCCGCCCGAGGCCCTGCGCCTGTTCCCGGGACGGCGGGTCAGCGTCCGCCTCGACGGCGAGCTCGTCGTCCTCGCTGCCCCGGCCCTCGAGGCGCCCGCACCATCAGACCCGCAGCCGGACCCGCGAGCCGAATCTGATGCCGACCCCGGATCGGAGCAGACGTGAGCGGCGAACCGTTGCTGGCCGTGCGCGGCGTCGATCACGGCGTCCTGCACGGGGTGGAGCTGCTGGCCGAGCCGGCCACCCTGGTCGCGCTGACCGGTCACTCCGGCTCGGGCAAGTCCACCCTGTGCCATTTGGTGGCCGGCCTCGAGCGACCCGAGCGTGGCACCGTCACCCTCGAGGGCACCTCGACCGCCGATGTCACCGACTGGTCGCGGATCTCCGTCGTCCCCCAGCGCCTGGCCCTGCTGGAGCAGCTGACCGGCCTGGAAAACCTTGCTCTGCCCGTTCTTTCGGCCGGGCTGGTGGCCGACCCGCAGGTCGCCCGGGCCCAGCTCGACGCTCTGGGGGTCAGCGTGCTGGCCGAGCGCCCGGTGGGCCGCGGCTCGATCGGCGAGCAGCAGCGGGTGGCCGTGGCCCGGGCCCTGATCCTGCCGGCGGCGCTGATCGTGCTGGACGAGCCGACCGCCCACCAGGACGACGAGAACGCCGAGCGCGTGGTCGCCGCGATCACGGCCGCCGTCGAGAGCGGTTCACTGCTGGTGATCTCTACCCATGACCCGCGGTTGCTGCGGATCGCGACGCTCCAGGTCGCCCTCGGTTCCGGCTGAGCCGTGGCCGCTCGTGCAGTCACCCCAGCGTGAGCGGGCCAGCGCGGTGGCGAGGACGCCGACGAAGGCCTGAAACTCGGACACATGCATGGCCTGGGTCATTCGATTCCCGCGATCAGCTCGCGCAGCGCCGCCACGTGTGTCCGCAGGGCGGCTCGGCCCGCGGAGGTGAGGGTGATCCAGGTCGTTCGCCGGCCCACGTGCACCCCCTTGCGGCTGCGCACGTATCCGGCATCGGCCAGCGCCGTCACCTGTTTCGACAGCACGGAGTCGCTGACGTCCAGACTGTCGCGCAACGTGGAGAACTCGGCTTCGGTGACGGCGGTCAGCATGGTCATCAGCTTCAGCCGGGTGGGGGCCTGGAGGGTGGCGTCGAGGTCGGGCATCAGTGCCCGGCCAGCAGGACGACGAGCCCGGCGGCGGCGACGACCGGCAGGATGAGCAGCACGGCCTTGGAGTCCTCGAACCGGCGCTGGGCCGGGTCGTCCTGGTAGGAGTGCCACCACCGCTGCCCGCACCACGCGTAGGCGAGGCCCCCCAGGATCGCGGCCGGCGGCACCAGCCACCAGTAGCCGGCGATCGCCGCCCAGACCGCGACGGCGCAGGCCCCGGCGTAGGCGGTGGAGGTGATGTTGGCCGTGCCGAGCACGACCCGGCTGGCCAGGCCGCCGAGCCACACCCCGTTCAGGCGCCGGAACCGGGCCAACTGGACGACGGCGACTGCGGCGAACACGACCAACCCGGCCACCAGCACCACCCAGGCGAACGGTTTGTCTAGACCCAGCGCGAGCGCGCTGGTGGCGATCTGAAGGGTGATCGCCGTACCGATGGAGGAGTAGAAGAAGGACGGCAGCACCAGGCGGGCGGCCATCCGGTCGCGGGCCGCCTGGGCTTCGGCGAGGGCGAACCTGGCCTCGGTAGGGTCGGTGGGGAGCTCTGAACTTTCCATGTTGGAAAGCATGGCTCATACTTTCCAACATGGCAAGTAGCAGAATTTCTACCCGGCACAGCCGGCTCCGGCCGCGATCAGGGCGAAGCCCGAGCGCAGCCCCCCGGCCACCCCGAAGGCCGCGCTCAGCCCGTTGACCTGCACCGGAGCGCTGCTGACGTACAGGTAGGAGCCGATCCCCTGCCCGTTGCCCAGGGCACCGTAGTCGCCCAGGCCCCAGGCCCACACCGTGCCGTCGCTCTTCACCGCGTACTGCGCCGACCCGATGGCGTGGGCTATGGCGGTCACCGAGGCCAGGGCGCTGACCTTGACCGGGACGTCGCTGTCGGCGGTGCTGCCGTTGCCCAGGCCACCGGTGGTTCCCTGACCCCAGTCCCACACGGAGCCGTCACTGGTGAGGGCGTACCCGTTGTGAGCCCCGGCGGCGATCGAGGTAACGGCAGTGAGCGCGCTGACCGGCACTGGCGCAGGCACGGCGACCGCGGCGCTGGTGCCGTTGCCCAGGGCGCCCGATCCACCCCAGCCCCAGGCCCAGACCGTGCCGTCGCTCTTGAGCGCGTACCCGTTGTCGACGTTGCCGGCGATCGCCGTGATCGAGCTCAGGCCCGGGATCTGCACCGGCACGCTGCTGCTGTAGCTGTTGCTCAGGCCGGGCTGGTCGCCCAGCTGGCCCTCCCCGCCCTGGCCCCAGCCCCAGACCGTGCCGTCACTCTTGAGCGCGAAGGCGCTCAGGCCGGCGCCGGCGATGGCGGTGACGCCGCTGAGCCCGCTGACCGGCACCGGGCTGGCGCTGCTGGCGTCGTAGGTGCCGTTGCCCAGATTGGCGTACCCGCCCAGGCCCCAGGCCAGCACCGTCCCGTCCGTCCTGAGCGCGTATCCGGTGCTGAAACCCCCGCTCACGGCGGTGATCCCGCTCAGGCCCGCGACGGGAGCCGGCGTGCTGGTGTCGGCGCTGACCGCCGTCCCGAGCTGGCCGTAGGTCGCACTCCCCCAGCCCCACACCGTGCCGTCGGTGCGCAGCCCGAACGCCGCCTGGCTGGTGCCGGCCACCGCGGTGACTCCGCTGAGGCCCCCGACCGGGCCCGACGTGCCCGTGGCGGTGGCGGCGTCGAACGCGTGCCCGTCCCCCAGTTCGCCGGACTCCCCCGCACCCCAGGCGCAGACCGTGCCGGAGGCCGGGCCGGGCGTGGTGATTTTGAGCGTGAGGACGGCGGAGGCCGCCATGCCGGCGTGCTTGCGGTCGACGACCGACAGGTGCAGCGCGCTCACGGCCGGGGTCGTCGGGGTGCCCGCCAGCAGCCCGGCCTTCGACAGCGTCAGCCCGGCCGGCAGGGCACCGGCGATCTGCCAGGCCGGGTTGGGCACGGTGGTGGTGAGCTGGGCCGAGTAGGGGTGGCCGGTGAGCGCGTCGGGCAGGCTCTGCGTGGTGACCGCGGCGGTGACGACGTGGATGCTGTCGAGCGCCACCGGCCCGGCGGCGCTGCGGGCGCAGGCCAGCAGGACATGGTGGCCCGGCGTCAGGGCGATGCTGCGCCCCCAGAGGAAGTCGGCGCCCTTGGTGCGGGTCAGGTCCGTGGTGGCCACTGGCGCGGCGCTGCCGAGATCAACGTCGTCGAGGTAGAGCTCGACGCCGGTCACGGCGTTGGAGCCCTTGCCCTTGAGCAAGCCACTCACGTTCAGGGACGGCGTGGTGTCCAGGTCGAGAACGGTGTCGTCGTCCGGGGCAAGGATTCTCACCTTGACCGCCGAGGGTGGCGGTGAGCACGGCGACGGCGGCCCGCTGATCCGCGGATGGGGAAGGTTGAAGGCGGCAGCCGCCTGAGCCGGGCTGGTTCCGCCGGACAGGGCTGCAGCCATGACGACCGCAGCGGCGACGAGTGCCCGCCTACGCACCCTGGCGCCAGTTGTGTTCGTCTTCATGGCAATTCTCCCCCAAGAATGATCCGCACCTGATCTTCGGTGCCGGACGAAGGTAGCCGACGAGCCGAGGCCCGGATTTGTTTTGGCGCTCGGACGCGCCATCTCTCGTGGACCGACGTCACCGGTGGGAGGCACTCCGGTCCTGTCCGATCCGCCCCCCAGCGGCACTCCACCACTGCCGTCACAGGTCTGTTCATGACGGAGTGTCTCTGCGTGGACGTGAACACGAGCCGGCCAAAACGAGCCGGAAGATCCGTGGTCAGTGTCCTATTCACCCCAGCGTTCGGGCCGGCTACTGCAGGGGGATGTCGTTGCCGGGGCCGCGCTCGCTCTCCGGGCGGGTCCCGAAGTAGCGCCGTTCCCCCGCGGTGATGGGGGTGTCGTTGATGCTGGCTTCGCGGCGGCTCATCAGGCCGTGGGCGTCGAACTCCCACAGCTCGTTGCCGTAGCTGCGAAACCACTGATCGGCGCGGTCGTGCCATTCGTACTGGAACCGGACGGCGATTCGGTCGTGCCGGAATCCCCAGAGGCTCTTGCGCAGCACGTAGTCCAGTTCCTTGTCCCACTTGGCGGTGAGGAACGTGACGATCGCGGCCCGGCCGGTCAAAAAGGTGTCTCGGTTACGCCAGACGCAGTCTTCTGTGTATGCGGCCGCGACCCGGTGCGGGTCGCGGGTGTTCCAGGCGTCCTCGGCGGCCTGAACCTTCGCGGTCGCGGTGTCGAGGTCGAAAGGCGGTAACGGCGGGCGGGGCACGGACACGGGATTCTCCTTCGGTAGGCCGGCGGCGCTCAGGGTTGGTCCGGGCCGGCACTCGGCCCGTCCGTGAGGGGTGGGTTACGCGGATAGGGCAGGACGTCGGGGGCGCGCAGGCCGTACAGGTGGCCGGCGACGGCGGTGTGGACAGCGAACCGCACACGTCGTCCGGTGCCGCCGTCGTCGCCGGCACCGCTGGGTGCGCTCCAGTCGAGGGTGGCGGCGCCGGACAGGTGCAGGCTCTGGCCGGTGACGAAGTCGGCGAACCACAGGGCCGCGGTGGGGTCAACGGCAAGGTTGCCGAGGCTGTTGAACATGTTGTTGCCCGGATAGTCCGGCCACCACAGCTCAACCGGATCGCCGCCGTCACCGGGGCCCGTTCTCGCGGCGACCCGGACGAAACCGGCCGGGCCGCCCCGATGGGACGCGTCGTTGCCGCGCTCGGGGTGGGTGGTACCGAGCAGGAACGTGTCAGCGGACCGGATCAGGGTGACGTCGGCCGCGGTCAGAGTGCCGCCCCACCGGGCCTGCCGGATACCGGCAGCACCACTGCTGGCGGCAGTTTCGGCGGCGGGCTGGAGGTTTCGTTGCTGGATGTACTGCGGGCAGTTGCCGTAGGCCTGTTCGACATCGATCTGCAGCTCGCCGGGCGACACCCTGGCCAGGGCACCGTTGATCCGGACCCGTCGGCGGGTCGCGAAGTCGATCGCCAGGAGCCCGACCGGCTGGGCCGCGACCAAGTGGTGCAACGGATCCCCGTCGGCCGCGGTGGTGTGGATCAGCAGGGTGCTGGCTCCGTTCGCGTGGAGGAATCCCGGGGAGCCGACAAGCGGGGAGATCCACAGCCTCCCGGCCGGGTCGCGGGCGCTCAGGGCGGCGAGGCGCCGATCGGTCAGGAACCGACCGACACCTCCACGCAGGTCAGGTGCGGCAAGCATCCCGGACAGCCGGGCCGCAGCCGCAAGTACGCCGGCCCGCTGCTGCACGGCCAGTTCGCCGGCGTGGAACCCGACCGAACTGCTCGGTCCCAGGCTTGTCCTTCGTGGATGGCTGGTCACAGCGGTCTCCTGTCGGGCTGCGGGGTTCCGGTTCACCGGCCTGGTCGGTTGCTGCCGCTTGGCGGGCTCAGGCGGCGTGAGAATGCGGGGTGACGACGGGCCAGTCGTTGTCGACGCCGGCCAGAACGTTGAAGTAGTTGGTCAGGATGTTGAGGGCCAGGTGGCCGACGATCTCGCCGATCTCGGCGTCACTGACCCCGCCCGCGCGGGCCTCGGCCAGGACGTGGTCGTCGAGGTGGCCACGTCCGCGCAGGATCGCCTGCGACAACCGCAGCAGTTGCTCGGTGTGCGGGTCGCGCGATTCGCTGTGCCGGGCCCGCTCGAGTTCGTCGGCGTCGACCTTGGCGACGTTCGCACCGATGTAGGTGTGCGCGGACAGGCAGTACTCGCAACCGTTCGCCTCCGCGGTCGCAACAGCCAGCTGCTCGCCTACCCCCGCCGGGATGACACCACCGCTCAGCGCGCCCAACAGCGCCAGGTACCCCTTGAGCAGGGCCGGGCTGTTGGCCATCACCTTGGTCATGTTCGGGACCAGGCCGAAGGTCTTCTTCACGTCACCGAGCAGCTGCGCGGCGGGGCCGGTTGCGGTGGCCGGATCGATCTGAGGAAGCGTAGACATGAGAGTGCCTCTCTGAGCTGAGCGGGGGCAGGACGACCGGACAAGCACTAATGGCTTGAAGCGCCTGTTGGCATTAGGACCATGACATGGCCCCTTGATGGCTGTCAAATGGTTGCTGCTAGGTTCATCCATTAGTTGGTGGTACTGTCGCAACCATGGTCAGCGAGCGAACCGACGGCGGTCAGGCGCCTCTGCTGGGCGAGCCGCTCCCGGTCGAGCTGATGAACACCCTCTGGGCCGACCGCGAGGGCGTGCACGACGCCCTGCGTGACCCAACCGGCGTGGCTGCCTGGATCGCTGCCGTCCACGACCGGCTCGCTCCACTGCTGCCGCCCCAGTCGGTCAGCAGCCTCGGCCCGGGTGACGTCACCCTCGATGCCTCAGAGGCGCTCGCGCCAAACCTGCGTGGGTTACGTGACGCGTTGCGGCGCCTTGCGGGCGAGGTCACCGCCGACCCGCGTCCGGCCGCCACGTCAGCGACCGATGACCACGCCACCGCTGTGGCCGTCATCAACCAGGCCTGCGCGCTGGCCCCGACCTGGCTTCAGCTGGCCTGGTCACCCGGCGGTGACCCCACCCAGCTCATCAGCTCCGCGGCCGCACCAGCGGAGATCGTGATGTCGGTGCTCGGGCAGCAGGCAGCAGCACTCTTCACCGGCCCCCAGCGACCCGAGCTGCGGGCCTGCCTCGCCCCGGGGTGCGTGCTCTACTTCATCAAACAGCACCCCCGCCGAGAATGGTGCTCCGACGGCTGCGGCAACCGAGCCCGCGTCGCTCGCCATTACCAGCGCCACCACCCCCAGCCGCCAGTAGTCAAGCCCTAGCCGCCGACAGACCGCGACGCGACCGTCCATCGCGAACTGGTCAGCCAGCCAGCCGGTCGGTGCGGTGAACCGTATCGTCGCCGGGCAGATCGAGTGCGCGCCGGCGGCGAAGAAGCTCGGCGATTGCTCGGCGATTGCCGAGCGCGCCCGTCGCTACGTCGCGCACGCGCCGCAATGCCCCGGTCACATTGGATCCCTCTGCCGTGCTTGGGTTTACACGGATTGCTGCAGGATTCTCACGGGAGTCTTACGTGCCCGATGTTCGGGACTAGGAACGAGGGCTGCGTCGGTTCCACCCGATGTCAGTCATCGTGAACCTCCGAAAGGAACAGAAATTCTCGGACGCAGGCTCCTGCCGGTCACGGTCGCCCTCACCGCCATGACGTTCACTGGCGCAGGCGTGGCCAGCGCCACCACTGCCCACCATCCGCGCGTCGTCGGCCACGTCTACGAGGCCACCAACGCAGCCGCCGGCAACGCCATCCAGGTGTTCGACCGGACCTCCGACGGCGCCCTCACAGCAACCGGTTCCGTGCCCACCGGCGGTCTCGGCGCCGGCGTGTCACTGCACTCGCAGAACGGCGTCGTGCGCGAGGGCAACCTGCTCTTCGTGGTCAATGCCGGCGACAACTCGGTGTCCACCCTGGCCATCACCGACCACGGCCTGGTCGCGCGTGACACCATTTCGTCTGGCGGGGTACTGCCGGTCAGCATCACCGCCACCGGCGGCGTGGCCTACGTTTTGAACCAGACCAGCGACACGGTCAACGGTTTTCGCTACACCAGATCCGGTCACCTCTCTGCGTTGCCCGACTCCGAGCGCTCGCTGACCCCCAACCCGGCCGGCGGATTTACCGACGCCGCGCAGGTCTCGTTCACCCCGGACGGCTCCGCGCTGGTAGTCACCGAGAAGGCGAGCAACAACATCGACACGTTCGCGGTGCGCGGCAGCGGCCGTCTCGGCTCCGCCCAGTCCAAGGCGGCCGCGGGCACTACGCCCTACGGCTTCGATTTTGACAACAATGGCCACATCATCGTGTCCGAAGCGGCGACCGGCTCGGCATCGTCGTACCGGCTCGACCGGCACGTCCTGAACACGATCAGCGGCGCCGTCTCCGACACCCAGGCCGCCGCGTGCTGGCTGGTCGTGAGCAGGGATGGTCACACTGCGTATGCCGTGAACGCCGCCAGCGCAACGATTTCCTCCTACCGGATCAGCCACAACGGAACCCTGGCCCTGAGCATCGCCGTTGCCGCCAGCACGGGAACCGCCAGCGGACCGACCGACGCTTCGGTCAGCGCCGACGGTCGCTCGCTGAACGTCCGCCTGGCCGACGGCACCGTGGTCTCCTACCAGATCGCGGGTAACGGCGACCTTTCCTCAGCCGCTCTGGCCAAGGGCGCCGTCGCGATTGGCAGTTCGGGTCTCGCCACCGACTGAGAGCCAACTAAAGCCCTGGCCAGGCCTTCTGTCACTTCTGTGACGGAAGGCTTGGCCAGACTCTGCCTTCTGTCACTTCTGTGACGGAAGGCTTGGCCAGGCTCTGAATTCGGGAGTTCGGGTCACGTCCCGAGCGCCTCGTGAGTTGTCCGGCTAGATGACCACGGATGTGGCTCCCGCTTCCGGTGGCGATGGTTCGGCAGGCACGTCGCAAGGAAGTCGTGCAGGGTGAGGAACCCTTCATGACGAAGATGCGGCGTACCTGTCATGGTGTTGACCCCGTGGGATCACCGACCGTGATCTCTATGGCCGCGGTGTTGTGTTTGGCACGATCAACATCCCAGCAGGCGCAGCCGCGGATGAAGCCGCGCAGTCCAGTACCGATAACGCAGGGTGGGCAGGGTCGCCGATGGTTACGCGATGACGATCGCCTGCACCCCGGTCCTGACTGCCGACCTCGCGTTGGCTTTCGAGGTGGGTGCCGACGCGCATTCCTTGTACCCGGCGATCACCCGGGCTCGGGAGAACACGCACCCCTGGCTGGAGTCTTGCAGGTCAGCCCTTTTTCGGTGCGCGGAAGGTGGCTCGCCAGCGACGCTCGTGCGGTGGGCGCGGGTCGGGTACCTGCTCGATCTCACCGATGGTGAGGTGGTTGGCGGCGAAGGCCTCCACCTCGTCGCGGTGTAGGGGCCAGGGACCGGTGGGGCCCACGGGCACACGGTCGTCGCGGGCCGCGGCGATGACCAACAGTGTCCCGCCGGGCGCCACAAAGCGGCTGATGTTGGCGATCGCGACCGGGTGCAGAGCTTCAGGGAGCGCTTGCACGGTGATGACCTCGACGACGAAGTCGAACGCAGCGTGCCACTCGATCGGTGGCGCGAGCAGGTCGGCGGCCAGGTAGCGCACCGTGGAAGCGGGCCAGCGACTGCGCGCGAGGGTAACGGCCGTCGCAGAGATGTCGAAGGCCACCGTGTCGTAGCCGAGGGCGGCGAGGTACTCCGCGTCGGCGCCCAGACCGCAGCCGACGGCCACGGCCCGCCGGCCTGCGCCCCGCACCCGATGCTGGCGCGCCCACGCCACCAACAGCGGGTGGGGATCCTCGCGGCTCCAGGGCAGGGTCACGCGGCCCGCCGCACCGGCGGCGTACAGCTCCTCGAACCAGCCCGTGGCGTCGTCAGCGGCGTATCCGCGGGCCGACAGCCGCTCCTCCTCGATCTCCCAGTCCACCGGTTCCGGACGACTCATAACGCCTTCGAGGCTATCGGCGCTGTTTGAGCGGCCGTGCGCGACCGTAGCGTTTCGAGCACCGCCACGAGCTCCCGGGGGCGGCTGAGGGCGACGCAGTGGCCCCCGTCGATCTCGTCGGGCTCGATCCCGAGGCGCTCACGCACGACGCGGCGCTGCCAGTCGGCCGGGAAGAAGCGGTCCTGGCGGGCCAGCACGAACCGGGTCGGCACGTCGGGCCAGCGCTTGAGCGGATGCGGCTGGCGCATCGGCTCGGCGGCCTGCGGGCCGGCATGAGCGCCAGCCTCCGCACGCACACTGTCGGGCACGTCGTGCAGGAAAACGTCGACAGGGTCGAAGTCGGGCCCGATCTGCACGGGGTGGCCGGTTGCGGCCCACCAGTCGGTCTCCCCGGGCCGCGGGACCATCGCGTTGAGTAGCACCAGCAGCTCGACGGGCCGGCGCTCCGCCACCAGCGGCGCGACGAACCCGCCCAGCGACTGGCCCACGACGACCAGTTCGCTGCGGTCGCCCACCGCGCTGAGCACCACTTGGGTGTATTCGGCGAGCCCCGCCGACTCGTCACCCACCGGAAGGTCCATGGCGACCACCTCGTGCCCCCGCTCCACCAGCAGCGGCGCCACCAGATGCCAATACCACGCATCGCTCCCGGCCCCGTGGATCAAAACGTACGTCGCCATGGCCGCCTCCTGCTCGCGTCTCCGAAGACCTCACGAGTCACCAGACTGCCCAGACCAGTCAAACTCATCGCCGGACTGACAGGTCCTGCGCACGAGCGAGTCAGGAGTTCAGCACCGCCCAGCAGAGACCGATAACTGAATGGTTGCGGACTGAGTCGACGGTCAGCATGCGGTCGTAGGACCAGAATGGGCAGTGTAGGCGCGAGCGGCAGCGTGAGAGGTACGGGCACCGTCGACGATTTTGTGCGCCAGCGAGGCTCGACATCGACCATGCACTGCTCCACCACGAACACGGCGTACGCGCCGGGAAGGGTCGCCCGTGCACCGGCCATTGCTGATCGGGGTCTTCTCACCCATCCCCGGTGGCCCCTACTTCGGTGGCCTGGTGGGTGGCATCAATCGTGCGGCCGCAGCCGCCGGTGGCCGGGTGGTGGTGGTCCAGACCCTCGATCCGGCGCTGACCGGGTACATGTCCCAGCGCCTGACGGCGCCGCAGTTCGACGTGCCGATCGGTTGGGAGCGGTTCAACGGTGTGATCAGCTTGGTGGAGGCGGTCCGGCCGCCGTACCTGCACCGCCTCAGCTCCCGGGGAATGCCGTTCGTCACGATGAGCAAGCAGGTCGAGGGCCTGCAGTGCCCCTCGGTCCTGCCCGACAACGCCGGAGGGATCGAGGCGGCGCTCGAGCATCTGCTGGGTCACGGCTACCGGCGGATCGCCTTCGTCGGAGACCTGCGCCAGAGCGACATCCGCGAGCGCTTCGACAGCTACCGCAGCACCCTGCGCCGGCACGGGATCGACCCGGACGACTCGCTGTTCTTCTCGGCCGACGACAACCTCCTGGGCGGTGGATACCGGGCCGGTCAACTGATGCTTGCGGCCGGTGCCCGACCGCAGGCGCTGATCGCCGCGACTGATCCCAACGCGATCGGACTGATGCAGGCGGTGCGCGAAGCCGGCTGGTCACTGCCGGGCGACCTAGCCGTCGTCGGCTTCGACAACACGGCCGAGGCTTCCCAGGTTCGCCCGCCGCTGACCACCGTGGCGGTGCCGCTCGACCGGCTCGGCGAACTGGCGGGAGACCTGCTGATCGCCAAGATCAACGGCGAGGAGGTGAGGCCCGGGGTTCATCTGGGCAGCGCGACCCTGATGATTCGCCAGTCCTGCGGCTGCGGACAGGACCTGATCCGGCGGCAGGCCGGCGGCGGGCTGCAGTTGGCCGCCGGGCTGCGCGACGCTCTGGCGCCCGAGGCGACGCCGCCGAGCAGCATGCTGCGCCGCTTGGACGTCCTCGCGACCAAGATCGCTGCCCTGTTCGACGATCCGACCGAACAGCTGCTGGACGAGCCGGCCGCGATCGAGTCACTCGTCGAGGACCTGTACGACCTCGGGCCGCGGGCGGAGACGATCCGTCAGGTGATCGCCGTCATCCGCGCGTACACGGACGGCCTGGCTGCGGCCGGGGCGCCCCGGCCGCTGATGGACGGCCGGCTGATCGACCTGACCATGGCGATGCGGGAGTTCGAGGCCCGCGCCAGCGCCGACTTCCGGGGTGCGGTCGAGCGCCGGCTGGAGGCGCACTACGAGGTCGGCGTCGCATTGCTGCGATCAGACCAGCAGGACCCGGCGATGCTGTCATGGTTCGGACGGACCAACGCCTCGGCCGGCTGCCTGGCCATGTGGGCGCAGGACGACCGGCAGGCAGAGCCTGGCGAGCTCACCATAACCGGCGTCTACGGCCAGGACCTGGCGGCCGCCGGTCTGGTCGGGACGTCGATCGCGGCCGAATCCTTTCCGCCCTCAGCCCTGATCGACCAGATCGACGCCGGCGCGGGAGAGGTCGCCCATGTCGTCATGGTCCGCTCCGAGGACACGCTGTGGGGCATCCTGGCCGCGCCGTCGAACGTTGCGGCGCTCTGCCTGGAGGGCCGCGAACCGTTCAACGACTGGTCGGCCTTCTTGGCCCTGGCTTTCGAGCAACGGCGCAGCCGGGACGACCTGCAGGCCGTCCATCGTCGCGAACGCCGGCTGACCGAGCATCTTCGCGTCAGCGAGGAGCGCTATTCCCTGGCCGCCCGGGCGGCCAACGACGGCCTGTGGGACTGGGATCTGAGCGACAACACGGTGTTCTACTCCGATCGCTGGCGGACTGTGGTCGGTGTTCCCTCGGGAGAGCTGGACTGCTCACCGGCGGAATGGTTTTCGCGGGTGCACCCGGACGATCTGGCCGCCCTGCACCGGGCGCTGAACGCCTGCGTCAACGGCGAGGCCGGAGTCTTGCTCAACGAGCACCGGGTGCTGACCGGGCACCTCGCCTACCGGTGGATGTCGTGCCGGGCGATCGGCGTGCCCGGGGCCGAGGGCACCGTCGAGCGACTGGTCGGTGCACTGACGGACATCGACGAGCGCCGGCAGCTGGAGGAACGGCTGAGGCACGCCGCGTTGCACGACGCGCTGACCGGCCTGCCGAACCGGATGCAGTTTCTGGAGCACCTGCAGAGCGCCTTCGCCGAGGGCGAGGGCGCGGGCTCGGATCGGTACGCGGTGCTGTTCTGCGACCTTGACGGGTTCAAGAAGATCAACGACACGCTGGGCCACCACATCGGCGATCTTCTGCTCAGCGCCGTCGCCGGCCGACTGGCCGAGGCCGTGCGGGGCAGCGACCTGGTCGCCCGCCTCGGCGGCGACGAGTTCGCGGTGCTGCTGCCGCATATCGACGACACCACGCTGCACGAGGTGGTCGAGCGGATCCGGCGCAAGGTCGGCGAGCCGTTCGACCTGGAAGGCCACAGCGTCACCGTCGGAACCAGTGTCGGGGTAGCCACCAGCGACGTCGTCTTCAGCAGCCCGGCCGCGCTGCTGCGCGAGGCCGATGCCGCCATGTACCGGGTCAAGACCGTGACGGCAGCCCGTAGAACGTAAAGGCACCGGTGGTGTCCCCGCACTGGTGGTGACCGTCGAGAGCAGGGCGGCGCCGTGGCTGCCGGCACGCGCGGTGAGCGCGATGCGCCCGGTCGAGTGAAGCGCACCGTCAGCACTGACGTTCCATCACTCAGCGTGATGCACTGACGTCGGAAGCACTGGCGCTGGACGACGGGAGTACACCGACCGATGAACGCAGGCCAGTCACGGCGGCACTGGAGCCGGACCGCTCGAAGCACGGCGGTGCTGACTCTTCTGGCGGCGGTAGGAGCCACGAGCGCCACCGCGGCTCAGGCGTCGACTCAGACCTCGACTCAGGCGTCGACTCAAGCGGGACTGGGCTACGACGCCTCCGACCTGGGTTCCCTGGCTCAGGTCGCGAGCCTCGTCGGCGCCCGCACCACGTGGGCCGGTGGGGACACCGGGCAGGGCGTCGACGTCGCGGTCATCGACACCGGAGTGGCGAAGGTGGCCGGACTGGGCACCAATGTGGTGAACGGTCCGGATCTGTCGTTCGATTCGCAGTCGCCCTCGTCGCAGTACATCGACGGATTCGGGCACGGAACGCACATGGCCAGCATCATCGCCGGGCGCGACGGCGACGGAAGCCCGGCCTCGGCGGCCAGCACGACCTCCTTCAACGGCATCGCCCCGGGCGCGCGGATCATCAACATCAAGGTCGCGGCCGGCGACGGCACGGCCGACGTCACGCAGGTCATCGCCGCGGTCAACTGGGTCACCCAGCACGCTCACGACCCGGGCCTGAACATCCGCGTCCTCAACCTCTCCTACGGGACCGGCTCCACCCAGGACTACCGCTCCGACCCTCTGGCCTTCGCCGCCGAGACGGCTTGGCGCAAGGGCATCATGGTCGTGGTTGCCGGTGGCAACGACGGCTCCTCGCGCCCGTTCCTGGCCAACCCGGCCCTGAACCCCAACCTGCTGTCCGTGGGCGCCGAGGACCCGATGGGCACCGCGGCCACCTCCGACGACACCGTTCCGGCCTTCTCCCAGCGCGGCAACGCCCAGCGGCACGTCGACGTGGTCGCTCCCGGCGCGCACATCCTGGGCCTGCGGGTGCCCGGTGGAGCCGTGGACACCTCCAACCCGACCTCCAGGGTCGGCACGAGGTTCACCCGCGGCAGCGGGACCTCCCAGGCCAGCGCCGTGGTCTCCGGGGCCGCCGCCCTCCTGCTGGCGGCCAAGCCCAGCCTGAGCCCGGACCAGGCCAAGTGGCTGCTCGTCCACACCGCGACCGCGCTTCCCAAGAC
The DNA here is from genome assembly GCA_965200525.1 of Kineosporiaceae bacterium. Classification (GTDB taxonomy): domain Bacteria; phylum Actinomycetota; class Actinomycetes; order Actinomycetales; family Kineosporiaceae; genus JANNPJ01. Next base: position 198,689 of record OZ241368.1, read on the forward strand.
GACCACGCTCACCGCCGGGGCCGGGCTGATCAACGTGGCGGCCGCGGTGAAGTCCGCCGCCACCGTCCCGGCGAGCGCCACCCTGACCTCCACCAGCCAGTACGGCACCGGAACCGGCTCGGTGGAGGCCACCCGCGGCAGCGCCCACCTCGTCCTCGACGGAGTTCAGCTCGTCGGCGAGAAGGACATCTTCGGACACACCTGGAACGCGAGCACCTGGGCCGCGTCGGTCAAGGCCGGCACCAGCTGGAACGCCGGCACCTACGCCGGCTCGAACTGGACCGGCTCCACGTGGACGACCAGCCAGGACTGGGCCGGACGCACCTGGGTCGGCTCCTCCTGGAGCGGGCGCACCTGGGTCAGCGAGACCTGGGCCGGGCGCACCTGGGTCGACAGCACCTGGACCGGCAAGACCTGGATGGGTGGCCCCTGGTCCAGCAGCACCTGGAGCTGAAACCACCAGCTCGGATGCCGCCGATCGCGTGGTTGCGCCCCTCCTGCGGACGATCACCGCCACTTGATCGTCAAGACGAGGGCCCCGGCGGTCGACGCAGGAGTCATGGCGTCACTGCGCGACCTCGTGCAGGGGCTTCTTCCGTCGCGTCGAGGCGCGCTGAAGCAGGCGCGCGCAGCCATCGAGGACCTGCGCCGCGCCGAAGCCGCCTCCCGCCGCGATGCCGGCCTGCTCACGGCGATCTTGGACAGCATCGGCGACGGCGTCGGGGTGGTGGATTCGCAGGGGCAGTTCATCCTGCACAACGCGGCCGCCAAGGCGATGCTCGGCGTCGGGGACGACGTCGAGGGCCCGGAACCATGGCAGGAGCACTACGGGATGTTCCGCCTGGACGGATCCACGCCGTTCCCGGAGCAGGAGATGCCGCTGGTGCGGGCCCTGGCCGGGGAGTCGACGGATCTGGTGGACATGGTGATCCGCAATCCGGCTCGGCCCGAAGGCGTCACGATCAGCGTGACGGGGCGGCCCATCGACCTGGCCGCCTTCGGCCTGACTGGACGTGGAGCCGTCGCGGTGTTTCACGACATCACCGAGCGCCAGCGCCTGGACGCGCAACTGCGACTGCAGCACGACCGGCACGAGCGCCTGCTCGGCATTCTGAGCGATCTGGGCGAGGGCGTGCTGGTCCGCGACGATCTGGCGATCTCCTACGTCAATGACGCCTACACCGAGCTGACGGGCTACTCCCTTCAGGAACTGCTGGCGCTGCCTGACACCGCGGTGCTGGCTGCGGACGAGCAGAGCGCCGCGCAGTTCGTTGCCCTGGGACGGCAGCTGAACACGGGATCCAAGAGCGCGGTGCACCTGACCCGGATCCGGCACAAGGACGGACACGTCGTGCCCGTCGAAGTCGCGGGGATGCACCTGCACGATGAGAGCACGGGCACGTCGGAGCGGGTGTACGTCGTGCGCGACCTGACCCAGGCGCGGCGGGCGGAGGTCGAGTTGGCCGAGCGGGCCGGCGCCCTGCAGCGGGCGAACGAGCAGTTGCACGAGGCCCGCGCGGCCGCCGAGGCCGCCTCGGAGGCGAAGTCACGCTTCCTGACGACGATGAGCCACGAGATCCGCACTCCCCTGAACGGTGTCCTCGGCTTCACCGCACTGCTGGCCGAATCCCCCGGCCATCCGGACGCGGGCGAATGGGCCGGCACGGCTGATGCCGCCGGCCGGGCGCTGCTCGACATCGTGAACAACGGACTGGACCTGGCCAAGATCGAGGCCGGGGGCGTGGAACTGGAATCGATCGAGCTCAATCTGCTCGACATCGCGGCCCAGGCCCTGCTGCCCTCCCGTCTTGTCGCCCAGCAGGCCGGCGTGGATCTGCGCCTGGTGATCGACGACGGTCTGGGCGCCGACCGTTGGGGCGATCCACTCCGGCTGCGCCAGATCATGACCAACCTGGTCAGCAACGCGGTCAAGTTCACCCCGTCCGGATCGGTCACCCTGGGCCTCGACGGGCAGGGGGACCTTCTGCGCATCCGGGTCGTGGACACCGGCATCGGCATGAATCCCGAACAGCAGGAACGCTTGTTCATCCCCTTCCAGCAGGCGGCCACCGACATCACCCGCCGTTACGGGGGCACCGGGCTGGGCCTGTCGATCGCCGCCGGCCTCGTGCATGCCATGGGCGGCACGATCAGCCTCACCTCCTGCCCCGGTGAGGGCACCACCTTCACCGTCGAACTGCAGCTGCCCCGAGCCACCGAGCGGGTGCGCCAGGTGCCGGCCGGCGACCCCGGGCCCGCTGACCACTCGGTGCTCTCGCACCTGAGGGTGCTGGTGGCCGAGGACAACCACACCAACCAGCTCGTCGCCCGAGCGATGTTCACCAAGCGCGGGATGCGCGTCGACATCGTCGAGGACGGAGCTCAGGCCGTGACCGCGGCCCTGTCCGGTGACTACGACGCGGTCTTCATGGACTGCCAGATGCCGGTCATGGGCGGGATCGAGGCGACCCGCCGGATCCGGGCCGACCCGGGCGGGCAGCTCATCCCGATCATCGCCATGACCGCCAACACCTACGACGACGAGCGCCAGGCCTGCCTGGACGCCGGCATGAGTGACTTCCTGCCCAAACCCTGGACTGCACAACAGCTCACGGACGTTCTCACCCGCCTGACGCAGCAGCAGCAGTTGCGTCCGACTCACCCCACCCGCTGAGCTGGTCCCCTGTTCGGTGCGCTCAGGAGCGAAGGCTCCTGAGGCCGGTGCGGATCTCGCTGACCAGGATCTCGGGCTGCTCGAAAGCGGCGAAGTGCCCTCCCCTGTCGGCCTCGCCGTAGTGAATCAAGTTGGTGTACTTGTCTTCGATCCAGCTTCGCGGCAGGAGCGGGATGTCGCGGGGGAACACCGTCACCGCGACCGGCAGCGTCAACTGGGGGCCGGCCATGCTGCCACCCTTGTTCTCCCAGTAGATCCGGGCGGACGACGCGGCACTGTTGGTGTACCAGTAGATCGAGATGGCGTCGAGCATCTCGTCGGTGCTGAGGGCGTCCTCGGCGAGCCCGTTGTTGTCGGTCTTGGATTGGAACTTGTCGTAGATCCAGGCTGCCTGACCGGCCGGGGAGTCGGCCAGGGCGAAGCCGATGGTCTGTGGTTTCGTGCCCTGAAGGTGATTGGCTCCACCCATGTCGCCGGTGTAAAGGGCGAGAGTGTCCACGGCGTACTGCTCTTGCCTCGACAGCGTGTCGGGGATCTGCGCGGGGAAGGCGTAGGGACTGTTCAGGTGGATGCCGAGCAGACCCTCAGGGCGCATGACCCCGAGGGCGGAGGTCACGACCGAACCCCAGTCACCGCCTTGAGCGGCCCAGCGCTCGTAGCCCAGACGCTTCATGAGTTGCGCCCACGCGCCGGCGATGCGGACGACGTTCCACCCCGTTTCGGTCGGCTTCTGGGAGAACCCGAATCCGGGCAGCGACGGGACGACGACGTCGAACGAGTCTTCGAGATTCCCTCCGAATGCCACCGGGTCAGTCAGCGGGCCAATGAGTTTCAGGAACTCGACGATCGATCCGGGCCATCCGTGGGTCAGGAGCAGGGGCATCGCGTTCGGGTTCTTTGACTTGACATGGATGAAGTGAATGTCGAGCCCATCGATCTGCGACAGGAACTGCGGGAAGCGGTTGAGCTGCGACTCGAACCGGCGCCAGTCGTACTCCCGCTCCCAGTAGTTGATCAGCGACCTGGTGTTCTCCAGGCGGACACCCTGCGACCAGTCCGGGACGGTCTCCGGGGCCGGCCAGCGCGTTCTGGCCAGTCGTTGCTTCAAGTCGTCGATGTCGGAGTCCGGGATCGCGACGGTGAACGGGCGGACGAGGGAGGCGGACGTCGAGGTGGTCATGGCCGGGTTCTCCTGGCGCTCGAATCGATGAGCAGCCAACGGCTGCACAGTGGTGTGCAATGCACACCGCTGTGCAACCTACTCGATTGCACACTGCTGTGCAATAGTGAGCAGATGCAGATCGACTCCGCCCGGGCGCGCTCCACGGACGACACCCGCCAGCGCATCCTCGACGTCGCCCTCGAGGTTCTGGGACGCAACCCCGAGGCCGGCATGGGCGACATCGCCTCGGCGGCCGGGGTGGTCCGTCGCACGGTCTACGGCCACTTTCCCAACCGCACCGACCTCGTGCGGACCCTCACCCAGCGGGCCGTGGACGAGATGTTGGCCGTGCTCAAGGAGGTGAACGCCTCCACCGGAGCAGCCGAGACGGTGTGGGTCGACTTCATCGCCCGCCTGTGGCCCCTGACCCACCGCTACCGCGTGCTGCTGGCGCTTCGGCGCGGCGAATACGGGCCGGAGATCCACGAACTGCTGGGACCGGTCGACACGATCCTGGCCGACCTCGTGCAACGAGGCCAGGACAGCGCGGTGTTCGGTCGACACCTGCCCGCGGACATTCTCAGCCAGGTCGCCTATGCCGCCGTGTTCGCCATCGCGGACAACCATCTCGCCACGGGGACCCTCGACGCCCGCGCGGCAACGATCACCAGCCTGCTCATCCTGGGAGTCCCCGAGCCGCGCGCGCAGTCCCTCGTGGGCACACAGCCGTGACGGACAGCATTCGACATCGTCGAGGACGGGCAGCAGGCCGTCACGGCCGCCCTTGACAGCCCTGTCCGGGGAGTCAGACGCGGTGACCATGGACTGCCGGATGCCCGCCATGGGCGGGATGGAGGCGACCTGGCGGATTCGGGCCCGACCCGAGCGGGCAGCTCGTCCCGATCATCGCCATGGCCGCCGGCACTGAAAACGACGAGCCCCAGGCCTGCCTGGACGCCGGAATGAGTGACGTCCTGGCCAAACACGGCACCGCACAATAGCTGTCCGACGTTCTCGACCGCCTGACGCAGCCTTGCCTGGCTCACCGCACCCGCTGATCCGGCGCCCCCGTGCCTGTCCTTCGCAAAGCTGCTGCTGACGCCGCATCGATCCGGCCGGGCGATTGCGCGGTGGCCGGAACGGCCGCCGGTGGCAACCGTCTGCAGCATGGCCCGTCTCGCTACTGGCGCTACAGGATGATCTGATTCGTGTAGTAGTCATGGCCGTCGGTCGCCTGGAACCCGATCCACGAGTTCCCCGCGCCTGAGCAGAGCGATCCAAACGACTGGTTCGGTGACGTGATCGTGATCTGGCCGTGGCTGGGCACCGAACCGCCAGTGGGATATCCGGACGGGTCGCCGGCGTGGCAGAAGTAGTAGGTGACTCCAGTGGGGAACGCAGAGAACTGAGCGTCGAGGTTCCCGTTGTTCCCGGTGACATGCACATCGGCACCAGCCGTGGGTGGGGCGTAGAGATCGACCTGGTTGCTGAAGTAGTCGGCCCCATCGGTTGCCTGTAGCCCGATCCAGGCATTCCCTCGGCCCGAGCAGAGCCCTGACGACAGATCCTGGCCGGCAGATGTCACGTTGACCTGGCCGCGGTTGGTGATCACGCCGCCGCTCGGGTAGTCACCTGGGACCCCGGAGTGGCAGAAGAAGTACGTGATGCCCAGGGGAAATCCAGTCACCTGGACGGCCATCTGCCCGTTGTTGTTGGCGGCCGTCACGCCGGCGCCCGGGGTAGCAGCAGCGACGAGGTCGACCTGGTTGCTGAAGTAGTCGTGGCCGTCAGTAGCCTGGAACCCGATCCAGGCATTCCCTCGTCCCGAGCAGAGCCCCGACGACAGATCCTGGTCAGCAGATGTCACGTTGACCTGACCGTGGTTGGTGACCACGCCGCCGCTCGGGTAATCACCCGGGACCCCGGAGTGGCAGAAGAAGTACGTGATCCCCAGCGGAAAACTCCCCAACTGGACGGCCATGTGCCCGTTGTTGTTCGAGGCCGTTGCCGTAGGGGGTGAATAGTGCAGCCCTACCTGGTTGCTGTAGTAGTCATGGCCGTCCGGCGCCTGGAAGCCGATCCAGCTGTTGCCTGAACCCGAACAGATCCCCGACGAGTACGACGATGACGACGACGTGACCGAGAAGTGGCCTTGACCGATGAGGCTGCCTCCTGTCGGGAAATCCGATGGGTCCCCGGCGTGACAGAAGTAGTAGGTGGTCCCCAGCGGATAGTTGGCGAGGTTCACCGCCATCTGCCCGTTGTTGTTGGAGGCGGTCACCGTCGGGGGGACGTACACCAGATTTACCTGGTTGCTGAAGTAATCCTGGCCGTCTGGTGCCTGGAAGCCGATCCACGTGTTACCCGACCCGGCGCAGAGCCCTGACTGGAAGGTGGCATTGAATCGAGTCAGGGTGATCTGACCACGGCCGGTGATCGTTCCGCCGGACGGGAATGCTGCTGAGTCGCCGGCGTGGCAGAAGTAGTAGGCGGTTCCCAGCGGGAAGTTGACCAGTTGCACACCCATCTGACCGTTGTTGTTGGCGGCCGTGACCGATGCCGGTCCTGGCGGTAGCGCTGTCCCACCGCCACCGCCACCGCTACCACTACCGCTGGGCGAACCCTCACTGGAGCCCGAGCCCGAGCCAGAGGGAGCGCCGCCGGTGGTCCCGGTTGGAGTGCATTTGTTGAACAGGGTGGTCTTGTAGAACTCACCGTCGTACAAAGAGACGTCCTTGCTCCAGAACATCACGTGGGCGAAAAGCCTGACCGACGCCTCGATTGCCGATTTGGCCGTGACGCAGGTCTGGCCGCCGTTCGCGGTGGACGTCGATGCCTCGACGGAGATCTTCGGACCCAGTTGCGCTTCGAAGCCCGCTGCCTGAGCCACCGAGACGGACAGGCTGAGCCCACCCTCGAGGCTCACCGACGCCGCGCCAGTCGCCTCAGCGGAGGCATGGGACGTCAGTTGGAGGATGTTCACGCTTCGCGAGGGCGACCTGATCACCTGCATGGTGAACGTCGGCGAGTAGGAAACGCTGGCGCTGATGGTGCCGGACGCGGTCAACTTGAAGTACGGACTGATGCTCACCACCAGCCCGGGGACGGCGGGGACGGGGATGTTGAGCGCGAAGTAGTCGCCCAGGGAACAGTCTGCGGTGCCTGCGAAGGAGACGCCCAACGAGAAGGTCGGCTTGGCGTTGACGATGAGCTGGAAGGTTCTTGCACCGAGGTCGATCGTTGGCTCTATGCGGGTCTGCGAGAGGTCAGCCGTGACCTTGATCGGCCGATCAGTGTGAGCGGCATGACAGGAGAACGGAACGGCCGTGCTCGCGGCCCAGATCCTTCCCATGGGAAGGCCGCCGGCGCCGTATTGTGTGAGCCGGATCTTGTTCGGCACTTTGGTCGTGGTCGCGGTTCGCAACGTCGAGTAGATGTCGCTCAGGCCTGCGTTCGGACCTTGGAGCACAGGTCGACCGGTGCCGTCCGACGACCGAGCACGAACAACGATTGCAGCACCTCGGGGGACCACGCCACCTGGCGCCACGACCAGGGTCGACCCCAACGGGGGCAGGGACGTGCCCTTGAGCAGGGTGATTCGAAGATGCGCCGCGTCAACAGCGCGCACTGCGGCGACCGCGTGAGGAGGCAGGCGGCGAGTAGTCGCCCGGAACTTGAGCGTATTGGCCCCGGCAACGACAATTGTTCGCTTCTTGAGTGCGACTTGTCCGCCCGAGTCCACGAGCCGGAAGGTCACGGTGTAGACACCCTTGTGCTTGTACCGGTGACTCTTGCTCCCGGACAGGCTCGAAACCCGAACGGACGTCTTGTCGCCGAAGGACAGCTTGCTGGCCGCCATGTGGAAGCGCGAATCAATTTTGCTGCCGGCAAAGGCGAATGACACCGCACGGCCGACACGGATGGGCGTGCCCCGCACCTGGAGCGCTGCCGTGATCGAGTGCTGAGTCGTCGTTGCGGCGCTTCTCGGCGCCGCCATGCTGCTTGCCGTCTCGCTGGGGACCATCAACGACGCGACCGCGAGGGCCATGGCCGTCCCGCTGATTAATCTCGTGCGCACTGTTCCCCCGACTCAGATTGCGCGACGGTGGAGGTGCTTCATCAGATGCCGGCCTGCCCGTTGCTATGCCGGCGGAACGTACCGGCACGAGCTCGTCCAGGCAATCAAGAGTCACGAAGGACTGTCCGCGTGGCCGGGTCTCCCCCGTCCCAAACCCCCACGGGCGCGGACCTGTTGGTGCGCGGGGGGCGCCATATCCGCAACCGGACTGAGGTAAGCGGCGATTCGTTACGAGTCCGTGCGAGATACCGGAAACTGCTCCTGCCCTCTGAGGAGGCTCGACGCGGCTGACACGTGATACCCCCAAACAACTCTCGTCGCCCGAGCGATGTTCACCACGTGAGAATGTGCGTCGACATCGTCAAGGACGGGCAGCAGGGGGCGTCACGGCGCCCCCGTGCGGAGACGACGACGTGGTCTTCATGGACTGCCGCATGCCGGTCATGGGCGGGATGGAGGCAACCCGTCGGATCCGGGCCGACCCGAGCCGGCAGCTCGTCCTGATGGTCGCCCTGACCGCCATGACCGCCATGACCGCCATGACCGCCAGGACGGGGGCTGATCCTGCCTGCGCTCAGCGCCCCATCCGCTGACCATGCCCGCCCATCGGCGCCGAAAGTCCCCTTCCGGCAGCCCGGCTCGTAGCGCCGCGCATGCCCCGGCAACTGCCACCGGCAGGGCGACTCAACCCGATCGGTGCCTGCAGGCTCCGCGGTCGCGTCCTACACCGGCAGTTGGTCCTGGAACCACTCGTTGACACCGGGGCTGGTGCAGTCGAACTGCACGAGCGTGGACTTGTTGGCCGTTCCGTTGTTGGTGACGGTGAGGCACTTGCCGCTCTTGGCGTTGCGGATCTTGTAGGCCTCGGAGAATTGCCAGAGGCCCACCGAGTTCTGGATCGTCACGCCGTAGCCCTGGTCCTCCCAGGTCCACAGCTCGTTGGCGCCGGTGTTGCAGGTGTACTGGATGACGGGGATGTTGTTGGTCTTCAAAGCACCCTGGACGGTCAGGCACTTGTCGCTGGAGCCGTTGCGGATCCACCAGTAGCTGCCGCCGGGGGTGTCATCGTTCCACCAGTGCTGATTGGCGTCGTAGCCACACGAGAAGATGATCATTCTGGTGTTGTCGGCCTGGGACGAGTTGGGGTCGTCCAGGCACTTGAACGAGGTCCGGCTGATGATGTGGTACGGGCCCCAGGTCTCAGCCTGGGCCGACGACTGCGGCAGCACCACCACCGCTGCTGCCACCAGAGCCACAGTGAGAATGCTTCGGAACAGACGTCTGGCCAGCATGTCCACACCCCTCCGGGGAATCCCCCATGCCCGGTGGCCCGAGCCTCACCCACCACAATCGTTGGTCAGGTTATCGGCGTCTATGTCTTGTTTGCAACGCTTTCGGGCTGGTCCGCCGGCTGAGACCTGGCGCAGGACGAGCGCCGTCCTGACTAGGTGAGCGAGTCGCCGAAAAACATGCGTCATGGCTGCGGCTGCGCCCCGTCTTCGTCAGCAAGAGATCACCTCGACGTCACCGGCCCCGGCCGGATGCGGGCGAGGTGCGTCTTCGGCCTGATCTCTCACCAGGCCCATCGACCGACTGTCAGCTCCTCTGCCCATGGAAGGACTCATCATGCGTGCCCTCACGCCCGTGACCAAGGTCGACTACTCGACCGGGGTCAGCAACGCCTGGTCGAACGTCGCGACGTTCGTACCGAAACTCATCGTCTTCCTGCTCATCCTGGTGATCGGCTACATCATCGCCAAGGTCCTGGCCCGCGTCCTGAACGGGATCCTGGAGCGGGTCGGCTTCGACAAGGCCGTGGAGCGCGGCGGGGTCGGCAAGGCCCTGGAGCAGTCGAAGTACGACGCGTCGGACATCCTGGCCAAGCTGCTCTTCTACACGATCATGCTGTTCGTGCTGTCGACCGCGTTCGGGGTCTTCGGCCCGAACCCGATCAGCGGCTACCTGCAGGCGGTCATCGCCTACCTGCCGAAGGTCTTTGTGGCCGTCGTCATCATCGTGATCGCCTCGGCGGTCGCGGCCGGCGCCAAGACCCTCATCGAGGGCAGCCTCGGCGGCCTGTCCTACGGAAAGCTGCTGGCCAACGCCGCATCGATCCTGATCCTGGCCCTCGGCGTGATCGCGGCCCTGGACCAGTTGGAGATCGCCCAGAACGTCGTCAACGGTGTTCTCTACGCGACGCTGGCCGCCCTGGTCGGCGTGATCGTGGTGGCTGTCGGCGGTGGCGGGATCCGGCCGATGCAGGCCCGGTGGGAGTCCGCCCTGGCCACGTACGACGTCGAGAAGCACAACGTGCGCCAGCAGATCGGCCGGGCGCCCTCGATCAGCCAGCAGGCCGACGCGGCCCGGGCCAAGGTCGCCCGCGCCGCCGAAGGAGGCCCTGACACCTACGGCACCGGTAGCCACGCCCGCTGAGCCACGCCGTCCGGGTGGGTTCCTGCTGAACACCGGTCGCCCCGAAGTGAGGGTCGGGGCGGCCGGGCCGGTACGACTGCGTCTATGCGATCTGGGAGCTGATGTCCGGCCTCGTGTGGGTGCACCGGTCGTGGCTCTAGGCCCAGGTCCGACCCTGGGGATCCGGCACGCCGCTCAGGGAAACGTTGGCCTGCGAGTGCATTTCGCCGGCGTGCGCGGCCCCCAGGTAGACGGCGACCGCGGTGAGTGCGATGACAAGAGCGCTCAGATAGCGACGAAGCGCCGGACGAGCAGTGTCGGAAGTCATGGATGAACTTCATCACGCAGGGTGACCGGGAGCCAGCGATGGGGCGTCGGCCCACCCGTTCGGCTCAAGATTTCGCCCTCCTGATCGCTCCGGGTGGTCGTCCAGCGCTCGCCCTGGGTGATTTGGCCGCAGTAGCAGTGGCTCTCGCGTGCCACCTGACCCACAACGACGTGGACATTCACCAGCACCACCGCCGCGGCAGTGGCCCCCGGCCCTGATTCAGGTCGTTGCCAGTGCGGATATCGAAACACCCTCGTAGGCACATCACGAAAGCGAGAAGCGCATGAGTCAGCACACCAACGGTCCTACGGGCCGGGGCGGTTCAGCAGGGGCCGGATCGAGCGCAGCAACCGGCGGGCGGCGGCTGCCCGCGTGGCTCATCCCGCTGCTGCTGGTGATCCTCGCCATCATCCTGCTGCTGCTCGCGCTGAGCCGCTGTGGCAGCGACGACGACACCACCAGCGGGGCCGGTGCGACCACTCCCGCGAGCGCCACCGTTTCGCCATCGACCACACCGGCGGCCACGTCTTCGAGCACGGCATCCGGCTCACCCACGAGCGCCGCGCCGTCGGCCACCGTCACGGGTGGCGCGGGCGCGACGGGCACCGGCCAGCGCGGCACGCTGTTCGCCGGGAACGCCATCGTCCTGCCCCTGTCGGCGGCCTCGAAGGCCGGCGACGACGGCGACCTGTCGGCCTACGTGGGCGAGAAGGCCACCGCCACCGCGGTGCAGGTGCAGTCGGTCCCGGCGGACGAGGGGTTCTGGGTCGGCTCCAGCGCCACCGATCGCGTGTGGGTGCAGCTCACCGGCGGGTCCGGGGAATCCCCGTACAAGGTGAAGAAGGGCGACGCGGTGTCGTTCACCGGCATGGTGGCCGCCAACGGGTCCGGGTTCGCGGCCAAGGCGGGTGTCACGGACGCCGAGGGCAAGAAGTTGCTGAACGCCCAGGGCCAGCACATCACCGTCGTCAAGAGCGCCCTGAAGCTGGCGTCGTGATTCCCCGCCAGGTCAACCTCTCGGGTGAGCAGACGCAGCAACCCCGTCTGGGACGCCACCGCGCGGATCCCGCGCAGATTCAGGGGCCGCCAGCTGAGCCAGCCACCGACTGGAGCGACCTGATCGACCCCAGCCCGGGCCCTCACCAGGCCGATGACGGTCTTGACGGTGGCCCCGAAGATGTCGGCTGACACCCGTCCGCCGACGTTCGCGCCCTGACCACAGGCGCGGACACCGGGCCGGGAACCCGGATGCCGCAGCATCCGGTTCCCGGCCCACCTTCACACCGCTGGTCCCGGGGTAGGTCAGCTGTCGTCGTCGGTGGCGGCGCCGGCCGCGTCGCGCTTCACGGCCTCGATGCCGTTGGTGACACCGGACTTGGACGTGTAGCCCTCACCCGAGGTGGCGATGATCTGCCCGTTGCCCGATTTCAGCCTCCAGCGGTACTCCCCGTTGGAGCTGGTGTAGATCTCGAACTTGGCTGCCATGGTCGTCTCCTGGCTCGTCGTCGGACCGGAACCCGAACCATACGACCAGGTCAGGGACGCGGCACCTTGATCAGGACCGCGTCACTCGCAGGTCTGCGGCCACCACGCTCAGGTGGGCACCGTCCTTGGTCAGCTCGCCGGCACCCTCGCCGGCCGAGATCCCCACCTGCCCGGCGAACGCGCTGGAGTGGGCCTGCACGGTGCCGGAGAAGCTGACGGTGTCCCCCACCCGGACCCGGGCGTGCGACTCGTGGCCATCGGTGCGCAGCTGGACCCAGACGCGTGTGCGGGGACCGGCGCCGATCCAGAACCCCTCGTCGGCCGCGACCGCCTCGACCGGCACGGATCGGGCGCTGGCCCGCTCGCCGTCCATCGATCCCAGGTTGGGTGGCACCGGCAGCAGCAGCTCACCGTCGCTGACCCGGATCACCTGACCGGGGCCGGCGGTCGGGGCCGCGGTGGCGAGGACGGGGGCCTCGGTGGCTGGCCGGGGCGCGGGCGTCTTCGATGGCGTCAGCACCATGACCAGCGCGACGGTGACCGCCGTGGCGGCCCCACCCGCCCCGGCTGCGGCCGTGGCGGGGTGGGCTGAGGCCTGGCGCAGCAGCCGGCGCACCAGCCCGAGCAGGGGGCCCAGCCCCAGCCAGGGCAGGATCGCCGCCAGGGCGCTTCGCCGGCGCAGCACCGGTTCGCTCAGCTCGGCACAGACCGCGCAGGTCAGAAGGTGGTTGCCGGCTCGCAGGATGCTCTGGCGGCGCCGGTCGGCCGCCGACAGGGCCAGCAGCACCGGCCGGCAGCGGGCGGTCGGCGACTGCACGCCCCGCAGCGCCAGCACGTAGTCCACGCGCAGCTTGGCCCGGGTGCGGGCCAGGCGCGCGGCGACCGCGGCGCTGTTGGAGGCGTCGTGCTCGGCGATGGTGGCCACCGGCACGTCGTCCAGGACGTGCGCCAGCAGCGCCGAGCGCTCGGCCTCCGGCACCGCGGCGAGCGCCAGCTCCAGGGCGGTCCGTTCCTCCTGGCGCAGGAGAACGGCCTCGGGTTCGACCGGGCGGCCCGAGTCGGTCAGGTCGATCACCCGGTGCCCCAGGCGGCGAGCGCGCTGGGCCTCGCGACTGCGGTCGATGAGTAGGTGGCGTGCGACGACGATGCCGTAGGCCAGAGCCGTACCCGGGGTCAGGCGCTCCCCCAGGTCCAGGACCCGGGTCAGGGCCTCCTGGACCACGTCGTCGGCGTCGGCCTGCTGACCGGCGTGAGCACGGACGTAGCGAGTCAGCGGCTCGATGATGGTGACGATCTCGAGGTGCGCATCGACAACCGTCTCGGACGGATCCATGTCACCCCGGTCCCTGAGCGTTTCCGTCCCACCGAAGGTGCTGGCGTCGCCTCACAACGTAGGACCGGTTCGCCCAGCCCGCAGGCTGACGGGTGCCCGGCTACTCGGGCCGGGCAGGTACAGCGGTTGAGGTAGGCGGTCAGACCGCTGAACTCCTTGTTGGCGGGGAAGGCCGACCGGGCTTGACGATGGCCTCCTCGGCATGAGGGCAACTGTGGAAGGAACGATCAGCCGCTGAGGGTCCGGCCAGGTTGGTGTGGGCAAGCCAACCCGCGCGGTGACGGCGATAGCCCGGACTTCAGGAAGGGTTGCTAGGTTGAAGCATGAAGCGGGCCGAGCCCCACCATGACTTGGACGCGAGCCGGCCATGGCGCAGGTCACCGTCCCGCGGACTAGACCTCCGTCGGAGGTCACAACTGGATCGCGCGAATCCTGAGGCGCGCCCCCCGTCCAAGCGACAGTTCGTCCCCGTCAGCCAGGACGGTGGGGACTAGACGGTCTAACCGATGACCATTCACGCTCGTCCCGTTGGTGGACAGATCTACGACCTGCGGGCGCACGGCACCAGTTGAGGCGCTCACTTCCATCCACAACCTGCAATGCTGCTCGCTGACAAGATCGTCATTAATGATGATGTCGCTGAGCTCACTGCGCCCAATGCACATCTCAACCCCCTCTACGAGTGGGAGCCCGGGCTGCCCGTCTCGCACAATGACAAACCGGACGAACGGGGTTGGAGCGCCATTCCCGAGTGGCGGTGGGCTCAGCGCTCGCGAGAGAAATCGACGGGCCGGCACTTTGAGTAACCCCAACATGCGGCTTCGAATCCAGCCCGGTTCGACGTCGTAGGCACCGTCGATGCCGGTGATCGCCAGGCGCCCGTCGCCTTCGGCTCGGTGGTGCTCCGCCACGACAGCGACCAGATCGCGCCCCACCCACACCGGGCCGCCGGACATGGCGCTCCAGGGGCTGCCTTGTGACACGGCTCGAGGAGCCTGCCCTACCAGCTCGAAGTCGTACCGCCCGCGTGCATCAGCGGACGACAACAGTATTCGTCCGGCCACATCAACGTATTCGCGCCTCGTGGGGCCGTCGACCGCTCCTGCGACGATCGGCCGCTGACGCCACCGCGGATACCCATGGATCCTGGCCGCCAGCTCCGTCTGCGGTCCTCCAAGGCCCGCATAGCGGACGGGGTTGGGAAAGGGAAACCCAGCCGGAGTGGTGAGAGTGAGGACGGCCAGATCGCTTCCGCCGCCATCGCGGAGGCACTCTCTCACCGTCACCGATGTCCCTCCATTGGCCCACGAGGAGAATCGCACCGTGATCTGCTCTGTTTCCTGGGCTCGTCGAACGACGTGCGCCGCCGTGAGTACGACCCCGTCGCTGACCAAGTACCCCGAGGCCAGTGAGGATTCACCGTTCGAGGTGCGCACGATGGTCTGCACGACGCGATGGCGTTCGGCCCCGATCATCGAAGGCCAGGTTCGGCGGCCGGCCACCGAGACAGGAACCTACAGCTCATTTTGGTCAGCCTCGCCGTCCACCCAGGGACTCTGGCCCGACGCCACCGACAGGGGTTTGAGCTCCAGGCTGAGCTGATGGGTCTGACTGTTCGTGCTCGCCCGCTCGCCCGTGGCCTGCACGACCCACACGTTGATGCCTGCAGTGCCGGTCCGGGTTGCCTCGATGGCGATCGTCAGATTCACCGTGACACTGCTCATGGCAAACCGCAGATCATCGTGTTGTGCTGCCTGCGCGGCCCGACTGATCTCATCCCTCAGATCGGTCAGAACCTCGGTGAGACCCAAACTCCTGGCGGTGGTTTCGGACATGAGATCTCCACTTCCTTGTTCAGGCAATTCATCGGTGGGATGTATCCGGCACGCCAATGACCACGACGGACACGTCGTCGACGGGGCGCTCGCTGGCCATACCGCCTAGACATTTGGCTATGGCGCTGGCTGATGCACGTTCGCGCACCAGCGCTGCGCCGGCCATCGAGGCAAGGGCAAACTCGTCGGACCCTTCGCCCCTCAAACCGGATTCGAATCCGTCACTGCTGAGCGCCAGAAACTGCCCGGTCACCGCCGGTATCCACAGCACATCTCCGCTGAGCTCCACCTCGGCTCCCAGCGCTGCGGACGTAGCACCGCCGACGCGCTCGCGCTGCGATTCTCGACGCAGTCCCGTGCCACCGTCCAGAGCCCAGACGGCACCGTCTCCCACGTGAACCACGACGGCGACATGACTGCGCCCTCCCGCCGTGGGCAGCAAAAGGACGGCATCCAACGTCGCACAACTTCCGCGTAGCAGGGGGTCACGGCTGAGTTTGCGGGTTTGCAGATGAGCCTGCTGGGCGGCCGCCCAGATCGCCTCGGCGAACTGCTCCGGCGGTGATTCGGCGTCCTGTGGAGAGGGTCGCCCCTCCAGTGATTTCTCCAGACTCTGCGAAAATGCCGCGACCGCCGTGCTGGCGGCAACCAAGCCGTTCCCGGTTCCCCCGGCCCCGTCGCTGAGCACAGCAAATGACCACCAGGCCCCGGCCGGCGCCAGTCGGATCCCGATCTGGTCCTGCCCAGCGCCGGAACCGCCTTGGAACGCACCGGCATCGACGACCAGGCGAGCCGACACTCGGTCCACTTCTGTTCGCTGCGCCCTCGAGCCCGCGAGCCGTCTCTCACCGACACGCGGTCCCTCCCAGGCACGCGGGTTGATTCCCGCCTGGGGGTGTTCAGAACCGCGAGGCTCGTCCCTCGAAGCGTTGAAGGCTCCTAGAGCACGCCGCCCCGGAGGCTGTTTCGATGGGCCTAGCTCTGCCGAGCGCTCGCGGAGGTCGATCTGTCGGACCTTGGTGGGGTCAGGCGAGGCTCTTTGCAGAGGTGGCTCCTCGACGAGAGACTCATGGACCACCGGGTCAGCAGGACGCTGCGTCGCTGACAGGGGCAGGGGGCCACGAGCGGCAAGATCTGCGCCCCCGACCTGCTCGGGCCCCGGATCCAACGCCCCATCTTCAGTGCCCCAGGCCTTGACAACAGCGGCCATGTCGGCCCCGGCGCCGGTAGTCCCCACAGGAGGGGCACCGGACACAGAGGATGGTCCGGGCGTCTGCACTGTGGATGAAGCAGCCGGCAACACGGGTGAACGACGAAGAGATCGTTCCATCCGGCTCACCCGGATCCACAGCACTGCGACCGCCACGATACTCGTGTAGGCAGCCAGCGAAACCGCCACTTGCCACAGTGATCCGGAGGAGAAAGTCACCAACTTCACGACAGAATCCTTACCCTGGCGGGAATGCGATCAGACATCGCGATCATTCATGCTGACGAATGGAAGCCGCCGAAACTGCTGCTGCAGGACGGTTTCGTCCAGTTCCAGGCGAACTCGTGAAAGGTAGGTCGCGACGCCCGCGCATGCGACTCGCTCTGGCACTGACCATCGCCGCAGCCAGTCTTGGCTGTGCTGCAAGTAATGTTCGGGATGTGGGCCTACCGTCGTGTCATCGGCCAGCGCAGCAAGGCTACGTGACAGGTCGATCAGTTTCTCCTGTTGGTCCAAGTCCTGTGGAGCCAGCGTCTCCAACTCGACCCGACTGCCGTATCGGTACCCCGACGTTGGCACCTGTAGCTCCGTAAGCAGGTACATGGTGTTCACGGCAACCGTGTAGGCGTCGTCCATACTGCTCAGAGCTCGGTT
Source organism: Kineosporiaceae bacterium (assembly GCA_965200525.1). GTDB lineage: Bacteria > Actinomycetota > Actinomycetes > Actinomycetales > Kineosporiaceae > JANNPJ01. The sequence continues at coordinate 215,860 of OZ241368.1, forward strand.
GAGGCGACCGTCAGGGTCCACGCCGACGGCACGTGGTGACGACCAACCCGCCGTGCCCCGGGACGAGCGGGTGGCCCGATCCACGTCCATCTCTCCGGGGATGTAAACCATCGACAGATCAATCATCCTCACCGAGGGGCCGTTGCCTTCGCCAACAGATACTCCCGGCCGCAGGTTCCGAGCGACCTCCGGTGCGAGTCGGTCGGCATACTCCCCCTGCGCAAAGACGAAGTTGTCCAGCTTGGCATCGCATCCGATCACCCCGCGCTCGGCGATCGCCGCGCAAGCGCGAAACATCTGCTCGGACACGCGCAAGCACCAGTCGAGGGTGAGTGGCACGTCCCTCTCGGTAAGCAGATAGTTGCGGATGCTTCCACTGGGATACAGAGGTGAGATGAGATAGGGAACAAGCTTGGAGTCCGTCATCAGCGTGCCGAAGTACCCGGGCGCCAGCCACCGGTTCGAGTCAGCGGCAACCCGGGTGAGTCCACCGGTCACCTCAGCCATCCGGCTGGCGTTGGCGGCATCACGACCCAACTCATCCTCGATCTGATCATCGGTCACCTTGGACGAGGTCGAGAAGATCTTGATGACGTAGTTTCGGCCGTCGTCGTCCTTTCCTCGCAGAAGAGTGGCTCTGGCCGAGTACGCCCGCAAAACGTCGCTCAACGGGCCGACCGCACGTACCCGCGGCCCGTCGGTTTCGTAGAACCTGTTCAGATAGGGAGCGAGATCGGCCTCGAGCTGACGGGCTGGGTCGCGCACCGGCACGGCGTGACGTTGCTGCGGTTCCGGCAGGGAATACGGCGCCAGTACCCGGGTTACGGCGTCATTGGGGTAGTCATCCGTGCCGGCTACGCCATCTACGAAGGAACTGCCGTGCGTGTGACCGTTTCCAGCACCGCCGGTGGCGGGGGGCCGCGAACGCCCGGTTCTGGCTGTGGCCCGGGGATCGAACGCGGTCAGATCCACGATCGTCTCCTTGTCCTGAGCCGAACTGGCAGTGCCTCCCCCACGCGAGTCGGCACCAGTTGATGTACGGGGAGCCGGCGGCACGCCCAGGCGCGTGACTGGAGCCCCTCGAGGCGGCGCCGGCAGGTACGAATAGTCCGTAGACCAGTCACCCTGGATTCCCATCGCCTGCATGTCCTTCTCGTAGTCGCGGGTGTCTTGGGCGTAGTTCGTGGACGTCTGCATCGCCCGTTGCCAACGCTGCCGCACCGCCAGCTGCTCTGCGGAGCCTCGCATCCCGTCACGAACCATGCGCCCGATTACGCCTTTGGCCTCCTGCAGGATGCGGGCCCGAACGAAGCGCGCGGCCACTGCCCATTCCGTCTGCTCCTCAGCCCAGCCCAGATGGGCTTCACGGGTCCTGGCGGAGACGGCCATACCTACCAGCAGCGCAAAGGTGTCCAGGCAAACCAGGAGCACGAACAGCGGTATCCGCTTGAGGAACAGGGCCGCAGGATGGGCCAGCATGTACTTCCACAGCGCTGCCTCTCGCTCGCCTGGTCCCAGCTGATCAGGTGGGATATAGCCGGATGTGGCTCCGGCCGACCCCATCGCCGCTTGCAGATCGGCGATGCGAGCCTCATCGGCCGCGACCCCGGTGCTCGGATCGTCGACAGCGGCCTGAGCGCCCTGTTCGGCCAAGACGGCGGCCTGCAGCTTGTGATCGGCCAGATGCCACTTCGGACCCCGCCCAGCCAAGGTTCCGTATCCGTGCTCCTCGCTGTCTCTGGCGTTCTGAAATCTCAGGACGGCACTCTTGTCCGCGGCCAATTTGCTCTGAAGCGCCTTCACCGCCTTCTTCTGACCGTCGATCTGCTCCCGAAAGCCGGCCTGCGTCTGCTGCAGGTCCTGGGCTGCGCCACGGCCGTCCTGCTGAGCCTGGGCGAGAATGTCGCGGCTGAAGAAGGCGGACGCCGCCACCTCGGACACCAGAAGGATCATGCACACCGTGAACAGCGCCCGCGCGGCCCACATCTTTGGACTGGACACTCCGTTGACATGACTCTGGATCATCTGCCAGTCGAAGAGCACGACTGCCATTGCGACGACAGCCCCGGCGAGTACGAGGTACCGAAGAGGCACAGTGAGGTCGAGGTCGAACTTCGCGGCAACAACGACGGCCGTGATCTGCCAGCAAGCCGTGAAGACAAATCCCGCCAGGACGATGCCGCAGATGAAGAGGTCGCTCTTCGGGGTACAACGCGGATCGCGCCCGGCCACGCGCATGACGATGCGGACTGCCCTGGAGTGCTGGTACGGAGCGGCCTGAGCCTGCAGCGCGTCCACATCGTTGGTCGACAGCGCCAGGAAGGCCGTGGAAACCGCGTCACTGAGCGGATCGTGCGAAGCAGTCGGGTGGTCAGAATTGCTGTTGGCTTCTAGCTCGGCGGTAGCGGCGACCCCGCGCGGACCCCCTTCTGCACCCACCAATTTCGCCTCCTGAGGCCTCGCCCCGTGAGCCAATCCACGGTTGAACTGAAAGTCGAAACAGGGCTCCACAGCGGGTTCTGCCCCGGACTGCCTGGTGCCGAAGTTAACTGTGGGCTCCGACCGAATGTCCGCTTACGCGCCAATATCCACCAAACGGCCCCGGTCGGCCCGACAAGGCCCAGGCCAGCGCGGGGGATGGTATGTGCGGGCCGGCCCGGAGATGAGAACGAACGACCTTCTGTCTGCCACTGGACGGCAATGACCTCATCAAAGGCCTCGGAGAAGGTTGTCCTTGATCCACTCCGCCAGATCAGCTCGCACAAGTTGGCAGAACACGTAGCCCCCACCGGCTACCTGGGTTCCGGGCGATGGTCGCCATGGACCCCAGAATGAATGAGCGCCAGCACAACATCGTTCTTGGCCCGCCCGGCGCAACGAACGACGACGGCGCGTGGATCACCGCGGTATCCATCAGCCCCACTCAGTCGTCCGGAACCTGACGAGCCGCGGCGGCCTCGCGGGTGACAACAATGGGGTCTCAGCGGTTGAGGTAGGCGGCCAGGCCGCTGAACTCCTCATTGGCCAGGAACACCGACTGGGCGTTGAAGATGGCCTCCTCGACGTGCAGGAAGCAGCCCCAGGCCGAGTCGCCCCAGGCGTCGGCGACCTTCAGCTCTACCGGGGCGGAGCAGCCGGCGTGCCCGCCGAGCTGGCAGTGCTCCGGCTTGGGCGTGCTCACCTGGGCGGCTGCGGCGACCTGCATCTGCCCCGAGAGCTCCGCCGCGGCGGCGGCCCGCTGCTCGGCCTCGGCCCGCAGTTTCTGTTCCGCGCGCACTGCGTGCGCCAGGGCGTCGTGAGCTTCCTGGGCCCGGGCCTCGGCAGCCAGCTTGGCCACCTCGATGTGGTGACGTTCGATCGCCAGGCCCGCTGTGTCGGCGAACAGCCGGGCCAGGGCCAGGTCGCTGTCCTGCGGCACCCGCACGACCCGGTGGTACATGGCGAAGGTGCCCAGCAGGCTGCCGTCACGAGCCAGGATCGGCGTCGACCAGCAGGCCACCAGCCCGGCCCGCTGGGCCAGGTCGCGGAAGTCCGTCCAGAAGGGGTCGGTGGTGATGTCGGTGACGATGACCGGTTTAAGGCGGTATGCAGCGGTACCGCAGGAGCCGATGCCCTCCCCGGTGGAGATCCCGTCGATCGCCTCGTTGTAGAAGTCAGGCAGGCTGGGCGCGGCGCCGTGGCGCAGGTGAGCGCCGTCGAGGTCGGCCAGCAGGATCGAGGCCAGCGTGCCGGGCGGGGTCAGGTTCTCGATGGCCCGCGCCATCCCGTCGAGCACCTCCCCCAGCGGGGCCTGGCGGGCGATCTGCTCGACCAGGGCGCGCTGCTCGCTCATCAGCCGCTGGGCCTGCTTGACCTGGGTGGTCTCCACCCCGATCACCTGGATCCCGGTGACTGCGCCGCCGGAATCGCGCCGGGGTTCGTAGGTGAAGTCGAAGAACGCCTCGCGCTTCGCCGGCCCGTCACCGAACATGATCCGGGCATCCCGGCCGTTGTAGGCCTCACCCGTGCGGTAGACCTCGTCCAGCAGGGTGATGAAGCCCTGGTCGGCCAGCTCGGGCATCAGCTCGGCCAGCGGCACCCCGGTGCGGGCCCGGTCCTCGCCGATGGCGGCGAAGAACGCCGGATTCGCCGCCTCGACCACGTGGGTCAGACCGCCCAGCGAGGCGAAGGCGGCCACGGACTGCCCGAACAGTGCCCGCAGGTCCTCGCCTGCCGCCGGCGCTGCGAGCGCGGAGTCGCCCGTGGCCGACTGCTGCGGTGACACTGCTGTCATTGCGCTGGGCTCCTGTCGTGCGTTTGTGAAAACCTCGAGCCCGTTCCAAGCACCCTCGACGGTCAGTGACGGCTACTTGGCCGCCCTCATCGTGAATATCACCATCGAGCTGAGTGAAACAACACCCAATGGTAGGTCAGGTCGCCCGGCAGGCGGTCATGGACGCTCTGCACCCCCAACCAGCGACCAGCCCCGCACATCAGGCATTCACCGCAGTCTTGGTCTCATTCAAATCCCGGGTTCTCGGCGCGCAGCACGAACAGGATCTGCTAGCCCTCGGGGAGTCGCTGGCGCAGGATCTGCACCGCTTCACCGCTGGTGTCGGCCTCGATCAGTGTGCGCTCGCTCGAAGCGGACTCCTCTTGCGCCCGGTACGTCAGCTGCCACTGCATGCTTTCAGTATCGATCCCGCGTTGAGCTGGCGGCCTCAGGCTCAGTCCGTGTCGAGGGCTTCGGCGTCCCGAGCTGCAGCCAGCAGGGCCTGGGTGGACTCAGTGACGTCGCACCACACGGTTCGGCGACTGTCTTGATCCGCAGGCTGCCGCAGACCCACGCGCCCTGGTCGATAAGTCCGATGGTGGGCGCCTGGCACGCCGGGCAGGTCGGCCTGTATGAGTCGGGCCACTGCAGCCAGATGTCGCCGGAAGCGGGGCGGGTTCGCCGGTGCGTCTGCTGGGTCACGACATCTCCCCTGGTGGAACTCCGGAAAGGGTGTGGCCCGACGCTACGCCTCGCGTCTGCTGTCGCCGAGCAACCAGCCTGGCTCGGTGCGTCTTGCCAACGGGGCAGCGGAGGGCGTTCGCACCATGGCGTGCGCGCCGGGCATGCCCGAGCTCACCAGCGGCCGCGGTGAACGACCTCGTCGAATGGGCGCCGGGCCGGGGTGACGATGGGGCTCAGCGGGCGGTCGGCCGGGTGCCCGAGCGCAATCAGCCAGGACACGACATGGTCATCCGGCACGCCGAGGATCTGTCGGGCCCGCTCCTGCTCGCCCACGGAGGAGTGCCCACTACCGATGCCCAGATCGGCCGCGGCGATGGCGATCGCATAGGAGAGCTGTCCGAGGTCGTACTGGTCGACCACATTGGAGCGCTCGTCCGGCGGTTGCGGCGCGACCAGCGCGATCGTGGCGGCCGAGCCGGCCACGTGGGCGGCGCCGCGCCAGACCTGGGACAGCTCCGTGAGCTGGTCAGGATCGGTGACCACCACAAGGTCCCAGTGTTGGCGATTGGACGCCGAAGGGGTGCGTCGCGCCGCTTCGAGGATCCGGTTCAGCTGCTCGTGCGCGATCACCTCCGGGGTGTAGGCACGAACGTTGCGGCGCGATGTCAGCGCATCCCAGGTCTCCACCACGATCACGACTCCTTCGACGGGCCCTCCGGCCCGAGCGCGCGGCCAGCGGCCGTGGTGAGTCGAACGAGTGAACTTGACTATTTTAATGGACATGGTGTCGTTAGGCTGACGGTATCACCGCGCCGACCAGGACGAAGGCATCCAGATGGACGACGATTCCCCCGACTGGATCACCGGACGACACGAGTACGACGAGACGGACTGCGAGCCAAAATCTGACGGCACGATCTTGGCTCACTTGCAGTAGTCTTCTGACAGCGGACGGTGAGATCGCCTCAGGGCGACGAGCAGTCCACGGGACGGCGGGGTCGGCGCGGAAACCCACGGACGGGCAGTGCCAAGAATATTTTGACAATCCGTCTGCAGTGACATCTGAGGTTCCTGGGAATGGCTTTCCCAGGGCCGTAACAACCCTTCTTACAAATCCTATTCATAGGCCCAGCGGTAATCTCTCCCGAAGATCAGCCGATTGGTCAGTTCAGCCTCCTTCGGCTGGCCACGAAGCATTACCCAAACGGGTCGAATGATGGTTCGACTGCGCGAAATACTTACGAGACAACAACACTCGTCCTAGCCTGAGAACTATGTTCGATCGGTGGGCCAATGGGGGTCTACGGCCTGATCGAGTCTTTCCCAATGCCTTGGGGGCTGTTTGTTCATGTCCGTTTTCGAGGATTCAGCGGGCGCCCCGCACGAGGCGATCAACAGGAACGGCATTCTGGCCGGCTCCCCCACGGCCAAGAAACCTTCGCCGCGAGTCGAGAGCCTGGCCTATCTCAGCCTCACCATTCTGTCGGCGCACCTGCCCTCGTCCGGACGCAGGACTCCCCGAGCCTCCACCCTTACCGTCTACCGGTTCCGCCCTCCGGTCGCCGGCTCCGGGCTCGAAGCGCCCGGTCGCCGCCAGGACAGCACCGACCCGATGTTCACCACGAGAGCCGAGGCGTGGCCGGCCCGGATCGACACTCTGCTGCGCGGATGCGCGCTCGCCGAGCTGGTCCGGCGGTCGAACCTATCCACTGTCTGGCGCTCCCTTCGCGCCGTCGTCCGAAGCACGGGGGGCTACTGATGGATTCGAGATCGCACCTGCAGTCGATCGACCGGCCCACCGCCGAGATGCCGGTACTGATCCCGGCGCCGCGGATCCGGCGGGCCCACCCGCTGGCCGGTCGCCACGCCCTGGTGGTGGGCATCAACTACGCTCCCGAACCGACCGGCATCGCTCCCTACACCACGGGGATGGCCGAGTACCTGGCTGAGCACGCCCAGAGCGTGAGCGTGCTGACCGGCATGCCGCATTACCCCAACTGGAAGCTCGACTACGCCTACCGCTGGCTGCTGCGCTCGAGGGAAGGCTCGCGCCTGCCCAACGACAGCGGCCTGCTGGTGCGACGGATGCGCCACTACGTCCCGGGCCGGCAGAACGCCCTCACCCGCGCCGGGTACGAAGCCAGCTTCCTGCTGAACGCCTGGTCGACCCGCGTGCGTCACCGCCCCGACGTCGTGATCGCAGTGACCCCGAGCCTGGGTGGTGCCGTGGCCGGGGCGGCGATCGCGCGCCGGCACAACAGCAAGCTGATCGTGGTGGTGCAGGACCTGATGGCCAAGGCGGCCAGCCAGAGCGGGATCAGCGGCGGCGGGCGCGCGGCCGCGGCGACGGCGGCGATCGAGCGGTACGCGCTGACCCGGGCCGATCGGGTCGCGGTGGTGAGCGAGGCCTTCCGGCCCCAACTGCACGCCTACGGCGTCCAGGACCGGCGGATCAGCCTGCTGCCGAACTGGACCCACATCTCCCGCACCGAGCTCGGCCGCAAGGAGGCCCGCCGGGCGCTCGGCTGGGACTGCCAGCCCTTCACCGTGGTGCATACCGGAAACATCGGCCTGAAGCAGGATCTCGGCAACCTGGTGGAGGTCGCGCGGCTGTGCGCGAGCGATCCCGGGCTGCAGTTCGTGATCGTCGGCGACGGCAGCCAGCGGGCCGCCGTCGAGTCCCTGGGGGTGAATCTCCCCAACCTGCGTTTCGTCGATCCGCTGGACGACGTGCAGTACCCGCAGTCGCTGGCCGCGGCCGACCTCCTGGTCGTCAACGAGCGGCCCGGCGTCGGAGACATGTCCCTGCCCAGCAAGCTGACGTCGTACCTCTCGGCCGGTCGCGCGATCATCGCCGCCGTCGCCCCGGACGGCGCCACCGCCCAGGAACTGGCCCGCACCGACGGCGCGGCCGTGCTCGTGCCCCCCGGCGATCCGCGAATCTTCGCCGAAGCCGTACGCGACCTGCACCTGGACACCCTGCGGTGCAGCCGGATGGCCCAGGCCGGACGTCGCTACGCCGATGCCTCGCTAGGCAAGGGCGCCGCGGTCGAGCGCCTGAGCACCCTTCTCGACGACTGCCTGAACCTGTCGTGACCGACGTGACGCGCACTCGCGCCCGCCAGCAGACGCCGCCAAAGCAGAAGACGGCACCAGGAGCAGAGCCGATCCAGCGTGACCTACGCACCTTCACCGGCGCCGGCTACGACAAGCAGCGTTCGATCCTCTGGCAAGCGGCCTGGTTCGCGGTGATGAACCTGATCTTCATGAAGTGGTGGCTGCCGCCCCGGTTCCGCCCGGCCATCCTGCGCGCGTTCGGCGCCCAGGTCGGCGAGCGGGTACTGATCCGCCACCGGGTGCGGGTGCTGTGGCCGTGGAAGCTCAGCATCGGCGACGACTGCTGGGTCGGTGAGGGCGCCTGGCTGCTCAACCTCGAGCCGATCACGATCGAGGACGACGTCTGCCTCAGCCAGGAAGCGTTCTTATGCACCGGCAGCCACCTCCACCGGGACGCCGCGTTCGAGTTCGACAACGCGCCGATCCACGTCGGGGCCGGTGCCTGGGTCGCGGCCCGGGCGGCCGTGTTGCGCGGCACCACTGTCCCCGCGGGCGAGGTCGTGCCTGGTGGTGCCGTCTACCGCAACTCCACCAAACCAGCAGTCCAGCTGCCCTGAAACAGATGAAGGCTCCGTGGGCGCAGTCGCGCACGAGCCAGCGCGTAGCTCACCTGGACGGCGTTCGAGCCGGCGCGGCGCTCTTCGTCCTGGTCCACCACGCGTTCTGCATGGCCTACCCGATCAACGAGGGCATCCGCCCGACCGGCCTGATCGGGATCGTCCTGGGCTGGATGGTCTACGGGCACTTCGGCGTCACCGTGTTCATCGTGCTGGCCGGGTACTCCCTCATGCTCGGCCTGGCCGATCGCGGCGGCGAACTACCTGGCGGCCTCACCGGGTACATGCGCCGCCGGGCCACACGGATCATCCCGCCCTACTGGGCCGCGCTCGCGCTCACCGTCGTCCTGGCGCTCACCTACATCAACTCCCCCACGGGCACCCACTGGGACCAGTCCCTGCCGACCGATCCCAAGGGCTGGCTGTCGGACTTCCTGCTCCTGCAGGACGTCTCGCCCTACACGGACGCCGCATATACGTTCTGGTCAATCGCCGTCGAGTGGCACATCTACGTGCTTCTGCCGTTCATCCTGTGGGTGCGACGCCGATCATCGTCGTGGACCGTGGCCGTCGGCCTCGCCGGCGCCGGCTCAGCCGCCGTCATCGCCGCGTCGCAGTTTCACGCGACGTTCCTGCACTCCCTGTTCCCGAGCTACTACCTGCTCTTCAGCCTGGCCGCCGGGGCGTGCGTGCTGGTGAAGCGGCGCCCCGACCTGGCCGCCCGGCTGAGTCCGGGGGCGCTCAGTCTGGGCCTGTTCGCCGTGGTGGTGGCGATCTGCGTGGTCCTGCCCTACGACACGGTGAGCGCGAACTACTACTGGATCGACGTGGTCCTGGGGCTGAGCATGATCTGCCTGCTGATCTCCCTGGAGACCCAGGGTTCGCGGTGGCTGAGCTGGGGGTTGTCGTGGCCGCCCCTGGCGAGCATGGCCGCGTTCTCGTACAGCCTCTACCTCATCCATGCACCGTTGCTGCAGGTGTTCTGGCAGCTGGTGGAGATTCCCGCCGGGCTCGGCCGGCCTGCGTCACTCGCCCTCATCTGGCTGACCGGGGTGCCGATCATTGTGCTGCTGAGCTATGTCTTCCACCTTGTCGCCGAGCGGCCGTTCACCCCGGTTCCTCGCAGCACCCGGAAGCAGGTCAGGTCGCAGCGTCGCGCCGCCGCCCACCTGAGCAGATAGAGGTTCGCGAGAGAGCACGGGCCGGAAGGGCCGCAGTCCGCGCCGGGCGCCCCACCGCTCTGGCTGTCTCGGTTGAAGAGGTATCCGAGCCACGCCCGGGTTGGCCGGCGAGGTGAGTGAGCGATCACGGCGTCTGGCCTCATGCCCCCGTCGCCACTGGTGAAGGCAGGCCAGCGCGGCGGCCGGAACGTACAGGTAGCGGTCGGTGAGTTGATTCTCCACGACGCCGACCAGGGCCCAGGTAAGCATCGACACCGCCAGCAGGGTGCCGAGCGGATCACCCTCGAGTCGAGACGACCTCAGCCCGGCCCGCGCGGCGAACACCAGGAAGACGACGAAGGCCAGCAGGAGCAGCAGCCCGCCGGAGGCGAGCAGCTGCAGGTAGATGCTGTGGCTCTCGGTGATCACCCACAGGCCGATCCCTCGCAGGGGTTCGCGCTCGAAGTCGCGGATCGCCTGGCGGGCCAGCATCTCGCGGCCGAGGTCGCTGGCCGCGCCGGACACCTCCCCGCCCAGGCGCAGCGATTCGCGCAGCGACGACCAGGTGTCCTGCAGCACCGAGGCCAGTAGCGGCGAAGCGATCATGGTGGCGATCAGCAGCTTGGGCAGCAGCTTGCGCCCGCCGGAGGTGGCCATCAGCGATCCGAGCAGGGCCAGGACCGCGGCCGCCGAACCGCCACGCGAGCCGGCCACCAGGGCGCCACCCAGCAACACCAGCACGCACGCCATACCGAAGGCCGGCGCCAGAACGGACGGCGCAAGGGGCTCCAGCGACGCCATGGAAGCCACACGGGGGGCGCGGTCCGTCAGCTCTGGCGGACCCGCCGAAGGCGACGGCGAGGTGGCCGCTCCGGTGGCCCAGTAGACGGCCACCGGCAGGGCCATGGCCGCGGCCACGGCCAAGTTGTTCGGCTGCGAGGTCAGCCCGGCCTGGCGCCCCGAGACGTCGGTGAACGGCAGCAGCGAGGCGCTGATCGCGGTCACCCCGAACCGGTCGCTCAGCGCCACCAGGGCCGAGATCGTGCAGCCGACCAGCCAGGCCGTGGCGAGCTTTCGCACGAACCCGCCAGCCGCCGGCCAGGCTGCGGCGAGGCCGACCGGCACCGCCAGGCGGGCCGCCAGCACGGCCGCCAACGGCAACGCGAACAACGCCACCTGCCAGTGGGCCAGGTTGGTCAGGTTGTTGGCCGGCTCGTCCGGGATCTGCCCGCCGTACACCAGCAGGACGAACCGCCCGGTGACGTAGCCGCTGTCGACCGGCGAGAACACCTGGGCGAACGCGACGATGGCGGCCACCGTGGCCAGCCCGGTCACCCACCACGGCAACGCCAGCGAGCGCCGCGCCCCCACCGCGGCCAGCAGCAACAGCCCGAGCCCGGCGGCGAACAGCGCGTCGCCCGGCTGCAACCCGCCGACGGACACCGCGTTCCAGGGCGTGGCCACCGCTCCGGCCAGCAGGAACGCCGAGCCCAGCCGGCCGGCCCGGGCGATCCGGACCGGTCGGCGCAACGGCCCGCCCGGCACCCGCTCCGGTGCGGCAGCCGCACCGGAGGGGCGAGGGGTGGCCGGTGCGATCACTGCAGGAATCGGTGGAACCAGGTCACGCCCGGCGAGCCGTACTCTTCGGCGAACTTGATCTGGTGAAAGAGCTTGAACCGCATCTTGTCCCAGAGAATCCCCCGCCGGGCCATGTGGGCGGCCATCCGCAGGTGGTGGTAGCGGTGGCGCAGAGCGAGCTGGCGGCGTCCCAGCTCGGGGAACTCGCGGGCCCGCAACTCCTGGATCTCGCGCTCGAAGCCTTCCTGGGCCGAGCTGGTCTTGCTGGCCTTATGCATCGTGAAGTTTCCGAGCACCTGCGGCACGTAGACGGCCTCGCCGCCGTCCTTCATCATCTGGATGTAGAGGTCCCAGTCCATGACGTACTGCAGGTCGCTGGTGAAGGCGTCGATCTCCAGCAGGCGCTCGCGGCTGAAGAAGCCGGCGCAGTTCTGGATGATCGGGGTGACGATCCGCCCGATGTCGCGGTCGTACTTCCATTGCCGGTTGACCCGGATCAGGGCGCCGTCGGCGTCGATGCGGCGGAAGTCCCCGTAGACGGCGACGGCGTCGGGGCGGGCGACGAAGGTCTGCACGGCGCGCTCGACGGCATCCGGTTCGTAGAACTCGTCGACGTTGAGCCAGCCGATGATGTCGCCGGTGGCCATGGCCAGGGCCTTGCGCAGGGCCGAGGTCTGCCCGTCGTCGGGTTCGGAGATCCACTTGACCAGCGGGCCGGTCTGCTTGAGCAGGCGCCGGGTGCCGTCGGTGCTGGCGCCGTCCACGATGATGTGCTCGATCACCGAAGGGCCCTGGGAGGCAACGCTTCGCAGGTGCCGGCGCAGGAACTCGGCCTGGTTGAAGCTGGGCGTGATGATCGAGACCCGCGGGTGGGTGCGGCCCCGGGCGGCAGCGGGGCGGGCGGTGGTTTCAGATGTCATGGGGGCCTCCGGTGACGTCGCGGGCGAAAGTACGAAAGCCACGCCCGGCGCGGTGGTAGCGGCCGGTGAGCAGCCACGGCAGCACCCGCACGGCCCGCACGGGGGCGGGCTGGCGGGCGACGCGGTCGCGGAAGCCGATGAGGCGCACCTTGGTGGCCACGTCGGAGACGATCCGGTCGGCGTCGGGCAGCAGGGGTCCGGCGTATTTGAGCCGGGCCAGCAGGTTGGTCCAGCGGGCGACCTCATCCGCGGGGCAGGCGCCAGGCAGCAGGTCGGCGGTGCGCCGGTACTCGATGCCGGGCACGGCCCGGGAGTAGCGGCGAAAACGCGAGATGACGTCGTCCACGTACAGCACCCGGCCCATGGCCGCGCCGATGAGGAAGATCCATTCGTCGTGCATCCAGGACGACGGCAGCGGCGAGGCCACTTCGAGCACGAACCGGCGCAGGGCCATGCTGTGCCCGCCGGCCGAGCGGTCGTGCAGCACCTGGCGGAACTGGGCCGCGCCGCGGGCGGTGTTGGTGGCCTTGACCTTGGCCGGGCTCATGTCCTCGCCCTCGCGCAGGGTGTGCTCGGCCACGGCGCCGGTGGCGTCCATCAGCCGGCTGTCGCCGGCGGTTACCATCAGCTGTGGGTCGGTCTCGAACGGCTCGACCAGGCGGCTGACGTGGTGCTCGAGCCAGATGTCGTCCTGGTCGGCCAGCAGCACGACGTCCCCGATGGTGGCGGCCAGGGCGAAGTCGAAGTTGCGCTGGTAGCCGCGCCGGCCGGGGTTGCGCAGCCAGATCACCGGGAAGGGCGCCCGGGAGGCGAACTCCTTGACCAGGTGTTCGGTCTCGTCGCAGGAGCCGTCGTCGCTGATCACGAGCTCGTCGGGCAGCCGGTCCTGGGTGAGCAGGCTGGCCAGTTGCCCAGCCAGGTAGGGCCCGCCGTTGTAGGTGGCCATGGCCACGCTGACCTTCACAAGACCACCTGCGCCCGGTCGCGATCTTCGACCTGGGTGACGTCGACCAGCAGGTCGGCCGCGCGCGAGGCCACGGTGGCGTGGCGCACCCAGATCCACCAGGCCACGCCGGTCTCCACCGCGCTGATCGCGACCAGCGCCCACAGGGCCGGGTTCAGCCCCGACCGGATGCCGACCAGCAGCGCGATCGCGTAGCCGCCGAACGCGGCCCCGACCCGCAGCCGCACCGTCGCCCCGGCGACGTCGCCGACCCGCAGCGCGGTGATCGGCCCCATCAGCGCGGCCGCGAACGCCCGTTGCAGGCAGACGGCCAGGATCAGCGGCGCGGCCGAGGCCCAGGTCGGCCCGAACAGGAAGCGCCCGAACGAGTCGGGCAGCACGATCAGCACCCCGGTGAAGGCCAGGACGACGGCGAACAGCAGGGCGCTGAGCAGCACCGGGTAGCGCTGAGGCACCGGCCGTTCGCGCCCCCCGGCGCGGGAGAACACCGGCACCACCACCAGGCGCAGCGTGTTCAGCACGGTGTTGATCGGCCCGGTGATCGCCTGCGCGGCCCGGTACCCGCCGACCGCGGCCACGCCGACCACGCCCGACAGGCCCATCGTGAACAGGTGGGCCAGCCCGCCGGTGGAGAGGTACTCGAACAGGTACAGCCGCTTGAGCCCCTTGCTGAAGTCGCGGAACGCGGTGGTGACCAGCCCGTGCCGGATCGCGGCCAGCTCCGAGCGCCCGTACAGGGCGAAGGCGATCAGCCCGACCCAGCAGGTCAGCCCCCAGGCCATCAGCTGCCCGGCGCTGGTGTCGGGGTGGACGATCACGACCGCGGCCAGCCAGGCCAGCACCCAGGCGGCGTCCATCAGCAGGGCCACGCCCTGGTGCAGCCGGGCCAGGGCGGCGGTGCGGACCGTCTCGAAGATGCCCAGGATCGGCAGGACCAGCCCCACCACCAGCAACGACTCGGTCAGCGAATCCGGCACCACGAACGCGGCGACGATGCAGCCCAGGCCGAGCAGGGACGACGTCAGCGCGGTGAAGGTGATCGCCGAGCCGATCAGCCGGGGCCAGTGCCCGGCCCGCACCTGCCCGCTGCGCACCAGCAGCGGCTCGGTGACCATGGCCAGGTTGACCCCGAACAGCAGCCAGCACACGGTCAATGCGATGGCGAACCAGCCGAAGTCGACCGGGTCGAGCTGGCGCCCGGCGATCACCATCAGGGCGAAGTTCTGCCCGGCGCTGAGCACCTGATCGAGGACGGCGAACGCGCGGCCGCGCCGGCGCTGGGCGTTCACGAGGCGCCCAGTTGCTCGAGCAGGCCCGAGGCCTTGAGGGCGGCGGTCAGCTCGACCGCGATCTCGCGGTGGCCCTCAAGGTTGGGGTGGGTGTCATCACTGGCTACCCCATGCTTGAGCAGCCAGCCATCGGTCGGCAGGTAGGTCGCCCCGGTGGCCGCCGCAGCCCGCTTGACGTCGCGCCGGATGTCGATCATCGGAATCGACGGGTGAGCGTTCTGCCAGAACGGCTCCAGAACGACGACCCTCGCCTTCGGGTAGGCCTTGCCCACCGCTCGCAGGTAGCTGCGAGCAATGGTGAATTCGTCCCCCGGCTTGCCGATGTCGTTGCGACCCCCCGAGACCACGATCAGGTCGGCCCGGTACAGAGCCGTGTCCTCGCTCAGCCGATGGACGTAGGGCGTGAACTTGCTCGACACCTTGTGCCCGTCGGCCTGATAGCCGGTCGAGCCTTCGGCGTCGAGGTTGCAGGCCAGCCCGAGGGCGTCGCAGGTGCGGGTGGCGAAGGTCTGGCTCTCGTTAATTCCGAGCGCGCCGGCGGTGTAGCTGTCGCCGACGAACAGCGCGGTCGCCGGGCCGGGGGCGGCGCTTACGGCGGCCCGGGTGTGCAGCGCTCCGACCGGCGGCACGTACGCCGAGGCGGCCTGCCGCGGCGTGAACAGGGTGAAGACCGCGAACGCGACGCAGCCCAGGCTCACGAGCACAGCGAGGACGCGTACGACGATCGGCATGCTCCCTCCCCCGTCTGCCTTAAAGGACTGCTAACCCACCGTATCGGCTCGATCACTCCCAGGCATGGAGGTTAGCGACTCTCTTCAGATCTCCGTCGTTCACCCGAGGACGACCTGGCCCCATCGGTACCTACCGGCCCAGAACGCTCGATGCCGCTGAAAGCCAAGGGTTATCGGTCTGCAAAAGTGGTCCAAACAGATCAGTTTCCGGGGTTTGTACTATCCCCCGTCATTCACTTGGAGTAGCGTCCGGCCCACGGAGCGTGGATCTCGGGAGGCGTCGACGGCGACTCTTCCGCCGTGATCGCCCACCTTCACGCCGGTCGCCGCCGACGTCGAACCCGGGAGGAACTCTGTCCAGTAGCCGGGAACCCGAACCCGAGAAACCCTCACCCGAGATGCTCAGCCACGTTCGAGGCACCGCTGAGACCCAGCCATCTGCCAGAACGGACATCATGCGAATCCTGCACATCGTGACTCTGGTCGACGACCGCTCGTCCTACGGGGGTCCGCTCACGGTGGCCATCAACCAGTGCCACGAGCTGCGCCAGCGTGGCCATGATGCGCGCATCCTGGCCGGCTGGGCCGGTGAGGGCCCGCCGCCAACCGAGCTCGAAGGCGTCCCGGCACACCTGTTCCGGGTGCGCAGCGTGGTGCCCAAGATGCGCTTCTCCGGTTTGCTCTCCTTCTCGATGCTCAACTGGCTGCGCCGCAACGCCAGATCGTTCGACGTGGCCCACGTACACGCCGCCCGCGACCTCGTGCCCCTGCTGGCCGGCGCCTTCCTGCGACTCAACCGGGTGCCGTACACGACGCAGACGCACGGCATGGTGCTGCCCGACGAGCGCAGGAGCGCGCAGGTCATCGACCAGTTGCTCACCCTGCGGGTGCTGCGCCACGCCAAGGTCCGGTTCGTGCTCACCGATCACGAGACCGCGGCGATGAGCCAACTGCTCGGGGACGGTGAGCGCTCGGCCACCGTGCGCCTGCCCAACGGGATCGCCGTCCACGAGGTCATCCGCTCCCCCAGCAACCCCCTCGACGTGCTGTTCATGGCTCGTCTGCACCCCCGCAAGCGCGTGATGGACTTCGCCGCCGCCGCGCTCGCCTTAGTCGAGGAGGGCCACGAGGCCCGGTTCAGCGTGGTCGGTCCGGACGACGGAGAGCTCGATCTGCTGCAGGACTTCATCACGCTCAACCCGATCCTCGACGGTCGGCTCTTCTATGAGGGCGCCATCGCCCACGGTGCCGCGGTGCCCCGCCTGGCCCTGGCCGGCGTGTTCGTGCTGCCCTCGATCAACGAGCCGTTCCCGATGACCCTGCTCGAAGCCCTCGCGGTCGGCACCCCGTCGATCTGCACCACCAGCTGCGGGGTCGCCTCCGACCTGCGCCAGGATGACGCCGCCCTGGTGGTCGAGCCCGGCGCCGAGCCGCTCGAGGAAGCCCTGCGCCTGCTGATCCAGAACCCGGACCGCCGCCTGGAACTGTCCACCTCCGGACAGCAGACCGCCCGCAGCCGGTACTCCATGCAGACCGTCGGAAACCGGCTGCTAACCGCCTACCGGGACGAGAAGGTGACCGCGTGAGCCGACCCGTGACCGGGTCCGGCGATCTGCTCTGGGTCACCAACGTCCCCACCCCGTACCGGGCCCCCCTGTGGGCCGCGCTCGGTGAGCAGCACGATCTCACCGTCGCCCTTTTGGCCGATTCCGAACCCAACCGCTCCTGGAGCGTGGACCTCGACCGTGGGCGCTATTCGGTGGTGTCCCTCCAAGCCCATCCACTCACCCACTCCGGCGACTCGACCATCTATGCGCCGTCCCGCCAGCTGCTCAAGCTCATCACTCGACGGCCGCGGACCATGGTGCTCGACGGATGGGAGTCTCCGGCCTTCATGGCGGCTCGTTGGTGGGCTCACGCCCTCGGAGTACCGGTGATCGCCTCCTATCGCAGCACCTTGTCCACCCACCGATTCGACTCGGGCCCCGTCCCCGTGTTGCGCAGGTGGTTCTTTCGCGGCGCGGACCTCGTCCTCACGGCCGGCCAGGCGTCCACCGACGCGGTGCGGGCGATGGGCGTGCCATTGACTCGCATCGTTGAGGGCTTCAACACGGTGGACGTCGAGCGCTTCTCGCTCGGCGCCGCCCAGTTCCGCAGTGCGCACCCGGTTCGCACCGGTCACCATTTCCTCTACGTCGGCCAGTTCATCCGCCGCAAGAACGTCGCCGCCCTGATCCGGGCATTCGCCGCCATGCGCGACGAGGCGGACACGCTCACCCTGGTTGGCGACGGTCCGCTGGAGGCCGAGCTGCGCGCCCTGAGCTGCGGTCTGGAACTCGAGAATGCATTCAATTTCCTCGGTAATCTCAACGGTGACGACCTGGTCGCCGCCTACGGAGCGGCGAACACCTTGGTGCTACCCAGCACTGAAGAAGTATGGGGGTTGGTCGTCAACGAGGGTTTGGCTGCTGGTCTGCACGCTGTCGTGTCGACCGCGTGTGGAGTCACGCCCTCGATCGCGAACATGCCCGGGGTGATCCCGGCGGAACCCAGCGTTCAGGGGCTCGAAGAGGCCCTTCGTTACTCCAGAGACACCTGGGCCGGGCCACTTCAGGATCATCCGGTCACCAAGCACACTCCGCATGCCCTTTCTCGGGTGGTGCTCGGCGCCATGGCGCGAATCAGCGGGGACCCGCGGGGGGTTGCCGCTTAAATGTGGCAACCCGACGCCACCGATGGGAAACTGATGCAACTGCTCTGGATCACGAACATCGCCACGCCCTACACCGTGCCCGTCTGGCGCGAGCTAGCGAAGCTGACTGATCTGCATGTGGCCTGCTTGGCCGAGACCGAGAGCAATCGTCAGTGGAAGACCTCGATGGACGGCGTGCCCTCCAGCATCGTCGGCGCGCGCCCGATCAAAGCCGGCGCCGAGCGCACGCTGTACGCACCGTCACTCAAACTGATTGCCCTGTTCCGGCAGCGACCGGACGTTGTCGTGCTGGACGGATGGGAGTCGCCGGCGTTCTGGGAGGCCAGGCTGCTGGCCAAACTATTTGGTGCTCGCGTCATCATGAGCTACTGGAGCACTGCCCAGACCCACCGGTTCTCGTCGGGCCCGATCGCGACGTTCCGGGGCTGGCTCTTCCGCACCGCAGACGGCGTGATCACCCCGGGCGCGGCCGCGACGGACGCAGTTCAGGCCATGGGGGTGCCCGAGAGCCGGATCACGACCGTCTTCGGAACAGTCGACGTCACTCGATTCTCCGCCGGAGCGCGGGCGGCGCGAGCGCGGATGGGCAGGCGTCGAGGCCATCACTTTGTCTACGTCGGCCAGCTCATCGCCCGGAAGAACGTTCACACGCTGCTGGCGGCCTTTGCCTCGATGCGATCCACCAGCGACACGCTCACCATCGTCGGCACCGGCCCTCTGGAGGAGCAACTTCAGGAGCGCACGCACGAGCTGGGCATGGGCCCCGAAGTCAGTTTCCGCGGACATCAGAACATGGACGAGCTCATCGACACGTATGCCGCCTCCGACACCCTGGTACTGCCCAGCACCGAAGAGGTCTGGGGCCTGGTGGTGAACGAGGCTCTCTCGGCGGGACTGTCCGTGGTCGTATCCGACCGCTGTGGCGTCAGCCGCACAGTGGAAACCATGCCCGCCGTCTTCATCACCGAACCCGGACTACCACCGCTTTCCGCGGCGCT
Source organism: Kineosporiaceae bacterium (assembly GCA_965200525.1). Lineage (GTDB taxonomy): Bacteria > Actinomycetota > Actinomycetes > Actinomycetales > Kineosporiaceae > JANNPJ01. The sequence continues at coordinate 234,823 of OZ241368.1, forward strand.
GACCCAGGCGCGCGACGACGCCCAGCGTCCGGACGAGTCCCACCCCATCACGATGATGACGCCAGCCGCATTGGCTTCGCATCTCATCCGGACGTTCGCACCGAAGCAGAGAGCAGATGCACCATGACCGACGTCGTGGCCGTTGCGTTCACGCCGGCCCCCTCCTCCGACAGCCCAAATCTCAAGGCAGGCACAAACGACAAAGCCCTTCGCACTTTCCACAACCTCATCGAGCTGTGCTTCGCCTCCGTCCGTCGCTGGAATCCCTCCACTGAGTTGGTTCTGGTTACCACGTCCGACCCGGGCCCGAGCCTGCGCGAACGCTTCTCAACACTGAGGGTGACGGTCCTGACGACAGCGTTCGCACACCGACCGCCCACTGGGTTCTACCCGTCGTTCAACGCCTCACTCTTCTCAATCGACGCAATGATGGCCATGGCCCAGCACTACACCGAGACCGATCGGCTGGTCCTGCTAGACCCCGACGTGGTGTGCACCCAGTCGCTGGACTCGCTATTTGCCAGCATCAAGCCTGGCGGATTTCTGGCCTACGACACCGGCTTTCCGCCGGAAGAGGTCAGCCAGGGGCTCAGCGCTCTCGCGGCCGGCCAGCTTCATCGCGAACTGAACCCGCGCCTGTCGACGATCCCAAGACACTACGGTGGTGAGTTGTATGGATTCACTCCCCAGAGTTGGGACTCAATTTCCGGCAGAGTTGAAGAAGCTTGGGCTTTCAGCTTGACTCAATGGCAGAGCGGACTGCCCCGGTTCGTCACCGAAGAACATCTTCTCAACTTCGCCCTGCGCCACACCGAGATCCGTCCCGCAGAGCAGTTCATACGTCGCATCTGGACGGCACCCACGCATCGCACGGTCCGGCCGGAGGACAGGAACCTGCCGATCTGGCATCTGCCTGCTGAAAAGCACCGCGGCCTGGCTCGATTGCAACAGGCCGCTAGCGAACACAAATCTTGGTTTTGGCAGGCCCCCGCCGACGAATGGAAGCGGAGGACCGCTCTCATCTTTGGCATCCCGCGACGTCGACCAGCGAGGTGGACGCGCGATGCTGTGGCCGGCAACCTCCGTGCAACTCAGCGACAAGCGCGGATTCTGCTCGCCGCACCGCGCAGGATCACGGCTAGTTCCACCGGCGTGGCCTCGAAGCGAGGCTAGATTGACTATCGAATCAGATCGAACAACGCCTTCCGGCGGCCGAGAAGACGGACGAAGCGCGCCGGCCCACAATGGGCCAAGGACACAGAGGCGGGTTCAGCATTGCTTGGCATCCGGATTCTGCATCGCACCGCCCCAAACCGCGGCAACTCATCGATCCTCTAACTCATCGGTCTGGCCGACGCGGGTACCGCCAATCACCTTCCGGCCAGAATCAGCGACCAGCGAAGCGAAGCTTGATCAAGATCCCTCTCGCTACGAAAGAAATTGTAGCCTCGCTGACCCATTTTCTTTCGCTCAGGCTCATCTCCAATTAATTTCTTAAGGCTGCGAATCAGATGGGCTGGATCTACGCCAGGCACAACGTATCCGGCCCCCGCCGCCTCAAGGTCAACCGCCGCTTGACCGTCAGCCGCACCAATGTAAATACACGGTCGACCGACCGCCATGGCGGTGTACGTCTTGGACGGCACGCAGGTCCCGGTAGCCCGCTCGTCTAAGATCGCGAGATGAATATCGGCCATAGACAGAACGCTCAACATATCGACGCCGGGGACTCGGTCATAGACGACAATGTTCTGCAGGTCACGCTTCCGAACTTCGGCTTGCAGCCACTCAATTGATGGCCCGCCTCCTGCCACGATAAAGCGGTACCGGTCATCTGCCGCCAGGCTCTCGGCTGCGGCGAGTACAGCATTCATAGGCTGTCGATAGGTCGCGTGGCCGTGGTACAGGACCACAAGTTTCTCGTCAAGCTCCAGCGTCGCTTTTGCATTATGCGCATCCACCGCATAGATCCTCGACGCATCCTGCCAGATCGGCAAGATATGTACCTTCGCTTTTGGTTCGAGTTCGAGAACCATGGAACGCATGCATTCGCCAAGAACAACAACGAGATCGGCGTGTCGCCAAGTAAATTTGTCCAACCATCCTCGGAGCCGATTCCCCAGCGAACTTGCGCCGCCTCCATGCCCGAGACGCAAATACTGGACGGACTGCAGGTCCATCAAATAAACAAAATGCTCAAATTTTCTACGCAACAATCGCACCGGGAGTACAGAAATTCCCAGGGCCGTTGGATCCTCCAGCGTGATGATGCTGGCACCAACGGTAACTTGCGAGTAAAGGAGGTGGGCGACCCGTACGATGAACTTGGCGCGATCTCCGCTAGTATAAACACTACGGTCGGATCTCGTCGACAGGCATACAAGACTGCCTGGACGTAACTGATCGAGCATGGGCATGTGCGTCGGCGAGGTCCAAGACACGATGCGAACGGGCTGCCCCTGGCCTTGCAGGGCGAGAGTCAGCTCAAGGATTGATCTTGACACAGCATCGCTGGCCGGCTGAAATGAACCTCGCACAAACAGCACGGGCGGCTTGACGTCCTGTCGTGCTTCGCTGTTCAGACTATCCACTTTCAGCCACCAACTTTCTGTACAGTGCTTGAGTTTAGCCCGAGCAGAGCTTCGGCGAATTGGTTTGATCTCTCACGCCAGGAAGCATTGTCGAGAAGATGTCGATCATTTGATCGACTAGAAATTCTTGCCAGCGCATCCAGGATAGCCGAAGAAGACAGCTCATCCACAATAACTCCGTCAATGTGCAACATCTCAGCAGCTTGAACAACAGCCTTTGAGCCACCGGCAATGACAGGTGTTCCGGCTGCCCAGCATTTCAGCAGAACCCCGCTTGATCCTTCATTACGATAGAGCACCGATATCGCATCGGCGTTGGCCACCCAGGTGTCAAACTGGACATTGCTTAAGAAGGTGTTTCGGCATACGATCCGTGTGGGCCGCGCAGCGGACAGAGCCGCCAACTGCGCAAGTAGGGATTCATCATTCGTACTTCCGATGACGATCAGACCCCAGCCCGATTCTTGGGCTTCCTGCGAATTCAAGGCCGACGCGACCAGGCCGACACACTTTCGCTCACTTATCTCCCCAGGCACCACGAGCCAGTTCAGCCCCGGATCAAGTCCATTCATCTCCAGCCACGCTCGCCGCCCGGCCCCGGACGGAGCAAATTCGACCGGGTCCAAGACATTGCCATCGCAGCCTTGATCACCCGCAGCCACCAGTCGCAATATCTGGAGCTGAGGATGCAGCATCCGGACAAACATTATGATCATTGTCTTGAGCGCATGACGACGCCTCGACGCCCAGTTGGCCTCCGGATTTGGCCTCATGAGAAGTAGCGATCCGGCGAGTGAGCGCCTGGCTGTGAACCGGGCCAAGATGAACCATGGTAGCCACATGTCTCCGTCGGGGATGACAATCCTCATTCGCCCCCGGGCTGTTTGGCGCAAGGTGCCAAGTTTAAATCTGCCTTCTGGGAGGTTAAAGCGTTCAAACGTGTCAGACCACGGCCCCAAGTGCTCGCGCCAAGATGGGGAATCGATGATCCCAGGCCGCGAAACCAACTCAACTCTGGTCGACATATCAAGCTTGCTGATTCGCTGGAGCAGCAAGGAGACATACCACAACCGATGGCCACTGCCGTTGGTCTCAACAATTCTCCATCGGAACTCTTCAGCCACCTTGCTACCGGGCCGGAGCTGCATCGTGGTCAACTTCCTGCGCAAAACGATTCTCTTCTCGTAGCAGTCTCCGGACCTGCTTACCCAGTACGGCCGCCAACAAGGCTTGGGTCAGCAGAATTGCGCCAGCGGCACCCAGCGAGCCGAACAAGACACTTCCTAGGCTGACCATCAGCAACTGCAGGACAACTGCGGCCGTGATTCGGCCGGCTGCTCGCCTCTCGTCACCTCGTGCCTGTAGGAGCATGAGGGTCACCTGACTTATAGCAGCTGGCACTGTCGCTAGTGCCATAAGACTGAGGACAGGGGCTGAATGCCGATATTCAGAGCCAAGGAGAAGGTCGACCAACCACGGACTGAGCAGGGCCGTCAGCAACGCGGCGGCCCACGACAATCCTAGAATCCAAGCACCACTCATCAGCCGTTTGAAGGCGATCGCAGAGCTGACATCAGCCGCTAACGCCGGAAAGGCCGCCTGAGTGAATGCTGCAACAATAAGGTTGAGCGGACCCACCCAGCGCGACACTGCACCGAATTGACCGGCCGCTTCCGTTCCGGCCAGGGAGGCAATGGCCGTGGTATCCAAGGTTTGTACGCTTGTAACAGCGGACGTGAGACCAAAACTGAAAGCGCCCTTGTATGGATGAACCCAACGAACCGGACTGGGCGGGACTCGCAGCAGCAACCATCCCAGAATGTACATACTCACGACGGCGGGGCCCAGGGTGAGCCCCAACATCAGCGAGAGCCCCGACGCGTTGTGACGCCACACCAGGTCGATGGCGACCACTAGAAAGCCAACACACTTGTCCGTCGCCCCCAACCACGACGCGGCCTGTACCTTGCCCAGGCCGCGAATGACTCCTTGGAGCCCGGTCGAGAGAGTCATGCTCATCGCCAGGAGCGCCAGCATCATCGCTTCCGCCGGGGAAGCCCGCCGTAGGGCGAGCAACCCGACCGCAATAAATGCGGCGACGCCAAGCATCACCAGCATTCGACTGAACAACCCATGAGCGGCCTGTCTAAGCGTCATGCGATTGGAGGCGATCTCACGGGTTAAGAGGGTGCTCGTGCCGAACTCGAGCAGGCCCACGGCGCTCAGGATCAGACTTACCAGGGCCATGACGCGACCAAATTCGGCCGGCCCTTCGGACCGAGCCACGATCAAATATGTGGCGGCGACAGAGGCCTGAGAAACTACAGATGAGATTAATACGAGAATCGTGCTGTGAGACAGACTACGCTTGGTCGAGATGTTGGCCTCACGCTGTATTATTGCTTGCGCCACTGATCACCTACGCACATTGCGCCCGCTTGAAGCTTTCCACCGAAGACGCCTGAGCGGGACACGACTGGTCCAGCACTCAGGCACGAATATCCTGTTATGAGTTGACTGCCATTCCGGTTCGCAGATCGATGTCATGGCCCGCGAGACGTAAGTCCGCTTCCACCATGATTTTTGCTAGTTCAGGGGTCAGTACTTGCGGCTTCCAGCCCAGTGTCTGTTCAGCCTTGGAGGCGTCTCCGATAAGCGAATCCACCTCACTTGGGCGCATGTATCGCTCGTCGAAGCGAACGTACTTCTCCCAGTCCAGGTTGACATGCTCAAAAGAGATCTGCAGAAAATCCCGAACCGTGTAGGCGGTTCCCGTGGCGACCACATAGTCGTCCGGCTTGTCGGCTTGGAGCATCAGCCACATGGCCTCGACGTACTCTTTGGCATAGCCCCAATCGCGGACCGCGTCGAGGTTGCCCATGTAGAGGTGTTCCTGCTTGCCGGCCACGATGGCAGCGACCGCCATGGTGATTTTCCGAGTCACGAACGTCTCCCCGCGGCGGGGGGACTCGTGGTTGAACAAGATGCCGTTAGTGGCGAACATTCCGTAGGCCTCACGGTAATTGCGCGTCATCCAGTAGGCGTAGACCTTCGCCGCTCCGTAGGGGCTGCGTGGCCAGAAGGGGGTGTCTTCGTTCTGCGGAGGCGGGGTAGCCCCGAACATCTCCGAACTGGATGCCTGGTAGTACTTGCAGTCCAGACCAATCATTCGGATCGCCTCGAGGAGTCGGGTCGACCCCACCCCGGTGGTCAGGCCGGTGAACTCCGGCTCGTCAAACGACACCCGAACGTGGCTCTGGGCGGCGAGGTTGTAGACCTCGTCGGGCTGCACTTTGTCCAGGAGAGTCACCAGGCGCGATCCGTCGGTCAGGTCACCAAAGTGCAGAAAGAACCGAGCGTGCGGGTCGTGAGAATCTTGGTAAAGGTGATCGATTCGACCCGTGTTGAACTGCGAAGATCGACGCACGATGCCGTGGACTTCGTAGCCCTTCTCAAGCAGCAACTCGGCCAAGTACGAGCCGTCCTGCCCGGTGATCCCGGTGATCAATGCCTTCTTCATGTGAAGCCGCCCCCAAGCGCGTGGTCAGCGCGAGTCAACCTGGCCAGCGTCACTGATGGCGATGATGCGGACTCGCTGAGTAGCCGGTGTTAGTACCGTAGCGTGCTCGCTCGACTACACAGCGCTGGACGTCCGAGATCGGGTGTTTGCCTGAGGAGCCCGCCACACTGCCGTCAGGGCATGTCAGTTCCCGCAGCCCTATGCCTGAAAGTGCATCTTGTCCCGATGGCCCATTATGAACACATTGCTATAGGGTCAGGCCGATGCTACGTCGCCGGTATGGCGTACGGGCCAACTCGTGGAGTGCCTGGTTCAAGCGTGTGCGTCGCGAGCCGTAGTCAATATTCATGCTCCCGGAGGCTCCGACAAAGCGCGGGATTCTGCGCGTGCCATGGAAAGGTACTCCGGCGGCAACTGCCATCAAAGCCCGGCGAGCGAAGACGTGCTCAAACAAGCGACCCTTTGTCTCGTCAACCTCGGGAGCCATATCTTTGAAATGGTCGATCCAGGTTTGAACGGGCATACCCAAGAACCGCGTATCTGACATGTCGAGTCTCGTCGATATACTGGCGGAGATTCCATTGAAGGGTTTGCCCTGCAGGATCTGGTCGGCATTTGAAACAAAAAGCCGGCCTGTGACCTTGCTAAAATAGGTGACCTTTCGAGCAACCAACTGTTGGATGACGGCATCCATCAATAGCGCTTCTCCCTTACCCTTTTGTATGCAGGATTCGCGACCCGTGGCATCCACGAGACGAACCGGCTTGATGCGTGCTGACGAACAGTCGATCAACTTGCCTTCGAAGGTTGCCCAATCAGATGCCGACATCTCTGGTGAATTGTCAACGAGCCACATCTCGTTCCATATGTTGTATCTCGCATCAGCCCACCGCTTGGCGGAGGCCAGGTAGTCTCGCTCACGAATATCCCAGCTGGCCCGCTTCAGTGCATAAACATCACTCGACGGCCTAAGAGTGCCAGTCAAAATCAGCACACTGCGGGGCTCTGCCTCTTCAGACACCATTTCACGCTCCTCGTTTCTGGCAATTATTTCGGTGGCACTGCGTCTCACGCACGCCACCCGTGCGACCGTGCCATTAGATACCTGAGCCAGCCTCCTTGGTCCCCATGTAGGTGATGCATGCAGCCTCAAGTGCCACCAGCGTTGGGGCCAGGCGCGACCCGGCGCTTGGCGCCAACTCCTGACTCGACCGCCCATAAGGGCCACAGCGGACGTCGCAGGGCAGACACTGCCAGCTGGGCGGCCGAGAGACCCGATTCGAATCCCATTCGCCTCCATGCGTCACCGAACAGACGACGGAGGCGGACGCGCGCACCGCGAACTAGTGTCGATCGACACTAGTAGTGACAAAGTCTGAACACACTGTAGCCATCCTCAGCTATGGTCGGAGCCATGACGACAATCGCGACTCTCAGCGAAGAAACACCGATCTACGTCGCCGGGCACCGAGGCCTGGCTGGTTCGGCGGTGTGGAGAGCTCTTGAACAGCGTGGGTGCCGAAATCTGATCGGCGCAACCTCCGCGAACGTGGACCTTCGGGATCGCGACGCGACCATGGCGTTTGTGGGCAAGCAGCGACCTGAGGTCATGGTCATCGCCGCTGCGAAGGTAGGCGGCATCTTGGCTAACGACAGCTACCCCGCAGAGTTTCTGAGCGACAACCTGCGTATCCAGGTCAACTTGGTGGACGCAGCACATCAGTATGGAGTTCAGCGCTTGCTGTTTCTAGGCTCCAGTTGCATATACCCAAAGTATGCTGACCAGCCGATCAAGGAATCGAGTCTTCTCACTGGGGCGCTCGAACCGACCAATGACGCTTACGCAATCGCCAAGATCGCCGGTATCATGCAAATCCAGGCCATGCGTAAGCAATACGACCTCCCGTACATCAGCGCCATGCCGACGAACTTGTACGGGCCGGGCGACAACTTTGACGCGCGTAATTCCCACGTCATGCCCGCTCTGATTCGCCGGTTCCACGAAGCCAAGCAGTCAGGATCGAACGAGGTAACAATTTGGGGATCCGGCACGCCACGCCGGGAGTTCCTGCACGTCGACGACCTTGCATCGGCATTAATCTTTCTGCTTGAACACTATGACTCGCCTGAAACTATCAACGTGGGCACTGGGTCGGACGTGACAATTCGCGAGTTGGCCGAAACCGTTGCGGCCGTCGTCGGCTGGGAGGGCCAGTTAGTCTTCGACACGGCTAAGCCTGACGGAACACCTCGGAAACTTCTGGACGTCACTCGCTTACAGCACCTGGGTTGGAGCTCGACCATTGGGCTCAGGGAGGGTGTTGCCAGCGCCTACGACTGGTTCATCACAAACTATGCCACGGCGCGGCTCTGACTTTCGTCAAAAAATCGAGTCTCCCTTTTTGAATGCCGGCAGCCTCAGCGGAGTTGCTGGTTCCTAAACCTGGACCCATGGTTCTTAGCCATCGTGTTTGCTGGCTTTACTGCCTCGGTCAGGACTTGTCCCAGGCGCGCACAGCCGGTATGCCGCCCTGGCCCCCATGCCGGCCGGTCGAGCACAGCGTGACCAGGCCGACACGCGGGTCAAACCAACGGCGCCTAGTTCGCCGCCTGGCCACGGCCGGATCAGCTTCAAGTAGATCGAAGACCGCAGCAAGCTAAGCCGTGCAAGCTGGTCCGGCTAATGGCGCAGGTATGACGGATACCCGTCGGAACAATGGTTGACCTTCGGCACCCTGGTCATGGCCGGCCTCACTTGCTCAGGGCGGCACGGGATTTGAGCGGCTGCCACCATTCACGATGATCGCGGTACCACTGCACCGTCTTGGCCAGCCCGGTCTCGAACGGCACCTGCGGGGCATACCCCAGCTCAGCCGAGATCTTCGCGATGTCCACCGAGTACCGGCGATCGTGGCCCTTGCGGTCGGCCACCGGCTCGACGCTCGACCAGTCCGCATCACAGGCGGCCAGCAGCCGCTCGGTCAGCTCCCGGTTGGTCAGCTCCGTACCGCCGCCGATGTTGTAGACCTCACCGGCCCGCCCGCCCTCGGCGACCAGCTGAATCCCCCGGCAGTGATCGGCCACGTGCAGCCAGTCGCGAATGTTCAGCCCGTCCCCGTACAACGGCACCGCCAGCCCGTCGATCAGGTTGGTCACGAACAACGGGACCACCTTCTCCGGGAACTGGTAGGGCCCGTAATTGTTCGAACAACGCGTCACCACCACGTCCATGCCGTGGGTACGCGCGTACGAGCGGGCGATCAGGTCGCTACCGGCCTTGCTCGCGCTGTACGGCGAGTTCGGCTCCAGGGCCTGCGTCTCCGACCACGAACCGCTGTCGATCGAGCCGTACACCTCATCGGTCGAGACGTGCACGAACCGGCCCACCCGGGCCTGATGCGCGGCGTCCAGCAGGGTCTGGGTGCCGACCACGTTGGTCATCACGAAGTCGGCGGCACCGCTGATCGAGCGGTCCACGTGCGACTCGGCCGCGAAGTGCACCACCAGGTCGGTACCGACCATCAGGTCGTCGACCAGGGCCCGATCCAGGATGTCGCCCTCGACCAGGCTCAGGCGCGGATTGCCCCGAACCGGATCCAGATTGGCCGGATTGCCGGCGTAGGTCAGCTTGTCCAGCACCACGATCTGGGCGCCCTCGTACGCCGGATAGCCACCCGAAGCCAGCGTCCGCACATAATGCGAGCCAATGAACCCCGCACCACCCGTTACCAGGATTCGCACCTGTTTCTCCTTCACCAGAATTTGCAGACTCATCGTTACGCAGGGCTCGAAGCGAGGCTACCGGTCGACAGCAACCAAGATCCCCGCGATTCGTATATCCGCAGCCTTCGCACTGTTGCCGCCCAAAGCTTCGATAGCATCTGGCAACCCGCGACAACGTCGTCGCCGAATTATCTGAGCGCAGGGGGACGAGCGCATGAAGGTGACCGAACTCGCTGTACCGGACGCGTTTGTCATTCAGCCGCCCAAGTTTCAGGACGACCGCGGCGTCTTCCTGGAGTGGTACCGGCACGAGGCCCTCACCGAAGCCGTCGGCCACCGACTCGACCTGGCCCAGGCCAACTGCTCGGTCTCCCGTCGGGGCTCGGTCCGCAGCATCCACTACGCCGACGTCCCGCCGAGCCAGGCCAAGTACGTCACCTGCGTGCGCGGCGCCGTCCTGGACGTCATCGTGGACATCCGAGTCGGCTCACCGGCCTTCGGGCAGTGGGACACAGTCCGCCTGGACGATGACGACCGCGCAGCCGTGTATCTGTCCGAGGGGCTCGGCCACGGGTTCGTCGCCCTAACCGACGACGCGACGGTCGTGTACCTCTGCAGCACGGTCTACAACCCCGCCGCCGAGCGAGGCCTCAATCCGCTCGACGCTGACCTGGACATTGCGTGGTCTACCGACCTGGAGCCGGTGCTCTCGGACAAGGACGCTTTTGCGCCCGGCCTGGCTCAGGCCACCGCCTCGGGCCTCCTGCCTGACTACGAGCATTGCCGCGAGCTGTACATCGAGCTGGCCCGTCGCCATTCCGGCAGCGAATAGAAGGGGCTGGCATGCGGGGAATCATCCTGGCCGGCGGTTCCGGCACCCGGCTCTACCCGATCACCAAGGGCATCAGCAAGCAGCTGATGCCGATCTACGATAAACCGATGATCTACTACCCGCTGTCCACCCTGATGATGGCGGGCGTGCGCGAGGTGCTGATCATCACCACCCCGGAGGACAACGACCAGTTCCGCCGGCTGCTCGGCGACGGCACCGCCCTCGGCATGCGACTGGAGTACGCCGTCCAGCCCCGCCCCGAAGGACTGGCCCAGGCGTTCGTCATCGGCGCCGACTTCATCGGTGACCAGAGCGTGGCCCTGGTGCTGGGCGACAACATCTTCTACGGCGCCGGCCTCGGCACCGCACTGCGCGACAACTCCGACGTCAGCGGCGGGCACGTGTTCGCCTACCACGTGGCCAACCCCAGCGACTACGGCGTGGTCGAGTTCGACGACGACGGCACGGTGCTGTCCATCGAGGAGAAGCCGGCCGAGCCGAAGAGCAACTTCGCCGTGCCGGGCCTGTACTTCTACGACAACGACGTGGTCACCATCGCCGCCTCGATCACTCCCAGCGCCCGCGGGGAACTCGAGATCACCGCCGTCAACGACGCCTACCTGCAGGCCGGGACCCTCAAGGTCACTGTCCTGGAGCGAGGCACGGCCTGGCTCGACACCGGCACCGTCGACTCCATGATGGACGCCGCCCAGTTCGTCCAGGTGATCGAGGCCCGGCAGGGCCACAAGATCGGCTGCATCGAGGAGATCGCCTGGCGTCACGGCTGGATCGACGACGTCCAGCTGAACGCTCTGATCGCCCCCCTGGAGAAGTCCGGCTACGGCGGATACCTGCGCGCCCTACTCTGAACGATGAGTCCGCGGCAATGACACATCCGGCCCGCGACGTCGCGGGCCGCACCGACGAGGGCGCCGTGTGATCCGAGCCCGGGTGGATTGACGGCAGGGGGGCCGCTGTGTCCATGCAGCCACCAACCTCGCGCTACGCTCCGTGAGCAAATTTCACCCCGGCGCTGTTGCGAGCAGCCGGCGCTTGGTCGATGAGTGGAGCCGACATGCCCGAGCCTGCCATGCGCCAGTACCACTTTCCAATTTTCGGTGAATGCCCTCGGCACGGGCTGTTCGAGGCGGGAGACCTCGACATTCGGGCGGACGGCAATATCTCCATGTTCGAGAGCAGTGGGCCGGTCACGTGCGCCACCTGCGGCCATTGGGTGGCCGGCGCGGTTGCTCGGCTGATCCTCCGTGATGGGCTCATCGAGGCGATCGCGATCGCGAACCTGAGTTCGGAACATCTCGTCACAGTTCGGCGGTCCCTGGAGCGGGTCAATGCGCTGGTCATGGTTGATCCAGAAGCGGCCGCCAGAGAGTTGAAGAAGGTTAGTCCCACCACCGCGCGACGGGTGTGGAATCTGCTCGGCTCCAAGGCCGGGATCGCCTTGATCGGTGCCTTCACAACCATCGCCACCGCTGCCTTGCCGCACATTCTCGCGGCCGATTCCAGCCACGACACTTCGCAGCCGTGCCTAAGCCCAGCTGTCGTTGAGCAACTCCTTGACCTTGTCGAGCCCTCACTGCGGCCTCAACTGCAGGGCCGCCCCGACCCGGCGCCCGGGGCCGACCCAGGCGCCCCCGTAGAGCGTCAGCGAGTATCAGGGCCCTCGACTCCGTAGCCGTGACCAAGAGCAGGGTCCGAGACCTCCGCTGGCCTGGTAGGCGAAGACTCGCAGGTCGCGATGTCGATCCGGGTGGTGTCGTAGCCGGTGTTCTGGCCGACCATGTTCGACTTCCCGATAGAGCACAATGTCGCAGCCAAGGTCAGCAGGACCGCTCAGCGGGGCGTAGCGCGGTCCGCACCCCCCGCGTCATGCTCGGCAGACCCGTTAGGACACGACCAGACTGGTCGGCCCGAGCGCGTTGCCGTTGGCGTCGTAGCTGATCCCGCTGACCCTGACGGGTCTTGGTGGTCGATCCGATCCAGGTGGCGACGTAGGTGGAGTAGCCGTTGCCTCCACCGTCGATGGCCCTCGGTGAACGCCCCGGTGGTGCCGTCCGGCCACTTGAACGCGCCCGCGGTCGGCAAGCCGGTTACGGCGGTGTCGTAGGTCGGTGTGCCGGTGCAGGCGAGGTCGAAGGCGGCCGCGTTCTGCTTCACCCAGGTGTCGCTGCCTGATCCATTGGTACCGATATGCCCGTCGGCTTGAGCAGGACAGCCGCATCCACCGTTCGTTTCGACCCTACGGAATCGCCAACACACTCGGTGCTTTGGCGGATACGTTCTGTACATGGTGTTCGACGCTCCCCCAGCCAGAGCTCACAGAGGCATGGCCGTGGTCGTAATCATCCCTATTGTGGAAGTCATCCGCGGACGGCTAGGCGCAGGACCGGCGTCGCTGGCTTCAACCCTTGTGCCGTCAGGCATGGAGACGAAAGCGTGAGCGGGCCTCGAAACCAAGGACTGCTCTGGGGCCTCGCGTTCTTCCTTGCCGCTGGCTGCGCGGTACCACTCATGATCATCGGAGTCTTCACCCCAAACGGCATCGGACCCTGGCCCTGGTTCGTCGCCATCGTCGTAGGTAGCGCCCTGCGTTACTCATTACTGATCATGAGAGGGGAACCGCGCCTGTTCGAGCTGAGCATATGGCTCTTCGTCTACCTCTTTATGGGGCTTGCCCCACTCATACAGATACGCACCGGTTCCTACCCTGAAACCACGCCTGGAATGCTTATAGGTCTAGAAGGACGCAGTGCCGCCGTGATCATCGTTGGCACACTTGCCTTTGCTTTTGGAGCATGGCTTTGGCGAGGCAAAGCAACTGCCACTCAAGTAAGGGACATTAGCGCTCATGCAACGTACCGGCTGGCCTGCTGCGCTCTCCTCTTTTCCTGGTGGTACATCCACGCCACAGCCGGCTCTCTCTTCGCCGACCGCGACACTTACGGCATGGCCCGAGCCGCCCTGTGGCCGAACCCTGTCATTGGCTCCCTCGTGGGCGCGCTGTCAACCACCCCACTGCTGGTCAGCGCAGCCGCAACCATCGTGCTCTATAAGCGCGATCGCAAGGCCGGAGTGCGTCTACTCATAGTGGCCGAGATCATCACGCTCGCGGTGGTCGTCAACCCCATATCCGGTGCACGCATCGCCTTCGGATCCGTGTTTCTCAGCTTGATTGCGATGCTGGGCGGCTTTGCCACCTCGCGCGGTTTCCGCATCAGCGCCATAGTCGTGGTGACTTGTATGGTTCTCGTCTTCCCGTACGCTGACGCCTTCCGGCACGGCGCGCCTTCAGGCAACCTCTTCGGGAAGGGCGACCCTGTTCAGGCTATGACCAAAGGCGACTTTGACTCCTTCGCTCAAATCACAAACACCGTTAGCTACGTTGACAATCACGGAGTCACCTATGGCCGGCAAGCTCTCGGAGTCGCCCTGTTCTGGGTTCCACGCAGTCTGTGGTCCGGCAAGGCAGAAGACACTGGCGTCCTGCTGGCCAGGGACCGTCAATACGGGTTCACCAATCTTTCGGCCCCCTTGTGGTCGGAGTTATTTATCAATGGCGGCTGGCTCGTCTTAATGCTTGGCATGGGGGGGCTCGGCTGCATCTTGAGACGACAAGATCAGATCCGGATCGCCTCCACGAACGTGGGAGTGTCGGGCTCGATTCTGCCGTTTAGCATGCTAATCGTCTTACGTGGGTCACTCCTTCAGGCCATCGCCGGATTCGCAGCCGTCATCCTGTTTTCCAGTTTTGTCTCCCGCCGGCCCTCGGAGCTTCCAGTCGGAGGCGACGATGCCATCCTCACTCAGCTTGGTGGTCGCGAAGCGGCGCGATCCGGACCCCGATAGGTGCACCTTGATTAGAGCAGTACTTCGTGCAAGGAGGCGAACCACATGATCGGTGCCCGTGCCCGGGTGGGTTCGGGCACCGCGGGGGTCGTACCGGCTGTGGACTCTTAGCCTGAACCATGAAGGACCGGCCCAATGCCGGTGGCACGTGATCTGCTCCGTCGACCGCTGTAGTTGTGGCAACTGCACACCATAGTCTGACTGTCATGACTGCCCTGCAGTCCACGTTCTTCTCTTTTGGAAGACTGCGACGGTGTAGCTTCCGGTGATTCAATTCGTTGCCATGACCAAGGGGACAGCATCGCCCGCAGCCCGCAAGCAACTTGGAGCGGCTCTGCGGAAACTGAGGGAAGAGTCAGGGAAGAAGGTCGGCGACGTGGCCGTGGCCAGGGTCGCCGGCGTCACCAAGGTCTGGAGGATCGAGTCTGGGCACAGCCTGCCGTCAGTGAACGATGTCCTGGGCTTGTGCTGGCTGTACGAGGCCGATCAACCGACGACCCGGCGCCTGACCGACCTGGTGTTGGCCCTTGGCGACACCAGCGGTGGATGGTGGGAGGCCTACGGCCATGCAGTACCCTCCCCGCTCCACCTGTACGTCGGCATGGAGCAGACGGCCAGCAGCCTCCAGATCTTCGAACCTGATCTCGTCCATGGGCTCTTGCAGACGCGTGAATACGCACTCTCTGCCAACTTCGACCCTGAGAACGCTCAGGTCAACGCGGATCTGAAGATGGCGCGGCAGGAGGCCGTCTTTTCCAGGACCGACCGGTACGCCATCCGCATCGTGCTTGGGGCAGCCGCGCTTCGGCGTCAGATCGGTGGTCCCGAGGTGATGAAGGCCCAAGTCGACCACCTGCTCAGTATGAACCTTCCCGACGTGCAGGTCCGCGTCCTCAGTGACGAGACCGGAATGCATCGCGCGATCCACGGAGCGTTCAACCTCTTCGACTTCGCCGAAGCAGACATGAGCCCAGTCGTCTACGTACCCATACTCGTGGGCGGACGGTACGTCGAGGATCGGAGGCACACCGAGATGTACCGTGAGGCGTTCAGTAGCATTTGGCCGCTGTCTACCCCGCTGGAGGAGTACGCGCCATGAGCACAACGCCCTGGATCAAGGCCGCCAAGTCTGCTGACAACGACAGTTGCGTGGAGATGCGCGGCAACGGTGATGCCGTCGAGGTGCGCGACACCAAGCAGCTCGGAGCCGGCCCGACCCTCGGCTTCAGCAAGGCCCAGTTCGCCGCCTGGGTTGGCGCGGCCAAGCGCGGGGAGCTCGACGCTCTTCGCTGACCTGCTCCTTCGCGAGCCCCTGCCGGTCGAGGCGGGGGCTCGCGGCGTCAGCTGATCGTGCTTCAGTCCGCGGCGACGGGCGGTGCACAGGTTTCTGTCGCCCAAGTGATCCGCCACGGCATCGCCGGGTTCACAGCCCCTTGGCCGTGACCTCGACGAAGACGTCCGCATAGTGATCCAGCTCGGCCTTGATGACCGGATCATCGATCATGCCCAGCAGCACCGCCACCTGCAATTGCGGGATCTGGACCATAGTCCCCTGGCCCTGCTGGACGATCAGGGTCCGGCAGGCCCACGCGTACCCGACCAGTCGCAGCCACCACTGAGGCAGTTCTGCGAGCGAGTGCCGGTTGGCGGCGAACAACCGGGCCAACGGAGCCAGCGCCGGATCAGCCATCGGGTCGGGGCACGCGAGCTTGAACGCTGAATAGTCGAGGACGACGTCCTGACCTGCCTTGTTGGGCTGGATCAGCCGCAGGGCCGCCACGACCAGATTCTCCCGGAACACGTGCTGGGATTCCCTCGACCAGTTGATCTCGCAGTGCTCAGGCATCGGATCGCGCTCGGTGAGCATGCGATACCCCGCAGCGCCGAAGCGGAGCAGCTCGACTGCCTGTGGGTCGACGGAGAAGTCGGCGTAGTTCATCTGCCGCTCGATGAGCACGTTGATCGCCATCGGCCTCAGCAGCCGATAGATGAAGCTGTGCACGTAGTAGCCCTGCGGGGACATGTTCCACCGGTCGCTGCGGCGGTGGCCATCGACGCGGTTGACCACGTCACGGCAGGCCAGCACCAACTGGAAGCGCAATGGGCCGACCGCTTCATACAGTCGCTTGCGCGCGTTGTACTCGTAGTCGATCCGCGCCTGGCGGCCGGCCAGACTGCGTTGCGTGATGTAGCCGGTCAGGGCGGCCACGAGGCCGGCCACGGGTCGACGAAACCAGTGGTGAGGTTCCCCCCGAACGGTGGACAGGTTTCTAAGCAGCTTGTGCTGTTCCTGTCAGGGACTGCTCGAACCGGTTGGGGCTGAGCATCCCGATCGCGGAGTGACGACGTTCAGTGTTGAACCAGTCAATCCAATTGTCAACTGCTGCAACGAGTTCGGTCCGGGTAGCGTAGGTGTGCCGGTAGTAGTGCTCGTGCTTGAACGTCGACCAGAACGATTCCGCGCCGGCGTTGTCCCAGCAGACCCCGGTATCTCCCATCGACCGGTCCAGATCGTGCCGATCACATGCCTGGGCCGTCAGCGTCGCGGTGAACTCCCCGCCACGGTCCGAATGCAGCACCGTGCCAGCCACGCTACGGCCCTCCTGGGCCCGGGCGGCCACGGCGGCGTCAATGGCCTCACAGACCATGTCAGCGCCGACATGGTCGGCCACGACGTGCCCCAGGACCCGCCGCGAATGCCCGTCCCGGATCGCGCACAGGAACATGTCACCCTCACCGCAGGTCAGGTACGTGATGTCCGTCATCCAGACCGCATCCAAGCGCCCCTGATCGAAGCGCCGGCGGACCCGGTCCGGCGGGAACGACGCCATCGGATCAACCACCGTGGTGCGGACTTTGAAGGTCCGTGGGCTGATCCCCTCGATCCCGACCTCGGCCATGATCGCCGCGACAGTCTTCTCGTTCACCGTCTCACCACGCTCACGCAGCTCGGTGGTGACCCGCGGAGACCCGTACGTGCCCTTGGACTCGGCGTGCACGTCCAGGACCTTCACCGTCAGGTCCGCGCGCCGCTGCTGACGCGGCGAGAGCACCGCCTGAGCCAGCAGCGTGGCCCGGCGCACGTACGCGTAGTACCCCGAGGCCGAAACCTGCAGCAGCCGCGCCATCCGGCGTACCGAGAACCCCTGCGGGAAGCGGGTATCAGGCTGGGATACGGACGATTCCGAGTCGCCGGGAGTGGGTGTGGGAGCGTCGGGGGCGGCGTACTTCACCATCAGATCGAACCGCGTGGATTCTTCTGCATCGCGGCGAAGTACGCCGAGGCTTTTACCAGGAAGGCGTTGTCCTTCTCCAGCTCGCCCACCTGCCGGCGTAACCGCAGGAGCTCCGCCCGCTCGGCCGCCTCCAGCGGCTTCACCCCCGCGACCTCGGCCGCGCCCACCCGGCGCCGCTCGTCCTTGACCCAGACGCTCAGCATCCCCGGATCGATCCCCAGCTCCCGGGCGACCTCAGAGATCATCCGGTCCGAATCGATCACCCGATGGGCAGCCTCAACCTTGTACTCAGCCGTGTACGACCGGCGCTTACGAGCAGGCACGATAGACATCCTTCCAGCAGGACCGTGATCCTGCTAAATCGGTGTCCACTTCCCGGGGGGAACCTCATGTGAGCATGACACTCATGGGGACATAATGTCCCCATCAGTCGGCCGCCACATGCCGCTGTCCGGTCACCGACTGTCTAACGTCGTGGAGTCCGGTCCTGCCTGTCTCAAGTGCAGGCAGAACCGGACTCCACGTCATATCGGCGAACAGCCGCCCCGGCTCACTTCACCTGGAAGTCGTCCAGCAGGACGACGCTGTCGAAGATCGCGTCCCCGCGGTCGGAAACCCTCAGTTCCAGCGTGGTGGCGCCGGCCAACTGGCTGGCGTCGATGTCGGCCGTTGCGGTCTTCCATCCAGACTGCCCGACGGTCGAGTCACCACCGGGGAAGTCGATACCTGAGACGCTGCTGAACGTGCTGGCATTCACGGACTCGGAGACGATCGGGAACGTCTTGCCCGTGCCCGGTACTCGCAGCGTTGCCTTGAAATCGTCGTCGAACACCGTGCCTACATATTCCGGATACTCCTCGGTGACGTAGTCGTACTGGAAGGTGAATCGCAGCCGGCCGTTCTTGAGCGTGGCCGGCTCGACCTTGATGGTCTTGGTCAGGGCCCCCGTGGTCTGGGCCGACGACGGGCCGTTGGAGACGAAGCCCATCCGCTTTCCGATCCGAGGTTTGATCGGGCCCAGGCTCTCGACGGTGTGCGCCGTCCCTGAGACGTCCCAGGCGCCCGGGCGCAGCTCGGCAATCACCCCCGGCCCCGCCCCTGACGTCGGCACGAACGACTCGTCCTCGAAGCTGCCGTTGAATGTGGCCTCGAAGGCGTCGACGCTGCCCGCGCCCACGTCCTGCCCGGGGGTCGGGAGAGTCGTGTTCATCAACCGGGCCTTGAGCTGGCCGGCCGTGAGGTTCTTCTCCCTGCTCCAGACCAGTGACGCCACTCCGGACACCACCGGCGTGGCCATCGAGGTGCCATTCAGGTACAGGTAATGCGGGCTGTTCGCCGGGCAGCTCGAGGCGGCAAGCGTGGTGCCTGCGGCCGCGGCCGAGAGGATGCATACCCCTGGAGCCGACATGTCCACCCAGGGACCGTGGTTCGAGAAGCTGGCCCGCTTGCCCTGGTTATCGATCGCGCCGATAGCGACAAGTTCGGTGTTGTACATGTGCTTGTCGAACGTTTCGGTCCGGTCGAACGCGGCGGGATAGAAGCGGGTTGTGGAGTTGTTGTTCCCGGCCGCGGCCATGACCAGGCGATCACGACTCCATGCGTAGTCGATCGCCCTGGCCTGGGTCTCGCTCCGATTGGTACTACCGAAGCTCATGTTGAGAATCTTGGCTCCGTGATCGACGGCCGCCTGGGTACCGGCCAAGATGGCCGTGTCGGTGAGATGTCCCTGGGCGTCACCGACCTTGAGTGCCATCAGGTCGGCGCTCCAGTTCACCCCGGCCACCCCGGTGTGATTGTTGGTGGCCGCACCGATGATTCCGGCGACGTGCGTGCCGTGACCGTTGTCGTCCGCAGCGTCCTCGTCGTTGTTGACGAAGTCCCAGTCGAACGCCGTCAGCTGCGACGCGAGGTCCTCGTGGTTGCGATCGATGCCCGTGTCCACCACCGCGACGATGACCTTCGGTGTGTCCCCCCGGTTGAAGGCCCAGGCCTCATTGGCCCGGATGTACTTCAGGTAGGACTGCTCCCCGTACCGGGGATCGCTCGGCGTGACGTCGAAGGACGCGGACACGCCATTCGGTTCTGCTGCGACGATCCCCGGAAATCCGCTCACGGTGGTGAGCACGGCCTGCAATGCCGCCGGGGTGGCGGCCGCCGGGATGTCGATCTGCCAAGTGGTGGCGTCCACCCGACCCGAGACGGTCCCCGACACGGCGTCGGCAGCGGCCTTGACCTGCTGGAAGGTGGCGTCGGCCGCGGTGAACACCACGATCTGGTTGCTGACGACCGGCCCGGCGCCGTTCGGCGACGTGATGGTCTTCTCTGTGTCGGAAGCAGCCGGCGCCACCGGCTCCCCCGCCGCGGCGACCGTCACGCTGACATGGCCGGTCACGCCCTTGGAGCCGTCGTCGCTCGACACGGTGAACTCTCCGGTCTGCGCCAGCGCCACGCCAATCGTGGCACCGTAAGAACCGTCTCCGGCCTCGATGTCACCGTTCGTGCCGTCATCCTTCAGCTGTCCCAGACTCTTGCCCGACGGGTCGGTCAGGTTCACCGGCCCGCTCGGCACGAAGGTGGGCGAGACCGCGAAGAACACATCGGTCGGCTTCTTGCTGGTCACGAGATCCGGGTCAGCCGTCGGCAGAAGCGGGTTCATCGTGGCCGGGTCGAGGATCACGGTCGTGCTTGCCGAGGCGGGTGGGCTGGTGGACTGACCCGACCGGGCCACCGCCGTGGTCGTGATCGAGTCCGGGTCCTGCGGGCGCACCGTGTACTTGGCCCCGTTGTCGACATTCACCTCCGCACCGGCCGCGATGTCACCGACTGGGACGGACACCGAACTGGCATCCGGCAGGGTGACGTCGATCGAGGTGGCCGGGGCCGCCGGCGCCGGAACGGCCTTGAGCGGGGTCCGCGAGGTCTGCACGTTCCCGGCGGTCGTAGTGACCGATACCGCCAGCCGGGCATCGGTGGCCGCGGCCAGCGCCTGCTTATCGCTCGCCGAAAGCTTCGGGAAGAAGCGGAACGGGACGTCGAGCCCCGAGCTCGGCGGGATCGGAATGGGCGTCACGAACGGCAGAGACGGACCGTTGGGGTAGTTGATCTGACCGAACGTCGGCTGGTTCACCGAGGTGCAGTTGGCCAGGTCGTCGCCCGGGCAGAGCGCTCCGGCCTTCAGGCTCGCCGCCGACGGAAGCACGGTGACGCTCTTGTTGGGATTGGGAAGCTCGAGCCAGAGGTTGATGTCGGTCAGCTGCTCGCCGGCCGGCGTGCCGGGAAGATGTGCCGTACCGGTCAGGAGCGCCGACTGCCCGGCCACGTCTAGACAGGCGCCGACGGGGTCGTTACGCACATTGAACCCGAACTGCACGTCACTACCGACGGTCGCGACCGACGGGCTGGCGTCCATCGTGAGGCCGAGGGCGGTGCTGCACCCTTCCAGAGAGGTGAGCGTTGCCGCCGCTGACGGGGCCGGTGGCGTCCAGTAGCCCGCCACTGCCGCCTGCAGATCGAGCTTGTCGCCGTCGTTGTAGATCGTGACCTTGCCGTCCTGACCGACCGGCACGATCACCGTGGTGGAGGCGGATCGCTCACTGACCATCAGGCTCGGGTACGCGGGCCGCGCACTCCCGGTCGGGTACACGATCAGGGACCGCCGGCGGTGCGATTGCAACCCCGTGACCTGCAGTGCAACCGCCCGGACATCGTCGCCGGCAGGCACTCCGCCCATGTCCGCCACCTGCAGATCGAGCGACTTGCCCTTGTCCAGCTGGCCCTTCGGCGCGCCGACACCGCTCGCGGTGTCGAGGGTCGTCTGGGGCGTAATCGCCGTGAGCTCGGTGTGGGCTCGCCAGAATCCGGTCACCGCCATCGTGATGTCGCGGTCCGCCCCTGCATTGAACAGCGTGACCTTTCCGTCGGTGCCTACGGGCACGATCGCGGTCGTGGCGCCCGTCCCCCCGTCGAGGAACAAGGTCGGGGCCTGCGGGCGGTCCGCGCCCGCCTGATAGACCGTGATGGAACCGGCCGGAGCCGGCACCATGGCGCTGATCTGCAACGCGACGGCTGAGACGCCTGCGCTCGGCACTCCCCCGATCCCGTTGACGGCGACGGTGAGAGGTTTGTCCTTGGTCACCTTTCCGGCGGGGACGCCCACGCCGGCACGACTGTCGAGCACGGGCGCGGCGGGCAGGACGTTCAGGTCGCCGGTGCCCAGCCAGTACCCGGTGACGGTCACGGTGAGATTCTGAGCCCGGCCGGCGTTGTGGATTCTGACCTTGCCACCGTCACCGAGGGGAACCAGGGCCGTGGTCATCCCGGCCTGCCCGTCCAGCGAGAGGGTGGGGACGGACGGCGGTTGCAGTCCGGTTGCGTAAACCGTCACCTCACCGGCCTTGAGCGGGTTCGGAGCAGCGAGCTGCAGAGCTACGGCGCTGACGCCGGCGACCGGCACTCCCGCCTGCCCGGCCACCTGGACGTCGATGAACCCGTTCGTGGCCACGCGCTGCTTGGCCGCGCCGATTCCCTCGGTGGTGTCCAGCACGGGTTGAGCGGTCACCGGGTAGAAGGCCGCCGCGGGTGAGCCGCCGGCTGCCGTGGTCGCCGGTGTGCCTCCCAGAGCCGAGGGCGCTACCACCCCACTCAGGCCCAGGACTGCCGTGACAGCCAAGATCGAGGCGGCGGGCCACCTCAGTTGAATTGAACGCATGACTTTCCCCCGTTGCGGAATAGATGTGGGGCCGATCATTCCTGTGCCCGGCGGCCGCCCGGGGCATACTTGCTGGGCCTGCCCGAATACCCGACGAAGAGGATGCTTTCGGCCCAGTCCGCTTCGAGAGGCTTCTGCACGCAGGGATCACACGAGTTGCAGGCGCCTCAGGCGCAGTCGGGAGGCTGACTGATTGTCCGTAGGGAAATCCGGGTTCGACGGGTGTTCACAGCGTTCATGCGTCCGGATCCTGCGAGCAGGCTTCCTGGCCCGGTGGCCAAGTCGGCGATCCGTCCCAGGTTGGAACAACTCCGGGTGGTGGGCGGGCCCGGGTATCGACAGGTAGCCACAGGCATCGGCGAGCATGTCCAGGTACAGCGTGGAAGCAGCAGGTTAAGATCAAGGGCTGAGGTCAGACCAGCGTGATGCCGGAGCACGGCGCTCATTTGTCGGGGAGTTTGAGCCATGCCGCCGAGCCTCCCTCGCCGATCGGCTCTGCGGGCCGCCGTGGTGGCTGGCACCACGGTGGTGCTGTCGGCCGCGGGCGGCATCTTCGGCAACCTCGCCTCGAACGACTCCAGGCCCTGGCCCGTGTTCGACGTGCTGCACCGTCACTACTGGTGGGCTCTGGCCACGGTGACCGCGATGCTGGCGGGCGGCGAGATTCTGCGTGCTCTTTCCATCTCGGCCAACGGTGGGCAACCTCGCTCCGGTGATCTGCTCCGCGAGGCGAGCGACCTCCTGGCGGCCCGCACGCTTCACACCTGGAGCGACGAGTGCCGCCGCCGCAAGATCAGCACCCCGGTTCCGATCCAGGTCGCCTGGCGGTACGGGCCGCCGGCGCTCTCGCTGCCACGGCTGGACGTTCTCACCGCACCGGTGAAGACCTGCCGTGGTATGTCGTTGCTCGATGTCCACTCAGTGCAGCCGCAGACGTGATCACGAGCAAGGCGCGGGTCGACCGCGCTGAATACAAATACCGCATCGATTACCTCTGTGCAGATGAAGAGAAGCCATGAGCGGCCTTGAATCAAAAAGATCGCGCGAGCTGTACATCGGCGATCTTATGCAATCGCTACTGCTCGATTTAATGGACGGCGATGACAATCTTCTAGTCACAGGACCAGAGGTGTCGACTTGTGCTGACCAGATGCAAAACCACTTCTTGTCGAACGTCTGCAGCGCGGGACCCAACATCGTTGTTGCTGAGCAATGGCGAGTCTTTGACAAGGACGACGAGAGCCACCGACCTAACGATGGTGACGCTGTCTTTCTTACCAATGGTCACTCAATAGTTTCGATGACATGGCGTGATAGTGCTACCTATCCGTCCTTCACCGCATGGATGCCCATCACCATTCCCTCACCTCCCTTATCCCCTGAGACAGGGAGTGAGAAGCAATGAGCGCACGCGACGAATTTCTTCGTGAACTTGCAGTGAGCCTTGATCCCTTTCGTCTGACGTACCAACCGGGTGTTGGTCTGAGCCTCGAATAGGAGCATCGAATCATCGGCTTGGTGCTCGCCGCCATTGCTCAACACATCGGCGTAGTGAAGAAGGAATGCAAGCACTGCCACCACTTCACCAACTTCGACGTTGTCGAAATCTTGGCCGAAGAGAAGTAGTGAACCCCACCTCGTCTTGGCGGCTAGCCCCTATCGTTGATGCGTGAACATCTCTGGCCTCGGCCGGCACGCTCGCTGGTGGGCAGTCCTGTGGGTACTGGCAGCTGTGCTCTTACAGCGCTCACACCCCCACACACCAAAGGCTGTACTGATGACGCTGGTACTCATCGGATCATTGGGCATCGTGGTGGCAATGATCAACGCAGCGTTGTTGCTTGCTGAGGTAGCGCGCTGGATCATGCGCTCGCTGCGACCCAGGGCCTAGTCGTCATTTTTTTCGTACGTTGTGACGTGCAGTGTTATTGAACTTGAAGAAACTGACTTTAAGGTTACAACGGAGATGCGATGCTCAGTAGTCATGACGCAGAGGACGGCATTAGGCTTCTTGAGCTTTGCGATAGGAACTGAAGTGCTTGATGTGTAGCCGCTGACGTTGCACGTCTTGTAGCTTGCTGATCCATGCGTGGCTAGTGAACTTCTACAGCAAATTGGTTGGCCGATTGAGGGGATGTTAGAGGTGCCGTTGCTGGGGTGACCGTACGTAATATCGGCGTCAAAGGCACTGGAGTCATTGCCAGTGTCCCATTGCGAATCATCAGATGGTGCATCAAGATCAACGTCTCCACTTGTGGTGACGTCACCCTTGTGCCAAATGGCTGGGCCAGAGGGAACAGAGTCGGTGGTCGGCGGGTCAGTCGTAGGCGCTGGGGCATCCGTTGTCGGAACATCCGCCTGGGTGCTCTCAACGATTGCGGGGACCGACGTGACGAGTGGGCCTGGGGTCGCTAAGGAACTAGACGAATTACTGTGGATCAAAAGTCCCAAGACGACCACAAGAAGCCCGATGACGGCTGATATTAAGCCGATGACTTCCTTCGTAAAGGTCACTGATTCCGTGCGCCGGTGCTGATCGCCAGACATGCCCTCGTCCCCGTCCATGGGTCTGGTGTGCTTCTGAGCGATAGGATTCCACGCCACGGTTACGGATGTACGCCGAACGGGTCGGCTCAGCTCTAGCCTGACCAGGCAGCGGGGTGGTGCCCGACGCCCCGCTGCTCACCTACGCCGAACGTCCTGGGCATCGATCCAGTCCAGGAACGTCTCCCCGTTCCATGTCCACTCGATCTCCACAGCCGTTTGTGTCCAGACGACGGCAAGAGCTTCGGTGTCCTGAGGCTCACCCCAGTGCTTGCCGTAGATCCATCTGAGGCCGGCGATGACCGGGATCGGGTTGTCCGTCCTGAACACCTGGTCGGGGTCGAAGGACGCTCGACGGATGCGAGGCATGACGGACATGGTCGACCTCCGGACGTTCGGCGGCTCCACCCACGACATCCACGGTATCGAACGAAGTTCCGACCTGACTCGTCTCGCACGAGGTTCTAGAGCGCCATTCTGGCGCCTGAGCTGCAGGTTTTCGCGCGATCAAGCAGAAGATGGTCACTAATTGTTTGGTCGCGGAGCCACGCCCGGAGTCCGGACGACGTTCGCACGTGTAAGCATGTCGACTCCACGGGAGTGAAGGACCGCCGTCGGCAACAACTTTCGATAGAGCAGTTACCCTCGGCGGCCGGCCAGCGTGTTCACAGCCCGAAATGGGCACTAATCAGCGAGACGACTCAGGTCCGACTGCGTCAATAGGTTCGACGATGATCCTTGCTCAGCGACAGACTCCGGACTAGTGCGGATGCTGGGGAGATGCCGGTTGTGGACAAGCTCATCAGGTTGACGATGACGGTCGCCGTCCTGGCGCTGGCGTCAGTCTCATTCGCGGTCAGCTATCGGCACTGCTTCGAGCTCGCTCTGCGACTGGGCGAGGACAAGGGAACGGCCAGGATCGTTCCGCTCACCGTTGACTTGCTGCTGGTGTCGTCGGCGCTTACCGGGCTCTTCTGCTCACGGTACGGACTGCCCCAGCCTCGTCTTGCTCGCTTTGCTCTGCTGCTCGGTATCGGCGCAACGGTGACGGTTAACGTTGCGTCAGGGTTGGCTCACGGCATCTGGGCTGCAGCCTTCGACGGGTGGCCGGCTGTTGCGCTGGTGATCTCCAGCGAGTTGCTTCTGTGGGTAATCGCCGCCGGACGGAGTCTCGAAAGCCGAACCATCGTTGCTGTGGTTGGACCAGACCGTGCGGACCGTGAGCAACTGGCACGCGTAACTGAACTCTTGATGACGGAACCGAAGATCTCGTCCGCTGAGGTCGGCAGGCGCCTTCAGATCCGCTATGACGTGGCGCTTCAACTGGTGAAAGAAGCAAAGTCATTCGTCGCTACTAGCCCGTAACACCGTTGTCTCCTCTAAACTCTGCCACCGCTGAGTCTAAGGCTTTTTTTGAAGGCGTGCTGAACATGCCAAGGGCGAAGAGCAGCGATCCGAGCACCATGGCAGCACCGATCTGACCTTCATTCGGCATCTGTGTCAGCCCCAGCGTCAGGTCCGGGAGCATGCCAAGCACGGCGACCGCTACTGCGGTCACTGCTGCGCTCACCGGACGGATCACTGAACCAGTGTGCCAGCGGTCTCGGACTGACACGCCGGAGCACTGTCACGGCGATCGCTTGCTCACCTTCGCGATGGCATCGGCGAGGAACTTGGTGTTGCCGCTTCGATAGCCACGGGTGAACTCGGCAGCGTGCTTCAGGGCGGCGGGGTCCTTCGTCTCCTGCAGCACGAACCTGCCGAAGCGAAGATGAAGGGCGTAGCCGACGATGCCGCCGCAACCTGGCGTGCGCGCGGCACGATTCTGGCCGTTACCACGATCCCCGGCGACCACGAAAGCATGCTCATAACCGAGGAACTGCATCAGGCCGTGGCAACCCCTTCAGGTTCCGGTGCCCATTCGACGGGGGACTTATGACACGGACCCGCGCGGGTGGGTCCTCCGGGTCCAAGCGGGATTCGACCCGCCACCTGCGATGTCGGGCCGCGATATGCACCGTTCCAGGTAGCAGCGACCTGGCTGATAGCGTCGTCCGATCGGTTCTGTCAAACACTCATTCGAGCAGTATTCGATTCTTAAGGAGTTATAGCGGTGCAGATCCTGACCGAGATTTCCCGGACCTTCGGTGAGTACCTCCTCGTGCCCAACCTCACCGACGAGAACTGCACACCGGACCGCGTCGACCTCTCCGCGCCCCTGGTGCGTCACCGGGTCGGCGAGCCGGCCGCGCTGCGGATCGCCGTCCCGATGGTCAGCGCGATCATGGGCGCGGTGTCCTCACCGAGGCTCGCGATCGCGCTAGCCCAGGTCGGCGGCCTGTCGTTCATCCACCAGAACCAGACGATCGCCGAGCAGGCCGACATGGTCGCCGCGGTCAAGCGGAACAAGGCCGGGTTCCGGCACAGCGACATCAACATCAAACCCGTCGCCGCGCTCCGCGAGGTCGGCGAACTGCTGGAAGCAGCCGAACGGGATGTCGCCGTCGTCACCGACGACGGCAGCCCCAGCGGCCTGTTCCTGGGCCTGATCTCCCGCAGCGACTTCCACCCCGCCCGTCACGACCCGAACCAGACCGCCGAATCACGGATGCGCCCGGCCGCCGACCTCGCCACCGCCTCACCGTCGATCTCCCTCTCGGATGCGAACACGATGCTCTGGGACGCCCGCCAGGACGTCCTGCCGATCGTTGACGACAACGGCCAGCTGGCCTCGCTCGTGCTGCGCCGCGACTATGAACTGCACAAGCGGTTCAAGAACGAGACCATCGACGGACACAAGCAGTTCATGGTCGGCGCCGGGGTCAACACCCACGACTACCTCGAGCGGATCCCGGCCCTGGTCGCGGCCGGCGCGGACGTGCTGTGCCTGGACTCCTCTGACGGCTACTCGACCTGGCAGAGGAAGGTTCTCCAGTTCGTGCGCGAGCAGTACGGCGACACCGTCCGGATTGGCGCCGGCAACGTGGTCGACGGGCGCGGGTTCCGCTACCTCGCCGAGGCCGGCGCCGACTTCGTCAAGGTCGGCATCGGCGGTGGGTCGATTTGTATCACCCGCGACCAGAAAGGCATCGGCCGCGGCCAGGCCTCCGCTCTCGCTGACGTCGTCCGCGAACGCGACGCCTACGCCCAGGAGACCGGCGACTACGTGCCGTTGTGCTCCGACGGTGGGATCCTGCACGACTCCCACATGGCCATCGCCCTGGCCTTCGGCGCTGACTTCCTCATGCTCGGGCGCTATTTCGCCCGCTACGACGAAAGCCCCTCATCCCTGGTGAAGGTCGATGGCCAGCTGTTCAAGGAGTACTGGGGCGAAGGAAGCCAGCGCGCCCGCAACGCCGCCCGCTACGGGCAAGGCACCACCCTCGTCTTCGAGGAAGGCGTCGACGGGTATGTCCCCTACGCCGGCAGCCTCTACGAGAACGTCGCCGTCACCCTCGCCAAGATCACCTCCACGATGGTCAGCTGCGGCTCGACCACCCTGCGCCAGTTCCACGACAGCGCGACCCTCGTCGAGGTCTCCCACCAGAGCTACCTGCAGAACACCGAAGACGTCCGGCTGCGCGACCGGCCAAGCACCAACAGCTGAACCTCCGCCCCGACCACAGAAGGTTCTGGCTGACCCAGGAGGGCGCATCCGGAAACTGGCCGACGTATGTCCAACCGTCCGACAGATGCCCGACTCACCGAGATCCACGGATCTCCGGCTCCTGGCGAGGTTCACGCGAGGCCAGCTCGGGAATTCAGGGGAACAACAGGGCCACCAACAGTCGCGAGTCCTCGAACATCGGCAGGTCGCTGATTTGCTCCGACGTGTACCAAGCGAAGGGGTGCTCCCCGGCCGATAGCGGGGTCGCGTCTTTGACCACGGCGGCGTACTGGTAGGCGACATGGATAGGCGGCTCGTCGGTGTAGGTGTCTGCATCGACCGCGCCCTCAATGATCCACCAGGGTTGCGGGACGCGCCGGTGCGTCGTCGGAAAGCCCCCGGGCAAGCGAGCGGCCGGAGCCTCGAGCAGATGCAGGTGTCTGAGGCCGGTCTCTTCCTCGACTTCCCGTACCCCCGCCTCAAACGGTGTCTCATGCGTCTCAACGTGTCCCCCGGGCACCATCCACCGACCCAAGCGGGGGTGCTCAATCAGACCCACCCGCCAATGCCCCGACCTGGCCTCATGGAAAACGTAAGCCCCGGCAGTCGCGTGCTTGATCACGTCAAGCCTTTCACTGCTGGTGGTGCCCACCCGACGGCAGATCGACGCGCCACTCCGCCGGGGGTCACTTCTAGGCCGCGAACCGGACGCACGGCATTGGCGGGGTCGGGACCGCTGCACGGATAGGTGACAGTCGGGTTAAGCGGCCTGGGCGGCCGGTGTGGTGATGATGGTCTCGAATTCGATGGGGGTCAATCGGTTCAGTCGGTTCTGCCGGCGCCGGCGGTGGTAGGTGCGTTCGATCCAGGTGACGATGGCCAGGCGTAGTTGCTCGCGGGTGGTCCAGGTTCGGCGGTCCAGGACGTTCTTCTGCAGTAGCGCGAAGAACGATTCCATTGCGGCGTTGTCTGCGCAGGTCCCGACTCGGCCCATCGATCCGAGCAGATCGTGGCGTTTGAGGGCGCGAACGAATTTCCTGCTCCGGAACTGGGACCCTCGGTCCGAATGCACTATGCAGGAGGAGATTTCGGTGCGCGTATGACCTTGGGCCAGGCGGTTGGCGACGGAGTTGTTCAGTGCGCGTACGGCCAGGCGGGACTTCATCCTGGAGTCGATGGAGTAGCCGACGATCCGGTTGGACCAGACGTCCTTGATCGCGCACAGGTAGACCTTGCCCTCACCAGTCCTATGTTCGGTGATATCGGTCAGCCACAACTGGTTGGGGCCGGTCGCGGTGAACTTCCGTTTCACCCGGTCGTCGTGCACCGGCGGGCCGGGTCTCTTGGACTTGGGCTTCTTCTTCGCGAACGCCGAGAACCACCCGCCGGACGAGCAGATCCGCCACGCGGTCCGCTCACACATGCCCTGACCTGCACTCTTGGCCTCTTCGACGAGGAACCGGTACCCGAACTCCGGATCCGCACGATGGGCGTCGAACAAGGCATCAGCCCGATAGGCCTGACGCAGCTGGGTGTCGGTGACCGGCTGGGCCAGCCACCGGTAGTAGGGCTGACGAGCGATCTTCAGAACCCGGCACGTCACCGCGACCGGCACCCGTACAGGGGCACCGGCCGCGGCCAGCTCACGGACGAGCGGGTACATCATTTTCCCGGCAAGTTCGCCTGCGACAGGTAGGCGGCGGCCTTGCGCAGGACCTCGTTCTCCATCTCCAGCAACCGGTTACGCCGACGCAGCTCCCGTAACTCAGCCGACTCGGTCTCGCTCACCCCGGGCCGCTTGCCGTCCTCGACATCAGCCTTGCTCAGCCAGTTACGAAGGCACGACTCGCTGATCCCGAAGTCCTTCGCGATCTGGGGTATCGGAGCCTCACCACGCCTGGCCACGGCCACCACGTCGTCACGGAACTCCTTGGGATGGGGTCTAGGCACGATCAACATCCTTCCAGCAGGGCGCACAGCCCCACAGATCAGATGTCACCTATCCGTGCAGCAGTCCCGTCTGTCCGGAACTTCGTGTGCGGGGGATTCGGCTTAGTGAAGGTTTAGACGGTCACCATAGGTGATGGCCAGGACGTTGAGGATGTTCTTCCAGCCGTTGATCCGGCCGGTGGGGTTGGTGCGGTTGGGCCTCCTTTTCCGCACGGTGAGGTAGAGAATTTTGAGTGCCGACTGTTCCGTGGGGAAGTGCCCCCGCCGTCGGACGGCTTGCCTGAACCGGGCATTCAGGGACTCGATGCCGTTGGTGGTGTAGATGAGTTTCCTTATCTGTGGCGGGAATTCGAGGAAGGGCACGAACTCTGAGCCTGTCAGATGGTCTGTGTACAAGATCCCTTTTGAGAGGGTAAACACGTGACCGTGAGCGAAGATCATCAGAAGCCGTCGCAGGAGTCGCAGTCGGCCCCGGTTGAGGGTCCACCGGCGGCGCGGGCGGCGGTGAAGGAAATGCTGGAGGCCGGCCTGCTGGACCGGCTGATGGAGCGCGTCGATGCCGGTGACCTGACCTTGACCGGGGAGGGTGGGTTCCTGCCGGAGATGGTGAAGGCGGTGCTGGAGCGGGGATTGCAGGCCGAGCTCACCGATCACCTCGGCTACGAGAAGGGCGATCGGGCCGGGCGGGGCTCGACGAACTCCCGCAACGGCTCCACGCCCAAGACGCTGGCCACCCAGGTCGGCGACGTGCCCCTGGCGGTCCCACGCGACCGTCAAGGTTCGTTCGAGCCGCGACTGGTGCCCAAAGGCGCCCGCCGCGCCGGCGGCCTGGACGAGATGATCATCTCGCTCTACGCCGGCGGGATGACGGTCCGCGACATCCGCCACCATCTGGCCCGCACGGTCGGAACGGACCTGTCCCACGAGACGATCAGCAACATCACCGACGCCGTCCTGGAGGAGGTGAAGAGCTGGCAGACAAGGCCTTTGGAGCCGATCTATCCGATTGTCTACCTCGACGCGCTGATCGTGAAGGTCCGCGACGGGCACCAGGTGAGGAACAAGGCCGCACACATCGCCGTCGGCGTGGACCTGGAAGGCGTCAAGCACGTCCTGGGCATCTGGGTCCAGGCCGCCGAGGGCGCGAAGTTCTGGGCCGGGGTCTGCGCGGAGCTGCGTAACCGGGGCGTGCGGGACGTGCTGATCGTTTGCTGCGACGGCCTGTCGGGGTTTCCCGACGCGATCGAGGCGACGTGGCCGCAGGCGACCGTGCAGACGTGCACGGTGCACCTGATCCGGGCCTCGATGCGGTTCGTGGCCTACCAGGACCGCAAGAAGGTCGCCGCGGCGCTGCGGCCGATCTACACCGCCCCGAACGCGGACGTGGCTCACACCGAACTGCAGGCCTTCGCCGACGCGGCGCTGGGCCGCAAGTACCCCGCAACGGTGATGACCTGGCAGAACGCATGGGAGCAGTTCACGCCGTTCCTGGCGTTCCCGCCCGAGGTCCGCAAGGTCATCTACACCACCAACGCCATCGAGTCCCTGAACTACCAGCTGCGCAAGATCATCAAGAATCGTGGTCATTTCCCGAACGACGACGCCGTGATCAAGCTGCTCTGGCTCGCGATCCGCGACATCGAGGACAAGCGGGCCCGTGACCGGGCCCGCGAGCAAGGCATCGCTCGCGATCAGCGAAAAGCCCTGTCCCGGCTCGTGGAAGGCGCCACTACCCAAGGCTGGCGGCCTGTGCTCGGCGTGTTGAGCATGACCTACCCCGAACGCCTCAACCAGTACCTCAACTGACCACTTTTCTAGATCAACTTACACAGAAATCTTGACAGGCCCCGAACTCTGGCCAGGACCTCTCCCACATCGCGACCATCGCCGGGTACTTGGGTCGCCAGGTCTGGGCGAAGTCCGCGAACTCGGCCTCAGCGCCTGCGAGGGTGGCGCTGCCGTAGACCTTCTTCAGGTCAGCCCCGGCGGCGGTGGCGCCCCCAGCTGAGCCGCACCGGACACAAGCTCCAGGCATCTACCGGTGGGTCCTGCTGATGGCCTACAGCCGGATCCACCGGTGGATGTGAGGATGAACAGCATGAGCCAATCCAGAGTCGGCGAGCTTCTTCACCTTCTGGAAGAACGCTGGACTCAACAGGGCGCGAACTTCGCCCGGCTGCTGCCTGGCGCCAGCCGCGCAGAACTGGACGCCGCGGAAGATCAGCTGGGCTTCGCGTTGCCGCAGGAAGTGCGGGAGTGGTTCGGGTGGCACAACGGGATCAACCCTGACCAGCAGCTCGGCGGCATGGTCACGTTTCCCAACCTCAAGGTGGTGGGCGCCCTCGCCTACTCGATCAAAGATCGGCACACAAACCTGTTCAATTCACCCGTAGACCCCGAAGACGACCCCAACGGCGACCTCATGTGGAATCCGACCTGGCTGGCCATCACCAGCACGGAAAAACATCAACTGGTCGCAGACTGCGCCGGCGCAGCCCAAGACCAACAGCCACCGGCACCGGCACCGGCACCGGCACCGGTGCACTACATCAGCTGGTGGACAACCAACCGGCCCTGGCGCGAACCTTCCCTACCCTCGATCACCGCGATGCTCGAGATCTGGTGGCAATTGACCGAAGACGGCCTCTGGAGCTACGACACCAAACGACAAGCATGGGACCGAAGCCGATACCCAGAGATCCCCACCGAAATTAAGGCCACGAACATCGCGTGACTGACCAGACAGG
The DNA here is from genome assembly GCA_965200525.1 of Kineosporiaceae bacterium. Taxonomy (GTDB): domain Bacteria; phylum Actinomycetota; class Actinomycetes; order Actinomycetales; family Kineosporiaceae; genus JANNPJ01. The sequence continues at coordinate 268,145 of OZ241368.1, forward strand.
GCAATCGAAGCCAGTCCCACGACCCGGCGACGAAGTCCGTCAGGATGAGGTTGGAGCGAAAGAGCGGCATCGACACAACTGGTGACGCCTCGGTCAGGTCTATGACCGTCGGTGCCGGGTCGCCGAGCGATGTGTCGGACGCATCTCCGGACGCGGTGCCGGCCACTTCAAAGCCCCCTTCGATCTGAACGCGGCCATAATGCGCGTCGTCACTCCACGTACCCAATGTTACTCACGGTACGGCAGGGAGAAGCTCGTGCGATCTTCGGAGATTCGTGTCTTCGGCGTTTCTGTAGACGTGAAGACGCCACCAGGAGATTCCATGGGTGAGCGATGACGCCGAGATTTTCCGTCGATCTGTCAGCAGTGCATCTCGTTGTAGGAGTGTGAATCACGAGCACCAGTGCTGGCCGCTCTTCGCCGCGGCGGTCGCGGTGACCGGGTCGCAGGACGGCGCCGAGCAGGAGACCTGCCATCACGCTCGCTGCCGTTCGCCGCATCACACCGGAACCCTCCGTTCGTAGGGACGGACCCCAGTCGCGTGAACCCGGCCGACTTCAGCCTTCTGGACGCTTCATCGGCTGCCCGGGGGCACCCGAGCCTTATCCGAAGACCGAGGCCGCCCATTCGAGGTGGTCGATGAACGGATTCCGGTTGTGCTGGAACTGCGAGTAGATCACGTTGTTGCCGATCATTTCGACCACCGACGGCGGGTCCTGGGAGGTTCCATGCCTCCAGCACCGACAATCGCCCGATCCTGGGCGTGGTGCCGCTGCTGACCACGTTGCCCACTTCCAAGTGGTCGTCGCAGGCAGAGGGCTCGCCGTTCGCCGTCCGTCTCTACTGCCGCCTCTAATTCTCTTAGTCGACGGGCGGCCGGTCACCCTGGAAGACAGTCCGTCGCCGTCCGCACTGCCGTCGCTGTCGGTACGCCGACTGAACGCCACCGGGCTCACCGGCCCGATCGCCGCGGCCCCAACGGCTGGACCGGATCATGAGTTTCACGAGGCGCCGGTTCCCGATGCCACCAGCACGACGGTGACGTTCGCGTGGTCCGGGCAGCGCGCGAGCAGCACCTTGGTCGCCGACCGGCTGACACTGCTCGTCGTCCCGGCTCCAGGCTCGACATCCGCCAACATCGTCGCCGTCCGAGCCTGGAGCGAAATCGGAGCCGCCCGCCGTCCCCGGACCCCCACCGCCACCTGCACATCATCAGCGGCACCGCCGCCGCTGCGGTCACTCAGGCTCTGCGCTCAGCCCGGCCCGGCATCTACTGGATCTCGGGACAGACCGTGAACCTACCCTTGGCAAGTCGGCAGGTCCGCGTTACCGTTCCGGGCAGTCACCCAAGAGCAACGACGACGAACGTTGAAATCGAATTGAAACGTTACAATGTCGTGCCTCGGCCACGGAGGTTCAATGATGATCTTTCGGCTCGCTCTACCCCGCCGACTCAACCGTCCGATGGGTGGGCGGCTCCTGGCCGTGGCCGCGATGGTTTTCGCTCTGTTCCTGGCCGCACCGGTGGTCGCACACGCGAGCTCGGCGTCCACGATCCAGAATGGCGACGCCACCGGGCAGATCAGCCGCTTCGACGTCGACGGCAATTCTCTCGATGCTCATGACGGCTCAATACTGCAGGTGGGAAACACTTTCTACCTTTATGGCACCAGCTATGCCTGCGGCTATGGGTATCAGGTGAACAGCAGCTTCTGCGGTTTCAAGGTGTACGGCTCGTTCGACCTGACGCACTGGACCGACCGCGGGTACATCCTGGCCCCGGGCGCCTGCAGCTACTGCTTCCGCCCGCATGTGGTCTACAACGCCTCGACCGGCAAGTATGTGCTCTGGGCGGACGGCGGCGGGCACTACATCGTGGCCGCCAGTCCGACTCCCACCGGGCTTTTCACCCGTCAGGCTGACCCCAGTCTTTCCGTCGGCGGCGCAGTCGACGAGTCGCTGTTCGTGGACGACGACGGGACCGGCTACGTCATCCACAACACCACCCTTGATCTCGCCCCGGGAACGACGGCCGACATGGTGGTCGAGAAGCTCACCGCCGATTACCTGAACACCAACGGGCAGTCCGTCCGGCTCGGCCTGGGTGATGTCGAGGCGTTCACCGTGTTCAAGCGGGCCGGCGTCTACCACGCCCTGATGTCCGACCCCTCCTGCGCCTACTGCTCCGGCGGCACCGGTGAGATGACCGCCACCTCCATGCTCGGCCCCTGGTCCGGAGCCTGGTACGACCCGAACGGAGTGCATCAGAGCGGGCGGGCCGAGCCGCGCTACCGGGCCCGGATCGTGAACCAGACCAATTGCGGAGGCCAGCCCCTGGCCAGCTTCCCGGTGGCGTCCGGAACAGGCACCACGACCTACCTCTTCGTGTCTGACCGCTGGAACAACCGGGCCCCCAATGAATCCCTGGCCAACCTCTACATCGGCCCCATGAGCTTCGACAGCACTGGCGCCCTGCAAGACATCAGCTGCCTGAACAGCACGAATGTGACCGTGCCGGGCCCGGCCGGCGCCGACACCAGCCCGCCCGACCTGGACCAGAGCAGTGGCTCCGCCGGATTCCACCACTACTGTGACATCGCCGCGAACGTGGAGCGCCAACAGCGTTTCACCGCTTCCCGAACGGGCTCGCTCAGCGCGCTGTCGATCACCACGTTCCAGGGCGGCTCGCCTAATGCTCCCCTGACCCTGGACGTGCTGGATGCGGGCACCGGCGCCCTGCTCAGTCGGGACGACCTGCCCGTGGCCACCGTGCCGTGGGCACCGACCGCCCTGACCGTTCGCCCAGCCCTGGGGGTGAGCGCCGGGCACACGTACCTGGTACGACTGCACTCAGCCACGAGCAGTGGTTGCTACGGATGGGAGTACGCCGACGCCAACCCGTATCCCGGTGGCGAGGAGTCGTACAGCACCAACAGCGGAGCGACCTTCACGAGCGAGACCGGCCGCGATCTCAAGTTCAGTGCCAGCGTCTCGAGTACGCCGGTTCTCTCACCCGCCGGCCTCCCGGCCGGGTTCACGGCCTGCGCCTCCGAAGGTGGCTCCTGCGCCTTCACCGGCACCCGCATGGTGGCCTACGGGGTCGGTTCGTCGCCCGCCTCCTACCGGACCCGGATCGCCAGCGGTTCGATCAACTGCGGCATCGTCGCGTTCGGCGCCGATCCCGACCTGAACGTCGTCAAATCATGCGCGGTCTCGCCGCTCGGGGGCCCGGCGGGCTTCACCGCCTGCGCGAGCGAGGGTGGCAGCTGTGCTGTCACCGGACCCACGCTGGTGGCCTACGGCGCCAACGGCGGCTTCGTCTATCGCTTGCTCGGTGCGAACTCTGCCTGCACGAACACCGCGTTCGGCGCGGATCCGATTCTCGGCGTCAGCAAAGGCTGCTACCTCGCCCCGAACGGCGGGCCGAGCGGCTGGACTGCGTGTGCGAGCGAGGGTGGTAGCTGTGCCGCGACCGGCGCCCGGCGGGTGATCTACGGCGCCCGCGGCGCCTTCTTCGCCCGCTGGGTCACTGGGCCCGCCACCTGTGACACGGCGACGTTCGGGGGCGACCCGATCTACGGGGTGCTCAAGAGTTGCTACACCACCTGAGTGGGCTGAGCGCTCACATCTGCAGCAAGGGCTCCGCGTCAAGTGCCGGGCTGCCCTGGCGCCCTCATGGGGACATAGTGCCCCGCGTTCCGGCCCGGATCGTGGAGTTTGGACGACAAACGTGAGCCATCGGCCAGCGCTGACGTCACTACGGGAGCCGGGTACATCGAAGCGATCCGCCTATGGGCCGACGAGCTGCGCCAGGCAAGGGGTGGTTTCGCCTATCCGGCCTCGACGGCGGCGCGCAGTTCGGCCAGTAGCTCTCCCTGGTCGGAGAGCATCGTGGTCAGGATGCGGCGGGCGGCGCGCATGAGGTCGGCGACATCGGGGGTGCTGAGGGTGTAGAGCACGGTTGAACCGTCCCGGGAGGAGGTCACCAGGCCGGCTCGGCGCAGGACGGCCAACTGCTGGGAGAGGTTGGAGGACTCCACCTCGATCTCCTCCAGCAGCTCTCGCACCGGACGGGGCCCGTCCTGCAACAGCTCCAGGACCCGGATACGCACCGGGTGCCCGAGGGTGCGGAACAGCTCGGCTTTCGCCTGGTACAGCGGAACCGCCATCTCACCCTTCCTTCCACACCGGCCCAGGCAGGGATTGTAATCCCTGATGAGTTGAAGAACTCTTCGATTGATGAGCTATGTGGTGATAGCGGTCGGCAGGGCCAGCAGGTCACGGGCGTGGCGGATCGCGGCCGGGGTGTCAGGGAAGATCAGCCCGTCAGCACGCAGGCGCGCCCCTGCGCCGAGAGCGGCCATCACGTCATCGTGGGCGGGGCGGATCCCGGACAGCAGCACGATGATCGACCGGTTTTCGAGGCGGGTGATGGCGTCGGCCAGCACTCGGGCGCCGGTGGCGTCGATCGCGGAGATCCGCGACATCCGCAGGATCACGACTCGGACGTCGGCGACGTCGGACAGTTCGAGCAGGAAGTGGTGCGCGGCCGCGAAGAACAGCGGCCCGTCCAGGCGGTAGACCACGATGTGCTCGCGCAGCAGGGTGTGTTCGGCTCGGCTGTGATCGGCCAGGTCCAGAGGGACCGGTTCGATGCGGACGTCGTTGGCGACCGTGCGCAAGGCCAGTACCACCGCCACGGCCAGGCCGACGATGACCGCGGTGACCAGGTCGAGCGCCACGGTGATCGAGAACGTCAGCACCAGGATCAGCGCATCCGCGCGGGTGGCCCGAACCAGGGCGAGCAAGGAGCTGACCTCCACCATCCGTACCGTCGTCGCGAACAGCACCCCCGCCAGTGCCGCCAGCGGGATGCGCGAGACCAGCGGGGCGATGGTGAAGATCACGACGAGCAGCACGACCGAATGAGTCAGAGCCGCCAATTTCGAACTCGCCCCGGCCCGGACATTGACAGCAGTGCGGGCGATCGCCGCCGTGGCCGGAACCCCACCGAACAGGGGTGCGGCCAGGTTCGCCAGCCCCTGACCGAACAACTCCCGGTTCGGGTCGTGATGCTCGTTCACGCTCATCGCATCCGCGACGGTGGCACTCAGCAGACTTTCCAGCGCAGCCAGAGCCGCGACCGCCAGGGCCGAGGTCGCCAGCGGCCCGACCGACGACAGGTCCACGAACCCCAGCGACGGAGTGGGCAGCCCGGCCGGCAGGGATCCCAGTGGGGTCAGGTGCCCGGGAAACACCTGGGACAGGCCCGTGGCCACCGCGATCGCCATCAGGGAGTAGGGGGCAGTGGGATGCCACCGGGCCCCGAGCAGCATGGTGGCGGCGACACCCAGAGCAACCAGCAGGGACGCCGGATGCGGAGTCTCGACGAACATGGCCACCGCGTGCGCGGCCGTCGACCAGACCTTGGCCCCGTGCGCCCCGGAGACCCCCAGCGCCGCGGGGACCTGCTGCAAGGCGATGACCACGGCGATCCCGGCGGTGAACCCTTCCACCACCGGCAGCGGCAGGTAGCGGATGTAACCCCCCAGACGGGCGCCGGCCATCACGATCAGCAGAACCCCGGCCATCGCCCCCACCATCAGCACTCCTGAGGGCCCGAACCGGTGGGCGACCGGGATCAGGACCACCGTCATCGCCCCGGTCGGCCCGGACACCTGCAGATTCGAGCCTCCGAAGATCGCCGCCACTGCGCCGGCGACCACCGCCGTCACCAGACCGGCCTGGGCCCCCAGCCCCGAAGCCACCCCGAACGCCAGGGCCAGCGGCAACGCGACGATGGCCACGGTGAGACCGGCGATCAGGTCCCGGCGGGGATTGCGCCGCGCGGCCACCAGATCAGCGCGCCCAGGCAGCAACGCGCGCACCCCCTCACGCACCAGCCGGGCCTGCGCCACCGCAGTGCGCCTGTCTGCAGCGTCGTGAACGCCGGCGCCCGGGCGCCTCATCGGATCTCGACCATGGACCGCAGCTGAAGCAGCTCCCCCTCGATCTCGCCCGACGCCTCATAGACCGCCCGCGGACCTTCCTGCAGCAGTTGCAGCACCCGGATACGCACCGGATGACCCGGCGTGCGGGACAACTCCGCTTTCGCCTGGTGCACGGGCACGACCATCAACGCACCCTTCACTCTTGCGCTGCTGCTGCCGCCGCTGTCGCCTGAAGCCCAGATTCGACGTCGATCCGGTGCTCCAGTGCGAAACTCAGCAGGTATTCCACCCGCGACCGTGCCGCCTGCACCCCGATCATCTCCAGGGCCTCGGCGTCCTCGCGCTCACCCAGGTCCTGGCGGGCTTGGCGGATCCGATCGCGCAGGGCCGTCGGCAGCTCGCCCCGAGCACGAAGAGACGCCAGGACCGGATTCGTGCCCGCATCGTTCACGGACTCATAAAATCACGAATTGAAGAATTCTTCAATTAAATCCAGCTGGCTGCGGTTGCTGTTGTCGAGCAGAGAGGCCGGCGGTACGGCCCGTGCTGGTGGTACCTCGCGTTGGCACCGAGCGTGGCCAACGCCGCCTGCCGTAGGTGCGAGCCGTTACGACCCGCACCCAACCGGCCGCAGGAGCGCCTCCGTCCGACACCCTGAATGAGTCCGGTTCCGACCAAGGCAGCTGCGTCCGGGTGCGCTGCATCGGTGACGCCCTCAACGTCCTTGCCGTTGCTGCGCTGTCTCGGCTGGATCAGGGGACCGGTCCCAGCGTTCATCCGCGGGCGGTGGCCCGTCGGCGTGGCCGGTAGCGGTGGTACGGAACCGATCCGAGCCTCGGCCGCGACGAGCCGGTGTCGCGAGGTGAACCCTTATCATCAGAGTCATGCCAGCCCGGGTCCCTGAGCCGCCGGCCGGGGGGACCTCCACCGATGCCGCGCCGCTCAGGCCCGTCCGAGCCCCCCGCGTCACGATTCGTCAGGTGGCCGAGCTGGCCGGCGTGTCCATCTCCACCGTCTCCCGGGCCCTCAACGGGCAGGCCGACGTGTCGGAGGAGACCCGGATCGTCATCGAGCAGGTGGCCCGTTCCCACGGTTACCTCACCAAACGGACCGCGCCCGCCGGCCCGTCCCAGCCGCTGACCCAGCCCTCCGGCGAGCCGCTGAGCGGTCTGGTCGGGGTGACGACGACGACGTCGGGCACGGGCTACTTCTCGGCCATCCTGGCCGGCATCACCGAGGCCCTGGCCGAGCGCGACATGTGGACCGTGGTGGCCCCCACGCAGCAGGAGCACGATCGCGAGGTGTCGGCCCTCAAGCGCCTCACGCGCAGCGACGTACTCGGTGCGCTGCTCCTGCTGCCCGAGGAATCAGGCGAGGAACTGCGAAGACTGAAGGACGACGGCCTGGTCTTCGTGGTCGTCGACCCGCTGCACGACCTGGGGCCGGACCTGCCGGTCGTCGGAGTGGCCAACTCCTCCGGAGCCCACCAGGCAACCAGCCATCTGCTTCAGCTGGGGCACCGCCAGATCGGCGTCATCACCGGCCGCCGCGACGGTGCGGCCACCCGGGGACGACTGCAGGGCCACTACGCCGCCCTGGCCGAAGCCGGCGTCATGCCGGACCCGCTGCTCGAGGTGGAGGCCGACTTCTTGGTCTCCTCGGGCGCCGTCGCCGCTGAGCAGCTGCTGGCGTTGCCCACCCCGCCCACCGCGATCTTCGCCTTCAACGACTCCATGGCCGTCGGGGCCCTGCAGACGGCCCGGGCCCGGGGGCTGCGCATACCCGAGGACCTGTCGATCGTCGGCTTCGACGACACCCCCGAGGCCGAAGCTGCACACCCCGGGCTCACCACGGTTCACCAGCCCCTGCGTGAGCTGGGCCGGATGGGCGTGAGCGTGCTGGTCAGGCTCCTGGACAGCCCTGACCTGGAGCCCGCCCACGTCGAGCTGGCCACCCAGCTGATCGTGCGTTCCTCGACCGCAGCGCCGACTCGGTAGTCCACGCCTGCGGGCGATCCGATCCGCAGGCACGCTCTCAGGCCCGTTCCGCCGCGTCTTGACGACGTACCACACCACCACTACGTTCCCTCCCGGAACGTTCCGGGAATTTGCGGAACACTTCGGAACACGCTGGTGTCGGTCGTCTGTCTGCAAACGGAGCACCCTGATGTCCTCACGAACGCCTCGCCACAACACCTCCGCCGCCTCGGTGAGAGGCCAGCTCCTGCTCCTGGGCGCCGCCCTGGTAAGCGCCAGCCTGCTCAATGTCGGACTCATCGGCGCCGGCACGGCCCGGGCGAGCGGGGCCAGTCCGGTGACGGCGGTGGCCGCGGCCGCCGATGCCGCGTGCCCGTGGGTCGGATCGGTCGCTCCGGTGCCCCAGCGGGTGGCGCAGGTGCTGGCGCAGATGACCCAGGCCCAACAGGAATCCCTGGTTGCCGGGGTCAGCAGCGCGTACGCCGGCTCCACACCGGCCATCCCGGCGCTGTGCATCCCGGCCCTGACGCTGGAGGACGGCCCGGCGGGCGTCGCCGACGGGCTCGGCGGGGTGACCCAGTTGCCCGTCCCGGTGAGCGCGGCGGCAACCTGGGACGCCGATACCGTGCGGGCGTACGGCAGCGTGATCGGCAGTGAACAGGCCGGCAAGGGCGCCACCATCGACCTCGGCCCCACGGTGAACATCGTGCGTGATCCGCGCTGGGGGCGGGCTTTCGAGTCCCTGGGCGAGGACCCGTACCTGGCCGGGTCGATGGGCGCGGCCGAGATCCGGGGCATCCAGGAACAGGGCGTGATGGCGCAGGTCAAGCACCTGGCCGCCTACAACCAGGAGACCAACCGCAACAGCGGCGCCGACAACGTGATCGCCGACAACCGCACCCTGCAGTAGATCTACCTGCCGTCGTTCCAGGCCGCCGCCGACAGCGCGGTCTCGTCGGTGATGTGCTCCTACAGCTGGGTGAACGGCACCGCCGCCTGCGAGAACGCCTACCTGCAGAACACCGTGATGAAGAACCAGTTCGCCTTCCCGGGCTTCATCACCTCGGACTGGTTCGCCACCCACTCGACCGTGGCCTCGGCGAACAACGGGCTGGACATGGAGATGCCCGGAGCCGGGTTCTTCGATCCGTCCGGGCTGAACTCGGCGATCGCCTCCGGGCAGGTACCGGCCGCCGCCCTGAAGGGCATGGTGGGGCGGATCCTGACCGAGATGTTCACCTTCGGCCTGTTCGACCGCGCGCCCAGCGGATCCACCAGCGCGAACGTCGCCACCACCGCTCACGCCACCACCGCCCAGCAGGTGGCCGAGGAAGGCGCGGTGCTGCTGAAGAACTCCGGTGGACTGCTGCCTCTCAGCACGAGCGCCCACAAGAGCGTCGCGGTGATCGGGGCCGACGCGAGCACGGCGGTGCAGAACGCCGGTGGTGGCAGTGCCGCCGTCACCGGAAGCTCCCTCTCCCCGCTTCAGGGGATCACCACCCGGGCCGGGTCGGGCGTGAGCGTGCAGTACGCCGAGGGCAATCCTGCGAGCGAGAAACTGCCGAACATCCCGGCCGGCGCCCTGGCCCCGGCCAGTGGCAGCGGGACCGGGCTGACCGCGCAGTTCTACAACAACACCTCGCTGAGCGGCACGCCGGTGCTCACTGTGAACAACAGCGTCCCGGACCTCGACTTCGCCGACCAGTCCCCCGGCGCGGGCGTCAACAGCAGCAACGGGTCAGCGCGCTGGACCGGAACCCTGACCGCACCGCAGAGCGGCCGGTACACCTTCGCCACGACCAGTGACGACGGAAGCCGTCTGTCGGTCAACGGCCAGGAGATCCTCAACCAGTGGCGCGACCAGGCGACCTCGACCGCCCAGGGCGCCATCACCCTGACCGCGGGCCAGAAGGTGCCGGTCGAGCTCGACTACTACCAGGGCACCGGCGACGGCAACATCAGCCTGTCCTGGGCCCTGCCCGACTTCACCAGCCCGGCCATCTCGGCGGCGGTCACCCTGGCCAAGAACTCCAGCGTGGCGGTGGTCTTCGCCAGCAACTACGAGGCCGAGGGCGGCGACCTGGCCTCCATCGGCCTGCCCGGCACCCAGGACCAGCTGATCGCCCAGGTGGCCGCGGCCAACCCGCACACCGTGGTCGTGCTGAACACCGGCTCGGCGGTCACCATGCCCTGGATCGATTCCGTCGCCGGCGTCCTGGAGGCCTGGTACCCGGGGCAGGCCAACGGCACGGCCCTCGCACGGCTGCTCTACGGCGATGTCAACCCCTCCGGCAAGCTGCCGGTCAGTTTCCCCAAGAGCCTCACCGACGTTCCCGCGGCCACCGCGGCGCAGTGGCCCGGCGTCGACAACCAGGTGAAGTACTCCGAGGGCCTGAACGTGGGCTACCGCTGGTACCAGGCCAAGAACATCGCCCCGCTGTTCCCCTTCGGGTTCGGCCTGTCGTACACCAGCTTCTCCTTCTCGAACCTGTCGGTCTCCGGCCTCGACTCGCACGGCCGGGCCACGGCCACCGCCACCATGACCAACACAGGCACGAGCAAGGGCGCGGACGTCGCCCAGCTGTACGTAGGCGACCCCACCACCGCCGGCGAGCCGCCTCTGCAGCTCAAGGGTTTCCAGCGGGTCGAGCTGGCCGCCGGCGCCAGCAAGCAGGTCACCTTCCCGATCACCCTGCGCGACCTGTCCAGCTGGGACGAGACGGCGAAGAAGTGGACGCGACGACCGGCAGCTACGCGATCAAGGTCGGTGACACCTCCAGCACCCCGCAACTGTCCGGCAGCCTGACCGTGACCTCGACCCACCCCGGCAACACCGTCACGTTCGCCCACCCCGGCGGGATGAGCAGCCCGGTCGCCACCGCCGCCACGCTGACCGTGGCGGGCACCGACTCGGCCGCCGGGCAGAGCCTGACCTACACCGCGGCCAACCTGCCCGAGGGCCTGTCGATCAACGCCTCGACCGGGACCATCTCCGGCACGGCCACCAGCCCGGGCAGCCGCACCGTCACCGTGAGCGCAACGGACACCACCGGAGCCACCGGCAGCATCTCCTTCCTCTGGACGACGACCCCGGCCAGCGGCAGCGGGGGCGGCGGTGGAGGTGGTGGCGGCGGGGGTGGTGGAGGCGGGACCGGCGGCGGCACCTGTGGCACCACCGACGTCGCTCAGGGCAAGCCGGCCACCGCCTCGTCCACCGAAAGCGCCACCACTCCGGCGTCCTCGGCCGTCGACGGCGACACCACCACCCGCTGGTCCAGCGCGTTCTCCGACCCCCAGTGGATCCAGGTCGACCTCGGCTCCAGCCAGTCCCTCTGCCAGGTCACCCTCAACTGGGAAGCCGCCTCCGCCAAGACCTTCCAGCTGCAGACCTCGAACGACGCCAGCACCTGGACCACCATCGACTCCACCACCACCGGTCCCGGCGGCGTGCAGACCCTCAACGTCACCGGCACCGGCCGCTACCTGCGCCTCAACGCCACCACCCGCAACACCCCCTACGGCTACTCCCTCTGGGAACTGGGCGTCCACGTCAGCAGTTGATCGCCAGGGCTCCCCCCTGACGGTCGGGCCGCTCGCCGGTCGCCCCGTGCCGGCGAGCGCCGGCTGGCTGACCCGAGGCCGGGTCAGCCTTCCGGCAGGGCGGCGAAGTCGCGCTTGGTCTTGCGGTACCAGCCCATACCGGCCACCGGGTTCTTCCACCGGCCCCGCATCTGCGCCGCGGCCTTCTCGTGCGCCGCGTCACCACTGGCGACCATCTCCTTCAGATGGGCGTCCTGGGCCTTGATGACGTCGTTGGCGCTCTGCCCGGACAGGGGAAGATCGCACGGTCCACCCAGCTGCTGACAGGTCATCGTCTTCATGTGAAAGCTCTCCTTGGTTCTGGCTCGTCGGGCCGTCTGCAGCGCAGAGCCCGCCCGGCTGGGCCGATCGCGACCCACGATGTCGCGGATCGGTACGAGCCCCACCCTAGGAACGGTCGGTAGGTCCGTGCTTCTCGATTCCTGATCGGTCTGCGACGGCTGTTGGCCTCAATGACGACATGCACCGCCGGCCCGGACTCATCCCGCTCCTTGTGCGTCAACGTCCACCGCAGACCCCCCCCAGTATCCGCACCAGCGACTGCTTCCACCGGAAGCAGCCCGTTGGCCAACAAGGTGGCCAACCATGATCCGCGCGGCGCTGACCGGCCAACTGCCCGCACGAGCGGACCGATGATGGCCGACCACGCGGACACGGCGGGGCTGGACGGGGATGGTTGACAACTCGCGAGCTCATCAACATCAACTGTGGCCGCCGGCCATTGGCCAGAGACACCGGGCCCCGCCTGGCCACGCGATGGCCAGTGACGCCGCCGCCAGGCCGCCGCCGCCGCGGTCCTCGATCACCCTGAGCCGGGCCAGCAGAAAGGACATGGCGGCCGGGTGTGACGCCTGATCGACGCAGGCCTGCGGCAGCACTATCTGGCTGATGAGGGCAGGAACCGCAGCAGCCAGGCGCTGAGGCTGCGCCGCGCCTCCCACGCCGCCTGCGCCTGGTGCTCACTTCTGGCTAGGTCCTCCATGTGGCCCACCGCTGCGCCCAGCGTCGAGTCGTACTCGGCGGCATCGAAGGTAAACGACCCCACCGGGGAGAGATCTGGCATCTCATTGGCCGGGGTCGCGCCGTCCTCGAACCGCAGCGCCGTCCAGGTCACGACATCGCGACGGTGACTAGGGTCAATATCGTTCAGTTAAGACTACATGGGTGTAGTTTTGTGGCATGCCTCGTGGTGGTTGGCGTAAGCCTGAGTCGGATCGCCGGTTGTCGGACCTGGTGTCAGTCGGCGTGCTTACGCGCGTGTTCCCACCGGATCTGGTCGACGAGGTGATCGAGGGAGCGGGGCGGACGCAGCAGCGGCATCGGGCGCTTCCGGCGCGGGTGATGGCGTACTTCGCGATCGGGATGGGGTTGTTCTCTGAGGGCTCGTACGAGGACGTGCTGGCGCAGCTGACCGATGGCCTGTCGTGGGCCTCGGGGTGGGCCGAGGAGTACCCACTGCCGGGCAAGTCCGCGATCTTCCAGGCCCGTCAGCGGCTAGGTTCTAAGCCACTGGCGGATCTGTTCGATCGGGTGGCCAGACCGCTGGGACAGGCTGGAACGCCTGGGGTTTGGGTAGTCGGCCGGCGGCTGGTCGCCGTCGATGGCACCTGCCTGGACGTGGCGGACACCGTGGCCAACGACGAGCACTTCGGGCGACCGGGGGTAAACAAGGGAGAGAAGGCAGCGTTCCCGATGGCCCGGGTCCTGGCGGTCGCCGAGTGCGGCACACACGCGATCTTCGCAGCCAAGGCCGGCGCTTACCATGACTCCGAAGCCACCTTGGCGCAGGAACTGCTGCCCGCCGCTCTGCAGCCCGGGATGCTACTGACCGCCGACCGCGGGTTCTTCTCCTACGCCTTATGGCGCAGTTGCATCGCCACCGGCGCAGACCTGTTGTGGCGGATCCGCACCGACCGGTTCGGGCCGAAACCCGAACACGTGCAGGACCTTCCCGACGGAACCTGGCTAGGCCGGCTGCGCCGCTCCACCGGCGCTGCTGAACGTAACGCCGAGCCGATGCTGGTCCGGGTCATCGACTACACCCTCGGCGAACCAGACCGCGACGGCGCCGAACTGGTGACCTACCGATTGTTCACGACCATGCTCGATCCCCAGACGGCACCTGCTGCGGACCTGGTCAGCGCCTACACCCAGCGATGGGAGATCGAAAACGCCTTCGATGAACTCAAGACCCACCAGCGCGGCCCGCGCGTCGTTCTGCGCTCGAAATCGCCGGACCTGGTGCTCCAAGAGATTTGGGGCCACCTGTGCTGCCACTACGCCATCAGATCGCTGATGGCCCAAGCAGCCGAACACGGCGGGCACGACCCGGACCGGGTCAGCTTCACCGCCGCCCTGCGGATCGTCCGCCAGACGGTCTCCCAGCAGGGCTCATTTCCCCCCTCAGCTCAAGGCTGACCGATCCGGACGGCCATCGCTCTGGAACACCTTCCGCACCCGCCTCCTGGCCCGCCTGAACCCAGCCCGGTGGCGACGCTCGGCACCACGAGTGATCAAGCGCAAGTACACCAAGGCACGTCAAACGCACCGCCCACGCCACCTGGCCGCAGCCTGGCCTCGCCACCGAACCTCAAATCATCACTCCCTAACTGAACAGTATTGAGGCTAGGACTCATATGGTCCAGGTCAGGAGAGTGCTGATCCGGCCAGCCGCTACCAGAACCGAGCCTGCCATCAACGGGCCCGGCACGTCCCATTAGCCTCGCGCTTTCACGCGGGTTGAGGCTGAGGGGTGTGTCAAACAGTTGAAAGGTGCTTCTGACCAGCAAGGATATGTCTTGCGACGGACAGATCCACAGGCTGTGACAGGAGCACCTTCCAGGTGAAGCAGAATACCCGGTTCTACCCCCTAGTCCGAGTCGATGGCACCGGGCGAGGCGTGGTGTCGCACGCCGGCGCCGTCCTGTTGACGCAGACGATCAGAACCGCCGGTCTGGATCAGACGCTGAGCACCGCGTTGGCGCCGTGGCGTAAGGCGATGGCGGTGCATGATCCGGGCAAGGTTCTCCTCGACTTGGCCGTGGCCCTCGGCCTGGGCGGAGACTGCTTGGCCGATGTGGCTGTGCTGCGCTCTGAGCCGGGGGTGTTCGGGCTGGTGGCTTCCGACCCGACCGTCTCGCGCACGATCGACTCCTTGGCCAAGAACGCCCCCGCAGCCCTTCGTGCGATCCACGCAGCCCGGGCCGCAGCCCGTGCGCGGGTGTGGGCGCTGGCCGGCAAGCAGTCACCCACGGCCGAGATCAGCGCAGCTCAACCGCTGGTCATCGACGTCGATGCCACCCTGGTCACGGCGCATTCAGAGAAGGAACAGGCCCGACCCACGTTCAAGAAGGGGTTCGGATTCCACCCGTTGTGGGCGTTCCTCGACCACGGGCCGGAGGGGTCTGGTGAACCGTTGGCGGTGATGCTTCGGGCCGGGAACGCCGGATCCAACACCGCCACCGACCATGTCACCGTGATCCGCGAAGCGCTGCGGCAGCTGCCGTTCCACGCTCACAGCCGCTCCAGTCGCAAGGTGCTGATCCGCGTCGACGGCGCCGGGGCCACCCACGACGTCGTGGACTACCTCGTGGCCCAGCGGATGTCCTACTCCCTCGGGTTCAGCCTCCCGGACAACACCCCGGCCCTGCTGAAGCTGATCCCCGACAGTGCCTGGACCCCGGCCTACGACAGCAACGGCAGCGTCCGCGACGGCGCCTGGGTCGCCGAGCTGACCGACCTGCTGGACCTGGCCAAGAACAAGTGGCCGGCCGGCATGCGCGTCATCGTCCGCAAGGAACGACCCCACCCCGGCGCGCAGTTGCGGATCACCGACATCGACGGACACCGGATCACTGCCTTCGCCACCAACACCGCCGCCGGCGGGAAAGGGACGCAACTACCCGAGCTGGAGCTACGCCACCGGCGGCGGGCACGGTGTGAGGACCGGATCCGCTGCGCCAAAGACACCGGCCTGGCCAACCTGCCCTTGCACGACTTCGCCCAAACCAGATCTGGGTCGCCATCGTGGCGTTGGCCTGCGAGATCACCGCCTGGATGCAGATGCTCGCCCTACACGAGCACCCCGCCCGCCGCTGGGAACCCAAACGACTCCGACTACGGCTTCTTTCGATCGCCGGTCAACTGGCCACCAGCGCCCGCACCCAGACCCTGCACCTGGCCGAGCACGCACCCTGGGCCGGCCTCGCCCTCACCGGCCTGGAACGACTCAAAACCCTGGCCACCGCCCCTGCGCCCTCCGGATAGCCAACCGGTCCAGCCGCCCCAACGACCAGGAGCAGCCTCACCCCCCGGGAATAGAACCCGGCATCACCGAGATGACGTCGGACGGACTGTCGTACCCAAACGGCAGAATCAATCCTGCGACCAGCCGCCAACGGCCGGATCATGATCCACTCCAGAGGCACGAAAGATCGAGGTTAGGTCAGATGGGATGCCCTTGAACGTGGTCCCGGGCGTGTACTCGCACAGCTCGACCGCCTGACGATGGAACTCCTGCGAATGGGTCTTACGGGCCATGAGACAGATCATCTCGCTTCCCCCAGCCGAAGCTGGATTCAGCGTGTCCAAGATCCAGGGCTAAGGCTCCCTGCAGCAAGCCGCGAGCCCCAGCCAGCCCCTGGCCACTTCGATCACCCCGGAAACACCGCAATTGTTATAAACACAACTGCACTCAAGCAGATACCCCGATGAGGTGAAGTTTACGCCCGCGATGCTCATGTATCGCCACCCAGTCGTCCTTGAGCACACATCCCATCATTTGCGAATGCCCCGGGCAGCAAAACCTCGACTGGGAAAGGTCGACCTAAGGGTGCATCGGTTCAGGGACAATTGACAGGCCGCGGGCCCGAGCGCGCTCGAAAGTTTGCACTCCCGTCGCGTATGTGGCAAGCATCGCAGGTCCTGACGCTGAAGTTCAGGCTATCAACGACCGAACCTCCCAATCGTGTGATTCACCAGCGCGGCTCCTTCGCCGGGGTGTCCGATAGGAACGCCCATCTCATTGATGATGACCGCGGGAGCATTTCATGCAGTCCAGGACGGTCTTGGCGGCCCGGCTACACATGAGCGCGAGGATGAGCGCGTGGTCGATGGAATTTCGCGATGCGGCGTCCGCAGCCCGCAGCCACGAGCATGTCCACCGGCGCGTCCGCATCTTGTCGAGCGTCCTGGCCGTGCTGCTCCTGGGGGTCGTGACCTATGTGGTCGTACCCGCACCGACAGGTGTGCGTCAGGTGCTTTATGACACGCTCGCGAGCGCAGCCCTGGGCATCGGCTTTCTCGGAGTGCGCTGGCACGCTCCCCCCTGCCGCAAGGCCTGGAATCTGACCCTCCTGGGATACGGCGGCTGGGTCGTCGGCGACGTCGTCTGGAGTATCGAGCAGCATCTGATTCCGGATCAGTATCCGGCACCTTCAGATATTCTGTACTTGAGCGCGTATGTCCTGTTGGGTCTGGGAACCCTGACATTTGTCGGTTTGGGGCGCACCCGACAAGACGCTGCCGCCATCTTGGACGCCGCGATCATCACGGTGGGAGCCACCGTGCTCGTGGGCGTGTTTCTCATTGCGCCGCTGACCCGAGAATCCGACCTGTCCATAGCCGGGCGGGTGGTGAGCTCGGCCTACCCACTGGGGGACATCTTCCTCCTGGGCGTCATCGCCCGGATGAGCTCAGCCCCTCGTACCCGTCGTACCTCGTACCGCCTTCTCACCGGATCCATGCTGGTCACGCTGGTGACCGATATGGCCTGGGACCTGAACAGCGTGATCAACGGTGGATCCGTGAGCTCCGACTGGAGCGACGTGGGCTGGCTCGTGGGGTACCTGCTGATCGCTGCCGCGGCGTGTGCGCCCTCCATGAGGACGATTTGCGAGCCGGCCGTCGGGGGCGAGGATGCGACCCCGACGGGTCGCCGGCTGGTCGTTCTCACCGGTGCACTGATGCTCCCCGGCGTGACGGTGATTGTCGAAGGGGCTGCTGGATGGGCGATCGCCTGGCCCGTCGTCGGTATCGGCATGCTGGTGCTGTCATTGCTCGTACTGCTGCGCATGCTGGGACTACTGAAGATCGTCCAGATTCAGGCAGGGCGTCTGGCGACTCTGGCCCGCTCGGACGCCTTGACCGGGGCGCCCAACCGGCGCAGATGGGACCAGGAACTGGCCCGTGCCTGCGCCACCAGTCGCGAGCAGGGCACGCCGCTGAGCGTCGCGATCCTGGACCTGGACCATTTCAAGTCCTACAACGACACCAGAGGTCACCAGGCTGGAGACCAACTGCTGCGCGAGGCAGTTCAGGCCTGGACGGCAGCCCTGCCGGTGCCGTCGTTGCTGGCCCGCTACGGCGGGGAAGAATTCTCGGTCCTGTTCCCTGGGATGAACGCCTCGGCTGCGGCCGATGCGGTCCGAGCCCTGGGTGCGCTAACCCCCCAGGGGCAGACCTTCTCCGCCGGTGTGGCCCTGTGGCAGTCCGATAGCGACCCGGCCAGTGTCATCGGTGCTGCTGACGAGGCCCTGTACGTCGCCAAACGCAATGGGCGTGATCGTGTGATCGTTCACACTCAAGAGGTGCCCGCCTCGGCCACGGACCGACTCCCTGCTTTCACCATCATGGTGCAGCCGATCTTCGACATTGCTGCCTGCACGGTGAGCGCCCATGAAGCCGTCCCCTGGTTCGCCAAATCAGCAGACCGCGACCGACAGTCGGTGTTCGACCAGGCCTACGCTGGGGGATACGGCGATCTGCTTGAACTGGCAGTGCTGCAGACGGCTTTGGCTCTGGAGGCCAGGCCCCGACACCAGGACCTGTACATACCGGCCTCGGCGCGTGCTCTGAGCCGTGGACTCATCCTGACAGCGTTACCCCCCAGCCTGGACGGCATCGTCATCCAACTGACGAACGGTCCGGGCGATGAGAGCCTCAACATTCCCGATGAGGCATTTCACACCCTGCGACAGCGGGGAGCACGTATTGCCTTGGACCAGATTGGCACCGGGCGCCACGACCTAGCCCGACTCGCCACGCTACGCCCGGATGCTCTCAAAATTGCCTCCTCCCTGGTCGAAGGTTGCGCCGAGGATCTCGGCCGCAGCGCCGTCCTCGGCGCATTCGCCGCGTACTCGGACAGGCTGAATGTGCCAGTCTGTGCCACCGGGGTAGAGCATGTAGCCGATCTGAGCCACCTACAGGACCTCGGAATCACCCACGCCCAGGGCAACCTTCTGGGACGGGCGGCAACCACCTGGCACTCCACCGCCGAGTCACGCGAAACCATCACGGACAGCTCACAGACCCAACCGCGCCTGCCCCGCCCGGGTTCTGATGAGCGAGCGAGTACCCCCAGGGGTGCGTAGCGGCTCGAGTTCGTGCCTGCGCCGGTCGATGAAAGGATCATGACCGGCGCGAGTGTTGCGGTGCCCGTGCAGATCCAGCATGCCCAGGCGACGAGCAGAACGTCCACCACGTCGACCTCCAGCCCCCAACAGGCAAGCGCGTGCTGAGGACGAACCCGGACGTCGAGGCGGGCGTGCTCGGCAGGGCGGGACGGGTCCTGCTGTTCGGCCTGTGTCTGGCCGTCATGCTGTACGTCGGGTCTTTGATCCCCGGTGTGCGAGCCCGCCCGGGATCCTCCTGGTTCTGGGACGTCGGCGTGGAACCGGCCATCCTTCTGGGATCGGCTGCGGTCTGTCTTCTTCGGGCCTACTCGGTGAGACAGGACAGGACGGCCTGGATCTGTATCGGAACCGGCCTGGCCTGCTATGCGGCGGGAACCCTCTGGTGGTACGGGTTCCTGGAGGATCTGCCCCAGATTCCTTACCCGTCGGTGGCCGATGGCCTGTGGCTCGCGTTGTACCCCCTGTGCATCGCCGGGATCGGTCTGCTGCTCGGAGCCCGTCTGGCTGGTTCGGCTACCAGCACGTATCTGGACGGAATCGTTGCCGGCCTGGGACTGACATCGACCTCGGCTGCCTTCATTCTGCCCCGGATCACTCAGGCAGCGACCGGGTCACGTGCGGCCGTCGTCACCAATGTCACCTACCCCCTACTCGACCTGGCTCTGGTGGCCACCATCGTCGGCGCGATGGCCGCCCTAGGAACCTGGCGCGATCGATCATGGATCCTGTTCGGAGCCGGATTCTGCATCTTTGCCACGTTCGACACCTTCTACCTGCTGAAGATTGCTCAGAACACCTATCAGGTGGGGACCCTGATCGACGCCGGCTACCCCGTCGCCGCCCTGCTCATGGCTGCCGGAGCTGCGAACAGGACGTCGGTTTGTCCGTCAGTGGCCGGTGAAGAGGGCCGCTCATTCCTGGTACCTGCTTCTTTTGGGCTGCTGGCGATGACGGTTCTGGTCGTGGGTGATTGCACAGGTATCTCATCGTCAGGAGCCTTGCTCGCCGTCGGGTCGCTCCTGGCCGTGGGGGCGCGAACAGCCTTGGCCGTCCGGGAAATCGTGCGGTTGTCGGACTCACGTCGCCAGGCGTACACCGATGCCCTGACCGGCCTGCCCAACCGGCGCGCCTTCTATGAGGTGCTGGAGGCCGCCGAAGCCGAGATTGTGTGCGCCGAGGACGGATCATCCGGACCTGCATTCAGGCCCGCATGCGTTCTTCTCATCGACCTGGACCGGTTCAAAGAGGTCAATGACGCTCTGGGACATCAGATCGGCGACCGTGTGCTGCGAGATGTCAGCAGAAGGTTCTCTCGCCTCATTCCCACTGGCGGAACCATCGCCCGGCTCGGGGGCGACGAGATCGCCATCCTGGTGCCGGACCACAGTGCAGCAGATGCTGTCACGTTAGCCCAACAACTCCTGGTCAGCCTTGCTGCGCCGTTCACAATCGAGGAAACGTCAATTCACATCGATGCAAGCATCGGGGTGACAGTAGTCGAGCCGGGATCTGAGCCTGGCAAGGCCTTGGCGCAGGCCGACCTGGCCATGTATAGGGCTAAGCATTCGCACAGTGGATGGGAGGTCTACCACCACGAGCGCGACGGAAACAGTTGGGATCATTTGTCCACCGTGGAGGATCTGCGCGTGGCTCTGGACGGGACCGGTTTGAGCGTCGAGTTCCAGCCCGTGGTGGCGGCGGGCACCAACTGCCCTAAAGGAAGCGAGGCGCTGATACGTTGGTCACACCCACAGCGGGGCAATGTCCCCCCGGATGTGTTCCTACCCTTGGCTGAACGGGCGGGTTTGATGCCGGCGATCACGCGAACCGTACTATCACTGGCCCTTGACGAGGCTACATCGTTACGGCAACTGGGTCTTGACCTGCCGGTCTCCGTCAACCTTTCCGCAAGTGATCTGCTCGATACCAACCTGGCGGAGTATCTGGACCAAGCATTGCAGTTCCGCGGACTACCGGGCAAGGCATTGCGAATTGAGATCACCGAGTCACTGCTGGTCGCGGGCAGCGAGTCACTGATCTTCCTCCACCGGCTGAGAGAACTGGATATCGAACTAGCGGTCGACGACTACGGAACCGGATACTCATGCATGGCGTATTTGCATGACCTGCCGATCTCGTTTGTCAAGATCGACCGAAGCTTCACCGCGCGTATTCTGAGCGATGAACGAACCGCCATCATCGTGTCTTCCACGATCGACATGGCTCACCGGCTCGGACTGCAAGTCGTAGCCGAAGGCGTCGAAACCGCCGAGCAGCGAGACTGGCTCACCGCTCACAGTTGCGACCTACTTCAGGGGTACCTCATCGCCCGATCGCTGCCGGCGCAGCGATGGCGTCTATGGCTGCAGGAGCATTCGCCCGCGCAGACAGACGCTCCCGTGGCGATGCCTCACTCACGCTGACGCAATCCAGTCGGTCGCGAACCCCCTACGCTTCTTACCGGCAGGCACGTTCACGAAGGTTCAAACTGGATCTCGACTCCGGTGAGGGCGCCGCTGGCGTGAACCTTCTTGAGGTCGGCAGTGATCTTCCCCAGTCGTTCTTGGCGGCCGCCACACATCACCCGCAGGTGTGACGACGGTGTTTCGCCGGCCGGTCCCAGCAAGAGGGCGGGCCGGGTGCATCCGTGCACCCGGCCCGTGGCCACCCCGCGCGGCCCCCACCGACGCTGGCGGGATCGAGGCGAATCACGGTCGCACTGGCACCGCGCGGCGGACCGCCACCCATCGACCGCCCCGCGCCCAGCCTGAACCCTGTCAAGGATGCTTTCGATGTTTCCCGCGTGCGGCCCACCTGTGACTCAGCCGGATCCGTTCCGATGGGGGTTCTTGACGATCGCCCGGTCACGTAGACGTCTGGCTCTCAGGCGAACGAATGCGGTTCGCGCGGCTACGAGAATGAGGACCCCGCGAATCAACCGGCGCGCGAGGGTCGAAGATGACATCAAGAGTCCAATCCCCAGTTCATGATCGTCGAGCTGCCAGGGCGCGCCTCGGGGGTTAGCTACAACCCACAGGCACCACGACCTCAGCGTTCAAGTTGCCGCTTGCCAACAACATCAGCAGTTCGGGCGCTGGGCCGCGCGGCCTGATGCCTTCCGATGCCCGCTTGGCGTCAGGCCGACCGAGCCGCCGTGCGCAGCCAGCGTGCTGCCTCGGCGGCCACGGTTGTGTCAGCGGCGTGAGCGGTACGCACCAGCTCGTGGGTCAACCGACCACCAGCCCGCAATCCACGTCGGAGTCGACCAGCTACCAAGACCCACCGGTCCTGGCCGAAACCGACGCCGGCTGGGCAGGAGAACACGTCAACGACAACATGTCGTGAAAACTGAGCCGCCCTGGGGGGTGGATTCCGTTCCAGGGCGACGCGGGGGTGAATCCCGGGACTTTACCTTGCCTTGGTTGCTGACCTACCTCGTCGCCTCGGTGATGGGTCTGTTCTCTGCCGCCGCCAACGGGGGTCCAGACCGGTCCTGAGAGCTCGGCGCGTCGCTCTCGATCAAGGGTTGTGGTTCGATAGCTACCGGGTGTCGAGGTTGCGGGCCATGGTGGCCTGAGCCTGGAGGATCTCGGCGATCCGCACCTGCACCGAGTCCATCCGGCCGATGATCTCGCTGGTGGCGTGAATGCCGGAGGCGACCGCGCTGGTGTTGGCCTGGATGGCGGCGATCTGCTCGGCCACCTGGCCGGTGGCCGCGGCGGTCTCCCGGGCCAGTTCCTTGACCTCGGCCGCGACCACGGCGAAGCCCTTGCCGACGTCGCCGGCCCGGGCCGCCTCGATGGTCGCGTTCAGGGCCAGCAGGTTGGTCTGGTCGGCGATGCTCGAGATGATCTTGATGACGTCGCCGATCGCGGCCGACGCCGATCCCAGGCTCTCGACCTCGCCGGTCATCGTGCTGGCCCGCTCGACCGCCTCGTCGGCCACCCGCTCGGCGTCCGTGGTCGCCTCGCGCAACTGCTGGACCGAGTCGAGCAGGCCCTTGGCCCCGGCCTTCTCGGCCCCGGTCCGGCGCAGCGTCTCGATCCGCTGCGAGACCAGTTGCTGCACGTTGCGCAGCGCCCCCATCCGGGAGTCGGACAGGGTGATCCGCTCGGTGGTGAAGAAGTCCATGGTGGCGACCACCGCACCGGCGATGATGATCGGGAAGCAGATCCCGGACTTCACCCCGGCCCGGCCGGCCGCGGGGGCCCGCACGCAGTCGGTCAGCTCGGCCAGGTCCTGCACGAAGACCAGGTCCCGGGCCCGCCAGGCCCGGCCCGACAGGCCCGCCCCTTCGGCGAAACTGGCGGCCAGGGTGACCTTCCGGAACTCCTCGCCGGCCGATCCGGACTCCTGGTCGAACCGCAGCACGTTGCCGGCCTCGTCGATCTTCCAGTACGAGCCGTAGGCCCACCCAAATGCCTCCCGGACCGACTCCAACGCCACTCGGACCGTTTCATCCTCGTCCGAGGTTTCCATGATGCTACCCACCACGTCAGTCACGGCCAACCGGTCGCCCGTAATCTCCTGCAGACGGGTTTTGGCAATGGCCTGGAACACGGCCATATCGGCCAGTTTAGCGATTGCCTGCATCTTCGTTCGGCGGTCGGCGTCTTCTGTGACCGGTTGCTCGGAGAAGTACTCCAGTACGGCGGCCACGCGTCCGTCCTGCACGAGAGGGTGGCAGATCGCGGCTGTCATTCCTCGTGATCGAGCTTCGTTCGCCCGCAGGCAGTCGGAAATGGTGGCCAAATCGTCGATGAACACTGTTTCGCGGGAACGGAACGTGCGGCCCACTAATCCGGCGTCCATCGGATTGCGGCCGTCAGGGAAAGCTGAGGCCATTTTTTGGGCCAAAACACCGGTCTCGTAGGCTAAGTGCATCTGGGTGCCGGAGCCAGGCAACCAGACGGCACCATAGCCGCTGTTCGAAACCCGCACAAAAGTGTCAACCGCAATCCGGTAAACGCTGGCCTCATCCGAGGCCAGATTCAGGGCCGCGATGATTTCGGCAAAAGTTTCGACATCATGAGGCACATCAGCCGCCTGCGATGCCATCGGGGTGCTCGTTTTGAACCCAAGCATCAGAAGCGCGGCCCCTCCAGACATGGACAATCCGTTGACCGCATTCATCGGCACCCGGTACCGAGGGCTTGAGGCGCGGCCCTGACGTGGATGTCCCGGAGTGGGCCAATCCACCCTCCACAACCCTGAGCAGTTAGGACGCATGCCGATTTCCCGGCGGCTGGGTGAGGTACGTGAACAGGTCGCCATGGGCGACCGAGGCTGTCAACGCTGGGCCATTCTTTCGTCCCCTGTTGACGTCACCGTCGGTCGCCGATCCCACTCACTCCCCCAGGAGGTCGTTCCGCCAGGATCACGAGGCCAGCCTCGTCCTGACCGTTCTCTTTGGCGGAGCAATTGCCTCGGCCCACATCCTCATCGACAACCGGCCCACCCTGGCCGCCGCCCTGGACGTCTACGCCGTGCCGATCCTGATCGGCTGCACCCTTGGCTACGGCGGTCCCAGCATCCGGGCGGTGATGCTCGCCCGTCCTGCAGCTGCTGGACGAGCGGCCGGTTCGGATCATGCGGTTCCTCGGCGCCGCGCACGAGCGGGACCTGCTGCGCCAGTCCGGAGCCAGTTACCAGATCCGCCAGGCCACACGGCAGGACTACCCGGCCCGTGACTATCGAGCCCGCGCCGCAACCCCCGGAGCCCTCCTGCGACCTTCCGCTCATGCACGAGCCGGGCCCATATCTGCCCACTCGCCGGCAGGCGAGCGGACGGCTGCCGGTCCGGGGTAATTAGCTTGGCCTTCGTTGAGCGAGGGCTGGCCGTGGTGGGGAACGATCGCCAGGTGCAGGTCCTGACACGAGCACCGGTTGCTGGCCAAGCTCAGGCAGCAACCCACCCACATCGAAGCCCTGTCGAGCACGCCCGACGGCCAGAAGCTGGCGGCCGGCGACCGGAAGGGGAACCGTCTGCGTCTGGAACTGCGGCGACCCCGAGCCGGTACTGCGCTTCAAGGCGCGTACTCCAATCAAGTCGATCTCTTTCTCGCCGGACCAGCGGATGGTGGCCGTCGGCGGACGGGGCGGCCGAGTGCTGTTGCATTCGACCCTGGACGGCTCCAGCCTGCGCCGGCTACGGGCCGGTCGGACAACCTGGAACAGAAGCCTGACCGCAGTTACCTTCAGCCCGCGGGAGACACTTTCTGCGCCGTCGGCGACTTCCGTAACGTGATCGTCGGGGACCTTTGACCCTCAGTACCGGCGTCGGCATCTGGAGGCCGACCGAGAAGCCCTTGTCGACGATGCCATCGCCTACTCCCCCGACGCGACTCTGCTCGCCGCCGCCTACGGCGACCAGAAGATCCGGATCCGGACGCCGAACACCGGAAACTGGTCCGCACCCTGCCAACGCCGCCCGGTGTCGTGCGCGCTCTGGTGTTCCTGCCCGGCAGCACGCTCCTGGCCAGCGGCGTCGAGCGCGTCATCCAGCTCACCGACGTGAACACCGGCGACGTCGTGGCCTCGTTCGGGGGGCACACGGCTACGGTGACGGCCCTGACCGTCTCACCGGAAGGGGCTGCGCTGGCCAGTGCCGACCAGGAGGGCGTCGTGCTGCGGCGGGAACTGTCCGGCGTGCTGTGAGCCCACTCGTGATGAGCGTAACCGAGCTGCCCGGAGCACCATTCATCAACACCAGACGGGTCATCGTCGGAGTCTGGCCTCGAGTGGGAATGCCAGCCACATCCACGCTGGCGAGGCCTCGCCATAAGCAAAGATCCGATTAGCTTTCCGGCAGGCCAGCGAAGTCGCGCTTGGTCTTGCGGTACCAGCCCATACCGGCCACCGGGTTCTTCCACCGGCCCCGCATCTGCGCCGCGGCCTTCTCGTGCGCCGCGTCACCACTGGCGACCATCTCCTTCAGATGGGCGTCCTGGGCCTTGATGACGTCGTTGGCGCTCTGCCCGGACAGGGGAAGATCGCACGGTCCACCCAGCTGCTGACAGGTCATCGTCTTCATGTGAAAGCTCTCCTTGGTTCTGGCTCGTCGGGCCGTCTGCAGCGCAGAGCCCGCCCGGCTGGGCCGATCGCGACCCACGATGTCGCGGATCGGTACGAGCCCCACCCTAGGAACGGTCGGTAGGACCGTGCTTCTCGATTCCTGATCAGTGCGTGACCGCGCCCTTCCGGCGATCACCCTCCCCCGGCCCGGTGGCTCTCGGCTGGACGCTCGGGTCCGAGCTTGCGAGTGTGGGGTTCACGTCCGTTCAAGGAGGCACCTGGATGCAGTACCGACAGTTGGGCCGTTCCGGCCTGCGCGTCTCGACGCTCACCCTCGGCACGATGGGGTTCGGCGGCACGGGGTGGGCCAGCCCGGTCGGGCAGATCGGCGTCGAGGGAGCCCGCGAGCAGATCGCCCTGGCTCGTGATGCCGGGGTCAACCTGATCGACACGGCGGACGTCTACTCCAGCGGTCTGTCCGAGGAGATCCTCGGTGAGGCGCTCGGCCACGACCGCGACGAGGTGCTGATCGCCACCAAGGTCCGCATGCCGATGGGCGAGGGCCCCAACGATGCCGGCCTGTCCCGCCATCACATCATCCGCTCGGCCGAGAACAGCCTGCGGCGGTTGCAGACCGATCACATCGACCTGTACCAGCTGCACGAATGGGACGGGCAGACCCCGCTGGAGGAAACCCTCGGCGCGCTGGACGATCTGGTCCGCAGCGGCAAGGTCCGTTACGTCGGCGCCTCGAACTACGCCGCCTGGCACCTGATGAAGGCCCTCGGGGTCTCCGAGCGGCGCGGGCTGGAACATTTCGTCAGCCAGCAGATCTACTACTCCCTGCAGAACCGGGACGCCGAGACCGAACTGGTCCCCGTGTCGCTCGACCAGGGCCTGGGCATCCTGGTCTGGAGCCCGCTGGCCGGTGGTCTGCTCTCGGGCAAGTACCGCCGGGGCGTGTCGGCTCCCGAGGGCAGCCGTCACCTGACGGACTGGGACGAGCCGCCGGTCAACGACGAGGACAAGCTGTACGACACGATCGAGACGGCCGTCGAGATCGGCAAGACGCGCGGCGTCTCCGCCGCCCAGGTCGCCCTCGCCTGGACTCTGGCCAAGCCGGCCGTGACGTCGTTGATCGTCGGCGCCCGCACCCCGCAGCAGCTGAGCGACAACCTGGCCGCCGCTGACCTGGAGCTGAGCGCCGAGGAGATCGCCCGGCTCGACCAGGTCAGCGGTGAGCCGCTGCGCTACCCGTACTGGCATCAGGCCAAGACCAGCTCCGAGCGGCTGAGCCCGGCCGATCTCAGCCTCCTGGGGCGCTTCATCGACTGACACCGCTGATTGCGTTCGTCACCGCCGTTCCTGCCGGCAGATGAATGGAGAAGCAGGACCCCTGCCCGGGGCTGCTCGTCACGCTCACCGCGCCCTGGTGGGCCTGGGCGATCTGCCGCACGATGGCCAGCCCGAGCCCGCTGCCTCCCGAATCACGGCTGCGTGAGGCGTCGGCCCGCCAGAAGCGATCGAACACGTGGGGCAGGTGCTCGGGGGCGATGCCGACCCCCTCGTCCAGCACGCGGATCTCCACCGTCCCGCCCTCGCGCCGGGCGATCAGGCTAACCTCGCCGCCCTGGGGGGTGTATCTGATCGCACTCGAGACGAGGTTGCCCACCGCCTGCCGCAGGCGCACCGGGTCGGCCCTCACCACCAACCCGTCAGCGACATCGGAGCTCAGGCGAACCCCTGCGGCATCCGCCTGCGGCCGGTGCGCCGTGACGATCTGCCCAATCAGGTCCGCGACCGGCACCGGTGCCGGCGACAGTCGCAGGCCACCGGCGTCGGCCACGGCCAGATCCTGCAGGTCATCGACGATTGCCTGCAGTTGTAGCGCTTCTCGCAGGAGCGCCTCGGTCAGATGCGGGTCTGAGGCCGGCGTCGACAGCCCGTCCTGCACGGCCTCGAGCCAGCTGCGCATGTTGGTCAACGGGGTCCGCAGCTCGTGAGCCACGTCGCTGACCATTTGGGTGCGCTGCTGTTCGGCTCGTTCGCGTCGCTCGGCCGAGGTGTTCAAGGCGTCCGCGAGCAAACCGATCTCGTCGTTCCGTCCGACCGGGACCCGGGCGTTGTTCTGGCGGGATGCGGCCAGGGCTCTGCGGTCGGCCGGCGGGGTGGCCCCACCGATCACCCGGGTCTTGCAGCAGGTGCAGATCGATCACACGGTGGTCGACGTGATCGTTGTCGATGAGCAGCACCGACGTCCGATCGGTCGCCCATACGTGACGGCAGCGATCGACGTGTTCAGCCGCACCCTGGTCGGCTTGGTCGTCACGCTCGAAGCACCCTCGGCGCTGTCGGTGGGCCTGTGCCTGGGCCACATGGTCACGATCACGAAGCAAGATCATTTGTTGGTCGTTCCACTTCCTAGGAAGTGGAACGACCCATTCTCCGGTGACCCCCCGATCTGCGGTTCGGCACCAGCTCAGCCGTTGGTGTCCGGGGCGTTCCAGTCAACGAGTTGCACGATGACGCCGTTGGGGTCGCGAACCTGGAAGGCTCGCTCGCCCCAGGCCTCCGCGGTCAGCGGCATGGTGATGGGGACGCCTTCGCTTTGAAGGCGGGCGAGTTCACCCTCGAGGTCGTCCACGACGAAGGCGAGGATCAGTCCGGCGGCGTGGACGTCGCGCTGCCCGGCGGGGAGGGTGCTCAGCCCGAGGCCAAGGTAGATGACGTTTATCCCGGCGTCGTCGCGGGCGAGGGAGGCGAATCCGTCGGCAGCCATCTGCTCAGTGAAGCCGAAGTGCTCGCACAGAAACGCGCTGGAGGCCGGCACGTCGTTGACGTTGAGCGAGAGTGCGGTTGAGCTGATCTTCATGGCTTCCTCCGATGACAGCGATCCACAATTACTCCGTACACTGTACAGAGTATCGGGTGCAACGAGTGGGCGGCGAGAATGTTCCCGTGGCGACCAACCGGAGCAGCGCGGGTGACCCCGCACGTACCCTTGCCCTGTTGTGGCGAGAGGAGCCCGCCTCCTCTCGCCGTGGTCCGCAACGCACCTTCGATGTGGACGCCGTGGTGGATGCCGCCATTGCCTTGGCCGACGAAATGGGCCTCGGCGCGGTCAGCATCCGCCGGGTCGCGCAGCGAGTGGGAAGCTCGCCGATGTCGCTGTATACCTATCTCCCTGGCAAGGCCGAGTTGCTCGATCTCATGCTCGACACCCTCTACCTGCGAATGGAACGCCCACTCACGGGCGGCCAGCCGTGGCGCGAGCGTCTCAGAGCGGTAGCCGAGACGAATCGGGCCCTGTACGAGGCCCACCCCTGGGCGGCCTCGGTATCCACGCTACGTCCACCGCTAGGGCCGGGGCAGATGGCCAAGTACGAGTATGAACTGGCGGCACTGGAGGGCAGCGGGCTCGACGACATGGAGATCGACGACAGCCTCACCTACCTACTGACGTTCGTTCGGGCCAGCTCTCGCGATACCCGGGATGCCCAGGCCGCAGTTCGTGACAGTGGGATGGACGACCAACAATGGTGGGACAGCGCCGGCCCCCTCCTGACACGAGTCCTCGACCCGCGCACCTACCCACTGGCCACCCGGATCGGCACCGCAGCAGGCACGCAGCGCGGCAGCGCCCACGACACGACCCAGGCTTACGACTTCGGCCTGGAGCGCACCCTCGACGCCATCACAACACTGGTCCAGCGGCACTGCCCACCACTCTGAGTCCCACGCGTCGGATTCATCTAAACCAGCACGGTGGACCTGTCCGTGCAGACGAGTTCGGACATCCGTGCAGACAACCGCGAACATCGACAGGTGGCGCATAGTCCCAGGTCAATTTTGTCCGAAACTCGTGTCCGCGCCTATGTAACGTCATCGGGTGTTCGCGTTACGGTTCTGGCACGAGAATCGGCTACGGGCGGGTGTCGACCCGCGATCAGAACCCCGACGCCCAGCGGGACGCGCCGAACGCGGCCGGCTGCGAGACGGTGTTCGTCGACAAAGCCTCCGGCAAGCTCGCCCGGCGGCCCGAGCTGGACAAGGCCCTGCTGTCGGCCGCCTGCGCCGGCGATCAGCTGGTGGTCACGAAACTGGACCGGCTCGGCCGGTCGCTGGAGCACCTGATCGCGTTGTCGAGGAAACTGCAGGAGCGCCAGGTCGACCTGGTGGTGCTCGATCAGGGCATCGACACCTCGACCGCGATCGGGCGGATGTTCTTCCAGATCCTCGGCTCGATCGCCGAGTTCGAGCACGCACTGATGTCCGAGCGGATGATGGACGGGCTGGCCGCAGCGCGCGCCCGCGGCCGCACTGGTGGGCAGAAACCGAAGCTGAGACCCCGGCATGTGAAGGTGGCCCGGGAGATGTACGAGGAGACCGGACCGGACGGACGCCGGGTGCACACCGTGGCGCAGATCGCCACGGAGTTCGGCGTCACCCGCCCAACCATCTACCGCCACCTCGCCAAACCCACCGAGCCCGCGGCCGCCGGCTGACCCGGCCGTTGCCTCGTGCAGACGAGTTCGAGCCAGTCGACGCGTTGTGCACACGAACTCGGACACTCCGTAAGTCCGCACTCCCCTGCACACGCCTCCAAACCGGCAGGTCATTGTGCAGACGACCTCGGACATCGACAGCTGGTCCACCCGGTGGCGGCCCGCAAGGGACGCCGGCTGGACGACGAGGGGGACACGCCCTACCCCTGAAGGTCACGCGGACCGAGGTGCTCCCGACCGGAGTGATCCGGGTGATCTACGTTCCGTCCGAGGTGCCCGCCAAGGTCGGCTACGACGACATCAAGGACCACGCGCCCCACGGCAACTAGCGAGGCCGCCCCGGAACACCGCGACCGGGCCCCGGTTCAGCCGGGCTGTTCCCCACGGCCCTGTGCGTGCGGCGACAGTCGGGATGGCGAGTTGATGGCTTTTGTGGGCCTATGCAACGATGCATCGCCCTACCCGCCGGTATCTCCGGGTGGAGGGGCAGTTCGCACGCACGGATCCACCGACCCTGAACCGAACGTAAAGGAACCTCATGACCCGCAAGCTAGGCCTGATCGCCCTCGCCCTGGCCATCGTCCTGGGCATCCTCCTCGTCCCTGGAAGTGCCTACGCGGGCCCCACCTGCACCGCCCCGCTGTGCAGCCAAATCACGAACGAGACGCCGCAGAAGGTCGGAACAGCGCACGACTGGTGCACGCCCAAGAACGGCCCCTGCTCGGGCACCCAGTACGGCATCCTCACCTTCAACCAGTCCACGCCCAGCAAGCAGGACTGGGACACCTTCTTCGTGGCCCCCGACTGCACCTACTCGGGGATCAAGCACTCCTGGGGCATCAGCTTCAGCGCCAAGGGTGGCAGCAACGGCAAGTGGGTGCAGGTCCACAACGACGAGCACTACTACATCAAGACGGTCAGCTGCTCCTGACCCGGCGGGCCTGACGCCTGCCCGCCCCGCGGGCAGGCGTCACGCCTCTTACGCACATGGAATGCACCACTGCTACCGCGGCCTACGTCATGCTCCAGTTCCGCCGCGCCGGTACGGACGACTACCTGGACGTCAAGCGGGTGTGGACAACCGCGACAGCGCCCCGACCCAGGTCATCGCCGCGCAGACCGGCAGCCGGCGCTACGCCTACCCCGGTGGCAGCGCCAACCACGCAGCCAGCCACTCCCAGGGGCACACGGTCGTCGTACACGGCTGATGCAGCTCGACGAGGTGCTGCCAGGGCGAGCTCAGATGATCTTGTCCGTTGACAGCAAGCAGCGGCATGCTCTCGAGGGTGACCTCTGACGACGTTGAGCGGCGGGTGGCGTTGCGCGAGTACCGAGCCCTGGGCCGAACCGAACGAGCTGCCCTCACCCGCGCTGCCTGGAACGGTGACACCTACGGCGACCCGAGTACGCAGTTGAAGGCCCGGCGCTGGGCTGAAGTCATTGCCGGCCGCCGGTGGGTCTGGCCGGCTCTCGCAGCCGTGGGGTCACTCCTGGCCGTCATCAGCGTGAGCACGCGCACGTGGTGGCTGCTGGCCGCGGCTGCCCTTGCCTTCGGTGCGGCGTTGGCTTCTCGGGCGAGGCTGGCCACAGCCCATCGCTATCTTGCCCTGCGCACGCCCCTGTGATCTGAGATCTCGCACGAGGGTGCGCGCTCAGAGGCGTCGCAGGCCCTCCAACACCCGAATGGCGATGGCCTGCCTGCTGTCCGGCGTGGATTCCGGCATCGGCTGCACTCGCCGGCGGGGCTGGGACGACGACGGCAGCGTGGTGGCTCCGGCCACCCGGTGGGGCAGGGTCACGGGTGGCAGGGGCACGGGTGGGGGGTCGCCGGCTGGCCGCACCGGTGCTGCGGCACTCGGATTCAGCACCGGACGGGGTGGTTTCGGCGTGCGGGTGGGTCGCCCTGCCGGACGAGGAGCGATGCTCGGCGCGGATCGCACCACCCCCACGCTCTTGAGCGCAGCCAGCGTGCCGACGACATCCGCGAGCGGGTTGCCGGTGAGCCGAGCCAGCGACAGGGCCGTCTGCGGGCCGCGGATCTGCACGGCCACCGCCCATTGCGGGAGGGTCAGCACGACCCCCCGCCCGCGAGGCAGGCCGACGAGTTGGAGCTCCTCGTCCGGCGGCACCCCGAGCCGGGAAAAAGCCGCCAGTTCGTCATTGATCCGGGCCAGCAGGTATTCCACCTCGATCCGGCAGGTGAGCCCGGTCCAGTGCTGGCGCCCGGGCCGAAACAGTGGCCGATCACCGCCCACCTGCGGGTCGGTGAGAAGGGTGAGGCCGGCCTCGACGACGGCCGAAAGAATGATCGACGGAAATTGTGGATCATCGGCCTCGGATTCTGGGACCGATGGTATTCCTGATGCCTCGGCAAACGTGATGAAACCCTGGTTCAGGAAGATGACGCCGCTGCGGGCGCCGCGGATCTCCAGCGCACCCGAACTGCGGCTGACCCCCAGGAGGCGCAGCACGTCCACCGCGGGATGTTCGCTCCGGCGGCCCGTCACCGAGCTGGACGGCAGCTCAGAGCGTGAGCTCGTTTTCGATCCGCCTGAGGCTGTGACGAGCCAGAGCCAGGTTCGCCTTGGTCCGGTCCAGGGCCAGGTAGAAGAACAGACCGCCACCGTTGGGGGCTGTGACCAGGCGAATCAGGTGGTACTGGCGGCTGAGGGTGATGAGGATGTCGTCGATCGTGTCCTTCATGCCGAGCGACTCGAGGGTGCGCATCTTGGCCCGCACCACCTCGGTGTTGCCCGCCGAGGCAACTTCGAGGTCGAGGTACTTGCCGCCCCCGAGGAAGCCCAGCGCCATGCCGCTGCCCCAGTCCACCAGGCTCACGCCGAGCGCACCGTCGATCTCCATCGCTTCTTTGAGAGCGGTGTCGATGTCCACGATTATTCTCCATCTCGAGACGACTTCGGAGTGGTTCGGGGTATCTTGCCTGCCTTCAAGTGCCGTCACTTACACTCAAATCAGCAGATACAGTTGCAACGGCAGGACACTGCACCTTTCGCCTCAATGACGTCAACAAAATGAAAGAGAATCGGGTTCGATTCCAGTGACGAGTGACACCGGAGAGCAAGTCCACCAAGAAACGAGCGATGCCCTCCAGAGCGCCGTCGCGCGGCTGCGCTCGATCGACGGGCTGGTTACCGCCGGCCTCGTCGAGCCGGACTCGGCGCACGTGCTGGAGATGGTCGATGCCGCCACCACGCCCGGATCCGCGCCCGGGCCCCGGCCCGAGAGCCAGATCGTGGCCGCCGGTGCCTGCGACCTCGTCCAGGTGGTTGCCCTGATGAGCGCCGGTCTCGGCGAGAACGACGACCTGGAGGAGGTCGTCGTCACGCTCGGGCGCCACCACCACGTCGTCACCCCGCTGCCCTCGGCCGGTGTGAACGGCCTGCTCCTCGTGGTGACGCTCGACCGGGCGCGCACCAACCTGGCCCGGGCGCGCCAGCAACTGAGAGCCGCGGTCCCGCTGCTGCAGCAGGCGAGCGGCCCGGGCGGTGACGGTGTCACCTAAACCGTGGCGCTGGGCCGGGCGAGCACGCTCAGCAGACGAGCCGGACGAGCCGGCCCCCCTCACGGGCACCAGGCCGGCCGGCAGCACCGGATCGAGGGACACCGCATCGAGGGAACCCAGGTCGAGGGAACCCGAGTCGACAGAACCCAGGGCGGGCGAGCGCCCGAGCCCCGGTGAGCGGACGGGGCTCAGCGAGGGGACGGCAATGGGTGGCCCCGGGACCGAGCGGCTGCTGGAGCTGGCCGCCGAGGAGGCCACCGGTGCGCTGCACCTGAACGGCCCCTGGGGCGCAACGGTCTACCTGCGACGCGGCCGCATCGATTACGTGGAATCCGCACTCACCCCGGGGATCGAGGCGCTGCTGCTGCGCCCGACCTACCCCGACGAGCAGCGCTGGGCAGCCCTGGTCCCCTCCCTGCGGATGGGCCCGAGCCAGGCCGCCGCGACCAGCGCCGCACAGGTGCTGCGCAGCGGCTCGATCTCCGAGGTGAACGCCGAGATCGTTCGCCGCACCGCACTGGCCGACGCCGCGCTCGCCACGCTGGGTATCCCCGTTCCCGAAACCACCCGCGCCCGAGCCCGGTTCCGGCCCGGCGAGCGGCACTGGTACGACGCGACCCGAACCTTCGACGTGCGGGAGGTGCTGACCGAGGTGGAACGCCGCCGCACCGTGCTCAGCACGATGACCCTCGGGGTGAAGCCAGACCGGCCGGTGCACCGGGTCTCTCGGCTGCCCAGCGAGAGGATCCGGCTGACGTCGACCTGGTGGGACATCATCCGGCTGGCGGACGGCAGCACCACCCCGCTGGACATTGCGTGGATGCTCGGGCACGGGGTGTTCGCCACCACCACGGCGGTCCACCAGCTGGCCCGACTGGGCGTCCTGACGACGGGCAGGGACGAGTCGGGCCCAGAGGCATCGCCGGGCGAGCTCGTCCCGGCCCGTCACGTCCTCTCGTTCGTCCGGGCCGCGACCGCCACCGCCACCGCCACCGGTGGAATCCGATGAGCGTCGAGGACCAGGTGCTGGCCGAGCTGAGCGGCCTGGGCTCGGCCGTCAGCGGGATCGAGGGCTGCGTGGTGGCGACCAGTGACGGACTGCTGGTCGCCCACGTCCTGCCCGATCAGGAACAGAGTCAGGTGGCCGCGCTGATCTCCACCCTGTCGGCCGTGGCTCGCCAGGCCGTCCTGCTCACCGGCCGGGGCGACCTGTTGGAGGCCGCGATCCGGGGAACGACCGGCTATGTGGCCGTCTACGCCGTCGGCGACAGTGCGGTGCTCGCCGTCCTGGGGCGCTCGGACCTCAACCTCGCCCTGCTGCAGCTGCGCACCCGGCCGGTGGTGGGCCGCCTCAGCGCGCTGGCGGACGGATTTGCCCGCTTCAGCACCGGGCAGGACCACCTGGCCCCGTAGACCTCGCACTGGGGCCAGGCGCACGCACACACCGTGCTGAGCGCTTATCAAAGGATGGAGTGGATGGATCTCCCCTCCGGATGCTGCTGTGCAGGTGCAGGGCGACCTCAGCCGGGGCAAGGTGGGACTGTGGGTGTGCCAGCAGCGAAAGTGTGCGCCTCGTGCGGTCGCACCATCACGTGGCGCAAGAAGTGGGCCACCGACTGGGAATCGGTGCGCTACTGCTCGAAGGCGTGCCGGCGGGTCAAGGTGAGCCCCACCGACCACCTCCTGGAACACACCATCCTGACGCTGCTCGACGGGCAACCGCGGGGAGCCACCATCGCTCTCTCGCAGGCAGTTCACGCGGCGGCCGGGGGGCAGGTGAGCGGCGGCGGCGAAGCTCTGATGCAACCGGCCCGGGCGGCAGCTCGGCGCCTGAGCGCTCGCGGAGACGTGGAGATCCTTCACGGTGGGCGCGTGGTCGACCCGTCCACAGCGCGAGGTGACCTTCGCATCCGTCGCCTCGCACGGCCCTGACGTCGGGCGTGAGCCCGGCAACCGGCCGGTGAGCAGGGCCGGCTGGCCCAGAGACTGACAGCCGACGTGGCATCCAGGGCGTGTGGACCTGTGAGTTCCGAGCGCTCGTGAGAATGTGGTCCGCGGCCCGGGACCGGTTCGAGGTCG
The DNA here is from genome assembly GCA_965200525.1 of Kineosporiaceae bacterium. Lineage (GTDB taxonomy): Bacteria > Actinomycetota > Actinomycetes > Actinomycetales > Kineosporiaceae > JANNPJ01. The sequence goes on from OZ241368.1 coordinate 304,208, forward strand.
CCGGACGACAGGCGAGGTGTCAAGTGGTCAGGAACTCCCCCGTTGGCGGAGATCGCCGCGGCGAGGTGCGCCTGCCGGCCACGGCCGCCACCGCGGTAGCCGTCGCCCTGTACGCGTTCCTGCCGGTCGACCTCATCATCGGACCTCGCCTGGTCATTCCGGCGCTGGAACTGGCGTTGATCGCCGCACTGACGGCGGTCAACCCGATCCGCATGAGCCGTTCCACCCGGTGGTCACGCCAGACCTCACTGGTCCTGATCGCCCTCATCGCGGCGACCAACCTGATCGCCCTGGTCCAGTTGCTGCGCGAGCTCACGAGCACCTCGAACGAGCAGAGCACCACCCTGCTGCTGGCCGCCGGGCAGGTCTGGCTCACCAACGTCATCGTGTTCGCCCTGGCCTTCTGGGAGATCGACCGCGGCGGCCCGGTCGCCCGCACCGAGCAGGACCGTTCCAAGCTCCCGAAGGCTGACTTCCGCTTCACCCAGGACGAGGACCGCGACACCGTGACCGAGGTCAAGGCGGGCTCCAGCCCCGTCAGCGACTGGATGCCCACGTTCGCGGACTACCTCTACGTCTCGCTCACGAACTCCTCGGCCTTCAGCCCCACCGACACCATGCCCCTGACCTCCAGGGTCAAACTGCTGATGGGCCTGGAATCGACCGCCGCCCTGGTCACCTCCGTTCTCGTCATCGCCAAGGGCGTCGGCGGACTGGGCAACTGACGTGGTGAGCCCGCCGCCCAAGCTCTAACGGAAGACGGGGCCCTAACCGAAGACCGAGGCCACCCATTCGGGATGGTCGATGAACGGGTTCCGGTTGTGCTGGAACTGCGTGTAGATCACGTTGTTGCGGGTCACTTCGCTCGCCGAGGGCGGGTCCTGGAGGTTCCATTGCTCCAACACGGACAACCGCCCGATCCGGGGTGCGGTGCCGCTGCTGACCGCGTTGTCCACCTCCAGATCGGGGTATCCGTCGCCGCCCTCGTAGCGGATCGCCATATAGAAGATCATCCGGGCGACGTCGCCCTTGACCGCGTCGCGCGGCTGCCAGGAGTCGGAGTCGGTGAAGTTGCCTGGCGCATCGGACACCGCCGAGCCGCCGTTGTCGAAGTCCTTATTGCCGCGCTCGTCGTTGACGTGGACGTCCTCGGGGCGCAGGTAGTGCAGGTCGGTCCCGGGGCCGACGGCGGTCGATCGTGCGCGCTCCCGTTGCGAAGCGCCACCGGTGCCGGCCATCGACAGCGCCGGCCATCGACTGGGGTGGTGCCGGCGTACGCTGAGTTGTGGATTTCCTGCGGCTCGACGTGGCACCGGCCGAATCCGGCAGCGGCGACACGTTCGAACTGAAGGTCTTCGTCAACGACGTCGACGTGCTGGGCTGGGACGAGGGCCTGGGGATGGACCCGCTCGACGTCTTCTTCCCGACCAACCGGCTGCTGGCCCGTCCCGGCCCGCACACCACCGCGATCGGGCGCTGCGCCTGCGGTGACTACGGGTGCCGGCCCAGCGACGTCACCATCACCCGGGACGGGTCCCGGGTGCGCTGGGACTGGCACGGCCACGAGCCGATGGACCGCAGCGTCAGCTTCGACGCGAGCGCATACACCGCCGAGGTGACCCGAATGGCCGGCGACTTCAACTGGGAGAGCCCGCAGCGCACGGCCCAGCGTCTGGCCATGGGTGGAGTCCAACCGGGCCGACCTCCCCGTCGTGGCGAGCCCGGCTGGAAGCACCGTTCCCCACGACGGCGCTGATCCGGCCACCGGGTTGCCGGCCGCCAGAACGCGCGCTCGTTCTCCGTCTGCGCGAGGCGGCGTCTGACTCAGCTGCGCGGACGTTCGTCGCGAGCCACACCGAGCGTGCGCACAACGTGAGCGACTGGCGCACCTGGAGTAGATCGCCTGGCCCGGCAGCGTTCGGACCGAGCACGGTGCAGTGCGTAGCTGCCTGGCAGCCCGCTGTTGCCGACGCGGCGACTGACGCGAAAGCGCTCTCACACCACCCGATCAATCAGGAGTGACAGGCCGCTGATCCTTGACACATCGGCTGTATCGGGCGAACACTGCACTCAGATGTTTCTTGAAAGCGCTCTCATGATCATTGATCACTTGTGGCTCCGTAGTGATGTTGCTGCGGACCGCAGCCGCAGGCGTCCTGCCGGCGGTCGAGATGAGGTGGTGCCCTGGAGCGCCGAATTCGTTCATCAAAGGCGATGAAGGGATCCAGAATGATGGCAAAACTGTCTCGTGCCTCTCGGGCCAGGCGGCGATCCGCGCACCAGCCCCGCGAGCCCTGATCCGATCAGCTCGTTCGAGCCCCTGTCACAGGTGCGCGAGTGTGATCGTCAACATCGTCGGCCCGGTCGCCAGATCTGTCTTCGCGTGGCTTGCTCGCTGTGCTCGAGGAGGTCTGCGGCGCCGGACCGCTGATTCTGCACGCCGCTCGCCGAACCCCTGATATTCGACGAGCACGCCGAGATCCCCAGAAGGGCAGCACTCGATGACGAGTATCCCCAGCCCGACCCATGTATCGACCCATGTCTCGACCGGGAGCGGGCTCGCCCGCCGGCCCCGACCCGCCGCGGCCCTGAGCGCGCTCCTGCTTGCCCTCGCCGGGCTGAGCAGCGCCGCGGTCGTGATCTCGGGCGGTCCGGCCGCCGCGACGGTACCGGCCGCACCGACCGGGTGGAGCACCGTGTTCAGCGACGACTTCACCGGGGCCGCCGGGACCGGCCTGAACCAGGCGAACTGGCTCTACGACGTCGACACCAGCTACAACGGTGGCGCAGGAGCGTGGGGCACCGGGGAGATCGAGACTGCGACCACCTCGACCCAGAACGTATACCAGGACGGCTCCGGTCACCTGGTGATCAAGCCGATCAAGGACGCCGCCGGCCACTGAACCTCAGGCCGGGTCGAGACCCAGCGCACCGACTTCGCGGCCCCGCCCGGCGGCCAGCTTCAGATCAGCGCTTCCCTGCAGCAGCCCAATCCCGCGCACGGCCTGGGCTACTGGCCGGCGTTCTGGGCCATGGGCGCGGCGGCCCGCCCGGTCGCGGCCACGAACTGGCCCAGCATCGGCGAGATCGACATCATGGAGGACGTCAACGCCCTCAGCCAGCACTCCACGACCTTTCACTGCGGGGCCTGGGCCGGAGAGTGCCACGACCCCGACGGCATCACCAGCAACCTGCAGCCGTGCCCGGGGTGCCAGAGCGGGTACCACACCTACTCGGCCGTCATCGATCGCACCAACACCTCGGCCGAGCAGTTGCGGTTCTACCTGGACGGGGCCCTGACCTTCACCGTCAACGAGAACCAGGTGTCGGTCGCGACCTGGCAGGCCGCCGTCGACCACGGTTTCTTCGCCATCTTCGACGTGGCGATCGCCGGGTCCTACCCGGACAAGGTCTGCGGGTGCACCTCGCCCTCAGCCGACATCACCTCCGGGGCCGGCATGAGCGTCGACTGGTTCGCGGTCTACCAGAAGGGCTCCGGCGGCAGCACGCCCACGCCGAGCGCCACCGCGACGCCCACGCCGACTCCCACCACGCCGACTGCCACCCCGACTCCCACCGCGACGGCTACGCCCACCCCTACGCCCACCAGCACCGGCGGCTCCGGCGGAGGCGTGAGCACAGCTGACTACACCGCCGGCGTGACCCGCCTGTCCGCTACCCAGGCCCGCATCTCCTTCACCCCGACCACCGCTTCGGCCTACGTCGATGACCACTACCTCATCAGCGGCCAGGTGCAGCAGAACGTCCGGATGAGCCTGAGCGGGAACACCTGGAGCCAGACCGTCAGCGGGCTGAGCACCGGAACGGTCATGACCTACTGGTTCACCTACGTCAAGAACGGGCAGCAGTTCGACTCGCCGCACTACACCTACACCCAGTGACCAGGTTGACCAGTTGCTGCCCCGTTACCCCCGTCGCTCGGCCGGGCCCACGGTGATCACGGCCTGAGGGCCTTCGACGGCGATGTCGACGTCGAAGGCCCTCAGGCGTGGTGACAGACCAGCACCGGATCCTTGTCCGGGACCCCGGCTGATCCTTCGCAGACCTGATCGCCGCCAGTGGCCCGGACCTTGACCTCGTCCTCGTCCGTCACGCCGGCCGCGGTCAGTGACAGCGTCGCCACCCCGCCGGGCCCGGCCAGGACCACGCTCTGCGCCACCACCAGCTGGGTGAGCCCCGCGTCGGAGTCGGAGGCAGTGCCGGCATCGACGTCGTCGGGGTCGGGCGCGACCACGTCGATGATCGAACCGTGGGCCGGCTGTCCCGGTTGCATGCCGCGAAAGGTCACCTCGACGCTCACGCTCGCGCCGACCCCCGGGACCGGCACCCGCACGATGGCCGCCGTCGGGGTGTTCGAGGCTCGGATCGACGGCTTTCCCGGCGGAGCGGCCACGATCATGACCCCGACCAGCCCGGCGATCACCGCGGCGACCGCCAGCGATCCGGTTGCCATTTGAGCCAGCTGGACCGGGCCGGGCAGCCTCCCACTGGTTCGACCGCTCGAGGCCGCGGGCTCATCCAGGTCGAGCGGCGTGGCCAGACTGAGCACCTGGGCCCACAGCGCCACCACCACGGCCAGCGCCGAGAGCCCGACCACCACCACGACCAGCACCCGCACGACGTCGCCGAGAGACGATCTGGCCGCCCCGATGACGCCCACAGCACCCAGCGCCATCCCGGCCATAGCGACCGCGACCACCACCCGCGTCACCGCCGCGTCCAAGCGAATCGGGCTGCGGTCGGCGCCCGCCCCGGCCACCGGCCCGAGCGAGACCTCATCCATCGCCTGCTCGGGCAGGTCCCGTTGTCCGTGCTCGTCCATGACTGCCCCCGGGTCGACTCACCCGCCGCCCGGGTGGGCGGAAGATCCTGCTCGTGCGCAACCTGCGAATGAATCGCCCAGGCTCGCTGGGGATACCGGAGCCGACTCACTGACCCGGACGCCAATGCCGCCCCAGAGGTTGCACGGGCGAGAACACGGGTGAGAAGCGGATGCGGGTGTTTCCCCTCTTGCCGCCCGAGCGCCGATGGCCAACCGTGGAGTTCGTGAGCTTCGCATCCGCGCTCAAGGCGGCGCCCGCCGTCGGACAACCGATGGGTCGGGCCCATGCTCCGGCCCTCGCTGAGCGCCGCCAGTGGTGGCCGATGCTGGCCTGCACGCTGGCGTTGACTCTGGTGGGAGCGGCTCTGATGGGCCCGCTGTGGCAACGCCAGCCGTTCGTGGCGGCGGCGACCGTGCTGCTGACGGCCGCCGCGAGCGCGGCCGGGGTGATCCTCTGGGGCGAGATCGACCAGCGCACCACGGCCGTCCTGCTGGTGCTGGCCGGGCTGTTCTGGTCGGGCGGATGGGTGGAGGAGTGGGGTGGTGGCCCGCTGCCGCTGAGCGCAGCCCTGAGCAGCCCCACCGCGACCGTCCTGGGCGCCTGGGCGGTGTTGCGCTACCCGGACCCGCAGCGGGTGGCCCGCATCGAGCGGTTGTTCCTGGTGACCCTGGCGACCTGGGAAATCGGTGGCCAGCTGGCGCTGGCCGTCACCGACCGGCGGGAGTGGTCGCACTACCCGCCGAGCACGTGGTGGCTGACCCTGCACGCCGACCGAGACCTGCGTGAGGCCATCGCCGGCGTCATGCATGTCGGAGAGCTGGCCCTGGCCTGCGCGTTCGTGCTGCTGTTCTGGCTGCACCGGGTGCCCCGCATCCGTGGGCTGGACCGGCGCTTGCTGGCCCCGATCGCGACGGTGGCACCGATCGCCGCGGTGGTCAGCGCGGCAGTGCCGCTGGCTCAGCTGCGCGGCGCCTCCGGCACGGTGCTGAGCGGTTTCTACGCGGTGGAGACCGCGCTGCTGGCCAGCGTGCCGTGCGCCTTCCTGATCACCGTGATCCGTCAGCGGCTGGCCCGCACCGCGGTGCTCGACCTCGTCCGCGAGGTGCAACGCCGCCCGACCCCGGAGGCAGTCCAGGAGGCGCTGCGCACGGCCCTGCAGGACCCGTCGCTGCGGGTCAGCTACTGGGTGCCCGACCTCGACAGCTACGTGGACGCCGATGGCCGGCCGGTCGAGCCGGTGCCTGAGGGGGCGGCTCGCCTGGTGCTCCCGGTCAGCAACGGTGCCGGCCAGCGGCTGGCGATCATCGACACCGACCCGGGGTTGCGCCGGCACCCGCAGGTGCTCGCCGCTGCGGCCTCGGCCGGGGCCCTGGCCCTGGAGAACGCCCAGCTGCAGGCGGCACTGCGGGTCCAGCTGCTGCAGGTAAGGGCCAGTCAGCTGCGAACCGTCGAGGCGGGTGTGGCCGAGCGCCGCCGCCTGGAGCGCGACCTTCACGACGGCGCCCAGCAGCGCCTGCTGGCCCTGCGGCTGATCCTGCTGGCCGCCGACGACGACACGCTGCTGCCCTCGACCCGCTCGTTCCTGCGCAACGTCGGCCAGGAGATCACGCTCGCGCTGGGTGAGTTGCGGGAGCTGGCTCGCGGCATCCATCCGGCGGTGCTCGCCCAGGCCGGTCTCGGCGCCGCCGTCGAGGCCGCCGTGGAACGCCAGGACCTGGACGTCGAGGCCAGACTGCCCCGTCAGCGGTTCCCGGCCGCGACCGAGGCGACGGCGTACTTCATCATCTCAGAGGCGCTGGACAACGCCGCCCGCCACGCTCAGGCGAATCGGGTGCTGATCCGTGGCCACGCCGAGGACGGCATCCTGACCATCGAGGTGGAGGACGACGGGCGCGGCGGGGCTCAGGTGCTCCTCGGAACCGGGCTGGGCGGGCTGATCGACCGGGTCCGGGCCCTGGGCGGGGACATGATGCTGTCCAGTCCCCCCGGCGGCGGGACTCTGGTCGTGGCGGCCATCCCGTGCGGGTGAGGCAGTGGAGCCGGAGCACCGAGGGCATGCGCATCGGCCTGGCGGACGACAGCGCGCTCTTTCGTGACGGCTTGGCCTCGCTGCTGAGCGCCTCCGGGCTGCAGGTCGTGCTGCAGGTCGCCTCGGGCGCCGATCTCCTGAAGGAGGTGGAGCCGCGCGCCCTGGACGCGGTCGTGCTGGACATCCGGATGCCCCCGACCTTCGGCGAGGAAGGGCTGGACACCGCCGACGCGCTTCGACTCCGCCACCCCACACTGGCTGTCCTGGTGCTGTCGACCTACGCGGAGACGGCCTACGCGGTGCGGGTGTTCCAGCACGGTGGGGCCCGGCGCGGCTACCTGCTCAAGGACAACCTCGATCATCCCCCGGCGCTGCGCGCCGCCCTGGAACGGCTGCAGGCCGGCGGATCCGTGCTCGACTCGACCATCGTCGAGCGGCTGATGAAGAGCACCCGGCGCAAGGACGAACTCGGGGCCCTCACCGAAGCCCAGCGCACCCTGCTGCACCTGCTGACGCAGGGCTACGACGATGGCGAGATCGCCGCGGCAATGAAGCTGGATCTGCCCACTGCTCGGCGGCAGATCGATGCCAGCCTGCGCGAACTGGGCATCGACCTGAGCGAGGGCTCGAGCCGACCGGCGGCGCTGCTGTCCTGGTTGCGCTGCGAACCGGCGGTCTGACTCCCCTCCGCGGTGTCAATCGAGCGAAATGGGTTCGATCCCAGACACGGTTGGTAACCTTGAGTCGGTCTGGGGGAACCCTGGACGACTGAGGGAGGGCCGTGTCCCGGCGCCTGCACTGGCTGGCCGTCGTGTCGGTGAGCCTCGCCGCTGTGGCGGGCGCCTCGGCCTGGATAGGGCCGTTGTGGGTCACCAATCTGAAGATCGCGGCACCGACTGCCCTTTTCGCCGGCGCCCTGATAGCCGCCGGGGCGATCCTTCGGGACGAGCCGGGTCAGGGCCCGGCCGCGCTCTGCCTGGTGCTGGCCGGCATCCTGTGGCCACTGGGTTGGGCCAGGGCGGACTGGGGCGGCCCGTGGCCGCTGATCGCGATTCTGATCAGCCCACTGGCCCTGGTCCTGATCGCCTGGTCGATCTACCGCTATCCCGACCCGGGCCAGGTCGGGCCCCGAGAACGCACGTTCCTGGCCGCGCTGACGCTGTGGATCCTGATCGGGCGCTTCGCAGTGGTCCTGACCTCGGATCCGTCCTGGCTCGCGCACCCGCACGCCTCCTGGTGGCCGACGCTGTACGCCGACCGCGAGCTGAACGAGGTGCTGCGATACGCCTCGGCCGGCGGGCAGGCGCTGCTGGCGGTGCCGTTCCTCGTGCAGTGGTTGCTGCGGGTGCGGCGGGTGCGGGGGCTGGATCGCCGGCTGATGGTGCCGGTCGTTGTCGCCGCCCTGATCGCCGGGACGACGAGCGCCATGACGCCGCTGGCCAAGGTCGCGGGGCTGCCCAAGCCGGCCCTGGACGTCGTTTTCGCCATCCAGGCGAGCCTCCTGCTGAGCGTGCCGGTCGCGTTCGCCGTGGCGGCCCTGCGCCGGCGCCTGAGCAGCATCGTGATCGCGGACATGGTCGAACAACTGCGCGGCGAGCCCACGCCGGAACACGTGGAGCAGGCCCTGCAGCAGGTTCTGGCCGATCCCGACCTGCAGGTCTACTACTGGTCCAGCGAATTGAAGAGCCATGTCGACCGGGACGGAGAGATCTTCGTCAACACCTCACTGGACGAGCACCTGCTGCTGCCGGTGACCAGCGCGGACGGCGAGCCGCTGGCGGTGATCAGGGCCGAGCGGGCCCTGGAACGATACCCGGATCTGGTCGCTGCGGCGGTGTCGGTGGGGGCGTTGGCGGTGCAGAACGCCCGCCTGCAGGTGGCTACCCGAGCCCAGCTGGCGCAGGTGCGAGCCGCGCACACCCGGATCATCGAAGCAGGCCTGGCCGAGCGGCAGGCCCTGGAGCGAGGTCTTCGCTCGGGCGCCCTGACCCGCGTCCTGGCCCTGATCGAGCACCTGTCCCCCGAGACCGATCCGGCCCAGGCACAGATGCCGCAGATCAGCGACGTCGTGCACTATGCCACCGGCCAGCTCACCCACGTAGCCGCCGAACTGCAGGATCTGGCCGGCGGTCTGCATCCCCGGGTGCTCAGCCAGTCCGGGCTGGCCGACGCTGTCTCCCGGATGAGCCAGACGCAGCCGCTGCCGATGACGGTGGACCTGCCCCGAGGCCGGTTCCCGTTCGGTGTCGAGGTGGCTGCCTACTACGTGATCAGCGAGGCGGTCACCAACGCCATCCGGTATGCGCAGGCCAGCCGCATCACGATCCAGGGTGTCCATCGGGACGGCGACCTGCGCGTCATCATCCGCGACGACGGCTGTGGGGGCGCAGACGCCGAGCGGGGCACCGGGCTCAGCGGGCTGCGCGCGCGACTGCAGGCCCTGGACGGCGAGCTGGGCCTGCTCAGCCCGCTCGGCCAGGGCACCACCCTCACGGCGGTGATCCCTTGCGGGTAGCGATCGCGGACGACTCCGCGCTGTTCAGGGGCGGCCTGTCGTTGCTGCTTCGCAACGCCGGCGTGCAGGTCGGCATCGAGGCCGGCTCCGGTGAGGAGTTGCTGGCCCGACTCGAGCCGGATCCGCCGGACGTCGCCATCGTCGATCTGCGGATGCCACCGACGTTCACCCAGGAAGGGCTCGAGACCGCAGAAACGCTGCGCGCGACTCACCCCGGCATTGCAGTCCTGATCCTTTCCACCTATGCCGAGACCTCCTACGCGGCGCAGCTTTTTGACCACGGATCGGCCGGAAGGGGGTACATGCTGAAAGACCGGGTGGAGGACGCCCGCACCCTCCTTGACGCGCTGAGCCGCTTGCGAGCAGGCGAGTCGGTCATGGACAGCCTGATCGTCGAGGGCCTGCTGGGACGCACCCGGCGCGAGAGCGTGCTCTCCGGTCTCACCGCCAGAGAACGGCAGGTCCTACATCGGATGGCCGAAGGCCGCTCGAATGCCGGCATCGCCAGCCTCCTGCACGTGAGCCCCAAGACGGTCGAGAACTACGCCGCCGCGATCTTCACCAAGCTCGACCTCCAAGCCGGTAGCGACGACAACCGACGGGTACTGGCCGTCCTGTCCTGGCTCGGCGGGCGCCCCCTGAGCCCGGTTCCACCCCGGCACCCAGGCCCGGAGTAGATCTGCTCCACCCGCAAGAGGCCCACCCAGCGACGCGGGCCGAACCACTTCTGCACTAGGCCAACCATGGAGGACATCAGCGCCCTCCAGTTCTGGGGTGCGCACATCGTGCGCTTCTCCTTCATCCTCTGGGACGCCCGAGCCGGCCGCTCCCGACGCCACCAGGGCCGCCTCATCCCGCGGGCCACCCCGCACCCCGGGGGGACCACCTCGGCCGTCGGCACCCAGAATCGGGACGATCCGCGAGCGAGCCGACTCCAGCTTCGTCAGTCGCCGTCCGCACCGGGGGCCGGAACGGTCGAACGGCCCGACCCGGCGAACATCTCGGCCACGTCACGCACCTTGATGTCGGATTCGGAGCTCGCCTTGGCCAGGACCTGAAAAGCCTGGTCGGCGCTGATCTTGAATCGCTCCATCAGGATGCCCTTGGCCTGGCCGATGATGTCCCGGCTGCCCACGGCGGCGCGCCACTGCTCCTGGCTGCGAGCCCCGGCCAGGGCAATGGCCGCGTGGGCGGCGAAGACCTGCCCGACCTGCTCGGATTCGTCGTCGAAGGCCGCCGTCCGGGAGGAGTACAGGTTCAGGACCGCCAGGTCCTGCCCCTGCAGGTACAACCGGAGCGAGAGCAGGCTGCGAGCGTTCAGCTGGTGGGCTCGCGACGCGAACGTGGGCCAGCGCGGTTCCTCAGCGAAGTCCTCGACCCGGACGGTGGGCTCCTCGTAGGACTCTTTCAGGCCCGGGCCCTCCTCGCTCTGGTACTGCGCGGCGTCCAGGGCCACCACCCACTCGTCGGTGGCATACGACACGTCGATGTTCTGACCTCGCCCCAGCACCTCGGTGACCGCGCCGGCCTCCGCGCCCGGCACGGCGTTGACGGCCTCGGCCACGATCATGCGCAGCACGGCCTCAGTCCCCTGCTGACCGTGCAGCTCCTGGGCCAGACGAGCCATCAGCTGAGCCAACTCCTGGGCCGAGAGCCTGGGACTGAGCGTGACGTCGGAGTGATGACCAGGCGCGGGGCCGGCCTCGGGCGGGCCCGGATTCGGCTCGACCGGGGCCAGCACACGCTGAATGTGGTCTTCTTGCTGGCTGGGCTGCACGTTCACTCCTCACGCCGCTCCCCGCGCACCCGGGGCGTCCGTTGTCGGGCCGAGCAGAAGTATCGCGCAACGGCGTCGGGATCGGGGGTCGGGCCCCGGTCGAAGCCGGCGCCAGACCAGCATCGGGCGGGAGTGCACCGGGTCGCAACCAGAACCTCGCTCCACTGGTCGCTTCTTCGGTCAGCGCAGGTCGGGTCGGGCGGCCCGAACGCGCGCATCCGGCGTCTTGGCATCCGCGCGGCGAGCGCGGTAGGCGGCGGCGTGCTCGCGGTTGGCACAGCTGTTGTCGCAGAACCGGCGAGCGCCGTTCTTAGTCAGGTCGACCAGCACGTCCTGGCAGCCCACGGCGTGACACCGGCGTTGCCTGCGGATGACGCGCCCAAGCTCGCGGCAACCAGTGAGGCTGCCGCCAAGGCAATTGCAGGAGTTCGGGCGTGACGAGTCGAGATCATTTCTCCTCGGTCAGCGAAGACGGGGTGCTCGCGAGCCAGACGCTAGCCGTCATGTCGCAGACTCAAGTCGCTTCGTCGGACATAGGTCTGGTGTATTGAAGATGCCCCGAGGTTGTGACGCCTGGGACCCAAGTGCGCTGCCGAGGCTCCACCTACGACTCGTGCCCGCTTACAGCCGGCTCTACCCGAAGACCGAGGCCACCCATTCGGGGTGGTCGATGAACGGGTTCCGGTTGTGCTGGAACTGTGTGTAGATCACGTTGTTGCGAGTCATCTCGGCCGCTGACGGCGGGTCGTCGAGGTTCCACTGCTCCAGCACCGACAACCGCCCGATCCTCGGCGCGGTGCCGCTGCTGACCGCGTTGTCCACTTCCAGATTCGGGTATCCGTCGCCGCCCTCGTACCGGATCGCCATGTAGAAAATCATCCGAGCGACGTCGCCCTCGACCGCGGCGCGCGGTTGCCAGGAGTCCGCATCGGTGAAGTTGCCCGGCGCATCCGACACCCCGGAGCCGCCGTTGTCGAAGTCCTTGTTGCTGCGCTCGTCGTTGACGTGGACGTCCTCGGGGCGCAAGTGATGCAGGTCCGTCCCGGGGCCGACGGCAGTACCGAAATCGCCGTGCGACTTGGCCCAGACGTGCTCGCGGTTCCAGTCGCCGAGGTCACCGCCGTTCAGGGATTTCGAGCGAGAGGTCCCGCTGTAGATCAAGATCACGTTGGCCGAGTTGTTCGGGTCCTGGTCGGTCACCTTCAGGGCGTTCCACACCTGGTCGTAGGTCAGTTGCGTGACACCGGTGGAGATGATGGCGTGCAGGGCCGCGCGCAGGCTGTTGCCGGTCTTGCCCAGGGCGTTGGCGTAGTACGTGTTGGTGGACCCGCCCGTTCCGGTCGGGCTCGGGGTGGGTGTCGACGTTGACGTCGGGGCGGGAGTCGAGGTGGCCAGAGCGATCGCGGTCGGTGACTTCAGGCCGGGGTGGGTGAAGTACGCGGCCAGCGCGCCGGTGACATCGACCCGCGTGCCGAGCCGGCTCGGGTTGCTCGACAGCCCCCAGGCGGATCGATAGGCCGTGGTGAGCTGCACGTAGATCATCGAGCCCGTGGCGGTGGTGCTCGCGCTGTCGGCAATGGCGAAAGCGGTATCGCCGGTGAAATTGCTGCGGATCACCGTGCTGGTGGCCGTCGGCTCGCCGACAATGTATCCGCGCACCGTGGCACTGGTGCCCTGGGCGGCGATCGCCTGAGCCACGGTGATCGGCGTGGCCGCCTGAGCCGGCACCGCCGGAGGAGCCACGTACAGGGCCAGGGCCGCGACCAGTACCGCCGGGATGGCAAGCAACGAGTTTCGGCGCGCTTTTCGCGGTGCGATGACGACGGGCATGGGAACTCCGATGCTCAGGGCCGCGTGGCTCTGAACGACGATACGGCGATTTAGCACTTTTCGGAGGTTTTGCTCATAACTTTGTCTGGCGTTCATGGTCGAGGCCGCAAGAGTTTGACTCAACAGGGGTCGAGATGAGCCCGATCATCGCCGTGACTCGACCGTGACCATGATTCCTGCATCCATGACGGCAAACCGGGACGCAACACCGATGAGCACTCACCCCCAACGAACCGGAGAGGCTTCATCATGCGCCCTACTCGAGCACCGGCCTTCGCTGCTATAGCTGTTGCTGCAGTGCTGCTTTCAGCCTGTGGTTCATCGTCGAGCGGTGACACCTCCACTGCGGCGGCCCCCTCGCCGTCGGCGATCGCCGAGACGACGACCGCCGCCCCGGCGGCCGCCGGCACCATCGTGGACGTCGCCTCGGCCAACCCCGACTTCTCCACCCTGGTGACGGCGGTGAAGGCGGCCGGCCTGGTCGACACCCTCAGCGGGACAGGCCCCTTCACCGTCTTCGCCCCCACGAACGAGGCCTTCGCCGCCCTGCCCAAGGGCCTGCTGGACAAGCTGCTGCTGCCGGCGAACAAAGAAGCACTGACCAAGATCTTGACCTATCACGTCCTGGGGTCGAAGGTCATGGCCGCAGACGTGAGCGCCGGCAAGGTGAAGACCGTCGAAGGCAGTGAACTCACCATCTCGACCAGCGGCGGCGTCACCGTCGACAAGGCCACAGTGACCGCGACCGACGTCGCGGCGTCCAACGGTGTCATCCACGTCATTGACAAGGTTCTCGTGCCGGCTGACGTGGACGCCGGCGCACTCTGACCCCGGATGAGGCTTGCCGCGCTGTCCTCGGCGAGCCTCATCCTTGGCGTGCGCATTCGACAGGGACAGGTTGGTCTCAGCAGAACCGACAGGGCTTGACGTGTCTCGTGCCGGGTTTGATGGACACCATCAAGCCTGGAAGGACAATGGAGTATGGCTGCGCCGAAGAAGTACCCCGATGAGCTGCGTGAGCGGGCCACGCGGATGGCGGTGGAGGCCCGCCGGGATCCCGCGACGGCCTCTGGGGCGATCCACCGGATCGCCGATCAGTTGGGGATCCACCGGGAGACGATGAGGATCTGGGTTAAGAAGGCCGAGGTCGATGGCGGGGTGAGGCCTGGCACCACGAGTTCGGACGCAGAGCGGATCGCTCAGTTGGAGCGTGAGGTGCGTGAGCTGCGCCGGGCTAACTCCATCCTGAAGAGCGCTTCGGCTTTCTTCGCGGCGGAGCTCGACCGCCCCTCCCACTGATCATCGACTACATCGACCAGCACAAAGACCAGTTCGGGGTCGAGCCGATCTGCACGGTACTCAGCCAGGCTGAGGTAAAGATCGCCCCGAGTACGTACTACGCCCGCAAGAGCCGCCCGCCCTCAGCGCGAGCCCTGCGCGATGAGCGGATCACCACCCGGATCAAGGCAATCCATGCGGACAACTACGGCGTCTACGGGATCCGCAAGGTCCATGCCGCGCTAGGGCGCGAGGGCGGTGTCGATGGCCGGCGTGTCGCCCGCTGCACGACCCAGCGTCTCATGAAAGCTGCTGACCTGAAAGGTGTCTCACGATCCAAGAGTCCACGAACGACGGTCACAGGCAAGGCGCCTGACCACCGCCCTGACCTCGTCAAAAGAGCCTTCACCGCCGATGCCCCCGACCGGCTCTGGGTCGCCGACATCACCTATCTGCGGACCTTCTCCGGCTGGGTCTACGCCGCGTTCGTCCTGGATGTCTTCTCCCGCCGGATCGTCGGCTGGCAACTGTCAACATCCCTGCGCACAGACCTGGCGCTGGACGCCCTGGAGATGGGCCTGTGGACCCGCCACCACGCTGGAGTCGACGTGTCATCCCTGGTCCATCACTCGGATCGCGGCGTTCAATACGTGGCCGTGCGCTACACCGAGCGCCTGGCCGAGGCCGGCGCCGTCGCGTCCGTCGGCAGCAAAGGAGACTCCTACGACAACGCCATGGCTGAAGCCCTCAACAGCATCTACAAGGCCGAACTGATCCGGAACAGAGGCCCCTGGAAGGGCATCGACGACCTCGAGATCGCCACCGCCGAATACGTCGACTGGTACAACCACCGTCGCCTGCACGGCGAACTCGGCCTCATCCCACCCGTCGAGTACGAGACCAACTATCACGACACAACCACCGCCGAGCACGCACTCAGCGTGTGATCAGAGCGTCCATCAAACCCGGTACTTGACAACGTCCGCCTCCCTGCCACCTTGGACACCGCCCAGTCCGCTGTTGGCCGACATGGCCCCTCTCTGCTCAACCTGAGCAAGGAGCAACGCCATGTCCACACGTGTCATGTTGGCCAACTGGCGGCCAACTCGGAGGCCAACTGGCGGCCAACTGGCGGCCAACGCGTTGTCCAACTGACCGGTCAGAGCACAGCAGTGCGCCGCGGCGGCGAGCATGGCCGCTCGCCCGACTCCGTTGGACCCGAGGGTCGTTACGGCAACTGTTGGACGGTCCCGGCTGACAAGTCCCGCAGGGAATCTGATCGTCTGGTCCACCCGTCACCTGCCGGACGAGCTGCGCGCCGCCGGAATCCTCCTGACTCTGAATGCCGTCTGCCGGGCACGTCGACACGCACCAACCGGCCGGCCCAGCTCCCGGAACCAGAGCGTCCGAAGCCACTGCGCCGGACGCACCCAGTCTCGTGAGTCCGGCCCGTGGCGGCCCCCTTCTGCGCGGCACCGGACAACCGCCGTCGGCCAACCGAGACGCGTGGTCGGCCAGTTGGCGGTTCCAGGTGGCCAGCCAGCTAGCGTCGCCGGCACTGGGGCTGGCGGCCAACGGTGGCCGCCGTTGGCCAACTCGAAGGCCAACCGTTGGCCAACTCCATGGGGCAGCCCACTGGCCAGACGCCGGCCACGCGGGGGTCCGCGACCGTGTCCGTGTCTGTGGTCGGTGTCCCCGTCCGTGTCCCGAGTCATGTCCCGAGTCATGTGCCGGGCCGTGTCCCGAGTCATGTCCCGACCCGTCTCCATCGCCGTGCCCGTCGCCGTGTCCATTGCGGTGTCCATCGCCGTGTCCATCGCCGTGTCCATCGCCGTGTCCATCGCCGTGTCCATCGCCGTGTCCATCGCCGTGAGCAACCATGCCGGGCGGGCCTACGGAGGCATTGGCCGGTCAGCGCGTGGCAGCGAGCCTGGCCGCGTGGACGAGGGCGTCGTTCCGAGCGGGGTCGGCCTCCTGGGCTGGGTGGCCGCGTCGGTCCTTCAGGCGCCGTGCTGAGCGTGACGCAGGACATCGTGGACCTGCGCGGCTCCGAGCAGTGGCGGTTCGTCGTGCCAAGGCCGCCGCCCAATCCTGCTCCACCAGGCACCCAAGCCATCGGCGAGATCACCGCCGCCTTCGACCTGTGGCCCGGTGAGGCCCAGCTGCACTCCAGCGCAGGCGCGGTCAGTCGCTCCGCCTGCTGACGGCCCTGGGTGGCCTTCCACAGCGTCGTAGGGGCCCGGACGGATCCGGACCGCAGCCCCGGTGACGGTCAAGACACGCAGGCGCCCTGAGGGCGACGTGAACCACGGCCTGCGTGATCGCCGCCACGCGCATTCTCCTGATGTCGGCCGGTGGGCGGTCGATCTTCAGCCGGGTGCCAGCGCTGATGAAAGGCCGCAGTGATCTGGGCGAGCAGCTTGCTAGCTCATCGAGCCCACGCGCCAGGACCTGATCACTGTCACGTCGACAATCACGCCGCAGCATCCGGCTGACGACGGTGAGAGGATCCACGATGCGTGACCCGCACCGGTCCGTGCTCCCGGCCCCGTGATATGTCACGTTGGGTACCCTGACAACAAAGGACGCACACGCGACCCTAAAGAGTTTCCTGGGAAGAAAAGTGTCCCCCCATGGGGGAAGTCGGGGTTCGCTCGGTGCCGGTGCCCCAGTCATGGGCATCCCTTCGACCTGCGTGGTTGAGCTGCGGTTGGGATCGGTTGGGTCAGGCCGAGACACTGCGAGCCAGCAGGGGTCCTGTTGGGGGCCTCGAGGGGCCCCGTCCTGGTCCCGAAGGCCCTCTGCGGGACGACCGGGGCCGTCCTACGCCAGAGGCGCCCGACGATTCCCGTTGGGCAAGACGGTGACGCTTCGTATTCAGGCGAAGGGCGGTTCGACGAACTGCAGCGCGATGGCCGGCTGGCCCTGTTCCTTGAGAGCTTCAACGAGGTGCCACCCGCGTTGCGCGATCCGGTTCTGCAGGCCGTTCAAGCTGTCGAGCCGTTCTAGCCGGTCTGACCGTTCGCAGCCAAGCCGTCGGAGTGCGCGCGCACTTGTTCAGCCGGCAGGACGAAGACAAGACCGCAATTACCGACGGGCACTTGGAGGCCCCCGTCGTCCTCGAACTGCGAGCGTGGACGCCGTCGACCCGGTGAGGCTCTGTTTAGGGCCATCCTCAGGTCGACCGTCCCGCCTGAAATCGGCTCAGCGAGCGCCTGGGGGCCGCTCCCGCAGCCATGGCGGCCAGGGGTGAAGAGTCCTGGCCTTCGTCGAGCGCGGGCTGGCAGTGGCCGGGAACGAGCGCCCCGCGCCGGTCCTCTCACCCGAGCACCATGAGCTCTCCCTGCGAAGGCGGTCGTGATCCGGGCGGTAGCCGTCGCGTGCTCATCGAACGGGCGCGCTGGTCTGGTCGCACCGCCGCGCCGACTGATGATGCACGGGTATTAACGATGCGTGAGCGCGGCCTGTCCGTGGCCCCGGCGCCAGGCTGTGTCACGTTGGGTGTCCTGACGATTGAGGACGCGCGCACAGCTATGAGAATTCTCTAGGAAGAAAAGGGTCCCCCAGTGGGGGAAGTCGGGGTCCGGGCAGTGGAACTGCTCGAGTCATGGGCAGCGCTTCGACCTGCGCGGTTGAGCTCCAGTTGGGTTCGGTTGGGTTAGGTCGGGACGTTTGGAAATGGTCCGACCTCTGTCCGGGGTCCGCACGGGAGGCCGTCCGGGCCCATCCCCCGTCACGAGCAAGCGATACGCCGAGACCGGCGCCGATTCCGACTGGGCACCGTGGCTACTCTGTGTACTCAGTCGCAGGTCGTGAGGCCGCCTCGCCCGGATCACAGGGCCGGTCCCAGCGTTCATCCGGCGTCATCGCCCGCACGCCCGCCACGGTGGCGGCGCCCACCACGAACACCCCGGCCCAGGCCGGTCCACCGAGGACGAGCTGCCCGTGCCAGCGGCTCAAGTCTTCGGCAAACCGACGATCGCACCCATCCCTGAGGTAGGGCCGTCGAAGCTGCGTTCGTTCTGATCAAGCTGACGGACGGCGACTGGTGTGCTCGCAGCGTCGGCGACGCCTACAACCGCGTCGAGATGCTGGGCCAGCTGACCGCCTATGCCCAATCACTTACTCAGGTCGAAGCGCGAGGTTGGTTCGAGGACGACGATCCTCAGACCTGACCTGATCGGCCCTGCTGGGAAAACGGCGACCACGGCCCCGCAGTGATCGATTGATTCTCACCACCGTGACCTTGAGTGGCCTGACGCGGCCTACCTCGGCCCGCGCTTATGGCCCACCAATGGCCTGCATCGGTCGCCGCTTCACCCAGGCCTGGTTCAGATCCGACTGCCGCGCCAGCTGCGTCCTGGAGTTCGTGATCCGAGCCGGGAGAGACGACGTGCGGCTACCGGACTCGAACCGGCTCGGCCCTCTCGGACGCTGACACCCGGAGGTGCTAGTTGCGTTCCCATGCGTCTTTGCCGCACGCCGCTAACGGCAGTGTGTCACGAGCGGGACTGCTGATTTCTTGATCGGACCGGCCTCGGCAGCACACGTCCTTGGGAGACGAGACCTTGACAAAGATCAGTGCAACCCACGAATCTGCGCATCATGAAACACCCAAAAATCCGACATTTGCCCAGTGGCGCCCTCGTGGTCGCCGTGTGCGCGGGCCTGGCGCTGAGCTTGCAGGGCGCGACGTCGGCCGGCGCCTCGCCCGCGGCGAGCCCGAACTTCGCCACGGACGTGAGCGCCAACCGCACTGCCGATCAGGCCGCCGAGCTGTATGAGCCGGCCATCGATCAGGACCAGATGTTCGGCGGCCTGGTGATCACGGATGCCGGCCTGCGGATGGACGTCGTCAAGGCCGGCACCAGCTCGCCGGCCGCGGCCCTGGCCAAGTCCAGCGCGCTGACCTCCGCCCGCAACAACCTGGCCGCGATGGTCCCGGTGACCACCCGGATGGTGAACAACAGCCTGGCCGATCTGCAGGCCCTGACCGCGACTTTGGACAAGGCCGCCCCGACCTGGACGGCTCGCGGCGTCGTGATGTCGATGTGGGGGCCCGACCTGGATCGCAACAAGGTCGTCGTCACCCTGGAGACCTATTCGGCCGACGCGGCCGCGCAGCTGGTCGCCGCCTATGGCAGTGGTGTGCTGGCGGTCGACCCGGGCTCGCAGGCCAACACCGCCTCGGGCCGGACGAACGACACGTCACCGTTCTTCGGGGCCAACGAGATCACCGACAACTCCGAGAACTGCACCAGCTGGTTCTCGACCAAGTCGAACTCGTCGTCCACGCAGTACCAGTTCACCGCCCTGCACTGCGGGGGCGGCCAGACCTGGAAGGTCATCAGCGGCGGGTCGTTCGGAAGCACCTCGAGCAGCAAGTGGTCCGGCAGCGTGGACGCGCAGTCGTTCAAGAAGACCGGCATCGCCAGCGTCTGGGCCGACCCGACGCAGAGCAGCCGGCCGGTCCACGGCATCTCCACCACCAACACCGTCGGGGGCCTGGTCTGCACCGACGGATACGTCGACAAGGAGGTGTGCTCGGTGAAGATCACGGGCAGCGGCGTCTCGGTGAGCTACGACGGCCACACCGTCACCGACACCGTCCGGGCCCACCAGACCGCCGGGCACAACGCCTTCAGTGCCGGTGACAGCGGCGGCCCGGTCTACACCACCCTGTCCGGCGGCGCCGTCAACGCCCGCGGCATGATCCTCTCCCGCTCGACCAGCGATGCCTCCACGGGCAACTACGGCAAGGTGGCCAACATCCAGTCCGCCTTCGGCGTCACGGTCATGACCCAGTAGATCCGATCGACCCAGCCTGGGCCGATCGCCTGGGTCAGTTGACGGTGCTCCACTCCGCCGCCACCGGCGGGTGCACCAGTTTTCTGTCACCCAGGCGATCGGCCAGCTCGACGTAGCCCTGGCCGATGCGCAGCACGCTCGCGCAGTCCTGCTTGCTCGGGTCCGAGCTGGCGGTGGCGGTCAACGACACGCTCTGGTCGGTCTCGACCACCGCGAAGCCGGAGAATTTCACGCAGTCACCGTCCCCGGCCACGTACTTCAGGTACAGCCGGCGATTGTCGCCGGAGATGCCCTCCAGCTGCCAGGCCAGGCTCAGGTCGTCGGCCGCGGCCGACGTCACGGTCGGGGCCGGCGTCATCGTGGCCTGGGGAGCAGCCGTCGCTGTCACCGGGTCGTCGAAGGAGGGCACCTGCTTCGACGCCCCGCCGCTCGCACCCGAGCCCGACACGCCTGCCGACTGCGATCCACAGGCGGCCAGCAGGCCGCTGAGGGCCAGAACACTCGCCGCGACCGTCGCGGTAGATCGTCGTGTCACGGGGGCATCCTCAGGTCAATGGACAAAGCGGGCACTGATGGGACGCAGCAGCGGCCGCGGCGGTTCCATCCTCTTCGATCATCTGGGTCTGGCGGGCACCCGCAAGCACCACTACGACTTGCTGCGCACCACTGGAAGGCAGCCGGACAGCATCGGAACCAGGGTTGACACCAGCGGCTCGCCGTCCTGCATCAGGGTGAAGTCGAGGTCAGCGCTGAGGGTGCCATCGGCATCGAAGGCAGCCACGGCGCAGTGTCGTACACCTCCGATCCATCCGAAGACGCCGAGCGGAGCCGAGTCCAGTCGGCCCTGCACTCATCGTTCGGGAGGCGGTAGCGCTTTCACGACTTTGGGGTGAACGGACGAGCGCCACCCCGGCAGAAGGACGCCACTTCAGGTAACTGCAGCCCCGCCAGGGACGTGCACCCCCAGGATGGTCGACGCAGGAGTTTTACACCATTCATACGAGATGTATCTCCTTAGGAGCGGACATGGCCGCCAATCCGACCACGCCCACGGCGACGCTAAGGGAGGCGTTCACCGGAGCCGCCGCCGTCATCGCCGTGATCACCGGGATCCTGGTGATCAATGATCCCAACAAGGGGGTCGGGCTGCCGATTACCGTGGTCGTCATCGGACTCGTGGTGACTGGCATGGGGATCTATCTGCTCTTCGTGCGAGACCCGGCTCAGCGCTGGCACCTGCCCTTCGCCGTTGTCGCGGTAGTACTCGGCATGCTCGTGGTCATCTTCGGAGCGGCCTACTGGACGATCAACAACTCGAAGAAGGACGACCCCGACACCAATGGCGCAGGGTCGGGGACCACCACATCGCAGGGCGGCCCGACGACGACCGGCCCGAGCCCCTCGGCAGACACAGCAGCCGTGGCTTTGCACGTGGTGGGCCCGGACGACAATCTCAGCGTCACGAGCGACTGGACCGTGAAGAAGAATCCGCCGGCCGGTCAGGTCCGATTCCTGGTAGCCGTCGTGCAACAGGACCCCCCAACCGGCGCTGCCTACATCGACTACTTTCCCAAGGCCCAGCTGGGACGAAAGGGAACGTCGCCGACGACCAACACGTTCAGCCTCAAGGACGCCGACCCGCACTCCAGCCGCAAGGTGGTGGTCATCTCGGTTCCGGACAGCTGTTCCGACGAGATGTCGCTGGCGATCCCCAGGGATGCGGCGCGCACGGGATCGCCCTGCCCGGGTCAGAAGTGGGCCTACGCCTCGAAGGCCTTCGACATCGTCAAGCCGTGATGGTGCCCCTGCTCACCGCACCGTGAACGCCAGCTACGACGAGCCTTGTGCCCGATTCTCGGTGTGGCCGCTGCGACCATCTGTCACGATTGCCCCGCCAGCACCTACACGGAATGGACGAACGTGACCACGGAACCGGGCCTCATCGAACTGGACCTTGTCGTATCCGTCGACCAGGAATGGGGCGAGGGCGAAGCCGATCGCTTGATGAGCAACCTGCGGGCCGAAATCATCGGGTTGGACGTGGTCCTCAGCCGCCGGGCCGCCGGCGAGGACGTTCCCGACGGCGCCAAGGTCGGCGATCCGGTGTCGCTCAGCGCACTGATCGTGGCGTTGAGCGCATCGGGGAGTGTGTTCCCCACGTTGATCGCCCTGGTGCGGCACTGGCTCGACCGTCAGACGACGAACCCGAAGGTCACCGTGATCAAGGGTAAGAACAAGATCGTCCTTGAGAAGGCCACGGCCGAGCAGCAGCAGGCGCTGGTCGACGACTTCATCCGCGACAGCTCGACAGACTAGGCGCCTACCTGCCCATGCCGCCGACATCGCCTCGCCGTTCTGCACTCATCATTGCGACGTCGCACTACGAGGACAGCAATTTCAAGAAGCTGCGCGTCCCGGGTCGGGACGCCGAATCCCTGGCCCAGGTGCTGGCCGACCCCGAGATCGGCAATTTCGACGTGCACAGGCTGTTGGACAAGTCCCAGCGCCAGATCATGCGCGCCGTCGCCACGCTCTGTAAGAACCTGCGACCGATTGACTCGCTACTCATCCACGTTTCCTGCCATGGAGTGCTGGATGCAGCCGGCAACCTGTACTACGCCACCACGGACTCCGAAAGCGGCGATGCGCTCTCAGGTACGGCCATCCGGTCCGAATGGCTGAACGCCGAGATGTCGGACTCGCGAGCGGGAGCCAAGGTTCTCTTTCTTGACTGCTGCCACAGTGGCGCCTTCGGTGACCGCCGCAAGGGTGCACCGGAGCTCAACCTGCAGACCCACTTCAAGGGGCAAGGGTTGGCCGTTCTCACCGCCTCCAACGCCACCGAATATGCCTATGAGCGCGATGAGTTCGTCGGAGAGGACGCCATCTCGGTGTTCACCTCTGCGGTCGTTGAAGGACTGAGGACCGGTGACGCCGACAACGACCAGGACGGCGACGTCAGCATTGACGACCTCTACCAGTACGTCTATGCCGAGGTGCGCAAGTCCGAGTCGCGCCAAACGCCGCAGTTGTTCCTGAACGGCGCGCAGGGCCGATTGGTTGTTGCCTCCAACCCCAGAGGCCCGGCGCCCAAACCGCTGCCACCCTTCCTCGACAAGGCGTTGAACAGTCGCGACCTCCAGGTGCGCAACGACGCGGTCACATTTCTCGGCACGCTACTGGCCGGCGAGGACGGGTTGGCTGCGACCGCACTGCAACTCCTGGAGTTCTACACCCAGTCCGTCGACCAGGCCCGCGCCGTCCTGGCCCGCGACGTCCTGTCTACGGCCGACCGGACCGTCGTGGAACCGGCAGTCCCTTCACCCACCGCCAGCGCGACTGTGCGAGGCGCGCAACCAGGCCTGCTCGCGGTGTTGCTCGCCGACCAGGCCCGCGAAGAGGCTGCGGCGATCACGGCGAAGGCGAACGCGACGCTGGACAAGGTCAACGCAGCGGCCGAGCAGGCCGAGATCGCGAGCCGACAGCGGATCGAAGCCGCGCTCGCTCAGGCGACGCAGTTAGTGGCCGAAGCCGAGCAACGCGCCGCGGCCGCTGAGCAGCGCGCAACAAAAGCGGTCACCCAGGCTGAAGCCGTGCTTCGCGACGCTGACGAACACGCGAAGCACCTGGTCGGCAACGCCCGCCGCAGTGCCGATGCTGTCATCGCCGAAGCCCGCGCACATGCCGACCGGGTCCGCGACGAGCCAACGAATACGGACGCCGACCAACTGCTCGAGTCGACCATGGCCCAGGCGACCCGACTGGTGGACGAGGCCGAGCAGCGCGCCTCGGTCGCCGAACAGCGCGCGTCGAGAGCTGTTTCCACAGCTGAAGCGGTTCGCTGGGACGCGGACGAGCACGCGAAGCAACTGGTCGGTAACGCCCGCCGCAACGCGGAGGCCGTCATCGCCGAAGCCCGATCACACGCCGACAAGGTTCTTACTGAGGCCAAGGGGGAAGCGGGCCGGACGCGCCGCGACACGCAGCGACAGGTGGATGAGCTGATCCTTCAACGCGACAGCATCCTCGCCAACCTCGACGAGTTGCGTTCCATTCTCGGCGTCGATGTTGTTGCGGATGATGAAGGCGCGGCTGAGACACCGGCCAAGCCCTTCACCACGACGGTCAGAGGTCTTGATCCCACCCAGGTCGACCGGTACAGGGCGGACGTAGAGGCTCACGGCTATCGGCCGCCGCCCGCCTTTGACTTTGTCGTGCGAGGTTACGACCACGAGGAAGTCGAGGCCTGGCTTACGCAGATCAGGCCACACACCACTCCTGCCTGACCGTCACAGCGGCTCGTATCGCCGATGCTCGATCCGCAGGGGAACGCCTTCCAACTCGGCAACCTGCAGCCGCGCCGGTACCTCGGCGTCGGGGGCGAGGCTCACCACGAGCACCGGCGCCCCCTCCCGCAGCATCGCACCGACGCCGGTCACCCCCGGCTGGGCCATGATCCAGCCCTCGTTGCGGCGCTGGACGGCGACCACCTCGTCATAGCTATCGGCCATCCCCCCAGTCTCGCCGTGCCGCTGATCGGGGGCCAGGTGTTTCTGGCATGTATCTGGCCTGGTCGGTCCCTACTCCTGTCAGGCACAGGGTCTCCACCTGGAGGTCCTGAGGGCGCAGACAGGAGAGAGACCCATGGCAACGGTGGAGGAACTCGTAGCGGTCAAGAGCCGAGTCGAGGCCGAGTATCTCGGCCGGCCCGGCGTCACCGGCGTCGACGTCGGTTTCAAGCAGGTCGGCGGCGAGCTGACCGACCAGATCGCCATCCGGGTCAGCGTCGAGGAGAAGCGGGACGACGTCCCGGCCGACCAGCGGGTGCCGGCGGAGATCGACGGCAACCCGACCGACGTCCTGGAGCGGCGGTACGAACTGCAGGTGGCCTCCGAGGCCGTCGACGTCTCGGCCCAGGCCGACACCACGCACTACCCCTCGCTGCAGGGCGGCGTCAGCATGGGTCCCAGCCGCGTCGTCGGAGGCTCGATCTTCGCCGGCACCCTCGGGGCGATCGTGATCGACGGCGTGACGAACCAGCGGGCGGCGCTGACCAACTTCCACGTCGCCTGCGTCGACTCCACCTGGTCGGTCGGTGACCGGCAGGTTCAGCCCAGCCGGATCGACACCGGCGTCGTGCCCGGTGACGAGTTCGGCGCCATCGCCCGGGCCGTGCTCTCGGACCACGTGGACGGCGCGCTCATCTCCATCGACGCCGGCAAGACGACCGTGGCCACGATCACCGAGATCGGCAACGTTCGCGGCGTGAAGCCGGCCACGCTCGGCACGGCCGTGCGCAAGCGGGGGCGCACCACCGGCCTGACCTACGGCACGATCGACGGCATCTCCTCCACCGTGAACGTCGACTACGGCCCCGGTATCGGCGTGAAGACGCTGCACGACCAGGTCAGCGTGGCCGCCGACACCACCCACAACGCCATGTTCTCCGACCACGGCGACTCGGGGTCGGTGATCGTCGACGGGAACGGCTACATCGTCGCCCTGCTGTTTGCCGGTGCCGGCGCGGGCACCGTGGGCAACCCGATCGCCTCGGTGCTGTCCGAGCTCAACGTCACCGTCGCCGTCACCAAGGCGATCATCAAGGACATCAAGGACGGCGCCAAGGACTTTATCAAGGACAAGGACCACAAGGAGCGGGCCAAGGACATTATCAAAGACAAGGAGGTGAAGGAGCGGGTCAAGGACGTGATCAAGGATAAGGAAATCGTCCTGGACAACAAGCGCCTCAAGGACGTGCGCGACGTCAAGATCATCGAAGGCCCGCCAGTCATCGACCCCGGACCGCTGGGCCCCGGCCCCGGGCCCGCCCAGCAGAGCGGGCAGGCCGCCCTCGAGCAGCGACTGGGGGCCCTGGAGGCCCAGCTCGGCCAGCTGACCAGCTTCATCGGGGCCGAACTGCGCCCGGACCTGTCGGCCTCGGCCTTCTCCGGGGAGCAGCAGCTCGCCGCCGACGACCTCGACCAGTTGCGGGCCGAACTGCAGCAGCAGGTCGACTCCGCGGTGGCCGCCAAGTCCGAACTGGACGGCCCCCAGGCCTGATCCGGCCTTGCTCACCCCACTCGACCACCAGGAGGACCCGTGTTGCTCGTGCTCTGCGACATCGACGATCTCGGCGCCCTGAGCGTCGCTCGCCACGCCCGGGTGCGGGGCATCGACTGCCAGGTCCTCACCGTGCAGGAGCTGTCGTTCGCGGTGCGGCGCTCGCACCGGATCGACGCCGAGGGCATCCGGACCGAGATCACCCTCGCCGACGGCCGGACCATCCGTGATGCCGATCTGAGTGCCGTCCTCAACCGGCTGCCCGCGGCGCCGGCCGGGGCGTGGCGGCACGCGAGTGCGGGCGAACGCGAATACGCCACCGCTGAACTGCACGCGTTCACGCTCAGTTGGCTGAGCGCCCTGGTGTGCCCGGTGCGCAACCGGCCGGCGCCGGAATCCCTGGGCGGAGCGGTGCTTCACCCGGTCGTCGCCCTGGCCGCGGCCGGGGCCTCGGGCCTTTCGTGCCCGCGGGTTCACCTGCGGGCCACGACGCAGGCGGATCCGGCGTCCTCGATCCTGACCGCCGCCGCGGCGGCGGCCGGGGCCGGGGCCCGCGCCGTCCACGTGGTCGCCATCGACGGGGAGGTGGTGGCTCCGGAGATGCCGGCCGCCGTGCGGGCCGGGGTGCGGGGGTTCGCCGAGGCCATCGGGGCGGGGCAGGCGCTGCTGGGCGTCGACTTCGTGGTCGCCGGCGACGAGTGGTGGTTCGCCGGCACCAGTCCGTTCGCCGACCTCGCCCTGTCCCCGGCGGTGGCCGACCGGTTGCTGGAGGTGCTGGGCTGTGCTCCGGGCTGTGCCCCGGGCCTGGATCAAAACCTGCTCCGGGACGTCGAGTTCGAGGCGGTGGCGTCGTGACGGTGCTGATGTGGGGAGTTCCCAGCGAGTCCCCGATGGCGCTGGTCGCCGGGGCGCTGAGCGCGCTCGGGACTGACGTCGTCTGGGCTCACCCCAGCCGCTCGGGCTTGTGCGACGTGGAGATCCGCTTCGACGACCGCCTGGACGTCGTCCTCACGATCGAGGGGCGGACCCTGGGCCTGGACGACCTCACCGGCATCTACCTGCGCCCGGTCGACCCCGACGCCGTCCCCGAGCTCGCCGCGGCCCCGTTCGACGACCCCCGCCGAGCGCACGCCCGCCGGGTGCACGACAGCCTGCTCGCCGTCACCGAGCTGGCCGCCCGGTTCTCCTCGTGCCGGGTACTGAACCCGCTGTCGGCGATGGCCTCCAACGTATCCAAACCCTTCCAGGCCCAGGCCGTGCTGAAGGCCGGCTTCGCGACCCCGGACACCCTGGTGAGCGACGCCGCCGAGGAGGTGCTGGCCTTCGCGGCCCGCCACGGCGAGGTCATCTACAAGTCGACCAGCGGGATCCGTTCCATCGTCACCGCTTTCGACCCGCAGGCCGATCACGAGCGGCTGGCCCGGCTGCGCTGGTGCCCGGTGCAGTTCCAAGAACGGATCGCCGGCCCCGATGTGCGCGTCCACGTGATCGGCGAGCGCACCTTCGCGGCGATGGCCACCACGACCGCGGTGGACTACCGCTACGCCCGCGCCCAGGTCGGCGCCGACGCCACCCTGGCCGCCTACGAACTGGACGACGACATCGCCGAGCGGTGTGTGGGGCTGGCCGAGACGCTCGGCCTGCCGTTCGCCGGGATCGACCTCAAGCTGTGCCCGGACGGGCGGGTGGTGTGCTTCGAGGTCAACCCCTCCCCCGGGTTCTCCTGGTATGAGCAGGAGGCCGGCCTGCCGATCTCCGAGGCCGTCGCCCACTACCTGACCGGTACCGCAACGACGACATCGCTTTGACAAGCAACCATTCCGACCGCTGCCCGCCGGGACGAGCGTCAGCGGCCGGCAGCTTGACAGTACCCACCCGCGCCGGCCTACCGGGGCGGCTCCTGATCAGGCCGACATCCGCAGGGCGGGCCAGGGCCATCAGCTCGGCGCCGATCAGGAACACCGCGTTCAATGCCTGCGACACGCGGCCTAGAGTCACTCCGACTGACACCAGGGCGGCGAACAGGGTTGCCCCGAGCGAGGTCCGAGCAACTCGGTGAACCGGATGCCGGTGGTCGCCGCACCGAGGTCGCGCGGTGCGTTATGCGTTTCGTTGGCTCTCGACGTAGCTGTTGACTGCCGTCAGGGACGGTCCCCCCACGGTCGCCACGAAGTAGCTGTTGGTCCAAAGCGTGGGCAGGCGGGAGCTTAGGTGGGGAAACTCTTGGCGCAAGAGTCGG
Source organism: Kineosporiaceae bacterium (assembly GCA_965200525.1). Classification (GTDB taxonomy): domain Bacteria; phylum Actinomycetota; class Actinomycetes; order Actinomycetales; family Kineosporiaceae; genus JANNPJ01. The sequence continues at coordinate 332,588 of OZ241368.1, forward strand.
GATGAACGGGCTTTGATGGACTTGACGAGGCGGTGGATGCCGTATTGCGGGTCACAGATCACATGAAGGTGCACGTTGTCGGGCATGGTTTCGAGTCCAACAATCGGGGCGTCCTTCTCGGCACACACCTCACGGATGATCGCTACGAGGCGATCGTCAACGTCATCGACGAGGACGGGGCGGCGGTATTTCGGGCACCACACGACGTCGTAGGTGCAGCGGTAGACGACTTGATTTTGGGTACGGATCTCGACCATGAGGCCACTATATAGGTAGGTGCTGTATAGTACTGGCGGTGGAGGAGACGGTCCGTTACAACTACCGGCTTCGGCCCGGTGCTCACGCGACTGCCGTGCTTGAAGCCGAGTGGCACCGTTGCCGCTTCCTCTGGAATGAGGCCGTTCATCAGCAGCGCTGCGGTCGCAAGCCGACACGGTCCAAGCTGACTAAGTTGTTGACCGAGGCGAGGGCTCAGTTCGCGTGGTTGCGCGAGGGCTCGCAGAACGCGCAGGCGAACGTCCTGAGCAGTTACGCGACTGCCCTCGAGCAGTCTTTCAAGATCAAAGGTCGAGGGAAGCCCAAGATGAAGCGGCGCCGCGAAAGCCTGCCAACACTTGCCTATACGCGCCGAGGTTTCTCGATCAACACCCGCTTTCGACTGCAACTGCCGAAAGGCGTCGAGATCCCGATCGTCTGGTCGCGGGAGCTGCCGTCCAGTCCGAGTTCGTGTCGGGTGTTCAAGGACTCGCTGGGTCACTGGTACGTGTCGTTCGTGGTCCGTCGCGAGGTTGTCCCGGCCGCGACCGCGACGGGCAAGTCGATTGGGGTCGACTGGGGTGTGGCCACCACTGCGGTCACCACTGATCCGGCATTCAATCTGCCGTACGCCGGGCATCGTAGGCGGTGCGCGGTTGAACTGGCCAAGGCTCAGCGAAGGATGTCGCGTCGGCGTAGGCCGCGAGGGCAGGCGCAGTCCAAGGGCTACCAGGAAGCCGTCCGCCAGGCCGCGAAGTTGCACAAGAAGGCCGCACGTCAGAACACTTACGCGGCCGGGGTATGGGCGAAGCGCGTCGTAGACAATCATGATCTGATCGCGATCGAGGATTTCAAACCGATCTTCCTGGCTAAGTCCATGATGGCGCGCAAAGCCGCTGATGCTGCAATCGGTGTGACGAAGCGGCAACTGATCGAGCGGGGAAACCGGGCGGGCCGGACAGTGGTGTTGGTTCCGCCCGCTTATACGACGATGACCTGTTCGAGTTGCTTCGCGAGAGCCAAGCAGCGACTCGACCTGTCTGAAAGAACCTTCACGTGCGCGGCCTGCGGTTACACCGCCGGGCGGGACGAGAACGCTGCGAGGACGATCCTCGCCACGGCTGAACGCAACCGTGCAGGTGCTGACGACGTCAGACAGGACGCTGACCGCCTCCGGGTAGTCGACGTTGTGCGGTCCGAGCCTGAAATCCCCCGGCCTTTAGCCGTGGAGAGTCGTTAACAAGGACAAGGAGGTGTGCCACACCACGTCTGATCATCGAAGGGCCGCCAGTCATGGACCCCGGTCAACCCCTCCCCGGGTTCTCCTGGTGGGAGCAGGAGGCGTGCCTGCCGATCTCCGAGGCCGTCGCCCGATACCCCTGACCGCAAAGTGACGAGTACCACAGCGACGACATCATGGTGACGAGCGACCATTCCGAGCCGATGCACGCTAGGACGAGCCTCATCGGCTCGCAGCTCCACCGGCGTCGATGTCGGCCAGGGCGGCCCCCGGTCCGGCCGGCAACCGCAGCGCGACCAGAGTGGCCAGCGCCATCAGCCCGGCGCCGATCAGGAACACCGTGTCGATCGCGTGCGACACCCGGCCCAGACTCGCTCCGACCGGCACCAGGGCGGCGAACAGCGTGGCGAAAAGGGTGGCCCCGAGGGAGACGCCGAGCGACTCGGCGAACCGAATGCCGGTGGTGGCCACGCCGAGGTCGCGCGGCTCCACCACCGAGAAGATAAGGATCATCTCGTTGCCCAGGCCGAGCCCGATCCCGGTGCCGAAGACGAGCATCAGCCCGGACAGCACGACCAGCGGAGTGCCCGGGCCGCACCATGCGAAGGCAGCCAGGCCGGCGGCGGTCAGGCCGGCCCCCAAGGCGATCGAGGTTCGCAGCTCCCGGCCGGCGGCCACCAGCCGCGAGCCGATCCACGAGCCGAGGCCGAGCCCGGCCGCGATCGGGATCAGCCGCAGGCCGGTGCCGGTCGGCGTCGCCCCGTGGACCAACTGCAGCTCCAGGGTCAGGTAGACCAGCCCGGCCGCCATGCCACACCCGGTGGCCAGCTGGAGCACAGTGATGATCCGCAAGGTCGGCCGGCGCAGCAACCGGGCCGGGAAGAACGGCTCGGCCACGGTCGACTGGCGCCGGATGAACAGCGCGAGCGCCACCACCCCGACGCTCGCGCTGCCCAGGATCGGGGCCGACGTCCAGCTCATCTGGCGCCCGCCCCACTCGCAGACGACGAGCACGGACGCGGCGACCGTTCCCAGCAGCCCGGCGCTGAACAGTTCCAGACGGCCGCGGGTCGGTGGTTTGGGCAGGTGCAGGCCAACTGCCATCACGGCTAGCACGCCCAGCCCGAGCGGCACGTTGACCAGGAACACCCAGCGCCAGTCCAGGACCCGCACGATCAGGCCGCCGAGCAGCGGGCCGAGGACCAGCCCACCCCCGACCAGCACGGCCGCGGCGGCGTTGCCGGAGTCGCCCCGGCCGGAGGTGTCCAGGGCCCGCCGGTGACCGATGATCACCATGGTCAGGCTCATGAGCCCACCACCGCCGAGGCCCTGCAGGGCCCGGAACACGATGAGCTCGGGCAAGGTCACGGCCAGCCCGCAGAGCACCGAGCCGGCCACGAAGAGCCCGACCGCGGCCAGGTAGACGGGCCGGACCCCGAAGGCGTCGGCCAGCTTGCCGTAGAGCGGCTGCACCACGGTGCCGGCCAGCGCGTAGCCGGCCAGCAGCCAAGGCACCGAGGCCGAGCCGTCACCGGCGTGCAGGGCCCGGGCGATCGGCACCGCCGTCGTCGTGACAATCGTGTTGTCGAGGATGCTGATCAGCAGCGTCACCATCGCGGCGATCAGCACCGCCGTGTCCTTGATCCGGTCGATCCGCGGGACGGTCGTCTGATGAGTCGCGCCGGACGGGGTCGCCGTACTGAGGGATTCGGTGTGCTCCATATCGCTGAATTTAGACCGAGTATAAATTTAGGTCAAGCATAAAAATATGCTCGTCCCAACTTGTACACTCGTTCCGTGCCCTCGGACCAGCCTGACGCGCCACCCGCCCCGACGCGGACCGGGGAAGGTTCTGCGGCACCGAGTCTGCGCCGCTCCAAGAAGGAGGAGAGCCGCCGCCGGATCGCCCACACCGCCCTGCGGTTGTTCCTGGAGCGCGGCTTCGAGCAGGTCTCGGTGGCCGACGTGGCCGAGGCCGCCCACGTGTCGAAGATGACCGTCTTCAACTACTTCCCGGCCAAGGAAGACCTGTTCTTCGAGTTCATCCACGACGTGATGCCCGATCTCGGCGCGGTGGTGCGGGACCGACCGTCCGGGCTGGCCCCGATCAGCGCCGTCCACCGGTTCGTGCGGGCCGAACTGGAACGGCGGGCCGAGTGGACGGGCCTGCACGACGGGGTGGCCGACTTCGCCCGGGTCGTGTTCCGAAGCCCGACCCTGATCAGCGGGTTCGACCGGATCTGGCGCGAGCGCGAGCACCAACTACTGGACGCTCTGGCCGAGACGGCCGGCGTTCCGGCCGCCCGGGCAGCCGCCTTCGACGACCTGGCCGAGACCCTGACCCGCCCCGGGCGCGGCAGCGCGGTCGAGCGCTCGGCCGCGGTCCAGGCCGGTCCCGCAGCCGCGCCGGCGCTGGACTCCGACGCGGTGATCCTGCGGGTCGTGGTCGGGCAGATCCTGGCCACGATCCAGACCCTGGTGATGGTCAATCAGTACCGACAGAGTCTCGGCACCAGCGCCGACGACACCGCCGAACTATCCCTGGCCGAGTGCGACACCGCCTTCAGCCTGCTCGAGCGCGGGCTTGCCGGCTACGCCGCCTGACCTTCGCCGCTCCCCGGCCGGCGCCGCTCGAGCCGCTCCGAAGGAAACTGCTGCCGGCCCCGCACGAGGCCCTCAGTTGAGCTCAGGGCCTCGCACCCCGCCTCAGGATCACTTCACCACCGTCACGGTCAGCTTTGCCAGAACCAGGCCCACCGGGAGGCAGGCGCCGGTCGAGGCGGCCAGGTCGTGCGGGCCCAGCCTGGGCGTCACGACGTGCTCGTCGTACTCCAGACGCACCGGCACCGTGAGGTCGATGTTGACCAGCGGAGCGCCCGGATCACAGTGGATCGCCCGCGTCGGGCGCAGCGTGACTGTGGTGTTGCCACCGTCTGAGGACAGCAGCAGCTCCGAGAGATTGACCCGGACGTCGTCACCGGCCCGGTATCCCGACACCTGGGGGACCCGACCGTGCAGGACCATGTCGACGACGACGACCCGGCCGCCGCTTTGGCGGGGTGTCGCCGCTATCTCGGCTGCCGGGTCCCGCAGCAGTTGCAGGTTCAGGAACGGGTCGGCCGGAACCGGCTGTTTCGCCGGTCCTTGGTCATGAGCCAGGGGTAGGCCACCGGACCCGACCAGCCCAGCGACCAGCACGAGCAGAACGGCGAGCCCTCCGGCCAGCGCCCCAGCCCGCCGCTGGGCGTTGCGGCGGGCTCGGCTGCGGACCGCTGGAACCCGGTCGATCACGTGATGGGCATCGGCCCGGTCGGCAAGATCGGTCAGAACCTGCTCCAACGCTTCAGGACTGAGATTCATGAGCTGGTTCCTCCTCACTTCTCGGCGGCGGGGTCAGGGTGATCCGTAGTGCGGCCAGCCCTCTGCTGGCCTGGCTCCTCACCCCGCCGACACTGATGCCCATGACGGCAGCGGTCTCGGCCTCGCTCAGATCGCAGTAGTGCCGCAGGACGACGGCGACCTGCTGGCGGCGTGGAAGGGTGCGCAGCGCCCGCAGCACCTGGTCGAGCGTGCCCTCGTCCACGGCCAGATCCCGGCCCGGAGCGGCCCCGACGCCGGGCTGTTCCTGATGCTGGGGCAGCTGACCGGTGAGCACCTCGCGATCACGCAGCCGCCGCCACCACGAGGTCCGGATCGACACCATCACCCGGCGCACGTAGGCGTCCGGATTGTCGTACCGGCCAACCTGCTGCCAGCGCGGCAGCACCCGGGCGTACGCCGACTGAAGCAGGTCCTCAGCGGTATGAAGATCCCCGGTCAGCAGAAATGCCAGCCTCTTCAGCCGCGGCCCGCTGGCCCGCACGTATGTATCAAAATCTGGTTCGTCGAGTGCGTCCATGCTCCCTCCCCGTCATGCGGTCGAACCGGTACACGCCGGTCGGCCCGGAAAGATTGCTCCCCATCTACCGGGAGCGCCAAGTACCTGAAGGCAAGACCAAGATCAACACTCATTTCACGATCAAGACAGGCGCGCTGAGGAGTTCCCTCGGGGGCTTCAGCCCTCGGGCGTGATCCTCCAGCAACCACCTGCTCGCCTGATCCTTTGCCTTGGGTGTCCTCAGACGTCTCGGCGGGCCACGAGAAGGCAGGCAGCACCGACAGCCCCGGTGGCCCACATCGTCAGAACCACCAGCCCCGCAAGGGGGCGCAGCGCGGTGTCCGGGTCGGTCGGCAGGTGCAGGAAGCTGAGCGCGGCCTCGTGCGGCAGCAGGCGCACCAGGGTCGGGGCCAGCCCGCCGAGCGTCGTCGAGACCAGAACCGGCAGGGCGGCCAGAACGGCGACGGGCGTCACGACGGTGCGGGCGGCGAACGCCCCGCCGTGGCCGATGAGCGCCAGCAGCACGTACACCAGGACGTACCGGCCGAGCCGGCCGGCCTCACCCTGGATGAGAAGGCCCGGAAGCAGGGCGAGAACGGCCGCCGGGACCGTCACTGCCACGGTGGCAAAGAGTTTGGCGCTCAGGAACCAGCCGCGGGCGGGCACGGCGGCGAGGCTGAGACGCAGTTGCCCGCCCTGGTACTCGGTGCCGGACGCCAGCGCGGTGACCGCAACGAACGCGTAGACCGGGAACAGCATCAGCGTCCCGATCTGCGCCACCCCCGTGCCGCCGTCCGGCCCCGCGACCTGGATCGCTCCGGTGGCCGCGATGCAGCCCAGGGCCGTGTTGGCGGTCAGGGCCACGGCCAGGGCGAGCCAGATCGCGGGAAGGGTGCGCATCTTGTCGAGCTCCGCCGCGGTGAGGTCGGCGAACCGGATCGGCGCGGCAGCCGCTGGGTCAATGGCGGAGGTGGCGCTCACCGGGCGTCCCGCAGGTTGAGCGCGTACCCGGCGGCCAGCGTCGAGACCGCGCCCCAGGTGACCAGCACGACCGAGGCGAGAAGCGCGCCGGAGGACAGCACGTCTTCGTGCGGGTCCAGCAGGAGGTTTCGCCCCGCGCTGACCGGCAGCAGCGCGTCCAGGTCGGGCACGGTCCGGGCCAGCACCTGCGTCATCGTCACGACCATGAGCACCATCAGGGTCACGACTCCCAGCAGGGTGCTGCGCAGCAGGGTCGTGAGGGCGAAGGCGACCAAGCCCAGTAGGACGGCGAGGGCCAGCACCTTCAGCTCGTCGGCAAGAACGTCGGAGCGCCACCACAGGCCGGGCACCCGCCCTCGCACTGCCAGCTGCAGGAAGAGCGCACTGACGGCCTCGACCAGCAGTGTCACCAACAACGTCCAGCCCGCCGCGACCAGGGATTTCGCGGCCATCAGCACGCCTCGGCGAGGGACGGCCAGAACCGAGGCCCCGAGTTGGCCGGGCCGGAATTCCTGGCCCGCGAGCACGGCCGCGACGACCGGCAGGAACAGCACGACGATCTGCAGCGACGACGTCATGAGCTGTTCGGCCAGAGCCGGCGCAGCGGGCCGGTGCTCGCCCTCGAACAGCTCGATCGTCCCGTCCGGCGCGATGTGGCGCACCGCGGTCAGGGTCAGGCCGAGGTCCGACCACGAGATCAGGACGTGCAGGGCCAGGACGGCCCCCGTGACCAGGAGGACGGACCGCGTGGTCAGCAGCTTCACGACCTCCGCCCGGACCGCAGCCGGCAGGTCGGTTGGCCGGATGCTCACGACCACGCCTGCCGGTTGTCGCCGGTGAGGGCGAAGAAGGCCGCCTCGAGCGACGAGTGTGCGCCCACGACGTCCGCGAGCGTCCCGTCGGCGACGACGCGGCCCTGGGAGATGACGATGATGTCGTCAGCGGTGTCGGCCGTCTCCGTCATCAGGTGGCTGGACAGCAGGACGGTCCGCCCCTGGGCCGCGTAGTCCCGCAGAAAGCTACGGACCCAGCGGATGCCGTCCGGGTCGAGCCCGTTCACCGGCTCGTCGAACACGACGACGTCCGGCTCGCCCAGCAATGCCGCGGCGATGCCCAGGCGCTGGCGCATGCCGAGCGAGTACGTGCCCACGCGCTGCCTCGCGGCCGCCTCCAGCCCGACCAGCTCCAGCACCTGCGGGATCCGGGTCTTCGGGATGCGGTTGGACAGGGCGATCCAGCGCAGGTGGTCGATTCCGCGCCGCTGCGGCACTGCTCCTGCGCCGTCGAGCAGGGCCCCGACGCTCCTCAGCGGCCGGCTCAGCTCCCGGTAGGCCCGCCCGTCCACGAGCGCGGTGCCGGACGTGGCCCGGTCCAGGCCGAGCAGGACCCGCAAAGTGGTCGACTTCCCGGCGCCGTTGGGTCCCAGGAGGCCGGTGACGCGGCCGGGTCGGGCAACGAAACTGACGTCGTCCACGGCGACCTTCGGTCCGAATCGCTTGGTCAGGCTCCGGAACTCGATCACGATGCTCCCCTGTTGCCACTTTCGTCCTGCCTGCTGACGCGGACTGACGCCAGGATGAGGGCGAGCGCGAGGTCACCGCGTCCCCCGGATGTGGACATCCGCAGGCCGGACACCGGATCGGGTTCGAGGTCAGCGGGTCTCGCGCAGCAGGCCGGCCTCGTAGGCCAGGACGGCCAGGTGGGTGCGGTCGTTGACACCCAGCTTGGCGAACATGCGGCGCAGATAGGTCCGCACCGTCTCGAGGCTGAGAAGGAGTTCGTCGGCGACCTGCTGGTTGCTGAGACCTTGCGCGACGAGGCGGATGACCTGCAGTTCGCGGGGCGAGAGCACGTGCCCGGCGAAGGCGTGACGCCGCTGCGGGGGCGGGGAGAACTGCTCCAGCAGTCGGGCGGTGATCTCGGGGGCGAGCATCGCGTGCCCGGCATGCACCGTGCGCACCGCCTGGAGCACCTCCTCCGGGGCCGCGTTCTTCAGCAGGAACCCGGAGGCGCCGGCCGAGAGGGCCTGATGGACGTACTCGTCGAGGTCGAAGGTGGTCAGCATGATGACCTTCGTCGCCGTCCCGCTCAGCACCGACCGGGCCGCTTCGAGGCCGTCCGCCCCGGGCATCTGGACGTCGAGCAGCGCCACGTCCGGCCGGCGCAGCGCGATCAGGCGGGCCGCCTCGGCGCCGTCGGCGACCTCACCGGCAACCCGGAAGCCGGCCGTGCGCTCGAACAGCGTGCGGTAGATCGAACGGAACGCGGCGCTGTCGTCGGCCAGGAAGACCGAGATGTCGGGCATTCAGTCCTCCCTCGCAATCGGCAGCCGCGCATTGACCTCGAAGCCACCGTCGGGCGGCCGGTGCCAGTCCACTGTTCCACCGGTCAGTTCGGCCCGTTCCCGCAGGCCTCGCAGTCCCGAGCCGGCACCAGGCCCGACGCCGGCTCCGGCATGAGACCCGGACGAGCCGTGGTCGCGCACGCGGACGACGACTTCGGCGCCGGAGCGGGCGACCCGGACCGAGCAGCGAGCCCCGGGCGCGTGGCGCACCACGTTGCCCATCGACTCCTGGACGATGCGAAACACCACCAGCCGCAGTCCATCGCCCACGCCGGGCTCGTCCAGGCCGGCGTCGATGTCGGCTTCGACCACCAGCCCGGCCGTGCGGGCATGGTCGATGAGGGACGCGACGTCCGCGACGCCCGGCACGCGCTGCGGCGAGACGGGGCCGGTCTCAAGCACCCGCAGATCGTGAACCAGGCCCTGGACCTGGCGCAGCCCGTCGCGCGCCTGGGTCTCGATGTCGGCCAGTGCGCTCCTCAGCTCGGCCTCGTCGGCGTCGGGCAGGTTGCGGGGCACCCCGGCCCGCGCGGAGATCACCCCCAGGGCATGGCCGACCACGTCGTGCACGTCGCGGGCGACGCCGAGCTGTACCCGGGCGCGCTCGGCCGCCCGGGCAGCCGCCAGCTCCCGCCCGAGCGCGGCGCCGAGCATCCACGTGATGCTCAGCGCCCCGACCGCCACCACCGTGCGACCTGCCGAACTCCCGCTGCCGCCCTCGACCCCGGTCACCGCAGCCAGACCCGCCGCCACGGCCGCGAGCACGACGACGCCGCGGGCCCGATGGGCGCGCTCGACCGCAAGCGGATACAGGCACCAGGCCGTGGCCAGCATGGGGTCCACGCAGACGGCCAGCGCCGTACCGGCGATCGTGCAGACCGCGGCCACGGCGATCGAGACCGGCCGACGACGCAGAAGCATGGCCCCGGCGGTGGCTGCGGCCAGCACGACGGCGGCGGCCACCCGCGGCCAGATCGCAGCCGAGAGGGTGGGCGGCACCCAGAAAGCTGTAATGACGACCAGCGCTGCCAGCGCATCGAGCCGAGCCCACATACCTCGGCGCTCGAACACCGTTCAACCGTATCGTTCATTCGGAATCGAGGACCCGAGCAACTCCTACGAGTTGGGAGCCGACCCGCCGTTCTCGACGCCACCCGCCGGATGATCGGGACGGTCCCCTCAGGCGCGCACGGGGCCACGATGAAGATCGAACACGCACGTGCCGCGGTCGAGCTTCACGACCACCGGCACGCGCACGGCGAAAGTCGGCACTGATCCGCCAGCGCCATCAAACGGTGACGAGGCTGAGGACGGTATCGATGGCCGTCTCCAGGGAACGGGCGTCGCGATGGACCTGCGCCAGCAACAGTCCACCCTGCAGCACAGCGAGAAGGGTCACCGCGAGGGCCTCAACGTCGACATCGTCCCGCAGATGTCCGGCGTCCTTCAGGTCTTTCAGTCCGTCGTGCAGGGCGCTGGACCACCGTCCGAACCCGGTCGCGACCAGGTCGCGGGCCTGCGGATCACTCTCGGCGAGCTGGCTGCCCAGAGATCCCAGGGGGCAGCCTCCTTGGCCGTGGGACTTGCCGGCCTCGGCGATCACCATGTCCCGCCAAGCCCGCAGACCCGCGGGCGTGGCGAGATCGGCGTGCTTCTGGTTGTCGACGATGACCTCGGCCTGGTAGTCGACGACCGCCTGCACGAGCTCGTCCTTGTCGACGAAGTAGTGGTAGAGCTGCGAACTGCTGACCTCGGCGGCTAAGCGGACGTCCTCGATGGTGGTGCCGGGCACCCCTCGCTCGTGGATCAGGCGCGCGGCGGCGGCGACGATCTGAGCGCGCGTGCGGGCCCCCTTGGCCGTCAGTGCCGGGCGGGCCGGAATGTCCTTCGCCATGGCGTCAGACTAGCAGGATCTGGATTGTGCATTCCATTTCTGTATGCCACAGTGGATTACACGATCCATTACTGAGCGGAGCGCAGCCATGATCCTCGTCAGCACGGCCGGAAGGGTCGGAGCCGAAGCGGTACGAACCCTGAGGGCCCGCGACGTTCCGGTACGGGTTCTGACCCGCAACCCGGACAAGACCACAGCGCTGGCCGATGCCGGTGCCGAGATCGTGGTGGGCGATCTTGACAGCCCCGCAAGCCTCGATTCGGCGATGGCGGCAGTCACGACCGTGGTGCTGGTCAGTCCCGGCGTGGTGGCTCAGGAACTGAACGTCGTCGCCGCAGCGGCCCGGGCCCGCGTTGCCCACGTGGTGAAGGCCACCGCCAATGCCTCTCCCGACTCGCCGATCGCTCGCCGGCGCTGGCAGAGCGAGATCGAAGCGGGCCTCGCCGCGTCCGGGATGGCTCACACCCTGCTGCGATCGAACGCTTACATGCAGAACATGCTCGCCTTGGCCCCGTCGATCGCCGCGACCGGCAGTTTCGGATTTGCCTCCGGCAAGGGACGAGTCGGCATGGTCGATGCTCGCGACGTCGGTGCGGCGGCGGCCGCGATCGCCGAGTCACCGGCCGAGCACGCGGAGAAGACCTACCGGCTCACCGGCCCGGAGTTGATCTCCAACTACGACGTGGCCGAGATCCTCTCGACGGTGCTGGGCCGGACCATCACCTACCGAGAGCTGAGCTACGAGGAGAACCTGGAGGCCATGCTGCGCGCGGGCGTTCCCGAACCGGTCGCCGTGATGAACGCCCAAGCCTTCAGCCTGATCGCCGAAGGGGACGCCGAGTGGGTGTCCGACGACGTCAGCACCCTGCTGGCCCGGAGCCCACGATCATTCCTGCAGTTTGCCACCGACCATGCTGCGGCCTTCTCGTAATGCGTCGGGTAGCGCGAACTCGGGTGGCGCTGGGCGCGACCATCGTGGGCAACGATTTGTCATGCACACTTCATGGATCGAGCGAGATCAGAACTCAACCAGCGGGCCTATACCAGATCCAATTTCGCACAGCGATAGTCGGTCTTAGCGCCTGACCTAGAGGCGGTCCTTAATTGTCGCCACCACCGTCTCGACCGTCTTTGCCCCAGGTGGATCGCCACTGAATGAGGAACAGCTGGATCTGACGCAGCAGCTCGCGAAGCTGGGCGAGCACGAGGAAGATCAACCCGAAGCCGGCCAACACGAAGAGAATCAGCTGGCCCACGGCCCACCGCCTTGCGGGCGAGGGTGGTACTCATGAGAGGAACGGTCAGCGCTCAGCGCGCTCATGGCGATTCCCTGCCTTTCGGTTGACTCAGCCGAGAGCTCGCGACGGAGGCGCTCGGGTTCTGTGCTGATGAACAAGGAGTGACGACCTGGTCATGGTTCTTGGCGTCGCGGACCGCGGACCGACCATTGCCGTGCGCAGCAGCCTCGACGCAGTTGAAGTTGGAGATGGACGACCTCCTCCAGAGAAGGTCACTGCCGTGAGCTACCCGTCCCTGTGCGACGTGAAGTAGATGCACTACTTCATCCACCATGAAGAACAGTTGTACACCCGGATCACGTTTCAAGATGCACTGGCGAGCGAAAGTTTGTTTCCGGCCTAGGATCTCGGAGATCGGGCCACCGCCAACTTGACGCCGGATCCAAGACGGCATGCGCACTCTGCCAACTCCAAGGGACTGTGAAAGAGGTTGTACCTGAGATTCTTCGCACTGGTGGACCCTACGCTTGTCGGCTTTCCCACTCAGGCAGCAGAGGTCATGTTCGTCCCGCAAATCCGCAGTCCGTTGACCGGTCTCGATGCGATTCACCTTGGCGCCGGGCACAGTCAACACGTCGACGGTGATTGACCCCAGGTCAGGTCGGGCCGCACTTCCTATCTCTAGCCGGGATTGTGCCTGCGCGGCGACGGAGGACGAATTCCTTGGCTGACCCTGAATTCACTTGACCGAGCATCGAGAACGAGCATCGCTACGTCCGGCAGATCGGCTGAAATCAATGGTGAGACCGGGTCTGGCGATCCTCGCTGCATCCGACGTCAGGTGTCTCATGCAGAAGGGCCCGCCTGCCATAACGGCAAGCGGGCCCTTCGGAAGGCTGTGGTTGAGACTAGTGCATCGCCAGGGAGTCGAACTCGCCGTTGCGGACGCCGGCCAGGAAGGCCTGCCACTCGGCGGACTCGTACAGCAGGTACCCACCGTGAGGGTTCTTGGAGTCGCGGACTGCTACACGGCCGTCGCCATACGGCGCAGCCTCGACACAATTAGAGTTGGAAAAGGATGATTTCCGCCAGGAAAGGTCATCGACATCGACAGGGCACACCGGACTGGCTTCCTTTGCTCGAGGGTTTTGTTCCATCACGACACACGGCTCAGTGCTTGGTCCAGAGCCGCTTGCGTGTGGCCCTCGTTCGGACTGGAATCCCACAGCACCTGGTACAGGTTTCGAATCCGAAGGAGTTCGGCTTGAGAGGTCAAGAACATCTTTCCGCCCTGGCTCTCCACGTACGCCACCTCTTCGTTCGGAAGAGTCAGCACCGTGAAGCCTCCCTGGATCGCCGGATGAACGCCGGACGTCAGCGGCAGGACACGCATCCTGACGTTGCTCTGCTCAGCCACCTGCTTGAGGTGCGTGAGCTGCCCACGCATCTGCGGGGCGCCGACGCCACGCAGGAGCGCTGCTTCATCCACCACGAAGGACAGTTGTACACCCGAATCGGGTTCCACGATGCGCTGACGGGCGGAACGGATCTGCAGCCACTCCGTGATCTCGGGCTCGCCCCACGGCTGGTTGTGCTCGTGGTGAATCACTCTGGCCACGAACTCGCGCGCATAGTCTCGAGTTTGCAACAATCCGGGAATGTATGAAACCTGAAATTCATCTATTTTTCTCGCAACCGTCTCTAATCCCACATAGTCGTCGTCATTCACACTGAAGGATTCCCACCAGCCACTCTCGCGAGCGGAGTTGGCCCAGGAAATGAGCTGCGCGGTGCGCTCCTCGGATGCCCCGTACAGGCGGCAGAGGTCACGCACGTCCCGCGGGCCAGCAACCTGCTTGCCCGTCTCCATGCGGCTCAGCTTGGCGCCACTAGCATCCAGGGCCTCGGTGGCGGCCTGCTCGAGGGTGAGCTGAGCCGCCTCCCTCAACTCCCGCAGGGCGTTGGCGAGATCCCGGCGATCCAAGATCGGGTTCTTCGGTCGACTCACGGACCTCTCCATCGATCACCCTGAGCGAGCGACGTCGCTGTGTGTCATTTGCAAATTGCAGTCTGCACAAGAAGTTCCTGCAAAAAGCTAACCTATGCCTTGCGCGCCGCAGATTACCACCGCACCATCAGAGACAAGGCACGAAACGCCCAGGAACCGCCGAAAGTACCCCAGCGCGTAAGCGCTCTTGAGCACGAGAGGAGCTGGTTCGAACTGGCGGACCGCCGTCGTCGCAACGCAGCATCACGACGAGGGGCTCTTCGAGGCCGAGACAGAAGACTGGGCCGGCGCGCGAACGCCGGCCCAGTGACTGCTCCCAGGTCCCCCGGAAAGGGTTGAGAGACTTGACATACGTTACTCCTCCTGAAGTCAGGCGCCACAGTTCACCCATTAGTAGATCTTCAGGGCGCGTCACTGAAGAACCTGCACGCCACAGGGATTCGTGATGGATCCCGTCCTGATCGTCTTCGTCGCGATCCTGCTGGCGATCTGCCTGCGCGTGTTCTGGAAAGAGATCCTCGAGGTCGGCATCGTCCTGCTCCTGGCGGCGATCTTCGTCGGTGTCCTCACCGTCGCAGCCGCCGCTCAAGGGGCTTTGCGAAGCTGACCTGCTCCGGTGGCCCGGCCTGAGTGCTGGGCCATCGGGGGTCGATCATGTCCACGATCCCGCAGTAGCCGTAGCGGCGCTGGTGCAGTCGATGGTCAGGTGCAGTGCCCAGCGACTCGAGAACCGATCTGATCCCTATCCACGGGCTGCGGCCTCCTCGAACGCGGGAGGTTCGGTGATCCTGAAAGGCGGCTGGCTGCGGATTCCCCGAGCCCGGACTTCACGAGGGCGCTCGACTTCTTGGCGCAGGTGCGATCCGTTCGACGGCAGGCGTGCCTGCAGCGGTGTCGCCCAGAACGATCGAGCCCGCCCCCGGTGACTACCACCAGTTGGATCCGGCACACGGCCAGGTAAGCGGGGCACACACCAGGACCTGTAGGCCGAACAGGCACCTGCGCACCTCCAAGTGCAGCCTGGTCGGGCCGCGGCGCCCTCATCAAAGCAGCTGCCCGTCTTGCGAGGCCAGGGCAGCAAAGCTGCCGGCGGCGTCCGCGGCATCCAGAACGTCGGTCGGCTCGCGCTGAGACCGGGTCGGCGCCACCGAGCAGCCCGACGAAACATGCGGGCCGGCGGGAGGTGCGCCGACTATCGATTTTCTTCGCCAACCACGAGCTGTCCCTCGGCGGTGGTTGCGCTCTGGTAGGCCAGCACGAGTTCCTCCACGGCCTGCGGCAGGGTGTTTTCGAAGTCCAGCAACTTCGCCCAGTCCGGCTCCACGGTGATCAGGACCATCTGCTCGTACAGGGCCCGCACGCCCTGCTCCCAGCCCTCGAAGTGCTCGGCCGGCACCACCTTGCGGGACGCCTCGACGTACGAATCCGGCACGCCCTGGACCAGTTCGAGTCGCGCCGAGCCCCGGATCAACAGCACCCGCGGCGGCCACTGATCCTGGGTGTCGATCGTCAGGGCGACCTGGGGATTCTCCCGCAGCGCGCGAACCTTGGCCGACTTCGGCACCGTGGCCATGACCACCTGTTCACCGTTCCACCAGAACCCGATCGGGATCACCCGGGGCGCGCCGTCGACGGCGGTGTAGGCCAGGCGCGCCGGGATCGAGGACGCCAGCAGCTCCTGTGAGATGGCCTTGTCCAGCACCTGGGCCACGTCGTCGCGGTTCGTGTTCATGGTCTTCTCCCTGATCATCGCGGCACCCGGCGGGCGCCCTCATGACCAGGACGCAGCCGGCCCGCTGTTCTCGACACCGTTCTCGACCATGACCTTCAGCAGCACCTGGAGCGGTCATGCGACCTTGCGGGGCACGTCGACCCCGTGCGACCAGCGCCTGACCGGAGAGAAGCGTCGCGGGCATCCACTTGCCTCATTGGCATGTTGATGCCTAACGTTGCGGTATGGACAACATCACCGCCCAAGCTCGGGCCGACGAGGTCCGCCGCGCCTACCTCGCAGCCAGTCGCCCCACCCTGCCGCGCAGCGTGTGCGCCATCTCCGCCGTGTGCGCCGGCGCCGGCGTCGCGCTGGTGGCCCAGGGGCAGGCCGGGTGGCAGCACCTGGCGTTCCTTGCTGCCGGGGTGCTTGCGTTTGCTGCCGCCCACCTGCTGCCCACTCGCGCCCGCCATCACCGTGGCCTGCATGGCTACCGTGGCTGGACCAGGACGGAGAACCTCACCTTCCTGGTGTGCGCGCTCGTGCTGGTGATCTGTGGTTTCGGCGCCACTGCCGAACTGGCCTGGATCTTCACCGGGCTCGGCGTCGTGACGGCCGCGGCCTGGTACCTGATGCTGCGGGGCGTCCTGGTGGCCGGTGGGCGGGCGCGTTCCTGATGGCCACCACCCCGGGAAGGAGAAGCGAGCCGAACGAGGCAGCGCCAGTACTGGAGGAGGTCTTCACCTCCGCGGTCCGGTTGCGGATGTGCGCCTACCTGTCCGGGTGCGAGGAAGCCGACTTCAAGGCCGTGCAGGACTACTGCCAGCTGACCCAGCCGAACCTGTCCAAGAACGTCACCGTCCTGGTTGAGCGCGGCTACGTCGAGGTAAGCAAGGTCGCCTCGGGCCGCTACACCAAGACCCGGCTGCGCCTGACCGACATCGGGCAGAGCGCCCTGGACGGCCACGTCGCAGCGCTGCAGGCGATCGTCGACCGGGCCCGCAGCCACCAGGTCTCCGGGTGAGAACACATCGCCTCCGCCAGTAGATCCACCTGGGTTACCACCCAGTGGCGGGATCCGCCTCGAAGGTCCGCGCTGCTTCGACCCGACCATGGCCGTCCATGTCGGGCACTTCGTGCAGCGGTACGACACTGGAGTTATGGACAGACGGACCGAAGGGTCTCAGTACTGGTTTCCCGCGAAGCGGTACGGCTGGGGGTGGGAGTTCCCCTCACGGTGGCAGGGCTGGGTCGTCCTGGCCGTGTACGTCGGCATCACAGCCGGTGCGGCCATCGCCGAGGAGTGCCTCGGTCCGGTGGTGACCGGGTCGCTGATCGTGATCTCCACGATCGCCTTCGTGATCATCTGCTGGCGCACGGGAGAACCACCCCGATGGCAATGGGGTGATCCCCGCAACGATCGCACCGGCCGTCGCTAGCAAGGGCCCCTGCCGCGCGAGTCGATTGACGGCGAGTGACGGCGCGAACGGCGAGTGAGGGCGACCAGGTAGTGCAGGACGGCCGGTCGAGCCGGCCCGGACCGGGACGCCAGCACGTGCCGTCCCGGTCGCGAGCGAGCCTCAGTTGTGCGCGGCGGTCCAGCGGAACAGGTCGTTGGCGGTGCCGTTGGCCGAGCACTTGTACAAGATCAGGGCGGTGTTGTTGGCTGTCGCGTTGCCCTTGATGTTCAGGCAGTACGACGGGTCCATGTAGCTCTGGATCTGGTAGTAGTCCGGGCTCGACTGCTTGCGCTTCGTGATCCACTTGTCCCACAGGACGAGGTCACTGTCGCTGCACGTCCACTGCACGATCGGGGTGCTGTTCTTGATCACCGCACCCTTGATGTTCATGCACTTGTGATCGTTGCCGTTGTAGATGTAGTACGCACCGGTATTGCTGGTCACGTTGTCGAACCACCACCGGTGGTGCAACGGCGTGATGGACCCGCAGGTCCAGATGTCGATCCCGGTGCCGTTGGCGGTGCTCGCGTTGGGCACCTCGACGCACTTGGACCCGTTGTCGCTGCCCGACCCGTGAGTGCTCTCCGGGAACAGCTGATAGGGGCCGATGCCAGGGCGCGCCTCGGACGGTGACGACAGCGCCACGAGGGCGGCCGCCGCGGTCAGAACGACGACGGCGGCACGGCTGAATCTGCGAAAACGCAAGGAGTGGCTCCTCTGTGGGTGGTGTCAGGGCGGGTGCTTGCTCACGAACGCTGGCCGGAGCCACCGGAGCATAATGGACACACAGTCTCAGAACCTCCGCAAACGGCCCTGATGGCGCATCTCGGGTGCGTACACCATCCTCGGATCGAGTCATCGCCGTGCTCCGCTGCGCCGGCGTAGCGGAGCAACCCGGCAAACCAATCCGAATCCACCGCTGCGTCGAACACGAGCCGACCACGGGCAACGACCGACGGTGGATCCAACGGGAGGGTTCTCATCGTGAAACTCGGACTCAGCATTCGACGTGGCCTGGGCGAACTGGGTACACGGGCCCGAGCCTTGCGGCCACAACCGGACGCTCCCGCCGACGGCACCAAGAGCAGTCCGCCACCGGCCCCGGAGCCGACTGCTGCGCCGACCCCTGAGGCGGTGCCGGTACCGTCAGAACCGCCGCCGGCCCCGGAGCCGACCCCTGAGGCGGTGCCGGTACCGTCAGAACCGCTGACGAGCGGCCTCCCCCGGCAAGGGCGCTCCAGCCTGTCGGCCATCTTCGGGCTGATCAGCGGATTCCTTCTCGGCGCCGGCAGCTTCTACACCGCGTTCTTCCGGGGGGCCCTACAGACCACCGCCGTCCTCATCGACCTGCTTGTGGTCTCCTTGCTGATCAGCGCCGGATACCAGCTCTGGACGAGGCACCGTTACCTCACCGTGCGAAACATGGGCCTGCGCCACGGCTCGTGGCTCCTGGTCGGCCTGGCCATGATCGCGGTGGTGTCCTACATCGGCTTTCAGCCACCGAACGTCAAGAAGGTGCCCCCGACGGAAGCCTGCCGCTACGACGTGCAGTCCCAGACACCCATCCCGCTGGTGCCGGGCGGGAGCATCCAGCAGACCTTCCAGGTCGACGCCGACGAGATCAGAGCCATCAGTGTCATCCCTGGTCTCGATGCCCGGGCGACCGACATTACGGGGAAGTATCCGCTACGCATACGTTTTCGTGTCCCCAGTGAGGACATCGACGCCTTCCTGGGGCCTGAGAATGCCGTCAACAACGGCTACACGCGGTTCAACTTCCCCAAGCCGGTGCACGTGCCCGAGCGGACGCGGCTGTCCGTGCAGGTGATCAACGAGTCGCACGCCATCGTCGCGATCTACATCAAGCGGCCCGACCCCATCGACATCATCGACACCGATTCCCTCGGGGTCTTCATCACCGGGCATGCCGAGCAGGAGAAGCCGTACACGTTCACCGGCTCGTTCTTGAGCGGGTGCGTGGCGACGAACTGAGGTTCTGCGCTCGGCGTCCTCGAAGGCCATATTCAGGACGCCCGCATGATTTGAGCCTCACCCAGCACCAATGTCCCGCTGGGGAGAGAGGCCAGACCACTGTATATCTGAGTGGCGAAGGCCTTATCGCTGTAGGCCTTGGACGCAGCTTCGGCCTCCCGGCTCACCACGGTAATCTGCAAGGTGAAGGCACCCGCATACGGCCCCTTCTTCTCGTCCGGGCCGAAACGAATGTTGGGATCTGGGCACTGCAGCGTGCCGTCTTCAGCCAGCGGGCACACCGCGCCGAGCGGGTAGAACCGTTCGGTCTTGTGGTTGTAGATCGCAAGGCTCGCCGAGTACCCCGTCGGCACGTCATGGATCTTGACGTCCAGATGGTCCATGATCTGCCCGTTCAAGGTCGTCGTGCCCGAACCACCAGGGACGATGAAGGTGACACCCGGCTCCCCGGGAGGGCGGTTGTTAAGGAGCACGACGCCGAAGACAGACACGCACGCAGCAACGACTGCCACTGCCAGCACGGCCCAGGTCGCCTTGCTCAACCGGACCGACCCGACTCCCGTGGGCGCCGGTCCGCTCGTAGCCTGGGTGATCTTTATGCCTGCCGCCACGATTGCGCCCAGTGCTGTGATGAACGGGGCAGCCAGGGCGGTGAGCGTGTCCATGGTCATGAGACCGGCACCTCAGCAGGGGTGACCATAATTTGCCGCACGGCTTGAGCAACCAGGCTTCCATCCGGACGACGTGCGGTGAAGGTGATGCTGTACATGCCGGACGGTTCCCAGGTCCAGCCGGAAAGATCGACGTCGCGGGACTTCACGCTATTGACCCACGAATCCAGGTCCGGGTGGTCCTGCAGTTCAACCTCGTCTCCGGTTCCCACGCTCCAGAAAAGTTTGTAGTCACTCAGGGGCACGTCCGACAGTCGGGCGCTCAACGTCGTCTTTCCCGACAGCACCGCCATGTTGGCCGGAGCGACCACCACCAGATCAGGGGCGTAGACCATCGACACCTGGCGGGCGATCAGCGAGCCGGTTGGGCTCAGCGCCTGCACCTCGACGCTGTGTAGGTGATTGCGGGAATTGCGATGTGCCCATCCCGAGGTGTCGAGAGTCATCGTCCACGCGCCGGCGACAGGGGTCATCGGAGTCGTAGCTGTTCCGTCCACCGACACCTTCAGCAGGTACGCCAGCTTGGCCGGTGCCGTAACGGTGGCCTCCAAGGGCTGGCTCGCCTCGACTGGCTGCCCCTGTGGCATTCCTGCGAGGGAGATGAGGACGGCCGGGTCCTTGCCGGTGAACCAGCGAGTCAGGAGCTCCTTGGTCACAGTGGTCTGAGGTGTGAACGAGGCGGCGGCCTCCATCCAGTCGTGGCCGAGGTCTGGGTAGAACCGCCACAGCTGAACGCCGCTCAGATAGGCGCGGGTACTCCAGAAGTCCAGGAGCGCTTCGTAGTCCTGCGACTGCTCGGTCTCGTCGAACGCGTTGCGTGTGCGGAACTGAGAGGGCTCTCGACGGGCACCGGTCTCGCTGCGATAGCCGACCTCGCCGAACATGATGTTCCGGTCGTACTTCTTGTGCAGCGGATAGAGCTCGGCCTTGTCGACGCCGGCCCAGATCTTCTTCATGCCGGCACTCGTAGCGGAGTCGAGCCCGAAGTAACCGCTGATGCTGATGTAGTCCAGGCTCCTCCAGAAGTCGACCGTCTTGTACTCCGTACCGAGGTTGCCGGCGAACTTGTTGGCACAATAGGTGAGTCGGCCGTGAAACACTTTCCGAAGATTTCTGATCATCCAGACCCATTTGGCCCGGCGGGCAGGGGTGCTCGTCATCGAGACCATCTCGGTGCCGATGATGATGTCGCTGGCTCGTGCCGACTGCGCCAGTCGCCCGTAGTGCACGAGCCATCGGTTGTACGAGGCAAACCATGCGTCGCGGTCGGCGGCTTTGATCCAGCCGCGCCAGGCGTTCTTGCCGGGGTGTGCAGTGGCCCAGGCGAGGTCGACGTCGACGTGCAGCTTCACCACGGCCCTCATCCCCTGGCTGCGGATGAAGGTGATCGCGGAGACGAGACTGGCATCGGTCACCGAGTCCCCGGCCTGGTAGCTCCGATACATGCCGGAGCTGGATGGGCTGGCCTGATAGACCTCCACGACGAGCGTGACCGTGTTCAGCCCCATCGTCTTCATCTCGCGGATGCTCTGGCGGGCGGCGGGTCGGCTGTAGGAATCCTTCTCGTCGGCGTAGAGAACGCCCGCGCGCGTCCACTTCTTGAGGGAGGTGAGCTGGGTGGCCGTGGGCACCCGCGTCTGCATGGACGTCTGCTCCACCTGGCTGCCGGCCGCCGATGCGCTGCCACAGTGAATTGTGGTCGCGACCGCAAATGAGAGCACCAGCACAGCTATCGCACGAGCAGCAGAACGCCTCACGGTGACCCCCCGGTCTGTGTGCAAGGAGACTACCTGCGCACATAACTTAAAGCTACCTCATATTACTCTCCGAATTAACACGCGCGCTCCTTGCCGTGCTTCGAATCACGCCCGTCCCGACGTGAGACCGAGCGGCGCCGCCGAAGGGGCCGCTCGCGGGTGATGCCACCCGGTTTCGACCGGCCGTCGTCAGGAACAGGGCGACTTCTTCGGGTCAACGCCCAGACCCCGCCAGTCGCCGGCCGCCAGATCGCCAGAAAGGTCAACGCAGATGCTGCCGAGCACCACAGCCGGGTCGAGATTCCACACGCCGATGGTGCTGTCGGCGCCGGCACTGTAGAGCGTGGGCGACGTCGGACCGAACTCGATTTCATTCACGCTCCCGGCATGCCCGGTGAGCGTGGCCACAGACGCGCCATCGGCTACGGACCAGAGCCGGATGGCCGCTTCGTCGGTGCTGGTGGTCGCGAGGGTCTTCCCGTCGAAGGAGAAGCGCACCGAGCGGATCGTGCTGGCGTTATTGGCAACGGTACGGATGAGCTGACCCGAGGCCGGGTCGAGCAGGCGCACGCGATCACCGGCCGCCGCGGCCAGAGTCTTGGAGTCCGGGCTGAACACCGCATCGCCCACCGATCCGGAGCCGATGTCGATGGCGCGCTGGGGCTGGGTCTGGCCGCGGCGAAGGCCGGCGACGTCCCAGAGCAGCACGTACGAGTGCAGGTTCCCGGAGTCCCAGGAACCGACGACGGCCAGGCGGTCGCCGTCCGGACTGAAGGCGACCGAGCCGGGCACCAGCGTCAGGGGTGCTGAAGCCACCTGGCGCAGGGTGCGAGCATCCCAGACCCGCACCTCAGACGTGTTCGAGGCAACGCCGCCGGATCGCCGGGGGTCCGGTGTCACCGTCGCAGCCAGGAGCGAGCCCTCGGGGTTGAATGCGAGGCCACTGGACAGCCGCTGGCCCAGGTCGATCGAACGCGTGGTGGCGCCGGCCGAGGTCAGCCAAAGCCGGCCATCGTCACTCACGGCCGCGAGCGCGCCCTCGCGCGAGTAGGTCACCTTACGAACGGCGCCGGCGTTGGGAACCGCCGCTCGGTAGGAACCGGTGGCCAGGTCGCTCACCCAGACCGTTCCACGACCTCCCGCGCCACCGGCGGCCAGCTCGCGACCGTCATTGCTGACAGCCAGTCCCATGAACGCGCCCGTTTCCGCGTAGCGCTGCCAGTGAACAGCCCGACGGGTCAGCAGGGTCGGACGGTCGCCAGCAAGAGCGACCAGATGCCCGTCGCCCGACGTGGCCACGCTCGTGAGGACCCCGCGATCGCCCACGCCGGTGCTACCGACGGATTGCGGTTGCCAGACACCTTCAGCGAAGTCCCAGACAAACGGGTTGGATGATCCTCCCAGCGCGTAGAGCTGGCTGCCGTCGCGCGAGAACGCGAGGCTCGCCGTGTTGCTGCGGTCGGAGTCCACCGGAAGATCGCTCAGGTGAGCACCGGTTAGCCCGTCCCACAGCGTCACCCGGCCGTCCCGGCTGCCAGCGACCGCCAGCCTGCCGTCGGGTGCGTAGGCAACGACGGCGACGCTCTTGCCGGCCTCACCAGCCAGGGCCGGGAACGTCCTGAGCACGTGGCCATCACGCAGACGCATCAGGGTGACCGAGCCTTCGACGCGGCCGACGGCCACCCGCTGGCCGTCGGGACTGATAGCCAGGTGATAGGGCAACGCCCCCGGGGGCAGCGGAACCCGCCGCACGCTCGCGCGCACCTTCACGTCCTGTATCAGCAGGCCACGGGTCTGGTTCGGCGGTGTGCCGTCGTACCCGAAGCTGATCAGTGCGTGGTCGCTCCCCCAGACGGCCTCACCCCACCCGCCGGTGGCTGGCAGATCCAGGCGGCGACCGGCGGGGACCGACCAGACCCGCAGGGCGCCCGGGATCTGCGCCAGCCCCGTCGCGGCGAGCATAGAGCCGTCGGGTGAGAACTGCAGCGACCTCACCTGCCGGAGATCCAGGCCTGCCAGCTTGGCCAGGAGCCGGTGGGTACGCACGTCCCAGACAGTCACCCGGCCCTCGAAACCGCCCGTGGCGACCAGCCGCCCGTCCCGGCTCACGGCGACGACGCTCTTCGCACCCGGATCGTTCAGCAGCCCGGCATGGTTGAGCATCTGGGCCGACAGGAGCGCGCTACGGGCCTGCGACGTGTGATTGGTGTCCCAGGCTAGGGCAGCCAGCAGCATTGCCCGCCGCGGATCGGTCGCGGCAGCCGAGGCCGATTCCACCGCGTACCGCTGCGAGCTCGCGATCAACTCCCGCAGATTCGCCCGTCGAGCCGTCCTCCAGGCCAGGCCGCCCGCGCCCAGGGCCACCACGAGCAGCACGACCAGGGCCGCGGCCATTCGCCGCAGCCGCAGCGAGCGACGCCGCTCGGTCTGCAGCTCCTGCCTGCTCTCAGCATCGCTGGCCACGAGGAACGCGCGCTCGGTGGGCGTCAAGTCCGGGCGCGTGGAAAGCCACTCGCGGGTAGCCTCCAGCCGGGCACCGCGATACAGCGAGGCGCTCTCCTTCTGTTGCTCGTCCCAGTACGCCGCGGCATCTCTCAACCGCTCGCGCAGCTCCAGATCGCGCCGCTCCTCCGCCACCCAATCCCTCAGCATCGGCCACGCCGTCAGCAAGGCCTCGTGCGTGATCTGCACGGTGTCCTCCGCAGCTGTCATGAGTCGCTCGGCGACCATTTTGGCCAGCGGCTCGGCCGGCAGTCCGGCTCTGGGGATCGGCCTGCGGCTCGCCTCGCCGCCAGTCACCGCGATGCCTCGCAACAACATTCGGCGAAGTTCCAGCTGCCCGTCCGGATCCAAGCTGTTGAAGACGCCGTCAGCCTTCTTCTTGATCGCCCCAGCGATGCTGCCGGCTTCGCGGTAGCCAGCCACCGTCAACACCCCGTCCTCCCGCTTCTGCCAGGTCGCCTGCAACGCCTGAGCCAGCAGGGGCAACGAACCTGGCTCGTAGCCTTCGGCCGTGACCTTCAGGTCGCTCATCAAGATCTGCAACAACGCGGGTTGAACCTTGAGCCCGACTCGGTCGGCCGGCCGAAGGACGACTTCGTGGAGGTCCTCCGCCGTCATCGGCCCGACCAGCACCTGCCGATCGGACAGGACCCGCGCAAGGTCGGGCAGTTCCATGCAGCGCGCATAGAAGTCGGCGCGCACCGCGATGACGACGACGGCTGGAGCGGCATTCAGCAGGGCGGTGACGAAAGCCCGCCGATCGGTCTCGCTCGACCCGCCGGTGAACAGTTCTTCGAACTGGTCGACCACGATGAGAAGGCCTCCGTCACCGCGGCGGCCCTGGGACGCGATCGCGCCAAAATCCTCGGGCCGTCGGCGTAGCCTGTCCAACAGCACAAATGCGTCAGCGGGTTCTTTGGTCACCGCGCCCGACAGAACAGCCAGGGGACGGCCCGTGGGGGTCAGCGACACTACTCGCCATTCCGCGGATCCGGGTAGCTCGCCAGCCTGAAGAGCGGGGATCACGCCGGCCTGCAGCAGCGAAGACTTTCCGACGCCTGACACCCCGATCAGGAACAACGGAACGGTTGGCACCTGAGCCAATTCAGCCAACGTCGTGAGTACCGCGGTCACCGGCTTTTTACGGCCGAAAAAGAAGGCGGCCTGGGTCGCGTCGAAACTGACCAAGCCAGGGTACGGACATTCATCGTGACGCGTCACCCACGGCTCGGCTGCACCTCGACCGCTCTTGGACCGCGGCAATCTGGCAATCAGATCACGCACCTGCACGGTCAGACCGGTGAGAGAAGTCTGGGTCAGGTCGATCTGCTGGCGTTGCGCGGCACTGCGCGAGGCCAGCTCATCCTGGAATCGGTTGAGGGACGTCAGGGTCCGAACCTGCAGTTCGACGAAATCCTCGCCCAGTTCGCCCAAGTCACCCAGAGCGGCGAGCAGGCGCTCGCCGACGTCGGAGGCGTTGGCGGCGGAGGCTCGGACTGCAACGCTGATCGAGTCGACGTTGGTCAAGAGTTGGCTGACCTCCTGACGTAACGCCCCGGATTTTTCCTCGGGGGCAGCCAAGGCTTCGGTCAGCAATTCGGCGATTTCTTTGCGCCACTCGTCCTCGGAGGGCACTCCCTTGACGCGGCTCGCCGCGTCCATGAGGAGATCGGCCATGAGATTGCCACCGAGACCGCCCATGAGCTGGCCGATCGCGACTTCGTAGAGACTGGTCAACCCGAGAGCCGGTCCGGCTACCGGGGCCACCGTCGCGGCGCAGATGGTGGCGAGCGCTGCCCACGGCGCCGTCGTGCGGGCCCCCTTCCGGGTCGCCTGCCCCGCTCGGCCGACCCAGCCTCGAATGCCGTCGCGAGCCTGTTCCTTGGCATCGTCGGGCGAGCCAACAATTTCGATCCGATCAGAATCCGAATCGGCTTTCGCGGTCGATTCCTCTGACATGCGTTATTGACCCCCGTCAAACCATGCATTTGCGCCGCGCGTTTCACACGTCCACTGAATATAGGGGTCTCAAGGAGCTGAAGAGAACACCGGAAGTGGCGTCATTGCGGCGTGCGAGGTCAATCGAACGTAGCGATCCTCGGACGGCCCCTCCCCTTCGCCCGGTGTCGTGCCATCCGTCGGGTGATGTGGCATGCCACCCAGCTCGTGAATGCACATACCTGCGCCGGCTGAGGATCGCGAATCCGTCGTCTGGAGGAGCGCAATGTGTCGTCGCGACCGAGCCGCCCGTCGTTTGCCAGCTTCGTGTCGTGACGCATCGGCGGACCGGCGCCATCGCGGCCCCCATGGGTGTCCATCGGGTCGCGACAGCACCGCCGACGGATCCTCAGTCCCGCATTGATCACTTCTTCAGATGCCGCGCCAGGAATTCCAACTCTGCGGCAACGACGCGCTCGTGCTCGTCCATGAAGGGCGCGTAGTGCCCGCCGGGCACGCGGACCACCTCGGCGCAGCTCGCTCGCTGCGCGGCGCGAATCGCTGGCGCGGCCAGCACGGACTGGTCCTGGTCGGCGACCACGACGAGCAGCGGGCAGGTGACCCGGGCGGCGACCCGGCCCGGCCGATACCCCATCAGCGGCAGGACCGAGCGGGCCGCGGCGGTCCGGCTCCAGTTCGGATACTCGCCGTCAGGGTCCAGGGCGCGCTCGCCGTCCTGCGCGTCCGGGGTGCTGAGCATCGCCACCGTGCCCCGCGGCCCGGCGAGAGGCACGAGTTTCGCTGCCCGGCCGGTGAGCCCGGCGACAACGTCGAGCAGCGCGAGCGCCGGCATCCGCAGGATGACCCCGAGCGTCTCGTGCCGCAAGGCATTGGGGGCGGCGGCCGGCCCGTCGGCCAGCGGCGTCTGGGCGATCACGGCCGCCACCGACCGCTCGGCCCCGACGCGAAACAGGTGACCGCCGGACAACGAGAAGCCCCAGACGGCGATCCGGGCCGGATCCACACCCGGAAGGGTCGCGGCCCGCGCCAGCGCCGCCAACCAATCCGCCCGCTGGGCCCGGGGTCGGATGACCTGCCGGGGTTGCCCGCCGCTCTCCCCCAGATACCGGTAGTCGAACGCCAGCACCGTGTACCCGGCCGCGTGGAACCGGGCGGCGAACCGATCGGTGCCGGGTTCCTTGGTGACCCCCCCACCGCCGGCCATGACGACGCAAGCGCCGTTCGTACCCCGGTAGTGCCAAGCGGCACATTGCTCCGCGCCGCTGGTGAACCAGACCTTCTCGCGTTGTCCCGTGACCATGACGCTCCCCGCACCCAGGTCAGTCGACCTGCTCGTACGAGAAAGTGAACCGCGTGGTTCGCAAGGCTGTCAAGGACTACGAGTCGGCCGCCTCCTCCCGCTCCAGGGCGCGCAGCAGGGCCGCCAGCCCGGCCCGGATCCGCTCACCGTCACGCGTCGTGCGCCACTCCATCAAGAATCCGCGCATGGTCGCCAGGACCATCTCCACCACCTCGCGCTGGCGGGCCGGAGTCCAGTGCGGTGGGCAGAGCGAGAACAGAGGGGCGACGTAGGCGTCGGCGGCCTCCTGCGCCAGGTGCGCGTACCGCTTCGGGTCATACATCGCCAGGCCGATCGCCTGGTCGATGACCCGAAGCCCGGACGCGTCGTCCATGAGGACCGGCCAGATCGAACCGACCCGCTCGGCCAGGGTGGCGCCGGTAGCTGCCGCCTCCAGCGAACTGGCGATCCGCCGTTCCCGCAGTCGCTGCACGGCCTGGGCCAGAAGTTCGTCCAGGCCCTCGAAGTGGTAGAGCAGCACCTTGTGCGTCGTCCCGGCGGCCCGGGCCGCCCGCCGCAGCGAGAAGTCGGCCAGGCCCTCGGTGGCGAGGTCGTCCGTCACGGCCGCGAGCAGGGCTTCGCGGCGGGCCAGGGCCCGCGCGGTTCCGGCCGAGCGGCGATACGACGGTGCCGGCGGGGGCGGTTCGGACGGGTTCATCAAGGCGCCATCGTGCCAGCCTCCGCCGGCGCACCGTCAGGATTTCGCCTCCGTCGCTGGTCATGGCCAGGGTTACCTGGTTCGGCTCACCTCTGAGCGTGACTGATCGTCGAAGGGCCCATCGGCAGGGCCCGTGGTTGACTGGCGGCCGTGACCCAGGAACCGGACGAGATCAACACCCACAACAACCCCGAATCACGCGTGGCCGAGGAGTCGGCCAGCCAGATCGGGTCGCGCTCCAGCGCCGGCGGCCCGATCTACTCGGGAGCCCGTCAGGCCGGCGCGG
The DNA here is from genome assembly GCA_965200525.1 of Kineosporiaceae bacterium. Taxonomy (GTDB): domain Bacteria; phylum Actinomycetota; class Actinomycetes; order Actinomycetales; family Kineosporiaceae; genus JANNPJ01. The sequence continues at coordinate 360,760 of OZ241368.1, forward strand.
TCCCCGGAGTGCCCGATCCGTCCGAGGGCGATCCGAACGCGGGCACCGCCGGAGGCAACCCCGTGGAGGGGATCACGATCGATCCGGCCGACGCCGAGCAGGCCGTGCGTGGGGACGAAGGCCCCGAGCACCCGGGCGCGCGCTGAACCAGCAGCAGGTGATCAGCCGGGTCCTGCTGCTGGGAGCCAGTGGCGACCTGGCCGGCCGGTTCCTGCTGCCGGCCCTGGCCCGACTGGTCGCCTCGGCCCAGCTGCCCCGCGACCTTCGCGTCGTCGGGGCGGCACCGCAGAACTGGGACGACGAGCGGTTTCGCGACCACGTGGCCCAGCGGCTGCGCGATCATGCCCCCGATCTGACGGATGACGTCCGGCAGGCCTTCGTCGAGCGACTGCGTTATCGCCGGGTGGATCTCGAGGATCAGCTCAGCGTCCGCGCGGCGGTGCAGGGTTTGTCCGACCCCGCCCCTGAACCCACGAGTTCGCAGCCGCCGGTCGCGGCCTATCTGGCCCTGCCGCCGGCGCTGTTCGCTTCGGCCATCCGGGCGCTGAGCGGGGTGGGGTTGCCGCCGGGCAGCCGGATCGCGGTGGAGAAGCCGTTCGGTGAGGACCGGGCCGGCGCGGTCTCGCTGAACGCCCTGCTGTCCACCGTGAGCCAGGTGGGCGGGCAGCAGGCGGTGTTCCGGGTCGACCACGCGCTGGGGATGCCGGCGGCCGCGGACCTGCTCGCGCTGCGCACCCGGGGGCGGTGGGCGCCGGTCTGGAACGGCTCTCACATCGATCAGGTCGACATCCTCTGGGAGGAAACTCTCGCCCTGGAGGGCCGGGCCAGCTTCTACGACCGGACCGGCGCCGTGCGCGACGTCCTGCAGAACCACATGATCCAGATCCTGGCCCTGGTGGCGATGGACCTGCCCGGATCGCCGGACGACAAGGCCCTGCACGACGCCAAGCTGGAGCTCCTGCGAGCGGTCGCCCCGATCCCGAGCGCCGAGCTGTCCTCGCGCACCCGCCGCGCGCGGTACGGAGCGGGAACCCTGGCCGTCACCGGCGCCGCGACCACCGGGTACGCGCAACAGGACGGTGTCGACCCGGCCCGCACGAGCGAGACCTATGCCGAGCTGGTGTTGCAGGTGGATCGCCCGCTCTGGGCGGGCACCCGGTTCGTGCTGCGGGCCGGCAAGGCGCTGGCGAGCGATCGTAAGGGCATCCTGATCCACTTCCGCAGCCAGACCCTGCCGCCGGACGTGCGCGAGGCCCTCCCCCGATCCGGGCGGCTGTGGATCCCCATCGACGCCCCGCTCGCCCTCGACCATGCCCCGGCAATCTCGGGTGAGACCGACACCGACGTCGCCACCCCTGCGGTGGACGGAGAGCTGCTCGCATACGAGCAGGTCCTGCTGGATGTGCTGACCGGCAGCGCTCGGCTCTCGGTCAGCGGCGAGGAGTCCGAGCAGGCCTGGAGGATCGTCGAACCGGTGCTGAAGGGCTGGGCCGAAGGGGGCGTCCCGATGGCCGAGTACCCCGCTGGTTCCCAGGGCCCCGAGCACCTCGCCGGCGTGATCAACGGCTGAGCCGGGCGCGGCCGAGCGATCGCAAGATCGCCCGAAATAGCGCTCTGTGCACGATTACGGGGTCTGGTTCAGCACGGCCAGCCGCTCGCGGACCTTGTCACCGATGGCGGTGAGCACGTCGAGCTCGTTCTCGGTGAGCTGGTCGATGAACGCTTCGCGGACGTCGGACACGTGTTGGGCTGCTGCGGCTTTGATCAGCTCGGTTCCCTGAGCGGTGATGCTCACCACCGCGCCCCGCTGATCGCTTTGGCACCGCTCGCGGGTGACCAGGCCGCGGTTCTGCATCCGGCCCAGGTGCTGGGACAGGCGGCTCTTCTCCCACCGCAGCAGCCCACCGAGCTCGAATGACCTCAACTGACCCTCCGCTGCCTCGGAGAGGTGGGCCAGCACCTGGTAGTCGGCATGAGAGATCCCGCTGCGGGTGCGCAGCCGGCGCTCGACGAACTCCATCAGGCCGTCCTGCATCGTCATCAGGCTGCGCCAGGCCCGCTGTTCGCGCTCATCGAGCCATGGCGGCTGCGTCATGACACCCATCCTACGACGTGGTTGACATGTTAACCAATGGCGTTCTACGTTCTGGTTAACACGTTAACCAAATCGCCGACCAGAGAGGATCGACTCTCGTGAAGTCCATCGTGCTCATCGGGGCAACTCAGGGCATCGGCCGAGAAATGGCCGCCGAGTACGCCCGCCAGGGAGCCCAGGTCGTCATCACCGGCCGCACCGAGCAGCGGGCCGCCGAGGTGGCCGGCGAACTGTCCAAGGACGTTGCCGGCACAGTCACCGGGCTCGCGCTCGACCTGACCCGCCCGGGCGAGATTGCCGAAGCGCTGAGCACGATCGAGCGGGTCGACCGGCTGGCCGTCATCGGCGCGGTCCGCGAGCGCAACTCCCTGGCGGACTACGACGTGGCCACCGCCACGCAACTGACAGTGACCAAGATCGTCGGCTACACGGCAGCCGTCAGTGCGCTCGCCCCGCGGATGACCCAGGACGCCTCGGTTTTGCTGTTCGGCGGCATGGCCAAGGAGTACCCGTTCCCCGGCTCGACCACCGTCACCGTGGTGAACGCCGCGGTCGCCGGCCTGATCCGGACGATGAGCGTCGAACTGTCACCGGTGCGGGTCAACGGCATTCACCCCGGCCCGGTCGAGGACAGTCCCTTCTGGCAGGGAAACACCCCGATGCTGGAGGCGTTCCGCACGATGTCGCTGACGCAGCGACTGGCCACCATGAGCGACATCGTGGACGGTTGCGTGTTTCTCCTGGAGAACCCTCTGGCCAACGGCATCGACCTGCGTCTGGACGGCGGCCGGGCCTGAAATCTGTTTCCTGTCAACACCACTGAAGGAGAAGACAATGAAGATTGTCACGATCGGACGAGGGACCATCGGCGGCGGACTGGCCCGCCTGTGGCGCCGGGCCGGGCACGACGTCACCGAACTCGGCCGCGACGGCGGAGACGCCTCGGACGCGGACGTGGTCCTGGTGGCCGTGCCGGGCAGTCAGATCTCGCCCGCCCTGGCCACGGTGAGCGGACTGCAGGGGAAGATCGCCATCGACGCGACCAACATCATGCCGGGGCGCCAGGGAGACTTCCCGTCGTACGCCGATGAGGTGAAGTCCTTCACCGGCGGCCCCGTGGCCAAGAGCTTCAACATGAACTTCGGTGCCCTCCTCGACGTCGCGAGCCAACAGCGCGTGCGCCCGAGCAACTGGTACGTCGCCGACGAGGATGCCCGAGAGGTCACCGAGCAGCTCATCCGGGACGCCGGCTATGACCCGGTTCGGGTCGGGGACCTCTCTCGCGCCCGTGAATTCGAGGACGCCGTCTGGCTCCTGATGGGGATCCAGCCGGTGGGCGGGGTGTTCTACCGATTCGCCGTCCCCGGCGAGCTCTGATCGTGAACCTCGATCCGACCACGCCCTCAGGAAGACCGTCTCAGACAATGACAGAGCAAAGGAGCACGACCATGTCGACCTTCGTCTTCGTGAATCACCTGCAGGCCAAGGACGGTAAGCAGGAGGAGCTCATCAAGCTGCTGCGTGAGTTCGCCGTCTCCATCCATGCCGAAGCCGGCGGAGTGCACTACTCGGTTCACCGGGCGATCGATGACAAGACCGGACCACTGACCGTGATTCAGGCGTTCACGTCGGTCGAGGCGTTCGAGGAGCACGGTGCCTGGATGGGCCCGAACGTCCCGAAGCTTCTCCCCCTGCTCGCCTCACCGCCGAACCCTCCGGTCCTGCTGGAGCAGGTTCCGCTCACCGGGCACGTTCGAGAGTCGTTCTCCGCCGAGCCGCTCTGACCCGGGCGCACGCTGGATCATCGCCGGTTGGCCGAGGAGCCCATGCTCGGGACCACGTGCAGCAGCAGGGCCGCACCGACCAGGATCGCGCCGGTCAGGGCGAGCGCGGACACCGGCCCGGCGGCCAGCTCGTGAGCTCCGATCAGGGCGCCCCCGCAGATGCCCACATTGCTCATCGCGTTGACCACGGCCGGCCCGGCATCGGGCGCGTCCGGGACAGCCAGCAGCGCCGCCGCCTGGGTCAGGGTCGGGCTGGCCCCCCAGGCCAGGCCCCAGACGACGACGATGACGACGGTGAACGCGGTGGCCTGCGTGAACCACAGGCCGATCAGGCAGGCCGCCATCACCACCATGGTCACGCTCAAAGCGGCACGGGGCCTGCGGTCGGCAACGGCACCGGCCAGGGCCAGGCCGATCAGCCCGGCCACGCCAAACCCGAGCAGGACCGCGCTGACCGCGAGCCGGCCTACGCCCGCGAACCGCAGCATCGGGGTGATGAAGGTGTAGGCCGTGAAATGGCCGACGAAGAACAGCGCGATGACGGCGGCGACGAGCAGCAGGCGGGGGCGACGCAGCGCCGCCAGGACCGACTGCTCCGGTGCCGTCGTGGGGGGCGTAAAAGGCAACAACCGGGCGACGGCCACGGCCAGGAGCAGCAGCAGTACGGCCGAACCGGCAAACACCCAGCGCCAGCCGATGGCCGTGCCCAGCGTGGTGCCCGCCGGGACGCCGAGTGAGAAGGCCAGCCCCGGGCCGGACATGACCATCGCCACCGCCCGGCCGGCCTGTGCCCGGGGCACCAGGGCCACCGCCTCACTGATGACCACGGCGAAGAACGCGGCGTGGGCCAGGCCGCCCAGCAGTCGTGCCGCCAGCGCCAGGGCGTAGATGGTGCTGGCCGCGAACAGGGCGTTGCTGACTGCATAGATGACCAGGAGCGCGATGAGGACCGTCCGGCGCGGCAGTCGCTGCACGGCGGCGGCCAGCGGAATCGATCCCAGGGCCACGACGGCGGCATAGCCGGACACGAGCACGCCGATCCGGGACTCGCTGACGTGCAGGCCCTGGCTGATCGAGGGCAGCAGGCCGACCGGCAGCATCTCGGTGGTGACGGCGGCGCACGTGGCCGCGGCCAGCAGGAAAAGCAGTCCCTTCGGCAACGCAGGCAGGTCCGCACGCTCGCGGACGGCAGGATCCGGCGGGGAAGACTGCCTCACCATGACCTCACCTCCAGCGCGCGTTCACGGGCCTTGGTCGAGTCTGTCCCTCGGCCATCGGATTAAACTCTACCTCAGAGTTTATTTGGGTGCATGGGATGAGCCGTCCGTCGCGGATGGTCCACCGCCTACCCACGGCGTCAGAGGTGTAGGCCGACCAGCTTCGTCAGGAAGCGGTCGAGCTGGTCGGCCAGGGGTGGCCAGGGCAGGTCGGGTTCGTTGATGCGCTGAGCCAGCATGCCGTTGACGGCCGTACGCAGGTCGATCGCCACAGTGAGCGCGTCGTCGGGCGGGGCGACGCCGGCGTCCATGCAGCGTTGGACGGCGGTGCGGGTGCGCTCGACCATGACCTCCTTGAACGGCATGCCGAGGCGGCGGTGGACGCCGCTCTCGTGCAGCACTTTGTACAGGCCCGGGTGAGTCTGGGCCCACTCGGCCTGGGCCAGAATGCGGGCCCGCAGCTGGTCAGCGGGGCGCTGGGCCGCGGCCGCGGCGGCGTCGCCGGCGGCCACGACGTCTTCGTGGCAGCGCTGGGTGGCGGCCAGCACGAGGGCGTCGCGGTCAGGGAAGTAGAGGTACACCGAGGTCGCGGCCACGCAGACGGCGCGCGCGACCGCCCGCAGCGAGAGCGCCTGATCGTCACCGAGTTCGTCCAGCATGCGCACGCCGGCGGTCAGGATCTGCTCGCGCAGCAGGTCGCCCTGCCCGCGGGTGTTCTGCTTGCGCCGGCCCGTCGTGTCCATCTCCGCCAGGATAGCTGGACACCTATTGCGCTACACCTGTACTTCAATCATGCTGTGAGCACGTCCTGCTCACGCAGCGCCGCTGCCGGCACAAACTCAGGGGATCGCTATGCCGTTGACGCTCCACGAGGCCCAGACCGTCATCGCCGGCGCACACGAGCGCGCCGCCCAGATCGCCGCACCGGTCACGGTCGCGGTCGTCGACGAAGGTGGACACCTGCAGGCCCTGGGCCGCATGAACGGCGCACCACCGCTCTCGGCCCAGATCGCCGAGGTCAAAGCGGCCAGCGTGGCCCTCTTCCGACGCGACGGTGCCGTACTGCGCACCATGCAGGAGAACTCGCCCGGCTTCTTCGCCCAGCTGGATGCGGCCGTGCGGGTGCCCATCCTGGTGGGGGCCGGCGCGGTCCTCATCATGCGCGGCGACACCGTGCTCGGGGCGCTGGCGGTGAGCGGCGGGACGGTCCCCGGGCAGGACGATGAATGCGCCGAAGCTGCGCTCGCCGTCCTGGCCCCCTAGCTACGAGATGCGATGATTCGCACGGATGCGTCGGCAATGACCGGTAACGTACCCCTGATCATTCAGCGCCGATTGGCGCAGTTGCGGTCGGGGGGACCATGCGCCACATCAAGGCCCTGGACGGGGTGCGAGCTTTCGCGGTGCTCGGCGTCTTCGCCCACCATCTGAGTCTGCCGATGTCGGAGGGCAGTTGGCTGGGCGTCGACGTCTTCTTCGTCCTGTCCGGCTACCTGATCACCACCCTGCTGGTGCGCGAGCACGAGCGCACGGGCGCGATTGCGCTGGGCCGCTTCTACCTGCGGCGTCTGCTACGGCTGTACCCGGCCCTGCTGGTGGTGGTCGTGGTCGGACTGCTGTTCGCGCCGACCCTCGCACCCCCTGGGTCGTTCAGCAGCTACCTCGCCATTGCCGCCCTGGCGGCCACCTACACCACGGATCTCGCGATCCTGATCACCGGCCGGGACAACTTCGGGGCCCTGACCCACACCTGGAGCCTGGCCGTCGAGGAGCAGTTCTACCTGTTGTGGCCGCTGGCCCTGATCACCATCCTCAAGCGTCGCGGCAACGTCACGTTCTGGGCGCTAATCGGAGCCTCGGCGTCCCTGACCCTGCTGATCTACTCCCTCCTGACCACCACCGGCCAGCTCGCCTACTACTACCCAATGACCCGCGCCTACGAACTGCTCCTGGGGTGCGCACTGGCCACGTGGCTGAGGCAGCGCGAGCACCGTTCAGCCGCGGCCCTGCCGACGTGGGCCGCGGCCGTGGGCGGTGGCGGTCTGGTGGCGTTGCTCGTGACGGTCGACCAGCTGGGCAGCACCCGGGCCATGCCGGCGGGCATCGCGATCGCCGGAGTGCTGTCCTGCCTCCTGGTCGGCGGCCTCGCCGCGGGCGAGGACGGGCGGGTCGCCCGGGTACTCTCCCTGCGCCCGCTGGTCGCCCTCGGTCGCATCTCCTACGGCGTCTACCTCTGGCACTTCCCGGTGATCTCAGTGCTGGCCCGCTACCTTCACACCGCCAAACCCCTCACCACCGGGGTCGACCTGGCCGTCACCATCGCCCTGGCCGCGGCGTCGAGCCGCTGGGTCGAGCGGCCGTTCATGAAGATGAAGGATGCTCTCGGCCGTCAGCGCGAGCCGGTCGCCGCGTAGGCGCCGCGTAGGCGCCGCCAGCGGCATTGATCGAGCCGCAGGTCTCGTGCACAGTGGTCGGCGTGCCGTTTCGATCTCCGCCCCCCAGCGCCGCCTGGGCCCACCAGGAGGCGCGCTCAGGCTTCGAGGTCGTCTTCTTCGAGACCGTCGATGACGCGCACCTGATCACCGGCTGCACCACCGCCGTCGAGGAGGGCCAGTTCTGGGTGGTCGACTACGTCATCGAGGTCGATGCGGGCTGGCGCACTCGCAGCGCCCGCGTGAGCGGGCGCTCCCGCACCGGCCATCACGCGCGCCTGCTGCAGGGCGACGGGGACGGGCGATGGCTGGTCGACGGGCACCCGGCGCCGCAGTTGGACGGCTGCCTGGATGTGGACCTGGAGTCCTCCGCCCTGACGAACGCCCTGCCCGTGCACCGCCTCGCGCTCCCCACCGGTGCGAGCGCCCAGGCGCCGGCCGCCTACGTGCACGCCCTCGACCTGAGCGTCGAGCGCCTGGAGCAGCACTACGCCCGCACTAGTGACCAGAACGGCCACCAGCGCTACGACTACGCGGCCCCGTCCTTCGACTTCTCCTGCGAACTGGTCTATGACGAGGCCGGCCTCGTGCTGGCCTACCCAGGCATCGCCGCTCGCGCCGCCTGAGCCGCGGATCCCGCACCGAACCGCTCGGCAACTGGGCCGTCAGGATCCTGGTCCTGCTGGCGGGCGCAGCCCATCGATTACGAGCTCGACCAACCGTTCGGCGCCATCGTCGGCCAGGACCAGGAGTCCGATCACCCGGACCAGGTCGGTGGTGGTCAGATCCGCCCGCACCGCCCCGGACGCCTTGGCCGAGGCGAGGATCTCGTCCAGGGAAGCAATGATCGACGCGTTGGCCCGGCGCAGCCGGGGATCGGCGTCCCGAGCCTCGATGAACCAATGATCGAAGGGCTTGCGAACGCTGAGACGGCGCCTCACCCATTCATGGACGATGGCGGTGAGCGCCTCCCAGCCCTCGTGCTCGGCCCGTGCCTGCTGCACGACCTCGCCGACCTGCTCGTAGAGGTATTCGACTACCGCCTGGGTGAGCCTGGCTCGGTCGGGAAAGTGCCGGTAGAGCGTTCCCACCCCTACGCCGGCCTGGGCGGCCAGTTCCTCCATCGGCACCTCGACGCCGCGCAGCGCGAAGACCTGGGCCGTGCGGTGGATGATCTGCTCGCGCCGGCGGCGTGTGTCCGCTCGAGGCGCCCGCGCGGTCGCTGATGACCCGGCCATCGTCGACCTCCTCGTGCGACCTAGGCGGAAGGAATTCTTCCGTTCTGATGCTAGCCTGCCCGAGCGGAGGAAATCCTTCCGGTTAGAAGGATGGGGCGACATGACGATGTCCGAGGCCGCGCAGGCGAGCGACCACCGCTGGTGGACCTTCACGGTGGCCGCCACCGCCCAGGTCATGATCGCCCTGGACCTGACGATCATGCTCATCGCGCTGCCTTCGGCGCAGAGCGATCTGGGCATGTCCAGCGCCCAGGGGCGGTGGGTTCTCACCGCCTATGCCCTCGCCCTGGGCGCGCTGCTCACGCTCGGTGGGCGGATCGCCGACCTCGTCGGGCGACGGACCGCCATTTCGGCCAGCGCGCTGGCCTTCGCGGCTGCCTCCGCCGTCGGTGGTTCGGCCGGCGATCCGGGCCTCCTGCTGGGCGCGCGGGCCGCACAGGGGGTGGCCGCCGCGCTGTTGGCACCCGCAGCCCTGTCGCTGATCTCGGTCACGTTCGTCGATGAGCACGAGCGGTCGCGAGCCTTCGGGCTGTTCGCCGCCGCACTCCAGGGCGGCATCGGGGTCGGGCTGCTGCTGGGCGGTGCGCTCACCCAGTTCCTGGAATGGCGGTGGTGCATGTACATCAACGTGCCGCTCGCCGTCGGCGTCGCCCTCGGCGCCCAACGCTTCGTTCCGGCCGGCAACGACCACCGGCAGCGCCGGATCGACCTTCCCGGCGCGGTGCTCGTGAGCAGTGGACTGGGCTGTCTCGTCTTCGCGGTGAGTCAGGCCGAGAGTGACGGTTGGGGGTCGCGCCTGGTCCTGGGCCTGCTCGCGGCCGCCCTCGTCGCCCTGGCCGGTTTCGCGGTCTGGGAGCAGGTCACGGCCCACCCCCTGCTCCCGCTGCCCATCATCGCCGATCGACGCCGGGGCGGTGCGAACCTGTCCTTCTTCGCCGTCAATCTGGGCGCCAACGGCGCCTTTCTGCTGCTGACCTATCAGGCCCAGTCGATCCTCGGGTACACCGCACTCGAGGCCGGCGTCGCGTTCCTGCCCCTGATCGTGGTGATCACCGTGAGCGCCACCCGTCTCACTCCCCGGCTGATGAGCCGGCTGCAGCCCCGCTACCTGATGGCCACCGGGCTGATCTTCCTGGCCCTCGGCCTGCTGTCCATGACCCGGATGAGCCTCGACGGTTCCTATCCCTCGCAGATCCTGCTTCCGCTGCTCCTGATCGGTCTGGGAATGGGGTTGAGCACCGGACCGGCGATGAGCTCCGGCACCAGGGTGAACGACCCCGCCGACGCCACCGCCGCCTCCGCCCTGATGCGCTCCTCACAGCAGATCGGCGCAGCGCTCGGAACGGCGCTCATGACGACCATCGCCGCCTCCTATGCGGCCGGCGCGCGAGGACTTACCCCACCGCAGGCCACCGTTCACGGGTTCGCGGCCTCCAGCTACTGGACCGCCGCGATCGTCGTCCTGGCTGCGGTGACCGTGGCCGCGATCGTGCCCGGCGACCGCAGGTCGAGCGCGCTGCTGCAAGAGAGCTAGCCGGCCCGGCGGCGCGGGCTAATGGTGCCGGCAAGAGGCCCTGATCAAGATCAACCGGCCGATCGGTTCTGTGATGCCGCGGCTGCCGCCGCCTCCTGGAAGTCGACGATGGCCCCGCCGTGGTTGCGCGCCCAGGTATTCAGGACCTCGATGGGCTCGACCAAGGTCTGCCCGAGCTCGGTGAGCGTGTACTCGACCCACCGTGGACCCTCGGAATGGCGTTCGACCAGGCCGTACTGCTGCAGCCGGCGCAGTGTCTGGGTGAGGACCTTGCGCGAGATGTCACCGATGACGTCGACGAGATCGCTGTGCCGGCGCGGCTGCTGACTGAGCGCGAAAAGCACCAGAACGGACCATTTGTCGGAGATGATCTCAACAGTCAGGCGTGTGGGGCAATCGGCAAGGAAGGACGATCCGCTCTCGTTCTGCATGACAGTTCAAGGTACCAGGCGGTAACGCAAGGCTCCGTAACGTCTCTTCCACGCACTGAATCCCGCGCCAGATGGAGGAGTTACCGTGCCACGAGTCGTGGTGTTCGATGAGTTCGGCGGGCCGGAAGTCATGCACGTCGTCGAGGAGTCTGTCCTCGAGCCCGCCGCCGGGGAGGTGCGGGTGAGGATCGAGGCGTTCGCGGTCAATCCGCTCGACCAGATGATGCGTTCGGGCACCTACCTCGCGCCTGTCCTCCTGCCACATGCGCGTCTCGGCGTGGAAGGTACGGGCATCATCGACGCGCTGGGCCCCGAGACCGCGGGGTTGTCGATCGGCGATCCGGTCATCTTCACGGCCATCCCAGACGCGAGCGTTCGAGGCAGCTACGCCGAATACACCACGGTCCCCGCCAACCGGGTCGCTCCTCGGCCCGTCGGGCTCGACGTCACCCACGCAGCGGCCATCTGGGTCGGATACTCCACCGCCTACGGCGCGCTCGTCGAGACGGCGCGGATGCGCCCCGGCGACCACATCCTCATCACCGCCGCGGCCGGCAGTGTCGGCCGGGCGGCAATCCAGGTCGCCAATTACCTTGGTGCCGTGCCCATCGCGATCACCCGGCACACGACGAGGAAGGACGGCCTGCTCGCGGCCGGCGCCGCCTCGGCCATCGCCACCGACCAGGAGGACGTCGTCGAAGCGGTTCGCCGCCACACCGGTGGGGCCGGGGCCGACATCGTCCTCGACCTGGTCCAGGGCCTCGGCCAGCAGGATCTCCTGGCGGCCACCCGCCCGGGCGGAACATTGCTGATCGCGGGCTTTTTGGATTCCCGTCCCACCCCGGCCCCGGCGGAAACGTCGTGCACGATCATCGGCTACCGGGGTTTCGAGCACACCCTTGACGACATCGTCGTGCAGCGCATGCTGGCCTTCCTCAATGCCGGTGTCCGACTCGGCGCGCTTGAGCCCGCCATTGACACCGTGTTCGCCCTGACCGACATCGTCGAGGCACACCGCCGGATCGAGAGCGGACGTCACCACGGGAAGATCATCGTCACGATCTAGATGCTTCGTGCTGGAGGTTCCACTGCCCCGACGAAATCGGTGATCCGTCGACAGCAGGAACTCCACACGTCGTCAGCATCGGGGCCGGTTCGGACTGCGAACCCGAGGCGCGACTATGGGCAGCCAGATCATTGGCGGCCGGCAGTCGCCACGCGACCTCGGCAGCAGCCTCGAATGTGAGACGGATGCCAGCCATCCGTACCCAGGCCGGACCGCGTGTCATCGAGGCAGTCTCGCAGCTCAGGTTGGGCTCATCGCGCTGAACGAGCTCGACTCACACCTCCTGCTCATCAGCCGGCCGGCTCACCGAGAGTGGATCTCTCGGCGTTGGAGCATGTCGAGGTCGTTGCGCACCTCCCAGTGCGCGGCGATGCGACCCTCGCGAAGTCAGAACAAGACGGTGAGCCCCAACCGAGAGAGCGACCAGTACGGCGGCCGAGCCGGCCACCAGCACATTCGCCGACGACGGGCGGCCGCGAACGGAGACTGGCAGGGGCGACGTGGAATGGCGACAGGGCAGACCCCGTGGCACATTCGACGCAGTACCCACGAACGTGTAAAAGTGCGCGTTCTGAGGTCCACAGCACAGCACAGCTCTATGCGCAGTCCTGAATGACCGCACGGCCAGCGTGTGCGGCGTGCCGGCGTCCAACCCGGGGAGGCTGCGTGAATCCCCCACCAGAACAGTCCCGTCTCGACTCGGTGGACGAGCGCCTCATCGCCGGCCGCTATCGGATCCGGCGCCTGCTGGGGCGCGGCGGGATGGGTGCCGTATGGGCCGCCCAGGACGAGATCCTGGGCCGCGAGGTCGCCATCAAGGAAGTCATCCCCGCGGCGGGGCTGTCCGGCGAGCAACAGGACATGGTCCGCGAGCGCACGATGCGCGAGGCCCGTGCGGCCGCGCGCGTGGATCACCCCGCGGCGGTGACGGTGTTCGACGTGGTCGAGGACGGGCACCATCCCTGGATCGTCATGCAGTTGCTGACCCCACGCACGCTGGCCGATGTCCTCGCCAAGGGCCAGACCCTGACGCCGCTGACCGCGGCCGGCATCGGAGTGGACCTGGTGGGAGCCCTGCAGGCCGCCCACCGAGCGGGGGTGTTGCACCGGGACGTCAAGCCGGCCAATGTGATGCTCTCCGAGAGCGGTCGGGCCGTACTGACCGACTTCGGGATCGCCAGCGTTGACGACGACCCAACCCTGACCGCGAGCGGCATGCTGGTGGGTTCACCCGGCTACATGTCGCCCGAACGGGCCCGAGGTGAGCGTCCGACCCCCGCCTCGGACCTGTGGTCCCTGGGGGCCACCCTCTACGCCGCGGTGGAAGGGCGCTCGCCCTTCCGCCGTGAGGGGCAGTTGCTCACGCTCAACGCGGTCATCACCGAGCCGGCTCCACCCGCCCGCCACGGCGGCCCTCTGCGGCCGGTGATCGCCGCACTGCTGGCTCGTGACCCCGCCGAACGTCCCAGCGCCGCCGAGGTCGAGGCGGTGCTCACCGCTATCCGGGACCCGAGCGGGCAGCCGGCACCGGACGACGACCCCGCGAGCCCCGGCAGCAGCGACCTCGAGGCCGATGCCACGTTCATGGCCTGGCGGGAGGCGGCAACCGAGCCGGCCGCGCCCCTGCGTGCCCATGGGCGCACCCCCAGCGCCGCGGCCAAGCCGTTGCCCTCCCCCTCGCCCGTGTCTTCCTCGCCCGAAGCGTCCTCGCCAGTACCGACGACGCCCGCGCAGCATCCGCCCGCGCATCCCCCCGCTGCGCCGCAGGCCGCGCCGCCTGCTGCGCCCCTGCCTACGGCCGCGACGCCGGCTTCCGACCTGCAGGCCTCGCCTGGGCCGTTCACGGCGCCGGTCGAACCGCAGGCGCGGCCCGCACCGACGATCGCGGAAACCACGCCCGCCCCTGCCCGTAGTGCTCCCATAGCTGGGACCACCGCAGCGGCTGGTCGCCCGCACCCCGGGCCCTCGCCCAGCCACCGCAGTCGCCTGCTCTTCGCGGCCGCGAGCGCCGCCATCCTCGTTCTGGCCCTGGCCCTGTGGCTGGCCCCCTCGCGCCACGATCGAGCCACGTCCAGCAGTGCAGGAGCGAAGGTCGGCGCCCAGCACACCGCCGCCGCCGCGACAGCGGCGCCCGCCACCAGTTCGCCCAGCCCGTCCGCCACGCCCGCTCACAGCGCATCGAGTGCCGCAACGAGCGCCCCCGCCACCGTTCGTGCGACGTCCACGTCCCGATCGACCTCGGCGCCCTCAGACACCCCGCCCGGGTTTCGGATCTGGCGCGACCCCAGCGGCTTCTCCGTTGCCGTGCTCGCCGGGTGGACGCGCAGCACCAAGTCCAGCAGCGTCTACTTCCGCGAGCCGAACGGGCGTAGCTACCTGCAGATCGATCAGACCACCCATCCCAAGGCCGATGCTCTACGCGACTGGCAGAACCAGGAATCCTCGGCGGCCCAGCGCTTTGCTCACTACCACCGGATCCGGTTGCAGAAGGTCGAGTACCGCGGCTGGAACGCCGCCGACTGGGAGTTCACCTGGCGCCCTGCCGGAGGAACCCTTCACGTCCTGAGCCGCAACATCCGGGTGAACAGCTCACGGGCCTACGCCCTGTACTGGTCGGTGCCGGCCTCGTCATGGCAGGAACGTCAGCACGACCTGAGCACCATCGAGGACACCTTCACACCGGCAAAGTGACCTGCGCCGGGACGAATTCGGGCGGCCGCGCGATCTGAGGGCCCCTGCCCTGACCGGCGCGCGGAGTGAACCGCCGGGCGCCGGGCGATCTCGGGCGGGGCGGTGATCATTGAGCCCCCCGCGGGTGACGCGAAGGCCGCCGGCCCCTCGATCTCAGGAGGCAGACACCGGGATGGGCGGGCGTGGGGTCAGGCGTCAACTTCGTCGGCGTAGGGCACGGGACGGCCAAGGTGAAGGTCGGCGCAGCGCTCGTTCAGGGCCTGCACGGCGATGTCGTGTTCGTACGAGCTCCAGTGGGCCCCGTCGTAGACGTAGTCATGCAGCTCCGGGAGCCGGTGACTGCCCCCCCATCTCGAAGTAGGCGGCGCACAGGTGCTCCAGCGACATGTCAGCGATGGCCAGCCCAGCCTGCAGCGACAGCCCGCCGCGGCACAGGGTGTCGCGCGGGCCCGGCCGTGATGTCTGCCCTACCTCGGTGGAGCGTTCGATGCCGGCCAGGGCTTCCTGGGCCGCCTGGGCCGCCTGGGCCGCCTGGGCCGTGAGTGCGACCTGATCAGCTCCGAGGACCCATGGACCTGAAGGTCCGGGGGGGGGGTGACGCACCCACCTGAATCATGATCACCTGAGCTCACACCGGTGGACTTGCTACAAGCGCTCGCCGCCACCGGTCCGGGGCAACCACTCGTCCCACCGCTGTCGCCGGTTTCATTGAAGCCGCTGGTGGGGTTGCTGGAAAATTCGTTCGTGTCTGCCACATGATGCCTTCCACAGGTCTCAAGGGGAACGCGAACGACCTGTCGAAGACACCCGACATAGGCCAAGACGCCGATCCCCTGCACGTTCCCCCGGCCGAATCCTCGAGCGCGTGCAGCGTTCGACGGGACGGCTGGGGCTGCACCAAGGCCGTTGCTGAGCCCAGGAGACCAATGATCGGCGATATCGCGGGAGTGCTGCCGCCGAGGCGACAACCACAGAACTCGACGATAGCCCAGATCGGTCGTCCAGCCACCCGGAGCAGCACATGTGCACCCCAGCCGGTAGACGCGGTGTTGGCCGGCCCCCATCACCGACCATCGGGCACGCAGATCCGAGATGCCGAACAGATCAACGGTCGCTGGCGCCCCCCTTCTGCCGCTAAGAAAAGAAGGACGCCAGGACCCGAGGTGCACGGCCTCTGCTTCACCAGGCCCCCAAAGCCACTGTGTCAGCTTGTCGAAGACCCGCACGATGAGAGCATCCGCTTCGCGGTACCGGGCCAGACGGGGCCGGGTCAGGCCCTCGCCGGGACGCTTGGCACGCCGGGGCCGGGCATCGATCCGCGCCGGACGACGGCGCCCTGGCGCAGGCCCGCGGCGTGCGTGTGGCGCCGGACGGTGCGGGCCTTGGTGCGGGTCGCCCGGTAGGAGCCTGAGCCGGCCGCTGAGCACGGCCAGGATGCACACGGCCACGAGCGCGCCTCGGTCACGGCATAGTTGGTCGGCATGGCGGAAAGCGTGAACGACGAGCAAGGCCGGCCCGAGCCTCCCCTGGCCGGTACGGAAGTCGAGACCCTGCTGGGTTTTCTGGAATATCAGCGCGCCACCCTGGCCTGGAAGTGTGCCGGTCTGGACGACGAACAGCTACGCCGCACGCTCGCTCCGACCTCGATGTCCCTGGCCGGCATGCTCAAACACCTGGCCCGGGTGGAGGACAACTGGTTCGGCGAGGTGGTGGCCGAGGCCCCGCCGCGCCCACCGTGGGCCGACATGCCGTGGGCCGCGGAGTGGGAGAACTGCGCCGCGGACACCGGCGAACAGTTGCGCCAGCTGTGGGCCGGGCGGGTCGAGGCGTCGCGGCGGGTCGTGGCGGCACAGCTCGACGCGGGTCCGGCCGCCCTCGACGGCACGCATCCGGCGTGGGGCGGGCAGGGCCGGCCCTCACTGCGCTGGGTTCTGGTGCACATGATCGAGGAGTACGCCCGGCACAACGGGCACGCCGACCTGCTGCGCGAGTCGATCGACGGTGAGAGCGGCGAGTGACGGCTACCGGGTGATCGCAGGACGGTCCCTCAAAGCCGGCCCGCGACCGGGACGTCATCAGGTGACGCCCCGGCCGCAGGCGATGGTCAGTCCTTCAGGTCAGGACCTCTTCGGGAACCGGTGCAGGAACAGGTCGTCGACGCCGACCGGGCCCTCGATCAGGTTGTGCGCCTGAGAGTCGAAGACCACGGTGCCGCCACCGGCCGTGATGTCTGTACCGGAGGAGCCGCTCGGACCATCGGACGGCCCTCCGTCGACACCGATCGACGCCTCGGAGATCCAGGTGCTCTTCAAATCCCGGACGAAGACGTCGGGCGATTCGTTAGTGTCACCCGTGACGATCTGGTCGTCGTAGGACTGGAAGGCCACCGACCGGCCGTCCGGCGAGATCGTCGCATTGCCGCTGTCCCCGCTGGTCACCCCGCCGTCCACCTGGTGGGCGACCAGCTGGGTCAGGCCGGTCTTGCGGTCGTAGGCGTACACCTGGTTGGTGACGCCGGTGTCCTGCGGGACCAGGCCCGTGAGTGCATAACCCTGGTAGGCGATGTACCTGCCGTTGGCCGAGATACTCGGCTGGCTGGCGCCCTGCTGATTGTCCGTGCCGCCTCCGGTGGCCTGCTGGCCGTCGGGTCCGACCGACACCCGGGTGGTCCGGTGGTCGGCCAGGGTGTGGACGAAGATGTCGAGCAGGCCGTTGGTGTCCCCCGCCACCAGGTTGTCGGCCCCGGACTCGAACACCACTGTCTTGCCGTCCGCAGACACCTGCGGGCCGACCGACAGTGCCAGATCCGGGTGGGCAGTGTTGGCGCTCTGCTCGCCGGCCGAAGACACGCTGATCAGGGTGACTTTCCCGGTGGAGCGCTTCCAGACGAAGACGTCATTGACGCCATTGGTGTCGCCGGGCACCAGGTCCGCGTGCGAGGACCGGAAGGCGATCACCGAGCCGTCCTCCGAGATCGACGCTTCGACGTCGTTGCCGTTGTCGCCGGCGGCGCGATTCTTGGAGATCAGCCGGGTGATCTTGTTCGTCCTGAGGTCCTTGACGAAGATCTCGTTGGCGCCTCTCGCCTGGTCGTCGCCCGCGACCAGGTTTTTCGCGGTGGACTCGAAGACGACGTAGCGACCGTTGTCGCTGATGTCCGGCGAGGTGCTGTCGCCGTTGGCCGCGGCGCCGTCCAGGCCGGTCGAGACCTTGGTGATGGCCCCGGTCCGGTTGTCCTTGACGAAGACGTCCCAGTGGCTGTCGCTGGAATCGCTGCCCGTGAGATTGGTGGCCAGCGACATGAAGGTGACGTACCGGCCGTCCGACGTGATCGACGGAACCCAGCTCTGGGCGTTCGCGACTCCCCCACCAGGCGGCGCGGTGACCAGTTCGGTGGCGCCGTTCGATGCAGCCGCCAGGGCAGGCGAGGCGGCCAGGCCGGTGACGGCCAGGGTTGAGATGGCTACCGCGGCCAGGCCGCGATGAAGTGACACTCGTTGCTGCACGGTGGTTCCCCCACACTGTAGTTCCGACTCGGAATCCCCCCGAGGGATAGCGACCTGGACCGGCCCTGAAGGGGCCGGGTCGGTCGCCGGTGGTGTCATCGTGGCCGCCTGAACAAACGTTACAAACCTGAGGGAAATATCTAAAACGGGCGCCGACGAGGGCGGATGTCCGGCTTCCCACTCAGTGACAGTCCAGCGGAGAACCGTTGCGGGCCGTCCCGAGTGGCGCGTACGGCCACACACCGCAGCACTGATTCAGGAACGATTGTTCTTGACTGATCGTTCCTCAATGCCTAAAGTTGCGGTATGGGACGTCCTCGAGGCTTTGACGAGCAGGAGGTCACTGCTGCGGCGGCAGCCCTGTTCGCCGAACGTGCCTACGACGGGCTCTCGATCGACGACCTGGTCGGTCACCTCGGAGTGCACCGCAACAGCCTCTACAAGACGTTCGGCAGCAAGCGTGGCCTGTACCTGGCGGCTCTGCGCTGGTACCTGGAGCACGAACTGGCCCCGCTGATGGTCCAGCTCGTGGCTACGGCCGACCCATTGCGGGCCATCACTCAGGCCGGTACGGGCTGGGACCTGCTCCTCCTGGCCGCCGCCGAACGCGCGCCGGTCGATCCCGAGGTCGCCGCGCTCGTGGGCGACGTCCTGACCCGGCTCGACCAGTCCTGGCCACCGGGGCAGTCCGCAGCGGAGCTGAGCGCTCTGCTGCTGGGCGCCCGGCTGCGCGCCCGCGCACTGGAGCAGCTCTCACCACCCTGACCCAGCCCGGCGATCCATGCCCGGGACCGCTCGCGGCGCGCTGCACCGGCGCACCGCCGACCGAAGGAGTCACCCATGGCCCGCATCACCATCGAGGCAGGAAACCTCGTCGTGCAGATCGAAGGTCTCGACAAGCTCTGGTCACTGACCAGCCGCCTGCAGATTCCCCTGGCCAACGTCCGCGGCGCCACCGCCGATCCCGGCATCGTCCGCGACCCCAAGGGCCTGCGAGGTCCGGGAGCCCATCTGCCCGGGGTGATCACCGCCGGCACCTTCCACCTCGACGGCGAGCGCGTCTTCTGGGACGTCCATAACGGCACCAAAGCGGTGGTGATCGAACTGGCCGACGAGCGTTACGCCCGGCTCGTGGTCGAGGTCGACGACCCGCCCGCCGCCGTCAGCCTCATCGAGCAGGCAATCACGCCCTGACCCGGCAGGAACGCGCGCAGCCCGGCCGAACGTCCCCATGGGTTGAGCGAGAACGATCTGCGTCGACTCAGATGAGGAGGACGACCAGGCGTGCCTGACCTCACGGACCGCCCGGAAGTTCGCACGAGCCTGGGTTTGGGAGCCCGTGAACGTCCCAAGCCAGGGCGTGCCTCAGTTCGTCTTCTCATACCTGGCACCACGGGTGCCGATGCTCATGGAGGGCCCGAGCAGGAGAATGGCGGACAATATGGCAAGCCTGATAAGCGCGGTACAAAACGAATTTTCGACAGACTTCGCCATGCTTTCAGCGAGCCAGAGGAAGAGTGCCGGGGGAAGCGCAGGCGGATTCGTCGGTTCGGCGCCAGGCGCGGTGACCGTGACATGCGGGACGAAAAACGCAGAACTTCGGATTCGGGCAGAGCGGTGGGACACCCGTCCGCCCTATCAGCGCGGCTGGGAGGACACCGACGAGTGGCCGTTCGAGGAGGTGCCCGGCGCAGGGCCGCTGATGTTGAACGGTTTCGATCCAGGGGAAGCGGCACTGGACATCGAGGGCCTCGGCCGCTCAAGGGTACTGGTCTATGCCCGAGGGCGGCATCGATATGGCTACTCGAGCGTCGTCGAGACCCCTTACCCTGAGGAATGGTTATTCCAGCTATTCCCAGACCCAGATCACCTGGATGCCCTTGCCAGTGACCCTCGCCGACTCAGCGGAGGCGCGCCTTTCACACCTCCCGAGCAGACCGGCTGGAACGCTGCGATGCATGCTTGGACGCAGACCGGTTGGCACCACTACCTGCACTCATTTCCAGGCTACTACGAAACCCATCTGGCACTGTTAGTCCTCCAACAGCCGGCAACGCCAGATGAGATTGCCGCAACTGGGCTCCGATACCGCACCCCTCCTATTGACCCGTTCGACGATCCTCTCGCGGTCCATTTGCAGCCCCCTATCCCCGCCGAAAAACGCGACAACGCCGGACTGATGAGCATGGCCGCTGGACAGGCCGAACTGCGACTCTCCCTGGCCGCCTTCGCCGGCGTGGAAGAAATGACCACGATGGCCGACTTCATCCAGGCCCTTCAGAATCTCGGCCTGCTGTTTGAACTACCCGGCCCAAGAAAGGTTCTTGTCCCCAACGCCGTCCCCCGAATGGTCTGGGACGTCGCGGACCTTTCCGAACGGCAACGCGATTCGTGCCGACTGCAGAGCGGCTACGCCGACTTCCGTCATGTCGCAGACGACATCGCCAACCTTCTCGCGTGGGCACCCGACAATCACCTCACAGCGACACCGCGTCAGCTTGGGATCCGCTTGGCCATCGATCCACGCAAGATCCTCGGTGGGCTGGACCTTCTCGTGATGACTCACGGTCTAGCTCCCCACCCCTACCCGCCTGACGTTCCGCGCGACGAACTGCTCGACCACCCGCTGGACGTGCGCCGGCGGACGCCGAAGTGAGCTGAAGACCCACTATCTGATCGGTCGGTGGCTGACTTCCTCCATTGGCCAGGCTTTTAGCCGCGACTAACTCGACTACCTACGTGGACAGGGTGAGGATCTGGGCTCCGTCGTCCGTGATAGCGATGGTGTGTTCGCTGTGCGCGGTCCGGCAGCCGGTCTTGCTCTTGAGCGTCCAGCCGTCGGCGTCCGTGACCAGCTCGGCGGTGTCGGCCATCACCCACGGCTCCAGGGCCAGCACCAGCCCGGGGCGCAGGGTGTAGCCGCGACCGGGCCGGCCGTTGTTCGCGATGTGCGGGTCCTGGTGCATGGTCGATCCGACGCCGTGGCCGCCGAACTGGGTGTTGATCGGGTAGCCGGCCTCGGACAGCACCACGCCGATGGCATGGGAGAGGTCGCCGACCCGAGCTCCCGGGCCGGCCGCGGCGATCCCGGCGACCAGGGCGCGCTCGGTCGCGTCGATCAGGGCCAGGCTCTCCGCCGGCTGGGTGTCGCCGACGACGAAGCTGATGGCCGAGTCGGCGACCACCCCGCTGAGGGAGACGGCCAGGTCGAGCGAAAGCAGATCGCCGTCGGCCAGGGTGTAGTCGTAGGGCATGCCGTGCAGCACGGCATCGTTGACCGACGTGCAGATGTAGTGGCCGAACGGCCCGCGCCCGAACGACGGTTCATAGTCGACGTAGCACGACACGGCACCCGCCTCGATGATCATGGCCTTGGCCCAGCGGTCGATGTCCTGCAGGTTGGTGCCCACCTCGCTGCGGCCCTTGAGCTCCTGCAGGATGCCGGCGACCAGGGCGCCGGTCTGACCGGCCCGGGCCAGCTCGGTGGGGTTCAGGATCTCGATCATGCCGCGCCCTCTCGTGTACCAATAACTATCCCGGTAATGCTATCCCGGTATTACTATCGGAGCATGGTCAGGTTGCCACTCACCCCCGCGGAGGTCGAGCGCGGCCAGCGCCTCGGGGCCCTGCTGCGCCGGGCCCGGGCCGAGCGCTCGATGCTGTCGACGGCGCTGGCGGCGCGCGTCTCTCCCGAGACCCTGCGCAAGATCGAGTCGGGCCGGGTCGCGACGCCGGCCTTCTCGACCATCGCCGCGATCGCCGACGTCCTGGGCCTGTCGCTCGATGCGGTATGGGGCGAGATCAACCAGGGCGAACCCGGGGCCGACCCGGCCGCCTCCGCGCATCTGGCTCGCGAGCAACTGGCGTCGTAGGCCCGCGGCTTGCTGCGGGAAGCGCACCCGCAGCGCGCGCCGCGGTGATCCGGGCGGGCACCTGCGGTACCGATACCGGCATTGCGCCATGGCGCTGAAATACAGGTGCCGCACTGCTCGGGTATCTTCAGCATGAACCCGTTCAGAGAATGCCTGGACGTCGGCTCGATCGTCGGCCTCTTGGTGGGAGAAGCCTCGATCCATCGGACCCGCGCCTGCCCTGAGTTGCCTTTAGGGCCGCGAGGATCCCCGACAGAAAGCCGCAGATGACCGCTGACAATCATGCATCCCAGGCCGGCGTTGTGGACGAGCAGGTCATGCTGACCGTTCGACTCGCTCTCAAGCCGGGCGCTCAGGCCGAGATGAACAAGGCGCTCGAGCGCCTTGTCGAAGCGACCCGGCAGGACCGTGGAGTCGTCCGCTTCGAAGTCGGCGTCGATCCGGCCGATGACACCCGGGTGGTCGGATACGAGATCTGGGAGTCACAGGATGCGCTGGACGAGCACGCGGCGAAGGATCACACGAAGAACTTCGTAGCCACCGCCCGCGACCTGGTGGCGGATCCGACCGAGCCACTGCAGGTCGAGCGCTGGCAACCGATCGGCCGCGAGAGCCCGGCCGCGTACGCCGAGGCCGGTGACGCGCTCCGAGCGCCCGCTGACCTGCCCCCCGGATTTCGGAGCGAGAAGCGAGCCATCGGCGACACCACGGTGCACTACGTCATCGGCGGCTCGGGTCCTCTCATCGTCCTGCTGCACGGCTTCCCGAACACCTGGTACGCCTGGCGAGACGTGATGACGCTGCTGGCACCCACCATGACCGTTCTCGCCGTCGATCTTCGCGGCCTCGGCGACTCGGACGCCGGAGACCTGCCCAACGACGTCCCGACCGACGCCCAGGATCTCGCGCTCCTCCTGGACGAGATCGACGTCGGCCCGGCCCTTGTCGTCGGGCAGGACTGGGGTGGTTCGACGGCCTTCGCCTTCGCGGCCGCTCACCCTGAGGCCACCCGAGCCTTGGTCGTCATCGAAGCCGTGCCCACGGGCACCTGGACGGACGTCACCGCGACAACCCCGTGGTTCGTGGGCTTTCACCAGGTCCCCGATCTGCCCGAGCAGATGGTCCGCGGCCGGGAACGGGTCTACCTGGACTGGTTCTACCGGGCGTACTCCGCGACCCCAGGAGTGCCCGACCAGCAGGCTGTCGATGAGTACTTGCGGACGTACTCTCGCCCCGGCGTCATGGCCTCAGCCCTGGAGCGCTACCGCGCCATCGAACGCGAGATCGAACACAACACGCGCTACCTTCCCAACGCTATGGCCGTGCCGGTTCTCGCTGTCGGCGCCGAGCATTCCTTCGGCGACGCCGTCGCCGAGAACCTTCGCCAGGCAGCCTCAAACGTCCAGGCAGTGCTTATCGATGGCTGCGGACACTACGTCAGCGAAGAACGACCGGACCAGCTGGCCGGCATCCTGCAGCGCTTCTCCGACGAGAACGCCGAGCTCCAGCCCTGATCCCGTTTCGCCAACCCCACATCCGGCACAGATCGCGGCCCGCCGCCCCGGACTCCATCTTGAAATCCAGCCGACCCACGGAGCCGTCCGCGTCTTTGAGTCGTTCCAAGTCGCGAGCCCGGGACTTCACCGGCACCAGAGTGGTTCAGAGCCACCGGATGCTCGGCCTGCTGGCAGTTTCATGGGCAAGGCCTGCGCAGCCACCGGACCGTTCGTCTTCATACGACGCCCTCAAGACGATGAGCGGCTCGCGGCTGTGGGCGGCTGATCGGACAGCAGGCTGATACGTCGTTCAAGCCGGCCGGGCAGGATCAGGGTATAGATCAGGAAGCCCGTGAACATGAGGACTGCCAGCCACCACCAGGGTGAGGAAAAGATCGCCATCGCGAGGTAGGCGAGCGATGCGAGTCCGAAGAAGGTCAGGTTCAGGTTGCGTTTGCGGCGCAGCTCATCAAGGCGATAGGCGGCCAGATTCCGGGCTGCCGCGCGCCGGCGGGGATCAGTAGGCACGGGACCGCGGCCGGCGGCCCGGGCGACCTCGACCATCTCGTGGGGGTCGTCCACGTCGGCCGCCGCACGCGCCCGGTCGTTCGTCCGCGCGAGGATCGGTCCCATGGCCAGGCCGAAAACGAGGCCGGCCACTATCGCGCTGATGATGAACCCGGCCGCGCCGCCGTAGGCCTCGGGGTCGCTCACTCGGGTGAAGACGGCCATGAAGATTCCGAAGAACGTGCCCGTGATCAGGGACAGCACCCACCATGGAGCTGCGACCAGGCGAGACCTCATGTGGTGATCATCGCCGTCCGCAGCCCGCACCGCGACCGGAACCTCACGGGCACCACATGATGCTCCACCAGCAGGAAGGCTTCTCGGAGCGGGGGACATGCCGGTGCCCCACGTTGTGCCCAACGACGAAGCCACCGCCACGGCCCACCTGACGGTCGCCGCCGAACATCCAGCCCCGCGGCCCCGCCATGGCGGCCAGCTCGACGGCGACGTTCAACACAGCAACACCGAGGCACACGCATGCCAGACAGCGAGTGCCGCGTCCGGAGGCCGGTACTCCGGCCCTCCTCTAGCTTCTTGAGCACGCAGTGGGTATCCCGATCGTCGTCATGCGTGTCTCTATTTGCCCGGGGGTCCTACGTTTGTTCCATGAACCGCTCCATGACCCGGCCGCGTCCGGGCTATGTGGTGGACGATGATGCCCCCCGTCGGGGACGTCGCCGGTTAAGGCGAGCCCTGGTCGTGCTGGCCGGCCTGCTTCTGGTGGCGCCTTTGGTGGGCCGACTCGACCCTGGCGGTTTGCTCATTTTCGATCAGGTGCTGGGGCATCCGTTCATCTTCGGATGCACCGCGATGAGCCTGCTCGTAGTTGCTGCCGGGCTCGGTCTGCGCAAGACGTCGTCCCGACGCCGGGTGGCTGGACTGCTCGCAGTCATGGTGTTGGGGTGCATAGCGCTGCTGGACGCCGCAGCGTCCGGAGTGCTGTCCGACCTCGACAACGGAACCCATGTGACCAACAGTGCCCCTGCACCGCAGGGAAAGCCGTATCGGGTCATCATGATCAGGAGAGACAACGTGTCGGACCCGATTGAGACCGTCCTGATCCGGCAGGACCACGGCCTGCTGACCAGACAATGGGTGGCAGCCTGCGAAGGTGCTTACGACCTGAAGGCTGCCTCCTGGGTCGGCCCGGATCAGTTGACGATCACCCTCCAGGACGACTTCGACAAACACCGGAACGGCGAAACGTTCGTCATCAAAGTCAATCCCAGCAGCGGTCGACCGCAGATGCGCACAGACAGCGATCTGAACTGCCTGTAGGTACCACGGACTGCTTCAATCGGCGCTCCTCGGGCACCTCCGACGAAGATTCGCAGCGGCGGTGTGGAGGATCCCACGCTGAAGTTCTCCCGGGCTGATAAACCTCGAACCTCGACGGCGTAGCCACCGACGATCTCATGGAGTCGCCCGACTGTGCCCGAACAGCCCTGGTTGGGATACGTCGGTTAACAGGGGGGCTTGGGTGACTGGCGCGAGGAACCACCTGCTGACCTGCTGGCCGAGTCCGACTGGCCCCGCCCGCCGTGGGCTTGGCCCTCCCAGGTTGCCGAATGGCGACTCTCGAGCACGGCGGATTTACTTGGCCCGAGCACGGGTCCGAGGCCTGGGCGAAGCACGCCTCACCGATCCGTGGTGGGGCTCGACGACGGGCGAGCGATCATGAACGAGCACGTGTGGGAGCGTGGGAATGCTACCGAGGACAGAGACGACAAAGGCTGGATTCTGGGCCAATTCGTCCCTGACACCGATTCGCTGACCCACACCGGCGATGTGGAGATCAAGTGGGCTGATCACGCCCCCGGGCAGTCCCAGAGCGAGTGGCAGTCGGCCAGCGGCACGTCGATCAGCATCCTCATCAGCGGCGCGATCACCGTCTCGTTTCACGACGGGTCGGTCGACCTCACACGACAGGGCGACTACGTCATGTGGCCCGCCGGGGTCGAACACCGCTGGCACACCTCCCAGGCCACCAGGGTCCTCACCGTTCGCTGGCCCTCCGCCTGACACCGACGAATTGACCGAAAGAAGGCACCCATGGCCACCAGCTACGAAGCACGTGTGCGGCTGACCCCCGTCGACGTCCCGCCCGAGCGCGAGCCCGCACTGATCGCTCTGATCGAACAGAACCTGCCCGAGAAAGCGCGAGTGAGCACCGATCGCGACGAGCAGGGCCAGCTCGTGATCCTGGTGTCACTGGCCTACGTGGCCGCCGACACCTCCGAGGTCCAGGTGGCCGCGAAGGACTCCGTGCAACTGGCCGTCGATCGGGCCGGGCTCAGTGAGCAGGCGGCCCTTCTGGACGACATCGACGTGCGGGCGAGCAGCTGAGCGGGATGGAGTAGCCCACCGGTACCTCACCGTGCGGGGTCCTGGTGGTCAGGAGCATGGATCGAAGATCCGAGAGGCCACCCGCCACGGGGACGAACAAGATCGGTATCCAGCAAAGCCGGGCAACCTGCGCGATCACCCTCGGCGTTGTTCCCGTGAGCCGCAGCACTGGTGCCAGGGCCGGGCCGCGCAATCAGCTCAGCCCAGACGCTGGAACTCGATCGACACCCCGTCGTTGCCCGTGGTGATGATGTCGCCGCTCGCCAGCTTCGTGGCGCCCCGCACCTGCGCCGTACCCACCCATGTTCCGTTGGCGGAGCCCAGGTCCTCCACGAACACCGACGTGTCGTCGGCCGAGATGGCGAAGTGGATGCGGGAGGCGGTCACTCCGGGGTGGACGATCTCGTTGAGGTCCGCCCGACCGGCGGTCATCCGCGTGTGGGGGGCGACAAAGATCTTGGACCGGGTCGCTGGATCACCGGTCTCGACGATGAGCACGCCGAGCGCGAACTGGCGGGCGAAATTCTGAGCAGCGGCCGCGTCGGTCGAGACCAGATCGGCATACTTTCCGGCCGCCTCGAGCTGCCAACGCCGGGCCTCCTGGCGGGCCGCGAACCTGGCCGTGGCGTAGGCGGTGACCACGCTGACGCCGCCGCCGGCTACAGCGCCCAGCCCGATGGCGGCACCGTCCATGACGGGATTCTACGATGGTTGTTCCGTCTCAGGACACGAAACGCATCGCCCGAGTCGGGCCTGTCCAGAGGTGTTCGAGCGGGCAACCTCCGGGGCCGATACCGGCGTTGTTCCTGTGAGGGCCACAGCACGTGGTGCGGGGCCGGATCGAACGGGGTGGCGCGATGGACGACGACGAGGCGGACTTCGGGGAGTTCGTCACCACCCGCTGGGCGTCCCTGGTCTCCACCGCCTTCCTTATCACCACCGACGCCGGCCTCGCCGAGGACTGCGTCCAGGAGGCGATGACCCGCGTTCACCGGCACTGGCACCGCGTCCGCCAGGACGGCAACCCGGCCGCCTACGCCCACCGGGCGGTGCTGAACGCCGCGCTGTCCTGGCGCCGGCGCCGGCGGATCCAGGAGGTGCCGCTGAACCTGATCGACCAGGACCGGTCCGCCAGTGAACCGGTCGACCAGGGGCTGGGCGACGTGGACGAGGCCCTGCTGGTCGCCCTGCGGTCGTTGCCGCCGATGATGCGCGCGACCGTCGCCCTGCGCTACCTGGAGGACCGCTCCGAGGCCGAGACCGCGCGCCTGTTGGTTGTTCGGTCGGAACGGTCAAGAGCTCGGGCAGCAAGGGAGTGGCCCGGCTGCGGGCAGCGCTCGCCAGGCCGGCGACGTCCCCCAGTTCTGACGAAGGAGCACGCTCATGACCCCCGACGAGGTGTCCGCGGACTGGGCCGGGCGAGCCGACGGCGACCTGGCCGAGCGGTTGCAGCGACTGGCCGACACCCGCACCGCCGACCGCCGGCCCTGGCCCGGCGTGCACGTGGCCATCCGTCGCTCGCGCCGGCGCCGGCTGGCGGGGCTGTCGGGCGTGACCGCGCTCAGCCTGGCGCTCGCCGGGGCCGCCTACACCGGCCTGCTCGATCACCCCTCGCACGCACGGTTGAACGCTCCGGCCGCCCGGGTACGGCTGGAAGGCCTGGCCCAGCTGCGAACGGCCGGGTACGGGGGCCCCACGGGGGGCTCGCTGGCGGGCGACAAGACCTACCTGGCCCAGGTGCAGCGCCGGGTGCAGGACGTCACCCGTCACCTGTCGCCCGGCGTCGGGCGGGCCGACCTGGACCGCCCCGAGGAGGTGCTCATCCCCTGGGCGAGCGAGATCGGCGGCGCCCGGTACGTGCTGGCGGTCTATCCCGCCCAGGACCAGCAGGCCGGACCGGCCGGGCAGCCGGCCTTCGGCGAAGCCGTCCTGTCCGGGCCGATCGGCGCCGAGGCCGGTGACCTACAGGTGGTCAGCTCCACCTCGTGGCTCGACGCTGATCCGACAAAGATCACCGGCTACACCAAGGTGTTCGTCCCCACCGCCGGTGCGGACCCGGCGTCGGCGGCCCTGGTTGTGGTGACCGGCCCGACGGTGACGGGCGTGCGCGTGGCCACCGCCCGGCACTTCAGCCCGGCGGGCACCGCGAGCACCGACTGGCAGCCGCTGCCCCGGGCCGGTGCAGCCACCTGGGTGGGCGAGCTGTCCACCGACGAGCTGTACCTGGCTGATATCGAGGTCGACGGCGCCGACGCCGGCTTCGAGGACGGCGAGCCGCCCTTCCCCGGAGTCGAACGCATGGCCTCAGTGGCTCCGGTCGGCACCGATCAACCAGCACTCGACTGCGCCAGCGCCGCCCAACGCCAGCTGGGAGCCAGCGTGAGGGAGAGCCCGGTGCTGGGACTCACCGGCGTGACCTCGCCCGACAAGACGCTTGCCGTCAGTGTTTTCCAGTCACCGGACGGACCGTACCTGGTCACCTTCTGCCGCGGCACGACCGGCCGGTTCGCCACCCCACCCGGCGGCGGATCGAGCACCGGCACCGTGGTGCCGCACGCACGCGGCACGGGCGACACCGCCGGCCTGATGGTCGCCGTGCTGAGCGACGCCTTCGAGAAGGACGCCGTCTACCTGGTACTCGCCCCGGCCGGGGCGAACACGGTCGGCATCGGCGACAGGACTGTGCCGGTCCACAACCGGTTGGCGCTCCTGCCGCGACAGGAAGCCAACCCGTACACACCACCGGCCACGATCGTTGCCCGGGACGCCAACGGCAACGCCATCGGCCAGGTCAAGGCCCTGGCCGGTCAGTGACCCGGCTCACGATCCGGTGGGTACCTACCGGCACGAACCGGTACGTCTCGATCCGAGCCGCCCCACACGAGTAGACCAGCGTAATGAAAGCGCACTTGCACGACCCCATAGGGCGGCTATAACTTCTTGAGGGTTAACCCTCGCGAAGAGGGTTAGCTAACGCAGCGGATGACTCGCTCGCCGACGCAACAGCCCTGGAGGAACCGCAATGTGGAGCACCAAGTACAACGTCGACACCGACCTGCCGACGGAGAAGGTCTGGGCCGCCCTGCGCGACTGGACCACGGGCGCCGCCCCGATGGCCAGTGGTGACCGTCGTGATCTGCAGGGCGAATTCGTGGTTGGCGCGATCATCGAATCCGTGCCGGAGGGGCTGGACCTCGTCCTTCCGACCACGATCCTCGCGATCACCGAGAACGAACTGTTCGAGGCCGTGACGCCGTTCAGTGGCCTCGACCTGCTGGAGCGCTACACCCTCAAGCGGCTCGCCGACGGGGGCACGCGCCTCACCCGCGAACTGCACATCGACGGCGACGCCGAGCAGGCAGCAGTGGCCGGCCCCCGCATCACCGAGGACTACCCCGAAGGCCTCGACGACCTCCTGTCCGTGGCCCGCAACCGGAACTGAGCCCACCAGCTTCGCGGCACACAGCTCAAGGAGCTCCCGGGCGCTTCCGGCGGACGAGTCGTGCGTCCGGGAGAATGTCGCTCGTGAAGCAACGGCTGGCCTCGACGCACCTGGACGACGGCACCGAGGTCGCCTACGCCCTGGTCGGTCACGGCCCGCTGCTGGTGCACGCGCCCGGCTGGCTCAGCCATCTGGAGCTCAGCTGGGCGCTGCCGGTCGAACGTCGGTACTACGAGATGCTCGCGGCCGGGCGCACCCTGGTCCGGTACGACCGGCCCGGCTGTGGCCTGTCGGGGCCGACCGGGGCGGCCCCGTCGCTGGCTCGCGAGATCGAGACCCTCGCCGCCGTCCTCACCTCGGTGACGCAGGCGGCCGGGACGCCGGCGGTCGAGCTCTTCGGGGCCTCGCTGGGCTCGGCGGCCGCGGCCGGATTCACCGCCGAGTACCCCGGCTCGGTGTCGACGTTGATCCTCTACGGCGGCTGGGTCAGGGGCCGTCAGGTCGCCACCGCCATGATGCGCGAGCACGTGCTCGGCCTGATCAGCGAGCACTGGGGCCTGGGCGCCGACATCCTCACCGACATCTTCGCTCCCGGCGCCGATGCGGCGACCCGGACGGCGTTCAGCCGCTACCAGCGCGAGACCGCCTCCGCCCAGACGGCCGGGCCCTGCTGAGCGCGGCCTACGAACTCGACCTCACCGACCACCTGCCCAAGATCGGCGCGCCAACCCTGGTCGTGCATCGCGACCGCGACCGCGCGGCACCACTGGAGCAGGGACGAGCGCTGGCCGCCGCCATCCCCGGCGCGCGCCTGCAGATCCAGCCCGGGCGCGACCACCTGCCCTACATCGGGGACGCCGTCGCACTGGCCACGAGCGTCCGCCAGTTCTGCGGGCTGCGGCCACCGCGGACCACGGCCACCAGCGCGTTGACCACCCGGCAGGAGCAGGTCGCGCGACTGGTCGCGCAAGGTCTGACCAACCGGGAGATCGCGCTGGAGTTGACCATCACCGAGCGCTCCGCCGAATCGCACGTGGAGCGCATCCGCGACCGGCTCGGGTTGCGCTCGCGCTCGCAGCTCGCGACCTGATACACGGCCGGGGGCCGCTGAGCCAACTGCGGTATTTCCCCCGCTGTGCCGGTGGGCGATCGCTGCGAGCGTCGTGACATGTCCATCGCCACCACCCGCACGGTCTCCTACTCCCCCTCGCCGCGTCCACGCCGTCGCCGGCTACGTCGCGTTCACCGCCGTCTCGCTGTGGGGGGTGCTGTTCCTGGCCGACGTCGGCCCGCTCACGAGCGTGGACTCGCGCCGGTCCGGCCCGGCCTGGGCGGCGGTCGTCGTCGATCTGGGCCTGTGGTTGATCTTCACCCTCCAGCACTCGGCGATGGCCCGCGCGCCCTTCAAGGCCTGGCTGACTCGCGTCGTCCCGCCGATGATCGAGCGCAGCACCTACGTATTGGTCGGCGGCCTCGCCCTCGGCCTGCTGTTCTGGCAGTGGCGGGCCCTGCCGCACACCCTCTGGCACGTGCACGCCCAGCCCTGGGCCGCGCTGATCTGGGTCGTCTACGGGGCCGGCTGGGCCACCGCGGTCGCGGCCACGCACATGATCGACCACTGGGAGTTCCTGGGGGTGAAACAGACCACCCGGCACACCACCGAACCTCAGCCGGCCACCCTCTCCGAGCAATGGCTCTACCGGTGGATGCGCCACCCGATGATGACGGGCCTGCTCCTGGCGTTCTTCGTGACGCCGGACCTGACGGTCGGGCACCTGCTGTTCGCGCTGGCCGGGTCCGGTTACATCGCCCTCGGCGTCCACTTCGAGGAGCGCGACCTGCGACGAAACCTGGGCCCCGCCTACGACGACTACGCCCGGCGGGTGCCCCGCTTCGTCCCCCGATTCAGGCCTGGAGGGGTGGCCTGAATTGCTCACTCGGGTGGCAGCGGCAGGCCGCTGATAATCAGGAAAGTGAAGTCCTCGCAGGCTTTGGCGTCGAGGGGCAGGGCCAGGCGGATGCGCCCGGAGTCGACCATGCTCCGCACGGCCCGCCGGCTCAGGCCGAACCCGGCGGTGAGCAGCTTTTCCACCCGGACCGGCGCCGGCAGCTCGAACCTGACGATGACCTCCAGCGGCGCGGCGTCCTCGCGCTGGAGGTCGTAGAACGGCAGGTCGGTGTCGAGCTGCCAGGTGCCGGTCCAGTCGAGCTGGTAGGCGCCCCTGCGGGCGAGCGTCGAGTCCATGGTCAGCTGTCGCACCAGGGCCGGATCGTTGTTCTCGAACCTCAGTAGCCGCTCGCGGTCCAGCGCTCGCACGTTGATGCGTTCGTGGACAGGGATTTCGACGTGCGGCGGCACTGGTCGCAGCAGATCAGCAGCCACACGTCGAGCAGCTTGTGGTTCGCGTTGACCCGGATCTTCCCGGTGGGGCGGTGGCGGGTGGACCGGCACGCCACGCAGGTCTTGACGATGGCCGGCAGTGCGAGCTCGCTGACCACCCACAGCGCCTTGCGGTCGATTCCGGGTCCGTGCCCGTCGGCGGGCACGCGGGCATGGCCAGAACTATGCATGGTTTCAGCGCTTCCAGGGTCGGCCGGAGGCGCCCGGCAGCGCAATGGCACGCCCGGGGCTTCCTCCCGCATCCAGTGGCAGGCAACCGGCGTCTCGGTGGGGAGCACGCCGGCCGGCACGACGTCGCAGATCACGTCGCGTGACGGAAGCCCGAACCGGTCATGCGGTGCGGGCTTCGAGTGGCACGGCGGAGGAAGACGGGGAGATGACTCGACCCGTCTTCATCGCGCGCGTGCACCACTGTCACTGACCCATGTGCGTCAGCATGCTCAGCCCGTGGGCTGCCGGGCAACGGATTTTCCGCCTGGCCCGCCGCCGGGCTGGAAAACTCGCTGTCGGTTGACGCAGCGGACTGGTAGAAAGCCACGGTGGAAGAGACTCTGGAGTTCGCTGACCGGTTGCGGCTGATGGACGAACGATCGACTGCTTTCCGGGCGGCGGTCGCCGCGGCACCGAGCCTCGAAGCGCAGGTGCCGACCTGCCCCGAGTGGACGTTGTTCGACCTGGTGCAGCACCTGGGCGAGGGGCGCCGCCGGTGGGCCGGGATCGTGGCCGCCGGGCCTGCCGATGCTCAGCCGGCCTTCTCCACCCCGGCGCCGCCCCGGGAGCGCGAGGCCCTGCTGGCCTGGTTCGCTGAGTCGACGCAGCAACTGCTGGGCGCGCTACGGGAGGCCGGCCCGGATCGCGGGTGCTGGACCTGGTGGGGCTCCTCGCAGTCGCCGCAGACCACCGGTGCCGTCGCCCGCCACCAGCTCCAACAGGTGGCCGTACACACCTACGACGCTCAGATCACCATCGGCGCCGCGCAGCCGCTCCCCGAAGCGGTGGCCCTCGACGGCGTCGAGGAGTTCGTGACCACCTGCGTCGCGACGACGTCCGCGTGGCCGCACGAGCCTGCCGTCGTCGACTACCACGCCACCGAGGGCCGTTCCTGGCGGCTCTGGTTCTCCCCCGACGGCGCCCGGACCGCCCGTCTGCCCACGTCGGTCGCCGGCGAGCGCCCGGAGAAGGGCTATGTCTCCGCCCGGGGCACCGCCCATGAGCTGGTCATGTTCTGCTACGGCCGCATTCAGATGGATTCGCTGGAGGTAGACGGCGACCGGCGCATCTTCGATCAGCTGATCGCCTGGGAGCCGGAATAGGACACAGCGACGGACGGGCGCCTGAACCTCGGCCCTGGGCGCGGGTAACGGGCATCAGGGCCCGGCGTCGACCGTGCGTCCCGAGTAGAGCGGGCCCTCGAGGTCGGTGAAGACGAGATCCAATGTCCGCCCGGCCCGGATGGCGTCGATGCTGAGGTGGGGCTGTTTGCTGCGGCCGGAGTTGCCCACCTGGCCCAGCAGCTGACCGGCATGAACCCGGTCGCCCGCGTCGACCAGCACCGAGCCGGCCCGCAGGTGAGCCAGCCGCACGATCTCCGCGCCGGTGTCGATGAGCACGTGGTTGCCGTCGGCCGGAGCGAACCGGGGCGCCACCGGCACCTCGTCGATGAGACCGTCGACGGCCGCGACCACCAGGCCCGCGCACGGGCTGTACACGTGCTGCCCGTAGGCCAGGTACGAGGTCAGGCGGCGGGCCGGCCCGCGTCGGCTCCCTTGCCACCCCACTTGCAGCAGATCGACCGTCCCGGCCTGCTTCGGGTCGAAGTCCTTGCGGGCGCGGTCCCGGCTCGTGCGAACGCCGCCGTCGGCGACGTACCAGCGACCGCGCACCGGCATCTGCAGGACAACCGAGGTGGCCAGGCCCCAGCGGTGACGCCGGGCTCGCAGTACCTCCGCGATCCACCAGCTCGCCCAGCCGAACACCAGGACCGGTCCGATCGGTAAGAAGTCCCCGAAGGGCAGGCCCGGAACTCGTACCAGCGCCGGCAGGGCGCTGAGGGCGGCGAGCTGCAGGGCCCGACGTAGCCACCAGAGCCCGGCCGCGGGGGCGTGGACCTCGACCAGCGCCAGCCAGGTCCACAAGAGAAGTACCGCACCCACGCAGAAGGACGCCGCGCTCGTCGTCCATGCCTGGACATCGACGATCACCAGGGCCACGAGAAGGACGGCCCGAGCCAGTCGCAGCCGGGCGGCCCGTGAGATGAACCGGCGCGGACCACGACCACCGATCAGCAGGTTGGTCAGTTCACCGTGGCCGTCCACGAGCACCCAGGCCAGGGCCCGCGCGTGATGCCCGACGATCACCAGACCTTCGGGCGAATCCGTGACCGCCTCGAAGCGGCCGACCCGGCGCCGCGCCGTCTCGACGATCTCCCGCAGCCGAGGCCTGCCGACGGCATCCAGCATCTGCGGCACCAAACTGGGCCACTGCTCGGGCTCGCTCTGCAGGAACGCCGTCAGCGCCTGGATCTCGCTCTCCCGAGAGGCGTCCTGCGTGGTGGCTTGCGACACCCGGCACCGCCTCCTCGCTCACCTGCGTGATCGCCGATCGTAGATCGACGGCGGTATTCGCGCCTGCCGTGCCGACCCGGTCGGGCTGAGGCATGATCCGGTCATGACTTCACCCTCACCCGAGCAGGACCGGGCGCAGATCCAGCAGCTCGTCCGCCCCGGTGAGCACCTGCTGTGGGTCGGACGCTCCGATCCCGCCGTCCGGTTCGCCGCTGCTGACGGGCTCCTGATCCCGTTCAGCATCGCCTGGTGCGCGTTCGCCGTCTTCTGGGAAGCCACTGCGATCAGTTCCGGTGATTCGCCGTTCTTCTACGCCTGGGGTCTGATCTTCGTCGTGGTCGGCGTGTACTTCGTGGCCGGGCGGTTCGTGGTCAAGGCCCGCCGGAAGCGGCGCACCGTGTACGGGCTCACCGACCGGCGGGCCATCATTCACATCGGCTCCGGCGTCACCGACCAACTCCTGGCCGGCAGCGGCATCTCCGTCACCCGCCGGCGGCGGCACAACCACCTCACGGTGACCTTCGGGTCCGGCAACCAGTCTCGGGCGCTCAGTATGCACGGGAACACGGGCATGTACGGGAACACAGGCATGGAGGGGCTATTCGGCACGTCCGCTCCCGTGGCCTTCTACGACGTCGCCGATGTGGAGGGCCTTGAAGCCGCCCTGGACCGAGTCGCCTGGGGCGACGGTGTCGCGCATCACTGAGATCTGAGGATCTTGTCTGCTGACGATGTTCGGGTCTCTGGCGTCAATGACCCACGAGAATGCCTTCACTCGGCCTGCGCCGGGTCGCTGACCGGGCCAGCGAGCGAGGTCAGGTCGGTCGCAAGCAGCGGACGCATGAACGTGCGGTCGTAACGCAGGACGCACCCGCTCTCGTCCCGGATGCGGTCGGCCTCGACGAAGTCGGGGTGGACGCCGAACAGGCTGCGGTACTGCTCGTAGGCGGCGAAACTCGGGAAGCTGAACAGGGCCAGCGCCTTGTCACTGGCCCCTTCGCCCGGCAGGAAGTAACCGTGGTGCTGACCGCCGTGCTGGTTGACCAGTTCGATCCAGCGGCGGGCGAACTGCTCGAAGGCGTCGATCCGGCTCGGATCGATGACGTACTCGACGACGCAAGTGATCATTGGCGAGGATATCAACGCCCCCACACCGGCTCGAACACATGGCCCGAGCCGTTCGGTCGCTCGCCCGCTTTGTGCCGGTTCGGCGGCGTAGAGTGGTGGCATGAGTCGTGCCGATGAGCAGCTTCGAGCCTTAGAGACCGGTGCCGCCGGCATCGAGAACCGGATCGAGCAGGTAGGGCTGTTCGCCCACGGGTTGAGGACCAACCCTCGGGGGCGTCGGCGTGCCGCCCTGCCCCTGCTCGGCCTCGTCCTGGTCGTACTGGTTGCCGTCGCGCTCGCCCTCACCCTGGGCAGCTGACCGCTCCGGAGACGTGATCATCACTCGGATGCGTTCTGACCCTCGGGCAACGGTGCGGCCAGTTCGAGGTTGATGTCGTCCGGGTCCTGAATGGACAGGATCGCCAGGCCGAAGCTGAGCCGCGTGACCTCGCCGTGAGTGATGCCCGCGTCGCTCAGTCGCTTGGCTGCCTCTTCCAGCGCGTCGACGGAGTCGACACTGAGGCTGACATGGTCCAATCCCACGCGGGTGGAGTCGAACCGGTCTCCCGCCTCCGCCACAGGGCGCAGACCCAGAATCTGAGTACCGAACGTGAACGTGCATCCCCCGTAGAGGCGCTCCGGGTCCTGCCGAACCGCCGGATCGCCAGCCTGGTCACTGAAGTCCATGCTCGGACTCACACCGAACACCCTGCTGTAGAAGGCCTTGGAGACGGCGATGTCGGTCACGGTCAGCCGGATGTGATTGATACCGGTGGGCTGGGTGACGGTGGACGCGCTCGGAGTGGACATGGACCACACGGTGCACCCTCGCGGGACGCGGCGCTCGTTGACCGCGCGAACCTCCGAAGTCCGGAGAGCAGTCCTCCGAGGAAAACCGTTGGGGTGCCCGGCCTGATTCCAGGATGATCGGCCGGTGCCTACCTATCTGGAGACCGAGCGCCTGACCTTGGGCCGCTTCACTGCCGATGACGCTGACCTGCTGATCGAACTGGACAGCGATCCGGAGGTGATGCGTTACCTGAGCGGAGGTGAGGCGACTGAGCCGCAGTTGGTCCGCGAGCGCGACCTGCCGAGCATTCTGGCCGGCTACGAGAGGTGGGGCGCCGACTTCGGGCTGTTCGCCGCGCGCGAGAAGGACAGCGGTGCGTTCATCGGCTGGTTCTGCCTGCGCCCAAGGCGCGACGGTCCACTGGACGAGGTCGAACTTGGCTACCGGCTGAGGCAGGCAGCCTGGGGCCAGGGGTATGCCACCGAAGGTTCGCGAGCCCTGCTGACCAAGGGTTTCACCGAACTGGCTGTACGCCTGGTCTGGGCCGAAACGATGTCCGTCAACCATGGTTCGCGCCGGGTCATGGAGAAGCTCAACATGACCGTCACGGAGACCATACCTACGCCGCCCGACATGCAGATGGTCGAAGGATCCGAACTCGGGGGCGTGCGCTGCGAGATCACCAAGCAGCAGTGGCAGGGGCGCTAGCTGCTCGCCGGTAGCGACCCCGGCACCGCCAATCCCCCATGAGGGCTGTTCGGGAAGAGGGGGAACCCCGCTGTGGGCGGGGGGCCCGGGAACGCAGGCTGGATCTCACGGAGCGAGGGCCGATTCCTCGCACAGAGATCACCAGGAGAAGCCATGAACACCTCGACGAGCCGCTCGGAAGCGCCCATCCCCTCGCCGCGCCGCGGCTTCGTCGGGGTGAGCGCCTCCACGATCCTGGCCCCGGGCCGGATCCACCTTCACCTCACCATTCCCTCCAGCGCGCACACCCGGAACACGAGGATCGAGGTGTCCAGCCCGACGTCCGTCTTCACCCTGGAGCGCAGCCTCGCGGACCGGTTCGGCGAGGAGGTCGAGGTCTTCGAGGCCAGCTACGACAACCTTCCGCTGTGAACTGGGACGTTCGCGGTCTCGACCAGGTGCGCAGCCCCGGACCAGCCTTTGGCCAGGGATGCCAGCACGGTGACCAAGATCCAATGCTGGTGCCACAGGTGCAGCATCCGGTGGCCGAAGGCGCACATTTGATCATGGCAAACCCGCCCCCCGCGGTTGGATGCCTTCTTGCCGAAGTGGTCAGGGTCAACATTTCCTTCTCCGACATCCACCGTTGGTGGCGAACAGGATCCGTTTCTGCGCAGACTCCGATAGACCCGACCGCATCGCAAATGTCGTTGAAATATGTTGTGCGGCAGCACCTCGCCTGAAATGATTCTGTCACTAATCATTCCTTCGAGAGGTGGAAATGAAGCACCCTGGCTCCATCGCCGCAGCAATCTTTGCCGCCCTACTGGCAGTTGTGCTCTCTCCGGGTATCGCCCAAGCGGGGACGCCCTCCACGGGCGCCTGGTACGCCTTCGACAACCCCACCAGCGGCTTCTGGGCCGCCGTCTCCGGCGCCCGCACCGACAGCGGGGCCCCGGTCATCCAGTGGAGCGGTCCCTACGTTCCGGGCACGATCACCTACCGCAACGAGCAGCAGTGGCAGGTGTACGACCCGGATGGCGACCAGTGGTTCTACCTGATCAACGCCAATGGTCAGAAGGTCATGGCCGTCAGTGGCGGCGCGACCGCCAACGGCTCGAAGGTCATCCAGTGGGACCGCGAGAGCGGGCACACGGAGCAGCAGTGGACGTTCCTCAACTCCCCGAGGTCGATCTATCCCAGTAACACGCCGAACAGCGACGAGGCCGTGTATCTGCAGAACCGCAAGAGCGGCCGGTGCCTGGCCATTGCCGGCGGCAACGCCGGCACGTCCGTCAGGGGTCAGCAGCTGATCATCTGGGACTGCCACAACGTCAGCAACAAGCTCATCGACGACCAGATCTGGTGGCTGACGCGCACCGCCTGATATTCCCCGTCCGGTTCGTCGCAAGGCTCCATCAGGCCCGTGGGTCCCGACAGGGGCCCACGGGTGCTTGCCCTGGGACGCCGATCCGGGCGCCGACCTGGGCGCCGTGATCGAGCGGATCACGGCAGGCCCGATCCGCGAGCGACCAGGGCGTGCGCACCCACCCTGGAGTGACGCGCCTCACTGGTCACCGGCGATAAACACCGACACAACGGTGTCGCAGAAGCGGTCGAGGCTAGAGCTATGACATTCACTCCTGAAGAGATCCCCGCCGCGTGGTGCCGCATGTGGAGCCAGGACGCCGCACTGGCCCACGAGCTGCTGACCGAGGACGCGCGACAGTGGTCCGGCCGCACGCCGGCCCTCGACGACGTGGTCGGGCCGGGGGCGACCGAGAAGTTCGTCGCCACCTACCAGCACGAGGTCGGCAACGTCTTCCGCACCCGCACCCTGGTGATCGACGGTGACGACCGCCTCGCCTACACCTGGGACCTGACCCGCCGTAACGGGGAGGTCCTCACCGGGGCCGACGTGTGCGTGCTGCGCGACGGGCTCGTGGTCGAGAACTGGACCATCCCGTCCTACGACCCTCGCTCCGACCTGGCGGACGGCCCCGGAGCAGGCGCGCCCGCCGTCGCCGAGCCACTCAGCCGTCAGGAGCTGCTCGAGCTCACCGCCAACGCACACCCGTGGCACCGCGAGCGGGTCGTCGACGTCGCCCGCCAGACGGTGGCCGGCACCTGGTCGGACGGCGAGCGCGGTGGGATTGCCGTCCTGGTCGTCGAGTCCGGCCGCATCGACCGGCAGTGGGTCATCCCCGGCACGCGGGCCCTGCTCTACTGACGCTGCGATCCGGTCAGGAGACCGACGTGGCTATTCGGCCGGGCGCTCCTGCATGATCCACTTGTTGCCGTCCGGGTCGGCGAAGAACACCATCGAGCTCCACGGCTGGTCGCTGTGGCCGGGCACCTGCTGGCCGTCCTCGTAGTGGATGACCTCGCCGACAGGAGCGCCTCGCCCGATCAGTTCGGCCTGCACGGCCACGATGTCGGACACGACCAGA
Organism: Kineosporiaceae bacterium; assembly: GCA_965200525.1. Classification (GTDB taxonomy): domain Bacteria; phylum Actinomycetota; class Actinomycetes; order Actinomycetales; family Kineosporiaceae; genus JANNPJ01. The sequence goes on from OZ241368.1 coordinate 400,476, forward strand.
GTGAGCCCGCTCAGCGGCTCCCCGCCCTCGACCAGGTGGATGGAGCAGCCGGAGCCCGGCGGCGTGAGCTGCACGACGCGCATGCCGCCGGGCACCACCCGGTCGATGTCCAGGGTGAATCCGAGCCGCTCGGCGTAGAAATCTCGCGCGCTGTCCACCTCGGAGACCGGAACCTGCACGACCTCGAGCTTCATTTCCATCTGAGCGATCCTTGCTGAAGGAGAGCGATCCGTCGCCTTCCAGGGAGACCACGTCGAGCACATCTTCGACAAGCTGGGGGTCGCGCCGTCGCTGGAAGAGCACCGCCGGGTACTCGCCCTCTTGGAACTGCTGCGCCCCGGAGGCTGAATGCTGCCTCGGTACCTAGTCTCCGCACAGGCAGAATAAGATGATCTACCGATATTATCCGGACAGATTTACTGAAGCCCACCTACCGATCAGGGGCGATGGATAGCTTCAGTCAGTCGCTGGCAGAACCGACAACAGGCCCGGGGTTCTGAAGCCAGCGCCCGTCGTCCGGGGAGGTGTTTTGGCCACGTTCGTCCCGACCACGCCCACCACCTTGGCATCGCCGGCTGCAGACCACGCCGATCCCGCACTCCAGGCATTGCTGCGCGTCACGCGACAGCACCTGGGCATGGACGTGGTGTGGATCTCTCATTTCGGCGAAGGTCAACAGTCCATCTTGGCCGCCGACGGCGATCCCGTGTCGCTCGCCCTGATTGCCGACGAATCCTGGCCCGTGATCACCTCGTTGTACGTGAAGGTCCTGGCCCAGCAGGGGTCGCCGGTGGTCAGCCAGAACCGACGGCAACCGGCAGGAGGCCTGCCCGGACTGGAACCCGCCCTGGGCGTCGCCGTTCTCGTCTGCGTTCCCCTCATCGGGGAACATTCTCGGGTCATCGGCACCATGTGCTGTCTGCGCCGTATCGGCAGCCCGAACGGGCCCGAGCAGGCCGACGAGGTGCAGCCGTTCATGGAGCTGATGAGCGAACCAGTCATCGCTCATCTGCAGAGCCCGGCAGCAACGGCCCAGGCAGGCCGGCTCGCCGAAACCGCACGGATTCGTTCTATCCTGCGGCACGAGTCCTTCCGGATGGTCTTTCAGCCCGTCGTTCGCCTTCCGGAGCGCATCCCGGTGGCCTACGAGGCGTTGGCTCGCTTCGAGGATGCATGGTTCCCGACTCCAGCCCACGTCTTCCTGGCCGCCGAACGCGCCGGCCTCGGGGTTGGCCTTGAGCTGCTGGCCGTGCGCCGCGCCTTCGATCGCCTGCCGGCGCTGCCGCCGGCCATGTGGTTGGGGGTGAACCTGTCCGTGCGGGCGTTGCTGGTTCCAGAGGTCCAGGACCTCCTGTTGAGTCACGCCGGTGACCGGGTCGGCATCGAGGTCACTGAGCACGCCGAAGTAGATGACTACGACGAACTGACCACGGTCACCGATCGGCTTCGCTCAGCCGGAATCCAGGTCGGCGTCGACGATGCCGGCGCCGGATACGCCAGCTTCCGGCACATCCTCAAGTTGAGACCGAGCATCATCAAACTTGACCTCGAGATCGTGCGAGACATCGACACGGACCCGGCCCGGCAGGCTCTGACTCGGTCCTTCGTGACTTTCGCGGAGCAGGCGGATGCTTTTCTCGTCGCCGAAGGAGTGGAGACCGAGGCCGAGTCTCGGATGCTCCAGGATCTCGGCGTCAGCCTCGCACAGGGATACTTCTTCGGACGGCCGCAGCCACTTGAGCCATAGAGCCTCGTCACCACGACAACTGAGCGCGCATCGCCTACCTTCTCCCCGAGAACGTCGCGGCCATCCCCCGGCGCCGCGCCGTGGGCACGATTCGCCGGTCACCGGCACGAGTCCGTAAGCAACTCGTCAGTTCCGGACGCCGCCGCGAGGCCGGGACCCGGGCCTACGATCCGACGATGACCGAGACCGACCTGGACTTCTCCGCCCTCAAAGCCCTGTTCGTCAACACCACCCTGACCCGCTCGCCCGGGCCCAGCCACACCCAGCTGCTCATCGACGCCAGCGCGAGCATCATGACCGCCCACGGCGTCAGCGTCGATGAGTTCCGGGCCGTCGACCACGACATCGCCACCGGCGTCTACCCGGACATGCGAGAGCACGGGTGGCCCACCGATGCCTGGCCGGAGCTGTTCGCCCGGGTCATCGCGGCCGACATCCTGGTCATCGCCGGCCCGATCTGGCTCGGCGACAACAGCAGCCAGACCAAGAAGATCATCGAGCGGTTGTACGCCCACTCCGGGGAGCTGAACGACAAGGGCCAGTGGCTGTACTACGGTCGCGTCGGAGGCTGCCTGATCACCGGGAACGAGGACGGGATCAAGCACTGCGCGTCCAACGTGCTCTACAGCCTCCAGCACATCGGGTACAGCATCGCCCCACAATCGGACGCCGGGTGGATCGGCGAGGCCGGCCCCGGCCCGAGCTACGGTGACGCCCGCGACGACGGCAGCCGCGAGGGCCTCGACAACGACTTCACCAACCGCAACACCACGTTCATGACCTGGAACCTGATGCACCTGGCCCGAATGCTCAAGCAGAACGGCGGAATCCCCGCCCACGGCAACCAGCGACGCGAATGGGACGCCGGAGCCCGGTTCGACTTCCCCAACCCCGAGTACCGCTGAGCACTGTCGTTCTCGGCTGAGCCGGTAGCGTGCGTGCATGCGATTCGGTGCTCACCTGCCGCTGATCGACATCAACGGTGAGGGTTGGCCGGTGGGGCGCCTGCACGACTACGTGACGGCGGCCCGTGAGCTGGGTTTCGCGTCCCTGGGGGCCAACGACCATCTGGTCTTCCCCCGGCCCTGGCTGGACGGGATCGTCGCGTTGGCCAGCGTGATCGAGGCCAGCGGTCCGCTGCGGCTGGCGACCACGGTGGCGCTGCCGGTGGTCCGGGGCGCGGCGACGCTGGCCAAGACGGCGGCAGCCCTCGACCTGCTGTCGGGCGGCCGGCTCGTCCTGGGGGTCGGCCCGGGTTCCGCCGCGCGCGACTACGAACTCGCGGCAGTGCCCTTCGACCAGCGCTGGGCCCGCTTCGGCGAGTCGGTGCGCTTCCTGCGCAGCGCCCTGCGCGAGGAAGGTCCGGAACTGCGCCCGGCGCCGGCCCGCTTCGACGGACCACCGATCTGGGTCGCGAGCTGGGGATCGCCGGCCGGGCTGCGCCGCGCAGCGCGACTGGGCGACGGGTGGATCGGCTCGGCCTACAACGTGACGCCGGCCCAGGCGGTTGCGGCTCGCGAAACGCTGGCAACCGTCCGGGGCGACCTCACCGGGTTCGACTGTGCGCTGGCGACCATGTGGACGTACATCACCGACGACCCGCGCCGCCGCGACGAGCACCTGAACCGGCTGTCCGCGATGGTGAACCGGCCGGTGGAGTACCTCGTCCCGCGCGTCCTGGTCGGATCGGTCGAGCATTGCGCGTCACTGCTGAGCGAGTACGCCGAAGCCGGCATCGACGAGATCTTCCTGTGGCCGCTCGACGACCTCGAGGATCAGCTCGTCCGGTTCACCCGGCAGGTGGCCCCGCTGGTCACAACAGCATCCAGGTAATTGGCCGGCACATCGGGAGCCGAGCTCACCGGTGGCCCACAGGTGCTGCCCGGCATAGGCGCGCCAGGGTCGCCACCTGGCCGAGCGCTCCCGGAGATCCTTGGCCTTCGTCGACAGGCCCAGCTTCTCGGCCGCGATCCGGATGCCGAGATCGGTGGCCGCGAAGGCGTCCGGATCGCCGAGCGCTCGCATGGCGATGGATTCGATCGTCCAGGGACCGATTCCCGCCAGCCCTGACAGCTGGGCGCGGGCTTGGTCCCAGTCGCCTCCGATACCGAGGTCCAACTGGCCCGCCCCCAGGGCCCGGACCAGCCCCTGCAGCGTGGCCCGCCGGCTGCGGGGCACGGCCAGGGCCTCGGGGTCGAGCGCATCCAGGGCGGCGGGATTGGGAAACAGGTGGGTGAGCCCCCCATGGCGATCCTCGATGGGCTCACCGTGGGCCTGGACCAGGCGAGCCGCACGGGTGCGGGCCGCCGCGGTGGAGCCCTGCTGTCCCAGGACGGCCCGCACGGCGAACTGGGCCGGGTCGGTGGTGCGCGGTACGCGTCGCCCGGGGTGCTGGCGGACCAGACGGGCCAGCCGGCCGTCGTGAGTGAGCAGCTCATCGATGGCGATCGGATCGGCATCCAGGTCCAGCAGCCAACGGCACCGGCTGATCGCGGTGGCCAGGTCGCGCAGATCGCTCAGGGAAAGCTCACAGGCGATGTACTCCGGCATCGGGCGCAGGCTGACGACGGCGTGACCGTGCGGCAGCCGGATCGCGCACCGGTAGGCACCCTGGCGCCATTCCTCCACGCCGGGAACGGCCGTGGCCACCAGGTGCCCGAACAGGTTGTCCGGGCACAGCGGGCGCCGGAAAGGTAAGCGCAGGCTGATGGTGCCGGGCGTCTGAGGCGGCTGGGCCGTTCCCGCCGCCCGGACCCTCAGCTCGCTGGGGGTCATGGCGAAGACCTCGCGGACGGTCTCGTTGAACGAGCGCACGCTGGAGAACCCGGCCGTAGCGGCGAGGAGGCCCAGCGGCATGGCGGTGGTCTCGATGAGCAGTCGCGCGGTCTGGGCTCGCTGGACCCGGGCCAAGGCCAAGGGTCCTGCTCCCAGCTCGGCCAGCAGCTGACGCTCCACCTGTCGCACGCTGTAGCCCAGATGCGCGGCCAGGCCCTTGACCCCGTCCCGATCGACGACTCCGTCCCTGATCAGTCGCATGGCCCGTGAGACCAGGTCGGCCCGCTCGTTCCACTGCGGCGAGCCCGGGGCGGCATTCGGGCGGCAACGCTTGCAGGCGCGGAACCCGGCCTCCTGGGCGGCAGCAGCGCTGGGGTAGAAGCTCATGTTCTCAGGCCTGGGTGGGGCGGCTGGGCATCCGGGCCGGCAGTAGATGCGGGTGGTCAGGACAGCGGTGAAGAACCAGCCGTCGAAGCGATCGTCTTTTGCCTGGACGGCTCGCACACAGTGCTCCCGCTCCAGATACATGATCTGACTCTGCCGGTCAGTGGGCGCGGGCGGCGAACAACGCGTTGATTCGGCCGAAGTCCAGCGCACCATCCAGGTGGGTGAAGGTGCCCTCCCGCAGCAACTCCTGGGTCGAGGCCTTCGCCAGCGAATAGGCCACCTGGCTCAGCGCGGTGCCTACGCTGAGACGCCGCACGCCCACCGAGGCGAACTCACCCACGCTCGGCCCGCCGGGACCGGCCATCACGTTCACCGGCAGACGGGATCCGGAGACGATCTTGTCCAGGGCGGCGAGATCGGTGAGACCGGGCACGAAGATGCCGTCGGCGCCGGCATCGGCGTAGGCCGCGGCGCGGGCGAGGACATGGTCCAGGCGCTCCTCCTCGAGGCCGATCCCGAAGAGATACACGTCGGTGCGCGCGTTGATCACCAGGGCATCCAGGCCGCTGCGCCCAGCGGCCTCACGGGCAGCGGCGAGACGCGCGGACTGGGCCTCGATGCTGAACAGGCCCCCATCCGGGGCACCGGAGTCCTCCAGGTTGATCCCGACGGCTCCGGCCGAAACCACGCCCCGCACAGTCATGGCCACATCTTGCGGTTGCGTTCCGTACCCGCCCTCGATGTCGGCGGTGACCGGCACGTCCACTGCGGCGGCGATCCGGGCAACCACCTCAACCATGGCCTCACGGGTGAGTTGCTGGCCGTCGGCGCGACCCAGCGACCAGGCGATGCCTCCGCTGGTGGTGGCGATCGCCGGTGCGCCGGCTTCGACCATCAGGACGGCGCTGGCTGCATCCCAGGCGTTCGGCAGCACCAGGATCGATCCGGCGTGCAGCGAACGGAACGTCTGGGCCTTGGCTTCGAGACTTGTTGTCGACACGTCTGTCCCCACAGTTGAAAGGTCGCATCCAGAGCCGTCTGTGCATCGGCTGGCTCGACCCTGCCACGGCCGGGACGGAGTCCGCATCGATCTCGACGGTGATGTCGCGTTCCTGCCAGACGCCCACGCGAGAAGAGCCCGTCGTCTCCACGAGCCTGCCGACGAGTCTGTCGCGCCCAGCCGAGATACCCACCCTGATCTACGGCGCCGGCGGGTTCAGCCACCCGAGATCGGCCGTGACTCCTTGCGATTCGACTGGCGGTTGGTCGTTTCGACCGGCAGCTCGGCCTCGGGCACCAGACAAGCGTCCCCCTCACAGGCGAGCGCGTCGGGCGAGCCCAGCATGGTGAGCTTCGGGGCGCCGTTCGCGGGCGTCATGAGCTGACCGTGGCTTCGCGGGTGATCGTGTCGAGGACGTTGCGGAACACGGCCGGGTCCTGCGCGCCGGAGACCCCGTACCGCTGGTCGAACACGAAGAACGGGACGCCGTTGATCCCGTACTCGATCGCCTGCGCCTGGTCGGCGTGGACGTCGGCGAGGAACTCGTCCTCCTGCAGCGAACGCAGCACGTCGTCACGGTCGAATCCGGCCTCGGCCCCGATGTCGGCCAGGACGTCGAGCCGGCCCAGATGGCGCCCGTCCTCGAAGTAGGCCTTGAGCAGGCGCTCCTTCACGTCGACCTGGGCGCCCTTGGTCTTGGCGTAGTGCAGGAGCTGGTGGGCCTTGACCGTATTCGTGTGGTGCAGCGCATCGAAGTCGTAGTGCAGGCCGACGGCCTCGGCGATGCCGACGACGTTGGTCAGCATGGCCTGCGCCTGGGCCGGGGCGATGCCCTTGTGCCGGGCCAGGTAGTCGACCTCGCTGCCCTCGAAGTCGGTGGGCGTGTCCGGGGACAGCTCGAAGGAGTGGTACTCGACCTCGACCTGGCCCGGGAAGCCGGCGATCGCCGTCTCAAATTTTCTCTTGCCGATGAAGCACCAGGGGCAGGCGATGTCGGACCAGATGTCGACTTTGATGCTGTTGCTCATGAGATCGAGACCCTTCCGAAGCCGCCGCCACGGACCGGATCTCTCCCGGTCACGGGGCGCTTACTTTTGAGAAGCTGCTTACCCGCTGAAGTGTAGCTCGAGGCCCCTTAGCTGCGAACCTGACCCCGAGCCGGCTCGCCGGCCGGAACCGGGTTCAGCACCAGCACCTCCGACGGCTCGGCCATTTTGCCCGCGTTGGCCACACCCAGGCGCTGAAGGGCCTCACCCGTACTGTGCGCCTCCAGGGCCTCGCGACTCTCCCACTGCTCGACCATCACCAGGCGATCAGCCATCTCCGTCAGCGCGTACAGCTGGCACCCGGCCTCCTGATGTACGGCCGGGATCTCGTTGACGAACGCCGCGATCACGGCGTCCCGGTGCTCCGGCAACGGGCGAATGGTGGCCACGACAACAATCGGCACAGGTCCTCCTCGACGTCCTACTACTTGATCCGGCCGCGACCGTACCCGACTCCCCGAACGGCGTCCGAGCCAGTTCGACCTGGTCGACGACACATCACGGAGGCAGCTCACTGGCACAAGTCGCCAAAGGCTGGCAGACTGACAGCTATGTAGCTGATTGGCTCTAAGCAGCTCGATACAGCGCAGAGATCCACCGGGACGTCCGCCGACTGACTGCTGGCTGCACTTCGGTTGGCTGACTTCCCGAAAGGCACTTGTCGAACATCCGTCCGGCGAGCTGCAACCACCGATCGGCACCTCGAGAGCACGCCTACGAAAGGTGAGCACCGTGTCAGAGCAACCAGGCCCACTCGCGGAGGTCGGTCGAGACCACCCGCCGTGGCCCGCCCCCCTCAGAACGATCAACCGCAGCACCAAAAGACGGCTGGATCGACGCGGGAACGCCGACCCAGCCGAGGGAACACGTTATTCATCCGGCCTGGAATCCAACATGTCCGTCACTCAGCTTACGCCCGGCGAGCGGCAAGATCCTAGAGTCGCAGGGCAACTGGGCTCCCACCAGCCGTCGCATCTGAACATCATCGGCCGCGTTCCGCGCTACGCGCCCGAGGCGGCCCACGCGCAACTGTCCGCGGTGGTCTGCCCGACCAGCCGGCCACTGGAGCAGTCCTGCGAAGGGCTGCGGCTGGCCTCCTGGATCGCCTCGACGCGGGGGGCGCAATTCGTCGTGCTTCGCAGTGGGGCGGCGACCAAGCGTCCCTTCCCGGCCGAGCTGGCCGCGACCGGAGACCGCCCGACGATCGTCATCGATCTGCCCAAGAACGCCGGGTTGCCGCTACCCGACTTCCGCAACTCCCGGCATCCGGTCGCCACCCGGTATCGGCGCAGCGACCTGGCCACCAAGCGCAACCTCCCGCTGCTGATGGGGATTCTGGCCGGCTGGGAAACCGTCCTGTTCCTTGACGACGACATCACCACGCGCCGGGCCTCACAGCTGGGCGCCGACCATCTGCCTCGGGAGGTGACCCTGCGTTTTGACGACGTCCTGGCTGACTTTCGCCACGACCAGAGCCTGATGGCGGCGGGCTACGTGCAGGAGGACTTCGACGACAACAGCGTGGTCTGCCATGTGCGCAAGTTCGCCGGTCTGCCGCAGGACGAGTTCATCAGCGGCGGCGCCATCGTCGTTCGCTGCCACGCCGATGTGCCGTTCTTTCCGGCCACTTATGACGAGGACTGGCTGTTTCTGTTCTTCGTCATGATGCGAGACGCTCACAGCTCGCCTTCGAGTGCGGTCAAGCGCATCGGCTCGATCCACCAGGCCGCCTATTACCCGTTCCAGGTGGTTCGGGCCCGCAGCGAGGAGCTCGGCGACGTCTTTGCCGAGGGGCTCTACAACCTGTCCGACGTGTTTCCCTCGGAGCGTGCCGACCTGGCCCGCCGGCCCGACTACTGGCTCGACGTCGTCCATGCCCGCAAGTCGATGATCGCCCACATGCTCACGCAGTTCTACGACGATTACGGCCCCACCGAGCACCAGGTGATCAACGATGTCGAAGGAGCACTGCGGGCCGCCCTGGCCATCTATCCCAGCGACCTGCGTGAGTCCGCCGGCTTGATGTCGGGGTACTTCCAGGACCTCATGGTCGATCTGCGCACTTGGACCGAGCACACGGACGACTGGTCACAACGGCTCGGGTCGGCTCTGTCGGTCGACCGGCTGCTCGCCGAACTCAAGCTCGACCAGCACACCACGGAAGTTCTCAACCCCGGCGAGCCCTGGCTTCCCAAGCCGCGCAAGTCGGTGTCATGACCGCCGAATCCCTGCCGAACCCCGTTCGGCGCATAGCCGATAACAATGTGGCCGAAAGCTGGCCCGCGCGTCGTAGCCTGGCTGTCCGTACATACGCCGAAAGCGGCTATGCTGACGTCCAGCTATCAAGCGGCTTGGTGTCACCTTGCCGCCCGGCATACGAGCGGGGTGAAGATCCGACCTCTGGTCAGCCCCGGAACGGGGTGAACAGGTTGGTCACGAGCTTCCAAGATCCGGCCGCCGCGAGGCGACGCCTCCTCAAGGAGCTCAAGCGACTGCGCTTCCAAGCTGATCTCACCCAGCGGGACGTGGCGGTCGCTCTCGACTGGAGCGCCAGCAAGGTGATACGCGTGGAGACTGGCACGGTGGCTCTCTCCACAACGGATCTTCGCGCGTTGCTGGGGCTGTACAACATCGACGACGTCGACGAGCGGGCCGACCTGGAGGCCATGGCCAAGGAAGCCCGCCGTCAGTCGTCCTGGCAGGAGTTCCGGGACGTGACCGGCCAGGAAGCGATCACCTTCTTCGGCTACGAAGAATCCTGCTCGCTGCTGCGCCAGTTCGAGAGCCTCCTGGTGCCAGGGCTGCTGCAGACCGAGGAATATGCTCGGGCCCTGCTGAAGAACACCTTTCAAATGTCGATGGAAGACATTGATCGGCAGGTCCAGTTGCGCCTCCTGCGCCAGGAGCTGCTCGACCGCGAGACGCCGCCCGAACTGTTCTTCATCGTCGGCGAAGCGGCCATCCGCCAGCAGGTGGGTGGGTCCACGGTCATGCGCCGGCAATTGGAGCAGCTCGTCGCGCTGAGCGCTCGCCCGCACATCAGCATCCAGGTCGTGCCGTTTGGCTCCGACGCCTACCCCGGCATGCGGGGGCCCTTTGTGCTGCTGGAGTTCCCGGATCCGGCCGATGACAACGTGCTGTTCCTGGAGAGCCGGATCACTACCATTACCCGCGACGAGCCGGACCAGACCGCCGGGTTGCTGGACATCTTCCTCGACATGGAAGATCGAGCCACCAAGCCCGCCGAACTAGAGAAGATCCTCTTTCCTTGAGCCTGAGCAACCCGACGACAGGGAGGCATTGAGCCTGGCGGTGTGATCAAAGCAAGGGTCCTAACAGCGACCGGCTCCGCGTCGGCCGTAGATGAGCGATGTCCGTCTATGGTCGATTAGCCGTTTTGCCGCTTACACTCGTGCTCCGGGCACCAGTCGCCACTTGGTTGCTCGGGGTTTCACGAGGGCCACGGGGAAGCGCTGAGGGAGTCTGCCATGTCCTTGATCCATCGTCGCTGGCACATCAGTTCTTTCAGCGGGTCGAGTAACTGCGTGGAAGTGCGAGCCGAAACATCAGCCGTCCTGGTCCGACACTCCCAACGGCCCGACGGCCCGGTCATCGCCTTCACCCATCACGAATGGTTGGCCTTTTTGGCCGGCGTGCGCAACGCCGAATTCGACCTCCTGGAGCCGGGCGACAACCCTGTCGATCAATCCGGGCCGCTCTGACCGGCCCTGTCGGTGCCCGGCTGGTACGACGAGATCACCTGGGGAATAGCCACCTCCTTCGTTGCTTTTCTCCTGGGCCTGGCCTGGACTCGTCTGACCCAACTCGTCGTCAATCATCGCGCCCGCCGATTCTGGCGGCCGCTGGTCAGTGAGGACCTCAGCGTCGTCGTGGGCCGGTTCCGGCTCAATGATTTCGAGCCGTCCGGAGTCGTCGGGGCCGGCGACAACATCGCACTGAACGAGCTGTCCACCCACCTGGCCAAGATCGGCTTCAAGCGGTTCTCCGTCTCCTACCACGACGAGCACGTCGGGCACGGAACCCGTTCGGCGGCGAGCCTGCACGGCAACCTGATCCTGTTGGGCGGCCCCGACGCCAACTCCCTGACCCACGAGGTGCTCACCCGCACGGCGCTGGGAATCCACTTCACCGAGGTGAGCCCGGCCCGGCTGGAGGCCTTGCGCAGCGACCGCGCGCGAGTGGAACTCCCCCTCGTCGACGGCGTCGAACGCAGCCGGTTCGGCCGGCGCCGCCTTCCTTCCTGGCGGGTGCCCATCATTGTCGACGTGCAGTCGCAGCAGGTGCACGGTCCGGAGGTCGGGCCGCTGGGGTTGAGGACGGACTGCGGGGTGATGATCCGCTGCCCGAACCCGTTCAACCCCCGGCGGGAGGTGATCATTTTCTGCGGCAGTTACGGCTACGGCACCTGGGCCGCGGTCTGAGGCTCTCCCCCCGGGAAGTGGACACCGATTTAGCAGGATCACGGTCCTGCTGGAAGGATGTCTATCGTGCCTGCTCGTAAGCGCCGGTCGTACACGGCTGAGTACAAGGTTGAGGCTGCCCATCGGGTGATCGATTCGGACCGGATGATCTCTGAGGTCGCCCGGGAGCTGGGGATCGATCCGGGGATGCTGAGCGTCTGGGTCAAGGACGAGCGGCGCCGGGTGGGCGCGGCCGAGGTCGCGGGGGTGAAGCCGCTGGAGGCGGCCGAGCGGGCGGAGCTCCTGCGGTTACGCCGGCAGGTGGGCGAGCTGGAGAAGGACAACGCCTTCCTGGTAAAAGCCTCGGCGTACTTCGCCGCGATGCAGAAGAATCCACGCGGTTCGATCTGATGGCGAAGTACGCCGCCCCCGACGCTCCCACACCCAATCCCGGCGACTCGGAATCGTCCGTATCCCAGCCTGATACCCGCTTCCCGCAGAGGTTCTCGGTACGCCGGATGGCGCGGCTGCTGCAGGTTTCGGCCTCGGGGTACTACGCGTACGTGCGCCGGGCCACGCTGCTGGCTCAGGCGGTGCTCTCGCCGCGTCAGCAGCGGCGCGCGGACCTGACGGTGAAGGTCCTGGACGTGCACGCCGAGTCCAAGGGCACGTACGGGTCTCCGCGGGTCACCACCGAGCTGCGTGAGCGTGGTGAGACGGTGAACGAGAAGACTGTCGCGGCGATCATGGCCGAGGTCGGGATCGAGGGGATCAGCCCACGGACCTTCAAAGTTCGCACCACGGTGGTTGATCCGATGGCGTCGTTCCCGCCGGACCGGGTCCGCCGGCGCTTCGATCAGGGGCGCTTGGATGCGGTCTGGATGACGGACATCACGTACCTGACCTGCGGTGAGGGTGACATGTTCCTGTGCGCGATCCGGGACGGGCATTCGCGGCGGGTCCTGGGGCACGTCGTGGCCGACCATGTCGGCGCTGACATGGTCTGTGAGGCCATTGACGCCGCCGTGGCCGCCCGGGCCCAGGAGGGCCGTAGCGTGGCTTGCACGGTGCTGCATTCGGACCGTGGCGGGGAGTTCACCGCGACGCTGACGGCCCAGGCATGTGATCGGCACGATCTGGACCGGTCGATGGGAGATACCGGGGTCTGCTGGGACAACGCCGGCGCGGAATCGTTCTGGTCGACGTTCAAGCACGAGCACTACTACCGGCACACCTACGCTACCCGGACCGAACTCGTTGCATCAGTTGACAATTGGATTGACTGGTTCAACACTGAACGTCGTCACTCCGCGATCGGGATGCTCAGCCCCAACCGGTTCGAGCAGTCCCTGACAGGAACAGCACAAGCTGCTTAGAAACCTGTCCACCGTTCGGGGGGAACCTCAGTCCGCTTCGCGACGTCCGACGAGTTCTTGCGCCTGCTCCCCCGCAAGGACCACTTCTTGGAGTGCGTCATCGGGGTCGAGGTGTTCCACGACGCCCCGCGCAAGACCGAGGTGCTGGTGCTTCGTCCTCTGGCCTCCAACGCCACCCACGCGCCGGATCCGGCCGTGACCGTGCCCGGAACAATGCCGGGAACCCTGCCGTGACCGTGCCGGAAACCATGCGCGGGACCATGCGTTAAGCCGGACCGACCTGCAATTCGAGCGGACGGCGGTATTCGATCTCGATCCGATTGCCGGCCGATCTCAGGGGTTGTCGCACACCGGTCGGGCGAAAGCCTCGCCGCTGGTAGTACTGCTCGACCGCCTCGTTGCCGGTGAGCACCCAGAGAAAGGCATACCGGGCCCCGGCCTCACGCACCACGTCGTCCGCCCGCTGGAGCAGGAGCTCGGCCACCCCCCGATGTCGATCTCGCGGGGACACCCACATGGACTCCAGGTAATAGCGGCCCGAGGGAGCGTCGTGCACACAGTGGATCAGCCCCACCGGTCGCCCGTCGATCGAGGCGATCAGCCACCAGCCGCGAAGCGTCTCGGCTCGCCAGGCCGGCTCGCCGCGAGCCGTCTCGACCGCCAGGTCACCACACAGGGCGCGCGGCGCGTCGGCCAGCGAAGCCAACCGCAGGCCTCGTAGATCCCGCCAGTCGCCCGACTGCACCCTGCTCACCGTGGCCTGGCCCAGCACGTCCATCCCGATCCCCGATCCCCGTTCGCCGAATCACCGGTGAACTGACCTTAACCCCCGAGCGCGGGAAAGCGACCGGGCGAAGGCGATATCCCGGACGAGTGACCGACCCGACACGCTCATCTTGCGGACGTGGCTTACCGTGGAGTACGGACAGTGAAGTCCACAGAAGGAGATCAAGATGCCCCCCGTCGGACGGCTGGGAACGCGCCGCGCACTCGATGACAATCCGCTGCGCCGTCCCATCGACCGGGTGCAGACCCGAGCGGGCCTGACCCTGCTGATCCTGCTCCTGATTGCCGGGCCCGTGGGGGCCTGGTGTGCCGGCTGGTTCACCTATCAGGCGGGCACCCACCTGGAGCACAGCCAGCGGCTGAACCACCTGCGCACGACGGCCACGGTCCTGGCGCCTCCCTTCGACGACGTCGCCAACGCGCTCACTGCCGCCCCGACGACCCTCGCCTCCTGGAAGGCCCCGGACGGCAGCGCGCACACCGGCCCACTGACCGTCGAGCGCAATGCCACGGCCGGCACCCACCGCACGATCTGGACCGACCTGCACGGCAAGCTGACCACCGCCCCGCGCGATCACGAGGAGACCGTGGCCCAGACCGTGCTGGCCACGCTGACGTCCATCGTGCTGCTGGTGTGTGGCGGTTTCGGCGTCTACTCGCTCATTCGCTGCCGACTCGACCGCCGACGGCTGAGCAGCTGGGAGCGCGAGTGGCAGCAGGTCGGCCCGCAGTGGAGCCAGTTGCGCTGAGCCGGCCGCAGTCCAGCGGACCAGCGGCTGAGGCCCGGCTCGTTCAGAGGTCGACGGCGACCTCGCCGCGCGGTTGAGCGCAGCAGGCCAGGAGGTTGCCGCCCGCCGGCGGCTCGAGGGGTTCTGGGGCATAGGCGACGTCGCCCTCCAGGAGGCCGGTCTCGCAGGTGTGGCACACGCCCGTGCGGCACGACCAACGAACCGGGACGTCGCAGGCTTCGGCGAGCTCCAGAATGCTGGCGAACCGGCTGTCCCAGGGGACGTTCAGGCCGGTTCGCACGAAGGTCACGACCGGGCCGACGCACGGTGCGCCTTCCGGCGCGTGGGGTGCTCGGGCGGACTGGTGGACGATGCCGGGCATGATCGCAGCCTCGGCGCCGAACGTCTCGGCATGCACGCGGGCGGCCGGCACGCCGAGGGTACCCAGGCCGGCCTGGGTCGTCGTCATGAATGAGGTCGGCCCGCACAGGTAGAACTCACTGTCGGTCGGTGCTCCGGCCGCAGCGATCGCCTCGGGCGTGATGCGTCCGACCTCGTCGTAGTCGCGACCGAGGTGGTCGTCGGGACCGGGCCGGCTGTACCAGACGCGGTTGCGCGCGTTCGGCAGCGCCGCGAGCAAGGAGCGCGCCTCCTGCGCGAAGGCGTGCTCGGCGCTGTTGCGGGTGCCGTACAGCCACCAGATGTCACGGCTCGAGCCGGTGTCGTGCAGGGCGTGCAGCATCGCCAGTACCGGGGTCACACCCACGCCGGCGCTCACCAGCACCACCGGGCCGGCCCCTCTTCGAGGGTGAACGTTCCCCGTGGCGCCGCCGCCTTGAGGCGGTCACCGACGTTGACCTTGGTGCGCAAGTAGCCGCCGGCCGCTCCGCGCGGTTCAACTTTGATCGCGATTCGGTAGCGGGTGCTACCGGGTGGTCCCGACAGCGAGTAGCTGCGCACGAGCGCCGGCGCATCGTCGCCGGGGTCGAGCTTGAGCGTGACGAATTGCCCCGGCAGCGAGCGCGCCAGGGGCGGGTCGTCGTCGGCTTCGAGCTCCAGTGACAGCACGGCGGTGGTCTCCGAACGCTTTGCGACCACCCTGAGGGTTCGAAACCCGGGCCAGGCCGGTGGTGATCCCGGCGATGACAATCCCGCGTTCCCGTCGCCGGCCGCGCCGCTGCGTTGCTGCTCCAGCAAGGCGCGAAACGAGGCCTGCCAGCCCGGGCTGAGGGCGGGAATCCGCAGCGCTCGCCGAAGCAGTCCAGGGTCGGGACGGCGCTGCAGGTACAGCAGGGCGTTGATGGACGCGACCGTCATCCCACCGTCGCCGGTCGCGACCTTGACGACGTCGTCGCCGGCTCGCAGGGCCCCTTCTTCACGGACTCGGAAGTAGAAGCCGGGGCGGCCGTGACCGGTGAGCAGCGCGGCCATCCGGGGCTCGTTCATCCGGATACCGACCCGGTAGCACGTCACTCGCGGTTGGGTGACCTCGAGCAGGGCCGAGCCGATGCGGTATTGGTCGCCGATGCATACCTCTTCGTCACTGAGCCCCTCGACGGTCAAGTTCTCGCCGAACTGGCCGAACTCGAAGTCGTCTCGCTGCAGCTGCTCGCGCCAGTAGCGGTATGACTCGAGCTGGTAGACGTACACGGCACGCTGCTCGCCCCCGTGTCCGGCGCGATCGCCCTGCCCGTCGCCGTCGATGTTCATCCGTCGGACCTGGTGCGAGCCGGGCACCGGCTCCTTCCAGATCCCCGTGAAAACGGTGCGCCCGTGCCAGCTGACCTCCCGCGGCATCCCGACGTTGACCGACACCAGCTTCGCGTCCGGCCCCGACATACGAACGAGTACCCCCCACGGCCAGGGGCCGCCCCAGGCACGATCCAGCATAGGTCCGAGTCTGGATCTTGCCTATGCCTGCCGGTGAAACCGTTGCGACGCAGGCCCAGGCCCGCTCGAACGCGAAGCGGGCATCTTTCGGGCCGCCGAAGCCTTGGCAGGGGCCAGGGACGGGAGCACACTGCACCTACGGGTGATCGCCGAGACCGGAACGGTTGACATGAAACTCGAAGTGCTCGTCATTCCGGTCTCGGACATCGACCGGGCGAAGGAGTTCTACTCACGCCTCGGTTGGAGGCTCGACGCCGATGTCGCCACCGGCGAGGACTTCCGCCTGATCCAGTTCACTCCGCCTGGCTCGGGATGCTCCGTGCAGTTCGGCACAAGCCTCACCTCGGCCGCACCGGGATCGCTCCAGTCCACCTACCTGATCGTCTCCGACATCGCCGCCGTGCGCGAAGAGTTGGACCGCAGCGGCGTCGACGTCACCGATGTCTTCCACTGTGCGACGGGTTTCTCATGCCGGTTCGGGGGCGCCACCGCCCCCGGGCGCGTCAGTGGGTCTGCGCCGGAAGATGCCAGCTACGGCTCATTTGCCTCGTTCAGCGATCCCGACGGCAACACCTGGCTGCTTCAGGAGGTCACGACCCGGCTCCCTGGTCGCGTGGACCCTGCAGCGACAACGTTTGAATCGGCCTCCGACCTCGCCGAGGCGATGCGGCGCGCAGCAGCGGCGCACGGCGAGCACGAGGCCCGCACCGGGCAGGCCGATGCGAACTGGCCCGACTGGTATGCGCAGTACATGGTGAGTGAACACGCCGGGCGGGTTCTGCCGACTTGACCGGACAGCGGGCTACGGCGGCCGGCAACTGGCAGGAACCCAGTGGAGATGGCTCGTTCACCTGACACTCACCCACGACAGGTCGCGGCTCAGGTGATGGTGTCCGGAGGCCGGTGGTGCTCGCGTAGGCGGCCCGAGTCGTCCACGGCATCAAGAGCCGCGGGCAGGCCGACAGTGAGCATCTTCCTGCGCACCGAACCCAGGAGCTTCGACATGAAGAAGCCGCCAACACCGGAGAATCCGGTGTGCTCGTAGATCAGTCGCGTGCCTGCCGCAACAGGTTCCAGACGCTGGGTGACCAGGCTGGCCCTGCCGTTTTCGTCACCGATCCAGCTGAACTGCAACCGGTGAGGGGCCTCCACCGCCAGCACCGTGCAGTCCACGAATCCGCGCCATCCTGGCGTCGGTTTGGCAACTAGCTGAAAGTGCGTGCCGACGACGGGCAGGAAGCCGTCAGCCCGACCGCCGCGGCCGGTCGAGGTCCACAACGGCATCAACTCTGGATCAGTCATGACGCGCCACACCTTTTCGACCGGATGGCGGTACTCCCGCACGATGACGAACTGGGCCATGAGGGCTCCTCGGGGCAGTCGGAGACAATCGATTTACTGTCACAGTAATTTTACTGTAGCAGTACTTTCTTGCTGTTGGGCTTAGTCTGGGCGCTGTGGACGAACAGGCGCTGCGCGGGGAACGGGACGACGGGCGCCCCACGCCGGTCGAGGGGCTGAGGGAGCGTAAGAAGCGCCAGACGAGGCAACTGCTGTCCGACACGGCTACGCAGATGTTCGTCGAACGCGGCTTCGACGCCGTCCGGGTCTCCGAAGTGGCAGCGGCCTGCCACGTCTCGGAAAAGACAGTTTTTAACTACTTCGGCACCAAAGAGGCTCTACTGCTGGACCGTCTGGTCGACCTCGGCGCTACTGTGCAAACCGGGCTCGCCGACCGAACACGGACGCCGCTGCAGGCGATCCTGACGATCTTGGCCGCCGAACTGCGGGACCTGACATCGATGTTGGAGTCGCACCAGGACCCGGCCGAGCTGGTTCAACGATTCCGGGGCGTTGCTCGCATGATTCACTCCACGCCGTCGCTTCGAGCCCACCAGCAGGACGTGCTGGACCAGGTCACAGACCTGGCGGCCACCGTGCTGGCCGAACGGTTCGAACTGGAACCGGACGCACCAGAACCCCGGATCGCCGCCACTGCCCTGCTTGGCCTGTGGCCCGTGCAGTACCGAGCGCTCGGCAAGTATTTGGACGGCACTCGCACTCCGGCACAACTGAGCAAGGCCGTCACCGCCGACGTCGAACGCGCCGCCCGTCTGATCGAAGCTGGTCTCACCTCGGTACCAGGGTTCGCCGCACCTCACTGACCCGCGGCAGGCGCCACCGTCATCACTTGCCGAACGCTGTCGCTCAGATCATTTTCCATTGACGAGCGACCCCACCTGTTCGACCGTTCGCTGCGGTGCCCCGCCGTTGCGAGCAGGTGTGGACACGGGGGTGGTTGACGGGCCAAAATGCGTCCATGAATGCCGCAGCCTGGATCGGGGTCGCGATCGCTGTCCTTGCCGGAGTAGTCGGCGTGCCGATAGCCCTGAGGGTGTTCGGCCAGAAACGGTAGGTCACCCCGCAGACGGTCCAGCACCGTGATTGTCAGAACACGCCGCCACCGCCCAGTTCGTCGACTGGCCCAGCAAGGCCCGGGACACGGTAGCTGACCTGCGCGGGAACTCGGCCGCCGACCGGACGACGAACGGCTGGTCACCCTGACCGCCGGCCTGCGAGCTCACAGCCGTCGCTTCGCGGACCTGTGGGGCGCGAAGTACGACGCTCGCTGCCCACCACCACAATCAAAAGCTAATGGCATTCGCCAGTCAGAGGCTCGCTGAGCAGTTCGGCACGCTACGAGGTGGTCCGGTGGAATTCGGCTCGCCACAGGCCGTCGCGGACCTCGACCACGGCTTGGCTCAACCCGTCGTCGGCGAAGGCGTCCAGTTCCGGTCGGGTCAGCCGCCAGGGCGGCCCCTCGTCCGGATCGTCGTCCGGTCCGAGCACGCCCTGGATGGCCAGCAGCGTGCCGCCGGGCAGATCCGCGACCGCTCGTCGTCCCGTTCGGCAGCTGAGCCGCGACGGCCGCAAGGGCTTTGCGTCGCGGCGTCAGAAGGACGCCCTGCACGAGGCGATCATCACTCCTGCGTGGCAGGACGTCTACGATGCGACCGGCATCCCGGCCGCGGTGCCTGTCCAGGTCGTTGCCCGTCTGGAGTGCGGTCGGTGTCGTCGAGCTCTTCGAGCCCGGGGCGCTGGTTGAGATCAGGGTCCTTGCTAAGCCAGGACCTCACCGACCCGCGCACGGACGGCCACGCAGTCGCTGCGCCGGCGTGTTCGTGTCACCGATCGTCGTCGTCGTACGCGGGCAGGCCGTCGATGCTGACCTGGTTCTTGAGTCGGCGGTACTCGACGATCCCGGCGGGCCCGCGGCGCTCCATGTTCGGCGTGAGGAGGTCGCGCTCCTCGTCCAGCGACATCAAGGGCAGCGAGTAACCGCAGGAGTCGCTGACCCGGTCGATTTCGACCACGATCACCGATCGCGCGCCCGGGTTGGGCGGGAACCGGGCGGCCCACTGGGCGTACTCGTCGTCGTAGAGGCTGATCACCCGGCCCCGGCCGTAGAACCGGACGATGTTGGGCGTTCGCTCGAAGGAGCAGAACATGATCGTGATCCGGCCGTTCTGCCGCAGGTGAGCGGTGGTCTCCGCGCCGCTGGCGGTCAGGTCGAGGTAGGCCACGGTGTGCTCGTCGATCACGGCGAAGGTGTCGGCCAGGCCTTTGGGCGAGACGTTGACGTGTCCGTCGTCACCGCTGGGCGCGGAGGCCACGAAGAAGACCGGTTGCCGCTCTACGAAGTTCTTCAGTCGCTCATCGATCTTGTCGTGCACCGTGCCCATCAGAGACTCCTCTCGCCGAGTCATGCGTCCGGTTCCATCAAGCCAGATGGTCCCCGGCGACGTCGAACTCATTCTCGGCCGCCGGACGTGAGCACAACCCGGCGCCGAGGGCGGTTCAGATCAGGCCGTAGGCCATGGCCCGACGAACGGCATCGGCGCGATCACGCAGGCCCACCTTGGCGAAAAGATTGTTGATATGGGTCTTCACCGTGGCCTCGCTGATGAACAACTGCTCGGCGATCCCCCGATTCGACAGGCCCTGCCCGATCAGGGTCAGGACCTCGCGTTCGCGCGGCGTGAGGTCAGCCGGAACCGGCGAGGGTTCCACCGAGGGCGTACGCGCGGCCCGGGTCGAGGCCAGCAACCGCTCCTGGACCACGCGATCGAGCACCGACTGGCCGCTCGCCGCGGCGCGGATCGCCCGGGCGATGTCCTGGCGGCCGGCGTCCTTGGTCAGGTATCCGCAGGCTCCCGCGCTCAGCGCGCCCAGGATCGACTCGTCGTCGGCGAAGGTGGTCAGGACGACGACCGCCAGGTCCGGGTGACTGTCACTGAGTCGTCGCGTGGCCTCGATGCCGTCCATCTGCGGCATCCGCAGGTCCATCAGGACGACGTCCACCACCTGCTGGGCGACCACCTCGAGCACCTGAAGGCCGTTCGCGGCGGTGGCGACCACGTCGATGTCCTCGAAGAGGTCGAGGACGGTGGCCAGCGGCTCGCGCACCGCGGCCTGGTCGTCAGCCACGACCACGCGGATCGGCCCGGGCTCGGCGCTCACGCCGGGACCACGGCCGTCACGGCCCAGCCTCCGCCGCCGGACCCGTCGGTGATCGGGCCGGCGGTGAGGGTGCCACCCAGCAGGGCGACCCGTTCGCGCATACCGACCAGTCCCAGGCCGCCGCCGACCTGGCTGGTCGAGGACTGCGCGGGTCGTTCGTTGGCGACCTGCACGGTGATCGTCTCCGGGTCGTAGTGAAGGCTGACGTGCACGGCTGCCCCGGGCGCGTGCCGGGCCGCATTGGTCAGGGCCTCCTGCGAGATCCGCAGCAGGCTCTGGGTCGGCGCGACGGCGATGTCCCGCACCGTACCGGTGACAGCCAGACTCTCCTCGACACCGGAGGACAAGAGCATGGCGCTGAGGGTCTGCGGCAGCGGCAGCGCATCTTCGCGCAGGGCGCTGACCGTCCATCGCGCCTGTTTCAGACTCTCCTGCACCAGCCGTTGGGCCTGCCCGGTGGCCTCCCGGACCCGGTCCAGGTCTCCGATGTCGAGCAGGGCGTCGACCAACTCCAGTTGCATGTTGATGCCGGCCAGGGAGTGGGCCAGCACGTCGTGAACGTCGCGGGCGATCCGGGCGCGCTCGGCCAGCACGGCATTGCGGGCCTCGGCCTCGAGCGCCCGCTCGGCCGAGCGGGCGGCCTGCACGGCCGAGTCGAGGGCCTGCTGCTGGCTGCGGCTGATCAGACCGAGCACGACCGAGAGCCCGGTCGCGGCTCCCACCAGCCAGATGCCGTCCTGCGTTCCGTGCTGGGCGAGCAGGACCCCGCCGCAGAGCACGCTCGAGGCGACGGCCGTCGCCACCGCCGGCATCAGCTCAAGCCGGAATCCCGCGTGCCCGGTGAGCCAGAAGGCGAACAGGTACGCACTTCCGTGCTCGTCCACGCCCATCAGCGCCGCGGCCGCGACCAGCCCGAGACCGAGGATCGCGAGCCGGTTACCGGCGGGAATGATGGTCGACGGCACGTGTCGGCTGAGCAGAATCACGGCATTGACGACGAGCAGCACGCCGACGAGAAGCCCGCGTCCCCTCCACCCGAGGGGGTGGATGCTGAGCGCCTCGAACACGATGAGGCCGGCACTGACCGCCCATTGCAGGGGCTGTGCCCGCTCGGACCCGACCTCGGAGGGCACCTGCTGCGTCGTGCGCTCCACCGCCGGGACGGACATGGCGCGACTGTAACTCACTGTTCAGGCCGGGACACCGAGCGCCGGGGCGGGCACCGGGCGGGAGGCCTGAGTCCGAGTCAGGTGCCCCCGGTAGCCGATGGTGGCCAGTCGGGTGACGACCTCGGTGAGGGCCATCAGGACGAACGCGGTCACCCAGGCCTGGTCGCTGGTGATCGAGTGGGCCACGCTGAAGCGGGCGATGGGGGCGGCACCGCCGTGCTGGCTCCACAGCTGGAAGCCCATCCGGGCGCTCATCCCGAGCACCCACAGGGCGGCGGAGATCGCGCCGGCCTTGATCAGGACCTGCCGGCCGTCCAGGCGGACCCGGGTGTAGAGGCCCCCGGCGATGCCCAGCGCGGCCCCGACCGCAACCAGGGCGAGGACCAGCACCAGATCGTTGCCGGCGGTGGGGATCGCGTGCAGGTACTGGTGAGCCACGAAGGAGATGATCGCCAGCGGGATCAGAAAGGTCTTGAGCTCGAGTGCGCCTTCGCGCAACTGCCGGAAGACGACAAGCAGGAGGGCGATGTCCGTGATCCATTCGGTGGTTGTCATGGGGACAAGCCTCGTCCGGCGTGGCCCGGCGCACCTGGACCCGTGGGTGGAGATCCGGGTGGAGGTCCGCGCCCACCCAGGCCGCAGGGGCCAGCAGTGACTGGCTCCGGACGAGCCCGGCATGTCCGTCTCCCGATCAAAACAGGCAGTGGCTCACCGTGGGGTGTCGGGGTCCGACTCAGCAGTTGGAGCTGGCTCGAGCCGGGCGAGGAGGGCTTTCATGGATGCCAGTTCCTGACTAAGAGCATGCCGCCCGGCCTTGTTAATCGTCGCCCAAGTGCGTGTCCGGCGGCCTGCGGGTTCCTTCCGGACGGTGATCAGGCCGGCGTCGGACAGGATTGCGAGGTGCCGGCCGAGGTTGCCGTCCGTGAGAGTCAGTGTCTCTTTCAAGAAAGAGAAGTCGGCCTGCCCGGCCTCGGTGAGTACCGCAAGAATGGCCAGGCGCGCCCGCTGGTGCACGACTTCCTCAAAACCCAGGGCCGGGTGGGCGGGCCCATCGTGGGTGGTCATCGGGTCGACAGCACCCGGTCCTCCTGCCACCTGGATGCGAGACCGGCCGCGAGTGTGAGGCAGGCGAGCACCAGCTTGGTCACGACCTGCTGGCCGTCGAACTGAAACTGTAGTGGCAGGTGGTTATCGAAGTTGAACGACTCCAGCACGCCCGGGATCCCGACGATCAAAGCCCACGCCCACACGGCGGTGGTGCGCTCGGCCACTCCGACGATCAGCAGGCCCAAGCAGAAGGCCATGAACGGGCCCAGGATGAGCAGTATGAGAAAGGCCGGCGCCACAAGCAGGAGCGAGGCGACCACGCCGGCCGCCACGACTGCGGGCCGAGTGACGCCCAAACCCTTCTCGGAGCGCTGGCGCTGCCGAAACCACCACAGGCCCAGGAAGGCGACGGGCACAAGCAACCAGAACGCCACCTGCACGGGCCTCTGGTCCAGGAAGTGCTGGCCGCTCTCCCAGGGCCGGTCGGTCGGAGTGGTGTACCACCAGAGCACATCGCGCACGCTCACGGCCGTGATGGCCGCCCCCGTCAACAGCAGCGGTAGCGACACCGCCCGCCGCCGCGCCCGTACCTCCCGGCGCAGACCGCCGATGTCCTGGACCCCCAGCACGGTATTCGTGTCCATACCCGCCCCTCCCATGTGCTCTGCGACGCAGAGTTCTTACTTTTACTCTGCACTACAGAGCAATGGATGGCAAGGGCGCTCACGAGGAGGAGCGATCCGAGTGCGAGCAGCTCGTTCTTCACCTTCACCGCGGACCAGAACGCCGTAGGCATCGGCGGCAGCCACATCGGGGGCCGCGGGAAGAGCAGATCAAGCCCAAGGTCAACATCAGTTTCGTGCACTTTTGAGTCACGCTGCGTCCACGTTGCGGGATCCCGACGGGCGCACCCAATACGGGGCGGTGCCTATGAAGTGCAGCAAGACACATATCAGTCCGATGACGCGACGTCACGGATGGCGAGCGGTCAGGGACCGAGCCTCTTCCATCGCCCTTCAGAGACCACCTCGACGCAGCCCTGGACAACCTTGATCGCCGTCTGCTCGTCGATGACGTAGGCCGGGGCACCGATGTCAGCAGCCCAGCGCTCTGCGTCGGCCATGGTGTTCGTGGGGAAGGCGTCCAGGTGCGGGAAGATCGAGAAGTCGACGACGCCCAGGGTGCGGTCGTCCGGCGCCGAGGCCCACTCGACGAAGTACGACCCGATGCGGGGCGTCATCACCATGCTCCCGGCACTCACGCCCACCCAAACCGTCTCGGTCAGCGAAGGCAGCAGGTCGGCCAGCCCGGACTCGCGCATCCAGTGGCACAGGTACGTCGCGTCGCCGCCGTCGACCAGGAGGACGTCGGCCTCCCGGACCCAGGGCACCCACCGCTCCGAGCCGATGGTGGGCAGTGCCGTCAGCTCGAGGACACCGAGCGATGCCCAGCCCAGGCCGGAGAAATGCTGCCACCGCGGCTCGGCCGCCACGAAGCCGCGCACCGAGGTCGGACCGCACATCGGATGACCCCACTGGGCCGTCGGCACGCAGAGGGCATGGCACTCGGAGATCGGCTTGCCCAGAAGCTGCACGAGTTCCGCGTGGATGCTTTGGTTCGTGACGCCGCCCGAGGTGAGCAAGAGCTTCAAAGGGGTCTCCAAGAAACGCGCCGAGGATGAGTGAACGTAAGACCCCAAACTTTGCTGAGACTCATCGGGACAGTTGGCGAGGTCAAGGCCGGCCGCCATCCACGCCAGCACATCGCGGCGAAACCTCAGCCTCCGGCGCCAACTCCATTGTCCGGCGCGTTGTCACCATGGACGTCTCCTCGATCGACGACCGCGGACGCCGGAGGGAGGATGTTGTTCAACTCGTCGGTCGTGGCGGGCCGGGCTTCGACTGCCCCCGCACGCGCCACCTGGGGGCTCGTCGTGGCCGTCCGCCCGCTGACCCGTACGAGGAGATCACCCCGAGCCACCGCGTACTCGCGCCGATCACCGGCAACTCTCAGCCAGCCATCACCGTCGCGCGTGCACTGCACCGGCGCACCGGCCGGCTCTGCCGCCGGCACCGGAACTGACGCGCACGAGCTTTCGTCCAGGGAGCGTCGCTCGACCGTCAGCCGCAGGTCGTCGCCCCGGGACGAGGCGTAGATCGCTTGATAGCCGGCATCGCCGTACACCCCGGCGCCACCGGCTGCCGCTCGGTAGCCATTCACATCGGTCACGTACACCAGCTCGACGTCGAAACCCGCCGCCTCGGCTCGCTGCCGCTGCTCGGACGAGGGGTCGCCGACTTGTCGCCACACCCACCAACTCCGAGAAGGACTGCGGCCAAAACGATCATCTGTCCTCGGCGCCCCCGTCGAAACATGGAATCAAGCCTAAGTCGGATCGTCCTGGACGTCATCACCGTCCGTCTCGACCCGAACCGTCCCAGCTCCAGCGTATTGATCTTGTGGCACGATCGTCGAATGCTGCGATTCACCGACTTCATCATCGACTGCCCGGACGCGATGAAGCTGGCGGCCTTCTACTCCGAAGTGACGGGTCGGGAGATAAAGGCGGGCAGCCACGAGAACTGGGCCGGTGTCCAGTTCGGCGAGATCGAACTGGCCTTCAACCCGGTGGCGGACTACCGCGCCCCGCAGTGGCCCGACAGCGAGCATCCCAAGCAGTTCCACCTTGACTTCGAAGTCGACGACATCGAGGCCGAACAGAACCGCGTCGTGGCCCTGGGCGCAACCCTGCAGCAGGACCTCATCGGCCCTGAGGGATACGGCTGGCGCGTCTACACCGACCCGGTCGGCCACCCCTTCTGCCTCTGCCGCAACCGTGGTGTCATCTGGACTGACCAGGGCCCCGTGTGGCCCGAGCGCGGTTAGATGGGCCACCAAGTCGTTTCGCAACGCGCGCGCAACATCACTGGCCCCGCGGACCAGCGAGCCCGTAAGCCACGGCGGACTCACTCATAGGTGATGATTCCAGCAATGATCCGTCCGGGTCGCGGAAGTAGACGCTGATACCTCGACCGCGACCTCCGTGGCGGACGACGGGGCCATCCTCCACCTCGATCTCGTGATCACGAAGGTGATCGAGAAGGTCCGCCACCGTTCCCGGCCACACGAAACAAAGATCACTGCCACACTGCCCCACGCCGCGATCGCGCTCGTAATGAACAAAGATCGATTACACCGATGGTCGCTGATCGCGAGAATCTCAGGGCGGAGTAGACGGCGCGCACTCATCGGCCTGTGAGGTCGTCATTTGCTGGACCACCTCCTGTGCCAGGTTGATGGCCATGACCGAACCGTGGAATATCAACATCCACTACGACGCGTTGCTGGACTCCCTGGTGCCTGTCGAGGCACAACGAGTCCTCGATGTCGGGACCGGTGACGGCTTCCTTGCCGCTCGACTGGCCGAGCGTGTCGCCACCGTGATTGCCGTGGACATCGACGGTCCCGTCCTCGAACGAGCGCAAGCCAGATTCCCCCAGTCCTCGGTGGCTTGGGTGCATGACGACGTGATGGATGGCCAGTTCGCGCTGGGCCTCTTCGATGCGGTGGTGTCGAACGCGGCCCTGCACCATCTGAGCGACACTCCAGCTGCCATGCATCGCTTGGGGTCGCTGCTGGTGCCGCGCGGAACTCTAGCTGTGGTGACGTTTGCCCGGGCCAGCATCACCGACTTCCCCTGGCGAGCTGTGGCGTGGATCCGCCGAGGAATCGCGCTGCGTGTGCGGGGCAAGTGGCAGCACTCCGCCCCCATGATCTGGCCCCCGAAGGACACTCTGCGCCAGCTGCGGCAGCACGCGCAGGCGCAGCTGCCCGGCTCACGGGTCCAACGCCTGCCGTACGGTCGGATCCTGATCACGTGGAGCAGTCCGGCAGCGGGTTCGTGAGGGATCGGGGCCGGTATCTGCCGTTCGTGGGGATCGTCACACGTCATCTGTGCCTGATCGGCGAGAGGTCAGGATCCAGGGGACTGGTGGTCTACCTGCCATCACCCCGCCTGGAAGCGCGAGAACCGCTGCGCCCCGGTGATCAGCCAGTTGCGTCCAGCAGAGTGGTGTACCGACCGGGCCCGTAGTTGATGGGTGTGGCGCTACGGCGTGAAGGGCGGCCATCGCGTGATCCTTTTGAAGACCTCTCACAGTGCTTCGAAGGAGACCCACGCGATGACCGCGAGCCCCATTATTGACCCTGCCCGTCTGCTGCACGAGCAGCTCGGATCCGCGTCGCCGGACGTGCTGCGCAGCCTGCTGTCCACGTTCATCGACACCTTGATGTCGGCGGAGGCCGACGCTATCTGCGGCGCCCCCTACGGCATGCCCAGCCCGGAGCGGACCAACTCCCGCAACGGGTACCGGCACCGGGATTTCGACACCCGGGCCGGGACCCTGGACGTGGCGATCCCCAAGCTACGTTCGGGCACGTACTTCCCGGACTGGCTGCTGGAACGACGCAAGCGCGCCGAGTCCGCCCTGACCTCGGTGGTGGCCACCTGCTACCTGCTGGGGGTCTCGACCCGGCGGATGGAGAAGCTCGTCGAGTCGTTGGGGATCACCCGGCTGTCGAAGTCGCAGGTCAGCGTCATGGCCCGTGACCTCGACGCCCAGGTCGAAGCGTTCCGCACGCGCCCTTTGGACGCCGGCCCGTACACGTTCGTGGCCGCCGACGCCCTCGTCCTGAAGGTCCGCGAAGGCGGGCGGGTAGTGAACGTGCACGCCCTGGTCGCGGTCGGCGTCAACGGCGATGGGCATCGGGAGATCCTCGGACCGCAGGTCACCTCCGCCGAGGACGGCGCCGGCTGGCTGGGCTTCTTCCGGGACCTGTGCGCCCGCGGCCTGTCCGGGGTCCGGTTGGTGACCTCCGATGCTCACGCCGGGCTCGTAGCCGCGATCGGCGCGACCGTGCCCGGAGCAGCCTGGCAGCGCTGCCGCACCCACTACGCCGCCAACCTCATGTCCACCACCCCGAAGGCGTCCTGGCCGTGGGTGAAAACGTTGCTGCACAGTGTTTATGACCAACCCGACGCCGATGCCGTGCACGCCCAGTTCGAGCGGGTCATCGACACCCTGACCGAGAAGCTCCCCAAGGTCGCCGACCACCTCGAACACGCCCGCACCGACGTCCTGGCCTTCACCAGCTTCCCCAAAGAGCTCTGGCGCCAGATCTGGTCCAACAACCCCCAGGAACGTCTCAACCGCGAAATCCGCCGACGCACCGACGTCGTCGGGATCTTCCCCGACCGAGACTCCTTGATCCGCCTCGTCGGCGCCGTCCTGGCCGAACAACACGACGAATGGATCGAAGGACGCCGCTACCTCGGCCCCGACGTCCTCACCCGAGCCCGCACCACCGCGCCCACCACCGATGAGGAGGCCA
Source organism: Kineosporiaceae bacterium (assembly GCA_965200525.1). GTDB lineage: Bacteria > Actinomycetota > Actinomycetes > Actinomycetales > Kineosporiaceae > JANNPJ01. The sequence continues at coordinate 428,760 of OZ241368.1, forward strand.
CCAGCACCATCCCGGCGCTCAGCGCCTAACCAAAACCAAAGGATCACGCGAAACCGCGATACACCACACCCCTGGGCTTGACCGATCAGCCCGACCCCACGCCACCAACTCAGCATCCCTCGCCATGCTGATCGTCGTCCCCTCGGCCCTGGCGCTACGAACGGAGTCTCATCGTGTCCCAGCGCCAGGTAGTCAGGGTCGCGAGTGGACGAACCAGGCGTCACTGCGGGGCAGAGCCCGGGCCAGCATCCACAGAGGTGTCTGCAGGCTGGGGCCCAGGCTCATTTGCCGGCGGGCCAGTTCCCAGGCCTGGGCGCCAGGCGCGGGTGGGCGGTGCACGACGAACTGCAGCATCGTTCCCCAGCAGGCGACAAGTTCGGCACCGTAGGTGTCCTGCCACTGACGAAGGACGGCGGCAAGGTCCTGCGGTGAGGTTTCGAAGAAGTCCAGCCAAGCCGGGGCGTGCCACGGGGAGCCGGTCGGCAGCAGAGCGATCTGCAGCGCGTCCGGGGTGAACCACTGCTGAGTGCCCACAAGATAGGGCACGTCCGAGGACTGCTCGACCAGGTCGGCCAGGGCCGGATCAGCAGCCACCTGATCGAGGATCCAGCGCTCGACAGCCAAGGACGTGGTGGGAAATGTCAGTTCGAAGCGACCTCGGCTCTGCAGCCCGAGATCAGTAGCCCCTGACTCGATGAGGCAGTCGCCAAGATCGTCAACAGTGACGGATCGGTCGTGAAGCCACCGCTCCAATTCCGGCCACGGGTCGGCGGTGCGCGCGGAGACGTCCAGGGCGGACAGGTCGGCGGCGCTCGGACGTGGGTAGTGGTCGAAGTGGTTCCAATCAGGGGCAATCGCCACCGGCCAGCGGCCAGTGACGGAAAGTCTTGCCCGTGCCGCCTGCCAGGCGGACAACACCTGGTCGGGGGACGAAACATCGACCAGGACGAGCCCGTTGGGGTGGGCATGCACTGGCGCCCCTGCGAGCGAGGTGTCAGCCAGCGCTGCGGCAATCTCTTCGGGTGTGACGAGCATCAGCTCAGTGTCGGGAAATCCGCGGACGTGGTCCATCCAGCCACGCCCTGTCCTGGCTGGGGCATATTTCCCGCGGATGACGCTCATGGCCTCGCCCTCATCGAGCGGCCCCGCCGCTCGCGCCGGCGCGATGTCGCAGCCGCACGGCTGCTTCTGCGCCTACTGGCCTTGCTGAGCGACGACGAGGCCGCGACATTCGGGAACTTCCGTGCACGGCGACCGAAGTGCGTCAATGGCCGATCAGTTGATGATCTCACCGCGTTCGTCCGCGAGGATGGCGGCCACCCGATCGCGCCAGACCTGCAGTGCTGCGGGGGTCAGGCGCGTCCAGTCCTGCTTCTCGCCGACGATCCGCAGTGGCTCGGTGCTGCGGTAGGACCGGGTCGGGTTACCAGGGAACTTCTTGTCGGTCACGTTTGGATCGTCGTGGAACGGACCAGTCGGCTCAACGACGTACACCCGCGGAGCGCCGTCACCGGCGGCCATCTGCGCAGCGAGACCGGCACCATCTGCCAGCGCAGTGAAGTAGATGTGGTTCATCACGAGCTCGGAGCGGTAGTTCGACCGGAAACCCGCCCTGAGAAGATCGCCCACGTGCAGGTCCGCCTTGGTGCCGTGGAAGAACGGCCCTTCGTCCGGCATGTCACTCACCCGCACAGCGTAGAGGCGATCGGCCGCTGCCACGCAGCTCGCCGCGCTTCAGCATGACAGCACAGACGACACTCACGCGGGCAGGCGTCAGCCAGGCTCACCGTCGCACCAAACGGTCGGCGGCATGAGGACGCCGTGCAGTCACGCCCGGTCTCCTGATTCAATCAGTCGACGGCGTGGACATTGACGTGATCAAGTGCAGTTTGCTCATCCGGCTCCGGTGAGTCCGGCCCCGGCTTGGGCGAATGTGTGTCCGACCTCAGCCGAGTCCGGAGCTGGTAGGAGACGGCGCAGATGGTGAGGGCCAGCCCGTAGCCGGCGAACGAGATGGGCTGGGCGAAGCCGATGTAGCGCACAACAGCGAAGCCACTGCGGCCATGCCACTGCACCATCCCGCCCATCACCAGGCCGACATAGACCGCGGCGCCCAACCCGTAAAGCACGAACGTGGGGGCGATCAGCCAGACGGGAACGATGGGCAGGAAGCGGGGCACGCGGCGACCGGCCACCGGGATCGCCCATCGGGGAAACGCCATCCCCCAGGGCCGGACCAGGCCGAGCAGCAGGAACACGGCCAGGGCGAGACCCGCACACAGAGCGGCGGCCATGCTGTAGCTCGGGCGATAACCGTCAGGCTCCAGGCCTGGCACCCCGAACGCGCAAAGCAGGTGCACACCCCCGTACGGCAGCCAAGCCACACAACCGGCATAGGCAATCCGGCGGATCCGCACCGGGGCTGCGTGCGCAGGCGGCCGAACGCCACCGGTGCCGCGCCGGGCGAGGGTCGCGACCAGCAGCGCACCGGCCGCCACCAGGGCGAGGCGTTGCAAGAACGCAAGCCAGTCGGCGTCGCCGTGGCGATCGGTCACGGTGCCGGTCAGGGCAAGTTCGACCAGGTTCAGCAGCAGCCAGCAGCTACTGCCCAGCAGTACGACGGCCAGCGCCCACACCGCCCGTCGGCGGCGGGTGAGCACCGCCAGGCTCGCCAGCAACAGCATTGCCGCGCCGGGCCATGCCGCGTGCGCGAACCCGGCGAACTCGTTGTGCCCGGCGAAGGCACCAATGCCTGTACCGATGCCGAAGAGCGCGGTGAATAGGATGGCCGCTACCGCAGGCCGGAATGTTGATGGCATACATACACTCTCAGCGCGCGACCTGTACCCGCGCTGAGCCAAGCTGAACCGATCCTCAGGGAACTATGCCGGCCCAGGCCCCAGCGCGCCGCTCCGTCCACGGCTGCCTTCTGGGCGGCCCGGCGCCTGGCGGGAGCGAGACGGGAAGCTCGTTGTCGGCGGTATGAGCGGATGTTGCGGCGCGCAGTCGGTGGCAGTTGAGGACGGGCGTGTTCGACAACCGGGCCCTGGCCCTTACCTGCAGACGACGAATGAGGAGAGGGTCCAGCACTACCGTTGTGCGATGTCACATCTTCGGCGGGCCATGAGCTCGGACGTTGCCCAACTCCAGCAGATTGCCGTCGAGGCCTACCAGCACTACGTGCCGCTCATCGGTCGCCCACCGGCACCTATGATCGCGGACTATATCGACCCGGTCACATATGAAAGGGTCTGGGTGGCCAGTGAGGACGACGTCATCCTGGGGTTCATTGTGATGACGACGGAATACGATCACCTCCTCGTCGAAAACATTGCCGTTCGACCCGTAGCCCAAAATCGCGGCGTCGGGGGCCATCTGATGGATCTGGCCGAAGCCCGTGCCAGACGACTGAGCTTGCCGTCGGTCGCGCTGTACACGAACGAAGTCATGACCGAAAACCTCACCTGGTACGCCCACCGCGGGTACGTCGAGACCGGTCGTCGACACGAGAACGGATTTCGCCGGGTCTATCTGCGAAAACACATCGCACTCGACTCAAGCTCTCAACCGTAGGATCGGTCAACGGCCGGGCGGTCCGGGATCGCCCGGCCGAGTGGTTGCCCGAACACGGCCGAGAACGAGCCACCTGGGATCTTGCCGCCCTCCGTATCGCCGTCCGCCTCGACCGGCTGCCGTACCAGCCGGACGGCGATCGGGCCGGTCAAGGCCACCTGAGTGAGTGACGTGCGGCCCGGCCGGAGGCGATCCTCTCGGCCGGGCCGCACGAGTTGTCCTCGCGCAGGTCAGGCGACCGAGCAGGAGACCACCGGGACGACGACATTGCCGGTGCCCTGGAAGCCAAAGCTCGTGGACGAGCCGGCCGCGATGCTGCCGTTGTAAGCCAGGTTGCGGGCCGACACCGAACTGCCGCTACCGCTGTTGGCCGCGCTCCAGATGCCGGTGATCGTCTGCCCGCTGGGCCAGGTCCAGGTGACCTGCCAGCCGCTGATCGCGGCCGTGCCGGTGTTGCGCACCGTTACGTTCTCGGTGAAGCCACCGGTCCAGGACGAGGCGATGGTGGCCGTCGCGGCGCAGCTACCTGATCCGCCCGCCGGCGGCGTCGTCTGGGTTGGCGTCACCGTCGGCACCGGGGTGGTCGGCGGGGTCGTGCTCGCCCCGCGGGTGACCGAGAAGCTGTTGACCGCCAGGCCGGTGCCGCCGCTCCACGGCTCGAACCCGGCCTGGATGCTCGTCAGATACCAGCTGCGCTGGGCGTAGCCGCGCGACACCGCGTCGTTGAAGAAGGTGCTGACCGGGAAGTTCAGCGACCCGGTGCCCGAGGTCCGCACGTAGGAGATGACGTTCCAGCCGATGTTGCCCTCCCAGACGTCCCAGGTGCCACCAGCCAGGGTGACCGTAACGACCTTGGCGCCGACCGGCTGCGGCGGGCCGGAGTGGTTGGCCCAGACCATGATCTCGGCGCCGGTGTTCTGGCCGTTGGTGCGCGCCGTGGGGTCGAACCAGATGTCGTAGGCCGCATCCCAGTTGCCGCCCGAGGGGTACGACATCGACACGCTGGTGCTGATCCCGGAGAAGGCGCTGGAGCTGGCCTGGATCGGCGAGAAGCCCGGCGTGCAGGCGCCGTAGTGGCAACCCCACACGACCGAGGGATAGGCGGTCGGCGCACCGTTGGTGGCCGCGACGCCGTCCTGCTGGGTGATGCGGAAGCCGGTGCTGGTCACGTTGATGCACTGGGTGGCACTCGTGCCCCAGCGGTTGTTCTGGACGATGTAGGCCCCACCCTGAATGGTGGTGGTGGCATACTGGTCACAGAGCGTGGTGTCTGCGGCTGCCGGGTTGGCCTGGGCCACGATCACGCCGGCGGAAACCGCCGCCAGAACACCCAGTACGGCGAGAAAACGTCGCGCCTTCATTGGCTCTCCTCGCAAGATTCATGATCATTCACCGGACACGTCCGGGCGGCTTTTTCTGCACCGCCGATCCGTACGGCTGACCCTTGTACAAGACCGCCACCGGAATAGATCAATGAGCTGACTCTTTCGGCGTCACATGAACACCTGTTCCGTCATCTTGCCCACTGCCAGGGGTGATAGTGCACTGACGAGGGCAGACGGAACCTTGACCTGCGGCGATGCCTGAAAAGTATTCATCATGCGGCTGCGGAGGCCGTGGTGCACTGTACGGTCGACGCCACCCGGCTCGACGGGGTTGACGATCCAGGCCAAGCCGGCCTGGCCGTCCAGGACTTTCTGACCATGTTCGAGCACCTGCGCGTCGAAGCCTCCCGGCCTGCGTTGCCGCCCTGGCCGCCGCTCACGACCAGACCGGACGCACCCACCGACCAGGGCAGCCAATCGCCGGACCGAGTCCGGGCCCGGGCTGCCCTCGACCGGGCGGCCGAAATGCTGCTGGACCAGGCCCCCCGCGCCGACATAGACCCACTGCTGAAGGAGGTCCGCCGCCGCGGGTTGTAGGTTCAGCCGGTGAGCGACATGCGTCAGTTTCGCATCGATGTCCCTGAGCGGGACGTAGTGGATCTGCGCCGGCGCCTGCGCGAGACTCGCTGGCCGGAGAGTGAGACCGTCGCCGACGGGTCCCAGGGCCTGCCATTGCGGGTGGTGCAAGGCCTGTGCCAGCAGTGGCAGCACCACGACTGGACCGCGACCCAGCAGCGGCTCAACTGGATCCCGCAGTTCATGGTCACGCTGCAGGGGCTACCGATTCACCTGCTTCACGTGACCTCACCGGACCCGGGCGCCATCCCTCTCATCCTCACCCATGGCTGGCCCGGTTCCTTCCTTGAATTCGAGAAAGTGTTGGAGCCGCTGACGCACGGCACCCCGGCCTTTCACGTCGTCGTTCCGTCCCTTCCCGGCTACGGCTTCAGCGGTAAGCCGGTGCAGCCGGGCTGGACCATCCACCGCATCGCCCGCGCCTGGTGCGAGCTGATGAGTGAGCTCGGCTATCCACGCTTCATCGCCGCCGGCAGTGACTGGGGCACCAGCATCTCGACCAGCATCGCCCTGCACCATCCCGATCGCCTGCTCGGTCTGCATCTGGTGCCGCCGCTCGCGGCTGCCGGCCCGGCACCCCACACCAAGGCCGAACGGTCGGCCCTGAAGGATCTGGAGGAGCGAACGAGGACTGCCTCCGCGTACTCGGCCGTGCACGCCACCCGGCCTCAGACCATTGGCTACGGACTCACCGACTCCCCGGCCCTGCTCGCCGCCTGGATCGGCGAGAAATTCCTCACGTGGTGCGACCCCTCGAAACCCCTGAGCGCCCAGCAGCTCCTCGAAGGCCTCAGCCTGTACTGGCTGACCCGCACGGGAGCATCCTCTGCGCGGCTGTACGCCGAGAGCATCGCCGAGGTCAGTGGCTGGTTCACCGGCGGAGCCGACTGGCAGATCGACGTCCCGACGGGCGCCACGGTCTTTCCTCGGGAAGTCCCCCGTCCGTCCCGGCGCTGGGCCGAACGCCGCTTTACCCACCTCGTGCACTGGGGCGAGCCCGCCCACGGGGGCCACTTCGGTGCCTGGGAACAACCCGCCCTCTTCGTCGAGGAGCTGAGGGCAACCGCACGAGCCCTTGCCCTCGGCGGCCCGAACACGACCTGACCGGGCGAAGTTGCCTCTCCTCCCGGCTCGACTTCGGCGGCGGTGCGAGAAGGCACTGCATCTCGTGGCCGGTCCCCACCGCCCGAGCAGAACCGAGCCTCCCTCTGCGCCGACACCGGGTGATCGCACGCGATGCTGCAGGTCGCCCAGCTCCACCGTGCATGCTGGCCGTCCTCATTCGTTTAGCATGCTCGTGATGTTCACCATGGCCCAGATCGACGAGCTCCACGCTCGTTTCGGCCGCGCCCAGTCGTTGGCCGACTACCTCCGAGCGCTGGCGGCGATCGGAGTAACTCGGTTCGATTCCTTCGTCACTGATGGCCACTCGGAGTTCCTCGGTGCCGAAGGGCAACGAGTCGTCTCGCCGCCGCACCACGACGAGCTGGCGATCGATGAGGTGAGCAATCGCGCCGCCTTCCTGGACCACCTTCAGCGTCACCTCGAGGGCAAGACCTCCTACGCCGACATGTCCGCAGGCCTGGCCGCCAGCGGGGTCGAGAAGTGGGTCGCGGACACGACCGCGCTCACCATGACCTACCTCGACCGCGCCGGCACCGCGCTCCTCGTCGAAAAGGTCGAGTAGCTCGATCCGGCTGAACTCGCGCCGGGCCGTGCCTGCTCATCGCCAGGACAACGAGCGGACCGCCGAGCAGCATCCGCGCAACCAGCCCGGCGGGCTCGCGCCGACGACGGCTCATGCGGGCGCGGAGATCCCGTCCTCGTCGATCAGACGTCAGAGCTCCTGCAGATAGCAGAGCATCCGGTAGTCGTTACCCGGCTCAATGTTGACGAAGCCGTGGCGTTCATAAAACCGGCGCGCAGCCGTGTCGACCTCGTCGACGTTGATGTGCATTTCCTCGCCACCGTTGTCACGGACCAGACGTATCGCCTCATCCAGCAGCGCCGTTCCGATTCCTTGGTCGCGGCGAGCCGGGCAGACGTACAGCTCCTCCAGTTGCGCCAGCGGCCCGTCGAAGAAGTGCGTCAGGCGCAGGGTCAGCAGGGCCAGACCGTCGGGAGCATCCGGGTCCCCGACCAGGAGGACGACGAAATCGTCCCGTTCGAGCAGACCCGCCAACCGGATGCTGAACTCCTCAGCCGAGGGCCCAGGAGTCTCGAACTCGGCGTTGAAGTCGCACAGCAGGCGACCCACGACATCGGCATGACCCGGCTTGGCCCGCCACACTCCTTGACTCTTCACCAGATCAGTATGGACGCCCTGATGGACCTTTTGGAGCCCACGTTGTCGAAGAGCGGCGCACAGGAACACGGTCAGCAGCGGAGCCGGACGTTCTCAGGTGCGCCACGACACCATGCGGGGACGCCGGAGGATCACCAAGCGTGAGGCAACAGATCCTGGGCCGGTAGCGCCGTCCACCTCCTCCTGGATCAGGAGGTCGGGTCGCCATGCCACGCGCGAGCGAAATCGTTGTCGCAGTTGTACTGGACCGCAACCACGTTCAGCCCGGCGCTGCCTCCAGCCGGACTGGCGCACAGACCGGTGAACCGGTTGTGCATGTACACCGAGTCCGGGCCGTAGTACGCCGTCGGGTCGAAGAAGCGGAAGTCCCAGCTGCGGGCCGGGTTGGTGTCGCAGTAGTACTGGACCAGGACGACGTTGAGCCCGGTGCTGCCGCCGGCCGGACTCAGGCACAGGCCGCTGCGGACGTTGCGGATGTAAGTGCCGCCGCCCGGGAACGGCGAATAGGTCCAGAACCGGGACGGATCCTGGTCACAGGTGTACTGCACGATCGCGACGTTGACGCCGGCGCTGCCGCCGGCCGAACTCAGGCACAGGTGACTGTGCACGTTGATCAGGTGCTCACCGGTCGCCGCACTGGCCGGCGCGCTCGGCAGAAGGATCGCGGCGACCAGGGTCGCGACGAGCGTGGCGATCAACGACCTTCGATGTCCTGTCGCGCTCATGCAGCACAGTGTATCGATCCGTGTTCGGTCAGTCAGATGTCGCTTCTCGTCGCGGCCACCTGTTGGCTACGTGAGCGATGACCGTGCCGACGGTGAGAAGGATGAAGCTCAGCCGAAACGCAAGATCGCGTCCGTTGGAGCCGTTGTCGTACTTGTAACCCAGTGTTGCCGCCGCGACGGACACCAGCAGGGCAACAGCAACGTTCACCGGGACGGCGGCGCGCGCCGACCGCAGGAAGTGCCGGAGGCCGGACGGTCGCACCACGGCCCCCACGGTTGCCAGCCAGGTGACCTGCAAGTCGTACCAGCGCGCCGGAGAGCGTCCGGTGGCATCCAGTACGGCATAGGCCAGGGCCCAGGCAGCTCCGGCGAGGCCCGCCGCGAGTTGCATGGCTCCTGCGTGCGGCAGGTAGTCGAATTCGTAGATCTGGTAAAGAAGCTGCTTCAGCCAGGTTGCCAGCAGCAGGCACAGGCAGACCGACGTGGCGAGGAAGAGGAGTGCTCCCAGCCACCACTGACCTTGTCGGATCCGGGACGTTGATTCCTGTTCGGAGGCATCAGCCGGCACCGGCAGCGCGCCGGGGGGCGTGAGGCTTCGGGCCGGTTCGCGCGGACCCAGCGGCGAGCGGGCCAGGACGATCGAGCCGGCCACGTCGAACTGCCACTTGCGGGGAGTCTGCGCGCGAGCCTGCTCGGACAGACGCCGGCGGGCGTACTCGTAGGTGTCGTCGACCGAGATCAGGCCGTCGCCATCCACATCGGCCGCACCCGTGCGTAGGCCGTCCGCCACGCTGGCCGTGAAGATCGACGGCGCGGCGAGGCCGCTGAGGGCGTCACCCTCGAAGGCGTACTGCGTCGCATCGGAGGCGGTCAGGACGACCAGGCCCCGTGCGTCGAAGTGATCCGCGGTGTGCACGGAGGGGTCCGCCTTCACCGCCAGCCCCTTGGCGAAAGCACCGCTGAAGCAGCAGTCCAGCAGCAGCACTTTCCGGCGCGACGGGCAGGCGAAAAGGATGTCGTTGACGAAGCCGGCGGAGACCGCCGTGGAGCGCAGACGGTCACGGCGCGTGTTGCGCGCGGCGAAGTAGAGGCGGCCCTGCTCGTCCTTCAGACCGTGACACGACAGGTAGAGCAGGATGAGGTCCGCCCGCTCGCGCTCGGCGGCGAAGTCTTCGATCGTCTGGCTGATCTCGGCCGACGTGACGTCCTCGACGGTGGACACCTCGAAGCCGCCGATCTCCGGCTTCGCCAGCACTTCCGCGAGCGCGGCGACGTCCTGGGCGGGTGAGATCAGGCGCGCGAGGCCGGCGTCCTCGTAGGTGGACGTGGCCACGAGCAGGGCCACGCGTCTCGGGCGCTGGTCATCTCCCATCACAGTGCCTTGCCCGCGTGGTCGGTTGATGCCCGGCTAATCCGGGTTGGGCTCACCGGCGGGCGCCCACTGGTGGCGGCGCGGTTGCCCTCGAGGCGATTGCCCTGGCCCTCAAAGGCGCGTGGTCCCGCTTCGGCCGCGGTGGTCGAGTCATCGGCGTCGTCGACGTCATGGGCAATGGACATCGCCGGCGGGGGTGGGCGAGGCGTTGGCGTTTCCGCGGCTTCCTCTGCCTCGTCCGGTGAGCAGGCGAGCATGCCCGGTGTCAATCCAGCAGGATTGCTCATCCAGGCATTATGGGGCTCATCATCCCTGGGCTGCACAATCCCCGGATAGGACCGCAGAAGCGTCGCCGGTGAGCCTGCCAACCTGCCACGCGTCGCGTGTTGATCACCGATCAGTTGATGATCTCGCCGCGTTCGTCCGCGAGAATCGCTGCCAGTCGGTCGCGCCCGGCATGTCGGTGCAGCCATACTCCATTGTCCTTCCAGACTTGATGGTGTCCATCAAACCCGGCACGAGACACTTGGCCGGCTGCCGGCGGTAGAAGAGCGCTACTCTTCGTTAGGAATGCTCACATGACTGCGAAGTCCACGGCGGCCGCACAGCTCAGCATGATCGGTTGGCTGCACTCAGTCTTGGGCGCCCAGGACATTGACTACTGGTGGGGTTGACCCGCTTCGACGGACAGGGTCGGTGAGGTGTTGGTCAGGCTACTGCCTCGGTGATCTGGTCTTGGCCTGATTCGAAGGCGGCGGGGCTGAGTTGCCCGAGGCTGGAGTGCCGTCGGCGGGTGTTGTACCAGCCCTCGATGTACTCGAATATTGCTGTCCTGAGGGCTTTATGGGTCGGCCAGGACTGATGTTCGGTGAGCTCGTTCTTGAGGGTGGCGAAGAACGATTCGCTGACGGCGTTGTCCCAGCACTGCCCGCGCCGGCCCACCGACAGGCGCACATCCAGGGCCTGAGCGGCCTTGGCGAGCTGGGCCGACGTGTATTGCGTCCCGCGGTCCGCGTGAAAGATCACCTTCGGGTCGGGGCGGCGGGACATGACGGCGTTGCGTAGGGCGAGTTCGACGACGTCGGTGTGCAGGGTGTCGGCGATGGCCCAGCCGACGACCCGGCGGGAGGCGATATCGATCACGGTCGCCAGGTAGGCGAAGCCCTCCCAGGTCTGGATGTAGGTGATGTCACCGCACCATCGTCGGTCCAATGCTGTTGCATCCGTGGCGAAATCTCGTTTAATCAGGTCCGGCCGAGCAGGGGCGTCCGGATCCGTGACGGTGGTGGTGATCCACCGGCGGCGGGTCTTTCCGTAGATCCCGGCCTCGCGCATCAACCGGGCAACACGCTTGCGGCTGTGCTGCAGGCCGGCCTCGATGAGGTCAGCGTGAACTCGTGGTGACCCGTAGGTGCCTTTCGAGTCGTCGTGGAACTGGATGATCTTCGCGGTGATCACGGCGTCCTGACGGGCCCGGGGCGAGCCGACGGCGGCCTGGGTGACGGCGTCGGCGTAGTAGGCGGATCTGGAGACTCCCAGCAGCTCACAGGAGCGTTTGACGTTGCCGCCACGGCGCCCGTGCGAGGTGCTCTTCTTCTCCGCGTCGATGAACGGGTACACGTTCATCGGGTCTCCTTCGCGAAGAAAATTGTCGCCCGCTTCAGGATGTCCACGTCCTGCTGCAACCTGCGGTTCTCTGCCCGCAAGGCCCGCAGCTCAGCGGCATCGTCGCTGCTCAGACCATCAGTACGGGTGCCGTCGTCGATCTCGGCCTGCTTCGTCCAGGCCCGCACCGCGGTCTCGGTCAGATCGAAATCCAGCGCGATCTGACGGACCGTCCGATCACCTTGGCGACACCGCGCGACGATGTCAGCCTTGAACTCCGGGGTGAACGAGCGGCGAGGCCGTGGCTTCTTCTTGCCGTTGCTCTGCACGAAGAACATCCTTCCAGGGAGCAATCGCTCCTGATCTCGGATGTCCGTCGAACCGGGTCAACCCCACTGGCTCTTCGGGGGTTGGGCGGTCGACTTTCACGTTGGCCGGGTGACGAGAGAGCACGAGGATGTTGATGTGGCTGTGTGGCACACGGACCTCGCACAGCTGACCGACACCCTGCAGGCGAGCGGCTGGGTACATGCGCCGGAGCCCGGAGAAGACGGATACACCGGTTTCGAGAAGCAAGATGTTCGCCTGGAACTGGCGCTTCTGGACACTGACGAGACCGGCACGGTGTTCACCCCGCTCACGCAGGGCAGAGGCGATTGGCCCCTGGAGTCCTTCGGGGACGTCACGGCTGAGTTGAACGGGGTCCACGCCCGAGTCGTCGGTCTTACCTCGCTGATCGAGGACAAGTCCCAGTCACATGACAACGCTGCTGTGGCGGCCAAGGACCGCAGCGACGTGGCCCTGTTGAGCGGCCTGATTACCGGCGATTGAACGCATTGCCGCACATAGGCGTAGTCGGCACTGCGCCCTACGACACAGCTGTTGAGTCGGGTTACGGATCCAGTCGTCAGCCAGACTGAGGCTGGTGGTCGACGTGGTGAGCCAGAATTTGCCGGACACTGCCTGTAGGTCTGGATCGGACCCGCCAGACCTCGTGCCGCGCGACGGTCGCGACCAGGAGCGCACCGGCGGCAACCAGGCCGAGGGTTTGCAAAAACGCAGGCGCCACGCCGCCGGCCACGATCAGCGAGTCAGAGTGTCCTATGACTGTTGCGGCATTGAGATCAACGGGTGGGCATCAAAGGCGGGTCCAGCGATGAGTTTGCTCGGCGACGTCAGTCCAACCATGGAGGGTGTTCGTGTCCTTGAACTAGGTTGGCGTGGGAAAGGTCATCTCGTCGGCGTCGATGTCGCTCGACGGCTACATCGCGAAGGACGACAACACCATCGGCAGGCTGTTCGACTGGTTGCAGAACGGGGACGTCGAGGTCCTCACCAGGACAGGGTCCGGGGACATGCCGATGCATCTCAGCCAGATCAGCGCCCCCTACTGGCGGGACTGGACGTCCGGAATCGGTGCTCTGGTGTGCGGGCGCACGCTGTTCGACGTCACCAACGGCTGGGAAGGACGGCACAACTTCGACGTGCCGATCGTGGTCGTCACCCACACCGTGCCCACGGATTGGGTCGACGCCCATCCAGATGCTCCGTTCCACTTCGTCACCACCGGGGTGGAGCAGGCAGTGGCGAAGGCTCAGGAACTTGCCGGGGGCCGCATCGTGACGGTGAGCGCCGGCACGATCGCCCGGCAGTGCCTGGAGCTGGGGTTGCTTGATGAGGTCGCAGTCGACCTCGTGCCGGTGGTGATGGGCAAGGGACGCCCGTACTTCGGGAACATGTCACTGGGAGATGCCGCGCTGGGCGACCCGACGCTCTGCATTCAGGGGGACCGGGTAACCCATCTGGTGTTCCCTGTCCGTCCGTAGCGCCTCAAGCTGCCCGCCGGTGAGAACGTCGACCGCCTCGCCACCGCACGCGGCAGATCCGGTTCAGGCACTCACCGGTCACGCTTGGCCAGCCTTGTCAGAAAGCGCCCGCGGGCATCGTCGTCTACGCGCGGACGGCGGCATAACCCCGTGCGCTTGCCGGGTGGCGCTCACGGGGCGGTGAGCGCATCGAGCCAGCGGCACAGGTACATCGTGAGGGCCTTCGGCTGATCCAGGGGCAGGAAGTGCGTTCCGGCACAGCGGGTCGGCGATCACACTCTGGTTTGCCAGCACCAGATTCATCACGTCAGCCGGGGAGCCTTCGATGGGGATCTCCCAGACCCAGCGGAGCATAGGGGCGCGACTGCCCGCATCCAGAAACGGCTCACGGTAGGCCTGCATCTCCTCGTCGCTCGGAGTCCGCAGCATCCCACCGGGCAGCACCACCTCGATGAAGAAGTTCTCCTCCATCACTCACCATCTGCTCACCCGTGCCCGGCTCGCGCAGGCGCTGGAACATGTGCCGACCACCGGCGTCCATGTCGGACCAGTGCTCGATCGGGTGGATGTGACCTTCCAGGAAGGCGACCGCCCGGACACGGGCGGGGAATCGCCGGGCGTAATCCAGTGCGAGCACCGCGCCCCAGTCGTGGCCCACGATGCTCAGCCGGCTCAGCCCGAGGCCCTCGACAAAGCCCTCGACGTAGCGGATGTGATCGACCAGGCGGTATTCGATGTCCGGTTTACCAGACCGGCCCATCCCGACCAGATCCAGTGCCAGACAGCGACAGCCCGTGTCGGCAACCGGTCCGATGACCTCGCGCCAAAAAAGCGACGATGTCGGATTCCCATGTAGGAACAGCACCGGCTCTCCCCTACCGATCTCGAGATACGCCAGTTCCGTACCCTCCACAGGCACCCTCAGCCAACGAGTCCGAGGCGGTAGACCAATCATGAGGTCCACCTTCCATCGCGACCACAGACCGCCGCAACCGTTCATTGCCTCGTTGGCCACGCGACGAGGACGCCGCAGTCCAGGACCGAGACCGTTCCGGTCGCACGGTCCTGATCCATTACATCTGGATCTGCGACGAGCAGATCCAGGAGGAACCGCGAGACTGGGATCTCGGTCAGTTCCGCACCGGGGTAAGGTCTTCGACATTGAATGGCCCGACCCGGCAGCCTCCGAGTTGGCTCGCACTCGCCCGGGACTGACTTGATTTGGTCCTGAGACCGCACCGCCGGCAAGACAATGCTTCAGTGCCGGTCCAACGGCCGTAGCGCACGCCGTGTGCGGCATGACCGGATGTCAGGTGAGTTGCTCCAGGCGCGGCAGTCGTCACTCGCTAACTCCCAGAGCCCGTAGGACATAGGCGATCTCGGGTGCTCGTCGCCATCCGTACTGGACTTCGTGAATTGGCCGGTCATTGTCGTGTAGGCCCACCTCGACGAGAGGACCATGGTGCTCCAGAGCCCCGCGACGGTCCTTGACCTCTATACATCACCGCCGCCACCCAGGAAGTGGGTCGCATATGCGAGCGGCTCCTCGGAAGACATGACCGTCAGATCCAACCCGATCCAGTGAGTTGCGAAGAATGCGGCCCCTCCGGCCTGCCCGGTCGCTTGCTGCGCCGCCATAAGTAAGCCGGTGACTCGATCCGCATGGGTGCCCTGGCGCCCAGAGGGGCTCTGCCTCGTTTTCGCTGGTGCCGGGTGGCCGATCTCCCAGGTGACCGGGGACAGCACGGTCCTGCAATTCGTCCGGTTCGCCGTGGTGAACGGTGATCACCACCGCAATTCTCGCCCGGCTCGACGCCACCACCGGCGAGCTCGGCGTAACCGGAAGCGGTTTTGGGCACCCTCGTCAGGTGCGGTCGGACTGCGCGCTTCCTGTCGCTACGGTTGCTGTTCGCTAACCGAACCCGGTTCAGCAGCAAAGCTAAGTTGGACGCGGATACGGTCGAGGGTGTCGTGGACGACACGTGCGACGAACGTCGCATCGAGTGGTTCGCGGGAGAACCAACGTCGGTAGAAGAGCGGGCCGGCGATGGCGGCGATCACGTCGGCCGGCTGGCGATCCGGCGCCAGTTCGCCCCTGACCTTCGCGCGTTCAGCCACCGTGACGAACGGCGCCATGAGCCGGGCGTGCAGGTCCGCGTGGAGCTCGGCCAGTTCCGGCTCTCGCTCGGCGGCGTCCACGATGGATGGCAACACCGAAGCCCATCGCGCCGTCCGTAGTTGCTCGGCCAGCCCCTCGGTCAGGGCGGTAAGGTCGCCGTCAAAACTGCCCGTGTCGGGAACCGGTGGCGCCGACCCGATGGTCGAGCACGCCTCGACCAGCAACGCTGCCCGCGACGGCCAATGCCGGTAAATCGTAGTCTTCGCCACGCCGGAAAGGCGCGACACCTCATCGATGCTGACGCCGCCGATGCCGCCAGCCGACAGCAGTTCGTAGGTCTGCGCGAGCACCGCGGCCTTGGACCGCTGGACTCGGGCGTCGACAAAATCCCCGGATCGGGCCACGTGATGATCTCCGAACTTCTACTACTACTGAACGCTACGCTACTGTAGCGTAGTGGTTGTGCCGGATCGTCCGGCCTACCGGAGCTATCCGGAGGGTGTCATGAAACTTGCCTCGATCCGTCTGGTGACCGACGACCTGCCCACCTTGACCGCCTTTTACACCACGCTTACCGGCACCGAGCCGGTGATGCCGTTCGGCCCCGACGACTAAGCCGAACTGCACACCGAGGGCAGCATCATCGCCCTCGTCACCAGCGCCGGGGTCAAACGCTTTAACAACACCGCAGCAACGGCAGCCGCCAATCGATCAGCGATCCTGGAATTCCAGGTCGACGACGTCGACAACGAACGCGCGCGCCTGGATGACCACGTCACCGACTGGGTTCAGGAGCCGACCACCCAGCCCTGGGGCAACCGATCGATGCTGCTGCGCGACCCCGACGGCAACCTCATCAACATTTACTCCTCCCCTCGGTGACCGGTGCCGAGCGCCGGAAACTCAGAAGCCGACTTCTCCGCGCCGTCAGTTCGTCCCAGTCACCTGCCGGCTCACTGCCTCCATCATCAATTCGGCAGCTGAGTGCATGAGCGCGCGTCGTGGCCAACTGGTTAGGGGGCATAGCTGATCATGCGTGGCCGTCACCGGACAGCGTCCCTCCTGCGGCCGCCGGTGCGCATTGGTGCTCGATGCCACTACCGCGCTCAGATGCCGATCACGCGTGCTTCACGGCGGACAGGCGCCGGGGGCCTGGTATGGCCGATCGTCGTAAGAGGAAGGCTTCAATGCCTGCGGCCGGCAATGGCCGGGAGATGTGGTAGCCCTGAACCAGGTCGCAGCCCAAATCTCGCAGCATCTCCAGGGCGCCGGCGTCCTCAACCCCCTCGGCCACCACGCGCAGACCGAGGGCGGCGGCCAGGGTGAGGATGGTGCGCACCAGGACCGAGCTGGCCTGCCCGTCCGCGCCGGGAGTCAGGCCCATGACGAACGACTTGTCGATCTTCACCTCGCGCACCGGCAGACGCTGCAGGTAGGCCAGGCTGGAGTAGCCGGTGCCGAAGTCGTCCAGCGACAGGGTGACACCGAGGTCGGCCAGGCGCTGCAGAACCGGCACGGCGCGGGCCGGGTCGTCCATCACGATGCTCTCGGTGATCTCCAGGACCAGCCGGTCCGGTGGCAGGCCGGCCGCGGCCAGGGCGGCCGCCACGTCCTCGGCCAGGCTCTCGTTGTTCGTGCTGTGAGCGGACATGTTCACGGCCACCACCAGGTCCAGCCCGCGATCGCGCCACACCCGGCACTGCAGCAGTGCCTTGCGAAGTACCTGATCGGTGAGCTCCTCGATCAGCCCGCTCTGCTCGGCCAGGGGAATGAAGACGTCCGGGTACAGCAGGCCCTGGCGCGGGTGCTGCCAGCGAACCAGGGCCTCGACACTGACCACCTCGTTGGTGAGCAGGTCGACCTGGGGTTGGTAGTGCAGTTCGAGTTCGTCGCGCTCCAGGGCCAGGTGCAGGTCGCTGAGCAGACTGAGGCGAGCGGTACGGCCCTCGTCGAGGGCCTCGGTGTAGAGCATGATCGAACCGGAGCCGCTCGCCTTGGCCGCGTACATGGCCGTGTCGGCGTGCCGCAGCAGATCGGCACCGTCCAGGCCGGCGGCCGCCACCGTGAATCCGATGCTGGCGCGGGCGTTCAGGACCGCATCAGGCAGGACGACGGGGGCGCACAAAGCATCCCGGATCGCCTCGGCGGCCGCGGTTGCGCCGACCCGCCCGGCCTGCGGCACCAGGACGGCGAACTCGTCACCTCCCAGGCGGGCCACGATGGAACCGGAGGGCACGGACGCCTCGATCCGCTGGGCCACCACTTGCAGCAACGCGTCGCCCAGGTGATGCCCGAGGGCGTCGTTGACCTCCTTGAACTTGTCCAGGTCGAGCAGCAGCACGGCCGGCGCCAGGTCGTCGCAGGCGCCGGGGCCGGCCAGGCAGTTCTCGATCCCCTCGGTCAGCAGCACCCGGTTGGCCAGCCCGGTCAGCGCGTCATGGGTCGCGTCGTGACGTAGCTGCTCCACCAGCTGTGTGCCGCGCAGGGCCACGGCCAGGTGCGCGGCCAGAGTTTCCAGCAGCCGCAGGTCCTCAGGTGTGAACGTCGAGGTCTCCCCCAGGCGGTCGGTGACGATCAGCACCCCGGCTACGGACGTCGAGGGCAGCGCGAGGATCATGGCATCGCGGGCCCGGTGGTCCAGCAGCCACTGCCGCATCCCGCGCTCGCGGGTAGTGCGGGCAATCACGATCGATTCGACGTTCTGGCGAACCCGCGCGATCAGCCAGTCACCGGCCAGCGCCCCGGCGTCAACGTCTGCCGAGGCAAGGAGCTCCTGAACCCCCAGCGAGTCGTCCTCCAGGACCCGCAGGCTGAGGTCGCCCTGCTCGCCGAAGAGAATCAGTTGCACCTCAGCGGCATTGAGCAGCCGGCGCGTGCGGGCGAGCAGCACCTGCGCCAGTTCTTGGACCGTTGCCGCGCCCACGCCCTGGGCCACGAACTCGTGCATCATCGCCAGCGACTGGTGGCGTCGACGCAGGATGAGGTAACCGCGATAGATCAGCGCACCCAGTGCGGCAATGATCACGATAAGGGTGGCCCCGACGGCTCCCTCGCTGAGCAGAACGACGATCGTGACCGCGCCGAGCGTGCTCAGCACAGCCAACGCCGAGGCGGGCACGAACACGCGGACCATCTGCTCGGTGGTCAGCCTGCCCTGATGCCAAGAGATTACGAGCAGGACCAGCGAACTCATCAACATGTCGACGATGCTGACCACGGGCAGGCAGAGTGCGGCCGTGGCCAAAGTCATCCGGATGCCGGAGCCGAGCAGTTCGTGCAGCCCGAAGGCGACCAGGGCGGTTTCCAAGGCGTAGGCACTGAGGTTGTAGGTGACCTTCAGTACCGACAGGCGCTGGCCGGCGAAGATCAGAAGGCCCCCGAGTACGCGGGCCGCGATCAGCAGGTGCACGTCGCAGAAGAGCACTCCGACCAGTAGCGCAACGCCCGACAGCGAGAAGGAGGAGGTGTGGCGCTGGAGTTCGACGTGAAGCATGCCCACCTCGGCGCAGGCGAAGGCCGCCACGAAGCAGACGAAGATCACCCAGGCCGGAGCGGCCGGGGCCTGCAGCAGGATCCGGCCGGAGGGGGTGAGCACCGTGACCGCGAGGGCCACTGCAGCCAGGACGCCCGCGAGCACGCTGGTCGCCGCTGCCGGCGTGAGGCGATACGCAGGCGTCATGGCCGCCGTACCGTCATCGAAGCCGCCTGCCGCAGCGTCATGTTCGTCCTTTCGCCACCGACCGACCTGACCAAGGGATGAACCCTTCGGCCACACGCCATCGTGCAGATCCGAGCGCCGGTCGAACTAGGGGCCGCCGAGCGCCGGCAGCGGGAATACGAGCAGCGGCCGCACCCGGGTCTGGATGCCACCGCCACCGCGCCAGTGCGTCAGTTCCACTTGACTCCGGCCCCGACGGCGACGGCGAACGAGATGACGCCGGCGAGGGCACATGTTGCGCGCAGGACCTTGTTCTTCATGGTGCTCCTTCGATACCAGGGGTAAACACTCTGTACTTCAGTGTTCACTCTGTGTGCCGATGCATCCATGGTTGCGCCGCCGATTCACCCGGCTGCGCGCCGTTGTGGTCCCCATCACCGACACCGAGTGACCCTCCAGCATGAGAATCTTCCGCAGCCGGCGTCTCCTGATCGGGATCGACCTGATCGGGATCGAGCCGATCGGGATCCAGCCAGGGCTCGATCCACCAGGTGCCGCAGATGCGCAAGGACGTCCAGGCCACCCCGGCGATGATCAACACGTCACCGACACTGAAGACGTTGGACAAGGGCCAGGACGCAGGGATCGCGAACACGTCCCCGAGGAAGGCCAGCTTCGGGTGCTGCTCGACCGCGGAGTTGGCGAACGACGACGAGGAGTGCAGCCCGGCAACCCTCATGGCGTGCGGGTTCGCCGGAAGCACTCCGTGATTGACCGCGATGGTCACACCGTTACAGGCCGCACCGGATGCCATCATCACGGCCCCCGGGATGCGCCAATTGCTCCAGATGAACCAGCCGGCCGTGACATACGTGCCGACATGAATGACCCGCAACAGCCACTGTGGTCCGGGCAGGAGCTCGATGATCACGATCTGGACCAGCAAGGTGCTCATGATTAGGGGCAGGTTGCGCACGTGCACGTCGGCCAGCCGGATCAGGCGCCCGCCCAGAAGAACCGGCAGGAATGCCACGAACACCGTCAGGACGGGAATGATCACGCTGGCTCCGCCTTCCGGTCATGGCGTCAGCTCAAAGCATCGGCGCACCCGGAACTAACATTGAGAGCCGGCCCGGGTCTCGGCCCGAGCGGACCAGCGGGCGGCCAGCCGCCGTAGTTCGCCGGGGTGCTCGAAAGGGGCCATCCGCTGAAGCCTCTTAGCGGGCTCTTGGGCCGCCGCCGGCAGGCGTAAAGGCGTGGACAGACAGACAACGGATGGGCGGGCGCAACTCACCGCACCGCGACACCATTGACGTTCGACGCAACCAGATCAGGAGGCTGCATGATCAGTGTTCTGGAGTGGCGCTCCGAGCGCCTGCGTGACCGGACGGTCGTTGCTTCCTTGGGCCGGAGGGCGTTGATCCCGGCTCGGTGGTCGAGCGGTGTTTGCCGCCAGGCAAGTCGCGGTGGACCTCGGGGTCGAGGCCGTGGGCGTCGGCGAGTTTGGTGATGAGCGCGGCGAGCTGGGCGCGTTCGGCCTCGTCGAGCGGGCCGAGGACGTCGGCGCTCTGGGCTTCGGCGGCCCCCCGCAGTGCCGCGAGGGTGCTACGACCGGCGTCGGTGAGGTCGAGTCGGTGATGCCGGCGGTCGGCCGCGTCGCGGGTGCGCGCCACCAGCCCGGAGTTTTCCAGCGTGTCGAGGAGCACGACGACTCGGCTGGGGGCGGCACCCAGGCGGTCGGCCAGCGCCCGCTGGGACAGGCCCGGGGATCGGGACAAGACACGCAGAAGACCGGCGCCGGCAGGAGTCAGGCCCAGCGGGCGCACCTGATCTGCAAACCGGGCCGCGGCGTAACTGCCGACCTGGGCCAGCAGGAACGCCGTTCGGGCCGGTCGGCCGGGAGAGCTCACTGCAGCATGATAGCGGGGTTGACAGAATAATTCATAGTGTTAATGATTTAGACCATGACCGATTCATCGATTGCGACATCACCGCGCCCGCGCCGCCCGAACGGCCCACCTGCCGGCGGGCTGGCCGTCGTCACTCTGACCCTGACCATCGCCGGCGTGGTGTGCCTCGCGGCTCTATCCGGCGGTGACGCGCTGGGCTCGCCGCTGGACTCCCCCGCCACGGTGATCGCCCGGTTCGTCGCCAACACCGAGGCCGTGCGAGCCGGCGCGGTGCTGCAGTTCGGCGCCGGCGTCCCACTGGGCATCTATGCGGCCACCGTCTACGCGCGACTGCTCCGGCTGGGAGTGCGGGTGCCGGGCCCGGGGATCGGCTTCTTCGGTGGCGTCACCGCAGCGATCATGCTGATGATCTCCGCCCTGATCCAGTGGGTCCTGAGCCGGCCCGAAGCACTCACCGACACCGCCCTCGTGCCCGCGCTCGCGCTGCTGTCGTTCGCGCTCGGGGGCATCGGCTACGCGGTCGGGATCGGTCTGCTCGTCGCCGGAATCGCCGTCCCCGCGCTGTTCCTCGGTCTGCTGCCGCGCTGGCTGGCCGCCCTCGGTCTGGCGATCGGCGTCGTTGCCGAGGTCTCATTCCTCTCCCTCGTCATCGAGCCACTGCAGTTCCTGCTTCCGGTCGCCCGGTTCGGCGGCGGCCTGTGGCTGATCGCCGCCGGATTCCTCCTGCCGGCAACCCGCCCGCGTCGTGCGGCGGGCAACACCGAGGAGCAGGCATGACAACCACCGCCCTGGTCGTGGGAGCCAACGGCGGCATCGGCTCCGCGATCGCCGAGCGGCTCGCCGCCGCCGGACACCGACTCCTCCTGACCTCCCGCCGAGCCGAACCGCTCCGCGATCTCGCTGCACGCCTGAGCGCTCAGGGCGCAGATGTGACGACGGCCGCCGGTGACGGGGCCGAACCCGGCACCGTGGCCACGTTCCTGGCCGAGCACGCCGCGGACGGACTGGACGTCGCCGTCAACAACCTCGGCGTCAGCCACCGGCCCACCCCCTTCGGGGACCTCGACCTCGACGAGTTCGACCGCATCATCGCCACCGACCTGCGCGGCGTGGCCATCTGCATGCAGGCTGAACTCGCCGTCATCCGTGACCCGGGTGCGATCGTAAACGTCGCTTCCACCGCCGGCACCGGCGGCGTCCTCGGCATGGGCGCCTACGCGGCCGCCAAGCACGGCGTCATCGGCCTCACCCGCACTGTCGCCCTCGACTACGCCACCCGGGGAATCCGCGTCAACGCCGTCGCCCCCGGCCCGATCGAATCCGGACCGATCATGAGCCTGGCCGCCGAGGTGCGTCAGGGGGTGGGTGCCTGGGTGCCCATGCACCGGATGGGGCACCCGGGCGAAGTCGCCGAGGCCGTCGCCTGGCTCGCCTCACCCCACGCCGGCTTCGTCACCGGAACCGTCGTACCCGTCGACGGTGGAAAGTCAGCCACCTAAGGGGAACGCAGCCGGGTACGGGCGTCTCGATCTGCGACAGCCGTCAAAGATTCACGACCAGAAATCGTCTGAGAGCCGGACCTGCACGCAGCGATCATCGCCCTCGACGACCAAGTTCTGACGGGTGCTCAGGACGGCGGTCACGACGTTCAGGTTGACCTCGTCCACCAGCAGGAAGAAGTGCAGCGGGACCAGCTCGCGGTCCTGCGGGTTGAAATCGGCATCCAGATTCAGGTTCGAGGCCCAGGCCGCCTGGCACAGGACCGAGACGAAGAGCGGAAAATAGCTCAGCCCGACCAATAGATCCACGTGACGGATGACCGCGGTCACCGGTCGACGGCCATGCCAACTGCCGTGCAGGTCATCGAGGCACTCGACCAGCGCATCCCAGTTGTGGCCGAAGTAGCCATGCAACTCTAGCCGCTCGGCAAACTCCTGAAAGAGGCTGCGCTCGTCCATCATTCTCGACGAATCGAGGAACCTGACGATTCCTTTCCTTGCTTCGAAGGCTTGCAGCGACTGCCGCACCTCCTGGTTGGCCGCAGACGTCACGACCACCCACGGCGCAGTCGCGCGGGTCAGATCCGTGGGGACCGGCATCCCGCTACTCATGCTGTCGCGCCTCTCGCCTGCACCAGGGAACGGTTTGCCTGAGGTGGCGAAGTGTAGAGCCGAGGCGAAGTGCTTCAGCGCCAACCGAGTTCGGGCGCGACGTGGCGCAGCACGCTGTCGAGCAGGTGGGCGTTGTAATCGACACCGAGCTGGTTCGGAATGGTCAGCAGCAGGGTGTCCGCTGCCGCGATCGCCTCGTCGTCGGCCAGGCTCTTGATCAGCTGGTCGGGCTCGCCGGCATAGGTCTTGCCGAACCGGGCCTTACCACCGTCCAGGAAGCCGACCTGGTCCTGACTCTCGGTCTCCTGCCCGAAGTACGCCCGGTCCAGGTCGCTCACGACCGGGAAGATGCTGCGGCTGACCGACACGCGTGGCTCGTACTCATGACCGGCTGCCTTCCAGGCCTCCCGGAACCGGGCGATCTGCTCGGCCTGGAGCTGATGGAACGGCACTCCGGTGTCCTCAGCCAGCAGCGTGGACGACATCAGGTTCATCCCCTGCTGCGCCGTCCACTCCGCGGTCTGACGGGTCGCGGCGCCCCACCAGATCCGCTCGCGCAGCCCCGGCGAGTGTGGCTCGATCCGGAGCAGGCCCGGCGGGTTCGGGAACATCGGCCTCGGATTGGGTCGCGCGAATCCCTCCCCCTTCAGTGCCTGGAGGAACGACGCCGTGTGCTCGCGGGCCAGTCCCGCGTGGTCGCCTTCATCCGCGGGCTCGTAGCCGAAGTAGCGATACCCCTCGATCACCTGCTCGGGCGATCCCCGGCTGATCCCCAGCTGGAGCCGGCCACCGGAGATCAGGTCGGCTGCCCCAGCGTCCTCGGCCATGTAGAGAGGGTTCTCGTAGCGCATGTCGATCACGCCGGTACCGATCTCGATCCGGCTCGTGCGCGCCCCGATCGCCGCCAGCAGCGGGAACGGCGAGGCCAGTTGGCTCGCGAAGTGGTGCACCCGGAAGTACGCGCCGTCGGCGCCCAGTTCCTCGGCCGCGACCGCCAGGTCGATGGACTGCAGCAGGGTGTCCGAGGCCGAGCGCGTCTGCGAATGCGGCGACGCCGTCCAGTGCCCGAACGACAGGAACCCGATTTTCTTCACGTCGCCGTAACGCGCGCAGAGCGCAAACGCTTCCTGTCCGATGGTCACCCACTCACATGGCCTGTGGGAGAGCACTTGGCGATCCAGTCTGCGCCGGCATGCCTCATGATTCTGCGCCGGATTGGTGCCGTCCTGGCCACGGCGCTCATCTCCACGTCGTCCTCGCCGGCGCCGATTCGGGACGTCGCCGACATAAACGTTCGACTCGGCCGAGGCCACCCCTGCCGCTACCGCGACAGGCGACAGATCGACAGGTAGGGCCGACAGGGCTCCTCAAGAGGCCAGGCGGCCGTTGACCCGGGGCCGCATGGGCGTCCACCGGGATCGATCCAGCCCCTCGGCGCCCCACAGCTTCACCGTCGACAGGCACTCGGCCAACCTCAGCGCCTCGTCCGGTCCGACGCGACAGCCCGCGATGCGGACCCAGGCCGGCTTACGGGCCATGGCCATGTACCGCGATCCCAGTTGAAGTTCGTCTCGCTGCACGAACTCGATGCTCAGTTCGTCGCCGTCCAGGCCGACAACGCTGCCGAGAAGGCGACTGTGGATCACCGCGTCCTCGTCGGACTCGCTCTTGCGCGCCCACCAGGGCGCTGGCCATGCCGTGATCAGCCTTGATGCCTGATGTTCCACAGATCCGTCCTCTCGATAACGATGTTCACCATTCCTGCGGGCATTCGCCCCGGGATCGAGCTTTGGTATCGAACCTCGGGCCAGGCCGAGGCGCTCATGCAGGAGACGTTGCTCGCTCGGCGACAGCGACCACGGGCTGACGTCTGGCAGGGTCAGGGACACCCGCCCCGACGAGTCCACCGAGCGCTCGATGCTGAACCGAACAGTGTCGGCGACCAGCTCACGAACCGAGGGATCACGCGGCCATCCGGCCAGGGCCTCGCATTCCAGCGCTTCGGCCAACGTCTCGTGATGCCATACCTCGACGTGACCACCCTCATCCTCAATTCCACGCTGGCTGTCCGGTCGGTCACGGTCTGCAGCGCGACTAGCACGGATCCCGGATCCGGCTGTTGGTGTGGTTTGAACCATGGATGCTCGACCGTGCCCACCTGCCTTCTCCTGCATTCCCGTCGTTCGCATCGGTAGTATGGGACAATATGACGATGCGCTGAACAATTTCACGGCCTGATCGACGTTTAGACGATCCACTCGGTCGGTGAAGTTTTTCTGAACCGACCGACCTAGATTCCGTTCCATGGCCGGAAGGACGCTGGGGTAAGTGATCGGCGCCAACGTGCGTGCCGAGCGGGCGCGACTCAACCTCAGCCAGGTCCAGCTGGGAGAACTCCTCAAGCTCTCCGGTGATGTGGTGTCCGACATAGAGAACGCCCGCCGGGCCCTGACCGTCAACGAGCTGCCGAAGCTGTGCCAGGCCCTCGACGTTTCCCTCGTTGACCTGTTACGCCGAGCAGATCCCGACGACCTGCGCAAACTCGGCTTCTGACCGTCCTGCGGTCACACCGCGCCCCGGCGATCCCGCCCGAATACCCCTTCCTTCGCCTACACCGGAAGATTCGCCTCGCTGCCCAAGACGTGCACGACTGCCTCACCGCCGCACTCCATACGTCGCCTGACCACCGAGCGCACTCGGGGCAGGCGCCCGAGGTCGTGCAGGCCGGGCACGACCACGTGCATGACGTCGAGACGGTTCATCGCCTCGAGCATTTCGGCCAGGGCGGACAGTCCCGCATCCTCACCAGGGCGCTCGGCGTACACGCCGGCCAGGTTGTATCCCTCCCGGGCAGCGAACTGGGCAATCGTCACGGCACCGATCAGCCGATTCTCCACCGGCAGCGGGCCCTGATATCCAAACAGTAGGGGCCTCATAGATTCACTACTCCTGAGTAGATGGCAGGCTCAGCATGGACGAGTCCGCGGTGGGCCTCGTCGCCCGACGCTTGCTCGAACCATCATCTGAGCTGCTGGTATGCCTACCGTGGCCCCAGCCTTACCGGCGCACAACATCTCATTGTGAGATCCTCATTAAACTGAGACGCTGCGCGCGACCCTCACACTGAACGCCTTCAGCGAAGGGACCGCGGATACCTTTGAGCACGATCAGTGGGACCGCATCGAGCACCCTTGTGCGCAGACAACTGGGTGAACGGCTGCGGCGCCTGCGTGAGAGCGCCGGCAAGACGCACGCCGATGTCTTTGCGGCCAAGATCGCCAGCCCGAACAAAATGTGGACAATAGAGAAGGGTCGCCAACCGTTCGTGCGGCCGACACTTGGACCGTCCGCTGTAGGCCTGTGCCACATCGAAATCTTCGACTGGCGACTGACAGACCCGCTGATGAATCCGTTCCAGGAAGTGGAGTGCCTCGCCGAGGCCGGAGAACCGGCCACCGCGGCGCTGCCCTCGGCGCCCGGACCACCGGCGAACTCGGCGATCTTTTTTCGGAACGGCTTTTGAGGTCGGCGTTCAGCGGTTGATCTACAGGCGGACGGCGTCGTCCAGCAGATCCGATGGCCCGCCGCCGGCCATGTCCCACCACGGCGGACAGTCGGTCCGTAGGTCGCAAGAGTCGCGCTTGGGGCTGCTGGTGGCGATGGCCCGTGGCCGAGGGCGGCGGCAACCACGTCCGCAGTCAATAGCGCCCGTTCATGGAAGCAGTGTGACGCAGGCGCGCAATGAACCGTCCATTTCGAATGGCACAGATTCATGCTCGTGGGTCACCAGCCAGCGCCCGTCGATGCGGCGTAGCCCCAACGTCACTCGGAACCAAAGGCTGAAGTTTTCGTTCGAGCCGCGCGGTGTGGCGGACAGGCAGTCGATGCTGGTTGCGAACGCCACGTCGCCGTCTGCGGTGATCTGCAGTTGCGTCACTTCCCGGCGTGGTGGTGCCTGGAAAGTCGCGATCCAGGCCTGCAGCGGGGCCGGGTCGCGTCCGTCGCCTGGCTGCCGCAGTGGCGGGGCGAGGGTGTATTCGACGAATGTGTCGGCATAGTGCGACATGACGGCTTTGGCGTCGCCGGATTCCAGTAGCGCGGCTTTGCGCTCGATGACTTCCCGAATGTCGATCATGACTAATTCCACCTTCTTTTGGCCGGGACGTCATGGCCGGACCTTCCGGTTCGACGCCACCTCGGCCGGCCGGAGCAGGCCGGTCTGGTCATACAAACCGCAAGGCCCGTATCGAAAGCCCGGATCGGCGGACGAACTCGCCAAGAGTCAGCACCAGACCTGCCCGCTGTCATGTCACCGGAAAGGCGACGTCGAAGACCTCGTCGTCGGCCGCGGCGGACCCGAAGTCGGTCCAGTACACCTCGCGGGGCGCGTGGGCGACGGTGAGGCCGTTGGCCGCGATCCACTTCGCGATCGCTTCGTACACCTCGCCGAGTGCTCCACTGGTGACCTGAGACTTGGTCACGCACACGTATGCCTCCCGGTGCGCCGGGATGCTTCGATCACCTCCGGTCGCGACTGTGGCGCAGACCTCGATCGGCGTCGGCCCCTCGTGCGGATCGCCTTCGTAGACCGTGATGAACACCGGCTCGTCCGCATGCCCCGACCGCTCCAGAAACGGCCAGTCCGCGCTTCCGAGCAGACCGCTGGCCGCTTGCGCGCGCTCCGCCACCAGTGTCATCCCGTCCGGCAGCCAGGCATCCAAGCCTGCCATGTCAACCACGCGCGTCTGCGTCACCACGTGCTGTTCCGGCACATCGCGCAACCGAATTTCGACCATGATCGCCTCCACTCCTGGCGGGCACCCGCGCCGCCAAGCCCCACTCTGGGGTCTCTCCCAAGGGCAGAGTCAAGGCGTCTGACCGGCCGCCGGCACAGGTGGCGGGACGCTCTTCGCTGGACCCGTCTTGCCTCATCTGAGTCGAATTGGAGCCGCTCTGCCGACTTGATCACGCAAAAGCGACCAACGCTGATCTCAAGAGCTGGCGGATCCTACGCAGGATCCGCTCCAGCCGGGCCCACGCAACGCGCCTGGTGAACGCGATTCAGGTCTTGATCCTTAATTCCTGAGGAGGCTGGAAACCCTCACTGTTGCGAGGCTATCTCGAAACCACCAGAGCTAACGGGCACTGCCGATGCTGCGGTCCGACTCCGAGCCGGCAAGCATGAGGGTGGTCTCTTCGATCCGGCGGAAACGCCCGTCCGGTGCCAGTTCTCCAAACAGATAGACTTCTTGGACAACTGTCGAGCCATCGCGCTTGGTGACCGTCACAACATGGCGGTCGGCGTAGCGGGCTCCATGACTCAGTTCGTCGAGCACCTCGATATGAGCGCTCGCGACCACGCTCCGCAGATGCGCGATGTGCTGCAAGAAACCGTCTCGGTCGTCCCACTGTCCGTCGGTGCGCTGACGGTAGTCCTCGGTGAAATGCCGAGCGACGACGTCGGACAGCGGTTGGTCGTGCTCGTTCAGCAGTTCGTGCAGGGCGGTGGCGATCGTCGTCATTCCAACTCCTCGGTAGCGTGCCTTTGGCACGCATAACACTATGGCAGAAGCGTGCCTGATGCACGTTAATCTGAAAGGGTGACAACCGACGAGACCACCACGATCGCCGATGCGCTGGGCGCGGTCCTGCGCCGGGACTTCCGCAGTGGCTTGTATGAGTACCTGACCGCGAACCTGCACGCTGCGGTGGATGCCAGCACTTACCCCATCCTTAGCGGCCTCGACCGAGCCGGTTCGGCCAGCGCGGCGACACTGGGACAACACGTTGGGCTGGATCGTTCTGTAGTCAGTCGACGGGCCTCGCGCCTGGTCGAGGCCGGCCTGGTGTCCTCCACACCGGATCCGGGCGATGCCCGAGCCAGCCTTCTCGCCCTCGAACCGGTCGGCACCCAGATCGTCGCCACCATGCGGATACGGCTGATTGACGCACTGAACCAGCATCTGAGTTCGTGGGGAGATGCAGACCGGCGCGATTTCGCCCGTCTCCTGGATCGATTCGCGGGCGATGGGCCGCTGCTACCACCCAACCGGCCCAGGCAGTGACGACCCTCGACGTGGCAGTTCAGCAGTCCGTCGAGCCCGACCAGCAGCATCTTCACGGGGTGGACCCTCTGGCCACCACCACTCCAGCCGGGCCCACGCAACACGACTGGTCAACGCGGTTCAGGCCTTAATCCTTAACTCCTGAGGAGGTTGGAAAACCCTCAGGGACTCGGTAGCCGTGGACACGTATCGGGCCATCTCCTCGAGCTGCGCACTGCCCTGGCCGTCCGACCGACGCATCTCGACCGTCCACCGTGGTGCGGCTGCGATCGAGGGCACCTTCGATTGCGACTCAGCCTGTCCTGCGCAGATACGCCTGGGCCAACTGGCGAAGGCGTGTGCGGTTGAAGCTGGGCCCGTGGCCGGGATGGACCAGGGACACGTCCAGTTCGGCGAGGACCTGAATGCTTCGCCGGTAGGCGGACACGTCCGAGTTCGGCAGGTCGTCGATCAGCCCACCCTCATAGATGACGTCTCCGGAGTACAGGGTCCCGGTTCTCTCCTCGAGCAGGGCGATGGACCCGGGGGTGTGGCCCGGAAGGTGCAACACGCTCAGCTCCCGCCCGCCCACATCGACCCGGTCGCCGTGCTCGAGCAGACGGCTCACGGTCATGGGCTCGACGCGGTACGTACCCGGGTCGTAGCCGGCATAGGGCAGCACATCGATCATGAGTTCCGGGGCGGGCTCGCCGGCCACGTCGATCCCGAGCTTGTCGAACAGCTCCACGCCGTACAGGCTCGCCGGCACTCCTGCCGCCAGCAGCTGCGTCTCAGCCGGGTGGGCGGCCCGCTCACCGAACTCCGGTGCCCCGCCGACATGATCCAGGTGTGCGTGAGTGAGCAACAGCAGCGGATCTCGCTCGAACAGGTCCGGGACCGACTCTCGCAGGGCGACGACACCCAGCCCGGCGTCGATCACGACGTCGCGATCCCCGCCGCGCAGCCACCAGAAGTTCGCCGACAGGAGTTCGTTGACGTGCGGTTCCCCGATCCGGACGACATCAGCGCCCACGCCTGTCTGCGTATGCCAGTCGACCATGTCCGTCAGTGTGCCAGCGGGCCTACTCTGTCGATCGAATCGGCGCCGTTCTACGCGCCTGTGACCACGGCAACAAGAGCGTCCCCGCGCGGCTACCAGCTACGAACAATGGTGACATTCACTGCGCCCATTCCGGCGCACGCACGTGCGCACCCACCTTGGCGGCGTATTCTCATCATCATCTGTGGTCACCGTTCCTGCGGTGGCGTTCCGGCGATGAAGTGTCATCGGCTCGTGGCGGGGCTTGTGCCTGCGCGCGCAGGTTCCGGAGCCGGAGGCACCCATGTCTGAGTTCACCCCGTCCTCGATGTCGAGCGACGACGCCTACAGCGAGCTGTCCAAGATCGTCCTGGGTGACCAGCCGCTGAGTACCGTCCTGACTCGAGTCGCCCAGTTGGCCCGCCTGCTGATCCCCGGCGCCACCGAGGTCTCGGTCACGCTCGTGCGCGCCGACAAGGCGCAGACCATCGCCTTCGCCGGTGAACTGGCCCAGAGCCTGGACGAACGCCAGTACTCCAGCGGACGCGGGCCATGCCTGGACGCAGCGGTGAGCGGCCAAACGATCGAAATCTCCGACACAGCCACGGACGTGCTCTACCCGGAATTCTCCCGGGCCTGCTCCCACGCTGGCATGACTCAGACCCTGTCGATCGGGATGCCGACTCTGCAATCGAGTACCGGGGCCCTCAACATCTACGGCACCGGAGCCGAGGGGCCCTTCACCGCGCAGGCGCGCGACATCGCCGCGAGGTTCGTCGGCTACGCCGCGGTCGCGATGGTCAACGCCGCCCTCTACGCCGGGGCCCTGGACGAGGTGAGCCAGATGAAAGAGGCTCTGGCCTCGCGGGCCGTCATCGAACAGGCCAAGGGCATGATCATGCGCGATCGCCGCTGCAGTGCCGAGGATGCCTTCGACCTGTTGCGTGACACCTCCTCGCGCACTAACCGCAAGCTGCGTGACGTGGCCCAGCTCATCGTCTCCGACGCCGCCCTCAGGCCCGCACCCACCGGCACCACTGCATAGGCCGCGATCGGGCCAGGTACCCAGCCAGTCCAGCGCGGGCCGAGCCGTGGATGCCGCCGACGGGCCCTTCTGAGCAGTTGGGGCAGCGGGGCGGGAACGAGGAAGTTGCTGGCCGTGATGAGCATTGCCATCGCCGGAGTATGCGCCGCTGGGACTGTCGGCCAGCATCACCAACGGCATCGTCTCCGCATTACCGACAACAGCGGAACGGCGGCCGGGGTGAACGTGGCGGCACTCACCTCGGACGGTGCTGCTGGCAAGGCCGGAATCAAGGCCGGGGACATCATCACCAAGATCAACGGCACTCCCGTCCCTGATCTTCAGACCCTCTCTGCGACCCTGGCCACGTTCACCGTGGGCCAGCACGTCACGGTGGGTATCCAACAACAGGGCATCAGCCGAGATGTGAGTGTGACTCTGGGGCAGCTGCCCTCGAGCTGACGGTCAGACGCACGCCGGCACCCGGGCCACTGGGCTTATGGCCGTGGCACAACCCTCGTCGAGATATCCTGGCCACGGGTATTGAAGATGCCCGCCACAGCACGACGAAAGGTTCCTGCAATGGCTGAGGTGGTTGCCGGGTGGCAACAGCTGCTCGACACGGTCAGGCGCGCTCTGACCGTCCAGCTCGACGAGGCCGAACGCCAGCAGGCCCTGAACCAGGCCATGAACGTGGGGTGCGCCTCTCTTTCCGGGGCCATGAGCTGCAGCATCACGGTTCAGGAGCCGAACGGGCAGTTCCGGACCATTGTGACTCATGGTGATATTGCCTCCGCGCTAGACGACTCGCAGTACCAGGCCGGTGACGGTCCGTGCCTGAGCGCCGCGCGCCACCATCGGCCGGTGCGCATCGACGAGATGAAGAGCGAGGAGCGCTGGCCACAGTTCTCCCAGGCGGCCACGGGGATGGGGGTGCGTTCCTCGCTGTCCCTGCCGCTGGCCGACCACCAGCTGGCCGCCGCCTTGAATTTCTACGGAGATCACGAGTTCTGCTTCGCAGCGGCACGATCTGACTCCATCGCGCGGTTGGTGACGAAGGCGACCACCGTGCTGCTGAATCCCCCCGCTGCGGGCGCAGGCGATCCGCGCGCGCCCGGAGATGAGGTCGCGCTGCACCGATTGGACGTGGCCCGGCAGCAGAACACGCGAATCATCCAGGCTCGAGACCTGGTGATGGCCCGCGATGGGCTCGTCGAGGGCGCCGCGTTCCACCAGCTGGCCCTGCGGTCGCGAGACGAGTCCCGCCCGCTGATCGCCGTCGCCGAGAACATCATCGAGACGGCGCGGCCGCGGTGAGCCTTGATGAGAACGAGGCCCTTCAGCGAGAACTGGCGTTCCACATGACGCGGTCGGGCATGAGCTACAGCGACCTGTGGTTCCGGCAGATCTCGATCGGAGGAGATGCCGACGCTCTGGAACTGGAGGCGTATGTTCTCGGGTTGCTGCGCGTGGACCCCTACCAGCACGACCTCATCGCCCAAGCCCTGAACGAGCACTTCCTCGACCAGGGAGAGGACCATCCGGTGCCGTACAGCCACTACTGGGACGACCGAGGTCGCTATCCCGATGCCTGA
Organism: Kineosporiaceae bacterium; assembly: GCA_965200525.1. Lineage (GTDB taxonomy): Bacteria > Actinomycetota > Actinomycetes > Actinomycetales > Kineosporiaceae > JANNPJ01. The sequence goes on from OZ241368.1 coordinate 461,627, forward strand.
GGTGGTCGGCGGAAGGGCCTGTCCGACACCTACTTCTGACCCAGGAGGCGCAAGATGATGGAGGTCGAGGCAGATGCCGAAGGCCGCACGGCTGCACGCCACGACGGGCTCACCCGCATCCACACCGTCGGGAGAGCCTGATGTCAGCACTCGCGCCCGCCGTCCTTCGGGAGCTTCTGAGTATCCGGTTCGTCGAGGCCTCCCTGGAGCAGCTGCTGGAGCGGTACCTGCAGATCGCCAAGGCGGCCGTACCGGGGATCGATGAGGCCTCGATCACCCTGCTGCGTGAGGACAAGCCTTTTACGGCAAGCTACACCGGCGAACTTGCTCTGGCCGCTGACGAGCTTCAGTACGAGCGCGGATACGGGCCGTGCATCGATGCCGGCCTGTCCGGCAGCGTGCTGGCATTGCCGGACATGCGCCAGGAGCAGCGCTGGCCGGACTACGCCGCTGCCGTGGTGCAGCACGGCGTCCGCAGTTCATTGTCCGTACCGCTGCCGGTACAGACCGACGTGATCGGAGCCCTGAACTGCTACGCCCGCTCGGCGGGGGCGCTCACCGACAGCAACGACGCCGCAGTCGAACTGACCTCGTACATCGCCGTGGCCATCGCCAACGCCGTGACCTACATCGACAGCGCCAAGCTGGCCGCCGAGATGTACGAAGCCATGCACAGCCGCGCGACCATCGAGCAGGCCAAGGGCGCGATCATGGCGCAGAACCGGTGCGGACCGGAGCAGGCGTTCGAGATACTGCGGCGAGCGTCGATGGGGCGCAACATCAAGCTGCGAGACCTGGCGACCCAGATCGTCACCGGCCTGAACGCACGGGCCGACGCGTCCTCGCAGGACAACACCGACTGAAAGCAGCTGAATCTAGCTGAACCCGACAGTCGCGTCTGAGCGCGCCCCGCCGGTCCCCGGTTCGTGGTTGAGACACTCCTGGGGTGGGCTCTGTGGAGGAGGACCAGCGGGTGCGCCTGCTGCGGCGGGGTCTGGTGCTGGAGTACGTGACTCTGGCCTGGAATGCGATGGCCGTCGTCGTGCTGGGCTTCGCCGCGCTCGCGGCGAGGTCCGTAGCCCTGGGCGGGTTCGGCCTGGACTCGCTGATCGAGATCGGTGCCTCCGCGGTGGTCGTCTGGGAATTGTCCGGCACCGGTGAGGAGCGCCAGGCCCGCGCCGGGTACGTGCTCGTCTTCTACGCGGTCCGGAAGGCCTGGGCGGCCGCGAACGCCGCCGTCCCGGCTGGAGCGACAGGATGATCGGGTCGTGGTGGGCACTGGCGGCCGGCCTGATCGCTGCAGTGCTGCTGGTCTGGCTCGCCCTGGTCGTCGTGCTGGCCCTGGCCCGCCCGCGCGGTGGCCTGCTCCAGGAGGCGCTGCGGATCCTGCCCGACGTACTACGCCTGGTCCACCGGTTGGCCGCTGACAAAACCCTGCCCCGAGGCATCCGGATCCGGCTGTGGGTGCTGCTGGCCTACCTGGCCTGCCCCATCGACCTGATCCCCGACTTCGTACCGATCCTGGGATACGCCGACGACGCGATCATCGTCACCCTCGTGCTGCGCGCGGTCGTTCGCCGCGCCGGCCTCGCCTCGGTCCGGGCGCACTGGCCCGGAAGCGATGACGGCTTCGCGGCCCTGTCTCGACTGACGAGACTCAACACCACCGCCGGTCCTGAGCAGTAGCCTGGTCAAGCGCACAGACTCCTGAACGTCACCGCGTTGCCAGAGCTGCGGCCGTGAGCGCGAGGGCGGCCGCGACGGTTCGGAGGCGGTCGATGCGCAGCAGCAGGACCAGTTCCCGCTGGTCATGCCCGGCGCCGAGGCGAGCGTGAGCCGGGGCGGCGACAGTCGCCGTGAGCACCACGGTGACCGCGACGGCGGCGACAGCCGTCAAGGTCCAGGCCCCAGGACCGCTGAGCAGTGCCCACCCACAGGCCAGGGCGAGACCGCCGTAGATCACGGCGACGATCGGGGTGATGGCCCGCGAGTGGGCCTGGTGAGCGCTCTGCCACTGTTGTGCCGGCACCCGGGCCAAGGCCGGGTACACGAGTGTCGTGACCGTCGCCTGGAAGCCGAGGTGCAACGCCGTCACCGTCAACAGTGCCGTCCCGGGATTCGTCACCTTCCCGAGCTAACCATGGGAGGTCCGGAGGCGGGCGGCAGGCCCGGTCTTCAGGGCGGTTCCGGTCTGTCCCGCAAGGCGATCATGGAACAGGCAGACGCGTCCCTGACCAAGATCGGCAAAGGAGAAGGTCCTGAGTGCAGGGTCCGACGAACCGAAGCGCATCGGTGACGCCACCGAACGACGGATCACCTCCCGGCGCGCGGACGGAACCCTGCGCCGTCAGTGAGGATGTGGCACGCCCGACTGGACGACGCCATCTACGTCCGCTCCGCCGCGCTTGGGTCACCACCGTCGGACTGGCGTTCCTGTTCAGGCTCTTCTACACCAGCGTCGCGACAGCTGGTTGTCACCGCGACGAGTCAGACGTTGAGGGCTCGAAGACGGCCGAGGGTTCGCTCATCGGCGAGCCATTCGTTGTTCTCATGTCGTGCGATCAGAGATTCGAGGCCAGCACGCACATTTGATGGCAGTTCAGCGAAGGCAACCCCAAAGGCCTGCAAGTGGTCGACGTTCGACAGCAGCGAGAGAAGTTGAAGGATGTGCCCACTGCGGTCGTCGGGGATCGTCAACAGTTCGGCAGCTGCCATGACGGTCCCGCGACCGAGGGCTCCTGGTGGAAAGCGCTCGAGTGCGCCAAAGACCGCTTCATGGGCGCCGTAGTCTTGCAGCGCCGTGAGCGACGTGATCAATACGTGAACGGCCCACGGCCCTTCGGTTCCATCGATGTTGCCGGCCAGCTCCACGTAGCGATTCCAACGACGCTCGGCTTCGTCCTCGTCGATGGAGTCATCGTCGTCCTGGACAAGATCGCTTGTCGCCAGCAACTCCCGCCGCCATACTTCGAATTCCCCGAAAGGCATCGCATCTCGTCCACGTATCGGTCGTCGGTCTCGTTGGCCGGATGGACCTCGGATCCTCACGTCCTGCCGGCGGGTCAGCGCATCAGGGTAGGTATCCAGGCGTTCCCTGATGCGGCAGGACGATCATGTCGGTGAGGATGAGGGGTGTCTACCCGGACAGATGTCGCCACCGGTCACACCGTGCCGCGTGCCTTGATGGCCGCAGCGGTCGTCGGTGCGGTTCACGCCGCGTTCAGCATCTACTGGTCGATGGGCCGGACATGGCTGCTCTGGTCGCTGGGTACCAGCCTGCAGGCCACTTTCCAGGGATGGGAGTGGGTGCTCGCTCCCGTTGGCGTGGTGAAGATCACCGCCGCTGTGGCGCCGATTCTCCTGGCTCGCAGGGGGTGGCCGGCCCAAGCCGTCACCCGCTCGGCGTGCTGGCTGGCAGCCCTGGTGCTGATCACCTGGGGCGGGCTGAACACGATCGTGGGCAACCTGGTCCTCGCTTCAGTGATCCACCCGCAGTCGGGCTACGACCGTTCCGGCATGATCGGGCACGCCTTCCTGTGGGATCCACTGTTCCTCGGCTGGGGCGCAGCTCTCGCCGCGGGGATGATCGCTTCACGACGACGCACGCCGTGACCTGAGTCGCCGGCGTCTACAGCGGGCGATCTCACGAGGGTCAGGCCCGGGCGCGCACACGCTTGACACCCACTCGGGAAATCGCGATCCCCGCATGCCGGCTGTCCGCGTCGGACGACCCGTCAGCACTCCGCGAGCATCTCCCGCAGATGGGCCATCGGGTCACCCCCGACACCACTGACGAGGTCGTCGAGCCAGAGCCGGAAGGCGGCGGCGTGTCTGGCCACCAGCAGCCGGGTCTTCCAGCTGTTCGCCGACGGATCGTCCCGGCGTGCGGCCAGCAGCTCGACCATGTCGGCCTCGCGATCGGCCAGCCGGTTGAACGGATGCGCCCGGACTCTGGCGGACTGCATCGAGACCTGCAGAAAGCGGATCTGCCGTTCCTGGTCAGCCACGACGAACGCGCCGAGCTCAAGCATCGCCAGCCGGAGGCATTCGACGTCGCTGAGCTGGGCGGGAGCATTCCCCAGCGACGCCGCGACCTGCGCGGACATCTCCCGCACGTGTTCGGCCAAGAGGTCGTCCTTCGCCGGGAAGTAGCGGAAGAACGTGCGGGGGGCGACCTCGGCGTGGGCGCAGATGTCGTTGACCGTCACGGCGTCGTAGCCATGCTGCTCGAAAAGGTCGATCGCCGCGTCGGCGATGCGCGAGCGGGTACGCGCCATCTTGCGCTCGCGCAGCCCTGCGGTCTCAGTGGCCATGTCAGTCCGATCCTCGCTGTCGAGCCGATGTATGGCAACGCCTTACCTCGCGACGTGTTGCGGCAGAGTGTGCCAGATGGCAGTGTCTGCCATGAAGCTTGCACGGCCCGCGGCCCCGCCGCACGAGGTCGCGCACCAGCTCGCGTCGCCCACATCGCAGGAACCGTCCCCGGGAGCACTGGCATGTCCGCAACCTCCGGCAACGTCACGACGACGTCGAGCAGCACCGACCCCGACGAGGGATGGACGTCGCACCAGCTCGCCGTCCTGTCCATCGTGGCGTTGACCGGTCTGGTCGTGGCGATCACGACCTCCCTTCTCATCCCCGTGCTTCCCACGCTGACCCTCGACCTGGGCACCAGCAGCGCCGCCACGGAGTGGCTGCTGACCTCGACGCTCCTGGTCGGCGCCATCGCCGTTCCGGTGATGGGGCGCCTGGCCGACCTCTACGGCCGTAAGCTGCTGCTCCTGGTCGCAGCGTGCGCACTCACGATCGGCTCGCTGATCTGCGCCTTCAGTGACACCTTGCCCGGACTGCTCGTCGGGCGGGCGATCACCGGCCTGTCCACCGCCGCAATCCCGCTGGGGATCAGCCTGATCGGCTCGGTCCTGCCGCCGCGACGAGCCGGGACGGGCATCGCCCTGATCAGCGCCATGCTCGGGATCGGCGGCGCCGTCGGACTGCCCTTGGCCGCCTGGATCGGCCAGAACGCGGACTACCACGTGCTGTTCTGGATCTGCGTCGTCGGCGGCGCCCTGGCCGTCATCGGTATCTTCACGATGCTCAACGAACCCGCCACCCAACGTTCCGGTCAGATGGACTACCTCGGCTCCGTCCTGCTCGCGGCCGCCCTGGTGAGCCTGCTGCTCCCCCTCGCCCAGGCCACCTCCTGGGGCTGGGGCGACGTCAAGACCATCGGACTGCTCGTTCTGGCCGTCGTCCTGCTGGTGGTCTTCGTCCTCGTCGAGCGCCGCACCCCATCTCCCCTGGTCGACATCGTCGTCAACTCACGCCCCGCCCTGCTGCTGACGAACGTCGCCTCGATCTGCGTCGGGTTCGCCCTGTTCGCCAGCCTGATCGGCACGGTCTCCTACGTGCAGGCACCCACCGCCAGCGGCTACGGCTTCGGGTCCTCGATCCTGGTCAGCGGCCTCACCCTGCTGCCCAGCGGCATCGCCATGATCCTGCTCTCGCCGGTCTCGGCCCGGCTCTCGGACCGGTTCGGCCCGAAGATCACCCTCGCCCTGGGCGCCGCCGTCGTGGCCCTCGGATTCCTGGCCCGCATCGTTTTCGCCGCTCACTTCTGGGAGATCGTCGTAGCCACCACGATCGCCGGGGCCGGGACCGGCATCGCCTACGCGGCGATGCCGAGCCTGGTGCTGCGGTCCACGCCGAGCAACGAGCTGGCCGCCGCGAACGGTCTGAACACCCTGGCCCGCAGCGTCGGTAGCTCGCTCGCCAGTGCCATCGGCGGCACCCTGCTGGCAGCGCAGACCATCTCGCTGTCCGGCCACGATCTGCCCTCGCTCACCGGGTACCGCATCCTGTTCGCGATCTGCGCGGGCGCCGCCCTGCTCGGCGCGGTCATCTCGTTGCTCATCCCGACCGCGTCACCCAAGCCGGCCGCAGCCACCTGATCAGCCGCGCCGGACCGGAACAGGTCGACGGGCAGACCGGCCCCGGGGCGGAACAATGGCCGCCATGGACATCACCGAACTGATCCTCAGCGACCACCACGAGCAGCGCCGCATGTTCGCGATGATCGATGATGTCGACCCCTCGGACACCAAGACCCTGGGCACGCTGTGGACCCGGCTCGCCGCGATGCTTGAGGTGCACGCCGAGGCTGAGGAGCTGTTCTTCTACCCCGAACTGCTCGCGCTCGGACAGCGCCTCAACGACGACTCCGAGATTGAGGAGACCGAGGACGCCATCAGCGACCACAACGACATTCGTGACGGAATCACCGCGGCGGCCAAGAGCGAGGTTGGCTCGAAGGCCTGGTGGGCCGGGGTGAACGACGCCCGGAAGGCGAACGACGAGCACATGGGCGAGGAGGAGCACGAGGGCCTGGCCGACTTCCGCCGGCACGTCGACCTGGAGACCCGGCACCGGATCGCGGTGACCTTCGCGGCCTACGAGGCCGAGCACGTCGACGGCGTCCCGATCAAGGACAAGGACCCGCAGGAGTACATCAAGGACAATTCCTAGCACTGGGTGGGAAGCGATGCGCAACGAGGCCATGCAGCAGTTGGACGTCCTGGTCGGATCATGGACGACGACGATGCGCGATGCCTGGTTCCTGGAGCCGGCTGACCGCGAAGTGCCCGGGACGGCGACGGCCGAGTGGCTCGACGACGCCCTTGTGGTCTTCCGCTGGACGATGCTTGCCGATGTCGGAAAGGCCACCAGCCAGATGGTTCTGGTTCTGGGCCGCAATGACGCGCAGGACACCTACTCGGCGCTCTACCACGACGAGCGCGGTGTCTGCCGGGTCTTCGCCATGACCTTCGACTCCTCGCACTGGAGCCTCAGCCGCGAAGACCCGGACATGTTCCAGCGGTTCATCGCGGACGTTGGGCCGGACCGGATCACCGGTCGCTGGGAGGCGTCCGACGATCGCGGTTCGACCTGGCGCAAGGACTTCGACCTGATCTTCGAGCGGACGTAGGCGGCATCCGCCCCAGACCACCGTGGGGTGGCTCGTGAGGTGGCGCTCAGCCGTGTTCGCGGCCAGGTGCCGCAGCGCCGGAGAGGAAGTCCTCGTAGGCGACCTGGGTGTCCTGGTCGACCTCTGTGTCGTTCAGTCCGTACCGGGTGTCGGTCCGGTCTCGTTTCGGACCGGACAGCCAGAACCACTCGTGGCTCGCGACGTCGTAGAAGTTGGCGTCGATTCCCTGGAACCGGCGCAGCTCGCGACCGTGGAAGCGCGCCGTCTTCCAGGTCCGGTTGAAGTCCACCCACCCGATCCAGGACGGCCCGCGATCCGTGCCGAATCCGGACTTGAGCTGCACGAACATCAGTCTTCGGGGCACAGGCCGAGCGTAGGCTTGGCCTTCTTCGGGGTCCACCACATTTCCGCTGCCGCCGCGGCGGAACTGCGGCGCGCGCTCGTGTGCCAGGGTGAGCCGGTGCTAGACAACCACGGGACGTTGGAAGCTGTGCTCGCGCACGCCGAGCAGGTCGAGGCCGACTACGACGACATCGCCGCCAGCGTCACGGCGCTGGCGGACTGCGGGGACACGACCCTGGTGCCACGGCTGCACGCGGGTCTGGAGCAGTTCCTCGACCAGGAGAACGTCTACGGCCGCGACCTGATGGCAGCCGTCCTGGCCGGCATCCAGGGTGTGGCCGCACTGCCGGTGTTGCTGCGGGCCTCGGCCCGCAGCCTGGGAGATGACCAGGACAGCCTGCAGTCCGAGATCACCGAGTTGATGGACGAGGACCGATCGAGCGCCCGGCCCGCGGTGCTCGAGCTGGTCACGAGCGAGGCGATCGAACTGCGCCGGGTGGGAATATGGGCACTCGATTTCGTCCTCGAGCCAGAGGACATCGAACTCCTGGTCGAAGCCGCGATCGACTCCGATCCCGAGGTCAGGTCGATGGCCATCGACCTGATCCCTGCTCCTGCCGGCAACGAGCAGGTATTCGCCCTGCTCGTTCTGGCGCTGCGCGACCCGGACGCGCAGGTTCGGGCATCGGCGGTCAGCAGGCTCGCCCACACTGGCCGGGCTGACGCCCTCGCCCCGTTGACCACCCTCATCACGGATCCCGCACCACGAGTACGGTCCCTGGTCGCCTACGCGCTGGAGCGACTGGGATCAGCCGACCCGCCGAGCCTCTGACAAATGCGTTGCCGAGGCTGGAGACCAACCCGCATAGTGACGCGCGCGCTGGGTTGATCTTCGGGAAAGGACGACGTTGGTTGAGGGACACGTGCGTGGATCGGTTCGCGAGGACCTGACGGGCGCTCGCGCCGCATTCGAGCAGAACTTCGCCGATGGCCTCGAAGCGGGCGCGAGTTTCTGCGCGACCGTCGCCGGCGAGACTGTGGCCGACCTCTGGGGTGGGTACGCGGACGCGGCCCGGACCCGGCCCTGGGAGCCGGACACCGTCGTCAACGTCTACTCGATCACCAAGACGATGGCCGCACTGACCGCACTGCTGGTCGCCGACCGCGGTGAACTCGACTTCGCGGCGCCGGTGGCCCGCTACTGGCCGCAGTTCGCGGCCCACGGCAAGGGCGACATCACGGTCGCGCAGGTGATGAGCCATTGTGCGGGGCTGTCCGGCTGGCGCGAGCCGTTGCAGCCCGAGGACCTTTACGACTGGGAGAAGGCGACCTCGCTGCTGGCGGCCCAGGAGCCGTTCTGGAAACCCGGAACCGCTTCGGGCTACCACGTCCTCACCCAGGGATTCCTGATCGGTGAGATCGTGCGGCGGATCACCGGCCGGTCCCTGCACGCGGTGTTCCGCGAGGAGATCGCCGAGCCGCTCGGGGCTGACTTCCACCTCGGACTGCCCGAATCACAGGAGTTTCGGGTCGCCGAACTCATCGCGCCCGATGAGGAGCCCTTCTCGCACGACATCACCGAACTGCAGGACAACGCCGCGCACAACCCGCGGCTGGACACGACGGTGACCAACTCCCGCGCCTGGCGGGCCGCCGGCATCCTCGCCGGCGGCGGCACCGGCAACGCGCGTTCCATCGCGCAGGTGCACACCATCCTGGCCAACGGTGGTACGGCTCAGGGCCGGTCCTTCCTGTCCGAGGCGACCTGCCGCAAGGCTCTGGAGGTTCAGATCACGGGCCGGGATCTGATTCTCGGCCTGCCGATCCGCTTCGGGCTCGGCTTCGCGGTCGGCGGTGACTTCATGCCCAGCCCCAACACCCTGTACTGGGGCGGCGCAGGGGGGTCGCTGGCCGTCATCGACCTGGATGCGCACGCGACCTACGCCTATGCGATGAACAAGATGGGGGGCGGGCGGGCCGGCGACCTGCGGGCCTTCGCGCCCACCGCCGCTGTCTGGAACGCTCTGGCCACGGACAGATCGTGATCAGCCCAGCTCGGTCAGCAGAAGTGGAGACTCCCCCATGGCCCAGGTGCGTCGCTTCGACCACGTCGGCATCACCGTCGCCGATCTCGACTCGGTGACGGCGTTCTTCGTCGGCCTCGGCCTGGAGGTCGAGGGCCGGATGCTTCTTGAGGGCGAGTTCGTGGACACCGTCATCGGCATCCCGGACTCCCGCAGTGAGATCGTCGTGCTGCGCCCGCCCGGCGGAGGCCCCGGCGTGGAGCTGTCGAGCTTCGTGCGGCCCGAGCACCAGCCCGGATCACCCGCCGCGATGTCCACCGAACTGGGGCTTCGTAACGTGGCTTTCGAGGTCGACGACCTGCAGGCGGCCGTGGACGGGCTGACTGCGGACGGCTACGGCCTGGTCGGCGGTATCGGGCAGTACGAGAACGTCTGGCGCATGGCCTACGTGCGCGGACCGGAAGGCATCATCGTGTCCCTGGCCCAGCGGATCGGCTGACGCCCGCCTCAGCGCGCCATTCGCGAGCCAGTACGGCGAAGACGAGCTGGTCGGCCCAGGCCCCGTCGAACCGGTAGCTCTCGACGTGCCGGGCCTCCGGGCGCAGGCCGAGCCGGGTCATCAGGGCGATGGAGCGCTCGTTGCCGGCGTGACAGCGCGCGTAGATCCGGTGCAGGCCGAACTCGGCGAATCCCCAGTCCAGCAGGGCGGTCGCGGCTTCCGTGGCCAGCCCACGACCGCCGTGGTCGGGATGGAAGACGTATCCCAGTTCACCCGTTCCATCCTGCTGACTTCGCCAGACCAGCTCAACCGTCCCGACCACCCCAGCCTCGGTGACCACGGCCAGGGTCAGGCAGTCGTTCTCCGCCCGCAGCACGTCCTCACCGGTCATGGCCAGCACGGACACGCGCGACTCCTCGCGCGTGCGAGGCCCGGCCCCGAACATCCAGCGAACGACGTCCGGCCGGCTCTGGAATGCGAACACGTCGTCCAGGTCGTCGACCGTGACCGGACGCAGCAGGAGGCGATCGGTCCGGATCGGGTAGGTCGGTGCGAACATCAGGCGATGGTATGCGCAGCAACATCTGCCTGGGCAGTTGGTCGACGACCGGTCAGGGCAGGCCGTCGCCGTACTACGCTTCGGCCCACTCAAGGATGAGCGACGGCCACTGCGGCCCGAAGGAGACGTCGAAAATGCTCGGTCGCACCAGGCCTCGGTCCCGGTCAGTAGCCATCATCGTCGCCGTACCGGCACTGCTCATCGCTGGGCCGATCGCCGCGCTGAGCACCGCCGGCAGCGCCGTTGCCCTCGGATCCGCCCGCACTCAGGCCGCCGCTGCCGCCAGCACCGTGTCAACGCTGATGGTCGGGGTCCCGGACAGTGACCGGGGCCCGGGCGCGAACTCCGGTGCCGTCGAGGAGTACCTGCCTGACGGGAGCACGCTGAGCGTCGATGAGAAGACCACCGGCCTGGCTCCCGGAACCTCCGGCGCCGGAGCCCGGTTCGGCGCCGCGCTCGCCCCGGTCAACCTCAACCGCGACGTCAACGGCTACGCCGACCTCGTCGTCGGCGCTCCGCGCGCCGACAACCGACCCGGGCGGGTGGACGTCCTGTTCGGCGGCGCCGGCGGGATCACCGGCACCGGGGCCCGCACGATCACCGCAGGCGAGAACGGCGACGAGTTCGGGGCCGCCCTCGCCGTCACCGCGCGACTGCCCGACGAGAACGGCGCCCGCGACGCCAGCGCCTGGGACCTGTGGGTCGGCGCCCCCGGCCACGACATCGGCGGCCACAAGGACGCCGGGGCCGTCTACAGGTACGCGCTGGCCGAGAACGGTCAGACCACGCTGCTGGACACGATCACCCAGAACAGCCCGCTCGTGCCCGGCTCGGCCGAGGCCGGCGACCGGTTCGGGGAGGTGCTGGCCGCGCAGGAGTACAACCGGGTCGAGGTCGGCGTCCCGCACGAGGATGTCGGCTCGGCCCGGGACGCCGGCGAGCTCGTGCTGCTGCACACCGACTACGACACCAACGCGCTCGGGGCGGCCACGGTCTACACCCAGAACACGCCCGGCGTCCCCGACTCGGCCGAGGCCGGCGACCGGTTCGGCGCCGCGCTGGCCGAGCACGGTTTCGGTGTCGGCGTGCCCGGCGAGGACGTCGGCAAGCGCCACGATGCCGGTGCCGTGCAGAGCTTCGACCTGAACGCGCAGGCCGGGGACGACCCGCCGCTGATCGGCCTGCTGCTCACCCAGGACAGCCGCGGCGTCCCGGGCCGGGCCGAGGCCGGTGATCGGTTCGGGGCCGCACTGGCCTACGGGACGTTCAACTGCGACGAGCGCCCGTCCCTGGCCATCGGCGCCCCCGGTGAGGACATCGGCTCGATCAAGGACGCCGGATCGGTCACGCTGCGAGTGGTCTCGCGCCGGTTTCCCTCGCCGCAATGCACCAAGATGCTCAGCCAGGGCAGCGGCGTGCCCGGTGCGTCCGAGACCGGCGACCAGCTCGGCGCGGCGCTCGGCGCGGTCCGCGGCCTCGACGTCGACCCCAGCCCGACCTACAACCCCTTGCTGATCGGTGATCCGGGCGAGGACATCGGGACCGCCAAGGCCGGCCGGAACACAGGCCGGGCAATCATTTACCTCAACGGGGCCAGCCAGAGCGTCGGTTCCCGGGCCGGCGACGCCGCCGGCCTGCGCTACGGCTCGGTTCTCGGTTCCGACATGTCGTTCTGACCCCGGCCGGCCCCAGCCGGACCCGGACCCGGCGCTCACGCGAGCGCCGGGTGAGCCCTACTCGTCGTCGTCGTTGCCGGGCCATTCGCCGGTCATGCGCTCGAAGCCTTTGGCCCCGCCGCGGTCGACCAGGGCCTTGATCCCGCCGACGATCGCTCCCTGGATCGCCGCCGCGATGAAGATCTCGCCCCAGCCGCGGTTCTTGTCCGTCGCGTTCGGGGCATCGCCCTCGCCGGCCACCCGGCGCCAGACCTGCTTGAAGATCGCCCCCGCGATCAGGCCGCCGGTGACACCGGCGGCGATACCCAGCGGCTTGTAGAGGATGGTCGCTGACTTGCTGCTCATGAATTCTCTCCTCAGGACAAATGCCGCGCCGGTCGGACAGGTCACCCCGACTGGTCCGAGCGGAGCGCTTCCACTCTGTCGCATCGGGGCTGGTTCGGCCCCCGCAGATGCCCCGAAGCGTTGTTGTTCCAGTTGACGCTTGATAAAGCAGATGCTTTAGTACGGCGGGTGAAGACATCCGTGGAGGATCAGCGACTCGATGCCCTGTTCACCGCGCTCAGCGACCGGACCCGGCGAGACATCGTGGCCCGGCTGAGCGTGAACGAGGCGACAGTCAAGGAACTGGCCGAGCCGTACGCCATGACCCTGCAGGCCGTGTCGCAGCACATCCGGGTGCTGGAGCGCTGCGGCCTGATCAGCCAGGGCCGCCAACGGCAGACCCGCCCGTGCCGGCTCGAACCGGACGCCCTGGAGACGGCACTGTCGTGGATCGAGCAGAGCCGGGCCACGTGGACGGACCGGATGGACCGGCTGGAGGCTCACCTGGCCCGGGTGCAGGAGGGTGAGAACCCGTGAACGACGACGAGTTCGTCCACCGGCGGGTCCTCGCCGCGCCGCGCGAGCTGGTGTGGCGCTGCCTGACCGAGCCGGCCGAGCTGGCGCAGTTCTGGGGCCCGCGCGGGATGGCCACCCCGATCGAGGGCATCGTCGTCGAACTGCGCCCGGGCGGTCGCTTCGAGACCCGGATGATCGGTGAGCACGGCAGCCATCAGATGGTCGCCACCTTCACCGAGGTCGTCGCGCCCGAGCGGCTGGCCTGGGTCGAGCCGGAGACCGGGCTGCACACCACGACCACGCTGGAGGATCTCAGCGACGGCACCACCGCCGTCGTCATCCACCAGCGCAACGTGCCCGAGCCGATGCGCTTGCCGCAGGCGCGGGCCGGCTTCCTCACCTCCCTCGACAAGCTCGCGGACCACCTGGCCCGCCTCGCGCAAGGAGAATCCGCATGACCGACTCCCGGCCCTGGGTCACCGCGACCTACCAGGGGCTCGCCGACCTGCTCAGCCGGACGGACGCCGACACCTGGGACGCGCCGTCCCTGTGCGAGAAGTGGCAGGTGCGCCACGTGATCGCGCACGTGACGATGCCGGTGCGGTTCACGCCGGAACAGTTCGGCGCCGAGATGGCCGCGGCCGGCGGCGACTTCACCGTGCTGTCCGACACCGTGGCCCTGCGCGACGGTTCCCTGCCGGTGGCCGACCTGCTGGCCCAGCTGCGCTCACCGGCCCTGCACGCCTGGCAGCCGCCGGGCGGCGGCGCGACCGGCGCCCTCAACCATGCCGTCGTCCACTCGCTGGACGTGACGCTCGCGCTCGCTCGCCCCGCGCTCGCCCCGGCCGAAGCGATGACGGCCGTCCTCGATCAGCTCACCGCGGCCCAGGGCGCCGTGTTCGGGATCAAACTGGCCGACTTCCGGCTCGAGGCCACCGACACCGATTGGGGCTGGGGTGACGGCGAACTCGTTCGGGCCGACAGCGGCTCGCTGGTCGCCCTGGTGAGTGGCCGAACCCTGTCCGACGGCCGGACCCTCCCCCGCGCCTGACCGACACGAGACCTGGGCCGCCGTTCAGACCGGTTCCCACCGCCACCCGTTGTTGTCGCGGCAGACGATTTTCCTGCCGTCGCCGGCGACACCCGACGCCCCGTGGTCGGAGGCGCGGCAGAACTCGCCGGGCTCGTAGCAATTGCCGCTGTTGGTGAGGGGATAGCAGGACGGCGCGGTCGCCTTGGGTTTCGGCTTCCTCGTTCTCGGCTTCTTCGACTTCTTCGGCGCGGGCGGCTTCGGCTGCACGACAGGCCGCGATGTGACGCTGGGCCGAGTCGTCTTGGCGATGCGAGCTTTGGCCCTGGTGGAGGCCGGCGCGGGCGAGGCAACCGCGGGGGCGGCGGTGCCGGTGGCTGTTCGGGCGAGATGAGCGCTTGGTGCAGCCGCCGTCCTGGTGGTCGCCGTCGCCACCACCGGAATCAAGGACTGCCCGGACGGCGTCGAGGCCGGGGCCGTCGCCCCTCCGACGATCAGAACCAGGAGCCCGGCGGTGGTCGCGACACCGCCGGCCGCCCGCGAGCCGAGCCTGGCCCAGCCGACCTGACCGCGGGCCAGGGCAACGATGCCAACCACCAAGACGTACAGGCCGGCCATGATCAGACCAGAGCTGAGGCCTCCGCTGAGCAGACCGAGCAGGGCCGCGGCGACCAGGCCGGCCCAGCCCACCCACCGGGACATCTGGCCGTCCGAGCCTGACCGAACTGGTCCAGCCTGTCGGGCGAACGTCGGAAAGTCGTCGTCCAGCCAGAACAGCCAGCCCTTGGGCGCCTGCGGCCAGTTCGGGTCGGGCTGCCAGTTCGGCGAGGGCTGCCATCCCGGGGGCGGGGTCGGCCATCCGGGCGGCGGATTGAAGCGGGAAGGCACGGGCGTTCCTCAAGTCTCGCAAGCCGGTTCGTCGCCGTCACTATTCGCCGATCCGCGTACGGATGTGGCAGAAGCACATGAAACCGGCCGAATCTGACCGGACGGCCATGTTCGGTGTCGGGAGAACGGAGGATGGGATGGGCGCCACTGCCGAGTGTCTAGTGCTCGCCCTTGACCACGAAGTAGGTGCCCCGGATGACGCCGGCCAACTTCGACTTCTGAGTCGCGAACTTGAATTTCGAACTGAGTTCCAGAGGCACATCCATGCCCTCGGACAGCTTGAACCCGACGGCCCGCTTGCCGCCGTCCTCCAGCCCGTACATGACGTTGATCGCGAGGCCGGACTCGTAGAAGACGTAGGCGAAGCGGATCCCGGCGGTGACGAAGGCGGCCGTCTCCAGCGGGGGCGACTCGATCACGATGTCCCGTTCCTTGAGGACGCCGTTGACCCAGTCGATCGTGTCGCCCGACTCCGCCGCGGGCTCGACCGTGAAGACATGGTCGTACTTGTTCTTGAAGTAGCGGGCCTCATTCGCCCTCAGGCCGGCCAGCCGCTCGGCCACCGGGGACGATTCCAGCCCGGTGGCCGAGACGTTCTGAAAGTCGACGGCGTACGGCATCAGTAGCCTCCCGGACCGAGCAGCGATTGGACCCGCCCACCGTACGACCCGGCGGCCGCGCCGGCCCGCTCCACGAACGGGTACCGGGAGCGATCGGCCGACAATTTTTGGTCACGCCGGTTGCAAGCTGCCGGGGCCGGGTGCTAAAATATCTACATCAGCCACGGCACATTAGCTGAGACGATGGCCTCAAGTACGGCCGTGGCTGGTCGAAGGACACATGCATCAGAACGTCTTGATGGAGGTGGCAGCAATGCTCGTGCGAACCGATCCTTTCCGTGACCTGGACCGGTTGACCCAGCAAGTTTTCGGCACGTCGACCCGCCCGGCGGTCATGCCGATGGATGCCTGGCGCGAGAAGGACACATTCGTGGTGGAATTCGACCTGCCGGGGGTAGACCCGGAGTCGGTCGACCTGGACGTCGAACGAAACGTCCTCACCGTGCGGGCCGAGCGGCCCGCCCGGGATTTCGAGGGTGAGCAGCTCGCATCCGAGCGCCCGCGCGGTGTATTCAGCCGGCAGCTCATCCTGGGTGACAACCTCGACACCGAGCAGGTCAGCGCCAGCTACGACAACGGGGTGCTGCGCCTGCAGATCCCGGTGGCAGAGAAGGCCAAGCCCCGCAAGATCAGCATCAGCCGGTCCTCGAAGGAACCACGGGCGATTCACGCCTGAGGCCCCGACTGAACCCGGGGCACGCTGATGACTTCCGTTGCCGCGCACAATATCCAGCATCAGTGCGTCACCCTCGAATGGGAGATTGTCGACCTGCTGCTGAGCGACGACAGCGCGGTTGAGGAAATGTTCGAGGACATCGTCGCCACCGAATGGCCC
Organism: Kineosporiaceae bacterium; assembly: GCA_965200525.1. GTDB lineage: Bacteria > Actinomycetota > Actinomycetes > Actinomycetales > Kineosporiaceae > JANNPJ01. Next base: position 477,925 of record OZ241368.1, read on the forward strand.
CCCACACCAGTTGCGCCGATCATCGACCCGCCAGGCGCTCCGGGCAGCACGGCTGGTGCCGACAAACTCGAACCCGGTCCGAGCCGCCCCAGGCTCATCCCGCAGTACCGGATCCACCGTCCCGGTGCCGGCGGGTGGGCCAGGGAACGCTCACCCTCGCCTGTCCGATGAGCCTTCACATGCTCGAGGAGCCGATCAGACCCATGCACCGGAGGTGATGCCCACTCATGAGGACATTTTCTGGCCCGTCGGCGGCAACAGTGAGCCCGGTCGATGAATCCGGTGGCCGCCACGGTGCCGACTCAGGGAGCTGAGTTGTCGGCACCCTTCCAGCCGGCAGTTCAAGCTGTCCACCACGGGCAGGGTGCCCGATGCTGCGGCATCGGGGACCCTGCCCGCTTCCCGTACGCCGCTGTTCCTCTTGTCGGCAACGAGGAGGCACGGGCCAGGTGCGGAGCTCGCGCACGCCTCGGCTCCATCCCGGCAGCGCTCATGGCCGACACGCAGCACAGGAAATCTATCCTCGTGGGACTAGACATCAGCGGCCGACTGGGCTACGTTTCTTCTCATTGATCAAGAGTCCGACGGCGTGGCAGAGGCGAACTGCCCGCGCAAGGCACAAGCGAAGCCGTAGCAACGGCGGGTCGGGACCCCACGCACGGAGGGGCGCTCGGCCACAAGAACAGCGCAACAGGTCGGGACCCCACGCACGGAGGGGCCGCCCGGCCACAGGTTCGAGTGTGTGGTTGTTAGATCTAGGTTTCGGTCTCTCACACGAAAGGGAAGGGAACTCACAGTCTGATCGCCCGCTCTCGCAGGAGATTCTCCTGTGGCAGCGGCTACCGCAGTCCCATCAGATAGCGAGGTGGTCTCCGGTCACGACTACGCGATCCCTGCTCGGCTTCCGTTTGCGGCAGTCAGTGCAGGAATGACCTACCGGCACTGCCGGTAGCCAAAGAGGTTTCTGTCCGTTTCCAGGGCCCCGGTGCTACGGCACCGGGGCCCTGCCCACATTTCTCATCCAGGCCCGCGCCATATCGATCCGTTTGGCTGCACCATCATTTTCGTATCACGGAGTGCGATGACCACCAGCGAAAACCTTGACGACGACCACTACCCCGCATACACGATGGGCCGGGCCGCCGAAATGATCGGCGCCACCCCCGGCTTTTTGCGTAGCCTCGACGAGGCCAAATTCTTGACCCCTCAACGCTCCGACGGTGGCCACCGCCGCTACTCGCGCCATCAGCTACGTCTGGCCGCCCGAGTGCGGACCCTGCTCGACAACGGCACCGCCCTGGAGCCGGCCTGCCGCATCGTCACCCTGGAAGACCAACTCAACGACGCCCAGCGTCTCAACGCTGAATACGAGGCCAAGCAGCCGCCCGCCGATCCAGAGCGCCCGAGCACAGCCGACGCACCCCCGCAGTTGTCGTCCTGAGACGATCGGCGCACTTGCGGTGGTCAACCGACATCCGATCCGCTCACCAAATCCGACCGAACGGCTGGCCGTGGCCACATTTCAGTCAGGCCGGGTTGAGCAGATCGCCGGGATGGGCGGGAGGGTCCTCAGGGCCGGCCGGCGCCGTGCGCAGGGCCTCGTCGTCAGCCGATTCACCGGCTGAAAGAGTGAGCACGAGGGCCAGATACCGGGGTGAATCCGGGGATGGCTGCAGTCGGCCGATCTGCTCGTAGCCCCAGTGCTCGTACTGAGCCAGGGCCGGATTATCGGCCCGGACGAGGACAGTCACCCGTTCCTGCTGACCACCGGCCAGCAGCGCGGCATGCATGGCGCTGGCCACGCCGACGCCGCGATGGTCGGCCCGCACATGCAGCTCGTTGAGCGCGAACGTCCGCGAACCGGTCTCGGTCGTGAATTCCTCCGGAGCCGGATCCAGCAGCCCCAGCCACCAGCGGGTGCCCACAGGCAGGACGTATCCGAAGACGTAGCCGACCAGGTCGTCGCCCGCACGGGCCGTGACCAGCCGGAACCCCGGAGAAGTCAGATAGCTGTGCAACCGTTCGGCGAATCGCTCGGCGGAATAGAACGGCTCGTCCTGCTGGGCCGTACCGGCGTGCGCGGCGGCATGCAGGGCGCTTAACTGACCGGCCAATCCGGCGGCTTCGGCGGCGTCGCGAGCTTCGATCACCAGCTCGTCCACCCGAGCCTGTTCGTGGAGTCCCACGTCTGCCACCTTCCGGTACCGATCGTGCGAGTCGCGTTCACCGACCAGAAGATTCACGCGGATCCGGGCCGGGGACAACTCGAGCGCACCAGGGTTCACTCGCGGCGGATCGCCTCACATGCTCTTTCACACGGCGGTCGTGGATGGTTGCCTATCCACCAGGAGAGGATGACCACGTGCCATTCAGGGGCAAGGACTTCACGCCGGCGCTGAGCCGGGCGGCCGAGCACGCGCAGGGCTGGCTGCAGTCGGTCGAGGACCGCCCGGTGAAGCCGCGAGCGACGATCCAGCAGATGCTCGACGTCTTCGGTGGGCCGCTGCCGGCCGAGGGCTGCCCGCCCGAGGAGGTGGTCGACCAGTTGGCCGACGGGGCCGAACCGGGCCTGATGGCGATCCAGTCGGGCCGATTCTTCGGCTGGGTGATGGGCGGCACGCTGCCGGCCGCCCTGGGGGCGGACTGGCTGGTCAGCGCCTGGGACCAGAACGCCGGCATGCGCTCGGCCACGCCCGCCGTGGTCGCCCTGGAGGACGTCGCCGGGCAGTGGCTGCTGGACCTGCTCGGCCTGCCGGCCCCCTGTGACGTCGGGTTCGTCACCGGGGCCACCATGGCCAACTTCACCGGCCTGGCCGCGGCCCGCTTCGCCGTCCTGCAGCGAGTCGGATGGGATGTTCACGACCAGGGGCTGACCGGCTCTCCGCGGGTGCACGTGCTGGTCGGGGCCGAGCGGCACGACACCGTCGATCTGGCCCTGCGTTACCTGGGCCTGGGCCGCCCGAGCGTGGTCGACGCCGACGAGCAGGGCCGCATGCGCCTCGACGCGCTGGCCGAGGCGCTCGATCACGTGCCCGCCGGTGCCCCGCTGATCGTGGCCCTGCAGGCCGGCAACCTTCACTCCGGCGCCTTCGACCCGTTCGCGGACGCCGTGGCGCTGGTTCACGCGCGCGGCGGCTGGGTGCATGTCGACGGCGCATTCGGACTATGGGCTGCTGCCTGCCCCGCGCTGGCCCCGCTCACCGCCGGCGTGGCCACCGCCGACTCCTGGGCGACTGACGGGCACAAGACCCTCAATACGCCCTACGACTGCGGCGTCGTGATGGTCGCCGACCGGGCTGCGCTGCGGGCCGCGATGGGCGTGCACACCAGCTACCTCAGCGCCGACGTCACCGGCTCGGGCAACCCCTTCGAGAAGGTGCCCGAACTCTCGCGAAGGGCCCGCGGCGTCCCGGTCTGGGCCGCCCTGCGCTCGCTCGGGCGCACCGGGGTCGCCGCCCAGGTCGAGGGCCTCACCGCCCAGGCCCGGGCGATCGCCGACGGCGTGGACGCGATCGAGGGGGCCGAGGTGCTCAACGACGTGGTCTACACCCAAATCTGCATCAGTTTCGGCGACGACGAGCGCACCCGGGCGATCACCGCGCACCTGATCGAGAGCGGCGAGGTCTGGATGTCGGGGTCACGCTGGCGCGATCGCGACGTTCTGCGGGTGTCGGTGTCCAACCGGGCGACCGGGCCGCTGGACGTCGAGCGGGCCGTGGCCGCCGTTGCGCAGGCGGTGGCAGCGACGCGGTGACCACGTCGAGCACCGGCCGAGGGGCGTACCGAAATGTGCCGGCTCGATCCGTGGAGTAAGCATGAGCTACGAACCTGTCGCCGGTACTGCGGCGGGCTCACGCGCGGTTCAAAGCGAGGACCGCTGCGATGTCCCGCAGGTGGGCGTCGCCTTCACCTGGCCTGTGTCCGGCGAGCGGCACACGCCTGACCTGGTCCGGTGCGACCTGCGCGCGTAGTGGGTACTCGTCGCGATGGACAGCTCGGAAGGAATTCACATGGTTGACAAGATCCAGTCCTCGCAGGCTCAGGCCTCGAACGACGTCGCCCGCCATCGCCCCCTGGCCGTCGTGACCGGGGCCTCCAGCGGGATCGGTTACGCACTGGCCCACCAGTTCGCCGAGAACGGGTTCGATCTGCTGATCACGGCCGAGGAAGCCGGTCTGCCAGAGGCCGCGCGGCAATTGGCCGAACTGGGAACAGATGTCCGCTCGGTGCCTGCCGATCTGCGCAGTTTCGAGGCGGTGGAGGGCCTGGCCCGCGAGGTTCTGAACGCCGGAACCGTCGATGCCCTGGCTCTCAACGCCGGCATCGGGGTGAGCGGACCGTTCGCCACCGGGCCCGATCTGCAGAGCGAACTCGACGTTGTGGCCGTGAACGTCACCTCGCAGGTGCATCTGGCTCGGCGAGTGCTACCGCACCTGGTTCAGCAGAAGTCCGGGCGGGTCCTGATCACGTCGTCCATCGCCGCCCTGCAGCCCGGCCCCTACGAGGCGGTCTATGCCGCGTCCAAGGCCTTCCTGGACTCCTTCGCCGAAGCGCTGCGCACAGAACTCAAGGACAGCGGGGTTACCGTGACGTCCCTTCTGCCCGGCCCCACCGACACGAACTTCTTCGCTCGCGCTGACCTGGAGGACACCCGGCTGGGCGCAGGACCCAAGGACGACCCGGCTCAGGTGGCCCAGCAGGCCTACGAGGCACTGATGAAGGGTGATGACCGCGTGGTTGCCGGCTCGTTCAAGAACAAGGTGATGGCTGCGGGAGGCAAGCTCATGTCGCAGAAGTCCAATGCGGCGGCCCACGCCAAGCTCAGCGAGCCAGGTTCGGCCAACGACTGAGGCACCGTCGATTTGGACGGCGAGATCACTGGATCCGTCTCGGGCACAGTCATCGCCGCGCAGGGTCTCGACAGATTCGAGCACGAGCAGGGTCACTGCGAAGAGGTCGAACTCAAGTCTTGAGAGTGGCGGGGCCGGGCGTCGGGCCGCACCGCGCCAGCCCGGCCTCCCGGCAGTGCGGCCCGGTGCCCGGCCGGCGGGCCGCCCATGCCCGCATCGGTTACGGTGGCGAAGCAGCGCGGTAAGCAAACCCCGAGCCCACGGTTTCCGGACATCCGGAGCAGGAACGGTTGCGGGGAACGCATGGAACATCGACCAGGCTGCCCACCGGATCAGGATCCGACCAGGACGCAGCCGAGTGCGAGGCGCCCCCCTGGCTCCTGAGCACGGCGCTTGCTGTTCTGCAGGCGCTGGCCCTCGACGCCATCACCGGATACGGTCCCGAGCACCTCGCCCCCCACCTCACGGACTGCTCCGTCCGGGGACCGTTGCCTCCCGCGACGTTCCGGTGATCACCGAAATACTCGGGATGGGTAAACCCCCCACCACCATCGTTGCGGTTGATGGTGGTGACCTGTGCCGCTCGATCGTGGTGAACCCGGTTGCCTGCAGCCTCCCCAGCGGCAGACGCCGCCGCGCACGGCCCAGGCGCCTCTGACGTTGACGACCTTGATCACGTCGTCACGGCCACGGGCCCACCACCGCCTCGGCTGGTGGCTGACAGCTGATGACTGATGAATCAGACGCCACGCCGGGGCCGGCGACCAGCTTGAGGACGAGCGTCCCCCACGCCCCATCTGCACGCGACCGAGGTGCCGCGCTCCTCCCCCACGACACGGCAGACAGGCTGAGAACATATGGTCCCCAAGGCAACTCTCGTACCGGACGAGCGCGCAGATACGGCCCGCCACCATCCCGGGCCCCGTGAGTCGCGACCCCAAGGCTTCTGCTAACGCAGCCTCGCACCCACAGCCACCAGCCGAACGACACCGGCAGGTGGACTGCTCCATCGACGAGTAGGCGCGCGCCTGCCAGCTCACATGAGACCCAGAGCGTTGCCTTGCCCATGGCCTCGGCCGGTGTTTCGTGGTCGGCAGGTAGCCGAGGTCGGGGGCAGGTCGGCAACAGGTCGGCACCCAAGTGGGAATACGTCGCATTAGCGCGGACGCTGTGACCGGTCGAACGAACTGTGCCGGCTCAGCCTGCTGGGCCGGTTCGTCGAGCGCAGCCACGAACGGGGTGGCAACATTCCTTGTCGCGGTTCGAGTGCAAATGCACTGCGGGGGTTGAGCCATCGGCTCCCAAGGCGTGTCGAGACCACGTGTCCCGACCAGCCGGAGGTTCCCATGTCTGTTATTGATCAATCTGCTGTCTCCGATTCCGACGAGAACGGCACTCCCCCCGGCGACTCGCACGGCGATGTCACAGAGTCGATCCGCCTCATCGCCGAGCCCGACAACATGGTCGATGCTGCGATCGATGTGCTGGCCACGCGTCACCAGGTCTCCACGCAGGATGCTGTCGATCTGCTCAACCAGGCCGCCGGCGACCACGACCGTCCCTTGGGCGAGGTGGCCAGGGACGTGGTCCTCATCGGACTGCCGTCCCTGCCGACTCAGATAGAACTTCGTCCCAGCAGCTCCGCGGAACTGGCCACGGTTTCGCTGTCCGGGTCTTCCACTGACTCCACACCGCAGGCGCCCTCGGGCGTGGCCGCTGTGCAGCGAGCGTTGAGCGCGGTGGTCAGCTCCGCACTGTTGGAGAGACTGGTCGCGCTCGCCAGTTGGCCCGACGTGCTGAAAGCCGTCTCGGACCTGGCCGCCTTCGTCGTGCCCGGATGCGAGGCCGCTGCTGTGACCGTGCTGCGCGAAGGGGCACCAGCCACCGTGGTCTCCACCGACCACCGCGCCCGTCTCGTCGACGAGACGCAGTACAGCAACGGACAGGGCCCCTACCTTCGAGCGGCTCATACCCACCAGATGGTGCGCATCGACGACATCAGCTCCCTGCCCGCGGGCCAGGCCTGGGCCCAGGCCGCGCTCGAGGTGGGTTTCGTCAGCGTGCTGACGCTGACGTTGCTCACCGGCACGCAGACGGCTGCCACCCTGAGCATGTACGCCAGTCGCGGCGACGGCTGGTCGGACGAATCCCTCGCGGCCGCGCAGGCCGTGGCCGATCAAGCCGGTAGTGCCATCGCCTTCGCTGAGCGCCTGATGACCGACAGCTGACATCACCACGGCGAGCAGCGGGCTCAGTGCGTGCGGCCCACGACCGGGGCGATCGGCCCGCCGGTGTCAGCGCCGGCGGGCCTGCTCGACCAAGTCCTGGACCGCCGCATGCCAGCCGGGGTGCGCGAAGGTGAAGCCCGCCGCCAGCAGCCGGCCCGGGACTACTCGGCGGCTCTTCAACAGCAGTTCGGTGTCCGTCCGCAGGGCCAGCGCACCGAATTCAGCCATCTGCCGGGTGGCCGGCAGCCCCAGGCGTCGTCCCCAGGCTTGGCGCAGGCCGCGCATCAGCTCTCGCTGGGGCAGCGGGCCCGGCGCGGCCAGATTGACCGGTCCGGCCAGGTCGTCGCGCTCGATCAGGAACTTCACCGCCCGGACGAAGTCCTCGCCGTGGATCCAGGAGACGTACTGCTCACCACCCGCGACCGGGCCTCCCAGACCGAGGCGGGTGATCCATGAGAGGTAGTCGAAGATCCCACCCCGGTCGGGCGTCATCACCATGGCCGCCCGCAGCGCCACTCGGCGCGTCGCCGCAGTTGGCGCCTCGGCCTGGGCCTGCTCCCATCGGCGGGCGATGCGAACGCTGTACTCCCAGTACAGGGGGACGTCGGGTTCCTCGCCGCCGATGATCCCGTTCGTCTCGTCATGGGCCAGGTCGTCGCCCCGGCTACGGGCGTCGGCATAGATCGTGGCCGTACTCATCTGCAGCCACACCTTCGGCGCACCCCCGGTCGGCCCGACCCGGGCGATCGCCTCCCCGATCACCCGAGTTGATTCGACCCGCGAGTCCATCATCTGGCGCAGGTTCGCGTCGGTGTAGCGACAGCTCACGCTTCGTCCAGCCAGATTGATCACGACTTCGGCCCCGTCCAGCTCGGACACCCAGGCCCCCAGGGTCCGCCCGTCCCAGACAGCGTGCCGGATGCCGTCCTCGAGCCGTTGCGGGCGCCGACTCAGAACGGTGACCTCGTCACCGCGGGCCAGCAGCGCCCGCCGCAGGATGCCGCCGACCTGGCCGGTCCCGCCGGCAATCACGATCTTCACGAGAGCCCCCGCTCCGCGCCGGCCGGCTTGCGAGTGCGGCGGATCCGCGAGCGCAGCGCCCGGCGGGCCAGCGGGCCGAGTTCCTCCACGACGTCGACCAGCGCGCCCAACTGCTCGAGGGCATCCAGGGCACTGGCACCACCCTGCGGGTCCACGCCTTCGTAGAGTTCCAGGCCGATGAAGGCGGCCGAGACGGCTCGGCTCAGGCCGGCCGGGTCGACCACCCCGGCCAGCGGCGAGTCGTTCAGTACGCGGACCAGCACCGCCTCGATCTCGCCCACCCATTGGTTCAGGGCCTGCGCGGTGACCTGGGCCAGCGCGCCATCGCTCTGCCCCGCTGCCAGCAACTGCGCCAGGACGGCGACATTGCCCTCGGCTCGTTCGACGCCGTGAATCTCGCGGCCCACCTCAAGCAGCTCCCCCAGAGAACCGACCGTGGCGAACCGCTCCCGGTACCGGGCGACCCGACGTTCGGTGTTACGGCGGCAGGCCTCGGCCAGCAGACCGTCCATGCCATCGAAGTGGTAGAAGATCAATGCCTGGTTCACCCCGGCCGTCGCCGCGACGGTCCGGGCCGAGGTGCCCGTGATGCCGTGCGTGCGCAGGGTCGTGATGGCGCTGTCGACGAGTCGCTCGGCCGTGTGTCCCCTGACCCTCTTCTTCGGCTCGGTGGTTGGCACCGGCTGCCCGGGCGCCCCGGATTCCGTGTCCGCCATGGCCAGTCCGCCTCACGCTATTTGAGCGATCGCTCAACAGCACCCTAGCAGCCTGTTGAGCGGTCGCTCAATGTCTGCGCGACCGGGTGCCGAGCACGCAGGCCGGAACGACGGCGGCAGTGACGGCGGTCTCGTTCGTTCCGGGAAGGGTGAGAGCCCGGCTTCTGTTCCATCCATGGCGGTCTGTGAAGTGTCAATCCAGCACCGCTGCCGTGCCACAGGCCAGGCCTGGCCTCGCAGACGAGGCGGCACGGGCGACCATCGCTCTTCCGATGATCTTGTCCCGCCCACGGCGGCCTGGTGACCAGGGCCGCGAGCCGGGACCGGAACTGGAGTTCTCGATCATGCTCGACCGCACCACCGATTCGACCGGCACCACCCACGCGACCAGCACCACCCGACCGGGCGACGGTGAATTCGTCGGGGTCAGCGCGAGCACGCTGCTGTCCCCCGGCCGGATCCACTGCCACCTGACCATCCCTTCCAGCAGTCACACCCGCAACGCCCAGATCGAGGTGCTCAGCCCGACGACGGTGGCCGTGCTGGAGCGCCGGCTGGCCGAACAGTTCGGTGAGGACGTCGAGGTGTTCGAGGCCTGCCGGGTGACGGACGCCGGCTGACGGTTCGTCGCAGCCTCACCGCCGCAGCAGGTCCTCGCTCAGCTCCCACAGCCGCTGGGCCGACTTCGGGTCGAGCGAGCTCGACATGGCCTCGGAGGGAATGCTCTCGGCGGTGAGCGGGCGCGGCTCGTCATCCACGACCGCGATGTCGCTGTCCTTCAGGTACACCCCGCCGATCTGGCTCAGCAGCGGACTGGTGGCGGCGAAGACGATCGTCGCCGCCCCCTGGTCGGGGGTCTTCTTGCCGGCCGCCGGATCGATGATCGCCTGCCCGGAGTCGTCGATCAGCCCCATGGCCCGCAGCGCCACCTGGCTGAAGCTGCTCTCGCCCCCGACCACGACCCCCGGGTGCAGCGCATATCCGCGGATGCCCTCCCCTGCCCAGCGCCGGTCCAGTTCGACGGCGAACAGCACGTTGGCCTTCTTGGTCTGGGCGTAGGCGGCACCAGGGTTGTAGCTGCCGTCAGCGAAATTGACGTCGTCCCAGCGGATCTCTCCCATCCGGTGAGCCCCGGACGACACGTTGACCACCCGGGCGGCCCCGGCGGCGCGCAGCGCGGGCCGCAGGGCCAGCGTGAGCTGGAAGTGACCGAGATGGCCGGTGGCGAACTGCGCCTCGTACCCGCGGGCGTCGCGGACGACGTCCTTGGGGGACGGCAACGCGGCACAGTTGATGAGCACGGTCAGCGGACGGGCGGACTCGATCCGACGCGCGGCGAAGGCGCCGATGGAGGCCGGGTCCAGCAGGTCCAGCCGGCTGACCTCAACCCGCTCGAGGCCGGCCGTGGCCGCAGTGGCCCTCTCGACGTTGCGCGAGGCCACCGTGACAGATGCTCCCGCCTTCGCCAGCGCCCGGGTCGTCGCCAGTCCGAGGCGGGAATGACCGCCGGTGATGACGACGGTGGTACCGGTCAGGTCCAGGCCGGCCAGGACCTCGTCGGCGGTCGAGGCGGGCGTGAAGGCGGATCCGAGGGGGTGCTGCAGCTCTGTCATGGTGATGCGTCCTCAGTCTCGAGCCCGACCAGAAGTGGACAGGCTGTCCACTTAATCTAGACACAAACGGATAGGCTGTCCACATGGAGGGACCGATGCACTCGCCAGAACCAGCGCCGCGCCGCCGGCCGGATGCCGAGCGCAACCGGGGCAAGATCCTGGCCGCGGCCCGGGAGGCGTTCGCCGACGACGAGGCCGAGATCTCGATGGCGGAGGTCGCCCGCCGGGCCGGGGTCGGCATGGCCACCCTCTACCGGAACTTTCCCGGCCGCCGCGGACTGCTGGAGGCGCTGTACTCGGAGGAGGTCGATGCCATCTGCGCAGCGGCCGCCACCGCGCCGGGCCGCTCCGCCGGTGAGCGGTTTCAGCAGTGGCTGCACTCACTGTTCGCATTCTTCGCCGGCAAGCGCCACATCGCCTCGGAGCTGCTCAAGCACGCCGACCGCGACGACCCGGTGTTCGGCGGCAACCGGGACCGGGTCCTGGCCGCCGGGCGACCCCTGCTCGAGGCTTCCCAGCGCACCGGAGAGCTGCGGGCCGACCTGGATCTCGCCCAGATCCTCGACCTGATCCACGCCATTGCCACAATCCCCGGCGAGATCGGTTACGTGCAGCCGATTCTGGACGCCGCCCTGACCGGCCTGCGCCCGGCCGGCGCCGGGCGGGCAAGCTCGGCGGAGCGGTGAGCTCACACCCGGTCGCCGACCTGCTGGCGCGTCTGCCCGAGGGCTGGAGCGAGGTGCGCTACCGCGAGCGGCGGTGGGGGGTCAGCCGCACCCGCCAGGCCGGTGGGCGCATCGAGAAGGTGTACGCCGAGGAACTCGGCGGAACCGGTGTGGTCAGCGCCAACCTCTACCTGCCCGGCGGAACCGACAGCGAGCGCGACGAGCAGTTCCGCCCCTGCGAGATGCCGGCCGCCGACGTCCTGGATTTCCTCAACGGCTGGGAGCCGCTGACCCGGTGACGCTCAGTGGGCCTGTCCGGTCGAGGCCGTCGTGCCGCCGTCCACAGGAAGCCAGGCACCGGTGATGTATCCGGCGTCCGGGCTCGCCAGGAACAGGACCGCGGGCGCGATGTCCTCCGGCCGGCCGGGCCGGCCCAGGGCGATTCGGTTGTTGGCCGCGGCCAGCACGTCGTCGTCCTGCTCCACCGCCGCGGTGATCTCGGTGATCGTCAGCGACGGCGCCACCGCATTGAGTCGCACGCCGCGCGGGCCGTAGTCGAGAGCCAGCGACTGCACGAAGTTCATGATCGCGGCCTTGGTGGCGTTGTACGCCGCCTGGGCCCAGTCGCCACCCAGGCCCGACACCGAGCCGACCACCACCAGGTTTCCGCCGGAGCGCTCCAGCTCGGGCAGGGCGTGGCGGGCCACGTGCACGAAGCCGTCGAGGTTGGTGCCGCGGATGGACTGCCAGTCTTCCAGGCTCAGGTCGTCGAACTCGCCGTGAATGTACGCGGCGGCGTTGTTGACCACGACGTCGAGGGCACCGAAGCGCTCGACGACCGCCGCGACCATCGCCCGGGCCGAGTCGTCGTCACTCACGTCGGCCGGCACCGCCAGGGTGCGCTCGGACGGCGCCACGGCCAGCGTCTCTTCCAGCCGGTCCTGGCGCCGGCCGCTGACCGCGACGTTGGCCCCGTTGTCCAGAAAGGCCTGGGCGATGGCCCGCCCGATCCCGCTGCCGCCCCCGGTGACGAGAACGGTCTTACCGGTGAAGTCGTACGTGTTTGCGGTCACGGTCATCCTTCGAAAGGCAGGTCTGGACGCCGGTCCGCAACAGCGAGCGCGGCGCCCCCATTCCGGCTACCCGCGAGTTGGTCCGGCCGGCTCGAGCAGGCCCCGGAAGATCCGGGCCGTGGTCGCGTAGACCGCCAGCGCCGTCCGAACGCCCGGGGCCAGGTCGGGGCCGGCGCCGTCCCGGGCCTGAGCTTCCAGGTCGGCCAGGCACGCGGCCAGGCGGTGGGCGCCCAGGAGCGCGCTGCTCGAACCCAGAGTGTGAGCCACTCCCCTGATCACGTCGCGGTCCGGGACGGCGATGGCGGCGCCGAGGTCGGCGATCCACTGATCGGCCTGCCCCAGGTAGGAAGTGATCATCTCCTGGCGCTCCGGCGGAGCATCGGCGCCGATGCTCTCCAGCAGGTCGTTCAGCGCGGCTAGATCGACGTACTCGACCCCGCCATCCTCGATCCCAGCAGCCTCGAACCCGGCAGCCTCGATCCCGATACTGCCCGCTGGGCGGCGTCCGCCGATCGTGGCCCCGAACGGCACCGACGCGAGAGCCTCGGCCACGTCGGCCGCCCGTACCGGTTTGAGCAGGTAGCCGTTCATTCCGGCCTCGACGCAGGCCTTGCGGTCCTCGGGCAGCGAGCTGGCGGTCATGGCCACGATGTAGGGCTGACGCTCGGCGGCGAACTGCTCCCGGATGGCCCGGGTGGTCTCGAGCCCGTCCCGGTTCGGCATGTGAATGTCCATCAGGACGACGTCGTAGTCGTTGCGCCGCAGTGCATCCAGGGCCTCGTCACCATCGTCGGCGATGTCGATCGCGTGCCCGAGCCGGCCGAGGATGCCCTGCGCGACCTTCTGGTTGGTGTGGTTGTCCTCGGCCAGCAGGATCCGCAGCCGGCTCTCGGAGCGAGGGGCCGGAATCGGGGGCGCGGCCATGGCCGCCACGGTCGAACGGGGCTCGGCCAGGAGGTCGCCGATCAGCTGCTGCAGGGTCACGGCCCGCACCGGCTTGGTACTCACGCCGTTGACCAGGGTCGACCCGGTCGCGGCCGGTGAGGTCAGGCTGCTCAGGAGGATCAGCGGGAGGTTCGCGCCGGTGGGCCGTTCCCGGATCCTTCGCGCCAGCTCCCAGCCGTCGACGTCGGGCATGTCCTGATCGATGATCACCAGATCCGGGCCGGGCCGGGCCCCCAGGAGGTCCAGCGCCGCCTGCGCCCCACCGGCGTCCAGGCCGGTCGCTCCCCACGACCGCAGCAGCTCCCCCAGTACCCGCCGGCTGGTGGCGTTGTCGTCCACGACCAGGACGCGTACGCCCACCAGCGAGGTCATCGGCGCCCGGACGGACGGCTCGGGGTTCACCGCGGCCAGGGCCACGGTGAAGCTGAACGTCGAGCCGGCACCGACGTCACTGATCACCGAGATGTCCCCGCCCATGGCCTGCACGATCGCCCGGCTGATGGCCAGCCCGAGCCCGGAGCCGCCGTACACCCGGGTGGTGGAGTCGTCGACCTGGCTGAACGACTTGAACAGCCGGTCCATCCGGTCGGCCGGGATGCCGATCCCGGTGTCGCGGACCGAGAACGTCAGACTCACCGGCATTTCCGGCGTCCTCGCGGTGCTCTCGGACGGGGCGGGGGCCGGCGGCGTCACGGCGACCCGCAGATGGATCTCGCCGCGCTCGGTGAACTTGGCCGCGTTGCCGACCAGGTTGACCAGCACCTGGCGCAGCTTGCTTCCGTCCCCGCGCACCAACTGCGGACAGTCGGGCGCGAGCTCGGCCACCAGATCGAGGCCGGCGGCGATCGGCGCGATCAGCGACAGGCTCTCCTCGACGCACTGGCGCAGGTCGAACGGGACCTGCTCCAGCGACATCTCGCCCGCCTCGAACCGGGAGAAGTCCAGGATGTTGTTGATCACCGCGAGCAGGGAGTCTCCACCCGTGCGAACGGTCTCGGCGTACTCGCGCTGCTGCGGGTCCAGGTCGGTGCCCAGCAACAGATCGGTCATGCCGATCACCGCGTTCATCGGGGTGCGGATCTCGTGGCTCATCGTCGCCAGGAAGGCCGACTTGGCCGCCGAGGCCGCCTCGGCCAGGCGGGCCGCCTCGGCCATCGCCTCGATCGCGCGTCTCTGATCGGTGACGTCGGTGGAGATGCCACAGATGCCGTACATCACCCCGGCGGCGTCCAGCAGGGGAAACTTCACCGTGTCGTAGAAGAGCCGCCCGTCCGGGCCGTCCGTCCACTCCTCGCCGCAGTACTCACCGCGCTGGGCCTGCCGATCATTGGCCTGCCAGAGCGGAGCCAACTGCGCGTCGACGAAGAAGTCGTCCTGCCCGATCAGCTCGTCCTCGGTGAGCGAGAAGAGCCTCAGAAAGGGCTCGTTCGCCATCAGGTACCGGCCCTGAAGATCCTTGACGTAGATGATCGTGCGGCTATTGCTGAGGATCCCCCGCAGCATCAGCTCGCGGCTGATGATCTCCCGCTCGTACGACTCCTGCGAGGTCCGCCGGCGGCGGATCTGACCCCAGGTCGCCACCAGCACCCCGATTCCCACCAGGAGCGCGAGCGCGAAGGTGGCCACGGCCAGGAGCATCGACCAGCGCGCCGACGACCGGCTGGCCCGGACCGCCCGGTCGGCGGCCTGCTGGCGGGAGGTGTCCAGCGCCTCGATCAGGGCCGCATAACGGCCGAGATACTGCGTGACCTGGGTGAACCAGGTGGCAGGGGCGATGGCGCGCAGCGCGGCCGCATCCTGGCGAAGGATGTACTGCTCGACCTGCCGGAGGTACCGGGCTGAATGTCCGGAGTCGATCTCGGCCAGAACCTTCGGATCGATCGAGGTTCCGAGCAGGGCGACATTGGCCAGGTCGGCCTGGCGCGCCGCCATCCGGGCGGTGACCTCCAGCACCGCCGGCCGGCCAGCGGCCGTGCCGGCAGCCAGCATGCCGGCGATCTTCCCCCGTTCGCGGCCGATCTCCTCCGTGGTCGCCAGGAGGCTGAGGTACTCCGACGCCTGCCCGCTGGTCGCGCCCTGCCGCACGATCCGGGCAATGACGGCGATCAGGTCCGACACCCGACCCGAGTACCAGGTGAACTGCGCTCCCGAGGTGACGGCGAGGCTCAGGGTGGCGATCCGGTGGGCCGGCAGCCCGGCCAGGGTGTGCCGTACCGTGCCCAGCTGCGGCGCTGACACCACCGCCCCGGCCGCC
This sequence comes from Kineosporiaceae bacterium, assembly GCA_965200525.1. Classification (GTDB taxonomy): domain Bacteria; phylum Actinomycetota; class Actinomycetes; order Actinomycetales; family Kineosporiaceae; genus JANNPJ01. The sequence continues at coordinate 493,310 of OZ241368.1, forward strand.
GCGACCCGGGACTCCCACTGTCGCAGAGCGGCGTCGCTCGAACCGTACGCGGCCCGCAGGGAACGTTCGTTCGGCGCGCTCGGATCACCCAGGTAGATGGCCCCGGTCCCCCGCTCCACCTGGAGCCGTCGGACCAGGGCACTTCCGGCCGTCACGACCTGAGACAGGCTCGCGGTGCGCACCGCCTGATGTAGCTGCTCGCGTTCGCCGCGAGCCCCGAAACTCTCAGGCACGGCCAGGCCGATACAGATCAGCAGGACAAGGACTCCGGCTAGATAGGCGGACTTTCCGCCCACCATCGGACGATTCATGGCGTCGCGACCGCGCGAGAGCACGCTGCTGCCCTCACGAGGCCTCTCGCCTCTGATCGTCACCGTTTCATTGTCGTCAGGTGGATCAGCGACTGGAGGTTGACCCGGCGGGCAGCGCAGCTTCACCTGCTCGGGGTCCGTGCCGATAGTGGATGCGAGTGCAGCGGCGTGGTCCGGCGGGAAGGGCGAGTGGTGTCTGACCAGCGGTCCATCGCGGTGTTCACCCCGCTGTGCAACGGCTTCTACTTCGGCGGCATCATCAGCGGCATCCGAGAAGTGGCGGCTGCGGCCGGTTTCGCCACCGTGGCCTACCAGACCGTCCCGGCCGGGATGCGCGAGAGCGACTACTGGGACGCCGGCCCGCGAACGTCCTCGCTCGGGCGCTCGCACAGCGCGGGCCACGTGTCGATCCTGAACGTCGGCAACCCGCAGACCCTGCGCGAGATCAGCGCCGCCGGCCGGCCGTTGGTGCTGGTCAGCCACGACTCCGACGAGCTGTCCTGCCCGGTGGCGATGCCCGACAACGCGGGCGGCGTCAAACAGTCCGTCGCCCACCTCATCCGGCACGGGCACCGGCGGATCGCCTTCGCCGGGGCCATGAGCGACCAGGACATCGTCGAGCGCTACGAGGCCTACCGCCAGGCCCTGCTGGAGCACGGCATCGAACCGGATCCGGCCCTGTTCTACGAGTGCGGCAGCAAAGGCCTGACCGGGGGCCACCAGGCGGCTGCGGCGATGCTCGCGGCCGGGCTGCCCTCCACCGCCGTCGTGATGGGGACCGACCTGAACGCGGTCGGTCTGATGGACGCCCTCAAAGCCGCCGGCCTGCGGCTGCCTCGCCAGCAGGCCGTCACCGGTTTCGACAACGGCGACCACGCCCGCCACACCCGCCCGGGCCTGTCCACCGTGTCCCAGGACTTCGTCGGTCTCGGACGGCTGGCCGCCGAGCTGGTGCTGGCCCAGATCCGGGGCGAGAACGTGCCCCGCACGCACCACCACCTGGCGACCCACTTCATCCGCAGACAGTCCTGCGGTTGCCCGAGCCGCACTCAGGGCCTGGACGTCGAGGACGGCGTCGTGCCGCTCGATCCGATGGTGGCCCCGCTGCTGGCCCGCGCCACCGGTGACCCGGCATCAGAACCAGCACCAGAACCCGAGCGGGACTGGGCTTTCGCCGCCCTGTCCGGGGCGTTCCTGGCCGCCCTGAACTCGACCTCCGAGGACACCGAGTGGGCCCTGAGCGAGGCGGCCGAGCAGGTCTGGCCCCACATCCGATCCCTCGACGACCTGACCCAGGCGACGACGTTCATCCGCGGCGCCGCGGCCGAGCGCCTGCGCGCGATGGCATCACAACGGCCCGATCTGACCCCGGGGCTGACCCGCCGCCTGGAGACCCTGCTCTTCCAGCTCAACACCGACCTGGCCAGCATCCGGGCCCGCGAGCAGTTCCTCGACTGGCGCTTCCTGGCCGACTCGCTGGTGGCTCAGTACGACGTCAGCATCGACCTGCTGCGCAGCCACGACGAAGGGGTCGCCGGTCTGGGCTGGCTGGTGCGCAGCACGGCCGTGGCCGGCCTGTTCGCCCTGCGGGTGCCCGCCCCGGACAGCGACACGCTGTCCGTCGTCAGCATCTACGACCCGCAGAACACGTGGGCCGACCGGCTCGCCGAAGTGATCGACGAGCGTGACCTGCCGCCGATGGACCTGCTCCGGATGGCGCTGCAGCAGCCGAAGGGCGTCGTGATCGTCATCCCGGTGGAGGGCGCCGGGGTCAGGTCGGGCCTGCTCGCGGTGGTGGCCCCGGTGGACAACAGCGAGGCCACCGGGCGCGAGACCTTTCACGACTGGGCAGCCATGCTGGCGGTCTCGCTGCAGCACCAGGAGGCGGTCTCGGCCCTGCGCCGGCGGGAAGCGGATCTGCGCGACTCCCTGGATCGCGAGCAGCAGCTCGCCGCCGAGATCGGTCGCAGCGAGGAGCGGTACGCGGTGGCCGCCGCCGCCGCGAACGACGGCCTGTGGGACTGGGAACTGGCCACCGGCCGCACCTACTTCTCCGACCGGGCCCTGACGGTGCTGGGCTCCGACGCCGCACTCGATCACATCGACGGCTGGCTGGGTCGCGTCCACCCCGACGACCGGGCCGGGCTGGACGCCGTCATCGAGCAGGAGCGAGCCGGCGGCAGCGAGCCGCTGTCCTTCGAACACCGGGTGACGACAGACGACGGGGCGATCCGGTGGGTGCTCTGCCGGGGCCTGGGAGTACTGGTCGACGGCACGGCGGCGCGGATCATCGGCAGCCTCACCGACGTCACCCAGCGCCGCGAACTGGAGGACCGCCTGCGCCACCAGGCCCTCTACGACAGCCTGACCGGCCTGCCCAACCGTGTCCTGCTGCTGGATCGGCTCGAGATCGCCCTGCACCGGGCCCGGCGCCGGGAGAACTACCGGTTTGCCGTGCTGTTCATCGACCTGAACGGCTTCAAGAAGATCAACGACAGCCTCGGGCACGCCGCCGGGGACGAGTTGCTGATCACCGTCGGGCACCGGTTGCAGGCCTTCGTGCGCGCCGCCGACACCGCGGCCCGCCTGGGCGGCGACGAGTTCGTCGTCCTGCTCGACGATCTCGGCCCGGACGTCGACGTCCCCGAGATCGCCGCGCGCCTGCACGAGGAACTGGGCCTGCCGATCGTGATCGACTCCACCCAGGTCGCGGTGTCGGCCAGCATCGGCATCTGCGTCGGCGGGATCGAGGAACTCAGCGCCGAGGACGTGCTGCGCGCGGCCGACCTCGCCATGTACGAGAGCAAGAGCGCCGGACGCGCCTAGCGTTGCTCGGAGGCCTGGCGCACCACCGCGAATGCGACGTCCCGCAGCGTGCGCCCACTCTGCGAGGACAGCGTCGCCAGAACGGCGAAGGCTTCCTCGGCGGTGCAGTGCCGTTGGCCCATCAGGATCCCCTTGGCCTGCTCGATGCCGGCCCGCGAGGCCATGGCCTGCTTCATCTGCTCGACCTGCACCGGGGCCCCCGCGTGGGTGGCGGCATTGAGGACGGCCACGGAGGCGTATCCGGCAAAGGTGGCCGCGATGTCGCGCGCATCCTGGCCGAAGGGGCCGATCTGCCCTGCTCCGTAAAGATTCAGGGCGCCGGCGGCGTCATGAACGGTCGTCATCCCGACCGACAGGACGCGGCGGATGCCGGCGCGACGGGCCTCGCGGCAGAACCCGGGATAGAAGCCACCCTGGGCGGTGTCCTCGATCACGACCGTGTTTCCGGTGGCCGCGGCGTCGGTGCACGGCCCGAACCTGTCCTCGTACTGACGTTCGTCCAGGACGACCGCGAGCTTGCCGGCAAACGCCACGGTCGAAGCCTGCCCGGCCCGGATCAGGGTGATCGATGCATCGTCGACGCCGGGCACGATCTCCTTTGCCAGCCGGGCGACTCGCGACAGCACTGTACCCAGCGGCTCCGCCAGGGCGATCTTGGCCAGTTCCAGGTAGGCGGACCCGGCTGCGGTCAACGCCGCGGAGCTGTCGGGCGAACCGAACGCCGCGCGCCGGATCATCGGCACGGGCTTCTCGTTGCCGTTCTTGCGTTCGTGCTCGTGTCCGTTGTCGGGCATGAGTTCGCCTGCATCTCACTCGCACGCAAAAAGGCGGTGACTGGCCCCGGGGCTGAGGGCCGTGGATCTGCCGGCTTGCCGTCGGCCCGCGCCGGCCGGCAACCGTCTCCGGCACCGTTGCGTGCCAGCACCAGGAGAACTGCGCAGGCCACGTTCACGCGCCCGGAACCGAGGACGCCTTCGAGGCGCCGCCGAGGTGTCACCGTCGATAGGGACCACAGGTGTGCCCGACTGTACGCGCTTGAGGGCACCGGCAGTACTGTCCCGCGCCACCGCACGAGCATGATCATGCGTGCAGTTGCGCGCCCACCCGCCCGCGTGCGAGCGCACCCGGCGGGTGATAGATCAGAGGCAGGCGCGAACCGTCGGTTGAGCCCACACCTGCCCGGTTGACGCCACAGTTGAGACAGGAGCAACCATGTCGTTTCCGGGCAAGCAGATCGCATTAGTGGTTGCCGGCGAGAAGCTGGTTCAGGCGTTCAACAACCCCGACAGTGGCTGCGAAACCGACGATCTGCCCGCCTCCACGACGGCGATCGCCGTCGCCTTCTGATGGCGATCCCGGGAGGAAGCCCCGCAGACCGCTCGGACGACGAGACCAACTGGTCGACCCGGCAGATGGGCGTTGTTGCGCGCCTGAACGACCTCGTGCCGTCACTTGCCGGGCCTCGCGGTAGCGACCGGTTGTTACCCGACCGGCTGGCCCAGGCTGCCGCTCAGGTGCTCGACGTAGACGGTGCGGCGATCTCGGTCTACCTCGGTGCTGATGTCGCCGCGCCGGTCGGATCCAGCGACGACACGGCCGCCATCGCCGAGAGTCTGCAATTCACGCTGGCCGAGGGGCCCTGCCTCTACTCGTACGCGAAAAGGGTGCCGGTCCTGCTGCCCGACGTGAGCAGTAGCGACTCCCAGGCCGTGTCGCTGTGGCCCACCTACGTCACCCAACTGACGCAGCGCACCAACTACCAGGCCGTCTTCGCGTTTCCCCTGCTGTCCGACTCACGCCCGCTGGGTTCACTCAGCGTCTACCGGCGCCGGCCCGGAACCCTGACTGCTGTTCGCGAGGTCAGCGCGGTGGCCTCATGGGTCAGCACCCGACTTCTGAACGCCCGGATGTTCGTGGTCCAGGATGAACCTTTTCCTGAATGGCTGGAGGGGCCTGGAGCACGCCGGCGTGAGACCGTCTGGATCGCCCAAGGGTTGACCATGCAGGCCAACCGACTGACCCCCGCCGAGGCCCTCCAACTGCTGCGGGCGCAGGCTTTCACCGCCGACCGCCTCGTCGACGACCTCGCCGCCGACATCGTCGAAGGCGTGCTGCCGGTGCCAGATCTGCGGGGAAACTGAGGGCAGGCCCACCAGGTCAGGAGCCTGGTTCTCGTTCGCCCTCGGAAGCGCCGGGCTCCTGGGGCACCTCCGCCGGGCACGGCTCGCAGACGCTTCGATCGCACAGCCGGCACAGCCGTCGCATCTGCTCGACCCCTTCGAGAGCGGTGGTAGCCAAGAGGGGCCCCACCAACTCGGCCAGTACCTGGACGTCGCGCTCGGGCAGCACCGCCAGGAACCTGGCCACGGATTCTTCCCGGTCGGCGGCGAGGCGGCGCTCGGCCTCCCGGCCCTCGACGGTGGCCTCCAGCCGCACGCTGCGCCCGATCCCGGGCTCGCGGCGGGCCCAGCCCTGCTCGATGAGGCGATCCACCAGGCGCACGGTTCCGGGATGGGTCAGGCCCAGCACCCGACGCAGGTCCTCGATACTCAGTCCCGGGTCGGCCACGATCGCCACCAGCGCGGCGGGGGCACCGCCGGCCAGGCCGGTGGAACGCTCGGTCGCCGAGCGGACCACATCGGCCATCGCGACGGCCCAGGTGGCGAGCACGTTGTGGTCGCGCCGCTCGGATTGCTCAATATGCATGACTCATATTAGCTAGTCCGCGTGGCTCCCGACATCGCCCCGACATCATGAGCGTGCTGCTGGCACTGGCCTCGTCCCTGCTGTGGGGCATCGCCGACTTCCTCGGCGGAAAGGCCTGCCAGCGAGCGCCCGCCCTTCTGGTCGTGCTCATCTCGCAAGCGGCCGGACTCCTGCTGGCTGTGGTCAGCGCCGCCGCGAGCCGGTCGTTCGCGGCCCCGTCCGGATACCTGCCCTGGGCGATCGGTGCCGGCCTCGCCGGCGCCGGCGGCGTTCTGCTGTTCTACCGGGCGCTGGCCATCGGCATGATGAGCATCGTGGCTCCGGTGGCCGCTCTCGGAGTGATCGTCCCGGTCCTGATCGGCCTGTTCGGCGGAGACCTGCCCTCGATCCTCTGCCTGGCCGGCATCGTGCTCGCCATCGGTGGCGTCGTCCTCTCCGCGGGCCTGAGTGCCTCAGGCCCACGCAGTCCCCGGCACGTGGAGTCGATCCTGCTGGCGGCCGTGGCCGCCGTAGCGTTCGGATTCCTGCAGTACGCCATTTCGGGAGGCTCGAAGTACTCCACGGTGATGACCATGGTGGGCATGCGGGCCGCGTCCGTACCGATTCTGATGATCGCGGCCGGCCTGGCCGTGGGCCGGGCCGGAGTCCAATCCAGCCACGTCAGCCAGAGCAGCCAGAGCAGCCAGAGCAGCCAGGTCAGCCAGGTCAGCCAGGTCAGCCAGGTCAGCGAGCCCGGCCAGGTCGGCCTGGGCGCCCGCGCGATCCTCGGCCCGCGCTTTGTGCTGCTCATCGCGGTGATCGGGTTCTTCGACATGGGGGCGAACCTGCTGTTCGCCAACGCGACCGTCTCGGGCGCACTGGCGGTCGTGGCCGTCCTCGGGTCGCTCTATCCGGCCGCAACGGTGCTCCTGGCCCGGGTTGTTGACCACGAACGGATGTCGCGAGTGCAGAGCGTGGGGGTGGTGGCCGCCATCTGCGGAGTTGCGATGATCTCCCTTGGCTCGTGACGGCCCTCGACGGGCAGGCTCAGACGCCACGCCCTGACGTCCCATGGGTAGTCGCGCTGCCCTGCCAGATCTCTGCGGGGCAGAGATGGCGATCAACGCCCTCCGGCACGGCCTCGGCAATCGGGTGAGGACGTGGCCTCAGGGACCGCGCTTCCCCCACCAAGATCACTATCGGTGATAGCTTGATTACATGAGGTATCCGATGGGCGTCCAGCAAGTTCGTTGGTGACCGACGTCGCCCTTCTCATGGGGGCGCATGCCCAAACCTCGCACCGCTCAGGCTTGTGGACAACGAATGGGCCTGGACCAGGGCATCCGCACGGCAGGCCGTCGTGAGCGCGCCGACTGAAGCAGCAGGCTCCCCCGGCCCGGACTCCGACGTCCCCCCCGACCCGGAACTTCTCGTCAGCCCGTCCCAACTGCTGGCCCTGCTCGACAATGCGACCTGCGTCATTTACATGCGCAACATCGACGGGCGCTACATGCTGGTCAACGCCGAGTACGAGCGGCTGTTCGGCCTGCGGCGCGCGCAGATCGTCGGGCGCACCGACCATGACCTGTTCCCACCCTCGATCGCCGATGAGTACCGCGTCAACGATCTGCAGGCCATCAACAGCAGCGCGCCCGTCCACGTCGAGGAGACGGCGGTGGGCGCCGGTGGCCCGCGCGTCTACCTCACCACCAAGTTCCCCCTGCTCGACGGACGGGGCCGGCCCTACGCGATCTGCGGGATCTCCACCGACATCACCGAGCGCAAGCAGGCCGAGGAACAGGTGGCCGTTCTGAACCAGGAACTGGAGCAGCGGGTTCAGGAGCGAACCGCCGAACTCGAAGCCACCACCACTGAGCTGGATGCATTCGCCTACTCCGTGTCCCACGACCTGCGCGCGCCCTTGCGCTCCCTGCACGGCTTCAGCCAACTCCTGCTAGACAACTACTCTGGGCGACTGCTTGACGCCACCGGAGTGGATCACCTCAGACGCCTTCAGGCCAGCGCCGAGCGGATGGACCAGATCATCCACGACCTGCTCAGTCTCTCGCGTACGTCACGAGCCGACCTGAACCGTGAGGACGTGGACCTGGGCGAACTGGCCAAGTTGATCCACGAGGAACTCCAGATCCAGAATCCGGAACGCGACGTTCGACTCACCTGCGTCGGAGACCTGAGAACCACCGGTGACGGGCACCTCTTGCGGTTGGCCCTGGAGAACCTCCTGACCAACGCCTGGAAGTTCACGGCCCGCCGACCTGCAGCCACGATCACAGTGGGCCGGTTTCGCAGCGGCAGCGACATCGTGTTCTTCGTCCGCGACAACGGTGCCGGGTTCGACCCTGACTACGCCCAGAAGCTGTTCGAGCCCTTCCAGCGCCTGCACTCGACGGGAGACTTCGAAGGGACCGGCATCGGACTGGCCATTGCTCATCGGGTGTTCGCCCGCCATGGCGGGGACATCTGGGCGCAGTCGCACCCTAACCAGGGCGCCACCTTCTTCTTCACCACGAGCCAGTCGGCAAGCCTGCCCGGATCCGAGGACTCCCATGCGCAATGACCCGATCTTGCTGGTCGACGACAATCCCGACGACGTCTATCTGACCATTCACGCCTTCCGGCAGAACGACATCGCGAACGAGATCGTTGTGGCGAATGACGGGGTGTGGGCTCTGGATCTCCTCCTTCCCTCCGACGATCGCCCGCCGCTGCGCCCGGCGATCGTCCTTCTGGACATCAACATGCCCAGGATGGGAGGACTGGAACTGCTCAGCCGCCTACGGGCCGACCCGAGAACCCGGGCCCTGCCGGTCATCATGCTGACCACCTCCACCGAGGACCACGACATCGCCGAAAGCTACAGCGGCGGCGCGAACAGCTACGTCGCCAAGCCGGTCACGTCCGAGGAGTTCCTGGAGGCGGCCAAGACCCTCGGCGTCTACTGGCTGGGACTGAACGTCCAACTGAGCGGGACAAGCGCCTGAGCAAGGCCATGAGCAGGCTCATGACCACGACCACGCTCAGTCCGAGCAGTGACGCATGACCTCACGTCGCCCACCTCGATCGCTCGCCGGTGGAGCATTCGCGCTACCCCTGCACCCTTCTCCCCATCCGCGGTGGGCATCTGCTCAGCACGGGCTGATCCTCGAGGAGATCCACATGCTTCACCGGCACACCGGCCCAGTCGGCGAGGTGACCTCCACGGCACTGCCCGAGGTGGCGCTCGACCGCGATGGCAAACCGACCATGGCGGGCCATCCCGGCCGGCGATCCAGCACGTCGATGTTCTCGTCCAAAGCGGCTCGACCCTGATGACTTTGGCCGAGCGGCGCCCTACGCGGGCACAACTGCATGCGCAGATCACGGTCCTGGAGCAGGCGGTGCAGGACAGCGACCTGCTCGGCCAGGCCAAGGGTTTGATCCGCCTGCTGTGCCACTGCTCCGAGTCGGCATCACGCGAGATCCTCGACCGGGTGTCCCGGCAGACCCATCGCCCAGCTGCGGATGTGGCCCGCATCCTCACCGAGTCCTGCGCCGCGGGGACCGTTCTGCCTTCGGACATCAGCGCCTCCTGGGGTCCCTACCTGCGCGAGGTCGGCCCGAGCGGACGCTTCACCGACGACGCCCATGGTCTGACTAGTCCGGACATCTCGTCCGGGTGAGCCCCGCGCCGACCCGCGCGCGGCCGGGTCCCGGTCAGGAGCGTCCGGGCCGGCTGAAGAACACCCGCTCAGGTACTGGCAGGGTCAGGTACCCGGGTGATCTGCGGGCGCGCGGCACTGGGTGGACGCCAGTCGCTCTTGATCCGGATCAGTTGCTCGGCCGTGGGTGTGGTCCCGGGCAGAGGCTCGCCGTCCTGGAACCGGAACCCGTCCATCACCAGGGCCAGGGCCCGCCGCCACAGGCACGGATCGACGTCGCGGGCGGTGTCGATGATCGCCCCGACCATGATCGGCACCAGGATGAAGTCCTCGACGCCGATGCCGGGCCGCAGATGGCCGGCCGCCTGGGCGCGGGCCACGAGTTCACCGATGATCGGGGTGAGCCGCTCCTGGGCCTGGGTCATCAGAGCCAGCCCCGGTGCTCCCCCGATGGCCAGCTCCTTGAGGCTGCGGTTGGCCGAGTGGATCTCCATCGTCTGGGTCGTGAAACTGACCAGCGCCTGCCAGGGATCGTCGACCTGCAGGGCCGCCTCAGCGATGGCAATCAGCTCGTCGACCTCTTCGGCGAACAGGGCCTCGATCAGCGATTCCTTGTCGGGGAAGCGGCGATAGACCGTACCCACGGCGACGTCGGCGGCCTCGGCCAGCTGATCGTGACTGACCCCCAGGCCGTGCTCGGCGAACAGGGTGCGGGCAGCCACCAGGATTCGCTGGCGGTTGCGCTCGGCGTCGCGACGCAGCGGGCGCTGCCCGGGCCCGACACAGAAGTTCACCGCTCAAGGGTAACCCGGGCCGGCCCGTAGCGTCCATTCAAGTGGAGAGCCAAATTCTAAGTTGACAGGCCTCTCCACTTCCGCGCTATGGTCGTGCCCGAAGTTGCAACACCTTCTCCACTTCGCCGGCCGGGGCGAGCTTCACCGCGGCCGGGCCGCCCGCCAGGGCGAACTCTCAAGCAAGGGACATCTCCCCATGACCACTCTGGACAATGCCGACGGGTCAACGCGGCCCACCACGGCACCCGCGAACGCCCAGGCCTATGCGGCCGGGCAGGACCCGAGGCGGTGGTGGGCCCTGGCCGTGATCGCCGTCGCCCAGCTGATGGTGGTGCTCGACGCCTCCATCGTGACCATCGCCCTACCCTCGGCCCAGCACGCCCTGGGCATCAGCGACGCCAACCGCCAGTGGGTGGTGACCGCCTACACCCTCGCCTTCGGTGGCCTGCTCCTGCTGGGCGGTCGGATCGCTGACTACACCGGCCGCAAGCGAGTTTTCATCATCGGGCTTATCGGCTTCGCCGCCGCCTCCGGGCTGGGCGGCATCGCCCAGAACAGCGGTGAGCTGTTCGGCGCCCGGGCCCTGCAGGGGCTTTTCGCCGCCCTGCTCGCCCCGGCGGCGCTCTCCCTGATCTCGGTCACGTTCACCGACCCGAAGGAGCGTTCCACCGCTTTCGGTGTCTACGGCGGCATTTCGGGTGGCGGCGCGGCCATCGGCCTGATTCTGGGTGGCCTGCTCACCGAGTACGCGAGCTGGCGCTGGTGCCTGCTGGTCAACATCCCGATCGCGGCCCTGACCGCCGTGGCCGCGTGGCGCACCGTGCACGAGAGCAAGGCCAAGGGCAACACGCGTTACGACATCCCCGGCGCCGTCCTGGTCAGTACCGGCCTGGTCGCCCTGGTCTACGGATTCACCGAGGCGGCCAAGCCGAATTCCGGCTGGACCGACACCAGCACCCTGAGCTGGCTGCTGGCCGCCGTCGTCCTGCTGATCTCGTTCGTGGTCTGGGAGACCCGCTCCTCGCACCCCCTGCTGCCGCTGCGGATCGTGCTCGACCGCAACCGCGGCGGGTCGTACATCTCCTCGCTGCTGGTCGGCGCCGGGCTGTTCGCGATGTTCCTGTTCCTGGCCTACTACATGCAGGAGAACCTCGGATACAGCGCGCTGAAGTCCGGTTTCGCGTTCCTGCCGTTCAGCGCCGGGATCATCGTGGCCGCCGGCCTGACCAGCAACCTGCTGCCGCGGATCGGGCCGAAGCCGCTGCTGGTGGTCGGCGGGGCGATGGCCACGGTGGGCCTGTTCTCCCTGGTCACGATCACCGAGACCACCAGTTGGACGACGCATGTGCTGCCGGCCGAGCTCCTGATCAGCCTGGGCATGGGGGCGTTCTTCGTCACCACCTCCAGCCTGGCCCTGACCCGGATCAGCGAGCACGACGCCGGGGTCGCCAGCGCCATGCTCAACACCACTCAGCAGATCGGCGGCGCCCTGGGCACCGCCCTGCTCAACACCCTGTTCGCCAGCGCCGTCACCGGCTACATCGCCGACCACGTCGGCAAGGGCAGCAACGGCACAGTGGCCACCCTGGCCTCGATCCACGGCTACCACGTGGCCTTCGTGGTCGGAGCCGGCCTGATTGCCCTGGCGACCGTCCTGGTCACGGTGCTGGTCAATGCCGACAGCAGTGAGCTGAACACCGAAGCGGCACTGGCTGCTGCGTGATGCACGCCAGGAACCCCGTCGAGGACGCCTTCCTCGACGGGGATTCCTGCCGCGGACGCGGATGGCAGCCACCACACTCAACCGGCGGTGACCCTCACCGGCGCTCAGTGCTTGAAGAGCCCGAAGTGGCGGTCACGATGGCGCCCCCGGCCCGTCCTCAGCTCTGACGAAGGTAGTTGGCTCCCGAATTCGGCGCTCTCGCCCGCACTCGGATCAGCGGCAACCGCGCTGATCGCGATCGCGGCATCGGCCAGCGTCACCTCGGCCAGCGCGGGTTGGACCGGCGTGGTCAAAGTAGTGCCGCCGGCCAATCTGGCCAGACAGATCTGTAGATCAGCCAGACGTTGCAGTTGCTGTTCCACCGCGAGCGAAGGTCGGTACAGGAAGCGATCGCTCTCGACAACGGGCGGCTGCGGCGGGCTGATCGGTGTGTCCACAGTGACCCTCCGAGGGGTACTGGGCGCCATCACTGCCCGAATGCTCAACAGCTTCGCGTGCTGCCACTTTACGACCGCGGGCCCTGTTCGCCAAGGGCTGCCCGGCAGGGCGCCGCCAGCGCAGGGCGACCTGCTGAAGGCGGGGCACCTGCTGCGGCGGGCCCTTCTACTGCTGCGACTCCAGCACCGGGGCGGGCAGGCGCCCGGCAACGATGTCCTGGGCCACGTCGTCGAGCGTGCGGTCGGCGCTGAACGCCGACGCCCGCAACAGTTCCAGGGCCTGTCCGGGGGTGACTTGATTCCTCTGCAGGGTCAGCCCCTGCGCCAGCCACACCCGGTGACGGCGCGCGGCCCCGGGACCACCCATCCACGGGTAGTCCATCTCCCCGTTCGCGTCGATGATCATCTCCGAGTCGAGCAGCCAGTCAGTGATGCACGCCGCCATGTCCGCGAGCTCGGGGACGTATTCCGGCTCGCCGGCCGAACGTCGGTACAGGCTGAGCGAGCCCAGGGCCACAGCACCCTTGAGCAGCGGAAACGCAAAGACCGCCTGGTAAGGGGTGTGCCGGGTCAGCTGGTCGGCATAGGTCGGCCAGTCCGACCAGGCCTGCGACTCCGGACAAGCCATGTCCGCCACCAGCACCGGTTCGCGCCGGGAGTAGGACGAGAAACACGGGCCCTCCCGGACCGTGAACTGCAGGGCTTCACCCATCGTGGCGCCCAGATCGCTGGCCCCGATCGGAACCGCGATGTCGCCCCCCAGATAGAGCGACAGGGCTGCGCCGTCCATACCGGTCACCTCGACGACCGCTTGGCACAGCCGGTCGGCCAGCAACGGGCTCTGGCGGACATCCCCGAGCAACCTGCGCGTGGCCGCGGCCTCGAACTGGACCACGAGCGAGGCGCTTGAGCCGGCCGCACCAGTTCGCCCATCGGGCTGGGAAGCATCTGCATTGGACTGCGTCATGGACTCCACCCTGAAATTACCGTTGCACTGAGCTTCGCGGCCTCGCTGCTGGGCCGCCCACCGCACACCGAGAGCCGGCAGCGGTGATGTCGCCATCAGCCGGGAGCGGCCCCGGCGATGACCGATTGGGCGACGTCACGCAGCTTGCGGTTCGAACGCGAGGACAGGTCGACGAGGATCACGAAGGCCTCCTCGGGCGTGCAGCGTTGCGTACTCATGATCACGCCCTTGGCCTGCTCGATCTGAGCCCGCGAGGCCATCGCCTGCCTCATCTGGGCCACCTCCTCCTGGGCACCGGCGTACAGGGCCGCATTGAAGAGCGTGACCGCGGCGTGGCCGGCGAACGCGGTCGCCGCCTCCACCGTGGTGTCGTCCAGGGCGTGCTCGGCCCCCCAGGCCATAGATGTTGAGGCCGCCACGAGTCTCCTGCAGGGCCGGCAGCCCGATGGAGAGCACGTGCCGAATGCCCTGCCGGCGCGCCAGGCGGGCAAACTCCCCGTACACGCCAGCCTCGTCATGCGAGTCCAGCATGATGGTCTGACCGTAGCGGGCGGCGTCCAGGCAGGGGCCGAAGCCCATCTCGTACTGGCGCTCGTCCAGCGTCACGGCCAGCGTGCCGCTGAACGCGATGGTGCGCGGACGTCCCTTCTCGATCAGGGTCACGGAGGCGTCCTGGGTACCGGGAATCTCCTTGACCGCCAGGTCGGCGATCCGCCGCAGTACCGCGCCCAGCGGCTGCTGGGCCAGAACGATCGCCGCCAGTTCGGCGAACGTGGAGGGGCTCACCGACTGCTGGGCGCAGGCCTCGCCACCGGCGTGCGAACGGGCCGACTCGTCCGGAGTTGAGTCTGGAGACTGTGATGGGCCCATAGTTCTTCTCGTCCCTTCGACGCTCGTCCCGGGCTGTGCGCGCCGGCGTGGTCGAACGATCAAAGGCCCCTTTGCTTGGGACCGTGCGGGCACCTTCGCGAGGACCGACGTGTGTCGCCTCGGCGTGCCCACGGTCCACATATATACAACGACGACTCCACTCACGCTCTTCGGCGAGAAGTTCTTGCGTGGCCTCAGCCCGGACACTGTTGTGCAGACAAACAGAGGGGTAGGGCAGTGCAAGCCCGCGGCGGCGCCGGTCCAGACTCGGAGGCGACGCTGCGCCACTGTTGCCGCCGGCCCGCCTCAGGCTCAGGATGAAGTCATGACACCGCAGCAGGACTCACGTCTGATCGAGCGCATCCTCAGCCTGCGTCCTCCGGCCGTGCCGGTTCCGGGCGGGGCGGACGAGCGAACGAGCGCACTGGTCGAGGCCCTGTACGACCAGGGCATCGTGGCGTGCCCCCAAGCGTTTTCGCGGCAGTGGGCCCAGAGGGTGGGTGAGGACATCGACGTCGCCTTCGCCGAGGCGCGCGAGCGCCCTGGTGGCGCCGTCGGGCGCGGACCGAACCGGTACTACGTGGAGATCCATCCCGAGCAACTGCGCGGCTTCGTGGAGCTGGTGGAGCATCCCTGGGTGCGCTCGGTCTGCGAGGCCGTCCTCGGCCCGCAGTACCAGATCGTCGAACTGGGTTTCGACGTCCCGCTCGCCGGGGCCCTCGATCAACCGTGGCACCGCGACTTCCCCATGCCGCAGCAGACTCGTGAGGGCGGCAGACTGACGTCGCTGGCGTTCAATGCGACCGCAGTCGACACGGAAACGGACATGGGCCCCTTCGAGATCGCCCCCGGGACCCAATGGGACCTGTCTCCCGACTTCGAACACGGGATGTTTCCGGACCGAGGCACCTGGGGGCGCTACGCCGAGCGGGCGTTGCGCAAGTTTCCGCAGATGGGCGACATCTCCGCCCGCTCGGCCCTAACCATCCATCGCGGAACACGCAACCTGTCGCAGAAACCGCGTCCCGTCCTCGTGCTGGGCGTCGATGCTCCTGGAGCCGGCAACGCCGAGCACCACGACCTGGCCGTGACCCGAGGCTTCTGGGATCAGCTGCCGCAGCGCGCGTACGCGATCACCTGGTGTGCCCGGTCGTCGAGAAGCTAACCCCCATCACCCAGAAGCACACCATCGAGGGCCTGGTGATGGGCGAGGCCTGACCGGTACGGACGGAGCCGTACGTGGTTACGACTTCTTGGCGGCCTTTCGCGTCTCGCGAGCGTTTGCCTTCTCGATGGCGTTTACCAGCTC
Organism: Kineosporiaceae bacterium; assembly: GCA_965200525.1. Taxonomy (GTDB): domain Bacteria; phylum Actinomycetota; class Actinomycetes; order Actinomycetales; family Kineosporiaceae; genus JANNPJ01. The sequence continues at coordinate 508,891 of OZ241368.1, forward strand.
ATCCTTCTTCATCGTGGTGCGCCCGCGGATGTCAAGCTTCTTGGCCACATCCAGCAGGTGGCTCTTGGAGGCGTTGGCGTCGACGCCGCCCTTGGTCGCCCGCTTGGTCTTCACGCCGCCCTTGGCCTGCTCGTCCGAGGGCCCGTTCTTGGCTTTCGGCTGCCAGCGGTCCCCCACCTTCTCGTGGGTGTGCTTCAGGGCCGACATCGCAACCCGGTGGGCGCGCTCGCCCTCGCCGTACTCCTTGACGGCCGAGTCGTGGGCCTTGGCGAAGGTGCGCTGGGCCTTCTTGTCCGAGCGCTTCAGCGTGCCGGGAAGCTCCTCCGCCTTGGCCTTGCCGCTCTTCGTCGTCTTGGGCATGGTTCGCTCCTTTCACCAGTGGTGGTTGGCCCTTCCATGATGACGACGTCATTCCAGCACCGCGAGCCGACAGTTTCCGCATCGCGGCATCTCTGGCGCATCAGAACCGCTCACGCCGATCCGTGCCTTCCGCCGCGCCTCGTGCCCTGCCCCTGCATACCGGCGCTGTCGGTGCGAGCGTGCCCCGTTGCGAAAGGGGAGGCGCCAGTTACCTGGTGGGACGCGATCCTCGGCCTTCCTCGGCGAGCAGTGACAGCGTGCGGACCCGACTCCTGGTGCTGTTCCTGACCGCCGGAAGCCACGACCTGCTGGCCAAGGTGATGCACGCCCAGGATCTGCCGCACGACGCCCGGCTCTCTTGACCAGGTGCGACTGGGGCGCGCAGATCATGTTCTACGGCGGTGACGTGGTGGAATTGGCGCTGGCCGCAGCCCTGTTGTCGGCCTGGTACGCCCACACCGGACGGCAACTGGAGCAGGTGCGGCGCCGAGGCGCCGGCCGGTTGCCAGTCCCGGCCCGGCCCGCCCGCTCAACGGTGCAACGTCAGAAGCAGAACGGCGGCAGCATGAGGCGCTGACGCGTTCATCTCGCGATGGCGAGGAACCGCCCGCCCTCACCGATCGCATCTCCGAGGCCACGATCCGGTCCCAGCTCACCGTCGTAGTGGCCGAGTCACTGGCGTGTGGCCTCGTGGCGAGCGGGTTGAGCGCGACCGAGGGATGGCCACCGTCCTGGTCACGGTGCTGGTCACCGCGCTCAACCAGCGGCGACCACCGCCCGCTCGTCCCCGCGCCGGATACCGTAGGAAACATGTCCCTACCGCCGGACGGTCACGTTCATACCGAGTGGTCCTGGGACGCACAGCACGGGTCGATGCAGCGATCGTGCGAGCGCGCCGTCGATCTGGGGCTGCCGTCCATCGCGTTCACCGAGCACCTCGACTTCACGGTATGGACGGCCAACCTCGAGGCGGTCGCCGCCCTGCCGCTCGATCACCCGGTCGCCGTCCTCAGCGATCCGCAGGGCCAGGTCTCACCCCCGCTCTTCGACGCGGCCGGCTATCTGGAGGCGGTGGAGCGCTGCCGTTCGCAGTTTCGCAGCCTTCGGATCCTGAGCGGGGTCGAACTGGGCGAACCGCACCGGCACGCGGAGTCAACTCGCGCCGTCCTGGAATCAGGCACTTTCGATCGGGTGCTGGGTTCGCTGCACTGCCTGCCCGAGAAGGACGGCTTCCAGGAGCCGAACGACCTGTACTCACATCGTGACCCCGACGAGATCGTGAGGCAGTACCTGGTGGAGGTGGCGGACATGGTCAGCGCGATGGACACCTTCTCGGTCCTGGCTCACATCGACTATCCGGCCCGATCCTGGCCTGTCCGTGGAGAACCGTTCGACGCGTACCGGTTCGAGGACGAGTTTCGCCATGCCTTGCGAGCCACTGCTCGCAGCGGCAAGGCGCTGGAGATCAACACCGTGGTTCCGCTGCCCGGGCCCGTCCTGCACTGGTGGCACCAGGAGGGAGGCCAAGCGGTCTCGTTCGGAAGCGACGCGCATGAACCCTCCCGCATTGCCCAGGGGTTCGCCGACGCGGCCGCCATGGCCGAGGCCAATGGGTTCCGCGCGGCGCGCGACCCGGTGGCCCTGTGGAATCGGGGCTGACCTCCCCCGCGACTGCGCGCCTGACGACCCCTGTCGGGCGCGGCGCGAGAGAGCTGGCCATAACTGAGCGTGTCTTGAGCACACGGAGGGCTACGAACTGCTTCCATACCCCAGGGTTCTCATCTGGGAGGGGGAGGTCAGTGAGCGGACGGTACGCCCGCGCCTGCCTTCGCGTTGCGCGAGGCACGGCCACGAGCACGCAGATCAGGAGCACTCTCGAGGCCGCCTTCGCCGAGCCGGGCTTTCCCGGCCACGAACTGCTCACCGAGATCCTCGACCTGCATGCCGGGCCGGCCCTCGAGGGTGCGATCCCTGATTCCGGAAGCGTTCCGGACGCCGAGCCGGTGATCGACCTGACCGCGCCGCCGTCCGAGAATCTGGCGAAATGCCTGCGCTCGGCCCGGGTCCGCGTCCACGAGCCAACCGCCGGGCTGGCCCACCAGCACACGTTCTTGCTGATCGAGTTCCTGGTACCGGCCACTGCTCAGACCTCGGGCGAGACGGTGATCGTGGCGCTCAAGTCATTGTGGGACCGGCGCCTGCGGCCGGCCCTGATCGCCATTCACCACAGCGGGGCCTTGCGGCCCGGGCCCGAGGACTGGATCGGGGCCGAGGTGCTCGTCATCGCCGACAGCCCGGCCCACTCCCCGGCCGAGGCCTGATCCCATCATCGCCGCCGGCGGGCCTGTTCGGGCCGAGCCCCGTGGAACCGGGCCCGAACAGGGACGTTTCTACTTGAAAGCGTCCTTGACCTTCTCGCCGGCCTGCTTGAGGTTGGCCTTGCTCTGGTCGGCCTGCCCCTCGGCCTGCAGGTCCTGGTCGTCGTTGGCCTCGCCGATCTTCTCCTTGGCCTGACCGCCGAGTTCTTCGGCCTTGTTGTCGATCTTGTCGTCGATACCCATGGTGTCTCCCTCTGGATCGATGAACCGTGTTGTCACCGTACGTCGCCTGGCGGCGAACGCCCGTTGATCACTGCCCTGCTCGTGAACCGCCCTCTCGAGCTGCCGATCTGTGCACCAAAGAGGACGTCCGGCGGCCGAACCCCGGTGTTTCCGCGTTGGCCGGGGATCTCGCTGAGCGCCGGATCGACAAGGCGGCCACTATGGGCCGGTAGCCGCTGTGGAACTCACGGCGACTGCCGAGCCTGGGTCGCTCCAGCCCGTGGGTGGCCCAGGTTTGTAGCCAACCGGAAGGCGCGGATGCGCAGAGCCGTTGTCTGGTGATCCGTTTCACGAACGAGGTGTCGAAATGAAGGCAGTGACCTGGCAGGGCAAGCGCGACATCCGGGTCGAGACCGTCCCGGACCCGACGATTCTCGAGCCGACCGATGTGATCGTCAAGGTCACCTCCAGTGGGCTGTGCGGTTCGGATCTGCACCTGTACGAGGTGCTCGGCCCGTTCCTGGATGCCGGCGACATCCTCGGCCACGAGCCGATGGGCATCGTGGAGGAGGTGGGCTCCGAGGTCACCGAGGTCAAGCCGGGCGATCGGGTGGTCGTCCCGTTCAACATCTCCTGCGGAACCTGCTTCATGTGTACCGGCGGCCTGCAGTCGCAGTGCGAGACGACCCAGGTGCGCGATCGGGGCATGGGTGCGGCCCTGTTCGGCTACACCAAGCTCTACGGCCAGGTTCCGGGCGGGCAGGCCGAGTTCCTGCGGGTGCCGTTCGGCAACACTCTGCCGATCAAGGTTCCGCAGGGACCGCCCGACCAGCGTTTCCTGTTCCTGTCCGACGTGCTTCCCACCGCCTGGCAGGGCGTGCAGTACGCCGACGTGCCTGACGGCGGCAGCCTGGTGGTGCTGGGCCTGGGTCCGATCGGTGACATGGCCACCCGTATCGCCCTCCACCAGGGCGTGGAGCAGGTGATCGGGGTCGACCTGGTCCCCGAGCGCCTGGAACGGGCCCGCAAGAACGGCATCACCGTGCTGGACCTGAACGAGCACGGCAAGAACCTCGGCGACGTCATCCGCGATCTGACCAACGGGCGCGGAGCGGACGCGGTGATCGACGCGGTCGGCATGGAGGCGCACGGAGCGCCGGTGGCCAAGCTCGCCCACCAGGCGGTCGGCCTGCTGCCTGACGCCCTGGCCGAGAAGCTCATGCAGACGGTCGGAGTAGACCGGCTGGCGGCGTTCTACACGGCCATCGACGTGGTGCGCCGGGGCGGGACGATCTCCCTCCTGGGGGTATACGGCGGCATGGCCGACCCGCTGCCGATGCTGCAGATGTTCGACAAGCAGATCCAGGTCCGGATGGGCCAGGCCAACGTGTGGAACTGGGTCCCGGCCATCCTGCCTCTGCTGGTCGACGGAGATCCGCTCGGCGTCGACGATTTCGCCACCCACATCCTGCCCCTGGCGCAGGCTCCGGCTGCCTACGAGATGTTCCAGAAGAAGCAGGACGGAGCGGTCAAGGTCGTGTTCCAGCCGTGAGGCTCCCCAATCCGGCCGACCCGGCCACAGCTTGGCGCTCACATCAGAAATCAGAACGGAGAGCTCATGATTGAGGTTCGCCGCACGACGTCGGCCACGCCGGTGCAGGTGTTCGCCGTCCTGTCCGACGGATGGCTGTTTCCCTCGTGGGTGGTGGGGGCCTCGCGGATGCGGGCCGTCGATTCGCACTGGCCCGCGGTCGGGGCCCAGTTGCACCACTCGTTCGGGGTGTGGCCGGCGGTGATCGACGACGACACGACCGTGCTGACCAACGAGGCCCCCCACCGGCTCATCCTTCAGCCGAAAGGCTGGCCCCTGGGTGAGGCGACGGTGGACCTGCGCGTCGACGCCTGGGGCAGCGGCGCGATGCTGACCATCACCGAGGACGCGACCAAGGGCCCGGGTCTGTTGATCCCGAAACCGTTGCGGCAGGCCGCCATCGCGGTGCGCAACCGGGAGACTTTGCGGCGGCTCATTTTCCTGGCCGAAGGAAACGCCGGTCAGGATGCCACGAGCTCGAAGCCCGCGCGCCGCTCAGGGCCGCGAGCAGCAGATGTCGGCTGAGCCCGCCCCGGGCTTGCCGGTGGTGGTTCTCATCACCGGCGCCACCGGAGGGATCGGCCGGGCCGTGGCCCTGGCCTACGCTGGTCGAGGCGCCCACCTGGTCCTGACCTCCCGTTCGGGCGGTTTGCTGGAGGATCTGGTGACTGCCTGCACCGCGCGGGGCGCCCAGGCGGCCTCGGCCGTTGTGGACGTCAGTGACTCCGCGGCCGTGAGCGCAGCCGTCGATCTGGCCGTGGCGCGCTTCGGTCACCTCGACGTCGTGGTTCACACCGCTGCCAGCGTGGCCTACGGATCCCTGTCCGACGTGCCGGCGGCGGTGTGGGATCACGCCGTCGACGTCGGTGTGCGCGGGACGGCCAACGTGGCCCGGGCCGCCCTGGCCGTCTTCGAGCCGGCCGCCTCGGGCAGCCTGGTCGTCATCGGCTCCGTGCTGGGCCAGATGACGGCGCCCCGGATGGGCGCGTACGTCACCTCCAAGTGGGCCGTGCACGGGCTCGTACGGGTCCTGCAGCAGGAGGCCCGCCGAACGCCCGGGGTTCACGTCGCCCTGGTGACACCGGGCGGCATCGACACCCGCATCTACCGGCTGGCTGCCACCTATGTCGGCCACGCCGGGTCGCCGCCCCCGCCCGTGCTCAGCCCCGAGGCGGTCGCCCGCAGTGTGCTGCGGGTCGTGGATCACCGCCGAGGCGGCGCCAACGTCGGGCCGCTCAACCCGTTCATGCGCCTGGGATTCAGCCTGGCTCCGCGAGTGTTCGACGTACTGGTCGGGCCGTTGTTCGACCGATTGGCGCTGGCTCGCGAACCTCAGGCCCCGACCGAGGGAAACGTGTTCCGGTCCTCGGAGCAGGTCCAGGGCTGAACGCCGAGGCGAGGGGCACCCGCACGAGGCCGGCGGCGACCACGCGCTCGGCCGGTCGTGCGAAGACGCCCGAGAGCACAACCGGGAGCTGGTGTACGGGCGGGCAGAGCAGGGTGTCCATCAGTTGCTCGTAACGGTCGATCATGGATCCGGCACCGAAGGTCTGCGCGTGCGCGCGGACCAGCCCGCGATCCAGGCCTCGGGCCGCTCTGATGGCCTCGGCCAGCGCGGCCACTCCGGCCTGCGCCGCGATCACGCCCCCGTGGGCGCCCACAACCTCACCGGCCGCGCCGCTGGGCAGGGCGGCCACGGGAGTTCCGCAGGCCATGGCCTCCACCAGCGCCAGGCCGAACGGCTCGGCCCAGATCGACGAGGACACGAAGACCTCACCCCGGCCCAGGTGGCGGGCCAACTGGACGTGGTCCAGGTGACCGCGGTACACGACGTCCGGCCCCAGAAGCGGCTCGACGGCGTGACGGTAGTAGTCCTCGTCGGCAACCGGGCCGCTGAACTCCAGGCGCATCCCCGCTGCCCGGGCCGCCGCGATGGCCAGGTGCAGGCCCTTTTCCGGAGTGATCCGAGCCGACCACACGGCCAGACCCGGCTCTGGGCGTCGGTTCACCGGCCACCGCTCCACCCGGATCCCGTTCGGCACGCTCTCCACCCGCGGCAGGACACGGCTCCAGGACGCCGCGTTCACCTGCGAGACGGCCACGAAGGTGTGCCGCGGCCCCGGCCGCCAGTGAGGTTGGCCGATGACCGCATTGACCTTCGGCAGGGTCGGAGGCGTGTGCAGCACAGTGAGCACGGGCCGGTCGCCCAGCTGGGTGTAGGGCAGCGGGCTCAGGCTGTTGTTGAACACCAGGTCGAAGCCTCCCTGGTCGATACCGGCCAGGGCCCGCCGGACGGCGGAGTCGAGCACCCGGTCGCAAGCGTCCGCGCCGTCCTCGCGACGCACCCGCAGGTAGTCGAAGTCAGCCTCCAGGATCGCCTCGACCCGGGCCCGGCTGAGGCTGCCGGCCTTGGCGAACAGGGTGACGTCGTGCCCGCGGCGCACCAGTTCGTCGGCGACCAGCGCCGTGTGCGTCTCCATCCCACCGGCGAACGGTTCGGCGATCCGGTGGTGCAGGTGGGCGAGCATGGCGATCTTCACTGCGGGACCTGCCTTTCTGACGAGAGCCGAAGTTGCTACCTTGCCCTGACCGACCGCCTCGGGGACAGGAACATCACATGAACACCCAGCCTCAGAACTCCGACCTGACCGCTGAGGAGCTCGAGTTTCTGCACGGCGCGGTGGAGCTGGCCCGCGCGGGCGAGGCCGAGCGCCTGGCCGCCCTGGTGGACGCGGGCCTGCCGGTCAACCTGACCAACGCGGCCGGCGACAGCCTGCTGATCCTGGCCGCCTACCACCAGCATCCAGGCACAGTGCAGGCTCTGCTGGATCGCGGCGCGGACACAGAGCGGGTGAACGACCGGGGCCAGACCGCCCTGGGCGCAGCTACCTTTCGCCAGTCCCCGGTGATCGTGCGCGCCCTGCTTCAGGCCGGGGCGGGCCCCACGACGGGCACGCCCTCGGCTGTCGAGATCGCGGCCTTCTTCAATCTCGCCGACATGGCAGCGTTGCTGAACGGTTCGCCCTGACGGGCCACTCCGGAACGGGTGAAGGGGTGCCCGAGGAGATCAGCTCGGGCAACCCTTCACCTTGTGGTTCCAATCGCTTAGAGCGACGGCGCCACCATGGAGGTCATGACGTCAGCCGCGCGCTCCCAGGCCCGGTGCAGGCCCAGCGCGCTCACCAATTGTGCCGTGTACTCCTTGTTGACCCCGGTGCCGACCAGCACGCCGGGTCCGTCCTCGGGAATACCGGCGGCGCCCAGGATGGCCGCACCATCGCCCCACGCACCTACGGCCTTGCAGTGCCGGTAGGCCTCCTGCAGCAACAGCACCAGCTTGATGTCGTTGGTCGGGCTCGTGCCTGCGGCCACCACCAGCGCGTCGAACTCGATCGAGCGGGCGGTCAGGAGCGTGCGTTCCACGATCTCGCTGCGCCGGCCCTTGGCCAGGACTCCTCCGACCGGGGCGATCACGTGCAGCGTGGCCCCCAGCTTCTCCAGGGACGTACGCAGCTTCGCGATCGAGGCCAGATCGCTGCCGGCGTCGGCGACGACGCCGATCTTGCGTCCGGCGATGGGGCCGGGCACGGCGGTGATCTGGGAGAGAGCGGGTGAGACCTGTCCCTCCTCGACCGGGGTGCCGGCCGGGGCGGGCAGGCCCAGGCCCGCGGCGACCTGGGCGCACAGGTCGGTGTCGACGTTGGCCAGCACCTGCAGCTGGCGTTCCTTGATGGCCTGCTCGTAGACCTTGCCCAGCTCGAAGGTGAATGCCTCGACGATGTGGGCCTGCTCCAGCAGGCTGAGGCTGCGGTAGAACATCGCCGGCTGGGTGAAGTGATCGGCGAACGAGACCGGGTTGGCCCGCACTGCCGCGCCCTCGATCGGGCGCGCGGTCTGGACGTAGCCGCCCGCGTCGGCGGCCGCCTCGTACGGCTGGTCGCCGTCGATGCCGTTGGGCTTGTAGGGCGTGACCCCGGTGTGCACCGCGCTCTGGTGCATGCCGTCGCGCAGCATGTCGTTGACCGGGGCGTGGGGGCGGTTGATCGGCAGCTGAGCAAAGTTCGGCCCGCCCAGGCGGGTGAGCTGCGTGTCCAGGTAGGAGAACAGCCGCGCCTGCATCAGCGGGTCATTGGTGACCTCGATGCCGGGCACCAGGTGGCCGGTGTGGAAGGCGACCTGCTCGGTCTCGGCGAAGTAGTTCGTCGGGTTGCGGTCCAGGGTCAACTTGCCCACCAGCTGCACCGGAGCGAGCTCCTCGGGGACGAGCTTGGTCGGGTCTAGCAGGTCGATGCCCTCGAAGGTGTCGCTGCCGTCGTCGGGCATCACCTGCAGGCCCAGCTCGTACTCGAAGACGGCGCCGTTCTCGATGCCGTCGGCCAGGTCGCGGCGGTGGAAGTCGGGGTCGATTCCGGCCGCGATCTGGGCTTCCTCCCAGACCAGGGAGTGCACCCCGGCCACCGGCTTCCAGTGGAACTTCACCAGGCTGCTGTCGCCGTCGGCGTTGACCAGCCGGAAGGTGTGGACGCCGAAGCCTTCCATCGTGCGGTACGAGCGCGGGATGCCCCGGTCGCTCATGTTCCAGAACACGTGGTGGGTGGCCTCGGTGTGCAGGGACACGAAGTCCCAGAACGTGTCGTGAGCCGACTGCGCCTGCGGGATCTCCCGATCCGGGTGCGGCTTGCCCGCGTGGATGATGTCGGGGAACTTGATGCCGTCCTGGATGAAGAACACCGGCATGTTGTTGCCCACCAGGTCGAACGTGCCTTCCTCGGTGTAAAACTTCACCGCGAAGCCCCGGGTGTCACGCACCGTGTCGGCCGAACCCCGTGAGCCCAGCACCGTGGAGAACCGCACGAACACGGGCGTCTGCTGCCCGGCCTGCAGGAACCCCGCCTTGGTCACGGATGCGGCGCTGCCGTACGACTCGAAGACGCCGTGAGCTGCCGCTCCGCGTGCGTGCACCACCCGCTCGGGGATCCGCTCGTGGTCGAAGTGAGTGATCTTCTCCCGCAGGTGGAAGTCCTCCAGCAGGGTCGGGCCCCGCTCCCCCGCCTTGAGCGAGTGATCGGTGTCCGGGAGCCGTAGACCCTGCGACGTGGTCAGGAAGTCGCCGCTCTGGGCCCTCACCTCCGGCTGTGGCTGCGACTCGGGCTGCGCCGGTGTGGATGCGGCAGTCGCCCCCGTCGGACCGACAGGGGCCGGAGAGGACTGATCAGGCTTGCGACGTGCGGCCACGAATACTCCAGATGCTGGGTGGAACAGAACGTTGCGAGATCACACCCGTCCTGACGATCATGCAATTTCAGAAGGCCATGGGGTGCTCTCACCCGCACGACAATGGTTTCTTGGGATCACATCTGCGCCCATACCGACCAGCAGACCGTAGGCCCGCCTGAAGGCCAGCTAGGGCGCCGGCCGGCTTGGCGAACCTCAGGCCGAGGAAGCCGTCCGGAGCGGGACCGCGACCTCGCCGCGCTCATCCGGGCGCGAGTTCACCAGGAGGGCGAGGCGCTCGTCCTCGGTCAACCCGCCCCACACGCCATAGGGCTCGCGGACGACCAGACTGTGCCGGCGGCACTGCTCGACGACCGGGCACGAAGCACAGACCGCCACGGCCCGCGCGTCCCGATCGCGCCGCGCCGGGCCGCGCTCATGATCGGGGTGAAAGAACAACCGGGGATCAGCCTCACGGCAAGATCCCTCCTGCTGCCAGTCCCACACGTCGGCGATGGGTCCGGGAAGACGCGACAGTTCGGCCATGGCAAACTCCAGGTGCGCTCAGCGATGGAGGGCCGGCACCTGGCTTGGCCGAGTCCTACGTTCCGCACACTACACCGCGCCAGAGGTTGTTCAACGCCTACCCAGGAGTTTCCTCAGGGCTCCGTCCCCGCGCGTGGCCCCGGCCAGGTGATGAGCGCAGCGAAGCACTACCCATCACCCTTCGTGCAGTCGCGACTTCTCGACCTCGGCCTGCTCGTCCTCGTCCAGCTTGCGGGTGTCACGCAGCTCGATGTACGGCTCGGCCCCCTCGGGCAGGCCGTCCGCCTCGGCCCGGGCGCGTTCGAGCTCGGCGTTGAACTCCGCGCCCAGCAACAGGGCCAGGTTCGAGATCCACACCCAGACCAGGAAGATGATGATGCCCGCCATCGTGCCGTAGGTCTTGCTGTAGTTGCTGAAGTTGGCCACGTAGAGGGCGAAGCCGGCCGAGGCGATCACCCAGAGCAGGACACCCAGCACCCCACCCGGGCTGACCCACCGAAAACCCTGCTTGGCGTTGGGCGAGGCCCAGTACAGGATGGCCACCATCACCGTCATGAGCACGAGCAGCACGGGCCACTTGGCGATGCTCCAGACCGTGACCGCGGCCGAGCCGAGGCCGAGCAGGTCTCCGGCCTGTTGAGCCAGCGGGCCGGTGAACACCACGATCACCGCAGCCAGGAGCATGAGGATCAGCAGAACGATCGTGGTGGCCAGACGGGTCGGGATGGTCTTCCAGATCGGACGCCCCTCCGGGACGTCGTAGACCCGGTTCGAGGCCCGCATGAACGCGGCGACGTAGCCCGAAGCCGACCAGATACCAGTCACCAGGCCCAGAATCAGGGCAATACCGGCCGACTGGTGGCTGCTCTGAAGGTTGTTGATCAGGCTGACGATCTGGCTGTGGGCCGAACCCTTGGGAATGACCGGTCCCAGGTTGGCGATCAGCTTCTCCGTGGTGCTGGCCCCCAGGAAGCCGATCAGCGACAACAGCACCACGGCCGCGGGAAAGATCGCCTGTACCGAGTAGTAGGTCAGGGCCGCAGCCGTGTCCGAAAGTTCGTCGTCGGAGAACTCCTTCATCGCCCCGCGCAGCACCTTCACCCAGGAGCGTTTCGGCAGCTGGGTCGGGGACTGGGCGGGGTCCTCCACCGGAGTGCCGTCGTGCGTCTTCTCAGCCATGACAGGCACCGTGGCACGGTTGGCGCCGCCAGGACATTCGAGACGTCACCCTCAGGGGCAGAGGATCTTTCGACGATGGCGGCCGAGCGGCCGCAGCCGTCAGGGAAACTCCAGAACGAGCCGCTCCAGCAGTGAGCCGAGGCCCCCCACGGCGCGCGGAGTGCGTCGCCCGCTGGTCCGCACCCAGACATCGGTGGCAGTGGCGACCGGCCACCCACGCGCTCGCAGCGCCCCGAGCAGAGCCGCGTCCTCGCCCGGCACCGCGTCCGGCCAGCCACCCACGTCGAGGAAGGCGTCCGCGCGCACGGCGAGGTTGGCTCCGTAGACGTGCTCGTGGCGATCGAGCTTCAGGCCGGCCGAGATGATGGCCTGGTAGGCCTGCCGGGCCGCCGGGGAGGCCCGGTCCCAGTCGTGCACGTGCACGAGACCGGCGACAGCGGCTGCCCCCAGGTTCATGTGCCGGCGCAGGTCCTGGACCCAGGTCGGCGGCACGACGGTGTCCGCGTCGGTGGACAGCAGCCAGGTCTGCTCCCGGGCCAGGCCCAGGGCGGCCATCGCGGCCAGCGCGGCCCGGGCGCCGGCGTCCCGGGCGCCGGCGACGTTGGGCGAGTCGTCGGCGAGCACCAGGGATGGGGCGCCCTCGAGGTTTCGACGGGCGACGAGTTCGGTGCGGTCCGAGCACCGGTGGGCCACAAGGACGATCATGGTTGGCGCGCCGGCGCCGGTCAGGGCCGCCCGAACGGACCGCAGGCAACCGCCCAGCAGGTCTTCCTCGTTGTGTGCGGGGATCACGACGGCGAACGCCGGCTTCGCGGGCGGGACCTGTGTCACGAGGGCATCTTCACCCGGGTGGCGACGGTCGGCCCACCGAGAGTCCATGCCTCACGCAGACGAGTGATCGACGAGCCGTCGCCGCGGTGCGATGCCAGCATCGGGCCGGTACGGCACCACCAACCCGGGAGGCACTGAAGATGTCCGATTCCGATGCTCAGCCCGACAGCTCCGGGCCCGACGACACTGACGCCACCAAGGTGGCCGAACTGATCAAGGGCAACCGGCTGGCCATGTTCACCACGACAGCCCCTGACGGCACCCTGATCAGCCGGCCCATGGCTCTGCAGGAGGTGGCGTTCGACGGCGACCTCTGGTTCTTCGCGGAGCGCTCGTCGCGCAAGACCGCCCATGTCACGGCCAATCCCCAGGTGAACGTGACGATTTCGTCGTCCAGTACCTGGGTCTCGCTGACCGGCACGGCCTCGGTGGTGCTCGACCAGGCCAAGAAGAGCGAACTGTGGAACGCCGGCGTTGCCGCCTGGTTCCCGGACGGCCCCGAATCCAGCGACATCGTCCTGCTGAAGGTCGAGGGCGACTCGGCGCAGTACTGGGACACTCCGGGCGGGCGGATCGCGAGCGTGGTGAGTTTCGCCAAGGCCCGGATCACTGGTCAGCCCTACTCCGGTGGCGACAGCGACACCGTGCACCTCTGACAACGATCAGGAAGTGCGTCTTGATCTGACGAACGTAGCAGCGGTGGGCTCCCCGTGATTCGGGGAGCCCACCGCCGGGCGCACGCACCTGAACTCAGGCGCGCGTGTCCTGAACGGCCTGCTTGGCCTCCAGGCCCTGGTCCTTCACGTCCTGGGCGGCGGAGGTGCCTTCCTCCTTGACCGTGCCGACGGCGTCCGTGGCCGTGGACTTGACCGCCTGGACGGCGTCCTGAGCCGGCTGCTGGAGGTTGCCCGCGACGTCCTTGGCCACGTCACTGACCTTGTCGGTCACCACGGAGGCGTTCTCCTTGGCCTTGGTCGCGGCAGCCTGCTCGGCCTTCGTCGCGGGGATCAACGACGAGACCAGCCAGCCGGCACCGAACGCGATCAGGCCGGCGGCCAGGGGGTTGCCCTGAGCCTTGGCCTTCACGGCACCCGGTGTGGCCTTGAGCGCGTCCTGCGAGGAAGAGGCCGCATCGGAGATGCTCGAGCCTGCGTCGCTGATCTTCGAAGTGCCGGTGGAGCCCAGATCTGAAGCCGTACCCATGACCTTCTCCTTTGCTCCGCCTACCAGATCGCGGGCCTTGTCCACCTGCCGCCGAGCCACGTTGCTGGGCTTGACCGTGTCGGCCAGCGTGTTGACGTCGTTGCTCAGGGAGGTGCGGGTGGTCTCGATCTGGGCCCGGATCTCGTCGGGGTTGCTGCTCATCGTGCGTCTCCTTCATTGCCCTTGACGGCGTCCGGGATCTTCTTCACGCTGGCGGTGGTCTTGGGCAGACCCGATACCGCCTGCAACTGACTGCGGCCCAGAACGCCGAGCACGGCGGCGATCACGGCCAGCACGAGCATGACGACCAGTCCGGACCAGCCCCGCCCGATGCTGTCGCCCAGCCCCCACCACGCGGCGATGGCCAGGAACACCAGGGCCAGGTGGGCGAACACGCTGGCACCGCCCAGAAGGCCGGCGCCCTTGCCGGCCTTCTGAGCCGACTGGCGCAGCTCGGCCTTGGCCAGCTCCACCTCCTGGCGCATCAGGGTGGAGATGTCCGTGCTGATGTCACTGAGCAGTTCACCGATGGAGGGGGAACTTTCGCGCTGGGGCAGGCCGGGAGTGCTGGTCACGGCAGGACCTGCGCTTCCCGCGACGGCTCGGCCTCGTAGGCGCCGGCGCCGGTGAACTGGCTTTCGTACGGATCCACGGGAGCCACCGGCGTGCCGGTAGCCACCGGAGCGCTCGTGACCGGTCCGGAGGAAGGCGAGTCGGGGCTGTCGTCGCGAGCGGCGTCCACGGCCCCTCGGGTCAGGCGGCCGGCGAGCAGGCCGGCTCCGACGGCGATCGCCAAAAAGGCTCCCGGACGGCGGCGCGCGAAGTCGCTCACTTCCTGGACCAGAGCACCGGGGTCGCGGGCCTCGAGCCAGCCGGCGACGTCCTCGGCCCGGGCTGACACCTGGCGCACGAGATCCGTTGCCGTACCGGACTGATCAGAGTTGGAAGCCATCGAGCCCAGCTCGGAGCTGAGCGAGCGGATCCCCGCGGCGATGCGGTCCTGCTGGGTGGCGGCCTGGCCCTGCAGTTCGTCGCGGGTCTGCGCCAGGAGGTCCTTGGCCTGCTTGGTCGTCTCGGACGCCACCTGCCCGGCCTGGTCCTTGGCCACTCCGGCCACGTGCTTGCCGGCGTCGGCCGCGCCCTGACTCACGTCGGCGGCCTTCTCCTTGGCCACGTCACTCGTCGATCCGTCACCGGAGGAGGTGGGTGACGAGAGGTCGGTCGAAGGCAGGTCCGTCTCGACCACGTAGACAGGCACCTCCGGAACGGGGTCGGCGCCGGTGGGAGAATACGTTACGGAACTTGTCGTCTCAGGGAATTCGTTACTCATCGAAACCTCATTCTGTGGCCGATAACGTCGCACAGATCCGTTGTCTCGAATCCGGTCCGGTAGATCACGAGGCCAAGCCTCGTATGGGGGATACTTCCAGCGTGCCAGGGATGGCGAAGAAGGCCATTCCAGACGAACAGCCCCGGGAGCTAGCTGCCGACGGCGTCGTCGCCCTTTTCCTGGGCGGTGTCGATCTGCTTGGAGAACTTGTCGCCGCTGGCCTTGTCCGCCGCGTCTCCGCCCTTCTGAAGTGCCTCGTCACTGTACTTCTCGGTCTGCTCGGGGTGATCGGAGGCCAACTTCTCGCCCTTGTCCTTCAACTCGTCGAACGCGCCCATCACAAACTCCTGACCTAGGCATTCCGGGATCGGTCGCAGTCCAGCGCATGCAGGCTCATCCGGCCAATCGATCTTGCACGCTCCCGGCAGCGATGGTCTGGGGGTGCGGGCGAAGGACCGGTCGGGTACAAGGTTGGGAAACAGGCGCGCCCGTCGACCGGGCACAGGAGTGCCGACGTCACAGCACGAGGAGACCTCATGGTTGAGACGGTGGACGCCGTCGTGATCGGCGCCGGGCCCAACGGGTTGGTGGCTTCGGCTGCTCTGGCCGATGCCGGGTGGGACGTCCTGGTGCTCGAAGCGCAGGACGAGATCGGTGGGGCGGTTCGGTCGGCCCGATTGTGGCCGGACACCGTCACCGACATGTTCAGCGCGTTCTACCCCTTGGCGGCGGCGTCACCGGTCATCGCCCGCCTCGACCTGCACCACCACGGACTGCAGTGGGTACAGGCCCCCAGCGTGATCGCCCACCTCGCCGACCCCCAGGCGCAGGACTGCGCCGTCCTTCACCGGCAGGCCTCTGACACCGCTGATGCACTGGACAAGGCGGCACCCGGCGACGGCGACGCGTGGCTGGCCCTGTGCGCGCAGTGGCAGCGGCTGCGAGACCCGCTTCTGGAAGCCCTGTTCACCCCGTTCCCACCGGTGCGTTCGGGCGCGAAGCTGCTCTACCGGGCCGGGGTCCACGACGCGATGCAGCTGGCGCGGATGGCACTGACCCCGGTGACCCGCCTGACCGAGGAACTCTTCGCCGGCGAACCGGCGCGGTTGCTGATGGCCGGTAACGCGATGCACGCCGACGTGCCCATGGACGCCCCCGGCAGTGGGCTGTACGGCTGGCTGCTGGCGATGCTGGCGCAGGACGTCGGCTTTCCCGTACCCCGGGGTGGCGCCGGCATGCTGTCGCAGGCCATGGCTTCGCGCGCTCGGTCGGGCGGAGCAGTAATCGAGGCCAGTCAGCCGGTCAGCGAGGTTGTGGTGCAGGGCGGTCGGGCCGTGGGGATCCGCACCGCCGGCGGACGGGAGGTGCGAGCTCGCCGGGCCGTGCTGGCCGATGTCGATGCGCCCCGTCTGTTCACCGACCTGGTCGGACTGCAGCACCTGCCGCAGCGGCTGCGTCAGGACCTGAAGCGGTTCGAATGGGACCTGCCGACGGTCAAGGTCAACTGGCTCGTCCAGGGAGGCATCCCGTGGCGCGCACGTGAGGCGCGTTCGGCCGGAACGGTCCACATCGGCACGGACATGAACGGTCTCTCACGCTGGTCCAGTGATCTGTCCTTCGGGCGCCTTCCGGAACAGGTGTTCGCCCTGCTCGGTCAGATGACCACCGCCGACCCCACTCGATCGGTTGCCGGTACCGAAAGCGCATGGGCATACACCCACCTGCCCCGCGGGCATCACAGCGACGGCGACGCGGACGCGGTCGTGGCGCGCCTGGAGGAGACCTTGGAACAATTCGCACCCGGCTTCGGTGCCCAGGTGAGCCAGCGCATGGTGCAGCGCCCCGGCGACCTGGAGTCAGCTGATGCCAACCTCCATCACGGGGCCATCAACGGCGGCACGGCGCAGCTGCATCAGCAGCTGGTGTTCCGCCCGGCCACCGGGCTGGGCCGGCCGGAAACCGTGATCGAGGACCTCTATCTAGCCGGCGCCTCGACCCATCCCGGTGGGGGCGTGCACGGAGCGTGCGGATGGATCGCCGCGCGGGCAGCACTGGGTGAGCACGGGCGTCTGGGACGGGTGCGCCGGCGTGCCAGCAAAGGCCTTATGACTCAGCTGTACGGCGCATCAGCTACCACGCCATCGCCTGGAAAAGAGCACCAGCCCTTGTCATGAGGGTTGGGCGTGCCCAGGCGGCCCGATGAACGCCGCTATGGCGCATTCAGGTTCGGTACCGCCCGGCGGTCGGCGAGAATATCGGCGGCCAGGTCCTCCACCAGCGATCCCTGGGTGTAGGCGGCAGCGCGCAACAGGTCCAGCGCCTGCTCAGCGGTGATGTGGTTGGCCTGCATGATCAAGCCCTGCGCCCGCCACACCTGGAAGCGTCTCAGGGCCAGTGGTCCTTCCAGCCAGCGCTGATCAGATCCGCGCTGCTCACCCAGGAGATGAGTGCTCATCAAGCTGGTGAGGGCGACGATGTCCTCCACGTCCCCGGCCGGGCCCGGTGCGCTTCGGTAAAGGTTCAAGGCGCCCATGACCGAGTTCTCGGCCATCAGGGGAAAGGCGAACACCGCTCGGTAGGAGGTGCGGGCCAGCAGTTCTGCCGTGTACGTGGGCCAACGATTCCATCCCTGCGATCCGGTAGTACCGATGTCTGCGACCTGGACTCGCCTGCGACTGGTGTAGGAGTCCGTACTGGGACCCTCACCGACGGTGAACTCGACCTGCTCGGCCAGGGCGGCCTGGACGTCGCTGGCGCCGACCGGCACCCACACCCCGGCTCCCAGCGCCACTGACAGCAAGGCGGAGTCCACGGGAAGCACCGCCAGCGCGGCCCAGCACAGCCGGTCAGGTAGTGAGGGTCCCGCAGCGTCGTTCGAGGACAACCATTGAAGTACATGCGTGAAGCGGGCCGCCGCGCTCATACCCTGGCCGTCGCGGCGAGGTCAGGGCCCGGACCAGGGAGCAACGTTCGCAAGGCAGGCTGCTTTCCGGGGGTGGCGTAGAGGCTCATCCGTCTGTGCGGCTCCTGTGAATGGCAATGGCGGGCCGTCTGGAAGAAGATCACGTCGCAGGCAGGCTGGCCCGTGAACCTTTGTAAACGCCCAGGCTCGCGACTCATGACGCATCTTTTTTCTCTCTTCGTCCGAACGGGTCCTCGATTCGTGCCCGGCCCGGAATACGGCCCATGATGACCGGGGCGACAACGGGTCGGCCCCGTTCCGAGAGCCTCGGGAGTTCGGCATGGCCGAGACGGACGCCCACGCAGAGATCACCGAGGTGATCGCTCCCCTGCGCCGGTATGTGGGGGCCCACGTCAGCTCCCGAGACGACCGGGACGAGGTCGTTCAGGAAACCCTGAGTAGGGTGATCGCCGCACAACCGCGCCTGGACCCGGGCGTGGCCCTGGCCTACTCGATCGTTGTGGCCCGGCACGTGATGGCCGACAGGGCCACACACGAGACGAGGGCCAGGGCAAACCGATACCGCATGATCGACCTGACCCAGCCGGAGCGTCCCGACGACGTCGTCGTGCTCAGCGAGGAGCACGCGGCCCTGCACGAAGCCCTCCAGGAAATCCCTCCCGGCCAGCGCGACGCGCTCCTGGCCCATGTGCTCCACGATGAACCGGTTTCGGCCATCGCCGCCGACACTGGGGTCAGCAGTGGAGCCGTGGGGGCGCAACTGGCGCGCACCAGGGCGCGACTACGGGTGCAGTACGTCCTGGCTCTGCGGGGAGTGGACCTGCCGACCGGTCGGTGCATGCCGGTCCTGCTTGCTCTGTCGAGCGGTGATACCCGCCGTCAGGAAGTCCTGCGCGCCGGGCACCACCTGCTCACCTGCCTGGCCTGCAGTTCCGTCAGTGAACCCCTGCTGCGCCGCCGTAGCGCCCTGGCGGGCATTCTGCCGTGGTTGGGATTGGGGCCGCTGCTGGGGTTCCTGCAGCGATTCATTCGCAACGCTCCTGGGCAGGCCGCAGCCGCCACCGGCGCCGGCACCGTTGCCGCAGTGGCGCTGGTCGTGGCCGTTCACAGTGCCGGCCCTTCCTCGGAGGCAGCCCGTACGCAGGTAACGGCCCCCACACCCGCCAGCACACCGAGCACACGGCCACTGCAGGCCGGTCAGGTGGTCCGCGTCCGGGGCGATGTGGCACTACTGCCCGTGCCGGCGAACCTCGTAGCCATGAGCGGTGAGCGCGTGCGGGCCCTCTCGGTACCGGTCCTCAGCGTCCCGGCCGACGAGGGCTTCTGGATCGGCGATGCTCAACGAGGGCAGATCTGGGTGGAACTGACGCGCACCGGGGCCGAGTCGCCAGTCAAGGTGCGCCCGCATGACGAGGTGTCGTTCACCGCAACCGTTGCCACCCACAGCGAGGGCTTCGCTCGTCGTGAGGGGGTCAGTGCCCACGAGGGCGCGGCCCTGTTGAGCACTCAGGGCGCCCATCTCCGCGTCGACGAGCATGACCTGAAAGTCAGCGCGCACTAACCATGCCCAGCTCTGACGGACGTACACACGCTCGGTTCTGCGGTCCCGAGCGCCCGCACCGGTTCACGAGCTCGGAACGCTGACCTTGGCCGGCAGGTTGTCGCGCAGCTTCTGCACCTGCTTGTCGAGGCGGTTGACGGCCTTGTCGTTGTTGAGGACGGTCGTCACCCCGGCCACCACGGTCCCGGCCGCGAGAATGGCGACAACGGACAGAACCAGCGCGCCCAGCGCGACGCCGCGTCCCGTGATCCCGACCCGCTTTCCCATCTTCATACCGACGACGGCCAGGACGATTCCGATGACGGCCAGGACCAGAGCCAGCGGGGCCAGGATGATCGTCAACGCTGAGAGAAGTGCGCTGAGACCGAAGACAAGTGCGAACACCGACGCGGCACTGGTCCTGGCCGGCACGACCCGCTGCTCCTCCACCTCCCTCACCTGAGGACGCCCCTGCTGCTCGGCGTGAATCTGGGTCGGATTCTCGGGCCCGAACTGGTGTCGATCGGCCTGCAGTTGATCGGCTCGCTGCTCGTCAGCTCGGGATCGATCAGATGATTGGCGCCCGGAGTGGTGCAGGTCGGGCTCGACATTGTTGCGCGGCGCCGAGGTCTGATCTTTGTCGGCGGGCTCGAGGCGGTGGGATCCGGTGCTGTCGCTCATCTGAATGCCTTCCGTAGCAATATGTATGAGGGCTGTCCCGATGTACCAGGCAGTACGCCAGTCCAGGGGTGGCCCAGGGGTACCCAGGTGGCCCGGGGATCGGGGGCAGGCCCTGATCCCCGGGCCGGGTCGGCACACCTGTGGTCAGGGCATGCCGGCGGCTGACGGGTGCCAGCCGGGTCCGGTGTTCTCAGCGGCGGGTGCCCTCACTGGCATCGCTGGTCTCGACGTCCCCGTCCAGTTCGATGCGCTCCTTACGCACGTCGTCCCCGGCCTTCACGACCGACTCCTCGACCTGCTTGTCCAGGCGCACCCGTTCCACCGCGACGGTCTCCTTGGAGACGACGGGGCGCTCCTCGGTGAGGATGACCTCATGATCCTGCTCAGTGATCTGCGGGCCGGACAGGGCGTCCTCGCGGTTGGCATCCGTGATCGGCTCGCTGACTAGCACTGCCTTTTCCCGGGTGACTGGCACGTCGACCTGAACGTTCTCGGTCTCGATCCATTTGTGCAGCCGGGCCCGGCCGGATTCGACCCGCTCGGTGCCGACGTTGAGGCGCTCCTCCGAGCGCGTCATCGCGCCATCTGCGGCTGGGGCTTTCGCGTCCTGGGAAACGGGCGACGGACGGCTGTCCTCCAGCGTGTCGCGCTCGCCGCCGTCGACGGGGACGTCGGTGCTGGACTGTCCGGCGTTGTACTGGCCGGCGCCCTGACCCATCTGGGCGGTGTCGGCGAAGGTGGAACCCTCTGTGGTGTAGGGAATGCGGTAGTGCGAGTACAGGTCCTGCTCCTCGGCCTCGGTCAGGTGGCCCGAGTCAGAGATGTTCGGCGCGTTCTTGATCTGGTCCTTCGTGTAGGGCACGACGACGTCGTCGCCGGAAAGGCTCGCCTCGACCAGCGGCACGAAGGACTCGTTGGTGCCGAACATCCCGGTGTTGACGGTGACCCACTCGGGCGCGCCGTGGTAGTCGTCGATGTAGACCTGACCGATGCGGCCGATCTTGTCGCCGTCCGTGGTGTGCAGGTTCTGCCCGATGAACTGCTGGGCCTGGGACTGATCGATCACGGTGGTGCCTCCAACTGTGTCTTCCATGAGGGGCGAACGGTCACCGACTCTCGGTGACCGTGAGATTGAGGGGCGCACAGACAGGCCTGCGAACCGCTGTCACGTGGGCAGTTGCGAACGCTGCGAGACAAGGTCGTGCTGTCCCTAGTCACTGGAGCCGCCCCAGAAACCCTCGTCCGCCGGGGCTGAGGACGTGGTGCGCAGGGGGAGGGCATGCATGGGGGCGCTCCTTCCGTGGCAATCGCCGAGGACCGTCCTGGTGACGGCCACTGGATCGACCCCGCGCACGACGTGGTGCGCATGAGGCAGACCTTCGAAGAAGTAGACCGCCGGGCTCCTCGGCGATGACGCATCTTTTTTTCCGGGCGCTGAAGTGCGCCTCCGCATGCCTCCAGCAGCCCCTGGACCCCGCCGGCCGGACGCGGCGGCCGACCGGGCCCACCTGCCCTGCCTGATCGCATGGACGCGGGCGGCAATGTGCGCCCTTGGGAGGTTTGGCCAACTACTCGGACGGGCGGCCGTCCACAAAGAGAGGCGCTATGAGGGGCGAGCCAGGCCAGGAGCGGGACCTGACATCGGTACTACGTCCGACGCCCAGACAGAGCCCTGCGGGGAATGGTGGCGACGCCGAGGATCAATGCCATCGCGGCGCTGCCCAGCGCCGCCCGACGGTAGCTGGGGGCCAGGATTGCCAGAGCGATCATGCTGGAGGCATGGACTCCGTCGGTGGCCGACGCCCATCCAGCAGTCTTCGCCGGCGCACCGGCCAGCACAGCAGCCTGAATCACATATCGCAGGCCCAAGAGTCTCGCCGCCGGCACGATGGCGGTCAGGTCCGGGTCGGCCCCGAATCGGCGGATCACCACGCGGGGCTGCAACAGCAGGGCCGCGCCGGTCACCACATCCAGGGCCGCCATCGTGCGCGGGCTCGGTCTCACGACGCCCGCCCCAGCAACCGCTCGAGGAGGCGCTCGGCTGGGCCACCGACCAGAGCAGCAGCGCCGGAAACGACCGACGTCCCCGCTCCAGAGGTCGCATGGGCGAGCATCCGCGAGGCTCCAGCAGCCCCAGCGGCCAGGTCCCCGACCTGGTGAGCGGCCCACTGCTGCATGCTGTGGTCCTTGGCCTTCTTGTCAAAGATGCCGTGGGCGCCGAAGTCACGGTGCTTGGTACCGTCCACCGGCTCCCAAAGGTTCGTCGGTACGTCGGGCGAGCGCGGATTATCCGTCTGCTGGGCCGAGTACCCCGTGCGCGCCAGATAGCGGTCCAGCAGCGCTGGGGCCACGGCGTTTCCGATCAGCGTGCCCACCGTGCTGGCACCGACCCAGAATTCCCGGCGACCGGGGTGGTCAGCGGCGTACAGCACCGCCCGGGCGGCCACTTCGGGCTGGTAGATCGGTGCCACGGGTTGTGCTTGCAACGGAAGCCGGGAAAGCACCCAGGAGAACTGAGGCGTGTTGACCGCGGGCATCTGAACCATGGTCGTGGTGATGTTGCTGCCCTCGTGCAGGAGTTCGCAGCGCAGCGACTCGTTGAAACCCTGGATCGCGTGTTTGGCAGCGCAGTAGGCGCTCTGCAGGGGAATCCCGCGGTAGGCCAGTGCCGAACCCACCTGAATGATTGTTCCGCGGTCGCGCTCACGCATCAGCCGCAGCGCCGACTGCGTCCCGTAGACGTAGCCGAGGTAACAGACCTCGGTGACGCGCCGGTACTCCTCAGCGGTGATTTCGCTGACGGGCGCGAACACCGAAGCGAAGGCGACATTCACCCAGATGTCGATCGGTCCCAGCTTCTTCTCGGCCCGGCGGGCGGCCTCGTCCAGAGCCGCCGCGTCGGCGACGTCCACCGGGATGACCAGAGCTGTCCCCCCAGCGGCTCGAACGTCTCGCGCCGCGCCGGCCAGACCGGCCTTGCCCCGGGCCAGCAGGGCCACCTTGGCCCCGCGGCCGGCAAATGCCACTGCCGTGGCGCGACCGATCCCGGCACTGGCACCGGTCACCACGACGACGGGAGGGTTGGCCGAGGTAGCAGACGACATGAGATCCAGTGAGCCAGCCTCCGCTGGTAGTGGCAACTCGGCCTGACTTGACGCATGCCCATATCGGCATATGATTGCGTCATGGCCAGAGCAGCGACGACGTCGGACGTCTTCAACGCGATCGCCGAGCCGCAGCGCCGGCAGATCCTGGTGCTGCTGCGGGCGGGCGAGCGGCCGGTGACCGACCTGGCTCAGGAGCTGGGCCTGACCCAGCCGGGCGCGTCCAAGCATCTACGGGTGCTGCGGGAGGTCGGGCTGGTGCGAGATCGGAAAGTGGGCAAGCAGCGCCTGTACGGCCTCGAGGCGCGCGGGCTGCGACCGGTTCACGAGTGGGCCGGCGGGTTCGAGCAGTTCTGGAACGAAAGCTTCGACCGGCTGGACGAGTACGTGCAGGATCTCAAGCAGGCTCGACAGGAGGAGTAGCAGATGAGCACGACGGCCGACCGCGAGATCGTGATCTCCCGGGACATCATTGCTCCACGGGAGCTGGTGTTCGAGGCGTTCACCGAGGTGCGCCACCTTGCGCGGTGGTGGGGACCGGAGGGATTCACCACCACCACCCGGGCTTTTGAGTTCCGCGTCGACGGGGTGTGGGACTTCGTGATGCACGGCCCGGACGGGACTGATTACCAAGAGTGGATCTGCTGGACGCAGATCGCCGTGCCGGAACGGATAGCGCTGCTACACGGTGAATTCCGGGGCGACCCGAACGCCTTCGAGTCGGTCCTGACCTTCACGTTCGACGACGCGGCGACCCGGATCGAGATGCGCACGGTGTTCCCCACCTCGGAGCTTCGCAACGAAGCGGTGGAGAAGTACCACGCTGTCGAGGGCGGCCGCCAGACCCTGGACAACCTGGCTGCCTACGTCAGCGAGATCGCTCGGACGGGAAGTGAGAGCTGATGGCCAGCACGGTGTTCTTCAGCGTGTCGATGTCGCTCGACGGGTTCATCGCCCCCGGTTCCATCGGGGAATTGATGGGGCGGCAGTGGATGGAACTACAGCAGTGGGTCTTTCCGCAGCGGTTCTTCCGGGAAAACCTCAAAATTGGCGAGGGCGGCGAGGAGGGGCGCGAAAACGACATCCTGCGCGAGACATATCTGCGCACCGGGGTCAGCGTGATGGGCAAGCGCATGTTCGACGCCGGCGAACGGATGTGGCCGCCGCAGGCTCCGTTCCACACGCCGGTCTTCGTCGTGACCCACGACGTGCGTGATCCCTGGGAGCGCCCGGGTGGCACGACCTTCCACTTCGTCAACGACGGAATCGAGTCCGCGCTCGAGCTTGCTCGACAGGCTGCCGGCGACCGGGACGTTCGCATCGCCGGCGGCGGCGCGACGATTCTGGAGTACCTGAACGCCGGCCTGGTCGAGGAGTTCACCATCGCCCTCTCCCCCGTGCTGCTGGGCTCCGGCATCCGCCTGTTCGAAAGCGTGGACGCCGCTGGTGTGGCCCTGGAGCCGGTCCGTGCGGAGCCGACGAAGCGGGTGACCCACCTGACCTATGCCGTTCGCCGGCGGTAACCGAGGCGTGAGTGAGGACACAGGCCTGCCGTTTGACCGCGACCCGAGCGGTGCCGCAGTCTCAAGAACGGGAACGAGCCCAGCAGCGGCCCCCGAAAGTCACGTCGAGCAGGCTCGCGGACGGTGAAGTCCCCCGGGTGATCTGACTCGAACATCTCGTGAGGGCATTGGCGAGCACCTGAGGGAGTCCGCACAATTCATCCTCACCTGCCTGCCGCCCTGTGTCGGAGCGGCCGCGGTCACGGCGCGCCGATTGCGTCGCGTCGCCGCCGGTACCGGCGCGGGTACGCAAGGCACCGAAGGGACAACCCGTGAGCACCAACCCGCAGAGCCTTCGAGTTCGAACTACGGCCGCACTCCACTTACCCCACACTCGAGGCGCGCCGGTGACCGGCGATGACTTCGCTGATCCGGCCCAGCAGTTCAAGATCGCCGTGGCGGTGCTCTTCGTCATGGACGGCGCCGTCTTCGGCAGCTGGGCCGCCCGCATTCCCGACGTCAGCTCTCACGTCGGCGCCACGCCGGCCACTCTCGGCACGGCCCTGTTCTGC
Source organism: Kineosporiaceae bacterium (assembly GCA_965200525.1). Classification (GTDB taxonomy): domain Bacteria; phylum Actinomycetota; class Actinomycetes; order Actinomycetales; family Kineosporiaceae; genus JANNPJ01. The sequence continues at coordinate 534,007 of OZ241368.1, forward strand.
ATCTCCCTCGGCGCGCTCCTGAGCATGCAGGTGACCGGCGCGTTGTGTGCCCGTCTGGGAGTCGGCCCTGTCGCCACCGTCGCCGCGGCCCTGGTGAGCCTGGTCCTGGTGCTGCCCGGGCTGGCCGGCACGGTGGGCGCTCTGGGCGCCACCCTGCTGCTGTTCGGCGCCTTCACCGGCGCACTCAACGTGGCCGCCAACAGTCTCGGCGTCCAACTGCAGAGGCAGCTCGACCGCCCGGTGCTCTCCAAGCTGCACGCAGGTTTCAGCTTTGGCGGCCTGGCCGGTGCGCTCACAGGGGCCATGCTTTCCGGAGTCCTGTCGGTGGCCCACCACCTGACCCTCGTCGCCCTGGCCGCTCTCGTGGTTACGGCCGCTGTCGCCCCGATCCTGCTGGCGAGCCCTCAAACCAGCCGTCTGTCTTCGCCACAGCACTTCGACGCCGACGCTCCCCCGGTGGTGGCGGTGGTACCGCACGCGCCTCCGCGCGGCAAACTGCCCTACCGCCGGGTCGTGACCCTGCTCGGGGTGATCGCCGGCTGCACCGCCTTCGCCGAGGGCGCCCTCACCGACTGGGGCGCCCTGCACCTGCGCGAACTGCAGGCCGGCCCGGCGCTGGCCGCCTCCGGCTACGCCGCGTTCTGCCTGGCCATGGGCTGCGGACGACTGGCCGGCCATCGAGTCATCGTCCGGTTCGGCGACACCCGCGTTCTGGTGCTCGGATCCCTCACGGCCGCAGCCGGCCTGCTCGCGGCGGGCCTGATACCGCAGGCCGACATCGCACTGGGCGGCTTCGTCCTCATCGGTCTTGGCCTGGCCAACATCTTCCCGCTGGCCATTGCCCGCGCCGGACTGATCGCCGGCTCACGCGGGGTGGCCCTGGCCTCGGTGGTCGGATACAGCGGTCTGCTCGGCGGACCACCGGCGATCGGACTGCTGGCCGCCACCATCGGCCTGTCCCTGGCCCTGAGCAGCATCTGTGCGCTTGCCCTGATGGCGGCCGTGCTGGCCCTGGTCGTGGATGCGGAACTGCCCCGGGCAGCCACCGTCGCCGCGGCGCTGCGGGCCCAGGCTCGCACTCACCTGGCCCCCCTGGCCCGCCAGGCCGGCTCGGTGGCCCGGCGCCAGGCCGAGGACCTGGTGCGCCGGTCTCACTGCGCGTCGGTGGCCTCCGGCGGCCGGGCATCAGCCTCTCCACGCAAGGTCCACCCGGGACTGGACTTCGTCGAAGCCTGGAGCCTGCGCTGAACCAGTCGCTTCGAGCGATCCAGCTTCGCACTACGCAAATACGCCGACTCCGGCATCAGAGATGCTGACGAATTGAGGAAGAGTCCCCGGGTCACGTCGTCCACGTGGACGAGCTCGACGCACCGACCGGATCATCTTCCCCTGCGGGCATCTACCTGCACGAACTCAAGCATGCCGTGCCATTCGAGATCCATATCGACCTGGACGCGTTGGCACCCCCTCGGCTCAGCTGAGACGCAATCCACTGGCGCCGCAGACCGCGGATCACAGCTCATCCACGGCTACAGGCCGGAATATCTCAGAGCGTCTGCGGTTGGCGAACATGGACCCCAACGTGAGGAACAGCAGATGAGCGCCCTTGATTTCGGCCCACTCGTACTCGGCGGCAACACCTTCGGCTGGACGTCGGACCGCGACGAGAGCTTCGCCGTCCTCGACAAGTTCGTGGATGCCGGCGGTCTCTCGATCGACACGGCCGACGCCTACAGCGCCTGGGTACCGGGCAACTCCGGCGGTGAGTCCGAGACCATCATCGGCGAGTGGCTGACCAGCCGCGGCGGCCGCGATCGCGTTGTCATCGCGACCAAGGTGTTTTCCCTGGCCCAGCGCCCGGGGCTGAGCCCAGCCAACATCCAGGCCGCCGTCGAGGACTCGCTGCGGCGCCTGAAGACCGACTACCTCGACCTCTATTACGCCCACCGCGACGATGCCGACGTGGCCCAGCTGGACTACTTGACCGCGTTCAACGACCTGGTCAAGGCGGGCAAGGTCCGCGAGGTCGGCGCGTCGAACTTCAGCTACGAGCGCCTGAGCAGCGCCGCGACGACGGCCAAGGACGCCGGGTTGACCCCCTTCTCCGTCGCGCAGGACAAGTACAGCCTGACCGACCGCGAGCTCGACGACGTCCTGCCGAAGCTGGCCGGCCTCGGCATCACCGAACTGCCCTACCAGGTGCTGGCCAGTGGCTTCCTGACCGGCAAGTACCGCCCGGGCGTCAGCGTGGACTCGGCCCGCAGCGGCGGGGCCGGCCAGTATCTGAAGGACCCCAAGAACATCGCGCTGCTGGAGGCCCTGGACGACATCGCCGCGGCCCACCGGGTCAGCGTGACCGCGGTCGCCCTGGCCTGGGGGCGCCAGCAGCCCGGCATCGGCGCGCCGATCGCCAGCGCCCGTACCGTCGATCAGCTGGACGCCCTGATCGAGTCGTTCACGCTCACTCTGACCCACGCCGAGCTCGATCAGCTGACGTAGGCGACCGGGCCGCAGTGGAGACTCGCACCGCCGTGGCCCGGTCAGCGAGCAATCAGCGGGGAACGTGGATCCAGCGGGCCGCGGCCTCGTAGGTGTCCGCCGGTGTGGTGTTGAACGCGATCGCCCCATCGGGCGCGTGTCGGCGGACCAGGTTCACCACCCGCTCGAGCAGTTCGGTGTCACCGCGCACGCCGCCTCCGATGACGACGCACTCCCACGGCTGAGAGCTCAGGGCACCCGCAACGACTGCGTCCACGTCGTCGCTGCCGTCGAGGCCGACCAGGCAGAACTCGGCCCCGACACCGTGGTCGACGAACTCAGCCCTTCCGGCGGCGATGCCATCGGCCACCGGCTGCGGATCCCACGGCCCTGGTACCCGGTAGGGGTCGAACCCGATCACCAGCACACGCGATGGCAGAGGCGATGCATCCATCGAAAAAGACTACGTCGGCCCCGGCGAAGTCGACGGGACAGAGCACCCGTTGCGCCCGGTTCGGGTGGAAGTCCAGTTTTGATACTTATGGCCCTCGACCCAGACCTGCGAGCGCAGTTGTTGGCCCGGCGTGAGATCGATCAGGGCCCGCGTCGCGATCCCGACGGCAACATCGAGCAGAGGCAACGGATGGACCAGGAGAACAGCACCTGGCTCGAGGCGGTGGTGCGCGATCGAGGCTGGCCCGGCCACTCGCTGGTCGGTGAGGACGGCGCCGTGGCGGCCTTCCTCCTGGCCCAGCACACCCCCGACCTTGACCGACAGCGCTGATTCCTGCCGTATCTGAAGGCCTCTGTCGAGCGCGGACAGGCCCGGCCGGCAGACCTGGCCCTGCTGGATGACAGAGTGCGAATGCACTCGGGCCGCCCGCAGCGGTACGGCTCGCAGTTCACTCTCATCGAGGGTGAACTGACGCTGCACGAGGTGGAGGATCCGCAGCACCTGGACCAGCGCCGGGCCGCTGTCGGCCTGGGCCCGTTCGCCGAGTACGAGCGGCAACTGCGGCTTCTCTACGCGCCCAGGGCCGACGAGGCCCGCAACCCCGAGACTGCTTGAGCAGCGGCTTCGGCGCTCAGTAGCGCCGCTGGCCGGTCACGGACCACACCTCGGCGATGTGGTTCTCGACCAGGCACAGGACGTCGATCCCGCTGACGTCGAGACCGGGCCCGCTCATGCTCCAGCGGACGGTGGCGAACGAGGCAGCGGCAGTGCCGCAGACTTCCTGGCCGTCGGCGATCACCGATCCGTCGAGCTCGAACCGGGCCTGCGGTCGGCCCGTACGGAACGTCCGGATCGTGTCGGCCATGTCGCCGGGTCCGCGCCTGTCGTCAGCGGCGATGTCGATGGCGTGCGTGCCGGCCAGATGGATGCGGAAGTCGCTGCTCAGGATGGTCGCAGCGAGGTCAGTGTCGCCGTTCCAGAAGGCGATCCAGCCTTCGGCCAGCTGCTGGGTGGTGTGGGCCCGGGTGGTGTGGGCTGGGGTGGTGCCGTTCACGGTGTCTCCTCATGTTCTCGCTGCGACATCTCCGAGGATTCATCACGGCTGCGACACCGTACTGTCGGAATTTGCGGCCAGATCGCTGAGGAGACCGGCCGGGTCGAGCAGGTTGAGGCGGTAGGCCGGCGCCTGGGCCAGCAGATCGATCTCGCGGACGGCGGCGACCTCGGCCAGCACCTCGATGGCCCGGATCCGGTCCATCCGGAACCCGCGCACGCCCTCGCGCAGCCGGCACCAGCCGACCAGATACCAGTTGTGGCCGCCGAGCAGCCCCAGCGGCTCCACCGCCCGGACGCTCACCTGCCCCTCGGCGTCGGCATAGGTGAGCTGAAGCACCCGGCGTTCACGCAGTGCGAACGCCAGGGCCCGCTGCACCGAGGCCGGCAACGGCTGCGCCGGCATGATGCCCACCTGAGCTGCGGTGCGGTTCGCGGCGTCGCGCTGCGCGTCGTCCATCGACCCGACGATCTTCTGCAGGGCGGTGCGACCCGCCTCCGCGAACGGGGTCGAGCTCAGCCTGCTCACCGCCACGGCCAGGGCGGTCAGCTCCAGCGCGTCCAGCGCCGGTGTCCGCAGGCTCGCGCCGGGCGGCAGCACCCAACCGCCGTTGCGCCCGGCCTCGGCGTACAACGGGACACCGGCCTGCAGCAGGCCGTCGAGGTCGCGTTCCATCGTGCGCCGGCTGACCTCGAACCGCTCGGCCAGCCAGCGAGCACTGCGCGGGCGCGGAGATGCGGCCCGCAGTTCCTGCACGACGGCGTACCAGCGCTCGGTCTTGGTCATGCTGAATCGTAGACACGCAGAATGCGCCGCGGCCCGAACCAGCTCGCCGGCTGCGACGTCGTCCTGCCTCGGACGAGCGCTCTTGTCCGCGTGCGCTGCCTCATCGCATCTGATGTCATCGGCTGAGGTGAATGGCGGGCCCCTGCCCGTCCTGAAGGTCGAGCCCGCGGACCTCGCGCCCCAGGAACGCGACTTCCTCGAGGCTGCCGCCGCCTGGGAGGCCGGCGAGGGAGCCTACGCGGCGATGCACCGAACCAAGCCGCAGACCGCTGCCGTGGGTTTGAATGACTCACCGGCAGCATTGGCCGCGTGGATCGTCGAGAAGCTGCGCTCGTGGAGCGACTGCCACGGCGACCCTGAACGCAGCTTCATCAGGGACGAGATCCTTACCCTGGTGACGCGCTACTGGCTGAGCCAGACAATCGGATCCTCGATGCGGATGTACGTCGCCAACGCCGCGATCGCCCCTGAGCAACACGCCCGGAAGGTGCAGGTGCCCTCCGGCTTCGCCATCTTCCCCGCAGACACCCTCCACCCGCCGCGCGCGTGGCTGGAGCGCACGGCGAATGTGGTGCGGGTCAGCACGCTCGAGCGGGGCGGCGATTTCGCGCCGTTCGAGGAACCTGAGCTGTACGCCCAGGAGTTGCGTGACTTCTTTCGCCCCTACCGCTCGAGCGGGTCGAACTGAGGCACTACCAGCCCCAACTGCCGACGCGACCCTTGAACGGTCCCACGACGTCCGCGGTGATCCAGCCGCCGTAGAACCCGCCCTCCTGAGGCCGGACCGGCTCGTCGTCGACGGTGCACTCCAGCTGGGCCGGGTAGCCGGTCACTGCCCCGGCGATCGGCGCGAACGCCTTCGTCGGGTTCTCGTACGACCACATCGCTGCGGGCAGGACGCCGGTCGGGGTCACGACGTCCCAGTACGTGGCCGCGCCCTTCCACTCACATACGGTGGACGTCGCGTTCGAGCGCCGTAGCACCCCGGGCGTGACGTCCTCGTAAGGCACGTACCAGGTCGGAGGGTGCGACGTCTCCAGCACCCGCCAGGCCCGCCGGCTGTCGGCGACCAGCAGGCCACCCCACCGGATGACCACGTGCTTAGGACTGGGCGCCAGGGCCGGCGGGCGGGGGTAGTCCCAGACCGACTCTTGTCCCTCGCCCACCGGATCAGGCACCACGGGACCACGACTCATGCCCTGATCATGCGCCCGCGCCCAGTCCGGCGCACTCCGGCAACCGAGACCCGACAAAGGGGGCGAGCCCGGCCGATCCTCGCGGATCGGCCGGGCTCGTCGCCTACCACGCCTCAGAAAGGAACTCAGGCGAGGTCGAAGCGGTCCAGTTCCATGACCTTGGTCCAGGCCGCAACGAAGTCGTTGACGAACTTCTCGCCGGCGTCCTTGCTCGCGTAGACCTCGGCCAGGGCCCGCAACTGGGAGTTGGAGCCGAAGATCAGGTCGACCGCGGTGGCGGTCCACTTCACCTCGCCGGTGCCCAGGTCGCGGATCTCGTACAGATGCTCGGACTCCGATGCCTTCCACGTGGTGCCCGTGGACAGCAGGTTGGTGAAGAAGTCGTTGCTGAGCACGCCCGGGCGCTCGGTGAGGACGCCGTGAGTGGTGCCGCCCACGTTGGCGCCCAGCGAGCGCAGCCCGCCGACCAGGACGGTCATCTCGGGCGCGGTCAGGTTGAGCATGTAGGCCCGGTCGACCAGAAGCACCTCCGGCTGGACCTTCTCGCCCGCCCGCAGGTAGTTGCGGAACGCGTCGGCCCGAGGCTCCAGGAACGCGAACGACTCCACGTCGGTCTGCTCCTGAGTGGCATCGGTGCGCCCGGGGTGGAACGGCACCGAAACCGTGACCCCGGCGTCCTGCGCGGCCTTCTCGACCGCGACCGAGCCGGCCAGCACGATCAGGTCGGCCAGCGAGATACTCGCGCCGCCGGCCTCGTTGAACTCGCGCTGGATGCTCTCGAAAGTCTCCAGGACGCCGGCGAGCTGCTCGGGCTGGTTGACCTCCCAGCCGCGCTGCGGCTCCAGGCGAAGGCGAGCACCGTTGGCCCCGCCGCGCATGTCGGTGGAGCGGTAGCTGGCGGCCGAGGCCCAGGCGGTCGAGACGAGCTGGGCCGTGCTCAGGCCCGACTCGGCGATCTTGGCCTTGAGGGCCGCGATGTCGGCCTCGCCGACCAGGTCGCCCTCGACGGCCGGCAGCGGGTCCTGCCACAGCTGCGGTTCGGCCACCCACGGCCCGAGGAAGCGGCTGACCGGACCCATGTCGCGGTGCAGCAACTTGTACCAGGCCTTGGCGAACGCCAGCGCGAACTGGTCGGGGTTCTCCAGGAAGCGGCGCGAGATGACCTCGTAAGTCGGGTCGAAGCGCAGCGACAGGTCGGTCGTCAGCATCGTCGGCCGGTGCTTCTTGGCCGGGTCGACCGCGTCGGGGATGATCTCCTCGGAGTCCTTGGCGACCCACTGCTTGGCCCCGCCGGGGCTGGTGGACTGCTCCCACTCGTAGCCGAAAAGGATCTCGAAGAACCGGTTGCTCCACTGCGTGGGCTTGTCGGTCCAGGTCACCTCCAGACCACTGGTGATCGTGTCGCCGCCCTTGCCGCTGCCGTAACTGCTCAGCCAGCCCAGGCCCTGGGCCTCCAGCGGGGCGCCCTCGGGCTCGGCGGCCACGTGGGCGTCGGCCGGGCCGGCGCCGTGCGTCTTGCCGAAGGTGTGCCCACCGGCGATGAGGGCGACGGTCTCCTCGTCGTTCATCGCCATCCGGGCGAACGTCTCGCGAATGAAGTAGGCCGCCGCCCGGAAGTCGCCGCTGCCGCGCGGGCCCTCAGGGTTGACGTAGATCAGGCCCATCTCGGTGGCGCCGACCTCGGGCGCCATCTCGGCGTCCCCGGTGTAGCGGGCATCGCCCAGCCAGGCGTCCTCGGGGCCCCAGAAGATCTCCTCGGGCTCCCAGACGTCTTCCCGCCCGAAGCCGAACCCGAAGGTCTTGAAGCCCATCGACTCCAGGGCCACGTTGCCGCCCAGCACGAGCAGGTCGGCCCACGAGATCTTCTGGCCGTACTTCTCCTTGACCGGCCACAGCAGCCGGCGGGCCTTGTCCAGGTTGGCGTTGTCGGGCCAGCTGTTGAGCGGGGCGAAGCGCTGGCCACCGTCTCCGGCGCCACCGCGCCCGTCGTGCGTGCGGTAGGTCCCGGCCGCGTGCCAGCTCATCCGGATCATCAGGCCGCCGTAGTGGCCGAAGTCGGCCGGCCACCAGTCCTGCGAGGTGGTGAGGACGTCGATGATGTCCTGCTTGAGCGCCTCGACGTCGAGCTTCTCGAACTCCTTGCTGTAGCTGAAGTCCGCTCCCAACGGGTTGCCCTTGGAGGAGTGGGCGTGCAGCACCGAGAGGTCGAGCTGGTTGGGCCACCAGTCGCGGAGGGTGCGCGGGCGCCCGCCGGTCTTCGGGGTCGGTGAGTCGATCGCCGGGTTCTCGCTCTCACTTCCGGTCGCGGTCACCGAGTCGTGCGCCACCGGGCAGCCGCCCGAGGCCGACTGGTCCACGCCCTGAGCGCTGGAGCCGGGGCCGTCGTGGGTGTCACTCATGTGTTTCCTTCCGAACTGGCGGTCACGGGGAGGTTCTTGCGGTCGCGCAGTCGGGGCAGGTGCCCCAGTAGACGACCTCCGCCTCGTCGACCACGAAGCCGTGATCGTCCGAGGCGGTAAGGCAGGGGGCATGCCCGACGGCGCAGTCGACGTCGGCGATCGCACCGCAGGAACGGCACACGACATGGTGGTGGTTGTCGCCGACCCGCGACTCGTAGCGGGCGGTGGCGCCGGCCGGTTGGATCCGCCGGGCCAGGCCCGCGTCGGTCAGCGCCCGCAGGATGTCGTAGATCGTCTGGTGCGAGACCGCGGGCAGCTGGGCCCGCACCAGGTCGATCACCGTTTCGGTGTCGACGTGGGGGTGCTCGTTCAGCACGGTGAGCACCGCCAGCCGGGGCCGGGTGACGCGCAACGAGGCGGCCCGCAGGCGCACCTCGTAGTCCGACGTCATGCGACGAACATAGAGCACTTGTCTGGAACAGATCAAGATTATCCGGGGGCTGGGTCGTCGTGGCGGCTCAGCCGGCAGCGAAGCTGAGCGTGACGGTAAGACCGCCACCGGGGTTGGCCACCACGCGCAGATCAGCGCCGTGACTGTCGGCCACGGCGCTCACGATCGCCAGCCCCAGCCCGCTGCCGTCGCTGTGCCGGCGCGGCGGCCCGAGACGCTGGAAGGGCTGCAGGATCTGCTCCACCGCCCCCGGCGGCACGAGCGGGCCGGTGTTGCCGATCACGAGCACGGCCCGTCCGCCCGGCGTGCCGGTCCCGACGTCGACCCGCCCACCGTCGTGGTTGTAGGCGATCGCGTTGTCCAGCAGATTGGCGATCAGGCTGCTCAGCAACGTCGGATCGGCACCGGCCACGACGGCCGGCTGCAGGTCGGTGCTCAGGACGACGTGTGCTGCGGCCGGGCGGCGGGCGGTGAGCGTCCGGTCGGTGAGCGCGGCCAGATCGACCGGCCGGCCGCCCTGCGGGCCGCGTCGCCCCTGGGCCAGGGCGAGCAGGGCCGCGACCAGCCGCTCCTGTTGCTCCCCGGCCCGCAGCAGTTCCTCGCCGAGCGCGCGCAACGACGCGACGTCGGCGTCCGGGTCGGCCAGGGCCACCTGAATCAGGGTCCGCTGCAGGGTCAGCGGCGTGCGCAGTTCGTGGGAGGCGTCGGCGACGAATCGCCGCTGGGCGCCGTAAGCGGCTTCGAGCCGGGCATACAGCCCGCTGAGGGTGGCCGACAGTTCGGCGAACTCCTGGTAGCGGCCCAGTTCGCCGTGCTCGGGCAACCGCTCGGCATCGGCGCTCCCGGCGGCCGCCGTGAGTTCCCGCAAGGGGCGCAAGGCCCGCCCGGCCAGCGCCGATCCGATGACCGCGGCCACCAGAGCCACCACGATCAGGCCGACGGCGACCGCCGGCAGAACCGCCGCGGTGTTGCCCGACAGGTCGGGGCCCGGCTGCCCCGGGTCAGGGCCGACCGCCTCGGTGGAACCGCCGGACCACGCGCCCAGGCCCACGAGGCCCACCGGGACGGCGCCCAGGATCACCGCCGCCGCGGTGTAGAGCAAGGTCAGCCGGGTCCGCAGCCGGGGGCGTTCAGTCGCCGGCACGGTAGCCGCCCTCGCGCACCGTCATGATGATCGCCGGCTCGCCGAGCTTGGCCCGCAACCGGGCCAGCGTCGTCTTGACCGTGGTCGTGAACGGGTTGGCGGCCTCGTCCCAGACGTGCTCCAGCAGCTCCTCGGCCGACACCACCAGGCCCGGGCGGGCCAGCAGGTGAGCCAGCACGGCGAACTCCTTCGGGCTCAGGGCCAGCGGCCGGCCGGCCCGGGTGACCCGGCGGCGGGCCGGGTCCAGTTCGACGTCGGCGCAGCGCAGCACCGGTGGCACCGGGATGCCGGATCGGCGGGCCAGCGCCCGGATCCGGGCCACCAGCTCGGGAAAGTCGAACGGTTTGGACAGGTAGTCGTCCGCCCCCAGGTCGAGACCCTGCACCCGGTCGGCGAGCGTGCCGGCGGCGGTGAGCATCAGGATCCGGGCGCTCAGCCGGCGCTCGCCGACCTGCCGGCAGACGTCGTCCCCGGAGACGGTCGGCAGGTCGCGGTCCAGCACCAGGACGTCGTAGGGAGCGAGGTCCAGGCGCTCCAGGGCCTGACCGCCGTCGGTGACGACGTCCACGGCCATGCCCTCGCGCCGCAGGCCCGTCCCGATCGTGCGGGCCAGCAACTCGTGATCCTCGACGATCAGTACCCGCATGACCCCAGGATGCCAGCGGGTCGGTGCCGGCCCGGTGACAACCGAGCTGTCACCGGGCTGTGACCACGGCCGGCGTAGACCTCGTCGTCATGATCCTTCAGACCGAGGCCCTGGCCAAGAAGTACCGGCGCCGGTGGGCGCTGAGCGAGTGCACCCTGACCGTGCCCGAAGGCTCGATCGTCGGCCTGGTCGGGCCGAACGGGGCCGGCAAGTCGACCCTGCTGCAGCTGATCGTGGGGCTGCTGGCACCGACGTCCGGAGCGCTGCGGGTGCTGGGCTGCTCGCCCGAGGCGGCGATGCGCTCGGGTCGGGTCGGTTTCGTCGCCCAGGACGCCCCGACCTACGCCGGGCTCACCGTCGCCGAGCACCTGAGCCTGGGGGCCGGGCTCAACCCCCACCGTTGGGACGCCGCCGCGGCCCGGCAGCGGGTGGAGCGTCTGGGCCTGCCCCGGGGCCGGCGGGCCGGGCGCCTGTCCGGCGGCCAGCGGGCCCAGCTGGCCCTCACCCTGGCCCTGTCGAAGCGCCCCGACCTGCTGGTGCTCGACGAGCCGGTGGCCAGCCTCGACCCGCTCGCGCGCCGGGCCTTTCTGGACGAGACCGTGGCCGCCGCGACGTCCACCGGCAACGCGGTGGTGTTGTCCACCCAGCTGGTGGCCGATCTGGCCCACAGCTGCACCCACGTGGTGGTTCTGGCCGGCGGGCGGGTCCGCCTGACGGGCGAGACCGCAAGCCTGGGCGCCGGCCCGGTCGAGCTGGAGCGCGTCGTCCTGGACGAGCTGGCCCGGGCCGGTGACGCGTGATCGGCCTGGCCTGGCGCCAGTTCCGGGCCTCGGCCGCGGGCGCCGCCATCGGCCTGCTGGCCCTGGCCGCCGTGGTCCTGGCGACCCGGCCGCACTTCGTCGAGGCCGCCGCCGCGGCCCGGCGGGCCTGCGGAACCGAGCCCGACTGCCCGGCCCTGAGCACATTCGCCCTCGACCACACCGCCGTACGCACCCTGGCCGGCCTGCTCGTGAACCTGACCCCGGCCCTGATCGGCGCGTTCTGGGGGGCACCGCTCATCGCCCGGGAGTACGAGGCCGGCACCCATCGGCTGGTCTGGGCCCAGAGCATCACCCGCACGCGCTGGCTGGCGGTGAAGCTGGCGCTGCTCGCCGGCGCGAGCGTGCTGACGGCGGGACTGCTCAGCGCGCTCGTCACCTGGTGGGCCGCGCCCCTGGACGCGGCGGCGGCCGACGCCTACGCCACCTTCGGCCAGCGGGACGTCGCGCCGATCGGTTACGCCCTCTTCGCCTGTGCGCTCGGGGTGGGCGCGGGCCTGCTCACCCGGCGCACCCTTCCGGCCATGACCGCGACCCTGGCCGGCGTGCTCATCGTCCGGATCGTGGTGAGCCAGTGGGTCCGCCCGCTGATGTTCACCTCCCGGGTGGTGTCGCTCCCGCTCGACCCCGACACGACCGGGTACGGCTCGGGCGGGAACATCCTGTTCGGTGTCGGCCCGAGCACCCTGGAACCGACGCCGCCGCACCTGCCGAACGCCTGGATCCAGTCCCTGCGCATCGAGGACGGCGCCCACCGACCCCTCCCCGACCGGGTACTGAAGGCGGCCTGCCCGACCCTCGGGCACGACCCCATGGGCCCCGCCGGGCCGGTTCCCGAGGCCGTCCGGCAGCAGATGCACGACTGTGTCGTGAGCATCGCCCGGCAGTACCACCAGGTGGTGACTTACCATCCGGCAGGCCGGTATTGGCTGTTCCAGAGCGCGGAGCTGGCTCTGTTCGTGCTGCTCGCGATGCTGGTCTGCGGGTACAGTTTGTCTCGCCTGCGGCGTTCTCGGGGCTGACGACGTCACTGGGGGGAACGATGATGCCGGCCGGTGGCCCGACCTGGACGACCACCAGCTTCGCGCTGGCGCTGGTGCTGGCCACCGCCGCCTGCGGCGGCTCCGATCCGTCACCGGCCGGCCCGCCCGCGACCGGGCCGGCGTCCGACACGCTGGACTGCACTTCGGGCTACAGCAGTGGAGGGTCACCGGACTACTTCGGTGGCGGTGGCGAGACGACGGCGGCCGAGGCAATCACCCGGGCCGAGGCGGTCAGCCGCGCCGGCCGGGGCGCAGCCCGCCGGGTGCGTCTGGTGGAGAGCACCGAAGGCCGGGCCCGGGCCGGCTTCGTCGATCCGGCCGGCACCGTGACCGGCAACGCGACCGTGGTCCGGGTCGACGGCAGGTGGCAGATCGAGGCCATGAGCAGCTGCACTCCGGTCGGCAGTGTCGGCGTCGACGGCGGCCCGTGATCGCCGGCACCGGTGCGTCCCGCCGCGCCAGTCGTCAGCGTGGGCGAGCCGTCGTGGCCGTCAGGAGGTCTGCCAGAGCTCGATCCGGTTGCCCTCCGGGTCGGTGACCCAGCCGAACCGGCCGACGCCGTCCATCTCCTGGGTCTCCTCGCCCACGTCGGCCCCGGCGGCGCGCAACTGGGCCAGCATCGCGTCCAGGTCGGCGACCCGGAAGTTGAGCATGCTCTGCTGGGTGCGCGAGCCGAAGTAGTCGGTCTCGGACTCGAACGTCGCGAAGACCGTCATCCCGGCCACCGGGTTCCACAGGCCGTTCTCGTCGGCGTCCAGGCCCAGGCAGTCGCGATACCACGCGCCCAGGGCCTTCGGATCGCTCGCCCGAAGGAAGTACCCGCCGATTCCCAGCACTCGTTCCATGGCACCATCCTGCCAGCACCACGGCCGGCAAGAGGGGGGAACGGTGGGTCGCCCGAGCACGCCGCCCGCCGACGATCGCGCCTCGTTCATCCTCGGTGGCGGCCCGCGCCGGCCTGCGCCCCCACCGGCGCGCGGCTCTCGCACCGGACGACGGTCACGGGAACTGATCCTGACCGTCGTCATCCTGCTGGTGCTGAGTGCCGGCGTCAGTCTCTGGGCCCTGCAGAAGGGGCTGCACTCCAGCGGCGAGGGGCAGCAGAGCGCGCCCGAGCCGCCACCAGTCCGCACGAACTACTGCACGACGACCACCTCGGCCACGAAACCGGGGGTCCCGGTCGCCGAACTCGATCCGGAGCAGGCCGGTAGCGCCGCAATCATCACGGCGGTCGCCGCTCGCCGCGGCCTGCCCACCCGGGCCGCGGCCATCGCGATCGCCACGGCGATGCAGGAATCCACACTGCGCAACATCACCTACGGCGACCGGGACTCCCTCGGACTGTTCCAGCAGCGCCCGTCCCAGGGTTGGGGCACCCGCAAGCAGGTCACCGATCCGGTCCACGCCACCAACGCGTTCTACGACGCGCTGATCCGGGTGCCCGGCTACCGGACGATGGCGATCACCAAAGCGGCTCAAAGAGTTCAGCATTCGGCCTTCCCGAAGGCCTACGCCCCCTACGGCCCGTACGCCGAGTCGATCGCCGCGGCCCTGAGCGGCCGGGCGCCGGCGGGGCTCACCTGCGTGCTGGCGCCCAGTGCTGCCTCGCCTCAGGTCGCCGGCCGCAAGGGCGTCACCGCGCGGGCCGCGGCGCTGCGGACCGCCGTGACCACGGACGTCGGAGCCCACCGCCCGCGGGTGCTCTCCCCCACCACGTTGCGGTTTCACGTGCCAGCCTCGGCCGGCAACCGGCGGGCCTGGACCCTCGCCGAATGGGCGGTCGCCCGGGCCGCGGACCTCGACATCGTTCAGGTGCGGGTGGCCGGGCGGGTCTGGGATCGCACGAAGCTCACCGGGGACTGGGGCCGGGCCACCGCCGGTCGCACCACTGTGGTCATCGAAGTCGCCTGATCGGTGGAACCGGCCGCCCTGGTGGCCCGCCCGGCCCCGATTGACCAGTCGCCCGTCATGATCACAACTCGCCCAACGTCACCCGCACCTGGCACGACACCAGCACCGGCGGCAACCGGCACAACCTGCGGGTCTCGCGGACCCGCAGATCCCCCGTGCTTTCGCCTCCGCCGGGTAGCGCGACCAGGCCGAACCGGCCCGCTCAGGGATAGAGCCCGGCCCGGAAGGTGAACGAGACGAGCTGGGCTCGATCCCGGGCGCCGACCTTGGTCATCGCCCGCACCGCATGGGTTTTCACCGTGAACGGCGAGACGGACATCTGAGCCGCGATCTCCTCGTTGCTGAGGCCACCGGCCACGAGAATGATCACATCTCGCTCCCGGGGGGTCAGGGCGTCGAAGCGCCGCAGCAGTTCCCGGTCGATCTCCGGTGGCGGGCTGTCGGTCATGTGTCCGATCAGCGCGACCGTCGCGGCCGCGGAGAGCGCCCCGCCACCACCGACGACCTCGGCGATGCCGGCGACCAGCTCGGCCGGGCTCACCGTCTTGCTGAGGAACCCGTTGGCGCCGGCCCGCAGCGCAGCCAGAACGATGTCGTCCTGGTCGAAAGTGGTCAGTACGATCACCCGCATCCCCTCGGGCGGATGCTCCTTGCGGATCCGGCGGGTCGCTTCGACCCCGTCGATGCCCGGCATCCGGATGTCCATCAGGACGAGGTCGACGGGGTGCTCGCGCAGGAACGGCACGACTTGCAGCCCGTCGGAAAGGTCGCCGACCACAACCAGGCTCGGATCGAGCGCCAGCATGGCCCGGATGCCGGCCCGGATGTCGCTCTGGTCGTCGACGATCAGGATCTGCGTCATCAGACAACCTCACCCAGGGGACTGAACTCGGCCCGGACGCGGAATCGCTCGCCGTCACTGTCGATGGTCAGCCGCCCCCGGGAGGACTCCACCCGTTCGCGCATCCCCACCAGCCCCAGGCCGCTGCCCGAACCCGAGGGCCGCCCGAGATCGGCGACGCGGTTCTCGACCCTGACGCAGATCCGACCCTCTCGTTGGCCCACGTCCACCGTGGCCGCCCCTTCTCCGTGCCGGTAGGCATTGGTCAGCGCCTCCTGGACGACCCGGTACACCGCCACCCCGACGCTGGGCTCGACAAAACCGGCCGGGATCTCGAGGGAGGGCTGGACTTCCAGGCCGATGCTCTCGAACGAGGCGATGAGCCCTTCCAGACCACTGAGCGCCGGAGTCGGCCGCAGCGCCTCGTCGTCCGAAATATCCTCCCCCCGGCGCAGGAGCGCGAGGATCCGCTGGGACTCGACGATGACCGTGCGGGCACTGGACCGGGCCGAGACCAGGGCCTGGCGGGACGACTGGGCGTCGTCGGGCAGCCCGATCTCGGCCGCGCCCAGGTGCATGCTCAGCATCGCGACCTGGTGGCCGATGACGTCGTGCAGGTCGCGGGCGATCCGCAGCCGCTCTTCGGTCACCCGTCTCGTGGCTTCGATCTCCCGGGTGGCAATGGCACTTTCGGCCCGTTCCTGCAGAATCCACCACTGATCCCGGTGAATGCGCAGGGCCGCCCCGCTCGCCCCGCCGGCGACGGCGGTGAAGAGCGCGGCGGCGCCGCCGACAGAACCGCCCCGAAAGTCCCCGACCGTCATGAATGCCCCCAGAAAGGACGCTGCCACGACGGCGGTCGCCGCCAGCGGGTGCTTTCCCCGGAAGGTGATCGAGAAGAGCACCAGCACGGCCATCATCCACACCGACAACGGGTCGCGGCCCACGGCGGTCACGGCGAAGGTGGCGGCGCACGTCACGACCAGCCCGGCCCACGGCCGCCACCAGGACAGCGCGACCCCGACACCGGCGAGCACCACGGAAAAGACCGTCGGCCAGCCTGATTGCCGCAGGATCGCGGCGACGATCTGACCGGCGAAAACCAGCCCGGCCAGCCCGTAGGCGCCCAGGTGCAGCACCTCGGGGCGGCGGATCCACAGCGGCGCCGCGGATCCGTCGTCAGAGCTCTGCGCCGTGGCCATGACCTGATCCTCGTGCATGCGGGCTGTGGTCGTGTACTTCGAACGATGTAGACGGTGAAACCTTGGAAGTTTGGATGGCAAACCTACTTCGCTCGAAGTACGTGCCCCCGATCGAGGGCCTCCAGACTCGTCATCGAGCCAACCCCCACCACCACAGAGGATCTGATGATGACCGACACCCTGTCTCACTTGCCGACCGCGGACACGACCCGCCAGCTCTACCTGACCAGGGCCGTGGTGGCCATCGCCTGGGCCGTCCTGCTCGTCGTCGCCCTGGCCTCCAGCCGATCGTTGAGCCCGCAGGAGTCCGTACCGGGCTTCGCGATTGCGCTGCTGATCATCTACCCGCTCATCGACGTCGTCGCCTCGCTGGTCGACGCCCGCTCACAGCGCCGGCTCGGGGCAACCCGCAACGCCACGATCCAGCTGGCCAACGCGGGCATCAGCAGTGTCGTCGCCGTGGTCATCGCCGTGGTGGCGAGCCACGGCGCGGACGCCGTCCTGCGGACGTTCGGCGCCTGGGCCACCCTGACCGGCCTGATCCAGCTGACCCTGGGCGTCATCCGGCACCGTCGCGGCACGTCGGGACAGTGGCCGATGATCATCAGCGGTGCCATCTCGACCCTGGCCGGCTTCTCCTTCGTTCAGATGTCCACCCAGGACGACCTGAAGCTCACCTCGTTGGCCGGTTACGCCACCCTGGGCGCGATCTTCTTCCTGTTGTCGGCCTGGCGGCTGCGCTCGGGGCGCATCGCCGCCGCCGCGCCCCGCCCGAGCTCGGGGGTGTGATCTCGATGCCCGAGCAGACCTATGACGTCGTGGTGATCGGTGGCGGAGCAGCCGGCGAGAACGTGGCCGACCGGGTCGCGCAGGCCGGCCTCAGCGTGGTGATCGTCGAGAGCGATCTGGTCGGTGGCGAGTGCTCGTACTGGGCCTGCATGCCCTCGAAGGCGCTGCTGCGAGCCGGAGCAGCTCTTCGCGCGGCCGGGGCCGTGCCCGGCGCGCGAGAGGCGATCACCGGCGAACCGGACCGCGCGGCCGTACTGAGACACCGTGACCGGATTGCGTCGAACTGGAAGGACGACGGCCAGGTGGCCTGGCTGAAACAGGCCGGGATCGACCTGATCCGGGGCCACGGACGACTGGCCGGCACCCGTCAGGTCACGGTCACCACCGCCGACGGGACGGAGTTCACGGTGCGCGCCCGGCACGCCGTCACGCTCAGCACCGGCAGCAGCGCCTCCGTCCCGCCGATTCCGGGACTGGCCGAGGCGGGCGCCTGGACCAGCCGCGAGATCACCAGCGCGGCGGCGGTGCCGGACCGGCTGGCGATCATCGGTGGCGGTGTCGTCGCCTGCGAAATGGCCACCGCCTACAACGACCTCGGTTCCCAGGTGACCCTTCTGGTGCGCGGCGGCCTGCTCCCCTCGAGCGAGCCGTTCGCCGGTGAACTGGTCGCCACCGCTCTGGCCGGGCGTGGTGTGGACATCCGCCAGGGTGTGGAAGTGACGGCGGTGCAGCGAATGCATTCGTCATCGACCGTCCGGATCGACCTGGACGACGGCCGCCGGCTGGAGGCCGACGAGATCCTGGCCGCCGTCGGGCGCCGGCCCAACACCGCCGATCTGGGCCTGGAGACCGTGGGACTCGTTCCCGGTGAGTGGCTGAGCACCGACGAGACCCTGGCCGTGCCTCTGGCGGCCGGCGCGGGCGCGGCGACGGACGGACCGTGGCTGTACGCGGTCGGCGACCTCAACCAGCGGGTCCTGCTGACCCACCAGGGCAAGTACCAGGCCCGGGCGGCCGGCGACGTGATCGCGGCCCGGGCTCAGTCCGAGCCGGTGCAGGACGAACCCTGGGGTCGCCATGCCGCCACCGCCGACCACACCGCCGTCCCGCAGGTGACCTTCACCGATCCGGAGGTCGCCTCGGTCGGCCTGACCGCCGCGGCCGCCCGGGCCACGGGCCGGTCGGTGGCGGTGATCGACTACGACCTGGGCGCGGTGGCCGGGGCCGTCGTCCACGCCCCGGGATACGCCGGGCGAGCCCGCATCGTCATCGACGAGGAGAAGCAGGTGCTGATCGGGGCCACCTTCGTCGGACCGGACGTGGCCGAACTCCTGCAGGCGGCCACCGTCGCGATCGTCGCCGAGGTCCCGATCCAGCGGCTGTGGCACGCCGTTCCCGCCTACCCGACGATCAGCGAGATCTGGTTGCGGCTGTTGGAGCAGTACGGCCGGGCGCACGCCTGAGACCAGCGACGGGCCGGGCGATCAGGCCAGGACGACGTGGACCCGGGCCTCGGCCAGGCGGGCGAGCACCTCGGGCGGCGCGCCGTCGTCGGTGACCACGACGTCGACCTCCTCCAGCCGGCAGACGACGGCCATGGCGCTGCGGGTGAACTTGGCGCTCTCGGCGATCAGGATCGTGCGCTCGGCGGCCTGGCGCAGGCCCCGCTTGATCGCGGCGTCCTCCAGGTCGTAGGCGGTGACGCCGACCTCGGGGGCGGCGGCGCAGCAGGTCAGGACGGCGGTGTCGAAGCGCAGCGCGGTGAGGGTCTGCTGGGCCAGCGGGCCGACGATCGTGCCCTCGGGCCGGCGCACCGACCCGCCGGGCAGCAGCAGGGTGACCCGGGAGCCGGCCGCCAGCGCGGCGATGCCCTGGACCGAGAACGGCATGGCCGTCACCCGCCGGCCGGCCAGGGCGAGTGCGGCCGCGGCCCCGGTGGTGCCGCTGTCGATCGCGACCGCCTCGCCGTCGGCGATCAGCGCGGCGGCGGCCTGACCGAGGCGCAGCTTGAGATCGGAGTCGGCAACCGCCCGCACCTCGAACGGCAGCCCCTCGCCGCGCAGCGAGGTGGTGACCGCACCGCCGCGCACCCGTCGCAGTGCCCCGGCCTCGGCGAGCTGATCGAGGTCGCGCCGGATCGTGATCGCCGAGATTCCCAGGCGTTCGGCCAGCTCAAGCACCTCGACCCGCCCGTCGCGATGCAGCGCCTCGAGAATCTGCTTCTGCCGGAGCCGACCCCCCACGCCGAACCACCCGTTTCCATGATTGAATGCTCAGCATGCCTGATCGAACGATCATAACGCTGGAGACCTTCGATCGGCGAATGCTGGTCCACTGGCGCAACGCGATCCTCGCCGCCTTCGCCGTCGGTGGCGTCGCCCTGTCGACGTGGGGCCCGCGCCTGCCCGCGTTGCGCGCCGACCTGAACCTCGACACCGGAGGTATCGGCGTCCTGCTCGCCGGGATCACCGTCGGCTCGATTGCCGGCCTGCTCGCCTCCACGCCGCTGCTGACCACGCTCGGCCCGCGGCGCGCGCTGCCGGGGGCGATCCTGGTGATCGCGCTGGCCGTGACCCTGATCGGCGTCGGTGCCGGCGCGCTGAAGTCGGTGCCGGTGGTCGCGCTCGGCTTCGTGGTGGCCGGTTTCGCGATCGGCGCGCTCGACGTCTCGATCAACGTCGAGGGTGCCGCCATCGAGCGGGCCTTCGGTCGCACCCTCATGCCGCTGATGCACGCCGCGTGGTCGGCCGGCGCGGCGGCCGGCGCCGGGATCGGAGCCGGCTGTGCCGCGCTCGACATCAGCCCGGCCGTGCAGTTCAGCGCCGAGGCCGCGGTGATGGTCCTGATCGCGGCGAGCGCCGCCGCGGTGATCCCGGACGGCCCGCGCGAGGAGCCGGTCGAGGCCGCCGCGACGCTCTCCCGGGCCGACCGGTTCCGGGTCTGGCTGAGCGGCTGGAGCAACTGGCACCTGCTGATGATCGGCCTGGTCATGCTCGGGGCCGAACTGGGCGAGGGGTCGGCCAACAACTGGCTGACCCTGGCCGCCAGTGACGGTCACGGCCGGACGGCAGCGATCGCGGCGCTGTTCTTCACCGCCTTCGCGATCGGCGAGACCATTGCCCGGGTGTTCGGTGGTCCGGTGGTCGACCGGCTCGGGCGGGTACGGACCGTGCAGCTCACCTCGGCCCTCGGCGTCCTCGGCATCGCGTTGTTCATCCTGGTCGGGAACCCGGTGGTGATGCTGGTGGCCGTCCTGCTCTGGGCGATCGGCGTCTCGATGGGGTTCCCGCTGGGCATGTCGGCGGCGGCCGAGAGCGGCCCGAACCCGGCGGCCCAGGTCAGCGTGGTCGCCACCATCGGCTACTTCGCCAACCTGGCCGGCCCGCCGGTGGTCGGCTTCCTGGCCGAGTGGACCAGCCTGCTGAGCGCCCTGTGGTTGCTGGTGGTGCTGTTCGTGGTCGCGGCCCTCGCCGCCGGCGCCCTGCGCCCGCGAAGTGCCTCAGCCGCCAACGCGCCCTGACCTGCGAAGCGCGCGAGTGGTGGAACGATGCCGCTCATGAGTCAGCCCGAACCGCCGGAACCGGCCGCCACCTCGAATGACCGGCCACTGGGTACCGTTCTCAGCCGGCTGACCGGGAAGCTTCGCCGAGGCCCCTCCCGCCGTCCGCCGGCCGGGCCGGCGACCGCGCCCGAAGAGGTCCCGGCCGACGCCACCAGCGCGCAGGGGGTGGCCGCGGCCCAGATCGTCCAGGCCAAGAACGAGCTGGAAGTGGCAGCCGAGGCGCTGCTGGAATCGGACTCGCTGCTGCTGGACGAGCAGGAGCAGCGCCTCGCGGCGCAGGTGAGCGAGGAGCACCCCTACGGCGTGGCGGCGGCCCGCACGTCGAAGCGCTCGGACGTGCGGCGGGGGTTCGCCTGGACTCTCGGCGGCCTGCTGGCGATCTGGCTGGGCCTGTCCCTGCACGCCATCCAGCACGAGCTGATCCTGTTGCTGGTGGCCGCTTTCATCGCGATCGGGCTGGACCCGGCGGTCCGCTGGCTGGTGCGCCACGGCCTGTCGCGCTCGGCCGCCGTGGCCGTCATCGCTGTGGTGTTCCTGGGACTGGTGGGAGCATTCGCGGCGGCGGCCTACGCCCCGCTGGCCCACGAGGCGACCCAGCTGATCAACGCCACCCCGAAATACGCGACCGAACTGCAGGACCAGAACAACGCCCTCGGCCGGCTCAACCTGAAGTACCACGTCACCACCCGGCTGGCCGACGCCCTGAAGACCGCCGCCTCGCCCAAGACCGCCACCGGCCTGCTGTCAGCCGGAACCGCGGTGCTGTCCTTCACGCTGGAGTTCCTGCTCACCCTGGTGCTCGTGATCTATTTCCTGGTCGACCTGCCCCGGATCAAGCAGGCCGGCTACCGGTTGGTACCGCTGCACGCCCGGCCCCGGTTCGGGCTGCTCACCGACGAGGTGATCACCCGGGTCGGCGGCTACGTCCTGGGCAACGTGGCCACCTCGGTGGTCGCGGCGGCGACGTCCTACGTCCTGCTGAGCATCCTGGGCGTGCCCTACGCCCTGGTGCTGTCGATCTTGACCGGGATCCTCGACCTGATCCCCCTGATCGGCTCCACCATCGGCGGCCTGCTCGCGGCCGTCGTCGCCCTGGCCGCGGTCTCCCCCACCGCGGCGATCATCGTCGTCATTTACCACGTGATCTACCGGGTGTTCGCCGACTACATGCTCAACCCGTGGGTGCTGCGCAAGACGGTCGACGTCTCGCCCCTGGTCACCATCGTGGCCGTCATCGTCGGCGGCGGGCTGCTCGGGATCGTGGGCGCGCTGATCGCCGTTCCCACGGCCGCGGCGATCCAGCTCATCCTGCTCGAAGTGGTCTACCCGGCCCGGGACGCCGACCGGTGAACAGGCTGATCCAGCGGCGCGTGCGCGGGGACGGGGTCAGTCGAGTTCGGGCTGGGAGCTGACCGGCGTATCGCTGTCCTCCGGGTTCCAGGTCATGACGAACCGCAGGTGGGTGGGGGTGAAGACGCCGTCCGCCTCGGCCTCGGGCACGAGGTTCTCGCCGTCCGCGGCCAGCATGACCTCGTCGACCTGGATGGACTCGGGCGCAGCCTGGTACCCGCGCTCGGCCGCAGCCACGCGCCCGGCGTGCAGGCCGGACTCCAGCAGCGACATGTCCTCGCTCAGAACGACGGAACCGGCATATTCCCAGAGCGGCAGGTCGGTCATTTCTCCTCTTTCGTCGGTGACGCCGGACGAGAACAAGGCGCCCGTACGGCACCGACGATGATCGGCCCCCACTCGGCGCACCGCCAGTCGGCGCGCTGCTGCTCGGCGCACCGCCAGTCGGCCCGCCCGCCGCCTGCCCGGGGTCCGACCTACAGTGGGCTCCCACCTCCTCCGATATACCGACAATGCACGGGGGAGAACACAGCGGCGGTCGTCGATGGCGACCTGACCGGTCACATCGGTCACATCGGTCGCGATGGCTCGCCCGCGGATTGCGGCGAGGATGATCGCCCGGCGTGCTGCCGGGCTGGTCCCCTGGGTCGTGCTCGCCGTCTACCTGGGTGGCTTGACCCTGCCCGGGGCGGGCTTCGAGCCCACCGCCGTCACCTGGCTCAGCGTGCTGAGCGAGGTGATTCCGGCACTGCTGTGCTGGTGGGCCGGGTGGGGCGCGGGCCCGCGCCGTCGCGAGGTCACCGTGGCGGCCGTGGGAATGAGCACCTATGCCGCCGGTGCCACCCTGCTCGTGGTCGCGGGCAACCGGGGCGTGGTCCTGCCGTTCCCGTCGGCCGCCGATCTGGGCTTCAACGTCTTCTATGTCGCGATCACCGTCTCGATCGCCCTGGCGGTGCGCCGCGAGCTCGGCCGGATGCAGGCGGGTGTGGTCCTGGACAGCCTGCTGGGCGCACTGGGTGGGGCGACGGTGCTCGCGGTGCTGCTGGGGCCGGTCCTGGAGCAGGCGTCGGGGAGCCTGCTGCAGGTTGTCGTGGCCGTCTCCTACCCACTGTTCGACCTTCTGCTGGTGGCCACGGTCATCGGGATCGCCGCGGTGCAGGGCGGGCGGGTGAGCCGTCACTGGATCCCGCTGCTGAGCGGGTTGCTGCTGTTCGCCGCCGCGGACATCGTCTACGCCCTGCGGGTCTCGCACGATTCCTACGTGGCCGGCACACCCCTGGACGGCATCTGGGCCGTCGCCATGCTGCTGATCAGCATCTGGGCCCGCTCGAACCCACCGGCCGAGGCCGAGTCGCGGATCCGCCCGCCGGGGCTCGCCGTGCCGATCCTGGCTTCGCTGGCCGGTCTGTCGGTGCTGGTGATCGCGACCACCCGGATCCATGTCTCGGTCCTGGCGGTGGTCCTGGCCACCGTGACCCTTCTGGGCAGTGTCGGCCGGACTCATCTGGCCTTCCGGCAGCTCGTGCGGGTGGCCGACCTGCGGCGCCAGGCCACCACCGACGACCTGACCGCCCTGCCGAACCGGCGGGCCTTCTACGCCGACGCGAATGCCCGTCTGTCCGATCCGGGCCGGCCTTGGGGGGCGTTGCTGTTGCTGGACCTGGACCGGTTCAAGGAGGTCAACGACGGCCTCGGTCACCACGCCGGCGACCAGCTGCTGATCCAGATCGGAGCCCGCCTGGCCCAGGTGTTCCAGGACGACGAGGTGCTGGCCCGGCTGGGCGGTGACGAGTTCGCCGTCCTGCTCAGCGGCGTCGACCAGGACGCCGCGCTGGTCGTCGCAGCCAAGATGCGCGCCGTCCTGAGCCGGCCCCTGAGCCTGGAGGGCATCGAGGTCAGCGTCGATGCCAGTATCGGCCTGTCCCTGTTCCCCGAGCACGGCACCGACGTGGGCCTGCTCCTGCGCCGGGCCGACATCGCCATGTACCGGTCGAAGAAGGCGGGTTCGCGCCCGCACGTCTTCACCGGCAGCGAGGACGCCGTCGGCGACGACCGGCTGCGCACCCTGCAGGACCTGCGCGCCGCCCTCAGCCAGGGCCAGTTCATCCTGCACTACCAGCCCAAGGTCGACCTGGGCACCGGCGCCGTCCACAGCGTGGAGGCACTGGTGCGGTGGCAGCACCCAGACCGCGGGCTGCTCTACCCGGACAGCTTTCTCGATCTGGTCGAGGACAGCGGCCTGATGGCCGCCCTCACCCAGCAGGTCCTCGACCAGGCTCTCGACCAGGCCGCGCGCTGGCAAGACCAGGGTCTCACCCTGACCGTCGCGGTGAACCTGTCCGCGAGTTCCCTGCTGGACACCGAGCTACCCGACTACGTCGCGGCCTGCCTGGCCGCTCGCCGGCTCGGCGCCGAGGCTCTCCAGCTAGAGATCACCGAGGAATTCCTGATGACCGACCGGGCCCGCGCCCGGGACATCCTGGTGCGGCTGCGCGAGCACGGCGTCCAGATTTCGATCGACGACTTCGGCACCGGCTACAGCTCGCTGACCTACCTGCGCGAGCTGCCCATCGACGAGCTGAAACTGGACCGCTCGTTCGTCTTTCCGATGATTGACGACACCCGCGCCGCCGCCCTGGTCCGATCCACCATCGCCCTGGCCCACAGCCTGGGCCTGCGGGTGGTGGCCGAGGGGGTGGAGACCGCGCTCGTGCTGGACGAACTCACAGCGTACGGCTGCGACCAGGCCCAGGGGTACTACCTGTCGCGCCCCGTCCCGGCGGCCGACCTGGAGCACTGGCTAGATCAGCGCACGAACACCGCACTGCCGTTCACCCGTTCCTGAACAGCTCAGTTCGACCGGGCGAGCAGGTCACGCACGGACCGCGGCTCACGGCCGAGCAGGCTGCCCAGCAGAGGGTCGACGCCGGCGAAGTAACCCTCATGGGCGGCCTCGTACATACCGAGGATGAAGTGCACCATCGGCTCGGCCTGCCCGGCGGCGACCTGCGCGGCGACCCACTCCTGCGGGTCGGCCGGCTCGAACTCGATGGTCCGCCCGTTCACCTCGGCGGCGATGGTCGCGAGCTCCTCGAACGTCGGTGCCGAACTCGCGGTCAGCGTCGTCGGCCCCTCGTAGGCACCGTCGGAGGCAAGGATGACGGCGGCCGCCTCGGCGGCGTCCTCGCGTGCGGTCCACGACACCGGCCCGTCGCCCGGAACGGTGACCCGGCCGGTCTCGGGCCACGGCCCCATCAGCCACTGGAGGCTGTGGGCGTAGAAGCCGTTTCGCAGCGACGTCCACGCGATGCCCGACTTGGCCAGCAGTTGCTCGGTGGCGAAGTGGTCGCGGGCCGGCTTGAACGGAGAGTCAGGCGCGGCGCCCTGATGACTGGTGTAGAGAATCCGTCCGACGCCGGCGGTGACGGCCGCTTCGATTGCCGTGGTGTGCAGGCTCACGGCGTCCGCATGCGCATCGTTCGAGGAGACCAGCAGCAACTGGTCGGCGCCCTCGAAAGCGCCTGGCAGCGAGGCAGGCTCGGCGTAGTCGCCGTGGCGAACCTCGATCCCGCGCTCGGCGAACCGCGGGGCCTGGGCCAGGTCGCGCACGGCCACCGCGATCTCGCCGTCGGGAACCCGCTCGAGCAGGTGGTCGAGGGTGGCGCCGTTCAGTGCGCCGGTGGCGCCAGTGATGACGATCATGATCGATTCTCCCTGGATATCGTTGGAAACATCTTCAACGTATCAGCGGAATCACATTGATAGCAAGATTGCGGTATCGTTGGTACGTGATCGAGACCACCGACCGCCGCAACGACACCCGCTCGCGGATCATCGAGGTCGCGGCCGATCTGCTGCGGGAGCAGGGCGAGGCCGCGGTGACCACGCGGGGCGTGGCCGAGGGCGCCGGTGTCCAGGCTCCGATGATCTATCGCCTCTTCGGCGACAAGGACGGTCTGCTGAACGCGGTGGCCGAGCACGTGATGGCTACCTACGTGTCGGCCAAGGCGGCCATCGTGCAGGCGGCCACCGACGGTGGCGTCGACCCGCTGGACGAACTGCACGCCGGGTGGCAGATGCAGATCGAGTTCAGCATGGCCAATCCAGCCCTGTTCCGGCTGCTCAGCGCCCCGGACCGGGTACTGCACTCGGCCGCGGCCCGGTCCGGCCGACAGGTCCTGGAGTCGCGGGTCCACCGGGTTGCCCTGACCGGACGCCTTCGGGTCAGCGAGCAGCGTGCCGTCAACCTCATCCAGGCCGCCGGGGTCGGCGCCGTCCAGACCCTGCTGGCGACGGCGATTGAGCAGCGCGACGCCGGCCTGGCCGAGCACATGTATCGGGCCGTCCTGCAGCAGATTCTCACGGACACCCCCACCCCGCCCGACGCCGGACCGATGGCCACCGTCGTCGCCTTCCGGGCCCTGGCCCCCTCGCTCGACATGCTCACCGACGGCGAGCAGCACCTGCTCGGCGAACTGCTGGCTCGCGTCGTCGACGTTCTGGAGCGCGAACCGCGATAGTCGCCTCAGTGCCTCGACGTCGCCGCACGAGCACCGATCTCGTGCGTGCGGTGTTCACGCAGGGCCCGCAGGTGGACGACGGCCCAGGTGCGGTACGGCCGCCAGGCCCGCTCGACGTCGGCCAGGGCGGTGCCGGGCCCGTACTGCTCGGCGATCTCGGCATCGACCCGGGACTCGTGCTGCGGCACCGCATCCGGATGGTTGGCGCCGCGCAGGACCACCAGTTCGGCCGCGAACGGCCCGAGGCCCTTGACCTGCTGCACCCGCGCCACGGCAGCCGACGCGTCCAGCTCGCGCAGGCGAACGCCGTCGAGGACTCCCTCCAGGGCCGCGTCGGCCACGGCGTGCAGGTACTCGCCCTTGCGCCCGGGTAGGTCCAGATCAAGGGCCCGCAGTGTTTCCGGGGTCGGGAAAGCTCCCGATTCGCCGTGCTTGTCGATCAGGTCCTCGCGCAGGCGGGCGGCCTGGGTGATGCGGATGCGCTGCGAGAGCACCGCCCAGCCGGCCGCCTCATACGGCGAGTGGAACCCACACGGCCGCAGGCCCGGAAGCTGCTGCTGAGCCGCGCCGATGACGGGGTCACGCTCACCCACCGCCGGCCAACCGCGCGCATCGACGTCCAGGGACAGGAACCGGGCGGTCTGGGCCGCGGCCGCCTCCAGATCCCCGCCCCCGCTGACGGTGATCCGGGCCCGGGCGCCGTCCTGGGTGACGCTCGCGGTGGCGCGCGTCCAGTCCCGCTCGACCAGGAACACGGTGTGCAGGGCGCCGGCCGCGGGCTGCGCGCCCAGAGCCGCCGGGGCGAAGCCCTCCCAGAAGGCCCGGC
The DNA here is from genome assembly GCA_965200525.1 of Kineosporiaceae bacterium. Lineage (GTDB taxonomy): Bacteria > Actinomycetota > Actinomycetes > Actinomycetales > Kineosporiaceae > JANNPJ01. The sequence goes on from OZ241368.1 coordinate 561,477, forward strand.
TGGTGTCCAGCGACCAGGGACCGGCCACCTCCTGCTCGATCGTCGTGCGCATCACGGCCACCTCACGCCTGATCGTGGACAGTCACGGCATATCCGTCCGGATCGCTGAAGGTGAAGGTTCGGCCGAACGGGCTGTCGATGGGTACGCTCACGATGTCGACCCCGGCCTCGACCAGGTCGTCGTGCAGTCCCTGGGCGTCGTCGGCGGCCAGCCAGAGGGCGACCCCGGCCCCCGGCCTGGGCGTGACGACGTCGAGGTCCAGCCCCGGTACGGGCGTGCGCACCGCGAACGGGACCGGTGTCGTCGCGAACACCACGGCCCCCGGTGGGCTGACCGGAGCCCGCCGCAGCCCCAGCCGGGTCTCGTAGAAGCCGGCCGCGGCCTCCAGGTCGCGGACCTGCAGGGCGATGAAGTCCGGTCCGGTCACGGTCATGGGTTCTCCTCGAAAGTCGATGTCAGTATTCTGACATCGACCAACGTATGTCAGAATACTGACATGACGCAAGGCGTAGGTGATCTCGAACTGTCAATCGGGTACGCGCTGAAGCAGACCACCGTGGCCCTGCGCGCGGCGATGGAAGCCGCCCTACGCCCGCTGGGGCTGACCGTCTCCCAGTACTCCTGCCTTGAACTGCTCGGTCAGCGCGAGGGACTGTCAGCCTCGGACCTGGCCCGAGGGGTGTTCGTCACCCGCCAGTCGATGCACACCCTGCTGCTCGGCCTGGAGGCGCGCGACCTGCTGACCCGACCGGGCAGCGCACCGGTCGGTCGAGTTCTGCCCACCGAGCTCACCGAGGCCGGCCGGCAGGTCCTGCGGCAAGCCAGCGAGCAGGTGGCCCGGATTGAGCGGCGCATGACCGGTGCACTGAGTACCGCCGCCCAGCAGCGACTTCTGGCCGACCTGGCCGCCTGCACCGCCGCTCTGACCGGTGAACCACGAGACTCCCCCGATGAACAGCCTTCCTGAAAGGGCTTTGGATCTGTCGTTTTCTGCATCACCACGGAATTGACTGCGTCACGGTTGTTCTCTACCGCTGACGACAACTCGGCCCAGCCGGCCGTCCGACCCGGCCGAGCCCGTTCCTGTTCTCCACCACGTCGTCGTACCGCTTGACCGCCGGGTCGGCATCACCACCTCTCTTTCGCCTCGAAAACGCGCTCAAGATTTTGTTGGAAAGCGCTATCCCAAACAATCCCGCCCGGCCCCGACGATGTCAATGGCCAAGGCCCGATCCAGCTCCTCCGGCCGACAAGCGCACTGATGTAACCGCTTCCGGGCGGTGATCGGAGCCGGCCGGAAGCGCCTCGGCCCCCATTCACCGCAGCCGGTGGCGATTTCTCTTGACAGCACGAAAGGCGGCGGTGCAACCTGCACTCAACCCCACCACATAAGTCGCGATCGTCCGATTCGCGACTGCGCTCGAGGCTCTGCGCTCCTCACGCGGAGCTCGACCATCGGGACGAGCCCGCGCGGCTGAGACCTCGGTCCGCCTCCCGCGTCGGAACCGGCCCCGATCCGGGGTACGCAACGGGCTCCGTCAAGCCATGACGCCTGCCTGCGGCCCCTTCTTCATGATCCGTGAGAATCAAGGGAGATTCGATTCATGAGTATCAGCTCAGCGTTCTCGCACGTCCGGTTCCCGGCCGGCCGCAGGAGGCTGGCCGCCCCGTTGGCGGTCGCCGCGATCGTGGCCTCACTGACCACGGCGGGGGGAATCAGCCAGGCGATGGCCGCCGATTCCCCGCCCCCGGCGCAGTACCAGGAGATGCACGCGAACTGCACGGTCAACCATCGTCTCAGCGACGACCCGATCGTCTTCCCGGGCCTGGCCGGCGCATCCCACAACCACACGTTCATCGGCAATCCGGCCACGAACGCCAACTCCACGCCGCAGTCGCTGGTCGGCGGGGCGACGTCCTGCCAGGACACCAAGGACGCCTCGGGCTACTGGTTCCCGACGCTGCTGCAGAACGGCGTGCCCGTGGTGACCGGCCAGGCGACGGTCTACTACAAGTCGGGAGTCAAGGACTACCGGACCGTCAAGCCCTTCCCGGCCGGGTTCAAGCTGCTGGTCGGAGACGTGAAGACGCCGAACGCCGCTGCCTTCCAGGGTGACTGGCAGTGCACCGGCTACAAGGGCGACGAGATCCCGGCGGCCTGCCCCGCCGGGGCCAAGCTGCTGGTCCACCTCAAGGCACCCAGCTGCTGGGACGGCGTCCATCTCGACACGGCCGACCACAAGTCGCACATGGCCTTCCCGGTGAAGGGAGTGTGCCCCGCCGATCATCCGGTGCCGCTGCCCCTGCTGGAGATCAAGGTTCCGTACGAACTGAACAACGGCAGCACCGCCGGGCTGGTCTACTCCTCCGGGGCCAGCTACTCCTTCCACTTCGACTTCATGAACGGCTGGGACGCCGCTCGCCAGGCCCAGCTCGTGTCGTACTGCATCAACGGCGGCCGGCAGTGCAACGGCTACGGAGAGGACCCGAAGAAGCCGTAAGGACAGGTAGGGCGACGGGCGCGGTGCCCGGACCGGCCGGTGGCTCGACCTCCGGCCGAGGTCCGGGACCGCGCCCCTCCTACGTCAGGCCGGCGCCGCGGCGGTCCGGCCCAGGTGCCGCGCGAAGAACCGGACCGCGCTGTCGGCCTCGAAGCGAGGCAGCTCCTTGCTCCGGCCCGCGTTGGCGTGCAGGGTCTTCTCCTTCGAGGCGAAGGCGTCGAACAGGGCGAGCCCGTCCTGGCGTTCGATGTTCTCGTCGTCCCACTGGAGCACGAACTCGATCGGCACCGTGATCCGGCCCGCCGCCTCGGCCAGGGTCGCGGACCAGAACAGGCCGAGGACCGCGGCGCTGATCCGCGGATCGGTCGCGGTCAGCGGGACGCCGATCGCGGTGCCCATGCTGACGCCGAGGTAGCCGACCGGCCCGTCGCTGCCGATCTGGGGCAGTTGCTGCAGGGCATCGAGGGTGGCCTGCCACTCGGGCACCGCCCGCCGGGCGATGTCGGCGTTGTACGGGCCGACGATCGGACCCAGCGGCTCCCCGGCGGCCATCGCCCGGCGCATGAGCGCGACCTGCTCCTCGTCGTGGGCCGTGCGCGGCCGGCCACCGTGCCCGGGCGCATCGATGACCGCGACGGCGAAGCCGCCGTGGGTCACCAGGCGCTCGGCCCGCCCGGTCATGGCCGGCGACTTTTTGTGATTGCCGCCGCCATGGCCCATCAGTACCAGCGGCAGGCGGGTCGATTCGGAGGCTGTGGCCGGTGACCAGAGGACGCCGGGGACCGGCCCCACGGTGAACTCGCGCTCGACGATGCCGTTCGAGGATGTCTCGGTGATGAAATGCATGATTCGTACCTTTCGGGAGTCCTGAGTGAACAGGCGCTCCCGGCGACCCCTACGTCAGTCGCTCGAGCGTGACCCGGAACGGGAGCACCCATGTGGTTACCGCGGTCATGGGTCTCACCTCCTGGCTCGATGTCACGTGGACGGAACGGTACCCCCTACGGACCGCTGACCCAAGCGATTTGTCACCGATTTCGCGGCCCGCACCCGGGCCGGCCGGTTGCCTCCTTGGTGGCTTCTCGGTTGCCGAGGCCCGGTTCGTGCTTATGATGAAGCGAAACCTTCCGTAGCGTGAGGTTTCTCAGCCGGCTCTCAGCCTCTCAGTTCCGTGACGGGTGAACGTGATCTTCTCCAGACAGCAAAACCGATGACCGAGCCGAGCGCGCGCCGTTCCCGCCACGCGGCCGGCCCGGCCACCGATGCACCGGCTCGGGATCAGACGTTCCCGGAACCGGCCGGCCCTCCACCGAGTGCGGGCCTGGCTGCCGGCCGGCCCCGCTGGTTGCGTGGGGGTGTGCTGGTGGCGCTGGTCGTGGCCCTGGTCGCCGGCCTGCTGATCTACCGCGGCCGCGACAGCAGCACCCCCCTCGTGCCGGACACCCGAGCGATGGTCACCCCCCAGGTCGGGGTGTTCCGCGGCGACGACCCCGGCCAGGTCAAAGAATTCAGCACCTGGCTCGGACGCGACGTCACCTACGCCGAAACCTTCACCTTCCGCTCCACCTGGGCCCAGATCGCCGAACCCCAGACCCAACTGGCCACCTGGCAGAACACCGGCTACCGGATGATCTACTCCGTCGCCCTCCTGCCCGACGAACCGGCCGACACCATCCAACGCGGCGCCACCGGCGAATACGACAAGTACTACACCGACCTCGCCCAACGCCTCATCGCCACCGGCCAGGCCAACGCCATCATCCGCCTCGGCTGGGAATTCAACATCCAAGGCTCCCGCTGGGCCACCCCCGACACCGCCTCCTTCATCGCCTTCTGGCGCCACGTCGTCGCCGCCATGCGCGCCCAACCCGGCCAGCAATTCCAATTCGACTTCAACCCCAACAACGGCGACTCCGCCTACGACGCCGTCAACTACTACCCCGGCGACGACGTCGTCGACTACATCGGCATCGACGCCTACGACAACGCCTGGGCCACCGACTCCTACCCCTACCCCAACAACTGCGACCAGACCTGCCGCACCAAAGCCCAAAAAACCGCCTGGGACAAATCCATCTACGGCGGCGCCCGCGGCCTCAAATTCTGGTCCACCTTCGCCCGCGAAAAACACAAACCCATGTCCATCCCCGAATGGGGAGTCTGGAACCGCACCGACGCCCACGGCGGCGGCGACGACCCCGACTACATCAAACGCATGCACACCTTCATCACCGACCCCACCAACCGCGTCGCCTACCAGTCCTACTTCGAATACGACGGCGCCGACGGAACCCACCGCCTCATGACCACCTTCCCCCAATCCGGACAGACCTACAAAGACCTCTTCGCCAAGTAGGCGCGGCCGGGCGACGGAACTCCTACACGAAAGGCTGCCAGCGCCGGTCGAGGAAGCGAATCGCGGCCGCGACGGCGAGAGTGGCCGCGGCCATCAGGAAGACGTCACCCGAACGCGGGTTCGGATGAGGGCGCCTGCCCGGTTGGGGCAGCTTGGGTGCGCGGGCCAGCAACTGCGGCGATGGCGGCTGAAGGGGCATCGGCCGGCTCCGTCCTGAGAGTGGCTTCCGGACCGGAACCTGGTGGAACCACCGAGCAGCCGGCCTGTGAAGGTAGGATCGTGAATCTAACGTAACGTCAGATCCGTGGTCGGCACCGCCGCTCGCCCCAACGGCATATCAGCCATTCAGGCTGTGATTTCGGTCGCGAACGCACGACCAGGTGGGGCACAACACCGTGGTTGACCCTCCCGCTGCGGTAATTTCTGCTCAGCGGGCCCTCAGGAGCCGGCGTCGTCCTACAGATGGGCAGGTCCATGAGCACGAGCACGGCCCCGAGCGGTCCCGAGTCGGGTCTCGCGCGTTGAGCGTCTCCGTCACCGCTCGTACGGATGGCCCCCCGCCCGGCGCCCCCTCGGCGCGACCGGCATGGAAGCTCCCGGCCACGGTCGTGCGGGTCGAGGTTCTGGCCGGCCTGGTGGTGGCGCTGGCGCTCATCCCCGAGGCCATCTCGTTCTCGATCCTGGCCGGCCTGGATCCGCGGGTCGGGCTGTTCGCCTCGTTCACCATGGCCGTGACCATCGCGATCACCGGTGGCCGGCCGGCCATGATCTCGGCCGCGACCGGCTCGGTGGCCCTGGTCATCGCCCCCCTGGCCCACGACCACGGCCTGCCCTACGTCGTGGCCGCCGTGATCCTGGCCGGATTCGTGCAGGTGGGCCTCGGACTGCTCGGTGCCGCCCGGCTGATGCGGTTCGTCCCCCGCAGCGTCATGGTCGGCTTCGTCAACGCCCTCGCCATCCTGATCTTCACCGCCCAGCTGCCCAACCTGTTCGGTGTCCCCTGGCTGGTCTATCCCTTGCTCGCCCTGGCCTTGGCCATCATCGTGCTGCTGCCCCGGTTCACCACCCTCGTGCCGGCCCCGCTGATCGCGATCGTCCTGGTCACCGCCATCACCATCAGCAGCCACACCCTGATCCCGACCGTTGGCGACGAGGGCCGCCTGCCCACGTCGTTGCCGGTCCTGGGCCTTCCGGACATCCCGTGGACCATCGACACGCTGAAGATCATCGCCCCCTATGCCGTGGCCATCGCACTGGTCGGGCTGCTGGAGTCACTGTTGACGGCCAAGCTCGTCGACGACATCACCGACACCCATTCGGACAAGAATCGCGAGTCGTGGGGGCAGGGCATCGCGAACATCGTCACCGGCTTCTTCGGCGGCATGGGTGGTTGCGCCATGATCGGCCAGACCATGATCAACGTGAAGGTCAGCGGCGCCCGAACCAGGCTTTCCACCTTCACGGCCGGGGTGCTGCTGCTGTGCCTCGTCCTACCCCTGGGGCCGCTGGTGGCCCGGATCCCGATGGCGGCGCTGACCGCCGTCATGGTGGTCGTTGCGGTCTCCACCTTCGACTGGCACAGCGTGCGCCCGGCCACGCTGCGGCGAATGCCCCGCAGCGAGAGCGCGGTGATGGTCACCACCGTCGCCGTCGTGGTCGTCACCCACGACCTGGCCTACGGCGTCATCGCCGGAGTCCTGTTGGCCAGCGTCCTGTTCGCCCGCCGGGTCGCTCACCTGGTCGAGGTCACCAGCGAACTGTCCGAGGACGGCGCCACCCGCACCTACGCGGTTCACGGTGAGGTGTTCTTCGCCTCCAGCAACGACCTGGTCTACCAGTTCGACTACGCCGGCGACCCGCCCACCGTCGTCATCGACCTGTCCGCGGCCCACGTCTGGGACGCCTCCTCGGTGGCCGCCCTCGACGCCATCACCACCAAGTACGCCACCCGCGGCAAGCAGGTCACCATCCACGGGCTGAACCCGGCCAGCCGGTCCATGCACGAACGACTGGCCGGCCAACTCAACGGCGGGGCTTAGGGACGCCGGCCAGGCGCGCGCCGGCGATCGGGTCGCGGCCGCGAAAGACACCAGCACGATCAAGGTTCCGACCAGAGCGTCGAGCCAGTAGTGGTTGGCCGTGGCGACGACGACGAACACGGTCGCCAGTGGGTGCAGCAGCCAGAGCCAGCGCCACCGGCTGCCATTGGCATAGATGAGGGCCAGTGCGACGAGGACCGCCCAGCCCACGTGCATGCTCGGCATGGCCGCGTACTGGTTGGCGAGAGCGTTGCTGCCGCTCGGGCCGTAGACGGACTGCCCGTGCACCAGGGCGATGTCGGTGAAGCCGGGCATCATCCGGGGCGGAGCCACCGGGAGCAGGATGTACACCACCAGCGAGATGCCCGTCGCGCTGAGCAGGGCCGAGCGCGTGCGCCGGTACGCGTCGGGACGGTAGAGGAACAACCACAGCAGGCTCAGCCCGGTGACGCTCAGGTGGGCGAACCGGTAGAAAGTGTCGGCGGCGTCCGCGAGCCGGTCACTGTCCAGCAGCACAGCCTGCAGATGCTGCTCAGCCGGCAGGTGCAGCCCGCGTTCGACGGCCAGCAGATCACGGGCATGGGCAAAAGCGCCCGCCTGGTCATGTCCGCCGAGCAGGCGACCGCCCTCGTAAACGGTCAGCAGAGTAATCAGCAGGAGAACTTCGAGCAGGAGCGATCTGGCCCGGATCGGAACCAGGAATCTTGGCTCCGTGCGGTCGAGAGCCTGAGACTTGCTGCGAATCAGCATGTTACGCAGGTGAGGCCCGGCTTTCAGGCCCGTGGGGGCCCAGCAACCGCGTCGACCATTTCGGCGCGAGCCAGAGGCGGGTCGGCGGCCCGGAGTAAATCCTGAGCCAGGGCCAGAAGACTGCGACGGGTCTGCCGGCTCAGGTCACGCAATTCGGCGGCAGCCGCTTCGTAGGACAGGCGGTGCTGGATCATGATCACACCGACGCCGGCGCCGATCATGCGGTTGACCTCGACGCTCCCGTGCACGTCGTCGCCGGGCTGAGTCCACACCTGAGGCAACTGCTCGGGGCCCATCGATCACTCCGCTTCTGACCCGGCGGGGATCGAGCTTCGGCCTCCCGCTCACGCGCGGTGCGAAAGCCGTCGGCTCGACCATCCGCACCCGCATACGACGCGGCCGAAAAGCGGTCACTTCGCCTTGCGACTGTAGCGCCGGATCCGGGCCGTCGCCAAGCGAAATGAGCGCGCTCGAGCGCGCACCGTCCTGCCACTGGACAGCAGCCCGAACTCGGGGCCGGCTTCTGCTACCAGTGCCGGGTGATGAACTCGCCGACGTCGTCGAGGGCCGCCCCGGCCTCGTCGAGCAGCCCGGTGTAGGCCTGGAAGACATGCGGGACGCCGGGCCAGACCTGCAACTGCACCGACACGTCGTCGCCGGCGGCCCGCCGGGCCAACCGCACGGCGTCATCGAGCAGGATCTCGTGCGAGCCGACCTGGATCAGCAACGGCGGCAGACCGCTCAGATCGGCGAACAGCGGGCTGGCCGGGCCCGTGCCGGGGTCGACCGGGCCCAGGTAGTCACCGGCCCGCCGGCGCAGGCCGGCCTCGGTCAGAGAGGGGTCAGCCGCTGCCTTCGAGGTCATGCTCTCGCCGGTGATCGACAGGTCGACCCACGGCGAGATCAGCACCGCGCCGGCCGGCTGGGGCAAGCCGGCCTCACTCAGGCTCGCCAGCAGGCCGGTCGCCAACCCGCCACCGGCGGACTCGCCGACGACGGCGATGTCGCCGGGCCGCACCCCGTCGGCGAGGAGGCCCCGATAGGCGTTCAGGACGTCGTTCGGGCCGGCCGGAAAGGGATGCTCGGGCGCCAGTCGGTAGTCGATCGAGACGGCGCGAGCGCCCGTGCGCCGGGTGATCTCGCCGGCCAGGCCCACCGAGAGGGCGGCCGACCCGATGGCATATGCACCGCCGTGCAGGTAGAAGATCACCTTGTCGGAGACGCCGTTCGCCGGGCTGATGGTGACGACCGGCACGCCACCGAGCTCACCGGCGACCGATGTGACGTCTTGGGGCGCCGGCAACGAGCCCAGCATCTCCTCGAAGAGGACACGCTGCTCCAGGACGTCACCGCCCAGGTCGAGAGGTGAGTTACGCGCCATGGCGTCCAGCGCGTCTCGCTGCGACTGCGTCATCGTTTCTACCGTTCTCATGATGGTGGGGCCGGCCAGGTGATCCGGTCAGCCGATTGGATCGAGCCTCCACCCCGCCGGACTATGTGTCCAATGAATGCTTGAGATGTACGATATTCAGGTGACGCATATTGAGCGGATCGACCTCAACCTGCTGGCCCCGCTGGCCGCCCTGCTGGAGGAACGGCACGTCTCGCGGGCGGCCCAGCGGGTCAGTCTCAGCCAGCCGGCGATGAGTCGGGCTCTGCAACGCCTGCGCGAGACCCTCGACGACGAACTGCTGGTCCGCAGCGGCAACGGCTACCAGCTCACCCCTCGGGCCCAGCGACTGCAGCGGCAACTGGAGACGATCCTGCCCGAACTCGAAGCCCTCTTCACCGAGCCGGTCTTCGACCCCGCCCAGGCCACCGAGACCTTCCGGGTCGCCGGAACCGACTATCCAGCAATTGCCTTCGGGCCTCCCCTGTTCCAGCAGGTGTTTCGCGCCTCCCCCGGGTCGCGGCTGGTGTTTCGAGCCTGGAACGACCAGGTTTTCGAGGACGTCGAACACGGCCTCACCGACCTCGCGTTCGCCGCCGGCACCGGTCCGGCCGGCCTGCGCTCGCAACCGCTGATCGACGACACCTTCGTCTGCCTGATGTCGGCCGATCACCCGCTGGCGAGCCGCTCGCGCCTGTCCACGCCGGAGTACCTGGACTGCTCCCACGTCGAGGTCGCGGTGGTGGCCGGGCACCAGACGCTGATCGACCGGCGACTGGCCGCCCCGCGTTCGGTCAGCCTGAGCGTGCCCTATCACTCGGCCGCGCCGCTGTCGGTGCGCGGAACCCACCTCGTGGCCACCCTGCCCTGGCGCCTCGTGGCTCAGTACGCCACCGACCCCACCATGTGCATAGTGGCGGCTCCGGCCGAGATCGAGCCTCTGAACTACCTGATGGTCTGGCATCCGCGACTGGACGACGATCCGGCCCAGCGCTGGTTGCGGGCCACCGTCCACTCCACCATCAGTGACCTGCCGGAACCACCACTGCCGGCGGCGATCGTCCGTCATTCAAGAGCACTCTAAGCCACCGATATCTTCCAGCGGTGCCTGCGATATGCACGGCCCAAGCCTCGGTAAAAGTTTGAAAATCAACACTTTTTGATAGTTGATGTTTGATTGGGAGCGCTCCATGGGGCTCGATGGCTGCTAATTTCCGACAAGCCAGTCAGATCCGCCGAACCGGGAGCTCCTGAAATGCATCGTGAACCGCGCCGCTGGTACCAACACTCAGTGATCAAGTTCGTCGTGCCGGCCGCGGTCCTGATGATCCTCGTGCTGGGCCTGGTCCCGTTGAGCCTGGGATCGTCCAAGGCGGTTCACACGCAGCTGTCCTCAGCGACTCTGGGCTCGGCCAACGCCGCCCTCACGTACACCCGGCCCGCGGCGACCGGCCATCACACCTTCCCCAAGCGCCACCACCACCGGCACCACCCGAAGCCGACGCCGACCCCCACGACCCCCTCCACCACGCCGAGCGCCACCCCGACCACCCCGACCACCCCGGCCCCTTCGGACCCTCCCACGGCGCCGCCGACCACCGCGGTGGTCGACCCGACCCCGTCGGCCTCCACGAGCGGACCGAGCATCACCACACCGCCGGCCGACCCGACCACCACGGCCCCGGAACCCGACCCCACCACCGCGGCGCCGACGGTCGACCCGACCACCCCGGGGCCCGACCCCACCACGCCGGCCCCCACCCCGACCACCCCAACCACGACCGTGCCGGTCACGACGCAGCCGACCACAGCGGCTCCGACCACCAGCCCGACCCCGAGCGCGCCCGCCTCCACCGGCGACGCCGCCCTGGAGGACGAGGTGATCGCGCTGACCAACGTCGAGCGGGCCAAGGTCGGGTGCGGCCCGGTCACCAAGGACGCCGCCCTGGTGACCGCCGCGCGCAAGCACGCCGGGTTCGAGCTGGCCAACCAGGCCGAGGGGCACCTCTTCCCAGGTGAGCAGGACCTCGGCACCCGCTTCACCGCTGCCGGTTACACCGGCTGGACCAGCATCGGCGAGAACGCCGCCGGCGGCCCGGGCGGAGTCTGGTGGGTCGACGCGCACTCGGTGATGTACGGCGGATCGTTCACCAAAACCGTCAACGGCGTCAGCACGACCTTCAACTCCGGCGGCTGGATGCAGGACGAGGGCCACCGCGACAACATCCTCAACTGCGGGTTCAAGGACATCGGGGTCGGCGCCGTGCGCGACGACAACGGCGCCATCTGGTGGAGCCAGGAGTTCGGCAACCGCGGCTGACGCCTTCGCGGGCGTGTCGTGCAGTGGCAGGCCCGGGCCCCGCGCAGTAGGAATGAAGCCGTGACAGATCTGCAGACCTCAACCTTTCCCCTCGTCGGCCGGCCGGTGCACCGGGTCGGATTCGGCGCCATGCAACTGCCCGGCCGCGGGGTCATGGGCCCGCCTCGGGACCGTCAGGAGGCCCTCGCCGTCCTGAGAAGAGCGGTCGAGGCCGGCGTGAACCACATCGACACCGCCCAGTACTACGGCCCCGACGTGAGCAACGAGTTGATCCGCGCCGCACTGCACCCCTACCCGGACGATCTCGTTCTGGTCAGCAAGGTGGGCGCGGAACGGGATGAGAAGGGCGGCTGGATCTCGGCCCAGGAGCCGGCCCAGCTGCGCGCCGGGGTCGAGGCAAACCTGGCCGCCCTCGGGGTCGAGCGCCTCGGTGCGGTCAACCTGCGCCTGTCCGACCCGGGCCAGCCCGGGCCGACCGCGAACTTCGACGCCCAGCTCGACGAGATGATCGCGTTGCGCGAGGAGGGAAAGATCGCCGGGGTGGGCTTGAGCAACGTCAACCCGCAACAGGTCCGCCACGCCCTGGAACGCACCCCGATCGCCTGCATCCAGAACGCGTACAACCTGCTGAGCCGCGACGACGAGCCGCTGGTGGAGCTCAGCCGCGAGCAGGGCATCGCCTACGTGCCGTTCTTCCCGCTCGGCTCGGCGTTCCCGGGCCTGCCCAAGGTCACCGAGCACCCCGAGGTCCGCGCGGCCGCCGAACGCCTCGGCGTCAGCGCCACCCAGGTCGGGCTGGCCTGGTTGCTCGGGCACTCCGAGAACATCCTGCTGATCCCGGGCACCTCCCAGCTGTCCCACCTCGAGGAGAACCTCCAGGCCGGGTCCGTCGTCCTCGACCCGCAGACGACCGCCACGCTGGACGCGCTCGCGGCCTGATCGCGACGTCCCAGAGCGACGTCCACAGAACGACGTCCTAGACCGGAACGTGATCGAGCAAGGCCCGGCTCACGTCGCTCGCGTAGGTAGCCGGCTGCTCCCAGGCGGCGAAATGCCCCCCGTGCTCGTGCTCGATGAAGTCGCGCACGTTGACGAACGCCTCGGCGTAGCTGCGTGGCGCCGGTTTGCTGTCGTGCCCGAAAGCACTGATCACGGTTGGTGTCTCGACCCGGTCCGGGATCTTGGCGGGCTCCACGTAGGGCGCGAACGAGGTGCCGATCGTCTCGGTCAGCCAGTAGGCGGTGACCCAGGTCAGGATCTCGTCGTGGCTGAACGACGTCTGGATTCCCCCGGTCGTGTCGCTCCAGCCGATCAGCTTCTCGACGATCCAGGCCGCCAGGCCGGCCGGTGAGTCGCTCAGGGCGACGGCCAGGGTGTTCGGGCGCGACGACTGCTCGGCGATGTACCCGCCCTCCGAGCGGAACCAGGCTCCGGCCTCGCCCAGGTACGCCCTCGCCTCCGGCGCCAACTCGGCCGGGTCGGCGAAGACCGCGTGCCGCGCCGACACGTTGGTCAGGTGCAGCACGGTGATCCGATCCGGGTGCCCGGCCGCGAGCAGTTCGGCGACGTCCCCGCCGACGTCCCCGCCCGAGACGGCGTACCGCTGGTAACCGAGCTCGGCCATGCCGGCCGCAACGACCTGCGCCATCCGCGTCACCGACATGCCGGTGGTGGTCAGGGCGGGTGCGAACGGGAAGCCGGGCAGCGCCGGGGCCACGACGTGATAGCCGATCAGGCGAGGCAGGAGCCGCTCGAAGCGCAGCACGGAGTCGGGCCAGCCGTGCAGGAGCAGCACGACCGGCGCCCGGAGGTCGGTCGAACGCTGATGGATCACTCGCAACCGGCTCTCGCCGGTTCCGGTGCTCTGCCAGGGCAGGGCCCGGATGCGGCGCTCATGCTCTCGCCAGTCGTACTTCTCGGCCCAATGCTCCAGCAGGGCGTCGAGGTAGGCACCCCGTATCCCGCGGGCGGAGTCGTCGCGGCCGGGGACACGGGAGCGCCGGGTCGCGCGCAGGCGCCGGCGGAGGTCAGCGAGGCTTTCATCGGTGGCCATCGGCGGTGCTGAAGAGGTCATGTGTGCGAAGATACACATCATGTGTACTCGTGTACACATGAGTTAAGCTCGCCGGGTGACGCAAGCAGCAGCCCGCCCCCGGAACGCTCAGGCGACCCGCCGGACGATCCTCGACCAGGCGCGCCGGCTCTTCGCCCAGAACGGTTACGCGGCGACCACGGTGAAGGCCGTGGCCCAGGCCGCGGCCGTCTCCCCCAACCTCATCACCCGTTACTTCGGCGGCAAGGAGGGCCTGTTCCTGGCCTCGACGAAGACCGAACTGCAACTGGACCCGGTCTTCTCCGGCCCGCGCGAGACCCTCGGCGTCCGTCTGGCCGAGAGCATCGTGCGCCGCTGGTCGGGCCTGGACGGCGAGGATCCCCTGCTGGTTCTGCAGCGCGCGTCGGGTGAACGACCCGAGGCCGCCGAAGCGCTGGCTCACTTCCTGGACGTGCAGTCGCTCGAGCCGCTCGTGCGCAGCCTGCACGACCACGGCTTCAGCGAGGCCGAGGCCCGGTCACGGGCGGCCGCGATCGACGCCTTCGTGCTCGGCGTCTCCACCCGAAGGCGAGTTCTTCGCAACGATCTCGGCGAACCGGACGACCTGCGGCCATGGCTGGCCGCGACCATCCAGCGACTCGTCGACGCCACCTGACCTCAGCTGGGGCCAAGGGCGGTTCCCCGGCGCTGGAAGCCGCGGGAACCGCCGTACCCCAACCGGTCAGACGCCGCAGACGAGCCGGAACTTCTCCCATGAGCCCGCGCTGATCACGTTCGTGTGGATCGCGTCGGTGGTCCGGCCGCCGCCACAGACAGCGGTCACGAAGTACCCGTTGTAGGTCTCGATCACGTACTGGCCGTTGCCGACCGAGTCGACGAAGAACTTCTCCCAGGTCCCCACACTGGTGGCGTTCGAGTGGATCACGTCGGTGGTCCGCCCGCCGGCTCCGACCGCCGTCAGGTAGTACCCGAACTGGGTGCGCAGGGCGAAATCGCTGGTAATGATGAACTTCTCCCAGGAACCGATCCGGGTGGCGTCGGTATGGATGACGTCCGTGGTCCGGCCGCCACCGCCCACAGCGGTGACGTAGTGACCGTTGCTGGTCTGGAAGGCGCAGGTGCTGCCGGCCCTGATGGTCGGAGCCGGCGTCGGCAGCGGCACGGCATTCGCCGACCCGGCCAGGCTCAAACCGGCGATCCCGGCGCCGGCCAGAGCCAGCCCTGCGGCCCGGCTCAGCTTCTTCGTGACGATGTTCATGGTTCCCCAGTGATGCTGCTCAGCCGGATCCCGGTTGGGAAGCCCGGCGGCGACCGCTGAGCGGGCGCCGTTCAGAACGCTGGCAGTGCAGGCTGAAGCCGGCCTGACGTGGCGCTGACGCCGCGCCGATCTCGGTCTCGTCTCGTTCGCGCCCGGCCGGAACGAACCCCCAGGTCAGCTGCGTCGAACCAGGATCGAGCAGTCACACTGGCCTCGTGCCGCCTTGCGGTCGGCGTCACGGGGACTTTCACCGCAGGAGTTGACATGCGCACACCTCATCGCGTGCTCGCACCCGTTCTCGCGTGCTTGGGCCTTTCTACGGCGCTGCTGTCGGGGTGCTCCAGCTCCACCGACTCGTCCGCCGGTTGCGTTGCCCATCGGAGCCAGACCTCGGTCGCCGAAGTCACGGCGGGCCAATCGCTGCAGGTCAGCGCGGACTGGCTGTGGAGTGACTGCAACGACACCAATGGCGGCACCTGGGGGCACGCCCTGAGGGACCAGGCGATCACCTGGACGCAGTCGCAGGTCAGCACCGAACTCGCTCGCGCGGACGCCGATCCCCGGACCGCTCATCTGGAGGTCGCGGTCACGGTCCCGGCCTCAGCCCGACCGGGGCCGGCCGAAATCCGGATCGGGGACGCCGAACCGGCGAAGCTCACAGTGATCGGCTCACCTTGAGCGCCGTTCAGGGCCCCCGTGCCTGGCCACGCCCGGATGTCAGCCCTACGCCTCAGAGCTTCTCGCAGGCGATGCCGTCCTTGTCCCGGTCGGACTTCTTGTTCAACTTGTAGGTCTTCTTGCTGACGGCGAAGTTCGTGACCGGCTCGGTCTTGCCGCTCACCTTGTCCTCGGCGCCCTTCTTGCCGACGCCGTGCGGGTAGACCTTGTTCAGCTTGGTGCAGTTCTTGTACTCCCTCGGCTTCGGCTTGGCCGCGACCCGATTCGCCAGCACCGGTTGCACGACGCCGACCCGCCCACCCGACGTGCGGGCCACGGGCGAGGCCGAGGCGCTCGTCACGCCCCCTCCCCCAGCGACCAGGAGGCCGGACACGGCCACAGTTACGCCGATGTTTCTCAGTCGTGTCATATCGGGCACTTTAGCTTCGGGCGACCCAGGCGGGGACCAAATACTGCGATCAAGCGTGGTGCTAATTGATCACCGGCCCGCACCACCGTCCGACCTCTCGGGATCTTCGGTCAGGAGCCCGCGCATCGCATCTGAACAAGTTTTGGCGCGATTGGCTTGAACAAGTTGTGCAACGGTTGCTAGTGTCCTGATCACCGAAAGGCGCTACCCCTGACCCCCACGACCTGACTGGCGGAGATCACCATGGCTGAACTGTCCCGGCTCCCGGAACCTGTCGCTGACCTGTACGAATGGCAGTACCAGGGGGCGTGCCTGAAGGCCGATCCGACGCTGTTCTTCCACCCCGAGGGCGAGCGCGGCCCGGCCCGGGCCCGCCGAGACGCCGCGGCGGTCAAGGTCTGCTCCGGTTGCCCGGTCATCGACGCGTGCCGTCGACACGGTCTGGGCGTGGGCGAGCCTTACGGCGTCTGGGGCGGGCTGACCGAGGAGGACCGCGAGGCGATCCTCAAGGCCGAGCGGCAGGCCGCCCGCCAGCAGCGCGCCGCCGAACGCGTCGCCGCTCTGGCCCAGGCCAGCTGACCCGCACTCAGACCGGGAACACCAGGCAGAACGGCTTGCCGGCCGGATCGGCGTAGACCCGCCAGTCCTCGCCCGAGCCCTCAAGACGGGTGGCACCGATGTCGAAGGCGGCCTGCTCGGCCGCGTCGATGTCCTGGACCATCACATCGAGGTGGATCTGCTGCGGATACGCCGGATCCGGCCAACGTGGCGGCTGATAGTGCTCGACCTGCTGGAACATCACCGGGCGCTCGCCGTCCTGACCGATCATGGCCATGCCGTCGCCCTCGTACGTGACCGCCGGGCCCAGAAGTTGCGCGTAGAAGTGGCTGAGCGCCTTGGCGTCGGGGCAGTCCAGAGTGACCCCCGCCAGGGTCATTCGCGGAGCGTCCAGCTTCAGGCACAGGTCGAACGGGTGCCCGGCCGGATCGGCCAGGGTGTGCCCACTGCTCGTTGCGGCGCAGCACGGTGGCACCCAGGTTCTGGGCGCGCTCGGTGCCGGCGTCGAGGTCCGGCACCCGGAAGTCGAGGTGGGCCTGCTGCGGGCGGTCCTGGCCGGGCCAGTCCGGCGGTACCAGGTCGGTGGCCTGCTGCAGGCCGATCCGCCAGCCGTCGGGGGCGTCGAGCGTGATCCAGTCGTCGTCGTCGTCAGGCCGGCGCTGCCAGCCGGCGAACTGTTCGTAGAACCGGGCCAGGCCCTGGATGTCCGGGGCGTCCAGGGCCACCGTCCGCAGCGAGCCGAGGGCCTGCCGGTGTGCTTCGGAGGTCATTCGCCGGGCTCGTCCGGCAGCTGAGTGTCCCCTGACAGGCTCTCCATCACGATCAGGGCCCCCGTGGGAGTACCGCCGGCGGTCACCGCTGTCACGTTGATCCGCAGTTCGACCGTCTGACCTCGGCGATTGACCGCCTTGACGAACTGCCCGACCACGGCATCGCGCTGACCGGTGATCACGGCTCGCAGCCACGGGTGAAGCTCGGTGATCGGTAACCCGCTGTCCAGGTTCAGCACGTGCTGCCCGACCGTCTCGGTCTCGGCCAGCCCCCACAGGTCCTGCGCCTGTCTGGTCCAGACCTGCACGGTCAGCTCGCGGTCGAGCACGATCACCGCCGCCCGCAGGCTGCTCAGGATGGTCTGCATGAACGCGTTGAGGTCAGTGATCTCGACCGTCCGCTCGCCCAGTTGCTCGTTCGTGCTCTGCAGCTCGTCGTTGGTCGACTGCAGCTCCTCGTTCATCGTCTCCAGCTCTTCGTTGGTGCTCTGGAGTTCCTCGTTGGTGGTTTCCAGTTCCTCGACCGTGCTCTGGAGCTCTTCGTTCGTCGTCTCCAGCTCCTCGTTGGTCGACTGCAGCTCCTCGTAGGCCGCCTCCAGCTGATGGTTGGCCGTCTCCACCTCGACCCGCAACTGCCGGAACCGGGTCACGTCGGTGAAGGTGATAGACACCCCGAGCACCCCGCCGCTGAGGTCTGTCAACGGCACCAGCTGGATGTCCACGAAAGCCGGGTCGGGGCCCAGGCGACGCCATTCGATCTCCCGCAGCCAGACCGGCGCCCGGCTCTCGATCACTGCGGCCAGCTGCGAGCGCAGCTCGACCGGCCGGTACGAGACCTCGAGATCCTGGAACGGACGGCCGAGGTCGCGGTCAGACAGGCCGAGCATGCCGTTGGCCCGGTGATTGACCATCGCCAGGTCTCCGCCGGCGTCGACGGCGATCTGGGCCACCGGGTTGTTCAGCACCAGCTCGTTGCGCAGCATCGCGACGCTCTCGGACAGGGCCGGCCGGCTCGCGGGCCGGCGGGTCACCCCAAAACTGGCGTTCTCGACCAGGTCGGTCCGGACCCGGCGGAAGATCCGGTGTTTGAGGTCGACGGCGTCGAACGCCGAGGAGTGGTTGAGCAGCATCTCGGCCTTGCCCAGAATCAGCAGCCCGTTCTGGCGCAGGGCGAACCCCAGGCGGCGCAGAACCCGGGACTGCGCCTCGGCGTTGAAATACATCAGGGTGTTGCGGCAGAGCAGGATGTCGACCCGCGAGATCGGCGCATCGCGGGTGAGATCATTACGCCCGAAGATCACGCTGCGCCGAAGGTCGGGCGTGAACACGTACCGCTCGCCGACGAGGTCGAAGTAGCGATCGCGAAAATCCTCCGGCAGCCCGGTGATCTCACGCTCGGTGTAGGCGGCCTGGCGGGCGTGGGTCAGGGCCGGCTCGTCGATGTCGGTGGCGTAGATCTTGACCCGCTCCCGAAAGCTGCCGCCCATCAGGTCGTGCAGCAGCATGGCCATCGAGTAGGCCTCCGGGCCGGCCGCACAGCCGGCGCTCCACACGCGCACCGGGCCGCCGTCGATGGACTTCAGGAGCTCGGGCAGCACGTTCTCACGTAGCTCGGTCCAGGTGTCGGCGTCCCGGAAGAAGCTGGTGACGTTGATCAGGATCGTGTTGAACAGCGCGGTGAACTCGTTCGGGTCGAGCTGAAGCAGGTCCTGGTAGTCGTCGAACGAGTCGACGTCAACCTCGCGCATCCGGTGCCGGACCCGGCGCATCAGGCTCGGCCGCTTGTACCCGGTGAAATCGAAGGCCCGGCTGTCCCGGAGCAATTCGAGCAGCCGCTCGAACGCCGGATCCTGGGCCTCCGGCTCTCGGCCGGGTTCGAGCTGGCGGTCAGGCTCCATCGTTCCGGCTCCGTTCGGCGACTGCCGGCAGTGATCGGCGCCCGACTGTTCTGCAGGCAGGATCCTCAATGATCATCAGGACGGCGCAAAACGCGGGGGGTCCTGGCCCGCATCCAGAATGGCCTGGGCCAGATCGCGCACCTTGATGTTGCGCGAGTTGGACACCTGAACGAGCTGCTCGAACGCGGCGCCCGGGGTGATCTTGTGCCGCTCCACCAGCACTCCGACTGCCTCACCGATGTGCTGACGCCGCTCGATCGCGGTGCGCAGCTGACTTTCGTTGATCACCCGGGCCAGGGCCACCCCGGCATGGGTGGCCAGCGCGGTGGCGATCCGGGTGGTGTGCTCGTCGAACGAGCCCGGCGCGTCGGCGGACAGGGTGAGCGTGGCCTTCGGCTGGCGGGGCAGCAGTTGCGGCAGCGACACGGACAGCACCGATGCCCTCTCGGGCCTGGACGTCGGGGCGTCGGTGGAGCGCTCGGCCAGGCGGGCGGTGACCTCATCGGTTTCGGGAATCAGGTGCAGGGCCGCGTCACGCGTAGCCTCCAGCACCGCATCGACGGTGGGCAGGAGGGCCAGGGTGGCGGCGAAGTCGGCCAGTTCGGAAACGAGTTGCGGCTCCGGTTCGGCGACCGGGGGCCGGACCAGCTGCAGCACCGGGGCCGCGCTATCGGCCAGCTCATTCAACTGCCAGCGCAAGACCGGTGGCTCGCGGCCCGGATCCGCGACCACGGATACCGCGACCGGCACCGTGGTGCCGTCCGGCCGGCTGATCGACGCCGATCCGGTGGTCGCCTCGGGAGCGCCGGCCCGCAGGGCACTGATCAGTGACCGGATGGCGGCCCGGTCGGCGACCGCGAACCAGGTGGCGATCGGGCGAGGCTTGAGTTGCATCACCGAGTGCATCAGGAGCTGGTCCGCGGCCCGGTTGGTTTCCAGCACCACTCCCCGGTCGTCGGTCAGCACCCCCGCCTGGGACGACGAGCGCTCGAGGGTGCCGGCGGCGCCCAGCCGCTCGATCCGGCGCCGCGCGTCGGCCAGCTCCTCGGACTGAACCCGCAGCTCCTCGTCGGCGACGATGAGCTGCTCGGCCAGCTCGTGAATCTCACCGGCCAAGGCGTCGCGCCCCGCTCCGTCGTCGCCGATCAGGTTCAGCAGGCGCTCACGCCGTCCGTCGAGATCGCTCAGAAAACGAGCGATCTCCTGCGGCGTGGTCATCCGATTCCCCCTCGCAGGCAATGGGCGGCGGCACTGAACCGCCTCGTACGAGGAGGTCCGATCAGGGTCATTCTAGGGTCTGGGGCACCGAACGGCTGCCGTCGGCGGGTCTGGAGCGCCGGCGTCGACGCGTGGGCTCAACCGGCCGGCCGCCTCGGGCCGGGGCCCCCAGCGATGAGCGTGAGCAGCTCAGCGGCGTCCGGCAGGGCCACGACGTGGTCGGTGACGTCGCCGCGCATGATCGTGGCCCGCGGCATCGAGGGCTGCGTGGAGGTGGCGGGGCTGGAGACGACCACCGTGCCACCGCAGTGATGCACCGCCGTGGCCCCGGTGGCGGCGTCGTTGCCCAACCCGGTCAGCACCACCGCGACCGCTCGCGGGCCAGCGGCGAGGGCCAGGGTGGTCAGCAGCAGGTCGGCCGAGGGGCGGTACGGGGGCGCGGTGCCGGAAGGAATCAAGGCGACACTCAGCCGGGCCGTGATCAGGGTGTGCCGGCCGGAGGGGGCGACCAGTGCCCGGCCCGGCACCAGCTCGCTGCCTTCACGGGCCGGGGCCACGTCCAGAGCGGTCTGGCGGTCCAGAATCGCGGCCAGTGCATTCGGATGCTCCGGGGACGTGTGCTGAAGGATGATCCAGGCGGCCGGTGAGCCGGCCGTGACCCCCCGCAGGATCGTGCTCAGCGCTTCCAGACCACCGGCCGAGCACACCAGCGCGATGATCGGGAAGCTGTCGTCGTCCATGCCCTGATCATCCGGCATACCGGACCGGTCGAACGGGTTCGGCGGTCAGGAGTTCACCTCGCCGCACCATCGGGGTGTTCGTCGTCGAAATGGCCCATGTCCGGCAGCCCGTCCACCAGGGCTCCCTGCAGACCCTCGTGGGCGCCGGCCGCGTTCACCGCCGCCCGCGGCAGCATGATCGCCTCGTAGCCGGCAACGGCGTGCAGCAGATCCGGGCTTTTGATGACGGCCGCGGCCAGGTCGGCGCCGTCCAGCATGGCAGTGTTCGCCCCGAGGCCGGAGAACGGCGACATCAGGTGCGCGGCGTCACCGAGGACGGTGACGCCGGCGCGGGTGTTCCACCGGTGCGGGACGGGCAGGGAGAACATCGGGCGGGCGATGAACTCGTCGTCACAGTCGCTCAGCAGACTGCGCAGCTCCGGCGTCCAGTCGTGGAACTTCTCCAGCAGGAACGCGCGGACGGCGCCGGCGTCAGCGACGTCGAGCCCGCGCCGGGTGGCCCAGTCGAGCTCGTCCCGGAAGGCCACGTAGACCCGGATGCGGCCGCGGGACTGGCGCTGAGCAATGAGGGCTTTGTTGTCCTGCATGGCGAACATGCCACCGTTGCCGACCAGCTTCGCGATCGCCGGGTGGGCGTCGTCGACGTCCCGCAGGCGAACCTCGACGAACATCACGCCCTCGTAGAAGGGCTGCTCCGGCGACAACAGGGGCCGCACCTTGGACCAGGCGCCGTCGGCGCCGACGAGCAGGTCGACCTCGGTGCTGCTGCCGTCGCTGAAGTGCAGCTCGTGGACGCCGTTGCCCAGAGGCAGGGCCGACTGCAGGCCCTGGCCGTAATGGATGGTTCCGGGGGCGAGCGACTCCAGCAGCAGGTCACGCAGGTCGCTGCGGTCCATCTCCGGGTTGTCCAGCTCGCCCGGCTCGGCGAGGTGTTCCATCAGCACGGCACCGTTCTTGTCGAGCTGGCGCATGTCCTGCCCCTCGGGCCGGGCCGTTGCCAGGAAGGTCTCGAGCAGGCCGGCGGCCCGCAGCGCCTTCTGCCCGGTCTCGACCTGCATGTCCAGGGTGCCGCCCTGGTCGCGGGCGTGCGCATCGGCGTCCCGCTCGTAAACGGTGACAGCGACGCCGGCCTGCTGCAGGATCCGGGCGCAGGTCAGGCCGCCGGGGCCGGCACCGATGATGGCGATTCGCGGGTTTCGCGGTAGTTCGCCCACCAGTTCGCGGTCGGTGGTAGCGGATTCGGTGGTGGTCATGGCTCCTCCTGAATTTCTGCGGCCCGGCGGCAAGATGCCAACCCTTGGTGCCTACAGAGAAGCACGATCATTCCAAAAGTGCAACCGTTACACTTTAAGAATCAGTCCGCTAAGCTTCTCTCATGACTACCGATCCGTCACTGGCCGCCATGGGACGCCGCGAGCGCAAGAAGGCCGCCACCCGGGCCTCGATCTCCCGCGAGGCGCTGCGGCTGTTCCTGCAGCGCGGATACCACGAAGTGAGCCTGCGTGATGTCGCCGACGCCGCCGACGTCGCCGTCACCACGGTGTTCAAGCACTTCAGCGGCAAGGAGGCGCTGGTCTTCGACGAGGATGACGTGCTTGAGCAGGCACTGGTGGCGGCGGTCGTCGAGCGCCCGGCCGGCCGGAGCGTGCTCGATGCACTGCAGGCCCACCTGCTGCAGATGCGGGCCGTGCAGGGTGCGGCCGACCCGCAGTTCCAGCCGTTCTTCGACCTCGTGAGCTCGACCCCGGAACTGGACGCCTACTGGCGGCGGATGTTCCTGCGCCACACCAAGGCCCTGGCCCAGGCGATCACGCGCTCCACGCCGGGCACCTCCCCGGCCACGGCCGCAGCCATCGCCCGCTTCGCGCTCGACGCCGTCGACCTGGCCCGAGGCAGTGACGATCCGGCGGCGGCCGTCCAGGAGGCCTTCGCCGTGCTGCGAAACGGCTGGGCGCACTAGCTCAGCGAACGGTCACCGCAGCTCCTGAGGCAGATCGAAGGCCGTGAACTTGCGCGGATCGGCGAACACCACGTTGCGCGAGACCTTGTCTTCGATGATCGTCAGGACCTGAAGGCTGTGCAGCCGGTGCCCGCCGCCCGGCTCTGGCGCGTAGGCCGCCAGCGCGGGTTGCCCGTTGGCCGTCAACTGCCTGACCGCCCAGCCCGGACCGCGCATCTCGAACACCCGGTCCATGAACTGGCCGTAGTGCCGGCTACCCCGGAACCACAGCGGCACCGGCGGCATCTCCATGATCGCCTCGTCGGTGAGAAGCCGCACCAGAGCGGGGACGTCGGCCGCCTCGAAGGCCTGCACGTAGCGCCGCACCACCGCTCGAACCTGCGGGTCATCCGGCTCGCTGACCTCGTCCAGGTCGCCCACATCGGCCAGAGCGGCGCGGGCCCGCTGCAGCGAGCTGTTGACCGCCGCGACGCTGGTCTCCAACTGCACCGCGACCTCGGCCGCGCTGAACTGCAGCACCTCGCGCAGCACCAGCACCGCCCGCTGCCGGGCCGGCAGCACCTGCATCGCCGCCACCAGCGCGAGCCGGAGGTCGGCCCGCACCTCGGGGTCGAAGCGCGCGTCGGGGAACGCCTCCAGCCAGGGGATGTCGAACGCCGGAGTGAGTGGGGCGCCGACATCCTGGCTCGGCGCCCCCAGCCCGGAGGGCAACGGCCGCCGGTCTCGCCCCTCCAGCGCGCTCACGCACGCGTTGGTCGCGATCCGGTACAGCCAGGTCCGCACTGAGGCGCGCGACTTGTCGTACCGTTCGCGGGCCTTCCACGCGCGCAGCATCGTCTCCTGCACCAGATCCTCGGCCTCGTGAAACGAGCCCAGCATCCGGTAGCAGTACACCACCAGCTCTCCCCGATACGGTTCGAAGTCCACCCTCCCATCATGGCGGGTGCCGGCGACGTCCCGGATCGGCCGGCTCAAGGCGACTCAAGCCGGCCCGTCGGCGTGGGTGGTCGGTCGCGACACCCGGCTGAACAGGGCGACGGCGAGCAGCACGGGGACGAGAGCCGCCAGCGTCCAGGTCAGGCCGACCAGCTCGCCGACCCAGCCGATCACGGCCGGCCCGAGCAGGATGCCCGCGTAGGTGAACGTGGTGAAGCGCGAGACCAGCACGGCGGCCTCCCGGCGGCCCGGATCCACCTGCCCGACCGCGCTGAACGTCAGCGGCAGCAGCACCGAGGAGCCCAGACCCATCACGGCCAGGCCCAGGACGGCGACCACCGGACGGGCCGGCACCACCGCCAGGGCCAGGCCGCCCGCCGCGACCAGCGCACCGATCCGGAAGACGATCGCCGGGCCGTAACGCAGGCTCAGCCGGTCGCCGACCATCCGTACGCTGGTCTGGCCGGCTGTGTACGCGGTGACCGCGATCGCCGCCAGCCCCAGGGAGGCCCCTCGATCGTCGTGCAGGAAGATCGGCCCCCAGCCCAGGGCCGCCCCCTCGCCGACCATCAGGGCCATGCCGGTGAGGCCGAGCGCGATGACCGGCCGGGTCCAGCCGTTCCGCCAGCCGATGGCCGCCTTCGTGCGGACGTCGGCATCGGTGACGGCGTCGGCGTCGGCGTCGGTGCCGGCGCGCTCGTCCGTGATCGCCCGCAGTCGCGGGCCGAGCAGCAGTCCCCCGGCCAGCAGCACGATCGCCGCCGCCACGAGATGCCCCCGGAACGAGACGCCGGCGTGGGCCAGGCCGGCCGCCACCAGCGAAGCGATCACGGCACTGATGCTCCAGGCGGCATGGCAGCCGCTGAGAATCGGCCGGGCCAGGATCCGTTCGATGCTGACGGCGTGGGCGTTCATCGCGCCGTCGGTGGTGCCGTGCGCCGCGCCCAGGGCCGCCGCGGCCACCGCCAGCTCGACCAGGCCATGGGCCACGGCGACGACGGCCAGCAGCACCGGCATGAGCAGGAGGACCGCCCGCAGCACGGTCCGGCTGCCGAACCGGGCCACCCAGGGCCCGACGAACTGCATGGCGACGAGGGCGGACAGGGCGAAGCACAGCCCGATCAGCCCGAACTGGGCGTCGTTCAGGTGGTTGTCGCTCTTGAGCGAGGGTGCTCGCACGATGTACGTCGAAAGGGTGAGCCCGTTGAGGAAAAAAACGCCGGTGGCAGCCCACCGCCCCTCGCCGGTGGCCCGGGCGGCGGGCTGAGCGAGCGTGTCCTGGTCCTGGCTGGTCATGAGCTGGCCTCCGGTCGTGGATCGACCCGCAATCAGGTCTGCCTGCACGACGAACAGCCCGTGGCTCGTCTCGACACCGGCCCGAACCGGATCAGCCGCGGACCTCGCCCAGGCGCCGGCGCAGGTAGCGGCGATCGCGTTCGCTCGGGGCCAGGGCGAGGGCCTGCTCATAACTGGCCGCCGCCTCGGCCCACCGGCCCAGGCGCCGCAGCAGGTCGGCCCGGGTGGCCGGCAACAAGTGGTACCCGGCCAGCCGGCCGGCAGGGTCGAGGGTGTCGACCGTGTCCAGCAGCATCAGCCCGGCCTGCGGCCCGTCGGCCATCGCCACCGCGACCGCCCGGTTCAGCTCGATGAACGGCGACGGCGTCAGCTCGGCCAGATGCCCGTACAGAGCGGCGATTCGCGGCCAGTCGGTGTCCTGCGCGGTGGCCGCCGTGGCATGGGTGGCCGCGACGGCCGCTTGCAGCTGGTACGGCGTGAGGGTGGGCGAGAGCAGCCGCACACCCTGCTCGATCTGCGGACGGCGCCACCGGCCGCGGTCCTGCTCCTCCAGCGGGATCAGGTCTCCGGCGCCGTCCGTGCGGGCCTCGGCCCGCGAGTTGTGCAGCAGCATCAGCGCGAGCAGGCCCCGTACCTCGGTCTCGGCCGGCATCAGCTGCTCCAGCAGCCGGCCCAGCCGGATCGCCTCGTCCTCCAGTTCAGGCAGGCCCGAGTAGCCCTGGTTGAAGAGCAGGTAGACGACGGCGAGCACCCCGGTGAGCCGCTCCGGCAACAGCTCCGGCGCCGGAACCCGGTACGGGATGCCGGCTTCCTGGATCTTGCGTTTGGCTCGGGTCAGCCGCTGGGCCATGGTCGGGGTCGGCGTGCCGAACGCCCGGGCGATGTCGTCGGTACTCAGGCCGGCCACCGTTCGCAGGGTGAGGGCCACCCGGGCCTCCAGCGACAGCGCCGGGTGGCAGCAGGTGAAGATCAGCCGCAGCCGCTCGTCGCCCCAGCCACCGTCGGCGTCGTCCGGGCCGGTCCCGTCGGGGACGTCGGTGATCTGCTTCAACTTCGCCTCCTCGACCTTGCCGCGGCGCAGCCGGTCGAGGGCCCGGTTGCGCGCGGTGGTGGTCAGCCAGGCGCCGGGACGGCGGGGAATGCCGTCGCCGGGCCAGTGCCGCAGGGCCGCCTCGAAGGCGTCCTGGACGCACTCCTCGGCCAGGTCCCAGTCGCCGGTGAGGTGAATGAGCGTCGCCAGCACCCGGGCCCGCTCCTGGTCGAAAGCCACCGTGACGGCGTCCTGGGCGCTCATTGCTCCCAGAAGGCGCCCTCCCAGATCGGGCGCAGCTCGAGCAGGCCGAAGGTCGCGGACGGGTGTTTCGAGGCCACCTCGATCGCCTCGTCGAGGTCGGCACAGTCCAGGATGTCGAACCCGCCGATCTGCTCCTTGGTCTCGGCGAACGGCCCGTCGGCGATGAGTACCTCCCCGTCGCGCACCCGGACCGTCGTCGAGTCGCGCACCGGGCGCAGGCGGTGGCCGAGTCGGCGCACTCCCCGGCCTTCCATCTCCTCGACCCAGGGCGTCGGGTCCACGCTCTGTTCGACGTCCTCATCGACGCAAACCAGCATCAAGTACTTCATGTCTGCTCCTTCCGCGGCATCGTCCATCAGGACGACGAACAGCATGGCGGCATTTTCGACGTCCCTGAATCCTCTTTCACCAGGGACGACCATGTCTCGATGCGCGAAGGCGGACCAGCGCCATCAGGATGATCGTCATGCAGCTGCGCACGTTGGGGGTAGAAGAGGAGTTCCTGCTCGCCGATCTCGACGGCGTGCCCAGCCCCGTGGGTGAGCAGGTCGTCAGCGGAACGACTGATCGAGCGACGTCGCGATCCCAACCAGCTGAAGGCATCGAGCACGAACTGCAACAGGAGCAGGCCGAGACCGGCACCCGGGTGCGGGTCGAACTGGCGGAGCTTCACGGCGATCTGATGGAGCGCCGACGCACATTGGCGACCTCGGCCCACGCTCAGGACGCCGTGATCGTCGCCGTGGGCACCAGCCCGGTAGCGGTTCAGCCCACCGTCACCGAGGACGCTCGCTACCTGCACATGATGGACGCGTACGGGGCCGCCGCCTGGGAACGGCTGACCTGCGGCTGCCACGTTCACGTCGGGATCGACTCGCGGGCCCAGGGGGTGGCCGTGATCAACGCCGTCCAGCCGTGGCTGTCGGTGATCCTGGCCCTCAGTTCGAACTCCCCGTTCTGGCAGGGGCAGGACACCGGGTACGCCAGCTACCGGCGGATGGTCTGGGACCGCTGGCCCGGCGCCGGGCCGACCGGGCCGTTCGCCGACGATCAGGACTACGACGCCACGGTCGCGGCCCTGGTTGACTCCCACGTCCTGCTGGACGAGGCGATGATCTACTTCGACGCGCGTCTGTCGGCCAAGTACCCGACCCTGGAGGTCCGGGTGGCCGACGTGTGCACCGACCCCGAGGACGCCGTCCTGGTCGCCGCTCTGTGCCGAGGTCTGGTCGACACAGCCGCCTCGTCGCTCGCCGACCCCACCCTGAGTTGGCCCCGGGCGCGCATCGAACTGTTGCGGGGAGCGGCCTGGCGCGCCGCCCGCTCCGGGCTCGAGGGTGAACTCGTCGACCCGGTCAGCGGGCGGGCCTGGCCGGCCCCGGCGCGGCTGCAGCACCTGGTCGACCTCGTGCGACCGTCCCTGGAACGTCACGGCGACCTGGAACGGGTCGAGACGTCGGTGCACCGCCTGCTGACGGCGGGCACTGGGGCCGCCGCCCAGCGAGCGGCCCACCGGCGCGGGCAGAGCGTGCAGGCGGTCGTGCTGGACGCCGCCGAGCGCACCGTGCGCCCTCACCGCACCTGATCACAGCCTCCACCTGATCACAGCCCGCTCGGCAGGAAGGTCAGCACCTGCTCGAGGTTGTGCTCGATGATGTACTCCATCCCGGCGCGGCCCGGAAAGTCCCCGTCGAGCAGCCGCATCGGCCCGGCGACCAGCGACAACCGCATCGCCAGCTCGTAGAACTCCATCCGCTGCGGGTCCAGGTCGCTGCGGCGGAAGTGCCGGTAGTGCTCGCCGAACCGCAGCCCGACGAACACGTGCTCCCACTCGACGTCGAAGAACATCAGCCCCTCGACGTCGATCAGCACCGGATGCCTCTCGGCGTCGACAAGGACGTGGTCGGGCCCGAGTTCCCCATGGATCAGGCTGTACTCGGCTCGTGGCCGCACCGCCGCGGCCAGCCGGGCGACGACGCCGGCCAGCTCGTCGCGCACGTCGCCGATTCGCCGGTCGCGGTCCGCTGCCTCGTCGAGGTCACGCCAGGCCCGTTTCAGAACGGTTGCCTCGCAGGACTTCTCCCGGGAGTGACCGCCGGCATCGATCAAGGAGACCTTGCCGAACCGAGGGCCGTGGTGCTCGTGCATCAGGGTGAGGGCATCCACCAGTTCGTCGAGCGTGGCCCGCACCGCGGCCGGGTCCCGCTGCAGGAGCACCTCCAGGTTGTCGCCGGGCACGTCCTCCAGGACGGCCACGGCCCCGTTCAGCTGATCGTGCTCGCGCTCCAGCCCGTACACCTGCGGCACCCGGATGCCGGCCCGGCTGAGGTGGCGATGCGCCGCCTCGTACAGGTCCGGGCCCGATGCCGGGGCGAACGGGTCGGTGAGATCGTCCACCGGTCCACCCTGATCGGCCTGGCCGGTGCCGGGCCAGAAGTTCTCGGCGTCGTTCCAGACGTAGACGATCGCCGTCGAGTCGTCGTCCAGCAGCAGCCGGTAGGCGCCCTTCCTGGTTCCGCCGCTCAGCCGCGTGAGCCCGATCGGGTCGCGGCCACCGCCGAGCGCCGCCCGGGCGATCGGGCGTAACTGCTCGAGGGTGGCGAACCGGCGGTCCTGCCCCACGTGTTCCTCCTGAAGTTGGCCACGGCAGGCGCCATGGCGAACCAGAGTATGGGTTCACCGGTCGTGCCCTTCTGAGCAGGCGAGGGCGCCGCGGTGGCGGTAGGCATCTGACATGACGACGAGCCACGACTCGATCACCACCGCGCTGCTGGAGCGCTTCGGGCAGACCTACGCCGAGCAGGCCGGCATCACCCTGGCTGACAAACCATCACCGCTGTACGAGCTGCTGGTGCTGGCCACCCTGCTGAGTGCCCCGATCACCGCAGACGTGGCGGTGAACGCAGCCCGGGAGCTGTTCGCCGCCGGGTACCGCACCCCGCAGCGGATGCGCGACGCGTCCTGGCAGGCTCGGGTGGATGCCCTGGGCCGGGGTCACTACCGCCGCTACGACGAGAGCACCGCCACCGAACTGGCCGACGAGGCCGAGCAGCTGATCACCAACTGGGACGGCGACCTGCGGGGCCTGCGCGACGAGGCCGAGGGCGATGCCCGGCGCATTCACCAGCAGCTGACGACGTTCAAGGGCATCGGCCCGACCGGCGCCGACATCTTCCTGCGCGAGGTGCAGGCCGTCTGGCCAGGCATCGGCCCCTACCTCGACCCGAAGGTGATCCAGGGGGCAGAACTGCTCGGCCTGCCGAGCAAGGCCGAGTCGCTGGCCTCTCTGGCCGCGTCCCCCGATCAGCTGGTGCGGCTGGCCTCGGCCCTGGTCCGGGTCTCGCGCCAGCCGAAAGCCGCCGAGGAGATCAAGGACGCGGCCTGGTCCGGCCCACATCGCTGAGCTCCGCGCCGATCGGGGCCGTGCGGCTCGAATGACGGTGGCACGTATGCATCTCGGGAGCAACCGGGCGCCGGGAGTGGCGCCAAGATGCAGATCATGTTCCCCGGTGCCAACGTCGACTTATGGTGAACATCGGATACACACTGATGTGCGAGCAGACCGGTCCGAGCCAGCTGGTGCGCGACGCCGCCGCCGCGGAGCAGGCCGGTTTCACGCTCGCCGTGATCAGCGACCACATCTCCCCCTGGCTCGACGAACAGGGTCACAGCCCGAACGCGTGGGCCGTGCTCGGTGCCGCGGGCCAGGCGACCGATCAGCTCGAGCTGATGACCTACGTGACCTGCCCGACCGGCCGCTATCACCCGGTGGTGGTCGCCCAACAGGCGGCGACCATGGGCTTGCTGACCAACGGGCGCTTCACGCTCGGCCTGGGCGCCGGCGAGAACCTCAACGAGCACGTCATCGGCCGGGGCTGGCCCGCCGTCAACGAGCGGCACGAGCGCCTCGAAGAGGCCGTCGACATCATCAGCGCCCTGTTCGACGGCGGATACGTGAACTACGTCGGTCACCACTACCGAGTCGACTCGGCCAAGCTCTGGGACCTGCCCGAGACCCGGGTGCCGCTCGCGGTGGCCGTCAGCGGGCCGCAGTCGATCGCCGCGTTCGCGCCCAAGGCCGAGGTCATGATCGCCATCGAGCCGGACCCCGAGCTCGGCCCGGCGTGGGACAAGGCCAGCAAGGCCAAGGGCACCGCCCGCAAGGTCGGGCAGTTCCCGGTCTCGTGGGACTCCGACGTGGAGGCCGCCAAGACCCGCGCCCACGAGCAGTTCCGCTGGTTCGCCGGCGGGTGGAAGGTGAACGCCGAGCTGCCCTCGACGGCCGGATTCGCCGCCGCCAGCCAGTTCGTCAAGCCTGAGGACGTCGCCGCTCAGATCCCCTGCGGCACCGACATCGACGCGATCATCAAGGCCGTCAAGCCGTTCAAGGACGCCGGTTTCACCGATGTCGCGCTGGTCCAGATCGGCGCCGACCAGCAGCAGACCTTCCTCGACGCGGCCCAGAAGGAGCTCCTGCCCGCGCTGCGCGAGGCCCTGTCCTGAGGGATGTACCCGCACCGCATTGAGATTCCGCGCGGGCCGCAACCCAAGCAGAGGGTTGCCACCGGCGAGACGCACCAGGGACGGGCGGAAGATCCGTCCCGGATTGAGAGCATCATGAAGGCTGTTGTTTACGAAGGTCCGCTCAAGGTCGCCATCAAGGACGTTCCCGACGCCAAGATCGAGCAACCCGGTGACGTCGTCATCAAGATCACGACGACCAACATCTGCGGATCCGACCTGCACATGTACGAAGGGCGCACCTCGGTCGAAGAGGGCAAGGTCCTGGGGCACGAAAACATGGGCATCGTCGAAGAAGTGGGCCCCGGCGTCCAGTTCTTCACAGCCGGTGACCGGGTCTCGGTGCCGTTCAACATCGCCTGCGGTTCGTGCCGCAACTGCCTGACCGGCTGGTCGTCGTTCTGCACCCGGACCAACCCGACCGAGGGCATGGACGGCGCCGCCTACGGGTACGCCAACATGGGCCCCTACGACGGCGGCCAGGCCGAGTACCTCCGGGTGCCGTTCGCGGACTTCAACCTGCTCAACCTGCCGCAGGGCACCGCCCTCGAGAACGACTTCACCATGCTGTCGGACATCTTTCCTACCGGCTGGCACGGTGTGGAGCTGTCCGGCTTCCAGCCCGGTGACCGGGTGGCCGTCTTCGGCGGCGGGCCGGTCGGCCTGATGGCCGCGCACAGCGCGATCATCCGCGGCGCGTCCGAGGTGTTCCTGGTCGACCAGGAGAGCGACCGGCTCAAGCTGGCCGAGTCCATCGGAGCCACGCCGATCGACTTCAGCGCCGGCGACCCGGTCGAACAGATCCTGAGCGCCACCGGCGGGCTCGGCGTCGACCGCGGGGTCGAGGCGGTCGGCTACCAGGCCCACGACCCGAGCGGGCAGGAGCACCCGGAACTGGTCCTGGACAACCTGGTCAACGTGGTGCGGACCACCGGCGGGATCGGCGTGGTCGGCGTTTACGTGCCCGAGGACCCGGGGGCGGCCAGCGACGCGGCCAAGGAGGGCCGAATCGGCTTCCAATACGGCACCTTCTTCACCAAGGGCCAGAGCATGGGCACCGGCCAGGCCCCGGTCAAGCGGTACAACCGCCAACTGCGGGACCTGATCATCGCGGGCAAGGCGACGCCCTCGTTCCTGGTCTCGCACGAACTCGGACTCGACCGGGCGGTGGAAGGCTACGAGCGGTTCGACAAGCGCGAGGACGGCTGGACCAAGGTGCTGCTGCACCCCAGCGCCTGACGTCGTATCTCAGGGCCTGTATTTCACGGAACGGGCATGAGAAGTGTGGGTGGCGGTTCTGCGGAACCGCCACCCACACCGGCTCGAGTCAATCCAGGTCAGGCTGGGGCCGACCCCTGCCCCTCGTCCACGAACGCTCGGCCCGGCTCATCGCCCGGCCGGGCCTCGATGATGTCGCGGTCCACCAGGTCGCGGGCGGTTTCCTTGGCCGTGTCGATCTGCTCGCTCACGGCCTTGAGCCGTTCCCCGGTCTCGTCGTGAGCTGGATCCGGCGCCGGGGCCGCTTCGTGATCGTCGTCCGGCGCCTCGTCCGGGGCCGGCCCATCGACTGACGGTTCATCCACCGGCGATTCCTCCACCGGATCCGCACTTTCGGCGCCGCCGGCAACGGCTGCCGGTGCCTCACCCGAGGACGGGCCGCCCGCAGGCGCGGCCGCGGCCTCATCCGCCGGGGCGTCATCCACCGGCGTCGCATCCGCTGAGACGTGTGGCGATGACGCCTCAGCAGCCAGCGACTCCTCGGCCGACGTGTCGGCCGGGCTCACCGCCGAGCCTTCATCGACTGCCTCGTCAACCGGCGTGTCAGCCGTCGGCGCCTCGTCGACCGGAGCCTGATCCGCCGGCTCCTCGTCCAGGACATCCTGGTCCGCCGGAGTCTCGACGGCCGGAGCCCGCAGGACGGAGCCTTCGGGAGTGATCTCGTCCGCCTCCGGGTCGTCGAACCAGTAACCGTCCGGACCGAGATAGCGGAAGTGCACGTCTGTTTCGATCGGCACCACGATCGTCACCGAACGGGAACCGTCGGGGTTGTCCGCAAACGCATGAGCGCCGGGCGTCCAGTCGTTGAACGACCCGACAACGGATACCGGAGCGACAAACTCTTCGGTAATGAGGACGAAAGTGACGGTGAGCCCGTCAGCGTCGGTGCTGCGGTGGATGGCCATCGAGTTCCGTTCTCTCGGTTGGCTTGACGAGGAAAATAGCGATCGGCACATCGGCTTGACCGGTCCTCTGTGTCCTATCACAGCGTGATCAGTACGCCAGCCCAGGATGACCGTTTTCGTCGTCAACAATCGGGAGGTCCGGGACGGCGTCGGCGCCCGACCAGGGCGCCGGCGCCGCCATTACCGAATCAGGACACTTCTAGGACAACCTTCCCCCGCGAGTGCCCGGACTCGACCCCGGCCAGCGCGTCGCCGGCCTTGTCGAAGGCCAGGACGTCGACCGCGTGCGGGTCGAGCTTGCCGTCGGCGACCATGGCAACCACCTCGGCCAGCATGCCTTCGCGCTCGCGGGTGACCGCGGCCCCGCCCAACTCGCCGGCCGTCTGCGGGTCGGCCGCCGTGACCAGCTTCGCGGGGTCGGGGACCAGGCCGGCCACCTGCCGTAGGGCGTTGCCGCCGATCAGGTCCAGGACGCCGTCCACCCCGTCCGGCAGGATGGCGCGCACCTGCTGGGCGACGTCGTCCTGGCTGTAGTCGATCAAGGTGGCGTCCAGGGACTCGACCAACGAGCGCTTGCCCTCACTGCCGGTGCCGATCACGTTGAGGCCCTGGTCGCGAGCGATCTGAGCCGCGGCCACGCCCACCCCACCCCCGATGCCGACGATCAGCAACGTCTGGCCCTCACTGAGGCCGAGCTGTCGAACACCGGCCAGCGCCGTGACCGCCGCGACCGGCAGGGCCGCGGCGTCGGTGAACGACACGTGCACCGGCTTCTTCACCGCGGTGTCCGCGGTGAGCAGGGTGTACTCGGCGAACCCGCCCGAGCCGGGAGCGGTGTTACCGAGCACCTCGTCGCCCACGCTGAAGCCCTCGACGTCCTTGCCGACCTCCTGCACCACCCCGGCCGCCTCCTGGCCCATCACCGAGGGCAGGTCGACCGGCATGAACGCCTGGTAGGCCCCGGAGCGGATCTTCGCGTCCACCGGGTTGACCCCGGCGGCCTTGACCGCGATCAGCAGCTCACTGGGGCCGGGCGTCGGGACCGGCTGATCCCAGAAATCCTGCTGCTCCGGGCCGCCGAACTCGCTGAAACCGTAAACCTTGGGCATGGTGATTCACCTTCCGCGTTCCGTCTGGCCACCCTCGGGAACGGGCGACCGCACCCCTCGAACGTATGCCTACCGGTGCGAGCCTGCCTCTTCGCCCGCGGCGCGTCGGCCGGCTATCGCCGTACCGGCACCCCTTCGCTGGTGAAGGCGTGGTAAATGATCATTGCCACGATGCTCACCAAACCGATGACCGGCGAGATGAACCAGCCGGCCAGGCCACCGGCGCTGAACAGCGCCACCCCGGTGAGCGGACGGCGTAGCTGGGCCCGGGCCCAGACGGTTTCGCCCGGCTCGACGAGCAGCTCTCCGTGTCGTGCCAGGTAGGCCCACACCCCGCCCCAGATGGCGGACATGAGCATGGCCAGGAACGTGTACAGCGCCACGGCGACCCGCTGGTCGTGGCGGTTGGCCACATCGGCGTCGAAGGTGCTCGCCAGCACCGACGTCGGGAAGGGAATGAGCACCGTGGCGAACAGCAGCCCGAGGTTCAGCCAATGCAGACCGAGGTCAACCGCGCCGATGTGGCGGAACAGCGCGTGGTGATTGAGCCAGAGGGCACCGATGTAAAGGAAGGACACGGCGAACGCCAGGTAGACCGGCCACCGTCCCGCCAGAGCGGCAGCCAGTTCACCGGGCTTGTGGTCAGGTACCCGCAGGTCGAGCACCAGCAGCGTGATGATGATCGCGAACACGCCGTCACTGAAGGCCCTGACCCGGGCGGGGTCGGACAGCCGGTCTCCGACGGAGGCTTTCATACGATGGAGAAACCCGCCGGCAGAGGGGCCCGCCCGGTCACCGCGGCCAGGAAGGTGGGGCCGGTACCCAGCTCGGCACTGGTACGCCCGGCCAGGGCACACGCCTCGGCCATCACCTCGGTGGCGAACTCGCAGGCGATGCCGGTGACCCGGGCGATGTCCAGCCCGTGGGCCACCAGCTCGAACGTGCGGGTCGGCAAGTAGTCCTTCACTCGCATGCCACCGGCGATGGTGTCGATCACGTCGTCGTCACCGGCCTGCTCCAGCCGGGCCTGTACCCGCCCGAGCAGCTCGCGAAAGGCGGCGGCCGGGTCCGGCCCGAGAACCCGGCCGGCCTCCCGGCCGCGCTCGGCCACGGCGTCCTGGTCGAGCGAGACACCGGCAATGTGCGCGTAGTACGCCTCGGGGGTCGCCACGACCACCGCCTCGACCGGCCGGTCGAGGTAGGTCAGGACGGTGATCAGGGACCGGCTGGTGTGACCGACCAGGGCCCGCAGGTCCCATTCGCCCAGGCCGGGGCCCTCCCAGCCCGAGGCGGGCAGACGATCGACGGTGTCAGCCACGGTTCGGGCCGCGGCCAGGTAGATCCCCGAAGACTCCATCAAGAAATGATGGCAGCCCGCTACTTACGCCACCAACGGCGCCGGCCGGTTGCGGCCTCTGCCTCCGGGCGAGGCTCGGAGGTGGACTTACCCTGTGGGGCCGGCCGGGCCTGGAGCAACTCCGCCATCCGCTTCTCGGTGGCCTTGAGTCGTTCGATCTGCTCCAAGGCGCTTGAGGCGGGATTCATCCGAAGATCGTTGACGCGATCTCCGGTGGGACCGATCGAGGCAAGTTCGGTCATAACTCAACGCTCCAGTCAGAGCGCGAAAGCAGTCCCGCACAGTGCGGGCTCGGCCCAGAGGTCCGAGAAGCGGAGGACACCCTCTTTCACTCGACCGCTGCTCGACCGAGTACAGGTGCCAGACTCCGCGACACGAAAGTCAAAAGCGTGCAGATTCGCAGCGGTTCCAGGGTCTCACACCAGGGGGCGGATACCTAGGCCGCGGGCACACTGCTCCGAGCTGACCAGTGCGACCACCCGGGTGATTCCGTCGCCCTCCGTCGGTCGTCGATCGCCCTGCGTCAATCGATCACTCATGACTTCGATGGGACTGCAAGCTTTCCTGGTCCTGCCCCTGCCGACGGATCTTGAGCTTCATCCGGACCGCCGTCTCGATGAATTTTGCCGGCTGGTCGGGATGGGCGTACACGTGCCCCTGCAAGATCTTGACGATGGTCTCGAAGGCGATGAGCCCCCCGAAGTCTGCGGCCAATCGCTCGACGATCTCCGCATACTCTCGATCTTCTGGTGTCACAGAACCGTTCCTCTCGCAGGACGAAGCCACCTGAGAGCACGGCGCGCATTGATGCCCCGCGGTACGGGTGACCGAATCGGCGGGCAGGATCTGCACCTGCCTCACTACGCGTCCGGAAGCCGGGGCTGAACCACCAGAGCGCTCGTGTGACGGGCCGTCGAGGCGGCCGGTCGCACGAGCACGTTAAACCTTTCGGCGGCGACATGCCAGGTCAACCGCAGATTCGGCGCACCGCGGGCGCCTGAACGTCCAACCGGTGTCGGCTCGCGAACCATCAGAGGGACAACATCAGATGGTGGCGACCGAACCGGAGTCGACCCGGTAGTTGCTGCCGTTGACGAAGCTGGCCTGCTCCGAGCAGAGGAACGCGATCACCGCGGCCACCTCCTCGGGCCGGCCCCGACGCTTGAGGGCCATCCCCGGCCGCTCCTCGTCGAGGAAGCTCTCGATCGCCTCGTCGAGGCTCGTGCCGTTCTCCTGCGCCCGCTTCTCCATCATGGCGTCGGTCATCGGGGTCTTGATGAACGCCGGCGAGACCGTGTTGACCAGCACGCCCTCCGGGCCGTAGGTCTTGGACAGGCCCTTGGCCAGGGTCAGCACGGCCGCCTTGGCCGCGCAGTAGGGCAGCTCGTCCGGATAGGGTTGGACGGCGTCCTCGGAGCACAGCAGCACGATCCGGCCCCAGCCGCCCCCGCGCATGCCGTCGAGGAACGTGCGCACGATGCGGACGTCGGCGAAGAAGTCGATCTCGAACGTCTGCCGCCAGCCGTCCTCGTCGATCTCGTGGAACAGCCCCTGGGACCCGGTGACGCCGGCTGCGTGAACCAGGATCTGCGGTGCCCCCAGCTCACGGGTGACCTGCTCCCGCAGGCGGGTGACGTCGGCGGCGTCGGTCAGGTCGGCGGTCACGGCCAGCACGTTCGAGCCGAGCTCGGCGGCGGCCTTCTGCAACTGCTCGGCGTCACGATCGGTGATCGCTACCTTGGCTCCCTCGGCGAGCAGAACCTTCGCCGTCTCTAGACCGATTCCGGAGTCAGCCCCGGTGATCAGCGCAATCCGGTCCTTCACCTGCAGGTCCACGTCGCTCTCCTCCGTCGCTCGTTCGCTGTCCTCGTTCACGCTAGGTCAGATCGAGCAAGGTCACCCGTCGAGCTTGAGGCCCAGGGCGGCCGACGCTCAGGACACCAGCTGCTCCCGGGTGATGGCGGCGATGTCCGGAGTTCCGCTCAGGCCCATGGTGAGGTCGAGCTCGGCGGTGAGGTTCTCGATGACCTGCCGCACGCCGTCGGCACCGGCCAGGGCCAGACCGTAGATGTGCGGGCGCCCGATCAGGCAGGCATCGGCGCCCAGGGCCAGGGCGACGAAAACGTCCGCTCCGGTACGAATCCCGCTGTCGAACAGCACCGTTGGCGCCGGGCCGACCGCCTCCCGGACGGCGACCAGGGCATCGAGCGAGGCCACCGCCCGATCAACCTGGCGGCCGCCGTGGTTGGAGACCACGATCGCGTCGACGCCGGCCTCGTAGGCCCGAACCGCGTCGTCCGGGTGCAGGACGCCTTTCAGCACGATCGGCAACGAGGTCCGCCCCCGCAGCGTGGCCAGGTGATCCCAGGACAGACCCGGGTTGGAGTAGATCCCCAGGAACGTCTCGACCGCGGCCCGTGGTTCGGGCGAGCGCAGGTTGGCCCGCAGGTCGCCCGGGTGGTTGCGGGCGATCGAGATCAGGCTGCGGACGGCGGCCATCGTCACCCTGGCCTTCTGGGCCGGTTCGGAGCCGGCCGCGGCGGCGAGCCGGGCCCGGACGATCTCGGCGAAACGCGGGTCGGAGGTGTACTGCGCGATCCCGATGCCCTGGGCGAACGGCAGCGATCCGAGGTTCAGGTCCTGCGGGCGCCAGCCGAGCATCGTGGTGTCGAGGGTGACCACCAGGGCCTTCGCCCCGCAGGCCTCGGCCCGGGCGATCATGGAGTCGACCAGGGCCTCGTCGGTGGACCAGTAGAGCTGGTACCAGAACGGCGTCCCCAGCATGGCGGTGGCGGTCAGCTCCATCGGGGTGGAGCCCTGGCTGGAGAACACGTACGGCGTCCCGGTGGCCGCCGCGCCCTGGGCGATCAGCACGTCGCTGTCGCGATGAACCAGCCCGCCGGCGCCGATCGGGGCCAGCAGCAGCGGGCTGGGCAGGTCGGAACCCAGGACTGTGGTGGACAGGTCGCGGGTGGTGTGGCCGTGCAGCACTCGCGGCACGATCCGCCGCCGCTCGAACGCCTCCCGGTTGTGCCGCATCGTGGCCCCCTCGCCCGCGCCGCCGGCCACGTACGCCCAGGCCCGCTTCGACATCACCGCCCGAGCCCGTTCCTCGAGCCGGGCCGCATCCGTCGGCACGGTCGGGACGTGCCCGAACACTCCGGCCCGGTAGATGGCGTTCTGCCGGTCGCGCCCGGCCTGCTTCTGCGACGGCGTCGTCATGGGCTCATCATGCCCGCGACCGGCCGACAGGCCCGCCGTCCTGCCGCCTCCTGGGTCGGGCAGGCGGCACTATGGTCCGGCGCCCGGAAATGCCGGGCCCTTGCAGACCCCCCGACTATCACAGGAGACGCAGTGGACCTGGTCAGGATGTTCGTCAACGGCCAGGGAATGCGCGGCGGCGAGTTCAACGACTCGTTCGCCGACGCGACCCACCTCGGTCGGTTCAGCACCGCGGCTAAGTACCGCCTGTACGCCGTGCGCGACACGTTTCCGGGCCTGCACCTGGACCCGGCCGCCGGATTCACGGTGCCGGGCGAGGTGTACGAGCTGCCCTACCTGATGCTGGCCGAACGGCTGCTGCCGCGCGAGCCCGCCGAGCTCGAGCTGACGATCATCGAGCTCGAGGACGGTTCGGGGTCGCTGTCGATGGGGATGCGCGCGCAGGCCCTCACCGGCCCGGACGTCGTCGACATCAGTGACGTCGGCGGCTGGCGGGCCTACTGCGCCCGCGAAGGCATCCCCTTCGCCGGCCGCTGACCCGGCGTCCGCCCACCGCGCAGGCTGAAGAAGGTTGCGTGCAGCGGGCTCTCGGCCCGGCCCGGCTCGTCATTCCCCGACCGGCCCGGCACCGAACTGGACAAGATGGTCTTGCCCGGCGGTGGTGGCCCGCCGCACCGACATCGGGCGCGAACGCCACCCGCAGGAGCAGGTTGCCTGCAACGGCCGGTTCAGCGCCCACGAGTCGACCATGGGCACGGTGATCGCGTGGCCCTGACCCACATCCTCGCGTGGGCTCTCCTCCGCTTCTTCGGCGCTCATGCCGTCACCCGCTGTTCGAGGCGTATTTGACCCATGTCTGTAGCGGCTTGCTCGCTCGTTCCCGTGATGATCACTCGGGCGACTTCAGCCGGTGCGTCCGGGCTCGCAATGTGGACAGCACGGTCTCGCGTACCCCCTCGGTGAGGATGCCGAAAAATGCCGGATCACCGGCGAACTCGGCCTTGGCGATCTTCATCACCTGGTCGCCCATCAGATGGGGTGGGATGAGCGGGATGTCGGCATCGACCACCGCGTCGATGACGAACGGCCGGTCGGAGGCGAAGGCGGCGTCCAGGACCGTATCGATCTGGTCGGGCGACTCGATCCGGGCCCCGTCGAGCCCGAGCAGGCGGGCCCAGTCCGCGTAGGGCACGTCAGGCAAGCTGGCCGAGGCCGGATCGGGCGGGGCGCCGAGAGTGCCGCGGGTCTCCCAGGACACGTAGGAGAGGTCGCGGTTGTTCAGGACCAGGACCACAAAGCGCTGGTCGGGCCAGCTCTGCCAGTACCGCTTGACCGTGATCAGCTCGTTGACGCCGTTCATCTGCATCGCGCCGTCGCCGATCAAGGCCAGTACGGGCCGATCCGGGTTGGCGAACTTTCCGGCGATGGCGTACGGCATCCCCCCGCCCATCGACAGCAGCAACCCGGCCAGGCTGCCCCGCTGGGACGGGCGCATGGACAGGTCACGGGCGTACCAACTGGTGGCGGTACCGCAGTCGACGGCGACGACGGCGTCGTCGCTGAGGCGCTGGGAGATGCCGCGCACCACCGCCTCGGGGTTCACCGGGTCGGCCTTGGCCTGGGCCCGGGCCAGCGAGTAGTCCTCCCAGTGCTGCTTCCAG
Source organism: Kineosporiaceae bacterium (assembly GCA_965200525.1). Lineage (GTDB taxonomy): Bacteria > Actinomycetota > Actinomycetes > Actinomycetales > Kineosporiaceae > JANNPJ01. The sequence continues at coordinate 601,955 of OZ241368.1, forward strand.
GTGGCGATCTGCCCGCGCCAACCATCTTCTTTCTTCGCCTGCAGCAGCGGCAGCAAGGCAGCCAGGGTCGCACCCGCGTCACCGACCAGGTTGACGTCGGTGGGATAGCGCAGCCCGCACCGGGCCGCGTCCAGATCGATCTGCACGGCCCGAGCCTGGCCGGGGGCGGGGTAGTACTCCGAGTACGGCATGTTGGAACCGATGATCAACAACGTGTCGCAATGGCGCATCATTTCCCAGCTGGCGGTCGTGCCCAGCAGGCCGATCGAGCCGGTCACCCAGTCCAGGCGGTCGTCGAGGACGGTCTTGCCCAGCAACGCCTTGGCCGCGCCGGCGCCCAGCCGATCGGCCAGCTGCTGCACGAGGTCGCTGTGACCCAGCGCACCGACGCCGACCAGAAGCGCCACCCGCTCGCCGGCATTCAGGATGTCGGCGGCCTGCTGCAGGGCGCTCGCATCAGGGGCGGTGAGCTCGCTGCTGGGCACCGAACTGGTGTGGTAGTAGCCATGAGTGTCCGGAGTCTCGACCAAGGCCGGGCGTTCCTGCACGTCGCTGGGCACGATCAGCACCGTCGGGGCCTTGGCCGCCAGTGCGGTGCGACAGGCCCGGTCGACCATGTGCTCGACCTGGGAGGCATCGGTGACGGTCTGGATGTACGCGGCGCCCACGTCCTTGTAGACGCTGTGCAGGTCCACCTCCTGGTAGTAGCTTCCGCCCAGAGCGCTGCTCGCGCTCTGTCCCAGGACGGCGACCACCGGCACCCGATCCAGCAGGGCGTCGTAGATTCCGTTGAGAGCGTGCAGAGCACCCGGTCCACTGGTCACGACGCAGCACCCGATGGGGCTGCCCCCGTACTTCACGTCGGCCGTCGCGGCGAAGCCGGCGGTCTCCTCGTGGCGCACCTGAATGAACTCGAAGTGCTCACTCTGCTGGCTCAGGGCCACCATCACCCCGCCGATGCCATCACCGGGGTAGCCGTAGACCCGATGCACTCCCCAGGTCTGCAGCCGCTGCAGGATGTGCCCGGCAACGTTCAGCGCCATGACCGCTCCATTTCAGATTCGTCAGACGGGACGGGAGTCAGCCGGCTGATCCGTCGTCTTTCCCGGCTTCGTCGGTGGATGGTGGAGCCGAGGAGGTCGAGGCCTCATTGGCCGCCTCCATCCCGGCCTCCGGATCATCCGGATCGGTTCGCAGAGTGCTGCGCGAGCGCGCGTCCTGGGGGGTCAGCTGAGGTTCGTGGTCCTGCGCCGCGACGGCGGCGTCCAGCGGTTCGTCGATTCCACCCGACTCGGCCGGGCTGGGTTCTGGGCTCATGCACATATCAGACCGCAGCACGTGGGCACCGCAACCTGGCGTCAGGTTCGCCCTTCAGCGGGCGCGACGGGTCGGATTGTGGTCGGATTTGTGTTGACTCTTAACATATCGATGGATCACTCTCATCAGAACACCTGTCCCTGACCTTCAGGTGCCTCGACAGCCGACCGCCGCGTTGTTCCGCGCGATCCGGCTGCTGTCGGCCGGCCCGCACTCCGGCCGGCCCGGCGGCGCCTGCCCCTGACCTGGCGGCGTCGCTCCACCCTGATGAAAGGCATGTCTTCGATGAGGAAATCCCTCGCGCTACGAGCGCGAATCTGGACCACCGTCGGCGCGATGGTCGCCGCGACCGGCGCCGTCGGCACCGCCGCCATCGGCCTGGCCGCCGGGCCGGCCTCGGCCGCCACCCTCACCCCCAACTGGTACGCCCAGGCGCCGTACGTGATGCCGACCGAGAACAATCCGCCGAACCTGCCGGCGGTGATGTCGGCCACCGGCGAGAAGGCGTTCATGCTGGCCTTCATCCTGGCCAACGGCAGCTCCTGCTCGGCCGCCTGGGACGGCACCTCCCCCGTGTCGTCGGACACCGCCGTGGCCGGGGTGATCAACGGCGTGCGCAACGCCGGCGGCGACGTCTCGGTGTCGATCGGTGGGTACGGGGGCACCAAGCTCGGCCAGGTCTGCAGCAGCCCCTCGACCACGGCCGCGGCCTACCAGGCGGTGATCAGCAAGTACGCCCTGAAGGCGATCGACCTCGACCTGGAGGAGCCGGAGTACGAGAACACCACCGCGGTCAACAACGAGCTCGGCGCGGCCCAGATCCTGCAGCGCAACAACCCCGGGATGTACATCTCGATCACGCTGCCGGGCACCACCGCCGGCACCGGATGGTTCGGCACCCAGGCGATGAACACGGCCAAGTCGCTGGGCTTCACACCCGACAACTGGACGATCATGCCCTTCGACGGCGGCTTCAACGGCGCCGGCAGCCAGCAGAGCGCGCTGAAGGCGTTCAACGGCCTGCTCACCAGCACCTTCGGCTGGAGCGCGGCCAACGCCTGGGCCCACGAGGGAATCTCGCAGATGAACGGCCGCTCGGACACCGGCGAGATCTTCACCCAGGCCGACTTCGCCTCCAACCTCAGCTTCGCCAAGTCGGTAGGGCTGGGCCGGTTCACCAACTGGTCGGTCAACCGCGACCGGCAGTGCCCGGGCGGGGCGAACAGCACCACCAGCGGCACCTGCAGCAGCGTCGTCCAGAGTGACTGGGACTTCACCCGCTACAGCGTGCAGTTCGCCGGCCAGAGCACCGGCGGCGGCACGACCACCCCGCCGGCGAGCGGCGTCTCGATCGTCAGCAACTGGAACGGCAAGTGCATCGACGTCAACGCGAACAACTGGTCGGCCGGCGTCCCGCTGCAGGTCTGGACCTGCAACAACAGCGCGGCCCAGAAGTGGACGCTCAGCGGCGGCACCGTGCACGGGCCCAACAACCAGTGCCTGGACGTCGCCAACGCCAACCCGGCCGCCGGCACCACCGTGCAGATCGCGACCTGCTCAGGCAACCCGGCCCAGCAGTTCACCCTCAACGCGGCCAACGACCTGGTCAGCGTGCTGGCCGACAAGTGTGTCGACATCAACGCCTGGAACGGCAGCGACGGCGCCAAGCTGATCATCTGGACCTGCACCGGCGGAGCGAACCAGAAGTGGCACCAGGCCTGATCGGCGGGGCCGGGTGACTCGCATGGCGACCAGGCAGCCGGCGATCCCGAGCGCGACGGCCGCCAGGCCCAGCACCGGGGCGGTCACAGCCACCACGACGCAGAAGGTGAGGTAGCAGGGCAGGCCGCGGATCAGGCCGGCCAGCGCAGCAGCGCCGGCCGGCCGGCCCGCGCGCCGGACCATGCCCGTGGTCAGGGTCAGCGAGATGCTCGGGAAGGCCGCCACCAGGCCTCCCACCTGCGGACCGGCCAAGTGGCTGGCCCCGACCGCGGCTGCGACCACCACCGTGGCAGCCAGACAGGTGATCGCCACCGTCCCGGCCCGAGCCGATGCCGGCGCGCGGGCGGCCTCCGAGGCGGATCCAGACAGTCCGCGCGACCCGGCCACCAGGGCCGGCACGGCGGCAGCCACGGCCAGAGCAGCCGGCACCGGCCCGACCACCAGCGCGACGACGAGGTAGGCCGCCGTGCCGGCTACCGCCCCCAGCAGCAGCCCGCAGTGGTTCATCACCCGGACCAGCACCACGGCGAAGGCGACCTGGGCCGGCACGTGCGCACCGGCGCTGAGGGCGAACCGCCCGGCCGGGCCGGCACCGCCGTCCAGGTCGACAGCCACGACCGCCACGGCGAAGGTGAGCGGCAGCGCGGCCACCCACCCGGCGGCCGACGACCCGTGGCGTTGCTCGAAGCGGGTGGCCAGCAACATGACGACGGGGGCAAGCAGGAGCGGAAAGAGAAACACAGAGCCAGCGTCAGGCCCCGAACCGTTCGAGACAAGCGAATGATTCAGATGTAAAAGCGTGCAAGAATTCGAAGGGTGGAACTACGGCGTCTTCGCCTGCTGCACGAGCTCGCCCGGCTGGGCACGATCGCGGCCGTCGCGGAGTCGCTCTCGTACAGCCCCTCCAGCGTGTCCGTCCAGCTCGGGCAGCTCGAACGCGAAGCCGGGGCCCCGCTGCTGCGCAAGGTCGGGCGCAACGTCGAGCTGACCGCCGCCGGCCTTCATCTGGCCGGGTACGCCGCCACGGCGCTGGCCGCCGACGAGGCCGTGCGCACCGAGCTGGCCACCGCCGCGGACGCGCCCCGGGGGCGACTGCGGATGACCTTCGTACAGACGCCGGCCCTGGCCCTGCTGCCGCGAACCCTGGACCGGCTCGCCGTCAATGCACCTGACCTGCAGATCGAGGTCGTCCAGCGGGAGACGGCCGAGGCCCTGGAGGATCTTCGCTCGCGGGCCGTGGACCTGGTCGTCGGGATCGAGTACGACCCGCTGCCGGTCCCCCGCCTGCCCGACATCGAGCGGCACGACCTGCTGCGCGAGGACATGCTGCTGGCCCTGCACCCGCAGCACGCCGTCCAGTTCGGTGAAGGCCCGGTCGAGCTGGCCGCCTGCCGGCACCTGGCCTGGGCCGCCGGCCATCGGGGCACCGGCCTGGACGCGCTGGTGCGCAACGTCGGCAACCGCCTCGGCGGGTTCGAGCCCGATATCCGCCACCGCAGTGACGACGCGCTGATCCTCAGTGCATTGGTGGCCTCGGGCCGGGCCGTGGCCCTGCTGCCGGCCCTGCTGATCACGTCGCTACCGCAGATCGTGGCCCGCCCGCTGCGCGAAGAGCCGCTCGCGCGAACCATTTTCACCGCTCACCGCGGCACGATGAGCCGGGGTCCGTCGATCAGCGCGGTCCGGGCCGCCCTGAGCGCCACCGCGGCCGAGGTCGCCCTCGGCCACCCGCACCTGCACGCGCCCCAGCCGACCACCACCGGCCCGAAACCCGTCTGAGATCACTCATCCGGTGGGCCGGCCGCGCATCTCGATGGCGATCTGCGAGGCGTCGAGATTCCGCAGCGCATACTCCAGGGCGTCGGCGTCGAAGGTGCCGTTGTCCCGCGCGTCCAGCAGCACCGAGCGCTGGGCCTCAAGCACGGCCAACCGGTGTCGTTTCGAGACGTCGAAGCCGGCCGGGCGGGGGTCGCCCTCCAGCTCGGGCGGCTTCGGGACGGTCTCGGCGCCGGCCCGCATCAGCTCCAGGAGCTGGGTCCGCTCGGCGCCGGCCTGCTCTTCGATCTGCGCCTGGTCGACCTTCGGCGTGATCAGGCCCATCAGCAGGCCGACCGTGCCGCCCTGGACGGCCAGCGACAGCGCCGCCACCGCGAAGGCGATGAGCACGAGGACCGACCGCTGCGGCGTGTTGTCGGGCAGCGTCTGGGCCGCGGCCACGGTGACCGCCCCGCGCATGCCCGCCCACACGACCGCGGTGCCCTCGCGCCAGCCCAGCGGCTCGCGCAGGAAGTAGTCGATGTCGGCCAGCACCTGGGTGACCCGCGCGGCGAACCGGTCGAGATCGCGCTCGGAGCGCCTGCGGCCGGGCCCGGAGTTCATCTCCTGGAAGCTCTCCTGCTTGCCCTCCGGCGTCGCCATCTTCTCCTGCATGCCCTGCAACCGGGGCTGCATCCGGGCACTGCGCCGCGACCAGGCGCCGAGGAAGGCGAGCAGCGGAGCCACGTAGGCCGCGCGCACCAGGATCGTCAGGACGAGCGCGCCCGCCGCGATCAGCACGGCCGTTCCGACTCCGGCGTGATCGTGCTCGACGTTCGTCACGATCGACTTGATCTGAACGCCCATCGTCAGGAACACCGCGCCCTCCAGCACGAGCTCCACCGTGCGCCAGTTCTGGGCGTCCGACAGGCGGTTCTGCGGGGACAGGTCGCGGGGCGCCCGGTAGCCCGTGACCAGCCCGGCGACGACGGCCGCAACCAGGCCGGAGGCTCCCAGATGCCCGGCCGGCACGGAGGCGACGAACGGCACCGCGAACGAGATCACCGTGTTCACCGCCGGGTCGCTCAGACGCTTGCGAACCACCAGGTTGAGCCACCCGACGAGCAGGCCGACGATCACCGCGACGACGACCGAGTACGCGAACCGCCCGAGCGCGCCCCAGACCGAGAACGACGCGCCGGTGGCGACGATCGCGGTGCGCAGCAGGACGAGCGCGGTGGCGTCGTTGAGCAGGCTCTCGCCGTCCAGCATGGCCACGACCCGTTTGGACACCGACGTCTGCTTGATGATCGAGGTCGCCACCGCATCGGTCGGGCTGACGATCGCGCCCAGCGCCGCTCCGGTCGCGAACCCGAGGTCCGGGATGACCAGCATGAAGAACAGGCCGAGCAGCAGCGCACTGGCCACCACCAGCAGCACCGACAGGCCGCTGATCGCGCCGAACTCGCGGCGGAAGTTCATGGCCGGCATCGAGACGGCCGAGGAGTAGAGCAACGGTGGCAGGACGCCGTCCAGAATCAGCTCGGGCTCGATGTGGGTGGAGTCGAACACCGGCAGCAGGCTCGCCGCCACGCCGATCGCGACCAGCACCAGGGGCGCGGCGATGCCCAGGCGCGGGCCGACGACGGTGGCGGCGGCGATCACCAGCAACGCGGTGACGATCACGACGAGCGACTCGGTCATGGTCGCCAGACTTTCAGGAAGCCGGGACGAAATCCCAATTGCGGGCCGCACACCGGTCGCGTCGAGAGCCGGCGATCGTCCGCTTGATACTCGATCCACTCAAGTGAGGGGCCGTGATGGCCGATGAAGGTCGGTGGACTCAGGGAGCTGCAGCTGCGGTGCCGCCCTTGTCCCTTCTCTGCCGTGGTGCCCGCGATGCCATCGCGCGTGGCCGGACCCGACCGCTCCTGAAGCCTCCGAGGTCACACGGCCCCCGGATCCGATTTCACCTCGACGGCCCCCATCCGGCCTGGGCCGATGGGACGCCACCGACATCACGTTCGGTCTACCAGGGCGCATCATCGCGACGATTCTGTTCACCGTCCCGATGATCTTGTTTCTGTGGCACTTCTTCCCGTTCGGATTCGTCGGCGTCGTAGCCTACGGAGCCATCTATCCTCGCGGCCTGCGTGAGATCTGGAAGCGAGCCGACCGGCTCTGACCTGATCCCCCGGCAAACGGACCCGGGACCCGATGGCGAACGTCCCGGGACGGGTGAACGACCCGGGACGGGTGAGCGGCCCAAAAGGTGGCAGGGCACCCGTGCGATGTTGCCCTCACTCGTGGATGCGACCTTCTACGGGGGTCGCCCGTCTTGATGGGGGCAACAGCACCTAGCCCCCTTACTCACGATGGAGTTCCCAGATGAAGCTGAACCGCAGCGCCTCGATCCTCACCGTCACCGCGGCCGTCCTGGCCGCCACCCTGACCGGCATGGGCCCGGCCAGTGCCGGCGTCGGCTCGGCTGGGCCCCTCACCGCAGCGTCCTCGCAGGCGGCGAGCGGGCCGGCGACCCCGGCCGTGCCCGCGACCAAGAAGAGCAACCGGATCGGCAGGCTCATCCACACCGGCCTGGACGCCGAACCGGACAGCGAGTGGGTGTTCTCCGGCGTCTCGATCAAGGTGAAGCACCACAAGAAGAAGACGTTCGGTTTCGGCCTGTACGAGCGGCAGAACAACGGCGACCTGAGCAAGTACCTGGTCATCCAGGAGACGAAGAAGGGGGCAGCGCTCAAGCCCGGCTTCCACGCCGTGGAGGGTGCCTACACGCTGGAGCAGGACGACATGGTGCAGCCGGCCTTCGGCTACTTCGTGGGCAAGGTCGCCAAGATCACCGGCAAGGTCGACGGCACAACGATCAAGGCCAAGAAGCACAAGTGGAGCCACAACACGAAGGTCACCGTGTTCTGGTTCGACAACACCAAGGTCACCGGCGACACCACGCTGAGCAGCGTCTCGGCGTACAACTCCAAGGGCAGGCGCCTGGACAAGGTGAAGGTCTACTACCCCGGCGAGTGAGCTCTGGCCGAGCCCAACTGGTCCGAGCCGGCGGGCCCTCGAAGAAGTACTTCTTCGAGGGCCCGGTCGCTCAGCGTTCGCGACCGACCGCCTGATGAGGCGACAAGTCACGACATCGACCCACGCAGCCGGGTGACGTCACTCAGCGGTGACGGCGGGACCGTCGATGATGTCGCTCCAGGCGAACGCCACCCGAGCTCGGAGGCACCTCATGCCCGAAACCGCCGTTCCCGCCACCGCTGCAGGCATTGACACCGCTGACGCCACCGCGAAGGGCCAGCCGGTCCGATTCGTCACGGTCGTACTGCCCGAGGAACCGGACAGCTCCTTCGCGGCCATGGCCGTCGAGCACCTGGCCCTGCAGTCCGAGGGCATCGCCCAGCGCACGGCCGAGGGTTTCCAGATCGTCTCGCACCGGTTGCCCGACGTGCCGCCCGAGTTCGCCGCGAGCGGGACCGCCCCTCTGGACCTGGAAGGTTCCGCGGATCCGGCTGTTGCCATTGCGGCCGCCGGCGAGAAGGCGTTGCGGCGGGCCCGGAAGGCGGCTCAGAAGGCCCGAGGCTGAATCGCTGCGCGGGGCAACGAATTCAGCCTCGGGACGAGCCGCCCGGCGATGTGATCCGGCTATTCCGTGGTGACCGGCTCGGCCGTTCCCGATCGTGACGGCGTTCCGGGGGCGGGACGGTCCTGGGGATCGGCGACGGGGGCGATGTGGGGCTTGATCAGCGAGAAGATCGTGATCGCCCCGACGACGAAGATCGTGCCGGCGACCAGGAACGCCGTGGTGTAACCGTGTACCGCGCCCTCCAGCAGACCGGCCCGCCCCGGGTGGCTCTTCACGTAGGACGTCGTGGCGTGAGCGGCTACGGTGCTCAGCAGGGCCGTCCCGATCGATCCACCGACCTGCTGCATCGTGTTGACCGTGGCCGAGGCGACCCCGGCGTCGGTGCGGGCGACACCGGCGGTGGCCGTGTTGAACGAGGTCGAGAAGATCAGGCCGAACCCGATGCCCATCACCGGCAGGATCGGCAGGATGTGGGTGGCGTAGCTGCTGTCGGCGGTGATCCGGCTGAGGACGAACATGCCGACGGCGCCCAGCGACATCCCGATGGTGATCAGCCGGCGCGCTCCGACCAGCGGCAGCAGCTTGATGTTCGACGTCACCGACGAGGCCAGGACGAACAGGATCATGGGCAGGAAGGCCAGGCCGCTCTTGACCGGGCTGAAACCCTTGACCAGTTGCAGGTAGTAGGTCAGGAAGAGGAAGACGCCGAACATGGCGATCGCGGTCAGGCCCATCGCCAGGAAGGCCCCGCCCCGGTTGCGGTCCAGCACGATCCGCAGCGGCAGCAGCGGGTGCTCCACCCGGCGCTCGATCAGCACGAAGGCGACCAGCAGGACGACGCCGGCGATCAGGCAGCCGATCGTGGCCGCCGTGGCCCAGCCGTCGGTCTCGGCCCGGGAGAGGCCGAACACGAGCAGGAACAGCCCGGAGGCGGCCACGGCCGAGCCGATCAGGTCGAGTTTCGGCTTGTGCGGGTTGGCCTCGTTGCGCAGCAGGATGTACGCGCCGACCGCCGCGACAGCCGCGAAAATCAGGTTGACGTAGAAGCACCAGCGCCAGGAGGCGTACTCGGTCAGCGCGCCGCCCAGCAGCAGGCCGACCGCACCCCCACCGCCGGCCACCGCGCCGAAGACGCCGAAGGCCCGGCCTCGCTCGCGCGGATCCTGGAAGGTGTTGGTCAGGGTGGACAGGGCCGCCGGGGCCAGCAGTGCACCGAAGACGCCCTGCAGGGCCCGGGAGGTGACCAGCACCCCGAAGTTGCTGGCCGCCCCACCGACCGCCGAGGCCAGAGCGAAGCCGATCAGGCCCCCGATGAAGGCCCACTTGCGGCCGAAGATGTCACCGATCTTGCCGCCGAGCAGCAGCAGGCTGCCGAAGGCGAGCGCGTACGCGGTGACGATCCACTGCCGCGCGTCGTTGGCAAAGCCGAGGTCCTTCTGGGCCGAGGGCAGAGCGATGTTCACGATGGTGGCGTCGAGCACCACCATCAGCTGGGCCAGCGCGATGACCAGCAGGATCAGCCAGCGATTGTCGTGCTGATGAGCCTGATCGTCGGTGAGTGGAGCGGAAGCGGACATGCCTACCTCAAGAATGTGGATGGTTGCGGGCCGCGATCGCGTCCGTTCCGGCCTCTGTCTTGTCGATCGAGATGGCGGCCAGCTGTAGCGCCGGGCCCAGGTGGTTGCCGGCTGCCGGCCCAGCGGCCACCATAAGCCCACCCTGAACCCCGCACCACTTGTATTCAAGTCCTCATAGTGAGGGCCCTCACCATGAGCGCAGGATCGACTACTACCCGGCGTATCCGCGCCGGTCACCGACCTGATGGAGGGGATCGAGCCGTGGCTGAACACTCGCCGCCGGCCGAGCCGGAGCAGTCGCGCGCCCGCTATCCGGACCAGAGCGGACAAGTCACGCGAGACGGCGTCCGACTGCACTACGAGGTGTACGGGCAGGGCGAGATCACCGTGCTCCTGCTGCCGACCTGGTCGATCATTCACTCGCGGCACTGGAAGATGCAGATCCCCTACCTGTCCCGGCACTTCCGGGTCGTGACGTTCGACGGGCGCGGCAGCGGGCGCTCGGACCGACCGGCCGCCGGCTACGCCGAGCACGAGTACGCCGCCGATGCCCTGGCCGTGCTCGATGCCACCGGTACCGCCCGCGCCGTCCTGGTGTCCTTGTCCGCGGGCGCCGGCTGGGCCCTGCTGCTGGCCGCCGAGCATCCGCAACGGGTCGACTCGGCGATCTTCATCTGCCCGGCGGTACCGCTGGGCGAGCCGGTCGCCGGCCGGCAGTCTTTCGACTGGGCCGAGCAACTCGACACCGACGAGGGCTGGGCCAAGTACAACCGGCACTACTGGGTCCGCGACTACCGCGGCTTCCTGGAGTTCTTCTTCGCCCAGGTGTTCACCGAACCGCACTCCACCAAGGCGATCGAGGACTGTGTCGGCTGGGGACTGTCGACCACGCCCGAGACCCTGGCCGCGACTGTTCAGGGCGAGGAACTGGACGCCGAGACCGCCCTCGCGCTCGCCCGGCGCCTGCGCTGCCCGACCCTGGTGATCCAGGGCAGCGCGGACGCCGTCACCGGGCCCGGCCGCGGGCGCGGTCTGGCCGAGGCGACCGGAGCCGAACTCGTCGTCCTGGAGGGCAGCGGGCACGCCCCGCACGTGCGCGACCCGGTGAAGGTCAACCTGCTGTTGCGCGACTTCATCTCCCCGCCGGGGCTGCGGACCACGTCCTGGCGGCGCGGGCGAGCGCGACGCCGGCGGGCCCTCTTCATCTCATCGCCGATCGGGCTCGGCCACGCCCAGCGCGATGTGGCGATCGCCGACGAACTCCGCCGGTTGCACCCGGATCTGCAGATCGACTGGCTGGCCCAGCACCCGGTGACCCGGGTCCTGCAGGCCCGAGGTGAGCGCATTCACCCGGCCAGCGCCTTTCTGGCCAACGAGTCGGCGCACATCGAGAGCGAGTCGGCCGAGCACGACCTGCAGTGCTTCCGGTCCATCCGGCGCATGGACGAGATCCTGCTGGCGAACTTCATGGTCTTCAACGACCTGGTCCAGGACGAGGACTACGACCTGTGGATCGGCGACGAGGCCTGGGAGCTCGACCACTACCTGCACGAGAATCCCGAGCAGAAGCGAGCCGCCTACGTGTGGCTGACCGACTTCGTCGGATGGCTGCCGATGCCCGACAACGGCCCGCGCGAGTCGTTCCTGACCGCCGACCACAACGCCGACATGATCGAGCAGATCGCCCGTTTCCCGCGGGTGCGCGATCGGGCGATCTTCGTCGGCAATCCGTCGGACGTCGTCCCGCACTCGTTCGGCCCGGACCTGCCGATGATCCGCGAGTGGACCGAGCAGCACTACGCATTCTCCGGCTATGTCACCGGTTTCGACCCCGGGGCGATCGCCGATCGGGAGACTCTGGGATACCGCCCGGACGAGCTCGTCTGCATCGTCACGGTCGGGGGCTCGGGCGTCGGAGCCGATCTCCTGCGCCGCGTGATGGCCGCCTTCCCGTCGGCCAAACGCCGGCTGCCCAACCTGCGGATGATCGTGGTGGCCGGACCCCGGATCGACCCGGCCGCCCTGCCGGCCGGCGAGGGCCTGGAGGTACGCAGCTATGTCCACGACCTGTACCGGCATCTGGCTGTTTGTGATCTCGCGATCGTCCAGGGCGGTCTGACCACGGCGATGGAGCTAACCGCCAGCCGGCGCCCGTTCCTGTACTTCCCGCTGCGGCACCACTTCGAGCAGAACTTCCACGTTCGCCACCGGCTGGAACGCCACCGGGCCGGACGCCGGATGGACTACGACTCGGCCGGCCCCGAGGAGATCGCCGACGCCATCGTGGCCGAGATCGCCCAGCCGGTGGACTACCGCCCGGTGGAGACCGACGGCGCCGCCCGCGCCGCCGCCCTGATCGCACCGCTGCTGTAGCGGCGACGGGTCGCGCCGTCCTGGCACCGCGGCCGGGGCATGAGCAGCTGTCAGGGATCGGTGTCGTTATTTTGCGGATTCAACGTCAAGACTTGTATTAAGTCTTCGATTATATGCGCTGAACGGTCTTGACGATCCATGTGACGGTGGCGTTACATGCACATTTAAGCCGCGTTCCGGACTTCGGTGCGCCCGGGGTTGCCCCTGTGTTCGCCTGCCGGGTCAGTCACGGCCGGCGCCGCACGCTGCCGGGTACCGCCGGTCCGAGGAGGACTTCGTGAGACGACCGTCGATCCCGAACCCGCGCCGCCTGCTGGTGGCGGTGACTCTGGTCGCTCTGACCGGGGCCCTGCTCGCCGCCATCGGTTCGCCGACGGCCACCGCCGCCGGAGCCACCACCGCCGGTGCGAACACTCCGTTCACCTCCTTCGAGGCCGAGGACGGAACGGCCGGCGGCGGCGCGAGCACGGTGTCGCTCACCGCGGCGCCGACGACGCAGTACTCCAGCGCCGCCCTGGAGGCCTCGGGCCACGCCTACGTGCATCTGAACGCCACCGGCCAGCGGGTTCAGTGGACCAACGCCAGCACCCAGCCGATCAGCGCGCTGGTGGTGCGCGAGAGCATCCCGGACTCGGCCTCCGGTGGCGGCCTGACCGGCACGCTCAACCTCTACGTCAACGGCGCCTTCCGTCAGACCCTGAACCTCAACTCCAGGCAGACCTGGGTCTACGAGGGCAACAACCACTACAACGACAGCAGTGACCAGAACCCCGCCGACGGCAACCCGCGGGTCTTCTTCGACGAGGCCCGAGCCCTGGTCACCGGCGCGCCGATCGCCGCCGGCAGCACCTTCGCCCTGCAGAAGGACGCCGCCAACACCGCCGCGTTCTACGACATCGACGTCGTCGACGCGGAGAACCCGCCGGCGCCGATCGCCCAGCCGGCCGGCTCGCTCTCGATCACCGGTTGCGGTGCGGTGGCTGACAACACGCCCACCAACGGCGCCGGCGACAGCCAGGCGGTGGACAGCACCTCGGCCATCCAGACCTGCATCAACCAGGCCCAGGCGCAGAACAAGACGCTGTGGATCCCGGCCGGCACCTTCTACCTCAAGGGCACGAACGGCCTTCAGGCCCAAGGCATCACCATCGCCGGAGCCGGCGTCTGGTACAGCACGATCTACCGCGCGGTGCCCCTGCCCAACAGCACCCCGCTCGGCGCCGTCTTCCAGGTGACGTCGTCCACGGTGAAGGACTTCCACGTCGACTCCAACGCCACCAGCCGGGCCACGCTCGACGGGGCCGGCGGCGCGATGGACACCAGCGGCGCCAACTGGGTCGCCGACGACATCTGGACCCAGCACACCCTGTCCGGCTTCTGGGCTTCGGGCACCGGCGGCATCGTCCGCAACAGCCGGCTGACCAGCATCTGGGCCGACGGCATCAACCTGAACAACGTCTCGCTGAACAACACGGTCGGCAACAACCTCACCGCGACGAACAACTTCGTGCGCGGCGTCGGCGACGACGGCATGGCGATCAACTCGGTCAACTACAACACCGACGGCAACGGGAACAAGACCTACTACACGCCGATGTCCGGAGTGAGCTTCACCCACAACACCGTGATCTCCCCCTGGGGCGGCAAGGGAATCGGCATCTACGGCGGCAGCAACCAGGACGTCGAGAACAACTACATCAGTGACACCGCGCGGTACATCGGGCTGGGCGCCGGGCGTTTCGGCGTCAACGGCAGCGACCTGCTGGGCGCGACCGTCAGCGGCAACGTCGTGGTGCGCTCGGGCGGCAACGGATACAGCCAGGGCCAGCCGGCCCTGCAGATCGGCAACGGCGGGGACGGGCAGAACGTCGGTGTCGTCAACCACGTCACCGCCACCGACAACACGATCACCAACTCGCTCTACGACGGCATCGGCTTCTCGACCTCGACGAACACCCTGCTGCAGGGCAACACCGTCACCTCCCCGGGTCGCAACGGCGTGGTGATCGCCCCGCCCTTCTATCCCGCGCCGACCGGCTCGGCCACCATCACCGCCACCACCGTGAGCGGACTTCCCTCCGGAGCAACGGCATACGTGAACAACTCCACCGGGTTCACGGCGACGCTGAGCAACAACAGCTGGCAAGGGGGCGGCACCGGGCCGGTCGAGGCACCGTACGGCGGCTCGCCCGCGGCGGTCCCGGGCCTGGTTCAGGCCGAGAACTACGACACCGGCGGCCCGGGCCTGGCCTACAGCGTGACCTCGGTGAACGGCAGCGGCAACGCCTACCGCGCCGACGGCGTCGACCTGGAGGCCACCTCCGACGCCGGCGGGGGCTACAACCTCGGCTGGACCGGCACCGGCCAGTGGTTCCGCTACACCGTCAACGTCGCCACCGCCGGCCCGTACACCCTCACCGCCCGGGTGGCTGCCCCCAGTGCCGTCACCGGGGCGTTCCACCTGGCCAGTTCCTCCGGAGCCAACCTCACCGGGGCAGCGAACATCCCGGCCACCGGTGGCTGGCAGACCTGGGCCACCGCCGGCGCCACGCTCAGCCTTCCCGCCGGCCGGCAGACGCTCACCCTGGTCCAGGACAACGCCGGCTGGAACGTGAACAGCCTGCAGTTCGCGGCCGGAACGGGCGGTGGGACGCCCACGCCCACGCCCACCCCGACCCCGACCCCCACGCCCACGCCCACGGCGACGTCGTCCCTGACGAACCTGGCCGCGGGGGCGCCGAGCTCCGAGTCCTCGCACGCCGACGTGTACGGGTCCGCGAACGTGACCGACGGCAACCAGGGCAGCTACTGGGAGAGCGCCAACAACGCTTTCCCGCAGTGGGTCCAGGTCGATCTGCGCTCGGCCCGGTCGGCCCGCCGGGTCGTGCTGCAACTGCCACCGGCCTGGGGCGCCCGCACCCAGACCCTCTCGCTGCAGGGATCCACCGACGGCACGAACTTCACCACCGTCGTCGCCTCCGCGGCCTACCCGTTCTCCCCGTCCGCCAACACCGTGACCATCACGTTCCCGGCCACGACCCAGCGGTACTGGCGAGCGACAATCACCGCCAACACCGGCTGGCCGGCCGGCCAGCTAGCGGAGTTCCAGGTCTGGAACCAGTGACTCAGGTACTGAAACGCAGTGCGGCGGGCCCCCCCAAGGGTCGGGTGGCCTGCCGCATACCGGGCGAGAGCTGCGCCCGGCACCGTTGAAGGCATGAAGCGCACACCCCTCGCCGCCATCGGTGCCCTGGTCACCGCCATGCTCCTGACCGCCACCGCCGTACCTGTCGAGGCCTCGACGGGCCCGGCGATCGCCAAGTCAACTCCTGTCGCCGGCACACTGCTGAACAGCACCTTGATCTCGCAGCTCACGACCACCCAGGTGGGCGATCTGCTGGCCGGCGTGCCGTTCGAGAATCCGCGAATCCGTTACGGCGTCAGCCTTTACCGCATCGAGTACGCCACCGTCGACGTCCGCCGACGACCGACCAGCGCCAGTGCCCTGGTGGCCCTGCCCACGCATCGGGGCGGCCGGGCCCGGACCGTCGTCTGGGAGCACGGAACCCGGGTCGCGCGCACCGACGTCGCATCGGTGTCCGGCGACAACGTCGATCGCCCGGCGGCCGTGCTGCTGGCCACCGATGGGCTGGTCACCGTCGCGCCGGACTATCTCGGGCTCGGCACCGGTCCGGGGTTCCACCCCTACGCGCACGCGGCGAGCGAGACCAGTGCGTCCGTGGACGCCCTGGCGGCCGGACGAACCCTCGCCCGCAATACGGGGCAACAGCTCAGTGACGACGTCCTGATCAGCGGCTTCTCGCAGGGCGGGCAGGCGGCCATGGCTCTGGCGCAGGCCCTTCAGGGCAGCGAGCAAGGACGCCGGACCGGCCTGCGGCTGCGGGCGGTCGCGCCGATCAGTGGTCCGTACGACCTGGGCGGGGCCGAGATCCCGGCGCTGTTCGACGGCCGGGTGACCCCGTTCATCGGAGCCTTCTACCTGGCCTACTGGACCATCTCCAGCAACCGGATCTACGGGCTGTACCGCTCCCCGAACGAGGTGTTCCGCCCTCCCTACGACCAGACCCTGCCCGGACTGTTCGACGGTGAGCACGACGAGCAGACGATCGCCGCCGCCCTGCCGGCCTCCCCCGAGCAGCTCGTCACCGCGCGGTACGCCGCCCGCCTGCGCCGTCCTCAGGGCGGTCTGCGCCGGGCCGTCGAGGAGAACTCGACGACCTGCCAATGGCGACCGACGGTTGCGATCCGCCTCTACACGGCGTCGGGCGACCACGAGGTGCCCATCGCCAACACCGAGCACTGCGCGAGCCAACTCCGGGCCCGGGGCACCGATCCCGATCTGGTCGACCTGGGCCAGATCGACCACCTGGACGAACCGGTGGCAGCCCTGCCCGGGATCGTCGACTGGTTCGATCACGTCGCCTGAATGATCGTGCGAGCGGTCACAATGGCAGGCATGAGCACGCAGACCCCGGTCGGTCCGGGACGGCGCGACCTCACGCTTCTGGCGCTGGGCCTGGGCGTGTCCACCGCCGGGGACGCCGCCGCGCTGGTCACCCTCCTGCTGCGGCTGCGCCCGGAGGGCAGCGGCTGGGTGGCCGCGCTGCTGGCCGGGGAGCTGATCCCGGTCATCCTGCTGGCGTCCGTGGCCGGCCTGGTCGTGGACCGGTTCGACAGCCACCGGGTCCTGGTGATCGGGCTGATCGGGCAGGGCGTCCTGGCGGTTCCGCTGGCCCTGATCTCCTCCCCGGTGGCCACGATCGTGCTGTTCACCGGCCTGAACGCGGTGGCCACGTTCGTCCGGCCGGCCACTTCGACCCTGGTTCCCGTGATCACCGGGCCCGACGACGCCGCCCGGGGCTACTCCCGCATCGCCACCGGATCCAGCTTCGGCTGGATTCTGGGCCCGGCCGCCGGCGGGCTGCTCACCGGCAGTCTGGGTTCGCGAACCACGCTGCTGCTGGACGCGCTGACCTTCGCCGTGCTGGCGGCGTCCGCTTCGCTGCTACGAGCCCGCAGGCCGCCCGTCGCCGCTCCCCCCGGGCTCGACGACCAGTTCCGGCGAGGTGGGTTCGCCCTGCTCTGGCACTCGCCCGTGCTGCGGACGGCGCTGCTGGTCAGTGCGATCGGGACGGCCTGCGCCGTGGTGGACAACGTCGCCGCGCCCTTCCGGTTCGTCGACCAGCTCGGCGCCAGCTCCACCGAGTACGGCCTGTACCTGACCATCTGGGGGGCCGGCGCCCTTCTCGGCGTCCAGGTGATGGCCCGCCGGCGCGGGCGCGGCCTGGTGCTGGCCCTGGCTGGCGGCAACCTGCTGATCGGCCTGGCCATCGCCGGGATCGGGGCGGCGCCCACGCTCGTCCTGGCCTTCGTCGCCTCGGCCGTCGGTGGGATCGGCAACGGCATGATCAACGTGGCTCAGAACGCCCTGGTCGCGGCGCACACGCCGGCCGCCGCTCACGGTCGCGCCTTCTCAGCGGCCTCGGCCACCAGCCAGACCGCGATCGGGGTCGGCACCGCCGCCGGCTCTCCCCTGGTCAGCCTCCTGGGGGCCAACGTCGCCATGATCGGCGCCGGGGCCCTGAGCGCGGTGACGGCCACCGGCGGCCTGGCCCAGGCGCTGTACCGCGGTTCGCGCCGGCGTGCCCCGGAGCTCGACCCGGGGGTCGACCTGGGGATCGACCCGGACCGGTGAGCGCCCGACGAGGTGATCGTCAGGTGGCGATGTCCGGGTAGGGCCGCGAGAAGTGCTGCAGGGCCTGACCGTAGGCCAGCTGGTAGCCCAGCGGTTCGGGGTGGTCGCGCTCGAACATGGCGATGAACAGGGTCAGGGTCAGGAAGGGGTGGGCGCCGAGCTCGAACAGCGCGACGTGGTCGTGACCGGCCAGGGCCTCGCGCTCGGCGTCCTCGAAGGCCAGCCAGGTGGTGGCCTCGCCGGTGTGACAGTTCAGCAGCCGGCCGCTCTGCTCGGCCTCCCACCACGCGGTCGTGCCCCGGGGGTCGGTGCGGTAGCGCTCGACCAGCTCCGGGTCGCGGTCGATCATGTAGAGGAACTTGTTGACCAGGTACTTGCTCATTCCGGAGCTCCGTTCGGGTACCAGGTGAAGTAGGCCTCCATGGTGTGGAACAGGTCGAAGGTGTCGACGTAGTCGGCCTTGGCGTTCTCGCCGGCCACGCCCATCATGAGCATGAAGTCCATGAACCCGTGGGTGGCGTTGCCCGGGGCGTGCAGGCTGTCCAGGGTCACCTCGGACAGGCAGCCCTCCAGGTCGCCGTTGGCGATCCAGTCCACCGCCCGGTGGTCGAACTCCGGGTCGGGACCGGTCGGGCCGAACTGGCGGGGGCCGCCCAGTTCGAGCGAGAGGTGGCCGGTGCCGATGACGGCGACCCGCTTGTCGCTCGGCCACGACTCGACCAGCTCGCGCAACGTCTGGCCGAGCTGCACGAACCGCTTCGGCTGGGGCAGGGGCGGGGCGAAGATGTTGGTGTAGACCGGCACGATCGGCAGATCGTTCTGCGGGCGCAGGGTGATGATCGGGCAGGTCACGCTGTGGTCGATCCGCAGCTCGTTGGAGAAGGCCAGGTCGAAGCCGGCGTCCAGGCCGTTGCGCAGGATGTGCCCGGACAGGTTCCGGTCGCCCTGCATCCGCATCTTGGGCAGGCCGAACTCGCGCTCCTCGTTGTACCAGTTGGCGTCGTACTGGTCGGCGTGCCCGACCAGGAACTGCGGCATGTTGTCCAGCCAGAGCTGGTGGAAGTGATCCGAGCCGACCATCAGCAGCACGTCCGGGCGGGCCCGGGTCAGGGTCTCGCGGAAAGCCTCGATCTTGCGGACCCATTCGGCCGCGAACGGCGGGGCCTCACCCTCGGGAGCGGTGCTGGCCTTGTAGTAGAACGGGTGATGGGTGGATGCGATGACGGCAACCAGCTGGGCCATGGCAGACCTCCTCGTTGTGGTCGGCAGTCGGCGGTCGGGGCGGCGGCCGGCTCAGGCCAGCGCGTCGGGGGTGTAGGGCTCGGGGTCGACCGAGGCGTTGTTCAGGTCGACCGAAAGAAAGATGTCGTTGGCGACCGGACGGCGGATCTCCTCGGCCAGCTGGCCGATCAGTCCGGCGGTGCGGGCCAGCAGGGCGAAGGCCCGCAGCAGCGGCAACGGCAGGCCCAGATCGGCCAGGGCCGCCCCGCAGACCCCGGCCCCGTTCAACGGCAGGGTCTTGTTGAGCACCTGCGGGTGGACCCGGCCGATGGCGGCGAACAGCATCAGGTGAGGGCCGAAAAGGCCTTCTTCACGGGCGATCTGCATCAGCCGGGGGGTGCGCGGGTCGCCGTCCTTGTGCACGTGGTGTCCCAGGCCGGGCACGAACTGGCCGGCCGCCCGCCGGTCCCGCACGGTGCGCAGGGCCAGCGCGTCCCAGCCCGCGTCGTCCTCGGGCAGTTCGCCCCGGCGATCGGCGTCGGCGGCCGTGAGCAGGACGTCGTGCAGGAACTGGCCGGTGTCCTCGGTGACCCCGAGAAACCGCGACCCGCCGCCGAGCAGACCGGCCGCCAGGGCCCCCTGCACCGAGTCCGGGGCCGAAAGGTACGTCAGGCGGGTGACGATCGCCGTGGGGGTGAAACCGTGGTCGGCCAGTGCGGCCAGCACCGCCTCGAACACCCGCAGCTCCCCCGGGGTCGGGCGACGCTGGGTGGCCAGCCAGAACGACAACTCACCGAAGCCGACCGTGCCCATCACGTCGGCGGCCAGATCCTGGCCGAGCAGCGTGATCGACTCCCGGCTGGAGGCTCCCAGAGCCGTCTCGTAGGGCCCGCTCACACGTCCTCCTCGGTCTCGGGCCGCGGAGTACTCAGCCAGGCCCGCAGTTCGGCGCCGTGCTCGTCCAGGTCCGGCGGTGGCAGCCGGTAGGTGGCCGGCGTCTCGGAGAACCGGATCGGGTTGCGGGTGGTCGGCACGCCGCGATCGCCCTCGCCCACCTCGACCACCGGCTCCAGGCCGAAACGCTCGGCCATCGCGAACCCGCCGTCGATGGTGTTGATCGGCCCGCTCGGCACCCCGGCCGCCACCAGGAGGTCGAACCACTCGACGGCGCCGCGGGTGGTCAGCCGCTCGGCCAGCAAGGGTCGCAACTGCTCGCGATTGCGGGTGCGATCGGCGTTGCGGGCGAAGCGGGGATCGTCGGCGACGTCCGCAAGCTCGAGCACCTCGCAGAGTTTGCGGAACTGCCCGTCGTTGGCCGCGGCGATGATCAGGTCGTTGTCCTTGGTCGGCAACGGCTCGTACGGGAAGACGCTGGGGTGGGCGTTGCCCATCCGGGTCGGGACGACGCCACCGGCCACGTAGGCCGAGCTGTGGTTGGCCAGCCCGGTCAGGGCCGAGGAGAGCAGGTTCACCTCCACCAGTTGCCCCTGCCCGGTGTGGTCGCGGTGGCGCAGGGCGGCCAGGATCCCGATCGTGGCGTGGTTGCCGGCCATGATGTCGAACACGGAGATGCCGGCCCGGTAGGGCGGGCCGTCGGCGTCCCCGGTCAGGCTCATCAGGCCCGAGATGGCCTGCACCATCAGGTCGTAGCCGGGCACGTTGCGCCCGGGGCCGGAGCCGAAGCCGCTGATCGAGGAGTAGACGACGCCGGGGTTGCCGGCCCGCACGCTCTCGTAGTCCAGGCCGTACTTGACCAGGCCGCCGGGCTTGAAGTTCTCGATCACGACGTCGGCCCGCCGGGCCAGTTCCCGGGCCAGCTCGGCGTCCGACTCCTGGCGCAGGTCGAGGGCGATCGAGCGCTTGCCCCGGTTCACGCCGAGGTAGTAGGTCGAGACGTCCTCGCGCACCGGAGGCATCCAGGTGCGGGTGTCGTCGCCGTGCGGGCCCTCGACCTTGATCACCTCGGCGCCGAGGTCGGCCAGCAGCATGGTGGCGTACGGACCGGCCAGGATCCGGGAGAAGTCGGCCACGAGCAGCCCGGCCAGCGGACCGGCGGCGGGGGCCGGCGATTGCGTCATGGTGGTGACCGGCCTCTGTCTCGGGTTGGCGTTTTTTGGCGTCCAGGAGTCAAGCATTCATCCAACGGACAATCGTCCGCTGATGTCCCACCTGCAGTCTTCGACTCCCCGGTAGGCCTGTCAAGAACCCTTTCCTATGGATTACCCGGAGGCTCTTGACACCGCAGGACGAGCCGCGCACGGTATGACTCATCCAGGTGACCGCCTGTCGGACACTTGACCGCAGCCTTGCAGATGGAGGAGACGCTGATGTCGAACCCCGGCCCGGTGGTGTTCCGCAACGGAACCGTGCTGACCATGGACCGCGCCCACACCGTGCTGACCGACGCCGACGTCCTCGTCGTCGACGGCAAGATCGCCGGTGTCGGCCCCGGCCTGGCCGCCCCCGATGGCACCCGGGAGATCGACGCCCGCGGCGGCATCGTGATGCCGGGCATGATCGACACCCACCGGCACATGTGGCAGACGGCGATGCGCGGCTACGGCGCCGACTGGACCCTCACGCAGTACTTCGTCTGGTATTACCTCGAGCACGGCAAGGCCTTCCGCCCGCAGGACGTGTACGCCGGCAACCTGGTCTCGGCCTGGGAGGCCCTGGACGCCGGGGTCACCACCACCGTCGACTGGTCGCACGGCCTGCAGACGGTCGAGCACGCCGAGGCCGCCACCGACGCCCTGCAGGCCGTTCCCGGCCGGTTCGTCCTGGCCTACGGCAACATTCAGGCCGGCCCGTGGGAGTGGACGGCCGACCCGGCTGTCCGCTCCTTCCTGGAACGCCGCCGCACCGGGGCCGGCGACCTGTTGTCGTTCCAGCTCGCCTTCGACGTCACCGGCGACCCGGCCTTCCCCGAGCGAGCCGCGTTCGAGGCCGCCCGCGAGCTCGGCCTGCCGGTCTCCACCCACGCCGGGGTGTGGGGCGCCACCAACGACGACGGCATCCGCCTGATGCACGAGAACGGCTTCGCCACACCGGAAACCGTCTACGTGCACGCGGCCACCCTGAGTACCGACTCCTATCACCGGATCGCGGCCAGCGGCGGCTCGATCTCCGTGTCGACCGAGTCCGAGCAGAGCGCCGGGCAGGGCTACCCGCCCACCTGGCAGGTGCGCCGGCACGGCATCCCGGTCTCCCTGTCGATGGACACCAGCGTGTGGTGGAGCGGCGACCTCTTCTCGGCCATGCGGACGACGCTCGGCGCCGACCGCTCCCGCGACCACCTCGAAGCCCACGCCAAGGGCGAGACCGTCACCCAGACCGGGCTGCGGGCCAGGCACGTCGTCGACTGGGCCACCCGGGGCGGGGCGGCCGCCCTCGGGCGTGACGACCTGGGCTCACTCGAGGTCGGGCAGACCGCCGACGTCGTCCTGATCCACAACGACAACTCGCCGGTGTCGTTCCCGCTGCTCAACCCCTACGGCCACGTCGCCTTCCAGGCCCAGCGGGGCGACGTCCACACCGTGCTGGTGGGGGGCAGGGTGGTCAAGCACGATCATCGCCTCGTGGACGCCGACCTGCCGGCCGTGCGGGCCGTGGTCGAGCAGACCGTCGAGTACCTGCGCGCCGGCCTCGGCGAGGAAGCCTGGGCGGCGGGCATGAACCCGGCCCGGCCGGACGAGGAAGTGCTGGACAACCCGTACCAGTACACGAGCTACCGGACCGACACCACCCACGACGGCCCGACCGACTCACGGTAATCTGCCCATCCGATTCATCATGATTTTCCGGACGCCGTCCAGCGGCGGGCGAGAGGAGCAGGAGCGATGGCCGGACGCGGCGAAGGCCCCGAGTTCGTCGAGGCCCTGGCCCGCGGCCTGGACGTGATCGCCTGCTTCGGCGGGGACTACCGCAGCATGACGCTCAGCGAGGTCGCCGCCGCGACCTCGCTGGCCCGGCCCACGGCCCGCCGGCTGCTGCTCACCCTGGAGGAGCTGGGTTATGTCCGCGTCGTCGACGGGTCGTTCGAGCTGACGGCCCGGGTGCTGGGCCTGGGCCTGGCCTACGTCGCCGGCCAGGGCTTGTGGGAGATCGCCCGCCCGCACCTGAGGAGCCTGGTCGCTCAGACCGGCGAGTCGTCGTCCATGGCCCAGCTCGACGGCAGCGATATCGTCTACGTGGCCCGGGTCTCGGTGCCCAAGCTGATCGCACTGCGGGTCGAGATCGGAACCAGGTTCCCGGCCGTCCAGACCTCGCAGGGCAAGATCCTGCTCGCCGCCCTCACCCCGCAGGCCCGGGCGGCGGCCCTGGCCGAACCCAGCCGGGCCGGCCTGCCGCCCTACATCGGCCGCTCCCCGGCCCAGCTGGACGACGAGCTGGCCCAGATCCGGGCCCGGGGCTGGGCGCTGGCCGACGAGGAACTGGCCAAAGGCGTTCGCTCGGTGGCTGTTCCGGTCCGGGACGGCGACGGGAGCGTTCGGGCGGCGATGAACGTCACCGTGCATGCGGCCGAGACCAGCACCGAGCAACTGCTCAACGAGCACCTGCCCCGGCTGCTGCGCACCGCGGGCGACGTCAGCGCCGACTGGACCCTCTGGCGCTCGCGCCCGCACGCCGTGGTCAGCCCGGCCCGCGCCGACACGGCGTAGCCGGCCGGCCCGCTACCGGCCCCGGGTCGCCCAACCCCCTATCGTGGCGACCCGGGTGATGGGGGGATCCCCGATGCATCGGGGGGCGGCCACCCTTCAAGCTGATGGCACAGCCCGACCATGAGGTAGGGCCACGAGCCAGGGAGCCCCCGATGGTGATCCGCAGCACCACCCCCGACGACCCGTCACCCAGCGGCAACGCCACCGACGTCCGCCCGCGGGCCGGACGACCGATCAGTACCGTCATGGTCGCGCTGGCCGGTGTGGTCACGCTCGGCGTTCTGGCCGGCTGCGGTGGTGGATCCTCGGCGTCCACCGCGGCCGGGGCCCCGAAGCCGGCGGCAACGGCCGATCAAGCAACGGCCTCGACCCAGGCCACAACGGACGACAGCAGCACTCCCCAGCTGGAGACCGCCCCGGCCTCCGTCGGCGGAAAGGTGCCCACCCCCGAGGGCGACCAGCGCAAGACCCTGCTCTTCCTGCTCAAGGGGATCGACCCGAAGATGATCCAGGACGACTCGACCCTGATCTCCAAGGCGAAGGAGCTGTGCGGTCACATGCTGGCGGGCGACTCCACCGCCAAGCTCCACGCCGAGACCCAGAAGATCTTCGCCAACGGCAGCTACACCCCGGAGGACTACCAGATGCTGGCGATCGAGCAGGCGATTGTGGCCGAGTTCTGCCGCTGATCGACGATCGGGAGGCGGCACCGGTCGATGAGCCGGTGCCCCCTCTCCCACCCTTTTGACGCTGGAGGATCACGTGACATCGACGCAAGGAACCGTGATCTGGTTCGAGATCTGGGTGTCGGATCTTGAACGCTCAAAAGCCTTCTACGCGGACCTGTTCGGCTGGACGTTCGAGGCGCTGTCCGGATACGACCGCGAGCGGTACTGGCAGATTCTCGCGCCCGCGTCGGCCGGCGTGAACGGCGCGTTGGTTCACGACCCCGACCGCGACCGGGGCCACGACCGGGGCCGCGGGCGAACGACCGTTGTCTATGTTCACGTGCCCGACCTGGAGCAGGCGACGCAGCGGGCCGTGTCGCTCGAGGGCGTGCTGGTTCAGGAACGCACGGCGATCACCGCCACCGCCGGATCGTTCGCGATCATCGCCGATCCGGAGGGCAACCAGGTCGGTCTCTGGGTTCCCTGAACCTGGCGGCCCGGAGTCAGTCGCGGGCTGCGGCGCGGCCCAGGCCGACGGCCGGCAGCACGATGTTGTCGATCATGTGGATCGAGAACTCCCGGTCGACCGGCTTCTGCAGCAGGATCGAGCGGTACATCGCGACCGCCGGGCCGATGCTGGCCAGCGTCTCGACGTCGACATCCGCCGGAATCTCGCCGCGATCGATGGCTCGCTGCATCAGCAACTTGTAGGCGGCCGCGCGCGGTTCGATGAACGCGGCTCGGAAAGCGTCGCCCAGGTCGGGTTCGCGCGACAGCATGGAGACGATCCCGGCCACGACCTGCATGTCCTTGCCCCCGGCCACGATGGCGTGCGGCTTGGTCAGCGCCACCAGGTCGCCGCGCAGGGTTCCGGTGTCGGGCAGCGAGTCGAAGTCGTAGTTGGTGTTCTTCATGCACGCCACCGCCTCGACGACGAGAGCGGCCTTGGACGGCCAGCGCCGATAGAGCGTGGCCTTGCCGGCCTTGGCCCGGGTGGCGACCATGTCGATGGTCATCCCCTCGTAGCCGGTCTCGGCCAGGACGGCGAGCGCGGCGTCCAGGATCTCGGGGTCGCGGGTGTGATCGCGCTTGCGCCCCAGTTTGGCCGCTTCGGCGGGCGTCATGAGCCGAACTTGCTGATGTCCACGGGCACATCCTATCTTTAGACGTTCCGGAACTCTAGGGTTCCGGAACCCAGTAGTTCCGTATATGCTCCCGGCCATGGCTTCTACTTCGACGTCACCCGCGAGCTCCGCTCTTGATCCCGCCGCGTCCTCACATCGCTGGTGGACCCTCGCCACCGTCGCCCTGGCCCAGCTCATGGTTGTGCTGGACGCCACCGTAGTGAACATCGCGCTGCCCTCGGCGCAGCACGACCTCGGCTTCTCCAACGGCAACCGGCAGTGGGTGATCACCGCCTACAGCCTCACTTTCGGCAGTCTGCTGCTGCTCGGCGGGCGCCTGTCCGACCTGTTCGGGCGCCGGCGCACCTTCATCGCCGGCCTGATCGGCTTCGCCCTGGCCTCGGCCCTCGGCGGCGCGGCCCCGAACTTCGCCTCGCTGGTCGGCGCCCGGGCTCTGCAAGGCGTGTTCGGCGCGCTGCTGGCGCCGACCGCTCTGGCCGTGCTGACCACCACCTTCACCAAGCCCCGCGAGCGAGCGCGGGCTTTCGGCATCTTCGGCGCGATCTCGATCGCCGGCGGCGCGGTCGGGCTGCTGCTCGGCGGGGTGCTGACCCAGGATTTGAGCTGGCGCTGGAACCTCTACATCAACGTGTTCATCGCTGTCATCGCCGTAATGGGGGCCTGGGTGTTCGTCACCCACGTCGACCATCAGGGTCCACGCCCGAAACTGGACCTGCCGGGCACGGTTCTGGCCACCGGAGCGCTTTTCTCACTGGTCTACGGGTTCTCGAACGCCGAGACCGACGGCTGGGGCTCACCGGACAGCTGGAGCCTGCTGTTGGCCGCCGGCGTGCTCCTGGTGGCCTTCGTGGTCTGGCAGACCCGGGCCACGCACCCGTTGCTGCCGTTGCCGATCGTGCTCGACCGCAACCGCGGCGCCGCCTATCTGTCGGTGCTGATCGCCGGCGTCGGCATGTTCGGGGTGTTCCTGTTCCTCACCTACTACCTGCAGACGACGATGGCGTTCTCCCCGATCAAGACCGGGTTGGCCTTCCTGCCGATGATCGCCGCACTGATCACGGCGGCTCAGCTGTCTACCAACATCATCCTGCCCAGAGTCGGCCCCAAGGTGCTGGTTCCGTTCGGCATGGCCGTGGCCGCCTTCGGTATGACCTACCTGCGGCACCTGGGCCTGGACAGCACGTACGCGGCCGACATCCTGCCACCGACGCTCATTCTCGGCCTGGGAATGGGCTCGATCATGCCGGCCGCGATCCAGACCGCGACTCTCGGCGTCCCCCGCCAGTTCGCCGGGGCCGCATCAGCTCTGGTCAGCACCGGGCAGCAGGTCGGCGGCTCGCTCGGGACGGCGCTGCTGAACACCCTGGCTGCCGGCGCGGCCGCGGACTACCTGGTCTCGCACCGAGGCTCGGGCGACGTCGCGGCCGCTGCCGCCGTCCACAGCTACTCGGTGGCGTACTCGTGGGGAGCCGGGTTCTTCGTCTTCGGGGCGGTGTTCGCCGCGCTGATGTTCCGCCCGCGGGTGCGCGAGGCCGCGCCCGAAGAGGCGCCGGCGCCGGTTGCGGCGTCCGAGCAGCAGGTCAGCGCGATCTGAGTCACCCGGGTGGTGGCCGGCCTACCGAGGGCCGGCCGCCGCCCGCCGTGCTCTCTACCCGGCCTCGGACGCCTGGCGAGCCGGGGGCAGCAGTTCGCTGGTGCACATGGGGCATCGGCGGGCGCCGGCCGGGATGCTGCTCAGGCATTCGGGGCAGTCCTTCATCGGTGCGGCCGTGTCCTGGTGGGGGTTGAACCGCTCCATCAGCCGGTTCAGGGGCAGAACGACCACGAAGTAGACCACGAGGGCGAGCAGCAGGAACGAGATCAGCGCGTTGAGAAAGACGCCGTAGGGAAACTCCACGCTGCCCACGTGAAAGGTCTTCTTGCTCATGTCACCCGTGGCACCGGTCAGTACTCCGATCAGCGGCGTCAGGAACGCCGTCACGAAGCCACTCACCACGGCGGCGAATGCGACCCCGATCACCACTCCGACGGCGAGGTCGACGACGTTCCCGCGCAGGATGAACGTCCGAAAGCCCTTCATTGACAGGTGATCCCTTCGAGGTGGTCGGCAGCTCCAGCGGCTGGTCCGGGCAGTACTCAACCACGACAAAGCGGAAGCGCAACCGCTTGCGACCGCTCCTTCTCAGGAACCGCTACTTTCTCGGAAACCGCTACTTCTCAGGGACGGGGATCGAGTCGGATCGGGTGGCCGCGCTGCGGGCCTGCCCGTCGGCGCCACCGGCGCTGTCGCACAGCAACGGGATCGCCCCCGGGTCGGTGCCGATGTCCAGGTTCTGCTCGTACCGCACGGCCCGGGTGCCGCCGGGGGCGGCGACCCACGCGGTCACGAAGAACGGCGGCAGGTAGGCGCCGAACCCCGGGCAGGCTCCCGAGATCGGCACCTGGTAGTGCAGATTCACCTGGACGGCGCCGGTGGCGTCCGGCGCCACCCGGCCAATCGGCTTCCACAGCGGGCGGTAGGAGTTCTCGGTCGGCCGGGCCGACCCGGCGTCCAGACGCAGGGACTGCACCCGCCCCGGCGCCACGTGGATCTGCACCGGGACGACCACCTCGCCGGTCTCGGCGTTCAGGGTCACCGACGACCCTCGCGGGATCGACGGCAAGGGCGGGTCGATCAGGCCGCAGGCCGAGCTGAGCGCCGCGCTCAGGGCCTTCTCCGCCGCCGGTGCCAGAACGATGCCGGTGGGCCCGGCTCCGCTGCCGTCGGCCTCCGAGATCGCCGTCGAGCCGAACGGCGCCGCCCCGGCCAGGGCCACGAGGTCGACCAGGCTAGACAGCCGCGGCCCCCGGCCGAGCCGAGCGGTGTCGTTCACCGGGGCGGCCACGGAATTGCACCGATTGAGGACGACGTTCAGCCGGACCTGCGCCGTCCCCCCGGCCGGCACCCGCAGCGGCAACGGACCGCTGACCCGGATCGCCTGGTCGCCGGCGGGCGTGGCCACCGTGATCGAGCGCTTTCCCTCGTTGGTCAGGGTCAGCTGCAGGTCGAGCTGAGCCGCGGTCGGGCTGACGCTCGCCGTCAGCGCCGAGACGGTCAGGTCTCGCCGGGCCAGCCAGGAGTCACACGCGAGCTCGACCTGGCGGCGCCACTGCTCCCCCGCGGCCCCGGCGTCCACCGTGCCGGTGTGGCTGCGCGCCCCCGACGTCGTGCGCACCCGCAGCGTGTAGTCACCCTGGGTGGTGGTGCTCGGCAGGGCGGCACAGTCCAGGACGGCGCGCAGCGAGACGGTCACCGGCTTGCCGGCCACCAGCCGGGTCGCCCCCGTGCCCGAGCCCAGCACGGCGGGACCGGAGATGCCGAGCACACTGGTGGTGCTGTGGCCGGCCCCGGCCTTGCCGCTGGAGGCACCCGAACCGGCCTCCTGGACGCTCGCCCGCAGCGCCAGCACCACCGGGCCGGACGGGCGGTTGTCGTGTCCGGCCCGCCACGGCCGGGTCGAGGCGAGCGCGGTCGACGGCGAGGAGTCGGCGGTGATGCTCAGCGCGGGCAGACCAGGCCCGCGCAACTCGTGGATCAGTACAAATGCGGCACCTGCGACCAGAACTGCCGCAACCGGAACCAGCGCCACCGGACGGGCCCGCAACCAGGACCAGAGCCGGTCGCTGAGCGATTCGGTCGGCTCGTCGTCGCCCAGCACCTCGACGTCGGTGAACTGCTGCGGGGCCACCGGCTCACCGTAACCCCCAGTGTTACTTGTGCGGGATGGTGATGGTGCCGGACCGGGTGGCGGCGCTGCGGGCCTGACCGTCGGCGCCGCCGGCACTGTCGCACAGCAAGGCGATCGAGGCCGGATCCATACCGATGTCGAGCCCCTGGTCGTACCGGACGCTGCGGGTACCGGCGGAGGTTGTCACTCGCACCGTCACCAGGAGCGGTGGCAGGTAGGCCCCGAATCCCGGGCACGCGCCGGACGTCGGCACCCGGTAGTGCAGGGCCGCCCAGGCGGTGCCGCGCCGATCCGGTACGAGGTGGTCGATCGGCGGCCCGAGCAGGCGGTAGGCGTTCTCGTTCGGCGCCCCCGAGCCGGCGTCCACCTGCATCGAGGTGACCCGCCCCGGGGCGACCTGGATCTGCACCGGCACGATCACCTCGCCGGTGGCCGGTTTCACCCGGACGAACGAGCCGGGAGGAATGCTCAGTTCCGGCGGATCCAGCCGTCCGCAGGCGGAACTGAGCGCGGCCCTCAGCGCCTTCTCGGCGGCCGGGGCCAGCACGATGCCGGTCGGCCCGTCGCCGCTGCCCTCGTCCTCGGCGAACGAACCGGCGATCGAACCGGCGGTGAACGGTGCCGTACCGGCCAGTGCGAGCAGATGGATGGTGCTGCTCAGGCCCGGGCCCGGCCGGAGGGTTTCGTCCCCGGGAGCCGGCACGGTGTTGCACCGGTCGAGCACCACCCCCAGCCGAGCACGCAACTGTCCCCGCGCCGGCACCCGCAACGGCAACGGTCCGACCGGGCGGATGACGGAGGGCTCCGGCAGAGTGTCCACCGTGATCGGGCGCGAGCCCTGGTTGGCCAGGGTCAGTTGCAGGTCCAGGCGGGTCGAGGTCGGGCTCACCGTGGCGCTCAGGGCCGAGACGGTCAGGTCCCGCCGGGCCAGCCAGGAGTCGCAAGCCAGCTCGACCTGCCGTCGCCATTGTTCGCCGGCCGCTCCGGCGTCGACCGACCCGGTCCGGCTCCGGCCGCCGGACGTGACCCGGATTCGCAGGGTGTAGTCGGCGGCGGAGGTGGCCGCCGGCAGGTTCGCACAGTCCAGGCGGGCCCGCAGCGGCACCTCCGTGGACCTGCCGGCTACCAACAGGGTCGGGTCGGTGGCCGAACCCAGCACCGCGGGCCCGGCGATGCCGATGACATTGACGACGTCGTGAGCGGCACCGGACGACGTCACCGGCCCGGCCACGCGGACGCCGGCCCGCACGGCGAGCACGACCGGACCCGAAGGGCGGTTGTCCTCGCCGGCCTGCCAGGGCTGGATCGGGCTGACCTGCACATCCAGAGACGGTTCAGCGGCGATGCTCAAGACCGGTAGGCCGGGTCCTCGCATCTGGTGCAGCAGCACCAGCGCCCCGACGGCGAACACGGCCAGGACGAGCGGCACCAGGACCAACGGACGTGCGCGCAACCAGGCCCAGACCCGGTCGCCGAGCGATTCGGTCGGCTCGTCATCGCCCAGCACCTCGACGTCGGTGAACTGCTGCGGGACCACGCGCTCACGCTAACGCCTGGGAATAGCTCGCGCGCCTACCAAAGGAGGACCGGCTGTGCCCGCTCATTGCCACCACAGTCCCGGCAAGAGCGTTCGGTCTCGGAACCTTCATGTGACGATCAAGAACATTGCTGAACCCTCGGCGTACCGATCCAGACGGAGGTTTCACCCGGCGTGAGGCTGTCGACGGTGCTGGAGCGGCCTCTTCGCGGCCTCTTTCAGCGACCGTTCATCTCCGGCATCATCGTCGGGGTCCTTGCCGGCTGGGGCCTGACCAACACCGACTGTGCGCTCAAGTGGCGGGGGGCTGGCGACTGCGCGCTGTTTCTGCCCGGGGAAGATCGACCGCTCGGCCGGATCGCGTGGGGCGTCCTTGCCGGATCGATCACCGCGGGGGTTCTGCTGCTGGTGCGCAGTGCGTCTGAGTACACGCTCCGGGCCCCGGCGACCGACCCCGAGCCAGCCTGGGTCGTCGTCGCCCGAAAACTCGGGAAGCTACTGGGTGATCGCGGCGGCGCATCTACTGATCAGAAGTAGAGCTACTCACCTCGATTCCGGGAACGACAACTACAGATCCCCCGGTGCGACGAGGCCGGTCTCGTAGGCCAGGACGACGGCCTGGGCCCGGTCGCGCAGGTTCAGCTTGGCGAAGATCCGGGCCACGTGGGTCTTGACCGTCGCCTCGCTCAGGGTCAACTGCTCGGCGAGCTCGGCGTTGGACAGGCCCCGCCCGAGCAGGGACAGCACCTCGCGTTCGCGCGGGGTCAGCCCGGCCAGGTCGCGGTGGATGGCCGGCGGCAGGTCGGCGGACGGGGTGGCGGAGGCGAACCGCTCGACCAGCCGCCGGGTGATGGACGGCGCCAGCAGGGCATCCCCGGTGCCGACCAACTGCACGGCCGCGGCCAGGTGTTCGGGGGTCACGTCCTTCAGCAGGAAGCCGCTGGCCCCGGCGGCCAGCGCGGCGTACACGTAGCGGTCGAGGTCGAACGTGGTCAGCATCAGGACCCGGCAGGCTCCGGGGCCGGCCACGATCCGCCGGGTGGCCTCGAGTCCGTCCATGGTCGGCATCCGGATGTCCATCAGCACGACGTCCGGGCTCAGCCGCTGCACCAGGTCGACCGCCTCGACGCCGTCGGCGGCCTCGCCCACGACGTCGATGCCGGCCGCGGTCAGGATCATCCGGAACCCGATCCGGACGAAGGCCTGGTCGTCGGCGATCACCACCCGCGCCGTCACGGCCGCTCCAGCGGAATCCGGGCGCGGACCCGGAACCCGCCGCCGAGCCGGCGCCGGGCGTCCAGGTCGCCGCCGAAGACCGCGACCCGCTGGCGCAGGCCGAGCAGGCCCCGGCCGAGGCCGGCCACGTCGTCCGGGCTCACCCGGGCGGGGGCATCGCCGGACAGCACGCTCGGGCCGCTGTTGAGTACCTCGACCCGCAGGGAGTGGTCGGCGTAGCGGACCGTCACCTCGGCCTTCACGCCGTCCCCGTGAGTCAGGGCGTTGGTCAGGGCCTCCTGGATGATCCGGTAGGCGGTCAGATCGACCCCGGGCGGCAACGGGCGCGGCTCCCCTGAGATGCGCACCTCGACCGGCAGGCCGGCGAACGCGATCCGGTCGATCAGCGGGCTGAGCCGGGTCAGGCTCGGCTGCGGGGCGAGCTCGTCACCCTCGGCCGAGGGCGCCAGCAGGCCCAGCAGGTGCCGCAGCTCGGTCATCGCGTCGCGCCCGGCCCCCTCCACCGCCAGCAGCGCGGCCTCGGCCTGGTCCGGTTCGGCGGCCAGCACCTTGCGGGCGGCACCGGCCTGGATCACCATCACGCTGACGTTGTGGCTGACGATGTCGTGCAGCTCACGGGCGATCCGGGCCCGCTCGGCGTCCACCGCGTTCTGGGCCGCGCTCTCGCGCTCGCGTTCGAGCAGCCAGCCACGTTCCTGCAGGGCCCGCTCGAACGCGCCGCGGGCCCGGATCCAGCCGGCCGCGCAGGCCAGGGCGGCGATCACCGCCACCGTGACGGCGATCGACCAGCCGGTCGTGGCGTCGGTCATGTCGATCACTCTCCCAGGGCGGCCGGCCGGCCGCATCAGCCTGCGGGTCCAGCGCGTACATCCCCAGGATGACCGCCCGGGCGGGTTACCTCCACAAGCTGATGTCGGGCTCTGTCCAGCCGCCCTACGTTGACCGGCATGACGGGTGAGAACAGCACATCGGACGACGTCGGCGAGGTCGTCGTAGAGCTCAGAGAAGTTCATAAGGAGTACGGCGAATCCGCCGCCCTGAACGGCATATCCCTGCAGATCCGGGCCGGGGAGGCGGTGGCCGTGATGGGCCCCTCGGGCAGCGGCAAGTCCACCCTGCTGAACCTGATCGCCGGGCTGGACCGGCCGACGTCCGGATCGGTGGTCGTACACGGCGAGGACCTGGGCCCGCTGAACGAAAAGAAGCTGGCCCTGTACCGGCGCCGGCGGATCGGCATGATCTTCCAGTTCTTCAACCTGCTCGACGACCTTCCGGCCCTGGACAACGTGGCCCTGGCCGCTCAGCTCACCGGCGTCACTGCCGCCCAGGCCCGCCGCCGGGCCCTGGAACTGCTCGACGAACTCGGCATCGCCGGACGCCGCAACACCTACCCGGCCCAGCTCAGCGGCGGCGAACGCCAGCGGGTCGCGGTCGCCCGGGCCCTGATGAACCGGCCGGCCCTGCTACTGGCCGACGAGCCGACCGGCGCCCTCGACAGCAAGTCGGGCGAGCAGGTGATGGACCTGCTGCTGGACCTCAACCAGATCGGCCAGACCCTGCTGCTGGTCACCCACGACCAGCGACTGGCCACCCGCTGCGCCAGTCGGCTGATCGAGGTCACCGACGGGCAGATCTCGCGCGAGCACACCCTGGAGCGCACCGCGTGAGCGCCGTCTGGCGGGCCTCCCGGGGGGCGGTCCGCCGCCGCCGGCTGCAGACGATCCTGATCGGCGTCGTCGTGGCCCTCTCGACCACCACGATCGTGATCGCGCTCGGCCTGCTGGCCGGCTCGTCGGCGCCGTTCGACCAGGCCTACGCCCGCCGCTCCGGCGCCCACCTGGTCGCCGCCTTCGACTCCGGCAAGGTCACCGCGGCCCAGCTGACGGCCACCGGCAGCCGGGCCGGCGTCGAAGCCGCGGCCGGGCCGTTCGCCCAGGCCTCGGTCGACGTCACCGTCACCCCCGCGAACGCCGGCGCCGGCTCCGGGCCGCAGAGGCAGATGGTGGCCCCGCCTCAGTCGCAGGTCGTCGTCGGGCGAGCCGGCCCGGGCGGCCCGGTCGACAAGCTGAACCTCTGGCGCGGCCGTTGGGCCACCGGCCCCGGCGAGATCGTGCTGAACCAGAGCCCGGCCGGCCCGTCCCAGGGCACGATCTACCTGGGCTCGGACGCCATCGGAAGCAACTACGCGATCACCGGCGGCCCTGGCCTGAAGGTCGTCGGCATCGCCTACACCGTCAGCCAGTCCGCCGACGGCTGGGTCGCCCCGGCCCAGATCGCGCAACTGCACCCGACCACTTTTCAGATGCTCTACCGCTTCACCCACGCCGCGACGGCCGCGCAGCTGAACGCCGACCGCGGCATCGTCACCGCCGGGCCGGCCGCCGCCGCGCTGCAGGGCTCGCAGTCGTACCTGACCCTGAGGGCCACCTTTGCCGCCCAGCCCAAAACGCTCGTCCCGTTCCTGATCGTGTTCGGCATCCTGGCCCTGGCCGTCGCCGTCCTGATCATCGTCAACGTGGTCAGCGGCGCCGTCGTGGCCGGGTTCCGGCACATCGGGGTGCTCAAGGCGCTCGGCTTCACGCCCACCCAGGTGATGGCCGTGTATCTGGCCATGGTGTCCATCCCGGCCGTAGCCGGCTGCGCCGTCGGCACGGTCCTGGGCAACCTGCTGGCCCGCCCGCTGCTGACCCGGGCCTTCCTCGACCTGGGCTCCGGCAGCATCGGCGTCCCGATCTGGGTGGACGTCGCGGCCCTGATCGGAACCCCGCTCGTCGTCGCGGCCTCAGCCCTGCTGCCCGCCCGCCGGGCCCGCAGCCTGTCGGCGACCGAGGCGATCAGCGCCGGCAGCACCCAGCACACCGGCCGGGGCCTGGCCGTCCAGCGATGGCTCAGCGGCACCCGCCTGCCCCGCGCGGTCAGCCTCGGCCTCGGTCTGCCGTTCGCCCGGCCGGCCCGCAGCGCCCTGACCGCCGCCGCCGTCGTGCTCGGGGTCACCAGCGTGACCCTGGCCATCGGTCTGGCCAGCTCGATCGGCAGCTACGGCAAGGCCGCCGACCGCAGCGGCGCGGTGCAGGCCCAGTTCGTCAGCCCGCCCGGGCCGGACGGCGGCAACGGGACCGACCCGTCCGCGCTGAGCGACACCGCCGACGAGCAACTGATGCGCTCCACCCCGGGAGCTCGCTACGTCAGCATCAGCGCCGACGTCCCGGTCCGCCAGGTCGGCAGCACCCAGGAGACCGCCGTGCGGTTCTACCGCGGCGACTCCGCTCACCTCGGTTACACCGTCCTGCAAGGACACTGGCCGACCGCCGCCGGCCAGGTTCTGGTCTCGGCCCGGATGCTGCTACAGCGATCCCTTTCCGTCGGTGACACCCTCACCCTGCAGGCTCAGAGTCGCCGGACCAGCGTGCAGATCGTCGGGGCGGCCATCTACAACGACGGCGACGTCATGCTCGCCGACTGGTCGACCCTCCCTCGCCTGGCCCCGGGCACCCGAGGCCAACTCTACGAGATCCAGCTCAAGCCAGGCACTTCCAGTACCAGCTACGAGAACGCCGTCAGCCAGGGCGACCCGCGGTTGATACCCCAGTCACTGGACGACGTCGACTCCTTCATCGTCACCATGTTCATCGTCGTGACCCTGCTGACCCTGATGCTCGGGACCGTCTCGGCGCTCGGCGTGCTGAACACGGTGGTGCTCAACACCCGCGAGCGGCGGCGCGATCTGGGCATGCTCAAGTCCATCGGGATGACGCCGGGCCAGGTCGTGCTCATGCTGATGACGTCGATGGCCGCGCTCGGCGCCGCCGGCGGGCTGATCGGCATCCCGATCGGGATCACCATCCACCACCTGGTCATCCCGGCCATGGCCCGGGCGGCCCAGGTCACCATCCCCGACTTCATGCTGCACGTCTACCACGTCGACATCCTGGCCCTGCTGGCTCTGGCCGGCATTGCCATCGCCGCGCTCGGCGCCTACCTGCCGGCGCGCTCGGCCGCGAAAGTCACCATCGCCCAGGTGCTGCACAACGAATAGCCAACCGGAGGGGACGGCGTCGGTCGCCGGCACCGGGATGCTCTCCCGGTGCCGGTGGTCGGCGCCGATCACCAGGCCGCGAGCAGCCTGGTGGTGTAGCGGTTGGCCTTCGGGAAGGGCGATTTCCAGTAACCACTCTGGCGGGCGACCACGTTGTACTTGACCGTTTTGCCCGGGGCCATCTGGCGGACGTTTCCGAGCGCCGTCCCCAGGATGGTGCCGTTGGGGTTGTAGTAGGCGATGTCGACGGACACGCCGCTGTTGTCCTGATCGCCACCCCGGGTGGTCGAGCCGGTGTTGGTCACGGTGCCGGTGTGCACCCGGTAGCCGTTCTTCATCACGATCGGCCCCGAGACCCGTTTCAGGCCGGCCAGGGAGACCGGGCCGATCACCGTCGTCCGGGCCGACAGCGAGTAGTGATCGTGAGCCTTCGACAGCTTCAGCGCCGACCCGGCCGACACGTGCAGCAGCCCGTACGGCGCCACCCGCCACTGCTGCAGGCTGAAACCGTCCTGAGCCAGCACGCGCCCGTCGGCGGCAACCGATTTCATCGCGACGAAGTCGACCCGCAACCAGGCGTTCGTCGTGTTGGCGAACTCTGCCACGATGAAGGGATAGCCGTTGTTGATCTTCGGCACGCTGAAGCTCTGCAGCGCCAGCGTCCCTTTCAGGGTGCGCAACCACAACCGGTACGGGGCCCGGGCCGACCCCTTGGTCGAGGCCACCCGGACGAAGTACGTGCCCGGGTCGGCGCTGAAGTAGATCCGCTCGAAACCCTTCCCGCGATGGTCGGACACGGCGATCCGGCTGCCGTCCTCGCGATAGACGGCCAGGTTGTAGTTCGCCGGCAGGGAGCCGAGCGTGACCACCTCCCGGCCGCGGCGGGTGATCACGTAGCGGAACCAGTCCTTGTCCTGGGCCGAGCTCAGCCGCTCACGCACCACCTGCTTGAGCGCGATCGCTGGGTCGTCGCGGGCCTGGGCCAGCGTGTCGGCCCGCTCCGGCCTGGTGCTCGCCGCCGCCGAACCGGCGCTCAGCCCCAGCCCCAGCAGAGCCGCCGGGACGGTGAGTACCGCCGTCATCCATACCGAGCGTCGCCGTTGACCCATCGGATTCCTCCCACCCGCTCCTCCGTGCTCACAGAGGTCGGCAAAAGCTACCCGATGCGGGCAGGCCTGACTATGCGCCCGGGCGGAGCCAGCCCGCGACCGAGGCCAGCGTTCCGGCACCGCTCTCCTGCTCGACCTGGCCGGCCAGGTCGGCGACGGTCGTGGTCAAGCAGCTGATCAAGCGGTGATCATGGACTACCCTCGGAACCGTCATCCGGGGTGAGGAGGCGAGTTGTGCCGACGTCAGACGTCACGGACCGCCTCTCCGGTCGCCGGCTGGCCCTGGTCATCGGCACCAGCACCTACGCCGACCCGTCGCTGCGGCAGTTACGGGCACCGGCCCAGGACGCCGTCGACCTTGAGGCTGTACTGGCCGACCCGCAGATCGGGGCCTTCAGCGTCACCGCGGTGGTAGACGGCACCGGTCAGCAGGTCCGCCTGGCCGTCGGTGACTTCCTGGCCGACCGGCAGCCGAACGACCTGCTCCTGATCTACCTGTCCTGCCACGGCCTGGTCGACCTGCGCCGGCGTCTCTACTTCGCCGCCTCCGACACCCGCAAGGACCGGCTGGCCGCCACCGGCGTGGAGGCCGAGTGGCTGCTCGACCAGCTCGACGACTGCCGGGCCCGGCGCCAGGTGGTCATCCTCGACTGCTGTTTCAGTGGCGCGTTCGCCCAGCGCGGCAAGGGGGACGGCGACCTCGGCCTGGGCGAACGGTTCTCCGGGCAGGACCG
This sequence comes from Kineosporiaceae bacterium, assembly GCA_965200525.1. GTDB lineage: Bacteria > Actinomycetota > Actinomycetes > Actinomycetales > Kineosporiaceae > JANNPJ01. Next base: position 640,097 of record OZ241368.1, read on the forward strand.
CGGCCGGGTCGTGCTGACGGCGTCGCGGGCCAGCGAGTACTCGTTCGAGGGCGAGCCGGTACCGGGCACGGCCATCCCCTCGTCGGTGTTCACCAGCGCCCTGGTCGCCGGGCTGCGCACGGGCGAGGCCGATCTGGACCGGGACGGCTACGTCAGCGTGGACGACGCCTACGGCTACATCTTCGACCAGGTACGCAGCGGCGACGCCCAGCAGACCCCGCAGCGCTGGCTGTACGGCGCCGAGGGTTCGATCACCCTGGCCCGCAACACCAACCCCGACGCCGTCCGCCCGCGCCAACCGGCCGCGGCGCCGGGGACCCCCGTCGCGGCCAGCCCGGCGGGCGCGAACTCTCTCGTGCGCCAGGTCGTGGCCACCTGGCCCGGCCGGCTCTTGCTCACGGCCGGCGCATCGGCGCTGGCGGCCGTGGTCGCGCTGCTGGTGCTGCGGGGTCAGGACGACTCCTCGGCCTGGCGGCTGGTCGCGAAGAACCCGGGAGTCAACGGCGTCAATCCGGCGTGCACCGTGACCGTCACCAACCGCCGCACCCACGAGCAGCGGATCATCAGCGACGTCTACGGCCAGGAGACGTACATCATGCAGCACTCCGGGCAGTACACCTGGAGCCAGGACGTCCCGGGATGCACCGCCACCGCGGTGGCCGGGCCGGGAACCGTACGCCCCCCGCTGCTGGCGGCCGGCACGACCGGCGACTCGCCGTCGTTCATCGCCCACGGCCGGATCAACGTCAAGGTGGAACAAACCAATCAGTCCGAATGCCACCTGGCCCTCTACGGCACCGAGTCCGGCCAGGCTCTCGACGAGAAGACCGCAACCGCGGTCGACACCACGATCACCCTCGACCCGCAGGGGGTCTCGCCGGTTTACATCGCCGAAGTCTATTGCAACGTAAGAATTTTCGATGCTCAATGAGCCCCACGAACGGGACGACGACGTGACCGACCTGAACACGACCTACCGTCGCTACGTCGATGCCTTGAACGAACGACGCTTCGATGATCTCGACCAGTTCGTCCACGACCAGCTCACCTACAACGACGCGTCGCTCACCCGCGAGCAGTACGCCTCGATGCTGGCGGCGGATGTCGCCGCGATCCCGGACCTGCACTACGACATCCACCTGCTGGTGGTCAATGACGATCACGTCGCCGCCCGCCTGTGGTTCGACTGCACCCCGCATAGAACGTTTCTCGGTATCGAGCCGAACGGCAGCCGGGCCGCGTTCGCCGAGCACGTGTTCTACCGCTTCCGCGAGGGGCGCATCGAGCACGTCTCGTCCCTCCTGGACACCGACGCGATCCGGCGTCAACTGACCTGACGCGCGCCCGTCATCGGTTCAGCAGGGTGTGGAAGAAGACGCCGACGGCGGCGAACGTCGACTTGATGTGATCCCAGGCGTTGGCCGTGACATTGGCCGAGCCGACCGGGTCGGTGATCACGGCGTACACAACGAACGCGATGACCAGGGCAATAAGTACCTTGCGCCACAAGGGCATGGGAGCATTTCCGAATCTGGAAGGCGCCCGACGGCCGGGTCAGCTCAGGAGACACCGCGGCGCCGCCCGGATCGAAGGATTCGACCCTGACGGCCCCGGGCGACTACTTGGCCAGGAAGTCGAGCACGGCCTGGTTCCACTCGTCCGGGTGGCTGACGTTGCATCCGTGCGGGGCGCCGGCGATCAGGTGCAGCTCACTGCCCGGGACGGCCGCATGGGTCCGCTTGCCCGAGCCTTCGAACGGAACGGTGCCATCGCCGTCCCCGTGCAGTATCAGGGTCGGGACCGACACCTTGGTGAGGTCGTCGCGGAAGTCGGTGTTGCCGAAGGCGGCCATGCAGGCCAGAGCAGCCACCTTGCTGGATTGCAGGCAGAGCGCCAGCGCTTCCTGGCGCTGTTCCCCGGTCACCTTCAGCACACCGTCCACCGAGAAGAACTCGGTGGTGAACTGGTCGTAGAACTTCTCCTGGTCAGCGGTGAGGTTCGCGGTCCACTCGGCAGCCTGGCTCTGCTCGAGCGGGCCGTCGGGGTTGTCCGGGGTCTTGGCCAGGTAGGGCGGGACGGCCGAGGCGAACACGACGCTGCGCAGCCGCTCGGACCCGTACGCGGTGAAGTAGCGGGCCACCTCGCCGCCGCCCATGGAGAACCCCACCAGCGTGACGTCGTTCAGGCCCAGCTCGCTCAGCAGGGTGTGCAGATCCTCGGCGAAGGTGTCGTAGGTGTAGCCGGTCTTGGGCTTGTCGCTGCGCCCGAAGCCACGACGGTCGTAGGTGATGACTCGGTAGCCGGCGGCCTGCAGGACCGGAACCTGCAGCTTGAACGATTCGCCGGACAGCGGCCAACCGTGGATCAGGACCACCGGGCGCCCGGAGCCACCGGTGTCGTCGACGTGCAGGTTGGTGTTCTTGAAGAAGCCGTGATGGGCCGTTATCTCGGTCAACTCTGTCTCCTCACGTGATCACGTAATGACAGCTGACGTCCGGACGGCGACCCGAACCCGTGGGGAAACTACCGGGTTCATCGGCGGGTGCCACTCGACCGGGAAGGCCACCGGCCGGGTTCGGCTGATTCGCCCCAAAATGCTCTAGCCACAGCCCGAGTCGAGGTGGACGATGGAGACATCAGCGGTGCAGACACGCGGCCGGTTGACACGACGACGCGCCCTGACCGAGGGTGCGCTCGATCCGCCGATGGTTCTGGACCAATGGAGGTTCAGCATGTCGCAGCCCACCCCCAAATCAGTGATCTCCGGCGTCGCGTACCGCATCGTGAGTGTGGGCGAACAGCCCTGCAGTGACCTGTCGGAGTTCGACGGTGACGACCTGCAGTTCGAGATCGACAACAACGGGCCCTACACCGCCCGAGGCTGTGGCTCGATCGACGGCGAGAGCGTCCGGTTCTTCGAGAAGGATCGCCACGGCGTGGGGCGCGACATCAGGGTGTGGCGCATCACCCGCACGCCGGAGGGCACCTTCGTCGCCGAGCACGAAGTATCTCTCTGATCTTCAGACGTCCGCGGGCCTGGTGCCTCCGCGCCCGGCGCTGGACCCGTCTTGACGCCGAGGTGACAGCGTCGGGAGACTGATCCAGCCGGACGAGGGGCACTGCGACGGATTCGATCCGCCACGCTCGCTCGGCGTCCTCGTCGGACCAAGGGTGCCTCCCGCTGAGGAGGCCCCTACGTGTCCCGCCCCACCGATGCCACCCCTGCACCCCGTTCGGGCTCGACCCCCGGTTCGGACCGGCCATCTGCCTCAGTCGTGCAGTTGACTTCGTACCCGATCAAGGGCTGTGCCGGCGTCGCGATGGCGCAGGCGCAGATGACGTCGGCCGGCCTGCCGCACGACCGCAGCTTCATGGTCGTGGGTCCCGGCGGGGAGTTCCGCAGCCAGCGCCGCGATCCGCGACTGGCCGTGATCCACCCCGAGGTCAGTGCCGATTCGCAGCACCTGACGCTGCAGGCACCCGGCATCCAGAACCTCACCGTGCCCATCACCTACGACGGTCCCCGCTGTGCCGTCACCCTGTTCGGCGATCCGTTCGCCGGCATCGACCAAGGCGATGCCGTCGCTGACTGGCTGACGCAGGCGCTCGGGCCGTCGAGCCGCCTGGTGCGGGTACCGCCTGATCACCAGCGGGTCTCTGACGGCCGGATGCCGGGCACCTCGGGTTACGCCGACAGTTGCGCCGTCCACCTGATCGCCCGCTCGTCCCTGGACCGGCTCAACGAGCAGCTGATCGACAGCGGTGCCCAGCCGGTGCCGATGAGCCGGTTTCGGCCCAACATCGTCGTCGACGGCTGGCTCGAGCCCCACACCGAGGACGCCGCCCGTGAGATCACCATCGGGGGCACCGACCTGGCCTACGCCAAGCCGGCGATCCGCTGCGTCGTCACCACCATCGATCAGAAGTCCGGCGAGCGCCGGGGCTCCGACGTACTGCGTGCCCTCGCGTCGTACCGACGCACCACCGGCGGGCTGTCGTTCGGCGTCAAGCTCGCCGTGTTGCGGCCCGGCCCGCTGGGCCTGGGCCAGCAGGTCACCGTGACGCGGTGGGGAGAGTCAGAGTTCTGACGATGTATCACCTGGGTCGGCCAAATCCTCATTGCCAGGCAGCAAGTGGTGCCTAGAGTGCGGGAGTACCCATGTTTAGAGGCCTGACCACCGGCGTGCGAGCCCGACTCGTACTGGAGACCGCCACCTCGGCCCTGACGGCCGGCCTGGCGATCGTGACCCTGATCTCCCGGGAATGGATCGAGGCGCTGACCGGCACGGACCCGGACGGCGGTTCGGGAGCCCTGGAGTGGGCGCTGGTCGTGGTCCTCGCGCTGGTGGCCGTGGCCTGCGCGCTGATCGCCCGGGCCGACCTGCGGCGGGCCCGACGCGGCGCCTCGATCGCGCCCACCTCCGCCTGAACCCGGCCGTCACGGTGCAGATCAGTGATGTCAGCCCGACGATCGCCACGTTTCACGGGTCTCTGGACCACCTGAACCAGTCGGTCTCCGGCAAGGGCCTGTGCGTGGCCGTGTCCGCCGACGGCACCCGCGCCTACCTGGGCGGGCACTCGGGCGTCTGGCGTTCCGACGACGGCGGCCTGAACTGGTGGCATCCGGAATGGCTGCCCTCGACGACCGGTGGTCCGACTCCGGCCGGAGCACTGCCGATGACCAACGCCTACGACCTGTTCGTCGACCCGGCCAACAGCAACGTCGTCGTAGCCGCGGCTGGGCGGGATGCCCGGGTGGCGAGCCTCGACGGGATCTACCGGTCCACCGACGGCGGCCTCACCTGGGCTCTGGTGCATCAGTTCCGCGCGGAGGTCGTGACCGGGAACGGCACCACCACGGTGATCGGTACGCCGGGCCAGATCTCCAGCGCGCCGGACGACCCGCGAATTCTGTTCGTGGCCGGCGACCTGGCCGTGGGCATCAGTCGCGACAGCGGGGCGACCTGGTCCGACAGCGCGCCCGATCCCCGGGGAGGGGCTCACCACGTGGTGGCCGGCCCGCAGACCCCGTCCGGACGCAGGCTCTACGCGACCGGCTCACGGTTCTGGTATTCCATCGACGGCGGCACGACCTGGCTGGTGGACCCGGCCTCCCGCAGCGCCGGCCCGGTCACGGACGGCCTCGGGGCCGGGGCCCGGGCGCTGGCCATCGATCCGCGGGACGACATGATCGTCTACCTGATGCAGGACGACCTGACCTTCTGGAAGGGCGTGTACCCGCCCTCACCCTCGACCGGGCCCGGCAGCTGGACCCAGTTGCCGTCACCTCCGGTGGCGGGCGGCACCGACAGCGGGGCCAGTTTCGTCGTACCGCATCTGACGGCGGACGGCGTGTTCGCCCTCTACGTCAGCGACCGCCGCTCGGTGCACGGCATCGACCGCGACCCGGTCTCCACCGACGAGTGGTCCCGGGCCGAGGACAGCCACTGCCATGTCGATCCGCACGGCCTGGCCCTGAGCGCCGACTTCCATCCCTGGGGGCCGGACTACAACCCGCCCACCTTCGGCCGGGCGGTGCTGGTCAACGACGGTGGCATCAACGTCAGTACCGACGGCATGCAGACCTGGGTCAACGCCGCCGGCCTGTCCACCCTGAACGTGGCCAATGTGGCGGTCAACGCGGCGGCCGGAAAGCCGACCGCGATCACCTTCGGCGGCGGCGACAACTACGGGTTCAGCACCCACGACGGCGGCCTCATCTGGAACACCCAGATCTACCTGGGCGGCGACAACGACTACCAGTTCGCCGATCTGCGCCAGCCCGGCCGGGCGGTCCTGTTCGCCCCACGCAGCAAGCCGGCCAACGGCGTCACCGGTGAGATCTATCTGTGCACCTCTCCCGACGGCTCTCCGCCCGACACCACGCTGGCCACCAGCCAGCTACAACGGATCCCGGGCCCCCCACCGGCGGTCGACCCCTCCACCGGACACCCGACGCGCGGCTGGAACGTCGTCAGCTATTACAGCAACTACGGCTACCGGCCGCTGATCCTGACCCCGGCCGGTGCACCGAACCGCCCGGACGGCGATCTGGTGACCATCCGGTTCACCGGCACGGTCGGGCGCGATCCGGCGCTGCTGCTGCGCACCACCGCGATCAGCACGATCACTCTCGATCAGCACTGGGTCTCCTCCGCCACCGCCGAAGGGACCGGCGTACGGGCGTTCCAGGTCGGCCCGCCCCTGCCGGATCCGAGGATCACCGCCGTCCAGGGTTCCGGTGGCCACGACACGCCCACCTTCTACGCCGGCGACCAGGCCCCCATCCCGGGAGTCACGACCGGCCCACGCGGGGTGTGGCGGCTCTCCCCCGACGCGGCGACGTGGACCCAGATCGTGCCGGCCGCTGCCGGCGGGCCGGCTCGGGCGATCCGGTTCTACGTCGATCCCTACCGGCCGGCCGTTGTGTACGTGCTGGCCCCGGACGGGGTGTACCTCTCGGTGAACTCGGGCCAGACCTGGCAACTGCAGGCGTCTCTGAGCAAGCAGGTCAGCGACGGGGGCAATTATCCCTACGACCTCGGGGACGGCGACCGCGGCAACGCCCAGGACGCCGTGCTGCGCGACATGCAGTTCGACCCGCTGATGCCGGGTTTCGTACTGGCCACCGGGATCGCCGGGGTGTTCCTCACCCAGGACGGCCGAACCTGGACGCCGCTGCTGCGATCGAGCGCCATGTCGATCACCCCGACCAGCCTGTTCTACGACTGGCAGTCCTGTGAGCGCAGCCTCTACGTGGGCACCGGCAACCGCGGGCTGCTACGCCTGCATCCGCTGCCACCCGATTGGGAGTTCCCCCGGGGGAGCCTGCAAGCGGCCGTCGGCCGGATCACCCTGCTTCGGGTGCATGATCCGGGAACCGGGTACGGGCCGGCCGACGACTTCACCGACGCCGAGGTGATCGTCTGGCTCGACAGCCAGCCGCAGAAGGCGTTCGCGTTGCGCTTGCGCCCGGACGCCCACCGCCCGGTGGCCCAGTGCATGCTCTCGGTGCTGCGCGACGCGTTTAACGCCGGCCGGCCGGTGCGGATCGAGTTCACCCGCACCGGGTGCCGGATCGGCGACATCGTGCGGGTGATCGAGTCCGGCTGACCGGGCCCATCAGCCGACCTCCCCTCACCCTCTCACCGACGCAGCAGGTTTCAGCTCCGTTCAGGAAGGACAAGACCGTGCCAATCAATGTCAACGGCAAGCTCAGTCTGTTGCGCGTGCACGATGTCGGCAGCGGCTACGGTCCGCCCAGCGACCAGATCAACGTGGAAGTCGTCGTCCAGTTCGCCGGACGGCCCGCGGACGCCTTCGGGTTCCAGTTGCGCGCCGACGGCAACGAACCGGCCCGTACCGGCATGCTGAGCCTGTTGCGCGACGGCTTCAACTACGGCTGGCACGTCTGGATCGACTACGACGCCCCGGCCGGGCATCACAACGGAACCCTGATGCGGGTGTGGGTGACCAAGGACGCCGTCATCGGGCCGGTCCACCCGCCGGTCGGGCCGATTCGCCCCGTTGGCGACCCGGTGACCGAAGGCCCCTGACGGGCCCTGGTTCAGCCGGCGGCGATCAGCTCCAGGGTGTCGATCACCCGGTTGGAGAAGCCCCACTCGTTGTCGTACCAGGCCGACACCTTCACGTGCCGGCCCTCGACCCGGGTCAGGGCCGAGTCGAAGATCGCCGACGCCGGGTTGCCGGTGATGTCGGAGGACACGAGCGCGTCCTCGGAGTACTCCAGAATCCCGGCCAGCGGCCCGTTCGCGGCTGCGCGGTAGGCGTCCAGAACGTCCTGCCGGCTGACGTCCCGCGCGACGGTGGTGTTGAGCTCCACGATCGAGCCGACCGGCACCGGCACCCGGATCGAGTCGCCCGAGAGCTTTCCGTCGAGCTGCGGCAGCACCAGGCCGATCGCCTTGGCCGCCCCCGTCGTCGTCGGAACGATGTTGACCGCCGCGGCCCGGGCCCGGCGCGGATCGCGGTGCGGGCCGTCCTGCAGGTTCTGTTCCTGCGTGTACGCGTGCACGGTGGTCATGAAGGCGTGCTCGATGCCGGCCAGATCGTCCAGCACCTTGGCCAGCGGAGCCAGCGCGTTGGTCGTGCAGGAGGCGTTCGAGATGATCCGGTGTGTGCCCGGGTCATAGGCCTCGGTGTTCACCCCGAGGGCGAGGGTGACGTCGGCGCCGTCGGACGGCGCGCTGACCAGCACCTTGCCCGCGCCCGCATCCAGGTGGGCCCGGGCCGCCGTGGCCGAGGTGAACCGGCCGGTCGCCTCCAGCACGATGTCGATGCCGAGGCGCTCCCAGGGCAGCTGGGAGGGCTCGCGTTCGGCCAGCACCGTGATGCGGCGCCCGTCGACGACGAGCGTGTCCCCCTCGACGCTCACCGGGCGGCCGAGCCGGCCGGCGGTGGTGTCGTAGGCCAGTAGCCGGGCCAGGGCGGTGGGGTCGGTGAGGTCGTTGACGGCGACGACCTCGAGTTTGCTGTCGCGCTCGAGCAGTGCGCGCAGGGCGTTGCGGCCGATCCGGCCGAATCCGTTGATGGCAATGCGGGTCATGAGTGTTTTCCTTTCGACCCGTCCAGGTTCACCCGGATCCCGCGCCCGCGGACAGCGGCGGGAGCGCCACTGTTCACAAGGATCTCGCCACTATTGTTTCTGCGAGCCACTACTGGTTCTGCGAGAAGGTGCGCCGGTACGCGCTCGGGGTGGTGCCCAGCAGCCGCTGGAAGTGCAGCCGCAGGTTCGTGCCCGAGCCCAGGCCGACGTCGTCCGCGATCTGCTCGATGCTGCGCTGCGAGCGTTCCAGCAGCTCGCGGGCCATGTCGATGCGCGCTCGCAGCACCCACTCCATCGGGGTGTGCCCGGTGTCCTGGGCGAAGTGCCGCGAGAACGTGCGCGGCGAGACGGCCGCGTGCCGGGCCAGCATGGGCAGGGTGAGTGGCTCGCCGAGCCGGTGCAGCGCCCAGTCCCGGGTGGCGGCGAACCGCTCGCCGAGCGGCTCGGGCACGCTGCTGGGCACGTACTGGGCCTGGCCGCCGCGCCGGAACGGGGCCGCGACCAAGCGCCGGGCCGCATGGTTGGAGGCGGCCACCCCCAGGTCGCCGCGCAGGATGTGCAGGCACAGGTCGAGGCCCGAGGCGGCCCCGGCCGAGGTCAGCACACTGCCCTCGTCGACGAACAGCACGTTCTCGTCGACCTGCACGAACGGGTACTTCGTGGCCAGGGCCACCGTGTAGTGCCAGTGCGTGGTGGCGCGCTTGCCGTCGAGCAGGCCGGTCGCGGCCAGGGCGAAGGCGCCGGTCGAGATCGCGGCCAGGCGAACGCCCCGCCGGTGGGCACCGATCAGGGCCGCCACGACCGCTGGGGGCGGGTCCTCACGGTCGGGAAACCGGTACCCGGGGATGAACACGATGTCGGCCCAGACCAGCGCGTCCAGGCCGTGCGCGACGTGGTACGACAGGCCGTCGCCCCCGGTGACTAGGCCGGCCGCCGCGCCGCAGACCCGCACCTCGTAGGGCATGCTGGCCCGGGTCGTGAAGACCTGCGCCGGGATCCCGACGTCGAGCGGCTTCGCGCCCTCCAGCACCAGGACGGCGACACGGTTCAGCCGGGGCGCAGACACGAGCAGCAGGGTACGGCCACCGCCGCCCAGATCGCCCTGGCCTGGCTGCTGATCCAGGGCGACGACATCGCTCCGATCCCCGGCACCCGCCGAGTCGCGCGGGTCGAGGAGAACACCGCCTGCAAGAGGGCGGCGTCCTCCACTCCGGGGGCGCAGACCACCTCGCCCAGCTCCAGACCGCGCAGGCTGGCGGTGACGACATCGGCGGCACTCATCCGGGGCACCGCACTGAGGTCCAGTCCCTGGCGCTCGTGGAACTCGGTCGCCACCATTCCGGGGCACACCACCTGAACCGTGACTCCGGTGTCCCCGAGCTCCGCGCTCAGAGTCTGCGACAGGGCCACCAGGTGAGCCAGCGTGCCGGTGTAGACCGCACGGCGAGGCATCTGCGACTGCGGAGCCGGCCCACTGAAAGTTCCTCTCGCAGGCTCCGCTGCGCATGATGCCACCGGATGACGGACCGGCCGCGGCGACACGGGGACCCGCGGGTCAGCCGGTCCAGCGAGGCAGGTCGAGCTCCTGCTCCAGGGCGGTGAGGGCCAGCTCGAGCGTCTCCCCGGACCCCGAGGCCCATCGTTCGGGCAGACCGGGGGGCAGGACGGCGACCGTGCAGGTCCACTCCCCCGCGTAGACGCACTCGATGGTCGAGCCCGGGAACGCGGCGTCGAGGATGCGCTCGTAACGAGCGTTCATCAGCTCCACGTATCGCTGGGTCGGCACGAAGCCAAACTATTGCCCGGCCGATCGCCTGCCGTGACCCGATCGGGTGATCCTCGCCCCCCGACCGCGCCGTCGTCCCTGATCAGGTACCGGCGGCCACGGATCGCAGGGCGAGCAGGGTGTCGTCGACGAGCGGGCCCAGCTCGCCGTCGCCGTCCTGGGCCAGCCAGCGGGTGAGGGCGACCCGGAAGGCGGTCATGGCCAGCTCGGCGGCCAGGGTCGCGGTCAGCTCGTCGGTGCCCCGCCGGCGCAGGCCGGCGGTGATCACGTCGGCCAGGCCGGCGAGTTTGCGCAGGTCACGCTCACGCAGGCCCTCGTCAGCCTCGATCACGCGCTTGCGGATCCGCAACTGGTCGAGCCGGCCCTCGAACAGCGGGACCATCACGGTTCGCAGGCCGTGAGCCACGACGTCCATCGGGCTCAGGGACGCCGGGGCCTCGGCCAAAAATTCGGCCACCGTCTCGGGCACGTTGCCCTCGCCCCCGAACAGCACCTCGCGCTTGTCGGCGAAGTGCCGGAAGAACGTGCGTGTGGTCAGGCCGGCCCGGGCGGTGATCTGGGGAACGGTCGTCTCGGCGAAGCCCTGCTCGACGAACAGCTCAAGGGCAGCCTGTTCCAGGCGCTCGCGCGCTCCGGCTTGCCATCGGCTCATGAGCCAACTGTACGTGATGGCATGTCGTGTCATCACTCTGCTACGGTGATGACACGACATGTCGTCACGTGTGGACGACGCCCCTGCCAGCGAGGAGTACCGATGAACGAAGAGATCTGGGTTCTGGGCGCGACCGGCCGGACCGGGCGCCTGATCGCGGAGCGGTTGCACCGGGCCGGGCGATCGGTGGTGCTGGTCGGGCGCAACGCCGAGCGCCTGGCCGCCCTGGCCGCTGAACTCGCGACCGCGGAGGCCACTGATTCGCGGCCGCCGCGGATCGTCGCCGGCTCCCTGGAGGAGACGCTGTTCCAGCTCACCCGCAGCGCCCCGGCCGTGGTGGTGAACACCGTCGGCCCGTTCAGCACCACCGCGGCCCAGGTCGCGGCGGCCTGCCCGCCCGGGACGGACTACGTCGACGTCGCCAACGAGATGCCGGCCTCGCAGGCCATCCTCGACCTCGACCGGGCCGCGGCCGCGACGAACCGGACCCTGGTCACCGGGGCCGGGTTCGGCGTCTTCGCCGTCGAGAGCATTCTCCTGCACCTGAGCCAGGGCGAACCGACGCCAGCTCGGGTGCGGGTCGACGCGCTGGCCTCGGTGGCGACCGAGCCGGGCCCGCTCGGCGCGGCCCTGGCCTCGAGCATCCTGGGCGGCCTGCCGGCGGGCGGGCGGCAGGTCGAGGGGGGCCGGCTGGTGCGCAGTTCGGTCGGCGGCCGGGCCACCCGGTTGACGACACCGGACGGCGACACGGTCGTCACCGGCAGCGCTCCGACGTCCGAACTGCTGGCGGCCTGGAAGGCGACAAGTGCGGGCTCGGTCGTGGCCGGCTCGTCCATGATCCCGACCGGGACGGCGGTTCGGCTGGCGATCCCGGTGGCCTCGCAGATCATGCGGATCCCGGCGGTCGCCCGGTTCGCGGTCAGCCGCCTGGCCCGGGTCCAGCTGAAGTCGGCACCCATGCCGACCGCGCACTCGTGGGGGCACGCCCGGGTCGAATGGCCGTCCGGCCGGGTTCGCGAAGGGTGGATGCGCACCGGCGACGGGATGGACTTCACGGTCGCCGTCGCGGCCGAGGTCGCGCTGCGACTGGCTCAGGGTCAGGGCCGGCCCGGAGCCTTCACGCCGGGCTCGCTGTTCGGGCCCGAACTGGTGGACGCCGTCGGCGGCGAGTTCGTGATCGAGGGCGAGGGCGTCGAGGGCGTCGAAGTCGCGGACGACGAGGGTCAGGTACGCAGGTAGGCCAGGGCGGCCAGCACCCGGCGGTTGCTGCCGGCGTCGGGATGCAGGCCGAGCTTGGCGAAGATGGCACTGACGACCGGCTCGACCGTCTTGATGCTGAGGTGCAGCTCCTCGCAGATCGCGGCGTTGGAGCGGCCGAGGGCGATCAGCTGCAGCACCTCGCGTTCGCGGGGGCTGAGCCCTTCGAGGTGGCCGGCCTGGCGCTGCTGGGCGATCACGTCGGCCAGGGTGATGTGCTCGACGACCAGGCCGGCCTGGAAGGCCAGGTCGTCGAACAACCGGTCCTCGGCCAGCGACAGGCGGTTCACCCGGGCCCGCTCGACGCTGATCGCACCGACCACCTCTCCCCGGCTGCGCACACAGCGCAGCTGGCGATCCGGGGACTCGCCCAGCCGGCCGAGCGTGGTCGACTCGATCTGCCGGTCGGACGCCGGCCACACCCCGACCGCGTGCAGGTCCTCGGCCCCGATCCAGAGGGTCGCGCTCGGCGCCAGCAGGGCCTCGGCCACGGCCCGGGCCAGGTCGTCGGGCAGGTCGGCGGAGTGGACGCCGGAGCGGGACAACCAGCTCAGCGCCGAGTAGGCGGCCAGGTGCTGGCCGTGCACGATGGCCCAGCCGGCCGCCACCGGCACCAGCGTGGCGGTCAGCAAACCCGGTCGCGGCGTCCCCCAGCCGGCCAGCCCGATCACGAGCGCCGCCAGCGAGATCGCCGCGGCGCCCACGAGCCAGGCCAACTGGCGGCGGACGTGGCCGCCGGAGGTGCGCCAGCGAGCGACCACCGCCACCACCCACAGCACCTGGAAGCCGACGTAGGCCGGGTGGGCGAGGGCCGACCAGAGGTGGGCCGCGGCGGCCGGCGCCTCGGCGTTCAGCGGGTGGGGAGTGAGCACCGCGGCCGAGGTGTACTCAACCGGCCAGAGCGCCGACAGAGTGGCGCAGACAACGGTGAGGACCACCATGACCGCGACGACCCAGCGCCAGCGCGGCGAGGGCAGCCGGCCGTCCGGGAAGCAGATCACCGACAGCGTGGTCAGGGCCAGGGCGATGACCAGGGGCCAGACCCCGAGCCAGCCCCACCACCGGTCGACCCCGGGCGTCGGGGAGTGCCCGATCTGGCGGCCGAAGAACAGCAGGGCCTCGACCACCCCGGTCACCAGGAACAGCAGGCCCTCGCGGTGCCCGGGCCGCTGGAACAGCACGTAGGCGCCGACGAAGGTGAACGCCAGGGCCAGCAGGCCGTTGTGCAGGTTCGACAGCCACAGCCCGCGGGCCTGCCCGAACACCACGAGCGCGACGACGGCACTGGTCAGCAGCAGCGGAGCAAGCCCGCGCAGGCCGCGGGGATCGAGGTCGGACACCTCGTCATGGTGGCACGGTCGCCGTCCGCGCGGTCCAGGGTTTTCCCTGCTCTTGACCTGCAGGGTTGCCCCCGTGGCGGGCCTGGAGCGAGGACGTCGAGGGTGAGCTGGTCAGCCCGATCCCGCCCTGCGAACGAGAGGCCCACCATGTCCATCGCAGCCACCCTCATCCCGACCGAGATCGAGACCAGCACGCCGACCGAGAAGCTGCTGACCGGTTCGCTCCTGGTCGCGCCGCTGATCTACCTGGCCGCCGACTCCACCTACGCCGCCCGCGGCTGGGACGACGGCACCGCCGGGGTGATCCACGTCCTGGGCGCCATCGCCTTCGGCTTCGTCGTCCTGCGAGTGGCCGGCTGGCTACCGGCCGCCTCCAAGCTGGCCGCCGCGGTCCTGGCCACCGGGCTCATCGGGCTGGCCGGGAACGTCGCCTACGGTTTCGAGGCGATCCACATGTCGCTGGGCGACACCCAGCTCGTCGACCAGCCCGGCGCGGCCAACCTGATCAAACCGCTGGGCCTGTTCTTCCCGATCTCGTTCGCGCTCATCGCCTTGGCCCTGGCCCGGCTCGGCTACCGCTGGCAGGCGGCGGTGGTCCTGGTGGCCATGATCGTCTGGCCGATCGCCCACATCGGCAACATCGCCGCACTCGCCGTCCCCGTGAACGTTGCCCTCGTGGTGGCGTTCGGGAGCCTGATCTGGTCGCGCCACCAGCCGTCCTGAACCCGTCCCGTTCGTGACCGCCGCGCGTAGGCTGCCGGTCATGACGGACGCCGCAGGGCCGGGCGAGAGCGATCTGGGCACGGTCTTCGTTAGCTTCATCTTCTTTGAGAACGATGAGTGGACCGCCACCTGGCAGCTCGGCGCCGACACCTCGACGGTGTACGGCACCAAGGCCGAGATGCTCGCGTGGGCCCGAAGCCAGCCGGCCGGCACCCGGCTGATCTTCGACCTCGCGCAGCAGGACTACGTTCCGCTTCATTTCGCCCAGCCCCCGTCGTCCAGTGATTTCGGGCGCTGAAGGGCCCAGATCACCGCTCAAACGGGCGACCCGGGCGCGGGTGGCACTCACCGGCTCGGGCGGGCGAGCCGGGCCCTCACGCGGGTTCGGTCAAGGTGATTGCGGCGTTGATTAGGGCCAGGTGGCTCAGGGCCTGGGGCAGGTTGCCCAGGAACTCCCCCGTCTGCGGGTCGATCATCTCCGCGAGCAGGCCGACGTCGTTGGCGGTGTCGACCAGGGCGTCCATCAGCGCGTGGGCCTCGTCCCGGCGTCCGACATGGTGCAGGGCCGAGACCATCCAGAACGAGCAGGCGACGAAGGCGCCCTCCTCCTCGCGCATGCCGGTGTAGCGGTACAGATGCGGCCCGGCCCCGAGCTCGGAGCGCAGCACGTCCAGGGTCGAGCTCATCCGCTCACCCCGGTCGAAGCCGCTAACGGCGTGCAGCAGGATCGAGGCGTCGACGCCGGCCGAGCCGGGGTACCAGGTGTAGCAACCGCGGGCCTCGTCCCAGCAGTGCTGCTCGACCCAGGCCCGGATCCGGTCGCGCTCGCTGCGCCAGCGGGCCGGGTCGCCCGGGATCTGGCCCTTCTCGGCCAGCTCCACCGCGCACGACAGGGCCTGCCAGCAGCCGAGCTTGGACGTCGTGTAGTGCTGCTGGTCGGGCAGCTCCCACATGCCGGCGTCCTTGCTCTGCCAGCGGTCGCAGGCGGCATCGGCGATCCCGGCCAGCATCCGCCCGGTGTCGGCGTCCAGCACGTTGCCGTTGTCGACGTACA
Source organism: Kineosporiaceae bacterium (assembly GCA_965200525.1). Classification (GTDB taxonomy): domain Bacteria; phylum Actinomycetota; class Actinomycetes; order Actinomycetales; family Kineosporiaceae; genus JANNPJ01. Next base: position 655,475 of record OZ241368.1, read on the forward strand.
GCCGCACGGTGGTGAACAGGTCTCCGTAGACGCCGAGCTGGAGCTGGTCGGCCGCCTGGTTGCCGTTGACCACCGGCCCGATGCCCCGCCAGCCGGGCACGTCGCTCTCCCGCGGCGGCGCCGGGATGCCGCCGTCGAGCCGGTAGCAGACCCGCGGCTCCGGGCCGTGCCGGTGGATCGTGCCCAGCAGCCAGCTGACCGCGGCGTGGGTCTCCTCGCGCAGCCCGAACCGGAACAGGGCGGTGAGCGTGTAGGCCGTGTCGCGGGTCCAGGCGAAGCGGTAGTCCCAGTTCTTGCCGCCGCGATAATTCTCCGGCAGGGACGTCGTGGCCGCCGCGGCGATCGAGCCGGACGGCGCGTGCAGCAGAAGTTTGAGCGCCAGCGCGCTGCGGCGCACCGCGCCGGCCCAGGGCCCGTCCCAGTCGAACTCGCCCGACCAGGATCGCCAGTTGGCGATGGTCCGGTCCACGCCCCGGTCGATGTCCTCCGGGTGGGGCAGGAAGAGCGGCTCGCGCTCGGTGCTGACCAGGGCCAGCAGGTGACGCGAGCCCGGCTCGGTCCGGTACTCGACGCTGACGTGCTGGTCGCCGCCGTCGAGGCGTTCCTCGTTGAGGGTCCGCACCGCCATGGTGATGCCGTCCAGCCGCAGCACCCGCCCGTGCAGCGTGTCCTGCGCCCACGGCGAGGCCGTGTTCAGACAGGTGCCGGGCGAGACCTCGGCCCGCATCCGCACCGACCCGGTGAGGCCGTCGATCCGCCGGGCCAGCTCGGCCCAGGGCAGCCGGCCGGCGATGCCGGTGTTGAGCGAGTCGGTGACCCGCACGCTGCCGCCGGCGGTGTGGAACGTGGTGCTCAGCACGTTGGTGTCGGCCACGTACTCGCGCTCGACCTCGAACGGCCCTTCGGACTCGTCCGGCGCCAGAGCGATGTAGCCGCCGTGCTCAGCGTCCAGCAGGGCCGCGAACCCGGGCACGGAGTTGAGGTCGGGCATCGGGAACCAGTCGATCCGCCCGTCCCGGGCCACCAGGGCCACGGTGCGCCCGTCGCCGATCGCCGCGTAGGAGCGCAGATCGATGTAGCCGTGCTGGTCGCGGGCACCGCCGAAGCTGCCGGCCCCGGCGGTGCCCGCGGCGGAGGTGGTGCTCATGGGGTGGGCATGCCCCCGTTGACGTTCAGCGTCTCCCCGCTGACGTAGCCCGACTCGGCCGAGGCCAGGTACACGTAGGCCCCGGCCAGTTCGGCCGGTTGCCCGGCCCGGCCGAGCGGGGTCTGCTGGCCGAATTTCGGCAGAGCCTCGGGAGGCTGCCCGCCCGAGGCCTGCAGCGGCGTCCAGATCGGGCCGGGAGCCACCACGTTCACCCGGATCCCCTTCGGGGCCAACTGCTGGGCCAGCGCCTTGCTGATCGTGTTGATCGCGGCCTTGGTCGTCGCGTAGTCGACCAGGGACGGCGACGGGCTGTAGGCCTGGATCGAGCTGGTGTTGATGATGCTCGAACCGGGCGGCAGGTGCGGCAGCGCCTCCTGGATGATCCAGAACAGCGCGTAGACGTTGGTCTTGAAGGTCTCGTCGAAGCCCTTGGAGGTGACGTCGGCGAGATCCTCGATGCTCTGCTGGCGCCCGGCGACGTTGGCGATCAGGTCCAGACCACCTAACTCCTCGACGGCGGTGTGCACCAGGCTGCGGGCGATGGCCTCGTCGGCGATGTCACCGGGAGCAAGCACCGCCGTGCGCCCGGCCGAGCGGATCAGCTCGGCCACCTGCTCGGCGTCGGACTGCTCCTCGGGCAGGTAGCTGAGGACGACGTCGGCCCCCTCGCGCCCGAAGGCGATCGCGGCGGCCCGCCCAATGCCCGAGTCGGCCCCGGTGACCAGCGCCTTGCGGCCAGTGAGGCGGCCACTGCCGCGGTAGGTCTGCTCGCCGTGGTCGGCCTTCGGGCGCAGCTGGGAGTCCAGCCCGGGGGCGTCCTGCTTCTGCTCGGGCGGGTCCGGCATCTGGTACTGCGTCACCGGATTCACAAAAGTGTACTGATCGCTCAAGGCATTGCTCCCCTGCGTCGTCCTGGTCAGATCCAGCTCTCCCACCCTGGCCGACCGGCTGGGGATCGCAACCGGGCGCCGTCCCACACGGGTGTTTTGCTCAGGGAGATGAGCGATTGTCGTTTTCGGCCAGCCCGATCCGGCGCTCGTCCTGATCCCACTGGGCGACGTCGCTCCAGGGAATCAGCACCGCGCCCCGATGCAGCCGGCGCACCACCGCCCGCACCAGCCACGGCCCCTGCTCGGATCGGCGTTCGTAGCCGAACAGCGCTCCGGTGTCTCTGGGCGAGACCAGCAGCGACTCCACCACCAGTTCGGCGTTCGGGCCCTCGAGCCGGCCGATCTGGGCCAGCCGCACGTCGGTGACCTGCCCCAGAACGGTGCCGGCGGCGTCCTTCACGGCGCAGCCGAGCAGGTCACTCAGGCGCATGACCGCTCCCCGGAAGCTTGGCCACGATGTTGATCCGGGCCCAGTTCTCCAGCCCCTGGTTGGGCAGATCGGCTCGCCGGGCCGACAGTTTCACGGCTGAGCCGATCTCGCTCACGCTCGACCAGTGGATCCGGGCCGGCTGCGGGTCGCTCTGGTCGTGCAGCCGGCGCCACCAGGCCAGCACCGATCGGCCCAGGACGCCCGGGAACCGGGGGCCCAGCGCACCGGGGCCGCTGAGAATCGCCACCACGACCAGGCGACCGTCGTCCCGGCGCTCGAGTTCGAGGTCGTCGACCTTTCCGACCAGCCAGCCGTCGCGGTCGATCAGCTGGTGGTCGAGCAGTTGCAGGGCCGCATCCAGGCGCCGGCCTCCCGGGCTCGGAGATTCCGGATTCTCGGTCATTGTCCCGCCTTGGTGATCAGCATCAGCGGTAGCGCGGCCACGGCCGCGACCGTCACGAGAACCAGGTAGAAGGTACCCAGGGCGTTACCGAACCGGCCGTTGGCGTGCTCGCCCATGTACTCCCGGTCGTTGGCCACCACCAGGATCGGGAAGTAGGTCAGCGGCAGGGCGACCGCGGAGAACACCACGGAGTACTCGGTCACCTTGATCGGGTCCACCGTGGTCAGCAAGGCCGCCACGCCGATCACGGTGCTGATCAGGAGGGTGACGTGGAACAGCGCGGCCTGCTTGGGTTTGACGTACTTGCCCCACTGCCAGCCGAAGTACTGGCTCACGCTGTACCCGACCGACAGCCCGGTCTCGCAGGCGGCCCCGAACGTGGCCGCGAAGAAGCCCAGCAGCACCACGGCCAGGCCGATCCGGCCCAGCGCCTCCGAGACCGGCAGCGCCACCTGGCCCAGGTTGTCGACCTCGATACCGGCCGGCAGCAGTACGAGCGCGGCGCAGGCGGCGATGGACAGCGACAGCAGGCCACCGAGCGGGAACCCGACGAAGACGTTCAACCGCGACGTGGACAGGTCTTTCACCGACCACTTCTCCTCGACCGCACCGGAGGAGAAGAAGAACACCTCGTACGGCGTCATGGCGGCCCCGAACAGCGAGACGGCGTAGTACCAGTAGGTCGGGATGCCCTCGCCGCCGGTCAGAGCCGGGTGCAGGGCCTGGGAGATCAGGCCGCCCCAATCCGGTCCGAGCTGCCACACGGCCACACTGAACGCCAGTACCGACAGCCCCACCAGCCCGAACACGTTCTCCAGCACCGAGAACTTCACCCGCCACAGCACTAGCCACACCGCCGCGCCGACGAACGGCACCAGCAACAGGTAGTTCACGCTGCTGACCAGTTCCAGCGAGAGCGAGATACCGCCGATCTCGGCCACGAAGGTCAGCAGGGTGACCCCCATCGAGGCCAGCAGGTTGAGCAGGCCGGCCCGGGGGCCGAGCCGTTCGCGGATCAAATCGAAGCTGGGCCGCCCGGACACCGCCGCGACCCGGCCCGACATCTCGGCGAACACGATGATGCCGAGGACGCCGACCACCACCACCCAGGCCAGGTTGAGCCCGAACCGGGCCCCGACCAAGGCGTTGGTCACCAGGTCACCGATGTCGACGAAGCCGCCGATGGCGGTCAGCACGCCCAGCGCGACCGAGAGCAGGCGCTTCACTTGAGATCCTTCTCGGCCTCGTCAAGGGTCTTGGCAACCGCGCGAAGCTCGTCCTCGCTGTCGGCCAGGGCCTTCGCGTCGGAGCGGCGCACGGCGATCCGGGCGTGGCCGAGAGCGTCCTCGGCTTTCGAGATGGCGTCGCCGACGGCGTCCCGGATGGCGTCGGCGTCCGGGTCGGGCGGCTGCACGCTGCCGAACGACTCGCTGATCGAACCGGTGGCCGTCTCGGCCGCGCTGACCACCTCGTCGGCGTAGGTCCCGAGCACCCGCTTGTTCCGGTCCTGGTGGACGACGAGCAACCCGGTGGCCACGGCCGAGGACGCCGCCTGAACCGCGGAAGAAGCTTTGCCCCGGTATGACGGATCGTCGCGGGCCGGCGACACACAGCCGGCCGTTGCCGCCACCAGCGCGACAGCCGCGGTCCAGCTGATGACGCCCGGGACGGGACCGCCGCGGGTGCGAACTGGGGTCACTGCGTGCGCCGGAGCAGGAAGTACGCCAGGACGCCGAGCATGACGGCGAACACCGCCCAGGCAGCCAGCAGCACCAGTCCTTCGACCATGAGCGGCACGCTAGTGGCCCCGGGTGATCTTCACCTGCCCAGACGCGCGGTGCCGCTCAGCGGGCCACCGGCTCGGACCGATCGGCGTCCTGATCGCCGGACTTCTGGTCGTGCCGGCGCTCTCGCACGTCGGCCAGGGCCAGGATCAGCGCCAGGCCGGTGAGGCCGATGCACAGCAGCAGGGCGGTGGCCAGGGCGCTGCCCCAGTCGCCGTGACCGGCGGCCAGCCGGGAGAAGAACAGCGATCCGACCCCGGCGATCCCGGCGGCTCCGCCGATCCGCTGGCCGGTCTGCAGGATGCCGCTGGCTGTGCCGGCCTGCTTCACCGGCACCTCGCTGAGCGTGAGGGTGAGGTTCGGCGAGATCACCGCCCCGCTGCCGATCCCGGCCACCATCAGCGGCAGGGCGGTGGCCCAGCCGACGGCGTCACCGTGAACACCGAGCACGACGAAATGGGTGACGGCCAGGCCGATGATCACCAGCATCAGCCCGCCGACCACCAGTGGCCGCCCGAGCCGGTTGATCAGCCGGCCACTGATCCAGGCCGAGATCCCGGAGCCGACCGCGAACGGAGTCAGGGCCAGCCCCGACTCCAGGGCGCTGTAGTGGTGCCCCTCCTGGAGGAACAGCGCGAAGATGAAGAAGATCGCGGTAAAGCCGCTGAAGTAGAGCAGACCCAGGGCCGAGCCGAGCGAGTACGAGCGCACCCGCAGCAGGCCCAGATCCACCATCGGATCGCGACCCCGGCGCCGGTAGATCCCCTCCCAGACGGCGAACCCGGCCAGCAGCGCCGCCGCCGGCACCAGCAGCAGCCAGGGCAACCAACCCGACCAGGTCTGGGACTGCACGATCGGCAGCAACAGCAAAAGCACGCCCGCCCCGAGCAGGAACACCCCGACCGGGTCCAGCCCCCGGTAGGGCTGGCGGCCCGAACTCGACGGCAGCAGGCGCAGGGCCAGCGGGACGGCGATCAGGCCGACCGGCACGTTGACGAAGAACACCGCCCGCCAACCGTGCTCGGTGCCGAACAGCTCGATCAGGCCACCGCCGATCAGCGGGCCGACCGCGGTCGAGAGCCCCACCGTGGCCCCGAAGAAGCCGAACGCCCGAGCCCGTTCGGAGCCCTGGAACAGTTCCTGCACGAAGCCGGACACCTGCGGCTGGAGCATGCCCCCGGCCACTCCCTGCAGCAACCGGGCCGCGATCAGCAGCGCGGCACTGGGGGCCAGCCCGCACAGCGCGCTGGAGACGGTGAACAGGCTCAGGCCGATCACGAACACGGTGCGGCGGCCCTTCACGTCACCGAGCCGCCCGGCCGGCACCAGCACCAGCCCGAAGGCGAGCGCGTAGCCCGACGACACCCACTGCAGGTCGCTCGAGGACGCCGACAGGCCGGTCCGCAGCGAGGGCAGGGCCACGTTGACGATGCTCACGTCGAGCAGGGTCATGAACACGGCCACCAGGCAGACGGCGAACGCGGGCCAGCGCCGATCGGCCGAGCCGGACGGGTGATCATCAGGTGGAGCGGTCATGCTCCATGCATGCCATGGACAGCCACCGCCCACCACTCGATCATCGCCACCCGGCGGGCCGTGGCTCATCGCGACCTGGTGTCGGCCTCGGCCGCGGCGACCCTGTTCGGGGCCCTGGCCGCGGTGCCGGCCCTGCTGGTGGCGATCGCGCTCACCGCCCTGGTGATCGGCCACGAGCGCACCAGCCGGTACGGGGGCCATTTGGCCACCACCCTGCCCTCCGGCTTCGGGGCCGGCCGCTGGGTGACGGACCTGTTCGACGCCGGCGAGCACATGCCGGTGCTGACAGTCGTCTTCGCGGTGTTCATGGCGTCGGCGTACGGGCGGGGCCTGAGCCGGGCCCTGCGCCGCTTCGCCCCGGACGCCGAGCGCGCGCTGCCGCCGTCATGGTGGTCGCGGATCCTCACCCTGCCGCTGCTCGGCCTGGCCCCGCTGCTGCTGCTCATCCTGCTGCTGTGCGTGCCGACCGTCTCACGCCTGCAGGATGGTCATGGTTGGCTCGGCGCGGCGGCCGCCTCCTACGTCGGGCTCAACGTGGTCTGGGTGATCACCTGGGTCCCGCTGATCTGGACCTTCCGCGTGGTCGCTCCGGGGCGCCCGTCCTGGCGCGCGACGATCATCGGTGCGATCGCGACCGGTGCCTTCGTGTCCGGCTTCCTTCAGGGATTCACCCTGTTCCTGGCCCTGCCGATCGACCTGGGCCGGCCCTTCGGCGGCCTGCACACGGTCGGCGTGGTGTCGGCCCTGCTGCTCTGGCTCTGGGTGCTGCACCTGGTCGTCTGCATCGGCTACGCCTTCACCTGGTGCCTCGACCAGACACTGGCCCCGACGCCGCAGCCCGCGAACAAGGCCGTTCCGCTGTGACCCCGCCCGGAGGGGGCCCCGGCTCAGATGTATCGACGGGCCTTCGACGTGCGCTGCATCTGCTCCAGTTGCCGGTAGCCGGCCTCCACGTCGGACGGCACCACCCGCCGCTCGGCCAGGACCCAGGACAGCCCGCGCACCGCGTCCAGGAAGGCCGACAGGGACGTGCGGTCCCGGGGAACCGTCCGGGCCAGGTGGATCGTCCGGCGCAGGGCCGCCGGCCCGGGTCGGCGCAACCAGGTGAACCAGAGCGTGTTGCGGATGCCGTGGCGCCGGCGCAGGATCGGGTCGCGGGCCCGCGAGGGGCGATGATGGATGACGACGTCGGGCAGGTACGTCATCACCCAGCCGGCCCGGACCAGGTCGCTGGCCAGCAACTCCTCCTCGCCGCCGAGCCACAGTCGGGCGGAGAACCCGCCGGCCTCCTCGAACGCGCTGCGGCGGACCATCGAGGCGCCGGCCAGGAAGCTGAGCAGCCGGTGCCCGGGAACGTCGCCGGCCGGCGGCAGCGGTGAGTGGCTCATCTCCTGGCTCATCGGGTCCTCGCGAGCACCCGGCTCGACCAGGATGTGGGCCGTGAGCACGGCCAGGCGCGGATGCAGGTCGAAGACGTCGGCCGCGGCCTTGAGCGATCCGGGCTCCCACCACGTGTCGTCGTCACAGAAGGCGACGTAGGGCGCGTCGACCAGGGCCACGGCCAGGTTGCGCCCGACCGCCCCGAGGTTGCGGCCTGGGGTGAGCAGCCGGACGTCGGGAAAGGCGTGCCGGACCATGGCCGCCGTGCCGTCGCTCGAGCCGTTGTCCACCACCGTGACCCGCGGCTGCTCGGGCAGATCGGCGAGCTGCTGCAGGCTGTGCAGCAGCTCCTGCCGCCGATTGTGGGTGATCATCACAACTTCGAACCGGTTGTCACCTGTCACGACCGCGACCGTAGCGGGCCGGATGTCAGCCCTCATTTCCAGTGCACCGCCGATGCGGTGCGCCCGCGCGACCGCCTCGGTCTTGATCGAATTGCGCATGGCCCGGAAGTGAGAAGCCTTGCTTCGCGAGGAGCCACCGGAGTGAAGCAACCACCCCGGTTCCCGCGCTGATGATCGTGAGGTTGGCATGGTTCTACGAGGCGACGGCCCGAGGCCGATCCGGCGCGCTGTGGTCACCGGTGGAGCCGGTTTCCTCGGCAGCCACCTGTGCGAAACCCTGCTGGCGCGAGGGGTCGAGGTGGTGTGCCTGGACAACTTCCTGACCGGATCACCTCAGAACGTGGCCCACTTGAGCGACAACCCCCGGTTCCGGTGCGTGCGCTGCGACGTCACCGACTTCGTCCACGTTCCCGGAAAAGTCGATCTGGTGCTGCACTTCGCGTCTCCGGCCTCGCCGATCGACTACCTGAACTTCCCGATCGAGACGCTGAACGTCGGCTCCATCGGCACCCGTCACGCCCTCGGCCTGGCCCAGGACAAGGGCGCCCGGTTCATCCTGGCCTCGACCTCCGAGGTGTACGGCGACCCGCAGGTACATCCCCAGACCGAGGACTACTGGGGTCACGTCAATCCGGTGGGCCCGCGCGGCGTCTACGACGAGGCCAAGCGTTACGGCGAGGCCCTCACCTCGGCCTACCGCCGCTCGCGGGGCGTCGACACCGGAATCATCCGCATCTTCAATACTTTCGGGCCCCGGATGCGCCCCTTCGACGGCCGCGCGATACCCACCTTCGTACGTCAGGCGCTGGCCGGAGAACCGCTGACCCTGGCCGGTGACGGGCTGCAGACCCGGTCGGTCTGCTTCGTCTCCGATCTGGTCGCCGGCATCCTGGCCATGGCGAGCAGCGATCACCCGGGCCCGATCAACATCGGCAACCCGACCGAGCTGACCGTTCGCCAGATCGCCGAGGACGTCCTGGCCGCCACCGGCAGTACCTCCCGCATCGAGTACGTCGAACGCCCCGTCGACGACCCTCAGGTGCGCCGGCCCGACACCACGCTGGCCCAGCGCGAACTTGGCTGGAGCCCCCTCGTCCCGTGGGACCAGGGCCTGCAGCAGACGGTTTCGTGGTTTCGGAGCCTCGATCAGTCGTTGGTCACTGCCGGCTGAGGTGGAAGGTCCGGGCCAGCACCTGGTCGGCGGCGTCGATCACCTCCGCCGGGGTGATCGACGCCAGGGCCGGGTCGAGCGTCTGACCGTGCGGGTCACCGAGCGCTTCGTGACCGGCCGGCGGGCCGGGCCACAGCACCTGGTGCAGGTGCTGATCGATGGCCGGGCCCCACAACCGGGGCGGGGTCGGGCCGAACAGCAGCACCGAGGGCGTCGCGTAGGCCGTGCCCAGATGGGCCACACCGGTGTCGCCGCAGACCAGCAGGCCGGCCCGAGTCACCACGGCGGCCAGGGCGTCGAGGCCCAGCGCACCGGCCGTGGTGTGCACCCGCTCGGGGAAGTCGCGCCCGATGCGCTCGCAGAGCGCCCTTTCCGGGGGGCCACCGGTCAGAACCACTCGCCGGCCGCCCTGCACCAGCCACCGCACCACCTGGACCCAGCGCTCCACCGGCCACCGGCGCGACGGTGACGCGGCTCCGGGATGGACGACGACGTAGTCGTCCCCGCTGCCGGACGACGGTCCCGCCGGTTCGCCGGGGTCCGTGAGCCGAAGGTCCTCGCGGTCGCAGGCACCTCCGGCCGACCGGACGAGGCGGCACCAGCGGTCGACCTCGTGCTCGTCCGCCGACCACGGGGGGCCTTCGGCAGCGCCACCCTCGTCGTCCCGGAAGGCAAGCAGCCGCTGCGGGCCGGTGGCCAGCAGCAACCGGTTGCTCTGCGGCCCCCGCCCGTGCAGGTTGACCGCCACCTCCGGGGCGCCGTCGCCGAGCCGGGCCAGAAGAGGCTGCAGCCCCGTGGTCGGCAGCACCCGATCGACCAGGCCGAGCCGGACCAGCCAACCACCGATCGGTTCCGGGGCGGCCAGCACGAGCTCGTGCTCGGGAAACGCGCGCCGCAGGCCCCGCAGCGCCGGCACGCCGGTGAGCGCGTCCCCCAGGCCCAGCGCCCGCAGAACCAGGACGGCCGGGCGCCGGGGCCTGGCCGGCTTCACGGCCAAGACGGCTCGGTGGAGGTGGCCACCACCAGTTCGCGGATCTCCGAGCCCACCGGCTGCTTCAGCACGGTCATCACGGCCTCGGCGGTGTCGGCCGGATCGTTGAGGACGGCGTCCGGACCGGGCCGGTACTGCTCGGTGCGCCCGTCGAAGAAGGCCGTCTTCATGCCGCCGGGGATGAGCAGGGTGACCCCGACCTGGCCGGCCAGTTCGGTGGCCAGGGCCCGGGTGAAGCCGACCACGCCGAACTTCGAGGCACAGTAGGCCGTCGCGTCGCCGACGGCCTTGATGCCCAGGGTGGAGGCCACCGTCACGACCGTTCCCCGGTTCTCCTTCAGGTAGGGCAGGCAGGCCCGGACCAGCGCGACCGTGCCGAACAGGTTGACCTTCACCACCCGCTCCCAGGTCTCGACGTCGATCTCGGACAACGGCCCGCAGGCGTCGGTGCCGGCCGCGGTGATCAGGGCCGTGGGCGGCCCGACCTGGCTGACCAGTTCGCGGACGGCGGCGGCGGCCTCCTCGGTGCGGGACAGGTCGGCCAGGGCGAACTGGACGTCGTCCTTGGGCGCGACCCGGTCGATCACCGCCGGGACGCCGCCGTGACGGCGGACGGCTTCGACCAGGGCGGCCCCCAGTCCGCTGGCGCCGCCGCTGATGTACACCGTGCCGATCTCCCGCGGCGGGCGCGGCCCGCCGGCTTCGGGGACGGTGAGCGAGTGAGCGTGGGTGGTCATTCAGGCCTCCTGAGTGGTGCGGGTGAGGATCGAGGTGGTGGAGCGCCCGTCGAGGTAGGGCAGGAGCAGGACGCGCCCGCCCCAACTGCGGACCAGGTCGGCCTCGGGTAGCGGAGCGCCGCCGTAGTCGCCGCCCTTGGCCCAGATGTCGGGGCGCAGCCGGGCCAGTGCCGCCCGGGGGTCGTCCTCGTCGAAGACGACCACCGCATCCACGCTGTGCAGGGCCTTGAGTACCCGAGCCCGCTCGTCGGCCGGAATGACCGGCCGTTGTGCGCCTTTGAGCCGCCGGACCGACTCGTCCGAGTTGAGCAGCACGATCAGCGCGTCACCGGCCTGGCGGGCGGCTTCCAGGCAGGCGATGTGGCCCACGTGCAGGATGTCGAAACAGCCGCCGGTGGCGACCACCTGACCACCGCGGGAACGGACCTCGGCCATCAGCCGGTCGATCGACGGCTTGCTCAGGGTCGGGCCGGACCGGCCGCCCGCCCGCACCGGCGGGGCCGCCGACGAGGGCGCGGCCGCGGTGTTCCGGTACGCGGCGGCACCGCCGGCCCGCACCCAGGCCGAGGCGTCGCGAACCGCGCCCACGACGGCCTCGGACAGCACGGCTCCGCGGGCCAGACTCAGCGCGGCGGAGGCGGCGAACCGGTCGCCGGCGCCGCAGGGATCACCGTCGGCCACGGCCGGGGCGGGCACGAACATCGCCTCGCTGCCGGCCAGGGCGAGATAGGCACCGCCCACGCCGGCGGTGACGCAGACGGCCCGGCTGCCCCACTGTTCGCGCAACCGCTTGGCCAGCCCGTCCGGCGCCTCGCCCCGGGCCGAGGAATCGACGGCGGCCCGGGCCTCGGCCAGGTTGGGCGTGATCAGCGCGGTTCCGGGCACCGGCGGCCCTCCGCGCGGATGGGGGTCCCAGACCACCGGGATCCGGGTGGCGAAGTCGCTCAGCAGGCGGCGCAGCCCGGGGTCGGTGGTGGTGCCGGCTCCGTAGTCGGACACGAGGACGACGTCCGCCGTGGCCAGCGCCTGCTGCACCTGGGCCAGCGGGGGGTCGATCGGCGTCCCGGGGCCTCCCTCGTCGAGCCGGAGCATCGACTGCCCGCCACTGCGGACCCGGGTCTTGGTGCGGGTGTCGCCCTCGTGGGGCAGCACCAGCACCTGAATCCGCTCTCGCAGCTGATCGGTCAGCCGGGCCCCGGCCTGGTCACCGCCGATCGGCGCGATCAGCAGCACCTCGACGTCGGCGGCGGCGCAGAGCAGCGCGGTCAGCCCGGCGCCGCCGGGGCTCTCGTGCACCCGCTCGACGTCCAGCACCGGTACGGGCGCGTCGGGGGCGATCCGGTCGGTGCGCCCGTGCAGGTCCCGGTCGAGGACGACGTCACCGATGACCACGATCCGCCGGGTCATGCCGGATCCAGGGTCGGCTCGCGCAGAACCACCTCGTCGAGCAGTTCGGCGTCCACGACGGCGCACAGGGCGTGCACCGCGATCAGGTGGACCTCCTGCACGGCCGAGCTGGAAGGAGCCTCGACGCAGAACGTCTCGTCGGCGAGCTCGGCCAGCGGGTTGGACCCGGGGCCGGTCATGGCCCAGACGCGCAGCCCGCACTCGCGACCGCGGCGGGCCGCCGACAGCAGGTTCGGGCTGTGCCCGCTGGTGGACAGCAGAATCAGCACGTCGCCGCGTCGCCCGTGGGCCTGGACCTGCCGGGCGAACACCTCCTCGGCACCGTAGTCGTTGAGAATGGCGGTCAGGCTTGAGGTCTCGGAGCTGAGGCAGATCGCCGACAGGGGCTGACGCTCGTCCAGGTACCGACCGACCAGCTCGGCGGTCAGGTGCTGCGCCTCGGCGGCGCTGCCGCCGTTGCCGGCCACGAGCACCCGCTGCCCGGCCGGCAGGGACCGGGCCAGGGCCCGCCCCCACGACTGCAACAGCGGCGCCCCGTACCGCAGGGAGTCCAGGCCCTCGGACAGTTGCCGCAGATGCTGATCGACCCAGCCGGCGCTCACATCGCCTCCACGGTCAGCAGCTGCGGGACCGGCCGGACCGCGGGGCGGGCCAGAGACTGGTAGATCGACAGGATCTGCTCGGCCACGCAATCCCAGCCGTAGCGGGCCACGGCGATCTGCCGGGCGGCGCGGCGCATGACGGCCGCCGCCAGCGGCACCTCCATCAGGGCGTGGACGGCCGCGGCCAGAGCGGCCGGATCGCGCGGTTCGACCAGCAACCCGTTCACCCCGGGCAGCACCGTGTCGAGCAGCCCACCAACAGCGCTGCCGATCACCGGTCGCCCCGAGGCCATCGCCTCCAGGGTCACCATTCCGAACGGCTCGTACCAGGGCGTGGCCACCACGACGTCGGCCCAGCGGATCAGGGCCGGCAGGTCGGTGCGGGCCACCCGCCCGGTGAACTGCACGCGGTCCTCGACCCCGGCCCGGCGGGCCAGGGCCCGAAGCCGCGCCACCTCCTCGTCGGCGTCCAGATGGGCCCGATCGGGGCCACCGGCCACCACCAGGTGACACTGCGGCAGGTGGCGCAGGGCCTCGATCGCCGTGGCCACACCCTTGCGCTCCACCAGCCGCCCGACGCAGAGCAACCGCATCCGCGATCCGGCGGTGTCGGGAAGGCCGGCCGGCAGCGAGCGCGGCCCCACCGGGGTGAAGCGGGCGAGGTCGACGCCACAGGGAACGACCTGGATCTGACCTCGGCGGGCAGCATTCGAGCGATCGAACCCGAACTCGGTGCCGGGCAGTGCCTCGAGTTCGGCCACCTCGTCGCTGCAGGTGGCGATGATCTGGTCCACCGTGCGGGCCAGCATGTGCTCGGCCTCGATCCGGCCCGCCGGGCTGGTGTCCCCCGGCCCCTGAAATCGCCGCTTGACCGAACCGAGAGCGTGAAAAGTCTGAACCAGAGGAAGGCGATCGGACGTCGCTGGGCCCGGGTCGAGAGCCTGCCGGGCCCGCAGGGCCGCCAGTCCCGACATCCAGAAGTGCGCGTGCACGACGTCAGGACGCGCGGTTGCTTCCGCACCCCCGCCGGCCTCGGACCAGGCCCCGGAGAGCCAGTCGCCCAAGTCCGGCATCCACTGCAGCAGTTCGTCCTTGGGGATCGGTCGGGCCGGGCCGGCCGGGACGTGGACGACGCTGACGCCGCGCCCGAGCTGCACCCGCGGCGGCAGTTCGGCGGCGTCCCGGCGAGTGTAGACGTCGACCTGGTGCCCCTGCGCCCCCAGGGCCAGGGCCAGCGAGGAGACGTAGACGTTCTGACCACCGGCGTCCACACCACCGAGGGTGGCCAGCGGACTGGCATGTTCGGAAACCATGGCGATTCTCATCGGGTCACCTCTTTCACAAGCGCGTCCCAGTCGTTCAGGTACCGGTGCAACCCGTACCTCTGGAGCGCGTGGCGTCGTGCTGTCCGGCCTGCTTCTTGGGCCGCTTCGAGATCGCTCATCCAGCGCCGGGCCGTGCCGGCCAGGCGCGAGAGGTCATTGCTGAGAACTCCGGCTCCGGCCGGCACGGCGTCCGGGGCCTCGGTCGTGGACAGGGCCAGGACGGGCAGGCCGGCGGTCATCGCCTCGATCAGGGCCAGCCCCAGACTGGTCCAGCGATAGGGGTGGAAATAGGCCCGGTGCCGGCCGAGCTGGTCGTGCAGCCGGTGCTGGGGCAAGTCGTCGTGCAGGTGCCCCTCCAGCTGCGGGGCGACGGCGGCCAGTTCGCTCATGCCCATGCCGTAGACGTCGACGTCGACGTGGCCCGCCATCTGCAGGACCAGGTCGGTGCCGGCCACCCGCCAGCGCCGGACCGGTTCGTTGACCACGACCGCCAGGGACGTCGTCCCCCCGGTGTAGCGGTAGCCCGGATCGATCACGCCGTGCTCGATCACCGTGCTCGGCGCCCGCCCGCAGTCCCACATCATCTGGTTGAACCAGGTCACGTGCGCGATCGGAATGTCGGTGCGTTCGGCCAGCGGGTGCACGGTGGCCGCGGCCGGGCCGGCTGGGGTGTTGTGCTCCACGTACAGTGCCGGCAGGTCGGGCCCGGGCCGGCGCCCGGTCCAGCGGTGGGTGAGTTCCAGCTCGTGCGGGCGCTGCAGGACCACGACGTCGATCTCGGCCTGTGCCAGCTCGGCCGGGGTGACCTCCCGCACTCCCGCCGGCCAGTCCCAGGTCCGCGCCCGTCCGCGCCCATCGGGCCCGCGGTCGGGCAGTACCGGGACCAGGTACTCGTGCGGTCCCTGGACGAACGACGTCATCCATGACCCGTGCACGTGCCAGACCAGCACCTTCACCGGACGACGCTCCCCACCGAGGCTGCCGGCCGGGCCGGCGCCGACCCGGCCAGACCGGCCACGGCCGAGACCACCTCGGCCGGATCGATCCGATCGAGGCACGGATGGCCGGGCACCGGGCACTCGCGGGCCCGGCTCAGCCGGCAAGGCGCCGACTGATCGCCCAGCAGGACCGTCGGGACGCCGTAGGGGGCCCACCGCTCGGCCGGGACCACCGGCGAGAACAGCGACACCACGGGCGTGGCGACGGCGGCGGCCAGGTGGGCCGGGCCGGTGTTGCCGACCACGACACAGGCGGCATTCCGGAGCACGCCGGCCAGCTCGGCCAGGCTGGTACGCCCACCGAGGTCACGGGCCCCTCCGGCGGCGACCTCAGCGGTCAGCTCGCGCTCGGCCGGGCCTCCGGTCACCACCACCGGCCACCCTTCGGCCCGCAGGGCCTCGACCACGGCCCGGGCCGGGCCGGCGGACAGCGCTCGCGAGGGCACCGAGGCCCCCGGATGAACGACCACGTACTGCTGATCGCCCGAGAGGCCGGCAGCGTCGAGAACACCGGGCTCCGGGCCGCCGGAGAGCTGGACCCGCAGGCGCCCGTCGTCCCCCGTGGGCAGCGATGCCCCGGCGGCCGCGGCCAGCTCCAGCGCGGCCTCGACCTCGTGCCCCTCGCGCCGCTGATGCCGAACCGCCAGCAACGATCCCGGGTAGTCGACACAGTCGGCCACCACCCGGGCGATGCCGGCCATCCGGGCCAGCAGCGCCATCGGCAGCGGGCTCTGATGGAAGGAAGTGAACACCACGGCCAGGTCGTAGCCGCCTTCGGCCAGCCGGGCCACGAGCGTGCCGATCGCCGCCGGATCGACGTCCGGCGGCCGGAACCCGCTCCAGGGAGCATCGAACACCAGGACCTCGTCGACCCCCGGCAGCAGTCGCCCGGCCGCCGCGCCGGCCGGCGAGACCAGAAGGTCGAGCCCCCCGCCGGTGTTCGAAGCCAGGGCCCGGATCGCCGGGCCGGTCAGCAGGACGTCGCCGTCGCTGTCCAGGCGCACCGCCAGCGTTCTCATCGCCGCGCCCCCACCACCGGCTCGTGGGCGGCGCCGAGCAGGGTCTCGACCGCCTCCAGCAGGGTCGCGCACACCAGCGGGGCGTCGTCGATCTCCTGCTGCCGGGTGCTCGCGTTCGGCACCAGGATCGCGCGGGCCCCGGCGGCGCGGGCCGCCTCGAGGTCGGCGCCGATGTCGCCGATGACGGCGCACTCCCCCGGCTGCAGGCCCAGCCGCGACGCGGCGGCCAGGATCATTCCCGGGGCCGGCTTGCGGCAGCCGCAGCCATCGCCGTCCTGGTGCGGGCAGACCTGCCAGACGCCGAACGGGCCCAGAAGCTCTTCCACCCGAGCGTTCACGGCGTTGACCTGGTCCCGGGTGAGCAGGCCGCGGGCGATACCGGACTGGTTGGTGACGACGCCGGTGGCCAGGCCCGCGGCCCGCACCGCGGCCACCGCCGCGGCGGCGTCGTCCACCGGCTTCACCAGCGCGGGGTCGCCGTTGTAGGGCACGTCGTGCACCAGGGTGCCGTCGCGGTCGAACAGCACGGCCCGCACCGGTACCGGCCAGGCCGGCACCGCCCGGCGGTGCTGCCACTGCGCCCGCAGCCGGTGCCGCAGCGCCGCCCACGGGATCACGGCGCTGGTCCACAGCATCCGGACCGCCTCGGCGCGACCGGCGGGCTGCTCCAGTCCTGGCCCCGGGGCGATCCGGCGACGCGCGAAGTCGGCGCTGAGGACAGCCCAGGTCGAGGCGGCCAGGGCGGCCGGGCGACGGCGACCGGCCAGCAGGGCCAGGGCGACGGCCAGCGCCGCGGTCACGGTGGCCACGTGCCACCGCAGCCGCCCGCGCGGTACCTCGGCCTCGGCTCGCCAGTCCGGCCCGTGCAGGCGGCGCATCAGCACGTCGTCGGCATTGCCCCGCTGCACCCGCACGCTGATCCCGTTGTTGGCGGGACGGACCGGATGCAGCGTCCGCCGCTGCCCGCGGCGAAGCTTCCAGCCCGCCCGGCGCACCCGCAGGGCCAGATCGGCGTCCTCGCGATAGGCCCGCGGAAAGCGCTCGTCGAAACCGGCGACCTGTTCCAGCGCCGCCCGCCGGTAGGCCATGTCGGCAGTGGCCCACGCGGCGTCCTGGAGGCCGGCGGTGTTGCGCTCCCAGTCGGTGGGACGCCGATCGGTGGGCAGCGGCACTTCCAGCCGGGCCTGGGTGGCGCCGTCGTCGGGCCCGCAGTCGGACAGGTCGCGAGCCAGGGCTTCGCCCCAGCCGGGCGGCAGCTCCACGTCGTCGTCCAGGAACACCACCCAGCCGGTGCGGCTCAGGCGCCACCCGAGGTTGCGGGCCGCGGCCGGGCCCCGGCCGAAACCACGGACCACCCGCAACGTCCAGTCGAGCGGCAGGACCAGGCGCAACGGGCCGGACGAGGCATCGGCCCGATCGTCGACGACGATCACCTCGAGCGGTCCTCCGGTGCCGGGGCCCGGGTACTGGTCCGCGAGCGTGTCCAGCAGGCGTTGCAGGCTGGGGCGCCCGAGGGAGGGGATGACGACGGTATGCGCGGACCGGTCGGCAGCGGTGCTCACCGGTGGTCCTGCTCAGTACCGGACCGGTCACTGCCGAACAGATCGGCCCGGCGTACCAGGTGCGGCCCGAGCACGAGGGCGTCCACCGGCGCCGAGCCGAACAGTTCCAGGGCATCGCGCGGATCGTCGACCATCGGCCGGCCGGCCGTGTTCAGGCTCGTGTTGACCAGCACCGGGACGCCGGTGCGCTTCCCGAAGGCCCGCAGCAGGGCGGCGATCCCGGGGTTGGTGCTGTCGTCGACGGTCTGGATCCGGGCCGTGCCGTCGATGTGCACCACCGCCGGGATGCGGTCCTTCCAGGCCGGCTGGACGTCGTGGACGAAGAGCATGTACGGGCTGGGGATGGGGCCGCCGGTGAAGATGTCGGCGGCGCGCTCGGTGAGCACCATGGGCGCCACCGGCCGGAACTGCTCGCGGCCCTTGACGTCGTTGAGCCGTTCCAGGTTGCTGGCATACCGGGGGTTGGCCAGCAATGAGCGGTGGCCCAGAGCCCGGGGCCCGTACTCGCTGCGCCCGTTGAACCAGGCGATCACCCCGTTCGCGGCCAGGATCTCCGCCACCTCGGCCGAAAGATCATGCGGGGTGGTGAAGGTCACCGCCGCTCGGCGCAGCCAGGCCGCCAGTTCGGCGTCCGACCAGGAGCGGCCCAGAGCGGCCGAGGGCATCGGGGCCGGCACCTGCCTGCCGTCGGCGCTGACCTGCAGGGCGGCCCCCAGGGCGGTGCCGGCATCGCCGGCGGCCGGCTGCACCCAGACGTGCTCGAACGGAGCGCGCTGCCAGACCCGGGTATTGGCCACGCAGTTCAGCGCGGTGCCACCGGCCATGGTCAGCACCCGGTCCCCGGTCTGGGCGTGCAACCAGGTGGCCAGCTCGACCAGCACCTCCTCCAGCCGGGCCTGCACCGAGGCGGCCAGGTCGGCGTGCTCGCCGCCCCAGGTGCCGTCGTCGATGCGCCGCGGCGCCCAGCGCGACCAGTCCAGCTCCGGGGCCACGAAGCCGCCGTCGCCGGTGGCGTACACCAGCTCGCGGATCTCCTCCAGGAAGCGGGGCCGCCCGTAGGAGGCCAGGGCCATCACCTTGAACTCGTCACTGGAGCGCAGAAAGCCCAGATGGTCGGTGAGCGACTCGTACATCAGGCCCAGGGATTGCGGCAACTGTTGCGCGGCCAGGATGTCCAGACGCCCGTCGCGGTACTTCCCGGCCAGGTGAGAGGCACTCTCCCCGCGCCCGTCCAGTACCAGGACGCTGCTGTCGCCGTACGGTGAGGCCAGCGCGGCCGAGGCGGCGTGGGCCACGTGGTGCGGCACGAAGCGCACCTGCTCCGGATCCAGACCGGGCAGCGCGGCGGCCAGGAACTGCGGCGCCCGCTCGGCGTAGGTCAGGCGCAGGTGGTCCCACGGATCGCCGTCCACCGGCTTGGCCAGCGCCGGATCGAACGAGTAGGCCACCGCATCGAGGTCCTGCGGGCGCAGGCCGGCCTCGGCCAGGCACCAGCGCAGGCTCAGCTCGGGCAGCTCCCAGGCCGAGAACGGCACCGGCCGCTTGCCGTGCTTGCGCCGACTGAACCGCTCCTCCTCCGCCGCGGCGACGACCTGACCGTCGATCACCAGGGCAGCCGCGGGATCGTGAAAGATCGCGTTTACGCCGAGTGTCCTCATGATCGGCAACTTCTCACGGGAGTTTGGGGACCGCATTTCTGGCGGTCCCCCCGGCTCGGCGGTACCGTCCGCGGCGTGACGAACTCGCAGCCCATCGCCCCCTCCGAGCCTCTGACCCCACCCCGCCAAGATCCAATACCACCGCCGGGTGGCAGCTTTCACGTGATCTTGGGCGAGGTTCGCCCGGCCGCCGGGAGCCGCACGCTCTCGATCATCGAGCCGGTCGACGGTAGGGACGGCCCGCCGGTCACCTCGGCCACCCCCGAGGAGATCGACGCGGCCGTCCGGGCCGCACTCACCGCTCGAAAGGCGTGGCGCGGCCTGGCCCCCGGGGCTCGGGCGGGAATGCTGCGCGCGGCGGCGGCGGCCGTGCGGGCGGACGCCGCACAGCTGGGCGACCTGCTGTGCGCCGGCACCGGGCGGCTGCTCGGCCAGGCTCGCGGCTCGGCCGCGGTGGCCGCCGATCTGCTCGAGGAGGCGGCGGTCAGCGGACTGCTGGACACCGGGCGCAGTCTCGGCGGCGACCCGCTGGCGGTGGACTCGGTCCGGCGCGAGCCGCGCGGCGTCGTCGCGATCCTGACTCCGTGGAACGACCCCTACCCGGCGGCGGCCGGCCTGCTGGCCGCCGCCCTGATCACCGGCAACACCGTCGTGCACAAACCGTCCGAGCGCTGCGCCGCGGCCGGCTTCGAACTGGCCCGCCGGATCGCCCATGCCCTGCCGGCGGGAGTGCTGAACGTGCTGACCGGCGACGGGCAGGTCGGGGCGGCCCTGGCCGGTGACCCGCGGATCGACGTGGTCGCCCACATCGGCAGCACCGCCACCGGGCGCTCGATCGCCGCCGCCGTGGGAGCGCGGGGAGGGCGGGTCCTGCTGGAGAACGGCGGCAAGGACCCTTTGCTGGTGGACGCCGGGGTGGATCCGCGCTGGGCCGCCGAGCAGATCGCCATCGGGGCGTTCACCAACACCGGCCAGCTCTGCACCTCGGTGGAGCGGGTCTACCTGCACGCCGACGTCGCCGAGCAGGTGCTGGCCGAACTGGTGACGCTGGCCGAGCAATTGGTGGTCGGTGATCCGGCCGACCCCCGCACCGGGCTCGGACCGCTGGTCGACGAACGACAGCTGGCCTTGGTCAGCGACCACGTCGAGGCCGCCGTCGCAGCCGGGGCGACCTGCCTCACCGGAGGCCGGCGGCTGCCCCGGCCCGGTAGCTACTACCTGGCCACCGTGCTGACCGGATGCACCGGCGACATGGCCGTGATGAGCCAGGAGACGTTCGGCCCGGTTGCCGCCGTGCAGGTGGTGGCCGACTTCGACGAGGCCCTGCGCCGGGCCGACGAGAGCGACTACGGGCTGGCGGCCACGGTCCTGACCGGTGATCTGGCCCACGCCCTGCGGGCGGCCGATGAACTCGACGTCGGCACGGTCAAGATCAACGCGGTCTTCGGAGGTGCGCCCGGCGGATCGGCGGACCCGCGGCGTGGCAGCGGGTCGGGCCCGGGTTTCGGACCGGCACTGATCGGGGAGTTCACCGCCCTGAAGGCGGTGCACCTGGAGGCCCTGCCGCCGGTGAGTGGCTCGTGAGCTCCTCGCCGGCACCGCGGATCAGCGTGGTGATGATGACCCGCGACCGGCGCGAGCAGGTGCTGCACGCCCTCCAGCAGCTGCACGACCTGCCGGAGCGACCGCCGGTCATCGTGGTCGACAACGGTTCCAGCGACGGCACGGCCGCCGCGATCGGCACCCACTTTCCGGACGTCACCGTGCTGAGCCCGGGCCGCAATCTCGGGGCCTCGGCCCGCACCTTGGGAGTACGGGCTGCGACCACCCCGTACGTGGCCTTCAGCGACGACGACTCCTGGTGGGCCCCCGGCGCCCTGGCCCGAGCGGTGGATCACTTCGACGCCGCCGACCGCCTGGCGTTGCTGGCCGCCCGGATCCTGGTCGGCCCGCAGGAGCGACTCGACCCCACCTGCCCACAGATGGCTGACAGCCCTCTGCCGGTGCTGCCCGACCTTCCCGGGCGATCGGTGCTGGGGTTCGTCGCCTGTGGGGCGGTGGTCCGGCGCAGCGCCTTCCTGCAGGTCGGCGGGTTCAGCCCGGTGATCTTCTTCCTGGGCGAGGAGACGGTTCTGGCCCAGGACCTGGCCGCGGCCGGCTGGGGCTTGGCCTACGTCGATGACGTTGTCGCCCATCACCATCCGCAGCCGGGCCCGACCCGAGCCGGGCGTGCGCGCTTGCAGGCGCGCAACCAGTTGCTGTCGGCCTGGCTTCGCCGGCCCCTGACCGGCGCGATCCATGACACCTGGCAGCTGGCTCGCCGGGCTCGACTCCCGGAGGCTCGCGGTGCGCTGATCGATGCCGCCCGTCGCTCGCCGGCCGTGTGGGCCCAGCGCCGGGTCCTGCCACCGGAGGTCGAGGCCGAGGTCCGCAGCCTGGAGCGCAGCCGCCGGTGACGGCTGGCGCCGGCCAGCTTCAGGTGCCACCAATGTGCGGCCCCTCGCGACCGGTGGTAAATCGGACAGATGCCTGACACGACCCATGGAATCGATCCGGCCCAGCTCGACGACGAGGACCTGCGACGGGAGATGGCGCACCTGCACGAGACTCGCCATGCCACCGTGCTGGGCGGCAGCCAGAGCGCTCTGGAGAACCACACGAGCCGGATGCTGACTCTGGAAACAGAGTTCTTGCACCGCTTTCCGCTGGACAGCGCGCCCGATGCCCAGCGCACGCGAGCCGGCAGTCGCGACCGCGCCGGTCAGGAGGTTCCCGGGCGCGACGTCTCGGCCTGACCCCTCGTTGCGAGCCTCCCTTCCGGGTGTGCCGCTAAGCAACGCGCCAGTAGCGCTTGAACAACTTTCGCCACGGTTGTACTGTCGGGACCGAACCGAGGCCAAGCAGCGTGCCGGCGTTCTGCAGCTGTGCGGAGGTTCTGATGGCCGAGTTGTCACGCCTGCCCGGACCCATTGCTGACATGTGGGAATGGCAACTACAAGGTGCGTGTCGAGACGCCGATTCCCGATTGTTCTTCCACCCCAGCAGTGAACGCGGGCCGGCCCGGATCAACCGGACTCGAAACGCACTCATGATCTGTGCGGCCTGTCCGGTGCTGCAGGAATGCCGACGTCACGCGCTCACCGTGCGCGAGCCGTACGGCATCTGGGGTGGCCTCACCGAGGAACAGAGAAGCGCAATCCACCAGAGCCAGCGTCAGAGGACTGCCGGCCGTAGTGCAGCCACCGGCACCGACTGAGTCGAGCGACATTCCCGTGACCACGCACCAGCACGGCGCCGCCCTTCCCCTGGTCGCCGTCGGCGGGTCGGCCGGCAGCTTGGGCCCGTTGATCGACTTGGCCGCCGCCCTGCCGGCGGACTTACCCGCGGCGGTGGTGGTGACCACTCATATCGGCGAGAGCCGCAGTCGCTTGGCTCCGATCCTGCACCGATCGGGATCGCTGCCGGCGATGCAGGCCCTCGACGGGCAGGAACTGGAGCCCGGGCAGATCTATGTGGCCCCGCCGGGGCATCACCTGCTCGTGGCACAGGGGCGGATCAAGCTCAGTGCCGGTCCGCGAGTGAACCGGCATCGACCGGCGATCGACGTCATGTTTGCGTCGGTCGCCGCAGCCGCCGGGCCCCGTGCGGTAGGGGTGGTTCTCTCCGGGGTACTGGACGACGGTGCCGTCGGATCGGCCCTGATCGCCAGCCGCGGAGGACCCGTGCTGGTCCAGGCGGTGAAGGAGGCGGAGTTTCCTCCGATGCCAGCCGCCGCGCTGGCCGCCGCTCCGGGGGCGGTGGAAACGAGCACCGCCGAGCTCGGCTCCCGGATCAGCGAACTGATCGCCCGAGGATGGCAGTCCACAGCCACTGCCGGGCCCGTCACAGAGGATGCCCAGATGAACATGGCCGACAGTGACGACCCCGCCTTCCTCTCCGAAGGTGAAAGCAGACTGACCCGGCTGGCCTGCCCGGAGTGCGGCGGAGCCCTGGCCGAGGTCGACCTGCCGCAGATCACATACTTCCGCTGCCACGTCGGCCACCAGTACGGGCCGCAAACCCTTGCAGACGCCCAGGCTGAAGCGGTCGAGGCGAAGTTATGGAGCGCTGTGGCCGCCCTGGAGGAGCAGGCCGCATTTCATCGCTACCTCATCGCCGCCCGGGCAGGGTCGTCCAATGAGCCCGACCCCGACGAACGCACGCGCCGGATCGCCGAGCGGGCCCAGTCTCTGCGCGAGCAGGTCCGCCGCTGGAGCGCGGACCTGCAAGCGCCTGTGCAGTAGCAACTCCATCATCTCGGACGAGCGTCCCCGGCCTCGCCCGATGCATCGGCGTCTCCGACGATGCACGGCGCTCAGCAGGTGTGAGCAGGATTGCGCACTGATAATGTTCAGCTCAGACTGTGGTCGTCGCCGAGGCGGAGGCCCGTTGGTGGACGCAGTAATCCCACCGGTGGTGAGTCCGTTCTGTCGCGGGCCTGCGCAGCACCTTGCACCAGCTGGCAATCGGTGCGAGGTCTTCACCTCCGACCCGTCGGATAAGTGGACCACGGCCCTCAGCCCCGGGGCCGGCCAATCGGCACGGTGACAGAAGCAGGCGCGACAATGATCGAGCAGTCCGGGCCTGGCGGGCCTGGTGGGCCCAGTGGGCCTGGTGACGCCTACGGGCAATTGGCCAAGATCGCACTGACTGGCGAGCCGCTGGGCAGCGTGCTGAGGCAGGTGGCCCGCCTGGCCCGGGACTTGATCCCCGGTGCCGACGACGTGTCGGTCACCCTGGTCGAAGGCGGCAAGCCACGCACCGTGGCCTTCGCCGGCGACCTGGCCGTCCCTCTCGACGAGCGGCAGTACCAGGACGGCTTCGGTCCCTGCATCGATGCGGCCGTCTCCGGTCACACGCTCACCATTGTTGACACCTCGCGCGCCGAGGTCTATCCGCACTTCTGCCGCGAGGCCCGCCGGGCTGGCGTCCACCACACCCTCTCGATGGGGATCGCGGGCTCTCCAGACACCTCTGCCGGTATGAATTTCTATGGCCTGGGCCCGGCCGGCCCTTTCGGTCAGGAGGCTCAGGCCACTGCCCGGGCCTTCGCCGACTACGCCGGGGTAGCGATCATGAATGCCGCCACCTACGACGGCGCCCTGCGGCAGGTGAGCCAGATGCACGAGGCCATGGCATCGCGGGCCGGTATCGAGCAGGCCAAGGGCATCATCATGGCTCAGCGGCGCTGCAGCGCCGACGAAGCCTTCGCCCTTCTGGTGTCCCTGTCGTCCAAGAGCAATCGTAAAGTGCGCGACGTGGCGATCGCCATCATCGAGCAAGCCACCCGAGCAACCTGAATCAGGGCGCGGCGCGACCATGGACAGGACCGAGATTTGCCGACCTGAGCCGCCAACGACGACTCGACGCACCGTCGAGGTCAACTGTCGCGCGCGGTGATGATCGGAGATGATGCAACGGGGTCGCTGCATTCCCGGGATGCGGCGCACCCAAGGCTCCGGAAGTTCAAGCCGCGGGCTTCCGGAGCCGCCCCAATTTTCATCGCACTCACCCACATTCGGGAGGTGAAGGAGACCTCATGGCATCCCCGCAAGAAATCACCCGGTTCCTCACCGATCTGAATGACCGGCGTGAACGCCTGTTGAGCCTGGTCGAGCCCACCGGACCCCGCCAGGAAGCCCTCGTCAGCGAGCTGCACGAGCTGGCCGAGCAACTGATCGTCGCCGACGAGGAACTTCGGGTGCAGGCTGAGGAGCTGGCTGAGGCCAATCGGCGTCTGCAGGCCTGGGCGGCCCGCCCCGGCGCCGGAGACCTCGACTCCTTCGAGGCCACCGTGTCCACCGATCATCGCGGGCTGGTGCGAGACACCAACCGGGCGGCCGACCAGCTGGTTCTGCGACCGGTCATTCGCCTGCAGCCGCGACCGATCGCCACCTGGTTCGCTGTCGAGGACCGCTCCGCCGTCCGTTCGCTGATCAGCCGCCTGCGGGACGGCAGCCAGAGCGCCGCCCTCGATGCCGCCGTGATTCTGCGGCCCGACGGGACGTCCGTGCCGGTTGCGATCTCCGTGCGCCGAGCCGGCCAGCAGTGGGACGGCGAGGACGGCTTCGTGTGGACGCTTCGGCCGGTCACCGCCGATTCGTCCGCGCCCCCGGTCACCACGCGATCGCCCCTCCGGGCCACGGGCCAGAACGAGCTCATCTCTGACCTGGCCTCAGTCGCGACCAGCTTGGCCCAGCTGAATGACCCGACGGCGGTTCTTGAGGCCACCGTCGATGCGGCTCTGCGCCTGATTCCCGAGGCCGACCACGCCGCGGCCTGCCTGAGGCCGGGAGCCGGCGGTACTCAGGTTGGCCGAGCCGGCGACGAAACCGCCGACGCCCTGGAGAGCGCCGGCCGCCACGTGCACCAGGGCCCGACCCAGGAGGTCCTGGCCCACCCGGCACCCGTCTACGTACGTGATCTGCGCCGCGAGAACCAGCGCTGGCCGGCCGTGGTGGCGATCGGATCGGGCCTGGGGGTCCGCAGCACCATGTCGGTCCCCATCCCCGTTCCACTGCGCAATCCGCAACCGGCCGCCGTGACGTTGTACGCGCAGACCGTCAACGCCTTTGACGACCGTTCCCAGTTCATCGCCTCGATGCTGGCCGCCCATGCCGGTGTGGCCCTGGCCCGGGCGATCTCCGAGGAACAGCTACGGACCGGGCTCGAGCGCCGTCAGCACATTGGCGAGGCGGTCGGTGTCCTGGTCGAACGCCACAAGATCACTACCGACGCGGCGTTCAGGCAACTGGTCGAGATCTCCAACACCCACAACATCAAGGTGCGTGACCTGGCTCGGGCCATCGTGGAGACCGGGCAGGAACCGGCCGACGTGCCGCTGTCCTGAGGAAGTGGGCCTCAGGACGGCGCGCTTCGCTGGACGGCACCGCACCGAGGGCATCGCGGCCACGGAGCCGCCGCGGGCGCCCGGAAGAGATGGCCGCATCGCCATCGGATGACCCCGTACCAGCCGATGCGCCCGGTGCAGGCGTAATAGACGTCACCCTCCACCGCGTCGTTCAGGCTGCGGGGCTGAGCCTGATCGCAGATGTCGCAGACCGTCTCCTGGAGAACCGCGACGGGGACCAGCTGCTGGGGAAGCATTTCGGAGCCGGTCAACGGCACCGGGATGTCACGGATGGTCGAGTGGGAGGTCACCTCCGCGCAGACCGCGCAACGCAGGTATACGACATCCGCCGGTGGCAAAGTCATCGTGATCGCTCCGGACACTGGGTCTGCGCTCGCCGCACCTGCTGGGGACGTACGGCTCTGCCGTGATCTCGACCTGCTCAGGATGAGCTGTCCCCCGAGGCGGTGCAATTCGATCTAGCGCCCTCAAAACCGGCTCGGCTGCAGACAATCACGGCCGAGCAGCCCGCCGTCTTGCGCAATCGGCCGCACCTTCTACCGTGACCATGACGAGAGGGGTACGACCATGGACTTCACACCACGATCGGCCATCGTGACCGCCGGCGACTCCGGGATCGGCCGGGCGGTGGCCGTCGCCCTGGCCGAGGCCGGTCTGGACATCGCGCTGACCTGGCACGAGGACGAGCAAGGAGCCAAGGACACCGCCGCGGAGGTGCAGAGCCACGGGCGGCGGGCAGTCATTGCTCACCTCGACACCAGCGACGCACCGGGCTGTGGCGACGTCATCGACTCTCTGATCGGCGAACTCGGCGGGGTCGACGTATTCGTGAACAACGCGGGCACCGGCGATGGGACGGCCTTCCTGGAACTGGACTACACCACCTGGCGCCGAACAGTGGCCACGGATCTGGACGGCGCGTTCGTGTGTATCCAGCGCGCCGCCCGGCACATGGTCGAGGCCGACCACGGCGGCCGGATCATCGCGATCACCAGCGTGCACGAACACCAACCGCGAGTCGGGTCGGCCGCCTACGACGCCGCCAAGCACGGCCTCGGCGGGCTGATCAAGACGATCGCCCTGGAACTGGGAGGTCACGGCATCACCGCCAACAGCGTAGCTCCGGGCGAGATCGCCACCCCCATGACCGGTCAGGCGGACGAGGATCCCCACCGGACGAGCCGGCCCGGAGTGCCTCTGGGGCGGCCCGGCGATGCCCGCGAGATCGCCGCCGTCGTGGCCTTCCTGGCTTCTCCGGCGTCCAGCTACGTCACCGGCGCCTCCTGGGCCGTGGACGGCGGCATGTTGCAGATGGGCCCGCAGGCCGGCTCGCACATCACGTCCGACGACTGGCGCACCAGCTGACGAGCCCGGTTCGCGGCGTTCAGCTCAACTGCGGCCAGAAGAAGAGGCCCTCGGGATCGTGGCGAGTCATGCGGTAAGCCACGGTGATGGCATCCCCGGGCGTAGGCCGCCAGCGCGTCGGCAGCGATCAGGGTCCGCCGGGGCCAGCCCGTTCCGCAGGTGGTGTACAGGTTCAGGGCCGCGGCAATGTTGGCGGCCGAGGGGATGGACACCGAAAGGACAGCCGTGACGCCGTTGACCCGAGCGGCGACGCTCCACGGGTCGGTGTGGTCATCAGCCACGCGGACGTCGTGGTGCCTGACCTCCTCGCCGTAGGCAGCGTCGATGCATGGCCCCCGACCGTCACGGTACTGCGCCTCGTCGATGGCCAGGGCCCGCTCGTCGGAGTGCCCGATCGTGGCCGGGCGACCCCGGTGTATGACCGTGATGCTGGCCGCGGCGCACTCGGGGACGGCCTCGCAGGCCATCTGAGCGACGGCGCCGAGAAGTTCTCCCAGATCGGTGGTCACGACCAGCAGGTCCAGCAGGCGGGCCGGGATCGAATCGTCCAATGCTCGCTTCGCGCAACCATTATCGGCAACCGTCTCGCCCGAGGCCACCCGGGGAACGGGCATGAACAACATGGTCACCACGCCCTGCTCAGCCAAGCGATCCGGGTCAGAGGGCACGGGCCGGTCGTCGGGGGCCTCGTACAGATCGTCGTCGTATTTCATGGAGCGCTACTCCGACCTCAGCGCGTGCACATGAGCCCCGGGTCTGAGGGCTTGAGCAGAAATCCAGTGCCGCGAGCAAAATCTACTGCCGCCGTCACCGTGAGCCAAGGCCTATTGTGGATGCATCGGGCACAGATCGCCATTTCTGTCACGAACCTGGGCCGGACATCCTCAGAAATGGGTCGGCAACCCCGTCCGTGCCGTCGGCAACGGTCGAAATGCGCTCGCGCCGAGACGGCGACAGGATGGTCATTGCGGTAGGGCGAGACCGTCCCGAACCCGCGACAGCTCTTGTGGAGGTTCGATGTCCACCACCCGCCGCACGATCAGCGTAAACACCCCGGTGAACGATGTCGCCGCCTACCTGTCAGATTTCTCGACCACCGCTGAATGGGACCCGCACACGGTTTCCTGCCGCCAACTTGACGACGGCCCGATCACCGTGGGCACGCGTTTCGAGAACGTACAGCGCCTGGCGGGGCGCCGGAGCACCCTGACCTACACGGTGACGGACTTCGACGCCGGGCGCCGCGTCGTCCTCGAAGGTGGCGGCAAGACAGTCCGTACCCGCGACGAGATGGTGTTCGGCCGAACCGCCCGAGGCGGCTCCCTGGTGACCTACATCGTCGACGTCCGGCTGAACGGCGTGGCCCGCATCGGACGGCCCCTTGTCCCGGTCGTGATGAAGAAGATCGCTGATGAGGGCGCCGCCGGGATGAGAGCTCGGTTAGCTGCCCTGTGAGCGGCCTTGCTCGACGAGGTGGAGGTACGAGCCAGTACCTGAATCAGTTGTCAGTTCGTGATGATAGGAGCCACAGATGTCACTCGAAGGAAAGAAGATCGCGTTCCTGGTCGCGGCCGAAGGGGTCGAGCAGGTCGAGTTGACCGAGCCGTGGGGCGCTGTCGAAAAAGCTGGTGGTCAGCCGGTTCTGATCGTCGGAGGCGAGCAGAAATCGGTGCAGGCGTTCAACCATCTCGACAAGGGCGACACATTCGATGCCGACCTGCCCGTAAGCCGGGCGGGCGTGGAGGACTACGACGGGCTGGTGCTGCCGGGCGGGGTGGCCAATCCGGACGCTCTGCGGATGGTGCCCGAAGCAGTCGCGTTCGTCCGGGCTTTCGTGGAGGTCGGCAAGCCGGTAGCGGTCATCTGCCACGGGCCGTGGACGCTGATCGAGGCGGATGTCGTACGCGGACGGCGGATGACGTCCTGGCCGAGTCTGCAGACCGACCTGCGCAACGCCGGAGCCCAGTGGAGCGACGAGGAAGTCGTGATCGACCACAGTGGAGCCGGGCCCCTGATCAGCAGCCGCAAGCCTGACGACCTGCCGGCCTTCATCACGGCCATCGCCGGCACGTTCTGAGATCGCCGCCACGTTCTGAGATCACGGCCGTTGTCGACTGTTAGGAGTACCGATGACCAACCCGGGCGCCCCAGAGCCGCCGAGTCGGAACGACGACGAGACGAGCTGGTCGGTCAGGCAGATGGATGTGGTGACCCGGTTGCGGGCCCTGGTACCCACCACGAGTGGGACTCCGTGGGCAGATCGTTTGCTTCCGGACGGGCTGGCGGCCGCGGCCGCTCAGGTGCTGAACGTGGACGGCGCCGCGATCTCGGTCTACCTGGGCGCCGACGTGGCCACCTCGGTCGGAGGCAGTGGCGCAACGGCCTCCGTCGCCGAGAGCCTGCAGTTCACCCTGGCCGAGGGGCCGTGCCTGTCGTCGTAAACCAGCAAGTCGCCGGTCTTGGTGCCCGACGTCAACGGCAGTGACTCGCCGGCCGCGGATCGCTGGCCGATGTACGCCGAGCAACTGACCTGGCGAACCGACTATCAGGCGGTCTTCGCGTTCCCCCTGCTGGCCGCAGCCCGGCCGCTCGACTCGCTCAGTTTCTGTCGCCGCTCCCCGGGTCCGCTGTAAGCGGTGCGAGAGGTGGTGCGGTGGCCGCATGCGTCAGCGACCGCCTGCCAAGCCAGGATGGCCCAGGCGTACAGCGCCGACCGGCTCGTGGACGACATGGCCGCCGACGTCGTGGAGGGCGTCTTGCCGGTGCCGGTTCTGGAAGAAGACTGACGCGGCCGTCTTTCAGAGCTCGGGGAAGGAGCGCTCCGGACCTCGAAGCAGGCAGAACTCGTTGCCCTCGGGATCAGCGAGGACGACGAACGGGTCGTCCTCGCTCTGGCCGACATCGGCCCGGCTCGCGCCCAGCGCCAGCAACCGCGCCACTTCGGCGTCCACGTCGTCGGTCGGGCGCAGATCCAGATGGTTTCGGTTCTTGCCCTCCTTGGGGCCGGCGCAGGCCTGCAACCAGACCGTCAGGGCGTGCGGCCCGGCGTCCGGCGGCGGATACAGCAACGCGCACCCGTCGTCCCCGAGGTCGGCGCGGTATCCCAGCACGGCCGACCAGAACTCGGCCATCCGGCCGACATTCTGCACGTCCAGGGTCCACTGCCCGATGCGGCTGACCATGATGCCCTCCACCGTTCCGATTGCATTGCTGTCGCAGCACATGTCTCCCTGTGCAAGCAGTCTGGCACCCCCTCGCGGATGCACCATTCAGTCCGTGACGCCCTCTGAAATGGGTGGACGGCGTGGTTGTCGGTTTGGCATTGTCGCGGGTATGGGTGACGACCAGATCTGGGGCACCGACACCGCCCGCCGCTACGACACGCCGGGCACAGGCATGTTCGCCCCCGAGGTGGTGCAACCGACGGTCAAGCGCCTGGCTCAACTCGCCGACGGCGGCCGGGCCCTGGAGTTCGCCGTCGGCACCGGCCGGATCGCCGTCCCATTGGCCGAGATCGGCGTTCCGGTGACCGGTATCGAGCTGTCCGAACCGATGATCGCCCAGTTACGGACCAAGGCCGACGAGCACGCGATCCCGGTGGTGACCGGCGACATGGCCACAACCCGGGCCGCCGGCGAGTTCGCCCTGGTCTACCTTGTCTTCAACACGATCTCGAACCTGCTGACCCAGGCCGAGCAGGTGGCCTGCTTCCGCAACGCCGCCCTCCATCTGCAACCCGGTGGCCGGTTCGTGGTCGAGCTGTGGGTTCCGGAACTGCGCAAACTGCCGCCCGGGCAGCAGGCCACGGTCTGGCAGGTGGACGCCGGCTACATTGGACTGGACACCTACGACGTCCTGAACCAGCGCGTCGTCTCCCACCACTTCCGGTTCGGGGACGAAGAGCAGGCCACGCTGTTTCGCAGCCCGCACCGCTACATCTGGCCGGCCGAGCTGGATCTCATGGCCCAGCTGGCCGGTCTGGAACTGGAGAGCCGCCAGGCAGACTGGGCCGGCACGGAGTTCACCGCCGAATCCCGCTCCCACGTCTCCGTCTATCGGCGGACTGCGTCGGCTGCCTGAGCCAGGCTCACATCGACTGCGCTTCGTAGATCCGGACACTTTCGATGATGGGCATGTCCTTCACCAGAGCCTCGGCGTCCTGCAGGCTCTCGGCGTTCAAGATGCAGTAGCCGACCATCGGGGACGGCGAGCTCAGGTCGAGGTCGGTGCGACTGTCTTTCGTGAACTCGACACCCCGCCCGAACGGACTGCCCGGATCGACCAGGTTCGGGCCCACCGCGGCGAACCAGGCCCCCCAGGCCTGCTGTACCTCGTCGGTGGGTACGGTGAAACCATAGGTCAGCACGAGAAACTTCTTCATTTCCGGTCCTCCTGGTTCGCGGGTGATTCGGGTGGAGGTGGGTCGCCGGTGATTGCGAGGTACTGGCCGTAGTTCTCGTAGGTCGCCTCGTCACCGCCCCAATAGGGATGAAACTGCCCGATCCAGGCCTGAAGCTGTTGCAATGGCTGCCGATTCAGGGTCAGGTAGGTCGTCCGACCCTGCTTGCGGCGGCTGATCAGCCCGGCGTTCTCCAGCATCTTGAGATGCTTGTTGATCGCCGGCAGCGAGAGCCCCCGCCGTCGCGCAAGCTGATTGATCGCGTGCGGCTGCAGCCCGAGCAGGTAGACGATGTCACGCCGGTGCGGGTTGGCCAGGGCCTCGAGAATCTGGTCCAGCCCTGCCGACCCGGAGTCGTCGTCCGTCACAACACTTAACCTCCAAGTGAATGTTCTCCTTCAAGTTAAGCATTGTCAAGACCGCGACGGAGGCGGACATCGCACTGAGGTTGTCCGGGATCACACGTCCAGCAGGCGGCGGACCTCGGGCGCGTCCTCGGGCTGGACCGAGGGAAGCACGAGCGACTCGCCGCCGACCAGATGAAGGGTGACCGGGCCGTAGGGCGAGCTCGTGATCTTGTGGACGTCGGACACGGCGACCTCACGCTGACGCCGCCCGGTGCGCAGGCTGATCGTCCCGAGCCGGATCTCCGTCCGGTTCTGAAGAGCCAGCCACATCCGAAGAGCCCAGGGCAGGAACACGAAGGCATTGATCAGAAGCCAGAGCCCCCGGCCGCGCACCACATCAGCCACGGCCAAGGTCACGCTGAGGGCAACGAGAGCCACAATGCCGGCCCACAGCCAGGCCGACCTGGGATTGGTGAACCGGCGAACGTCTGACGCCGGCGCGTCCGTGACCATGCCTCGAAGGCTACGGCGGTCTACGCTCAAGGCGACTCGGGGATGAGTCCGGCGGCTCCAGGGCGGCCCAAACAGTGGGGAAGAACCAGGTTGACGCGCTCACGGATGCTCCGCCTCGCCGTCCTGCCGATCGGCACCGCCCTTGCGCTGTCCCTCGGTGGGGTCGCGACGGCGTTCGCCACCCCGGTCGACTTCGGTCCCGTGGTCGGCCTGCCCGGCGTCGCTTCCACGGACGGGCAGGACGCCGCCGGGCGGCTCGACGTCCGTCTGACCAGCGGCGGAACCCAGTTGCTGGACCAGCAGAAGCTCGGCCTGACGGCCGCCGGTCAGAGTCGGGGTTCGCGGTTCGGCTCAGTCATCGTGATCCGCGATCTGAACGGTGACGGGTTCGACGACGCGCTGGTCGGGGCCCCGGGTGGCCCGGGCGTGGTCGGGCGGGTGGATCTGCTGCCCGGCTCGAAGAGCGGGCTGACCGGCTCGGGGGCGGTCGCGATCGCGTCGCCGGGCGGGACGACGGGTGACGGGTTCGGCTCCGCGATCGCCATCGGCCAGGCCGGCGACAGCAGCAGCCCGCTGATCTACCTCTACATCGGGGCCCCGAACGCCGACGTCGACGGCAAGTCGCAGGCCGGAGCCATTCTCCGGTACTCGATCAGCCCGGCCGGAGTGCCCACCTACCTGCAGACCATCACCCAGAACAGCCCGCACATCCCGGGCTCGGCCGAGGCCGGCGATCACTTCGGGGCGGTGCTGGCGTCCAACTTCCGGGACGACATCACCGTCGGCATCCCGGACGAGGACATCGGCCCGGCCAAGGACGCCGGGGCCGTGGAGCAACTGACCACCGGCCTCAACAGCGACGCCACGGTGGTCGGCTACGAGGTCGACCAGAACACCAAAGGCGTTCCGGGCACAGCCGAGGCCGGCGATCACTTCGGCGCGGCGGTGGCCGGCAACGCCGGTGCCGTCGGCGTGCCGGGCGAGGACATCGGCAAGCTCAAGGACGCCGGCGAGATCATGGTCCAGACCGCCCTCAAGGGCTGTACCCATCTCTGCTTCGGCCGGACCATCACCCAGAACAGCCACAACATCCCGGGCACGGCCGAGGCCGGCGACCGGTTCGGGGCCGCGCTGGCGCTGGGCATCTACCGCCGCACGACCTACCGCTGCTCGCAGTACAACTCGATCGCGATCGGCTCCCCCGGTGAGGACATCGGCTCGGTCAAGGACGCCGGCTCGGTGACCACGTTCATGCTCAACCACGAGTACGGCCAGGACGACGACGCCCGCGGCTGCAAGCCGCTCGTGCTCAGCCAGGGCAGTGGCCTGCCGGGTGCCTCTGAGGCTGGCGACCAGCTCGGCGCCACGCTGAGCACGGTTCCCGGAGATCAGTTCGACGACGTCGACCAGCGGGACGCGATGATGATCGGCGTGCCCGGCGAGGACATCGGCTCGATCAAGGACGCCGGGCGGGTGCTGACCTGGACCTCGGCGCAGGCCCGGAGTTACGGCGCGCTGGGTGGCGACCGGGCCGGGCAGCGGTTCGGGTCGGTGCTGTCCGGATACCAGGCGATCATCCTGAACATCTGAGATCGACGCCGGGCCCGTACCCGGCCCGTACATTCCGTTCATCTCGGTCAGGTTGGCTGCCGGGCATGGACTCAGCCCTGAACCTGACCCTTCCGCCGGCCCGCAGACGCGCCGGCACCCTGCGCCGCGCTGCTCTGGTCGCCGGCCTGGCCGCCGCGAGCCTGGGTGTGGCCGCGTGCGGCGGACCCGCCCTGGCCGGCGCGACGACCCCGTCGGACGCCGCCTCGCCGGCGACCGCAGCCTCGGCCGGTACCGGATCGGCCTCACCCGCGGGCAGCACGGCCTCGGCGACCACCCGGCCGAACATCGTCTTCGTGCTCACCGACGACCTGTCGATGAACCTGATCCGGTACATGCCGCACGTGCAGGCCCTGCAGAAAACCGGGACGACCTTCAGCAACTACACCGTGACCGACTCGCTGTGCTGCCCGTCGCGCTCCTCGATCCTGGCCGGCAAGTTCCCCCACGACACCGGGGTGTTCACCAACGGCGGCTCGGACGGCGGGTTTCACGTCTTCCACACCCGAGGTGAGGAGAAGGGCACCTTCGCCACCAGCCTG
Source organism: Kineosporiaceae bacterium (assembly GCA_965200525.1). Taxonomy (GTDB): domain Bacteria; phylum Actinomycetota; class Actinomycetes; order Actinomycetales; family Kineosporiaceae; genus JANNPJ01. The sequence goes on from OZ241368.1 coordinate 690,603, forward strand.
CAGAAGGCCGGGTACCGCACGGCGATGATGGGCAAGTATCTCAACGGCTACCTGCCCGGAGCGAGCGTGGACGGTGCCGAGAAGTACGTGCCGCCGGGCTGGGACGAGTGGGACGTGGCCGGCAACGGCTATCCCGAGTTCAACTACAACCTCAACCAGAACCACACGGTCGTGCACCACGGCAAGAAGCCGGCCGACTACCTGACCACCGTCCTGACCGGGCGAGGCTCCTCGTTCATCCAGAGCTCGGCAGCGGCCAAGAAGCCGTTCCTGCTGGAGATCGCCACCTTCACCCCGCACGCTCCCTACACCCCGGCTCCACGGGACGCCAAAGCCTTCCCGGGCTTGAAGGCTCCGAGGTCGAAGGCGTTTAACACGCTGCCGACCCATGCCCCGGCCTGGCTGGCCCAGCGAAAGTCGCTGACCGCCAAGGAGAAGAAGCGGATCGACACCGCCTTCCGCAAGCGGGTGCAGGACGTGCAGTCGGTCGACCGGATGATCGGCACCCTGCAGACCAGCCTGGCCAAGGCCGGGGTGGCCCGCGACACCGACATCGTGTTCAGCTCCGACAACGGCTACCACCTGGGCGAGTACCGGCTCAACCCGGGCAAGATGACGGCCTTTGACACAGATATCCACGTGCCCCTCGTGATCTCGGGGCCGGGCGTGCGCCGGGGCCACGTGACCAAGAACGTAGCCATGAACGTCGACCTGGCCCCAACGTTCGAGACTCTGGCCGGGGTGACGCCGGCCAAGGACGTCGACGGCCACAGCCTCGTCCCGCTGTTGCGCGGCACGTCGTCGGTCGGCTGGCGAACGGCCGCACTGATCGAGCACCACGGCCCGGACACCGATCGCACCGACCCCGACCTGCCCGCCAAGAACAGCGGGAACCCGCCCAGCTACGAGGCTCTGCGTACGGCGACCTACACCTACGTCGAATACTCCGACGGGACCAAGGAGTACTACCAGCGCAGCAGCGACCCGTACGAGCTGCACAACATCGTCGGCAACCTGTCGACGGCCACCCGGGCCCGACTGCACGCCCAGCTGACCCGGATGAGCACCTGCCACGGCGGCGCGGCCTGCTGGAGTGTCGCCCGCTGATCACTGGTATTTGTTTGCGGATTACGGCCAGGGCGGGTGGCCCCATTGCTTCCACCCGCCCTGGCTCCGATCAATGAGAGCGATATTCACGTCTGACTACCCGGCATTGCCGAAAGTGGGCAGCAGTTCGAGCGACCAACTCAGTCGTCCGCCGCCGGATCCACGTACAGCCACACTTCCGAGCCGGACGTGTGGCAGAAGTAGTCTGTGATGGCGGCCCACGATTCCAGGTAGTCCCCCTGGTCAGCACAAGCACTGCTTGAACTGTAGGTACCGGCGTACTGGTAACCATCCATGAACGGGGGGCCGGATGCAGACGCCAGGCCCGCCGCCCCCGCGACCAACGATCCACTGAATGCCAATGCGGCTATTCCTCGAGCCGCCACCTTCGTATGCGTGCGCATTGTATGTCCTCTATTTCTTTTGGCGTCGATATCTACGACTTCGACGTTAGTACGCATAAGTCCTAGTTGCAACAATTGTACTTGTAAAGCAATTCTATTTGTAAAGAAGACACATAAACAATAGTGCGGGCGATGATGCCACAGCTCCTCGTTACACGTCTGGTGAGCAAGACGAATCAACCGGCCAGTTCGAGCGTCACGTCGCCGCCCTGCGGGTCGGCGTCCGCCACCAGAGCCCAGGGAGCCCGGAACACCCGACCCGGCGCGGCCGGCCACAGCACCCGGCGCTCCCCGATCACCGCACCTCCTTGAACGGCCCGAACTCGCGGGAACCGGTGGTACTCCTCGACCCACAGCAGCAGCTGGTCCCGGCTCGCCCGGCCACCTTCGGCGTCCAGGAACTGGGGGGCCACCCACCGGAAGGGCGCCGCGGCCCGAATCCGCACGCCGGCCGGGCGCTCTCGGGGATCGCTCAGCCACTGCCGCACCGCGGCGGCGACGTGCCTACCGTCGAGCGCCGCGCCGTCCGCGGTGTCGACCGGGTGAATCAGGTTGCCGGCCGCGAACACTCCGGGCCGGCTGGTGCGCAGGCCGGCATCGACCAGCGGGCCCCGGGTGGCCGCGTCCATGCTCAGGCCGCCGGAGCGGGCCAGTTCGTGATCGGGGATCCAGTCTCCGGTGGTGACCACGGTGTCGCAATCGATCGTCCGGCGCCGGCCGGTGTCGAGGTGTTCCACCACCACCGACGTCACCCGCTCACGGCCGTTGACGGCGACCACCCGGGTTCGGGTCAGGATCGGGCTACGCAGCAGCGCCCGTCCGGCCAGTCGGAACGCCAGGTACGCCTCGGCACGGGGATACGTGCTGGTCATGGCCACGGTCGCGCACCCGGCGGCGCGCAGGGTCAGCACCGCCGAGAAGCTGACCAGCTCCGCGCCGACCACCACCGCCCGGGAGCCGACCGAGGCGTGCCGCAGATGCACCAGGTTCTGCAACTGGCCGGTGGTGTAGACCCCGGCCGGCCGGTCCCCCGGGATCAGCCGGGCCGGGCGGGGGCGCTCGCGAGCCCCGGTGGCCAGCACCACGGCCTCGGCCTGCACCACGCGCCGTCCTCGCGGTGACGTGACCTGAAGCCGCCGGTCGCCGGACCAGCCGGTGACCATCGCCTCGGTCTCCAGCCGCACCCCGGCGTCCCGGGCCGAGGCGGTCAGCCGGCGGGCGTAGGCGGGCCCGGAGACGAACCGCCTCAGGTCGCGGACGCCGTAGCCCAGATGATCGCTGTGCCGCGGGATTCCGCCGGTCTCGGCCTCACGTTCGATCAGCACGACCGGCCCGTCGCCCAGCCGGGCCAGATGGGCGGCGGCGGTCAGGCCGGCCGGGCCACCACCGACCACGGCCACCCGCACCTGATCCACACCGTCGATCTCACTCATGGCCGGCCTCCAGCACCGCGACCACGCTCGCCCCGCAGTAGAAGCCCTGGCACCGCCCGTTCATCACCCGGGTCCGGCGGCGCAGGCCGTCGAGATCGACCGGCGGAACGGTCGAAAGGACGGCGTCCCTCAGCTCTCCGGCGGTCACCCGCTCGCAGAAGCACACGATCCGCCCGTACTGCGGATCAGCGGCGATCCGCTCGCCGTCCTGGTAGGGCCGCAGACCGGCCTCGCCGAGGTTCGGCATCCGGGGCGGGTCAGGCAGGTCCTCGCGACGGCTCAGGTCGAGGTCGCTGCCCTCGAGCAGACCGAGGACGTGCTCGGCGATGGCCAGGCTCGCGGTCAGCCCGGTCGAGCGAATGCCGCCGACCAGCAGGTACCGCTGGTCGGGGTCGAGCTCGATCAGGTAGTCGTCCTGGTCGATGGCTGCCCGCAGGCCGGCGTAGGCCGCGGTGACCTCCTCGTCCAGCAGGGCCGGCATCAGGGCCCGGCCCTTGCCGAGCAGGAACTCGAACCCCTCCTCCGACGTGCCGGTCGCGCTGCGGTCCTGGAGGTTCTGCGAGGTCGGCCCGAGCATCACGTTGCCGTAGATGGTCGGGCTCAGCAGCACCCCCTTGCCCCGGGACGACGGGACCGGCAGCACGATGCACGGCACCAGAGGCCGGGCCAGCTTGTCGAACACCAGCAGCTCGCCCCGGCGCGGTGTGACCGTGAAGCGCTGGTGGCCGAACTTGGCGTCGAGCTCGTCGGCCCCCAGGCCGGCGGCATTGATCACCCAGCGGGCCCGGATCTCGCCGGTCGCGGTGTGCAAAGTGGTGGGGCCCGGCGACCCGGACGATGCCGGTCGCGTGACGTCGCCGACCGTGGCCCTCCGATGCAGCTGCGCGCCGCGCCGGACGGCGTCGGTGGCCAGGGCCAGGTTGGTGGTCCAGGTGCAGGTGATCGACTCCCCGGGCACGGTGAGGCCGGCCAGAGCGCCGGGCCCGAGGTCCGGCACCCGCCGGTAGACCTCGTCGGCCCCGACGATCCGGCACTCCTGGTACCCGTTGCGCTCGGCCTTGGCCTTCAGCCCGGCCAGAGCCTGCCGCTCCTCGTCGTTCCAGGCGACCAGCAGGGCCCCGACCGGCTCGACCGGGATGCCGGTCTGCGCGGCGTACCGGCTCAGCAGGTCGTACCCGCGGGCTACCAGCCGCGACTCCAGGGTGCCCGGCGTGGCGTCGAAACCGGTGTGCAGGATGGCCGTGTTGGCCTTGCTGGTGCCGTCCCCGACGTCGGCGCGGCCCTCGACCAGGGCGACGTCGAGGGAGGTGGCGGCCAGCTCCCGGGCGATGGCCGAGCCGACCAGCCCGGCGCCGACCACCGCGACGTCGTACACCGGCGGCCGAGACCGGTTCGGGGGCAACGACATCGAGGCGGCCTTCATCGGGCGTCCGGTGAGGACGACGTGACGGCGTCGGCGGCCCGCCGCCAGCGGCTCATCTGGTCGGCCGCGCGATCGGCCGACCACAGCGGCTGATAGGTGTGAACCGGGCTCCAGGAGCCGACCACCTCGGCCGGCGACCGGCCCGGCTCGAGCGCCAACCGGGCGCAGGCGGCAGCCCCGAGCGCGGTCGCGTGCGGCGAAGGGTAGACGTCGACCGGCAGCTGGGCCAGGTCGGCCTGGGCCTGCATCAGCACGGCCGAGCGGGTCAGTCCGCCGTCCACCCGCAGCCGGGTCAGGGGCCGGCCCAGGTCGTGGGCGACCAGCTCGCTCAGGGCCGTGACCTGGGCCGCGATCCCGTCGATCAGGGCGCGGACCAGCTGGGCCCGGCCCGTGCCGAGCCGCATCCCGGTGAAGGACGCCGTGGCCTCGGCGTCCCACCACGGGGCGGCCAGCCCGGCCAGGGCCGGCACGCACAGCACCCCGCCGGCGTCGTCCGCCTCGCCCGCGACGGCGTCCAGCTGGTCGGCCGCGGGGACCAGGCCGAGGTCGACGGCCCAGCGCACGGCCGAGCCGGCGGTGTAGACCTGCCCGTCGGCGCAGTACGACGTCCGGCCGGCCAGGGTCCAGGCGATCGAGGTGGTCAGCCCGGCGCTCGAGCGGGTGGCGGTCGGCCCCAGCTGGGCCAGCAGGAAGGCGCCGGTGCCGTACGTGCACTTCGCCGTCCCCGGCTCGAGGCAGTTCTCGGCCAGCAGCGCGGCCTGCTGGTCCACGATCAGGCCGGTCACCGGGATCCGGCCGCCGAACAGCTCCGTCTCGCCGACCACGGCGTCGCTGTCGACGATCGTGGGCAGTTCCTCGTCAGCGAGGTCGAACAGGTCGAGCAGCTCCTGGTCCCAGGCTCCGGTGTCGAGGTCGAGCAGCAGCGAGCGCCCGGCCGTGGACCGGTCGGTCACGAAGGCCCCGCACAGGCGGTGCACCAGCCAGCTGTCGGTGGTGGTGACCACGCCCTCGGTGGTCAGGTGCTCGCGGATCCAGCGCAGCTTCGGGGCGGAGAAGTACGGGTCCAGCACCAGCCCGGTCCGCCGGGCCACCCACTCGGCGGCAGCAGCACGAGCGGCACACACCGATTCGGCCCGCCGGTCCTGCCAGACGACGGCCGGGGTCAGGGGGCGGCCGGTGGCGCGGTCCCAGGCCAGCACGGTCTCGCCCTGGTTGGCCAGCGCGAGCGCGCCGACCGGCACGCCGGCCCCGGCGATCGCCCGGCGTCCGGCGCTCAGGACGGAGTCCCAGAGTGACTCCGGGTCCTGCTCGACGCCGCCGTCGGCGCGGTAGGTCGGCCGCAGCGCCTGCTCGGCCAGGAACAGGGCCTGGCCCGCGCCGTCCACGACGACGGCCTTGGTACCGGAGGTCCCCTGGTCGATGGCCAGGACGTAGGTCATGTCGGCCAGGATCGCAGCCGAGTGGTGAGCGTCTGTCAGGGGGCAGGCCCACCGCAACGGGTCACTTCGGTGCGCCCTGGGCGCAGACCATCACCCCGCTGATCCGGGGCAGCGACTTGGCTAATATCAATGTTGCTTGATATAAAGAGTTCATGTTCACACCTGCCGACCACCTGGGCGCGGTCGAGCGCTCCCTCACCACCACGACCCGCGACGGCCGGTCGATGCACGTGCTGACCGTGAGCCGCACCTACGAGGCGGCTCCGGACGAGGTCTGGGCGGCGCTGACCACGCCCGAACGCCTGCCCCGCTGGTTCCTGCCGGTGTCCGGAGACCTCAAGGTCGGCGGCCGGTACCAGCTGGAGGGCAACGCCGGCGGCGAGATCCTCGCCTGCGAGCCGGGCCGGCACCTGTCGATCAGCTGGATCTTCGGCGAGCAGGAGTCCTGGGTCGAGGTCATGCTCTCCGGTGCCGACGAGCGCACCGAGCTGCGCCTGCAGCACACCCTGCCGACCGACGCCCACTGGGAGCAGTTCGGCCCCGGCGCCGTCGGCATCGGCTGGGAACTGGGTCTGATGGGGCTGGCCGAGCACCTCGCCGACGCCACGTTCACCCCGCCCCCGCCGGACCAGCTGCCCGATCTGAGCGACTACATGAAGCAGAGCAGCTCGGGCTGGGGCGAGACCGACATCGCCGCGGGCACCGACCCGGAGCAGGCCCGGGCCGCGGCCGGGCGGTGCCTGGCGGCCTACACCGGTTCGCCGCAATAGCCCGTGCACGCCTTCGACGTGCTCGGAGATCCGGTGCGACGGCGCATCCTCGAACTTCTTGCCGACGGCGAGCAGAGCTCCGGCGACGTGGTCGCGGTGATCTCGCACGAGTTCGGCATCGGCCAGCCCGCCGTCTCGATGCAGTTGCGGGTGCTGCGCGACAACGGCTTCACGTCGGTGCGCCCCCAGGGCACGCGGCGGATCTACGCCCTCGAGACGGCGCCGATGGCCGAGGCCGACGCCTGGCTGAGCCGGTTCCGCCGCTTCTGGGAACAGCACCTCGATGCCCTGGACACCGAGATCCGGCGCGGCCGGCGGGTTGCGCCCGACCACGACTGAGGCACCGGCCAGCGCAGGCCTCAAATGCGCACGGCCGTTCGATCCGATGTGGGTAGGGTCACCGGGTGACGATCGAGATCCGTGACTACGACCCGAATTGGCCGGCTCTGGCCGTCGAAGCCATCGACGAGGTGATCGGTGCGCTGCCGCGCGGCGTGATCACCGTGGCCGAGCACATCGGCAGTACCTCGGTGCCGGGCCTGGCCGCCAAAGCGGTAATCGACCTCATGGCCGCCACCGACGACCTGGACACGGTGACGGCGCACGAGCCGGTACTCCAGAAGCTGGGCTATCGCCTGGTCGAGACGGGCATGGTCGAGCGCCTGCTGTACCGGCGCGAGGGCGACGTCGCCTACCACCTGCACGTTGTCACCACGGACTCCTGGGACACCCGCAACGAGCGATTGATGAGTGATCACCTGCGCCGGCATCCGGCCGACCGCGACGAGTACGCCGCCCTCAAGCGCGACCTGGCCGGGTCGACCGCTGACGGTCTTGCCTACACCAGGGGCAAGACGGCCTTGATCCAGCGCATCACCGACGCGGCCCGCGCCGATCGCGGCCTGCCGTCCGTCAACGTGTGGGAGGACTGAGTTCAGCTTCCTCACCGGCAACCGAGCGGTCAGGTAGAGCCCGCTGCCGATCGTGTACACGAAGTTCGAGGCGGCCAGCACCCGCTGAGGACCGGGCGGCGGGATCAGGTGAGACATGCCGCAAGCTCCAGGCGCTCCGGACGGTCAGGGGCCGATCAGACCACCAGCTTGCTGCAATTCTTTGCAATAACAAGGTCAGCCGGCCGACTGCACGCCGTCCCACGACCACCGCGGCACGGTCAGACCCGCGGGGACGTCGTCCGCCGATTCGTGGTACCGGGCCATCGTTGTGGTGGTGGCCCAGGCGAAGTAGTCGTGCAGCACCTGCCGCAGCACGTCGTCGGCATCCAGGCCGACGTCGTGCAGGGCCCGGTCGAAACAGGCGATGGCCCGCTGATTCATCTCGTCGTGCACCCCGTTGCCGCTGTGCATCCGCACGACCGAGCTCTCGTCGCCGTAGCTGTCCGAGTACAGCGGCGGGCCGCCGAGCGCCTCGGCCCAGTACGAGGAGAGCCGGGGCCCGTGATCGGCGCGAGCCCCGTTGTGGAACGCGTGGCTGACCACCTCGTCGGCCATCACCCGCCGATGCCAGGCCTCCGCCAGGTGCAGCAGTCCCCCAGCCCCGCCCGCCGCTTCATACACGCTCTTCATGCCTCCACAATGGCCTTCCGACGCGGCGCTTGCCTATGGAACTCGCCGTCCGAACTGTTCCTTCACGTACCCTGAACGACATGGACAACGGCACCTGCACCGAATGCGGAGCGCACCCCGCAGCGCACCTGACCAGCAGTGGCCGGCGGCTGTGCCCGGGCTGCTTCCGTCGCCTCGGCGCGGCCACCGGTGCCGCCGTGGGGCTGACCCAGGGCGCCGAGGTCGGGCCGGCGATCGTGCAGGGCGTTGCCACCGGCCAGTACGCGGGCGCGATGGCCGCCGACCGCGAGTACCAGCGCGGCCGGCGCCAGAAACTTGCTGCCACCGAGGGTTTCTGGCGCCGGCTGTGGGTGCGGGTGGTCGGCTAACCCGAGACCTTCGGTGCCGCGGCGGCGTCCGCGGGAGTCAGGGCCTGAAGGTCGATGGAGTCACTGCCGCCGGGCCAGCTGAACGACACCCGCCAGCAGCCCGGGGTGGGCAGGTCGACGTACGACGGGCCCAGCGGCGTCGGCAGACCGGCCGTGACCGCGGGGCCGGTGCCGTTGAGCCGGGCACTGATGTGCAGGGCGGTGGGGTCGGCCGGCAGGGTGTGCCAGACCCAGAGCACCTTGTTGAAGACGTCGGCGCGCGAGGGCGAGCTGAGCTGATCGCTGAACAGGATCGCCACCACGTTTCCGTCGGCACTGGTCACGAACGGCATGACCGGGCGCGGGTCGCTGAAGCCCCCTCGGGCCCATTCCGGCAGCACCGCGCGGGTGATCTCGCTGTGGCAGGGCGATGCCGGGGCCACTGCGATGCTCGTGCCGCCGGCGGGCCGGCCACCGGACGAACCGTTCGGCAGCACCAGGAACCCGCTGACTCCGGCCGCCACCGACGCGGCCAGCAGGGCCACCGCGGTGTTGGCCCGCCGGCGCCGGGCCCGGCGGATCGTCGTCCCGGCCAGGTCGGGGTGGTGCGGGGCCTGTTCGGCCAGGCGCTCGAAGGCACCGGCCAGCTGATCGTCGAGATCGTTCATCGTGGTGCCTCCGGTTGACTGGACGGGTCGAGGACGACGCGCAGCCGCTGCGCTCCTCGGGTGGCGTGGCTGCGGACCGTGACTTCACTGCAGCCGAGCACGGCGGCGATGGCGGCGTCGTCGTAGCCCTCGTAGTGCCGCAGCACGAGGACGGCGCGCTGGTGCGGGGTCAGGGTGGCCAGCGCTCGCAGCATCTCGTCGCGAAGGACCACCTGATCAGCCGGGTCCGTGCCGGTAACGGCCGGTTCGGGCAGGTCGCCGGTGGGTTGCTCGGTGCTGGAGCGCCGCCGTCGCCAGTCCAGGTAGGACGTCGTCAGGATCCGCCGCACGTAGGCGTCCGGATGCTCGACCCGGGCCACCTGCCGCCAGCGGCGGTAGGTCTTGAGCAGAGCGGTCTGGACCAGGTCCTGCGCGCGCTGCCGATCCCCGGTGAGCACGAACGCGTACCGTTCCAGCGCCCGCCCCCGCGCGGCCACGTACTCCTCGAACTCCATGGCGCCCTCCCTTCGCAACTACCTGCCTGAACGCATCCAGGGCGGCCGTTGTTGAGAGCCGGGTTCAGGAGCAGGCTCAGCCGGGGATCGATTCCAGCTTCGCCCCTTCGCGGCTCGGGTCGATGAGGATCTTGGCATGCGTTTCGGGCTCGGCCAGCACCTCGAAGGCGGTGGCCACTCCGGACAGGCCCACTATGCCGGTGAGCAGGGCAGACGCGTCGATCTTGCCGTCGGCCAGGGCGTGCAGGGTGTCGCGGAACTCCAGCGGCGTGTATCCGACGACGAACCGCAGATCGGTCTCCTTGTTGATCGCCAGGGACGGGCGGAACGTGTCCGGCCCCATGCAGACGCCCACCACGACCACCCGGGAGAACAGTGGCGCGCCGGTGATCACGGCGTCGATCATGCCGGGGACGCCGACGCATTCGAAGACGACCGGCGCCTTGGGCGTGGTGACGCCGACCCGGTCGAGCACCCGCCACAGGTGCCACCAGGCGATGGGCAGCTTGGACAGGCCGTCGACGGCGTCCATCGCGGCCCCGACCGCCTGCGGCATGGTCACCAGGTGCCTGGGGTCGGCGGCGCGCGCGTAGGGCGACTCCACCGCCGGATCGACGACGACGTCGGCACCGCAGGTGGCGGCCAGGGCCCGCCGGCCCGGGGAGAAGTCGGCCGCGACGATGGTGGCCACCCCCCGGGCCTTGAGCACGCTGATCACCGACAGCCCGACCGGCCCGCAGCCGATCACCACCGCGACGTCCTTCTTGCGGACGCCGCCGCGGGTGACCGCGTGCCAGGCGACGGCCATCGGCTCGGTCAGGGCCGCGACGTCCGGGCTGAGGCCGTTCGGCACCGGCAGGGTGAGCGTCTCCTGCACCAGCACCTGCTCGGCGTAGCCACCGGGGGCCTGCCGGCTCAGCCCCGACGCGTGGACGGCCGTCCCGCAGCGAATCAGCGGCAGGGCGACCACGGCGGTGCCGATCGGCAGCCGGCCCCGGGTCTGCGGGCCGCGCTCGGCGACGACGCCGGCGAACTCGTGACCGAAGACGACCGGCTGCTCGACCCGCCCGAAGTCGTCGTAACCGATCTCGGCCAGCACGTCGGCCATCTCGTCGCCGTGCTCACGGGCGTGCAGGTCCGACCCGCAGATCCCGCAGCGGCGCACCTCCAGAACCAGTTGCCCCGGCCCGGGCACGGGCTCCGGGACATCGCGCACGTCCAGGATGCCGTGCCGGCAGACCACCGCCTTCATCGAGATTCCGCCGTCCGAGCCGATTTCGAGGCTTCGGCCGGGGTGAACCGGTACCCATCCGGTCGGCGCCGGGCCCGGCGCCGGAACCGCCAGGTCCAGTCGGGCCAGAGCGTGGCGTTGCGCCCGGTGGCGTCGATGTAGAAGCTGGAGCAGCCGCCGACGTCCCAGACCGTGCCCTGCATGCGCTGGTCGACCTCGGCGTTCCAGGCGTCGAACGCCTCCGGCTCGGCCTCGACCGTGGCCGCGCCCGCGGCGTCCATGGCCCTGATCGCCGCGCGGACGTGCGCGATCTGGGACTCGATCATGTAGACCATCGAGCTGTGGCCGAGCCCGGTGTTGGGGCCCAGCAGCATGAAGAAGTTGGGGAAGCCGGGGATCGACGTCCCGAAATATGCTCTAGGACTGCCGTTCCAGACCTGAGCCAGGGTCCGGCCGTCGCGGCCATGAACCTGGTCGCCGGCCGGGAGGTCGGTGACGTGATAGCCGGTGCCGAAGATGATCGCGTCCACCTCCCGCTCGACCCCGGCCGCGTCCACGACCGAGTGCGCCCGGATCTCGGTCAGGGCCGAGGTGACCAGTTCGACGTGAGGTTTGACCAGGGTCGGGTACCAGGCGTTCGAGGGCACCAGCCGCTTGCAGCCCAGGGTGTAGACAGGGGTCACCGCGGCCCGCAACTGCGGATCGGTGATCTGCTTGTCCCGGTGCGAGGTGGACAACCCGGCAATGGCGTTCATCAGCCCCGGTCGCTTGACGAAGCCGAGCACCAGCAGCTCTCGAGCGGTGTAGACGGCGCCCCGAACCGCTTTCTGAGCCCCCGGGAACCGCCGGTACAGAGACCGCTCGAAGTCTCGGATCGACCGCTTGCCGTGGGGCATGACCCAGGGCGCGCTGCGCTGGAAGACGTGGAGCTGGAGGACCCGGTCGGCGATCTCGGGCACGTACTGGATCGCCGAGGCGCCGGTGCCGATCGAGGCGACCCGCTTGCCGGTCAGGTCGTACTCGTGGTCCCAGCGGGCCGAGTGCATCATCGTGCCCTCGAACAACTCCAGCCCGGGCACGTCCGGCAGGTTCGGCTCGGTCAGCGGGCCCATAGCGCTGATCAGGATCTGGGCGGTGAAATCGCCGGCCGAGGTGCGGACCCGCCAGAGGCTCGCGCCGTCGTCCCAGACAGCTTGTGTCACATCGACATTCAGGCGCAGCCGGGGTCGCAGCCCGAACCGGTCGGCGCAGGAATTCAGGTAGTCGCGGATCTCCGGCTGGGGCGAGTAGGTCGAGGACCACTCCGGGTTGGGCGCGAACGAGAACGAGTACAGGTGCGAGGGCACGTCACAGGTGCAGCCCGGATAGGTGTTCAGCTGCCAGACCCCGCCGACGTCGCCGGCCCGCTCCAGGATCAGCAGGTCGTCCAGACCCGCCTCGATCAGGCGGTGAGCCATACCGAGCCCAGAGAAGCCGCTGCCGACGATCAGGATCCGGGTGTGCTGGGCGGTCATGGATTCCCTTTTCTCGCGCGCGGCCCTTCCTCATCGAGGACTCCCATGCAAAAGTACCACCATGGTTTCTAAGGTGCAGGTCCTCAGCGTGGTGGCCGGCCCGATCGTGCTCGGCGTCGTCTCGGGGCTCACGCTCGGCTGGAGCGCGATCGCCTACTGGATCATGCAGGTGATCGCGATCATCGGCGGCTTCCTGGCCGGTGCCGAGCACCGCGGCGCTCGGCACGGCGCCGTGCGAGGTGTGGTCGGCGGCATCCTGTTCGGTTCCTCGATCCTCCTGGTGCACTACGCGACCGGCTGGAGCGCGCACGTCTCGCTCGGCGACGTCCCGGCGTTCCTGGTCGTGATCACCACCGTGGCCGGGGCCGCCCTCGGGGCCATGGGTGGCACTTGGAGGGCTCGCACCCCGGCCCGGTAACTGCCGGTTAAACTTTCCCGGGTGACCGCCGGGGAGGAACTGACGCTGCTGCCCTCGCGCACCCAGCTCCCCCGGGGCCGGTCGGCCCTGCCCGGCGTGCAGGTGGCCGAGTCGCAGCGCGGTCGGATCCTGCAGGCGATCACCGAGGAAGTGGCCGAGCACGGCTACCCGGCCACCCGGGTGCAGGACGTGATCAACCGGGCCCGGGTCTCCCGCAAGGCGTTCTACGACGTGTTCAACGACAAGCAGGACGCTTTCGCGGCCGCCCACCAGGCCGCCAGCGCGCAACTCCTCGACGTCGTCGCCCAGGCCGTGCTCCCCCTGCAGCACCAGCACTGGTCGGTGCGCCACCGGGCCGGCCTCGAGTCCTACCTGGCCGCATTCGTCGGCGCGCCCGCCTATGCCGTGGCCTTCATGGTCGAGATCCACTCGGCCGGCGCCCGGCTGCTCGACCAGCGCGAGCAGGTGATGAACCAGTACGTGCACCGCACCTTGCGGATCGCCCGCGAGGCCCAGGCCGAGAACCCGAGCCACCCCCTGCCGTCCGACGCGGTGGTGCTGGGCGCGGTGGCCGGCTCGGACGAACTGGTGACCCGCCAGGTCCGGGCTGGGCGGCTGAACGCATTGCCCGATCTTCTGACGCCGATCCTGCAGCTCCAGCTCGCGGTCATCGCCCCCTAACGGCCCCCGATCGGGGCGGGGCGATCCCCGATGTGCGCCGAGAGCCGTGGCGCCAACCTGGATGCACAGCCCGACCAGAAGGTGGGGCACCGCCCAGAAGGAGCCCCCCATGGCCGTCACCGTGACCACCCCGAACAGCATCGAGACCTCAGGCCGCCGATACTCCCGCACGATGAGGACGACGCTGGTCACGCTGGCCGCCGTCGCCGCCATCGGCAGCCTGGCCGCCTGCGGCAGCAGTTCCTCGGCAAGCGGTTCCACCCCGGCCGCAGCCGCGACCGGTGCCGCAGCCGCGGGCGCCACGTCGGCGGGCGACCTGTCCCCGGCCGACATCGACTCCATCCTCAACACCGCTCCGGCCGCGCGGTCGGGCAAGGTGCCCACCCCCGAAGGCGACCAGCGTCTGACGCTCGTCTACATCCTGGAAGCGGTCAACCCCGGCGTCAGCACCGACGAGGGGGCCCTGGTCAAGAAGTCGGTGGAGATCTGCTCCGGCATGCTCGGCGGTGCCTCCGCCGACAAGCTGGCCGCGCAGACCCGCCAGCAGTTCACCAACGGCGCCTACACGCCCTCGCCGGAGGAGGCTCAGGCGATGGACATGGCGATCACGGCGACGTTCTGCCGTTGATCCGCCGCCGAAATCCGACGGGTTGCTGGCAGAGTGGACGGGTGAGCGAACGCGCTGCCAGCACCACCGCGGTCCTGGTCTGCCAGGGCCGGGCCGTGGCCGACGGCCGCTACGCCGTCGGCCGGTTCAGTGGTCCGGTCGCCCGAGAACTGCTCGACCCGGCCGAGCGCAGCATCGTGGACAACATCCGGGCCGCCCGGCAACCTTCCGGCGCGGGCGAGCGAATGGGGCACGAGTGGGTTCGCCGGACCGGGCTGATCATGGTGCCCAGAACCCTGGCCATCGACGACGCCGTCCGCGAGCACGCCGCGGGTCAGATCGTCATCCTCGGGGCCGGGCTCGACGCCCGGGCCTGGCGAATGCCCGAGCTGGCCGCGGCCACGGTCTTCGAGGTCGACCATCCGGCCTCGCAGCAGGACAAACTCCGCCGGGTCGCAGGCCGCACCCCGCTGGCCGGGCGGGTCGTTCCGGTCGGCATGGACCTGGCCCGTGATCGCCTCGGCCCCGCCCTCGAGGCCGCCGGCTTCGATCCGGGGACGGCGACGACCTGGGTCTGGGAGGGCGTCGTCCCGTACCTGACTGCCGTCGACGTGGCCGCGACGCTCAGCCAGGTCGAGGCGCTCTGCGCCCTCGGGAGCCGGATCGTCGTGAACTACCAGAGCCGATCGGTCACGGCGCTCGTCATGCGCCGGGTCATGCGGGTCGTTCTGCGCTTGTTCCGGGCGTCCGATCCCCTGGCCGGCGAGCCTTGGCGCTCGCTGTGGACGCGGGAGCGCATGCATGATCTCTTGAATCACAACGGCTTCGACGTGGTGTCGGACGACGATCTGCTCACCCTGACCGAAGGCCTGACCCTGCCGCCGGAGAGCAACGGATCGCTGCGCAACGGTCGGGTGGCCGTTGCCGTCAGGCCCGACCCACCGCAGGGCACAGGGAGCACGAAATGAGCAGCAGACGTGGACGGCGTATTGCGGTGCCCGCCGCGAACGAGACTGCAGGGACTCTCACAAACCCTCACTATTCCTGGGCCTACGAGCTGACCGCGACCCAGGCCGACCAGATCACCGCCGAGCGTTGGGCCCGCAGTATTTTCGAGGGCGCTCCTGCCGCTTTGCGGGCCTTCTTCGGATTCGGTTGGAAAGTTGGCCTCGGTTTGAAACTCAGCCCTCTCGAAACGGCCGGCAGCGTGCAGGGGTGGCAGATTCGCCAGAGCGGACCTCGCCATCTCACCCTGGCTGCACAGTCACGGATCGTGCAGGCCGAGAACACCGTGCTGGTGGACGACACGACCGTCACCTGGATCACGTTGGTCCGGTACAACAGCTGGCTGGGACGCGCGGTGTGGGCCCTCACGCGACCACTGCACCAGCTACTCGTACCAATGCTCCTGATCCGGGCCGACCGCCGCCGCTCGCCCGGCTGAAAGCCCGCCGGGATCAGGCGCGAGCGCGCGCCGCCCAAGCCACCGCGGCAGTCTCGAACGACCTCGGCGGCAGCAGTTCTCGACAGCGTGCCCGCAGGGCCTCGCGATGCTGTGGATCGCAATCGGCGACGTAGCTTCCGGCCGGCCCGACCCCCAGGGTGTACGGGTCCCACCAGTCCTCGAACGAGGCGAACCCGATGATCACCCGCAGAGCGGCCGACTCGACCTCGCGCAGACCAGCGAGCGTGAACAACTCAGCCAGGTGGCCTTCGCGAGTTCCGGGCAGTTCGGCCTCGCCGCCACTGCCCGGGTCGAGGTCGTGCACGGCCTGCCAGAAGATCGACAGCGGGCCGCTTGCGCCCGCGTGATCCCAGACGCAGGCCGCGACGAGGCCGTCGGGCCGGGCAACCCGGGCCATCTCCTGCAGCCCCGCCACCGGATCGGCCATGAAGTGCACCACCAGCTGGGCCAGAACGACATCGAAAGTGGCATCGTCATAGGGGAGGTGTTCCGACGACCCGGGGCGCACGTCGAGCTCGGGAAAGCGGGACTGCAGCGCGAGCGTGAACGACGCCGACGGATCGACGGACGACACGGCGGCAAGCCCGACCCGGTCGATCAGCTCGGTCGTGAGGGCTCCCGGGCCCGAACCGACGTCCAAGACTCGCCCTGTACCACTGATGCCGGCGAAATCCGCGAAGGACCTGGCCAAGGGGATGGAGAAGCGGCCCATGAAGCGGTCGTACGCCTCGGCCGACACCGCGAAACTCACGAGCCCACGATAGCGGGGCGGCCAGGCTCAGCCATGACACTGTTCAGGTGGACAGCGATCGGTCGACCACGGGCCGCAGCGAATCGATGCCGTTGTCGGTGCGGCTGACCTCCATCACCAGGCGGGCGTGGCGTCCCTCGAGGGTCACGGTCGAGATCGCGTTGCCGAAGAACGGGCCGTCGACGGTACGCCAGCTCAGGGTCGGCCGGCGCACCCGGCCGTGCGTGAGCAGCAGCCGCAGGGCGAGGCCGACCGGAGCACTCCACATGATCAGCAGGGCCGCGCGCAGGGTCGACGGCACCCGGTTGCGGATCGGCGAGCAGGTCAACTGGTAGACCGGCGAGGTCACCGCGTCCGCCCCAGGCGGCGAGGGCAGGTCGGCCCGGCTGACGTAACTGTGGTGGACATCCCCGGACAGCACGCAGATCGACGCCGGCGCGACCGTGGTGCGACGGCCGGCGCCCACCTCGGCCACGATCCGGGCCAACCGCTCGAACGAGGCCAAGAACGCCGGCCAGTGCTCCAGATCACCCGACTGGCGAAGCTTCTCGCCCAGTGCGGCCACCCGAGGACGACGATCGCCGGCCAGCTGCTCGCTCCAGGACTCGAGGGCGTGAAAGGCCGGCGGCATCAGCCACGGCACCGAGGTACCGAGCAGGAGGTGGTCGTAGTCGCCCTCCAGCTGCTGCTCGATCCAGTCGAACTCGGGATCGGAGACCATTGAGCGGTGGTCGCCGTCGAGCATCCGCCCGCAGCGCGAGTCGATCACGACCAGTCGGGTCCGACCCAGATCGCGCCGGAACGACCACCGGTAGCCCTTGGCGCCGTCCGCCTCCCGGTCGGCGGCCACGGCGAACGCCCGCAGCACCGGCGCAGCGTCCCCGACGGCGGCCCGCACCTGAGCATGGACCGGGTCGGCGGCCAGCTCGGCCGGGGAGAGATTGCCCAGGTGCTGGTAGACCCAGTACGACATCAGCGCCCCGATGATCCGCTCCGGCCACCAGGGTGTCGCGTTCGCGCCGTCCCGCCAGGCCCGGGAGGTGTTCCAGTCGTCGTGCACGTCGTGGTCGTCGAAGATCATGGCCGTCGGGACGGTGGACATC
Source organism: Kineosporiaceae bacterium (assembly GCA_965200525.1). Lineage (GTDB taxonomy): Bacteria > Actinomycetota > Actinomycetes > Actinomycetales > Kineosporiaceae > JANNPJ01. Next base: position 708,041 of record OZ241368.1, read on the forward strand.
AGCCACCGGACGTCGGGGTCGGTCCAGGCTTCGTGGTAGAGCCAGGTGTACTCCTCGAAGTCGGCCACCTCGGTTCCCGGCGGCTCGGCCAGGATGCGGCGCTGCATGATCCGGGCCTGCGTGCCAGTGGTGGTCTCGTCGGCGTACACCTGGTCGCCGAGCATCAGCAGCAGGTCGGGCCAGGTGTCGAGGGAGTGATCGGCTGTCCGGAGGGCCAGTGCGCGCAGGGCGTCGACCCCGAGCCGGCGCTCGGCCTTCGTCGACTCCGGCGGGGCGCAACGGCACGAACCGAACACGATCCGCTGGGCCCGGGCCGGGTCGAGGGTACGGATCCGGGGCGGTGGGAGAGCACCGCCGGGCGGGGGCCAGACCTGAACGCCGTTCAGCTCGACCGCGTACTCGGTCTGCGAGCCCACGGCGAGGCCTTCGACGCCGACCAGCGCATAGTGGTGGCCGGCCACCTCGAACGTCGGCTGGTGGGTTCCGAGCACGCTGACCCGGCAGGCCTGGTCGACCTCGACCCAGATGGTGGCATCGGTGGTGCCGACGTACCGCAGCAACGGACCGAGCAGCAGGACAGGCACACTCCAGTCATACCTCAGGCCGGGTCGGGCCGCTGCGGCAGCGTCCGACGGCGCCGACGAGGCTGAGCTCCGCGGCTGGAGTCTGATCACGGTTGAGAAACGGTCGCCCGGGATGACAACCGGATCGCCCCGAGCGGCGTGGAAGGGGGCACACGCGGCATCACAACCAGGGGAGAACAAGTCATGAAGGTCCGGACCTCGCTCGCAGGTCGCAGCGCGGTGGTCGCCCTGCTGCTGGCCACCGTCAGTGGTTGCGCCGGGCAGTCCAAGGAGGTGCTGCTGCCGTCCAGCCCACCCACCACCAGCACTCCGGGCTCATCCGTTCCCTCGACCACGGTTCCCACCACCCAGCCGGCCACCATCACGCCCGCTCCGGACGAGCCGAGCCCCTCGGCCACCGCGACGCCGGTCCTGGCCCTCAGCGATCACGGCTACGGCCCGCTGGTGCTGGGCATGAGCAAGGCCAAGGCGTTCAAGACCGGGCTGATCGGCAAGGTCGAGTACGACTCCGGCGGCGAGGGCTGCTCGCAGTACCACGGCCGGGGCGGGCTCGAGTGGGTGTACATCCAGTCGGGCTGGGTCAGCATCATCGTCCCGAAGAAGGCCGTGAAACTGGACACCGGGATCGGCGTCGGCAGCACCTATCTGCAGCTGCACAAGAAGTACCCGAACGCCGAGACCCCCTCGGAGGAGCTGGGCCGCTTCTACATCCCGGCCCCGGACGCGGCCGTTCCGGCGGTGTACCGGATCGGGCTGAACACCGGCGCAGCGTTCGCGGACAGCAAGGTGTCGGAGATCGCCCTGCAGGCGGAGAAGCAGGCATGCTACGAGTGAAACTCCGTTCCCAGGACGGCGCCGTCGCCGGGCCGACGTCCTACGAGACGGCCGCCACGAGGGAGAGGACAGCCGTGCCGGCCGAGGCCCCGGTCGACTTCGCCGACTGGGTCTCCCTGCGGCTGCCGGCCCTGCTGAGGTTCGCCCACGCGCTCACCGGCAACCCGCACGACGCGAGCGACCTGGTCCAGGAGGTTCTGGAACGGGTCGGGGTGCGCTGGTCGTCGGTCGGGCGCGGGCCGGGCGGTCCCGATGCCTACGTGCGCCGGGCGATGGTCAACGCCCGCACCAGCCGCTGGCGCCGGCGCCGGCCCGAGACCCTGGTCGACGCCGTCCCGGAAACCGCGGTGGCGGCCCGGGACCGGTTCGACGACGAGCCACTCTGGCTGGCCCTGAAGGACCTGCCGCAACGGCAGCGCGCGGTGATCGTGCTGCGCTACTACGAGGATCTGAGCGAGGCCGAGATCGCGGCCACGCTCGGCATCTCCCCCGGAACCGTGAAAAGTCAGAGCGCCCGGGCCATGGCCGGCCTGCGCCGGCGCCTGGACTCCGAGAACTCCTCCTCCCTGGGTGGTGAACTGCGATGAACGACAACCTTGACCTGGATGAGCGCCTCAGCGAACTGTTCTCGCAGCCGAACCTCTCCCTGACCCCACGACTCGACGCCACCAGCTCGGTGCTGAGCCGGGTTCGCACCGCCCGCCGCCGGCGCCGCACGCTGCAGGTCGCCGTGCCGGCCGTGCTCGCCGTCCTGATCGGGGTGGGCACACTCAGCGACGTCGGCTCCCGCCTGCACGCCGCTCCGGTGCCCCCGGCCGCGACCACCGCCCCGGTGAACGCTGACGGGGAGCTGGTGATGAGCGGGAAATCGGTCGGAACAATACAACTGGGGATGAGCGGCCCCCAGGTGGAAGCGACCGGCCTGGTCACGAAGCCGGGGTGGACGCCGGACCCCGCTCACCCCGAATGCCGCGCCTATCAGGGCCGCACAGGTCTGGGCCACCAAGGCATCGTGCAGGTGGCCGTCGGCCCGAACGGGGCCGAGCGGATCGACGTCTACACGTTCGTGCGGACCCCGGAGAATGCCGGGATCGGCGATACCTACGCCCACCTGCACAGCCAGTTCCCGAACACCGTGCCGGTGACGCCCGGCCCGCAGACCGACTACGAGGTGCCGGTACGTGGCCATGCCGAACTGCGGTACGTGTTCCATTTCGAGGCCCAGGACGACAAGTCACCGCTGCCGGAGTCGAGCCGCGTGATCGGCCTGGCGCTGGTCACGGCCCACCGCAGCTGCCCCTGACACCGGCTCCGGTGGTGAGGGCCCGATCAGGTGGTGTGGCGGGCCAGCGGAGAGCGGTCACCGATCAGCCATTTGTGGCCGAACGGGTCGAGAAAGGCGCCCTGGCGATGCACGCCCCAGGGCGCCTCGTGGTCCCGGATCGGGTCGATGCTGCCGTCGGCCCCGGCCGCCACAGCCCGCTCGATGAAGGCGTCCGGGTCGTCGACGAACACCTCGATCCGCACGCTGCGGACGCCGGTCTCGGCCGGGCTGTCCCAGCCGCTGTTCGACGGTTCCCCCAGAAAGATCGGCGCCCCCTGGACGTCGAGGCCCACGACCGAGCCCAGATCCCAGAGCGTCGTGGCGGCCAGGGCCTCGCCGTACCAGCGAGCCGCCACCGGGGCATCGGGCACGGCCAGCATCACCGAGATGACCGCGGGCGGCCCTGGCGGAAGTTCGGTTGCCATCGGGTTCCCCTGACCTCGCGCGCCCCGCGTCCGGCCTCGACGCGAACTCACGACCCGAGCCTAGCCAACGGGACGAGCGTTGGCCCTGGTCATCTCCGTCGGCCAGATCGGCCGGTCTCTTGCGGACAGATCACGCCGATTGCGCTCGTGCCGGGCCGACGCGCCGGGCCAAACTGTCGTACCCCTGTGATGGCATGTGATGCAGGTGAAAGGGGCAGGCATGGGCCGACAGCAGGTGCGGTGCGAGCGAAGCGACACCGCCGACAACACCGAGTTCCGGATCGTCGAGGTGGACGACGAGTTGGTTCCGGCCGTCCGCCAGGGGGCCTTCGTCCAGGGCGACGGCTACTGGTACCGGAGCTTTCCGGCCGGCACGCCCCACCTGGACCGGGCCTGGGGCAACTTCGAACGACTTCTCCAGCCGTGGCTGCGCCAGAGCGCCGGGCTCGACCCTGTCCCCTGGGAGCAGGCGCTGGAAACGGTCTGCCGCAGGCTGGACGGCGCTGAGGTCGACTGGTGGCTCGTGGGCAGTGGCGCACTGGCGGTCCGGGGCATCGGCGTCCTCCCGAAGGATCTTGACCTGGTGGTCGCGGGCGACGACGCCCGGCGGGTAGGAGATCTGCTGCTCGACGGGCTGGTCGAACCCGTCGCGCCCGCGCACTGGTTCTGCGACTGGTGGGGCCGAGCCGTCCTGGGCGCTCGGGTCGAGTGGGTCGGCGGCGTCGGGCCTGCCGCCGACGAACCGCAGGCCAGCGACTTCGGTCTGGTCGCGGCAACCAACCTGGAGGTGATCGGCTGGCGGGGGTGGGCCGTGCGGGTTCCGCCGATGTCGTTGCAACGCTCGGCCAGCGAGCGCCGGGGGCTCACCGAGCGGGTGCGGCTCATCGACGACTGGGCCGGTCGCGACGACCATCGGGCCGGGGGTTCTCGACCGAGGTCGGAGGCAGCCCAATTGCCGGTCAGCGAGGCAGACCGGCTGCCGCGCTGATGTTCTCGGGGGTGATCTCGGCAACCGCCGTTGCCGCCCGGACGAACGCGGCCACTGCCGGCGAGTGCGACACCTGCGGCCAGGCCACCACCAGCGTGCTCGGCGGCAGATCGCTGACCGCCCGGTACACGATGTTGGGCCGGGCATGACGGCGGGCCAGCGACGCCGGCGGGAACCACACGATCGTGCCCAGCTCGATCAGGTTGAAGATCTGGGCCAGGTCCAGCGATTTCGGGCGCGGTTCGGGCACCTGGGTGGGCGAGGTGGTCAGGCCGGCCCGGCGGCCCGGCGTCGGACCAATGGCGCCGGCGCCGGTCGCCGACGACGGGATCACCCGGGGTTCGCCGGCTGCGCCCGGAGCAAGACCCTCGCGTTCGGCCGGCTGCCCGTCAGGAAGGGCCCGGCCGGCCAGATCGGCCAGGTGCAGGTCCGTGCGAGCGGCCAGCGGGTCGCCGGCGGCCAGGGCGAGCAGGCGCGGCTCGACCAGCAGCACCTCACTGTCCAGGCCGTGCTCGTCGAACGGGCGCGGCAGCAGGGCGACGTCGGCCCGGCCTTCGCGCAGGGCCGTCACCTGTTCGCCGCGCCCACCGAGCAGCAGCTCGACCCGCAGGGCGGCCGGCGAAGCGCCGAACACCTCCAGGATTCGTGGCAGCAGGCCCGCGTCGTAGTCGGCCTTGAGCGCCACCCGCAGGCTCGGCTCGAGCGCCCCGGCATTACGGGCTCGTTCGCCGGCCGCGCTGATCGCATCCAACGCGATCCGAGCGTCCCGCAGCAGCACCTGCCCGGCCGGGGTGAGCGCGACCTGGCGGGTGGTGCGCTCCAGCAGCTCCACGCCCAGCTGCCGCTCCAGGGCCCGGATCGCCCGCGACAGCGGCGGCTGGGCCATGCCGAGCCGTTCGGCCGCGCGTCCGAAATGGAGTTCTTCGGCTACGGCCACGTAATAGCGCAGCTGCCGGGCCTCCAGATCATTCATACCGTCAGGGTATCAGTGCGGACCGGATCGGTCCTTCAGGTCTGGCCCGAGAGCCGGTTGACTCAGAAGCACGCCGGAAAGGGAGCCTCTCACCAGGTCCGATTTCGGGCGCACCGGAACAGATTCCACCAAGTACAGATGCCCGGGAGGGCCTTTCCATGATTGTTGTCACCGCACCCACCGGTCAGATCGGCGGCCAGGTTCTCGATCACCTGCTGGCTGACGGCGCCGACGTCCGCGTCATCGTCCGCGACCCCTCACGGCTGTCGCCCACTGTCCGTGAGCAGGTCGAGGTGGTGGCCGGCACCCACCGCGACCTGGACGTCGTCACCGAGGCCTTCGCCGGTGCGAAGGCCGTCTTCTGGCTGGTACCGGCCGACCCCGGCGCCGAAAGCATCGACGCCGCCTACGTCGACTTCAGCCGGCCGGCCGCGAAAGCCCTGACCGAGCAGGGCGTCGGCCGGGTGGTCGGCATCTCGGCCCTGGGGCGCGGCACACCCGTGGCCGCGAACGCCGGATATGTCACCGCGTCCCTGGCCATGGACGACCTGATCGCCGGCACCGGCGTGAACTTCCGGGCCCTGGTCATGCCCTCGTTCATGGACAACGTCGTCCGGCAGGCCGGCCTGATCCGGGATCAGGGCCTGTTCACCGGGGTGGTTTCCGGCGACCGTCAGGCCCCGACCTGCGCCACCCGTGACATCGCCGCCGTCGCCGCCCGCCTGCTGCTGGACTCCTCCTGGACCGGCTCGGGCGAGGTGCCGGTGCTTGGCCCCGAAGACCTGTCGTTCGACGACATGGCCCAGATCATCTCCGACGTGCTCGGCCGGCCGATCCGCTACCAGCAGGTTCCGGGTCAGGCTTTCAAGGACCGGATGCTGCAGTTCGGCATGTCCGACCCGATGGCCCAGGGCCTGCTCGACATGGCCCTGGCCAAGGACGCCGGGCTGGACAACGGCGTGGTTCGCACACCTGAGAGCAGTACCCCGACCAGCTTCCGGCAGTGGTGTGAAGAGGTGCTCAAGCCGGCGGTTCAGGCGGGGTAGGCATGAACCAGGGCCGCGCGTAGCTTCGGGACGGTGTGGGTGAGGGTGTGCTCGGCCTCGTGAGCCAGGTGATGGGCCTGGTCGAGGGTGATGCCGGGGTCGATGCTCAGGTCGGCCTCGGCGTGCAGTTGATGCCCGATCCACCGCATCCGCACGTTGCGCACGGTCAACACCCCGGGTTCGGCGGCCAGCGAGGTGAAACCGTCGGTACGGGCGTGCAGGCCGTCGGCGACCAGGGCGGCGGAGCCGATCCGAGGGCACTCTCCCGACCGAGGCCGATCCACCTCCCCCGGCCGGCCGAGGCGCCGGCGGAGGCCGGGCGTGACTTGATCGATGTCCGCCGGCTGGGGCCTTCACCCCCACAACGGCACACCGATCAAGACACGCTCAGCCGGAAACCGCCGCCGAGGGCAAGAGGCGTTGTCGCACCGGACGGGCCAGTGCGGCAGTCAGGACGGCGACGCTCGCACCGGCCAGGCCGAGCAGGGTCAGCGTCGCGGACGAGCCGAAGACGTAGCTGCCGAAGGCAGGCAGGGCTTCGTACGGGTCGGCCGCACCGGTCACCAGGTAGACCAGCAGGTGATAGGTCGTGGCGGTGGGCCGAGCCAGGCCGAGCCCGGCCGCCGCGGTCGCGCCGAGCGAGGCCCAGCGCAGGCTCGCCCGGCTCGGCCTCAGCCGGCAGGCCGACCAGGCCACGAGCAGCCAGCCGCCCGCGGCGCCGATCAGCAACCCCAGCACCGTGAGCGGCAGCACAGCGAAAGGCTCGCTGGGAAAGAGAATTACCCGGGTCAGGCTGGTGTCACCGGAGGTGTCATTCTCGACCCGCAGGCCCAAGCCGGCACGGGTGGCCGTGAGCATGGTCGAGCGGCCGGCCGGCGGAACGGTCGCCGATCCGCTGCCGTCGGTCCGGGTGCGGGCACCGATCACCGGCGTCGGCCCGAGGTGCCAGCCGCCGGCCACCAGCCGAGACCGGGCCGCGTCGGGCGACCACGGCTCGAGCCAGGGGTCGCTTGCCGCCACGCTCGGGTTGCGCTCGTCCCATCGGTCGAGCCGCTGGATCCTCTGCTGATAAGGCCCACCCAGAGCCTCGCCCGAGAACCCGCGAAAAGCACTGTCACTCGGCAGATCAGCCGCCGTTCGCCAGCCGAGCCACGAGCCGGCCGCCGCGCCCAGCCCGGCGAACAGCACCGAGGCCAGGATCGCCGTCGCCAGCATCGGCAGCCCCAGGGGTAGGCGGAAGCGCTGCCGCAGGCCACCGCGCACGAGATCGAGAATCTCCGGGCGGCTGGGCCGGACCCGGCCGGGGGCGGCCAGGTCGAGCAGCGTGGTCACGAGTTCGGCCTCGTGATCGCGCCGGTAGGCACGGGGGTAGGCGAGCAACCACCGGCGGTACCGGCGTTCCAGCTCCGACGTCATGACGGCGCCCCGAACGCCGGGCGGGCGGCGACCGAGAGCCGGCGCAGCCGCTCGACGGCGTGGGCCGCATTGCGCTGCAGGCGGGCGGTCTCGGCCTCGAGGCGGGTAGTGCCGGCTTGCGTCAGCTGGTAGTAGCGGCGCAGGCGCCCGGCCACCACCTCCTCGCGGACCACTTCGACCAGGTTCTGCTCGCAGAGCCGGTCGAAGGCGCCGTACAGGGTGCCGGGGCGCAGGGTCACGTCGCCGTCCGAGAGCGCCGCCACCTCCTGGATCACGGCGTAGCCGTGCAACGGGCCATCGGCGAGGGCAGTCAGGATGAGAAAGGTGGGCTCTTGGAGTGCGGGCATGAGCAGAACTTACGGCGAACTGTATATACCGTCAAACAGAGTATTGCCGGAGTCGTATCCACTCTGGGCACCGCCCGCGAGCTGAACCGCGACCAGCGGAGGCTGACGGAATGCGCGTCGCTCAGATCCGCCGCCAACGAGCCTCGCACCAGGAGAACAGGCCGAAGGCGATCAGGCCGAGAGCGACCACGAGCAGCAGCAGCGGCCCCAGCGGGGTGTGGGCGAAAGAACTCAGCGTGCCGTCGATCCCCTCGGCGTCGGACGGCTTGAACTTGATCGAGGCCACGACCAGGAACAGCCCGGCCAGGACCACGACCACCCCCCGGGCGACGCCACCGATCAGGCCGAACTGAGCCACGGCCCGGCGGGTCGCCGCAGGCACGCCGGCCAGGTTCATCCGCTTCAGGAAGTCCCTGGTCCAGGACTCCTTGATCAACATCGCCCCGACCACCACCACGACCCCACCGATCACGCCGATCAGCAGGCGGCCACCGCCGTGGGTCATGACCTGGGCGGTGACGGCCTTGGACTGGCGGTCGCCGTCCGCAGTGGCGCCGGACGACGTGCCCAGCACGAGTTTGAGGGTGCTCAGGCAGAAGAAGCCGTAGAGCACCGCCCGGAACAGCGACTTCAGCCGCTCACCGGTCTGGTGACCGCCGGGCCCGACGGCACCGAACGCCGCCTCGCTCAGCCGCCACAGCGCCATGCCCAGGAAGCCCACGACCAGCACCCAGAGCAGGACCGTGCCGAAGCTCTGCGCGGCGATCCGGCTCATCGCCCCGCCGCGGTCGGCCCGGCCGCCGTCACCGAGCGCGATCTGGACCGCGATCAGGCCGATCAGCAGGTAGACCAACCCGCGGGCAAAGAACCCGATCCGCGCGGTGGCCTCCAGCGCCTCGCTGTTGGCGGCCCGTCGGCCCACTGTCCGAGCCTGCCTGGCGGTCATCCCTGCTCCCCTGTCCCGGCCTCAGCCGCCAGCGTTGTTGATCATTGTTGGCAGGCTACTGCTCGGCCGGGACGACGCTTGTCGAGACGGCCGCCCGACAGGAACACTGACCGGATGTCAGACCCCTCCCCCACCGGCCTTTCCCGGGCGACGAGCCCGGCGCACGCCCCGGGCGGGCCGGCAGGCACGAGGCCGGTCATCGCCCGGACGGCGGCCCGGTTGCTGGCCGGCGGAGCCGCGATCTACGCCGTCCTGGTCGGGTGCGGGCTGCTGCTGACCCGAGTATTGTCGCACAGCAAGGTTTTTGACGCCGATCGCCGAGTGAGCGAATGGTTCGCCGCGCACCGCACGCCGACCCTGAATTCCTGGACCCGGATCGGCTGTTCCCTGTCCACCACCGCGACCGCGATCGTCGTGACCATCGTGCTGGTGGTCGGCCTGCGGCTGTGGCTGCATCGCTGGCGCGAGTCGGTGGCCCTCTACCTGTCGATCCGGGGCGAGCTGATCATCTTCCTGCTGGTCTCCGCGACGGTCCACCGCCATCGCCCACCGGTCACGCACCTGGACCCGGCCCCGCCGACCTCCAGCTTCCCTTCCGGGCACACCGGGGCCGCCGTGGCCCTGTACGTCGGGCTGGCCGTCGTCCTGGTGGTGCTGTCACGACAGTGGACGTCGCGCGCGGGCGCCTTCACCGCGGCCGGCGTCCTCGCCCTGGTGCCGATGATCGTCGGGGTGAGCCGGCTGTACCGGGGCATGCACTACCTCAGCGATGTGCTGGCCGGCGCCGTCACCGGCGGGCTGTGGATGGCCCTGGTCATGAGCACGCTGCTCGCCACCACGGCCCCGGTTCACTCCGGATCGGTCCGCAAGGTGTCGTCGACCTGAGCCTGCGGCGGTGCCGGGCGCCAGACGTCGAACGCCGCCGCCGACGCCGCCAGCCAGGCCGCACCGAGCAGCCAGCCGGCCAGGACGTCGCTGGGGTAGTGCACACCCAACTCCACCCGGGAGACCCCCACCAGAACGACCAGCGCTCCGCCGACGGACCAGAGCGCGCGGCGGGCGGCCTGCGGCAGCACCGGAGCCAGCGACGCCGCGATCACCCCGAGGCAGACCATCGCGCCCAGGGAATGCCCGGACGGGAACGAGTACCCGGGCGCGCTGGCCACCGGGTCCAGCAGGTGGGGGCGCACCCGGGCCACCGCGGACTTCACCACATTGTCGATCGGCCCCTCGACCCAGACCGCGGTCAGCCCCCACAGCCCGACCCGCCACCGCCGATGAGCCATGCCGCCCAGGCTCACCGCGCTGGCGGCCAGCCGCACGCTCCAGGGATGCAGCACCGCGCTGACCGTACTCATGAACCGGGTCAGGGAATGGTGTTCCACCGCCCGCCGGTGAGCCCAGTCGATCACGGCCGAGTCGACGTCGGCCAGTGCGTCCGACTTGGCCCGCAGGAGCAGAAGCAGCAGCAGAAACGGCCCGGCCAGCACGGCCGTGGCCACCAGGGCCAGGACGGTGCGCAGGCCGAACCGCTCCACCTCCTGCGGTCCGGGTCGGCCGTCGTGCTCGACCTGATCGCTGGGTGAGCCGCCCTCGAGCGTCATCGGTGGATCCCCCTCCTTCGCTACGACCACCCTCACAGGTCGCCGAAGGCTCCACCACCGCACACCCGGCGCTCAGAGCAGTTGCGTGGCGTACTGCCCGGAGAGCTCCTCGGCCTTGCGGCCCCGCTCGGCCAGCTCGTCCGGCGAGAGCGGGAGCGGCACCGAGGTCGGGCCGTCGACCGGGTCACCGATCTTGAGGAAGAACTCCTCCTGACCGGCCGGGGTACACATGCACAGCATCCGGGCCGGGGCGCCGGAGCGGTTGGCGAAGTGGTGCGGCGCGTTGGCCGGGATGTTGACCGTCGACCCGGCGCCGACCGTGCGCTTCTCATCGCGGAAGGTGAACTCGATCTCACCTTCGAGGATGGTGAACATCTCCTCGAAATCGTGCCGGTGCAGGGGCGGTCCGCCGCCGTCGGGCACTCGCATGTCGATCAGGCAGTAGCGACCGTCGGTCTGGGCCCCGCTGATCAGCACGGAGTAGGTGTCACCGACGACGGCCACGTGCTGGACGCCGGCCGCGGCCGGATCCACGACGGTGAGCTGCCGGGTGGGGTCGTCGTCCGGAATCATGTGCGGCTCCCTGGTGAGTGGCCAGCTTCTAAACGGAGGAAATCCTCCGTCACGGATGCTATGACGACGTCGGGAGCACCACAACTCGGGGACGGCGGCCCGCGGCCGGCCGTGAGATAGTGCAACGATGAGCGGTCAACCGGTTTCGACGTCAGGGAGGGGCTTTCGGTGCGAGGCGACGCGACTCTGAACCGCGAACGACTGCTGGACGCCGCCCGGGTCGCCGTCCGCCGCGAGGGGCTGAGAGTGCCGCTGGGCACCATCGCCGCGGAGGCCGGCGTCGGGATCGCCACGCTCTACCGGCACTACCCCGATCGCGAGGCTCTGCTGCGGGCCCTGGCCACCCGCTCCTACGAAATGGTCCTGGCCGCGGCCGAGACCGCCGAGGCGAGCAGCACTTCCGGGATGGCCGCGTTGCTGGCCTTCCTCGACCGGACCATCGAGCACGGCGACCAGCTGGTGCTCCCCCTGCACGATCACCTGATCACCAGCGACCCGGAGACGGTTCAGCTGCGCCACTCGATCAGCGCCGTCATCGACCGGATGGTCCGCCGGGCCCAGCGCCAGGGGGACGTCCGCCGCGGGGCCGCCGGTGGCGACATCATCGTGATGGGCGCGATGCTGGCCCGCCCCCTGATGCACCTGCCGGACTGGCCGCAGCAGGCCCGCCGGACGGCCAGGGTGTACCTCGACGGCCTGCGACCGCAGGCGCCGACCCCGCTGCACGGCCGGGCCCTGACCCGGGCTGTCCTGGAAGCGGGGTTCACTCAGGACAGCTGAGCCTGAAATGCGGTCAGTGGCTCATGCGTTGTGGATGACCGCCCGGATCCGGGCGATGAGGTCGTCGGGCATCTGCGGGTCGGTGAGACCGTGCGAGTGCTGGGCGTGCACGGTGCACAGTTTCAGCATCTCCACCTCGTCGTCGGCCCGAAAATGAGCCCCACAACCGGGGACGACGTCCCCGCACGCGTATTCCTTCACGATCGTCCTCTCCCCGTGAGCCCGGGCTGAGCGTGCACCCGGCGCGGCCTGCCGGAGCGAGAATCGGCACGGCCCGGGTGTCGCTTGAGTTCGGCCAGGCGCAGCATCATCCGCTCGGGCCGGACGATACCCAGATAGGCGCCGTAGGCGTCGCCGCAGACCACCGGGTCGAACCGGGTGTCGGCCGGGCGGGTCATGGCCCGGGTGGCGACCTCGGGCAGCGCGGCCATCGCGGCCGCGCGCAGGCTGACCGGAATGACCTGGATGTGCGCCGCCTCGTCGTCGGCCCGGCGGCGCCGGCGCAGCAGGCAGACCGCGCGGGAGTGCCGGTCCAGGACGGCGATCAGCTCCATCCCCGGGTCGGTGGCGAACAGCGACCCGGCGGCCGGCAGGTCGTCGTCCCGGATGGTCGCGGTTCGTTCCAGCAGGCTGCCCATCCGGTCGATCAGGCTACTGTCCTCGGCCAGCGAGCGGATCCGCTGGCCCTGGGCCTCAGCCAGAACCGGCCAACCGGAACCCGGTTGGCCGAACAGCCAGCCCTGCCCGAGCGGGACGCCGAGCCGGATGAACGCCTCCAGCTCCTGCGGGCGCTCGATCCCCTCGGCGATCACCGCGGCGTCCAGCCGGCCGGCGTAGGTGCCCAGCAGCTCGGCCAGCGCCAGTTTCACCTCGTCGCGGTCGGCGTGATCGACCAGGGCCCGGTCCATCTTCACCAGCTCCGGACGGATCAGGGCCATCTGCTGCAGGCCTGAGTAGCCCGATCCGGCGTCGTCCAGGGCCACGGTCGCCCCGAGCGCCCGCAACCGGCTCAGCAGCCGGGAGAGCTCGTCCTGATCGCCGATCCGGACGTGCTCGGTCAGCTCCAGCACCAGGCCGTTCAGGTCGCCCGAGCCGGTCAGGACGTCGAGAAGTTCCGGCTCGCCGAGCAGATGTGGGCTGATGTTCACGGTCAGGAAGCAGCCCGGCGGCAGGTGACCGCGGGCCGCGATCGCCGCCCGCACCACCCGGGCCTCCAGCAGGGCGCCGACCCCGTAGAGATCGGCGGCGGCGAACCACTTGTCCGGTGCGGCGTCCGGTGGACCGCTGAACCGGGCCAGGGCCTCGTACCCGACCACCACGCCGTGCTTGAGGTCCACGATCGGCTGGAAGACCAGTCGGGGCTGGTCCTCGTTGGCCACCACCGCCTCGACGAGCGCGCGCGACAGCTCAGTCACGTTGCTCCCCTCGGCCGGCCGAACCCCCTGTGACCTCATCTTCGGCGGATGAGCGACGAAGTTGAGCCGAATGGCGTGCTTCGCGGTCGCCCCGCCACCGGCGGAACTGCTGGACCGAGGACGCTCGCGGTGAACGGGTCCACCTTCGGCGGTACCGCAGAAGGTGGACGCCACGGTGGTGGCCTGCGCCTTAGGCTGCGCCGATGCGCGTGCGGAGCCCCAGGCCGATCGTCGTCGACACGCTGATCGCGCTCGTATGCCTCTGGATCGCCTTTCGCCGCGGGCAGGAGTCGGTCGCCCACGGATGGCCCCGGCTCGATGCCGGAGCCTGGGCCTGCCTGGCGGTGGCCTACCTGCCGCTGGCGCTGCGCAGGCAGGCTCCGGTAGCCGTCTTCGTCGTCGTCCAGGCGGCCAGCGCGATCTACATCGGCGCCGGGTACTGGCCGGTGATCACCACACTCGCCCCGATGCTGGCCCTCTACACGGTGGCCTCGATGCGCCCGGCCCGCACGGCCGTGATCTGCGCGGCCACGATGACCGCGGTCTGGGTCTACGCCGGGGCGTTCCGGAACGACGGGCGAGGGCTGGGGACGGCGCTGCCCCAGGCCGTGCTGTTCTGCTCGGCCCTGATCTGGTTCGGCACGGTGGCCCGGCGGGCCGACCAGCAGGCCGCGCAGTTGCGCCTGGAGCAGGCCGAACGCGCCCGCCACGAGGTCAGCGAGGAACGCGGGCGGATCGCCCGCGAACTGCACGACGTGGTGGCCCACCACATGGCGGTGGTCTCGGTGCAGGCCGGCCTGGCCCGGTTCGTCTTCGACTCCGACGCCCGGACCGCCCGGCTGGCCCTCGACACCATCCAGGACGCCAGCAGCGAGGCTCTGGAGGAGCTGCGCCGGATGCTCCAGGTGCTGCGCGAACCCGATCTGGCGACCGACGATTCCGGCACCCCGATGCCGACTCTGGCTGGTCTCGACGACTTGATCGAGCGGGTCCGGGCCGGCGGTGTACCGGTCGAGCTGAGCATCCAGGGGCGGGTGCGGCCGCTGGCCCCCGGGGTCGAGCTGTGCGCGTACCGGGTCGTGCAGGAGGCCCTGACCAACGTTCTGAAGCACACCACCCACGCCGGCACCCTGGTACAGCTGGATTATCGCCGGCACGAGCTGATGGTCAGCATCACCGACGACGGCGACCCGGCCGCCGGTGACCGCCCGCCGGCCGGGGGCGGGCACGGGTTGCTGGGCATGCGCGAGCGGGCGAGGATATACGGCGGGTCGATCAGCGTCGGGCCCCGGGCCGAAGGCGGTTTCCGGGTCTGCCTGACCCTGCCGACAACGACGGCGGCCCTGATTCGATGAACAGCTCGATGCACAGCTCGATGACGAGCTCGATGAGGAGACGGCCCAGCATGATCCGCGTGCTTGTCGTCGACGACCAGTTCCTGATCCGGGCCGGCCTGGTCGGCCTGCTCGGTGCCGCGGACGGGTTCGAGGTCGTCGGCGAGGCCGGTGGCGGCGAAGAGGCCGTGCGGCTGGCGGCCGAGCTGCGCCCCGACGTCGTGCTGATGGACATCCAGATGCCGGGCCTGAACGGTGTCGACGCCACCCGGCGAATCCTGGCCGCCGACCCCGACCAGGCGATCCGGGTGCTGGTGCTGACCACCTTCGACCTGGACGAGTACGTGTACGGCGCCCTGCGGGCGGGGGCGTCCGGGTTCCTGCTGAAGGACTCCGGCCCCGAGCGGTTGCTGGCCGCGGTGGCGGCCGTCGCCGGTGGTGACGCCCTGTTCGCGCCAAGCGTGACCCGGCGGCTGGTCGAGGCTTTCGCCCGACAGGCCGCCGGGGCGGCGACGCCGGTGCCGCCACCGGACCTGAACCTGCTGACCTCGCGCGAGATCGAGGTGCTGACCCTGGTCGCCCGGGGGCTGTCCAACCTGGAGATCGCCGGCCGGCTCACGATCAGCGAGGCGACGATCAAGACCCACCTGAACCGCACGATGACCAAGCTCGACCTGGACAGCCGGGCCCAGGCCGTCGTCCTGGCCTACGAGTGCGGCCTGGTCACCCCGGGGCGCTGACCCGGCCTCGAGCCGATCCGGCCGGCGACCTCAGGCATCGCGGAGCCGGAAGACCAGCCCGCCCACGACCAGCGCCCCCGCGGCCCAGGCGGCGAGCACCCCGAGCCCGGCCCAGGGGCCGATCGGCAGGTGCGCGACGTCCACCGTGGTCTGGACGGCCAGCCCGGCGGTCATCGGGGCGATCTGCTGCAGGTGCCGCTGCCAGTGCGGGTCCTGGACGACGTGAATCAGGATCGGGAACAGGTAGAGCAGCCCGAGCACGATGCCGACCGCGGCCGCGGAGTCCCGGGTGATGGTGGCCACCCCGAGGCCGAGCAGCCCGATCAGCACCAGGTAGAGCACCGAGCCGACGGCCGCCCGCAGCGTCGGGCCGTCGGCCAGCGACACCAGGGGGTGGTGCGGGTCGGCGCTGAAACCGGGGGCGGGCAGGATCAACCGGCCGGCCAGCAGCGACCCGAGCACGGCCGGCGCCCCCACCGCCAGCAGCACCCCGGTCAGCACGCTGGCCTTGGCCGCCAGCACGGCCATCCGGTTCGGGGTCGCGCACAGCGTGGTGCGGATCAGGCCGGAGCTGTACTCGTTGCCGATCACCAGGACGGCCAGGATCGCGACCGCACCCTGCCCGACCATCACTCCGGTCAGGCTGAGCCGGGGCAGATCGAAGCCGCAGTGCGGCGCACAGGTCGAACCGGCCGCCGCGACCAGGACGCCGATACTCGATCCGAGGCTGACCAGCAGGACCGCCAGCAGCAGCCAGGCGGTGCCGCTCTCGGTGCGCAGCTTGGTCCACTCGGCTCGTACCGCGCCCTTCATGCGTCCCGCCGGCGCAGCCGGACCGCCGCCGCGATCAGGGCGATCGCGGTGTACCCGCAGAGCACCCCGAATCCGGCCCAGTACGGCATCGGGTAGTACCCCGACGCCGGGATGTAGTTTCCGGCGACCTGCTCGTAGCGGTGCAGGCTCTGCTGGATCGCGAACCCGGCCGCCGGGGTGACCCGCAGCAGCCAGTCGGACGGGCCCAGCGGCAGCACCGCCGACAGCGCCAGCACGTAGGGCAGGATCAGCACCGCGATCACCGTGGTGGCCGCCGCCGCGCTGCGTCGCACCAGGACGCCGACGGCCAGGGCGAACACGGCCGCCACGGCCAGCAGGGCGGCGGTGCCGACGATCACCCGCAGCTCGGTTGCCGGCGGCACCGGGATCACGGGCAGGCCGTGACGGCGAGCCCGGGGGGCACCGATCGCGATCGCCAGGACCGCCCCCACCAGGCCGGCCACGAACACCACCGCGGCCAGCACCACCGCCTTGGCCGCCAGCACCTGCTCCCGCCGCGGGCGGGCGGCCAGGGTGGTCCGGATCATCCCCGAGCGGAACTCGGAGGTGATGAACACCGCGCCCAGCACGGTGATCAGGATCAGCCCGGCGAACGCTCCGACCAGCAGGTTCTCCAGCAGGAAGCCGGGGCCGGTGCCACCGGCCACCGGGGCGACGTCGCCGGCGCCGGTCAGGGTGATCCCCGAGTCGGTCGCGGTGAGCTGAGGCCGCAAGAACTGCGAGTAGCTGCCGGAGAAGCCGGAATCGCCACCGACCTGCACCGCGGTCCCCCAGGCGAGCGCGGCCGAGGCCGGCACCTGCGGGGCCCACCGGTCGCTCAGCGAGACCGGGCCGAACCCACCCACGGCAACGGCCGGCGACATGGCCACCCCGCCGCGGCCGTCGCCCCCGGAGATCACCTCCGGTGCGGTGGCGAACAAGCCGACCTCGGCCCGGGCGCCCAGCCCGTCGAGCCGGGCGGTTCCGACCGTGACCCAGTGGGCGCCGTCCGCGGAGGTGGATCCGGTGATCCGATCACCGGTCCGGCTCAGGCGCAGCCAGCGCGGCGAGCCCGCGGAGACGGCGCTCGAGGCGACCGCGGGCCCGGCGGTGTCGTGGACGAAGTTGTCCTGCATCCGCACCCCGTGCCCGCCGGTGAGCATGATCGCCGCGTAGGGCGAGCCCCGGCCGAGGTTCTTCTTGACCATCAGGCCGACCTTGGACCAGGGCACCTTTGCGGCATCGCTGAGCGGCACGCTCGGCGTTCCGCCGGCATCGGCGGGCGCCGGATCCGGCCTCTCCTCGGCCCGGACCGCCATCGAGGTCAGGGCAACGGTGATGGTGCCGTCACCGTTGAGGGCGCGGTGGGCGAAGTAGAAGTTGTCGTTCACGGCGATGCCGCCGGGGCCGGTCGCCATGCGCTGGGGATGGCCCTCGCCGTGCGCCCCGCCGGTGCCCAGCAGCCCGACCAGGATCAGCACGACGACGGCGGCGCCCAGGCAGATCACCCAGCCCCGGACGGTCCGGAACTTGGTCCATTCAGCGTGCAGCAGGGGCCGGAATCCGTCGGCCGCGGCGCTGGGAGCCGGCCGGTACGGCGTCACCAGGGCGCTCATCGGGCACTCTCCGGCGTGCTGTCGACGGGCGCGCTCTCGACCGGGGCGCTCTCGACCGGAGCGCCCCGGAACTCGACGGAGTCGCGGGTCAGCTCCATGTAGGCCTCCTCGAGCGTGGCGTGGTGGGCCGAGACCTCGGAGAAAGTCAGCCCGTTCTGGTGGAGCAGGGTGATCACCTGCTCGGTGGTGAGGCCCGAGATGGTCAGGGTCCGCGGCCCGGTCGCCGCCACCGTGCCCCCGGCCCGGGCCAGCACGGTCATGGTCTCGGTGCGGGCCGAGGTGGTCAGCGTGACCCGGTCCCGCGAGGCGGCCGCGAGCAGCTCGTGAACGCTGCTGTCGGCGATCACCCGCCCGCGCCCGACGACGATGAGATGGTCGGCGCTGCCTTGAAGTTCGCTCATCAGGTGGCTGGAGACCAGCACCGCCCGGCCTTCGCGGGCCAGCGCGGTGAGGAAGGTCCGGATCCACCTGATGCCCTCCGGGTCGAGCCCGTTGAACGGCTCGTCCAGCATCAGGACGGGCGGGTCCCCGAGCAGCGCGACGGCGATGCCCAGCCGTTGCCGCATGCCCAGCGAGAAGGCGCCCGCCTTGCGCCCGGCCACCTGCTGCAGGCCGACCAGCGCGAGCACCTCGTCGACCCGGCGGCCGCCCAGTCCCTGGGAGTGGGCGATCCACAACAGGTGGGCCCGGGCGCTGCGGCTGGGCTGCAGGGCCGAGGCGTCCAGCAGCGCCCCGATGTGGCTCAGCGGGTGACGCAGGCCGGCATAGGGCCGACCTCCGATCAGCGCGGTGCCCTCGTCGATCGCGTCCAGACCGAGCACCACCCGCATCGTGGTGGACTTGCCGGCGCCGTTCGGGCCGACGAATCCGGTCACCTGCCCCGGCGACACGGTGAACGACATTCCGTCCAGCGCCATGGTCCGGCCGTAGCGCTTGCGCAGGCCTTCGACTTCGATGGTTGCCTCCATGTCCGGCAGGCTAGGCAACCGCGATCCCTCGGGGCGTCACGCGGCGGAGCCATCTGTCTTCGGGCGGCCTCCCTGGCGTCGGGGAGGGCGAATAGCTCTCATGGGGGACGCCGCGCGCCCGACCAGCGGCAACAATGGCGTCGTGGGCGAAGCAGCGGACCGGAGGGCGCCGGCCCCGGCCACCGTCGGAGTCCTGCTCGGGCTGTCGGCCGTGGGCGAGCTGCTGCTGCGCCTGCGGGTGGACGACGCCACGCTCACCCGGCTGACCCTCACCGGTTCGGTGCTGCGTACCGCCGGGGGCGGCGTCCGGGCCCAGTACCTACTGGTCCTGACCGTGCTCTGTTTGGCCGCCACGCTGCCGGTGTCGCTCTTGCGCCCGACCCCGGCCGCCGGGGTGGTGCTGGGCGCGGGCCTGGTCTCGCTGGCCGGTTTCCAGCTGCTGACCGTGGCCGCGCTGGCCGGACAGCTGCTCGCCGCCTACCGGATCGGCCGCGGCGGTGACTCAGCCGCGGCGCGGGTGCTGGTCGTCGTCCTCGGCCTGGCGTTCCTGCCGGTCGCCCTGCACCCGCCCGACGGCGACGCCACGATCCGGGTGCTGGCGGTGCTGCTGGCCGCCCTGGTCCCGGCCGCCGCCGCCGCCGGGATCGCCGAGCACGCCGCCGGGCAGGAGCGCGAGAGCCGGGCCGCCCGGCAGCTGATGGCCGGTCGTTTCGAGCAGCACACCGCCCGCGCCGAGCGAGCCCGGATCGCCCGTGACCTGCACGACGTCGTGGCCCATCACCTGTCGATGATCTCGGTGCAGGCTGAGACGGCCCGGCTGACCACCCCGGGCCTGCCGCCCGAGGGGGCCCGGCAACTGCGGGCCATCGGCGACACCGCCCGCTCCTCCCTGACCGAGATGCGCCGCCTGCTGGGTGTGCTGCGCGAGGACGTCGAGCCGGCGACACCTGACGACGACGCCGGACCGGCCCGGCCCGCCGCCGACCTGGTCCGCCCCGACCGGCACCCCCAGCCCGGCCTGGCCCAGCTGAACGGCCTGGTCGACTCGGCCCGGGAGGTCGCCGGGGCCGGCGTGCGGCTGATCGTGCGCGGGCCACCGACCGAGCTCGACCCCGGCGTCGAGCTCACCGTCTACCGGATCGTGCAGGAATCGCTGACCAATGCCCGGCGGCACGCCCCGGGCGCCGCCGTCGATGTCGAGCTGCGCTACACCGAGGCCGCTCTGCACCTGCGGATCCGCGACAACGGGCCCGGCCCGGGCGTCGATCCCGATCCAGCCCGCCTCGGCGAGGATCCCGGCCCGACCGGACACGGCCTGCTGGGCATGCGCGAGCGCACCGCCGCCGTCGGCGGGGAGGTCCGGATCGGGCCGGCCGCCGGCGGCGGCCTGCTGATCGAGGCCCGACTGCCGACCAGAACGAGGGACGAGCCATGAGCACAGCTCCGGCGCCGGTACGGATCGTGGTGGCCGACGATCACCAGGTGGTCCGCACCGGGTTCGCGGCGCTGCTCGACACCCAGCCCGACTTCACCGTGCTGGGCACCGCCTCCGACGGCGCCGAGGCGGTGCGGATCTGCCGTCGGCTGAGCCCGGACGTCGTGCTGATGGACATCCGGATGCCCGGGGTCGACGGCATCGAGGCCACTCGCCGGCTCACCGGCGCGGGCGCGGGCGGCCTCAGCCCACCCCGGGTCCTGATCCTGACCACGTTCGACCTCGACGACTACGTCTACGACGCCCTGCGGGCCGGGGCGAGCGGCTTCCTGCTCAAGGACGTCACCGCCGAGCGCCTGTTCGACGCCGTGCGGGTGATCGCGGCCGGCGAGGCCTTGCTGGCGCCGGCCATCACCCGGCGGCTGATCGGCGAGTTCGCCCGGCTGCCACCGGCCTCGGCGGCCTCGCTCAGCCCGCTGGCCGCCCTCACCCCGCGCGAGACCCAGGTGCTGCGCCTGGTGGCCGAGGGGCTGTCCAACCCGGAGATCGCCGTCCGCCTGGTGGTGACCGAGGAGACGGTGAAGACGCACGTCAGCCGGGTGCTGACCAAGCTGGCGCTGCGGGACCGGACCCAGGCCGTGATCACCGCCTACGAGAGCGGGCTGATCGTGCCGCGCTCGCGTGACCAGTCGTGACGCCGAGCCGGTGATCCAGGTCCAAGCTCAGTAGAAGGCCGCGTCGATGGCCGCCTGCAGCACCGACCGGGTGACCGGCTTGGTGATGAACTGGGCCGCCATCGATCGGGCCGCGGCCCGATCGGCGGCGACGTCGCTGGCGCTGAGGAAGATCGCCGGCATCCGGGCGTAGACCGGTTGGTGGCGCATGTGGTTGAGCACCTGCAGGCCACTGACCTCGGGCATCACGATGTCCAGCACGGCCACGTCGACCTTGGGGCCGGGATCGTCCTCGGTCGGGGCGATCAGGTTCCAGCCCTCCACCGCCGAGGCGGCACTGAGCACCTCGTGCCCCATCCAGCGCAGCCAGGATTCGAGCACCGCGCGGTTGTCCGGATCGTCCTCGACCACCAGCACCCGAGCCACGCGCGTCCCTCCTTCAGGTCCGAGGCGGCACACCGGCGACCTCGGGACGGAGCCCGTTGGTCCGGACTCGCCCCTGTGACGTCGACCCGGTCAGCCCGCTTCTTGAGACGGCGAGAGGTCTATTTCCACCTGGGCCAGGGCCTGGGGCCGGGTCAGGGCCCGGCCCTGGTCGTAGCCGCGGGCGAACTCCTCGGCCCCGAGGGCGGCCTCGGCCTCGGTTCGGATCCGGCGCACGTCCGGGTCGCTCGGGTCGTCGGCCCCCCGCAGCCGGACGGTCGCGCCGAGCAGCACCGCCGCCGGCCCGGGCCGGTGCTCGGCCATCAGCAGATCGGCCACCCCGGTGGCGACCATGGCGTAGGCCGGCATGTCCTGACTGTCCTGAGCGCACCGGAGCGCCGCTCGCAGGTTCTCCCGGGCCCGGTCCAGGTCGTGATCGAGGACGTCGAGGGTGGCCAGCCCGCACAGGACGATGCCGCGCAGCTGCGGCGGCGCGAACCGGACCCGTTCCAGGACGGCGTTGGCCGCGTTCACCTGCCGGCGCGCCTCTTCCTGGTCGCCCAGGTACCGGGCCAGGGCGAACCGGGCATACCGGCCGAAGGCGCTGGACAGCGGCGCGTCGGGCAGGGCCAGCCCGGCCTCGATGTCGCGCCGGGCCCCCTCCAGGTCGGGCAGCCGCAGGCGCTGCAGGCCGATTCGGATCAGGCTGTAGGCCTCGTCGTCCCAGGCGTGTAGGGCCCCCATCATCACCCGGGCCTCCTCCAGGGCCTCGATCGAGCCTTCGACGTCGCCCTGGGCTCCTCGAAGCCCACCCAGGACGCCGACCGTGGTGCCGATCCCCCACCGGTCGCCGAGCCGGCGAAACCCGTCCAAGGCCTGGGGCAGGCACTCTTCCATCAACTCGATGTCGCCCTCGTTCTCGGCGGCCATCGCGCTGAGCAGCCACAACGTCGCCCGGGCCCACGGATCGGGATGGGCCAGGTTGCGCTCGGTCGCGGCCCGGGCCCCGGCGCCGTCCCCCGAGACCATCGCCACCCCGGGCTCGGCCAGGGCCAGCAGCGGGTGCCGGTCGGCCAGCTCCCGTCGGCCGACCCGGGCCATCAACGCCTCGACCTGCTCCGGGTCGGGCACCGAACCGCCGACGACGGCGGAACTGACCGCATGGACCAGGGCCACCAGCAGGTACGCCCCCTCCGGGCTGGGCCCGGGGACGGCGAGAGCCTGGCCGAGCCAGGTCGCGGCCTCGTCGTGCCGGCCCATCAGCGTCCAGTACCAGCACAGCGCGGCACTGAGCCGGACGGCCGACTCGGCGTCCTCGACCTCGATCGCGAACCGGAGGGTGGCCAGCAGGTTGTCGTGCTCGGCGCTCAGCCGGTCCATCCAGAGCACCTGATCGGTGCGCCGCAGATTTGGCTCGGCCCGCTCGGCCAGACTCAAAAAGTACTGCCGGTGGCGGGTTCTCAGCGGTACCGTCTCACCCCGAGCGGCCAGGTGGCCGGCCGCGAACTCGCGGATCGTCTCCAGCATCCGGTACCGGGGTTCGGCGTCCGCGGGGGCCGCGCTCTCGACCGCGACCAGCAGGGACTTGTCCAGCAGGGCGGCCAGCAGATCTGCCACCACCACCGGCGACCGGCCCACGTCGTCCAGCCCCGACTCGTCGAGGCCCGGCCCGCACACGGCCTCGGCCGCGGTCGCGCTCGCGCCGCCGGCGAAGACCGACAACCGCTCGGCCAGCCGGCGTTCGGCCGGGGTCAGCAGCTCCCAGCTCCAGTCGACCACGGCCCGCAGAGTCCGGTGCCGCGGCAGCGCCGTCCGGTTGCCCTCGGCCAGCAGCTCGAAGCGCTCGCCGAGCCGGGCGGCCACGGCCTCCACCGGCAGGTTGCGCAGCCGGGCGGCAGCCAGCTCGATCGCCAGCGGCAGCCCGTCCAACCGCCGGCAGATCTCCCCCACCGCGACGCCATTGCCGGCCCCGACCGTGAACCCGGGCCGGACCAGGGCCGCCCGCTCGGCGAACAATCGCACCGAGGAGGCCTGGAGCAGCTCGTCCAGCCCATCGCCTGCCTGCGGCGACGACAGCGGTGGCACCGGCCACAGGGACTCACCGACGATGCCCAGCGGTTCGCGACTGGTGGCCAGCACCCGCAGCCGGGGGCATTGGCCCAGCAGTTGCTCGGCCAGCCGGGCCGCGCCGTCCAGCAGGTGCTCGCAGTTGTCCATGATCACCAGGACGTCGTTCTCACCCAGCAGCTCGACCAGCCGGCTCACGGTGTCGCGGTAGGTCGGGGCCGGATGCTCCAGCAGGGCCGGCTCTCGACTGCCCAGCGCGCCGAGCACAGCCGCGGCGATGTCGTCGGGATCGCTCAGCGGGGCGAGTTCCACCATCCAGACCCCGTCGGACCCGAGATCCTCCAGCCCGGCGGAGATCTCGGCGGCCAGCCGGGTCTTGCCGGCCCCACCGGTGCCGATCAGGGTGACCAGCCGGGTCGCCGCCAGCAGCCGGCGGACCTGCGCAACGTCGTCCTCACGACCGACGAAACTGGTCAGCGGGGCGCGCAGATTGCTGCGCCGGCGCAGGCTCGCGGCCTCGGGCCGCCACGCGGCCGGCCGTAGGCCCGGATCGTCCCGCAGCACCGCCAGGTGCAACTCCTGCAACCGGGCCGGCAGGTCCAGGCCGAGTTCGTCGGTGAGGCCCTGCCGCAGCCGGTCGTGAACGGCGAGGGCCTCGCGCCGGCGCCCGGCACCGGCCAGGGCCCGGATCAGCAACTCGTGCAGGCGTTCGCGCAGCGGTTCGGCCGCGGCGACCGGTTCCAGCTCGGGGATCAGCTCGGCGTGCCGGCCCAGCCGCAGACCGGCCTCGGCCCGATCCTCGACCGCGGACAGGCGCAACTGGTCCAAGCTCCGGGCCCAGGCCACGGCGTACGGGGCGTCCGGCAGGTCGACCAGGGCCGACCCCCGCCACAGGCCCAGGGCCAGGCTCAGCTCGGCGAACGCCTCGACCGCCCGCCCGTCCCGAGCCGACACCCGGGCCTGCTCGACCAGCCGCTCGAACCGGACGGCGTCGACCGCGTCGGCCGGCACCGCCAGCCGGTACCCGGTCGGAGCGGACTCGATCAGCCCGGCCTCGGGCAGGGCCCGCCGCAGCCGGGCGATCAGCGACTGCAGAGCGTTCAGCTCGTCGCCAGGCGGATCGTCGCCCCAGAGCGCCTCGATCAGCTGCCCGGCCGGCACCCAGCCACCCGCCCCGGCCGCCAGCCGGATCAGCAGCGCCCGCAGGCGGGCCCCCTTGATTTCGATCGTGCGGGCGTCGTCCTGCACCTGCAGTGACCCCAGGACGCCCACCTTCACGCAGGGCAGTGTGCCATTCCCGCCTGCCGAGGCCGATCCACCCACACTGCCCGGCTCACCTCCGGGGCCGGAGCAAGCAGATCATGCCGCCGGTCAGCAGGCCGAACCCGGTTCCGACTATCGCCATTCCGACGTAGGAATCACCGATCTCCTCGTTGTCGCCGGCCCCCAGGGCCAACCCAAAGGTGATCAACAGTCCCGACGCAAGGCCGATGACGGCCCCCATGACAACGGTCTTCACCGGCCCCCTCCACGCTTCTGCACTGGTCTTGCCCAATCATGGCGCTATGGCGTGTTTGCCGGCGAGGTCAGGCCTTGGTCAGGGACAGCTCCTGGGCCCGGGCCAGTACCTGCGGACCGGCCTTCTCCAGGCTGCCCGCGTCGAACGGCGGCTGCGGGTCGTACTCGATCATCAACTGCTGGGCCTTGGCCGTGGTCTCGTCGGTGAGCAGTTCGGCCAGCCGGAGGGCCATGTCGATCCCGGACGACACCCCGGCCGCGGTGACGATCCGGTCCTCCAGGTGCTCCACCACGCGCTGTCCGGTGGGGACGGCGCCGAGCGCGGCCAGCGACTCCAGGGCACTCCAGTGCGTGGTCGCCGTCCGGCCCTGAAGCAGGCCGGCCGCGGCCAGCAGCAAGGAGCCCGTGCAGACCGACGTCGTGAAGAGGCTGCTTCGGTGGCCCACGCGCAACCAGTCGAGCAGTACCTCGTCGTCCAGCAGGGCCCGGGCGCCGATCCCGCCCGGGACGACGATCACGTCCGGATCGGTGACCTCGTCGAAGGTCGCGTCGACGGTCAGCCCGAGAAAGCCGTTCTCGGAACGTACTTCGCCCCGCCGGTGGCCGACGAAGCTGACCGTGGCCTCGGGCAGGCGCTGCAGCACCTCGTAGGGGCCGACGGCGTCCAGCGCGGTGAGGCGGGGAAACAGGACAACGGCAATTCTCATCGGTGGCTCCACGTTGGTGATGGCGGAAATGTCAGTCATGAGCGGGCAGTTCTGAGATCCGGAATCGGTCCCGGTAGGCGTCGGGCGAGACGCCGAGGTGGCGGTGAAAGGCCCGCCGCATCGCTTCGGCGGTGCCGAAACCGCACTCGCGGGCGACCACGGTCACGGTCGAGGGCTGCAGTTCCAGCGCCCGGCGGGCCGCTTCGACGCGGACCCGGCCGATGTAGACCGACGGTGCCTGGCCCATCTCGGCGGTGAAGGTGCGCTGCAGGTGCCGCACGCTCATCGCGGCCCGCTCGGCCAGCACCGGCAACCGCAGATCGGCCTCCGGCCGGGCGTGAATGTGCTGGACGACATCGCGCAGCACCTCCCGGTCGGGGGCCTCGACCCAGACCTCGGCCGCGAACTGCGACTGCCCACCCGAGCGGCGGGCGAACAGCACCAGCCAGCGGGCCACGGTCTGCGCGGCCGCGGCCCCCAGATCGGCCTCGACCAGGGCCAGGGCGAGGTCGATGCCGGCCGTGACCCCGCCCGAGGTCCACACCGGGCCGTCGTGGACGAACAGGGGCTCGGCGTCCACCTGCACCTGGGGATACCGGCGGGCCAGCCGCCCGGCGGCCGACCAGTGGGTGGTGGCCCGGCGACCGTCGAGCAAGCCGGCCGCGGCCAGCACGAACGCCCCGGTGCAGACCGACGTCGTGCGCCGGGCGGTCGCCGAGGCCGCCCGCAACCAGACCAGGAGCTGAGGGTCGAGCAGGGCCCGGTGAGCTCCGTCGCCGCCCGGCACCACGATCGTGTCGACCGGCCCGGCGGGCAGGCCGTGCTCGGCCTGGATCAGCAGGCCGCTGTCGGAGCGCATCGGCCCCGGCATGGCCGCGACCACCTCGACCCGGTAGGGCGCCGGGCGGCCCTCGGCCTGCTCCAGGGTGTTCGCGCCGGTGAAGACCTCCAGCGGGCCGGCCAGGTCGAGGGTCTGGACACCGTCGAAGACGACCAGGGCGACGTGGCGGGGCGGGAACATGGCTCCAGTTCACGGCACTGGGGGGCTGTCGTCAACGACGGGTACCCCACCTTTTACGCCATCGTCCATCGGCCGCGGCTCGCGGCCCGGCGTCAACTTTCGCGGTACCGCGAAAAGCGAAAGCGCCCGGCCGTACCTCGCCCGATGGGCCGACATTTCCACCCGGAGCAGGACGCGCCGGGCCGGAGGGCAACGTTCAATGGCGCCATGGGTCGGCCTCGACCCTGGCGGCAGAGGGTGCCGGAGGGGAACCCTCTGCCTGCGTCAGCCGAAGACACCCTCCTCCGAGCCCGACTCACGTCAACAGAAGGTGGGTTCCACTGTGACTCGAAAAGGCAGTACTCGAAAGGTTGTTTCGCTGCTCCTGGCACTGCTGGCCGTCTCCGCCATCGGCCTGGCCGCGGCCGAGAGCGCGTCGGCGTCCGACATCAACTGGGGTGCGGGCAGTTCCGAATGGGGCTTCGTGCCGATCTGACCTCAGGAGGCCGGGGCCGGAGCGGGGCGAGCCTCGCTTCGGCCCCGGCGGCCTGGCGCTCGAAACCCGCTCGCCCCGCCTGAGCGTGGGCTGTTCGGGTCGGTTGTGACGGGCGGCTGAGCCACCCGGGCGATCACCGCCTCAAGTCGATGCCCCTCGCGTCGATCGCCGTTCCCACGGGGTGAGCGCCATTGATCGAGAGGTGCCGTCCAGTGATCGTTTCAGAACCCATCGAAGACCAGATCCATGTCATTCTTCCGCCGTCGGCGTCGATGCGCCCGGTCAAGCCGCACGCCACGCGGGCCTGGGTCGTGGTCGTCGCCGTGGTCGTCGTCGCCCTGCTGGCGGTGGCCCTGACCGCGTTCATCACGCATCGCCGGCACGAGGCCCAGCAGCGCGACCAGGTCAGCCGGTGTCAGGCGCTGGTCGGCGACCGGCCGGTGTTCGACCGGACCTTCCAGCTCTGCCTGCAGTTGCAGCAGGGCGACTGACCAGAGGCCGGACGGCGACCGGCTCGCCGTCCGGCCTGACCCATTGGGCCCTTCAGCGGTCGGTGTCGACCAGCCCGTCCAGGTAGGCCAGGTCGTCGGCGTCGATCGCGAAGTCGACGTCGGCGTTCTCCTTCATCCGGGCCGGCGAGGTCGTCTTCGGCAGCGGCAGCACGTCCTTCTCCAGCAGGTAGCGGATGCAGAGCTGGGCGACGCTGCGGGAGTACTTGGCCGCGATCGCGCCGACCTCGTCGTTGTCCAGGATGGCTCCGGTGGCCAGCGGCGAGTAACCCTCCACCAGGATGTTGTTGTCCTGGCAGTACTTCGTGACCTCGGCCTGGGTGTGGCCCACGAAGTAGCGGATCTGGTTGACCTGCGGGGTGACCTCGGCCGTGGTCAGCAGGGTGGTCAGGTCGTCGACGTCGAAGTTGGAGACGCCGATCGAGCGGGCCCGGCCACTGGTCAGGATCTCCTCCAGCGCCCGCCAGACCTCGGCGTTGCCCTTGCTGTAGTCGGCCCCGATCTCGGACCACGGCCACGGCGCGTGGATCAGGTACAGGTCGACGTAATCCGTGGCCAGCGCGGCCATCGTCTCCTCGAAGCTGGCCAGCGCGCCGGCGTAGGTCTTGATCTCGGCCGGCACCTTGGTCGTGATGAAGACGCCGCTCCGGTCGATGCCGCTGTCGGCGATCGCCCGGGCCACACTGGCCTCGTTGCCGTAGGCGCGGGCGGTGTCGATGTGCCGGTAACCGGTGGCCAGAGCCGCGCTGACCGCGTCGTAGGCCGGCTTGCCGTCCGGGATCTGCCAGGTGCCGAACCCGAGCCGGGGCACGTGCACCCCGTTGGCCAGGGCGAAGTGCTCGTCGAGGGCGGTCATGGCGGTCTCCTTCGGGTGAGGGGGCCGGCCGCCCTGACGGGAGCCGGCTTCCGGTCCGTTATATCTGCTCGCGCTCGTCCGGCAACCCGCCCGAGTCCTGGTTGAATCGGGGGGCTGAGTGCCGGCCAGGCCCCTCCGGATCGAATCGCAAGGAGAACATCGCGCATGAGCACTCTCGACCCCGCTTCCGGTGCCGACGCCCTGGACCTGATCGCCGTCCTTCGGGCCTCTCACGACCGGCTGCGGGCGGTGGTCGAACCGCTGAGTGCCGAGCAGCTGCGGGCACCCGCCTACCCGTCGCAGTGGTCGATCGCCGACACGCTCTCTCACCTCGGGTCCGGCGCCCAGATCACCAGCCTGGTCGTGGACGCCGGCCTGACCGGCCGGGCCGCCCCGGGCCAGGACGACCTGGTGGCGATCTGGGACGTCTGGAACGCCAAGTCCGCCGACGACCAGGCCGCCGACGCCCTGGCCGCGGACGCCGTCCTGGTGGAGAAGATCGAGGCCCTGGACGCCGACCAGCGGGCCACGGCGTCCTTCGCGATCTGGAGCGGGCCGACCGACATCTCCGGCCTGGTCCGGGCCCGGGTGAGCGAGCACGCCACCCACACCTGGGACGTCGAGGCGGCTGTCCACCCGACGGCGGCCCTGGCCCCGGAGGCGGCGGCGATCGTGCTCGACGGCGTGGGCCGGCTGCTCGGCTTCATCGCCAAGCCGGGCCCGACCGGCCGGATCTACGTGCACACCACCAACCCGGACCGGGAGTTCACCCTCAGCCTGGCCGACCCGGTCACCCTCGAGCCCTGGGACGGCGCGGGCAGCACCGGCGAGCTCACCCTGCCGGCCGAGGCGTTCGCCCGGCTGCTCTACGGCCGGCTCGACCCCGAGCACACCCCGGCCGTCACCGCGCACGGCATCGACCTCGACACCTTGCGCCCGGTCTTTCCCGGCTTCTGACCGATCAGACCACGCTGATCGGACCACGCTGATCAGACCACGCTGACCAGGTCCGGGTCGGGTCGGTGGCCGGCCAGGTTCCGGCTGCGCCGGCGCGCGATCGAGCCGGAGACCCGGTAGCCGCCAGCCATCACCACGATGACGGCGACCGTCTCGGCCGTGCCCCAGATCCAGGTCGAGGTGCTGACCTCCTTGGGCTCGATCCGGGGCAGTTCGCTGGTGCCGGCCGGCGCGGTGCGGGCCGCCTCGGCCTGGAAGGCCTGGTTGCGGGCCGAGCCGTGCAGGAACGGCGCGACCATCAGCACGGTCAGGCCGAGCAGCACCTCGGCCGCGATCGCGACCGGGAACTCCCGGGCCAGGACGGTCGGCAGCGACCGGGTGTCGCCGGCCGCCCGCAGGGCCTCGATCCGGGGGTGCAGCCAGAACTGGTTGACCATGCCGAGCAGCGCCATGGTCCCGACGATCAGGATCTTCACCCCCAGCACCCGGCCGTACATCGTGCTGAACAGCTGCGACGGACCGTCGACGTGCTCCCAGTAGAGCCACAGCCCGGAGAGCGTGATCGCGCCGACGCAGCTCATCGCCGTCACCGAGAACCGCCGGATCAGCGACGACCAGAACGCTCCCCGTTCGGCGACCGGCACGCTCGGCCGCACCGCCAGCACCAGCAGTCCGATCAGGCCGCCGATCCAGATCGCCCCGCCGAAGAGGTGCAGCATCCACATCACGGTGTCGAAGCTGTCGCGCCCCCAGTCCTCCGGCACCTCGTCGGGGAACTTGGTGGTGCCCAGGGCAACCCCACCGGCGACCAGGCCGGCCGCCAGCAACCAGGTGCGCCGGGCGCCGCCGGCCACGCCCCGGGCAGCGAGCGGAAGCACCAGCAGCGCCCCGAGCGCGATCAGCACCACCTCGAGACCGAGCAGCAGGCCGCCGGTGCTGCCGTCGAACAACGCGTCCCGGGAGGCGCCGTAGTCGTAACCGCCGCTGTCGCCGGCGGCGTCGTGGGCGATGTCGGTGAGCACGGCCGGGACGGCGAGCGCCCCGAACCCGAAGGCCACCCGGGCCAGCCGGGCCGTCGTCGTCCCGACCAGGTCCGGACCGACCCGCCGGGCCACCGGTCCGGCCAGCAGGGCCAGCACGACCAGGCCGACGAAGCCCATCACCGTGATCCAGGAGGCCCAGGCCACGACCGAGTCCTCGAACGGGCCGAGCGGCGTGGAGGGCTCCGGCACCTGACTGAGGGCAGCCACCATCGAGCCGTGCGACAACTGAACCAACACCTGGACCCCGCTCCCGAACTGATGATCAACGACGACTTAGGTTAGCCATACCTAAGTCGAAGGCGTCAAGGTGATCAATTCGGTCGCTGACGATTGAACCGAATCGCGTCGCAGCCGTATGCGAAGAACCGCCCGGCCGCGATCACAACTGGCGAACCAGCCGGTAGGGGGCTGGGATACAGGCACGTCCTGTCACCCCAGCACCTGAACCTCACCGGAGTGGTCACCATGCAGCTCGGCCGGCTAGCCGCCCGCACCCTGATCGGAAGCCTGTTCATCGGGCACGGCACGCAGAAACTGTTCGGCTGGTTCGACGGGCCCGGGCTGGAGGGCACCCAGGGCTTCATGGAGTCCCTGAACCTGCGCCCGAGCAAGCCCAACGCGCTGGCCGCGGGGGCCACCGAAGCTGCCGGCGGCGCGCTGCTGGTCGCCGGCC
The DNA here is from genome assembly GCA_965200525.1 of Kineosporiaceae bacterium. Taxonomy (GTDB): domain Bacteria; phylum Actinomycetota; class Actinomycetes; order Actinomycetales; family Kineosporiaceae; genus JANNPJ01. The sequence goes on from OZ241368.1 coordinate 739,125, forward strand.
TGGCCACCCCGCTGGCCGCCTCCGCCCTGATCGGAACCATGATCACGGCGATCCGCACGGTGCACCTGCCGAACGGGCCGTGGTCGTCCAACGGCGGCTGGGAGTACAACGCCGTGCTGATCGCGGCCCTGCTGGCAATCGCCGAGGAAGGCCCGGGCGATCTCTCCCTCGACAACGCCCTGGGCCGCAAGGAACCAGGGCTGCGCTGGGCCCTGGCCGCCGCCGCCCTCGGTGCGGTCGTCTCCACGGCAGTCGTGGAGTTCGGTCACCGCCGGCCGGCCGGCCCCACTCCGGCGGACGGTTAGGTTCAGACCTGCGGCAAGTCCGGGGCCACTGACGGCCCGCCGTCCGCCGTGACCCGGATCGGGGTCCCGGCCTCGATGGTCCGCGACACCGTGCAGGTGCGGTCGTGCGCCTGCTTGAGGACGCGCGGCAGCACCTCCCGGGCGGCGTCGCCGGCGGGCCCGTCCGGGAAGGTCACCTGGAAGCTGAGGTGGATGTCGCGCAGGCTGTTGCCGGTCTCGTCGCGGACGTAGGTGGCCTCAACGGTGGCCCCGAAGCTGTCGGCGGCCGCGCGCCGGCCGGTGACGACGTCGACATCGACCGCGGTGCAGCCGGCGATCGCGGCCAGGAACAGCTCGACCGGGCTGAACGCGTCGTCGGCCTTGCTGCCGAAGCGCAGTTCGTGACCACGGGCGTTGCGGGCCAGGTACACGCCCTCCTCGAGCCGTTCCAGGGTGACCTTGCGCTGGGTGTCGTCTGCCATGGCTCGATCCTGACACGCGGGCACCGAGGCCCGGCGCTCAGGAGCGGCCCGGCCCGCCGACCACCCGGAACCGCAGGCTGGTGCGGGCGCCGACCTCCTCGACGCCGAGCTTCTCCAGGGTGATCAGCCCGGTGGCCTCGAACAACCGCACGCCCGAACCGAGCAGCACCGGCATGACGTCGACCCGCAGTTCGTCGACCAGGCCGGCCGCCAGCAACTGGCCGGTCAGCTCCGCTCCCCCGACCACGGTGACGGCGCGCTCACCGGCGGCCACGCCGGCCTGCGCCACGGCGGCGGCCGGCCCGTCGGTGACGAAGGTGAAGTAAAGGTTGTCGTTGCGGGTGGGCGTCGCGACCGGGACGGTGTGCGTGACGACGAAGATCGGCACCTGGAACTCGTAGCTCTTGGCGTACTCGTCCGGATCGGCAGCCATGTCGAAGGTCCGCCGGCCCATCAACACCGCGCCGGTCTCGGCCTGGCTCGCCTTCATGTAGGCGGTGTCCTGCAGAGCGGCCAGATCCGGGTAGAGCGCGCCCGCGCGGCCGTCGGCGTCCTGGATGAAACCGTCCAGAGACATGGTCATTCCGGCGATGATCTTCGTCATCGGTACGTCCTCCTTCGCCCACCCCGGCGGGCGGTACCGACCGTAGACGAGCTGGGCCCTCGAAACTCATCGGCCGGCGCCACCGAGCCGGCGAAAACCAGCCCCGGGTCAGGCCTTGATCGCGGGAACCGAGACTTGCGCCGTGAACACCACTCCGGTGCGATCGGCCGCCATGGCGTCGATGACGTCGAACCCGCGCCACTGGGCGGTGAGCATGAAAAGTGTCCGCCCGTCCGGGCCGCCGAGAGCGCAGGAGAAGCCGGGCCGGTCGAGTTCGATCCGGTCGAGGATCGCCCCGCCCTCGGCGACCCGGACGAACGCCCCGGCCGGGCTGTCGAGCTTGCCGGTCATCATCTGGATATCGGCCGCGCCGGACCAGATGGCGCCCTCCTGATCCATGGTGATGCCGTCGGGGGCGATGCCCTCGGCCCAGACCCGCCGGTTGGCGAGCGTGCCGTCGGCGGCGATGTCGAAAGCGGTGAGCGTGCCGGCGAACGACTCGGAGACGACCAGCGTCGAACCGTCGGCGGAGATCACCATGCCGTTGGGGAACTGCAGGTCGCCGGCCACGGCCACCGTGGTGCCGTCCGGGCGGACCAGGGCGATGATGCCGGGCTGGGGCGCTCCCCCGGCGGCCAGGTCGAAGCTGAACCCGTTGACGTAGACGTCACCGTTCGGGCCGACGGCGATCTCGTTCCAGCCGTGCTCGGCCACCCCGCGCAGGTGGCCGTACTCGGACGAGTTGCCGTCGGCGTCCGTGACCAGCAGGGTCGGGCCGGTGGCGAGCAGCCGGCCGTCGGGCAGCCAGTCGATCGACCAGCCGTAACCGGCCGGCCCGGGACTCATCACCTGGCTGCGGCCCGCGTCGTCGACGCTCAGCACCTCACCGGCACTCCAGTGCGCGAGCCACAGACGATCGCCGTGCCAGCGGGCTGATTCCGGAAAGGCCAGACCGCTGAGCAACACGTGGGGCCGGCTCGAACTCGCGCTCGCATCAGTCACGAGAGAAGTCCTAATATAGGACTAGTCGGTACTGCAATAGGATGGGTTTATGGTGGATCGTGTGTCGCGCAGCTATGACGACTCCTGTGGCATCGCCCGCGCCCTGGATCTGGTCGGCGAACGCTGGGCCCTGCTCGTCGTCCGCGAGCTGGCCTTCAGTTCCAAGCGTTTCGCCGACCTGCGCCGGGGCCTGGGATCGGTGAGCCCGAACGTACTCACCCAACGGCTCGGCGAGCTGGAACATCACGAGATCGTGCGGCGTACGGTTCTCGGGCCGCCGGTGGGGGCCACCGTCTACGAACTCACCGACCGGGGACGGCGCCTGCTGCCGGTGCTCGACAGCCTGGCCCACTTCGGCAGCCGGCTACCGATCACGACCGAGCGGGAGCTGAGCCGCGACGCCCTGCTGTTCGCGATGCGCTCGACCGTTCGGGCCGACCGGCCGGCTCCACCCCGGGTCCAGGTCGTGCTCGACGGGATCCACTGGGACGCGGTGATCGAGTCGGGCGCTCTGGACTGGCAGCCTCCGACCGGGACGCAGGGCGCCACCCTGCAGACCACCACCTCGACCCTGCGGGAGCTGGTGTTCGCCGGCCTCGACCTGGATCGAGCCATCGCCGACGGCCGGGCCTGCGTGAGTGGCGCCGCCAGTGATGTCAGGGCTTTTGTGGCGGCGTTCGAGCGACCGCAGCTGTGGCCCGAGGAACCCCGCGCCGTGCGTCAGATCTAGATCGCGAACCGGCCGGACCGCGTGGATAGGGTGGCCGCCGTGCAGCGCAACCTTTTGCCCGGTTCGCCCGTCCCGGGAGACAGGCCCGGCGATGGCCCGCGGTGACCAGGAGTTCATCGAGTTCGCCCAGGCCAACTCGGCCCGGCTGCAGCAGGCCGCCTACCTGCTGACCGGCGACGTCCACCAGGCCGAGGACGCCGCCCAGTCGGCCCTGGTGCGCACCTACGCCGCCTGGTCGCGGCTGCGCAACGACGACGCGTACGCCTACACCCGGCGGGTGCTGGCCAACCTGGTGATCGACCAGTGGCGCCGGCCGATGCGCGAGTACGCCAGCGACGTCGTCCCCGAACCGGCCCCGGCGCCGGACGTGGCCGACCAGGTCGCCCGCCGCCGTGAGCTGATCGCGGCGATGGACGTGCTCTCGGGCAAGGAACGGGCCGTGATCGTGATGCGGCACTACCTCGACCTGACCGAGGCCGACGTGGCCCGCGAGCTCAAACTCTCCCTGGGCACGGTCAAGAGCCTCAACGCCCGGGCCCTGGCCAAGCTGCGGATCTCGATCGACACCAGTGACGACGACGGTGACGACAGCGCTCAGGCAGCGGCCGGCGCGCAGCGGTTAGGCTCGACCGAACAGCCCCCGCGGCCGGCAGCCAAGCAGCCCAGCAGATTCGGGAGGATCCGGCGATGACGTCCGACCTCGACGGCCTGCGCGAGACGCTGCAGGCGCCGTCCGACTTCAATCCGCGCTCGCTCGACCTGGACTCGATCATGCGCGAGGGGGGCCGGCTGCGCCGGCGCCGCCGGGCCGCCGTGGGGGCCGGGGTCGCCGCCGGAGCGCTGATCCTGATCGCCGGGGTCGGTGGGCTGACCGGCGTCATCGGCTCGAAGCCGACCGTGGTTCCGGCCGCCCCGACCACCACCGGCCCCCGGGCCAGCGCGCCGGCGATCGTTCTGCCCAAGGGCGCTCAGGGTGCGCTCGTACAGACGGGGCTGCCGGCGGAGAAGGGTGCCCAATGGGTGATCTTCGGGGAGAAGTACCACGACAAGTACATTCCCTCGATCGAGTTCGCCCTGGTGCTGGGTGAGTTGCGATCGGACGGGTCGATCGAGACGGCGTTGGAGACATCAGCGGTGGAGGGGACCGGGTATGAGGCCGGGTTCCATGCGGTGGAACACAGTTACGGGTTGGAGACGGGGGCGACGCAGCCAGCGTTCGGATACTTCTCGGGTCCGACGCCGGCCAGAATTTCCGGCACGGTGAAGGGCAAGGAGATCACAGCCCGCCAGGTGTCGTGGAGTCACGACCCGAGGATCACGATCTACTGGTTCGACTCCTCGCAGGTGACCGGAACAACCCGGCTGAGCAAGGTGTTCGCTTACGACGCCTCGGGGGCACAACTGCCGCACGGCACCGCCAAGGTCTACTACGAGTGAGCTGTCACCCTCGCAGGTGAGCCAGCACGGCCAGCACGCGCCGGTTGGTGTCGTCGGTCGGCGGCAGGTGCAGCTTGACCAGCACGTTGCCGATGTGCTTGTTCACCGCCGCTTCGGAGAGCACCAGTACCCGGGCGATGGATGCGTTCGACCGGCCCTCGGCCACCAGGGCCAGCACCTCCCGCTCCCGCGGTGAGAGCGAGCGCAGCGGATCGCGACCGTGCTGCATGAGCTGGCGAACCACCTCCGGGTCGACCACCGTGCCGCCCGCGGCCACCCGGCGCAGGGCCTCGACGAACTCGGGCAGATCAGCGATCCGGTCTTTCAGCAGGTAGCCGACGCCGCGCCCGTCCCCGGAGGCCAGCAGCTCGGCCCCCGACGTGCGCTGCACGTACTGGCTCAGCGCCATGACCGGCAGCCCCGGATACTGCGCCCGCAGGCTCACCGCCGCCCGCAGCCCCTCGTCGGTGAAGGACGGCGGCATCCGCACATCGGTGATCACCAGATCGGGCCGGTCCGGCTGGTCGGCCGCCACCGCCGCGACCAGGCCCTCGGCATCCTCCACGACCGCGACGACGTCGAAGTCGAACCGCTTCAGCACCTGGATCAGCCCCTCGCGCAGCAGGACCGAGTCCTCGGCGATCACGACTCGCACGGCACCTCGATCCGCAGCACGGTCGGGCCGCCCACCGGGCTGGACAGCAGCAGCCGGCCCTCCACGGCCGCCACCCGATCGGCCAGCCCGGACAGTCCCGAACCGCGAGCCGGGTCGGCGCCCCCGGCACCGCCGTCGCGCACCTCGACCGCCAGCACCCCGGCGTCCACCGCCGCCGTGACCGTGGCCTCCTCGACCCCGCTGTGCTTGGCCACGTTGGCCAGTGCTTCGGCCACCGCGAAGTAGGCGCTGGTCTCCACCGCGGGCGGCAACCGCCCGACGTCGGCCCGTACGCTCACCCTCAGCGGCCCGGACGCCGCCAGCTCCTCCAGCGCCGCACCGAGACCGAGCTCGGTCAAGGTCCGCGGGTTGATGCCGTGGATCAGGTCGCGTAACTCGACCATCAGCGCCTTAGCCTGCTCGTGGGCCGCGCCGACGGCGGTGGCGGCCGGCGATCCCTCCGGCAGGTCGAGCAGGGCCAGCCCGGTCTGCATGGTCAGGCCGACCAGCCGCTGCTGAGCCCCGTCGTGCAGGTCGCGCTCGATCCGGTGCCGCTCGGCGTCGAAGGCGCCGACCAGGCGCGCTCGCGAGCGGGTGACCTCGACCAGCTCGGCCGCCGACCGGTCCGGGGCCGGGGCCAGCAGCAACCGGGCCAGACCGGCCTGGGCGCCGGCACTGACGGCGATCAGGTAGGCCAGCAACGGGATCAAGGCCAGACCGGCCACTGCCAGCACCACGGCACCGCCGGTGGAGTGGACGGTGCCCGCCCCGATCACGATCGGGCCGCTCCCCAGGTGCACCGCGAACGGCGAGACGATCATGGTCAGGACGAACAGGGCGGCCAGCGCGAGCACCCCGGCCCAGACCGGCGTCAGCACGGCCAGCACCAGCGCGTGGGCCACCGCGCGCCAGGTCGCGGCGTCCGAATACAAGTTACCGCTGCGGATCTCGCGGATCGGGCGGTCGTCGGCCAGCCGCAGTCGCCACCGCTCCTCCCGGGCCAGTAGCACCGCCAGCGGCGGCCCGGCGATCCCTACCAGGCCCACCGCCATCAAGCCGAAGGACGCCGCGTCGGCCAGGTGCCCGGCACCCTCCGGCCCGGGACTGCCGTCACCACTGAGCCGCCGCCCGCCCTCGACCAGCAACAGCAGTGGGGCGAACAGGAACACCCAGACCACTGTGCAGGCCGCCGCACAACTGACGGCGTAGCCGAGCGCCCGCCAGGGCCAGGCCGAGATCAGGAACCGGGGCTCGGCCACGGCCCGCAGCAGCGTCGGGGGGCTGGAGGAAGTCATGACTCCAGGTTAGGAACTCCTGCCGCCCGCGACGAGAGGACGACCGTTAGTCCCGGACTATCGTCAGCACTACCCCGGGCCACCCGGCGCTGGCCGGCCCGGTTGTCGGTGATCAGAGCCGTCGCCGAGGCCAGCACCGAGATCAGGGCCACAGCGATCCCGCTCCACTGCATCGTTCAGCCCTCCGCGCCTGCCGGTCGATGATCCAGGACGACGCTACGAGTCGGCCGACCGCGCGGCGATGGCCCTGACACCCGCTTCCGGGGTGGTGCCAGCACCCCGGTTCGCGCGACGCGGCGCCCCGACGACAGCGCCTGGCCCCGAGTCCAGCCGCCCTCGCCGGGGCGTTCCCCTCCGGTCAGCGCTCCGACGTTCGACGCCGCCCCCCAATCGCAGGTTATGTCGGGCTCAGCGCCTCGGGACAGGGCCAATCCCGGCCGAACCGACCGGACCAATCCGGCCCCCACTCAGCGAGAACGCCGGCCCGGCCATCACCGGGAACGCCAAGCGGCCAGCAGCCGGGACACTCCTTCGGGAATCCGCTCCGGGGTGATCGATCCGAACCCGAGAATGACGCCGCACCGGCCCGGCCGGCCGGCGTAGAACCGGCTCAGCCCGTAGAAGGCCACACCGCGGTCGCCCGCCCGCTCGATCAGGGCCTGCTCCTGGTCCGGGGTGGTGCCTTCGGGCAGCAGAGCGGTGAGGTGCAACCCGACCGAGGTGCTGATCGGCTCGAACTCGGCGGCGTCGTCCGTGCTCAGGGCCTGTACCAGAAGCCCGTGCCGGGCCTCGTACTCGGCCCGGGTGGCGTGCAGGTGCCGGGCGAAGAGCCCTTCCTCGATGAACCGGGCCATCGCCGCCTGCCCGGCCAGCGGCGAGTGCCAGTCGGACACGAAGCGCGCGGCGGCCAGAGCCCGACCCAGCGGCGGCGGAGCGATCACGAAGCCCAGCCGCAGGGCCGGCTCGAGGGTCTTGGAGAACGTCCCGACGTAGAACACCCGGCCCACCGTGTCGAGCGCGTGCAGGGCGTCCATCCGCCGGCCCCCGAACCGGAACTCGCTGTCGTAGTCGTCCTCGACGACAGCCGCGTCGTGCTCCTCGGCCCAGGCCAGCAACGCCTCCCGGCGGGCCATCGACATCGGCAGGCCCAGCGGCATCTGGTGCGAGGGGCAGACAAACACCAGCCGGGCCCGGTCCGGCAGGTCGGTGACGACCAGGCCCTGCTCGTCGACCCTGACCGGGACGACGCGCAGCCCCAGCGACTCGAACAGCAACCGGGCCGGTGGGTAGCCGGGCTCCTCGACGGCCACGACGTCTCCAGGCTCGAGCAGTACCCGGGCGATCAGGTCCAGCCCTTGCTGGGTGCCACTGGTGACGACCACCTGGTCGGCGTCGGCCCGCACCGCCCGAGCCGTGCCCACGTGCCGGGCGATGGCCGTGCGCAACCGTTCGTGGCCGGCGGTCGGGCCATACCCGCTGTTCCCGGCGTCCCGGCGCAGTTCGCTGGTGACCAGCCGGCGCCAGGTCTCGAACGGGAACAGGGCCGCGTCGGGCAGCCCCAGGCGAAAGTCGTAGTGACGCCGCTGCGGGGCCCAGGTCCGCGGCGGGCCGACCCGGGACCAGAAAGCTCGCGGCCGCAACGGGCTGGCCGGCTGCGCCCCGGAGGTCGGGGGCGAGCGGACGTCGGCCCGGGACACGAAGGTTCCGGCCCCCTGTCGTCCTTCCAACAGACCTTCACCGGCCAGCCATTCATAGGCCGAGCCGACCGTGTTGCGCGAAACCCCCAGCTCCTTGGCCAGGTTTCGGCTGGCCGGCAACTGATCGCCGGGCCGTAGGCGCCCCTCCTCGATGGCCGCCCGAACCTGCCGGTAGATCTGCTCGGTCAGGTCCTGGCGCCCGTCCAGCCGCAGGTGAACCTCCACCCCCGGAACTCTAGACGTGTCGGTCCCGGCGTGGTCCTCGGCCGTGCCGACTGCTGTTACCGCGGCCTTTTGGCTCCGCCGGCTGAATCGGCCCCGGGCCGACCGGCAAGTTCGTCACATTGATCAAGGCCCGCAGGTGAGCCAATCGGCGGTGGCCGAGGTCGGTGACGTAATAGCGCCGACTGAATTCTCCCCGCTCGATCAGACCGCGCTCGATCAGGGCGGCATACGTGCTCCACCGCACACTGCCGGGGCACTCGTTCTCGCCGGCGAGAAAGCCGAGTAGAGCCAACTGCGGGCCGGTCAATTTCCGCCCAGCAGATCCCGGTGGTGTCACCCTCATGAGCATCAGATCACCGAGACCAGCGTCGACAATGATTCGGCGCCGACCCGGAACCACGAGCCACCGACGGTCATGAAGGTGACGCCGACCTGCACCTGCCACCCGACGTCGTCCAACTCCAGCGGTTGCGGATCGGCACGAGAGAGCCAGTCGGCGAACAGTTCTCGATCCATGACGGCCAGTCCTCGGCCGGCGTGCCGGACGATGACCGTGTCCCGCCGGACGCTTACCTCCGCCTCGCCGACCGACCAGTCGCGCCCGTTGCGCAGGTCGAGCACCAGTTCGCCGGTCCATTCCCCCGGCCGGGCATTGTCTGTGGTCACGCTCACGGTTGTGGCCTCGCTCCCCGTTGACATTCGCGGACGGCGAGACCGGCGGTCGGAATGGGCCGAACCGGCGGTCTCGCCGGCTCCAGGATGGAGCGACTGGGCACAGAGGCTCAACCATTCCTTTTATCGCACTCAAAAAGAAGACCCCGTTTTGGCGCGGCTGGATACGCAATGCCGGCCGTGGCGAACTATCGCCTCATGGCAACCAGAACGGGGTCCGTCTTCGTACGGAAGGCACTGGGTCGCCAGCTCAAGATGTTGAGGCTGGCCGCCGGAAAGACTTTCGCCGACGTCGTCGAGGTCGGCTCACCGGCCAAGATGCGGCGCATCGAGAACGGCGACCCGCCGATCAAGATGGCCGACGTCCGCACGCTCTGCTTCATGTACGGCGTGGACAACTCCACGACCGAGCAGCTGGTAGAGATGTCGCTGAACAAGGATCAGGACTGGTGGGAGTACTACAACGACGTGGTCCCGACCTGGCTCGGCCGGTACGTGGCTCTGGAATCGGCGTCGAGCGCGATCACGACTTTCGACGCCGAGTTGATCCATGGACTGCTGCAGACCCCCGACTATCACCGCGCCGTCTACCTGGCTGCCGAGGACGTGCCTCTCGGGCATCTGGACCGGCATTTGGGCCTGCGATCAGATCGTCAGCGCGCAGCCCTGGAGCGCAACCCTCCGCTTCGGATCAGAGCGATCCTCGGGGAGGGAGCTTTGATTCGGGCTGTCGGCGGACCTGACGTCATGCGGAGTCAGCTGGCTCACCTGATGCAGATGGACCAGAGAGAGCACGTAAGGATCCTTGTTTTGCCGCTGGCAGATGGCGCTCACGCCGCGATGACCGGAGCGTTCAGTATCCTGGAGAGCAACAGCCCCAATGATCCGGACATCGTCTACCTGGAAACCCTCAGCGGTGGCCGGTACATCGAGAAGGAAGACATCGTCGACAGGTATCGCAGGATCGGTGCCGTCCTCGCGTCCCAAGCCGTAGCGATTAAGGAGTACCTGTCATGACCCCCGACCCGGCACAGTGGGTGAAGGCCAGGCGTTCGAGTGCCAACGGCCAGTGCGTCGAGCTGCGCCGTCATGACGCCGCGGTCGAGGTCCGCGACACGAAGGCCCACGGTCTGGGCCCCTCCCTCCGGATGAAACCCTCAGCTTTCGCCGCCTGGCTCGAGGCAGCCAAGAGCGGCGAGCTCGACCACCTCGTCTGACTCCCGCTCCAGTGCCAACGTCACCCGTCTGCGGTCAACGATGACCCCTGACGATGATCATCAGGTTCGGCTTCCCGACGACCTACCGATCATCGAGCGCAGCGCCATCCGCATCGTCGTGCTCGACGTCATGGACCGGGTCCTGCTCCTGCACACCCACGACCCGGACCATTCCGATCTCGGCACCTGGTGGGAACTGCCCGGCGGTGGCATCGACCCGGGCGAGACCCATGTCGACGCCGCGGTCCGGGAGCTGCGCGAGGAGACCGGCATCGTGGCCGAACGTTCCCGGATGGGGCCACCGAACTGGCGACGGCGGGCGTCGTTCCGCCACCGCCAGGTCCGGCACATGCAGGACGAGGTGATCGTCACCCAGCGGCTGGACGTCGTCGGGCCTGACGTCGACGAGGCCGGGCGCCTGGACTACGAACGCGAGGACTACTTCGGCTTCCGCTGGTGGCCTCAGCCGGAGATTCTTTCCAGTGCTGAACATTTCTACCCGGGCCGCCTGCCGGTGCTTCTCGAGGCGTTCCTGCGCGGTGAGCCGATCACTGAACCCCTCGAACTATGGTCGTGATCAGCCGGTCGTCTCCCCCGGCTCGACCGGGGCGGTCGCGGCCTTGGCGGCGGCCTCCCGGTCGGCGGTGAGCAGTTCGATGATCACTGCGGCGATGACCTCCGGGGAGTCGTCCCCGACGGTCACCGTGATCCCGCCACGGGTGAAGGTGAGCTCCGGCGCCGTCACCCTGGACTGACGCCAGGCCGAGTACGACATCAGCAGGCTGGGCACCTCGAGGGCGTGATCGAAGACGACGTTGACCACCTCGACGTCGCTGCCGGCCTCGCCGTCCGAGGCTGAGTGCATCTCGACCCGCGCCGATCCGGACACCGTCGGATCCCGGTGCAGCCATCCGCGAAACTGGTTCAGCTCGTATTCGTTCCCGGGCGCGGCCGACACACTGACCTCGACCGAATCACTGGCGATTTCCGTACGACCAGACATGCGACCATGCCCCCAGACGTATGCGCGCCGCCCGTTTCCAGGCATCGGCTCGATTTCACGATTTCGGCCGATCGTACTTGACACGCCAGCCTTTTCAGGCCAGGCGAATGGCCGGTATTTCGGCCGCCGTCCTGAGAAAAAGGCAATTCTCGGGGCAATACGTCACGGGCCCGGCAACACAATCCACCCGGGCGGTTCCGCGGAACCGCCCGGGCCCGATCGCCATCCGACGATCAGCAGTTCAGTTCGCCCTGGTCGTCATGAAAGGTGCCAGCGAGGCCGTCTTGGCCGGGCCTGGCCAGCCACCGCTGACTCGCGCGGCTCGGGAAGGCGACCTTTCGGACGGCGTGGACATCGCTCTGCGAGCCTTCGCAGACCCTGGTTCGGACGCCGAGCCTCGGAGCACTCGTCGTCCAGCGGCACGATTCGGTGACTTCTCCTCCAGTTCAACCGCCGATCTGACGATTCGCACAAGGTGATGTCGGGGCGCGCTCGGGTGCAGCCGGCCCGGGCGAACCGGGTCGGTTACCGTCGCGTGGCCGCCGTCCTGGTGCTGGTGCTCGCCCTGGGCGCGGTGGGCGCCGGGGTCTGGATCCGTAACAGCGTCCGCGACCGCCGCGAAGTGCTGGTCCAGCGCTTCAACACCCGGCACGTCACCGCTCAGCGCTTCATCGAGGCCTACGTGCGCCAGGTCGAGGCCCAGCAGATTCGCCTGGCCCAGCAGACGCTCGTCGCCGGCACCGTGCCCCAGTCAGAGTTCAACCAGGTGGCCCGGTTGAACCAGTTCAGCACGGCCGGGCTCTACGACGGCGACGGCGTCCGGCTGGTGAGCTACCCGGCCCACAAGCCCGGCCCCCTGCACATCGACCAGGACCTCAGCCTGCAGTCGGCCCTCTCCGGCCTCTCGGCCGTCTCGGCCGTGTCGACCGGGGTCGGCTCGCCGCCGCTGATCGACTTCGGTGTGACCTTCCAGTCGCCCACCGGAGCCCGGGCGTTCACGGCCCGGTACCCGATCGAGGACACTCTGCTGCGCTCGTTCGTGACCAACGCTCTGCCGACCTTTCACACCGCCAGCGTCTACCTGGTCAGCTCGGCCGGCTGGGTCATCCTCACCGGACGGCGCGACAGCTCCGGCAAGAGCCTGGCCGAGGTTGCCCCCGCCGTCGCCCAGGCCGTGGGCACGCAGCCCCAAGGGTTCCTGCCCGCCCTGGACCAGTACTACATCGCGGGCCCGGTCGAGGGCAGCAACTGGAAACTGGTCTTCACTCTGGACACGACCGAGCTGTACGAAACCCTCACCCCGACCCAGAAGTACGGCGCCTGGCTGGCCCTGATCCTGTTCTGCGTGATGAGCCTGGGGCTGATCCAGATGTTCACCCGTGCCCAGGCCGGGCGGATCCAGGCCGAGGACGAGCACGCCCGCCAGCAGGCCATTCTCGACACGGCCGGCGATGCCTTCGTCGGGATCGACGACACCGGAGTCATCACCGACTGGAACCTGGCCGCGGCCCACCTGCTCGGACGGCCACGCGAGCAGGTGATCGGCCGGAGGGCGCTGGACGTCATGTTCCCGCCGGGCGACCACCAGGCCTACGACGAGGGGCTGCGGGCCTACCTGAACACCGGGATCAGCCAGGGCCCGCAGCCGGCCACCCTCAGCCTGCTGCACCACGACGGGTACGAGATCCCGGTCGAGGTGACCATGGCCCGCGGGCACTGGCAGGGCCGCTGGCGGATCCACGCGTTCATCCGCGACATCACCGAACGGCTTCAGCACGAACGTCAGCTGCACGACCTGGCCCTGACCGACTCGCTCACCGGCCTGGCCAACCGCCGCGCCTTCCTCGACCAGCTCGAGCAGGCCCACGCCCGGTCGGTGCGGCACAACACCCGCCTGGCCGTGCTCTACGGCGACGTCGACCACTTCAAGATGATCAACGACACCTACGGGCACGCGGCCGGCGACGTCCTGCTCAGCCAGGTCGCCGTCCGGCTGCGCTCGCACTTCCGGGCCGAGGACACCGTCGGGCGCCTGGGCGGCGACGAGTTCGCGGTGATCTGTGAGGATTTCACTCTGGACGCCGACACGCTGGCCCAGCGGCTGTGCGACGTGCTGGCCGCGCCCTACAGCTTCCGCGATCAACTACTGGTGGCCACCGTCAGCGTCGGGCTGGCCTTTGCCGAGCCCGGCGAGAGCACCGAGCAGCTGCTGGAGCGCGCCGACGCGATGATGTACCGAGCCAAGTCCTCCCACGAAATCTGATTCAGCGCAAAACGTGCTCTCGTGCGGTACGGCTTGCCCGTGATTGAAGAGTGGGCACCTCCCGCTAGCCGCAGGAGCGGATTACCCACCGAATTCGCCCAGGCCCCCATGGGCCTAGAGGCGGCGCCGGACGGCGATGCCGGCCCGGATCAGGTGATCGATCTCGGTTCGCCCAAGCAACGGGCGGTGCTGGCCGTACTGCTGCTCGGCCCGGGTCGGCGAGGTGCTCGCGCCCTGGAGCACCGGCCGGATCCTGCCCAACTTCACCCCCGGCTCCGACCCGGCCCGGATTGCCCGCAGCTACGATCCGGACACCCTGCAGTGAGCCAGCTCGCTGGCCGTGCAGTACGACCCGGCCGCTGTGCTCGCGGTCGGGCCCACGGCCCGGCGCCGACTTGCCACCGAGGTCGAGGGCCCGAGTGAGGGGGCCGACGTCCGGTAGTCACGCCCTCGGTTCACGATCCGGCCCAGCCGTCCTCAGTCCTCGCGGCGAGGACGGTTGGGCCGCTCCCACGTAAGGGAATGATTGTTCGGGCGACCGTGCCCTATTGACAGTGACGTTCATACGCCCGCAATATCAGCTTTACCCAGTCGTAAACGTGTAGCGACCCTGAACCCGCTGCATTTCATTTCAATTCAGCACCGCATCATCGGGTGCCGAATTGAAACCTTTCATAATGGAGGCCGCACATGTACCGTCGTCTGCGCCGCCCCTCGCCCGTCCGCCTCCTGCTGCTGCTCACCGCCGCCGCGGTGAGCAGCGCGGGCCCACTGCCGGCCGCGCCGGCGTCGGCCTCGGTGCCGGCCGCCGCCGCTGCCGGGGCCGCCGCGGTGTCGGTGACGAACTACTCCCCGACCTCCCGCATCATGGCCCCGACTTCGATCCACACCTACACCGGGCAGGTCAGCAACCCGGGAAATGTGCTGTCTCACAATGTCACCCGGCTCACCGGAACCGGCAGCACGCTGACCCTCGACTTCGGGCAGGAGGTCGGCGGCCTGGTCACGCTCTCGTTCGGGGCCACCAGCGACGCCGCCCAGCAGATCGGGCTGGCCTTCAGCGAGTCCTCGCTCAACGTGGGCACCACCAGCGACGCCAGCAGTGGGGGCAACCCCGACGGGGCCCTCACCACCACAGCCACGGCGAACGGCAGTTACACCATGCCGACGGCCCGGCTGCGGGGCGGATTCCGATATCTGACGGTGTTCATGAATACCGGTGGCTGGGTCGAACTGAATGGCGTATCGCTCAACTTCACGGCCGCCCCGGGCAAGACCAACCCGAGCTCGTACGCCAATTACTTCACCTCCAATGATCCTTTGCTGAACAAGATCTGGCTGGCCGGCGCCTACACCGTGCAGCTCGACACCATCGCTCCCAACCAGGGCCGGGCCTGGCCGCCGCCGGTCTCGCTGTGGGACAACAGCGCCACCGTGTCGAGCGTCGGCACCTCCGTGCTGACCGACGCGGCCAAGCGGGACCGCACCATCTGGTCCGGCGACCTGGGCGTCTCGCTACCCACCGAGTACGCCTCGACCAACGACACGATTTCCAGCCGTAACGCCCTGACCACGCTCTACGGCATCCAGGCGGCCAACGGCGAGCTGCCCTACGCCGGCCCGCCGTGGACCAACATGCCGCACTCGGACACCTACCACCTGTGGGCCCTGCTCGGGACCTCGACGTATTACCAGTACTCGAACGACAAGGCCTGGCTGGACTCGATCTGGCCCAAGTACAAGCTCGGCCTGACCTACATCAACGCCAAGATCGACGCCAACCACCTGCTCAACGTCACCGGCACCGCCGACTGGGCCCGCTCCAACCAGGGCGGGGAGAACATCGAGGCCAACGCCATTCTCTACGCCACCTTGATCGGTGCGGCCGACCTGGCCACGGTCGAGGGCGACAGCACCCTGGCGGCCGGCTCCACCAGCGCCGCCGCGGCCTTGAAAAGCGCAGCCAACAGCAGGCTCTGGGACGCCGCGACCGGCCTCTACCGGGACAACCCGACCAGCACTCTCTACCCTCAGGACGGCAACTCACTCGCCGTCGACTACGGCCTGACCGACACCGCGGCCAAGACCAGCACCATCTCGGCCCGCCTGGCCACCCGGTGGAACTCGTTCGGAGCGACCACGCCCGAGTGGGGTGGCGGCGTCCATCCGTTCGCCGGATCGATGGAAGTGGCCGCCCACTTCGCCGCCAACGACGACGCCACCGCCCTGGAGCAGTTGCGCCGCACCTGGGGATACATGCTGACCAGCCCGATCGGCACCCGCAGCACCTTCTGGGAAGGCATCAACGCCGGCGGTGGTCCGGCCTACGGTGGCTCGTTCATGAGCCTGGCCCACGGCTGGTCGAGCGGGCCGACCTCGGCTCTCACCTTCGACGTCCTCGGACTGGCCCCGCAGGTGGCCGCCGGGCAGTACGCGTTCGTCCCGCACCCCGGCAACCTGACCAGCGTGGCCGGCCGGATCACCCTGCCCCAGGGAGCCCTGAACGCCTCCTGGAGCCGGACCCCGAGCGCCGGCACGTTCAGCTCGCACCTGGTCGGCCCGGCCGGCACCACCGGCCGGATCGGCGTGCCCAAGCTGGGCGGCAACCCGACCGTGTCGGTGAACGGCGCGGTGGTCTGGAGCAACGGCGTCTTCACGGCCCGGCCCGGGATCGGCGGCGCCGGCCAGGACAGCGCCTACGTGTACCTCACCGGCGTCAGCCCGGGCACCTACGACCTGAGCGCCACCGGCCTGGGCAACCCGGCTCCGCCGGCCACCTCGTCAGCCACCCCGCACGAACTGCCGGCCGGTTTCAGCCGGTGCGCGGCCGAGGCCGCCACCTGCAGCTTCACCGGCACCCGGATGGTCGGATACGGCGCCGGCGCGTCGTTCACCTACAAACCGATGACCGGCTCGGCCGCCTGCACCAACGCCGCCTTCGGGGCTGACCCCGACCCGGACGTGGCCAAGTCGTGCTGGGTCTCCCCCACCGGCGGGCCGGCCGGCTACACCGCCTGCGCAAGTGAGGACGCCGGCTGCACCGTGCCCGGGTACGGCCGCAACGTGGCCTACGGAGCCAACGGCGTCTTCACCTACCGGGTCCTGTCCGGGGCCATCACCTGCAATAACGCCACCTTCGGCGATCCGCTGCCGAGCACGGTGAAGAGCTGCTACCTACCCCCGGCGGGCGCGCCGTCCACCGCCTGGGCGCAGTGCGCCACCGAGGCCGGCACCTGCCCGGCAGTCAGCGGTCAGCCGATCGCCTACGGCACCTACGGATCGTTCACCTACACCGTGGCCGATGGCGACACCGCCTGCACCACGGCCGCGTTCGGCCAAGATCCGCTGTTCGGTGAGGCCAAGGCCTGCTACACCCGGACCGCCCTCCCGGCCGGTTTCGCCACCACCTGCGCGACCGAGAACGGCACCTGCACCTTCAGCGGCACCCAGACCCTGGCCTACGGTGCCCGCGGCTCCTACGTCTACCGCACACTGACCTCCAGCACCCCCTGCACCACCACGGCTTTCGGGGCCGATCCGCTGCCGAACGTGGTCAAGTCCTGCTTCGTCAGCTGAGGCGGACCGCCCGGAAGCCAGAAACCGAGTACCCCTACAAAGACGTGGAGGTCACGATGCGGATCCGTTCGCTGCCCGCGCTCGCCGTCCTGAGTTCCGTGCTGCTGATCGGGGCGGGCCTGGGCCCGTGGGGGTCGCCCGCCGCGGCCGTTCCGGCCACCCCGGCCGCGGCCGGTTCGGTGCCGGTGCCGCCGGCCGCCACCCTGGCCGCGCTGAACTACGCCCCGACCGGCCGCTCGCTGCACCCGGTCGCGGTGCGGTCGACCCTCGGCACGGTGAACGCGCCCCAGAACGTGCTGTCCGGGGCCGACACCCGGCTCTCGGGAGCCGGCTCGGGCGTCGTCCTGGACTTCGGCAAGGAGGTCGGTGGCCTGGTCACGCTCGCGTTCCACGCCACCAGTGACGCCGGGCAGCAGGTGGGCCTGGCGTTCAGCGAGTCCTCGCTGTACTCCGGCACCTCCAGCGACGCCTCCAACGGCGGCTCCGGCGCCGACGGGGCCCTGACCGCGGCGGCCCCGGCGCAGGGCAGCTACACGATGCCGGCGGCGTCCCTGCGCGGCGGTTTCCGCTACCTGACCATCTTCATGCGCAGCTCGGGCTGGGTGGACCTGTCCGGCGCCACCCTGCAGTACAGCCCGGCCCCCGACCTGAGCAATCCAAGCGCCTACCCGAACTACTTCTACTCCGACGACGACCTGCTCAACCGGATCTGGTACGCCGGGGCCTACACCGTGCAGACCAACACGATCGCCCCGAATCAGGGCCGGGTCTGGGGGCCGCCGGCGAGCGGCTGGAACAACGGCGCCACCGTCGGCGTGGGCACGAGCGTGCTGGTGGACGGCGCCAAGCGGGACCGCACGGTCTGGCCCGGCGATCTCGGCGTGTCGATCCCGACCGCGTTCGTGTCGACCGACGACCTGAACTCGGTCAAGAACGCCCTGCAGACCATGTACAACGCGCAACAGGCCTCGGGCGAGCTGCCGTTCGCCGGGCCCCAGGTGAGCTTCTACGGATCCGACACCTATCACCTGTCGACCCTGATCGGCACCGGCCTGTACTACCGGTACTCGCAGAACAAGGCCTGGCTGGACTCGATCTGGGCCAAGTACACGCTGGGCCTGAGCTTCATCATCGCCAAGATCGACAGCAGCAACCTGCTCAACGTCACCGGCACCGCCGACTGGGCCCGCAGCGGCCAGGGCGGGGAGAACATCGAGGCCAACGCCATGATGTACGGCGCCCTGACCGACGCCGCGAGCTTGGCCACCCTCGAGGGCGACAGCGCCCTGGCCGCGAACTGGGCCGCCCGCGCGGCCGCGCTGAAGACGGCGGCCAACACCCTGCTGTGGGAGCCGGCGGTCGGCCTCTACCGCGACAACCCGAGCAGCACCGTGGAGCCGCAGGACGGAAACTCGCTGGCCGTGCAGTACGGCCTGACCGCCACCAGGGCCCAGAACACCGCCATCGCCGGCAACCTGGGCCGCCGCTGGAACAGCTTCGGGGCGCCGACCCCGGAGAAGAGCGGCAACATCGCCACCTTCCCCGGGTCGATGGAGGTGCAGGCCCACTTCGCCGCGGACGACGACCAGCGCGGGCTGGACCTGATCCGGCGCGAGTGGGGGTACATGCTCAACAGCCCGCTCGGCACCGGGAGCACGTTCTGGGAGGGCTTCAAGGCCGACGGCAGCTTCGACTACAACGGCAGCTACATGAGCCTGGCTCACGGCTGGGCCACCGGCCCGACCTCGGCTCTCACCTTCGACGTGCTGGGCCTGAGCCCGTCCACGACCTCCGGATACCGGTTCGTTCCCCATCCGGGCGACCTGAGGAGCGTGCAGGGCCGGATCACGCTGCCGGCCGGGGCGCTGGACGCCGCCTGGAGCCGCAACGTCGCCGCAGGCACCTTCACCGCCCAGTTCAGCAGCCCGGCCGGGGCGGTCGGCGTGATCGGCGTCCCCAAACTGGGTGGCTCGGACGTGCAGGTCAGTATGGACGGCGCCTTGGTCTGGAGCCGCGGGCAGTTCAGCGCTCACCCCGGTATCGGCGGGGCGAGCCAGGACAGCGACTACATCTACCTGACCGGCGTCAGCGCCACCTCGGGCACGGTCACCGCCACCGGAGTGGCCGTTCCCGCCGAACTGCCGGCCGGGCACACCCGCTGCGGCGGCGAGGGCGCCACCTGCACGGTCACCGGAACCCGCACGGTCGCCTACGGCGCCGGGAGCTACGTCTACCGATCGGTCACCGGCTCGACGGCCTGCACCAGCACGGTGTTCGGCACCGATCCGGCCGTAGGGGTACAGAAGTCCTGCTATGTCGCCCCGGCCGGCGGCCCGTCGGGTTACACCAGTTGCGCCGCGGAGAACACCACCTGCACGGCGAGTATCCCGGCCCGGATCGCCTACGGCGCCGACGGTGCGTTCACCTACAAGTTGGCCACCGGGGCGATCTCTTGCAGTACGAGCACATTCGGCAATGACCCGGCGCCCGGCGTGCTCAAGCAGTGCTACCTGCCGCCGGCCGGTGGGCCGACGGGCGGCTGGACGGCGTGCGCGGCCGAGGCCGGAACCTGCACCAACCAACCCGGGCAGCCGGTGGCCTACGGCGCCGGCGGCGCTTTCGCCTACACCCCCGCGGCCGGCACCACCGCATGCAACAACACTGTTTTCGGCGACCCCGTCCCCGGCGTGGCCAAATCCTGTTACGTGCGGGTAGGCGCGCCGTCCGGCTACAGTTCGGTCTGCGCGGCCGAGAACACCTCCTGCACCATCACTGCCGCCCGCACGATCGCCTACGGTGCTTCCGGACGTTACGTGTACCGGTTCGTCACCGCCAACATCCCTTGCACGAGTGCGGCTTTCGGTGAAGACCCGATCTTCGGTGCAGCAAAGTCCTGCTACAGCACGCCCTGACCGGGCTCTTTCCTTCATCAGCGCAGGGATCGGGCGCACGTGGTGGTGGCATGTCGGACATCAGGGATTTCGGCCCCGTGAGAGCAGTTTCGAAATTCAGGCCCAAGGTCTCGGACGAGTAACGATCGAAACCCGATCCAATCCAAGGAATGGACGGCGCCGAATCAAGGGCATCTCGCCGCTACCAATCACTAAGGATTCGTCATGCTGAAGCTCACGAAGATCTCGGTTTCCCTGCTCACGGCCGGTGTGGTCATGACCGGCCTCACGGCCTGCTCCTCGGACTCGTCCTCGGCCGGTTCGAGCAACGCCGCCCCCACACCGGTGGCCAACCTGGCCACGCTCTCGGGCACCGACACCCAGGTCACCCTGGACGCCGGCTTCCTGTCCGCGCTGACCAGTCTCAAGCTGACCCCCGGAGTGACCGGTACGGCCACCCTGACCGACGGCGCGCTGCACTTCCCGATCACCGGTGGCAACGTGAAGTACTTCGACCCCACCAAGGCCTACCGCCCCTACGTGCAGGGCGAGATCGACCACAACGGCTCCGGCATCACCCTGACCGGCGGCAAGACCGTGGTCGGGCTGTCCGACTTCAAGATCGACCCGGGCACCAGCAAGCTGACCGGCACGGTGACCGCCAACGGCAAGGTCGTCGGCAACGACGTCTTCATCTTCGCCCTCAACGGCAACACCCTCAAGCCGCTGCAGAAGGACGCCGCCGGTGACGCCATCCTCGAAGGCACCAAGGTCTACATCAGCGGCGACGCCGCCGCCCTGCTGAACAAGACCTTCGGTACCGACGCCGTGACCAACACCCTGCTGGTCGGCGTGGCCAAGATCACCGCCAAGTAGTCAGCACCACCGGTAACCCGTTCGACGGTGACTGCGACGCCCCACCCGTGCTTCGGCCCGGTGGGGCGTCGCACCCGCGTGCGGCCACCAGGCGCAGTTCCTGCACGGCCGCCCGCACCAGGCCGAGCGCACCGGACAGGTCGCCCGCGGCACAACCGGAGGGTTCGGGAACGTCGTCGATCCCCTGGGCCAGCACGGCCAACCGGTCCGCGATGCGGGACAGTTCCAGCAGCAGAACCGCCGGCTCCTCGCCGTCGCGCACTCCCGCCCGAGCAACGGCCCGGGGCAGCGGCACCAGATCGACCGGTCGAGGCAAGATCAAATCCTTCCGTGCGGAACGAAATTCACGCTCTCCGGGACGCTATGTCCTGTCGTGCCCCTACGACGGCTGCCACGCCGAGCCGGCCCGCTCGGCCAGGGCGATGGCTCCCAGCACACCCGCGGACGAACCCAGCCCCGGGGGCACCAGGTAGCTGGTCAGCCCGTCGGCCACGACCGGCGAGTCCAGGGCCCCGGCCAGCCGCTCGACGACCGAGACCCGCAACAACGGCAGCAACTCCGGCATCTGCAGTACCCCGCCACCGATGGCGATCCGCTGCGCCGAGAGCAGGTACATCACCGTGCTGACCAGCTGGGCCAGATACCAGGCCTCCAGCTCGAGGACGGCGGCCCGGTCCCGGCCCTGAAGATCCTCGGCCGCGAGCCCGGTGCGGGCCCGGACGGCCGAACCGCTGGCCAGGCCCTCCAGGCAGTCGCCGTGGAACGGGCACGACCCGGCGAAGTCGTCCCGCGGGTGCCGCTGGACGTGCAGGTGCCCCATCTCAGGGTGCAGCAGGCCGCGCAGCGGCTCACCGGCGACCACCACGCCCCCGCCGATCCCGGTGCCCACGGTGAGGTAGGCACTGGAGTCCAGGCCCTGCGTGGCGCCCCAGCGGTACTCGCCGTAGGCCGCGCCGTTGACGTCGGTCTCCAGGGCTACCGGCACGGCCAGGGCCCGGCTCAACGGGCCGGCCAGGTCGGCGCCGGCCCAGCCCGGCTTGGGCGTGGTGGTGATCCTGCCGTAGGTCGGGGAGGCCGGGGAGAGGTCGAGTGGGCCGAACGAGGCGATCCCGAGGGCCTCGATCCGCAGGCCGGCCTGCTGCTGGGCGAGGAAGAAGTCACGGACCCGGCCGAGGGTCTCCGCGGGCGTGGTGGTCGGGATGACCACCCGGGCCCGTAGGTCATCCGGCCCGGTGCCGACCGCGCAGACGAACTTGGTGCCGCCGGCCTCGATGCCACCCTGAACGACGGGACGGGTGGGGCGGACGTTCGAGAGCTCGGGCACGCTCCGATGGTCTCTCATGATCGTGAACACCGGCCCCCGGGGCCGCGACGACACGACGACACGACGGAATCGGCCCCTGACCGGGCCGGACCCGTCCCGGAGAGGCCCGGCCGCGTCGAAGTTGATCTACCCAGCGGTAGCCAATGTGTCCAATTCGACTGACCCGCCGGTCCAAAACCTGACACCAATCAATGGCAAACGTCGACAACCTGGTACAACATGTGCCGGACGTAGCCCGTCAAGCCGGACATCTCACCCTGCGAGGACACATGGACCTGACTCGGAAAGACGCGTTGAAGCTTCTCGGTGCGGGCGCGGCGAGCGCCTTCGCCGGCGCCGCCGGGCTGCCCAAGGCCCTGCAGCCGGACGGCACGAGCAGCCTGGACGTGAGCAGCATCGACCAGAGCGTGCTGCCGATCATCACCCGGGACGTCGCCGTCATCGGTGGTGGCTCCACCGGCACCTACTCGGCGATCCGGCTGCGCGACCTGGGCCAGAGCGTGGTCGTGGTCGAGACCGCCGACCGCCTCGGTGGCCACACCCACACCTACACCGACCCGGCCACAAGCGCCAAGGTCGACATCGGCGTGGTGGTCTGGCACGACCTCGACATCGTGAAGAACTACTTCGCCCGGTTCGACGTGCCCCTGGAGAAGGCCTCGTTCGGCGGCGCCGGCCAGGTGTCGAAGTACGTGGACTACCGCACCGGCAAGGAGGTCACCGGCTACACGCCGTCCGACCCGACCGCCGGGCTCGGCGCCTACGCCGCCCAGCTGGCCCAGTATCCTTATTTGGAAGCCGGTTTCGACCTGCCCGACCCGATCCCGGCCGATCTGCTGCTGCCGTTCGGCGACTTCGTCAAGAAGTACGCCGTCGACTCGGCGGTGCACACGATCTTCAACTTCGGCCAGGGGCTGGGCAACCTGCTGGCCCAGCCCACGCTCTACGTCTTCAAGAACTTCGGTCTCGACATCCTGCGCAACCTGCAGGTCGGCTTCCTGACCACGGCCCGGCACAACAACAGCGAGCTCTACGAGAAGGCCCGCACCGAGCTCGGCGCCGACGCCCTGCTCAACAGCTGCGTGCTGGCCACCCAGCGGGACGCCTCGGGCTACGTGCGGGTCCTGGTGCGCACGCCGTCCGGGTTCAAGGTCATCCGGGCCAAGAAGCTGCTGCTGACCATCCCGCCGAAGCTCGACAACCTGGTCGGCTTCGACCTCGACTCGACCGAGCGCTCGCTGTTCGCACAGTTCAACAACAGCGCCTACTACACCGGCCTGCTGCGCGGCACCGGCATCCCGGACA
This sequence comes from Kineosporiaceae bacterium, assembly GCA_965200525.1. Taxonomy (GTDB): domain Bacteria; phylum Actinomycetota; class Actinomycetes; order Actinomycetales; family Kineosporiaceae; genus JANNPJ01. The sequence continues at coordinate 762,663 of OZ241368.1, forward strand.
ACGTCTCGGTGGACAACATCGGGGCCAACACCCCTTACCAGTTGCCTTCGCTGCCGGGCGTCTACTCGATCTCGCCCACCGGCGTGCCCGGGCTGCACAGCGTCAAGTACGGCAGCCCGGTTCAGCTGCCGGTGGCCCAGGTGAAGGCCGACATCCTGGCCGCGGTCAAGCGACTGCGCACGGCCGGCACGATCCCGACGACCACACCCGACTTCGCGGTGTTCGCCAGCCACAGCCCGTTCGAGCTGACCGTGCCGACCGCCGCGATCAAGGCCGGCTTCTACCGCAAGCTCTACGCCCTGCAGGGCCGCAACCGCACTTACTACACCGGCGCGGCGTTCCACACCCACGACTCGTCGCTGCTCTGGCAGTTCACCGAGGCGCTGCTGCCCCGCCTCACCGCCTAACCCCTGATCAGGTCCGGGTCAGCAACCACGGACGCACGACGAGCGGCGCCCCCGATCCGGGGGCGCCGTTCGTCATCTCAGACAGGCTCCGGGTAAGCCATTCCCAAGCCTGTGTAAAGACCTCGCGGATCACTGCGGGTGAGCGGATTAACGCAGGGTCGCGGCGTCCTGGGGTCCGGTTTCGACTGCTACGTTCCCCGGGAAATATCGTTGTCATCGTTCCACTCCCTGGAGTCAGTCTTCATGCATCGCCTCAAGGACCGCAGGTCTCCCCAGACATTCCTGTTCCTGGCCCCCTTGGCTCTGCTGCTGGCAGTGGGCCTGATGTTCGGGCACTCCGCCCTCGGCTCCTCCGAGGCTCACACGTCGCTGACCACCGCGGCCGAGAAGCCCGCCCCCGACATCGCCCTGCCGGCCGCCTCCCAGTCCCCGGGGCCCGAGCACCGTGCGGCCAAGCCGGCCACGGGGCTGCTCGCCTTCACGGCCCCGGCCAAGGCCGACCACGGGTCGCTGGTGCTGACCATCAAGCACGGCCACAAGACCGTGCTGAAGAAGACGGTGAAGGCGCCGGGCCCGGTCAAGCTGAGCACGGCCAAACTGCCGAAGGGCAAGTACCACCTGACCCTGGTGTGGCGGCACGACGGCAAGAAGACCGTGCTGGTGAAGCGGACGATCCAGATCCGCCACCGGGGCCCGGGCCACCACAAGCCCAAGCCCACCCCCACGCCGGCCCCGACGGCGCCGACGGCCACACCGACCGCGGTTCCGAGCACGACGCCGACCGCGGCCCCGACCACGAGCGCGCCGGCCCCGACCAAGCCGGCTCCGGCGCCGACCACCACCCGGCCGAGCGCGCCGACCACCACGGCGGCCCCGCCGGCCGCGCCGAGTGGCGGCTTCCAGCAGCAAGTGCTCGACCTGGCCAACGCGGCCCGCAAGAGCAACGGCTGCAACACCCCGCTGAAGCTGAACGCCAACCTGAACAAGGCGGCCCAGGGCCACAGCGACGACATGGTGGCGCACAACTTCTTCAGCCACACCGGCTCGGACGGCCGTGACCCGTTCAAGCGGATGACGGACGCCGGGTACCGCTGGTCCGGAGCCGCTGAGAACATCGCCGCCGGGGGCACCACCGCCGCCGGAGCGATGGACCAGTGGATGAACAGCGCCGGCCACCGGGCCAACATCCTCAACTGCGGCCTGGTCGACCTCGGGGTCGGCTACACCGTGGGCCACAACGACGACTACGCCGGCTACTGGGTGCAGGACTTCGGTTCTCCGCTCTGATCACCGGTTCCGCGAGCGCGGCGTCGTCCCACCCGGGACGGCGCCGCGCTCTGCTGTCCACGGACGGGCCGTCCGAGGACGGGCCGATAGGGTCGCCCCCATGGCCGCCCGCACCGTCGTCATCACCGGGGCCAGCGACGGGATCGGGGCCGCGGCGGCCCGCACCCTGGCCGCCACCGGGCACCGGGTGATCGTGGTCGGCCGCTCCCCCGAGCGCACGGCCGCGATCGGGGCCGAACTGGCGGCGCCGTACTTCGTGGCCGACTTCGCCGACCTGGACCAGGTCCGGCGGTTGGCCGCCGAACTGCGCCGGGAGGTGCCCCGGATCGACGTCCTGGTGAACAATGCCGGTGCCCTGATGGGCCGGCGCGAGATCACCACCGACGGCTACGAGAAGACGTTCCAGGTCAACCACCTGGCGCCGTTCCTGCTGACCACCGAACTGCTCGATCTCCTGCTGACGGCGCGAGCAAGTGTGATCACCACCGCCAGCCTGGCCCACCGGCGCGCCCACCTGAACCTGGACGACGTCAACCTCGACCGCGGGTACAGCGCCGGGCGGGCCTACGCCAACAGCAAGCTGGCCAACATCCTGTTCTCGGCCGAACTGGACCGGCGTCACCGCGCCCAGGGGCTGTCCAGCGCCGCCCTGCACCCGGGCATCGTGGCTTCCAGCTTCGGTCGGGGTTCGAGCAGCCTGACGGGGTTGGTGTACGCCTCCACGGCCCGCTTCGCCATGACGTCGCCGGACGCCGGGGCGGCCACTCTCATCTGGCTGGCCGCCACCACCCCGGGCACCGACTGGGCTTCCGGCGGGTACTACGCGCGCCGCCGCCCGGCCCGGGCCAGTAGGGCTGCCCGTGACCGGGGTCGGGCCGAGCAGCTGTGGCAACTCAGCGAGCGCCTGGTGGGCACCCGATGAACCTCGCCGGGGGCGCCGGGTACGTCGCGCTGGGAAGCTCTTTCGCTGCCGGGCCGGGGATCAGCCCGCCGGCTCCGGACCGGCCCCGGGCCGCCGGGCAGTCGCAGAACAACTACGCCCACCACCTGGCCCGGGCCCTGAGTCTGAGGCTGGCCGACGTCACCAGCAGCGGCGCCACCACCGACGACATCCTGGACCGGCCCCAGCACAACCAGCCGCCGCAGATCCAGGCCCTCGGGCCGGCCACCCGGCTGGTCACCGTCACCATCGGCGGCAACGACCTGAACTACGTGCAGAGCCTGTTCGCGGCCGGCGGGCCCGAGTGGGCGCGGAGTCTGCCCCTGATCGGGAGCCGGCGGCGTCAGGTGCTGGCCGAATCGGCCGATCCGGGACGGCGCGAGCGGGCCACCGCCCGGTACGCGGCCGTGCTCGACGCGGTCGCCCGGCGGGCCCCGCAGGCCGAGGTGGTCTGCGTCGACTACCTCACCGTCCTACCACCGCAGTACCGCGACGACCTGCCGATGCCCGAACCGCTGTGGGCGCACTGCCGCTCGATCAGCGCCGACCTGGCCGCGGCGACCCGGGCCGCGGCCGAGGGGTCCGGAGCCCGGCTGGTCACCGCCTCCGTCGCGAGCGCCGAGCACCACGCCTGGTCGGCCCGGCCCTGGACGACCGGGTTCGTACGGTCTTTTCCCGGACGGCGAACCGCCGCCTACCACCCCAACGCGGCCGGCATGCGGGCTGTGGCCGAACTGATCCAGCAGTCCCTGGCCGCACCGAGCTGAGCTGCCCTCAGCCTCGGTTGCTCCTGGCGCTCGGGCCGGCGCCGAGCTGATCGACCGGCAACGGCCCTCGGCTGAGCACCGTCCGGATGGCGAAGGTGCTGCGGGCATCGCTGACCGACTCAATGGCCAGGATCCGGTCCAGCAGCACCTGCTCGTACTCGGCCAGGCTGGCCACGGCCGCCTCGACCAGGAAGTCGGCCTGGCCGGAGATCACGTAGCAAGCGACGACGGCCGGAATGGCGCACAGTGCGGTCTCGATCCGGCGAGAGGTCTCCCGGGAGTGCTGCTCGACCCGCAGCGAGATGAAGACGGTCAGGCCGAGACCGGCCTGCTCCCGGCTGAGCTCGGCCCGATAGCCGGCGATCAGGCCCGCCGCCTCCAGCGCCTTGGTCCGCCGCAAGCACGAGGACGGCGACAGGGACACCGCCTCGGCCAGATCGACGTTGGCCATCCGCCCGTCTCGCTGCAGATGCTCCAGGATGGCTCGATCTGTCGCGTCAAGCAGCAAGTCCGGCATGAAGATTATTTTAGAGCAGCTCTTGTGCAATATTCACGCGCCGCCGGCTTACATCGGGCGTAACTATGCCATCGCGTCCCGTGCGATTCGAGGCAGGCTCGTGGGCATGAAGACACCCGCGCCGCTGTCCACCAGCCGGGCCTGCGCGCTGTACATCGGCGCCCTGCTGGGGCCCAGCCTGTTGCTGCTGCCCGGCCTCGCGGCCGAGCTGGCCGGGCCGGCCTCGATCGTGGCCTGGCTGGTGCTGCTGGCCGTGTCGGCCCTACTGGCGCGGGTGTTCACCGCCCTGGGCACGCGTCTGCCGTCCTCCGGCGGGGTCGCCGCCTACACCGCCGCCGGCTTGGGTCCCCGGGCCGGCGCCGCCGTCGCCTGGTGCTTCCTGGCCGGCGTGGTCTGCGGAGCGCCCGTGGTGAGCCTGATCGGCGGCGGATATGTGGCCGTGCTGCTCGGCGGCGGGCGGGGCACCGGTCTGATCGCCGCCTCGGTGCTCCTGATCGCCGTCATCGCCCTGACCTTCGGCGGCGCCCGGGCCACCGCCCTGGCCCAGTCGGGCCTGATCTGCCTGCTGGTCGGGCTGATCGCTGTTGCCGTGATCGGATCGGCCCCTTCGGCCCGCGCGGCCAACTGGACGCCGTTCGCCCCGCACGGCTGGGCCCGGGTCGGCACCGCCACCTCGGTGCTGATGATGTCGGCGGTCGGGTGGGAGGCCATCGCTCCGCTGACCGCCCGGCTGGGCGATCCCCGACGCCAGTTGCCCCGCATCATCGTGACCGCCTTCACCGTGACGGCGACCCTCTACCTCGGCCTGGCCGTGGCCACCATCGGCGTCCTCGGCCCAGCGGTCGGGCCCACCCCGCTCAGCGACCTGCTGGGGGTGGCGCTGGGTTCGGCCGGTAACTACGTGGCGGCCCTTGCCGCCGTCGCGCTCACGCTGGCCACCACCAACGCCTACCTGACCGGAGCCGCAGCCCTGGCCGACTCACTGCGCCGAACGCCGGCCCCGCCGGCCGAGCCGGACCGGTCGCACCAGCTGCAGTACGTCACCGGCGCCGTCGGCCTGCTGATGTTCGCCGCGACCGCGGCCGGACTGATCAGCACCGCCCAGCTCGTCGCCCTGCCGACGGCCTTCTTCCTCACCGTCTACCTCGGCGGCACCGCCGCCGCCGTCCGGCTGTTCACCGGCCGGCTCCGGCTGATCGCCGCGCTGGCCTGCGGGGCCGTGGCCGCGCTCACCGGGTTCGCCGGCTGGGCTCTGCTCGGCCCGCTGGTCGTCGTCCTCGTCGCGAACAGGGCCGGGAAGAGCAGCCCGGTGCCGGCCGTGACAGCGGCCGGCCGGCGCGCCCACCGCCAGGCTCGTGGAGCTGCGGCGGGCGCTGGACGCGACCAACCGGGTTCAGATCGCGATCGCCGCCCACCGCGCCGGGCTAGTCGATTGAAGCCCGGGCCCGGTGCGCCTGTTGAAACTCACGCAAGTGCAGACCCGTGTCCAGCATCCAGGCCGCGGTCGGAATTAGCATGAGGAACACCACCCAGGAGTGCGGCTCATGGGTCGGGGTGAACAGATCCCCAATCAGGCGGCCCAGGTAGAACCCAATGGCGGCCTGGATCGCGATGCGGGCGAAAACCAGAGGCTTCACGACTCGATTGTGGCCCACTATGGGGGCATGGACATAGTGGTGGCCTCGGTCAGTTCGGACAGCCGGCACCGGTTCAGCAAGCCGGTCGCCGAGGAGATCCAGTTGGTGGCCGGGCTCGGGGTGGCCGGCGACTCCCATGCCGGGGTGACGGTCCAGCACCTGTTCCGGATGAGGACCGACCCGACCCAGCCGAACCTGCGCCAGGTGCACCTGATCGCGGTCGAGCTCTTCGACGAGCTGGCCGACCGCGGGTTCACCGTCGGCCCGGGCGACCTGGGCGAGAACCTCACCACCCGCGGCGTCGACCTGCTGGCCCTGCCCCGCGGCGCCGTCCTGAGACTCGGCGGGCAGGCCGTGATCGAGCTGACCGGGCTGCGCAACCCGTGCGGCCAGATCAACGGGTTGCAGCCCGGCCTGATGAAGGCCGTGCTCGACCAGGACGAGGCCGGCAACGTGGTCCGCAAAGCCGGGGTAATGGCGATCGTGCGGGCCGGAGGCCCGGTGCGCCCCGGAGACCAGGTCCGGGTCGACCTGCCGGCCGAGCCGCACCGACGGCTCGAACCGGTCTAGCCGGCCCGTCGGAGCCTTCATGCGCAAGGTGCAGCGGGCGCACAGGATTCTTTAAGAATCGGCCCGCATGGTGGTGCTCACCCCGAGGTGGTCTCGGGCCGGCCACCGGGAGGAGCCCGACATGAGTGCGGCAACCGTGCCGTCGCCCACGGCCAGGCTCTCGCCCGAGGGGCCCGAGCCGCAGGATGGCATCAGCCCCAGCCCGGCTCGGCCGGTCCCGGCCTGGTGGCGGGACACGGCCGGGGCCGCGGCCTGGGCGAGCATGCTGGTGGTAATCGCCCTCTGGGTCTCGACGGGCGGCCTGGGCCAGTTCGGCTCGCTCGGCGACGGCCTGACCAGCCTGGGCCGGATCACCGGCCTGATCGCCTCCGACCTGCTGCTGATCCAGGTGCTGCTGATGGCCCGCATCCCGGTGGTGGAGCAGGCCTACGGGCAGGACGAGCTGGCCCGGCGGCACCGGCTGGTCGGTTTCTGGTCGTTCAACCTGATGCTGGCCCACGTCGGTTTCATCACGCTCGGCTACGCGCTGACCGGCCACGCGAACCCGGTCCGCGAGTTCATCACCCTCGACCTGGACTATCCCGGCATGCTGTTGGCCCTGGCCGGCACGCTGCTGCTGACCTTGGTCGCGGCGACGTCGATCCGGATGGCCCGGCGCAAGCTGCGCTACGAGTCCTGGCACCTGCTGCATCTGTACGCCTACCTCGGCGTCGGCCTGGCCCTGCCGCACCAGCTCTGGACCGGGGCCGACTTCCTGGCCAATCGGTGGGCCACCGTCTACTGGTGGGGGCTCTGGGCGGCCACCGCCGGCGCCGTCCTGATCTGGCGGATCGCCCTGCCGCTCTACCGCACCCTGCACCACCAGGTCCGGGTCGAGAACGTGATCCGGGAATCCCCGGACGTCGTGTCGGTGGTCCTGCGCGGGCGTGACCTGCACCGGCTGGCCGCCGCCGGGCAGTTCCTGAGCTGGCGGTTTCTCGACGGGCCAGGCTGGAGCCGGGCCAACCCGTACTCGCTGTCGGCCGCCCCCACTCGGGACCGGATGCGGATCACGGTCAAGGATCTCGGTGACGGCAGCGCCCGGCTGAGCCGGTTGCGACCGGGCACCCGGGTGATCGTCGAGGGCCCGTACGGGCGGATGCACGCCGGGGTCCGCAGCCGCCGCAAGGTCACCCTGATCGCCTCCGGCATCGGCATCACCCCGCTGCGGGCCCTGATGGACGAGCTGGCGCACCGGCCGGGCGAACTGACCCTGATCTATCGGGCCCGCTCGGTCGTGGATCTGGTGTTTCGCGACGAGCTCGACGCGATCTCGGCCCGCACCGGAGCCCGGATCTTCTACGCCGTCGGCCCGCGAATCGCCGGTCGGGCCACCTGGCTGCCCGACTACGCCCGTCACCTCAGCGACGTCGAGGCGCTGCGGCAACTCGTGCCGGACGTGGCCGAGCACGACGTCTTCATCTGTGGCGCGGACGCCTGGATGCAGGCCGTCCGCTCGGCCGCGCTCGGAGCCGGCGTCCCGGAACGGCATCTCCACCTCGAGCGGTTCACCTGGTGAAACCGACTGCACCCGAACAAGAAGCCCGAAGACGAACAGGAGGAAGCATGCGCCGCATCGCGGTCGCGGTGATGAGCACGATCAGCGGCCTGGTGCTGCTGTTCAGCTACCACACCAGCCTCAACCACAACGACACCGCCCTGCCCGCGAGCCCGACGGCCGACGACTCGGTGGCCGACTCGGCGGCCGACGCCCCGGCCACGCCGACCCCGAGCGCCTCCGCCACTGATTCCGCCGGCAGCAGTAGCTCCGGCAGCCAGAAATCGTCGGCGGGCACGTTCACCGGCGAGGTGGCCCAGACCCGGTGGGGGCCGGTGCAGGTCGAGATCACGGTCAAGAACGGCAAGATCACCACGGCCCAGGCCGTGCAGTACCCGAACGGCAACGGGCGCGACCAGGAGATCAACGCCTACGCCGTCCCGGCGCTGAACCAGGCCACGGTCAGCGCCCAGAGCGCGCAGATCGATGCCCTTTCCGGCGCGACCGTGACCAGCGACGGCTACATCCAGTCGCTGCAGTCGGCGATCGACAAGGCCGGCCTGTGAGCGTCCTGCCCACCGACCTCCCCGCGCTGCTGTTCCAGACCGCCGACTCCTCCGGGAGCATCGGCCGGTTCGTGCACGTCGAGCAGGTCATGGGGCTGCCGATCAGCATCCATGTGCGCGGCCCCGGACTGGCGGCCCAGGTCGCGACCGCACCGGTGAGGGCGGCGATCGCCCGCGCCGTCAGCACTCTGCACGCCGTCGACGCCACGTTCAGCACCTACCGCCCGGGCAGCGCGGTCAGCCGGATCCAGCGCGGCGAGCTCAGCCTCATCGACACCGGAGCCGACGTGCAGGAGGTCGCGGCCCTGTGCCGGCGGGCCCACGAAGTCACCGACGGCTGGTTCGAGGCCTGGCTGCCGCCGCAGCGCCGGTTCGACCCCACCGGCCTGGTCAAGGGCTGGGCGGTGGAGCGCGTCGGCGCCGAACTGGTGGCCGCCCTGCCCGGGCACGACGTCCTGATCAACGCCGGTGGGGACGTCGTGGTGGCCTGCACCCGCACCGACACCCCGGACTGGGTGATCGCCGTCGAGAACCCGGCCGACCGCAGCCAGGTGCTGGCCACGTTCAAGCTGCGCACCGGTGCGGTGGCCACCTCCGGCACCGCGGCCCGGGGCCAGCACATCCTCGATCCGCGCACCGGCGAGCCCGCTGCGGACGGCCTGCGCGCGGTCACCGTGATCGGGCCGTCCCTGATGTGGGCCGACATCCACGCCACGGCCGCCTTCGCCCAGGGAGCAGCCTCCCGTGACCGTCTGGCCGCGCTCGGCGATCACGTGGCCCTGATCGTGGACGCGGCCGGCCGCCAGGTGGTCACGCCGTAGAAGACTGAGCGGCATGAGCCACGTAACGAGACCGCGGTCGCCGATCGTCGGCCCCGACCCGATCCGCGACCGGGAAGCCATGATCAGCCAGATGCGCCCGCGCCTGCGGTCGGGAGCCTATGTCTTCACGGTGAGCCCGAATGGCACCGCCCCGCCGGGCCTGCACCCGGTGATGACGTTCACCGAGGACGAGGGCCTGACCCTGATCCTGAGCCAGGACGACGCCGACCGGGCCGGCCTGCCCTACGACCTCGTCACCGGGTGGATCACCCTCCAGGTGACCAGCGCGCTGGACGGGGTCGGGCTGACCGCGGCGGTCGGCACCGCTCTGGCCGAGGCCGGGATCGCCTGCAACATGGTGGCCGGGGCCTATCACGATCACCTCTTCGTCCCGCTCGCGCAGGCCGCTCACGCCGTCCACCGGCTCGAAGAACTGGCCGCCGGAACGGGGTAGCCAGCAACTAGCAACTTGATGCATAGTTGCGGGCATGTCGCTGGGTCATGTGCTGCTGGGCCTGCTCGTGCCGGGTCAACGCCACGGGTACGAGCTGAAACGCACCTATGACGTGCGGTTCCCTCTGGCCCGGCCGCTGGCCAGCGCGCAGGTCTACGCGACGCTGGCCCGGCTGGCCCGGGACGGTTTCGTAGCCGCGGGCGGCACCGAACGGGTCGGCGGCCCGGACCGGATCGCCTACGTCCTCACCCCCCAGGGGCAGGCCGAGCTGCGGCGCTGGCTGGAGGAGGTCGAGGAGCCGAGCCCGTTCGTCAGCAACCCCCTGGCCGTGAAGGTGACGCTGGCCGCGCTGACCTCCGGGGACGACGCCGCGCGCGGTTACCTGCGCCGGCAACGGGAGGCCCACCTGATCCGGATGCGCGAGTACACCCGGATCAAGTCCGACCCCGCGACCGGCCTGGCCCAACTGCTCGACGCCGACTACGCCCTGGAACACCTGAACGCCGACCTGACCTGGATCGACAACGCGCTGGCCCGGGTCCGGGCCCTGACTGAGGAGCTCAACTCATGACCCGACCCACCCCTGTCGGCGGCGGCGCCGTGGCCTCCATCGAACCGGCCGGGCCGTTGCGGGCCGAGGCCCTGGTGAAGTCCTACGGCTCCTCGCCGGCCCTGCGCGGGATCGACTTCAGCGCCGCCCCGGGCGAGATCGTGGCCATCACCGGACCGTCCGGATCGGGCAAGTCGACCCTGTTGCTGTGCCTGGCCGGGATCGTGGCGCCGGACTCGGGCTCGGTGAGCTTCGACGGGCAGCGGGTCGACCAGCTCGGCGAGTCCGAACGGTCCCGCTTGCGCCGCAGCGTGTTCGGCGTGCTGTTCCAGTTCGGTCACCTGGTACCGGAGTTGACCGCGGCCGAGAACGTGGCCATCCCGTTGCTGCTCAACGGGGCCCGCCGGCGCGAGGCACTGGCCGAAGCCGGTTCGTGGCTGGACAGTTTCGGGGTCGGCGAGCTGGCCGCCAAGCGGCCGACCCAGATGTCGGGCGGGCAGGCCCAACGAGTGGCCGCGGCCCGGGCCCTGGTCACCCGACCGCGGGTGCTGTTCGCCGACGAGCCCACCGGCGCCCTCGACACCCTGGCCGGCGAGCAGGTGATGGCTCACCTGACCCGGGCCGCGCGCACCACCGGGACGACCGTGCTGCTGGTCACCCACGACGCCAAGGTCGCGGCCTACGCCGACCGCGAGGTCGTCATCCGCGACGGCCTGAGCGAGGAACTGCGATGAGCGCGCCGACGGCTCCACCGATGACGACGACCGAGCCGAAACCGCACCGCCGGATGCGGCTCTCGACGTTGCTGTGGCTGGCCGCCTCGGGCGGGCGGGCCGACCGGACCCGGATCGCGCTGACCGCCGGCGGCGCCGCGATCGGCACCCTGGCCCTGGCCGGCGCCGCGACCGTGATCGCGACCGGAGCTCACGACGGCCCATACACCAGCGACCTGCTCAACCAGCCAGGCCTTCATCCCGGAGTGGCCGCCGCGCTCGTCCTGCTCTGCGTGCCGGTACTGGCCTTCGTCGGGCAGTGCGCCCGGATCGGGGCCCCGGCCCGGGACCGCCGGCTGGCCTCGCTGCGCCTGCAGGGGGCCACCCCGGCCGACGTCGTGCGGGTCGCCGCCGGCGAGACCGGGGTGTCGGCCACGCTCGGGACGGCGGTCGGGCTGGGCCTGTTCTTCGTGCTCCGAGCCGTGCTGAACCATCCGGTACTGGCCACCTACAGCGTCGACCGCGACGTCACGTACGACAACGGCAGCATCGGCATCGAGACCGTCAAGGTCACCGGCCCGGCCCTGCGGTTGCCCACCGACGTTCTGCCGTCCTGGCCGGCCCTGCTGGTCATCGCCCTGCTGCTCCCGCTGGCCTCGGCCTTCTTCACCACCTGGGCCCTGCGGCGGGTGGCGATCACGCCGTTCGGCGTGGTCCGGGCCGAGCAGCACCGTCCGGCCCGGGTGGTGCCGGGTGTGATGTTCGTGGCCGGCACCGCCGCGATGGCCACCTTCGCCACCGGCCAGCGCCTGCTGCACCAGGAGAACAACTCGCCGACCGTGACCGGCCTGACCTTCTTCGGGCTGTTCCTGATCACCGGCCTCGGCCTGCTGATGAGCACCAGCGCCCTGTCGAACGCGATCGGCACGCTGCTGGCCCGGGGAACCCGACGGCCGGCCCTGCTGCTAGCCGGCCGCCGGCTGATCGCCGCTCCGTACCAGGCCGGGCGGGCCAACGCCGCCCTGCTGTTCATCGTGCTGCTGTGGGCCTTCACCCAGGGGTACCGGCTCCAGTTGCTGGCCACTGTCGACTCCGAGAACGACTTCTACGAGCGCACTCTCGCCCTGGTCAACGTGGGCTTCGCGGCCGGAGCGCTGATCGCCGCGGCCGGTCTGCTGATCGGCACGGTCGAGGGAGTGATCAGCCGGCGACGCACCCTGGCCGCGATGAGCGCGGTCGGCATTCCCCGGGCGGTGCTGCACCGGGCCGTGCTGGCCGAGGCCATCCTGCCCCTGGTGCCGGCCGTGCTGCTGGCCGCCGGGGCCGGAATCCTCGGCGCCCGGGGCATGCTGGGCACCAGCGTTCACCAGCAGGATCTGCTCGCCGACGGGTCGGTCACCTTTCACGTCGTCCAGCTGCCGATCCCCTGGACGTCGCTGGGTCTGCTGGTGGCGGGCACCCTGCTGGCGATCCTGCTGGCCTCGCTCACCGCCCTGCCCTTGCTCGCCCGCAGCATCGACCCGGCCGAACTGCGCGCCTCCTAACAACCGCGGGCCCAGCCGCTGACGTGCTCGGGTACGGCCGTCGCGGTTCGCAGGTCCGGCGCCGGCCGGGCCGGGCCGGGCACCGTCGACAGCGGCAGAACTCCGGCCCAGTAGGGCAGGTCGAGGTCCGGCTCGTCGTCCACCGGCGGCCCGCTGCGGGCCTTGAGCGAGACCTGCTCGAGGTCGAGGCGCAGCACGGTGGTGGCGGCCGATTCGCGCCGGTCGGGCCCCCGCACCGCACCTGAGCGGCCCGGCACCACCGCGTCAACCAGGGCGGCGAACGCGGCCTGCTTCTCGGTCTCGTCGGTGACCGGGTGAGCCGTGCCGTGGATCACCACCGAGCGATAGTTGACCGAGTGGTGGAAGGCCGAGCGGGCCAGCACCAGGCCGTCCAGCAGGGTGGCGGTCACGCAGACCGGCAATCCGCCGCCCCCGGCCGCCCGCAGGGCCCGGGCCCCGGTGGATCCGTGCAGGTAGAGGTGGTCCTCGACCCGGGCGTGCAACTGCGGCAGCACCACCGGCGCGCCGTCCATCACGAACCCGACGTGGCAGAGCACCGCCTCGTCGAGCACGGCATGCACGGCGGCCCGGTCGTAGGAGACCCGCTCGCGAGAGCGGGTGGGGGTCGTCTGGGCGCTCACGTCGTAACTGCCGGAGGACACGATCGGCTCCTTGTACTGGTACAGTGCCTGGATGGTATCGGTACAGTATCGAGTGACTGGGCGGAACGCCAAGGAGATTTCCGACAGCCTCGAGACCGCGATCCGGGCCGAAGCCCTGCCGCCGGGCCAGCCGCTGCCCAGCGTGCGTTCGCTGGCCGGTGAACTACGGGTGGCCCCGGGCACGGTCGCCCTGGCCTACAAGTCGCTGCGCGAGCGGGGGCTGCTGGAGTCGCGCGGCCGCTCGGGCACGTTCGTCCGCCCGCGGCCGCCGGTGGCCGCCCGCTCGGCCCTGCCCCCGATCGAGGACGGCGTCACCGACCTGACCACCGGGCAGCCCGACCCGGCCCTGCTGCCCGAACTGCCGCCGCTGAGCGACCTCGGCCCGGCTCCGGCCCCGGCCGCCTTCGTGCTGCCCGAGATCCTGGCCCGCGGCCGGGAGCGACTGGCCGCCGAGGGGGTGCCGGCCCCGGCGATCACCCTGGCCGGCGGGGGCCTGGACGCGATCGCCCGGGTGCTGTCGGCCCAGCTCCGGCCGGGCGACATCGTCGCGGTCGAGGATCCGGGCTGGCCGAACGCCCTCGACCTGGTCGCGGCCCTCGGCCTGCGGCGGTTCCCGATCGCGGTGGACGGCGAAGGCCCACTCCCCGAGGCCCTGGCCGCCGCGCTGCGGGCCGGCGCCGCGGCGGTGATCGTCACCAGCCGGGCCCACAACCCGACCGGGGCCTTCCTCACCCCCGCCCGCGCCGACCAACTGCGGGCGGTCCTGGCCGGCCACCGGCACACCGTGGTGATCGAGGACGACCACGCCGCCGAGCTGGCCGGGGTCCCCCTGGCCGCCCTGGCCGGGGCCACCGACTCCTGGGCCTTCGTCCGTTCGGCGTCCAAGCCCTACGGGCCCGACCTGCGGCTGGCCCTGATCGCCGGCGACGAAGCGACGATCGCCCGGGTCGAGGGCCGCACCCGGGTCAGCTCGGGCTGGGTCTCGACGCTGCTGCAGCGGCTGGTGCTGCACCTGTGGACGAGCGAGCAGACGGCGTCCGTGATCGCGCACTCGGCCGTCGTCTACGACCGCCGCCGCGAGCAGCTGATCGCCGAGCTGGCCCACCGGGGCGTGCCCGCGATCGGGGCCACCGGCCTGAACGTGTGGGTCCCGGTGGCCGACGAGACCGCCGTGGTCACCGGCTTGCTGCGGGCTCGCTGGGCGGTGGCCCCGGGCAGCCGGTTCCGGCAGGCCAGCGAGCCCGGGGTGCGGATCACGATCAGTGCCCTGACCAGCGCCACCATCCCCCAGCTGGCCGCCGACCTGGCCACCGCCACCCGCGCCACCCGACACTCGGCCTATTCGACCTGAGCAGCCCGAGCGGCCCGTGATCGATGAGTTCAGCCCGGCGACTTCGTCCTACCCGGCATGGATGAGAACACTCTGCCGAAGGTCGCCTCCCGGGAAGAATGGCTGCGGGCCCGCAAGGAGCTGCTGCTGCAGGAAAAGGAGTTCACCCGCGCGAAGGATGCGCTGAACACGCGCCGCCGCGAGCTGCCGATGGTCCGGATCGAGAAGGACTACCGGTTCGAGGGCCCGGCCGGGCCGCTCAGCCTGCTGGAGCTGTTCGACGGCGAGCGCCAGCTCATCGTCCAGCACTTCATGTTCGACCCGAGCTGGGACGACGGGTGCGGCAGCTGCACCGCCGCCGTCGACGAGATCTCCGAGGGCCTGCTGCGGCACCTGAAGGCCCGCACCACCACTTTCGCCGTCGTGGCCCGGGCCCCGCTGGGGAAGCTGGACAAATACTGGGCCGAGCGGGGCTGGACGGTGCCGGTGTACTCCTCGTTCGGGTCGGACTTCAACTACGACTTCCACGTCACCCTGGACGCCGCGAAGGCGCCGATCCAGTTCAACTACCGCGGTCCGGACGAGCTGGTCGAGGCCGGGATGGACTGGATCCTCAAGACCGCGGACCAGCCGATGGAGCAGCCCGGCTACAGCTGCTTCCTGCGCGACGGCGACGAGGTGTTCCACACCTACTCGGTGTTCGCCCGGGGCACCGAGGCGGTCGGTGACGGTTACGGCTTCCTCGACCAGACGGCGCTCGGCCGCCAGGAGGACTGGGAGGAGCCCAAGGGCCGGGCGGTCGGCTCGCGCGGGGCGATCCCAGACTTCAGCTGAGCCCGGGATCCACCCTGATCGGTGTGGGCCGGGCTAGCGTGGAAGATCACCCGACCTGACGACGACGACAGGGGAAACCATGCTCACCAGCGCCCGACCCGGCCGACGGTGGCGATCGGTGAGCGTCGGCCCGGTGCTGCTGCTCACCGCCGCCCTGCTGAGCGCCGGCTGCGCCGATCGAGCGTCGGCCCCGGGCGCCCCGCCGACAGCCCGGGCCGCGCTCGACCCTGCCGACCTCGACCTGCCCCCGGTGAGCACGGTCGGGGTGCCCACCTACTTCGGGCGCCTGACCCAGAACGCCGGCACGCTCGACCAGCGGCGGGCCCGGGCCGGCGGGCAGGTGCTGGACGAGCGCGGAGCCGGGCTGGCCGTCCAGGCCGGCGCCGACGAGGCCCAGTTCGGGGCGGCCGTGGTGAACGCCGACCTGAACGGGGACCACTTTCCCGACCTGGTCGTCGGCGCGCCGTCCGCCCTCGAGCGTGCCGCCCCGGGCCGGGTCGACCTCCTCTTCGGGACGCCGTTCGGGATCACCCCGACCGGCGCGCGCACCCTGAGCGCCGGCGTCACCGGTGACGAGTACGGCGCCGCGGTGACGGTCACGCCCCGGCTGGACGGGTCCGGGATTCAGGACCTGTGGATCGGTGCCCCGGGAACCACCGTGGCCGGCCACACCGACGCGGGCACGGTGTACCGCTACGAGGTGAGCGCGACCGGATCCACCACCCTGCTGAACACCATCACCCAGGACGATCCGCTGCTGGGCGAGAGCGCCGAGACCGGCGACCGGTTCGGTGAGGTGCTGGCGGCCGGGGTCCACAAGGCGGTGGTCGGGGTGCCCCATGAGGACGTCGGCCCGGCCGCCGACGCGGGCGAGGTGCAGGCGCTGCGCACCGATCCGGCCTCCCACGCCCTGGTCCAGGCGCAGACCTTCACCCAGGACACCACCGGCGTACCCGGGGTGGCCGAGGCCGGCGACCGGTTCGGAGCCGCGGTCAGCTTCGGCGGCACCTACGTCGGCATGCCCGGCGAGGACGTCGGCTCTCTCGCGGACGCCGGGGCGGTGCAGGTGTTCACCGTGCCCACCAGCGACGACGTGACGACCGTGAGCCCCCGGGAGGCGCTCACCCAGGACAGCCCCGGGATCCCGGGCACGGTCGAGGCCGGCGACGAGTTCGGGGCGGCGCTGACCCGGGCGACATTGAACTGCTCCCAGCAGTCACCCTCGATGGTGATCGGCGCCCCCGGCGAGGACATCGGCAAGGTCAAGGACGCCGGTTCGGTGACCATCACGGTCCGCCCGTTCCTGGTGGACGCCGAGTGCCCCTCGACCGCGCTCAGCGAGGGCAGTGGGCTACCCGGTGCGGCCGAGGCCGGTGACAGGGTCGGCAGCGCGCTGGGCACCCAGTTCTCGGCCACCCCAGTGCTCGAGGAGGGACCGACCTCGACCGTGCTGATCGGCGACCCGGGCGAGGACATCGGCACGGCCAAGAAGTACCGCAACACCGGACGGGTGCTCTCCTGGAACTTGTTCGGCTCGACCAGCTACGGCTACCAGGGCGGCGACTTCGAGAATCTTGCCTACGGCTCGGTGATCGGGACCGGCGAATACTTCAGCTGAGGTGGTGATCCACTGTCACCGCTGGAAACGCTTGTTTCAAAATAGTTTCCAAACCGGCCAATCCGTCCGGGGAGACGCGCCGAATGGGTGATGTGAGCACGCAAACGTCAACCTAAGGAGTTCTCCGATGGACCTTCTCGGACCCTGGCACCTCATCATCGTTGCCGGAATCTTCGTCATGATGTTCGGCGCCAAGCGACTGCCCGACGCCGCCCGCTCCCTCGGCAAGTCGGCCCGGATCCTGAAGACCGAACTCAAGGACATGCACGACGAACCGCGCCCGGCCCCCTCGGTCGCCGTCCCGGCCGATCGCGAACCTGTTGTGGCCCCGGCCATCAACCGCGAGGTCATCAACCGCGAGCCGGTCACCGTCTCCGAGCCGATCCTCGACTCCGGCGCCGTCAACCACACTCGCTGAGCGCCGGGCCGATGCCATGACCGCGCTCGCGGACGACCTCATCGAAACCCCGCCGGACACCGGCGGCCTGATGGCGATGGTTCCCCACCTGCGGGAACTACGCCGCCGGGCCCTCATCTCAGCCCTGGCCATCGTGATCGGCTCGATCGTGGCGTTCGTGTTCCACGCGGTCATGCTGCACGCCCTGACCGGGCCCTACTGTGCCCTGCCGAACAGCTACCGGCTCCTGCAGGGCCGCTGCACCCTCATCGTCACCGGCGTCCTGGACGCCTTCCGGGTGACGCTGAAACTCTCCCTCTACGCCGGCATCACGCTGTCGTCGCCGGTCTGGCTCTACCAGATGTGGCGGTTCGTCACCCCGGCCCTGTTGCGCAACGAACGCCGCTACGCAACGTTTTTCGTGGTGTCGTCCCTGAGCCTGTTCGCACTCGGCGGCACCTTCGCCTGGCTCACCCTGACTCGGGGGCTTGAGTTCCTGCTCGGCTTCGCCACCGGAAGCGTCGCTCCGCTGCTCAGTTTCGACAGCTACCTGTCCTTCGTGACCGCCCTGGTACTGGTCTTCGGAGCCAGCTTCGAATTCCCGCTCCTGGTCGTCATGCTCAACGTGGCCGGCGTTCTGTCGGCGGCCCGGCTCAAGCGCTGGACCCGGGGAATCATCTTCGGCATCGGGGTCTTCGCCGCCGGGGCCACCCCCAGCCAGGACCCGTTCACCATGCTCGCCCTGGTCGTGCCGCTCTGCCTGCTCTACGGCCTGGCCCTGGCCTTCGCCATCGTTCACGACCGGCGGGCCGCCGCCCGGGCCGAGGCCGCTCTGGCCTTCGACCTGACCGACGACGAACTGTCGTCGCTGGACGAGCCCCGGCGCTGAGCCCAGCGCCCCGAATCTCCCCTCAGAAACACCACCGACCTGCCCCCGGCAGGCCCGGGTGGTCGAGCACGCCCGATCACCCTCCCCCGACCGCGCCCTGAACCTTCGGACGCAGCACAAGGTTCCATCCCTTCCAGAAGGAGAATCACTGATGTTCGGAAAGCAGCTCGTACGAGACATGATCAGCCGTAGCTCCGAGAACGAGGCCGACCGTCGCCTCTTCCTCAAGAGCGCCGGAGCCCTCGGCCTGGGCGCCGTCGGCGTCGCCGCCCTGCCCTCGCTCGGCGGTGGCTCGGCCTTCGCCGCCGACGCCGTCAGCGACGGCGCGATCCTGAACTTCGCGCTGAACCTGGAGTACCTGGAGGCCGAGTTCTACTCCAACGCCGTCCACGGTTACGGCCTGACCGACAAGCTCACCCACGGCACCGGCACCCGCGGTGGCGTCACCGGCGGCAAGAAGGTTCCGTTCAAGACCAAGCGGATCCAGGAGTACGCCGTCGAGATCGCCGGCGACGAGCTCAAGCACGTCAAGTTCCTGCGGACGGCGCTGGGCAGCGCCGCCGTCTCCCGTCCCTCGATCGACATCAAGACCAGCTTCACCGCGGCCGCCCGGGCGGCCAAGCTGATCGGCGCCCACCAGACGTTCGACCCGTACGCCAACGAGAACAACTTCCTGCTGGCCGCTTTCCTGTTCGAGGACGTGGGCGTCACCGCGTACAAGGGTGCCGCACCGCTGATCACCAACAAGACCTACCTGGAGGCGGCGGCGGGCATCCTGTCGGTCGAGGCCTACCACGCCGGCATCATCCGCAGCGCCCTGTTCGAGAAGGGCCTGCACTCGGCGGTGCAGAAGCTGTCCGACGCCCGCGACAGCCTGGACGGCAAGAAGGACACCGACCAGGGCATCCACAAGAAGGCCAACCTCACGCCGACCGACTGGAACGGCATCACCTACAGCCGCTCCTACGGCCAGGTGCTGAACATCGCCTACCTGAACCCGGCGAAGGTCAGCAAGGGCGGGTTCTTCCCGCACGGCGTGAACGGCTCGCTGAACACCAGCGCCTGAGCCTCAGCGCCCGAACCCCAGCACGGAACCCACGGTGAGGCCGGGGCGTGAACACCACGCCCCGGCAACACCATTCAGTCTTGCGGCCCGGCCCTCGACCAGATCGGCAGGAGCATCGTGACTCAGACCCTCTCCCCCACCGTGGAGTTGGCCGGCCTGCCGGCGACCGCGGCCGGGCCCCGCCGGCGCTCGCGGATCCGGGTCGTGGCCGCGCTCGGCCCGGCCTTCGTGGCCGCCATCGCCTACGTCGACCCGGGCAACTTCGCCACCAACTTCCAGGGTGGCTCCAGCACCGGCTACCGGCTGATGTGGGTCGTCCTGCTGGCCAACCTGGTGGCGATGCCGATCCAGTTCCTCTCCGCCAAGCTGGGCATCGTCACCGGCCGCAACCTGCCCCAGCTCTGCCGCGAGACGATGCCCCGGGCCGGCGTCTGGCTGATGTGGGCCCAGGCCGAGGTGGTGGCCATGGCCACCGACATCGCCGAGTTCGTGGGCGCGGCGATCGGCCTGCACCTGCTGTTCTCGATGCCGCTGCCGCTGGCCGGGGCGACCACCGCCGTCCTGGCGTTCGTGGTGCTCTCCCTGCAGCGACGCGGGCACCGGCCGTTCGAGCTGGCCATCGGCGCGCTGCTGCTGTTCATCTCGGCCGGCTTCGTCTACCTGGTGTTCCGAGTACCGCCCTCGCCGTCGGGCAGCCTGTCCGGCCTGGTGCCGGGCCGGCTCGGCTCGGACGCGTTGCTGCTGGCGGTCGGAATCGTCGGGGCCACCGTGATGCCGCACGCCATCTACCTGCACTCCGACCTCACCAGCAGGCGGATCAGCACCCCGGCCGTCGGTGACGTCCGGCGCCTGCTGCGGTTCGAGCGCCTCGACATCGCCGTGGCCATGAGCCTGGCCGGCCTGGTCAACCTGAGCATGCTGGCCGTGGCCGCCCGGCTGTTTCACCATCACGGAACGGCGTCGGCGATCAGCCTCGAAGGCGTCCACACCGGTCTCGGCCAACTCGTCGGCGGCGGTGCCGCCCTGGCCTTCGCGGCGGCACTGCTGGCCTCGGGCATCTCCTCGTCCAGCGTCGGGACCCTGGCCGGTCAGGTCGTGATGACCGGCTTCCTGGGAACCACCATCCCGCTGTGGGCCCGGCGCCTGATCACCATGACGCCGGCCCTGCTGCTGCTCAGCCTGGGCGCCGATCCGACCGGCGTCCTGGTGCTGAGCCAGGTGGTGCTGTCGTTCGGCATCCCGTTCGCCCTGGTGGCGCTGCTGGTCCTGACCAGCCGCCGGTCGCTGATGGGCGAGCACGTGAACTCCCCGGTGATGATCGCCGCGATGAGCCTGGTCGTGGCCGGCCTCACCGGGCTGAACGTTCTTCTCCTCATCCAGCAGCTCAACCCCTAGGGATCAGCCATGTTCAACAACTTCGGATTCGGCGAGATCATCGTCCTGAGCCTGCTCGCCATGCTCGTCTTCGGCCCCGAGAAGCTCCCCCGGGCCGCCATGGAGGCCGCCCGTGTGATCAAGAAGCTGCGCTCGATGGCCGACGTCGCGGTCAACGACTTCAAGTCCGAACTGCCCGCCGACATGGCTGACCTCGATCTTCGGTCGATGAATCCGCGCCGGATCGTCACCAGTGCCCTGTTCGACAGCGACCACACCGGCGCCGTGAGCGACCGGGAGCTGTTCGAGCGCAACCGCCCCACCGCCGACGAGCGGAGCACCTCGGACGAGCGAAGCAGCAGCGACGAGCGGCCGGCCTCCGACCGGCACCCGGCCGGGCGCTGAACGAGCCGGCTCAGGTGTTGTCGGCCACGATCGTCGCCGCCACCGAGCGCAACTGCTCCTGGTCCGGCTCGAAGCCGGCGGCGATGTCCTTGTGCAGGCCTGACTTGGTCTTCTCCAGCAACTCGCCGGTGACCTGCTCGACGCTCTCGCCGTGGTAGTCGTCGTCCACCTGATCGACGGCCACCTGCAGGGCTGAGGTGAGCTGGTCCTCCAGCGGGCCGCGCAGCTTCTCCACCGCCCCCAGCGACATCTCGGGATCGAGGTGGATACGCGGTTCGACCATCACGGCCTCCAGAAGTCACCCGGGCGGCCTCGTGCTTGCGGGGCCGGCGGGCTCAGTATGCCCGGTCCGGGGGGCCGGGGACTCCGGTGGCGAACGCGTCCACGCCGGTGAGTTCGCCGGAGAGGGCCCAGAGGCGCCGAGCCTGCTCGGCGTAGCTCGTGAACTCACCGGCCCGGGCGGCGTCGGCCGGTGGTTCGTCGAGGTCGCAGTCCTGCAGGTAGACCCCGCCCAGGCCGGCCAGTTGCGGTGAGGTGGCCGCCCAGACCTGGGTGGCCGCACCTTGTGCCGTCGTCTTGAAGTCGGGATTGATCCCGTTGCCCTCGGCGTCGGTCCAACCCGCCTCGACCATCTCCGTGCGGGCCAGGTGCCGCTGCAGCGGGGTGAGGACGGCCCCCGGATTCAGCGAGAAGGCCCTGACCGCGGCGGTCGAACCGAGTCGGTCGAGTTCGATCGCGAACAGGACGTTGGCCGTCTTGGCCTGGATGTAGGCCTGCCACTTGTCGTAGTGGCGCTCGAACTGCAGGTCGTCCCAGTGGATGGCCGAGATCTGGTAACCGGAGGAGACCGCCACGACCCGGGCCCCGGCCCCGGCGGCCAGAGCCGGCCAGAGCCGGTTGACCAGCGCGAAGTGCCCGAGGTGGTTGACGGCGAACTGGGCCTCCCAGCCCGGCCCGACCCGGGTCTCGGGGCAGGCCATGATCCCGGCCCCGTTGATCATGATGTCGATGCTCCGGCCGGAGGCCAGGAACCGGTCGGCGAAGTCACGGACACTGCCCAGATCGGCCAGGTCGAGCTCGTCGACCTCGACCCCTCTCACCTCGGCCAGCGCCTGGCAGGCGGCGACGGGACGCCGGGCCGGAACGATCACCCGGGCTCCGGCCCGGGCCAGGGCCCGGCTGGTCTCCAGCCCGATCCCCGAGTACCCGCCGGTCACCACGGCCAGTCGGCCGCTGATGTCAAGGCCGGCCAGGACGTCGTCCGCGGTACTGCGCGGCCCGAACCCCGAGCCGATCGGGTGCTGCGGCGTGATCTGCGTCGTCATGATCAGGACGCTAGATGCTAGACCTCGGTCTAGGTCAACTGCCGTATTCTCGGCTCCATGAGCACGACCGAGACCGACCTGAGCATCGGCCAGGTCGCCGAGCGCACCGGGCTGAGCGTGCACACTCTGCGGTTGTACGAGCGAGAGGGGCTGTTCACCACCGCGGTCCGGCGCAGCTCGAGCGGCCGGCGGGTCTACTCCCGCTGGGACGTCGACTGGCTGGGCACCTGCCTGCTGTTGCGCGCCTCCGGCATGCCACTGGCCACCATCCGGCGGTTCGCCGAACTGGTCCGCGAGGGCGAGGGCAACGAGCCGGAACGGCTGGTGCTGCTGCGCCGGCACGAGCAGTACATCCACGAGCGCCTGAGCGAGCTGAACGAATGCTTGAGCCTGATCACCGCCAAGGTGGCCGGCTACGAGCAGCACCTCGCCGCCGGCACCGCGGGCACGATCTGGAACCCGCCACCGCTTTCGGATGGTTAGGGTCACGTCCATGGAAGAAGGCGACGCCGGCATCGGCCCGTCCACGGCCGATCTGGGCTTCGCGAAGCTCGACCTCGACCGGGCCGGCCGGACCGGCGACCCGGAAGTGGTGTTCGGTGCGGGCAAGACCCCCGACCAGATCGCCACCTCGCTGCGCCGGCTGCACGAGGCTCACCCCGAGCGGGCGATTCTGGCCACCCGGGTGGACGACGCCGCCCGCGAGCTCTGCCGGCAGGAGCTGGCCGGGGCCCGGATCGACGATCTGGCCCGGACCGTCGTCCTGGGCCGGCCGCCGGCCGGCCGGGGCCGCGTCGCCGTGGTCTGCGCCGGCACGTCCGACCTGCCGGTGGCCCAGGAGTGCGCCACCACGGTGTCGGTCTTCGGGGCCGAGCCGGATCTGATCGCCGACGTCGGGGTGGCCGGCCTGCACCGGCTGCTGGCCCAGGTCGACCGGATCGGGGCCGCCGACGCGATCGTCGCCGTGGCCGGCATGGAGGCGGCCCTGCCCTCGGTGCTGGGCGGGCTCTTCGGTACGCCGCTGATCGCCGTCCCCACCAGCGTCGGGTACGGCTGGCACATGGACGGCCTCACCGCCCTGCTGGCGATGCTCAACACCTGCGCGGCCGGCGTGGTCACGGTCAACATCGACAACGGGTTCGGCGCCGGTGTCGCGGCCGCCCGGATCGCCCGGGCCTCTCAGCCCCGCTGATCCGGAGTCAGCCCGATTCAGCCGAGTCAGCCCGATCAGATCGGGCGGTGCGGTGACCGGTGGTTCTCGTCGTCGACGACCTCGCCCGGCACGACCGGCCCCGACCAGCGCGACGCCCCGGGCGGTGGCTGCGGTGGCTGCCGCGGTCCGGATCGATCGCCCCCGCCGAGCAGGCCGTTCTTGCGGGCCAGCCCGGTGATGTACGCGACCGCACCCATCAGCACGCCGAGATCGTCGAGATAGACCGGATCGGGCAGGACGTCGATCGGGAACACGGCATAGATGGCCGAGCCCCAGAACGCGACCTTGCCCGCCATCGGCATGTCGGGGCTGTTGACCACCGACCACAGCCGAATCAGCTTGACCAGGAAGACGATCGCCGCGATCAGCACCCCGACCAGCAGAACGACCACGACGGCGAGCAGGACGAGCAGCACGCTGTGCGACATGGGTTGCTCACCTCCGCTCGAGTCCCGCGAAGACAACCCTAACCGAGCTCGCCGAACCGGCCAGACGAGCCGGATCGAACGAGGCCGAGACGGTGAGTCAGATGGTGAACTGGCCGACCAGCCGCTGCAGATTGGTGGACAGCCCGGCCAGCTCGACCGTGGCTCGCTGGGCCTCGGCGATCCCCTCGGTCGAGGATCGCGCCGCGTCCGAGACGGCCCCCACGTCGGAGGCGATGGCCGCCGCCCCGGCCGCGGCGCTGCTGATGCTGCTCGAGATGGACGAGGTGGTGGCCGTCTGCTCCTCGACCGCCGAGGCGATGGTGGTCTGGAACGAGTTGACGTCGGCGATGGTCTGCGAGATGCGGGCGATCGCGCTGACGGCGTCCTGGGTGTCGGCCTGAATCGTCTCGACCCGCTGGGTGATCTCCTCGGTGGCCCGGGCCGTTCCCTGGGCCAGTTGCTTGACCTCCTCGGCGACCACGGCGAAGCCCTTGCCGGCCTCGCCGGCCCGGGCGGCCTCGATGGTGGCGTTCAGCGCCAGCAGGTTGGTCTGCTCGGCGATCGTGGTGATCACCTTGACCACGTCGCCGATCTCCTGGCTGGAGGCGCCGAGCTTGGCCACCGTCGCCTGCGCGGTGCCGGCCTCGCTCATCGCGCTGGCCGCGACCCGGACCGCCTCGGCCGAGGAGGTGGCGATCTCGCGGATGCTGGAACTCATCTGCTCGGTGCCCGCGGCCACGGTCTGCACCCCGCTGGACACCTCGCTGGCGGTGCCGCTGAGGGTGCTGGCCTGGGCCGACGTCTTGGTGGAGTTGAGCGCAACCTGGGTCGAGACGGCGCTCAGCTCCTCGGCCGCCCCGGCCAGAGTGACCGAGGTACCGCTGATCTCGACCATCGCCGAGCGCAGCGCCCGCTGAGCCTGGTTGAGGTCCTGGGCCATCTGGCCGATCTCGTCCTTGCTCTCGACCCCGACGTGATGGGTGAGGTTGCCCGCGGCCAGCGCCCGCAGGCCGTCGCGCACCCGGGCCACCGGATCGGCGACCAGCCGCGCGATCCAGAAGCCGAAGGCGAACAGCAGCAGCGCGCCGAGGCCGGTGAACACCCAGATCTCCACCGCCGCCCGGCGGGCCTCGCTGCGTGAGGACGCCACCTGGGCCTTCATCTGCTGGGTGTAGTAGGCGTTCAGCTTGTCGGTCTCGCCGGTCATCCGGTCGGCCACCGGCCAGAGTTCGGTCTGCAGGGTGACGCCGAGCCCGCGGTAGTCGTCGCCGGCCAGATCGTCGCGGTGGGCCAGCGGAAGAATCTTGTCCTGATAGACCTTTTCGGCGTCGGCCACGGTCGTCCGTAGAGCCGCCAGGATGACCCGCTCCTCGGACGAGGCCCCCTTGTCGAGGTAGGCGATGCCGAGCAGGACCTTCGTCTCGGTCAGCGCCACGCCCGCCTCGGACGCGGTCTGGGCGGCCCCGGTCGACAGCGTGGTGTCCAGGATCAGCCGGCGGTGCGCGGCCCAGTCCCGCTGCACCTCCATCGCCGCCACCTGGCGGGCCGACGTCACCGTGGCGATCTGCTTGCCGGTGCGGGCCACGTGGGCGACCACGAGCTCGCCGGTCAGGCCGACGACGGCGGTGAGCACCACGGCCAGGCCGGCCAGCAGCAGGATCTTGGCGCGGATGCGCAGATCGGCCAGAAAAGCCATGTCACGGATGCCCTTTCTGGGGCCTTGCCGACGGACGCGCACCGGGTCAGGCCGGGCATCGACCGGCCGGCCGGCGAACTTGAGCCCGCGGCCGGTTCAGCCCGGCTCCTGCAGGTGGCGCAGCACGGCCAGCACCCGCCGGTTGTCGTCGGCCGCCATCGGCAGGTCGAGCTTGGCGAAGATGTTGTTGATGTGCTTGCCGACCGCCTTCTCGGTGACCACCATCCGGGCCGCGATGGCGGCGTTGGACCGGCCCTCGGCCATCAGCACCAGCACCTCCCGCTCGCGGGTGGTCAGCCGGGCCGTGGCCGGGCGCGCGTCCACCCGGGCCACCAGCGCCGAGACCACCTGCGGGTCGAGCACGGTGGCTCCGGCCGCGACCCGGCGCACCGAGTCGACGAAGGTCCGCACGTCGGCCACCCGATCTTTCAGCAGGTAGCCGATCGCGCCCTCCCCCGAGGACAGCAGCTCGCGGGCGTACAACTGCTCGACGTACTGACTGAGGACGACGACCGGCAGGCCCGGACGGCGCCGGCGGGCCTCGATCGCCGCGGCCAGGCCCTCGTTGGTGAAGGTCGGCGGCATCCGCACGTCGAGCAGGACCAGATCGACCGGCTCCTGCTCCAGCACCACGGCCAGGGCCTGCGCGTCGCCGACGGCGGCCACCACGTCGAACTCGTAGGCGGTGAGCATCCGGGTCAGCCCGTCCCGGAGGAGGGCGAGGTCTTCGGCGATGACAACTCGCACGGCAGCTCCAGGGTCACGGTGGTCGGGCCGCCGGGCGGACTGTCGAGGGCCATCCTGCCCTCAAAGGGTGACAGCCGGCGCTCGATCCCGCGCAACCCGGTGCCGGCCCCGACCTCGGCCCCGCCCACACCGTCGTCCAGCACGACCACGAGCAGCAGCCCGGCCCGGTGCTCGACGTCGATCTGGACCTGCCCGGCCCGGCTGTGCTTGACCACGTTGGCCAGGCACTCGGCGACCGCGAAGTAGACCGCCGACTCCACCGGGGCCGGCGGCCGGCCGGCCAGGTCACCGCGCAGGGTCACCGGCAGGGCGACGTCCAGGGCCAGAGCCTGCAGGGCCCCGAGCAGCCCGCGATCGGCCAGCACCGGCGGGTGGATGCCCCGGACCACGGTCCGCAGATCGTCCAGGGCCGAGAGCGTGGTGGCCTGGGCCTCCTCCAGCATGGCCGCCACCTGGTCCGGGTCGGACCGCAGAAGTTCCTGGGCCAGACCGAGATTCATGCCGAGCGAGACGATCCGGGCCTGGGCGCCGTCGTGCAGGTCACGCTCCACCCGGCGCAGCTCGGCCGCCGAGTGGTCGAGCGCCTCGGCCCGGGACGCCGCCACCCGAACCACCTCCTGCTCCAGGTCGCGGGTCGCGGAGGCCCCCAGGATCCGGGCCTCGACCCGCAGCCGGACCCGCATCAGGATCGGGGTGAGCACCCACCACAGCACCACCCCCAGCGGGATCAGCAGCCAGAGCAGGAACCACCACGCACTGCCGTACACGAAGGGCTGCACGAACAGGCTGACCGGCGAGACCGCGCAGGCCAGCACCAGGTAGCAGAGGGCCATCCCGCCGGTGGTGTCGAACCCGACGAAGGCCAGGTCCTGCCACCGGGTCCGGTCCCGGGCCCAGATCAGCAGGCGCCGGGGCAGGTCGGCCCCGGTCGTGTCGGCGTACACGCCCGGGATCGGCTCGCCGCTCAGCTGCGAGGTGACCGACCGGTGGGCCCCGGTCAGCGCGGCCAGCACCGGCACCAGAACCAGCAGGAACAGCGCGCCGGCGATCACCGGCGTCAGCCCCAGCGACACCACCAGCACGACGAACAGCAGCAGCGACGGGATCCAGGCCAGGAAGTAGGCCCCGGCCCAGAGAGTCAGGCGTAACCGGGCGATCAGGCCGGCCCGGTCGACCGGCAGGACGGCCGGGAACGCCAGCTCGGACATCCCGCCAGTCTCCCAGACCGTGGTGCTCATCATCGGCTCCTCATCGGGTGGACGTCACAGGGCGGCGATCGCGGCCAGCACCGGCGCCCGCACCGCTCGCCGGGCCGCGAGCAGGGCCGTGGCCAGGGTCAGCGTCACTGCCGCCGCACTCACGGCCAGGAACAGCCCCGGGCCGTTGCCGGGCCACCAGCCGTCCGTGCGGGCCACCGTGAACGGGATCACCGTGCCCAGCGAGGCCAGAGCGCCGAAGGCGATCCCGGTCACCAGGATCAGGGCCGCCTCGTAGCCGACCATGGCGATCAGCTGCCGGCCGCCGGCCCCGGTCAGACGCTGGGCGGCGAACTCCCGCCGGCGCTGGGACACGACGGTGACCAGGGTGTTCACCACCATGATGGCGGCGAAGACGGCGATCAGGGCGACCACGACGTAGTTCAGCAGCTCGACCGCCCGCCCGTCGGTGTCGGGCGTCGCCGTCACCGAGTTCTGCACCGCCATCAGGTACAGCGTGCCGGTCGAGATCCCGACGAACACGATCACCGGGGCCAGCGCCGTCCCGGACTGGTGCGGACGGCGCCGCACGGCCGACTGGGCCAGGTAACCCGAGACCCGGCTGAGGCGCAGCACCGGACCGGCCGGCACCGCGACCGCCCGCAGCAGCGGTGCCGCCAGCAGGGCCAGGCCCAGGGACCAGAACACGGACGCCGGACCGGCCGTGCTCATCGCCGCGTACGGGTCGTGGCTGCCGTTCATCACGGTCACGGTGAGCGTCGAGTAGGTCGCGCCCACCGCCATCAGGAGGAGGCCGAAACCGATCCGGGCCCGACTGGTGCGCACCACGTCGATCCGAGCCCCGCCGAGCGCCGACGTGGCCGAGGCCCGGGTCGCCGCCCGGGCCGCCAGCAGGCCGGCCCCGGCCGAGGCCAGCAGCAGGGCCAGCATCGTGACGCCGATCGACAGCAGGCCGACCCGGGGCCGGACCGTGCTCGCCACCAGGTCGCCGTGGCTCAGCAGGTGCACCACCAGCCGGCCCAGCAACCAGCCCGGCAGCACCGAGGCCAGGGTGGCGACCACGGCCACCAGCACGGTCTCGCCCACCACGAGCCGGCGGATCTGACGCCGTCCGGCCCCGATGGTGCGCAGCAGGGCGAACTCCACCGCCCGGGCCCGCACGCTCAGCCCCAGGGTCGAGGCCACCGAGAACAGCACGATCATCACCCCCCAGCCCCCGACGACCAGGGCGATCGTGCGCAGGGTGCTCTGGTCGGCGGCCGAGACGCCGGGCCCGGCGGCGGTGTCGAGCAGGCTCAGGAAGGCCAGGATCACGCTCGACCCGAGAAAGATCGAGAGGGCACAGGCGGCGAAGGCCGTGGTCCGGCCCCTCAGCGAACGCACCGCGAGCGCGCTCATCGCCCGGCTCCGGCCGTCATGCGGGTGTCGCGGGCCCGGACGGCGAGCTCGCCCAGGCGGGTCATCTGGGCCGCCACCGCTTCGGGCGTGGGCTGCTGCATCCGGGCGTGGATGGCCCCGTCCAGCAGGAACAGCACCGAGTCGGCGTAGGCGGCGGCCACCGGGTCGTGGGTCACCATGACGATGGTCCGCCCGTGCCGGCGGGCCGCGGTCTGCAGCAGGGCCAGCAGCGAGCGGGCCCCGGCCGAGTCCAGGGCCCCGGTCGGCTCGTCGGCGAAGATGACGGCCGGTTCGGTGACCAGGGCCCGGGCCACCGCCACCCGCTGTTGCTGGCCGCCGGAGAGCTGGGCCGGGTAGTGCTGGGCCCGGTCGGTCAGGCCGACCTCGGCCAGGGCCTGCTCGACCCGGCCCCGCTTGCCCCGGCGGCTGCTCAGCCTCAGGGGCAGCTCGACGTTCTGGGCCGCGGTCAGGTACGGCAGCAGGTGAAAGCTCTGGAAGACGAAGCCGACCCCGGTGCGCCGGAACCGGGCCAGCCGCTCGTCGCCGAGGTCGGCCAGCGGGGTGCCGGCGACCGTGACCGAGCCGGCGGTGGGCCGCTCCAGCCCGGCCGCGCAGTGCAGGAAGGTGCTCTTGCCCGAGCCGGAAGGGCCCATCACCGCGGTGAAGGACCCGGCCGCCACGGCCAGGCTCACCCCGTCAAGGGCGGCCACCGGGTTCGGTTCGCGGCCGTAGACCATGCTCACGCCGGCCAGTTCGAGCGCTGGTGGTTTCGATCGGTCCATCTGAAGCCTCGCCTTCACGGACCGGTCGATCTCGGCCGGTCCGTTCCCCGCGGCGCCGGGTGCGCCGTCGGGTTCAACGCTAGAAATCGAGGACGCCGGGCGACATGGCTCTACGGTGCCGGTCCGGGGTGGGGAAAAGCCCACCCCGGCGACGTTCACCGACCGGCCGATCGCGCCGATGGCAGGCATTCAGCCGATCGCAGGCATTCGGCCGGTCGGTGCAACGCCGGCGCACCCGGCGGCGTCACTACGACACAATGAGGACACAAGGAACGCGAGCAACTCAGACTCCGAGGGGGTGGCCGGCCTGGACGCGGACGAGCTCCTGCCCCACGAGCCGACCCCCACCGATTCCGCCGTCGTCGGCCTGAGCGCGGTCGTGACCATCCGGATCCCGGGCGGCACCGTGCCCGGCGAGGTCCAGCTGCGGGTGCGCGGCGCCTACGAGAGCCTGATCGCCTATGCGGTCGAGCCGCTCGAGGTCGGTCGCCACGTGGTGATCCGGGCCAGCCGGGGCGCCCGCGCCGCCGACGTCGTCCACACCACGCCCGGCGACTGAGCCGGCCCGCGGGTTCGCTGCCCTCCGCCGAAAACTTCCCCCAGCCCACAGTCGGTCCGCCATCGGAGCGGACCACAGATTAAGGACGCTCAGATGTTCGGATACCGAGTTCCCGCCCCCAACGAAGCTTTGATCATCAGCGGCGGCAAGCCCAGCGGTGGGCTACCGTTCAAGATCGTCGTCGGGCACGGCGCCTTCGTGGTGCCGGTGATCCGCAAGGCCTCGTTCCTCACCCTGGCCATGCGCGAGGCCGAGGTGAACGAGGAATGCGTCAGCCAGCAGGGCATCTCGCTCATCGTGTCGGCCGTGATCGCGTTCAAGGTCGGCAGCGACCCGGGCTCGATCGCCGCCGCCGGGCAGCGGTTCCTGGCCAACCAGAGCCAGATGGACGAGCTCACCGGGCAGATCTTCGCCGGTCACCTGCGCTCCATCGTGGGCTCGATGACGGTCGAGGGCATCATCCGCGAGCGGCAGACCCTGGCCGAGAACATCCTGACGGCGTCCAAGATCGAGATGGGCCACCTGGGCCTGGTCGTCGACTCCCTCCAGATCAAGAGCATCGGCGACCTGAACAGCGGCTACATCGATGCCCTGTCGGCCCCGCAGCGCGCGGCGGTCAACCAGGCGGCCAAGATCGCCGAGGCCGAGGCGGCCCGGGCGGCGGCGCAGGCCGAGCAGGAGAGTGCCCGGCGGCAGGCCGAGTACGCCCGGGAGACGGCGGTGGCCCGGGCCCAGTACCAGTCCGAGATCGACCAGGCCCAGCAGCTGGCGGCCCAGGCCGGCCCGCTGTCGGCGGCCAAGGCGCAGCAGGCGGTGCTGGAGGAGCAGGCCAAGGTGGCCGTGCGCAACGCCGAGCTGCGCGAGGCCCAGCTGGTGGCCGAGGTGATCAAGCCGGCTCAGGCCGAGGCCGAGCGGGTGCAGATCACCGCGACCGCCAACGCCGCCGCCACCCGGTTGTCGGCCGAGGCGTCGGCCGCGGAGGGCCGGATCGCACTGGAGCAGGCCATGATCGCCCAGCTGCCCCAGCTGGTGGCCGCGGCCGCCGACGGCCTCAAGGGAGCCAACCTGACCGTGCTGAACGGCGCCGACGGCCTCAACGACGCGGTGGCCAGCATCGCGAGCCAGGGTTCGGTGATCCTGCGGGCCGTGCTGGGCAACCTCAGCGAGATGACGACGCCGCCGGCCCCGCCGGCCGCGGTCAACCACCTCCCCCGCTGAACTACCTCCCGCGCGGCCGACCTGGCCTTCGGGTCAGGTCGGCAGCGGGGCGAGGTCGGGTTCGACCCAGCTCGTGCGGGCCGGCGCCGCAGCCAGGGTGGAAGAGCGATAGAACCGGTTCAGCAGTCGCTTGTCGAGCAGCCCCTGGTTGCGGCCCAGGAACACGCGAAAGTCAGCAACCGGGTCTCGGCCGACGTGATGGGCCAGCAGGAGAACCCAGGCCCGACTCACGGTTTCGTGGTATTTCTGCGGCATTCGGGCGTACGCCGCGACCCGACGCAGGCCGTGGCCGACGATCAGCGTGGCGCGGTCGGCGCCGAACTGCCGCACGGCCAGCCAGGTCAGGTGCAGGTGTTCGCGGTGGCCGAAGCCGGCGGCGCCGTCCACCTGCGAAAACAGCCGGTCGAAGTGCTCCTGCAGCACGGCGTCCTCCGTTCCGGCGTCCTCGGGGAGCTGGGGCCGGCCGGTCACCTCGACGGCCGGGCGAGCAGTTCCAGCAGCGAGCGCAACTGATCCACCTGAGTAGCGGTGAAGCCGACAACCAGCTCGGCCTCGATCTCACCGAAGGCGGCCCGGACCTCGTCGGCCACCGATCGGCCCGGGTCGCTCAGCTCAATGACGACGCTCCGCCGGTTGGACTCCGGGGTGCGGCGGGTGATCAGACCACGGCCGGCCAGCCGGTCGAGGATGCTGGTCATGGTGCTCGCGGGCGTGCCGACGGCCCGGCTCAATCGCGAGACGGCCACCGGCTCTGCGGCGGCCCCCAGATTGGCCAGGGCGTTGATCTCGCCGGGCGATAGACCCAGATGAGCCAGGCGCTTCGAGATCGCGCCGAGGGACACGTGTGCGGCTCGCTGGACGGCCAGGACGATCGACCAGCCGTGGACCTCGGACTCTGTCACGATTTCAGACTATCCGATTTCGTAATGTCCCGTGTCGGATCAATCGCTGACGGTGAACGCGGGGCTGATATCCAGGTGCACCCGGTAGTCACAGATCTGGTCGTCGGACATCCGGATCAGGGTCACGCACGGCAGGGCCAGCTCGGTGCCGTCCGGGGCCGCGGTGTGAATGGTGAACACGCAGAACAGCTGGTCGCCGACGGGTGCGACCTGCTCGACGGTGTGCCGCACCCAGGGCAGGGCCCCGGCCGCGCCGGCCGTGGCGGCCACGATCGCGGGCCGGCCGACCAGGGTGTCGGCGTTGGCGAAGCGGTAGGTCGCGTCGTCGGTGAACCACCGGCCGAAGGCTTCGGCGTCACCGGCGTCCACCGCGGCACACATCGCCCGGACCATGTCCTCGCGGGTCAGGGCGGGCGGGGGCACGCTCATTTCTTCAGGGACAGGCCGTGCCGGGTCATGATCTCGGCCACCAGGGTCATGTCCCGCGGGCCGGGCGGCAGCCGGCTGAGGTCCTGGTAGTAGTTCTCCAGCCCGGGCGGCGAGACGACGGCCACGATCCGGGTCGTGCTGTCGAACGGGTTGTAGAACATGTGCGGCACGCCGCGCGGCATCAGCAGGGAGTCGCCCGGGCCGAGCTCGTGCTCGTCCCCGTCGAGCTCGATCTTCACCCGGCCCTCGGTGCAGATGAACAGCTCGTCCTCCCGGGTGTGGATGTGGGTGGGCGGGCCGCCCAGGTTCGGCGGCACGACGTACTCGAACAGCGAGTACGCGCCCTTGGTGTCGGCGCCGGTCAGCCGGACGAAGATGCCCAGTCCGATGGCTCCGACGTTGGTCCCGTCTCCGGGACGGGCCACGCGGTGCGTGGGTTGGGCGCCGGTCTCAGTGCTCATGCTCAGGTCTCCTGCCGTCGTCGGCCGCTACCGCGTGCTGGGGTCCCAGACTGCAACGGGCGCGCGGGCTCCTTGACGGACTGTCCCGCTCACCGGGACTGCATCTCACTTCCGGGACTGCCCTCACTTCTGGGACTGCTCTCACTTCCGGGACACGGCGTCGATCTCCACCGTGCCGGTGACCCGGCCGACCAGCGACCCGTCGCCGTCCGCGGCGGTGCCGGTCAGCTCCCACCGGTACACCCCGATTCGCGGTCCGGCACCGCTGTCGCTGCGCCCGTCCCAGGTCAGGCCACGCACACTGCCGTCCGGAGCGGTGGTGTCGAGCACCCGGACGAGGTGCCCGTCCTTGGCCGAGGTGATCCGTAACCAGGCCCGGGACAGCGGCTTGGTGACGTCGAACTGCGCCGTCCAGGTGTCGGAGTGGTGGTCGCCGTCCGGGGTGAAGGCCAGCCGGGTCAGCGTGCCCAGCAGCCGGGGCCGGTAGGTCTGCGGGTCGAACGGCAGGGACTGCACGGTCAGCGGGCCGTTGGGGTCGAGCCCGTCGGCCGCGTACAGCTGCCGGGCCAGCCGGTGGTCGTCGAGCACCAGGCTCCGGGTCGCGCCGGCCAGGGCCACCGGGGCCGAAGTCGGATCGGTGAGATCGACCACTTGGGCCGACTTTCCGGCGACCCAGCCGAGCGTGCCCTCGCCCAGGGTGAGCCGGACCCCGCCCCCGGTGGCCGGGAGGTAGCCGGTGGCGAGCCGGCGCGTCGTCCCTGGACCCTTGACCGTGATGGTGGCCTGGTCGCAGCTGAGCCAGGCCACGGCGCCGGCCCAGGTCGAGACCGGCGGGGCGGCCGCGCAGGGCAGCGTGGCGACCGTGCGGCGGTGCCGGGTCTCGGTGTCGACCAGGTAGACCCGGGACTGCGCCGAACCGGTCTTCACGGCGTAGACCAGGCTCGAGCCGTAGAGGTCGTCGTGCTTGACCACGGCCGGCTCGGTGTAGATCACCTCTCCGTAGGGGCGGAACACGTGCCCGGAGATCAGCGAGTAGGGCCCGGACACCCGAGGCGTGCGCGACGTCATGACCGGGCGCTGCTCGACGACGGCGGTGACGGTGTTGCGGTCGACGAGTTGCCAGCGGTTCCAGTTCTCCTGGCTGCCGATCACGGCCCGCCCGCCGGAGAACGCCGTCGCCGGGCGGTACTCCCCGAGCACCCCGGCGGCCCGCGGCTTCAGCCGGGTCGGCCCGGAGAGCCTGAGCGAGCCGGCGCCGGAGACGGTCCGGCGCCATACCGGCAGGTTGGTGGGCCCGCCCAGGGACTGGTCGATCCAGGTCAGCCGGGAACCGCTGAAGTCCCAGGCCAGGACGGGATAGCTGACGTCGGGCAGGGTCGCGACCCGGGTCACCGTGTCGCCGTCGACCCGGTAGACCCCGGCGACGGCCGGGCTGCCACCGGCCGCCGTGAAGTAGCTGCCGTCGAGCGCGACCAGACCGGCGCTGCCCTTCGGCAGGACGACGTCGTGCGCGCTCGCCCCGGTCACCACCCGCAGCCGGGTCTGATCCGAACCGGTCACCAGATAGGCGATCTCGCCGGAGCCCGCGACCAGATGATCGACGTCGGCCCGCGCGTCGGTCTCGATGAACGAGACGGCCGCTCCACCGGTACGCGGTTGCTGGTGGATCGTCCCGGCGGCGCCGGATCGCATCGTCACCCAGGCCACGGTCTGCGGGCTCAGGGCGGCGGCCTCGATCGACTCGCTGGTGTCCAGCCGTCTCGTCACGCTCCCGCTGGTCGTGTCGATCAGGTCGAGATGGTCCGGTTCAGCGGTGTTGTCGGCGTCGTCCTCGGTCGCCATCAGGACGTCGTCGTGGTCGACGGCCAGAGCGTTCACCCGGCGGTCCGCCAGCACCAGCAGGTCGTTGTGGACCATGCCGGTCTCGGGGTCCGACGCCACACCGGCCGGATACCGACGCAGGGTCGGCGCCAGGAAAGGGACTTCGCTGAACATGTCGGGGAACGCGAGCCAGTCGGGCCCGGTGAAACCGAACGGGATGCCGCCCAACCGGCCGTCCTCGACGTCCTCGCCGGTGAGGATGTTCATCCGGTGGACCACGCCGCTGGTGCTGTTCGACCCGCTGAACTGCCGGGCCCAGGCCAGGGTGTCACCGACGACTCCGACCAGGCCGAGCCACGAGCGATAGCTGCTGACGTCGCGCCGGACGAGCGGGCGGGCGGTCAGGGTGCTGCCCACCGCTCCGGTGTAGATCAGGCCCTCGCCGTCCTCCTCACCGGCCGGCACGCTCTGCTCCACGGCGAAGCCGACCGAGGAAGCGCCGACCAGGGTGAGCGCCGGTTCGGCTCGATGGGCCGGCAGCGTCACCGCCCCCGATTCGACCACCGCGCCGGTCAGGGCTTCGGCCGGGCCGGCCGGCGCCGACAGGGCGAGCCCCGCCGTCACCGCGACCGCCACCCACCAGTTCGCCCGAGTCCTGCTCATCCACCCGTCCCCCTCACCCGAGGCTCGGCGCCCAACTCTCATACCGAGTCAGCGACCCTCAGTATTCCCTCGAGTACCTCAAGTCACTAAGTGCTGGTCAGCCTAACGGCTCAGGCGATCAAGATTTTCTCTAATTGACAATGATAATCAAAAGCGATCTCATCTGAACCGAACAAGCACGGAACGGGATTTCATGGATCAAGGGAGCATCGCGTGACTTCGAGGTACGTCTCAGTGCTGACCGTCGCCGTCCTGGCTCTGGGGTCATCGGCCCTGGCCGGATGCAGCTCGACCGGCTCGGGCCCGGCCACCGCCGGGTCGAGCGGCGGCCGCTCGCGGGTGATCCACGTGGTCGCGGCGGAGAATTTCTGGGGCAGCATCGCCGGGCAGCTCGGCGGCACGCAGGTCGAGGTCACCAGCATCATTCACAGCCCGGACGCCGACCCGCACGACTACGAGGCAACCGCGGCCGACGGGCGGGCCATCGCCGGGGCCGACCTGACCGTGATCAACGGCGTCGGCTACGACAGCTGGGCGACCAAACTGGCGGCGGCCAGCCCCTCCCCGAAGCGGACCGATCTCACGGTCGGCGACCTGGTCGGGGCCGAGCCCGGCGACAACCCGCACCGCTGGTACAGCCCGTCCGACGTGGCCACGGTGGTCGACGCGATCGTGGCCGGCTACATCCGGATCGACCCGGCCGACGCAGCCTATTTCCGGCAGCAGAAAACGGTTTTCGAGACCACCGGGCTGAGCCGGTACGACGCCATCGTCGCCGAGATCAGGTCGAGGTACTCCGGGACGCCGGTCGGGGCCTCGGAGAGCATCTTCGCCCTGATCGCGCCGTCCCTCGGGCTGAACCTGCTCACCCCGCCCGGCTTCCTGACCGCGATCAGCGAGGGCACCGACCCCACCGCGGCCGACAAGTCCACGATCGACCGCCAGATCAAGGACAAGCAGATCAAGGTCTACGTCTACAACAGCCAGAATGCCACGCCCGACGTCCAGGCCCAGATCGCCGAGGCCACGGCAGCCGGCATCCCGGTCACCACGATCACCGAGACGATGACGCCGGCCACGGCGTCCTGGCAGCAGTGGCAGACGGCTCAGCTCGTGGCCCTGGAAGGCGCCCTGGCCCGGGCGACGGGCCGCTGAGCGTGACCGGCCGCCCCGTGGTCGAGCTGACCGGCGCCTCGGCCCGGGCCGGGGGCCGGATCGTCTGGAGCGGCGTCGATCTCGTGGTGTCGGAGGGCGAGTTCGTGTCGGTGCTCGGGCCCAACGGCGCCGGCAAGTCCACCCTGATCAAGGCCCTGCTCGGGCTGGTTCCGCTGTCCGAGGGATCGCTGCGGGTCCTCGGCCGGCCCGCCCGCCGGGGCAATGCCGAGATCGGATACCTGCCTCAGCGGCGCAGTTTCGACGCCTCGGTGCGGATCCGAGGGGTGGACGTCGTCCGGCTGGGGCTGGACGGTCATCGCTGGGGCGTTCCTCTGCCGGGCGCCCACCGCTGGTCGACCCGGGCCCGGCAGGCCCGGGATCGGGTGGCTGAGGTGATCGATCTGGTCGGCGCGACCGGCTACGCCCACCGCCCGATCGGAGCGCTGTCCGGGGGCGAGCAGCAACGCCTGCTGATCGCCCAGGCCCTCGCCGCCGGCCCGCGACTGCTCCTCCTGGACGAACCGCTGGACAGCCTCGACCTGCCCAACCAGGTCTCGATCGCCGCCCTGCTGGCCCAGATCTGTGCTGGTCAGGGGGCCGACCAGGGGGTGGCCGTGGTGATGGTCGCGCACGACGTCAACCCGATCCTGGCGTTTCTGAACCGGGTGGTCTACATCGCGAATGGTGGGGTCGCTGCCGGCACCCCGGCCGAGGTGATCACCGGCGCGACCCTCAGCCGCCTGTACGGGACCCCGATCGAGGTGCTGTCCACCTCGGACGGCCGGCTGGTGGTGGTCCCCTCGTGATCGGCGTCCTGAATCAACTGTTCGAATATCCGTTCATGGTGAACGCTTTTCGGGCCGGAACGATCGTCTCCGTGCTGGCCGGTCCGGTCGGCTGGTTCATGGTGCTGCGCCGCCAGACCTTCGCCGGGCACACCCTGGCCGTGGTCGGCTTTCCCGGCGGGGCGGGCGCCGTACTGCTCGGGCTCAGCGCCACCTACGGGCTGTTCGCCTTCGCCTTCGCCGCGGCCGGGCTGATCGCACTGCGGCCGGGCGCCGCAACCGCCTCTTCATCCACCGGCCCGCAGTCGGCGGTCATCGGTACGGTTCAGGCCTTCGCCCTGGCCGCCGGATTCCTGTTCGCGAACCTCTACGGCGGTTTTCTGGGTGGCGCCAATGGGCTGCTGTTCGGCAGCTTCCTCGGGATCACCACCGGGCAGGTGACGGTTCTGCTGCTGGTCGCCGGCATCACCCTGCTCCTGCTGGCCGGGCTGAGCCGCCCACTACTGTTCGCCTCAATCGACCCGCTGGTGGCCGCCGCCCGCGGGGTTCCGGTGCGGATGCTGTCGGTGGCCTACCTGATCCTGCTGGCGGCCGCCGCCGCGGAGGCCGGCACGATCACCGGAACCCTTTTGGTGTTCGCCCTATTGGTGATTCCGGCCGCCACCGCCCAGCGGCTGACCGCGCGCCCGGCCCGGGGGGCGCTGATCGCCGTCGTCCTGGCTCTTTTGGTGACCTGGGCATCGCTGACGATCGCCTACTTCTCCAGCTACCCCATCGGATTCTTTCTGACATCAACAGCTTTCGGCGTCTACGTCCTGGTTGTCGGTGCGCAGAAC
This sequence comes from Kineosporiaceae bacterium, assembly GCA_965200525.1. GTDB lineage: Bacteria > Actinomycetota > Actinomycetes > Actinomycetales > Kineosporiaceae > JANNPJ01. The sequence continues at coordinate 801,183 of OZ241368.1, forward strand.
CTGGCCCGTCTGAGCCGGGTGACTCGATGACCGGTCACCCGTTCCTCGACCACGCCTTCCTCGGCGGCGTCCCGATCGCGGCACTGTGCGGCATGGTCGGTTGGTTCATGGTGCTGCGCAGGCAGATCTTCACCGCCGACGCGCTGAGTCACGTCGCGTTCACCGGCGCCCTGGGCGCCCTCGCGCTCGGGCTCGACGCCCGGGTCGGGCTTTTCGCCGCCACCCTGGTGATCGCCGTGGTACTAGGGGGGCTCGGCCAGCGAGGGCAGCGCGACGACGTGGTCACCGGAGCCGTGTTCGCCTGGGTGCTGGGTCTCGGCGTCCTGGCGCTGTCGATCTACACCTCGAGCATCAGGGCCACGGCCAACGGGGCGGCCGGGGTCAACGTGCTGTTCGGGTCGATCTTCGGCCTCAGCGCGGCCACCGCCCGCACCGCGGCCGTCATCGCCGTGGCCCTGCTGGTGCTCCTGGTGGCGATCAGCCGGCCGTTGTTGTTCAGCAGCCTCGACGAGGCCGTGGCGGGGGCCCGCCGGGTGCCGGCCACCGCCCTGGGCCTGGTCTTCCTACTGATCGCCGGGGCGAGCACGGCCGAGGCCGGGCAGGCGGTCGGGGCGATGCTGCTGCTCGGACTGCTCGCGGCCCCGGCCGGGGCCGCGCACCGGCTCACCAGCCGCCCCTACGTTGGGATGGCGCTCTCCGGCGCACTGTCGACGTCCGCCATGATTGTCGGGCTGAGCAGCAGCTATCTGCTGCCGCACGTTCCGCCGAGCTTCTCGATCCTGGCGACGGCGACCCTGATCTACGGCCTCACGCTCCTTCCCCGGCCGCGAGTACTGACGGCCCGGCTCAGGTCGCCGGCACGGTGTGCGGGTAAAACAGGCCGGGGTCGGCCGACAGCGACGCCTTGACGTGGGCGCTCCAGTCGTCGACGACGACCTCGATCCGGCCGGCCTCGACTCCGGCCAGGCCGGCCCGGGCGACGTCCACCGGGTCGATGAGCGGGCCCTCGTAGCCACTGCCGGCGATGATGTCGGTGTCGGCCGCACCCAGGTGAAGGCCGGTGACCAGCGTGCCCTGGCCGACCAGCTCGAGCCGGATGCCGTTGGTCAGGCTCCACTCGGCCGCCTTGGCCGCACTGTAGGCATTGGTCCCGTCGTAGGAGAACCAGGACAGCGCCGACAGCACGTTCAGGATCGCGCCGCCGCCGTTGCCGGCCAGCACCGGGGCGAAGGCTCGCACCACGGCGAGCGTGCCGTAGTAGTGGGTGTCCATCTCCAGGCGGATGGTGTTCAGATTGCCGTTGATCAGATTGGTGTTGGTCGAGATGCCGGCGTTGTTGACCAGCAACGTGACGTCGCCGGCCGCCTTGGCGGCGGCCGAGACTGACGCCGGGTCGGTGATGTCCAGAGCCAGCACCTCCGGCCCGAGCAGGTCGACCAGCTCAGGACGGCGGGCAGTGGCGTAGACCTTGCTCGCGCCCTGCTCGAGCAACTGCTCGACGAACCGGCGGCCGATCCCGCGGTTGGCTCCGGTGACTAGGGCAACCGAACCGGCGATCTTCATGTGGGGCTCCTTCGCAGGCGACAGGCCATCTGGTGGCCGCTTCGTGACTTGTAGAGCGTATGAAGCGGAGAACTATCCGGTCGATGCCTGATCTGGTCACCTGAATATCCGTTTGACTCATTCAAGCCTGCCAAATGGGCTTGCCGGTTGCCGGACCGCTCGACCAGAGACATCCGGGTCGCTACCGTCGAACCATGGATCTCTTGGCGGATGTACTGGCCGTCGCCGGGGTACGCGGCACGCTCGGGGCACGAATCGAGGCCGCCGGGGCCTGGGGAATCTCTTGGGACGACATCCCGGGGGCCGCCTTCTACGCCGTCACCGCAGGCACCGCATGGCTGCGGCTCCCGGGCCACTCGCCCCGGCAATTGATGCCCGGGGACGTCGTGCTGTTGCCGACCGGTATGGGCCACCGCCTGAGCAGCGAGCCGGACTCGGTGGTCGCCTCCTGCGATTCCGGAGCGGCCGAGCGAGCCCGGATCGAGGGCGCCATCCTGCACTTCGGCTCCGGTGAGGTCCAGACCCATTTGCTTGGCGCGGCCTACGAGCACGACCCAGCCGTGTCGACCCAGGTACTCGCCCTGCTGCCGGAGGTGGTGCACATTCGCGCCGACAACGGCGGCAGTTGCCTCGACGACACCGTTCGGCTGCTGGCCCGGGAACTGGCCTACCCGCAGATCGCGACCGCGGTCGTGCTGAACAGCCTGGTCGACATTCTGCTGGTGCAGTTGCTGCGGGTCTGGTTGGCGGCCCGGCCGGCCGAGATCGAAGGCTCCTGGCTCGGAGTGCTGAACGACCCCCTGCTGAGCGTCGCGATGGCGAAACTGCATCAGGATCCGGCTCGGGCCTGGACCACCGAACTCCTGGCCAGCGAGATGTCGGTGTCGAGGGCCACGCTCTCGCGACGGTTCCAGAGCGTGGCCGGGCAGAGCCCCGGCAGCTACCTGACCAACTGGCGGATGGATCTTGCCTCGGTCCGCTTGCGCGACACCGAGGACACCCTGGAGACGATCGCCCACGCCGTCGGCTACACGTCGGTGTACGCCTTCAGCCGGGCGTTCAAGCGAGCCCGAGCAGAGGCGCCCGGGCAGTACCGGATCATCGCCAGAACCAGAACCTCCATCCCGGAGGCAGTGGTGACCTCAGGACAGATCACCGCGCTGCCGGCCTGAGCCGGCTTCGGGCGACAGATGCAGGCCTGGCATCAGCGCTCGGGTTCGACCTCAGTCCGAGACCCCGGCACATGCCGGCCGGCTGACGCCATCCTCTCCTCACGCAGTCACCCGATCCTTGTGCTTCCTGTGAGACAGACCCTCCACGCCCGCGACAGCCCACAACCACCGCGATGTGTCCTGATTCGTCGATTTCGAAACTTTTGTCCAGTCGGTGCAGGCACGTCACCAGAAGCGTGCTGGTCAGAGCCAGTTGGTGCAGTGGGTGCAGTTGGCGCAAGGGCGCCGCCTCGTGCTCCAACTGGGTCGCACCCTGGCTGTCCAGGCCACCACAAGTGCCACCCTCCCGCTGTGGGCGAACCGAACACCCTGACCCTGCGGACGCCCCCGACCATCGCGCACGCGGTGCACGAGCCCAGGAAACTGCAGCTCAGAACGAGGTTGGCGCTGATGCTGGCCACTGAGCACCACTGCGCCGGGCCCGGAGAACGGTGACAGCGGCGGGGACTCCCGCGAGCGCCTCGGCTCCCACTGCACCAACCGCACCGACTGGCGCATCACGACCCTGTGCAGGCATCAGAACCCAGGTCAACGCCAGTTGGTGCAGTCGGAGCAGAGCATGCGCCCCCGGCTGCACCAACAGGACCCTCGTGGACTCTCAACAGACTGGGGCGACACCCACGTCCGAGTGAACCGGCGCATTCAGTACGACGGTATGGAGAGCCCGCTCATCCTCACCCGAGCACTGCGCCGGTCACGCGCCGTGATATTCGCCTCGCGTTCCGCTCAAGCACATGACGCGCCGGACGGGGCAGGCCCAGAAACGGTCCCATCCACAAACTCGTCCGACCGAACGACGTCCCGTCCTCCGGCTCAAGCACCGATCATCGCAAGCTAAGCCGGTCTGCACCGACACCTGACTCGGGGGCGTCCCGGTCGCGGTCAGACGTTGCGGATGTGCGGGGTCATCTCGTGCGGCGCCTGATCGGGATGGTCGATGCCGAAGCTGAGGATGCGGCGAGGAGTGATCCGGATGATCGCGCCGTCCTCGTAGCCGTCGCCGCCGACCGGTTCGCCGTCGTCGCCGTTCTTCGGGTCGGCGATCGCCTCGGCCACTCCCCTGATCTCGAGACACCGCACCCGCCACGGGTTGGTCGAGGGGATGTCGTCGACCACGAAGGCGACCAGGCCGTTCGCCGCCACATTGCGGTACTTCTGGCTCCTGGACATGGAAAAGCCGCCGACATCGATGGCCCCGGTCTCCGGGTCGACGCTGAATCCGACCGGGTTGACCTGCGGTGTTCCATCGGCCTGCACGGTGGCCAGCCGGCCCAGTTGCTGTTCACCCAGATACGCCAGCTCGGCTGCTGAGAAGATCACGGCACTCCCTCGAACATCGTTGGTCGGCGGCCGGCCTACGGGCCGCCCAAGCCGGAGGCTACGAGCTGAAGCGCGGTTCAAGTCAAGAACGCCGTAGGCAGAGGTAAAACCACCGCGTCTCACCGTAGGCCGGGCGGCCGTCGCAGGGTGTGCGGCAAGGAGCGGGCACCGCACGACTCCACCCCTTCATTTAACCGAACTGGTAAAGACCAGTAATAGCAACGTCTTTGGTGGACATTTCCACAGATCTCATGAACTAGGATCGGCGCGCATCACGTCTTACCAGTGGTTCAACTCCGACTCCCCTGACAGGAGATCGCCACCCATGCTCCGAACCTCCCTGACCCGATCCAGACTTGCGGTGCTCGTCACTGTTTCCAGCGCCCTGCTCAGCGGCGGCCTGGTTGCCGTCGGCGCCACCAGCGCCCAGGCCGCCAGCGTCTGCAGCACGCTGTTCGACGACTTCAACTACAGCTCCCCCTCCGACAGCAGCTTCACCGGCAACGGTTGGCAGGCTCGCGGCAACTCCGGCGGCCCCGGAGTCGCCGGGGCCGGCTGGTCACCGGGCAACATCTCGTTCCCGACCGTCGACGGCCAGAAGGTGGCCCGGCTCAGCGCCTCCACCGACGGCACTGCGGGCGGGACGACGCAGGCCGAGTTCCTGCAGACCAAGCAGCGTTTCCAGAACGGCACCTACGCCAGCCGGATCAAGTTCACCGACACTCCGGCCGCCGGCAACGACGGCGACCACGTCAACGAGACGTTCTTCGCCATCGGCCCGGCTCAGCGTTACGACTACGACCCGCTCTACAGCGAGCTGGACTTCTCCGAGTACCTGCCCAACGGCGGCTGGGGCGTGGGCGGTCCGATCGACTACGAGACCAGCTACAACGGATACCGGCTCGACCCGTGGGACCCCCACAACAAGCACTCGTCGCAGACCAGCAGCCTGAACGGCTGGCACACGGTGATCGCGCAGGTCGGCGACGGGCACGTGAAGTACTACATCGACAGCACGCTGGTCGGCGACCACACCGTCGACGAGCAGACCGGCACCTTCCCGGTCACCCCGCGGGTGGCGATGTCGGTGAACTTCAATCTGTGGTTCATCGATCTGGCCGCCCACTCCGGTGGGCGCAGCAGCTACACCGAGGACGTCGACTGGTTCTACTACGCCAAGAACCAGACCATCGCCCCGAACGACGCCGTGGCCACCGCCACCTCACTGCGCTCGGGCGGCAACGCCCACGTCGACACGGTCGACACCGGCGGCTGCACCACCACCGGCTCCACCGGAGGCGGCGGCGGTACCTCGGCCGTGGCCAGCAACTGGAACAACAAGTGCATCGACGTCCCGGCCGCCAACTACTCCCCCGGGACGCCGATCATCGTGTGGGACTGCACCGGCGCGACCAACCAGAAGTGGGAGTTCGTCAACGGCACCCTGCGCACCCAGAACAACCTGTGCCTGGACGCCGCGGGGGCCGCGACCGCCAACGGAACCGTGATCCAGGTGGCCACCTGCAACGGCAACACCGCCCAGCAGTTCACCCTGAACAGCAACGGGGCCCTGGTCAACCAGCGCTCCAACCGGTGTGTCGACATCGGCGCCTGGAACGGCAACAACGGAGCCGGGCTGATCCTCTGGGACTGCACCGGCGGCGCCAACCAGAGCTGGCGCAAGGTCTGACCGGCCCGTCGTGGGCCCGGTGCGAACACCGGGCCCACGACGGCCCACGGAAGTGGGCCCCCGCCGATGGTGAACCGGGGCCGAGGGCCCATCCAAGGAACACGGCTACTGCCTAGCGTTCGGTTCACCGCCGGGGCACAAATTTTGTGACCCGGACCGCTGTGTCCTGGAGGGCCCGTGTTCCGATTGCCGTCGTTCCGCTCCATCTGCGTGTTCACCTGCACCCTCCTGCTGGCCGGCCTGGTCGCCCTGGTGCTCGGCGGGGTCGGTGGAGGCGACCGGACCGCGGCGACTCAGCTGGCCAGCGCCAAGCTCAACACCACTGCCGGGGCGCGCACCGGCCCGACCGTCCCCGGGACACCGGCCACGACCGGGGGCACCGCGGCGAACTCGGCGACCGGCACGAGCAACCCCACCGGTGCGAGCAGCTCGGCCCCGGCTTCGAGCCCAGCCGGCCCGAGCGGCACCGCGAGCGGCACACCGGGTACCACGGCTACGGCCGGCAGTTCGACCACGCCGTCCGCTGCCGCCGGTGAGCCGATCATGGCGCCGGTGTCGATGAACGACGTCAAGCCGTCGACCGCGACCCCGCCGAGCCGGGGCTTTCACGAGTTCCAGGTCAACTGCACCATCACCGACCACCGCCCGGACGACCCCATCGTCTTTCCCGGCCTACCCGGCGCCTCGCACAACCACTCGTTCTTTGGCAACACCACCACCGACGCCGCCAGCACGCTGAGCTCGCTGCAGAGCGGCAAGTCCTCCTGCAAGGTGCCGGCCGACCTGACCGCCTACTGGATGCCCACCCTGTACAACGGCACCAAGGTCGTCGACCCGAAAGGCGTGATCGTCTACTACAAGTCGGACGTGATCGACTACACCAGTGTGCGCCCGTTCCCGAAGGGTCTGCGCTTCGTGGCCGGCAGCCCGACCTCCACCCAGGCCCAGTTCACGCACGGGTTCTGGTCCTGCGGTGAGAACCGGCGGATCAGCACCATCCCGATGAACTGCGCGTCCGGGTCCCGGCTGTTCGCCCGCTACCAGGCCCCGAGCTGCTGGGACGGCCTCCACCTCGACGTCGCCGACCACAAGAGCCACATGGCCTACCCGGTCAAGGGCCGCTGCCCGGGCGACCACCCGGTGGCGCTGCCGATGCTGGAGTTCAAGATCCCCTACCCGGTCAACGGCGACATGTCCCAGGTGCACCTGTCCAGCGGGGCCGGCTTCAGCTTCCACTACGACTTCTTCAACGCCTGGGACGACGCCACCCTGGCCGCGCTGGTCAAGACCTGCGTCAACGGCGGCCTGCAGTGCAACGCCCAGGGCTACGACCAGCACCACCCGAACGTGCCGGCCGCGCTCGGATCCGACTACAAGCTCAAGTCCTGAGCACCTGAGGATCTCCTGCTACGCCGGCGCGATCACAGCCAACCGCGCCGGCGTAGCAGGGCGAACAAGCCTCCGGCCAGGACGACGATGAGAACGCTGCCGGCCCCGAACCCGCAGTACGCTGCGAGAAGCCGTCGTCCAGGGCCTGGATGGCCGTGATCTGACCGTCGACGACGACGTCCAGCAGGCCCCCGGAACGCCGTCTCGGCGAGCACGAAGATCCATCGGAAACTACAGTTGCGGGTTGTGTCCGCATCGACGTCCCCCACCGCCCCCGATCTCAGTGCCACGGTCGGCGCCCGAGCTGTTTTCGACGTGACCGAGCAGGCCCTGTTCTCCCTGCAGATGGTCGCCGCGAACGACGGCGGGCAGGCCCTGACCGCCGTCCTTGACGGCACCGAACTCGAGGTCGAGGAGATCCGCGGCCCGGAGGCCTACGCCCGCCAGCACCTGGTTCGCTCGGCCCCCGGTCGCCTGACGATCACCTACCAGGCAACCGTCACGCCCGGATCAGGAGCAGCGGCCACGGTCGACGAGGCTGAGCGGGTGATGATGCTGCGCCCCAGCCGCTACTGCCCGGCCGACCGCCTGGTCGCCTACGGCTCGACCCGCTTCCCGGGTCCGGAGGCCGGGGCTCTGGCCCGGGTTCAGGCGATCACCGACTACGTCAGCGACCACCTCACCTACCTGTCCGGCTCGACCGGCCCGACCGACGACGCCGTCGACGTGCTGCTGTCCGGGCAGGGTGTCTGCCGCGACTACGCGCACGTCGTCGTCACCCTGGCCCGGGCCCAGGGTCTGGCCGCCCGGCTGGTCGCCGTCTACGCGCCCGGGTTGTCGCCGATGGACTTCCACGCCGTGGCCGAGATCGACGTCGAGGGCACCTGGCACGTCGTGGACGCCACCCGCCTGGCCCCACGCGAGTCCCTGGTCCGCATCTCGACCGGCCGGGACGCCGCCGACACCGCCTGGGCGACCACCCTGCAGGGAGCGGCCACCTTGGTCGACCTCACGGTGACGGCGGTGGCCGATACCGGCCTGCCGATCGACGATGGCAGCGCCCCGACCACCCTCAGCTGAGACCGCGCCTGGATCCGGGAGTCAGCGCACCTCGTAGGCGAGGTTGGGGCGCAGCCAGCGCTCGACCTCGCCCAGCGCCATCTGCCGACGCCGCGCGTAGTCCTCGATCTGGTCCTGGCCCAGCCGGCCCACGGTGAAGTACTTCGCCGCCGGGCTGCCGAAGATCAGGCCGCTGACGCTCGCGGCCGGCGTCATCGCGAACGACTCGGTCAGCCCCAGACCCAGCTGCCCGGCGTCGAGCAGGTCGAACAGGTCCTGCTTCTCGCTGTGGTCGGGGCTGGCCGGGTAGCCCAGGGCCGGGCGGATCCCGCGGAACCGCTCGGCGTGCAGGTCGGCCAGCACCGGCTGCGCGTCCGGCTCGAACCAGGCCTTGCGGGCCTCGAGGTGGATGTACTCGGCGAACGCCTCGGCCAGCCGGTCGGCCAGCGCCTTCACCATGATCGAGCGGTAGTCGTCGTTCTCGGCCTCGTACCGGGCGGCCAGGGTCTCGGCGCCGTGAATGGCCACCGCGAACCCGCCCAGGTGATCGCCGGCCGGGGCGATGTAGTCGGCCAGCGAGCGGTTCGGGCGGCCGGTCGGCTTGGAGGTCTGCTGGCGCAGCATGGGCAGGCGCAGCACACCGCCCTCGCCCACCGGGCCGTCCGTGTCCAGCAGGATGTCGTCGCCCTCGGAGTGTGCGGGCCAGAACCCGTAGGCACCCTTGGCCGTGAACGAGCCGTCGGCGATGATCTGGTCGAGCAGCGTGTTCGCGTCGTCGAACAGTTCGCGGGCCACCGGCTGGTCGAGGATCGCCGGGTACTTGCCCTTCAGCTCCCAGGCCAGGAACAGGAACTGCCAGTCGATCATCTCGCGCAGCGCGGTGAGGCTCGGCTCGATCACCCGCGCGCCGGTGAAGTCGGGGGTGGGCAGCTCGTCGAACGACACCTTCTCGGCGTTGGCCCGGGCCTGCTCGAGCGTCAGCATCGGGCGCTGCTGGCGGTTGGCGTGGGCCTCACGCAACTGGTCCTGGTCGGCCCGGTTGCTGACCGCCAGCGCCTCGGCCCGGTCGGCGTCGAGCAGGTCGGCGACCACGCCGACCACCCGAGAGGCGTCGAGCACGTGGACCGTCGTCCCCTCGTACGCCGGGGCCACCCGGACGGCGGTGTGCTGGCGCGACGTCGTGGCCCCACCGATCAGCAACGGCAGCTTCAGCCCCCGGCGCTGCATCTCGGCCGCCACCGTGACCATCTCGTCGAGCGAGGGGGTGATCAGCCCGGACAGGCCGATCGCGTCGGCGTTCTCGGCGATCGCCGTGTCCAGGATCTTCGCGGCCGGCACCATCACGCCGAGGTCGATCACCTCGTAGTTGTTGCAGCCCAGGACGACGCCGACGATGTTCTTGCCGATGTCGTGCACGTCGCCCTTGACCGTGGCCATCACGACCTTGCCCTGGCCGCGCTCGGCCTCGGCCCGGCCCTCGGAGCGGGCCAGTTCCTTCTCGGCCTCCATGAACGGCTCCAGGTAGGCCACCGAACGCTTCATCACCCGCGCGCTCTTGACCACCTGCGGCAGGAACATCTTGCCCGCCCCGAACAGGTCGCCGACCACCTTCATGCCGTCCATCAGCGGGCCCTCGATCACCTCCAGGGGGCGGGCCTTGAGCCGGCGCGCCTCCTCGGTGTCGGCCTCGATGAAGTCGACGATCCCGTGCACCAGCGCGTACGACAGCCGCTGCGAGACCGGGGCGTCGCGCCAGGCCAGGTCGACCACCCGGCGGGTGCCGGCCGCGCTGCTGACCGTCTCGGCGAACGTCACCAGCCGCTCGGTGGCGTCGTCACGACGGTTGAAGATCACGTCCTCGACCAGCTCGAGCAGCTCCGGCGGGATGTCGGCGTACACGGCCAGCTGGCCGGCGTTGACGATGCCCATGTCGAGCCCGGCGGTGACGGCGTGGAACAGGAACGCCGAGTGCATCGCCTCACGGACCACGTCGTTGCCGCGGAACGAGAACGACAGGTTGGAGATGCCCCCGCTGATCCGGGCCCCCGGGCAGCGGGCCTTGATCAGCGGCAGGGCCTCGATGAAGTTCTTGGCGTAGCCGTTGTGCTCAGACATCCCGGTGGCCACGGCCAGCACGGCCGGGTCGAAGATGATGTCCTCGGCGGCGAAACCGGCCTGCTGGGTGAGCAGGTCGTAGGCGCGGGCGCAGATTTCGACCTTGCGCTCGGTGCTGTCGGCCTGGCCCTGCTCGTCGAAGGCCATGACGACGACGCCGGCGCCGTACTCCCGGATCTTGGCCGCCTGGGCCAGGAACGGCTCCTCGCCCTCCTTGAGGCTGATCGAGTTGACGACGCCCTTGCCCTGGACGCACTTCAGCCCGGCCTCGAGCACACTCCAGCGCGAGCTGTCGATCATGATCGGCAGGCGGGAGACCTCCGGCTCGGTGGCCACCAGGTTGAGGAACGTCGTCATCGCCTGCTCGCTGTCGAGCAGGTCGGCATCCATGTTGACGTCGAGCAGGTTGGCCCCGCCGCGCACCTGCTCCAGAGCGACGTCGATCGCGCCCTGGAAGTTGTCGGACTCGATCAGTTTGCGGAACCGGGCCGAGCCGGTGACGTTGGTCCGCTCCCCGATCATCACAAAACCGGTGTCGGGCCCGATCGCGAACGGCTCCAGACCGCTGAACCGGGTCGCCCGTCCGGGGTCGGCCACCGGCCGGGGCGGCAGATCCTTCACCGCGGCCGCGATCCGGGCGATGTGGGCCGGCGTCGTCCCGCAGCAGCCCCCGACGATGTTGACCATGCCGGCAGTGGCGAACTCCTCGAGCAGGCCGGCGGTCTGCTCGGGGGTCTCGTCGTAGCCGCCGAACGGGTTGGGCAGCCCGGCGTTGGGGTGGCTGGCCACGTAGGTGTCGGCGAACCGCGACAGCTCGGCCACGTGCGGGCGCATCTCGGCCGCACCGAGCGAGCAGTTGACCCCGACCACCAGAGGGTGGGCGTGCTCGATCGAGCGCCAGAACGCCTCCACCGTCTGCCCGGACAGGGTCCGGCCGGAGAGGTCGACGATCGTCACCGAGATCCACAACGGCAACTGCGGCGCGACCTCGTGGGCCGCGGCGATCGCCGCCTTGGCGTTCAGCGTGTCGAAGATGGTCTCGACCAGCAGCAGGTCGACCCCGCCGTCGGCCAGGGCCAGGATCTGCTCGGCGTAGGCGGCCTTGACCTCGTCGAAGGTCACCGCCCGGTAGGCCGGGTCCTCCACCCGGGGCGACAGCGAGAGGGTGACGTTGAGCGGGCCGATGGAGCCGGCCACCCAGCGCTCGCCGCCGACCTCGTCGACCGCCTGGCGGGCCAGCCGGGCCGCTTCGAGGTTCATCTCCCGGACCAGGTGCTGCAGGCCGTAGTCGGACTGCCCGATGCTGGTCGCGGTGAACGTGTTGGTGGTGGTGATGTCCGCACCCGCGGCCAGGTACTGCCGGTGGACGTCGAGAATCACGTCGGGGCGGGTGAGGTTGAGCAGGTCGGGGTCGCCGGTGACGTCGATCGGGTGGTCGGCGAACTGCTCGGTGCGGTAGTCGCCCTCGCCCAGCCCGGCCCCCTGCAGCATCGTGCCCCAGGCGCCGTCCAGAATCACGACCCGCTGTTCGAGCAGCTCCCGCAGGGCCTGCGTGCGCTCGGACGACGTGGCCGCCGACGAACTCGGCGAGCGGTCGGTCGTGGTGGCTGAAGGCGTGGCCATCGATGCTCCTCCCGTTGTGGGAGGCGCCCTTACCGGTGGTTCAGGTCGAGCGTGGCGGGCACCCAGCCCGTCGCAGCGCCTCTCGATCCGCGGTCGAGTCTAGCAAACCGGACGCTCGGTCGATCTGTTCCGGGCCGGGGCCCCGGTTTGAATCAAGATCGCGGATGACCAAAATCTCGACGATCATGGGTCGCGGTCAATTGCCCGACTGGCACGACTTGTGAGGGAATGGCCGACTACGTGAATCGACACCTCGGGGAGTTCTGCTCATGACCAGGCCTGTCAGCGTGATCGTCGCCCTGGTGGGGGTGTGCCTGGGGTTGATCCTGGCGCTGCACGGCGTCGGCCCCGACCACGTGGCGTTCGCCTCGGCGGTCGACTCGGGCAGCTCCTCCTCCAGTTCCTCGCAGAAATCTCCGAGTCCCTCGGCCAGCGCGCCGGCCGGGCCCGCCGGCGGGGGGGCCTGCTCCCTGCTGACCGCGGCCGAGATCAGCCACGATCTGGGCGGGACGGCGACGGTGGCCTCGGTCGACGTCTCGAAGACGTCGGAGGCGGACTGCACCTGGAACGTCTCCGGCTCGCGGGTGCTCGGGGCCAACGGCACGGTCGAGGTCGACGTCAACCACAATGCCGACAACGGCCAGGGCTTCCGCGACTTCGAGAAGACCCAGATCGCGGCGGGCGACTCGCAGGCCGTGCCCGGGATCGGCCAGGACGCCTACGTGACGTCGACCTCGAACGCCCTCAACCTGGCCGTCGGCAACCAGGAGGTCGGGCTGCAGGTGCTCGGCTTCGACGCCCTGGGCAGCGATCCGGAGGTTCGCGAGCACCTGCTCACCCTGGCCGCGGTGATCGCGGCCAAGCTGCACTGACCAGGGCGACCAGGCGGTGAGGCCGCTCAGAGGGTGGCGGGACCGGCGCCAGCTGGCGGGTCCGGGCCACCTCGGCCAGGACCTGCCCGCGCAGCCGGTCCGGTGGCCGGGTGGCCACCTGGTCGGCCAGGGCCGCCGCGGTCTCCTGCAACTCGATCAGTTCCAGCGTGCATGGCTCGCAGGAGCGCAGATGCCGCTCCAGCCGGGCTCGCTCGACGTCGTCGAGAGCATCCAGGACGTAGGCACCGATGCAGCCCGGCTCAGGCATCGTGAATCACCCCCAGGCGAATCGTGTGTGAACGGATGATCTGGTCGGCCATCCGCGTTTTCACCGCGCACAGAGGGAATGAGCTGCGATCCTTCGGTTCGGGCGTCGACTCTGATGGGGATGATTCGCCGCCGAGCGCGGTGTGGATTGGTCGGCCGGGCAACTGAGATGGGAACGACACCATGACGAACGAGGTCAGCGCGGCCCGCACCGGCCTGCACGCCGTCGCCGAGCATCTGCTGGCCGGGCCGCAGTACCGGACCTCCGGGACGATTCGCCTGGCCGTGACCGAGGACGGATTCAGCACCGTCCGCTCCCCGGCCGACGGGGTCGACGCGCTGCTGGTGCGGGCGGACGGCGTGCTGCGCCGTCCGGGCGGGCTGCTGGTGCCGTTGACCGGGTCGTTCGCGGCCCTGGCGAGCGCGCTGGGTGTGCAACCCGGTGCGCCGAGTGGCGTGTACCCGGCCTCGACCCCCGAGCCACCCGAGGAGCTGGTCCTGCCCCGCGCCGGGGTCGACGTCGTCCTGCAAGCCCTGATCGTCGGTGACCAGGCGTTACGGTCCCTGACCGCCCAGTCCCACCCGGGCCTGGAGCCGGTGCTGTGGCCGGAGCACTTCGACGTCGCACTCACCCTGGACGAGGTGAATTTCGGCGTCTCCCCCGGTGACGCCGAGCACCCTCTCCCGTACGCCTACGTCGGCCCCTGGTCGCCGCCGGCCCGGGGCGGGTTCTGGAACGAGCCGTTCGGGGCCGGCCGGGCGCTGGCCGACCTCGGTGGGGTGGCCGAAGTCGTGGACTACTTCAGAGAGGGCCGTTCTCGTGCCGCACTATGACCTGCTGGTGGTGGGGGCCGGCAGCGGCAACATGCTGTTCGCCCCCGAGCTGGCCCACCTGCGCTCGGCGATCGTGGAGTCGGACCGGTTCGGCGGCACCTGCCTGAACCGCGGCTGCATCCCCTCCAAGATGTTCGTGGTCGCCGCCGACGCCGCGATGAACGTGCACACCGCCGCACACCTGGGGGTGCACGCGACGGTGGACCGGGTCGACTGGAAGGGCATCCGCGACCGGGTGTTCGGCCGGATCGACCCGATCCACGAGAAGGCGGTGGCCTACCGGCGCCAGCACGGGATCGACGTCTACACCGAGTCGGCCCGGTTCATCGCCCCCAAACTGCTGCAGGTCGGCGACCAGCAGATCAGCGCGGACACGATCCTGCTGGCCACCGGCTCACGGCCGGTGGTCCCGCCGATCCCCGGGCTGGACTCGGTGCCGTTCCACACCTCCGACACGATCATGCGTGTCGACGAGGTGCCGCAGTCGCTGGTGATCCTGGGCGGTGGCTACATCGCGGCCGAGCTGGGGCACGTGTTCGGGGCTTTCGGGGCCGACGTCACGATCGTCCAGCGCGGGCCGCGACTGCTGATGAGCGAGGACGAGCAGATCTCCACCCGGTTCACCGAGCTGACCGGGCGGCGTCACCGGCTGCTGCTCGACTCGAAGGTCAGCTCGGTCGAGCGCCGCGGTGACGGGGTGGCCCTCAAGGTCAGCGGGCCGGCCGGCGAGCAGGTCGTCGAGGGATCGATGCTGCTGGTCAGCGTCGGCCGGCGGCCCAACACCGACCGGCTGGACGCCGCCGCCGGCGGTCTGGAACTCGACGAGCACGGGCACATCAGCGTCGACGGCTCGTCGCGCACCTCGGTCGCGGGGGTCTGGGCCCTGGGTGACGCCGCGAACCACTTCCAGCTCAAGCACATGGCCAACGCCGAGGTCCGGACCCTGCGGCACAACCTCCTGCACCCGGACGATCCGCACACGGTGAACCCGAAGATCGTGCCGCACGCGGTGTTCTCCGACCCTCAGGTGGCCAGCGTGGGCCTGAGCGAGGAGCAGGCCCAGAAGCAGGGAATCGCTTACACCGTGGCCGTGCGCAACTTCTCCGACACGGCTTACGGCTGGGCCCTGGAAGACACCACCAGCTTCGTCAAGGTGCTGGCCGACCCGGACAAACGCACCGTCCTGGGCGCCCACGTCATCGGGCCGCAGGCCGCGACCCTGATCCAGCCGCTGCTGCAGGCCATGACCCTGGGCCAGAGCGTCGACCAGCTGGCTCACGACGTGCTCTACATCCATCCGGCCCTGACCGAGGTGGTCGAGCAGGTGCTGCTAGAGCTGTGAGGGTCCCCGCGGGCTCACGCCGTCGGTTCGGCCACGACCGGCGGGGTGTCGGTGGTGGCCACGTCGCGGCCCTGAGACAGCTGCTGGGCGGTGGTGACCAGAGCCAGGTGACTGAAAGCCTGCGGGGTGTTGCCGAGCTGGCGCCGGGCCCGAGGGTCGTACTCCTCGGCCAGCAGGCCGACGTCGTTACGCAGAGCCAGCAGGCGCTCGAACAGCTCGACCGCCTCGCGGCGCCGGCCCATCCCCTCCAGGGCGTCGGCCAGCCAGAAGCTGCAGGCCAGGAAGGCACCCTCGCTGCCGGGCAGGCCGTCGCCGCCCTCGTCGGTGCGGTAGCGCAGGACAAACCCGTCCTGGACGAGCTCGCGCTGCACGGCCTCGACCGTGCCGACGACACGCTCGTCGTCCCAGGGCAGAAACCCCACCCGGGGAATGAGAAGCAGCGACGCGTCCAGTCCGTCGCCGCCGAAGTACTGCGTGAACGTGCGGCGGTCGGTGTCGAAACCCTGCTCGCAGACGGTGCGGTGGATGTCGGCGCGGACCTGCCGCCAGCGCCGCACCGGGCCCTCGACGCCGTAGCGCTCGCAGGCGCGGACCATCCGGTCGACCCCGGCCCAGGCCATGACCTGCGAGTGCACGAAGCGGCGCTCGGGTCCGCGCACCTCCCACAGCCCCCGGTCGGGGGTCTCCCAACGGGTCTCCAGGTGGTTCATCAGGGCCCGCTGCAGGTCCCAGGCATCCTCGGACGCGGCCAGCCCCGCCTCGCGGGCCAGGTTGAGCCCGTCCAGCACGGTGCCCCACACGTCCAGCTGGAACTGGTCGGAGGCACCGTTGCCGACCCGAACCGGGCCCGAGCGCTGATACCCGGCCAGCCAAGGCAACTCGTACTCGGGCAGCCGGCGCTCGCCGTGGATGCCGTACATGATCTTGAGGTCGGGCGGGCTGCCGGCCACCGCCCGCAGCAGCCATTCGCGCCAGGCCCGGGCCTCCTCGACGTACCCGGCGCTGAGCAGTGCCTGCAGGGTCAGCGTCGCGTCCCGCAGCCAGCAGTAGCGGTAGTCCCAGTTGCGGACCCCACCGATCTCCTCGGGCAGGGATGTCGTGACCGCGGCGACCATGCCCCCGGACGGCGCGTAGGTCAGGCCCTTGAGCACGACCAGCGAGCTGCGCACAGCCGCGGTCCAGTCACCCCGGTAGGCGCAGCGCCCGATCCACTCCTGCCAGAACGCCTCGGTGGCCGCCAGGGCGCTCTCCGGGTCGACCAGTTCGGGCGCGGGCTTGTGCGACTGCTGGTACGTCAGGACGAAGGGGACCCGCTCGCCCGCGGCCACGGTGAAGTCGGCCCAGGTGGCGCCCTCATGGCCCTCGATCGGGACGGGCGTGTGCAGCCAGGCGCAGTCCGGGCCGGCGACCGCGGCCAGCCGGCCGCCGTCGTGTTTGACCCAGGGCGTCACCGAGCCGTAGTCGAAACGCAGGCGTAGTTCGCTGCGCATCTGAACCCGCCCCGAGACACCCTCGACGATCCGCACCACGTCCGGCGCCTCGTCCCGCAGCGGCATGAAGTCGATCACCCGTACGGTGCCCTCGGCGCTGACCCATTCCGTCTGCAGGATCAGCGAATCACCCCGGTAACGACGGCTGGAGCAGTTCCCCGCCCCGATCGGCGCGATCTTCCAGCGCCCGGCGGCCGGCGTGTCCAGCAGGGCCGCGAAACAGGCCGGGGAGTCGAACCGGGGCAGGCACAACCAGTCCACCGACCCGTTGCGCCCGACCAGAGCGGCAGTCTGGAGGTCGCCCACGACTGCGTAGTCCTCGATCAGCTGCACCGTACGGCCCCGCCTCTCACCGATTACCTTGCGGCGAAGTTAACCGCTGACGGCGATGACCACATGTGCAGGTGACCGATGAGGGAGCCGCTGGCACTATCGTCACCGGTCGGTGAGGTGACGCAGCCGGAGGTGGGATGAGCAGGCGGAGGTGGGATGAGCAGGCGGACCGGCAGCCCGGTCGGCGGGCTGGCCCGCTATGCGAGCGCCGCGATTCTGGTGCGAGCCGCCGACGGCGGCGCCGCCGTCGGCCTCATCCTGCTGGCCCTCGACCCCCAACTCAAGATCCACGGTGGGGCCGCCGTGGGCGGACTGCTGGCAGCCGCCCTGACCGCACCGCACCTGCTCGCGCCCTGGGCCGGCGACCGGCTCGATCGGGCCCGGGACGGGCGGGGCCTGCTGGCCACCAGCTATCTCGGCTACGCGGCGGCCCTGGCCCTGGGGGCGCTGATGCTGGGGAACGCCCCGCTCGCGGCCCCGCTGGCCGCCGTGACCGTGGCCGGTCTGTGCGGGCCGCTGCTCACCGGCGGCCTGAGCAGCCGGCTTCCGGCCATCGCCGGACCGGGAACCCGCGAACAGCGGCGGGCCCAGGGCCTGGACGCCCTGACCTACGGCGTCGGCGGGACGCTCGGACCGATCGCGGTGGCCGGACTCAGTGCCGTTGCCGGCGCCCGGTTGGCCGTCCTGGGGCTGTGCGCGGCCACGGTCGCCGCCTCGGCCCTTACCCTGACCCTGCCGGCCCGAGCCCGGCCGACCCCGGCGGAGCTCGATCAGCCCGATATGGCGAAAACAACCACCGGCCAGCGGGTTCGGGCCGGCCTGCGGCCCCTCATCGCCGATCCTCCGCTGCGCCGGGTCAGCCTGCTGACGCTAGTCGGCGCGCTCGGCACCGGCGGTTTGCCGGTGATCACAGCCACCCTGGGCCTGCACCTGTCCCACCGGGCGGCCGCCGGAGCGGTGCTGATCACCGCCCTCGGGGTGGGCAGCCTGCTCGGTTCGCTGCTGGTCATGCTCTTCCCGCTGAGCGGCGAACCCGAGGTGCTGGCGATCCGGCACTTCGCCGCCCTGGTCGCCGTCACGGCCGGATGTGCCCTGGCCCCGACCTTTTTCTGGGCGTTGATCGGATTCGGGCTGCTCGGAATCCTGCAGGCCACGTTCTTCACCACCACCCTGGCCGCCCGGGCGCAGTACTCACCGCCGGCGGTGCGGGCCCAAGTGTTCGTTACCAGCGCCGGCCTGAAGGTGGCCGTGTCGTCGCTCGGCGCGGCGGTGCTCGGCTTAAGCGCGCGATTCGCTGGTGGCCGGGTGCTCCTGCTGTCCGTGGCCGCGGTCACCGGTCTCGGACTGATGGGTGCGCTGCTCGACCGTCTGATCGGCCTCCGACCGCGGGCGCCTGGTCCAGATGCGCGAGCATCCGCTCCGCCACCCCTGCCGGGCGGCTGAGGGCGGCCAGCGGGCCAACGGGAGTCGCCTCCACCGCCACCCGGGCGACCGGCGTGCAAACGGGCAAAACGGTCCCTAGACTCGCGGCCGGATCTGACCGACCAGCCCGGACCGACCAGCCTGTACACACCGCCCATGGGGGGCCGACCATGACCGAACCGCTGCCGGACTGGGCTCCGGAAGGTATCGACCTGTCCACGCCCTCGGCCGCCCGGATGTACGACTACTACCTCGGGGGCGCCCACAACTTCGGGATCGACCGCGAGGTGGCCCGCCAGGCCCTCGAACTGGTGCCCGACGGCGCCCTGCTGATGCAGGCCAACCGGGCCTTCCTGCACCGGGCCGTGCGCTACCTGATCGGCCAGGGCATTCGGCAGTTCATCGACATCGGCTCGGGCATCCCGACCGAGGGCAACGTGCACGAGACGGTCGACGCGGCCCTGCCGGACGGCGAGGGCCGGGTGCTCTACGTCGACCGCGACCCGGTGGCGATCGTGCACAGCGAGCTGATCCTGGGCGAGGCTCACCCCAACGTGAAGGTGCTGCAGGCCGACCTGCGCGAGCCGGACGAGATCCTGAACTCCGCCCAGCGCCGGGCCCTGATCGACCTGAGCCGGCCGGTCGCCGTCCTGATGGTCGCCGTACTGCACTTCGTGCCCGACGCCGATCACCCGCAGGAGCTGATCCAGCGGTTTCACGACGCCGTCGCCCCCGGCAGCTTCCTGGTCGTCTCGCACGGCACGGCCGAGAAGCAGACGGGCCGCACCGAGCAGGTGGCCAAGCTCTACAAGTCATCGGCCAACCCGGCCACCCTGCGCTCACGGGCCCAGGTCGGCGAGCTGTTCGCGGGCTGGGACCTGATCGAGCCCGGCGTGGTCTGGGTGCAGGACTGGCACCCGGACTGGCCCGACACCCTGCTGCTCGACCCCTCGACCGATCCCTGGGCCGCTGCCGTGGGCCGCAAACCGGCCTGATCAGGGAGGCCTGATCAGGGAGGCCTGATCAGGGAGGCCTGATCAGGGAGTGGGGGCCGCCGGGCGGCGCAAGGTGGCCACCGTGACGTGCGGCCAGCTGATCCCGTTGAAGTTGAGCAGCACGGTCTGGGTGTACTGCAGCTGACGGAAGTCGGGGGTGCCCTTGACCGTCTCCAGCCAGAACGTCGAGGTGACGGTGGCCGCCACCGCGTTCGGACCCTCGGCGTCGCCCTTGAGGAAGGCCGTGTTGGCGGTGCCGCCGCCGAGCACCGGCTTGTGGTTCGTCGAGACGGTCAGCGCGACGGTTGAGGTGATGGTCTGGTGGGCGATCGCGGCCCGCAGCACGCTGTTCGGGTCGTCGACCATCTTCTGGGTCACCCCGACCAGCCCGGCCGCGGGTGTGCGGAACTTGGTCTTCTTGGCCAGGTTCTGCTCGATGAAGTCGAAGCCCTCGGTGGGCGAGCCGATGTTGAACGGGGTGATGCTCACCTTGGGGATCTTCGGTGCGGCCTCGGTGCGGGTGGACACGCCCTGGGCCAGGATCGTGGTGCCGTGCGGGATGGACGCCATCCGGACCAGCGTCACCGGCTCCTTGGGGTGCGAGGTGGGCGGCACGTGGGCCCAGATCCCCGGCTCGATGTGCAGCCCGGCGTTCAGGTTGCTGTCGGAGATCTGCTGCAGATAGGTCAGGCCGAACATCTCGATGTCGCGCTGCAGCAGGCCCCGGTTGGGGATCGGGCCGTTGATCTTCTCGAAGTCGAGCTGCTCGCGGGTCACGTTCAGCTCGAGAAAGCGATCCTGCCCGTCGGTGTGGTTCGGCCGCCAGATCACGTTGAATCCGGTGCCCACCCATTTTCCGGCTAGGCCGGCCAGCCGGCCGAGCGGGTTGGCTACCGGGGCCGGCGCGACCGCAGCGGCACTGAAAGTTCCTGCGACGGGGCCATTGTCGCCACCGGAGGGCGCATCAGGGTCGGGCTCGATCGGAGGGAGCGGCTTGAATTCGAAATCACTGGCCAAGTGCATGCTGGTGCCTTTCCGCAGAGATTTCGAAATGGATTTCCGGCCACCACCGGCCCCCTCCTGGCGCGTCAATAATCGTGCACCATTTGGGCTTTCGCAAGGCCTGGGGCGGGTTTCCTGCCGGCCGGTCCCGACGCCCCGGTTCCGGCGCTCGGCCCGGCCGGCCGGGCCGGTACGGGTTACCGTGAGCAGGTGGATCCGCCGCCGTACGCCGAGGTGCTCGGGCCGGAGCCGGCCGAGTCGCTCGGCGAGCGCGGCGGCCGCTGGCTGCGTGCGCACCCGCGGGGCGCGGCGATCCTGGCCCTGCTCCTGGTGCTGCTCCTGATTGCGGCCGGCTCGGTGGCCCTGGCCCGGCACCTGCGCCGCCCCGACCTGCCCACCCTGAGCATCAGTGACGACGGCGACCTGCCCTCGGACGCGCCCTGGCCGACCGGCGGTGACGGGCGACCGTCCGGGCCGGTCGAGCTATCGGTGAACACCAAGCTCACGGTCGGGCCGATGCACGACCTCACCCGGGTGATCGGCATCTCCGGGCCCGGCGTCGGGCGCCCGGCCGGGCGGCCGGTGCGGCTGCGCGGCAACGGGACGGCGTCCGTGGCCCTGAGCTCGATGATCGACTGCGAATCCCTGCCGGCCACCATCCCGACCGGCGCCTACGGGCTGCGGGTGCAGGCCGTCTCCGGTTCGCGCAGCCGCACCGCGGTGATCCGGGCCGGGCCGGCCGGCGAGCGCTGGCGCACCATGATCGCGCTGGCCTGCGCCGCCTGGTCGGCCCGCCGCGACGTCACCGCCACCGACCTGAGCACGGTGGTGAGCCCGACCCGGCCGCGGGTGGACGTGAGTCTGAGCCTGGTCAACCGGGGTGAGCGCCCGGTCACGGTGACCGCCGGCGACACCGGGGCCCCGATCCACCTCAGCGGTGGCCTGCCGGTGCGCATCGGGCCGCACAGCACCGGGCGGGCCGCGTTCAGCGTCGTCCTCGACCGCTGCGACTCGGTGGCGCCGATCCGTAACCAGACCGCCCCACTGAGTTCGGACGCGGGCCTGACCAGCGTGATCAACCTGGTCGGGCTGGCCGGCAGCCTGCCGCTGAGCGCCGGTACGTCCTTTCCCGGGGCCGGCGGCGACAGCGGGCTGGGCGCGACCGGCCTGGTGCTCGACCCGGCCGCGGCCCGGGCCCTGGCCTCCGGCCTCAGCCGGGCCTGCGGGCAGCTCGACCCGGCGTTCGCCCTGATCACCCCGAACGGCTCGCGCTACCAGGCCCGGACCCGGGTGCTGAGCGTCCCGATCACCGTGCTCACCACGCCGGGCCGGGTGCGGGTCGAACGGGTTCGCCTGGTGCCGATGGTCGGCTACGCCGGGGCCTACCGGCCGGCCGCCGACACCGTTCAGGAGCTGGTCCCGGACCGGACCGGGCAGGCCCGGGTGACGCTACGGTTCCGGTCACCGCCGGCCGGGCGGTGCCCGGACGGCGGCGTGTCCCTGCCCGGCCTGCTGATCACCCTGGACCTGACCGGCCCCGGTGGCCGGCGGACCGTGTCGTACAGCGAGCGGCTCGAGCTCAGTGCCGATCCGGCCGCCCTGCGCCTGCTCTGCGGAAAGAACTGACCTCACCGACGGATCGTTCGACCCTCGAACGGATTCGCTCTCGAACGGAGACCCATGTCGCTCACCCCGACCACCGACGCCTCGTTCGCCGCCGACGTGCTGGCCAGTCCGGTGGCGACCCTGGTCGACTTCACCGCCGGCTGGTGCCCGCCGTGCCAGGAGGTCGCGCCGGTGCTGGAACAGATCGCCGTCGAGCAGGCC
The DNA here is from genome assembly GCA_965200525.1 of Kineosporiaceae bacterium. Classification (GTDB taxonomy): domain Bacteria; phylum Actinomycetota; class Actinomycetes; order Actinomycetales; family Kineosporiaceae; genus JANNPJ01. The sequence goes on from OZ241368.1 coordinate 823,558, forward strand.
GCCCGGTTGCGGGTGGTGTCGATCGACGTGGACGACAACCCGGTCACGGCCACGCTCTACGAGGTGCAGAAGCTGCCGACCCTGGCCCTGTTCGTCGGCGGCCGGATCGTGGCCCGGGTGGTGGGGGCCCGGGCCGAGCCGATGATCATGGGCGAGTTCGGGCCCCACCTGGAGCTCAGCCCGAGGGCCACCTGAAAGAGTGACGCATGCTGACCGTCCTGGCCCTCGTCCTGGCCGCCGTCCTGGCGATCACCGTCATCGAGATCCTGGCCGAGCGCACCGGGCTGCCCGCCGCGGCTCTGCTCACCATCGCCGGCCTGGCCTACGCCGTCCTGCCGGGGCCCAATCTCGAGCTCGATCCCGAGATCATCCTCACCTTCGTGCTGCCGCCGCTGCTCTACAGCGCCGCACTGAACTCCTCGTTGCTGGCGATCCGCCGCAACCTGCGCCCGGTGATCAGCCTCTCGGTGGTGCTGGTGCTGGTCACGGCCCTGCTGGTCGGGGTGGGCACGCACCTGTTCGTGCCGGGCGTCACCCTGGCCGCCGGCATCGCGCTGGGTGCCGCCGTCGCCCCGCCCGACCCGGTCGCGGCCCTGGCCATCGGACGCCGGGCCGGGCTGCCCCCGTCCCTGATCACCCTGATCGAGGGCGAGGGCCTGCTCAACGACGCCACCGCCCTGACCACGTTCACGGTGGCCGCGCACGCCGTCACCAGTGGGGGCTTCTCGCCGGCCGGCTCCGGGTTGCGGTTCGTGCTCGCCGCAGCCGGGGGCCTGTTGGTCGGGGCGGCCACCGCGGCCGCCGTCCGGGCCGTGCGGGGTCTGATCCACGAGCCGATCCTGCTCAACGCCCTGTCTCTGGCCACGCCGTTCGTGGCCTACCTGATCGGCGAGGAACTGCACGTCTCGGGCGTGCTGGCCGTGGTGATCACCGGCCTGATCGTCGGGCACGACACCCCCCGCGCGGTGTCCGGAGCCAGCCGGCTGCAGACCGCGGCCGTCTGGCGGCTGGTCGACTTCCTGCTCGAGGGCTTCGTCTTCCTGCTGATCGGCCAGCAACTGCCCGAGGTGCTGCACGGCCTGAAGGCCTACCCGACCTCGACCGTGGTCATCGCCGGGGGCGTCACCGTGGGGATCGTGCTGCTGCTGCGGCCGTTGTGGCTGATCCTGACCGAACTGCTACCCGGGGCCCTGCACACCCGACTCAAGGGCTCGGGCCAGGAGGAGGGCTCCCGGCTGACCGGCTCCGAGGTGCTGGTGATGAGCTGGGCCGGCACCCGGGGCGTGATCAGCCTGGCCGCGATCTTCACGCTGCCCCTGACCACCGACGCCCACGAGCCGTTCCCCGAGCGCGACCTGCTGCTGTTCTGCACCTTCCTGGTGGTGCTGGCGACCCTGCTCGGGCAGGGGCTCACCTTCGCCCCGATCGCCCGGGCTGTCGGGCTGCGAGCCGACTTCGCCGACCAGGCCCGGATCCGCAACGAGGCCCGGGCGGCCGGCGTCAACGCCGCCCTGACCCGGCTCGACCAGCTCGCCGAGGACGGCGAGGTCGGGCCGGACACGATCAACGCGCTGCGCGGCAACCTCAACCAGCGGGCCGCCCGCTACCAGCAGCGACTCGACCTGCTGGACCAGTCCGCGGACGGCGAGATCCCGGTCTCGGCCGGCTACGACGCGGCCGTCTCGGCCCGGCACGCCGTGATCGAGGCCCAGCGCGAAGAACTGCTGCGCTGGCGCGACGCCGGCCGGCTGCCCGATGCCGGCCTGCGGGTGCTGGAGCACGAACTGGACCTGGAGGAACACACCCTGCCGAAACCCCCGTCCCGCTGATCGCCGCCCGACCAACCGGCAGTAGGCCAGGCGGGTGGCTGCGGCTCGTGCCGTCGCCGCCAGTTGTCGATATCTTCACGTGTGCTGACCGCCCTGACGACCGTGACCGCGGTCGGTCTGCTGGTCGCCGTGATCGCTCTGCGCCGGCGGGCGGCCGACGCCCAGGACGAACCGCGCACCTGGACCCGGGTGCTGCTCGGCGTCGCCCTGATCGCGGTCTCGGCCCTGGCCGGCCAGATCGCCGACGCCGCGACGTCCGACCGGCCTGATCTGTCGGGGATCGGCGGGCTGATCAGCAGCATCGGCTGCGTGCTGGCCTGCGGCCCGTTCTACCTCGGCCTGATCAACTGGAACCGGGCCCGGCTGGAGGACATGGACCCGGGCGACTCGGTCAACGGGTTCAGCGCCATCCTGGCCATGGTCGCGCTGGGCAACCTGGTCCTGCCCCACTTCCGCACCCCGCACGACTGGCTGGACCAGTGGCAGGACCAGACCGCGCTGTGGGCGGTGGGCGGCCTGTTCGTCGTCTTCGGGGCCGGGGTGTCGATCGCGATGATGGCCGGGCTTCGCCACGACCCCCGGATCTGGGTGATGAGCGCGGCGCTGGGCGTGGCCCTGACCGCCGAGTCGGTCGGGCTGGTGACCGGCCCCCCCGGGCGCCCGGCGATCTCCTTGGTCTGGCTTCTGGCCGGGGTGGCGATCGCCGTCTGCATCCTGCTCCCGCACCAGCCCGCCTCCGCCCCCTACAAGGACGCCGCCAGCCAGGCCACCATCTTCGGGGCCCTGGTCGTGCTGCTGGCCGGGGTGATCGTCTTGATCCTGGACGACGACCTGGCCGTGAACGGCAGCCGGCTGGCCACCGAGTACGGCACCGCCGCGGTGGCCGGCGCCGGGTACCGGGTGATGCGCCTGGTCCACGACCTGGCCAACCTGGCCCAGTCGCGGCGTGAGGCCCTGACCGACGAGCTGACCGGCATCCCCAACCGGCGGGCCCTGCTGGCTGCCCTCGACGAGGCCCTGACCTCGGCCGGCACCACCAGCCTGATGATCATCGATCTGGACCGGTTCAAGGCCATCAACGACCGCTACGGGCACGAGGCCGGCGACGAGGTGTTGCGGCACATGACCCAGGCGTTCTCGGAACACATCCCCGAGGGCGGCACCCTGGCCCGGCTGGGCGGCGACGAGTTCGCCGTCCTGCTGCAGGACGTCGAGGCGGGGACCGCCACCGCCGTGGCCCAGTCGCTGGCCGCGGCGGCGGCCCCGCTGAGCGACGTCAAGGGCCGGCTGCTGCAGGTCGGCGCCAGCGTCGGGGTGGCCACGGTCAGCGAGCCCGGCATCACCGGCGGCGAGCTGCTGCGCCGCGCGGACGCCGCGATGTACCAGGCCAAGACCTCCGGGTCGGGGGTGCGCAGTTACGACGGCGACCTGGACGCCCTGGCCCAGGAGCAGCTCGGGCTGGTCGAGGAGCTGCACCTGGCCCTGGCCGGGCCGGTCGATCGCCGCGAGCAGATCGTCGTGTACTTCCAGCCCCAGCTGGATGCTCACACCGGGCGGGTGGCCGGCGCCGAGGCCCTGGTGCGCTGGGAGCATCCGCGCCGCGGCCTGCTGACCCCGGACGCCTTCATCGACCTGGCCGAGCAGAACGAGCTGATGGGCGCGCTGACGGCCAAGGTGATGCGCGAGGCGGTGGCCCAGGCGACCCGCTGGCACGCCCTCGGTTACCCGCTGCGGGTGTCGGTCAACCTGTCGGCGTCCGGGCTGTCCCACCCGTCGCTGCCGGACCTGATCGATCAGGTGACCCGGACGGCGCCGGCCGTCGAGCTGGTCCTGGAGGTCACCGAGACCAGCCTGATGAAGGACCCGGAGCAGGCCCTGGCCGCGATGCACATGATCGCCGGGCGCGGGGTCGGGATCAGCATCGACGACTACGGCACGGGCTACTCCTCGCTCAGCTACATGAACGACCTGCCGGCCACCGAGCTCAAGATCGACCGCTCGTTCACGGCCCGGACGGCGAGCGACCCCCGGACCGCCGCGATCGTCGCCGCGACCGTGGAACTGGCCCACCGGCTCGGGATGCGGCTGATCGCCGAAGGGGTCGAGGACGAGCCGACCCTGGCCGCGATGACCCGGCTGGGCTGCGACGAGACCCAGGGCTACCTGCACAGCCGCCCACTGCCGGCTGAGGTGTTCCTCACCTGGCTGCAGCTGAAGGACGAGGCCCGCAGCCGGCTCCCGGCCGAGAGACGGCCCTGAGCTCCGACACGCGGTGACCCTTGCCATGACCGGGGCGGGCCGGACGGGCAGACTGAATTTCCTGATCGAGGGGCGCAGGGGTTTACGACCTGATAGACAACCAATGCGTCACATCGGGCGCTTCGACGCATTCTGGAGGTTGATATGAGTACACCGCAGCCCGCTGCCGAACGACTGCTGACCCCGGCCGAGGTCGCGGCTCTGTTCCGGGTGGACCCCAAGACGGTCACCCGGTGGGCCAACGCCAACAAGCTGACGTCGATCCGCACCCTCGGCGGGCACCGGCGATACCGCGAGTCCGAGGTTCAGGCCCTGCTGGCCGAGATCCCTCAGCCGCGGGCGCACGACTAGCTCTTCGGCTAGCTCTTCGGCCTGGACCCGTGCGCGACCAGCGACAGTGGCTGCCACTCGCGCCAGGTGGCCAGGCGGGACTCGTAGTCGGCGGTGGCGATGCCCAGCGGGGCCGCGCCGAAGAACACCCGCAGCGGTGGCTCCGGCGAGTCGACCAGGGTCAGTACGGCTTCGCTGCTGGCGGCGGGGTCGCCCGGATCGGCGGCGCGGGCCGCCCGAGCCCGGGCGACCTCTTCCCGGTAGTCGTCGTAGGCGGCGAGCGGCTCGGAGCGCTGGGCCGAGGAGCCGCCCCAGTCGGTGGAGAACCCGCCCGGCTCGATCAGGGTGACCTTGATCCCGAACTGGGCCACCTCCTGGGCCAGGGACTGGCTGATGCCCTCCAGCGCCCACTTGGAGGCGTGGTACATGCCGACCATCGGGAAGGCCGAGATCCCGCCGATCGAGGACACCTGCAGGATGTGGCCGCTGCCCTGCTCGCGCAGGAACGGCAGGCAGGCCTGGGTCACCCAGAGGGCACCGAACAGGTTGGTCTCGATCTGGGCCCGGGCCTCGGCCTCGGAGACCTCCTCGACCATGCCGAAGTGACCGTAACCGGCGTTGTTGACCACGACGTCGAGCCGGCCGAAGCGCTGGTGGGCCTGCTCGACGGCGGCGAAGGCGGCCGCCCGGTCGGTGACGTCCAGGGCGATCGGCAGGACGGCGTCCCCGTGCTTGGCCACCAGGTCGTCGAGCGCGCTGACGTCGCGGGCGGTGGCGGCGACCTGATCGCCACGCTCCAGCGCCGCGGCGGCCCACTCCCGGCCGAAGCCGCGCGAGGTGCCGGTGATGAACCATGTCTTCTGAGCCATGATCCCCACGTTGCCACATCCGGATCGCCCCCGCGCCCCGGGGGGCGGCCCGGTCAGCTCTCGCGGACGACGTCCTCGGGTGACTTGTCGGGGCGCAGCCCGCGCCAGGTCGGGTGCCGGAGCCGGTCGTCGGGAGTCCACTCGGCGAAGGCGACCTCGCCGACCAGGTTCGGCGTGACCCAGTGGGCATCGCGAGCGTCCAGCGCCGGGACGTCGAGGAACGGGCTGGTCTTGCGGCTCGCCGAGCCCAGGCGGGACCGCAGGTCGGCCAGGGTGGCGGCGGTGAAGCCGGTGCCGACCCGGCCGACGTAGTGCAACCCGGCCGGCGTGGGCAGGCCGACCAGCAATGACCCGATGGTGCCGGACCGGGCTCCGGCTCCCGGCCGCCAGCCGCCGACCAGCACCTCCTGCATCCGGATGTTCTTCAGCTTGATCCAGTCCGGCGAGCGGCGCCCGGGCCGGTAGGTCGAGGCCCTGCGCTTGGCCACGATGCCCTCGAGCTGCTCGGCCCGGCTGCGGGCCACGGCCTGCTCGGCCGTGCCCTCGACCGGGGCCGGGGTCTGCCACGAGACACCTTGCAGGTCGAGCCCTTCGAGGACGGCCCGCCGGTCGGTCCAGGGCAGGCTGAGGGCCGAGTGCCCGTCCAGATGCAGCACGTCGAAGATCATCAGGACGGCGGGATCCTCGGCGGCCAGGCCGGCGGCGGTCTCGGCGTCGTTGACGTGCATCCGCTTCTGCAGGGTGGCGAAGCTGCTGCGCCCGTCCGGGCCCAGGGTGACCATCTCGCCGTCCAGCAGCGCGTGCGTGCCGGCCAACTGGTCCCCGAGCGCGGCCAGCTCGGGATAGCCGACGGTCATGTCCTTGTTGTTGCGTGAGGTGAGCGTGAGCCGGCGGCCGTCCCAGCGGACGATGGTGCGCACGCCGTCCCACTTCTTCTCGAACACCCAGTCGGCGTCCGGGCCGCTCAGCGGGAGCGCCCCGAGGGTGGCCAGCATCGGATCGACGAAACCGGGCAGCGACTCGTTGGCCATGCTCGATCCTCTCAGCCTGTTCGATCTGCTCGATCAGCCGAAGGCGGCGTGCCGGTTCCAGAGGTCGAGCAGGTCGCGGTCGCCGGAGACCTGCACCGCCGGATCGTCGAAGGAAGTGCGGGTGTAGACGGCGAGCAGCAGGTCAGTCAGCGGCGCCCGCACGGTGACCGCGGCCGGCCGGCGGCTCCGCTGCCAGCCGATGACGTCGCCGGTCAGGTCAACGAACCAGGCGGCGTCCGGAGCGCTCGCCGGGGCGTCGGTGGCCTCGAACCCGACAGTTCTTCCGGGTCCGAACAGTTCGCGCTTCTGCGGCCTGTACTCGAAGTGCTGGGGCAGGGCGTGAAGCCACATCCACTCATCGACGGCATCGACGGCGACGTCCGGGCTCAGGCTGAACTCGCGCCCGGCGGCCAGGGTGGCGTCGGCCCGGTGGATCAGGGTCTCGTGGGTGAACCGCCGGGCCCAGAAGGACGTCGTGCCGTGCAGGTCGAGCGGCGTCCACAGGCTCGCGTCGGGGCCGGCCGCGCGCAGGGCGGCGGACAGCTCGCCCGCTCCGGCCCGCAGCCAGGCCGACGGGAACTCACCGGTGTCGTCGCCCTCGAGCAGGCGCATGTCGTCGTCCGGGAGGAAGCTCGCCGACCGGGTACGAACTGTCTGCTCGGCCCAGCGCTGGCCGTGGCCGATGTGGCGGACCAGCATGCCCAGGCTCCAGTCCGGGCAGGACGGCACCCGAGACCGCAGATCAGCGCCTTTCAGGCCGGTGGCCAGCAGTTCGGTCTGGGTCAGGATCTCGGTGCAGTACCGGTCGTGGTCCATCACGGTTCGGGTTCCTTCCTGGTTTCTACGAGTGAGGTACGTCCGGAAGGTGGGCGGCCTGCTGACGACGCCAGCGGCCCGGGGTGATCCCGTGGTGCCGCTTGAACGCGTCCGAGAAGGCGAACTCACTGCGGTAGCCGACCTGGCCGGCCACCACGGCCAGGGTCGACTCCGACCGCAGCAGGGCTGCGTCGGCCAGATCCATCCGCAGGTCGGTGAGGTAGGTGGACGGCGGGTGACCCACTTGGCCGGTGAACCGGCGGGCGAAGGCGGCCCGCGACAGGCCGGCCAGCCGGGCCATCGACTCCACGCTCCAGTCGTGGGCCGGATCGGCATGCAGGGCCCGCAGCACCGGGCCCAGGGCCTGGTCGTCGAGCGCCTGGTACCAGCCCGGCGCCGCGCTGCCCGGCCGGGAGAACCACTCGCGCAGAAGGTAGACCAGGATCAGGTCGAGCAAACGGTCGAGCACGGTCTGCTGGCCGGGGGCCTGCCGGCCGATCTCGGCGACCAGTAGGGTCACCGCCGCGGCCAGGTGCGGCCCCTGCTCGCCGGCGTGAATTACCACGAAGCGCGGCAGGTGATCGAGCAGACCGTCGCAGACCGTGCCTTCGAGCGTATAGGCCCCGCAGACCAGCAGGGATCGCGGTTGGCCGGACGGCGGGTCGTCGCCCTGCCGCCGGGCCTGGCTGATCGGGATCGAGGGCGCACCGGGCCCGCTGAGAATTCGGTACGGCGCCCCGGCGCGGGCCAGCACCAGATCGCCCGGGCCGAGCGGGAGCGGCTCACCGGCTCCCGGATCCAGCTCGGCCGGGCCGGCCAGCAGGGCATGAAAGGTGAGTGGGCGGCGTCCACCGAACTCCACGCCCCAGGGCGCGGCCAGCTCGAGGTGGGAGAACACGGCCCCCCGGGCCCGGGCCCGGGCCAGCAGGTCGGCCAGCACATCCATGCCGACCAGGGTAGACGATCTCGTATTTCTGCGCGCGTTCCACCTATGTTTTAGCTCAGTGGAAAAGCACAGAATCATTTCATGAGCAGATTTCTGGTGATCGGTGGCACCGGCAAGGTCGGACGCCGGGTGGCCGTCGCCCTGCGTGAGGCGGGCCAGGAGCCCAGGGTGGCCAGCCGGTCCGGCGGCGACGTCCGCTTCGACTGGCATCGGCCGGAGACGTACGCACCGGCGCTGGCCGGAGTGGAAGGGGTCTTCCTGGTCGGCCCCGGTTCGGCCAATGACTGGTCCGGGCTCCTGACCTCGTTCTTGACTGCGGCCGAGACGGCCGGCGTGCGGCGGGTGGTGCTGCTGTCGGCCCGCGGCGTCGAGTTCCTGCCCGACGGGGTCGTGGCCCGGGTCGAGCAGACCCTGCGCCGGACCCCGGCCGGGCTGGAGTGGACCATTTTGCGCCCGGCCCACTTCGCTCAGAACTTCACCGAGGCCATGTTCGTGCCGGTGGACGGCGAGGTGGCCGCACCGGTCGCGGCCGGGGCCGAGCCGTTCGTCGACGTCCTGGACATCGCCGAGGTGGCCACCGAGGTGCTGATCGGCGGCCGGTACGCCGGGCAGACGATCGAGCTGTCCGGCCCGGCCCCACTGACCTTCGACCAGGCGTTGCGGGTGCTGAGCGAGGTGACCGGGCAACCGTTGCGCTACCTGGCCGAGTCGGCCCCGGCCCACGTCGAGCGACTGCGCTCGGCCGGGCTGCCGGAAGGCTACGTGACCTGGCGGATGGCCATGCTGGGCGGTATCGCCCGCGGCGAGGACGCCTACCTCAGCCACGGCGTGGCCCAGGTACTGGGCCGCCCGGCAACGGATTTCGCTACCTGGGCGGCCCGGGAAGCCACCGGGCCGGCGGTCGAGCGGAGCTGACCAACGGAACCCTGGGGGCTGCGGCTCAGCGGCGGCGGTTCAGTTCGGCCACGACGTGGTCCATGAAGTCGTCCACGTCGTCCTGGTCGTAACCTTCTCGGAACTTGCTGGCCGTGAACCGCTGGTTGATCACGTCGGACTCGGTCAGAGGGCGCCCGGTCGGGGCGTGGTGGGGGCCTTGGCGCAGGAAGGACTCCACCCGGTCCAGGAAGTCGTCGACCTCGTCCTGGTCGTAGCCCTCCCGGAACTTGGTCGCACCGAAGCGAACGCGCTTCACGTCGTCCGCCGTCAGTGGCCCCAGGGAGGCCGGGTCGGCCACCGGCCTCGGCCGGCCGCCGCCCGGCCCGAGCAGGCCGGCCAGGCGGCTCCAGATCGTCGGCCGGGCCGGTTGTCCGAGCGAGTCACCCTGATAGAAGCCCCCGTCGGATCTCATCCCGTCATCCTAGGGGCGGGTCCGGGGGGCGAACCAGGTCGAGATCAGTTCAGGCGGGCTCGGGAACGCTGTCCGGATCGTCGGGGCCGGGCATCGGCTCGACCGGAGCCGGGGGCAGCGTGGTCGGAGTGTCCGGCGACAGTTCGCCCGGGTCGTCCGGGACGGGCTCGGTCGGGTCGATCGGTGGGTACGAGTCGGGATCAGGTCCGGGCAGTGTCATGGCACCAGTCTTGCCCCATCGGCGCCTCGGCCGCACCACCAGGCGACGGCGCGCCGTCGTTCATTGCCGGCCGGGCCGGAACACCGGCAGCGCCGCGAGCGCATCGTCCAGGTGGCGGTGGCAACTCGCGACCACGCCGTCCGGGCGAACCAGCGCGACCCGGGTGCGGCCCCGGCGCAGCCAGCCGGTCCAGGGCGAGCCGGCCGCCGCGTGGAGCACGAATCCACCTCGATCGCGGGCAGTTTCGAGTTGACCGGAGGTGGGCCGGTCCCTGCTGACGATGACGAAGCCGTCGACGCGCAGGTCGTCCAGGCGGCCACCGGAGGGCAGAACCGCATTGGGGCACAGCGTTCCGATCAGCGGGTGGCGCAGCCGCTGCCTGGGCGAGCCACAGCGCAGCCGGGGCGTGCTGCTGTCGAGCACCCGGGTCCGCAGACCAGGCACCAGGTGCAGGCGCGGAGCGACCCGACGGCGAAGGACGTCGCCGGTGCGGCCGCCGGCGGTCATCGCGACCCCCAGACCGATGGCCAGCCGGATCAGGCCGCGGATGTGCGGTTCTCGCTCCCGCTGGTACGTGTCCAGCCAACTCGGCGGCAGGGAACGGTCGAGCACCCCGGCCAGCTTCCAGCACAGGTTCATCGCATCGCGCAGCCCGGCGCCCAGGCCCTGGCCGATGAACGGCGGCGTCAGGTGGGCGGCGTCGCCGAGCAGGAACACCCGCCCGGCCCGCCAGTGGTCGGCCACCTGAGCTCGGAAGGTGTATTCGGCCAGCCGCAACACGGTGACGTCGTCGTCGGCCGTTCCCGGACCGCGAGCGCCGGCCGGTAGCCAGCGGTCGATCAGGGCCCGCACGCCGGCGCCCCGGAAGTCGGCCGCGCTCTCGCCGTCCCGCAGCCGGAACTCCCAGCGGTAGCGGGCCGGCGCGATCCGCATGAACGTGCCCGCCCGGTGCGGGTCGCAGATCTGGTGAACCCCCTCCCAGGCGCCCAGGTCCAGATCGGTGTGGACGTCGACCACCAGCCAGCGCTGGGCGAAGCCGAGCTCGGCCAGGTTCGCCCCGATCGCGGAGCGAACCACGCTGTTGGCGCCGTCGCAGCCGAGCAGGTAGCCGGCCTCGACCGTGTGCTCGGTGCCGGACGCGAGATCGGTGTAGCCGACCTGCACGCCGTCCTCACCGGGCCGGATCGACGTCACCTCGCAGCCGCCGCGAAACGTCGCCTCGGGCCGCTGTTTCAGGTTCTGCCGGAGAATCGCCTCGAGGTCGGGCTGGTCGAACAGATTCGCCTGCGGAAAGCCGTGCCGGCCGGCTTCCCGGTCGCGGCTGAACTCGGCCAGCACGGTCAGGTCGGCGGCCAGCAGGCGCAATCCCTCGGCCGGCCGGGAGATCGTGGCGAAGGCCGGCCCCAGCCCCAGCCGGCCCAGGATGCGGTACACCTCGTCGTCCAGATGCACGGCCCGGGGTTGCGGGTAGGCCTCGAGCCGCCGGTCGAGCACCAACGTGGAGATGCCGTAGCCGGCCAGCAACGACGCGGCGGTGAGCCCGGTCGGCCCGGCGCCGACGATGAGCACGGGCCCGTTGGTGGTCACGCTGCCCACCTCCTTTGGCTGCTCGGGCACGGTATCCCACGCTGCAGCGGCCCCGGCGTTTACGGTGGCCTGATGTACACGTACCAATGGCGGGGGCCGTTCGACAACAGCGAGGTCAACCGCCTGCACGCCGAAGGATTCGCCCACCCGCTCCGGGACGACGACTGGTCGGCCCAGCTGGGCCGGCACAGCCTGGGCTGGGTCTGCGCTCGCGACGGCGACACCCTGATCGGGTTCGTCAACGTCGCCTGGGACGGCGGCGTCCACGCCTTCCTGCTCGACACCCTGGTCGGCGCGACCAACCGGGGCCAGGGCGTGGGGACGGCGCTGATCACAGTGGCCACCGACAACGCCCGCACGGCCGGCTGCGAGTGGCTGCACGTCGACTTCGAGGAACATCTGCGCCGGTTCTACCTCGAAGCCGGGCAGTTCACCGAGACCGACGCCGGCCTGATCGCGCTTTAGCCCCAGCTCTCGTTCCGGGCCGGGATCACGGCGTGGACGACACGCTGTTCACCCCGGTACACGTCCTCACAGACCCAGTCCTCCAGCGCCTCGGCCAGCCAGCCGGCCGGGTCGGCCATCGTGTACGGGCCGGGCTCGCTCCCGGCCCAGAACGGCGAGTGGAATGTCGCCTCTCGGGCTCGGATCAGGAGCCACAGCTGGTCCGGATCCTCCAGCGGGGTCGGCTGCTCGTCCGGGTCCTTCAGAAACCGGAGCGTCATCGACGACGAGAAGGGCCCATGGTCCGAGCGGTGCACCACCTCGGGTTCGGACCACGACTCCGGCGACCAGTGCCCCAGGATCGGGGTGCGCGGCCCCCATCCGAGATCGACGCCCGTCAGATCGCCCGGCCGGACCACGCTCCTGACCAGGGGCAACACAATCCGGGCCACGATGTCGTCCAGATCCACCGGGTCGAACGGATCGTCCGCCCCCGGACCGGTAATGGTCGTCACCATTCCAGCGTGCCACGGCTAAGCTGGGGAGCGCGCCGCCGGGCGCACCCGGTCCGCGGGGAAGGGAACATCCCACCGGTTGCTCGGGGACCACATCGGTGACGGACCTCGGCCCGGCAACGCGGACGCGGGCTCACGGAGGTTCGCCATGCCTGCTCTACCCGCCCGCCCGTCGCTGGAACACCTGCGCAAGCAGGCCATGGCTTATCGCCGCCGGCACGACGTCCCGCTGGCCCGGGCCCAGCACGAGATCGCCACCAGCTACGGCTTCGCCAGCTGGCCCCGCCTGGTGCGTCACGTCCGGTCTCTCGACCTGCAGGGCATCGAACGGGCTCTGGCGCTGGCCGATCCCGAGGCCCTGGGCACCCTGCTGACGGATCGGCCCGAGCTGGCCCGGGCCCCGATCGGTGATCTGCCGCCGTTGCTCGTGCTGCTGCGCGACTCCGACGGCGCCCCGTCCGACCTGCGGGCCTGTGCCGGGTTGCTGCTGGAGGCCGGGGCCGACCCGAACGCCGCGATCGAGTTCGACGACGACGAGTGGCGGATGACGACGCTGTTCCTGGCCACCGGCAAGCACGACCTGAGCCTGGTCCGGATGCTGCTGGCCGCCGGCGCCGCGCCCGACGAGGACGCGTTCTACCATGCGTGCGAGCAGTCCGACCGGGCCTACCTCGATGCCCTGTATCAGCCGGGGTTCGAGACCTCGGTGATCCACAAGCTGGATTTCGAGGACGCCGCCGGGCTGCGCTGGTTTCTAGAGCGTGGGGTCGACGTCAACGCCCTCGGCTGCCTGCACTGGGCCATCGGCCGGGGCCGTGGCGTCGGCGTTCTGCAATTGCTGCTGGACGCCGGGGCCGACGTCAACCAGCCGCACCCGCGCCTCGGCGTGCGGCCCTTGGCCGTGGCCGCCCGGTGCGGCCATCTGGCCGCCTTTGACCTGCTGGCCGCGCGGGGGGCCACCGCCGACCTCGATCCGGTGCAGGCGGGGGTGCTGGCCGTGGCCCGCGGTCAGGCGGCCACCCTGCCGGAGGCGCCACCACCCCTGCCGGGCATTCCCGGCGCCGGTTCGGGCTGGCTGCTGGGCCAGTTCGCGCTGCTGAACCGGCTCGACGTCGTCCGTACGTTGCTCGACGGCGGCCTGGACGTCGACACCCCCGGCTGGAGTGGATTCACGCCGCTGGAGCAGGCCGCCATGCACGGGCGGACGGCGGTGGTCGCCCTGCTGATCGAGCGCGGGGCCGATGTCGAGCACGGCGCCCTGGACCCGGCCACGCCGACCCCGCTGGACTGTGCCCTCTGGGCGCTGGGCGCCAACCGGGCCGAGGACGGCGACTACCCCGGCACGGTCGCCGAGCTGATCCGGGCCGGCGCTCCTACCGGGCTGCGGCCACCGACCGGTGAGCCGGCGATCGACGTGATGCTGAGCGGCCACCTCGACAAGTAAGGTTGCCGAGGTGGCAAACGCGACGAGGGCGGACGACGGCGAGCCGCTCGAACCGGCCCTGGACCGGGTACTCGACGCCGTCGGCCCTCGCCTGCGCGCCGTGCGCCAGCAGCGCGGGGCCACCCTGGCCCAGCTGTCGGAGAGCACCGGCATCTCGGTCAGCACCCTGTCCCGACTGGAGGCGGGCCGGCGCCGGCCGACCCTGGAACTGCTGCTCCTGCTGGCCCGGGCCCACCAGGTGCCGCTGGACGAGCTGGTGGACGCCCCGGCCACCGGCGATCCGCGGATCCATCCGAAGCCGATCATCCGGCACGGCCTGACCATCCTGCCGCTGACCCGGCGTCCGGGTGGGATCCAGGCCTACAAGATGATCTTCCCGGCCGGCCCGCCGGCCGCCGTCCCCGAGCAGCAGGTCCATGAGGGATACGAGTGGCTCTACGTGCTGTCCGGCCGGTTGCGCCTGCGGCTGGGCGAGCACGACCTGATCCTCACCGCCGGCGAGGTGGCCGAGTTCGACACCCATGTTCCGCACTCCTTCGTCAATCCGGATCCGCACCCGGCCGAGGTCCTGAGCCTGTTCGGCGCCCAGGGTGAGCGACTGCACGTGCGAGCCCGGCCCACAGTCCGCTGACCCGGGCCGCCGTGGCCTCGGGTCAGCGATCGGAGACGGAGGCTCAGTCGGCGGCCGCCGCTCCCAGGGTGACGCTGGTGGTGTGGCTCTGACCGGAGGCGTCGGTCCAACTCACGGACACGGATTGGCCGGCCCTGGTCGCGGCCATGATCGTGTTCAGGGTGCTGACGCTGTCGACGGTGGTGCCGTTCACCGCGGTGATGAGGTCGCCGGCCTCGAGACCGGCCGTCTGCGCCGCCCCGGAGGAGACGACCCCGCTGACGAGAGCCCCGGCCACGGTGCCGGTGTCGCTGCTGCCGTCGTCCCCGGAGTAGCCACCGAAGTCGCCGCCGTAGAAACCGTTGCCGGCGAAGCCGTTACCGGCGCTGGAGGCGCCGTCGGACAGTTCCACCCCGAGGAAGCCGTGGACGCCGAGATGGACGGTCGAGCTGGCCTGGCCGGTCTCGATCTGGTTGGCGATGGTCAGGGCGGTCTTGATCGGGATGGCGTAGGCCTCGGAAGCGGCGGTCGACTGCTCACCGAAGGCCGCGTTGGCGGTCGAGTCGGCGGTCGAGGCCGCGGTGTCCATGCCGACCACCTTGCCGCCGATCGCCAGCGGCCCGCCGGAGTCGCCGGCCTCGATCGGGGCGTTGGTCTGGATCAGGCCGGTGAGCTGCTCGGTGTCGCTGGAGCCCTCGTCGCCGGCGGTGATGTCCTGGTTCAGGGCGGTCACGGTGCCGGTGACGACGCTCGGCGCACCGCCCTTGCCGCCCGCGTTTCCGCTGGCCTTGACCTTCTGGCCGACCTTGACGGCGTCGGAGTCGCCGATCGGCAGGGTCTTCAGCCCGGAGGCGTTCTTCAGCTGGATCACCGCGACGTCCTGGGTCGGATCGGTGCCGACCACGGTGGCCGTGTAGCTGCGGCCGGTGGCGACCACGGTCACCTGGATGCTGGTCGCGCCGTTGATCACGTGGTTGTTGGTGAGGATCTCGCCGGTGCTGGTGAGGATCATGCCGGTGCCGGCCGCCTTGGCGTTCTGGTAGCCCAGGGTGGTGACGATGTCGACCAGGGCGCCGTCGACCGAACTGGCCACCGTGTCCTTGTTCGTCGTCAGGTAGGACGCCGAGCTGCGCGAGCTGAGGAACGAGGCCGGCAGGTCCCCGGCCCGGGCCACGCCACCGACGGTCACCACCAGGCCCAGGGCGAGGGCGGCGGCCATGGCCGGACGCCGTCGGCGCGACCGGATGCTGCGGGTGGACGGGGTCGGCGGTTCGTACGTTTCCATCGGGTGCTCCTGCCAAGGGTTCTCGCTACCAATGGCTACATGTCACGCCACCCACCCGATGAAGTGCTGAACGATTCCTGAGAAGTTCACGGGAACGAGAAAGGCGACCTGCACCCGACTTCGTCGTCGGGTGCAGGCCGCCTGGTCTCAGCCGGTCAGGTGCCGACCGGTCGGTCGGTGACCGGTCAGTTGAAGCTGGTCAGCGTCCCCGGCACCGTGTTGGCCGGGGTGACCGGGCCGAGGTCGTTGACGATGTGGGTGATCGCGCCCACCCCGCCCAGCGACACCGTGGAGACGTCGTGCAGCTTGACTCCGGCCGCGGTCGGCACCTCGAAGGCGTGGTACGAGGTGACCGACGGGTTGACGTTGAAGTAGCAGTAGCTGCCCAGCCCCCAGGCCTCATGGGTGGTCACGGAGGCGCCCACCTTGTAGGCGGCGTAACCGTTCTGGGAGCCGTTCATCCAGGCGGCCTGGTTCGGCGGGTCGTACGGCATCTCGTTCTGGAAGAAGATCGTCTTGCCGCCGTTACCGTTCCACTGCACCTCGTTCTTCTGGAAGTGCTCCACGAACAGCCCGGTCGCCAGCACGTTGTTGCCGTTGACGATCATGCCGTTGTCCGCGGTGTTCACCGTCCAGCCGATCCCGGCGCCGTGGTCGGCCCGCCACGCCCAGATGTGGTCGATGATCACGTTGTTGCTGTTCACCAGCAGGCTGGTGGTGGCCTTGCCGGCGACCGCCCCGCCGATCCGGAAGAACACGTCCTGCACGGTCGTCGGATTGGCACTGTGGTCGGCGGTGGAACCGGCCGCACCGACGGTCAGCAGCACCGGGGTGTTGGTGGTGCCGGCGTCGAACAGGAACCCGGCCAGCTTCACGCCGTCCACGTCGGAGACGGTCATGGCGTTGATCCCGTTGTCCGGGATCAGGGTCGGGAAGCCGACCCCGAGCAGGA
The DNA here is from genome assembly GCA_965200525.1 of Kineosporiaceae bacterium. Classification (GTDB taxonomy): domain Bacteria; phylum Actinomycetota; class Actinomycetes; order Actinomycetales; family Kineosporiaceae; genus JANNPJ01. The sequence goes on from OZ241368.1 coordinate 840,043, forward strand.
CGGTGTTGGCCCGGGTCACGTTGAGCGTCTGGTTGAGGTGGTAGACGCCGGGGGTGAAGAACACGTTCAGCCCCTGGGCCAGCGCCTGGTTGATCTTGGCCGCGCCGTCGGCCGGCTTGGCCACGAAGAACTGGCTCATCGGCAGCGACGTGCCCTGAGCGCCGTTGGCCCAGCTGATCCCCGAGGAGTTGGTCCGCAGGGAGGGCACGAACACCCGGTACTTGCCGGCCGAGTCGACGTACAGATAAGGCTTCTCACGCGAGACCGGGGTGGTCGCGAGCACGGTCATCGGCGGCTTCGGGAACGACTGGGCCGGTGCCCCGCCGACCCCGGAGAACACCATGTTCCAGTTCGAGCCGTTCCAGGAGCCGAAGGTGCTGTCGCGGGAGTAGTACTGCTGCTGCGAGGCCGAGGCAACAGCGCCGTCGACCTTGCTGTCGGAGATGAAACCGCCACTGGCGTAACCGTAGGACGCCGGGAAGAGGTCCAGGTTGCCCCGCACGTGGACCCGGCGGAACGGCGCCGCCTGGGCCACGGCCCAGCGGTCCTCACCACCGGGCGGGGTGATGGAGAGGTTCTCGGCCGAGCGCCAGAAGTTCTGGGTGGCGTTGCCCGGGTCGTCGGCGGTGAACGCGTCGACCGTGATGTGGCCGTTGAGGTTGACGTCGTCCGGGTTCAGGCCCAGGCCGAGGATCGAGGTGTAGAAGCCGACGTTGGCCTCGGCGGTGTAGTTGCCGGGCTTGAACATGATCGCGTCGCGCCGGTCACCGAACTGGTTGTCCTTCTCGGCCGCGAACACCGAGTCGAGCTTGCTCTGGATCGTCGCCGACGGCGTGCTCGGGTCGAAGATGGTGACGTTCGAGCCGAAGTCGGGGGTGTCGGACGTCGCGATCGGCGTGGTGGTCGGCGTCGTCGGGGTGGGAGTCGGCGTGGTGGGGGTCGGCGTGGGGGTCGCCGTCCCGCCGCCGTAGACCTGGAACTCCCAGAGCGAGTCGCCGTAGCCGGTGGCCCGGGCGGTGGCGTTCATCCGCACGTACCGGCCGCTGCCGCTGACGGTCAGGGTCTGGAGGCCGGCCACCCCGGCGGTGGGCGGGGTGATGTTGGTCCAGGTGGTGCCGTTGGTCGAGGTCTGGATGGTGAAGGTCTTGGCGTAGGCCGACTCCCAGTTGAGCACCACCTTGGTGATGGTCTGGGTGCTGCCCAGGTCGACCTGCAGCCACTGCGCGTCGCTGAAGGCGCTCGACCAGCGGGTGCCGGTGTTGCCGTCGACCGCGGCCGAGGCCGGCGTCCCGGCGTTCTCGGTGGACGACGAGGTGGCCGTCTTGCCCTGGGAGAGCAGGGTGTCGGCGGCGCTGGCCGAGTTGGCCGTGCTCACCAGAACCAGGGATCCGGCGAGCATCGTGACCGCGGCCCCGAAGGCCGTCAGCAGGTAGGGACGGCCGTGTCCGCGAGATGAACGATGAACGGGCGGCATCGAGAGCTCCTTCGCTTCGGTGAACCAACTGTGTGGCCTGACCAGCACTGTCCGTAGCCGAGGCACCCCGGGCGGGTGCATCCGGTCGAGCAGTGAGTGAACCGTAGGTCACACAGATCGTGGCGAGGAGTGGCAGAGCGTTACTACGCGCGTTCGGCCGAACGCAATCGGCCCGCGACCGGACATACCGCCGACCAACCTGGGACGAGCCTGATTCCCCGCTGGGGCCGACCTGGTTCAGAGCCTGCCCAGTTGCTGCCGGCCCGGTCTACGGCCACGGTGACAGCATGAGTTCATTCCTTCGCCGGGGCCTGGTCGCCGGAGCGGCCGGCACCACCGTGCTCAACGCGGTCACCTACGCCGACATGGCCGTCCGAGGCCGCGAAGCCAGCAGCACCCCCGAACGGACCGTCCAGGCCCTGGCCGGGCAGGCCGGGATCAGCGTTCCCGGCGACCGGCAGGCCCGGCAGAACCGGCTCACCGCTCTCGGCGCGCTGCTCGGATCGGCCAGTGGCCTGGCGGTGGCGGTGGGGGCGGCCAAGGTCCGCGCGCTCGGGGTGCGCTTCCCGGCACCGGTCGAGGCCGTGCTGACCGCCGCGGCGGCCATGGCCGTGACCGACGCCCCGATGGCCGCCCTCGGGGTCAGCGATCCCCGGCAGTGGACCCGGGCCGACTGGATCTCCGACGCCGTCCCCCACCTGGCCTACGGCGCGGCCGTCGCGACCGCGCTGCGTACCGGCGCCGACGAGCCGCCGGTACAGCGGGCCGGGGCCGGGCTGATGCTGCGTTCGGCCGCGCTCGGGCTGGCCACCGGCTCGCGCAGCGCGCTCGGATTCGCCGGGCCCACATTGATCGGCGCCTCCGCCGCGGCCGGCTCCGGCCCGGGCCGGGTCGCCCGCGGCACGGCGGCAGTGGCGGCGGCGACCGAGGTCGTGATGGACAAACTGCCGAGCACTCCCGACCGTACCTCGGCCCAAGCGTTGCCGGCCCGGCTCGCCGCAGCCGCCGCCGGAGCCACGGCATTGGCCCGTCGCCGACAGGCCAACGCCGCGCTACCGGTGGTGTTCGCCGTCGCCGGGGCCGCTGCCGGATCGTTCGGCGGGCTGGCCTGGCGCCGCTGGGCCGGGCACCGGATGCCGGACTGGCAGGCCGCCCTGATCGAGGACGCCGTCGCCCTCACCCTGGCCGGCGCCGCCTGCCGGGCCTGAGGTCACCACGCCGGACCCGGCCCTCGGAACCCGCCGCTGGACCTGCCGCTGGAGCCGGAACCATGACACCGGCCGATGTGACAGGATTCCGACGAAAGCGACGTCGTGCGGCTTCATCCCGGGAGCCGGCAGGAGGGGGTCCCCATGACCGACACCGAGCCCGCCCCGTCCGAGCCTGCCCGCTCCGAGCGCTGGTCCGGTCCTGAGGCCAGTTCGACCGCCGAGCTCGAACGCCTGTATCGACGGGTCGATCTGCGGATGGACCGGCCGACCCCGGCCCGGATGTACGACTACTTTCTCGGCGGCAAGGACAACTTCGCCATCGACCGCGAGGCCGCCGACATGGTGATCGGCCTGCTCGGCGAGCAGACGGTGAAGCTGGGCCCGCAGGAGAACCGGGCCTTCCTGCGGCGGGCCGTGCGCTGGATGGCCCAGCAGGGCATCGACCAGTTCGTCGACCTCGGCGCCGGGCTGCCGACCCAGGGCAACGTGCACCAGGTCGCCCACCAGGTCAACCCGAAGGCCCACGTGCTCTACGTGGACAACGACCCGATCGTGTTCGCCCACGGCCGGGCCCTGCTGGCCAGCTCGGACGTGGTCGAGGTGATCACCGCCGATCTGCGGCACCCGCAGGACGTGCTTCAGGACGCCGCGACGCAGCGGTTGATCGACTTCTCCCGCCCGGTGGGCCTGCTGCTGTTCGCCGTCCTGCACTTCGTCCCCGACGAGCTGGAACCGCGCGAACTGCTCAACGCCTACCTGGCCGAACTGGCGCCGGGCAGCCTGGTCGCGGTCAGCCACCTCACCATGGACGGCTTCTCGGAGCAGGCCGTGGCCCAGGCGGCGGCGGTCTACGACCAGGCCACCTCGCCGATGGTTCCGCGCACGAAGAACGAGATCGCCGACCTGCTGGCCGACCTCGAGCTGGTCGAGCCGGGTCTGGTGCGGTCCTGGCAATGGCGCCCCGACCCGCGCGACAAGCTGCAGACCAACGCCACCTACGGCGCGGTCGGCCGGGTCCGTCGCTGACCGGTCCGGGCCGAGACCGGCGCCGGTTGCGCCGATGACGTCTTCGGGGTGGCGGGAGAAGGCCACCGCCGGCGGCCTCGCGGCCCTGATGGGCGCGGCGGCCGGCCTGGCCCTGAGCCAGAATCGAGGACGGCGAGCCCGGGCCGGGGCGGCCCTGGCCGGGGCCGGGGCCCTGGCCGCCATCGACGCCACCGCCCGGTCCCGGCAGAAGCCGGGCGAGATCCCGGCCTGGTGGAGCCGGGTCGCGGCCAGTGCCGCGCTGGCCGCCCCGCTGGGCGGGCTGGCCGGCCGGGCCGGGCTGGGCCCGACCGCGGTCGGGACGCTGGCCGGGTCGGCCGCCGGCGGGCTCGGGCTGCGGCCGCAGAAGGTGGCCCTCGGTCCGCTCGTCGGCCTGGCCGTCGGCCGGGCCGCCGCTCGCCGCGACCTGCCGCCGGCCGCCGTCGCCGCGGCGACCGTGCTGGCCTTCCGGACGCTGTCGGCCCTGCTGTTCCGCGACCCGCAGGTGAGCCTGCTGGCCGAGAACGTTCCGGCCGAGGCGCTGCCCTTCGTGGTCCCGCGGTCGACCCCCAACCGCTACGTGGGCACCGGCTACGTGCGCGAGCTGGCGGCCGAACTGGGCGGCGTCTATTCACCGGACGCGCCCGACATCGGCATCATCGGGTCGCTGGAGGAACTCGCCGGGCCGCGGTTCGACCCGGCCCGGGTCGACCCCCTGGTCCGCGAGTTCTACCAGCACACCTCTCGGTTCACCCTCGACATCGTGCCTCGCTGGCGGCCCTGGGTGCGGCCCGGATATCTGCTCTACCGCACCTTGGTGGCCCGCCCGCTGGGCCAGGCCAGCCTGCCGATGAACCAGCGCGAGGCGCTTCGCGGAATACGGGGTCGGATCGACACGATCACCCTGCCGGGCCAACCGCAGCCGGCGGTGCGGGGCTGGATCCGCTCGTTCGCCGACGACGACGAGCCGATCTATGTCGGTGTCTACACCACGTATCGCCGAGCCGGTCGCGGATATGTCAGCGTCGGCTTTCCGCTGCCCCGGGCCAGCTTCACCGCCACCCTGCTGCCGCAGGCTCGCCCTGATGGCGGCCTGATGCTGACCAGCCGCAGCGACAGTGACCAGACCGGGCATTACCTGTCCTACATCGATCCGGAGAGTGCCGAGCTGACTACTCTCGCCGTCCACGGATTCGCCGAGCAACTCGATGTGTTCGTCGAAGCGGGCGCCCTGCGAGCCGACCACGCCTTTTCGGTTTTCGGGTTCCCATTTCTCGTGTTGGAGTACCGGATCACAAGAAAAAGCGTGATCCCGGCCACCTCCGACGCGCACGAGGACTGATACTCAGCCTCTTTTCAGGGTCGCCGGAGATTCTTGTGGTAGTGATATCTCATTCAGTTATCGGGCCCGTCGACTTGAGTTCTCTCCTCGCGGGTCCGAAACTGCAGTAAACCCTCACGCCAGTGAAAGGCACCACCATGCAGAAGATTGTCCAGACCCTGATCGACGACATCGACGGCAGCGAAGCCACCGGCACGCTGACCTTCTCCGTGTCCGGGGTCGACTACACGATCGACCTGAACGACAAGAACCTGGCCAAGTTCGAGAAGGCCATCACCCCGTTCGTCCAGCACGCACAGCGGGTCGGCGGCCGGCGGCGCGGCGCCACCGGAACCGTAACCAAGCTGACCGGCAACGCCAAGGCGGTCCGCTCCTGGGCCCAGGCCAACGGCTACGACGTGCCCGACCGCGGCCGCATCCCGGGCCAGATTCTCGCCGCCTACGAGGCCGCCGAAGCCTCCTGACCGACTGACGCCGGCTCGCCCCGCCGAGAGGGCCGCCCCCGGGCGTCAGACGAGATCGCGGCGGATCCGCCAGAAGCAGAAGCCGGCCAGCAGAGCCGCCACGATCAGGTAGAGCCCGCCCTCGCGCCACTGCAGGGCCCAGAACCGCCCGGCCGGCTGGTAGGTGACCAACTGCCGGTAGCCCTGGTCAGCCAGCCGGGTGAAGCAGGCCTGCATCAGCGGGGGCAGCAGCGGCCGGGCCGGCATGGTGGCGCCGTCCGCCGCTGGGGCCGTTGGTGGCGGGGGCAGACAGTCCGCCACCCAGGACGGCGGCCGCACCGCCCGACCCCCGGCGTCGACCGTGGTGTTGGACAGGACCCAGTCCCCCGGACGGTCCAGACTCACCCCGATCCGGTCCACCACGGCCGGCCGGGAGCCCGAGGGCGGCCGGCCGGACAGCTGGTCGAGGTTGGCGGCGGTGATCCGCACCGTCGTCCGGGCTGGCGTGATCAGGTGCGGGCGCACCAGCAGCGGCACCGCCACCTGGACCGCCACGACCACAACAATGGTGACGGCCATCGCGGCGATGCTGCGCCGCAGCAGCAGCCCGAGCGCGACGCCCAGCACGACAGCGAACACCGCTACGGCGACCGGCACCAGCCCCCGAGCACCGAAGACAACCGGGGAGATCCGGGCGTTCGTGAACACGCCGCCACCGTCGCCCCGGCCGACGGCCCGGTCGATCGGGGCCGCCCACCAGGTGACCGCGAGGCTCAACCCGGCCGCTGTGACCAGACCGGCCAGTCCGATGAGGCCGAGTTTCGATGCCAGCCAGCGATTTCGGCCGACACTCTGGGTCCAGACCAGCCGGTGGGTGCCGGCCTCCAGCTCGCGGGCGATCAGCGGCGCCCCCCAGAAAGCTCCGAGAATCGCCGGGACGGCGTAGATCGCCAGGCCGAAGAGGTACAGCTGGTTTTGTAGCCGACGGTTTTCCAGCCCGGACAGGAACTGGCTGCCGTCAGTGTGCGCGGCGTGGCGCACCTGCGCGCCGGTGACGGCCAGGGCCAGCACGATCAGGGCGGCCGCTGCGCCGACGCTCACGGCCTGGGTTCGAAACTGGCGCCAGGTTAGCCAGGTCATCGTCGTCCTTTCACGAGCTGTATTGACTCAGGCCAGGTCTCGGTTGATCCGCCAGAAGCAGAATCCGGCCAGCAGGGCAGAGGCCACCAGCAACAGCGCGGTCTCGCGCCACTGCAGGGCCCAGAACCTGCTCGCCGGCTGATAGGTCACCACCTGGTGGTAACCCTCGTCGGCCAGCCGGGCGAAGCAGGCCTGAGATTGCGCCTCGTGCTTCGACTGACCGTCCTTGGCCACGATCGCGGCCCCGGTCCCGGCCTGTGCCGGCACGCAGTCACTCACCCAGCTGGGCAACTGGCCGAGGATCGCGCCGCCGGCATTCGCCGTCCGGTTGGACAGCTCCCAGTCGGCCGGGCCGGCGCTCGAGGCGACCCTGAGATCCTTCACCGGGCCGGTCGGCCCACGGGAGGGATCGCCCTGGATCATCAGCCCGCGCAGGTTCTCGGCCGTGATCGTGATCTGCTGCCGGACGGGCGCCATCAGGTGGGGGCGCACGAACAGCGGCATGGCCACCTGAAGGGCGACCATCAGGGTCAGCGTGAGCGCGATCGCCGGCACGCTGCGGCGCACCACCAGGCCCACCACCACGCCGAGGATCAGCGCGAACACGGTGTACCCGACCGGCACGACCCCCCGGGCGCCGAAGCCGGCCGGAATCATGCGGGCCAGAGCGAACCTCCCGCCCTGCCGGCCCTGGTCGATCGAGCGGTCGATCGGGCTCGCCCACCAGAACAGGGCCAGGCTCAGCGCCGCGCTGACCGCCGTCGCGGCGGCCACGGTTCCGGCCAGTTTGACCGCGAGCCAGCGGCTTCGGGTGATGCCCTGGTTCCAGACCAGGCGGTGGGTGCCGGCCTCCAGTTCCCGGGCGATCAGTGGCGCCCCCCAGAAGGCTCCGAGCAGGGGCGGGACGGCGTACATCAGCGCCACACCGGCCAGGTAGAACCCCACGTCGAGCCGGTTGGTGCGGATCAGCGTCAGGAACTGGTCCTGGTCGGCCCGGTAGTCGTCCAGCAGATGCGGGCCGGTCGCGGCCAGGAACATCACGAACACCACGGCCCCGGCCGCGGCCACGACGACCTGGGTGCGGGCCTGTCGCCAGGTCAACCAGATCATCGCTGCACCTCCAGCACCGGGCGGTGGTGGGCCCGGGGCACCTCGGGTCGGCTCATGTAGGCCAGCACCAGGTCTTCCAGGGTCAGCGCGGACACCGTCCAGGCCGGGTCCAGGATCGGGCTCTCGGTGCGGATCAGCAGGGTGCTCTGCCGGTCGGTATGGCTGGCCGAGATCACCTGTTGATCCCCGGGAAGGGCGGTCGGATCACGCCGGGGCCCGGTCAGCCGGTAGTGGGTGGCCAGCAGGGTCTCGATGTCGCCGCTGATGCGCACCTGGGAGTCGACCAGGACGATCAGGTAGTCGCAGGCCCGGTCGACGTCGGAGACCACGTGCGACGAAAGCACCACGCTCAGTTCCTGGTCGGCCACGGCCTCCATCAGGTCCTGCAGGAACTCGCGGCGGGCCAGCGGATCGAGGCTGGCCACCGGCTCGTCCAGGATCAGCAGCTCGGGGCGCTTGGCGATGCCCAGGGTGAGGGCGAGCTGGGCTCGCTGCCCACCGGAGAGCTTGCCCGCGCGCTGGGCCGGGTCGAGGCCGAGCCGGTCGATCCGAGCCCCGGCCAGCGCGGCGTCCCAGCCCGGGTTCAGCCGGGCCCCGAGGCGGAGGTGGTCGGCGATGCTCAGGCCCGCGTAGGTGGGGGTGTCCTGGGCCACGAAGCCGACCCGGGCCATCTGCTCGGTGCTGGAGGCCGGCTTCTGGCCCAGCACCTCGATCGAGCCGGCGCTCGGCGTCAGCAGGCCGACGGACAGGTTCAGCAGGGTGCTCTTGCCGGCGCCGTTGGGCCCGACCAGGCCGACCACCCGGCCGGCGGGCACGTCGATGGTGCAGTCCGAGAGCGCCCAGCGGCGCCGGTACTTCTTGCCCAGGCCGGTGGCCCGAAGAACAGTGCTCACGCTGTCCCCTCCCTAGCGGCGTACCGAAAAGTGTTCTGGAACAGCGCCTCGATGCTCTCGTCGTCGAGCCCGGCCCGGCGGGCCTTGGCCAGCCAGCGCTCCAGGTCGAGGCGCAGCGGAGCATGCGCGGCCAGGCTGGTGTCGGTGAGCGTGCGGGTGACGAAGGTGCCGACCCCCGGCCGGGCGCTCACCAGGCCGTCGCGCTCCAGCTCGCGGTAGGCCTTGAGCACCGTGTTCGGGTTGATCGCCAGCCGGGCCACGACGTCCTTGACCGTGGGCAGTTGATCGCCCTCGCGCAGCAGCCCCAGCCGCAGCGACTGCCGGGCCTGCTGGACGATCTGCAGGTACGGCGACAGCCCGGAGCGGCCGTCCAGGTGGAACTCGATCATGGTCATCTCCATTCATCTAGCTAACTAGTACAATAGATGGATGAACCTGATCGCCGTCAAGGGAAGTCGCACAATCCTCGAGCCGGGTTGCGAACGCGAGGCGGGCGGGTACCCGAGGTGACTGCCTCGGATACCCGCCCGGTGCTGCCGAACTAGTCGGGCATCACCACGGCGCGGGGGCCGGCGGGGGCACGACAGCCGGCCGGTCGTCGCAGGTGATCGTGTTCGGCAGTTCCCAAGGGGCGAACCACGGGCCGGCGGTGCCGCTGCCGGTGTTGCCACCCAGGTCGGTCAGGGAGAACTCCGAGCCGGTGGGCTTGAAGTTGAACGACCCGCAGTTGTTGATGCCGACGGCACCGACGTTGCGGGCGACCACGTTCTGGAAGGACGCCGACCCGGCCGACCGGGCGCTGACCACCGAGGTGCCGGTGCCGTCCACCTTGATGTCCTTGAACTTCACGTTCGTGATCGAGTACTGGTCCTTCACCGGGAAGTCGGTCACCAGCATGATCGCGTTGTAGGTGTTGTCGAGGAAGTTGTCCCCGGTCACGCTGATGTCGGCGTCGATGTTCTTCTCCAGGGCGTAGAACCAGATGGCGCCCAGGCCGATCTTCCAGTTCAGCTCGAACGTGCCCGCCCGGACGGTGGTGTTGTTGGTGATCGCCAGCTTGCCGGTGAATGCCTCGGCCCCGAACCGGGATCCGACCTGGATGGCGCTGCCCTCGCGGATCGGGTCGGCGATCAGGTTGTTCGAGACGGTGTTGTCGGTGCCGCCGTAGATCGCGATGCCGTTGGCCAGAACCGGGGTCTGGATCGTGTTGTGGTCGAACGTGTCGCCCGAGTCCTCGGTCTTCTCCGACCACATGGCCAGGCCGTCGTCCCCGCTGTTGCGCACGAAGTTGTTCGACACCGTCGAATTGGTGACGCCGGTGTGGAAGTTCAGGCCGTCGGCGATCTGATCGGTGATGATGTTGTTGGTGATCTTCAGGTTCTTCATCGGGCCGTCGAGCCAGATGCCGACCTTGGTGTGGTGGATGTAGAGGCCGTCCACGGTGGAGTCGCTGAGCGATCCGCCGATGCCGTTGACCTGGTCGGTGTCGATCCGCTCGCGGACGTCGCCCTCGATCGCGAACCCGGACAGGTGCACGTTGGTGCTGCCGCCGTCAGCGGCGTACTTGCCGTAGAAGCCGACCCCGGCGTGCACCGACTGGTCGGCCGCCGGCGTGCTCAGCGCGACCTCGTGGCCCTTGATCACGGTGTACCAGTTGCCGGCTCCCTCGATGGTCACGTCGTCGACCACGATGTGCCGGTTGACCTGGTAGGTGCCCGGCGGCACGTAGACCTTCAGGTGCTTCTTCCGGGCGAACGCGATCGCCTTGTCGAAGGCCGGGGCCGAGTCCTTCTTGCCGAACGGGTCGGCGCCGAACAGCAGCACGTTGGCCGCGACCAGGTCGACCTTGGGCAGGCCGACCAGTTCGGAGTCGAGCAGGTCGATCACCGTGGACGAGGCGGCGCTGCCGGCCGGGACCTTGAGCCGGATCTTGTCGCCGGCCTTGTACGGCCGGTTCAGCAGCAGGCGCTGCTCGTCGTAGAAGTGGTTGGGCCGGTACGGGGTGTCGATGGTCGGCGTCGGCGTGGTCGCAGCGGGCACGCACGAGCACTCGGTGATCCACCAGTCCGGGTGCAGCAGGCCCGCGTTCGGGTCGTTTGAGAACGGGTACTGGTTGTAGAGCCAGGCGTACTGCGAGGTCAGGGTCATGGTCTTGGCCGGGCCGCCGTTGACCGAGACGTCCAGGGGGGCGGTGATCCCGCCACCGTTCGGGGCGTCCGGGATGCTGTAGCGGACCGTGACGGCGTTGGCCGCCTTGGGCAGCGTGAACTCGACGTACTGCCCGGCGGTCAGCTTGACCGCCTTGCGGCCCGAGGCCTCGGCCGGAAGCGTGTACGCGTCCCGGCCCGGGCCGATCACGGTCCCGGTGGTGACGGCGTTCTCGGCCTCCTGCTCGGAGAACGCCACCGAGGCACCCCGGCCGCTCACCAGCGCCGGATCGAGCGCGGCCCGGGTGAGGACCGGGCCGGAGGGCGAGTCGGCCCGGGCGGCCGTGGCGAACGCCGTCCCGGTCCCGAGACCGACCGCGACCACGGTGGCCGAGGCGACTCCCGCCGCGACCCAGCGGGATGGCCCCCTGGACCACCGTGCGGCAACTTCGTTGTTGCTCCAGGACATCGCATGACTCGTTTCTCTCGAGATTTCGTGACACAGGACCGCCGGCCGATGCCCGTTGCGAACCGTCCTCGGTGGTGGGAGCAAGGTCGTCACGCGTCGTCACAGGCCTGAAACAGAGCTGGATCATGTCACGTAATTGCGTGATTCTGTAGACCTTCCTGCGCAACTTTGTCGCGCGATTTTGGGGGGCTGTCGATTTTGGATCACACGAAACGACACTTCCCGGGCCGGCAGACCGACGCGCTGGCCGTCTACCGGCGGTTGCGCTCGGCCCTGAACGACGACCTCGGGATCGAGCCGAGCCAGCCGGTGCGGGAACTGGAACTCGCGATCCTGCGGCAGGACGGCGTCCTCGATCGGTAGCCTGCGACTCATGTCGAGCCGCCCCCCGGAGAGCCTCGCCTACTGGCTCGCGCAGGTGATCGCCGAACCCGAGGCCGATGCCCCGCGGGAGGCGTTCGCCGACTGGATCGAGTACGACGACCCGGCCTGGGCCGAGATGATCCGCAGCGACTTGACGGCCGCGCGCAAGCGCCGCCACGGCGGTGTGGCCTGGCCGGCCGGCAACCGGGCCGAGATCCTGCAGCAGCAGCACGGGGAGCGGTGGGCCGGCCGGATCCGGGACGCGGTCAGCAGCTGGGCCTTCCACCGCGGCTTCGTCGAGGCGGTGACCGTCGACGCCGAGTGGTTCCTGGAGACGGCCGACGAGCTCTACGACCTGGCCCCGATCCTGCACCTGCGGTTGACCGACGTGAAGCTGGTCACCGAGGAGCTGTTCGCCTCCCCCCACCTGGAACGGATCCGATCGCTGAACCTGATCGACAACGAGCTCGGGGACGACGAGGCCGTGCTGCTGGCCGACTCGTACCGGCTGCGCGGTCTGCGCTGGCTCGACCTGAGCAGCAACCGGATCGGGCCGGCCGGGCTGGAGGCGCTGGCCGCCACGCCCTGGTTACCTCACCTGCAGTACCTCGGGTTCCGGTTCAACGCGGTCGAGGACCCGACCCCGCAGCACAACGACGAGTACGACGTCACCTCGGCCGCGGCCCGGGCGCTGATCGAGCGGCACGGGCCACAGGTCTGGCTGGAGGCCTTCCCGCGGCGGGCCTGGCCGCCCGGCCTCGACGACGTCGACCTCGGGCTGCCCACCGACGACCCGGCGCACTACGCGCCGGCCCTGGATCCGCTGTACCAGCGGGTGCTGGCCGACCCCGAGGCCGACGCCCCCCGGGAGGCCTTCGCCGACGCGGTCGAGGCGAGCGACTCGTTCCGGGCCGAGATGATCCGCTGCTCCCTGGTCTCGCTGCACAAGCGCCGGGTGGGCAACGAGGACCGGCCCGAGACCGGCCGGGCGTTGACCCTCAAACGCCGGCACGCCCATCGCTGGGCCGGGCCGATCGACTCGATGGTGGACGGCTGGAGCTACGACCGCGGGTTCGTCGAGACGGTGAGCATCGACACCGGGCGGTTCCTGGAGACGGCCGACCAGCTCTACGCGCTGGCCCCGATCCTGCACCTGAACCTGACCGGGGTGAAGCCGGTGATCGCAGACCTGTTCGCCTCGCCCCACCTGGCCCGGATCCGGTCGCTCAACCTGATCAGGAACGGGCTGGGCGACGATGAGGTGGCCGTGCTGGCGGCCTCGACTCACCTGGGCCGGCTGCTCTGGCTGAGCCTGAGCAACAACCGGGTCGGCCCGGCCGGGCTGGAGGCCTTGGCCGCCTCTACCGGGCTGCCCAGCCTGAAATACGTCGATCTCAGCTTCAACGCGGTCGATGATCCGACCCCTCAGTTCGCCGACAGCTACGACGCCACCTCGGCCGTGGCCCGGGCCCTGATGGACCGCCACGGCCACCGGGCCTGGCTGGACGTCGAGGGCAACCGGCGGGAGTGGCCGCCCGCCCCCGACGACCTCGACCTGGATCTGGCCCCCTGAGCTGGAACTGTCCCCGCCGACCGGCAGGATGGTCGCCGTGACCCAGAGCCTTGAACTTCTCCTGGACGACGACCTCGAGGCCGCGGTTCTCCGGCAGTGGGCGGCGCTGGCCGAAGCCGGACTGCCCAGTGCCGCCGACCATCCGGGTGAAACGAACCGCCCGCACGTCACCCTCACCGTGGCCGGCTCGCTCCCGGCCTACCTCGAGACAGCGATCAAGGCGGCGCTCACCGGGCGGCTGCCGGTGCCGATCCGGCTCGGCGGCGTGCTCTGCTTTCCGAGCCGGGGTGACGGCGCGGGCACCCAGATCATCACTCGCGCCGTCGTCCCCAGTGCCGAACTTCTCGAGCTCCAGGCCGTCTGTGCCGAGCTGTTCGAGGCGCTCCCCGGCCTCAGCCCGGTGCTGCGGCCCGGGGCCTGGTCTCCGCACGTCACCCTGGCCCGGCGGATGCCGACCGACCGGATGGGGACCGCGCTGGCCGCGCTGGGCGCGGTCGAGGACCAGCCCGGCGGCGGGGTCGAGATCCGGCGCTGGAACTCCGACACCCGCACCGCCTGGCTGGTCACCCGGCCCCGGCCGGCCACCACCGGGCACTGACCTCAGGGCACCAGGATCGCCCGGCCGCGGATCCGGCCGGCGTCCAGGTTGTCGATCGCGTCCTGGAAGTCGGTCAGCGCGAACTTGCTGGTGTGCAGCTGGACCCGCTGCTGGGCGGCCAGGGCCATCAGCTCGACCAGGTCGTTGTACGAGCCGACCAGGTTCCCGATGAAGTTGATCTCGGTCGAGATGATGTCGATGGTCGGCACATTGATGTTCTCGCCGTAGCCGACCACGTGATAGTCGCCGGCCCGGCGCAGCATTCGCACACCCTCGCCGGTTGAACCGCCCTCACCGACGAAGTCGACGACCACCTCGGCCCCCTGGCCACCGGTCAGGGTGAGCACCTCCTCGACGTGATCACCACCGGCGACGACGCCGTGGTCGGCGCCAATCGAGAGGGCCAGCTTGAGCGCGTCCGGGTTGCGGTCGACGACGATCAGCTCGGCCGGGCTGAGCGCCTTGAGCACCTGGATCCCGATGTGCCCGAGCCCGCCGGCGCCGATCACCACGCACCGGTCGCCGGCCCGCAACCGCCGGGCCGCCTTGGCCGCCGCGTGATAGGCGGTCAGGCCGGCGTCGGCCAGCGCCGCGACGTCCGAGGGCTCGAGCGAGTCGTCGATCTTGACCACGCTGCGGGCCGAGGTCAGCAGGTACTCGGCGTACCCACCGGCCGTGTCGATCCCGGGGAACTGCGAGTTCTCGCAGTGCACGTCGTCGCCGAACCGGCAGGCCCGGCAGAGCCCGCAGGTGATCAGCGGGTGCACGATCACCTTGTCGCCCTCGACCACATTGGTGACGGCGCTGCCGACGGCATGCACCCAGCCCGCGTTCTCGTGCCCGATCGTGTAGGGCAGCCCGACGCCGGACTTCTCGGCCCACTGGCCTTCCAGGATGTGCAGGTCGGTGCGGCAGACCCCGGCCCCGCCGATCTTCACGACGACGTCGAACGGCCCGCTGACCTGCGGAATCGGTAGCTCGGTGAGCTGCAGCGGCTGGTGGTAGCCGACCACCTGCACGGCTTTCATGACTGCGTTCATGAGGTCTTCACCTTCAGCGGGAGGAGGGGACGGTCGTCGTGGGCACAGGGCGCCTGATCGTGCTCCGAGCCGGGGTACCGGGTTCGCAGCAGACCCCGGCAGAAGTGGGCGTTGCCGTCGATCGAGATCCGCACCGAGCGGGCCATCCGCAGCCGCAGCGGCACCTGTTCGGGCGGGTAGGCCCGGCCATGGTCGTCGACCAGCGCCGGGGACGCCGGATCGATGCTCAGGCCGAGCGCGGCCCGGCGCCGCAACAGGGCCTCGGTCTCGCGGCCGGCGGGCAGGTCGCCCAGGGAGGTCGAGCCCAGATTCTCCGGGCCGATCCGCGGGTCGGTCCGCATCAGGTGGGACAGCGCCCGTTCGGTGGCGGCGGTGTGGGCCTTGCGGCGGAAGGTCTGGCGCAGTTCGTCGAGCGAGTCCTCGGCCTCCGAGCCGAACGTGCCCCGGTATCCGGCGTCCGCGGCCAGCCCGGCGTTGATCAGGTCGGAGTCGTGGTGGTCGTCGAGCCGCACCAGCACCGAGCGGACGCCGTCCAGCGCCGTGATCGCGTCCTTGGCGTCGGAGGCCATCAGGTAGGCGAAGTTCGGCGAGCAGAAGGACGTCGGCAGCCGCAGGTGCACGACGACGTCGCCCGGCTCGCTGACCGACACCGACCGGACGAAGCCCAGATCGGTGATCGGCTCGTCCAGCTCCGGGTCCAGCACCGTGCCGAGTGCCCCGCTGACCGCCCGCCCGAGGGCGGCCGTCATCAGGCGACCGCCGCAGCCTGCGGCTCGGCCTGCGCCGGCGGGTCGCTGACCTGCAGGTCCGCCGGTACCGGGAGGTCGTAGAGAGCGGCCGCGTTGAGCCCGAGGATCTTCTTCTTCTGGTCCACGGTCAGCGGCGCGTACTCGGTCAGGTCTTCCGGGATCTGGAAGTCGACGAACTTCTCCACCAGCCACTTCGGCGACCAGATGGCGTAGTCGCTGGAGAAGTGGATCCGGTTCTCGTCCATCCAGTAGAGCAGCTCGCCGATGATCTGGGCGAAGTACCGGGGCCGGGTGTGGATGAACGGCATGGCCACGGCCAGGCCGGCGTGCACGTTCGGTTCCTGGGTGGCGATCCAGCAGAAGTCCTCCAGCCGGGGCAGACCGCAGTGCTCCACGATGAAGGTCAGGTCGGTGAAGTCGGTGGCCACCTTGTCGATGTCGGCGACGTCGAACGCGTCCCGGTCCAGCGGGCGGATGGTCGGGCCCTTGTGCACGTGGATGTTGGTGATGCCCAGTTCGCGGCAGGCCTCGAGGTAGCGGTACGACCACTTGTCGTCCATCTTCCAGCCCCGCGAGTCGCCGAACCACTCGGCGGTGTAGAGCTTCACGCCCTTGAGGTTGAACCGGGCGGCGTCCTCGCGCAGCTGCTTGAGGCCGTCCTCGCCGAAGCGCGGGTCGTAGGCGTGGTTGTAGGTGAGCTTGTCCGGGTACTTCTGGGCCAGCGCGAACGCCTCCTCGGTCTGCCCGAAACCGTTGCCGTAAAAGGCCCGCAGCAGGGCCGGCTGGAAGATCGCGTGATCGACGTAGCCGTCCTCGAACAGGTCCTTCATCAGCCGGTCGCCGCCGTAGTACAGGTACTCCTCGTAGGGCCAGACCTCGGACTCGGGGCTCAGGTTGCGGTGGTAGTCGTAGAAGCAGTCGATGAACTGCTTGCCGTGGATGTTGAGCTGGTTGGCCGGGCGGGCGTCCCAGAGCGCGATGTGCGCGTCCACGATGAAGTACTTCTCGCCGTCCTTGGTGTACATCGGTCCTCCACGTCGTCGGAGAGTCGCCGGGTTCGTCGCCGGGCTTGAACCTCTTCACCTCGACGCTAGGCAGCCCCCCGAGCGCCCGCCAGGCATTGGCTGTCTCACTTTGAGACGCCGCCGCCCTGGGCCGGGCCGTCGAGGCCGACCTAGGCTGAGGGGGCTCGCCCGCAGTCGCGTGGAGGTGCCCGCAGCGATCCTCGAACACGCCTTGATCGATGAACGAAATTGGTGGTGATCACCCCCGCACGGGCACATCGATCAAGGTGAGCTCCAAGGTGGGAGGCCGGGATCGGTCGCCGGACCGGTAAGACTGGACCGGTGAATTCCTCAACGCCGGGACGGCGGGGCGACCGCTCGACGATCGCCGTCATCGGGGTGGGCCGGATCGGGCTGCCGATCTGCCGTCGCCTGATCGGGGCCGGACACACCGTGATCGCCGTGGACATCTCGCCGGCCCGGCGGGAGCTGGCCGCCGAGGCCGGGGCCGTCACCGGCCCGAGCGCATCGCAGGCCTGCGAGCGGGCCGACCTCGTGCTGACCGTGCTGCCCGGCGGGCCCGAGCTGCGGGCCGAGATGCTGGGGGGCGAGCTTCCGGGGGCCGAGATGTCTGGGGCGGAGGTACCTGGGGCCGACGTACCTGGGGCCGACGTACCTGGGGCCGACGTACCTGGGGCCGACGTACCTGGGGCCGCAATGGACGGCCGCGGTGACGAGAACCCGGGACTGCTGCGCCGGATGCCGGCCGGCCTCACCTGGATCGACCTGACCAGCGCCGGGCCCGAACTGGGCCACGACCTGGCCGAGGCCGCGCTCGCCGCCGGCGTCCTAGCCCTGGACTCGCCGGTGGGTGGTGGGGTGAGCGCCGCCGAACAGGGAACCCTGACGCTGTTCGTCGGTGGTGCGGCCGACCTCCTGGACCGCTGGCGACCGGTGCTGGAGGCGATCGCCGAGCCGGACCGGATCCTGCACCTGGGCCGGCCCGGGGCCGGCTACCTCACCAAGCTGCTGGTGAACCTGCTGTGGTTCGGCCAGGCCGTGGCCACCGGCGAGGCGATGCTGCTGGCGCAGGCCGGCGGCCTCGACCTGGGCCGGCTGCGCCAGGTGCTGATGGCCGGCCCGGCCGGGTCGTCGTTCATCACCTCGTACCTGCCCGCCCTGTTCGACGGCGACTACCTGACCTCGTTCGGGCTCGACCGCTGCGTGGAGGAACTGCAGGCCGTCAGGGCCGCCGCCCAGGGCTACGGCCTGCCGTTCGAGCTGTCCGGCCTGGTGGCCGACCTGCACGCCCGGGCGCTGGCCGAGTTCGGCCCGGTCGACGGTGAGCTGATGGCAGTCGCCTACCTGGAGGCCCGGGCCGGACGGACGATCCGGGCCGATCCCTGAGGCCTCGGCCGCCTCAACACAACCCTAACCACTACTTTCCGTGGCTTCATCGATCACCTCGGCAACCGGAATGCCGCGACAAAACCGCAGGACAGCGGCCGTGACGAGGGACACATCAGGCAACCCTACGGCCAGGATATTGATCACTCTTAGTGGAGGCTTAGGTCGCAGCCGACCCACCGACCGGCAGAGTGACGGCCGCAGTCGACAAGGGAGACACCTCGTGAGCACTGATTCCGGGATCTGGGGCTGGACCGGCGACATCGGCCATCTCGGGTTCACCGTCAGCTTCAGCCTGGGCCGCTCCCCGCAGGACGTGCTCTACCGATACGGCGTCGACGGCTCGGCGGCCAGGCCTCTGAGCCGCACCGACGCGTGGGCCAGTTCCCCGCCGAACTACCGCGGCGGTCAGCTCCGGGCCGGGACCGTGGGCCGCTGGGGCTTCTGCTTCGAGGAGGCCGGCATCGAGGGATTCAAACCGGCCACCCTCACCCTGCTGTCCGAGGACACCGAGACCCTGTCGTTCTACACCGCCGCCGGGGCCAGCAGCTTCATCCACCTCAAGGACGGCCAGGGCGTCGAGGCGTTCGAGCCCGGCCTGCCGTTCACCCTGCGCGGTGAGGAGCCGACCCGGTTCTGGAACGACACCCAGAAGATCCTCGAGCGCTCCACCCTGGAAGCGCCCATCCGGCCCGCCCACGCCGTCCTGCAGGTGATCACCAAGTACGTCCGGGGCCTGCTCGATCGGGCCACCCTCGAGGGACCGCTGCTGACCGCCTACCTGCCCGAGGCCCGGCGCCCAGCACCGACCACAGTGCCACCGGCCGAACCCGCGGCAGCCGACCCGACATCAGCCGACTTCGCCCGGGCCGACTCCGTACCGGCTGACTCCGTATCGGCAAGCTCACCGTCGCCGTCCACCCCGGTGGCACCGGCGGCCACCCCGCCGAACCGGCCGTCTCCCCCGGCCGGGCCGGCTCCGGCCGCCAACACCGCACCCTTGCCGCTGGTGCGAAACGGCTTCACCCCGTCACAGCCGTCCCGCCAGCCGGCCCGAGCCTCCTGACCTTCAGACAACACCGTCGGACGACGGGCCCCGGCCGGGCTCACCGATCGCCGCCAGCGCGCCGGTCATCAGCTCCCAGAACCGGCCCCGGTCGAGGTCGATCGCGACGCTGACATCGCGGGGGCCGCTGCGCTCGGTGAAGTCGATGACCGTCATGCCGGTGGTGAACCGGCCGGTCAGCTCCACCTCCACGTGGGCCGGCCGCGTCGTCATCACCTCGGGGTCGATCACCACCGCCACCGCACAGGGGTCGTGCACCGGTGGGGCCGGCATGTTCTGGTCCTTCTCGTAGCTCTCGGCAAAGAAGTCGAGCAGTTCGGTGGTGAACCGGGCCGGACCGGTGCCGAGGGCGGCGATCCGGGCCCGGACGTCGGCCCCGGCCGTGGCCTGGTGGGTCAGGTCGAGCCCGATCAGCGTGACCGGCCAGGGCGCCTGCAGTACCGCCGCGGCGGCGTGCGGGTCGGCCCAGACGTTGAACTCGGCTGCCGGAGTGACGTTTCCACGGGTGTGAGCGCCGCCCATCAGTACCAGCGACCGGGCCCGGGCGGCGATGGCCGGCTCGCGGCGCAGGGCCAGGGCCAGGTTCGTGGCCGGCCCGACGCCGATCAGGGTGACCTCTCCGGCCGGGAAGTCCAACAGCGTCTGGATGATCACGTCGACCGCGTGCCTCGGGTCCAGCGGAACGGTCGGCTCGGGCAGCACCGGGCCCCCGAGGCCGGATTCACCGTGAATGTCACCGGCGTGGAACGGCACCTGCAACAGCGGCCGATCGGCGCCGGCCGCGATCGGCACCTCGGTCATGCCGATCACCGAGGCGACCACCCGGGCGTTACGGGTCACCTTGGCCAGATCCTGGTTGCCCGACACGGTGGTGACCGCCAGCAACTCGATCTGATCGCTGCCGTGGGCCAGCATGATCGCCAGCGCGTCGTCGTGACCGGGGTCGCAGTCGAGCAGGATCTTGGTTCGCGTCATGAGAGTCGACGATAATTCACGGCCCCCCGCTCCAGGACGGTTCCGATCGGCCACCTGTCACAGTGGGGTGCACCGACCCGCACCCCCGTCCTGCGACCTTCGAGGAGACCGATGACTGAGGACCACAAGAGCGACCTGACCAGAGCCGCCCGCGACTACGCCGGGCAGGCCGCGAGCGTGGCCAGCAAACTGCGACCCGGCAGCTACGACTCGGTACAGGCCCTGGCCCTGCTCTCCATCGCCCACAGCCTGCTGGCGCTCACCGACGAGCACAGCGCCAGGTAACTCGACCAGGGCACGTCGGACCGGCGAAGGCCGCTCAGGTCTCGAAACGGAACCGGGTGGCATCGCTCGGAAAGCTGAACCAGGCCAGGGCCCGGCGGGGGGTGAGGACTCGCAACCCCCCGCCGTCGGCGCCGGCCCAGGCATCGGCCGTGGGGCTGTAACCAAGGTCGTGGTACTTCGCGAAAGCGGCCGCGATCCGCGGGCCGAGATCTTCGGCGGGGGCGCGGGCCGGCCGGGACTCGCCCTCCACGATAACCGCCTGGGTGCCGTTCTCCAGGTGCAGCGAGCAGCCCGGATTGGCGTTGAGGTTCTGCACGTGCACGGTGCTCGGTGCGCCGTCGTACCAGAACCGGCCGTCGAGCCAGACCCCCCACCGGGGGATCACATGGGGCCGGCCGTCGGGCCGGACCGAGGCCAGCCAGTAGTTGGTGGCGTTCACCAGTCGCGTTTCGACGTCGGCCCAGTCGAGCATGCCTTCGGTGCTGCTGGGCAGGCCGTAGCCCTCAGGCATGAGCGGGCGGTCCGCTCGGGGAGCAGAGATCTGAGTCATGCTTGGAGATTAATCGGGCCCACCGACAGTTCCGTGGGCCGACGCGAACGGCGGCGATCAAGCGCCGGCCGGGCCTGCCGCGCACAGGTGCGGAACCTTCGAGACGTTTCGGCGGAGCAGGCACCGGCTCGACCGGGGGCTACTTCTTCTTGCCGCCCTTCTTCTTGTCCTTCTTCTTCTTGTCCTTCTTCTTCTTGTCCTTCTTCTTCGCCACGGTCGACCCCCTCACCTGTTCATCTCGTGGACATGTCCTCGACATCTTAAATCTACTTCTTGATCGGTGCGGCACCGCGGGCCGGTGGTGATCATGCGAACGGCTCAACCGTCGCCGGGGCTGATGCCTGTCTTCGCTGATCAGCGCCTATGCCGACCGTCAGGCCCAGAAGTTTGCCAGCCCGGCCTCACGGACCACCCTCAGCCGGCGTCTACCCGGCATGAGTGCCTTCGTGATCTCCGCCCTGCCCGCCGCCGACCTCGACCGGATCCGGGTCCGTGGTATCGACGACTTCGGCAACCATCTCAACATCACCGTCAACCAGGACGACGGCGGAACGCCTTTGCGCTGCTGCCTGCGCGAGGCCGCGGTCGGTGAGAGGGTGGCCCTGCTGGCCTGGCGGCCGGCACCCAGGCCAGGTCCCTACGCTGAGGTCGGGCCGATCTTCATCCACGCCGAACCGTGCACGGGCTGGTCGGGGCCGGGCTACCCGGAGGGGTTCCGGCCGCGACCGCAGCTACTGCGGGCCTACGACGCCCGCGGCTGGGTCGTCGACAACCGGCTGATCCAGGGTGAGGACGCCGACGACGCGATCGCGGAACTGCTCTCCCGGCCCGATGTCTGCTATCTGCACAGCCGCAATCCGCTGGCCGGGTGCTACATGTTCACCGTCTCGCGGGCCGTCTGACGATTTGGCGATGCTGAAGACGCATTCGGCCTCAGGTTCGCAATACGATCCCGGCCATGGCAGAAGACATGTACTCCCTGGAACGGTCGGCAACCATCGATGCACCGGCCACCCGCATTTATCAGCAGATCGCGGATTTCCACAACTGGGCCAACTGGTCGCCCTGGGAAGGCGTCGATCCCCATCTGCAGCGCTCCTATTCCGGGGCCGAAGCCGGCGCCGGGGCGGTGTACGGCTGGTCGGGCAATCGCAAGGCCGGCCAGGGCCGGATGGAAATCACCGAGGCCAGCGAGCCGGCCATCGTGCAGATCGACCTGGCCTTCGAGAAGCCGTTCAAGTCCCGCAGCGTGAGCCTGTTCACGATCCGGCCCGAAGGCGAGGGCTCGCGGGTCACCTGGTCGATGAGCGGTCGCAAGACGTTCATGGCCAGGGTGATGGGAATCTTCACCTCGATGGACAAGCTGATCGGGCCCGACTTCGAGAAGGGCCTGACTCAGCTGAAGGCCACGGCCGAGAAGGCGGCCGCCGAATGACGGCCCGGATGCTCTACTCGGTCACCATGTCGCTCGACGGCTTCATCGCCGGCACCGGCGGCGACATGTCCTGGCTGGGCGAATTTCTCGGGCCGAACCCGGCCGTCGACGAGTTGATCGACTCGGTCGGCGCACTGCTGGTCGGCAATCGCACGTTCGGCGGTGACGATCCCTACAAGGAGGGCGAGCCGTTCGGTGGCGGGTGGAGCGGGCCGCAGTTCGTGCTGACCCATCACCTGCGGGACGCCGCACCCGGCATCACTTTCGTCGACGACCTCGAGGCGGCCGTGCGGGCGGCCAAGGCCGGGGCCGGCGACAAGCCGTACGTCAACATTCTCGGCGCCGAAACGGCCCGGCAGTGCCTGGCGGCCGGGATGCTCGACGAGGTGCTGGTCTGCATCGCCCCGGTGATGCTCGGCGACGGGGTGCGCCTGTTCGATCACCCGGGCGGGGCCCAGGTCAGGCTGGAGCGGATCAGCCTGACCCAGGCCCCGCTGGCCACCAACATCTGGTACCGGGTGGCCCGCTGACCGCCGGGATCACGCCGGCCCAGCCCAGCTCAGGGTGGGTTCAGGCCGGCCCGGCTCAGGTCGGTTCAGGCCGGTCCAGCTCAGGGCGGTTCAGGCCGCGGCGATCGACGCGTCGGCGGTCTCCAGATCCTTGAAGAACCGGCGGTGCACCCGCAGTTTCTCGCCGTTGACCTCGATCACGTGCCAGATTCCGCCGGCTGGCCCGAGCCGGTTCGCTCGCGGCAGTTCGCCCAGGGCCGCCTTGGCCTTCTTGAAGCTCATCTTGCCCGCGTCGAGGACGACGATGCGCTCGGGCGTGACCACCAGAATCCGGAACCGGTTGAGGCCAAGAAAGAAGAAGATGCCGGCCAGAGCGGCGATGTACTGGCTGGCGGTCTGCGCCCCGAACACCGCCTGAATCTGCTCGCCGGGTTTCAGGAACGGCCGCGCCGATTCAGCCATGGAATCACGAAGTGCCACAGTGGACCTCATTGTCAAAAGAAAGGAGTAATCTGAGAGGCGCACAGTAGCGAAGGGCAAGATCACGGTCAAAGAATTCGACCGGCGCGCCCGTGACCGCCCGGCCGGCGCGAGATCTCCACCGCCTTGGTCGCATTTAGCCGAGCGACCTCAGCCGGCGTCACCGGGTGGCCCGGTTGGCAACGGCCCAGGTGGCAATCTCGGTGCGAGTGCTGAAACCGAGCTTGGCCAGGATGTTGCGCACATGGCTCTCGACGGTCCGTTCCGAGAGCACCAACCGGGCGGCCACCTCCCGGTTGCTCAGGGCCTGGGCCACCAGGACGGCGATCTCCTGCTCGCGAGCGGTCAGCACGGCGGTCCTCCCGGCCGTGGCCTCGATCCGGGCCAGCAGCACCAGGGCCTGGGCCCGCGCGCCGGGCATGCCCAGCCGGGCCGCCTCCTGCTCGGACCGCCGGGCCAGTTCCGCCGCCCGGGCCGCCCGAGCGGCGGTCAGAACCTCGTCACCGGCGATCACCTGGGCCAACTCGAGCCGGCTCAGCACCACAAAGGGCCGGGCTCCGAGCCGGAGGTTGCCCGCCACGGCCTGCTCCAGCAACTGCTCGGCATCGACGGCTCGCCCTTCCACCGCGGCCAGCCGGCCCAGGTTCCGCTGGACCACGCCCTCGATCAACACGGTGGAGATCCCGATGCCACCTCGGAACGCGGCCCACGGCTCGAGGGCCGCCGTAGCCAGCCGGGCCGCGGGCTCGTCGTCAAAGGCCACGATCAGCTCGACCAGGAGGCAGACCGCGCCGTACCAGCGACCGTCACCGCTCGGAGCGGCCAGCACCGGCCGGGCCTCCTCCAGGCCGGTCCGGGCTCGGTCCCGGTCGCCGCGCACCAGCGCGTGGACACCCTCCGAGACCTGCACGATCGGCATCCGCGGAGCACCGGCAAGAGCACGCTCGGCGTCGGCGTCCAGCAGGTCGGGTCGGCCGCGGATCATTGCGTCGTTGAGCACGTAGGCGTAGCTCAGGCCGGCCGCCGAGCGATCGCCCATCCGCAGAGCCAGGTGCAAGGCCTGGGACGACGCGGCCGCCCCCTCGTCGAACCGGCCCTCCAGCAGGGCCCGGGTGGCCAGCAGACGCAGGTGGAACCACCGCGCCAGCGGCAACCGGCTGTGCTCGGCGAGCTGGGCGACCGCCTCGGTCTCGGCGTCCACCGTGTCGAGATTGCCCAGCAGATAAGCAATGTCGCTGCGCCACAGGTGCCCCCAGACCGCGGCCAGCGGCCGGTTCAGCGTGGTCGCCTCCCGCACGGCCAGGGCCCCGAGCTCGAGTTTCTCGCCGGCGTGCTCGGGGCCGGACAGCAACATCGAACGAGCTCGGGCCGCCTCCAGCAGGGCTCCCGGATCGCCGGCCGAACGGGCCAGGTCGAGCGCCCGCACCGAGGCGGACGAGGCCTCCCCCGTCTGGCCGAACTCAGCCAGGACACAGGCCTTCTGGGCCAGCAGCCGTGATCGCAGGACCAGGTCGGTGACGGCCGGCGAGGCGAGCGCCTGATCGCACCACAGCAGAACCGCCTGGCCCACCTCGGGCGCGCCCAGACCCTGCATGACCAGCGCCGCCGCGGCCACCGCAACCGGCCGGTCGTGTTCCGTGGCCAGCGCCACGGCCCGCCCGCAGTGCTCCAGGCTGCCGGCGAAGTCTCCGGCCCGGTACTGCGCCGCGGCCAGTTCCAGCAGTGGGTCGATCCGCTGCTCGGGACGGTGGCCGGCCCGGTCACCGGCTCGGATCGCGACCTGCCACCAGTGGGCAGCATCCTCGAACGCCAGCCGGCGGCCGGCCTCACGGGCGGCCGCGGCCGCGGCCTCGCCGGCCCGGGTGAGGGTCTGCGGATCGCTGCCGGAGCGGATCAGGTGGGCCGCCCAGCGCGGGATCACGTCGGGTTCACCGGCGGCCCGCCGGCCCAGGGCCAGAGCCAGAGCGGCGTGCCACTCCTGGCGGTCCGCGGGGTCCAGCCGCTCGATGATCGCGTCCCGGATCAGCGCGTGCGCGAACCGGTACTCCACCGGCGACCCGGTCAGCTCGACCGTGCCGGCCAGCACGGCGGGGGCCAGCTCGGCCCGAACCTCGGCCTCGGTGAGCTCGCAGATCTCGGCCAGCAGGGCTGGTTCGATCACCTCGCCGGCCACCGCACCGGCACAGATCACCCGGGCGCCGACCGGACCGAGCCGGGCCAGCAGGGACGATGCCAATCGGCCGAGGTCGGCGGCCTGGGCGATCCGTTGCCAGAGAACACCTTCCGCCCCCGGCCCGGCATCGAACGACCCGGCCTCGAACGACCCGGCATCGATCCGCCCAGGTCGGCCGGCCAGGACCCGGGCGACCGCGCCGACCAGGAGCGGGTTGCCACCGGTGCGCCGTTGCACCTCGGCCACCAACCGCGGCCCGGCCGGGTGCCCCGACAGCTCGGCCAGGAGCCGCCCGATCTGCGCCGGGCCGAACGGCTGCACCTCGAGCAGCCGGCAGCCCGGTCGGCGCAGGATCTGCTCCACCGCGGCGGCCAGGGCGGACCCGGCCGGGTCCGTCGGACCGACGCCGGGCCCCGGCCGGGTGGTGACCACCAGGACCACCCGGGACGACGCGATCTCCCCACTCAGGTGCCGCAGCAGCCTCAATGACGCCGGATCGACCCAGTGCAGATCCTCCAGGACGACGAACAAGCCGCCCGGAGCCGCAGCCGACACGATCGCGGTGGCGAAAGCGTCCAGCACCCGGAACCGGGCGGCCTCGCCGTCCTCGGCGGGCGGGGTAAACAAGCCGGGTTCGGCCAGCGGGATCAGCTCTCGCTCGACCAGCCGGCGCAACAGCTGGCTCCAGGGCCACAGCGCCGGCACTCCCTCGTCGTCCGGGCAGCGCAGCCGGACCCCGGGCAGGCCCAGGTCGGCGGCCCGGCGCAGGGCTGCTTCGGCCAGCCAGGTCTTGCCGATCCCGGCCGGCCCGCTGAGCACCACCAGCCGCCCGGCCCCACCCCGGGCCGCTTCGACGTCCGCGGCCAGGGCCGAGAGTTCGACGCCGCGTGGCCGGCCTTCCGGCACCTCCATCATGCCCCAGTATCTCCTCCGGCGGGCCGCGAGCCGACCTTGATCACGGGGTCGGTATCCGGATCGGTACCGGCGTCGGGAGCGGTTTCAGTACCGGATTCAGTACTGGCACTCAGGCGCGCAACCGGCCCCCGGACCAGGCTCGAGCCATTGATCGAGCCCTCTGAAGGAGCCTCCGATGTACCTCACGATTCATCCCCTGGACCGGATCCTGCCGGTCGACCCTCGCCTCGACGACTGGGCCGAGGACGTGTCGGCCCTGCTCGCCCCGGCCGGCACCCCGCTCGCCCGCTGGATCGGCACCCAGGCCGGCGCCTCCCGTGGCACCCTGGTCAGCCTGTGGGACGCCGAGGAGCCGGCCCGGATCGCCGCCCGCACCGAGGGCAGCACACCGGCCCGGATCGCGCTCGGCCCGGCCGAGCCGATGCAGGTCATCGACCTCGACCTCGGCCCGGAGCGCGATCAGCACCCGGCGGTGCTTCAGCTGGCCGTCTTCGACGGGCCTCGCGGTGCCGTTCAGACGGCCGCCGACCGGGTCGCCGACCGGCGGATCGCCCGGAGCGTGCAGTCGGTACCCGGGTACTGCGGCGCCGTCGTCGCCCTGGCCGACGACGGTGGCTACGCCGTCGTCGTCCTGGCCCGCTCGGTCGACTCGCTGACCGAAGGACGACGCCGGCTGATGAGCACCGAGCTGCCCCCCGACGAGGACCCGGCCCTGCTCAACGGCCCCGACCGAATGGAACAGCACGACCTGATCCGGGCCGGCCGGCCGCTGACCTCGCTGATCGCCGGAGGCGTGCGATGATTGACGGCTCGCGTCCCGACCCCACCGCCGGCACCGTGCTCCACCTCGAGCCGGGCACCGTGTCGGCCCGATTCCGGGCCGGGTCCTTGTTCGGCGCCGTCCGCGGAACGGTGCCCGTGATCAGCGCCGAGATCGAGGTGGACGAGGCCGGCCATCCGGTGGCCGTCCGGGCCCGGCTCGACCTGGCCGGGCTCGACACCGGCAACCGGCGCCGGGACCAGGACCTGCGCTCGGCCCGGTTCTTCGACACCGACCAGAACCCGGTGCTGCGGTTCGAGTCGACGTCGGTCAGCGCTCCCGACCCCCTCGGGCCGACCGAGCGCCGGCAGGTGGTCGGCCGGCTGTCCGTCGGCAAGAACCGGGCCGAGGTCGAGTTCACGGTCGAGCGCACCGGGCCCGACACCTTCGTCGGCACCGGGCGGCTCGACCGGCGCGGGCTCGGCATCTCCGCTCCGGCGCTGATGATCCGGCCCGAGGTGACCTTCGAGATCAGCGCGAGCGGGCCGGCCCACTAGCCTTGGCGGGTGTCCAGTTCGCCGGTGTCCCTGCTGCTGATCGCCGACACCCACCTGCCGGCCCGGGCCCGGGACCTGCCCGACCTGGTCTGGGCCGCCGCGGCGGCGGTCGACGTGGTGATCCACGCCGGCGACTGGGTGAGCGAGGGCCTGCTCGACACCCTGCAGGCCCGGGCCGGGCGGGTGCTCGGGGTGCACGGCAACAACGACGGCCCGACCCTGCGGGCCCGACTGCCGGAGGTGGCCGAGGCCGAGCTCGGCGGCGTGCGCTTGGCCGTGATCCACGAGACCGGGCCGGCCACCGGCCGCGAGAGCCGTTGTTCAGCCCGGTTTCCCGAGGCCGACGTTCTGGTTTTCGGGCACAGCCACATCCCCTGGGACAGCACCGCCGACGGCGGCCTGCGGCTGCTCAACCCGGGCTCGCCCACCGACCGGCGCCGGCAGCCGTTCTGCACCTTCATGACGGCGGTCGCGGTGGGCGGCGAACTGCGCGACGTCGTCCTGCACCGGCTGCCCCCGAGGCCGGCCCGTTCATGATCGACACCTGCCAGAGCGGCGTCTAATTTACGCCTGTTTGAGACAGAGGTCACGATCTGTCTTTTGTTTTCCACACGTGTTCAGATTTTAAGGATTCACCGCCGAATCCCTGATGCGCCTGTGGAGCCTGCCATGAGACAACGACGTCTTGCCCTGTCCAGCTTCTCGCTCTGTCTGTTCCTCCTCCTGGCCTTGGTGGCCCCGGCTCGGGCCGGTACCGGCCTGGACTACGTGGCCCTGGGCGACTCGTACGCCGCCGGGGTCGGGGCGCCCGGGCTGCACGGGCTCTGCCTGCGTAGCGCCCAGGGCTACCCGCAGCTGTGGGCGGGCAGCCACCCGGTCACCTCGTTCACCCCGGCCACCTGCTCGGGCGCCGTGACCAGCGACGTGCGCACGTTCCAGGTGTGGGCCCTGGGCCGCGGCACCGACCTGGTCACCCTGACCATCGGCGGCAACGACGTCGGTTTCGCCGACGCCATGCTGACCTGCACCCTCGGCTCGGACTCGAGCTGCCTGAAGGCGGTGGCCGACGGCCGCGACCAGGCCGTCACCAGCCTGCCCGCCACCCTGGACAGCACCTACGCCGACGTCCGCCGGCACGCCCCGAACGCGGCCGTGTACGTGCTCGGCTACCCGCGCCTGTTCGACGAGACCGCGACCTGCCCCGGTGGGCTGAGCCTGGTCAAGCGGCAGGCGATCAACCAGGCCGCCGACGTCCTGGCCGGGGTGCTGGCCGCCCGGGCCGCGGCCGCCGGCTTCACCTTCGTCGATGTGCGGACGGCGTTCGCCGGGCACGGGCTCTGCGGCCCGGCCCCGTGGATCAATCCGTTCGCGCTGAGCGTGAGCTCCTACCACCCGACCGCCGCCGGGTACCACGACGGCTACCTGCCCGCGCTCGACGCCGTCACCGGCTGACCGCACCCGGGCCGGGCGCCGGCGTTGATCCGGCACCCGGCCCGGGCCGATAGTAGGAACCATGCCTGCGCTGCCGACGGACGAGGCCGCCGTCCTCGACCTGCTGAACCGGTTCTTCGCCGCGGTGTCGTTCCCCGAGGGCGGCACCCCGGCCTACGAGGACCTCACCGATCTGTTCAGCGAGCCGGGCCGGCTGATCCGGACCAGCACGCCGATCCCGGAGAACCTGCCGGTGGCCGACTTCGTCGCCGAGCGCCGCCGGGTGCTGGCCGCCGGCGAACTGACCGCGTTCCACGAGGCCGAGATCGGCGGCCGGACCGACGTCTTCGGCGCGGTGGCCCACCGCCTCAGCACGTACACCAAGAGCGGGATCGGCCCGGCCGGGGCGTTCGCGGGCCGGGGCGTGATCTCCAGCCAGTTCGTGCGCGAACCCGGCGGCTGGCGGATCAGTTCGATGGCCTGGGACGACGAGCGGCCCGGCCAGATCATCCCGTCAGCCCTCTGAGTGCGGCAACGAGTCGGCCCGCTCCTGGAACAGCACCCGTTCCTGCTCGTTGCGGGTCAGTTCGGCCGCGCGCCGGAACTGCTCCCGGGCCGGCTTCAGCCGCCCCAGCCGGGCCAGCAGATCGCCGCGAACCGCGGCCAGCTGGGGGTATCCGGCCAGCTCGGGAACGGCGGCCAGCGACTCCAGCAGATCCAGGCCGGCCTGCGGGCCGGCCGAGAAGCCGACCGCCACCGCTCGGTTCAGCTGCACCACGGGAGACGGCCACAGCTGGGCCAGGGCCTCGTACAGCGTCGTGATCCGGGACCAGTCGGTGTCCTGCACCTGCGCGGCCCGGGCATGCTCGGCCGCGATCGCCGCCTGCAGGGTGTAGGGCCCGACCGGCAGACCGAGCCTCTCGGCCTGCTCCAGGGCGGCCAGACCCCGCCGGATCAGCAACTGGTCCCAGGCCCGCCGATCCTGATCGGCCAGCAGCACGGGGCCTCCGGCCGGGGAGATCCGGGCCCGGAGCCGCGAGGCCTGCAGCTCCATCAGCGCCACCAGTCCGTGAACCTCCGGCTCCCCCGGAACCAGGCCGGCCAGCAGCCGGCCCAGCCGCATCGCCTCCTCACACAGTTCCGGGCGCATCCAGTTCGACCCCGAGGTGGCCGAATACCCCTCGTTGAAGATCAGATAGATCACCTCCAGGACCGAGCCGAGCCGGGCCTGAAGCTCCGTCGGGCCGGGCCGGTCGAAGGCCACGCCCCGGTCGGCCAGAGTCCGCTTGGCCCGCACGATCCGCTGCGCGGCGGTTGCCTCGGGCAGCAGGAAGGCCCGGGCGATCTCGCCGGTGGACAGGCCGCCGAGGCAGCGCAGGGTCAGGGCCACCCGGGCCTGAAGGCTCAGCACCGGGTGGCAGGCGGTGAACACCAGGCGCAGCAGGTCGTCGCCGATCGGATCGGCCAGCTCGGCGTCGACCTCGACGAACGGGTCGTAGTCGGTGGTCAGCTCCGGTCCGAGCAGTGCCAGCTTCTGCTGGTGGGTCACCCGCCGGCGGTGGACGTCGATCGCCCGGTTCTTGGCGGTGGTCATCAGCCAGCCCGCCGGGTTCGGTGGCGTTCCGGTCCGGGGCCACGTCTCCAGGGCCGCCACCAGCGCGTCCTGGGCCAGCTCCTCGGCCAGCGGCAGATCCTGGGTCAGTCGGGCCAGACCGGCGATCAGCCGGGCCGACTCGATCCGCCACACGGCCTCCACCGCGCGCCGGGTGACCTCGTCGGGCAGCGCGCTCGTCACTCCCCGATGAAACCATGCGGCGGTCCCGGCCGGGCCGGCCAGGACCACCGCGGGGTGTGCCGGGCGAGGTCAGGCCGGCGGCGCGAAGTCCTCCGGACCCATCACCTGGAGGACGTCGGCCTGCCCCTCCCAGCCCGGCCACTGCTGGTGCAGGGCGAGGAAGCGGGACGTCCATTCGACCGCCTCCTCCCGGGAATGCACCTGGTAGAGGGCGTAACTGATGAACTCCTTGGCCTCGGCGAAGGGCCCGTCCATGACGCTCAGCTCGCCCGCCTTCAGCTCCAGCCGAGCGCCGGCGGCACTCGGCAGCAACCCGGCGGTGTCGAGCAGGGCCCCGGCCGCGGTGGCCTCGGCGCCCAGCTTCATGATCCCCTCCATCAGCTCGCCGGGCGGGGGGCCGGGCACCGTCGTGGCCTTGAGCAGGATCAGGTAGCGCATGATCGGATCTCCTTCGGGTCGGTTGCCGCTCGACGTCCCGTGGTCTCGCGACGTCACACAACCTCCACGAGTGGCCCTCGACGGAATCGACATCGCCGTCGAAGAATATTCAGACCCGGTTGCGGCCGGGCCGGGATCGGGACCGGACTGCCGGTTCGGGCCGGGGCCGGGGCACGTCACCCGCAGCCAGTTCCCGGTCCAGGTAGGCATCGGCCGCGGCCACGCCGAGCGGGCGGGAGTAGAGGAAACCCTGCCCGAAGGTGCAGCCGACCTGGCTGACGGCGTTGTGGTCGCGCTCGGTCTCGATCCCCTCGGCCACCGTGTCCAGGCCCAGTGCCTCGGCGATCGCGACCACCGCCCGGAGCAACCGGGTGGACCGTTCCGGAGCCTCGTCCAGCTCGCTGAGGAAGGCCCGGTCGATCTTCAGCGTGGTGGCCGGCACGGCGTGCAGCCGGGCCAGGGTCGACTCCGACGAGCCGAAGTCGTCGATCGCCAGCGGCAGGCCGAGTGCTCGCAGCCGGCGCAGTTGCTCGGCGCTGCGCAGGTGCGAGGTGAAGGCCGACTCGGTCAGTTCCAGCTGCAGGCTGTGCGGGGGCAGGTCGTGGGCGGCCAGCACCGCCCGCACCTTGTCGGTCAGGTCGGGGTCGTCGAGCTGGCGGGGCGAGAGGTTCACCGACATCACCAGGTCGACGCCCGGGTAGCGGTGCCGCCAGAGGCTGTGCTGACGGGCACTGGCCTGCAGCACGAACAGGCCCAGCTCGGCGATCAGCCCGGCCTCCTCGGCCAGGCTGATGAAGATGTCGGGCGAGACCGCGCCCAGCACCGGGTCGGTCCACCGGGCCAGCGCCTCGAAACCGTGCACGGCGCCGGTGGCCAGCTCGACGATCGGCTGGTAGGCCACGGTGATCGCGCCGTCGGTCACCGCCTGGCTGAGCCGGTCGCGCAGCTCGAACCGGTGCAGCAGCGACTCGTGCAGCTCGGCGTCGAAGAACACGGCCCGGGCCCGGCCGGCCCGCTTGGCCGCATAGAGCGCGACGTCGGCGTTACGGGCCAGGGTCTCCGGATCTCCGTGCGGCACCGCACCGACGCTGACGCTCACGCTGACCCCGGTGCCGTTGAACCGGACCGGCTCGCGCATCGCCTCGACGATCCCCTGCGCCAACGCCACCCCGCGCTCGGACGAGTCCGGGCCCCCGACCAGGACGGCGAACTCGTCCCCGCCCAGCCGGGCCACCGTGTCCTGCTCGCCCACCAGAGCCTGCAGCCGGTCGGCGACCTCGCACAGCACAGCGTCGCCGGCCGGATGGCCGAAGGTGTCGTTGACCTCCTTGAACGCGTCCACATCGACGATCACCAAGCAGGTGGCCGGGTGCTCGCGCAGGCTCTCGGTGAACCGGCGGCGATTTCCGACGCCGGTCAGCGGGTCGTGCAGGGCCTGATGTCGGCGCTCGGATTCGAGCCGGCGCAACCGCTCGGCCAGGCGCCGGGCGTCGTTCAACGCGGTCAGCTGCCCCTGGGAGACGAACATGAAGTCCGGCGTCGGGTCGTGGGCGGCGAAATCGCTGAGGATCAGACCGGTCCGGTCCAGGTCGTCCAGGCCGTCGAGCCAGGGCGTGGCCAGCAGCAGCAGCCCGCCCGGCTCCTCGAGCACCTGGCAGCGCAGCCGGACCCGGGTCGCGGTCGCCTGCAGCACCACCGCCTGCCCGGATTCGGCCCGCAACTGCTCGCGGACCACCTCCCGGCCGGTCGGAAAGCCTCGGACCTGGGCCGACAGCGATTCACCGATCGCCACGGTCGGGCACAGGCGCGGCAGCGAGCGGCCGAACCCGGTCACCACGAGGTCGTCGTCCACCCGCAGATGGAACGGGAAGGCGGCGTCCAGCAGTTCGGACCGGCCACCCGAACGAGCGACGGGCCGACGGGGGCGTTCAGCCACCGGCCGGGACCGGCGACGAGACCTTCACGGCGAAAACATCGTGATCGGCTCCGTCCTCGATCCGGGCCCGTCGCTCGACCTCGACCTGCTGGTCGAAGAGGGCCCCGACGCCGCGCAGCAGCCCGGTCACCATCGGGGCCAGCCCTGAACGGCTGGAGTGGTAGTGCACCAGGAACCCCTCGGTCCCGTCCGGGCGCGCGCCGTCCTGCTCGATCCGGAACGACGGCGGCCGCAACTGCGGCATGGTCAGCGCCACCCGGGCGTGCATCGCGTCGAGGTTGCGCAGGAAGCTCGCGACGTCCGAGCCGTAGGCCTTCATCAGGTGGCCGTAGCCCTCCCGGCCGGTGTAGCGCACCCAGTGCTCGCCGAAGCTCTCCAGGATCGCCTCGGCCGGCTGGCCCAGCACTGCGCTGGCCGCGTCGACCAGGGCGAATGTGACCTCGTCGGTGTAGCTGTCGAGGCTGACAAAAGTGACGACATCGACGTCGGCCCGGCGTACGATCTCCAGCCAGGTCTCCTCACCCGCCAGGCTGACCACCAGATCTTCGATCGCCTTGTTCACCAGCCCGTACATCTGTCCTCCGGTGCGGCCCGCTGTCTGGAACCGGCACCGCGACGGCGACCCGGCCGGGCCGCCCACGACCGGGGTCTGCGGGCTCCATCGACGGACCGGAGCGGTTACTTGATCATCGAACAGTCGCCGGCCGGTGAACCACAGGTCGGCCGGCATCCGTGAATCAGACATATCGAACGACGACGGCGGCCTCAGATGGGCCCGAAGATCACCTCAGGCGCACCAGGCCCGATGCCGATAACCACGTCGTGCCGCAGGAGCCGGGGATGCCCCAGGAGCAGATCGACGCCGCGCGGCAGGCGATCCTGGGCGCGCTGGCCGACCTGCGCGACGGCCGGGTGCAGACCGCCGAGCAGCTCCAGGTCGCCCTCGACCTGCTGGAGCTGGCGCCCTACCGCGATTCTCTGGTGGCCGCCGAACCGGCCCGGATCGCCGAGGACCTGGCCGCCTCGATCGGCGACGAGCAGCAGCGGGCCCAGATCCAGCTGATCAAGGCCGACCTGCTGGCCCGGGAGGGCAGGGCGGCCGAGTCGGGCCAGCTGCTGTTCGCCACCAGCGCCTGGGCCGAGACCAACGGCAGCGCCCACGTCCGGGCCCGCAGCCATTACCTGATGTCGACCTTCTACCGGCTGGTCGGCGACCTGCCCAGCGCCCTGGAGCATGCGCTGCTCGCGCTGGAGTCGACCCCGGCCGACGTCCTGCCCGAACTGCGGGCCGAGCACATGCTGATCGTCGCGCTGGCCTTCGACGAGTCGGGCAACGCCGAGGAGGCCGCCCGGCGCTACGAGGAGGTGGTCGAGGTCGGGATCCGGATCGGCCACCCGCGGCTGTGCATCAACGGGCTGAACAACATGGCTTTCGTCTGCTGCGAGGAGGGCCGCCCGGAGGAGGGCGCCGTGCTGGTGGCCCGGATGACCACGCTCGCGGCCCAGCACGGGCTGATCCTCGCCGCCCAGCACCTGGACACCGCGGCCAAGGTCGAACTGATGCTCGGCTCGCCCGAGGCCGCCCTGCGCATCCTGGACGAGGTGCTGTCCCCGACCGTCGACCGGCCCGCGTCCGGGCCCGATCCGCTGGCCCAGTGCCTGCTCACCCGGGCCGAGGCCGAACGGGTCCTGGGCCGGTTCGACGCCGCCCAGCAGACCCTCGACCGGCTGGACGGGTTCTGCGCGGAGATGCAGCTGCGCAGCATGCAGGTGCTGGTCCGGCTCGAGCAGGCTCAGCTGTACGCGGCCCAGGAGCGCTACCAAGAGGCCTACCAGGAGCACCGGGCCTTCCACGCCGCCAGCGAGGCCCTGCGCTCGGCCGAGCGGGAGGCCCGGGCCCGCATCCTCCAGGTGGCCCTGGGCGCTCAGGAGGCCCGGCGGGACAGTGAGCACTTCCGCGAACTGGCCCTGCGTGATCCGCTGACCGGCCTGAACAACCGGCGGTTCATCAACGACCACCTGGCCGAACTGCTGGAGCGCTGCGCCCGGCTCGGCGACGTGCTGTCGGTGGCCATGCTCGACCTGGATCACTTCAAGCGGATCAACGACACGCTCTCGCACGACGCCGGCGACGCCGTCCTGGTCGAGTTCGCCGCCCTGATCAGCGCCGCGGCCCCGGCCCCGGCGGTGGCGGCCCGGCTCGGCGGCGAGGAGTTCCTGGTGATCCTGCCGCACACCGGCGATGCCGAGGCACGGGCCTGGACCCAGGACATGCTGCTGACCATCCGCTCGCACGACTGGTCGTCGATGACCGGCCTGCTGCCGGTGACGGCCAGTGCCGGGCTCAGCACCGCCCGCGGCGCCGGCTGGAGCCGGGAGCGGCTGCTGCGGGTGGCCGACGAGAACCTGTACGCGGCCAAGCACGCCGGCCGGGACCGGATGGTCGGCCCGGCCAGTGCCGCCTGACCGGATCGGTCAGCCCGACTCAGCCCGACTCGGCCCCGGCCTGGATCAGGTCACCTTGGCCACGACCAGGGCGGCCAGGGCCCGCTGCCCGGCGGCGGTGGGCTGGAAGTTGCCCTGCAGCACGCTCGCGGTGCCGGTCCGGGCCGGGTTCAGGTACGGCGAGGCGGTGCACAGTTCGTGCCCGGCGAACGCGTCCGTGGTGTCGACGTAGGTCACCCGCAGCCCGGCCCGGACGGCGGCCCCCGCGACGGCGGTGTTCAGCCGGCCGATCTCGGTGTTGATCCAGGCCATGTCGCCCCGGGTGAACACCTTGCCGCTGAGCCCGGTCGGGCAACTGGCCGGCAGGTCGAGCGGGAACGGGCGCGGGTAGCCGACCACCACCAGGGTCGCCGCCGGGGCGGCCGTCTTCAACGCCACGTAGGCCGAGAACAGGTTGCCCTTGGTGGCCGGGTCGGTGGAACCCAGGGCGGTGATCGCGGCGTCCACCGTCTTCTTGGAGTGCGACTGGCAGGAAGCCGCCTTCTTGGCCCGGGCGGCGCAGTACTTCATCAGGGCGGCGAACCCGATGTCGTTCTGCCCCACGCTCACACTGACCAGGTCGACGCTGGGGCGCAGCCAGGACCGCTGGGCCGGCTCGGGCGTGTTGCCGGAGTGGTTCTTGGCGGTCAGGTCGGCGACCGTGGCCCCGCTGCAGGCGCCGGTCGCCATCAGCGGTCGGCCCGCGTGCTTGCGGGCCTGCACCGTGTACGGGAAGGCGGCCTTGGACCGGTGGCAGAGGTTGCCCTTCTGGTCGGTGCCGGCCAGGTAGGCCCCGCTGCCCTCGCCGGAGGAGTAACCGTCGCCGAGGGCCACGTAGCTCACCGGGACGACGACCTTGACCGAGCCGGACCGGACGCCGTTGCAGGTCGAGGCGATGAAATAGACGCCGGCCGCGCCGATGTCGACGGTGCGGGTGTACGTGACCTGGTCGCTGGAGGTGGCCTTGCCCAGGCTGACGTTCGTCCCGGTGGCCACCCCGGCGCCGTCCAGCACGCCGACCCCGGCGGTGATCCCCTTGGCGCAGCCGTACTTCACCGAGAACCGGGTGCCGGGCGCGGTGGCCAGGGTCGTGACCTTGGTGGCGATCGGGATTCCGGTCAGCCCGCCGGCCAGCGCCTTGGCCAGCGATCCGCTCGCGTCGTCCTGGTCCAGGGCCGTGCCGATCGCGCCGCGCAGCTTGTGAGCGCGGACGTAGAGGGTCTTGGCGTACACCGATTTCGGGGTGTCACCGGTGTAGAAGGCGCTGCCGTCGTAGCTCCACGGGCTCTGGGTGACGTCGTCCCAGAACGTGGTCGCGACCTTGCCCGCGCTGACCAGCTCGCCGTAGCCGGCCAGGCCCGGGGTGGCCGACGCCGCGAACGCCGGGGAGGCTCCGGTGGCCTTCTGGTAGAGCCCGTGGGTGCTGCCGGCGGTGACCCCGCTCCAGCCGCGCCACTCGAACGGGATGTCCAGCA
Source organism: Kineosporiaceae bacterium (assembly GCA_965200525.1). Classification (GTDB taxonomy): domain Bacteria; phylum Actinomycetota; class Actinomycetes; order Actinomycetales; family Kineosporiaceae; genus JANNPJ01. The sequence continues at coordinate 877,293 of OZ241368.1, forward strand.
CGAGCTGGGCCGCGGGCAGGCCGGCCGCGACCCACGCCGAGACCGTCTCCTGCACGGTGTACCCGTAGGCCGCGGCCGGGTCGTCGGCCGAGGCCAGCAGCGGGGCCTGGAAGTTGGTGCTGGCCTCGTGGGCGTCGTGCAGGTCGTAGGCCCGCACGTCGGCCCAGTCCAGGGAGTGGCCGATCGACGTGGCGTCGATGTTGGACATCTCCTCGCCGATGGCCGGCAGGCTCGCGGTCAGCAGGTACGGGCGCTTGTCCTTGGCCGCCTGCGCGTCCAGTTGGCTGCGGAACTCGGCCAGCAGGGCGGTGAAGTCGGCGGTGTCCTGACCACCGTAGAAGTTGCCGACGTGTCCGGGCGAGGCCGGCGTCCGCCAGTCGACGTCGATCCCGTCGAAGATGCCGGCCGCCGACCTGGCCCCGCCGGATGCATTGCCGTTGATCCCCTTGGGCAGATTTCCCTGGATATACATATTGATGCAGGAATTGATGAATTTCGTCCGGGACGCCGCCGTCGCCGCAGCTTTGGAGTAGTACTTGGAATAAGTCGGGCCGCCGATCGCGAGCAGAATCTTCAGCTTCGGGTACTTGGCCTTCAACTGGCGCAACTGGTTGAAATTGCCTTTCAGGGCCTGACTGCCGCTGTCGCCCTTTCCGCTGACGCTGGTGGCCGCGGTGTAGGGCTTCTGGTAGTCGGAGAACGCGTCGCCGGCCCCGTCGCCGGCGTTGGCGTCGGCGGGGCTGGTGGCGGCCGGGTGAACCGCCTGGAAGCAGGTCAGGTCGGACGGATCGATGTTCTCGAAGCCGTAGACGAGAGTCGTCAATTTAGCTGCCACGCCTGAGGTCTCGAGATTCTTGACGGTGTAGTCGCGGCCGGTCAGGGACTGCTGGCGGAAGTAGGCCATCTTCTCCGGTGCGGCCGCGGCCGCACTCGAGCGCGGCGGCAACGGCGGCGGCGCGATCGCCCCGGCGCCGGCGGCGCCGGCCGCGACAATCGCCGGCACGAGCACCAGAATGGCCGATCCGGTCGTTGCCCGCAGGCCCGCGAATCGTCGTCGAATTATCGGCCGATCGGAGCGAATCATCATTCCCGCATTCCCCTCGCACACCTTGCCCCCCTGGGCGATCGGAGGCTAACAGAGCAGTACGGGAGGGGCGGGCAGGGATCGCCGGAGCCCGCGCTCAGGTCGTGAGCGCGGCCAGCAGCCGGGCCCAGGCCTCCTCTCCGGCACCGGCGATCGGCCCGTCCTCACCCAGCTCGGCCGCGACCACCGGCGGCGCGGCCGAGCGACGGAACTCCATCAACCCGGCCCGGTAGCTGCCGAGCAGCGGTACGGCCGCCACCTCGAGCAGGTCGACCCCGAGGCCGCCGAGCGTGACCAGATCCGGATCCAATCCGTTGACCAGGCCGGCCAGCCCCCGGCCGAGCGCGGCGGCGATCACCTCGACGGCCGCCACCTCGGCCGGATACCGGCCGGTCGCGGCCCGGGCGATGATCCGCCGGCCGTAGGTGACCGGATCGGGCGGTGGCCGGTGCCCGAGCAGCCGGGCCAGGGCCGAGCCGTCCACCGCCGTCCCCCAGCAGCCCCGGGCCCCGCACGGGCACAGCACCGCCGGGTCGCCGAACGGCATGTGACCGAACTCCCCGGCGGTGCCGCCGGCTCCCGGCAGCACCCGGCCGGCCTCGACCACGGCACCTCCCAGCCCGGCCTCGACCCGCAGGTGCAGGGCGAGCCGGGCGCCGATCGCCGCCCCCCGGTTGGACTCCGCCGACGCGGCCAGGGTGGCGTCGTTGCCGGCCACGAAGACGCCGGCCCCGGGCCAGACCCGGGTCAGGTCGACGCCGTGCCAGCCCAGGTTGCTGGCGTCGAGCCGGCCGTCCCGGCTGACGGTGCCGGGCACGGCGATCCCCAGGGCCCGGATCCGTCCCGGCCGCGCGCGGCGCACCCGGGACAGCACGCCGGCCAGCTCACCGATCACCGCATCGCCGCCGGCCCCGCCGGCCCCCTGGTGCTCGCCGCGACGCCCGGCCACGACCCGGCCCCCCAGCTCGACGACGTCGACCCGCCAGGCCTCATGGGTGAGCGAGACCGCCGCCACCAGGGGGCCCTGCGGGTGCGGGGTCAGCACCGTGGTCGGCCGGCCCCGGACCCCGCTCGGCGCGGCCGGCTGCTCGCCCAGCAGGGCGGCCGCGGTCAGCCGGTTGACCAGCTCGGTGGTGGCGCCGGTGCCGACCCCGATCAGCCGGGCGGCATCGGCCCGGGTGATCCCGGGACGGGCGTGCACCACCCGGAGCAGTTCCGAGGCCCGCGTCGTGGATCCGGCCACGCCCCCACCCCCTCTTTCTTTTACTCGAAGCCCGAGCTTATTCTGATCCGGTGACCGATCTGACCGCCGCCCCGCCACCGGGCGCCGGCCGCGGTGACCCGCCCGCCCGGCCACCGGGCGACGAACCGCAGCAGAACCAACCGAAGCAGAACCAACCGGAGCGGACCCAGCATGCCGCGCTCGCGGTGCTGGCGTTGTCCGCCTTTGTCTACGTCACCGCCGAAACCCTGCCGGTGGGCCTGCTGCCGCAGATCGCCGACGGACTGTCGGTCAGCGAGGCCGACGTCGGGCTGCTGCTGACCAGCTACGCCGCGGTGGCCGCGGTGACCACCATCCCGCTGACCGCGATCACGATGCGAATCCCCCGGCACCGGCTGATCGCCGGCACGGTCGCCGTCTTCGCCGGGTCGCAGTTCGCCGCCGCGCTGGCCCCGACGTTCGCGGTGCTCACGCTGACCCGGCTGTTGTGCGCGCTGGCGCACGGCGTCTTCTGGTCCACGATCGCCCCGGCCGCGGCCCGGATGGCCCCGCCCGGCCAGGCCGGCCGGGCGACGTCCCTGGTGTTCCTGGGCAACTCGCTGGCCCTGGTGCTCGGGGTTCCGATCGGTACCGCCCTGGGCCAGTGGCTGGGCTGGCGGGTCGCGGTGGCCACCTTCGCCGCGGCCGGCACCCTGAGCCTGGCCGCCCTGCTGGTGGTGCTGCCCGAACTGCCGGCCCTACCGCAGGATCTGGCCACCCGGGCTGGGGCCCGGATGCGGGCCGCGACCGTGATCATCCGGTCCCGGGCGATCACCCCGGTCTGCGCGGCGACCACCGTGCTGGTGATCGGCCAGTTCGCCGCCTACACCTACATCGCTCCCCTGGTCCGCCGGGACGCCGGGCTGGAGGGCCTGGGCCTGAGCGCCCTGCTGCTGGGCTACGGCGCCGCCGGCGTGCTCGGCAACCTGGCCGCCGGGCGGCTGATCGACCGCCGGCCGGGGGCGGTGCTCAGCGGACTGGTCGCCACCGTCGCCCTGGCCCTGGCCGTGCTGGCCCTGCCGCCGGGCCACGGCGCCGGACCGGCCTCGACCGTGATCGCCGTCCTGGCCTGGGGCGCGGCCTTCACCGCGGTGCCGGTGTGTCTGCAGTCGGCCGTGCTGCGGGTGACCCCTCAGGCCCGGGACGCGGCGTCCGCGGTCTACGTGGTGGCGTTCCAGATCGGCATCGGCGGGGGCGCGCTGTTGGGCGAGCGATTCGTGCGGGCCGGGCACCTGGGCACCCTGCCGGTGCTCGGCGCGGCGCTGGCCGCGGTGGCCGGGCTGATCGTGATCAGCGCTCGGCGAGCCTTCCCGCTCAAGCTCGCCACAGGGCCGTGACCTGCGCGTTTGTCGCCAAACGAGGCCAACGCCCGGGTGATACCCTCCCGCCACGGGGGGAGCGGGAGGGCACCACGATCGACATCCTAGGACTGCCCTCCGTTTACAGAGCCACCCTGAGCGCACTTCTGCCGCCAATTGTGCAAAACATTTGATTCGCCGGTCAGTGAATTCTGGGGCCGCCGGGCCGTCGAGATCGTGGACCGTCGAAATCCCGGACTGTTCGAGATCCCGGACTGTCGAGATCCCGGACCGGGCTCCGACTCATCCGCGAGGCGCGTCGCCGCGGCGCGGCCGGACGAGAGGATGAGTCATGGACTGGAAGCTTGAGGTAGTGGTGGTACCGGTGACCGACGTCGACCGGGCGAAGGAGTTCTACGTCGACAAGCTCGGCTTTCACCTCGACGTCGACACCCGCCCGACCGAGACGATGCGCGTGGTCCAGATGACGCCGCCCGGGTCGGCCTGCTCGGTCACCATCGGCCCGATGATGATGGACGCCGACGCGCCCCGGGGTCCGGCGGCCAGCCTGCAGCTGGTGGTCACCGACCTCAAGGCCGCGCAGCAGGAGCTGATCGGGCGCGGCGTCGAGGTCGGTGAGATCCAGGTGCTCGACCCCCGCGACGGCGGGTCGTTCCTGTTCTTCGCCGACCCCGACGGCAACAACTGGGCGATCCAGGAGATCCGGCAGTTCGCCGGGGCCGAGCTGCCCGCCGGCTAGGTCGGCTCCAGAGCCGGATCCAGGGCGAGGGGCCTGGTCGCGACGTCAGCTGCCGGGCAGGTGTTTACGGACGTTGATCTTGAACTCGTTCATGAACACCTCCCGGATGGCGTCGCTGTCCAGGGCCCCGGACACCGAGGTGAACTCGCCCTGCGAGATCCGGGCACTGACCAGGATCCAGGCCTGCCCGACGGCCCAGGTGAGGCTGGAGGCGACCCCGGCCGCGACCGCCCCTCCGACCAGCGTGCCCGGCCCGGGGATCATCTTGATCAGCCCGGTGACCAGGCTGCGCCCGGCCGTGGTGGCCCCGGCCGTGGCCGCCAGTGCGGCCGCCGTGGCCCGGTCGAGCTGGACGTCGTAGGTGTGCGCGATGCCGGCCATCATCGCCAGCTGGATCGGGACCAGGATCGCGGCGTCCGAGAACGGGATCGGCGTCGCCCCGGCCGCCGCGGCCGCCGCCACCGCCGCCCCGACCGCCTTCTCGGCCTCCACCCGCTTGCGCTTCAGGTCGATCTTCTGCGCCGCGACCAGGGCCGCCTGAACTCCCTGCGGGGCAGCGCGAAAGGTGGCATCGAGCAGGTCCTGCAGGCCATGGGCGGGCAGGCCGGCGAACTCGTCGGCCTTGGCGTTGGTCAGGAAGATCGGCTCCCCGTGCAGCGGCAGCTCGCGCTCCCCGATCGCCTCGGCCAGGGCCAGGGTGTCCGGGTGGTAGCGGCCGTCCCGCATCGGCACCTGGGTCAGCACCAGCAGCACCCGCAGGCCGAGCCGGTCCAGCTCGCGGATGAAGGCCGCCTCCGTGTCCTCGAACCGCCGGTCCGAGGCCCGCACGCAGTACCAGGCCACGTGGACCTGCTCGGCCAGGGGCGCCCGGCGCATCAGCCGCACGTAGTCGTCCAGTTCTCCGATGATGGTGGCGTCGTCGGTGCCGATCTCCAGCCCCCGGGTGTCCAGCACGCCGAAGTGACCACCCGCGTGCAGGTAGAGGTGGCTGCCCTGGGTGACCGGCTCGCCGATGCCGGTGGCGGCCACGTCCGTCCCGAAGATGGCGTTGACCAGGGTGCTCTTGCCGACCCCGGTCTTGCCGAAGATGGCCAGGTTGAACCGGCCGATCTCGCGGGCCTGCTCGTCGTACTTCGCCCCGAATTGCCGGCTGAACCAGTCACGCGATGCGGCCACCATGGCGGCATCCTTTCCTACATCCTTTCCTACCCGGGCAACCTGGGGGTTACCGTACGAGCGGTTGGTCAGGGTGGATCACGGCTGGTGTGGCGGGCGGGAGGGGTTTGTGGGGTACGGCTTGGGCGTTGATCTCGGCACCTCGTTCACCGGTGCCGCGGTCAGCCGGAGCGGGCAGGCCCGGATGGTTCCACTGGGTGAGCACTCCGTCCTGATGCCCTCGATCGTGCGGGTCGGTCCGGACGGCGACCTGATCGTCGGCAACCGGGGCCGCGGCCCCGCGGCCGGCCTGTCCGACGACCCGTCCCGGATCGGGCGCGACTTCAAGCGCCGGCTGGGCGATCCGACCCCGCTGGTGATCGGCGGCCAGCCGCACTCGGCCGTGGCCCTGCTGGCGGTGACCCTGCGGACGGTGCTCGAGATCGTCACCGCACTCGAGGGCGCACCTCCGGAGCACGTCGTCCTGACCTGTCCGGCGGTCTGGGGGCCCTACCGGCGCGAGCAGTTCGCCGAGGTGCCGCGCCGGGCCGGGCTGGCCGAGTCGGCGGTCACCCTGATCAGTGAGCCGGAGGCGGCCGCCCACGAGTACGCCGCCCACCGGGGCCTGACCGAGGGCGACGTGATCGCCGTCTACGACCTCGGCGGGGGCACCTTCGACACCGCCGTGACCCGGATCGACGCGGCCCGGCCGACCCTGCTGGGCCTGCCCGAGGGCCTGGAGTGGGTCGGCGGGGTCGACTTCGACGAGGCCGTGCTGGCCCACCTCGACCGGGCCACCGGCGGGGCGCTTTCGGCCCTCGACCCCCGCGACCCGCCCGCCGCCACCCGGCTGGCCCGGGCCCGGGACGAATGCGTGCGAGCCAAGGAGGCGCTGTCCCGGGAGAGCTCGACCGTGCTCACCCTGCCCGGGCCCGCCGATCGACCGGGCGAGCCGGTCGAGGTCCCGCTGAGCCGCGGGGAGCTCGAGGCGATGATCCGCACCCCGCTGGAGTCGACCCTGGCCGCGATGCACCGCACGCTGGCCTCGGCCGACGTCGTCCCCGACGATCTGGCCGGGGTGCTGCTGATCGGCGGCTCGTCGCGGATCCCGCTGGTCTCGCAGATACTCACCGCCGACCTGAGCCGGCCGGTGGTGCTCGACCCGCATCCGCAGTACTGCGTCGCGCTGGGCGCGGCCACCTTGGCCGACCCGTCCACCGGGCCGGTCCTGGCCCCGGTGGTCACCGCGCCCCTGGCCGACGGCGTCATGGCCGAGAGGCCGCCCCGACGCCGGTTCGGACGCCGGTTCGGACGCCGGCACCGGCTGGCGGGCGCCCTGCTCGCCCTGGCCACCCTGATCGCCGCGGCCGTCGCCGTCCTGGTCTGGCCGTCCGGCACCTCACCGCACGACGTCGCCACCCCGCTCGCGGCGGGCCCGAGCACCACCGCCGTCCCGACCACCAGTCCGCCGAGCCCGGTGCCGAGCACCACCGCGCCGTCCCCGAGCGGATCACCGAGCAGCACCCGGAAGCCGTCCGCCACCCCGAGGGCGAGCCGGACGGCCGCACCGACGAAGACGAAGCGGCCCCGCCCGACGAAGACCACCCCCGCCCCGGCAGCCGTGCCGGTCCACGGCACCGGAGTGCTGGTCGGGCTGGCCGGCAAGTGCCTGGACGTCGCGAACGCGGTCGACGCCGTCGGCACCCCGGTGCAGCTGTTCCACTGCAACAACACCGGGGCCCAGGTCTGGACGGCGCAGATCGACGGCACCCTGCAGGCGTTCGGCAAGTGCCTGGACGTTACGGCCGGCGGCAGCGCGAGCCCGGTGGCCCTGAACACCTGCACTGGCGCGGGCAGCCAGACCTGGCAGCTGCTCTCCGGGGCGATCATCAATCCGGACTCCGGCTACTGCCTCGAGGTCCGCGGCAACAGCTCGGCCGACCTGACCCCGGTGGTCACTGCCAACTGCAGTGACGGCGCCGGCCAGAGCTGGAGCCTGACCACGGCGGGCTGAGGCTCACCGCAGCGGACGGCGCGGGTGCGGCAGCAGGTCGGCGAAGGTGACGTCGTCGCCGACCAGGTCCGGCTCGAAGGTGAGGGCCACCCCGGTGACCGCGGCCACGTGTCGCTGCATGGCCGCGGCGGCGGCGCCGAACCCGGTCGCCGTCGCCCCCTGCTCGGCCACCAGGGTGTACTGCTTGGTCGAGACCCGGACCCCCGGAGCCAGCCGTTGCCCGAGCCGGTAGCCGGCGTCGCGCAGCAGCCAGCTGGCGCCGACCCGGGTCTTGCCGTCCGGGTAGGTGTGCGGCGAGGCCCCCCGGCCCCGCAGCCAGTCGGCCTGCTGGGTGGTGACCGGGGTGCTCAGGAAGACGCTGCCGACCGAGCGTCCGTCGCAGTCGGCCGGCTCCAGCACCATGCCCTTACTGGCCCGGATGGCCAGCACCGCGGCGACCACCTCCGGCACCGGTAGCCGCCGGCCGAGCTCGACCCCGAGCGTGTCGGCCACCTCGGAGTACTGGATCGGTGCGCTGAGCGCCGAGCGTTCCAGCTCGAAGCCGACCTCGAGCACGGTCCACCGGTTGGAGCCCTTGAACCGGCTGGTCCGGTGCCCGAGCACGCACTCGGCCCGGCTGAGCCGCACCAGCCGGCGCAGGTGCCAGTCCCAGGCGGTCACGTGGGTCAGGGTGTCGGCGGTCTCCTGGCCGTAGGCGCCGACGTTCTGGATCGGCATCGCCCCGACCGTGCCCGGCACCCCGGCCAGGGTCTCGATCCCGACCAGCTGCTCGGCCACCGCGAACTCGACCAGGTCGGGCAGCGAGTGGCCGGCCTGCACGACCAGGCGGACCCGGTCGGGCCCGGCGTCCGCGACGGCGATCCCACGGGTGCGGATCAGCAGCACCGGAGCCTGCACCCCGGCGTCCGCGATCAGCACGTTGCTGCCCCACCCGAGGCTGACCGGCCGGACCCCGACCCGGGTCAGCTTGTCGGCCAGCAGCGGCAGCTCGCGCTGCTCGGCCAGTTCCAGCACCTCGGCCGGCCCCCCCAGGCCGAGCGTGGTCAGCCCCGCCAGTGCCACTCGCGTCCCGGCCGGCGCTGGGCCGGTTCCCCCCGGTGCCATCAGCCGACCAGAACGGATTCGAGCCGTTCGCGGGCCTGCCTGGCCTGGCCGGTATGTTCTCGGCCGAACGCGGCGTGCAGGGCTTTGAGCCGCTGCCGGGCCCGGCCGGACTGCAACGGCACGGCCAGCTCGGCGGCCGAGATGGCGGCCCCCGCGGCCGAGTCGATGTCGCGGCGCAGCAGGCGGACCTCGGCCAGCGAGGCCAGGTGCAGCATCCGGTTGCGGGGCTGCTCCACCCCGAACCACTCCAGCCCCCAGCTCAGCCGTTCCTCGGCCGGCTTGAGCAGGCCCAGGTCGAGCATCGCCCGGCCCGCGTCGGCGACCAGCACGGCCGGCGTCACCCAGTAGATCCACGGCGGGTCCTCGGCCGGCACGGTCGCTTCGAGGCTCTCGGCGGCCCGTTCGAGGGCCAGCTCGCAGCCGGCCCGGTCGCGCACCAGGGCCCGGGCCCGCGCCGTCCGGGTCCAGAGCAGGGCCTGAACCGCGCCGGAGCGGGGCTCGCCGACGCCGTCGCGGGCGATCGAGGCCAGGGCCAACGCTTCCTGTCCCTGGCCGTACCAGAGCGCCTGATAGCTGAGGCACGACACGATGTAGGCGCCGAGCCGGGTGTCGCCGGCGGCACCGGCGGCCCGCAACCCGCGCACCCAGTACCGCTGGGCCTGGCCCACCATTCCCAGGTCACAGGCCAGCCAGCCGGCCAGCTGGGCCAGCTCGGCGACCACGGTGTGCAGCCGGCGAGCCGTGGCCGGAGCCATCGCGGCCGAGCCGAGAAGATCGAGCGTCCAGGTCAGGTCGTGGTCGGCCAGGCGCAGCACCACCACGCCGCCCTGCAGGTCGTCGACCCGGCGCAGTTGGCTGACCCTGGACTCCAGGGTGTCCATCAGGCCGGGCGACACCTCGACCCCCGGTCCGGCCGACCCGGCCGGGCGGGTGGTCAGCGGCTCGACCGGGCCGGACAGCCAGGTTCCGGCGGCCGACATCACCTGGGCCGCGCTCAGCACCCGGATCGGGTCGGCGCCCCGCCCGGGCCGGACCGGCCCCCGCACCGGCCGGCGTTCAAGGGTCGGGCCCGCTCCCCCGAGCGGCCCGACGTCGTCCAGCACCGAGAACTGGCTCGGCGGGGCCGGCTCGGCCGCCGCACCGCCCCGGCCGCCACGCTGCGGTTGAGCCGGTGGCAGGGCCCGCCCCACCGCCGCCTGGAACCGCTCGCGGGTGCCGGCGTCAGCCCGGCCCAGAGCGGTGTCGAGCGCGGCCTGCATCTCCGGCAGCGGCTCGATGTCGGCTCCCCGCGACTCCCAGTTGCTCACCGTGCGCGCGCTGACCCCCAGGTGCTCGGCGAAGCCGACCACCGTCATGCGCAACCCCCGGCGCAGGGCCCGGGTCTCGCGCCCGGTCCAGCGTTCGACTGCGATCACTCATGCTCCCCGTTCAGCGGCAGTGACTCGATTACTGTGAGCACTAGAGTAAACACTCATTGCTACCCTTTGCAGCCGCATTGCAGTGCCGTTGCCGTCCCTGGGCGAGACCTCCCGCAATGATGCATATGTCGCCCCTCGTTCTCCGGCCCGGCGGTCAATCCCCCGGTCACAATGAAACTCGTGGGTAAGAACAGCGGCGGCACGAATGACGGCGGAACGGACTCCGCCTGGCTCTCCCATCACGAACGGATCCTCTACGACCATTACTGGGTGCAACTGAGCCTGGTCGACGTGGAGCTGCCGGACGGGCAGCGGCTGGAGCACCACGTGGTCACGATGCCCGCAGCCGCGATGGCCGTGCTGCTCGACGAGCGCCAGGAGCGGGTGTTGCTGCTCTGGCGCCACCGGTTCGCCTCCGACGTCTGGAACTGGGAGCTGCCCGGCGGCCTGGTCGAGACCGGCGAGGAGCCGGCCCGGGCCGCCGCCCGCGAGGTGGAGGAGGAGACCGGCTACCGCCCCGGCCGGACCGAACACCTGGTCACCTTCGAGCCAATGATCGGCATGGTCCGATGCCCGCACCACGTGTTCCTCGGCCGGGAGCTGACCCGGATCGGCGAACCCACCGACACCACCGAGAGCCAGCGGATCGAGTGGGTCGCCCTGACCGCCGTCCCCGGCCTGATCAGCAGCGGGCAGATCCGCAACTCCGGCACCCTGATCGCCCTGCTGCACGTGCTGGCCCAGCAGGGCGGGCTGCTGCCCGGCACACCGACCCTCTAGACACGGGCCCCCGGAACCCCGGCCCCGGGAACGCCGGCCAGCTGGGCCACCCGGCGCTGCTGCCGGACCGACATCGTGGCCTCGGCCAGCCGGGAGGCCTGCTCGGCGTGGGCCCGGGCAGCCTCCGGCTCGTGCCCGGCGCCGTGCGCGATGGCCAGGTCGCAGTGCAGGCCGGCCGCGGCCCGGACGAACGACGGGTCGAGGCGCTCCAGGGCCTGGCCCAGGTCGTCGATGGCGTCCCGGGCCCCGACCCGGGCCAGGCAGTGCCCGCGCCAGCGGATCAGGTGGGCCCGATCCAGGCTGAGGTACGCCACCGCGGCCGGGCCGTCCTCGAGGAGCCGTTCGGCCTGGTCCATCGCCGCCCGCACCGCCGGTTCGTCGCCGTTCGCGGCCAGTGCCTCGGCCTCGGCCGCCCAGAGCCAGGCCCGCACGGTGGCCGGGACCTGACCGGCGGCCGACTCACGCGCGTGCCGGACCTGCCGGACCGCCTCGGCCGGGCGGTCGATCTCCAGCAGGCAATAGGCCTGCTGGGCCGTGACGTGGGCGATCACGGCCGGATCGCCGCTGCGGGCCGCGGCCGCGCGGGCAGTCTCGTGCAGCGACCAGGCCTGGTCCGGGCGGCCCAGGTCGAGGGCCTGCCAGCCGGCCAGGGCCGCCGCCTCGGCCAGCGCGGCCGCGAGCGCCTCCCGGTCGGGCCCGGCCAGCGAGTAGGCCAGCACCTCGGCCATCTGGCGCACGTGAGCCTCGGTCTGGGCCAGTAACCGCCGGGCCCCGAGCCGGCGGTCGAGCAACCGGTAGGCCTGGGTCTGCTGCTCGAACAGGTCGACCAGTTCGCGATCCAGCGCGGCGCCGACCCAGGACAGCCGCACCTCGAGCTCGTCGCCGGCCTCGGAGCCGTCGTCCTCGAACGTCTCGAGTCCGCCCGCGAACCGCTCCCGCACCTCGTCCGAGGCCAAGGTGAGGGCCGCGTCCAGGATGGCCTGCATCTCCGGCAGCGGCCGGATCGCCGCTCCCCGGGCCTCCCACTTGGCCACCGTGCGCGTCGCCACCCCGAGGTGCTCGGCGAAAGCCCGCATCGACAACCGCAGGGCCGAGCGCAGCAGGGTGGTCTCGCGCCCGGTCCAGGTCCGGACCATCGTCGTCATGGCTTCCCCCGTTCTGGATCAGCCGTCACGTTACCGGCCCACATCGTCATCGGCCCCGATCCGGCCGGTGGCGACGGGGCGTGGCGAGGAGTCCGAGCACGCCGGACAGTAGGTTTGCTCGGTGACCCCGCACGCGCCGATCAACGAGGGCCAACTGGCACTCCCGATCGACGTCCCCCGGCACTTCCACTTCCTGCCCGACCGCAACACCCCGCTGCTGCCGTTCGTCCGGCACGTGGCCTGGCTGACCGGGTCGCTGATCCTGCGCTGGGTGCTGCGCCTGGCCCTGCCGCTGATCAGCGTGGTCGTGGTGCTGCGCTCGTTCCCGTACACGACCGACGTCGAGGGCGTCTCGTTCCGGGTCCAGGCCACGATCCTGCACCGGTCCGGCCTGAGCGCCGACACCACGCTCGGCAACTGGGAGTTCCCGAACGTCGACGGCCTGCCGTTCGGCGTCCACGTCAGCCCGCAGAACGTGGACGTCGTGGCCCTGGCCCGGGCGGCCAACAGCGACGTCGCCGGGTTCGCCGACCGCCTGCAGACCGGCATCCGGGCCGAGCTCGGCGACGTGATCGCGTGGCTGGTGGCCGAGACCGTGATCGGCCTGCTGCTCGGCCTGGCCGCCTCGGCCGCGCTGAACATGGCCGTGAGCTACCTGCGGGGTCATCCGCGCCGTCCGGACGAGCTGCGCCACCGGGCCCGCCAGCTGGCCGCCGCCGCAGTGGTGGCCGCCCTGATCACGGTCTACGGCGCGGTGACCTACAACCGGTCGTGGGTGCGCGAGTCGCGGCTGACCGGAACCCTGGCCGCGGCCCAGCTCTTTCCCGACCAGCTAGACGCCTACTACAAGAAGTCCAAGGCCCAGGACGTGCTCGGCTCGGTCCTGGGGATCCAGGGCGCCCTGCAGGACACGATCGAGCAGAAGGCCACCCCGGACACCGCGCTGCGGATCATGTTCATCTCCGACGTGCACCTGGCCGCCGTCTACCCGCTGGTCGCCGAGTACGCCAGCAACTACGACGTCGACCTGATCGTGAACACCGGCGACGAGTCCGAGTTCGCCACCAGGGCCGAGCTCACGCCGGCCTACCTGCAGGCGATCACCAGCCTGACCGCGAAGACGCCGATGTTGTGGCTGGCCGGCAACCACGACTCCCCCGACGTGCAGACCGTGATGGCCACCATTCCCGGGGTCACCGTGCTCGGACACAAGCGGACGACGTCGGAGGGCTACGGCGTCTCGGCCACCGCCCTGATGGCCTACGGGCTGCGGATCGCCGGCCTGCCCGACCCCCGGGTCTACGGCGGCCCGGGCGCGTACGGGGCCGACGACCCCGGCGTCACCGATCCGCTGGAGCGCTCCGCGGTCGACCACGCCGTGGCCGACGTGCCCCGCCAGGGCGAGCCGTTCGACATCTTCGCCACCCACGAACCGGTGGCCGCGGCCCAGCTGCGCAAGGACCTGCCCGGCCTGATCCGGCAGACCGACACCGGCCACGTGCACGCCCAGAACCCGACCGGCAACATCCAGAACGACAACGGGATCGACCTGGTCGAGGGGTCGACCGGGGCCGGCGGCCTGGACAACATCGTGCGCGGGGTGAACCAGCCGCCGATCGAGTTCAGCATCGAATCGGTGGCCACGGACTGCCAGTTCACCCGGGTGCTGCGGTTCCAGATCCGCTCACCGCAGGTGGTCGACGAGACCTCGCCGCAGGCCTACGGGGACGACGTCACGGTGTCGACGGTCTACTTCCGGCCCCAGAAGATCGAGGCCGAACGGGTCTGCGGCACCCAGCTGGGCATCGGCGCCGTCCAGCCCCTCTAGACCGTCCGGTCACGGACCGCCAGCAGCTTGCGCAGGACGTCGAGCTCGTCGCTGATCACGCCGATGGTGCCGGTCGATCGCAGGGCGAGCATCTGCTCCAGTGCCGCGTCGTCGTTGATCGGCCAGGTCATCACCACATCGACGCGCTCGTGCAGCCGGGCCACCACGTCCGGGGTCATCAACGACCGGTGCACCGAGGCGCCGTACCCGCGGGCCGCCGCCGGCTCCAGCAGCGGCGCCAGTTCGGCCCGGTTGCGGGCCGAGCGGACCGTGCGCACCCACGGAACGGCCTCGAACGGGGCCAGAATCGGCCAGAACCGCGAGCAGACCAGTACCGGCCGCTCGGGCGCGTGATCGTGCAGCAGCCGGGCCACCTGAGAGCCGGCCCCGGCGTCGCGGCCCTTGAGATCCAGCATGAAGGTGACGTCGGGCTCGGCCGCCAGCAGCAGATCGGCCAGCCCGAGCCGGGGCCGGCGGGCCGAACGAAGCTCCCACTTGTCCCAGAGCAGGGGCAGCGGGCCCATCGTCTTGAGGTGCCGCACCTCGAGCCGGCCCTGGTGGCTGACGACGTCGGCCTCGATCACGTCGACACCGAGCTCGACGGCCGGGCCCAACCGGGCCAGGGAGTTGCCGGCCCGGTGGGCTATCGCCAGAGCCGAGCCGGGCCGGGAAGAACCTGGCCTCACGGCAGGGCGACCGGCCCGATCACCCCGGCCGGCTCGACGGCCAGGGCCGGGCCGGGCCGCAACCGGGCCAGGAGCAGGCAGCCGGCTCCGAGCACGAGCGCCGGCGCCCAGGCCAGCAGCGCCTTCAGGGTGACCGCGCCGAGCGCGGCCCCCCAGGGCACGCCCAGATGGGTCAGGGCCAGCACCAGCGCGCCGTCCTTGGGACTGGCGCCCTGCGGGCCGGGAATGGCCCCGACCAGCTGGCTGGCCCCGAAGGCGCCGATCACGCCGATCGGCGAGACGCTGGCCCCGGTGGAGTGCAGGGTCCCGAGCAGCAGGACGACGATCGAGGCCTGGTAGGCCGCGGACAGCAGCAGCCCGTGGGCCACCCGGTGTGGCGCCGGCAACTGCCGCTGGGGCACCCATTCGGGCTTCAGCCGGCGAACCACCAGCACGGCGACCAGGGCCGCCCCGGCCAGGCCCAGGGTGATCAGCAGCTCGCGCATCGGCAGGGTGGTGGCCGCACAGCCGACGAACATGGTCAGCCCGACCGCCCCGACGAACCGGTCCAGGGTGATCTCGGTCAGCGCGGACAGCCGGGGCATGCCGATCTGGGTCAGCCGCCGGATCCGCCAGACGTCGGCCCCCAGGTGCCCGGGGGTGAGCAACCCGATCAGCTCGGCCTCGGCGTAGGCGGCCAGGTGCCAGCGCCGGCTGTGCCCGCTCTCGGAGAGGGCGTGCCAGCGCAGCGGGCAGAGCACGTACTTGCCGATCGTCCAGGGGGCCAGCGCGATCAGCGCCGGCCACACCGTGAACGCGGGCACCCGGGGAAGGGTGATGATCGGGACGGCGACCGCGACCGCGATGGACAACGCGGTCAGGGCCAGCCGGGTGGATCGGGCCGTCACCAGCTGGTGAACTGTGGTCCGCACGCTCTGCATTCAATCCCTACTCAGCCCGACGGGTTGACTCGCGTAGCCGACTGTGTGCGATCGATCGGCCTCGCGTCAAGAATAGGGACCTGTGGATGCTCCGGAAGACCTGATCGAAAGACCGGAAGGCATCGCGAAAATGACCGTCTGGTGCCGGTGTACACCGGTGATCATCTGAGAGATGCCTGAGTTCGGCGGTAACTTCCGGTTAATTCGGCGCCGCCCGATCGGACGCCGTCACGCCCGTCGGACCGGCCGCCGGGGTGGGCAACTCCTGCAACCTGGTGACGACGCCGTCGGCGTCCCCCTGGTGAACGAGCCGGACCAGCGGCCCGTGCCCGAGCAGCAGGACCGAGGTGGTCACGCGATCGCTCAGCTCCGCCGGGGTGAAGCCGACCAGGGCACTGCTGTCGGTGGTGAAAGCGCGCAGTTTGATGTTCTTGTTGGAAATCTGCTGATCGGTGACCGCCACCCGGTCGAAGATCAGGACGAGCTTGCCGCCGGCGGCGGTCTGGACCCCGCTGAGGTAGCCGAGGTCGTTCGCCGGATCAGCGGTCGGGTCGGAGGTGTCGGCGGTCGTCACCGGCTGATCCGTGCTCGTACCGGCCGGAGTCACCGGGCCGCGGCCCAGGGCCCCGGGCAGGCCGCCGACCGAGACCGTGATCGCGGCGACCACGGCCGCCGCGGCCAGCGCCGCCGAGGCCACCGTGCGCCGGTGACGGCGCCGGGTGCTGAGGCTGCGGATCTGCCCGGCCGGGGCCGGCGGCGGGGCCTGGCGGGCCTGGGCCGAAAGCGTGCGCAGGGTGGTCCGCAGCGCCTGGTCGAGTTCGTCGTCCGGCCGGTCGCCCGGCGACACGGGGCCCTGGTCAAACTCGGTCACGAGACTCCTCCTGATTCAGCCGGCGGTCGGACAGCGACTTGGCCAGGGCCACCCGCCCGCGGGACAGCCGGGCCTTGATCGTGCCGACCGGCGCGCCGGTCTCGGCCGCGACCTGCTCCACCGACAGATCGCACAGATAGAACAGAACGATGGCGTGCCGCTGAGCCTCCGGCAGCCGGCGCAGGGCGGCGGTGAGCTCCGGGTCGGGCAGGTCCGGCGGCTCCACCGCCGGCGCCGGCCCGTGCCGCTGCCAGGCCCGCAGCGAGGTCTGGGCCCGGCGCCACCGGCTGATCGCCATCCGCCGGGCCACGGTCCGGACCCAGGCCTCCGGATGGCCGTCCTGCTCCAGCCGGGCCCGGTGGTCCCAGGCCCGGACGAACGCCTCCTGGACGACGTCCTGAGCCTCGGCCAGGTCGCCGGTCATGGCATAGAGGACGCCGACCACGCGGTGCACCGACGCCAGGTAGAACCGGTCGAACTCGGCCGCATCCATCGGTCCCCTCGCCCTTGCCGAACTGCATCGTCACCCGCCTACGCCTGCCGGCCCTTCGATGGTTGCATCTTTCGCCCGAACCAGGAGAAAGATGCTCGGCCCGAACAGGGCCCGGGCCAGGGCCGGCTGCAGCAGTCCCTCCAGCCGGAGCATGGCCGCCGGCGACAGCAGCCGTTTCAGCCGGACGCTACGCAGGTTCGACACCGACAGCAGCCGCTCGACGTTCAGCCCGACCGCGGCCAGCTGCCCGACCACGGTGGTCGGGTGATGGTTCACGAACGAGATGCCGCCGCTGTCGCCGGGGCCGGTGTCGGCCCGGTCGCCGGCGGCGGCCCGCGGGCGGCACGGCCGGGCCGGCACCAGCCGGCCGCGCAGCGCGTACCGGATCCGGTTGCGGGCGTGGGCGTTGTTGGCCACCTCGATGATCGCCCGGCCGCCGGGAGCCAGGACCCGGGCGATCTCGGCGAACTCGGCGCTCGGGTCGGGCAGGTGGTGCATCAGCCGGACCATCAGCAGCAGATCGACGCTGTGGTCGTCGAACCGCAGGTCGTCGGCCTGCATCGGGGTCCGCACGATGGTCGGGTGGCCGGCCAGGAACTGCTCGGCCAGGCCGAGTTGCTGCCGGCTGGGCTCGGCCAGGGTCACCCGGTCGGCATAGCCGCCGATGACGACCGAGAGCCGGCCGTAGCCGCCCCCGACGTCGACCGCGTGGCCGAAACGGTGGCCGGCCAGCAGCCGGCGGATGGCCAGTTCTTCGGCCGAGTGCTCGTACTGGCGGCCCTGCCAGTAGTCGAGGTAGTGGTATCCGGGGTCGTCGTACTGGTCGGCCCGGCGGTGCGGCGCGTCGGCAATGGCGGTCATGCCCGACGTACGCCGCACTCCCGGCGTCCGGTTGCACTCAATTCATCCGGTCAGTCCCGCTGCCGGAACCCGCCCAGGAAGCGCCGGAACACGCCGCCCTCCACCGGCAGCGGCGCGGCCGCGGCCGGGGCCGAAGCCCGCTGAGTGGCGATCGGCTGGTCGTAGTCGGTCCGGGCGATGGCGTCGACCACCTGGGCCTCGGTGAAGTCGTCGGAGCCGGGGATGGACGGAACGAACCCGACCAGCACGCCGTCCCGCATCACCTGGGCCTCCAGGCCGGCCGTGCCGTCGGTGTCCCAGATCGCCTCCCGCCCCTCGGAAATCTTGATCCAGAGGCCGAACTGGTACACCCCGGCCTTCTCGGTCCGCGCGTTGATGCCCCGCTCGCGCAGCGCGTCGACCACCCGGCGGGCTCGATTCTCTTCCACACCGGCGACGCTAACCCTCGTTTCTGGGGGTTTCCTGGGAGCCTCGGGCGAGACCGCCGGCCACCCGGGCGGCCGGCGAGTCGGGCCATTCCTCGGCCAGCAGGGCGTAGTCGAGCTCGTCCGACCACTCGCCCTTGAACAGCTCGTTGCTGACCAGGTGGGCCTCCAGCCGCATCCCGAGCCGGCCGGCCAGGGCGGCCGAGGCGTGGTTGCGGGCGTCCAGCCGGGCGATCACCCGGTGCAGCCCGAGCGACCCGAAGGCCAGCGCCAGCACGGCCGCGCAGGCCTCGGTGGCGTAACCGTGCCCGCCCTGGTCGGGGTGGAACACGTAGCCCAGCTCGCCACCGGCGTGCTCGGCGCTGCGGAAGAACAGCACGACGTCGCCGATCAGCTCGCCGGTCTCCCGCAGCTCGACCCCCAGGGTCAGGCCCTGCCCCTCGTCGGTCAGCTCGGTCCGGGACAGGTCCTCGGCCAGCCGCCTGACCAGCACCTCCCGGGTCATCGGTGGGAACGGCAGGTACCGGCAGACGTCGGCCCGCCCGCGATAGGTCAGCAGAGGGTCGACGTCGGTGGCCAGCAGAGGCCGCAGCCGCAGCCGCGCGGTCACGACGGGGTAGTCCGGAGTCAGGCGCACCCCCGAGATTGTGCCCGACCGCTACAGCCCTGACCCCCCGGCGTCGACAATGACGAGAGGTGTCCAGGGAAGGAGGGGTCGTTGACCGCGACATTTGACCGGTACGCGGTCCTGATCACCAACATTCTGGACACCTATCGGCAGCAGCTGGTGCGCGGAATCGTGCCGGTCCTGGCCGCCGAGGGCATCTCGCTGTTCGTGCACGCCCTCGACCCGTTCGAGGCCGGCCCGCTGACCACGCTCAGCCACCTGCTGCAGCACTCGCGCCCGTGCGGGATCATCTTCACCCAGGGCGCGACCGCCGAGTACATCGAGCAGCTGGTCAGCCAGGCCTCCGACCTGGCCCTGCCGACGGTGGCGATCTCGATGGCCGGGCTGGGCCGGGCCAACGTCCGGATCGACAACATGGCCTCCACCCGGGCCCTGATGGCCCACCTGTTCGACGAGCGCGGAGTGAAGCACCCGGCGGTGGTTCGCGGGATCGCCCGGCAGAAGGACTCGATCGAGCGCGAGAACCTGATCAAGGAAGAAATGGCCGCGCGGGGGCTGGTTTTCGACGAGGGCCTGGCCATCGACGGTGAGTTCGAGGTCGATGCGGCTTACAAGAACATGCGCGAGCTGCTGCGCACCCGCCGCGACATGGACGCCGTCATCGCGCTCAACGACCTGTCGGCGACCGGCGCCTGGCGGGCCCTCAGCCAGGCCGGGCTCCGGGTGCCGGAGGACGTGCTGCTCAGCGGCTTCGACAACAACGACGTCGCGATGATGAACTGGCCCGGCCTGACCACCATCGACAACCAGCTGCAGAACCAGGGCGCGGCCGCCGCCGCCGGCCTGGTCTCGCAGGTGCTGGGCGAGATCCCGGAGCCGGAGTTCGTGCTGGCCAGCCGCCTGATCGTGCGCGGTTCCACCGGTGTCGTCGATCAGGACCCGGTCGAGGCGTTCGACTCGGTGGTCGCGCTGGCCCGCGCGGCCCAGCGCCAGCTGGCCGAGCAGGACACCCTGCTCGCCTTCAACCAGGCCATGATGCGCTGCGCGAGCACCGCCGACCTGGTCGAGGCCCTGGTCTCGACCCATCTGGAACGGCTCAGCATCAACCGGTGCGTGCTGGCCCTGTACCAGTGGGACGACGAGACCGAGCCGGGCCGGCACCTGTCCACCAATGCCTCCCGGGCCCGGCTGCTCCTGGACTACCGCAACGGGGTCGCTCGCCCGGTGCCGGCCGAGTCGGTCGCCATCTACGACGTGGTGCACAAGGAACTGCACGACGACGCCATGGTGTTCCAGCCCCTGTCGATCACCGGCCGGCCGCTGGGCTACGTGCTGTTCAACCACAGCCAGGAGCTGGCCGGCCTGCCCGAGGCCCTGCGGATCGACCTGAGCCGCACCCTGGGCGCGGTGCTGGCCGCCGACGAGCTCACCGAGTACGCCCAGACCCTGGAGGAACGGGTCGAGGAGCGCACCGCCGAGCTGAAGAAGGAGGTCTCCACCCGGCGCCGGGCCGAGGCTGAGCTGAACCGGCTGAACGCCGGGTTGCAGCGCTCGCTGATGATCGACGGCCTGACCGGGATCTCCAACCGCACCGCGTTCGAGCGGCATTTCGAGCTCTACGGCCCGACCGGTGTCGGCACCGAGGAACTGGCTCTGCTGTTCGTCGACGTCGACCTGTTCAAACCCTACAACGACCTCTACGGCCATGTGATGGGCGACGAGGCGCTGCGCAAGGTCGCCTCCTGCCTGACCCGGGCGGTGCGGTACCCGCAGGATCTGGCCTGCCGCTGGGGCGGCGAGGAGTTCGCCGTCCTGCTGCCGGGCAGTGGGCCGGACGGCGCGATGATCGTGGCCGAGCGGTTCATGACCCTGCTCGAGTACGCCCGGATCCCGCACGCCGCCTCGACCGTCACCGACCACCTGACCGCCAGCGTCGGGCTGGCCTGGACCGTGTCGCACCAGGGGCTGAGCTCGACATCGTTGATCAAGGCGGCCGACGAGGCGCTCTACATGGCCAAGACATTGGGCCGCAACCGGATCCACCAGGCCCAGCCGGTGCCCTACCCGGCCCCGTAGATCAGCCGCTACGAGGTGACGCTGCCGCCCTCGACCGCGATGAACAGTTCCGGCTTGATGGTCATGATCACCCGGACGTCCTTGTCGGTGACCTCGTAGTCCATCCCGTACCGGTGCTGCAGGGCCTTGTAGAACGAGGCGTGCTCGTCGTCGTCCTCGATCGATTCCAGGACGCCGCGGACCTCCAGGAAGCGGTACTGGTCGTCGGGGTCGGCGATGGAGATGGCCACGTGCGGCTCGTGCTCCAGGTTCTTGAACTTCTGCCGGGTCTTGGTGTGGGTGAAGTGCAGCCGGGCGCCGTCCCACTCGAACCACATCACGCTGCTCTGCGGCGTGCCGTCGGGGCGGACGGTGGCCAGGTGCGCGAACAGGGCCCGCTCGAGCAGGTCCTTGTGGCTGTCGGGCAGGGTCTGGGTGCTCATCCGAAATTCTCCTGTCGGTCGCTCAGCAGGGCCACCCGCGACTCTACCGACCCACTCCGATTCGGCTTTCCGGGGCCCGGGATGCTCCTCGCCCGATAAGTCTCCGTCAAGAGTTTGCGGTGCTCTTGACAGGTTTGAGACGTGGGAGAAAACTCACGGCAACATACGAGAGAGCGCTTACTTTGCTCGGTCCACCCTGGCTGGAGAAAACAAGAATGGCGCAGACCCCCCTCCGTTCCTTCACGGCCCGAAGGAAGGCCCCGCTCGGGGCCCGGCCGCGGCTGATCGCCGCGGCCACCGTGTCGCTGGCGATGATCGGCTCGGCCGCGGGCCTGGCCCTCGCCCCGTCGTCGGCTCAGGCCGCCCCCTCGGCCCTCACCCCGGCGTTCGCCGCCAGTGTTCCGGCCCCACCGGCCGGCTTCACCACCACCTGGAGCGATGACTTCAGCGGGGCCGCCGGCACCGGCGTCAACACCGGGGACTGGAAGTACGACACCGGCCCGGGCAGCACGTTCGGCACCGGCGAGATCGAGACCATGACCAACAGCACGTCCAACGTGTACCAGGACGGCAACGGTCACCTCGTGCTCAAGGCCCTGCACTCGGGCACCGACCCGCGGGCCGGCTGGACCTCGGGCCGGATCGAGACCCAGGCCGCCACCTTCGGCGCGGCGCCGGGCGGCGTCGTCCGGATGGAGTCGGTGATCCAGCAGCCGAACGTGACGACCGCCAACGGCGCGGGCTACTGGCCGGCGTTCTGGATGCTCGGCGCCCCGCTGCGCGCCGGCGTCACCTGGCCGACCTCCGGCGAGGTCGACATCCTGGAGGACATCAACGGGCGCAGCTCGGTGTTCGGCACCCTGCACTGCGGGGTCAACCCGGGTGGGCCCTGCAACGAGTCCACCGGCATCGGCAGCGGCGAGAAGGCCTGCACCGGCTGCCAGACCGGATACCACGACTACGCGGTGGAGATCGACCGGTCGACCTCGCCCGAGCAGATCCGCTGGTACCTGGACGGCAACAACTACTTCACCCTCAAGTCCACCGCGGTCGACGCGACCACCTGGACCAACGCCGTCGACCACCCGTTCTTCATCATCTACGACCTGGCCATGGGCGGCGGCTTCCCGGACGCCTTCGGCGGCGGGCCCAACGCCTCCACGATCTCCGGCGGGGCGATGAACATCGACTCGGTGGCGGTCTACAACAAGGGCCCGGGAACGGTCACCCCGACCCCGACGCCCAGCACCACCCCCAACCCGGGCGGTGACGACGTGGCCAAGGGCAAGGCGACCACCGCCTCCTCGGTCGAGAACGCCGGCACCCCGGCGAGCAACGCCACCGACGGCAACGCCACCACCCGCTGGTCGAGCGCCTTCAGCGACCCGCAGTGGCTCCAGGTCGACCTCGGCCAGCAGTACGCGATCAACCACATGACGGTGAACTGGGAAGCCGCATACGGCAAGGCCTACAAGATCGAGTACTCCAACGACCAGACCACCTGGAGCACGGCCTACTCGACCACCACCGGCGACGGCGGCACCGACGACATCGGGGCCGGCGGCACCGGGCGCTACTGGCGGCTGACCGGCACCCAGCGGGGCACGCCCTACGGCTACTCGATCTACGACTTCGTCCTGAAGGGCGCGGTCGCCGGATCGACCCCCACCACCCTGCTCTCCCAGGGCCACCCGGCGGTGGCCTCCTCGACCGAGAACGCCGGCACCCCGGCCTCGGCCGCGGTCGACGGCAACACCGGCACCCGCTGGTCGAGCGCGTTCAGCGACCCGCAGACCCTGCAGGTCGACCTGGGCGCCACGCACAGCATCAGCAAGGTGATGCTGAACTGGGAGGCCGCCTACGGCAAGGCCTACAAGATCGAAACCTCACCGAACGGCACCACCTGGACGTCGATCTACTCGACCACCACCGGCGCCGGCGGCACCGAGACCCTGAACGTGACCGGCTCCGGCCGCTACGTCCGGGTCAACGCCACCCAGCGGGGCACGGCCTACGGTGACTCGCTCTGGGAGTTCCAGGTCTTCGGCAGCTGAATCACCCCGAACCGGAGCGGGCCCACGGATCTCTCGGATCCGTGGGCCCGCTTCCGTCGGCAGACCCTTCAGATCCTCAGGCCACCAGCACCGCACGGACCCGCGCCGCGACGTCCGGTTCGGCCCCGAGCGCGTCCAGACCGAGCAGCGCCGCCCCCATCACCGGGGCCGCGTCGACCACCACCACACTGGTCAGCGGGTTGGCCGCGACGACCTCCCGGGTCAGCCCGGCGAACAGGCGCGGGTCGCGACTGCGGGCCACTCCGCCCCCGAGCACCAGCTCGACCGGGCGGTCCAGCAGGCCCAGGCGGCGCATCGACACCGTTGCCATCAGGGCCATCTCGTGGGCCAGCCGGTCGACCAGGCGGCCGGCGACGTCGTCCCCGGCGGCCGCGGCCGCGAACACCAGCGGCGGCAGTTCGCTGGCCCGGTCCGGGTCGAGGGTGCCCAGGTGCATGGCCACGCCCACGCTGAGCGCATCCGGCTGCCCGAAGTGGGCCGCGATCGCCGCCTGCAGCGTGGTCGACTCGCCCCGGCCGTCGTCCGCCCGGCTCGCGTGCCAGAGCGCGCGCTGGCCCAGGTGCGAGCCGCCACCCCAATCGCCGGTGATCTCACCGAGCGCGGCGAACCGGGACTGCCGGCCGGCCGCGTTGCGCCCCACGCAGTTGATCCCGGTCCCGCAGACCACGGCCACGGCGTCCCGGGCCTGGGTGCCGGCCCGCAGCACCGCGAACGTGTCGTTGTCCACCACCAGGGACGGCGCCCAGCCCCGCTGCCGCAGGGCGGGCTCGATCGCGGCGATCTCCTCGGGCAGGTCCATCCCGGACAGGTACACCGCGGCGTGCTCGGCCAGCGGCTGCCCGGCCGGCAGCCCGGCCTCGAGGCGGACCTGCTCGACCAGCTCGTCGAGCACGGCCAGGGCCCGGGGCACGCCGTAGTTCTGCGGCTGCGAACTGGGCCCCTGGGCCTGGGCCAGCAGCCGGCCGCTGGTGTCGACCAGGACGACATCGGTCTTGCTGCCCCCACCGTCGACGGCCAGGACCCGGCGGTTCACGCCCAGGCCAGATAGGAGCGATTGTCGGCGATCAGGTTGTCGGTCAGCCGCTCGGCTTGGTCGATCTGCCCGATCAGCGGGTGGGCCAGCAGGGCCTTGAACACGCGGCCCCGGCCTCCGAGGCGAGCTGCCTCCAGAGCCAGTTCCTCGTACCCGGCCGTGTGCGCGATCAGCCCGGCGAACAGCGGGTCCACCGGCTCCCGCACGATCAGCGGGTGCGCCCCCAGCGCGCTGACCACCGACGGGAGCTCGACCACGGCGTCGTCCGGCAGAAAGCTGAACGCGCCCGAGTTGCGCACGTCCGCCACCTGGATGTCGCCCCGGTCGGTGACCAGCGACTCGACCAGGTCGAGGGCGGCCTCGGAGTAGAACGCCCCGCCGCGCTCGGTCAACAGTTTGGGCTTGGTGTCGAGGGTCTCGTCGGCGTAGAGGTCGAGCAGCTCGCGCTCGATCCGGGCCACCCGCTCGGCCCGGGGCGGCTCGGTCAGCTGCTCGCGAACCACCTCGTCGTGGGCGTAGAAGTAGCGCAGGTAGTACGAGGGGACGACGCCGAGCCGGCGCACGACGTCCACCGGCAGTTCGATCCGCTCGGCGATCGCCTCACCGTGGGTGTCCAGCAACTGGGGCAGCACGTCGACGCCGTCCAGCAGCACGCCGCGCTCCCAGCTGAGGTGGTTCAGGCCGATGTGGTCGAGCTGCACCCGGGCCGGCTCCACCGCCAGCAGCTCGGCGAACCAGCGCTGAAAGCCGATGGCCACGTTGCACAGACCGACCGCTCGGTGACCGGCGTCCAGCAGGGCCCGGGTGACGATGCCGACCGGGTTGGTGAAGTCGACGATCCAGGCGTTCGGGGCGGCCAGCTTGCGCACCCGCTCGGCGACGTCCAGCACGACCGGCACGGTCCGCAGCGCCTTGGCCAGGCCGCCGGCGCCGGTGGTCTCCTGGCCGACACAGCCGCAGCCGAGCGGGAAGGTCTCGTCGCCCCGGCGCGCGTCCTGACCGCCGACCCGCAGCTGGATCAGGACGACATCGGCGCCGTCGACCGCCTCGTCCAGGTTGCCGGTGACCCGCAGCACGGCCGGGTTGTCCTCGCGCCGCAGCATCCGGCGGGCCACCCCGCCGACCAGCTCGAGCCGGTCGGCGGCCGGGTCGAGCAGGACCAGCTCGTCGATCCCGAGGTGGTGCGAGCGAGCGATGCCGTCGACCAGTTCCGGCGTGTAGGTGGATCCTCCACCGATGACGGCCAGCTTCATCCTTTTACCCCTGTCAGTGTGACGCCCTCGACGAAGGCCTTCTGGGCGAAGAAGAACAGCACCATGACCGGCAGCATCATCAGCAGCGTGGCCGCCATGGTGAGATTCCACTGCACGGCGTGGTTGGTCCGGAACTGGGCCAGCCCGAGCGAGACGGTCCAGTGCGCGGTGTTCTCGCTGGTGTAGAGCAACGGGCCGTAGTAGTCGTTCCAGCTCGCGAAGAACATGAACATGCCGGTGGCGGCCAGGGCCGGCTTGGCCATCGGCAGAATGATCTTGGTCATCACCGCCCACTCGCTGCAGCCGTCGACCCGGGCGGCGTCGGCGTACTCCTCGGGAATGGTCAGCAGGAACTGCCGGAGCAGGAAGATGCTGAACGCGTCGCCGAGCAGGTTGGGCAGGATCAGCGGCCAGAGCGTGCCGGTCAGGCCGAGTTTGGCCCACATCAGGTAGACCGGCACCTGGGTGACCTGCGGCGGCAGCACCATCATGGCGATCACGGCCAGGAACAGGCCGTTGCGGTAGCGGAACTGGAACCGCGACAGGGCGTAGGCGGCGGGCACGCTGGAGAGCAGCATGAACCCGGTCGCGCAGCCGGAGTAGATCATCGAGTTGCCCAGGTACGAGAACAGGGGGGCCTTGTGGAACACCTCGACGAAATTGCCCGGGTGCCAGGACGTCGGCCACAGGTTCGAGGTCAGCGTCTGGTTGTCGGTCATGAATGCGGTCAGGGTGATGAAGACGAACGGCGCCAGGAACACGACGGCGATCGCGATCGCCACGGCATGGGTGGCGATCCAGGTGAGCCGGCGCCGGGCCACGAAACCGCGCGGCCCGCGGGTCAGTGCGGTGCCGGCGGGCCGGGTGGTGGTCGTGGTCATGCCTCACCTCCGTTCACGAAGCTGCTGGAACGCCTCAGCAGCAGGACGATGAACCCGATGGTGACCACGAACATGATCACCGCGAGAGCACTGGCGTAGCCCAGGTAAAAGTTGGTGAAACCCTCCTGGTAGAGCCACTGGGAGAAGGTCAGCGTGGAGCCGCTCGGGTAGCCGAGCGTGGTCGCGGTGCCCTCGCCCTGGTTGGCCCGGCCGCTGGCCACCTGGGCGGCCACGATCGCCTCGGTGAAGTACTGCAACATGGCGATCACCCCGGTGACGACGGCGAACACCAGCACCGGTGAGATGTTCGGCAGGGTGATGAAGCGGAACCGCTGCGGGCCGCTGGCGCCGTCCAGGCTGGCCGCCTCGTACTGATCCTTGGGTACGTCGAGCAGGGCCGCCATCAGGATGATCATGATGTCGCCGACCCCCCAGAGGCCGAGCAGCACCAGGCCCGGCTTGGCCCAGCCCGGATCGTTGAACCACAGCGGGCCGTCGATCCCGACCCAGCCCAGCACGTGGTTGACCGGGCCGGTGGCCGGGTTGAACAAGAACACGAAGGCGACCGTGGTGGCCACCGGCGGGGCCAGCGCGGGCAGGTAGTACAGCGTCCGGAACCAGCTCGCACCGCTCTTGACCGAGGTGATGATGCCGGCACAGGCCAGCCCGAACAGGATCCGGGCCGGCACCATCACCGCGGTCAGCCAGAGCGTGTTGCGGATCGACTGCCAGACCAGCGGATCCTCGTGCAGGAAGTACTTGTAGTTGCGCAGCCCGACCCACTGCGGGGCCGAGACCAGGTCGAAGCGGGTGAAGGAGAAGACGGCGGTGGCCAGCAGCGGGTAGACGAAGAACACCAGCATGCCGAGCAGGGCCGGGGTCAGCATCAGCAGGGCGAACCGGTTGCGCTGACGGGTCGCCGTCCCCACCCTCACCCCGGTCACGGCGCCTGACCCAGTTTGAGCGCGGCGTCGATCTGCGAGTCGACGTCCTTGAGGCCGGCGGCCAGGTCGGACACCTTGCCGGTCTGGTACTTGATCACGAAGTCCTGGAACGTGTTCTGGTAGGCGCCGCCGTTCGGGCTGGCCGGCGTCGTCGAGCTGTTGGGGTTGGCGAAGATGTCCAGGAAGGTCTTGTAGTTCGCGTCCGACTGCAGGTCGGCCGACTTCAGGGCGGGCAGCGTGGTCGGCACGTTCTTGATCCCGTTGGCCAGCTTGACCATTGCCCCGGTGTCGGTGGTCAGGTACTTCAGCAGCTCCCAGGCCGCATTCGGGTTCTTCGCGCCTTTGGAGATGCCGATGATGTTGCCGGTGACGTAGCCGGCGCCGTACAGGTTGGTCTTGTCGTCCGCGCTCGGGAACGGCGCCGTGGCGTACTTGAGATCGGGGTGCTCGCTCTTGATGAACGCCGTCCGGTACTCGCCGTCGATCGCCATCGCGATCTTGCCGGTCTCAAAAGCGTTGTCGGCACTGAACTCCTGGCCCGCCCCGGCGGTGAACTTGGTCAGCTTGTCCGAGCCGTACCAGTCGGTGAGGCTCTTCTCCCAGTTCAGCCAGGCCGTCCAGGCCGGGTCGGTGCCGATCGCCGAGGTGCCGTCGTCCTTGAGCCATTTCGCCCCGTAGGACGGCGCGAAGTGGGCCGGGGCGTTCTCGTAGAAACCGTTGGTAGGCACGAAGCCGGCCACCTTGATCGTGCCGTCGGCGCTGCGCTGGGTCAGCTTCTTGGCCATGTCGGCCAGCTCGGTCATCGTCTTCGGCGGGGCGGTGTAGCCGGCCTTGGCCAGCAACGTCTTGTTGTAATAGAGGCCGTAAGTGTCCGACAGCAGCGGCATGGCACAGCGCTTGCCGTTGAACTCGGTGTAGTCCTTGACCGTCTGGGGCAGCTGGGCCAGATCGACCTTGTCCCGGCTGATGAACCCGCTGAGATCACGGAAAGCTCCGGTGGAGCAGAACTTTCCGGTGATGTCGGTGGAGTACGACAGGTCCAGGTCGGGGCCCTTGCCGGCCGCGATGGCCTGGGTCGCCTTGGTGTCGTCCTGGCCCGACTTGACCGTGACCGTGATCCCGGGGTGGCCGGCCTCGAAGTCGTCGACCACTGACTGGAACGCTGTGGCCTCCCGGTCGGTGAAGAAGTGCCAGAACACCACGTTCCCGGTGGCTTTGCCGGTCGGTACCGGGGCGGCCGCCTTGGTCGACGAGCCACCCGAGCACGCCGTGGCCAGCAGGCCCACCAGCGCCAGCCCGGTCGCGGCAACTATCCTCGATCGATACACAGTTCCTCCTGAACGTGGTGGACCATTACCGGACATTGCCCACGGCTTCAGCGGCCGAAGCGGCGAAAAGCGTGTCGCGCGTGTGCTGCAGGGCGAGCTCGGTCGCTCCGGCCACTGCGGGGTTGCCGTTCACACCACTCACCAGCAGCGAGGGGTGCAGCTTGGAGATCCGGCGTAGCGCTCTCTGCACCCGGCGGGCCAGTTGCGGGCCGCCGGCGGCGCAGGTGTCACCGCTAAGCACGATGAGGTGCGGGTCGAGCACCGAGGTGATCACGGCCAGGCCCGAGGCCAGCCGCTCGGCCAGCGCGTCGAGGAAGGCCTCCGCCGCGGGATCGGCCGCGGCCACGGCCCGCTGCACGGCCTGGGTGGCCGAGCGGGCGGTGATCCCGTGTTCGAGAGCCAGCGCCCGCACCGCCGGTGCGCCGACCAGCTTCTGAAAGCTGGCCGGACCAGGCCGGCCGGCCGCCCGGACCGGCATGTAGCCGATCTCGCCGGCCCCGCCGGTGGCGCCCCGGTGCAGCCGGCCACCGAGGTCGATGGCCAGGCCGAGACCGCTGGAGACCCACAACACGGCGAAACTGTCGACGTCGCGGGCCACGCCGTGGGCGCGCTCGGCCACCGCGGCCAAGTTCACGTCATTCTCGATCAGCATGGTGGCCGGGGCCAGGGCCTGCCGGACCGGGCCGAGGGCCTGCGGCACGCTCCAGTCGGGCAGGTTGCCGACCAGTGTGACCCGGTCGAGCTCTTCGTCGTAGACCCCCGGTACCGAGAGCGCCACGCTGTCCAGTCGCTCGATCGCCACCCCGCAGGCCTGCCCGGCCTGCTCCAGCGCCCGCCGCACCAGCGGGGCCGGGGTGCGGTCGTCCCCGGTATGCAGGGTGACGATCTCCTCAGCCAGCACCGCCCCGGTGAGGTCGGCGATCCGGGCCGAGATCCGGCGCGGCGTGACGTCGACGGCTCCGACATGCGCGGCGGGACCGTGCACGGCATAGAGGACGGCGTTGCGCCCCGGGCCGCCGCTGGAGGTGCCGACCGCCCGGACCAGCCCGGCTTCCTCGAGCCGGGCCAGCAGCCGGGACGCCGTGGGCTTGGACAGACCGGTGAGTTCGCAGATCTGCACTCGGGACAGGGGGCCGAGGTCGAGCAGCAGGTCGAGCGCGGTCCGGTCGTTGAGCAGTCGCAGCAGCCGGGGCTGACCAGGCGTGGGAGGTGCGTTCATGCCTGGTCCATTCGTTAGTAACCTTTACTGACGAATGAGAACTTAGGGAGTTGTGGGACGGTGGTCAAGAGCCGATACCTGACCGTCACACAACTCAGGTCCTCCCCCTTCACGCCGAGATGCCGACCCGGACCGCTTAACCCACGCCGCTGCGGACGTGGCCCTGACCGGTCCGGCTCGGCACGGTTCGGCGACAGCCTTAATGCCGGAGACCCATCCCGGTCGGCCGGCGCGGGCGCCCATGCCTGTGCACGCTCGGCCACGGCACTCACCCTTGGCTTGCCCGAGTCCAGAGGCGAGGCCAATGAAGCTCAGGCAAGGCAAGGCAAGGCCGGGCCGGGCAGGGCCGGGCGGGGCGGGGCGGGCCAGGCCGGGCAGGGCCGGGCGGGGCGGGGCGGGCGGGCCAGGCCGGGCATGGGCGGGCCGGGCGACCAGCGTGGTTGCCTTGGCAATGACCAGCCGCGCGAGATGCACTGCCTGGCCATCGGATTCAACCTGTGGATAGCTCTGATCGGGGGTTGCGGGGCTGGTAGAATTGCTACACGTGTTCGAGTTGGGGAGTTCGATACGCGAGTGGGGGTGAACCGGTTTGGATAGGACGAGGTCAGGGTTTCGCTCTGTGGTCGGTTTGCCTGCCGGGGCCGTTGCGGCGGGCGGTGTTGGAGCAGGTGCGTGCGGTGGATGTGCCGGATCCGGAGTTGGTCGAGCGGTGGCGGCGTGGGAGCAGGAGAAGGCCGTCCTGGATGGGCGGCTGGTGGTCGAGCTGGCCGAACTGGCCTGCCGGCGTCCGGCCGATCCGACTGATCCAGCTGATTCGGCTGATCCAGCTGGTCCGGCTGGTCCGGCTGGTCCGGCTGATTCGGGTGGGCCGGTGAGGTTACGGGCTGTGGATGAGTTCGCCGCTGATGAGCTTGCTCTGGTGTTGCGGTTGGCGCCGAGGGCGGCGCGGACCCGGTTGGAGAACGCGGTCGCTCTGGCCGGGCGGTTGCCGCGGGTGGTGGCCGCGATGCTCACCGGGCGGGTCGATTACCGGCGGGCTGAGGTGATCCTGGATGAGACCGACCACCTCTGCGACGAGGAAGCTGCTCAGGTCGCCGACCAGGTTCTGGGTGAGGCGCCGGCGAAGACCGTCGGTGAGTTGCGGGCCCGCACCCGCAAGGTGGCCTTGGGGATCCGCCCGAAGGAGACGCTCAAGGCCGCCCGCAAGCGGGCCCGCCAGGCTCATGACGTGACGGCGTTCGATCGCGGGGACGGGAACGCGGAGATCACCGCCGTCACCTCCACCGGGGATGCCGCGGAGTTGATGGCCATCATCCACAGCGCCGCCGCTCAGGCGAAGAAGGCCTACCGCACCAGCAACGGCAGCAACGGCAGCAACGGCCAGGACGGCGGCGGCGGCGAGCAGGAGGCACGGTCGATGGGCGGGTACCGCTCCGATGCCTTCGTCGACCTCATCATCCACCGCCACCGCTGCTCGACGGCCACCACCAACAACAACGACAGTGACAAGCACAACGGCGGCAGCGGCAGCGGCAGCGGCGAGGACAGCGGCGAGGACTGCAGCGCGGGGCGCACCGGTTCGCCGTCACCATCGGGCCCGCAGCCGGGGCCCGAGCCGCAAGCCGGGGCCGAGTCGCAGAGGTCCGAGCCGCAGACGGCCGAACCGCAGGCCGGGGCGCAGACCACCGGGCCTGCGTCCGGGGCCGGGGCCGGGTCTGGGGCCGGGTCTGGTCTGACACCACCTCGGAGGCTTCAGCGGCGGCCGGGTGTAGGTGTGCCGGGCCGGTCAAGGCGATCGCGAACATCACGATCGCCCTGACCGAGTTCCCGAAACTGTTCCGAGCCACCCAGAACAACAGCAGCAGCGATCCCGACGACGAGTACTCCGGTGGGGTCGGGGAGATCGAAGGCCTCGGGCACGTCCCGGCCTGGGTCGCGCGGGCCATGGTCGCCGACTTCCTGAACCAGACCGGCACCGGATTCCGGGCGGTGATCTTCGATCAGGACACCGGAACGTTCCAGGCCGCGTCGTCCACCAAGTACCGGCCACCCTCAGCCCTGGAACAGCACGTGAAACTGCGGGATCGGACCTGCCGGTTCCCCGGCTGCCGGCCAATCTCTGCGACGTCGACCATTGCCGGCCCTGGCAGCACGGCCGAATCACCGCCGCCTGCAACCTGGCCTGCTTGTGCCGCCACCACCACCGATTGAAGCAACACCCCGCCTGGCGGGTCAGCCTCACAGACGGAGTGTCGACCTGGACGACCAGGAC
Organism: Kineosporiaceae bacterium; assembly: GCA_965200525.1. GTDB lineage: Bacteria > Actinomycetota > Actinomycetes > Actinomycetales > Kineosporiaceae > JANNPJ01. Next base: position 909,527 of record OZ241368.1, read on the forward strand.
CGGGCACACCTACACCAGCCGACCCCACGACTACCGCCAACCAGAACCCTCACTGCCACCACTGAACACGCGACGAGGAGAGCAGCCACGAGATGAACCACCTGACGACGGTGATCTCCGAGAGTCGGGACGGTCAGGCTGACGAGGCGTGGGCCGCGGCCGGAGGAGGGCGGAGGTGGACCTTGATGGAGGGAAACCGATCGACCAGCTCGGCCAAGGAGCGGGCGGAACGGTCGGGCTCGCCGAGGGTCATCAGGTTGGCCATGCCCGGGTCGCCGGCCGCGGCCGCGACGGGGATGCCGTCGAGCATGAGCTGGATTCGCGGCGGAACGGCGTCCAGGATTTCGAGGGCGGTGAATTCGCCGTAGGTCGAGGCGATCAGGTCCAGTCGGGCCGCCGTGACGGCAGGATCGTCGGCCCGCCAGAGGGGTACGCAGTTCCAGGCGATGAAGGCCAGTTCGAACAGTGGCGAGGACGGGCCGGCCAGGTCCCAGTCGAAGACGCCGACCAGATCGTCGCCGTCGAAGCAGACGTTGTAGGGGGCGATGTCGTTGTGGCCGATGATCGCGTACGGCTCGACCGGGAAGAAGCGCCACGGGCCGGGGTGATCGAACCCGGCTACCGCCTCGTGGAACGAGCGGGTCCACCGGACGAGCGACACGATCTGGGCCGGCGTCAGCGACTCGGTCTCGGGGTCGATCACTCGGCCCGGGAGAAAAGTGAGGATCTCGCGGCCGGCGGCGTCATGACCGAGCACTCGAGGGACGCCGTGCAGACCGGGCCGGCCCGGGTCGGTCGGGTCGGTCGGGCCGGTCGGGCCGGTCGGGCCGGTCGGGCCGGTCGGGCCGGTCGGGCCGGTCGGGCCGGTCGGGCCGGTCGAGTCGGTCGAGTCGGTCAGGTGGGTCAAGAGGGCATGCACCGCCGGGGTCCACGGTCCGACCGGGCGGCGGACCGTCGGGCCGACCCGCACCGCACCGCCGACATTGCCGCCGACCAGGACCACCTCGACGTCTCCGTCCACCAAACTCACGTCGACGTGTTCGTCCACCAAGACCACCTCGCCGTCGCCGTCGCCGTCCGAGGGGATCACCTCGTCGTTCCCGCCGCGAGGGCTCACCTCAGCTCACCAGCCGGCGATGACCGGGAGGACCTTCTCCCCCAGGATCTGCAACCGGGTCAGGTCATGAACGGCCTCGACCCGGCCGTGGGCGACCTGTATGCCGAGGTCGGACAGCGCACGCAGATCGGTCAGGGTCTGGTCGACCCGCTCACCGTGGGCTCCGACGTCGAAGGTGTACACCGCCGTCTTCTCGATCGCGTCGTAGTCGCGGTCGAGGTTGCGACAGTGCTCGCGCAGCACCTCAAGCTTGTGCGGCAGCTCCGGGCCGGCAAAGAGGTTGCAGGCCTGGGCGTACTGCGCGACCAGGCGCAGGGTCTTCTTCTCGCCCCCACCACCGATCAGGATCGGCGGGTACGGGCGGGTCAGCGGCTGCGGCACGTTGAGGGTGCGAGCCAGCTGGTAGTGCTCCCCGGTGAAGCCGCCCTCATCGGGCGACCACATCTGCAGGCAGATCCGAAGCGTCTCCTCCAGCCGCTCGAACCGTTCGGCGACCGGCGGGAAGAACAGGCCCAGGCCCCGGGACTCCTCCTCGTTCCAGGCGGCGCCGATCCCGAGCATCGCGCGCCCGCCGGAGAGCACGTCGAGAGTGCTGACCATCTTGGCCAGCAGTCCCGGATCGCGATAGGTAACGCCGGTGACCAGAGTCAGCAGCTTGACCCGGGAGGTGTGGGCGGCCAGGAAACCGAGCGTGGTGTACGCCTCGAGCATGTCCTGCTCGACCGGCCCGTGCGGACCGATCTGCCAGACATGATCCATCACGCTGATCCGGTCGACGCCGGCCTCCTCGGCCGCAACCGCGATCGCCGCCAGGTCGGGGCCCAGAGTGGCCGGCCCACCCGGATAGGTCAGGCGGGGCAGGTGCAGTCCGACCTTCATGGGATGTCTCCGCTTCGTTCCGTTCAGGTGGGCCGATCTCGCGCCGTCAGGCTACGTCCCGGCCGATCGGCCGGCGATTCCGACCTCAAGGCCTGGTGCGGCTCACCCCAGTTCTGGGGTACCATCCACCCCCACTTCTGGGGTGGATGCGAGTTGAGCGGAAGTCCCGCGCGGCCCCCGGCACGGGGTCCTGGAGCCAGGGTTGGTCGCGCTGAGCCACGGCGGCCACCCGATCCGTGCCGAATGGCGTTCCAACCTCGTGGTGAGCCCGCCGCAGTCGGTGCAGTGGCCTCCAAGCTGCAGGAATGTCAGCTTTGCCGGTTTGATGGGTCAATTCCCCACATCGAAACGGGTACTTCGGATCGGCGAATCGCAGGCCGAGATCATCCGGTGGAGCAAGTCGGGCAGCTCTTCGGCGGCGTCCCATCGGGTCTTCGTCGCCCTACGTATTTGATCAAGTACGGATCTCGCCCGATGGCACTGAACGGGCAAAGTGCTCAAACCGTTAATAGCGTCCCTTGTGCGGAGCCGGTACCGTCATAAATGGTCCAGCTCACGACCAGGGCCGCCGGCGCGCGACTGGAGGAGGTGGAGATGCCTCAACGCCCTCGCAACCTCAACCCCGATGCCTCACCGCTGGCCAAATTCGGCGCCCGCCTGCGCGCCCACCGGATGGAACAGGGCTGGGCCCAGGCCGAGCTCGGTCGTCTGGTCCACGTCAGCGGCACGCTGATCGCCAAGATGGAACGAGCCGAGCGCCGCCCCCAGCCCGACGTCGCGGCCAGCCTCGACACCGCCCTGCACACCGACGGCGAACTCTCCCGGCTGGCCGCCGACGCACTGCGCGCCCACCTGATCACCCCGCACCCCCGGCCGGGAGCCAACTCGATGCGACCGACCCGTGGCCACGGCGATTTCGGCGCCGGCGTCGACGCCGACTGGCAGAGCCAGCTGTCCACCCTCGGCGTCCTCGCCGATCGCTACGACCTGCCCGAGGACGGCCGCACCCGATCCGTGGCCGAACTGCAGGCCGCGGTCCAGCAGCTGATCCGCTGGCGGCTCGACTCCGACTACGCCCAGCTGGTCGAGACCATCCCCGAACTGATCCCCGAGCTCACCCGGGTCCTGCTGACCAGCGACGGCAAGAAACGTGAGGACGTCGCGGCCGCACTCGTGCAGGCCTGGCGAGCAGCCGACGCGATCGCGGCCAAACTCGGCATGTTCGACCTGTCGGCCCGGCTCATCCTGGTGATGGGCTGGGCCGCCGCGCAGGCCGGCGACGACCTGGCCCTGGCCGCCACCTCGTACGTGCGGGCCGAGACCTTCTTCGTCAGCGGCCAGCAGGAGGCCGGCCACCGGATGCTGGAGCGGGCCGCGGACCGGATCGACGTCGGCCGGTCCATCCCCGACAAGGCACAGTACGGGGCGCTGCACATGCGGGCCGCCATCGCCGCCGCCCGGGCCGGGCTGCGCGAGCAGGCCAAGGACCACCTCACCGAGGCCCGCTCCATGGCCGATCTGGTCAGCGTCGAAGGCGTTTGGGAAGGCACCGCTTTCGGCCCCGCCTCGGTGCGCGTGCACGAGGTGTCCACCGCTGTCGAGCTCAAGACCCCCCAGACCGCCCTGGCCGCCGCGGCCGGCTGGCAGCCACCAGCCTCACTGCCGGCCGAGCGCCGCTCCCACTTCTTTGTCGATCTGGCCCGGGCCCAGCTCGACCTGGGCGAGCACGACGCCGTACTGCGCACCCTGCGCGAGGCCCACACCATCGCCCCGCAGAACATCCAGGTCGACCTCCAGGTGCACCAGACGCTCGCCGCACTGGCCGGAACCAGTGCGGCGAACGCCACCGCGGCTGAAGGCTTTCGGTTGTCAGTGGTGCGGACGACGCCGAAAGCGCCCGAGCTCAGGCCCGGTTCGACCGGTCCGAGCTCGCCCGGCTCAGCAACTCCGGCAGCTCCGCGAGCGAGCGCACCACCCAGTCGGCTGTCCGGGTGACCACCGGGTCGTCGGCCCACAGGTGCCCCCACGGCCCGCGCCGCACCAGCGCCGTCCGCAGCCCGGCGGCATGGGCGGGCAGTACGTCGTAGTCCCGGTGGTCACCAACGTAGACGATCTCCTCCGGCGTTCCCTCGGCCCAGTCCACCAGCCGGGCGAAGAATTTCGGGTCGGGCTTGACCAGACCCCACTCCCCCGACGTGACGATCGCCTGCACCGGCAGGTCCAGCCCGCGCAGCAGTTCGCCGGCCCGGGCCGACTGGTTGCCGGAGACCCCGACCCAGTACCCGGCGTCGGTCAGGGCCTGCAGGGTGGGCCGCACGTCCGGATAAAGGTCACTGTCCCGGATGTTCTCCCCGACCCCGGCCTCCTCCCGGCGCTGCCGCTCGGCCGGCAGGTCGAACCCGGGACGGAAGTAGTCGAAGGTCTCCGCATTGTCCCGGCCGGTGAAGGTCACAGCCCCCATCACGGCCGAAAAGGTGTGCCGGGGAACCCCGATCCAATCAGCCCAGCGACCCCACTCCTTGGTGTCGTCCAGAAGGGTCTCTCCCACGTCGAACACCACGGACCGAATCTCGCTCACTCTGCCTCCTGGCCCAGGCCGATGACCTTGCGCACCGGCTCCATGACGTCCGGTAGCCATTCCTACCGCTACCTCCACCGTGACGCAGATCAGCCCGGAATGAGGACAAGTTGGCTGTCCTCATTGATGTCCTCATCAAACGGATGACTCCACCCCTCCCCCGGATCACCCTTGAACTGGCGACCCGACCGCTGCACCATGCCCGCCGGCGGTCCTTGACCTCGAGCGAAGGAACGATCACTTGACCGGTCACAGCGCAGTTCTGCGGGACGTTCGGCCGGACAGAGGTGTGCCCTTGATGGAGCCGCGGAAATTGCGCCTGGAACTGGAGAACCGGGGGCTGTCCATCCTTGGCGTCACCTGGGACGACGCCGACCCCGAGGTGCTGGTGGTCTACCTGCACGGCAACGCGGGTCAGTGGCGGGACGGCGCGGCCCGACTGCTGGTCGCCACCGTGCCCGGCGTCCGGGCGGTCAGCGAGAGTCCCGGATCGGCAGCCATTCTGCTGGTCGACGTGGGCCCTGTGGCCTAGGGCGGACGGCCGGACGGCGGGCCTGAGGAGATGCTGGTGGAGGAGGGATCGCCCGCGATGCGCGCGAGGGCGGCCCAGGGTCGCGAGTCCCTCGACGCCTTGCGCTCGATGGTCGACGGGGTGCGCCAGGTCGACCACGGCCTGGGCTCGGTTCTCGGTCTCGGCGAACTCCTGGTCCACGCCGAACTGGCCGGCTCGCTGGTCGGCTCGACCACCGGCAAGCTGCACCAGGAGGTGCTCAGCACTCTCGGCGAGATCCACCAGCTGGCCGGCTGGATGCAGTTCGACCAGGGCGATCCGCAGGGCGCGGCCCGGTCGTTCACCTTTGCCCGGGCCTTCGCCGAGCGAGCCGACGACGCCGCCCTGGTCGCCTACATCCTCGGCCCGAGCCAGGGTTTCGCCGAGATGTACCACGGCGATCCGCTCGGTGGTGCCCGGCACGGCGCCGAGGCCCTGGTCTGGGCCCGCCGGGCCGGCAACGCCCGGCTGACCGCGTTCGTACTCACGATCGGTGCCCGGTCACAGGCCCGGCTGGGCGAACGCAAGCGCTGCCTGGAGATGCTCGAGCTCGCCCGGCGCGAACTGGCCCGACACGAGCCCGAGGCCCCGGACCCCATCTGGCTGGAGGTTTTCGACTCGGCCGCGCTACGCGGTCACTCCGGCAGTTGCCTGCTCGACCTCGGGCAGCCCCGCCGGGCCCTGGCCCCGCTGATCGACGAGGACAGCTCGGCCCCGAGAGCCTTTGTGCGCAACCGGGTGATGTGGCTGCTCGACCGGGCCGGGGCCCATCTGGAGCTGACCGAGGTCGACGAGGCCACCGACGCCGTCAGCCAGGCCCTCGACGCCTCGACCGGGACGGCCTCGCGGCGCACGGCCGGCCGGTTCGCGGCCCTGGACGGGCGGTTGCGGGCCTGGGCCGACAAGCCTGAGGTGGCGCAACTGCGCGATCGGCTGCGCGACTTCGGCGGCCCGGATCAGCCGAAGGACCGCCGATAGGGGTAGGTGGCCCACTCCAGTTCGACCACCGCTCCGGACGAGTCCCGCTTGACCAGCAGCCATTCACCCTCCAGCCGGCCGGCCCCGGCCCGGTAGCGATCCGTGCCCTGATGGCTGAACGTGGTGGTGGTGGTCTCGGCCCGGTCGGCCAGGTGGGCCCGCAGCTCGCCGCCCACCCAGCTGAACACCGTCTCGTCGGACTCGCTCCACCACCGGCCCAGCACCCCCTCCACCTCCGGGCCCGGAGCCTCGAAGGCCACCCTCCGCTCCACCGGCAGATCCACCGGCAGCCGGCCACGGCTCTCGTCGATCACCTGCGCGCAGAGCTCGTTCAACGCGATCCGCCCGGTCACATTGGCCAGGGCGACCACCACCAGGCCGGCGTCCCGGTCGATCGACAGCGCGGCCCCGAACCCGGGCATGCCCCCGGTATGGCCGGACAGCAGCCGCTCCCCGCGCCGCTCCAGGATCAGGCCCAGCCCCCAGCCCCGGTCCCAGCGCTGCGGATCGACCATCACCTGCAGGGTGTGCATCGCCGTGGTCACCGTCGGCGGCAGTACCGCCGGCACCCCGCCGGACAGCGCGTGACCCCAGGCGAGCAGGTCCTCGGCCGTGCTCCAGAGCTGGCCGGCCACCCCGATCTCGCCCTGTTCCATCTCGGGCTCCCGATACAGGACGTCGGCGTACGGGTCGAGCCGGTAGCCGACGGCCCGCTCCGGCGCCGGCTGCCAGCTGGTCGAACCCAGGTGGAGCGGGCCGAGCAGCTCCCGGGTGATCAGGTCCTCGCCGGTGGTGCCGGTGACCCGGCGGATGATCTGCCCCAGGATCGCGTAGCCCAGGTTGGAGTAGTGCCAGCGCACCCCCGGCCGGGCCACCACCCCGGCCCGGCCCAGGGCCTCGATCAGGGCCGGCCGGTCGGGCCCGCGCATGGTGCTCCACATCGGCAGCGGCGCCTCGCGCTGAACGCCGCCGGTGTGGGCCAGCAACTGCCGCACCCGGACCCGGCCGAACGCCGTTCCGGGCAGGTACCGGTCTACCGACTCGTCCAGGTCGAGGACCTCCCGCTCGACCAGCAGCAGCACGATCGCGGCGGTGAAGGTCTTGGTCACCGAACCGATCCGGTACGGCAGCGAGCCCGAGGCTCGACGCCGCCGCTCGACGTCGGCCAGGCCCGCGCTCTCCAGGGACAGCGCCCGCCCGCCCCGGGCCAGACCAACGATCAGGCTGGGCAACCGGTGACCGGCCTGCGTCGTCACCACCCGGGCCCGCAGGGCATCCAGGATGTTCTCCGCCGTCATACCCCTCCTCCGGTCGCGCTCCTACCTCCCCCGGACAACATCGTCCCGGGGACGTCGAGCCCACCCGCACCGGGCGATGCGGACATCCCCCACTGTCCTCATCCACGGCCCGCCGACCCGGTGGGTCTCGGGTGAGGCTGGAATCAGTTGCGCGTCCTCGCGCAGCCGGCGGCCCGCTCCGGTGGACCGGCGTGTCGACCCGGAGGTGGGCCATGCGGCTCGTTGCACTCGACGTCAAGGGCACCGGCGGCCACGAGCGGGACGGCGAGGCGATCCTGGAGGTCGCCCTGGTTCCGATCGCGGGCTGGACGCCGGACACGTCCGCCGCCTTCAGCACCCTGCTCAACCCCGGCCGCCCGGTGCCGAGCCGATCCTGGATCGCCCCCGGCCTGACCGACGTCGCGCTTCGCTCGGCCCCGCGGCTGGGCGACATCCAGGCCGCCCTCGACCGCCGGATCAACGGCTCGTACCTGGTCGGGTACGACATCACCGCCCAGTGGCCGCTGCTGCGGCGCAACTGCCCGGGGCTCACCCCGGCCGGCTTGATCGACACCCTCCAGCTGGCCCGGATGATCGACCCCGGGCACCGCAACGACCTGCCCGCGGTGATCGAGCAGCTGCGACTGACCGACCGGGTCGGCGAGCTCTCGGTGAGCCTGCCCGGCCGGGCCCTGTGGGACGCCATGGGGGCGGCCGTGCTGCTGGGCGCCCTGGCTGTTCCCGTCCTCGGGCCCGAGGTCAGCCTGCCCGAGCTGCTGGCGGTGGCCGGCGTCGACCCGGACCGGCGCGAACGGCGGCTGATGAGGACACCGATCCCTGTCCCCATCAGCAGGGGTGACGCGCGGGTCACCGCAGCCGCACGCTGGTTCTGAGACGGATCACCGTTTCCCGATCACGGCGGCCGATCCCGCCGATCGGGATCCGGCTGGTCCGTCACCCTCGAACGGCGGGGCCAGCGGTACCGGAAGCCCCACAGCCTGCCGCTGGTCCCGCCTCCAGTTCTGCCCTGAGAGTTCTGCCCTGAGAAAGCCCTTTGAAGGATGCCGCCGGTGAACCGAGTGACCATCGAGGCCATGGACGACCAGGGCCGGGCCGTCAGCGTCGAGCTGGCCATCGGACCGGAGCGGGACACGGTCGAGGGCTGGTCCGGCGACCGCATGCGCGCCGTCTTCAAACGCCCGGTGCTGCAGAAGTGGCTGGCCAGCCCCAGCGGCGAGCTCCGGGCCGACGCGATGGCCTGGGAGCGCACCGAGCTCGGGATCGCGGTCCGGGTGGACGGCGACGTGCCGTGGTGGGAGCTCTCGCCCCGAGACCTGAAGCGGCTCCGGGAATGGGTGTAGCCACGATCGACCGCATCGAGGCGATTGCCGGTTCCGGTAGCTGACCGGTAGTTGAATGGCCCGATGCCAACGATTTCGGTACGGAACGCGGATCTGGCGGACGTCGGTCGGGTGCTGGAGTTCTGGCTCGTCGCGGCCGAGGGAACGGATCGCTTCGACGGTGCGGAACTGGTCCGAAACCTGATCACCCATGACCCGCAGGCTCTCCTGCTGGCCGAGGACGCACAACTGGACGGCGCGATCGTCGGTTCGGTGATTGCCGGCTGGGACGGCTGGCGCTGCCATCTGTACCGGCTGGCGGTACGACCCGACCAGCGGCGTCAGGGAATCGCCAGCACCCTACTGAGCACGGCGGAACGGCGCTTTCGCGAGCTCGGCGGGCGCCGGTTCGACGCGATGGTGCTGGACGCCAACACGGAAGCCCACCCGGCCTGGGCCGCTGCCGGTTACGACCCCCAGCCGGAGTGGTCGCGGTGGGTCAAGTTCCACCCAGTACAACCGTGAGTGATGAGGACACAGCGCTCTGTCCTCATCAATGGGGTGACCCGCGACATTCCCGGCATCAGGATGGTCTTGTGATCGGAACGACGGGCTCTGGCCTAAGCCAACCAGAGCCGCCTGCCACTCCTCGACCAAGTGGCGTGGGCGCCGTCGTCCCGTGATCGGCGAGGCCAGCGATGCCGGACCCGATTCCAGACCGCCGCTGGCCTCGCCCTAACGTCGCCGACTGATGGTGAGCACAGCCACTGAGGACAGGAAGAAGCCGGCCATCAGCAGGGTCATCGGCAACAGCGAGCGGTAGCCGACGATGCCGGTCAGCGGCGTGACCAAGGCCCCGACGAACATCGACAGGCCACCCTGCAGAGCCGAAGCGGTGCCCCGGGCCCGATTTCCGGCCTCCTGAGCCAGGGCCGTGGTGGCGGGGATGACGAACCCCATGCCGGCCACGACGACGCACAGCAGGGCCCAGGGCAGCGCCAGCGGCGGCAGTGCGGTGCGCTCCAGCAGACCGCAGCCGACCAGCCCGATCGACGCCATGGTCGCCGCCAGGAGGCCGGTGGTGCGCAGCCGGGCGGCCCCGAAACGGCCGACCACCAGCCGGAAAACCGTGCTGGCGGTGGCCATCCCGATCGCGTTGACGGCGAACACGGCCGCATAGGTGGTGGCCGAGACGCCGTACACGGTTTCCAGCACGAACGACGATCCGCCGATGTAGACGAAGAACCCGGAGGTGGCCAGGCACTGAATGGCCACGTGCCGCATGAAACCCCAGTCACCGAGCAGGTCGGCCATCCGGGCCCCGGAGCTGCGCAGCCCGCCGCCGTGCCGCTGCGCCGGGGGCATTGTCTCCGGAATGCCGCGCCGCACCGCCAGAACCATCACCAGGCCGAACCCGGACAGCACCGCGAACACCGTGCGCCAACTGCCGACGGTGAGGATGACCCCGCCGATGGCCGGCGCGATCACCGGCCCCAGGAACGTGATCGCGGCCAGCGAGCCGTAGCGCTTGGCCGCTTCGTCGCCGGTGTAGACGTCGCCGACGGTGGCCCGCCCAATCGCCACCCCGGAGCCCGCCGCCAGCCCCTGGAACAGCCGCACGGTCACCAGCAACGGCCCGGTCGGGGCCAGGGCACAGAGCAGCGACAGGACGGTGAAGGCGAGCGTGCCGCCGAGCAGCAGCCGGCGCCGGCCCAGGCCGTCGCTGAGCGGGCCGAGGGCGAGCTGGCCACCGGCCAGGCCGACGATGAAGGCGGTCAGGGTCAGCTGAGCCAGCGTGGCACTGGTGTGCAGGGACTCCCGCAGCTCGGGCAGCGCGGCCACGTAGGTGTCGGTGGCCAGCGGACCGACGCCGATGACGACGACGAGGGCGGCGGTGAGCGGTACCGCCCCGGGCGGGAACGAGCGGGTCCGCAGCATCGGGTCGAGCCTATCGGTGCTGGTGGGGTGATCGAAAAGCAGGCGACGGGAGCCGGCTCGGCTGGTTAGCGTCGGGCCATGGGGATCGAGACCAGCATTGCCGACTTCTACAACCAGGGCCGCGAGCAGGGGCGGCTGACCACAGCCCCCTCGCTGGAGCTGATCCGGACCAAGGTGCTGCTGGAGCGGTACCTGCCACCGGCGCCGGCCCGGGTCCTGGAGGTGGGCGGAGCCAGCGGCGTCTACGCGACCTGGCTGGCCGGGCTGGGATACCTGGTCGACCTGATCGACCCGGTACCGCTGCACGTCGAGCAGGCCCGGGCGGTGGGCGGCTTCACCGCCCGGATCGGGGACGCGCGGTCCCTCACCGATGACGACGACCGCTACGACGCCGTCCTGCTGCTCGGCCCGATGTACCACCTGACCGACCGGGACGAGCGGGTGCTGGCGTTCCGCGAGGCGGCCCGGGTGGCCCGGCCCGGCGGCCTGGTGGTGGCGGCGGCGATCTCGCGTTACGCCACCACCTTGGACGGGTTCTTCCGGGGCTTCGTCGACCGGCCCGGGTTCGTCCCGCTGCTGCGGGAGGACCTGCGCTCGGGTCAGCACCGCAACCCGGACGGCGTTCCGGAGTTCTTCACCACGGCGTTCTTCCACGACCAGGCCGAACTGGCGGCCGAGGCGAGCGAGGCCGGGCTGGGCCCGGTCGAGGTGCTGCCGGTCGAGGGGCCGTTCCACTGGGCGCCGGGCCTGACCGAGCGGCTGGCCGACCCCGAGCAACTGGCCCTGCTGCTGGAGGTGCTCGAGACGGTCGAACGCGATCCCGCGATGGCCAACGCGAGCTCACACCTGCTCGCGGTGGGGCGCGCGATCTAGAGGGGCGGGGTGAGCTGGACGGGCGGGGTGAGCTGGACGGGCCGGGCGATCAGGCGGACGTCGGGGCCGCTGCGGGCGACGTCGATCAGGTCGAGCCGCAGGATGTCGGCGATGGTCCCGATCCCGGCGTCCAGCAGGCCGCTCTTGCCCGCCCCGAGCAGCGCCGGGGCCAGGTACGTGATCACCCGGTCGACCGCGCCGCCGGCGATGAACGACCCGGCCAGAGTCGGCCCGCCCTCCAGGAAGACGGCCCGCACCCCGAGCCCGTACAGGCCCCGGAGCAGGGCCGTGATGTCCAGGCCGGCGGCCGAGCGGGGTACCCGCAGCACCTGGGCCCGGCCTTCGAGGTGGTGGGCGTCGGCATCGGTGGCCACCGCGATCAGGGTGGGGGCGGCGGCGTCCAGCACCTTGGCGTCGGGCGGGGTACGGGCGTTGGTGTCGACGATCACCCGCAGCGGCTGCCGCTCGGCCGCGACGGCGGACAGGTCGAGGCGGGGGTCGTCGTTGCCCCGTACGGCCAGGCTGGGATTGTCCGCCTGCAGCGTGCCCGAGCCGACCACGGTGGCGTCGCAACCGGCCCGCAGCAGATGCACCTCGGCCCGGCTCTCGGCACTGGTGATCCACTGGCTGGTCCCGTCGGCCGCCGCGATCCGCCCGTCCAGGGTCGCGGCGAACTTGTAGACGACGAACGGCCGGCCGAGCGCGTTCACCGCCGCCCAGTCCGACCGGCCGACCAGCTCGTCGATGCTCAACCGAGCCGAGCTCAGCTGATCGTCACGAACGTCCCCCACCTCCAGCCTGGACGGCGACCAAGACCGACTCGGCGAACTCGGTGACGTCGGAGCTGCTCGCCCCCTGGGCCGCGGCCAGCCGGACCACGATCTGCAGCTCGTCCAGGGTCCGGCGGGAGCCGGTCGAGCGGGCGATGTCGAGCGCCTCCCGGCCGGTGGCGATCGCCTCGTCCGGCCGGTGGTCGACGGCCAGGGCGTGAGCCCGCCGGGCCAGGTGCAGCCCGCGCTCGCGCCGGTACGCCGATGGCCAGGCGACCAGGGCCTCGTCGAAGGTACGCACCGCCTCGCCCGGTCGCCCCAGGGTCAGGTACACGTTGGCGCGCTGGGCCCGGACGTAGTCGGGCGTGTTCCAGTCGGCCAGGTCGTAGGCCCCTGGATCGGGGCCGACGGTGGCCAGGAGGGCCTCGGCCTCGTCCAGGGCGGCCAGGGCCTTGCTCTCCTCGCCCTCGACGGCCAGGCCGTGGGCCCGCTGCTGCAGGGAGGCCGAGCGGATCCGGGCCGAGGCCCCGCTCACCCGGGCCGCGGCCTGGGCCAGGCCGATGGTCAGCGCGGCGTCCTGCTGGGCCACGGCCTGCTGGGCCCGGCGCATCAGGGTGTAGGCGGTCAGGTCGGCGCTCTCCCCGGCCTGAGCCCACTCCAGCGAGCGGGCGGTCCAGGCCCGGGCCCGAGCCGGCTGCCCGACGTCCTCCAGCAGCCAGCCGTGAAACTCGGCGTACAGCGCGGCCAGGTCGAACACCCGGCGGCGCAGCTCACCGTGCGCGGCGCCGAGCATGTCCTGGACGTTGGTCACCTGCTCGCCGACGGTGGCGATCAGCCGGCCCGGGCCGAGCAGGGCGTCGGAGCGGACCAGGGAGGCCCGCAGCACGGTCAGCTCGTCGACGATCGGCTCCGAGACCGGCACCGACGGGCGGGCGAACGTGTGCCAGTCCTCGGGGCCCAGCTCGGCCTCGGTGACCATTCGCCCGGCCTGTGGCGACAGCGAGAGAAAGCGGCGCACGGTGTCCGGGGCGGCCCGCAGCAGCACGGTGTCGAGAGCGGCCTGCATCTCCGGTAACGGCTCGATGCCGGCGCCCCGGGATTCCCATTTACTGACAGTTCGGGTGCTGACCCCCAAATGCTCCGCAAATCCGACTACCGTCATGCGCAGCGCGCGACGGAGCGCGCGCGTCTCACGCCCGGTCCAGCGTTCTACCGCGATCACGACGGCTCCCCGTGAAGTTGTGCCCGATATTTCAGACTAAACACGCAAAGCTGTCACTCACAGTGTCGGTGCAGTGTCAGTTCACCAACCGATCATCGCTCCGGACCGGCGATAACGCCACGCTTGAGCGCACCCCACTGCGCAAAAACCGAATCCCCTTCTTCACGAGAGGCCCGCGCCGATGCCGAATCCGCTCGCCGTCGGGCTGTTCCATCTGCCGAAGAACGTGCTCGCGGATCGGCGTCGCCGGGTCCGGATCGAGATCGCTCTGCGGGCCAACCGGGAGGGGTACGCCCTGCTGGAGACGTTCGACACCAGCGAGTCGGCGCAGAGCCTGGACGACGCCCTGGACGCGATCCGGGCGCTGGCCCGCCATCACGACATCCATGCCGTGCTGACCCTGGGCGAGCTCGACCCGGCCAAGCTGGAGGATCTGGCCTACGCCCACACCCTGGTCACCCTGCAGGTTGCCGAGCCGAGGGTCTGAGTGCCGGCTGCGGCACGGGGGTGAACGCCCAGCGCAGCACCCGGACGCCGAGGGCCAGGCTGAACACCGCGGGCACCAGCAGGTCGGCCTCGGTCAGGCCGTGGGACGGGTCGAAGGTGTAGAGGATGTCGCCCTCCCAGCGATGGTCCACCTGGAACCAGGCCAGGCTCGACCCGCACAGGGCGATGAAGCTGATCAGCGACGTCCACCGGCCGCGGGTCAGGGCGGCGACCACCGTCACCGCCAGCAGCAGCACGAAGACCGTGACCATGGTGCGCTGACTGACGTCGGTCGAGTCCTGCAGGGCACTGTCGATGTCGCCCAGAACCACACCCCCCAGAACCATGCCCGCCCGTTGCCCCTGCCTCGATGATCCCAGCCCGGCCCCGATCACCGGGGTGGCTCGCGCCGATCCGCGCTTGAGCTGAGTCACATAGGTCGACGCCGGAGCGACCACCCTGAAGGTGGCCGCCCCGACGTCGGGGTCGGGTCGGGTAAGGCTCGGAAGAGGGTGGAACGGGTCAGCAGGTGCCGTTGTCGGCCCAGACGCCCTGGCCGTTCTGGCCGGGCACGTCACCCTGGGTCCACCACTTCGCCGTCCACCGGTGGCTGCCGTAGCTGACCACGGCCCCGCCGTTGTAGGCCGTGGTCGAGACCCAGGCCGCCGCCGTGCAGGCCCCCGGCGGAGTGGTCGTCGTCCCACCGGTGCAGGTGCCGTTGTCGGTCCACACGTTCTGGCTGTTGTTGCCGGGGACGTCGCCCTGGGTCCACCACTTCGCCGTCCACCGGTGGCCGTTGTAACTGACCACCGCGCCTCCGCTGTACGGCGTGGTGGCGTTCCAGGCCGACGCGCCGGAACAGGTGGTGGGCGGGTTGGTGGTCGGCGGCGCCGTGGTCGGCGGGACGGTGGTCGGCGGGACGGTGGTCGGCGGCACCGAGGTGGTCGGTCCGGTGGTGGTGCCGGTCCCGCCGGGCAGGGTGGCCAGGTGCGGGCTGATCGTGCCGGCGAAGTTGTAGCCGTTGCTGGCGTCCCAGTTGATCGACCAGTCCATCGCCCCGCGGATGGTCGGGTTCTTGGCCACCGGCTTGTACGACCCGCAGTTCGTGCCCGCGGCCAGACAGTCCAGCGCGTTGTTGACCACCGAGGGCGAGACGTAGCCGCTACCGGCGCCGCTCGGCGAGGCGGGCAGCCCGAGGCCGACCTGGTCGGCCCGCAGGTGACCGTCGAGCAGGATGTCGGCCAGCGCCGTGATGAAGTCCTCGGTCCCGGCGCTGTAGACCTTGCCGTCGCGCCCGATCATCGCCCCGGAGTTGTAGTACTGCGTGTTGACCACCGTGATCAGGTCCTTGACCTGGTCGATCAGGGCCAGATAGGTGCCGCCGGGCTGCACGTAGAGGGTTTCCGGGGCCATCGTGAGGACCAGGTTGGACCCGGCCTTGGTGCCGAGCTGGCGCAGCGCCGAGGTCATGTTGGCCAGGTTGGGCGCGTTCTCCAGATCGATGTCGACCCCGTCGAAGCCGTAGCTGGTCATCAGCCCGTAGACGCTGGTGGCGAAGTTGCCGGCCGCGGTGGCGTCGGGCAGGGAGATGGCGCCGTTCTGGCCGCCGACCGAAATGATCACCTTGCGCCCCTGGGAGTGCAGGGTGGCGATGTCGGCCTTGAACGCGGCCGTGTCGTAGCCGCCGAGCTTGGACGAGAGCGTGGAGTCGAGGGTGAAGGTGACGCCGCCGGGCTTGCTCGGATCGGCGTCGGCGAAGGCCACCGCGATGATCCCGTAGGACGCCGGGACGTCGCGCAACCGCAGGTCGGTGGCGCCGTTGTCGAAGTTCTGCCAGTAGCCGGTGATCAGGTGAGCGGGCAGAGCCGGCGAGGCCGAGGCCGCAGGCGACAGGGCGGCGATCAGGCCGAACGTGGTGAGCGCGCCGGCCACGAGGGTGGCCAGCAGTTTGAGCATCGTCCCGCGGCGTATCGGGCTGCGGGACCGGGGGTTGGCGAGGTTCATCAGGGGTCTCCTCGAATGGGTGCGGTGCTTCTGGCACGGGCACAAGAAGAACGAGTGAACACGAATTTGTTAATAGTCTTCACTTATTCATCTGCCATTAATTTAGCAACCATTCCGGACGACGAACAGGCCGGGCCGATGATTCTTTAGCCCGAATTAAGGCAGCATCCGACCGGGGCGGGGCCAGATCCGGACCAGACTCGGGCCAGCTCCAGGGCGAATTCAGGCCAGATCCGGGGCAGACGAGTGCGACGCCGGTGATCGGCTTCCTTTGACGGAAACCGGCCACCAGCGCCGCATTCGATGTCGATCCGGCCCGAATTTCGACTATCGGTCGATCATGGGGATCATCCGGCGGTCTCAGCCGACATTGAGTTCAGGCATCTCCGAGGCCAGCCGCTCCTCGCGCTCGATCGCGGCCTGAACGTTCTCCGGCGCCATGGCCAGGCTGACTGCGTAGTAGAAGATGACCAGGCTGAAGCCGATCACCACGAGCAGGTCGACCCACTCCGGCAGCACGCTCTCCGAGCCCTTGCCGTACCGGCCGATCAAGCCGATGATCGTCATCCCGATCAGCCAGGGCCAGATCCAGGACGCCGCCCGCCAGTCGATGTCGGTGCGCTGCAGGTTGTCCGAGCGACGCAGGGCGATCTCGAAGATCACCCGGCCGATGAAGATGCCGGTCAACAACTTCCAGGTGGCCTCGAACCCGCCCCAGTAGATGATCAGGTTCGCGGCCACGAAACCGAGCGGGATCAGCACCTGGGGGTACGGGGTGCGGTACGGGTGGTTGCGCTCCGGATCCTGCCGCATCAGGGCCATCAGCGAGACCGGCCCGAAGGCGTACATGATCGCGGTCGCCCCGGTCACCAGCCCGACCAGGGAGCTCCAGCTCGGGAAGGGCAGGAACGCGATCAGCCCGATCACGAAGGCCAGCAGGATGGAGTAGATCGGCACCCCCCGGCTGGAGACCTTGGTCAGGCCGTCGGGCAGCACCTCCTCCTCCCCCAGGGCGTAGGACAGCCGGGCCGAGGTGCCCAGGTAGACCAGGCCGGTGCCGGCCGGTGAGATGACGGCGTCGATCAGCAGGATGGTGGCCAGCCAGCCGGCTCCGGCGGCCAGCGCGATCGTGTAGTACGGGCCGTAGTCGCCCTCGCCGATCGGGCTCTTCCAGCCGTGCACCAGGTTGGAGGGATTGAGCGCACCGATGAAGCAGATCTCCAGCGCGATGTAGATCGCCGCCCCGATCAGCATGGCCATGATGATCGCCCGGGACACGTCCCGCCGGGGGTTCTTGGCCTCGCCGGCCATCTGGGCCGCCTGCTCGAAGCCCTGCAGGGCGAACACCACGCCGGCCGGCAGCGCGGCGAAGATCCCGTGCGCCCCGAACGGCGCGAAACCGCCGCCGGCGTGGAAGTTGCTGATGTGGAAGCCCAGAACGATCAGGACGACGACGGCCAGGATCGGCACCGCCGCCTTCCAGATCACCATGATCGTGTTGCTGTCGGAGAGCAGCTTGGCCCCGAGCAGGTTGATCACCGTGAACACGAGCATGGCCAGCGCGGCCACGATCAGGCCGGTGCCGTTCAGGGTGCCGCTCTTGTGCAGCATGTTCAGGTGGTCGTGGGCCCAGCTGGTGCTGTTCAGGTACGAGATGCTGGCCTCGACCTCGATCGGGGCGATGGTCACGGCCTGCAGGTATGCGGCCCAGCCGGCGGTGAAACCGGCCAGCGCGCCGAACGCGAAGTGCGGGTAGCGCGCCGTCCCGCCGGCCACCGGGTAGGCCGCGCCGAGGTCGGCATGGATCAGGGCCAGCACGATCAGCAGCAGGGCGGCCAGGATCCAGGAGATCAGCGAGGCCGGGCCGGCCACCGTGGCCGCGGTGAGCGCGCCGAGCAGCCAGCCGGAGCCGATGATCGAGCCCAGGGAGACGAACATCAGCCCCCAGAAGCCGACTGTTCGCTTGAGCCCGGCGCCCGGGGCGGCCGATTCGCGATCGGGTGCGTCAATTGCCATCGAAGATCTCCGATCGCCGGTGTGAGGTACAGGGTTGCTTCAGGGTGAATCCAGGGAAACGGCGGCAACGTTGTCTGATAACCGCTCCGGGCACCGGTGTCCGGAATCTGCGTGTCCCCAAGGTGCCTGACAGTGACCATTACCGCCAGACGGGACCCTCGACTGAGACACAGGTCACATTTGAATCAGGAACTATCCCTGACCGGGAACTCTCAGTGAAGAGGCATCCTGGATGTGGCGGCCCCGACCGCAGAGGGTAATCCCCGCGCACGGCTTTGGCTGACTTACACCAAAGCTTGCAAAACGGTGACGAGTTCCTGATCTGCGGAGCGATCCAGCCGATCGGTCCGTAGCTGCGGATAGGGTGCGGGCATGTCGACGTTCCGGATCCGCCAGGCGGCTGAACTGCTCGGGGTCAGTGACGACACCGTCCGCCGCTGGGCCGAGTCCGGTCGCCTGGAGACGACGCTCGACGACGGTGGCCGCCAGGCCGTGGACGGCGCCGTCCTGGCCCGGTTCGCCGAAGAGCTGGCCGCCGAGCTGCCGGTCGCCCCCACCCAACGGGCGGTCAGCCAGTCGGCCCGCAACCGGTTCACCGGCCTGGTCACCAAGGTCACCCGCGACACCGTGATGGCGCAGGTCGAGATCCAGGCCGGCCCGTTCCGGGTGGTCTCGTTGATGAGCCGGGAGGCCGCCGACGACCTCGGGCTCCAGCCCGGTGTGCTCGCGGTGGCCGTGGTCAAGTCGACCAACGTGGTCGTGGAAATCCCCGGCAGTTGATCAGGTTCGTCTATTTCTCTACCACTCAAGCACATTGGAGTTCCTGGTGAACCGTTCCCGATCCGTCGTCGTGGTGGCCGTCGCTGCCGGCCTGGCCCTGGCCGGCTGCAGCTCCTCGTCCAGTTCCAGCAGTTCGGCGCCGGCGCCGAGCACATCGTCGACCACGCTCACGGTGTTCGCCGCGGCGTCCCTGACCGGCTCGTTCACCACGCTCGGGAAGCAATTCGAAGCGGCCCACCCCGGCACCAAGGTGGTCTTCAGTTTCGGCCCCAGCTCGGGCCTGGCCACCCAGATCACGAGCGGCGCCCCGGCCGACGTCTTCGCCTCCGCCTCACCCAAGAACATGCAGGCGGTGGTCGATGCCAAGGCCGCGGCGGCGCCGGCCGACTTCGCCAAGAACACGATGGAGATCGCGGTTCCGCCGGCCAACCCGGCCAAGATCACCAAGCTCGCCGACCTGGCCTCGACCAAGGTCAAGGTGGTTCTCTGCGCGGCTGAGGTTCCCTGCGGGGCAACGGCTCTCGCGGTGTTCAAGAACGCCGGCCTGACCGTGAAGCCGGTCAGCAACGAGGTCGACGTCAAGTCGACCCTGTCCAAGGTGCAACTGGGCGAGGCCGACGCCGGGGTGGTCTACGTCACCGACGTGCTGGCCGCCGGGGCCAAGGTCAAGGGCATCGAGATCCCGGCCGACGTCAACGCCTCCACCGAGTACCCGATCGCGGCACTGTCGGCGTCCAAGAACACCGCCCTGGCCCAGGACTTCGTCGAGTACGTGCTCTCCGCGGACGGCAGCACCGCGCTCAAGGCCGCCGGGTTCGAGCAGCCCTGAAGTCAGCCCGGAAGTCAGCCCGGAAGCCGGCCTTGAAGCGGGGCGGGGCGGACCGTCGGGCCCGGCCGGCCGTGCCCTGGCCGCTGGCCGGGCCCGCTCTGGTCGCCCTGATCTTCCTGCTGCTGCCCCTGGTGGGCCTGCTGGCCCGGGCGCCGTGGCGCAGCCTGCCGCACCTGCTGGCCGAGCCGGCGATCCGCGAGGCCCTGCGGCTGTCGCTGGTCTCGGCCACCCTCGCCACCGGCCTGTCGCTGCTCTTCGGCGTCCCGCTGGCCTGGGTGCTGGCCCGTTCGACCTGGCCCGGCACCGGGCTGCTGCGGGCCCTGGTCACCCTGCCGCTGGTGCTGCCACCGGTGGTCGGCGGCGTCGCCCTGCTGCTCGCCCTGGGCCGGACCGGGCTGGTCGGGCGCTACCTGGACTCATGGTTCGGCCTCACCCTGCCGTTCAGCACGGGTGCGGTCGTGGTTGCCGAAACCTTTGTGGCCATGCCATTTCTCATCGTCACGGTCGAGGGCGCCCTGCGCTCGGCCGACCGTGGCCTGGAGGAGGCGGCGGCCACTCTCGGCTCCCGGCCGTTCGCCACCTTCCGCCGGGTCACCCTGCCCCTGATCGGGCCCAGCTTGATCGCCGGCAGCGTGCTCTGCTGGGCCCGGGCCCTGGGCGAGTTCGGGGCCACGATCACCTTCGCCGGCAATTTTCCGGGCCGGACCGAGACCATGCCGCTGGCCGTCTACCTGGCCCTGGAGTCCGACCCGGACGCCGCGATCGCCCTCAGCCTGGTGCTGCTGCTGGTCGCGGTGGCGGCCCTGGCCCTGCTGCGCGACCGCTGGCTCACCGCGGGGACGACGTTGTGAGCCCGGGGCTGGAAGCGGCCTTCGCCGTCACCCGGGCCGACTTCCGGCTGGAGGTGGAGCTGGCCGTCGGGCCCGGCGAGGTGCTGGCCGTGCTCGGCCCCAACGGCGCCGGAAAGTCCACCCTGCTGCGGGCTCTGGCCGGACTGCGGGCCGTCACCGAGGGCCGGGTCTCGGTCGGCGACCAGCTCTGGGACGACGCCGCGGCCGGGGTCTTCGTGCCCGCGGTCGATCGTTCGGTCGGCCTGGTGTTCCAGGACTACCGGCTCTTCCCGCACCTGAGCGTGCTCGACAACATCGCCTTCGCGGCCCGGGCCCGGGGCGCCGGACGGCGTCGGTCGCGGGCCGAGGCGGGCGCCGTCATCGATCGGCTCGATCTGGCCGCCCTGGCCCGGCGCCGTCCCGGGCAGCTGTCCGGCGGGCAGGCCCAGCGGGTGGCCCTGGCCCGGGCCCTGGCCGCGCAGCCGCGCCTGCTGTTGCTGGACGAACCGCTGGCCGCCCTGGACGCCCGGACCCGGCTCGAGATCCGGACCGAGCTGCGCCGGCACCTGAGCGGCTTCGCCGGGCCGAGCATCGTCGTCACCCACGACCCGCTGGAGGCCCTGGTGCTGGCCGACCGCATCCTGGTGCTCGAGGCCGGCGTCATCGTCCAGGCGGGCACCCCGGCCGAGGTGTCCCGCCGGCCCGCGACCGAGTACGTGGCCCGGTTGATGGGCCTGAACCTCTACTCCGGCGAGCTGACCGATCCGCCGACCGGGCGGGTCGAGCTGGACGACGCCGGCGGGCTGCTGTTCGCCACCGGTCCGGACCGCCCGCAGCGGCCCGGACCGGTGCTGGCCGTGCTGGCGCCGACCGCGATCTCGCTGCACCTGGACCGGCCCGGGCCGGGATCGGCGCGCAACGTCTGGGCCGGGCGGGTGAGCGGGGTCGAACTGCTCACCGACCGGGTGCGGGTGGCGGTCGAGGGCCGGCCCGGCGCCCTGGTCGACGTCACCCCGGCCGCCGTGGCCGAGCTGGGCCTGGCCGCCGGTCGGCCGGTCTGGCTGAGCGCCAAGGCGAGCGAGGTCCTGGCCTACCCGAGAGCAGGCGGGCGTGGCTGATTCCCTCGACCCTCTCGACCCGCGGCCCCTGCCGGACCGATCGGCCCCGCCCGGGCAGAGGGTGCGAAAAGAGCTGCTGGTCAAGCACTACGGCCCGATCCCGAAGGCCGACCGGCCGGACGAGTGGGCCATGATCTTCGGCGGGGCCACCGCCTCCGGCGAGGCGCACCGGATCACCGTCGCCGGGCTGGCCGGGCTGCCGCCGACCCGGGTGGTGGCCGGACTGCACTGCGCCGGCAGGTGGAGCGTGCTCGACAACATCTGGGACGGCGTGGCCGCCCGGGACGTCGTCGCCGCCTTCCCGCCCCGGGACGGCATCACCGATCTGGTGGTCTACGGGCACTACGGGTACAGCGCCAGCCTCACCCTGAACGATCTGACCGACTGCGAGGCCCTGCTGGCCACCCGGCTGAACGACGAGCCGCTGACCCCCGAGCACGGCTTCCCGATCCGGCTGGTCATCCCCCACAGGTACGCCTACAAGGGCCCCAAGTGGTTCCGCGGCTGGGAGTACCTGACCGGGCCCCGGCGGGGCTTCTGGGAGGAGCGGGGCTATCACCTGCGTGGCGATCCCTGGCTGGAGGAGCGCTACTCGTACCAGGAGACCCACCCGCAGCGGTGACCCCCGAACGGCGATCCGGGCCACCGTCGTTCGGCCGGGCTCCGGCGTGACCGGGCC
Source organism: Kineosporiaceae bacterium (assembly GCA_965200525.1). GTDB lineage: Bacteria > Actinomycetota > Actinomycetes > Actinomycetales > Kineosporiaceae > JANNPJ01. The sequence continues at coordinate 931,791 of OZ241368.1, forward strand.
CCGTGGACGGCGCCACCCCGCTAGCATCGAAGCTCGGGTGACTTTCCGCAGACATAAGGTCGCAGAACGTCACCTTCGACCTGGGGAGTCGCGTGACCGTCGCACAGTACCTTCGCGTTCTGCGTCAGCAGTGGTTCGTGGTGATTCTGCTGACCGCGCTGGCTGTCGGCGGCGCGGCCGCCTACACCGCCCGGCAGACGCCCTACTACTCGGCCACCACCCAGGTGTTCGTCGGCACCAGCTCCGGCGGGGACGACCCCTCCACGCTGACCCTGGGCAGCTCGTTCACCCAGCAGCGGGTCAAGTCGTACGCCGACATCGTGACCAGCCCGCGGGTGCTGCAGCCGGTGATCCAGGAGCTCCGGCTGCCGATGACGACCGGCGCCCTGGCCGGCGAGGTGACCGTGGACAGCCCTCTGGACACGGTGCTGCTCAACGTCCACGTCACCGACTCCGACCCGCGGCGCGCGGCCGACATCGCCAACGCGGTGGCCAACCAGTTCCCGGACTTCGTCGCCGACCTGGAGACCCCGGAGGGGGCGAACGCCTCGCCGGTGAAGCTGACCGTGACCCACCTGGCCGTGGCCTCGGCGACCCCGGTCTCGCCTCGGGTGACGCTCAACCTCGCCCTCGGCCTGCTGGTCGGCCTCGGCCTCGGGATCGGCACCGCCGTGCTGCGCGACCAGCTGAACACCGCGATCGGCGGGGTGGCCGACGTCGAGCGGCTGACCGGCGCGATCCCGCTCGGCGTCGTCCCCTACGACCCGAGTGCGGGCAAGCACCCGCTGGTCGACGCCGACCAGCAGGGGGCCCGGGCCGAGGCGTTCCGCACCTTGCGGACCAACCTGCAGTTCGCCGACGTGGACCGGCCGCCCCGGGTGATCGTGGTGACCTCGCCCCTGCCGTCGGAGGGCAAGAGCACCTCGGCCTGCAACGTGGCCCTCACCCTGGCCCTGGGCGGGGCCCGGGTGGTGCTGGTGGACGGCGACCTGCGCAAGCCCGCGGTCGGCAGGTACCTCGGGATCAGCAACGCCGCCGGGCTGACCAGCGTGCTGGCTGGGCAGCACGAGTTGCGCGACGTCGTGGTCAGCTACGGGCGCGAGACGCTGGCCGTCCTGCCGTCCGGCCCGACCCCGCCGAACCCGTCCGAGCTGCTCGGCTCGCAGCAGATGTCAGACCTGCTGACGACGCTCGCCGACCACTATGACGTGGTCGTGATCGACGCCCCACCGCTGCTGCCGGTCACCGACGCGGCCGTGCTGGCCTCGGCCGCCGACGGCGCCGTCCTGGTGCTGCGGCACGGCCGGACCCGGCGGGAAGAGGCTCAGCGAGCCATCCAGGCCCTGACCGCGGTCAACGCCAAGCTGCTGGGTACCGTGCTCAACTTCGCGCCCAAGCGGAGCCGGCGGGGCGGGTACGACGGTTACGGGTACGGCTACGGCTACGGGGTCGCGCCGGCCGAATCGACCGCCGCGACCGGCCCGGGCCGGGCTGAGAACGTGGTCCTGCCCGACACCGGACGGCGCCAGCCCGCGGCTCGCTGAGCGATATCGCGCCGGCCGGCCCGGCCGAGCCAGGAGCGAGAATGGGCGGTATGAGCGCTTCGGACCCCATTTTCGCCCGCGACCCGGCGACCGCGCGGTACTACGATCGCCGGGCCGCCGAGTACGACCAGTGGTACGAGGGAACGGGCCGATTCGCCGCCCGGGACCGGCCGGGCTGGGCCGACGAGGTGTCCGGCCTGGTCGACCTGGTCGCCGCACTGCCGCCGGCCCGGACGCTCGACATCGCTTGCGGCAGCGGTTATCTCACTCGCCATTTGCACGGCCCGGTGGTCGGCCTGGACCAGAGCCCGGCGATGGTCGCGCTGGCCCGGTCCCGGTTGCCCGGCGGTCTGGCGATGATCGGCGACGCGCTCGACCTGCCGTTCGCCGACGGCGCCTTCGACCGGGTGCTGACCGGGCACTTCTACGGCCACCTGCCGGCCGAGGAGCGCGCCGCCTTCCTGGCCGAGGCGCGCCGGGTGGCCGCCGAGCTGGTGGTGATCGACTCGGCCCGCCGCCCCGGGGCCGAGGCCGAGCAGTGGCAGGAACGGGTGCTGAACGACGGCTCCCGGCACCAGGTTTTCAAGCGGTACCTGAGCGCCGCCGAGCTGGCGGCCGAGGTCGGCGGCGAGATCCTGCTCGACGGGAACTGGTTCGTGGCCGCCCGCGCCGGTGCACCGCAAGTGCCACGCTGAGGCATCGGCGGGCGGGGCCGGCTCCAGCATGCTGTAAGTCAGCGCCGGGCCGGGTGCCGGTGACCCTCCCGCCCGGCCCGGCGCCGCCAGCCCGCGCGAACCCGGGAGTTGCCGTCATGAGCCGAGTGATCATTGACGTCCGAGACGCCCTGGGCCGGCTCGACGTGCTCGAAGTGGCCATCCACCGCGATCTGGTCGAGTGCTGGCTGACCGATCGCTGCCGCGGCGTCTTCGACCGGCGCGACTTGCGCAACTGGCTCGACACCCCGGCCGGGCGGCTGAGCTGCGACGAGATCAGCCTGGCCCACGGCGACGGCGGCGACATCACGGTGTCGATCGACGGCGCGGTGGCTCGGTGGCCGCTGGCCCCGCACGTGCTGGTCGACCTGCGCGCGCGGCTCTGAGCGGTCCGGGAAAACCCGGATGCCCCGAGCCGGGCCTGGCCGGTAGCTTGGCCTGCCATGGACGCTCTGACCGACGACCAGATCCGGGCCGCGTTCGTGAATTGCTCGCGTGGCACGGCCAAGAGCGCGGCCATGCCCGCCGACTTCGCCCGGACCAAGTGGCAGCAGAGGGATTTTCTCGGCTGGTACGACCCGAAGTTCCCGGCCCGGGCCTATCTGGCCGTACCTCACGACGGCCGGCTGGTCACGCTGCTGCTGCGGGCCGGCGACACCAGCGCCCCGCGGCGTGGATCAGCGCTCTGCACGATCTGCCACTCGGCCCGGATGGCCAACGAGGTCGTGCTGTTCGCCGTCCCCCGGGCCGGGGTCGCGGGCCGGCAGGGCAACACCGTCGGCACCTACATGTGCGCCGACCTGAACTGCTCGCTCTACGCCCGCGGCCTGCTGCGGCTCAGCCTGCCGCAGGGCGAGAACCGGCCGGCCGAGGAGCGGGCGGCACTGCTGCGCGAGCGGCTGGCCGGGTTCGTCGAGCGGGTGCTCGAACCCTAGGAGCCGTCCTTCTGGCGGGTGTAGTGGGTGCGCACCTTGGCCCGGTTGCCGCAGGTGCGCATGTCGCACCAGCGGCGGGTTCCCGAGCGGGAGGTGTCCAGGAACAGCCAGCCGCAGGCGCCGTCCTCCCCCGGGCACTCGCGGATCCGGCCGATCAGGTCGGTGGTGAGCAGGTCCCAGGCGTCGATCAGGACCGGCCAGAGCGGCGAGTCCAGCGATTCGGCGCCGACCCAGCCGTCCCGGACCCCGCCACCGTCGGCCGGCTGCAGCACGTGGTGGTCGGTCGCCCGGCACAGTTGAGCGTTGATCACGGCCAGGTCGCCGGCGTCCACCGATTCACCACGCCGGGCCGCGGCCAGCACGACGTAGAGGGACTCCCGCAGCTCCAGGGCCCGGCTCAGCGCCGACCCGGCCGCGGTCGGGTCGGCGACGGCCATCCGGCTCAGCTCGGCCGGCGCGGCCGGCATCGGCGAGCCCAGGGATTGGGCCCAGTCGAGCAGGGCGGCGTAACTCGTGAGGTACTCCCGCCGGTGGGCGGCATGCCGCGGATCGACGGTGTTCACGAAATCCAGAGCCGGTCGTCCACCGACCCGATCGGGCAACAACGACTGCACGAACTCATTCTACTGGCCTGACCTAACCGCCTTAAGCTACTATGGCGGTTAGAAATCAGGTGATCCTATGAACCGCGCAAGAGTTGCGCTGCTGTTGGCCATGCTGTCGTGGGGGTTGTCGCTGACCACCGCCGACCTGGCCCTGGCCCATCTGTCCCCCGCCGACCTGCTGCTGCTGGAGACCGCGACCGGCACCGCCGTCGTGATCGGGCTGTGCCGGCTGACCGGGCGCCGGGTGGCCGGCCCCTGGCGCCCGGCCTTCGCCCTGGGCGCCCTCGAGCCCGGCATCGCCTACGTGCTGGCCAACCTGGGCCTGGCCCTGACCTCGGCCGCCGTCGGGTCGATGCTGTTCGCCCTGGAGAGCGTGTTCGTCTCGGCCATCGCCTGGGTCATCCTGCGCAACCGGCCCCGCCGGGTCGAGGCCGTGGCCCTGATCCTCGGGCTGGTCGGCACCCTGCTGGTGGCCACCGCGCAGAGCGGCGGGCACTCGACCGGCCTGGGCATCGGCTTCATGGTGCTCTCGACCATGGCCTCGGCGAGCTACGTGTACGCCACCCGCCGGTTCGCCGGTGGCCACGAGCCGATCGCCCTGGTCGCCCGGCAGGGCCTGGCCTCACTGGTGGTCACGTCGCCGTTCATTCTCGGCTCCTGGGCCCTGGACGGCAGCCGGATCCTGGACGCGCCGGTCGCCACGCTGCTGCTGGCGGCGCTGTCAGGAGTGCTCGGGTTCGCCGTGCCGTTCACCCTGTGGACGATCTCGGTGCCGCACGTGCGGCCCGGCTTCGCCGCCGTGTCGCTGAACCTGACCCCGCTGTTCGGCGTGCTCAGCGGCACCCTGCTGGGCCAGGAAGGGCTGAGCGCCGGGCAGTGGGCCGGTGGCGGCCTGATCCTGGCCGGCGTCGTGCTGCTGACCCGGGCCGAGATCCGGGCGACGCCGACCCCGGCCGCGACCCCGGCCTCGGAGCCCGCCCGGCGGGATCGGGAGCCGGTGGGCGTCTAGGTGGTGTAGTCGGCGTTGATGTGGACGTAGCCCTCGGTGAGATCACAGCCGTAGACCCGCCAGGCCGCCTCGCCGTTGCCGAGCTCGACGTTGATCTCGACCTGGCTGCCCTCGAGATACGTGCGGGCCACCGCGAGCTCCTCCTCGCCCGGATCGCCCGGGTACATCGGCAGGTCACCGAAGTGGACCCGGACCCGGGCCGGATCGATGTCCTCGTCGTGCAGCTTGCCGATCGCCATCACCACCCGGCCCCAGTTCGGGTCGGCGCCGTGCACGGCCGTCTTCACCAGCGGGCTGTTGACGATCGTCTTCGCCACCCGGCGGGCTTGGCGGTCGTCGGCGGCTCCGGTCACCTGGACCTCGATCCGCTTGGTCGCCCCCTCGCCGTCGGTGGCGATCTTGCGGACCAGTTCCAGGGCGGCCTGGTAGAGCTGCTCCTCGAACTCGGCCGGGTCGACGGCGCCGGCCCGGCCGTTGGCCAGGATCACCACGGTGTCGCTGGTCGAGGTGTCGGTGTCGATGCTGAGTGAGTTGAAGGTGCGCTCGACCACCCGGCGGAACACGGCGTCCAGCTCGTCGGCGGCGATCTCGGCGTCGGTGAAGAAGAACGACAGCATGGTGGCCATGTTCGGCTCGATCATGCCGACGCCCTTGGCGATGCCGACCACCGTGGCCGGGCCGACCGAGCGCCGGGCCACCTTGGGCATCGTGTCGGTGGTCATCATGGCCCGGGCCGCGGCGTCGAGGTCGGCCGCCGGCAGCGGCTGCGGGGTCAGGGCCAGGTTCTCGCGGATCATGTCCATCGGGTACGGGCGGCCGATCACCCCGGTGGAGGTGATCAGCAGTTCTTCCGGGCTGATCCCGGCCCGGCCCGCGACCTGGGCCCGGACCTCCTCGGCGTGGGCCCGCCCGGCGGCACCGGTGGCCACGTTGGCGTTCTTGGAGATCACCATGATCCCGCGCAGGGCCCGGGACGCCGCCGCCTCGCGACTGATGATCACGCTGGGCCCGGCGAACAGGCTCTGGGTGAACATGGCCGCGCTGACGCAGGGGCCGTCGCTCACCACCACCGCGAAGTCGTCGTCGGAGTCCTTGAGACCGAGGTTGGCCGTGTAGCCGACGAAGCCGGCGGGATCGAGCGTCACCCGGTCAGGTTACCGGCCGCCACCACGCCGGGGCCGGAAGCCCTGGAGGTCGCAGTAGGTTGTAGGTACTCCCGCCCATCGAAACCGAGGTTCCGCGTGTCCGCCGTCACTGGCACTGCCCCCCACCTGGAGGAAGCCGCTCCCGAGGTGCTCCGGCAGGCCCGCCGGCGGCGCTCGTTCGCCGTGATCAGCCATCCGGACGCTGGCAAGACCACCCTGACCGAGGCCCTGGCCCTGCACGGTGGCGCGATCACCGAGGCCGGGCACGTCAAGGGCAAGGAGGGACGCCGGGCCGTCGTCTCGGACTGGCAGGAGATGGAACGGGCCCGGGGCATCTCGATCTCGTCGGCCGCCCTGCAGTTCGAGCACAAGGGGTACGTGCTCAACCTGGTCGACACCCCCGGTCACTCCGACTTCTCCGAGGACACCTACCGGGTGCTGACCGCGGTCGACTGCGCGATCATGCTGATCGACGCGGCCAAGGGCATGGAACGCCAGACCCGCAAGCTTTTCGAGGTCTGCCGGGCCCGGGGCCTGCCGGTGATCACGGTGATCAACAAGTGGGACCGTCCCGGCCGCTCCGCGCTGGAGCTGATGGACGAGATCGAGGAGCGCACCGGCATGGTGCCGACCCCGCTGACCTGGCCGGTCGGCGAGGCCGGGGACTTCCGCGGGGTGCTCGACCGGCGTACCGGCGGGTACATCACCTTCACCCGGACGGCGGGCGGGGCCACCCGGGCCGGCGAGGAGCACCTCGACGCCGAGGCCGCGGCGGACCGCGAGGGCTCGGTCTGGGAGACGGCGGTGGAGGAGACCCAGCTGCTCACCGAGACCGGCGCCGTCCACGACGACGAGATGTTCCTGACCGGGGCCAGCACCCCGGTGCTGTTCTCCTCGGCCGTGCTCAACTTCGGCATCGACCAGATCCTCACCGTGCTGCTGGAGCACGCCCCCAGCCCGGCCGCCCGGCCCGACAGCTCCGGCGGCTCCCGGCCGCTGGAGGCGCCGTTCAGCGGCCAGGTGTTCAAGATCCAGGCCGGTATGGACCGGGCTCACCGCGACCGGGTGGCGTTCGTCCGGATCTGCTCGGGCCACTTCGAGCGGGGCATGAGCGTGACCAACGCCCGCACCCGCCGGGCCCTGGCCACCCGGTACGCCCAGCAGGTGTTCGGCTCGTCCCGCTCCGGCCTCGACGAGGGCTGGCCGGGCGACGTGATCGGCCTGATCAACGCCTCCGCGATCAAGGTCGGCGACACCCTCTACCTGGACCGCGCGGTCGAGTTCCCGCCGATCCCGAGCTTCGCCCCGGAACTCTTCGTGGTCGCCCGCTCGACCGACATCAGCCGGTACAAGCAGTTCCAGCGGGGTATCGCCGAGCTGGACGGCGAGGGCGTGGTGCAGGTACTGCGCTCGGACCTGCGCGGCGACCAGGCGCCGGTGCTGGCCGCGGTCGGGCCGATGCAGTTCGAGGTGGTGCAGCACCGGATGGCGGCCGACTTTAACGCCGGGGTCGAGCTCGATCCGCTGCCCTACACCCTGGCCCACCGCACCGACGCCGCCTCGGCCGCCTGGCTCAACAGCCAGCGCGAGGTCGAGGTGCTGAAACGCCCGGACGGCACACTGATCGCCGTCTTCACCGATCTGTGGCGGGTGCGCCGGGTGCAGCGCGAGCACCCGGAGATCACCCTGGAACCGCTCACCGCCGGCGGCGACCCGCTCTGAGCCGAGTGGGCTCAGGCGGGTTCGGCCGGGCTCACTTCTTGGCGGTGACGACGATGTCGTGCAGCTGGGCGTCGAACTTGCCGTTGCCGTCCGGCCCCAGGCTGCTGACCCAGATCAGCCAGTACTGGTGCGAGCCGCCGGCCGAACCGTCCAGGGTGGTCGGCCCGGAGGCGCCGGACTTGGCCGCGGCGACCTTGGTGTAGCCGGTCGCCGGGGCCGAGGCCTGATCGGCGGTGCGCAGGTCGACCGTGATCGGGCCGGTGCCGGCGTCGAAGCTGACGCTGGACACGTTCTGGGCCGAGCCCAGGTCGAGGACCAGGCCGACCCCCTTCTTCAGGTTGCCGAACTTGGCCGTGTTGTAGCCCTCGGTGTCCCAGACGCCGTTCTTGTTCTTGAAGCCCGAACCCCCGGGCACCGGATCGAGACTGGTGATCGTCTTGGACAGCTTGGCCGGCGGAGCCGTGGCCGTGACCTTCGGGGTGGCGACCTTCGTGTTGTCGGGCTGGTTGCCCAGGGTGACCACCAGCCCGACGGCGACCGCGATGACGACGACGAGCGCGCCCAGCCCGAGCAGCAGGTTGCGCCGGCGGGCCCCGTGGCCCGGCCCGGCCGGGTCGATCGGCCCGGACGGCGAGGCCACCGGGATCGCGGCCGAGGGCGGTGGCGCCCCCTGGCCGGGGCGCAGCGGCGGCGCCTGGAGCATCGGGATGCCGTAGGCGGCCGAGTGCGGGGCCGGCGGGCGGCGGCGGGCCATCAGCTCCGGCGGGATGAAGGGCTCACGCGGGATCACCGGTTCGGCCGGCACCCCGGACTCGGCCAGCGGCATCGAGCCGGTGTACATGCCCCGCTCGACCATCGGCATCGGGCCGGTCGGGATGTCGATCGGGTCCGGCGCGGGCGGCATGGCCGCAGCCGGGGCTGAGCTCGAGCTGGACGGCGGGGTGGACGCGGGGTCCGGCGTCGGGGTGGCCGGAGTATGGGTGGCCGGGGTGGTCTCAGCGGTGGGGGGCATGGGTAACGGGGGGCCTTCGGACGGGGTCGGAACCGGGCGCACCAGCTCCGGCGGGGGTGGCGGTAGCTCCCGAGTGTGACCGGGCTCTGACGGGATCAGCTCGGTCGCTGTCTCCTCCGTGGAGTTTTCCGTTTCCGACAAGACCGTTCCTTCCGTTTGCTGGCACCCCACGGTACGCGGGCTCGGCGGTGAGCCCGAATCGACAGCTCCCGATCACCGGCCGGCGGGCTGCTCCCCGCCGTCATCGGTGATCACGAGCGGTGCCCCGGGCCCGGCTCACTGGGATCCGGCTCCTCGGGCAGCTCGACCCCGAAGTTGGCCACGATCACCGCGATCGGCGGCAGGACCGCCGCAATCATGCTCATCACCACCGCCGCGGTGGTCGAGTAGAGCCGGACCCAGGTCCAGGCGAGCGTGATCAGCAGTAGGCAGGTGCCCATGATCGCCAGGTAGCGGCGAATCCGGGTGCGCTCGCCGACCGGGGCGGGGTGCGACCGGGCCGGTGGTCGGGGCTGGTCACCACTGGGCATGACTCCAGGGTAGGTCGCCGATCTGAACGCCGGCTGAACGGTCAGAGCCAGGTGAAGACCCGCGCCGCCGTCCCCCGGGCGGTCGATCGCAGCTGGACCAGGTCGCTGAGCTGGTGGGCCAGCCACAGCCCGCGGCCCTGCTCCTGTTCGGCCCCGACCTCGCGCTGCCCGGCCATCGGGCTGCCCAGCCGACCGCGATCGGTGACCTCGCAGACCAGCGCCCCGGGCTGGAGCCAGGTCAGCAACTCGCCGCGGCCACCGCCGTGGCGGGCCGAGTTGGCCGCGAGCTCGGCCACGGCCTGGGTCAGGTCGGCGGTGCGCCCCGCGTCGAGGCCCACCTCGGCGGCTCGCCGGCCGACCTGGCGGCGCACCGACGACAGCTCCGAGAGGCCGAAGGTCAGCCGGGCGCACTCGGCCGGCGGCGGGGGCAGCTCGGCCCGGAACAGGGAGTTCACGTGGTGCAGGCCACCGTAGAGGGTGCTGCCCCGGTAGTCGGCCCCCTCGACCACGGCCGGGTGGCTGGCCAGGGCCGACTCGATCAGCGGGGCCGGCAGCCGGGCCACGTCGTACGGGCAGCGCAGCCACAGTGCCACGTCGGGGTCGACGGCCAGGTTGAGCAGGCCTTCGTGCAGCCGGCACTCCATCGCCGCTTCGGGCCGGCGGCCGGGCCACTGGCTCTCGCCGATCCCGCGCACCGGCCGGCCCTCGTGCCGGGCCAGAAAGGCCAGCCAGAACGGGACGATCCGGGCCGGGTTGGCCCCGAGCTCGGTCAGGTCGCAGAACTCGACCTCGGCGCCGTCCGGTCCGAGGGCCGCCCGGAGCTGCCGCAGCCGGGGCTCGGGCAGGGCCACCAGGGCCGGCTGACCGAGGCGCAGGCCGTCCTGGACGAACGGGACCGTGCCGGCCAGGAACTCCTCCGGGTCGCGATACAGAAAGGCCTCGTGCTGGTAGCTGGAGTGCGGCCGGCGCCGGAACGACGACCGGCCCGGGTCGGCGGCCAGCTGCCGGGCCCGGGTCGGCGAGACCCCGAGCACCACCGCGATCTCCCTGAGGCCGTACCCGTGGGCGCCGAGTCGGCGGGCCAGGGTCCGGCGCAGGGCCACCGCGGCCACCGAGACCAGGTCGGCCTCCTGCCGGGCGGCGGCCGCCGCCTCCAGCACCCGGCTGATCCCCTCCGGCACCTGGACGTCGACGACCACCCGGACCAGGCCGGCGTCCTCGCCGGTGACCGCGCCGACCAGGCGTCGCGCGGCCGCCTCGACCTGCGACAGCCGGGGCGCCCGGGTGGTCCGGTCCAGTTGCGGAACTCGAACCACCCACGACGTACCGTCTCGCCACGAGGTGGCGGTGTACGTGGTGAGCGTGGTCGTCATCCTCTTAGAGTTACCCAGCCGGTGAGTGCTGAAACCTGGTCCGGGTAGCGTGGACCCCATGTCTGGTCACTACGACGTCATCGTCCTCGGCGCCGGCCCCGGCGGCTACGTCGCCGCCATCCGCGCCGCCCAGCTCGGTCAGCGGGTCGCCGTCGTCGAGAAAAAGTACTGGGGCGGGGTCTGCCTCAACGTCGGCTGCATCCCGTCCAAGGCACTGCTGCGCAACGCCGAGCTGGCCCACATCGTGACCAGCGAGGCCAAGCAGTTCGGCCTCGAGTTCGACGGGCCGGTCCGGGTGAACTACGGCGCTGCCTTCTCGCGCAGCCGGACCGTGGCCGACGGCCGGGTCAAGGGCGTGCACTACCTGATGAAGAAGAACAAGATCGACGAGATCGACGGCTGGGGCACCTTCACCGATGCCCACACCCTCGACGTCGAGCTGAACGGAGGCGGGCACGACACCCTGACCTTCGACAACTGCATCGTCGCGACGGGCGCCTCGACCCGGCTGCTGCCCGGCACCACGCTCAGCGAGCGGGTGGTGACCTACGAGGAGCAGATCCTCAGCTCCGAGCTGCCCGGCAGCATCATCATCGCCGGGGCCGGCGCGATCGGGATCGAGTTCGCGTACGTGCTGAGCAACTACGGCGTCAAGGTCACGATCGTCGAGTTCCTCGACCGGATCCTGCCCCTGGAGGACGTCGAGGTCTCGACCGAGCTGGCCAAGCGCTACAAGCGGGCCGGCATCCAGGTGCTCACCTCGACCCGGGTCGAGTCGATCGAGGACGGCGACGGCCCGGTCCGGGTCACGGTGACCAAGGACGGCGCCCAGCAGGTGCTCGAGGCCGACAAGGTGATGCAGGCGATCGGCTTCACCCCCCGGGTCACCGACTACGGCCTGGAGAAGACCGGGGTCGAGCTGACCGAGCGGGGGGCGATCGCGATCGACGAGTACATGCGCACCAACGTCCCGGGGATCTACGCGATCGGTGACGTGACGGCCAAGCTGATGCTGGCCCACGTGGCCGAGGCGATGGGCGTGATCGCGGCCGAGACCCTGGCCGGGGCCGAGACGATGGCCCTGGACTACGTGATGATGCCGCGGGCCACGTTCTGCCAGCCGCAGGTGGCCAGCTTCGGCTGGACCGAGGCCCAGGCCCGCGAGCAGGGCTTCGACGTCAAGGTGGCCAAGTTCCCGTTCACCGCCAACGGCAAGGCCCAGGGCCTGGCCGACCCGGTCGGCTTCGTCAAGCTGATCAGCGACGCCAAGTACGGCGAACTGCTCGGCGGGCACCTGATCGGGCCCGAGGTCACCGAACTGCTGCCCGAGCTGACCCTGGCCCAGCAGTGGGACCTGACCACCACCGAGCTGGCCCGCAACGTGCACGCCCACCCGACCCTGAGCGAGGCGGTCAAGGAGGCCCTGCACGGGCTGGCCGGCCACATGATCAACATGTAGCTCAGCTCAGGCCGGTCACCCGCAAGGTGATGTTGAGCCGCCCGGAGCTCAGGCCGCAGGCCGGATCGGCCGTCCCGGCAAGGATTTTCGGCACGCCGTGGTAGGCGAACCGGGACGGCCCGCCGAACACGAACAGGTCGCCCGAGCGCAGCTCGACGTCGGTGTACGGCCGGCCCCGGTGCTGCGGGTTGCCGAACCGGAAGACGCAGCCGGCGCCCAGGCTGAGCGAGACCACCGGCTCCGGCGAGCGCTCGTCCTTGTCCTGGTGCAGCCCCATCCGGGCCGCGTCGTCGTAGAAGTTGATCAGCGCGGCGTCCGGGCGGTAGCCGAGACTCGTTGCCCCCGGGTAGTTCTCGCCATAGGCGGCGGCGACCGCGGCCCGCCCGAGATCGCCCAGCCGGCTCGGGAAGGGCGCCACCGCCGCTCCCCCGGCGTCCACCGCGGTGCGGGTGTAACGGTAGGGCGACCAGTGCCAGCCCAGGCAGACGGTCTGCACCGACATCAGGCCACCGGCCGGCAGCCGGGTGTGCCGGATCGGGACCGGCCCTGACGCCCAGCCCCGGCAGGCCTCGACCAGCTCGCGCTGCTGCTCCGGGTTCAGCCAGCCCGGCCGGTGGATCGCACCGGGGGCGACCTCGACCGGCGGGCGCTCGTCGGGCAGCGGCAGGGCCGGCTGCCCGGGCGGTTGCCCCGAGGGATGACGACGGACCGGCATGAACCGATCGTGCCACGCGAACAGCGGCAAAATTAAAAACGGCGACACGTCTTCGTGTCGCCGCTGCATGGACGGGCCGAGCGATCTCGGCCGGGGAGCCGGTGTCGCGGGCGGGGACGTTCGCGCCTCTGGTCGACCGGCTGGGGCTGTACTACTGGTTGATCGGTGTTACTGGTTGATCGGAACTGCTGACTTACAGGTGGGACGGGCGGATGAAGGACTGGCGGTTGAGCAGGCTCTCCAGCTCTTCGATCTCCTCAGCCGTGTGCCGGCTCAGGATGGCGTCCAGTTCGAGGCGCTCGGCCGGGGTGCTGTAGCTGGCCAGCTCCTCCTCCAGGCGCTTGTTCCGCTGGCGGATCACGCGGCGCTCGGCCAACTGGGTACGCAGGGTCGAGATGGTCTCGGGGGTGTTCATGCACGTCCTTCGGATCGGGCGGTAGCGGCGAAGATTTTCACCACTGCTTCCATTAACGACCCTCGGAGCGGATTACTGACCCGTACCGCGTGTGACCTCCAGCTCAACCATGGTCATACCTCCTGGTAGAAGCGGGTTTCTTGTGACCTGCGCTACTTCGGGAGCCAGAATTGGAAAACGGACCCGGCGACGGGGGCAGCTCCTGCGTCGCCGGGCCCGCCGTTGGGGGGCCTTGCTGTGGTGCGGTCAGTGCGGTCAGTGCGGTGGTGCGGTCGGTGGGGTCAGTGCACTGGTGGGGGTCAGTGCTTACGGGCGGCGGCCGCCGTGTCCCGGAACCACAGTGCGCTCTGCTTGGGGGTGCGCTCCTGGGTGTCGTAGTCGACCCGGATGATCCCGAACCGCTTGACGTAGCCGTACGACCACTCGAAGTTGTCCAGCAACGACCAGGCCAGGTAGCCCCGGATGTCGGCGCCCTGGTTGCGGGCCTCCTGCACGGCCGAGATGTGCGAGGCCAGGTAGGCCGTCCGGTCGACGTCCAGGATCGAGCCGTCGGCCTCGACGGTGTCCTCGAAGGCGGCCCCGTTCTCGGTGATCACGATGGGCAGGCCTGGGTAGTCGTGGCTGATCCGGACCAGCAGCTCGGTGAAGCACTCCGGGACGATCTCCCAGCCCATCGCCGTCACCGGCCGGCCGCGAAGGACCGGGCGGGTGACCGGCAGGCCCTTCTCGTCGGTGGTGCTGCCGTTCTCGTCGGTGCCGGAGAACAACCAGCCCGAGTAGTAGTTGACGCCGAGCACGTCCAGCGGCTGGCTGATGATCTCCAGGTCGCCGTCCTGGACCGGCAACTCGATGCCGACCGCGGCCAGGTCGGCCACGACGTCCTCCGGGTAGTGGCCCTTGACCAGCGGGTCGAGGTAGATCCGGGTACCCAGGCCGTCGGCCCGGCGGGCGGCGTCCCGGTCGAGGTCGGTGTCGGTGGCCGGGTCGGAGGTGCCCAGGTTGAGCGTGATCCCGAGCTCGATCGGCGTGGTCGCCGCCGCCCGCAGCCGCTGAGCGGCCAGGCCGTGGCCGAGCAGCAGGTGGTGGACGGCGTGGATCCCGTCGGCGAAGTCGGTCCGGCCCGGCGCCTGCAGGCCCATCGCGTAGCCGAGCATGGCCGAGCACCAGGGCTCGTTCAGCGTCGTCCAGATCTTGACCCGGTCCTGGAGCTTGTCGAACACCAGCTCGGCGTAGTCGGCGAACCGGTAGGCGGTGTCGCGCACCGGCCAGCCGCCGGCGTCCTCGAGCTCCTGGGGCAGGTCCCAGTGATAGAGCGTGACCCACGGGTCGATCCCCTGGGCCAGCAGCTCGTCGACCAGCCGGGAGTAGAAGTCCAGGCCCTTGGCGTTGGCCGGGCCGCGCCCGCCCGGCTGCACCCGGGGCCAGGCCACCGAGAACCGGTAGGTGTCCAGGCCGAGATCCTTGATCAGGCCCACGTCGGAAGGCATCCGGTGGTAGTGGTCGCAGGCGATGTCACCGTTGTCACCGTTGTCGATCGCGCCCGGCACCCGGCTGTAGGTGTCCCAGATCGACGGCGTGCGACCGTCCTCGGCCACCGCACCCTCGATCTGGTAGGCCGCCGTCGCGACCCCCCAGCGGAAGTCCGCCGGCAGGTCGAGCTCGATCGCGGGCCCGTGCTGGGTCGCGGTGATCAGGTCCGGGCCAGGGTTCAGGCCCGGAGTGGTGCTGGTGTCCATCGTTCTCCTCAGGTGGAAGTTCCCGCCGGGGCCGTCAGGAGCGCCCGGCGGGAGAAGGAATTCCCGCGGTCAGCCGACCGGCTCGGCGCCGACCACGTCCTCGGCCGGGTGCAGCCAGCAGGCCACGGTCCGGTCGTTGGCGACGTCGTGCGGCCGGCCCAGCAGCGGCAGGTCGGTGACGCACTTGTCGAACGCCTTGGGGCAGCGCGGGTGGAACGAGCAGCCGGTGGGCATGGCCCGCAGGTCGGGCGGCGAACCGGGGATTCCGGCGAGCTCCCGCTTGGGCCCGCGCAGGGCCGGGAACGAGCGCAGCAGACCGGCGCTGTACGGGTGCAGCGAGTCCTTGTAGAGCTGGGCCGCCGGCGCCTCCTCGACGATCCGGCCGCCGTACATGATCGCGATCCGGTCCGAGAACTCCACCAGCAGGGACAGGTCGTGGGTGATGAAGATGACCGAGAAGCCCAGCCGCTCACGCAGTTCGACCAACTCGCCCAGGATCTGCCGCTGCATCACGACGTCGAGCGCGGTGGTCGGCTCGTCCATGATCACGACCTCGGGCTCCAGCACCAGGGCCATCGCGATCATGACCCGCTGGCGCATCCCGCCGGAGAGCTGGTGGGGGTAGCTGTCCATCCGGTCGGCGGCGATCCCGACCATCTGCAGCAGCTTGCGACCCCGGTCCATCCGGGCCGCCTTGGACAGCTTCGGCTCGTGGGCCTCGATCGCGTCCAGCAGCTGGGTCGAGATCGGGTAGACCGGGTTGAGCGAGTTCATCGCGCCCTGGAAGACGATCGAGGTCTCGGCCCAGCGGAAGGCCCGCAGCTCCTCCTTCGACATCTGCATGATGTCGACCGGCGGCCCGTCGGGAGCGTGGTAGATCACCTCGCCCCGGCTGACCACCCCGGGCGGGGCCAGCAACCGGGTGATGCCGTAGGCCAGCGTCGACTTTCCGCTGCCGCTCTCGCCGGCCAGGCCCAGCACCTCCCCGCGATGCAGGGTCAGGTGCACCTCCTGGACGGCGTGCACGGCGTTCTGGCCGACGCCGTAGTCGACGCAGAGGTTCTTGATCTCGAGAACAGGACGACTCACCGGCCGGCCCTCCTTCGCTTCATCGGGTCCGCGGCGGGGGTGATCCGGGTGGCCTCGGTACTGACCGGAGTCGCGTCCGGGCTGGCCGGTGCGACCGG
This sequence comes from Kineosporiaceae bacterium, assembly GCA_965200525.1. GTDB lineage: Bacteria > Actinomycetota > Actinomycetes > Actinomycetales > Kineosporiaceae > JANNPJ01. The sequence continues at coordinate 947,891 of OZ241368.1, forward strand.
CTCGACCGCCGGGCGGACCACCTCGGTGGGCGTGCTGGACAGTCCGGCTCGCGGGGCACTGGTGCCGTTCAGGCCGCCGAGGTCGGCCGCGGCCGGGTTGGGCCGGCGCTGCGACATCAGGACCGGGGTGAACCCGACCTTCATCTTGACCTTCTTGCCGTCCTCGGTCCGGATCTTGCTCGGGCCGGAGCTGCGCAGCCGGGGGCTGACGAACTCGTCGATACCGAAGTTGAGCAGGGCCAGGGCGGTACCGAGGATGGCGATCGCGGCACCGGCGGGGACGAACCACCACCAGGCGCCCTGAGCCAGGGCCTGCTCGCTCTGGGCCCAGAACAGGATCGTGCCCCAGTTCCAGGTGGCCACGTTCGAGACGCCGATGAAGGCCAGCGTGATCTCCGACATCACGGCGAAGATCACCGTGCTGACGAAGCTGGAGGCAATGATCGCCACCAGGTTCGGCATGATCTCGAAAACGATGATCCGCCAGGTGGTCTCACCGGTGGCCTTGGAGGCCTGGACGAAGTCCCGCTGGCGCAGCGAGAGGGTCTGGGCCCGCAGGATCCGGGCCCCCCACGACCACGAGGTGAACCCGATGGTCAGGGCCACCGTCAGGTCGCCCGCCTTCTCGACCGTGGCCGAGATGATGATGATCAGCGGCAGCGCCGGGATGACCAGGAACACGTTGGTCAGGGCCGAGAGGCACTCGTCGAGGACGCCGCCGAGGTAGCCGGCGCTGATCCCGATCAGCACAGACAGGATGATCGCCACGAAGCCGGCCAGCAGGCCGACGAACATGACGCTGCGGGTGCCGTCCAGGATCTGGCTCAGGATGTCCTGGCCGAGGTGGGTCGTGCCGAACCAGTGCGAGCCCGACGGCCCCTGCAGCAGGTCCTCGCTGCGCGCACTCGGGTCGTAGGGTGCGACCCACGGGCCGATGACCGCGAACACCAGGAAGATGAACACGATCACCAGGCCCAGGAAGGCCTTCGGGTTGGCGACGAACCGCCACTGCCGGCGCTTGGCCGCGGCCGGCGCGGCCGGCGCCGGGGCCGCGGCACTGATGTCAGGACTGGTGGGGATGGTCATGGATCAGCCCTCCCGGCGAGTACGCGGGTCGAGGAGCAGGTAGGCGAGGTCGGCCACGAAGTTCGCCACCAGCACGGACAGGGTGATGATCAGGAAGATGCCCTGCAGCACCGGGTAGTCCTTGGAGTTGACCGCCTGGAAGAGCAGGAAACCGATACCCGGGTAGGAGAAGACGATCTCGACCAGCAGGGTGCCGCTGACGATGAAGCCGAGGGACAGGGCGAACCCGGACACGTTCGGCAGCAGCGCGTTGCGGGCCGCGTAGCCGAGCATGACCCGCTTCTCCGACAGGCCCTTGGCGTGCGCGACCGTGATGTAGTCCTCGGACGTCACGGTCACCATCATGTTCCGCATCCCGAGGATCCAGCCACTCATCGAGGAGATGAAGATGGTGGCCGCCGGCAACAGGCTGTGGTGAATCGCGCTGCCGATGAATCCGCCCGACCAGCTGGGCACCACGCCGGGGTCGTAACCGCCGGCCGAGGGGAACAGCCCGCCGGTGCCGGCCAGCACCGAGATCGCCACCAGACCGAGCCAGAAGTACGGGATGGACGACAGGAACGTGGTCACCGGGAGCAGGCCGTCGATCGCCGAGCCGCGGTACCAGCCGGCCAGCACGCCCAGGCCGGTCCCGACCAGGAAGCTGATCACCGTGGTGATGCCGACCAGCAACAGGGTCCAGGGCAGGGCCTGCTTCAGCACCTCCGACGTCGGGGTCGGGAAGTAGGTGAACGAGATGCCCAGGTCGCCGTGGAAGAGCTGCTTCCAGTAGTCGAGGTACTGCTGGAACAGGCTCTTGTGCTTGTCCAAGCCGAACAGGATGTAGAGCGACTCGATGGACTTCGTGCTGATCTGCCCCTGGCTCTGGGAGATCAGGGACTGCACCGGGTCGCCGGGGATCAGCCGCGGGATGAAGAAGTTGATCGTGATCGCGGCCCAGGCGGTGAGCAGGTAGAACGAGATGCGCTGGAGTACGTACTTCACTGGGGCGCCCCCGTCTTGTCGGGCGTACGGCCTTCGGCCGCAACCGTTTCGGCGTCGTAGAGCCAGCAGGCGGCCCAGTGGCCCGGGCCGTCGCTGATCTGGATCTGCGGTGGCACGTCGACCTTGCAGCGAGCCATCACGTGCGGGCAGCGCGGGTTGAACCGGCAGCCGTCGGGCGGGTTGATCAGGCTCGGCGGCTCGCCGTTGCCGGCGTCCTCGGGAACGTCGCCGGGCGCGAGCTCGGTCGTGATCCGGTCGGCGTCGGGCGCGGACTCGATCAGCAGCCGGGTGTACGGGTGGGCCGGGTTCTGGGTGACGGTCTCGCTGTCGCCCCCCTCGACCAGCCGGCCGGCGTACATCACCAGGGTGGTGTCGGCGAAGTAGCGGGCCGAGGCGATGTCGTGGGTGATGTAGAGGATCGCCAGGTTCAGGCGCTCCTTGAGATCACGCAGCAGGTTCAGCACGCCGAGGCGGATCGACACGTCCAACATCGACACCGGCTCGTCGGCCAGCAGCACCTCGGGGTCGGCCCCCAGGGCCCGGGCGATCGAGACCCGCTGGCGCTGACCGCCGGACAGTTCGTGCGGGAACTTGTCCAGGTAGCGCTCGGCCGGGGTCAGGTTCACCCGGGTGAGCAGGTTCTCCAGTGCGGCCTGGAGGCCTTCCTTGCTGCCGTCGCCCGCGTTGCCGTGGATCTTCAGCGAACGGGTCAGGTGATACCGAATGGTGTGCACGGGGTTCAGCGAGGCGAACGGGTCCTGAAAGATCATCTGGACCTGGCGGGCGTAGGCCCGGAACGCCTTGCCGCCGCGCAGCGACACCGGCTTGCCGTGCAGCTTGATCTCGCCGGAGGTACGGGGGTAGAGGGTGGCCAGCAGCCGGGCCACGGTGGACTTGCCGGAGCCGGACTCGCCGACCAGGGCGGTCACCCGGCCGCGGCGCAGCACGATGTCGATTCCGTCGACGGCGTGCACTACGCGCCGCTTTCCCGATCGCAGATCCGCGGCGCTGCGGCGGACCGGGAAATGCTTGGTGAGCTTCTCCGCGGCGAGAACCACCTCTGTGGCTTCTTCGTGGAGGGGGTGCGTCGACGTCATGCCGACTCCTGTCTGAATTGAGAACTGGTCCGCCGGGGGCCGGACCCGGGTAGTGCCTCCCGGGCGCCCGCAGCTTTCGCGGACGCCCGGGAGGCACTGGTGGGCGAGATCCTTACGCGGACTTCAGGTGCAGGACCACGTCAACCGCGTACGGCTGGGTGGGCTGCAGCGCCGAGTACGGGTCGGCGTCGCTCGGCCATCCGGTCCAGTTCTTGGAGCTGTACGCGGCACCGACGTTGTCGGCCCCGACCGGGATCATCGGCATCTGCTCGACGAAAATCTTCTGCAGGTTGTCCATCGCCGTGGTGCGGTCGGCGTCGCTGGTGGAGTTGGCGTACGCCTTCAGCGCGGCGGTCGCGGTCGGGTTGTTGAACCGGCCGTAGTTGCCCTGCGGCGAGGCCTTGCCGATCGGCTGGAGCAGCGTGCCGTCCATGATCGTCTGGTAGATGTCGTACGGCGTGGCGCCACCGTTCGTCCACCGGAAGGCCGCGTCGAACTGGCCCGCCTCGACGTTCTTGAACCAGGTCGACTCCGTGGCCTTGTCGACCTTGGCCGCGATGCCGATCTGCTTCAGGTTGTCCTGGACGATGGTCAGGCTGGTCTGGTAGTCGGACCAGCCGGACGGGTCGGTCAGGGTCAGGGTGACCGGCTTGCCGGTCTTGTCCTTCAGCACGTCACCGGCGTAGGTGTAGCCGTTGTCGGTGAGCAGCTTCTTGGCGCCGGCCACGTCGACGACCTGGTTCTTGCCCTTGTACTCGGGGGCGATGAACGCGTCGCCGGCCGGGGTCGGGATGCCGGTCACGCTCTGCACCAGCGGGTGGAAGTAGCCCGACTCGGCCTGGTTGAAGATGTCGTCCCGGTTGATCGCCATGTTCATGGCCTGACGCAGGTTGACGTCGTCAAACGGCTTCTTGGTGGTGTTGATGTAGAGGCCGTGGATGCCCAGCACCGGCGGCGCCCAGATGTGGTAGTGCGCCGGGTCCTTAGCCACGAAGACCTGCTTGACGTTCGGGATGAACGCGAAGCTCCACTCGGTCGAGCCGTTGGACAGCGCCGTCGCCTCGGCGTTGTTGTCGGTGTAGGAGGTGTAACGAAGCTCCTTCACCTGCGGCTTGGTGCCCCAGTAGTCGTTGCGCACGTCCAGCGTGGTGGTCTGCGGGGTGAACGTCTTGAGCGTGTACGGCCCGGTGCCGACCGGCTTGGCCAGCGTGTCCTTGGCCGGGTCGGCCAGCTTCGACCAGATGTGCTCGGGCACGATCGGCTGCTGCGAGAGGATCTTGACCTGGTTGACGAACTGCGGGCTGTCGAAGGTCATGGTCACGACGTTGCCGTTGACCGTGACGTCCTTGTACGGCGTCCCGTTGATGTTCAGGTCCTTGTTGCCCTTGAGCAGGTTGTACGTGTACGCCACGTCGGCGGCGGTCATCGGCTGACCGTCCGACCACTTGACGCCGTCGCGCACGGTGACGTCGACCGAGGTGTAGTCGGCGTTCCACTTGACCGCGGTGGCCAGCCAGGGCTTGGCCGGCTCGGCCGGCTTGACCGGGTTCCACATGGTGAGGGGCTCGAAGAGAACCCAGCGGTACCCGAGCTTGGCCGCCGAGGCGGTGGTGACGAACGGGTTGTTGTTCTCCGTCTGCGGGCCGTCGGGCATGCTCACGTTGAGAACCGTGTTGGCCTTGCTGCTGCCGGTGCCGGAGTCCGACGAGCTGCTGCTCGAGCAGGCGGTGAGACCGGTGGTGACGACGGCACCCGCGAGGGCGATGCTGAGGACATGTCTAGCGCGCACGACTTCTCCTTTGATGGTGTGCGGTGGGACCTGGGTGAGCAGGATTCGGGCCGTGCTGGTGGAGCGGTGTTCGGTCAAGCGGGCGCCGGTCGAGCCGGCTCAGGTCGACACGGTTGAACCACGGACAATCAGCTCCGTGGGGATCACCGTGGGTGCCTGCGGTAGGGGTGTGCCGTCGAAGTGCGCGATCAGCAACTGGGCCGAGGTCGCCCCCATTTGACGCATCGGCTGGTGCACCGTGGTCAGTGGGGGCTCGGTATGGGAGGCGAGCGGCACATCGTCGAAGCCGACGATGCTGACGTCCTGCGGGACCTTCAGCCCCGCCTCGCGGACTGCCTGGAGCGCGCCGGCCGCGGACAGATCGTTGTGCGCGAACACGGCGTCGAACTCGATCCCCTCCGAGAGCAGGTGCTGAACCGCCACCTGACCGCACTCGAAGGTGAAATCGCCTTCCGTCACGAGCTCGTCCGGGATCGGCCGGCCGGCTGCGGCGTAGGACTCTGCGAAACCGGCGAGCCGGTCCTCCGTGCATCCGAACCGGAGGTGGCCGGTGATCACCAGCGGCCGCATCCGGCCGAGGGAGATCAGGTGGGCCGCCGCCGCGGCCCCACCGGCTTCGTTCGTGGTGGCTACCGAGGGAAAGATCGGCTGGTGCCCACGGTCGTCGATCAGGACCACCGGAAGACCGCGCCCGTGCAGCTCGGTGATGTAGTCGAGCGTGCCTTCGGGCTCGATCACCAGCAGGCCGTCGAAGGCGTGGGAGGAGACCTGCGTCGCGAACTGGCGCATCGACTCCTCCCCCCGGGTGCAGGTGAACAACAGCAGTCCGTAACCGGCGCTCTCCACGCTGTCCACGACCCCCTGCAGCACCTCCCCCATCCAAGGCCAGATCAGCGAGGGGACGAGCATTCCGATCACCCGGGATCGGCCCCGCGCCAGACCGACCGCCCGAGCGCTCGGAACGTACCCGAGTTCTTCGATGACCCGGCGAACCCTCGCCGCTGTTGTTTCGTCAAGCTCGCCCTTGCGGTTGAGGACCCGCGAGACCGTCGTCTTGCTGACGCCGGCCTTGGCCGCGACGTCGGCGATGGTGACGGCAGTCGACACGGCTACTCCCAAGGGTCTCGTTCGCAACATTGGAAACAAGGGCGGTACCGGTTCCGGAAGCGGTTTCGGAAGCGGTTCCGGGCGTAAGTCAATATCGGTGACTCAGCTCACGTCAATCACGGGGAGATAACGAATGAGAGCGCTCTCTGAGCGGCAAACCGGGATCATCGGCAACCACCCCCCACACGCTAACTGTCAAGCCGTCATCTGGATGTCACGCCGCCGTCACGTGAGGGTCACAATCAAGACATGGTGAGCCCCGGTCGATGCTCGGCTCTCACGAGCACCGACCGGGACGTTCTCGAGCCCCCTGAACAGGCCTGACAGCCCGGGTTGAGACGGTGATCCGGGGGGCGCAGATGCCCCGGATCACCGCCTTAATCCGGCCTGACCGGCCGGCTCGGCGTTCGATCCCGCCGTGCCGTTGGGTCGGCCCGCACCTGGCTCGTACCCCGCTTGTATCCGGCTTGTCGATCAGCTGGAGCGTCGCCGGTTCGGAGAGCGCTCTCCAAGGATTCTGGCGGAACGACGGTAGGGCGTCAACCCGTTCCGGAACACGACTCGGAACCGGTTCCGGCCGCTCCGATCAGCGGTGCCTGCGCTTCGGCCCGGGGCGCCCGGGGGTCAGGCCGACTCGCGGATCACCAGGGTGGGTTCGAACAGCACCGACGTGGTGCGGTGCTCGGGCCGGTCGGCGTACGCCAGCAGCAGCCGGGCCATCTCGGCGGCCATGTCCTCGACCGGCTGGCGGACCGTGGTCAGCGGCGGGCGGCTCACCACGGCGGCGCTGCTGTCGTCGAAACCAACCACGGCCACGTCGTCCGGGATTCGCCGGCCGTAATCGCGCAGCACCGGCAGGGCACCCTGGGCCATCAGGTCGCTGGCCACGAAAACGCCGTCCAGATCGGGGTGTTCGGTGAGCAGTTGCTCCATCGCCGACTCGCCGCTGCTCTGGGTGAAGTCGCCCTCGACGACCAGCAGTTCGCGCCGGCCGGCGATCGCGGCGCGAAAGCCCTCCAGCCGGTCGGACCCGGCCGGGTTGTCGGACGGGCCGCTGATCGTGGCGATCCGCCGGCAGCCGCGCTCGATCAGACGGTTGGCCGCCAGCCGGGCCCCGGAGGCGTTGTCGACGTCCACGTGACTGATCGACACGGGCCGGACCGGACGGCCGAACAGCACGGCCGGCAGGCCCGCCTCGGCCAGCAGATCGGGCAGGGGGTCCTGCGGGTGCAAGGAGATCACCGCGGCCCCGTCACAGCGCCCCTGGCGCAGGTCCGAGACCAGCTGGGCCCGCGCCTGGTCCGACCCGGTCAGGGTCAGCGAGAGGTGCACGCCGAGGTCGCGCAGCACGCTCAGCAGGCCGCCGACGATCCGGCCGAAGAACGGGTCGGTGAGGAACTGGCCCATGAACGGATCGTCCGAGGCCCGGCTCTCCAGCTCGGACACCACCAGGGCGAGCGAGCCGGCCCGGCCGGTGACCAGCGAGCGGGCCGCCCGGTTGGGCACGTACCCGGTGGCCGCCACCGCCTCGGCCACGACCCGGTGGATCTCGGGATCGACATTGCGGATGTTGTTGATCACTCGGGACACCGTCGCCCGGGACACCCCGGCGACTCGAGCCACATCCTGAAGGGTGGGCAGGCGCTCCGGAACGGGCACCTGGTCGCTACTCATGGTCACGTTTATAACACGCCTGGGATACCGCTCTCCGGCGGTTTCCCGGGTCGGTTCCTCCCGATGTGCCGCCGCCCGCCCGTCACGCCTGGTCAGAGGCGTGACGGACGGGCGGGCGGGTTTTGCCGTGGGGTCAGTTCTTGTAGACCCCGAACTCGTAGAGCGAGTATCCGTAGTCGGCGAGGGCGCGAACCGTCCCCGTCATCCGGACGTACCGGCCGGAGCCGGCCTTGTCGATCTGGTCGAAACCGCCGTCACCGGCGGTGGTGCTGTAGTAGTCGGTCCAGTTGGTGCCGTCGGTCGATGTCTGGACCTTGTACGACTTGGCGTACGCGGATTCCCAGGCGAGCTGGACGTGGTCGAACGTCTGGTTCGATCCGAGGTCCACCTGGATCCACTCCGGGTCGACCAGCCACTCGCTGGCCCACCGGGTGCCGATGTCGCCGTCCACGGCCAGCGCCGGCGACTGCGGGCCGTTGGTGCCGGTCGGCTGGAAGGACGACGCCGTGGCGGTCTTGCCCTTGGCGATGTTCGTCCCCGGCACCGTCGGGGCCACGACCTTGAACGACTTCTGGTCGATGCCGACGTTGCCGTGGCCGTCGAAGGCGTAGACGTAGACCTTCCACACCCCGGTGGTCTGCGGAGCCACCGCACTGAACTGGCCCGGTGCCGTCTGGGTGAAGACGACGTTGGTCAGTCCGGTGCCGCCGCCGGGCACGTACTTGTTGTCGTACATCAGGTTGTAGCGGATCGGATCGCCCTGCGGATCGGTGACCGCGGCGTTCACGGTCAGGGTTCCGCCGGCCGGCACCGAGGTCTGCGAGCTCAGGGTCAAGCTGTTGATCTCGGGTGCGGTGTTGGCTGGGGCGGTCCCGGTGTACGCCTTCTGCAGCGCCCCGAAGCCGAGCCGGTGCCAGCCTCCGGTGAAGGTGTTCAGCCACACGCCGCCGAAGTCGTTCTCGGTGCCGTAGTGGAACTCGGTGACCCCGAGCGCCACTCCCGGGTGGGAGGCGATGGCGTTCCAGGAGGCCGTGTACCCGTCCCGCTTCTGCAGGTCGGTCGGTTCCGTCGGGACGCCGTTGACGTCGTTCGGGACCTCCCACTCGCCGGCCGGTCCGCCCTCGGTGACGATGTACGGCTTGGTGTAGCCGCCGTTGATCCAGTCCTGCTTCACGTTGCCGATCGCTCCGTAGGAGTTGACCGCCATCAGGTCCAGGTGCGGGGCGTACTGCTTGTAGTACGGCCACGCCCCGGTGTACGCATCGGTGCTGGTCACCGGGTGGTTCGGGTCGGCCGCATGGATCGCCACGGCCAGCTCGTCCACGTACTTGGCGTAGGCGACCCGCCGGGCCTCCACGTCGGCCGCGGACAGGCCGTGGTCCTGCATGGTCAGGATGACCTCGTTACCGACATCCCACATCAGCAGGCCCTGGTAACCCTTGAGCGCGTTGACCTGAGCCAGGATCGAGGCCTTGGTCGCATCCTTGTAGGCCTGGTCGTTCACGTAGTCGGCGCCCTGGTTCAGCCACTCCCCCATGATCACCTTCATGCCCTGCTGGGCCGCGGTGTTCAGCAGGACGGGTGAACCGGTGTCGTCCACGCCCCAGGTCCGGACCGTGTTGACGCCCGCGGCCTTGAGGTCACGGATGTACCCGTCGGCCGCACCCTGCGGCGGGCCGTAGGTGAGGCCCTTGATCGTCCAGGGCTGGCCGTTGACGTTCAGGGCCCAGTTGCCCTGCGAACCCGTGACCTTGACCACGCTCGGGCCGGCCGGGGTGGCCGGGTCGGTCATCGCGGCCGGCACCGTGCCGGCGGCGATCTTGGTCACCGAGACGCTGTCCACGCTCAGCACACCGCCGGAGGTGGTGGCGCCGGTCGGGGTGGTGGTGCCGGCGTTGGCGTTCGGCAGCGAACCGCCCATCGCCAGGTCGAGGCGCAGGTAGAAGCCGTGGTGCAGGGCCGCCTCCCACGCCTTGACGCCGACCTGCGACTCCTGGACGACCCAGGTCTGGTGACCGTCGAGGTAGAACCGGACCTCCTCGTTGGTCTTCGACCGGTCGATCACCTGCGAGTACTCGTGGTACGCGGTCTGGCAGGTGGCGCAGGAGGCCAGCCCGCTGGTGCGGCCGTCGTACTCGTTGCAGACGCCGCCGGGCGCCGTGCCGCAGTGCAGGGTCTGGGACAGCTGCGACCGGCCGTTGACGTCGGTCATGATGTCGCTCTCGCCCACCCCCGGCCAGTTGTTGAACGCCGTCCGGTAAGCCGCACCGGTGGCCCGGAACCCGGGCCAGTAACCCAGGGCGTTGGCCACGTCGGGCTGCTTCAGCACGGCGGTGAACTTGACCTGCTCACCGGCATTGGCGACGAAGTCGTCCCGCTTGGTCTCGATCCGGCCCGACGTCCACTTGCCGGCGCCGTCCTTGACCGCCTTGATGGCCAGCTTGCCGCTGCCGTCGAGGGCGACGTTGGCCGTGCTGTCGGTGTCGGTCTCGACCGAACCGGTGCCCCAGTTGGCCGCACCGCCCGGGTACTGCGTTCCGGTGCGCTCCAGCCAGTTGGAGGCCAGCGGAGCGGTGTTGGCCGCCCCCTCGAACGAGTCGCTCCAGACCGGCGTCCAGTTGCCCGGAATGGTGACCGGGGTGGACCACGGGTCGGTGCCGTTGTTCGGCGGCGTGGTGCCGGTCACCGGCGGGGTCGTGCCGGTCACCGGCGGGGTCGTGCCGGTCACCGGGGGCGTGGTTCCGGTCACCGGGGGGCCGGTGGTGTGCACGGTGAACTCCCACAGGGAGTAGCCGTAACCGTTGGCCCGGACCGTGCCGTACATCCGCACGTAGCGGCCGGTGCCGTTGACGGCCAGGGTCTGGACGCCGCCGGTGCCGGTGGTGGTCGAGTAGGCGTCGGTCCAGCTGGTCCCGTTGTCCGAGACCTGGATCTTGAACGAGGTGCCGTAAGCGGCCTCCCAGTTGAGGATCACCTGGCAGACGGTCTGCGAGCTGCCCAGGTCGACCTGGACCCACTGCGGGTCAGTGGCCACGCTGGACCAGCGGGTGTTGGTGTTGCCGTCGAAGGCGTTGGGGGCGTCGGTGCCGGCCCCGTTCTCCGAGGACGACGCCTTCGAGGGCTTGTTCAGGGCGGCGTCGGTGGTGCCGCAGGTGCCGGTCGGCGGGCTAGTGGTGCCGCCGCCCCCGCCGTAGACCTGGAACTCCCACAGCGAGTCGCCGTAGCCGCTGGCCCGGGCGGTCGCGTTCATCCGCACGTACCGGCCACTGCCGGTCACGGTGAGCGTCTGGACGCCGGCCTGGCCGGTGGTCGCCGGGGTGATGTTGGTCCAGGTGGTCCCGTTGTCCGAGGTCTGGATGGTGAACGTCTTGGCGAAGGCCGACTCCCAGTTCAGGACGACCTTGCTGATCGACTGGGTGCTGCCCAGGTCGACCTGCAGCCACTGCGGGTCGCTGAACTGGCTCGACCAGCGCGTCGTGGTGTCACCGTCGACCGCGGCCGAGGCCGGGTTGGCCTGCGCGTTCTCGGTGGACGACGCGGTCGCCGGCTTGCCCTGCGACAGCAATGTGTCGGCGGCGACGGCCGATCCGCCGGTGACGATCGCGAGATAAGCCGCGAGCATCGCCACCACGGCCCCCATCGCGGTCAGCACCGGGCCGCGCCCGGCCCGGACCGCGCGCCGGGGGCCACCCCCCGGACCGGGGCCAGGACCGACCCGAGGCCGGTAGCGGAAGAGGTCGGAACTCGATTTCATGGCGACTCCTGCCTAGATGGGGGCGGCTTTGACCGCCGGCCATCGGCAGGCGTCATCGCCAGAGCGAGCCAGCAGCGGGTTCGAGCCACCGGTCCGTCCGGTCACCACACCCCACTGGGAGAGCGCTCTCCGACCGTATTACGAGGGTGTTTCACTGTCAATGCATGCGAGGCAGGCGAAATCAAGCAGATCGGAACGAGTGCGACCTGACCCACACCTGGTGCCGAGATCACGGCCTGGACCAGGGCCACCGTTCACATTTGGCCGTTCGGGTCCGGCTCCGGGCTCGGCGCCTTGACACTCCCGGCACCGTCCAGGCACTCTCGGCAACGCGGGAGAGCGCTCCATCACCCACCAAAACGGACGTCGTCACCGCTCTCCGACGACGCCGGTCGAGCCGCGCCCGCGGCCAGGGAGAGCACATGCCAGGCAGCCCCAGCACCGCCCACACCGCCCCGGCCGCCGGCTCGGACGACCTGCGCTTTCCGGCCGACTTCTGGTGGGGCGCGGCCACCGCGGCCTACCAGATCGAGGGTTCGGTCAGCGGGGACGGCCGGACGGCGTCCATCTGGGACACCTTCTGCGCCACCCCCGGCCGGATCGCGGGGGCCCACACCGGGGAGCCGGCCGCCGATCACTACCGGCGCTACCGCGACGACGTGGCGATGATGGCCGGCCTGGGGCTGAACGCCTACCGGTTCTCCGTCTCCTGGCCCCGGGTCCAGCCGCACGGGACCGGACCGGCCAACCCGGCCGGCAGCGCCTTCTACGACCGTCTGGTCGACGAGCTGCTGGCCGCCGGGATCCGGCCCGCGGTCACGCTGTACCACTGGGACCTGCCCCAGGAACTGGAGGACGCCGGCGGCTGGGCCCACCGCGACACGGCCTACCGGTTCGCCGAGTACGCCGCCCTGGTGGCCGGGACGCTCGGCGATCGGGTGCAGCTGTGGGGCACCGTGAACGAGCCCTGGTGCTCGGCCTTCCTCGGCTACGGCTCCGGTTCGCACGCCCCCGGCCGGACCGATGACGCCGCATCACTGGCCGCGGCCCATCACCTGATGCTGGCCCACGGCCTGGGCGCCCAGGCGATCCGCTCGGTGCTGCCGCGGGCGCAGATCTCGCTCGCCCTCAACCAGGGCGCGGTGCGGGCCCTCACCCCCGACCCGGCCGACCAGGACGCCGCCCGCCGGGTGGACGGCCTGCTCAACCGGCTGTTCCTGGATCCGGTGCTGCGCGGGCAGTACCCGGTGGACGTGATCGCCGACACCGCCGCGGTGACCGACTGGGCGTTCGTCCAGGACGGCGACCTGGCCGACATCGCCGCCGGGGTAGACGTGCTCGGGATCAACTACTACCAGCCCGACCTGGTCGGCGCGGCAACCGAGACGATGCCGGGGCCGTGGTGCTTCCCGGGCAGCCGCCGGCTGGCCTTCCACACCTCTCCCGGGCCGGTCACCGACATGGGCTGGGCGGTCGACCCCAGCGGCCTGCGCGACGTCCTGCTGCGACTCAAGCGCGACTACCCGGGCGTGCCCGTGATCATCACCGAGAACGGGGCCGCGTTCCCCGACCAGGTGGACGGCGAGGGCCAGGTGGCCGACCCGAACCGCATCTCCTACCTGCACACCCACCTGCTGGCCGCCCACGAGGCGATCTCCCAGGGGGTGGACCTGCGCGGCTACTTCGTCTGGTCGCTACTGGACAACTTCGAGTGGGCGCTGGGCTACGACAAGCGCTTCGGGCTGATCCACGTGGACTACGAGACGCAGGCCCGCACCGTGAAAGACAGTGCCCATTGGTACCGGGACGTGATCGCGGCCGGGGCCGTGCCCCGCGAGGCCGTTCCGATCGGCTGAGTTTCTGTTCGGCCGAGTCGGCCGAGTCGGCCGAGCCCCGGTCGTGACCGGATCGCGGTCACGGCCGGGGCTCACGCACGTCTACGCGGTGCGAATCCCGACGGACGGCTGCGACGGCGCCGGCACCGACGTGGTCAGGCTGGTCTTGACCGCCGGACGGTCGGCCAGCACATCGGTCAGCCGGCGGTTGAAGTGCGGGTGCAGCCGTACCGTCTGCTCCAGGATGCGGCGCAGTTCCTGACCGGCCCGCGCGTCCTGCGGGTCGCCGGCCAGCCGGGCCATGGCGATCTTGGCCCACCCGTCGAGCGTGCCCAGGTGGGTGAACACCTCCAGGAGCGGCTCGCCGGCCGGCTCCGTGAGGGTTCGGCCCGATGACGCGTGCAGCGCCTCGAACCGCTTGCAGGCTTCGTTCGCCAACTGTGCCGGGTCCATGAGTGGCCGGCCCCCTATCCCATCCGCTGTTGTCCGACGGCCGGGCCGGAGAGCGCTCGCTCACAGAGCCAAGCGCGGTCTCCAATGACCGCCGGAGGTGACCCTACGCCCGTCGGCACCCGATCGGGCGCCATTTCGGCCCGGCCGGCACTCGGGGCGCGAACCTGTGGGACCGCTGATAAACACGAGCCGTGAGAATCACTGATACCGCGGACCTCTGGTGGAAGAACGCCGTCATCTATTGCCTCGACGTGGAGACATTTCTCGACTGGAACGGGGACGGCGTCGGTGATCTGCCCGGCCTGGCCCAGCGGATCGACTACCTGGAAGAGCTGGGCATCACCTGTCTGTGGCTGATGCCGTTCTATCCGTCACCGGATCGTGACGACGGGTACGACATCAGTGACTTCTATGGCGTCGACCCACGTTTGGGCACTCACGGTGACCTGGTGGAGGCGATCCGTACCGCCCGGGACCGTGGCATCCGGGTGATCGTCGACCTGGTCGTCAACCACACCTCGGACCAGCACCCGTGGTTCGTCTCGTCCCGCTCCAGCCGCGAGTCGCCGCACCGGGACTGGTACGTCTGGGTCGACGAGCCGCCGGCCGAGCCGAAACTCGAACCGGTGTTTCCGGACCAGGAGAAGAGCGCCTGGCAGTACGACCGAAAGACCAGGCAGTACTACCTGCATCATTTCTATCGGTACCAGCCGGATCTGAACGTCACCAATCCCCTGGTCCGCGACGAGATCGCCAAGGTGATCGGATTCTGGCTGGCCCTGGGAGTCTCCGGGTTCCGGGTCGACGCGGTGCCGTTTCTGCTGAACACCGTGGGCGAGCCGCACAGCGCGCTGCCCCACCCGCACGACTTCCTCCGGTCGCTGCGCGGCTTCCTGGGCCGGCGAACGGGCGAGGGCATCCTGCTGGGCGAGGTGAACCTGCCCCACGACCAGCAGCGCGAATTCTTCGGCAACGACGACGGCGACGAGCTGACCATGCAGTTCGACTTCATCGCGATGCAGAACCTGTACCTGTCCCTGGCCCGCCAGGACGCCGGGCCGCTGGCCGCGGCGCTGACCAGCCGGCCGAAGATCCCGCCGGACGCGCAGTGGGCCACCTTCGTGCGCAACCACGACGAGCTGACCCTGGACAAGCTGACCGACGAGGAACGTCAGGAGGTGTTCGCCGCCTTCGGACCGGAGCCGCAGATGCAGGTCTACGGCCGGGGCCTGGTTCGCCGGCTGCCCCCGATGCTGGACGGCGACCCGCGCCGGGTCCGGATGGCCTACAGCCTGATGTTTTCCCTGCCCGGCACCCCGGTGCTGTTCTACGGCGAGGAGATCGGCATGGGCGAGAACCCGACCGAGGCCAGCCGCAGCGCGGTGCGCACCCCGATGCAGTGGACCGCCGGTGAGAACGGCGGTTTCTCCACCGCCGCTGCCGAGGATCTGGCCGCACCGGTGGTGACCGGCGGCTTCGCCCCGGAACACGTCAACGTGGCCGACCAGCGCAACGACCCGGACTCGTTGCTGAACTTCATCCGGCTGCTGACCACCCGCTACCGGGCCTGCCCGGAGCTCGGCTGGGGCGAGTTCGAGATCGTCGAGCAGCCGCACGCGCCCGTCCTGGCCCATCGCCTGACCTGGGACGACGCCAGCCTGATCGCGCTGCACAACCTGAGCCCGGACGCCGTCACGGTGCCGTTCACCGTGGCCGGAGCCGGTTCCGGGTGCGAGCTGGTCGACCTGCTTCAGCCGGGCAGCACCGCGGTGGACGAGGACGGCGGGTGCGAGGTGGCGCTGGACGGTTACGGCTACCGCTGGCTGCGGGTGATGCACCCCGGAGACCGCCGGTTGCGCTGAATTCCGGGTACGGCCTCGGCCGAACAGACCATTAACTGAGTGAGAGCAATCCATTGCTCAGGGTTACTCCGAATGGGTGACGGGCATTGCCATGCCCGAATCCGAAGGAGAACCGATGACCCACGTTTTTCCCCCGCGCCGATCACCGTTGTTCTGGCGCTTCACGATCGCCACCGTCGCGGTCGGCACCGCGTTCGGCGCGACCTTCATGATCACCGGACCGGCCCTGGCCTCCAGCCATCGGGAGGCCCCGCTGATCGCCGGCGACCCCAAGGTCGACAACACCGACGTCTACGCGTTCGTCAGCCCGGACAAGGCCGGCACGGTCACGCTGATCGCCAACTGGATTCCGTTCGAGGAACCGAACGGCGGGCCGAACTTCTACCCGTTCCAGGAGGGCGCCCACTACGACCTCAACATCGACAACAACGGTGATGCCAAGGCCGACCTGACCTACCGCTGGGACTTCACCAGCACCGACTCCCGCGGCACCGGCACGTTTCTCTACGCCAACGGCCCGGTGACCTCGCTGGCCGACGCGAATCTGCTGTTCCGGCAGAGCTATTCGCTGACTCGGATCGCGGGCAAGACCTCGACCGTGATCGCCACCGGCACGGTCGCGCCGTCCGACGTGGGCCAGGCCTCGATGCCTGACTACGGCGCACTGCGGACCGCGGCGATCACCGACGTGACCGGCGGCGGCAAGACCTTCGCCGGCCAGGCCGACGACCCGTTCTTCCTCGACCTGCGGGTGTTCGACCTGCTCTACGGCGGCAACCTGTCCGAGACCGGGACCGACACGCTCAAGGGCTACAACGTGAACAGCGTGGCCCTCCAGGTGCCGGCCTCGGAGCTGTCCCTGAACTCCGACGCGACCCGCAACCCGGTGATCGGGGTCTGGAGCAGCACCGAGAAGCAGTCGCTCAACCTCGGCAACGGCGTGGCCAAGCCGCACGGCCACTACGAGCAGGTCTCCCGGCTGGGCAATCCGCTGGTGAACGAGGTGGTGGTGCCGGCCGGCCTGAAGGACGCCTTCAACAGCCTGGAGCCGGACCAGGACGCCGGCCTCCCGGCCGTGGTGAAGGCGGTCACCGATCCGGAACTGCCCAAGCTGATCCAGGGCATCTACGGCATCCCGGCGCCGGCCGGACCGCGTAACGACCTGGTCGAGATCTACCTGACCGGGATCGCCAAGCACGCCCCCACGCTGGACGGCACCGCGGCGCCGATCCAGGCCGACCTGAACTCCCAGGTGCTCAACCAGGACGTCAGGGCGAGCAAGTTCAAGCCGTCCGAGATGCTGCGGCTGAACACCGCCGTGCCCTCGGCCGCGCACCCGAACCGGCTCGGCGTCCTCGGCGGTGACCTGCAGGGCTTCCCGAACGGTCGGCGGCTGAGCGACGACGTCGTCGACATCTCGATCCAGGCCGTCGAGGGGGCCGCCCAGAGCGGGACGCTGGTGCCGGCCCTGGCCGCCGGTGACGGGGTGGACCACAACGACAACGGGTTCAGCTCGACCTTCCCGTACCTGGCTCTGCCCAACACGGCCGCGGTCAACTCGGCGACCGGCAGCAGCGCGGTGGTGCCGCCGGCCGGAGGCTCCGGCGACGGCAACCGCTGGACGACGGGCCTGCGGCCGGTCACCGGACCGGCCGGGCTGACCGGGCTGGCGGCGGCCTTCCTGGCCGCGGCCATGGTCGCGGCGGTGCGCCGCCGCCGGCCGGCTCAGGTCGCCTGAGATGCGCGGCCGGCCGCCCGCGATCGCGATGTCGCCCAACCCGCTGTTCGCCTCCACGACGCGGCCGGCCGCGCTCCTGCCCGCCACCCTGATCGGCATCGGCACGGTGATCCTGCTCGCGGCCGGGCTCATCGCGATGATCGGTCACGGAGCGGGGCCGTCCACCCCGCCCGCCCCCTCGCCGTCCTCGACGGCCGAGCCCTTCGCCTAGGACGTCGCGGCGGCGGCTTCGGCCTGCTCGATCTCCTGGTTCCAGGCTCGCTTGATCGCCCGCCAGGCCTCGTCGTCGGCGCCCTGACGCCAGTAGCCGGAGATCGACAGCTGGGACGCCGGGATGCCGCGCTCCAGCTTCAGCAGCCGGCGCAGCTCTTTGACCACCCCGGCCTCGCCGTGCACGAAGGCCTGGACCCGGCCGGTCGCGAACGGCAGCGCCGCGGCCGCGGCGACCAGCGCCGTCCCCGGATCGCCGTGGTCGCGGTGCACCCAGCGCACGCTCACGCCGTCCGGGGCGAGGAGTGTCTGCTCCTGCTCGGGGCCGTCGACCTCGATCAGCACGTGGCCGACGGCGGTGGCCGGCAGGGCCTCCAGGGACGCCGCGACGGCCGGCAGCGCGCTCTCGTCGCCAATCAGCAGGTGCCAGTCGGCGGTCGGGTCGGGGGCGTACCCACCGCCCGGGCCCAGGACGAACAGCTCGTCGCCGGGCCGGGCCCGGCGGGCCCAGGGGCCGGCCAGCCCTTCGTCGCCGTGGACCACGAAGTCGACGGTCAGCTCCAGGGCCGCCGGATCCCAGTGCCGGACGGTGTAGGTGCGCTGCTGGGGCCAGTCGGCCGGATCGAGCTGCTGCCGCACGGCGTCCAGGTCGAGCGGGCGCGGGTAGTCGACGCCGGGCCGGAGAAAGACCAGCTTCACGTAGGCGTCGGTGTACGGGTTGGGCGCGAACCGGGCCAGATCGGCCCCGCCGACGACCACCCGGACCATGGTCGGGCTGAGCTGATCGGTGCGCTGCACGGTGGTCGAGATCGGAGTCATCGGAGGCCGCCCTTCAGAGTGTAAGTTAGGTAAGCCTTACTTGTCGGCCCAGTATTCCACGATGGCTCCATCAGGATGAACCAGGGACGGTCCGCCTGCGCCGGTCCCCGGCCACTGCGCAGCATCGGCAGGTGCCGACCTCTGAAACCGCTCCGGTCACCCAGCGCCGGGTGCCCGCCCTCGACGGCCTGCGCGGGCTGGCCGTCCTGATGGTGGTGGCCTCCCACGTCAGCAGCTATCACGCCGAACTGCTCGGGCCGGCCGGAGTGGCGATCTTCTTCGTGCTCTCTGGCTACCTGATCACCACCCTGCTGCTGAAGGAGCGGGACCGCTGGGGCGCGGTCAGCCTGCCCGCCTTCTACCTGCGCCGGGCCCTGCGGCTGTTCCCGGCGCTGGTGCTGATCGTCGTCCTGACGCCGGTGCTGCTGTGGGCGGTGTCCGACCCTCGGCTCGGCTCAGTCACCGCCGGCCTGCTCACCACCCTGTTCTACGTCCAGGACTGGGCCGGCGCGACCGGCCATTTCGGGGTCCTGCCGCACGCCTGGTCGCTGTCCGTCGAGGAGCAGTTCTACCTGCTCTGGCCGTTCGCGCTGGCCCTGATCGGGAGCCGGGTCAGGGGCAACCCACACGCTCTGGCCCGGGCCGTGCTCGGGCTGACCGCGATCGCCGGACTCTGGCACGTGCTGGCCACCCTGGTCCTGGGCTACAACTGGACCTACTACGCGCCCGACACCAACGCCGTCTTCCTGCTCGCCGGGTGCGCGCTGGCGACCGGCCTGCGAGCCCGGCCGGCCCTGACCCTGCCCGGGCCGGTGGCCGTCGCCGCCCTGGCCGCGGTCTGCGTCCTGCCGCTGCTGCTGACCCGGCTCCCGGTCTCGCACTGGCGCAGCTCGACCCTGCTGATGTTCCCGGTGACGCTGGGCGGGGTGCTGGTGGTGCTGGGTGTGGGCCGGTTGCCGGTGCTGAACCTCGGCGTCCTACGCTGGTTCGGCAAGATTTCGTACGGGCTGTACCTGTGGAACTATCTGCTGATCAGCCTCGAGCCGAACGGACACGAACTGACCGGAAAGCAGCGGCTGATGGCCGGCGTGCTCGCGATCGCGGTCGCGGCCGCGTCGTGGTACCTGGTCGAATCGCCGATCCTTCGCCGAAAGGCGCGCTACCAGCGGGTTCCCGAACTGTCGGAGCCGCCGGGCGGGAGCGCGCGGCCGGTCCCGGCTCCGGCCTCGGCTCCGATTCCGGTCGCCGAGCCGGCCCCGGAAATCGTCGCGACCGGCGAACCGCTGCCCCCGGAGTCGTCAATCCCGACCAACCCGCGCGGGATCCGGATCGACCCGGCCGGCGGATGAGCCAGAACCCCTGGCTGGGCGACCTCGACCCGGCCGCGGCCGCCCGCCGGGCCGGTGGATACGCGGACCGGTTCGAACGGCTGGCGGCCTCGGGCCGGAACGTGCACGGCGAGGCCGATCTGGTCGCCGGCCTGGTGCCGGCCCCCGGCCCGGTGCTGGACGCCGGCTGCGGCACCGGCCGGGTGGCGGCCCGGCTGGCCGCCGCCGGCTACCGCACGCTCGGGGTCGACCTGGACGGCGGAATGCTCGGCGAGGCCCGGCGGCGGTACCCGGAACTGGAATGGGTCGAGTCCGACCTGGCCGACCTCACCGGCCGGCTGGACGGCCGGAAGTTCGCGGCCGTGGTCGCGGCCGGCAACGTGATGCCGCTGCTCACCCCCGGGACCGAGACCGCGGTGCTGGCCGCGCTGGCCGGGGCGCTCGCGCCCGGTGGGCTGCTGATCGCCGGTTTCGGGCTGGACGACGCCCATCTGCCCGCCTCCGCCCCGGCCACGGCCCGGTTCCGCTCGACCGGCCGGTACGACGCCGCGGCGAGCGCTGCCGGACTGCGGCTGCGCTCGCGGTGGTCGAGCTGGGACGGCGAGCCGTTCCGGGACGACGCCGCCGACGGCTACGCGGTCAGCGTGCACGAGCGGCCGGCGGGACTCTAGGCCGAGCGCCAGCGGGGGCGGTCGCCGTCCTCGGAGGAGCACTTCATCCGGGTGCCGCTCTCGGTCTTGCCGGTGGCCCCTTCCGGATCGCAGTACGCGCCCGGGCTGACCGTTCCGGCCCCCCCGGACGCCCCAGACCCTCCGGACGGCGCGGTCGAGCCGTCGCCGAGCGGGATCTTCGCGGCCGCCGGCAGCGGCTGCTTCGGGCAGGTGGTGAGGACGGTCCTGATCGCCGCCTTCTCAGCCTTGGTCATCCAGGCGCCGTACTTGGCCTTGACCGCCACCTGGCGGGCCACGTAGGCGCAGCGGTACGACTTGTGCGGCGGCAACCAGGTGGCGGCGTCCCCCGAGCCCTTCGACTCGTTGGTCGAGCCGTCGACGGCCACCAGGTTCAGCGGGTCGGTGGCCAGCGACTCCCGCTTGGCCTCGGTCCAGTGGTAGGCCCCGGTGACCCAGGCGTTCTGCAGGGCGACGACATGGTCGATCTGGATCGCGGTGGCGGCGCTCTTGCGGAACGCGATGGTCCTGCCGGTGTACGGATCGTTCCGGGTGCCGCTCATCACCACGCAGCCGTGGGTGCCGGCTTTGAACGTCTCGTCGGTCAGGTCCCGGCGCAGGATGTCGTTGCGCTGGTCGCAGCCGTTGTGGTCGGTGTCGGCCCAGGCCGGGCCGAACTCGTCCCGGCTGTAACCGGTCTCGGGGGCCCGGCCCTTGACCGGGATGCTGTCCAGCTCCTTCAGCGCGCTGCCCGAGGGGGCAGCGACGTCCTTGGACTTGTCGTCCTTGGACTTGTCGTCCTTGGCGCTCGCCTTGGTGCTCTTGGCGGCCGACTGGGCCGACGTCGTCCCGTTGGTCACCGTGCAGCCGGCAACGGCGAACGCCATCACGATCGCCAGCAGCAGGGCGCCGATCCGACAATACTGACGGGACTGCTCGCTGGGCCGAATCACGTTCGCAACGCTAGTGGACGCCGACGCCCGAAATGGTCACGGATTGCGCAATTCATAGCGCTCCCGGCTGAGCAGGAAGCCGGCCCGGGTCACGGTGTTCTCGCAGTCGATCCCGGCCGGCTGGCTGGTGCAGGTGAACGGGGTGAACCGGATCGACGTGCCGTAGGGCAGCAGCAGCGGGCTGCTCGACGCCCGGACGGTGTCGCCGGCGCAGAGCAGCTGGGCCTGGCTCTCCAGGGTCAGGTCCAGCCCCCGGTCGACGTTGCAGGCGGCCGGCTGGGCCGGCGGCGTCCAGTCCTTGACGGTGATCTCGCAGCGCACCGAGCCCGCGGCGTTGGTGGTGGTGGAGGCGTCGAAGGCACAGGCGATGTTGCCGCTCGGCGAGGTGAAGCCGACGTGGTGAGTGCCGGACCGGTCGAACACCTGCACCGGCGATCGGGACGGGCTCGGGGCCGGATCGTCGTGCGCCGAGCACCCGACCAGGCCGACCGCCGACCCGATCAAGGCCACCGACGTCACGATCCGACCGAATCGGGTCGCCGAACGTTCACTCCGTAGTCTCATCCGCCACCAGTCCCCCATATCTGGTCATTTCCCCCTGTCTTCCCGGTCAGGATGACACGGAGTTAGACAAATACACCAGAGCGCGACCGAGATTCATTCACCTTGGGTTGCCCGCCCGGCGCGGGACGTGACCGACGCCACCCCGGGACGCCAACGAATCCACCAGAAGCCCGAAACTGGTGTAATCGAGTCAGTACGCTCTGTGGTCATGGGGAATCTCGTCCTGCTCGGACTTCTGGCCATCCTGGCGGCCGGCTATCACGCCGCACCGCTCCTGAGCCTCTCGGCCCAACGCCGCCGAGACGCCCGCGCGCTGCGCGCCTACCTGCTCAACGACGTCCGCGTCGGCCGGCGCTCGCTCGACGAACCGGCCGTGGCCATGGTGCTGACCTGGTGCGACGAGGTGGCCGAGACCGGCCGCGACCTGCCTCTGCTGGCCGGGCGCAGGTAGTCAGAGCCGCCGGAGTACGGCGCTCACGAACCGGTCGGCCGCCTTCGGGTCGGTCTCGAAGAAGAAGCTCGGCTCGACCAGTTCCAGCTCCAGGCAGCGAGGCCGGCCCTCGTCGTCCTCGATCAAGTCGACCCGGGAGTAGAGCAGCGGTTCAGCACCGGCCAGAGCCGCCTCGGTGCCGACCAGGCCCTGGTAGCAGTCCAGCGCCGCCTCGGCCGCGGACAGCAGGACGTCGGTCGGCGCCACCGGCTCGACCACCTCGGTGTAGTCGCCGCCGAAGAACGCCCCGCCCCGGTCCAGGATCGGGCCCTTGCGAAAGGCGTGGGAGAACTCGCCGTCGAAGTGCACCACCGACACCTCGCCCTGGCGCCCCACCGATTCGTAGTAGGGCTGCAGCATCACCTGCTTGCCCAGCTCCAGAATGCGCCCGGCCAGCTCGCGGGCGGCCGGGTCGTCGCGGTCGAACCGGCCGGTGTGGTCGCTGCCGGCCGAGACGGACGGCTTGACCACCACCTCGCGGGAGGTCAGCGTGGCCAGGTCGGCGTCGAACCCGGCCAGGGTGTCGAGGTAGCCGGTCGCGGCGACCGGCACCCCGCCGTCCCGGAGCTGCCCCAGATAAGCCTTGTCCACGTTCCAGAGCACGGTCGGGGCCGGGTTGAGCAACCGGCCGGTCGCGGAGACCTGGTCCAGCCAGAGGCGGAACTCGGCCAGCCGGCCGGTGTAGTCCCAGGTGCTGCGGAGCACGACGAGCTCGAAACCGGCCCAGTCCACGGTGGCGTCGTCCCAGCGGACGAACCGGGCCGGCGCCCGGCCGGCGAACGCCTGCTCGAGTGGGGGGCGGTCCATGTCGTCGAACGGCTGGCCGGACAGATCCGCGGTGACAAGAGCGATCATGCGCACCAGCCTACGGGCTAGTACTTTCTCACCCACTGCGATCGTTCGCTCTCAATCTGTAGCTGAAATGGGTACGGTAGGGCTCGCAGACCAGCTGCGTGGAGGAGCGAGATGACAAGGCGGCACGTCCGGTGACCCTGACCCAGTACCTGCGAGTGCTCCGGCAGCAATGGGTGGTCGTGGCCCTGCTCGCGATGCTCGGCCTCGGTGGGGCGGCCGCCTTCACCTACCGCCAGGTACCGATCTACTCCGCCCAGACCCAGCTGTTCATCTCGGTCCGCAGCCCGGACCCGACGATCTCCACGCTCAGCCAGGGCGGCACGTTCACCCAGCAGCGGGTCAAGTCGTACGCCGCGCTGGTCACCAGCCCGGAGATCGCCCAGGCGGTGATCACCCAGCTCGGCCTGCCGTACACGGCCGAGGAGCTGGCCGGCAAGATCAGTGCCAGCAGCCCGCTCGACACCGTCCTGCTCGAGATCAGCGTGACCGACACCGATCCGGACCGGGCGGCCCGGATCGCCAATGCCGTCGGCGCCCAGTTCCCGCACTTCATCGCCACTCTGGAGACTCCCGCCGGTCGCGTGGTCTCGCCGGTCAAGGTGTCGATCACCCGGCCGGCCGAGGTGCCGGGAGCGCCGGTTTCGCCGAGGATCCCGCTCAACCTGGCGCTCGGCCTGATCGTCGGGCTGGGCCTGGGGATCGGCGCCGCGGTGCTGCGCGACCAGTTCAACACCACGGTCAGCGGCGTGAGCGACATCGAGCGCCTGACCGGCTCGATCCCGCTCGGCGTGGTGCCGTACGACTCGACCGCCGCCAAACAGCCACTGGTCACCGCCGATCAGTTCGGCGGCCGGGCCGAGGCGTTCCGCACCCTGCGGACCAACCTCCAGTTCGCGGACGTCGACGACCCGCCCCGGGTGATCACCATCACCTCGGCCCTGCCGGCCGAGGGCAAGACGACCACCGCCTGCAACATCGCCCTGACCCTGGCCCAGAGCGGGGCGCGCGTCGTCCTGGTCGAGGGCGACCTGCGCAAGCCGGCGGTGGGCAAGTACTTCGGGATCAGCAACGCCGCCGGCCTGACCAACGTGCTGGCCGGCCAGCACGAGCTGCGCGACGTGATCGTCAGCTACCAGCGCGACACCCTGGCCGTGCTGCCCTCCGGTCCGACGCCGCCGAACCCGTCCGAGATGCTCGGCTCGCAGCAGATGAGCCACCTGCTCAACAGCCTGGCCAACCACTACGACCTGGTGATCATCGACGCGCCCCCGCTGCTCCCGGTCACGGACGCCGCCGTGCTGGCCGCCGCCGCCGACGGGGCGATCCTGGTGGTCCGGCACGGCAAGAGCCGCCGCGAGGAGGTCGAGCGGGCCCAGCAGGCCCTCAGCTCAGTGAACGCCAAGGTGCTGGGCACGGTGCTCAACTTCGCCCCGCGCAAGAAGCGGCGCGGGGGTTACGACGGCTACGGCTACGGCTACGGCTACGGCCCGGCCACCCCGGTCGAGCAGCCGAAGCCGAGCACCTCCCGGAGCAAACGCTCGAAGCAGAAGGAGGTCGTCGCGGCGGCGCCGGCGCCGGCCCCGGCCCGGTCGATGCCGGTCTCGGTGACGCTGCCGCCCGACGAGGGTGCGAACCAGGACCAGTACCGGCCCGACCAGTACCAGCCGGACCAGTACCGGTCCGACCAGTACCAGCCCGGTCAGTACCAGCCCGACCAGTTGCAGCCCGACCAGTTCCAGTCCGACCAGTTCCAGCAGGCGGGCCCGTACCAGCAGAGCCAGTTCCAGCAGCCCGGCCAGTACAGTCCACCGCCCCCGGTCCAGACGCCCGGGCCGCCGGCCCAGGTTCAGGCCCCGGTTCAGGCCCAGCCGGTGGCCTCGCCCGTCACCACCGCCGGGCCTCCCCGGCTGCCGGCCCAGTCGGTGCCGTCCCGCTCGGGCGCCCGGGCCGGGTCCGGCGGCTTCTTCGACCGTCTGGACGCCGTCACCGGCCGGAGCGCCTCGCGGCCCGGCCCGGACCCCATCCCGGCCCCGGAGGATTCCCCGGTGCTGCTCGACCTGGCCGCGGCCGAGGACGACCCGCTGCGCACTCCGCCCAACGGTTTCGCCGCCAACGGCTACCCGCCGGCCTCGCGGCCCACCGGCAGCCGGCCCACCGGACCGGCCCCGAACGGGCGGGCGCAGAACGGACCAGCCCTGAACGGGCCGGCCGCGAACGGACAGGCAGCGAACGGGCCGGCGCTGAACGGTGTCGGGGCCGACGGCCGGCCGGCCGAGCCGGCCCAGCCCAACAGCACCGGGGTTCCCCGGCACCACCGTTCCAAGCGCTCGCTGTAACTGCCCGGCGGCTCGTAGCGGTCGTCGGCTCAGGCCGGTTCCCTCCGACCTGGCCTACCCGGCGAAACACCGTTCTGACCGGATATTCACCCGATTCTGGTAGCAGGTCCGGGCCGAGTGCGCTAAAGCGGCCCGGGCCAAGGGGTTGTATACATCGGACAATGCGCTAGTTTGGCGCTTGGCGGTAGTGACGCGGACGTGCGCGACAAGCCTCGCCAAACCTGCCACTGCGTGCGGCCCGGCTCGTGGCCGCGCACAGTCGGCCAGCACCCGCGCCGACCGTCAATGGGGAAGGAAGCGCCGTGAACGCGATCTTCGGCTGCCTGCTGTCACTGGGCGGCACCCTCCTCCTGATCCAGGATCTGGCCGTTTCCAGTTATCGCGGCCTCTGGCTGCCGGTGCTGCTGCTGACCGTCGGCCTGTTCATGCTGCTGCGGCACCGTTCGGACGACGACGCGAGCGACACCGCCGACGACCCGGGCCTGTGCGCGACCTGCCGAGGTGCGGGCACGGTCTACTCCGACGAGTGGAACGACTGGCGGCGCAGCGGCCCGATCCGCAACATCCGCGAGCTCTGCCCCTCCTGCGAGGGCCGGCAGACCCCGGCCCCGGCCGCCGAGTTCTCCCCCGAGCCCCACTCCTGATCCAGTAGGCCCACCCACCCCGGCCGTGGCCCGGGACGCAATCACCGGACCAGGGGCGTCAACGGCGCGCAGAAGGTGTCGACGGCCGCCAGCAAGGCTCCGAAGACGTCGGCGTGCCGAGCTCCCTGGTGCGGGTCGGGCAGATCGTCGGCCGACTCCGGGCCGGAGCGCGGCGCCGCCCCGCGATTGGCGTCCAGCTCCTCGGCCAGCCAGAGCAGCCGATCCGGCAGATCGGCCCCGGCGGGCAGGCCGGCCGGCCCCCGCCAATGCGCGATCCGGGCCGCCTGGGCCAGCGTGAAGGTGCGGACCTGAGCCGACGGGCGCATCTCGATCACCTTGGCCCGGTGCCGCTGGGTCGCGGTCAGGATCACGGTCGAGGCCTTGATGTCGCTCAGCTCGAGCTGCCGCGAGACATGCCCGCCCGCGGCGTCCCCACCGTTCATCAGCACCCAATTGGCCGAGACCTCACACATCCCGGCGCCCGGCACGGCCCGGGTGCCCCGGCTGACCAGGTCGATCGACGGGCCGAGCCGGCCGGCCAGCAGCCGGGCCGCGGCCGGTGACCGGCAGATGTTCGCGGTGCACACCAGCAGCACCCGCGGCCTCATGAACCACACCTTCCAACTGGACGACCACCCGACTCTAGTGTCGGAACCGGTAGCCGAACGGCCACTCCGCGTTGTCACCTGATGTGACCCCCACCTCGCCGGTCCGCCGACCGGTCCAGCAGCCGGTCCCATCGGCCGATCAGCGACGATCCGCTGGGTGGCACCCGGGGGCGCGGCACCAGGACGAGTCACCCGATGCGTGCCAGACTTCCCGCATGGCTCAGTCTCGAACTTCAGGCAACCCGCCCGAAACGGTGCCGGACGACCACCCCGGTGCGACCCCGCCCGTCGCCACCGAACCGGCCGTGATCGCGACGCCGACGGCATCCACGAGCTCGACGAGCTCGACGGGGCCGACGGGGCCGACGGGGCCGACGAGTTCGACGGGGCCGACGATCAAGCCGGCCGACGTCGGCGTGCTGGCCGCGGTCGCCGCGGGCGAGCACCACGACCCGCACGCCGTGCTGGGTGCCCACCCGTACCAGGGCTCGGTCACCGTCCGCACCCTGCGCCCGCTGGCCCGCGAGGTCGCGGTGATCGTCGAGGACGGCAGCCGGTTCCCGCTGGCCCACGAGCGGGACGGGATCTGGGTCGGCGCGCTGCCCCGGACCACGGTCGGCGACTACCGGATCGCGGTGACCTACGAGGGCGTCGGCGAGGTCGTTGTCGACGACCCGTACCGGTTCCTGCCCGGGCTGGGCGAGGTCGACCTGCACCTGATCGCCGAAGGCCGGCACGAAGAGCTGTGGAACGTGCTCGGCGCCCACCCGCGCCAGTTCCCCGGCATCATCGGCCCGGTCGAGGGGACGGCGTTCGCGGTCTGGGCCCCCAACGCCCGGTCGATCCGGCTGATCTGCGACGCCAACAACTGGGACGGGCGCACCCACGCGCTGCGCAGCCTGGGCGGCTCCGGGGTCTGGGAGATCTTTGTGCCCGGCCTCGGCGTCGGCACCCGGTACAAGTTCGAGATCCTCGGCCGGGACGGCTACTGGCGGCAGAAGGCCGACCCGATGGCCTTCGGCACCGAGGTGCCGCCGCTGACGGCGTCCGTGGTGGTCGAGTCGACCTACGAGTGGCAGGACGGCGACTGGCTGGCCCGGCGGGCGAAGACCAACCCGCACGCCGGCCCGATGAGCGTCTACGAGGTGCACCTGGGCTCCTGGCGGCAGGGCCTGAGCTACCGCGACCTGGCCGAGCAACTGGTCGGCTACGTCGTCGACCTCGGGTTCACCCACGTCGAGCTGATGCCGGTGGCCGAGCACCCGTTCGGCGGCTCCTGGGGTTACCAGGTGACGTCCTACTACGCGCCGAGCTCGCGGTTCGGCAGCCCGGACGAGTTCCGCTTCCTGGTCGACGCGCTGCACGCGGCCGGGATCGGGGTGATCGTCGACTGGGTGCCCGGGCACTTCCCCAAGGACGCCTGGGCGCTGGCCCGGTTCGACGGCGAGGCGCTCTACGAGTCGGCCGACCCGCGTCGCGGCGAGCACAAGGAATGGGGCACGCTGATCTTCGACTACGGCCGGTCTGAGGTGCGCAACTTCCTGGTCGCGAACGCCGTCTACTGGCTGGAGGAGTACCACATCGACGGCCTGCGGGTCGACGCCGTGGCCTCGATGCTCTACCTCGACTACGACCGCGAGGCCGGCGAGTGGTTGCCGAACATCTACGGCGGCCGGGAGAACCTCGAGGCGGTCTCGTTCCTGCAGGAGATGAACGCCACCGCCTACAAGCGGGTGCCCGGCATCATGACCATCGCCGAGGAGTCGACCGCCTGGCCGGGCGTCACCCGGCCGACCCACCTGGGCGGTCTGGGCTTCGGCCTGAAGTGGAACATGGGCTGGATGCACGACTCCCTCGGCTACGTCGAGAAGGAGCCGATCTACCGGCAGTACCACCACCACCAGATGACGTTCTCGCTGATGTACGCCTACACCGAGAACTTCACCCTGCCGATCAGCCACGACGAGGTCGTCTACGGCAAGGGCTCGCTGCTGCGCAAGATGCCCGGCGACCGCTGGCAGCAGCTCGCCAACGTCCGCGCCTACCTGGCTTTCATGTGGTCGCACCCGGGCAAGCAGTTGCTGTTCATGGGCTCCGAGTTCGGCCAGGAGGCCGAGTGGTCGGAGAACCGCAGCCTGGACTGGTGGCTGGAAGACACGCCCTGGCACGCCGGGCTGCAGCAGCTGGTCCGCGACCTGAACCGGGTCTACACCGAGCACCCGGCCCTCTGGGCCCTGGACAACGACCCGGCCGGCTTCGAGTGGATCGACGCCAACGACACCGTGGCCAACACGTTCTCGTTCGTCCGGCACGACGGCGACGGCAACAGCCTGGTCTCGGTGATCAACTTCTCCGGCGGCCCGCACGAGGGCTACCGGCTCGGCGTCCCGCACGTCGGTACCTGGCTCGAGATCCTCAACACGGACGCCGCCCAGTACGCCGGGTCCGGGGTCGGCAACCTGGGCTCGGTACAGGCCGAACCGGTGCCGTGGCACGGCATGCCGGCCTCGGTCGTGCTGCGGGTGCCGCCGCTGGGCGCGGTCTGGCTGGTGCCCGACCTCGACCGCTGAGACACCGACCGGCTGAGGCTCGCCGCGGCGAGCCTCAGCCGGTGACGTCGCCGGTGCGCACGGCCTCGGTCAGGGCTTCGTCCCAGGCCCGCATGGACGGCAGGCCGGCCTTGTCCCAGGCCGACAGGTCGAGCACCGAGTAGGCCGGCCGCGGGGCCGGGCGGACGAAGGCGGCCGAGGTGGTCGAACGGACCCGGCCCGGGTCGGCCCCCAGCAGCTCGAACACCGCCGTGGCCAGGCCGTGCCAGCTCGTCTGCCCGCTCGCGCAGGCGTGATACGTGCCCGCCGGGGCATCGGCGTCCACCATCTCGACGATCCTGGTCGCCAGGTCCCGGGTCCAGGTCGGCTGGCCGTGCTGGTCGTCCACCACCTCGACGAACTCCCGCTGGCCCTCCAGCCGGGCCATCGTCCGCACGAAACTGGGCCCGTGCTGCCCGTACAACCACGCCGTGCGCAGAATCCAGTGCCCGTCCGGCAGTTCGGCCCGCACGGCCCACTCCCCCGCCGCCTTCGTCCGCCCGTAGGCCGAGCGCGGCGCGGCCGGCGCCGAGACCGGATACGGGGTGCTGGCCTGCCCGTCGAACACGTAGTCGGTGGAGATCTGCACCAACCGGGCCCCACTGGCGGCGCAGGCCCGGGCCAGCAGCTGCGGACCCACCGCGTTCACCGTGAACGCGGCCGGCTCCTGGGCCTCGGCGTCGTCCACCGCGGTCCAGGCCGCGCAGTTGACCACCACATCGCCCGGCCCGGTGTTCTCCTGCACCGCCGCGCGCACGGCGTCCTGATCAGTGATGTCGAGGCCGGCGCGGTCGAACGCGGTGACCGCACCGGCGTCCACCCCGGCCCGGCCGAGGGCAGCCAGCACATCCCGGCCCAGCATGCCGCCGGCACCGGTGACGATCCACCGCCGGTTCTCGCTCACATCGCTCACTTGCTCAGCGCGGCACGGGATTTGAGCGGCTGCCACCATTCACGATGATCGCGGTACCACTGCACCGTCTCGGCCAGCCCGGTCTCGAACGGCACCTGCGGGGCATACCCCAGCTCAGCCGAGATCTTCGCGATGTCCACCGAGTACCGGCGATCGTGGCCCTTGCGGTCGGCCACCGGCTCGACGCTCGACCAGTCCGCACCACAGGCGGCCAGCAGCCGCTCGGTCAGCTCCCGGTTGGTCAGCTCCGTACCGCCGCCGATGTTGTAGACCTCACCGGCCCGCCCGCCCTCGGCGACCAGCTGAATCCCCCGGCAGTGATCGGCCACGTGCAGCCAGTCGCGAATGTTCAGCCCGTCCCCGTACAACGGCACCGCCAGCCCGTCGATCAGGTTGGTCACGAACAACGGGACCACCTTCTCCGGGAACTGGTAGGGCCCGTAATTGTTCGAACAACGCGTCACCACCACGTCCATGCCGTGGGTACGCGCGTACGAGCGGGCGATCAGGTCGCTACCGGCCTTGCTCGCGCTGTACGGCGAGTTCGGCTCCGGGGCCTGCGTCTCCGACCACGAACCGCTGTCGATCGAGCCGTACACCTCATCGGTCGAGACGTGCACGAACCGGCCCACCCGGGCCTGATGCGCGGCGTCCAGCAGGGTCTGGGTGCCGACCACGTTGGTCATCACGAAGTCGGCGGCACCGCTGATCGAGCGGTCCACGTGCGACTCGGCCGCGAAGTGCACCACCAGGTCGGTACCGACCATCAGGTCGTCGACCAGGGCCCGATCCAGGATGTCGCCCTCGACCAGGCTCAGGCGCGGATTGCCCCGAACCGGATCCAGATTGGCCGGATTGCCGGCGTAGGTCAGCTTGTCCAGCACCACGATCTGGGCGCCCTCGTACGCCGGATAGCCACCCGAAGCCAGCGTCCGCACATAGTGAGAACCAATGAAACCGGCCCCACCGGTGACCAGAATCCGCACCTGTTGTCTCCTGCCGATCAGTCAGTTCGGTCGTTCTGCCTGGTCAAATGTACCGGTCGACCGGTGATCAGCACTGTGATTACCGGAACACCGGGCCCCTTCTGCCGCCGAACCCGGCCGGATTCAGTACGGTGCGGTGGATCACCCGGCGAACTGGAAGGCCCGCACCGCATGAAGGTCACCGAACTGGCCGTACCGGATGCATTCTCGATCCACCCGCGCCAGTTCCACGACGATCGCGGCGTCTTCCTGGAGTGGTATCGGCACGAGGCCCTCACCGAAGCCGTCGGCCACCGGCTCGACCTGGCCCAGGCCAACTGCTCGGTCTCCCGCCGGGGCTCGGTCCGCGGCATCCACTACGCCGACGTCCCACCGAGCCAGGCCAAGTACGTCACCTGCGTGCGCGGCGCCGTCCTGGACGTGATCGTGGACATCCGGGTCGGTTCGCCCACCTTCGGCACGTACGACACCGTCCGGCTGGACGACCGCGAGCACAACGCGGTGTACCTGGCCGAGGGGCTCGGCCACGGCTTCGCCGCCCTCACCGACGACGCCACCGTGGTCTACCTGTGCAGTTCGGTCTACAACCCGACCGGCGAGCACGGCCTGAACCCGCTCGACCCCGACCTGAACATCGACTGGCCGGCCGACACCGGCCTGCTGCTGTCGGACAAGGACACCTCGGCCCCCTCGCTGGCCCAGGCCCGGGCGGCCGGGGCACTGCCCGACCACGCCGCCTGTCAGGCCTACTACCAGCAGCTGAGAGCCGGTTCGGCGGCCGGCCCGGCCGGCCCGGCCGGCCCGGTCAGCCCGGTCAGCCCGGTCAGCCCGGTCAGCCCCGCCGGCCCCGCCGGCTCGGCCGGTTAGGGTCGGCGGATGCGCGGCATCATCCTGGCCGGCGGTTCCGGCACCCGGCTCTACCCGATCACCAAGGGCATCAGCAAGCAGCTGATGCCGATCTACGATAAACCGATGATCTACTACCCGCTGTCCACCCTGATGATGGCGGGCGTGCGCGAGGTGCTGATCATCACCACCCCGGAGGACAACGACCAGTTCCGCCGGCTGCTCGGCGACGGCACCGCCCTCGGCATGCGACTGGAGTACGCCGTCCAGCCCCGCCCCGAAGGACTGGCCCAGGCGTTCGTCATCGGCGCCGACTTCATCGGTGACCAGAGCGTGGCCCTGGTGCTGGGCGACAACATCTTCTACGGCGCCGGCCTCGGCACCGCACTGCGCGACAACTCCGACGTCAGCGGCGGGCACGTGTTCGCCTACCACGTGGCCAACCCCAGCGACTACGGCGTGGTCGAGTTCGACGACGACGGCACGGTGCTGTCCATCGAGGAGAAGCCGGCCGAGCCGAAGAGCAACTTCGCCGTGCCGGGCCTGTACTTCTACGACAACGACGTGGTCACCATCGCCGCCTCGATCACTCCCAGCGCCCGCGGGGAACTCGAGATCACCGCCGTCAACGACGCCTACCTGCAGGCCGGGACCCTCAAGGTCACTGTCCTGGAGCGAGGCACGGCCTGGCTCGACACCGGCACCGTCGACTCCATGATGGACGCCGCCCAGTTCGTCCAGGTGATCGAGGCCCGGCAGGGCCACAAGATCGGCTGCATCGAGGAGATCGCCTGGCGTCACGGCTGGATCGACGACGTCCAGCTGAACGCTCTGATCGCCCCCCTGGAGAAGTCCGGCTACGGCGGATATCTGCGCGCTCTGCTCTGACGGGAATCGCGGCTTTTCGGACGGCGGGTCACGGTCTGACCAGTAGCTGATCATCAGTGACTCTCTGTGGTCCATCCGAGTAGACATGCGCCACTTTTCGGAATATTGAGTCCAGGGTCAACTGCGACCTGTAACGATGGTCCTCCCGGATCCGATACATGCTCACCGGGGTCGCGCGCAGGCGGCTGGTGCCTTTGGTCATGGCCGTGCCGCGCGCGGGAGTCACCGTGCGGTACGACAGAAGGCAGGCGCAGTGCGGATTGCGATGATCGGCACGCGCGGGGTTCCCGCGCGCTACGGCGGTTTCGAGACAGCGGTCGAAGAGGTCGGCTCGCGTCTGGTGACGATGGGGCACGAGGTCGTCGTCTACTGCCGCGGCGACGACCGTTCCGACAGTTACCTCGGCATGCAGCGGGTCCGGCTCCCGGCCCTGCGGCACCCGGTGATGGAGACGCTCAGCCACACCGCACTGTCCGTCGGCCACCTGCTGCGCCACCGTACCGACGTCGCGCTGGTGTTCAACGCGGCCAACGCCCCCCTGCTGCCGGCCATCCGGGCCGCCCGGATCCCGGTGGCCGTGCACGTCGACGGGCTGGAGTGGCAACGGGCCAAGTGGGGTCCCAACGGCCGGCGGTACTACCTGGCCAACGAGAAGCTGGCGGTCCGCTGGGCCGACGAGCTGATCTCCGACGCGATCGGCATCCAGGAGTACTACCTCGACCGGTACCAGGCCGAAAGCGTCTTCCTGGCCTACGGTTCGCCACTCATCCCGGCGGCCGACCCGGCCCGGCTGGCCGAGCTCGAACTCACTCCGGGCGGTTACCACCTGGTGGTGGCCCGGATGGAACCGGAGAACCACGTCGACGTGATCGTCGAGGGTTACGTCCGCAGCGCCGCCACCCTGCCCCTGGTCGTGGTCGGCTCGGTGCCGTACCCGAGCGAGCACGAGCGCACCGTGCAGGCCCTCGCCGCCGCCGACCCCCGGATCCGGATGCTCGGCGGGGTCTGGGACCAGGACCTGCTCAACTCCCTGTACGCCGGGGCGGCCACCTACCTGCACGGGCACTCCGTCGGGGGGACCAACCCGTCCCTGCTGCGGGCGATGGGGGCCGGTGCGCCCACGGTCGCCTGGGAGGTCAACTTCAACCGGGAGGTGCTCGGTGACACCGGGCAGTTCTTCCACACCCCGGCCCAGCTGGCCGAGTTGATCGAGCAGAGCGAGGCCGACCCGGTGGCCGCCCACGGCCGGGGCGAGGCCGCTCGCGAGCGCGCCTCGACCGCCTACCGCTGGGACGACGTCGCCGCCGGTTACGAAGCCCTCTGCCTGCGCCTGAAGAGCGGGCCGGCGGTCAAGCAGAACAGCAACAAGCGCACCGAGACCCGCAAAGCAGCTTGAACCGACGGCGCCGTCGTCCCGCGGCGCCGTACTTGCCGTCCGGTTGCCCCGGACCGATCGAAGAGACCTGATGCACACGTCTGCGCCGTCTCCGGCCCGCCCGCTCAACCGGTTCACCGCCGCCCGGCCGACCGTCGTGGTCGTCGTCATGTCGATGCTGACCGCCCTGGTCGCCCTGGTCGCCGGACCGGTCTCGACGGCCCGGGCGGCGATGCCGATCCCGAAGCCGAGCACCATCCCGAGCGCGGTGGCCCTGCCGACCGTGCAGACCAACGGGATCGTCTGGGCGGTCGCCGTCGTCGGCGACACGGTGTATGCCGGGGGCCGGTTCTCCAAGGCCCGCCCGGCCGGCGTCGCGGTGGGCGGGGCCGGTGAGGTCGACCGGCACAACCTTCTGGCGTTCAGCCTGAGCACCGGCGAGCTGCTGCCGTTCGCTCCCGACGTCGAGGGCCAGATCTTCAGCAACCCGGTCACCCCGGGGCCCTACTGCAAGAGCCTCGGCAACATGCAGTACGACTGCGACTCGATCTACCGGATCAAGGCCACGCCGGACGGCTCGAAGATCTTCGTGGCCGGCGACTTCTCCACCGTGGACGGCGCCCAGCGGCAGCGGATCGCCGCCTTCGACACGGCCACCAACACCCTGAACACGACGTACCACCCGGCGCTCGACGGCCGGGTCAAGGGCCTGGCCGTGACCGCGGACACGGTCTACCTGGGCGGTGACTTCTCCAGCATCGCCGGCGTCGCGCGGACCCGGCTGGCGGCCACCGATCTCTCCGGCACGGTACTGCCCTGGGCCCCGACGGCCGACCTCACGGTCTGGTCGTTGTCGGCAGCGCCGGCCCTGGGCCGGGTGATCCTGGGCGGCAACTTCGACATGATCAACACCACCGCGGTGCACGGCCTGGAGGCGGTCGACGCGACCACCGGGGCCAACGTGCCCTGGGCCTACCGGACGATGACCAGCAGCACCGTGGTCACCGACATCGTCAACGACGGCACCGCGGCCTACGTCAGCGGCTACAACTACACCGGAAGCGCCGGCGCGGCCCGGTTCGAGGGCCGGATGGCGCTCGATCTGGCCACCGGCCAGCAGCGCTGGGTCGACGGTTGCTACGGCGACACCCAGGCCGTGAACGTGATGAACGGCGTCGTCTTCGGCGTCTCGCACTCGCACGACTGCTCGCTGATGAACTCGATGCCCCAGCTGAACCCGGTGAACTACATGCGCCTGGTGGCCGAGACCACCACTGTCGGCGGCAGGTACCAGGGCAGCGGCACGAGCCTGGTGCCGACCGGGGCCCCGATCCCCTCCCAGGTACAGTTCCTGCCCGACTTCGACGGCGGGCCTTCGGGCAGCTACTGGCGCAACGGCCCCTGGTCGCTCGACTCCAACGCGAAGTACCTGGTCGTCGGGGGCGAGTTCACCACGGTCAACCAGGGCGCCCAGCAGTCCCTGGTCCGGTTCGCGGTGCCGCCGACCGGCCCTAGCACCAGCAAGCCGGTCGGCTTCCTGGCCCCGGTCCCGACCGTGCAGGGCGACGGTTCGGTCCGGGTCGCGTTCAACAGCACCTACGACCGGGACAGCACCGACCTCACCTACCAGCTGCTGCGTAGCGACAAGAGCACCCCGATCGCCACCAAGTCCATTCCGCGCACAGCGTTCTGGAACGAGTCGGCGCAAAGTTTGGTCGATCGCACCTTGCCGGCCGGGCAGTCCGTGACCTACCGGGTCCGGGCCGTGGACGGCGACGGCAACACCACCTCGACGGTGAACAGCGCGAGCGTCACCGGCACCGCGACGGCCCCGACTCTGGCCCGCTACGCCAAGGTGATCACCGACGACGACCCCTACGAGTACTGGCGCCTGGGTGAGAGCACCGGCTCGGCGTTGAAGGACGTGGTCGGCGCCGACGACCTGAACGCGACCCAGGTGACGCTCGGAGCCCCCGGCGCGATCGGCAACGACACCGACACCGGGGCCACCTTCGGCAGCAACACCACGACCCCGTCGCTGGCCTCGATCGCCACCTCGCGGTACGCGCTCGACCAGTTCAGCGAGGAGCTGTGGTTCAAGACCACAACCACCCGCGGCGGGCAGCTCATGGGATGGAGCTCCTCGGCCACCGGCACCAGCACCACCTCGGACCGCAAGCTCTACCTGGACAACACCGGACGGGTGTTCTTCGGGGTCAACCCCGGCACCCGGACCACGATCAACAGCCCCGCGACCTACCGGGACGGCAACTGGCACCACGTGGTCGCCGGCGAGGGCCCGGTCGGCCTGCAGCTGTTCGTGGACGGCGCCCTGGTCGCCTCGGACCCGACGACGACCGTGGCCCAGTTCGTCCGCTCCGGCTACTGGCGGCTCGGCAACGACTCGCTGAGCGGCTGGCCCTCGGCCCCGGCCACCGGCAACTTTGCCGGCTCGCTGGACGAGGTGGCGGTGTACCAGCGGGCGCTGTCGGCCTCGACCGTGGCGGCCCACTACGCCGCCCGCACCACTCAGCCACCGGTGGCCGCGTTCACTCAGACCTGCACCGGCCGCAGCTGCGCCTTCGACGCGACCACGTCGACCTCCGGCAACGGTGCCATCACGCAGTACAGCTGGGACTTCGGTGACGGCACGAGCGTCACCGGGGCCACGCCCACGCACAAGTTCGGCACCGACGGCGCCCAGACGGTCAAGCTCACGGTGACCGACGCGAGCAACCTGACCGGCACCGTCACCCGGACGGTGACGGTGGCCAACACGCCGCCGACCGCGGACTTCACGGCCAGCTGCGCGGCCCGGGTCTGCGACGTCACCAGCACCAGCACCGACCCGGACGGCACCATCGCCTCGGTCGCCTGGGCCTTCGGCGACACCGGCACCGCGACCGGGCCGACGGCCCAGCACACCTACGCGGCCGACGGCACCTACCCGATCGCGCTGACCGTGACCGATGACGCCGGAGCCACGGCGACCAAGACCACATCGGTGACCGTGACCGGCGTCCCGGCCGGGACGATCGCCACCGACGGGTTCGCCCGAACCGTGGCCTCCGGCTGGGGTTCGGCCGACTTCGGTGGTCCGTGGACCGTTTCGACCGCCTCCAGCTTCGCGGTCGGCGCGGACGGCGGCACGATCACGGGGGCCACTGCCGGGGCGACCCGGACGGCCACGCTCAACACCGTCGCTGCCGGTGACGTCGACCTGACCACCGAACTGGCCGTGGACAAGATCCCGACCGCCGGGTCGACGTACTTCTACGCGATCGGCCGGCAGACCGCCGCCAACACCGACTACCGGGCCCGGGTCCGGGTTCAGGCCGGTGGCGTGGTCGGGATCTCGCTGGTCCGGCGGGCCGGCACCACCACCGATGTGGCGATCGGCACCGAGCAGACGGTGGCCGGGCTGACCCTGACCGCCGGGACCAAGCTGAAGCTCCGGTTCCAGATCGCCGGCTCGGGTACGGCCACGCTCAGGACGAAGGTGTGGCGCAGCAGCGACGCCGAGCCCGACTGGCAGCGCACCGGCACCGACACCACGGCCGGCCAGCAGGTTCCCGGGGCAGTCGGGCTGGCCCTGGTGCTGTCGTCCAGCGACGCCCCGGTACCGCTGATGGCCACTGTGCGCAGCTTCTCGGCCGTCGCCCCCTGACCCACCCGCAGTTCGGCCGCAACTGGCAGAACGGCGACCCGGCGAGGCCTGGATCCAGTTGTCGGATTCGGGTTCCGAAGGGTGGCGGCTTTTCGCCGGGCGCGGATCCCTATTCGAGATCTGATGCGCCCGGACGGCGTCCGGAATTCTTGGATCGACTTATCGGGAATTGTCCGAAGAGCGTCGGTCGGGCGATGCCGGACTTCGACGTGGTCCGATCAGCGGCCGACGGTGTAGACGTACCCGAGGACCGGCGTGGAGAAGATCTCGGCCGTCCTGCGGATCTCGGCCACCGCGGCCTCGTCGCTCCCCCGGGGCACGACCGCGAGGATGCCCGCCGAGGCCCGGATGAGCGCCGGGATCAGCGGCGACGTCTCCAGCGGTGGGGCGTCGATCACGATCAGGTCGTACTGGTCCTTGCCGGCGATCAGCTTCTCCACGAATTCCCGCAGCGCTTGCACGGTTTCGGTGCGCTGGTGCGGCCCGGGGGCGATCAGGCCGACCTCGATGTCCTCGCGGACCGAGAGCCGGGTGACCGAGTCGAGCTGGGTGACGGTGTGATCCGGCACCGGGAAACCCTGCAGGTCGCCCGAACCCAGCCGGTGTGAGAGCCGGGCCGCGGTGTCGGCGTCGACCAGCAGCACCCGGCCGCCGTCACTGGCGATGGCCATGGCCACGTTCAGCGCCGCATCGGCCCGGTCGGCGGTGTCGGTGGGCGACATCACGGCCACGATGCCCGGGCCGTCCCGGCCGATCAGGGCGGCGGCGACCAGCCCGTACTGCGGTTCCGGCAGACGGTTCAGGCTGAGCTGGATCGGCCGGGAGTCGAACCGCCGGCCGAAGTGCCGGCGGCGCAGGCCGTGCGGCCGGGACAGGGTGGCCAGCAGCGGGGCCCCGAGCATGGCCTCGATCCGGGGAGACGTGGTGATCCGCCGGTTACGGTCGGCCCGAAGCCAGGCCACCACCGAGGCGACAGCCAGGCCGATGATCAGTCCGAGAGCGAACTCGCGGATCGGCGGGCCGGGCACAACGGCGTCCTCGGGCCGGGCCTGCTGCACGAAGTCGACCCCGTCGGCGAACAGCTGGTCGTCGGTCTTCAGGGCCGCGACCTGCTGCTGGAGCACCCCGAGAGTCTGCGCGGCGGCCGTGGCCGAGGCTCCGGTCTTGCCACCGGCGTCGGCCTCCAGCTGCTTCTGGCTCTTGGCGATCTCGGCCACCGCGGCGTCGGTCTGATCGTCCATCAGCTTCTTGCTGGCCGTCCGGTAGGCGACCACCACGCTGTCGGCCAGGGCAACGGCCTGCGCCGCGTCCGGCCCCGTCGCGGTCACGGTGATCACGCTCGAGCCGGCCGTGGACGTGGCCTTGATCCGGTGCCGGAGGCTGCTCACCGAGGTGTCGGGCAACCCGGCCGCAACCTGGTCGAGCACCTTGTCGCTGGTGAAGAAGTCGGTCCGCTGCTGGATGTACCGCGCGGTCGAGGCGTCGCCGACCACGCCGGGGGCGACGACGTTGGTGGCGCTCGGGTTCTTCAGGGCGACCGTGCTGGAGGCGCTGACCGGCGGCGTGGTCAGGTACCCGGCAGCACCGCTGAGTGCGGTCAGGACGATCACGATGACCAGCGACAGCCAGCGGTACCGCCAGATCGAGGGGAACAGCCCCGGAGCGTTGCTTTCCTCAATCGCCACGAACAGCCTTCCCTCTCTGGGCACACCTGACCGCGAGGCAGCGCCGCTGCTCACCCCACTGTTCGGTCATGTCGTCAGGATCACATCCGGCGGTCACCAGGACCACGAAAGATCTGCCTTAAGAGCCTACGGCACCTCGACCTTCTGTCTGACGCTTTGAACACAGGAGTGACGCAGCGCGCATCCTGGCGCTAACGGGAACCGGATGACAGGTGAACGATGAGTGAGGAACGCTAGAGAACTCCTAAGTGAACCTCAAGCAGAATAATGTGACTGGGATCACTATTTGCCGGTGAACCATCGCGTTGCGGCTACGAGTCGGGGCCGGGGCCGAAGTTTCGTCACCAAGCGTCGAGTTCGTCCCCCGATCGGCCCCATTTCATTGCTAAGGGCATTAGAAGTACAGGCGTGCCGATCTGAGTGGGAGTGGGCGGGAGCCCCCGCATTCGATACTTTTCAATTCCCCGAGCTGGAGTCGATGTATGCGCGACAAGACCGAGCGACCGGCAATAGCCTTGGACAAACCTCTCAGGCGCCGTCGTGATGTCCGCGATCCCATCCGTGCACGAGGCCGAAACGAGGCATCAGTGAGTAGTTCGCCCCCCTCCCGGAAGGACGTCCGCCGGGCCGAGAAGAGCCGCCGGGCCGCTCGACGGGGTCGAGGCGCGGCCAACCTGGCCTACGCCCCGATCGTGATCGTGGGCGTGATCGCCGCCGTCGCCTTCTCGGGCAAGCTGCCCGACCTCGGCCGGACCAGCCCAGTCAGTGCGGCCGAGGTGGTGGTCAAGGACTCGATGAGCCGCTCGGTCAAGGGCGGCTGGGGCGTCGCCGACGTCGGTGGCGGCTACACCCTCTCACTGCCGGCGGCGGCCTCGGTCTCCCACGGAGCAGCCGAGCTGCGGCTGAACACCCCCGGCGGCTCGGTGTCGGCCGTGCTGGCCCAGACGCGCACCCTCGACGCCGTCACCCGGACCGTGCTCTCGGTTCCGACCCTGCCGAACTCCGGCGGCGGCGTGTACGCCTCGCTGCTGATCCGCCGCCAGACCAACCGCGACAGCTACCGGGCCAAGGTGCAGATCCTGCCCAGCGGTGAATCGCGACTGACCTTCGCCCGGCAGGTCAACGGGGTCGAGACCACCGTCGGCCCCTCGGTCACGCTGCCCGGGCACCTGAAGTCCGGGCAGAAGCTCACCCTCGAGGCGCAGGCCGTGGGCACCAGCCCGGTCGTGCTGCACAGCCGGGCCTGGATCGGCGGTGGCAACGGCCCGGCCTGGAACCTCAGCACCCAGGACACGTCGCCCCAGGCGATCGACGCGGCCGGTTCGGTCGGCCTGATGGCCTACCTCTCCTCCGGCAGCCGGCCGAGCACCGTCGCCTTCGACAGCCTCGGTTCCGCGTCGCAGCCGGCGACCACGGTGCCGGATCCCAAGCCGACCACGACCCGGCCGACGCCGAGCCCCAGCTCGACGCCGATCCCGAGCCAGAGCCCCACCCCGGGCGCGACCTCCAGCACCAAGCCGTCCACCACGCCGTCCACCCCGGGCACCACGCCGTCCACCCCCGCCACCACGCCGTCCACCCCGGCCACCACGCCGTCCACCCCGGCCACCACCCCGACGCCCACCCCGACGGCGACCGACCCCGGCCCGGGCACCGACCCGAGCCCGGGCGGCGGCACCGGGGCCGGGCGGGCCGCGGCGAACGCCGGCTCGGCCGCCGTCGGCACCACCAACTACCCGGTGCCGGCCAACGCGGTCGTGGTGTCGCCGAACGGCTCGGACAGCGCCGCCGGCACGCTCGGCGCGCCGGTCCGGTCGATCGCCCGGGCCATCTCGATCGCCGCCAGTGGCCAGACCGTCGTGGTCCGGGCCGGCAGCTACCACGAGAGCCTGACCATCCCGGCCAACAAGCAGCTGACCCTGCAGTCGTACCCGAAGGAGGCGGTCTGGCTCGACGGCAGCACCTCCCTGGGTGACTGGAAGTCCTCGGGCAAGACCTGGGTCAGGGACGGCTGGAACACGCAGTTCGACTCCACCCCGTGCTTCACCGCCAGCGCCTGCTCCACCGCGGACGCCTTCGTCTTCGTCGGCAGCGACTACCCGATGGCGGCCCACCCGGACCAGGTCTGGGTGGACGGCACGAGCCTCCAGCAGGTGGCTCAGCCAGGTCAGGTCGGCCCCGGCACCTTCGCCGTCGACTACGGCGCCCAGCGGCTGACCATCGGCACCGACCCGGGCGGCAAGGATGTCCGGGCCGGCGACCTGGCCGAGGCGCTGTCGATCCGCTCCAGCGGCTCGGTGGTACGAGGCATCGGGGTCCGCCGCTACGGCACCCCGCTCCCCAAGATCGCCGCGGTCAAGGCCGACGCCACCAACGTCACGGTCGAGAACATGGTGATCACCAACAACGCCACCACCGGGATCAGCTTCACCAAGGC
Source organism: Kineosporiaceae bacterium (assembly GCA_965200525.1). Classification (GTDB taxonomy): domain Bacteria; phylum Actinomycetota; class Actinomycetes; order Actinomycetales; family Kineosporiaceae; genus JANNPJ01. The sequence goes on from OZ241368.1 coordinate 990,130, forward strand.
GAACGACACGGCCCGGAACATCACCGCCAACAACAACGGCATGCTCGGCATCCTGGCCAACTACGCCGACGGCCTGAAGGTGCTCGACTCCCGGGCCGACCGGAACAACGTGGAGCATTTCCGGGCCGCACCGGTGGCGGGCGGGATCAAGATCACCCGCAGTCGGGGGATCCAGGTCGCGGACAGCCATTTCGGCAACAACTACGCGACCGGCGTCTGGTTCGACGAGTCGGTCTACGACATCGACCTGGTCTCCAACGACATCGTCGACAACGGTAACCACGGCGCCTCCCTGGAGCTGAGCGCCAAGGCGGTGGTCGCGGACAACCTGATCAGCGGCAACGCCGGAGTCGGCTTGAAGGTGAACGACACCAACCAGGTGCAGATCTGGAACAACACCTTCGTCGGCAGCAACCGGACCATCTGGATCGTGCAGGACGCCCGTATCGCCAGCAACCTGTCCAACGCCGGCCACGACCCCCGGCAGCCGCTGCCCGACCCGACGATGACCTGGCTGACCGGCGATGTCACCCAGGCCAACAACATCTTCAGCTACCCGGGCGACGCCTCCCCCTGCGTCCTGTGTGTGGACGACGCCACCCACAAGCGCTCGGCCGAGACGATGAAGGTGACGTCGAACGGCAACCTCTACAACCGGTCGTCGGCGGCCAGCTCCCGGCAGCTCATCACCTGGTCGACCGGGGCGGGCAACCCGAAGGTGTTCAGCTCGGTCGCGGCCTTCCGGGCCGCCACCGGCCAGGACGCCGGCTCGTCCGAGGTGAACGGTTCGCCGTACGTCAGTACCACCGGTGGTGTGGTGACCCAGCCGCAGGCCAAGGTGGCTGCCGCTGCCGCTGCCGACGCCCCGGCCGGGGTCGCCGTCCAGCCTCTGCCCAAGGACGTCGCGGACGCCACCGACCGCCCGGTCGGGGCCCGCAAGCTGGGGATCTGGACCGACTGAGGCCAGGCGTTCAGCCCGCCGGCTGAACCCCGAACCGGCAAGGCGTTGCCCGGCCACTCAATGACGAGGGCCGGGCAACGCTTTGTCCGCCCGGTGTGAGCCGGGCAATGCTTGTCGTTCAGGCCCAGCGGCGGCGGATCCAGCGCTCCAGGGGATGCTCGATCACGGTGTAGGCGACGGCCGAGAGGGCGGTGCTGGCCACCAGCACCCCGATCAGGACGGCGGCGTTCGACACCGGGCCGCCGGTCGGCAGCGAGTCGCCGGAGAGCTTCTCGATCACGTCGATCAGCAGCAGGTGAGTCATGTAGGCCGCGAACGACCAGGTACCGAGCCGGACCATCCACCGGCCGGCGAAGAACGACGGCACCCGGTCGAGGTCACCGGCCGCGGCCACCACGATCAGGGCCGCGTAGAACGGGAGCATCACCAGTGCGGCGGCCGGCCGGGGCAACGAGACGCTGCCGGCCACGTGGGCCACGTAGGCGGCGTTGATCAGCATCGCCAGGCCCAGCCCGGCGATCACGATCACCAGTCCCGCCCACGGCGGCAGCTTCGGGCGCCAGCCCTGGCGCATGGCCAGGGCCAGGCATATCCCGATCACGAACTCCAGCACCCGGTAGGCCGGGAAGTAGTACAGGATCGCCACGGCCGACTTGCCCCAGCCGACGTAGATCACAGTCGGCACCGCCGCGAGCACGGCGAAACAGGCTGCGGCGACGACGAACAGCCGCCCCACCCGGAGCCGGGCCAGCGGCAGGATCAGCAGCGGGAACAGGGCGTAGAAGAACGCCTCGCAGGACAGCGACCAGCCCGGCGCGTTCAGGGCGAAGACCACGGAACTGTCGCTCGACCAGGCATGAAGTAACAGGGCCCCGAGGACGACGGTGACGACGTCCACGTTGCGGCCGAGCCAGATCATCAGGGGCACAGCCAGCAGCCAGGTGATGATGTAGAGCGGGTAGATCCGGGCGAACCGGCGGACCCAGAACTCCCGCGGCGTGCGACCCGGCTGCCAGGACCAGGCCAGCACGAACCCGGACAGGGTGAAGAAGAACGCCACCCCGGTGTAGCCGATGGTCGCCAACGGCCGCACCAGGGGCAGGTCGACCATGCCGTCCGGGTGGTTCGGGTTGTTCACCGCGTGATGGATCACCACCAGCATCGCCGCGAGGTAGCGCAGGCCGGTCAGCGAGTCGAGCCGGACCAGACCCCGGGTCGGCCCCCCGGTCGCGGCCGGGCCGGGCCCCGCCGACGGAACTGGATCCGTGCGGGTGGGCTCGGTCATTCGTCCTCATTCGCGGAAAGGGCCGGCCCGATCACCGACGGTCCGGTCGGCGGTGGCTGGACCGGCGGGTTCTTGCGGTTTTGACCCATCATGATCGGCACCGTCGGAGGGGCCGCCACGATCCGCGGAACCGGCGTGATCGGTGGCGGGTCGGGGGCCTCGCCGTCGGCCCGGTCGTGGGAATGGCCGACCGCCTGATCGGCGGCCAGGGCAGACGTGATCCGGGCGATCGGGGTCGTCGGTGGGGAACTGAAGGTCGGCGAGATCCGGCTGACCGGAACCGTGGGCGGAGCCGTCGTGAACGAGCCGGCCGGGACCGGCACCCGGTCGCTGAACTGAGGCCGTTCGGCCAGCAGGATCGGGTTCCACTGGGCGCTGGCCTCGGCCGCGGAGCGCACGAACGGCCGGTGCCGGCCCGGTGCCGGCGCCTGCGGTTTGGTCCGGCGCAGCACCAGCAACCAGCCGATGCTGAGGAACGTCCAGGTGGAGGCCACGTTGGACACGGCCCCGGGGCCGGCGAAGAAGACCCCGTTCACCTGGATCAGGACGAAGATGGCGATCAGCAGCACCCGGTCGATCGCATAGCCCTCGACCAGCGTGAACGGCAGCCGGACCAGACCGACGATCAGGGCGATCACCATGATCAGCCAAACCGCCAGGCCGACCAGGCCGAGGTCGACGGTCACGTTGATGACCGCGTTGTGCCCACCGCCGAGCCCGATCGTGGCCTGGAAGATGCCCTGCGAGGCACCGGTTCCGTAGCCGAAGATCGGTTGCAGCCGGATCGCCTCGTAGGCCACTGCCCACAGGTCGGTCCGGGAGTTGAGGCTGCCCAGCTGGGCCGCCGACTCGCCCCGGGCGAAGTAGGTGCCGATCGCGCTCCAGGCGGTCAGGTAGACCACGGTCCCGCCGAGGGCGAGCCCGGCCAGCAGCTCGAGCTTGCGCTGACCCCGCCGGTAGACCCACTGGGTGGCGAACAACCCGGCCAGGGCGCCGAGCACGGCCGACCGCGTCCTGGTGGCCAGCAGGCCCCAGGTCACGATGAACAGCAGCGCGGTGTAGACCCACGGCGACCACTGCGGCCCGGGCCGGTCCTGCCGCATGACCAGATACACGAACGCCAGGACGACGGCGATCCCGACGAAGACCCCGGCCACCGCCGGGTGGATGGCCAGCCAGGTGAACCGCCCGATCTGCAGCGGGGACACCGGCCGGGAGGGCCGGGCGATCCCGTAGAGCACCGAGACCGCCACCAGGACCATGAACCCGTGGGCGAACCGGTGCAGGTCGGCCCGGGTCGCGTGATTGGCGACAGCCCAGGTCAGACCGCCGAGGATGAGCATCTCGACGACTCGGACGGCGCCGAAGGTCGGGTACGGGGTGTAGCCGACCGAGAGCGTCAGCAGGCCCAGGTAGGCCCCGGCGCTGAGCAGCTGGACCGGCACCCGGGTGGCTCGCGGCGGCGTCGCCCGGACCAGCAGCAAGTAGAGCGCCACCGCCCCGTAGAGACCGAGCTCGAGCAGGATGAACGCGTCCGGCTTGCCGGAGATCGAGTCCTCCGTGCTGCGGGTCCGGAACTTGTAGTCACTGCCGATGAACAGGGCCAGACCACAGAGAGTCACCCAATTGCGGCGAACCCACCCGCGAAATCCCACCACCACTCCCAGCACTCGTCCTGAAGTCGAGGATACGGTTGTTCGCCACGTAGCGTGACGGGCTTCGCATACCTCGGGGGTGACCCGCGCCATAGAATTTTGCCGGCGCGGGGACCATCCGCGTAGTCGCAGCAACGTCGCTGCCCGGAAGAAGGGTCGTGGCATGCCGCGCAAGCACCAGAATCGGTCGCGGGTACTGATCGTCCATCCGTCGGCGGAACTGTACGGCTCCGACCGGGTCGCCCTCGAGACGGCGACCGCCATGGTCGATGCGGGCTGGGCGGTGCACGTCACCCTGACCGCCGAAGGGCCGTTGCGCGAGCACCTGGCCGCCGCCGGAGCCGAGGTCAGCGTGGCCCCGGCTCCGGTGCTGCGCAAGGCCTACCTGTCCCCTCGGGGCCTGCTCCGGCTGGGACTGCAGACGGTCCGGTACACGCCGAGCATGTGGCGCCTGCTGCGATCCACCCGCCCGGACGTGGTCTACGTGAGCACGGTCACCGTGCCCTGGTGGCTGGTGCTGGCCCGGGTCGGGCGCAGCCGGGTGGTCTGCCACGTGCACGAGGCCGAAGAACTGCCCCGAGCCCTGGGTGCGGCCCTGGTGTCTCCCCTGCTGCTGGCGCACGACGTGATCGCGAACAGCACGGTCAGCCGGGACATCCTGGTTCGCGACCTCCCCCTGCTCCGGCGCCGGACCCAGGTGCTCTACAACGGGGTGGCCGGACCGGACCGGACCACCACCCCCCGCCCGCAGCTCACCGCCCCGGTCCGGTTGGCCCTGGTCGGACGGGTCTCCCCGCGCAAGGGCACGGACGTCGCCGTCCAGGCCGTGCGGCTGCTCGCCGAACGCGGGATCGAGACCACGCTCGACCTGATCGGCGGGGTCTTTCCCGGCTACGAGTGGTTCGAGGACGAGGTCCGGCTGGCCGTCAAGGAGGCCGGGCTGGAGGATCAGGTGCGCTGGCGGGGCATCCTGGCGGACATCTGGGCCGCCCTCGACGAGGCCGACATCGCTCTGGTGCCGTCCCGGGTCGAGCCGTTCGGCAACGCCGCGGTCGAGGCCATGCTGGCCGGCCGCCCGGTCGTAGCCGGCGACACCCAGGGCCTGCGGGAGATCGTCCGGCCCGGCGACAACGGCGAGCTGGCCGCCCCCGGCGACCCGGTGGCGCTGGCCGACGCCGTGACCCGGCTGGTCCAGGACTGGCCGGCCGCCCGGAGCCGGGCCGAAGCGGCGCGGGCCGAGGCCCAGGACCGGTTCTCGGTCCGCCAGTACCGCGACGACGTGGTCCGCCTGATCAGCGGCCCGGCGACCTGAGCCCGGTCGAACCACGACCCGCGACGCACGCGAGGCCCGGCCCACCTTCCGGTGGGCCGGGCCTCGGTCTACCTGCTCGAACCCTCAGCTCACATCGGTGAGACCTGCAGGTCGTCGTACTTGGCCGTGACCGGCGCGTTGGTCGAGCTGCCGGACAGGTACGTGGCCACTCCGACCCCACCGGCCACCTGGAGGGCGGCGGTGGTGTCGGTCTCGGACTTCTGCCAGGCCGACGGCTCGGTGGTGCCCGTGGGCCAGACCTTCAGCCGCAGGTTCGTCGTCCCGGTGCCGGCGACCTGCAACCGGACCGAGAGGTTGGCCCCGGCGGTGTAGGTCACCCCGGACAGGACCGTCTCGGTCCCGATCAGGGTCTCGGTGCTGCCGATGTACTTGCTCACCGCGATGGCCACCGTGTTGTTGGACAGCAGCCGGACGCGGGCCCGGTAGTCGCCGCCGGCCGTGTGCCGCCCGACCACCCACAGGTAGACGCCGTTGCCGGTGCCGACCTTGTCGGAGGCCATCGTGAGCTTGAGGTCGACCGCACTGGAGGCGACCGAGTTCAGGTAGGCCGCCGGACCGGAGCCGGCCGAGCCCATCTTGATCGAGCCGACCCCGCCGCCGACGGCGAAGTTGCTCGCCGTACCGGAGACGGTCCAGACCCCACCGGTGTCGGCGCTGCCGAGGCCGTTGGCCACGGTCCGGCCGAAGGCGTCGGCCGCCAGGACGGTCACGGCGGCGGTGACGGTCACGGAGCCGCTGGCGGTGCCGGTAGCGCCCTTGTCGTCGGTCACCGTGAGCGTGATCGGGTAGGTGCCGGCCGCGCTGTAGGTGTGCGACGGGGTGGCTCCGGTGCCGGTCGTGCTGTCACCGAAGGCCCAGGCGTACGTGGCGATCGTGCCGTCCGAGTCGGTCGAGGTGCTCCCGTTGAACGCCACCACCAGGTTGCTCGGGGTGGAGGTGAACGCCGCGGTCGGCGGGTTGTTGGCCTTGCTGACCGTGACCGTCTGGTTGGTGGCGTTCGTGCCGCCCTTGTTGTCGGTCACCGTGAGCGTGACCGAGTAGGTACCGGCCGAGGCGTAGGTGTGGTTCGGGCTCGCCCCGGTGCCGGTGGTCGAACTGTCACCGAAGTCCCAGGCGTACGAGGCGATCGAGCCGTCCGGGTCGCTGGAGCTGGTCCCGTCGAAGGCCACGCTCAGGTTGGTCGCGGTCGAGGTGAACGCGGCCACCGGGAGCTGGTTCGGCGGGTCAATCGGGGCGACCACCGCGGTGGCGGTGCCGGTGGCGCCCTTGTTGTCGGTCACGACCAGGGTGACGGTGTAGTTGCCGGCCGTGGTGTAGGCGTGGGTCGGGTTGGTCGCCGTGCTGGTGACGCCGTCCCCGAAGTCCCAGGCATAACCGGCGACCGTGCCGTCCGAGTCGGTCGAGGTCGAGGTGAACGCACAGCTGCGGTTGGTGCAGCTGGACGTGAACCCGGCGTGCGGCGGGTCGTTCACCGCGGCCGGCGTGACCGTGAGGTTCTGGGTGATCGAGTCGGTGGCTCCCGAGTTGTCGGTCACCGTGAGCTTGACCGGGAAGGTGCCGCCCGCGCCGTAGGTGTGGCTCGGGGTGGCTCCGGTGCCGGTCGAGCTGTCACCGAAGTCCCAGGCGTAGGAGGCGATCGTGCCGTCCGGGTCGAGCGAGGCGCTGCCGTCGAAGGTGGCCGCCAGGTTGGTCGCGTTGCTGCTGAACGCGGCCACCGGCTTCTGGTTCGGCGCGGCCACCGTGACGTCGTGGGTCGCCGTGTCGATGGCGCCCCCGTTGTCGGTCACCGTCAGCTTCACGTGGTACGTGCCGCCGGTGGCGTAGGTGTGCACCGGGTTGCTGCCGGTGTCGACGCCGCCGTCACCGAAGTCCCAGGCGTACGAGCTGATCGTGCCGTCCGGGTCGGCCGAGGCAGTCGCGTCGAACGTCGCCACCAGGTCGCTGTGGGTCGAGCTGAACGCAGCCACCGGCTTGGTGTTCTGCGGAGCCCCGACCTGGTAGTGGGCGTTGACCCGGGCGGCCGAGAGCACCGTCGGGTAGACGGCGGCCTCGTCGAGCGAGCCGGTGAAGGTGCCCGAGTTGCCGCCCCAGGTGCTGTCGGCCCCGAGCCGCCAGTACCCGTCGTACCCCTGCGGTCCAACGGCCGTGCTGGTGTTCACCAGGGCACCGTCGACGTAGAGCTTCTCGCCCTCCGGGCCCTGGGTGGCGACCACGTGGTGCCACTTGCCGTCGTTGTAACCGGGCGCCGAGTCGATGGTGGCGACCGTGCCGTTGTAGATGCCGTACCGCAGCGTGCCGTCGTCGAGCAGGTTGATGATGCGGTCGTAGTTCGAGCTGTTGCTGCCGGCGCCGGCGTTGCCGAAGCCCATGATCCGCCCACCGGTGGTGGTGCTGGTCTTGAACCAGGTCTCGATCGAGAACACCTGCGGGTTGCTGGTCGGCGCGGTCGCGACCACGGTCTGACCACCGGTCGGGAAGGTGATCGACTTGCCGGCCGGCGCGGCCGGCGACGGGTCGGTCCCGAGGGTGACGCCGTCGGAGTAGGTGGCGCCGGTCTCCGCGGTGATCGTGTTGACCGCCGAGGTGCCGGTGGTCTCGTCGAGCCGCAGGTACAGGTCGGGCTGGTCGTCCCAGACCCGGCCCCCGTAGGTGTCGCCCGGCTTCTGCGGCACGACCAGGGTCCGGCCACTGGCGATGTAGTGCGCCCGGACCTGGGCCAGGCTCAGCGCCGTCGGGTAGACCGCCGCCTCGTCGATGGTGCCGGTGAAGTTCTGGTTGGACGGCTGGTCGGGCCAGCCACCGACGTTGTCGCCGCCGATCCGCCAGTAGCCGGAGAAGACCTGGGCCGAGGTGGTGTCGGTGCGACCGGCCACCTTCTTGCCGTCGATGTAGAGCTGCTGGCCGTTGGCCCCGAGCGTGGCCACGATGTGGTGCCAGTTGCCGTCGTTGTAGGCGGCCGGGCTCTCCACCGCGCTGACCGTGTTCGGGTAGAGGCCGAACACGATCCGGCCCGAGTTGGCCATGTAGACGTGCCGGTCGTAGCCCGAGCTGGTGCCGGTGGTGCTGTTGCCGAAGCCGATGATCTTGCCGCCGCTGGTCGTGGTGGTCTTGATCCAGGCCTCGGCCGAGAACACCTGCGGGCCGTTCTGGGCGTGCGTGGTCGTGGCCGGCACGGTGGCGCTGCCGCTGAACGTGGTTGCCGTGTCACCGGTCTCGTTCAGCAGGGCCCCCGCGACGCCGCGCGTCGCCGAAGCGTCGACGGTCAGGTCGTCACCGCCGGTCCAGTCGTAACCGGTGGTGCCGCTGGGCTCGTCCAGGCGCCAGTCGCTGGTCGCGCCGTCCCCCTGGATCGTGTCGGTGTAGGGGCTGGGCTGGGCCGTCCCGGCCGGCACCGCGAACGAGGTCGCGTTGCTGACCAGCGAGTTCCCGAGCGCGTCGGTGACCCGGATCCGGTAGGTCTGGGTGGTGCCGGCCGGAGCGGTCCGGTCGGTGAAGGCCATCGGCGGCAGGTTCCACCAGGCCGAGTCGAGGGTTCGGGTGGCCAGCACGGTGGAGTTGGCGACCGTGCTGCCACGCAGGATGTCGTAGGACAGGTTGCGGTTGTCCCGGTCCCAGGACGCCTGCCAGGAGACCCGGACGGCGCCCGGGGCCAGCGAGGTCAGGGCCGGGGTGATGCCGGCGAAGTTCTGCGGGCCCTGCTTGTTCGGCGCGATCGAGCGAACCGCGAACCGGGTCAGACCCTGCTGGGCGGTGCCGTTGACGCTGGGGAACTCACCGCCGAGCACGATGTACTGCGAGTTGCCGTTGACCGACCAGGCGGCCTGGCCCTGACCGGTGAACGTGCCGGCGGCCAGGGTCGGCAGCCAGTGCAGCAGCTCCGGGGCGGGCAGGCCGTTGAGGCTGCCGCCCTGGTTGGTCAGCGGGGTACCGGTCGGCGAGACGCCGGCCGCGATGGTGGTGGCCATCGCCCGCTGGTAGGTCCACGGGTCGGTCTGCGGGTGGCCGCCGATGGCGGAGCAGTTGTGTGGGTGGCCGACCGTGTAGAGGGCCCCGTTCTGGACGAAGTTGCTGTACGTGTCACCGAGGCAACCGTTGGCCCAGACCAGGTTTCCGCCGTTGACGGTGGCCGCGAACGAGTTCTCCAGGTTCGCGTTGGTGCCGTCGGTGCCGTGGATCAGGTAGCCGTAGCCGGTGCCGTAGACCTGGTTGCCGTCGCTGCTGAGCGAGGTGATCCCGGCGTCCGATCCGTAGTCCTGGATGGTCTGGTTCACCACCCAGGGCTTGGTCTGACCGGTGGTCACGTCGAGCGCGCCCATCCCGATCTGGGTCTCGCCGTTGAGGGTGGTGAAGCGACCACCGGCGATGACCTCACCGCTGCCGGCCGGCACCGTCAGGGCCGAGACACCCTGGTCGGCGCTCGGGGCCCAGGTCCGCAGCGCACCGTTCGAGGTGGCCCAGGCGGCCAACCGGTTACGGGCCAGCCCGCCGGTGGAGGTGAAGTCGCCACCCGCGTAGAGGGTGTCGGAGGTGACCGCGAGCGCCCGGACCCTGGCCCCGACGCCCGAGGTGAAGGTGGTGCTGACGGCCCCCGTGGTCGGGTTGAGCGCGACGATCCGGTTGCGGGTCAGGCCGCTGACCGAGGTGAACTCGCCACCGACGTAGATCACCGAGCCGTCCGGCGCGGCCGTGATGGCCAGGCCCTGGGCGTTCAGGGTCGGGGCCCAGGTGGTGATCAGGGCGCCGGTGCTGAGGTTGTAGGCAAGGATGTTGGAACGGGCGGTCTGGCTGGTTCCGGCGGCCGCTCCGGCCGGGCGGGCCTGGCTGAAGCTCCCGGTCGCGTAGACCGTGTTGCCCACCACGACCTGGGCCCAGACGACCCCGTTGACCTGCACGGTCGGCAGGGCGTCGGCGCTCACCGTCGAGACCGTGACCGGTGCGATCGGAGCCGTGTCGGCCGCGGCCGGCGAGGCCTGCACCAGGGGAATGGTCAGCGCGACGGCAAGAGCGCCGATCAGGCTGCTACCGACCCTTCGACGCAAGCCGAACCTGTGCCGAGGCATCATCCGTTACTCCCTCAATCTGCGTACCCGGGGCCCCGTACGGGGAGCTCACGGCATGTTTAAGGGAGCATCAACTCCCACCGCAGGCACACACTAGAAAGCTTGTTCACGCTCTGTCTCGGAAATTCGCGAGATTCGGACGAACGGGGGGTGCCGCTCACACGTTCAGTGGCGCCCCGGGCGCTCCGGGCGGCCATTTCGCGGTCGACCAGTGACTCTCGGTGACGGAGAGTCGAATCAGCGCTTGAACACCAGGATGGTGGCGGCACTGCTGGAGGAGACCTCGACCTTGAGGCTGTCGGCGTCGGCCTTGGACACGATGAAGACGTAGACGCCGTCGGCCGTCTTACCGACCTTGAGGCTGCCGGACAGCGGCTTGGCCGGGTCGGCCGAGGTCGGGCTGGCCGGGGTGCCCTTGTTGTAGGTGGCGGTGATCGAGAAGCCGTCGAGGCTGAAGCTCTTGCCGGACGCGTTCTGCACCGTGACCGGGACCGAGGCCGCCGCTCCGGCGATCTCCCCCGGGCCGTTGGCCTTGACCTTGACCGAGGTGATCGGCCCGATCGTGACCTTGATGCCGTCGGTCAGCTCGGCCGGCTTGCCCACCGCGACCGCCGGCGCCTTGCTGATCGCCACCGAGGGAGTGGCGGTATCGATCGGCGCGGGCTTGACCTTGTGCTTCTTGGCCTTGGTGGCCGCCGGCGCAGCCGTCTCGAGCACGGTCGGCGTGGCCGAGGGCGGGGCCGGGGCCGTGGTCGCGCCGGTCGCGCCGGCCGCCGAGGGGGTCGAGGAGCCGCTGCAGGCACCGAGCGACAGGGCGGCCACCAGAACCGCGGCGAGCAGCACAGAAGTTTTGCTGACCATGACGAGAGATGTCCCCCTAGATCGGACAGATGAGGCACAGATCGGACAGTGACCGGATCCGCGACGAACAGGTGCGCTCGGGCCGGTGCCGGCCGCTCGGGCGCAGGCCCCGAAGGTACGCCCTGCCGCAGCCGCCGCGCAGGGTAACGCCGGCCCGGAACGCTTGATCATCGTCACGACAACCGTGCACCCTCAGTAACGAGGCTCGATGCCTGAGAGCGGCTCGACCACAGCCGGCGACCAGTCGGGTGACGGGATCCACAGTTCTGCCGAACCTCGAGATACCGGTGATCACCCGCTGCTACCGTTGCTTGAACCGCAGGAGAAGGTTAACGGAACAACATGCGTAGCACCGGTACTTCGACCTGCTCGCAGCGATGACGCTGAAGTCCACCGCAGCGACGACAGCGTCGTTCAGCCAGGGAGAGTGATATGCCCGGAGTCACCGTCGGGTACGTTTTCGGCGTCTTCGACCTGTTCCACGTCGGGCATCTGAGCACCCTGCAGGCGGCTGCCCAGGCCTGCGATCAGCTGGTGGTCGGCGTCGGGACCGACGATCTGGTCGAGCGGGTCACCGGTAGCCGGCCGTTCGTCCCCGAACAGGAGCGGCTGGCGATCGTCCAGGCGGTGGGCTGCGTGCACACCTCCGTTCTGCTGGACCGTCTGGAGCTCGCCGCCGACCTGGCCCGGCTGGCCGTGACCGACGTCTTCGTCTCCGACCTGGCCCACGACTCGATCCAGCACGCCGTCGACCTCGACGCCGCGCGGGCGGGCACCCTGGTCCGGCTCGTCCGGCTGCCCGGCGACCGGACCACGGTGAGCACCGCGATCGGCGCCGCCCTCAGCAACACCACCGGTGGGAGTTTTCTCGGATGACCGTCCCCAGCCACACCGAACCCGAACTGCGCGACCCGGCCCGGGAGAGCTTCGCCGGCACGGTCCGCCGGCTCGCCTCGGCCCAGAAGCCGCCAGCCAAGGGTTCGCCGGCCTACTCGCGGTTCGTCAACCGCAAGATCGGCCGGGTGCTGGCCGCGGCCAGTTTCCACCTCAACCTGACGCCGAACCAGGTCACCGGGATCAGCGCGCTGTTCTCGGCCGCGGCGATCGCCACCATCGCCCTGGCCCGGCCGACTCCGCTGATCGCCGTCCTGATCGCCCTGGCTCTGCTGGCCGGGTACGCCTTCGACTCCGCCGACGGCCAGCTGGCCCGGCTGCGCGGCGGCGGCTCACCGGCGGGCGAGTGGCTCGACCACGTCGTCGACAGCATCAAGACCTCCGCCCTGCACCTGGCCGTGCTGATCGGCTGGTTCCGGTTCTGGGACGTCCCGCCCCGCACGCTGCTCATCCCGCTGGCGTTCACCCTGGTCGCGGCCGTGTTCTTCTTCGTCCAGATCCTCACCGACCAGTTGCGCCGGGCCCATCCCGCGCACGCCCCGGCCCCGGCCGACGGCAGCCTGACCGCGGTCCTGCGCTCCCTGCTGGTCGCGCCGACCGACTACGGCCTGCTCTGCCTGATCTTCGCCCTGTACGCCTGGCGGACCGGCTTCGCCGTGATCTACGGGCTGATGCTGCTCGGAACGGCGTTGTTCATGCTGGCCGCGCTGCCGAAGTGGTACCGGGAGATCGCCCGCTACCGGTGATCGGGCCGTCACTGTTCACGCTGCGTGCGCCGTCCAGGTGACAATCATCGCGAATCTGTTCAGACACCTGCCGTTTCAATGACCGACTGCTAGCGTTTGCCGGGTCGAATCGGCTCCTCCGAGCCGTACCACGGGCGCCGAGGCGCCCGGCGAGCAGCGGCGCTTGCGGCTATCGGCACCGGCCCGCGGCACCGTTTGCGCGCCCGGGTGCCCCGTCAGCCAGTGAGGGAGAGCGGATTGAGCGACACCCGGATCGTCGGATACGTGCCCGGCGCCTACGACATGTTCCACATCGGGCACCTGAACATCCTGCGCCGCTCCCGCGAACTGTGCGACTACCTGATCGCCGGTGTGGTTCTGGACGACGTGCTGCTCAAGGCCAAGGGCCGGCTGCCGCTGGTGCCGCACGCCGAGCGGATGGAGATCGTCGGCGCGATGGACTGCGTCGACGAGGTGGTCACCGACATCTCCAGCGACAAGTTCGTGATGTGGCAGAAGCTCCAGTTCGACGTCATCTTCAAGGGCGACGACTGGAAGGGCACCCCCAAGGGCGACCGGCTCGAGTCGAGCCTGGGAGCGGTCGGCGTGCGGGTGATCTACTTCCCGTACACCGTGCACACGTCGAGTTCCATGCTGCGGCAGATGATCTCAGGCGCGGCCTGACTGCTCGCCGACCGCCTGCTCACTGGGCGCGGGCCGGGCCGGCCCCGGCACCGAGGCCCCGGCCGGGCGGGCCGGCTCCGGCGCCGACAGCGCCACCCGGCGCTGCAGCAACGCTCCGCCGAGCGAACCGCAGGCGATGGCGAACGGCACCACCGACGGGTTCCCGGTGATCCACCACAGCACCGCCGCGGCCGCGGCCAGCGAGATCGCGGCGTCCGCGAACCGGAGCATCACCACCACGATCTGCCGGCCGCGCACGGCGGCCAGGCTGGCGTAGGGCATCACGGCCGCGACCGAGGCGGCGAATACGGCCCAGCCGGCCACCGCCAGAGGGTCGATCGAGTACTCGTGACCACTGATCAGCGGTCCGGCCCAGCCCACACTCGCGGTCGCGACCACACCCATCACCAGGCTGGCCCCGACCAGGGCGATCGCGGCCCGGTCGGCCCGGCGCACCGCCTGGCGGATCGGGGTGTTCCGGTTCACCGCGTACATGGCCAGCAGGAACGAGCCCGCGCCCTGAACCACCAGCAGGGCCGGGGCCATGTAGACCCGAGCTGCCTCCAGCCGGCCGACGGCGGCCTGACTGGCGGCCAGCACGACCAGGTACCGGGCCACCGTCAGGGTGGCCGGCCGGATGCCCTGCTGCAGGCCGCGCCAGGCCCCGAAGGCGGCCACGGTGCCCATCGCGGCCCCGCGCCCCCGCGACACGGTCTGCTCGATCAACGGCGTGCGCAGCAGCCCGACCAGGACGGCCACGGTCTGCCCGAGCAGCAGGGCGACCATGAAGTCGAGCAGGGTCAGCCGGCCGTTCACCCCGTGGGCGACGGCCAGCCAGATCAGGGCGGTGGTGGCGTGGCTCAGGTCGACCGCCACCACCGACCAGAACCGCAAAGTGGCCATCAGCAGCCGACGGACCGTGTCCTCCACCACCCAGGCGGCCGTGGCCGCCCCGAACACCAGGGCCGTGTGCAGGCCGGCCAGGCCGCTGCGCTCGGCCAGGACCGCCGACACCACAAAGGTGCCCGCGGCCAGGATCAGGCACCACAGCTGCAGGGCGGTGCGGATCCGGGGATCGGCCCGGTCGAGCACGGTGAGGGAGTCGCCGACGAATCCGGTCATGATGCCGGTGGCCAGTACTATCCCACCGATCAGGACGGCGAAAGCCCCGAAATCGGTCAGTCCGAGAGTGCGTGCGGCCATTGCCTGCAGCACGAAACTGCCGAATGCCTGCGAGAACTGGGCCGAGATCGCACCCAGCGCGCGGGGGCTGAGCCGCCTCGCCATACGCCTCCTTGTCAGCGTCCGGCGCCATTGCCGATGTCCGGACCGTGACCCAGGGACGGTGTGCGTGCCGACCGGGCGGTCAGATCATCTTAGGCTTTGGACCCGGGCCCGGACTGCGATCGCGCCACACCCGCTCGGTGATTCTGCCCGCGGCGACAACCGGGACCGGCCGATCGACTGCCGATCGACTACCGATCGACTGCCGATAGACTCCGGCAATGAAGTCTGGAATCGAGATCGAGCAGCTGACGGCGACGATCCGCCCCCAGGACGACCTCTTCCGGCACGTCAACGGGGCCTGGATCGACTCGGCCGAGATCCCGCCGGACCGGTCGGTCTACGGCACCTTCCACCGGTTGCGGGACGAGGCCGAGGCTCAGCTGCGCACCATCGTCGAGTCGGCCGCGACGGCCACGGTGGCCGGTGAGGCCGACCCCGGCAGCGAGGCCCAGAAGGTGGGCGATCTCTACGCCAGCTTCCTCGACGAGGAGCGGATCGACCGGCTCGGGGCCGAGCCGATCGCCGAGGCCCTGGCCGTGGTCGAGGCGGTGACCGATCTGCCCGGGCTGATCCGGGCCCTGGGCACGCTCGACCGGGCCGGCGTCGGCGGCGGGTTCGGCTTCTTCGTCAACGGCGATGCCAAGGACTCCGACAGCTACGTCATGTACCTCAGCCAGGGCGGCCTGAGCCTGCCCGACGAGTCCTACTACCGCGAGGACACGTTCGCCGAGATCCGCGCCGCCTACCTCGGGCACCTGGCGCGGATCCTCACCCTGGCCGGCCTCTACTCCGGCGACGACGCCACCGACGCGGCGTCCCGGATCATGGCCCTGGAGACCCGGCTGGCCGGGTCGCACTGGGACCGGGTCAGCAACCGCGACGCCACCCGGACCTACAACAAGCTCGACCGGGCCGGGCTCGACGCCCTGATCCCCGAGTTCGACTGGTCGGCCTGGATCGCCGCCCTCGACGTGCCCGAGAGCGCGTTCGACACCGTGGTGGTGCGCCAGCCGAGCTTCTTCACCGGGCTCGGCCAGGCTCTGACCGAGCTCCCGCTGGCCGACTGGAAGACCTGGCTGAGCTGGCGGGTGGTGCACTCCGCGGCGTCCCTGCTGAGCAGCCCGTTCGTGGCCGAGAACTTCGACTTCTACGGCCGGACCCTGACCGGCGCCCCGGAGCTGCGTGAGCGCTGGAAGCGCGGCGTCTCGATGGTCGAGGGCGCGCTCGGCGAAGCAGTCGGCAAGCTCTACGTCGAGCAGCACTTCTCGCCGACGGCCAAGTCCCGCATGGTCGAACTGGTGGCCAACCTGGTCGAGGCCTACCGGCAGAGCATCATGAAGCTGGACTGGATGAGCGAGGAGACCCGGGGCCGGGCGCTGGAGAAGCTGGACCGGTTCACCCCGAAGATCGGCTACCCGGACACCTGGCGGGACTACTCCACGCTGACCATCGAGGCCGGCGACCTGGTCGGCAACGTGCGCCGGGCCGGAGAGTTCGAACTGGCCCGGGAGATGGCCAAACTCGGCAACCCGGTCGACCGGACCGAGTGGTTCATGACCCCGCAGACGATCAACGCCTACTACAACCCGCTGATGAACGAGATCGTCTTCCCGGCCGCCATCCTGCAGCCGCCGTTCTTCGACGCCGACGCCGACGACGCGGCCAACTACGGCGCCATCGGGGCGATCATCGGCCACGAGATCGGTCACGGTTTCGACGACCAGGGCTCGAAGTACGACGGCGACGGCAACCTGCACGACTGGTGGACCGACGACGACCGGGCCGAGTTCGAGAAGCGGACCAGCGTCCTGATCGCCCAGTACGAGCTGCTCGAGCCCCGGCAGACCCCGGGCCACCACGTCAACGGGGCCCTGACCGTCGGCGAGAACATCGGCGACCTCGGTGGCCTGTCGATCGCCTACTCGGCCTACCGGATCGCCCTGGACGGAGCCGAGCCGCCGGTGCTCGACGGGCTGACCGGCTGGCAACGGTTCTTCATCGCCTGGGCCCAGGGCTGGCGGGGCAAGGCCCGCGACACCGAGGTGATCCGGCGGCTCGCCCTGGACCCGCACTCCCCCGAGGAGTTCCGCTGCAACGCGGTGGTCCGCAACATCGACGCCTTCCACGAGGCGTTCGACCTCACCGACGCCGACGCCCTGTGGCTGGCCGAGAACCAGCGCGTCCGGATCTGGTAGACCGTTTCGCCCGGCCCGGGCCGGGATCTGCCCCCCTCGCGGGGGCGGATCCCGGCCCGTTGCGGTTGACCTCGGGTCAGCGGATGCGCTGGCGCGGGATCCGGGGGCGGCCTGATCCGGCCGGCCGGGCCGGCGGGCGGGGACGACGGGGCAGAGGCGGGGCGCCGGCGTCCGGCCGGAACGCCTCGTCCGGGTTGAACGGGTTGCTGCGGCCCGGGTACTCGTCGGCCGGGTACTGGGTAGCCGGGTACTCGTCGGCCGGGTACTGGGTAGCCGGGAACTGGTCGGCCGGGCAGTTGTCGGGGCGCGGGTCGTCCTGGGGGGCCGAACGCAGTTCCGGGCGGCTGCGCGGGATCGCCGAGAGCGGGCCGACCCCGTCCAGCTCGGCCGCCATCCGCCATTCGAACTCGGTGTTGACCCCGACCACCGCCGACAGCAGTGGCATCGGCAGGCCCAGCTCGGCCGCGAAGTCGAGAAAACCACGGGTGTCGCGGGGCAGCCGGCCCCCGTAGGGAGCGCCGCCGCGGATCCCGAACAACGGGTCGACCGAGCCCTCGGCGGTGCCCGCGACCGCCTCCGCGACCTCGTCCGGGTTCAGGTCGAGCAACTGGCAGACCTGCCAGATCTCGTTCCAGAAGCTGATTTTGGTGGCGTTGACCAGGCTGTCGGTGCACTTGATCAGCTCGGCCGTGGCCGGGTCGTCGAACAGCCGCACGCTCGAGCTGAGCGGGGCGAGCAGATCGCGCACCTGGTGGGCGATGTGCCGGCTGCGGGCGGCGATCACGGTGATCCCGGAAGCCTCCGCGCCGGGAACGGCCAGGGCCGTGGCCGCGCCGGCCGGCGCGGGCCGGGCGAACTGCGGGCAGACGGCGAGCGCGAAGCCCATCCCCTCGCGCTTGGCCGAGTACCGCTCGATCAGCGGCCGGATCAGTTGCTCGGTGGTGCCGGGCGGGACCGCCGAGCGGATCACCACCGTGTGCCGGGTGTCGGCGCCGGCCAGAGCCCGGCCGATCTCCTCGGCGCCGTCCTCGACCACGCTCAGCCGGTAGCCGCGGCCGCCGAGCCCGGTCGGCAGGCAGAAGAACACGAACGACTCCGGCTCGCCGTCCAGGTCGATCGCCGGGCGGGCGTCCAGCCCTTCGGCCACCAGCGCCGCGACCCGCTCCGGGGCGACATCCACGAACGTGACCCGGTGCCCACAACGCAGCAGCGCGCGCCCGGTGGCCGCGCCGACGACTCCAGCACCGACGATGAAGATGCGAGACACGACGTCCCCTCGCTCGATGAACCCGACTGCAACATGACGTGACCGATCAACGACGTTGCGTGACGATCACGTATGCATCTAACCCTGCCGGACCTACCCCGGAGGGGGCGAAACGGCGCTCGGGCCGAGATTCGAACGAACGGACGGCGTCCGGCGTCCTCCGCTCGGACGCCGGACCCGGACCACCGGTGGAACTGCTCGCTGAACGGTTCAGAAAAGGGCGCTGGCCAGGGCGATCCTGGCCTTCGGAACCCGCGGGTCGTCGGTGCCGACCACGTCGAACAGCTCGACCAGATGCTTGCGGGCCTGCTCGCGCCCCTCGGCCCGAGTGAGCCGGACGGTGTCGATCAGCCGGCTGAAGGCATCTTCGACATGGCCGCCGAGGATGTCCAGGTCGGCCACCACGAGCTGGGCCTCGACGTCGGCCGGGTCGGCCGCCGCCGCCGCCCGGGCCGCGGCCGGGTCGACGTCCTTGGTCCGCAGCATCAGCTGCACCTGGGCCAGACCGACCCGGGCCAGGTCGTCGGCCGGGCTCTCCAGCAGGGCCTGCTCGTAGGCCTTGACCGCGCCCTCCAGGTCGTCCTGCTCGATCGCGTCGTAAGCGGCCTGGTGCAGTGGCGGCAGTGGCTCCTCCACCTCGACCTCCGGCTCGTCGGCGTCGTCGGCCGCCGGGCCGGCGGCCAGCCGGCCGGTCACCCCGTTGGCCTCGGCCACCCGGAGCAGCTCGCCGAGCACCTGGCGCACCTGGGGCTCGGGCTGCGCCCCCTGGAACAACGGGATCGGCTGGCCCTTGACCACGGCGAAGACACTCGGGATGGACTGCACCTGAAACGCCTGGGCCAGCTGCGGGTTGGCGTCGACGTCGATCTTGGCCAGCAGGATCTTGCCGTCGTACTCGGCCGCCAGCGACTCCAGCAGCGGCGACAGCTGCCGGCAGGGCCCGCACCAGGTGGCCCAGAAGTCGAGCACCACCGGGACGGTCTGCGACACCTCGATCACCTCGGCCGCGAAGCCGGTGTCGGTCGTGTCGATGACGAAGGATCCGGCCGGCGCGGCCGGACCGGAACCGTTGGTGGCGCGCGCGGCCGGCGGGGCCGGCGGCCGGGCGAGCGCGCCCAGGTCCACCACGCCGCGCAGATCGAGCGACGGCCGGCCGGCCGGACCGGGCCGGGCACCGGGCTGGTTCGTCATCGAAAGGTCCCTTCTGCTTGCATCATCAGTTCTTCGGTCTCTCGCTGCGACGGGATCGCCGGGCGGTGGGTCACCGGGCCACGGCGCTGACGTCGCCCTTCTGGGCGGCGATCACCGTGATCAGGCCCTTGCCGCTCGGTGGTACGGCGAACACCAGCACCTCGACGGCGGTTCGGGTGAACGACGTCTTGATCTGCTTGGCGCCACCGGCCAGGGCGGCGAGGTCCTGGTCGGTGAAGTTCACGTGTCCCTTGCCCTTCTTGACCTTCAGTACCGAGGTCTGCTCGAACTGCCCGATCACCAGGGCCCCGCCGTCGGCGGTGCGCACCGCCATCGGAGCGGTCGAGCCGACCTTGTGCACGCTGGTCAAGGTGGCCACGGACTTCAGTTTGGTGCGTTCGGTCTTGAGTACCTGAATCAGTTGATCACTGTAGATACTCCGGGCGAAGGGCGTGGACGACGTCGTCCGGGCCCCGGCACTGAGGTAACGAGCGAACTCGCTCAGGACTTCCTTCGGGGAGGCCACCAGTCCGGCCGCGTCCGGCCCGACGGTGGCCGAGCCGACGGTGTCGAGGGCGGTGTCCGGCAGGGTGGCGCCGGGCAGCATGGCCGGTTCGGCCCAGAGTCCGTAGGGCGAGCGGGCCGAGGCCGAGGTAAGCACCCGCAGGATCGGGGTCGAGGACTCGCTGCTGCCGGCCACCGAGACGAAGAACCGGGGCCAGCCGAGGGCGGTCGGCACGATCAGCCGGATCGCCGTCATCCGGGCCGGGGTGGCGGCCTTCTTCTTCTGTCGGGCCGCGATCCGGGCCTGGGCCAGGTCGAGCTCGCGGTACGGGCCGAGCAACCGGGCGTCGACCGTGGACGGGCGGTCGGCAGCGGTGACGCCGCGCCCGACCGCGGTCTGCACGGCGGCCAGCACGCTGCCGGCCTGGCCGACCGCGACCACCGGGTAGGCGGCCCGGTCCGGGGGCGGGTCGCTGACCCGGGTCGGCGCCGATCCGCAGGCCCCGGCGGCCAGCACCAGACCGCCGGCCAACGCGATCGCCCCGGCCCTGGTGTTCGGCCTGACCCTGGTGTTCGGCCTGACCCTGGTGTTCGGCCTGACCCTGGTGTTCGGCCTGACCCTGGTGTTCGGCCTGACCCTGGTGTTCGGCCTGACCCTGGTGTTCGGGCTCGGACGGGTCATCGGTCGGTCTCCAGCCGCGACCGGGAGCCGAGCATCACCCGGGTGATCAGGCCTCCGACGACCAGCACCAGTCCGATCGAGATCAGCGCCGGCGCCGCCGTCCGGTGCTCGCGCCCGGACCAGCTCATGGTGATCGTGCGGGCCGCCGGGGCGGTGCCGTCGGTGGCGACCACCAGCCGCCACTGGCCCGGGGTGTCCGGCCAGACCAGGCCGGCCGCGCCCGGACCGCGGGCACTGACCAGCCAGACGTCGGCCCCGGCCGGGTCGGTCAGGGCCGGCTCGGACCCGACGGACCGGGTCAGCAGCGCACCGGCGTCGTCGCCGACCACTTCGAGCCGGCGCACCCGGGCCAGGTAGGCGTCGACGTCGTGGGCCCGGCCGATCCCGACGAACACCGGGGTGGACGCCGCCGCCGCGGTGGCCTGGACCTCGAGTCGGGGCCCGTCCAGGCCGAGCAGGCCGACCGCGGTGCTGACCACGGCCGTCCGGGGCGCGGTGAGCGTGGCCACGCTCACCGCGGGCGGCGCCAGCACGGTCGACCTGAGCCCGCCGAGCAGGACCAGCAACGCTCCGAGCGCCGCGACAGCCAGGGCGGCCCAGGCCGAGGCCGAGGCCGGCGGCCGGGGCAGCCGGCCGTCACTGCGGCGAACCGGCCGCCGGCCCGGTGCCGGGGTCGCGCGACGGCGTCCGGACGGCCGGGCCTGCGTGGTTTCGGGATTCATGCGCGTGGGGTGGGATCAGTCCTCGTCCGAGGTGCGGTTCATCGCGGCCTCGAGCCGGGCCACCTTGGCCTTCATCTCGCCGGTGCGGCCCCGGTAGATGTCGGCCTTGAGGACCAGCGAGACCCGGTCGCCGTGCATCCCGACGGCCTCGACGGCCCGGTGCACCACGTCCATGCACTCGTCCCAGTCACCCTCGATCGTGGTGAACATGGCGTCGGTGTGGTGCGGCAGCCCGGACTCGCGAACCACCCGGACAGCGTCGGCCACGGCCTCGGCGACCGAGTCACCGATCCCGCTGGGCGCGACCGAGAAGGCGATCAGCATCCGGCCAGCCTAACCCGGTTCGCCACCACGCTCCCCCACCGCAGCGCCCGACCGCCGTCAGCCGGCCAGAGCCGGGCCGGGATCGGCGCCGTCAAGGAACAAAAGATCCCACAAGGGCCGCAAATGACCATGGAAAACATGGTTAAGTCACTCCTAAAGGGGCCGGTCGGGGGCCAGGCCATGAGTGCACCAGGCCAGACGGGCGGTCGTGCCATGAGCAGAGCTGGATCGACAATTCTCCCCCGGCACCGCCGAGCCCTCACCGCGGTCGTCGCGGGCCTGGCCCTGCTGACCATCACCGGCCTGGGGGCGGGCAGCGCCTCGGCCGACACCTTTCCCCCGGTCGGCACCCCGGCCACGGTCAGCGCCGATGTGCTGCCGACCTGGCAGGTCGACGGCGTGGTCTGGAGCGCGGTCACGGTCGGCAACATTGTGTACGCCACCGGCAGTTTCACCGCCGCCCGGCCGCCGGGAGTGGCCGTGGGCGGCGCCGGTTCGGTGGCGGCGGCCAACATTTTCGCCTTCGACATCACCACCGGCAACCGGGTCCCGACGTTCAACCATTCGCTGAACGCCCAGGGCCTCGTGATCAGCGCCTCCCCGGACGGCTCCCGGGTCTACGTCGGGGGCGACTTCACCACCGTGGACGGTGTGGCCCGGGGCCGGATCGCCGCCTTCGACACCGCCACCGGAGCGCTCAACCCGGCCTTCCACCCGGCCATCTCGAACCAGGTCCGCGGCATCGCGGCGACCAACAGCACGGTCTACGCCGGCGGCAACTTCTTCAACGTGGGCGGTACCGCCCGGACCCGGATGGCCGCGATGACCGCCGCCACCGGAGCCCTGACCACCTGGGCCCCGAAGGCCGACGACAACTTCATCACCACGATGGTGCTGTCGCCGGACGGCACCAAGGTGATCGTCGGCGGGCACTTCACCACCTTGAACGGGGTCGCCGCCTACGGCATGGGAGCGGTCAGCACCGCCACCGGCGCCACCCTGCCCTGGGCCGCCAACACCGTGATCCGGGACGCCGGGGTGAACGGCGCGATCACCACGCTGCGCACCGACGGCGTCCAGATCTACGGCGGCGGCTACGCCTTCGGCAGCGGCGCGACCTGGGAGGGCACCTTCGCCCTGAACCCGGCCACCGGCGCGATCAATTGGCTGGACGACTGCCACGGCGACACCTACGACGTGTTCGCCGCCGGCCAGGTGCTGTACAGCGTGAGCCACGCCCACGACTGCTCGGCCATTCACCAGTTCCCGGACACCAACCCGCGGGCCTGGCACCGGGCCCTGGCCCAGACGATCTACCCCACCGGCACCAACACCGGGCCGGACACCTACGGCTGGAACTACAACGGCCGGCCCGCGTCGTCCCTGCTGCACTGGTACCCGAGCATCGCGATCGGCAGCTACACCGGCCAGAGCCAGGGGGCCTGGGCCATGACCGGCAACAGCACCTACGTCGTGCTCGGCGGCGAGTTCCCCAAGGTGAACAGCATCGCCCAGCAGGGTCTGGTCCGGTTCGCCCTGTCGTCGACGGCGCCGAACCACAACGGTCCGCTGGCCGGCGCCGGGCTTACCCCGGCGGTCACCGGGGCCGGCACCGGCAAGCTCAAGGTCAGCTGGACCAGCACCTGGGACTACGACAACCAGAACCTGACCTACCGGATCCAGCGGGACGGCGTGGTGATCACCACCACGGCGGCCACCGCGTCGTCGTTCTGGCAGTTGCCGCCGCTCTCGTACACCGACAGCGGCCTGGTCCCGGGCTCCAGCCACACCTACCGGATCCAGGCCGTGGACCCGTCCGGCAACGTGCTCGGCGGTGCCACCTCGGCCCCGGTCACCGTGCCCTGACCGGTCG
Source organism: Kineosporiaceae bacterium (assembly GCA_965200525.1). GTDB lineage: Bacteria > Actinomycetota > Actinomycetes > Actinomycetales > Kineosporiaceae > JANNPJ01. The sequence goes on from OZ241368.1 coordinate 1,013,633, forward strand.
GGTCGGTCCCGGCGAGCAACTGGTCGGCGGCGGACTGCGGATCGAGCTCGCCGGCCACCACCCGGCCGGCCTGCTCGTCCAGCCGACCGCCGGCGCCGGACCGTCCCAGCCGGGACCGCACCGCGGCCAGGATCAGCGCCTCGATCTCGGCCGCGGCCCGGCGCCGGCGACGGTCGGCCAGCCCGCCGCCGGCAGCCAGCCAGTCGTGGTGCCGGTCCAGGGCCGTGGCCAGCTCGTCGATACCGGCACCGGTGCTGGCCACGGTCCGCAGCACCGGCGGCCGCCAGCCCGGGGCCGCCCCCGCCGCGGGTCCGAGGCCGAGGTCGATCATGTGCCGCAGGTCGCGGGCGGTGGTCGCGGCGCCGTCCCGGTCGGCCTTGTTGACCACAAAGACGTCGCCGACCTCGAGGATCCCGGCCTTGGCCGCCTGGACCGCGTCGCCGGCCCCGGGCGTGAGCAGCACTACCGTGGTGTCGGCCAGCGCGGCCACCTCGACCTCGCTCTGGCCGACCCCGACGGTCTCGATCAGCACCACGTCGAAGCCGGCGGCGTCCAGCACCCGGACCGCCGGTGCGGTGGCCGCGGCCAGCCCGCCGAGCTGACCCCGGCCGGCCATCGAGCGGATGAACACCCCCGGGTCCAACGCGTGCTCGTCCATCCGGATCCGGTCCCCGAGCAGGGCTCCCCCGGTGAACGGGGACGACGGGTCCACCGCCAGCACGCCGACCCGCCGGCCCTGCCGCCGGAAAACCCCGATCAGGGCCGACGTGGCGGTCGACTTGCCCGCACCGGGTGGGCCGGTGAGGCCGATCACCCGGGCCCGACCGGTCAGGGCGGCCACCGCCCGGCCGACCTCGAGCCGGGCCGGGTGCTCGCCCTCGACCAGCGAGATCAGCCGGGCCACGGCTCGGGGCCGACCCTCCCGGGCCTGGGCCAGCAGAACCACGACGTCCAGCTCCCGTCCGGGGCTCACCGTCGCCGGCCCGCCGGCCGGACTAGCCCGCGGACCCGGCGACCGGGGCCGGCGCGGGGACCCGCAGGATCAGGGCATCGCCCTGACCACCACCACCGCACAGCGCCGCCGCGCCGATCCCGCCGCCGCGCCGGCGCAGTTCCAGGGCCAGGTGCAGGACGACGCGGGCGCCGGACATGCCCAGCGGGTGACCGGTGGCGATCGCCCCACCGTTGACGTTGACCTTGTCCGGGTCGATCCCGAGCCTGGCCGTCGAGGCCAGGCCGATCGCGGCGAAGGCCTCGTTGATCTCGACCAGGTCGAGGTCGGCGACGGTCAGGCCCTGCTTGGCCAGGGCGGCCTCGATCGCGTCGGCCGGCTGGTGCTGCAGGCTGGAGTCCGGCCCGGCCACCTGGCCGTGGGCGCCGATCTCGGCGATCCAGTCCAGGCCCAGCTCCTCGGCCTTGGCCCGGCTCATCACCACGACGGCGGCCGCGCCGTCCGAGATCGGCGAGGACGACCCGGCGGTGATGGTGCCGTCCCGGCCGAAGGCCGGCCGCAGCCGGGCCAGCGTGTCCAGGCTGGTGTCGGCCCGGACCCCCTCGTCGGCGGCCAGGATCAGCGGGTCGCCCTTCCGCTGGGGCACGGCCACCGGCACGATTTCGTCGTCGAACAGGCCCTCCTTCTGGGCCCGGGCGGCGAGCTGGTGCGACCGGACGGCGAAGGCGTCCTGCTGCTCGCGGCTGAACGACCCCTCGCCCCGGTTGACGCTGTCGGTCAGCGCACCCATCGCCTGATCGGTGTAGAGGTCCCAGAGGCCGTCGTGCGCCAGATGGTCCTTCATCGTCACGTCGCCGTACTTGAAGCCCTCGCGGGAACCCTGCAGCAGGTGCGGGGCCCGGGTCATCGACTCCATCCCGCCGGCCACGATCACCTCGTACTCGCCAGCCCGGATCAGCTGGTCGGCCAGGGCGATGGCGTTCAGCCCGGACAGGCAGACCTTGTTCACCGTGATCGAGGGCACGCTCATCGGGATGCCCCCGGCCACCGCGGCCGGGCGAGCCGGATTCTGGCCGCAACCGGCCTGCAGGACGTGGCCGAGGATGACGTACTGGACCGACTCGGGAGCCACCCCGGCCCGCTCCAGAGCAGCCTTGATCGCCAGCCCGCCGAGCTCGGGGGCGCTGAAGCCCTTCAGCGATCCCAGGAGTCGCCCGATCGGCGTCCGGGCGCCGGCCACGATCACGGACGTCGGGCGGCCGGCTGGGCTCGGACCGGGTGCCTGGCTCATGGTTCCTCCTCGAACGACGACGGTCCGGCCAACGTAACCGGCTCGGCCCCGGCCGCGGCCGAGCCTCACGTGGCTGCCGTCACATCCACCACCCCGCAACCGGTCACGGCCCGTCCTAGCCTGGGCCCATGACGAGCCTGCCCACCGCGCTGTTCACCGCCATCGACCACGTCGGCATCGCCGTCCCCGACCTGGACGCCGCGATCGCCCACTACCGCGACGTCTTCGGGATGCGCCTGGCCCACCAGGAGGTCAACGAGGACCAGGGCGTGCGGGAGGCGATGATGGCGGTCGGCGACTCCGGCGGCCACGTCCAGCTGCTGGCCCCGCTGACCCCGGCCTCCACGATCGCGAAGTTCCTGGACCGCTCCGGTCCGGGGGTGCAGCAGGTCGCCTACCGGGTGGCCGACCTCGACACGGTCAGCGCCACCCTGCGCGAGCGCGGCGTCCGGCTGCTGTACGACCAGGCCCGGGGCGGCACGTCCGGCAGCCGGGTCAACTTCATCCATCCCAAGGACGCCGGCGGTGTCCTGGTCGAGCTGGTCGAACCGGCCGGGGCCGGGCACTGAGCCGAGTGGGCGGGACGTCGAGCGGGTAGCCGGTGACCCTCGTCACCGGCAGGCGGGTATTGCTGTCCGGACAGGCTGATTAGCGTCGTGGCCACCTGGTGTCGCACCTGCGATTCCTCCTCGGACGGAGGCCCCCCGTGCAGAAGTTCCTCGACGCGATCCTGAGCGGTTCCGCAACGGCTGAGGACTACCTGGCCATCGACGTCCCCGAGTCGTACCGGGGCCTGACCGTGCACGCCGAGGAGGCCACCCTGTTCGAGGGGCTGACCACCGCGGAGAAGGACCCGCGCACGTCGCTGCACCTGGAGGCGGTGCCGGTCCCCGAGCTGGGCCCGGGCGAGGCGCTGATCGCGGTGATGGCCAGCGCGATCAACTACAACACGGTGTGGACGTCGATCTTCGAGCCGGTCTCGACCTTCGGCTTCCTGAAGAAGCTGGGCCGCAGCTCGCCGCTCGGCCGGCGCCACGATCTGCCTTACCACGTGGTCGGCTCCGACCTGGCCGGAGTCGTGATCCGGACCGGGGCCGGCGTCAACGCCTGGAAACCGGGCGACGAGGTGGTCGCCCACTGCCTGTCGGTGGAGCTGGAGCGGCCCGAGGGCCACAACGACACGATGCTCGACCCGGAACAGCGGATCTGGGGTTTCGAGACCAACTTCGGCGGCCTCGCTGAATTGGCTCTGGTCAAGACCAATCAGTTGATGCCGAAGGCAGCCCATCTCACCTGGGAAGAAGCCGCCTGCCCGGGACTGGTGAATTCCACCGCGTACCGCCAATTGATCTCAAAGAATGGCGCTGCGTTAAAACTCGGTGACACCGTGTTGATATGGGGGGCCTCCGGCGGCCTCGGTTCCTATGCCACTCAGCTCGCCCTGGCCTCCGGGGCCACTCCGGTCTGCGTGGTGTCCAGCCCGGCCAAGGCCGAGATCTGCCGGCGGATGGGGGCCGAACTGGTGATCGACCGGACCACCGAGGACTACCGGTTCTGGAAGAACGAGCACACCCAGGACCCCTCCGAGTGGCGGCGTTTCGGTTCCCGGATCCGGGAGCTCACCGGTGGCCGTGATGTCGACGTCGTGTTCGAGCACCCGGGCCGGGAAACATTCGGCGCCAGCGTCTACGCGGCCAAGCGGGGCGGAACGATCGTCACGTGTGCGTCAACATCTGGTTACATGCACGAGTACGACAACCGATACCTGTGGATGAACCTCAAGCGGATCGTCGGATCGCATTTCGCCAACTACGCTGAGGCCTGGGCAGCTAACGATCTGATCTCGAGAGGGCTCATTCATCCGACGCTGTCCCGGTGCTATTCACTCGACCAGGCCAGTCAGGCTGCCTTTGACGTCCATCGCAACCTCCACCAGGGCAAGGTGGGAGTACTGTGCCTGGCACCGGGTGAAGGTCTCGGAGTCAGGGATGCCGTAACGCGGGAACGGCATCGCGAAGCGATCATGCGGTTCAGGAACGTGTAGGCCCGGCGCGGGCCGTCAGGGAGGACTGATAGTGGCCGGCGAACAGAGCCCCCAGGGATTCCAGATCGTCATGCGAGGTTTCGACCGCGCACAGGTGGAGGAGCGGATCGGCGCCCTGGAGTCGTCGCTGCGCGACGCCCGGGCCCGGGTCGAGGAGCTCGACACCCGTGCCCTGAAGCTGTCCGGCGAGGTCGCCGAGGCGCACCGGCAGCTGCGGGAGGTGGAACGCCCTTCCTACAGCGGGCTCGGCTCGCGGATCGAGCAGCTCCTGCGCCTGGCCGAGGAGCAGGCCAGCGACGTCATCGCCGCGGCCAGCAAGGACGCCGAGGAGGCGGTCGCGCAGGCCCGGGTCGAGGCGGCCCAGCACCGCGCCGCGGCCCAGAACGAGGCCGCCGAGACCACCGCCACCGCTCAGCGCGAGACTTCCGACCTGCGTCGCAACGCGACCACCGAGGCCGAGGAGATCGTGGCCACGGCCACCCGTAAGGCCGAGGAGATGCTGGCCATCGCCGAGCGCGAGGCGGCCAAGCTCAAGTCGGTCACCGAGCACGAGACCAGCGAGAAGCGGGCCACCGTCGACCGCGAGCTGGCCCGGCTGCGGGCCACCGCCGAGCGCGAGGTCACCGAGCTGCGGGCCGCGGCCAAGCGCGAGGTCGACGAAATGCGGGCCAGCTCGAAGCGCGAGTCCGAGGAGATGCGGTCCACCGCGGCCACCCTCCTGGAAGACTCGCGGGCCAAGGCCGAGCAGATGAACACCGACCTCGAGGTGAAGCTGGCCGCCCGCCGCGAGGAGGCCGAGCGGCTCGACGCCGAGCGGCACGAGCAGGCCGTGGCCCAGGCCACCCAGCTGGTGGCCGAGGCCGAGCAGCGCGCGTCGGCCGCCGAGCAGCGCGCCTCAAAGGCGGTCGAGCAGGCCGAGTCGGTCCGCCGCGATGCCGACGAGCACGCCAAGTCGCTGGTCGGCAACGCCCGCCGCAACGCCGACCAGGTGATCGCCGAGGCCCGGGCCCACGCCGACAAGGTGCTCTCCGAGGCCAAGGGCGAGGCCGACCGCAACCGCCGGGCCGCCCAGCGCCAGGTCGACGAGCTCATCCGCCAGCGCGACAGCATCACCGGTCACCTCGACCAGTTGCGCGCCCTGCTCGGCAACACCATGCCGGTGCCGGGCCTGGACAAGCTGGCCGCCGCCGCGGCCCGCAACCCCCAGGACGACAACGGCGCCGAGACGGCCAAGGACGTAGCCGGCGGCAACGACCGGACGATCGTCATGCCGGACGTCTCCACCGCCGGTTCCAAGAACTAGGCTCGATCGCTCCAGCCACGAGGCGCCGCTCCCGGGACATCCCGGGACGGCGTCTCCTGGTTTTGCGGCCCGGTGGTTGCGGCCCGGTGGTTGTGGGCGGCGACCGCGATCATGCACGCTTGCGTACCCGTCCCGTCAGGCGCTCCTGGCCCCGCGCTCGAGAGGTAGACCGATGACTCCGGAAGACGCCGGCGACACCACGCTGGAGGCCGGGCCGGAGGGCGACCGGACGAGCCCGGAGGTCGACAGCACGCTGGGCGCCGAGAACCCGGCCCCGGAGTCGGCCCCGGTCGGCGACTCGACGGCCGAGGCCCCGGCCGGCGGCACCGGCGACGGCGAGGGTGACGAGGAGGGCCGGTTCGGCGAGCTCGGGCCGCCGATGAACCGCCAGAGCCCGCTCTACATCGGCTTCGTCGGCGCGATCGGCGTCCTGCTGGCCTGGAACCTGGTCAAGCTGATCGGCAACCTCTCCGGCGTGCTGACCCTGGTCGGGATCGCGGCTTTCCTCGCGATCGGCCTCGACCCGCTGGTCCGGTTCCTGCAGCGGCGAGGTCTGCGCCGCGGCGTGGCCGTGGCCGTCGTCTTCCTCGGCGTGCTGGCCGTGATCGGCGGCTTCCTGGCCGCGGTGGTGCCGACCGTGGTCAGCCAGACCAGCCAGCTCACCGAGCAGCTGCCCGACCTGGTCCAGAACCTGCTCAAGACCAAGTTCGTCAGCGACCTGGACGCCCGGTTCGGCGTGATCGACAAGGCCAGCCAGGAGCTGCAGGACCGGGTCTCGAACGGCCAGACCGTGGTCAGCCTGTTCGGCGGGGTGCTCGGGGCCGGCAAGGCGGTGCTGTCCGGCTTCGTCAGCACGTTCACCGTGCTGGTGCTGACCCTGTACTTCCTGGCCTCGCTGCACAGCATCGCCGATGCCGGCTACCGGCTGGTGCCGGCCTCCCGGCGGCCCCGGGTGCGGGCCCTGGGCGACGAGATCATCCGCCGGATCGGCGGCTACGTGGCCGGCCAGGTGGCGGTGGCCACGATCAACGGCGTCTGCACCTTCGTCCTGCTGACGATCCTGGGCGTGCCGTACTCGATCGTGCTGGCCATCGCGGTCGGCATTCTCGGCATCATCCCGCTGGTCGGCGCCACCCTCGGGGCGGTGATCGTGGTCCTGGTCGGGCTGTTCCAGTCCTGGCAGATCGGGGTCGGGATCGCCGTCTACTACCTGATATACCAGCAGGTCGAGAACTACCTGATCGCGCCGCGGATCATGGCCCGGACGGTCTCGGTGCCGGGGGCGGTGGCCCTGATCGCGGCCCTGGCCGGGGCGGCCCTGCTGGGCGTGCTCGGCGCCCTGATCGCGATCCCGATCGCGGCCGCGATCCTGCTGATCCTCCAGGAGGTCACCATCCCCCGTCAGGACCGGGTCTAGCGTCTCGCGGGCGGGCCCGCCTGGCATGATGACCGGCATGCCTCGCTATGACGTGCGTTGCCGGTCCTGCGGCGACACCTTCGAGATCAGCCGCTCGATCACCGCCCTGGACGAGCCCGCCCCGTGCCCGAGCGGGCACACCGACACCGTCCGGTTGCTGCGCACGGTCGCGGTGACCGGGGTGTCGTCCGGCTCGAGCTCCCGCTCGGCCGCGAGCGCGCCGGCCGCCGGGGGTGGCTGCTGCGGCGGGGGCTGCTGCAGCTGATGCGCGTCCTGCACATCGCCGACGCCGACGACTGGACGGCGGCCCGGGAGGCCGGGCGGTACGAGGTCTCGAGCCGGGGCAAGACCCTGACCGACGAGGGCTTCATCCACACCAGCACCAGCCGGCAGGTGGGCGGCGTCCTGGCGTCGTTCTACGCCGATGTCGACCCGGGCCGGCTGCGCCTGCTGGTGCTCGACGTGGCCCGGCTGGAACAGGCCGGCTCCCCGGTGCGCTGGGACGACGTTCCCGGGGCGCCGGCGCCGTTCCCGCACGTCTACGGGCCGATCGAGCCCGAGGCGGTGGTGGCCGTGCTGCCGATCGGCGGCGAGACCGGAGCGGCCGAACTGCCCGACCTCAGTGGCTGGGACGTCGCGGCCGGCGCCCCGAGCTGAGCCGGCTCTCGTCCGGCCCGGCGGTGGCCTCGGTCTCGGCGATCAGCTCCCGCAACCGGGCCAGCCCCCGGTGGGCGTTGCTGCGCACGGTCACCTCGCTGGAGCCGAGCAACTGGGCGATGTCGGCGTCGGCCAGCCCCTCGTAGTGCCGCAGCACCAGCACTGCGCGCTGCTTGGCCGGCAGCTTGCGCAGCAGGGCGATCAGCAGGTCGCGGTCGGCGAACGCCTCGGTCCGGTCGCCCACCGGCTGGTCCAGCACCAGGGCCGAGTCGGTCGAGCGCTCCCGGCGGGCCGCCCGGCGAAACCACGAGGTGCAGGCGTTGACCACCATCCGGCGCACGTAGGCGTCGACGTCGTGGGCCGCGCTCACCCGGGGCCACTGCAGCAGGGCCCGGGCCAGGACGTCCTGGACGACGTCCTCGGCCAGGTACGGATCGCGCAACAGGCCCCGGGCCAGCCGGACCAGCATCGGGCCGCGCAGGGCGACGAACTCCTCGTAGGTCAGCGGCTCGGCCCCGGACTCGGCCGTGACGTCCCCGGGGACGCCGACGGTCTCCTCCACGAGGCTTGTCTCCTGCCTGCCTGCCTTCCGTCCTCACCCACAGCGAGGACCCACCCGAGCAGGAAGGTTAGCGGCAGCCGCGGTGGGGGGCCGCTCGGGCCCGACTTAACCGGACGAAATCCAGCAAATCCTGGTAAGTACTCAGGCGTAGACCCCGAAACCACGGCCGGTTTTCCGGCCCAGATATCCGGCCGTGACCATGTGCTCGAGCAACGGCGACGGGGCGAATCCGGGCTCGCGGAACTCCAGACAGAGAACCCGCTCGATTGCCAGCGAGACATCCAGCCCGACCACGTCGAGGAGTTCGAACGGGCCCATCGGATATCCGCAGCCGAGCTTCATCGCCTGATCGATCGCCTCGGCGTCGGCATAGTGCGCGGCCAGCATCCGGACGGCGTCGTTGAGATAGGGAAAGAGCAGGGCGTTGACGATGAACCCGGCCCGGTCGGCGCACCGGACCGGCTGCTGGCCCAGCCGCCGGCACAGCTCGACCGCGGTCGCGGCGACGTCCGGGGCGGTCGAGACGGTGCTGACCACCTCGACCAGCTTCATCACCGGCGCCGGGTTGAAGAAGTGGATGCCGACCACGTCGGGGGCCCGCCCGGTGGCCGCGGCGCACTCGATCACCGGCAGCGAGGACGTCGTGGTGGCCAGAACGGCACCGGGCCGGCAGATCCGGTCCAGGGTGGCGAACAGCTCCTGCTTCACGGCCAGGTCCTCGACCACCGCCTCCAGCACCAGATCCGCGCCGGCCAGCTCGGCCAGGTCGGTGGTGCCGCGGACCCGGGCCAGCGCGGCGTCCCGCCCGGCCGCGGCCAGCCGGCCCTTGGCCACGGCCCGGTCCAGGTTGCGGGTCAGGCCGGCGATCACCGCCTCGACCCGGGCCGGGCCCCGGGCCACCACCACGACGTCCAGCCCGGCCCGGGCCAGCACCTCGACGATGCCGGTGGCCATGGTGCCCGAGCCGACCACGCCGACCACCTGGACCGGGCGCCCGGTGACCGAGGCCGGCCCGGCCCCGGACGGCGTCAGCTCGTCGTCGACCACGACCGACGACCCGGCCGACCGGTAGCGGTAGAAGCCCCACCCGCTCTTGCGGCCCTTCAGCCCGGCGGTGACCATCTGCTTGATCACCGGGGACGGCGCGTGCAGCCGGTTGCGGCCCTGCTTGTACATCGAGTCGAGGATCTCGTAGGCGGTGTCCAGGCCGATCAGGTCCATCAGGGCCAGCGGGCCCATCGGCAGGCCGCAGCCGAACCGCATCGCGGCGTCGATGTCCTCCCGGCTGGCGTACTTCTGCTCGTACATCCCGACGGCGTGGTTGAGGTAGCCGAACAGCAGGGCGTTGGCGATGAACCCGGCCTGGTCGCCGACCATCACCGGCTCCTTGCCCAGGCGCCGGGCCAGCGCGACGACGTCGTCCAGCACCTCCGCCCGGCTGACCACGGTCCGGACCACCTCGACGAGACCCTGCACCGGGGCCGGGTTGAAGAAGTGCAGCCCGATCACCCGGCCCGGGTTGCGGGTGGCCACCGCGAGCTCGGTGACCGACAGGCTGGAGGTGTTGGTGGCCAGCACGGCGTGATCGGCGATCACCGAATCGAGCCGGGCGAACAGCTCGCGCTTCAGCTCCAGGTGCTCGGGCACGGCCTCGATCACCAGGTCGGCCGCGGCCAGCCGGTCGAGCTCGGTGACGATCTCGATCCGGGCCAGCAACTGCTCCCGCTCGGCGGCGGAGAGCTTGCCGCCGGCCACCGCCCGGGCGGTCGAGGCGTCGAGCCCGGCGGCGGCCCGGTCCGCGGCCGGCCGGTCGAGCTCGACCCCGATCACGCTCAGCCCGTGGCGGGCCATCACCTCGGCTATCCCGGCACCCATCGTGCCCAGGCCGATCACGCCGACCGTCCGGATCTCGCGCGTCATGACGATGCCCTCCTCGGGCCGCATCCCGGTGCTGCACCACCGCGCACCGGTGTCGACGGCCGTTCGCATCGTGACACCGGGCCGGCACCGGCCGGCGACGCCGAAATGTCGCCCACACCACACGAATCAGGCTCGTCACCCAAAGTAGGACTTGTTGACCCATAGCGCGCGGGCCGCGAATGAGGATAAAAACGACTGTCAGCACGACGGGTGGCCGTCAAACCTTCGCCCCGGGCGGGCGTCACGCGGCACTCTTCCGGTCAACGAAGGGATCCACCGATGCGAAATATCGTGGTCTGCCTGGCGGCGGCAACACTCGCGAGCACCGGACTGGCGATCGGCGGGGCGGCCGGCGCGACCGCCTCGACGAGCGGCGCGACCGACTCCACCGGATCGAGCACGGCGACGAACTACGTGGTGCTGCAGAGCGCCGGCAGCGGGACGGCGCAGGCGAAGGCCGCGGTGCTCGCGGCCGGTGGCACGGTGGTCTCGGAGAACACCGACCTCGGCTACGTGGTCGCCCGCAGCAGCGCCGCCGGCTTCGAGACCGCGGTGGACGCCGCCCCCGGCGTGATCGGGGCCGCCCGCAACCGGATCATCGGCACGGCCCCCAAGGAGACCCGAGCCCCGCAGTCGGCCATCGAGCAGTTGCGCGACCACTCGGCCGGGGCGCTGCTGCACCGGCCCTCGGCCGGGCACGGCAAGCCGGTGAGCGCCGAGCCGCTGGCCGACCTGCAGTGGGACATGAAGCAGATCGACGCCACCGCGACCGGCTCCTACGCGAAGCAGAAGGGCAGCAAGAAGGTCCTGGTCGGCATCATCGACACCGGGATCGACGGCACCCACCCGGACATCGCGCCCAACTTCGACGCCGCCGACTCGCGCAACTTCGTCACCGACCTGCCCGACATCGATGGTGACGTGTGCGAGCACCCCTCCTGCGTCGACCCGGCCGACGAGGACGACGACGGCCACGGCACCCACGTGGCCAGCACCATCGGCTCGCCGATCAACGGTCTCGGGATCGCCGGCGTGGCCCCGAACGTGACCCTGGTGAACATCCGGGCCGGGCAGGACTCGGGCTACTTCTTCCTGCAGCCGACCCTCGACGCGCTGACCTACGCGGGCAAGCTCGGCGTCGACGTCGTGAACATGAGCTTCTACACCGACCCGTGGCTGTACAACTGCGTCGCCAACCCGGCCGACTCCCCGGCCGAGCAGCAGGAACAGCAGGTGATCCGGACGGCGACCCAGCGGGCCCTGACCTTCGCCCGGAGCAAGGGCGTGCTGCCGGTCGCGGCCGAGGGCAACGAGGCCACCGACCTGAACAACCCGACCACCGACGACACCAGCCCGGACTATCCGGCCGACGCGGCCAAGGAGCGCACGGTCGACAACTCCTGCATCAACGTGCCGGCCGAGAGCAAGGGCGTGCTGACGGTCAGTGCCACCGGGCCGAGCACCCGCAAGTCGTACTACTCCAACTACGGCACCCAGGAGACCGACGTGGCCGCGCCCGGTGGCGACGTCTACGACACCCCGGACAACACCCGGAACATCGCCGACGCCGTGCTGGCCGCCTACCCGAAGTCGCTGGCCGAGCTGAACGGCGACCTCAACCCGGACGGCACCCCCAACAACGAGGCGGTCGTGCAGAGCTGCAAGGCCGACGCACCCACCCTCTGCGGCTACTACCAGTACCTGCAGGGGACGTCGATGGCCTCGCCGCACGCCGTCGGGGTGGCCGCCCTGGTGGTCAGCCAGTACGGCATCCCAGACCTCCGGCACGGCGGGCTAACCCTGCCGCCGCTGCTGACCGAGGCGAAGCTGCTGAACAGCGCGGTGGAGCACGCCTGCCCGACGCCGGCGACCTACCACTACATCCGGATCACCCCGGCCGGGGCCACCGTGACCGCCGACGCCACCTGCGTGGGCCCGAAGTCCAAGAACGGGTTCTACGGCCGGGGCATCGTCAACGCCAAGGCGGCGGTGTCCGGCCGCCTGCTGTAGTCGCCCGCGGATCCGGCGGACGGCAACCGTCCGCCGGATCTGAGTAGATCAACTCATCTGCGCATGGCCCGGAGTCACCAGACTTCAGGCCATGCGCAGATCTGTTCTCCGGAGGTTCGCCCGGAGCCGGCCCCGGACCCTGGCCGTCGTCCTCTTCGTGACGGTGTCGACCCTGGCCCAGGTGCAGACGGTGGTGGATCTGCGGCCGTCCCCGGGCGGGCCGGCGCAGCGGGTCGCGGCGACGGAGGGGGTCGCCGCGACTCGCTGACGCACCGCATCCGGGCTCGATGAAGCTAGTCTCTACGCCGTGCGCCTGGTTATCGCTCGTTGCTCCGTCGACTACGCCGGGCGGCTCGCAGCCCACCTGCCCCTGGCGACCCGCCTGTTACTGGTGAAGGCCGACGGCAGCGTGCTGGTGCATTCGGACGGCGGTTCCTACAAGCCGCTGAACTGGATGAGCCCGCCCTGCAAGCTCACCGTCGGCCGGCCCGACGAGGACGCCGCCGGCCGGGGCGTGGTCGAAACCTGGACCGTGCAGCAGAGCAAGACCGACGACCGGCTGATCATCAGCCTGCACGAGGTGCTGCACGACAGCAGCCACGAGCTCGGCGTCGACCCGGGCCTGGTCAAGGACGGCGTCGAGGCCCACCTGCAGAAGCTGCTGGCCGAGCAGGTCGACCGGCTCGGCGACGGCTGGTCGCTGGTGCGACGCGAGTACATGACCGCGATCGGACCGGTCGACCTGCTGGTCCGCACGGCCGCCGGCGGCTCGGTCGCGGTCGAGATCAAGCGCCGCGGCGACATCGACGGGGTCGAGCAGCTCACCCGCTACCTCGAGCTGATGAACCGCGACCCGCTGCTCTCCCCGGTGGCCGGCATCTTCGCCGCCCAGGAGATCAAGCCCCAGGCCCGGGTGCTGGCCGAGGACCGCGGCATCCGCTGCGTCACCCTCGACTACGAGGAGATGCGCGGCCTGGACAACTCCGAGCACCGCCTGTTCTGACCGGACGGACGTAGACCCCGCGATGTACCGCACCCTGTTCCAGGTCCTATTCGTCCGGATGTCGGCCGAGACCGCGCACCGGATCGGCTTCGCCCTGATCCGGCTGGCCGGCCTGGTGCCCGGCCTGCCCGCCCTGCTGCGCCGGTTCCTGGCCCCGGCCGACCCGGTGCTGCGGGTCAGCGCCCTCGGCCTCGACCTGCCCGGCCCGCTCGGCCTGGCCGCCGGCTTCGACAAGGACGCCCTGGCCCCGGACGCCCTGGCCGCGCTCGGCTTCGGCTTCGTCGAGATCGGTACCGTGACCGCGCGCCCCCAGCCGGGCAACCCGCGGCCCCGGTTGTTCCGGCTGCCCGACGACCAGGCCCTGATCAACCGGATGGGCTTCAACAACGCCGGCTCCGGCCCGGCCGCCGAAAGACTGCGCGCCCGAACCGAGTTCACCCCCGCCGGCGCCCCGCAGGCGGTGGTCGGGGCCAACATCGGCAAGTCCAAGGTGGCCTCCGAGGCCGAGGCGGTCGACGACTACATCGCCAGCGCCGCCCGGCTGGCCCGGGTGGCCGACTACCTGGTGGTGAACGTCAGCTCGCCGAACACACCCGGGCTGCGCAACCTGCAGGCGGTGGAGATGCTCCGGCCGTTGCTGACCGCGGTGCGCCGGACCCTGGTCGACGTGGCCGAACGACCGGTGCCGCTGCTGGTCAAGATCGCCCCCGACCTGACCGACGCCGAGCTCGACGCCGTCGCCGACCTCGCCGTCGACCTGGGCCTGGACGGCATCATCGCGACCAACACCACGATCGCCCGGACCGGGCTGCGCACCCCGGCCGACGAGGTCGCCGCCCTGGGCGCCGGCGGCCTGTCCGGGGCGCCGCTGCGGGACCGCTCGCTGGAGGTGCTGCGCCGACTGCACGCCCGGGTCGGCGGCCGGACGGTGCTGATCGCGGCGGGCGGGATCACCACCGGGGACGACGCCTACCAGCGGATCCGGGCCGGGGCGACCCTGGTCCAGGGCTACACCGCGTTCATCTACGCCGGGCCGTTCTGGCCCCGGCGGGTGCACCGCGACCTGGCCCGGCGCCTGAAGGCCGACGGTTTCACCAGTCTGGCCCAGGCGATAGGGGTGGATTCGCCCCCCGGGTAGCCGGGCCGGGCCCGCACACGGCACCATCGCGGTATGGGTTCGCGGATCACGGTCGTCGGAGCAGGCGTCATCGGGCTGAGCAGCGCCGTTCGGCTGGCCGAGGCCGGGCACGCGGTCGACGTCCTGGCCCGGGAACTGCCGCTGGAGACCACCTCGGCGGTGGCCGGCGGGCTCTGGCTGCCCTTCCTGGCCGAACCGGCCGAGGCGGTGGCCCGCTGGGCCCGGCTCACCCTCGACGAACTGCTCGCGCTGGACGCGGTCGAGGACCAGGCCCGGACCGGGATCGCCGTCCGCGAGGGGTACCTGCTCGGCGTCGGAGCGGCCCGGCCGGCCTGGTCGCAGGGGCTGGGCGACCGGCTGGCCCTGACCCCGGTGGCGAGCCCGGCCGCGGGCCACAGCCAGGGCTGGCACCTGCGGGTCCCGCTGGTCGACATGACCCTGTACCTGCCCTACCTGGCCGCCCGGCTGCAGTCCGCCGGCGGCACCCTCACCCGGCTGCCGCTGACCGCGCTGCCGGCCCGGGGCCTGGTGGTCAACTGCACTGGGCTGGCCGCCCGGGCCCTGGCCGCCGACCCGGCCGTGCACCCGGTCCGGGGCCAGGTGGTGCGCCTGTCGAACCCGGGCCTGACCACCTGGTGGACCGACGAGAGCGATCACGGCGCCGACCTGACCTACGTCATCCCGCACGCCCGGCACGTCGTGGTCGGCGGCACCCTGCAGCCGGACGACTGGGAGACCACCCCCGACCGGGCCACCGGGGAGCGGATCGTCGAGCGGGCCCGGGAGCTGGTGCCGGCCCTGCGCGCGGCGAGCGTGCTCTCGCACCGGGTCGGCCTGCGCCCGGCCCGGCCGGCCGTCCGGCTGGAAACCGTGCGCGGCCCGGAAGGCACCACCGTGCACTGCTACGGGCACGGCGGCAGCGGCGTCACGATGTCCTGGGGCTGCGCCGACGACGTGCTGACCGCGGTGAACGAGGTCGTGGCGGGCGTCGTCTGACCTCGGCTGAACCATCCGGGCCGGGCCGTGCGTGTACTAAGGCCGCCCGACAATCGGGCCCGGGCAGTTATCAGAGAATTTAAATCTTCGTCAACCCGACAGGTCCAGCTGAGGCCCCGGCAACCCCGTCCCGGGCCCGGACGGGCCCGGAGCCGGCCGCTCGGGCGGTCCGCCCGCGGCGGAAAAGGCTCCGTTGACCAGGCCTTGACGCTGCATTGAGCCAGTCGCCTCGAAACGGCGCTAGCGGACTTCCGACAGACCTAAAACCGACTGTTATCACTGTGCGTTGCACAATCGGCTGCTTGTTGCCGTTTGGGTTACTACGCCAGTAGCTTTCGGCACGTTGCGCTGCTCTGGGGAGCGTTACTTCAGGAGGAATCTTCGGATGTCAGAGCCCCTTCCGCGGGACCCGTTCGACACGGGCTCGCTGCCGACCACCGGTTCACTGCCGACCACCTCGCGCCGCGACCAGTTGCGGGCCGAGCGGGCCGCGACCGGCTCGCTCGACGTGACCGGCCTCGAGCCGACCGGCGGCCAGCCGGCGAGTGACCAGCCGGCGGGCGGCCAGCCGGCCGGTGAGCCGTCCAGCCGCCGCCGGGCCGCCGCCGATCGGGGCGAGCGCGCCCGCCGGGCCCCGGCCTCGTCGCCGTTCCCGGGCGTGTCCCGCCGCAACATGCTGCTCAGCGGCGCGGCCGCGGTCGCCGCCGCATCCGGCACCGGCACCCTGCTGCTGACCCACGCCGGTGGCTCGCTGCCCAGCTCGGCCCTGACTCAGGCGACCACCGGTGGGGCGGCCTCGACCACGGTCACCCAGGTCGCCACCTCGAACACGGCCGCGGTCACCAAGAAGGCCGGGTTCGCCCTGCCGAAGAAGCTGAGCCACCACCTGCTGCTCAGCCGGGCCACCTACGGCCGGACGGCGGCGCTGGAGAAGGAGCTGCACCGGCTCGGCCCGACCGCCTGGCTGCAGCGCCAGCTCGCCCCGCACAAGATCAAGGACACCGGCGGCGCGTCCGTGGCCAAGATGTACCCGCACCTGAGCTGGTCGGCGACGATGGCCCACAAGAACCTCAAGCAGGGCGACTGGGCGCTGATGCAGGACACCGTCTCGGTGCACCTGGGCAAGGCGATCTTCAGCCAGCGGCAGCTGTTCGAGGTGATGGTCGACTTCTGGTCGAACCACCTCAACATCCAGTGTCCGAACGGCGACGTCTGGGACACCCGCCACCGGTACCAGATCGACGTCATCCGCAAGCACACGTTCGGCACCTTCGAGGCGATGCTGCTGGCCAGCGCCGTCCACCCGTCGATGCTGATCTACCTGGACGGCGCCAACTCGACCGGGCAGTTCCCGAACGAGAACTACGCCCGCGAGGTGCTCGAACTGCACACCGTCGGGGTCAACGGCGGCTACACCGAGCGCGACATCCAGAAGTCGGCCCTGCTGCTGACCGGCTGGACGGTGAACATGGGGATCGCCAAGTACGACCCCACCCGGCACTACGTGGGCAAGGTCAAGGCCTTCGGGCACAACGCGACCAACGGTTCGGCGGCCACCGCCCGCACGGCCCAGCGCTCATACCTGAAGTACCTGGCCCACCACCCCAAGACCGCGCACCGGATCGCGATGAAGCTGGCTCAGCACTTCGTCTCCGACAGCCCGCCCAAGGCGCTGGTCAGCCACCTGGCCTCGGTCTACAAGAAGCACAACACGGCGATCGTGCCGGTGCTGCGGGCGCTGTTCGACTCCCCCGAGTTCGCCGCCTCCGGGGGCGAGAAGCTTCGCCGGCCGATGGAGGTCGTGGTGGCCAACGCCCGGGCCATCGGGGTCAAGCTCGGCACCAACACCAAGGGCCTGGGCGACCTGGCCAACACCCTGAACGACATGGGCCACAAGCCGCTGGCCTGGTCGATGCCCAACGGCTACTCGGACGTCGCGACGTCCTGGCAGTCGCCGGCCAGCGCGCTGGCCGAGTTCAACTCCACCTCGGCCCTGGTCCAGGGCTGGTGGCCGACCACGATGGTGCTGCCCGGCCCCAAGAAGCTGCTGGCCAAGCCCCCGCACTCGCGCAGCGCGGTGATCACCGCGGTGGCCAAGAAGATCCTCGGCCGCGCACCGCACGCCCGCGAACGGGCCGCGGCGAACAATCTGCTGGCCGGCACCAAGCTGCCCTCGTCGTTCGGCGCAGGGTCCTGGGAACAGCAGCAGACGGTGGCCCTGACCACCATCCTGTTCCTCTCCTCCCCCGCGCACCTGACCAGGTAGGACGAAGGTAGACGGCAAAATGACGATGACCCCGACCGAAGAGTCCCTGCTCGAGTGCGGCTGCCCGGAGAACCGGCAGGCCGGGATGTCCCGGCGCAGCCTGTTCCGGATGGCCGGCGTGGCCGGTATCGCCACCGCGACCACCCTGTCGAACGTCGACCTGGCCTTCGGCGCCTCGGCCGGCACCGGCGCCCTGGTGGTTCTGTCGCTGCGCGGCGGCTTCGACGGCCTGTCGGCGATCGTGCCCAACGGCGACGCCGACTACGCCAAGCTGCGCCCGACGATCGCCGTCCCGGCGTCCCAGACGCACAAGATCGACGAGATGTTCGGGCTGCACCCGGCCCTGGAACCGCTGTTCCCGCTCTGGGACGCCGGCAACATGGCCGCGGTGCACGCCGTCGGCCAGGTCGACCCGACCCGCTCGCACTTCGAGGCGATGGCCGAGATGGAGCGGGCCGCGCCGACCACCTCGCTGCGGACCGGCTGGATCGACCGGGCGCTGGGCGAGTTCGGCAACCCGGGCAAGTTCACCGGCACCCAGTTCGGCTCGGGCACCCTGCCCGCCTCGATGATCGGGCCGAACGCCAAGTTCGCGATGAACTCGATCGCCGGGGTCAAGCTGGCCATCGGCGAGGACCAGGTGCCGCTGAGCCGCTGGCGCTCGTCGATGAAGACGCTGCACAAGGGGGCCAAGCCGGAGATCTCGGCGCCGCTGAACAACGCCCTGTCGGCCGTGAGCAGCGTGCAGAAACTGCAGAAGACGCCGGGCGACCCGAAGACCCTGGGTTATCCGGAGACCGGCTTCGGCAACGCCATGCACGACGTCGCCCGGCTGATCAAGGCCAACCTCGGGCTGCGGGTGGCGACCATCGACTACGGCAACTGGGACATGCACGTCGGCCTGGGGAAGTCGGACACGGGCTGGATGCACAACCAGCTCCTGGAGATGAGCACGGCACTGGCCGCGTTCGCCAAGGAGCTCGGCGACGACCTGAACAAGGTCACCGTGATCACCCTGAGCGAGTTCGGCCGGCGGACCGAGGAGAACGGCTCCCAGGGCCTCGACCACGGCCACGGCAACGCCGTTCTGGTGCTCGGCGGTGGGGTCAAGAAGGGCGTGCACGGCATGTGGCCCGGCCTGGCCCCGGACAAGCTGGTGGACGGCGACCTGGCCGGCACCACCGACTACCGCAGCATCGTCTCGGAGGTGCTGAAGGGCCGGCACGGGGTCGACTCGACCACGGACATCTTCCCGGGGTTCAAGCCGAAGGCGGTCGGCCTGGTCTGACCGGCCCGCCCGGCCCGGTCGACGACCGCTGGGGAGGAGCGATCGCGTTCCGCCGGTCCCCACCGGGCCAACGCGATTGCTCCTCCCCAGCGGTCGTTACACATTTGCCGTCCGGTCGTAGTCTTCAGGGGATGAGCCAGTCTGAGCCGACCCCGACGCCCCAGCCCGACCCGTCCGACCAGCCGGACCTCGATCCGGACGTGCCGGACTTCGACCTGGACGACGAGACGCTGCGCCGGGCCGGGTCGATCAAGTGGACCCACCTCACCGCCGACGTGCTGCCGGCCTGGGTGGCCGAACTCGACGTCGCCCCCTGCCCGGTGGTCACCGAGGCCCTGACCGAGGCCATCGCCGAGGGCCGGCTCGGCTATCCGGGCCTGCGCGCCGACGTGACGCTGAAGGTGACCACGGCCCGGTTCCTGAGCGACCGGTTCGGGCTGCCGTTCGAGCCGGGCCGGGTGATCGTCACCGGTGACGTGATGTCAGCGGTGATCATGACCCTGAGCGGGCTGTGCCGGCGGGCCCCGGTGGTGATCCCGGTGCCGACCTACCCGCCGTTCGTGCAGGCCGTCCGCTGGTGCGGGCTGGAACCGGTGCTGGTGCCGATGAACGAGCCCACCGCCGACACCGGCTGGACCCTCGACCTGGACCGGATCGACCAGGCCCTGGCCGCCGGGGCCGGCACCGTGCTGCTGGCCAACCCGCACAACCCGACCGGCCGCTGCTTCTCCCGGGACGAACTGGAGGGCCTGCGCGACGTCGTCCTGAAGCACGGCGCCCGGGTGATCAGCGACGAGATCCACGCCCCGCTGGTGCTGCCGGACGCCGTCCACATCCCGTACGCCGCCCTGGCCGGCACGGCCGATCACGTCACCACGGTGGTGGCCGCGTCCAAGGCCTGGAACATCCCCGGGCTGAAGTGTGCCCAGCTGATCGCCGGCAACGACGCCGACCTGGACGCCCTGGAGGCCATGCCGCCGGTGACCAACCACGGCACGTCCAGCCTCGGCGTCATCGCCTCGGTCGCGGCCTACCGGGACGGTCGGCCCTGGCTGGACGGCCTGATCACCCACCTCGACCAGCGCCGCCGCCAGCTCGGCGAACTGATCACCGCCTACCTGCCGCAGGTCAGCTGGGCCCCGTCCGAGGCCACCTACCTGGCCTGGCTCGACGTCCGGGCGGCCGACCTGCCCAACCCCGGGGCGGTCGCCCTGGTCCGTGGCAACGTCATGGTCAACCGGGGCGAGACCTTCGGGCCCGGGTACGACGGCTTCGTCCGGCTGAACTACGGCACCTCGGCCGAGCGGCTCGAGCGGGTGGTCAAGGCTCTGGCCACGGTCTGGAACTGAGCCCGCGGGCGGCCCGGACCCGGGCCACGATCTCGCCCATCATCTCGGTCAGGCCGTAGTCCTTCGGGGTGAACACCGCGGCCACGCCGAGCGCCAGCAGTTTGCGCTCGTCGGCCTCCGGGATGATCCCGCCGACGATCACCGGGACGTCGTCCACGCCGGCCGCGCGCAGCCCGTCGAGCACGTCCGGCACCAGTTCCAGGTGCGAGCCGGACAGCACCGAGAGCCCCACGCAGTGCACGTCCTCGGCCACCGCGGCCGCCACGATCTGGGCCGGGGTCAGCCGGATGCCCTGGTAGACCACCTCGAAGCCGACGTCCCGGGCCCGGACCGCGACCTGCTCGGCGCCGTTGGAATGCCCGTCCAGGCCGGGTTTTCCGACCAGCAGCCGGAGCCGGCCGCCGAGTTCGGCCCCGGTCCGGCGGACGTCCTCGCGCACCCGGAGCAGGACCGGGTCGGCCGCCCCCGAGCCGGTGGCCGAGACCGGGGCCGCACCCACCCCGGTCGGGGCCCGGTACTCACCGAACACCTCCCGCAGCGCCCCGGCCCACTCCCCGGTGGTCACCCCGGCACGAACGCACTCCAGGCTGACCGGCATCAGGTTGGTGGTGGTCCGGGCCTGGTCCCGCAACCGGTTCAGCGCGCTCGCGGCGGCCGCTCGCCGGTCCGGGTCGGCGTCCCGCTCGGCCCGCCACCGGCGGACCGCCTCGACCGCGGCCGCCTCGACCCCGGCGTCCACGGTCTGGATCGCGGTGTCCAGGTCCGCGGTCAGCGGGTTGGGCTCGGTGGTGTCGAACCGGTTGACCCCGACGACCACGTCGGTGCCGGCCTCGATCCGGGCCCGCCGGGCCGAATGGGCCGCGACCATGCCAGTTTTCATGTACCCCGACTCGACCGCGGCCACCGCCCCGCCGATCGCCTGGACCCGGTCGATCTCGGCCCGGGCGCCGCGCCGGATCTCCTCGACCTTGGCTTCGACCACCGGGCTGCCGTCGAACAGGTCGCCGTACTCCAGCAGGTCGGACTCGTAGGCCAGCACCTGCTGCAGGCGCAACGACCACTGCTGGTCCCAGGGCCGGGGCAGGCCCAGGGCCTCGTTCCAGGCCGGCAGCTGCACGGCCCGGGCCCGGGCGTTCTTCGACAGCGTGACGGCCAGCATCTCCAGCACGATCCGCTGCACGTTGTTCTCCGGCTGGGCCTCGGTCAGGCCGAGCGAGTTGACCTGGACGCCGTACCGCAGCCGGCGCTGCTTCGGGTCGGTGATGCCGTACCGGTCGCGGGTGATCTCGTCCCACAGGTCGGCGAAGGCCCGCATCTTGCACATCTCCTCGACGAACCGCACGCCCGCGTTGACGAAGAACGAGATCCGCTGGACGACGTCCCCGAACTTCTCCGGCGCGACCTGGCCGCTGTCGCGCACGGCGTCCAGCACCGCGATCGCGGTGCACAGCGCGAACGCCACCTCCTGCACCGGCGTGGCCCCGGCCTCCTGCAGGTGGTAACTGCAGATGTTGGTCGGGTTCCAGCGCGGCATCCGGGCCACCGTCCAGGCGATGGTGTCGGTGATCAGCCGCAGGCTGGGGCCGGGCGGGAACACGTAGGTGCCCCGGGAGAGGTACTCCTTGATGATGTCGTTCTGGGTGGTGCCGGCCAGCTCGGCCAGCACCCGGGCCGCCTCCGGGCCGTCGGGATCGCCCTCCGCGCCGGCCTGCTCGAGCGCGACCTGCTGGTAGAGCGCGAGCAGCCACATCGCCGGGGCGTTGATCGTCATCGAGGTGTTCATCCGGGCCAGCGGGATGCCGTCGAACAGGGCCGTGAGGTCACCAAGGTGCTGGATCGGGACGCCGACCTTGCCCACCTCGCCCCGGGCCAGCCCGTGGTCGGCGTCGTACCCGGTCTGGGTGGGCAGGTCGAAGGCCACCGACAGCCCGGTCTGGCCCTTGCTCAGGTTGCGCCGGTACAGGGCGTTCGACTCGACCGGGCTGGAGTGCCCGGCGTAGGTCCGCATCACCCAGGGCCGGTCCCGCTCGGGCCGGGAGACCGGCTCGGCCGCGGGGGCCTCGTGGCCGGGCTCGGCGTCGTCGCTGGGCATTTCGCTCCTGGGGCTCTGGGCTGCCGATGGTCAGGTAAATCGACAGTAATCAGCCCCTTCGGCCGTCATCACCCCTGCCTGCGTGAGCGACCTCACCCGCCCGGCCGGTTCAGCCCGGCCGGTTCAGCCCGGTCAGCCCAGTTCGCCGTCGATGTAGCACCAGCGCCAGGACTCGCCCAGCTCGACGCTGCGCATCACCGGGTGCCCGGTGGCGTTCCAGTGGGCCTCGGCGTGCCGGTTGGGCGAGGAGTCGCAGCAGCCGATGTGCCCGCAGTCCAGGCACATCCGCAGGTGGACCCAGGTGCGCTCGCCGAGGGCCAGGCAGTCCGGGCAGGCGTCCATCGCGGTCTGTGGGGTGACCATCGCCGGGGCGTCCCGCAGGTGCTCGCAGGCGGCCTCGGCCGGCGCGGTCTTCACCGTGCCCGCTTCGAGCTCGTTGCCGGCGCCGGCGGAGAAGCTGCCGAGCATGGCCTCCTCCTGGTCGATCCGTTCCAGCACCCGCTCGGCCAGCTCGTGCGGCAGCGAGCCGGAGCGCCGGATCTCGGCCACCACCGCCCGCTCGGCCTCGAGCATGCTGACCCGCAGCCGGTGGAACGCCGCCGCCGGGGTCTCCCGCTCGGCCGTGCCCGAGCCGAGCCGTTCCCAGGCCGCGTTGGCCACCCGCTCGCCCCAGACCTCGAGCGAGCCGACGACGTCCTCCGGGTCGCCGTCGCGCTTGGCCTCGGCCAGCCGGTCCAGGCCTGCGTGGGCCGAGCGCTGCTGGATCAGGGCCTCCTGGAGGGCGTCGTGGGCCGGGTCGGGCCCCTCCACCCGCAGCGCCTTGACCAGCCAGGGCAGGGTGGTGCCCTGGAGCAGGAGAGTGCCGGCGACCACGGCGAAGGCGGCCACGATCAGGGCCGGGCGGGCCGGCACCTGGTGTCCGTGGATCGTCTCGGGAATGGTCACGACGGCGGCCAGGGTGACCACGCCCCGCATCCCGGCCCAGGCCACCAGGGCCACGTTGCGGGCCGGTGGGGCGGGCTCGGCCCGGGCGATCTTCGGGATCAGCCGGGGCAGGTAGGTGGCCGGGAACACCCAGACCAGCCGGGTCAGGACGACGGCCAGCAGCACGGCGACGCAGAGCAGCAGGATGTCGCCGTTGCGCGTCGCCCGGTCGTTGATCGCCGCCGTCAGCAGGTCCTTCAGCTGCAGGCCGATGAGCAGGAAGACGATGCTCTCGAGCAGGAACTGGACCGTCCGCCAGATCACCCGCTCGGTCACCCGGGACGCCGCGGACTGGATCTCGGTCGAGCGGTGACCGAGCATCAGGCCGGTGATCACCACCGCGATCACGCCCGAGCCGTGCAGCTTCTCGGCCGACAGGTAGGCCACGTAGGGCACGATCAGCGACAGGGCCGTGTCCAGCACCGGGTCCTCGACCTTGCGGCGGACGAACGACACCACCTGAGCCACCACCCAGCCGGCCCCGACCCCGGCCCCGACCGCGAGCAGGAAGTGCCCGCCGGCCGAGGTCACGCTGGCCTCACCCCGGGCGGCCCCGATCGCGGTGGTCAGCAGCACCAAGGCGGTGGCGTCGTTGAGCAGGCTCTCGCCCTCGAGCAGGCTGACCACCTTGCGCGGCATCCGGACCCGGCGGGCGACGGCGCTGGCGGCCACCGCGTCGGGCGGGGCGACCACCGCGCCCAGGGCCAGCGCCAGGCTGAACGGCACCTCGGGCAGGATCCGGTGGACGACGACGCCGACGACGAAGCCGGTGGCGATCACCAGCACCACCGACAGCAGGGCGATCGGCCGCCGGTTGGCGCTGATGTCGACCCAGGGCGTGCGGATCGCCGTGGCGTAGAGCAGCGGCGGCAGGATGCCGATCAGCACGATCTCGGGCTCGAGCGGCAGGTTCGGCATGCCCGGCACGAACGACAGCACCAGCCCGAGGGCGGTCAGCAGCAGGGGCGCCGACAGGCCGAGCCGGTTGGCGATCCCGGCCGCCGCCGCCGCGATCGCGAGCAAAGTGATGACATTGACGGCGAGAGACACGCGGGTAACTATCGCACGGGCGTCAAAACCCCAGGTGGAACGGCGAAACCCGGATCGGTCAGCTGACCAGGGCGGCCGGGTGCACGGACGACGTCCAGGTCACCCGGGCCACCTTGAGCAGGCGCATCTCGCGGGCCCGGACGTCGGTCAGCACCAGCCGGCGCCCGGAGCGCTGGGCCCGCCGGCCCGCCCCGACCAGCACCCCCAGCCCGGTGCCGTCCCAGATCTCCAGGCCGCCCATCTCGATGGTCAGCTCGCCGATGCCGGCGTCGACCGCCTCCTGCAGCGCGGCCCGCACGGACGACGCGTTGCGCGCGTCGAGCCGCCCGGAAAGCCTGACGTACGTTCCCGAATGGATCACTTCGATCTCCAGCCCAAGCCCCATGGCCGGCCCCCCAACCCCAAAACAACACAGCAACGGTCTGTACAGCTGACGAGACGCTATTCGTCATCCGGACTCGATTGCTTGAGGCCCGCCCGACGAACCGAGGATCGTGAGCTAATCGTGACGCCGTTTACACGCTGGGTCAATCGTCTCCAGCTCTGAACTGACTGTGATCTGGCTGTAAGCCTGAAGTCGCCGCACACTGGACAGGATGAACACCTCCGGCACGTTCGCCTACCTGGCCTGGCCGCTGGTGGTCGTCGGCGGGTTCGGGCTGATGGTGGTGCTGCTGCGCTGGACCTTCAGTACCGGCCACTCGCTGGTGCAGCGCCGGCCGCGGGCCGGCACCCCGACCGAGTACGGCCTGCTGGTGCCGGTGGCCACCCCCGGCACCTTCATCGAGGGCGAGATGCTGCGGCTGCGGCTGCTGGAGTCGGGCGTGCGAGGCACCCTGGTGACCACCACCGAGGGGCCCCGGCTGATGGTGTTCGAGCCGGACGCCGCGATCGCCCGGGCCCTGCTGGAGCTACCGCCCCGCTCGCAGCCCGGGCCTCAGCCCTGAGCCCTGAGGTCTCCCCTCGGCACCAGGGAGCATGCGTGCGCTCAGGGCGCACCGAAGTGACCCATGCCGTAGGCCACCTGGTCGTTGGGAGGCGTCCCGGGCCCGCGAGGCCTCGGTGTCTTGATCGATGTGTGAGAACGGTGGTCCAGGCCCCCGATCTCGCACATGGATCAAGACACCCGCGGTGAAGGCGATGACGGCCAGGGGCTGGGCCGAGACCGGGGAGCATGCGTGCGCTCAGGGCGCACCGAAGTGACCCGATGCCTGAGCCCTCAGCCCTCAGCCCTGAGCCCTCAGCCCTGAGCCCTGAGCCGGCGGGCCGACCGGTTCGACGACCCCGGCGGCGTCGACCCGGCGGACGTCGGCGCCGAGGCCGCGCAGGGTGTGCGCGAACCGCGCGTAACCGCGGTCGATGTGCCCGGCCTCGTGGACGACGGTCTCGCCCTCGGCGGCCAGGCCGGCCAGCACCAGCGCGGCGCCGGCCCGGATGTCGCTGGCCTCGACCGGGGCCCCGGACAGCCGCGGCACACCGCGGACGTAGGCGTGGTGGCCGTCCATCCGCACGTTGGCCCCGAGCCGGGCGATCTCCTGGACGAACCGGAACCGGGCCTCGAACAGGTTCTCGGTGATCATCGCGGCGCCATCGGCGACCGCGCAGAGCGTGACCATGAACGGCTGCAGGTCGGTCGGGAAGCCCGGGTAGGGCAGCGTGGCCACGTCGACCGCCTTCGGCCGCTCCGGTCCGCGGACCCGGAAACCGTCGGCCAGGGTGATCACCTCGGCCCCGGCGTCCACCAGCTTGTCGATCACCAGCTCCAGGTGACCGGGCTCGCCGTTGTGCACGATCACGTCGCCACCGGTGATCGCGGCGGCGAAGGCCCAGGTACCGGCCACGATCCGGTCGGGCACGACCCGGTGCTCGACCGGCGACAGGCCGGCCACGCCCTCGATCTCCAGGGTGGACGTCGCGACCCCGTCGATCTTGGCGCCCATCCGGCGCAGCATCCGGCAGAGGTCGACCACCTCGGGCTCGCGGGCGACGTTGTCCAGCACCGTGCGGCCGTCGGCCAGGACCGCGGCCATCAGCAGGTTCTCGGTCGCGCCCATGCTCGGGAAGTCGAGCCGGATCTCGGTGCCGCGCAGCCCGCCGGGCGCCCGGGCGACCAGGAACCCGTGCTGGACGTCGATCTTCGCGCCGAGCGCCTCCAGCCCGCTGACGTGCATGTCGAGCCCGCGCGAGCCGATCGCGTCGCCGCCGGGCAGGGCCACCTCGGCCGCTCCGCACCGGGTCAGCAGCGGGCCCAGCACGCTGATCGAGGCCCGCATGGCCCGGACCAGGTCGTAGTCGGCGCGGTGGCCGGGCATCGCCGGCGTGGTCACGCTGAGCTCGCCCCGGCCGGTCTCGTACCCGACGTCGCAGCCGAGCCGACTGAGCAGTTCGGCCATGATCCGCACGTCCAGGATGTCCGGGACGTCGGACAGCGTGGTCGTGCCCTCGGCCAGCAGCGCCGCGGACATCAGCTTGAGCACGCTGTTCTTGGCCCCCGGCACCCGCACGCCGCCGTTCAGGCGCGCTCCACCCACCACTCGCAAGGCCTCCACGCACCGAATCGTAGGCCCGCCCGGCTCAAGCGCCGCTCAGGTAGGCCCCAGGCTCGCCCGACGGCCGGTCCGTAAGCTGTCCGGATGGTGAACCTGACCCGGATCTACACCCGCACCGGGGACGACGGCACGACCGCCCTCGGCGACTTCAGCCGGACCTCGAAGAACGACCCCCGGCTGGTCGCCTTCGCCGACGTCGACGAGGCCAACAGCGCGCTCGGCGTGGTGCTGAGCATGACGGCGCAGCTCGGGGCCGAGCTGGGCGGGCCGATGGTGAGCCTGCTCGGCCAGGTGCAGAACGACCTGTTCGACGTCGGGGCCGACCTGTGCACCCCGCTGACCACGGTCGCGCCGCAGCACGCCCCGCTGCGGATCACGGCGGCGTACGTCGAGCGGCTGGAGCGGGCCTGCGACGAGTGGAACGCCGACCTGCCCGCCCTGCGCTCGTTCATCCTGCCCGGCGGCACTCCCGGGGCGGCCTTCCTGCACGTGGCCCGGACCGTGACCCGGCGGGCCGAGCGGGCGGTCTGGGCGGCGATCGACGAGCACGGCCGGGACGGGGACGGCGGCGTCAACCCGCTCACCGCGCAGTACCTGAACCGGCTCAGCGACCTGCTGTTCATCCTGGCCCGGGCGGCCAACGGAACCGGCGGCGACGTCCTCTGGGTGCCGGGCGGCACGAAGCCGTCGTGACCGGCCCGGTCCCGGGCTGATCACGACGGCTTCGCCGCACCCGGCGGGAGCGAGTCGTGCGGTTCAGTCGTGCAGGGCCGGGATCCACTTGGGGCCGGTGTGGGCCCGGTCGCCGAGCAGGGCCAGCACGGCCGGCAGCAGGACGCCGCGGACCAGGGTCGCGTCCAGCAGCACGGCGCTGGCCAGGCCCACCCCGAGCTGCTTGAGCTCCAGCTGGGAAAGCGTGGCGAAGATCGCGAACACCGCCACCATGACGACGGCGGCGCTGGTCACGGTGCCGGCGCTGCCGGCCACCCCGATCCGGACCGCCTCGCGGGGGCCGACCCCGGTCTTCCAGGCCTCGCGGACCCGGGAGACCACGAACACGTGGTAGTCCATCGACAGGCCGAACAGCATGACGAACATCAGCAGCGGCAGCCAGGCCGCGATCGAGCCGATCGAGGTGAAGCCGAGCAGGCCCTCGGCCCAGGTGTGCTGGAAGACCAGCGTCATCAGGCCGAAGCCGGCCGCCACCGAGAGCAGGTTCAGGCCGACCGTGATCGAGGCCAGCCAGAGCGAGCCGAACGACAGCGCCATCACCACGAAGGTCAGCACCAGTACGAAGGCAACCACCCAGGGCAGCCGCTGGTTCATCCAGCGGGTCAGGTCGGTGCTCTCGGCCACGCCCCCGACGTTCACGGTCGCGCCGGGCACGCCGCTGAGCGCGGTCCGCAGTCCGGGCACCACCTGGTCGCGGACAGCGTCCACGGCCCGGTCGCTGCGCGGGTCGGACTGGTCGTAGGGCGAGGCCAGGTGAAGCACCGAGACCCGGCCGTCCTTCGAGGTCTCCAGGTCGGCGGTGGCGCCGACGACGGTACCGGTGGCCCGGGCCGGCCCGAAGGCCTGCTGGAGCGCGGCCCGGACGGCGGCCCGGGAGCGGCCGGGGGCCTCGACCACGACGTCCACGGTCGAACCCTGCTGCGGGAAGGCCTGGTCGAGCCGCATCGAGGCGGCCACCACGGGCAGGCTGCGCGGCAGTGACTCGACGCCGGGCAGAGCGGTGCGCATGCCCAGCACCGGCGCGGCCAGCGCGACCAGGATGCCGGCGGCGGCCAGCGACCAGATCAGCGGACGGCGGGTGACCCGGCCGGCCAGCCGGCCCCAGAAGCCGTTGAGGTTCACCGGCCGGGTGCCCGGCCGCCGGAACGGCAGCCGGAGCTTCTCGACCCGGTCACCGAGCACCGACAGCAGGGCCGGCAGCACGGTCATCGAGGCGATCACGGCCACCGCGACCACCAGCATCGCGCCGATCGCCATCGAGGTGAACATGCCCCCGGCGACCAGCATGCCGGCCATCGAGATGACCACGGTGATCCCGGAGATGACGACCGCCCGGCCGGCCGTGGCAGAGGCCCGCTCGACGGCGTCCCGGGTCGAGTGCCCGGCGGCCCGCTCCTCGCGGCTGCGGCGAGTGACGAAGAGGGCGTAGTCGACGCCGACGGCCAGGCCGATCAGCAGCACCAGGCTCTGGGCGTTCGGGTCGACCGGCAGCACCTGCCGGGAGATCAGCGCGGTCAGGCCCATCGCGGCGGCGACCGCCCCGACACCGAGCAGCACCGGCACCCCGGCCGCGATCACCGAGCCGAAGGCGATCAGCAGGATGGCCAGCGTGACCGGCAGGCTGATCAGCTCGGCCCGGTGGAAGTCGCGGTCGATCTGGTCGC
This sequence comes from Kineosporiaceae bacterium, assembly GCA_965200525.1. Classification (GTDB taxonomy): domain Bacteria; phylum Actinomycetota; class Actinomycetes; order Actinomycetales; family Kineosporiaceae; genus JANNPJ01. Next base: position 1,042,900 of record OZ241368.1, read on the forward strand.
CGGCCTGGACGTCGCCCGAACCGGGCCCGACCTGGCCGATCCGCAGGTCCGGGTGGGCCGAGGCCAGCTTCGCGGTGACGTCGAGCATCGGCCGGACGGCGGTGTCGATGGCGTCGTCGTCCCCGGTGGCGGCGGCCAGCCCGACCGGCAGCAGCACGGTGCCCCGGTCCGGCGACAGCACCGGCGAGCCGACCTGGGCCACTCCCCCGACGCCGGTGTAGGTCCGGGTCAGCTCCGCCTTGAGGGTACGCACGGTCGCGGCGTCGAACCGGCCGGTGCGGGTGGAGACCACGACGTTCTCGGTCGGCCGGCCGCCGAAGTCGGCGCCGTCCACGAGTTTCGCCGCCTGCTTGGAGTCGCCGACCAGCTGGTCGGTGTCGCTGCTGGTCCGCAGCCCGGCGCCGAGCAGCAGGATCGTGCCGGCCAGGACGGCGATCGCGGCGACCAGGGTGCGCCAGCGCCGGTCGGCGCACCAGGCGGCCGGCGAGCGCCGACCCGGGGCCGGCGCCTCGGGCGGACCGTCGCCGCGCCGGTCGAGGGCGAGGTGGCGGCCCGGCTCGGCCGGCCGCAGGTCAGGAGTGGTGGGGCTCTCGATCGTCATGCCGTCAACGGTCCTCGCAACCGGTCCGGTGATCATTGGTGCGAACCGACGGACCGGGGGTGGGGCTAACCCCCGGATCACCGCGGTGCTGGCTGGATACTCAAGTCCGGCCGGGGTGAATACGGTGATCTCGTGATCGAGACCCAGCCCCGACCCGAAGGCCCCGCCGGTCCGTCCGGCCGGTGGGCCGGGCGCCGCCGGGCCGGCTCCGCCCTCGCCGTGCGCAGCTGGCTGCGGGGCTGGCCGGCCGTCGTCCAGCTGACCGTCGACTTCCTGTTCGCCCCGTTCACCCTGGTGCTCGGCATCCTGACCCTGGTCGCGGCCTTCCTGGTGCCGGTGTTCCTGATCGGGCTGCCGTTCCTGATCGTGGGCCTGATGATCGCGGCCGGTCTGGGCCGGTTGCAGCGAGCCCGGATCGAGGCCCTGCTCGGGGTGCGGATCCCGGGCCGGCGGCCGGCCGCCCCGGCCTCGTGGTGGCGGTGGGCGGGCGACCCCCGGCGCTGGCTGCCGCTGGCCCACCAGTTCGTCGACGCGTCGTGGGGGCTGATCGCCGGCGGCACGGTGATCACCCTGCTGACCAGCTCGATCGCGATGGCCGCGGTCCCGCTGTACGCCGCCGCGCTGCCCGACGGCCGGCTGGCGCTGCCCTGGAACGCCGAGATCGGCGGTCCCTGGTGGCTGTTGCTGATCTTCGGTATCGGCGCTCTCGGTCTGCTGATCGTGCCGCCGCTGGCCTACGGCCTGGTCCAGGTCGACGTGCTGGCCGCCCGCTGGCTGCTCGGCCCGGACCGCCGCGACGAGGTGGCCCAGCTCTCCGAGCGGGTGCAGACCCTGACCCAGACCCGGGAGGCCGCCGTCGATTCGGTCGAGACCGAGCGCCGCCGGATCGAGCGCGACCTGCACGACGGCCCCCAGCAACGGCTGGTGGCGATCGCCATGGACCTGGGCATGGCCCAGGAACGGATGGCCCGCGACCCGGCCGGGGCCACCGAACTGCTCGGCAAGGCCCACACCGCGGCCAAGGAGGCGATCGTCGAGATGCGCCAGGTGGCCCGGGGCATCCACCCGCCGGTCCTGACCGACCGCGGCCTGGACGCCGCCCTCTCGGCCCTCGCGGCCCGCTCCCCGGTGCCGGTCACGGTCACCGTCGACCTACCCGTCCGGCCGTCCCCCACGGTCGAGGCGATCGCCTACTTCTGCGTCTCGGAGGCACTGACCAACGTGGCCAAACATGCTCACGCCCGGACGGCCGAGGTGTCCGTGCTGACCCGCGGCGGCCGGATCCGGATCGAGGTCCGCGACGACGGCGTCGGTGGCGCCGTCCCCGGTGGACACTCGACCAGCGGCACGTCGACCGCTGACTCGCCCGGTGAGTCCACCGCCGGCACCGGCCTGACCGGACTGGCCGACCGGGTGGCCGCGATCGACGGCACCCTGTCGATCGACTCCCCGCCCGGCGGGCCGACCCGGCTCACCATCCTGCTGCCGACCCCGACCACCCCGACCACGCCGAGTGCGCCGACCACGCCGAGTGCGTCATGACCGCCGACCTCACCGGCGCCCCCGGCACCCCGGCCCTGCGGGTGGTGCTGGCCGAGGACTCGGTGCTGCTGCGCGAGGGCCTGTTGCGGCTGCTGGCCGACGCCGGCTTCGACGTGGTCGAGGCCTGCGGGGACGGCGAGAGCTTCCTGCGGGCGGTCGACAAGCACCGGCCCGACCTGGTCGTGGTCGACGTCCGGATGCCGCCGACCTTCACCGACGAGGGAATCCGGGCCGCCCTGGTGGTGCGGGGCCAGTTCCCGGCGGTCGCCGTCCTGGTGCTCAGCCAGTACGTCGAGGAGAACTACGCCACCGAACTGGTGGCCAGCCGCTCCGGCGGCATCGGCTACCTGCTCAAGGACCGGGTGGCCGACGTCGGCGACTTCATCGAGTCCCTGCGCCGGGTGGCCGGCGGCGGCACCGCGCTCGACCCCGAGGTGGTGCAGCAACTGCTCAGCCGGGCCACCCGGCGCGACCCGCTGGCCCGGCTCACCCCGCGCGAGACCGAGGTGCTCGGGCTGATGGCCGAGGGCCGCTCGAACACGGCCATCGCGGCCGCCCTGGTGGTCGGTGAGGGCGCGGTCGAGAAACACGTGTCCAGCATCTTCAGCAAGCTCGACCTGCCGCCGGCGGCCGAGGACCACCGCCGGGTGCTGGCCGTGCTGCGCTGGCTGGAGGCCTGAGATGAGCCGTCTGACCCTGATCCGAACCGTGTCCGTGCTGGTGGCCGTGGTGGTGCTGGCCGGCGGCACGCTCAACGTGGTCGGCCTGTTCTTCGTCCGCCGGCTGGACCAGAGCCGCACCTTCACCGCGCCGGTGCGGCAGATCGTGGTCGGCGTCGACTCCGGCGACATCGAGATCCACGCCGCTCCCGCCGGTACCCCGGCCTCGGTCCGGGCCCGCACGGCCAGCGCCTTCCGGACCGCCGGCCACAGCGAGGCGCTCAGCGACGGCGTCCTCACGCTTTCGGGTTCGTGCGGTCACGGCGGGATCGGCCTGGCCTTCGGGTCCTGCTCGGTCGACTTCGACGTCGTCGTCCCGCTCGGCACGGTGGTCCGGACCACGACGTCCTCGGGCGACATCCGGATCGTCGGGATCGCCGGCGGCGTCCAGGCCACCAACAGCAACGGCGACATCGAGCTGAGCCAGGTCGGCGGCCCGGTCCGGGTCCGGTCGAACAACGGCGACGTGCAGGCCGACCGGCTCACCGCGGGATCGGTCACGGCCGTCACCGACAACGGCGACGTCACCCTGAAGTTCACCGCCGCCCCCAGCGACGTCACCGCGACCACCGACAACGGGGACGTCGAGGTCCGGCTGCCCGACGTCGGCACCGGCTATCGGGTGCAGGCCGACACCGACAACGGCGACCGCGAGGTCGGCGTGCCCGAGCAGAGCAACTCGGGCCGGGTGATCCGGGCCAACAGCTCCAACGGCGACGTCCAGGTCGCGACCGCTCGCTGATCGGGAACCGGGAGAGGTTTGGAATCGGGGCGAAGGGGTACTGCTTCAGGTGTGGGGCACACGCGAGATCGGGCTCGGTCAGCTCTCGAACGGCTGCATGCCGGGCGGGGCCGACTCCAGCCAGGTCGCGAAGCCGGTGTAGTCCGACTGGCTCATCGCCAGGTCGAGCACCTCGCGGTCGTAGCTGCACCGCACGATCACCGAGTTGGGCAGGATCGAGTCCACCTCACGCTCGGAGGGGTGGCGCCACTCCAGCAGGTCGAGCAACGAGCGCTGCAGCACGCGGCCCGGGCGCGGGTCCACGGTGAAGATCCGGAACCACTCGAGGCGGTCCTCCTCGTAGCGGGCGACACCGAGCATCCAGCCACCGGGCTTCTTGGGCCGGTCGCGGCGCAACGAGCAGTCGAAAGTGGCGGCGTTGCGGGCGAGCAGGTGTCGACGCGCGACGAAGCCACCGATCACCACACCGAAGAGAACCAGCAACCCGCCCAGGACGATCAGCGGCGGGATCAGCTCGCCAACGTGCATCCAGAACCCGTCAGCCGGCCGTTGAGACCACGGCGGCGGAGTCGGTGACCACGGTCACCCGATTGTGCTCGACCGACAGAAATCCACCCTCGACATCGGCGACGATGCGCTCACCGCTCTCGGACAGGATCTGAACCTGTCCCGCCGCCAGCACGGCCAGGGTGGGCGCGTGGCCGGTGAGGATGCCCATCTCGCCCTCGGTGGTCCGGACGATGATCCGCTGGGCCTCGCCCGACCACACCCGGGCCTCGGCACTGACCAGTTCGATCTGCAGCGTCACTCGCTCACCTCTCAGTAGCTGACCACTCAACATAATAGCCGGTCCGGCCGGCGCCCCCCGGGAGGGTGCGCACCGGCCGGACCAGTGAGAACTCGGGCGGACCCGTCGATCAGGAGCCGGCGGTGTCCTTCTGGATCTGCGCCCACTTGCGCTCGACGTCGTCCAGGCCACCGCACATGAAGAAGGCCTGCTCGGCGACGTGGTCGTACTCGCCGGCGGCGATCTTGGCGAACGCTTCGACGGTGTCGGCCACCGGCACGGTCGAACCCTCGATGCCGGTGAACTGCTTGGCCACGTAGGTGTTCTGGGACAGGAACCGCTGGATCCGGCGGGCCCGGTTGACGACGATCTTGTCCTCCTCGGACAGCTCGTCGACGCCCAGGATCGCGATGATGTCCTGGAGCTCCTTGTTGCGCTGCAGGATCTGCTTGACCCGCACGGCCGTGTTGTAGTGGTCGGCCGAGATGTACCGCGGGTCGAGGATCCGCGACGTGGAGGTCAGCGGGTCCACCGCCGGGTAGATGCCGAGTGAGGCGATCTCCCGGGAGAGCTCGGTGGTGGCGTCCAGGTGGGCGAAGGTGGTGGCCGGCGCCGGGTCGGTGTAGTCGTCGGCGGGCACGTAGATCGCCTGCATCGAGGTGATCGAGTGGCCCCGGGTCGAGGTGATCCGCTCCTGCAGCACGCCCATCTCGTCGGCCAGGGTGGGCTGGTAACCCACCGCGGACGGCATCCGGCCGAGCAGCGTCGACACCTCGGAACCGGCCTGGGTGAACCGGAAGATGTTGTCGATGAACAACAGAACGTCCTGGTTCTGGACGTCGCGGAAGTACTCGGCCATGGTCAGCGCCGAGAGGGCCACCCGCAGCCGGGTGCCCGGCGGCTCGTCCATCTGGCCGAAGACCAGCGCAGTGGCGTCCAGAACACCGGACTCCTCCATCTCGACGATGAGGTCGTTGCCCTCACGGGTGCGCTCGCCGACGCCGGCGAACACCGACACCCCGCCGTGGTCCTTGGCGACCCGGGCGATCATCTCCTGGATCAGCACGGTCTTGCCGACCCCGGCCCCGCCGAACAGGCCGATCTTGCCGCCGTTCACGTACGGGGTGAGCAGGTCGATCACCTTGATGCCGGTCTCGAACATCGTGGTGCGGCTCTCGAGCTGGTCGAAGGCCGGGGGCTTGCGGTGGATCGGCCAGCGCTCGGTGACCTCGTAGCGCTCGCCCTCCTTGAGGTTGAGCACCTCGCCGATGGCGTTGAACACGTGGCCCTTGGTCACGTCGCCCACGGGCACGCTGATCGCGGCGCCGCTGTCGGTGACCGGCATGCCCCGGACCAGACCGTCGGTCGGCTTCAGGGCGATGGCCCGGACCAGGCTGTCGCCGATGTGCTGGGCGACCTCCAGCCAGAGCGTGATGTCCTCGCCGCCGAGCGAGTAGTCGATGCTCAGCGCGTTGTACATCTCGGGCAGCGCGCCGGTCGGGAACTCGATGTCGACGACGGGCCCGATCACCCGGGCCACCCGGCCGACCCCGGCCGGCTGGCTCTGCGTGTCGTTCTCGGTGACGGTGGCGGTCATCTCACTCTTCTCCTGTCACGGTGCTCAACTGCTGGTCGTCAAGTCTGGTCGTGCTGATGATCACGAGGCGGTTCACCGGATCAGCCGGCCAGAGCATCGGCGCCGCCGATGATCTCGCTGATCTCCTGGGTGATCTCCGCCTGGCGGGCCTGGTTGGCCAGCCGGGTGTAGGTCCGGATCAGTTCCTTGGCATTGTCCGAGGCCGACTTCATCGCCCGCTGGCGGGCCGCGAGCTCGCTGGCCGAGGCGGCCAGCAGGGCGTTGAAGATCCGGCTGTTGACGTACTTCGGCAGCAGCGCGTCCAGCACCTCGGCCGCGTTCGGCTCGAAGTCGTAGAGCGGCAGGACGTCCTCCGGAGCCGGCTCCTCGTCGCCCTCGACCACCTCCAGCGGCAGCAGCCGGACGATCTCCGGCTCCTGGCTGATCATGCTGGCGAACCGGGTGTAGACGATGTGGATCTCGTCGATCCCGCCGTCCTCGTAGTCCTTCAGGAAGGCCTCGACCAGAATGTCACCGATCGCCTCGGCGTCCTCGAAGGACGGTGAGTCGGAGAAACCGGTCCACTCCTGGACGATCGGGCGGTTGCGGAACTTGAGGAACGCAACCCCCTTGCGACCGGCCACGTAGTAGGCGATCTCCTTGCCCTCGCCGCGCAGCCGCTCGGTGAGCTGCTCGCCCTCCTTGAGCACGTTCGAGGAGTAGGCCCCGGCCATGCCCCGGTCGCTGGTGACGAGCAGGACGCCGGCCCGGCGCACCCGCTCCTTCTCCGTAGTGAGCAGGTGCTCGACGTTGGAGAAGGTCGCCACCGCCGAAACCGCGCGCGAGATGGCCCGGGCGTACGGCGACGAAGCCGCGACCGCCGCCCGGGCCTTGGCGATCCGTGACGTCGCGATCAGCTCCATCGCCCGGAAGATCTTCTCCAGCGACGCCGTCGATCTGATCTTGGCGCGGTACTCGCGCTGCTGCGCTCCCATGTCGCCCTGTTCTCCTTAACCGTCCGCGTTCATCGGGCTGTTCGCACTCATCGCTCGTCAGTGCCTCTGACGGACGATCTGCTCCTGCGCGATGTCGTCGTCGGCAGAGGCCTCGGACTCCTCGGAACCGACCTGAATGCTCTCGCCGTCGCCCGCCGCGAACTGCTGCTTGAACGAGTCGACCTCGCCCTGCAGGCTGGACGCGGTGTCGTCGGTGAACTTGTTGCTCTCGGCGATCGTCTTCAGCACGCTGCCGTTACGCCGCAGGTGGTCGAGGAACTCGCGCTCGAACCGGCCCACGTCGGCGACCGCGAGCGAGTCGAGCTGGCCGGTGGTGCCCAGCCAAATCGAGACGACCTGCTCCTCGGTCGGGTACGGCGAGTACTGCGGCTGCTTGAACAGCTCCATCAGGCGCTCACCGCGGGCCAGCTGCTGCTTGGACGCCGCGTCGAGGTCGGAGGCGAACAGTGCGAACGCCTCCAGCGCCCGGTACTGGGCCAGGTCGACCTTGAGCGAACCGGTGACCGTCTTCATCGCCTTGGTCATCGCCGAGCCACCGACCCGGGAGACCGAGATGCCGACGTCGACCGCCGGCCGCTGGTTGGCGTTGAACAGGTCGGACTGCAGGAAGAGCTGACCGTCGGTGATCGAGATGACGTTGGTCGGGATGTACGCCGACACGTCGTTGGCCTTGGTCTCGACGATCGGCAGGCCGGTCATCGAGCCGTGGCCGAGCTCGTCGGAGAGCTTCGCGCAACGCTCGAGCAGCCGCGAGTGCAGGTAGAAGACGTCGCCCGGGTAGGCCTCGCGGCCCGGCGGACGGCGCAGCAGCAGCGAGACGGCGCGGTAGGCCTCGGCCTGCTTGGACAGGTCGTCGAACACGATCAGGACGTGCTTGCCGGCGTACATCCAGTGCTGGCCGATGGCCGAGCCGGTGTACGGGGCCAGGTACTTGAAGCCGGCCGGGTCGGAGGCGGGCGAGGCGACGATGGTGGTGTACTCCAGCGCCCCGGCCTCCTCGAGCGCACCGCGGATGCCCGCGATGGTCGAGCCCTTCTGGCCGATCGCCACGTAGATGCAGCGGACCTGCTTGTCCGGGTCGCCGGTGGCCCAGTTGTCCTTCTGGTTGATGATCGTGTCGATCGCGATCGCCGTCTTGCCGGTCTGGCGGTCACCGATGATCAGCTGGCGCTGGCCGCGGCCGATCGGGGTCAGCGAGTCGATCGCCTTGATCCCGGTCTGCATCGGCTCGTGCACCGACTTGCGCTGCATGACGCCGGGCGCCTGCAGCTCGAGGGCCCGGCGGCCCTCGGCCTCGATCTCGCCCAGGCCGTCGATCGGGGTGCCGAGCGGGTCGACCACCCGGCCCAGGAAGCCGTCGCCGACGGGTACCGACAGCACTTCGCCGGTCCGCTTGACCTCCTGGCCCTCCTCCAGGCCGGAGAACTCGCCGAGGACGACGACGCCGATCTCTCGGACGTCGAGGTTCTGGGCCAGGCCCAGGGTGCCGTCCTCGAACGTCAGCAGCTCGTTCGCCATCACACTCGGCAGCCCCTCGACCCGGGCGATGCCGTCGCCGGACTCGGTGATGGTGCCGACCTCTTCGCGGGAGGCCGCGTCCGGGTCGTAGGACTGCACGAAGGCGTCCAGCGCGTCCCGGATCTCCTCCGGACGGATCGTGAGCTCCGCCATCTGGAATCCCTGCTCTCTCGTCGTGATCCGGCGTGAGCCGGGCGTCGGGTCGTCGTTCACTTGGCTTTCTCAGCTGTTGCTCAGGTAGTGCTCAGGTACTCGGTACTGCTCTTCGTTCCGGGTGGTGCTTCGTCGTCGATCGTGCGCCTTTGCCGGTCAGCCGGCCAGTGCGCGCCGCGCGCCGTTCAGCCGGGTGAGCACGGTGCTGTCGATCAGCTCGCCGCCCACCTGGATCCGCAGCCCACCCAGGACCTCCGGGGCGACGTCCAGGTTGATCCGGATGTCGCGGCCGTAGATCCGCCGCAACGCCGTGCTCAACCGGGCCCGCTGCCCCTCGGTCAGGGGGGACGCCGCGACCACCTCGGCCACCAGCTGACGCCGGCGGCCGGCCGCGACCTCCAAGTACTGCTCCAGCACCTGCTCGGTGCGCAGCCCCCGGGGCGAGACGGCCGCCTGAACGGCCAGCCGCAGCGTCTCGGGGGTCACTTTGCCGTCGAGCAACTGTCGCACCAGCTCGGCCTTGCGCTCGGTACCCGCGGTGCGGGCGGCGAAGGCGTCGCGCAACGAGACGTCGCCCTCGACCGTGCGGGCGAACCGGAACAGCTCGTCCTCGACCGAGTCGAGCCGCCCCGCCTTCTCGGCGCTGAACAGCACCGCCGTGACGGCCAGGCCGTCGACCGCGGTGACCAGGTCGCCGGGCTCGGTCCAGCGGTCGCGGACCAGACCGGTCAGCAGGTCCAGGGCCGGCCCGGAGACCTGCCCCGAGAACAGCCGCTCGACCAGCGTCGCCTTGGCCTGAGCCGGCCGGGCCGGGTCGGTCAGGCCGCGCCGCAGGCCGGGGTTGCCGGCCAGCAGCGCGGTGACCGCGAACAGGTCGTCGCCGAGCGCCTCCGGCCGCGCCGACGCCGAGTTCAGCAGCGTCTCCAGACGCTCCTGACCGGCGGCGACGCTCTCCCGGCTGTGCCCGTGCATTAGCGCCTGCATCAGGAGACCCGGTCCGAGGAGGCGGAGGCCGCTGCCTCGGACTGCTCCAGCTCGTCGAGGAACCGGTCGACCACCCGGCTCTGCCGGGCACTGTCCTCGAGCGACTCCCCGATGATCCGGGAGGCCAGATCGGTGGCCAGCTTGCCGACGTCCGCACGGAGCTGGACGACGGCCTGCTGGCGGTCGGCCGCGACCTGGGCCTGGGCCGACGCCGTGATCCGGGCCGCCTCGGCCTGAGCCTGCTCCCGCATCTCCGCGATGATCTGCGCACCCTGGGCGCGTGCCTCCTCGCGGATCTTGGTCGCCTCGCCCCGGGCCTCGGCCAGCTGCGCCTTGTACTCCTCCAGCGCGGCGTTGGCCTCGGCCTGAGCCTTCTCGGCCTCCTCGATACCGCCCTGGATCTCAGACGTGCGCTCGGCGTAGATCGCCTCGAACCGGGGCACCATGTACTTCGACACGGCCCAGTAGACGATGGCGAAGAACACCAGGCCGACGATCAGCTCCGCGGGGTGCGGAATGATCGGCAGCTTGCCGCCCCAGCCGTTGTCGGCCTCGGTCGTGGTGGTCGCCGCGATGAACAGCCCGTTCACGTGTGTCCTCTTTCCTGCTCAGCCTTCAGAAGATCAGTCGTTACTTCTTGAAGACGAACGCGAACACCAGACCGAGCAGCGCGAGCGCCTCGGTCAGGGCGAAGCCGGTGAACGCGATGGTCTGCAGCATGCCGCGGGCCTCGGGCTGACGGGCGACACCGTTGATGTACGCCGCGAAGATCAGGCCGATGCCGATCCCGGGTCCGATAGCCGCCAGGCCATAGCCGAGGATCGCAATGTTGCCGGTCATGTAATTGCCTGCCTTTCGAAGTTGGCGCTGGATGCGCCGGGAATGTCAGTGCTCGTCGGCGACGGCACCGGCGATGTAAACCGCTGCGAGCAGCGCGAAGATGTACGCCTGCAGGAACTCGACGATGATCTCGAAGATCGACATCACGATCGTGAACGCGAAGGAGAGGGCCCCGACCGGCTTGTTCAGCACGCTGCTGTGCAGCAGCAGATACTCCCCGCCGAAGGTGAAGACCAGCAGCAGGAGGTGCCCGGCGAACATGTTGCCGAAGAGCCGCAGCGCCAGGGTGACGGGCCTGATGATCACGTAGGTGAAGAATTCCAGCACGAACATCAGCGGGATGAGGCCGATCGGCAGGCCGGACGGCACGAAACTCTTGATCCAGCCGAAGAAGCCTTTACGCCGGATTCCGACCGCGTGGTAGGTCACGTAGACCACCGCGGTCAGGGACACGGCGTAGCCGAGCCGGCTGAACGTCGGGAACTGGATGAACGGGATGACCCCGAACAGGTTGTTCACCAGAATGACGATGAACAGGCTGAACAGCAGAGGCAGGAAGGGCTTGAAGTCCTTCGCGCCGATGATGTCGCGGCCGAGAGAGTTGCGGACCAGGTTGTACGTGCCCTCGATGATGAACTGCCGGCGGCTCGGCACCACGGTCAGGCTGCGGCTGCTGCGGGCCAGGAAGAAAGCCAGCAGGACGGCGCTGACGCCGAACACGACCATCGACCGGGTCAGCGCGAAGGCGCCGTCGCCGATCAGGGGCTGCCAGAAGTCGGGGGTGCCCGGAGGCTCGAACTCGGCTGCGAGGGCGAGGGGGGTCACTGTCGCTCTCCTCCAGTCTCTCGGTCTCTCAGGTGGACGGTGTATGTGGGTGGTGCTGCGTCAGGGTCGGTCAGGGTCTTGCTCAGGTCTTGGGTGTTGCGGCAGTGGAAGCCATCGAGCCCGAGGGCTGATCGCTGGGCAAGTAGTGAAGGCGGGCGGGCGGCGCTACGTACCGTGACCATCGAGGGTCTTCGGAGGGCAGCCCTTGCCTATGGCGGGTGCCCTCTGCAGGGTCGACTCGTCATGCATCTGGCTTGACACTATCAGCGATGTTCGTCGGATCTGTGGGCACCCCCCTGCTCAGCGCCCAGCGGTCGAGTCCTCGTTCTCGTATAGCGGCAACCGAAGCCTGCTTGATGCCCGCATGTAGCCCGCGACCCAGGCCACCGCAGCAGCCAGGACGCCGACCCCGGCCCATCCGCCGCTGAGCCACGAAGCGTCACTGACCAGCGAATACACCAGCCACACGAGCCCCACCACCAGCCCGTAGGCGAGCACGGCCACGCCCAGCAGCAGGTTCGGGTCGACCCCGCGGCAGATCCACTGCAGGGCCGGCCCGACCACCAGGGCGGCCAGCGCCATCACCCCTCCGACCAGCGCACTTGCCCCGTTCGAGAGATCCGTCACGGAGGCCACGGCGGCCAGCACGGCGGTGGCCCCCAGGCCCGGCCAGCCGGCTCCGGCCAGCAGTCGGCCGGCTGGATTGGCGGTCGCCTCCGCGGCCGTCGTGAGCTGCCGATCCGGTGCCCGATCGGGTCCGGTTGCCGGTTCGACGGGCCCGTTCATGCCCGACGTCCCCCGGTGTTCATCCCGGTTTCATCCGGCAGTTTTCCGAAGGCGCCGACTCGGGCCTCGGAGACCCGGCCGGCCACGGCCGAGGCGCTGCTGGACGAGGGACGAGCGGGCCGGGCCCCGGCCGGAGCTGCGGAGGAGGGGTCACTCGGCGTCACTCCGCCGGCCGGCAGCCGGATGCCTGAGGGCATCGTGTCGGGCAGATCACTCGCATTTGCCCCGTCCGGCCCAGTGCCGGAACCGGTTTCGGGGCTCGCGGCGCCACCGGCCGGGCTCACCGACGGCCCTGCGGCGGTGGCCGCGACCGGCCCTCCGGGCCCTAGCCGGCGGCGGCCCCGCAGCGGGCCAAGGGTCAGGACCAGGGCCGTGGACACCGCGATCCCGCCGACCAGGAAGGCCGTGGACGGCTTGACCAGGGCGAATAGCGCCACCCCGAACCCGACGGTGCCGGTCCAGAAGTACAGCACCAGGACGGCGCCGGCGTGGCTGTGACCCATGCTCAGCATCCGGTGGTGCAGGTGCAGTTTGTCCGGCGTCCAGAAGCTGCGCCCGGCCCGGGTGCGGCGGATCACGGCCAGGGCCAGGTCGATCAGCGGCAGCGCCAGCACCGCAAGCGGCAGCACCAGCGGCAGGAAGGCGGGCACGATCTTGTACTCGGAGAGCACCGAGGGCTGGACCGTGCCGGTGATCGAGACCGTCGAGGTGGCCAGCAGCAGGCCGATCAGCATCGACCCGCTGTCGCCCATGAAGATCCGGGCCGGGTTGAAGTTGTGCGGCAGGAAGCCCAGACAGGCCCCGACCAGGGCGGCGACGATCAGCGAGGCCAGTGAGGCGTAGTCGTCGGAGGACTCTCGGGTCAGCACGTAGGAGTAGATGAAGAAGGCCGAACCGGCGATCGCGACCATGCCCGCGGCTAGGCCGTCGAGGCCGTCGACGAAGTTCACCGCGTTGATCGTCACCACGATCGCGATCACCGTGACCACGATCAGCAGGCCCCGGGACGGGATGAACGTGCCGAAGATGGGCAGCGACAGCAACTGGATGCCCTGCCAGGCCATCAGCCCCGAGGCCAGGGCCTGACCGGCGAACTTGGTGATGGCGTCCAGTTGCCAGATGTCGTCGAACACCCCGAGCAGGCAGACCGCGAAGGCCGAGAGCAGCACCGCGTGGGTGGCCCGGCCCTGCTCCTCGAACAGCTTGCTGAAGAAGCCGAGCTGGCTGGCCGTGAGCAGGCCGATCGCGACTCCGAGGAAGATCGCCGTGCCCCCGAGACGCGGGATCGGCACGGTGTGGACGTCGCGATCTCGCACCGGGGTCACGGCACCGATCCGCCGGGCCAGCCGGCGGGCCGCCGGCGTGGTCAGGTAGGTGACGGTCGCGGCCACCAGCAGGATGAAGATGTACGCCCTCACTCGGCGGGCTCCGGTGCCGGTTCAGCGGCCGGTTCAGGGGTGGGTTCGGGGGTGGTTTCCGGGGTCGACAGCCCGATCAGGTTCGGGACGACCTCCCGCAGCTCCTCCAGCGAGAGGGCGCCCGCGCGCAGCAACCGGGGCACATCACCGGTGCCGTCCACGATCGTCGAGGGCACGCCAACGCCGGCCGCCCCGCCGTCCAGGTAGAGCTGGACCAGCTCGCCGAGCTGTTCCTGAGCCTCGTCGCAGGTGTTGGCGGCGGGCCGGCCGGTCAGGTTGGCGCTGCTGACCGCCATCGGGCCGGTCCGGTCCAGCAGCTCCAGGGCCACCGGGTGCAACGGCATCCGCACCGCGACCGTGCCGCCGGTGTCACCCAGATCCCAGTTCAGGGTCGGCTGGGAGCGGCAGACGATGGTCAGGGCGCCGGGCCAGAACGCCTCGGCCAGGGCCCGGACCGGGTCGGAGATGCTGGTCGCGATGCCGTCCAGGGTGCGCACGTGCGAGACCAGGACGGGTGGCGGCATGGCCCGCCCCCGGCCCTTGGCCGCCAGCAGCCGGGCCACCGCGCGCGGCGAGAAGGCGTCACAGCCGATCCCGTACACGGTGTCGGTCGGCAGCACGATCAGGTCGCCCTCGGCCACCAGTTCAGCGGCCCGGGTGATACCCCGAGATCGCTGACCATCGTTCGCACAGTCGAAGCGAGAGCTCACTCCGAGAGTGTGTCACTTCTGAGCGGTTCGGCGCTCATCCGGCCCGTCGTCGAACCGGTTCCCCGGACGCCGTCCACCCAATCCGCACGAACCGGAACTGAACGTGACGAAAACCCGGTCACTTGAGCCGGAGCCGGGCGGTGAGAGCGCGGTCGCGGCCGGCCAGGTCGCGCTGGGTGGTGACCTCGGTCCAGCTCGGCCCGAGCAGCGCCCGGGTACCCGGCCCCTGCCGGTCGCCGTGCTCCATGACGAAGACGCCGCCCGGCTTGAGCAGGCGCTCGGCCGCCGCGATCACGCCCCGGGCCGTGGCCAGGCCGTCGTCCCCGCCGCCGTAGAGGGCCAGGGCCGGGTCGTGGTCGCGGACCTCGGGCTCGGTCGGCTCGGCGTCCGGCGGGATGTAGGGCGGGTTGGCCACCAGGACGTCGACCGTGCCGACCAGCTCGGCCAGCACGTGCCGGTCGGCCCCGACGGCGTCCCCGGCCCGCAGGTCGACCCGATCGCCCAGCCCGAGCCGCTCCACGTTGCGGGCGGCCCAGGCGACCGCGCCCGGATCCAGCTCGACCGCGAAGACCCGGGCCTGCGGCACCTCGTCGGCCACGGCCAGCGCGATCGCGCCCGAACCGGTACACAGGTCGACCACGATCGGCTCCAGCCCCTCGACGACCAGCACCGTGGCCGCGTCCACGGCCAGCCCGGCGCTCAACTCGGTCTCGGCCCGGGGAATGAACACACCCGGCCCGACAGCCAGTTCGAGGTTGCGGAAGCCGGTCAGGCCGGTCAGGTGCTGCAGCGGCACCCGTTCCGAGCGCTGGGCCAGCAGGCTCTCCAGCCGGGCCGACTCGGCGTCGTCCAACCGGTAGCCGAGTACGGTGCGGCGCACCAGTTCCCGGCGCTCGACGCCGAGGGCGTGGGCGGTCAGCAACTGGGCGTCGGCGGCGGGCGAGGGCACGCCGGCCTCGGCCAGCCGGTCCTGGGCCCGGGCCAGCGCGTGCTTGAGCTCCGGCTTCGACTCGGTCATGAGGTCGCCTGCAGGGCCACCAGCTGGGCCGTCTCGTCGGCGTCGACGCAGGACTGGATCACCGGGTCGAGCTCGCCCTCCAGCACGTGGTCGAGGTTGTAGGCCTTGAAACCGGTGCGGTGGTCGGCGATCCGGTTCTCCGGGTAGTTGTAGGTGCGGATCCGCTCCGACCGGTCGACCGTGCGCACCTGCGAGCGGCGGGCCTGGGAGGCCTCGGCCTCGGCCGCCTCCAGGGCCAGGGCGTGCAGCCGGGCCCGCAGGATGCGCATCGCCGATTCCTTGTTCTGCAGCTGCGACTTCTCGTTCTGGCAGGAGACCACCAGGCCGCTGGGCAGGTGGGTGATCCGGACGGCCGAGTCGGTGGTGTTGACGCTCTGCCCGCCCGGCCCGGACGACCGGAAGACGTCGATCCGCAGGTCGTTGGGGTCGATGTCGACCTCGGCGGTCTCGTCCGGCTCGGGCAGCACCAGCACCCCGGCGGCCGAGGTGTGGATCCGGCCCTGGGACTCGGTCACCGGCACCCGCTGCACCCGGTGCACGCCGCCCTCGTACTTGAGCCGGGCGTAGACCCCCTCCCCCGGGCCGGCCGCTCCCTTCACCTTGATCGCGACCGAGATGTCCTTGTATCCGCCGAGGTCGCTCTCGGAGGCCTGGAGCACCTCGGCCCGCCAGCCCCGCCGCTCGGCGTAGCGCAGGTACATCCGCAGCAGGTCGCCGGCGAACAGCGCCGACTCCTCACCGCCCTCGCCGGCCTTGATCTCCAGGATGACGTCGCGGTCGTCGTCCGGGTCGCGGGGCACCAGCAGCCGGTGCAGCTTCTCCCGAGCCGCCTCCAGCTCGGCGGCCAGGGCGGGCAGCTCCTCGGCGAACGCCGGATCCTCGGCGGCTAGCTCCAGGGCGGCGGTGTGGTCGTCCAGGGCCGCCTTCCAGGCCTGGTATCCCTGCTGGACGGCGGCCAGCTCGGCGTACCGGCGACCGAGCCGGCGGGCCAGCCCGGCGTCGGCGTGCACCGCCGGGTCGGCCAGCCGCTCCTCGAGATCGGCGTGCTCGGCCAGCAGCGGTTCGACGGCGGCCTGGGCGGACTCGTCCGGGGTGAGCTGGGACATTTCAACCTTCGATAGGTCTCGCAGAACTCCGGGCCGGCGCAGAAGCGCAGCCGGGCAAAGCAATGGCGCCGGCCCCACCACCCCGATCAGGGGCGATGTGGCCGGCGCCAGGGAAGCTACTTGGCGTCGGTGCTCTCGGCCTTGTCGGCCTTCTTGCCGTAGCGCTGCTGGAAACGGGCGACCCGGCCGCCGGTGTCCATGATGCGCTGCTTGCCCGTGTAGAACGGGTGGCACTGGCTGCAGCTCTCGGTGCGGATCTGACCGTTGGCCACCGTGCTGCGGGTGACGAAGGTCGTCGCACAGCTGTTGCAGGTGACCGTGGTCTCGCCGTACGCGGGGTGGATGTCGTTCTTCATTACGCTCCTCGTCTTGGGGCCGCCGGGTCGTGCGTCGCGGGATGCTTCGCTCGTGAACCGGAACCGCTGACTAGTTTGCCAGACGTCGGACCTCTGCTTAACCACCGCACCCCCGGACCCATTCCCACGGGCCCAGGGGTGCGGTGAACAACCGTTCGGTACGTCAGTCCGAGCCGGGGCTGGTCTTCTGGACCTGCATCAGGAACTCGGCGTTGCTGCTGCTCTTCTTCACCCGGTCGAGCAGGAGCTCGATGGCCTGCTGGGCATCGAGCGCACCCATCACCCGGCGCAGCTTGTAGATCACGCTGAGCTCTTCCTTGCCCATCAGGATCTCTTCCCGACGGGTGCTGGAGGCGTTGACGTCGACCGCCGGGAAGATCCGCTTGTCGGCCAGCTGGCGCGACAGGCGAACCTCCATGTTGCCGGTGCCCTTGAACTCCTCGAAAATCACTTCGTCCATCTTGGAACCGGTCTCGACCAGCGCCGTCGCCAGAATGGTGAGCGAGCCACCGTTCTCGATGTTGCGGGCGGCACCGAAGAACCGCTTCGGCGGGTACAGCGCGCTGGAGTCGACACCACCGGACAGGATCCGGCCGCTGGCCGGGGCGGCGATGTTGTACGCCCGGCCCAGCCGGGTGATCGAGTCGAGCAGCACGACGACGTCGTGGCCCAGCTCGACCAGGCGCTTGGCCCGCTCGATGGCCAGCTCGGCGACCGTGGTGTGGTCGTCGGCCGGGCGGTCGAAGGTGGAGGCGATGACCTCACCCTTGACCGTGCGCTGCATGTCGGTGACCTCTTCGGGCCGCTCGTCCACCAGCACCACCATCAGGTGGCACTCCGGGTTGTTGACCGAGATCGCGTTGGCGATGGCCTGCAGGATCAGGGTCTTGCCGGCCTTCGGCGGGGAGACGATCAGGCCGCGCTGGCCCTTGCCGATCGGCGCGACCAGGTCGATGATCCGGGTCGAGAGGATGTTCGGCTCGGTCTCCAGCCGCAGTCGCTCCTGCGGGTACAGCGGCACCAGCTTGCCGAACTCGACCCGGCCCCGGGCCTCGTCGGGCGAAGCGCCGTTGACCGTGTCCATCCGGACCAGGGCGTTGAACTTGGCCCGCTGGTTCTGCTGCATCTCGCCCTCGCGGGGCTGCCGGACGGCGCCGGTGACGGCGTCGCCCTTGCGCAGGCCGTACTTCTTGACCTGGCCGAGCGACACGTAGACGTCGTTCGGGCCGGGCAGGTAGCCGGAGGTGCGCAGGAAGGCGTAGCTGTCCAGGACGTCGAGGATGCCGGCGACCGGCAGCACGACGTCGTCCTCGTTGACTGTCTCGGACTCGTCATTGATCTGCGAGCCGAGGCCGCTGCCGGGCTCGCCGTCACGGGGGCGGCGCTTGCGGTCACGGAACCGGCCCCGCCGACGCCGGCCGCGACCGTCGCCGTCCTCGTCGTCGTCCTGGTCGTTGCGGTTCTGGTTCTGATCGGCCCGCGGCTGGCCGCCGTCGCGCGGCTGGTTGCGGGACTGATTGTTGTTGCGGCTCTGGCCGTCTCGGGCCTGAGCGCCGTCCCGGGACTGGCCGTTCTGGCCGTCCCGGGCCGCCGGGGCATTGTCCCGGGTCTGGCCGTTCTGGCCCTCGCGGGCCGCCGAAGCGGTGTCGCGGGCCTGGGCGTTCTGGCCGTTCTGGCTCTCGCGAGCCTGGCCGGTCTGGCCTTCGCGGGCCGCCGGAGCGGTGTCGCGGGCCTGGCTGTTCTGGCTCTCGCGGGCCTGGCCGGTCTGGCTCGCCTCGCGGGCCTCCCGGTTACGGGTGCGCGGCTCGCGGGTGCGCGGCTCACGCTCGGCCACCGGCTGGTCACCGGCCGGCGCGACGCCGTTGGCCGGCGCCCGGTCGGAACCGGCCTCGACCGGAGCGGGCTCGGTCGCGGTCACCGCGGCCGGAGCCTTCTCGGCCACCGGCGCGGGAGCCTTCTCGACCGGAGCGGGCGGAGCCGTCTCGACCGCGGCCGGGGCCGCCGTCGGCGGCACGGACTCGCTGGTCACGGCCTCGGTGGCGACCGGGGCCGCGGCGGCCTTGGTGCGACTCGGCGCGCCGGCCGGGGCGCCGGCTCGGCGCGAGGCGCGGGCCGGGGCGGCGGTCGGGGCGGGTGCGGATCCGCCGTTCTGCCGGGTCTGAATGGCCTCGAGCAGCTCGGACTTACGCATCCGGCCGGTGCCGCTGATGCCCAGTTGCGAGGCGACCGCCTGCAGCTGCGGCAGGCGGAGCGTCGAGAGATCGACGGTGCCGGTGGAAGCCGGCGCCGCAGCGGCGATCTCGGTGGTGTCTGTCACGAAAGGTCTTCCCCCTCCTCGGCCGCGACCATCTGACGCGACCAGCGGGTTTCACACCCGGTAGATTCCGGGTGGTGGTACGCCGCTGTGGCCACGCCCAAGGCGTGGTCTGATGAAAGCGGCGGAGTACAGCGCGGGTGCCTTGTGGTTCAAGCCTCCCTGCGGCTGCACACGTACTGTAACACCGGCAGGCGCAAGAACGAAGAACCGGGCCAGTACTTCAGTGTCCAACGACGGGAAAATCCCGATTAATCCTTCAGCGGGTTCTTGTCGTTGCCACTCGAAGCGGCCACTCACCACTTCTATCGGTGAGTTCACTCACCTTCTGTAGCGAGCATGGCACCGACTGTATCAACACCGGGCTGGAGGACGGTCCAGAGCTCGCCCTGCGAATCGGCCAGGGCCGACGTCACCAGGCTCATCGTTCCCTCTCCGGCCCCCAGCACCAGAACGCTCGGCCCCGCCCCGGACACCACTGCGGCCCCGCCGAGGGCCCGGACCCGGGCCACCAGCTCGGCCGTGTCCGGCATCGCCGGGGCCCGCTGGGCCTGGTGCAGCCGGTCCTCGGTGGCCTCGAAGAGCAGGTCGGTGCGCCGGCTCAGGGCCTGCACCAGCAGCGCGGCCCGGCCGGCGTTGAACGCGGCGTCGGCGTGCGGCACGACGGCCGGCAGCATGGCCCGGGCCGTGTGGGTGGACAGTTCGCCCGCCGGTACGCAGACCACCGGGTCGAGATCGGCGCGGACGTCGACCCGCTCGGCCCGCGGCCGGCCGCCGGCCGCGCTCCAGGAGATGGTGCAGCCGCCGAACAGGGCGGCGGCGGCGTTGTCCGGGTGGCCCTCGAACTCGGTGGCCAGCGCCAGCACGGTGGCGTCGTCCAAGAGCTCGGGATCGGCCAGGACGCCGCGGGCGGCGATCAGGCCGGCCACCACCGCGGCCGCCGACGAGCCCAGCCCACGCCCGTGCGGCACCCGGTTGTGGCAGCTCAGCCGCAGCCCGGGCTGGGCCACCCCGGCGTGCTCGAGGCCGGCCCGCACGGCCCGGGCGACCAGGTGCTGCTCGGTCAGCGGGACCTCGCCGGCGCCCTCACCGCGAACCGTGACCTCGATCCCGGCCGGCGCGACCCGCAACCGGACGACGTCGTGGATGCCCAGGGCCAGGCCGAGGCTGTCGAACCCGGGGCCGAGGTTGGCGCTGGTGGCCGGCACCCGGACCGTGGCCACGACGTCGGAGCGCAACCCCGCGAGCCCGGCCGAGCCGGCCGGCCGGGACGAGTCGTCGCCAACCAGTTCGTCGGTCAGCGACATCAGACCAGCCCGAGCGCGGTCGCGATGGACACGGCGTCCACCTGGATCCGGGTCGGCCGCACCGGGGTGCCGTCCAGGCCCTGCAGCGCCCACTGCGGGTCCTTGAGCCCATGACCGGTGACCGTGCACACGATGACCTGGCCCGGGTCGACCTGGCCGGCCTCGTGGGCCTGGATCAGGCCGGCCACGG
Source organism: Kineosporiaceae bacterium (assembly GCA_965200525.1). Lineage (GTDB taxonomy): Bacteria > Actinomycetota > Actinomycetes > Actinomycetales > Kineosporiaceae > JANNPJ01. Next base: position 1,063,408 of record OZ241368.1, read on the forward strand.
AGGCGGCCGAGGCCGGCTCGACGAAGACCCCCTCGCGGGCCGACAGCCAGCGGTGCGCGGCCAGGATCTGCGGATCGCTGACGGCGTCGATCCGGCCGCCGGACTCGTCCCGGGCGGCCAGGGCCTGGGGCCAGGACGCCGGGTTGCCGATCCGGATCGCCGAGGCGATGGTCTCGGGCTCGTCGACCGGGTGACCGAGCACGATCGGGGCCGCGCCCTCGGCCTGGAAGCCCCACATCCGCGGGGTCCGGCTCGCCGGGGCGGTCGCGCCCGGCGCGGAGCCCGCGGGAACGGTCGTGGGGTCGGCGTATTCGGTGAAACCGCGCCAGTAGGCGGTGATGTTGCCGGCGTTGCCGACCGGCAGGCAGTGGATGTCCGGGGCGTCACCGAGCGCGTCGACGATCTCGAACGCGGCCGTCTTCTGGCCCTCGATCCGGGCCGGGTTGACCGAGTTGACCAGCTCCACCGGGTAGGCCTCGGCCAGTTTTCGGGCGACCAGCAGGCAGTCGTCGAAGTTGCCGTCGACCTGGAGCAGGGTGGCCCCGTGGGCGATCGCCTGGCTGAGCTTGCCCATCGCGATCTTGCCGTCCGGCACCAGCACGGCACAGCTCATCCCGGCGGCCACCGCGTAGGCCGCGGCCGAGGCCGAGGTGTTGCCGGTGGAGGCGCAGATCACCGCCTTGGCCCCGCCCGCCGCGGCGACCGAGATGGCCGCCGTCATGCCGCGGTCCTTGAACGAGCCGGTCGGGTTGACCCCCTCGCACTTGAGCCAGACCTCGCACCCGGTCAGCTCGGACAGCGCCTGGGCCCGGACCAGCGGTGTGCTGCCCTCGCCCAGGGTCACCGCCGGCGCCCCGGCCAGGATCGGCAGCCGGTCGCGGTACTCCTCGATCACGCCTCGCCACAGGTGGGCCATCTCAGTTCTCACCCTCGACTCGCATCACGCCGACCACCGCGGCGACGACATCCAGTTCGGCCAGCGTGGCCACGGTAGCCGCCAGAGCGGCGTCCGGAGCGGCGTGGGTGACCACCACCAGCGACACCCGCGGGGCCGGAGCCGCCGATCCGGACTCCAGCGCCGCCGCCGTCGCCGCCTCGGGCACCGGCACCTGCTGCTGGCGGACCGTCTCGATCGACACGTCGTGCTCGGCGAAGATCTTGGCCACCTGGGCCAGCACGCCCGGCCGGTCGGAGACGTCGAGGCTGATGTGGTAGCGGGTGATCACCTCGCCCATCGGGCGCAGCGGCAGGTCGGCGTAGGCCGACTCCCCCGGCCCGCGGTTGCCGCCGACCCGGTTGCGGGCCGCGCTGATCAGGTCGCCCAGGACGGCGCTGGCGGTCGGCAGGCCGCCGGCCCCACGGCCGTAGAACATCAGCTCACCGGCCGCCTCGGCCTCGATGAAGACGGCGTTGAAGGCTTCGCGGACGCCGGCCAGCGGGTGCCCGATCGGCACCATCGCCGGGTGCACCCGGACCGAGACCCCCTCCGAGCCGTCGGCCGAGACCGTGCGCTCGCAGATCGCCAGGAGCTTGACCACCGCGCCCATCGCCCGGGCCGAGGCGACGTCGGCCGCGGTCACCTCGGTGATGCCCTCCCGGTGCACGTCGGCCGCGGCCACCCGGGTGTGGAAGGCCAGCGAGGCCAGGATGGCCGCCTTGGCCGCGGCGTCGAAGCCACCGACGTCGGCGGTCGGGTCGGCCTCGGCGTAACCCAGGGCCTGGGCCTGGGCCACCGCCTCGGCGAAGCCGAGGCCGGAGGAGTCCATCTTGTCGAGCACGTAGTTGGTGGTGCCGTTGACGATGCCCAGCACCCGGCTCACCCGGTCGCCGGCCAGCGACTCCCGGATCGGGCGCAGCAGCGGGATGGCCCCGGCCACCGAGGCCTCGTAGTAGAGGTCCACACCGTGGGTGTCGGCGGCCTCGTAGAGGGTCGGGCCGTCCTCGGCCAGCAGGGCCTTGTTGGCGGTGATCACCGAGGCGCCGCCGGCCATCGCGTCCAGGATCAGGGTCCGGGCCGGCTCGATGCCGCCGATCACCTCGACCACCAGATCGGCCCGCTTGACCAGCTCGGTCGCGTCGGCGGTGAACAGGGCCGGGTCGAGGGCGGGGTCGCGGGCCACGTCGAGCCGGCGCACGGCGATCCCGGCCAGCTGGAGCGGCACCCCCGCCCGCCGCGCGAGCTCGGGACCGTGCGTCGTCAGCAACCGGGCCACCTCGGTCCCGACCGATCCGCACCCCAGCAGCCCGACCTTCAGCGGTTCCACCACAACTCCCTCAGCTCTTCGTCGCTTCACGGCTCGTCGCCCGTACGGGGCCGGCGTGACGCCGGCCACTCCAACTATCGGTCAATGATCCCGGATCGGAGGGCCGGGCGGGGGCCCGGGCCCGGCGTGGCCGGGTCGAGTCTGGCTCAAGTCGGGCTCGAGGCCCACCGAATTGACTCACCGTGAGCCCCCCGAACGGGCCGGTGAGCTCGGCTGAGGAGCACCTGAGCGACCCCTCGTGGCATGCTCGACGACGTGCGAGTACTGATTGTCGAGGACGAGCGCCCGTTGGCCGAGACCGTGCGCCGGGGCCTCACCGGGGCCGGTTTCGTCGCTGACGTCGTCCACAACGGTGAGGACGCGCTCTGGGCCGCCACCGAGAAGACGTTCGACGCGATCGTGCTGGACATCATGCTGCCCAACGGCAACGGCTACGAAGTGCTGGCCGAGCTGCGCAAGCGGGAGATCTGGACGCCGGTGCTGATGCTCACCGCGAAGGACGGCGACCGCAACCAGATCGACGCCTTCGACCTCGGCGCCGACGACTATCTGACCAAACCGTTCTCGTTCATCGTGCTGGTGGCCCGGCTGCGGGCCCTGATCCGGCGCGGCGCCCCCGAGCGGCCGGTGGTGCTGAGCTGCGGCGACCTCACCCTGGACCCGGTCCGGCGGCGGGTCGAGCGGGCCGGCGAGGAGATCGTGCTGACGCCGCGCGAGTTCGGCCTGCTGGAGTTCTTGATCCGGCACCGCGGCGACATCGTGACCAAGGCCGAGATCCTGGACGGCGTCTGGGACCCGGCGTTCGAGGGCGACCCGAACGTGGTCGAGGTGTACATCCGCTACCTGCGCCGCAAGATCGACGCGCCCTTCGACCGGCGGGCGATCGAGACCGTCCGCGGGATGGGCTACCGCCTGTCGACCACCGGCGGCTGACCGGCGGGTTCGAAGTCGTCGGCCGGGTCCAGGTCGTCGGCCGGATCCAGGTCGTCGCTCGGGTCCAGCTCGTCGGCGGGGTCCAGCTCGTCGGGGCGGCCTTCGAGGGGCTCGGGCTGGAGCGGCAGCTGGACGATCACCCGGCAGCCTCCCTCCGGTCCGGCCCCGACCACGACCACGCCTCCGTGCCCGCGCACCACCTCGCGGACGATCGGCAGCCCCAGCCCGGCCCCGCCGCTGGCCCGGTCGCGGCTCTCGTCGAGCCGGACGAACCGCTCGAAGACCCGCTCCCGGTCGGCCTCGGGAATGCCCGGCCCGTCGTCCTCGACCGTGATGACGGCGTGCGAGCCGACCACGGCCAGCTCCAGTCGGACCTTGGTCCGCGCGTAACGGCCGGCGTTGTCGATCAGGTTGCGCAGCACCTGGCTCAGCTTGAGCCGGTCACCGAGCACCCGGGCCGACTCGATCGAGGCACTCACGTTCAGCCGGGACGACGCCCGCAGCCGTCGGACCTCGGCCTCGAGCAGGTCGTCGAGGTCGACGTCGGCCGCGGCGATCTGCAGGCCCTGGTCGTCGGCCCGGGCCAGCAGCAGCAGGTTCTCGACCAGCGCGGCCATCCGGTCGGCCTCGGAGGCCATCACGTCGCGCAGGTCGCGCCAGGCCTGGCCGGTGACGTCGGCGTCGGCCACCTCCAGGCTGGCGCTCAGCGTGGCCAGCGGGCTGCGCAACTCGTGGCTGGCGTCGGCGACGAACTGCCGCTGGGCCGTCTGGGCGGCCTGCAGCCGGTCCAGCATCTTGTTCATGGTGATCGCCAGCCGGGCGATCTCGTCGCGGGTCGGGGGGATCGGCACCCGGGCCCCGTCGAGCTGGGCCGCGCCGATGCCGGCGACCCGCAGCCGGATCTGCTCGACCGGGTTCAGGGCCCGGCCGATCAGCACCCAGATCGCCACCCCGACCAGCACCAGCAGGATCGGGAAGCCGATCGCCAGCAGCTCGAGCACGGTCGCGACCGACTCCCGCTGGCCCTCGGTGAACGAGGCGACCACCACGGTGTAGGTCTGGCCGTCGCCGAGCTTCAGGCCTTCGGTGAGCACCAGAAAGGGGCGGCCGGAGCGGAGAATCTTGAAGACGCCGGCCTTCTCCCGCAGCACCTGGCCGTCGGCCGGCCGGATCGCCGTGATCGGGCCCATGCCCGGCTCCGAGCTGGAGTTGGCCCGCACCGTGAGGTCGGGGCCGATGATCTGGACCAGCTGCCCCTCGTGGGCATCGGCCTTCAGCCGCGCGTCCATGTTGTTCAGACTGTCCTGGTAGGTCACCTGGGTGACCACCTCGTGGGCCCGGGCCTCGGCGGCGTGGTCCAGGCTGGTCAGCAGGCTGTGCTGGAGCACGAGGTAGAGCACGGCCGCGCCGGCCGAGAGGGCCAGCCCGACGACCAGGACGGCGGCCAGCGCCGAGCGCGCCCGCACCGAGGGGATCAGCCGGTGCGGGGCCGCTGCGGCGTCGAATCGCCAGCCGAACTCCGAGGTCACAGGATCACCTTCTCACCCGCCACCCTCAAATCAGCCGAGAACCGGGTGCGCTGAGGTCAGCTCCGCCCGGCCGGCCCGGCGGTCAGGGCGGCCAGGATCTGCTCGGCCGCCAGGGCCGGGGTCAGCGTGCCCGCCAGCACCTGCCGTTCCAGGTCAGGGGCCAGTCCCCGGACGGCCGGGTTCTCCCGCAGCTGGGCCAGCAGCCGGTCGCGGACCATGGCCCAGGTCCACCCGATCAGCTGCCGGTTGCGCCGGGCGGCGAGCAGGCCGGCGCCGTCCAGGGCCTGCCGGTGGGCCAGCACCTGGGCCCAGACCTCGTCCAGACCGGTGCCCTCCTGGGCGCTGCAGGTCAGCACGGGTGGCCGCCAGCCGGCGGTCTCGGCGTCGTCCTCCGTTCCGAGCAGGTGCAGGGCCCCGCTGAGCTCGCGTGCCGCCCGCCAGGCCTCGGCCTCGTGCGGCCCGTCGGCCTTGTTGACGGCGATCACGTCGGCCAGCTCGAGCACGCCCTTCTTGATCCCCTGCAACTGGTCGCCGGAGCGGGCCAGGGTGAGCAGCAGGAAGGTGTCGACCATCTCGGCCACGGTGATCTCGGACTGGCCGACCCCGACCGTCTCGACGATCACGACGTCGTAGCCGGCCGCCTCGACGACGATCATGGCCTCCCGGGTGGCCCGGGCCACGCCGCCGAGCGTGCCCGCGGTCGGCGACGGCCGGACGAAGGCCCGCGGGTCGGTGGCCAGCCGGGTCATCCGGGTCTTGTCGCCGAGAATGCTGCCCCCGGTCCGGCTCGACGACGGGTCCACGGCCAGCACCGCCACCGCGTGCCCGACCGCGGTCAGCCGGCTGCCGAGCGCGTCGATGAAGGTGGACTTGCCCGCTCCCGGCACCCCGGTCACGCCGACCCGGATCACCGGCTTCGGCGGCGCCTGCCGGCCCAGCTCGACCAGCAGTTCCTGAGCCGTCCGGCGGTCGTCGGGCCGGCTCGACTCGACCAGGGTGATGGCCCGGGCGATCCAGCTGCGCGATCCCGACCGGATCTGCTCGACCCCCCGCGGGACGTCGAACCGTACCCGGGCCGACCGGATCGGTCCGGCCGGTGTCGCCGTCATCCCAGCTCGAAGGCGATCTCGTCGACGTAGCACCAGAGCCAGTCCTCGCCCGGTTCGGCCGAGGCCACGATCGGGTGGCTCGAGCTGTGGAAGTGGGCCGTGGCGTGCTTGTTCTTGGACGAATCGCAGCAGCCGAGGTGCCCGCACTCGGTGCACAACCGCAGGTGGACCCACGTGTCGCCGATCTTCAGGCAGTCCTCGCAGCCCTGCTTGTCGGACTTCACTTCGTTCACCGTGTCGAGGTGCGTGCACTCAGCCATGTGCTGAGCCTATTCGCCGTCGGCAGAGTCAGCGGCAGAGTCAGCGGCAGGGTCGTCGGCCGGGTCGTGGTGCAGACGACCGGCCAGGGTGGTGAGCAGGTCGAGAGCGGCATCGGCGATCACCGTGCCGGGGCCGAAGATGGCCGCCGCCCCGGCCGCCCGCAGGGCGTCGTAGTCCTGCCGCGGGATCACCCCGCCGCAGACCACCAGGATGTCGTCCCGGCCGAGCTCGGCCAGCTCCTCACGCAGGGCCGGCACCAGGGTGAGGTGGCCGGCGGCCAGCGAGGACACTCCGACCACGTGCACGTCGGCCTCGACCGCCTGGCGCGCCACTTCGGCCGGGGTCTGGAACAACGGGCCCACGTCGACGTCGAAACCGAGATCGGCGAAGGCGGTGGCGATCACCTTCTGGCCACGGTCGTGCCCGTCCTGGCCCATCTTGGCCACCAGGATCCGGGGCCGGCGGCCCTCCTGCTGCTCGAACCGGGTGGCCGCGGTGCGGACCTGGGCCAGGGTGGCGGTGTCCCCGCCAGGCTTGGCGGCCTCGTCGCGGTACACCCCGCTGATGGTACGGATCGCGCCGACGTGGCGGCCGTAGACCTTCTCCAGCGCGTCCGAGATCTCGCCGACGGTGGCCTGCTTGCGGGCGGCGTCGATGGCCAGGTGCAGCAGGTTGCCGTCCAGCCCGGCCGGCCGGGTGCCGGCCTGGGCCGCCCCGGCCGCGTTCGTCAGGGCGTCCAGGGCCCACGCGGTGGCCTCCGGATCACGCCCGGCCCGTAGCCGCCGCAACTTCTCCACCTGCTGGGCCCGCACATCGGCGTTGTCCACCCGCAGCACGTCGATCGGCTGGTCCACCGCCGGCGGGAAGGTGTTGACCCCGATCACCGGCTGCCGGCCGGAGTCGATCCGGGCCTGGGTCCGGGCCGCGGCCTCCTCGATCCGCAGTTTCGGGATGCCCTCGTCGATCGCCCGGGCCATCCCGCCGGCCGCCTCCACCTCCTCGATGTGCTGCCAGGCCCGCCGGGCCAGGTCATAGGTCAGCCGCTCGACGTAGGCGCTGCCGCCCCACGGGTCGATCACCCGCGTCGTCCCCGATTCCTGCTGCAGCAGGAGCTGGGTGTTGCGGGCGATCCGGGCCGAGAAGTCGGTCGGCAGGGCCAGCGCCTCGTCGAGGGCGTTGGTGTGCAGCGACTGGGTGTGCCCCTGGGTCGCGGCCATCGCCTCGACGCCGGTGCGGATCACGTTGTTGAACGCGTCCTGCGCGGTCAGCGACCAGCCCGAGGTCTGGCTGTGGGTGCGCAGGCTGAGCGACTTGCTGTTGCGCGGGTTGAACTCTCTCACCAGCCGGGCCCAGACCATCCGAGCGGCACGAAGTTTCGCGACCTCCATGAAGAAGTTCATCCCGATGGCCCAGAAGAACGACAACCGCGGGGCGAACGCGTCGACGTCCATCCCGGTCGCGATCCCGGCCCGCAGGTACTCGACGCCGTCGGCCAGCGTGTAGGCCAGCTCCAGGTCGGCCGTGGCCCCGGCCTCCTGGATGTGGTACCCCGAGATCGAGATCGAGTTGTAGCGAGGCATTTTCGCCGAGGTGTAGCTGAAGATGTCGGAGATGATCTGCATCGAGGGAGCCGGCGGGTAGATGTAGGTGTTGCGGACCATGAACTCCTTGAGGATGTCGTTCTGGATGGTCCCGCTGAGCTGTTCCGGGCTCACCCCCTGCTCCTCGGCCGCGACCACGTAGAGGGCCAGCACCGGCAGGACGGCGCCGTTCATCGTCATCGAGACCGACATCTTGTCCAGCGGGATGCCGTCGAACAACTGGCGCATGTCCAGGATGGAGTCGATCGCCACCCCGGCCATGCCGACGTCGCCGGTCACGCGGGGGTGGTCGCTGTCGTACCCGCGGTGGGTCGGCAGGTCGAAGGCCACCGACAGGCCCTTCTGACCGGCGGCCAGGTTACGCCGGTAGAACGCGTTCGAGGCCTCGGCGGTGGAGAACCCGGCGTACTGCCGGATGGTCCAGGGCTGGGTGACGTACATCGCCGGGTAGGGGCCGCGCAGGTACGGCGCGATCCCCGGGTAGGTGTTCAGGTCGAGCCCGTCGAGGTCGGCCGCCGTGTACCGCCGCTTGACCGCGATCCCCTCCGGGGTCTGCCAGTCCGGCTCGGCCTCGGGTCCGGCGGGGGGACCGGCCTCGGGTCCGGACCGGGCCCGGGCCGGTTCGGGAGCGGCGGGATCCGGACCCCGCAGCGGGACGCCGGCGAAGTCCGGAATCACCGCGGCCACCCCTGGCCGCGGCGTTCCGGTGGCGATCTCGGACGCGGTCACGCGATGCTCCCCTGCCGGGCGACGATCCCGGTCTGCCGGTGGGCCGACCCGAGGACGGCGAGCGCGTCGACCCCGGCGTACAGGTAACCCTCAATCCCGGCCCCGGCGTACTCGGCGGCCCGCTCCCCCGGCCGGCCGGCCAGCCAGATGAACTGGGCCCCGGCCTGTTTCAGGGCCCCGGCCACGGCCACGGCGTGCTCGGCGTAGAGCCGGTCACTGGAGGCGAGACAGGCCACCGTGGCCCCGGACTCGCGGAACGCCGTCGCGATCAGGTGCGGGTCGGTGTCGGCTCCCGAGACGGGAGTGGCCAGGCCGCCGGCCTGGAACAGGTTGGCCGCGAACCCGGCCCGGCCGGTGCTGGCCGCGAGCGGGCCGATCGCGGCCACGAACACCGCGGCCCGCCCCCCGGTGCGCTCGGCGTCCTGGTCGGCGGCGTCCCGGAAGGCCTCGTAAGCCTCGGCGTATCGATGCCGGGCCAGAGCTCCCGGCCCGGGCGCAGCGGCGTCCGGCCAGGGTTCGCGCTGGACCGGCGGCTCGGTCAGGTTCGGGAACTCGCTGACTCCGGTGAGCGGGTCGCGGCGGTGGGCCAGGTTCTGCGCCCGGCGGCCCCAGGTGGCCTCCAGCCGCCGGGCGACCAGGCCGGACCCGAGCGCGGCGACCATGCCGCCGGCCGCCTCGATCTCGGTGAACCAGTCCCAGGCGGCTGTGGCCAGGTCGTCGGTCAGCTGCTCGACGTACCAGGAGCCGGCCGCGGGATCGATCACCCGGGCCAGGTGCGACTCCATCACCAGCAGGGACGACGTGTTGCGGGCTAGCCGCCGGGAGAAGCCGTCGGGCCGGCCCAGGGCGGTGTCGAACGGTTGCACGGTCACCGCCTGGGCGCCGCCGACCCCGGCCCCGAAGCAGGCGAGCGTGGTCCGCAACAGGTTCACCCAGGGGTCGCGGCGGGTCATCATGGCGCTCGACGTCACCGCGTGCTGGCGCTGGCCCTCGCTCGGCTCGACCGCGCAGACCTCGGCCACCCGGGCCCAGAGCCGGCGGGCGGCCCGGAACTTGGCCATGGTCAGGAACTGGTCGGCGGTGGCCGCGTACCGGAAGTCGATCTGGTCGAAGGCCTGCTCCCGGCTCAGCCCGGCGGCGGTCAGGGCACGCAGGTAGGCCAGACCGGTGGCGATCGAGGCGCCCAGCTCGTCGGCGTCACTGCCGCCGGCGTCGTGGTGAACGGTGCCGTCCACGGTCACCGCCCGCAGGTTCGGGGCCTGCTCCCGGCAGCGTCGGGCCAGCCGGGCGACCAGGCTCAGGTCGAGGCCCGCGCCCGGCTCGGCGCCGGTGCGGGCCCGCAGGCCGATCGGGTCGGCCCCCAGGTTGCCCCGGACCTCCTCGGCCCGCACCGGCCGATCGGCGATCACGGCCAGCAGCTCGGTGGCGGCCGCCTCGGTGTCGGCGCCGGCGTCCAGCACCACCGGGGCCAGATCCAGGTAGACGTCGCGCAGCGCCTGGTCCAGATGGCCCAGCGGCAGGCCGGCCGGGCCGAGCACCAGCCAGAGCGACGTCGCGCCGTTCTCCAGATCGGCCGTCACCGCCTCCCGGGTCACGGCCGGATCGGGGTCGGCGTGCCGCTGCCGCACGTCCCACCCGGTCGGCGCCGTCCCCTCGGCCGCCGCCCGGTGGACCAGCCGCGCGGGGCCGCCAACGGTGGGAGCGTCGTCGGCGGTGTAGAGCGGGCGGACCTCGATCCCGTCGTAGGTGAGCGTGCTCAGCACCGCCTCGACCGACGAGGCGGCGTCGTCCTCACCGATTCGCCCCGATTTACGTAGCGTCGCCGCGACCAGTTGCTGCCACTGAGCCCGGTCGGCCGGCTCGAAGAGCGAGGCCAGGGCCAGGTGCTCCGGGGGCGGAGGCGGCGCAGCGGTCATACCGTCAGCTTAGGAACCCACGCCCCGGAGCCGGTACCGCTCACGGTGACCTATCTCTCAGACGACCGCCCGTTCGCTGAGGGCGGGCGCAGACCGAGCTCACCTTGATCGATGCAGCGGAACAGGGGTGATCACAACGAAAGCTGTACATCGATCAAGCCCAGCGCCCGGACTCGTCCCGGGCAGAGAGGGGCCGCGGCAACAGCTCCGAGCCGATGGAGCGGTTCAGCCGACGTCGAGGGCCAGGATGTCGTCCTCGGTCTCGCGCCGGACCAGCACCCGGGCCACGCCATCGCGTACCGCCAGCACCGGTGGGCGGGGTACGTGGTTGTACTGGCTGGCCATGCTCCGGCAGTAGGCGCCGGTGCCGGGGACGGCGACCAGGTCGCCGGCCGCGACGTCACCGGGCAGGAACTCGTCCCGGACCACGACGTCGCCGCTCTCGCAGTGCTTGCCGACCACCCGGCAGAGGGCGGGCTCGGCCGACGACGCCCGCGAGGCCAGGGTGCAGGAGTAGTCGGCGTCGTAGAGCGCCGTCCGGATGTTGTCGCTCATCCCGCCGTCGACCGAGACGTAGCGGCGGGACTCGCCGTGATCGAGCGGCACGTCCTTGACCGTGCCCACCCGGTACAGGGTGAACGTGCTCGGCCCGGCGATCGCCCGCCCCGGCTCGACCGACACCCGGGGGACGTCGACACCTAACCCCCGGCACTCCCGGATCACGATCTGGGCCATCTGCTCGGCCAGCAGTTTGGCCTCCAGCGGGTCGTGCTCGCTGGTGTAGGCGATGCCGTAGCCGCCGCCGAGGTCGAGCTCGGGCAGCACCACGCCGTGGTCGCGCTCGACCGCGGCGTGCAGGCCGAGCAACCGGCGAGCGGCCACCTCGAAGCCCTGGGTGTCGAAGATCTGCGAGCCGATGTGGCTGTGCAGGCCGCGCAGTTCCAGGGACGGCGAGGCCAGCACCCGGGCCACCGCCGCCGCCGCCTGACCGCCGGACAGGGACAGGCCGAACTTCTGGTCCTCGTGGGCGGTCGACATGTACTCGTGGGTGTGGGCCTCGACCCCGACCGTGACCCGGATCAGCACCGGCTGGCGAACCCCGTGCCGGACGGCGGCCGCCTCGACCCGGTCGATCTCGGGCAGGGAGTCGATCACGATCCGGCCCACCCGGGCCTGGACCGCCCGGTCGATCTCGCTGTCGAGCTTGTTGTTGCCGTGCATCCCGATCCGCTCCGGCGGCACCCCCGCCCGCAGGGCGACCGCGAGCTCGCCGCCGGAGCAGGTGTCGAGGAACAGGCCGTCCTCGGCCATCCAGCGGGCCACCGCGGTGCAGAGGAAGGCCTTGCCCGCGTAGTAGACGTCGGCTCCGCCCACCTCGGCGAAGGCGGTGGCGAACGAGTCACGGAAAGCCGCTGCGCGGGAACGGAAGTCGTCCTCGTCGAGGATGTACGCCGGGGTGCCGAACTGCTCGGCCAGCTGCTCGACGTCGACCCCGCCGACCTCGAGCAGGCCGGCCGGGTTGCGGCGCGCGGTGGCCGACCAGAGCGCCGGCATCAGGGCGTTCAGGTCGTCCGGAGCCCGCAGCCAGGCCGGCACGGTGGCCACACCACCGTGCCCCGGGCTGTGCAGTTCGCCGGCCTCGTGCGATCCCATCTGGCTCTACATCCGTTCCGGCGCGCCGACACCCAGCAACTGCAGGCCGTTGGCCAGCACGGTGCGGGTGGCCTCGGCGAGCCACAGTCGGGTCCGGTGGACGTCGGTCACCGGGTCGTCGCCGCGTGGCGTCACGCGGCACTCGTCGTACCACTTGTGGAAGGCCCCGGCCAGGACCTCCAGGTGCCGGGCGACCCGGTGCGGCTCCCGGGTGCGAGCGGCGTGCTCGACGATCGCCGGGAACTGGGCCAGGGCCGCGATCAGCGCACTCTCGGTCGGGTGGTCGAGCAGGGCCGGCTCGAAGGCCGACCGGTCGACCCCGTGGTCGCGGGCCTGGGCGGCCAGCGAGCAGAGCCGGGCGTGGGCGTACTGCACGTAGAACACCGGGTTGTCGTTGCTCCGCTTCTGGAGCACCTCGCCGTCCAGGGTCAGGGGCGAGTCGGCCGGGTACCGGGCCAGGCTGTAGCGCACGGCGTCGGCGCCGAGCCAGGCGACCAGGTCGCGCAGCTCGATGATGTTGCCGGCCCGCTTGCTCAGCTTGGCCCCGCCCACGCTGACCAGCTGGCCGATCAGCACCTCGATCGACGTCGCCGGGTCGTCGCCGGCACAGGCCGCGATCGCCTTCAGCCGGTTGACGTAGCCGTGGTGGTCGGCGCCGAGCAGGTAGATCTTCTCGGCGAAGCCGCGGTCCTTCTTGGACAGGTAATAGGCCGCGTCGGAGGCGAAGTAGGTGGTCTCGCCGTCCGCCTTGATCAGCACCCGGTCCTTGTCGTCACCGAAGTCGGTGGTGCGCAGCCAGACCGCGCCGGCCTCGTCGAAGACGTGCCCCTGCTCGCGCAGCCGGGCCACGGCCTGCTCGACCGCGCCCGAGGCGTAGAGGCTCTTCTCGGAGAACCAGACGTCGAAGTCGACCCCGAAATCGCTCAGCGTCTGCTTGTTCTCGGCCAGCTGGATCGTGTAGCCGAGGTCGCGGGCTAGGGCCGAGGCCTCGTCGTCCGGGAGCTGGTCGATGTCCGGGCGCTGTTGGCGGACGGCGGCGGCCAGCTCGGCGATGTACTCGCCGTTGTAACCGCCCTCGGGGATCGCGGTACCCCGCAGCCGGGCCAGGATCGAGTCGCCGAACCGGTCCATCTGGGCGCCGGCGTCATTGACGTAGAACTCGCGGGTGACCTGGGCCCCGGTGGCACTGAGGAGCCGGCCGAGGGCGTCGCCGAGAGCGGCCCAGCGGGTGTGCCCGATGTGCATCGGCCCGGTCGGGTTGGCCGAGACGAACTCCAGGTTGATCACGTGCCCGGCCAGCTGCTCGCTGTGCCCGTAGCTCGCGCCGGCCTCGACCACGGTGCGGACCAGCTCGCCGGCGGCGCCGGCCTCGAGGACGACGTTCAGGAAGCCCGGCCCGGCGACCTCGACACTCTTGATGCCGGGCCGCTCGGACAGCCGGGCGGCCAGCAACTGGGCGATCTCCCGGGGCGGCCGGCCGGCCGGCTTGGTCAGCTGCATGGCGATGTTGGTCGCCCAGTCGCCGTGGTCGCGCTGCTTGGGCCGCTCGACCCGGACCACGTCGGGGACGGCGACGGTCAGGTCGCCAGCGGCAACGGCGGCCTCCAGGCACGCCCTGATGGCAGCGGACAGTTCGTCGGGAGTCACCTGACCAGGGTATAGCTCGGCCCGGCCCACCCTCGCCCGGTTATCCGGCGGCCCGGCGGCGCAGGTCGTCGTCCACGGTGCCGGTCGAGGAGCACAACCAGCCGCCGACGAGCATCAGCACCAGGGTGAGCCCGAGGAAGCCGAACGGCAGGCTCCAGCCCCCGCTCCGGTCGTGCAGCAGACCGACCAGCACCGGGCCACTGGCCGCGGCCAGGTAGCCGACCGCCTGGGCGAACCCGGACAGCGCGCCGGCCGTGGCCGGGGTGGCCGAGCGCAGGCCGAACAGGGTGAGCACCAGCGGGAAACCGCCACCGCCGAGGCCGGCCAGCAGGGTCCAGAGCGAGGTCAGCGTCATCGGGGCCAGCAACAGCCCCAGATAGCCGACGGCGAAGAAGCCCACGCAGACCGCGGTCATCAGGCCGGCCCGGCCGATCCGGCCGAGCAACACCGGGATCAGCAGCGACGGCAGCACCCCGATGCCGGCGAACAGGGCCAGCTCGGCCCCAGCCCGGCCGTCGCTCGCCCCGGCGTCGATCAACCGGGCCGGCAGCCAGGTGAACATGGCGTAGAGGTTGAGCGCGTTCATGCCGAAGAGCAGGGCCAGCCCCCAGGCGATCGGGCTGCGGTGCACCGGCACCCGGTGGGCGGCGGCGTCCGCGCCGGGACGCCGGGCGTTCTCCAGCAGCGGCGTCGGCGGCAGGGCCCGGGGACGGCGAGCCGCGACCAGCCAGAACGGCACCGCCAGCAGCGCGAACAACCCCCACAGGGCCAGGCTGCGGTGCCAGCCCAGGTGGGCCGCGATCGGGACCGCGACCAGCGCCGGCACCGACGTGCCGATCGCCACCGCGGTCACGTAGGACGCCGTCACCAGGCCGATCCGGGTCGGAAACCAGGCCTTGACCAGCGGCGGCAGGATGACGTTGCCGGTGCCCATGCCGAGCAGGGTGATCACGCTGACGGCCAGGAAGCCGGCCACCCCGCCGCTCCAGGGCCGGGCCAGCTGGCCGGCCGCCTCGACCAGCAGCACACCGACCGCGATCCGCTCGGCGCTGAACCGCCGCAGCAACCGGACGCCGATCACCCCGGCGGTGGAGAAAGCCAGGGCCGGCAGCGCGCCCAGAGCACCGATCACGGTCGGGTTCAGGCCCAGGTCGTCGGAGATCTGGTCGATCAGCGGCGGGACCGCGGTGACCGCCGAGCGCAGGTTGAGCGCGGTCAGCACAATGCCGGCCAGGGCCACCAGGGCCAGCCCCGGGCGCCGGGATCGACTCGGCCCGGGCCGGGCCTGGTCACGCAGCGGGACGGCCCGGTCACCGGACGGCTCGCGGCGCTCGCGATGCGCGTCGGTTCGGTCACGACTTGGCTCGAGACGCTGATCCGTGCCGGCCGCGGGCCCTATCTCCGGCTGTGACGTGGGACTCTGAACAGGATGAATCGTCGCGTTACGCACCTGCGCGCACACCGCAGCCGACTCCTGGTCGGACGACGGGGGAACAACTGAGGTGTCAGCGGCCATGGGACAACCGTACACATTTTTCGGCGATTGGTAGGATGACCCGATGACAACGTCCATCAGTGAGGTCCCGGCACCGCTGCGGACAGCCCGGCGCGCCGGCCTGATCGAGCAGGTGATCGAGCAGTTGCGCTCCCAGATCACCTCCGGCACCTGGCCCGTGGGCGGCCGGATCCCGACCGAGTCCGAACTGGCCGCGCTCACCGCCACCAGCCGCAACACCGTCCGCGAAGCAGTCCAGTCGCTGGTCCACGCCGGTTTGCTGGAACGCCGCCAGGGGTCGGGCACCTACGTGCTGGCCGCCAGCGAGCTGGCCGGGGCGGTCAGCCGCCGGGTGGCCGCCGCCCAGCACATCGACGTCCTCGAAGTGCGCCGCACCCTCGAGGTCGGCGCGGCCCGCCTGGCCGCCGTCCGCCGCACGCCGGAAGACATCGCCCTGTTGCGCGACCTGCTCGACCGCCGCGCGGCGGCCCGCCGGGCCGGCAACGGCAACCTCGACGAGATGGTGACGATCGACGTCCAGATGCACCGGGCCATCGCCCAGGCCTCGCACAACCCGATGCTGGCCGATCTGTACGACAACCTGATCGACGCCCTGCAGGAGAACGTCCGGCGCAACGTCGCCGACCTGCCCCCGCACGGTGACGACGACCACGCCGGCCTGATCGAGGCGATCATCGTCGGCGACCCCGAGCGCGCCGCCGACGAGGCCGCCCTGTTCCTGGACGCCCTGCTCGAAGGGGCCGGCAGCCACCTCGGCGACAACTGCGGCTGAGCCGGTCCGGCGGCCGGCGGCTCGTCGGCGGCCGGCGACGGGCAACGCATTGGTGACGGGCGCGGGCTGACTGCTAAGGTCGTTCCGCGTCCTTGAGCCCCCGTAGCTCAGGGGATAGAGCACCGCCCTCCGGAGGCGGTGGCGTAGGTTCGAATCCTACCGGGGGCACCCTTTCCACACCGTGGGTCACGGCGACCGGGCTTCGGCCGGGCCCTGATTCTCGAAGCCCAGCAGCTTTTCACGCCGGCCGGGTCAAAGGTGTCGCCCTGGGCCCGGCCGGCGCCTGAACTCAGACCTCGATCGGGATCTCGTAGATCTCCGTGGTCGGGATGCCCGACTTGTCGTGCACCCGAAGCACGGCCTCCTTGGACGGCCCGGTCGACAGGCAGAACGCCTTGCCCGATTCCGGGTCGAGCCAGGCCTTCTCGAAGTGCACGCCCTCGGTCCCCTCGTTCTCCAGGTCGAGCGCGTGGGCCGCGATCAGGTCGGCCTCCGTCGCGCCCTCGAAACCCTGGTGCACATCGATGAACTTCGCCATCAGAATTCTCCTCACTGGTCCCGGATGATCTCCTCCAGCCTGTGTCCCGGCGTCGTACGGTTCATCAGTCAGGTGACCTATTCGCAGCCCGGCCCGCTCGCCGAACCACCGATCCCGTAGGGGGTGTCCGATGCCCGGCCCCGGCGCCATCCAGTCCCCGGTCCTGGTCGGGCGGGCCGACGCGGTCGCGCTGGCCGGACGGCGGCTGGCCGAGGCGGCGTCCGGCCACGGCGAACTGCTGTTCGTCGCGGGCGAGGCCGGGATCGGCAAGACCCGACTGCTGGCCTCGATCACCCGCCAGGCTCGCGAGCTCCGCTTCGCCGTCCTGCGGGCGGCGGCGTTCCCGGGGGACGGCCAGTCGTCCGGTGGCCTGCTGCTCGACCTGGCCGGCGATCTGCTCGCCGACCCGGACCCGGCCCGGTGCGAGGTGGGCCGGCGGCTCGCGGCCCGGCTGCGCGAGATCGGCACCGATGAGCCGACGGACGGCGACGCTCACCGCCGTCGCCGGCTGCTGGTGCAGGACCTGGTCGACCTGCTGCTGTCGCTGGCCCCGGGCGGCTGCCTGCTGATCGTGCTGGAGGATCTGCACTGGGCCGACGGGATCAGCCTGGACGTGCTCGGCCACCTGGCCGGCCGGCTGCCCGGGCGATCGGTGCTGGTGGCCGCCGCCTATCGCAGCGACCAGCTCACCGACGAGCAGCCGATCCGCGAGCTCCGGGCCCGGCTGATCTCGCAACGGCTGGCCGAGGAGGTGCGGTTGCCCCGGCTGGGACTGGAACAGACCGCGGCCCTGACCGCGGCTCTGCTCGGGCGCCCGGTCCCGGCCCGGGTGGTCGAGGCGGTCCACCAGCGCAGCGACGGCATCCCGCTGCACGTCGAAGAGCTGCTGGCCGCCGTCGACGACCAGGTGCTGACCACCCCCTCGGGCGAGTTCGTGCAGGCCCTGGCCGTGCCCGAGACGCTCGGCGAGGCCGTGCTGGGCCGGGCCCGGGGCCTGAGCCCGCGCACCCGGGAGGTCGCCTCGGCCGCCGCCGTGATCGGCCGGTCCTTCGACTTCGACCTGCTGACCGCGGTCACCGAGGCCGATCCGGTCGAGGTCGCCGAGGCGCTGCGTGAGCTGCGGCAGGTTCACCTGGTGCTGCCCGGCGTCGACGAGGTCACCTTCGACTTCCGGCACGCCCTGATCCGGGACACCCTGTACGCCGACACCGACCTGCCCCGGCGCCGCCGGCTGCACGAGCGGGTGGCCGCGGTCGCCCCCAGGCGCGGCTATCCGGCGGCGTTCGTCTCGGCCCACCTCGAGCTGGGGCGGCGCAGCGACCAGGCCCACGCCCAGGCCCTGGTCGCGGCCCGGCTGGCCTCGTCGATCTCGGCCCACCGCGAGGCACTGGAGCTGTACCGCCGGGCGATCCGGACCCAGCCCCCGGGCCGGCCCGCCGCGGACCGGGCCGCCCTGCTCACCGCGCTCGGCGACGAGGCCGCCGCGGTCGACGACAACGCCGGCGCGGCCGAGGCCTACCGGGCCGCACACGAGCTGATCAGCGGGACCGGTGACCGGCGGGCCGCGGCCGAGCTGGTGCCCCGGATGGTCGCGGTCGCCCACCTGCTCGGCGACGGGCTCGAGGCCCGGCTGCACACCCTGCGGACCGCCCGGGAGAGCCTCACCGGCGTGCTCGGCGCCGACCGGGAGCGAGCCCGGCTGTCGGCGGCGACGGCCGCCGCCTACATGCTCGACCGCCGGCTGGACGAGGCCGTCGAGCACGCCGAGCGCAGCCAGGCCGAGAGCGCCCGGATCGGGGACGACGAGGCGAACCTGAACACCGCCGCCACCCTCGGATCGGTGCTGGTCTTCGCGGGCCGGATGGACGACGGCTGGGCCCTGCTGGAGCAGGCGGTCGACCGGGCCCGGTCGGCCGGTCAGGAAGCCGAAGCGGCTCGCGGCTACCGGATGCTCGGAACGTCCGCGTCGGTGCTGGTGGAGTACGACCGGGCCCGGTCGTGGCTGGCCGAGGGCATCCGGTACGCCGAGTCGGTCGAGCTCTGGAACCACCGGCACTACATGGCCGCCCACTTGGCCCACGTGCAGTGGGCCACCGGCGACTGGGACGCCGCCACCCGGACCGCCGAGCACAGCCTGGCCGACGGCCGGGGCGGGATCACGACCCGGATCACCGCGCGCTACGTGCTCGGCTACCTGGCTCTGGGGCGAGGCGACTGGGGCGGCGCCACCACCGAGCTCGGCGAGGCCCTGGCCGAGGGCGAGCAGATGGCCGAGCTGCAACGGTTCTCTCCGGCTCTCTGGGGGCTGGCCGAGGTGGCCCGCTGCCGGGGTGATCTCGACCTGGCTCTGGAGCTGTGCGGGCGGGGCGGCCGGGCCTCGGCCGACGTCACCGATGCCGCGTACCTGTTTCCGTACCTGCTCACCGGGGTCCGGACCCAGCTCGCCCGGGGAGACGTCGAGGCGGCCCAGCGTTGGTCGGACCGGTGCGGTGCGGTGCTGGCGGGCCGCGACATCCCCGGCACCCGGCCCGCCCTGGAGCACGCCCGCGGCCTGATCCTGCTGGCCCGGGGCGACCTGATCGCGGCCCGGACGGCCCTGACCACGGCCCGGCAGGCCTGGTCGGCCCGGCACCGGTTCTGGGAGCAGGCCGGCGCCGTCCTCGATCTGGCCGCGCTGGCCCACCGGGCCCGGCGGCGGGCCGAGGCGACCCGGCTGCTCGACGAGGTGCGGGCCCTGGCCGAGCCGGCCGGGGCCACGGCTCTGCTGGCGGCGGCCGGCGAGCTCGGCCGGAGCTTCGACCGGGGTCGGCCGGCCGAGCCCTGGCACCCGCTGAGCGCTCGCGAGTTCGAGGTCGCCCAGCTGGTCGCGGCCGGGCTGACCAACCGGGAAATCGCCCAGCGCCTCACCCTGGCCCCGAAGACGATCTCGGCCCATGTGGAGCACATCCTGACCAAGCTGTCGGCGGCCCGGCGCACCGAGATCGCCGCCTGGTGCGCCACGATCAGAGGGTGATCAGAGGGTGATCAGAGGGTGATCAGGGGGGTGATCAGGGGGATGTCCCCGCATCGGCGGGCCCGGGCCGCTGCCTAGAGTGACGGGTATGGAATTCGCCCGACCGCTGCGTGAGGTCTTCGCCGAATTGGCCGGTCACAACGACCCCGGCCAGTCCGGTGACGATCATCGCGCGCTGCTCGCGGACCACGCCGGCCTGCCCGACGACCTGCTGGCCACGGCGATCGGCAGCTACGCGGGAACGGCCCCGGCCGAGGTGGCCGAGCACCTGGCCCCGTTCGTGGCCGGCGGCGAGGCGAGCGGTCCCGAAGCCCTGACCGGCTTGAACCTGCTGGCCAGCGCCCCGACCGGGGTCTGGCAGGGCGAGGTCGAACTGGACCACACCGACGACGGCGGGCTCGGCGACGAGCCCGGGCCGGATCAACTCGACGGACTCGACCACAACACCGGGTTCGACCACCAGGCCGAGCTCGACCACACCACCGGGCTCGACCACGACGCTGCGGCCGACGCCGGTCACGACCCGAGCTTCAGCCACGACTCCGACTTCGGGCACGACTCCGACTTCGGGCATCTGAGCGACGTCGGCGGGCTGAGCAGTGCCGACAGCCTCGACGAGGCCGACCATCACCTGACTCCGGCCGCCCTGAGCCCGGCCGAGCACTCTTTCGCCGACCAGCAGTTCACCGATCATCAGTCGGAGCCCGAGCAGACCGACCACGACCCGGCCGGTCTGCACTTCGGCGAGACCGGCCTCGACCCGGCCGCGGACCACGTCACGACCGACGACGTCCGGGCCGACGGCGAGCCTGATGACGGTTCGGCCGACGACGGGCACCACTTCGGCGAGATTACGGTCGACGACCCCGATCTCGGCCTCGACCACGTGACCGAGCCGCACCACACCGAGTTCGAGACCGAGCACCACGTCGACGACCCCGGCCACGACGACCCGGGCCACGACCTGGACGGGCTCGACCACTTCCACGGTTGAGCACCCCGACCGGTCGGCACAGGTCGATGGTCGGGCCACGCCAGCACGCACAAGTCGCCGGTGGCGGCCGATGAGCCGCCGGACGGCGAGTTCTGCATGTGCTGGTGGCCCGCTGCGGCATCCGCCAACAGCACCGGCCTGAAACAGAGCCCGCGCGAAAGCTCAGCGGGCGGCGGCCAGCTCGGCCAGCATGCCCTCGCAGGACCGCACCGCGACCCGGGCCGCGACCACCATTTCGTGCCTGGTCATGGGGTTCTCGGCTCGGCGCTGCCAGCGGGCCAGCGCCTCCAGGGCGGCCGCCGACTGTTCGGCCGGGCTCGCGTCCGGGGCCAGCCGCAGCCGCTGTGCCCGGGTCGTACCGGTCCCGCCGATCACGTGCTCCAGATCTTCCAGGACGGCGGGTTTGCCGGTCACCCAGCCGGCCCGGACCGCGGACAGCACCCGCAGCTCGTGAAACGGGTGGGCCGATGCCATGATCTGCTCGACCTCGGCCGCCACGGCCGCGCTGCCGGCCCGGGGGTGCTCGTGGGTCAGGGTGTCGAGCGCGAGCAGCGCCGATCGGCTCTTCAGCACCTCCCGGCGGGTGAAGAACAGGGTCTGCAGCACGGTCTGGAGTTCTTCCAGACCGCTGCGCTCGGCCAGGTCGCGGGCCAGATCGGTGGCCGTGACCGAGTCGCGGCGCAGGATGGTCGAGGCCAGCCGGACGCCGAAGATGCCGAACCGGTTCAGCAGGTGCTGTCGCTCGAACGAGGTCAGGCCGAGTTCGGGCATCTGGTTGACGAACCGGTCGGCGGTCAGCAGCAGCGACTCGACCTCCTTGGGCGAGCGGGCGGCCACCGTGCGCAGGTGCCCGACCTCGGTCTCGGTCAGGGTGACGGCGGTCTCGGCCAGCAGCCCGGCCACCGGCACCACGGTCTGCGCGACCCGGCGAACCACCGGATCGGCCGACAGCCGGGCCGCGATCCGCCGGGCCGACATCATCGAATTGGCCCGCCCGACACCGATCTCGTCCGACCGGGAGAGCACCGCGATGGCGTTCACCGGGTTCGGCCGGGACACCTCGGAGTCGTGAAAGGCCCGCAGGAAGTCGACGTCCCCGGAGTGCAGGTGCCGCATCAGGTAGATGACGGCGTCGGCCGGCGTCTCCTCGTCGTCGTCGGTGGCCAGCAGTTCCCAGGCCCGCTTGGTGATGCTCTCGGTCAGCGATCCGATCCCGGGGGTGTCGATCAGGGTGGCCCGGCGCAGCTCCTGGGAGGGCCAGGTGACCACCATCTGCTCGACGTCCTCGGAGGCCAGGCCGGCCAGGTCGATCTCGATCGCGCCGTCCTCCCGGGTGAACCGGGCCGGCCGGGGGCTGCCGTCCTTCGGGTGGACCATCACCTGGTAGTTCTGGCCGTCCTCGTACCAGGTGACGATCCGGGTGCACTCGCCCGCGTCGGTCGGCGCCAGCCGCTCCCCGACCAGGGCGTTCAGCAGGGTCGACTTACCGGACTTGACCCGCCCGGCCACCGCGACCCGCAGCGGGTCGTCGAACCGGCGGCCGGTGGCCCGCAACCGGGGCTCGTGCTCGGTGCCGGCGTAGACCTCGATCGCCTGCCGCAGCACGGCCCGGGTCGTGTCGGCCAGGCCCCCGCTCATGCCCGCACGGCCTCGGCCCGCTGCTTGAGCGTGCTCAACCGGCCGAGCTCGGCGTCCAGGTCCTTGAGCCGGGTCTCGCGCTGCCCCTGGGTCCGCTTGACCGCCTCACCGGCCGAGGTCAGGGCCTCGGCGGTGGTGCGGTTGAGCTCCTCGGCCCGGGCCGTGTAGTGGTCGCGCAGCTGGCGCTGGATCCGCCGCAGGGTGTCGCGGGAGTCCTTGCCCATCACGAACTGCACCTCGTCGCAGTACCGGCGGATGGCGTTCTTGGCCTGGGACTGGCGCTGGGCCAGCTGCCGGCGCTTCTCGTCCTTCATCGTCGAGCGCCCCATCAGCAGGCCGATCGGGATCGCGATCGGGGCCAGCCCGGTGAGCCCGATCAGGCTCGGCAGCATGGTGAACATCAGGATGCCGCTGTAGCTGCCCTTGAGCGCGACCATGGTTTGCTTGCGCAGGGTCATCCGCTCCAGCTTCACGCTCGGCTCGAGCTCGGACTGGTTCAGCAGCGGCGTCGGGTTGTAGATGGCCAGCAGGCCCATGCTGTCGCCGGAGGCCTCCCGGAAGTGCTCACCGACGAGCTGGCTGAGGTCGGCCGCCCGGTCGCGCAGGTAGGTGTAGTTGGCCACAAGCTCGTAGGAGACCTGAGCGATCAGCCACGGTTCCATCTCGGCCCAGGTGTCGGCCGGGTCACCGTTGTCGATGATCTCGTCGGCCTCGGCCATCACCCGGCGGATCCGGCCCCGGAAGTCGTGGTCGATGTCGGCGCTCAGGTCGCCCACGCCGTCACCCAGGGTCTGGTTCCACCGGGACGCCGCCGCCCGCAGGGTGGCCACCCGTTCCTTGGTCTCGGTGAGCTGGTCGATCACCCGCTGGGCCGACGCCGGGTCGGCCAGGGCCGCCCGCTCGCCCTGGAACTGGCCGGTGAGCTGGTCGCAGACGGCGATCACCTCGCGGGCGGCGTCCTTGGCGATCCGCTCGGTACCGCCGCTGCCGATGTCGTCGGTGACGTAGCGGACCAGCTCCCGGAAGCCGGACTCGGTGTTGAGCTCGGCGTCGTTGGTCTTCACCGCGAGCGAGCGCAGGGTGGAGGAGACGGTCATCAGTGGGATGTTGCCGCCGACCTGGTCCAGGTGACCGCGGTCGAGGTCGCGGATCGTGCGCCAGGCCGGGTAGAAGTCGGTCTTGGTGATCACGCAGGCGACGGTGCCGCAGAGATCCTGGGCCCGGCGCAGGAAGTCGACCTCGGTCCGGGTCAGCTCCTGGGAGGCGTCGGTGACGAAGAGCACCGCGTCGGCCATCGAGGTGGCGGCCAGGCTGGCCGCCGCATGGGCCGAACCGAGCCCGCCCAGCCCGGGGGTGTCGACCACGGTCAGGCCGCCGGTCAGCATGTTTCGCGGCAACCGGACCTCGACCCCGGCCACCCGGCGGCCGTCGCTGAGCACCTGCCCGCCTTCGAGGACGTGCGAGCGGACCTCGTCCGGGCCGATCGGCCGGCGCTCCGGCGGGTCGCCGTCGAACAGCAGGCTGGTGCTCACCTCGACGCCGTGCCGCACGTAGGTCGGCACGGCGGTGGCGATGTCGTCGTCGACCGGGCAGGCGGTCACCCCGAGCAGGGCGTTGACCAGAGAACTTTTGCCCTGCTTGAACTCTCCGACGATGACCACGTGAATCCCCGGATCGGCGAGCTTGCGCCGGGCCAGGTCGAGCCGCTCGCCGAGATCGGGCCTTTGGTAGGCGGTGCAGGCCTGCAGGCCCTGGCCGACCACCGCGCGGGCGGCCCTGACGACGTCGCCGCCTGCAGCCGCCCGCGTGGTTGGTTGTGCCATGTCCGCAGATCCTTCCCGATCGGTGGTGGTGGTGCGAGACGACCGCTCGGCCCGTTCAGTGGCCCAGCGGCATGTCGTGGTCGAGGGCCGCCGCGTCGTGGTGCTCGGGCTCGGCGTCCACCTGCGGAGCGAGGTGCTCGGGCTGGGCGTCGTAGTGACCGTTGTCCTGGTGGTCCTCGATGTGGGTGTCCGAGGCGTCGTCCGCGTGCATCGGGACCAGCACGCGGCCCGGCTCGCCGCCGCTGTCGGCGTTGTTGTCGCCGGGGCCGTGCTCCTCGTTGACGTCGGAGCCCACGTTGACGTCGACGTTGAGCCCGTGGGCGTCGCCGCCCTGGGAGTTGGCCGCGCCGGCCTCGTTGTAGACGTCGCCCTGCACGTTGCCGTCGCCGAAGCCGAGGCTGGAGTCGTCGATCATGCCGCCGTCGT
The DNA here is from genome assembly GCA_965200525.1 of Kineosporiaceae bacterium. GTDB lineage: Bacteria > Actinomycetota > Actinomycetes > Actinomycetales > Kineosporiaceae > JANNPJ01. Next base: position 1,087,770 of record OZ241368.1, read on the forward strand.
GGTTGTCCAGCACGGTGCTGCCGTTCGAGGCGCTGTGGTCGTCGAAGCTGGCGTCCTGGTTGTCGATGATCGTGTTGCCGTCGCCGACGGCGCTGTGGTCGAGGTCGATCTCGCTGTCCCCGCCGGCCACGACCGCCCCGGCGCCCGAGTTGGACGTCGCGCCGTCGCCCTGGGCGGCCGAGGAGTGGTCGCCGGTGGCGGCGTTCTGGTCGCCGTCGCCGGTGTTGACCGCGCTGTGGTCGCCGACGTCGTGCACGTCGTCGTTGTCCTGGTCGATGTCGATGTCGCCATTGACGTTGCCCATGATGTCGATGTGGTTGTCGTTGATCTCCTGGTAGTTGTAGTTGGAGGTCACCTGCTGCACGATCTGCGCGTTGGCGCTGCTGCCGGAGCCACCGGAGTAGCCGGACGAGCCGCCACCGGAGTAGCTGGAACCGCCCTGGCTGACGTTGCCGTAGTCGTTGTAGTTGGACTGCACACCCTGCAGGTAGCTCTGCACCTCCGGGGAGAGGCCGGGCTGACCACAGGCGGAGAACAGGGCCTGGCCCATGTCGACGTGAGCCAGCGTGTCGTCGCTGACGCCGGTCACGGCCTGGGCGTGGGCCACGGCCTCTTCCGGGCCGAGGCCCAGGGTGTTCTGCACCGCGTTGACGATCATCGTGCCGACCTGCGCCGCGGACTCAGTCACATCAGGCATTGTCTTCTCCCATTTCATCTGGTCTTACCGTGGGCCCGACCGGACGGCTGGGCTGATGACTCAAGATTGCCGCCGGCGGGGTGCCGGCCACATCGGGGATCCCCCCGTCCCCCGGGGGGCCCTTGGGGGGTGCCTCGGACCCGCGGATCGGGCTGGTCAGGGCGGAACCGAGCCGGAGTCGAGCAGGGCTCGCAGCGCGGCCACGAACTCGGCCCGGGTGGTGGCCCCGAGCTTGGCCCGGATCCGGGCCACGTGGTGCTCGACCGTCTTGGGAGCGATGTAGAGCTGGGCCCCGATCTCGCGGTGGGTCCGCCCGTCGAGGACCAGCGTGGCCACCTCGATCTCGCGCTCGGACAGCCCGGCCGGCTGGGCCGGGTCGGGCGATCCGGGCGGGCGGGCCGCCGACGGCTCGGGCGGGGCTAGATCCCGGGCCAGGTCGCGGGCCCGTTCCAGCAACCGGCGGGCCGCGGCCGCGGCCGGCACCCGGATGGCGGCGTCACCGGCCAGGCGGGACGCCTCCCAGGGCAGCTCGACGGCGGCCAGTTCGTCGGCGGCGGCGATCACCGCCTCCGGGTCGACATCGCCGGCCAGGGCCAGCGCCCACTGCCGGGCCGCGCCCTGCTGGGCCAGTTGCCGGCCGCCGATCGCGGGCGCGGCACAGATCCGTTCGGCCGCGACCGAGGCCGCGGCCGGGTCGTCGCCGGCCACCGCGACCTGCAGGTCGACCCAGCCCAGGGTGACCACCCAGGCCGGCGGCGAACCGAGGGCGCGCACGATCGCCTCGAACCCGGCCATCGTCGGGACCATCCGGGGGCTGCGGCGCAACCGGGCCGCCGCCACGGCCAGCTCCTCGGCCGCCTCCAGCTGGAACAGGTCCAGGCTGCGCCGGGCCAGCACCCGCTCGACCGTGGGCCAGGCCTCGCGCAGCGTGGCGATGTCTCCGGAACGCCGGGCCAGGCCGGCGTTGACCGCGGCGAAGAGCATCCGGTCGCGGCCGTTCAGGTCGGCCCCGGTCAGGCGGCGGACCTGCTCGCGGGCGGGCTCCAGCCGGCCGGCCCGCATCGTGGCCCAGGCCAGCAGCAGTTCGTGCCGGTCGGCCGCGACCGGTCCGCCGATCCCCCGCCGACGGGCCCGTTCCAGCAGGTCGACGGCGGTCGCGACGTCACCACCGGCCACCGCCAGGACGGCGCCGAGCGCGTGCGGGGTGTCAGGCAGCACGGCCGCGGGCGGGGTTCGCTCGAACGCCTCGGCCGCCTCGATGGCCAGCGGCAGCCCCTCGGCCGGATCGGTGCCGGCCAGGGCGGCGGCCGCGAGCAACCGGACAGCGGAGGGAGCCGGGGTGCCGGCGGCCGGCTCGGCCTGTTCCCGACGGCCGACCGACACCAGCGTGGGCACGGCCAGCGCGGGCCCGGGCGGGCCGGCGGCCAGCAGGGCCGGACCGGCCCGGTCGGCTCGGCCCTGGTGAGCCGCGAGCGCGCCGGCGACCAGGGCCAGCCGAGCCGCGGCGGTCGCCGGCACGCCTTCGCCGCCGGACCGGTCGAGGTCGCCGTGCTCGTCGACGGCCAGGCCGAGCAGGGCCGCGGCCTCGGCCCGGCCGGCCGCCACCTCGGCCGCGCTCGCCCCGGCGTCCTGGGCGTCGTCGAACCAGCCCAGGGCGGCGGCCGGGTCGGAGAACCGGACGTGCTCGCCGGCCGCCAGGTAGACGGCGGCGGCCTCGGTGCCCCGGGCCCGGGCCGCCCGGAGCTGGCCGGCCGCGGCCACCGGCGGGGCTCCGGTCGCGACCAGGGCCAGGGCGACGTCGTTGTGGATCCGGCGCCGGTGGCCCATCGCCAGCTCGGCCAGCAGCGCTTCGGCTACCGCCGGGATCATCTCCTCGGTGCCCGGGACGAGCAGGCCCTCGTCCCGCAGCAGGCCGATCGCGGCGTCCGTGGCCGGCAGGTCGAGCCCGGCCGCACCGGCGCGGGCGGCGTCGGTCAGGTCGAGCCGCAGGGCCAGCAGCCGGGCCAGGCGGGCCGGTTCGGGGGCCAGCACGGCCAGCCGACGCTGCAACCGGGCCAGCAGGGCCGGCGGCGACCCAGAGACCGGCCCGGAAACCGGGCCCGGGCCGAGGGCCGAGGCCAGGGCGACGGCTATGACCGGCAGCCCGCCCGATCCGGCCAGTACGGAGGCGGCAGTGTCCGGCGAGCAGGGCCGGCCGGTGACGGCGGCGACCAGTTCGCGGGTCCGGGGGCCGTCGAGCGGGGCCAGCACCTCGACCGGACCGGTCGCGGCCACGGCCTCGTCCAGGGCGGCCAGCGCGGATCCGGTGACGGTGGGACGCCGGGCGATGACCAGGGCCTGGCCGGCCCGGGCGGCCGCGGCCAGCAGGTCGAGGGCGGCCAGCTCGAGCCGGTGGGCGTCGTCCACCAGGACGAGAGCCGAGGGCGGCGCGGCGGCCAGCCGGTCGCGCAGGGCCTCGACGTCGCCGGCCGGAGCACCGACCCGGATCACCGGGCGGTCAGGGGTGGCGGCCTCGATCCGGTCGAGCCGGTGGGTGCGGCCGGAACCGTCGACTCCGATGATCACGGACACGCGGTCCACCCCCTGGCCCGGTTCCGGCACAACCTGAGTCTAAGGAGCAGGTCGGCCCCGTGTCCGGACATCCCGGAACCCGGTTCGGCCGGATTGCCCGCCGTTTCGGCCCGGGTCGGCCCGCCCTCGGGCCGACCCGGGCCGCAGCAGGTGGATCAGGCGTCGACCACGACCGGGATGATCATGGGGTTGCGCCGGTAGGTCTTGAACGCCCAGGTGCTGACCGTGCGGGTGATCAGCTGCTCGAGCTGGATCGGACCCCCGACACCGTCGGCCGCGGCCTGGGCCAGGGCCTTCTCGATCGCCGGGATGACCAGCTTGAACTCGGCCTCGTCGTGCACCAGGCCCCGGGTGATGAAGTCGGGCGCCTCGGCCAGCTGGCCGGTGTCGGCGTCCACGATCGCGACGACCGTGATCACGCCTTCCTCGGCCAGGGTCCGGCGGTCCTTCAGGGAGGCCTCGGTGGCCCCGCCGACGGTCATGCCGTCGACATAGACGTATCCGGCCGCGACCTTGCCGGTGATCTTGGCCTGCCCGTTGATCAGGTCGACGACCACGCCGTCGTCCGCGATCACGACGTTCTTGGCCGGGACGCCGGTGGCGATGGCCAGGTCGGCGTTGGCCTTGAGGTGGCGCCACTCGCCGTGCACCGGCATGACGTTCTTCGGCTTGATGATGTTGTAGCAGTACACCAGCTCGCCGGCGCTGGCGTGGCCGGAGACGTGCACCTTGGCGTTGCCCTTGTGGACGACGTTGGCGCCGTACCGGGTCAGGCTGTTGATCACCCGGTAGATGGCGTTCTCGTTGCCCGGGATCAGCGAGCTGGCCAGCAGCACGGTGTCGCCCTCGCCGATCCGGATCACGTGGTCGCGGTTGGCCATCCGGGACAGTGCGGCCATCGGCTCGCCCTGCGACCCGGTGCAGATCAGGGCCACCTTGTTGTCGGGCAGCTTCTCCAGCGCCCGCATGTCCACGACCAGGCCGGACGGGATCTTCAGGTAGCCCAGGTCGCCGGCGATCTTCATGTTCCGGACCATCGACCGGCCGACGAAAGCCACCTTGCGGCCGTGCTGCTGGGCGGCGTCCAGGACCTGCTGGATCCGGTGCACGTGGCTGGCGAAACTGGAGACGATGATTCGCCGCGGAGCGGTCCGGAACACCTTCTCGATCGCCGGGGTGAGCTCGCGCTCGGAAGTGGTGAACCCGGGCACCTCGGCATTGGTGGAGTCGGCCATGAACAGGTCGACCCCTTCCTCGCCGAGCCGGGAGAAGGCGCGCAGGTCGGTGATCCGGTTGTCCAGCGGGAACTGGTCCATCTTGAAGTCGCCGGTGTGCAGCACCAGGCCGGCCCGGGTGCGGATGGCGACGGCCAGGCTGTCCGGGATCGAGTGGTTAACCGCGATGAACTCGCAGTCGAACGGGCCGAAGCTGCGCCGGTCACCCTCGGAGACCGGGTTGGCCTTGGGCGTGATCCGGTGCTCCTTCAGCTTGGCCTCGAGAAAGGCCAGGGTCAGCTTGGAGCCGACGATCGGGATGTCGGCCCGCTCGCGCAGCAGGTACGGGATGCCACCGATGTGGTCCTCGTGACCGTGGGTGAGCACGATGGCGACCACGTGCTGGAGCCGGTCGCGGATCCAGGTGAAGTCGGGCAGGATCACGTCGACCCCGGGCTGGGTCTCCTCGGGGAACAGCACCCCGCAGTCGACGATCAGCAGCTTGCCGGCGTGCTCGAAGACGGTCATGTTGCGACCGATCTCACCGAGCCCGCCGAGGCCCACCACCCGCAGGCCGTTTCTCGGCAGTGCGGGCGGGGCGCCCAGTTCGGGGTGCGGATGACTCATTCAATGCTCCTTGGAACGTCGGCCCGGTACCACGCTGTTGCCTGTGGTGGCACCGTCCGACCATGCGGAAGGGATTCGTCAGCAGCGCGCTCTCACGCTGCGGCACAGCGCAGTCGCGCCAGGTGACCGCGAGCGTGACGTGTCGTTCAGGTGACCGCCGACGGGTCAGATCTACCTCCGGGCGGTCCAACTTCAACGATTGTAGGTGGCTACGGCCCCCGGAATACACCAGAGCACCCGCGCGCCGCCGCCGGCCTGACTTCGGACGACCGCAAAGGAGGAACAACGACCGCCCGGACCCGGTCCGGCCCGGCTCGCCGCCGTTGCTCCTCCGTTGCGGTCGGCCGGAGTCGCCGAAGGCCGGCCCGGAAGATTCCGGACCGGCCTTCGGGCTGGTCAGTACTGGTCAGGGCTGGTCAGTGCTGGTCAGTCCGTGCTGGTCAATGCGGCCCGATGCGGGTCGCCGGGCCGGTTCAGGCCGTCGGGTACTCCTTGACGTAGCTGGTGCCGAAGACGCCGATCTCGGGCACCCCGGCCTCGTTGATCGTGTGCTCGATGCCGCCGCTGCCGTTCAGGAACACGGTGACGGCGTCGTGGAACTTCACGGTCGAGCGCTTGGGCACCTCGATCGCGCGGTCCTCGCGGATGTCCACGTTCTGGTTGAAGAAGGCGTAGACCCCCAGACCCCAGGCCTCGTGGGTGCGGACCGAGTTGGCCACCTTGTACGAGGCCCAGCCCTTGCCGGTCGGGCTGTTCCAGGCGGCCTGGCTCGGCGGGTCGTAGGGCAGTTCGCTCTGGTAGAAGATCGTCCGGCCGCGCTCGCCGTTCCAGATCACCTGGTACTTCTGGTAGTGCTCGACGAACAGCCCGTAGGCGATGACGTCGTCACCGTTCACGATCAGGCCGGTGTCGGCGGTGTTCACGGTCCAGCCGACGCCGGTGCCGTGGTCGGCCCGCCACGACCAGATGTTGTCCAGGATGACGTCGTCGCTGTTGATCACGATCGCCGTCCTGGTCTTGCCCGCGAACGGGCCACCGATCCGGATGAACACGTCCTGCAGCGAGGTCGGGTTGTGCTTGTGGTCGAACGGGCTGAGCCGGGAGCCGACCTCGATCAGCACGCTGGACTCCTTGGCCCCGGCGTCGACCAGCACCCCGGCGACCCGGACGCCGTCGACGTCGGCGATCTGCAGCGCCGCCGTGCCCCTGGTCGGGACCAGGCTGGGCATGCCCAGGCCGAGAATCACGGTGTTCTTCCGGAGCACGACCAGCGGCCGGTCCAGGTTGTAGACGCCGGGGGTCAGGATCAGGTCCTTGCCCAGCAGCAGGGCCAGGTTGATCTTGGTGGCGCTGTCGCTCGGCTTGGCGATGTAGAAGTCGCTGATAGGCCGGGAGGAGCCGACCTCGGTCTTGCCCGCGCCCCAGGTGATGCCCGAGCTGTCGCGCCGCAGGCCCGGGACGAACACCCGGTACTTGCCGGCCGAGTCGACGTACAGGTAGGGCTTCTCCCGGACGACCGGGCTGGTCGGCAGCACCGTGTACGGGTTGGTCGGGTAGTCCGGGGTCGGCACGGCCCCGGTGACACCGGAGAACACCTGGTTCCAGACGCCGTTGGTCCAGATGTCGCCGAGGTCGCTGTCCCGGGTGATCCACTGCTGCTGCGAGCCGTTGATCGTGATGCCGTCGATCTTGCAGTCGGCCAGGTAGCCGCCGCTGGAGAACCCGCCGTTGCCGGGCTCCAGCCAGGCGATGCCCTTGATGTGCACCCGGCGCATCGGCGCGGCTTGCGACACCGCCCACTGGTTGGACCAGTCGGTCGGGGTGACGGCCAGGTTCTCGGCCGAGCGCCAGAAGTTCTCCAGGGCCGAGATGCCGGCGGCGGAGCTCGGGTCGGGCTGGCCCTCCACCCGCACGCCACCGGTGATGTCGGTGTCGTCCGGCGACGCGCCGAGGCCGGCCACGGTGGTGTAGTAGCCGAGCTTGGCCACGAAGTTGTACTTGCCCGGCTTGAGCAGGACGGCGTACCGCTCGGTGCCGAACTGGTTGCCGGCCTGAGCGGTGTAGAGCTCGTCGAACTTGGCCTGGATGGTGGCCGCCGGCGTCGTCGGGTCGTAGACGAAGACGTTGGGGCCGAAGTCGGGGCCGGCCGGGGCGGCTTCGGCCAGGCCGGCGCCGCCCACCACCCCTCCGGCGGCCACGGTCGCGGCGGTGGCGGAGAGTGCGAGAAGGCGACGGCGGGAAATGCTGCCAGCCGGAGATTCAGCTTCTGGCGCGCCGTGGTCACGGACGGTCATCGTCGACCCTGCCAATCAAGGACAGCGGCCAGCCGGACCCCACCGGCCAGACAGAGAGCGCTCTCTGGTCGCGATGAAAGCCGGTCAAGCCGTAGCTAAAGGATTGAGGTGTTTCTACCCTGTTAAGAGCACCCCGCGCCAGAGCGTCGTCCGAAATTGTTGATCGAAGCCTTAAAACTGCAGGTCAATTAGTCGATGCATCGAGCCGGGACGGCGTCCGGGCCGGATCCTGAGACGGCGCCGCGGCCACTGGGTGGCAAATCGGGCCGAGGCCGACGGCGGCCGACGATCATGGATTCGGGCGCACCCGTGCAGATTGCGGCCAAAGTGACCGACTGTGAGTAGGTGCCCAGTTCTCAGGGCGCGATGACGGTGGCCGAGAAGATCCGGTACACCATTGCCCAGCTGCGGCTCCCCTCCCCCGCCGACCTTCCCCGACGCCCAGACGACACCGGGCAGGCCGGGCCGGCCTCTCGACCTCAGGCCCGGGGCGCCTTGAGCTTCTCGGCCAGCAGCGGGGCGAGCAGCTTGGAGTAGACCGTGGAGATGTGGCTCTCGTCCTTGTAGACCAGGATGTTGCCGATCACCACCGGGCAGATCTTCAGCGCGCAGAACCACGGCAGCGGGTCGACCACGGTCGCGCCGGCCTTCTCGGCGGCGTTGGCCATCGATCCGCGCCGGTCCGGCTTCTGGGCGAACTTGGTCGTCTGGGCACAACTGCTCTGCACACTGCGCGGGTGGGCGGCGACGCAGTCGGGCACGTCGGTCTTCGGCCACGGCGTGTCGTCGAGGAAGACCACCCGGGTACCCCGCTGGGTGAGCCGGTTCGTCGTCCGGGTCCAGGCATCGGTCCAGATCGAGTCCTGGCTGCCCTTGCGCCCGAGCGCGTTTCCGCCGTCGGCGTTGGACGAGGTGACGATCACGGCCGGGTGCAGGGCGTGGATCCGGCTCAGCGCCCGATTGCGCCAGGTCACGCACTCGTTGTAGGCCCGCTGCACCGGCGGCAGGTAGATCTTCACGTCGGCCGCGCTGCAGGCGCCCTTGGTGAACACGGCCAGCCGCCAGTGCCGCTGCTTGGCGATCGCGTTCAGCGCTGGGAACCACTGGGCCGCGTGCGAGTCGCCGAACAGCACCATCACGGTGGACGACGCGGCGTCACCGAACCGCTCGCAGTGGGCCGGCGTCGTCAGGCCCTCGAACGGCAGGTGGCAACCGTCGGTGTAGATCACCGGGTCGTTCTTGGCCGCCGACTTCAGGGACGGCTTGAGGTTGCGGGGCAGGTTCTGCGCGGTCGAGGCGGCCTGGATCTTCTTCGACAGGGCCAGGGTCCGGGCCGAGCCGTGACCGGACAGGGCCACGTCGGCCACGCTGCCCACGCCGAGGCCGAGCCGGGGCGGCAGCACCGGCAGCACCAGGGCCACGACGACGACCACCGCGGTCAGCACCAGCCCGAAGGCCGCGGCGTACAGCGGCTGGGCCCGCAGCACCGGGTGATCGCGCAACGGCCGCTCGACGAAGTGGTACGAGACCGCGGCGAAGCCGAAGGCGACGGCCACGGCGATCAGCTTCTGCTCGACCCCGAAGTGCCGGACGACGACGTAGGGCGCGATCATCAGGACCGGCCAGTGCCAGAGGTACCAGGAGTACGACCGGGCCCCGATCGCCCGCATCACCGAGTACCCGAGCAGGGTGCCGGGCTCGGCACAGCCGGCCGCGATCACGGCCATCGCCCCGGCCACCGGCAGAGCCGCGTGATATCCCGGGAACGGCGTCGTCTCGTCGAACCGGTAGGCGCTGACCAGGATCGCGGCGATCCCGAGCCAGCGCAGCGGGATGGCCACCGGCACCGGCATCGCGGTCATGACGCCGGCCGCCAGCGCGATCAACGCCCCGGCGCCGAGCTCCCAGACCCGGGTCGGCGCGCCGAAGTAGGCCCAGGTCGCCGACTGGCCGGTGTAGTGGATCGACCAGGCCAGCGAACCGGCCGTGATCAGGGCGACCGCCGCGGTGAGGGCCGCCCGGCTCCGGATCAGGACCAGGGTCACCACCACCAGCAGCGGGACGACCAGGTAGAACTGCTCCTCCACGGCCAGCGACCAGAAGTGCTGCAACGGGGACGGCGACCGGGTGGCGGTCCGGTAATCGGTGCCGAGCGCGGCCAGTCGGTAGTTGATCACGTAGCCGCTGGCGGCCAGGGCGTCCCGGGTGATCCCGTGCAACCGGGTGACCGGCAGCCAGTACCAGGTGGCCGCCATCGTCGAGACGATCACCAGGCCGGCCGCGGGGAGCAGCCGCAGCACCCGGCGGCCGTAGAACCGGCCGACCGACAGCCGCCCGGTGAGGGCGACCTCGCGAATCAGGTGCGAGGTGATGATGAAGCCGGAGATCACGAAGAAGACGTCGACCCCGACATATCCGCCGGTCACCGTCGAGATTCCGCAGTGGTACAGCACGACCAGCAGGATGGCGACGGCCCGCAGACCCTCGATGTCGGGCCGGAACCCGGGTCTGGTCCCGGACCGGGCGTCCCGAGGCGCGTCACCGACGATCGCCGTGGTCACAGTCGTTTCGCCGCGTGCGGCCAGTGTGCTGCTCACGGGGACTTATCGACGGTTGGAGGGCGGTCCTGAGCCCCAACCATCGAGTAGGAAATACCGGTGCCCACGCGGTGCGGAGCGCTCCCACGACCCTCGCGTTGACCTGCGGCTGCGAACAACCGGCGCTCGAACCGAAGAATCAGCCGCAAGGACCGCAAGCGGCTTGCAGAACGGGCGTATGATCACGTCATGACACGACGTCTCGCCGAGGTGGCCAAGAAGGTCGGAGTCAGCGAGGCCACCGTCAGCCGCGTGCTGAACGGGCGGCCCGGCGTCTCCGAGGCGACCCGCCGCTCCGTGCTCACCGCGCTGGACGTGCTCGGTTATGAGCGCCCCACCCAGTTGCGCGGCGACCGGGCCCGGCTGGTCGGCCTGATCCTGCCCGAACTGCAGAACCCGATCTTCCCGGCCTTCGCCGAGGTGGTCGCGGGCGGCATCGTGCACCGGGGTCTGACCCCGGTGCTGTGCACCTGCACCGCCGGGGGCATGACCGAACCGGCCTACGTCGAGATGCTGCTGCAGAAGCAGGTCTCGGGCGTGGTCTTCTTCGGCGGCACCCAGGCCGAGGCCGACGCCCCGCACGACCATTTCGCCCAGCTGCACAAGCGTGGCGTACCGGTGGTGCTGCTGAACGCCTCAGTCGAGCGGCTCGGCTTCCCGACCGTCTCCACCGACGACACCGCCGCCGTCGAGCTGGCCTTCGCCCACTTGCGCTCACTCGGCCACACCCGGATCGGCATGGTCCTCGGCCCGCCCGACCACGTGCCGTCCCGGCGTAAGTACGACGCTTTTCTCAGGCTGGCGAAATCCGCCGGTCTGTCGGTCGAGGCCGCGGTGGAGCACTCCATGTTCACCGTCGAGGGCGGCCAGCTGGCCACCTCACTGCTGCTGGAGCGCGGACTGACCGCGGCCATCTTCGCCAGCGACATGCTGGCCCTGGGCGGGGTCAAGGCCGCTCGCCGGGCCGGGCTGAACGTGCCGACCGACTTCTCGGTGATCGGCTTCGACGACTCGTTCCTGATGAACTGCACCGACCCGCCGCTGAGCACGGTCCGGCAGCCGATCGAGTCGATGGGCCGGGCCGCGCTGACCCTGCTGATCAACCAGATCGAGGGGGGCCTGTCGCCGGCCCGCGAGCTGCTGTTCGAGCCCGAACTCGTGGTCCGTGCCTCCACCGGCGCCGCCCCCCGCAAGTAGCCGCCCCGGCCCCGCTCACGGGGATCAGCGCTAACGGGGGTCACGTTCGGTTCGTGCGTCATCCGGTCGCAAACTTGCAGGAGGCCGGTCATGGGACATCCCTCAACTCCGGTCAACGGGTTCGAACCGGACCTCTTGACCCCACGAGTCGTGTAACCCAGGCGGCCATCGCTCGGCCTGGTCGATCAAAATCACCGAGTTCTGGGTGCCGTCTGCACACCCCGAATGCTAGTTTAGCGCTCAACGCCACCGGTAAATCAGTCGTGAGTGTGATCGATTCCACTCAAGGTCGGAGGATCCAGCATGCTGTGCCTGATCAAGCGGTATAAATCGAAATCCTGCAAAGATCGGTCGAAGTCTTGCAACGACGATCCTCGGCGGACTACCTTAAATCCGCCTCCACCGCTCGTTGAGAGCGGCCGGAAACACCGTTCCCCGACCACCGGGACCAGATCATCGGTCCCCTGCTACCAGGAGGTAGGCGCCTCGTGACGGACCTGCACGCCCTACCAACCGCGCACAGCGCCCCCGCACAGGACTCGGCGCAGGACTCCGATTGGTGGCGCAGCGCCGTCATTTATCAGGTCTACGTCCGCAGCTTCTTCGACGCCAACGGCGACGGGGTCGGCGACCTCGCCGGGGTCCGGGCCAAGCTGGGCTACCTGCACGACCTCGGCGTCGACGCCATCTGGTTCAACCCGTGGTACCCCTCCCCGATGGCCGACGGCGGCTACGACGTGGCCGACTACCGGTCCATCGAGCCGGCTTTCGGCACCCTTGAGGAGGCCGAGCAGCTGATCGCCGAGGCGCTCGAACTCGGCATCCGGACCATCATCGACGTCGTCCCGAACCACATCTCGGACCAGCACCCGTGGTTCAGGGCCGCTCTGGCCTCGCCGCCGGGATCGCCTGAGCGGCAGCGGTTCTGGTTCCACCCGGGCCGGGGCGAGGACGGCGCCCAGATGCCGACCGCCTGGGTCTCCAGCTTCTCCGGCACCAGCTGGACCCGGACCACCGACCCGGACGGCACACCCGGTGAGTGGTACCTGCACCTGTTCACCCCCGAGCAGCCCGACCTGAACTGGCAGAACCCCGACGTCTGGACCGAGCACGAGGACATCCTCAAGTTCTGGTTCGACCGGGGCGTGGCCGGCATCCGGATCGACTCGGCCGCCCTGCCGGTGAAGGACCCGGAGTTCCCGGAGCTGCCCGAGCGCCCCGAGCCGGGCATGCACCCGCACCTGGACCGCGACGGCCTGCACGACATCTACCGCGGCTGGCGGGCGATCGCCGACTCCTACTCCGGCACCCGGGTACTGGTCGGCGAGCTCTGGCTGGAGGACGCCGAGCGGTTCGCCCGCTACCTGCGCTCCGACGAGATGCACACCGCGTTCAACTTCGACTTCATGGCCCGCCCCTGGGAGGCCAAGGAGCTGCGGGCCTCGATCGAGCAGACGCTGGCCGCACACGCCCCGGTCGGCGCGCCGGCCACCTGGGTGCTGTCCAACCACGACGTCACCCGGCCGGTCACCCGGTACGGCCGGGCCGATTCGTCGTTCGCCTTCACCACCAAGCGGTTCGGCACCGAGTCGGACCTGGCCGTCGGCACCCGCCGGGCCCGGGCGGCGGCCCTGCTGGCCGCGGCCCTGCCGGGGTCGATCTACATCTATCAAGGCGACGAGCTCGGCCTGCCCGAGGCCGAGAACATCCCGCTGTCGCTGCTCCAGGACCCGATGCACTACCGCTCCGGCGGCGTGGATCCGGGCCGCGACGGCTGCCGGGTCCCGCTGCCCTGGCGCGGCACCGGCCCCTCGTTCGGGTTCAGCCCGGACGACGCCGAGGCCACCCCCTGGCTGCCCCAGCCCGGCGACTGGGGCCCCCTGAGTGTCGAGTCCGAACTGGACGACAGCGACTCGATGCTCTCCCTGTACCGCAGCGCACTGCGGCTGCGCCGGCTCGAGACCGGACTGGGCGACGGTCCACTCACCTGGATCAGCGCCGGCAACGACGTCCTCGCATTCTCCCGGGGCGAGCGATTCGCAAGCGTCACCAACCTCGCGAGCGGTCCCGTCCCGCTCCCCGAACACTCCGAGGTGCTTCTGGTCAGCAACGAACTGCAGAACGGACTACTACCGCCCGACACCACGGCCTGGCTCCGCCTCGCCGGTCAGTAATCCCCTCTCGTCCCGTGATTTTCAGAGTTTTCTAGGAGCGACAGTGACGTCTATCCGTAAGTCCGCGATCGTGGTCGTGGCTGGTTTCACCAGCCTGGGCCTGCTGACCGCCTGCGGCTCGAGCAGTTCAGGCAGCAAGTCCGCTGATGCGAACGCCCCGGTGAGCATCACCGTGGCGATCGACGCCGGCCTCCAGCCCGACGCGATCGCCGCCTTCGACACCCAGATCGCCCAGTTCCAGGCCAAGTACCCGAACATCAAGGTGAAGCACGAGGAGTACACCTGGACGGCGCCGACCTTCGCCGCCCGGCTCGCCGGTGGCACCCTGCCGACCGTGTTCACCACCGCCTTCACCGACGGCCGGGCCCTGATCGCCCGCAAGCAGGTCGCGGACATCAGCGGTGAGGTGGCCAAGCTGCCCTACGCCTCCAAGTTCAACAAGGAGGTGGTGGCCGAGGGCCAGGACCAGTCCGGCAAGATCGAGATGATGCCGATCTCGGCCTACGGCCAGGGCCTGCACTACAACCGGGCGCTGTTCACCGCGGCCGGCCTCGACCCCGACAAGCCCCCGACGACGTGGGAAGAAGTGCGGGCCGACGCGAAGGCGATCTCGGACAAGACCCACATGGCCGGGTACGCCGTGATGGACAAGGGCAACACCGGCGGCTGGATCCTCAGCACCGAGTCGTACGCCTTCGGCGGCCGGATGTCGACGGCCAACGGCGACAAGCAGACGGCCACGGTCAACAACCCGGCCACCACGCAGGTCCTGCAGATGCTTCACGACATGCGCTGGACCGACAACTCGATGGGCGCCAACTTCAACTACGACTGGGGCGGCATCAACCAGGCCTTCGCCGCCGGCAAGATCGGGATGTACATCACCGGTGGCGGCACGTACCAGAACCTGGCCACCCAGAACAACATCAAGAAGTCCGACTACGGCCTGACCGTGATCCCGCTGCAGGGTGACGGCGCCGGCGTGCTCGGTGGCGGAACGCTGGCCGGGGTCAGCGCCAAGGCGACCAAGCCCCAGCAGGCGGCCGCGGTCAAGTGGATCGACTTCTACTACATGCAGAAGCTGACCACCGAGGCCGGCGCCGTCCTCGACGCCAAGACCCTGGTCGCGGCCAAGCAGCCGGTCGGCTCGCCGCTGCTGCCGGTGTTCGACAAGGCGACCTACGACCAGGTGCAGACCTGGATCAAGGACTACATCGACGTCCCGCTGGACCAGATGACCAACTACACCACCAACGAGTTCAGCCAGCCGCTGATCCCGGAGCCGCCGGTGGCCACCCAGGACCTCTATCACGCGCTCGACCCGGTGGTTCAGACCGTCCTGACCGACAAGAACGCCAACATCACCGACCTGCTGACCAAGGCCAACACCAAGGTCCAGACCATCCTCGACAAGGCCTGATCCTCGGCCGAGAACGGTTTTCAGCACGGTGAAGTGCAGTACGAGCTAGCCCAGCAACTCCCGTGGGCGGCCGGCGAATCGCCGACCCGGCCGCCCACGGGGTTCCACCCGTAGACCAGCCGTCCGGGCGCCCACCACCCCGGCCGGCACCTCCATGAGGGGCCCAACCCATGAGTGTCATCGATCGTCCGGTAACCGAAGGCCGGCCCAACCGAGTCCGGCGGACGCCGCTGACCTGGGTTCGCGGCGGTGGCCTGTCCACCCTCGTCTTCCTGTTACCGATGCTGATCGCCTTCGGCGTGTTCTCCTGGTTCCCGATCGTGCGGGCCGTGGTGATGAGCCTGCAGCAGACCAACCTGGTCACCCCGCCGACCTGGGTCGGCCTGGCCAACTACAAGACCGTGCTGACCGATCCGGACCTGCTCACGGCGATCAAGAACACCGGTTACTTCGCCCTGCTGGCGCTGATTTTCGGCTACCCGGTACCGCTGGCCTTGGCCGTCGTGATGAGCGAGGTCAAGCGCTTCCGCGGGATCTACACCGCCCTGGCCTACCTGCCGGTGGTGGTGCCGCCGGTGGTGGCCGTGCTGCTCTGGAAGTTCTTCTACGACGGCAGCCCGACCGGCGTGTTCAACACCATCGCCGGCTGGGTCCACCTGGGCCCCTACCCCTGGCTGAACTCCGCCGGGTCGGCGATGCCCTCGCTGGTGCTGGAGGCCACCTGGGCCAACGCCGGTGCCACCGTGATCATCTATCTGGCCGCGCTGACCGGGGTCGCCCCCGAGCTCTACGACGCGGCCGAGGTGGACGGCGCCTCGATCCGGCAGAAGATCTGGCACGTGACCCTGCCCAGCCTGCGCGGCGTCCTGTTGGTCACGCTGATCCTGCAGGTGATCGGCACGGCGCAGGTGTTCCTGGAGCCGTACCTGTTCACCGACGGCGGCCCCTCCAACTCCACCCTGACCATCCTGCTGCTGATCTACAACTACGCCTTCGGCAGCAGCCTGAGCGGCGACTTCGGGGCGGCCACCGCGCTCAGCGTGATGCTGGCAATCAGCCTCGGCGTGCTGTCCGCGGTCTACTTCCGGCTGACTCGATCCTGGAGCACCTCGTGAGCCTCACCACGCAGCCCGACATCGCCGAGGCCGAGGCCGAGGTCGTACTCACCGACGCCGCCGCCCCCCGCCGCCTTCGGGGCCGCCGGCAGGCCCGCAAGGACCAGCAGGACCGCGGCATCATCTCGCCCTACGAGCGCCGCCGGCCGGGCATCCGCCGCTCGATGAGCGTGGCCGAGATCGTGCTGCTCGTCGTCCTGGTGATCATCGGTCTGGGCCCGCTGGTCTGGCTGGGCAAGGCCGCGGTGACGCCGACCCAGGACACGCTGCGCCAGCCGATGGCCCTGTTCCCGCACGGCACCGACTTCAACGCGCTCTGGCAGGCCTGGACCACCGAGCACCTGGACCGGTACTTCCTGAACACGCTCTACGTGGCCGGCGGATCGTGGTTCAGCCAGCTGCTGGTCGCCACCACCGCCGGGTACGCCCTCTCGGTGCTCCGGCCCAAGTACGGCCCGGTGCTGAACGCCCTGGTCGTCGGCACCCTGCTGGTTCCAGTGGTGGTGCTGCTGGTGCCGCTGTACCTGACCGTGCTGAACCCGCCGCTGTGGCACCACTCGATGCTGAACTCGTTCTGGGCGATCTGGCTGCCGGCCGGGGCCAACCCGTTCAACGTCGTCCTGATGAAGCGGTTCTTCGACAACCTGCCCCGAGAGGTGTTCGAGGCGGCCAAGGTCGACGGAGCCGGGCCGTTCCGGTTGTTCTGGTCGATCGTGCTGCCGCTGTCGCGCCCGATCCTCGGCGTGGTCTCGGTGTTCGCCGTCATCGCGGCCTGGAAGGACTACCTCTGGCCGCTGCTGGTGCTGACCGACCCGAACAAGGAGCCGCTCTCGGTCCGGCTGCCCGAGCTGGCCGACCTGATCCAGCTCAACCTGCTGCTGGCCGCGCTGTTCATCTCGACCATCGTGCCGGTCCTGCTGTTCATCGTGTTCCAGCGCCTCTTCCTGAACGGCGCCGGCCTCAGCGGCGCCGTGAAGGGCTGATACCTGAAAGTCCTTGCGCCGCGTACCGTCCCCTCCGAAAGGCAGTCAATGACGACTTCGTGCGGCACCTCCAGGCCCCAACCCGGCCCCGGACCATCCGGCCGGGGCCCCCTCGGCCGGCAACGCACGGCGACAGTCGCGGCCCTCGCGCTCTGTCTGGGCGGGGTCGGCCTGGCCCTGTCCGGCCCGGCTGCCGCCGCGACCGGCTCGAGCCCGGCCGCCGCGATCGCGAGCAGCGGCCGAGTCACTCTGCCGACGGTCGCGGCCCTGCCCGCGGCCCTCACCGCCGGCCGGGGCGCGACCGTCCCGTTCACCGAGTACGAGGCCGAGAACGCCGGCACCAACGGCACTCCCGTGCGCTCCGACCACACCTACACCACGATCGCGGCCGAGGCCTCGGGCCGGCAGGCGGTCAAACTCTCCGGTCAGGGCCAGTACGTCGACTTCACCCTGGCCAGAGCGGCGAACGCGGTCACGGTGCGGTACGCGGTGCCGGACAGCGCCGACGGCCAGGGAGCCGACTCCACGCTCGGCGTCTACACCGGCGGCCGGCGGCTGGCGTCCCTGAGAACGACGTCGCGGTACGGCTGGTACTACGGCGCCTACCCGTTCACCAACACCCCGGCCGACGGCACGCCGCACCACTTCTTCGACGAGGCCCGGGTCCAGCTGGGCCGGATCCTGCCGGCCGGCACCGACGTCCGGATCCAGGTCGGGGCGGGCGACACCGCCCCCTGGTACGACATCGACCTGGCCGACTTCGAGGTGGTGGCCCCGCCACTGGCCCAGCCGGCCGGTTCGCTCTCGGTGCTCGACCACGGGGCCGACCCGACCGGGGCCAAGGACTCCTCGGACGCGTTCGACGCCGGCGTGGCCGCGGCCGCGGCGGCCGGTAAGACGCTCTGGATCCCGAAGGGCACGTTCACCCTCAGCCGGCACATCGTGGTCGACGACGTCAGCATCTCCGGCGCCGGCCAGTGGTACTCGATGCTGCGCGGCGACAACGTCGGGCTCTACGGCAAGGCCCCGGCCGACGGCGGCAGCTCGCACGTCTCGCTGGCCCACTTCGCGATCCTCGGCGAGGTCACCGAGCGGAACGACAACCTCCAGGTCAACGGCATTGGTGGAGCGCTAAACCTATCCACCGTGTCCGACCTCTGGATCCAGCACTCCAAGGTCGGGGCCTGGCTCGACGGCCCGATGAACCATCTCACGATGACCGGCCTGCGGATCCTGGACCAGACCGCGGACGGGGTGAACTTCCACCAGGGCGTGACCGACTCGGTGGTCGAGAACAGCTTCGTCCGCAACACCGGCGACGACGGCCTGGCCATGTGGTCGGACAAGAACGCCGACACCGGCAACTCGTTCCGGAACAACACCGTGATCAGCCCGATCCTGGCCAACAACATCGCGATCTACGGCGGCTCGGACGACGACATCAGCGGCAACGTGGTCGCCGACACCGTGACCCAGGGCGGCGGCATCCACGTCGGCAACCGGTTCAACTCGGTGCCGCTGGCCGGGACGACGACGATCGCCCGCAACACCACGGTCCGGGCCGGCGTGCTCGACCAGTTCTGGAAGACCGGCCTGGGCGCACTCTGGTTCTGGGCCGCCGACTCGCCGATGACCGGCACGATCAAGGTCACCGACACCAACCTGATCGACAGCAGCTACGAGGCCGTGCAGACCCACGGCTCGAGCGTGACCGGGCTGTCGCTGAAGAACGTGAACATCGCCGGGGCCGGCACCTTCGCCGTCCAGCTCGAATCGGCGGGCAGCGCGAACTTCACCGGCGTCCGGGCGATCGGCCTCGGTGCGGGCGGAACCTACGACTGCAACTCGGGTTTCATCATCACCCAGGGTCCCGGAAACCTGGGCTGGTCGCACCGGTCCTGCGGCTTCCCGGCGCCCGGCCCGCTGAAGCTCACGCCGTCCAGGCTCGATTTCGGGCACGTCAAGGCGGGCACCACCGGTGATCCGCGGAAGGTGACGATCACCAACCCGACCGGCCACCCGGTCACGATCCGCTCGGTCACCGCGACCGGGCAGTTCACCCTGACCGACACCTGCGGGACGACGCTGGCGGCGCACGCCTCCTGCACCGCCACCCTGACCTTCGCCCCGACCGGGGCCGGGGCCCGGACCGGCACCCTGACCGTGACCGGCACCGGGTCGGCGTCCCAGCAGCTCGTCGCCCTGACCGGGGACGGGCTGTCGGCCAAGGGCGACTACGCCGAGGGGCGGCCGGTGACGGTCAGCAGCATCCTCGACGGCTGGGATCCGAACGCGCTCACCGACGGCAACGCCAACACCATCTGGGAGGCCAAGGCCGACGTGTTCCCGGCCGGCGCCACGATCGACATCCAGGACACGGTCAGCGTGGGCCGGGCGGTGTTCCTGCTACCGGACAACCCGGCCTGGGGTTCGCGGACCGAGACGATCGAGATCCAGGGCAGTACCGACGGGACGACGTTCAGCACCCTGATGCCGGCCACCCCGGTGGTGCTCGACGCGGTGAACAACCACAACACCGCGAGCGTCAGCTTCACCCCCGGCACCGCCCGCTACGTCCGCATCGTGATCAGCGCCAACACCGGCTGGAACGCAGCTCAGCTGGCGGACGTTCAGCTCTACGCGAGCTGATCCGGCTCCCGCACCTCCCCCGCGTTCCCCGGCCTCCTCGGGGAACGCGGGGGACCTCGACGAGGGAGTCGACCTAAGAACCACCCCCGGCGGAAGCGCTCAGCGGCACTGCACCGAGCACGCAAGGTGAACGCCTCCGGCGGCTTCTCCAGCGAAGATGTCCTCATGTCCTCCACCGATGGTGGCCTCGATGCCGAGGCCGAGCGCCTGCTCGACTTCGCCGCCCGCTCGGTCACCGCGGGCGGCTTCGGCTGGCTGGACGACGACGGCGAGCTCATCGACCGGGACGTCGAACTGTGGATCACCTGCCGGATGACCCACGTGGCCGCCCTCGGGCACCTGCTCGGCCGGTCCGGTTTCGCCGGGCTGACCGACCACGGGGTGAGCGCCCTGCGCACCACCTTCCACGACGACGTCCACGGCGGCTGGTTCGCCACCGTCGACGCCCGCACGGGGGCCCCGGCGCTGACCGACAAGCAGGCCTACGGGCACGCCTTCGTCATTCTGGCCGCCTGCGGGGCGGTTGCCGCGGGCCGGCCCGAGGCGATGGAACTGCTGGCCGACGCCCTCTCGGTGCACGAGCGCTGCTTCTGGGACGACGCCGCCGGGCTGGCCCGTGAATCGTTCCAACGAGATTTCAGCCAGTCCGAGGACTACCGCGGGGCCAACGCCAACATGCACACGGTCGAGGCCTACCTGGCCGCCTCCGACGTCACCGGCGACGAGCGCTGGCTGCACCGGGCCCTGCGGATCCTGACCCGGATCATCGACGGCCGGGCCCGGGAGCACAGCTGGCGGGTGCCGGAGCACTTCGACGCGGCCGGCACGATCCACCCCGAGTACAACGCCGACCGCCCGGCCGACCCGTTCCGGCCCTACGGCGCCACCCCCGGGCACGCCCTGGAATGGGCCCGGCTGGCGCTCTCGGTGCGGGAGGCCCTCGGCCCGCGGGCGCCGTCCTGGATCGTGCCGGCGGCCGAGGCCCTGGTGCTGCGGGCGATCGAGGACGGCTGGGCCGCGGACGGCGCCGACGGCTTCGTCTACACCACCGACTGGGCCGGCCGGCCGGTGGTTCGGCAGCGGATGCACTGGGTGCTGGCCGAGGCCCTGGGCGCGGCCGTGGCCCTGCACCGGGCCACCGGCGACCCCCGCTGGGAACGCTGGTTCAGCACCTGGTGGCAGTACGCCGAGCGGTACCTGATCGATGCCGAGCGCGGATCGTGGCGGCACGAGCTGGACCCGCGCAACCGGCCCGCCGCCGGCACCTGGGCGGGCAAGCCCGACGTCTACCACGCCCTGCAGGCGGTGCTGCTGCCCCGACTGCCGCTCAGCCCGGCGTTCGCGGTCGCCCTGGCCCGGGGGCTGGTCACGCCGGCCGCCTGACCCGCGGCGGGCCGCTCGCTCCTCGCGATCAGCGGGGGTTGTAGAGCTTGACTTTGGTCTTGCGGACGGCGAGGTGCTGGCCCTGCGCGGTGAGCAGGGCCGCCCCCTCCGACCGGTTGACCCCGACCGTGTGGGCGAACCGCGACGAGTGGGCCACCACCGGCGCGGTGAACGAGATCTCATCGCCCTTGCGCACGTGATACGGCGATTCCGGGGGCGGCCCGACCAGCTGGACCCAGATCCGGTCGTTCTTGCCGGTGCCGATCCAGAACCCCTCGTCGGCGTCCACCGAGAGCACCTTCACGTGGTCGGCGACGGCTCGCATGCCCGAGAAGGCGGCCAGGCTCCCGCCGGTGCCGACGCCGGCCTTCAGCGGCAGCATCAGCCCGCGGGTGGTGGTCACCGAACCCGCTCCCCCGGACGACGCCGACCCGGTCCCGGACGGCCCCTTGACCCGCTGCGCGGCCGGCGGCGCGGTCTCGGGCGAGCTGCCGGGCCCGTAGACGGCCCCGACGATGTGGCTGTCCGCGCCGAACCGGCCGAGCCCGAAGACCATCAGCAGGATGATCAGGATCACCGCCGGGATCAGCCATTTACGCACATCACCGGGCTCAGGCATGGACGGCGCTCACAGTACGAATCAGATCATGACGGGACACAAGGGCGCACCTCGAGACGGTGTGTCGCGGCCGTGTCGCCGTGGGTCGCCGCCCCGCGAGCGGTCGGGCCGGTGGGCGGCAGGGTAGAAACAACGGCATGAGCATCCTGGACGGCGTTCTGATCCTGGTCGCGGGATTCGCCGCGGGCGCGATCAACGCCGTCGTCGGGTCGGGCACCCTGATCACCTTTCCGGTGCTGGTTGCGCTGGGGTACGCGCCGGTCACCGCGACCATGAGCAACGCCGTCGGCCTGGTGCTGGGCGGGGTCTCCGGCACCTGGGGCTACCGCCGCGAGCTGAGCGGCCAGGGGCGGCGGCTGACCGGCCAGGCGATCGCCGCGGTGATCGGGGCCGTGATCGGGGCATTCCTGCTGCTGCACCTGCCCGAGGACGCGTTCGAGCACGTCGTGCCGTTCCTGATCGTGGGCGCGCTGGCCCTGGTGGTGCTGCAGCCCCGGCTGCAGCGGGCGCTCGCCACCCGCCGCCGGGCCGGGGCCCCGGTTTCGGCTCCGGCTCCGGCTCCGGTTTCGGCTCCGGTTCTGACCACCGACGAGCCCGGGCTCAGCCGGCGCCTGACCGCCGGGCTGCTGTTCGCCACGTTCCTGATCGGGATCTACGGCGGCTATTTCACGGCGGCCCAGGGCATCCTGCAGATCGGCGTGATGGGCATCCTGCTGACCGAGAACCTGCAGCGGATCAACGCGGCCAAGAACCTGCTCTCGCTGCTGATCAACGTGGTCGCGGCGGTGACCTACACGCTGGTCGCGTTCGACCGGGTGAACTGGACGGTGGCCGGGCTGATCGCGGCCGGCTCACTGCTCGGCGGGGTGTTCGGGGCCTCGGTCGGCCGCCGGTTGCCGCCGGTGGTGCTGCGGGCCGCGATCGTCGTCCTGGGCGTGGTCGCGCTGATCCGGATCGCCTTCTTCTAGTTCACCGCCGGCTCGACGACGACGTTGTCCAGGCCGGCGCCGGCCGCATGGGCCCGTAGCTGGGCCCGGATCAGGGCCAGGGCCCGCGGCCGGAAGGCGGCACTGGCCCCGCCGACGTGGGGCGAGATCAGCACCCCGGGCCTCGTCCACAACGGATGACCGGGCGGCAGCGGCTCCGGATCGGTGACGTCGAGCGCGGCCCGCAGCCGGCCGGCGGCGGTCTCGGCCAGCAGGGCGCCGGTGTCGACCACCGGGCCCCGGGCCATGTTGACCAGCAGCGCGCCGTCCTTCATGGCGGCCAGGAACGACGCGTCGACCAGGTGGGTGGTCGAGGAGGTCAACGGCACGATGAGGACGACGACGTCCTGCTCCGGCAGCAGGGCCGGCAGTTCGTCGACCCCGTGCACGTGCTGGAGGAGGTCGTCGCCGTCCCGCGGGCGGCTGGCGACCGCGGTCACCTCGACCTCGAACGGCAGCAGCCGCCGCACGATCGCCCGGCCGACCTGCCCGTAGCCGACCACCAGCACCCGCCGGTCGGCCAGCGACGGCCAGATCCGGGTCGGGATCCAGGTCGAGTCCCGCTGCGCGAGAGCGAACTCGGGGATGCCCCGGAGCGAGGCCAGGATCAGGGCCAGGGTCAGTTCGGCCGTGGAGGCGTCGTGCACGCCGGCCGCGTTGGCCAGCCGGGCCCCGGCCGGCAGGTGCGGCCGGGCGGCGTCGTAGCCGGCCGTGAGCAACTGCACCACCCGCAGGTTCGGCAGCTCGCCGAGCAGTTCCAGGCGCTGCCGGGGGTCGAGGTAGGGCGGCACCACGAACTCGATCTCGCCGGCCCGGTCGGGGCGCTCGTGCAGGTCCCAGGCGAGCAGGTCCAGACCCGGGACCGGCCCCACGTCGGACACCCAGGACGGGTCGGGCAGGGTCGCGACAGCCATGACCCCAGTGTGGTTCACCGCTCGCCGCCCCGGCCGGCGGGGCCGGTCGGGGCCGGTCGGAACGGGCCGACCGCCGGCTGGAGCTGGTTCGACTACCGGTCGAGCAGCTGACCGTAACGCTGGTCCAGCTCGACCCAGCCGTACCTGGGTGCGGCCTTGCCGATCACCGGCCCGATCGGGGTGCCGGCCAGAGACGCCTCGGCCGCGAACAGGCAGAGATGCCAGCCGGCCGCGTAGGACGAGGCCATGCTCTCGTCGTCGAAGGCGTGCCGCAGCACCAGGGAGGTTCCCTCGCCGTCAGCGGTGCCGGTCAGCTCCCAGCGGAGCAGGTCGGCGCCCCAGGTGTGCACCAGCACCCTCGGCGGCAGGCACTCCAGCACCCACCCGGGCTGGGCCACGTTGCCGCTGCCGTCCGCACCGTCGAGCAGGGTCAGGCTGACCTGCCCCACGGCGGCCAGGTCACGGTCCGGGACGAACGGGGCCCAGTGCGTCAGCTGTTCCGGATCGGTCAGGGCGGCCCAGACCCGCGCCGGCGGATGGGCCAGCGGCCGGGTGAGTACCAGGACCCAGCGCCCCCGGTCGGTGACCCGCTGCACGGGGATGAGCGGTCCGGACTCGAACTTCTGGTCAGACATGGTCACTCCTGGTTCGCCGGCCACTCGTCGAGTTCACCGAACGGTATGCCTGATCCGGCACGCACTAGGAGCGGCGCGCCCGGGCCCTGATGCGGGCCAGGTCGGCGTCGATAAGCTCGAGCCATGACAGCCGACGCAGCTCCCCCGGCCCGGTCCGACGGCAGCCGACCCCGAATCGTCATCGTCGGAGCCGGATTCGCGGGCTTCGAGGCGGCCCGCGGCCTGCTGCGCACGATGGGCGACCGGGCCGACGTCGTCCTGGTGAATCCGACCAACTACTTCCTCTACCTGCCGTTGCTGCCCGAGGTGTCGGCCGGGGTGCTCGACCCGCGCCGGATCGCCGTCTCGCTGATCGAGACCCTGCCCGGCATCCAGTTCGTGCTGGGCAAGGTCGACTCGGTCGACATCGAGAGCCGCACCGTGCACTACACCGACGCCGAGCGTGACCAGGGCGAGCTGAGCTACGACCGGCTGGTGCTGGCCGCCGGCAGCGTGAACAAGTTGCTGCCGGTGCCCGGGGTCAGCGAGTTCGCGCACGGCTTCCGCGGGCTGGCCGAGGCCGTCTACCTGCGCGACCACATCACCCGGCAGTTCGCCCTGGCCGACAAGGCCACCGACCCGGCCGAGCGGGCCGCCCGGCTCACCTTCGCCGTGGTCGGGGCCGGCTACACCGGCACCGAGGTCGCCGCCCAGGGCCCGCTGATGTCGAAGGCGCTGATGAAGCGGCACCCCCGGCTACGCGGCACTCCGGTGCGCTGGATGCTGCTCGACATCGCCCCGCGCGTCCTGCCCGAGCTGTCCCAGCGACTGTCCGGCACCGCCGACAAGGTGCTGCGCAAGCGCGGGGTCGAGGTCATGATGGGCACCTCGGTGAAGGTGGCGACCAAGGACGGCATCACCCTGACCAACGGTGATCACGTGCCCACCCGGACCCTGGTCTGGTGCGTCGGGGTGCGACCGGACCCGCTGGTCAGCGCGGTCGGTCTGAAGACCGAGAAGGGCCGGCTGGTGGTGAACACCGACCTGACCCTGCCCGATCATCCGGAGATCTTCGCCTGCGGGGACGTCGCCGCAGTGCCTGACCTGACCCGCCCGGGCCAGGTGACGGCGATGACCGCGCAGCACGCCAGCCGGCAGGGCAAGCTGGCCGCGAAGAACGTGGCGGCCTCGCTGGGGCACGGCCAGAAGCGCGAGTACTCGCACCACGACCTGGGTTTCGTCGTCGACCTGGGCGGGGTGAAGGCGGCCGCCGACCCGCTGCACATCCCGCTCTCCGGGCTGCCGGCCAAGGCCGTGACCCGCGGCTACCACCTGATCTCGATGCCGGGCAACCGGGTGCGGACGGCGTCCGAGTGGCTGTTGGGCGCCATCCTGCCCCGGGAGACGGCGGAGCTCGGGCTGGTCCGCTCGGCGGCCGTACCGCTGAACACCAGCTCGCCCGAGCTGCCCAAGGACCCGGACCCGGCTCAGGACTGAGCCGGTCCAGGAGCCGGCCTACGAGCCGGTCACGACGGCGGCCCGGGCGAGGACGGCGGGTCGGGGCGGGCGTCTTCCGGCTGAACAGGGCGCGGCGCCGGGTGCTCGACCAGAGCGAGCACCCGCGAGGCCATGAAACGGGCCGTCCGCACGGCCGTTCCGCCCCGGGTCAGCTCCGTGACCTCGATCAGTCCGCGACCGTGAGTGACGTCGACCCGACGCCCGGCCCGGGTGGCCTCGACCTGATAGGTCAGGGTCGATCCACCCGCATCAACAACGATCTCCACCCAGTCACCCTTCATGACGTCCTCAACACCGCAGAGCGCGTCAAACTTCCCCAAAATCGGCTTTGAGCTGGGCTTTCCCGTACTTCTGACCGCCTCGCGCCGAGCTCGGTCAGGAGGCCCAGGGCGGCGAGATCCAGGTGCCGTCAGCCAGCTCGGCCCGCAGCCCGGCCCGGGTGCAGACCGTGACGATCGCCCCCTCAGGACCGGCTCCGGCGCTGAGCCGGCTGCCGGCCGGCACCGCCAGCGCGTCGCCCGCCCGCAGCCGAAACGGCTCGGCGGCCGGGCTTGATCCGGCGTCGACCTCGACCAGCAGCTCGCCGGACTGGCACACGAAGACCTCCTCGCGGTCGATCAGGTGGGCCGTCCCCGGTGCACCCGGGGCCACCCGCAACTGCCAGACGGCGAGCTCGGTGCCGCCCCGGCTCGGGCTGGACAGCGGGAAGAACTGGGCGCCGTGCAGTTCGATCGGCACCACATCGTCGAACCGGGTGAGCTGGGACATCTGAGGCCTCCGCCAAGTAGGTCAAGTAGCTTTACTGTTTGTCGACGGTACAGTTACTTGACCGTTTGCCGCAACCACCGGCGAATCCACCGGCCGCCGCCGCGCGCCGTCCACCAGGAGTCCGGATGCCCCGCGCCCGCCAGCCGTTCGAGCTGACCTGGTTGCTGTCACACACCTTTCGAGCCATCACGCTGGAGCTGAACCAACGGCTGGCCGAGGAGGGCTTCACCGATCTGCCGGCCTCGGCCGGGTTCGCGTTCGCCCGGCTGGCCGGCGGCGGGGCCAGCAGCGGCGAGCTGGCCACCTATCTCGGCGTCAGCAAGCAGGCCGCCGGCCAGCTCGTGGACCAGCTCGAGGCCCGCGGCCTGGCCCGGCGCACGCCCGGCCCGAACGCCCGGACCAAGACCGTCCGGCTGACCGAGCGCGGCTACGAGTGCACCCGGGCGGCGACCCGGATCGGCACCGAGATCGAGGCCCGCTGGGCCGCCCGGGTCGGCGCCGCCCGGCTCGACACCCTGGTCGCCGACCTGCGGGCAATCTCGGGCGAGGGCGACTGAGTGCGAGTACGGTCGGCGGGTCATCGGCCGAGCGGCGCCCCCGCCCCACCCTGAGCAGTCGATACCGGACTCCACCCTGCACGACCTGCGCGGTGTCGAGCAGAACCAGCGGGGCCACCGGGTCCGCCAGGTGACGATCGGCGTCCTGGCCCTGATCGTCGTGCTCGGCGCGGTCGGGGTGTTCGGCATGCGCTCGACCTCGGTGACCGCCTCCGGCGGCGGGTACCAGCTCACGGTCGAGTACGCCGCCGTCTCCCGGGCCGGGCTGGACACCCCGTGGACGGTGACCGTCCGGCATCCCGGCGGCTTCACCGGCCCGATCACGCTGGCCACCACCGACAACTACTTCACGATGTTCGAGACCCAGGGTCTGACCCCGGCCCGGACACCGAGACGGTGGCCGCGCGTTACCGGTACCAGCAGTTCTCGCCCCCGCCCGGAGACACCCTGACCGTGTCGTACGACGCCTACATCCAGCCGTCCAGCCAGCAGGGTCGCTCGGCCCGCACGGCGCTGATCGTCGACGGCCACGAACAGGTCCGGGTGTCGTACCGGACCCGGCTGGTGCCCTGATGGAGGTCGTGGTCCGCGCCGCCGTCATCTACGCGTTCCTCTGGATCGTCACCCGGGCGGTGGGCCGCTCGACCCTGGGCGAGCTGAGCACGTTCCAGTTGATCCTGTTCGTCACGATGGGCGACCTGATCCAGCAGGGAGTGACCCAGCAGGACTACTCGCTGACCGGCACGATCCTGGCCGTGTCCACCTTCGCGATCATCACGGTGATCATCTCGTTCGCCAACCAACGCTGGCGCCGGCTGCTGCCGATCACCCACGGGGTGCCGGTGATCATCCTGCGGGACGGCCGGCCCGACCTGAAAGCGCTGACCGCCGAACGAATGTCGATCCACGACCTGTTCGCCTCGGCCCGTGAGCAGGGCATCCGCCGGCTGTCCGACATCGAGCTGGCCGTGCTCGAGGCGGACGGCAAGGTCTCGTTCTTCACCCTGGCCGACGACACCAGCGGCGCCCCGGGGCCGGCGCCGAGCGGATGACAGGGGTAGGCCCACCGCGACGACGTGAGGTTGCCCCGCAGCAGCCACGGGCTGAAGCGATTCGGGCCATGAAGCGATCCTGAACAATTTCTGGCGCGATTTGCTTGAACAACTACTGACTCGGTCAGTAGGGTTCTGGACAACACGAACGGCCGAACCGAGCCGATCGACTGTCGAGTTGGAGGACCTCATGGCTGAGTTGTCACGGCTTCCTGTTCCGGTCGCTGATGTCTGGGAGTGGCAGCTCGACGGCTCCTGCCGCGAGGCCGACCCGCAGTTGTTCTTCCACCCCGAGGGTGAGCGGGGCCCGGCCCGGCAGAAGCGCGACGCGGCGGCCGTGGCCGTCTGCGCCGGCTGCCCGGTGATGGAGCAGTGCCGGCAGCACGGGCTCTCGGTGCACGAGCCGTACGGCGTCTGGGGCGGCCTCACCGAGGACGACCGGGAGGCCGTCTACCTGGCCGAACGCCGCGCCCGGACGGCAGCCTGACCCTCTGAACCCCCGTGGCCATGTGATTCCGTCGCCCCGGGAACCGCCGAGGCCGACCTGGTACCCACCGCAGCACTCTCCGATGCGGTCGGGGAGAAGTGCCGGGTCCGGCCCGATCGTTCCCAGCGCCGCCGAATCACGTGGCCACGGGCCTTTGCCCCGGTGAGCCGGCCCCGGACGGGCGGGTTCGTCGGGGTTTGCGCTGAGTCGTAGGAGTGAGAGGGCTCAACCTGGGCGACGGCGGTCCCGATCTGTGAGCTGTGACCCCTCGGCCCCGGCGACCAGAAGCTGCCGGTGGCCTGGAGTCGTCGTCCAACGGCCCGAACGGCGCCGACGGCCGGTCCGTGACCACCGAGTCCCCGGCTGGCGAAGCCACCACCGCCGCGCAGCCGACCCGGCCGGCCGCACCCCGCCGGCCGCCGGTCCTGGACGGGCTCGAGGTGATCGAGCAGCTTCAGCAGACCGAGGCCAAGGTGACGTACCGGGCCCGGCGCACGCCGGGTGGGTCGTACGCCCTGACCGTGCTCACCGGGCCGGCCGAACTGAGCGAGCTGAACCGCCGGGCCGGCCTGCTGACCGGATTGCACCACCCCTGGTTGCCGCGGGTGCACGAGGTCGGCCGGTTGCCCCAGCTTTCCGAGGGCTCCGAGGGCGAGCTCTACCTGGTCACCGACCTGGTGCCGGGCCGCCCGCTGGCCGACCAGATCGCCGGCAACCCGCTGTCCGGCTGGCCCGCCGTCACCCTGGCCCTCGACCTGGCCCGGCCGCTGGCCGCGATGCACCGGCTCGGCCTGGTCCACGGCGACGTCAACCCGCAGAACGTGACCGTGCTGGACGACGGCTCGGCCCGGCTGCGTGACGTCGGCCTGCTCGCCCCCGGCCCCGGTGTGCTCGGCTACGCCGCGCCGGAACAGTCCGGCGCCCTGGCCCGCCCGGTGGACAGCCGCTCCGACCTGTACTCCCTCGGCGTGACCCTGTTCGAGGCGCTGACCGGCAGCCTGCCCTTCGTCGCGACCGACGCCGCCGAGCTGCTGCGGCTGCACGCCGACGCCACCGCGCCCGATCCCCGCTCCCGGGGCGCCGACATCTCCAGCACCCTGGCCGCGATCCTGACCACCCTGCTGGCCCCGGACCCGGACCGGCGCTACCAGAGCGGTGAGGCGCTGGCCTCGGACCTGCAGCGCCTGCTGGAGGACCCGGCCGCGCGGTTCGAACCCGATCCGGGACGCACGGTGGCCGGGTCGGCCACCGGCGGACCACAACTGGTCGGCCGGGACCGCGAACTGGGCCTGCTCACCGACCTCTGGGACCAGGTCCGGCAGGGCGAGGGGCAGGGCTGCGCCTTGCGTGGCGCGGCCGGGTCCGGCACCAGCCGGCTGGCCGCGGAGGTGCTCCAGATCGCCCGCCGGACCGGCGCTCCGGTGCTCACCATCCCCTGCGCCCTGGACAGCGCCGTCCCGCTGGCCCCGCTGCGGCAGGCGTTCGACGATCTGCTGGCCGAGGCCGAGGCGCTGCCCGAGGCGAAGCGGACCGATCTGCACGACCGGATCCGGGCCGCCGCCGGATCCGCGGCCCCGGTGCTGGCCGGCCTGTCCCCGGCGCTGGCCGCCCTGCTCGGCGTCGAGCGGCTGCCGGACGGCGACCGGCACGACCAGTTCGCCGCGGCGGTGGCCCGGTTCATCGCCGATCTGGCCCGGCGCAGCGGCGGCCTGATGCTGATCTCCCAGGACGCCGAGCTGGTCGATGCGGCCATGCTGCGGGTGATGAGCCATCTGGCGACCGAGCTCGGCGACGTCCCCCTGCTGTCGATCGGCACGGTCCGCCAGGACCGGCACCTGCTGCCCCCCGACCACCTGTTGCTGCCGGCCGTGTACTCCGCGATCGACCTCGACCTGACCGTGGAGCCGCTGGCCCCGCCGGCGGTCGCCGTCCTGATCGCCGAGCAGCTGCCGGGCCTGGATCCGAGCTCGCCCCTGGCCGAGACGGTGATCGCCCGCGGCCACGGCAATCCGTACGTCGTCCTGGAGCTGATCCGGGCCGTCGTCGACGCCGGGCTGCTGCGGCCGCACTGGGGGGGCTGGCGACTGGACGAAGCCGGCCTCGACCGGCTGGAGCTGACCGAGGATCCGCTCGACCTGGCCCGGGCCCGGATCGCCCGGCTGGAGCCGGCCGGCCGGCGACTGTTCGTGGCCGCCGCCGTGATCGGCCCCCGGTTCCGCCCGGACGTGCTGGCCCAGGTGGCCGGGATGAGCCTGGAGGTGGTGCAGGCCGCGCTGGCCGAGGCGGCCGGTCACCAACTGCTCGAGCTGGCCGGCGGTGGGGACTACCGGTTCGGCCAGGACCGGCTGCGCGAGGCCGTGCTGCACGACGTCGAGCCCGAGGAGCGGGCCGCCCTGCACCGCCGGATCGCCGAGGTGCTCGACAACCCGGCCGGCTCAGCGGGTTCGGCCGGGTCGGCCGGTCTGGACACCTCGGACGAGCTGGTCTACACGATCGCTCAGCACCACGTGCTCGGCGCCCCGGCCCGCCACCCGGACCGCGCGTTCGAGCTGTGCCGGATCGCCGGCCGGCTGGCCCTGGCCGCCGATGCCCCGGGGGCGTCGACGATCTTCCTGGATCACGCCGTCTCGCTCCGGCCGGACGACCCGACCGTGCGGGAGACCCTGGGCACGGCCCTCTTCCGGGACGCGCGGTACGAGCCGGCCCGGGCCCAGCTGGAGCAGGCCCTGGCCGGCACGGCCGAGCCGCTGGACCGGGCCCGGATCCTGGCCACCCTGACCGACCTGCACCGGGCCACCTGGAACACCCCGGCCGCGGTCGGCACCATGGAGCAGGGGCTGGCCGAGCTGGGGGCCCGGCACCGGCCCGCCGGGCTGATCCGGGCGGTGGCGACGGTCAGCATCGGCCTGGTCGCCTGGCTGATCACCGCGAGCGGCTGGGGCTTCGGCACGGCCCGGGGCCGGCGTCGCGAGCGCCAGCACCGGCTGGCCGCCCTGCACCTGGCCGGCTGCTATCTCGGCACGATCAACGTGCGACGCCGGGAGATCCTGGCTCACCGGATGCGGGCCGCGCTGGCCGCGGCCCGCCTCGGCGCGGGCCGCGAGTTCACCCTGAGCTGTGCCGGAGTCGGCCTGACCGCCGCCGCGCTCGGCCGCCCCGGCATCGCCCGGCGGTGCCTGGCCCGGGCCGACGCGGCCGCCGCCGGGCTGGGCGATCCGCAGGTCAGCGCCCAGGTGGCCTGGTACGCCGGAGCGGCCGACTACACCAGCCGAACCGACAACGGCGAGCGCTGGATCCGGGCCCTGGTCGATCACGGGGACTGGCTCGACGCCCGGCAGTACGGCGACACCGTGGCCACGGTGTGCTGGGAGGCCGCCGTCCAGGGCCGCCGGGCCGAGGTGCAGAAGTGGTACGCGAAAGGCCGACGGCGGGCCGGGTTCGGCGGTCCCGACCAGGTCACCTCGTTGCTGCCGGTCAACGCGGTCCGGCTGGCCACGGCCGGCGAGACCGAGGCGGCGGGCGCCGAGCTGGAACGGGCTCGCGCCGTCCTGGAGAACTACGGGGCGCTGTACGCCGGCCGGCTGGCCCAGATCAACCTGGTCCTGGCCGAGATGTACGCCCTGCTGGAACGGGAGGAGTACGGCGACGAGCTGGAGGTGACGGCGGCCCGGTTCTTCGGCTTCGGCCTGTCGCCGGCCGAGACCAGCCGGCCGCACCGGGCCTTCCTGATGCTGCACGCCCGGGCCCGGCTGGCCCAGTACCGGGCCACGCCGTCGGCGGAGATCTACCTGCTGCTGGCCCGCCGGGCGGTGCGCAGCCTGAAGAAGGTGGCCGACACTCCCCTGCTGCGGGCCGCCCACCAGCAGTGCCGGGCCGAGCTGCAGCTCCTCGAGGGCCGGCCCGAGCGAGCCCTGCGCCTGCTGGCCGAGCTGCAGCCGCTGCGCGAGGACGCTCCGCTGTTCACCTTCGAGGTCAACCGGACCCGGGCCCGGGCCCTGCTCGCGGCCGACTACCAGGTCGAGGCCGGGCGGCAGATCCGGTCCCTGCTGATCCTGGCCGAGGAGCACGACTGGCCGGCCCGGCTGCGCTCGCTGGAGGCGGAGTTCGGCGTCCGTCCGGTCGGCTCACGATCGGCGGCCGAACAGGCCGAGCGGGCCGGCCGGGCGATCCGGCGGCGCCGGGACCTGGCCGAGAAGTTGCGGCCACCGTTCATTCCCGAGCAGCGGGGAGCCCCGGGCCAGGAGAACCTGGACTGACCAGCTGATCACCCGGGCACCGATGAACCGGCGCCGGGACGACGCGGGGCTACTCCCCGGCGACGTACTCCCAGTGCCAGGCCTCGAGCGGGCCGCTGGCGCCGGGCAACGCCCAGGCCGGGTTCTCGAAGCCGTAGGCCGGGGCGTTGGCCCGCAACCACTGGTAATGCACGTTGCTCGCGCCGTCCTCGACCCCGCCGCAGAGGTCGACGGCCAGGCCCCAGCCGTGCTCGCTGGTGCCGGGCACGGCGGCCAGGCCGGGCTTGATCGCCCGCAGCCGGCGCTGCTCGGCGATCGTCCGGTACGAGTCGGTCAGGCAGATGTTGACGCCGAAATGCTGCTTGTAGGCCACGTTGACCTTGGCCAGGGCGACCGCGGCGTCGGCCCGCAGGCGGTGCTTGGGATCCCACAGGGTGCAGAGCGCGCTGTCCGGCAGCTGGCCGTTGACCGCGTCGGCCGGGACGTCGGCGATGCCGGTGCAGCCGGGCAGGACCGAGCGCTCGCCGGCCCGGGAGGCCCGGCTGACCACCAGGGTGCGGGGCGCGGCGAGCAGGGCCGGGGCGTTGGTGCTGAGGTCGACCGACGGGACGACCCGCAGGGCCTGGACGCCGACCCCACTGGCGCCGGGAACGCTGGGGATCGCGGCCAGCGGCGCGGCGTCGACCACCCGGATGTGGTTGATCTGGGCCTTGGGCATCGGGCTGGCCATCGCTCCGCTGATCGGAGCGGCGATGGTGGCGATCCCGAGGGCACCGGCGATGCCCACCTGGGGGGCACTCAGCGAGGTGCGGGTCCGCTTCGGCTTGAGCGAGGCGGGCGTGCGGTTGTCGCGAGGCCGGCGCAACGGCTGACTGTCGGCGCTGGGCCTGCGCAGAGGCGGAGTGTCGGCGCGATGCGACGGCACTGATGTCCTCCTGATTGCTGTTCGGCGTCAGATGCGTTCAGTGAGCCTCTCCACTCAGAGTGAAGAGTCACGGAACTATAAAGGGCAGAGCGGCACCGGAATCAAGTCGGCCCGGCGTGTTGACCTTAGTCCGTTTGGCGGACCGGATGCATCCCCCACTTCATGTACTGAGAGTTGACCTCAGAGTAGCCACCATCGGGTGTCAACATGGACAGATTGACACCGCTTGATCACGGCCTGTGATATTCGACCGAGCCGGTCAGGGCCTCAGTGACGGCCGGGCCGAAGGGTCGCGGCGCATCGCGTCGCGAACCTCCCCGACCAGTTCCTCGATCACGTCCTCCAGGAAGAGCACACCGAGCGTGCGCCCGTCCGCGTCGGCCACCCGGGCCAGGTGGGTACCGGCCCGCTGCATGGTGGCCAGCGCCTCCTCCACCTCGTCGCCGGCCGCGACGGTGACCAGGCTGCGGATCCGCTTGTCCGGCAGCGGCTGGTCGTGTCGCTCGTCGTCGGCGTAGAGCAGGTCCTTCAGGTGCAGGTAGCCGATCAGGTCGGGACCGTCCGGCGAGCCGCCCTCGGTCGCGGCCGCGGCCACCGGGAACCGGCTGAACCCGGTGCGGGTGACCAGCCGCTCGACCTCGGCCGGGGTACTGCCCGGCGGCACCGTGACCAGCCGCTCCAGCGGCACCATGATGTCGACCGCGTCCTGCTCGCTGAACTCCAGTGCCCCGGTGAGCAGGCCGTGATCGTCCGGCAACAGCCCCTCGCGGGTCGACTCGGTGACGATCGAGTGCACCTCGTCGGCGGTGTAGGTCGAGGCCAGCTCGCTCTTCGGCTCCACCCGCAGCAGCCGCAGAACGCCGTTGGCCACCGCGTTCAGCACCACGATGACCGGGGACACCGCCCGGGCGATCGCGACCAGCGGCGGGGCCAGCAGCAGCACGGCCCGGTCCGGGCCGGACAGGGCCAGGTTCTTCGGCACCATCTCGCCGATCACCACGTGCAGGTAGACGACCAGGGCCAGGGCGACGGCGAAGGCCAGCGGGTGCACCAGGCCCTCGGGCAGACCGACCGCCTCGGCCGGGGTCTCGATCAGGTGCGAGATGGCCGGCTCGGCCACCGCGCCCAGGCCGAGCGAGCAGACGGTGATGCCGAGCTGGGCACAGGCCAGCATCAGCGAGATGTGTTCCATCGCCCGCAACGCGGTGCGGGCCGGCCGGCTGCCGGCGTCGGCCAGCGGCTCGATCTGGCTGCGCCGGGCCGAGATCACCGAGAACTCGGCCCCGACGAAGAACGCGTTCAGCAACAACAGCAGGGCCGCGATCAGCAGGTTGGTCACGACCGCGGCTCCGGGGCCGAGGAGGTGACGGCGTCCACGGAGGTGCCGTCGACCACCGGCGGGGCCGTGGCGACCAGCCGGACCCGGTCCACCCGGCGCCCGTCCATCCGCTCCACCCGCAGTACGGCCCCCTCGACCGGCACCTGATCGCCGAGCTGCGGGATCCGGCCCAGCCCGGCCATCAGGAAACCGCCCAGGGTCTCGTAGGCCGGCCCGTCCGGGACGTCGATCCCGGTCCGGTCGCGGACCTCGTCGGGGCGCATCAGCCCGGGCACCAGCCAGGCGCCGTCGCGGCGGTGCACGATGCCGGGCCGGCTGCGGTCGTGCTCGTCGGCGACCTCGCCGACGAGCTCCTCGACCAGGTCCTCCAGGGTGACCACGCCGGCGGTGCCGCCGTACTCGTCGACCACCACGGCCAGCTGCAGCCCCAGGGCCCGCAACTCGACCAGCAGCGGGTCGAGCCGGACGGTCTCGGGCACCCGCAGGGCCTCGGACATGATCGCCGCGACCGGCACCTCCTCGCGCCGCTCGCGCGGGACGGCGACCGCGCTCTTCAGATGGACGACGCCGACCACGTCGTCCAGGTCGCCGTCGATCACCGGGAACCGGCTGTGCCCGGAGCGGCGGGCCAGGGCGATCACCTCGGACGCCTTGCCCTCGCGGGGCAGCACCAGGGTGCGAACCCGCGGCGTCATCACGTCGGCCGCGGTCCGGGAGGAGAAGCCCAGGGAGCGGGTGATCAGCTCGGCGGTCTGCTGGTCGAGCGTGCCGGCCGCGGCCGAGTGCCGGACCAGCGCGGCCAGCTCCTCCGGCGAGCGGCCGGCCGACAGCTCCTCCTGGGGTTCGACCCCGACCGCCCGCAGCAGCCGGTTGGCCGACCCGTTCAGCAGGGTGATCAGCGGCGACACGGACGCGGTGAAGATCCGTTGCGGGCCGACCACGACCCGGGCAGTGGCCAGCGGGACCGAGATGGCCAGGTTCTTCGGCACCAGCTCACCCACCACCATGGAGAAGGCGGTGGCCAGGGCCAGGGCCAGGGCGACGGCCACGCCCTCCTCGGCCGCGCCGTCCAGGCCGATCGCCTCGACCGGCGTCCTCAGCAACTTGGCCAGCGAGGGCTGCACCAGGTACCCGACGATCAGGGTGGTGATGGTGATGCCGACCTGGGCCCCGGAGAGCTGGGTGGACAGGTTCCGGATCGCGGCCAGCACCCCGGTGGCCCGGCGGTCGCCGGCGTCGACCGCGCGCTGCACGGTGGGCCGGTCGAGGGCGACCAGGGAGAACTCGGCCGCGACGAACAGCGACGTGCCGAAGGTCAGTACGACCCCGGCGGCGAGCAGCAACCACTCAGTCATTGCGTCGCTCGGTGAGTAAGACGAAGATCGGGGAGTTCGGGCTGCCGGCTCGGGGCCGGCACCTTCGTGAAGGCATGATCGGCGAGTGTACTGGAACACGAAGCTGTGTCAGGCATCTGACCAGGCCTCAAGGGAATGCGTTGAGGCGTGCCCCACGGTCACGACCGGACGTGTCGTACCCCTCATCGGGGTTAGGGTTGACGTACCTTTCAGACCCGCTTCCGAAAGAAGGCGATCTCCGCCGTGTCACAGTCTTCCGAGCCATCGGTCACCGAGTTCGGACCGAACGAGTGGCTGGTTGACGAGCTCTACCAGCAGTACCTGACGGACAAGAACTCCGTCGACCCTGCCTGGTGGGAGTTTTTCGCCGATTACCAGCCGGCCGACACTCCGCGTGGCCGCTCCAGCGCCCGGGTGACGGAGGCCGCCGCCCCGGCCGCGCCCGCGGCCGGCAGCCCGGCCGTCAACGGCACCGGCGCCCCGGCCGCACCGGCCGCACCGGCCGCCGCCCCGATCCAGCCGCCGCAGACGGCCATCGGCCAGACCCAGCCGACCCAGGCGACGCCGGCCAGCCTGCCCCCGGCGGCCCGGCTGCCGCGCGACGTGGTGGTGCCCACGATCGAGCCCAAGGTGGCCCGCGAGGCCGAGGTCACCCGGCTCAAGGGCCCGTCCGGCCGGGTCGCGGTGAACATGGAGGCCAGCCTGGAGGTGCCCACCGCGACCAGCGTGCGGGCCATCCCGGCCAAGCTGCTGATCGACAACCGGATCGTGATCAACAACCACCTGACCCGCTCTCGCGGGGGCAAGGTGTCGTTCACCCACCTGATCGGCTTCGCGCTGGTCGAGGCGCTCGAGCAGATGCCCGAGATGAACGCCAGCTACGCGCTCGACGACGGCAAGCCGGCGATCGTCCGGCCGGCCCACGTCAACATCGGAATCGCCGTCGACCTGGCCAAGCCGGACGGCACCCGCCAGCTGGTGGTGCCCAACGTGCGGCACTGCGAGGGAATGGACTTCGCCGAGTTCTGGGCCGCCTACGAGGACGTGATCCGCCGGACCCGCACCAACAAGGTCGGCGCCGACGACTTCGCCGGCACCACCATGAGCCTAACCAACCCGGGCACCATCGGCACGGTCCACTCCGTGCCGCGGCTGATGAAGGGCCAGGGCGCCATCATCGGCGTCGGCGCGATGGACTACCCGGCCGAGTACCAGGGCGCCTCCGAGGACACCATCGCCCGGCTCGCGGTCAGCAAAGTCATGACCCTGACCTCGACCTACGACCACCGGATCATCCAGGGCGCGCAGTCCGGCGACTTCCTCCGGATCGTGCACAGCAAGCTGCTCGGCGAGGACGGCTTCTACGACCGGGTGTTCCACGCCCTGCGGATCCCGTACGAGCCGGTCCGCTGGGTCCGCGACATCTCGGTCTCGCACGAGGACGACATCAACAAGACGGCCCGGGTGCAGGAGCTGATCCACGCCTACCGGGTCCGCGGTCACCTGATGGCCGACACCGACCCGCTGGAGTACAAGCAGCGCCGTCACCCCGACCTCGACGTGACCACTCACGGGCTCACCCTGTGGGACCTGGAGCGCGAGGTGCCGACCGGCGGTTTCGGCGGCAAGCCGGTGATGAAGCTGCGCCGGATCCTCGGCGTGCTGCGCGACACCTACTGCCGCACCGTCGGCATCGAGTACATGCACATCCAGGACCCGGAGCAGCGCCGCTGGCTGCAGGACCGGCTGGAGCGCCCGTACGCCAAGCCGTCCCGCGAGGAGCAACTGCGGGTGCTCGGCCGGCTGAACGCGGCCGAGGCGTTTGAGACCTTCCTGCAGACCAAGTTCGTCGGCCAGAAGCGGTTCAGCCTGGAGGGTGGCGAGAGCGTCATCCCGCTGCTCGACGAGCTGCTGACCGCGGCCGCCCGGGCCGAGCTGGACGAGGTCTGCATCGGCATGCCGCACCGCGGCCGGCTGAACGTGCTGGCCAACATCGCTGGCAAGAGCTACGGGCAGATCTTCCGCGAGTTCGAGGGCCAGCAGGATCCTCGCAGCGTGCAGGGCTCCGGTGACGTCAAGTACCACCTCGGCACCGAGGGCCGGTTCACCGCCTCGACCGGCGAGCAGACCCGGGTCTACCTGGCCGCCAACCCCTCCCACCTGGAGGCGGTCAACCCGGTGCTGGAGGGTGTGGTCCGGGCCAAGCAGGACCGGCTCAACCGGGGCGGTGCGTTCTTCTCGGTGCTGCCGGTGCTGATGCACGGCGACGCCGCGTTCGCCGGCCAGGGCGTGGTCACCGAGACCCTGAACCTGTCCCAGCTGCGCGGTTACCGCACCGGCGGCACCGTGCACGTGGTGGTCAACAACCAGGTCGGCTTCACCACGGCGCCGTCGTCCTCGCGGTCCTCGGTGTACTGCACCGACGCCGCCCGGATGATCCAGGCGCCGATCTTCCACGTGAACGGCGACGACCCGGAGGCCTGTGTCCGGGTGGCCCGGCTGGCCTTCGACTTCCGGATGGCGTTCGACAAGGACGTCGTCATCGACCTGGTCTGCTACCGCCGCCGCGGGCACAACGAGGGCGACGACCCCTCGATGACCCAGCCGCTGATGTACAACCTGATCGAGGCCAAGCGCAGCGTGCGCAAGCTGTACACCGAGGGCCTGATCGGCCGCGGTGACATCAGCGTGGAGGAGGCCGAGCAGGCCCTGCGCGACTACCAGGGCCAGCTCGAGCGGGTCTTCGCCGAGACCCGCGAGACGGTCAACCACCCCCCGACCGCGTCCCGCGACGTCACCGCCGGGCTCGACTTGCCGCTGGCCCAGCAGCACGACGGCGCCAAGGCCGACCCGCCGGCCACCGCGGTCAGCACCGAGGTGCTGAAGCAGATCGGCAACGCCTACGTGTCGCCGCCCGAGGGCTTCTCCGTGCACCCGAAGCTCAAGCCCCTGCTGGAGCGGCGGGCCGCGATGGTCAGCCAGGGCGGGGTCGACTGGGGCTTCGGCGAACTGCTGGCCATCGGCTCGCTCCTGATGGAAGGCACCAACGTGCGGCTGACCGGGCAGGACACCCGGCGGGGCACGTTCACCCAGCGGCACGCCGTCCTCACCGACAAGATCACCGGCGAGGAGTGGACGCCGCTCACCCGGCTGACCGACGACCAGGGCAAGTTCTGGACCTACGACTCGCTGCTGAGCGAGTTCGCGGCGATGGGCTTCGAGTACGGCTACTCGGTGGAGCGGCCCGACGCCCTGGTTCTCTGGGAGGCCCAGTTCGGCGACTTCGGCAACGGCGCCCAGACCATCGTCGACGAGTTCATCTCCTCGTCGGAGCAGAAGTGGGGCCAGCGGTCGTCGGTCGTGCTGCTGCTGCCGCACGGCTACGAGGGCCAGGGCCCCGACCACTCCAGCGCCCGGATCGAGCGCTACCTACAGATGTGCGCCGAGAACAACATGACCGTGGCCCAGCCCTCCAGCCCGGCGTCGTACTTCCACCTGCTGCGCCGGCAGGCCTACGCGACGCCCCGCCGTCCGCTGATCGTCTTCACCCCGAAGTCGATGCTCCGGCTGAAGGCGGCCGCCTCGTCGGTGGAGGACTTCACCACCGGCACGTTCCAGCCGGTGATTCCCGAGCCGGAGAACCTGTCCGGCCCGGTCGACCGGGTGCTGCTCTGCTCGGGCAAGATCTACCACGACCTGATCGCCGAGCGGGCCAAGCGGGAGGACGGCACGACCGCGATCGTCCGGCTGGAGCAGCTCTACCCGCTCGACGTGCCCGGCATCCTGGCCGCCGTCGGCCAGTACCCCGACGCCCAGCTGGTCTGGGTCCAGGACGAGCCGGCCAACCAGGGCCCGTGGCCCTCGATCGCGCTCAGCCTGCCCCAGGACCTGGGCGGCCGGCCGTTGGTGCGGGTCTCCCGGCCGGCCTCGGCCTCACCGGCCACCGGCTCGGCCAAGAAGCACGCGGTCGAGCAGACGGCCCTGATCGCCCAGGCCTTCAACCGCTGACGTCACCGCAATCGCTGAGCGACTCGCGCTGACGGAGGGTCATGACCACCTCCGTCAGCGCGGCGTAGCTCGATACCGCCGGTGACGTCGGCCAGAATATCGGCATGTACTTCACTGACCGGGGCATCGAGGAGTTGGCGCAGCGTCGCGGCGACGACGAGGTCACCTTCTCCTGGCTGGCCGACCGGCTGCGGGAGTTCGTGGACCTGAACCCGGAGTTCGAGACCCCGGTGGAACGGCTGGCCACCTGGCTGGCCCGGCTGGACGACGATGACGACGAAGACGGGGACCTGTGACCAGCATGTCCTCACGATCCGGGCCCTTGCCGGAGATCCGGATCTGCGTGATCGGCGACGCCTTCGTGGCCGGCGTCGGCGACCCGAAAGCCCTCGGCTGGGTCGGGCGAGTCGCCGCCCGCACCCCCCAGGACGAGGTCTCGCTCAGCCTCTTCACCCTCGGTGTACCCGGCGAGACCACCGCTGACCTGGGCAGCCGCTGGTGGGAGGAAGCCTCCCGGCGGTACGGCACCGACGCCGTCGACTGCCGGCTGGTGATCGGTCTGGGCCACGCCGACATCGACAGCGGGCTGTCCATCCCGCGTTCGCGGCTGAACCTGGCCAACGTGCTCGACGACGCCCACTCCCGCCGGCTGGCCGCCTTCGTCGTCGGACCGCCGCCCACGGTCGACTCCGAGCGCAACCGGCGGATCGAAGAGCTCTCCGACACGTTCAGCGACGTCTGCCGACGACGCGACGTTCCGTTCGTCGACACCTTCGGCCCGCTGCTGACCCACGAGGACTGGCTCACCGACCTCGCCGTCGGGAACGGGACCTATCCGCGACAGGCCGGCTACGGGCTGATCGCGTGGCTGGTGCTGCACGGTGGTTGGCACGAATGGTTGGGCGTGGCTCGACCGTAGGCTGTGGTCGCCGCGGAGGGGTGGGGCTCGGCCTGCATGTGGTGATCCATGTGTGAGATCCGGGGTCTGGGCCCCCGTTTTCGTACATGGATCACCACATCCAGGCCCGGGTACGGCGACGGCGTCCTCCGCCCGGTCGGCCCGAGCAAACGGGTCACTTGGGTGCGCCCAGGCCGCACGCACGGGCCCCAGTGGTTCAGGGCCTGGTCGAGCCGGGGCCGGCCAAGGCGATCGGCACCAGACCCAGCCGGCGGTTCGGAGAAGGAGCCGGTCAGTTGCCCATCGTGAAGACGATCTTGCCGATGAGGTCGCCGGTGAGCATGCGCTCGAAGCCTTTACGGGCGGCGGCGAGCGGAAGCACCTCGTCGATGGTGGGCCGGACGCCGGTGCTTAGCAGGAAACGAGTGAGCAGGGCCAGCTCGTCGCGGGTGCCCATGGTGGATCCGATGATCTTGAGTTGCAGGAAGAAGATCCGGTTCAGCTCGGTGGCCTGAGGGTTGGGGCCGGAGGTGGCGCCGGAGATGACGATGCTGCCGCCGGGTCGTAGCGAGCGGATGGAGTGGGTCCAGGTGGCGGCGCCGACCGTCTCCATCACGGCGTCGACGCGCTCGGGAAGGCGGGCGCCGGTCTCGAAGGCCTGATCGGCCCCGAGCTCGAGGGCACGGGCTCGCTTGGCCTCGTCCCGGCTGGTGACCCAGATCCGCAGACCGGCCGCGTGGCCGAGGGCGATCAGGGCGGTGGCCACTCCCCCGCCGGCGCCCTGGACCAGGACGGTCGAACCGGGCGGCAGATCGGCCTGAACGAATAGCATCCGGTAGGCGGTCAGCCAGGAGGTGGGCAGGCAGGCGGCTTCCGCCCAGCTCAGGCCAGCCGGCTTGGGCACCAGATTGCGCTTCGGAACCACCACTTCCTCGGCCAGGGTGCCCTGGTACCGCTCGGACAACAGGGACCGCTTGGGGTCGAGGGTCTCGTCACCCCGCCACTCCGGGTCGCCGATCACGGCGTGCACGATGACCTCGTTGCCGTCGTCGTCCAGGCCGGCGCCGTCGCAGCCGAGGATCATCGGCAGTCGCTCGGCCGGCAGGCCGACCCCGCGCAGGCTCCAGAGCTCGTGATGGTTCAGGCTGGCCGCTCGCAGGCGCACCCGGGCCCAGCCTTCGGGCACCTCGGGAGCCGGCCGCTCCCCGACGACGAGGGCGGACAGGGGGTCTTCGGGGCCGGCCGAGGCGGCGTAGGCAGCAAGCATGCTCCGACCGTAGCCAGCCCTGGGCCAAACGCAGAAGCGGAAGGCGTGGTGGATCTCACGCCTTCCGCTTCTGCGGCCATCCTTGCTGGTTGCCGGACGGTCGATCAGCGCTCGATCAACGCTCGATCAACGTCGGGCGGCGTCGCCGGTGGCGACCCGGTTGCGGTCACGCAGGTCGATCTCGGTCGGGGCCCCGCCGCCGGGCAGGCCGGCGTCGGTGTCGAGGTTGCCGGTCAGCGTGACCGGGGACTCGCCGGGCGTCGAGTCGGACGGCGTCGAGGGGCCGGGGGCCGGGCCGGCGGCGACCTCGGCCGGGTTCTCGTCGTCCTCGTCCTCGGTAGTGTCCTGAGCCTCGACCGGGTACTCCTCGTCCTCGTCCGACTCCTCGATGTCGTCCGACTCACCAGCCGCAACCGGCTCCCCGGCCGACCCGGCCGACACGTCTGACACGTCCGACACGTCCACCGGAGCCGGGGGGTCGACCGGCGCCGGGGCGCTGCCGGGCGGGGCGAGCACGGCCTCGACCACCTGGGCCAGCGAACCGGCCGCGCCGTCCCGCTGGAGCAGGTCGGCCAGGACGTCGCGGATCTGGCCGAGCCGGAGCACGGCCTCCCCGTGGGTCGCGGTCAGGGTCTCCAGCCGCTGGTTGGAGACCTCGTTCACGGCCCCGGCCCGGCGCTGGGCGTCGTCGAGCAGCTCCTCGGCGTGCTGGATGGAGGCCATCCGCAGCCGGTCGGCCTCTTCGCGGGCGGTGCCCAGTTCCGAGGCGGCCGTCTCACGGGCCTCGGCCAGCTCCCGCTCGCCGGTCTCCCGGGCCTCGGCCAGATCACCGTCGGCCGCCAGCCGGGCCTCGGTGAGCAGTCGCTCGGCCTCGGCCTGGGAGTCGGCGTGCAGCTTGGCGATCTCCTCTTCGGCTGTGGCCCGCTCCTGGTCGGCCTCCTCGGCGGCCAGCCGGAGGATCTGCGACAGCCGGCCGCTGACCTCTTCGTGGACCGGCTTGGTCTCGGCCTGCTGGGCCCGGAACCGGGCCAGCTCGGTCTGAGCCGCCTCGGCCTCGGAGCGGGCCCGGTGAACGTCGGCCCGGGCCACGGCCAGGTGCTGTTCCAGTGTGGCCAGGAGCTGACTGCTGCGCGCCATGTACTCCATCACCTGCTGGCGATTGAAGCCACGAACAGCAATGTCGAAGGAGTCTTCGCGGGGTGTTCCGGACGTGGCCGGCAGATTCTCGTCCATGAGCCTTCGGGTTGTGAGAGTCCGAATGTGACGAGTCGAACTCTCGCGCTGTTCGGTCTCCACGCGCAACCACTTCGGCGTTACGACTGAGCTCCGAGCCGCACATTGTTACTCTCAGTTATTGGTTATTCCCTCAGCCTGAGCGGCCGCGGCCACCGCCCTGGCCACCGCCACGACGACGCGCTCGTCGAACACGCTCGGGACCACCTCGACGGCGCTCGGTTCGCTCACGCAGCCGGCGATCGCGGCCGAGGCGGCCAGCTTCATCCCCTCGCTGATCCGGGAGGCCCGCACATCGAGAGCACCGCGGAAGATGCCCGGGAACGCGAGCACGTTGTTGATCTGATTCGGGAAATCACTGCGCCCGGTCCCGACCACTGCCGCATATCGGTGCGCGATGTCGGGATGGACCTCCGGATTCGGATTGGCGAGCGCGAACACGATCGCGCCGTCCGCCATCGAGGCGACCACCGGTTCGGGCACCGTGCCCCCCGAGACCCCGATGTAGACATCGGCCCCGGCCATCGCCCGGTCCAGTCCGCCGCGGAGCCCGCGGGGGTTGGTCCGGGCGGCCAGCTCGGCCTTGGCCCCGCTCAGATCGGTGCGGCCCGGCTCGAGAATGCCGCGACTGTCGCAGACGACGACGTCGTGCACGCCGGCCCCGAGCAGGATGCGGGCGATCGCCACGCCGGCCGCTCCGGCCCCGCCGACGCAGACCCGCAACTCGGTCAGCTGCTTGCCGACCACCAGGGTGGCGTTGCGCAGTGCGGCCAGCGCGACCACCGCCGTCCCGTGCTGGTCGTCGTGGAACACCGGCAGGTCGAGCCGCTCCTGCAGGCGGCGCTCGATGTCGAAGCAGCGCGGGGCCGAGATGTCCTCCAGGTTGATCCCGCCGAAGGTCGGCGCCAGCCGGGCCACCGTCTCGACGATCTCGTCCGGGTCGGTGGTGTCCAGGCAGATCGGCACGGCGTTGATCCCGGCGAAGTGCTTGAACAGCATCGCTTTGCCCTCCATCACCGGCAGGGCCGCGCCCGGGCCGATGTCACCCAGGCCCAGCACGGCGGTGCCGTCCGAGACCACGGCGACCGTGTTGCCGCGCCCGGTGTAGATGTCCAGCAGCCCCGGGTTGGCCGCGATGGCCAGGCAGACGTCGGCCACCCCGGGCGTGTAGGCCAGAGCCAGGTCGGCCCGGGTCCGCAGCGGCGTGCGGCCGACCACCTCGAGCTTTCCGCCTGCGTGCAGGGCGAACACCGGCTCCTGCG
Organism: Kineosporiaceae bacterium; assembly: GCA_965200525.1. Taxonomy (GTDB): domain Bacteria; phylum Actinomycetota; class Actinomycetes; order Actinomycetales; family Kineosporiaceae; genus JANNPJ01. The sequence goes on from OZ241368.1 coordinate 1,132,728, forward strand.
GATCGGGCACCGGCAGGGCCACGCTGAAGCTGGCGTCGACGCTGCCGGCGTCGATGATCACCGCGGTGGAGCTCGCGGCGTCGTCGAGGCGGGCGGCATCGAGAGACGGGTCGGACACGGTTTCGGCGGACACGATTGAACCCTTCGGTACGAGTGGTGACCTGGCCGGGGAAAGAGCGAACTGACGGACCGGCAAGGAATGTCGACTCGACCGGCGGGACCGGCGACGCAGATCTGCGGTCGGCGACCGGGCGGTCGCGGCCCGGCGACTCGGTGTCGTCGCTGGCCCGGGGAACGGGGGTGACCCGTGCCGCCATCGTGCCACAGACCCGGTTCCGCCACGCCGATTCAGGGGCGACGCGGGCCACGTCGCCGCCGCTTGCGCCGGGCGGCCGCCGCGGACCAGGGGCGCCGGGCCCGCTCGCGGGGGGCGCCGGGTGCGGGTTAGCGTCGGGGGGTGATCGAGCCTGCGGTGCGTCGTGGTTTCGGCGTGGTCGTCGTGCGGGGTCGTTCGATGGAGCCCACGCTGCGCGACGGGGACCGACTGCTGGTCACCTGGGGTCGGGCCCGGGCCCGACCCGGCGCGGTGGCCGTGATCAGACTGCCCGGCCGGCCACTGTCGCTCAAACGCCTGGCTTTTCGTGAGCCCGGGGGCTGGTGGGTCGAGCGGGACAATCCGGCTGAAGGCATCGACTCCTGGCACGTCGGGGCCGTTCCGGACGACGATCTGGTCGGCGTGGCGATCTGCCGGCTGACGCCGACCCCGGGCCGGATCGCGCGCCGTCCCCGATGATCACCCACGAGCGGACCCGGAACGCGCGGCGCGCCCGGCCGCGGAGTAGCGTGACTGTCACAGACGTCCCCTTCGCAAAGGAGTGACTTAATGCTCTCGCGTTTCCTCAACGCCCTCGGGGCGACCGAGGTCAGCGCCCACTGCGACCTTCCCTGTGGCGTGTACGACCCGGCCCAGGCCAAGATCGAGGCACAGTCGGTCAAGGCCTGTATCGCCAAGTACAACGCCTCGGACGATGCCGTCTTCAAGGAGCGGGCGCTGTTCATCAAGGAAGAGCGCAGCGACCTGGTCAAGCACCACCTCTGGGTGCTGTGGACGGACTACTTCAAGCCGCCGCACTTCGAGAAGTACCCGCAGCTGCACGGCCTGTTCAACGAGGCCACCAAGCTGGCCGGCGGCGGTGGCGGCACCAAGGCCTCGCTCGACGAGAAGGTCGCCGACCAGTTGCTGGAGAAGATCGACGAGATCAGCACGATCTTCTGGGAGACCAAGGCCGCCTGAACGGCAGCTTGGTCGACCGCTGACCGCAGATCGTCCACGGCGCTCGCCCCGGTGCTTTACCGACCGGGTCGAGCGCCGTAGTCTTATCTCGAAAGCATAACAATGTGTCTTGGGTCACACGCATTTGCTCTGGTTGAAACGCTCCAAACCCGTAATTATGTACATAACGGGCGCTGATTGGGCGGCAACAGCGCCCCCGGCCCAGGCTGACCTCAGTTGTTCGAGGTGAGATTGCGCCCCGTAGGGAGTGGGTTGCGGCTACGGGACCCCGCACACCCGCTCCCTACGGATACCCCTCGAGCAGGGGCACCCCCGGCAGGCCCGGTCACCGGGCGCGCAGGTCTGGGCCGAGCCTGAACTCGCGGGTAACCTCACGGCATGAGCGATGACGCTTTGCCGGACGACGCCCGCACCCCGACGAGCGCCGACGTCGGTCCTCCGCCGCAGATCGAGAGGCACGGTGGCGAACTGGCCGTGACGGCCGCCCGGGCCCACGGCGTCCGGGCCATGTTCACCCTCTCCGGGGCTCATGTCTTTCCGCTCTACGACGGCGCGGTCAAGGCCGAGCCGCCCCTGCCCCTGATCGACGTGCGGCACGAGCAGACCGCCGTCTTCGCCGCCGAGGGCCTGGCCAAGCTGACCCGGACGCCGGGCCTGGCCGTGGTCACCGCCGGCCCGGGCGTGACCAACTCGATCAGCGCCGTCACCACCGCGCACTACAACGGCTCCCCGCTGCTGGTGATCGGTGGCCGGGCTCCGCACTTCCGCTGGGGCAGCGGCGCGCTCCAGGAGATGGACCACCCACCACTGTTGACCACGGTGACCAAGCGCTCGGCCACCGTGCCCGGGCCCGGCGAGATGATCACGGCGGTGGACGACGGGCTGCGGCTGGCCGCGAGCCCGCACCGGGGGCCGGTCTTCCTCGACATCGGGATGGACCACCTCTACTCCCGGGCCGAGGTGGACCGCCCGGCGTTCGATCGACCGGCCGCAGTCGTTCCGGACGCCGATGCGCTGGACACCGTGGCCGCCCGGCTGGCCGTCGCACAGCGCCCGGTACTGGTGCTCGGCTCGGACGTCTGGACCGGTGGCGCCGAATCGGCCGCCTGCGACCTGGTCGAGGAGCTCGGGCTGCCGGTGATCGCCAACGGCATGGGCCGGGGCATCCTCGGGCCCGGCCACGCCCGCCTGGTCACCCGGGCCCGCTCCAGTGCTTTCGCCGGAGCCGACCTGGTCGTGGTGGCCGGCACCCCGCTCGACTTCCGGCTCGGTTACGGGCAGTTCGGCGGCCGGGACGGCGCCCGGCCGGCCGACGTCGTCCAACTGGTGGACGACGACAGCCAGCTGGCGGGGCACGTGGCCGTGGCCGGCGCGGTCACCGGCGACCTCGGCCTGATCCTGGCCGGCCTGCACGAACGACTGGCCCGCACCGGGCTGCCGGCCGGCGTGCCGGAATGGGCGCAGCGTCTGCGAGCCGCTCACTGCGCCGCGATCGCCGCCGACCACGACGTGCTGACCAGCGACCGCGCTCCGATCCACCCGGGCCGGATCTACGGCGAGCTGAACGCCCAGCTCGCCGACGACGCGGTGGTGATCGGTGACGGCGGTGACTTCGTGTCGTTCGCCGGCCGGTTCGTGGAGCCGGCCCGGCCCGGCCGGTGGCTGGACCCGGGCCCGTTCGGCTGCCTCGGCACCGGCCTCGGCTACGCCGTCGCCGCCCGGCTGGCCCACCCGTCGTCCCAGGTGGTGCTGCTGCTCGGGGACGGCGCGGCCGGCTTCTCGCTGATGGACGTCGACACACTGGTCCGGCACAAACTGCCGGTGGTGATGGTGATCGGCAACAACGGCATGTGGGGGCTGGAGAAGTTCCCGATGCAGTTCCTCTACGGGTACGACGTCGCGGCCGAGCTGACCCCGGGAACGCGCTACGACGAGGTGGTGCGGGCCCTGGGTGGTGACGGCGAACTGGTGACCGACCCCGGGCAGCTCGGGCCGGCCCTGCGCCGAGCGTTCGCCTCCGACCTGCCGTACTGCGTCAACGTGCTCACCGACCCCACCGTGGCCTACCCCCGCTCCACCACCGGCATCTGACCCGGTCGAGGCTGCGGTGCCCTTGGCCTTCGGCCGTGCAGTGATCGATGAGTGAATCCGGTGGTGATCGCCCCCGGTTTGAGGCATGGATCTCTGCATCTGCGCAGCACCCGAACACAGCACGCGCACCCGAAACACCGGCGCTCCAGCGCTCCGGCACTCCGGCACTCCCTCGGCGGTCGATGCCGGGTTCACGCGGACCAGCGCAACTCGGATCGAGGCGTGGCGATCACGTGCGGGCGTTGACGGTTCTGCAAGGCCAGGTACGCGCGCTCGACTCGGCGTCGGACTGCGGCCGGATCGGCCGCCAAACCAGCCGGAGTGACTCCGACCACCAGAACTCCGTGCTCCCCCAGCAGGCCGTCCCCCGTCACGGTCGCCTCCCAGTCGGCATCGCGGGCATGGTAAGTCCGAGAATGCAACTGGATCGCAAGGCCCACGTCGTCCAGCCAGGCGTCCGGGGTCGGCAGGCGCTCGCCGTCGGCCGCGGTCAGCCAGGGATTTGCCCACGGAGTAGGCAGGACTCGACTCTCGCTCAAGAGCTGCAGAAGATCCGCCTCAGGCACGGACCACGCACCCACTTCCGCGGCGTCGACCGCCCGGCGTACCTGTGCGCTGCCACCGCGAGGGCCGCACTCGAGCTCGTGGCGAAGCCCTTCGACCGTGACGATCCGGCGTTGCACAGCCTCGATCACCAGAGCCGTGGCTTCTCGTGCGGCAACCATCTCGCGAGCCGCGTCCACGACAGCCCGGGCTCTCGCACCGATCCGGAGTGGACCTCGTTCCGAAACCAGGAGATCCGGCGGACTGGTCCGAGTCACCTTCACCGACCCGCTACTGCGAGCACTCAGCCGAGCCGGCACCATGAGCCGGACGACCGGCAGGCGTCGGGCGGAATCGACTCCGTACCAAGCGGCAGCCGTCCATGAAGCCAAGTAGGCGGAGGGTCCGGCATACAGTTGGGCCGCGATCAGCCGCTGCCCAGGATCAAGTCCGCCGGTAAAGGTGGCCACGACTCCGGGGAGCACTGCCCGCCAGGAACGGCCCAGCCGCCAGCGCAACGCCTCTCGGGAAACGCCCAGTTCGAGCAGCTGAACTCGACCGGCCAGCCCTCGCTGATTCCGGAGCAACTGGTCGAGTGACGATTGTTCATCCATCCAGCCAGAGTCGCCCGGCCCCGGGCTTGCGGGCGTTCACCACCGGCATCTGTGGAAAAGGCAGCCCTGACATCGTCGGTGGGGGAAAGGACGACGTGGTTCCGCGGGACCGGGCTTCGACCGCCTCAGCCCGACCAGCGCGCCGTCAGGTGAGGCTGAAGTGATCGATGAATGAAAGCGGTTGTGATCACAACCGTTTTCGTACATCGATCACTTCGACAACGAATCACCCACCGCGGCCACCGCCCCACAGCGGCCACCGGCCCACCGCCCCACAGCGGCCACCGCCCCACCGCGGTCACCGGCCCACCGCGGTCACCGCCCCGAGCCGGGCAAGGCCACGGGTCAGGCGTCGTGGACGCCGGCATCGTCGAGGATCGCACCGGCCGGAGCGCTCGACGGAGCGCCGAAGGTGCGCCGGTACGCGACCGGCGTGGTGCGGCGGCGACGGCCGAAGTGGTGCCTGAGCATGGCCGCCGACCCGAAGCCGGAGCGCCGGGCGACCTCCTCGACCCCCAGGTCGCCGCCTTCGAGCAACCGCTCGGCCAGCGCGACCCGCTGCAGCTGGACCCACTGGTGCGGGGTGGTCCCGGTCTCATCGCGGAACCGGCGGGCGAACGTGCGCTCGGACATCGCCGCCCGGGCCGCCAGCCGGGTGATGGACAGATCTTCGGCCAGGCGCCCGGCGGCCCAGTCGAGCACCGGGGCCAGGGTCTGGGCCGAGCAGTTGCGCACCGGCGTCTCGATGAACTGGGCCTGACCGCCGTCCCGCTGCGGCGGCACGACCATCCGGCGGGCGATGGCATTGGCCGTCTCGGCGCCGTGGGCCCGGCGAACCAGGTTCAGGCACATGTCGATGCCGGCCGCGGTGCCGGCGCTGGTGATCACCGTGCCGTCCTCGACGTAGAGCACGTCGGGCACCAGCTCGACCGCCGGGAAGCGCTCGCGGAAGGCGTTCTCGTGCATCCAGTGGGTGGTCGCCCGCCGGCCGTCGAGCAGGCCGGCGTAGGCCAGGGTGAACGCACCGGTGCAGAGCGAGGCCACGATCGCGCCTCGCTCGGTGACGGCGCGCAGCGTGGCCGACAGCTCGGCCGAGGGCTGGTAGCCGGCCCCGCAGGGCACGACCAGCACCAGATCGGCCTGCCCGACCCGGTCCAGACCGTGAGCGGTGCTCAGCTCGAAGCCCAGCGGGTTGCGCACCGGCCTGGGCTCGACCGAGCAGACCGCGAAGTCGAAGGCGGGCAGCCCCTGCGCGGTGCGGTCGACGCCGAACACCTCGCACGGGATGGCGAACTCGAACGCGGCAAACCCGTGATCCACGATCACGGCCACCGAGAACAGGCGCAGGCGGTCGTCGTCCATGCCAGGATTCTGCCCTACTCGTGGCGGAAAGTCGACGCCCGGTGTTTTTCCTGCCATCAGGCGATCCCTCAGGCCGGTGGCAGGCGGTTGACGAACCGGTCCCGGTCGACGATCACCCGGGTCACCTCGCCGGTCGCGATCAGCCGCCCGGCCCGATCCACCGCGCTGACCGCGAACCGCACCAGCCGGCCGTCCTGATGTTCCAGCTCGGCGGTCACCGACGCGCGGCCCCCGACCGGGGTGGCGGCCAGATGGTCGAGCCTGACCCTCGACCCCACGCTGGTCCGCCCGGTCGGCCGCTGCGGCCCCAGCCGGGCGTCGAGCTCGGCCACGGTGGCCGCCTCGCACCAGGCCAGCAGCCGGGGCGTGGCCAGCACGTCGACGTCACCGCTGCCGAGCGCCCGGGCCGTGTCGGCGTCCGTCACCTCGAAGTGCAGGGTCGTCATGACGCCGACCGTACCCGCCGGCGGAGAACCCCGGCGGAGATCCCGGCGGAGAAGGTCAGGCGACCAGGCCGAGGCGGCGCAGCTCGACGGTCAGGTCGTGCGGGTTGCTGGCCACGCCGAGGCCGTCGTCGATCGAGACCACGCCGTCGCGGATCAGGGTGACCAGGTGATGGTCGAAGGTCTGCATCCCGTAGAAGCCACCCTCCTTGATCAGGTCGGTCAGGGTCGAGGTCTTGTCCGGGTCGGAGATCGCGTCGGCCACCCGGCCGGTGTTGACGCAGATCTCCACGGCCAGGCACCGCCCGAGGCTGTCGGCCCGGGGCACCAGCCGCTGGCAGATGATCCCGCGCAGCGACCCGGCCAACGACAGCCGCACCTGCTTCTGCTCGTGCGGCGGGAAGAAGTCGATGATCCGAGCGACCGTCTCCTGGGCGTCCTGGGTGTGCAGGGTCGACATCACGAAGTGGCCGGTCTCGGCGGCGGCCAGGGCGGCCTGGACCGTCTCCTGGTCGCGCATCTCGCCGATCAGGATCACGTCCGGGTCCTGACGCATGGCCGCCCGGAGAGCGACCGAGAAGTTCTCCGTGTCGACCCGGACCTCGCGCTGGTTGACCATGGCCAGCTTGTCCTCGTGGAGCACCTCGATCGGGTCCTCCACGGTCACGATGTGGACCTCGCGCTCACTGTTGATCTTGTTCACCATGCCGGCCAGCGTCGTCGTCTTGCCCGAACCGGTCGGGCCGGTGACCAGCACCAGCCCGCGCCGCTCCATGGCCAGGGTGCCGATCGCCTCGGGCAGGCCCAGGTCCTCCAGCGGGATCGCCCCGACCGCGACCCGGCGGAAGACCATGCCGGCCGCCCCCCGCTGGCGGAAGGCGTTCACCCGGAACCGGCCGACGCCGGGGATCGAGTAGGCGAAGTCGGCCTCGTTGGTACGCAGGAACTCGGCCCGCAGGTCCTCCCGCAGCACCTGCTCGACCATGGCCTCGGTGTCGTCCGCGGTCAGTTCCGGGACGTCGAGCCGGCGCAGGTTGCCGTCGATCCGGATCCGGGGCGGCGAACCCACCTTGCAGTGCAGGTCGGACCCGAACAACTCGGTGAGGGCCTTCAGGAAGGGGACGACCGAGACGGGGGGTTCGCTCACCCACACACGATCGGCGGGCGACCACCCCGGCTTGAGCCGATCGGGCGAGCCGCCGCCCGGGCGGCCGGTGTCCGGAACAGCCTTCGGGACATGTCAAGATGGGGGCAGTCGACATCTAGGAGGCCACTATGAGCAAGCGCGGACGCAAGCGCCGGTCCCGTAAGGGCAGCTCGGCGAACCACGGGAACCGTCCCAACGCCTGAACTGGCGGACCGGCCCCGAGCACGACCGGAAAGTGCCCCTCACCCGATCGGGTGAGGGGCACTTTCTGGTTCAACTCGAGCGGAGTCAGCCGCCGAGCTCGATCCTGACCTCGGTGATCTTGATCATGATCCGGTCGCGCAGGTCGGCCGGGGCCGATTCCTGGCAGCTGCGACGGATCAACGCCTTCAGGGCGATGTCGAGGTCGTACTGCTTGAGGCAGGGTTCGCAGTCGTCGATGTGCACCCGGATCCGGGCCAGATCGTCGGGCCCCAACTCGCCGTCCAGGTACTCGTACACCCGGGCCAGAGCCTGCGCGCAGTCCGCGTCGTCGGCATCACAGCTCACGCCGCACCATCCTCGGGCCGGGACGCCACCATGCCACGGTCGGCTGCGTACTCCTCCAGCATGCCCCGCAACTGACGCCGGCCTCTGTGCAGTCGGGACATCACTGTGCCGATCGGCGTGCCCATGATATCGGCGATCTCCCGGTAAGCGAAGCCCTCGACGTCGGCCAGATAGACCGCGATCCGGAACTCCTCGGGGATGCGCTGCAGCGCTTCCTTCACGTCGGAGTCGGGGAGCCGGTCGAGCGCCTCGGCCTCGGCCGAGCGCAGACCGGCCGACGTGTGCGAGCCGGCCCGGGCGATCTGCCAGTCCTCGATCTCGTCGGTCTGAGCCTGAAGCGGCTCGCGCTGCTTCTTGCGGTACGTGTTGATGTACGCGTTGGTCAGGATCCGGTACAGCCAGGCCTTGAGATTCGTGCCCGGCTGGTACTGGTGGAACGAGGCGAAGGCCTTGGTGAAGGTCTCCTGCACCAGATCCTCGGCATCGGCCGGGTTGCGAGTCATCCGCAGGGCCGCCGAGTAGAGCTGGTCCAGATATTGCAGTGCATCACGCTCGAAGCGGGCAGACCGCTCCTGCGTCGTCTCGGTCGCCGGTGCGCGACCCGCTTGGCCATCCATCACCGTCGAGCCTAGCTGTACGGGGGCACTGACACCCGCCCAGGCCATGCCTGCGGACTGACCGGACGTCGCCGGGCCCGTTCGGCCCATCTCGTCCACCGTCGTCACGAGTAGCAACGAACGATCTCCTTCCCGTGTCGGACGCCTGGACCAGCGAGCCCCGCCGATCCGTCGCACCTGCACAACACGGCCGGACGGAGGGTCATTCCTGGCTCCACACGGGCAATCGCGCGGCCACCGCGACCGCCACCGCTCGGGGCACCGCCACCGGCCGGGCCAGCGAATGGTCGCCGGGTACCCCGACCACCTCGACCCCGGGCAGGCCGAGGGCGGTGATGTCGGCCGGGCCGCCGAACGGGTCCTTGATCCCCTGGACGACGAACACCGGCACGCCCGCTCCGGCCAGCTCCGGAACCCGGGACCGGTCCGGGCGGCCGGGCGGGTGCAGCGGAAAGGCCAGGCCGCAGACGGCGGTGGCGCCCAGCGCGAGCGCGGTCCGGCAGGCCACCCGGGCTCCGGCACTGCGGCCTCCGAGCACCAGCGGCGGACGGACGCCGCCGACGGGCGGCAGCGCGGGCAGCGCCACCAGCGCCTCGGTCCAGCCGATGTCGAGCCGCGGCGGCGGGGAGGCGACCCGCTTGCCCGCCACCCGCCAGGGCTGCTCGAGGAGCACCACCTCCCAGCCGGCGGCGACCACAGCGGCCCGGATCTCGGTCAGGTCGGGTGCGCCGATCCCGCCCCCGGCACCGTGACCGAGCACCAGTCGCCCGGCGGCCGCCGGCGGCGACCAGACGTGCAGCCGGGCCAGGCCCAGGGAGGTCGGCACGTCGATCACGTCGGTGGGGACGGCGGGCCCGACGGCGTTCAGAACAGCGGCTCCGCCAGCCGCTCGGCCCGGCCACCGATCAGCTCCCCGGTGGCTGGGTCGAGGACGCCGATCAGCTGGTTCTCGGGCGCCGGGTCGAGCAGTTCGGGGCCGTCGTTGCGAACCGAGTTGACCCGGGTACTGACCGGCAGGGTGGCGAACCGGCCCGGCGGCGGGTTCTCCAGCAGGGCCCGGACCGTGTCCGGGTCGCGCTGAGCCGGGTCGAGCCAGGCCGGCCAGCGATCGGCCGGCAGCACCAGCGGCATCCGGTCGTGGATCACGTCGAGGCCGGGCTCGGCCGCGGTCGTGATGATCGCGAACGTGACCAGCCAGGCCTGCGGGTCGTCGGCGTGCCGGGCCGCATCGCGCCAGAACTCGTAGATCCCGGCGAACGCCAGGCCGGCGCCGTCCGCCGGGTGGATGAAGAAGGGCTGCTTGCGCGGCTTGCCCTTGGCGTCCTTCTCGGTCGGGCTGACCTGCCACTCGTACCAGCCGTCGGCCGGCACCAGGCAGCGCCGGGTCAGCGCCGCCTTCTTGTAGGCCGGCTTCTCCAGCAGGCTCTCGGCCCGGGCGTTGATCATGCGGGCCCCGCCGGTCCGGTCCTTGCTCCAGGACGGCACCAGGCCCCAGGTCAGCGGGCGCAGCCGGCGGACCACCCGGGTCGGCGCGTCGGGAACGGTCTGACCGGCCGGGCCGGCCTGGACCGACTCCCCCGGCTCGGACTCGCCCTTCTCCCGCTCCACCGTGACCGGCGACAGCACCCGCTCGAGCACGATCGGCACGGTGTCGGTCGGGGCGATGTTGTACCCGGTCAGCGTGACCTTGTCGGGGACGACCGGATCGGCGGCCGGATCGGCCGGGTCGGCGCCGGGGTCGAGGTCGTTCTCCTCGATCTCGAACAGCTCGACCAGATCATCCGGATTGCGGCTGGAGGCATAGCGTCCACACATGGCAAGAAGCGTAGGCGAGATGGCGGATCCCGCCGCCGGGTCGGATTAGGGCGGATTTTGTGGCCTGTCCGCTCGCACTACCGGCCGGATAGCGGTAGCAAAGGAGAATGACGATCGTTCGCCGCCTGGCCCGCCCGCTCCTCGCCGCTCCGCTGATCCAGAGCGGGCTCGAAGCCGCCCGTCATCCGGGCCCTCAGGTCGAGATCTCCGGCCCGCTCATCCAGAAGGCCTCCGGGCCGCTCAAGCTGCCCGCCGACCCGCTGCAGGTGGTCCGCGGCGCCGGCGCCGTGACCGCGGTGGCCGGCCTGCTGCTCTCCGCGGGCAAGCTGCCCCGGCTGTCGGCGCTGGCCATCGTGGTGGCCGCGCCCGCCGTCCAGAACAACCAGCCGTTCTGGAAGGAGAAGGACCCGGAGCTGCGGCGCAGCCAGCGCAACACGTTCATCACCAACCTGGGCCTGCTCGGCGGTGCCCTGCTGGCCTCGGTCGACACCGAGGGCCGGCCGGGCCTGGCCTGGCGCGGCCGGCGGGCCGGCAAGCTGGCCGCCTCGGCCGCGCGCGACGCCGGCACCGGCGCCGTCCTGTCGGTGAAGGACGCCCAGGAGTCGGCCCGCCAGAGCGGTCGCAAGGCCCGCAAGGCGGCCAGGAAGGCGCAGAAGCGGGCGCTGAAGGTGGCCGACAAGCAGAGCAGCAAGGTCAGCAAGGCCGCGAGCAAGCAGACGGCGAAGGCGACCAAGGCCGCCAACAAGGCCGCCGGCAAGGCCCGGGCGAGCCTGCCGGTCTGACGCCGGTCCGACGTCGGCCCGGCCCGCACACTACGCTCGGCGAATTATGAGTGATGATCTCTGGCCGGCTCCGACCATCGACCACCCGGTGCGGGCGACCGTCTCGCTGCCCGGCTCCAAGTCGCTCACGAACCGCTACCTGGTGCTCGCGGCCGTGGCCGACGAGCCCTCCCGGCTGCGGGCCCCGTTGCGTTCGCGCGACACCCTGCTGATGGCCGGGGCGGTGGCGGCCCTCGGGGCCCGGATCGAGGACGCCACCGCCAGCGGCGGGTTCGGCGCGGACTGGCTGATCACCCCGGGTGAGCTGCACGGGCCGGCCACGATCGACGTCGGCCTGGCCGGCACCGTGATGCGCTTCCTGCCGCCGGTGGCCGCGCTGGCCACCGGCGACATCGCGTTCGACGGCGACCCGTACGCCCGCAAGCGGCCGATGGGCCCGATCGTCCGGGCCCTACGGGATCTCGGGGTCGATGTGGACGATTCCGGTACCGGCCGGCTGCCGTTCGTGGTGCGCGGTACCGGTCGGGTCCGCGGCGGAACGATCGAGGTCGACGCCTCGGCGTCGTCCCAGTTCGTCTCGGCCCTGCTACTGGTCGGCGCCCGGTTCGACGAGGGCCTGACCCTGCGGCACGTCGGGCCGCCGATCCCGAGCGCCCCGCACGTCACGATGACCGTCGAGGCGCTCCGGGATGTCGGCGTGGTGATCGACGACTCGGAGCCGGAAATCTGGCGGGTCGAACCGGGCCGGGTCGGCGGGCTCGACGTGCTGGTCGAGCCCGACCTGTCGAACGCGGCCCCGTTCCTGGCCGCGGCCGCGGTCACCGGGGGCCGGGTCCAGGTCTCGAGCTGGCCGCAGTACACCACTCAGGCCGGCGACGAGCTGCGCGACCTGCTCGACTCGATGGGGGCCGAGGTGTCGCTGGACCGCGACGGGCTGACCGTCGAGGGGGTCGGCGAGCTCTACGGGATCGATGCCGACTTGAGCTCGGCCGGTGAGCTGACGCCGGTGGTGGCCGCCCTCGCGGCCCTTGCCGAGACGCCGTCCCACCTGCGCGGCATCGCCCATCTGCGCGGTCACGAGACCGACCGGCTGACCGCCCTGGCGACCGAGATCAACCGGCTCGGCGGCGACGTCACCGAGACCCCGGACAGCCTGATCATCAAGCCGGCCAAGCTGCACGGCGGCACCTTCCGGACCTACGACGACCACCGGATCGCCACCGCCGCCGCCGTGATCGGCCTGCGAGTGCCGGGCGTGCTGGTGGAGAACATCGGCACCACGGCCAAGACGCTGCCCGACTTCACCGGTCTGTGGGGCCGGATGCTCACCGACTCCGGGAACTGATGTCCCCACGGCCACCTCGGGACGACGAGTCGCAGATCCGGTTCCGGCCGAATCCGCGCGGCTCCCGGCCCCGGACCAAGGACCGGCCCACTCACAGCGACGCCCTGACCGCCCAGGTGGTCACCGTCGACCGGGGGCGGTACGGCTGCCTGCTCGGCGGCTTCGAAGCGGCCGAGTCGGCGCCGGTGATCGTCTCGATGAAGGCCCGTGAGCTGGGCAAGTCGGCGGTGCTGGTCGGCGATCGGGTCGGCCTGGTCGGGGACGTGTCCGGGCAGCCGGGCTCGCTGGCCCGGATCGTGCGGGTCGAGCCGCGCCGCTCGATGCTGCGCCGCAGTGCCGACGACACCGATCCGGTCGAGCGCGGGATCGTGGCCAACGCCGACCAGCTGGCCGTGGTCACCGCGCTGGCCGATCCGGAGCCCCGGGCCCGGATGGTGGACCGCTGCCTGGTCGCCGCCTACGACGCCGGACTGGACCCCCTGCTGGTGCTGACCAAGGCCGACCTGAAGGACCCGGCCGAGTTCACCACCGGGTACGCCGCGCTGGAGGTGCCCTGGCTGGTCACCCACCGGACCGCGGACTCGCCCGAGGGCGGCGTCCGGATCGTCGGGCTGGACGAGGTCCGCGAGCACCTGACCGGCCGGGTCACGGTGCTGATCGGGCACTCCGGGGTGGGTAAGTCGACACTGGTCAACGCCCTGGTCCCGAGCGCCGACCGGGCCATCGGCCGGGTCAACGACGTCACCGGGCGGGGCCGGCACACCTCGACCTCGGCGGTCGCGCTGCGGCTGCCGGACGGCGGCTGGGTGGTCGACACCCCCGGCGTGCGCTCGTTCGGCCTGGCCCACGTGGACCCGGACCGGATCCTGCGGGCCTTCCCCGAGCTGGCCGCCGGCACCGCCGAGTGCCCGCGCGGATGCACCCACGACGAGCCGGAGTGCGGGCTGGACGACTGGGTCGCCGAGGGGCACGCCGGCTCCAGCGGCGCGGCGCGCCTCGAATCCCTGCGCCGCCTGCTGCGGGCTCGCTCCGGAGCCCCGGCCGAACCCTGAGCTCTTGGTCAGGGGGCCTTGGTGTTGGCGATGGTGTCGGACCAGACCGCCTTGGCCCCACTGTCCCCGACCCGGTAGGTCCAGACCGTGGCCGCGACCCCGGCGACCAGGGTGAGCGCGATGGCCCCGGCCAGCAGCGGGCGGGCCACCGCCTCGGAACCGGCGAGGGCACGGTCGGAGCCGGCCGCACCCGTGGTGGACGCGCCGGTGGTGGACGCGCCGGTGGTGGCCCGGCGGACCAGCCACCAGGCGATGATCGAGGCGACCAGCTGGGCGAAGGCGAAGTACTGCAGATCGCGGCCGAGGGCGGCATGGTGGGCGGCGACCTCGGACCCAGTCACCCCGCTCAGCCGGGCCTGGAGCTTCTCGCCCGACTCCTTGGCCACGAACGAGGCCAGGAAGGCGAGGGCGTTGCCGAGGATCGCCCAGGGCAGTTCCGAGCGCCACTTCGGCCGGATCACGAACAGCACCGTCACGACCGACAGCAGCGGCAGCAGCACGACGACCGCGTGGACGACGAGCGCGTGAACGGGAAGCCCGTTGATGAGATCGAACATGGGCCAGACCTTAAACCCTCAACCAGTTACCGGCGAGGATTTCGGTCCACCGCCCGGGCCCCGGCCGAACGGCCCAGATCGGGCTCATCCTTTTCGGACGAGCGGGGCGAAACAACGGTACCGTCCGTCCCCGTGGGTTATGACGATGATCTCCGGCTGGCACACGTGATCGCCGATCAGGTGGACCGGCTCACCATGTCCCGGTTCCAGGCCGTCGACCTGGTGGTCGAGACCAAGCCCGACCTGACGCCGGTCAGCGACGCCGACCGGGCCGCCGAGGAGCTGATCCGCAACTCGCTGAAGCGGACCCGGCCCCGGGACGCCGTCCTGGGCGAGGAGTTCGGCTCCTCCGGCCACGGTGCCCGGCAGTGGATCGTCGACCCGATCGACGGAACCAAGAACTTCGTCCGCGGTGTACCGGTCTGGGCCACCCTGATCTGCCTGGTCGACGCCAAGCGCCCGGTGCTGGGCCTGGTCTCGGCGCCGGCGCTGGGACGGCGCTGGTGGGCCGCCAGCGGCACCGGCGCCTGGACCGGCCGCAGCCTGTCCGCGGCCCGGCGACTGCAGGTGTCCAAGGTCGAGCAGCTCAGCGACGCCTCGCTGTCGTACGCCTCGTTCCGCGGCTGGGAGGACCAGGGCCGCGGCGAGGCCTTCCTCGACCTGACCCGCCAGGTCTGGCGCAGCCGGGCCTACGGCGACTTCTGGTCGTACATGCTGCTGGCCGAGGGCGCCGTCGACCTGGCCTGCGAGCCCGAACTGGCGCTGTACGACATGGCCGCGCTGGTGCCGATCGTGCTCGAGGCGGGCGGGGCGTTCACCTCGCTGGACGGTGTCGAGGGGCCGTACGGCGGCAACGCCGTGGCCAGCAACGGACTGCTGCACGCGGCCGCGCTGGAGGCGCTGCGCAAGTCCTCGGACTGACCGGCGGCCGCTGGGCCGAACCGCCGGCCCCAGGCCGCGATCAGGACCGGCGCCAGCAGGCCGGCCCCGAGATCGAACCAGCCGTAGCCTCCGGCCGCCCCGGACGGCGGGTTGCCCTGGCCGATCAGGTGCAGCACCGGATCGGTGGGCTGCCAGGCCCAGGTGCCGAGCGACGTGCCGACCAGTTCCAGATAGCTGACGACGACGAAGCAGCCGACGTACAGCAGCCGGGCCCGGCCCCAGAGCAGGAAGCCGAGCAGGCAGCCGAACCAGAACGCGCCCAGCACGTCGTGCCGCGAGCTCAGCAACCCGTACGCCGTCCAGGCCCCGCCGATCGAGACGGTCAGTGTGACCGCGGCCCGCGAGTGGGCCCGCAGCAGGGCGCTGCGGCCGAGGGCCAGCGCGGCCAGGTAGACCAGGCCGTGGCCCGGCGGCACGAAGCCGGGCACCGTGCCGATCCGGTAGACGTAGGCCCCCAGCAGCGGCGAGAAGGTGTACTCGATCACCGAGGCGAAACCAACCACGAGCAGGGTCTGGACCCGCACCAGCACCGGCTCGCGGCGCAGCAGAGCGCCCAGCAGCAGCCAGGTGAGCCCGGCCAGCACCAGCTGACGGGCCAGTTCGTGACCGGTCAGGCCGGGGACGGCATCGACCAGCAGGATGACGCCGATCCAGCCGAGCACGGTGGCCGCCACCCTCAGGTCACGCTCCGGCCGATGCATCCGTCCATCCTGTCCTGTGCGGTGGCTTGGAAATACCCGCACCCCCCGTCAGACTTGTAACCAGTGGAGGGGAGTACTCCCCTAGCGTTGGTGTCGTCAGCACGGCCTCTGCCCGGTTCGCGCGGCGAACCTGGTACGCCCGGCACCTTCGGCCCTGCCTGTTCTCACAGGGCGGAGGAGACCTCCGGTTCTTTCTCGATCCATCGAACCGGAGGCAAACATGCAGGTCACCATCGGATGGTGGGTCGGAACCCTCACGGTCATCGGGCTGCTGCTGATCATCGATCTGGTGATCAGTGGGCGGCGGGGCCGGCCGAGTGCCCGGCAGAGCGCCAGATGGGTGATCTTCTACATCGCTGTCGCCCTGATCTTCGGGCTGGTGGTCGGGCTCTCGTTCGGAGCCACCTACGGCGGTCAGTTCCTGGCCGGCTGGCTCACCGAGTACAGCCTGAGTGTGGACAATCTTTTTGTCTTCATGGTGTTGATGGCCCGGTTCGCGGTGCCCTCACAACTGCAGCTGCGGGTGCTCACCGTAGGCGTGGTGATCGCGCTGGTGCTGCGGGGTGGGCTGATCGCGGTCGGCGCGGTGGCCCTGACCCAGTTCTCCTGGCTGTTCTACATCTTCGGCGCCTTCCTCTTCTACACCGCCTACTCGATGCTCCGGTCCGACCACGCCGAGCAGAGCGAGACCGCGGCGCCGGCCCCACCGGGAGGCCCGGCGGCCGACGAGCCGACCACCGTTCGCCTGCTGAACCGGCTGCTGCCGAACACACCGGTCTGGCACGGCAGCCGGCTCACGATCCGGCAGAACGGCCGGCTGCTGGTCACCCCGATGCTGCTGACCATGCTGGCCATCGGGTTCACCGACGTGCTCTTCGCCCTCGACTCGATCCCGGCCATCTTCGGGCTCACCACCGAGCCGTTCCTGGTGGTCAGCGCCAACGCGTTCGCCCTGATCGGGTTGCGGCAGCTGTTCTTCGTGGTCCGCAGCCTGCTCGACCGGCTGGTGCATCTGAGCAAGGGGCTGTCGCTGGTGCTGGCTTTCATCGGGGCCAAGCTGGTTCTGGAGGCCCTGCACACCAACACCCTGCCGTTCCTCAACGGCGGCGAACCGTTCCACTGGGCGCCGGAGATCCCGACCTCGATCTCCCTCGGCGTCGTCGTCGGGATCGTCCTGATCACCGCCGTGACCAGCATGATCTCCGACCGGCGGCAGCACGCCGCGACCCCCGTCACGCCCCGGCCGGACGCCACCCTGGACTACCCGGGCGACTCCGCCGAGCTCGACGAACTGGACGCCGGCCCGGCGATCGGGCCGATCCTGGATCACCGCTGAGCGGGTCGGCGGCCCCGGCGGAACGGGACTGGCATCGTTCTTCACCGAACAAGGGCAGAATGCTTCCGTGCGCATCTCCGCCAAGACCGATTACGCCATCCGTGCGGCCCTCGAACTGGCCTCCTCTCCCGAGGGGGCCTGGATCAAGACCGAGGCGGTGGCCGAGCGGCAGAGCATTCCACTGCCGTTCCTGCTGAACATCCTGGCCGAGCTGAGGACGGCCGGCCTGGTCCAGAGCCGGCGGGGGGCCGAGGGTGGTTACCGCTTGGCCCTGCCCGCCGATCAGGTACGGATCGCCGACGTGATCCGGGCGATCGACGGCCCGCTGGCCAACATCGCCGGCGAGCGGCCGGAGAACGTGGCCTACGCCGGTGCGGCGGTGGCTCTGCGCGACATCTGGGTCGCCCTCCGGGCCAAGATGCGGGTGGTGCTGGAGGGGACGACCCTGGCCGACGTCTGCAGCGGCACGTTGCCGGCCGAGGTGACCGCCCTGCTCAAGGACGACGACGTCTGGCAGGCCCGGATCTAGAGCGAGCGGGAGATCCGCTCGACGACGTCCCCGATCGGCTGGTCGGCCCGGAACACGGCCACCACGACATCGCTGCCGTCGGGCGCGGACCCGGCCGGCACCAGCTGCGGCTGCTCCCGCTTCGGGGTCTGCAGCGAGCGGGGCTTGGGCTCGAAGGTCCGCACCACCCAGTCGAAGGCCTGCTCCAGGTCGGCCATCGGGTCGTAGTCGCCGCCGGCCCGCAACCATTCGCGCAGGACGGCGTTGTGGGCCGCGACCACGGTGGCCGCGAGCACGTCGGCCCGCAGGATCACGTCGGCCTCGGAGACCTCGCCGGCCATCCGCCCCCGCAGGTACCGGCTGAAGGCCCGTTCGTAGCTGCGGACGCCGGCCAGCTCCCGCTCCCGCAGGGCCGCCACACTGCGGGTCAGCCGGTAGCGCTGCACCGAGACCGCCGGGTCGGCGACGTAACTGCGCAGCACCAGCCGGACCCCGCTGCAGATGGCCACCAGCGGTGAGGACGCCGACTGCCCGGCCAGGTCGTGGACCACGGCGGCCAGCATCATCTCGTGATCGGGGAAGATCACGTCGTCCTTGGAGCGGAAGTACCGGAAGAAGGTGCGCCGGGCGATGCCGGCCCGCTCCGCGATCGCGTCGACCGTGGTGCCGTCGTACCCCTGCACCGCGAACAACTCGAGCGCCGCGGCCGCGATCCGAGCCCGGGTGGCGGCCGCGGCCGAGCCCCCGACGGCGCCGGAATCCGTGGCCGCGATCGGAGTCTGGGACATGGCGCGACCATACCCGGCAGGGGGGTCGTGTCGCAGTCCGGACAAGTGGCCCGGGGTCAGGACCGCACCGGGTCGAGCCGGCGCCGGGACTCGTCGGGCAGGCTGGCCTCGATGCAGGCGTGGCAGGCGGTGGCCGGGGTGGCCGAGAACCGGCGCTCCCAGAAAACCGTCCAGCCCGAGACCCATTCGCCGCAGAGCGTGCGGTGGCTGCCTGCGGTCCAGGCGTGCTCGACGCCGTACGGAACCCATCGGAACGGCGGCTTGCCGTCGCGGTCGCGGACCTTGTGCGTGGAGATCACGTAGAGCTGGGTGTCGCGCTCGCCGGACTGGGCCGGACCGCCCGGACCCCGCACGAGAGTGGGACTGGTCATCGTCGACTCCTCTCAGACAGCCGGTCCGAGGCCGCCCAGGAGGGGGCGCCGAGCCGGGTCGACCGACGCCCAATGAGGCGCCGATGCACTCAGTGCCATCATTAAAGGCACTCGATGCCTCGGTGCGCAATAGGGAACGGGACGAAACTCGGTGTCGAGTGCCCCCGGACTCGGGGAGACTGCGGGGCGTGCTCCTCACCATCAGCTCGACCACCACCGGATCGGACGCCGCGGCCACCGATCTGGGCTACCTGCTGCACAAGCACCCGGACCGGGCCCAGGCCTTCGACCTGCCGGTCGGCCGGGCCCACGTCTTCTACCCGGAGGCGACCGAGAACCGGTGCACCGCGGCATTGCTGCTCGAGGTCGACCCGATCGACCTGGTCCGGGGCCGCAAGTTCGGTGGCTCGGACGACTTCTCGCTGGCTCAGTACGTCAACGACCGGCCCTACGCGGCGTCCTCGATGCTCGCGGTGGCCCTGGCCGGGGTCTACCGGACGGCGATGGCCGGCCGCTGCGACCACCGGCCCGACCTGCCCGACGTCCCTCTCGACCTCGGCATCCACGTGCCGGCCCTGCCCTGCCGGGGCGGGCCCCAGGTCGCCGAGCGGCTGTTCGGGCCGCTGGGCTGGCAGGTCCGGGCCACCGCCGTGCCGCTCGATCCGGCCCTCGACTGGGGGCCGTCCCGCTACGTCGACCTGGAGCTGACCGGGCGCCTGCGGCTGGCCGACGCCCTGAACCAGCTCTACGTGCTGCTGCCGGTGCTGGACGACGCCAAGCACTACTGGGTCAGCCCGGACGAGGTCGACAAGCTGATCCGGGCCGGCGAGGGCTGGCTCGGCGAGCATCCCGAGCGCGACCTGATCACCGCCCGCTACCTGCGGCACCGCCGCGCCCTGGTGGTCACCGCGAGCGACCGGCTGGCCGAGCTGGACGAGCAGCTGGACGAGCAGCCCGACCCGCCGGACGCCGATCGGCCCGAGCCCGCGGCCCGGCCCGGTTCGGACCCGGTCGAACCCGAGGTGCGGATGACGCTGGCCGACCAGCGCCGGGACGCCGTCCTGGAGGCCCTGCGCGGAGCCGGCGTCAGCAGCGTGGTCGACCTCGGCTGCGGCGAGGGAAAACTGCTGCGGCAACTGCTCGACGACCCGGCCCACCGGCGGATCCTCGGGGTCGACGTCGCCCATCGCAGCCTCGAGATCGCGGCCCGGCGGCTGCATCTGGACCAGCTGCCGGACCGGGTCCGGGAGCGGATCACCCTGCGCCAGTCGTCCCTGACCTACCGGGACGCCGAGATCGAGGGGTTCGACGCGGCCGTGCTGATGGAGGTGATCGAGCACGTCGACCCGCCCCGGCTCGGGGCCCTGGAACGCAACGTGTTCGGCGCCGCCCGGCCCGGCCGGGTCGTGGTCACCACTCCCAACGTCGAGCACAACGTGCGCTTCGCCGACCTGCCGGCCGGCAACACGCGGCACCGCGACCACCGGTTCGAGTGGACCCGGGCCGAGTTCCGGTCCTGGGCCGGCCGGGTCGCGGCCGAGTACGGCTACCAGGTCGACTTCCGGCCGGTCGGCCCGGACGATTCCGAGGTCGGCCCACCGACCCAGCTCGCCCTGTTCGTGAGGAACCCCGATGTCTGAGTCCACCACCGAGCCCACCACCGAGCCCACCACCCGGCCCACCACCCAGGTCGAGCTGGCCGTTCCCGAGCTGTCGCTGGTCGTGCTGATCGGCGCCTCCGGGTCGGGCAAATCGACGTTCGCCCGGGCCGCGTTCGGCCCCCACGAGGTGCTCTCCAGCGACACCTGCCGGGCTCTGGTCTCGAACGACGAGAACGACCAGGGCGCCACCGCCGACGCCTTCGACGTCCTCTACTACATCGCGGCCAAGCGACTGCGGGCCGGCCTGCTGACCGTCGTCGACGCCACCAGCGTGCAGCGCGACGCCCGGGCCAAGCTGATCGAGCTGGCGCGCGAGCACGACGTGCTGCCGGTGGCGATCGTGCTCGACGTGCCCAAACAGGTCTGTCTGGAACGGAACGCGGGCCGGGCCGACCGGGACATCCCCGACCGAGTGATCCACCGGCAGGCCGACCAGCTCCGGCGTTCTTTGAAGGGTCTCTCCCGCGAGGGCTTTCGCAAGGTGCACGTGCTCGACTCGGTGGCCCGGGTGGAGGCCGCGACCGTGGTCCGCCAGCGGCTGCTGAACGACCGGCGCGACCAGACCGGCCCGTTCGACGTGATCGGCGACGTCCACGGTTGCCGGTCCGAGCTCGAAACCCTGCTTCAGGAGCTGGGTTACACCCTGATCCGGGACGACGAGGGGCGCCCGGTGGACGCGCTCGCCCCGGCCGGCTCGAACCGCCGGCCGTTCTTCGTCGGCGATCTGGTCGACCGCGGGCCGGACTCCCCCGGGGTGCTGCGGTTGGTGATGGGCATGGTCAAGGCCGGGCATGCTCTGTGCGTGCCCGGCAACCACGAGAACAAGCTGGTCCGGGCCCTGGCCGGGCGGAACGTGCAGGTCGGGCACGGGCTGGCCCAGACCCTGGCCCAGCTGGCCGACGAGCCGGCCGAGTTCCGGGCCGAGGTCGAGGCCTTCTGCCGCGACCTGGTCTCGCACCTGGTGGTGGACGGCGGCCGGCTGGTGGTCGCCCACGCCGGCCTGAAGGAGGCCTACCACGGGCGGACGTCGGGCCGGGTGCGCAGTTTCGCGCTCTACGGCGACACCACCGGCGAGACCGACGAGTACGGCCTGCCGGTGCGCTACCCCTGGGCCGAGGACTACAGGGGCCGGGCCATGGTGCTGTACGGGCACACCACGGTGGTCACGCCCGAGTGGATCAACAACACCCTGTGCCTGGACACCGGTTGCGTCTTCGGCGGCCGGCTGACCGCACTGCGCTACCCGGAGCGGGAGATCGTCAGCGTGCCGGCCGAGAAAGTCTGGTACGAGCCGGTTCGCCCACTGGAGGCCGAGCCCGCGACCACGTCCGGCCCGACCGCACCGGCCGGGCGCGAGCCCGGCGGGCTGGACCTGACCGACGTCCTGGGCAAGCGGGTGATCGAGACCCGGCACCACGGGCGGGTGACCGTGCGGGAGGAGAACGCGGCCGGCGCCCTCGAGGTGATGAGCCGGTTCGCCCTCGATCCGCGCCGGCTGCTCTACCTGCCGCCGACGATGGCTCCCTGCGCGACGGTGTCCTCGGGCGACCTGCTCGAGCACCCGTCGACGGCGTTCTCCGCGTTCGCGAGCGACGGCGTGGAGACGGTGATCTGCCAGGAGAAGCACATGGGCTCGCGGGCGGTGCTGCTGATCGCCCGCGACCAGGCCACCGCGACCCGCCGGTTCGGCGCGGCCGAAGGCACCACCGGGGCGATCCACACCCGGACCGGCCGGCCGTTCCTGGCCCCGGCCCTGACCGAGCAGCTGCTGGCCCGGCTGCGGACCGCGATCGACACCGCCGGCCTGTGGTCGGAGCTCGACACCGACTGGCTGCTGCTGGACGCCGAGTTGCTGCCCTGGTCGCTCAAGGCCGGGTCGTTGCTGCGGGAGCAGTACGCCTCGGTCGGGGCCGCCGCCGGCAACGCCCTGCCGGCGGCGGTCGCGGCCCTGCGGGCGGCGGCCGAGCGGACCACCGGGACCGGCACCGCAGCAGCCGGGCCGGACGTGGCCGAACTGCTGGCCCGGACCCGGGCCCGGGCGGTCAACGCCGACGGTTTCACCGCCGCCTACCGGCAGTACGTCTGGCCGACCGACGGGCTGGACGGCGTCCAGGTCGCGCCGTTCCAGGTGCTGGCCACCGAGGGGACGACGTACCACCAGCGCGATCACGGCTGGCACCTGTCGGTCGCCGACCGGCTGGTCGAGGCCGACCCGGCGCTGGTCCGGACCACCCGGCGGCTGGTGCTCGAGGTGTCCGACGCCGATCAGGTCGCGGCCGCCGTCGCCTGGTGGAGCGGGCTGACCACGGACGGCGGCGAGGGCATGGTGGTCAAGCCGCTGGCCAACCTGGTCCGCGGCCGGCGCGGGCTAGTCCAGCCCGGGATCAAGGTGCGGGGCCGGGAGTACCTGCGGATCATCTACGGGCCCGACTACACCCTGCCCGGCCACCTGGCCCGGCTGCGCGAGCGCGGGCTCGGCCGCAAGCGCTCGCTGGCCCTGCGCGAGTACGCACTGGGCCTGGAGGCCCTGGAGCGGGTGGCCGAGGGAGAACCGCTGTGGCGGGTGCACGAACCGGTGTTCGCCGTCCTGGCCCTGGAGTCGGAGCCGGTCGACCCCCGGCTCTGACCCCGCCGGCGACCGGAGAGGCCGCGCTCAAGGCTGTGTCAGGGCTGATTCAGGGCAGGTTGAGCGCGGCCAGGGCCTCGTCGGCGTGCTTGCTCATCCGCAGCTCGCTGGCCACCGTCTGGATGATCTTCCGGTCCGTCCCGATCACGAAGGTGGCCCGCTTCACCGGGCTGGGGCCGAACCGGCGCCGCACCCCGTAGGCGGCGGCCACCGTGCGGTCGGGGTCCGAGACCAGCGGATAGTCGAAGCCGTGGGCGTCGGCGAACTGCTTCTGCCGGTCGACGGCGTCGGCGCTGATCCCTACCCGCTGGGCTCCGGCCTGCGCGAACTCGGCCGCCAGGTCGCGGAAGGAGCAGGCCTCGGCGGTGCAGCCACTGGTCATCGCGGCCGGGTAGAAGAACAGCACCACCGGCCCCGCGGCGAGCAGTTCGCTGAGCCGGACCACGTGGCCGGACTGGTCGGGCCGGGCGAAGTCGGGAGCGTCGTCACCGGATCTGAGCATGCTCCACCATGGCACGAAGGGTCGTGCGGAGCGCGTCGGTGTCGGCCTCGACCCGCTCGGCCACCGGGTCGGGCCCGATCCGGATCGGTTCGCCCACGCTGATCAGCACCGAGCTGCCCCAGGCCCGGCGCAGGCTGAACCGGCGTCCCTTGGTCAGTACCCGCTGCCCGCCCCAGACCACGACCGGAATGATCGGGACGCCGGCCTGAGCCGCCATCCGGACCGCGCCCGACTTGAGCGGCCCGACGTCCTCGGCGTTGACCTGCCCCTCCGGGAAGACGCCGACCAGCTCGCCCGCCCGCAGCGCCGCCACGGCGTGCCGGTAGGCCTGCGCCCCGGCCGAGCGCTCGACCGGGATGTGGCCCATGCCGCGCAGCAACGGGCCGGCCACCGGATGCTCGAAGGCCCGGGCGGTGGCCAAAAACCGGATCAGCCGGCGGTTGCGGTGCCAGAGAGCCCACTCGGCCAGGGCGAAGTCCAGGTAGCCGAAATGGGTGATCGCCAGCACCGCCCCGCCGGGCTGCTCCAGCCACTGCCCGCCGACCACGGTCCGGCGCAGCCCGAGCACTCGCAACAGGCCCCGGCCGACGAGCACCAGGCCGCGATACAGCGGGTCATCCACCTGATTGCGACCCGACCACCGACTGGCCGTTGAGCACGACCGGGGTCAACGGCAGCCCGGCGCTGGCGTTGCGGGCCTCGGTCTCGGCCCGCGACGACCGGTCGGCCTCGTGGCTGTAGTAGATCGACATCGGCGACACCCAGGCGTCGGTGGCCCCGGCCGCGATCACCGCCGGCAGTGCGTAGGGCACCTTCTCCCGGGGCAGCGTGACCGAAGCGGTGAAGCCCTTGCCGTCGGCCACCTCGGACACCGCGACCAGCCGGGCCTCGGGGCCGAGGATCTCGCTGAGCTCCAGGGCGTGCTCGGAGACCACCCGCAGCTCGACGAAGTCGTTGGCCCGCAGGGCGCCGCGGATCAGGTGGGAGAGGCCGTCGAGCTTGCGCCGCTTCCACTCGTCCTCGCGGTAGATCCGCCGGTTGACGAAGAACTGGTTGGTCGAGCTGAAGACGTCGGCCACCTCACGCAGGTGGTTGGCCCGCAGCGAGGCGCCGGTCTCGCTGCCCTCGATGATCGCATCGGCGAAGTACTCGGCCTTGGCCTCGGTGGCTCCCCAGGAGAACTCGACGTGCGCGTCGACCCCCTGCCGGGCCAGCCACATCCGCGAGATCCGGGTCAGCTCGGTCGAGATCACGAACGGCTCACCGGCCAGCCGGCGGGCGTCGCACTCGGCCCGCAGGTCTTCCACGGTTCGGATCGGCGACGACTCGGGCACCGCCAGCACCCACCGGATCGGCCGGGTCGTCTGCCGGGAGAACGGCAGCTCGGCCTTGATCGCCACGTGCTGGAGCACGTCCTGCTCGACCATCCAGTCGCGGCCGGACAGCCCGGCGTCCAGCCGGCCCGACTTCACATAGATCGGGATCTCCTGCGGCTTGAGCAGCACCGGCACGATCTCGGGGTCGTTCGAGCTCAGCCACAGGGTGCGGGAGGCGCCGGTGAACTGCAGCCCGACCCGCTCGAAGATGCCGAGGGTGGACTGCTGCAGGCTGCCCTTGGGGATTCCCAGGGTGATCTCACGACGGGCGGTCATCGGCTCGGCTCGCTCTCGGCAGGGTTCGGGTCGGTGACGAGGTCGGTGACGGGGTCGATGGCGGGGTCGGGCGCGGCGGCTTCGTCGGCGTCCGTGATCACCGCGCTGACGGTGGCGACCAGCTCGGAGCGGGCCACGACGTACTGGCCCGACCTGCCCGCGCTGCGGAAGTCCTTGTTGTCGGTGATCCCGGCCCGGGCCTGCAGCCCGGCCCGCAGATCCTTGACCGTGACCGTGCCGTCCCGCAGCTCGTTGGCCCCGATCATCACCGCGGCCCGGAAGCCCTGGGCGTTGGCGTAGGCCAGCTGCTTGCCGACCTTGCCCACCGCCTCGCCGACGTACAGCTCGGTGGCCACCCCGGCCCGGCGCAGCTGGTGCGCGGCCCGGGACGCCTCGGTGACGTCGACCCCGGGCATCACCAGCACGATCACCGAGGCGGTGGTGGCCGTGGTGCCGAGCTCGATGCCCAGGTTGCGCAGCCCGGTGATCAGCCGGTCGAGGCCGATCGAGCAACCGACCGCCGGCACCGAGTCGTCGCTGAACCGGTTGACCAGCCCGTCGTACCGGCCACCGCCGAGGATCGAGCCGACCCCGGCCCGGGCCAGCGACCCTTCGTAGACCGACCCGGTGTAGTAGGCCAGCCCGCGGGCCAGGCTCGGGTCGAACCGGACGGCGGTCTCGCTCACCTCGAGCGCGTCCAGGTGGCCGAGCAGCTCGCGCACCTCGGCCAGGGCCGCGGCGGCCTGCTCGTCGTTCGGGAGCCGGGTGGCCAGGTCGTCGACCACCTCGGCCCGGGTGTCGCGCCGGACCGCGGCGAAGTCGAGGATCGCGGCGATCGCGGCGCCGTCCAGGCCGACGCCGTTGATCCGGTCGCCGGAGACGTCGAAGCGGCCCTCACCCAGCTCGGCCCGCAGCGCCTGCGGGGAGATCTTGTCGGCCTTGTCCAGCACCCGCAGCACGTGCCGGGACACCTCGGGATCGGTGAGGCCCAGCCCGACCAGGAAGGCGTCGACCAGCTTGCGGTTGTTCACCCGGATGAAGAAGCCCGGGCCGGAGCCGTCCAGCGGCGCGGCGGGCAGACCCAGCGAGGCCAGGGCGGCGGCCATCACGGCCACGATCTCGGCGTCCGCGGCGACCGCGCTGGAACCCGCGATGTCGACGTCGAACTGGGTGAACTGGCGGAACCGGCCCTGCTCGGGCTGGGGTTCGTCGGCCCGGAACACCGGGCCGATGTGATACCGGCGGAACGGCAACCGGATCTGCTGCGGGTGGTACTGGGCGATGATCCGGGCGAACGGGACGGTCAGGTCGAACCGCATCCCGACTTCCTTGTCCGCCTCCGGATCGACCGGAGCACCGGTCTCGCGGACCCGGAAGATCTCCTTGTCGTCGCCACCGCTGCCGAGCAGCGTGGGCAGGGACTCCAGAACCGGGGTGTCGAGCGGGACGAAACCGAACGATTCGTACACCCGCCGCACTCGGTCGACAACTTCGTTCCGCAGCAGCATCTCCTCGGGAAGAAGATCCCGGAATCCTCGGAGGGTCTGCGGACGCACCAAGCGACTCATCGCCGTGCCTTCCTGATCAAAACTGATCACATTGTACCGGGAAGGGGTATCGAACCCCTGCCTCCTGATCCACAATCAGGTGCTCTACCACTGAGCTATCCCGGCTCGCGAGATACCTTAGCAGAGGTCGGCCTGAGGGTGACAACGCCGGTCTTGGAGCGGCCCGAGACGGGCCGGGACGGACTATTACTCAGAGTTCGACGTCCTCGCCGGAGGCCACCTTCTGGGCGTCGGCGAAAGCCACCTGGTCGAACAGCGCACCGGGCTTGCGGTAGAACCGGGCCCATTCCTTGTCGCCGTACGAGAAATGCCACCACTCGCCGTCGTAGGGCGCGAAGCCGGCCGCCATCATGGCCCGGCGCAGCAACTGCCGGTTCTCCCAAGCCTCCCGGGAGACGAACGGCGAGAAGGTGAACGAGTCCTTCGAGGCCGCCATCACCTGGGTGCCCAGATCGACCGGCAGGCCGTCGCGCAGCACGTCGACGGCCACCGCGCCGCCGGTCGGATATCCGGCCACCGACGGCACCGCGACTCGGCGATGAGCCACCTCGATCAGCTCGGCCTCGTCCGGATACTGTTCGGCCAGAGCCGCTTTCGCCGCCTCGAACAGGCGGGTCTGAACCTCCAGGGCACGGAAGCCGTAGACCACCCGCAACGTCAGCGTGCGGTCCAGGTTCTTCAGCTCCTGGCCGGCCCAGTAGAGCAGGTCGACCACCGGACGGCGCACGAAGATGCTGCCCCCGGTGAGCTCGGCCATCTCGTTGTCGAGGTGATCGACCCGGAGCACGCCCTGCTGCGGCACGGCCTCGAACAACACCACCTCCTCGACCTCGACGACCGGCACATTGGCGTAGTCGACGTATTTCAGCATCTTCTCTTCGAGTAATTCATAAACGTCGTCGGCGGTACTCACAGCGTGGAAACCTCTCTCAAATCTGGGCATCAGAAATCAGCATCCGGCCATTCGGTGGATGCTGAGAGAAAAACTCGGACAAATGACTGACGAACCGACCCGGAAAACCCGGGCCCGGCCCGACGAAAACCCGGAAAGGGCCCGTCGCATTCGCATCGGTCGGGGCTTTGCACGGCGCGACCAGGGGCCGGACAAAGCAAGAGCGCCAGTCGACGCCGGCGCTCCACGGACCCACGAAGGGGGTGAACTAGCCGACGCCCACCGGCGACATATGCTCGGGATGGACGGCCACCAGGCATGACGACGCGATCGACCCGGAGGTCGGCGCGGATGCCGTGACGATGCCCATGATGGCTCGAAAGTTAGCAGCCGCCCCGATTGCCGGTCAAACCCCGGAGCCGGCCAGCTCCCGGGCGACCAGGGGCGCGACCTCGGTGCCGAGCAGTTCGATCGCCTTCAGCACCTGGGCGTGCGGCAGGGTGCCCACGCTGATGTGCAGCATGAACCGCTCGATCCCCAGAGCCCGCTGGACGCGCACGATCTTCTCGGCCACCTGCTCGGGGGCGCCCAGCATCAGCGAGCCCTCCGGGTCGCGCATCGCGTCGAAGGAGGCGCGGGTCATCGGGCCCCAGCCCCGCTCGCGGCCGAGCAGGGTCATGGCCTGGGCGTAGGAGGGGTAGTACTCCGACACCGCGGCCTCGGTCGAGGTGGCCAGGTAGCCGTGGGCGTGCACCGCCAGCGGGGCCGTGACCGGGTCGAACCCGCCCTCGGCGAGGGCCCGGCGATGCCGGTCGGCCAGCGGGGCGAACCGGGCCGGCCGGCCGCCGATGATGGCCAGGGCCACCGGCAGACCGTAGCTCGCGGCCCGCACGATCGATTCGGGGTTGCCGCCGACGCCGACCCAGATCGGCAGGTTGCGCTCGGGGCGGGGAAACACCGCCTGGTCGAGCAGCGCCGGGCGGTGGCGGCCGGACCAGGTCACCCGCTCGTGGCGGGCCAGCTCCACCAGCAGGTCGAGCTTCTCCGAGAACAGCTCGTCGTAGTCCTCCAGGGAGTACCCGAACAGCGGGAAGGACTCGATGAACGAGCCTCGGCCGGCGATGATCTCGGCCCGGCCGGACGACAGCAGGTCGAGGGTGGTGAACTCCTGGAACACCCGTACCGGATCGGCCGAGCTGAGCACGGTGACGGCGCTGGTCAGCTTGATCCGGCTGGTTCGGCCGGCCGCAGCGGCCAGCACCACGGCCGGCGCGGACGCCGCGAAATCGGCCCGGTGGTGCTCGCCGACCCCGTAGATGTCCAGGCCGACCTGCTCGGCCAGTTCCACCTCGGCCAGCACCTGGCGCAACCGCTCGCCGTGGCCGGTCGCCCGGCCCTCCAGCGGGTGGCTCTCGGCAAAGGTGGTGATGCCCAGTTCCATCGGGTCTGCCCTCGTCGACTCGTCAGCGCGGGGGTTGGCCGTAGATCCGGGACGGCGTGATCAGCACGGCTGTGCGGCCCTCGTCGGCCATCACCCGGTCGAAGGCGTCCCAGTCGTCGTGGGTGCCGCCGGCGGCGGTGAAGACGGCTCGCAGCAGAGCAGGCAGGCCGGCCGGGTCGAATCCGGCCAGCAGGTCGGCCGGGCCGATCAGGTCGACCGGCCCTTCGACCCCGACCCAGTTCCAGCCGCGACGGAAGGCGATCGACGCCACCGGCCGGGCCCGGAGGTACTCGATCTTGCGCCGGCCGCCGGAGACCAGAGCGACCACCTCGGCCCCGCTGACCGGATGAGCCAGCACCCCGGCATTGATCACGCTCAGCGCAGCCGTGCCGTCCGGCCGCACACAGGCCAGCGTGGCCAGCCCGGTCTCGGCGCCGGCCAGTCGCCGGACGTCGTCAAGATCGGCTGCCATCGGAACTCCCTCGCGGATCGTCGTCCATGTCCTCGGGCGACTCTAGGCGAGAGCTACGTCTCGGCGACGGCACCCGGGCCGACATCGGCCGGGCCACCGGCGAGGGCCCCGGCCGCCGCCGGCAGCAGCGCCGCCCGCAGCTCGTCGTCCGGCACGTCGAGGAAGCTGAGCACCGCCTCGACGACACCACCCAGGGCCAGGTGGACGGCGACCCGCCGGGCCAGCGGATCGTCGTCGGTCACGAACAGGCCGACGACGTCGTCGAGCAGGTGGCTGACCTGCTGGATCGACGGCAGCGCGGAGATCTGGCGGTTGAACCGGACGAAGATCAGCACCTCGTATCGGTGAGTCACGACGAGTTCGACGAATCCGGCCAGTAGTTCCTGCGGGCTCCAGGTGACGGCCGCGGCGAAGAAGGTACGCAGTTCGCGGGCGGGGCCCTCAAGGGCCTGCGAGAGCAGCTCTTCCTTGGAGTTGAAGTGATAGAGCAGGGCCGACTTGGACAGGCCGACCTCGGCCGCGATCTGGGCCAGCGTGGTCGCCTCGTACCCCTGGACGGCGATCAGGCGGACCGCCACCGTGCCGATGTCGTCCAGAAGCTGCGGCATGTGCCGGGCCATGGGCTGCCTCTTCCCCGAAACGGTGTGAACCGGCCATCCTGCCGCCCGGGGCGACCGCAGACAAACGGGCAGGACGGGCGGCCCTAAGCCGAGAGTCCAGTTCGAGTTATCCACCTGTGGATGGCGGACCCGAATTGTCGGTGGGTGGTCATAAGCTCTGGGGCGTGATCTCACGATGAGCAAGGTTGACGCCCAGCGGGCCCTCCGTGATGCCAGGTACGCCCGATTCGCCGCCGAGAAGTCGGCCGCACCCGCTCCGGCCAAGAAGGCGGCCCCGGCCGCCGGATCGGTCCCGGCGGAGGTCAGGCCGCCCGCGGCCAAGCCCGCCCGGGGAGCCAAGTCCAAGGCCAAGACCGCATCGCCCGGCGACGAGCTGTTCTCCGCTCCGCCGCCGGCCGAAGGCGAACTGCCGCCCGCCGACCCGGCGACCAGCATCGCCGCGGAGCCGGCGCCCACCACCGAGTCCGAGGTGGTGGCGGTCGAGCCGGGTTCGGTGGCGACCGACCCGGAACCGATCACGGTCGAGCCGCGGTCGACCACGGCCGAACCGGCCGAGAGCACGGCCGAACCGGCCGAGGTCGGGGTCGATTCGGCGGCCGAGACCGCCGAGACGACCGAGGAGCTGTGCGGTCACCGCTCGATGAACGGCCGCACCTGCACCCGGGACAAGGGGCACGAGCAGAAGAACCACCGCTACAACTGACGTTCCCGCCCCACCCGCTGACGACCGGCCGACCGGCGGTGGCGAGCACCGGTGCTCGCCACCGGGTCGGTCAGCCCTGGTTCACCAGCCCCGGGTCGGTTAGCTGTCTTCGGCCGACAGCGGGGTCGCGACGTCCTCCAGTTGCTGGTTCTCGGCGTCCACGCCGACCAGCCACTCGATCAGCCCGGCCGCGATCATCAGCCCGGCCCCGAGGTAGTAGCCGCCGGCCACGGCGCCCACCTTGCCGGTGTCGACCAGCTTGCCGAACAGCAGCGGGCCGATGATGCCGCCGAGGCCGGTCCCGACCGCGTAGAACACGGCGATGGCCATCGCCCGGGTCTCCATCGGGAAGATCTCGCTGACGGTCAGGTAGGCCGCGCTGGCCCCGGCCGAGGCGAAGAAGAACACCACCATCCAGGCCACGGTCAGCGTGGTCGCGTTGAACGCCCCGCCCTGCAGCAGCAGGGCCGTGCCGATCAGCAGCACCCCGCTGACGGCGTAGCTCAGGGTGATCATGGTTCGCCGGCCGACCGTGTCGAAGAACCGCCCCAGCAGCACCGGCCCGAGAAAGTTGCCGGCAGCCAGGGGCACGATGTACAGCCCGACCGATCCTGACTTGACGTCGAAGAACTTGGACAGCACCAGCGCCTGGGTGAAGAACACCGCGTTGTAGAGAAAAGCCTGGCCGACGAACAGGCCCAGGCCGAGCACGGAGCGGGCCGGGTAGTCGCGCAGCATGGTCCGGGCGATCTCACTCAGCCCGACCGGGCCCCGCTGGCGGATCTCGATCAGGTCCGCGTCGTCGACGTCCTCCAGCTCGCCGTCCCCGTGCCGTCTCACCGACCGTTCCACGTCGCCCACCACCGCCTCGGCGACGTCGTGCTGGCCGTGGATGGTCAGCCAGCGCGGGCTCTCCGGCACGTTGCGGCGAACCACCAGGATGACCAGCCCCAGGACGGCACCGAGCCCGAAGGCGAACCGCCAGCCCAGGTCGGCCGCGAAGATCGAGGTGTTCAGCAGCACCAGGGTCAGGGCCGCCCCGACGGCCGCGCCCAGCCAGTAGGAGCCGTTGATCAGCAGGTCGATCCGGCCCCGCAGCCGGGCCGGCATCAGCTCGTCGATGGCCGAGTTGATCGCCGAGTACTCGCCGCCGATCCCGGCGCCGGTGAAGAACCGGCAGGCGAAGAACCAGAGCGGGTTCATCGAGAAGGCGGTCAGCACGGTCGCGGCCAGGTAGAGGCCGAGCGTGATCATGAACAGCCGTCGGCGGCCGAACCGCTCGGTCAGCTGCCCGAAGAGCAAAGCGCCCAGGCAGGCGCCGGCCACGTAGACCGCGGCGGCCAGCCCGACCTGGGAGGCGCTCAGGGCCAGACCGCTGCCCTTCTCGGTCAGCCGGTCGCCGAGGGCCCCGACGATGGTCACCTCGAGGCCGTCGAGGATCCAGACCGTGCCCAGACCGACCAGCACCATCACGTGCCACTGGGACCAGGGCAGCCGGTCGAGCCGAGCCGGGATGCCGGTGCGGACGACGGACGCCGACTCGGAGGTGCTGGTTCGGCCCACTGGTGTCTCCCTCGACCCCGATGCGGTTCCCCGGCACCGTGGCCGGGGGTTCGGACCAACCCAGGCTGCCCCGACCGGACGTGGTCGGCCACTCGGCCCGCCACCCGGCATTCCTTCGACCGAGGGCGGGCAAACGCACGAACGCCCCGGCTCGGTGAGCCGGGGCGTTCGTTACGACAAGATCAGAGCGGGCGGATGTTCTCCGCCTGCGGGCCCTTCTGGCCCTGGGTGATCTCGAACTCGACCTTCTGGTTCTCGTCGAGCGAGCGGTAGCCGCTGCTCGCGATGGCCGAGAAGTGAGCGAAGACGTCAGCGCCGCCGTCGTCGGGGGCAATGAATCCGAAGCCCTTTTCGGCGTTGAACCACTTGACGGTACCTGTTGCCATGACTACTCCTCCAGGAGCGTATTGATTGGCCCCGACTGCCGGGGCCGCGCTGGTCGCGGTGTTCGTCGTCCGCTCCGGAAGGAACAAGGCGCCTGAGCCGGAGCTCAAGCGGTCAAAGACGTGCGAGGCACAACCACTGCGGGAGCAACAGTAGCCGAGGACCTCCCGGAACGCTGAATCGACGGCGATTCAGGGCACGGCGCGGCGGGCTCGCCCACCCTGATCGGCGGTTCGACCGACCCGTCCGGAGCGGGCCGATAGCAGCTCGCCCGAAGGCGCTTGTGATCTTTTGTTCACACGCGGTGATCACCGGCCGCCGGCCACAAAGCCGCAGCTCAGAGGCGGGCATCGAGTTTGATTCACCCGGCCGTCGACCGATCTCCGCCGGGCCGCCGGCCCCGGATCCGGCCGCCCGGCCGGGCCGGCCCGACAACGATGTCGGGCGAACCGGGCCGGGCCGGGAAAAAATCTTGGTTCGGCGTGCCGAAACCGGTCCGGACCCCGGCCCGGCGCCGCCGAGCGGCCGACCGGATGTCTGCGACATCACACCCCCGGCCGGCAACCGGGACCGGCGGCCGACGGTCACGGTCCCGGCGTGACGCCCCGCCGGCGGACGGACTGCAACCAGCGGTCCACCCGCTCGACGTCGGGGACGGCCGGCAGCGGCGAGCGGGCCAGCGCGTCGTCGATCCCGGCGTGCAGTTCGTGACGCCAGCGCTCGACGTCGTCCCAGCTCGACTCGCCCCGCCGAACGGCCAGCAACCGCTCCCGATGGCGCCCGGCGTCGATCACCAGCCGGCCGGTGCCCAGCAGTTCCTGGGCCGACAGCAGCAATCGCAGCAGGTGCATGGCGTGCTTCCACTTGGGTGCGCCGCTGCGACGAAAATCAGCCTCCAGCTTCTTGAACTGCGACAGCACGTAGCCCGAGTAGGTCTGGTAGGCCAACCGGGAGAGGAAGGCCGGCCGCAACCCGAGCAGCTCCTCCCCCAGCGGCGTGCATTCGACCACCAGCGGCGAGTGCAACACCTCGAGCAGGTTGGGGTTGGCCTTCAGGGCCAGCTCGCAGAACCGCTCGACCTCCCAGGAGAACTGCTCCGGGCCGGGCCCGTCGATGTGCATCGGCGGCTTGGTCAGCGACCAGAAGGCCGGCGTCGGGGCCACGTAGACCCCGCGGGTGTCGGTGTCGGAGTCTCCCGTGGCCAGGCCGAACGCCCGGGATCCGACCACCGCGACGTAGATCGAGTGCTTCTGGACCAGCCGAGCCACCGCCTCCGGCCCGAGCTCGGCCCCGATGCCCACCTCGCGCTGGTAGCTGCGGAACAGGGTGACCTGCTCGCGATCGACCACGACGGTCCGGTCGTCGACCAGCCGGACGACGTATCGCCCGTCCGGGGTGACGGCGCCGACCCGGCCGGTGCCTCCGGCCGGAGCGGCCGTCCCGGTCTCGTCGGTCACCGGCTCGCGCAGCACCACCTGGGTGCCGAGCGACAGCTGGGGCGGGCGCTGGGCGGGCTTCATGCCCGGCATCCTCCCGGACTGGGCCGGCCGCGTCGTGGGGTTTAGCCTGCGGCCATGTCAGTCATCGAGCCTCCTGCCGACGTCGCGCCGAGCCGCCGTCGGGTCGCCGTCACCGGAGCCGCGGGCAAGCTCGGCCGGGCCGTCGTCCGCCATCTGGCCGAGCACGGCTGGGACGTGCTGGCTCTGGACCGGGTTCGGCCGGCCGATTCCGAGGTCGAGTTCATCGCCGTCGACCTGACCGACTACGGGCAGGTGCTGGAGCTGCTGACCGGATCGGTGGACGAGCACGGGACGCCGCTGGACGCCGTCGTCCATCTGGCCGCGATCCCGGCCCCGGGCCTGCGCACCAACTCGGCCACGTTCGCCAACAACGCCCCGGCGACCTGGAACGTGTTCAACGCCGCCCGCACCGCCGGGATCAAGAACGTGGTCTGGGCCTCGAGCGAGACCGTGCTCGGCCTGCCGTTCGACTCACCGCCGCCCTACGTTCCGGTCGACGAGGCCTACCCGCCCCGGCCGGAGAGCACGTACTCCCTGGTCAAGGTGCTGGAGGAGGAGATGGCCCGGCAATTGTGCCGATGGGACCCGGAGCTGAAGATGATCGGCCTGCGGTTCTCGAACGTGATGGACCCGGAGGACTACGCGGCCTTTCCCGGGTACGACGCCGATCCGCTCAGCCGTAAGTGGAACCTGTGGGCCTACATCGACGGCCGGGACGGCGGCCAGGCCGTCCGGCGGGCCCTGGAGCACCCGGCCCGCGGGATGGACGTGTTCGTCATCGCCAATGCCGACACGGTGATGAGCCGGCCCAGCGCCGAACTGGTGGCCGAGGTCTTCCCGGGGGTCGAGGTGCGCAAGGACCTGGTCGGGCACGAGACCCTGCTGTCGATCGACAAGGCCCGCCGGGTGCTGGGTTTCGAGCCCGAGCACTCCTGGCGCGATCAGTAACGGCCCGGCCTCAGAGCCGGGCCGGCGCGGCGTCTAGGTGCTCGGCGAGCACGGCCCGATGGGTCAGTCGTGCCTCGGCGTGCCGGCGGATGCCGGCCTCGGTCGGGCTCACGAAGATGCCCCGGCGATCGTCCTCGCACATGCTCCGCTCGACCAGACCGCTCTTCTCCAGCCGGGCGACGGTTCGCGAGAGGGCGCTCTGGCTCAGGTACATGTCGGCGGCGACCTCTTGCATGCGGCGCTGCTCACAGGGAACGGTGACCAGCCGGTCGAGGGTCTCGAACTCGCCCATGGTCAGGTCATGCCCCTCCTGCAGGGCCCGCTCGAGATGGCCGGCGACCTCGCTGTAGCAGCTCAGCAGTGAGCGCCAGCGGTCGACCAGCGCGGTCTCGGACGTCATGCCGGGCATCCTACCCGTCAGTCGCATTTTGTGCACCCGCATTAAATGTTCAGCGATTTAATGCGTAGACATTCAATGCGTACGCATCTAGTGTCTCTCCTCGTGACTACCACCACCGGTCCGAACACCGATCTGACCACCACCGATCCGACCACCGAGGAACGCTGGACCCCCAAGCTGTGGGGCATCCTCGCCGTCCTGTGCGCCGTGCTCTTCCTCGACGGGCTCGACGTCTCCATGGTCGGCGTCGCCCTGCCGTCGATCGGCACCGAACTCAACCTGTCCACCTCGTCACTGCAGTGGATCGTCAACGGTTACGTGCTCGGCTACGGCGGCCTGCTGCTGCTCGGCGGCCGCACCGCCGACCTGCTCGGCCGGCGCCGGATCTTCCTGATCGCGCTGGCCGTGTTCGCTGTCGCCTCGCTGATCGGCGGCCTGGTCGACAGCGGCACCCTGCTGATCGCCACCCGGTTCGTGAAGGGCCTGGCCGCGGCGTTCACGGCCCCGACGGCGCTGTCCATCCTGACCACCACATTCCACGAGGGTCGCGGCCGCAACCGGGCCCTGTCCGTGTTCTCGCTGTTCGGCG
Source organism: Kineosporiaceae bacterium (assembly GCA_965200525.1). GTDB lineage: Bacteria > Actinomycetota > Actinomycetes > Actinomycetales > Kineosporiaceae > JANNPJ01. The sequence continues at coordinate 1,169,126 of OZ241368.1, forward strand.
CGAGCGGCTACTCCTCCGGGTTGATCCTGGGCGGGCTGCTGACCAACTTCGGCTGGCGCTGGACCTTCCTGATCCCGGCCCCGCTCGCGCTGATCGCGCTGATCGCCGGCTCGGCCCTGATCCCCCGGGACAAGCCGGCCGCCGAGGGCGGCCACGACCTGATCGGCGCGGGCACCCTCACCGCGGGCATGCTGCTGGCCGTCTACACGGTGGTGTCGGCGCCCGATCGGGGCTGGCTGGCCCCGGTCACGCTCGGCTCGGCCGCGCTGGCGGCCGCCCTGCTGATCGGCTTCGTGGCCGCCGAGAGCCGGGTCAAGCACCCGCTGATCCGGCTGGGCATCCTGCGCGGAGGCAGCATCGTCCGGGCCAACCTGAGCATGATCGCGTTGTTCGGCTCGTACCTGAGCTTCCAGTTCATGATGACCCTGTACCTGCAGGACGTGCTGCACTGGTCGCCGCTGAAGATGGCCCTGGCCCTGCTGCCGGCGGGCCTGGTGGTCGCGTTCGGCTCGCCGGTGGTCGGCCGGCTGATCAACCGCTACGGGACGGCGCCGCTGCTGATCATCGCCATGGCGTCGCTCACCGTGGGCTACGCCTGGTTCCTGATCACCGCCGGCAACACTCCCGACTACCTGACCACCATCCTGCCGACCATGCTGTTGCTCGGCGGCGGCTTCGCCTTCGGGTTCAGCACGATCATGGCTCAGGCGACCCAGGGCATCGACGACTCCGAGCAAGGCCTGGCCTCCGGCCTGGTTCAGACCTCGGGCCAGGTCGGCGCGGCCCTGGTGCTGGCCGTGGTCACGGCGTTGATCGCCGGCAGCGGCTCGGCCGGCGCGGATGCCGACTTCAGCCCGTTCCACGCCGGGGTCAACCTGGTCACCGGGGTGGCCGTGGTCGGCCTGCTGCTCAACCTGCTGCCGCTGCTGACCTTCGGCCGGGCCCGGGCCGTACCGGCCGCCGTCTCCGAGTAGTACCCGCACCCTTCTCGGCTCGGATCGGCCTGGATCGGCCCGGTACCGCGAGGTGCCGGGTCGATCCGCTGGCCCCGCAGGCCGGCACCGGATCACGACTCGTCGGGCTTGACCTCGGTGTCGACGAAGTCGCCGAGGGCCGCGAACACCGCGCCCGGCTGTTCCAGGTGCGGGAAGTGCCCGGCCTCGGGCACGACCGTGAAGGTGGCCCGGGGGAACGACTCGGACAGCGCCTGCGAGTAGCCCAGCGGGACGATGCCGTCTGCCTCACCGGCGACCACCAGGACCGGGACGGTGATCCGGTGCAGACGAGCGCGCAGCTTCGGGTCGTGGCCGATCCCGGTGTACACCGCCTGAGTGCGCCCGTTGGCGGCCATCCCGGCCTTCTGCTGATCGGTCAGCTTGCTCGGGTCGAGACGCAGTTCCGGCTTGAAGAAGGCCAGCTCGCCGGTCCGGACCGGGCCGAGCTCGGCCGGGTCGGCGATCTTCAGCGGATGCTCGGGGGTGATCCCGGTCGAGGCCAGCAGAACCAGCGCCTGGATCCGGGAGTGGTTGTCGAGCACGCCCATCTCGGTGGCGATCCAGCCGCCGATCGAGTTGCCGAGCACCATCACGCCGGTGAGGCCGAGCTCGTCGATCAGGTCCAGGTAGGCCAGGGCCAGATCGGTGACGGAGTCGGTCGAGTCGGGCCGGGGCGTGCCGTCGAAGCCGGGGTGGGTCGGGACGACGACGTAGGCGTGCTGCGAGAGCGCGGCCGCGAAGCCGGCGACCGAGCGGGGGCCGGCCCCACCGTGCAGCACCAGCGCGCCGGTGCGATCGCCGGCCGGGCCGAACTCGGGCCGGCCGTACTCGGTGACGGTGATGCTCGGGCCGTGGGGCAGGTCGATCGTACGGACGGTACTTTCGGGGGCGGAGACAGTCATGAGGAGAGAGTTCCTTGTCGTCGACATCAGTGAGCGGGTCCATCGCCGACTCTTCGTGAGAGCCGACTCTCATGAAGATAGACGACCCTCCCGCATGATGCAAGTCCACTCTCATCAAGCGAGCCGAATCGCGTCTTTGTCAGGCGAAGTCGTCGGTCGCGGTGGTGGCATACCGAGCCATCACCTCCGCCGTCACCTCGACGCTGGGCCGGCCGTCGGTCGTGACGCTGTCTCGCAGGTCGCGGAAGTACTGCACGTACAGGTCCGGGGTGAAGGTGTTGACCATGACCAAGGGCTGCTCGCCCGGGTTGGCGAAGGTGTGCGGCACGCCGGGCGGGACCATGACCAAGCTGCCGGGGGGCGCGTCATGGGTGGCGTCCCCGACGGTGAACCGGGCCGTGCCGGAGACCACGTAGAAGCCCTCGTCGTGCTGGGCGTGACGGTGCTGGGGCGGGCCGCTGCTGTGCGGGGCCAGGGTTATCTCGCCGATCCCGAGCCGATGAGCGGTGGTGGCGCCGTCCTCCAGGATCCGGATCGAGGCCGGCCCCAGCTCGATCACCTCGCCACCGTCCGGGCCGACGATCGAGACCTGATTCATGCCTGCTCCTGGGGATGGGGTGACCGCACGGCCTGGTCGCTCGTGACTCATCATGCAAGTACTCTCTCATTATCAGAGCTCGCTTGCTATTCTGGCTGAATGAAGAACGCCGCGGCCCCGACCTCGCCGGCCACCACCGGACGGGCCAACCAGAAACTGCGCACCCGAACCGCGATCCTGCAGGCCGCGGTCGAGCTGATCCGCACCGGCCGTGAGGTCACCATGCTCGAGGTGGCCCGGACGGCGCTGGTCTCCGAGGCCACGGCCTACCGGTACTTCCCCGACCTGGCCAGCTTGCTGCAGGAGGCGATGGCCGGGCAGATGCCCACCCCGGCCGAGGCGCTCGCGACCGTTGCCGACTCAAGCGACCCGGTGGAGCGGATCGGCGCCGCGACCGAGCACCTGCTGCGCCTCGTCCAGGGCTACCAGGGCGCCACCCGCGCCATGATCGCCGCCACCATTGCCCGGCCGGACGCCGCGGGCACCCGCCCGGGCCTGCGCTTCGGCCTGATCGACCACGCGCTGGCGCCGCTGGAGGGAGAGCTCGGCGCCGCTGAGCTCGCCCAGCTGAAGAACGATCTCGCGGTGGTCGTCAGCGCGGAGGCGCTGTTCAACCTCACCGACCTGTGCGGGCTGACCCCGGAGGCCGCGATCGCCAGCGCCGTGCACACCGCGACCACCCTCACCCGGACCGCCGTCCAGGACCACGCCGCGGCCGCCCGCTGATCTGCGAGCGCGGTCGATGTCTGCTTCCGGTGATCGCTGGGCTGCTGCGATTGACTCGATCGCCTGATTCAACGGCCTGATTCAACGGCCTGATCAGCCGTCAAGGAGCCGACCGGCTCAGATCGTCACTCCGACCGCTCTCGGCGACCAAGCCTGAGCTCGGACCGGGGGAGGTGTCGATCTGTCGGCGAACCGGCGGCAAAACGATCACGGCCCGGCTTCTCCGAAGAAAAGCCGGGCCATCGATTTATCTGGTAGCGGGGACAGGATTTGAACCTGCGACCTCTGGGTTATGAGCCCAGCGAGCTACCGAGCTGCTCCACCCCGCGTCGTTGTTTTGAACACTACGCGACATCGACGTGAACTACCAATCGACGCCCGGACGGCCTAGCCGGGGGGCACACCTAGCGCTCGACCCGGGCGGTCAGCCAGGCGACCACAGCCCCCCAGCGAGCCAGGGCCCGTCAAAGCAGAAAGGCGAGCCGCTCACATCAGCGACTCGCCTTCTGAACTGCACTTGCGTCGTAGCGGGGACAGGATTTGAACCTGCGACCTCTGGGTTATGAGCCCAGCGAGCTACCGAGCTGCTCCACCCCGCGTCGGTTCCTCAACCCTATGGGAGCCGGCGCGGGGTGGCAAATCAGCCGCGCTACTTGGACGCCGAGGGTTTCGGGGTCGGCTTGGGCGTGGCGCTGACGGTCGCCCCGGGCGAGGCCGAGGCCGACGGCGTCGGAGTGCCGGTGGCCGCGGCCACGTCGGCCTGCGCGTCGACCGCATCCTGGACGGCCGAGCTCAACCGCTTCTGGGCCTCCCCGTAGGCGGTGAAGTTGCCGGCCTTGAGCGCCGTGTTGCTGTCCTTCAACGCGGTCGCGGCCGCCTGCAACGAGGTCTGCAGCCGGGCCTGGGCCTGAGCCAGCGTGCCGGTGCCGCCCTGACCCGGGGTCGTCGTCCCGGTCCCGCCGTCACCGTTGTCGTCGGCGGTCGACGTGCCGAACACCTGGTCCAGGGCGCCGTCCAGGGTGTCGTCGAACCCGATCTTGTCACCGAACGCGACCAGGACCCGCTGCAGCAGCGGATAGGCGTTGGATCCGGAGCTCTTGACGTACACCGGCTGCACGTAGAGCAGGCCGCCGGCCAGCGGCAGGGTGAGCAGGTTGCCTCGCTCGACCTTGGTGTTGGACTGCTGGAGCAGGTTGAGCACCTGGGACACGTTCGGATCGGAGGCGAACGAGTTGGCCACCTGCCCCGGGCCGGGGATCACCGTGTCTCGAGGCAGCGCCAGCAACCGCAGCTGTCCGTACCCGGCCTTGGGCTTGCCCGGCGTCGAGCCGGCGTCGGCGTCCACGGCCAGGAAGCCGGTCAGCACGCTGCGGCTACGGCCGGTCGGCACATAGGTCGAGGTCAGCGAGAACGACGTCGTGGTCTCGCCCGGCATCTGCAGGGTCAGGTAGTACGGCGGCTGGAGCTGGTTGTCCGGCCGGGTCGGGTCGTCCGGAACGGCCCAGAAGTCCTGCCCGCCGAAGAACGCGTTCGAGTCGCTGACGTGGTAGTTGGCCAGCAGTTCGCGCTGGACCTTGAACAGGTCCTCCGGGTAGCGGACATGGGACATCAGCTGGCCGTCGATGTCGGACTGGGGCTTGACCACGTTCGGGAACACCTTGGTCCAGGCCTTCAGCACCGGGTCCTGGGGGTCCCAGGTGTACAGGGTGACGGTGCCGTCGTAGGCGTCGACGGTGGCCTTGACCGAGTTGCGGATGTAGTTGATCTTCTTGTCGTCGAGCGGGGCCACGCTGGTGGTCTGCTCGGTGATCGAGTCACTGGTCGCGTCGTGCAGCGATTCGGTGCGCGAGTAGGGGTAGTGCGATGTCGTGGTGTAGCCGTCCAGGATCCACTTGATCTTGCCGTCGATCACCGCCGGGTACGGGTCGCCGTCGAGGGTCAGGAACGGGGCCACCTTCTCCACCCGCTTGCGCGGGGTGCGGTCGTAAAGGATCTTCGAGTCGGAGTTGACCTGCTTGGACAGCAGGATGTTCTGGTCCTGGAACTTCAGCGCGTAGAGCAGCTTGCGGAACGTGGAGCCGATCGCCACCCCGCCGGTGCCGGTGTAGGTGGTGTTCTGCTGCCCGCTGGCGTTCTTGTCGTCCGGGAAGTCGAGCTCCTGCGGGGCCGCTCCCTCGGGCGCACCGACGATGGAGTAACCCGGGGACCGCTCACCGAAGTAGATCCGCGGCTGGTAGTCGCCGAGCAGGCCGGTCGAGGGGATGCCCTGCTGGAAGAACACCGGCTTGCCGTCGTCGGTGCGCTGGTTGCCGTAAGCCGCCACCACGCCGTATCCGTGGGTGTAGAAGATGTGGTCGTTGACCCAGTTGCGCTGGCCGGCGCCGGCCGCGGCCAGGTTGAGTTCGCGGGCCGCGATCACGGTGTCCTTGTCGGAGCCGTCGATTTTGTAGCGGTCGACGTCGAGGCTGTCCGGGAACGCGTAGTACTGCTTGATCTGCTGCAACTGGCCGAAGGTGGGCCCGATCAGCGACGGGTCGAGCAGCCGGATGCCGGGAATGCTCTCGGCGCTGTCGCGCAGGTCGGCGGCGGTGGCGACGGTCTTGGCCGAGAACTGGGTGGTCTGCACGTTGGCCAGCCCGTACGCCGTCCGCGTGGCGTCGATGTTCTTCTTGATGTACGGCGCCTCCAGTTCGCGGGCGCTCGGGGTGACCTGGAAACGCTGCACCGCGGCCGGGTAGATGCCACCGATCACGATGGCCGAGACCACCAGCAGGGCGACACCGTAGAGCGGGATCAGCCGCCAGCGATCGGCCACCGCGGAGATGATGAACAGCGCCGCCACGATCACCGCGATGCCGGCCAGCACGCCCCGGGCGGTCAGCACGGCGTGCGCGTCGGTGTACGTCAGGCCGGTGATCCGGGACGACGTCTTGGTCGACAGGGCGAACCGGCCGAGCCAGTAGTCCACGCCCCGCAGCACCAGGAACAGCCCGGCCAGCACCGACAGGTGCACCCGGGCGGCCGAGGTGAGCCGCTGGCCGGCGCCCTGCAACCGCAGGCCGCCGTACAGGTAGTGGGTGATCAGGCCGGTGATCGCCGAGAGCAGCACCACCGCGGTCAGGAAGCCGACGATGAAGTCGAGCCAGGGCAGAGTGAAGACGAAGAACCCGATGTCCATCTTGAACTGCGGATCCTTCTTGCCGAACGGCACCCGGTGCATCCAGAGCTGGACCACCTGCCACTCCTGGGCGGCCGCCGAGCCGGCGAACAGGGCCAGCACCACCGGGACGGCGATGCTGACCAGCCGGCGCAACGGCTCGATGCTCTCGCGGTACCGGTCCAGGCCCGCCTGCTCGGCCGAGACGGGGGCGTAGATCGGCCGGCTGCGGTAACCGATCAGCAGGCTGGCCGCGACCGCCGCACCCATCAGCAGGCCGCCCAGGACGAACAGCACGACCTTGGTCAGCAGTTCGGTGCGATAGACCTTGAGGTAGCCCACCTGCTGGTACCAGAGCACCTCGGTCCACAGCTTGGAGGCGATCAAGCCCACCACGATCAGCACACCCAGAGCGATCAGCGTGGGCGCGAGCGCACCGCGCCGTCGTTTCTGCAGGACGGGACGGGGGCCGCGGGGATCGCGCTCGTAGGTCACGCATGGAGAACTTACTCACCAATGAGCCGGTTCCCTATCCGACGGGGCTGGTGGACGGCTGTGGATGAGCTGAGTTACGGCAGATGGGAGGATCTGCGGGTGAACGATTCCCTCTCCGACACCCGCACCCTCGCCGTCCGACGGGTGGTGGTCGAGCTCGAGCAGCACGTGTCCGCCGCCGGCTGGGACGCCCCGATCCGGGTGTTCGCCCTGGTCCGCACGGCTGACGCGCTCAGCCGGGACGCCGGCCTGGCCGGCCGGCTACCGGCTGACGTGGTCGCCGCGGCGACGGCCGACCCCGACCATCTGACCGCCGTCGAGCAGGAAGGGCTGCCCGAGGTCGACACCCTGCACGATCTGCTCGGCCGGCTGGCCTGGCCCGACAGCGTGGACGGCGCGGCGGTGGTGGTCGAGCGCAGCGTCATCCCGCCCGAGGTCGAGGCTCAGATGCCGAAGGACGAGAACGAGGCCCTGGCCTGGTTGCAGGCCCACCCGGAGCGGCGCGACGTCCGGCTGGCGGCGGCCACGCTGCGCACCGGCCAGCACGCCTGCGCGCTGCGGGCCCGCGACCACGACGCCGACGACCAGGTCGCGGTGGGGCCGGACCTGGCTCCCGGCCTGGTCGCCGCGGTGGCGGCCACGCTCGAACCCTGAGCCGCGAACCTGAGCCGCGGGCCCTGAGCCGGGGTCAGCAGGTGGGCAGGCCCGCGGTCTTGCCGGCGGCGATCGCGGCCACCTCGTCCCGGGACTGGGTCAGGGTCGAGGTCCGGACCACCTGCAGCCCGCCGGGCACGTGCCCGCGCACCTCGTTGCAGTTCTCGGCCGGGGCGATGAAGAACCGGGCGCCGTGGTTGCGGGCGCCGGCCAGCTTCTGCCGGATGCCCCCGATCGGGCCGACCGTGCCGTCGGCGTCGATGGTTCCGGTGCCGGCGATCCGCTTGCCGCCGGTGAGGTCGCCCGGCGTCAGCGTGTCGATGATGCCGAGGGCGAACATCATCCCGGCACTCGGGCCGCCGATGTCCTCGATCTGGATCTTGACGTTGAACGGGAACGAGAACGCCGGGTTGATGTAGACGCCGAGCACGGTGTGGCCGTCGTCGGACGAGGCGCCGGTCTTCGTCGTCACGGTCTCGTCGTTGCCCTTGCGGCGCACGGTGACCTTGACCGGGTCGCCGGCCCGGACCGTCTGGAGCACGGTCCGGAGCTTCTGCAGGTCGGTGATGGTCGCGCCATTCACCGCCTTGATCACGTCACCGGTCTTGAGCAGCCCGGCCGCCGGCGACGACGAGTCGAGCCCGGCCACGGTCAGCGTGGTCGGCACCGGGATCTTCAGCGTGGCCAGGGCGGCGGCGGTCGCGCTCTCCTGCGAGCTGGTCATCTCGGCCTGGTTCTCGTCGTCGGTCTGCTTCTGGGTGACGCCGGGCGGAAAGATCGACTCCTCCGGGACGACGGCGGCGCTGCGGTCCAGCCAGCCGCCCAGCACCTGGAGCAGGAACACCTTGCGGTTCGGCCCGCCGACCACGGAGACGGTGGTCAGGTCGAGCTCGCCGCTGGTCGGGTAGGTGGCGTGCCCGGTGATCACGATCAGCTGCTTGCCGTTGGCCGGGCCCAGCGTGTTCAGCACCGGGCCGGGGTGCAGCACGGCGTACTTGACCGGCAGCAGCAGGGTGAGCACCACCAGCACGACGGCCGAGAATCCGGCGATCAGCATCACCGCCGATCGGGTCTCCACCGGGGTCGGCCCGCGGTTCTCGAGATAGCCGGGAGGTTCGGCGAAGGTCACGGGCGGCTCGGTCACGGCTCCAGGGTAGGTCGGCGACGTCCCTTCTGTCGGGACCGGGCCTGCCGGAGGATGGCGGCGGTGCCGACCAGGGCCACCGCGGCCCCGGCCGCCCCCATCGCCGCGTCCCGGCGATCGACCCGCCGGCCGACCACCGTGCGCCGGCCGCCGACCTCGTCCATCAACTCACGCAGACAGCTCTCGTTGTCCTGCTCGGCCTGCCAGCCGGCCGCCCGCAGCCGGCTGGAGCCGACCACCCAGGGGTGCACCACGTAGGCCAGCTCACTGGCCGGGGTGGGCAGCACGCCCACCCGATGCAGCCGCTCGGCGGTGCTGAAGGCCAGGCCGGCCGGCACCTCGAGGCGCCGCATGCCGCTGAGCCGCTCGACGTCGTCCTCGGACAGGGAGCCGTCGCAGCCGGCGGTCAGCCAGCCGTCGACCTCGCCCGCCAGCGCCGTCCAGACCGCCTCGGCCAGATCGCTGACGTGCAGGAACTGCCAGCGGGTGCTGGTGCCGCGCAGGACCAGCAGCCGGGGCGCCTCGAAGTGCCGGGTGACGGCGCTGTCCACGCCCGGACCGACCAGGGCGGCCGGCCGGATCACGGTCAGGGCCAGCCCCGGATGCACCCGCGGGCTGCGCTCCAGCACCCGTTCGACCTCGAGGAGGTCGCCGATCAGGCCGTCGTCCGGCTCGGCCCCGCGCGGGGCGTCGTCCGGCAGCGGCACCGGGTTCTCCGGCTTGGCCCCGAACACCATCGCGCTGGTGACGGCGATCAGCCGACGGGCCCCGACCGCGGCGGCGGCCGTGGTCACCGCCTGGGCGGCCCGTACCGCCCGCAGCCGGCGGGCCTGGGCCGGCTCGCCGAGGACCGCTCCCAGATCGTCGGCGGTGGCCAGGTGAATCACGACGTCCACCCCGGCCAGGACCTCGACCACCTCGGGCGAGGAGATGTCGGCCGTGAGCCAGAGCGCGCCCTCGGTGCCGTCGGGATCGGGGGCGGGCAAGGGCGCGCCCTTGCCCGGCTTGGCCTTGGCCCCGGTGTCGGCAGGCTCGGGCGCGGCTGCGATCGCGATCACCTGCTTGGGCCGCAGACCGGCCCCGGGATCACCCATCCGGCTCAGCAGCAGGCGCAGCACGGCCCGGCCGGCCGGGCCGGCCGCGCCGGTGACGGCCACCACCGGACGGCCGGTGGCCCGTACGGCACCGCGGATCTGCGGCTCACGGGCACGCCGTTTGGGGGTCACGGACCAGATCTCATCATCACCGGGGCCCTCGGGGCACCTCGGGGGCACCTCGGGTCATCTCCGCGGGGACGGACCAGCACCCGTTCCGGGCCGCCGGCGATACGCCGTCGGCGTACTCGACCGCGGCGGCGCCGGGGCACCGGCCGGGCCGGCCCGTCGTTTGATCGTGCGAAGGCTGGTCCCACCGGGATCGGTGATCGCCGGAAGTGCCACAGTGGGAGTGACGGCCGTTCGGTGCGAACCTGTAGGTGGCCGCCCGGGACCCGCAACGAAGACCACGAGGAGATGTCATGAGCGAGGGAAAGCACGACGGCGAGGCCGACGATCCCCGCGACGACGACCTGACGCCGACCGGCGGCTCCTCGAACGACCAGGCCGGTTCCGGCCCGGCCGGGAGCGACGAACCGACCGATCCGCTGGCCGGTCTGCTGGCCGCGATGCTCGGTTCCGGTCAGGGCCTGCCCGACCTGTCGAACCTGTCCGACCTGGGCTCGCTGCCCGGCCTGCCGCCCGGCTTCCTCGAGAACCTGCCGCCCGGCCTGCTCAACCTGCCCGGCATGCCGCAGGACGCGCAGAGCCTGCAGGCCATGCTCAGCTCGGTCCAGCAGCTCATGACCAGCGGCGGCGACGGGCCGGTGAACTGGGAGATCGCGACCAACGTGGCCCGCCAGGCCGCGGCCGAGGGAGGCGACCCGAGCATCGGCGAGGCCCAGCAGCGGCGGGTGGCCGAGTCGCTGCGGACCGCCGACCTGTGGCTGGACCGGGTCTGCGAGCTGCCCGCCGCCACCGCCCGCACCGAGGCCTGGAGCCGGGCCGAGTGGATCGAGAACACCCTGCCGGTGTGGCGGATCGTGGTCGAGCCGGTGGCCCTGAGTGTGGGCGAGGCGATGACCAAGGCGCTCACCGAGCAGGCGCCCGAGGAGGTCAAGGCCGTCCTCGGCAACGCCCTGCCGATGATGCGCAAGATGGGCGGCACGTTCTTCGGCGCCCAGCTGGGTCAGGCCCTGGGCGGGCTGTCCCGCGAGGTGATCGGCGGCGGCGACATCGGCCTGCCCCTGTTGCCGGCCGGCCGGGTCGCGCTGATCCCCTCGAACCTGGCCGAGTTCGGCACCGGCCTGGGGCTGGAGGAGGACGAGGTCCGGCTGTACATGGCCCTGCGCGAGGCCGCTCACGCCCGGCTGGTGGCCGGAGTCCCGTGGCTGCGGGCCCACCTGCTGGCCGCGGTCGAGGAGTACGCCCGGGGCATCGTGATCGACACCGACCGGATCGAGGCCGCCGTCCGGGAGATCGACCCCGCCGACCCCGAGTCCCTGCAGCAGGCACTGGCCTCGGACATCTTCGAGCCCGAACGGACGCCGGCCCAGCAGGCCGCGCTCGACCGGCTGGAGACGGCGCTGGCCCTGGTCGAGGGCTGGGTCGACGAGATCGTCGACCAGGCCGCCCGGCACTCGCTGCCGCACGCCGCCGCCCTGCGGGAGACCGTCCGCCGCCGGCGGGCGGCCGGCGGGCCGGCTGAGCACACGTTCGCCTCGCTGGTCGGCCTGGAGTTGCGGCCCCGGCGACTGCGGGAGGCGGCGGCGGTCTGGTCGGAGCTGACCACCGTCCGCGGAGCGGCCGGCCGGGACGCGCTCTGGCAGCACCCGGACATCACCCCGGGCGAGGAGGCGTTCGCCGACCCGGCCGGGTTCGCCCGGGCCGACCAGGCTCAGGACGACGTCGACGACGAGCTGGCCCGAATGCTGGACGACGGCAAGCCGTGACCGAGGGATACGGCTCGGCCCTGATCGACGACGTCCGGGCGGCGCTGACCCGGGCCCCGGCCCGGGACGCCGGAGCCCGGTTCGAGCGGGCGGCCTGGCTGGCCCTGCTCGAGCAGGCCGGGCCCGGTCTGCTCGGCCGGGCCGGGACGCCGGCCCACCTGACCGCCTCGGCCGCGGTGCTCTCCCCGGACGGCGCCTCCACCTGCCTGGTGCTGCACCACAAGCTGCGGCTGTGGGTCCAGCCGGGCGGGCACTTCGAGCCGGGCGACGTCTCGGCGGCCGGCGCCGCCGCCCGGGAGGTGCTGGAGGAGACCGGCCTGACCGGCACCGTGCTGCCGGCCCCGGCCCTGCTCTCCAGGCATCCGGCGCCCTGCGCACCCGGCGTCGTCGACTGGCACCTCGACATCCAGCACGTCCTGGTGGCCGAGCCGGTGGCTCCTCGGCCGAGCGACGAGACGCCCGAGGTGGCCTGGTGGCCGGTGGGCTCGCTGCCGGCCGACCTGGCCGGCGGGATCGAGGAGCTGGTGGAGTGCTCGGTTCAGGTGCTGCGGGCGCGCTGACGCCGCCGCGGGTCAGCCCTGATCGTCGTCCGGGGCGTTGTCGTCCGGGGCTCTGTCGTCCGAGGCGCTGGTGACGACGTCGGTGGTGCCGTCGAGCGAGTCGGCCACCTCGTGGTGGTCGGCCTCGACCGGCAGGTCGCGGGCGGCGGCGAAACCCTCCAGGAAGCCCCGGGCCCGATCGGTTCGCGGGTAGGTGTCCAGCAGCGACCAGAAGCTCGGACCGTGACCGGGCTGGATCAGGTGGGCCAGCTCGTGCAGCAGGACGTAGTCGAGCACCCAGGACGGCATCCCCAGCAGCCGGGTGCTGAGCCGGATCGAGCGGTCGATCGGGGTGCAGGAACCCCAGCGGCTGTTCTGGTTGCTGACCCAGGTGACGCTGGCCGGATCGGCCAGGCCGCGCAGGTGCCGCTCGGAGAGGGTCTGGGCCCGGGCCATCAGCTCGTCGTCGCCGGGCCGGCGCCGGCGTTCCTGGGCCGAGAGCCGGGCCAGCATCCGGCCGACCCATTCCCGCTCCTGGGACCGGGTGAAGCGGGCAGGAATCAGCACCACCGTGCGCCCGCCCTCGCGGTACGCGGTCACGGTGCTACGCCGTCGCCCGCTGCGACGAACCTCCACCCGGGGCTCGTCCGAAGACCCCGGCGTGATATCACCCACCGAGGAACCGTACCGGCCAAAGGTCACAGGAATCTCTATCCACAGCCTGTTGGTTGCTGCGCCGCAGGTGAGAGGGGGGTCGAGCGATCGACGAATCGTATTGTCCACCAATGGATCCACAGAGGAACGGGCCCGTCCACAGCGCCTTGGATTCTTGTCCCCAGATAATCCACAAGCTTTCCCACAGGGTCGTGGACAACGCGGTCGCGGTCCGATCGACACACGGTGGACAAGCCATTGACGGCGGACAACGAGGCTCATAACGTCAGTGGTCGAGGGCCCGGGCCCCGCTGGTCACGCGCTGGGGAAGGTGCCTGATGTCCGGGGCCCGGGGTCTCTCTCGGGCCCCCCACGAGCGCGTTCCGCCGGCCCCCGGCGGCGCGCCGGTCACGCCTGTGCGCAGGCGCAGGCGCCGTGCTGGGCTAGTGTGACTTTCCGTCCGGGCCCTGGAGTCGCTGCGGAAGGCGTCACGCCCCGCCAAGGAGTTGCCCGTCAGGGCGGTCGGCGCGTCGGGACCAATCCCATGAATGGTGACAGGAGCAAGCATGTCCGATACGTACAGCGGCGAGTTCTACTGCGTGAAGTGCAAGGAGAAGCGTCAGGCGGAAGGCAAGATCGTCGAGACGAACGGCCGCCGGATGGCCAAGGGCAAGTGCCCGGTCTGTGGCACCAACCTGAACCGCATTCTCGGCAAGGCCTGAGAATCCCCCTTTCGGCGAGGGCCCTGCGCAACCGCGCACGGCCCTCGCCGGCGTTTGTCCCCACTCCCGGCACCTGTGGATGACTTCGGCCGGTGACCGGCCGCCCGTGGCAGGCTGTCCCTCGTCGAGAGGGGGGCGTCGTGCAGTTGCGGATCAAGTCGGGCCTGCGCCGGCTCTGGCGGGCCACCGATGCCGTACAGATCGGGTTGTCCCCGCGTCGGGGCACCGTGCTCGACGGCCTCACCGCCGCCGACCTGCCGCTGCTGGAAGAGCTGCAGGAGGGCGTCGACGCGGCCGTGTTCGAGGCGGCCGACGACGGTCTGGGCACGGCCCGGCGCCGCGAGCTGGTCCGGCTGCTGACCGAGGCCGGGGTGCTGATCGGCACCGGGGTCGGGCCACCGCTGCGCGAGCGGCTGGGCCCGGCCGCCGACCGGCTCGCTCCGGACGCCGCGATCTGGTCGGTGGTCCATTCGCAGGTCGGCGATGGCTGGGGCCTGCTGGCCGCGCGCTCGTCCCGGCACGTGGTGGTCGTCGGGGCCGGCCGGCTGGGCAGCACCCTGGCCGGCATTCTGGCCGCGGCCGGCGTCGGTCAGGTGACCATCGGCGATCCGCGCCGGGTGACCGCCGCCGACCTGACTCCCGGTGGCGCCGGCCGGCTCGATATCGGCCGGCCCCGGGAGGAGGCCGCGCTCGACGCGGTCCGCCGGTTCGGCGGCCGGGCGGCCCGGGTCGGCTCCGGTCCGGCGCAATGGCGCGAGCACCGGCCCGACCTGGTCGTGCTGATCCAGCACGGGCCGCCGACTCGGCCGCCGCCGGGCCGTTGCTCAGCGCCGATCTGCCCCATCTCTCGGTGGTGATCCGGGAGGACGACGTGGTCGTCGGGCCGCTGGTGCGGCCCGGCCACGGGCCCTGCCTGCGCTGCCTCGACCTGCACCGGGGCGATCGCGACCCGGCCTGGCCGTCCGTGCTGGGCCAGCTGCTGGGGCCGTCCTCGCCCGGCCGGCAACCGGAGGAGACGGCCTTGTCGGCGCTCGGAGCCGGGCTGGCCGGGCTGCAGGTGCTGGCCCATCTCGACGGCGCGGCCGAGCCCGCTGCGGCCGGGGCCACCCTGGAGAGCGAGCTGCCCGACGGTCTGATCGCCCGCCGCGACTGGCCCGCCCACCCCAGCTGCGGTTGCCACTGGCCGCTGCGGGCACCCGACGCCGACGAGCCCCGGGCAGATCCTCAGACGTCGCTGAGCCTGGCGGGCGCGCGCCGGAGCCGACCGGCAGAGACAATGGGTCTGTGACAGACCTCCCCCGCCGCGCGGTGACTCGCACGGCCAAGCTGGCCAGCCTGCCCCTGAGCTTCGCCGGCCGCACCGCCCTCGGCGTCGGCAAGCGGATCGGTGGCCGGTCGGCCGAGCTCGTCGCCGCCGAGATGCAGGCCCGTACGGCCGAACAGCTGTTCCGGGTGCTGGGCGAGCTCAAGGGCGGGGCGATGAAGTTCGGCCAGGCGCTGAGCATCTTCGAGGCCGCCCTGCCGGAGGAGATCGCCGGGCCGTACCGGGCCACCCTGACCAAGTTGCAGGACTCGGCCCCGCCGATGCCGGTGACGACCGTGCACAAGATCCTGGCCGAGCAGCTCGGCCCACGCTGGCGGCGCAAGTTCGAGAGCTTCGACGACCGGCCGGCCGCCGCCGCCTCCATCGGCCAGGTCCACAAGGCGGTCTGGCGCGACGGCCGGCCGGTGGCGGTCAAGATTCAGTACCCCGGGGCCGGGGCCGCCCTGGTCTCCGACCTCAACCAGGTCAGCCGGGTCGGCCGGGTGGCGGCGGGCTGGATCCCCGGCCTCGACATCAAGCCGATCCTCGAAGAGCTCAAAGCCCGGATGGTCGAGGAGCTCGACTACAAGCTCGAGGCCAAGACCCAGGCCAAGTTCGCCAAGGCGTTCCGCGACGATCCGGTCTTCGTCATTCCCGACGTGCTGGCCAGCAGCGAGCAGGTGATCGTCAGCGAGTGGCTGGACGGCGTCCCGCTGTCCACACTGATCGCCTCCGGCACCCAGGAGGAGCGCGATCTGGGAGCCCGCCGTTACCTGGAATTCCTGATGGCCGGCCCGGCCCGGGCCGGAATGCTGCACGCCGATCCGCACCCGGGCAACTACCGGCTGACCGAGGACGGCCGGTTCGGCATCCTCGACTTCGGGGCGGTGAAACGGCTGCCGCACGGCATGCCGCCGGAGATCGGCCGGCTGCTCACCCTGGCCCTGGCCGGCGAGGCCGACGCCGTGGTGGCCGGGCTGCGCGAGGAAGGCTTCATCAAGGCCTCGATCAACCTGGACGGCGATGCGCTGCTCAGCTACCTGGCGCCGTTCCTCGAACCGGCCCGGCACGAGAGCTGGCGGTTCGAGCGAGCCTGGATGCGGCAGCTGTTCCAGCACATCAACGATCCCCGCCGCCCGCAGTGGACAATCGGCCTGAAGCTCAACCTGCCGCCCGAGTACCTGCTGATCCACCGGGTCTGGATCGGCGGGATCGCCGTGCTCTGCCAGATCGAGGGCGATGTGCCGGTGCCCGAGGTGCTGAATCAGTGGCTGCCCGGGTTCGAGTCCCCGGCCGAGGCCGACGTCGTCTGAGCGGCGTCCGGATCGGCCCGACCCGATCCGGCTCCGACGTCGTCCCGGGGCCGTTCGGCCTTCACCGGGACGGCCATCGCCGCCAGCAGCGGCAGCCCGACGATGGCCGAGAAGGCCACCGAATAGCCGGCTCCCGACCCGACCGCGGTGATCACGGTGGCGATCAGCGGCGGCGTCGCGGCCGCGGCCAGGTTCTGCGCCGTGTTCTGCACGCCAAGGGCCCGCCCGGCCCAGGCCCGGCCGGCCCGCTCGGCCACCGCGGTGAACGCCAGCCCGTTGGTGCTGACGGTCAGGACAGCCGCCAGCACCACGGCCGGCACGACGACAACGCCCCAGCCACCGATCATCCCGGCCGCCAGCAGGGCCAGCACCGCGGCGGTGGCCAGACAGAGAATCAGCATCGGCCGCAGCCGGCGACCGGCCCGGTCGGACCACCAGCCCGCGCCCAGCCGGATCGCGGCCCCGCCGATCTGGGCCCCGGCCAGCAGCGTCCCGGCGGTGGACTTGCTCCAGTGCCGCTCGCTGACCAGGTAGTCGAAAGCGAAGGCGGCCACGGTGAACTGGGGCACCACCAGCAGGGTGCTGGCCAGGTGGATCCGCCACAGGTAGCTGCTCCGGTAGGGCGAGCCGGCCCGGAACGCCGTCACCACCTCTTTCTGCGGGTCGCGCACGGCCACCGCGATCAGGACGCCGGCCAGGGCACACCCGCCGGCCAGGAACAGCAGGGCGCCGGCCACGTCCCGGTCGCCCAGGGCGGGCAGGGTCAGGGCCGCCAGCCCGAACCCGAGTGGCTGACCGGTCTGCCGCAGCCCCATCGCCAACCCGCGCTCGCGCACCGGGAACCAGCCCAGGATCAACCGGCCGCTGGCCACCTGAACGCAGGCCGAACTGGCGCCGGCCCCGAACAGCAGAGCCCCCAGCAGGAGCGGCCGGTGCACGCCGGTGGCCACCAGCAGAGCGACGGCCGCGCCGCCGAGCCCGGCGGCCAGCACCCAGCGCTCACCGACCCGGTCGGTCAGAGCGCCCCAGAGCACCAGCGAGCAGAGCACTCCGAGCACCGGGGCCGAGACCAGTGAGCTGGCCTGGGTCAGGCTCAGACCGTCGGCCCGGAACGCGGGGATGAGGAAGGGCAGGCCGTACTGAAAGGCACAGGCGGCGATCAGACCGACCATTCCGACGGCCAGCACGGCCCAGCGCTGGTTCGACGGCCGGGGCGCGGGCGAGGCCGGCGCCGGGCCCCCCGGCGGCGACTGCGGCTTCCGGCTCATTCCGTAAAGGTAACGCGATGTTCAGCCGGCGAGACGCGCATCTTGCTGTCTGAGACGATGAGCGGGCCGACCTCGGCCGGGACGATTCGCGCAGATGACGGTCAGGTATCGCCCAGAGTAGTGAATGTTCATCCATGCGTTACGGGAGCTGCGTACGCTGGAGCCATGAAGGTCTCAACGCAGTCAGGCTCTGACCGCCACGAACTGACCGGACTGGCAGCCATTCCCGGGCAGGCCGGCGAACCGACCCTCTGCCGTCATTGCGCCACCCCCGCCCCCGAGCAGCTGATCCGGGTGGCCGGCGCCTGGTCCGTGATCGACGGGCTCGCCCGCTGGGACTGCGACAGCTGCGCCCGGGCTCGCCTGGAGGACATCGAGACCCGGTCGGACCTGCACCACTCGCACTAGAGCAACCGGTCAGGCCGGAGTCAAGCCCGGCACCTCCAGGTAGATGAATCCCGGCCCCTCGTCGCGGTGAGTCACCCCGAGCCGGCCGCAGGCCGCCTCCAGGGTGGGCGTCCAGGAGCCGGTCACCGACTCGTCGGCCGCCTCGAAGCCGTGGTCGGCGGTGAGCAGGAACGTCACCCGATCGCTCAGCCCGAGCCGGTCGAGGTGGTCCAGGAACACGCCCAGCCGCCGGTCGGCCTCCGCCAAACTGTCCCGGGCGACCGCCGAGCGGGGGCCACCGGCATGGTGACCGGCGTCCGTGACCACGCTGGACCACCAGGTCAGCCGGGGCAGGGCCGCCGGGTCGGCCCACAGTCCGAGCACCTGAGCCAGGCCCGCGTCGTCCACCCGGGTGCACCAGCGGTAGTACCGGTCCGCCAGGTTCTCGGGCCGGCTCAGGTAGGGGCTGCTCTCGGCCGCCGGCAGAGCCTCGTCCAGGCCGCCGGCTCCCCGCGGATCGCCCTGGGCCCGGATCAACTGCATGGTGGAGATCGTCGCGCCCCGGTCGACGGCCTCGTTGATGCAGGCGCTCACCGCCTCCGGCCGGGCCGCGGCCAGCATCTCGAACACGGTGGCCACCGACGGGCGCAGCCAGTCGGCACTGCGGTGCCAGGTCGACTCGTCGTTGGCCAGGATCCGGGCTCCGGCCGCGCGGTCGTGAAAGACGTTGCCCAGGACGCCGTGCCGGCCCGGCCCGACCCCGGTCAGGGCCGACGTGTGGTTGCACAACGTCACGCTGGGAAACTCGGCCACCGCACCGCCGGACAGCGCCGTCCCCCGGGCCAGCAACCGGGCCACGGCCGGCAGCTCGCCCCTCGCCGCCAGGGCCAGCAGGTCCGAGCAGTGGGCGCCGTCCCAGAGCAGGCCGACCACCAGCCGGTCCGAGCCGGGGCCGGGCTCGGTGGTCAGCTCCGTCCGGGCCCGGCCGTCGAGGGCGGCGCCGTCGGCGTCCCGGTGATGGACGGCGTCCACGCCGGCCAGGTGCAGCAGGGTCGGCGTCACATCGACCACGCGGGCATGACCCGGGACCACGCCGTCGGCCCTCACCCCGGCCCCGGCCAGCAGGAACGGAGCCCGGGACTGGATGACGTCGAGCGAGCCGTGTTCGCCGCGGTGGCCGCCCTGCTCGGGGAAGAAGTGCCGGGGGGTGTGGATCACCACCAGGTCGGGGCTGCGGTCGGCGTCGGCGAAGAAGGAGAGCAACCGCCGGGCCGGTTCCGGGTAGGCGTTGTGCTCGTTGTCCGGGCCGGGCTCGGCCTGCTCCAGGCCGTACGGCAGGAAGGCCAGCGGATCGGTGACGAGCACCGGATCGCGGCCTTCGAGCAGTTCGTGGTGCTCCACGAGATCATCGTCGAGCCAGAGCCGGACGGCGCCGTCGCGATGCCGGACGACGACGCTGCGCCGCCCCGCCCCGGCAGCGGCTGTTCCGCCAGGGCCGGGGCCGGGCTCCGGATAGGCCACCAGATCGACGATGTGGGCCAGGTGGGGCGCGGTCAGCTCGGCCGCCAGGGCCTCGACAGCGATGCGCAGGTGCAGGTGGGCCGGGTCGGCGCTCATGCTGCGACCCTACGGCCGACCTGCGGACCGACCCACAGACGGGGCCTGACCATCCCCTCCGACGGTCAGGCCCCATCTGCAGTGAATGACGCATCCAAGAGCCGCGAGGTTGCGCCTCTGATGCACCATTTTTGTATTTCTTTTGCGGCCCGACCGTCGGACCGACGTGCGACCCGACTATCGGGTCGAGGTTGCCCCTACCTATCGAGCTGCCTGTCGAGCTGATTGTCGAGTCACCTATCGAGCGACCGAAACGGCCGCCCGGGCTCGACCGGACGTCTCGCGGGCGACCTCGCCCGGAGTTGCCGTCGATCCGGTGCCCCGGCGGAATCGCCGACGGCGGGGCACGCTCGCCACCAGGCGAGCCTGCACGGCCTTCTGTTCGGCTTCGTGCTGTTGCAGCTGGATGAGTTCGTAGAGATATGTGGTGTGCACTTGGTCCTCGGTCCCGATCGGGCTTTCTCGCCAGATCGTTGCTTTGTCACGAATATCAATATGGGTTACCGGCGAGTTATCGACGGTGAGGTCCGCGGACGATCGAGCAATGCGCGTGGCCGCCGGTCAGGCCGCCACGACGCATTTGCGCGGCCGTCCCCGCGGGCGCTTGCGCGGAACGACAACCCCGGCGGCGAAGAGCTCGCCACCCCAGACGCCCCACGGCTCGTGGCGCTCCACGGCGCCGGCCAGGCAGGCAGTCCGGACAGGGCAGTCATGGCACAAGGACTTGGCTTGTTCGACATCCGCCGGAGACTCGGCGAACCAGAGCTCCGCGTCGAACACCCGACACGGCATGTCAGCAGAAGTGGTCACGTCGACCTCTTCCACCAATGCGTCGAGCAAGGCGGTGAGCTGCACGGTGGTCATCCCCTTGGGTTCGTCACCCGGTCAGGTCGGCCGGGATCACGTCTAGCGATCGATTTGTTGGTCTTGTGGGACGCGGTAACTGGTGTTTTCCGTTGCCGGACAACGAAAAAGCCGCGGACCCGAATCGGGTTCCGCGGCTTGACCAGAGGTCGGAAGGTGAATACCTATCCAGTGCCTCTGATGGCCTGAGAACCGTTGCGGGACGAGAAGATGCCGGGCTTGAAGTTGCGAGCGCCGCCCATCTCCGTGGACGTGGCGTCGAAACCGAACCGCGGGCTGCTGTGCTGAGCCATCGGCGTCAACTGCCGGGAGCTGGCCCAACCCGCCTGCGGACGGAGCTCTCCCTGGGCAACCCGCAGCGTGACTGCGCGCTTGAACACCTCGAGATCGGTGGTGGCGACGCAGAGATACGCAGGGGCCGCATACGCGACGACGGCGTCATCAATCATGATGTTCTCCACAGGTGCCACCTCCTCTCTCCGGTACCGGCCCGCCCCCCTCGGGGAGACCGTTGTGCTTCTTGTCATTGCGACAAGTCGAGGGTAGACGCCCGGGGGCGAAGACCACAACGTATTTAATTCTCGTGTTCTCGCGCCGCACTGAACCGGCCCTGCCGATGGCGATCAGGGCGTGCTCAGCCCGGAGCTCAGAACGAAGGCGAGAGCGGCCGGCGCGAGTTCAGCCCGACTTGTAGGACGACGCCACTGTGGCCAGGAGAGCCAGTGGCCCGACCAGGAAGCAGGCGACCAGCCCCCAGCGGGCATGAACGGGCACGGCCGCCGTGGCCATCCGGGTCCGGCTTCCGATCGAGAGCACGAGATAGGCGACCGCGAAGGCGATGGCCGGAATCAGGAACAGGACGCCGACCGCATTGGTGTGCTCGCCCGAGCGCGAGAACGCCACCCCCTGGAAGGCCAGGATCACCAGCGCGGCCGCCCCGTAGACGACCACGCTGCGCTGGGTGGTCGACGCGGTCGGCAGCAGGCTCGGGTACTGCCCGCGCTCGGCCGCCCGGCGGGCCTCGACGTCGCCCTGGTCGATGGCCCGGCCCACGTCGGCCAGCCCGGTGGACGGCTCGACGAAGCCCTCGGGCTCGACCGGCGTCAGCTTGGGCCGGCGCACCCGCAGCTCTCCGGCCAGGTTGAGGAGCATGCCGCCCTGCCCGTTCAGCCGGGCCTGGAGCTGGTCGGCATGGGCCGACATCTCGGCCACCCCTTCGCGCATGCCGGCGGTGCGGGCGATCTCCTCGGCCCGCACCGCGTCCAGCCGGCGGGCGTACTCCGCGTACTGGGTCCAGCCCTCACCGCTCACGCGACTCCACGCTCCCTGTCCGTACCAGTTCCACAGCTCGCTCGATCAGTGTTGCGGACGGAACCGCCCGAGCCTCAAGGTCACCGACCAGTCGACGAATCACGATGGCCGTGGCCAGGAGAACCTCGTCCTCGGGCAACCCGTCAAGTATTCGCCGTTCACCGGCACCGGCTCGCAGAACGCCTTCCAGGACTATTGATCGAGGATAATTCTCCCGCTGGGTGAGAAGACTCCGAGCATATGCCGACAGGTTTTCGAGACCTGCGCCCTCAGGCCAGCAGGCCTCGACGCTCACCATGAGTAGGGCCGACAGCAACACCACCAGTCGACCGGCGTTCAACCGCTCAGAAAGTTCACGGCCCTCCTCATCGCGCCGCAGAAAGGCCGTAAGAAAATTCTTTGAGTCCTCTGATTCTCCGGGCGAAGTACTCATACTCGACCTACCTGGTTGCCGCAATGACTTCAGCCAAGAAATTCTCACGCTCTTCAGCGGTGTGGATAAGTTCGCGGCAAATGGCTTGCAGCAGTAGCAGTTGCGCCGGAATAATATCCTTAACCGACGTCCCCCGGACTGCCGCAGAGTCCCCAAGCGATCCTCGGACGACTGCCTCAACAACGGCGGGCGCGACGTGCGCATCGGCCGGCAGTCTTTTGAAGAGCCCTTCCACATAGTCGGCTATCTGCGCCATACTCGGGTCGGTGGGCCACCGACGAAAAACGGCAGCGGTCGTGGCAACCGTGATGACTTCGTAGAGCCTGGCCGCTTCGATCTGGGACGACGCGGCCTGCCAGGCCGCCTGATCCTCGTCCAGTACAGCTTCAATCATCGCTCTTTCCCGGAATGCCATGGGTTCCGGACCGTCCTGACTCGTCATCGCTGTCTCCGTTGATCATTTTCCAGACGTACGAACCTGTGGACTGAGCAGCCTTGACCATTATCGCCAGCCCCAGAATTGCCGTCAGCACAACATCTCCCGATCCTGGACCCGTCCCTCCGGGTGACCCGGGTGGAGGCCCTGGAGTGACCACGGGTCGGGGAACCTGAGCGACGTTGACTATACCGGTCGGGTCAGGCCGGTCGAACAGACCGATCACGCCATTACTGATGTCGTGCCCGTCGTGCACAAGGTCGGCAACATCCTGCCCCTCACGCACGAATTCCCGAGACACGTCCTTCAAATTTCGAGGACGGGCGACGGTATCGAGCAATTCTCCTCCGGAGGGAGACTCCCGGGTCTTCCCGCTGTCCGTGAGAGGTAGCCCCGGAGCCACCTGAGCAACGAACTGGCGCGTGGCATCCTTGGCGCTCTCCAGCGCACTGATTGCCTCCCTCACCAGATTGATGGCCTGCCCAGCTGATTGGGAGATGCTCTCCAGCGCGGCCACACGAGCGTCTCCGAAAGCCTGGCGATAGAAGCCGAAGGCGTCAGTCGTGTGCGTCAGTCCCTCGGTTGCATGAAGCGCCGCCTCAGACGCGCGGTCGAGAGAGTTCCCGAGCGTGGCCACGGCCTCGCCGACGCGGCTGACGCCACGCAGGCCCTGTTCGACACGAGCGCCCCCCGTGGACATTCTCAGCCCAGAGTGTCCGCGTACTCGTCGGCCGCGGCCTGCCCCTTGACGATCAATTCGATCGCCGCCCGCAACTTCTCCAGAGCGTCCTTGTAGGCGTCCAGCGCTTCGGTGATCTTCTCGTGCTCGCTGTCACCGGCGGCGGAGTTGACTGCCTCGACGGCATCGTCGATCGCTGACTCAGCACTGGTCATCGACTCCTTCGCCCTGTCCGCCGACTCAGAGGCGTTGTTGATGTATTCCTTGGCTTCGCCGATCGAACTCATGGCCCCTCCGTGGTTGTGGATTGATCAATCAAGACTGTCGAAACGACCTGGCCGGACGAACGGAACTACCAGGGTGCGTGTGTCTTCGCCGCGATCGAGGTACAGTGCCCGGTTCGCTCGCGGCGACCACTCGACGTCGTACTGCCCCATGAACGGGCGCAGGTCCGTGCCTCGGACGTTCAGCGCCAGAAGGGCGGAGATCTCGTCCTTGCCGCCGGTCCCGAGATCGTCGGTCAGTCGACGAACACCACGCCACCAGCCGAGGACGTGATGACCTCGCATAGGCCCGTCCCGAAGCAAGGTACGCAGGTCGTCCAACCCGGTTCGCTTCACGCCTTCATGGGGCTGCTTCAAAAAAGAAGATGCCGCATCCGCACCGAACACCACGAGATAGGTCGGCCCGGGGACCACTCCGGCCGCTCCGCCGGTCGCCAGTCGCGAAAGGGCATCGCGATAGCCCGGCATCGTATGCACCTCACAGAGGTGGCCGGCCGCGGCCAGGGCCGCGGCGGTTTCGTCGACCACGTCGTCGACCGCCGCCACCATTCCGACCAGGACGAAATTCACCGAACCCGGGGCGTGCTGGCGGCTCAGGCTGAGCGTGGCGCCGTGCAGGACGTCGGCGCCCACGAGGGACGTGCCTAGGACGGCCAGGTGCCGACCGGGCGAAGCGTCCAGGGTGAGCTTGGCCGCCGTGAGACGTACGTCGACCGCGAGGCCGAGAAGGGCCGAGCGCCGCCTGACCTCGGGAGTGAGTCGCCGGAAGGTCGGATCGTCCTCGATCCGGTGTTCGGCGTAGCCCACAAAAACGGACGGTGGAGCGCTGCCGGGGGTCCGCCTTTGCCACAACTGCT
Source organism: Kineosporiaceae bacterium (assembly GCA_965200525.1). Taxonomy (GTDB): domain Bacteria; phylum Actinomycetota; class Actinomycetes; order Actinomycetales; family Kineosporiaceae; genus JANNPJ01. The sequence goes on from OZ241368.1 coordinate 1,193,450, forward strand.
GGCGCAGCAGGGCGATGTCGTGGGGATCAGCATTGGGAAACCGCGCTCGCCGGTTGCCCGAGGACACACCGCCGGCATCGTTCAGAATGACCTGGCCCACCGTGAGGGAATCGGCCGCCGGGTTCAACCCGTCCAGGATCGCACCGCCTCCGGCCAAGGCCACCCGCATCCCGAACTGCCCGAAGACAGACTGTCCCCTGGTGTAGAGCGCCTGGATACCGGAGATGGATTGGCTGGCCAGGATCAGATGGATCCCGTAGGAGCGGCCCTTGCGCGCCACCTCTTCGACCAGATCGACCGCCTTCTTGGCCGTTTCGTCGTTCCCTTGGAACAGGACGTGGAACTCGTCGATCACGGTGAGGATACGCGGCAGGGCGACGTCACCACGGGCCGCCCGCAATTGAGCGAGATTGGTGACTCCCGACTGCTTCATCGCCGAGGCCCTGCGGCCCATCTCGCGAACCAGCTCAACCAGCACCGCCAGGCCGTACTCACGGTCGGACTCGACCCCGACGGTACGAGCGTGGGGCACCCAGGTCGGATCCCGGTCGGTCGGGATGAACTCGGTGAATGACACGCCCTCCTTAAAATCGAGCAAATAGAGGGCCAATTCGTCCGGCGAGTATCGAGCGGCCAGCCCGTAGAGCACATCGAGCAGAAAGACGGTCTTACCGGAACCGGTGCGGCCGCCGACCAACCAGTGCGGAGTCTTGTCGTCCAGGGCAATGACCGCCTCGGCGCGGCCGACCCGGCCGATGGTGGTCCGCAGGCCCTCGACAGACGATTCTGTCCACAGTTCGGCCGGCACCAGGTCCTCGAAGTCGAGCGCGATCTCGGCCGCCGTCCGAGCGGCGATGTTGCGGCACAACTCGTCCACCAGGTCGACCGGGGGCGACGGATCGAGCGTGACCGGGGCATTGAGTCCCCGTTCTTCCGCCCCGAAGGCCTCTCGCGGCGGATCGCTCAATCGAAATCCGCCGCGAATAGCCGGATCCGCAGTCAACCGACTGGTCAGCTCCAGCACCGGAAGCCTGTCCCAGCCCGAGTTCGACATCGGCGGGTAGCCGGCCAGGACGAGATGAACCCGGGCCGCCGGGCCGGCGTGGGCCAACGCGGCCAGCCTTGAGTACTCGTTGCGGCCGCAACCCGGTGGCAACGCAGCAGCCACGATCACGATCACGTCCGGATCGACGAGGGCCCCCGACTGCACGAGCCGGACCTGCTCCTCGGCCTCGTCCAGCAGTTCACGGAACTCGTCGAGTTCGTCGACGGGGGCGTTCATCACGCCCACCGGCACGAGGGCTCGGAACGGCGCCAGCGCTGCTCCTAGGGCCCCACCGTCGACCGCGAGAATGCGCAGCACTCCGGGTGGAAAGGCAGCCAGGAGTCGCGTGATGAGAGCACGCAACAACCCGGCCACCGCCGGGTCTCGACCATCCCGGTCGATGGTCAGGTGCCCGGCCCCGATCAATGGCACAACAACCGGGAACCCCACTCCCGGGAGCGGATGGGCATCGGCGATCCGGATGGTCGTCGATCGGCCCGGTTCGGCCGCGGTTCCCAGGGCGTACCGCTGTTCGTTGATGACGTTCCAGGGGGCCCCGAGCCAGCCGGGCGCGGCCTCGGCCGCGGCTCGCTCGAGCTGGGCCGCGAGAGCGGTCTGCTGCTGGGCCGATTCGGCGCTGTGGGCCGAGTCGGCCTCGAGCCGGTCGAGCCGGTCGCGGATCGCGGCCAGCAGGCCCAGCGCCTCGCGGTGCGCGGTGATCGCGCGCAGGAACGACGCCTTGGCCTTGGCCACCCGGCCTCCGTCTCGTTCGCCGCCTCCGAGCAGTCGCTCACCTGCCGCCCGTCCGGACAAGACCTTACCGAAGAGGGCGACCGGGATGAACTACCCCACACCGGACGGTGGCCCGGCCCTGGCTCAGGGTGACCGCGGCGAGCGCCGTCAGGGCCGGTTCAGCAACTCCAGGACCGCCTGGCCGTAGCGCTGCAGCTTGGCCGCGCCGACCCCGGGCACCCGGGCCAGGGCGCCCTCGTCGGCCGGCAGGGTCTCGGCGATGGCGACCAGGGTGGCGTCGGTGAACACCACGTAGGCAGGCAGTTTGGCCTCGGTCGCCACTCCCGAGCGCCACTCGCGCAGGCGCTCGAAGAGCTCCTCGTCGTAGGTGGCCGGGCACGACGAGCAGCGGCCCACCTTGCGCTCGACGGCCGAGGTCAGCGGGCCGGAACAGACCCGGCAGAGGGCGGCCGGAATGCTCTTGCGGGGAGCCTCCCGGCGGCGTCCGGCATCGGCTGCCACCGCACCGGCCGACTCCGGGAAGATCCCCTCCAGGAACCGGGACGGCGACCGGCCGGCCCGGCCCCCCGGCGTGCGGGACCGGGACCAGGACAGGTTCAGGTGCTCGCGGGCCCGGGTGATGCCGACGTAGAGCAGCCGGCGTTCCTCCTCGACCGCCTCCCAGCCCTCGGCGAACGAGATCGGCATCAGCCCCTCGGACAGCCCGACCAGGAAGACGGCGTCCCATTCCAGCCCCTTGGCCGCATGCAGGGAGGCCAGAGTGATCCCCTCGATCGAGGGCGCATGCTGGGCGTTGGCCCGCTCCTCGAGTTCGGCCACGAAGTCGGTCAGCGTCGCCTCGGGCCGGCCGGCCGCGAACTCGTCGGACAGGGCGGCCAGCGACTGCAGCGACTCCCAGCGCTCGCGCAACGCTCCCCCGGCGGACGGCGGCGCGACCGACCAGCCGGCCGCGGCCAGCACGGCCCGCACCTCGCTGGGCAGTTCGTCGTCGTGCCCACCGGACCGGGCGGCGCCGCGCAGCAGCATCACCGCCTCGCGGATCTCCTTGCGGATCCAGAACCGCTCACCGCCGCGGAGAACATAGGCCAGCCCGGCGTCGGCCAGGGCCTGCTCGAACTGCTCGGACTGCGAGTTGGTCCGGAACAGGACGGCGATCTCCCGGGGGCGGACGCCGTCCGCGACCAGTTGCTTGATCCGCTTGGCCACGGCCGCGGCCTCGACCACGTCGTCGTCGTGCACGCTCAGCCGGGGCAGCGGGCCGCCCGGTCGCTGGGCGACCAGCGCCAACGGGGTCGGCCCGGTGCCCTTGGCCCGCCGGGCCAGCAGCCGGTTGGCCAGGGCGACGATCTGCGGGGTGGACCGGTAGTCGCGGACCAGCCGGACCGTGGTCGCGTTGCGGTAGCGGCCCTCGAAACCGAGCAGGTGGCGGGGCGAGGCCCCGGTGAACGAGTAGATGGTCTGACTCGGGTCGCCGACCACGCAGAGCTCCTCGCGGCCGCCCAGCCACTGCTCGAGCAGGCGCTGCTGGAGGGCCGACACGTCCTGGTACTCGTCCACCACGAAGTGCCGGTACTGGCTGCGGATCGCGGTCGCGACGTCGGGATAGGCCTCGATGATGCCGGCCGTCAGGAGCAGGACGTCCTCGAAGTCGATCACCCCGCGGTCGGTCTTGGCCTCCTCATACACGGTGATCAGCCGGGCCACCGTCTCCGGCGGCAGACCGCCCGGCTCGCCCCGGCCGGCCTTGCGGGCCGCGGCCGGGTAGGTCTCCGGGGTGAGCAGCGACACCTTGGACCACTCGACCTCGGCCGACAGGTCGCGGACCGCCGTCCGGTCGACGGTGAGCCGCAGCCGGTTGGCGGCGTCGGCCACCATCCGGGCCTTGTGCTCCAGGATCTCCGGCGGCCGCCCGCCGACCACCCGGGGGAAGAAGTAGCCGAGCTGGCGCAGGGCGGCGGCGTGAAAGGTGCGGGCCTGCACCCCGCCCACCCCGAGCTCGCGCAACCGGGTCCGCATCTCGCCGGCGGCCCGGGCGGTGAAGGTCACGGCCAGCACCTGCTGCGGGCTGTACAGCCCGGCGTGGGCGCCGTAGGCGATCCGGTGGGTGATCGCCCGGGTCTTACCGGTTCCCGCCCCGGCCAGCACACACACCGGCCCCTCCAGGGCCAGCACCACCTCGCGCTGCTCCGGATCCAGCGCCTCGAGCATGCCGTCGGCGGTCAGCGCCCGCGCCGAGGGCGGGGCGGCGGCGTCGTCGAGGGCTGATCCGGTCATCGCGGCCATCCTAATGAGAGCCGGGCCCAATCAGAGCCGGGCCCAATCAGAGCCGGGCGGGAACAGTCCGCGCCCGTCCCGTGGTTGTATCCGCAAGACCTTCGTCACCCCGCCCACGCTCGACCCCCTTCGACCCAGGAGCAGCGCGCCATGGACGCCCCCGCAGCCGGCACGATCACGATGTTCTCGACCACCTGGTGCGGTTACTGCCAGCGACTGAAGAGCCAGCTCAACCGGGCCGGGATCGGGTACAACGAGGTCAACATCGAAGAGGTGCCGGACGCCGCCGCCTACGTGATGCAGGTCAACGGGGGCAACCAGACCGTGCCGACCGTGGTCTTCCCGGACGGCACGGCCGCGACCAACCCGTCGCTGGCCGAGGTCAAGGCTCGGCTCGCCGCCTGAACCGGCTGGCCGAGCAGATCGCCGGGCTGGCGATCGCGGCCCGCGACCGGCCGGCCCCGGGCCCGGTTGATCGCGGCCGTACCGGGCCGCGGTCGATCCGGCTCGGCCTCGACGGGCCGATCGAGCAGGACACGATCGACCTGGCCGACGCCGTCGCGGCCCGGCTGATCGAGCTGGCGGTGCCGGTGGCCCGGGTCAGCGCCCGCGACTTCCTCCGGGCCCGGTCGCTGCGCCTGGAGTACGGCCGCGACGACCCGGAGTCGTTCTACCGGGCCTGGTACGACCTGCCCGCCCTGCGCCGCGAGGTGCTCGATCCGCTGGGCCCGGGCGGGCGGGGTCGCTGGCTCCCCCGGTTGCGCGATCCCGACACCGACCGGTCGGTCCGGGCCGAGCTGCAGCCGGCCCCGCCGGGAACGATCGCGGTGGTGGACGGGCGATTCCTGCTCCGGGACGACGTCCGCCCGGGTTTCGATCTGGTGGTGCATCTCAGCGTCTCGGTGGCGGCCCGGTCCCGGCGGCTGCCGGACGACGAGGCCGGCCGGGTGCTACCGGCCTGGGACCGCTACCTGGCCGAGGTCCGGCCGGCCGAGCAGGCCGACCTGGTGGCCAAGTTCGATCACCCGGACCGGCCCGCGGTGCTGTCCGGCAACCAGCCCGGCTAGCTCCAGTCGATCGAACCCTCGACGGACCCGCCGAACCAGTCCTCGATCAGCCGCCGGGCGATCGACACGGCCGGTGGCAGCCGGAGCCGGTCTGCCTTCACGTCGTCGGCCAGCTCCTGCTTGGTCCACCACCGGGCCTCGGCGATCTCGACCTCGTCGACGGTGATCGCGGTGTCGGTGGCCTCGCCCCGGAACCCGAGCATCAGGGACGACGGGAACGGCCAGGGCTGGCTGCCGCGGTAGCTCACCTCACCCACGGCGATCCCGCACTCCTCGTCGACCTCGCGCCGGACGGCGTCCTCCAGCGACTCGCCCGGCTCGACGAAACCGGCCAGGGTCGAGAACCGCAGCGGCGGCCAGCTGGCCTGCCGGCCGAGCAGGATCCGGTCCTCGGCGTCGACCACGGACATGATCACCGCCGGATCGGTCCGGGGGTAGTGCTCGGCCCCGCAGTTCGGGCAGTGCCGCGTCCAGCCCGACATGATGACGTCGGTCTCGGCCCCGCAGCGCGCGCACCGGGTGTGGTTGGTGTGCCAGGCCAGCAGGGCCACCGCCGCGGTCAGCAGGCCGGCTCCGGTGTCGTCGAGCAGGGCCCCGACCTCGCGCAATCCGGCCCAGCGGGCGCCGTCGGGCAGGTCGGGAGCATCGTCCAGGGCCACCGCCAGGTAGCTGCGCTTGTCGTCGTCCAGCCCCAGGAAGAGCCGCCGCAGCTGGGGTGAGGTCGCCTCGGGCCGATCCAGCGGCGACGAGAGCATGAGGACCGGCCCGTCCGGGCCGTCGGTCACGGGCGCCTGGCCGGCGTGGACCGGCAGGACGAGCGTGGCCGGATCGGCCGCGAGCCGGTTCAGCAGCTCCGGATCCGAGCGCAGATGAGCTGCTCGGTCGAGCGTCGATCGGGACAGGGCGAGACGCTCTAGGGCCATCCTCGCACCCTACGCGGCCCAGAACAGTACGGTGGCATGGTGTCAGCACGGTCCCCGCTCGCCCTCGCCGCCCTGGCCTCCGCCGCCGTCCGCGGCCTGGAGCCGGTGCACACCAGGCGACTCGAGGCGACGGCCGACGACGTCGACTCGGCCGTGATCGAGGACAATCTGAAGCGGCACTGGGTGGTCCGGGCTCCCCGCAACACGGCCGCCGGCGTCCGGATGGACCAGGAGTCGCAGCTGATCGCCCAGCTGATGTCCTGGTTGCCGTTCGGCCTGCCGCAGGCCGAGGGCACCGCCGCGCTGCGCACCGGCGGCCGGGCGGTGGTGCACCGGCAACTGCCCGGCAATCCCGTGCGGCCGATGGAGCTGCTGCACCGGCCCGGCCTGGCCGCGGCGTTCGGCCGGACCGTGGCCGCCATCCACGACCTGCCGGTCCGGCTGGTCGAGGAGGCCGGCATGCCGGTCTACAGCGCCGAGGAGTACCGGTTCCGCCGGATGGCCGAGGTCGACCGGGCCGCGGCCACCGGCCAGGTGCCGACCCGGCTGCTGACCCGCTGGGAGCGGGCCGTGGAGGAGGTCGGCGCCTGGCGGTTCGTGCCCTGCTGCGTGCACGGCGACCTGGCCGGCGACAACGTGCTGGTGCAGGCCGAGACCGTGACCGGGGTGATGGAGTGGTCCGAGACCCGGGTGGCCGACCCGGCCGACGACCTGGCCTGGCTGGCCGTCGGGGCGACCGAGCCGGCCCTGGACGGCGTGCTGGCCGCCTACACCGCCGCCCGCCGGGAGACCCCGGACAGCTCACTGCGCCGGCGGGCCCGGCTGTCCGGCGAGTTCGCCCTGGCCCGCTGGCTGATGCACGGGGTCAACTCGGACGACCAGACGATCGTGGACGACGCCGTGCAGATGCTGACCGACCTGGATGCCACCGTCCAGGACACCCCCTGGTGACCCGGCTCCAGCTGGCCACGTTCAACCTGCTCTCGGGCCGTTCGCTGACCGACTGGCGCAGTGAGGGCGGCCGGCTGGTGCAGGCGATCAGCGAGCTGGGGTACGACGGCCTCGACCTGCTGGCGGTCCAGGAGGTCGACCGCGGCCAGCCGCGTTCGGAGAAGCTGGACCAGACCTCGCTGATCGCGGCCACCCTGGGCGCGGTGGACAGCCGGTTCGTGGCGACCCTGAACGGGACGCCGGGCGAACCGGGCTGGACCCCGGCCGGTGACGAGCCGGTGGCGGCCGACCGGCCGCAGTTCGGGGTCGGGCTGATCTCCCGGCGTCCGGTGGCCGAATGGCACGTGCTGCGGCTACCGCCGGCCCCGGGCCGCTACCCGATGCCGATGCCCCCACTGCCCGGCCGCCCGCCGAGAATCCGCTTGGTCCGGGACGAACCGCGGGCCGCGGTGGCCGCGGTCCTGATCGAGCCGCGGATCACGATCGCCACCACCCACCTGTCGTACCTGCCCGGATCCAACGCCCGTCAACTGCGCCGGGTGCGGGACTGGCTGATCCGGCTGCCCGGCCCGGTGATCCTGCTGGGCGACCTCAACCTGCCCGGCGGCCTGCCCCGCCGGATCACCGGCTGGACGCCGCTGTTCAGCCGGCCCACCTTTCCTTCCCCCGCGCCCCGGGTGCAGCTCGACCACGTGCTGGCGGCGGGCCTGCCCGCCGGCAGCCGGGCCCAGAGCTGGGAACAACGGCTGGCGATCAGCGATCACCGGGCGGTGCGGGTGAACCTGGACCTGCCCGACTGAGGCCCGGACTCGACCTCGGCCTCAGGCCGGCTGCTGAGCCGCGGTCCAGGCCGTCCAGGCACTCTCGACCATCGCGTCGACGTCGTGGCGCATCTTCCAGTCCAGGTCGCGGGTGGCCAGTTCGCCGGAGGCGACGATCCGGGGCGGGTCACCGGGACGCCGGTCGCGCACCTCGGGGGTGAAGTCCCGACCGGTCACCCGGCTCACCGCGGCCATGATCTCGAGGACCGACAGGCCGCTGCCGCTGCCGAGGTTGTAGACCGGCTCGAGCGGGCGGCCCTGCTCCAGCGCCGCCACCGCCGCGACGTGAGCCAGAGCGACGTCCTGGACGTGGACGTAGTCGCGCACGCAGGAGCCGTCCGGGGTCGGGTAGTCGGTGCCGTTCACGATCGGCGTGCGCCCGTCGGTGAGCGCGGCCAGCAGCAACGGGAACAGGTTGTGGGGGCTGGTGTCGTAGAGGTCCGGGTAACCGGAGCCGACCACGTTGAAGTAGCGCAGCGAGGTGTGGTGGAGCTCACTGATCGCCGCCACGTCGCGCAGCAGCCACTCGCCGATCAGCTTGCTCTCACCGTAGGGCGACTGCGGGCCGGTGGCGGTGCTCTCGGTGACCAGGTCGACGTCCGGCGTGCCGTAGGTGGCCGCGCTGGAGGAGAACACCATGGCCGGCACCTCGGCGTCGAGCATGGCCTCCAGCAGCACCTGCATGCCGGTGACGTTCTGCCGGTAGGTGTGCAGCGGGCGCTGCACCGAGACCCCGGCGTACTTGAATCCGGCCAGGTTGACGACGCCGTCCAGGGTGCCGTCGGGCCGGCTCCGGGCGGCGGCGAACGCCTCGTCGACCGCGGCCCGGTCGGCGATCGAGCCGGCCACCAGGGGGACGTCGGAGGCCACGAAGGACCGGTGCCCGCTGGACAGGTCGTCGAGCAGGACCACCGTCCGGCCGGACTCGAGCAGGGCCCGGGCGACGTGTGAACCGATGTACCCGGCACCGCCGGTGACTAGCCATGTCATGGCCTGAGACTATCGACTCGAACCGGGCGCCCGGTTCGAGTCGATCAGGGTTGGCCCCCGATTGTCAGGCCCTTGATGCACGCTCGGTGCACACTGGGGTCATGGAGACGGGTGGGGACATCGGGCACGTCAACGACCCGGCGGTGGTGCGCCGGCTGCTGACCGAGCCGGGGCGGTGGGCGGTGGTGGGGCTGTCGGCCAACCAGGGCCGGGTGGCGTACCGGATCGCGAGCTACCTGCAGGGGCTGGCGATGCAGATCGTGCCGGTGCACCCGCGGGCCGACACCGTGCACGGCGCGCCGGGCTACGCCACGCTGGCCGAGGTGCCGGGCCCGATCGACGTGGTCGACGTCTTCGTCCGCAGCGAGCTGGCCGGGGCCGTGGTCGACCAGGCGATCGCGGTCGGGGCCAAGGCGGTCTGGCTGCAGCTCGGGGTGGTCGACCAGGCCGCCGCGGCCCGGGCCGCGGCCGCCGGGCTGGACGTCGTGATGGACACCTGCCCGGCCATCGAGGCCCCGCGGCTGGGCGTGCGATGAGCGGCTTTCGTCGCCGCCGGCCGCCGGATCCGTCCCGGCCGGGCACGATCTACCGGAGCAAGCCCAAACTCGGCCGCGGCAAGGGCCTCTCCGCCGGGCCGCCCTATCTCGACAGCCCGGGTGGTGGGGTCGGCGCCGCCGAGGTCGGCACGGTCTATCGCGATCACGGCGGCGACGCCCAGGCGGCCGAGCAGCAGTACGGCAACCTGATCGACCACCGCGAGGCCGCGCCGCGCCGTCCGGGCGGCCCGGGTTCGCCCGGCGCGCGGCCGGGTTCGCAGCCCGGTTCGCCGCCGGGTTCGCCGAGCCCGCGGCCGGGGTATCCGAGCGTGCGGCCGACCGGTCCCGGTTCGCGGGGGCCCGGTGACCAGCCGGGTGGAGCCGGTGCGCCCGCCTGGCTCCGGCGACTGCGCCGGCCGAGGCTGTCACTGATCGTCGTGGTCGTCCTGGTCCTGCTGATCGGCTATCCGGTGCTGTTGGGGCTGACCGCCTGGAAGAGCGTGAACCGGGTGAACGCCCTGGCTCCGGCCCACGCCGTCACCGACACCGCCGACACCCCGGGCACCACCTACCTGGTGGTCGGGAGCGACTCCCGGTCCGACCTGAGCCAGGCCGAGCGCAAACGGCTCGGTACCGGCTCGCCCACCGGGCAGCGGACCGACACCATCATGCTGCTGCACGTGCCGGCCGGCAGCGGGCCGACCGTGCTGGTCAGCGTGCCCCGGGACTCCTACGTGTCGATCCCCGGCCACGGCCAGAACAAGATCAACGCGGCCTACGCCTACGGCGGTGCGCCACTGCTGATCCGCACGCTGGAGCAGGCCTCGGGGGTCCGGATCGACGAGTACGTCGAGACCGGGCTGGGCGGCTTCGCCAATGTGGTCGACGCGCTGGGCGGGGTCACGCTGTGCCCGAAGTTCGCCATGAAGGACAAGGACGCCCACATCAACCTGAAGAAGGGCTGCCAGCCGATGGACGGCAAGACCGCCCTCGGCTACGCCCGGGCCCGGCACAGTGATCCCCGCGGCGACCTGGGCCGGGTCGAGCGCCAGCGCGAGACGCTGGCCGCGATCGCCAAGAAGACGCTGGCCCCGAGCACCCTGATCCAGCCCTGGCGGGCGTTCCCGGCGGCCAAGGCCGGTGGCGGGGCCCTCACCGTCGACGAGAGCACCTCACCGCTGGGCCTGGCCCACTTCGTGCTGGCGATGCGGGCCGTGGCCGGCGGCGGCGGCCTGTCGCTGACCGTGCCGATCAGCAACCCCGATTTCCGGACGCCGTCCGGGGCGTCGGCGGTGCAGTGGGACCGGGCTCAGGCCCTCACCCTGTTCCACGACCTCAAGGTCGACAACACCGAGGCGATCAAGCCGATCGCGGCGGCCCAGAAGCAGAAGTAGCCGGCCGGGCCGGGCTCAGCGGACGATGAATCCCGTGCTCGGTCCGGTCCCGGTCGGGCCACCGGTCAGGCCGCGGTCACCCTGCCGGGCCCGCAGCCGCTCGCCCTTGGCCGTGGCCTCCTCGCGCAGCGTGTCGGCGAAGGCCAGCAACGACTTGCGCAACCGCTCGGCCTGCTCCCCCGGGCCCGCGGCCAGGATCCGGACGGCCAGCAACCCGGCGTTGCGGGCCCCGCCGATCGAGACCGTGGCCACCGGCACCCCGGCCGGCATCTGGACGATGGACAGCAGCGAGTCCAGCCCGTCCAGGGTCCGCAAGGGCACCGGGACGCCGATCACCGGCAGCGGGGTCACGCTGGCCAGCATGCCGGGCAGGTGAGCGGCTCCACCGGCCCCGGCGATGATCACGCTCAGCCCGCGTTCGTGCGCGCTCCGGCCGTACTGGACCATCTCCAGCGGCATCCGGTGGGCCGACACCACGTCGGCCTCGTAGCTGACCGAGAACTCCTCCAGAGCCAGCGCCGCCGCCTCCATCACCGGCCAGTCCGAGTCCGAGCCCATCACGAGGCCGACCTGAGGCTGATCGCTCATGCTGTTGCCACCTTCTGCTTGTCTCGTGCCGGTTCGCTCATTCGTCGATCACACCGCGGATGAAGTCGGCCGCGTGGCGGGCCCGCAGCCGGCAGTCGTCCAGGTCGTCACCGCACACGGTGACGTGGCCGACCTTGCGACCCGGGCGCACCTCCTTGCCGTACATGTGCACCTTCACCCCGGGATCGCGAGCCATCACGTGCAGATAACTCCGGTAGAGGTCCGGGTGATCCCCGCCGAGCACGTTGACCATCACCGACCAGCGGGCCCGGGGCCGGGGATCGCCCAGCGGCAGATCCAGGACGGCCCGCAGGTGCTGCTCGAACTGGCTGGTCACGGCCCCGTCGATGGTCCAGTGGCCGGAGTTGTGCGGTCGCATCGCGAGCTCGTTGATCAGCACCCCCGAGCCGACCTGGAACATCTCCACCGCCAGCACCCCGACCACGCCGAGCTGCCCGGCGACGGTCAGCGCGATCTCGGTGGCCCGGGCCGCCAGCTCACCGTCCAGCTCGGGGGCCGGCGCCACCACCTCACGGCAGATGCCGTCCACCTGAGTGCTCTCGACCACCGGCCAGGCCGCGGCCTGGCCGGAGGGGCTGCGGGCCACCAGCACAGCCAGCTCCCGGCTGAAGCTCACCTTCTCCTCGGCCAGCAGGCCGGCCTCGCCCACCGCGGCCAGCCAGTCGCGAGCCGTCCGGCCGGCCTCACCGGCATCGTCATCGGCGGCGAGGTCGACGAACAGGACCCCCTTGCCGTCGTAACCACCACGCGGCGTCTTCAGAATCAGGGTCGGCCGCCGGTCGCCGGCCGGGGCCAGGTCGCAACCGAAGGCCAGCACGTCGTCCCAGCTGCGCACCCGGCGCCAGCGCGGACAGGGCAGCCCGAGCTCGGTCATCCGGGCCCGCATGGCCAGCTTGTCCTGGGCGAAGTACAGCGCGGCCGGGCCGGGGCGAACCGTCTCGCCGTCCGTGATCAGCTTCTCCAGCAGCACTCCGGGCACGTGCTCGTGCTCGAACGTGACGACGTCGGTCCCGGCGGCGAAGGTGGAGACGGTGGCCGGATCGCGGTGATCGCCGACCGGCGCGTCCGGGATCACCTGAGCGGCGCTGACGTGCTCGCCCTCGGCCAGCACCCGTAGCCGGACACCGAGCGCGATCGCCGCCGGCTGCATCATCCGGGCCAGCTGGCCACCTCCGATCACCCCGACGATCGGAAATCCCCGGGGCAGATCGTCCCGGGCCGAGGCGGACAGACCAAGGGGAGAGGCAGACGGCGAGGACACGCAGTGCAGGTTATCCGCCGCCCGGGCCGACCTTGGGCGCAGCTGAGCAAAACTGGGCGTCGGTGCGGTCGACATGGCACTCTGAACGACGTGCCTTCCTCTTTGATGTGCGTTCTGTGCTCGCCGGGGCGGGGCGAGTGACGGCCGCCGCCGACCGCTCCGGCGGCCCCTCGGTGCTGGCCCGGGCCCACGCCTCGATCGACGTCCTCTACCGCGAGATGGCCAAGTTCGGTGCCGTCGGGGCGATCGCCTTCGTGGTCGATTTCGGCGTATTCAACCTGATGCGTACCGGCATCATCGGGGGCGAGCACGGGCTGGCCGAGAAGCCGCTGACCGCCAAGACCATCTCGGTCCTGGCCGCCACCGTCGTGGCCTGGCTCGGCAACCGGTACTGGACCTTCCGGCACCGCCGCCGGGCCTCGGCCCGGCGCGAGTTCGTGCTGTTCGCCGTCATGAACGTCGGTGGTCTGGCCATCTCGCTGGCCTGCCTGGCCTTCTCGCACTACGTGCTCGGCCTCACCTCGACGCTGGCCGACAACGTGGCCGGCAACGTGATCGGGCTCGGTCTGGGCACGCTGTTCCGGTTCTGGGCTTATCGCCAGCTGGTGTTCACCACCGCCGACGAGCAGGAACTGCTGGTCGGGCCCAACCACGAGGCCGACCTCGACCAGACGTCCGGCGCCGTCACCGACGAGGTCGAACCAGCCACCGCTCCCCAGGTCTCCGCACTGAACGGCACGAACGGCACGAACGGCTCAGCCTTCGGGGACGATGCCCCGATGGTGCTGGACCTGCGCGGAGCCGTCCGGCCGGCCGATCGGTCGGTCGAGTGGCCGGTTCCGGTCCCGGACGACGGGTCAGCGCAGCGCCGCCAGCCGTAGCCGGAAGCTGCGCAGCTGCCGCAGCCGCTGCTCGTAGCGGGCTCCGAGAAGCAGCAGGCCCAGGCCGATGGCCCCGATCCAGCCCCACACCGGGACGACGGTCGGCAGCTGCCCGATCCACGGCGTCAGCAGGATCAGCGCCTGCACGGTGAGCACGATCGCGCCCAGCACGACCGGGGCCTGCAGCCGGCGCAGCACGCCCACCACCAGGACCAGGCCGGCCAGGGCGAGCAGGACGAACTGGCGGGCCTGCGGGCTCTGGGCCTGGGTGGTGCCGGCCAGCAGACCGGGCAGCAGGAGCAGGGCCAGACCGGGACCGTAAGCGATCCAGGACTCGGCCGGACCGGAACCGGCGCGGTCACCGCTCTCGCCGGCGTGCCGAAGACCGCTGGCCCCTCGCGACGTCATCAGGCGGGTTCCGGCCAGCAGCACGATCAGCGCCGCGGGCCCGGTCCACAGCTCGACCGAGTCGAGCGGCAGACCGGCCGGTCCGAGGCCACCGATCCGATCGAGGTGACCGGCCGCGGTCGCACTGCGGACCACCGCGGTCACCCCGGCCACCAGTCCCCCGGCCGTCACCAGCAGAACGACCAGCCGGGCCCCGATCCCCCGCCGGCGCAGCTCGACCCCGGCCAGAGCCAGCCCCGCGGCCGCGCCGATCAGCAGCACCGGCCGCAGGGGGCCACCGCCCGCGGCCGCGACGATGCTGGGAGTGAAGGCCAGACCGGCCCCGGGCACCAGCAACCGCACCGGATCGGCGCTCCGGTCGCGCCGGAGCCGATAGCCGGCCAGGACCAGCAGCACGGCCGCCGGCGGCAGCGAGTAGGCCTCGACCAGGTGGACGTCGGCCCCGGCCAGCCGGGCCCAGCTCGACCCGGTCAGCAGCAGGCCGGCCAGCAGGCCGACCGCTCGCCGATCGGGAGCGGTGGCCAGGGCCGCCGCGGCCGCCCCCAGGACGAGCAGCACCGGCCAGAGCGAGTCGATCCCGTTGACGAGGCCGAGCGCGACCAGGCCGGCCGCGGCGGCGCCGAACTCCGCGGCCCGGCGCCCGGCGGCCTGTGCGGCCGCTCCGGAACGGGAGAGCACCAGGGCCGAGACCACGACCGCACTGACCGCGGCGGCGATCGCCCAGATCAGCCGGTCGGGCAACCCGGCCGCCATCGAGCCCGGGAGGACCGGCCGCAGTGAGCTGAGCAGGCCGCCGAGCAGCGGCGGAGCCAGGGCCGCGGCGCCGACCGGAACGACCGGGACCAGGCCGGCGATCGCCGGGCGGACGGCGACGGCCGCGGTCAGGGCCAGGAGCAGGGCGACCGCGAGCAGCACCGGGCGGGCCCAGAGGCCACCGGCCACCGGGTGGAGATCACCTGGGCCGGACGACGGCAGGGTGGCCAGCAGGCCGACGACCAGGGCGACCAGCAGCGGGACGGCGGTGACCAGCCGGTCGGCGGCGCTCCAGCGGGCCCGGCCGGGCCGGTCGGGCCGAGGGCGCGGCCACCATCCGGGCAGGCCGAGCAGGGCCGCGGCACCGAGCCCACCGATCAGCCCGGCCCAGACCAGGCGCAGCGAGGGGCCGGCCCCGGCCTGCGCGGCCACGGCCACCACGGCGAACGGCAGGGCCAGGGCGGCCAGCCCGGCCAGGGCGCTCCGGATCAGCGGCCCGGAACCGATCGCACCGGGCGCGCCGGAGCGGTCGGGCCCGACCCGGCGAGCCGCCAACAGGCCCGCCGCCCCGGCCAGGGTGAGCGGCGCCGACAGCTCCAGGGTGCTCCAGGCCAGCACCACCGCCAGCAGCCCGGACAGGGCCGCCAGCAGCCGGACTCCGTGACCCACGACCGGCCCGGAGAACCGGCCGACGGTCGGCCGGACCTCGACGACCAGCGCCGATACCGCGCTGACGAGCACCAGCCCGGCCACCACCGCCACCACCGGAGCCGCCGGAACCAGCGGCAGGACCAGCACGACCAGTCCGGCGGCGAGACCGGCGGCCACGGTCAGCGGCCGGCGCAACCAGGCCGGCCAGCGTCCCCACCGGCCCGCGACGGCCGTTCCGGCCCCGAAGGCGATCAGGCCGAGCAGGGCGACCAGCCAGTTCAGCGGTTCCGCGGCGCCGTCCGGGCCGAGGTCGGCCAAAGGTGTGGACGGCGTCGCCGACCAGGCCGGGACGGCGCCGGCCGCGGCCCGGACCGGCAGCCAGCCGGCCAGCAGCAGCACCGGGGCCGCGGCCAGGCCGGCGACCAGGGCCAGACCGGCGGCGAAGGCGGACCGCCGGACCGCGGCCCCCGGGCGGCCCCAGTGGGCGAACCGGGCCGGCCCGATCGACACCGCGGCCAGCAGCAGCGCCGGCCCGGCGGTGACCAGGATCAGCGCCGGCACCCGGCCGAGCCCGGTGACGTCGGCCAGTGCGATCCCGGCCTGCAGTGCGGCGGTGCCGGCGGCCAGCCCGGCGGCCAGCGACCAGCTCCGGCGCAGCAGCACCGACGTCCCGGGCCGAACCAGCGGACCCGAGCCACCGAGCCGGCCCGAGCCACCGAGCCCGGCCGAGCCCGGCCGGGCTCGGTCGGCGAACGCCTGGCCGACCGCCGCCAGGGCCGTGGCCGTCAGGATCAGCGCGGCCCGGCCCGAACCGGGCTCGCCCAGGGCCGCCGGCGTGGCCGCGGCCAGCAGGGCCGTCGCCGCCACCGCCCGCAGTACCCCGCGTTCGGCCCGCCACGGCCGGGCCAGACCGGACCGGCCCAGCGCGATCAGGGCCGCGACCAGGAACCCGACGGCCGGCACCGGGACCGGGCCCAGGTCGCCGTCCAGCCGGGCCGCCAGCAGCACGACCGCCAGCGGTAGCAGCCCGGCCGCCGCGATCGACCCGGCCCGGACCTTGCTGAGCACCGCCCAGCCGCCGAGCAGCAGGGCCGAGACGGCCAGCGCCCCGGCGGCGTAGCCGAGGCCGTCGAGCCGATCGGCCCCGAGCAGGCCGGTCCGGCGAACCGCCCAGCAGTCGGACAGCACCAGCACCACCGCCAGCGCCCCGACCGCCTCGGCCGTCTGCGGCAGCCGCGACCGCAACCAGGACGCCACCGCGAGGACGCCGACCGTGGCCCCGCCGATCGCGATCGCCCGGCCGGCCAGCGGCAACCCGCGCCAGGAGAAGACCAGGAACCCGACCGCCGCGACCGCCAGCAGCAGGGCGCCCACTCCGACCAGCAGGCCGTGGATGCCGAGCCCGGACGCTGCGGGCGGGCCGGGGGGCCGGGGCGCGGGCGGGCGCACCGGCGGCGGCGGAGGCGGCGTCGTCGTCGTCGTCGGAGGTAGAGGTGCCGAGGCCGGTGCGGCGAACCCGGACGGCGGGCCCAGGGACGGCGTGGCCGCGGACGGCACGACCGGTGCCGCGGTTCGGGTCGGGCGGGCCGGGGCGGCCTGCCCGCGCAGGCCGGTCAGCACGGCCTCCCGCTCGGTCAGGGTCTGGGCCGCCCGCACGCTGAGCTGCCAGACCTGGCGGCCGGCGGCCCCGGACAGGTCGACGCCGCAGACCGGGCAGCGGCTGCCGGGCAACCGGGACCCGCAGGACGGGCAGCGGGAGGGGTCGGTGAGCAGGCGGCGCGCGGTGGTGATCGGTGAGTCGGTCGGCGACGCCGGGCCGGCCGGGTCCAGGGGAGCACTCATGGGAGCGATCATGGCCGGGGCGGGCGGGCCGGCCCCAGAGTTCAGCTACCCGGATGAACCGGTCTCACGCCGAGTAGTTGTACTCAGTCCACGGTGATCAGCCGACTGGTGCCGGCGCTCGGCGCCACCAGCAGGGGCTGGACCTGGCCGAACCCGCGGACCAGCCGCCGGCGCTGGGCCACCAGCACGATGTCGGGCTGGTCCTGGAGGAAGATCGCGGTGGCCGGATCGGTGACCACGGTGCCCGGCTGGGCCAGCGCGGTCAGCCGGCTGGCCAGGTTGACCGTGGTGCCGTACACGTCGCCGAGGCTGCGCAGCACCGGGCCGTGAGAGAGGCCGACCCGCACGTCGGGGACCAGGTCGTCGACCGCCATCCGCTCCGAGATGGACAGCGCGATGACCGCCCCGGAGATCGGATCGGGGGCGATGAACAGCACCTCGTCGCCGACCGTCTTGACCACCCGGCCGCCGCCGGTGGTGACGACGTCCGAGGACAGGCCCTCGAATCGCTGGACCAGGCGGCTCAGCTCGCGGCGGGGCAGCCGGCGCGACAGCCGGGTGTACGAGACCAGGTCGGCGAAGCCCACGGTCAGGTCGATCTCGGCCTCGGCCGACTCGTCGAGCCGGGCCACGGCTCCGGCCAGCTGCCGCCGGAACGAGTAGATCAGCAGGTGTTCCAGCTCGGGGGTGAGCTGCTCGATCACTTTCAGCGGGTCCTCGGCCACCCCGCTGGCGCTGCGCGCGGCCAGGTGCTCCATCAGGGCCTCGATCTGCCAGCTCACCAGCCGGTCGGTGTTCTGGCCGAGGGCCCGGGCGCAGGCGATCGCCGTCTCCTCGTCGATCAGGTCGTGCCGGACCAGCCCGACGACCCGGTCCAGGGCTTCCCGGTCGCTGTCGGTGAAGGCCTGGTCCTCGTCCCCGACGCCCGGAAACCCCAGAGCCCGCCACAGCTTTCGGGCCGACAGGAGGGAGATGCCGACGGCCCGGGCCACCTCCCGGCGGCGCAGGGTGCGCGGGCCGCCGAGCAGGTGGGTGATGAAGTCGTCGCGGTCACTCACGACCGGCCGCCGGGCCGCGGTACTCCTCGTCGAAGGCGTCGTCTAGGGACCGGGCGACCGACGGGTCGATGTCGTCGCGGCCCTGGATCCCGCGGACGTCCTCGGAGAGCCGGTACAGGGTGCGCTGGACCAGCTCGACCTTGGGGATGTCGTCCAGCTTGAGCTGGCCCATCTCACCGCCGGACTCGACGACGAGAGTGCCGCAGCCGAGCATCCGCTCCCACAGGTTGTGGCTGAACGAGACGTCGTTGAGCCGGCTCAGCGGCATGTCGTGGCCGGTCCGGTTGAACACCCCGCTGCGCAGGATCAGCCGCCGCGTAGTGATCGCGTACAGGGTGTTGAACCAGACCAGGAACGGCCAGAGCGCCCACCGGGCCAGGATCAGCAGCACGATCACGGCCACGATCAGCAGCGCGATCGGCTGGGCGCCGGACAGCCACGCGGTCAGGCCGAGGGCGACCAGACCGACGACCAGGAGCAGGATCGGGGTGAAGAGCACCTTGATGTGACGGCGCAGGACGAGCACGAGCTTCTCGTCGTCGGCGAGCAGTCGCTGCGGAAATCCCATGCCCTGATCATGCCGGTTCCGAGGGGCGGATGTGCACCACGTCACCAGCTGATAGAGCTCGTGACTCAGCGTCCCGCGGCCCGCGGACCAGCAGCCGGCCCTCGTCGTCCACCCCTTCGGCCAGCCCCTCCAGGACGCCACCGGCGGGCAGCTGCACCCGGACCGGCCGGCCGATGGTGTCGCAGCGCTCGCGGTAGGCCGCAGCCAGGCCGGCGCCCGGATCGCCGTCCACCGCCGTCCAGGCCCGGTACCGCTCGGACAGCGCCCGCAGCACCGAGCGCAGCACGGTGTCGCGGTCGAGCACGGCCGATCCGGCCAGCTTCAACGAGGTGGCCGTCGGTACCGGCAGCTCGTCCGGATCCTGGCTGACGTTGAGCCCCAGGCCGAGCACGACGGCGGGCCCGGGCCCGGCCTGGACCATCTCGGCCAGCAGGCCGGCCACCTTGCCCTGGTCGGGGTCCGGCCCGATCGGGCGGCCCAGCGGGTACACCGGCACCAGCACGTCGTTCGGCCACTTGAGGGTGGCCACCAGCCCGCAGGTCTGCCGCAGGGCGTCGGTCACGGCCACCCCGGCCAGCAGGGTCAGCCACGACCAGCGCTCGGCCGGGACCGTGGCCGGGGGCCGGAGCAGCACGGACACCGCGATCGAGGCTCGCGGCGGCGCCGTCCAGGTGCGGTCCCGCCGGCCCCGGCCGGCCACCTGGTGGTCGGTCACCAGGACGGCCCCCTCGAGTTCACCCGTCCGGGCCCGTTCGGCCAGGTCGGCGTTGGTCGAGCCGGTCTCCGGGACGACGTCGAGCTGCCGCCAGGCCGGGTGCTCCCCCTCGGTCAGGGCCCGCCGCAACGGGGACTGGCGCAACGGCGGTCGGGACAGGTCCTGCCACGGATTGGCCATGGCCAGAGCCTAGAGCGCTGTGATCCTCGTCCCGGTGTGGCCCGGCCGCAACGGCCGGGCTCGCACTAGGCTCGGTCGTACCCGAGCAAGGAGTGCACCCGTGTCGAATCCGGCGAAGATCGGTGGAACCGAGGTCCCCGCGGACATCAACATCCACACCACCGCCGGCAAGCTGGCCGACTTCCGCCGCCGCCAGGAGGCGGCCGTGCATGCCGGTTCGGCCGCCGCGGTCGAGAAGCAGCACGACAAGGGCAAGCAGACCGCCCGGGAACGGATCGAGGCGCTGCTCGACGAGGGCTCGTTCGTGGAGCTGGATGCCCTGGCCCGGCACCGGTCGCGAGCCTTCGACCTGCACCGGAACCGGCCCTACGGTGACGGCGTGGTGACCGGGCAGGGCACGATCGACGGCCGTCAGGTCTGCATCTTCGCTCAGGACTTCACCATTTTCGGCGGCAGCCTGGGCGAGGTGTTCGGCGAGAAGATCGTCAAGGTGATGGACCTGGCGATGAAGATCGGCTGCCCGGTGATCGGGATCAACGACTCCGGCGGGGCCCGGATCCAGGAAGGCGTCACCTCGCTCGGCCTGTACGGCGAGATCTTCAAGCGCAACGTGCACGCGAGCGGCGTCGTCCCGCAGATCTCGCTGATCATGGGGCCGTGCGCCGGGGGCGCGGTGTACTCGCCGGCGATCACCGACTTCGTCGTGATGGTCGACCAGACCTCGCACATGTTCATCACCGGGCCCGACGTGATCCGCACGGTGACCGGCGAGGACGTCGGCTTCGAGGAGCTGGGCGGGGCCCGGACCCACAACTCGCGCAGCGGCAACGCCCACTACCTGGCCGGCGACGAGACCGATGCCCTGGAGTACGTCCGGGCCCTGCTGTCGTACCTGCCCAGCAACAACCTCTCCGACCCGCCGGTGCTCGCCGCCGACCCGATCGAGGACGGCACCCCGGAGCCGGACGAGTACCTGGACTCGGTGATCCCGGACGCGGCCAGCCAGCCCTACGACATGCAGGAGATCATCGACCGGGTGCTCGACGAGGGGGAGTTCCTCGAGGTGCAGGCCCTGTTCGCGCCCAACATCATCGTCGGCTTCGGCCGGGTCGAGGGTCACCCGGTCGGGGTGGTGGCCAACCAGCCCCGGCAGTTCGCCGGCATCCTGGACATCGACGCGTCCGAGAAGGCGGCCCGCTTCGTGCGCACCTGTGACGCCTTCAACGTGCCGGTGCTGACCTTCGTCGACGTGCCCGGCTTCCTGCCCGGCACCGACCAGGAGTGGAACGGCATCATCCGGCGGGGGGCCAAGCTGATCTACGCCTACGCCGAGGCGACCGTGCCGCTGGTCACCATCATCACCCGCAAGGCCTACGGCGGCGCCTACGACGTGATGGGCTCCAAGCACCTCGGCGCCGACCTCAACCTGGCCTGGCCGACGGCCCAGATCGCGGTGATGGGAGCCCAGGGCGCGGTCAACATCCTCTACCGCTCAGAGCTCAAGGACGCCGCGACGGCCGGTGAGGACGTCGAGACGGCCCGCTCGCGGTTCGTCACCGAGTACGAGGACACCTTGGCCAACCCCTACATCGCGGCCGAGCGCGGCTACGTCGACGCGGTGATCGCGCCGTCCGACACCCGGCCCCAGGTGGTTCGGGCACTGCGCGCGCTGCGGACCAAGCGGGCCAGCCTGCCGGCCAAGAAGCACGGCAACATCCCGCTCTGAACCGGCTCGCCGAGCCCCGACCGACGACAAGGACCCGATGAGCCCGACCGACGAACCGGCCCGCCCGACCCTGCGGGTGATCCGCGGCGACGCCACCGAGGAGGAGATCGCGGCCCTGCTGGCCGTGATCCTGGCCCGAGGCCCGGCGCCGACCTCCCCGGCCCGGACGCCGGCGCCGGCGTCGGTCTGGAACGAGCGGTCCCGGGCCCTGCGCCGGCCGGTCCGGCCCGGCCCGGGCGCCTGGCGGGCCTCGGGGTGGTCGTGGTGAGCCACGCTCGCCTGGTGCTGGCCTCGGCCTCGCCGGCCCGGCTGAGCACCCTGCGCCAGGCCGGCCTCGACCCGGTGGTCCAGGTCTCGGCCGTGGACGAGGACGCCGAGCTGGTCCGGACCGGGGTCTCGGACGCCGAGCAGGTGCCGCTGGTGCTGGCCCGGGCCAAGGCCGAGGACGTCGCCCGGACGCCGGGGCCGGCCGTCGGCGCGATCGTGCTGGGCTGCGACTCCGTTCTCGACCTGGACGGCGTGGCCCTGGGCAAGCCGGTCGACGCCGCCGACGCGACCGCCCGGTGGCGGCAGATGCGCGGGCGGTCCGGGGTGCTGCGGACCGGGCACTGGATCGTCGATCAGCGCCCGGCCGAGGCCGGTGGGACGGGCCGGTCGCTGGGCGCCGGTTCGGCCACCACGGTGCACTTCGCCGACGTGAGCGACGCCGAGATCGCCGCCTACGTGGCCACCGGCGAGCCGTTGCAGGTGGCCGGCGCGTTCACCGTGGACGGGCTGGGCGGGGCCTTCGTGACCGCGATCGAGGGGGACTTCCACGGCGTGGTCGGCGTCTCGCTGCCCCTGCTGCGCGACCTGCTGGGCCGGCTCGGGGTGGTCTGGCCCGACCTGTGGACCGGGCTGCCCACGTCGTCCTGATGGTCGGCTTGAGCGTCGGCTTGAGCGTCGGCCCAGTTGCTCCCGGGCTGACCTGGGTCCGAGACTGAGCGCATGGGAACAGCGGCCGGGGACGGCGCTCGGCCCGGCGCGGTGGCGACCGGGGTTCCCGCGGTCGGGGACGGCGTGCTCGCCGAGGCCTCGATCGAGACCGGAACGACGACCGACACCGGGGCCGACACCAGGGCCGACGACAACGGGGCCGACGACAACGGGGCCGACGACAACGGGGCCGACGACAACGGGGCCGACGACAACGGGGCCGACCGGACGCCACCCACCGCTCGGTGGGTGGTCGGCCTGCGAGTGGCCCAGGTCGCGACCGTGGTCGCGGCCGCGCTGGCGCTGTCCCCCCGGATCCAGCTCGACTCAGCGTCGGTGGTCGGGGTCGGGGCCCCGCTGGTGCTGGTCGCGACCGCCCTGCTGTTCGCCGGGGCGGGTCGCCGGGACCGGGCCGGGGTCGCTCTCGGCTGGGCCTGGACCCTGCTCGCCGTGGCCGCGCTGGCCGTCGCCGTCCTCCGGCTGACCTGGGCCGCCCCCGAGCACCCCCGGTTCACCGGCCCGATCGCGGCCGGCCTGACCGTCGGCTGCGTCCTGGAGCTGGCCGCGGTCTGGCTGCTGTTGCGCCACCGCTCGCCGCGCTGGGCGCCGAGCAACGGCTGGGACGGATCGGTGGTGGCTCTGGGGGCCGCCGCGATCGGCGTCAGCGCGCTCGAGCTGGCGATGAACCTGAGACGGGACGACGCCGTCCTGACCGCGACCGCCCTGACCCCGGCGATCGCCGAGACCGCGTTGTTCGTCGGGGTGCTGACCGCCCTGGCCGTGGCCGGGCCGGCCTCGCGACCCCAGTTGCGCCGGCTGGCCGCCGGCCTGGCCACGGTCACCCTGGCCGACCTGCTGGCCCTGGCCCTGAACGGCACCCCGGCCCTGTTCACCCCGGTGCTCGGCGGAACCGGCCCGCACCACCAGGCCCGGGCCCTGGCCGTGCTGGCCCTGATCGGGTACGCCGCGATGGGGCTGGGCGCGGTCGACCCGCCCACCGGCCGCCGGGCCGATCGCCGACAGCGCCCCCTCGACCGGGCCGGTTCGCTGGCCGGGGCGGTCGTGCTGGCCTGCACCGCGATCGTGGCCGCGGCCGTGATCAGCCCGCGGGCACCCCGGATCGGGGCCGGTCTGGCCCTGGCCTGCCTGGGCATCGCCCTGGCCCGGACCCGCCGGACCCTCCGCCAGGTGCAGCAGACGGGCCGGATCGACCCTCGCCCCCGGACCGACGACCTGACCGGGTTGGCCAACCGCCGGGCCCTGTCCGAGGCCCTGGCCGGCGATCGGCACCCGGTCGACCCGGACGATCACGGCTGGGCCGGATGGGCCGGCTGGGCCGACGAGATCGCCCTGCTAATGGTCGACCTGGACCATTTCAAGGACGTCAACGAGGGCCTCGGGCACGGGGCCGGCGACCAGTTGCTGACCGAGGTCGGGGCCCGGTTGCGGACCGTCCTGCGGCCGACCCAGCTGCTGGCCCGGCTCGGCGGCGACGAGTTCGCCGTCGTCCTGCCCGCGGCCGGCGCCGACCAGGCCCGGCGGGTGGCCGAGGCGCTGCGGGCCTCGCTGCTGGAGCCGTTCGAGATCGACGGCTCCCGGCTGCACGTGCAGGCCAGCGTGGGGATCGCCACCTGTCACCCGACCCGGGGCGAGCCGACCGATCTGCTGCGCCAGGCCGACGTCGCGATGTACCAGGCCAAGACCAGCGAGGCCGGGATCGAGCTGTACGACCCGGAGCGCGACGACGGTGGCCCCGAGCGCCTGCGCCGAACGGATGAACTGCGCGAGGCCCTGCAGCGCGGCGACATCGAGGTGCACGTCCAGCCCCAGGTCGACCTGCGGACCGGGCTGATCATCGGGGCCGAGGCGCTGGTCCGCTGGCGGCACCCGCAGGACGGCGTGCTGCTGCCGGACTCGTTCCTGCCGCTGGCCGAGCACACCGGGCTGATGCGCCCGGTCGGCGCGCTGGTGCTGGACCGGGCCCTGGAGGCCTGTGCCTCCTGGTGGCAGCTCGGCCACCAGGTGCCGGTCAGCGTCAATCTGGGCGCTGACGACCTGCGCGACCCGGAGCTGCCCGGGCGGGTGTCGGCCGTGCTCCTGCGGCACGCCCTGCCGGCCGACGCGCTCCGGGTCGAGATCACCGAGCAGGCCCTGCTGACCGATCCGGCGGCCGTGGCCGTGGTGCTGGCCCGGTGGCGGGCGGACGGCGTCGCGGTGGCCATCGACGACTTCGGCACCGGCTACTCCTCGCTCTCCTACCTGCGGGAACTGCCGATCGACGAGGTGAAGCTGGACCGGGCCTTCATCGCCGACATCCGGCGTCCGACCACGGCGACGATCGTGCGGCACACCATCGCGATGGCTCACGGTCTGTGGGCCCGGGTGGTGGCCGAGGGCATCGAGGACGAGGCGACCGCGAGGATCGTCACCGACCTCGGGTGTGACGTGGGTCAAGGGATCTACTTCGGCGCGGCCATGACGACTCCCGAATTCCACGCCCGGCTCCGGGCCCAGGCGCACTGACCAGCCGTGGAACGCCCGGCGAGCGGTTCCGGACCGGGTCGGGCGGGCACCGCCTGCGACTGAACCGGCACTGATCCGGGATGGGTTCTGATGGCGGACTGAGCTACGTTGAGGCCCCATGGCGCGTCGGCCGGAGAACCGCAGCAACCGTGGGCGCCGTCCCGAGTCCTCGCTGGACTGGCTCAAGGAGCCGGAGCCGCAGGCCGGGCAGGAGCCCAGGGGCGGGCTGACGTCTGCGCCGCCGCCGGAAGGTCCGCAGTACCCGGCCCAGCACCCCCAGGCCCATCAGCCGCAGACCCACCAGCAGCCCTACCGCCCGCTCCCGCAGAACCCGGCCCCGGCGCCCTACCCGGCCCAGCAGCCCTACCGGCCGCTCTCCCCCGGCCCCGCACCGGCGCCGGACAGCGGCGCCACCACGATGCTCAGCCGGCGTGCCGCGCGGGCCCAGCGCGAGGCGGCCCAGCAGGCCGCCGCCCCGGCCCCCACGACCCCGGCCGGACCGCACGCTCCCCGGCCCGGCGACCCGTGGGCTCCGCAGACGCCGGTCCCGCAGACGCCGGCCCCGCAGATACAGGACCCGCGGATACAGGCCCGGCAAGCTCCGGGCCGGCAGGCGCCGGCACCCTGGGCCGAGCCGTTGGATCAGGGACGGCGTGAGCTCGCCGGTCACCCCTCGGCTCCGATGCGGACCCGCGACCGGACCCCCAGTCCGCCCGACGACCCGCCGGAGCCGGGCCGCGGATCGAGTTCCGGGCCCGACCGGCCGCCGAACCCGAAGCTCGACCAGAAGCCGGGCCGCCGGCGGCACGTCGCCGCCTGGCTCATCCTGGCCGCGTTGCTGCTCGCCCTCTGGGCCGCCACCGCGTTCGTCGACTCCGGAAATTTCGTGATCTCGGGGCTGGCCTCGCTGTCGCCGCTGGTGACCGTGCTGGCCCTGCCCGTGATCGCGATCGGGGTGGGCAGCCGGCACGTCGTACCGACCGCCATCGCCGTGGTCGCGGCTCTCGTGCCCTGGGGGTTCGTGGCCGGGTACGCGGCCGCCGGGCCGGGCCGGTCGGTGGTCGGCAGCAACTCCACGCTGCGGGTGATGAGCGTGGACGGCGCCCAGGGCCGGGCCGATGCGCGCAACATCGTCCAGGTGGCCCGGGTCTACTCGGTCGACGTCGTGGTGGTCACCCAGCTCAGCAACGAGCTCGCCCACCAGCTGACCGTGGCCGGGCTGAACGTGCTCGGCCCGGCCCGCTGGGTCAAGGTGCCGACCGACGGGATGGACGGCACCGGGGTCTGGAGCGGGCCGCAGATCGAGAACCTGCAGCCGATCAACGACCTCAGCCGGCCCGGGGTGCAGGGCGACATCGACGCCGGCAACGACAAGGTCGGGATCACCGTCGTCCAGCTGACCGGCGAGCCGTTGCGGCGGAGCCTGTCGTGGCACTCGGACCTGAAGAAGCTGGCCGCCCGCAAACCGGCGGCCACGCCCGGCTTCGTCGTCGGCGACCTCAATGCCACGCCCTGGCAGCCGGCCTTCCGCAAGCTCACCGCCGCGGGCTGGCGGGACGCCGCCGACGTGGTCGGGCAGGGCCTGCGGCCGACCTGGCCGTCGTGGTCACCGCTGCCGATCGCCCCACTGGACCACGTCCTGGTCAGCTCCGGGTTGGGGGTGAACAGCGCCAGCACCACCGACATCGTCGGCAGCGATCACCGGGCGCTGATCGTCACCCTGGTGGTGCCGCACGCCGGAGGCTGACCGGGGTCACCGGCCGGCCTCGGCGGTATGCAACAAGTTCGGCCGGGCTCAGCCCTGGACGTCGGCGCCGGTGCGCCCGGCCGCCTTGAGCTGCTCCTCGTACTGCGCCCGGACGTCGTCCATGTTCAGCTCGCGGACCTGGCCGAGAATGCCCTCCAGGGCCTCCTGCGGCAGCGCGCCCGGCTGCCCGAACACCGGGATGCCGTCGCGATACACGACCAGGGTCGGGATGGAGGTGACGCCGTACTGGGCGGCCAGATCCTGCTCAGCCTCGGTGTCGACCTTGGCGAACACGGCGTCCGGGTGCTGCTCCGAGACCCGCTCGAAGATCGGGCCGAACCTCAGGCAGGGGCCGCACCAGGAGGCCCAGAAGTCGATCAGGACAATTCCGTCGCCGACCGTTTCGTCATGGTTTTCTTGGGTCATCGTCAAAGTAGCCACGCCTGCTCAACCGTTCCTCCGCGAGCACAATTCCCGCCCTCGGCGACGTGGCCTGCACCACGCTCAGTGCCGCTGCGGCGGCGGCCGGCGGCGATATGGTCGTTCGACCGGAAGGAGCCAGATGACCACCCCGTCCCCGGGCCGGCCGCGCCGGACCCTCACCAAAGTGCTGATCGCCAATCGGGGCGAGATCGCGGTGCGGATCGCTCGTGCCTGCCGCGACGCCGGCCTGGCCTCCGTGGCCGTCTACGCCACCAGCGACCGCGACGCGGTGCACGTCACCGCGGCCGACGAGGCGTACTCGCTGGAGGGCAGCACCGCCGCCGAGTCGTACCTGATGCCCGACAAGCTGCTGGACGTCGCGGCCCGGTCCGGGGCGGACGCCGTCCACCCGGGGTACGGGTTCCTGGCCGAGAACGCCGACTTCGCCTCGGCCGTGCTGGCCGCCGGGCTGGTCTGGATCGGCCCGCCGCCGGACGCGATCGACTCCCTCGGCGACAAGGTGAAGGCCCGGCACATCGCCCAGCGGGCCGGGGCACCGCTCGTCCCCGGCACCGCCGAGCCGGTCCGGGGGGCCGACGAGATCGTCGACTTCGCCCGGGAGCACGGCCTGCCGGTGGCGATCAAGGCGGCCTACGGTGGTGGCGGGCGCGGCCTGAAGGTGGCCCGCACGATCGAGGAGATCCCCGAGCTGTTCGAGTCGGCCACCCGCGAGGCGGTGGCGGCGTTCGGCCGGGGCGAGTGCTTCGTCGAGCGGTTCCTGGACCACCCCCGGCACGTCGAGACCCAGTGCCTGGCCGACGAGTACGGCGCGGTGGTGGTGGTCTCGACCCGCGACTGCTCGCTCCAGCGGCGCAACCAGAAGCTGGTCGAGGAGGCCCCGGCGCCCTTCCTGACCCCGGAGCAGACCACCGAGCTGTACCGCGCGTCGAAGGCGATCCTGGCCGGCGCCGGCTACGTCGGCGCCGGCACCTGCGAGTTCCTGATCGGCCCGGACGGCACCATCTCCTTCCTCGAGGTGAACACCCGGCTGCAGGTCGAGCACCCGGTGACCGAGGAGGTCAGCGGCATCGATCTGGTCCGGGAGCAGTTTCGGATCGCGGCCGGCGAGCCGCTCGGCTACGACGACCCGGTACCGCGCGGGCACTCGATCGAGTTCCGGATCAACGGTGAGGACGCCGGGCGCAACTTCCTGCCCCAGCCGGGCACGGTCCGGGTCTGGCAGCCGCCCAGCGGGCCGGGGGTGCGGCTGGACTCGGGCGTGGTCGCGGGCTCGGTGGTCGGCGGGGGCTTCGACTCGATGCTGGCCAAGCTGGTGATCACCGGCCGCGACCGGCAGCAGGCCCTGCAGCGGGCCCGCCGGGCGCTGGCCGAGTTCACGATCCAGGGAATGCCGACCGTGCTGCCGTTTCACCGGGCGGTGGTCAGCGATCCGGCGTTCGCCCCGCCCGACCCGCAGGCGCCGTTCACGGTGCACACCCGGTGGATCGAGACCGAGTTCGAGAACACCGCCGAAGCCTGGACGCCGTCCCCCGCCGACAGCGCCGAGGCCGCCGGGACCGGCGGCACCGGCGAGCCGGAACGGGTCGTGGTCGAGGTCGGCGGCAAGCGTCTCGAGGTGGTGCTCCCGGCCGGCTTCGGCGCCGGTATCGGCGGCGGGGCCGCAGCCGCACCGGCGGCCCGGAGGGCGCCCCGGCGCTCGGCCGGGGCCAAGGCCGGCACGGCCGCCGGTGGCGACGCGCTCACCTCGCCGATGCAGGGCACCATCGTCAAGGTCGCGGTCGAGGAGGGCCAGCGGGTGGAGGCCGGCGACCTGGTCGTCGTCCTGGAGGCGATGAAGATGGAGCAGCCGCTGACCGCCCACCAGGCCGGCGTCGTCACCGCCCTGGCCGCCGAGGTCGGCCGGACGGTCACCGCCGGCGCGGTGATCTGCGAGCTCAAGGCCTGATCGGCCGGGCTCCCCCGGAGCGGCTCAGGAGAGCTGGTGGAGCTGGCGGGCGGCCTCGGCCACCGACCCGCTCAGCGACGGGTAGACGGTGAACGCCGAGCTCAGCTCGTCGACGGTCAGCCGGCTCATCAGGGCCAGGGCGATCGGGTGGATCAGCTCGCTGGCCCGGGGGGCGACGATCGTGCCGCCGAGGATCCGGCCCGACTCGGGCGAGGCGAACAGCTTCACGAAACCGTCGTGGATGCCCTGCATCTTGGCCCGGGCGTTGCGGGCCAGCGGCAGCTTCACCGTGACCACATTCACCTCGCCGCTGTCGACCTGGGCCTGGGTGACGCCGACGGTGGCGATCTCGGGCGCGGTGAACACGTTGGACGAGACCATCCGCAGGTCGAGCGGGGAGACCGCGTCGCCGAGGGCGTGCCACATCGCCTTGCGGCCCTGCATCGCCGCCACCGAGGCCAGCGGCAGCACGCCGGTGCAGTCGCCGGCGGCGTAGATCCCCCGGGCCGAGGTTCGCGACACCCGGTCGACCTGCACGTGCCCGGACTCGGCCAGCTCGACCCCGGCCTGCTGCAGCCCGAGCCCGCCGGTGTTCGGCACCGAGCCGACCGCCAGCAGGCAGTGCGACCCCTCGACCGTGCGGCCGTCGGCCAGGGTGACGACCACGGTGTCGCCGGTGCGCTTCACGCTCTGGGCCCGGGACCGGGACAGCACCTCCATGCCCCGGCGGACGAACACCTGCTCCAGCACCTCGGCCGCGTCGGCGTCCTCCCCCGGCAGTACCCGGTCGCGGCTGGAGACCAGCACGACCGGAGCCCCCAGGGCGCGGTAGGCACTGGCGAACTCGGCCCCGGTCACGCCCGAGCCGACCACGATCAGGCGTTCCGGCAGGGTCTCGAGCTCGTAGAGCTGGGTCCAGGTGAGCACCCGCTCGCCGTCCGGCCGGGCGTCTGGCAGCACCCGCGGCCGGGCCCCGGTCGAGATCAATATGGTGTCAGCCTCGACGTCGGGCCCCTCGCCGACCCCGCCCGGGCCGTCACCGACCCCTTCGACCCGCACCCGGACCCGGGACGGGCCGTCGAGCACCCCGCGGCCGACCACGATCCGCACTCCCTCGGCCTCCAGCCGCAGCCGGATGTCCTCCGACTGGGCCCGGGCCAGCGCCTTGACCCGGCGGTTGACCGCGCCGAGATCGGCACCGACCCGGCCCAGGCCGGTGATGCCCAGCTCCTGCGAACTACCGACCGTGCTCAGCACCTCGGCGGTGGCGATCAGGGTCTTGCTCGGGACCACGTCGGTGAGCACGGCCGCGCCCCCCAGCCCGGCGTCGTCGACCACCGTGACGTCGGCCCCCAACTGGGCCGCGACCAGCGCCGCCTCGTATCCGCCGGGCCCGCCACCGATGATCACAATTCTGCTCTTGGCACTCACCCGGCCATTGTCCCCCAGGCCGGACCCGCCCCAAGCCGGGGCCGAGGTCACGCCGAGTCGCCGAGCGGTCGGCCACGAGCGCATGCAGATGCACGAGCATCGCTCCGGGATCTCTACCCTGTGGTCATGGACTTGTACGCCGCCTACGGCAGCAACCTCGACCCGGAGCGGATGTCGGTCCGCGCGCCGCACTCGCCGCTCTTCAGCTTCGGTTGGCTGACCGGGTGGCGGCTGACCTTCGCCGACGTCCAGAACAGCCTGGACGGCGCGCTGGCCACCCTGGTCGAGGACGAGAAGAGCCAGGTCTACGTGGGCCTGTACGCCGTCACCCCGGGCGACGAGCAGGCCCTGGACGAGTGGGAGGGCCTGGCCACCGGGCAGTCCCGCAAGGTCCACGTGCGGGTCCAGACGCTGGACGGCGACGCCCTGGCCTGGGTCCACGTGCTCGACGCCTACGAGGGCGGGCTGCCCAGCGCGCTCTACCTGGGCATGCTGGCCGACGCGGCCGAGGCCGGCGGCGCCCCCGACGACTACCTGACCGCGCTGCGCAACCGGCCCTGCAGCTCCACCGACCCGATCATTCCGCCGAGCGAGCTGGGCTGAGGGCGATGACCGACCTAGGTACCCTGACCAGTCCGGACGGCCGGACCGACCCGCGCGAACTGGCCGCCGCGGCCGCGGCCCGGCTGGCCGAGGTCACCGGGATCGCCCGGCACGACGTCGCCCTGGTGCTCGGCTCGGGCTGGGCCCCGGCCGCCGACCTGCTCGGCGAGACCGTCGCCGAGGTGGCGGCCGAGGAGATCCCGGGCTTCACCGCCGCCGCGGTGGCCGGGCACCTGAGCACCCTGCGCACGGTCCGGATCGCCCCCGCCCAGGGCGCTCCGGCCGGCACCGGCGACCGGTTCGCCCTGGTGCTGGGAGCTCGGACGCACTATTACGAGGGCCGCGGGGTGCGGGCCGTGGTGCACGGCGTGCGAACCGCGGCCGCGGCCGGCTGCTCGATCGTTGTCCTGACCAACGGCTGCGGCGGCCTGGACCCGGCCTGGGCGCCGGGCACGGCCGTCCTGATCAGCGACCACCTGAACCTGACCGGCGCCTCGCCGCTGGAGGGGGCCACCTTCGTCGACCTCACCGACCTGTACTCGGCCCGGCTGCGGGCGATCTGCCGCGAGGTCGAGCCCGACCTGCCCGAAGGCGTCTACGCCCAGTTCCGCGGGCCGCAGTACGAGACGCCGGCCGAGGTCCGGATGGCCGGCATCCTCGGCGCCGACCTGGTCGGGATGTCCACCGCGCTGGAGGCGATCGCGGCCCGGGAGGCAGGCCTGGAGGTGCTCGGCGTGTCGCTGGTCACCAACCTCGCCGCCGGCATCTCGAGCACCCCGCTCGACCACGCCGAGGTGCTCGAGGCCGGCCGGGCCGCCGCCCAGCGGGTCGGCGGCATGCTGGCCGAGGTCGTCCGCCGACTCTGACCCCGCTCTGAGGGCTCAGAGTCGGGCCGGGCCCAGCGGCAGCACCAGTTCACAGGCGATCCGGTCCGGGGCCACCGTGCGCCAGTCGGCGATCATCACCTGCCGCGGTGGCCCGGCCGGCGTCCGGCCCAGCTCATGGGCGTGCGAACCCAGGGCGTCGAGCACCGGCATCAGGGCCGGCCAGGCCACCTCGGGCAGGGTCAGCCGGATCAGCAGCTCGTCGTGGGCCCGGTCGGTACCGGCCTGGACGTCGCCCAGGATGCGGGCCGCCGCCGCGGCCTCCGCCGGACCGGGCATCGGACGGACCACTTCGACCGGGCCGTCGCTGTCCTCGGTCACCGCGCCGTGATAGATCGTGTACGGGCAGCCCAGCAGTCCACCCAGCCCCGGCCCGCTGCCGGCCATCCGACCCAGCAGGCCACCCAGCAGCGGCCCGGCCGCGGCCAGGGTCACGGGCCGGGTGGCGGTGAGCACGGCCCGCTCGGGCACATGGCGGAACTCGATCCGGTATGACGTCTCCATCGGTTTCTCCGCTCCTTCGAGCAGCCCACAGACGTAGCCCAGCATCACCCGGCCCGCCCGCACCGACTGCTCCCGTTGCTGCCAGTGGGTTCGCACGGCGTCGGCCGCCTGGTCACCGGGCAGCTCCAGGGCCCGGGCGATCTCGCTCAGGGGCATCTGGAGATACCGCAGCAGTGCCACCAGGCGGGCCCGGCCGAGCTGTTCGGCCCGGTACCAGCGGTAGCCGGTCGCCGGATCCACGTGGTCGGGAACGAGCAGGCCCTGGTCGTCGTAGTAGCGCAACGCCTTCGGCGACAGCCGGCTGCGGGCCGCGAACTCCCCGATGGTCATCCACGAGGTCGATCCGGTCATCCCCGGCTCCCTTCCACCCGATCCACGGTGGGCCTTCCGGCAGGGGGAAGGTCAAGCCCCCTCAGGCGTCCTCCTCGATCGCGTCGGTGTCGTCCTCCCGGTGCTCCTCGTTGCGCTTGCCCTCGACCGGCTGGCGCTCCTTGAGCCGCAGCAGCACCGCGCTGGCCGCCAGGACCAGCACCAACAGCGCGAGCAGGGCGATCAGCAGGGCGAACTCGTGCGGGTCGCGCGATCCGTCGGTGGTGGCCTTGCCCTCCAGCACGTTGGCCGCCTCGACCGACAGCAGGATGATCTCCTTGATCGAGGCGATGATGCCGACGATCAGGAACGGCTCGGCCACGATCTCGCGCCGGTTCAGCGTCATCCGGACCGCGAAGATGAGCTCGACCAGCACAAAGACCAGCAGCAGCCGATCCAGCAGGGCCAGCACAGCGCTGTCCGGGCCGTCGCCGATCCCGCCCAGCTCGCCGGCCGCGTCGATCAGCAGCACCACCGCCCCGACCACCAGCAGCACGGCCACCGCGACGTAGATCGAGTCCTCGGCCACCCGCAGCACGCGCTCGCCCAGCGTGGTCATCCGGTTGCGGTCGTCGTCGATCGCCCGCTCGCTCGGCCGCCCCGGGGATTCGCCCGAGGATTGCCGACCCGAACCCTGATTCTTGCCGGCCGTGTTGCCCTTGGTGATAGTCACGCTTCAGTGTCCGGGCCGCGGCGAGGTCTCGCCAGAGGATAAGTTCACCGTGTGGATGACGCCGACCTGCCGACCCTGGTGGTCCACGCCACCACGTGGCGGGACGCCGACCCCGACCCCCGGACCCGGCGCGAGCTGGACCTGCTGATCGAGAAGGTGACCAGCGGTGACCCGGGCGGCCGGGCCGCCGCCCACGAGGACCTGGCCCAGCGGTTCGCCGGTCCGCTGACCTTCGGCACCGCGGGCCTGCGCGGGGCCCTCGGGGCCGGACCCAACCGGATGAACCGGGCGGTGGTGATCCGGGCCGCCGCCGGGCTGGCCGCGCACCTGCTCGACGTGGTCGGCGACAACCCGGCAGGCGGCCCGCCTCGGGTCGTGGTCGGCTACGACGCCCGGCACGACTCGGACGTCTTCGCCCGGGACAGCTGTGCCGTGTTCAGTGCGGCCGGCTGCACCCCGATCCTGCTGCCCGGCCCGCTGCCGACCCCGGTGCTGGCCTTCGCCCTGCGCCAGCTGGCCGCCGACGCCGGGGTGATGGTGACCGCCAGCCACAACCCGCCCCAGGACAACGGCTACAAGGTCTACCTGGGTGGGCGGGCCGACACCTCGCCCGGCAGCGGGGCCCAGATCGTCCCGCCGGACGACGCCCGGATCGCGACCCGGATCGCGGCCGCCCTCGACGCGATCGACGTGCCGATGGCGCCCGGCGGCTGGAGCGTGCTGCCGGAGACCGTCGTCGACGACTACCTCAAGGCGATCAGCTCGGTGGTCGACCCGAAGGTCACCCACGCCATCGACGTGGTGATCACGCCGCTGCACGGGGTCGGCGGCGAGACCGCGGTCCGGGCCTTCAGCCGGGCCGGGTTCCCGGTGCCGCACCTGGTCTCCGAGCAGGCCGAGCCCGATCCGGCCTTCCCGACCGTGGCCTTCCCGAACCCGGAGGAGCCGGGCGCGATGGACCTGGCCCTGGCCTCGGCCCGGGCCCGCGGCGCCCACCTGGTGATCGCCAACGACCCGGACGCCGACCGGTGCGCGGTCGCCGTGCCGGATCCGAAGGCGGCCGGTGGCCGTGGCTGGCGGGTGCTGCGCGGCGACGAGGTGGGGGCCCTGCTCGGGGAGTACCTGCTCAGCCGGACGCCGGCCGACCGGCCCCGGACGGTGGCCAGCTCGATCGTGTCGTCCCAGCTCCTGTCCCGGATCGCGCCGGCCCACGGCGACCGGCACGTGGAGACCCTGACCGGGTTCAAGTGGCTGTCCCGGGTGCCGGACCTGTTCTACGCCTACGAGGAGGCCCTGGGCTACTGCGTGGCCCCCGACCTGGTGCGGGACAAGGACGGGATCAGCGCCGCCCTGCTGGTGGCCGAGCTGGCCGCCACCCTCAAGGCCCAGGGCCGGACCCTGCCGGACGCCCTGGACGAGCTGGCCCGCCGGCACGGGGTGCACGCCACTGACCAGTTCTCGGTCCGGGTCGACGACCTCTCCCGGATCGCGGCCATGCTGCAACGGCTCCAGGATCGCCCGCCGGAGCAGCTCGGCGGGGGTGCGGTGACCTCGGCCGAGGATCTGAGCGCCGGAGCCGGTGGCCTGCCGCCGACCGAGGGCCTGCGCTACCGGACCGCCGACGGAGCCCGGATCATCGTCCGGCCCAGCGGGACCGAGCCCAAGCTCAAGGTCTACCTGGAGGCCGTGGTCCCGGTCGGGCCGGAGGCGGGCGACCTGGCCGCGGCCCGGCAGGTGGCCGCCGACCGCTTGCACGCGATCCGGCGCGACGTCGCCGCCGCGCTGGGCGTGACCGCCGGCTGAGCTGACCGCCGGCTGAGCTGATCGACGGGCTGACCTGATCGACGGCCGATCGACGTAGACTCCCGAACGTGGGTGAAGTCAGCACGTCGGTCCCGTCATCGGCATCAGCAGCAGAGCCGGTCCCGCCGGACGCGCGGGCGCTGATCGGCGCGGGCCCGCTCGATGACGTCGCCCTGCGCCGCTTCCTGCACGGGCTGCCCGGGGTCGACCAGGTCGGGGCCCAGGCCCGGGCGGCAGCGCTGGGCACTCGCTCGATCAAGACCACGACCAAGGCCTGGGCCCTCGACCTGGCCATCCGGGCGATCGACCTGACCACCCTGGAGGGCGCCGACACCCCGGGCGCGGTCCGGTCGCTGTGCGCCAAGGCGATGCGGCCCGACCCGGCTGATCCGGCCTGCCCGCCGGTGGCCGCGGTGTGTGTCTACAACGACCTGGTCGGCGTCGCGGTCGAGGCCCTGCGCGGCAGCGGGGTCAAGGTGGCCGCGGTGGCCACCGCCTTCCCCAGCGGGCGCGCGTCCCTGAAGGTGAAGCTGGCCGACACCGCCGACGCGGTCGACGCCGGGGCCGACGAGATCGACATGGTGATCGACCGCGGGGCCTTCCTCTCCGGTCGCTACCTGCAGGTCTTCGAGCAGATCGCGGCGGTCCGGGAGGCCTGCGCGACCGGCCGGGCACCGGGCCGGGAGGCGCACCTGAAGGTGATCCTGGAGACCGGTGAGCTGGGCGGTTACGACCACGTCCGGCAGGCCTCCTGGCTGGCCATGCTGGCCGGAGCCGACTTCGTCAAGACCAGCACGGGCAAGGTCTCCCCCGCGGCCACGCTGCCGGTCTCGCTGGTGATGCTGGAGGCGGTGCGCGACTGGCACGCCCTGACCGGCCGGGCGGTCGGCTTCAAACCGGCCGGCGGCATCCGCACCTCGAAGGACGCGATCAAGCACCTGGTGCTGGTGCACGAGACGGCGGGCCCGGCCTGGCTGACCCCGGACCGGTACCGGCTCGGCGCCTCGAGCCTGCTCAACGACGTCCTGCTGCAGCGCCGCAAGCTGGCCATCGGCGCCTACGCCGGGCCCGACCACCTCACTCCCGCGATCTAGAAGGGGCCTATGTCCAGCATCGAGCCCGTCTTCGACTACGCGCCCGCCCCGGAGTCCCGGGACGTCGTCCACCTGCGATCGAGCTATCAGCTGTTCATCGGGGGCGAGTTCGTCGACAGCGCCGACCCGGACGCCGGATCGCTGAAGACGGTGAACCCGGCCACCGAGGAGGTGCTGGCCGAGGTCGCCGTGGCCGGCCCGGTGGACGTCGACCGGGCCGTGGCCGCCGCCCGCACCGCCTACGACTCGACCTGGTCGAAGATGCCCGGCGCCGAGCGGGCCAAGTACCTGTTCCGGATCGCCCGGCTGCTGCAGGAGCGGGCCCGGGAGTTCGCCGTCCTGGAGACCCTGGACAACGGCAAGCCGATCAAGGAGTCGCGGGACGTCGACATCCCCCTGGCCGCGGCCCATTTCTTCTACCACGCGGGCTGGGCCGACAAGCTGGAGTGGGCCGGGCTGCCGGCCGATCCGGGGCAGCTGCCGCAGCCACTGGGCGTGGCCGGCCAGGTCATCCCGTGGAACTTCCCGCTGATGATGCTGGCCTGGAAGATCGCGCCCGCCCTGGCCACCGGCAACACCGTGGTGCTGAAGCCGGCCGAGACCACGCCGCTGACCGCGCTGCTGTTCGCCGAGGTCTGCCAGCAGGCCGGGCTGCCGGCCGGGGTGGTCAACATCCTCACCGGGGCCGGGACGACCGGGGCCGCCCTGGTCGGCCACGACGGGATCGACAAGGTCGCCTTCACCGGCTCGACCGAAGTCGGCCGGCAGATCGCCCGCACGGTGGCCGGCACCCGCAAGCGGGTCACGCTCGAGCTGGGCGGCAAGGCGGCCAACATCGTGTTCGACGACGCGCCGATCGACCAGGCGATCGAGGGCATCGTCAACGGGATCTACTTCAACCAGGGGCACGTCTGCTGTGCCGGCTCGCGGCTGCTGGTGCAGGAGTCGGTGGCCGACGAGGTGGTCGAGCGGCTGAAGCGCCGGCTCGGCACGCTGCGGGTGGGCGACCCGCTGGACAAGAACACCGACGTCGGGGCGATCAACTCGGCCGCCCAGCTGGAGCGGATCACCGAGCTGGTGGACGCCGGCTCGGCCGAGGGCGCGCAGCGCTGGAGCCCGGCCTGCGACCTGCCCGACACAGGCTACTGGTTCGCGCCGACGATCTTCACCCAGGTCGCGCCGGCTCACCGGATCGCTCAGGAGGAGATCTTCGGCCCGGTGCTGTCGGTGCTGACCTTCCGGACCGCCGAGGAGGCGGTGGCCAAGGCCAACCACACGCCGTACGGCCTGTCGGCCGGGGTCTGGACCGAGAAGGGCTCGCGGATCCTCTGGATGGCCGACCGGCTGCGGGCCGGGGTGGTCTGGGCCAACACGTTCAACCGGTTCGACCCGGCCAGCCCGTTCGGTGGGTACAAGGAGTCCGGCTACGGCCGTGAAGGCGGCCGGCACGGCCTGGCCGGCTACGTCGCCGTCCCGGAAGGGGAGCAGGTATGAGCACCGACAACGGCCGGCTCGCCGTCGCCAAGACCTACAAGCTCTACGTCGGCGGAGCCTTTCCGCGCAGCGAGTCGGGCCGGTCCTACCCGGTGACCGGTGTGAGCGGGAACTTCCTGGCCAACGCCGCGCTGGCGTCGCGCAAGGACGCCCGGGACGCCGTCACCGCGGCCCGCTCGGCGTTCGCCGGCTGGTCCGGCGCGACCGCTTACAACCGGGGCCAGGTGCTGTACCGGGTGGCCGAGGTGATGGAGGGCCGGCGCGGGCAGTTCATCGACGAGGTGTCGGCGGCCGAGGGCCTGCTGGCCGAGGACGCCGCCCGGATCGTGGACGCCGCGATCGACCGCTGGGTCTGGTACGCGGGCTGGACCGACAAGCTGGCCCAGGTCGCCGGGGCCGCGAACCCGGTCGCCGGGCCCTACTTCAACCTGTCCCTGCCCGAGCCGAGCGGCGTGGTCGCGGTGATCGCGCCGCAGGCGGCCGGCCTGCTCGGGCTGATCAGCGTGATCGCCCCGGTGATCGTGCCCGGCAACACCTGCGTGGTGCTGGCCTCGACCGCCCGGCCGCTGCCGGCGGTGACCCTGGGCGAGGTGCTGGCCACCTCCGACCTGCCCGGCGGGGTGATCAACGTGCTCACCGGCCGGGTCGGCGAGATCGGCCCCTGGCTGGCCTCGCACGAGGACGTGAACGGCCTCGACCTGACCGGCGCGACCGATCCCGACGCCGACTGGGGTGCTCTGGAGGCGGCCGCGGCCGGCTCGCTGACCCGGGTGCTGCGCCCGGCCGGTGGCCCGGACGGCGCCGTCGAACCGGACTGGACCCGCCCGCCGGCCGGCCCCCGCCGGATCCTCACCTTCTGCGAGACCAAGACCGTCTGGCATCCGAAGGGCTTCTAGGCCAGGCATTTTCGGGGATTTCTGACCCACTGAGCGGGCCAGAACCGCCCGCAGTCCGCGGACGCCGCGGGTCCCTAGTCGGGGGCGCTGCGGGAGACGTGGGAGGCCCGGCGGCCGGTGCGCACGCGCTCGGCCGGCCCGATCCGGGCCCGCTCGGCGACGTCCTCCACGTACTCGTCGTCGGGAGCCACCCGGCGGGCCGTGATCAGCAGCTCGGCCGCGTCGTCGTGGCGGTGCTCCAGCAACCGGACGCCGGCCAGCGAGGCCAGGGCCCGGGCCGCGTCCGGGAACCGGCCGATGTACTCCTCCAGGTCGCGGGCGGCGCGGACCGGATCGGCCAGGGCCAGGAAGCACTCCGCCCGCAGGTAGGCCAGATGGTCGCCGTCCGGATCGACCTCGAGCGAGCGCAGGGCGGTGACCAGCCCCGGCTGATCGGTGCCGACATCGATGATGGCCACGGCCAGGTCGACCACGGCCGAACGGGACGTGGGCTGCTGCTCCATCGCCCGGCGCAGCATCGGGATGGCCCGCTCGTGCATCCCGCGCAGGTGCAGCAGCCGGCCGAACCGGGCCGGGGCCCCGTCGATCTCGGGATAGGTGTCGATGAACCGCAGGGCCCGCTCGACCGCCAGCTCGACGTGACCCTCGTCGAGCCCGATCTCGACCAGGGCCTCGACCGCCAGCTCGTCGTCGGGGTGCAGCTCGAGGTAGGTCTGCAGGTCGAGCCGGGCCTCGGTGGTCTCGTGGAGCACCTGGTGGCACTTGCCCCGGACGAACCACATCCGGTCGTCGGTCGGGTTCAGCTCCAGCGACCGGCCCGCGTAGGGCAGCGCCTCGGCCTCGCGGTCGAGCAGCCACAGAGCCCGGGCCAGCCGCCCGTACATCACGCCGTCGGTCCCGTTGGCGGCCAGGGCGTCGCGCAGGTACGGCACGCACTCCTCGTAGCGGTGTCGGCTGAACAGCCACTGGCCCATCAGGCCGGCGATCCCGCTGCGCTCGCTCAGCGGCATCGTCACCGCGGCCAGACTGCAGTCGCGCCAGGCCTGCTCGAACGCGTCGTCGTCGAGCTCGTGCAGCTGCAGCAGGATCGCCGCCCGCTGGACCAGGGCCTGCGGGTGGGCCAGCACCAGGGCCGGGTCCGGCTCCGGGCCGAGGGCGCCGTTGAGCAGGTCGAGGGCCTCACGCAGGGCCTCGCGACCACCGGTGCCATGATGCACCCGGTAGATGGCATCGGCCAGCTGGAGGGCGGTCTCGGAACCGGTCGCGCCCAGCGAACGGGCCTTTCGCAGCAGCTCGGCGGCGCGGGCGTACCGGTGCTCGCCGAGGGTGACGGTGATCTCCCGCTCCAGCCGGCGCAGCTCCCGGACCGACTCCAGGTTGGTCCGGCCGGAGAGGTAGTCCGCCGAGAGGGCCGAGCGGCCCGAGCCGAGCACGGCCCGCAACCGGCCGAACGAGAACCGCCCCTCGGTCTCCTGGTCGCGGACCTCGTCGGAGAGCACCAGCCCGGCCGGGACGTCCCCGACCGCCTCCCGGACCCCGTCGCCGTCGGCCACCCCGATCCGGGTCCGGCCGGTGTCCAGCACCGGCGCGGTCAGCCGGCCCCCGATCAGCATCGGGAAGCCGTCCGAGACCAGCAGTTTGGCCGACACCTCGCCGTCCAACCGGGCTCCGCCCTGCGGTCCGGAACCGCACAGCACCTCGCCGACGGCCACGCTGCCGCCGACCACCAGCTCCAGCCCGCTGATCGCGACGTTGCGGGCCCGCAGCCCACCGAGCACGTACAGGGACAGCCCGATCGGCGCCTGGACGTGGTGGATGGTCCCGTTGACCAACAGGTCGCCGGCGATGATCAGGCCGTGCACATCGGGCTCGGAGCGGGCGAAGGACGACGTCGGCCCGGTGTCGCCGGCCCTCGGGTCGAGATCGAGCTCCTCCATCTCGACGTCGCCGAAGAGCAGCAGCACGGACAGCGCCGGGTTCTGGGCCAGCAATCGAGCCATCAGGGTGCGCCGCAGGTCGTAGCGGCCGACGGCGTCCTGAGCGAGCACGCGCCGGGCGCCCGGAAAGCGCCCCTGGCGGTACGCCACAGGTCACTCCTCCTCACACACGCGAACCCACACACACGCGAACGTGGTACATCCCGGGCCCGGCCCGCGGGCGCCGGTACTCCAGTATCGAACGCCCAGGCAACCCTCAGACCAGGCCGAGAACCGCATATCCGGGTTTGACCACGCCCTCGATCAGAGCCAGTCGCTCATCAAAAGGGATGAATGCACTCTTAAGCGCATTAATGGTGACCCACTGTAGATCCCCGAGGGACCATCCCGCTTGTTCCACGAGCAGACCGAGCTCACGGGTCATCGAAGTGGCCGACATCAGCCGGTTGTCGGTGTTCACCGTGACCCGGAACCGTAGATTCTTGAGCAGGGTGACCGGATGGTCGGCAATCGTCACCGCCGCCCCGGTCTGCACGTTGCTGCTCGGGCACATCTCCAGCGGGATCCGCCGGTCGCGGACCCAGCCCGCCAGCGGGCCGAGCCGGGCGTCGGGCCGGCCGTACCGGTCGACCCCGCCGAGCACCTCGATGTCGTCGACGATCCGCACCCCGTGGCCGAGCCGGTCGGTGCCGCAGACCTGCACCGCCTCCCAGATGCTGGGCAGCCCGAAGGCCTCGCCGGCGTGGATCGTGACGTGCATGTTGGCCCGGTGCAGGTAGTCGAAGGCGTCGAGCTGGCGGGACGGCGGGAAGCCGGCCTCGGCCCCGGCGATGTCGAAGCCGACCACGCCGCGGTGCCGGTGCCGCTCGGCCAGCTCGGCGATCTCCCGGCCCCGGGCGGCGTGCCGCATCGCGGTCAGCAGCGTGCCGACCCGGATCACTGTGCCGCTCGCGGCGGCCTCGGCCATTCCCTCGGCGAACCCCTCCTGGACGGCGGCGACCACCTCGTCGAGCTGCAGGCCGCCTTCGAGGTGCAGCTCGGGCGCGTACCGGACCTCGGCGTAGACGACGCCGTCGGCGGCCAGGTCGAGGGCACACTCCCGGGCCACCCGGACCAGGTCCTCACGGCGCTGCATGACCGCCACGGTGTGCGCGAAGGTCTCCAGATAGCGCACCAGCGAGCCGGAATCGGCACTGGCCCGGAACCATTCGGCCAGCCCGGCCGGGTCGGCGACCGGCAGCTCGTGACCGATCCGGGCGGCGATGTCACAGATCGTCGCGGGTCTCAGGCCGCCGTCGAGGTGATCGTGAAGGACGGCCTTCGGGGCTCTCGCGACGACTTCGAGATCGACCGGACTCTGCACCCGTCGAGCTTACTGTCCTCGACCATCCGGCGAGGTCAGCGACCCAATCGGCTCAGCCGGCGCTCAGCTCGGAGGGCCGGCGGCCGATCCGGTCGGGTCAGCGGCGGGGACGGCGCTGCCGGCTGACCTCGTCGACGTCCTTGCCGACCCAGCGGTCCGGCTTGGCGTACAGCTCCTCGGTCTCCAGCCCGACCGTGTCGGCCCGGGCCTTGCTCGGCTGCACCCGCTTCGGCTCGCCCGGCATCTTGGGGTAGTCGGGCGGGAAGTTCAGCTCGCCCAGGCCCCGCTCCTCGACGTCGGCCTGCCACAGCGCCAGGGCCGGGGCCAGGTCGCCGACCTGATCGTTCATCGTGGCCCAGGGATCGCCGTGCTCGGCCAGCCGGGCCGGAACGGTCCGCACGGTCAGCGCCACCGGGTCGA
Organism: Kineosporiaceae bacterium; assembly: GCA_965200525.1. Classification (GTDB taxonomy): domain Bacteria; phylum Actinomycetota; class Actinomycetes; order Actinomycetales; family Kineosporiaceae; genus JANNPJ01. The sequence goes on from OZ241368.1 coordinate 1,235,961, forward strand.
CGTCGTCCAGCTCGTCCCAGTCGACCGGGGTGGACACCGGGGCGTGGGCCAGCGGGCGCGGGCTCCAGGCCGAGGCGATCGTGCGGTCGCGGTTGGCCTGGTTGAAGTCGACGAACACCCGCTCGCCGCGCTCCTCCTTCCACCAGGCCATGGTGACCAGGTCGGGGTCGCGGCGCTCGAGCTCGCGGCCGATCCCGATCGCGGCGTGCCGCACGTCGAGGAACTCCAGCTCGGGCCGGATCGGGGTGAACACGTGCACGCCGCGGTTGCCGGAGGTCTTCACCCAGCTGGTCAGCCTGAGCTCGGCCAGCAGGGCCCGGAGCTGGTGGGCCGCCGCCACGGCGTCCTTGAAGTCGCGCCCGGGCTGCGGGTCGAGGTCGATCCGCAGCTCGTCGGGGTTGTCGGTGTTCGCGGTGTGCACCGGCCAGGGGTGGAAGGTGACGGTGTTCATCTGGACCGCCCAGACCGCGGTGGCCACCTCGTCGATCACCAGCTGGGGGTGGCTGCGCCCGCTCGGGTAGACCACCGGCACGGTCCGGCTGTACTCCGGGACGCCGCGGGGCGGGTTCTTGGAGTAGAACGCCTCGCCGTCCACGCCTTCGGGGTAGCGCTCCAGCGTCACCGGCCGGTCGCCCAGGGCGTTGAGCAGGGCCGGGCCGACCGCGACCACGAACTCGGCCAGCTCCTGCTTGGTGATGCCGACCGCCGGCCAGAGCACCCGGTCCGGGCTGGACAGCCGGACCGATCGAGGCCCCTCGGGACCGGTCGTCTCGATCTGAACCGCTGCGCTCTTGGCCGCCATGACCGCAGAACCTACTCGTCGCGAGCCGGATCGGCACCGGTACCGGCCGGGCCGGCACGCTCGATCGCCGGCCGGATGCTGCCGACCGGTGACAGCACGTCGGCCAGCCGGAAGCTGACCGGCTGCTCGAGCTGCTCGTAGCCGCAACTGGCCGGCTCCCGATCGGTCCGCCAGCGCCGGAACTGGGCCGTGTGCCGGAACCGGTTGCCCTCCATCTGGTCGTAAGCCACCTCGACCACCAGCTCCGGGCGCAGCGGCACGAACGACAGGTCCTTGGTCGCGTTCCAGCGGCTGACGTTGCCCGGCATCCGGCTGTGCTCGTGGGCCTGGGCCTCGGCCCAGCGCCCCCACGGGTGCGTGCTCAGCTCGGCGTCCGGCATCCGGTACGGCTCGAGCTCATCCAGCAGCTCGGCCCGCCGGGCCATGGTGAACGACGCCGCGACGCCGACGTGCTGCAGGGCCGGCCCGTCGTCCCCCTCGGTCCACAGCCCGAGCAGCAACGAGCCGACGATCGGGCCGCTCTTGTGCCGGCGGAAGCCGGCCACCACGCAGTCCGCCGTCCGGGCGTGCTTGATCTTGAACATGGTCCGCTTGTCCGGCAGGTAGGGCCCGTCCAGCGGCTTGGCCACCACGCCGTCCAGGCCCGCGCCCTCGAAGATGCCGAACCAGTCCCGGGCGGTGGCCAGGTCGGAGGTCGCCGGAGTGCAGTACACCGGCGCCTTGGCCCCGGCCAGGGCCTGCACCAGCATCGCCCGGCGCTCGCCGAACGGCCGGCCGGTGAGATCGTCGTCGCCCAGGGCGAGCAGGTCGAAGCCGATGAACGAGGCCGGCGTCTCCTCGGCCAGCAGGGCCACCCGGCTGGCCGCGGGGTGGATCCGCAGCTGCAGCGTCTCGAACTCGAGCCGGTCGTCACCGATGACCACGATCTCGCCGTCGATCACGCACCGCGGCGGGGTGTTGGCCTTGATCGCCTCGACCACCTCCGGGAAGTACCGGGTCATCGGCTTCTCGTTGCGGCTTCCGAGAACCACCTCGTCGCCGTCCCGGAAGACGATCGTGCGGAAGCCGTCCCACTTGGGTTCCACGTGGCCGACGTCCGGGATCTCGGGTACCGACTTGGCCAGCATCGGCTTGACCGGGGGCATCACGGGCAGGTCCATGCACCCATCCTGGCCCAGACATCGTCCCGCGTCCCTCCACCACCCCTCGAGCGCGGGTTCCGTCCTCCGACGGCCCCCGGCTGTGGTCTGCTTGGACGCATGTCAAGCTCCCTGCCTTCAGGGCCGACGGCAGTCGGTCTGCCGGCGCGTGCGCGCGCCTGCCTGTTCGATCTGGACGGCGTCCTCACCGACACCGCCTCCGTCCACGCCGCCGCCTGGAAGGAGATGTTCGACGGCTTCCTGCAGCAACGGGCCGCCCGCACCGGCGAACCGTTCGTCGCCTTCGACATCGCCACCGACTACCCGGCCTACGTGGACGGCAAGCGCCGCCCGGACGGCACCCGCGGTTTCCTGGCCTCGCGCGGAATCGACCTGCCCGAGGGCACGCCCGACGACCCGCCGGAGGCCGACACCGTCAACGGCCTCGGCACCCGCAAGAACAACCTGGTCCACGCCAAGATCGCCCGCGACGGCGTCACCGTCTTCCCGGGCACCGTGGAGTACCTCGAAGCGGTGCAGGCTGCGGGGATGCGGATCGCCGTCGTCTCGTCCAGCGCCAACACCGAGGAGGTGCTGCGGGTCACCGGCCTGGAGCGCTTCGTCGAGACCCGGATAGACGCCCAGGCCGCGATCAGCCGGCACCTGAAGGGCAAGCCGGCGCCGGACACCTTCCTGGCCGGGGCCGAGGCGCTCGGCGTCGGCGCCGACGAGGCGGTGGTCTTCGAGGACGCGATCGTCGGGGTCGAGGCCGGCCGGGCCGGGGCCTTCGCGCTGGTCGTCGGGGTCGACCGGGTGGGTCACGCCCAGGCCCTGAGCGACCACGGTGCGGACATCGTGGTGACGGACCTCGCCGACCTGGTAGAGGTTCGGTCATGAACGGTCGCGCAGCATTCACGGTCGAGCCGTGGTGCATCCGGGAGAGCGAGCTGCGGTTCGACGCCCTCGCCCCCACCGAGTCGGTTTTCACGCTGTCCAACGGCCACCTGGGCGTTCGGGGCAATCTCGACGAGGGCGAGCCGCACGGCCTGCCGGGCACCTACCTGAACTCGGTCTACGAACGGCGTCCGCTGCCTTACGCCGAGGCCGGTTACGGCGATCCGGAGTCCGGACAGACCATCATCAACGTCACCAACGGCAAGCTGATCCGGCTGCTGGTCGACGACGAGCCGTTCGACGTCCGCTACGGCGCCCTGCTGCAGCACGAGCGCGTGCTCGACCTGCGGGCCGGCACCCTCGGCCGGGTGGCCGAGTGGAAGTCCCCGGCCGACCAGTCGGTCCGGGTGACGTCGACCCGGCTGGTGTCACTGACCCACCGCTCGGTGATGGCGATCGCCTACGAGGTCGAGCCGCTGGAGGCGTCGGCCCGGGTGGTGCTGCAGTCGGAGCTGGTCTCCAACGAGCAACTGCCCGACCACGGCACCGCCGACCCCCGGGTCGCCGCCGCCCTGGACAACCCGCTGCAGCCGCTGGAGCACGACGTCCGAGGCATGCGGCTCTCCCTGCTGCACGAGACCCGGCGCAGCGGACGACGGGTCGCCGCCGCCGCCGACCACCTGGTCGAGGCCCCGGAAGGGGTCAAGATCACCACTGAGGCCGAGATCCGCCCGGAGTGGGGCCGGGTCACGGTCACCGCCACCCTGAAGCCGGGCCAGAAGCTGCGGCTGATCAAGTTCGTCAGCTACGGCTGGTCGTCCGAGCGTTCGGTGCCGGCGCTGCGCGACCAGGTCGCCGCCGGCCTGACCGGAGCCATGCACACCGGCTGGAACGGCCTGATCGACGAGCAGCGGGCCTATCTGGACGAGTTCTGGGCCCGGTCCGACGTCGAGGTCGAGGGCGACGAAGAACTGCAGCAGGCGGTGCGGTTCGCCCTGTTCCACGTGCTCCAGGCCGGCGCTCGGGCCGAGCAACGGCCGATCTCGGCCAAGGGCCTGACCGGCCCCGGCTACGACGGGCACTGCTTCTGGGACACCGAGACCTTCGTGCTGCCGGTGCTGATCCACACCGCCCCGGACACCGCGGCCGACGCCCTGCGCTGGCGGCACCGCACGCTGCCCAAGGCCCGGGCCCGGGCCGCGACGCTCGGCCTCAAGGGCGCGGCGTTCCCGTGGCGCACGATCAACGGCGACGAGTGCTCCGGGTACTGGCCGGCCGGCACCGCCGCGTTCCACATCAACGCCGACATCGCCGACGCCGTGATCCGCTATCACGACGCCACCCGCGACGAGGCCTTCGACCGCGAGGTCGGCCTGGAACTGCTGGTCGAGACGGCCCGGCTGTGGCGCTCGCTGGGCTCGCACGACCGCGACGGCTGGTTCCGGATCGACGGCGTGACCGGGCCCGACGAGTACAGCGCGGTGCAGGACAACAACGTCTACACCAACCTGATGGCCGAGCGGAACCTGCGGGCGGCGGCGGCCGTGGCCCGGCGCTACCCGGCCGAGGCGACCGCGCTCGGGGTCACCGCCGACGAGATCGCCGCCTGGCGGCAGTGCGCCGACACGGTGTTCATCCCGTTCGACGAGAAGCTCGGCGTGCACCCGCAGTCCGAGGGCTTCACCCGGCACGCGGTGCTCGACTTCGAGTCGCTCACCGACGCCGACTACCCGCTGCTGCTGAGCATGCCGTACGTGCAGCTCTACCGGCAGCAGGTGGTCAAGCAGTCCGACCTGGTGCTGGCCATGCAGTTGCGCGGCGACGCGTTCACGGCCGAGCAGAAGGCGGCCAACTTCGCCTACTACGAGAAGCTCACGGTCCGGGACTCGTCGCTGTCGGCCTGCACCCAGGCGGTGATCGCGGCCGAGGTCGGCCATCTCGGGCTGGCCTACGACTACGCCTGCGAGGCGGCCCTGATGGACCTGCACGACACCACCCGGACGACCGGTAACGGCCTGCACATCGCCTCGCTGGCCGGAGCCTGGATGACGCTGGTCGGTGGGTTCGGCGGGATGCGCGACCACGCCGGCACGCTGAGCTTCTCGCCCCGGCTGCCGCCGGAGATCACCCGGCTGGCCTTCACCATCACCCACCGGGGACTGCGGTTGCGGGTGGAGACCAACGGCCGGGACGCCACCTACACCCTCAACGACCACGACGCCACGCTTGAGCTGCAGCATCACGGCGAGCGGGTGTCCCTGGTCAGCGGCAAGCCGGTGACGCTGTCGGTGCCACCGGCCCCGAGCCGGCCGCGCCCCACCCAGCCCTACGGCCGCGAACCCCGCCGGGCCTTCCGGGGCAACAACAACCCGGTGGCGGCCGCCGAGCCCTTCCACGCCGGCTGAGGGTCCGCCCCCGCTGAGATCGGGCCGGGATCTGACCCATCGGCCAGGTCAGAACCCGGCCCGATTGGCCGCTGCTCGCCTCAGGCGGTGATTCGGTCGATCACCAGGGGGCGGAGCAGGGGGCGGTCGCCGAGGGGGGCGATCTGGTAGCCGCCGTCCAGGGCCTCCAGCGCGGCGGCGAACCGGTCCGGGGTGTCGGTGTGCAGGGTGAACAGCGGCTGCCCGCCGACCACCTCGGCCCCGGGCTTGGCGTGCATCTCGACCCCGGCCCCGGCCTGCACCGGGTCCTCCTTGCGGCTGCGGCCGGCGCCGAGCCGCCAAGCGGCCAGGCCCACCGCCATCGCGTCCAGCCCGACCAGGACGCCGTCGGCCGGGGCCAGCACCTGGTGAGTCTCCTTCGCGGTGGGCAGAGCTGCTTCGGGGTCGCCGCCCTGGGCCGCGATCATCCGCCGCCAGGAGTCCATCGCCGAGCCGTCGGCCAGGGCCTTCTCCGGGTCGGCGTCGATTCCGGCCGCCTGCAGCATCTCCCGGGCCAGCACCAGGGTCAGCTCGACGACGTCCGGCGGCCCGCCACCGGCCAGCACCTCGAGCGACTCCCGGACCTCGAGGGCGTTGCCCGCGGTGAGCCCGAGCGGGGTCGACATCTCGGTCAGCAGGGCCACGGTGTTGACGCCGGCCGCCGCCCCGAGCTGGACCATCGTGGTGGCCAGCAGCCGGGCCTGGGCCTCGGTCTTCATGAACGCCCCGGTGCCGACCTTGACGTCGAGCACCAGCGCCCCGGTGCCCTCGGCGATCTTCTTGCTCATGATCGAGCTGGCGATCAGCGGGATCGACTCGACGGTGCCGGTGACGTCGCGCAGCGAGTACATCTTGCGGTCGGCCGGAGCCAGCCCGGCGCCGGCCGCGCAGACCACCGCGCCGACGTCGGAGAGCTGGGCGTGCATCTCGGCGTTGCTCAGTGAGGCCCGCCAGCCCGGGATCGACTCCAGCTTGTCCAGGGTGCCGCCGGTGTGCCCGAGCCCCCGGCCGGACAGCTGCGGCACCGCCGCGCCGCAGGCCGCGACCAGCGGGGTCAGGGGCAGGGTGATCTTGTCGCCGACGCCGCCGGTGGAATGCTTGTCGGTGGTCGGGCGGTCGAGGCCGGAGAAGTCGAGCCGCTCCCCCGAGGCGACCATGGCCGCCGTCCAGCGGGCGATCTCGCCCGGCTGCATGCCGTTCAGCAGGATGGCCATCAGCAGGGCGGACATCTGCTCGTCGGCCACCGCACCCCGGGTGTAGGCACCGACCACCCAGTCGATCTGGGCGTCGCTCAGAATGCCCCGGTCCCGCTTGCGGGCGATCACGTCGACGGCTGCGAAGGCTTCGCTCATCCAGCAGACACTAGCCGCAGGATGGGCGCGAACCCCGCACCGGTACGCCCGACGCAGAACCGCTGGCTAGGATCGGGGACCATGGTCAGCCCCCGTGAGAGTGACCGGTTCGAGGCCGAGACACTGCCCGAATGGCGGGCCTGGCTGGCGGTCAACCATCTCTCCAGCACGGGGATCTGGCTGGTGATGTGGAAGACGGCGACCGGCCGGCCGCGGATCGGCTACGAACCGGCGGTCGAGGAGGCCCTGGCCTTCGGCTGGGTCGACAGCAAGGGCGCGTCCCTGGACGACGAGCGGACCATGCTCTGGTTCACCCGGCGCAAGGACAGCAGCCCGTGGTCGCTGACCAACAAGGAGCGGGTGGCCCGGCTCGAGGCCTCGGGCCGGATGGCCGATGCCGGGCGCGGCGCGATCCGGGCGGCCCAGGCCAACGGCATGTGGACGATCCTGGACGACGCCCAGCGGCTGATCGTGCCCGACGACCTGGCCACGGCCCTGGCCGCCGAGACCGGGGCCCGCGAGCACTGGGACGGCTTCTCGGCCTCGGCCCGGCGCAGCGTGCTGGAGTGGATCGCGCTGGCCCGGCGGCCGGCCACCCGGCAGAACCGGATCGCCGAGACCGCCCGCCGCGCCGCCCTCGGCGAGCCGGCCAATCAGTAGCCCCGGTGCGGGCCCAGGTCAGGTGTGGACTCGGGCCGTTATGGACTCGGGCCAGGTGCGGGCTCGGGTCAGGTGTGGGCGCGGCTGAGGTCGTCGGGGCCGAACGCGTCCGGCAGCACCTCGGCCATCGTGATCACCCCGTGCGAGGTCTCGACCAGCAGCGCCGCGCCGCCGAACTCCCAGAGCAGCTGCCGGCAGCGCCCGCAGGGCATCAGCAGCTCGCCGTCCGGCCCGACGCAGGTGAAGGCGACCAGCCGGCCACCGCCGCTCGCGTTCAGCGCCGAGACCAGGCCGCACTCGGCACACAGCCCGACGCCGTAGGAGGCGTTCTCGACGTTGCAGCCGACGACCACCCGGCCGTCGTCGACCAGGGCCGCCGCCCCGACCGGGAACCGGGAGTACGGCGCGTAGGCCTGCTGCATGACGGCCCGGGCCGCCGCCCGCAGCCCCTCCCAGTCGACCGCCGTCATCGGCTGCCGCCGCGGCGGTAGACCAGACCGTCGGCCTTCGGCATCCGCAACCGCTGCGAGGCCAGGGCCAGCACCAGCAGCGTGGTGATGTACGGCGTCATGAAGGTGATCTGCTGCGGCAGCTGGTCGGACTCGAGGTACCAGAACAGCGACAGCAGGGCGAAGACGGCCGAGACGACCCCGGCCACGACCCGGCGCTGCCAGAGCGCGTAGAGCGCCAACCCGGCCAGCAGCACGGCCACCACCAGCAGCAGGGCGTGCACGGCGTCGGCGTTGCGCAGCTGCATCGCGTCGGTGTAGCCGAACAGGCCGGCTCCGGCGACCAGACCGCCGGGCCGCCAGTTACCGAAGATCATCGCGGCCAGGCCGATGTACCCGCGCCCGCCGGTCTGGCCCTCGCGGTAGATCCCGGAGGCGACGATGGCCAGGTAGGCGCCGGCGAACCCGGCCAGCGCCCCGGACATCACCACCGCGGCGTACTTGTGCAGGTAGACCTTCACCCCGAGAGACTCGGCCGCGTAAGGGTCTTCGCCGCAGGCCCGCAAGCGCAGCCCGAAAGCGGTTCGCCAGAGTATGAAGTAGGTGGCCACCACCAGGGCCACCGCGACCAGGGTGAGCACCGAGACGTTGGTGGTCAGCCCGCGCAGAATGCCGGCCAGGTCGGAGATCAGGAACCAGTGGTGCCCCTCCAGCGGGTTCAGCAGGTCGGCCGCGCCCGGGATCGAGGGGGCCGGCAGCGACGGGATGTGCGGGGACTGGGACTGCCCGCCGCCGGGCGTGCCGTCGAGCAGCACCCGGGCCATGAACTGGGTGACGCCGAGCCCGAGGATGTTGATCGCCACGCCGGAGACGATGTGGTCGACGCCGAAGGTGATCGTGGCGACGGCGTGCACCAGGCCACCGACCGCGCCGAACGCGATCGCGGCCAGCAGTCCGAGCCAGGGCCCGTGCTGCCAGCCGATCCAGCCGGCCCCGAAGGTGCCGAGGATCATCATGCCTTCGAGGCCGATGTTGACCACGCCGGCCCGTTCGGACCACAGCCCGCCCAGGCCGGCCATGCCGATCGGAACAGCCAGGGTGAGGGCGGCGCTGACCGTCCCGCCGGAGGTGAGGTCGCCGGCGCCGGAGATCGTCCGGACCGCGCTGAGCGCGACCAGCCCGAGGGCGACCAGCATCAGGATCCGGTACCGGCCGAGCGCGGCCAGCCGGCTCGACGTCGGGGCCGGACCGGCCGAACCGCCCGGCTCGGCGTTCCTGACCTGCGTCGGGGCGCTCACGGCGTGGCTCCTTCGGGCACGGCGGGATCCTGTTGGGCGAGAGTTCGACCGACGTCGCGTTGCTGGGCGATCACCCGGTAGCGGCGGACCAGCTCGTAGGCGATGACCACCGACAGCACGATCACGCCCTGGGTGATCAGCACGATCTCCTTGGCCACCCCCTCCAGGTCGAGGATCTGCGAGGAGTTGTCGAGGAAGCCGAACAGCAGCGCCCCGATCGCCGCCCCGACCGCGGTGTTCCGGCCCAGCAGGGCGATCGCGATCCCGGTGAAGCCGAGGCCGGCCGGGAAGTCGAGCGAGTAGGTGTACGAGCTGCCGAGCAGCTGCGGCATGCCGACCAGCCCGGCCAGCCCGCCCGAGATGAGCATGCTGATCAGGACCATTCGCTTGACGTTGACCCCGCTGGCCACGGCCGCGGCCTCGTTCTGGCCGGTGGCCCGCAGCTCGAAGCCGAACCGGGTGCGCTCGATCAGGAACCAGTAGGCCGCGCCGGCGATCACGGCCAGCACGATCAGGCCGTAGACCTGGAGCGTGGAGTCGGGGATCAGGTCGATCCCCGGCACCTGGCCCGACTTGGGGATCGGCTTGGTGCCGATGTTGTTCGAGCCGACCGTCGACACCGCCAGCCGGCCGGGGGTGAGCAGATAGGCGACCAGGCCGGTGGCGATGAAGTTGAGCATGATCGTCGAGATCACCTCGCTGACCCCGCGGTAGACCTTGAGCAGGCCGGCGATCGCGGCCCAGCTGCCGCCGACCAGCACGGCGACCACGATGATCAGCCCGACGTGGATCGGCGCGGGCAGGCTGACCGCCCCGCCGACCGAGGCGGCCAGCATGGCCGCCAGCCGGTACTGCCCGTCGACCCCGATGTTGAACAGGTTCATCCGGAAGCCGACGGCGACCGCGAGCGCGGCGAAGTAGTACGTGACCGCCGAGTTGATGATCAGCGTGGTGGTGCGCGGCTGACCGGCGTAGTCGAGCATCACCCTGAAGGTGTGGACCGGCGCTGTGCCGGTCGAGAGCAGCACCAGCGAGGTGATCACCAGCGAGATCACGATGGCCAGCAGCGGGGCGGCCAGGCTCAGGCCGATCCGCCGGATCCGGTCCTGGGCCAGCAGCCGGCCGGCCGACGCCTCGGCCCGGGGAGCCGGCGACTGGGCCGGCGCGGTGGTGCTCATGCTGCTCCTGTCATGGCCGAGCCGAGTTGCTCCGGGGTGACGTCGGACGGGTCGACGTCGGCGACCAGGCGACCGCGCAGGATCACCGTCAGGGTGTCGGAGAGGCCGATCAGCTCGTCGAGATCGGCGCTGATCAGCAGCACGGCCAGGCCCTCGGCCCGGGCCGCGCGGAGCAGGTCCCAGATGGCGGCCTGGGCGCCGACGTCGACCCCGCGGGTCGGGTGGGCCGCGATCAGCAGCTTGGGCGCCCCGCTCATCTCCCGACCGACGATCAGCTTCTGCTGGTTGCCCCCGGACAGGGCCGAGGCCAGCACGTCGATGGACGGCGTGCGGACGTCGTACTCCCGCACGATCCGGCGGGTGTCGGCCCGGGCGCCGGAGCGGTTGATCAGCAGGCCACGCCGGTTGGGGGCCCGGGTCTGGTGGCCCAGCACCCGGTTCTCCCACAGCGACGAGGCCACCAGCAGGCCGTGACGTTGCCGGTCCTCGGGGATGAACCCGCAGCCGGCCTCGCGCCGGCGCCGGGTGGACCAGGTGGTCATGTCCTCACCGGAGAGCCGGATCTGCCCGGTGGAGGCGGGCCGCATGCCCATGATCGCCTCAACCAGCTCGGCCTGGCCGTTGCCCTCGACCCCGGCGATGCCGAGCACCTCGCCGGCGTGGATGGTGAAGCCGATGCCTTCGAGCAGCTGCCGGCCGTCGTCGTCCACCAGCCCGAGGTCGGTGACTTCGAGCACCGGCCGGTCGGTCACGGTCGACTCGCTGGTCTGCGGCGACGGCAGTTCGCTGCCCACCATCAGCTCGGCCAGCTGCCGGGAGGTGACCTGCTTCGGGTCGACCGTGGCCACCGTGGTGCCCCGGCGCATCACCGTGATGTCGTCGGCCACCGAGAGCACCTCGTCGAGCTTGTGCGAGATGAAGATGATCGACAGGCCCTGGCTCTTGAGCTCCTCCAGGGCGTGGAACAGCTCGTCGACCTCCTGCGGCACCAGCACGGCGGTCGGCTCGTCGAGGACCAGCGTGCGGGCCCCGCGGTAGAGCACCTTGATGATCTCGACCCGCTGCCGGTCGCCCACGCCGAGCCGCTCGACCAGGGCGTCGGGGTCGACCTCGAGGCCGTACCGGGCCCCGATCTCGCGAATCTTCTGCCGGGCGAACTCGCGGTCGAGCCCGAGGCCCTTGCGCGGTTCGGCGCCGAGCACGACGTTCTCCAGCACGGTGAAGTTGTCGGCCAGCATGAAGTGCTGGTGCACCATGCCCACGCCGCGGGCGATCGCATCGGCCGGGCTGTGCAGCACGACCTGTTCGCCCTCGATCGCGATCGTGCCCTCGTCGGGGCGGTGCATCCCGTACAGGGTCTTCATCAGGGTCGACTTGCCGGCGCCGTTCTCACCCACCACGGCGTGCACGGTGCCCCGGGCCACCCGCAGGTTGACGTCGCGGTTGGCCACCACCCCCGGAAACCGCTTCGTGATGCCGATCAGCTCGACCGCAGCCGGGATCGGATCGGCGCTCGCCTCCGTGCTCGCTACCTCGGTGCTCACCGCGACACCTTTCCGACCTCGCGCCTTCTCGACCGTTCCGGGACGAACGACAACCTAACCACCCCCACCGACAGACACCGCACCGCCGGTCGAACTGTTCCCCGATCGGCCCACGGCACCGCCTCGCAACCGCCTCGGGACCGCCTCGGGACCGCCTGGAACTCAGCCGCCGTCCCGGCCCGGAAGTCGGGCCGGAACGGCGGCTGGGTGAATCGGACCTGCTGTACCGCTGGTGCTACGGCGCGGTCGGGACCGTGATCTCGCCGCTGATGATCTTGGCCTTGTACTCGTCCGTCTTGGCCTCGTAGGGCTTGACCGCGTCGTTGGACGTGGCGTAGCCGACGCCGTCCGACTTGAGGTCGAACCGCTGAGTGCCGGTCAGGACGGAGCCGCCCACGGCCGACTTCACGTAGTCGTAGACCGCGGTGTCGACCCGCTTGAGCATCGACGTGACGATGACCGGCTTCACCGAGGCGTCGGCGGTCAGGTACTGGTCGGAGTCGACGCCGATGGCGAGCGCGCCGGACTTGGCCGCGACCGCCTTGAACGCGCCCGAGCCGGACCCACCGGCCGCGGCGTAGATGACGTCGGCCTTGTCGTCGAGCTGGCCCTGGGCCGCGGCCTCACCCTTGTCGGGGGCGTTGAAGCCGCTGAAGTCCGGCGGCTGGGTCAGGTACTTGACCTTGACGACGATCTTCGGGTTGACCGCCTTGGCACCGGCCGTGTAGCCGGCCTCGAACTTCTGCAGCAGCGGGGTGAGCACACCACCGATGTAGCCGATGGTGCCGGTCTTCGAGGCCTGAGCGGCGATGGTGCCGACCAGGAACGAGCCCTGCTCCTCGGAGAACACCAGCGGCGTGACGTTGGCGGCCTTGATCGAGTCATCATCGATGATCGCGAAGTGGGTGTCGGGGAACTCCTTGGCCACCTTGCCAAGGGCTACCGCGTAGGCGAAGCCGACCGCGACGACCGGGTTGTACCCACCCTGGGCGAGCAGCCGGAGCCGCTCCTCCTTCTGGGCGTCGGTCTCGCCTGCGCTGGCTTCGAGCTCCTTGGCCTGGATGCCGAGTTCGCTCTTGGCCTTGTCCAGGCCGAGGGCGGCCGAGTCGTTGAAGGACTGGTCGCCGCGACCGCCGATGTCGTAGGCCATGCCGACCTTGACGTCCGACTTGGCCGCCGTCGTACCGGACGAAGCGGGAGTAGCGGTGCTGTCACTGTCACTGCCACACGCAGCCAGCCCGAGGGTCACGGCAGCAAGCACCGTGACTAGCTTGGTCACCCGACGCACAGGTGCCTCCTTCATGACGACGCAATATCCGACCGCGCGGTGCGCGGTGGCCGATCGTTCCGGCTCCGAAGAAGCCGGTATCAGGGGGACCATAGTGTGTCGGGAGGGCGATTCGGGGCCCTAGGGCCTTTCGGTGGCCGAACCGTGATCGACGTAAATCCGGCGGTGGTTCGCGCTTCCGCCCGTCGTATTCGCGGCCGAGGGGGACAGATCGCACAAAGCGATCGGCCGACACTCCACCGTCACGGCTGCGGTCACGGTTGAGTCGTGCGCGAGCGCAGGTCCTCCAGCGCGATCGAGCCGAGCACCGCCGCGGCCAGCGCGACCGCCCGCTCGTCGACGTCGAAGTCGGGCCGGTGCAGGTCGTGGGTCGTGCCGCCCGGGGTCCGGGTGCCGAGCCGGACCATCGCCCCGGGCACCTTCTCCAGCATCCAGGCGAAGTCCTCGCCGCCCAGGCTCTGCGGGGTGAGCACCACGCTCTGCTCGCCGATCTCGGCCCGGACCGCGTTCTCGGCGATCTGGACGGCAGCGGCGTCGTTGATCGTGGGCGGCACCCCCCGGGTGTGGATCACCTCGGCCCGGACCCCGTAGGGCGCGACGATCTCGTGGACGGCGTCCGTGATGATCGATCCGGCGATCGCCCAGATCCCGGCGTCGAGGCAGCGGAACGTGCCCCGGACGACGCCCTGGCTGGGGATGGCGTTCGAGGCCACCCCGGCCGAGATGGCGCCCCAGACCATGCTCGCCCCCGAGCGCGGGTCGAGCCGGCGGGAGAGCACGCCCGGCACCCCGGTGACGACCAGGCCGAGCGCGTAGATCACGTCCTCGGTCAGGTGCGGCCTCGAGGTGTGCCCGCCGTGCCCGGTGAGCTGGACCGTGATCTGATCCGAGGCGGCGGTGATCGCTCCGGCCCGGGAGCCGACCAGGCCGACGTCGGTGTGCGGGTCGCAGTGCAGCGCGTAGGCCCGCTCGACGTCGTCCAGGCCGCCGAGCGCGAGCACGTCCAGCGCCCCACCAGGCATCAGTTCCTCGGCGGGCTGGAAGATCAGCCGGACCCGGCCCGGCAACTGCCCGGCCCGGTGCAGGTCGGCCAGGGCCAGACCGGCCCCGAGCAGGCCGGTGGTGTGCACGTCGTGGCCGCAGGCGTGAGCCACCCCCTCGATCGTGGAGGACCACTCCCGGCCGCACTGGTCCGGCAGGGGCAGCGCGTCGAGGTCGGCCCGCAGGGCGACCAGCGGGCCGCCGGAACCGACGTCACAGATCACTCCGGTGCCGGCCAGCAACCGCGGCTCGAGCCCGGCCCGGGTCAGCCGCTCGGCAACCACGCGAGAGCTGCGCACCTCGTGATGTCCCAGCTCAGGATGGGCATGGAGGTCGCGGCGGAAGGCCAGAAGTTCGTCGGCGTAGGGCGCCAGGACGGTCGATAAGCGCGGGGTGCTCACGAAGTCACAACAGTAGACCCATGTGCCCGATCGAGCCTGGTGGGGCCACACCCTGGAGCCCCCCGATTCCCTGCCCCAGGGCGTGGCCCACGACCGGCGCCGCCCCGGCTCGGGGCGCGACCGGCCAGAGCGAAAGTAGGGCACCGCCCGGGCCGGCGGCGAGGCGTGCAGCAGCTTCGGCCAGAAATCACCGCCGGGCCGGGGCCACGAGGCGACTAATGACGCCGCGTGCCTAGATGATCACTTAATGCAATTACTGCAGGCGACCGTCGCCCCCGAGCTCGTCGTCACCGGATGGGCCGAGGTCCGGCGCGAGCTGAAGCGCTCCCTGTCTGCGCCTCGCCTCGACCTGACCGGACCCGGCCGGCCGGGCCCGGACGAGATCCCGGTCGCCCACCCGATCCTGCGGACCCAGCTCGACCAGGCACTGGGCCGCCTGGTCGACTCGGGCCGGCTGACCCTCGACGACTCCGACGCCTGGCGGACCGCCGCCTGCCTGAACGGGGTGCATGCGGTGCTCACAGCGGACAGCGCGGCTGGTGGCGCAGTCCCGGACGGCCGGGTCCGGCGGGCGGTGGAACGGGCCGACCGGGCTCTGGGGCCGGTGGAGGTGCCGTTGCCCGGCGTGCCGCTGAACCTGCTCCAGGCCGCCGTGCTGGACGCGGCCCGCCCCGGCTTCGAGACCTCGACCGAGAGCCGCCTCGGCGACCTGCACGACCTGCGCCGGCTGGTCGCCCTGGACCAGCGGGTGCTGGCCGGGTTGAACCAGGCCGCCGGGCAGGCCGAGCGCGCGCTGGCCGGTCGGCCCGGAGCCACCCTGGTCAGCTGCACCGTGGGGCACCTGCACGATCTGATCCGCTTCGGCGCAGCCGGGCCGACCCGGTGCCCGGCCTGCGCCCGGGCCGGCGAGCGCCGGCTCGGCCGCAGCCTGGTCCGGGCTCTGGGCCTGCTGACCTGCTGCTGGTTCGCGGCGCTGGCCACCTCCCGGCCGGCCCGGAGCGTCGCCGCGCCCCTGGTCGCGCCCCGATCGCCGATCGACGACGTCGAGCCGGACGACCGGCTGGTCTCGGCCGACGCGCTGGCCGCTCGGGCCCGGACCCTCTGGGACACCGGCCGGGTTCGGGAACTGCGCCCCCTGATGGGAACGCTGTTGACCCGGACCCGGGAACTGTCCCCGGACGAGCGGGCCGAGGTCGGGCACCTGCATTCGACCCTGCTCTGGGTGCTCCACCATCCGGCCGCCAACCAGGTGCTGGAGCGCGAGCTCCGGGCCCTGCCGGCGGACGGCGGATCCCCCCGGAGGGCGGTGATCCGGGGCCGGCTGGAGGCCGAACTGCTCTTCCGGACGGCGGTCCGGGGTCCGGTGACCGGGTCGCTGCTCGACCGGCTGGCCCGTAGCGCCCGGCGCACCGAGCAACTGCTGGCCGGCCTGCCGGAGGCCCACGATCAGGTCGCCCTCAGCCGGATGAGCAGCGCCGCGGCCGGCCTGGCCGATCCGGCCCCGACCCTGGAGCAGGCCCGGCTGCGGCTGGGCGCCGAGCAACTCGCCGCCGCGACCCCGGAGCCGGGCAGCTGGGCCGCGGGCTGGCACGGTGGGGTGCTCACCGTGCTGATCGCCCGCCGGGCCCGGGCCCGGCGGGAGCGGCCCGGCGACGACGTCCTCGAGGCGGCCCGGGCCCACGCCGAGCAGACGGCGTCCCCGATCCACCAGATCACCGCGGCCTGTCTGGAGGGCCGGATCGCCGTGCTGGCCGGCGACCGCGGCGCCACCCGCACCGCCCTGGCCCGGCTGGCCGCTCACGACCTAGCCGGCGACGACCCATTGACCACCGAGGTCGCCCTGCTGACGTCGGTGATCCGGGACCGGGCCCGCTCGACTCGGGGCTGGAACGAGGTGCTGGCCGATTCGGTCGGTCTGGCCCGGTGTGCCGGCCCGGGGCCGGGCAGCATCATGCTGCCGACCTGGCTCACCCCGCGGACCTGGTGAACCCGCGAGTGAGCCCGCGAGTGAGCCCACGGACCGCCGGTCTCAGCAGGCCCGCAGCAGCGCCGTGCAGAGCGTCAGACCCGGTCCGAAAGCCATCGCGATCACCGGATCGCCGCTGGTCAGCGCCTCTCGGCGGCGGATCTCGGCCAGCACCATGAGCACCGTCGGCGAGGAGCAGTTGCCGTACTCGTCGAGCACCGACCGGCTGGCGGCCACCTGGTCGGTGTCCAGCTGGAGCCGGTCGGCGACCACGTCGACGATGCGCCGCCCGCCCGGGTGCACGGCCCAACCGGCGACGTCCTCCAGGCCGAGACCGTAGGGCTTCACCAGCGACTGGACGGCGTCGGCTACGTGCACCGCGAGCACGTCCGGAACCTTCGGCGACAACCCCATCCGGAACCCGTGATCGGTGATCTCCCAGGTCATCAGCGGGGCGCTACCGGGGGCGGTGACGGCGGTGGTGTCCATGATCTCCAGGCCGCCGGTGGCGTCGGGCTCGATCACGACGGCCGCCGCGGCGTCGGCGAACAACGCGTGCGAGACCACGGTCTGCAGGTCCCGGGGGTCGGTGGACGGCTGGAAGTGCAGGGTCGGCAGCTCGACGCAGAGCACGACGACCGGGGCGCCCTGGGCCCGGACGAAGTCGGCCCCGGCGGCCAGGCCGGGGATCGCCGCGTAACAGCCCATGTGCCCGACGATCAGCCGGCGGACCGACAGCGGCATACCGACGTCCTCGGCGATCAGGATGTCCAGGCCCGGGGTGGAGTAACCGGTGCAGGAGACGACCACGAAGAGGCCGACGTCCTCGGCCCGGACCTGGGCCTGGTCGAGGGCCTGCCGGACGGCGTCCCGGCCCAGCGTGCGGGCCTCGGTGACGTAGCGGCGCATCCGCTCGCCGGTGGTCCAGCCGCTGACGTCGGTCTGCCGGGGGTCGACCGCGGTGTGCCGGGTGCTGATCCCGGCCCGCAGGAAGATGGCCTTGGCCAGCGAGCTGTTGGCCAGCCGGGGCGCGAACACCTCGTCCCAGGCCTCGCGCTGGCCGATCGCGGCCGGCACGGCCAGACCCTGGCCGGTGAGCACGGCCGAGTGGCTGCGGGCCGGCTCGGGCCGGCCCAGCCGGCGCCGGCCGGATCCGCCGCTCACGGCGAGACCTTCGTGCCCAGGGCCTGGTAGACGCCGGACGTCGACCCGATCCGGAGCATCCGCACATGGTCGCGGCGGCGCAGCAGCCAGGCCAGGTAGTCGCGGATCGAGGGCCGCAGCCCGACGACGTCACCGAGTTCGACCCCGTGCCGGCCCAGCAACCGGCGCAGCCGTTCCGGATCGACCAGCAGGGCCGGGTCGTGCAGTCGCGGTGGGGGGCCGCCGGGGATCCGCTCGGCCAGCCGGATCAGCGCGATCCGGCTGAACCAGGTGTCGGCCAGGGTGTCGATCACCACCACGCCGCCCGGGGCCAGCACCCGGCCGATCTCGGCGCAGGCCGACTCCAGGTCGGGCAGGTGCTCCAGTACCTCCCCCGCGACGACGCCGGAGAGGCTGGCATCGGCGAACGGCAGCCGGACGGCGTCGGCCCGCACCGGAGCCAGTCCGTGAGCCCGGGCCTGCCGCAGCGACAGCGCCGACAGGTCAAGCCCGATCGGCCGCCAGCCGGCCCGCCGCCCGGTCAGGTGCGGCGCGAAAAGCCCTGCCCCGCAAGCAATGTCCAGCAGCGGCGCGCCCTCGAAGGGGGCCGCCGGCAGCAGTTCGGCCCGGGCCCGGGCCAGCCAGTGCAGGGCCGCGAACTTGCCGTGCGTCGGCCACCACTCGTCGGTCAGGTCGTCGTACTGCGCTGGATCGTTGCGTGCTCGCACCAGTCCGGCACCGTTCGGCATGAGCCATCTCCCCTCGACGCGACACCTGATTCACTCATGTCACGACGGAAAGGGCAGTTCGGCGGACGGCGACAGCCCGGCCCGCGGCCTCGACCGTGGCCGGCCCGGCGGCCTCAGCGCAAGTCGTTGCGGCCCAGCTGGGTGAGGGTCTCGACGACCTTCTTGACGTCCTGGGCCCACTCCCGGGTGGTGACCAGAACGGCCGAGGGTGTGTCGATCACCACCACGTCTTTCAGGCCGAGGACGGCGACCAGCCGGTTGCCGGCCGGGACGGCGATCCCGGAGGCGTCGACGTCGAGCACCTGGGCGGCGTCCCCGACCACCTTCAGCGCGGCGTCCCCGGGCAGCAGCGCGGCCAGCGAGGCCCAGTCACCGATGTCATCCCAGCCGAGCGCAGCCGGCACCACGGCCACCCGGCCGGCCTGGGCGGCGGGCTCGGCGATGGCGTAGTCGATGGCCACCTTCTCCAGGTCGGGCCAGGTGGCGGCGAGCACGGCGTCCCGCTCCGGGGTGTCCCAGGCGGCGGCGATGGTCAGCACCCCGGCGTGCAGCTCGGGCCGGTTGCGCTCCAGCTCGGCCAGCAGCACGTCGGTGCGGGCCACGAACATGCCGGCGTTCCAGCGGTAGCCACCCTCGTGCAGGTACATGGCGGCGGTGTCGGCGTCCGGCTTCTCGACGAAGCACTGCACCCGGCAGGCGGACGGCGCGCCCGCCAGCCCCAGCGGCTCGCCGACCTGGATGTAGCCGAACGCGGTCGAGGCGTGGTCGGGCTCGATCCCCAGCGTGACGATCTCGCCCAGCCGGGCGGCGGCGACGGCCTCGGCCACCGCGGCCTCGAACCCGGTGACGTTGCGGATCACGTGGTCGGCGGCGAACGAGCCGATCACCGCGTCGGGGTCGCGCCGGGCGATCACGGCCGCGGCCAGGCAGATCGCCGCGGCCGAGTCCCGGGGGGTGGGCTCGGTCAGCAGGTTGGCCGGCAGCAGGCCGGGCAGCTGCTCGGCCACCGCCTCGGCGTGCGAGGCGCCGGTGACCACGGTGATGCCGCCGGGGCCGGTCAGCGGCTCCAGCCGGTCCCAGGTCTGCTGCAGCAGGGTGCGACCGGAGCCGGTCAGGTCGAGCAGGAATTTGGGCCGGGCCTGGCGCGAGAGCGGCCACAGGCGGGTACCGGCTCCCCCGGCCGGAACGATGGCCCAGAAACCGGGCAGGGCGGCGGTCGGCTCAGCGGCAAGATCTGTCACCTGTCCCACGGTAGGGCCCGCGCTGTCCGACAGATGACGTTCTTGCCCGATCCACCCGCATGGATCTGGCAAACGCCCAGCGTCTGGACGTCACCGACCGGTCATCTGATCCACCGATTCGCGTCGCCCTGAGCTCATTCGAGTCGTCGAGCCTACTGCCATGAAGGCAGACAGGACGTTCGACGAGGTCGGTGCCCGGCCGCAGATCCAGCCGGCCGAGGAGCGACCGCGGCGGCTGCGGGTGGCCGTCGTGACCGAATCGTTCCTGCCGACCGGCAACGGCGTGACCACCAGCGTGTGCCGGGTGCTGGAGCACCTCAACCGCCGGGGGCACGACACGGTGGTGATCTGTCCCGGTCCGGCCCCGGAGAGCTTCGCCGGAGCCCGGGTGATCGGCGTGCCGTCGGTCAGCTACCGGCAGTTCCCGGTGGGGCTGCCCAGCTCCAAGGTGCAGCGCACACTGTCCAGCTTCGCCCCGGACATCGTTCACCTGGCCTCTCCGTTCGTGCTCGGCGCGGCCGGGGTCGTGGCCGCGGCCCAGCTCGGCCTGCCCAGCGTGGCCGTGTTCCAGACCGACGTGCCCGGTTACGCCCGGCGGAACCGGGCCCGGCTGCTGGAGCCGGCCGCCTGGCGCTGGGTCCGGCGGGTGCACAACCAGGCCGACCTGACCCTGGCTCCTTCCTCCGCGGCGATGGACGAGCTGCGGGCCCATGCGGTGCCGCGACTGGCCCTGTGGCAGCGCGGGGTGGACGGCGACCGGTTCAGTCCCCGACGCCGGGACACGGCCGCGGTGGCCGCGTTACGGGCCCGGCTGGCCCCGAACGGCGAGGTCCTGGTGGGCTACGTCGGGCGGCTGGCCCCGGAGAAGCGGGCCGAACGGCTGGCGGCGCTGGCCGGCCTGCCCGGAGTGCGGCTGGTGGTGATCGGCGACGGCCCGGCCTGGCGCACCCTGCGCAAGGCGCTGGCCCCGGCCGATCCGGCCTGGCTGGGCTGGCTGGACGGCGACGAGCTGGCCGACGCGTACGCCGCCCTCGACGTCTTCGTCCACACCGGCACCGAGGAGACCTTCGGGCAGACCCTGCAGGAGGCGATGGCCAGCGGGGTGCCGGTCGTCGCGCCGGCCCGGGGCGGGCCGGTCGACCTGGTCGCCCCCGGGCTGAACGGCCTGCTCTACGGCCCCGAGGACGACGCCGGGCTGCGGGCCGCGGTGGCCGGGCTGAGCCTGGACGCCGACCAGCGCCGCTGGATGGGAACGGCCGGCCGGGTCGGGGTCCAGCGCCGCACCTGGGAACTGCTGGGCGACGAGTTGATCGCCCACTACCGCGGCGTGCTGGCCCAGCGCGCCGTCGCCGCCTGACGCCGTCCCGACTCGAGCTCGACCGCCGGCTCCGACCGGGCGCCGCGCCCCAGCCGCCCCACAGGTACCCTCCCGATCAATGTCCAGTCGCCGTGTGATCCACGCCCTCGCGGTGCTGGGGACGATCGCCGGGCTGGGGCTGACCGGGGCGACCGGCGCCTCGGCCCTGGTCACCGTTCGCGAGAGCGTTGTCCCGCGGGCGGTCTCGCCCACCCCGACGCCGAAACCGGAGCCGCTGCCGGCGGCCCGGTCCTGGGTCGGAGGCAAGAACCTGATCGAGAACAAGGTGCAGCTCGCGGTGCCGGCCGGAGTGCCCGCCCCACCGGCCCCGCCGGCGGCCTCCTGGCTGATCGCCGATCTCGACACCCGGCAGATCCTGGCCGCGCACCGGGCCCACGTGCCGCTGGCCCCGGCGTCCACCCTGAAGATCTTCACCGGGCTGGCCCTGGCTCACCGGCTCGACCCGGCCAAGGTCTACACCGGCCGGGACGACGACGCCGCGGTCGACGGCACCCGGGCCGGGATCGTGCCCGGATCGACCTACACCGTGGACGACCTGCTCCACGGCATGCTGATGAGCAGCGGCAACGACTGCGCCAACGCCCTCGGCAACCTGGTCGGCGGCCGGAAGACGGCGGTCGGGCTGATCCAGGACGAGGCCCGGCAACTGGGCGCCTTCGACACCGTCGCCCGCACCACCAACGGCCTCGACGCGAAGGGCCAGGTGAGCAGCGCCTACGACCTGGCCCTGGCCGGTTCGGCGGCGCTGGCCGATCCTCAGCTCAGCCAGGTCATGACGACGACCATGTACCGCTTCCCCGGGGTCGGCAAGTCACTGGGCAAGAAGCGGGCCCGGTTCCAGATTCAGAACCACAACCGGATGCTGCGCAACTACGACGGCGCGACCGGGGTCAAGAACGGCTACACGGTCGCCGCCCACGGGTCGTTCGTCGGCAGTGCCACCCGCAAGGGGCACAGCTACATCGCCGTCGTGATGCGCGCCGACGGCAGCACCTGGCACGAGACGACCGCCCTGCTGGACTGGGCCTTCGCCCACGGCGGTCAGGCTCAGCCGGTGGGCGAGCTGGTCCGGCCGGGCGAGCTGCCGTCGATGACCGGGCCGGGGCTGAACGACGGCACGATCAGCGCCGGCCGGACTCCGGCCCCGGCCCCGGCCGGGGCCGGGGCCGGGGCCGATCTGCGCGGGGCCCTGCCGGCGACCTCGACCAGCCTCAGCGCGCCGGCGGCGGCCGGGCGCAACGGCCGGATCCTGCTCGTCGGCGCGGCCATCGCCCTGGTGCTGATCGCCTTCGTGGTCGGACGGCGTCCCCGCTTCGGGTTCGCCGGCTCCGGGCGCGGCCGGTCCCGAACTCGGCCGGGTGGTCGAAGCCGGATCGCCGGCAACGGCAAGCACCGCGGCTGATCCGCTGAACCCGGCCGAACACCGCGGGCCGGAAACCTCCGATCGCGGACATTCCGGAAGCACACTGTCGGTGCAGCGTGATAGACCTCTGGCCCTACGGATCGGTGACGCCGGTCGTAGCGGTGACGACAGGGAGCCCGGGTGAGCGAGACCACGGCGGCGCGGCCGGGCCCGGAGGCGGGCGACGAGCTCGACCTCCGGTTGGTGCGGGGCCGGCGCGGTCACGGTGGCCTGGTGCTCCGGGTCCGGGTGCTGCCGGCGGCGGCCCTGCTCGGCGCCGTCCAGGTGCTGCTCACCGGCACCCGGCTGGCCCGGTCCTGGTTCTGGCAGGACGACCTCAACCTGCTGGCCACCACCGCCCACCGATCGCTCAGCCCGAGCCTGCTGCTCTCCGACTACAACGGTCACCTGGTGCCGGGCAGCTGGGCCCTGGCCTGGCTGCTCGATCGGGTGGCGCCGCTGCAGTGGTGGCCGGCCGCGCTGCTCACCCTGGCCGTGGTCGCGGCCACCAGCGCGATGATGCTGGCCCTGCTGCGCCGCCTGTTCGGCGACCGGCCGGCGATCCTGCTGCCGTACGCCATGTTCTGCGCCACCAGCCTCACCCTGACCGGCACCCTCTGGTGGGCGGCGGCCCTGGAGTGGCTCCCGGTCACGCTGGCCCTGGTCTGCGCGTTCTGGTTCCACGTCGGCCTGTTGCGAACCGGGCGCCGGGCCGATGCGCTGGGCGCGGCGCTGTCCGTCCTGCTGGGCCTGCTGTTCTTCGAGAAGGCCCTGGTCATCCCGGTGATGCTGGCCCTGTTCACGGTGCTCTACGCCGTCCCCGGGCCGCTCTGGCGCCGTCCCGGGCGGGCGTTGCGCCGGCTCTGGGGGTACTGGCTGGCCCTGGCCGCCCTGGGCGGCGGGTTCCTCTGGCTCTACCTGTCGCGGGTGACGATCGAGACCGGAGCGCCGTCGTCCGGCAACGACGTCCTCGAGCTGACCCGGCTGATGATCCTCGAGACCCTGCTGCCCAGCCTGGTCGGCGGCCCGCTGCACTGGATCACCACGCCGGCCACCACGATCAGCGCCTGGCCCGATCCCTGGACCGCTTTGGCCGGGCTGGCGCTGGCCCTGGCTCTGGGGGCGGTGCTGGGTTCGCTGGTGCTGATCCGCGGAGCCTGGCGGGCCTGGCTCCTGGTGCTGGTCTTCGTCGGGGTCTCGGTGGCCCTGGTGGCCCGGGCCCGGCTCGGGTTCATCGGCCCGTTCGTCGGCCGCGACCACCGCTACCTCACCGACGCCGCCGTGATGGTGCCGCTCGGGCTGGCCCTGGCCTGGCTCCCGCTGCGCGACGGCCTCGACGCGGCCGTGCCCCCGGCCCCGCCGACCGGCCGGCGAGGCCGGCTCCGGGCCGGTTTCGACGCCCAGACGGCTCGACGGCGCGCGGTGATCACCGCGCTCGGCCCGCTCGCCGTCCTGACCCTCACCGTCGGCGGGGCCGTCTCGGGTGAGCAGTTCATGCACTCCTGGAGCCGTAACCCGACCGAGAGCTACATCCAGAACCTGTCCGCCGGTCTGGCCGCTCACGCCGGGCCGGTCTACCTGTTCGGCGACGAGGTGACGCCCGACCAGGTGATGATCCCGACCTTCCTGGCCGATCGGCAGTTGCGCCGGATCACCCGGCCGATGCCGGTCCGGCCGGTGGTCCGGGCCGCGGTGCCGTACTTCAGCGTGGTCGACGACGCCGGCCGACTGCACGACGGCATGGTCCAGGGGGTGGCCGTGACGCTCCGGCCGAACACCTGCGCCCGCACCGACCACCCGATCGTGGTCAGGCTGCCGCTCACCCCCGAACCGGGCCTGTGGAAGCTCCGGATCGGTTACCTGGCCAACCGGCAGACCACGGCCCGGATCTCGATCGGCGCCCAGCCGGCCGTACCGATGCGGCTGGAGCACGGGCTGCACGAGGTCTACGTCAGCCTGCCGGCCGGCGGTTCCGATCAGCTGACCCTGACCGGCCTCGACCAGGACGCCTCGGTCTGCCTCGGCGGCGCCACGCTCGGCTTCCCGGTCGCCAAGCCCTGACCGATGTCCGCGTCGGTGTACGAAAACGGGGGTGATCACCCCCGCTCGGGCACATTCACGCAGACATGGATCACAACGAGCCGGCCCACGGAGGCGATCTCGATCACCGCACCCGGTTCCGCGAAACCGCGGCGATCACCACCGCCCACCCACAAACGGTTCCGCGGAACCGCGGCGATCACCACCGGCCCACAGCACACGGTTCCGCCGAACCGGGGTGATCGGGGGTCAGTCGGAGCGGCGGGCCGAGTCGATCACCGAGCGAGCGGCCCCGACCGCCGTCCGCACGGCGTAGACCCCGGCCGCACCGAGGACGGCTCCGGCCGCGACCGAGATCCGGTCGGCGCCCCGGGGGCTGACCACCGGGGTGA
The DNA here is from genome assembly GCA_965200525.1 of Kineosporiaceae bacterium. Classification (GTDB taxonomy): domain Bacteria; phylum Actinomycetota; class Actinomycetes; order Actinomycetales; family Kineosporiaceae; genus JANNPJ01. The sequence continues at coordinate 1,260,741 of OZ241368.1, forward strand.
ACGGGACGGCGGGCGCCGGACCGCCGGGGTGAACGGGACGGTCGGCGAGGCGGGCCGCAGCGGGAACGGCAGCCCGACCGCGCGCGTCGTCGGCGGCTCCAGCCGCTGAGGCCTGGGCGGGGACGGACGGGGCCGGCGCTCGGCCGGGCCGGGCCCGGCCGGAGGGCTCACTCCCGCGGTCGGAGTAGACCGGCGGCATCGGCCGGTGAGCGGCCTCGGGCAGGCCGCTGTCGTCCAGCACCAGGTGCCCTCGGTCGATCGCCACGGTCGCCCCCCAGGCCGCGGCGACCAGGGTCAGCCGGGAGACCAGGTTGAGCCAGACCAGCAGGGCCAGGAAGACCCCGGCCGTGGCCAGGAACTTGTTGTTGTGCGCGCTCTTCAGCAGCACGCTGCTGAGCAGCTTGAGGATGCCGAGCCCGACCCCGCCGAACAGCGCGGCGTCCCAGAGGTCGTTGTTGCTGACCGGGACGCCGGAGAGCAGCCGGAACAGCACGAGGAAGACCAGGATGTCGACGCCCAGCAGCAGCAACGTGCTCACCCCGCCGACCACCAGGTTGCCGACCAGAGAACCGCTCAGCCCGACCTGATCGAGCAGCCAGCCGGTGGACGCGTTGACCACGATCCCGGCGATCGCGCTGGCCAGCAGCACCACGCCGATGCTGGCCAGGACGAGCAGGTCGCGGGCCTTGGTCTTGACCACGTTGCCCTCAAGAGTGGGCTGGCCGAACATCGCCCGGATGCCTTCGCGCAGGGCGTCGAGCCAGCCCAGGCCGGTCAGCAGGAAGCCGATCAGGCCGATGATCCCGATCCAGGTGAGCTGCGAGGAACCGGTCAGGGTGTCGATGCTGACGATCCCGCCCGACCCGCCGGTCGGCGTGATGATCGTCGTCCCGACGGCGTCGTTGACCGACTTGATCACCTTGTCCTGGAGGTCGGGGCGATTGCCGACCACGAGCCCGAACACGGTGAACCCGAGCGCCAGCGCCGGCAGCAGCGAGAAGAAGGCCACGTAGGCCATGCCGCCGGCCAGCACCCCGCCCCGGGCCTGGCCGTAACGCTTCCAGGCGCGGGCCGGAAGGGACGCCTGAACCGCCTGGATGCGGCGCTTCAGACCACTCGGGATAAGAGGCATCCTTCAGTTTCCACCGAAAGTGAACCTACGGCGAAGTCGCCACACCCCGTCGCGGCCGTGCTCGTACAGGCCGAGGCCGGCCACGGTGAACTCGGCCCGGTAGTCGGCCAGGTGCTGCTGGGCGTGATCGAGGGCCTCGTCGTCCAGGTGATGGGCGACGGTCACGTGCGGGTGGTACGGAAACTGCAGTTGCCGGATGAGGGGCCCGGTCCGGACCAGGCGCTGCAGGTCGTCGCAGCTCTCGCTGCCGGATTCGAGCCGGACGTAGACCACCGGCGAGGTCGGCCGGAACGAGTCCGTGCCGTGCAGCCTGATCGTGAACGGCTCGGTGACCGCGGCGACGGCGGCCAGGTGGTCGCTGATCGCCCGGTCGGTGCTGGGCGCCACGTCGGTCGGCGGCAGCAGCGTGACGTGCGGCGGGATGGCGGTGGCCAGTGGGTCGCCGAACTCGGCCCGGGAGTTGCGCAGGAACTTGCCCACCGGATCGGGGATGTCGACGACGACGCCGATGGTGACGATGTCGTCGTCGATCGCCGGCCGGCGCACGGACATGCTCATCGTGGGCAGGTCGGCCGCGCGGGGCAGGTCGGCCGAGCCCGGGTCCGGGCCCGGCTCAGCCGTCGAGAGCGCCCCTTCGGGACGCGACTCGGCCACGGTTCACCGCCGCCCGGGCAGGAAGCCGACCCGGTCGTAGACCAGCTCGAGCACCGGGGCCGCCTCGGCCCGGGCCTGACGGCTGCCCTCGAACAGGATGTCGTCGAGCGAGTCCGGGTCGGCCAGCAACGCGTTCACCCGCTCGCTGAACGGCTCGGCGAAGCCCAGGTAGGCCTCGGCGACCTCCTTCTTCAGGTCGCCGTAGCCGGCCCCGACGAACCGCTCCTGAAGCACCGGGATCTCGGTGTCGGTCAGCGCCGACAGGATGGTCAGCAGGTTGGAGACGCCGGGCTTGTTCTCGGCGTCGAAGGTGATCTCGCGGCCGGTGTCGGTGACCGCCGAGCGCAGCTTCTTGGCCGAGACCTTCGGGTCGTCGACCAGCCACAGGACGCCGGCCCCGCCCACGCTGCTGCTCATCTTGTTGGTCGGGTGCTGCAGGTCGACGATCTTGGCCGTGGCCTTGATGATGTGCGGCTCGGGGACGACGAAGGTCTCGCCGTAGCGGGAGTTGAACCGCTGGGCCAGGTCGCGGGTGAGCTCCAGGTGCTGGCGCTGGTCCTCGCCCACCGGTACCCGGGCCGCCTGGTACAGCAGGATGTCGGCGGCCTGCAGGATCGGGTACGTGTAGAGCCCGACACTGGCCCGGTCGCTGCCCTCACGGGTGGACTTGTCCTTGAACTGGGTCATCCGGCCGGCCTCGCCGAACCCGGTCAGGCACTGCAGCACCCACGACAGCTGGGCGTGCTCGGGCACCTGGCTCTGCACGAACAACACGGACCGGGCCGGGTCGACGCCGCCGGCCAGGAACTGGGCCGCGGTCACCCGGGTGCGCCGGCGCAACGTGGCCGGGTCCTGCTCGACCGTGATCGCGTGCAGGTCGGCCACGAAGTAGTGCGCCTGGTAGTCGTCCTGCAACTTCACCCATTGGGCGAGCGCGCCGAGGTAGTTCCCCAGGTGCAGGGAATCCGACGTCGGTTGCATACCGGACAGCAGGCGAGGCCGGTCCGACGAACCCGTAGAAGGCATGGCTGTCATTCTGGCAGGTTCTCAGAGCGGTACAACCAGCGAACTGCGGCCCCTTCCGGAGTGGCGCCACCGACCCGGAGCGCGCCCGACCGGATCATGACCTACGGTCGGGGAGTGGCCAGTGATACACACATGGAAGTCATCGAGCTGACCGGCGGTCCGGGGCTGGCCGTGCACACCACGGACGGGCCGCTGCGCCCGATCCTCCTGGTCCATGACGTCGGTGCGGACGCCGGCAGCTGGACCGCGGTGGCCGACCGGCTGGCCGAGGCCGGGCACGCGGTGGCCGCCGTCGACCTGCGCGGCCACGGCGGCTCCGAGCGCCCCGAGACCGGGTACGACACCGACACCTGCGCCGACGACCTGTCCACCCTGCTCGACGGGCTCGGGTTCACCGGTAGCCGGTCGCCGATCGTGGCCGGTCACGGCTGGGGCGGCAACGTCGTCCTCTCGCTGGCGGCCCGGCGGGACGGCGTGGCCGGGGTCTGCTGCGTGGCCGGTGGCTGGATCCGGCCGGCCTGGCGGTACTCCAGTTTCGAGCAGTGCTGGGCCGCCTTCGGTGACGAACTGCTTCCGGACGGCGCGATCCACGACAGCCTCGAGGACGGCGCGGTCGAGCCCGACCTCGAGGTGCGCCGCTCGATCGTCCGCTCGCTCTGGTTCGGTGAACCGCGGGCCTGGTACCCGCTGGTGAAGGTGCCGGTCGTGCTCTGCCCGGTGGTGCCGCCGGACGGCCGGCCCGACCCGTCCGGCGACGGCGCGGCCACCCGGACCGGCGTCGCCGAGGCCTCCGCGCGGCTGCCCACGTCTCGGGTGAGCTGGTACTACGGCGGCCCGGACGTCCTGACCGGCGACCCGTCCGGTCTGGCCGACGACCTGCTGGCCCTGGCCGCGGCGGCGGAACCACAGATCGACCAGTAGGTGAACGGCAGCCCCAGGTTTTCCGGTCCCTCCAGATCGGGGGGAGCACCCCGGTACTGTGGTCGACCGTGACGGCTTCCTCCCTTGACGAAACGGCTACCGCTCCCGCCGTCCCCACGCTCACGGCGATGCGTAATCCGGTTCGGGATTACGACTGGGGATCGTTGTCCGCCCTCGCCGCGCTGCAGAACCGGCCGCCCAGTGGGGCACCCGAGGCCGAGCTCTGGATGGGCGCCCACCCGGGTTCGCCGTCCGATCTGCTGCTCGAGGGCGGTCGCGTGCTGCCGCTGCCGGAGGCGGTGACCAGCTCGCCCAAGGCTCTGCTGGGCGCGGCCGCCGCGGCCCGGTTCGGCGGCCGGCTGCCGTTCATGCTCAAGGTCCTGGCCATCACCCGGCCGCTGTCCCTGCAGGTCCACCCCGACTCGGCCCGGGCCCGGGAGATCTACCGGCCGGACGGCACGTCGCCCTACGTCGACCCGTTCCACAAGCCTGAGATGCTCTACGCCCTGGAGCCGATCGAGGCCCTCTTCGGGTTCCGCACCCCCGCCCAGGCGGCGATGCTGATCCGCCGGCTGGACTGCGAGCGGCTGACCGGCCTGGTCGAGCTGCTGGCGGGCGAGGCCCCGGAACCGACCTCGGACCAGGACGACGCCGTCGGGCCGGCCGACCCGGAGCCGGGCGTCCCCTCCAGCGAGCGCACCGCCGATGCCGAGCGGCTGCACGCCGCGCTCGAGGTGCTGCTGCGCTGGCCGCTGGCCGACCGGGCCGGCCTGATCGCCGAGATCACCGCCGCCTCGATGCGGTTGCAGGCGGCCGGCAACCTGGACTACCCGGAAGCCTTCGGCTGGCTCGACCGGCTGGTCGGCCTGCACCCGGCCGATCCGATGGCGCTGGCCCCGCTGCTGTTCGACCTGGTCCGGCTCTCGCCCGGGCAGACCCTGTTCGTACCGGCAGGCGTGCCGCACTGCTACCTCAGCGGGCTCGGCGTGGAGATCCTGGCGGCGTCCGACAACGTGCTGCGCTGCGGGCTGACCAGCAAGGCGGTCGACGTCGACGAGCTGCTCCAGGTGATCGACTGCCACCCGCTGGCTTCGTCCGGCATCCCGGTGATCACGCTGGGCGAGCACGAGATCGCCTGGCGGCCCGAGGTCGACGACTTTCAGCTCAGCCGGATCGTGGTCGACGGCTCGCCGGTGGTCGCCGACGTCTCGATCGACGGGGCCCAGATCCTGCTCTGCACCCGGGGCAAGATCCAGGTCCAGGCCGGGGCCCGCACGGTCCAGCTCACCGGCGGCTACTCGGCCTTCGTCCGGGCCGGCGCCGGGTCGCTGACCCTGAGCGGCGGCGGTGAGATCTTCCGGGCCGCGACCGGCCTGGTCACCGACGCCCCGGAGCAGCGCGAGCCGGCCGCCGACGGAGCCTGAGTCCGGGCCTCGCACCGGTCAGCCCGAACTGACCGGACGACCATCGGCAGACCGCCTCCTCAGGGGCGCAGGCTCAGCGGCTCGAAGTCGACGACGACCGGCGAGTGGTCGCTCCAGCGCTGCTCGTAGGTGGCGGCCCGATCGACCTCGGCCGCCACGGCCAGCCCGGCCAGGCCGGGGCTGGCGATGGCGTAGTCGATCCGCCACCCACCCCCGGTGTCCCAGGCCCGGCCCCGCCAGGAGAACCAGGAGTACGGTCCCGGCCCCTCACCGGCCAGCCGGCGGTGGGTGTCGACGAACCCGTCCTCGTCGAACAGCGCATCCATCCAGGCCCGCTCCTGCGGCAGGAAGCCCGACTTCTTCAGGTTGCCCTTCCAGTTCTTCAGGTCGGCCTCGCGGTGGGCGATGTTCAGGTCGCCGCACACCACCAGGTGCCGCCCGTCGGCGGTGAGCTTGTTCATCCGCTCCCGGATGTCGGCCAGGAAGCGGTACTTCTCGTCCTGTCGCGGCGTCCCGGCCTCACCGGTGTGCACGTAGGTCGAGACCACGGTCAGCAGCTCGGGTTCGCCGGGCGCGGCGGCGGTGATCGCGAAGTCGGCCTCGACCCAGCGGCCGACCGAGACGAAGTCGCCCAGGCCCGAGCGCACGGCCAGCGGTTCGGTCCGCGACAGCACCGCGACGCCCGCGCGTCCTTTGCTCTCGGCCGCCTCCTCGTGAACGCCGTGCCAGCTCTCGCCCATCACCCGGTGCAGGGTGGCATCGTCGGCCCGGACCTCCTGGACGCAGAGGACGTCGGGGCGGCGCTCGTCCAGCCAGGCCCGCATCCCGCGCCGCTCGGCCGCCCTGATTCCGTTCACGTTCACGGTCGCGACCCTCAGCATGACCGACATTCTGCCCTGATCCCGAGCCCGTTCGGGCTCACTCGGGCCGACCCGAGCCGAGCCGGGCCGCGCCCGAACGGGCTTGCCGGATCAACAGACAGCGACGGAAAAGCTACGGATTCCGAGCCTCGTTCGGCGGTTGTATCGTCAAAACGCTATCAAAGTGACCTGGGACACGGTAAAAACACGCTATGCCCCTTCTCGACGACGCGATGGGTATCGGCGACGATCTCGCCGAACTCCGGCACCGTCTGCATGAGCGTCCGGAAATCGGACTCAAGCTGCAACGCACCCAGGAAACGGTGCTGGCCGCCCTCGACGGCCTCGGCCTGGAGATCACGTCCGGGACCGAGATCGGCTCGGTGACGGCCGTCCTGCGCGGCGCCGGCGCCCCTCGGGTGCCGGCCGTCGACGCTCCCGCGGCCCACACCACGCTGACCGATCCTGAACCGAGCCTGCCCGTTGTGCTGCTCCGGGCGGACATGGACGCGCTCCCGGTCCACGAGGAGGTCGACGTCCCGTACCGGTCGATGCTGGACGGCGCGATGCACGCCTGCGGGCACGACCTGCACATGGCGATGCTGGTCGGCGCGGCCCGCCTGCTCTCGGCCCACCGGGAGAAGCTGGCCGGCGACGTCGTCCTGATGTTCCAGCCCGGCGAGGAAGGCTTCGACGGAGCCCGCAAGATGATCGACAGTGGCGTGCTCGGTGCCGCCGGCCGCCCGGCCGACTCGGCCTTCGCCCTGCACGTGCTGCCCAACCTGGTCAGCCGGGGCCAGGTGGCGACCCGGCCGGGCGCGATCATGGCCGCCAGCGACGGCATGTTCGTCACCGTGCACGGCATCGGCGGGCACGGCGCCTCGCCGCACCTGTCCCGCGACCCGGTGCCGGCCACCTGCGAGATGGTGCTGGCCATGCAGACCGCGATCAACCGGGGCGTGGACGCGTTCGAGCCGGTGGTGGTCACGGTCGGCTCGTTGCAGGCCGGCACCCGGCGCAACATCATCCCGGAGACGGCCAGTTTCGAGGCCACCGTGCGAACCTTCGACCGGTCGGTCCGCCGCCGGGTGAAGGACATGCTGCAGCAGGTCTGCCGGGGCATCGCCGATGCCCACGGTCTCGAGGTCGACATCGAATACATCGAGGAGTACCCGGTGACGATGAACGACCCGAGCGCCACCGACCTGGCCTTCGACGTGGCCGGCGAGCTGTTCGGGCCGTCCCGGGCCACGGTGATGGCCCGTCCGATCACCGGCACCGAGGACTTCTCCCGGGTGATCGAGCGGGTTCCCGGCGCGATGGTGCTGCTGGGCGCCTGCGTCGAGGGGCGTGACCCGAACACCGCGCCCAGCAACCACTCCCCGCACGCCGCTTTCGACGACCGCTCCCTGCCGGACGGCGCCGCCCTCTACGCCGAACTCGCCCTCCGCCAGCTCGCCGTCCCCTGATCGGTGCCGGCGGAGGCGGCCGCTCCTCGATGCTCCGACTTTGCTCCAGTTGACCACCGCCGAGCGGTGATTCGTCGGCGAACACCGGGCCGCCGGCGGTGGCTACCTGGAGCAAAGTCGGAGCGAGGACGGGCCGGTCAGCCGCGTTCGGCGGCCTCGACGACGTTGGTCAGGAGCATGGCCCGGGTCATCGGCCCGACCCCGCCCGGATTGGGCGCCACCCAGGCGGCGACCTCCCGGACGTCGAGCGCCACGTCCCCGGCGATCTTCGACTTGCCATCGGCCGCGGGCACCCGGCTGACACCGACGTCGAGCACGATCGCGCCCGGCTTGACCATGTCGGCGGTGACCATGCCGGCCACCCCGGCCGCGGCGACGACGACGTCGGCCCGCCGGACGTGAGCGGCGACGTCCCGGGTGCCGGTGTGGCAGAGGGTGACCGTGGCGTTGATCGAGCGCCGGGTGAGCAGCAGGCCGAGCGGCCGGCCGACCGTGACCCCCCGCCCGATCACGCAGACCTCGGCCCCCTTGAGGTCGATGTCGTTGCGCAGCAACAGTTCGACGATGCCGTGCGGGGTGCAGGGCAGCGGCGACGTCATGGGCGCGTTCACGTTCAGCACCAGCCGGCCGAGGTTGGTCGGGTGCAGGCCGTCGGCATCCTTGGCCGGATCGATCAGTTCCAGCACCCGGTCGGTGTCGATCCCGGCCGGCAGCGGGAGCTGGACGATGTAGCCGGTGCAGGCCGGATCGGCGTTCAGGCCCAGGACGGCGTCCTCGATCTGGGCCTGGGTCGCATCGGCGGGCAGGTCGACCCGCAGGCTGCTGATCCCGACCTCGGCGCAGTCGCGGTGCTTGGCCGCCACGTAGATGGCGCTGCCCGGGTCGTCGCCGATCAGGACCGTACCCAGGCCGGGCACGATCCCGCGGGCGGCCAGGGCGGAGACCCGCTCGCGCAGTTCGGCCTTGATCTCGGCCAGGGCCGCCCGGCCGTCGAGGATCCGGGCCGTGGTGTCGGCCGTCACCAGCTCTCCAGCCCTTCGTAGAGCGGGAAGTCCTGAGCCAGCCGGTCGACCCGGGCCCGCAGCGCCTCGATGTCGCAGGTCGGCTGCAGGGCCGCGGCGATCACGTCGGACACCTCGGTGAACTCGGCGTCGCCGAAGCCGCGAGTGGCCAGGGCCGGCGTGCCGATCCGCAGCCCCGAGGTGACCATCGGCGGGCGCGGGTCGAACGGCACCGCGTTGCGGTTCACGGTGATCCCGACCTCGTGCAGCCGGTCCTCGGCCTGCTGGCCGTCCAGGGTCGACTCGCGCAGGTCGACCAGCACCAGGTGAACGTCGGTGCCGCCGGTCAGCACCGAGACCCCGGCCGAGGTGGCGTCCGCGGCGGTGAGCCGCTCGGCCAGGATCTTGGCCCCGCGCAGGGTGCGCTGCTGGCGCTCGGCGAACTCCTCGCCGGCCGCGATCTTGAACGCCGCCGCCTTGGCCGCGATCACGTGCATCAGCGGGCCGCCCTGCTGGCCCGGGAACACCGCCGACTGGAACTTCTTGGCGTTCTCCTCGTCGGCGGCCAGGATGACGCCGCCGCGCGGGCCGGCCAGGGTCTTGTGCGTGGTCGAGGTGGTGACGTGCGCGTGCGGCACCGGGCTCGGGTGCAGCCCGGCCGCGACCAGGCCGGCGAAGTGGGCCATGTCGACCATCAGGTAGGCGCCGATCTCGTCGGCGATGCTGCGGAAGGCCGCGAAGTCGAGCTGGCGCGGGTAGGCCGACCAGCCGGCGATGATCAGCTTCGGCCGGTGCTCGAGGGCCTTCTCGCGGACGACGTCCATGTCGACCAGGAAGGTCTTGGGGTCGACGCCATAAGCGGCCACGTCGTACAGCCGGCCGCTGAAGTTGATCTTCATGCCGTGGGTCAGGTGGCCCCCGTGGGCCAGCTCGAGACCGAGAATGCCGTCGCCGTGGCGGATCAGCGCGTGCATGGCGGCCGCGTTGGCCTGCGCCCCGGAGTGCGGCTGGACGTTGGCGTAGCCGGCCCCGAACAGGGCCTTGACCCGGTCGCGGGCCAGGTTCTCGGCCACGTCGACGAACTCGCAGCCGCCGTAGTAGCGCTTGCCCGGGTAGCCCTCGGCGTACTTGTTGGTCAGCACCGAGCCCTGGGCCTCGAGCACGGCCCGGGGGGCGAAGTTCTCGCTGGCGATCATCTCCAGCGTGCCCCGCTGGCGGCCGAGCTCGTTCTTCAGGACGGCGGCCAGCTCGGGGTCGGAGTCGGCCAGCGAGGTGTTGGTGGTGAGCTGGCTCGGGGTCGAGCCGGCGTGTTGCTGCAGCATGAGCGCTCCCAGGAGGACGGCGGTCGTCGGTCGGGCGGCAGGGTTGCCCCTGTTGACGCTCCAGCCCAGGCGAACGACCGGAGGACGACGACTTCACCGCTTCCCGGTGGTTACCCACCCGAACGCCAGTTGCGGCCCCCCGAGCTTACCAATCCCCCCGCCCCCGGTCAGCCCCGCCCGAGCCGCCCCTGCGGCCGCCCCGCGGGGCCGATCCGGGGTCAGGCCGGGTAGGGGAGGCGGGCGAGGGCGGCGGTGAGCAGGGCCGGCAGCGCCTCGGAGCGGACGCCGGAACCGCGCTCGGCGTTGATCCTGATCATGGTCTCGCCCCGGCGAGCGACCACCCAGTCCGGCCCCTGCCAGGCCTCGTCGCCGATTCCGGGCAGCTGGCTGCCGGACCGGACGGTGCGCATCACCAGGCCGACGGCTCGGCCCCGGGCCACGGCCAGCATCACCACCGGTGAGGAGCTGCCGGGCGAGGAGAACATCACCATCTCGAACGGGCCCAGGCTGAACCGGCCGGCGCTGGCGTCGGTGACCACCGGCCGGCCGAGGGCGGCGGCGACCTCCTCGGCGGTGAGCAGCGGCGGCGTGGAACGCCCGTCGGCGGCATTCGCGGCCGCCGCGACCATGGCCGTGGCCAGCACCGGGGCCACCGGAGCGGCCGGGCCGTCCATCGCTCCGGGCCCACCCAGGCCGGGGATGCCGACGCCGGGGATGCCGAGAACCGCACCGCCGAGCCCGCCGGCCGGAGCCGTGTCGGCGTCGACCTGGCGGTTGGCCGGGTCGACCCCGGAGGGCACCGCGGCCCCGGCCGCCTCGGCCAGCTGTTTGGACCGCGACGAGTCGATGGTCAGCTCGGTCACCCGCCGGCACCAGGGCCGGACCACGATGGTGACGACGTCGCCGGCCCGGGCCCGGTACGACCAGTCGCTCGGGATGGCCCAGGCCGTGGTCCGGTCGCCGGTGCCGTCGTCGACCGCGAAGTAGTGCACCACGGGGACGGTCTCTTCGGAGTTCCGCTGCTTCTTGGTCTTCCACAGCTCGACCCAGAGCACCTCACCGCTCAGCGTGCGCGGGGCCAGCAGGTCGCCGGCGGTGCGCAGCAGCATGTTCAGGCCGTAGAGGAAGATCACGATGCCGACCAGCAACGGGGCGTCGCCGACCAGGTTGTGGGTGCTGTTCGGGAAGTCGAACGTCGAGAGCTTGAACGCGTGCACCAGGAAACCGCCCACCACCAGGCCGATCCCGGCCCGCAGCAGGAGCATCGGCGCGGTCGCGCCGTAACGGGCGAACATCCGGGGGTAGCGCACCCGGACCCGGTGCCAGGTGCCGCCGTACGACGACCAGACCCGCTTGCGGTTGCCCATCCCGAGGTCGAGCAGGGCGCTGCAGACCCGGGTGACGCCGAGCGCGTCACCGTAGGACAGGTACCGGTCCCAGACCGCCACCGAAGCCGGCGGCAGATCGGCGAAAGCGCCGTCGTTGCGCAGGAAGGTGCGCAGGCCGTACCAGCGGGCGGCCACCTCGCGGCCGAGCGGGGTGTCGCGCTCCCCCAGCGGCCGGCCGGCCAGCGCGCTCAGCCCGCCCCAGACCAGCAGGGCGGCGCCGAACCCGGCGCCGAGCGCGTCGCCGAGGCTCTGGTGGGTCCGGTGACTGTCGGAGTCGGTCGTCATCACGACCAGGGCGACCATCCCCGCCGGCAGCAGGGCGGCCACGCTGAGCGCCGTCACCAGCAGTGGCGAGAACCGGCGCTGGGTCAGCCCCCGGGCCCGGGCGTCGGCGATCACCGAGCCGTGCAGCTGCGAGGTCCACCGGTTGGCCTCACCCAGGTCGCGGAAGGTCAGGGCGGTGACCGGGACGACGTCGTCCACCGCCTGGTCGCGCACGTGCTTCAGCACCTGCTCGTCGTAGGGGGTGAGCGCCGGCTGGTTGACCCGACCGGTCGGGGCCGGGAGCACGTGCACGGTGGTGTGGGTCGGGTCGTTGCCGGGCTGGCGGAACTCGATCCACTTGCGGGCGGCCAGGTCGATCAGGGTCGACTCGGCTGCGTCCTCGTTCAGCTTCCAGCGGCCGGCCAGCAGGCTGACCACGGCCGGCGGCACGTCGTCCGGGAAGTCGGCATTGGCCGGCAGGGCGTCGACGTCGGCCGGCCGGGTCCAGGCCAGCACCGCCGCCAGCAGCAGGAACCAGACCGCGCCCACAACCACGACCGCGGCCAGTTCCAGGGCCACAAAAGCGTTGGCCGACAGCCCGAACGGCGGCGTGACGGTCAGGTGGATCTGATGCGATCCGCCGAACCAGGTCAGGGAGCCGCTCGGCGCCGGGTCGTCGGTGAGGGCAGCGGTCAGGGGCGGCATCGCGGCAGGCTTCCCGGCTGGTCGAAGATCGAGGGCGAAGGGTGGATCAGAACCGGACGGAGACGCCCTGGCGCTCTTCGCCCGAGGCCTCGAAGTACTGCTCGGGCTTGAACCCGCCGATGCCGGCGATGAAGTTGCTCGGTACCGACTGGATCGTGGTGTTGATCGTCTGGACGGCGTTGTTCAGGAACTGCCGGGCGTAGGCGATCTTGTCCTCGGTGGTGCCCAGCTCGGACTGCAGGGCCAGGAAGTTCTGGTTCGCCTTCAGGTCGGGGTAGGCCTCGGCCACCACCAGCAGCCGGCTCAGGGTGGCGCTCAGCTCGCCCTCGACCGCGGCCCGCTCGGCCGGGCCCTGCCCGTTGGCCGCGACCGCCTTGGAGCGGGCCTGGATGACGGCGTCCAGGGTGCCCCGCTCGTGCGTGGCGTAGCCCTTGACCGTCTCGACCAGGTTGGGAATCAGGTCGTGCCGGCGCCTGAGCTGCACGTCGATCTGAGCCGAGGCGGCCTGCACCTGATTACGCTGCCGGACCAGCTTGTTGTACGTCCGGAAAGCCCAGAACAGGAGCAGGACGACGACCAGAACGACGACGATCAGAAAGATCAGGGGGCCCATGACGCACAGGGTAGCCATTCGCGCAATTCGCAACAATGGTTTCGGCGAGACCCAATGGTCGGCGAAGAACGGCACCCCCGGCCTCGGATGTTCCGAGCCCGGGGGCGCCGTTCGCGAGCGGTCCGATCAGGCCTTGATGGCGGCGGCCAGGTTCTCGTCCAGTGCGGCCAGGAAGTCCTCGGTGGTCAGGAAGGCCTGCTCCGGGCCGACCAGGAGGGCCAGGTCCTTGGTCATCTTTCCGGACTCGACGGTCTCGACGCAGATCCGCTCCAGGGTCTCGGCGAAGCCGGTCACCTCGGGCGTGCCGTCCAGGACGCCGCGGTGCTTGAGGCCACCGGTCCAGGCGAAGATCGAGGCGATCGGGTTGGTCGAGGTCGGCTTGCCCTGCTGGTGCTGGCGGAAGTGCCGGGTGACCGTGCCATGGGCGGCCTCGGCCTCGACCGTCTTGCCGTCCGGGGTGCTCAGCACCGACGTCATCAGGCCGAGTGAGCCGAAGCCCTGGGCCACGGTGTCGGACTGGACGTCGCCGTCGTAGTTCTTGCAGGCCCAGACGTAGCCGCCCTCCCACTTCATCGCGGCGGCGACCATGTCGTCGATCAGGCGGTGCTCGTAGGTCAGGCCGGCGGCGTCGAAGTCGGCCTTGAACTCCTTCTCGTAGATGTCCTGGAAGATGTCCTTGAACTGGCCGTCGTAGGCCTTCAGGATCGTGTTCTTCGTGGACAGGTACACCGGGTAGTTCCGCTTCAGGCCATAGGCCAGCGAGGCCCGGGCGAAGTCGGCGATCGACTTGTTGAAGTTGTACATCCCCATCGCCACCCCGCCGTCGGCGCCGTAGTTGGCGACCACGTGCTGGATCGGCTCGGAGCCGTCCTCGGGGGTGAACGTGATGGTCAGCTCGCCGGCGCCGGGGACCTTGAAGTTGGTCGCCTTGTACTGGTCGCCGTGGGCGTGCCGGCCGATGATGATCGGCTTGGTCCAGCCCGGGACCAGCCGGGGGATGTTGCTGATGATGATCGGCTCGCGGAAGACCACGCCCCCGAGAATGTTCCGGATCGTCCCGTTCGGGGACACCCACATCTTCTTCAGGCCGAACTCCTCGACCCGGGCCTCGTCCGGCGTGATGGTGGCGCACTTGACGCCCACGCCGTACTGCTTGATCGCGTTCGCGGCGTCGATCGTCACCTGGTCGTCGGTGGCGTCGCGCTCCTCGATCCCGAGGTCGTAGTACTTCAGGTCGACATCCAGATAGGGATGGATCAGCCGGTCCTTGATGAACTGCCAGATGATGCGGGTCATCTCGTCACCGTCGAGCTCGACGACGGCGCCATCCACCTTGATCTTCGCCACTGTCCGTTACTCCCTGCTTCAAGTTTGACTTGACGTCAAACTATCTGATGCGGATGCGGTCCCGGTTCCTGGGGCCCGGCGGTACGCGGTGTGTCAGCGGACCTGCGCGTCAGTGGAACAGCGACTGGTACTTGGCCGCCGCGTTCGGGTTCTCGGTCGGACCGAACAGCGAGCAGTAGTTGGCCGCGCTCGGCTCGTTGAAGTACGACTCGAAGGCCAGGGTGCTGCCCAGCGACTTGAAGAAGTCGTGCATCTTCTGGATGTAGAAGGCGTTGTCGCCGCCGTTGTTGCCGCCGGTGGCCGGGCCCGGGTACACCGCCCACTCCGGGACGCTGAACTTCTTGCCGTGGTCGCGGGCGAAGTCGACCCAGAACTTCAGCCCGTAGGGGCCGGAGTAGTGCACCTGCCAGCCGGCCTCGTTGGTGGCGCCGGGGAACGAGTCGTAGGAGTCGACCCCGACGATGTCCACGTAGGAGTCGCCCGGGTAGGCCTGCCGGGCGTCGGTGACGCTCTGACCAGCTCCACGGTTCGGGTTCCAGTCCCAGAGCAGCTTGGGCGCCACGGTCCGGACCGTGCTCACGATCTGCCGCCAGCAGTCGATGAACTGCTGCGGGTTGCTCGCGCTCCACTTGTACCAGTCGCCGTTGAACTCCCAGCCGAGCCGGATCACGGTCTCGTCGTCCAGGCCGGCGTTCTTGATGTTCTGGCCGAACTGGACCCACTTGTCGTTGTAGGAGCCGGCGGCACAGCCGGCCATGGTGGCGCTGCCGTCGCCCTCCGGGATCGGGGCGACGCCGAGCACCTTGGTGTACGGGGTGCCCTGCCAGGCCCGGTAGAGCCAGTCCGGGTTGACGATGTCGTTCCAGTTGCCGCGGTTCTCCCAGTCGACGACGACGTCCATCCCGGCTCCGCGCCACTGCCCGAAGGCCTGCACCTTGCTCGGGCTGCTGCCGGGGATGTAGACGCCGCTGGCCCAGCCGAGGCCGGACTGGCCGTCGTTGACCCGCGAGGTCGAGCCGGTGCCGGCCGGGCCGGAGCCGCCGCTATTCGAGCCGCCGGGCTTCGGCGTGGCCTTCTTCGTCGACTTGGGCTTGGCCTTTGTCTTGTTCTTGGCCTTCGCCTCGGCTTCCTTGGTCGCCTTCGCGTGAGCAGCCTTGGCTGCGGCCGTGGTCTCGGCGACGGCGTCCGGAGTGGTCGGCGAGGTGAGCGAGGTCGAGTCGGGCAGGGCCAGTGACGACTCGGCGTTGCCGTTGCTGATCAGGCCGGTGTCGGCGACGGTCACCGACTTGGTCAGCATCTGCGCCCCCGGGACCAGCAGCACCAGCAGCATGGCCAGGCCGGCCCCCCAGACCCGGCGGTGGCTGACGGCCCGCCCGATGACCAGTTCAGCCTTGCGCCGGGAGGTCTGGGGCATGACGGCCCGGCGGCCCCGGGGGGCGCCGTCGTCGTCCGACAGGTTGAGCTCGGCGACGGCCGGGATCGAGCCGGTGCGCCGGCCCTCCATCCGGATGGCGTCGGTGCGCGGGGTCGAGGTCTTGCCGGACTCGAGGTATTCGCTGGGCCGGCTCGAGCCGGGCGCGTCTCGCAGGTCGACACCGTGCGGGCTGGTGGCCGGGCCGGGCACGAGCTGGGTGACGACGCCGGCCGGCTCCAGGGCCGGGAAGCCGGCGGGCCGCAGGCCGGGGCCGGCTTGATCAGCGTGATCAGAACGGCCGGTCGGGGCGGCCTGGTCGGCGCGCAGGTCGCGGCGGCTGGGCAACGGCATCGAACCGGTGGCTCGCGGCGTCGAGCCGGCCGGCAGCGGCATCGAACCGGTGAGAGACGGCGAGGAGGGCGGCAGCATGGTCGAACCCGTGGGCATCGGCATCGAACCGGTCGGCATCGGCATCGAGCCGGTGGCGGCGGCCCGACGGGCCCGACGGGACTCGTAGACCGGAGCATTGGTCAGGGAGGCGTCCGACGGCACGGCCGGCGTCTGCCCGGTCTGCTGGGCGCGTTCCGCAGCCAGCCGGGATCGCCGGTCACCCGGTCCGGGCGAACTGCTGCTGACCACGTGGTTGTCTGCTCCCGGGCTCGTCGGTTCGTTCGCACGGTTGTCTCAGGAACTGGTGCGGCGAAGGATCCCCATCGATCAGGCCCCGCCCAGCCCGGTTCAGCCCGAAAAGCACCGGCTGAGTGAGACGTGATCTTAGGTGGGTGGGTAGATGGCCGTCGACCTCGCCGAACGCCGTTCTACGCCCCCCTGAGAAGGTGTTTACACAGATCATGACGGCCGAGACAGATCTTGGCGGCCACCACGCCGTCGGCCAGACAAGCCGGGCGCAACGGACGACGTGCAGGTAGGCGGGTCGGTCGAGCACGGCGTCCGGTCGGTCGGCAGCTACACCCGAACGGGGGACGCGTCGCTCCACGCTCGCCGTGCGCGACGATGCCGCACCCCCGCGTAGCCGTGATCGGCCAGAGGCCGATACGCCCGATCTGAGGATATTTACCGAACCCATAGGGTTCTCTTAAGAGTCGCTCGACGTGATCGTTGGTCTTCCGAGCGTCCCCACGCTTGACCGGCAGGGCTCGGACCAGCACGCTTCGGGCGTGACTGAGGTGAGCAAGGCCGCGTCCCGCCGTGAGTTCGTCCTGACCCTCGCCTGCCCGGACCGGCCCGGCATCGTCTACGCGGTGGCCAGCTTCCTGGTGCAGCACGGCTGCAACATCCTGCAGAGCGAGCAGTACGACGACGACGTGGCCGACTACGCCGGCACCTTCTTCATGCGGGTGCAGTTCAGCACCCACGACCCGGTGACGACACTGGAGCGGCTCAGCGCCGGCTTCGGCTCGGTCGCGGAGTCGTTCCAGATGCGCTGGCACCTGGTCGACGCGGCCGAGCGGTACCGGGTGCTGATCCTGGTCTCCAAGTTCGGGCACTGCCTGAACGACCTGCTGTTCCGCCACCGGATCGGCGCCCTGGACGTCGACATCCCGGCCGTCGTCTCGAACCACACCGAGTTCGCCGACCTGGTCGAGTCGCACGGCATCCCCTTCATCCACCTTCCGGTGAAGACGGGCGACCCGGCGGCCAAGGCCGCGGTCGAGGAGCGACTGCTCGACCTGCTCGACAAGGAGCGGATCGACCTGGTGGTGCTGGCCCGCTACATGCAGGTGCTCTCGCCCGGGCTGTGCGAGGCCCTGGCCGGTCGGGCGATCAACATCCACCACTCGTTCCTGCCCAGCTTCAAGGGCGCCCGGCCGTACCAGCAGGCCCACCAGCGCGGCGTGAAGATCATCGGCGCGACGGCCCACTACGTGACGTCGGACCTCGACGAGGGCCCGATCATCGAGCAAGACGTCGAGCGGGTGAACCACACCATCACCGCCGAGCAGATGGCCGCCGTCGGTCGCGACGTCGAGTGTCAGGTGCTGGCCCGGGCCGTGACCTGGCACACCCAGAACCGGGTGATGATCAACGGGAACCGGACCATCGTTTTCCGCTGACCCGGACTCCTTTCGTCGAGCCGGCTTCGTCCGGTCAGAAGGAAGCGAAGGGCAGGCGGGTGAAGGTGTCCGCGGTGTGGGCCGCGACGCCGGAACGGGTCAGGCTGTAGATCACTCCGGAATGGACGACGGTCCGGACCGGCACCGCGTCCATGACCTTTTGCACCCGCCGCTGTTCGGCCGTGCTCTTGCCTGCGACCACGATCGGTCCGGTCGCCCGCGGGCGGAGCACCACCGGCTCGGCCAGGCCGGCGGCGTCCGTCCGGACCGCGATCACCCCGGCGTCGAACCGGTCCTCGAGGTGGCCGGTCGCCTTGCTCCTGCCCTGCCACCAGGCCGAGTAGGGCACCAGCACGAGGTCGCCGGCCAGGGTGAAGGCATGGTGATCGGCCTCGCCGTCCGACCAGGCGCCCCTGACCTTCTGCTGGGCCAGCCGCCGCGGAGCGGCCAGGTCGGTGACGTCGAACAGGGAGAGGGCCAGCCCGGTGACCGCGCCGGACGTGGTGCCGGCCTGGCCCAGACCGAGCAACCGCCCCGGGCCGGCCGGATGCAGGTAGGCCGAGTACCCGGGCAACTGCAGTTCGCCCCGCACCGCTGGGTGGCCGGGATCGGTGAGGTCGACCGTGTACAGCGGATCGGTTTGCCGATAGGTGACGACGTAGCCGACATCGCCGTCGAACCGAACGCCCCGGATCCGCTCGCCCCGCCCCAGCCCGGTGACCACCCCGACCCGGGCGAGCCGATCGCCGTCCACTTTCAGGACGCTGACCTGCCCCTCGGACGTCGTCGAAACAGCCTTTCTCGGAACCGATTTGATGGTCGCCGACGGCTCGGCCGGCGCGTCGGGGCCGGGTTCCAGGGTGGAGGCCACCCGCAGGAAGCCGCCTCGCTCGTCCAAGGCGAACTGGTTGAGCAGAGTGCCCTCGACCTGCCCGGAGGCGACGTACCGGGGTTCGGCCCGGGCGGGTGTGTCGAACAGATGCAACTGCGTGTCGGTGGCGACCGGCGCGAACCTGATGACGGCGTCCCCCGAGTTCCGCGGTTGCGGCTCGACCGGGCGATCCCAGCGCGACGTGGCCACCCAGGCATGGTCGGCGGTGGCGTAGAGCGTGCTGCCGGCGGCGATCACGCCCGCGGCCCGCCAGTTCGCCAGCGGCGTGCCGGTGCGCAGGTCGACCGACACCAGGGCCAGGGTCTGCAGACCGCTGAACCGGTCCGGAACCGCGACCCGGGTGCAGTCGAGCAGGGGCCGGGGCTGGCCCTCGATGCCACCGGCGGCCAGTTCGACGACCATGGTTTGCGGGATCCAGTTGTCGATCGTGGACCGGTCGATCAGCTTACGATTGGCTGCGATGGAACGCTTCTCGGAGCGGCGGTACTCAGCGGCAGCCTCCGCACCGGAGCCGTAGTGCGGCTGCTTCCAAGTCAGACCGTTGCTCCCGGCCGTGACGGCGAAACGCAGCTCGCCGTCGACCAGCCGGACGTCGCCGGAACGACTGCCGCTCACCTCCAGCCGGCGTACGGATCGCGGGTGCTCCGGGTCAGCGAGATCGAGCACGGTCAGGGTCGTGACGTCGCCGCCCACTCCGACGCGGCTCTTGTAGTCCACGGCCGGGCCCAGCGGCAGAGTCGGGCCACCGGCGCTGCCGACGACGATCGCGGTCAGCGCGCCCGGGTCGGAGCCGGCCGGATCCAGCAGCACCGCGTCGACGCTCCCTTCAACGGGACGCCAGGTGGCCAGGGTCTTCGTGTCCCGGCCGGCCAGACGCGTGATCCGGACCGCGCCGTCCAGGGCCGAGACCATCAGGTCGCCACTCGTCTCGACGACGTCGCTCTCGTCCACGCCGGCCACCTGAACGTTGGTCGCCGTATCCGGGATCGCCGCCGAATCCGCCGCCTTGGCCGCGGCCTCGGGGGTTCGCGCCGCACCGTCCGCGAGCGAGGCCGTGGCCGACTCCCGGGCATATATCGGCCCGCCGTCCAGCCCGAAAGGACCGACCACCCGCTTGGCCTCGCGCTGGTAATAGTCGAGCAGATCAGCGCAGTCATGGTCGGTAGTCAGCGCCACAGCTTCGGTTCGCCCAAGATTCACCGGAGGCCGACTGTCGGGCTGCGACGGCGAATGCAACACCCAGATCGCCGCCGCCGCGACGACGGCAGTGGCTGTCACCGTGGCGGTCAGGGTGGCAATAACTGGGACGGCGCGAATTGGGCGGGACATCATTCCCCCTAGGTGTTGTGGGTCATGACGTTGGTGACGGCGGGCCTGTAGGCCGCTGAACTGGGGACGGGTCCCCTGGCAGAGGATGTGAATCGCCAAACACACATCGTCAAGACCCCAGGGAACCCGTCATGTCCCACCGTAATGCTCCGCTGACCCCTGCCGGGCGGCTGCGGTTGATCGACCGCTGCCAGACCCGTCCGATCGCCCACGTCGCCGCCGAGGCCGGCATCAGCCGCCAATGCCTGTCCAAGTGGGTCAACCGCTACCAGCGCTGGGGTGAGGCCGGCCTGGAGGACAGCTCCAGTGCCCCGACAGCCTGCCCGGGCCGGACATCCCCGCAGGTCGTCGCCGAGATCGAACGGCTACGGCGTGAGCACAAGTTCTCCGCCCGGGCCATCACCACCGAGTTGCACCGCCAAGGCGAGCAGATCAGCCAGAGCACGGTCGGGCGGTGGCTGGTGCGCCTGGGCATCAACCGCCTGCGGGACCTCGACCCCTGCGGTGCCTCCAACCGCCAACCGGCGAGGAAGATCATCGCCCGGTATCCCGGGCACATGATCCACGTCGATGTGAAGAAGGTCGGGCGCATCCCCGACGGCGGTGGGTGGCGCGCCCACGGGCGTGGATCCGATGAGCACCGGGCCTCTCGCCGGGCCCGCCAACGCGCGCACACCCGCTCCACGAACAAGGCCGTCAGGACCGGGTATGTGTTCCTCCACAGCGCCGTCGACGGCTACTCCCGCCTGGCCTACACCGAACACCTGCCCGACGAGAAAGCCATCACAGCAATTGGTTTCATGGCCCGAGCCCGGGCTTTCTTCGCTGCCCACGCCATCACCAGGATCACCCGCGTCGTCACCGACAACGGCTCCTGCTACCGCGCCGCCACCTTCACCCGAGCCCTCAACAGCCTCGGCGTGTCCGTGCACCAGCGGATCCGCCCGTTCACGCCCCGCCACAACGGCAAGGTCGAGCGCTACAACCGGATCCTGTCCGAGGAGTTCCTCTACGCCCGGGTCTGGACCTCAGAATCCCAAAGGGCCGAAGCCGTCCAAACCTGGAACGTTCACTACAACTACCATCGCCCGCACACCGCTGCCGGGAACCAGCCCCCAGCCCAGCGGCTACGAGCCGGCGTCACCAACGTCATGAGCAGCAACACCTAGCTCAGTACACCGTCGCCCGACGTGCCGGTATGACGGTGTCGCTCGCCGGCCGACGGTCGGCAGTACTGAGACGCGGGGGCGCGGAGTGCGGTTCCATCCCCTTGCCGAACGGTTCCGCGGAACCATCCCTTCAACCTTCAACCACTTGTCGGGCTCGACCCGCCCTGCCGCTCGCAGCTGGCAACAGGCCCCCGACCAGCGTTGTGGACATGTAAAAAGTTATCCACAGCACCGGTACGCAACGGACATTCAGGGCGTCTGTCGCTACGCTTGGATCCATGATCGGGGGCCTGGAGAGACGATGGATCGCGACCGCATGGCTGGTCACTGCCACAGCAGCACTGTTCAGCCTGGCTGCCTGCACCGACGACCCGACGCCACCCAGCCCATCCGGTCCGACCTCGGCAGGTTCCCTTTAGCCCACACCAACGGCTTCCCCGCCATCGACAGTCACTCCCCCACCTGCGCCCAATGCCGCTCACACCCGGAAAGGCGCCGAGGCATTTGTTCGCTATTTCTGGGCGGTGCACAACTATTCGTACGCGAGCCAGAACACCAGCCTACTCGAGTCCATCTCTGAAGCCGCCTGCATTTTCTGCAAGTCCACTATTTCGGACCTGCAAGATCTTCGCGAGAAAGGCGCCACGGTCGACGGCTCTGATGTGGAATTGGTCGTCGCCGCAGTTCCGCCTGGCACGGTCGGAACTCGTATATTAGTATCAACCATAGTTCGACAAAGCCCTGGGACAGAAACTCTTCCCGACGGATCAATCCGAAAATTCCAAGGCGTGCCTCGAACACCTAGCAGTGCCGCATTGAGCTGGGCGAACCACCGATGGATTATGCATGATGTTGCGATCACAAAGTCCGAGCTCAAGCCATGACACAAATCACCGGGTCGACTCTGCTATTCATCTTATTGATGCTGCCTTGGAGCCAAGGATCCAATCCGCCCGACTCGCATCCAACTCGAGATATCGACGGGCGCGCATCCGCTAATCACATCGACCTCTCAGCATGGGCTCGAGACGGGAAGGCAAAGTCGAATTCCAAGCAACCCGCTACTTCAGCCGGCGCAAAACTGGTGCGGGCTTATGTTCCGGCTTGTGAGGGGAACTGGCCTTATTCGCCGAACAGCTTGGGAACGTTGTGCCCAACGGCGGTGACCTTGTGCGCGGGGTCGGATCATCCGGGCGACCTGGGGTATTGGGTGTTCACCGCACCGGCCGGGGCGCCGCGGGAGAACCGGAGCAGCTGGACGCCGACCGGGGAGTACGCCTGCCGGGGTGCGCGAGACGGGGCGGATCTGGAGGCGGCCGAGCCTGTGGTCACGGTCGCGGACTTCCGGCGACTGCCGATCCCGGCGGCGGACATCAAGGTGCAGCCGGCGGACGGGCGGACCCTGATCAACATCCCGACGAACCTGTACGCCGGGGCATCGAAGGTGGTGCTGCCGACCACTGTGCTGGGCCAGGCCGTCCGGGTGCGGGCGACTCCGGTGCGGTTCCACTGGGTTTACGGCGACGGCAGTGCGCGGACCACCGATGACCCGGGTGCGCCGTATCCGGAGTTGCGGACCGCACATGTCTACCGGGATCCCGGTAGCCGAACGCTTCAGCTGAGCACCACCTACTCCGGCGAGTATTCGGTCAGCGGCGGCGCCTGGCTGCCGATCGACGGCGTCGCCACGGTCGACAGCCCTGGGACGGAACTCACTGTGCTGGCCGCGCACAACGAGCTCGTCGCTGACCCGGTGCCCTGATCATGTCCACCGCCGACGAAGCCGCTCCCCAGCCCGAACGGTTCCGCGGAACCGCGGAGTCACAAGCCCCAACGGTTCCGCGCAACCGTTTTTTGGCACGACGCCGGGCAAACCCCGTGCTCGGATGAGCTCAAGTGAGCCCCGACTTCTCAAAGGCAGCCCGCGCCGAGGGTCAGTGCTCGTCCTCCGTGGCCTTGCGGACGACGATGCGGGTCCAGGCTCCGACGTAGATCCGGTCTCCGGGAGCGAATTCGATCCGCTGGCCCGGCGTGATCGGGGCGGTCGGGATGGGCGCTCCCGCCGGGCCGATGAAGGTGCCGTTGGCCGACTGCAGATCCTCGGCCCACCAGCGCTGGCCGTCCGTGGTCAGCTGGGCGTGCCGGCGTGAGACACCGTGGTCGGCCCCGCAGTCCACCTGAGGGTGGATGTTCCGGCTGGCCGAGCGGCGTCCGACCAGCACGCTCGCCTCCCACAACGACATCACCATGGGCATACCGGCCGAGGGGCACGGCTCGTCGCTCTCCTGCGAGGCGTACCAGTCGGGGTCGATCCAGACCTCGGCCACCCAGGTCAGCGTGGGCGGGCCGGCTGAGGCCGGGCCGCCGGGGGGCGGGCCGCCGGGGCCCGGAACCACCGTCGCGGGCGGCGCGATCACCGCCGCGTCCCCGCCCGGCGCCGCGACGGGGACCCCACCGGGGTGGGTCACCGGCGGCGGGGCCGTGTCGGTGGTGAAGTCGTATCCGCAGACCTCGCAGAACAGGTCGTCGGCCGGCACCACCGACTGGCAGTTCGGGCAGGACTTCTCCTTGGCCGACAAGCCGCCCGGCGTCGCGGTACCACCGGGCACCGGAACGGTCGGGGACGGGCTGTTCGGGGCCGGCCCCAGATCCAGGCCGGACGCCGATGCGGCCTCGATCGGCAGGCCGCAGACGTCGCAGTAGTCGGTCGACTCGGAGGTGTGCCCGTCCGGACAGCGCACGCTCATCGCTTGACCCGGGTGGTCTTGGTCGACGCCGTGTCCAGCGCCATCTCGTCGAGCTTGCTGGTGCCCCTTTTCAGCCGGACCGTTCCGGCGTTGGCGTCGTCGATGTCGACCACCTTGCGCAGCTTCGACGTGGCCTCGTCGTTCCCGGTCTCGGCGGCCAGGGCCACCGCCCGGCCGAGTTTGACCGTGGCTGTCGCCTCGTCGCCGGCCGCCTTCGCGGCCAGACCCTCCTGGATCACTTCGGCCAGCTCGGCCTGCCCGGTGTAGTGCGCCACCGCCGGGTCGATCCGGGTGGTCAGCGCGTCGTCGCTGGACCAGCGGGCCTTGACCAGGCCCTGGGAGACCACCTCGTCGCGGACCACCAGCTGCACCCGGGCCGCCAGCCGTTCCTGGCCGACCGGCTGCGGAGCCACCCGCACGGCCACGTGGTAATCCCGGGACTCGTCGCCCCAGGCACCGGTCGGGAACGCCCCGGTCAGGGCGTTGACCTCGACCCGCCGGGGGGTCAGGTCCTCCACCGTGGGCGAGACCTGGCGGACGAAGAGCACTTCCGAGCCCTGCGGGGCCCAGACCCGCAGCGTGGCCTCGGCCACGCCCCGGCCCATCGACTGCCGCATCAGGTTCTCGAAGTCGGCCACCATCGAGGCCGGGTCGGGGATCAGGTCGACCGAGCCCATCAGCGCCGTCGCCACCTTGCGCAGCTCGGCCACCTTCCAGTCGGCGCCGACGCCGCGGCAGTCGCACTGGAACTGGCCGGCCACGGTCTCGATCGCGGACTGGAAGATCGCTTCCTTCTCGCTCTGGTTCTCGCCGTCGGTGAGCAGGATGGCGTGCCGCTGGGTGGCCGCCGGCACGGTGTCGAAGATCTGCGCGGCCAGCCGCAGCCAGGAGCCGATCGCCGTCCCGCCGTCGGCGTCGAACCGGGAGACGGCCTGCTTGGCCGCCGCTCGCGCGCCCGGCTCCATCTGAACCATGGCCATCCGGGCGTTCGGGTACGGGAAGGCCCGGCTGGCGATGTGGGTGCCGGAGATGATCGCGAACCAGGTGCCGTCGATGATCTGGTCGATGGCCACGGTCGCGGCCTGCCGGGCGGCGGCGATCTTGGCGTCGAGCATCGAACCGGAGGTGTCGACGATGATGATCTCGGCGGCCTCGCCGTCCCCGCCCTTGCCCGCCTCACCGGCTCCGGTGCAGGTCACCGAGACGATGGCGTGCACGTCCGTGGCACCCTCGGAGATGAACTCGTTCTCGAACACCTCGGCGCTGAAGGATGGCATCACGGTCTCCTGTCGGTTCTGGTCCGTAGATTCTCGGGTATCAGGTTCGTCCGCATCAGTGGGTCTCGCCAGTCGCCCCGGGGTCCAGCCGGGCCAGCGCCACCGTGATGTTGTCCATACCGCCCTGAGCGTTGGCCCAGTTGACCAGCTCGGTCGCGATCCGGGCCGGGTCGCCGCCGGCTGCGGCCGCCGTCCGGCTGACCAGTTCGGCCACATCGGCCGCGGGCGAGCAGTAGTTCCACAGGCCGTCGGAGCAGACCAGCAGCCAGCCCGGGCCCTCCGGCGTGGTCGCCGCGCACCGGGGGGTGACTTCCGGGCTGTCGACGCCGAGCCAGCGGGTGATGGCGTGCGCCTGGGGCGCGGCCTCGGCCTGCGCGCGGGACATCCCGGCCAGCACGGCCTCGGTCGCCCACGAATCGTCCACCGACAGTTGCTCGGCCGGCCCGGCGTCGGGCAGCCAGTAGGCCCGGCTGTCACCGACCCAGCCGGCCACGATCAGCGGGCCGTCGACCACGGCCGCGACGAAGGTGCAGGACGCCGGGCTGTGCTGGCGCTCGTCCGGACGGCCGCTGGGATGCCGGGCGACGTCCACCGCCTCGTCGTTGGCCGCGCTCGCGGCCACCGTCAGCTGGTCGGTCCAGTACCGGATCCGGCCCGCCACCGACGGACCGCCGGTATCGGCCACCGTGCTCAGGACGTCGCGAGCGGCCCGGGCCGCGGCCAGGCTGGCCAGGTCGGGGTCGATCGACGACGAGACCCCGTCGCAGACCACCAGTACCGCCCGGAGGCCAGGTTCGGGGACGGCGCTGATCGCCATGCCGTCCTCGTTGCGGTGATGCCGGATGCCCCGGTCGCTGACCGCCGCCACCCACGGCGCCGGCTGCTCGAGCCAGTGGTCGCGTTGCTTCACCGCCGGAGCGCCGCAGTTGGTGCAGTAGCCGTCCTCGAAAGTCGTCCCACCGCAGACCGTGCAGGCGGCCGTGAGCGTCACCTCCTCGATCGGCTGGGTCGCGCCGTGCCCGGGCGGGGCGTGGGCGGCCTCGACCGCCGCCGCCACCGCCGCCTGGACCTCGGCCCCGGTCTGCTCCGCGCCCGGCAGCGGTGCGCTGCAGTTCTCGCAGAACAGATCGCCGGGCAGCGCCTCGAAGCCGCAGACCGCACAGACCGGCGCGGCCCCGGCCGGAGCCGCAGCCCCGTCCGGGCCGGCCGTCACGTCGGCCACTTTGGGCTCTTCCGGCACTGTTACCTCCACGTCCACCTGCGGACCTTGTTGGCCTCGTCGACCAGCCGGACCCGTTCGTCGCGATGCTCGGTGAGCACGGCCAGCTCACGGTAGGCCCGTTCGAGGCCGTCGCGCAGCGCCGGCGGCTCGGCCGCCACACCACCCACATAGACCGCGGGCCGGGGGCCGTCCCGATCGACGTCGGTGAGGGCGGCCCGCAGCACCTCGACCCGCAGGCCGGCCCGGTCCTGGGGGTCGATGCTGACCGTGGCCACGCTCTCCAGAGCGGCCGACAACGCGTCGAGGCCCTGGCCCGAGCTGACCAGCAGGGTGGCCCGCTGCCGCCGGGCGGCGACGAACGACCGGCTGGTGGCCGGGACCATGTCCAGGGCGGCGATCGCCTCGGACAGCTGGCCGG
Source organism: Kineosporiaceae bacterium (assembly GCA_965200525.1). Taxonomy (GTDB): domain Bacteria; phylum Actinomycetota; class Actinomycetes; order Actinomycetales; family Kineosporiaceae; genus JANNPJ01. The sequence continues at coordinate 1,287,410 of OZ241368.1, forward strand.
GCCGGTCGGCCCGGATCCGGGCCAGACCGAAGGCAGCCGGCGCGGTGTAGTTGGCGTCGGTGCGCAGGCAGGTCAGGTAGAGCGACTCGGCGACGTCCGGCTGGCCGCCGTTCTCGCAGGCCAGGGCCAGCGCGAGCTTGGGCGCCAGCTCACCGGGAACCTGCCCGTAGACGGCGTTGAACGCGGCCTGGGCCGCTGCCGCATCGCCCCGGGCCAGGGCCGCGAGCCCGGCGATCCAGATCGCCCGCCACTCCCACGGATCTTCCGACAGCAGTTCGGCCACGATCGCGTCGACCGCGGTCAGTTCGTCGGCCTCGATCGCGGCCAGCGCGGTGGCCAGCCGGACCTCGATCGACGGGTTCTGGGCCGACTGCAGCACGGCCAGCCGGTCGTCCGGGTGGGTGACGCTGACCGAGGCCAGCCAGGCCGCCTGGGGGTCGGAGTCGTCGACCCGCAGCCCGGGCAGGTTCTGCCAGGTCAGGGTGTCGCTCTCGACCACCGGCGGCTCGAACAGCAGCGAGGCGTTGGAGTGCGCGGCCGGCCGGTCGCCCCGTCGGTCGAGGGCCACCACTTCACGCAGGACGCCGATCAGCTGGCCGCGCAGCTCGTCGGCCGACTGGAACCGGTCCTCCGGGCGGGTGGCGCACGCCTTGACCAGCAACCGGTAGAGCGAGTCGTAGCGCTGGAACAGTGGGGTGTCAGCCACCGGCGGCAGGCTGGCCACGTAGGTGGAGGCGTTGCCCCGGAACTCCATCGCCAGCGAGATCAGCGTCCGGCCGATGGTGTAGATGTCGCTGGCGATCGACGGCCCGACGTCGGGCACCTCGGGAGCCTGGTAACCGGTGGTGCCGTAGATCGACGAGTCCATGTCGGTGATCTCACGGACGGCGCCCAGGTCGATCAGCTTGATCTCGTCGCCGACCTGAATGATGTTGTCCGGCTTGAAGTCGCAGTACAGCAGCCCCCGGTCGTGCAGGTACTGGAAGGCGGGCAGCACCTCCAGCAGGTAGGCGATGGCCTGGTCGACCGGGATCGGGTCGTACTTGCCCCCGGCGGCTCGCATCCGGTTCTTCAGGATGTCCTTCAGCGACAGCCCGCCGACGTACTCCATGACGATGTAGCCGGCGCTGTCGAAGGTGACGAAGTTGTAGATCTTGACGATCAGCGGATGCGCGACCTCGGCCAGGAACTGCTGTTCCTTGATCGCCGCGGCCAGCGCCTCCGGGTCGCCCGAGTTGAGCAGGCCCTTGAGCACCTCGACCCGGTTGCTCACGCTCAGGTTCTTGACCAGGTAGATCCAGCCCAGGCCGCCGTGGGCCAGGCAGCCGAGCACCTCGTACTGGCTGGCCACCAGGTCGCCCGGCTTGAGCTTCGGGGTGAACGAGAACGGTGCTCGGCAGTTGGCGCAGAACCCCTCCGGCCGCCCGGGCCGGCCGGCCCGGGAGCGGCCCACCGGCTTGTCACAGTTCGGGCAGAACCGGCGGCTCTCCGGCACCTCCGGGTTGACCATGATCGCCGACAGCGGGTCGGCCACCGGCGCCGGCGGGATGGTGGTGATGCCGGCGCCGAGCCGGGCCCCGCGCAGCCGGTTCGACATCGTGCCGAGCTTGCGGGTTGAGTGCGTGCCGCCGGTCGAGCGGGCCGAGCCCAGCGGGGCGCTGGGCAGCCGGAACGACGACGCGGTGCGGGTCGAGCCGGCCGGCATCGAACCGGTAGACGTCGAACCGGCCGGGGTCGAGCCGCTGCCGCGGGTCGAGCCGGATCCGACCGGGCCCGAGCCGGACGACGCGGCGCTCGCGACGCCGGCCGCGGTGGGCGGGCCGAGGGGGGCCGCCACCGGCGACGGCGCTCCGCAGACGTCGCAGTAGCCGTCCTCGATGGTGCCGGTGCAACCAGGCTGGGTGCAGCTGACGGGGGTCGACGTCATGATGGGCTTCCTCCCGTGGATCGGGCGAGCGAGTGCTGGTAGGCCGCGACCAGTTCGCGGGCCTGAGGGATGGGGCAGGGCGCCGACCAGAGGACGGCGCGAGCCTGCTCGTAGGCGGCGGCCACCGCCGGGTCGACGGCCCGGCCGGTGGCGGACGCCTTGGCCGCGTAGGCCCGGAGCAGGCCGCGCAGGTCGTCCCGCTCGTTCAACGCGCCGGCGTAGGCGGAGCCGGCCATTTTCAGTGCCGCGGCGACCGTTTCGAGCCGGGCCCGATACTTGTCGAGGGCTTCGCGGGTCTGCGGCACCCGCCCCAGCCGGTCGACGTCGGGCACCGCCATCCGCGGCGTCGGCGTCACCGCGCTCACCGCCTGCTCGACCAGGGCCCGCAACTGGACGGCCTCGGCCTCGAGCTCACGGCGTCGCTCCAGCGCGGCCCGGTAGTCGCGGCCCAGGTCGCGATGGGCGGCGGAGGCGACGATCAGATCCCGCTCGGCCCGGGCCGCCGTCGATTCCAGGACGGCGAACGGCCCGGTGACGTCGGATCCGGCGGCCGCCCGCACGGCCAGCTCCTCGAGCCGACGGCGCATAGCGTCGACGTCCGGGATCGTGCCCGGCCGGGCGGAACGGGTGTCGGCCAGTCCCTCGGTGACCCGCTGGACGGTGGCCCGGGTGGCGGCGATCCGGGCGGCCAGGTCGGCCGCGACCGGGTCGAAGGAGAGCCGGGTGCGCAGCGCGGCGGTCAGCGCGTCGGACAGCCGGCAGGCCTCGACCAGGGACAGCCCGAGCCCGGTGCCGCCGGCCCCGCCGTTGATTCCGAGGCCGGTGCCCCAGATCATCCGGGACATCTCCTCGCGTTGCTGCGGGCCGACCCGGCCGGAGTCCCAGACCTTGGTCAGCTGCTCCAGCCGGTCGGTGACCGACTGCCACATGGTCATGGCCAGGGTCAGGTCGCTGGTGTAGCTGTCCGAGTCCTGGGCGCGCAGGGCGGCGGCGTCGATCCGGTCCAGCTCCTGACGCCGGGCCGCCCGCCAGTCGCCCAGCGCCTCCAGGTAGGCGATCAGTTCGGCCGCCGGGATCGCCTGACCGAGCCGGCCGGGCGCAGCCGGGGCCTGGGCGCGGTCGGGCACGGTCATCGTGGGCACGTCGACCACGACGACCCCCGGCGGCTTCTCGGCGTCCCGATCATGAGGTCCGTTGCAGCTTGGTGACGTCGCGCCCGTACACCGGCGCCGGTGGGTTGGGCGCGCCGGGGACGGCCTTGCCCATCGTGTTGTTGTATATCTTCGTAAGCTCACCGTTGGAGCGCAGCTTCTCCAGAACGGCATTGACGAACTGGGTGAACTGGGTATCGGTGGCGTTGATCCCGACCCCGTAAGGCTCCTCACTGAGCGCCTTGTCGTTCAGCAGTTTGGCGTACGGGTCCTGCCGGAGGAACCCGGCCAGCACTGTGTCGTCCCCCGTGATCGCCGAGACCTCACCCTCCTCGAACTTGACCAGACAGTCACCGACGACGTCCAGGGCCACAATGTTGGTGAAGCCCAGATTCTTGATCAGGGCCAGGTTGGTCGAGGCGGACGGCACGCAGATCGGCAGGCTCTTGAGGTCGTTGATCGACTTGGCTGGGGTGTCCTTTCGGACCAGTACTTTCTGACCGGCGCGGTAGTACTCGGAAGAGAAGTTGATCGCGTTCGGCGCCGCACCGACGCCCTCCCACCGGTCGCAGTTGATGGTCATGGTGTGCGCGACGACGTCGACCGTCCGGTTCTTCAGCGCGGTCAACCGCTCGCCATAGTTGATCACCCGGTAGACCGTCTTGCTCCGGGGTACCCCGGCGGCGTCGGCGATCTCGCCGAGCAGGTCGATGTCGTAACCCTCGAGAGCTCCGTCCTTGGTGTTCGGATTGGTGGCTCCCCACAGCAGCACGTCACCGGATGTGCCCACGACGAGGTACCCGCGCTTGCGGATGTTGTCCATGGTCGTGCTCTTCTTGACCGACTTCCAGTCGTCGGTGATGCCGTCCTTTTTCGGGTCGATCGAGGCGACCTGGTTCTGCCCGTCCTTGCAGTTGGTGTCGGCCACCTTCGCCGCATGCGGCGCCGCGGCCGCCGCTCCGGCCGGTGCCACCTTGGCTGTCGGAATATCTTGCGCCGCAGCGCAGCTGGTCAGCGCGAGCAAGGCCACAGTCCCGAGTGAGACCAAAATCAGGCCCGATCGTTGGGTTCTCATCATGATCACCGGTACTCGTCGAGTCGAAGGGTGACGCCCCACCAGGCGCCGACGGCGGCCAGCAGGCCGAGCAGCACGATCAGGATGCCGGCCGGCAGCAACGCGCCACCGGCGTTGCCCAGACCATCGGCCGTGGCCTTGTTCTGCGTCTTCAGGGCCGCATCGGTCTGTGACGCATAAGCCTGGAACAGCCCGTTGGCCGAGGTCTTAGTGGTCTGGATGGCTTCCTGCACCGCTCCGGTCCAGTCACCGGCGACGTCACGGGTGTTGATCTTCTTGTGCTCGGCGATGTAGGCCTCCAGGGCCTGGAGGGCGCCGGACTGGCCTGCCGGCAGGGCCGATCTCGCCGGGCTGATGTGACCGTTCCAGGCCTCGTCGTCCTCCGTGGCCGAACCGCGCTGAATCAGGGTCAGGCTCTCCTGCGACTTGGCCGTGAAGGCCTCGACCCGGGACCGGCTCAGATCTTGGGCCTGAGCCAGCGCCCCGTCGCGCACGTCGCTCGCCTTGGACGCCGACACCACCATCGCGGTGCCAGCCACGATCAACGCCACCAGCACCCCGACGGTCGCTGCGGCCAGCGGCAGGTTGAGGATTCGCCGGGAGTGCCGGGCCAGGAAGAACTGCGCCCAGATCAGCACGCCGAGACCGATCACCGCGACCAGGACCAGCCACAGCGCGGCGCGCGTGGACCGCGAGTAAGCGCCGTCGATCTGCTTCTGGTCGGCGTTGGCCCGCGCGGTCAACTGCTCGAAGATTCCGCTCGTCTTGTTGACTTTCACCGTGTCGGTCAGCAGCGAACTAGCCGTGGACAGGTAGTTGGCTCCGACCGGTTTGCCCTCGAGACGGTTGGCCCGGGCCGAGGCGATGTACCCGGTGTAGCGGGTCAGCTGCACGTTCGCGGCCCCCAGGACGGTGGCGTCCTCCGCGCTGCCTCGCGCGGCCAGGGCGAGGGCCTTCGAGGCGTCCTGGATCGAGGTGATGTAGTCCAGCCGCGGGCCCTGCGGCTCGATCGTGCCGAACCCGAGGAACGAGTTGGTCGCGTCGGCGTCGGCCTGGGCCAGGTTGATCTGCACGCTCTGCACCAGCACGAGGTGGGCCGCCGCGCTCTTGGCCTCGTCGATGGCGGCCGAGCGTTCGCGCAGGGCCGCTCCCCCGCCGAGCGCGATCAGGACGGCCGCCAGGACGCTGATCCCGGAGACGATCCGCAGCCGGCCGGGCGTGCCGGCCAGCGAGTGCTCCAGGCCGGTCCAGGCCGAGCGCAACCGGCCCGACAGCGAGCCCGACGGCTGGGCGCCTCCGGGCCCGGTCAGCGCGTCCGGTGGCAGCCCTCCGGCCGAGCCGGTGGCGGCCACCGGAACGATGGTCTGGCTCATCGCGCGTGCTCCGTCCCTTGATCGTGGATCGGGTCGACATCCGTGCCGGGCTCAACCTCGGTACCCGGCTCGACCTGCGTATCTGACAGGACGTCAAGGACGGCGTTCTTGTTGCTTTCGAGTTCCGGCGCTGGTTCGGGCACTGATTCAGGCTCAGGGCCGACGTCCTCGGGCCGCAGTTCGCGCAGTTGCTCCAGGGTCGGCTCGGCGACGTCGCGCAGCCGCCAGGCCTGCCGGCCGATGGCCGCCTCGAGCACGTTGCGGGCCAGCCGGCCGTTGCCGAAGCCTTCCCCGCGCGGGGGCGGCGGCAGCAATTCGCGGAACGCCGCCAGGGCCGCTTCGGTGGGCCCGTAGTCGGCGCTCTCGGCAAGCTGGCGGAAGATTCGCTCCAGCTCGTCGTCGGTGTAGTCGTCGAATCCGATGGTGGTGCGGAACCGGCTGGCCAGGCCCGGGTTCATGGCGATGAAACCGGCCATCGGCCCGGGATAGCCGGCCACGATCACCACCAGGTTGTCACGATGGTCTTCCATCTCCTTCACCAGGGTGTCGATCGCTTCCATCCCGTACTGGTCGCCGGCCAGCGAGTAGGCCTCGTCGATGAACATCACCCCGCCCAGGGCGCTCGACACCACCTCGGCCGTCTTGGTCGCGGTCTGCCCGAGGAAGCCGGCCACCAGCTCGGACCGGTCGACCTCGACCAGGTGCCCCTTGGTGAGCAGCCCGAGGGCCCGGTAGATACCGGCCACCAGCCGGGCCACCGTCGTCTTGCCGGTGCCGGGGTTGCCGTTGAACACCAGGTGCCGGGTGATCGTGGCGCTGCGCAGGCCGGCCTGGGTCCGCAGCTTCTCCACCCGCAGCAGCTGGGCCTGCCGGTGGATCTCGGCCTTGACGTTGTCCAGGCCGATCAGCCCGTCCAGCTCGGCCAGCAGTTCTTCGAGCGACTTCTCCGGCTCGGCCGGCTCGGCCTCCGGGGCCGCGGTGGCCGGGGCCGCCGCGGTGGCGGCCGCGGGACCGGCAACGCCGGAACCGGAAGCAGGCAGCACCGGTACCGGTCCGGAGGTGAACGGTGAGTGGATCGGCAACGGCTGGGACGGCGGCCCGGCGGTGACCGCGGCCAGCTGGGCGGCGGCCGCGGCCGAGGCGTTGGCGACCACCCGCATGGTCGGCTCACCGAGCGAGCAGGCGGCCGAGGCGACCTCGGCCAGGCTCCGGGCGTACCCGGCAGCGATCGGCGACCCGTCCGCGATCAGGCCGGTCAGGAGCGCGGTGGGCGCGGCCCGCCAGCGCCGGGCACTGATCGCGGCGTCGAAGAAGTCGGCCACGGTGAGACCGAGCTGGGCGGCCCAGTCCTGGGCCGCGCCGGGCGCGGACTCGGCCAGGGCGGCGGCGAAGGCCGCCCCCTCGCGATGCACGGCCGAGCCGTCGAGCTGGGCCTGCGCACCCTGAGCGACCAGCCCGGCGAGCACGCTCGCCAGCTGGGGGGCCGACGTCATGAAGCTCCTGGTGGTTGCAGCCGGCCGAGCTGACCGGGTTGAGACGACGGGCTCGGCTGAGGCGGCGTCGCCACCTGGCCGGTCAGGTCGAGACCGCCACCGGTGCCGAACTTCTCGGCCAGGAAGGCGCCGTGCGCGACCAGCGCGGCGGCGTCGGCCCGGACGACGGCGTCCAGGACCTGGTCCATCTTGTAGCCGAGCAGGTCGAGCTGGTCGCAGAGGATCATCAGCGCGGTCTTGCCGTTGTCGATCGGCCGGGTGTCGGCGAACTTCCGGGGCAGCCGCAGGTAGCCACCGACCGCCTCGGGCAGGTAGCTGGTGGCCGTGGCGACCACGCTGTGGGCCTGGTAGCTGCCTGCCCCGAGCTGGTCGAGCCGGGGAATGGTGTCGCGGACGGTCGACGTCACCCGGGCCACGCGCGATGCGACCGCGGCCGGAACCTGGTTGTCGAGGCTGTCCTCGAACGTCTCCAGATCGGCCAGCAACTGGTCGCTGGTCCGGACCGGGGGCAGCTCGAAGGCGGGCGCCTCCCGGCGCCGTCCGAACAGCCGGTCGGCCGCATCGCGCAATGACATCAGTGCGTCAGTTACCGATCCCGAGGTCGAGCGAACCGGTTCCGCCCAGCGCGCTCGGGTCGCGACTGTCGTTGGCGTGCACCCGCTCGAGGTAGGTCCGGGCCTTGGTGGTCTCGGTCTCGAGGGTGCCGATGGTGGCGGCCATCGAGTCGAGCGCGGCCACCTTGTAGGTGTCGATCGCGTCCATCGTGGCGTAGATGTTGGCGAACGCCCGCTGCAGCTCGGGCAGGCCGACCGCGGCCGAGGCGGCGCCGGCCTGGATCCGCGTCGAGTTCTCCCGCAGCATCTCCGAGGTGCTCTCGATCATCCGGGACGTCGTCGAGTTGAGCGCCGTGATCTGGTCGAGCACGAGCTGCTGGTTGGCCAGGGCCTGGGCCACGATCACGGCCGTGCGCAGGGCCGACACCGTGGTGGTGGTGGCCCGGTCGACGCCCTTGATCAGCTCCAGGTTGTTCTTGATCACGATGTCCATGGCCAGGTAGCCCTGGATCGACACGGCCAGCTGGGTCAGCAGGTCTTGGTGCTTCTGCCGGACGTAGAAGAGCACGTCCTCGCGCAGCGCCTTGGCCCGGGCCGGGTCGGAGGTGTCGAGGTCGGAGATCGTGGCCGACAGCCGCGAGTCGAGCCGCTCGGCCACGTAGATGTACTGGTTGAGCCGGGCCATCGTCGTCCAGAGGTGCTGCTTCTCCTGGTTGAGCGAGGCGTTGTCGCGGCGCAGCTCGTCCTGGCCGTTGTAGAGCGCCTGGATGATCGCGTTGAGCTGCTCCTGGGCGCTCTGGTAGCGATCGAAGTAGTCGCGCAGCTTGTTGCCGAACGGGATCATGCCGAGGATCTTGCGACTGCCGGTGGCGCCCTTCGGGTCGAGGTCCTCGACCGTGCGGCGCAGCTGGAGCAGCGTCGTCCCGACCTTGGAGCCCTGCGACAGGCCACCGTCGTTCAGGGCCTTGACCGGGATCTGCAGCAGCCGGTTGGAGGTGTCGGCGGCCTCCCGGATGTCGGCGTCACCCATGGTGCGGATGTCGTTGCTCTTGGCCGCGAACTCGGGCGACTTGGCGTCGGCGGCCATCAGGGACGAGATGTAGTCCTCGACCTTGGAGTCGAGGCCGGGCAGGGCCGCCGCGTCGACCGCCGGCGCCAGTTCGGGCGCCTGGGTGGTCGCGACCGCCGGCGGCGCCTCGGGCGCCGTCAGGGTCAGCGGTGACGGCGACGGTGGCTGGAGGGGCGCCGGTCGGGGCGCGGCCGCCGCGGCGCCGCTGGTGGGCTCGCTCATCGAATCCCTTTCGGATCAAGCCTGGATCGAACACTTCACCGTCAGAACGCGTCGGACCCGGCAGACGTTGCATCCGTCCGCCGGGCAAACACCCGCAGCCTCGTGTTTCTCAGCCTAGACGTACCGGGCCCGGCTCGGGATCATCCGGCCGGAACGTTCCAGGCGAAAAGGGCGACCGCGGCCCCGAGCGCGTACAGCGTGAGCACGTCCTGCTGCCGGGAGCGGACCAGCAGGCCCAGGCACAGATACTCGGGCAGCAGCGCCCGGCAGGTGCCCCCGGTGATCGCGGCCAGGGCCAGCACGGTGCCGCCCAGCCGGAAGTCGACCAGCAGGGTGAGCGGCAGCGAGATCGCGACCAGGAACAGGACGACGGCGAACGAGACCCGGCGGGCCGGGAGCGGAGGGCCTTCCATCACGATCAGTGGGCGAAGTGCCGGGTGCCGGTGAAGTACATGGTCACGCCGGCTGCCTGGGCCGTCTCGATCGCCTGCGGGTCACGGATCGAGCCGCCAGGCTGGACCACGGCCCGGATCCCGGCGTCCAGCAGCACCTGCAGGCCGTCCGGGAACGGGAAGAAGGCGTCGGAAGACGCGACCGAGCCCTTGGCCCGGTCGGCCCCGGCCCGCTCGACCGCCAGCTTGCAGGAGTCGACCCGGTTCACCTGGCCCATCCCGATCCCGACGCTGGCCCCGGCGTCGGCCAGCAGGATGGCGTTGGACTTGACCGCCCGGACCGAGCGCCAGGCGAACTCCAGGTCGGCCAGGGTGGCCTCGTCGGCCGGTTCACCGGCCACCAGCTGCCAGTTGGACGCCGCGTCGCCGCCGGTCACCGGCTCTCCGACGACGGCGTCGATCCGGTCCACGGTCTGCATCAGCACCCCGCCGCTGATCGCCCGGAACTCGACCGGGTCGGCGTGGCCGGCGGACGGCACCTTGAGCAGGCGGACGTTCTTGCGCCGCTGCAGGATCTCCAGGGCCTCGGGCTCGAAGTCGGGGGCGGCCACCACCTCGGTGAAGCCCTCGGACAGCTGCTCGGCCATCAGCACCGTGACCGGGCTGTTCGAGGCCACCACCCCGCCGTAGGCCGAGACCGGGTCGCAGGCCAGGGCCTTGCGGTGGGCGTCGGCGATCGGGTCTTCACCGGCGCCGACGGCGATCCCGCACGGGTTGTTGTGCTTGATGATGGCCACCGTCGGGCCGTCGTGATCGTGCGCGGCCCGCCAGGCGGCGTCGGTGTCGACGTAGTTGTTGTACGACATCTCCTTGCCGTGCAGCTGCTCGGCGTGGGCCAGGCCGGGCCGCCAGTGCCGGTAGAGAGCGGCCTGCTGGTGCGGGTTCTCGCCGTAGCGCAGCACCGCCGAACGGTCCCAGGAGGCGGCCGTCCAGGCCGGGAACTGGCTGCCGTCCGGCTCCGGGACGACGACGTTGCCCAGGTAGGAGGCGACCGCGATGTCGTAGCCGGCGGTGTGCCGGAAGGCGGCCACGGCCAGCTCGCGGCGCTGCGACAGGGTGAAACCGCCCGCCCCGACCGCGGCCAGCACCTCGTCGTAGCGGCCCGGCTCGACCACGACCGCGACCGAGGGGTGGTTCTTGGCCGCGGCCCGGACCATGGTCGGGCCGCCGATGTCGATCTGCTCGATGCACTCGTCCGGGGTCGCCCCGGACATCACCGTGTCCCGGAACGGGTACAGGTTGACCACGACCAGGTCGAACGCCTCGATGCCGAGCTCGTCGAGCTGGCGGACGTGGTCGGGCCGCCGGCGGTCGGCCAGGATGCCGGCGTGCACCTTCGGGTGCAGGGTCTTGACCCGCCCGTCCAGGCACTCCGGGAAGCCGGTGAGCTCCTCGACCGGGGTGACCGGGAGGCCGGCGGCGGCGATCCGGGACGCGGTGGAACCGGTCGAGACCAGCGCCACCCCGGCCGCGTGCAGCCCGGCGGCCAGCGCCTCCAGGCCGGTCTTGTCGTACACCGACACCAGGGCCCGGCGCACCGGGATCGCGTCGATGGAACTGCCCTCGGACCCGTCGACCGTGTGTTCGCTCACGAAGTCAGATGATAGGCGCTGAGCCCGGACGGCGACGACGGCGGCTCAGCCGGGCGAGCTCGCCGCCGCCCGCTCGATCACGACCAGGCCCTCGATCACCACGGTCCGTTCGTCGACCACGCTCAGGTGGGCCCCGAGCCGGCGGGCGGCGGTGTCGACGGCCGGGTCACGGGCGGCCCGCACCGCGCAGTCCCCGGTGGCCACCACGGTGACGGCCAGCTGGGTCCGGTGCCGGGCGGTCAGGGTGACCGCCAGCCGGTCCCACGGCCGGTGCCGGCGCAGCAGGCTGACCAGCGAGACGACGGCCGAGCGGATCTCGTCGTCCAGCACCTCCCGGGCCCCGGCGTCGCTGACCACCCGGACCTCGACCGCGGGGTCGTGGTCGGGCCCCGAGGTGGCCGAGAACAGCCAGTCGACGTCGCGGCCCTCCAGCAGCTGCGAGCGCAGCCGGGCGGCGGCCCGGCGGGCGGCCTCGGCGTGATCGACGTCGAGCGGGATCGACGCCCCGGTGGCCACGTGCTGCAGCACCGGGACCACCTCGGCCCGGATCCGGGCCAGCCGGCGGCGGTCGTCCTGGTCGACGGCGGCGTCCGCGGCTTCCCGGGCCTCGATCTGGGCCGCCCGCAGGCCGGCCTCCTCCCGCTCGCTGAGGATGCCGACGTAGAAGTTCACGAACTGGGCCGCGGCCAGCGGCGGGATGATCGACCCGGCGGCCACCAGGATCACCGTGCCCAGGTCGACCGCGGGATGGGTGAATGCGGCCCAGACGAAGACGGCACCGGCATGGGCCACCGAGCAGGCCATCACCTCCAGCACCGGCCGGTAGACGGCCAGGGCCAGCAGCAGCAGCGCGACCGCGCTCCAGTTCCAGCCGGCGGCGCCGATCCTCCCCGTGGTCAGCTCGGCCGGCACCAGCACGTCGGCCACCGCCAGCAGGGCGATCATCGGGGCGACCGTCCGCCCGGTCACGGCGCCGCCGTCCCGGGTCGCGACCAGGGTCATCAACGGCAGCGCCGCCGCCAGCAGAGCCCAGAAGGCGAGCACCACGAACGGGTGCCGGTAGCTGTTCCAGGCCCCGAGGAACTGCGACAGGGCGAAGATCATGCCGATCGCGCTGACCGTGATCAGCGTGCTGCGGCTGCGGGCCACCTGCGGCGGACGGGAATCGGCCCAGCCCCGGACCGTCTCGACGACGTCGTCCCGGGTCATGCGCGACCGATCGGCACGCTGAGCATCACGGTGGTGCCGGTGCCCGGCCGGGACCAGACGGCCACGCTGCCGCCGATGTCGGTGATCCGGCCGCGGACCGATTCGGCCAGGCCGAGCCGGTCGTCGGGCACCTGGTCGGGGTCGAACCCCCGGCCCTGGTCGACGACCAGGACGACCAGGTCGTCGGCCTGCCGGCTGACCACCACTTCGGCCACCGAGACGCCGGCGTGCCGGGTGACGTTGAGCAGGCACTCCTCGACCGCCGCGTCGACCGCCGGGCCGGTCACCGGGCCCAGCGTGGCCAGCTGACCGATCTCGCCGAGCCGGCGCACCTGGAGCCCGGCCGACAACCAGGGCCTCGGCAGCACGTTGGGCAGGGCCGGGTCGAGCGCGGGTTCCGAGCGGTGCACCGGGCGCTCGGTCCGCCACGAGTCCTGGGCCAGGAAGGCCAGGTCGCGCCGGCAGAGCTCGCGGACCGGCCCCGGCTCGATGTCGAAGTCGCGGTGCGAGAGCAGGGTCAGCGTGGTCAGCACGGTGTCGTGCAGGTCGCGGTCGGCCCGCCGGCCGGCCTGCCAGCGGGCGGCGGCGACCCGCTGGGTGGCCAGCGCGTCGTCCACCCCGCGTAGCGCCGCCTCGGTCTCGACGAAGCCGCGGCCGGCCATCACCTGGATGCAGGAGGAGACGATCGTGGACGTCGGGATGGCCAGCAGGTCGAGCTCGCGGAACGGGCTGCCGGCCCGGTGACCGACGACCACCTCGGCGGTGACGGCCAGCAGGGCGGCCAGCAGCCCGGCCCGCGGCCGGCGGCCCAGGGCCAGCCCGACGGTCGCCCCGGTGGCCACCGTGTTGACCAGCAGCGGGGCCGACGGCCAGCCCCGCTCGATCGCGACCTGGACCACGGTCGCCGTCATCAGGGTGTTCATCGCCAGCGCGGCCACCAGCAGGTCGAACCGGGGCCACTTGCAGGCGGCCACGACCAGGCTGCCGGTGCCGGCCAGCAGCACCAGGGTGCCGAGCTGGTCGGCCCGGCCCGGTCCGGGTTGCACGATCACGGCCAGGCCGCCGGCCACCAGGTACATCCAGCTGGCCCGGGTGCCCAGCCGTTTGAGCGCCTCCTGGCCGCGGAACACCGGCCGGGCCACCGGCGGATCGGTGACGATCAGGGTCGGACCGCTGTCGGCGGCGTCCTCGACCAGCACCGGGGCGTCACCGAGGTCGGCGGTCCGGCGCGTGGCGGGTGTGGTCACCGGGACTCGTTCCGGACCTCGTGATCGAGGATCAGGCCGTCCTCGATCGCCCGGTCCCGCAGTTCCAGCTTGGTCCGGGCCCCCCGGCCGACCTGGTCGTACTTGTCACGGACCCGGTCGAGGTAGCTCTTGGCGGTCTCGTAGCCGACGCCGAGCTGGCGGGCCACCGTCTTCAGCGGCAGGCCCGAGGCGTACAGGGTCAGGGCCCGCAGCTCCTGCCCGCTGAGGTCCGGGGCCAAATCGGGGGTGTCGAGCAGCAGGGCGGCCAGGCCCGGCGTCAGGTAGCGCTCGCCCCGGGCGGCGGCCGCGATCGAGAGGTACACCTGCTCGGTCGAGTCGGCCTTCGGCACGTACCCCTGGGCCCCGGCCGACAGCGCCGAGCGCACGTGCCGGGACTCGGCGAAGCTGCTGACCACCACCACCTCCGAGCCGGCGGCCCGGGCATTGGCGATCTTGACGTGCGGCGGCACGCCGTCCCCGAGATCGAGGTCCAGGACGACGACGTCGACCGGGAACCGCGGGTCGGTGACGAACTGGGCCCAGGACGTCGCGACCACGGCGATCTGCAGTTCCGAGTCGTGCTCGGCCAGACATCGGGTCAACCCGTCCAGAAACATCGTGTGGTCGTCGACCAGACCGATCCGGATCGGCCGCCCTGCTCTTCCATCGCCCATGTTCGCCCCGTCAATCATCCCGTGAGCCGTGCTACCCGTCCCGGTCCATGATCGTCGAGCCCGTCGCCGGACCCAGATTCACGATTCTGCCCTCGACCCGCCAGCCCTCGCGGGCCATCCGGCCGACCACGTCGACCAGAAGGGCCCGCTCGACCACCTTGATCCGCTCATGCAGTGTGCTCTCGTTGTCACCCTCGAGTACATCCACAGCACGTTGAGCGACGATCGGACCGGTGTCCGTGCCCTCGTCGACCAGGATCACGGTGCAGCCGCTGACCTTCACGCCGTGAGCCAGCGCCTCCCGCACGCCGTGCGCCCCGGGGAAGGCCGGCAGCAGCGCGGGGTGGGTGTTGATGATCCGGCCGCCGTAGCGGCGCAGCATCGGCGCCCCGAGGATGCGCATGAAGCCGGCCAGCACCACGAGGTCGGGGTGGAACGTGTCGACCGCCCGCGCGAATGCCTCGTCCCAGCTCGGGCGGTCCGGAAAGTCCTTCAGGGCGACGACGGCGGTGGGCACCCCGGCCGCCCGGGCCCGGTCCAGGCCGCCGGCGTCCGGGCGGTCGGAGAGCACGGCGCTGACCGTGAACCCGTCGCCCTCGTCGAGCAGGGCCTGCAGCAGGGTGCCGCTGCCGGAGACGACCACCGCGACCCGAGGTGGGGCCGCGGCGCCGGGGGTGGGGCTTTGTTCCTCCGTCACGATTGACGACGATAGTCACTCAACCGGCCCGGCGTGGGCCACGTGAACTGATCCATGTACGCGAGCGGGGGTGATCACCCCCGCCGAGGGACATGGATCAGTGCGCAGATCAGTCCAGCGGCAGGATCGACGGGCCGGCCGGAGTGTCCGGCCCGAGCCGGGCGGGCGGCCGGGACGCAGCGGGGGGCCGCGACGCAGCAGGCGGCCGCGACGCAGCGGGTGACCCGAGCGGGGAGGCCGGTCGCGATGAAGCGGGGGGCCGGGGCGAGGTGGGTGGGGGGCCGGGCTCGGGCGGGGCGGCCGTCGGCTCGGGGCCGGCCGAGAGCTGGCGCACCAGCAGGCCCAGGCCGACCGCGACGAAGGCGCCGAGCCCGACCTCGAGCGCTGCCACGGGACCGAGTTGCCAGACGGTGGGCCCGAACCGGGAGAGCCGGCCCGGGCCGGCCGGGCCGCCGGAGAGCCAGCCGAGCCCGGCCCAGGCCGTGCCGGCCACGACGGCCGTGATCGCGGCGTCCTGCAAGGCGGTCGCGGTCGAGCCGTCGCTCTTGGCCATGATCAGCCGCCCGGCCAGCACGCCGGCCAGCACCGGCAGGGCGAGCAGGGCCCAGGCCCAGACCGGCGGCGTCCCGGGCGAGGGCAGCGCCCCGAGCAGCGGCACCGCCGGCAGCGGCCCGAGCCGGACGTGGCCGGGAGTCACCGACGTCCCGGTGCCGACCGCGAACCCGGGGCCGGCCGCGTACGACGCGCACCAGATCACCACGTTGGGGACGACGATCAGCTGGCCCAGGATCAGCACCAGCCCACCGACCGCCCCGGCCCCGAGGGCCCGGTGCAGCACGAGCACCTCGTGCCGGCCGGCCCCGAACGCGACCAGGAACAACAGCAGCCCACCGGTGAGCTGGACACCGAGCGCGGCCCCGACCGGTCGGAGGTTGCGCCGGACCGGGAGCGGGAACCGCAGCCAGGCGACGGTCCGGCGCAGGCCGGGCAGCACTCCCCCGCCGACCCAGGCCGCGGCCCCGGCGGTCGAGGCCAGCGCGCAGATCAGGGCGGCCCCGACGAAGGCCTGGGCCACCAGCGGCCGGATGCTGCCGGTGGTGGCCAGCACGCCGACGAGGGTGACCAGCCCGGCGTAAGTCAGGGTCAGGGCGACCATGGCCCGGGGCGGCGGCAGCACCGGCCGGTGCCGGCCGATCCCGGCCCGGATCGCGGCCGCGTTCGGGTCCATCGCCCGGGCCAGCCGGACCCCGGCGAACCAGCAGGTGACCAGGGGCACGGCCAGCGCGCCGAGCGGCACCAGGCCGACGTGTCCGCCGGGGATCACGATCCCGGCGTGATGGGCGAGCAACCAGAGCCCGACGCCGACCTGGAGCGCCTGCCCCCAGGGGGCCTGGCTGTACGAGGCGGTGGCCCAGGCCAGCACCACCGGGACCAGAATCACGACCAGGGACGCCGCCGCCGCCTGCCCCGCGGCCAGCGCTCCGACGATCATCGGCGAGCGTTCCGGACGGCGAGCGCCCGGCCCGCCCCCGGAACCGGGCGTCGCGGGCCGGCCGGAACGGTCGACAAGAGTGCTCATTGCTACCCATGCTCGCGTGAATCACCCGCGCGGCGGGGGAGGCTCGCAGGGGCGGTTGTGAATACGCTGGCGCCCACCTGCGCGGTGCGCAGTCGACCCCAGTTCAGCCCGGCCGAGTTCAGCCCGGATTCGAGGAGACCGATGTCAGGCGACGACCCCCGGTACGGCCCGCCGGCCCCGGCCCGGTACGGGCCCGGGCCGCAGCCTGGGCAATACCCCTCGGGTCAGTACGGCGCTGCCCCGGCCGGACCGGGTGGCCCCGGTTCGGGTGGCCCGGGTTCGGGTGGATCGGGCGGCCCGAGCCGGTCGGGTGATCCGGCCCGGAGCAAGCTGATCGCGATCTTCGTCGGCCTGGGCCTGGTCGGCCTGCTGATCGGGGTCGGCGCGGCTGAGCTGAGGAAGGGCGGCAACTCGACCACCACGGCGGGCATCGTCAGCCCGGCCGAGACGTCGAGCGGCGCCCCCCAGCAGCCGGTGGCCAGTACCGGGCCGACGCCGAGCCCGACGCCGTCGCCGACCGCCACGAAACCGCCGAACTACACGCCGATCCCGCAGGACGCCGCCGCCGACAAGGACCTCGACTTCGGCTTCCTGATCCAGGTGCTGAACGCGGACGGCACGGTGACGCTGCGGTTCGACCGGGCCACGTTCTACACCGGCGCCGACGCGATCAAGCACAACAAGGGCAAGGCCCCGGACGACGACTACCTGATCGAGAACACCAACCCGGCCATCCGGAAGTTCACCCTCGACCCGAAGGCGTCGATCATCGCGACCAGCCGGCTGGCGCCGTCCGCGACCGGGATTCCAGCCCGGACCACCCTGACGGCGGCCCAGTTCGTGCCGAACGCCCAGGCCGCGCTCAAGACCAGTAGCGGCCCGCTGCCGGTCTGGCTGCGCCACACCAACGGCCTCACCGGCCCGGTGACCGCCCTCCTCGAGCAATACCTCCCCTGAGGCCCGCCCTGAGGCCCGCCCTGCCCCGCCCCGAAAGCGGTTGGCCCGGGTTAGCCCCGCCAAAGCGGTCAGCCCCGGTCAGCCTCGTGATCGAGCCTTGATCAGGCACAAATCACGAGGACAACCGGGGCTAACCAGCCGAGGCCCGAGGGCAACCGGTCTTACAGAGCCTGGATGATTTCGCGCATCAGGCGGGCGGTCTCGCTCGGCGTCTTGCCGACCTTGACGCCGGCCGCCTCGAGAGCTTCCTTCTTGCCCTGGGCGGTGCCGGACGAGCCGGAGACGATGGCGCCGGCGTGACCCATCGTCTTGCCCTCCGGGGCGGTGAAGCCGGCCACATAGCCGACCACCGGCTTGGTCACGTGCTCCTTGATGTACGCCGCGGCCCGCTCCTCGGCGTCCCCACCGATCTCGCCGATCATCACGATCGCCTTGGTCTCGGGGTCGGCCTCGAACGCGGCCAGCGCGTCGATGTGGGTGGTGCCGATCACCGGGTCGCCGCCGATGCCGACGCCGGACGAGAAACCGATGTCGCGCAGCTCGAACATCATCTGGTACGTCAGCGTGCCCGACTTGCTGACCAGGCCGATCGGGCCCGGGCCGGAGATGCTGGCCGGGATGATGCCGACGTTGGACTTGCCGGGCGAGATCAGGCCGGGGCAGTTCGGGCCGATCAGCTGGGTCGTGCCGGAGTTCAGCGCGTACTGGTAGAAGTCGGCGCTGTCGTGCACCGGCACACCCTCGGTGATGACCACGGCGAGCGGGATCTTCGCCTCGACCGCCTCGTAGACGGCGCCCTTGGTGAACTTGGCCGGCACGAAGATCACGGTGACGTCGGCCCCGGTGGCGTCGACGGCCTCGGTGACCGAGCCGAACACCGGAATCTTGACGCCGTCCTCGAACTCGACGGACTGGCCGCCCTTGCCCGGGGTCACGCCACCGACGATCTTGGTGCCTGACTTCAGCATCAGCTGGGTGTGCTTGCGGCCTTCGGATCCGGTCATCCCTTGGACGATGACCCGGCTGTTCTCGGTGAGGAAGATCGCCATTGTTCAGGCCCCCTGGGCTGCGAGCTCGGCAGCGCGGCCGGCCGCGCCGTCCATCGTGTCCACCTGTTCGAGGCCGGGCAGGGCCGCGTCGGTGAGGATCTGCCGGCCGAGGTCGGCGTTGTTGCCGTCGAGACGGACGACCAGCGGCCGGGTGACCGCCTCGCCGCGCCCCTCGAGCAGGGCGAAGGCCTGGACGATGCCGTTGGCCACCGCGTCGCAGGCGGTGATCCCGCCGAAGACGTTGACGAACACGCTCTTGACCTGACTGTCGGAGAGGATGATCTCCAGGCCGTTGGCCATCACCTCGGCGCTGGCGCCACCGCCGATGTCGAGGAAGTTGGCCGGCTTGGTACCACCGAACTCCTCGCCCGCGTAGGCGACGACGTCCAGGGTGCTCATCACCAGGCCGGCGCCGTTGCCGATGATGCCGACCTCGCCGTCGAGCTTGACGTAGTTGAGGTTCTTGGCCTTGGCCGCCGCCTCCAGCGGGTCGGCCGCGGCCTCGTCGACCAGGCCCTCGTGGGCCGCGTGCCGGAAGCCGGCGTTCTCGTCGAGCGAGACCTTGCCGTCGAGCGCCACGATCTGGCCGTCGCCGGTCTTCACCAGCGGGTTGACCTCGACCAGGGTGGCGTCCTCGGCGACGAAGACCGCCCACAGCTTCTTGATGACGTCGATGATCTGCGGCTTGAGCTCGTCCGCGAAGCCGGCGGCCTCGACGATCTCGGTCGCCTTGGCGTCGTCGATCCCGGTGATCGCGTCGACCGGGATCCGGGCCAGGGCCTCGGGCCGCTCGACCGCGAGCTCCTCGATCTCCATGCCGCCCTCGCGGGAGGCCATCGCCAGGTAGGTGCGGTTGGCCCGGTCGAGCAGCACCGAGAAGTAGTACTCCTCGGCGATGTCGGCGCCCTGGGTGATCATCACCCGGCGGACGGGCAGATCCTTGATGGTGAGGGCGAGGATGTCCTGGGCCCGCTCACCGGCCTCTTCCGGAGACTTGGCCAGCTTCACGCCACCAGCCTTGCCGCGGCCACCGGCCTTGACCTGGGCCTTCACCACCACGACAGCGCCGCCGATGGTGCGAGCGGCCTCGACGGCCTGCTCCGGGGTGTCAGCGACGACGGCCTTCAGGACCGGTACGCCGTGAGCTTCGAAAAGATCGCGTGCCTGATATTCGAACAGATCCACGGATGGTCCTCAACGACGGGGACAGGTTTTGACTCGAGACTAGTCCGCACCGGCCGGGGCCCTGAACACGCGGGTAGTGCCGCACGTCACGTACCGCCGTTTTGTCTGAGGGACCGGTCACATCCGGCGGCCGAACCGCCCGGATCGGCCTGGACGAGGCCCCGATCGGCCCGGATCAGCCGTCCGGCGCCAGGCGAAACCGCCGGTCCTGAGTCAGGATGACCAGGAGGGTCAAGAACGGCGAAGGAGATCGTGGTGGCGACGAAGCCGGCTGAGCAGGGCCTTCGTCAGGGCGCGCGGAACCTCACGGTCCGGCTGGCCCGGGACGTGCGGGCCCTGGCCACTCCGGCCGGGCTGTACGGCGCGGTGGTGGAGGCGGCCTGGGTCGCGGCCCACCTGGCCATGTACCCGCTCGGGGTGCGCCGCGAGCGCCCGGCCGGCGCCCCCTACGGCCTCGAGCACCTGACGTTGCGCCAGCGCAGCCTGCTGATCTCCCGCCCGGAGGCCGCCGGCACCCCGATCCTGCTGGTCCACGGCATGATCGACAACCGGGCGATCTTCACCGTGCTCACCCCGAAACTGCGGGCCTACGGTTTCGAGCGGGTCAGCTCGCTGAACTACTCCCCGGTCACGAACGACATCCGCAGCGCCGCGGCCGGGCTCGGCGCCGAGGTCGAGCGGCTGGTCGAGCGGACCGGCTACGAGCGGATCCACATCGTCGGGCACAGCCTGGGCGGCCTGATCGCCCGGTACTACGTGCAGCGACTCGGCGGCGACCAGCGGGTACGCACCCTGGTCACGCTGGGCGCTCCACACCACGGCACGCTGGCCGCGCACCTCGTGCCGGTCCGGCTGGGCCGGCAACTGCGGCCCGGCAGCGACCTGTTCACCGAGCTCGACCGGCCCGCCCCGGGCTGCCGGACCCGGTTCGCCGTCTTCTGGTCGGACATCGACCAACTGGTGGTGCCGCACGACAACGCCGCCCTGCACCACCCGGACCTGATCGTGCAGAACGAACCGGTGCACGGCGTGGGCCACATGTCGTTGCCGGTCAACCCCCGGATCGCCCAGCAGGTGGCCGAACTGCTGGGCGAGTCGACCCCCGGAGGCGTGGGAACCTGACGGCGTGAGGACCACCCGCCCCCGTCGTCGCTCGCGGCTCGCCCTTCCCGCCGCGCTCGCCGTCACCGCGCTGGCTCTGACCGCGGGTTGCCGCTCCACCAGTTCGTCCGGTGCGAGTTCGACCTCGCGGACGAGCGCGGCGAGCGTCACGGCGTCGGCCACCGAGTCGGGCTCGGCCGGCCCGTCGGGCTCGGCCGGCTCGACCCCGATGCCGTCGACCAGCTCGGCGCCGAGCCCGAGCCCGGCTCCGGGTGAGAGCTGCGTGCAGCTGGCTTTCGGCGAGCTGAGCGTGAAGGAGCGGGCCGGGCAACTGGTGATGGCCGGCGTCCCGGCCGGTGCCCCCGGCGGCAGCCACGAGCGCTCCCTGGTTTCGGGCCAGCACCTCGGCGGGGTGTTCCTGGCCGGCCGCAGCAGCAGCTCGCCGGCCACCATCCGCCGCGGGGTGGCCCGGCTGGCGGCCCAGCGAACCGCTCACACGACGATCTCGCTTCTGGTCGGGGTCGACCAGGAAGGCGGTCAGGTGCAGACCCTGAGCGGCCGGTCGTGGACGACGATCCCGGCCGCCACCACTCAGGGCCGGTGGAGCTCGGGCACGCTGAGCGCCCGCACCCGGACCTGGGTCGCAGAGCTGAAGCGGGCCGGGGTGACCATGGACCTGGCCCCGGTGGCCGACACCGTGCCGGCCGGGACCGAGGCCAGGAACCCGCCGATCGGCCGGTACGACCGGCAGTACGGCAGCACCGCCGCCGCGGTGGGCGCCGACGTCGGCACGGTGACGACGGCGATGCGCGCGGCCGGCGTGATCCCCACGGTCAAGCACTTCCCCGGGCTGGGCCTGGTCCGGTACAACACCGACACCTCGAGCCGGGCGGTCGACTCCACCACCACCGGGACCAGCTCGTACCTGGCCCCGTTCCAGGCCGGGATCGACGCCGGAGCCGGAGCGGTGATGGTGTCGTCGGCCCGGTACCCGAAGATCGACAACCACAACCCGGCGGTGTTCTCCCGGCCGGTGATCACCGGACTGCTGCGGGGCCGGATGAACTACCAGGGCGTGGTGATGACCGACGACGTCAGCAAGGCGGTGGCGGTCGGCTCGGTGCCGATGGGTCAGCGAGCGACACGGTTCATCGCCGCCGGCGGCGATCTGGTGCTGGCCGTGGTCACTGCCGACGCCGCCGCCATGACCTCCGCGATCGCGTCGAAAGCGGTCGGCAACAGCGCTTTCCGGGCGCAGGTGAATACGGCGGTGCTGCGCGTGCTGCGCCTGAAGCAGAGCTCCGGGCTGCTCACCTGCCGCTGATCAGGGCCCGGAGTGCCGATGGACGAAGGCCTCGACGAGCCGGCTCTGCTGCTCGGCCGAGGCCCGGTCGAGCTCGATGGTGTCGCCGTCGATGGTGATCGCGACGCGATGCGAGCCGCCCTGCCGGGCCAGCCAGTCGCGGACCGTGTCGATCAGCGAGGGCAGCACTCCGCCGGAGGCGCTCAGGGCCAGCAGGAACGCCCCGACCGTGACCGGATCGCCCTTGGCCAGGTCGGGCGCCTCCGGGCCGGGCACCGCCTGCAGGGTCTCCCAGTCGACGTCGTCGATGTCGGCCCGCAGCCGACGGGTGGCCCGGTCGGCCTCCTCCGGGTCGGCCTCGGGATCGGGTACGGGCACCAGCAGCACGCTCAGCAGAGCCGGCTCGTCGCTGCTCGTCATGCCTGCGCCCATCCGCTCCGCGGTCCGTTCCGGTCGAACCCAGCTTAGGAGACCCGGCGAGCGAACGGGCCCCCTTTTGGATCACTACGACAACGGCGTCGAGGCCGGCTCGGCCGCCCACCCGCTGCGCAGGATCTCCGCCGGCGACGAATGGGCCGGCTGCCGGCCCAGCTCGCGGCGGATCCGGCTGCTGTCGGCCATCAGGATGCGTGGCTCCGGCTGGCCCGGGCGGGCTGGTCGAGAGCGTGCAGCTGGTCGAGCGTGCCGGTGACGTTGACGAATACCCGCACGGCCCGGCGTCTCAGAGCTTCTCGACCGGCGCGTACCGCAGCAGCAGCCGCTTCTCGCCGTCCCGGAAGGCCACGTGGGCGATCGCCTTGTCGCCGCTGCCCTCCAGTTTGGTCACCGTGCCCAGACCGAACGCGTCGTGGGTGACGCGGTCACCCGGCTCCAGGTGCACGATCTCCCGGTTGCCGGGCGAGCGGACGCCGGGCCGCTGGGCCAGCCGGGCCACCGCCGGCGTGGACGACACCCGCATCGCGGTGGTCTCGCTGCGCCGCCACTCGATCAGGTTGGCCGGGATCTCGGCCAGGAACCGGCTGGCCGGGTTGTAGGCCGGCTGCCCCCAGGCGCTGCGGATGGCCGCCCGCGAGACGTACAGCCGCTCCTTGGCCCGGGTCAGCCCGACGTAGGCCAGCCGGCGCTCCTCGGCCAGCTCCTTGGCGTCGCCGAGCGAGCGCAGGTGCGGGAAGGCGCCGTCCTCCAGGCCGGTCAGGAAGACCACCGGGAACTCCAGTCCCTTGGCCGTGTGCAGGGTCATCAGGGTGACCACGCCCTGGTCGACCTTGGGCTCGCCGTCGGCGACATCCTCGGCCGGGATCTCGTCGGCGTCGGCGACCAGCGAGACCTGCTCCAGGAAGTCCTGCAGGGTGCCGTCCGGGGTGGTGCGGGAGTACTCCTGGGCCACCGCCACCAGTTCGGCCAGGTTCTCGACCCGGGTCTCGTCCTGCGGGTCGTGACTGGCCCGCAACTCGTCGATGTAGCCGGTCTGCTCCAGCACCGCCTCGAGCACGGTGCCCGGGTCGGAGCCGCCCTCGACCAGGGTGCGCAGCTCTTCCATCAGCCGGGCGAACGCCTTGACCTGGGTGAGCGAGCGGGTGGCGATGCCGGGGGCTTCGTCGGCCCGGTTCAGCGCGGCCCCGAACGAGATCCGGTCGCGCTCGGCCAGCGCGGCCAGGGCGCCCTCGGCCCGGTCGCCGATGCCTCGCTTGGGCACGTTGATGATCCGGCGCAGGTTGATCGTGTCGTCCGGGTTCACCAGCACACGCAGGTAGGCCAGGGCGTCCTTGACCTCCTTGCGCTCGTAGAACCGGGTGCCGCCGACCACCTTGTAGGGCACGCCGACCCGGACGAACACCTCCTCCAGGGCCCGGGACTGGGCGTTGGTGCGGTAGAACACGGCCACGTCGCCGGGGCGGACGCCGTCGTCCTTGAGGTTGTCGAGCTCCTCGGCCACGAACGAGGCCTCGTCGTGCTCGTCGTCGGCCACGTAGCCGATGATCGGCGTGCCGGTGGCGCCGGCCGTCCAGAGCCGCTTGGGCTTGCGGTCGGGGTTGCGCTCGATCACCGCGTTGGCGGCCGACAGGATGGTCTGGGTGGAGCGGTAGTTCTGCTCCAGCAGGATGACCTTGGTCTGCGGGTAGTCGAGCTCGAACTCGACGATGTTGCGGATCGAGGCGCCGCGGAAGGCGTAGATCGACTGGTCGGCGTCGCCGACCACGGTCAGCTCGGCCATCGGCACCTCGGGCGGCTGCTCCCCGGTGGCCACGTCGACCGGCCGGGGCACGCTGCTCGCCGCGCCGCCGACCAGCTCGCGGATCAGCACGTACTGGGCGTGGTTGGTGTCTTGGTACTCGTCGACCAGGACGTGCCGGAACCGGCGCCGGTAGTACTCGGCGACGTCGGGGAAGGCCTGCAGGATGTTGACCGTGGTCATGATCAGGTCGTCGAAGTCGAGCGCGTTGGCCTGCCGCAGCCGGCGCTGGTAGCTGGTGTAGGCCTCGGCCAGGTTGCGCTCGGCCGGGTTGCCCTCCGACGACTTGGCCGCGTTCTGTTCCTCGTCGATCAGCTCGTTCTTCAGGTTGGAGACCTGGGCGCTGAACGACCGGGGCGGGTAGCGCTTCGGGTCGAGGTCGAGCTCGCGGCAGACCAGGCTCATCAGCCGCTGCGAGTCGGCCGAGTCGTAGATCGAGAAGTTGCTGCGCAGGCCCACCTTGCCGGCCTCGCGACGGAGAATGCGCACGCACGAGGAGTGGAAGGTGGAGACCCAGATGGACGACGCCCGCGGCCCGATCAGCGTGCTGACCCGCTCGCGCATCTCGGCCGCGGCCTTGTTGGTGAAGGTGATGGCCAGGATCTGGCCCGGCCGGGCGTTGCGGGCGGCGAGCAGGTATCCGATCCGGTGGGTGAGCACCCGGGTCTTGCCCGAACCGGCGCCGGCCACGATCAGCAGCGGTGAGCCGGCGTGCAGCACGGCGGCCCGCTGCTCGGTGTTCAGACCCTCGAGCAGAGCATCGGGATCGAGCCGGAAGGACGGCGCGGCGGCCTTGTCGCCGGCCGGCTGATCCGCCGGCGGACCGGACGGCTGATCCGCCGGTTGGTCGGCCGGTTGATCGCGGACCAGGGTGGGCAGCGGATGGCGCCGGGCCGCCGCCGACTGCCGCTCGACGACAGCCGGTTCGACCGGACCGGGACCGGACGACGACAGGTCGTCGAAGAGAGTGCTCATCGAGGTCAAGAGTACGGGCCGGCACCGACAACCCGCCGCCGAACGACCCACCGCCCACCCTGCCCCCGCCCCTCACCAGCGAGGACCTACTCTGGCCGGGTGCCCGAATCCGCTCCCCCGCCCCACCGCGTGCTCGGCGTCGCGGCCCACCCCGACGACCTCGACTTCGGCGCCTCCGGCACGATCGCGGGCCTGGTCCGCGACGGCGTCGAGGTCAGCTACCTGATCTGCACCCGGGGCGAGGAGGGCGGCTTCGACGACACCCCGCGCGAGCAGATGCCGGCCCTGCGGGAGAAGGAGCAACGGGACGCCGCGGCCGCCGTCGGCGTGCACGACGTCCGTTTCCTGGACGGGTTCCGGGACGGCGCGCTGGAGCCGAGCCGGGAACTGGTCGAGCAGATCGTGCGGGTGATCCGGCAGGTCCGCCCGGACCGGATCCTGACGTCCTCCCCGGAGCGGAACTGGGCCCGGATCGGGGCCAGCCACCCCGATCATCTGGCCGCCGGCGAGGCCACCGTGCGGGCCGTCTACCCGGCCGCCCGCAACCCGTTCGCCTTTCCCCACCTGCTCGACGACGAGGGGCTGGAGGCCTGGACCGTGCCCGAGCTGTGGCTGTTCGCCGACCCGGCCCCGGACACCTACGTCGACATCACCGACGCCTTCGAGCTGAAGCTGGCCGCGCTGCGGGCCCACCTCAGCCAGACCTCCCACAACCCCGACCTGCCGGGAATGCTGCGGGGCTGGAACGGCGCCGTGGCGGCGGCCGCCGGCCTGGCCGGGGGCCGGCTGGCCGAGGCGTTCCGGGTGATCAACACCGCCTGAGTCGATACCGGGCCGGTTCCGGGCCCGGCTCAGAAGCGGCTCAGAGCAGGCGTCGGTCGGCGGCCCACCGGGTCAGTTCGTGCCGGCTGGACAGCTGCAGCTTGCGCAGCACCGCCGATACGTGGGTCTCCACCGTCTTCACCGAGATGAACAGCTCCTTGGCCACCTCCTTGTAGGCGTAGCCGCGGGCGATCAGGCGCATCACCTCGCGCTCACGAGCCGAGAGCCGGTCCAGCTCGTCGTCCACCGCGGCCACCTCGCCGGCGCCGGTGCCGAACGCGTCGAGCACGAAACCGGCCAGCCGGGGCGAGAACACCGCGTCGCCGTCGGCCACCTTGAGCACGGCCGCGATCAGCTCCTCGCCGCTGATCGACTTGGTCACGTAACCGCGGGCCCCGCCCCGGATGACCGCGATCACGTCCTCGGCCGCGTCGGAGACACTGAGCGCCAGGAAGCGCACCGGCGGCTCACTCACCAGCAGTGATGCCGAGCGGGTCAGCACCTCCCGGCCGCCGGGCCGGATCGTCCCGCCGGGCAGATGGACGTCGAGCAGGACGACGTCGGGCCGGCTGTGGGCGACCACGGCCACCGCCTCGTCGACGTCGCCAGCCTCGCCGACCAGGTCGAGCCGGCCGTCCGCGACCGCCGGGCCCAGCTCGGCCCGCACGCCGCTGCGGAACACCCGGTGATCATCGACGATGACCACCCGAACCGGTGCTTTCCGGGTCACTGCTCCTCCTCGCCACCAGGGCCACCGCGGGGCGGCATCAACAGCCGCACCTCGGTGCCCTCCCCGGGAGCGCTCTGCACCCGGGCCGAACCGCCGTGCCGTTCCATCCGTCCGATGATCGACTCCCGCACGCCCAGCCGGTCGTCCGGCACCGCGGCCAGGTCGAAGCCGGGCCCACGGTCGCGGACGAACGCCTCCACCCCTTCGGGCGAGGACTCGACGTACACCCGGACCGGGCTCTCGGCGTGCCGGGCGGCATTGGCCATCGCCTCCCGCAGCGCGCCCAGCAGGGCCGCCGTCCGGTCGTCGACCGGCCGGTCGCCCACCGTGACCACCTCGACCAGGGCGCCGTGGACGTCCTCGGCCTCGGCGGCCAGGGCGGCCACCCGGGCCGCCATCGTGGTCGGATCGGCGTCGGCGGCGCCGTACAGCCAGCCGCGCAGGTCGCGCTCCTGGGCCCGGGCCAGCCGGACCACCTCGGCCCCGTCGTGACTGCGCCGCTGGATCAGGGCCAGTGTCTGGAGCACCGAATCGTGCAGGTGAGCGGCGATGTCGGCCCGCTCGGACTCGCGGGCCCGGGCCGCGCGCTCGGCGTCCAGGTCGCGCCAGAGCCGCACCCCCCAGGGAGCCAGCACCACCCCGACCCCGACCAGGACGGCGATCGCGGCCAGCAGGGTGCGTCCGAGCAGCAGGAAGTCGGTCTGCTGAACCACCAGCAGCAGGACGCCGAGAACCACCAGCAGGACGCCGATGGAGAGCCGCAGGGCCGCCGAGCGGGTGCCGACGCCGGTCCGGACGAACCAGCGGGCCCGGTCGACCTCGTCGAACTGGGCGTAGGCGATCACCGCGCCGGCGGCCACGATCAGCACCGGCAGGACCACCCCCGGGTTGACCCCGGCGCCGACCCGCGAGGCGAACAGCACCACCCCGGCGGCCAGCAGAAAGGCCCCGGCCAGCAGGTCGATCCGGATCCGGTTGCGGGAGACGCCGGCCGCGACCGCCGCCTCGGCCTCGGCCGCCGCCGCGGGCGAACCGGCCGCCTCGGCCGAGCGCAGTCCGGGCTCACCGCGATCCGGCGTCGTCTCCGGGACCAGGGCCCACAGCCAGGCGTAGAGCACCAGACCGGCGCCGAAGATGCTGCCGATGCCGAGCCCGATCCGGACCGTCTTGACCGGCAGGCCGAGATGCACGGCCAGGCCGGCGGCGACCCCGCCGATCATGCGGCCCTGCCGCGGGCGCAGCAGCGCCGGCCGGCCGGCCGGTCTCGGTCCGGAGGCCCAGGGCGGTGCGCCGACCGGGACGGCCGACGCGGACGGGATGCTCACCGGGCAATCGTCACACGTTCGATGGCCCGTTCCGTCAGGGACGAGGCCCCCGCCGTCCCGGACCCGGCCCTGGTGCCGTCCCCCACCCCGTTCAGGGTCGACTCCGGGGTGTCACCGATGCCGCCGGGCCCGCGCTCCGGCCCAGTATCGATGCCATGACCAGTGACCTGCCTCCGACCGGCGGCCAGCAGCCTCCGCCCGAACCTGAACCCCGCCCGAGCTCCGGCCCGGCCGGCACCACCACCGCTGCGGGCCGATCGACCCGCCAGCATCTCGACGACGGCTTCTCCTGGATCCGCTCGCTCGGCGTGATCCGCCCCGACGAGGGCCGGTGGGGGCCGGGCGTCGCCGCCGGGCTGGCTCGCCGGCTGGACATCGACGTCACCCTGATCCGGGGCCTGTTCGTCGTGCTGGCCCTGTTCGGCGGCGGTCTGGGCGGGGTCATCTACGGTCTCGGCTGGCTGCTGCTACCGCAGGAGGACGGCCGGATCCACCTTCAGGAGGCGATCCGGGGCCGGTTCAGCGCCGGCTTCGTCGGTGCCGCGATCGTCTCGGTGCTGGCGCTCGGCGGAGGTGGCGGCAACGGGCCGTGGCACCACGGTCCCTGGTTCTGGGGCTTCCCCGGCGGCCTGCTGCTCACCGGCCTGGTGCTGTTCGGGATCTGGTGGGTCGCGATCCGGGACACCACCCCGAACCTGGGCGGCCCGAACCTGGCCGGCCCGAACCTGGGCGGCCCCGGCCCGGCCGTCCCGTACGGCACCGCGATCCCGCCCTACGGCGCGCCGACACCGAGGCCGGCGGGCGAGCCGGTGACCGCGCCCGGTCGGCCGAGCGACTGGCAGCGGGTGCGCGACCACGGTCAGGCGGCGTGGCAGAAGGGCTGGGACCAGGGGCAGGCCGAATGGCAGAAGGGCATGCAGAAGGGCATGGCCGGCCCGTCCGGCGAACCCCGGCCCAAGTCGGCCCGGGAGCTGGCCCGGCAGCGGTCGGCCCCCTCGAAACCGCTGGTCCGCCTGACCCTGGGCGCGGCCCTGCTGGTCGCCGCGGCGCTCCTGGTGATCGGCAACCAGGCCGACTGGTCGGCTCCGGTCGGCGTGATCGCCGGTGCCGCCGCCCTGGCCGTGATCGCCGCCGGCGTGATCGTCAGCGGGATGTCCGGACGCCGGGCGGCCGGCCTGATCAGCCTGGGCCTGCTGATCGCGATGGCCACCCTGGCCGGAGCCGGCGCTCACGAGGCCGGTATCCGGTCCGGGCAGAACCTGGCCGTGGTCGGCTCCCAGACCTGGCGTCCGAGCACCGCCGACCTGGCCGACTCTCAGTTCAACCTCGGCGTCGGCGAGGCCACGCTGTGGCTGACCAACCCGGCGATCCTGGCCGGGGCCACCCCGGACGACCCGCTGCGGGTCTCGGCCCGGGTCGGCGCCGGCCACCTGATCGTGGTCGTGCCGGACGGCGTGGCGACCCGGCTAGAGATCCAGCTCGGGGCCGGCGAAGTGGTTCACCCGGACGGCAACACGGTCCAGGTGAACGGCGGCCGCAACCGCTCGCGCCAGGTCGAGGACGTCAATACGGGCCCGGCCGGGCGGCCGCTGCTGATCGTCTCGGTCCAGCAGGGCGTCGGGCAGCTGGAGATCCGGACCGCCACCCAGGCCGCCGGCCTCACGCCGACCCCGACCCCGGCCACAGCCCCGGCCCCGACCGCCACGGCGGTCACCGCACCAGCAGCTCCCGCACCTACCCCGACCAAGAAGAACTGAGGACGACACGATGTCCACGCCCAGCACCCCCGACCACCCCGACGAGCACCTCGAACCCGAGGACAAGAACCGTGAGGCCGTCGACCCGACCCGGCTGATCGGCGAGCCGCACCCGACCACGGTCCTGCCGGCCGACACGGAGAACCTCACCGCCGACCCGGAAACCATTGCGGCCGAACCGTTCGACCCGGCCGAACCGGTGGAGCCGGTCGAACCGGTGGAGCCGGTGGAGTCGGTGGAGCCGGTGGAATACGTTCCTCCGGCGGCCCGGTTCGAGCCGATCACCCCGGTCGCGTACACCGGGCCGGTCACGGTGGCCGAGCCGATCGCCGCGCCGGCCCCGCCGGTGACGGTCCTCGAACCGGACGATGCCGGCCCCCGCGCCGTCCGGATGCGCACCGTGGTGCTCGGCCTGGTCCTGCTGGTGATCGCCGGGTCGATCCTGGTCGGCCAGACGACCAGCGTCACCGTGGACGCCGGGGTGATCTTCCTGGCCCTGATGATCGGCGGTGGTCTGTTGCTGATCGTGGGGGCTCGCCGATCGTGATCCGGGCCGCTCAGGCCGCCGCGGCGGCGTCCGAGCGGGCGATCACGCCGATGTCGGCGTGGTCGGTGAACAGCCCGTCGATCCCGACCTGGAGGAAGGCGACCTGCTCGTCGATGGCCT
Organism: Kineosporiaceae bacterium; assembly: GCA_965200525.1. GTDB lineage: Bacteria > Actinomycetota > Actinomycetes > Actinomycetales > Kineosporiaceae > JANNPJ01. The sequence continues at coordinate 1,317,828 of OZ241368.1, forward strand.
TGCCGAAGTCCGAGGCCACCGCCCCCCGGCGCAGATCGGCCGGCAGGAAGGTGTTCTCGGCCCGGAAGGTGTACGGGTGCACGACCAGGCCGGCGGCGTGGGCATGGTCGACCAGATCGGTCGGCCGGCCCAGCGCGCCGTCCTCGTCCAAGGGGATGACCAGGCCCTTGTCGGGCCCGATCCCGTCGCCGTAGCGGGCGATCTCGCGCAGTCCCTCGGGCGAGGTGAGGTCGGCGTAGGTCCGCGGGTCACCGGCGGTGACCAGGTCGTGCGGCGCCCCTCGGGCCCCGATCAGCTGGACCACCCGGGTGCGCAGCCCGAGAGCCCGCAGCGCCCGCAGGTTCGTCGTCTCGAAGCTCTGCACGAAGATCGGCGCGTCCGGCCGGTTCAGGCCGTTGCGGCGCAGCAGGCCGACCAGCCGGGCCTCCAGCGGCAGCCCGGCGTCCTGGAAGTAGGTCGGATGCTTCGTCTCGGGGTAGACCCCCAGCTCGCGGCCCAGCCGCCGGGACAGGTCCCGCCGCAGGGTGAACACCTCCTGCAGGGTCGGCACGGTGAACCGCCCGTCGTACAGGGTGTTCTCCTGGCGCAGGTGCGGCAGCCGCTCGACCGCCCGCAGCGTGCGCAGCTCGGCCAGGGTGAAGTCGTCGGCGAACCAGCCGGTGACCGCCCGCCCGTTCAGCTGCTTGGTCGTCCGGCGGTCGGCGAACTCGCGGTGCTCGGCGACGTCGGTGGTGCCGCCGATCTCCGGTTCGTGCCGGCAGACCAGCACGCCGTCCCGGGTGATCACCACGTCCGGCTCCATGAAGTCGGCCCCCATCCGGGCGGCCAGCTCGTACGAGGCCAGGGTGTGCTCGGGCCGGTAGCCGGAGGCGCCGCGGTGACCGATCACCAGCGGGGCCCCCCGGCCGGTGCGGGATCGGGCGGACCGGGCCACCGGAACCACAGGGTCAACAGGGGCCGGGGCAGCGGTCACGGTCGGCTGATCCATCGAATCCTCCACGGCGACGCCGGTGACGACCATCGCCGGTCAGCGCCTCGGACCAGCCAAGCGACGACAACCGACCAGCGGCACCACAGCGCGTGACCCGCTGCCGACGTCTGGATGAACACCGTTGAATGGTCGGGCGCTAACGCTCACAGCTGTACCGCTGCCCCCCGATCAGCCGTTGCCGGAGGCTCGATCAACGCCCGTTCGACCGCCCGGTCGAACCCCCGGTGACCGGCCAGTGCTCCGGACGGGTGAAGGACGACGGCAGCCGGGTCCGCCCGTCCCCTTTGGCGGCATTCAGCTGGGTCCGGGTGACAAAGACGGCGCCGCGCAGATCGGCCCCGGACAGGTTCGCCCCGCGCAGGTCGGCCCCGATCAGGTCGGCGTGCCGCAGATCGGCCCGGCGCAGGTCGGCCCCGATCAGGTACGCGCCGCGCAGGTTGGCCCCGCGCAGGTCGGCCCGGCTCAGCTTCGCCCCGATCAGGTCGGCCCCGCGGTGGTCGGCCGCCGGCCCGGCCGGCCCGCCACCAGAGGGCCGGGCCCCGCGGACCAGCTCACCGACCGCCGACAGCAGCCCGTTGGCCTGCTGCCGGCAGCGGTCGACGTCCACCTCGCGCAGCGCCGCGGGCGGGCCGAAGGTGAGCTGCTCGGTCTGCTCGAAGGCCTGCTCGAGCTGGTCGGTGAGCGGCCCGGCCGGGGCCCGGGTGAGGGCGTCCGCCAGGTAGAACAGCAGCTCGTGCAGGTCCCGCAGGATCGGGAAGACGGCCGTGACGATCTCGGCGATCTCCGGGTCGGCCCGCCGGTCCCGGCCCGCGACCGTGTGGCCGGTCAGCTTCTGACCGGCCCCGAAACAGTCGTAGACCGTGCAGCCGGCGAAGCCTCGCGCCCGCAGCTCGGGGTGGATCCCGCACCGCGAGTCGAGCTGCAGGTTGGGGCAGGCGTGTCCGGCCGGCTTGTCGATCGCGAAGTCGGAGGACGCCGTGAAGGCCGGCACCACGCAGCACAGCCCGGAGCACGCGGCGCAGTCGGCCCGCAGCAGCGAGCGCCGGTGGTCGGCGGTCACGAGCCGAGCTCGTCGTAGGCGGACAGCACCCGCTCGGCGGTGACGAACCGCCCGTGCAACCGCTCCTCGCGGACCCGCAGCATCGTGAAGGTGGCCAGCAGATGCACCAGTTCGGCCCGGTCGAGCCCGAGCAGCACGGCGTGGGCGGCGTCGAGGTCGGCCCGGGCCGCCAGCCGGTCGGCGACCCGGGCCGGCCCGTGCTCGTCGTCCCCGGCGGGCACCGGCACGCCGTCCCGGCCCAGCTCGTCGGCCAGCCCGCGCAGGCCGGCGGCCCAGACCACGGCCCGGGCGAACCGGGCCAGCACCCAGTCGGCGATCGTGCCGGCCCCCCAGGGCGAGGGCCGGTCGTAGTCGGCCGGGGCCGGCACCGGAACCTGCTCCAGCTTGAAGAAGTTCACGTTGGCCCCGGCGTGCTTCTGCCGGAGCAGGTAATCGACCGGCAGGGTGGACAGGGCGGCCAGCAGCAACGGCAGCCGGCCGGCTGAGATCAGCGGCAGCGAGTTGCCCACCCCGGCCACCGGCAGCGGAGCCGGCAGCAGGGTCCGCGGGGCACCCGTCGTCGACACGTTGCGGTACCCGGCCAGCCAGCCCCGGGCACAGAGGTCGCCGTACCGCTCGAGGACCAGGTCCTCGCTGATCCAGTACCGCGGGCCGGCCACACTGCCGCCGTGCGGGTCGAGCAGCCCGCAGTGCTTGGCCTCCCACAACGGCAGCAGGCCCTCCCCCGGGCCGGACCGGAACCGGGGCGCGTCCCGGGTCATGTGGAACGGCGTCACCAGCCGCAACTGCCAGGCGTCGTCGACGGCGATCCCGGACGCCGGATCGCGGCGCAGCAGCACCGGCACCCGCCGGTGCACGGCGGTGACGATCCGGGCGTCGGTGGCCGAGCCGAACAGCGGCGCCGTCCCGGTGTTCGGGTTCACCTCCCGCAGCAGACTGGCCGCCAGCAACCACCCTCGCTCCCCCGGCGGATCGTCCGGCCCGGCCAACCCCACCGCCACCTCGGCCCCCACCTCGGAGCCGTGCGTTTCCGGGGGTTCCTGACCCACTTCCCGGGTCGGAACGGCCCCGACTTGCACCGATCCCGGCCTGGATTCAGGTTCGCGGGGGGCGGCGGTGAGTTCGACCAGGGCGACGCCGACCCGGCCGCTGACCCCGACGAAGATCGGGGCGGCCGGCTCGATCAGGTGCAGGCGGCGCAGGGCGCCGGCGCCGGTCAGAGCCTCCAGCAGGCGGGCCGCGGACCGGTCGGAGGCGATCCCGGCCGGTACCAGCAGAGCGGCCCGCCCGCCCGGGGCCAGCAACCGCCAGCAGGTCTCGACGAACGGCAGATAGGCGTTCAGCTCGCCGGCCCCGGTCAGCGGGTGCCGGCCGGCGTCCCGCAGCGCCCGGGCCCCGTCGGCCCGGCCCCCGCGCAGGCCCGCCGGGATGACGCCGTCCCAGTCCCGGGCGTGCACCTTGAGCCGTTCCCAGGGCGGGTTGGCCACCACCGCGTCGAAACCGCCCTGCCAGCCGGTGACCGGTTCGACCGGTTCTCCGGGCCGGGCCAGCACCGCCGGGAACAGCTCGTGCCAGGTCACCCCGGGCCCGGCCGCGGAGCGCCGCGGCGTCGCGCCGGCCAGGGCGTCACCGGCGACGATGCGGTCGGCCAGGTCGTCGGGACGGCACGGGTGACCGGCCCGGGTCAGGTCGGCGGCGAGCGCGGCCCGGCAGAGCAGGACCGCCACCGGGTCGGCGTCCACCCCGTGCAGGGCGGGCCGGATCCGCTCCGGGGCCAGCCCGGCGGCCAGCAGGCGGGCCAGTACGGCCCGCAGCAGCGCCCCGGCCCCGCAGGACGGGTCGACCACGGTCGGCACGGGCCCACCGGCCCAGCCGGCCAGGGCCCGGGTCGCGAGCGCGGTCGCGAAGGCGGGGGGCGTGCTGAACGCCCCCCGGAACCGCCGCTCGGCGTTGCCGACCGAGCGCAGCACCAGCGTCCCGTCGTCCAGGGCCGGGGTGTGCAGCAGGAGCGCGTCGTAGCCGGTGGCCAGGGCCAGCACCGCGGTCAGGTCGCCGGCCTGCCAGGCCTGCTCGAGGGCGTGCTCGACCGCGTCGTCCCGCCAGCGGTGCGGGTCGGGGCTCGGGGCCACCTGACCGGCCGAGGCCAGCACCAGGGCCGAGGGCCGGTCGTTCGGGGCCCGCGAGCGCGACCTCATCCGGCTCTCACCCGGTCTGCTCCGCGGAGCGGCCGTCGGCCCGGGCCGCGCGCCGCCGGCGCCAGACGGCGTACGACTCCCGGACGGCGGAGACGGCGACCGTCCGGCTCAGCTCCGACACCGGCCGCCAGGCCACCATGTCCGTCGAGCCGTTGACCTCGACCACCTCGGGCTCCTGGTCGAACGGCACCGAGCCGGCGTAGACCAGCCGCAGCCCCTGGAAGTCCTCCAGCCGGCCCTCCATCGAGCGGCCGACGTAGTGCCGGCTACCGATGTCGATCAGCGGCCCGGGCTCGTAGGGCAGGCCGGTCTCCTCGTAGAGCTCGCGGCGCAGGGCCACCAGCGGGTGTTCGCCGTGATCGATCCCGCCGCCGGGCAGGGTCCAGGTGCCCTTGCTGCCGGCCAGCCGGGTCAGCAGCATCCGGGGGCCGGCGCCGTCGGCCGGGGTCTCGTCGACCAGGACGGCGTAGGCGGCCGGCCGCTGGACCCGCACCGGCAGCTCGCCGCCGGTGCTCGCCATCGGTACGGGCAGCGCGTCGGGGTCGTGGTCCGGGTCGCCGATCAGCCCGAGCGGGGTGAGCGGGTTCGGCGCGACCGGCTGCAGCGGGGGCGGCGGGGCCAGGCCGAGCACGGTCGCGACGAACGGCATCAGCGGCAGCTCGTCGGCCTCGTCCAGGCTGACGAAGCGGGCCTGGTCGCGGCGGTTGCCGTCCTCGAACGACCCGGTGAGCGGCCCGGACGGTGACTCGACGTCATAGATCAATCTCAGAGTGTGGAGCGCGATCGCCCGATGGGGCAGATCCAGGACGTCGGAATCGGCGTCCCGGGGTGTGGCCGAGCCCCCCTCCAGACCGGTCTGGGCGGCCAGTTCGCGCAGCACGCAGTCCCGCGGATGCTCGCCGTGACGGAGCCCACCCCCGGGCAGGAACCAGCGCCCCACCAGGTCGGACTCACTCGATGCCCGCACCAGGAGGACCCGGCCGGCCGGGTCGCGGACCACCGCGTAGGCCGCCGTCCGCTGTACCGCTCGCAGGGAGCCGGGGTCCTGCGTATCGGGTGAGGGCACCCGCAGGACGTTACCGGCCCTCGCACTTCACCGGAATTCCCCTAGGCTTCCCCAATGTCCGGCCGCCAGGAGATCCGCCGTCCTCACGCGATGGCCCTCAGCCTCTACCGCAGGCTGCCCCGGTTCCTCCGGCTGTTCATCATCCGGCGGGTCGCCCCCGGGCACACCGTCGGGGCGCTGGGCCTGATCGAGCACGAGGGCCGGCTGCTGATGCTCTCCCAGCGACACCGTCAGGGCTGGACCTTTCCCGGCGGGCTGATCAACCGGGGCGAGAACGCCGCCTCCGCCGTGGTTCGCGAGATCGAGGAGGAGACCGGCCTGCGGGTCCAGGTCGGCCTGCCCTTCGCCACCGTGGTCGAGCCGTCGTCGCGCCGGGTCGACATCCTGTTCTGGGTCCGGGCCGACGCGGCCCCGGAGGTCGACGCGGCCGGCGAGGCCCTGGCCGCACAGTGGCTGCTGCCGACCGCGATGGGCGAGGTCGACGACCCGACCGCGCAGGCCCTGGCCGAGTTCACCCGGTTCCGGGCCGACGCCGCTCACGAAGGTCGACTGCTCGGCTCGTGAGCCCGTCGACGCCGGCCGGCGTGGCCCTGGCCGCGGGGGCCGGCACCCGGCTGCGGCCGCTCACCGACCTGCGACCCAAGGCGCTCTGCCCGGTCGGCAACCGGGCCCTGGTCGACCTGGCCCTGGATCGGCTGACCCCGCTGACCGGCTCCGGCCCGGACCGGCTGGCCGTGAACGCCCACCACCACGCCGAGCAGCTGGCCGCCCACTTCGCCGACGGCCGGGCCTTTCTCCAGGTCGAGCCGGGTCAGACGCTGGGCACTGCCGGCGCCCTGGCCGCCCTGCGCCCCTGGCTGGACGGCCGGGACGCACTGGTCACCAACGCCGACAGCTATCTGCCCGGCGGCCTGGCCGGTTTCACCGACGGCTGGGACGGCGAACGCTGCCGGCTGCTCTGCCGGGCCACCACCGGTCGGGCCGACTTCACCGCCGATGACGGCACTCCATTGCGGTACGTCGGGGCCTGCCTGCTGCCCTGGTCACGGTTGCGCGGCCTGGCGGTCACCCCGAGCGGCCTGTACGAGGTGCTGTGGCGGCACGATCTGACCGGCGGCCGGCTCGACCTGATCCGGTTGCCCGACTCCGCGGTGGTCGTCGACTGCGGCACCCCGGCCGACTACCTGGCCGCCAACCTGCATGCCTCCGGCGGGCGAACGGTGATCGGGGACGGCGCGAGCGTGCTCGGCCGGGCCGAGCGGTCGGTGATCTGGGCCGGCGCCTGGGTCGGGCCACGGGAGTCGCTGGCCGACGTCGTCCGGGCCGGCGACCGGGAGCACCCGATCACCGTGCCGGCCCACCGTTGACCCGCCCGCCCCGGACCTGAGCCCGGTGCAGCGCGATGTCGGCGGCCCGCAGCGCCGCGTCGGTCGACTCGTGCCGGCCGACCCCGATCACCAGCCCGTACTCCAGCCGGGCGATCGGTTCGGGGTGGGATTCGGTGCTCGGCTCGGGATCCAGTTCGGTCCTCAGCTCGGCCTCGATCCGGCCCGCCGCCGCGGTCAGGTCGCGCTGCCCGTCGTCGGCCAGAAGCACGGCCAGCTCCGCGGTACCCAGCCGGCCGGCGCCGTCCAGCTCGTCCAGGCTGACCGCCAGCCGCCGGCCGAGCCGGCCGATCAGTGAATCCGTCGCCGACCCGCGCCCGGCGACCGGCGGCGGGGTTCCGGCCGCGGTCCGGGCCGACCCGGCCACCCGGATCACCATCAGGGCGGCGTCGTCGTCCGGCCGGCGCCGGGCCCGGGCCCGGGCCGTCTCGAGCCGGTCCAGGAACAGCGCCCGGTTGGGCAACTGGGTCAGCGGGTCGTGCAGGGCGCCGTGCCGCAGCTGCTGTTCCAGCGCCTTGCGGTCGGCCAGGTCGATGAACGCGCCGACCAGCCGCGCCGGGCAGCCGGCCTCGTCGAGCACGGTCAGGGCCCGGCAGAGCACCCAGCGGTAGCCGCCGTCCCGGGTCCGGACCCGGTGCTCCAGCTCCAGCTGCGAGCGGGAGCCGCCGAGCTGGGCCGCGATCGCCGCCGACAGATCGGCCCGGTGGTCGGGGTGCACCCGGTCCAGCCATTCGCCCGGGGTGCCGCCGATCTCGTCCTCGCCGTAGCCGAGCATCGACTTCCAGCGCGGCGAGTAGTAGACCACCCCGGCCGACACGTCCCAGTCCCACAACCCGTCGTCGGTGGCCCGGGTCACCAGGGCATACCGTTCCTCGCTGGCCCGCACGCTGTCGGCCAGCTCGCGCTCGCGGACGTAGGCCTGCTCCAGATCGGCCCGCTGGCGGTCCTGCGAGCGCAGCAGCTCGTCCTGCTCCAGGGCGACGGCCAGCAGCGTGGCCCAGTGGTTGTAGTCGTCCCGGACGCTGGTCGCCCGGTGCTCGACCGAGCCGACCACCGCCAGCAGGCCCCACTCCCGGCGTTCGGTGGTCACCGGAATCACGATCACCGCCTCGCCGCGCTCGGCCGAGCAGCGCTGCCGGATCGCCGGCGGCGGGAAGTCGCCGAGCGCGCAGTGCACCCCGATCAACGGGTCCAGGACGCCGTCCCGGTCGCGGGCACCGGCCACCCGCAGCCGGGCCGGCAGGCCTTCCTCCGGGTCGGACCACAGGCCCAGGCAGGCCGCCGTGACCCGGGACGGTGCGAGCCAGTCCAGCCGCCGGGGGTCGGCCCGGCCCGGGCGCATCAGGTCCATCCCGATCTGGACCTGGGCCGTGATCGAGGTCTCGAGCTGGCCGGCCCGCACCAGCTGGGCCTGGGACTGGGCCCGGATCAGGGCCAGCACGACCGCGGCCGCGGTCTCGGCCCCGGGCTGGTCGGCCAGGACCGCGGCCACCAGCTCGGTCAGCGTCTCCGGTGCCGGCTCGGCGGCGAAAACCGCTTCCGCGGCCCGGTTCAGGGCGGCCGGCTCGGGCGGTTCGGCCTTGCGGGCGGCCGCGGCCAGCAGCGCCTCCAGACCGGCCGGCAGGACCGCCGGACGGCGTCCGACCGTGGCCGGCGGGCCGCCCGGGCACCCGCAGGACTCCCGGATCACCAGGCTGGTGGCCGTCCGGTACCGGCCCCGGCGGACCGGGCCGCCGCGGCGCAGAGCGCTGAGCAGCTGCACGGCCTGCTCGCCGACCCGCTCGAAGTGCGGCTCGACGCTGGACAGGCGCGGGTGGCTGCGGGCCCCGGCCTCGGTGTTGTCGAAGCCGATGATCGCCTGGTCGCGGGGCAGCGACAGGCCCGCCCCGGTGAGCGCCTCGGTGACGCCGATCGCGTTCCGGTCGGTGGCCACGATCAGGGCCGTGGTCGGGCGGCCGGCGGCCAGCAACCGCTCACCGGCCGAGCGACCACCGGCCTCGAGCGTGTCGTCGGCCAGGAACAGCCAGGCCGGGTCGGGCTCGATGCCGTTCTCGCCCAGGGCCCCCCGGTAGGCCTCGTAGCGCTCGGTCAGGTCGCTCTGGGCCAGCGTGCCGACGAACCCGATGCGCCGGTGGCCGTGGCCGATCAGGTGCTCGACCGCGGCCCGGACGCCGCCCACGTTGTCCGGCAGCGCCACCGGCACCGGCCACTCGCTGGCCTCGCCGCTGACCAGCACCAGGGGCTTGCCCAGCCGGTGCAGCCGGCCCAGGTCGCGCGATCGCACCGCGGTGCTGATCACGACCAGTCCGGACGCCGTCCGGGTGGCCAGCCGGATCGCGGTCGAGCGGGCCGCGGCGACCTGGGCCTCGTGCGGCGGTGACTCCGGATCCTCCCCCCGGTCGAGGCCGGCCGGGAAGGTCTGCACCGCCAGCAGGACGTGGTTGCTAGCCGCCGCGGCCCGGGCCGCCCCGGAGAGTAGGTTGCCGAAGTAGAAACCCCCGACGAACGGGGCCAGCACGGCTATCGTCCTGATCGCGGGCCCGTTCTCGGGCCGGCCGTCGGGCGTGTGGTCGGGCCGGGCCCGCACCGGGTGCAGTGTCATGAGGCGTCATTGCCTCCTCCGTTCGGCCGAAGCCAGAAAATATCTGCCCGGCGTGTCACCATATGCCCCGTTCAAGCCGCACAATACGGCTGTGACCAAGCGTCCGACCATCGTGGACGTCGCCCGGCGGGCGGGCGTCTCGACGGCGGTCGTCTCCTACGCGCTCAACGGCCGGCCCGGGGTCTCGGCCGAGACCCGGGAGCGGGTGCTCCGGATCGCCGCCGAGTGCGGCTGGCGGCCGAGCGCGGCGGCCCGGTCGCTGCGGGCCGGGCCGCGCAGCATCGGGCTGGTCCTGCCGTCCGGCGGTGGGTCGTTCGCCGGCGAGGACGGCCTGCTCCAGTTCGTCGGCGGCCTGCAATCGGTGCTGGCCGGCCGCCGGATCCGGGCCCTGCTGCATCTGGCCGACGACGAGGAGGACGCGGTCGACGTCTGCGCCCAGTGGTGGGCCGCCCGCGAGGTGTTCGCCGTCGTCGTGCCCGACGTGCAGCACGACGATCAGCGGATCCGCCGGCTGCGGGCCCTGGGCATCCCGGTGGTCGGCCTGGAGGGGCCGCACACCGGCGCCTGCGGGGCCACCCCGACGGTGTGGTCCGACGACGCCGCCGCCTTCGGCAACCTGGCCGAGTACCTGCTGTCGCTCGGGCACCGGCAGCTCGCCCGGGTCGTCGGCCGGCCCGAACTGGCGGTCAGCGCCGTCCGGGAACGGGCCTTCGACGCCGTGGCCGGCCGGGCCGGGGTCGCGGTGCAGACGGTGGTGGTGGCCCCGACCGTGGAGGCCGGGGCGGCCGCCACCCGCCGGCTGCTGCAGTCGCCGCAGCGCCCCTCGGCGATCGTCTACGACGACGACGTGATGGCCATCTCCGCTCTCGACGTGGCCCGCCGCCTCGACATCGACGTGCCCTGGGAGTTGTCGGTGGTGGCCGGGGCCGACTCGGTCCGCTGCCGGCTGGTCACGCCGTCGCTGACCGCCCTGGCCCGGGACGTCGAGGGCTACGGGCACGCGGCCGGCCGGCAGTTGCTGAGCATCCTGGACGGCACGGTGGTCGAGCACCGCCAGGTGGCCACGGCCACGTTGACCGTGCGGGGCAGCACCGCCCCGGCGGCGCCCTGAGCTCGGCGCCCGATCGGCCGGCAGTTCGCCTGATCACGGTCGGCCCGGCCAGGCCCGGGCCAGCAGGATCGGGACCAGCTTCTCGGCGAAGGCGGTGGTGTAGTGGGTGCCGTCACCGCGGACCAGGGTGCCGTCGATCACCGCCGGGCAGGGACCGCCCGGGCACACGACGTCGGTGATCGAGACCAGCCGCGCCGTCCCCGGCCGGCTCGCCACGACGTCCTGGAGCAGGGCGTTGTACCGGCCGACCGAGAAGGTGTCGTCGGCCGTGTCGCGGTGGGCCCCGGCCGGGCGGCCCCGGGCGTACTGGGCCCCGATCGAGTCGCCCACCGGGGGGAGGGCCACGAACACGGCCCGGCCGCCGAATCCGGCGATCTCGTCGGCCAGCCGACCGAACGCGGCCTTCAGGGCCGCGCTGTCGGCCGGTGTCCCGGGCGCGGCACTGGCCCCGTCGACCAGCACCGGGTGATCGCTCAGCCAGGTCTCGGCGATCAGCACGATCTGCGGCCGGTAGGTGTTCAGGGCCTGCCTGATCAGGGCCGGGGCCTGCTCGTGGCAGGCTCGGGCGGTGCTGTCGGGGGTGAGCGAGCCGACGTCCAGCACCAGCAGCCCGGTGGACGGGCAGCGCCGCCAGGCCGCCTTGAACCAGGTGCTGCCGGTGTCGGTGGCCCATCGGTCCAGGCCCGGGCCGAGCGAGCGGGCCACCGAGTCGCCGAGCAGCATCACCCGCGGCGGGTTCCGGACCGGATCGGCTCCGGCCGGCATGGCGCAGCTGATCAAGTGCTCGAACGTCTCACCGCCGGGGCAGGAGATGTCGCTGCGATCGGTCCGCTCGGCGGCCAGGTCGCCGGGCAGCGCTGTGGCCGGCACGGCCAGGGCCACCACCAGCGAGGACGACGCCAGCACGGCCACCAGCACCCGGCGCCGGGAGGTCAGCCAGCGGCGGTCGCGCTGGATCGGCTGCTCCAGGTAACGGAACGACAGCCCGGCCAGCAGCAGGGTCAGGGCCAGCCGGGCCAGTTGCCGGCCGGCCTGCTCGACCAGCGGCTGGTGGCTGGTCACGGGCACGGCCAGCACCAGCGGCCAGTGCCACAGGTAGACCCCGTAGGAGATCCGGCCCAGGCCCACCGCCGGCCGCCAGGAGAAGGCCCGGGCCACGGCCGTGTCCGGCCACCGGTCGAGGCTCCCGATCAGGACGGCGACCAGCAGGCTGACCGCGAGCGCGCCGCCGCGGTAGTAGAGCGGCCCGGAGTCGGACAGCCGGCCGAACGCGGCCAGCACCCCGATCAGGGCGAGGGCGGCCGCCACCGCCGGGCGGCGGCCGGCAGTGGTCTCGATGGCCGGGTCAGTGGCCGGGTCAGTGGCCGGGTCGCCGGCGGGGTCGGCCGCCGGGCGACGTCGCCACCGGGCCGTCAGCACCGCCAGCAGCACGCCGACGAACAGCTCCTGAACCCGGTCCTGGGTGCTGTAGTAGGCCGTGGCCGCGTAGTCCGGGTCGTAGCCGGTGGCCATCGCCGTGGCCGAGAGCACCACCCCGGCTCCGGCCACCAGCCACACCGGCCCGTACCGGGCGGACCCGCCCCACCGGGCGCTCAGCCGGTGCCCGAGCCAGAGCAGGATCAGCAGGATCAGCGGCCAGGCCAGGTAGAACTGCTCCTCGATGGCCAGCGACCAGGTGTGCCGCAGCGGCGAGGCACTGCTGTAGGCGGCGAAGTAGTCGTCCTGAGCCTTGATCAGGTGCCAGTTGGCCAGGTAACCGACGGTCCAGAAGACGTCGGTGCGCCGGGCCGGGTAGCTCTCCAGCGGGGTCGCCCACCAGATCCAGGCGCAGACGGCGAGCAGCATGGCGATCAGGGCCGGCATCAGCCGCCGGGCCCGCCGCACCCAGAACCCGGGCAGGTCGATCCGGCCGGTCCGGTCGTACTCGGCCAGCAGCAGGCCGGTGATCAGGTAACCCGACAGGACGAAGAACACGTCGACGCCGAGGAACCCGCCCGGCAGCCAGGAGGTCGACCCGCCGCCGAAGTGGTAGATCAGCACCGCGGTCACGGCCAGGGCCCGGATCCCGTCCAGAGCCGGCCGGCGGCCGGCGTGAGTCACCGCGCTCACCCGCTCACCCCGGCGATCGGGCCGATCCGGCGCATCAGGATCGGTACCAGGTACCGGGAGAACCGGATTGTGTAATGCACGCCGTCGTACCGGACCAGGGTGTCGCCCTGCACCGCGCCGCAGACCCCGCCCGGGCAGACCAGGTCGGTCACCGAGACGGTCCGGGCCGAGCCGGGCCGGCCGGCCGCGACCGAGCGCAGCACCGCGTTGAACCCGTCGACGTAGCTGCCGTTGCCGAACACCGGTTGCATCGCCCGGCCGGCTGGGCGGCCGGCGGCGACGGCCGTGCCCAGCTGGGCCCCGGGCGGCGGCAGCTCGAGAAACACGACCCGGCCGCCGTAGGCCGCGACCTGGTCGACCAGGGCCTGGTAACCGCTCTTCAGGGCCGCTTTCCAGGCCGCGGTGCCCGGCTCCAGCCGCCGGCCGTCGACCAGCACCGGACGGGCGTTCACCCAGTACTCGGCGACCAGCACCAGCGGCGGGCGGTACCGGGTCAGGACGCCGCTGATCAGACCGGGAGCCTGGTCGTGGCAGGTGTTGGCGGCCAGGTCCGGGGCCACGTCGCCGTTGGTGATCAGCAGGCCGCCGGCGGTGCAGAGCTTCCAGGCGGCGTCCACCCAGGTGCTGCCGGTGGCGTCGGCCCAGTCGTTCAGGCCCGGCCCCAGGGCCCGGCCGGTGGAATCGCCGAGCAGGGCCAGCCGCACCGGCCGCCGGGCGACGTCCACACCGAGCGGCCAGGTGCAGGTCAGCAGCTGGTCGTTGCGCTCGCCCGGGCAGGCGGTGTCGCTGCTGTGGCTGAGCTGCTCGGCCAGCGTGCCGGGCAGCGCGGTGGCCGGGACGGCGACCGCGACCACCAGGGCCGAGGCCGCCACCGCGGCCAGCACCACCCGGCGGGGCGAGCGCAGCACCCGGCGGCTGCGCTGGACCGGCCGCTCGAGCAGGAAGAACGACAGGGTGGCGGCGGTCAGGGTGAGGACGACGCGAAGCACCTGGCGGGTCACCTGCTGACGCATCGGCATGCCGCCGTCCACACCGATCGCGACCACCAGCGGCCAGTGCCAGAGGTAGACGCCGTACGAGATCCGGCCCAGCCCGACCGCCGGCGGCCAGGAGAAGAGCCGAGCCAGGACGCCGTCCGGGGTGGTCTCCAGCCCGGCGATCAGGGCGGCCACGGCCAGGCAGATCACCAGGGCCCCGCCTCGGTAGAAGAGGGCGGTGTCGTCCGGCAGCAATCGGAGAGCCAGCACCAACCCGGCCAGCCCGGCCGCGGCCACGGCCGCCGTCACGCGGCCGCCCCGGCCCGGCCCGGCGGTACGGGCGAGCCGGGGCCGCAGCACCGCCAGCAGGGCGCCGACGAACAGCTCCTGAACCCGGCCCTGGGTGCTGTAGTAGGCGTGCGAGGGGTACAGCGGGTCGTAGTCGGCAGCCAGCCAGTACACCGACAACCCGATCCCGATCACCGCCCCGGCGCCGACCGTCCAGCGGGCCCGGTCGGCGCCGAACCGGCGGCGGCCCAGCGCCATCAGGAGCAGCACCAGCGTCGGCCAGACCAGGTAGAACTGCTCCTCCACCGCCAGCGACCAGGCATGACGCAGCGGCGAGGCCGCGTTGTAGGCGGCGAAATAGGTCTCCGAGCTGTGGATCAGGTGCCAGTTGGCCAGGTAGCCGACGGTCCAGAAGATGTCGGCCCGGCGGCGCGGGTAGTCGTTGGGCGAGGCGTACCACCAGACCCAGGCGCTCACCACCAGCAGCATCAGGATCAGGGCCGGGGCCAGCCGGCGCAGCCGCCGGACCCAGAAGCCGAGCACGTCGATCCGGCCCCGGCGCTCGTACTCGGCCAGCAGCAACCCGGTGATCAGATAGCCCGACAGGACGAAGAACACGTCGACGCCGAGGAACCCGCCGGGCAGCCAGGAGAGGTTGCCCCCGCCGAAGTGGTAGACCGCCACCGCGGTGACGGCGAGCGCCCGGACCCCGTCCAGGGCCGGCCGCCGGCCGGCGTGATCACGGACACCCTCCGGCCCGGCCGTCGAACCGGCCTCGGCTCCGGCAGCGGCCGGGATCGGCCGGGCGGGAGCGGAAGACACGCGCGTGACCTTATACGGGCTACCTGAGCGGTGACAGAAATGTGCGCGCTGACCACGGATTTGAGGGATGCATCAATTCTCCGGCCCGGCTAGGGTCGCCACAGTGACCACCATTCCCAGCTCTGTGAAGTCACCGGTGTTGCTCACCGGTGCCTCCGGGCTGATCGGCCGGTTGATCCGGCCGCGGCTGACGGATCTCGGCTGGGAACTGCACTGCCTCGACCGCGAGCCCAACGGCGACCTCGATGTGATGTCGATCGACGTGCACGACGCCGATGCCCTGGACGCCGCGACCGTGGGCTGCGGGGCCGTCGTCCACCTGGCCGGGATCGCCGGTGAGGCCCCGCTGGCCGAGATCCTGGAGGCGAACGTCCAGGGCACCCAGGCGGTGCTGGACGCGGCCCTGCGCCGGGGCATCCGCCGGGTGGTCCTGGCCAGCAGCAACCACGCCGTCGGCATGTGGGAGCGTGAGGCCGACGTCGACCTGAAGGTCGACATCCGGCCCCGGCCGGACACCTTCTACGGGGTGGCCAAGGTGGCGGCCGAGGCCCTGGGCCAGCTCTACGCCGACCGGTTCGGCCTGGAGGTGGTCTCGCTGCGGATCGGCACCTGCCGCCCGGAGCCGCGCAACCGGCTCGAGCTGGCCACCTGGCTCAGCCCGGACGACGCCGCCCGGCTGCTGTCGGCCAGCCTGAGCGGCGAGGTCCGCGGCCACGTGATCGCCTACGGGGTGTCGGCCAACACCCGGGCCTGGTGGGACCTGTCCACCGCCCGGGCGCTCGGCTACGAACCGCGGGACGACGCCGAGATCTACGCCGACGTGGTGCCGGCCGACGGCAGCGGTCGCCGGCCACGAACCGGGGTCGAGCCACCGCCGGCCCCGGAGCGGGTCGGCGGGTCGTTCACCTCGATCCCGCTGGGTGGGCTGTCGCGGTCGTTCCAGCCCACCCCGCACGGCTTCGACCAGCTCTGACTCAGGCACTGAGCAGTTCCTCGACCACCGCCTGAACCGCGGTGACCAGCTCGCCGTCGTCGGCCAGAGCCGGATCGAGGAACGTCAGCCCCGCCCGGACGGCGTCACCGGGCCGGCCCTGAACCCGGGGCACCAGCCCGGCGGCCCCGGCGTCGTTCACCGCGAACCCGTGGCCGCGCAGGTGCACCAGCCAGGCCCCGAGGGCCCAGACCGCTCCCGGCGGGACCCGGCCGGCGTCCCGCTCCAGCCGCAGCACCGGCAGGATCCGGATCGGCAGCTTCTGCGAGCCGTCGGCGGCGATCTGGTCCAGCCGGTGCCGCATCCGGGGATTGCCGAACCGCTCCAGCAGCGCGGCCCGGTAGGCGGCCACGTCGGCGGCGGGCAGGCTGAGCCAGGGCGAGGCCTCGGCCCACCACCGCTCGAGCCGGCTGCGGCTCACCGGGTCGGCCAGGGCCTCGGCCACGGTGGTCAGCCCGCGGGCCGAGCCGGTGTAGGCCAGCAGCGAGTGGGCCCCGTTCAGCAGCCAGAGCTTGCGCTGCTCGTACGGGGTGACGTCGTCGGTGAAGGTGGCCCCGGCGTCCTGCCAGCGCGGCCGGCCGGCCGGGAACGGGCCGCTCAGCACCCACTCGCTGAACGGCTCGGTGACCACCGGGGCCTGGTCGGCCCAGCCGGTCCCGGCCAGCACCGCCGCCGGCACGTCATCGGTCGTCCGCGGGGTGATCCGGTCGACCATGGTGGTGACCCAGCCGACCGACTCGCCGATCCAGCCGGCCAGGGCCGGGTCGAGCGATTCGGCCAGCTCCAGGACGACGCGTGCGGCCGCGGCCGCGTTGTCGGGCAGGTTGTCGCAGGGCACGACCGCGAGCGGGCCGGCATCGGCGGACCGGCGGGCGGCCAGCCCGGCCACGATCCGGGCCGGCGCCGACCCGACCGCGGCCCGCAGGTCGCCGCGCAGCGCCTCGAGGTCGGCGTCCACCTGCGGGTCGGAGCGGTCCAGCCCGCCGTCGGCGGCCCGCCGGTAGCCGGCCTCGGTCACGGTCACGGTCAGGGCCCGGACCTGCGGATCGGCCAGCCGGGCGAGCCAGCTCTCGTGATCGTCGCCCCGGTGGGCCTGGACGACCGCCTCGATCCGGTCGAACCGGTCGCCGGCGGCGGCCCGGGTGATCAGGGTGTAGCGCCCGTGCTGGGCCTGCAGCCGCCGGGCCAGCTCGGTGCTGCGCCCGCTGTAGGCGGCGTAACCCCAGTCGGCCGCGTCCGGCGCCCGGTCGGTGTACCAGGCCTGGTGGGCCCGGAAGAAGTTGCCGAGCCCGAGATGGACCAGCCGCACCGGTGGCGTCACAGCTTGAACACCTCGGTCGGGCGGCCACCGACCAGGTCGGTGACCACGTCCAGGGCCTCGTCGGGGTCGAGCCGGTGCTCGGCCACCAGGCCGGCGACGAATCCGGCGTCCAGCCGGCGGGACATGTCGTGCCGGGCCGGGATCGAGCAGAACGCCCGGGTGTCGTCGATGAAACCGCTGGTCTTGGCGAACCCGGCGGTCTCGGTGACCGCTGCGCGGTACCGCCGGACGGCGTCCGGTGCGTCCAGGAACCACCAGGGCGCCCCCACGTAGACGCTCGGGTAGAACCCGGCCAGCGGGGCCAGTTCCCGCGAGAACACGGTCTCGTCCAGGGTGAACAGCACCAGGTGGAAGCCGGGCGCGGTGCCGAACCGCTGCAGCAGCGGCCGCAGCGCGTCGGTGAACTCGATCCGGATCGGGACGTCGCTGCCGGTGTCCGGCCCGAACCGGGTCGCGGTCGGGCCGTGGTGGCCCCGGCGCACGCCCGGGTGCAGGGTCATCACCAGCCCGTCGTCGGCCGACATCCGGGCCATCTCCAGCAGCATGTGCCGGCGCAGCGCACTCGCCTGCTCACGATCGACCGAGCCGGCTGGACCGACCGGGCCGATCAGCGCGGCCCGGTAGATCCGCTCGGCCTCGGCCGGGTCGAGCGGATCGGTGCGCACGTCCTCGTGCGAGTGGTCGGCGGACACGGCGCCGTGCGCCTGGAAGTGATGGCGCCGCTGCTCCATCGCCCGCACCCAGCCGGTGAAGGTCGAGGTGTCGATCCCGGAGACCTCGGCCAGCCGGGCCATCAGGGCGGGCCAGCCCGCACCCGCCGGTTCCAGGTAACGGTCGGGCCGGAAGGTCGGCACCACCCGGCCGGCCCAGCTCGGGTCCGCGGCCAGGGCGGCGTGGGCGGCCAGGTCGTCGGCCGGGTCGTCGGTGGTGGCCAGGACCGAGATCCCGAACCGCTCGAACAGCGCCCGGGGCCGGTACCCGGGCTCGGTCAACCGCTGGGCCACCTGGTCGTAGACGGTGTCGGCGGTCGCCGCCGACGGGCGGACGTCGACACCGAAGATCTCGGCCAGCTCGGCCTCCAGCCAGAACCGGACCGGCGTCCCGGCGAACGCGCCCCAGTGCTCGCAGAGCTGCCGCCACACCGCTCGGGCCTGCGGTTCCTCCAGCGGGCCGGCGCCGACGCCGAGCGCCTCCAGCGGCACCCCGTTGGCGTGCAGCAGCCGGGTCACGTAGTGGTCAGGGGTGACGAAGAGGCTCGCCGGATCGCGGAACGGCTCGTCGTCCAGCAGCAGCCGGGCCTCGACGTGACCGTGCGGGGAGATGATCGGCCGGTCCCGGACGGCGTCGTAGAGGGTCCGGGCGAGCGAGCGCACCGCCGGATCGGCCGGCAGCAGCCGGTCCTGGTGCGGAGCCAGAGGAGCGACGGAGGGCATGGACCCAAGCTGACCACCTCGCGGGCCCGGCGGCCCGCAGTTGCCACCGGTTGCCACCGATCGGGGTCGATCGGCGCTCGACAGCCCGGCTCGATTGCCAGGCCCGGGGTCGGCGGAGCATGGTGCCGGAAGGACCGCGGCGCTGAACCGATGATCGAAGGAGCTCGATGACCACCCTGGGCGAAGACCGGCCGGCGCTCGCGACCGGCGGAGCGGTGGCCCGGATCGGCGGGCCGGACCAGGTGCTCACCGCCGCCGAGATCCGCGCGTTCGTGACCGAGCAGCTCGACCGGCTCGACCTGGACGGGCGCAGCGTCTGCCTGATCGTGCCGGACGGCACCCGCAGCTGCCCGCTGCCCCTGCTGCTGGACGCCGTGCACTCGGCCTTGCACGGGCGGGTGTCGCAACTGACCGCGCTGATCGCGCTGGGCACCCACGCCGCCATGTCACCGGAGCACCTGGCCGTGCACGTCGCCGGGCCCGGCGCCGGCCCGGCGGCTCCGGCCGAGCGCTACCCGGGGCTGACCGTGCTCAACCACGAGTGGTGGCGGGAGGAGACCTTCGTCTCGGTCGGCACGATCGGGGCCGACCGGATCGGCGAGCTGTCCGAGGGGCGGCTGCACCGGGCGGTCGACGTCCGGATCAACCGGGCCGTGGTCGAGCACGACGTCGCGCTGATCGTCGGCCCGGTGTTCCCGCACGAGGTGGTCGGCTTCTCCGGGGGCCACAAGTACCTGTTCCCGGGGGTGTCGGCCCAGGACGTGATCAACGTGTCGCACTGGCTGGGCGCCCTGATCAGCAGCGTGGAGATCATCGGCACCCGGGGCATCACCCCGGTCCGGGCCCTGATCGACGAGGCCGCGGCCCTGGTACCGACCGAGAAGCTGGCCCTCTGCCTGGTGGTCCAGCCCGGGACGGGCGAGCTGCACGCCGCCACGTTCGGCCCACCCCAGCCGGCCTGGGCCGCCGCCGCCGACGTCTCGGCCCGGACCCACGTGCGCTACCTCGAGGCTCCGGTGGGCCGGGTGCTGTCGGTGATCCCGGCCAAGTACGAGGACATGTGGACCGGTGCCAAGGGGTTCTACAAGGTCGAGCCGGTGGTCCGGGACGGCGGTCAGGTGGTGATCTACGCCCCGCACATCACCGAGATCAGCGCCATGCACCCGCAGATCACCCGGATCGGGTACCACTGCCGGGACTACTTCGTGAAGCAGTGGGACCGGTTCAAGGACACTCCCTGGGGCGATCTGGCCCACTCCACCCACCTGCGTGGCGCCGGCCACTACGACGAGATCACCGGGGTCGAGACCGGCCGGGTCACGGTCACGCTGGCCACCGGCATCCCCGAGGACGTCGTCCGCGCGGCCAACCTGGACTACCTGGATCCGGCGCTGGTCGATCCGCAGGCCTGGGCCGCCGAGCCGGACACCCTGGTCATTCCCGAGGCCGGCGAGGTGCTGTACCGGCTGACCCGGTCCGGCGGGCCGACGCCGTGAACCGGGCCGACCTGACCGGGCCGGACCTGACCGGGCCGGACCGGGCCGACGCCGATCGGGTCGCCGCGCTGCTCGACGGCCAGGCTCCGCTCGGCGTCGCCTTCTCCGGCGGCGTCGACTCCTCGGTGCTGGTCGCCCTGGCGGTGCGGGCCCTGGGCGCCGCCCGGGTGGTCGCCGTGCTCGGGATCTCGCCCAGCCTGGCCGCCGACGAGCGCCGGGCCGCCCACGACGTCGCCGCGTTCATCGGGGTCCGGGTGGTCGAGGTGGTCACCCACGAGGGCGACCGGCCGGAGTACCGGCGCAACGGCCCGGACCGGTGTTTCCACTGCAAGGACGAACTGTTCACCCGGATCTCGGATCAGGTGGTGGCCGAGCACGGGCTGGTCGCGGTGGCCTACGGCGAGAACGCCGACGACGCGAAGCGCCCCGACCGGCCGGGCAGCCGGGCCGCCACCGAGCACCGGGTGCTCCGGCCGCTGGCCGAGGCCGGGCTGGACAAGGCCGCCGTCCGTCGCCTGGCCCGGGCGTTGGGCCTGCCCTCCGCGGACAAGCCGGCCGCCCCCTGCCTGGCCTCCCGGATCCCGCACTTCAGCGAGGTCGACCCGGCCAAGCTGCAACAGATCGACACCGCCGAATCCGGCCTGCGCCGGCTCGGTTTCGACGACGTCCGGGTGCGGCACCACGGTGACGTCGCCCGCCTCGAGCTGCCGGCCGCCGACATCGCCCAGGCCGCGGCCGACCCGACTCGGGCCGAGGTGCTGCAGGCCGTGCGTGCGGCCGGTTTCCGTTACGTGGCGCTGGATCTGGCCGGTATCCAGTCCGGGGCCTTCACCCTGAGCGTGCTCAACTCCGCGGCGGCCCGTTCCGGCACCTGACCGCTTTCGACAGGCCCGAACGAGCCTCAGCCGACGGGCGCGGGTGACCCCGGCACCAGCCCGGCCGTCACCGCCGCGGCCACTGCCTCCTCCAGGACGTCGCGCACCGGCCGGCCGGCCTCCTCGGCCAGCGCGGCGACGTCCTCGAACTCCGGGGTGGCGTGCACGATCACCCCGGCACTGGCCGCGGCCTTGACCCGAACGTTGCCCCCGGTGACCGGGACCGGTACCCAGACCCGGTCGAGGGCGTGCTTGGTCACGGCGTGCTCGCGCAGCCCGATGGCACTGGTCTCGCGCAGGATCACGGCCCGCAGGGCGGCGGCCCGGTCCGGGGACGACAGCACCGACAGGGTGTGGGCCGGGCGGCCCTTCTTCATCAGGATCGGGGTGAGCCAGGCGTCGGACGCGCCGGCCGCCAGCAGCCGGGCCAGCACGCCGGGCCAGACTCGCGGGTCGAGGTCGTCGACGTTGGTCTCCAGAACCGTGGCCGCCGATGCCGTCGTGACCAACCCGTCGGCCACCGAGGCAGGCTCAGCCACGGCCGCGATCGTCCCCGGGTGGCCGATCACGACCCGGACCACGTTGGCCCGGCCCGGGGTGTCCCGGTCCCCCGCCCCGGTCCCGACCGCCTCCACCGTCAAGGCGGGCAGAGCAGCGCACTCGCCGGCCAGCGCGGTGATGATCGCGGCCCCGGTCGGCGTGGTCAGCTCCCCCACCCCGCCGGCCACCACCGACCAGCCCCGGACCAGCTCCAGCACCGCCGGCACCGGGACCGGCAATCGGCCGTGCGCGCTCTTCACCTGCCCGCTGCCCAGCGCCATCGGCCCGGCCCCGATCCGGCTCGGCCCGCCGGCGACCGCGATGCCGCCGCCGAGGCCGAGCACGTGCAGCGCGGCGCAGCTGCCGACCACGTCGGCGATCGAGTCCAGGGCCCCGACCTCGTGGAAGTGGACGTCGTCGGCCTCGATCCCGTGCACCCGCCCCTCGGCCTCGGCCAGCCGGGCGAAGACGGCCGTGGCCCCGGCCCGCACCTCCGGCTCGAGGGCCGAGCGTTCCAGCAGGCCCCGGATCGTGGACCACGACCGATGGTCCTGATCAGCGGCGAGCACCTGCACCGTCAGGTCGGTGGCCCGCAGCCCGGCCCGGGTGACCGGTTCGGCCCGCAGCCGCACGGCTCCCGGGATCACCGCGTCGACCGCGGCCTGGACCAGGTCCAGCGGGGCTCCGGCGTCGATCAGGGCCCCGCAGATCATGTCCCCGGCGCTGCCGGCCGACACGTCGAACCAGGCGATGAGGTCGGGGGGCGGCTGCGTCACCGGTTCACTCCATCACGCCGGCCCGGGGCCGCGACGCGGCGGCGCGGTCGATTCGCGGATCACGAGCTGAGCCGGCAGCCGGGTCGGTGTTTCGGCGGCGGACGACTCGGCCCCGGCGATCAGGCCGGCCAGCCGCTGCACGGCCACCGTGCCGAGCGCCCGCAGCGGGGCGGACACGGTGGTGAGCGGGGGGGCGCAGAAATCGGAGCCGAAGATGTTGTCCCAGCCGACCACGCTAATCTCGGCCGGCACCCCGACGCCGGCCCGGCTCAGCCCCCGCAGCAGGCCGATGGCCAGCAGGTCGTTGTAGGCCAGAACCGCGGTCGGCCGGTGCTTCAGCAGCTCGCTCGCGGCATGCTCGCCACCGAGCACGGTCGGCGTGAACGGCCCGATCCGGTGCACTCCGAGGCCGATCCGGTGGGCGCTCTCCTGCACCGAGCGCCAGCGCACGCCGTCCGCCCACGAGGCCGGCGGCCCGGCCACGTAGCTGATCGAACGGTGGCCGAGACCGGCGAGGTGCTCGACCGCCTCGGCCATGGCGGCCTCGCTGCCGGTCACCACGGCCGGGACGCCGGGCACGACCCGGTTGAGCAGCACCACCGGGATCCGGCCGGCGATCGTGCGCACGGCCGCGTCGGACATCCGCGTACCGGCCAGCACCACGCCGTCGACCAGGGCCAGCAACTGGTCGATCCCGGCCCGCTCGCCCGGCGCCGACTCCTGCGAGTCGCACACCAGGATGCTCAGCCCGGCCTCGGCGGCGGCCTGCTCGGCCCCGCGGATCACCGGGAAGTAGACCGGGTTGGCGATGTCCGAGACCACCACCGCGATCAGGGACGTGCGGGTCAGCGCCCGGGCCCGGGCAACGGGCTCGGTCCGGTACCCGATCCTGGACGCCGCGGCCCGGATCCGCTCGGTGGTGACGGCACTGACCCGGCCCGGCCGGGAGAACGCCCGGGACACGGTCGACGGAGACACCCCGCACTCGCGGGCGACGTCGTAGATCGTCGGTGGTCTGGCTGCGGCCGGCTCTACTCCCACTCGATGGTGCCCGGCGGCTTGCTGGTGATGTCCAGCACCACCCGGTTCACCTCGGGCACCTCGTTGGTGATCCGGGTCGAGATCTTGGCCAGCAGGTCGAACGGCACCCGGGTCCAGTCGGCGGTCATCGCGTCCTCGGAGGACACCGGCCGCAGCACGATCGGGTGTCCGTAGGTGCGCCCGTCGCCCTGCACCCCGACCGAACGGACGTCGGCCAGCAGCACCACCGGGCACTGCCAGATCTCGCCGTCCAGGCCGGCCGCGCTGAGCTCCTCACGGACGATCGAGTCGGCCGCCCGCAGGGTTTCCAGCCGCTCACCGGTGACCTCGCCGACGATCCTGATCCCCAGCCCCGGGCCCGGGAACGGCTGCCGGCCGACGATCTCGGTCGGCAGGCCGAGCTCCAGGCCGACCGCCCGGACCTCGTCCTTGAACAGCGTGCGCAGCGGCTCGACCAGCTCGAACTGCAGGTCGTCGGGCAGCCCGCCGACGTTGTGATGGCTCTTGATGTTGGCCGCACCCTCACCCCCGCCGGACTCGACCACGTCGGGGTAGAGCGTGCCCTGGACCAGGAACCGGACCGGCTCACCCTCACCGTGGCCGGCCGCGGCGGCGGCCTCGGCCACCACCTCGCGGGCGGCGTCCTCGAAGACCCGGATGAACTCGCGCCCGATGGTCTTGCGCTTCTGCTCCGGGTCGGTCAGGCCGGCCAGGGCGGCCAGGAACCGGTCGGCCACCGTGACCACCTTGAGGTTGACCCCGGTGGCGGCCACGAAGTCGCGCTCGACCTGCTCCGCCTCGCCCGCGCGCAGCAGGCCGTGGTCGACGAACACGCAGGTCAGCTGGTCTCCGACGGCCCGCTGGACGAGGGCCGCGGCGACCGCTGAGTCGACCCCGCCGGAGAGTCCGCAGATCACCCGGCCCGCGCCGACCTGGGCCCGGATCTTCTGCACCTGCTCCTCGATCACGTTGCCGGTGGTCCAGTCGCCCGGCAGGCCGGCCCCGCGGTAGAGGAAGTTGGTCAGCACCTGCTGGCCGAACGTGGAATGCCGCACCTCGGGGTGCCACTGCACGCCGTAGAGCGAGCGGGACCGGTCCTCGAACGCGGCCACCGGCGCCCCGGACGACTCGGCCAGCACATCGAACCCGGGCGGCGCCGTCTTCACCGAGTCGCCGTGGCTCATCCAGACCGACTGCTGATCGGGAGTGCCGTGCAGCAGGGTCGAGTCGCCGTCGGCCTGGGCCCCGGCGGCCTGCACGCTGGTACCGCCGTACTCGCGCAGGCCGGTCCGGGCGACCTCGCCGCCGAGGGCCAGGGCCATCGCCTGGAAGCCGTAACAGATGCCCAGCACCGGGACCCCGGCCTCGAACAGGGCCGGGTCGACCTGCGGGGCGCCGTCCTCGTAGACGCTGCTCGGACCGCCGGACAGCACGATCGCCACCGGGTCCTTGGCCAGCATCCGCTCCACCGACATGGTGTGCGGGACGATCTCGGAGTACACGTGGGCCTCACGCACCCGACGGGCGATCAGCTGGGCGTACTGGGCGCCGAAGTCGACCACCAGCACCGGACGGTGCTCGGCGCCGACGGGCGACTCGGAGGAGGGGGCCACGGGCTCGAGGGTGGGCTGACTCACCACCTCAGCCTACCGACCGGCGCGCTCGACGATCGCCGCCGCCATCGGCCGGACCCGCCCGCTGACCCAGTGCTCGGCCACGAACGACATTCCGGGCACGGTTCCGGCCAGCACCACCAGCACCATGCGCAGGGCCGGCAGCCGGGTCCGGAACCACAGGTCGAGCGAGGCGATCACGTAGGCCAGGTACAGCCAGCCGTGCCCGGCCGGGATCCAGAACTCGCCGCCGGGCAGCCACCGGCCCAGACCCTCGGCGTCCGAGAACGGGATGTTGTCGCTGACCGACTGCCGCCACTGGACGATCACGTGCAGGGTGAGCAGCAGCAGGAAGACGCCGGTCGTGTAGGCCAGCACCCGGTACCGGGTGAGCGAGGCGCCCACCGACTGCGATCGGGCGGATTCACTCATGTCGTCACCCTACTGACGCCGTCCGGAGCCAGGACCGGCACCTCGGGCCCGGCGTCCGAGTCGGCGTCCGGATCGGTGTTCGGATCGGCGTCCGGATCGGCGTCCGGATCGGCGTCCGGATCGGCGTCCGGATCGGCGTTCGGGCCGCGGAGGTGGTCGTCGCGGACCAGGCGCCACCAGAAGAACAGGGTGACGCCGGCGAACAGCCACCACTGGAAGGCGTAGAACACATTGAGCAGGTCGAGGCCGCTGTCCGGGGTCGGCGGCGGCACGGCAGCCGGCGCCGGACCGGTGGCGGGGGTCTGCGACTGCTGCACCAGGAAGCCGGTGATCAGCGGGAACGGCCAGCGGTTGACCAGGTCGGTGGCGGCGATCCGGGCCAGCTGATCGGCCGGCAACCGGTCGGCCTGACCGGGGGTGTGATCGAGCGGGGCCTCGGTCGGCTGCAGCAGGCCGACCACCTGGACGGCGCCGGCCGGGCCGGGTGTACCGGTCGTACCCGTGGCCGCCGGATCCGTGGGGGTGGCCACCCAGCCCCGGACCACCGGCAACGCCGACCCGTCGGCCAGCTTCAACGGCACCAGCACCCAGAAGCCGTTACGCCCGTTCAGCGTGCGGTCGGTGATCAGCAGGCGGTGGGCGTAGTCCCAGTACCCGGTCGCGGTGACCCGGAGGTTGACCGCTTCCCGGGGGAAGGTCTGCCGGGCCCTGATCACCTGGGCCAGCGGCTTCGGCCCCGCCGTGACCTGCGCCCGGGCCAGCCGCTCGACCGGCTCCCGGCCGTGCTCGCGGGCGCGGCCGAGCTGCCAGTGGCCCAGCAGGACCATCACGGAGGCGGCCACGAGCGCGACCAGCAGCAGACCCAGCCAGCGCGGCCGCAGCGCGGTTCGCAGCACCCCCCAACCGTAACCGCCCACCCCCACCCCGCCCCCACCGGTCCGGACCACCGGACGCCGAGCAGTTTCCGGGTGGTCCTGACCCAGGAGCCGGGTCGGAACCACCCGGACAACCGGGAACATCGGGGCCGGGAAACTCAGGTGCGCCGATCGGTAGCAGTACGTAGCGTGGGGTTACGTGATCACCCTCCCGGATCAGGACCCGATCGAGCTCGAGCTCAGCTCGCCCGACCGGTTCCTGCTCGGGCTGGCCGCCCGGCAGCGCTGGACCCTGCTCGGGGCGGCCGTGCTGGGCACCGTGTGGATGCTCTCCCAGGCCGCCATCCCGCTGGTGGTCGGCCGCACCCTGGACGCGGGGGTGCGCGCCGGGAACGGCCGGGCGCTGGCCGTCGGCTGCGCCGTCCTGCTCGCGGTCGGGCTGTCCACGGCCCTCGCCGGGGCGATGCGGCACCGGTTCGCGGTGGCCAACTGGCTGCAGGCGAGTTCCCGCAGCCAGCAGGTGATCGGCCATCACATCGCCCGCCACGGGGTGGCCGTCGCCGCCGGCACCACCACCGGCGAGGTGGTCGAGACGGTCAGCACCGACGCTCCCCGGCTGGCCGACCTCTACGACATCATCGGCCGCGGCACCGGTGCGGTCGGCTCGTACCTGGTGGTGACCGTCCTGCTGCTGCGGATGGACCTGCGGCTGGGGATCTGGGTCGCCCTCGGCGTGCCGCTGCTCAGCGCCACCCTGGGCGCGGTGATCCGGCCGTTGCAGCGGAGGCAGAAGCAGCATCGCGAGCGCGAGGGCGGCCTGACCGCGCTCGGCGCCGACACCGTGGCCGGGATCCGGGTGCTGCGCGGGATCGGCGGCGAGCAGGAGTTCCTGCTGCGCTACCGCGAGCGCAGCCAGTCCGTCCGGCGGGCCGGGGTGCGGGTGGCCGGGCTGCAGGCCGGGCTGGACGCCGCCCACGTGCTGCTGCCCGGCGTCTTCGTCGTCGTCCTGACCTGGATGGCGGCCCACGCCGCGCTCGATCACCGGCTCACCCCGGGGCAGCTGGTCACCGTGTACGGCTACGCCGCCTTCTTGCGGATGCCGCTGGAGACGGCGACCGAGATGCTGTCCAAGGCGATCCGGGGCCGGGTCGCGGCGGCCCGGATGATCGCCGTCCTGAACCGGATCGACCAGAAGCTCACCCCGCCGGACGACGAGCCGCGCGCGCTGCCGCTGCCGCCGGCCGGTTCGCCGCTGCACGACCCGGCGACCGGCCTGACCCTCACCCCGGGCCGGCTCACCGGTGTGGTCACCAGCCGGCCCGAGGAGGCCGCGGCGATCGCCGACCGGCTGGCCCGGCTGGAACCGGCCGACGCCGAACAGCGGCCCGCCGAGGGGCCCCGGCTCGGCGGGATCGCCCTGGACTGGCTCGACCTGCACGAGCTGCGCGAACGAGTGCTGGTCAGCGAGGCCGAGCCGAGACTGTTCACCGGCACGCTGCGCGGCGAGATCGACCCCTCCGGGCGCCGTTCGGACGACGAGGTGCTGGCCGCCCTGGCCGTGGCCGACGGCACCGACCTGCTCGACGCCCGGCCCGACGGCCTGTCGGCCCGGATCGAGGAACGCGGCCGGGACTTCTCCGGGGGCCAGCGGCAGCGCCTGGTGCTGGCCCGGGCAGTGCTCGCCGACCCGGAGATTCTGGTCCTGGTCGAGCCGACCTCGGCCGTCGACGCGCACACCGAGGCCCGGGTGGCGCAGCGGTTGCGGGCGGCTCGCACCGGCCGGACCACCCTGGTGACCACGGCCAGCCCGCTGATGCTGGATGTCTGCGACGAGGTGGTGCTCCTGCTCGACGGCCGGGTGGCGCGCACCGGCACCCACCGCGAACTGCTGCGCTCCAGTTCGGCCTACCGGCGGATCGTGATCCGGGGCGACGACGACCTCGGCGGCGAGGAGGATCTCGGATGAGCGTCACCCTGCCGGTCGCCGACCCGGGTCAGGTTCGCCGGGAGACCGGCCGGCTGCTGGCCCGGCACCGCCGGCGGCTGACCCTGACCGTGGTGCTGCACGCCGCCGCGGCGGCGGCCGGCCTGGCCGGGCCGTTGCTGCTGGGCCGGCTGGTGCAGTCGGTCAGCTCCGGCTCGGCCACCTCCGGCGGCGTCGACCGGGTGGTCGCTGTCCTGGCCCTGGCCCTGCTGGTGCAGACCGGGTTGACCTGGATCGCCCACCGCTCGTCGCTGGTGCTGAGCGAGCAGGTGTTCGCGCAGCTGCGGGAACGGTTCTTGGAGCAGGTCACCCGGCTGCCGCTCTCGACGGTGGAGCGGGCCGGCAGCGGCGACCTGGTCTCGCGGACCACGCACGACGTCGAGGCGGTGAGTGACTCCGTCCGCTACGCCGTGCCGAGTGTGATCGTGGCTGTGGTCAGCCTGGTGATCACCGCGGTCGCGACCGTGCTGACCAGCCCGCTGATCTCGGTCGCGGTGCTGGTGGTGGTGCCGCCGGTGGTGTTGTCCGGCCGCTGGTACCTGAACCGGGCCCGGGCCGGGTATCTGGCCGAGATGGCCGCCTACGCCGACCTGACCGGCACGGTCGGCGAGACCCTCGACGGCGCGCGCACGGTGGCCGCCCTCCGGCTCGGCCCCGGCCGGCGCCGGAAGGTGGACGACGACCTGGCCCGGATCTACCGGACCGAGCGCTACACCCTGTCGTTGCGCATGGTCTGGTACCCGGTGACCGAGTTCAGCTACACCCTGCCGGTGGCGGCGGTGCTCGGCTGGGGCGGCTGGCTGGCCCGGCACGACCGGGTCGACGTCGGCACGCTGACCACGGTGACGCTGTACGTCGTCCAGCTCATGTTCCCGCTCGACGAGCTGCTCAACTGGCTGGACGAACTGCAGGTGGGCGGGGCCTCGCTGGCCCGCATCCTCGGGGTCGGGCTGGTCCCGGACGACCGGGTGGCGGGCCCGGACCGGCCCGACGCGGCCGGCGCCCGGCAGGTCACCGCGGGCGCGGTGCGCTACGCCTACCGGGAGGGCCACGACGTGCTGCACGACGTCGACCTGGTGCTGCGCCCGGGCGAGCGGCTGGCCGTGGTCGGGCCGAGCGGGGCCGGCAAGTCGACCCTGGGCCGGTTGCTGGCCGGGATCCACCCGCCCGGCGCCGGATCGGTGACGGTCGGCACGGTCGCCCTGGGCCGGGCGGTGCCGCTGGTCGACCTGCCCCTGGAAGAGCTGCGCGGGCACGTGGCCCTGGTCACCCAGGAGCAGCACGTGTTCGTCGGCACGGTGGCCGAGAACCTGCGCCTGGCCCGCCCCCGGGCCGACGAGGACGCCGTGCGGGCCGCGCTCGCATCGGTCGATGCCCTGACCTGGGTGACGGCGCTGCCCCTGGGCCTGGACACGGTGATCGGATCGGGCGGGTACCCGGTCTCGCCGGCCCAGGCCCAGCAGCTGGCCCTGGCCCGGCTGGTGCTTTCCGACCCGCACACCCTGGTGCTGGACGAGGCGACCTCGCTGCTCGACCCCCGGGCGGCCCGGCACCTGGAGCGGTCGTTGTCGGCCGTGCTGGCCGGGCGGACGGTGGTGGCGGTGGCCCACCGGCTGCACACCGCCCACGACGCCGACCGGGTGGCCGTGGTCGAGGGGGGCCGGATCACCGAGCTGGGCACCCACGACGAGCTGATCGAGCGGGGTGGCTCGTACGCGGCGCTGTGGCGCTCGTGGCGGGACGAGGCGCCCGCCCTGACGCCGTGATCGACAGTTCGGACGCCGCGATCGACGGGCCCGCCGACGGCCGTGGGCGCCTCAGTCGCGGATGCCCTTGCCCGTGTTGAGCGTGGCCAGGTCGGCCGCGCCGAGACCGGAGTGCCAGCCCTCAGCGTCCGTCACCGACCCGGTCGACTTGAGCTTGAGCTGCGGGAACATCGTGCTCAAGGCGCTGTCGACGGCCTGGTTGCGAGCGGCCAGCACCGGCAGCAGGTCGCTGCCGCCGGGCTCGGCCCGGACCGCCTCGGTCTGCACCTCGATCACCTCGGAGAGCCGTTCGCCGATCCGGGAGGCGTAGGCGGCCAGGAACGACGACCGGAAGGCCCGGGTGCGGGACCGGCCACCGGGCCCGGTGCGGGCGCCGGCCCGGGTCATCGCGGTGATCGCCTGCACCAGCAGCGAGGTGAACAGGGTCTCGACCGCGTCGAGGTCGGGCTCGTAGCCGATCACCGTGCAGAAGCCGAGCGACTGGCTCCAGACCGAGCGGCACCGGTTGGCCTTGGCCACCGCGTCGAGCAGTACCGCCTTGGAACCCTCGTAGGGGTTGTCGATCCCGATCCGGCGGCCGGCCGGCCGGTCAGCCTCGCCCGGGGCGGTGGCCGCCAGCATGGCCAAGTCGATGCTGTGCCGGGCCATCCGCTCCTGGGCCCCGGCGGTGTAGGCCTCGGCCTCGGCCTCGGACGTGGTCGACTCGGCCTTGGCCAGCAGGGCCCGGACCCGGCTGAGCATCCGCTCGTCGACCGGCGGCCGATCGGCGTCGGCCGCGGAGCGCGGGGGCCGGGCCGTGCCCGGCAGCGGGCCCAGCTGCTCCAGCACGATCAGGCTGTGGACCAGGCAGATCAGCTCCAGGGCCCGGGACAGCACGCTCACCCAGTCGTCGCCGGGCTGCTCGCACCAGGCCCGGAGCAGGCTCCGGTCGGCCGGCCACCAGACCGAGGCCTCGAGCTCGGCCAGCTGACCCGCCCACCGCGGATCGAGCGTGGCCGGGGCGTAACTCTGCAGGTCGAGGGCGATCGCGTCGCGCAGCAACCGGACATGGGCGGCCCCGAACCGGCGCCCCACCACCCGGGCCAGGTCGGCCGGCTGCCAGCCCCGGCGCCAGGCCTCGCCGATCTCGGCCACCAGGTAGCCGCTCAGCGATCGCTCGGCCGTGACCCGCCAGCCGCCGAGATCGGGATGCCCGACCAGCCGGGCCGACGCGGCCTCGAACGCCGTGCCGTTGCCGGCGTGGTAGGCCCGGCTGGCGTCGGCCACGATCATCGCGATCGCCTGCCGGGTGGTCGCCTCGTCGCCGGGCGACGTCGAGGTCGCGGCCCCGAACGCCGTGCCCGGCGGGTCGGACGGGCCCGGGGAGGACGCGGCCTGCTCCGAACGCGCCCGGGCCCGCTGCCGGCCCTCTTCTTTCAGCCGCCGTCGTTCTCGGTTCGTCTGCCCCATGACTGCGACCCTACCGGCCGCGCCGCCGCCCGAGATCCACCTGTGGATAACTCGAAAACTACTGCTTCAGAATCACTTTGACGCCGTGGTCGAGCTCTTGGGCGGCCACGGGATGAAGCCGCTGGTGCGTTCCACGTACTCGACGTAGCCGGGCCGAGACTTGGACAGCTGCTTCTCCATCAACGGCTTGCCCGTCTTCGCGGTCAGGAACCAGGTCATCAGCAGCGGCGAGAGCAGGGTCAGCCAACCCCAGCCGGCCTCGGCCGACAGCAGGAACAGCCCCCACCAGACGGCGGCGTCCCCGAAGTAGTTGGGGTGGCGGGTGTAACGCCACAGCCCGCGGTCCATCACCTGGCCCTGGTTGGCCGGGTCGGCCTTGAACCGCTCAAGCTGGGTGTCGCCGACCGACTCGAAGAAGAAGCCGACCGCCCACACCAGCACCCCGATCCAGCCCAGCACCCCGAGGCCGCCGGAGTCGACCAGACCGACCTGCAACGGCAGCGAGATGAACCAGGCGGCCACCGCCTGGAGCAGGAAGACCGAGCGCAGGGCGGCCCATTTCGGGTGCCCCTTGGCCTTCGACATGAGCTCGGTGTAGCGCGGGTCCTCGGGCGCGCCGCGCTGGCGCAGGCCGATGTGCACGGCCAGCCGCCCACCCCAGACCACGGTGAGGACGACGATCAGGGCCCGCCGCCAGTCGGAGGCCGGGCTGCCGGTCGAGGCCAGCCAGCCGACCACCGCGATCAGCCCGAAGCTCGCTCCCCAGGTGACGTCGACCACGCTGAGCCGGCCCAGCCGCAGCCCGACCGCGAACGTGACCAGTTGCAGCACGACGGCGGCAGCCAGGGTGGCCAGCAGTACCGGCCACAGGTCGCCGAGCAGATCACCGAAGGACTGGTTCATCTCAGAAGGCTCGCAGGGCGGGCAGGCCACTGCCACCGTCGGCCCGCGGGCGGACCAGCAGAATCTGGTCCACGCCCATCCGGCCCTCCTCGAAGGCCAGGCCGCCACCGATCAGGTACAGCCGCCAGACCCGGGCCACCTCCTCGCCGACCAGGGCCACCACCTCGGCCCAGCGCGACTCGAAGGTCTCGTACCAGGCCTGCACGGTTCGCACGTAGTGCTCCCGCAGGGCGTGAACGTCGCGGGCCTCCAGCCCGGCCCGCTCCAGGAAGGCCACGGTCTCCCCGACCGGCCGCATGTGCATGTCGGGTGCGATGTATGCCTCGATGAAGGCCCCGCCGCCGGGGTGGTCGGCGCCGCGCGACATCTGCTGCACCAGCACCCGCCCGCCGGGCACGACCATCCGATGCAGCGTGGCCGCGTAGACCGGGTAGTTGCGTTCGCCCACGTGCTCGCCCATCTCGAGCGAGGCCACGGCGTCGTACCCCGGGCCGTCGAGTTCTCGGTAGTCCTGCAACCGGATCTGGACCCGGTTGCCCAGCCCGAGCCCGGTGATCCGGCCGCGAGCGAACTCGGCCTGCTGCCGGGACAGGGTGATCCCGGTGACCGTGACGCCGTAGTGCTTGGCCGCGTGGATGCTCAGCGAACCCCAGCCGCAGCCGACGTCGAGCAGGCGCTGCCCGGGGGTCAGGCCGAGCTTGCGGCAGACCAGGTCGAGCTTGTCCGACTGGGCGTCCTCCAGTCCGTAGCCCTCGGCGTCGCTGACCCAGTACCCGCTGGAGTAGGCCAGGCGCGAGTCGAGCACCAGGGCGTAGAACTCGTTCGACAGGTCGTAGTGGTGGGCGATGGCGGCCTGGTCGCGCCGGCCGCTGTGCCGCCGGCCGCGCAGCCGGGCCTGCGAGTCCGGCGGCGGCAGCGGCGGGCCGAACGCGCCGGCCCGGCCGGCCACGGTCAGGGCCCGGGGAGCCAGCCGGGCCAGAGCCCCCGCGGTCAGCCCGGTGGTGCTCGCGCCGTCCGTCGTTCGTTCCCGGGCCGCGGCCCAGACCCGGCGCAGCCCGGCCACCAGGTCGCCCTCGACGTCGATCTCGCCGGTCACGTAGGCCTGGGCCAGGCCCAGCTCACCCGGGTGGTAGAGCAGCCGGCGCAGCGCCCGGGGCGAGCGCAGCACCAGGGTCGGGCCGTCGTCCGGGCCGGTCTCACTGCCGTCCCAGGCCCGCAGCCGGATCGGCAGCCGGCCGCCGAACAGCGGCGCGACGACGGCAGCCAGCTCTCCGGCCAGGCCGGTTCCGGTGCTCTCCAGGACGTCGCTCATCAGATCTCCGGGGTCGAGGTGGCGGTTTCGGGCCGGCGCAGCACGAACTGGTGGACGTCGAGGTACCGGGACCGGAAGCCGGCCTCGCAGTAGGCCAGGTAGAAGGTCCACATCCGGCGGAAGATCGGGTCGAAGCCGAGCCGGCGGACCTCGGCCGACTCCTCGACGAACCGCTCCCGCCACAGCCGCAGGGTCTCGGCGTAGCCGAGACCGAAGGCGAAGTCACCGGTCACCCGCAGCGAGGTGGTTCCCACGGCGGTGTGCACCGCGGCCACCGACGGGATCAGCCCGCCCGGGAACACGTACTTGTGCATCCAGGTGTAGGTCCGGCGGGAGGCCACCATCCGGTCGTGCGGCATGGTGATGGCCTGGATGCCGACCGAACCGCCCGGCGCCAGGACCCGGTCGATCGTGCCGAAGTAGGCCGGCCAGTAGGCCTCGCCGACCGCCTCGATCATCTCCACGCTGACCACGGCGTCGTACTCGCCGGTGACGGCCCGGTAGTCGCACAGCTCGATGGTGACCCGGTCGCTGTGGCCGGCCTCCTCGACCCGTTCCCGGGCCAGGGCCAGCTGCTCCTCGGACAGGGTGACCGAGTGCACGACCGCACCGCGGGCCGCGGCCCGCAGGGCCAGCTCCCCCCAGCCGGTGC
Organism: Kineosporiaceae bacterium; assembly: GCA_965200525.1. Taxonomy (GTDB): domain Bacteria; phylum Actinomycetota; class Actinomycetes; order Actinomycetales; family Kineosporiaceae; genus JANNPJ01. The sequence goes on from OZ241368.1 coordinate 1,351,893, forward strand.
CGATCTCCAGCAGCCGGGTGCCGGCGCCGACCCCGCAGGCGTCCAGCAAGCGGTCGATCTTGCGGGCCTGGGCCGCGGGCAGCTCGTCCCACTCGGCCAGTTCCTCCTCGGCCGAGCCCGATCCGGAATCGGCGCTCTCGCCGTCCTCGGGGCCGAAGATCGCGGCCGAGTAGGTCATGGTCGGGTCGAGGAAGGTGGCGAACAGGTCGTTGGACAGGTCGTAGTGCCGGGAGATGTTGCTGCGCGAGCCGCCCGGCGTGTTCTCCTCCGACTTGGGCTGGTAGCGGACGGCGAGCCGGCGCAACCGCTGCAGGGTCGGCGGGACCAGCTGCGACAGCCGGGAGGCGAACACGGTGAGCAGCGCGACCAGTGGATCCGGCCGGGACACGACCGCCTCACCGGCCGGTCGCACCGCGCCGAGGGCACCTTCGGGCGAGAGCGCGACCCAGTCGCGGGCCAGGTAGGACTCGCCGAACCCGATCAGGCCGCCGGCCCCCAGCCGGGCGAAGAAGTCGTCCGGGCGCAGCAACTGCATGACCGGAGCCTGGTCGTCACCGGCGCCCCAGACCTGCCGGCCGAGGACGCCGGGCACGACGACCCGGATCGGCAGCCGCCGCACCGCCTGGCGGAACAACCGCCGGGCGATCGCCGCCTTGATCCCGAAGGCGGGCACGTGGGTCACGTCCGGCCAGCGGACCGCCAGGTCGGCCGCACTGGCCAGAACCGGACCGGCCGCCGGAGCCGCCGGAGCCGCCGGCCGGGTCGTCGCACCGGACCGCAGACGGCCGTCACCGTGCTCTTCACTCTGGGTCGGGACGGATGCACTCATTGCACGGCCTCCTGCTTCTCGTGGTCGGGTCGGCGGACGACGCGCAGCCCGCGGAAGAACAGCCGGATGCCCTGCCGGCGAATGCGAACGGTCACCATCAGCGGGGCCAGCGGGTAGCGCAGGCCCAGCCGGAGCAGATTGGCCGTGGTCGCCGGACGGCGCCGGCCGCGCACCCCGGTGACGAACGGCGCCGCCCCCGGGCGGTGCAGGGTGATGGTCAGGTCGAGCGCCGGGCCCGGCTCGGGCAGGCTCATCCGGTACGTGGCCCCGCCGGCCGGTTCGAAAGGCGAGACGTAGAAGTCTTTCTCGACCTCGGCCCGGCCCCGCTCGTCGGTCCGGACCAGGTAGCAGTGCCGCTCACCGTAGGTGTTGTGCACCTCGGCCACCACGCAGACCAGCGCGCCGGCCCGGTCGTGGCACCAGTAGACCGACAGCGGGTTGAAGACGTACCCCAGAACGCGGGCCGCGGTGAGCATCAGCACCTGCCCGCCGGCCAGGTCGATGCCCTCGGTGGCCAGGTAGGTGTCGAGGTTCTGCCGGATCGAGCGCGGGACGCCGTCCGCCGCGGGCCCGCCCAGATGGTCACCGGCCCGGAATCCGGCCAGCAGCCGCAACGGCCCGGCCGGTCTCGGCAGGTGATCCAGGTCGACCAGCCAGAGGTAGCTGAGGTAGCGAAACTGGTTGTGCAGCGGGCTGGTCCGGGTGTGCACGATCTCGCACTCGAACAGCGCGGCCGCGGTGCCGGCCCCGGGCGCCGTCACCAGGCGCCGCCGAGCGAGATCGCGGCGGCCAGCCCGGAGCGGGCGCCGTCCTCGTGAAAACCCCAGCCGTGGTAGGCCCCGGCGAAGGCGGTCACGCCGTCGTTCAAAGCCGGCAGCAGGGCCTGGGCCGCCACCGACCCGGGCGTGTACTGCGGGTGGGCGTAGTCCATCCGGGCCAGCACCGCCGCGGCGTCACCGTCGGGCCCGCCCAGCCGGCCGGCGTTGAGCGAGACCAGGTACCGCTCGTGGGTGTCCAGCTGCTGCAGCCGCGACATGTCGTAGGTGACCTCGACGTTGCGGGCCCGGCCGGAGCAGTCCGGCATCCGGTAGTTCCACGAGGCCTGGGCCCGCCGGCTGCGCGGCAGCACCGAGGTGTCGGTGTGCAGCACGGCCGGGTTGGCGGTGTAGCTGAACGCCCCCAGGGCGGCGGTCTCGGCCGGGGTGGGATCGGCCAGCAGGCGCAGGGCCTGGTCCGGGTGGGTGGCGACGACGACGGCGTCGAACCGGGCCGAGGTACCGGCGGCGTCCCGGATCTCGACCGGGCCGGCACCGGACGCGCCGGGCGAGCCGGGCGCGCCGACCGGGCCGGTGCGGGTGATCGACCGGACCGGCGTCCCGGTCCGGACGGCGGCGAGCTCCTTGACCGCCAGCTGAACGTAGCTGCGCGAGCCGCCGACGACGGTCCGCCAGCGCGGCGATCCACTGACCGAGAGCATGCCGTGGTTGTCCAGGAAGGCGAACAGGTAGCGAGCCGGGTAGCGCAGGGCCGTGTCCGGGCCGCAGGACCAGACCGCGGCGATCAGCGGCGTCATGAAATGGGCGATGAAGAACGGGGAGTAGCGCCCGTCGGCGAGGAACTGGGCCGTCGTCCGGTCGCCGCCGGCCAGCGGGTCGGTGGCCAGGACCCGGCGGGCGTGCCGGTGGAACCGCTTGACCTCGACCAGCATCCGGAGGAAGTCGGGCCGGACCAGGGACCGGCCCTGGGCCAGGACGCCGCCCGCCCCCTGCCCGCCGGAGTACTCCAGGCCGCAGCCGTCGCAGCGCACCGACATGCTCATGTCGGTCTCCTGGGTGGCCACACCGAGCTCGGCGAACAGCCGCAGCAGGGTCGGGTAGGTGCGGGCGTTGTGCACGATGAAGCCGGTGTCGACGGCCAGCGCCCGGCCGGCCGGATCGGTGACGTCGTGGGTGTCGGCGTGGCCGCCGAGCCGGTCGTCGGCCTCGTACAGGGTCACCTCGTGGCTGACCCGTAGCACGTAGGCCGCGGTCAGCCCGGAGACACCGCTGCCGATCACCGCAACCCGCGGCCGGCCGGCCGCGGTCGAGGACTGGGTCATCGTTCCGGCACCCCACAGGGTCGGAGGCAGTCGAGTACCGCCTGCGCGGTGAGCCGGTTCCAGGTCCGGGCCCGCCGCAGCATCGCGTGACCGTCGCCGGGGATGTCGTGGTAGCTCACCGCGGCAGCCACCGACCGGGACCGCTCGGCGTACCGGGCCGAGGCCGCCGGGTCGGTGATCCGGTCCTGCTGCCCGTGCAGGATCACCAGGTCGCGGCCAGCCAGCTCGGCCATCGGCTCGCCGTCGGGCAGCCAGGGGGCGAGGGCGACCACACCGCGGACCGACTCGTGCCCGGCCACCCGCAACGCGGTGCGCCCGCCCATCGAGTGCCCGACGAGTACCACCGGCAGGCCGAGCCGGTCCCGGAGGTCGTCCAGGGCCCAGCGGGCGTCGGCCACCGGGGACTGCTGGGCCCCGTTCCAGCCCCGGACCGCGAACCGGAGGTTGTCGACGGCCACACCGCGCCCGGCGACCTGCCGGTGCACGGCCGCGGCCAGAACGGCCACCCGCAGGGCAGCCGGCTGGAACCGGCTCACCGGCTCGGTGCTGCTGACCCGGCCACCGTGCAGGAACAGAGCCAGGCCGAGGGCCGGCCCCCTCGCCCCGGAGTGCCTGAGATGGCGCCCGCTGCGCGCGCCGCTGTCGATACCCACACCGCTACTTCGGCACGGAGGGGGTCTTCGGATGGGTCCGACCTTGTGCGATAGGCCACTGCGGACGGCGTCGACCCGCGTGTCCGGCACAGCGCCCAACCCTAAGGCACGACTCGTAACTCTCAGTCACGAAGAGCATCCGAACGGCCGTGTCCTACCGAATGCCCGTCCGAACCGACGACCGACTGCGCGAGGCCCATGCCTGGATTCTCATGGCCGGGCTGCTTCGGCGCGCGCTGAAATCAGGCCCTCAGCTGGGCTGATAAGGCGAGATCACCACTTCGACCCGCTGGAACTCCTTCAGGTCGGAGTACCCGGTGGTGGCCATCGACCGCCGCAGGGCCCCGATCAGGTTGGTCGTGCCGTCGGCGGCCCGGCCCGGGCCGTACAGGATCTCCTGCAGGGTGCCGACCGTGCCGACGTGGACCCGGGCGCCCCGAGGGACCGACGGGTGGTGCGCCTCGGGCCCCCAGTGGTACCCGCGGCCGGGGGCGTCGGAGGCCCGGGCCAGGGCCGCTCCGAGCATCACGGCGTCGGCCCCGCAGGCGATCGCCTTGACCACCTCGCCCGAGCGGCCGACCCCGCCGTCCGCGATCACATGCACGTACCGGCCGCCGGACTCGTCCATGTAGTCGCGCCGGGCCGCCGCCACGTCGGCCACCGCGGTCGCCATCGGAGCGTGGATGCCGAGCGTGTCGCGGGTGGTGTGGGTGGCGCCGCCGCCGAAGCCGACCAGCACGCCGGCCGCCCCGGTCCGCATCAGGTGCAGGGCGCTGGTGTAGGTGGCCGACCCACCGACGATCACCGGGACGTCGAGTTCGTAGATGAAGCGCTTCAGGTTCAGCGGCTCGGCCCGGCCGGACACGTGCTCGGCCGAGACCGTGGTGCCCCGGATCACGAACAGGTCGACCCCGGCGTCCACCACGGTCTTCCAGAACTGCTGGGTCCGCTGCGGGGTGAGAGCGGCCGAGACCGTGACCCCGGCGTCCCGGATCTCCTTGATCCGGGCCACGATCAGCTCGGGCTTGATCTCCTCGGCGTACAGCTCCTGCATCCGGCGGGTCGAGACGGCCGGCTCCAGGCCGGCGATCTCGGCCAGCAGCGGTTCCGGATCCTCGTAGCGGGTCCACAGTCCTTCGAGGTCGAGCACGCCCAGGCCGCCGAACCGGCCGAGGGCCACGGCGGTGGCCGGCGACATCACCGAGTCCATCGGGGCGGCCACGATCGGCAGCTCGAACCGGTAGGCGTCGATCTGCCAGTCGGTCGACACCTCTTCGGGGTCGCGGGTCCGGCGACTCGGGACGATGGCGACATCGTCGAAGGTATAGGCACGCCGGCCGCGCTTGCCCCGGCCGATCTCGATCTCAGTCACCTGGTCAGGCTACCGGTGTCTGTACCGGCGCAGCCCGTTCGCTTCCGTTCACCGGCCGTGCGCAATCCCTCAAGGTCCAGGCCCTCGCACCCGAGCGAACAGATTGCCCGGGTGCGGTTACGGCCGGGCACTCGCCACAGGGGGAACGACCATGACCGCCGCCCGCCGCCCATCCTCGATTACCGGCCCGTCGCCGCACCCGACCGTTCCGGCGAGCCGGCCCGGGCGCCGGTGGCTGGCCGGAGTCGGGCTGGCCGCCGTGGTCAGCCTGGTTCTGCTGGTCCAGACCGCACCGGCGCAGGCCCTGCCCGCCGCGGCGACGGCCGGGATGCACGCCCGGACGGTGGCGACCGACGGCCCCGGCGTTCACGTCTCGGCCGCGCCGGGCAAGCCCGGAAACCCGGTCGCGGTGGCCGGCGACGGCCAGGCCACCATCACGATCACCCCGCCGGCCGGCGGCGGGCCGGTCACCGGGTACTACGTGACCCTGACCGACGACCGCAGCTTCGGGCACTGCATCACCAGCACGACCACCTGCGTCTTCACCGGTCTGAGAAACGGCGACACCTACACCTTTCAGGTACTGGCCTCCAACGGCGGATCGGAAACCTCGACCTGGTCGGATCCTTCGAACGCGGTGACGCCGAGGTCGGCCACCTCGACGCCCACGCCGTCCGGCAGCGCCACTCCCACCCCGACCCCGACGGTCAACTCGCCCGCCAGCCCGGTGAACGTCAGCCTGAGCGCCGGGCCGGCATCCCTGATCGCGGCCTGGTCGCCGGTCACCGGCGCCACCGAGTACAGCGTCACCGCCTATCCCGGCCCGTCGACCTGCGTCACCGTCGGGACGTCGTGCGTGCTCGGCGCGGTCGCCGGGCGGGCGTACACGGTCACCGTGGTGGCCCGCTCGGGCGCTCAGGTCTCGAGCCCGTCGGCCGCCCCGGGCGCCGTCGTCCCGACCACACCGGCGGTGCCGGCCACGCTGCCCGCCGGTGCCGTCACCGAGCTGAGCACCGACCACGGCCAGATCGGCCTGACCAGCCCCGGTGCCGCCCTGACGGTCACCGGATCCGGGTTCGCGCCGTACTCCTCGGTGCGGGTGGCGATCTACTCCAGCCCGATCGTGCTCGACGACGTGATCGCGGGCTCGGCCGGCTCGTTCTCGCTGCCGGTCGTGGTGCCGGCCGGGCTGGCCGGGGCCCACACCTTGCTGGCGGCCGGGATCGACCCGGCCGGGCACACCCGCCAGATCACCCTGCCGGTGACCGTGGCCGGCACCGAGACCGTGACCACCGGCACCGGATCGGCACCCCAGACGACCCGGATGCCGGTCCCGGCGGGCGGCGGGATCTGGCTGCTCGACCCCAGCGGCCGGGCCGACACAGCCGTGGCCAACTCGGACGGCACCTACACGGTGGACCGGGCCACCGGCGTGATCAGCTTCGTCCCGGTCGCCGGCTTCAGCGGCCCGGCCACCCCGGTCGGCTACCGGCTCGCCGACGCCCTGGGCACGGTCGTGAACGGCAGCTACACCCCGATCGTGGTCGCGGCCGTGGGCACCCCGGTGCTGAAGCTGGCCACCCGGATCGTCTCCGGTACCGGCCGTTCCGGCTCGGCCGCGGTCAGCTGCCGGATCTCCACCGGAGTGCTGGCCCGCTGCGTGGTGACGGCATCGGCGGTGGTCAGCGGGCGCAACCAGACCATCGGCTACGGCGTCACCACCCCGGCCCTGACCGACGACGTCCAGACCGTGACCGTGCCGGCCGTGCTGACCGAGCTGGGCCGGTACCTGGCCGCCCGGCCCGGCGGGGTGCGGGTGTCGTTCAGCGCCGAACTGACCCAGCGCAACCAGAGCGGTACGACCAGAGCCAGGGGCAGCGCCACCGTGGTGGCCAAGACCTTCACCCTCAGCCGGGCGATCACCTTCGGCTCCGGCTCACCCACCCTGGCCAAGGCCGACTCGGCCTACCTGAAGGCCACCGCCGCCAAGCTGACCGGTGCCCGCAGCATCACCTGCACCGGGCACGCCGACCGCAAGGAGAGCAGGCCCGGCAGTCTGGCCCTGAGCCGGGCCCGGGCCGCCTGCACCGCCGCCAGCACGAAGGTCGGCGCCAGCGTGCACACTGCCGGCAAGATCGAGCCTCACCCGAAGGGCGCCGCCAACACCCCCGCCGCCCGCGCCCACAACCGCCGCGTGACCCTCACCATCGCCTACTGACCCACCTCGGCCGGCCCACCCGGTCCGCCGGCGCCGGTCCGGGCCGGCCCTCTCCGGTCCGGCGCCCGCGGGGTCGGTCCGGGGCTGACTGGGCCGCCGGGATCCGCCGGGCCGATCGCTCACCGGGCTCACCGGGCTCACCGGGCTCACCCGTGTCGCTACGCCGACAATGCTCCAGTAATCCACCTGCCAGACGTCGCCGAAACGGATTCAGCGCAGCCCCGGCAGTGGCTAACTGGAGCAAAGTCGGAGCAGAGTCAGCCGAACCAGGCGCCCACCAGCAGGCTCGGCCGAACAGGCGCACATCGGCAAGATCGGCCGAACCGGCAGTGGGGCCGACCAGTCCTGCCGGGCCGCAGGCACCAATCGAGGCAGGCCGAACACCGACCGACAGCCGGGTCCCCCGCCGATACACCGACAATGCTCCAGTACTCCACCTGGCAGACCTCGCCGAAACGATTCAACACAGCCCCGGCAGTGGCCAACTGGAGCAAAGTCGAAGCAGAGTCAGCCGAACCTGGCGCCCACCAGCAGGCTCGGCCGAACCAGGCGCATAGCGACAAGGTCGCCCGCACACCCGGCAGGGACGGCCGAACCGGGCGTACACCGGTAAGATCGGCCGATACGAGCGCGCAGCGGTGGCCCAGCCGGCTCGGGCCGGGGCCTCAGGCCGCGGGCCGAGGCGTCAGCCGCGGCTGCTGTAGTTGGGGGCCTCGACGGTCATCATGATGTCGTGCGGGTGGCTCTCCTTGAGGCCGGCGCTGGTGATCCGGACGAACTGGCCCCGGTTCTGCAGCTCGGGCACGGTGGCCGCGCCGACGTAGAACATCGACTGCCGCAGGCCACCGATCAGCTGGTACGCCACGGCGGCCAGCGGCCCCCGGTAGGGCACCTGGCCCTCGATGCCCTCGGGCACGAACTTGTCGTCGGCGACGTCGCCCTGGAAGTAGCGGTCCTTGGAGTACGACCGGGCCTTGCCCCGCGACTGGGCCGCACCGAGCGAGCCCATCCCCCGGTACGACTTGAACTGCTTGCCGTTGATGAAGACCAGGTCGCCCGGGCTCTCCTCGCAGCCGGCCAGCAGCGAGCCCAGCATCACCGTGTCGGCCCCGGCCACCAGGGCCTTGGCGATGTCGCCGGAGTACTGCAGGCCGCCGTCGCCGATCACCGGGACGCCGGCCGGCTTGCAGGCCCGGGCCGCTTCCAGGATCGCCGTGACCTGCGGGACGCCGACCCCCGCCACGACCCGGGTGGTGCAGATCGACCCGGGGCCGACTCCGACCTTGACGCCGTCCGCCCCCGCGTCGACGAGGGCCTGAGCCCCGGCTCGGGTGGCCACGTTGCCGCCGACGATGTCGACGTGGGCCGCCGCCGAGTCGGCCTTGAGCCGGCCGATCATGTCGGCCACCCCGTGCGAATGGCCGTGGGCGGTGTCGACCACGATCACGTCCACCCCTGCGTCGACCAGGGCCATCGCCCGCTTCCAGGCGTCGTCGAAGAAGCCGACGGCTGCCCCGACCCGCAGCCGGCCGGAGTCGTCCTTGGTGGCCAGCGGGTACTGCTCGCTCTTGGTGAAGTCCTTGACCGTGATCAGCCCGGCCAGCCGGCCGGCGCCGTCGATCAGCGGCAGCTTTTCGATCTTGTGCTTGCCCAGCAGCGCCATCGCGTCGTCCGGGGCGATCCCGACCGGGGCGGTGACCAGAGGCATCTTGGTCATGACGTCGCCGACCCGGCGAGACATGTCGGTCTCGAAGCGCAGGTCGCGGTTGGTGATGATGCCGACCAGGCGGCCGCCGGCGTCGATTACGGGCAGGCCCGAGATCCGGTACCGGCCGCAGAGCGAGTCGACCTCGTCGAGGGTGGCGTCCTGGGTGATGGTCACCGGATGGGTGATCATGCCGGCCTCGGACCGCTTGACCAGGTCGACCTGCTGGGCCTGATCGTCGATCGAGAGGTTGCGGTGCAGCACCCCGAGACCGCCCTGACGGGCCATCGCGATCGCCATCCGGGCCTCGGTCACGGTGTCCATCGCCGCCGACAGCAGCGGGACGGCCACTTCGACCCGGCGGCTGACCCGGGACCGGGTCTCGGCCGCACTGGGGATGACGTCGCTCTCGCCGGGCAGCAGCAGAACGTCGTCGTAGGTGAGTCCGAGCGGCATCACCGGGATGTCTTCCGCGGTTCTGTCCGCCCAGTTGCGCGCCGTGCCGGCCATCCGGTCATCACTGCTGGGGTCGCTCACCTCATCCATCCTAGAGCCTGCCGGCCGTAGGTCAGGACCCGGACGTGGTCGGTGCGGTCGAGGGCTGGATCGGGACGGCCTGGGTCGAGCGCACGCCGGCGGGGGTGGTGGTCGGCGCCGCGCTGGGGGCCGCCGCGGGCGTGGTGGTGGGGGCCGCGGTGGGCGGCGGGGCCGTGGTGGTGGTCGTGGTGGCCGAAGCCGGGGTCGAGGTGACCGGGACGCCGCCGGCGGGCTGGCTGGTCACCCCGACGGGCGGGGTGCCGGTCGTCGACGAACCGCCGGAAGAACCGGTCGGCGCGGCCGTGGGGCCACCGCCGGCCTGGATCACGGCCGGGGCGGTGGCCTGGACCACCGGCGCCACGAGGGGCCCGTCGAGCGCGCTCTCGACGTTGGCGATGGCCAGCTGGAGCCCGGCCTTGCTGGCCGCCGGGACGCCGGCCAGAGCCTTGCGGGCGTTGGCCAGGTGCCGGCTGGCCGAGGGCTGGTCGTGCCGGCGGACAGCCTTGTCGGCGGCGCTGATCTCGCCCCGGACCTGGCTGACCCGGTGCTGCGAGTCGTCGCCGCCGCCGGGCAACTGGGCCATCACCCGGGAGACGCCGTTGACCGGCGTCATCGGGTCGCCGGTGACCGCCGCACTGACCCCGCTGCCCAGGACGAAGAGGGCGATCACGGCCGCGGCCGGCAGTGCGGCGTTGTGCAGAGCGCGTTCCCAGCGATGGGTCGCGGCGACAGCGGCGTCCGCCTTCTTGGCCCCGGCCGCCGACCGGATGGAGCGGACCGCGACCAGCTCGCCGGCCGGCTCGTCGGCGTCGGCCGGCACCGGGACGTCGTCGAGGACGGCCACCGGGCTGAGCGAATCGGCCCGGTGATGGTCGGTCAGGTCGATCACCACGGTCGCCGTCTCATCCGCCGAGGCCGAGGCCGAGGCGACGGTGACCGGAACGCCGTCGAGCTCGATCCGGCTCGACTCGGACGCCTCCTCGGGGCCGGTGACGTAGAGCGGCCGGCCGTCGAGCACCTCCACCACCCGGGCCAGGCCGAGGTCGGGCTCGCGGGACTCGTCGACGAAGGCCACGAGCTGGAACAGCGCGGCCACGGCGGCATCGTCGAGGTCGTCGTCGGCCGGCTCGCGACCGCCGAGCCGGTCGAGCAGGGCATCAGTGGCGGCCAGCTGGGACAGGTCGGCCGGTTCGGGCCCATTCTCGGGCGGGTTCGCGGTCATGCCGGCTCCGTGGCGGCGGCGACCGCGGGCGGGGTGACCAGCTGGCGCAGGCGCTGCATGGCTCGGTGCTGAGCCACCCGGACCGCACCGGCACTCATGCCCAGCGCCCGGCCGGTCTCCTCAGCCGACAGGCCGACCGCCACCCGTAGGACCAGCAGCTCGCGCAGGGTCTCGGGCAGGGTGGAGAGCAGATCGCGGACGGTCTGGGCATCGCTGTCGCGCTCGACCAGCTCTTCGGGGCCGGCTGACGTCTCGGTACCGTCGGGCATCTCGGCGAACGGCACAGCCGCCCGGTAGAAGGATCGCTGAGCGTCGGCGACCTTGTTGGCGGCAATGCGATAGACGAAGGCCTCGAACGGACGGCCTTCGTCTCGGTATCGCGCCAGCGCCGACAACACGGCGATGCAAACCTCCTGCGCCACGTCGTCCGCCGTGTGATCGGCGCCGGGAAAGCGCGCCAGCCGGGCGCGGCAGTAACGGCGAACCATGCGGTGGACGACCTTGAGCAATTGTTCGGTGGCCGCGGCGTCGCCTCGGACGGCGCGGGACGACAGCTCTTGAAGATCTTCGCTGTCGTCCGACGGAGACATCGCTCCAGAAGGCCCCGGCGTTACACCGACGGCACTCTGGTTGCCGCCCCGAACGGCCATCGCATTACCGTATCAAACCCCAGCGGAATCCTACGGCTACCGCCTGGGCCCGATCTGCGGCCCCGAGCTTGCGGAACAGCCGTCGGGCATGGGTCTTGACCGTGTCCTCGGAGAGGTACAGCTCCTTGCCGATCTCGGCGTTGCTGCGCCCCCGGCTCATCCCGGTCAGCACCTGCATCTCGCGCTCGGTCAGCGGCGGGGCCGAGGCCGACGACTCGGTGCTGCGCGGGGCCGGCACCGAGCGCCGGGCCAGGCCGTCGCTGAGGGCGTAGACCACGGTGGCCGCCACCTCCTCGCGGGAGGCGTCCTTGACCAGGTAGCCCCGGGCCCCGCCGGCCACCGACCGGGCCACGCCGTCGGCGTCCTCGGCCACCGTCACCATCACCACGATGGCCTCGGGATGGCGCGAGAGCAGCCGTCGAGCCGCTTCCACGCCCCCGATCCCGGGCATCCGGACGTCCATCAGGACCAGGGACGGCCGCTCGACCGGCCAGCGGGCCAGCGCCTCCTCACCCGAGGAGGCGTCGACGACGCGGGTGATGCCGGGAACCGAGGACAGCGCCCGGTGGAGAGTTTCCCGAACCAGGGCAGAGTCGTCGCACACCAGTACCGTCGCCACGCAGATACACCTCACGAAACCCGTCGGCATCCCCCATCCGTGGGAGATGTCTCTGGATCAGATCTCGACAGGCGGCGGCCAAACCTGAACTCTCAGGCGTGCACCGCGAGCAGGACCTCGTCGACGGCCTCGATCAGGGACGACGCGGTGCGGGCGGAGGCGGGCATGGTCTCCTTCTCCCAGCCGGGCCCGGCCAGGATCACGGTCGGAGCCGGCCGTTGCCGGCGGAGGCTCTCGACCTCCCCTGCGTCGGCCCCGGACATCCGGGCGAACAGCACGATCACGGACGGACCGGTACGCCGGACCGAGGCCGCCAGGGCGCTCGGCGGCAGGCCCGAGCCCAGCATCCGGGCCGGGATCTCCCGCTCGGCCAGAGCCGCGGCCAGGGCGTGCAGCGGCAGCGAGTGGTACTCCGTGTCGGCGCAGGCCAGCATCACCGTCACCGGACTGCGGGGCTGCTGCAGGCTGAGCGAGACCGAGCGCATGACGCCGAGGATCACTTCGGAGAAGGCGTGCTCGACGTCGATCCCGTCGCCGGTGACCCGGGTCCGCTCGCCGAGTGCTCGCAGCACCGGCATGATCATGGTGTTCCAGGTCAGGATCACGCCCTGACGCCGGACCGCGTCCCGCAGGATGCGGTGCATCTCGTAGGTGTCCAGGGCCATCGCGGCCCGGGCCAGGCCGCGGTTCTGCGGCGTGCCGTCGGGCATCGCCACCACCCGGCCCCCGCCGGAGGTGCCGCGCTCGGACCCGACCGAGCGCAGCACGCCCGACCAGGGGTCGAACTCCGGATCCGGATCCGGCTCCGCGGCCGGGACGTCGTCCATCGGGTCCAGGTCGCCGGTCCAGCTGTCGTCCAGGACGACGGGCTGCAGCAGGTCGTCGTCGATCTGATCGGCGGGCCGGTCGGCCGGCGGCTGAACCGGGCCGTCGGCCCGGAACGGCACGACCTCGGCCATCTCGTCGAAGGACAGGCCGTCGGCCGGGGTGAGCATCGGCCGGCCGTCGTCGCTGACCGGCGTGGCCACGGCGATCTTGGCCGCATCGGCCGGCGAGACCCCTTCCAGGGTGAGCCGGCGCATCACCATCAACCGGGCCACATCGGCCGGCGAGTACCGCCGGTGCGCGCCGGCGGTGTGCGCCGAGGGGCCCAGCCCGTACCGCCGGTCCCAGGTGCGCAGAGTGGGGGGAGCCACTCCCAGCCGGCGAGCCACCGCCGCGACGGTGAGCGTGGGAGTGGGAGGCGTGGTCGACGCGTTCACCACCCCGTCCCGTCTCTCTGGGGCCTCCATGGCGATCAGTCTCCGGTAGGCAGCGAGTTCCGGCCACCTCGGACACACCGGGGCCGGTCGTCATCAGAGGTTAACGCACAGTTCAGAAGGTCGCTCCCCAAGTTGAACAAGTTTCGCAACGAAGAGCCTTGAACAACCCGTGAAGCGTTGGGTAGGGTCGCCGTATCGCTTCAGATCGCTTCGGAAGTACTTCGAATGCGCCAGCCGGTCGCAAGCCCTCCCCATCGAGACCAGATGCGGGCGTGTGCGGCAACCGGAGAGCACATCGTTTCGGGCTCACGAGGCCCGTATCGAGATCGGGATTGGTAGAACACCATGGCTGAGATTTCTCGACTTCCCGGACCAGTGGCCGATCTTTGGGAATGGCAGCTCGAAGGATCGTGCCGCACGGCCGACCCGCGGCTCTTCTTCCACCCCGAGGGTGAGCGGGGCCCGGCCCGGCGCGAGCGCGACGCGGGCGCCCAGGTGGTCTGCGCCTCCTGCCCGGTGCTGCAGGAATGCCGCCGGCACGCCCTCACCGTGCGTGAGCCGTACGGCGTCTGGGGTGGGCTGACCGAGGACGAGCGCACCGAGATCTACCTGGCCGAGCGCGACCGGCCGCTGTCGGCGGCAAGCTGACTCGGCGAGCTGACCGGACCGTTCACCGACCGGAACGACGACGAGCGAAGGGCCCGCCTCCATCGGGGAGCGGGCCCTTCGGCCGTTCGAGACCTCAGCGACCAGTGAGCTCAGTGATTACCGAGCTCAGTGGCCGTGACCGTGGCCGTGACCGGCGTCGGCCGGCTGCTCTTCCTGCTTGTCCACGACCAGGGTGTCGGTGGTGAGCACCATGGACGCGATCGAGGCGGCGTTGCGCAGCGCCGACCGGGTCACCTTGACCGGGTCGATGATGCCGCGGGCCAGCAGGTCGACGTACTCCTCGGCGGCGGCGTCGTAGCCACTGCCGACGGGCATCTGCCGGACCTTGTCGACGACGACGTAGCCCTCGAGGCCGGCGTTCTCGGCGATCCAGCGCAGCGGCTCGGCCGCGGCCTTGCGGACGATGTTGACGCCCGTCGCCTCGTCACCGGTCAGGCCCAGGCTGTCGTCCAGCACCGAGACCGCGTGAACGAGAGCCGAACCGCCACCGGCGACGATGCCCTCTTCGATCGCGGCCCGAGTGGCCGAGACGGCGTCCTCGATCCGGTGCTTCTTCTCCTTGAGCTCGACCTCGGTGTGCGCGCCGACCCGGATCACGCAGACCCCGCCGGCCAGCTTCGCGAGCCGCTCCTGGAGCTTCTCCCGGTCCCAGTCGGAGTCGGTCCGCTCGATCTCGGCCTTGATCTGACCGATCCGGCCCTGCACCTCGTCGGGCTTGCCGGCGCCGTCGATGATCGTGGTGTCGTCCTTGGTGATGACGATCCGGCGGGCGGTGCCGAGCACCTCGAGGCCGACCTGGTCGAGCTTGAGGCCGATCTCGGGGCTGACCACCTGGGCGCCGGTGAGCACCGCGATGTCCTGCAGCGTCGCCTTGCGGCGGTCGCCGAAGCCGGGAGCCTTGACCGCAGCTGCGGTGAAGGTGCCCCGGATCTTGTTGACGACCAGGGTGGAGAGCGCCTCGCCCTCCAGGTCCTCGGCCACGATGAACAGCGGCTTGCCGGCCTGGAGAACCTTCTCCAGGATCGGCAGCAGGTCCGACACGGCGGAGATCTTGTTCTGGTGGATCAGGATGTAGGCGTCCTCAAGGACGGTCTCCATCCGCTCCGTGTCCGTGACGAAGTACGGCGACAGGTATCCCTTGTCGAACTGCATGCCTTCGGAGAAGTCGAGCTCCATCGCGGTCGAGGAGGACTCCTCGACGGTGATGACGCCGTCCTTGCCGACCTTGTCGAAGGCTTCGGCGATCAGGTCGCCGACGACCGAGTCCTGCGCGGAGATGGTGGCGACGTGGGCGATCTCGCCCTTGCCGTCGATCTCGCGGGCGGTCTCCAGCAGCCGGGAGCTGACGGCCTCGACGGCCGCGTCGATGCCACGCTTCAGGGCGGACGGCGCGGCGCCGGCGGTGACGTTACGCAGGCCTTCCTTCACCATCGCCTGGGCGAGCACGGTGGCCGTCGTGGTGCCGTCGCCGGCCACGTCGTTGGTCTTGGTCGCGACCTCTTTGGCGAGCTGGGCCCCGAGGTTCTCGTACGGGTCCTCCAGCTCCACCTCCTTGGCGATGGTCACGCCGTCGTTCGTGATGGTGGGCGCGCCCCACTTCTTGTCGATGACGACGTTGCGGCCGCGCGGGCCGAGCGTCACCTTGACGGCGTTCGCCAGGGCATCGACACCGCGCTCCAGGGCGCGGCGAGCGGAGTCGTTGAACTCCAGAGTTTTAGCCATGCTGCGTCAATCCCTCTTCGCTGTATGCATGTCGATTTGGCGGCAACGGCCTCCGCCCCGGTCGGCCAGCAAAGCCGGCCGGCCGGGGCGGAGGTCGTCGAACGACCGAGAGCCCATCGCTGACTGATCAGCGGCGGGCTCGCAGGTCACTTCTCGATGATGGCGAGGACGTCGCGCGCCGAGAGGATGAGGTACTCCTCACCGGAGTACTTCACCTCGGTGCCGCCGTACTTGCTGTAGAGCACGGTGTCGCCGACCTTGACGTCAAGCGGAATCCGCTTTTCGCCCTCGTCGTCGAACCGGCCGGGGCCGACCGCAAGGACTTCGCCCTCCTGGGGCTTCTCCTTGGCGGTGTCCGGGATGACCAGGCCGGAGGCCGTCGTCTGCTCCGCGTCTAGCGGCTTGACGACAATGCGATCCTCGAGCGGCTTGATGGAGACCGACACGTGCGGACCTCCCCTTCGGGAACGTCGATTGCGTATGTGAGGACTGTGTTGCGGATGGGACCTGAACCGTCGTCGCGGTGCCGGCCGGACCCCATCTCATTGGCACACTCACGAGGAGAGTGCCAACTAGAATCTAGAGCGCCGGTTAGCACTCGGTCAACCCGAGTGCCAAGTTACTTCAGCCGTGTCGCGCCCGACTGGGGGCTGGTCCGGCCATCGTGTCAACCGGGCCGGCCAGTGCGTGTGAGAATTCGGCGGTGGATCTGGACGGCATCTCGACCCTGCTCACTCGGGACGGCTGGGCCCTGCTCGAATCGCTGCCGACCTACGACGAGTCGGCCGCACTGGTGCTCACCGAGCAACTGCAGCGCGACGGCCACGCGCCCGCCCTGGTCGCGGCCGCGCTGACCCAGTCCCGGTTGCGGGCCGCGGCCCGGGCCAAGTTCGGCCCGTTCGCCGACAGCATGCTGTTCACCCCGACCGGTCTGGAGCAGGCCACCCGACTGCCGGTGGCGGCCCGGCACGCCCAGCGGTTCGCCTCGGCCGGGATCACCCGGGTGGCCGATCTCGGCTGCGGGATCGGGGCCGACTCGATGGCGATGGCCGGTCTGGACCGCGAGGTCGTGGCGGTCGAGCAGGACGAGGTGACCGCCGCGATCGCCACGGTCAACCTGCGGCACTGGCCCGAGGCCACGGTCCGCCACGAGGACGCGATGACCACCAGCCTGAACGGGATCGAGGGGGCCTTCCTCGACCCGGCCCGGCGGGCCACCTCGGGACGCCGGTTGCTGGACCCCCGGGCCGGGTCGCCGCCGCTGTCGTTCGTCCACGAACTGGCCGGCCGGCTGCCTGCGGTGGGCATGAAGACCGCCCCCGGCATCCCGCATCACCTGGTTCCGAACGGGGCCGAGGCGCAGTGGATCTCGGTCGACGGTGACGTGGTCGAGGCCGGGCTGTGGTTCGGCCGGGTGGCCCGCGAGGGGGTGCGGCGCAGCGCGCTGGTGCTGGACAGCGCCGGCGGCGGCACCGAGGTGACGGACGCCGGCATGACCGACGCCCAGCCGGCCCCGGTCGGTGAGGTCGGCGCCTTCCTCTACGAGCCGGACGGCGCGGTGATCCGGTCCGGCCTGGTCGCCGCGGTGGCAACCCAGCTCGAGGGCCGGCTGATCGACCGCAGCATCGCCTACGTGACCGCCGACCGGCTGACCTCGACCCCGCTGGCCCGGGCCTACGCGGTGGACGACGTGTTCGGCTTCCAGCTGAAGACACTGCGGACCTGGCTGCGCGACCGGGGGGTCGGCCGGCTGACGATCAAGAAGCGGGGCACCGCGGTCGAGCCCGAGCAGCTGCGCAAACAGCTGCGGCTGAGCGGCGACAACGAGGCCACCATCGTGCTGACCCGGGTCGCCGGCAAGCAGTCGGTGCTGGCCGTCCGCCCGATCAAGGCCTGACCGCGAGCCAACGCCGCCGTCGCTGAGGGTGTTGTGATCGATGTACCTGTTCGGTGGTGATCACCCCGCAACGGGTACATCGATCAAGACACGCTCAGGCCTGAACCAGGGTGATCGGCATCGAGGAGTCGGTCGGTAGCCCGAGGTCGGACGGCGGCCGGCCGGTCGCCACCAGCCGGGAACCGAGCGCGGCCACCATCGCCCCGTTGTCGGTGCACAGCTTCGGCCGGGGCACCCGCAGCTCGATCCCGGCCTTCTCGCAGCGCTCGGCGGCCATCGCCCGCAACCGGGAGTTGGCCGCGACCCCGCCGCCGATCAGCAGGTGCGAGACACCGTGCTCGCGGCAGGCCAGGACCGCCTTGCGGGTCAGGACGTCGACCACCGCCTCCTGGAAGCTGGCCGAGACGTCGGCCACCGGCACCTTCTCGCCGGCCGCCTCGCGCTGCTCGACCCAGCGGGCGACCGACGTCTTCAGGCCGGAGAAGGAGAAGTCGTACCGGTGCTTGGCCGCGTCACCGGGGCCGGTCAGGCCGCGCGGGAAGGCCACTGCGGCCGGGTTGCCCTCGCGGGCCTGCCGGTCGATCTGCGGGCCACCGGGGAAACCCAGGCCGAGCAGCCGGGCCACCTTGTCGAAGGCCTCCCCGGCGGCGTCGTCCAGGGTCCGGCCCAGCGGCTGGACGTCGTAGGTCACGTCGGGCACGAACAGCAGCGACGAGTGCCCGCCGGAGACCAGCAGGGCGATCGCCGGCTCCGGGAGCGGGCCGTGCTCGAGCAGGTCGACGGCGACGTGGGCGGCCAGGTGGTTGACCCCGTAGAGCGGCTTGTCCAGGGCCAGAGCCAGAGCCTTGGCCGCGGCCACCCCGACCATCAGCGCCCCGGACAGGCCCGGCCCCGAGGTGACCGCGATCGCGTCGACGTCGCGCAGCGCCACGCCGGCGTCGTCGCAGGCCCGGCGCAGGGTCGGAATCATCGCCTCGAGATGGGCCCGGCTGGCCACTTCGGGCACCACCCCGCCGAACCGGGCGTGCTGCTCGACCGAGGAGGCGATGGTGTCGACCAGCAGCGTGCTGCCGCGAACCAGGCCCACCCCGGTCTCGTCGCAGGAGGTCTCGATGCCTAGAACCAGCGGCTCGGACGCCGAGGCGCCGGCCGATTCATGCATGCTCACCCCTGGAGCGTAGTCACCGCTGCCGGGCCGCAAGGGCGTCCTGGGTCTCCGAGAGGTACCGGACGATCCGGACCCAGAGCACCAGCCCGCCGATCGTGACCGCCGCGTCGAGCACCAGCAGGCCCACGTGCAGGCCGGTGTTCGGCGGGAACAGGCTCAGCGAGGCCTGCGCGATGCTGAGCACGCTCATCGAGATCCAGGTGGCCCACCACAGACCGGTTCGCGGCGGAGGCCGGTTCGCGCCGGGCGCGGTGGCCGCGAGCGCGTCGTCGACCAACTGCTTCGGGAACCACAGGTTGACGATCGGGATGATCCAGCTGAGCCAGACCCACGACTCGGACCGGCGTTGCCCCTGCGGGCGCAGCACCATCGCGTTCTGCCGGACCCGGCTCAGCCACAGCGCGACCACCACCCACACGGCCACCTCGACCAGGACGGAGAGGGCGCTGGCGGTCCGGTAGAGCGACGACCCCTCTGCCAGGATCACCCTCGGGTTGTCGCCGGGGGCGGCGTTCTGCATGGCGTCCCAGGCATCGTGCAGGGCCTGGTTCTGGTTCGGTGCCAGGAACCCGACCAGGCAGGTGCCCGCGCCCATCAGCAGGGACAGGGCGATCAAGGGGTTCACCAGCCGGCCGGCCGGCTCCAGCACGGTCGGACCGGTCCACTGCGGTGGCCCGTAACCGCCCGGCCCGGGCTGACCGGGCTGACCGGGCCCGCCCCAACCGTGCTGTTGCCCGTAACCCGGCGGAGGCTGCTGGCCGTAGCCCTGAGGAGGCTGCTGCCCGTATCCGGGCTGCTGGCCGTATCCGGGCGGGGGCTGCTGCCCGGGCTGCCCCCAGGCCGGCGGCGCCCCCCAGCCGGCGCCGTTGGCCGGCTGATCCGCCGGCGGCGCCGGTGGCGGGGTCGGCAGGGCCTGGCCCTGGCCGTACTTGCCGTAGGAGGGCGAGGTGGGCTGGCCGTAGCCGCCGCCGGCCCACGGCTGGGTCGGCGGGGCGGGCGCAACCGGCTGGGTCGGCGGGACCGGCTGGGTCGGCGGCTGGTCGGGCGCGGTGGGGCCGCCCGCCGGCACCGGCTGGGTCGGGGCGGCCGGCTCAGCCGGCGCGACCGGCTCCTCGCCGGGCTGCTGCCACGGCTGATCGCGGCCGTCGTTGGGGGTGGTCATTCGGTGAATCTAGGGCGTCAGGGGACGTAGTCGCATCACCAGAGCGTCGACGTCCTCCGGTTGGTAGTACCGGCGCCGGACCGCGATCTGCTCGAAGCCCCGGCGGCGGTACAGGCCGAGCGCCGGCTCGTTGTCGGCCCGCACCTCCAGCAGCAGGCTGGTCGCGGCCCGGGCCCGGGCCTGCTCGATCAGCGCGTCGAGCAGAACCCGGCCCAGCCCCTGCCGCCGGGCCACCGGGCTGACCGCGAGGGTTTGCACGTCGGCCTCCGGGCCCGGGACCAGCAGCCCGGCGTAGCCGAGCACCGGCTGCGGCGAGCCGTCGGCGCCGGCCGCCACGGGCTCGGCCACGACGTACCAGCGGGTCTGCTGCTGGGCCAGTTCGGCCCAGAACGTCTCCGCGGTCCAGGCGCTGTCGCCGAACAGTTCCCGCTCGATCGGCAGCAGGGCCTCGACGTCCCACCACCGCATCGTCCGCAACCGGACCGAGCCGGCGAGCGAACCGGTGATCGGCCCAGTGATCGGCCCGGTGATCGAATCGGTGATCGATCCGGCCGGCGGTGGCGTGCTGCTCCCGGGGCCGGTCGCCGTCACGGCAGGACCCGCTTGCGGGCTCCCGGCATGCTGGCATCGGGACGGCGCAGGTAGAGCGGCTCGGCCGGGACGACGTAGGGCTCGCCGACGACGGCCAGCCCGGCCAGCTCGGCCGCGGGCGGGTCGAGCGGCAGGACGGCGTCACCGAGGTCGGCCGGGTACAGCTGAGCCCCACGACCGACCACCGGCAGGCCCTCGGTGTGCAGCTCCGCCGGCCGGTCGACGTGCGGGCCGTCCACCCGGATCGGCCGGCCGTCCTCGGCGACCTCGTACCGGGCCCAGTAGACCTCGCGGCGGCGGGCGTCGATGGCCACCAGGAACCGCGGCGCGGCCAGGCCGTCGCGGACGGCGCCGGCGGCCACGGCGTCCAGGCTGCAGACGCCGACCACCTCGATGCCCAGCGCCAGGCCGAGCACCCGGGCGCTGACCAGGCCGACCCGCAGGCCGGTGAACGGGCCCGGGCCGACGCCGACGGCGATCCGGCTGAGGTCGGCCGGTTTGGCCCCGACCTCGGCCAGGGCCTCGCGGATCAGCGGGGTCAGCAGTTCGACGTGCCGCGGTTCGGACGGGCCGGTCCGGACGGCGAGCACCGAGTCACCGTCGTGCAGGGCGACCGAGACGGCCGCCGACGATGTGTCCAGGGCGAGCAGCAACACAGCTTCTTCTTCTCCTCAGCCGGCGATCGGATCGTCCGGCTCAGCCCAGCAGGGGCAGCTGGACGCCGTCCCAGCGCGGGCCGAAGCCCCGCACCCGGACGGTCCGCGGCTCGTCGCCGTTCACCTCGGCGTCGTCCGGCCCGGCCGCCCCCCGGCGGCGTTCCAGCCGGACCTCGAGCCGGTCGGCGGCCAGCCCCTCGACCAGCCCCTCGCCCCACTCGACCACGGTGACCGACTCGGCCAGTGAGGCGTCCAGATCGAGGTCGTCGACCTCGGACAGGGTCTCCAGCCGGTAGGCGTCCACGTGCACCAGGGCCGGCCCACCGACCAGCGACGGGTGCACCCGGGCGATCACGAAGGTCGGGCTGGTGATGTCGCCGCGGACCAGTAACCGGGATCCGACCCCCTGGGTCAGCGTGGTCTTGCCCGCGCCCAGGTCGCCGGTCAGCACGACCAGGTCGCCGGCCTGCAGCACCGCCGCCAGCAGGCCGCCGAAGTCCCTCATGGCCTCGGCCGACGGCACCACACAGCTGGCCCAGGACGCCGGATCGTCGACCCGCTGGGTCGGATCCGCGCGATGTGCCCCACTCATGAACTTTCCCCTCACTTGTCTGCGCTGCGACGCGGCGTACGGCGTGGCCAACGCTGACGCACCGGAGTCACCGTACGGCGTCCCCAGGTGCGCCGGTGCGCGGGCCGGGCATTTTCCCGGGCCGCGGCCTCGGCCTCGGCGACGAGCTCCTCAAGATGACCGTTGACCAGGTCCGGGTGCTCCAGCGGGAGCAGGTGGCCGGCTTCCCGGACGACGACGTGCTCGGCGTCGGGCAGCAGGCGGACGATCTCGTCGGTCTGCGCGGACGGCGTGATTAGGTCGCTGTCACCGACCATCACCAGCACCTCGTGACCGTGCAGGGTGGCCAGGGCCTCCCGCTTGTCGTGGCCGCTGAAGGTGGGCAGGAAGTCGGAGATCACCTCCATCCGGGTATCGGCGATCATCCGGGCCGCGAACGAGATCAGCTGGGGCGGCACCGGCGAGGCGAACGAGTAGCGGCGGACCAGCAGCCCTTCCAGGTCGCTGCCGAGCCGGCGGCCCCGGGCCACCAGTTTGGGCTGGCGGGCCAGGGCCCGGGCCGCGACCGGGGCCATCCTCATCCCGAGCCGGCCGATCGAGGACAGGCCCAGATCGACCCCGCCGGTACCGCCGGCACTGGTCGAGAGCAGGGCCACGGCCAGCACCCGCTCGGTGAACAGCTCGGGGCGGGCCTGGGCCAGCGACATCACGGTCATGCCACCCATCGAGTGCCCGAGCAGGACCAGCGGCCCTTCGGGGACGACGGCGTCGATCACCGCGGCGAGATCGGCCCCGACCTGGTCGATCGTCGAGGAGCCGGCCGGCCCGGTGCCGGATCGGCCGTGACCGCGCTGGTCCCAGAGCACCAGCCGGTAGGTGCCCCGCAGGGCCAGTCGCTGGTAGTGCCAGGAGTCCAGGTTCAGCGCGTAACCGTGGCTGAGCACCAGGGTGACGGCGGAGGTCCGGCCCTCGTCGGGCTCGTCGACCTCGACGTGCAGCGGAACCTGGTCGCTGCTCAGCACGATCCGGGCCTCGCCACGCAGCGACCCCAGCGGCGGACCACCCCGGCCGTCGCCGGGGTCGTCGACCACCTCGGCCGGGCGGATCACCCGGGCCACCGCGACCCGCTCGGCGGCCAGGCCGAGCAACGCGCCCATCCCGGTGGCGGCCAGGCCGACCCCGAGGGCGACCACACCCCCGGACCGGTGAGCCGGCGCGTCCGGGGTCAGCGGCGCTGGGATCAGCGGGCCCGGCGCCGGCGGCCCGGCCGCGCGCCCGGACGTCGAACCGGAGCGCGAGCCGGACCTTGAGCTGGGTTTCGAGCGGTCAGCCATGGCCCGGACCGCCTTCCGCGACGTCCTCACGCCCGGCGCGGCCGATGTGGATCCGGGGCACCCGGGCTCCGATCCGGGCCACGATCTCGTACCCGATCGTGCCCGCGGCCTCGGCCCAGTCGTCGGCGCGGGGGGCTGCGGGCCCGGCTCCGAACAGCACCGCGACGTCGCCGGGCTGCACGTCGGGACGGCCTCCAGTGGCCCCCGGATCGAGCGGTTCGGCCTGGTCAGCGGGGTTGTGCTGGTTGTCCAGGGCGAGGTCGACGGTGATCTGGTCCATGCTGACCCGGCCCGAGACGGTCCGCCGGACGCCGGCCAGCAGCACCGGGCCGGCGTTGCCGGCGTGGCGGGGCAGGCCGTCGGCGTACCCGAGCGGCAGCAGCGCGACGGTGGTCGGCCGGGCGGTGACGTAGCTGTGCCCGTAGGCGATGCCCTGCCCGGCCGGCACCCGCTTCACGTTGGCCACCCGGGCCAGCAGCGTCATCGCCGGCCGCAGGCCGAGATCGCCCGAGTCGAGGTGGTCGGGCACCGGGTTCAGGCCGTAGATCGACACCCCGGGCCGGACCAGGTCGAAATGGGACGCCGGGTTGGTCAGCAGGGCGGCCGAGTTGGCCAGGTGCCGGACCTGGAACCGGGCTCCCCGCTCGGTGGCCAGCTCGACCGCGGCGGTGAAAGCAGCGGTCTGGGCGGCCACGCTCGGGTGGTCGGGCTCGTCGGCGCAGGCGTAGTGCGAGAAGACCCCGACCAGCTCGAGCAGGCCCTCGGCCTGCAGCTTGACCGCGGCGTCGACCAGGTCGGGCCACTCGTCGGGGCCGATCCCGTTCCGGTTCAGCCCGGTGTCGATCTTGAGGTGGACGCGGGCCGGCCGGCCGGTCGATTCGGCCGCCGCGGCCACCTCGGACAGCGCCCAGCCGGCGCTGATCCCGATGTCGACCCGGGCCGCGACCGCCGCCGGGTGGACATCGCCGGGCACGCTCAGCCAGGCCAGCACCGGCGCCTCGATCCCGGCCGCGCGCAGGGCCAGGGCCTCGGTCAGCCGGGCCACGCCGAGCCAGGCCGCTCCGCCGGCGAGCGCGGCCCGGGCACTGGGCAGCAGGCCGTGCCCGTAGCCGTCGGCCTTGACCACGGCCATCACCGCGGCCGAGCCGGCCCGGTGGCGGAGCACCTCGACGTTGTGCCGGATCGCGTCCAGATCCACGACCGCACCGGCCGGCAGCCCTGGGGGCAGCTCCGGCGCGGGGCTCGGGTCGGCGTTCATTACCCGCCATTGTCGCAGCCCGCCGCGGTCGGGCAGGCCGAGCCGACAATCCCCCTGAAGGCGCGGGACGGCGGTAGGCCACGATGTGCCCATGACTCGCCCCCCTGACCTGGTCGTCACCGGAGCCACGATCTGGACCGGCGATACGGTTCAGCCGTCCGTCGAGGCGATCGCCGTGCGGGACGGCAGGATCCTGGCCCTGGGCCCCGAGGACGACGTGCTGGCCCTGGCCGGCCCGGCCACCGAGCGGCTGCACCGGCCCGGCGGCATGGTGCTGCCCGGCTTCCAGGACGCCCACGTGCACCCGCCCACGGCCGGCCGGTACCGGATGCACCTGGCCCTGCACGACCTGCACGGGGTCGAGGACTACCAGGAGGCCATCGGCCGGTACGCGGCCGAGCACCCGGAGCTGCCGTGGATCTTCGGCGCCGGCTGGGCCCCGGAGACCTTCACCCGGACCTCCCCGGCCCGCGAGCTGATCGACGGCGTGGTCGGCGACCGGCCGGTGTTCCTGTTCGACTCCAGCATCCACTCGGCCTGGGTGAACTCGCGGGCCCTGGAGCTGGCCGGCCTGAGCGCGACCACGCCGGACCCTTCCGACGGCCGGTACCGGAGGGGGCCGGGCGGGGAGCTGACCGGAATCCTGGACGAGGGCGCCGCCTACACCTTCGAGACCAGGCACGTGCCGCCGCCGGACCGGGACGAGTGGCAGACCGCGATCCTGAACTCCCAGGCCTACCTGCACTCGCTCGGCATCACCGGCTGGCAGGACGCCTGGGTCACCCCGCAGACCCTGGACGCCTACACGGGCCTGGCCGACGACGGCCGGCTCACGGCCCGGGTCGTCGCCGCCCTCTGGTGGCAGCGCGAGCTGGGCCTGGAGCAGATCGAGAGCTTCGTCCAGCAGCGCGAGACCGGCTCCCGGGCCGGCCGGCTGCTGGCCCGGACGGTGAAGATCATGACCGACGGCGTGGTCGAGAACGGCACCGGCGCCCTGCTGACGCCCTACTGTGACGGCTGCGGCGGGCCCACCTCCGACTCCGGCCTGACCTATCTGCCGCCGGAGTTGCTGGCCGCGGCCGTGACCGAGCTGGACCGGCTCGACTTCCAGGTGCACCTGCACACCATCGGCGACCGCGCGGTCCGGATCGCGCTGGACGCCGTGCAGGCAGCCCTGAGCGCCAACGGCCCCCGGGACAACCGGCACCACCTGGCTCACATCCAGGTGATCCAGCCCGACGACGTCCCCCGGTTCGCGAGCCTCGGCGCGATCGCCAACTGCCAGACCTACTGGGCCCAGTCCGAGCCGATGATGGACGATCTGACCATTCCGGTGCTCGGCGCCGACCGGGCCCGGATGCAGTACCCGTTCGCCGACCTGGTCGCGTCCGGGGCCCGGCTGGCGATGGGCAGCGACTGGTCGGTCAGCACCCCCGATCCGCTGCAGCAGATCGAGGTGGCGGTGACCCGGGTGAACCCGGACGAGCGGTCCAACCCGCCGTTCCTGCCCGATCAGCGGCTGACCCTGGAGACCGCCCTGCGGGCCTTCACGGCCGGCTCGGCGTTCGTCAACCATGATCCGGACGGCGGCCTGCTCCGCGTCGGCAACCGCGCTGACCTGGCCGTTCTCGACCGCGACCTGTTCGCCCCGGCTCCGGGCGACCCGGCCCGGGACCGGATCGCCGACGCCCGGGTGGAGTACACCGTGGTCGACGGCCGGATCGTCCACCCGGCCTGAGGTCAGCCGCGCAGGAGGGTGGCGACGGTCGCCGGGACCTGCCGGGCGACGTCCCCGGAGACGATCGGGCCGCCATCGGACGCTGCCCGGGCGGCCCGGCCGTGTACCAGGGCGGCCACCGCCCCGGCGTCGAACGGGCTCAGCCCGCCGGCCAGCAGGGCCCCGGCGATCCCGGCCAGGACGTCGCCGGCCCCGGCCGTGGCCAGCCAGGACGTGGCGTCGGCCTGGCTGCGGGCCCGCCCGTCGGGCCGGACCACCAGCGTGGTCCCGCCCTTCAACAGCACGGTGGCCCCGGTCTGCTCGGCCGCCGTCCGGGCGTGGTGGTAGGGCCGGGCCTCGACGTCGGCCCGCTCGACCTTCTCGTCCGAACCCGGTCCGGCCAGACCGGTCAGCAGGGTGGCCAGCTCGCCGGCGTGCGGGGTGAGCAGCAGCCGGTCACTGCGATCGGGGACCCGTCCGTCGGCGTCCCGGTGCGAGCGCAGCTCCTCGACCAGCAGGCCCAGCGCCCCGGCGTCGATCAGGCAGGGCTCGTCACCGGCCAGGGCGGACCGGATCGCGGCCGGCTGGTCGTCGTCCGCCTCCGGGTCGACGCCCGAGCCGAGCAGCCAGGCCTGCACCCGTCCGGTGCCGGCCACGACCTCGGGCCAGGCGTCCCGGACGGCGTTCGTCGCGTCGGGCGGGCCGACGTAGCGGACCATGCCCAGCCCGGCCCGCAACGCCCCGCTGACCGCCAGGACGGCCGCCCCCGGGTAACCGGCCGAGCCGGCCACCACACCGAGCACCCCCCGGCGGTACTTGTCCGAGCCGGCCGCCGGCACCGGCCACAGCCGGGCCCCGTCGCCGCCGGTCAGCCGCTGCACCAGCGGCTCCCCGGCGGGACGGCCGAAGCGCAGGCCGATCACCTGGACCTCGCCGGCGGCGATCGAGGCCGGCGGCAGCAACAGGCAGGGCTTGGCCGCCCCGAAGGTCACGGTCAGGTCGGCCCGGACGTGCGGGCCCGGGGTCTCGCCGGTGTCCGGGTCGACCCCGCTGGGCAGGTCGACGGCCACCACCGGGACGCCGTCCGGGATCGCCGCGACCAGGGACGCCGCCGGTTCACGCAGGCCCGCGGTGGCCCCGAGGCCGACCAGGCCGTCGACCACCAGCTCGGCCGCTGCCAGCACGCCGAGGTCGGAGCCGTCGACCAGCCGGCCCCCAGCGGCCCGCAGCGCGGCCAGGCCCTCCGGGTGAATCCGGGCCGCGGCCGGCAGGGCCCGCACCTGGGCCCCGCGGGCGGCCAGCCGGGCGCCGGCCCAGAGCGCGTCACCGCCGTTGTTGCCCGCCCCGACCAGCAGCACCACCCGCCGTCCGGTCACCCGGCCCGAGCCCCGGCCGCGCAGCACCCGGGCACAGGCGGCGGCCAGGGCGGCCGACGCGGTCTGCATCAGCGAGCCTTCCGGCGCCGTGGCCAGCGCCGCCTGCTCGGCCGTCCGCACGTCGTCCACCCGGTACGCGTCCAGGTCGATCACCTCCACCAGCGGGCCGGCAGCAACTTGCGGAACAGGTCATCGGTCGGCAGCAGCAGCCAGACGAAGGTGGCGAACGAGGCCGAGTGGTCCGAGATCTGCGGCACCAGGTAGGCCAGCGGGATCGCCAGCAGGAAGATCACTCCGTTGAAGATCTGGTTGAACATGGTGCCCCGCCGGACGTCGCGATCGATCTCACAGAGGTCGCGGGCCGGCTCCGAGACGTACCACCAGAGCCGGGCGCTGAACAGCGAGGTGACGCCGAGCAGGCCGGCCGCGAAGGACACCGCTCCCGAGTCGTCTCCGAACCGGAACAGCAGCGTGGTGGCCACCGGCAGGGAGCAGATCCCGGCCAGGAAGATGATCATCAGCTCGAGGACGCGGTCGTCGATGTGGTGCAGCTTGGCCAGCATCCAGTGGTTGCTGAGCCAGAACCGGCCGGTGATCACGAAGGCGAGCAGGAAGATGCCGAACAGGCTGTAGAACTTGTGCGCACCGTCGGCGAAGCTCTCCACGTCGTCCGGGATCCGCACCTCGAGCGCGAGCAGGGTCATCGAGATCGCGAAGACGCCGTCGGCCAGGGCGAACAGCCGGTGCGGCGCGGTCCGCCGGGAGTCCCCCGAGCGGCGGCTGAACAGCGGCGAGCTCCAGTGGGTCACCGACCGGCTGCTGTCTCGCTCGGCGGCCGTCGACGCAGGAGCGGCCTCAGCCGGGGCCCGGTTCTCCTCGCTCACTCGACCGTGACCGACTTGGCCAGGTTGCGGGGCTGGTCCACGTCCAGGCCCTTGGCCGTGGCCAGCTCGCACGCGAACACCTGCAACGGGACGACGGTGACCAGCGGGGCCAGCAGGGTCGGGGTCTGCGGCACGTAGATCACCTCGCTGGCGTAGGGCACCACGTCGTGGTCGCCCTCCTCGGCGATCACGATGGTCCGGGCGCCGCGGGCGTTGATCTCCTGGATGTTCGAGACCACCTTGGCGTGCAGCGAGTCCCGGCCCCGGGGCGAGGGCACGATCACGAAGACCGCCTGGCCCGGCTCGACCAGGGCGATCGGGCCGTGCTTGAGCTCACCGGCGGCGAACCCCTCGGCGTGGATGTAGGCCAGCTCCTTGAGCTTGAGCGCGCCCTCCATCGCCACCGGGAAGCCGACGTGCCGGCCCAGGAACAGCACCGAGCGGGTGTCGGACATCCAGCGGGCCATGGTCCGGACCTGCTCCAGGTTGTCCAGCACCTTCTGGATCTTGTCCGGCATGGCCTGGAGCTGGCCGAAGATCTCCCGGATCTCGTCCGGGAACTTGTTGCCGCGCAGGCCGGCCAGGTACAGGCCGAGCAGGTAGCAGGCGGTGATCTGGGCCAGGAAGGCCTTGGTCGAGGCGACCGCGATCTCGGGGCCGGCGTGGGTGTAGAGCACGGCGTCGGACTCGCGCGGGATGGTCGAGCCGTGGGTGTTGCAGATCGCCACCACCCGGGCCCCCTGCTCGCGGGCGTGCCTCACGGCCATGATCGTGTCCATCGTCTCGCCAGACTGCGAGATGGCCACCACCAGGGTGCGGGAGTTGACCACCGGGTCGCGGTAGCGGAACTCGTGCGACAGCTCGACCTCGCACGGGATCCGGCACCAGTGCTCGATCGCGTACTTGGCCACCATTCCCGCGTAGGACGACGTGCCGCAGGCCAGGATCACGATCTTGTCGATCGAGCGGAGCACGGCCTCGTCGATCCTCAGCTCGTCCAGGGTCAGGTTGCCGGCCAGGTCGGAGCGGCCGAGCAGGGTGTCGGCCACGGCCTGGGGCTGGTCGTTGATCTCCTTGGCCATGAAGGTGGCGAAACCGCCCTTCTCGGCCGCGGCGGCGTCCCAGTCGACGTGGAACCGCTTGCCCTCGACCGGGGCGCCGGCGAAGTCGGTGATCGTCACCGAGGTGGGGGTGATCGTGGCCACCTGGTCCTGGCCGAGCTCGATCGCCTCCCGGGTGTAACCGATGAAGGCGGCGACGTCCGACCCGAGGTAGTTCGCGCCGTCCCCGACCCCGACCACCAGGGGCGAGTTGCGCCGGGCGCCGACCACCACCCCGGGCACGTCGGCGTGCACGGCCAGCAGGGTGAAGGCCCCCTCCAGCCGGCGGGCCACGACCCGCATCGCCTCCGACAGGTCGCCGCCGGCCTGGTACGCGGCGGCCAGGAGGTGGGCGGCGACCTCGGTGTCGGTCTGGCTGAGGAAGGTCACCCCCTCGGCCAGCAGCTCGGCCTTGAGGGCGGCGAAGTTCTCGATGATGCCGTTGTGGATGACGGCGACCCGGCCGTCACCACCGAGGTGCGGGTGCGCGTTGGCGTCGGTCGGCCCGCCGTGGGTGGCCCACCGGGTGTGCCCGATCCCGGTCGCGGAGGCCGGCGGTGGGGCCTGCTCCAGCGCCTCCTCCAGCCGGCCGAGCTTGCCCGACCGCTTCAGGGTGACCAGTCGGCCCTCGACCTGGAGGGCGACGCCGGCCGAGTCGTAGCCGCGGTACTCCAGCCGGCGCAGACCCTCCATCACGACGTCGAGCGCCTCGGCCTGCGTGCCCCGGTCGCCGGAGGTCCGGACGGTGGTGGTGTAGCCCACGATTCCGCACATGAGGTCGAGCCTACTGTCACGTCGCACGCGACGGATGTCACGTACGACGCGACGCCATCGGCGGCCGGAACCGGCAGAATGCCGAGGGTGACGAGCCGCCCGGACCGCCCGTCAACCGCTGATCCGGGCGCCGGCCCGGGCATCGACCCTCGCGCCCGCAAGGGCCACGGCCACCTGGGGACGCCGTTCGTCGAGCTCGACCGGGAGGCCTGGCGGGCGCTGCGGGCGAGCACCCCGATGACCCTCGACGAGGCCGACATCGTCCGGCTGCGGGGGCTCGGCGACCGGATCGACCTGCTCGAGGTCGAGGAGGTCTACCTGCCCCTGTCGCGGCTGCTCAACCTCTACGTCGGCGGGACGGACAGCCTGCACGCCGTCACCTCAACCTTCCTGCACGAGGCCCCGGAGCGGACGCCGTTCGTGATCGGGGTGGCCGGGTCGGTGGCGGTCGGCAAGTCGACCACGGCCCGGTTGCTGCGCGAACTGCTGGCCCGCTGGCCCGGCACGCCGAAGGTCGAGCTGATCACCACCGACGGCTTCCTGCTGCCCAACGCCGAGCTGAACCGGCGCGACCTGATGCACCGCAAAGGCTTTCCCGAGTCGTACGACGTCCGGGCGCTGCTGCGGTTCGTCACCGACGTCAAGTCCGGCCGCCGCGAGGTGCGGGCGCCGGTCTACTCCCACCTGACCTACGACATCGTGCCGGGCGAGGAGGTCGTGATCCGGCAGCCGGACGTGCTGATCGTCGAGGGTCTGAACGTGCTGCAACCGGCCCGGGTCCGCGGCGACGGCCGGCAGGGCATCGCGGTCAGCGACTTCTTCGACTTCTCGATCTACGTCGACGCCCGCACCGAGGAGGTCCGCAAGTGGTACGTGAGCCGGTTCCTGCGCCTGCGGGAGACCGCGTTCAGCCGGCCCGAGTCGTACTTCCACCGGTACGCCGTGCTCAGCGACGCCGAGGCGGTGGCCACGGCCGAGCGGATCTGGCGCGAGATCAACGAGGTCAACCTGATCGAGAACGTGCTGCCGACCCGGGGCCGGGCCACCCTGGTGCTGACCAAGGGCCCGGACCACAACGTCCGCCGGGTCCGGCTACGCAAACTGTGAGGTCCTGATCAACCGTCGACGCTTCGCGTCTCCTCCTGAATCCTCAGGGCTGGCGCCCTGATGATTCACCTACGCCTGGTGGTGCCGGGCGAGCTGAGCTCGGCGATCATCGACGCCCTGTGCCACGACCCGCGGGTGCTGAACGTGGTCGTGCTGACCGGCGCCTCCCGTCAGCCGGCCGGCGACGTCCTGATGTGTGACGTCGCCCGCGAAGCCGCCTCGGACGTGATCGCCGGCCTGCGCCGCCGGGGCCTGAACCGCGAGGCCTCGATCGCGATCCAGAGCGTCGATGCGATGGACTCGCCGGCCGCGGACCGGGCCGAGGCGGCCGCCCCCGGCTCACCCGACGACGGGATCGTCTGGGACATCGTGCTCAGCCAGGCCCGGGCCGACTCCCGCCGGTCCTGGTCGTTCTACGCGTTCTTGTGCCTGGCCACGATCATCGCCGCGATCGCGGTGATCACCGACTCCTCGATCCTGGTGGTCGGGGCCATGGTGGTGGGCCCGGAGTTCGGCCCGGTCGCCGCGATCGCGGTCGGCCTGACCCTCGGCCGGCCCCGGTTGATCCGCGACGCGCTGCAACTGCTGGTCAGCGGCTTCCTGGTCGCGGTGGCGCTGACCATCGCCCTGGCCCTGGTGGCCCGCCTGGCCGGCTGGATCTCGCCGTCCGACGTCTCCGACCCGCGCCCCCTGACCGGGTTCATCTGGGCGCCGGACCGCTGGTCGTTCGTGGTCGCGCTGCTGGCCGGGGCGGCCGGGGTGCTGTCACTGACCGCGGGCCGGTCGAACGCGCTGGTCGGGGTGTTCATCTCGGTCACCACCGTGCCCGCTGCGGGCAACCTGGCCCTGGCGGTGGCGCTCGGCGTCCCTGACGAGATCGGCGGAGCCGCAGCTCAGCTGGGCATCAACCTGATCGGGATGACGATCGCCGGCTGCCTGGTCCTCGGCATCCAACGGCTGCTGACCCGTCCCGGCCGGGCCGGGACGGGCTGAACCCGGCGAGCAGCAGCCCGGCTCAGAGGGCCAGCCGGTCGCGGACGACGCCGGCCAGCCGGCCGGCCACGGCCCGGGCCTGTTCGGCCTCCTTGGCCTCGACCATCACCCGGACCAGGGCCTCGGTGCCGGAGGGCCGCAGCAGCACCCGCCCGGTGGAGCCCAGCTCGGCCTCGGCCGCGACCACCGCGGCGGCCAGCTCCTCGTCGTCGTGGCAGCGGGCCTTGTCGACGTCCTTGACGTTGATCAGCACCTGCGGCAACCGCTCCATCACCGAGCTCAGCTCGGCCAGGCTCTTGCCGGTCTGGGCCATCCGGGCCAGCAGGTGCAGTCCGGTCAGGATGCCGTCGCCGGTGGTGCTGTGGTCGAGCATCACGACGTGGCCGGACTGCTCGCCGCCGAGCGAGTAGCCGTCGGAGCGCATCTCCTCGAGCACGTACCGGTCGCCGACCGCGGTCTGGACCATCTTGATCCCGGAGCGCTCCATCGCCAGCCGCAGGCCGAGGTTGCTCATCACCGTGGTGACCAGCGTCTTGTGGGCCAGAGCGCCCCGGTCGGCGAAGGCCAGCGCGAGCACGGCCATGATCTGGTCGCCGTCCACCTCACGGCCCAGGTGGTCGATCGCCAGGCACCGGTCGGCGTCCCCGTCGTGGGCGATCCCGACGTCGGCGTTGTTGGAGATCACCGAGTCGCGCAGCCGGTGCAGGTGGGTGGAGCCGTAGCCGTCGTTGATGTTCAGGCCGTCCGGGTCGGCGCCGATCACGATCACCTCGGCCCCGGCCTCCCGGAACGCCCGGGGCGAGACGTAACTGGCGGCTCCGTGGGCACAGTCCAGGACGACGCGCAGCCCGGTCAGCCGGCACGGCAGGGTGGCCAGCAGGTGGTCGACGTACCGGCCGGGGGCGTTGCTGAACCGGCGGACCCGGCCCACGCCGGCCGCCGTCGGCCGGTCCCAGGGCTCGCCCATCCGGCGCTCGATCAGGTCCTCGACGTCGTCCGGCAGCTTGTGGCCGCCGGCGCCGAAGAACTTGATCCCGTTGTCCGGCATCGGGTTGTGCGAGGCCGACAGCACCACGCCCAGATCGGCCCCGGTGGCGGCGACCAGGTAGGCGATCGCCGGGGTCGGCATCACGCTGACGTCCTCGACGTCCACCCCGGCACTGGCCAGGCCGGCGATCACGGCCGCGGAAAGGAACTCGCCCGAGGCCCGCGGATCTCGCCCGACGATGGCCCGGGGCCGGCGGCCGTGGAAGTCGGCCACCTCGCCCAGGACATGGGCGGCCGCCACGGCCAGATCGAGCGCCATCTCGGCCGTGAGGTCGCGGTTGGCCAGTCCTCGTACGCCATCGGTGCCGAACAGTCGCGCCAACGATCCTCCCAAGACAGACAACGGCCCCGGAGCATTCGCCCCGGGGCCGCGTGCGACGTCGAACCGAAGCAACCGCCGCTCGATCTCTCGAAACGGGCCAAATGGTGCGGTCGGTAGTGCTCCAGGTCAGCGCTTGCTGTACTGCGGAGCCTTACGAGCCTTCTTGAGACCGGCCTTCTTGCGCTCGGTGGCCCGCGGGTCACGAGTCATGAAGCCGGCCTTCTTCAGGGCCGGGCGGTTGGCCTCTTCGTCGATCTGGTTCAGCGAGCGGGCCACGCCCAGGCGCAGCGCGCCGGCCTGGCCGGAGGTGCCGCCACCGTGCAGGCGGGCGATCACGTCGAATCGGCCCTCCATGTCGGTGACCTTGAACGGGTCGTTGACCAGCTGCTGGTGCACCTTGTTGGGGAAGTAGTTCTCCAGGGTGCGGCCGTTGATCTTCCACACGCCGGTGCCCGGGATGATCCGGACTCGGGCGACGGCCTCCTTGCGACGGCCGGTGGCCGCGCCGGGGGCGATCGCGCCGGAGCCGGTGCCCTTGGCGGCCGGGGTGGCGGTGGTGTAGCTGCTGGGAGCGTCTTCGTCGAGGTCGACGTCGTCCACTTCCAGGTTGTCGTCGATAGTGGGCTCAGCCACGGTTCTCCTTAGTGCACGGTGTGTGAGGCGATTGGATAGCGCGGCTGATTACTGCGCGACCTGGATGATCTCGAACGGCACCGGCTGCTGGGCCGCGTGCGGGTGGTCCGGACCGGCGTAGACCTTGAGCTTGCTCAGGATCTGGGCGCCGAGCGAGTTCTTCGGCAGCATGCCCCGGATGGCCTTCTCGACGGCGCGCTGCGGGTTCTTCTCCAGCAGCTCGACGTAGCTGACCGAGCGCAGACCGCCCGGGTAGCCGGAGTGCCGGTAGGCGAGCTTCTGCTCCCGCTTGTTACCGGTCAGGGCCACCTTGCCGGCGTTGATGATGATGACGAAGTCGCCCGTGTCGACGTGCGGGGCGAAGATCGGCTTGTGCTTGCCCCGGAGCAGCACGGCGCTCTGGGTGGCGAGCCGGCCCAGCACGACGTCGGAGGCGTCGATGACGTGCCAGCGGCGCTCGATGTCGCCGGCCTTCGGGGTAAACGTACGCACGGTCGCAGCCTCGTTCTGAGTCAGATCAATCAGGTCGGAATCGTGTTAGCGGCTCCGGCGTGATCTGCGCTGCCGATGAGAAAACCGGTAGCACGGTCGCCGACCGCGCACTCCCCGGCACAACGACGCAAACACGACGACATGCCGAACGAGTCACACAACGAGTAGCCAGACTACCGTCGGGCCGACGGAGGGTCAAAACGCCGGCTCGCCGGGCCCGGTCGACCAGCCCGATGACGATCACGTGTCATCGGCGTCAACTCCCATCAATGGGACGCCGATGCTGATGCCAGGAGTCGGCCTCGTCAGGCATGCTCGTCGTACCGCCAACTCGGGGAGTCCAGCATGGCCGACCATGACTATGACCTGATTGTGATCGGTTCGGGGCCCGGCGGGCAGAAGGCGGCCATCGCCGCGGCCAAGCTCGGTCACCGGGCCGTCGTCGTCGAGCGGGGCGACATGGTCGGTGGGGTCTGCATCAACACCGGCACGATCCCGTCCAAGACGCTGCGCGAGGCCGTGCTCTACCTCACCGGGATGAACCAGCGCGACGTCTACGGCCAGAACTACCGGGTCAAGCAGGACATCACGCTCGAAGACCTGCTGGCCCGCACCCAGCACGTGATCGGCCGCGAGATCGAGGTGATCCGCAGCCAGCTGAACCGCAACGGGGTCGACCTGGTGCACGGCACGGCCCGGTTCATCGACGAGCACACGATCGGGGTCAGCAGCGACCACGGCGAGCGCCAGATCACCGGTGCGTTCATCGTGATCGCCACCGGCACCACGCCGGCCCGGCCGAACTCGGTCGAGTTCGACGGCAAGCAGGTGATCGACTCGGACGGCATCCTGCACCTCGACGAGCTGCCCCGGTCGCTGGTGGTGGTCGGCGCCGGGGTGATCGGGATCGAGTACGCCTCGATGTTCGCCGCCGTGGGGTGCAAGGTCACCGTGGTCGAGCAGCGCGACCAGATGCTCGACTTCTGCGACTCCGAGATCGTCGAGTCGCTCAAGTTCCACCTGCGCGACCTGTCGGTCAGCTTCCGGTTCGGCGAGAAGGTGGCCTCGGTCGAGAGTGCCGAGCGGGGCACCGTGACCACGCTGGTCAGCGGCAAGCGGATCCCGGCCGACGCGGTGATGTACTCGGCCGGCCGGCAGGGCGCGACCGAGGCCCTGAGCCTGGAGGCGGCCGGCCTGGAGGCCGACAACCGGGGCCGGATCAGCGTCGACGAGAACTACCGGACCACGGTCGAGCACATCTACGCGGTCGGCGACGTGATCGGCTTCCCGGCGCTGGCCGCCACCTCGATGGAGCAGGGTCGGCTGGCCGCCTACCACGCGTTCGGCGAGCACGTGAACTCGCTGGTCGAGCTGCAGCCGATCGGGATCTACACGATTCCGGAGATCAGCTACTGCGGTCAGACCGAGGCCGCCCTGACGTCGTCCTCGGTGCCCTACGAGGTCGGCATCTCCCGCTACCGGGAGCTGGCCCGGGGGCAGATCATCGGCGACAGCTACGGCATGCTCAAGCTGCTGGTCAGCACCGACAGCCGCCGGCTGCTCGGGGTGCATGTGTTCGGCTCCCAGGCCACCGAGCTGGTGCACCTGGGCCAGGCGATCATGACCTGCAACGGCACGGTCGACCAGCTGGTCGACACGGTCTTCAACTACCCCACGCTGTCGGAGGCCTACAAGGTGGCCGCGCTGGACGCGGTCAACAAAATCCGGGCCGTCGAGCGCTTCGTCCTCTAGCCGCGTTGCGGCGCCGAGGCCGAGCCTCAGCCTCGGGCCGCGTCGAAGTCGGCCCGGGCGGCCTCGATCTGGGGCATCCGGGCGTAGGCGAAGACCCGGATGCCGCCGACCACCTCGGCCAGCTCCCGGCCGAGCGGGGTGAGCCCGTACTCCACGGTCACCGGAACGGTCGGGTACGCGGTGCGGTTGACGAAGCCGTCACGCTCGAGCTGGCGGAGGGTCTGGGTGAGCATCTTCTGGGTCACGCCACGGATCGCCTGGCGCAGCTCACCGAACCGCAGCGTGCCCCTGTCGGCCAGCGCGTAGAGCACCAGGGCCGACCACTTCTGGCCGACCTGGCCGATCACCTGCTGGGTCGGGCACGCCGGATTGAGGACGTCGTAGATGTCCGCTGAGCTCATGGGTTTCTCCTGGGTACCAATACCACTAATTAGTGCCTGCTATCCGCACCGCTTGCTACCACCCTAGCCTTTGGCCATGCGAGCACTCATCCCCACCAACGACCCCGACGCACTGGTCCGGACGGCCGACGTCCCCGAGCCCGAGCCGGCCGCGGGCGAGGTGCTGATCGAGGTCGAGGCGTTCTCGGTCAACCGGGGCGAGATCTTCCTGCTGGAGAAGGCCCACGCCCGGCCCGGCTGGCGGCCGGGGCAGGACGTGGCCGGCCGGATCGTGCGGACCGTCGACGGCGGGCCGCCGGTCGGCACCCGGGTCGCGGCGCTGGTCGACTGGGAGGGCTGGGCCGAGCGGGTCCGGGCCCCGCTGAGCGCGCTGGCGGTGCTGCCGGACGGCGTGTCGGCCGCGACCGCGGCCGCTCTGCCGCTGGCCGGGATCACCGCCCTGCGGCTGCTGCGGGCGGCCGGGCCGCTGATCGGCACCCGGGTACTGCTGACCGGGGCCGCCGGCGGCGTGGGCCACCTGATCACCGAACTGGCGGTGGCCGCCGGGGCCGAGGTGGTGGTGGTGACATCGACGGCCGAGCGGGCCGAGGCGCTGCTGAAGCTGGGGGCGAGCACCGCCGTCCGTTCGGTCGAGCAGGCGCCGGGCCGGTTCGACGTCGTCCTCGAATCGGTGGGTGGGCCCAGCCTGGCCGCGGCCGTGGAGCTGGCCGAGCCCGAGACCGGCCTCGTGCTCTGGTACGGCCAGGCCTCCCGGCAGCCGGTCGAGCTGGAGTTCTTCGCGGTGATGGGCCCGGCCTCGGGGATCCGGATCGTGCCGTTCAGCTATCACGCGACGGCGGTGGGCCGGCCGGACGACCTGGCCACCCTGGTCCGGATGGTCGCCCAGGGCCGGCTGCACGTCGAGATCGGCCGGGAATCCGGGTGGCAGCACACGGCCGGGGTGCTGGCCGAGCTCCAGGCCCGGCAGATCCGGGGCAAGGCGGTGCTTCAGGTCGACCGCTCCTGAGCGGCGGCGGCTGCCGGGACGAGTCAGGGCTCGACCAGCACCCGCAGGGCGGCCGGCCACACCCCGAACCGGACCGGCGTCCGGGCCGACAGCTCGCCGTCCACGTTGACCGTCAGTTGCGGATCGGTGATCAGCCGGACGGCCGTGGTCCGCCGGTAGGGCACGTGCTCGTCGGCGGTGAACTCGCCGCTGCTGAACTTCCGGGCCACCTGCCAGCGCCGGCGGGCCGTGCCCCGGGGGATCGCGTACACGTCCAGCAACTGGTCGTCGATGCCCGCGTCCGGTGCGACCACGTTGCCGCCGCCGTAGTACCGCCCGTTGGCCACCGACACCTGAAGCAGGTCGGCCAGGTCGACCGGCTCGTGGTCGCCGTCCGGGAACTCCAGCCGGGCCGCGAACGGGCGCTGCCGCCGGTAGGCCCGAACGGCAGCCACCGGGTAGGCCAGCGGGCCGAGCCGGCGCTTGAGCCGGGGCGAGAGGGCCCGGGTCACGCCGGCGGCCAGGCCGACCGAGGCGACGTTGACGAAGCAGTCCTCCCCCACGATCCCCAGGTCCACGTTCACCACCCGGCCGTGGGCCACCACCGCGCAGGCCGCGGCCAGGTCGACCGGCAGGCCCAGGGTCCGGGCCAGGTCGTTGGCGGTACCGGTGGGCAGCAGGCCGAGGACGACGTCGCGGCCGGCCAGCAGGGCGGCCACCCGGCTGACCGTGCCGTCCCCACCGCCGAGCACCACCAGCCGGGCGCCGGCCTCGATCGCCCGCTCCACGATGCCGGGCAGGTCGGCCGGGTCCTGGACGGCGTGAGCGCCGGCCGGCCTCACCCCGAGGTCGGCCAGGTGACGCCGGGCCGCCTCGAACCCGGCCGCCCCACTGCGCGAAGCGGCGTTCACCACCAGCACCGCCGGCCCGAGGTCATCCACCGGGCATCACCGGCATCAGGCCGTCATGTGCCCCAGGGGCCGGGGCCGATCCCGGCTCGATCCGCCGCCCACCGGGCGTCACCGGGTTCGCTTGACCCGGGTCTCGTCCCAGACCGGCTGGTCGGACTCGAAGACCTCGCCGTCGGAGCCGAACACCAGGAAGCGGTCGTACCCCCGGGCGAACCAGCGGTCGTGGGTGACCGCCACCACCGTGCCCTCGAAGGCCTCCAGCCCCTGCTCCAGGGCCTCGGCCGAGTGCAGGTCGAGGTTGTCGGTGGGTTCGTCGAGCAGCAGCAGGGTGGCCCCGGACAGCTCCAGCAGCAGGATCTGGAACCGGGCCTGCTGGCCGCCGGAGAGCGACTCGAAGGCCTGCTCGGCCTGGCCGGCCAGCTCGTACCGGTCCAGGGCCCGGCTGGCCGGCTCCCGGGCCATCCCGTTGCGGTGGTCGTTGCCCCGGTGCAGGATCTCCAGCAGGGTCCGGCCGACCAGTTCCGGGTGGTCGTGGGTCTGGGCGAACCAGCCCGGCCGGACCCGGGCCCCGAGCCGGGCCGAGCCGGTGTGGGCCACCGGAGCGCCCCGGCCGGCCGGCGCGTCGTCCACCGGCTGGTGCTCGGTGTCGGGGTCGCTGCCGCCGGCCGCCAGCAGCCGCAGGAAGTGCGACTTGCCCGAGCCGTTGGAGCCGAGCACCGCCACCCGGTCGCCGAACCAGAACTCGGCGTCGAACGGCTTCATCAGCCCGGTCAGCTCCAGCCCGGTGCAGACCACGGCCCGCTTGCCGGTCCGGCCGCCGCGCAGCCGCATCTTCACGTTCTGCTCGGTCGGCACCACCTCGGGCGGCCCGGCCTCCTCGAACTTGGCCAGCCGGGTCTGGGCGGCCCGGTAGCGCGAGGCCAGACCGTCGTTGAACTCCGACTTGATCTTGTACATTAGGACCAAGGCCTTGAGCTTGGCCAGATCCTCGTCCCAGCGCCGGCGCAGCTCCTCGAGCCGGGAGTTGCGATCGTCGCGGGCCTGCGGATAGCTGGCGAAGCCACCGCCGTGAACCCAGGCCGAGGCCCCGGCGGCCCGCGGCTCCAGCGTCACGATCCGGGTCGCGGCCTGGGCCAGCAGCTCCCGGTCGTGGCTGACCAGCAGCACGGTCTTGGGGGTCTCGGCCAGCTTCTGCTCCAGCCAGCGCTTACCCGGCACGTCCAGGTAGTTGTCCGGCTCGTCGAGCAACAGGACGTCGTCGGAGCCGCGCAGCAGGGCCTCCAGCACCAGCCGCTTCTGCTCACCGCCCGAGAGCGTGCTGATCTCCCGCCACTGGGCTCGCTCGAACGGCAGGCCGAGGGCCGAGGTGGTGCAGACGTCCCACAGCGTCTCGGCCTCGTAGCCGCCGGCGTCGGCCCAGTCCGAGAGGGCCTGGGCGTACCGCATCTGGGTCGGCTCGTCCTCCTGTTCCATCATCGCCAGCTCGGCCGACTCCAGGGCCTCGGCGGCCTGGCGGATCCGCGGCGAGGCCACCGAGACCAGCAGTTCACGCAGCGTGGTGGAATTGCGCAGGCTGCCGACGAACTGCCGCATGACGCCGAGGCTGCCGTCGCGGGTGACCGCCCCGCCGTCCGCGGCCAGGTCGCCGGCGATGATCCGCAGCAGGGTCGTCTTCCCGGTGCCGTTGGGCCCGATCAGCGCGGCGGTGGCCCCTTCACCGACCCGGAAGGTGACCTCGTCGAGCAACGGCCGCCCGTCCGGGAGGCTGAAGCTGATCTGATTGACATCGACGTGACCCACGGCCCCAGTGTGCCGGTCCCCCGCGACCGGCCGCGCCTGGTTATTGCTCCGGCTGTCGGGCCGGACCGATCAGTCGATGACGTGGACGGCGGCTTCCTCGGCACTGGCGGCACCCTCGTCGATGCCGACGTCGCTGCCGATCAGGTCCTTCTCCTCGTCGGCGCCCAGGCCCTCGTCGGGGTCGACCAGCCGGCCGGCCCGCTCCTCGCCGATCTCACCGAAGGTCAGGTCCTCGTCCTCGATCCGGCTGTTGTCGACCGAGTCGACGTTCTCGTCGGACGGCGAGGCCTCCAGGTCGGCGGCCAGGTTCGGGTCCGGCACCTCCTGGTCGAGGCGCTGGTCGAGCGACTCGCCCTGCTCCTCCTCGGCCCAGGTGGTACCGAAGCGGGTCATGCCCTGAGGCTTCTCGGGCGGGGAGTAGCCGGTGTCGTACACGGTCCCGTCGACGTCGTCGTCACCGAACGCCTGGTCCAGGTCGACGCTGTCGTCGAGGTCGTCGGTGCCGTCGTCGCCGGGCTCATAAGTGGTCTCGCTCATGACCGTGACGTTCCCACTTTCGGGCCGCCGATGCCAGTCGGAGTGATCGCCGGTCGGACCTCAGCCCGGCATCGTGGGCAGCTCCCGGACGACGCGCGACTCCCGGGCCCGCTGGGCCAGCCCGGCGGCGTCGTCCGGGTAGACCACCTCTTCGAGGACCAAGCCGTGGGCCCCGGCCACGGTCACCGCCGGGTGCCGGACGGCCCCCGCCAGCACCTCGGCCGGCCAGCCGGCCGGCCGGCGGCCGTCCCCGACCGGCAGCACCACCCCGACCAGGGCCCGGACCATGGAGTGGCAGAAGGCGTCCGCGACCACCGTGCCGGTGACGAAGCCGTCCCGGTCCCGGGCCCAGCGGTAGTCCAGCAGGGTGCGGATGGTGGTGGCGCCGTCCCGGCGGCGGCAGAACGCGGCGAAGTCGTTCAGGCCAACCAGGCTCGCGGCCGCGGCGTTCATGGCCGCCACGTCCAGCGGCTTGCGATGAGCCAGGACGTCGTGCCGGCGCAACGGGGGCACGCCCGCCGGATGGTCGCAGATCCGGTAGGCGTACCGCCGCCGCAGAGCCGAGAACCGGGCCTCGAACCCGGGCTGCGCCACCGCCGCCCGGTGTACCCGCAGATCGGCCGGCAGCACCCCGGTGAGCCGGATCAGCAGCTCCTCCTCCCGGGGCCGGACCGACCGCCCGGGGAAGGCCAGCCAGGCCGCCTCGGGCACGTCCAGGTGGCAGACCTGACCGGTGGCGTGCACCCCGGCGTCGGTCCGCCCGGCCACCACCAGCCGGGGCACCGGGTCCAGCCGCAGCACGGTGCCCAGCCCGGTGGCCAGGCTGTCCTCCACCGAGCGCTGACCGGGCTGCATGGCCCAGCCGGCGAAGTCGGTGCCGTCGTAGCCGAGGTCCAGCCGAAGCCGAACGAGCCCGCCGCCCCCGGGAGGGGGGACGACGGGCTCGGTCGGACTCATGGTGCCGGAACGGGAGAAGGCGGGTGGATCAGGCCTTCTCGTCGTCCGCCTCGGCGTCGGTGCCCGGGGCACCGGCCTTGGTGAAGCCGGCCGCCTCGGCCGCCTCCTCGCTGCGGAACCAGACCTCGGCGTCGGTCTGCTCGTACCACTGCGAGCCCGGCCCGTGGTACTTGTTCGAGTCGGCGTTGCCCTTGATCGTAAAGCCTTCCGGGGCGGAACCGTCGGCCAGGGGCGCGGCGGAGTCCGGTCCGTTCGGGCCCTCGACCGGAGCCTCGGCCGCGGGAGCAGCCTCGGCCGGAGCGGCCGCGGCCTTCTTGGCCGGCGCCTTCTTGGCCGCGGACCGCTTGGTGGCGGCCTCGGCCTCGCGGACCGTCGACGCGGCGGCGGTCAGCGGCTCGAGCACGAGCTCGATGACGGCCATCGGGGCGTTGTCGCCCTTACGGTTGCCGACTTTGGTGATCCGGGTGTAGCCACCCTGACGCTCGGCCATCACCGGGGCGATCTCGGTGAACAGCTCGTGCACGACACCCTTGTCCCGGATGACGGTCAGCACGCGCCGGCGCGCGGCCAGGTCACCGCGCTTGGCGAAGGTGATCATGCGCTCGACCAGCGGCGCCATCCGCTTGGCCTTGGTCTGCGTGGTGGTGATGGAGCGATGCGTGAACAGCTGGGTCGCCAGGTTGGCGAGCATCAGCCTCTCGTGAGCCGGACCACCACCGAGGCGGGGACCCTTCGTGGGCGTGGGCATAGCGAAATTCTCCTCGGAAGGGGGGTGGTCTAGAGCTGCTCGTCCTCGGCGAACGACATGTCGTCGTCTGCACCGAAGCTGTCGACGACCAGGCTGGGGTCGAATCCGGGCGGGCTGTCCTTGAGGGCCAGGCTCATGCCGTGCAGCTTGGCCTTGACCTCGTCGATCGACTTGGCACCGAAGTTCCGGATGTCGAGCAGGTCGGCCTCACTGCGGCCGACCAGCTCACCCACGGTGTGGATGCCCTCGCGCTTGAGGCAGTTGTACGAGCGGACGGTGAGGTCCAGCTCCTCGATCGGCAGGGCCAGGTCGGCGGCCAGGGCGGCGTCGGACGGCGACGGGCCCATGTCGATGCCCTCGGCCTCGAGGTTGAGCTCGCGGGCCAGGCCGAACAGCTCGACCAGGGTCTTGCCGGCGCTGGCCATCGCGTCACGCGGCTGCATCGACGGCTTGGTCTCGACGTCCACGATCAGACGGTCGAAGTCGGTGCGCTGCTCGACCCGGGTGGCCTCGACCTTGTAGGTCACCTTGAGCACCGGGGAGTAGATCGAGTCGATCGGGATCCGGCCGATCTCCTGCTCACCGGTCTTGTTCTGGTTGGCCGAGACGTAACCCCGGCCGCGCTCGACGGTCAGCTCCAGCTCGAGCTTGCCCTTGCCGTTCAGGGTCGCGATCTGCAGGTCGGGGTTGTGCACCTCGACACCGGCCGGCGGCGCGATGTCGGCCGCGGTGACCGTGCCGGGACCCTGCTTGCGCAGGTACATCACGATCGGCTCGTCGTGCTCGCTGGAGACGACCAGCCGCTTGACGTTGAGGATCAGCTCGGTGACGTCTTCCTTGACCCCGGGCACGGTGGTGAACTCGTGCAGCACGCCGTCGATCCGGATGCTGGTGACGGCGGCGCCGGGGATGGACGAGAGCAGGGTCCGGCGGAGCGAGTTGCCGAGGGTGTATCCGAAGCCCGGCTCCAGCGGTTCGATGACGAACCGGGAGCGGTGCTCGGAGACGGCCTCCTCGGTGAGGATGGGGCGCTGAGCGATGAGCACGATGGATCCCTTCTACAGGCGACCGATATATGACGCCTGACACGTCCCCTGCCCGGACTCCATACGCCGGGCAGGGGTCTTACCTCACAGCAGAGCGACTCGGGTCAGACCCGGCGACGCTTGGGCGGACGGCAACCGTTGTGCGGGGTCGGCGTCACGTCCTGGATCGAGCCAACCTCGAGGCCGGTGGCCTGCAGTGACCGGATCGCCGTCTCACGGCCCGAACCCGGGCCCTTCACGAAGACGTCGACCTTGCGCATGCCGTGCTCCTGGGCCCGGCGGGCAGCGGCCTCGGCGGCCATCTGCGCGGCGAACGGGGTCGACTTGCGCGAGCCCTTGAAACCGACCTGTCCGGCCGACGCCCACGAGATGACGTTGCCGACCGGGTCGGTGATCGAGACGATCGTGTTGTTGAACGTGCTCTTGATGTGGGCGTGCCCGTGAGCGACGTTCTTCTTCTCCTTGCGGCGCGGCTTGCGCGCGGCAGCGGTCTTGCGGGTCTGCGGTGGCATTTCAGCTACTTCCTGGCTGCTACTGGCTACGGGTTGGCGCTACGGGCGAGACAGAAGTGCGGGCTACTTCTTGCCGGCCTTCTTCTTGCCGGCAACGGTGCGCTTGGGGCCCTTGCGGGTACGCGCGTTGGTCTTGGTGCGCTGACCGCGCACCGGGAGGCCGCGGCGGTGACGCAGACCCTCGTAGCACCCGATCTCGACCTTGCGCCGAATGTCGGAAGCGACCTCGCGGCGGAGGTCACCTTCGAGCTTGTAGCTGGAGTCCAGGTGGTCACGAAGCCGGATGAGGTCCTCATCGCTCAGGTCGCGGACCCGGAGGTCGGCGCTCAGCC
The DNA here is from genome assembly GCA_965200525.1 of Kineosporiaceae bacterium. GTDB lineage: Bacteria > Actinomycetota > Actinomycetes > Actinomycetales > Kineosporiaceae > JANNPJ01. Next base: position 1,396,512 of record OZ241368.1, read on the forward strand.
CGGTGGCGGTGAGGGTTTCCTTCGAGCGGGTCCGGCCCACTCCGAAGATGTACGTGAGGGCGACCTCGAGCCGCTTTTCGCGGGGTAGGTCGACACCGACGAGACGTGCCATGCCAGCGATTCTCTTTTCTTGGCGAACACCGGGTGTGGAGCAGCACCGATCCCGGGGTGGTGCCCGGGTCCCCGGCCCGATGGTCCGGGGGTGTCGAGGGTGCTGCTTGTTGATCTGTGCAGATCTGGTGGTGCGAGAGTGCGGTGGCTGGGGTGAATCAGCCCTGGCGCTGCTTGTGACGCGCGTTGTCGCAGATCACCATGACCCGACCGTGACGGCGGATCACCTTGCACTTGTCGCAGATCTTCTTGACGCTCGGCTTGACCTTCATCGTGTCTTCCGCTAGTGGCTCTGAGTGACGGGAGGAGCAGGGTGAGGCAGGATCACTTGTAGCGGTAGACGATGCGCCCACGGGACAGGTCGTACGGGCTGAGCTCGACCACGACCCGGTCCTCCGGAAGGATCCGGATGTAGTGCTGGCGCATCTTGCCGGAGATGTGCGCGAGAACCTTGTGTCCGTTGGAGAGCTCCACCCGGAACATGGCATTCGGCAACGCCTCCACCACGGTGCCCTCGATTTCGATGACGCCGTCTTTCTTCGGCATGTCCTCCGCTTTTCTTCGATCATTCGAATCGGTGCAAGCAGCCTGATCCCGACTCGGGATCCGATCTGCTACTGGCTCGCTGTCGGCACGTGAGAACTTGGTCGCACCCCGACTGCGCAGCAGCGGGTAAAGAGTCACGTGAGCCGACACACGATCCTACGCGATGTCATGCCGCCAGACGAAATCGGCCCGTTACCGGGTCACGCCGCAGAGAGCCACGGACACGCCGCCCGGGCTGGTCGGAGGCTGGTCAGAGGGCGAGCGCCGAGACCTTCGCGCCGAGCGCGGTGAGGGCCGCGACCCCGCCGTCCTGGGCCGTCAGCACCCACAGGCCGTCGTCCAGCAGGGCCACCGAGTGCTCCCAGTGCGCGGCCCGGCGGCCGTCGACGGTGGCCACGGTCCAGTCGTCGGCCAGGGTGCGGGTGGCCGGGTCGCCGAGAGTCAGCATCGGCTCCACGGCCAGGCAGATGCCCGGCTTGAGCCGCGGGCCCCGGTCGCGGGTGCGGTAGTTGAGCACGTGCGGGTCCTGGTGCATCTCGGTGCCGATGCCGTGGCCGCCGTACTCCTCGACCAGGCCGAACCGGTCGTCGACGAAGTCCTCGACCGCGGCCCCGACCGCGTTCAGCCGGTCACCGGCCACGATGGCGGCGATCCCGCGCCAGAGCGACTGCTCGGTGACGTCGATCAGGGCGGCGTCCTCGGCGATCCGGTCCGGGGTGCGGGGGTCGATCTCTCCGGCGCCGGCCGGGACGACCGCGGTGAAGGCCGAGTCGCCGTGCCAGCCTTTGAGGATCGCCCCGCAGTCGACGCTCACCACGTCGCCGGCCCGCAGCACCCGGGCTCCCGGGATGCCGTGCACGACCTCGTCGTTCACCGAGACGCAGAGCGTGGCCGGGTAGGGCGGGTGACCATAGTTCAGGAAGGACGGCGTGGCTCCCCGGCCGACGATCAGCCGGTTGGCGATCCGATCCAGGTCGGCCGTGGTCAGGCCCGGGGCCAGCGCGGCCCGGACCTCGTCCAGGGCATCGGCGACGATCAGGCCCGCGGCTCGCATCAGCCGTACCTGGTCGAGCGTCTTGTACTGGATCCGGTCCCGGCCGCGCATCACGTGTCCTGTTTCCCTGAGGGTGCTTCGAGCTGACCGCGGAGCCGGGTCAGGCTGCGTCGTCGTCGAGCGCGGCCAGCAGCCGGCTGGTGACGTCGTCGATCTCGCCCAGGCCGTCGACCCTGATCAGCAGTCCGCGGGCGGAGTAGACCTCCACCAGCGGGGCCGTCTGGTCGAGGTAGACCACCTGCCGGTGCCGGATGACCTCTTCGGTGTCATCGGCCCGGCCGTCGGTCTCGGCCCGCTTCAGCAGCCGGGAGACCACCTCGTCGGTGTCGACGGTGAGCTCCAGGACGACGTCCAGAACGTGCCCGTGCTCGGCCAGGATCGAGTCGAGCTCGTCGACCTGGGCCGACGTCCGGGGATATCCGTCGAGCAGGAAGCCGACCTCGCAGTCGTCCTCCAGCAGCCGGTTGCGGACCAGGTTGTTGGTCAGTTCGTCGGGCACGTACTTGCCCGACTTCATGATCTCGTCGACCTGGAGCCCGAGCGGAGTCTTGTTCTCGACGTTCGCCCGGAAGATGTCTCCGGTGGAGATCGCCGGGATGCCGAACTTCGCCGCTATCCGCTTGGCCTGAGTGCCCTTGCCCGCGCCGGGCGGACCGAGGATGACCAACCGCATTCAGGACACCGCTCTCATCGCAGGAACCCTTCGTAGTGCCGCTGCTGCAACTGGGACTCGATCTGCTTGACCGTCTCCAGCCCGACCCCGACGATGATCAGGATCGAGGTACCGCCGAACGGGAAGTTCCGGTTCGCACCCACCGCGACGAGCGCGACGAGCGGAACCAAGGCAACCAGACCGAGGTACAGCGCACCAGCAAGAGTGACGCGACTAAGAACATATTCCAGGTAGTCGGCGGTCGGCCTTCCGGCGCGGATGCCGGGAATGAAGCCGCCGTACTTCTTCATGTTCTCAGCGACCTCATCCGGGTTGAACGTGATCGCGACGTAGAAGTAGGTGAAGAAGACGATCAGGACGAAGTAGCACGCGATGTAGATCGGGTGATCGCCGTTGACGAAGTTGGTCTGCACCCAGTCGACCCAGGCCGCCTTGCTGTTCTTCTGGAACTGGGCCAGCAGGGCGGGCAGGTAGAGCAGCGACGAGGCGAAGATGACCGGGATGACGCCGGCCATGTTGACCTTGATCGGGATGTAGGTGTTGGTCCCCCCGAACTCGCGCCGGCCGACCTGGCGTTTGGCGTACTGCACCGGCACCCGGCGCTGGCTCTGCTCGACGAAGACGACCAGGGCCATGATGATCAACCCGATGCCGATCACCACCAGCAGGGTGACCCAGCCCTTGCCGGTCTTGATCGACCACAGCGAGCCGGGGAAGCCGGAGGCGATCGAGGTGAAGATCAGCAACGACATGCCGTTGCCGATCCCCTTCTCGGTGACGACCTCACCCAGCCACATGATGAAGCCGGTACCGGCGGTCATCGTGAGGACCATCGTGATGATGGTGAACCAGGTGTCGTTCGGGATCAGGTTCTCCTGGCAGCCGGTGAACAGACCGCCGGGCTGCCGGGAGATGGCCACGAAGGTGGTCGACTGAAGCACCGCGAGACCGATGGTCAGGTACCGGGTGTACTGGGTCAGCTTGGTCTGACCGGCCTGGCCCTCTTCCTTCAGGGCCTCGAACCGGGGGATGACGACGGTCAGCAGCTGAACGATGATGCTCGCGGTGATGTACGGCATGATGCCGAGCGCGAAGATCGACAGCTGCAGCAGGGCCCCGCCGCTGAACAGGTTGACCAGCTTGTACAGGCCGGCCGCGTCGCTCTCCTTGGTGAGGTCGACACACTTCTGCACCGCGCCGTAGTCCACCCCCGGGGTGGGGATGAACGACCCCAGCCGGAACAACGCCATGACGGCCAGGGTGAAGAGGATCTTGCGACGGAGATCTGGGGTCCGAAACGCCCGGACGAACGCGGTGAGCACGAAACCTCCTGCGCGCCGCGGACTGCGGCTCGACGGTGCATATCAGGGTCGGAGCCCCACCGGTGGCAGGACGACCTTCTGGTCGGGGTGGCCGTCGAAGTCTGGCGACAGCGTTTTGGTACAGCCTGGTTCTGGTACAGCCTGGCGAGACGATAACACTGACCGAGTTGTGAACCTCGCCACCAGGCTCAGCGAGCTTACCCCGATCACTGCGGCCAGATCAGTCCCGGAACTTAAGGAGTACGACCAATGCGCCACCACAAGCGTGTGCCGCCTGCCGTGACGCATTGGTCGCGAAACTGATCAGAGCTGGGTGGTGGTGCCCCCAGCAGCGGCGATCTTCTCCTTGGCGCTGGCCGAGAAGCGGTTCGCCGTCACGTTCAACGCGACCGACACGTTCCCGGTTCCGAGCACCTTGACCACGTGACCGTCCCGGACGGCGCCCTTGGCCACCAGGTCGTCGACCGTCACGTCGCCACCGTCGGGGAAGAGCTCGCCCAGGCGGTCGAGGTTGACCACCTGGTACTCGACCCGGAACGGGTTCTTGAAGCCGCGCAGCTTGGGCAGCCGCATGTGCAGCGGCATCTGCCCGCCCTCGAACCCGGCCGGGACCTGGTACCGGGCACTGGTGCCCTTGGTGCCACGACCGGCCGTCTTGCCCTTGCTGCCCTCACCGCGGCCGACCCGGGTCTTGGCCGTCTTGGCCCCCGGGGCGGGACGCAGGTGATGAACCTTCAGGGCGTGCTCACGCTGACTCGTCCGACCATCGATCTCAGCCATTGTCAATCAACCTCCTCGACGGTGACGAGATGCCGCACCGCTTTGATCATGCCGCGGAACTCGGGGCGGTCGTCCTTGACGACGACGTGCCCGATCCGCTTGAGGCCCAGCGAACGCAGGGTCTCGCGGGCGGCGTGCTTGTTGCCGATCTTCGACTTGATCTGAGTGATCTTGAGCTGTGCCATCAGCTGGTCGCTCCTGCCGCTCGGGCCCGCAGCAGCGCGGCCGGCGCGACGTCCTCGATCGGCAGACCCCGGCGGGCGGCGACCTCTTCGGGCCGCTCCAGACCCCGCAGGGCCGCCACCGTGGCGTGCACGACGTTGATCGCGTTGTCCGAGCCGAGCGACTTGCTGAGGACGTCGTGAATACCGGCGCACTCCAGCACGGCGCGCACCGGGCCACCGGCGATGACGCCGGTACCCGGGGAGGCCGGGCGCAGCAGCACGACGCCGGCCGCCTTCTCACCCTGGATCGGGTGCGGGATGGTGCCCTGGATGCGGGGCACCTTGAAGAACGCCTTCTTGGCCTCCTCGACGCCCTTGGCGATCGCCGCGGGCACCTCCTTGGCCTTGCCGTAGCCGACGCCGACCGTGCCGTCGCCGTCACCGACGACGACCAGGGCGGTGAAGCTGAAGCGACGACCACCCTTCACGACCTTGGCCACCCGGTTGATCGCGACGACGCGCTCGACGAACGCGGACTTGTCCGCGCCGCCGTCACGGCCGCCCCGGCCACCGTCGCGACCGCCACCGCGGCCACCACCGCGCCCTGAATTGTCGCCGCCACCGGCCGCACCGGTACCGCCGCCTGCCGCTCCCGCTCCGGCGCCGGTTCCGCCACCGGGGCCGCGGCGCTGAGGTCCAGCCATCAGACGTTCCTTCCCAACTTTGAATTATTCACAGGGACAACCCCGCTTCGCGGGCGCCGTCGGCGATCGCCGCGACCCGGCCGTGGTAGCGGTTGCCACCCCGGTCGAAGACGACAGCTTCCACGCCGGCCGCCTTGGCCCGCTCGCCGACCAGTTCGCCGACCCGACGGGCCTTGGCCGTCTTGTCGCCGTCCAGGGCGCGCAGGTCTGCCTCCATGGTCGAGGCGGAGGCCAACGTGCGGCCCACCGAGTCGTCCACGATCTGCACGAAGATGTGCCGGGCCGAACGGTTCACCACGAGCCGCGGCCGAACCGTCGAACCCTGGATCTGCTTGCGCACCCGAAGGTGACGGCGGGTCCGGGACGCCGACTTGTTGCGGACCGATCCCCCGCCGCTGCGCTTGACTCCGATCACCATTACTTCTTGCCCGCCTTTCCGACCTTGCGCTTGACGACCTCGCCGGCGTAACGAACGCCCTTGCCCTTGTACGGGTCGGGCTTACGCAGCTTGCGCAGGTTGGCCGCCACTTCGCCGACCGCCTGCTTGTCGATGCCGGACACCGAGAACCGGGTCGGCGCCTCGACGGCGAAGGTGATCCCGGCCGGCGGCTCGATCGTGATGGAGTGGCTGTAGCCGAGCGCGAACTCGAGGTTCGAGCCCTTCGCCGTCACGCGGTAACCGGTGCCGACGATCTCGAGCTTCTTCTCGTAGCCCTGGGTCACGCCGATCACCATGTTGGCGATCAGGGTGCGGGTCAGGCCGTGCAGCGAGCGCGAGGCGCGCTCGTCGTTCGGCCGGGTCACCGTGAGGGTGCCGTCGTCGGCCCGCTCGATGGCGATCGGGTTGGCGATCGTGTGCGACAGCGAGCCCTTCGGGCCCTTGACCGTCACGTCGCTGCCGTCAACCGCGACATCGACACCGCCGGGGACGGTGATCGGCAGTCTTCCGATCCGAGACATCTGTACCCCTTACCAGACGTAGGCGAGGACTTCCCCACCTACGCCCTTCTTCGAGGCCTGGCGGTCGGTCAGCAGGCCGGAGGACGTCGACAGGATCGCGACCCCGAGGCCACCGAGGACCCGGGGCAGGTTCGTCGACTTCGCGTAGACGCGCAGTCCGGGCTTGCTGATCCGGCGCAGGCCGGCGATCGAGCGCTCACGGTTCGGGCCGTACTTCAGCGTGACGGTGAGCGTCTTGCCCACCTCCGCGTCGGCCACCTCCCAGGAGGAGATGTACCCCTCCTGCTGGAGGATCTCGGCCACGTGCACCTTGAGCTTGCTGTACGGCATCTGGGTCGCGTCGTGGTACGCCGAGTTGGCGTTCCGGACGCGGGTCAGCATGTCCGCAATCGGATCGGTCATCACCATTGGGCTTCTCCGCCCTTTCTCGCCGGGGTATCGATACCGGCACGCTCAGCGCGATCGGTAGAGTCGACCTTCGGCGTAGCTTCTTTGATGTTCTCGGCAGTGATGTACTCGGGCACGTCGTGCCGCAGGGTGACCAGGCCCAGGGGCATGGCCGACCGCAGGCCGACCATGCGCTCGCTGCGCATCGGCCGGCGGCGGCGAGCCCCGGGGGTGGTCGTACCGGCCGAGGTGGGGATCTGGATCGTCAGCTGAGCCATCGCGGGCCTACCAGCTGCTCTTGGTGACGCCGGGCAGTTCGCCCTTGTGCGCCATCTCGCGCAGGCAGATCCGGCACAGGCCGAACTTCTTGTAGACCGAGTGCGGCCGGCCGCACTTCTGGCAGCGGGTGTACCCGCGCACCGCGAACTTCGGCTTGCGGGCCGCCTTCTGTACCAGCGCCGTCTTCGCCACGTCAGTTCTCCTTGAACGGGAAACCGAGGAGCTTCAGAAAAGCGCGCCCCTCGTCGTCGGTCGTCGCGGTGGTCACGACAGTGATGTCCATACCGCGGACCCGGTCGATCCGGTCCTGGTCGATCTCGTGGAACATCGACTGCTCGTTCAGACCGAAGGTGTAGTTGCCGCGGCCGTCGAACTGCCGCGGCGACAGCCCGCGGAAGTCACGGATCCGGGGAAGCGCGATGCTGACCAGGCGGTCCATGAACTCCCACATCCGGTCGCCGCGCAGCGTGACGTGCGCGCCGATCGGCATCCCTTCGCGGAGCTTGAACTGCGCGATCGACTTGCGGGCCTTGGTCACCTGCGGCTTCTGGCCGGTGATGGCGCTCAGGTCCTTGATCGCGCCGTCGATCAGCTTGGAGTCACGAGCCGCCTCGCCGACACCCATGTTGACGACGACCTTGACCAGTCGCGGCGTCTGCATGGTGTTGGCGTACTTGAACTGCTCGCGCAGCGCCGGGGCGATCTCCTCGGCGTAGCGCAGCTTCAGCCGGGCCGGGATCTTCGGCGTGGCGGTGGTCGCCTCGTCGGTGGTTGTCATGTCTAGAAGTCCTTACCCGAGCGCTTGGCGAACCGCACCCGTACGGTCTTGTCCCGGCCGTCACGCTGGACGGTCTCGACCCGGACGCCGACCCGGGTGGCCTTCTTCGTGTCCGGGTCGACCAGCTGCACGTTGCTGATGTGGACCGCAGCTTCCTGGGTGATGATGCCGCCGGTCTTGGTTCCGCGACCGCTGGCACCTTCCTTGGTGTGCTTCTTGATCCGGTTGATCCCCTCGACCAGCACGCGCTGGGTCTCCGGGAACACGGCGATCACCTTGCCGGTCTTGTGCCGGTCGCCGCCGTTCTTCTGCGAACGACCGGAGATCAGCTGGACGGTGTCGCCCTTCTTGATTCTGATCTTGGGCATCTCAGAGCACCTCCGGTGCCAGCGAGATAATCTTCATGAACTTCTTGTCCCGCAGCTCGCGGCCCACCGGGCCGAAGATGCGCGTACCGCGCGGGTCGCCGTCGTTGCGGAGAATCACCGCCGCGTTCTCGTCGAACCGGATGTACGAGCCGTCCGGCCGCCGGCGCTCCTTGACGGTGCGCACGATGACCGCCTTGACGACGTCACCCTTCTTCACGTTGCCGCCGGGGATCGCGTCCTTCACGGTGGCGACGATGACATCGCCGATTCCCGCGTAACGACGACCCGAGCCGCCGAGCACCCGGATGCAGAGGATTTCCTTCGCACCGGTGTTGTCGGCGACGCGCAGCCTTGATTCCTGCTGGATCACTTGGCCTTCTCCAGAATCTCGACCAGGCGCCACCGCTTGGTGGCGGACAGCGGACGGGTCTCGGAGATGGACACCAGGTCGCCGACGCCGGCCGCGTTGGCCTCGTCGTGGACCTTCACCTTGGTGGTGCGGCGGATGACCTTGCCGTAAAGCGGGTGCTTCACGCGGTCCTCGACCTCGACCACCACGGTCTTGTCCATCTTGTCGCTGACGACATATCCGCGGCGGCCCTTGCGGTAGCCCCGAACTGCGGCGTCAGCCTTCTGCTCCTCAGGAGCAGTGGTACTTTCGCTCATTTTCAGGCCTCCGGCCGTGCGGTGATGCCGAGCTCGCGCTCGCGCATGATCGTGTAGATGCGGGCGATGTCGCTGCGAACGGCGCGCAACCGGCCGTGACTCTCCAGCTGGCCGGTGGCCGACTGGAACCGGAGGTTGAAGAGCTCCTCCTTGGCCTTGCGCAGCTCTTCGACCAGACGGTCGTCCTCGAAACCGCGAAGGTTCGGCGCGTTCAGATCCTTGGAACCGACGGCCATCAGTTTTCACCGCCCTCGCGCCGGATGATCCGGCACTTCATCGGAAGCTTGTGGATCGCCCGGGTGAGGGCGTCCTTGGCAATCTTCTCGTTCGGGAACGAGAGTTCGAACATCACGCGACCGGGCTTGACGTTCGCGATCCACCACTCGGGCGAACCCTTACCGGAACCCATCCGGGTCTCGGCCGGCTTCTTGGTCAGCGGGCGGTCGGGGTAGATATTGATCCACACCTTGCCGCCACGCCGGATGTGCCGGGTGATCGCGATACGGGCCGACTCGATCTGTCGGTTGGTGACGTACGCCGGCTCCAGGGCCTGGATGCCCCATTCACCGAAGGTGACGGTGTTGCCGCCCTTCGACATGCCGGAACGCGTGGGGTGGTGCTGCTTGCGGAACCTGACCCGACGGGGGATGAGCATGACTCAGGACTCCGATCCGGTGCCGGCCGGCGCAGCGGTGGCGGGAGCAGCGGCTTCAGCAGCCGGAGCACTCGCCGCAGCGGGCGCGGCGTCACCCTCGGGACGACGACGGACGGGACGCGGGGCACGGCCACCGGCACCGCCGGGACCGTCGCGACGCGGGCCGCGAGCCGGAGCCGCGGCCTGCTCACGAGCGAGCTCGCGGCTGGTGATGTCGCCCTTGTAGATCCAGACCTTCACGCCGATCCGGCCGAAGGTCGTGCGGGCCTCGTACAGGCCGTAGTCGATGTTCGCGCGGAGCGTGTGCAGCGGCACCCGGCCCTCGCGGTAGAACTCCGACCGGCTCATCTCGGCGCCGCCCAGACGACCGGAGCACTGCACCCGGATGCCCTTGGCCCCGGCGCGCAGGGTCGACTGCATGCCCTTGCGCATGGCCCGGCGGAACGACACCCGGCTGGCCAGCTGCTCGGCGATGCCCTGGGCCACCAGCTGCGCGTCCATCTCGGGGTTCTTTACCTCAAGGATGTTCAGCTGCACCTGCTTGCCGGTGAGCTTCTCCAGCTCGCCCCGGATCCGGTCGGCCTCGGCGCCCCGGCGACCGATGACGATGCCCGGACGCGCGGTGTGGATGTCGACCCGCACCCGGTCACGGGTGCGCTCGATCTCGACCTTGCTGATCCCGGCGCGCTCCATGCCCTTGGACATCAGCTTGCGGACCGCGACGTCTTCCTTCACGTAGTCGCGGTACCGCTGGCCGGCCTTGGTGCTGTCGGCGAACCACCGGCTCTTGTGCTCGGTGGTGATGCCCAGGCGGAACCCGTGCGGGTTGACCTTCTGTCCCACTAGCGGGTCCTCCCCTGCTCTGCGGCGGCCTCCTGTCGGAGGGCCCCCTTGTTCTTCGGCGCCGGACCGACGACCACGGTGATGTGGCTGGTCCGCTTACGGATTCGGTATGCGCGGCCCTGGGCGCGGGGCCGGAAACGCTTCAGCGTCGGGCCCTCGTCGACATAGGCCTCACTCACGACGAGCGTGCGCTCGTCGAACGGCTCCGACGCGATACCGGCCTTTACCCGGGCGTTGGCGATCGCGCTCTGCACGACCTTCAGCACCGGCTCGCTCGCGGACTGCGGAGCGAACTCCAGCACGGCGATGGCCTCGCCGGCCTGCCGTCCGCGGATGAGGTCGACGACGCGGCGGGCCTTCTGGGGCGTGACACGGACGAACCGTGCTTTCGCCTTGGCTTCCATCGCTGCTTCCTACCTTCTGATCGCTTTTGCTGTCCGACTTGTTGATGCGAAGCCGGGCTCAAATTTCTAGGTTTGACCGCCGCAATCAGCGGCGACGGCCCTTACGGTCGTCCTTCTCGTGCCCGCGGAACGTGCGGGTGGGAGCGAACTCACCGAGCTTGTGACCGACCATCGACTCGGTGACGAACACCGGGACATGCTTGCGGCCGTCGTGCACGGCGATCGTGTGACCGAGCATGTCGGGCACGATCATCGAGCGCCGGGACCAGGTCTTGATGACGTTCTTGGTCCCCTTCTCGTTCTGTACGTCCACCTTCTTCTGCAGGTGGTCGTCGACGAAGGGACCCTTCTTCAGGCTACGTGGCATCGGAATGGGCTCCTATCAGCGCTTCTTGCCGGTACGGCGGCGGCGGACGATCATTTTGTCGCTCGCCTTGTTCTGGCGGCGGGTACGGCCTTCGGCCTGTCCCCACGGGCTGACCGGGTGACGGCCACCGGAGGTCTTGCCCTCTCCACCACCGTGCGGGTGGTCGATCGGGTTCATCGCGACACCGCGGACGGTCGGGCGCTTGCCCTTCCAACGCATCCGGCCGGCCTTGCCCCAGTTGATGTTCGACTGCTCGGCGTTGCCGACCTCGCCGACCGTCGCCCGACACCGGACGTCGACCAGGCGGATCTCGCCTGAGGGCATCCGCAGCTGGGCGAACTGACCCTCACGGGCGACCAGCTGGACCGAGGTGCCGGCCGAGCGGGCGATCTTGGCGCCGCCACCGGGCCGCAGCTCGATCGCGTGAACGACGGTGCCCACCGGGATGTTGCGCAGCGCCAGGCTGTTACCCGGCTTGATGTCGGCGGTCGGGCCGTTCTCGATCAGGTCGCCCTGCTTGAGCTTGTTCGGCGCGATGATGTAGCGCTTCTCGCCGTCCGCGTAGTGCAGCAGCGCGATCCGGGCGGTGCGGTTCGGGTCGTACTCGATGTGCGCGACCTTGGCCGGCACTCCGTCCTTGTCGTGGCGACGGAAGTCGATGACCCGGTACGCACGCTTATGCCCACCACCGATGTGGCGGGTGGTGATGCGCCCGGTGTTGTTGCGACCACCACTCTTCGAGAGCGGGCGAACCAGCGACTTCTCCGGCGTCGTCCGGGTGATCTCCACGAAGTCGGCGACGGAGGAGCCACGGCGGCCCGGCGTCGTCGGCTTGTACTTGCGGATTCCCATGTGAGTCAGTCCTCAGTTGTTCTCGTCGACAGATCCGATCGCTTACGCGACCGGACCGCCGAAGATGTCGATGGTGCCCTCGCGCAGCGTCACGATCGCGCGCTTGGTGTCCTTGCGCTTGCCCGTGCCGGTCCGCGTGCGGCGGGTCTTGCCCGGCCGGTTCAGGGTGTTCACGTTCTTGACCTTGACCCCGAAGACCTGCTCGACCGCGATCTTGATCTCGGTCTTGTTGGCCCGCGGGTCGACCAGGAAGGTGTACTTGCCCTCGTCGAGGAGCGTGTAGCTCTTCTCCGAGACGACCGGGGCCAGCAGGATGTCGCGCGGATCCTTGTGGACGGCGCCGAGGGTGCTCACTTGGTGGCCTCCTTCTGGGTGACCTTGGTGACGACCGGGCTCTCCAAGAAGGTGTCCAGCGCGCCGCGGGTGAACACGACGTCGTCCGAGCAGAGCACGTCGTAGGCGTTGAGCTGGTCGGAGACCAGCACGTGCACCTGCTCCAGGTTGCTCAGGCTCTTCTGGCCGATCAGGTCGGTCCGGTCGACGACGACCAGCAGCCGCTTGCGCTCGGTCAGACCGTCCAGCGCGGCCGCGGCGACCTTGGTCGACGGCGTCTCGCCGGTGACCAGGCCGGACAGCACGTGGATGCGACCGTGACGAGCCCGGTCCGAGAGCGCTCCGCGCAGGGCGGCGGCGATCATCTTCTTGGGCGTCCGCTGCGAGTAGTCCCGCGGCTTGGGGCCGTGCACGATGCCACCGCCGGCGAACTGCGGCGCCCGGGTGGAGCCCTGACGGGCCCGGCCGGTGCCCTTCTGGCGGTACGGCTTCTTGCCACCGCCGCGAACCTCGCCGCGGCGCTTGGTCGAGTGCGTGCCCTGCCGCGCGGCGGCGAGCTGGGCGACGACCACCTGGTGGATCAGCGGCACGTTGGTCTGAACGGCGAAGATCTCGGCCGGCAGGTCGACGGTGTCGACCTTCTCGCCCTTCGGGTCCAGGACGTCGAGGGTGAGGTTCACCGTCGGCGCAGTGGTTTCGGCAGTCATGATGTTCAGCCCTCCTTCGCGGAAGTACGCACGAGGACGACGCTGCCGCGCGGTCCGGGGACGGCACCCTTGATCAGGATCAGGCCGCGCTCGACGTCGACGCCGTGCACGGTCAGGCCCTGGGTGGTCTGGCGTTCGCCACCCATTCGGCCGGCCATCCGCATGCCCTTGAAAACCCGGCCCGGGGTGGCGCAGCCACCGATCGAGCCGGGCGAACGGTGCTTGCGCTGCACGCCGTGACCGGCGCCCAGGCCCTTGAAGCCGTGGCGCTTCATCACACCGGCGTAGCCCTTGCCCTTGGTCGTGCCCGCGACGTCGACCTTCTGGCCGGCCTCGAAGGTGGTGACCGTGAGCTCCTGGCCCAGGCTGTACTCGGCCGCATCAGCGGTGCGCAGCTCGAGCAGGTGGCGGCGCGGCGTCACGCCGGCCTTGGCGAAGTGCCCGGCGAGGGGCTTGGTCACCTTGCGCGGGTCGATCGCCCCGAAGGCGATCTGCACGGCCGGGTAGCCGTCGTCGTCCGCGTTGCGAACCTGCGTGACGACGCACGGCCCGGCCTGAACGACAGTGACCGGGATCAGCCGGTTGTTGGCGTCCCAGACCTGCGTCATCCCGAGCTTCTCGCCGAGCAAGCCCTTGACGACGGTTACCGTCGGCTTGCTGATGGTCTGCTGAGTCATCGTGGAGGTTCCCTCTACAGCTTGATCTCGATGTCCACGCCTGCGGGCAAGTCCAGCCGCATCAGCGAGTCCACCGTCTTCGGCGTCGGGTTGATGATGTCGATCAACCGCTTGTGCGTGCGCATCTCGAAGTGCTCGCGGCTGTCCTTGTACTTGTGCGGCGAACGGATGACGCAGAACACGTTCTTCTCGGTCGGCAGCGGCACCGGCCCGGCGACGGTTGCGCCGGTCCGAACCACGGTGTCGACAATCTTGCGCGCCGAGCTGTCGATGACCTCGTGATCGTAGGCCTTCAGCCGGATGCGGATCTTCTGTCCCGCCATGGCGTCGCTGCGCTCGCTTTCGGTTGGAAATAGTGGAGCTCTTACTGTTCTTGGCTGCTACCCGGTCCGCCGACCCCCGAGGTCGGGCGTGTCGCGTTCCCGGCGCAATACCGACCGTAAAACTTTCTCAGCGGCCGGCTCTTGAGTTCTGCGCTGCGTTCGTAGCTGCGTTTCGTACTGATTCTTGCTCGGGCCGTCGTACCCATTTGAGCAGGGGTGACAGCTCGCCGAGCAACCTGTCTAGTGTGCCAGACCGGATACGTGCTTGACCAATGGGCGACACCCGGGCCGAGTGTCCGCCCCACAATCAGGACGAATGTCGGGCGACATGCCAACGGCGGCGGCCCGGAAGGCCGCCGCCGTTGACGCGGTACTACTTGAGGATCTTGGTGACCCGGCCCGAACCCACGGTCCGGCCGCCCTCGCGGATCGCGAAGAGCAGACCTTCCTCCATGGCGATGCCCTGGATCATTTCGACCCGCATCTCGGTGTTGTCGCCGGGCATGACCATCTCGGTGCCCTCGGGGAGGTGCACCACGCCGGTGACGTCCGTCGTCCGGAAGTAGAACTGCGGACGGTAGTTGTCGTAGAACGGCGTGTGCCGGCCGCCCTCATCCTTCGACAGGATGTAGACGTTGGCCTCGAACTCCGTGTGGGGAGTGATCGAACCCGGCTTGCAGATGACCTGGCCGCGCTCGACGTCCTCGCGCTTGATGCCACGAAGCAGCAGACCGCAGTTCTCGCCGGCCAGCGCCTCGTCGAGGGTCTTGCGGAACATCTCGATGGCGGTGACCGTGGTGGTCGCCGTCTTCTCCTTGATCCCGACGATCTCGACGGTCTCGTTGACCTTGAGGCTGCCCCGCTCGACCTTGCCGGTCACCACGGTGCCGCGGCCGGTGATCGTGAAGACGTCCTCGATCGGCATCAAGAAGGGCTTCTCGATGTCGCGGATCGGCTCGGGGATGTTCGCGTCGACCGCGTCCATCAGCGTGAGCAGCTTGGCGCCCCACTCGGCGTCGCCCTCGAGCGCCTTCAGCGCCGAGACCTGGATGACCGGAAGGTCGTCACCCGGGAAGTCGTACGAGGAGAGCAGCTCGCGCACCTCGAGCTCGACCAGCTCCATGATCTCTTCGTCGTCCACCATGTCGGACTTGTTCAGAGCCACGACGATGTAGGGGACGCCGACCTGACGCGCGAGCAGCACGTGCTCACGGGTCTGGGGCATCGGGCCGTCGGTCGCCGCCACCACGAGGATGGCGCCGTCCATCTGAGCCGCACCGGTGATCATGTTCTTGATGTAGTCGGCGTGACCGGGGCAGTCGACGTGTGCGTAGTGACGCGCCTCGGTCTGGTACTCGACGTGCGCGATCGAGATGGTGATACCGCGCTGCTTCTCTTCAGGCGCCTTGTCGATCTGGTCGAACGGCGTGAAGGGGTTCAGCGTGGGGTACTTGTCGTGCAGCACCTTGGTAATCGCAGCTGTCAGCGTCGTCTTGCCATGGTCGATGTGACCGATGGTGCCGATGTTGACGTGCGGCTTAGTCCGCTCGAACTTCGCCTTCGCCACGGGGTCCTCCTGTCGGACGGGTTGAAATAGCTGTCTGTGGGCTCGACTGGAATGCAGGTGGCGCGATTATTCGCCGCGAACCTTCTTGATGATCTCCTCCGCGACGTTCCGGGGAACCTCCGCGTAGGAGTCGAACTGCATGGTGTAGACGGCGCGCCCCTGCGTCTTGCTGCGGAGGTCACCGACGTAACCGAACATCTCCGACAGCGGCACCACGGCCTTGACGACCTTAGCGCCACTGACGTCCTCCATCGCCTGAATCTGCCCGCGACGGGAGTTCAGGTCGCCGATGACGTCGCCCATGTACTCCATCGGCGTGCGGACCTCGACGGCCATGATCGGCTCCAGGAGCACGGGGTCGGCCTTGCGGGCCGCCTCCTTCAGCACCATCGAGCCGGCGATCTTGAACGCCATCTCCGAGGAGTCGACGTCGTGAGCCGCACCGTCGAGCAGGGTGGCCCGGATCCCGACGAGCGGGTAGCCGGCCAGTACACCGAACTGCATGGCGTCCTGAATACCGTGGTCGATGCTGGGGATGTACTCCCGGGGCACGCGGCCACCGGAAACCTTGTTGACGAACTCGTACATCACGCCGTCGACAACTTCCATCGGCTCGATGCTGACCTGGACCTTGGCGTACTGGCCCGAACCACCGGTCTGCTTCTTGTGCGTGAAGTCGTACTTCAGGACAGGACGACGGATCGTCTCGCGGTAGGCCACCTGCGGCTTGCCGACGTTTGCCTCGACCTTGAACTCGCGGCGCATCCGGTCGACCAGGATGTCGAGGTGGAGCTCGCCCATCCCGGCGATGATCGTCTGGCCGGTCTCGTCGTCCTGCTTGACCTGGAAGGTGGGGTCCTCCTCGGCCAGCTTCTGGATCGCGACGCCGAGCTTCTCCTGGTCGCCCTTGGTCTTGGGCTCGATCGCGACCGAGATGACCGGGTCCGGGAACGTCATCGACTCGAGGACGATCTGGTTGTTCGGGTCGCTCAGGGTCTCACCGGTGGTGGTGTCCTTGAGGCCGATGAACGCGTAGATGTGGCCGGCGCTGGCCTCGTCGACGGGGTTCTCCTTGTTGGAGTGCATCTGGAAGAGCTTCCCGATGCGCTCCTTCTTGCCCTTGGTCGAGTTGACCACCTGGGCTCCGGTCGCGACCTTGCCCGAGTACACCCGGACGTAGGTCAGCTTGCCGAAGAACGGGTGGGTGGCCACCTTGAACGCCAGCGCCGAGAACGGCTCGTCCGACGACGGCTTGCGGGTGAGGATCTTCTCCTCGTCGCGCACGTCGTGGCCCTCCATCGGAGGCACGTCGAGCGGCGACGGCAGGTAGTCGATGACCGCGTCGAGCATCGGCTGGACGCCCTTGTTCTTGAACGCCGAGCCGCACAGGATCGGGTAGATCTCGCTGGCCACGGTGAGCTTGCGGATCGCGCCCTTGATCTCGGCGACGGTCAGGTCCTCGCCGCTGAAGAACTTCTCCAGCAGGACCTCGTCGGTCTCGGCGACGGTCTCGAGCAGCTTCTGCCGGTACTCGGCCGCCATCTCGGCCAGGTCGGCCGGGATCTCCTCGATCGCGTACTCCTCACCGAGCTTGGTCTCGCCGCGCCAGGTGAGCGCGCGGTTCTCGACCAGGTCGATGATGCCGATGAAGTCGTTCTCGGCGCCGATCGGGAGCTGGATGACCAGCGGCAGGGCACCGAGCCGGTCGATGATCGTCTGCACCGTGAAGAAGAAGTCGGCGCCGAGCTTGTCCATCTTGTTGACGAAGCAGATCCGGGGGACGTCGTACTTGTCCGCCTGGCGCCACACCGTCTCGGACTGCGGCTCGACCCCTTCCTTGCCGTCGAAGACCGCCACCGCGCCGTCGAGCACCCGCAGGGAACGCTCGACCTCGACGGTGAAGTCGACGTGCCCGGGGGTGTCGATGATGTTGATCTGGTTGCCGGCCCAGAAACAGGTCGTCGCGGCGGACGTGATCGTGATGCCGCGCTCCTGCTCCTGCTCCATCCAGTCCATCGTGGCCGCGCCGTCGTGGACCTCACCGATCTTGTAGTTGACCCCGGTGTAGAACAGGATCCGCTCGGTGGTGGTGGTCTTGCCGGCGTCGATGTGAGCCATGATGCCGATATTGCGGACCTTGTTGAGGTCCGTCAGCACGTCTAGTGCCACGTCGATCGCCTCTCTCGTGAAGTGTGTGCGGGGCTACCGGGGTGAGTGGTCACCACCGGTAGTGGGCGAACGCCTTGTTGGACTCCGCCATCTTGTGCGTGTCCTCGCGGCGCTTGACCGCGGCACCGAGGCCGTTGCTGGCGTCGAGGATCTCGTTCATCAGCTTGTCGGTCATGGTCTTCTCACGGCGGGCCTGGGCGTAGCCGACCAGCCAGCGCAGCGCCAGCGTGGTGGCCCGGTTGGCCTTGACCTCGACCGGCACCTGGTAGGTGGCGCCACCGACACGGCGGCTCTTGACCTCGAGGGTCGGCTTCACGTTGTCGAGCGCGCGCTTGAGCGTGATCACCGGGTCGTTGCCGGTCTTGTCGCGGCAGCCCTCGAGCGCTTCGTAGACGATCCGCTCGGCCAGCGACTTCTTGCCGCCCTGGAGGATCTTGTTGACCAGCTGGGTGACCAGCGGAGAGCCGTAGACCGGGTCGATGACCAGCGGCCGCTTCGGGGCGGGGCCCTTGCGAGGCATTAGCTCTTCTCCTTCTTCGCGCCGTACCGACTGCGCGCCTGCTTGCGGTTCTTCACGCCCTGGGTGTCGAGCGAGCCACGAATGATCTTGTAGCGGACACCGGGGAGGTCCTTCACCCGGCCGCCGCGAACGAGCACGATGGAGTGCTCCTGCAGGTTGTGCCCGACGCCGGGGATGTACGCCGTGACCTCGATCTGGCTGGTCAGCTTGACACGGGCGACCTTGCGGAGCGCGGAGTTCGGCTTCTTCGGCGTGGTCGTGTACACGCGGGTGCACACACCGCGACGCTGCGGGCTGCCCTTGAGGGCAGGGGTCTTGGTCTTACTGACCTTGTCCTGGCGGCCCTTGCGGACCAGCTGCTGGATCGTGGGCACCGGTTCTCCGAACTCTCTCGCTCGCTAAAATCTCGCTGGCGGCTTCGTATGTTGCTGGCTTCTTCACGTGCTCTTGCGTGCTAGTCGTGCTCTTGCTCGTTCTGCTCGGACCCCGACCCCCGCGCCCGGGCGTGTCGCTGCGGTCAGCAGCATCACGTTCTGGCTCGCAGCGGGAGTGACGGTTCTCCGCTCGCGGTGCTCGCCCCCGGTGACAATGTCGGACGTTGCTGTCTCACGACAGCCGACGCTCGGCGCCACTGGATTCGATGGGCACGCGCAGCAGCCCGAGAGACTCGGGCACGAGTAGCGAGGTTACCCGCTGGCCTGTACGAGCGTCAAAACGGCCCGACCCCGCGACCAGCCAACTCAACCGGCACTGAGTTGTCCAACCCCGCCCGAGTCACCTTTTGTTCCCTTGCCTTTCCCCTCACGCAGCGAGTGCGACGAAGTGAGCCCCGGGCCGGCCGATCGGCCGGTGGGCGGAGCCACTTCGTCGCACTCACTGCAGTAGCTCAGGGATCAGCGGTCGTACCGGCCGAGGTCGAACTCCTCGAGCGGCACGGCCTGACCGGTGCCGGAGCCGAAGTGGCCGTAGTCGACCTCTTCGTAGCCGGGCATCGCGTACATCGCGGCCTTCGCCTCTTCGGTCGGCTCCACCCGGACGTTGCGGTACCGGGGAAGACCGGTACCCGCCGGGATGAGCTTTCCGAGGATGACGTTCTCCTTGAGGCCCAGCAGCGGGTCGCTGCGCCCCTCCATCGCCGCGTTGGTGAGCACCCGGGTCGTCTCCTGGAAGGAGGCGGCCGAGAGCCACGAGTCGGTGGCCAGCGACGCCTTGGTGATCCCCATCAGCTCGGGACGACCGGACGCCGGCTGGGCGCCGTCCGCGACCACACGCCGGTTCTCGTTCTCGAACCGGGTGCGCTCGACCAGCTCGCCGGGCAGCAGCTCGGCGTCGCCGGACTCGATGATCGTGACCCGCTTGAGCATCTGGCGGACGATCACCTCGATGTGCTTGTCGTGGATGCCCACGCCCTGGCTGCGGTACACCAGCTGCACCTGGTCGACCAGGTGCACCTGCACGGCCCGCGGGCCGAGGATGCGCAGCACCTGCTTCGGGTCGATCGCCCCGATGATCAGCTGCTGGCCGACCTCGATGTGCTGGCCTTCCTCGACGATCAGCCGGGACCGCTTCGACACCGGATACGCGATCTCCTCGGAACCGTCGTCCGGGATCACCACCACCTTGCGCGAGCGGTCGGTGTCGTCGATCCGGACCCGGCCGGCGGCCTCCGAGATCGGAGCCACACCCTTCGGGGTCCGGGCCTCGAACAGCTCCTGCACCCGGGGCAGACCGTGGGTGATGTCCTCACCCGCGACACCACCGGTGTGGAAGGTACGCATGGTCAGCTGCGTACCGGGCTCACCGATCGACTGGGCGGCGATGATGCCGACCGCCTCGCCGATGTCGACCAGGTGGCCGGCGGCCAGCGAGCGCCCGTAGCAGCGAGCACAGGTGCCCACCTTGGACTCGCAGGTCAGCACCGAGCGCACCTTGATCTCGCTGACACCCTTGGCCATCAGCAGGTCGATGCTCGGGTCACCCAGGTCGGTGTTGGCCGGCAGGATCACCTCGCCGTCGACGACGACGTCCTGGGCCGAGGAACGGGCGTAGACGCTGGTCTCGACGTCGTCGTGACGACGGATCGAGCCGTCCGGCCCGGTCACCGAGATCGGCATCACCAGGCCGCGCTCGGAACCGCAGTCCTCCTCGCGGATGATGACGTCCTGCGCGACGTCCACCAGGCGCCGGGTGAGGTACCCGGAGTCGGCGGTGCGCAGCGCGGTGTCGGCCAGACCCTTACGGGCACCGTGGGTGGAGATGAAGAACTCCAGCACCGACAGGCCCTCGCGGAAGTTGGCCTTGATCGGGCGCGGGATGATCTCGCCCTTGGGGTTGGCCACCAGTCCACGCATACCGGCGATCTGGCGCATCTGCATCCAGTTACCACGAGCACCCGACGACACCATCTTGTAGATGGAGTTCGTCTTCGGCAGGTTGCGCTCCATCTCCCGGGCGACCTCGTTCGTCGCCTGGGTCCAGATCTCGATCAGTTCCTGACGGCGCTCGTCGTCCGTGATCAGACCGCGCAGGTACTGGGACTGGACCTTGGCCGCCCGGGTCTCGTACGTGTCCAGGATCTCCTGCTTGCGCGGCGGGGTGACGACGTCGGAGATCGACACCGTGACGCCGGACCGGGTGGCCCAGTGGAAGCCGGCCTCCTTGAGCGCGTCCAGGCAGGCCGCGACCGCGACCTTCGGGTACCGCTCGGCCAGGTCGTTGACGATCGCCGAGAGCACCTTCTTGTCGACCTCGGAGTCGACGAACGCGTAGTCCACCGGCAGGGTCTGGTTGAACAGGGCCCGGCCGAGCGTGGTCTCCAGGACGGTCGGACCGCCTGTCTCCCAGCCCTCCGGGGCCTCCCAGCCGTGCGGCGGCACGATCGAGTCGAACCGGATCCTGATCCGCTCCTGCAGGTGCAGGGAGCCGGCGTCGAAGGCCATGATCGCCTCGGCCATCGAGCTGATCGAGCGAAGCGGCTTGCCCTCCTCGATCACCTGGGTCGGGTGGGTCAGGGTCAGGTGGTAGAGCCCGATGATCATGTCCTGGGTGGGCATGGTCACCGGCCGGCCGTCGGCCGGCTTCAGGATGTTGTTGCTGGAGAGCATCAGGATCCGGGCCTCGGCCTGGGCCTCGGCCGACAGCGGCAGGTGCACCGCCATCTGGTCACCGTCGAAGTCGGCGTTGAAGGCCGAGCAGACGAGCGGGTGGATCTGGATCGCCTTGCCCTCGACCAGCTGCGGCTCGAACGCCTGGATGCCCAGCCGGTGCAGCGTGGGTGCGCGGTTGAGCAGCACCGGGTGCTCGGAGATGACCTCTTCGAGGACGTCCCAGACCACCGGGCGGGCCCGCTCGACCATCCGCTTCGCTGACTTGATGTTCTGCGCGTGGTTCAGGTCGACCAGGCGCTTCATCACGAACGGCTTGAACAGTTCCAGGGCCATCTGCTTGGGCAGACCGCACTGGTGCAGCTTGAGCTGCGGGCCGACCACGATGACCGAACGGCCGGAGTAGTCGACGCGCTTGCCGAGCAGGTTCTGACGGAACCGGCCCTGCTTGCCCTTGAGCATGTCGGAGAGCGACTTGAGCGGGCGGTTGCCCGGCCCGGTCACCGGCCGGCCGCGGCGGCCGTTGTCGAACAGCGCGTCGACGGCCTCCTGGAGCATCCGCTTCTCGTTGTTCACGATGATCTCGGGCGCGCCGAGGTCGAGCAGACGCTTCAGCCGGTTGTTCCGGTTGATCACCCGGCGGTACAGGTCGTTCAGGTCGCTGGTGGCGAACCGGCCACCGTCGAGCTGGACCATCGGCCGCAGGTCCGGCGGGATCACCGGGACGCAGTCGAGCACCATGCCGAGCGGGGAGTTGCGGGTGGTCAGGAACGCGGAGACGACCTTGAGCCGCTTGAGGGCCCGGGTCTTGCGCTGACCCTTGCCGGTCGCGATGGTCTCGCGCAGGCTGGCCGCCTCGGCGTCCAGGTCGAAGGACTCCAGCCGCTTCTGGATCGCGGCCGCGCCCATCCCACCGGTGAAGTAGATGCCGAACCGGTCCCGCATCTCGCGGTACAGGATCTCGTCGCCCTCGAGGTCCTGGACCTTGAGGTTCTTGAACCGGTCCCAGACCTGCTGCAGGCGGTCGGCCTCGGCGTCGGCCCGCTTGCGCAGCTGCGACATCTCGCGCTCGGCCGACTCCTTCACCTTACGGCGGACGTCGCCCTTGGCCCCCTCGGCCTCGAGCTCGGCCAGGTCGCCCTCCAGGCGCTTGGCCCGGGCCTCGACGTCGGAGTCGCGGCGGTTCTCGATCTCCTTCTTCTCCACCTCGATCTGCGCCTCGAGCGAGGGCTGGTCGCGGTGCCGGGACTCGACGTCCACCCAGGTGATCATGTAGGCGGCGAAGTAGATGACCTTCTCGAGGTCCTTCGGGGCCAGGTCGAGCAGGTAACCGAGCCGGCTCGGCACACCCTTGAAGTACCAGATGTGGGTGACCGGAGCGGCCAGCTCGATGTGGCCCATCCGCTCGCGCCGGACCTTGGCCCGGGTGACCTCGACGCCACACCGCTCACAGATGATGCCCTTGAACCGGACCCGCTTGTACTTGCCGCAGTAGCACTCCCAGTCCCGGGTCGGACCGAAGATCTTCTCGCAGAAGAGCCCGTCCTTCTCCGGCTTGAGCGTGCGGTAGTTGATGGTCTCGGGCTTCTTCACCTCGCCGTGGGACCACTGCCGAATGTCGTCGGCGGTGGCCAGGCCGATTCGCAGTTCGTCGAAGAAATTGACGTCCAGCAAGACGCTGCCTGCTTTCTCCTGGGTGGTACTGGATTACTGATTAATGACCTGATGCTGTGGTGCTGATGCTGTGGAGGTGTCCCCCGTCCGGCCGGCCGCATCGGGCCGGCCGGACCCGGGGATCGACCTCAGACTTCTTCGACGCTGCTCGGCTCGCGACGGGACAGGTCGATGCCGAGCTCTTCGGCGGCGCGGAACACGTCCTCGTCGGAGTCGCGCATCTCGATCGACGTGCCGTCGCTGGACAGCACCTCGACGTTGAGGCAGAGCGACTGCATCTCCTTGATCAGGACCTTGAAGGACTCGGGGATGCCCGGCTCGGGGATGTTCTCGCCCTTGACGATGGCCTCGTAGACCTTGACCCGGCCGACCACGTCGTCCGACTTGATGGTGAGCAGTTCCTGCAGCGCGTAGGAGGCGCCATAGGCCTCGAGGGCCCACACCTCCATCTCGCCGAACCGCTGGCCGCCGAACTGGGCCTTACCACCCAGCGGCTGCTGCGTGATCATCGAGTACGGACCGGTCGAGCGAGCGTGGATCTTGTCGTCGACCAAGTGGTGCAGCTTCAGGATGTACATGTAGCCGACCGAGACCGGCATCGGCAGCTTCTCGCCGGTACGCCCGTCGAAGATCGTTGCCTTGCCGGTGGCGTCGATCAGCCGCACGCCGTCCCGGGTCTTCAGGGTGGAGTCGAGCAGGCCGACGATCTCGGCCTCGCTCACCCCGTCGAAGACCGGCGAGGCGACCCGCTGGCCGGGATCGGCCGACATCGCGTCGGGCGACAGGGCCGAGGCCCAGTCCGGCTGGCCCTCGATCTGCCAGCCGCGCGAGGCGACCCAGCCGAGGTGGGTCTCCAGCACCTGGCCGACGTTCATCCGGCTCGGCACGCCGAGCGGGTTGAGGACCACGTCGACCGGGGTGCCGTCCTCCAGGAACGGCATGTCCTCGACCGGGAGAATCTTCGAGATGACACCCTTGTTGCCGTGCCGGCCGGCCAGCTTGTCGCCGTCCGTGATCTTGCGCTTCTGGGCCACGTACACCCGGACCAGCTGGTTGACGCCGGGCGGCAGCTCGTCGCCCTCGTCGCGGTCGAAGACCTTGACGCCGATCACGGTGCCGTTCTCGCCGTGCGGCACCTTCAGTGAGGTGTCGCGGACCTCGCGAGCCTTCTCACCGAAGATCGCCCGCAGCAGGCGCTCCTCCGGGGTCAGCTCGGTCTCGCCCTTGGGCGTGACCTTGCCGACCAGGATGTCGCCGGGGACGACCTCGGCGCCGATCCGGATGATGCCCCGCTCGTCGAGGTCGGCCAGCACCTCCTCGGCCACGTTCGGGATGTCCCGGGTGATCTCCTCCGGGCCCAGCTTGGTGTCGCGGGCGTCGACCTCGTGCTCCTCGATGTGGATCGAGGAGAGGACGTCGTCCTGGACCAGGCGCTGGCTGAGGATGATCGCGTCCTCGTAGTTGTGCCCTTCCCAGGACATGAACGCGACCAGCAGGTTCTTGCCCAGCGCCATCTCGCCCTGGTCGGTCGACGGGCCGTCGGCGATCACGGTGCCGATCTCCAGGCGGGCGCCCTCGTCGATCACGACCCGCTGGTTGTACGAGGTGCCCTGGTTCGACCGGCGGAACTTGGCGATCCGGTAGGTCATGTGGGTGCCGTCGTCGTTCAGCGCGGTGACGGCCTCGGCCGACACCTCGGTAACCACGCCGGGCGCGGTCGCCACGACCACGTCGCCAGCGTCGACCGCGGCCCGGTGCTCCATACCGGTACCGACCAGCGGCGCCTCGGCCCGCACCAGCGGAACCGCCTGGCGCTGCATGTTGGACCCCATCAGGGCCCGGTTGGCGTCGTCGTGCTCGAGGAACGGGATCATCGCGGTGGCGACCGACACCATCTGGCGGGCCGCGACGTCCATGTAGTCGACCTCGTCGGCCGGGACCAGCTCGGCCTCACCGTCCTTGGAGCGGGCGAGCACGGTCGCCTCGGCGAACTGACGATCCGCGGTCAGCGGAGCGTTCGCCTGGGCGATGACGAACTCGTCCTCCTCGTCGGCGGTCAGGTAGTTGATGTCGTCCAGCACCTGGCTCGCGTTGACCTTGCGGTACGGGGTCTCGACGAAACCGAACGGGTTGATCCGGGCGTAGGTGGCGAGCGAGCCGATCAGGCCGATGTTCGGGCCTTCCGGGGTCTCGATCGGGCACATCCGGCCGTAGTGCGAGGGGTGCACGTCGCGGACCTCGAAGCCGGCCCGTTCCCGGGACAGACCACCCGGGCCCAGGGCCGACAGCCGGCGCTTGTGGGTCAGACCGGCGAGCGGGTTGGTCTGGTCCATGAACTGCGACAGCTGCGAGGTGCCGAAGAACTCCTTGATGGAGGCCACGACCGGGCGGATGTTGATCAGGGTCTGGGGCGTGATCGCCTCGACGTCCTGCGTGGTCATCCGCTCGCGGACGACGCGCTCCATCCGGGACAGGCCGGTGCGGACCTGGTTCTGGATCAGCTCGCCGACACTGCGCAGGCGGCGGTTGCCGAAGTGGTCGATGTCGTCGACCTCGACCCGCAGGTCGACCGGCTCGCCGTTGCGGGTGCCGGGGATGGTGCCCCCACCGGCGTGCAGCGTGACCAGGAACCGGATCGTGGCGATGATGTCGTCGACGGTCAGCACGCTGGCGCTCAGCGGCTGGCTCAGGCCCAGCTTCTTGTTGATCTTGTACCGGCCGACCTTGGCCAGGTCGTAGCGCTTGCTGTTGAAGTACAGGTTCTCCAGCAGGGTCTGCGCCGCCTCGCGGGTCGGCGGCTCGCCCGGGCGCAGCTTGCGGTAGATGTCGAGCAGGGCCTCGTCGGTGCTGGCGGTGTGGTCCTTCTCCAGGGTCTGGCGGATCGAGTCGACCTCGCCGAACTCCTCCAGGATCTGGGTCTCGGTCCAGCCGAGCGCCTTCAGCAGCACGGTGACCGACTGCTTGCGCTTGCGGTCGATCCGGACGCCGACCATGTCGCGCTTGTCGATCTCGAACTCGAGCCAGGCGCCGCGGGACGGGATCACCTTGGTGGTGTAGATGTCCTTGTCCGAGGCCTTGTCGACCGAGCGCTCGAAGTACACGCCGGGCGAACGCACCAGCTGCGAGACGACGACCCGCTCGGTGCCGTTGATCACGAACGTGCCGCGCTCGGTCATCAGCGGGAAGTCACCCATGAACACGGTCTGGCTCTTGATCTCGCCAGTGGTGGTGTTCATGAACTCGGCCGTCACGAAGAGCGGGGCCGAGTAGGTCATGTCCCGCTCCTTGCACTCGTCGATCGAGTACTTGGGCGGTTCGAACCGGTGATCGCGGAACGACAGGGACATCGAGCCGGAGAAGTCCTCGATCGGGGAGATCTCCTCGAAGATCTCCTCGAGACCGGACGTGGTCGGGACGTCCTGCCGGTTCTCGGCGACGGCGGCCGCTACCCGGGCCTGCCATTTGGGGTTTCCGAGCAGCCAGTCGAAGCTCTCGGTCTGGAGTGCGAGGAGATTGGGAACCTCAAGGGGTTCGTGGATCCTACCGAAGGAGATACGGCCAGAGGCCGTCCGAGTAGTCGAGCCAGAAGACGCGGTGCGCGAGGCAGCCAAGAGGGGTCCTTCCACGGGCCTGCGAGCGTAACGAGCGCATGCCTGACGACCCGCGGCTGATGGCGGGGCAAGGCATAGGTAAGCGCAAAGCGTCAGGCTACTCGAAATGGCCAGCACTGTCTAGCCGGCCTGTCAAGGCCGGTGCTGGCAGGCAAGTCCCGCTATAGACGGACGGGGCGGCCCCCAGGGCCACCCCACCTCAACACTGCTGCCGGAGCTGCCGTCCGACTGCTGCGATCTACACATGAGCATGACAAGTGGTCAGGGGACCGTCAACCCCACGCGCCGTCACATTCGCCCGAACAGCCCGACCGTGGACCGCCCAAAATGCGACTTCCCCGCGAGCCGACCCCAGATGATCTGGGGCCGGATTCGCGGGGAAGAACGCGGTTGGCGCTAGATCACTTGAGCGTGACCTTGGCGCCGGCACCCTCGAGAGCGGACTTGGCCTTCTCGGCGGCCTCCTTGGTGACCTTCTCCAGAACGGCCTTCGGAGCGGCGTCGACCAGGTCCTTGGCCTCCTTGAGGCCCAGGCTGGTGAGGGCGCGCACCTCCTTGATGACCTGGATCTTCTTGTCGCCGGCAGCCTCGAGGACGACGTCGAACTCGTCCTTCTCCTCCTCGGCCTCGACTGCGGCGCCGCCACCGGCCGGGCCGGCCGCGACGGCGACCGGAGCGGCCGCGGTGACCTCGAACTTCTCCTCGAACTTCTTCACGAAGTCGGACAGCTCGATGAGCGTGAGTTCCGCGAACGCGTCGAGCAGGTCGTCGGTGCTGAGCTTCGCCATGATGGCTTTTCCCTTTCGTACAGCGTGACTGTCATGACCGGGCTGATCTCGGTGACCAGTCCGGATGTTTCGACTGCGGGACGGCGCGGACTACTCCGCGGCGACGGCCTCGGCCTCGGGGCTGCCGGCCTCGGGGGCCACCGAAGTGTCCTCCGCGGCGGCGGGAGCCTCGTCGGCCAGCTTCTGCCGCAGGGCCTCCACGGTGCGAACCGCCTGAGCCAGCGGGGCGGCGAACAGGTAGGCCGCGTTGTTCAGCGACGCCTTCATCGCGCCGGCCAGCTTGGCCAGCAGCACCTCACGGGACTCGAGGTCGGCGAGCTTGCGGATCTCGTCGGCCGTCAGGGGGTTGCCGTCGAGCACGCCCCCCTTGATCACCAGCGCCGGGTTGGTCCGGGCGAAGTCACGAAGACCCTTCGCCGCCTCGACCGGGTCCCCGGTGACGAAGACGACCGCGCTCGGGCCGGCGAGCTGACCGTCGAAGGCCGTCACCCCGGCTTCCTTGGCAGCGATCTTGGTCAGGGTGTTCTTCACGACCGTGTAGGTCGCGTGCTCCTTGATGTTCGCCCGCAGCTGGGTGAGCTGGGTGACGGTCAGCCCGCGGTACTCCGTCAGCACCGCGGCGTTCGAGTCCCGGAACTTGCCCGTGAGCTCGGCCACCGTCGCAGCCTTGTCTGGCCTCGCCATGGCACTCCTTCATTCCTGTTGCCGGCGTGTGTCAGGCCCTTCCCGGTCCATGGGACATGCGAAACGCCCCGGCGCAGGCGCACGGGGCGTGAAAAGTCTTCAGAGAAGACGGCTCAGACTGATCCGAAACACCTAACGCGGGCCGCCCGCTGATGCGGGGCCTTCGGCCACCTCGGAGAGGCGGCAACCGACGATCTTTGGCAGCCTCCAGAATACGCCGAAGGCCTTGACTTCTCCTAATCAGCGCCTGATCAATGCCCGATCAGCGCCGACATCAACGCCTGATCAACGACCGGGCAGCCGGACCACGCTGACGAAGAACTCGTCGATCTTGCGGACCACCTCGATGAATCGCTCGAAGTCGACCGGCTTGGTCACGTAGGCGTTGGCGTGCAGCTCGTAGCTGCGCAGCACGTCCTCCTCGGACTCGGAGGTGGTCAGCACCACCACCGGGATCTGCCGCAGCACCGGGTCGGCCTTCACGCTGGCCAGCACCTGCCGGCCGTCGACCCGGGGCAGGTTGAGGTCGAGCAGGATCAGGTCCGGGGTCGGGGCGGCGGTGTAGGCACCCTCTTTGCGCAGGAA
The DNA here is from genome assembly GCA_965200525.1 of Kineosporiaceae bacterium. Taxonomy (GTDB): domain Bacteria; phylum Actinomycetota; class Actinomycetes; order Actinomycetales; family Kineosporiaceae; genus JANNPJ01. Next base: position 1,425,167 of record OZ241368.1, read on the forward strand.
GGCCAGGGCGTCGACGCCGTCGTTGACCACGTGCAGAACGTTGGCGACCTTGTTGTCGGCGAACGCCTCCTGGGTCATCAGGACGTCGCCCGGATCGTCCTCGACCAGCAGCACCTGGATCATGACGGTCTCCCCACCGTTCCGGCTGCGGCCGGCTCCCCCGACGGCAGGGCGGAGGCCACCGCTCCCGGGACCAGCACCGGCAGGGTCCAACGGATGGTGGCCCCCTCCCCCGGGGTGTCGGCCACCCAGATCCGGCCACCGTGGTGCTCGACGATCTTCTTGCACATGGCCAGCCCGATCCCGGTTCCGGTGTAGACCTCCTTGGCGTGCAGCCGCTGGAAGATCAGAAAGACGCGGTCAGCGTACTCAGGCTCGATCCCGATGCCGTTGTCCGAGCACCAGAACTCCCAGAACGAGCCGTCCGCCCTCACCCCGAGGTGGACCCGGGGCGGCTGCTCGCCGTGGAACTTGATCGCGTTGCCGATCAGGTTCTGCAGCAGCTGGGTCAGCAACGGGGCCTCGCCGAGCACACTCGGCAGGTCGTCCGAGGTCACCTCGGCCCCGGACTCCTCCCGGGCCGTTTCCAGGTTGCCCAGCGCCGAGCGCAGGCAGGCGTTCAGCGACACCTCGACCCGGGGCGAGGTCAGCCGGCCGACCCGGGAGAACTCGAGCAGATCGTTGATCAGCTGCTGCATCCGCTTGGCGCCGTCGACGGCGAAGTGGATGTACTGGTCGGCCCGCTCGTCGAGCTGGCCCGAGTAGCGCCGCTCGAGCATCTGGCAGAAGCTGGCCACCTTGCGCAGCGGTTCCTGCAGGTCGTGCGAGGCGACGTAGGCGAACTGCTCCAGCTCGCGGTTGGATCGCTGCAGTTCCGAGGTCTGGTCCTCGAGCAGGGCCCGGGCCGCCGCGACCTCCTGGCCGGCCTGCTCGACCGCCGCGATCTGGGCCACCAGGTGCCGGCGCATGGCCTCGACGTCGGCGCCGAGCTCGACGAACTCCAGCGGGCCGCGGGCGGTCACCTCGTGCTCCAGGTCGCCGGCGCTGACCGTGCGAGCCTCGGCGGCCAGGTGGGCGACCGGCCGGCTGACCCAGCGGCGCAGCAGCCCCCAGAGCAGGTAGCCCCCTCCGACCGCGATCAGAGCGGCGGTGATGACGGCGGCGAACAGCAGGTTGGTCAGGGTGTGCAGGTGCTCGGCGGCCTGCTGCCGGCCGCCCCGGACCCGGTCGATGTAGTTCTGGTAGGCGACCCGGACCTGGTCGAAGCGGGCTTTGCCGTCCTCGACCTGGGTGTCGCTGAGCCGGCCGCCCTGCTGGATCTGCTGGATCGACGGCTCGGCCCACTGGTGGTACCAGTCCTGGCTGGCCTTCTCGACCTGGCTCAAGGAGGCCAGGGCGGCCTTCTCCTTCGGGATCCGCAGGGCCACCTGGGACTCGATCGGGGTGTCCCAGGGCCGGCCGGACTCCTGCAGCGGCTGCAGCATGTCGGATCGGCCGGTCAGGGCGTAGCCGCGGACGGCGGTCTCGGCGTCGAGCATCTGGATGTAGTACGACTGCGAGATCCGCAACCCGTCGTAGTAGTCGTTGATCACCAGGTGCTGGGCCTGGCGGTCCTCGACCTGGAGCACCACGGCCGTGGCCACCACCCCGATCAGCAGGACCCCGACCGAGCCGAGGGCGATCGCGATCCGGCTGTGCAGGGCCCAGCGCTTCGGCCGCCAGGGGGCCGACCGGGGTCGCTCGGCCGGCGCCCAGGTGCTGAGCGAGCCCTTGCCGTGCCCGCCGGCGGGTGAGCTGCTCACCGTTGACCTCGAGCGTCGGGCCACTCGACGGCGACCACCGCGACGTCGTCCGGCATCGCGCCGCCGTGCGCCCGCTGGACCCGGTCGAGCAGGTCGTCGACCACCCGGGCGCCCGTCCCCAGGGTGCGGCTGGCCTGCGCGAACTCGAGCAGCCCGGGGACGCCGAGGATCTGCGGCTGGCTCCGGCCACGGCGGCCCTCGACCAGGCCGTCGGTGTAGAACAGCAGCCGCCAGCGCGACGGCAGGGTGATCCGGCGGGCCCGCCAGGCTCCCGGCGGCAGCAGGCCCAGGGCCGAGCTGGACGGATCGCCGGGCAGCTGGACCGGGTTGGGGTCGAGCAGCATCGGGGGCAGGTGGGCGGCCAGCCACAGGGTGGCGGTCTGCCGGTCGGCGTCGATCACGCACTGGGTCGCCTGGACGAAGATCTCCTCCGAGCGGCGCTCCCGGATCAGCACGTCCTCCAGCACCGGCAGCAACCGGCCCGGGTCGACGCCGGCCAGCACGAGCGCCCGCCAGGCGATCCGCAGGCTGACGCCGAGCGCGGCCTCGTCCGGTCCGTGCCCGGCGACGTCCCCGAGCAGGACGAAGACCCGGCCGTCGGGTACCTCGACCACGTCGTAGAAGTCGCCGCCGAGCAGGTCGCCGGCCCGGGGCCGGTAGCGCGCGGTGATGCCGATGGCCGGGTCGCGGGTCTGGGTCACCGGCAGCAGGCCGCGCTCGAGGCGGGCGTACTCCTCGGCCCGCAACCGGCTGGCGTAGAGCTGGCGGGACTGGTCCTCGGCGGCCCGGCGCTCCATCGCGTAGCGGATCGAGCGGCGCAGCAGTTCACCGTCCACCTGGCCCTTGACCAGATAGTCCTGAGCGCCGGCGGCGACCGCGGCGGCCCCTGAGCGCTCGTCGTTCAGCCCGGTGAAGCAGATCACGGCCACGTTGGCCGCGCCGGCCAGGATCTCGCGCACGACCTCCAGGCCCTGACCGTCGGGCAGGCCGAGGTCGAGCAGCACACAGGCGAACGCGCCGTCCCTGAGCAGGGCCCGCGCCTCGGCCAGGGTGTGGCCCCGGACGATCTCGAAGCCGCTGCCGGCCATCTCGAGCAGGTCTTCGACCAGCAGGGCGTCGCCGTCGTCGTCCTCGACCAGCAGCAACCGACCATCGCCCGACTCGGTGGACCGACCGAGCGATTCCGTTTCGTACACAGTGCCTCCGCGATCCATTTCACCGCGCACAGCCATTGCCCGAGAGGCCCTCTCCTGGACCCTGACCAGCCATCCCGGCCTCGGAACAACTCCACGAACCCTACCCCGGGCCCGACCCGATGATCACCGGCCGCGGGTCACAATTGCGGACGTCACGCCCGGTCCTGTCGCCCGTTCGGACCGCCTGGCCGCGGGCCGGGTGCGAGGTTACTCTCAGGTAGGCCCGTCGGATGACGCAAGGCCCCAGCCGGAATCCGGCTGAGGCCTTGCGCAGGGACGCCGCAGCGGCGTCAGGTGGTTCAGACCGTCTCGTCCTCGAGGGCACGCACCCGGTTCGGGTCGACCGGGATGCCGGGGCCCATCGTGGTGGTGACGGTGGCCTTGCGCAGGTAGCGGCCCTTGGCCGAGGACGGCTTGAGCCGGTTGACCTCGTCGATCGCGGCCGCGTAGTTCTGCACCAGCTGGCTGTCGCTGAACGACGTCTTGCCGATGATGAAGTGCAGGTTGGCGTGCTTGTCGGTGCGGAACTCGATCTTTCCGGCCTTGATCTCCTCGACCGCCTTGGCCACGTCCATGGTCACCGTGCCGGTCTTCGGGTTGGGCATCAGGCCACGCGGGCCGAGCACCTTGCCGAGCCGGCCGACCTTGCCCATCAGGTCGGGGGTGGCGACGACGGCGTCGAAGTCGGTCCAGCCGCCCTGGATCCGGGTGATCAGCTCGTCGGAACCGACGAACTCGGCGCCCGCGGCCTCGGCCTGAGCGGCCCGGTCGCCGGTGGCGAACACCAGGACGCGAACGGTCTTGCCGGTGCCGTGAGGCAGGTTGACCGTGCCGCGGACCATCTGGTCGGCCTTGCGGGGGTCGACGCCGAGCCGGAAGGCCACCTCGACGGTCGCGTCGTACTTGGTGGTCGACGTCTCCTTGGCCAGGCGGACGGCCTCGAGCGGGGTGTAGAGGTTGGCCTCGTCGATCTTCTCGGCGGCGGCCCGGTATGCCTTGCTGCGCTTCATGGTTCTCTCCAGAACAGTTGTGCCCGAGCGATGCGGGCATTCGTGGTGAGCGGGCCGGAGGGGCCCTGCCACATGGTTCGGCCGTTCTCGTGCGGTGAGCTCAGCGCTCAGCCCTCGACGGTGATTCCCATCGAGCGGGCGGTACCAGCGATGATCTTGGACGCGGCGTCGAGGTCGCTCGCGTTGAGGTCTTCCAGCTTCTGCTGGGCGATCTCGCGCACCTGGGCCGAGGTCAGCTTGCCGACCTTGGTCTTGTGCGGCTCACCGGAACCCTTGGGCACCCCGGCGGCCTTCTTGATCAGCTCGGCGGCCGGCGGCGTCTTGGTGATGAAGGTGAAGGAACGGTCTTCGTAGACCGTGATCTCCACCGGCACCACGCTGCCGCGCTGCGATTCGGTCTGCGCGTTGTAGGCCTTGCAGAACTCCATGATGTTGACGCCGTGCTGACCGAGCGCGGGGCCGATCGGCGGGGCCGGGGTGGCCTGGCCGGCGTTGATCTGCAGCTTGATGAGCGCTGAGACCCTCTTCTTGGGGGGCATGGTCGTTGGTCCTTCGTCGTGATTGTGTGCCGGAGCTGGGCAGCTCTGGGTCTGACTAGAGCTTGGAGACGTCGCCGAACGACAACTCGACGGGCGTCTCGCGGCCGAAGATCGACACCAGCACCTTGAGCTTCTGGGCGTCGGCGTTGATCTCGGAGATAGTGGCCGGCAGGGTCTCGAACGGACCCTCCATTACCGTGACGGTCTCGCCGACCTCGAAGTCCACGACCTTGATCTCGGGCTTGCGGGACGCCGACTCGGCCGGGGCCAGGCTCGGGGCCAGCATCGAGAACACCTCGTCGAGGCTCAGCGGCACCGGCTGGTGGGTGTGGCCGACGAAGCCGGTGACCCCGGGAGTGTGCCGCACGGCGCCCCAGGACTCGTCGCTCAGGTCCATCCGGACCAGTACGTATCCCGGGATCCGGACCCGGCGGACCAGCTTGCGCTGGCCGTTCTTGATCTCGGTGACCTCTTCCATCGGGACCTCGACCTGGAAGATGTAGTCCTCCATGTTGAGGCTCGACGTGCGGTTCTCCAGGTTGGCCTTGACCCGGTTCTCGTAGCCAGCGTAGGAGTGGATCACGTACCAGTCGCCCGGAGCGCGGCGCAGGCCGGCCTTGAACTCCTCGACCGGGTCGCCGGGCCCTTCGGGAGCGCTCTCGGCCTCGTCCGGGGCGGAACCGTCCAGCGCGTCGGAGGCTGACTCGGCGTCGCCGACCGGAGCCGGGTCGACGTCGTCCTGGGCGGCAAGGGTGACTTCGGCGTCGCCGAACGCCGAATCGGCTCCTGCGGCCTCGGGGGCGAGGTCGTGCTCCTCGGTGAACTGCGAGGTCTTTTCGGACACGCTGTTGTCCTGCTTCCCTTCGTACGTTCCAGGCCGGGTTGGGCCCTCGTTTCCTGCTGTGTCGATCTGGGTCGGCCCTCGATCAGGGCCGGCTCGGGCTCGCCTACTGGCCGCCGAACGCCCAGAGCACGAGCTTGCCGAACCCGAAGTCCAGCACCGACACGTAAATCATCACGGCCACCACGAACACCAGGACCACCGTGGTGTAGGTGATCAGTTCGCTACGGGTCGGGCGGACGACCTTGCGAAGCTCGGAGATGACCTGTCGAAGGAAGAGCCGCGGGTTGCCCCGGCGCTTCTTCGTCGATGAAGTGCTGCTCACGGTCCTCATCACCTGGTTGTCTGAGCTCGAATGTCGACACGTGGAACACCTGCCGGACCTGGATCCGCAGGGCAGGAGGGACTTGAACCCCCAACCGCCGGTTTTGGAGACCGGAGCGCTGCCAATTGCGCCACTGCCCTTCGGGTGGAGACCTTTGCCAGCAAACGCCATGGCAGGCGAGAGCATGGCAGTTGGCAACCACCCGCTCGGGAGTCTACGCACCCGACCGACCTCAGGTCGAACCAGCCGCTCAGCCCCGACAAGTGTCGCGCGGGTCACGGCCCGGCGGTGGCACCATAAGAGCGTGAGCCAGCAGACAGCATCTTCCTCGTCCGCGGCGCCCGAGTCGGCGCCCCCGCCCGCCAACGCCCGCCCCCGGGTCTCGAAGCGGATCGGCAGCATCGCCGAGTCCGCCACCCTGGCCGTCGATGCCAAGGCCAAGGCGCTCAAGGCGGCCGGCCGGCCGGTGATCGGCTTCGGCGCCGGCGAGCCCGACTTCCCGACGCCGGGATACATCGTCGAGGCCGCGATCGCCGCCTGCTCGCTCCCGGCGAGCCACCGCTACACCCCGGCCGGCGGGCTGCCGGAGCTGAAGGCCGCGATCGCGGCCAAGACCGCCCGCGACTCCGGCTACCAGGTCGACCCGAGCCAGGTCCTGATCACCAACGGCGGCAAGCAGGCCGTCTACGAGGCGTTCGCCACCCTGCTCGACCCGGGCGACGAGGCCCTGCTGCCGGCCCCCTACTGGACCACCTACCCCGAGGCGATCCGGCTGGCCGGCGGCGTCCCGGTGGAGGTGTTCGCCGGTGAGGACCAGAGCTACCTGGTCACCGTCGAGCAGCTGGAGGCGGCCCGGACCGAGCGCACCAAGGTGCTCCTGTTCTGCTCGCCGTCCAACCCGACCGGGGCGGTCTACTCCCCCGAGCAGGTCCGGGCGATCGGGCAGTGGGCCCTGGAGCACGGCGTCTGGGTGGTCACCGACGAGATCTACGAGCACCTGGTCTACGACGGCGTGCGGGCGGCGTCCATCGTCGTCGAGGTGCCCGAACTGGCCGACACCTGCCTGGTGCTGAACGGCGTGGCCAAGACCTACGCCATGACCGGCTGGCGGGTCGGCTGGCTGATCGGCCCCAAGGACGTGGTCAAGGCCGCGACCAACCTGCAGTCCCACCTCTCCTCCAACGTGGCCAACGTGTCCCAGCGGGCGGCCCTGGCCGCGCTGACCGGAGACCTGTCGGCGGCGCACGAGATGCGGGTCGCCTTCGACCGCCGCCGCACCCTGATCGTCGGCCTGCTGAACGACATCCCGGGCGTGGTCTGCCCGACCCCGGAGGGCGCGTTCTACGTGTACCCCTCGGTCAAGGGACTGCTCGGCAAGACCATCCGGGGCCGCACCCCGGCCACCTCGGCCGAACTGGCCACGCTGATCCTGGAGGAGGCCGAGGTCGCCGTCGTCCCCGGTGAGGCGTTCGGCCCGAGCGGTTACCTGCGTCTGTCGTACGCCCTGAGCGACGAGGACATCGTCGAGGGCGTCGGCCGGATGCAGAAGCTCCTCTCCGAAGCCGTCTGACCCGGCCCACCGGCGGATCGGGCCAGGATCCGACCCAGCACACGGGTCGGTCCCCGGCCCGATTCGCGATCGGCCGGGTACGCCGGTCGGTGGACGGCGCTCCGTGAGGCGGTGGGTGCCCTCGGGCTCCACGGTGGCCAGGCTGAGGTCATGACCACAGCGAGCACGGACGCCGCCGGGCCGGACATCCGGATCCGGGGGCTGCTCAAGCGCTACGGCGACGCGATCGCCGTCCATGATCTGAATCTCGACATCCAGGCTGGCGAGGTGTTCGCTCTGCTCGGGCCGAACGGCGCGGGCAAGACCACCACGGTGGAGATCCTGGAGGGTTACCGGCGCCGGGACGGCGGCGAGGTGAGCGTGCTCGGGGCCGACCCGGGCACCGCCGGCCTGGCCTGGCGATCGCGGATCGGCATCGTGCCGCAGACCTCCAACGAGAACCCCGAGCTCAGCATCGAGGAGCTGGTCCGGCACTTCGCCCGCTACTACCCGAACCCGCGCGACCCGGACGAGGTGATCGCCGCCGTCGGCCTGGAGACCAAGCGCACGGCCCGGTCGCGCAGCCTGTCGGGCGGGCAGCGCCGCCGGCTCGACGTGGCCCTCGGCATCGTCGGCCGGCCCCGGCTGCTCTTCCTGGACGAGCCCACCACCGGCTTCGACCCGCAGGCCCGGCGCTCCTTCTGGGAGCTGATCGAGCGACTGCGGGCCGACGGCACGACCATCCTGCTGACCAGCCATTACCTGGACGAGGCCGAGCAGCTGGCCGACCGGGTGGGCGTGATCGCTGGTGGCGAGCTGGTCGCCGTCGACACCCCCGAGCGCCTCGGCGGGCGGGCGGCCCGCGACGTGCGGGTGCTCTGGCAGGACGCCGGGCAGCCCCGGGAGGAGCTGACCGCCACCCCGACCCGGCTGGTGGCCGAGCTGGCCGGCCGGTTCGACGGCGAGATCCCGGGCCTGCAGGTGCTGCGCCCGAGCCTGGAGGACGTCTACCTCAGCATGATCAAGGACCAGGACGCCACCGAGATCAAGAGCGACGAGATCAGCCTCGAAGGAGGCCCGCGATGACCACGTCCTTCGACACCACCGCCGACGCCGGGGCCCGGCGGCCCTCCACCGTCGGCCTCGGCCTGGCCCGCACCGGGATCGAGCTGAAGCAGTTCTTCCGCCGCCGCGACAGCTTCATCTTCACCTTCGCCTTCCCGGTGATCCTGCTGTTCATCTTCGGCTCGGTGTTCGGTGACGACATCCAGCCCGGGGTCTCGTTCACCCAGTACTTCACCGCCGGGATGATCGCCTCCGGGGTGGTGCTGTCCAGCTTCCAGTCGCTGGCCATCGGGATCGCCATCGAGCGCGACGAGGGCACGCTCAAGCGGCTGCGCGGCACCCCGATGCCGCCCGGCGCCTACTTTCTCGGCAAGATCGGCCTGGTCCTGGTCACGAGCCTGATCCAGACCGCGATTCTGCTGGTGATCGGGGCCCTGGCGTTCGACCTCACGCTGCCGGCCACCCCGCAGCTGTGGTTGCGGTTCGCCTGGGTCTTCGTGCTCGGCACCGCCGCCGGCACGGTGATCGGGATCGCCTACTCGTCGCTGGCCCGCTCGTCCAGCAGCGCCGCGGCCGTGGTCAGCCCGGTGGTGATCGTGCTGCAGTTCATCTCCGGGATCTTCTTCGTGTTCACCGATCTGCCCGGCTGGATGCAGACCATCGGCTCGATCTTCCCGCTGAAGTGGCTGGCCCAGGGCATGCGCTCGGTGTTCCTGCCGCAGTCGTTCCAGGGCTTCGAGGCCTCGCACTCCTGGCAGTTGCCGCAGACCGCGCTGATACTGGCCGGATGGACGGTGATCGGACTGGTGCTGTGCCTGCGGACGTTCCGGTGGCAGCGCAAGGACGCGGGCTGAGCGGCGGATCGGCCGTGCCCGCTCGCGTCTCCGCCCTGGATCCGGATCACGCCTGGAACCGCTCGATGTCCGGCTGGAGCCTCGCGTTCTGGCTGTTCATGGGCCTGGCCGTGGTCCGGCTGGTCACCGCCACCGATCTGAGCGGCCGGCAGCAGGTGGTCGGGCTGGTCGCGGTGGCCGTCCTCGCCCTGGCCTACGCGGTGGTCCCGCTCACCGCCTCGGCCGTGATGACCCGGGCCAACCTGGGCTACCTGCTGCTGGCGATCGTCGTCTCCGGGGTGGCCTGTGCGGCCGACCCGACCCTGGGCCTGCTGCTGTTCATCGCCTACCCGCAGATGTGGATGTTCTCCGGCCCGACCCGCAACGGCGTGGTGCTGACCACCCTGCTGACCGTCAGCAGCGCGATCGGCTTCTTCACCGCCGACGGCTGGACCCTGCGGCACCTCTGGGTGATCGGGCCCAGCGTCGCCGTCAGCCTGCTGTTCAGCGTGCTGATGGGGGTCTGGGTGTCGCGAATCATCGACCAGTCGGTGGACCGGGCCCTGCTGATCGAGCAGCTGGAGGCGACCCGGACCGAGCTCGGCGAGGCCCACCACAACCAGGGCGTCACGGCCGAGCGCGAGCGGATGGCCCGGGAGATCCACGACACCCTGGCCCAGGGCTTCACCAGCATCATCATGCTGGCCCAGGCGGCCCGGGCCCAGCTCGACGACGACGCCCCGGCCGCCGGCCGCCTCGACCTGATCGAGGACGTCGCCCGGGAGAACCTGAGCGAGGCCCGGGCCCTGGTCGCCGCGTTCGCCCCGGTCGCCCTGGACGGCGCGACCCTGACCGACGCCGTGCGCCGGCTGGCCCAACGGTTCGGAGTGCAGACCGGCCTCGCCGTCGACGTGGTGGTGACGGGTGAGTTGGCCGGCCTCTCCCGGGACGCCGAGGTGGTTCTGCTGCGCTCGGCCCAGGAGGCCCTGACCAACGTTCGCCGGCACGCCCGGGCCCGGCTGGTCACGGTCCGGGTGCGGGCCGCCGACGGCCGGGCCCAGATCGTGGTGACCGACGACGGGGTCGGCTTCGGGCCCGCGGTCGCGCCCGGGTTCGGCCTGACCGGGATGCGCGACCGGGTCCGCGAGGCCGGCGGCGAGCTCGACGTGGCCAGCGCCCCCGGCCAGGGCACCACGATCAGCGTCCGGCTCCCGGTCGCCGTCGATGCGGTCGCCGTCGATGCGGTCGCCGTCGATGCGGTCGCCGTCGATGCCCTCACCGTCACCGAGGTGACCTCATGATCCGGGTCCTGGTCGTCGACGACCATCCGGTGGTGCGCTCCGGGCTGGTCGGCCTGCTCGACGTCGAGTCCGACATGGAGATCGTCGGCGAGGCCGGCGACGGCGAGGAGGCGGTGGCCCGGGTGGCCGCCCTGGCCCCGGACGTCGTCCTGATGGACCTGCGGATGCCCCGGCTGGACGGCGTCGGGGCGACCGCCCGGATCACCGCCGGCCACCCGGCGTCCCGGGTCCTGGTGCTGACCACCTACGACACGGACGACGACATCGTCCGCGCGGTCGAGGCCGGGGCCAGTGGTTACCTGCTCAAGGACACCCCCCGGGCCCAGCTGGTCGAGGCGGTCCGGGCCGCCGCCCGGGGCGAGACCGTGCTGGCCCCGCCGGTGGCGGCCCGCCTGGTCTCCCGGCTGCGCTCCCCCGCCCCGGCGGCCGACCCGCTGCTCACCCCGCGCGAGGTGGAGGTGTTGCGGGCGGTCTCCCGGGGGCTGTCCAACGCCGAGATCGGCCGGGCGCTGTTCATCGGTGAGGCGACGGTGAAGACCCACCTGCTGCGCTCGTTCGCCAAGCTGGGCGTCGACGACCGGACCCGAGCCGTGACCGCGGCCATGGAACGCGGCATCCTGCCCCCGCCGTCCTTGCGCTGAGGGTCGCTCAGCCTTCGGGGCCGACCGCGCCGTCGGTCTCCAGCACAGCCAGGTGGACGTCGGTGACCTCCAGCCAGGCCAGGGCGTCGACCAGGCGCGCGAACCGGGGCAGCCGGTGCAGCCGGGCGTTCCAGCAGAAGACGTCGTACCGCCACTGGGAGGTGTACTCGGCCAGCTCGATCGCCGTCACCCGGCCCAGCGCGGCCCGGGCGGCGGCCAGTGACCGCAGCACGGCCGCGATCTCGTAGCCGTTGCCGGTGCGGCGGTGCCGGATCCGCCGCCACCAGAGCCGCCGGCGGATTCCGGCCAGCAGGTCCCGGCGCTCGGCCAGGACGCCGACCCAGTAGCTCGGCAGGCACCCGACCAGTACCGAACGCCGGTCGTGGATCAGCGCGTACAGGCCCTCGGCCAGGACGTCGCCGAACTCCTCCTGCCGGGCCCGATGCGGGTCGTGGAACGGGTCGTAGCCGACCTGGGTGACGTTGCCGGCCAGGCCGACCGCCCGGCGGAGGACGAAATCGTGGATGAACAGCCAGTCCTCGTTGTAGACCGGCGGGAAGAACGGCAGCGCGCCGGTCAGCTCGACCAGCAGGGCGCCGGCGGCCATGAACACGTCCTGCTCCTGGCCGCTGCTGCGCCGGGCGTGACAGACCACCGAGTTGTCCGGGAACTCGGGATATCTCCAGCCGACCACGGGCAGGTCCGGCGACAGCGCGGCGGCGGCGGCGGCCACCTCGGCCGCGGTCAGGGCCCGGATGTCGTCGTCCAGGAACAGCACTCGGCGCCAGCCCAGCATCCGCCCGAGCAGCAGGCCGAGGTTCCGCTTGTTGGCCGTGTCCAGGTAGGGCTGGGCCAGCGCGGTGACCGGGCGCTGGGTGCGCAGGCTCAGCAACGGATGCTTCAGGGTCGAGTAGAACGTGACCGCGCCGCCGTCCGTGGCCCCGAACAGCGACACGGCCGCCTGGGCCTGGGAATCACCGCTGCACAGGACGATCAGCGGGCAGTCGAGTTCGCGGGCCAGCGCGATCGCGGCGGTCAGGAACGACGCCGGGCGCTTGGTCGGGACGACGATCGCGTCGATCCGCTCCGGCGGCCGGCGACCGGAACAGGGCACCAGCAAGCCGACGTGCGAGGTCCGATGGATGCCGAACCTCCCGCGGGCCCTGGGTCCAGGTTGAGCCATTCATCGTGACCCGGGACCGGACCGATGGCAAGGGCGGGGCCTAGCGGTCGGCGCCGACCGCCACCCTGTCCTTGGCCCGGGCCGGGGCCGAGCGGCGGGGGCGCGGTGGTACCGGCGGAGGATCCCACATCAGTTCCACCCGACCGGCCAGGCCGACCGGGGCCAGATCCGCACCCAGGCGCTCGAGGATCGACTCCCGGGTCCAGCCGCCCTCGGCCGAGCCCTGCGGCTCCGGGGCCATCCGGGCCCACAGGCCTCGCCAGCACTTCTCGTCGATCAGCCAGGCCTTGATCCAGGCTCGCAGCTGTCGAGCCTGGATCCGGGCCGCCGCGGTCGCGGCCGCGTTCACGGCCGCCTGCACCCGGTCGAACTGACCGGTCTCCCGGCCGGCGGGGCGACGCGGGTTCTCGGTCTCCAGCTGCCGACCCAACTCGCGCAGGAAGGTTCGGCGCCGGCGCAGGGCTGAACGCCAGAACGACGACCGGGAGAACTGCCGGACCAGGTCCGGGCCGGGCCGGCCGGGCTGATGGCCGGGCTGATGGCTGGACTGATGGCTCAGCAGGGTGAACAGGCTTTCGGCAATCAGGTCACCGAACTCCTGGGCCGGCGCGTTGCCGAGCCGGCGGAACGGGTCGTAGGCGAGCTGGTTCAGCGAGCCGAGGTGCACCACTTCTCGCCCGACCAGCAACGGGAAGAGAAAGAACCAGTCCTCGTTGTAGATCCCGAGCGGGAAGTGCGGCACGTCGTCGTCGATCCGGACCAGCAGGCCGCCCCCGCCGATGAAGCAGCCCTGCCGACCGTGCGGCGGCTTGCGCAGTCGCCGGTAGGCGTGCGAGACGGCGGAGTTGTCCGGGTAGTCGAGGAACTTCCAGCCGGCCGCCCGATGGCTGCCCGCCTCCATCACGGCCACCGCCCGGCGGACCTGCCCGGGATCGACCCGGCGCACGTCGTCGTCCAGGAACAACACGTGGGCCAGGCTCAGCCGGCGGGCCAGCAGCAACGCCGCGTTGCGCTTGACCGCGGTGTCGCTGTCCCAGCCGTGCCGACCGGCGCACTCCAGCGTGCGTGAGCGCTGCGGGAACGTGTAGCCCTCCATGTCGACGATGAGGACCGGCACCTGCGGGTCGAACAGGGCCAGCTGCCGCCGGACGTCGTCCTGGCGACATTCCCGGCTGCACAGCACGATCAGCATGTGCCCGGCCACCCGGGCCACCTTGGCCGCCTGCTGCAGGTGAGTCGCGTCCCGCGCGGCCGGCACCGCGACCGCCCCCACCCGGCGGCCGTCCGGATGGGCCCGCTCGCCCGCCGCCACCGCCGAGGCCTTGCTGCCGGCCAGCAACCGCCCGTGGTCGGGCTCGTAGGGCCGGCCGGCCGGCCCCCGGGCCGGGCCCCGCCTCACGAGCTCATGCGCAGACGATTGGCGGCCCGGCCCAGGTCAGGGGTGATGGTGTTGTCGGACGCGAACACCGGTACCCGGAAGAGAATCCAGAAGTCCTCGAAGGTGAGCGTGTTCATCAGCCACTGCTCGTTCCGGGCCCGGAACCGGGCGTCGGTGAAGGCCCGGACGGCTCCGTAGGTGCCCCGGCTGAACATGCCGGAGATCAGCGTCAGCCGGGCGGTCGGATTCAGCGGGTTGCGGCTGCGCACGATCATCGCGACGTCGGAGATCAGCTCCGGGGCCCCCCGGGTCACCGTCCGCGGACGGTCGGGGTCGGTCTCGTCCCGCTGAAAACTCGGCCCGTACTCCTCGCGCTTGCTCACCTGTTGCTCCGGATCGGAGGTGGGCCGGCCCTCGCTGTCGACGGCGACCACGAACCGGCCGCCGTACTCGGCGTCCTCGTCCGGCCAGCGGGTGGTCACCGGAAGTTGCAGGGCATCGCGGAACGCCTTGACCGCCGAGGTGTCGCCCAGCGGCAGCGGACTGATCTCGGCGTCACCGCCCCCGAGCACGACCACGTGCCCGGTGAGCTGATCGGACGACGTGACCCGGTCGTACGTGAGCCAGCGGACGTCGGCGGTCGGGTTCTCGGCCCGGATGTGACCGACGAGCTCGAGCAGCGCGTCGATGTCGCCGTTGCCGAGGTTGCGTACGGCATTGGGGTGCGAAGGATTGGTGGCGTACTGGGTGACCAGGGGCAGGTTGCCCTGCTCGGCCCGCTCGGGGGTGTAGTCGAGCTGGCGCTGGCTCAGCGGGGTGCAGAGGATGGTGATCGGCTGCCCGTCGGGGAAGTACCAGAACCGCCCGCCCAGGGCCCCGGTGTCCCGGGGCACAGGGGTCGGCCCCTGCAGGGCCTCCTCGCGCAGCCGGACCAGCTCGTCGATCAGGTCACCGCGAACCCGCTCCTCCTCGGCGGTCAGATCCTCGGCCGCGATCAGCGCCGGAGGCTTTCGGGCCAGAGATCGCCGGGTGGCGAAGAACCGGGCGTAGCCGTTGAGCCGTTCCTCCGGCGGAACCGCCTGGCCGCCCTCCCAGGAACTGACCAGGGCCCCGCTCAGACCCAGCGCATCCGAGAGCTGCCTCTGGGTCACCCCCCAGCCATGCCGCAGCCCGCGCAGGCGCTCATTGAGCGCTCGCGGCGGCGTCGCGTCGGTCATCGGCGCTCCCCAGTTGGGTTCAGCGACTTCAGTGATCTGACTGAAGTTACCCTAGACCTGACTGGACAGGTACAGGCAGTCATCGAGGACTCGATTTGATCACTTACCGTGGGATAGCCAGGAGATTACGCGGCGCTTGCCCGAGGATGGGGGCAAACTTGCTGCCAAATCACCACTTGTGCTAGGAGCGAACAGGCTGCAACACTGATTTTCAGTTAAACAACTGAAGTTACAGCCCTCCCCTTCCGGAGAGCACGGGTTGGTCAGCGTCGACCAACTGCGGGGGCACGGTCGCCAACGCACCTGATCACGCGTCACTGGAGGAAGCACCGCACCAGAAGCAGCCCAGGAGGTACCAGAAATGCTCGTAGAAACTTTTGTTCACAGCACTGCCCCGGTCGCATCCGAGATCGCCGAGAGCGACGGATCGAGCGCCGGATCGTCCCTGCTCGTGATCATCGCCGTCGTGATCGGCGTGATCTGGCTCTTCTCGTTGCTCGGTGGTTCCGAGCAGCCCGTCGTCGTGGTGGTGCAGCGAGCCCCCGGCGCGTTCCTCGGCTGGACGGTGATCGCGATCGCGGCGGCCATCGTCTTCTTCGTCTACATCGCACCGGCCACCGGCACCAGCTGACCGGCGTTCCGGCGGGGTGGGGCTGCCCGAGGGGAGAGCCCCGACCCCGCCTGAACACGACCGCTCCGACCACCGGTACATCGCGACTACACCGGGCCGAAACCTGAATTGGGCAGAGGACCCACCAGCAACTGGCAGAATCTGTGCATGCATCGCCCTACACCGGGCGACGGTCAGGTTACTGATCGTGCCCGGCCCCTCGAAGCCCGGTCCGTCGAGTCGCTCACCAAAGCTCACTTGCACCTGCACTTCACCGGTTCCATGAGACCGGAGACCTTGAAGGACCTGGCCGAGAAGCACCGGATCCGGCTCCCCGAGAGCCTGCGCGAGCACCACCTGCTGCGGCTGACTCCGGACGAGCGCGGCTGGTTCCGGTTCCAGCGGATGTACGACGCGGCCCGCAACTGCGTGCGCGACGAGCCGGACATGCGCCGCCTGGTCCAGGAGGCGGCCGAGGACGACGCCGCCGAGGGCTCACGCTGGCTCGAGATCCAGGTCGACCCGACCTCGTACGCGGCCCACGTCGGTGGCCTCACCCCGGCTCTGGAAATCGTGCTCGACGCCGCCCGGGACGCGTCCCGGACCACCGGCTGCCAGGTGGCGATCATCGTCGCGGCCAGCCGGATGCGGCACCCGCTGGACGCCCGGACCCTGGCCCGCCTCGCCGTCCGCTACGCCGGCGAGGGCGCCGGCACGGTGGTCGGGTTCGGCCTCAGCAACGACGAGCGCCGCGGCGACACCGAGGAGTTCGCCGGAGCCTTCCGGATCGCCCGGAACGCCGGCCTGGCCAGCGTGCCGCACAGCGGCGAACTGCTCGGCCCGGACCACGTCCGCCGGACGCTGGCCTACCTGAACCCGGACCGGCTCGGTCACGGCGTCCGCTCGGCCGAGGACCCGGAGACGCTCTCCCGGATCGTCGACTCCGGGGTCGCCCTCGAGGTGTGCCCGGCCAGCAACGTGGCCCTCGGCGTCTACCCGACGATGGCCGACGTGCCGCTGCGGACCCTGGTCGACTCCGGGGCCCGGATCGCTCTCGGCGCCGACGACCCGCTGCTGTTCGGGCCGCGGCTGGCCGAGCAGTACCGAGCCGCCCGCGACGTGCACGGTCTGGACGACGCCGAACTGGCCGGCCTGGCGGCCGGGTCGATCGAGGCCTCCTGCGCCCCCACCGACGTCAAGAAGCGGCTGCTGGAGGACGTCCGGACCTGGCTCGACGGCCCGGCTACAGCGCGCAGTTGACCAGCTCGGGCTCGGGCTCCAGCTCGACCCCGAACGCTTCCCGGACGCCGTCACGCACGGCCCGGGCCAGGGCCAGCACGTCGTCGGCGGTGGCCGACCCCCGGTTGGTCAGGGCCAGGGTGTGCTTGGTCGACAGGGTGGCCGGGCCGGGCCGGCCGTGACCCCGGGCGAACCCGGCGTGCTCGATCAGCCAGGCGGCGCTGGTCTTGACCCGGCCGTCGTCGGTGGGCCAGCGCGGCGCGTCGGCCGGCAGCGCGGCCACCCCCTCCGGGCTCAGCAACGGGTTGGTGAAGAACGACCCGGCGCTCCAGGTGTCGTGATCCGCGGCGTCCAGCACCATGCCCTTGCCCCGGCGGAGGCCGAGCACCGCCTCCCGGACGTCGCCCACCGGCACCCGGGCGCCGATCTCCACGCCCAGGGCGCGGGCCAGCTCGGCGTACCGGACCGGCTCCGACCGGTCGGCCACCACCAGCTGGAAGCCGACGTCGAGCACGACGAAGCGCGGCCCGCCCCGGTACCGCTCCCGCTTGAACCGCGACGTCCGATACCCGAACCCGCAGTCGGCCGCGGCCAGGGTGTGGATCCGGTTCTCGGCCCGGTCCCAGGTTCGGACCGAGGAGATCTGGGCCGCCACCTCCTGACCGTAGGCGCCCACGTTCTGCACCGGCGTCGCCCCGGTCGAGCCGGGGATGCCGGACAGCGCCTCCAGCCCGATCCAGCCCGCGGCCACCGCCTCGGCCACGAACCCGTCCCAGGGCTCGCCCGCGGCGACCCGGACGTCGGCGCCACCGCAGTAGTCGACCGAGGCCCGTTCCACCCCTCGGGTGGCGACCTGGATCACCCGGCCGTCGAACCCGGCCTCCGCGACCAGCAGATTGGACCCACCGCCGACCAGCAGCACGCTCTCGCCCTCGGCATCGGCCCGGCGAACCGCCTCGATCAGGTCGTCGACGGTGGTCACGGCCGTGAACTCCCGGGCCGGGCCGCCGACCCGGAAGGTGGTCAGCTCGCTGAGCCGAACCGTCGCCGTCGAACTGCCGGTCGAAGTCATGGCATCACCTGAGTCGGTACGGGAATGAGTTCGGGCGACGTTCAGGGCAGCCTGACCACGGCGTTGGCCTTGCCCAGCACCTTGGCCCCGAGGCAGGTGGCGGTCAGCATCAGGGTGGCCGTGCGGGCGGCGTCGTCCTTGGCCGTGATCCGGGCCGAGATCTCGACCGAAGCGCCCTGGTCGTCGTCCGGCACCGGGACCAGGTTGGTGAACCGGACGCCGTAGTCAACGATCGCGCCCGGGTCGCCGGCCCAGTCGCTGACGAACCGGCTGCCGGTGGCCATGGTGAACATGCCGTGGGCGATCACGCTGGGCAGGCCGACCGAGGTCGCGATCCGGTCGCTCCAGTGGATGGTGTTGAAGTCACCGCTCGCCCCGGCGTACCGGATCAGGTCGTGGCGTCGGATCGAATAACTGACGGCGGGCAGCTGATCGCCCACGGACACGCTGTCGAAGGTCGGGCCGTTCACGGGGTCTCCTCGCCGCGGATCACGATCGTCGACGTCACGGTGGTCACCGGCTCGCCCTTCTGGTCGGCGATCTCGACCCGGGTGCTGACCATGCCGTTGCGGCCCAGGGCGCCGACCTTGTCCACGTGCAGGGTGGCCACCAGGGTGTCGCCGGCGACGATCGGCCGGTGATGGACGAACCGCTCCTCGCCGTGCACCACCCGGCTGTAGTCGATCCCGGCCTCGGGGTCGCGCATCAGCTGGGACTCGCTGCGCTGGGCGATCAGCACGGCCAGGGTGGGGGGCGCGATCACATCGGGGTAGCCCTGGGCCCGGGCCGCCTCCGGATCATGATGGACGGCGTCCGCCGGGCCGGTCGCGTTGATCGCCTCGGCGAACTCGCGGATCTTCTCCCGGCTGACCTCGTAGCCCGGCGAGGGCGGGTAGACCCGGCCCGCGAAGTCGGGGTTGACGCCCATCGGTGCTCACTCCCTGAGACGAACTACTGGCGTGCGAACGGCCGGTTGCCAAAACACATCGACCGCCTCGCGATCGGATCGCGGGCGGACGACGGAGAAGAGCTGAGGTCAGCGCGTCTCTCGGTGTGCCTGGTGGCACTTGCAGTTGGAGCAGAACTTCTTCAGCTCCAGCCGATCGGGGTCGTTGCGGCGGTTCTTCTTGGTGATGTAGTTGCGGTGCTTGCACTCGACGCACGCCAGCGTGATCTTCGGGCGAACATCAGAGGTTTTGCTGGCCACGGCAGTGCCTCTTTCACAATTGATGCGGGTAGGTACAGGGTAGCGGAGGCGGGACTTGAACCCACGACACAGCGATTATGAGCCGCTTGCTCTACCAACTGAGCTACTCCGCCATGTCCGACATCGCCGGGGAGCGATGCCGATCAGAGCCCCGATAGGGAATCGAACCCTAGACCTTCTCCTTACCATGGAGACGCTCTACCGACTGAGCTATCGGGGCTTGCCAGCCGGGCGGTGTGGTGCTTGTCCGGCAGCGCCTCACAGTACACGCCCGGAGGCGTCGTCCTGAAATCCATTCCCCGGTGCGCCGCTCGCCGGCTTGCTCAGACCCCGAACCAGCAGGTCGAGCAGGGCCAGATACGAGGTCTCCGGGTCGGGTGAGAGCACCCGGCCCTGCATCTCCAGGATGACCGCGCCGTGCACGGCGCTCCAGATCTGCTGGGCGAACTCCAGCGGATCGCCGGGCATCAGCCGGCCCGCCTCCATGCCGGTGGCCACGTGCCCGACCAGCTCCTGGAACGCCCCGGCGGCGCAGGCCTGGAGTTCGGACGACGGCTCCCCCGACCCCAGCCCGCTGTTGAACATGGCCAGGTAGTGCTGGCGATTGGCGAGTGCGAACTGCCGATAACGGACGCCGGACGCCCGTAAGCGCTCGATCGGATCGAGTTCGCCCCGGCCGGCCACGGCCTGCCTGAGCCCCTCGAAGCCCCGGGTCAGGACCGCTTCGATCAGGCCTTCCTTGCTGCCGAACCGGTTGTAGACGCCCATCGGGGCGACCCCGGCCTCGGTGGCGACCGCCCGGACCGTGACCGCCGCCGGACCCTCCCGGACCAGGACCGCCTCGGCCGCGTCGACCAGGGCGATCTGCAGATCACGGCTCGGCGTGCGGACGCCGGCGCGCTTGGGCGAGGTGCTCATCCTTCCCATCCTCCTCCATCGGCCCGGGAAAACGGGCTTGACGTCGTCCCGCCTCATGGTAGAACATCGTTATACAAATATAGGACGTTGTTCTAAGGAGAACGCGATGAGCGCCACCGTGGCCCCTGAGCCAACTGTTCAGAAGTCCCCCCGTCGCTGGTGGATGCTGCTGGTGCTGTGCCTCAGCGTGCTGCTGGTGACGGTCGACAACACGATCGTCAACGTGGCCCTGCCGACCCTCAGCCACGACCTGTCCGCCTCGACCAGCAGCCTGCAGTGGATCGTGGACGCCTACACCCTGGTCTTCGCCAGCCTGCTGCTGGTCGCCGGCCACCTGGGCGACCGGTTCGGCCGGCTGCGGACCCTGCAGGTCGGGCTGGTCCTGTTCGGGCTGACCTCGGTCGCCGCGGCGTCCGCGAACACCACCGGGCAACTGATCGCCGGCCGGGCCGCGATGGGGGTGGCGGCGGCGCTGATCTTCCCGGCGACGCTGGGCCTGCTCTCCAACGTGTTCACCGACGCCCGGGAGCGGGCCACCGCGATCGGGATCTGGTCCGGGGTGGCCGGCCTGGCCGTCGCCCTCGGCCCGGTGAGCGGCGGCGTCCTGCTGGAGCACTTCTCCTGGAACTCGGTCTTCCTGGTCAACGTGCCGCTGGCGGCCATCGCCCTGGCGGCCGGATGGCGGTTGCTGCCGGAGTCGAAGGACCATGCCCCCGGCTACTTCGACCTGGGCGGCGCGGTCGGCTCGATCGCCGCCGTCGGCGTCCTGGTCTGGACCGTGATCGAGGCGCCCGACCACGGCTGGACGTCGGCCACCACGATCACCGGCCTGGTCGCCGCGGCCGGCCTGCTGGCCGGGTTCATCGCCTGGGAGATCCGCCGCACCGACCCCCTGCTCGACGTCACCCTGTTCGCCAACAGCCGGTTCTCGGCCGCCAGCGCGGCGATCACGGCGGCGTTCTTCGGGCTGTTCGGCTTCATCTTCCTGATCACCCAGTACTTCCAGACCGTGCGGGGCTACGGCACGCTGACCGCCGGCGTCGCCACCCTGCCGTTCGCCGTGGTCACCGCGGCCCTGTCCCCGGTGGCGATCCTGCTGATGAAGCGGCTGGGCAGCACGATCGTGGTCAGCAGTGGCCTGGCGCTGATGAGCGCCGGCTTCCTGGTCGCGGCCGGCTCGGGCGTCGACTCGGCCTACTGGGGCCGGATCGTCGGCTCGATGGCCCTGATGGCGGCCGGCCTGGCCCTCACCACCGGCCCGGCCACCGACGCGATCATGGGGGCCCTGCCTGTGGCCAAGGCCGGCGCCGGATCAGCGGTCAACGACACCACCCGGGAGATCGGCGGCACGCTCGGGGTGGCCGTGGTCGGCTCGGTGATGAGCTCCATCTACGGCCCCCGCCTGGCCGACGCTCTGGCCCCGCTCGGCGTCCCCGAGTCGGCGGTGCACACCGCTCGCGAGTCCGTGGTGGCCGGGCTGGCCGTCGCCGGGCAACTGCCGGCCGCGGCCCGGGGGACGGCGACCACCGCTGTGCGGAACGCGTTCATGGACGGGCTGCAGGCCGGTTCACTGATCGCGGCGGCCGCGACCGCGGTGGCGGCGGTCGGGGTGATGATCTTCCTCCCGGCCCGGCACCGCAGCGAGGACTCCGCGACCGAACCGGCCGCCGCCCAGGCCCCGACCGGCGCGGTCACGGCCGAATCGGTCACGGTGGAAACGGTCGCCGTCACCCGCTCGGCCCGGACCGGCCGCTGCTCCAAGCCCGCCACCTCGACCGACACCGCCCCCAACCCGGCCTGACCTCCGCCCGGGCCGTCATGCCGATCCGACTTTGCTCCCGTCAGCCACCTCGAACGCCGGGAATCCCCCGCTCCGCGGGCTCCCGACGGTGGCTACCGGGAGCATCGTCGGATCGAGGTCGGCCCACGGCCCGGGAGCCGCCCCCGGCCCGCCCCGGTTCAGCGATGCTCAGCGGTAGTTGACGAACTGCAGCGCGACGTCGAGGTCGGCGTCCTTGAGCAGGGCGATGATCACCTGCAGGTCGTCCCGGCTCTTACTGGTGACCCGCAGCTCGTCCCCGGTGATCTGGGTCTTGACGCCCTTCGGGCCCTCGTCCCGGATGATCTTGCCGATCTTCTTGGCGTTCTCCTGGCTGAGGCCCTCCTTGATGTCGGCCTCGAGCCGGTACTCCTTGCCCGACAGCTGCGGCTCCTTGTCGCCGGTGTCGATCACCTTGAGCGAGACCCCGCGCTTGATCAGCTTGGTCTGGAACACATCGAGGACGGCGGTGACCCGCTCCTGGCTGTTGGCCTTGATCAGGATCTTCTCACCGCTCCACTCGATCGAGGCCCCGGTGCCCTTGAAGTCGTACCGCTGCTGGAGCTCCTTGGAGGCCTGGTTGAGGGCGTTGTCCACCTCCTGCCGGTCTACCTTGCTGACAACATCGAACGACGCATCGCTGGCCACGCGTACTCCCCTGAGTCTGTTGCTGAGCCGGCCCCGGACCGGTCCTGGTCGGAGCCTGAAGTCCTGGCCCCGGCGCTCCCGACGGACGGATGCGCGCGAGACCCCTTGTCCTTGCTATCCTGCCATCCGCCGGACGGACCGCGAGGTCCCAGGGCAGTGCAAGGCGGGTTGCCCGAGTGGCCAAAGGGAGCAGACTGTAAATCTGCCGGAGTACTCCTACGTTGGTTCGAACCCAACACCCGCCACCAGCACCAAGAGCGGCCCCGACCAGGGTGAATCCCGGTCGGGGCCGTTCTCGTCCGGTCAGCGCAGGATGAAGCCCGGGACGAGGTCGTCGTCCGGGTCGACGGTGAAGGTGTGTTCGCCGGTCAGGTAGGCCGTGCCGGTGATCATCGGGGTCACGAACGGGCGACCGTCGAGCACGCCCCGCTCTCGGATCCGGCCGCTGAAGGTCGAGTCGATCACCGAGTGGTGGATCAGCCGCCGGTCGCCGGACAACTCACCCGAGGCGGCCAGGGTGGCCATCCGGGCGGCGGTGCCGGAACCGCACGGGGATCGGTCGACCTCGCCGTCGGCGAAGACGGTGACGTTGCGCTGGACCAGGTTCCCGTCCGGATCGACGCCGAGATCCTCGACATAGATGACGCCGTAGATGTCCGAGAGCCGGTCGTCGGAGGGGTGCTCGGCGTACCGGGTGCCGTTCAGGGCGGTCTTGATCTCCCGGCTCAGCGCGATCAACGCCGGCACGGCTGAAGGCGTCACCGCCAGACCCACGGCACCGGCCGCGACCTGGGCGTAGATCGCCCCACCGAAGCTGATGGTCACGGTGACCGGCCCGGCCGAGGTGTCGACCACGACGTCCTGGTGCAGCACGTAGCTGGGAACGCTGACGAAGTCGACCGAGGTGACCCGGCCGGCCGCACCGGTGTGTACCTTCGCCGTCACCCGGCCGGACGGCACGTCGATGACGACGTCGGTCACGCCGTCGTCCGAGACCGGCACCCGACCGGTGTTCACCGCCCAGGCCCCGAGCGCGATCGTCCCGTGGCCGCAGGCGGTCGAGAAGCCGTCCTTGTGCCAGAACAGGACGCCGAAGTGGGCCCCCTCGTCGTCCGGCGGGGTGATGAAGCCGCCGTACATGTCGGCGTGGCCGCGCGGCTCGGAGCACAGCAGCCGGCGCCGGCCGTCGACGTCCGGATCGACCAGGGCCTGCATCCGCCGGGCGGCGACGGTGGTCGCGGTCAGCGGGGGGACGTCGGTGACGATCCGGAACGGCTCGCCGCCGGTGTGGTAGTCGACCGTGCGAATCGTCACCGGGTTCATGACCGGCGAACCTATCCGTAGCGCCGTCCGGCCGGTGTGGTCTGATCTCGGGCATGAGCTTTGAGGACGACGTGCTGGCCGAGGGCGAGCCGGAGGTCGAGTTCCACGCCGGGATCGCGGGCCGGCTGCCGGGCAAGCGGGTCTCGTCGGCCGCGCTGATCCGCAATCCGGACGGCGAGCTGCTGATGCTGGACCCGACCTACAAAGCCGGCTGGGAGCTGCCGGGCGGCATGGTCGAGGCGGACGAGGAGCCTCTCGACGCCTGCGGTCGCGAGGTGCTCGAGGAGATCGGCCTCAAGCTGACGCTGGGCCCGCTGCTGGTCGTCGACTGGGAGCCGCGGCACGGCGTCTGGGGCGACTGCCTGAACTTCGTCTTCGACGGCGGCATCGTGACGCCGGACCAGGTCGCGGCGTTTCGGCTGCAGGAGGAGGAGATCGGCGGCTTCACGTTCGCACCGCTGACGGTGGTGGCCGAGCACGTGCGCCCCTCGATGGCCCGGCGTCTGGCCGGGGCGCTCGAGGCGGCGTCCGAGAAGCAGCTGCTGTACCTCAAGTTCGGCCGGCGTCGCGGCTGACGGCTCCGCGGAACCGGGCCGATCTCACCGTTCGGGACGGCGACGGTTCCGCGGAACCGTCGTGGGTCACTGGCGCCGGACCCGGTCCGGGTTGCGGCTCAGCCATTTGGCCTCGATCTCGGCCTGCAGGTCGACTCCTTCGTGGCGGGCCAGCAGCAGGACGTGCCCGAGGACGTCGGCCAGTTCGGCCCGGAACACCGCCGCCAGTTCTTCCGGCGTCCGGCCCTTGGCCCGCCCCTGCCCGGTCTTGCTCAGGAACGCCTGGGTCAGCTCGCCCACCTCCTCCTGGAGCTTGAGCAGCAGCCAGGTGGTGCTCCGGTCGAAACCGTGGCGCTCGGCGTAGGCCGCTGACACGGCCTCGCACTCGTCGGTGAGCTCTCGCAGATCCACCCGCCGACTCTAGACAGGCGACCGGCGGAAAAGAATCTGGAAAGTTTGAACGACGGTGTCGATCTGGGCCGCGGTTGCTCGACGCCGTGGTGTAAATGCCGAGCCACCCTCCTGAGGAGATCCTCCGATGAAGTTCATCCTGCTGCTCAGCGGCGACCGCAGCACCGACACCGCCACCGCTGCCGCTGCCGCTGCCGGCCCCGAACCGGCCGCAGCCATCGACCGGTTCAACCAGGATCTGATCGACGCGGGCGCCTGGGTCGAGGCCAACGGCCTGCAGCCGACGTCCGAGGGCTTCCGGATCGTGGCCGAGGACGGCGACATCACGCTGATCGACGGCCCGTTCACCGACCTCGACCCGGTTCTGTTCGGCTACTGGGTGATCCAGGTCGCCTCCCGGGAGGAGGCCCTGGACTGGGCCGGCCGGGTGCCGTTGGACCCTGACGGGCCCGGTTCGGGGAACGGGCGGGTCGAGGTCCGCCGGCTCCAGGAGCTGGAGGACTTCCCGGTGACCGAGGACGAGTCGGGCTGGCGCGAGCGTGAGTCCGAGCTGCGCATCGCGCTCGCCACCCCGGCCGAACCCGAGCCGGGCAAGATCCGCTACCTGATGATGTTCATGGCCGACCAGAAGTCCGAGGCGGGCGAGATGCCCGACGAGAAGGTGCTGACCGAGATGGGCGAGCTCATCGGCGAGCTGGCCGGCTCCGGGGTGTTCATCTCCGGCGAGGGGCTGCATCCGAGCTCGGACGGCGCCCGGGTGGAGTTCCGCGGCGGCCGGCGGCACATCGTCGACGGCCCGTTCGCCGAGGCCAAGGAGCTGGTCGCCGGGTTCACCGTGGTCGAGGTCGACGATCGCGACCAGGCGGTGGACATCGCGATGCGGGGAGTCCGGATCAACGGCGACGGCCGCAGCGAGATCCGCAAGCTGTTCTGACTCCAGCGACCCGAGCCGGTGCCGGCGGCACCGCCTTGCGCCCGGTAAGGCCCCGGTGATCTGATCGGTCACCGTGACCAGCTCCGACCCCGACCGGGCGATCGAACCCGACCGGGCGATCGAACCCGACCGGGCGGCCGCCACCCGGCGGGCGATCGACGCCGTCTGGCGGATCGAGTCGGCCCGGCTGATCGCCGGGCTGGCCCGGATCGTCCGTGACCTCGGCCGGGCCGAGGAACTGGCCCAGGACGCCCTGGTCGCGGCCCTGGAGCAGTGGCCGGCCGAGGGCATCCCCGACAATCCCGGGGCCTGGCTGATGACCACGGCCCGGCGCCGGGCCGTGGACCTGATCCGGCGTGAGCAGAACCTGCAGCGCAAGCAGCTCCAGATCGCCCGGGAGCTGGACATCGACGGCGAGGGGTTCGAGCCCGACCTGGCCGCCGCACTGGACGACGACATCGGCGACGACCTGCTGCGACTGGTGTTCACCGCCTGCCACCCGGTCCTGGCGGCCGAGGCCCGGGTGGCGCTGACCCTGCGGGTGCTGGGCGGGCTGAGCACCGACGAGATCGCCCGGGCCTTCCTGGTGCCCGAGTCGACCGTGGCCCAGCGGATCGTCCGGGCCAAGAAGACGCTGGCCAAGGCCGCGGTGCCGTTCGAGGTGCCGAGCGGCGACGAGCTGGTGGCCCGGCTCGGCCCGGTGCTCGAGGTGGTCTACCTGATCTTCAACGAGGGCTACTCGGCGACCGCCGGCGACGACTGGCTTCGACCGGCCCTGTGCGAGGACGCGTTGCGGCTGGGCCGGGTGATCGCCGGCCTGATGCCGGCCGAGCCGGAGGTGCACGGCCTGGTCGCGCTGATGGAGATCCAGGCCTCCCGGGCCCGGGCCCGGGTCGATCCGGAGGGCCGTCCGATCTTGTTGCTGGAGCAGAACCGGGCCCGCTGGGACCGTCTGCTGATCAACCGCGGGCTGGCCGCGTTGCGGCGGGCCGAGGATCTCGGCGGGGCCGAGGGCCCGTACGCCCTGCAGGCCGCGCTGGCCGCCTGCCACGCCCGGGCCCTGACCGCCGAGGCCACCGACTGGCCCCGGATCGCCGAGCTCTACCAGGTGCTCGCGACCAGGACGCCGTCCCCGGTGATCGAGCTGAACCGGGCGGTCGCGGTCGGGATGGCTTTCGGGCCGGCGGCCGGGCTCGAGGTGGTCGAGCCGCTGACCGCCGATCCGGCCCTGAAGGGCTACTACCTGCTGCCCGGGGTGCGGGCCGATCTGCTGTTCAAGCTGGACCGGCTCGACGAGGCCCGGGCCGAGTTCGAGCGGGCGGCCTCGCTGACCCGCAACACCCGCGAGCGCGAGGTGCTGCTGGAACGGGCCCGCGCCTGCGCCTGACCGGGCTCGGACTCGGACTCGGACTCAGTCGATCTGGAACGACCGCTTGGACAGGCCCATCATGTAGCCCTCGACGGTGGTGGTCACGGGCAGCTCGGGGTGCTTGGCCGCCCCCAGGGTGATGAACATCGGGATGTAGTGCTCGACCGTGGGGTGCGAGTAGGGCATGCCCGGCGCCTTGGACCGGAAGCCGGCCAGGGTGTCGACGTCGCCCTTGGCCAGCGCCTCGGCGGCCCAGGCGTCGAAGTCCTTGGACCAGGCCGGCACCGCGCCGTGCAGCATGTCGCGGGTGACGAACGGCAGGCCGTGGGTCATGAACCCGGAGCCGATCACCAGCACCCCCTCCTCGCGCAGCGGCTTGAGCCGCCGGCCGAGGTCGAGCAGCCTGGCCGGGTCGTGGGTGGGCATGCTCAGCTGCAGCACCGGGACGTCGCCGAGCGGGTACATCACCTTCAGCGGCACCCAGGCTCCATGGTCCAGCCCCCGGCTGGCGTGCTGGTGCACCGGCTCGGTGTCGGGCATCACCGAGGCCACCCGTCGGGCCAGGTCGGCGGCGTCCGGCGTCGGGTAGGTCATCTCGAAGTAGCGCTGGGCGAAGCCACCGAAGTCGTAGACCAGCGGGGTGTTCGCGGCCGAGGCGGACAGGCTCAGCGGCGCCGACTCCCAGTGGGCGCTGATGATCAGGATGGCCTTGGGCTTGGGCAGGTTCTGCGACCAGGCGAAGAGCTCCTTGATCCAGGCGGCGTCGTCGAACAGCGGCGGAGCACCGTGGCTCAGGTAGATCGACGGCAGCGCGCCGTCCTCCGGCGTCCAGACGGGCTGCTCGCGGCTGGTGACGACGGCCGCGGGCAGGAACTCGTCGAAGGCGCCGCCCGGGACCTCGGGATCGAACACTGATCTCATGCGGACCACGCTACGTCGATTTACTTGAAGTATCAAGTAAATCGGGAGTCGAACGGAGCGCGCCCGGCCCGCTACGATTCCCCCGGACCTTTGTGAAGCAGTCGTAAAGATCCCGATCCATGGTGGGCCGCCACAAGCGCGCCTCGCGAAGTCATGAACGGGAAAGACTGCGATGACAAGCCCCAGCCGGTCCTGGCACGCCTATGCCGACCCGGACGATCCGCACAATCCCCTGCCCGGCCTGGTCGAGCGACTGCTCGACCTGGTGCTGACCGACGTGCGGGCCGGTCGCAGCGCCCAGCTCACGGTGCGGACGACGACGCCGGCCGAACCAGCCTCGGTCTACGCCGAGGCCGAGCACCCGGCCTGGACGAACGACAGCACCGAAGAAGGCCGTACGGTCAGCACCTCGGCCGCGCTGACCGACGGCGGCACCGCGACCCTGGCCGTGCGCGGCGAGCTGGTCGACGACGAGCCGACCCAGGCCCAGCTCCGGCGGTTCATCCGCCCCCTGGTGGCCTGCGTCGACCTGGAGACCCGGCTGAACCGGCGGACCGGCCGGGCCCGCGAGGCAGTGGCCGAGATCGAGCGCCGGGCGATCACCGACCTGGCCACCGGAATCGTGATGGCCCACCGGGACTGCGATCCGGTGACCGCCCGGCAGCGGCTCACCGCCTGGAGCGCCCGCAACGGCCACGACCTGCAAACGCTCTCGGCGGTCAGGATTCTGGAACTCCTGACCGCTGATCCGGCCTGACGCCGGCCTCGGCCGGAGGATGGGTCAGCGGCGGTAGCCGGCCAGCGACTCCAGCCGGGCGATCCGGTCGGCCATCGGCGGGTGGGTGGCGAACAGCTTGGCCACGCCGCCGCCCCGGAACGGGTTGGCGATCATCATGTGGCTGGCGTTGACCAGCTCGCGCTCGGGCGGCAACGGCAGCTGACGGGTGCCCAGCTCGAGCTTGCGCAGGGCCGAGGCCAGGGCCAGCGGATCGCCGGTGAGCTTGGAGCCGTCCTCGTCGGCGTCGTACTCCCGGGTGCGGCTGATCGCCATCTGGATCACGGCCGCGGCCACCGGGCCCAGGACGGCGAACCCGATCATCGCGAACGGGTTGGGCCGGTCCTCGTCGTTGCCGCCGAAAAAGAAGGCGAAGTTGGCGATGAAGGTGATCGCGGTGGCCAGGGCGGCCGCGATCGACGAGGTCAGGATGTCGCGGTTGTACACGTGCATCAGCTCGTGCCCGAGGACGCCGCGAAGCTCCCGCTCGTCGAGAATCTGCAGGATGCCCTCGGTGCAGCAGACCGCCGCGTTGCGCGGGTTGCGGCCGGTGGCGAAGGCGTTGGGCGCCTGGGTGGGCGAGACGTACAGCCGGGGCATCGGCTGGCGGGCCTCGTTCGAGAGCTCGCGCACGATCCGGTACATGGCCGGCTGCTCGGCCTCGCTCACCGGCCGGGCGTGCATCGCCCTGAGCGCGAGCTTGTCGGAGTTGAAGTAGCTGTAGCCGTTGATCCCCAGGGCGATGACCAGGGCGATCACCAGCCCGGGACCCTTGAAGATCGCTCCGCCGACGAACAAAATCAATGCCGACATGCCACCCAGCAGCACGGCGGTCTTGAGTCCGTTGTAGTGACGATGACCCATTTCGGTGTCTCCTGACCCCTCTCGAGCTCCGGGCGCCCGGTTCGGCACCCGCACAGGAATCAACGCAACCCTGTGATCACACGTTCCCGACCAACCCTGGACGTCGGCTGGGAGAATCCGGGGAACCGGATCAGCGCAGGACCCCCGGCAGCAGCCCGGCGATCAACTGCCCGACCACCGACAACCCGACGCAGGCGGCCCCGGCGCCACCCAGCACCAGCCCCTCGGCCGGCCGCAGCCGCCAGCGGGGCGGGGTCCGCTCCGGGGCAGCGAGCAGCAGCCCGGCCCAGCGCAGGTAGTAGGCCAGCCCGAGGGCTACGTTGAGCGCCGCGATCACCGCGAACGGCCAGACCGCGGTGTCGACCAGCGGGCGCAGGGCCACCAGCTTGGCGACCAGGCCCATCACGCCCGGCGGCAGACCGGCCAGACAGGCCAGGCCGAGGCCGAGCACGGCACTGGCCACCGGCTCGGTCCGGGTCAGGCCCCGGTAGGCCTCCAGGGTGTGCTCCTCGCCGGCCGGGTGGTGCCGGGCCACCAGCACGACCACGGCGAACACGGCCAGGGCGGCCACGACGTAGGCGAGCAGGTAGCCCAGGGACGCCGCGAGCGCCGTCCGCAGGCCTTCGGGGGTTCCGTCGGCGGCCGCCAGCGGCACCAGCACCCAGCCCACCTGGGCCACGGTCGACCAGGCCAGCAGCCGCACGGCGACGCTCTGGCGCAGCGCGACCAGGTTGCCGACGGTCATCGTGATCACGGCCAGGACGCCGATCAGCGGGGCCCAGACGTGGGCCAGCGGCGGCAGGCCGATGGTCAGCAGCACCGCCAGCGCGGCCACCCCGGCCAGCTTGGACACCGTGGCCAGGAAGGCCGCGACCGGCAGCGGGGCCCCGGCGTAGGTGTCCGGCGTCCACAGATGGAACGGGACCACCGAGATCTTGAACCCGATGCCGCCGACGGCCAGAGCCATCCCGAGCCCGGCGACCGCCGTCACCGGGTGGGCCAGGTGGGGCCCGGCCAGGGTGGTGGCGATGGTCTGCAGGTAGAGCGAGCCGGTGGCCAGGAACAGCAGCCCCACCCCGAGCAGCAGCAGGCCGAGCGAGGCGACCGCGGTGATCAGCATGCTCACCGCGGCCTGCGCCCCCTGCCCGTCGCGGCGCAGCGCGATCAGGCCGACCGTGGGCAGAGTGGCCGTCTCCAGGGCCACCACCAGGGTGGCCAGGTCGCGGGCCCCGGCCAGAGCCAGGGCGCCGGCCACGGCCGACAGGAGCAGGACGTGGTGGGCCGTGCGGTCGTCGGCACCCGGGCCGTCGAGGGCCAGTAGCAGGCTGCCGATCGCGGCCAGCAGGATCACCCCCTGCAGGGCCAGGGTGAGCTGCGAGGTCACGTAGGAGCACTGCGGCAGCAGGGTTCCGGTGCCGTTCACGCAGGCGGTGGCCCGCGAGCCGTCGCCGTCGGACACGGCCAGGGCGGCCACCGCGACCGCGGCGGCGGCCAGCCCGGCCAGCGCGACCAGGTTCATCAGCCACCGCAACCGGGCCCCGCCGGGCACCACGGCGTCGATCAGCAGGACGACCACCACGGCCACCATCGGCGCGATCACCGGCGAGACGGCGGCCAGGTCGATCGATGGCACCCCGGACAGGGTGACGCCGGCGGCGAGCAGGCCCGGCCCGGTCACCGCGTCACCCCCCCGCCGGCCAGCAACGCCCGGACCACCGGGCCGGTCAGGGCCAGCAGCGGCCCGGGGGCCAGGCCGAGCGCGACCGTGGCCAGCACCAGCGGGGCGGTGGTGATCGACTCGTGCGCGGTGGCGTCGCCCATCGTCACCGGCGCGCCGATCGAGCCCTCGCCGGTCCGGGCCGGGTCGGGAACGCCCTGCCAGAGCACCCTCAGCACGCGCAGCCAGTAGGCCGCCGCGACCGCGGTGCCGATCGCGGCCAGCACGGCCAGCGGGTGGGCCAGCGGGCCGAGCGCGCTCGACTGCCAGGCCCCGGCGATGGCCAGCAGTTCGCCCCAGAACACGGCCAGCCCGGGCAGGCCGAGGCCGGCGACCGCGCCCAGGGTGAGCAACCAGCCCAGCCGGGGCAGCCGGTCGCGCAGGCCGGAGCCCAGCACGGCCAGGTCGGCGCTGTGATGGCGGTCCTTCAGGGCTCCGACGACGAAGAAGAGCAACGCCGTGACGACGCCGTGGGCCACGTTGGCGAACAGCGCGCCCTGCAGGCCGGTCGCCGTCATCGAGGCCACCCCGAGCAGGACGAAGCCCATGTGCGCCACCGACGACAGGGCCACCAGGCGTTTCAGGTCCCGCTCGACCAGGCAGGCCAGGCCGCCCCAGAGCACCCCGGCCACCCCGAACGCGCCTAGGAACGGCGCCAGCTCGGCCATCCCCTTCGGCAGCACCGGGACGGCGATCCGGACCAGGCCGTAGGTGCCCAGCTTGAGCAGCACGCCGGCCAGCAGTACCGAACCGGCGGTCGGCGCGATCGTGTGGGCCGGCGGCAGCCAGGTGTGCAGCGGCCACATCGGGGCCTTGACCGCGAGCCCGATCACGAGCAGCACAGCCGCGGTGACCTGCACCGCGGTCGACATCCCGGCGCCACCGGTACGGGCCAGCTCGGTCAGGTCGGTGGTGCCGGCCCGCAGCGCGATCAGAATGATGCCGAGCAGCATCACGGCCGAGCCGGTGGCGGTGTAGAGCACGAACCGGTTGGCCGCGTCCCGCCGGGCGGCCTCACCCCCGGGCCGGGGCCGGGCCGGGCCCTGCGGCAGTTCGGGCTGCCGGTCGTCGCCCCAGACCGCGATCACGAACCACATCGGGATCAGCACGGTCTCGAAGGCGATGAAGAACAGCACCAGGTCAAGCGCGGTGAAGGTGGCGATCGCGCCGCCGGTGACGGCCAGCACGCAGGCCACCAACTGCCGGCCCCGGCCCGCCTCGGGGCGGACCCGCACCAGGTGGGCACTGACCAGCAGGCCGAGGACGGCGGTCAGCAGCACCAGGGGCGCCGAGACGCCGTCCAGGCCGAAGTGGGCCCGCACGCCGAGGGCCGGGATCCACTCCCGGTCGACCTGGAGCGGCCCGGCTCCGGCGCCGTCCCGGTTCTGGATGACGGTGGCCGCGACGGCCATGATCAGGGTAGCCAGGCCGACCAGGGTGCCGATCTGGGCCGCCACCGTATCGGAGGTCCGGCGCACCGCCAGCAGCACGAACGCGCCGACCAGGGGCACCGCGGCGGCGGCCGGGACGAGCCAGGCGCCACTGTCGATCGCGGTCACGCGAACACCACCCCGATGACGGCGATCGCGACCGCGCCGACCACCAGCCAGGCGGCGTACGCGGTGGCCAGACCGGTCTGGGCCCGGCGCAGCAGCGCCCCGCCGGCCGACACGGTCGGGGCCACCGCCCGGACGTAGCCGTCGATCACGTCCCGGTCGAGCGTGCGCACCACCCGGGCCAGGCCCAGCACCGGGCGGACCACCAGGGCCTGCTGGACGGCGTCGAGCCGGAACCCGTCGCGCAGCAGGGCCCGGGTTCCGGCCGGCAGGGCGACGGCGACGTCGGGCGTGCCCAGCCGGGGCGCCGACAGGGCCCAGCCCAGCCCGGCCAGCGACAGCATGGCTCCGGTCACCCCCGTGCTCAGCCCGACGTGGACGCCGGCCAGCAGGGCGGGCGGGTGGATCAGGAACAGGCCGAACCCGATGGTCGGCACGGCCAGCAGGTACAGCGGCAGCATCATCGCGGCCGGCACGTGGCGCGGGTGGGCCGGTTCGAGCCCGGCCGCGGCGGCATCGGCGTCCGCCTCGGCGTGCAGCGCGGCGTCCTCACCGGGGGCCAGCGTCTCGTGCGGCTCCTCGCTCTCGGCGTCCCCGATCGCGGGCAGCCCGGCCGGTTCGCCCAGGGCCACGATCGACCAGGCCCGGCCGGCGTACAGACCGGTCAGCACCGAGGTGCCCAGGCCGCACAGGAGCACCGTCCAGCCGGTCCAGGAACCGCCGTTGGCGGCGTCCTCGGCCGTGGTCAGGATCGCCTCCTTGGACCAGAACCCGCCCAGCGGCGGGACGCCGGCCAGCCCGGCCAGGCCGATCCCGAACAGCACGGCCAGCGAGCGGTGGGTGCGCAGCAGGCCCCCCATGTCGGCCAGCCGGGTCGAGCCGACCACGTGGATCACGCATCCGGCGGCCAGGAACAGCAGGGCCTTGAAGGCGGCGTGCGAGAGCAGGTGGTAGATCCCCGGGCCGGCCCCGCCCGGGCCCTCGGAGACCGCGACCCCGGCCAGCATGTACGCGACCTGGCTGATCGTGGAGTAGGCCAGCAGCCGCTTCAGGTCGTCCTGGGCCAGCGCCGCCAGCGCCGCGCCGACCATGCTGATCGCCGCGATCACGGCCGCCACCTGCAGGGCTCCCGGCACGGCCAGGTACAGCGGCAGCAGCCGGGCCACCAGGAACACGCCCGCCGCGACCATGGTGGCCGCGTGGATCAGGGCCGAGACCGGGGTCGGGCCCTCCATCGCGTCCGGCAGCCAGGTGTGCAGCGGGAACTGGGCCGACTTGCCCGCCACCCCGGCCAGCAGCAGCACCGCGGCCGCGACCAGGGTGGCGTGCGGCGCCTGGCCGCTGGTGGCCAGGTCGGTCAGCTGCGAGATCGAGGTGGTGTGCAGGCCGCCGATCACCACGACCACGGCCAGCAGCACGCCGAGATCACCGACCCGGGTGACCAGGAAGGCCTTCATCGCCGCGGCCCGGGCCGCCGGCCGCTCGCTGTGGTGGCCGACCAGCAGGTACGAGGCCAGGCCCATGCCCTCCCAGCCGACCAGCAGCAGGACCAGGTCCTCGGAATGGATCACCAGCATCATCGCGGCGGTGAACAGCGACACCGTGGCCGCGTAGGCCGGGTACCGGGTCGGCGCCTCGGGCGTGCCCTCCCCGGCCAGGTAGGCGGTCGAGTAGACCTGCACGCAGACCGCGACCAGGCCGACGGCGACCGCCACCGAGGCCGAGAGCTGGTCGGCCCGCAGGTCGAGGCCGAGCCGGAACACCCCGGTGTCGGCCGGTCCGAGAAAGCCGATCGACTCGACCGGCCCGGTCCGCAGCACCTCGACCAGCTCGAGGACGGCGGCGGCGAGGGCCCCCAGCGAGCCGACGATCGCCGAGTCCCGGGCCCAGGGCCGCAGCCGGGAGCCGGCCAGCAGGCCGACGACGGCGAACACGGCCGGGATCATCACGGTGAGCAGGGCACCGGACTGCGGGGTCACGCCGGGCCCCCGCTCGCCTCGGCCGGCGCCGGCTCCGGATACCCGACCGGGTTCTCGGTGTAGGTGGTCGAGGCCTCGCCCAGCTCCCGCACCGAGGTCAGCTCGACCGTGCCCCGGGCCCGGAACAGCAACAGCACCACGGCCAGGGCGACGCCGATCTCGGCCGCGGCGATCGTGATCACGAAGACGGCCATCACCTGGCCGGAGATCAGCGGATCGGCCAACTCGGTCGGCGCCGGCTCGCCCGGTCCGGGCAGCCCGGCCAGGCCCCCGGCGGGCAGGGCCGAGGCGGTGACCAGCAGGACGTTGGCCGCGTTGAGCAGCAACTCGGCCCCGATCAGGACCAGGACGGCGTTGCGCCGGGCCAGCATGCCGTAGACACCGATCCCGGCCAGCACGGCCGCCAGCACGGCCGGCCCGACCAGGTGGATCATCCTTCGGAACCCTGGTCAGCCGGTCGGGAGACGGCCATCGCCGCCACCAGGGCGGCCAGCAGCAACACCGACAGCAACTCGAAAGGCAGCACCCAGCCGCCGAACACGGCCGATCCGATCGCCGAGGCCGACCCCCGGTCGCGGTCCACCTGCAGGGTGTCGTCACCGAAGGCGTACATCAGGGTGCCGCCGAGCACACCGGCCAGGCCGAGGCCACCCAGGGCCGCGGCGACCCGCTGGCCGGCCGGGGCGTCGAGCCGGCGACTGGCCTGGTCGGGCAGCTGGGTCACCATCAGGGTGAAGATCACCAGGACGACGACCGCGCCGACGTAGACCAGCAGCTGGACCAGGGCCACGATCTCGGCCCCGAGGACCAGGTAGACCCCGGCCAGGCTGCCCAGGCAGACCACCAGCCAGAGGGCGCAGTGCAGCACCTTCGGGCTGGTCACGGCGAGCAGGCCGGACCCACCGGCGAGCACGGCCAGGCCGATGAAGACCACCTCGAGGCCGCTCACGGAGCGCTCTTCCGGACGGCGGCCCGCGGCTCACTCACCGTTGGCCGCTTCGTGGGCGGCGATCGCCTTCTCGGCGGCGGCCCGGGCCACCGTGACCTCTTTGGCCTCGGCCGCCCGGGCGTCGTTCAGCGGGGGCGGCGGCACGCTGGCCATCCAGCCCTCCAGCCGGTCGCTCTCGTGCAGCAGGTTGCGAATGTCGAACTCGGCGTACTCGAACTCCGGGCTCCAGAACAGCGCGTCGAACGGGCAGACCTCGATGCAGATCCCGCAGTACATGCAGAGCGAGAAGTCGATCGCGAACCGGTCGAGCATGTTCTTCTGCCGGGCCCGGCCGCCGGGCTCGGCGGCCGGTACCTCTTCCTTGTGCGACTCGATGTAGATGCACCAGTCCGGGCACTCCCGGGCGCACAGCATGCAGCTCGTGCAGTTCTCGGCCAGCAGCGCGATCACGCCCCGGCTGCGCGGCGGCAGGTCGGGCTTAATGTCCGGGTACTCGGAGGTGTGCGAGGGGCGCAGCAGGGCCCGGGCGGTGGTGGCCAGTCCGGTGGCCAGCCCCCGGCCCGCACCGTGGCCCGCTCCGTGCCCGTGGGCCCCGTGGTCGCCGTGCTGGTGACCATGAGACGGGTCGCCCGACACACCCTGCGCTGAAGTCACGGGCTGCATCTTGCCGTGCCCGGAGGTGCTATGGCGACGTGGCACCCGGATAAGGCCGGCTCCGTCGTCGGGCGGCGACCCCTTTCGAGCCGGGTGGCCGGGGCCCGGCTGTGCCGTAACCTGGCCGAACAGGGGCGAGACGAGCGCACCGCGTCCGGGATCGGCCAGTCGGCCGGCCGAGCGGTGCGTCTTCCGCTCCGAGTGAGGCGGTACCCGGTGGAACCGGAGGCAATCAGCGAGGGCACCCCCCTCAGGAACCAGTACCGGACGGTGTCGGGCTACCAGATGGACGAGCGCCGGCTGGCCCTGCGCGGCGGGATCTACGACGGCCGGTCCTGGACCGGCGTGGTCGCGGTGGGCAAGCGGGTGTTCTGCGGCGGCGACGATGCCTGGTCGACCGACGGCATGTACCTGGTCACCGACGAGGTCGGCACCGACGCCGACGGCGAGCCGGTGAACATCGCCGTCCCGGCCTTCGCCTGATTCCCTGACCGTGGGCCTCCGAGGCCCTGAGGCCCGGTCAGGGCCGGCCGAGGCGGTCGAGCAGCCAGCTGAGGATCTCGGCCTCGTAGGCCAGGTGAGCCAGCTGCCCGCTCGGGCCGACGTGGGCTCCGGCCCCGAGCTCGACCCGGAACAGCAGCTGGGCCGGGTCCGGGCCGGCGGTGGCCCGGAGCCGGGCCACCCACTTGGCCGGCTCGTGAACCAGCACCCGGGGGTCGTGCACGGCCCCGGTGACCAGCAGGTCCGGCCTGGGCCCGAGCGGCGGGCGGTCGTAGGGCGAGTAGGCCAGCATCGCGGCGAAGTCGCCGGCGTCGGCCGGGTCACCCCACTCGTCCCACTCGTTGACCGTCAGCGGAATGCTCGGATCGGACATCGTGGTGACGACGTCGACGAACGGCACCTCGGCCACCACCGCCCGCCACCGGTCCGGGGCCTGGGAGAACACCGCCGCCTGGAGCAGGCCGCCGGCCGACAGCCCCCGTGAGGCGACCCGGTCGCTGTCCATCCAGCCGCCCTCGACCAGCCGGTCGCGGGCGGTGACGAAGTCGTCGAAGGTGTGCTGCTTGGCCCGGAGCCGGCCGTCCTGCCACCAGCCCCGGCCCCGCTCGCCCCCGCCGCGCACGTGCGCCACGGCGTAGACCAGCCCGCGGTCGAGCAGGCTCAGCGTGGTGACGTCGAAAGCCGGCCACTCGCAAGCCTCGTAGGCGCCGTAACCGTGCAGCAGGCCCGGACTCCGGCCGTCCGGGACCATCCCCGCCGGGTGGGCCACCGTGACCGGGACCGGGACGCCGCCGTCCCCGGTCGCCTCGATCCGGGTGGTGGCGTACCGGCTCAGGTCGGCGCCCGGCACCTCGGTGCGCTTGCGGACCTGCCGCGCGCCGGTGGCCAGGTCGACCTCGATCCAGGCCGGCGGCGTCACCAGGTTCTGCTCGACGACGATCACCGAACCGGCCTCGTACTCCTCGGCCCGCCAGAGCTGGACCTGCCCGAACGGAACCCCGCTGTGGATCTCCGAGCTCCCGGAGCCGTGTCGAGGCAGCACCCGCAGCACCGGCTCGACGTCCCGGCGCACCTCGAGCAGCACGTGGCCGGCCAGCACCGTGGCCGACACCAGCCGCTCGGCGGCACCGGCCACCGCCCGGGTGCCCACCGGCAGCCACGACGAACGGTCGCCCGCCCCACCGGCCGGCGGCACCGGAGCCCGCATCAGCCGGAACTCCGGGGCCTCGAAATCGGTCACCACCAGCACCTCGTCGTGCGGCCCGGAGCCGGCCCAGCCGCCGGGCAGCAGCTCCACCCGGTACTCGACCCCGGCCTCGCGGCCACAGACCAGCCGCGGCTCCTCGTCCGGTCGGCCGGCGCTGATCAGGCGGACCTCGCTGGTGTCCCGGCTCTGGGCCGTGATCACCACCCAACTGCCGTCCCGGGACGCCGTCACCTCGACCTCGAAGCGCTGGTCCGGCTCGCGGAGCACCTCGACGTCGTCCTCGGCGGCGGTTCCGAGCACGTGCCGCAGCACCCGGTGGGGCCGGTGGACCTCGTCGGTCACGGTGTAGAAGAACGAGCCCGAATCGGCGCTCCAGGCCCCGGTGTAACAGGTGCCCGGGACGACGTCCGGCCGGTCAGCGCCGGTGGCCGGATCGCGGAACCGCAGCTCGTACTGCTCGCTGCCGGTGAGGTCGACCGAGTAGGCCAGCAGCCGCCCGTCCGGGCTCGGCTCGATCAGCCCGACCTCCAGGTAGGTCCGCCCCGCGGCCAGCTGGTTCGGATCGAGGACGAGCAGGTCCGGTTCCGAATGCGTGTCGGTGCGATAAATCCTTTCGTACTCCTCGCCTTCAGCCCGAACGGTGTAGTAGACAAGGCCCCCACGACGCCACCTGACTGACTGATCAGTCAGAGGGAGACGTTTGGCCAGCTCACCAGCCAGACCGAGCCTCAGGGAGCCGAGATGCGCAGTCGCAGAGTCGTAATGAGCGCGCTCGGCGCCCAGCTGGGCGAGCACCTCCGGCTCCCCCGCCGCCGACAGCCACGCATAGTCATCGACTCGTTCCACACCGTGAGCAGAACGGACGACAGGACGACGGGCGGCGATCGGCGCGGGCACCGGGACCAGGCCCGCCGACGAGGCGGCTTCTTCGCTCATCGCCGCACGGTAGTCCCTCTGGGCGCCGTCCTGACCGTGCTCGTGGCCTCGATCGCCGGGCCCGCCCGGGCCGCCGACACCCCCACCCCGGCCGCGGGCAAGAGCAAGGTCACCTTCACCGTCGGCACCCTGCAGGACGTCGACTCGCTGAACCCGTTCACCGGGATCGTGGCCTCGGCCTACGAGATCTGGCAGACCATGTACGACACCCTGACCAACACCTCGGCCCAGGACTTCTCCCCGGTCCCGGCCCTGGCCACCCGCTGGACCACCTCGCCCGACGGCCTGACCTGGACCTACACGATCCGGTCGGGGGTCAAGTGGTCGGACGGCGTCCCGCTGACCGCGGCCGACGTCGCCTACACCTTCAACCGGGTGATGAAGGGGACCTACGAGCAGACCAACTACGGCAGCTACGTCGCCAACATCACCAGCGTCACCGCGCCCGACGCGACCACCGTGATCATGAGGACCAAGGCCCCGAGCCCGATCATGACCCGGCTGTCGATCTCCATCCTGCCCGAGCACATCTGGTCGAAAGTCAGCACGGCCCAGGTGAAGTCGTACAAGAACGAGGTCGGCGCGGTCGGCTCCGGGCCGTTCGTGCTGGCCGAGCGCAAGACCGGGCAGTACGTCCGGCTGACCGCCAACAAGAACTACTGGGGTGGCGCCCCGAAGATCGACGAGCTGGTCTACCGGGTCTACGGCAACCCGGACGCGCTGGCCCAGGCCCTGAAGAAGGGCGAGGTCGACTTCGCCGACGGGCTGGACTCCGACGTCTGGCAGTCGCTGCAGAACACCCCGGGGATCAAGGCCTACGCCGGCACCTACTTCGGGTTCGACGAGCTCGCCTTCAACGGCGGGGCCGCGCTGGCCGACGGCACCGCGATCGGCAACGGCAACGCCGCCCTCAAGAACAAGCGGGTGCGCCAGGCCCTGAACTACGCGATCGACCGCAAGACCATCGTGCAGCGCGTCCTGGACGGCCAGGGCGCGGTCGGCGACTCGATCATCCCGCCGGTCTACGCGAGCCTGCACTACACCCCGCCCGCGCCCTACACCTTCGACCTGGCCGAGGCCGACCAGTTGCTGACCGCGGCCGGCTACCGGAAGGGGGCCGACGGCAAGCGGACGACGCCGGCCGGCAAACCGCTGACCCTGAGGTTGCTGGCCCGGCAGGAGTCCAACCCGTCACAGCAGGCCTCCCGGCTCATCCAGGGCTGGTTCCAGCAGCTCGGCATCACGATCAAGCTCGACGTGATCTCCGAGGACACCATGACCGAGCGGATCGGCCAGGGCAACTACGACATGTTCGAGTGGGGCTGGGTGGTCGAACCCGACCCGGACTACCAGCTGTCGACCTTCACCTGCGACAAGCGCTCGTACAAGGACGCCGGCCAGGTGTACGCCAACCTGTCGGACTCGTTCTACTGCAACCCGGCCTACGACAAGCTCTACGCCCAGCAGGCCCGGCAGATCGATCCGGCCCAGCGGGCGGCCACGGTGAAGACGATGGAGCAGATGCTCTACGACGACGCCCCCTACGCCGTCCTCTACACCTACGACGACCTGCAGGCCTACTCGACCAAGTTCACCGGCTTCGTGCCCCAGACCCCGCCGAACGGGGTGCTGCTGTTCCAGTACGGCGCCTGGAGCTACCTCAACATCGCTCCGGTCACGGCCGCCGGCGGGAAGTCCGACGACGGCGGGGGCGGCGCCGGCCTCATCGTCACCGGCGGGATCATCGCCGTGCTGGGCGCGGCCGGCGTCCTGTTCGCGCTGTACCGCAGCCGGCGCCGCTCCGGCGACGGCGCGATGGACGTCGAGTAGAGCGGCGCCGACCGATGGCGACCCCGGCCACACCGGCGACCACGCTCCCGGTGTCGGCACCGCGCCGGCCGCGCCTGAACCCCGGCCTGCTGCGGTACTTCCGCCGCCGGCTGCTGGCCGCGGCGGGCACCGTGGTCTTCGTCGTGGTGGTGAACTTCTTCCTGTTCCGGCTGCTGCCGGGCGATCCGGTCGGGCTCTACAACCGCGGCCGGAACGTGCCCGCGGCTCAGCTGATCGCCCTGCGCCAGGAGCTGGACCGGCCGATCTGGGAGCAGTTCTTCAGCTACGTCCGCAACCCGTTCAGCAGCGCGATCGACTCGGCCCAGTTCAGCCGGCCGGTCTGGGCGGTGATCGGGGACCGGGTCTGGCCGACCCTGTTGCTGCTCGGCGTCTCGACCGCGCTGGCCACGCTGATCGGCATCCGGATCGGCATCCGGGCCGGCTGGTCGAGGGGCAGCCGGTTCGACCGGACGGCCACCACGACCACACTGATCTTCTACGCCATGCCCGAGTTCTGGCTGGGCATGCTGCTGCTGATCGGGCTCGGCGTCGGGGTCGGCCCGCTGCCCGGCATCTTCCCCGTGGGCGGGATCAGCTCGCCCGGGATCGACCAGTCCTCGGTGGCCGGCTGGGTCGACGTCGGCCGGCACCTGTTCCTGCCCGCGCTCACCCTGACCCTGGCCTACCTGGCCGAGTACGCCCTGGTGATGCGGGCCACCCTGCTCGACGAGGTGGGCGAGGACTACCTGAACACGGCCCGGGCCAAGGGCCTGATGGACAAGCTGGTCCGGCGTCGGCACGCCGTCCCCAATGCGCTGTTGCCGACCACCACGCTGGTGCTGATGAACCTCGGCTTCGTGGTCAGCGGGGCGATCACGGTCGAGACGGTGTTCAGCTGGCCCGGCCTCGGCCAGCTCTCGTACCAGGCCCTGCGCGGGCCGGACGTGGCCCTGCTGCAGGCCATCTTCTTGCTCTTCTCGCTGTCGGTGGTGGCCTTCAACCTGATCGCCGACCTGCTGGTCGCCCTCCTCGACCCGCGGATCCAGACGTGAGCACCTGGGCGAGCTTCCGACGGGAGCGGGCCGGCCTGGTCGGGCTGATCGTGCTGGCCGGCTTCGTGCTGCTCGCCCTGCTGGCCACGGTCCTGGTCAGCGACAACGCGACCGACCTGACCGCGAATGTGATCAACCCCGAACTGGCCCCGCCGTCCGGGCACTTCCTGCTCGGCACCGACGAGAACGGCCGGTCGGTGCTGGCCCTGGTGGTCAAGGGCAGCCAGGTCTCGCTGATCGTCGGGCTGGCCGCCA
Source organism: Kineosporiaceae bacterium (assembly GCA_965200525.1). Taxonomy (GTDB): domain Bacteria; phylum Actinomycetota; class Actinomycetes; order Actinomycetales; family Kineosporiaceae; genus JANNPJ01. The sequence goes on from OZ241368.1 coordinate 1,467,347, forward strand.
CCGCGATCTCGATCACCATCGGCACGCTGGTCGGCATCTGCTCCGGCCACTTCCGCAACTGGTTCGGCGCCCTGCTGGAGCGGCTCACCGACTGGTTCCTGGTGATCCCGTTCCTGCCGCTGGCGATCGTGCTGGCCACCGTGCTCGGGCACAGCCTGCTGAACGTGATCGCGGTGATCGGGGTGACGTCGTGGCCCGGCACCGCCCGGCTGGTGCGGGCCCAGACCCTGACCGTCGAGGCCCGGCCGTTCGTCGAGCGGGCCCGGGCCCTGGGCGGCGGCGACTGGCACGTGATGACCCGGCACGTGCTGCCCAACGTGCTGCCCCTGGTGATGGCCAACACCACGCTGACCGTGGCGGTGGCCATCCTCTCCGAGACCACCCTGTCGTTCCTCGGCCTGGGCGACCCGTTCGCGATCTCCTGGGGCTCGATGCTGGACGGCGCGTTCGTCTCCGGCGCGATCAGCCGCGGGGCCTGGTGGTACCTGCTGCCGCCCGGCCTCTGCGTGGTCGCCGTGGTGCTGGCCTTCACCCTGATCGGCAGAACCCTCGAATCGGTGCTCAACCCGCGGTTGCGGGGCCTCGATGGCTGAGACCAGCACCGGGACCACCACCCGGAGCGGCGAGCCGCTGCTGCGGATCGAGGACCTGCACGTCACCTACCCCACCCCGGCCGGCCCGGTGCCGGCCGTGCGCGGCGTCGACCTCACGGTCGAGGCCGGCACCGTGGTCGGGCTGGCCGGCGAGTCCGGCTGCGGCAAGTCGACCCTGGCCGGGACCGTGCTCCGGATGCAGCCGGCCTCGGCCCAGGTGTCGGGCCGGGTGCTGCTGGACGGCGAGGACGTGCTGACCATGCGTTGGGGCCGGCTGCGGGCGGTCCGCTGGGCCGAGGCCTCGGTGGTCTTCCAGGGCGCGCTGCACTCGCTCAACCCGGTGCAGCGGATCGGCCGGCAGATCGCCGAGCCGATCCTGCTGCACGAGCCCGGGGTGAGTGCCCGGACCGCCGCCCGGCGCACCGGGGAACTGCTGGAACGGGTCGGGCTGCCGGCCACCCGGGCCCAGGCCTACCCGCACCAGCTCTCCGGCGGGCAGCGGCAACGGGTGATGATCGCGATGGCCCTGGCCTGCTCGCCGAAGTTGGTGGTGGCCGACGAGCCGACCACCGCGCTCGACGTCATGGTCCAGGCCCAGGTGCTCGACCTGCTCACCGGCCTGGTCCGCGACCTCGACCTGGGCCTGCTGCTGATCAGCCACGACCTGTCGGTGCTGGGCACCACCTGCGACCGGGTGGCGGTGATGTACGCCGGCCGGATCGTCGAGCAGGCGCCCGCCCGGGCGGTGTTCTCCGACGCCCGCCACCCCTACGGCCGGGCCCTGGCCGACGCCTTCCCGACGGTCGGCGATCCGGCCTCCCGGCGGGCCCCCCGCGGCCTGGCCGGTGACCCGCCCGACCCCGGTGACCTCCCCGGAGGCTGTTCCTTCCACCCCCGCTGCGCCTCGGCGGTCGACGACTGCCGGACCCACGACCCGCGGATCCGCCCGGCCGGGCCCGACCGGGCCGCCGCCTGCCTGCGGGTGGCCGAGGGCGGCTCCTGGTGCTGACCGATCCCGGGCCGGCCGATCCGGAGGTTCAGCCATGAGCGCCGAAGGCCCACCCCTGCTCGAGCTGCGCGGCCTGCAGGTGCAGTACGCCGGTCGCCGGGGCGCCCCGGTCCGGGCCGTGGACGGGGTCGACCTGACCGTGCGGCGGGGCGAGATCATCGCCCTGGCCGGCGAGTCCGGCTGCGGCAAAACCACTTTGGCCCGGACCGTGCTCGGCCTGGAGCCGCCGGCCGCGGGCCAGGTCCTGGTCGACGGCATCACGCTGGGCCGGCGACGGCGGGAGCTGACCGCCTGGCGGCGACGGGTCCAGCTGGTGCCGCAGGACCCGATGGGCTCGCTGAACCCGCGCCGCACGGTCTACGAGGCGGTGGCCGAAGGGCTGCGGATCCATCGGGTGCCGGGCGACGAGCGGGCCCAGGTGGCCCAGGCCCTGGACCGGTCCGGGCTGCGGCCGCCGGAGCGGTTCTTCGACCGCTACCCACACGAGCTCTCCGGCGGTCAGCGGCAGCGGGTGCTGATCGCCGGCGCGCTCGTGCTGGGGCCGGAGCTGCTGGTCGCCGACGAGCCGGTGAGCAGCCTGGACGCCTCGGTCCGGGGCGCCGTCCCGGCCCTGCTGCTGAAGCTGCGCGACGAGCTCGGGCTGACCGTTCTGGTGGTGACCCACGATCTGGGCCTGGCCTGGAACATCGCCGACCGGCTGGCGGTGATGTACCTGGGCCGGCTGGTCGAGGTCGGCCGGACCGAGGAGGTGCTGGCCGACCCGCAGCACCCTTACACCCAGGCCCTGCTGTCGGTCGTGCCCGAGACCCGGCACGTCACCCCGATCGTGCTGCGGGGCGAACCGCCGGATCCGGCCCGGATTCCCACCGGTTGCCGCTTCAACCCGCGCTGCCCGGCCCTGGCCTCCGGTGCGGCTGACGCGGTGGCGCCGGCCTGCCGGCACGAGAGCCTTCCCGTCCTGCGGGGCCACGGCGCCCACGAGGCCGCCTGCTGGCTGGCCGCCGAGCCTGTTGTACTGACTCGTCGATCAGTATCGTGAGTTCATGGAGCAGCAACTGCAGCCGGCCCTTCCCCGGCACCACTACGTCGACGCCGCCACCTGGGACGTCGAGCGCTCCGGGGTGCTGGCCCGGTCGTGGGTCTGCGTCGGGCGGGCGGCCGAGCTCGAGCTGAGCGCCGCCGACCGGCTGGCCGTGGTCGAGGTGGCCGGCGAGAGCGTGCTGCTGACCACCGACGGCGACGGCGGGCTGCACGGGCACGTCAACGTCTGCCGGCACCGCGGGGCCCAGGTGGTGGCCCACCCACCGGGCGAGCCACCGCCACCGCGGCCGGCCCGGTCGCTGCGCTGCGGCTATCACTCCTGGACCTACGGCTGCGACGGCCGGCTGCTGCGGGCGCCGTTCACCGAGCAGGTCGAGGGGTTCGAGCCGGCCCGGTTCGGGCTGTACCCGGTCGGCGTCGGCACCTGGGGCGGCTTCGTCTTCGTCTGCCTGCGGCCCGAGTCGGCGCCGTCCCTCATTCTCGAGCTCGGCGCCGTGCCCGACCGCACCGCCCGGTACCCGCTGGCCGACCTGGTCAGCGCCGTCCGGCTGAGCTACGACGTCCGGGCCAACTGGAAGGTGATCGCCGAGAACTACAACGAGTGCTACCACTGCGCCGGCGTCCATCCCGAACTGACCCGGCTGGTACCCGATTTCGGCCGGGGCGGGCTCGGCCCGGACGGCACCGGCCTGGACTGGGACAACGGCGTCGGGCATCGGGACGGCGCCTGGACCTTCTCCTTCTCCGGCCGCTCGCCGCGCACCCCGTTCCCCGACCTGGACGACGCCGAGCGCCGTCGGCACAAGGGCGAGCTGGTCTACCCGAACCTGCTGCTGTCTCTGTCGGCCGAGCACGCGGCCGCCTTCGTGCTGACCCCGCTGGCCGCCGACCGGACCCGGATCGACGTCGATCTGCTGGTCGACCCGGGCCAGGCCGACCGGGACATCGACGACTGCGCCGGGTTCTGGGACCTGGTCAACCGGCAGGACTGGGCGGTCTGCGAGAGCGTGCAGCGGGGCATGTCGTCGGCGTTCTACCAGCAGGGCTGGTACGCCCCGATGGAGGACGCCGCGCTCGACATCCGGCGCTGGCTGCTGCCGCGGTGGCCGCAGTGACCGCACCCACCGAGTACGACGTGGCCGTGATCGGGCTCGGCGCGCTGGGCAGTGCCGCCGCCTGGCAGCTGGCCCGGCGCGGGTCCCGGGTGATCGGGCTGGACCGGTTCGGCCTCGGCCACACCCGGGGCGCCTCGCACGGCGAGTCCCGGATCATCCGGCTCAGCTATCACACGCCGTCCTACGTGCGCAGCGCCGCGGCCGCGTTCGACGCCTACGCCGAGCTGTCGGCCGACGCGGGCGAGCAGCTGGTGACCGAGTGCGGGGGTGCCGACGTGTTCCCGGCCGGGGCCGCGATCGACGTGCGCGACTACGTCGGCAGCCTGGACGCCGTCGGGGTGCCGTTCGACCTGCTGGACGCGGGCGCGGCCAGAGCCCGCTGGCCAGGCCTGGCCGTGCCGGCCGACGGGATCGTGCTGCATCAGGCCCGGACCGGGATCGTCGCGGCCGGCCGGACGGTCGCCGCGCTGCACCGGCAGGCCCGGGCCCATGGGGCCGACCTGCGGGACAACTGCGCGGTGAGCGGGATCCACGAGGACGGCACTGGGGTGGTTGTGGCCACCGCCGGCGGCGACCGGTACCGGGTCGGCTCGGTGGTGCTGGCCACCGACGGCTGGACCAACGAACTGCTGGCCGGCGACGGTGACGGCATCGGCAGCGGCGCCCTCGGACCGGCCGGGCTGCCGCTGACCACGACCGAGGAGTACGTCGTTCATTTCGCGGTCGAGCCCGGATCGCACGCCCCGGGCCGGTTCCCGGTCTGGATCTGGATGGACGACCCGTCGTACTACGGCTTCCCGAGCTTCGGCGAGGCCAGCGTCAAGGTCGGCCAGGACTGCGGCGGCGAACCGATCGACCCGAGCGCGCCGCCGACCCGGGACGAGAAGTACCTGGCCCGGCTGACCGAGTTCGTCCGCTCGACCGTTCCCGGGGCCGGGTCGGCGATCCGGGTCACCCGCTGCCTCTACACCCTGACCCCGGACCGGGATTTCGTGCTCGGCCCGCTGCCCGGGCACGACCGGGTGCTGGTGGCGCTGGGCGCGGCGCACGGGTTCAAGTTCGCCCCCTGGTTCGGGGCCGCCCTGGCCGACCTGGCCCGGGACGGCGGCACCGAGCTGGAGATCGCCGGCTTCGCGGCCGACCGGCCCGGACTGACCGCCGGCTCAGGCGAGCGCCGGTGGTTGTCGTGAGCGCCTCAGCGCTGGGCCGGCGGCAGCAGCGGGTTCGGCAACCCCAGCTCGCGGGCGGCGTGCTCGTCGGCCCAGAGCCGGGCCCGGCCCCGCGAGACCGTGCCCCGCACCTGCGAGGCCACGGCCAGGCCGTCCAGCATCACCGCGATCCGCAGGGCCGTCTCCTGCGGGTTGTCGCAGCGGAACTCGCCCGCCGCCACGCCCTCGGCGACCAGCCGCTGCAACCCGGCCCGCCAACGGATGTCGTTGCGCCGGCACACTTCGCGGATCTCTTCGGTGTAGAGGCCCTCGGCCCAGGCGTCGATGTCGCGCGACCAGCCCTCGGCGTCACCGGAGGGCTGGTAGAGCCGCAGCAGGGTGCGCAGCCGCTCGGCGTAGGAGCCAGGGCCCTCGATCGCCTCCTCCAGGGCGGCCAGGTCACGCTCGGAGGCGATCACGAAGGCCTCCGAGAGCAGCCGCTCCTTGGAGTCGAAGTGGTAGAAGATCAGGCCCGCGCTGATCCCGAGCTCGGCCGACACGTCGGCGACCCGGGTACGGGCGAACCCCTTGCGCGACACCACCGTCGCGGCGGCACGCAAAATCTCGTCGCGCCGCACGTCTGCCTGTTGCCGTCCCACAGAAATGACCTTACTGGAGCCCACCCATGACCGCGCCCACCGCGAGCCTGCCCGCGCCGATAGATCAGAACGCCCTGGAACTCAGCCTTCGGCCGTTCGGGCAGTCCACGATGCTGCCGGCGGCCGCCTACACCGACCCCGAAATGCATCGCTGGGAACGGCGGCACGCGCTGGCCGGCTCCTGGGTCTGCCTGGGCCGGGCCGAGGAGTTGCCACCGGAAGGTGCCACCCAGCAGGCGGTGGTGGTCGGCGACGTCCCGGTGCTGCTGACCCGAAGCGCCGACGGGCTGCGGGCGTTCGCCAACACCTGCTCGCATCGCGGACACGAGCTGCTGCCCGAGGGCGGCACGGCCGGCGCCCGGTCGATGGTCTGCCCCTACCACGCCTGGAGTTACGGCCTCGACGGCCAGCTGATCGGGGCGCCCAGGATGCGGGACGTGGCCGGCTTCGACCCGTCCGCGATGGGACTCGTCCCGTTGCCGCTGGAGGTGTGGCAGGGCTGGGTGCTGGTGAACGCCACCGGCGCGGCCGCGCCCCTGACCGAGCACCTCGGCGCCCTCGATGCACTGGTCGCCCCGTACCGGCCGGCCGAGCTGAAACTGGGCGGGCGGCACAGTTACACCCTGGCGGTGAACTGGAAGGTGATCGTGGAGAACTACCATGAGTGCTACCACTGCCCGCTGATCCACCCCGAGCTCTGCGCCGTCACCCCGCCCGACTCCGGCGACAACTACGACCGGCCCGGGGCCTGGGTCGGCGGCTCGATGGACCTGCGGGCCGACGCCGAGACGATGTCCCTGGACGGGCGCAGCCGGGGCCGGCCGATCGCCGGGGTCGATCAGCGCACGGTCAACTACCTCGGCCTGTTCCCGAACCTGCTGCTCTCGCTGCACCCGGACTACGTGATGGCGCACCGGATGCTGCCGCTGGCGGCCGACCGGACCTGGGTCGAGTGTTCCTGGTACTTCCCGGCCGAGGCGTTCGGGCAGGAGGGTTTCGACCCGGCCTACGCGATCGACTTCTGGGACCTGACCAACCGGGAGGACTGGTCGGCCTGCGAGTCGGTGCAGCGCGGCCTGTCGTCACCACACTTCCGGCCCGGCCCGCTGGCCCCGGGCGAGGACGCCGTGCACCAGTGGGTGTCGATGATCGGCGGGCTCTACCGGGGGAAGGCCCCGCACCTGTGAGGGTCAGGTCCACCGGCTGACTAGGTCCACCGGCGGGGAATCCGCCGGTGCCAGCTCTGCTCGGCCAGCAGCTGCTCGCCGTCGCGTACCTCCAGCTCCAGCCGGACGTCGAGCTGCTCCCGGTCGGCGATCACCTCCAACCGGGCCTCGGTCGCGGCCTCGACCCCGGGCCAGGTGAGGTCGTACCGGGTCCGCGCGCGCAGGCGCTGACCGCCGCCGTCCCGGTCGATCTCCACCCGCCCGGTGTAGTGCTCGTCGCAGCCGGCCCGGTCGGCGCGGTAGGCGGCCCCGTGATCGACCTCGGCCCAGGTGGTCCCGGCCAGCACGTCGTGACCCTGCTTCCAGGTGACCCAGTGGTCGTCGTCGTCGCCGCCGTCCGGCGCGGAGAGTTCCACCGCCGGCTCCGGCAGCTGCGGGGCCGGGTGCGGCGAGCCGGGCGAGACCGGCAGCAGCAGCCGGCCGGCGGTCACGTCGATCGCCGACCAGGTGCCGGGCGGGGCGATCGTGTTCGGCCAGTCGGCGCAGGCCAGGGCCAGCCGCAGGGTGTGGCCCGGGCACAGCTCGAACGCGGTCGCCTCGAGCTCGATCTCGACGTCCAGCCACTCCCCGGGCCGGCAGGGCACCGGGGCGGCCGGGTCGCCACCGGCCTGGACCAGGTTGAGCAGGCCCCGGTCCACCAGCAGGCTGGGCCGGCCCGCCGGCGGCACCAGCGAGAGCTTGGCCGAGACGAAGGCCACCGGGTGGTCCGGGCGAATCCGCAGCCGGACCCGCGGATGGCCGAGCACCGCTGTGCCCTCGCCGGTGTCGCCGGCCGGGAGCCCGGCGATCGGCCACTCCAGGCAGAGCGAGCGGGCGTCGTCCGGGGTCTGGTCCTGGGGCTGCCCCCAGGGCAGGCCGGCCGCGCAGGAATTCCAGGCGGCCAGGCCGACGTCCAGGACCGGCTCGTAGTGCGCGATGCCGCCGACCACTTCGGCCCCGGTCAGCCGGGCCGACTCGAAGTCGAGCACGACGTCCCGGACCCGGCCGAGGGATTCGCGGTCGTGCGCCTCCCAGTGGCCGGGCCACCGCGCGGCCACCGGGTCGGGTGCGGCGTAGCCCCGGACGAAGACCGTGAACGGCGGCTCCTCGACCTCGAGGCCGCCGACCGGTCGGCCGCTGGCGTCGTCGTCCCGCAGCCAGCGGTCCCACCACTGGGCCATCAGCGGCACCGGGTCGACGTTCGGCCCCGGCACCGAGGTCGCCGGGGCGGCGTGGCTCCACGGCCCGGCCAGCACCCGGACCGGGGTGCCGGCCTGTTCCAGTGCGGCCGGCATCCGGTAGGTGATGTTGCGGTACCCGTCGGCCCAGCCGGCGATCAGCATGGTCGGGACGCTGATCGCCCGGTAGTCGGGGCGGGCCGAGCCCTGCCGCCAGTACGGGCCGTCGGTCTGCTCCTCCAGCCAGCGCAGCAGCCAGGGCGGGGTCTGCTCGATCCGGGCCAGCCACTCGGCGGCCCAGCCCTCGCCGAACCGTTCCGGCACCGGCGGCAGCGCGTTCATCGCGACCATGTAGAGCGGGTAGTCGACCAGGTCGAGCAGCCGCAGGGCGCCGCCCATGTAGTGCACGTCGTCGCTGTACCGGTCGTCGGAGGCGTAACTGGAGACCACCGCCCGCAGGGCCGGCACCTTGCGGCCGGCCATCATCAGCGAGTTGAACCCGCTCCAGCTGGTGCCGAACATGCCGACCGCGCCGGTGCACCAGCTCTGGCCGGCCAGCCAGCCGATCACCTCGGCCAGATCGGCGGCCTCCTGCTCGTGGTACTCGTCCAGGGCGATGCCGCCGCTCGACCCGGTGCCGCGCAGGTCGACCCGGGCCACCGCGTAACCGTGCTCGTCCCGGAACCGCACGTACTCGGGCCGGTAGGAGGCGGTCAGATCGTCCTTGCGGTACGGCAGGGCCTCGAGCAGGCAGGGCGCGGGCCCCGGCCCGGCCGGGCGGAACAGCGTGGCCGCCAGCCGGACGCCGTCCGGCATCGGGATCGTCACGTGCTGCACGCCGCCGTCCACCATCGCGCCATCCTGCCCTGTGGACAGACCGGCGTATAGCAGTATGACGACCATGACGACGTCCGTGGTGCTGGTCGTGGAGGACGAACCCGCGATCGCCGAACTGCTGCGGTCGTACCTGGCCCGGGACGGGTTCGAGGTCCGGCTGGCCGGGGACGGCGAGAGCGGGCTGGCCGCGGTCGGCCGGCACCGGCCGGACGCGGTGATCCTGGACGTCGGGCTGCCCGGGATCGACGGCACCGAGGTCTGCCGCCGGCTGCGGGCCGGCGGCGACTGGACGCCGGTGCTGTTCGTCACCGCCCGGGACGACGAGGTGGACCGGGTGCTCGGCCTCGAGCTCGGCGCCGACGACTACGTGACCAAACCGTTCAGCCCGCGCGAGGTGGTGGCCCGGGTCCGGGCCGTGCTGCGCCGCCGGCCACCGGCTGAGCCGCCGTCGGACCCGACGCCCCCGGCGCCGTTGCGGGTGGGCCGTCTGACCCTCGACCCGGGCACCCGCCGGGCCACCACCGACGGCGTTCCGGTCGAGCTGACCACCACCGAGTTCGACCTGCTGCTGTACCTGATGGACCGGCCCGGCCGGGTCTGCCCCCGGGACGAGCTGCTGCGCGACGTCTGGGGCTACCCGGCCGGGACGGCGACCCGCACCGTCGACGTCCACATCGCCCAGTTGCGGGGCAAGCTGGGCGAGGCCGTCCGGTTGCGCACCGTGCGGGGCGTCGGCTACTCGATCGAGCCCTGAAAGATGGCCGCCCCCACCGGACTCGCCGGCGCGACCGGCACCCTGGCCGGCCGGATCGTGCTGCTGGCCGTGCTGGTGGCGGTGGCCGGGGTGACCGTCACCGGGATCGCCACCTTCGGGTTGTTCCGGCAGGGCGCCACCCAGGCCGCCGAGACCGCTTTCGCCCGGGACGCCGACACGTTCGCGGCCAGCACCGACGGCCTGGACCAGCGGCGCAACCCGCGGCAGAAGCGGATCCAGTCGGCCGCGCTGCGGCAGCTGCTGAAGAGCCGGCAGATCACCCTGGACGAGATCGGCGCCGACGAGGATCCGGCCTCGGCCCTGGTCCCCCCGTTCACCACGGCCGACGTCGCCGCCGTGCGGGCGAGCGGCCGGTTCAGCAGCCGGCGCCGGGACGACCTCGGGCACTGGCTGATCGAGGGCCGGACCAGCGGCACGACGACGCTGCTGCTGGCCCAGCCGGTGAACGAGGCGGTGGCCCAGTCCCGGTTCAGCCGGGGCCGGCTGGCCGTCCCGCTGCTGCTCGGCCTGCTCGGCGGGGGCCTGGCCGGGTTGTTGCTGGCCCGGCAGATCGCGGCTCCGCTGGGGCGGCTCTCGACCGCCGCCCGCCGGCTGTCCGGCGGCGACCGGACGGTCCGGGTTCCGCCGGACGGTCCGCGCGAGGTGGCCGACGTCGCCCAGGCCCTGAACGGGCTGGCCGCGGCCCTGGCCGACAGCGAGGCCCGGCAGCGGCGGTTCCTGATGAACGTCTCGCACGAGCTGCGCACCCCGCTGACCGCGGTCAGCGGTTACGCCGAAGGCCTGGCCGACGGCGTGATCACCGGGAACGACGAGGTCCGGGCGGCCGGGACGGTGATCCGGGACGAGGCCGCCCGGCTGGACCACCGGGTCGACGACCTGCTGGCCCTGGCCCGGACGGAGGCCGACGACTTCCGGTTGCGGATCGCCCCGGCCGACCTGACCGACCTGGTCCGGGCGGCCGGGCGGGCCTGGCAGCCGCGGGCCGAGGCGGCCGGGGTCCGGCTGCGGGTGTCGGCCGAAGGGCTGCCGATCATCGTCGACACCGATGCCGAGCGGGTCCGGCAGGCGATCGACGCCCTGGCCGACAACGCCCTGCGGGTGCTCTCCCCGGGCCGCAACCTGATGTTCGGCTGCGGGATCGAGCGGCTCACCGAGGGTGTGGGGAGTGGGTCGGTGGCCTGGGTCGAGGTCCGTGACGACGGCCCCGGGCTGGACGCCGACGACCTGGCCGTGGCCTTCGACCGGGGCCGGCTGACCGAGCGCTACCGGGGTGAGCGGCCGGTCGGCAGCGGGCTGGGGCTGGCTCTGGTCGGCGAGCTGGCCCGCCGGCTGGGCGGCACGGCGCGGGCCCGGCCGGGGCCGGAGGGCGGCGTCAGTTTTGTGATCCGGCTGCCCGGCTGAACCCGAACACTCCTCGTACATTCCACGAACCCACCGGCCATCCCGGCCCCGGACAGTGATCCTGCGGCCTCCCGCCCCCGGGCGGGCCGCACCAGAAGCCGATCACCGATCCGAGGAGTTGCGATGCGCGTCATCACCAGTGTCTCCGCCGTGGGGCTGGCCGCCGGCCTGGCCCTGACCGGCGCCCATGTGGCCAGCGCGAGCACCCAGGCCGCACCCGTCGTGGCCGCCGCGCCCCAGGCCGCGGCCCAGCAGGCCGACATCACGCTGCCGTCCGGCGGGGTGCTGGAGAAGCGGGTCATCACGTTCTGCGCCCGGGTGCCGAAGCTGATCGAGCGGGCCGGCAAGGCCGAGACCCGGCTCAACGCCGACGCCGACACCAAGGGCTCACTGGCCTGGCTGAAGGCCCGCGAGGCCAAGGCCGAGGCCAACCACCACCCGCGGGTGGCCAAGCGGATCGAGCGCCGGATCGAGCGGCGCACCGACCGGCTGAAGAAGCTGCCGCAGGTCAAGACCCGGCTGGCCACGGCGGACAAGGAGTGCGCCACCCTCGACCTGCCCACTGCGACGCCGTCCAGCACCGCGTCATGAGGCCGGGTCGGTCAGCCACGGTCGGGGCCGCCCTGCTGATCCTGGCCCTGTCCGGCTGTGGCGCCGCCGGCCACGACCAGAGCATCACCTTCAACCCCGCCGGGACGGCCGCGCCTCAGGAGGGGAGCGTTTCGGCCGTCCCGGAGCCGAGCCGTACGAGCCCCGGCACCCCGGCCATCGACCATCAGTCGGCCGACCAGATCGAGGGCGCTGTCAATGACGCCCAGGCCCTCCTCGACGGCCTGGACCACGACTTCGCTTCCGACTCCTGACCGGAGAGTTCAGAGCCGGGCCACGACGTCGGCCAGGGGTAGCGCGCGGACCGTGCGGCCGTCCCGGCCGGTGACGTTGGTGGCGGCCAGCAGGGTGGTGATCACCGCCTCCTCGGTGGCCTCGACCGCGGCGGCGAAGAACGGGTCCAGCTCGGAACCGCTCAGGGTCCGGCCGGCCGCCGGCCGGACCCTGTCCCCGCGCAGTCCGGTGGCCAGGGCCAGGAAGATCTCGCCCGAGCCGTGGCTGCCGTAGGAGCCGGTCCGGGCCAGGCCCAGCCCGGCCCGGCGGGCCAGCCGCCGGCAACCGTGGGCGTCGATCGGGGCGTCGGTGACCAGCACCACGATGCCCGACCCGATCGCCCCCCGATCCCGTTCGAGCGGCTCGGCCCCCGTCAACCGGGACAGCGAAGCCCCGACCGGCACCCCGGCCACGGTCAGCCGCTCGGCCGCGCCGAAGTTGGCCAGCACCACGGCGGCCAGCGTGTGTCCGCCCGGCAGCAGCCGGGAGGCCGAGCCCACCCCGCCCTTCCAGCCCAGGCACTCCATCCCGGTGCCGGCTCCGACGCTGCCCTCCTGCGGCGCGGTCGCGGCCGGGGTGCCCGAGACCGTGGCCGCGGCGATCGCCGCGTCCCAGGCCGCGGCCACATCGGCATCGGCGAGCCGGGCCCGGCGCGGGTCGGACAGGCCGGAGTCGTCGCACTCGGCCACCAACGGGATCACCACGTCGTCCACCCCGACCCGGGGGTCGCGCTCGGCCAGCAGCAGGCCGGCGGCGTCGTAGACCCGCCCGACCTGCATCGTCGAGGTGAGGAAGACCGGCGTCTCGGCCCGGCCCCACTCGGTCACGGTGATCAGTCCGGTGCACTCGCCCATCCCGTTCAGCACCGCCGCCCCGGCCGGCACCGGCGACCCGAAACCGTCGCCGGCCAGGTGCACCACGCTCACCCCGGTCCGGACCACGCCCCGGCCCACCGGTGGCGGCGGCTCGTCCAGCCGCAGGGTGAAGTGCCCGAGCCCGACCCCGGGGACGTCGTGGACCGAGCCGGTCGGGCCGCTCGGCAGCAGGCCGATCCGGCGGGGCAGATCCCGGGCTCGTGGCATCGGCCCAGCATGCCCCAGCCGATCCGGCCCCGGGAGGGCCCGGCGGATGCGAAACTCGGTCGGTGATCCCTTTTGTCTGGTCCGACACGGTCCTGCTGCACGACCCCCGGGACGAGGTGTGGGTCGGCCGGACCACGCCGGCCACCGAGTCGCCCCGGCGGGCCTCGGTGATCCGCGAGGCCCTGCTGGCCGCGGGCCATCCCGAACTGCCGGCCGGCTCGCACCCGGACGAGGCGCTGACCGCCGTCCATCAGGCCGGCCTGATCGACTGGCTGCGGGAGGCCTCGACCGAGTGGGCCAAGGGGCCGTACCAGGAGCTGGTCGGCCAGGACCGGGTCGTGCCCTACGTGTTCCCGACCCCGATGATGACCGCCGGGATGCCCTGGCGGTACCCGCCGGCCACCCACGCCCGGGCCGGGATCTGGTGCTACGACACGATGACCACGATCGGGCCGGGCACCTGGGAGGCGGCCCGGGCCGCGGCCGACGTCGCGCTGAGCGCCGCCGACCTGGTTGCCAGCGGCACCAGCCGGGCCGCCTACGCGCTCTGCCGCCCGCCCGGGCACCACGCCACCCCGGCCGGTTTCGGCGGCTCCTGCTATCTGAACAACGCGGCGATCGCGGCCCAGCGGCTGGCCTCGCTGGGCCGGCGGGTGGCCGTGATCGACATCGACGCGCACCACGGCAACGGCACCCAGGCGGTGTTCTGGCGCCGTCCGGACGTGTTCTACGGCTCGGTGCACGTCGACCCGGGCGCCGGCTGGTTCCCGCACGTGCAGGGGTACGCCGACGAGGTCGGCGAGGGCGACGGCGAGGGCACCACGAGGAACGAGCCGCTGGTTCCCGGAACCGGAGACATCCACTGGGTGGAAGCCGTCGCCCGACTGGCGGAAGCCGCGATCGAGTTCCGGGCCGAGGCCCTGGTCATTTCGCTGGGCCTGGACGCGGCCGAGGCCGACCCCGAGAGCCCGCTACGGGTCAGCGAAAAGGGTTACGCCGGAGCCGGTCGGCTGCTGGCCGGGCTCGAGCTGCCGACCGTCCTGATCCAGGAGGGCGGCTACCACCTGCCGTCCCTGGGCGACCTGGTGGTCGGCGTTCTGGCAGGATTCGCGCCGTGGAACGCGTAACGGGCATCGGGGGCCTCTTCTTTCGCAGCCACGACCCCGGCGGTCTGGCCGCCTGGTACGAGCGGCATCTGGGCGTGACGCCGGTGCCACTGACCTACGGTGAGGCCTCCTGGCAGCAGGAGGCCGGACCGACGGTGTTCGCCGCCTTCGACGCCGGCACCGATCATTTCGGCCGGCCCCAGCAGCAGTGGATGGTCAACTTCCGGGTCCGCGATCTGGACGCCATGGTCCGCCAACTGCGGGCCGACGGGCTCCTCGTCGAGGTCGACGAGGAGATCTACCCCAACGGCCGGTTCGCCCGGGTGCACGACCCGGAGGGCAACCCGGTCGAACTGTGGCAGCCGGAAGACGTCCCGGCCGATCCGGCATGAACGGGCCGGTATGAGCGGGCCGGGCGAGCTCGTTCTCACCGACGTCCTCACCGACAGCCCGGAAGCGGCCGTGTTGATCGCCGAGCTGCAGCAGTACTACGTGCGGATCTACGGCGGCGAGGACCGGACCCCGGTGGCGGCGGGCGAGTTCGGGCCCCCGGACGGCGTCTTCGTGCTGGCCCGGCTGGACGGCGATCTGGCCGGCTGCGCGGCGCTGCGCCGCCACGACGCCGAGGCGGCCGAGCTGAAGCGGCTCTACGTGCGACCGGCCTACCGGCGGCTCGGGCTGGCCCGGCGGCTGATGGCGGCGATGGAGGACCGGGCCCGCGGGCTCGGCTACCGCCGGCTGGTGCTGGAGACCGGATCCAGGCAGCCCGAGGCGGTGCTGCTGTACGAGGCGCTCGGCTACCGGCGGACCGACAACTTCGGCTACCACCAGGAGTCGCCCAGCGTGCGCTCGTTCGTCAGGTCGCTCTAGCCACCACCACCACGGCGGTCAGGGCCAGCTGAGCCAGCCCCAGCGGCACCAGCACGCCCCAGGCCAGGCGCTGCAACTGGTCCTCCCGCAGCCGGGGCCATGACACCCGGACCCAGATCACCAAGAACGCGACGGCGAACGCCTTGAGCAGGGTCCAGAGCGGGCCGAGGGTGCCGGAGAACGGGCCGTGCCAGCCACCGAGGAAGAGCACCGCGGTCAAGGCCGAGAGCACCACGATCCCGGCGTACTCGGCCAGCAGGAACAGCGCGAACCGCAGCCCGGTGTACTCGGTGTACGGGCCGACCACCAGCTCGGAGTCGGCCAGCGGCATGTCGAACGGCGGCCGTTGCACCTCGGCCAGGCCGGCCACCACAAAGATGACCATGGCCGGGCCCTGCCAGATCAGCCACCACCAGTGCCAGGCGTTCGCGATACCAACCAGCGACAGCGTGCCCGCCGCCATCGCCACGCTGGCCGCGGCGAGCACCAGAGGCAGCTCGTAGGCCAGCAGCTGGGCGGCCGAGCGCATGGCGCCGAGCAGGGCGTACTTGTTGGCACTGGACCAGCCGGCCATCAGCGTGCCGAGCACCGCGATGGTGCTCGCGGCCAGCACGAACAGCAGCCCGGCGTCGAGGTCGGCGGCCACCCAGGTCGGGCTGAGCGGGATCGCGGCCAGGGCCACCAGGTACGGCACCAGGGCCACCGCCGGGGCCAGCCGGAACACGCTGCGGTCGGCCGCGGTCGGCACGACGTCCTCCTTCTGGAGGAACTTGACCCCGTCGGCCATCAGCTGGGCCCAGCCGTGAAAACCCCCGGCGTACATCGGCCCGAGCCGGCCCTGCATGTGGGCCATCACCTTGTGCTCGGTCTGGCCGACCAGCAGGGGCAGGGTGAGGAAGGCGACCAGCACGACCACCGCGCGGACCACGACCTCGACCAGCAGCGAGACGTCGACGCTCACGCCTCGGTGCCCTTCGACTCGGTCGGCGCGGGTTCGGTCGGCGCGGGTTCGGTCGGCGCCGGTTCGGTCGGCGCGGGTTCGGTCGGCGCCGGTTCGTGCGGGCCCCATGACGGGTCCGGCACACCGGGCGGCTGGATCTTGCGGCGGGACGGCGCCTTGGCCCCCGAGTCGCCCGGATCCTTGGCCCCGGGCCAGGCCTTGGCCGCACGGGCGGCCAGCACGAACGACTTGCGCAGCGGCGTCCCCTCGAACCCGTCCGGCAGCAGCAACGGCCGGATCTCCAGGCCGGAGCCGTCGTCGAAGTCGCTGAAGTCGAGGCCGAACATCTCCAGGGTCTCCCGCTCGTGCCAGGCCACACCGGGCCAGACCGAGGTCAGGCTGGGCAGTTTCAGGGCGGTGTCGGCGACCCGGGTGCGCAGCATCAGCCGGCGGACCCGGGGCGGGCCGACGTCCCGGCGCTGAGCCCGGTCCTGTTCGCCGCGGACCCCGGCCGAGGACGTGGCCACCACGTGCAGCACGACGTCGAGGCCGGCCGGGTCGCCGTCCGGCTGGTCGACGGCCGAGAGCCAGTCGATGAAGTCCAGGCCGAGGACGTCACGGGCGTGGTGGGCGGCGGCCAGCCAGGCGGCGGCGGGCACGTCGATCACCGGGGTGCCCGCGCCGTCCCGGCTGACCCGGGCCTCATGGTCGGCGGCCAGCGAGAAGCCGACCGCGAGCGCGGCGTCCTCGGCCTGTTGCCGTTCCAACGGATCACTCGGCGCCGACGGGTCGCCCGACGCCGGCTCAGTCATCGACGGCGGCTCAGTCATCGACGGCGGCTCAGTCATCGATGGCGGCTCAGTCATCGATGCCGTCCGGCCCGCCGCCCGGGGCCGCCGGGGCGATCCGGGCCGCACCCGCCGCCGGGACCAGCCCCCGGCTGAGCGAGGCCGCCCCGCGCCGGCGCGGCCGCCCGTACCGGTGAGCCAGGTTCTCGCCGGCGATCTTTTCCTGCAGCTTGATGATGCCCTGCAGCAGGGCCTCGGGCCGGGGCGGGCAGCCGGGAACGTAGACGTCGATCGGGATGATCTGGTCGACGCCCTTGGTCACGCAGTACGAGTCCCAGTAGGGGCCGCCCGAGTTGGAGCAGGCGCCGAACGAGATCGCGTACTTGGGTTCGGGCATCTGCTCCCAGAGCCGGCGGACGGCGGGGGCCATCTTGTCGGTGACGGTGCCCGAGACCACCATCAGGTCGGCCTGCCGGGGGCCGTGGGCGAACGGGATCACGCCCAGCCGGATGAAGTCGTGCCGGGCCATGCTGGCCGCGATGAACTCGATCGCGCAGCAGGCCAGGCCGAAGTTGAAGACCCAGAGGCTGTAGCGGCGGCCCCAGTTGAGCACCAGCCGGAGCGGGTAGGGGGCCAGCCCGGCGACCGGCCCGATCGAGGGCTCGTAGCCCGGCGGCGGCATCACCACCGGCATCGGCAGGGCCACGGCACCGCGGCTGGTCGCGGGCGGTCGTGAGCCCGGGCGTGAGCCGGACCCGAGGGTGTCTAGGTCCATCTCAGGGCTCCCCGGCGGAAGGCGTGCAGCAACCCCAGGGCGACGATGCCGAGGAAGACGCCCATCTCGGCCAGGGTGGCCCAGCCGAACCGGGCGACCACGGTGGCCCACGGGAACAGGTACACGGCGTCGACGGCGAACACGACGTAGAGGAAGGCGTAGAGGTAGTAGCGGATCTGGCTCTGGGCCCAGCCCGAGCCGACCGCGTCGACCCCGCTCTCGTAGGTCAGCGGCTTCTCGGGCGAGGGAACGTCGGGACGCAGCAGGCGGGCCGCGCCCATCGCGCCGACGAACAGCAGGACGCCGGACAGCAGCACCGCCCCGACGACCAGATACGAGTGCTCACCGGCCATGGCGGGACTCTACTGGTCGAGCCCGCCCCGCAGCCGCTGGTGGCGGCGGTCACATTCTCAACCACATTGGTGCCGACAGCTACACTCGGCCCTCCGGACCCAGTCTGATCAGGAGTTATTCGATGTCCTCGCTACGCGCCCCCGTCACCGCCGGTGCTGTTCTGCTCACCCTGCTGGTGGCCGGCTGCGCCCCTCAGGACTCGAACTCCGACGCCGCGGCGCCGGCGCCGACCACCGGTGCCGCCGGCGCGACCGCCTCGGCGACGGCGTCCTGCTCGCCCACCACGATGCCGACGAAGACCGCCGGCACGCTGACCTTCGGCACCGACAAGCCGGCCTACGACCCGTGGTTCAGCGGTGGCGAGCCGACCAACGGCAAGGGCTTCGAGTCGGCCGTGGCCTACGCCGTCGCCAAGCAGCTCGGGTACGAGAATGCGCAGGTCAAGTGGGTGACGGCGTCTTTCACGTCGGCGATCCAGCCGGGCCGCAAGCCGTTCGACGCCGACATCAACCAGTTCTCGATCACCGCGACCCGGAAGAAAGCGGTCGACTTCTCCTCCGGCTACTACGACGTCCGCCAGGCCGTGGTCGCGATCAAGGGCAGCAAGGCCGCCTCGGCCACCACCCTGGCGGCGTTGAAGAACGTGAAGCTCGGCGCCCAGGTCGGCACCACGAGCTACCAGACGATCACCGACGTCATCAAGCCGAGCAAGACCGCGGCCGTCTACGACGACAACGACAAGGCCAAGCTGGCGCTGGCCAACGGCCAGATCGACGGACTGGTGGTCGACCTGCCGACCGCGCTGTACCTGGCCGCGGCCGAGATCAAGAACGGTGTCGTCGTCGGGCAACTGCCCGGCACCACCGGTGACGTCGAGCAGTTCGGCCTGGTGCTGTCCAAGGGCAGCTCGCTGACCAGCTGCATCAGCCAGGCCGTCGACGCACTGCGGACCGACGGCACCCTGAAGACGCTGGAGGCGACCTGGCTGACCGACGCGGCCGGCGCCCCCGAACTGAAGTGACCGCGCCGGCAACCTCCGGGCCCGAGGCGCCGTGGACCCGGTCCGCCCGCCAGCAGGAACGGGACGCCTACCGACGGCGCCAGACCCTCCGGTCACTGACCATCGCCGCGATCAGCACCGTGGTGCTGGTGGCGGTGCTGGTGATCGGGGTGACGTCGTCACCGGGCTGGGACCGGACCCGGGACACCTTCTTCAACTGGGGGGTGGGCAGGGACGCCTTCCCGGACGTGCTCACCGGGTTCTGGGTGAACGTGCGGGTGTTCCTGATCAGCGCGGTCTGCATCCTGATCCTCGGTCTCGGGCTGGCGGTGCTGCGCACGCTGCGCGGACCGGTCTTCTGGCCGCTGCGGGCGCTGGCGGTCACCTACGTCGACGTGTTCCGGGGCCTGCCGCTGATCCTGGTGCTGCTGCTGGTCGGTTTCGGCCTGCCCGGCCTGCGGTTGCAGGGCGTGCCGGACGATCCGATCGTGCTCGGATGCGTGGCCCTGGTGCTGACCTATTCGGCCTACGTGGCCGAGGTGTTCCGGGCCGGGATCGAATCGGTGCACCCGAGCCAGCGGGCCGCGGCTCGCTCGCTCGGGCTGAGCGGGGCGCAGACCATGCGCCACGTCGTCCTGCCCCAGGCACTGCGCCGGGTGGTACCGCCGCTGCTCAACGACCTGGTCGCGCTGACCAAGGATTCGGGGCTGATCTCGATCCTGGGGGCGGCGATCGACGCCGTCCGGGCGGCCCAGATCGCGACCGCGACGACGTTCAACTTCACCCCGTACGTGGTCGCCGGCCTGCTGTTCCTGGTTCTGACCATTCCCCTGACCCGGCTGACCGACTTCGTCTCCCGCCGGTACGGCTACCTCCCGGCCGGCGGTCACCTGTGAGCGATCCCACCCCCACCCGTTCCCCGGCGAACGGCACCGAACCTCTTCTGCGGGTTCGCGGCCTGCGCAAGAGCTACGGCCGTTCGCTGGTCCTGCACGATCTGGATCTGGACGTCGCCGCGCACGACGTCGTCGTCCTGATCGGGGCCTCCGGTTCGGGCAAGTCGACCCTGCTGCGCTGCGTCGACCTGCTCGAAACGGTCGACGACGGGGTGATCGAACTGGAGGGCTCGGAGATCACCGACCCCCGGGTGGACGCCGACGCGATCCGCGCCCGGATCGGCATCGTCTTCCAGTCGTTCAACCTCTTCCCCCACCTGACCGTGCTGGACAACATCACCCTGGCCCCGCGCAAGGTTCACGGCGTGGGCCGGGAGGAGGCCGAACAGCGTGGGCTGGCCATGCTGGAGCGCGTCGGCCTGCGGGCCCGGGCCTCGGCCCATCCGGACGAACTGTCCGGTGGCCAGCAGCAGCGGGTGGCGATCGCCCGCTCGTTGGTGAACGACCCGGTGCTGATGTTGTTCGACGAGGTGACCTCGGCCCTCGACCCCGAACTGGTCGGCGAGGTGCTGGCCATGCTGCGAGACCTCAAGACCGAGGGCATGACCATGGTGGTGGCCACCCACGAAATGGGTTTCGCCCGCCAGGTCGCCGACGAGGTCTGCTTCCTGGACGGCGGCAGCGTGCTCGAGCGGGGCTCGCCCGAGCAGGTCCTGGGCGACCCCCACGAGGACCGCACCCGCCAGTTTCTCCGCCGCATCATCGAGGCCGGCCGCCTGTAACGCCCAGGCCGCCCCGATCGGCCCGGCGGTGTTCCACGCCGGCGGAGCCTGGATGTAGTGATCCATGTACGAGAACGGGGGTCTGGACCCCTGATCTCGTACATGGATCACTACACCTTCAATCAAACGGGTGCGGCCGACCTGTACCCGGCGATACTGGCCGGATGTCGAGCGAGCCCGAAGTCCGAGAGAACGCCGCCCAGCACCGGTTCGAGCTCTGGCTGGGAGAAGACCGCGCCGGGCTGACCGTCTACGAGGGCGAGGGCCACACGCTGGCCTTCGTACACACCGAGATCGAGGAGCGGTTCGGTGGGCACGGGTGGGGATCGGTGCTGATCAGCCAGGCGCTGACCACGGTGAGGGCCCGAGGCTCGGCGGTGCTGCCGTACTGCCCGTTCGTCAAGGCCTTCATCGCCAAGCACCCGGACTACCTGGACCTGGTCCCGCCGGCCCGCCGCGCCGCCTTCGACCTACCCGAAACCGCCGGACCGGCCGAGCCGGCGTGACCTCTCGTCAGCGGGGTTGCAGGAACTCGAGGCGGTTGCCGAACGGGTCGGCCGCGTAGAACCGGTCGTGGCCAGGAAAGTCGCCGTCCCGGACGACCTCGACGCCGGCCGATTCGAGCCGGGCCGCCAGCGCGGCCAGATCCGACACCAGGATGCCGGGGTGCGCCTTGCGGGCCGGGGCGAAGTCGGCCTCGACGCCGAGATGCACCTCCAGACCCCCACCGGCGAACCAGCAGCCGCCCCGAGCGGCCAGCACGGCCGGCTTGACCAGCTCGCCCAGGCCGAGCAGGTCGCCCCAGAACTGCCGGCAGGCCGGCTCGCCACCAGCGGGAATGGCCAACTGGACGTGATGCAGGCGGACGAAGCTGAAATCAGGCACGGTCCCATCCTGCCCCAAGCCACCCGGCAACGGGCTCAGCGAGCCCCGCCTTTGGTGGGCACGGCGATGGCCAGCAGGTCCTGCACCGGCCCGCGGGGCGAACTGCCCAGCGGCCACACCGCCAGCAGTCGCCGGTCCAGCGCCAGCCCGGCCAGCGGCACCGCGACCAGCCGGCCGGAATGCAGGTCGTCGGCCACGGCCAGGCTGCTCAGCACGGC
This sequence comes from Kineosporiaceae bacterium, assembly GCA_965200525.1. Classification (GTDB taxonomy): domain Bacteria; phylum Actinomycetota; class Actinomycetes; order Actinomycetales; family Kineosporiaceae; genus JANNPJ01. The sequence continues at coordinate 1,488,886 of OZ241368.1, forward strand.
CGGCCCGGCACCGGCCAGCACGGCCCCGCGCACCGCCGCCGTCCCGGACAATTCGAGCGCGGGCGGGGCGATCGGCACGTCGGCGAGCACGGCCCGCAGCGCCACCTCAAGGGCCTTGCGGGTGCCGGACCCGGCCTCGCGTGCGACCAGCGCGGTCGCGGCCAGCTCGGCCGCCGTCACCGGCCGGCGCCGGCGGGCCCAGGCATGATCGGTCGCCACCACCAGGATCAGCGAGTCGGTACCGACCTCACGCCAGGCCAGATCGTCGGGCACGCTCGGCCCCTCGACGAAGCCCAGCCCGGCCCGCCCGTCCCGGACCCGCTCGGCCACCTCCTCGCTGTTGGTCGCGGTCAGCTGGACCGAGAGCTCGGCTCCCTGCTGCTCGGCCCGCCGCCGCAGCGTCACCAACCAGCGCGGGATCAGATATTCGGCCACGGTCAGGCTGGCCGCCACCCGCAGTTGGGCATGGGTCTCGGCCCGCAACGCGGCCACGCTGGCCTCGAGCCCGGCCGCGAGTTCGGTCAGCTGGGCCGCCCAGTCGGCCACCAGGACACCGGCCGAGGTCAGGGTCGAGCCCTGCCGGCTGCGGCGCACCACCTGTACCCCGAGCACCCCCTCCAGCCGGCGGATCCGCTCGCTGGCCGCCTGCTGGCTGATCAGGTGCTCGCGGGCGGCCGCCCCCAGGCTGCCGGCCCGGGCCACCGAGAGCAGAAGGTCGAGCGAGGCCAGGTCGGGAGCTCGTGGCGGGAGGGGCACGCGGGCAGTCTAGATCGCCGGCGACGTCCACTCACAGGATTTGGTTGTGACACCCCAAGGTTGTGAGGACTAGTGAGAAGCGCAAGATGGTTGTTGGGTGGGAGAAACTGAAGGAGAGGGTCCATGGACGACACTGCGGTCGCAACGGTCGAGCACCGGATCGAGAAGCTCGACAGCGTGGTGATCCGGTTCGCGGGCGACTCCGGCGACGGCATGCAGCTCACCGGTGACCGGTTCACCGCCGAGACCGCCGGGCTGGGCAACGACCTGGCCACCCTGCCCAACTTCCCGGCCGAGATCCGGGCCCCCCAGGGCACGCTGCCCGGCGTCTCCAGCTTTCAGCTGCACTTCGCCGACCACGACGTGCTCACGCCCGGCGACGCGCCCGACGTCCTGGTGGCGATGAACCCGGCCGCACTCAAGGCCAACCTGGCCGACCTGCCCCGGGGCAAGACGGTGATCGTCAACACCGACGAGTTCACCAAGCGCAACCTGAGCAAGGTCGGCTATCCGGCCAGCCCGGTGGACGACGGCAGCCTGGACTCGTACCACGTGCACGCCGTGCCGCTGACCTCACTGACCGTGCAGGCACTGAAGGACTCGGGGCTCAGCCGCAAGGACGCCGAGCGAGCCAAGAACATGTTCGCCCTCGGCCTGTTGTGCTGGCTCTACAACCGCCCCACCGAGGGCACCGAGCGTTTCCTGACCGCCAAGTTCGCCAAGCGCCCGGAGATCCTGGCCGCCAACCTGACCGCGTTCAAGGCCGGCTGGGCCTTCGGCGAGACCACCGAGGCGTTCGCGGTCTCCTACGAGATCGCCCCGGCCCCGGCGCCGGCCGGCCGGTACCGGAACATCACCGGCAATACGGCCCTGGCCTACGGCCTGGTCTCGGCCGCCCACCGGGCCGGGCTGCCGCTGGTGCTGGGCTCGTACCCGATCACCCCGGCGTCCGACATCCTGCACGCGCTCTCCGGTCTGAAGCGGTTCGGCATCACCACGATCCAGGCCGAGGACGAGATCTCGGCGATCGGCGCCGCCCTGGGCGCGGCCTACGGTGGGGCGATCGGGGTCACCACGACGTCCGGCCCGGGCCTCGCCCTGAAGAGCGAGACGATCGGCCTGGCCGTCAGCCTGGAACTGCCGCTGGTCATCGTCGATGTCCAACGGGGTGGCCCGAGCACCGGCCTGCCGACCAAGACCGAGCAGTCCGACCTGCTGCAGGCCATGTTCGGCCGCAACGGTGAGTCCCCGGTGCCGGTGATCTCGCCGCGCTCCCCCGCCGACTGCTTCGACGCCGCGATCGAGGCGGTCCGGGTGGCGATCACCTACCGGACGCCGGTGCTGCTGCTGTCCGACGGTTACCTGGCCAACGGCTCGGAACCCTGGCCGCTGCCCTCGGTCGACTCGCTGCCGCAGCTGAAGGCCAATTTCACCACCGAGCCGAATGCGCTGAACGACAAGGGCGTTCCGGTGTTCCGGCCCTACGACCGCGACCCGATCACGCTGGCCCGCCCGTGGGCCGTGCCGGGCACGGCCGGCCTGGAGCACCGGATCGGCGGGATCGAGAAGGCCAACGGCACCGGTGAGATCTCCTACGACCCGGACAACCACGACCTGATGGTCCGGCTGCGGCAGTCCAAGATCGACGGCATCGACGTCCCCGATCTGGAGGTCGACGACCCGACCGGCAACGCCGGCGTGCTGGTGATCGGCTGGGGCAGCACCTACGGCCCGATCGCGGCCGGCGCCCGGGCCGCCCGGCAGGAGGGGATCGCCGTCGCCACCGCGCACCTGCGGCACCTCAACCCGTTCCCGGCGAACACCGGGGAAGTGCTGAAACGCTATCGCCGGGTGCTGATCCCGGAGATGAACCTCGGCCAGCTGGCCCTGCTGCTGCGGGCCAAGTACCTCGTCGACGCCCGCGGCTACAACCAGGTACGCGGCCTGCCGTTCAGTTCCAGCGAGATCGCCGCGGCGATCACCACGCTTGCTCAGGAGCCACTGTCATGACCACCGATCTGGGAATCCCGACCCTGCTGTCCGGCCTGGCCGGCGTCCCGAAACTCGATCCGGACGCCGCTGCCCAGACCCGCAAGGACTTCACCTCCGACGCCGAGGTGCGCTGGTGCCCCGGTTGCGGCGACTACGCCATCCTGGCCGCCGTCCAGGGCTTCATGCCCGAGCTCGGGATCAACCGCGAGAACGTGGTCTGCATCTCCGGGATCGGCTGCTCGTCGCGGTTCCCGTACTACCTCGACACCTACGGCCTGCACTCGATCCACGGCCGGGCCCCGGCGATCGCCACCGGGCTGGCCACCTCCCGGCCCGACCTGAACGTCTGGGTGATCACCGGCGACGGTGACGCCCTCTCGATCGGCGGCAACCACCTGATCCACGCCCTGCGGCGCAACGTGAACCTGACCATCCTGCTGTTCAACAACCAGATCTACGGCCTGACCAAGGGCCAGTACTCGCCCACCTCGCAGCCGGGCAAGGTGACCAAGTCGACCCCGATCGGCTCGGTCGACACCCCGTTCAACCCGATCTCGCTGGCCCTGGGAGCCGAGGCCACGTTCGTCGCCCGCACCCTCGACTCCGACCGCAAGCACCTGACCGGCGTGCTGCGGCAGGCGGTCGAGCACCGCGGGGCGGCCCTGGTGGAGATCTACCAGAACTGCCCGATCTTCAACGACGGTGCGTTCGACGTGCTCAAGGACCGCGACGAGGCCGGCGCCCGGCTGGTCCGGCTCGAGCACGGGCAGCCGATCCGGTTCGGCACCGACGGCGAGCGCGGCGTGGTCCGGGCCGCCGACGGGTCGCTGCAGATCGCCGAGATCGGTGCGGCGAGCGAGTACGGCCCGGACGACGTGCTGGTGCACGACGCCCACGAGCCGAACCCGGCCGTGCAGTTCGCCCTGTCCCGGCTCGACGAGGCCAGCCTCTCGCACGTGCCGATCGGGGTGCTCCGGTCGGTCGGCCGGCCGACCTACGACGACCTGGTGCGGGCCCAGGTCGACGCCGAGAAGGCCAAGGTCGACGGCCGGGCCACGGACGACGACCTGGCCGCCCTGCTGGCCGGCAACGACACCTGGACGGTCCGGTGACGAAGCTCGACCCGGGCGAGGCCGGGTAGAGTCATAGGATGAATTCGGAGGCCCGCCGCGGGACAGCATTCGGTTTCGGGGCCTACCTGCTCTGGGGCATATTCCCCCTCTACTTCCGGCTGCTCGACCGGGCCGGGGCATTCGAGATCCTGCTGCACCGGGTGCTGTGGTCGCTGCTGGTCTGTCTGGTGCTGATCGCGGCCACCCGGGCCTGGTCGCAGCTGCGGCTGGTGCTGAGCTCGCCCCGCCGGGTGCTGATCCTCGGTTCGGCGGCCGTTGCCGTCGCCCTGAACTGGGGTGTCTACATCTACGCGGTCAACTCCGACCAGGTGGTCGAGGCCTCCCTCGGCTACTTCATCAACCCGCTGGTCACCGTGGCCCTGGGCGTCGTCGTCCTGAAGGAGCGGCTGCGGGTGATCCAGTGGGTGGCGGTCGGGATCGGCGTGGTCGCGGTCGGCGTGCTGACCGTGGACTACGGCCACCTGCCCTACATCGCGCTCACTCTGGCCGGCTCGTTCGGGCTCTACGGCCTGCTGAAGAACCGGGTCGGCACCGGCGAGCGCGGCGTCGGGGCGGTGGCCGGGCTGACCGTGGAGACCATGGTGCTGGCCCCGATGGCGGCGATCGCGGTCGGCGTGCTGGCCGCGAACGGCAACAGCAGCTTCGCCGAGAACCCGCCCTGGCAGGGCCTGTTGCTGGCCTCGACCGGCCTGGTCACGGTGGCCCCGCTGCTGCTGTTCGCCTCGGCCGCGAGCCGGGTGCCACTTACCACGATGGGCCTGTTGCAGTACCTGACCCCGGTGCTGCAGCTGCTCTGCGGGGTGCTGCTGCTGGGCGAGCAGATGGCGGCCTCGCGCTGGGCCGGTTTCGCCCTGGTCTGGACGGCCCTGGCCGTGCTGACGTTCGACAGCCTGCGGACGGCGCGACGCAACTACCTCAGCCGCGCCGCCGCCCCCGAGACCGGACTGGCGCCCCCGGCCCTGAGCCGCACTCAATAGGCGACGCCGACCGCCGCCCGGACCGTCTCCGGCCGATCGACCGCGGCCAGCATCAGGTGGGCGACGTCGGCCCGCGAAATGACCATTCCCCGGCGCAGGTTCGCGTTGATCGCGGTCCGGTACGCCCCCGTCAGCGGCTTGTCGACGAGCCGGGGCGGGCGCACCAGGGTCCAGTCCAGATCGCTGGCCCGGACGGCGTCCTCCATCCGGGCGAGGTCGGCGTAGACCCCTTCAGAGCCGCCTTGACCAGCGGGTTCAGCAGGGTTCGCATGAAGAACCCGTCGCCCGGGTCGCGCGGCGGGTTCGGCCGGCTCGGTCCGGAACGCCGTCCTCAGGCACCGGTATTGGTTCGACCGACATCAGCCACCTCCGCCCGCACTCCGGCTGCTCAATGCTGACGGACGCTCTCAGCTGGTGCGGACGACCACGGCCTCGGCGAACTGGCGCAGCGCCTGCTTGGCCGGACTCTCCGGCAGCGGGGCCAGGGACTCGACGGCGGCCTCGGCCCAGCGGGTGGCCTCGACCCGGGCCGCCTCGGTGGCCGGGTGGGCGCTCAGCGCGGCCACCGCCTCGGCCAGCGCGGCGTCCTCGGTGAGGTCGCCGTCCAGCAGGGCCACCACGGCCGCGGCCGACTCGTCGCCGGCGGCGGCGGCCCGGCGGGCCAGCAGCACCGGCAGGGTGGGCACGCCCTCGCGCAGGTCGGTGCCCGGGGTCTTGCCCGAGTCGACGCCGGCGCTGGCCAGGTCGATCACGTCGTCGGCGAGCTGGAAGGCCACGCCGACCTGCTCGCCGAAGCGGATCATCACGTCGACGACCTCGTCCGAGCAGCCGGCGAACATCGCACCGAACCGGCCGGCGGTGGCGATCAGCGAACCGGTCTTGTCGGCCAGCACCTGGATGTAGTGCTCGACGGGGTCGTCGGAGTCGGCCGGGCCGACGGTCTCGTGCATCTGCCCGAGGCAGAGCCGCTCGAAGGTGGTGGCCTGGATCCGGACGGCGTCCGGGCCCAGGTCGGCAACGATCCGCGAGGCCCGGGCGAACAGCAGGTCGCCGGTCAGGATGGCCACCGTGTTGCCCCAGACCTGGTGCGCGGCCGGCGCTCCCCGGCGCACCGGGGCGGAGTCCATCACGTCGTCGTGGTACAGGGTGGCCAGGTGGGTCAGCTCGACCACCACCGCCGCCTCGATCACCTCCGGCCGCTCGCCGTCGGCCAGGTTGGCCGCCAGCAGGGTCAGCATCGGGCGGACCCGCTTGCCGCCGGCCTCGATCAGGTGCCGGGACGCGTCGTCGGCCAGCCGATCGTTCTGGTGCACGGCCTCGGCCAGCCGGGTCTCGACGGCCGCGAGCCCGACTCGCACCGCCTCGGCCAGAGCGGCGTCAGCAACAGGAAGGTCGAGAGAAGCGGTCACCGCACTCACGGTAGGAAGACCGAGGCACTGTGCGCCAGATGCAGAGCCGGATCGGGGGCCACCCCGAGCACGATCGTCGCGGCCACGCCGACGCCGATCGCCACCTTGGTCAGGGCTCCGGCCCGGGTCACGGTGATGGCGTCACCGATCGCCTCGCTGAAGTACATCAGCACGATCACCCGGACGTAGAAGAAGACCGCGATCGCGCTGGCCAGGACCCCGAACAGGACCAGCACCGGACCGTAGGGGGCACCGTTGAAGGCGGCCTGGAAGACGGCGAACTTTCCGCTGAACCCGCTGGTCAGCGGGATCCCGGCGAACGAGATCAGGAACAGCGCGAACACCCCGGCCAGCCAGGGCGAACGCTTGCCCAGCCCGGCCCACTGGGACAGGTGGGTGGCCTCGCCGCCGACGCCACCCTCCGGGGTCGAGCTGCGGACCAGGGTGACCAGGGCGAACGCCCCGATCGTGGTGAAGCCGTAGGCGGCCAGGTAGAACAGGACGCCGCTGACCCCGGCCCGGTCCATCGCCAGCACGCCGGTCAGAATGAACCCGGCGTGGGCGATCGAGGAGTAGGCCAGCATTCGCTTGACGTCGGCCTGCACGATCGCGATCACCGAGCCGACCAACATGGTCAGCGCGGCCACGACCCAGACCGCCGGCTGCCAGTCCCAGCGGGTGCCGGGCAGGGCCACGTAGGCGATCCGGAGCAGGGCGCCGAAGGCGGCGACCTTGGTGCAGGCGGCCATGAACCCGGTGATCGGGGTGGGCGCGCCCTGGTAGACGTCCGGCGTCCAGGACTGGAACGGCACGGCGCTGACCTTGAACAGCAGGCCGACCGCGAGCATGGCCACGCCGATCAGCAGCAGCCCGTCGCGCCCGACCACGGCCGAGGCCTGGGAGCCGGTGCCCGACTGCACCGCGTTGGCGATGTCGGAGAGCCGCACCGAGCCGGCGAAGCCGTACAGCATGGCCGAGCCGAACAGGAAGAACGCCGAGCTGAAGGCGCCGAGCAGGAAGTACTTCATCGAGGCCTCCTGCGAGAGCAGGCGGCGCCGGCGGGCCAGGCCGCAGAGCAGGTACAGCGGCAGGGAGAAGACCTCGAGGGCGACGAACATGGTCAGCAGGTCGTTCGACGCCGGGAACAGCAGCATGCCGGTCAGCGACAGCAGCAGCAGCGGGTAGACCTCGGTCTGGACCAGGCCCAGCCGGGAGGCGCTCGCCTCCTCGGGCGAGCCCGGGGTGGTCGAGGCCTGCGCGGTGAAGGCGCTGGAGTCCGGGCTGGCCTCGTCGGCCATGGTCAGGACGGCCAGCAGGCCCAGCACCAGGATCGTGCCCTGCAGGAACAGGGCCGGCCCGTCGATCACGACCGAACCGCCGGCCGTGGTCAGCGACGTGCTCTGGGTGCCGAGGTAGACGACGTCGATCAGGGCCGCGGCGACGCCGACCGTGGTCAGCACCACCTGGACGATGAACCGCTGGGCCCGGGGAACGAAGGCTTCGACCAGGACCGAGGCGAGCGCGACGCCGAAGAGGATCAGCATCGGCGCCACCGCGGCGTAGTCGACGGAGGGTGCCTTCACTTGGAGCCTCCAACGGGCTGGGCCTCGACGCCGGCCACGGTGGGCCCCGGATCGTGGACGCCGATCGTCGTCATGGTCTTGGAGATCGCCGGGTTGATCGCGTCGAGCACCGGCTTCGGGTAGAAGCCGAGGACGACGATGACCGCGATGAGCGGTGCGACCACCCAGGCCTCGCGGGCGTTCATGTCCGACCAGCCGGCCGCATACTCCTTGGCCGGGCCGGTGAACATCTTCTGGTAGGTCAGCAGGATGTAGAGCGCGGCCAGCACGATGCCGAGGGTGGCCAGCACGGCCACCGCCGGGTAGCGGACGTAGGTGCCCACCAGCACCAGGAACTCGCTGACGAAGCTCGACATGCCGGGCAGGGCCAGGCTGGACAGACCGGCCAGCAGGAAGCCCGCGGCCAGCAGCGGGGTGCTGCGCTGCAGGCCGCCGTAGTCGGCGATCTGCTGCGAGCCGCCCCGGCGGGCGATAAGCATGCCCGCGACCAGCAGCAGGGCCGCGGTCGAGAAGCCGTGGTTGACCATGTAGAGGGTCGAGCCGGACTGCCCGCTGGAGGTCATCGCGAAGATGCCGAGCACGATGAAGCCGAAGTGCGAGATCGAGGTGTAGGCGATCAGGCGCTTGAGGTCCGTCTGGCCGATCGCCAGCAGGGCGCCGTAGAGCACCGAGACCACGGCCAGGGCCAGCACCACCGGCGCGGCCCAGCGGCTGGCGTGCGGGAACAGCGGCAGGCAGAGGGTGAGCATGCCGAAGGTGCCGACCTTGTCGAGCACGCCGACCAGCAGCACCGCCACCCCGACCGGAGCCTCGGCGGCGGCGTCCGGCAGCCAGGTGTGCACCGGCCAGATCGGGGCCTTGACCGCGAAGGCGATGAAGAAGCCGACGAACAGCAACCGCTCGATGGCCACGCTGTGGAAGGTCAACCCAGTCAGGTTGTCGGTCAGGAAGCCCTGCGAGCCGCCCGGGCCGGCCGCGTAGAGGCCGATCACCGCGACCAGCATGACCAGGCCACCGGCCAGCGAGTAGATCAGGAACTTGACCGCGGCGTACCGGCGCTGGGCCCCGCCGAAGGTGCCGATTAGGAAGTAGACCGGGATCAGCATGGCCTCGAAGAACACGTAGAACAGGAAGACGTCGCGGGCCACGAAGACGCCGACCATCATCGCCTCGAGCACCAGCACCAGGCCGAAGAACTGCTTGGCCCGGTCGGCGCCGACCTCGTTCCAGGCGGCCAGCACGCAGACCGGCACCAGCACGGTGGACAGCGCCACCATCACCAGGCCGATGCCGTTAACGCCGAGGGCGTAGCTGACCCCGAACTGCTTGATCCACGGGTGCAGCTCGGTGAGCTGCTGACCGCCGACCGAGGTGTCGAACTGGAAGGCGGCGATCACGGTCAGCACGAACGTGATCAGCGAGACGCCGAGCGCGACGTGCCGGGCCCGCGGCGCGAACGGCGTCGGCAGCAGGAACACCGCCACGCCACCCACCAGGGGCACAGCACCGATGGCGGTCAGCCAGGGGAAGTTCATCGGCTCCTCAATCAGATCCGGACGGCGAGGACGCCGCCGAGCAGGATGACAACGCCGGCCAGCATCGACGCCGCGTAGGACCGGACCAGGCCGGACTGCACCCGGCGCAGTCTTCCACCGAGGCCGCCGACCAGGGCGGCCAACCCGCCCACGGCGCCGTCGATGCCACGGTTGTCGATGAACACCAGCACCCGGGTCAGGTACTGGCCCGGCCGCATGAACAGGGCTTCGTTGAGGTCGTCCTGGAACAGGTCCCGGCGGGCGGCCCGGGTCAGCAGGCTGCCCCGCGGCGCGACCTCGGGCACGTTCTCCTGCCAGTACATCCGCCAGGCCAGCGCGATCCCGAGCGCGATCAGCACGAGCGTGATCCCGGACAGCAGGTAGGTGTTGACCACCGGGTCGTCCTCGGGGTGCGGCCCGGTGACCGGCTCCAGCCAATGGACCATGGCGTTGCTGATTCCGAGAGCCAGGCCGAGGAAGGCCGAGCCGACCGAGAGGATCACCATCGGCACGACCATCAGCAGCGGCGACTCGTGCGGGTGGGCATCCTTGGGCCAGCGCTTGCCGTGGTCCTTGTTGCCCTGGAAGGTCATGAAGAACAGCCGGGACATGTAGAACGCCGTCACACCGGCGCCGAGCAGGGCGACCGTGCCGAACACCCAGGGCCGCCAGCCGTCACCGACGAACGCGGCCTCGATGATCTTGTCCTTGCTGAAGAACCCGGAGAACGGCGGGACGCCGAGAATCGCCAGCCAGCCCAGGCCGAACGTGGCCCAGGTGATCTTCATGACGCCGGACAGCCGGCCGAACCGGCGCATGTCCACCGAGTCGTTCATGCCGTGCATCACCGAGCCGGCGCCGAGGAACATGCCGGCCTTGAAGAAGCCGTGGGTGAGCAGGTGGAAGATCGCGAACGCGGCACCGACCGGGCCCAGGCCGGCGGCCAGCATCATGTAGCCGATCTGCGACATGGTCGAGGCGGCCAGCGCCTTCTTGATGTCGTCCTTGGCACAGCCGACGATCGCTCCGTAGGTCAGCGTGATCGCGCCGACAATGACCACACAGAGCTGCGCGTTCGGGGCGCCGTCGAAGATCGGGCCGCTGCGGACCACCAGGTAGACGCCGGCCGTGACCATGGTCGCGGCGTGGATCAGGGCCGACACCGGGGTCGGGCCGGCCATCGCATCGCCGAGCCAGGACTGCAACGGGAACTGGGCCGACTTGCCGCAGGCCCCGAGCAGCAGCATCAGCCCGATGAAGGTGAGCAGCCCCTCGGACCCCTTGTTCGCCTGCGACAGCACCCCCGAGTACGACACCGAGCCGAAGCCGGCGAACATGGCCATGATCGCCAGCGACAGGCCGATGTCACCGACCCGGTTGACGATGAACGCCTTCTTGGCCGCGGTGGCGTAGTTCGGGTTGTGGTTCCAGAAACCGATCAACAGGTACGACGCGAGTCCGACGCCTTCCCAGCCGACGTAGAGCAGCAGGTACGAGTCGGCCAGCACCAGCAGGAGCATCGCAGCGACGAACAGGTTCAGGTAGGCGAAGAACCGGCGCCGGTCCGGGTCGTGCTCCATGTAGGCCACGGAGTAGACGTGGATCAGCGAGCCGACGAAGGTCACCAGCAGTACGAAGGCCAGCGACAGCGGGTCGAGCAGGAACCCGGCGTCAACCTTGAAGTTGCCCGCCGCCACCCAGTCGAACAGGTGCAGGTCGCGCGAGCGCGCCTCGGCGTCGTTGCCCTGGATGGAGAAGAACAGCAGGGCGCCCCAGACGAACGCGGCCCACGACAGGCCCAGCGCCAGCCAGTGGCCCCAGCGGTCGGTGCGCCGGCCGCCGAGCAGCAGCACGGCCGCGCCGGCCAGCGGCAGGGCGACCAGGAGCCAGGCCCCCGATTGGATTGCTCCGTCCGCGGGCAGGTAGACACCCGGAGCTTGGGTCAGCAACACCGCTACGCCTCTCAGTACTTCAGCAGGTTCGCGTCGTCGACGGATGCCGACCGTCGAGTCCGGAAGATCGTGAAGATGATGGCCAGACCGACGACGACCTCGGCCGCCGCCACCAGCATCACGAACAGGGCGATCACCTGACCCTCGACGTTCCCGTTGATCCGGGAGAACGTGACGAAGGCCAGGTTGGTGGCGTTGAGCATCAGCTCGACGCCCATGAACACGATGATCGCGTTCCGGCGGACCAGCACGGTCGCCGCGCCGATCGAGAACAGCAGCACCGACAGGTACAGCCAATGGACCAGGTTCACGACGCACCTTCCGCGTTCTCGGATGCGGTCTCAGGAGCTCGGCCCGCGCGCTGGTGCGGCGGGGTGATCTCGGCCTCGATGATCGCGACGTCCTCGCGCACGGTCCCGACCGACCGCATCTGACCGCGGGCGGTGAGCACTCTCGAGAGCGACAGCGGGGACGGCGAACCGTCCGGCAGCAGGGCCGGGATGTCGACCGCGTTGTGCCGGGCGAAGACGCCGGGAGCCGGCAGCGGGGCCTTGACCGCGCCGTCCCGGATCCGCTTGATCGACAGCTCGCGCTGGGTCGCCTTGGGCACCAGCCGCTCGCGGTGGGCCAGGATCATGGCCCCCAGCACAGCGGTGATCAGCAGGGCGCTGGTGATCTCGAAGGCCCAGACGTACTTGCCGAAGATCAGCTCGGCGATGGCGGTGATGTTGCCGCTGCTGTCGACGTCGCCCAGGCCCTTGGCCGAGCCGAAGGTGACGTGACCGATCACCGACATCAGCAGCACGGCCAGGCCGCCACCGAAGAGCAGGGCCAGCCAGCGCTGGCCCTTGATCGTCTCGACCAGCGAGTCCGAGGAGTCGACCCCGACCAGCATCAGCAGGAAGAGGAACAGCATCATCACGGCGCCGGCGTAGACGAAGATCTGCACGACGCCGAGGAACGGCGCCTGCTCGGCCAGGTAGACGATGCCCAGCCCGACCATCACCACGGCCATGCAGAGCGCGGCGTGCACGGCCTTGCGGGCCAGCAGCAGGCCGAGCGCCGCCGGAACCATGATCACGGCCATCACCCAGAACAGCACCTCTTCGCCGGAGCCGCCCAGCTGGGACTGGCCGGTGGCGGTGGGCGACTGGGTGGCGGCCAGCAGCAGTCCGGTCACAGCGCGACCCCTTCGACCGGTTCGGTCTCCGGCTCGGCCTCGGCCGCGCGGGCGTCGACCCAGGCCTGCTGCTCGGGCACGGACTGGGTGACGCTGCCCTGGTAGTAGTCCTTCTCGGTGGTGCCCGGGACCATCGGGTGCGGCGCCGGCAGCATGCCCCCGAGCACCGGGCCGAGCAGGTCCTGCTTCTCGTAGATCAGCCCGGCCCGGGTCGGGCCGGCCAGCTCGTACTCGTTGGTCATGGTCAGCGCCCGGGTCGGGCAGGCCTCGATGCACAGTCCGCAGAAGATGCAGCGCAGGTAGTTGATCTGGTAGACGCGGCCGTACCGCTCACCGGGCGAGAAGCGCTCCTCGTCGGTGTTGTCGGCGCCCTCGACGAAGATCGCGTCGGCCGGGCAGGCCCAGGCGCACAGCTCGCAGCCGATGCACTTCTCCAGGCCGTCCGGGTGCCGATTGAGCTGGTGCCGGCCGTGGAACCGGGGCTGGGTCGGAACCTTCTCCTCGGGGTACTCCTCGGTCACGACCTTGGTGAACATGGTCGCGAACGTGACCCCGAAGCCGGCGACCTTGGGGAACGGGTTCCACCCGTCACCGCTGCTCTTGTTGTCAGCCACCGTGCACCTCCTCCAGTTCGGGTGATTCCGGCGAGCTGATGATGTTGCCGTTGGTCCGGACGGCCGGCCCGGGACCGCCGCTGCGCAGCATGGTCTGGCCGGGCATCGGTGGCACCGGGAAGCCCCCGGCGTAGGGGTCGACCGGGGTGTCCGGGTCGACCTCCTCGATCTCTTCGGGGGCCGAGCCGATGAACTGGTCGATCGCCAGGAAGATCACCATCAGGACGACCACCACGATCGCGATCACCACGAAGGTGTGCCGCCGGTCGTTGTCGCCGAACTTCTGCGTGGCCCGGACCACCGAGACCAGCATGACCCAGACCAGCGCGCCCGGGATCAGCCACTTCCAACCGAACCGCATGAACTGGTCGTACCGCAGCCGGGGCAGTGTGCCCCGCAGCCAGATGAAGAAGAACAGGAAGGCGCAGAGCTTGACGATGAACCAGAGCACCGGCCAGTAGCCCTGGTTCGCGCCGGCCCACAGCGAGAGCGGCCAAGGCGCCCGCCAGCCGCCCAGGAACAGGGTGGTGGCCAGGGCCGAGACGGTGACCATGTTGACGTACTCGGCCAGGAAGAACAGCGCGAACTTGAGCGAGCTGTACTCGGTGTGGAAACCACCGACCAGCTCGCCCTCGGCCTCGGGCAGGTCGAACGGGGCCCGGTTGGTCTCACCGACCATCGCGATCACGTAGATCACGAAGGACGGGAACAGCGGGATCACCCACCACACGCTCTTCTGGGCCTCGACGATGGCCGAGGTCGACATCGAGCCCGAGTACAGGAACACGCTGACCAGGGCCAGGCCCATCGCGATCTCGTAGGAGATCACCTGGGCCGAGGAGCGCAGCGCGCCCAGCAGCGGGTAGGTCGAGCCGGAGGACCAGCCGGCCAGCACGATGCCGTAGACCCCGATCCCGGCCACCGCCAGGATGAACAGCACGGCCACGTTGAGGTCGGTGAGCTGCAGCGGGGTGTGGATGTGGGTCCACGGGATCTGGACCGTCGGGCCGAACGGGATTACCGCGAACGACACGAAGCAGGCCGTGCAGGCGATGATCGGCGCGATCACGAAGACGATCTTGTCGGCCGCCGCCGGGATGATGTCTTCCTTCAGCGCCAGCTTGACGCCGTCGGCGAGGCTCTGCAGCAGGCCGAACGGGCCGGTCCGGTTGGGCCCGGGCCGCGACTGCATGCGGGCCACCACCCGCCGCTCGGCCCAGATCATCAGCAGGGTCGTGACCACGCAGAAGGCGAAGATCAGGACCGCCTTGAGCAGGACGACCCAGCCGTTGTCCTGGCTGAAGTCGGCCTGCGGGACCTCGGCCGGAAGGGCGGCCGGCAGGCCGATGGCGAACGGGCTCACGCTGGTGCTCCCACGGTGGACAGGGCGGACTCGCTCGAGGCGGGCGCGATGGCGACCAGGTCGCCGTTACCGGCGCCCAGGGTGGCGCGCACGGCGCTGCCCGGCGAGTTGGCCGGTAGCCAGACGACGCCGTCCGGCATCGGTGTCACTGCGAGGGGCAAGGTGATCTCCCCCCGATCGGTCGACACCGTAACGGCAAGGCCGGCGGTGCCGGGCACCAGCCCCAGCCCGGCCGCCGTGGCCGGAGACAACCGGACGACGGCGCGGTGCGCGGTGCCGGCCAGGTAGGGCTCGTCGTCCTGCAGCCGGCCCTTGTCCAGCAGCAGCGACCAGCTCGACAGCACGGCCGTGCCGGATCCGGCGACCGGGTTGGCCGGCGGCGCCGGGACGGTCGGCGCGGACCCCCGAACCCCTTCCCAGGCACCGAGTTCGGCCAGTTCGGCGTACGCGGCGGGCTGGTCGCGCAGGCCCAGCCAGGTGCCGGCCTCGTCGGCGATCGCGTCCAGCACCTCGGCGTCGCTGAGCGCGTTGCCGGCCAGCGCCCGGGGGAAGGGCCGCCAGCGGCCCTCCCAGTTCAGGTAGGTGCCGCTCTTCTCGGCCGGCGGGGCGACCGGGAGGACGACGTCGGCGAACTCGGTCACCGAGCCGGCCCGGACCTCCAGGCTGACCACGAACGGCGCCGCGGCCAGGGCGGCGCGGGCGGCCACCGGGTCGGGCAGGTCGTCCAAGTCGACGCCACCGACCAGCAGCCCCCCGAGCGCCCCGGACGTCGCGGCATCCAGGATCCCGGTCAGGTCGCGGCCGGCGGTGGCCGGCAGGCTCTCGACGTCCCAGGCGGCGGCCACGTCGACCCGGGCCGAGGGGTCGGAGACCGGGCGGCCGCCGGGCAGCAGGCCGGGCAGGGCGCCGGCCTCGACCGCACCCCGCTCACCGGCCCGGCGCGGCACCCAGGCCACCCGAGCCCGGGTCTGCTCGGCCAGCCGGAGCACGGCGCTCAGGGCACCGGGCGACTCGGCCAGCCGGGCCCCGGCCAGGATGATCGACCCGGCCGCGTTGACCGCTTCGAGCGCGGCCGACGAGCCGAGCGCGGCCGCCTCCTCGCCCGGCGGCGTGCCGATCAGCCGGCCGGACAGCTTGATCAGGCCCCGGCTGGCCCAGGGCGCGATCGAGTACACGCTCTTGTGGCCGGCCAGCACCGACTTGCGCAGCCGCAGGAAGATCGAGGCGGCCTCCTCCTCGGCCTCCAGGCCGACCAGCAGCACGCTCGGCGCGGCCTCCAGTTCGGCGAACGTGACGCCGAGACCGGAGCCGGCCACCAGGTGGGCCAGGAAGGATTCCTCCTCGGCCGAGTGCGACCGGGACCGGTGATCGATGTCGTTGGTCCGCAGCACCACCCGGGCGAACTTGGCGTAGCCGTAGGCGTCCTCGACGGTCAGCCGGCCACCGGGCAGCACCCCGACCCCGCCGGCGTCCCGGGCCGCGGCCAGACCGGCGGCGGCGACCTCGAGGGCGGCCGGCCAGGAGGCCGGCTCCAGCTCACCGGTCTGCGGGTCGCGGACCAGCGGCTGGGTCAGCCGGTCGGCCGCGGTCGACCACTTGAAGGCCCAGCGGCCCTTGTCGCAGTTCCACTCCTCGTTCACCGCCGGGTCGTCGGCGGCCAGCCGGCGCAGCACGGTGCCCCGGCGGTGGTCGACCCGGATCGCGCAGCCGGAGGAGCAGTGCTCGCACACCCCGGGCGAGGAGACCAGGTCGAACGGCCGGGACCGGAACCGGTAGGCCGCGCCGGTCAGCGCGCCGACCGGGCAGATCTGCACCGTGTTGCCGGAGAAGTAGCTGGCGAACGGCTGGCCGGACTCGTCCAGCAGGGCCTCGCCGGTGGTGACCCGGGCACTGTCGATGTCGTCGGCCGAGTACGTGCCGGTCAGGTGGCTCGTGGCCGGGTCGGGCCCGGCTCCACGGGATTCGTCGGTGCTGGTGCCCTGGGCCAGCCCCTGGGTCAGGGTCTCGGGGGTCGGCTCGAGGGTCTCGGTGGTCCGCACGACCGGGTGCGGCAGGTCAACGTGGTAACCGAGGATGCCCGGCGAGAAGGTCCCGATCTGCTGGTGCGCGCCGCGCATCTGCAGATCGATGAACGGGTCGCCGGCGATCTCCTTGGAGAACCGGGTGCAGCGCTGGCAGAGGATGCAGCGCTCGCGGTCCAGCAGCACCTGGGTGGAGATCCGGATCGGTTTCGGGAAGGTCCGCTTGACCTCGGTGAACCGGCTGGAGGCCTGGCCGTTGGCCAGGGCCTGGTTCTGCAGCGGGCACTCGCCGCCCTTGTCGCAGACCGGGCAGTCCAGCGGGTGGTTGATCAGCAGCAGTTCCATGACGCCGCGCTGGGCCTTCTCGGCCACCGGCGAGGTGAGCTGGGTGCGCACCACCATGCCTTTGCTGACCTCGAGCGTGCAGGAGGCCTGCGGCTTGGGCATCGGCCGCAGGCTGCCGTCGGGGCCGGGCGTGGCCACCTCGACCAGGCACTGCCGGCAGGCGCCGGCCGGGGCCAGCAGCGGGTGGTCGCAGAACCGGGGAATGGCGACGCCGATCAGCTCGGCGGCCCGGATCACCAGGGTGCCCTTGGGCACGCTGACCTCGACGTCGTCGATCGAGAGCGTGATCAGGTCGACCGCCGGAGCTGCGCTGGTCGGTTCGGTGACTGTCATCAGGCGGGCGCTCCGGCGAAGAGGGTCGAGGCCACCGGGTCGAACGGGCAGCCACCTTCGGTCAGGTGTCGCTGGTACTCGTCCCGGAAGTACTGGACGGACGACGTGATCGGGCTGGTCGCGCCGTCGCCAAGGGCGCAGAACGACCGGCCGAGGATGTTGTCGCAGATGTCGAGCAGCTTGTCGAGGTCGGTCTCGTCGCCCTGCCCGTTCTCCAGCCGGCGCAGCACCTGCACCAGCCAGTAGGTGCCCTCGCGGCAGGGGGTGCACTTGCCGCAGGACTCATGAGCGTAGAACTCGGTCCAGCGCAGCACGGCCCGGACCACGCAGGTGGTGTCGTCGAAGATCTGCAACGCCCGGGTGCCGAGCATCGAGCCGGCCGCCGCGGTCGACTCGAAGTCGAGCGGGGTGTCCAGGTGGGCGTCGGTGAACATCGGGGTGGAGGAGCCGCCCGGCGTCCAGAACTTCAGCGTGTGACCCTCGCGGACGCCGCCGGCCATGTCGAGCAGCTCGCGCAGCGTGATGCCGAGGGCGGCCTCGTACTGCCCGGGCCGGCGGACGTGCCCGGACAGCGAGAACAGGCCGTACCCGGCCGACTTGGCGGTGCCCATCCCGGCGAACCAGGCGGCGCCGTTGGTGACGATGGACGGCACGCTGGCGATCGACTCGACGTTGTTGACCACGGTCGGCCGGGCGTACAGGCCGGCCACGGCCGGGAACGGCGGCTTGAGCCGGGGCTGGCCCCGCCGCCCCTCGAGCGAGTCGAGCAGCGCCGTCTCCTCGCCGCAGATGTAGGCGCCGGCGCCGGCGTGGACCACGATGTCGATGTTCTTGCCCGAGCCGAGCACGTTCTCGCCCAGGTACCCGGCGGCCCGGGCCTCCTCGACCGCGGCCAGCAGACGGCGGTAGACGTGCACGACCTCGCCCCGCACGTAGATGAACGCCTTCTCGGCGCCGATCGCGTGGCAGGTGATGATCGCGCCCTCGATCAGGAACTGCGGCGTCGCCAGCATCAGCGGGACGTCCTTGCAGGTACCCGGTTCGGACTCGTCGGCGTTGATCACCAGGTAGCGGGGCAGCCCGTCCGGCTTGGGCAGGAAGCTCCACTTCAGGCCGGTCGGGAAGCCGGCCCCGCCCCGGCCGCGCAGGCCCGAGTCCTTGACCGCGGTGACGACGTCGGCCGGGGCCATGTCGAGCGCGGTCCGCAGGGCCTGGTAGCCACCGTTGCGCTCGTAGGTCTCCAGGGTCCAGGACTGCGGATCGTCCCAGAACGCCGACAGCACCGGGGTCAGGCTGGCGGGGGGCCGCTCGGAAGCGGAGGTGTCCGTCGACATGGCTCAGCCCTTCTTCTGGGTTCCGGTGCCGGGGTCGTTCTCGCCCTCGGTGGCCTCGCCCGGAGGCTTGCCGGCCACGGTGCCGGCCCGGTCGGCGGTGCCGGCCGGAACCGCCGGGGCGTCCGACCCGCTGCTCGCCGCGCCGCGGGCCTGCACGTCGGCAGCGGCCGAGGCGGTGGCGGCCCGGGAGGTGCCGGTACCCGACCCCTGACGGCTCTGCTGCTCGGACTGCGGTGCCGTCCAGCCCATCTGCTGGGCCAGCAGGGTGCCCCGCTGGGAGGCGTTGCCGGCACCCACGCCCTCACCGGCCCGGCCGTCGTTGAAACCGGCCAGCACCTTGGACACCTGCTTGAAGGTGGCCACCGTGTTCGCACCGCGGGTCGGGACGACGTCCTGGCCGGCCGCGATGGCGTCCACCAGTTCGCGGGCCGAGCTGGGCGTCTGGTTGTCGAAGAACTCCCAGTTGACCATCATCACCGGCGCGTAGTCGCAGGCGGCGTTGCACTCCAGCCGCTCCAGCGTGACCTTCCCGTCGGTCGTGGTCTCGTCGTGCCCGATGCCCAGGTGCTCCTCGAGCGACTCGAAGATGGCGTCGCCACCCATCACCGCGCACAGCGTGTTGGTGCAGACCCCGACCGTGAACTCGCCGTTCGGGTGCCGCTTGTACTGGGTGTAGAAGGTGGCCACCGCCGACACCTCGGCCGTGCTCAGATCGAGCAGGGCGGCACACAGGGCGACGCCGTCCGGGCTGACGTAGCCCTCTTCGCTCTGCACCAGGTGGAGCATGGGCAGCAGGGCCGAGCGGGCCTGCGGGTAGCGGGCCATGATCTGCGCGGCCTCGGCACTGAGCCGCTCGACCGCCTCCGGTGTGAACGCCATCAGCGGTCCACTCCTCCCATCACAGGGTCGATTGACGCGACCGCCACGATGACGTCGGCGATCTGGCCGCCCTCGCTCATCGCGGCCACGGCCTGCAGGTTGACGAACGACGGGTCGCGGAAGTGGGCCCGGTAGGGCCGGGTCCCACCGTCCGAGACCAGGTGCACGCCGAGCTCGCCGCGGGCGGTCTCGACCGACTGGTAGACCTGACCGACCGGCACCCGGAAGCCCTCGGTGACCAGCTTGAAGTGGTGGATCAGGGCCTCCATCGAGGTGCCCATGATCTCCTTGATGTGGTCCAGGCTGTTGCCCATCCCGTCGCTGCCGATCGCCAGCTGGGCGGGCCAGGCGATCTTGCGGTCGCCGACCATGACCGGGCCCGGGCCGGCCTCGGCCAGCCGGTCGAGGCACTGCTCGACGATCTTCAGCGACTCGTACATCTCGTTGATCCGGATCCGCAGCCGCCCGTAGGCGTCGCAGCTGTCCCAGGTCTGGACGTCGAAGTCGTAGGTCTCGTAACCGCAGTAGGGCTCGCTCTTGCGCAGGTCGTGGGGCAGGCCGGTGGAGCGCAGCACCGGGCCGGTGATGCCCAGGGCCATGCAGCCGGTCAGGTCGAGGTAGCCGACGTCGACCAGCCGGGCCTTGACCAGCGGGTTCTCGTTGGACAACTTCTCGATGTCACGAATGCCCTTGCGCACCAGCGGGATCGCCTCGCGGACGGCGTCGATCGCGCCGGGCGGCAGGTCCTGGGCCAGACCGCCGGGCCGGATGAACGCGTGGTTCATCCGCAGGCCGGTGATCATCTCGAACAGGCTCAGCACCCGCTCGCGCTCGCGGAAACCGACCGTCATCACGGTCAGCGCGCCGATCTCCATGCCGCCGGTGGCCAGGGCCACCAGGTGCGAGGAGACCCGGTTGAGCTCCATCAGCAGGACCCGGATGATCGAGGCCCGCTCGGGCACGTCGGCGGTGATGCCGAGCAGCTTCTCGACCCCGAGGCAGTACGCCGTCTCCTGGTAGAGCGGGGTCAGGTAGTCCATCCGGGTGCAGAAGGTCACGCCCTGGGTCCAGGTGCGGAACTCCATGTTCTTCTCGATACCGGTGTGCAGGTAACCGATGCCGCATCGGGCCTCGGTCACCGTCTCGCCATCGATCTCCAGGATCAGGCGCAGCACTCCGTGGGTAGAGGGGTGCTGCGGACCCATGTTGACGACGATCCGCTCCTCGCCGAGGCTGGCGGCCTCCTCGGCGATGTCGGCCCAGTCGCCGCCCGAGGCGGTGAAGACCCGCCCCTCAGCGGTGGAGGCGTCGGGTGGCGTGACGCCGGCGTCGGCGTCGATCGTGGATTCGGTCATCAGGAGTACGACCTCCGCGTATCGGGCGGTGGGATGGTGGCGCCCTTGTACTCCACCGGGATACCACCCAGCGGATAGTCCTTGCGCTGCGGGTGACCGGGCCAGTCGTCGGGCATCTGGATCCGGGTCAGCGCCGGGTGCCCGTCGAAGATGATCCCGAAGAAGTCCCAGGCCTCGCGCTCGTGCCAGTCGGCACTGGGATACACCTCGACCACCGAGGGGATGTGCCGGTCGGAGTCGGCGGTGCTGACCTCGAGCCGGACCCGGCGGTTGTGGGTGACCGAGAGCAGGTGGTAGACGGCTCGCAGCTCGCGACCGACGTCGTCCGGGTAGTGCACCCCGCTGACCCCGGAGAACATCTCGAACCGCAGGTCGGGCTCGTCGCGCAGCGCGTAGGCGACGGCGACCAGGTGCTCGCGGCGGACGGTGAAGGTGAGCTCGTCGCGGTCGACCACCACGTACTCGACGGCCGCGTCGGGGTCGGCACCGGCCGCGGTGAGCGCGGCGGCCAGGCCGTCGGCGATCTCGTCGAACCAGCCGCCGAACGGCCGCGGGCTCGGGGCCGGCATGGCCACACTGCGGACCAGCCCGCCGTAACCGGAGGTGTCACCGGTGCCCCGGCTGCCGAACATGCCCTGCCGGGTGGTGACGACGTCGGCCGTCGGGGTGACCGTGGCCGGCAGTTCGGCCGGGTCGCTGATGCCGTCGGTCACCGCAGCAGCCCCTTCATCTGGGACGTCGGGGTGGCGGCGAGCGCGGCCGCCTCGGCCGCCTTGACCGCCTGCACCCGGTTCACGCCGAGCGGCATGTGCTGGATCTGCTTGTGCAGCTCCAGGATCGCGTTGATCAGCATCTCCGGCCGCGGCGGGCAGCCGGGCAGGTAGATGTCGACCGGCACGATGTGGTCGACGCCCTGCACGATCGCGTAGTTGTTGAACATCCCGCCGGACGACGCGCAGACGCCCATCGAGAGCACCCACTTCGGCTCGACCATCTGGTCGTAGACCTGGCGGACGACCGGGGCCATCTTCTGACTGACCCGGCCGGCCACGATCATCAGGTCGGCCTGCCGGGGCGAGGCCCGGAAGACCTCCATGCCGAACCGGGCCAGGTCGTACTTGGGGCCGCCGGTGGTCATCATCTCGATGGCACAACAGGCCAGGCCGAAGGTGGCCGGCCAGAACGAGCTCTTGCGCATGTAGCCGGCCAGCATCTCGACCGAGGTCAGCATGAAGCCGCTCGGGAGTTTCTCCTCGATACCCATCTACTTCTGTCCCGTCTGCAGTCCGGACCAGCCGGAGGTCAGTCCCACTCGAGGCCGCCGCGGCGCCACACGTAGCTGTAGGCGACAAACACGGTGCCCACGAACAGCACCATCTCGACCAGCGCGAAGTAGCCGAGCCCATCGAAGTCGACCGCGTACGGCAGCAGGAAGACGCTCTCGATGTCGAAGACGATGAAGAGCATCGCCACCAGGTAGTACTTGACCGGGAAGCGGCCACCACCGGCGGCGTGCGGGGTCGGCTCGATGCCGCACTCGTAGGCCTCGAGCTTGGCCCGGTTGTAACGCTTCGGGCCGGACAGCGCCCCGGCGGTGATGGAGAAGACGGCGAAGCCGCCGGCTATCGCCAAGAGCGCCAGGATCGGTACGTAGGGATTCACGCCCGCAACCCTTCCGAATTCGTCACGCCTGCTCCCGTCTCTGCCGCCGCCGGCCAACTCGAACCGGCCGAACCAGCAGTCGAACCAGCCGGGCCACAGCCAGGCCGGGGACATCCTATGGGCCTACCGGCGAACCGCCGACTCGGGGCTCGCGGCCCGGTCAAGACCATCGGAGGATTATTTGGATCACATGACCCCAGGACGTCGTCCCGGCTTGTGAAGTGATTCACGAATCGGAGTCTACGACTCCCCGTTCGGGTGAAATTACTTAGGCAACCCTTACGTGCGGCGCTACGGGCGGACGGCGCGGTGCAGGGCCACGATGCCACCGGTCAGGTTGCGGAACGCGACCTGCGACCAGCCCGCCGCCTGCACCCTCGCGGCCAGCCCGGCCTGATCGGGCCAGGCCCGGATCGACTCGGCCAGGTACACGTAGGCGTCGGGGTTGGAGCTCACCGCGCGGGCCACCGGCGGCAGCGCCCGCATCAGGTACTCGGTGTAGACGGTGCGGAACGGCGCCCACGTCGGGTGCGAGAACTCGCAGATCACCAGCCGGCCTCCGGGCCGGGTGACCCGGCTCAGCTCGCGCAGGGCGGCGTCCACGTCGACCACGTTGCGCAGCCCGAAAGAGATGGTCACCGCATCGAAAGCGCCGTCCACGAAAGGAAGTCGGGTGGCATCGCCGGCGATGAAGGGCAGGTCGGGGCGGCGGGCCCGGCCGACCCGGAGCATGCCCAGGGAGAAGTCGCAGGGCACCGTGAGCACCCCGGCGTCGGCGAACGGCTCGCTCGAGGTTCCGGTGCCGGCCGCGAGGTCGAGGGCCTTCTCACCGGGGTGCAGGTCGAGGGCCTGGGCCACGGCCCGGCGCCAGCTCCGGTCCTGGCGCAGGGCCAGCACGGTGTTGGTCAGGTCGTACCGCTGGGCCACCCCGTCGAACATCGCGGCCACTTCGTGCGGGGTCTTCTCCAGGTTGGCGCGCGACATGCCCCGATCGTCGCACAGCGCGCCACCGGACCGACCGGGAGGGACGCCCTCCCGTCAGGAGCGATTCCGGCGAGTTCTACGCTGATCGGGATGACCGCCACCATGCCCACCGCCGCGGCCCGGCTGCCGCTGGTCTCCCGAACCGTGCCGCTGGCCGACCCCGGGCCGTTGCTCGACCTGCTGCCGGCGCGCTCTTCGCTGGCCTGGGTCCGCCGGGGTGAGGGCCTGGTCGGCTGGGGTGAGGCGATGCGGGTCAGCAGCTCCGGCCCGGACCGGTTCGCCGCGGCTCAGCGGGCCTGGTCGCAGACAGTGGGGCACTCGGTGATCCGGGACGAGGTGCGACTGCCCGGCACCGGGCCGGTGGCGTTCGGATCGTTCGCCTTCTCGCCCGACTCGGCCGCCGGTGGCGTGCTGGTGGTGCCCGAGGTGCTGGTCGGGCACCGCGGCGACACCTGGTGGCTGACCACCATCGGGGTCGGCGGCGTGCTGCCGCCGGTCGGCGCCGTCGAGACGGCCGGTGGAACGCCGGAGCGGCCGGCGCGGCCGGACATGGGGGCGGTGACCTTCAGCACCGGCGCCCGGACCGAACCGGAGTGGGAGAACACGGTCGCCGAGGCGATCGCCCGGATCGGGGCCGGAGCGGTGGAGAAGGTGGTGCTGGCCCGCGACCTGCACGCCCGCACGGCCGCCCCGATCGACCCCCGCCTGCTGCTGACCCGGCTGGCCGAGCGGTACCCGGGCTGCTGGACGTTCAGCGTCGACGGCCTGCTCGGGGCCACCCCGGAGATGCTGGTCCGGCTGGAACGGGGGCTGGTCACCTCCCGGGTGCTGGCCGGCACGATCCGGCGCAGCCAGGACGACGAGCACGACCTGGCCCTGGCCGCCTCGCTGGCCCGCTCCAGCAAGGACCTGGAGGAGCACGAGTACGCCGTCCGTTCGGTGACCGAGGCCCTGGCGCCCTACTGCGGCACCACCAACGTGCCCGAGTCACCGTTCGTGCTGCACCTGGCCAACGTGATGCACCTGGCCACCGACGTCACCGGGGTGCTGGCCGACACCGCGACCTCGCTGCAGCTGGCGGCGGCCCTGCACCCCTCGGCCGCGGTCTGCGGCACGCCGACCACGGCCGCCGCCGCCCTGATCGACGAGATCGAGGGGATGGACCGGGACCGGTACGCCGGCCCGGTCGGCTGGCTCGACGCCCGGGGGGACGGCGAGTGGGGGATCGCGTTGCGCTCGGCCCGGCTCGACCCGGCCGATCCGCACTCGCTGCGGTTGTTCGCCGGGTGCGGGATCGTGGCCGGCTCCGACCCGGCGGCCGAGCTGGCCGAGTCGAACGCCAAGCTGCTGCCGATCCGCCAGGCCCTGCTCGGCGACTGAACCGGCTCTCGGTCGAGGAGCGGGGGTGGTCAGTGGTTGGCGTGGTAGTGCCGGATCACCCGTAACGGCCCCAGCTGGGCCAGGTAGATCGCCACCTCGTCCAGGTCGCCGTTGAAGTAGTTGCTGGTCGGCCGGGAAGGCCAGCCGGACAGCGTGTCACCACCCCAGCGGAAGTAGTTGGTGTTGGCCTCCGCCGCTCCCGGTGCCGGGTTGCTCGCTACCACCACCGTGTCCACGTACATCACCAGCCCGGCGGCGCCCTGGGAGGCGACCAGGTGGTGCCAGGCGCCGTCGTTGTAGGCGCCGGTCGAGGTGATGACGACCAGCGCGCCGGTGTAGATGCCGAAGGCCAATCGGCCGTCGTCCAGCATGTAGACGACCCGGTCGTACTGGGTGCTGTCGTTGACCGGCTGGTTGCCGAAGCCGATCAGCTCGCCGCCGATGGTGCTCGACGTGCGGAACCACATCTCGTAGGTGTAGGCGGTCGGGTTGGCCACCGTGGTCGGGTCGTAGCCGCCACCGGCCGGGCCGAACCGGACCGAGGTGCTCGCGGCCTGGCCGCCGACCAGGGCTCCGGCCCCGCCCGCGACCACCGAGCGCGGGCGCACGTTGCGGTAGACCCCGTCCCGGCCGTTGCCGCTGTAGTCGATGATCGGCGTGTCCCAGGAGCTGGTCCGGTAGGCGGCCAGCGGGGCCTCGTCCAGGTGCCAGAGCAGCCAGGGGGTGTCGGCGGCGACCACCGCCGTGTAGCCGGCCAGCGTGGTCGCCGTGGTGCCGGAGGTGTAGTGCGCGCTGATCCGGCCGGCGGTGAGCTCGCTCAGGTAGATCGCGGGCTCGTCCAGGGTGCCGGCGAAGTACCCGCCGCCCTCACCGCCCAGCCGCCAGTGGCCGGTGTAGTTCAGGCCGGCCGTGATGCCGGCGTTGATCGCGACCTGGGCGCCGTCCACGTAGAGCTTCATACCGCCGGGGCCCAGGCTGGCCGCGGCCAGGTGCCAGGCCCCGTTGTTGTAGCCGGTGGCCGGCGAGGTGATCGTCGTCGCCCCGGCCCCGAACCGCAGCGCCCCGGTGGCCAGCATCGAGATGTACCGGTCACTGGTCCCGCTGTTCAGGAACTCGGCCGTGCCCAGGCTCAGCAGCCGGCCGCCGGCCGTGGTGGTGGTCTTGAACCAGACCTCCTCGGTGAAGGTGTTCGGGTTGACCAGCGTGGCGTTGGACGACGCGGTCACGTAGGTGACCCCGGAGAACCGCACCGCGGTGTCGTCGCCCTGGCCGGGGCCACCCGGCACCTGGAACGTGGCCGCCGTGGCCGAGTAGGTGCCCGTGGTGCCGTGGCCGCTGCTGTCGGCGGCGGTGGCCGAGCCGGCCGCGTCGTCGCCGCGGTAGTACACCAGCGGGTTGTCGTCGAGCACGGCCTGCGGATAGGTCGGGAACGTGGCCGCGGCCGACAGCGAGCTGCCCGTGTTGCTGGTCGTGGAGGTGAAAGCAGAGGACACGAAGGAGAACTGGCGCAGCGGGACGAGCGCGGCCACGGCCGACCCGGTGGCCAGGGCCACGACGATCAGGGCCGCGACGATCAGCCGGGGCCGGGCGCGGCTCACTGGCTGGCCGCCGTCCAGGTGAGGGCCAGCTGCGCGGTCAGGCCGCGGGCGGCGTCGTCGTCGGCCAGCGTGGCGGTGACCCGGTAGACCTGGCTAGCCCCGGCCCCGCTCGGGGCGAAGGCTCCGACCCCGGTCGCGGCACTGGTCGAGGCGGCGGCGAAGGCGGCCACGGTGCCGGTGTAGTCGGTGCTGCCGGCGACGAACCCGGTGCAGGAGCCGAAGCCGCCGCCGGTACCCTCCTCGATCTTCAGCTTCAGGTAGGTGCCGAGCCCGGTGCCGGTGAGCCCACCCGGGGCGACGTACGTCTTCACCGCGGCCGGCGCCGACCCGCCGTAGCTGACCTGGATGCAGTTCTGCACCGCGCCGCCCGGCTCCAGGCCGGTGGCGGTGAGCAGCGCGGTGCCGGAGTCGTCGTCGGTCAGGGTCACGGTTGCGGCGGAGAACGCGTTGCCGGGGTTAGCGGTGGCGGCCACAAAAGCGGCCCGGCTGCCCGACCAGACCACCAGCACGCTCAGCAGCAGACCCATCGGGCCGGCCGCGACCAGGGCCAGCCGGACGATCCGGGACGGCGCCATCTCTCTCACCCGCATCAGACGTCGGCGGCGTAGTGGGCGGCGACCCGGGCGGCGCTCAGCTGGGTGCTGTAGATCGCGATCTCGTCGAGGTCGCCGGCGAAGTAGTCGCTGGTCGGCCGGTTCGGCCAGCCGGCCAGGTTGTCACCACCCCAGCGCCAGTAGCCGACCCCGGGGTCGGTGGGCCCGGGCGCCGCGTTGGTGGCCACCGGGCTGCCGTCGACGTAGAGCACCAGGCCGGCCGCTCCCTCGGTGCCGACGACGTGGTGCCAGGCCCCGTCGTTGTAGGCCGCGGCCGAGCTCACGACCACCGTTCCGCCGGAGTAGATGCCGAAGTTGAGCCGGCCGTCGTCGCGCAGGTAGATCGCCCGGTCGTAGCCGTTGCTGGCGCCGGTCCGGAAGCTCCCGAAGCTGATCAGCTCACCGCCGTTCGTGCTCGAGCTGCGGAACCAGCACTCCAGGCTGAAGACGGCCGGGCCGGAGATCGCGGTCGGGTAGTAGCCGATGCCGGACTGGAAATACCGCACCGAGGTGCCGGCCGCGCCACTGCCGGTCAGCGCACCGCTGCCGCCGGCTACCAGGCCCACGGGAGGCATGTCGTGATAGGTGCCGGGGTGGTTCTGGCCGCTGGAGTCGGCCATCGGGGTGTCGAACACGTTGCCCGGGTACGACGTCGCGGCCGGGTCGTCCAGGTGCCAGAGGGCCCAGGGGCTGTCGGCGGTCACGACGGCGGTGTAGTCGGCCGGGGCGGTCGCGGCCAGCCCGGCGGCGTAGTGGGCGGCGACCCGTGCGTCGGACAACTGGCTGAGGTAGATCGCGGCCTCGTCGAGCGAGCCGCCGTAGAAGGAGTTGTCGCCGCCGATCCGCCAGTAACCGGTGTAGTTCTGCCCGGTGGTCGTGCCGGCGTCGCCGGCCTTCAGGACGCCGTCGAGGTAGAGCCGCATGCCGGCCGGGCCCAGGCTCGCGGTGGCCAGGTGCCAGGCGCCGTCGTTGTAGCCGGAGGCCGAGTCGATGGAGCTCGACCCGGCCCCGAACTCGACCGCGCCGTTGCCGAAGATCCGCAGCATCCGATCGGTGAAGTAGCTGTTGCCCCGGGCGGAGTCGCCCAGCCCGAAGAACCGGCCCCCGGCGGTGCTGGTCGTCTTGAACCAGATCTCCGAGGTGAAGGTGTTCGGGTTGGTCAGGGACGCGGTCGACCCGGCCGTGGCCAGGCCGACGCCGGCGAACCGGACCGCGGTGTCGGCGCCGGCCCCGGTGCCACCGGCCGGGCTGCCGGGCGACTGGAACCCGGCGGTCGGGATGACGTAGGTGCCGTCGGTGCCGTGCGGGCTGGAGTCGACCGCGACGGTGGCGCCGGCAGCCTCGTCGGCCCGGTAGAAGGCCAGCGGGCTGTCGGCCAGCACGGCGTGCCGGTACGGCGGGAAGACCGCGGTGGCGGCGAACGTGTTGGCCGCGTTCGCGGTGGGCGCGGTGAAGGCGGCCCAGAGGGCGCCGGGCCGGCCGTCGGCGAGCCCGACCACCCCCAGGATCAGGCTCAGGGCGGCACCGAGCGAGACGCCGGCCCGCAGGGCGACCGGCAGGTCCCGACGACGCCGCCGGCGCGACCGGCTCAGCGGGTACCGGGCGTGCCGGACCGGCAAACGTTCGCGTGCAGGTCTTTTCGTCTCGCCGGAAGGGCCGGTCGAGTCCCGGACGTCGGTCCGGTCCGGGAGCTCGGCCCGGCGACCGCCCACGGCGAGCAGGCCCAGCAGGATCGCGGCCCCACCGACCAGGGCCACCCGGCCGTACTGCCGCTGGTGAGCCCAGACCGCGACCAGGCCGATCCGCGGGATCCGGAGCCGGACCACGCCGAGCAGGTCGGAGCGCGGGACCGGCGAGGAGTCGTTCACCTCGTTGGCGTCGCCCTTGGTCACCAGCTCGCCGTGCTGGTCGAAGTCCACCAGCCGGTGCACCAGGATCCGGCCCGGCCGGACCGGGTCGTTCACGGCCACCACGCGGCCCGGCCGGGGCGGGGCCGACACCGGCTGGCTGAGCACGATGTCGCCGGCCGAGAAGGCCGGGCTCATGCTCCCGCTGAGGAGCACCCCGCTGTGCCAGCCGGCCAGCACCGGCACCGCGGCCACGGCCAGCAGGCCGAGCAGCGCGGCCAGCAGGGTCCGGGCCAGGGCCACGAGCAGGCCCGGGAACAGGGCCCGCAGCACCGGCCACCGGCGCCGACCGGTGCCGGGCGGCCGCGGCTCGACCCCGAGCCCCCCGGAGCGGTGCCGGATCGGGGGCCGGCGGTGCGGCTCAGACACCGGTGGCTTCCCAGGTGAAGGAGGCCTGGCAGTTCAGGCCCTGGGCCGCGTTGTCGTCCTGCAGGCCGTAGGTGAACCGGTACACCCGGTTCTGCCCGGCCCCGGTCGGCGCCCAGGAGCCCAGGCCGGTGGCCGAGTTGGTGGCCGAGCCGGCCAGCGAGCCGAGGGTGGAGTTGAAGATCTGGGTGCCGCTGAACCCGGCACAGGAGGCGTTACTGCCGCCGGTGCCTTCCTCAACCTTGAGCACCAGGTAGGCGTCCAGGCCGGTGCCGGTCACCGAACCGGGGGTGACGAAGAGCTTGACCTGGGCGCCGAGCGTGCCGTGGTAGCTCACGGTGAGGCAGCGCTGGCCCGTGCTGCCCGGCTGCAGGCCGGAGACCGTGAACAGCGCGGTGCCGCTGTCGTCGTCGGTCAGGCTGACCGTGCCGGCCGAGAAGGTGTTGCCGGAGTTGGAGGTGACGCCGGTGTAAGCCGCCTGGCTGCCCTGCCAGACCCAGGCCGAGCTGAGCAACAGCCCGAGCGGCACGCTCGTGACCAGGGCCCAGCGCACGAACCGCTGAGCCCGCCCGTCCGGTCGGCCAGTCACGTCGCGTCCTCTCTTGCCGGTGGGGTCGGCAATCGCCGGAGGCGAGCCGGATCACCGGTTTCATCGGCACGCACCGGCGTCGTCATGAGCCCGACCGGGTGACCTCCGAGAGATCGCCGAGCATGACCGCATTGCGGCCGGCCTCCTTGGCCCGGTACAGGGCCGCGTCGGCGGCGGCCACCACCTCGTCCGCCGGTTCGCCGGCCGGGACCACGCCCACGCCGAAGCTCGAGGTCACCACGATCGGGTCGCGGATCGCGGCCACGGCCGACCGCAGCCGTTCCGCCACCTCCATCGCCTCGGCCGCATCGGCACCCGGCAGCAGCGCCGCGAACTCCTCGCCGCCGTACCGGGCCACCAGCGCATGGGGCGGGGCGGCCGCGGCCAGGGTGGCCGCCACCGCCTGTAGCACGACGTCGCCGACCTGGTGGCCGTAGGTGTCGTTGACCGCCTTGAACCGGTCCACGTCCGCGATGATCACGGCGAAGCCCTCGGTCGAGGTCAGGCCGGCCAGTTCGTTGAACCGCTGGTCGAAGGCGCGGCGGTTGGGCAGGCGGGTCAGCGTGTCGGTGGCCGCCTGGGCCTGGGCCTGCTGGAACAGCACGGCCCGGGACAGGGCCAGGGCCGCGGTGGCCGAGACCTGCCCGGCGGTGGCGAGCACCCGGCGCTCCACCCGGGCCCCGTCCCCGGCGCCGTGCTCGAAGATCAGCCAGAGCGGGTCGCCCCGGCCGTCCGGTCCCAGCGGGAGCACCACCAGGCGCTGGGCGTCGGGCAGCAGCGCGCTCAGCCACGGATCGCGGATCCGGTCCAGCGCCAGCAGCAGGGCCGGCTCCCCCGGCCGCTCGGCCAGCGGCAGCAGGCCGGAGGGATCGCCGGCGGCCTGAACCGTCGCGGTGGATCGGGCGGCCGCGTCGTCCAGGCCGTGACCGGCGAGCACGGTCAACCGGCCGCCGGGCCGGCTGCAGACCAGCACCCGGCGGGCGTCGAGCTCGTCGACCACGAACCGGACGGTGCGCCCGAGCACCAGCCGCGGGTCGTCGTCCCGGTGCAGGGCGGTGGCGAAGGCCTGCACGGTCTCGGCGTCGTGGCGGCGGCGGCGTAGTTCGCGCTCGCTGATCGAGGCGGCCAGGCAGACCACCAGAACCAGGGCCCAGAGCAGGATCAGTTCGGTCACCGCGCGGTGCGGCGAGCGACCGGGCGAGGTGTCGAACAGGCCGTTCTGCCCGCCCTGATCATCCAGCCCGATCAGCAACGACTGCCAGATCACCAGTTTCAGGCCGGTCCGGAACGACGCCAGCAGGCAGACCGAGACCAGGAAGATGGCGATCGCCAGGTCGACCGGCAGGTCCGGCCCGGCTCGGTGCTGGACCCACTGCAGGGCCAGGCTGTCGAGACAGAGCACCAGGCCGAGCCCGCCCACCGCGGTGGGCCGGTGCGTGATCAGCAGGATCGCGGCGCTCGCGAGCGAGGCGGCCAGCAGGTATCCGAGCGGGCCGGCGACGTCGACGGCCCGGTGCAGGCTGCCGTCGACCCCGGCCGCGAGCAGCAAGGACAGGCAGATCACGGCCCGGACGGCGGACAGAACGGTGATCCGCTGGCTGAGCGGGACCAGGTCGCCGCCGCCGAAGGACTGGGCCGGCCGGGTCCGTGACTCGGTCCGTGACTGGGTCCGCGGCTCGGTCCGCGGTTCGGTCCGGCGGGCCGGTGAGAGCAGCCGGGCGGCCGAGAGCGGCTGCTCGGCCCGGCGGGGCCGGGGCAGTCGACTCATCCCGGCCCCGCTCCGCCGGCCGCCCGATAGCCGGCCGAGCCGTACTCGAGCGGGAAGGCCAGGGTCAGCTCCCGACGGGTCCGGGAGGCGTTGGCCAGCTTGGGATCTCGCGCGTCGATCCGGTACTGCAGCAGCATGAACGCGGCCGCCAGCAGGATCGGCAGCAGGGTGAACTGGGGCCGGGCCAGCACGCCGACCACGGTCCGCCCGACCTGGCGGGGCACGGTCACGGTCAGCCGGAGGTCGGCCCCGTCGGAGCCCGAGCCACCGGATCCGTCCGACCCCGAGCCCCCGGACCCGGGCGAGAGCGGACCGGACGGCGAGAAGGGCGACACGGCGTCCGAGGTCGGGGAGGTCGGGGAGGTCGACGGCTCGGCCGTGCTCCCGGAACCGGCGGACGGCGTCGGCTCGGACGCCGCGGTGTCGGACCCACCCGGCAGCGGAACGACCGGCGAACCCTGGGTCCCGGACCCACCCGACCCGGAGCCACCCGACCCGGAGCCACCCGACCCACCGGGACCGGAGCCACCACCGGGTCCATCGCCGTCGCCGGGAGGGCCGGACGATGTCGGCGAGCCGGACGGCGTGGGTTCCGGACCCGGGCCGTCCAGCCGCCAGACGAAGGTGGCCCCGGCCTGCTGCCCCTGGCCGGACGACTCGTCGGCCAGGGTGACCACGAACTTGAACGTGCGCCTCGATCGGGGGCCCG
Source organism: Kineosporiaceae bacterium (assembly GCA_965200525.1). Lineage (GTDB taxonomy): Bacteria > Actinomycetota > Actinomycetes > Actinomycetales > Kineosporiaceae > JANNPJ01. The sequence goes on from OZ241368.1 coordinate 1,521,203, forward strand.
GGGCCCAGCCACTGGTGATCCCCTTCTGCCCCAGGGCGGCCAGTCCGGCGACGGTGCCCTGATAGATCCGGGAGCCGGTGAAACCGGTGCAATCGCCGTACCGGCCACCGGTGCCGACCAGCACCTCGAGGCCGAGCTGGGGGGCCAGCCGGCCGGTCAGGTCGTCGACCAGGAGCCGAACCTGGTCGTCCGGACCGCCGCCCCCGGCGGCCACGGCCAGGCAGGCCGCGCGGGCCCGGCCCGGCACGAGGTCGTCAGTGTCGGTGAACAGCGGGTGCCCGGAGTCGTCGTCGATCAGCCGGGTGGCCACCGAGGTCGGCGATCCGGCCTCGCTCAGCGCCCAGGCGGCGGCGCCGGAGAGCATCACGGCGGCCACCACTCCGACGGCCGCGAGCGGGGTCGACCGAAAGGTCGGTACCGGCACCGCTCGTCACCTCCTGGAAAGACTGCGTCAGGAGGTCATCGGGTGGTGGCGGGGTGGCCTTGACCCGGACGGGCTATTCAGTCGAGCGCCGCCTCGATCGCGAGCCGGAGCTGCTCGGACCACGGCCGGTGCCGGGCCCGCTCGACCCGGACCTGGATCACACTGGTTCCGGTGGGCGGGTCGGCGAGCACCTGGCGCAGCCGATCGACGTCGTCCACCAGCTCGTGCCGCACCCCGTAGCCGGCGCACAGGGCGGCCGGATCGGCGTCCTGGGGGGTGCCGAAGACCCGCTCGAAGATCTCCCGCCGGGCCGGGTCGCCGGCCGCCCGGCCGCCGTGCTCGAGCAGCTCGAAGATCCCGCCCCCGCCGTCGTCCAGGACGACGATCTGCAGGTCCGGGCGCTGCTCGCGCGAACCGACGAGCAGACCGCCGGCATCGTGCAGGAAGGTCAGATCGCCGACCAGGCAGCGCACCCGGCCGGTGGTGGAGTCGGCCAGGGCCACCCCGGCCGCGGTCGAGAGCGTGCCATCGATCCCGGCCAGGCCCCGGTTGGCCAGCAGCCGGGCGGTCGGCGCGAGCGGGCCGGCAGCCAGGTCGAGGTCGCGGATCGGATTGCTGGAGCCGGCGAACAGCACGTCGCCGGGACCGGTGACGGCGGCCAGCTCGCGGGCGATCAGGGCGCCGGTCAGCCGGCCGGCCGCGGCCTCGTCGTCGATCAGCCGGTCGATCACGGCCCCGGCCGTGCCGGCCGCGAGCGACCAGGCGGCCGGCCAGTCCGGGGCGGACGGCTCGTTCTCGGCCGGCGCGACGGCGCCGGCGACCAGGGCGGCCCGCCGGCCGGGGTCGGCCCAGTCCAGCCGGTCCGAGACCACCACCAGCTCGACGTCGGCCCTGCCGAGCAGGCGGGTGACCGGCCGGGACAGCGTCGGCCGGCCGAACATCACCACCCGCTCGATCCGGCCGCCGAGCTCGGGCCGGGCCAGCAGCAGGCGGTAGGGCCCGATCGCACCGGCGGTGCGGGCGCCGGACGACGGCTCGGCCAGCAGGGGCCAGCCGGCCCGGACGGCCAGCTCGGCCGCGGCCGGGCCGGCTCCGTCACCGGCCAGGACGACGGTCCGGGGCCCGGTGGGCAGGGTCACCGGGGTCGGGCTCGGGGACGGCGCGAGCCGGGTCAGCCCGGCCGTGCCCAGCGGCCCGGTCAACGGCTCCGGCCAGTCGGGCCGGTCCGGGCCGGCCGGGTCGTCCGGGGTCAGGGGGTCGGTGAAGGCCACGTTGACCTGGACCGGGCCGGGCCGCCCGCCCGGGTTGCCCCGGGCCGCGGCCACCGCCCGGGCGACCACGTTGCGCCAGGCCCCGACCAGGCCGGGGCCCCGCTGCGGGGCCGGGATCTCGGCGAACCAGCGCACCGCGTCGCCGAACAGCTTGACCTGGTCGGTGGTCTGGCTGGCCCCGGTGGCGCGCAGCTCGTGCGGCCGGTCGGCGGTGATCACCAGCAGCGGCACCCCGGCGTGGGCCGCCTCCAGCACGGCCGGGTGCAGGTTCGCGGCCGCCGTCCCGGAGGTGGTGATCACCGCGGCCGGGGTCGTGGGGTCGGCCCGGGCCAGGCCGAGGGCGACGAACCCGGCCGACCGCTCGTCCAGCCGGACGTGCAACCGCACCCGCCCGGCCGTGGCCGCCTCGGCCACGGCGTAGGCCAGCGGGGCCGAGCGGCTGCCCGGGCAGAGCACCACCTGGCGAACCCCGAGCTCGGCCAGCGCCTCGACGATCACCGTGGCCAGTGCCGTGGACGGGTTCATCCGTTCATCGTCGCTCACCGGCCGGGCCGATCAGCGCGCGACCCACCTGCGCCACCACCGGCCCCGGGTCGGCGGCGGATCGGGAACGAGGTGGGCCGTGCCGTTCGAGACGCCCCGGCCGGAGCCGCCCGGGATCGGTGGATCGAGCGGTGGCTCGGCCGGTGGATCCACCGGTGGGCCGGCCGGTGAATCGGACCGGCCGGTCCGGAGGTCGATCTCGCCCGAGGTGGCCGGGGAACGCCGGACCCGGACGCCGAGCTCGCGCCGGGCCGGGCGGTTGACCAGGGCCAGCAGCCCGGAACTCCAGGCCGGCTGCGGATCGGCCCCGGGGCCTTCGCCGAGGGCGACGTCCAGCACTCCGCCGAGCGCCGGGCCGCGCAGCTGGCGCAGGGCCTCGTCGGCCGCGGCCAGCGACGCGCCCGGCAGCGCGCGGTCCCAGAAGGCGAGCAGGCTGGCCCGGTCGACCGGCCCCTGGTGCCGGCGCAGTTCCTGGTCGACCAGGACGGCCAGGTGCTCCTGGAGCTCGGCGGTGTCGTCGTGGGTGACCAGCCAGCGCAGCACCGGCCCGACCGGCAGCAGCGGCAGCCGGGGCTGCTCGCCGAGGCCTTCCGGCGGGTCGAGCATCGAGCGGGTCGAAGCGATCACCAGCTCGCCGGCCAGCCGGTAGCGGTTGGCCCGCAGCACCTCGGCCATCATCGGCATGGCCGGCTCGACGCCGAGCGGCACCGCCGTCCGCCAGGTCGAGCCGACCGGCACCACGGCGAGCCGGGAGCGCAGTACGGTCCGGGCCTGGGCCGGCTCGGCGGCCAGGGCGACCTGGAACGCGGCCACCGTGATCCGCGGCGCGATCAGCCGCCGCACCTGCTGGTCGGCGCCGGGCCAGGCCCGGTCGGCCCACATCAGGATCTCGGCCGCCCGGCGGTGCAGGCCGTCGTCCACCTGCAACCAGCCCTCCCCGGTCGCGGCCAGCAGGTTCAGCAGCTGGGCCTGGGCGTCGGTGGTGCCGCCCCGGCGCGGCCGGTCCTGGCCTGCCGGCCCTCGCCGGGTCAGGAACGGGATCCGTTTCAACAGCGCGGCGGCCAGCCGGCCACCGGCGGCGTCGTCGATCCAGTCGGGCAGGTGCCGCAACGCGATCGGGACCAGCTCCGGGCCCAGCACGCTCGGGGCCCGCTCAACCACGTGCAGCAGGACGGCGGCGCTCCACGGCTCGGCGTCGACCAGGCGGTCGAACACCTCGGCCACCATGGCCGCCGGATCCGCGTCCGGGTAGGCCCGGGCCACCTGGTGCAGCAGGTACTCCACGGCCGGGCCGCGCAGCCGCTGGTCGCCGGCGATCCGGCCCGAGGCCGAGGCGACCGCCACCTCCAGCGACACCGGCTGCCCGGCCAACGCTTCGGACCGGGCCACGGCCACCAGCTGGTCGACGTCCACGGCCGCGGCCAGCAGGGCGATCACCGCGGCCGGCAGCCGCTCCCCCACCGGCGCGCCGGCCTGCGGCCAGGCCGCCTGTTCCCGGGTCAGCGGGGGCACGATCCAGCGGGCCAGGGCCACCTGGTCGAGCGGGCCGGCGATCTCGGCGATCCGAGCACCCAGGTCGGGGTCGAGCAGGGCCCGGACGGCCTGGTCGGTGAGCCGGCCCAGCCCCAGTCCGGCCAGGTTGGGCCCGCCGACCAGCCGGGCCGTCCGGTCGGCGAAGTCGATCGCCCGCAGCAGCAGCACTCCCTTGCGGACGTCGCGGCTGCGGTCCGAGGCCAGCCGCTCGACCAGCCGGGCGATCGAGGCCCGCAGCCGGCCGGCCAGGCCCGGGTCGAACGGCACCGCGGTCGGCAGCGGCGGGGCCTGCCGCAGCAGCCAGGAGTCGTCGGCCAGGGACAGCCGCAGGTAGCTCTCGAAGGCGGCCTGCACCAGCGCCCCCCGGACCGGCTCCCCGGCCTGAGCCGCCCGCAGCCGGGTCCAGGCCTGCTCGGCATCGTTCACGGTGGCCGCGACCAGCGAGGTCAGGGCTCCGGCGAGCTCGCTGGAGAGCCGTACCGAACTGGGCGTGTCCCGCAGGATGACCCGGGTCGCGGTCGGCAGCGCCAGCGGCAGGTCGCCACTGAGGGCCACCGCGGCGGCCAGCGGCCAGGCCGGACCGGCGGCCTGCTGCAACCGGGCCTGGGCCCCGACCTCGACCGGCCACCACTCCCCCCGCTGCCCGCCGGGGGCCGGGGTGGCCAGGCTGACCTCGTCGAGCCGGCGCAGGCAGCGCTCCAGCACGGTGAAGTCCTCGCAGCAGGCGTCCAGGGCCAGGCGCGACCAGTCGGTCACCCGGATCCGCTGCCCGAGGTGGGTCAGCCGGTGATCGACCCCGTCCACCGCGACCAGGGTGGCCTCGACCCGCGGATCGACGATCACCACCGGCAGGTCGTCGCGCCGGCTGAGCCGGTCGACATCGGCCTGCGCGACCACGCTGAGCACCGGGCCGCGCCAGCCCGCGCCGGGCGCCCGGTCGGCGGCCGAGCCGGGTGCGGCGTCCGGGCCGCCCGGTCGCTCGCGTTCCAGCTGGGCCAGGACGTCGTCCAGCCGCTCGTGGGTCGAGAACGAGATCCGCAGGCAGGTGGCCGGCGGGGCGAAGAAGCTGACGGCGCCGATCCACAGCGCCCCGGCCTCGGTCGTGGCCGCGGCCAGCACCACCGGCGGGCCGCCGTCCAGGGCCGCGGCCACGGCGTCGATCAGGGCCCCGAGTGCACCGAGCCGGAACGCCGAGACGTCGCCGACGAAGTCGACCACGCTCTGCCGGTTGACCACGTCGCCGGCCGCCGGGGGCACGTCCGCGTCGAACCCGGCGTGGCCGCCGGCCGGCTCGGCGTCGTCCGACTCGGAGTAGCGGACCACCGCCACACTCGGCCGGCGCTGCCAGCGCGGCGCCCGCCAGAGCTCGATCGGCCGGACGAAACCCGGTGCCAGCGCGCGCGCCTCGGCCTGCGGGTCGATCAGCACGTGGCTGCGGGACGGCTCCTGGTGGTACCAGATCGCCCCTTCTTCGAGGAGGTGGAACCGCAGGCGGGGCTCGGCCGCCATGGTCATCACCACCCTCGGTCGTGAGCTCGTGCCCAGTGGCCCCGGCGCACGCCGTCGCCGCCCGGCCTATTCTCGGCAGGTGCCGACCAAGACCGTTTCAGAGATCTTCGATCCGCAGTCGTGGGTTGTTGTCCCGGACCATGACTTTACCGACATCACCTACCATCGGTGCATCTTGCCGGGGCCGGCCGGGGCAACCGTCCGAATTGCGTTCGACCGGCCCGAGGTCCGCAACGCCTTCCGGCCGCACACGGTCGACGAGCTCTACCGGGCCCTGGACCACGCCCGCCGCACCCCCGACGTCGGCACCGTGCTGCTCACCGGCAACGGGCCGAGCGCCAAGGACGGCGGCCGGGCCTTCTGCTCCGGTGGTGACCAGCGGATCCGGGGCCGGTCCGGCTACCAGTACGCCGAGGGCGAGACCGGCGACACGGTGGACGCCGCCCGGGTCGCGGTCGAGGGCGGCCGACTGCACATCCTGGAGGTGCAGCGCCTGATCCGGACCATGCCCAAGGTGGTGGTGGCCGTGGTCAACGGCTGGGCCGCCGGCGGCGGGCACAGCCTGCACGTGGTCTGCGACCTGACCGTGGCCAGCCGGGAGCACGCCCGGTTCAAGCAGACCGACGCCGACGTCGGCTCGTTCGACGCCGGGTACGGCTCGGCCTATCTGGCCAAGATGGTCGGCCAGAAGTTCGCCCGGGAGATCTTCTTCCTCGGCCGGGCCTACGACGCCGAGGCGATGCAGCGGATGGGCGCGGTCAACCTGGTGGCCGACCACGCCGACCTGGAGCGGACCGCTCTCGAGGTGGCGGCCGAGATCAACGCCAAGAGCCCGACCGCCCAGCGGATGCTGAAGTTCGCCTTCAACCTCACCGACGACGGCCTGATGGGCCAGCAGGTGTTCGCGGGCGAGGCCACCCGGCTGGCCTACATGACCGACGAGGCGGTCGAGGGCCGCGACGCGTTCCTGCAGAAGCGGCCGCCGGACTGGTCGCCGTACCCCTACTACTACTGACCCTCCGGACGGACCAGCGAACTCACTGTGCGCGAAGGAGCGCTACCGAGCGGCTCGGCGTGGCAGTCTTTCTGTTCTGCGATACCGATCGAGGACTCGAAGGGGGCGGCCCCGTGCTGCTGAGCGTATTGCCCGCGTTGGTCTACATCGGTCTGATCTGTTACTGCGTGATCGAGTGCCTGCAGACGCCTGCGGCCGAGGTCCGCGGCCTGTCTCGGGCCGGTTGGATCGCCGCGGTCCTGGTGATCCCGCTGTTCGGGGCCCTCGCCTGGCTGATCTCACGGCGTGAGGCTGGCAGCCGCCGGCACCAGCGGTCACCGGCCGGGCCGCCCCGGGCCGACGGCTACGGCTGGACCGCCGAGGGCCTGGCCCAGCACCCGATCGGCCCGGACGACGACCCGGAGTTCCTGGCCGGGCTGGGCCGGGCCCAGCGCGAGCGGCAGCGGCTGCTGACCCGCCAGGAGGAGGACCGGCGCCGCCGCGAGCAGCAGGGCCGGCCGGAGGACCCGAGCACTCCCGACCAGGCCTGACGGCCCCCGATCGGGGTCGACCCCGGGCCTGACCCTTCAGGCCCGGCCCGGCCGATCCGATGGAAGTCCGGAGACCAGGTGCCCGCACCGTCGCCGGGCCCGCGCGTCCCGGCCCGGAACCGGACCGGGGCCCGCTGAAGAACGAGGGCGATTGCGAGGCAGGATGACCGAGGTCGGTGAGCCCTCCGCTGCTGCCGTCGGCGGCAGCCGCTCCGAGGGCCGCCGGATTGTCCTGCAGCACACCGCCCGCCTGCGCATCACGCTGGTCGAGGTCGACGGCGGCCGTCCCGAGATCCACAAGGAGTCGCTGGGCCCGAACGCGGTGGCCCGGGCCGCCCACGAGGCGGCGATGCTGCTCCGGCTGGCCGGCGTCCCGGGGGTGCCGAACCCCCTGCGACCGCCGGCCGGGGCCCTGCTCGCCTTCCCGGCGACGACCGGGGACCCGCTGTCCGAGCTGATCGGCCCGGCCGGGCCGACCTCGCCGGCCGAACTGGCCGACCTGCTCGACCTGGCCGTGAACCTGGCCGACCTGCTGGCCCGGGTGCACGAGCGGGGCGTCGTCCACCAAGACCTCAACCCGGCCAGCATCCTGATCAGGGCGGCCGACCGGACGCCGATGCTGATCGACTTCGACCTGGCCGGCACGGTGGTCGACGAGCAGCCCGGCCGGGCCGCCAGCACCTCGATCAGCGGCACCCTGGCCTACCTGGCCCCGGAACAGACCGGCCGCACCGGGCAGGTGCCCGACCAGCGGACCGACCTCTACTCGCTCGGCGTCACGCTGTACGAGCTGGCCACCGGCGGGCCCCCGTTCGGCCGGGGCGAGGACGACCCGCTGGCTCTGATCCACGACCACCTGGCCCGGGTGCCGGTGCCGGCGGCTGAGCTCAACCCGCTGCTGCCGGCCGGGCTGTCCGACGTCATCGGCCGGCTGATGGAGAAGGAACCGGCCCGCCGCTACCAGAGTGCCGCCGGGCTGGGCCACGACCTGCGCCGGCTGCGGGACGAGCCGGCCGACACCGACTTCCGGCTCGGCCTGCGGGACTTCCCGCTGCGGCTGGCCGCGCCGCCGGAGCTGATCGCTCGCGAACCCCAGCTGGCCGCTCTGATCGACGCCTTCGAGGCGGCCTGCGCCGGCGCGGCCGGCGGGATCCTGGTCGCCGGCGGAGCGGGAGTGGGCAAGACCGCGCTGATCGATCAGCTGCGGCCGGTGGTCACCGCGGCCGGCGGCTGGTTCGTCTACGGCCAGTTCGACGAGCGCAACCATGACCAGCGCTCGGACGCCGTCACCCGGGCCCTGCGCGGACTGGGCCGGATGCTGCTGGCCGAGCCCGACGGGGTGCTGGCCGGCTATCGCGAGCAGTTGCTGATCGCGCTCGGCGACAAGGCGCCGATGGCCGCGGCCCTGATCCCGGAGTTCGAGCTGCTGCTCGGGGTCCGCCCGGAGCGGCCGACCGGGGATCCGCTGCAGATCCAGAGCCGGGTCTTCCGGGCCGGGCTGGACATCCTGCGGGTCACCGCATCTCCGGCCCGCCCGGTGGTGATCGTGCTGGACGACCTGCAGTGGGCGACCGCCTTCCCGCTCGGGCTGATCGACACCGTGCTGACCGACGACGACCTCTCCGGGCTGCTGCTGGTCGGGGCCTACCGGGACGGCGAGATCGGCGAGGACCACCCGCTGCGGTCGCTCTCGGCCCGGTGGCAGGGGCTGGGCCGGGCCCCGGCCCGGATCGAGCTGACCGACCTGGTTCCGGCCGACCTGGCCACCATGGTGCGGAAAATGCTCCGACTGGCCCCGGACGAGGCCGCACGGCTGGCCGCGGCGGTCGGCGACCGCACCGGCGGGAATCCTTACGAGACGGTCGAGCTGCTCAACGCCCTACGGGCCGAGGGGGCCCTGACCCTCACCGGGAACGGCTGGTCGTGGGACGCCGGCCGGATCCGCCGTCACGTCGGGGCCGGCGATGTCGGGACCCAGCTGCTCCGGTCCCGGATAGACCGGCTGCCCGAGCCGACCGCGGCGGTGCTGGAAACGATGGCGTGCCTCAGCGGCGTGGTCGATCTCGACCTGCTGGCCGCCGCGACCGCGCTGCCGGCCGCCGAGCTGCGCGACCGGCTCGGCCCGGCGAGCGAGGACGATCTGCTCACCCTGACCTCCACCGGCAGCACCGAAGGCACCGGCGGCGGGCAGACCGTGAGCTTTCGGCACGAGCGGGCCCGGCGGGCGGCCCGGACCCGGCTGAGCCCGGCCACGCTCCAGTCCCTGCAACTGCGGATCGCCCGGCGGCTGGCCACCGGACCGGGCCAGAACGCCGAGGCGGCCGAGCAGTACCTGGCCGCCCTCGACGCGGTCACCGACCCGGCCGAACGGCGTCAGGTGGCGATCGTCTTCCAGCGGGCCGCAGCCACCATGGCCGTCACCAATCCGACCGCGCGGGAACGCTTTCTCCGGTCCGCCGGCCTGCTGATCATCGGCCTGGGCACGGCCGAGGACAGCCGCCTGCTGCTCGAGCTGGAGATCCAGCGCCACGCCACGCTCTACGGTCTGGGCCAGTTCGCGCAGATGGACGAGCTCTACCAGTCGATCACCCGGCGCTGCCCGGACCCGCTGGCCGAGGTCGAGGCGGCCGGGGTCCAGATCGCCGGCCTGACCAACCAGAACCGGCCGCAGGAGGCGGTGGCTCTCGGCCTGCGCCTGCTCGGCCGGCTCGGCCTGGCCATCCCGGCCGCGGACCGGCTGGCCGGCGAGGTCGACCGCGGCCTGGATCAGCTCTACCGCTGGGTCGACGCCGACGACCAGGCCGGCGACCTGGCCCGGCCCGAGGTGCTGGACCCGACCGTGAACGCGATCGCCTCGATCATCAACCGGATGATGCCGCCGTCGTTCTTCGGTGACCAGAACGTGCTGGCCTGGCTGGTGCTGGAGAGTGCGCGGCTGTGGGCCGAGCACGGCCCCTGCCGAGCCCTGGTCGGCCCGATCAACCACGCCGCGGTGGTCGCGATCGGAGCCCGGCAGGATCACCGGATCGGCTACCGGGTGGCCAAACGGGTGCTGGCCACCAGCGGCGAGCGGGGTTACGAACCGGAGACGTCGCACGCCCGATTCCTGTTCTCGGTGTCCTCGGCCCACTGGTTCGAGTCGCTGGAGGAGTGCCTGCTCCAGGCCCAGCGGGCCCGTGAGGGCCTGCTGCGCGGCGGCGATCCGCAGACCGCCGTCTTCACCTACCACACCACCACGCCGTCGTTGCTGGACTGCGCCCCGACCCTGGAGCAGTACGTGGGCCCGGTGGAGGCCGGGCTGGCCCTGGCCGCCCGGACCGGCAACGACCAGACCGTCGAGGCCGCCGTGCCCTACCGGCAACTGGTCCGGGCGCTGCGCGGCGAGACTCGCGGTCGGGGCGGCTTCAGTGACGAAACCTTCGACGAGGCCACTTATGTGGCGGGTCTGCCGGCCAACCCGATGGCCGCGGCGAACTATCACATCACCCGGGCCCTGAGCGCGGCCCTGTTTGGCGATCACGGCGAGCTGGCCGTCCAGGCCCGGGCGGCGCTGCCCTGGCTGCCCTACATCCAGGGCAGCTACACGGTGTCCCGCGCTCACCTGCTCCAGGCCCTGGCCCTGGCCGAGGCGGCCCGGAACGCGACCGGCGAGCCGGAGCGCGCCGTCCTGATCGAGCAGTTCGACGTCCACCGGGCCTGGCTGGCCGGCCGGGCCGCCGACTCGGCCGGCAACTTCGGCCACCTGCTGGCCTTCGTGGACGCCGAGCGGGCCTGGGCCGTGGGCGACTTCCGTTCCACGATGGGTGGTTTCGACGCCGCGATGCAGGATGCGGTGAGGCCGGAGGTGGGCGGACGGCGGCCCTGGCACAAGGCCCTGATCACCGAACGGGCCGCCCTGTTCCACCTTGCCCACGGTCACCAGCACGCCGCCCACAGCCTGCTCGGTCAGGCCCGGGACAGCTACGCGGCCTGGGGGGCGAGCGCCAAGGTCGCCCGGATGCACGAGCTCTACCCGTTCCTGCGCACCGCCCGGCCCCTGACCGGCCCCGGGCCGGTGGCCGGGCCGGCCGGCCCGGGCGACGCCCTGCTGGACGTCTCCTCCGAGGCGGTCGACCTGATGGCCGTTCTGCGGGCCTCTCAGGCCTTGGGCAGCGAGACCGAGATCGACCGGCTCCGGGGCCGGGCGGTCGAGGTCCTGACCGCGATGACCGGGGCCACTGCGGTGCGGGTGCTGCTGCGCAACCAGAACGACGACGGCTGGATGCTGCCCGGCGCGGCCGGGACGGAGCCGACCGCGGTGGGCCCGGACTCGGCCGGCCTGGCCGGGCTGCTGCCGCTGTCGGCGTTCCGGTACGCCGAACGGACCCGCAAGCCCCTGGTGGTCTCCGACGCCACCCGGGACGACCGGTTCGCGGCCGACCCGTACTTCGCCGAGGTGCGGTGCTGCTCGCTGCTGGTGGTGCCGATCCTGTCGCAGGGCGCGCCCCGGGTGATGCTGGTGCTGGAGAACCAGCTGCACCACAGCGTGTTCTCCCCGGACCGGCTGGACGCGATCCTGCTGATCGCCGGCCAGCTGGCCGCGTCGTTCGACAACGCCCAGGCCCAGAGCCTGCGCGAGCGGGAGGCCGAGCGGCGGTTGCGGCTGCTGGAGACCCTCCGGCAGCGTGAGCGCCTGCTCGAGACCCTGCTGGCCATCCAGCGGGACATCTCCCACCGGGCGCCGCTGCAGACCGTGCTGGACGCCGTGACCAGCGGGGCCTCGGCCATGCTAGACGGCGACTTCGTGGCCCTGGTCCTGATCGACCCGCTCGACGGCCGTCCCGGGATCCCCTCGGTCTGCGGGCGCCGATCCGGACCGGACGCCGACGAGCTGGTGCTGTCACTGGCTACCGAGGCGATCGCCCGGGACCAGCTGGTCACCGGCAGCGGGGCAGCCGACACCCTGGCCGGCGGCCTGATCGCGGCCCCGGTGCACGCCAGCGGGGAGATCATCGGCAGCCTGGTGACCGTCGGCCTGGTCACCGACGGCGCCCGCACCGACCGGCAGTCCGAGCGGCTCGACCTGCTGGCCGCCTTCGCCGAGCAGGTCAGCCTGGCTCTGAACGACGCCAACACGTTGCAGGCGATCCGGGAGGCCTCGTACGACTCGCTCACCGGTCTGGCCAGCCGGCCGCTGTTCCTGGACCGGCTGAACCGGGCCCTGGCCGGCGGTGAGCCGGACCGGGGCCGGCTGACCGTGCTGTTCATCGACCTGGACCGGTTCAAGGCGGTCAACGACAGCCTCGGCCACGGCGCCGGCGACGAGTTGCTGGCCGAGGTCGCGGGCCGGCTGCGCAACTGCATCCGGGACGCCGACACCGCGGCCCGGCTGGGCGGCGACGAGTTCGCCGTCCTGCTGGAGAACACCCTGGACACCGGCGCCGGTCTGCGGGCGGCGGCCCAGATCACGGCGGCCATGGAGCTGCCGTTCCGGATCGCGGGCAAGGACATCTTCGTCACCGCCAGCATCGGGGTGGCTCACGGCGGGACCGGCGACCTGGCCGCGACCGAGTTGCTGGGCCAGGCCGACATCGCGATGTACCGGGCCAAGCAGGCCGGCTCGCGCCGCGCCGTGGTGTTCGAGCCGCAGATGCACGAGGAGGCCACCGAGCGGCTGGAACTGCAGGGCGATCTGCAGCGGGCGTTGGTCGCGTGCGAGTTCCGGCTGCAGTTCCAGCCGTTGCTGGCCCTGGACTCCGGCCGGCCGGTCGGGATGGAGGCCCTGCTGCGCTGGGAGCACCCCGAGCGCGGTCCGATCTCGCCGGCCGTCTTCGTCCCGCTGGCCGAGGAGACCGGCGCCATCGTCGAGCTCGGCCGCTGGGTGCTGACCGAGAGCTGCGCCCAGGTGGCCGCCTGGCGCCGGACGATGTGGCCCGACCTGGAGCTGAGCATCAACGTCTCGGTCCGCCAGCTGATCGACGACTCGCTGGCCGCCGACGTCGCCGCGACCCTGGCCCGGACCGGGCTGCCGGCCCGGGCCCTCACCCTCGAGCTGACCGAGTCCGTGCTGATGGACGACTCGGGCAGCATCCTGCAGCGGCTGGCCGAGCTGAAGCAGCTCGGCGTCCAGCTGGCCATCGACGACTTCGGCACCGGCTACTCGTCGCTGTCGTACCTGCGCCGGTTCCCGGTGGACAAGCTGAAGATCGACAAGTCGTTCATCGACAGCATCGCCGTCCTCGACGAGGATCTGGCCATCGTGCGCACGGTGGTCGATCTGGCCCAGATCCTGCAGTTGCAGACCACGGCCGAGGGGATCGAGACCCAGGAGCAGGCCGACCTGCTGCGCAACCTCGGCTGCGAGATCGGCCAGGGCTACCTGTTCGCCCGCCCGCTCGAGGCCGCCGACGTGCCCGGCTACCTGGCCGGCCATCCCTCGGCGGGCCGGCCGGTCGCGGGCCGGTCGGTCGCCGGCGGGCCGGTCATTCCAGCAGCCCGGCGATGACCTTCAGTTCAGAGATGATCTTCAGTTCAGAAGGGCACGATGTCGCGGTGCAGCACCCGGTGCCGCAGCGCGGCCCGGAACAGGTCGGCGGCTCCGGAACGAGCCCGCAGCTGGCGGTCGAGCAGCGCGCCCGACTCCTCGACCAGCTCCAGCCAGCGCAGCTCCCGCAGCACGGCGAAGAACAGCGCGCTGGTGTCCGACTCGGACGGCGTGCGGCGGCCGGCCACCCGCCAGCCGGACTCGGTGATCACGGCCTGGACCAGCACCCGTACCTCTTCCTCGCCGACGACGTCGCCGGGAGCCAGGACGGCGAGCACCACCTCCCAGGCCACGGCCAGGGCGGAGTGCTCCGGCCCTACCAGGCCGGCGGCCACCGCCTGCCAGAGGGTGCGGCCGTCGGCCAGTGCGGCCCGGCCGCTCGGGGTCAGGGTCAGCCGGGAGGCCCGTCGCCGGCACAGCCCGAGCCGCTGTGCGGTCTCCCGCAGCACCAGCACCGGGTAGGCGTCGACCTCGCGGTTGGCCGGGCCGATCAGCTCCTCGCGCCAGCCCAGCTCGTCCAGGGCCCGGGACACGGTCCGCGGGGGCAGGTAGCCGGCCGCGGTCAGGGCCAGGCCCTCGCCGATCTCGGTCAGCAGCCAGTCCAGCGGGCGTAGCAGGGCCCGGGCCGGCGCGGCCATGCCCGGGTCGACCGGCTCGCGCAGCACGATCTCCAGCGGGGCCAGCAGGCCGCCGCGGGTGGTCGACCGGGGCCCCCGGACCCAGTGGTCGAGGCGCTCGTCCAGGATGCCGTCGTAGAGCGCGTCGCCGCCCAGCTCGGAGCGCGACGTCATCATCACGTTCAGGGTGATCTCGGCCTGCAGGTCGCGCCAGCCGCGCGAGCCCGGGATCAGGTCGCCGACCGCGACCGCCAGCTCGAGCCGGTCGGCGACCGCCTCGCGGGCCTGGGCCTCGGTCGGGCCGATGGTGGAGCCCCAGGTCAGTAGCTCGGTGTCGGGCGGTTCGATGCCGGAGCGCTGCATCGCCCGGCGGACCACGGTGCGGCCCCGGTCGGGGGCCTGGTCGCCGGTGAGCAGGATCTGCCGGGTGGTCTCGCTGCGGGCGATCGCGGAGTAACGCTGCAGGCCGAGGCCGTCGAGCAGGGCGGCCAGAGCCGAGGCGACCCGCCAGCGACCGCCGGCGTCGGACATCCAGGACCGGTTGAGCTCGTCCCAGCAGAACTGCTGCAGGCGCCACTGGGTGACCGACTCGGGGCCTTCCCCGGCGGTCAGCGATTCCCAGGCGGCGCGCGCGTCCTCGGCGACGTCAGGCTCGACGCGGCCGATGGCGGCGAGCGCCTGTTCCACGGAGTGCACGGCGTCAGCCTGCCACTTCCGGTACCCGGACCGAAACCTGCCGCGCTGGGCCAAACCAGCAAGCTCTACCCTGAGCCGGTGACCGGACGCCTGCTGACGCCCGTGCCGGCGGCCGGCGACGAGACGGTTCTGGAGTTGCTGCCGAGCCTGCGCGCGGCCCTGAACGGCAGCGGCCCCGCCCTGCGCCTGCTCGGCCCGGGCCGGCCGCCGGCCCCGATGGGAGCGATCCCGGTCGAACTGGACGGAACGGACGACGACCCGCAGGACCCGACCGCGGTCGCCGTCACCACGTCCGGCTCCACCGGCGCGGCCAAGACCGTGCTGCTGCCGGCCTCGGCCCTGCTGGCCTCGGCCGCGGCCACCCATGACCGGCTCGGCGGGGCCGGCCGCTGGCTGCTGGCCCTGCCGGCCCAGCACGTGGCCGGCCTGCAGGTGCTGGTCCGCTCGCTGATCGCCGGCACCCGGCCGACCGTCCTCGACTCGACCGGCGGCTTCACGGTGGAGGGGTTCACGGAGGCGGTGGCCGCGATGGCCGGTGCCCGCCGCTACACCGCCCTGGTGCCGACCCAGGTCAGCCGACTGCTGAACACCCCGGGCCCGGCCGGCGAGCGCGCGGTCGAGGCGCTGCGCCGGTTCGACGCGATCCTGATCGGCGGCGCGGCGGCCGGCCCGGCCCTGCTGGAGCGGGCCGCGGCCGTCGGCGTCCGCCTGGTCACCACCTACGGCATGAGCGAGACCAGCGGTGGCTGCGTCTACGACGGGCGGCCTCTGGACGGCGTGAGCGTGCGGATCGACGCCGCCGACGGCCGGGTCCGGCTGGGCGGGCCGACGGTGGCCCGCGGCTACCTGGGCGGGGGCACCGACGCCGATCCCGACCCGGTGTTCCGCACCGAGGCCGACGGGGTGCGCTGGTTCCGGACCGACGACGCCGGCGCGTTCGATCCGGCATCCGGTGAACTGCGGATTGCCGGCCGACTCGACTCCATGATCATCTCTGGTGGGGTGAACGTGGCCCCGGCCCCGGTCGAGACCGCCCTGCTCCGCCTGCCCGGGGTGCTCGAGGCCGTCGTCGTCGGGCTGCCCGACCCGGACTGGGGCGAGCGGGTCGCGGCCGCCCTGGTAATGGCCCCGGGCGCGGCGGCGCCGAGCCTGGCCGCCGTCCGGGCCCTGATCAGCACCGAGATCTCCGCTCCGGCCGCACCCCGCCAGCTGACCGTGCTCGATGCCCTGCCCCTGCGCGGCCCGGGCAAACCGGATCGCACCGCGATCGAGAAGGCGCTGCTCGAACAGCCGCCGTTGGAAGGACTTTGATGGCGACGAGGGCACAGTGGATCTCCGGAGCACGACTGCGGACCCTGCCGCTGGCGGTGGCGCCGGTCCTAATCGGCACCGGGGCCGCGATCAATGTAGAGAACGGCTTCGGCCGCGGCTGGGCCCGTGACGGCCTGTTCTACGGCGACCCACCCGGCTCCTGGGGCTGGGACGACGCGCTGCGCGCCCTGCTGGCCCTGATCGTGTCGCTGGCCCTGCAGGTGGCGGTCAACTACGCCAACGACTACTCCGACGGCATCCGCGGCACCGACGACGACCGGGTCGGCCCGTTCCGGCTGACCGGCTCCCGGGCGGCCACGCCCGGGCAGGTCAAGCAGGCTGCCTTCATCGCCTTCGGCGTCGCCGCCGTGGCCGGGCTGGCCCTGGTGATCGGTAGCGGTCACCTCTGGCTGCTGCTCGTCGGGGTGGCCTGCGTGCTGGCGGCCTGGTACTACACCGGGGGATCGCGGCCGTACGGCTATGCCGGGCTGGGCGAGATCGCCGTCTTTGTGTTCTTCGGACTGGTGGCCGTTCTGGGCACGACCTACACGCAGGCGGACGCGATCACCCCGCCCGGCCGCTTCTCCTGGGCCGCGATCGCCGGGGCGGTCGGGATCGGAGCCCTGGCCTGCGCCGTCCTGGTGGTCAACAACTTGCGCGACGTGCCTACGGACGCGGCCAGCGGCAAGATCACGCTGGCCGTCCGGGTCGGTGTGACCGGCACCCGCAAGCTCTACCTGGGCCTGCTGGTGGCGCCGTTCGCGACGGCCGTGCTGACCATGACGACCGAGCCCTGGGCCGGGCTGGCCCTGCTGGCCGTTCCGCTCGCGGTGCCGCCGGCCCGGATCGTGGCCGGCGAGGCCGAGGGCCTGGCCCTGTTGCCGGTGCTGCGGGACACCGGGCGACTGGCCCTGGTCTACGCCCTACTACTGGCGGTCGGCCTGGCGCTCTGAGGCCTGGCGCTCTGACGCCGGGCGCTCGTCCGGCAGCACCACCGGCTCGGCCGGCGACGGGGTGGGCGCGGCCGCCGGCGTGGTGCGGCCCTCGGTCGCGGCCACGGCGGCGTCCTCCTCGTCGGCGTCGGACTGCCCAATTCCGGAGCGCCGGTCCAGCCGGGCCCGGGTCCGCGCGTCCAGGGCCAGAGCCAGCTCGTCGCGCTGCTTGCGCAGCAGCAGGTACGACAGGGCCAGCGAGATCACCGCGGCCAGGACCAGCATCAGGATGCTCTGCCGCACGCCCACGACCCAGAGCAGGATCAGGCTGGCGACGAAGAACGACAGCCGCAGAACGGAGTACTTGATCAGGGCCAGATGCACCCGGCCAGCCTAACGCCGTCCGCTCAAGTTCCGGCCGCCGGTTGCCGACAAGCCAGCATCACCATTCACCCGTCCGAGTGACGGCCAGGTAGGGGATCATGATGCCGCTTCTGCGCGAGCCAACCACCACCAGTGAGCCGGCGGGTGCCGCCGCCCCGTCGGACTTCGCCGCGATGTCGGGGGTCGCCGAGCCGACCGCAACCGCGACCTCGGCCCGCGGCCGGCGCCGGGGAGCCCGGGTCCGGGCCCGCGTGATCAGCTCGCGCCCCCGCCGGGCCCGCCGGGGCGACACCGAGCCCCTGCGCCTGCCCGACCCGCTGCTCACCGCGCCGATGGCGATCGAGGACGAGCACATCGACGGCCTGATCGGTGACCTTCCGACCAAGCCGACCGACAAGCCGACCGACAAGCCGACCGACAAGCTCGTCGAGAAGCCCGTCGAGACCGTGGCCGGCACGCCGGCCCCGGCCACCGACCAGACCGACACCGCCGAGTGGACGCCGGAGAGCCCGGACCGGGCGATCGACCTGTCCGACGGCCCCAAGGTGATCTTCGCCCCGGCCCCGGCCGTCCCTCGCCCGTCCACCCCGCCGGCCGACCCCGCCCCCGTCCTGACCACCCCCGAGCCGGAACCGGCACCGGCCGAAGCCCCGACTGTTCCCTCCCTGCTCACCGACCCGCCGGCGGCGCCCACCCTGACCCAGGTCCCGGACCCGATCCACCTGGTCACCGAGCCCCGCCGGCCGGCCGAGCCGCTGCTGGCGACCGCCCTCTCAGTGGTCACCACCCTGGTCGTCTGGGGCACCGGCGCCCCGGCGACGGCCTGGCTGCCGCTGGCGGCGCTGCCCGCGATCGGCCTGATCGCGCTGCTGCTGCCCGGCGGCGACACCGCCCGGGTGGTGCGGGCCACCGCCCTGCTGGCCGCCGCGGCCACCCTGCCGGTGCTGTCCGCGCTGATGACCCCGGTCACGCTGATGGTCGCGCTGGCCGCCGCGGCCGTCTACCCGTCCCTGGTCGGGCGCTGGGCGGGCCGGACGATCACCTCGCTGGCGATCGTGTCGTTGGCCACCCCGCTGCTGATCGAGGCGGTCACCACCGGCCCGCTCGGCCTCGACTTCCTGATCGACGCCTCCGGCAACCTGGCTACCGCGGTCCGGCTCGCCCTCGGCTCGGGCATCGTGGTGGTCGCCCTGATCGGGCATCTGGCGATGCACAACCGCCACGACCTGACCCGCACCGCCTCGCTGGCCCTGAACCGCGAGCGCACCGCCCGCGCGGTCACCGCCCAGCTCGGCGTCGTCTCCGGGATCGACAGCAACACCGGCCTGCCCAACCGGGACGCCCTGCTCCGGGCGACCACGGTGGCCCTGGACGGCAACCTGCGGGTCCGCCGCTCCGGCCAGACCCAGATCGGGCTGGTCCTGATCGAGATCGACCGGTTCTCGGACCTGGCCGACAGCCTCGGCCCGGCCGTCGCCGACGACGTCGCCGAGCAGGTGGCCCGCCGGCTGCGAGCCGAGTACCGGCCTGAGCGCCTGCTGGCCCGGGTCGGCCGGCCGCAGTTCGCCGTCCTGCTCACCGGGGCCAACGCCGACACGTGTGCCACCGTGGCCCGCCGGGTCACCGAGCTGATGGCCGAGCCGCTGCTCGCCGGGGCCCAGGAACTCTCGGTCACCTGCTCGATGGGGGCCGCGCTCTCCGGGCCCGGCCTGGCCACCGCCGACGACCTGCTGCAGGCCGCCGACGAGGCGGCCCGGGCCGCGCAGCGCTCCGGCCGGGCCCGCTGGGTGATGTTCGACCAGGCCGTACGGGCCGGCGCCCACAGCCAGGCCACGATGGAGATCGAACTGCGGGACGCCGTCCGCCGGGAGTCGATCGAGGTCGCCTTCCAGCCGGTGCTGGCTCTCGGCCGGGGCACCGCCGACGACCGGATCGTCGGGGCCGAGGCGCTGGCTCGCTGGACCCGGGCCGACGGCACCGTCGTCGAGCCGCTGCGCTTCATCCCGATGGCCGACGAACTGGGCCTGGGCCCGGTGCTGGGCATGCAGGTGATCGAGCGGGCCCTGGCCGCCCTGGTGGTCTGGCGGCACGAGGGCGTCGGCGTCGACCAGGTCTGGGTCAACCTGGCCCCCAGCCAGCTGAACGACCCGGAGTTCGCCCACGAGGTCGCGGCCCAGCTGGCGATCCGCGGCCTGGGCTCGTCCTGCCTGGTGCTGGAGATCAGCGCGACCGGGCTGCCCGAGTCCGAGCAGTCCCTGTCCACCCTGAGCATGCTCCGCTCGCTCGGGATCGCGGTCGCGCTGGACGACTTCGGCCGCAGCGGCACCTCGCTGACCGCCCTGCGCCGGCTGCCGATCAGCGCGATCAAGCTCGACCCGACCCTGGCCACCGA
Source organism: Kineosporiaceae bacterium (assembly GCA_965200525.1). Classification (GTDB taxonomy): domain Bacteria; phylum Actinomycetota; class Actinomycetes; order Actinomycetales; family Kineosporiaceae; genus JANNPJ01. The sequence continues at coordinate 1,540,883 of OZ241368.1, forward strand.
GCTGGGCCAGCAGGACGCCGTCCCGAGGTCGATCGCCGCCCTGGGCCGCTCGCTCGGCCTACGGGTCGTCGTCGAGGGCGTGGAGACCGTGATGCAGCTGCAGGCGGCCCGCGAGATCAGCGCCGACGCGGTGCAGGGCTACGCGATCGCCCGGCCGATGTCGGCCGAGGACGTGACCAATCTGCTCACCCTGAGACTGCCTCGTGACTTCCGGCTGCGCTGATCACAGGAAGGCTGGCCTACAGTAATCAGATGTCAACGGTTCTTCTCGTTCTCGCGGCGATCGGAGTCACCATCTATGCCGCCGTCGACTGCCTGCGCAGCGACGACGACGAGATCCGGGGGCTGCCGAAACCCTTGTGGCTGGTGTTGATCCTGGGCGTCCCGCTGTTCGGCGGGGCGCTCTGGATCCTGCTCGGCCGGGCCCCGGCCCCGGGCCCGCCCCGGTCCCGCCGACTGCGCACCATCGGGCCGGACGACGACCCGGACTTCCTCAGTTCGCTGCAACTGCCCCGTCGAATCGAACGCCGCCGCCCCGAGGATCCGGCCGAGAGCGACGAGGACGGCGACCCCCAGCCCTGAGGCTCAGGGCTCAGCCGACCCCGGCGTAGGAGTGGAAGCCGACCAGGAAGAAGTTGACCACCAGGTAGTTGATCAGGATGCAGCTGAAGCCGGCCAGGGCCAGGTAGGCCGCCTTCCGGCCCCGGTAGCCCTGAGTGGCCCGGGCGTGCAGGTAGGCGGCGTAGACCACCCAGATCACGAACGACCAGACTTCCTTCGGGTCCCAGCTCCAGTACGAGCTCCAGGCCTTCTCGGCCCAGATGGCCCCGGCGATCAGGGTGAAGCTCCAGAGCGGGAACGCGATCGCGTGCACCCGGTAGGCGCTCGACTCCAGCTCGGTCGAGGTCGGCAGCACGTCCATGAACTTGCCCCGGGTCGGCGGCCGGCCCTTGGCCCGGGCGATCTCGCGGCGTTCCTGCACCAGCTGGATCACGGTCAGCGAGAACCCGAGGGTGAACAGGGCCGAGGCGATGAACGCGACCGAGACGTGGATGATCAGCCAGAAGCTCTGTAGGGCGGGCAGCAGCGGGGCGGCGTCGGTGTAGAGCACAGCGGTGGCCAGGCCCAGGCTGAGCAGCACCGGCCCGATCACGAAGGTGCCGAGGAAGCGCAGGTCCTGGCGGAGCAGCACGAGCAGGAAGACGCCGGTCACGACCACGGTGCCGCTGATCGAGAACTCGTACATGTTGCCCCACGGCGCCCGCTGCACCGACAGGCCCCGGGCCACCACCGCCCCGAGGTGCAGGCCGAACGCGACATAGGTGGTGGCCAGGGCGATGCCCACCGCCCGCCGGCGGATCACCGGGGAACCGGGCTGCTCATCCAGCGGCGCCTCAGCCAGCGCGATCCCGACCAGCACCTTGGCCTTCGCCTGCTGGCCGGCCTCGGCCGCCTGCTCGTCCAGCGCGGCCGCCGCGGCCTGACCCCGGCCGGACAGGTCGATGGCGAAGGCCACGAAGGCGATCGTGTAGGCCACCATCGCCGAGTAGATCAGGGCGTTGCTGAGCTGCGACAAGTTCTCGTTAACCACCATCGGGGCCCACCCTCGTTCGTGCCTCGTCGGGACGCGTCACGGCGTCCATGATTGCCACCATCTCGGCGGTCAGATCCACGTTCTCCTGCCGCACCAGGCCCGCCACCTCGACCACGGTACGGCCTTCGGGGCCGCCGACCGCGCGCACCCACACCCGGCGTCGCCGGATGAACAGCGACAGGGTCAGCCCGGTCAGGGCCAGGATCGCGGCGGCCAGGACATACATCTTGGTCGGGTCCGAGCGCACGTTCAGCGCCGCGAACCGCTGGACGCCGTCGAACGTCACCGAGCCGATCCCGCCGGGCAGGTCGACCGCCTGGCCCGGGGCCAGCATCGCGCTGAACGTCGCGCCGTTGTCGGTGACCTGCTTCATCTTGGTGACGTCGAGCGAGTAGACCGAGCGCGGGACGCCGGTGTCCAGGCCCATGTCTCCGGTGTAGGCGGTGAACACCAGCCGGGGGTTGCCCAGGTCGGGGAACACCGAAACCGGTTGCCCGGTGGGCAGGGTGGCCTCGGTCGGCAGCAGAAAGCCGATCAGCCCGATCGGCGTCGGCAGCGCGTCCGGGGCCTTGATCACCCCGTTCGAGGTGTACTTGTCGTCGGTCGCGACGAACGGCACCGCGCCCCGGAAGGCGACCTTGCCCTGGCCGTCGCGCACCGTCACCAGCGGCGCGTAGCCGTTGCCGACCAGGAACACCCGGGCGCCGTCGACCTCCAGCGGCTGGTTGACCTTCATCACCCGCTTCTCGGGCGCGGCCCCCGGCTTGGACCGGTAGGTCACGTCGGCGGTGAAGTCCCGGGCGGCGCCGAACTGGTGACCGCTCGACGTCGAGTCGAACTTCACCTTGAGGTCGTCCAGGGTGAACGAGAACGGCGGCAGGTCGCTGCTGTCGACGCTGCGCCCGGCCGAGAACGAGTCGTACTGGGGCAGGCTGTTGCCCCAGCTGTGCCCGCTGATCACCACGGTCTGGCCGTTGTAGCCGAGGAACGAGCCGGCCGCGACTGCGGCCAGCAGGGCCACCAGCGAGAGGTGGAACACCAGGTTGCCGGTCTCGCTGAGGAACCCGCGCTCGGCCGAGACGCTGGCCCCGTCGTGCACCGCCACCCGGTAGTGGCGCCGGCGCAGCGCCCGGCGGGCCGCCTCCAGCACCTGCTCCGGGGCCAGCTCGGTGGTCTCGGTCCGGTAGGCCGGCATCCGCTCCAGCCGGCGCGGGGCCCGCGGCGGCTGGGCCCGGGAGGCCTTGAAGTGATGCCGGGAACGCGGTAGCACACACCCGACCAGCGAGATGAACAGCAGCAGGTAGATCGCCGAGAACCAGGGCGAGCCGTAGACGTCGAAGCCGTGCACCCGCTGCAGGAACGGCCCGAGGGTGCGGTGGTCGGCCAGGTAGGCCTGGACCCTTGTCTCGTCGATCCGGGTCTGCGGGAAGATCGAGCCCGGGATGGCCGCCACGGCCAGCAGCAGGAGCAGCAGCAGCGCCGTCCGCATGCTGGTCAGCTGGCGCCAGGCCCAGCGCAGCCAGCCGGTCAGGCCCAGCCGGGGCTGGATGATCTCGGGCCGGCCCCGGTCGTCCTTGTCGTCGGAGGGGGTCTCGACGTCGGCCTCGTCGATGCTCATCGCGCTCAGACCGCCGTCGTGAAGTTGTTCAGGAAGTTCTGGCTGTGGATCATCAGGTCGCCCCAGACCCCGGTCACGACCAGGACGCCGACCGCCACCAGCATCGCCCCGCCGAGCCGGGTGATCGCCACCCGGTGCCGGCGCAGCCGGTCGAACGCGGTCATCGCCCGGCGGTAGGCCAGCGCCGCGGCCAGGAACGGCAGGCCCAGCCCGGCGCAGTAGAAGAAGGCCAGCAGCGCCCCCCGCCGGGCATCGCCGTAGTCGCCGGACAGCAGAAAGATCGAAGCCAGGGTGGGCCCGATGCAGGGCGTCCAGCCCAGCCCGAAGACGACGCCCAGCAGCGGCGCCCCGATCAGGCCGGCCGTCGGGCGCACGTCGAGCCGCTTGGTGCCGGACAGCTGCGGGACCAGGCCGACGAAAACCAGGCCGAGTACGATGATCAGGACGCCGAGCACCTGGCTGAGCCCGTCCCGGTGTTCCTGAAGGGCGTCGCCGGCCGCCCCCGCCAGCCAGCCCATGGTGACGAAGACGGCGGTGAACCCGGCCACGAAGAGCAGCACGCCCAGCACCATCCGGCCGCGGCGCTGCTGTTCCAGGTCGACGCCGGTCAACCCGGTGACGTAGCCGAGATAGCCCGGCACCAGGGGCAGCACGCAGGGCGAGGCGAACGACACCAGGCCGGCCAGGACGGCGATCGGGACGGCCAGCAACAGCGAACCGTTGAGCACGACGCCGTTCATGACGCCTTCGAGACGTCGTCGATCAGGTCGAGCAGGGTGATCGTGGTGATCGGGCCGACGAACCGGGCCGCGATCCGGCCCTGCTCGTCCAGCACCAGGGTGACCGGCGGCACCTGGGCCGGCACCGAACCTCGCAGGGCCAGCAACAGGTCGCCGTGATCGACCAGGCTCGGATAGGTGACCTTGAACCGGCGCTGGAACGCCTGGGCGGTGTCGACGTCGTCCCGGGTGTCGATCCCGACGAACGAGGCCTTGCCGGCCAGCTGGGACGCCGCCGCGACCAGGTCGGGAGCCTCCTTGCGGCAGGGCGCGCACCAGGACCCCCAGATGTTCAGCACCACCGGCTTGCCTCGCAGGGAGGCCAGGTCGAGGTTCTTGCCGTCCAGTGTGCCGCCCGACAGAGTCAGCGGTTCGGGCCGCTGCGCCACCGGGACGACCACCCGGGCACCGGATGCCGTCGTGGAGGCCGAGCCCGAGCCCGAGCCCGAACAGGCGGTCAGCAGGGCCGACAGGGCCACGACCACGAACCAGCCCCGCCCTCGCGCCCGCCGCTCCATGTCAGGCCCCGGCGATCTTCTGCGCGCTGGGCAGCAGGTCGCGGGAGGGCTCGGTGTAGCCGACCAGGACGATCCGGTCGCCCTCGTAGGTGAGCGAGGTGATCGACGCCAGCGAGCACTCGCGCTTGCGCGGGTCGTGCCACAGGCGCTTGTTCTCCGCCGCCAGCCGGGCCATCCAGATCGGCATCTGGTGGCTGACCAGCACCGCCTCGTGGCCGCGAACCAGGTCGCGGGCGTCCGCGGCGGCGGCCAACATCCGGTCGGCGACCTGCTGGTAGGGCTCGCCCCAGGACGGCCGGAACGGGTTGACCAGGTTGCGCCACTGCTTCGGGTGGCGCAGCGAGCCGTCGCCGACGCCGAACGTCTTGCCCTCGAACACGCTGGTCGCCTCGGTGATCCGGGGGTCGACGCCGACCGCCAGGTCGTGCGCGGCGGCCACCGGGGCGGCCGTCTGCTGGGCCCGCTCCATCGGCGAGGCGATCACCAGCACGACGTCGCGGGAGGAGAAGAAGCCGGCCGCCCGCTCGGCCATCCGCAGGCCCAGGTCGGAGAGCCGGAAGCCGGGCAGCCGACCGTAGAAGATCTTGTCCGGGTTGAACACCTCGCCGTGGCGCAGCAGGTGGACGACGGTCCGGTCGACCGCCTCGTCGCCCACCGGGGGCGCGGTGATCTCGGCGTTGACGGTCCGGTTGACCGGCGGCGTGACAAGCGGGGCGGGCGGCACCTCCGGGGTGATCTGCTCGGCGTCCGAACCGGCCGGCGGGGTGATCAACTCGGCTTCAGGCGCGTCCGGCAGGTCGATCGAAGGATCGCTCGAGGGCTCTGTCACGGTGCCATCCTTCCAGCCCCGGCCCGGGCCGCGGCCTCGGCCGCCGCCGGCAGGGCCCGGATCACCTGGTCCAGGGCCGCCTCGTCGTGGGCGGCGGACAGGAACCAGGCCTCGAACGCGCTCGGCGGCAGGTAGACGCCACGCTCGAGCATCGCGTGGAAGAACGCCGCGAAGGCGGGCAGGTCCTGCTGCCGGGCGTCGTCGTAGTCGCGCACCGCGGGCAGCTCGGTGAAGAAGACGCTGAACATCGTTCCGGCCCACTGCACGGTGTGCGGCACGCCGTGCGCGCCCAGCGCCGCGGTGGCGGCCTCGGCGATCGCGGCCGCCGACTCGTGCAGCCGCTGGTAGACGTCGTCCGTGCAGGCCCGCAGGGTGGCCAGCCCGGCCGCGGTGGCGACCGGGTTACCGGACAGCGTGCCGGCCTGGTAGACCGGGCCCTCCGGGGCCAGCAGAGCCATCACCTCGGCCCGGCCGCCGAACGCCGCCGCCGGGAAGCCGCCGCCCATCACCTTGCCGAAGGTGTACAGGTCGGCCGGGCCGGCCGCGCCGTCCTCGGTCGGGCCCTCCAGGCCGTACCAGCCGGCTCGGGAGACCCGGAAGCCGGTCATCACCTCGTCCGAGATCAGCAGCGCGCCGTGGGCCCGGGTGATCGTGCGCAGCGCGTTGGTGTAACCGGGCTGCGGCGGGACCACGCCCATGTTGCCCGGCGCGGCCTCGGTGATCACGGCCGCGATCTGCGGGCCGTGCTCGGCGAACGCGGCCCTCAGCGCGTCGACGTCGTTGTACGGCAGCACGATGGTGTCGGCGGCCGAGGCCCCGGTGACGCCGGGAGTGTCCGGCAGGGCGAAGGTGGCCAGCCCGGAGCCGGCTGCGGCCAGCAGTGCGTCGACGTGGCCGTGGTAGCAGCCGGCGAACTTGACGATCTTGGTTCGCCCGGAGAAGCCGCGGGCCAGCCGGATCGCGCTCATCGTGGCCTCGGTGCCGCTGGAGACCAAGCGGACCTGCTCGACCGGCTCGATCCGGTGGACGATCTCCTCGGCCAGGGCGACCTCGCCCTCGGTCGGCGTGCCGAACGAGAAGCCGGCCGCGGCGGCGGTGCGGACCGCGGCCAGGACGTCGGGGTGGGCGTGGCCCAGGATCATCGGGCCCCAGGAGCAGACCAGGTCGACGTACCGGCGGCCGTCTGCGTCCCAGAGGTAGGGGCCCTCGCCGCGAACCATGAACCGCGGCGTCCCGCCGACCGCGCGAAAGGCCCGGACGGGGGAATTGACCCCACCGGGGGTCACCGCCCGGGCTCGCGCGAAGAGGGCCTCGGACGCCGGCGCCGAGCCGGCGTACAGCCGGCTCTCAGCGTTCGCGAGCGGCTCGGCCGGGCCGGTCGGACCGGCCGGACGCAACGCTTCGTCTGTCACCCGACCAGTGTTCCAGCACCCCTCGGGCCGTCCTACTCAGGGTGGGGCGAGCCGTGCGGGAAACGGCTCAGAGGTACATGTCCACCTTGCCGGAAGCGATCGCCGCCCCCGACTTGGCCACGTCGTCCGCGGCGCTGGGATCGGTCGTGGTCGCGGCCAGGGCCTTGGCCGACAGTTCGGCCATCGACGGCCGGGCCGCCAGGATCGACGCGATGTCCTTGGCCGACGGCAGGCCCTGATATCCGAGCTTGCTGCCGATACTGCTGATGTCCATATCGCCCCCTCTTCTCACCGAAGTGCTCGTGACGGATTACCGACAAGATGCTGATCGACAGCTCCGAGCCTGGCCCTGATCACGCAGTCGGGTGAACCGGCAGGCCATTGCGCGCGCCCTACGGCTTATGAGTGGTTTGTGAACGATTCACGAAGGATTCACGAACGATCAGGCCCGGTGGGTAACGAAATGACCGGCCCCGGTTCGGCGGTGACGCCGAGAGCGACCACCATTCCGTCATATCCGTCCTGTTCCGGATTCTGGGCCGGGACATCCACCGTGACGACGCTGAGTTCGGCGCAGTCCCGGCTCAGCACGGCCTCGATCAGCTCGGCGTTGACCGCCCGCACCGCCGGGAACCGCCGGTCGGCCACCGAGTAACCGACCGACCCGTCCATGAAGGCCGCCGCGAACGGGGCCCCCGGCACCAGCGCGGCCAGGAAGGCAGCCACCGCGGCCCGGAACTCCTCCAGGTACGACGTGGTCGACTCGGCCACGAAGAACATCGTGCCGAGATCCCAGCCGGCCGGCTCCAGATCGAGCACGGCGGCCCGGCGGATCTCGTGCCGGGCGGCCAGCAACTGACGCGGGTTGGCCAGCTGCTGATAGCCGGGGAACCGGGCGTACTCGGCCCAGAACGGCTGCCAGACCCAGTCGCCGCGGGCGTCCTCCATGCCGATGCCGGCGCCGGCCCGGCGCAACCAGTCCAGGTTGGGCGTGGCCGGGTCGGTCAGCGTGATGCTGCCGCTCCACGGCAACAGGGCCAAGGCCGGGTACAGGTTGGCCCCGGAGCCGACGTCCAGACCGCGCAGCAGCTCGGTGCCCGGAGTGTCCCGGAAATGCCGGGAAAAGAAACCGGCGACGGTCTGGATTATCGATTGATCGTCGTTCCGGAGGGATTCGTAGTTGTGTTTCCAATAGGCCTGGGAATCGAATTGCTCCCAGTCGACCTCGCGGTTGCGCCGGATCAGTTCTATCGGGCCGTCGTGCACGACCGAGGGCAGCGCCTCGGCGGACACATCCGAGCGGGCCGTATTGCTCATGCATCCGGAGATTAGCGCACCGGCCCACGAGACGCCCAATGACACAATTCAGTGTCAACTGGTGTCATTGATTGAGCAAGCAATACCCGGCAGTTCGCGAATGCAGCTCAGGAACGCAGCCCGGCGGCGATCTCGGCCGCCCAGTAGGTCAGCACGACCGACGCCCCGGCCCGGCGGATCGACGTCACCGACTCGACGATCGCCCGCTCCCGGTCGATCCAGCCGTTGGCGGCGGCGGCCTCGATCATCGCGTACTCGCCCGAGATCTGGTACGCCGCAACGGGAACGTCGACCGTGTCGGCCACCCGGGCGACGACGTCGAGATAACTCATCGCCGGTTTGACCATCACCAGGTCGGCGCCCTCGGCCAGGTCGAGGGCGACCTCGCGCAGCGCCTCCCGGCCGTTGGCCGGATCCTGCTGATAGGTCCGGCGGTCGCCCTCCAGGCTGGACTGGACCGCCTCGCGGAACGGGCCGTAGAAGGCCGAGGCGTACTTGGCCGCGTAGGCCAGGATCGCCACGTCGTCCCGGCCGGCCCCGTCCAGGGCGGAGCGGACCGCCGCGACCTGGCCGTCCATCATCCCGCTGGGCCCGACCATCGCGCAGCCCGCCTCGGCCAGGGCCAAGGCCATCTCGGCGTACCGGACCAGGGTGGCGTCGTTGTCGACGGTGCCGTCAGCGGCCAGCACGCCGCAGTGGCCGTGATCGGTGAACTCGTCCAGGCACAGGTCGGCCATCACCACCAGCTCGTCGCCGACCTCGGCGACCACGTCGGCGACGGCCAGGTTGAGGATGCCGGCCGGATCGGTGGCCCCGGAGCCGACCGCGTCCTTGTGCTCCGGAATGCCGAAGATCATGATCCCGCCGAGGCCCAGCCCGGCCGCCTCGGCCGCGGCCTTGCGCAGCGTCTCGCGGGTGTGCTGCACGACGCCGGGCATCGAGCTGATCGGGTTGGGCTGTTCCAGTCCCTCCCGGACGAACACCGGCAGCACCAGTTCAGCCGGGTGGAGCCGGGTCTCGGCCACCATCCGGCGAATCGCCCGGCCCGACCGAAGCCGTCGCGGCCGGACCACCGGGAACCTGGCCCCGGAGGCCGGGCTCATTTCGCCGACCGGCGGGCCGAACCCTTGCGCTGACTCGGCCGCAGCACCGGCTCGCCGGCCTCGTCGGCGCTCAGCCGCAGCCCGGCGCCGTACTCGGCCAGGGCCGCGACCAGCGCCTCGGCACTGGGTTCGGCGGCCAGGACGTCGACCCGAAGGCCGTGCTCCTCGGCCGTTTTCGCGGTCTGCGGACCGATGCAGGCGACCACCGTGGTGGTGTGCGGCTTGCCCGCGATGCCGACCAGGTTGCGGACCGTGGACGAGGAGGTGAAGACCACCGCGTCGAAGTGCCCGCTCTTGATCGCCTCGCGGGTGTCGGCCGGCGGCGGCGCCGCCCGGACCGTGCGGTAGGCGGTGACGTCGTCCACCTCCCAGCCGTTCTCCTGCAGGCCGGCCACCAGGGTGTCGGTGGCGATGTCGGCCCGGGGCAGGAACACCCGGTTGATCGGGTCGAGCACCTCGTCGTAGGGCGGCCAGACCTCGAGCAGGCCGATCGCGGACTGGTTCTCGGTCGGCACCAGGTCGGGCTCGATCCCCCAGTCGCGCAGCGCGGCCGTGGTCACGCCACCGACCGCGGCCACCTTGAGACCGGCGAAGGCCCGCGCGTCCAGGCCGAACTCCTCGAACTTCTCCCGGACCGCGCGGACGGCGTTCACGCTGGTGAAGCCGATCCACTCGTACCGGCCGGTGACCAGGCCCTTGACCGCCTTCTCCATCTGGTGCGGGGTGCGCGGCGGCTCGACCGAGATGGTGGGCACCACCTGGGCGACGGCCCCGTGGTCGGCCAGACCGGCCACGATCCCACCGGCCTGCTGCTTGGTCCGGGGCACCAGGACCTGCCAGCCGAACAGCGGCTTGTTCTCGAACCAGGAGGCCTTGTCCCGCAACCCGGCGGCCTCGCCGATCACCGCGGTCATCGGCCGGTCCAGAGCGGCCCGGGGCAGCGCCGCCACCAGTTCACCGAGCGAGCAGGCCAGCGAGCGTTGCTGGACCGTGGTGCCCTTGGAGGTCACCACCACCGGGGTCTGCGGCTTGCGGCCGGCCTCGAGCAGTCCCTCGGCCGCGCCGCGGATGTCCTCCTCGGCGCCCAGCACCACCACCGTGGTGGACGCCGTGGCGTGCAGCTTCCAGTCGACGTCGACCCCGTGCGGGTGCACCACGTGAACCCCGCTGACCCCGGCCGGGGTGAGCGGCACCCCGGCGTAGGCCGGTACGGCCAGCGCGGCCGAGACCCCGGGCACGACCTCGAACGGCAGCGACTGCTTGCGACAGGCGGCGATCTCCTCGGCCAGGCCGGTGAAGGTGGCCGGGTCGCCGTCCAGCAACCGAACCACCCGGCAGCCCGAGCGGGCCGCGGTGACCACGAGTTTGGCCCGGCTGGCCCGGGTCATCGGCTGGCCGTCCTCGCCGAAGCCGGCGTCCAGCACCTCGACATCGGGCCGGCAGTGACGAGCGATCATGCTCTCGCGGGGGATCTGGTCGACGACGACGACATCGGCCTCGCCGAGCCGTTCCACCGCCCGCAGCGTCAGCAGACCTTCGTCTCCGGGGCCCGCGCCGACGAACGCGACGGACCCACCGGCCTTGGCGGACCCCTTCTTCCGGGCGGTCATCGAGCTCACGAGTCACCTTCTCTTGCCATGGCGGCTGTGCCTGAAGTTGCTGCCGTTTCGAGGCCTGCCTCGAGCGGTGGCGGTTGCGGCACGGGGATCAGTTCGGCGGCACCGTCGGCGAGCATCTGCTCGGCCAGGACCTGGCCCAGGGCGATCGCCGAGGCCTCGCCGTCCGGCGTCAGCGCGGGTTCGGGGTCGGGCAGGTCGAGCCGGACGGTGGCCGACCGGCGGATGGTGATCACGCCGTCCACCGACCCGACCACGGCCCGCAGGAAGAGCTCGGGGCCCTCCTCGCCCTCGGTGACCTCGGCTAGCGCGCCGACCGGCGCGGCGCAGCCGGCCTCGAGCCGGGCCAGCAGCGAGCGCTCGGCCAGCACCGAGGCCCGGGTGGCGGCGTCGTCCAGCAGTCCGAGCGCGGCGACCAGGGGGAAGTCGTCGAACCGGGCCTCGACCGCGAGCGCTCCCTGCCCGGGCGCGGGCAGCATCACCAGCGGGTCGAACAACTCGGTGGCCTCGTCCTGCCGGCCGAGCCGGAGCAGACCGGCCCGGGCCAGCACGATGGCGTCGAGCTTGCCGTCGGCGACCAGCCGCAGCCGGGTGTCCACGTTGCCCCGGACGTCGACCACGTCGAGGCCGAACCCGAGGGCGCGCAGCTGAGCCGCCCGCCGGGGCGATCCGGTGCCGACCGTGGCGCCGGCCGGCAGCTGGGCCAAGGTCAGCCCGTCCCGGGCGATCAGGACGTCGCGCGGGTCCTCCCGGGGTGGCAGGGCGGCCAGGGTCAGCCGGTCGGCCGGGGCGGTCGGCAGGTCCTTGAGCGAGTGCACGGCGAAGTCGATGCGGCCCTCGAGCAGGGCCTCGCGCAGCGAGGAGACGAACACGCCGGTGCCGCCCAGGCTGGACAGCGGGGCCGTGCTGACGTCGCCCTCGGTGGTCACGTCGACCAGCTCGAACTCGACCTGGTGGCCGAGCGCGGCCAGGGCCGAGCCCAGCTGGTCGGCCACCCAGCGGGACTGGGTCCGGGCCAGCGCACTGCGCCGGGTGCCCAGCCGCAGGCGGGCCGGCAACTGGGCCAACAGCGAGCCGACGGTCACCTCCGCGCCGAGGGCACCGGAACCGAGCCGGCTCGAGACACCTCTGGAGACCGTGCTGGTGCGGGTGCTGGTGCTGGTGTTCACGCCACTCCCCCCGTCGCGTCGAAGCCGGTACCCACGTCGGCGCTCAACCGGACCGACAGCTCGACGCCGACCGGCAGCTCGGGCGGCAGCCCGCCCGACTCGACCGGCTCCGGCCCGAGGTTGAACAGCAGCCGCAGAGCCTCGGCGTAGCTGTCGCCGCCGGGTTCGGCGGCCAGTTCCTTCACCCGCACCGTGGGCTGGTGCAGCAGTTTCTCGACCACCCGGTGCACGGTCTGCTCGACCTCGGCCAGCACACCCGGCTCGACCCGACCGATCCGGCTCTCCAGCCGGCTCAGCTCGGTCTCGACCACCGACCGGGCCATGGCCCGCAGGGCGACCACGGTCGGGGCGACCTCCTTGGCCCGCAGGTCGGCCAGGTAGAGGGCGACCTCGTCGGCGACCAGGGACCGGACGTCGGCCAGGTCCTCGGACAGGCCCAGCTCGCTCAGGTCGCGGCCGAGCTGCTCCAGGTCGAACACGGTGACGCCGGTCAGCCGGCCGACGGCCGGATCGACGTCCCGGGGCAGGGCCAGGTCGACGAAGACCTGGTGCGGCCGCCCGGCGGCGCGGCGCTCGGACTGCGCGGACTGCACGGCCCGGGTGGTCACCAGGTAACCGGTCGACCCGGCACAGGCGATCACCAGGTCGGCCTCGATCAGCGCGGCCGGCAACTGCTCCAGCGGCACCGGGGTGCCGTCGACCGAGGCTGCCAGCCGGTCGGCCCGGCCCAGGGTGCGACTGCAGACCGAGATTGCGCCGGCGCCGGCCCGGTGGGCCGTGGCCACCGCGAGGCCGCTCATCGCCCCGGCCCCGAGGACCAGGACGCTGACCCCCGGCAGCGGGCCGAGCACCTGCCCGGCCCGGGTCAGGCCGGCCTCGACCAGGGTCGGCCCGGCCCGGTCGAGCCGGGTCTCGGTGTGGGCCCGCTTGCCCACCCGCAGCGCGTTCTGGACCAGGTGGCCGATGGTCCGGCCGGCCGAGCCGGTGGTCTGGGCCGCTCGCAGCGCCGACCGGACCTGGCCCAGGATCTGGGCCTCGCCGACGGCCATCGAGTCCAGCCCGCAGGCCACCCGGAACAGGTGCGAGACGGCCGCGCCCTCGTAGTGTACGTAAAGGTGCTCGGTCAGTTCGGTCAGCTCGACGCCGGTGATCTTGGCCAGCGCGGTGCCGATCTCGGCCACCCCACCGTGGAACTTGCTGACGTCGGCGTAGACCTCGAGCCGGTTGCAGGTGACCAGGCAGACGGCCTCGCTGACGTGATCGCCGCGACACAGCTCGGCCGAGAGCTGCTCGGCCTCGACCGGCGCCAGCATGGTCCGCTCCAGCAGCTCGATCGGGGCGGAACGATGGGAGAGTCCGACCACCAGGACGCTCATCCTGCGGCCTCCGCCCGGGGGCGGGCCACCGGTTCGCGCACCGGCGCGAGCTCGGACAGGACGTCGATCGGCCGGTCCGGGGCCGTCTCGGCCGACTCGCGGGCCGGTTCGAGGGCCGGTTCGAAGGCCGGTTCGAAGGCCAGGTCGGCGGCCAGTCGGTTGGCCGCCCGGCGCTGCTCGTGGAAGGCCAGGATCTGCAGTTCGGTGGAGAGATCCACCCGTCGGACCATCACGCCGTCCGGCACGGTGAGCACGCAGGGGGCGAAATTGAGGACGCCGGTGACGCCGGCCGCGACCAGCCGGTCGCAGACCTCCTGGGCCACCGGACCCGGGGTGGCGACCACGCCGATCTGGACCCTCAGGTCGGAGACGACGGCGTCAAGTTCACCCAAAGGGAGTACCGGCAGGCCGGCCACGGTCTCGCCGACGACCTTCGGATCGGCGTCGACCAGGGCCACCACGGTGAACCCGCGGGAGGTGAAGCCGCCGTAGTTGGCCAGCGCGTGGCCCAGATTTCCGACCCCGACGATGACGACCCGCCAGTCCTGGGTCAGGCCGAGCTCCCGGGAGATTTGGTAGACCAGGTACTGCACGTCGTAGCCGACCCCGCGGGTGCCGTACGAGCCCAGGTGGGAGAGATCCTTGCGGAGCTTGGCCGACCCGACCCCGGCCGCCGTGGCCAGCTCCTCCGACGACACCGTGGCCACGCCCCGCTCGGCCAGGGTGGTCAGCGCCTGCAGGTAGACCGGCAGACGGGACACCGTGGCTTCGGGGATTCCGTCACGGCCGGCCCGCTGCTGGCGGACGAGCCGTGCGGGTCGTGGTCGGGTCACTGGGGGCCGGCTCCTTCATTGGCATTGGTGCCCCGGGCAGTTGAGACGCCTGCTCGAACAGCTCCACCCTAGGCGCTTGTGAACGGATGCACAAAGTCGGACGGGTCACTCCGACCGGCGGCGGAACCAACGGCGCCGGCCGGCCAGCGCGGCCCGCAACCGCTGCTCGTCGACCCGCCAGAAGTCGTGCTGCTCGCCGTCCACCAGAACCACCGGAATCTGTTCGGCGTACAGCTCCATCAGCGACAAATCCTCCAGGACGGACAGCTCCCGCCAGCCGGCTCCGGTCTCGTCGGCCACCCGCTCGACCACCAGCCGGGCGTCGTCACAGAGGTGACAGCCGGGCTTTCCGATCAAGGTGATCCGGGGCTCGTCGCTCGTCGTCCCCACGGCAGCAGCGTAGACCCGGGACCGGCGCGGGACGGTTGCGACAAGTCGGTAGGGTCAGCCGGATGTTGACCGGCGGCCGACGGCCATCCCTGGCCGGCCAGGGATGGCTGCTGCCGACCACCGGGCCGGTGATCGCCCTGGCCGCGCTGCTGGCGCTGCGCCATCCCCGGGTGATCTACACGTCCGACTCGGCCGCCCAGCAGTCGATCGTGCGCACCTGGCTGGACGTCGGGCACGGCACCACCTCGGTGCCGTCCGACACCTGGGCCCTGAAGATCCCGCTGTACCTGGTGCTGGAGCACCTGCCGCTGGCTGCGCTGGACAAGATGCTGGCCGCCGTCCTGGTGCTCAACACGGTGACGTTCCTGCTGCTCGGCTGGGCCGCCTGGCGGCTGGCGGCGGGCTGGGGCGAAGGCGTGCGCTGGTACGAGCTGGCGGTGCCGCTGGCCTGGCTGGCCACCCTCGGTGGCGGGATCGGCTCCAACCGGATGCTGGCCAACTACCGCAACATCGAACTCGGGCTCAGCTTCGTGGTGCTGGCCATGGTCGCCGGGTACCTGGCCCGGCCCACCCCGCCGACCGCGGACGACGACGGACCCCGACCGCGGTGGCGGTGGCGGTGGCGACCGATCGCGGTCGGGGGCGCGTCTGCCGTCCTCTGCGCCGTCCTCTGGTACGACGACCCGTACGTCGAGATGCTGGTCGGGTTGCCGCTGCTGGCCGCCGCCCTGCTCTGGTACCGGTTGCGCGAGCGGGACGTCCGGCTGCTGCACGTAGCCGCCGTGATGGCGGCCTCCTACGTGATCACGGCCCTGTTCCAGCACGGCTCGGGACTGGTCGGGGTCACGCTGGACACGGCCCCGGCACTGGCGGTGTCCCCCTCGGACCTGCGGCTGCACCTGAGCCTGCTGCTGCCCGGCACCGGCCTGCAGCTCGGGGTGGACGGGTGGGCCTCCCGGCCGCTCGACGTCCTGGCCCAGATCCTGGTGGTGGCCGCCTTCGTGGTGCTGGTGGCGGCCTGCACCGCCCTGGCCGGGCTGGGCTGGCGGCGGCGCCGGTTCGCGGTGACCTTCGTCGCGCTGCACTGGCCCCTGGTGGTGGCCGGCTTCCTGGTCAGCTGGGCCAGCCAGAACGCCAGCGCCGGGCGGTACCTGATCCTGGCCGTCTGCGACGTCGCGGTGGCGACCGTCCTGCTGCTGCCCGAACTGCGCCGGCTCCGGCCCGCCGCGGCCCGGGCCCTGGTCGCCCTGCTGGCGGTGAGTGCGCTGGTCAGCCTGGATACCGGGGCGTATGCCGCGATCGACGCCGACCGCCGTCCCTCACCCGCCCTGGAACATCAGCAGGCCGTGGTGGACGCCGTCCGGCAGGCGGTGCGCGAGCACGGCGCGGTCAAGGGCTATGCCCCGTTCTGGGACGGCAACATCATCAGCTACCGGGCCGGCGAGGGGACGACGACGGCCGAGATCGTCTGCCGCGACGGGCGGCTGAGCACCCGGGAATGGCTGAGCGACACTGTCCGGCTGACCCGCCCGGCGCGGGCCGTCTTCCTGATCTGGGATCCTCAGGCTGTGTACCTGAGCGGCTGCTCGGCCGCGATCCGCGACGCGCAGCTCGGCCCGCCGCTGGTCACCTACCGGATGGCCCCGACCGTGAAGCCCGCCCCGGGGGGCGGCGTCGACTCGGTGCTGGTCTATCCGGCCGACATCGAGGCGCGGCTGCGACCCTGAGCCACAGGCGCGGACGTAGACTGCGGTCATGCCGGAAGGCGAGATCCGAATGGTGGAGGGTCACACTCCACAACCACCGGCCGGCGACCCCACCGCGGCCGCCTTCTTCGACGTCGACAACACGATCGTCCGTGGCGCCTCGATCTTCCACCTGGCCCGGGGCCTGTACCGGCGCGACTTCCTGAGCATGCGCGACATCCTCAAGTTCGCGGTGGCCCAGGCCCGGTTCATCGCCCTCGGCGAGCATCACGACCTGGTCGCCGAGACCCAGGCCCGGGCGCTGGCCTTCATCGCCGGGCGTTCGGTGGCCGAGATGCGCTCGGTCGGCGAAGAGGTCTACGACGAACTGCTGGCCGACAAGATCTGGCCCGGCACTCTCGCCCTGGCCCGGATGCACACCGACGCCGGCCAGCGGGTCTGGCTGGTGACCGCGACCCCGGTCGAGGTGGCCCAGGTGATCGCCGAGCGGCTCGGCCTCTACGGCGCCTTGGGCACGGTGTCCGAGCACGTCGACGGCCGGTACACCGGCCAGCTGGTCGGGGCGGCGATGCACGGCCAGGCCAAGGCCGAGGCGGTGGCGGCGCTGGCCGAGCGCGAGGGTCTGGCCCTGCGCCGGTGCGCCGCCTACAGCGACTCGGCCAACGACATCCCGCTGCTGTCCCTGGTCGGGCATCCGGTGGCGATCAACCCCGACGGACGGCTACGGGCCCATGCCCGGCTCAACGGCTGGCAGGTGCACGACTACCGGACCAAGCGCAAGGCGGCCAAGATCGGCCTGCCCGCAGCCGGGGCCGGGGTGCTGGCCGGGATAGCGGTCGGGGCGATCATGGCCAATCGCCGGCACCGCTGCTGACCAGGCCTTCTTCGTCGATCATGCCCCTCTGCATACCCATTTGAGCCCATCGGGCCCTAGTCTCTCGGGCATGAGACGAGCTCAGGCGTGCAGCCTTGTTGTCGCAGCGGCCACCGCTTCCAGCCTGGCCCTGCTGCCCTCGGCGGCCGGCGCGGCCCCGGCCTCGGGCTCAGGCCTGCTGCGCGCGACGGCCGCGAGCGCGCCGGTCAACGGCAGCAGCGGGGGTGGCGATCCGTACTTCCCGAAGGCCGGCAACGGCGGCTACCAGGCCACGAACTACACCCTGAAGCTGAGGTACAGGCCCTCGACCCATGCCCTGCACGCCACCGCCACGATCACTGCGAGGACGACGGCCAAGCTGCGCCGCTTCAACCTCGACCTGCGCGACCTGTCGGTCAGGTCGGTCTCGGTCAACGGCCGCGCGGCCCGGTTCAGCCAGGCCGACGGCGAGCTGGTGATCACCCCGAAGAAGGTGCTGAAGGCCGGCCACGTCTTTGTGGTCGAGGTGATCTACTCCGGCACCACCGGCAAGCCCAAGGACAACACCGGCGCCCCCTACGGTTGGTACTCGACCAAGGACGGCGCCATGGTGGCCAACGAGCCCGAGGGCGCCTCGACCTGGTTCCCGGTCAACGACGTGCCCTACGACAAGGCCACCTACGACTTCACCGTGACGGTGCCGAAGGGCACGGTGGCGGTCGCCAACGGATTGCTCCGGTCGTCGCGCACGGTCAAGGGCTGGACCCGCTGGCACTGGGTGGCCAAGGATGCCCAGGCCAGCTACCTGGCCACCGCATCCACCGGCAACTATGCGCTGACCAGCAGCGTCACGCCGTCCGGACTGCCGATCATCAATGCCGTCGACAAGGATCTGAGCGCTACCGACAAGGCGGCGGCCAAGAAGGTGCTGGCCCTGCAGCCGAAGATGATCGCCTTCTACTCCAAGCTGTTCGGCAAGTACCCGTTCAACTCGTTCGGGGCCGTGATCGACGACGACTCGGTCGACTACGCCCTGGAGAACCAGACCCGGCCGATCTACTCGGGTGTCCCCGACGAGACCACGGTGGCCCACGAACTGGCCCACCAGTGGTACGGCGACAGCGCCACGTTGAAGCAGTGGAAGGACATCTGGCTGAACGAGGGCTTCGCCACCTACGCCGAGTGGCTGTGGGACGAGTCTCGCGGCGGGGCCACCCCGCAGGCCGACTTCGACAAGATCTACGCGACCAAGGCGACCGACAAGTTCTGGTCCTTGAAGCCGGCCGATCCGGGCGCCAAGGACCTGTTCGACGAGCCGGTCTACAACCGGGGCGCGATGACCCTGCAGGCACTGCGCAAGACCATCGGTGACGACGACTTCTTCACCGTGCTCAAGCTGTGGGCCCAGGAGAACAAGAAGGGCGTGGTGACGACGGCGAAGTTCGAGAAGCTCTCGGAGCAGATCTCGGGCCAGGACCTGAGCGCCTTCTTCACCGCGTGGCTCTACACCGGCAGCAAGCCCGAACTGCCCTCCTGACCCGCCCTCAGCTCAGCCGATCCACCCCGGCCATCCCGGGGCTCGCTCGACCCCGCCACTCACCCGATGCACCGCCGACCTGACCCGCCGCTGCCTCACGTGACATCAGCCGGCCCGCCCAGGCAAGTTGGCCGACCCGACCGACCGAGCCAGCCCCGCCTGACCTTGATCGGCCCGCCCCACCTGCCCGACCAGGCCGACCCACCCGACCGAGCCAGCCCCGCCTGACCTTGATCGGCCCGCCCCACCTGCCCGACCTGGCCGACCTGCACGACCTGGCATTTAGGCGCTGATGATCGCCCGGCTCTCCCCGCCCGCCCCTACCCAGGGGTAGCCAATACATCCTTCTGAGCCTGTGGATAACTCCGTTTTGCCTTTCCCGGTGCGGTAGAATTGCTACACGCGTTCGAGTTGGGATGTTCGATACGGGGTCGGGGGTGATGCATGGTGGTGGGGTACCGGTCGGTGGCCGGGTTGGGTTCGGGTCTGCGGATGCTGGCCGTCCTGGAACGTCAGGTGGTGGCGGAGGTGCCGGATCGTGAGGTGGTCGAACGGATCCAGGCGTGGAAAGCACTGAAGTCGCGCGTCGAGGCCGGGTTGATCGATGAGCTGCTGGAGTTCGCGTGGCGGCGCCGCTGCGACCCGACCGCCCCGGTCGGGGTGCGGCTACCGGCGGTGGAGGAGTTCGCCGCCGACGAACTGGCCCCGGCTCTGACGTTGTCGCCGCGCACCGCGCGGGGCTGGTTCGAGCGGCTCATCACGTTGGCCGACCGGCTACCGCGGGTCATGGCCGCGATGCGGGCCGGGCACATCGATGAGAAGAAGGGCGTGGCGATCTTCGATGAGACCGCGCACCTGTCCGACGACGAAGCCACCGGCGTCGCCGACGAGATCTTGAAGACCGCCTCACGGAAAACGGTCGCGCAGGTGCGTGCTCAGGCGAACAAAGCCGCGATGGGGATCCGACCGAAAGAGACGGAGAAAGCAGTCAAGGACCGCGCCCGCCGCGATCGGGACGTCACCGTCCGCGACCGCGGTGACGGCAACGCCGAACTGAAAGCCGTACTGGAGTCGGGGGCAGCCGCGATCATCATGGGCGCAGTCAACAACGCCGCCTGGCAAGCCAAACGAGCCGACCCCAACCCCGAAGGCGGTGGCGAGGGTGGTGAGGGTGGTGGCCGGTTCATCGGGGAATGCCGAGCCGCCGCCCTGCTCGACCTCATCATCGACGACCACACCCCACCCGAACACACCAACCGACCCGACAACGACCGGGCCGAAGACGCGGACTCGGACAGCACAGGCTCCGACGGCACAGGCACGGGATCGGACGGCACAGGCTCCGACAGCACTGGTTCGGACGGCACGGGTTCGGACGGCACGGGTTCTGGGGGTGATGGTTCGAACGGCCGGGGGTCGCAGTCGGATCCGGGGGCTACCGCCAGTGGGCGAGGTGGGCGGGGTGGGGCGAAGTCGATCGTGAACGTCACGATCAGCCTGGCCGAATTCCTGAAACTGTTCCACGCCCTGCGCGACGGCCACCACCTCGGCGAAGGCCTCGAGGAGCAACCGTGCTCCGGTGGAGTCGGGGAAATCGACGGCCTCGGATTCGTCCCGGCCTGGGTCGCCCGTAACCTCGTGGCTGACCTGATCGAACACAAGAGCACCGGGTTCCGGGCCGTCGTCTTCGACGAGAACACCGGAACCTTCCTCGCCGCCTCCAGCCCGTCCTACCGGTTGCCGGCCGACCTCGAACGCCACATCAAACACCGCGACCGCACCTGCCGGTTCCCCGGCTGCCGCCAACCCGCCACATGGTGCGACATAGACCATTCCCAGGCCTGGCAGACGGCGGACCGACCGCCGACTGCAACCTGACCTGCCTCTGCCGCCGGCACCACCGACTGAAGCAAACACCCGCCTGGCGAGTCGCTTTCGACGACGGAGTATCCACCTGGACCACCCGCACCGGACACACCTACACCACCCACCCCCACGACTACCGCCAACCAGAACCACCACCACCGTTCATCCAGGAGGAGGAGAGCCAACCGCCGGAAGAACCAGATCCCGGGGATGCCGAGCCTCAGCACGGTCCAGGGCAGTTCTGAGTTGTTAGGAACCGTGCAGCGCCAGCCTGTTTCACCGTGGCCGAGCGACTCAGAAAAAGATCGAGCGGCGCTGGACGAGGAGGGAGTAGAGGGTCTGCTGGATGCTCTGACGGATCTGGTCGGTGAGGTCGAAGACCAGCATGGGGTCTTCGGCCGCGCCGGGCTCGTACTGGTCGGTCGCCACCGGCGGGCCGAACTCGATCAGCCACTTGCTGGGCAGCGGGATGGCTCCGAGCGGCCCCAGGAGCGGGAAGAACGGGGTGATCGGCAGGTAGGGCAGGCCGAGCAACCGGGCCAGGAAGGGCACGTTGCCAATGATCGGGTAAATCTCCTCGGCCCCGACGATCGAGCAAGGGATGATCGGAGTTCCGGTGCGCAGGGCGGCCGAGACGAAACCGCCCCGGCCGAAACGCTGCAACTTGTAGCGCTCGGTGAACGGCTTGCCGATTCCCTTGAAACCTTCCGGCCAGACACCGACCAGGTTCCCCTCCCGCAGCAGGCGTTCGGCGTCCGGATTGCTGGCCAGGGTCACCCCGGACCGCCGGGCCAGGCCGGCCAGGAACGGCGTCTGGAAAACCAGGTCGGCGCCCAGGGCCCGGAGGAACCGGCGCTGCGGGTGCTCCTCGTGCACCGCCACCGAGGTCATCAGCGCGTCCATCGGCACCGCGCCGGAGTGGTTGGCCACGATCAGAGCCCCGCCGGTCGCGGGGATGTTCTCGATTCCCCGCACGTCAACCCGGAACCAGTGCTTGTAGATCGGGCGGAGCAGTGCGAGAGGTACGGTCTCGGCGAACTCCTGGTCGAAACCGAAGTCGTCGAGCTCGTACTCCCCGGTCAGCCGGCGGAACAGGAAGCCCAGCATCGAGGACAGCTTGGCCTCGATCTCAGACGGTGAGCTGATCGGTGTCCGGCTGGTGAGCAACTCCAGCAGCGCGGCCCCGGCCTGCTCGACCAGCGTCGCCGCGACCGAAGGGCGCTCCTCGACCGATTCGAGCACCGCTGCTGTCTGGGCAACCTCGAGCTGTTCCACCAGGACGGCGCCGGTCGATGTGCTGGGGACAGCCCGACGGGAAAGGGCTTCCTTGGACGCCGCAGCGCTTCGGGGCCGGACGACGGCATCTTGCCGGTCAGCACTCTTCGAGCGCGAGCGGCGGGCCGATCGCGTCGGCGCCTCGGTCGGAGCCGCGCCGCTGGCCGGAGGCTGAGACTTGGTATGAGGCTGAGACTTGGTCGGGGGCTGAGACTTGGTCGGGGGCTGAGACTTGGTCGGGGGCTGAGACTTGGTCGGGGGCTGAGACTTGGGCGCAGCAAGCTTCTTCGTCGAGGCTTGCTTCTTCGTGGGAGCCTTCGACGTGGCCGGAGCCTTCGACGTGGCCGCAGCCTGCGAGGTGATCGGGGTAACGGGCCGGACCGCGGCGAGCGGTTCCGGGTTGGTGGCATCCGGCGTTCGCTCAGCCAGCAACGGCGTCGTCCGCTGTCGACGGCGCCGGCGCTCCCCCGAGGCCCGCTCAGCCCCGGCCAGGACCGACCTGGCTCCGGCCGGACGGGGGCGATCGCCGTCCATCGGAATAACGGTCGCGTCAGGCATGCTCTACCTCCCCGGTTTCGCGGCCGCCGGCCGACCCGCTCCCGATCAGCTGGCCGATCGCGATGAAACGACCGATCCGGCGCTCCAGCCCGCGCACGACGTCGGGTGAGAGTGGACCCTGCAGCCGACGGGACCGGACGAAGTCCTCGAACGCCTCCCGGGTGGTGAACCTGGGCTCGAGACCCAGATGGGCCCGCATCCGGGTGGTGTCCAGCCCCCGGCCGAAGCTCAGGTAGCGGATCTGCTCGCGGGAGAAGTCGGTCAGCCCGGCCCGGCCGTAGAGTGTGCCGACCGTACCGCCGAGCGCCGGGGGCACCGGGACCGTGGGTCGGCCGGCGAACCGGGCCGCCTGGCTCAGGCTGATCACGCCGTCCCCAGCCACGTTGATCACACCCGAGACGTCCCCCAGGGTGGACCGGCGCAGCGCCTCGAGGGCGTCGTCCTCATGCAGGAACTGCAACCGTGGATCGAAGCCGAGCACGGTCGGGATCACCGGCAGAGCGAAGTAGTCGGTCATCGGCGTCCGGATCGCCGGGCCGACCAGGTTGGCCAGTCGCAGGGTGACCACATCGACGTCGGGCCGGCGCCGGCTGAAGCCGCGCACGTAGCCCTCGACCTCGACCGAGTCCTTGCCCCAGCCGCTGCGCGGCGGCACCTTGCCGACCAGATCCTCGGAGAACAGCGCCGGGTCGCGAGGACTGCTGCCGTAGACGGCCGACGTCGACTTCACCACCAGCCGGGTCAGGCTGGGCGAGCGCTGGCAGGCGGCCAGCAACTGCATGGTGCCGATGACGTTGATCTCTTTCATCGACACCCGCCCCCCGGCGCCCAGCGGGGTGGCGATCACGCTCATGTGCACCACGGTGTCGACGCCGGCGTGCTCGATGATCCGGCCGATCACCGGGTTACGGATGTCGGCCCGAACGAACCCGGTGGCGCCGATGTCATGCGCGGGCGGGATGACGTCGACCCCGATCACCCGCTCCACCTCGGGATCGGTGGACAGCAGCCGGGCAAAACAACCACCCATGTAGCGGGAGACGCCGGTGACGAGCACTACCCGTCCCATGGCACCCCCTGAGGCCTGATCGGCCGACCGGTCGCGCGACCGTCCTCAGCCATCGTCGACCTGCGGACGCAAAAGCGCCAGCGGCGGCCGGCAGACACCGACCGCCGTTGTTGCGGATCTACTACTTCTTGTTACGACGCTGGTGACGCGTCTTGCGCAGCAGCTTGCGGTGCTTCTTCTTAGCCATCCGCTTGCGGCGCTTCTTGATTACGGAGCCCACGGGTCCTCGCAGTTCGTCTGGTCGAAATCGCCCGCGACGGCCGCGCGGGATCAAGGTTCATCCGGCACGGGGGCACCCCGCACTCGCCTTACCTGCCCGACAGCCTACCGGGAGCGAGCACACGCCGTGCACCAGCACATCGAATCATGGTCCCGCGCGCCGTCCGGCAGGCCTGGAAAAGGGCGATGCAGACCTGGCTCGGCCATCGGCTGATCCCCCGCGGATCAGCCGCCGGCCCCGGCGACGGCGCCCGATCGCCGTGTCGCCGGCCGCAGACGTCACGCCGTCCCGGTCGCCCCGAGATAGGAGTGCCGGAGGTAGTCCTGGACCGCCCGCTCGGGCACCCGGTACGACCGGCCGACCCGCATGGCGATCAGATCGCCCGCGTGCACCAGTCGGTAGACGGTCATCTTGGAGACCCGCATGATCACCGCCACCTCGGCGACGGTCAAAAAGCGAACCTCGAACTCTCCCCTGGGCAGGGGGCGCACAACAGACACCGCAAGATCTCCCCTCGAGTTGGCACACGGCTCTCACCAGGACGCCGCCGAAGTCCCCGATCCGGTAGCGCCACCGTCAAGTGGTGTCACTCCGGATACGGTCGACAACGCCCTGTAATCACCATAGGTGCATCTGGGCCCCATGTGGGCACAGTTGAGCCGAGTCGGCCAAATGGCCGGGGCCGGGCTCAGTCGAACCAGGGGTCCAGACCGTGTAAGGGGAACACCGCTCGGCGAGTGGCCAGCACGGCCCGGTCGAGCGGATCGGCCGGATCGCTGCCGGTCGCCCAGGCCCGGTACTCGCTGCTCCCGCCGTCGGTCATCCGCAGCGGCGCCGGTCGCCCGCACCGGCTGTTCACGTACTCCCGCCAGGACGACGGCACCTCGGTCGCCGGCGCCACCGGGCGATGAGCGGCGATCGCAACCAGATGCGCCCAGGCCCGCGGGACGACGTCCACCACCTCGTAACCACCCCCGCCGGTTGCCACCCAGCGGCCGTCGCAGAGTTCGTGGGCCAGGTCGTGCAGGGCCTCGTAGGAAGCCCGCTGGCAGTCGACCGACAGCGACAGGTGGGCCAGCGGATCCAGCAGATGGCTGTCACAGCCCTGCTGGGTGACCATGATCTGCGGTTCGAAGGCCCGCAGCAGCGGGGGGACCACGGCGTGAAAGGCCCGCAGCCAGTCGGCGTCCGACGTCCCCGGCGGCAGGGCCACGTTCACCGCACTGCCCTCGGCCGCGGGGCCGCCGAGGTCGGAGGCGAACCCGGTGCCGGGGAACAGCACCCGGCCGTCCTCGTGCAGCGAGATGGTCAGCACCCGGGGGTCGTCCCAGAACATCCGCTCCACGCCGTCGCCGTGATGGACGTCGACGTCGACGTAGGCGACCCGCTCCGCTCCGGCCTCCAGCAGGGCGGCGATGGCCACCCCGACGTCGTTGTAGACGCAGAACCCGCTGGCCCGGTCGGGCATGGCGTGATGCAGGCCGCCGCAGAAGTTCACGCCGTGGGCGGCCTCGCCGGACCAGACGGCCAGGGCCAGGTCGCGGCTGGCCGCGGCGATCCGGGCGCTGGCCTCGTGCATGCCGGCGAACGCCGGAGTGTCGCTGGAGCCGAGGCCGTAGCTCTCATCAGCCGAGTGCGGATCCTTGGAGGCCTGGCGGACCGCGGCCACGTAGGACGGGTCGTGCACGGTCTCCAGCAGTTCGTCCGAGGCCGGCTCCGCGCTGACCACCCGCACCCCGGGCGCCGACAGCAGGTCGAGGTCCCGGGCCAGCCGGGCGGCCAGCTCGAGCCGGATCGGGGCCATCGGATGGTGCGGGCCGAAGTCGTAGGCGGTGAAAACGTCGTCCCAGACCAGCCGCAGTGCGTCCACACCCCCACCGTAACCCGGCTCGATCAGGCCGACAGGTCGCGGGAACGGTCCCGGGCCGCCTCCATCGCCGAGATGAACGCCGCTCGCACCCGCTGATCGTCGAGCAGCCGCAACGCCGCCGCGGTCGTGCCGCCCGGGCTGGTGACCTGCTCGCGCAGGATGCTCGGATGGGTGCCGGTCTCCTTCAGCATGGTGGCCGCCCCGTAGAGGGTCTGCACCACGAGCTCGGTGGACGTCGTTCGAGGCAGCCCGAAGAGCACCCCGGCCTCGATCATCGCCTCGGCCACGTAGAAGACGTACGCCGGGCCCGACCCGCTGACCGCGGTGACGGCGTCCTGGTACTGCTCGGGCACCTGGACCACCTGACCGGTGGCGGCCAGCAGGGCGAGCGCGGTCGCGAGCTGGTCGCGGTCGCAGTGCGCGCCCGGGCTGAGCGCGCTCATTCCCTGGTCGACCAGGGCCGGGGTGTTCGGCATCACCCGGACGACGGCGGTGCCGGCCGGCAGCCGCCCCTCCAGGGTGCTGGTGCTCTGGCCGGCGGCGAGCGAGATCACCAGAGTGCCGGGCCGGATGCTGCCGGCGATCTCGTCCAGCAGGGCCGCGACGTCCTGCGGCTTGACCACCAAGAGCAGGATGTCGCCGAACTCGGCCGCCTTGACGTTGTCCAGCACCACCACTCCGTGCCGCTCGGCCAGCTCGGCCGCCCGCTCCGGGCGCCGCTCGCTGATCACCACCTGATCGACGGGCCGGCCGGCCCGCAGCAGGCCGGCCAGAACCGTCTCGCCCATCATTCCCGCGCCGAGGATCGCGACCTTCTCTGCAGACATGGGTTCATCATGCCGGTCCCCCGTGTTCAGGCAGTCCCGTGTTCAGGCAGTCCTGTGTTCAGGCAGTCCTGTGTTCAGGCGGACCGGCGCCGAAGGGGGGCCGGGCGATGATCAGCAACTCAGGGCAGGTGGGGCCGGATCTCGGCCAGGGCCAGGCCGGTGTGCAACTGCAGCCGGGGCTCGCCCTGGGCCAGCGACACCCCGCTGAGCTGCTCGATCTTCTCCAGTCGGTAGTACAGGGTCTGGCGGTGGATGGACAGCGCGGCCGCCGCCCGGGCCACGTGGCCGGCCTCGTCCAGGTAGACCAGCGCGGTCCGCACCAGTTCGGGTTCGGCCCGGGCCAGCAGCCGCTCGGCCGCGGTGCCGGCCAGGAGGGCCTCGATCGCCGCCCGCCCCTGCCCGGCCACCCGGTAGAACCCCAGCTCGGGCCAGGTGACGACCCGGCCCAGCGACGGCCGGGCCCAGGCCACTCGAGCCGCCACATCGGCCTCGTGGCGACGGCCCGGCAGCTCGGCCGGGTCACTGCCGGGCCGGCTGATCCCGGCCCGTTCGTCGTCGCCGACCAGACGGGCCACCCGCCGGGCGATGCCGGCCAGGGCATCGCTCTCCCCGGCGTGCCCGACCGGGCCGGCGGACCCGGCCGAGCCCGCCGATCCGGCCGAACCGGCCGGCACGGAGAAGACCCGGGTTCGTGACGTTCCGGCCGGCCCCTCGGGGACCGACCTCGACCCCGCACCCGACGGCCGGATCACCACCACCGCGATCGGTGCCCCTTCGACTAGGTCACCCCGGGCCTCCAGCGCCGACCGGGCCGACCGGGCCGACCGGGCCGACCCGGCCGTGGCCGGATCACCGCTGAGCAGCTCGCCGACCAGCCGGTCGAGCTCCAGCACGCCCTGCTGCCGCCGGGCCAGCAACTCGCCGGCCCGCCGGGCCAGCGGCGCGGCCCGGGCCAGCCGGGCGGCGTCGATCCGGGCCTCGGGTTCCAGCACCCACAGGTAGCCCAGGGTCCGGCCGCCACTGCGGATGGGCAGGCAGGCGCGGGGCGCGATCTGCTGGGCCGGGTCGCCGGCCAGATGCACGGGCTCGGTCGCAGTCCGGATGCCCTGCCCCTCAAAGTAGGCCTTGACCTGCGCCGATGCGGTTTTTCCGAGGATCGATGCGGTCCGCACCGGGTCGACGTCCAGCCCCTGGGAGCAGTAGGCCAGCAGGGTGAAGTCGGTGTCCTCGAGAACCGCGGGCGCGGTCAGCAGCTCGGACAGCTCGTCGACGACGTCCTGGAGCTGCTCGGTGAGCTCGCCCGGCAGCGCTTCAGACATTCGTCGGAACTCCTCGTGGCACGTGCTCATGGTGGCACCGCAACCCCCGGCCTAGCGTTACAGGCATGCCAAACCTGCTGCTCGCCGCGGCCAACACCCGGCCGGTCCGGAGCGCCGTCAGTGCCCTGCCGCTCAGCCGCCGCCTGGTCGACCGGTTCATCGCCGGCGAGGACCAGGCCGCCGCCCTCCGGGTCAGCGCCGCCCTGCAGTCGGCCGGGCTCGGCGTCACGCTCGACGTGCTCGGCGAGGGGGTCACCGAGCGGGCGGGAGCGGACCAGAACGCGACCGCCTACCTCGAGCTGCTGCGGGCGCTGGCCGAGCACGGCCTGGCCGGCGGGGCCGAGGTCTCGGTCAAGCTCTCGGCCCTGGGGCAGGCCCTGCCGAACGGCGGCCAGGCCATCGCCCTGGAACACGCCACGGCGATCGCGGCCGCCGCCGAGGCCGCCGGCACCACGATGACCCTGGACATGGAGGACCACACCACGGTCGACTCCACGCTGGCCGTGCTGGCCGAACTGCGGGCCCGGTACCCCTGGGTCGGCGCCGTCCTGCAGTCGGCGCTGTACCGGACCGAGGCCGACTGCCGCGACCTGGCCACCGCCGGCTCCCGGGTCCGCCTGGTCAAGGGCGCCTACGCCGAGCCGGGCACGGTCGCCCACCCCCGCAAGGCGGACGTCGACGCGGCCTACCAGCGCTGCCTCGAGATCTTGATGGCCGGCGCCGGCTACCCGATGGTCGGCACCCACGACCCAGTGATGATCGCCGCCGCCCGCCGCCTGGCCGAGAGGTACGAGCGGCCGGCCGACAGCTGGGAGATGCAGATGCTGCACGGCATCCGGGCCGACGAGCAGCGAGCGCTGGTCGCCGAGGGCATCGCCGTCCGGGTGTACCTGCCGTTCGGCACCGACTGGTACGGCTACTACATCCGCCGCCTGGCCGAGCGCCCGGCCAACCTGCTGTTCCTGCTGCGCCATCTGCGCAACACCGACCTCTGAAGGAGCTTCTCATGGACGCCGTCACCCGGGTTCCCGCCCCCGTGAACGAGACCCCCCGCGACTACGCCCCGGGCAGCACCGAGCGGATCAGCCTGGAGAGCCGGCTCAAGGAGATGTGGAGCCGGCCCGAGGAGCTGACCAACTGGATCGACGGCACCCCGACCGCCGGGCACGGAACCCGCAGTGACGTCGTCGCCCCCTTCGAACATGCCCATGTACTGGGCTCTTTCACCGCCGCCGACCGGAGTGACGCCGCCGCCGCGATCGCCGCGGCCAAGCGGGCCGCACCGGGCTGGCGGGCCCTGTCGATCGACGACCGGGCGGCCATCCTGCTCAAGGCGGCCGACCTGCTGACCGGCGGCTGGCGGGACACCCTGAACGCCGCGACCATGCTCGGGCAAGCCAAGACCGCTTACCAGGCGGAGATCGACGCCGCGTGCGAGCTGGCCGACTTCTGGCGGTTCAACGTGCAGTACGCCCGGGAGATCTACGCCGAGCAGCCCCGGGCCAACTCGGCCGGGGTCTGGAACCGGCTGGATCACCGCCCGCTGGAGGGCTTCGTCTACGCGATCACCCCGTTCAACTTCACCGCCATCGCCGGAAACCTGCCCACCGCACCGGCTCTGATGGGCAACACGGTGGTCTGGAAGCCGAGCCCGACCCAGGCCCTGTCGGCCGAGTGGACGATGCGTCTGCTGGTCGCGGCCGGTCTGCCGCCGGGCGTGATCAACCTGGTGCACGGCGACGGCCTAGCCGTCTCCGAGGTCGCGCTGGCCGACCCGGACCTGGCCGGGATCCACTTCACCGGTTCGACCACGACCTTCCAGTCGCTCTGGAGCCAGGTCGGCTCCCGAATCTCCGGATACCGCTCTTACCCGCGGATCGTCGGCGAGACCGGCGGCAAGGACTTCGTCCTGGCCCACCCGAGCGCCGACGTCGACGTGCTGCGAACCGCCCTGGTGCGCGGGGCTTTCGAGTACTCCGGGCAGAAGTGCTCGGCCGCCTCCCGGGCCTACGTCCCGGCCAGTGTCTGGGCCCGGCTGAAGGACGGCCTGGCCGACGTCACCCGATCGCTGCCCGTCGGCCCGGTGACCGATTTCCGCAACTTCACCTCGGCCGTGATCGACGCCCGCTCGTTCGCCAAGCAGAAGGCCGCCCTCGACCGGGCGGCGGGCGCCGCCGGCGTCGAGGTGCTGGCCGGCGGGGGCACCGACGACCGCCAGGGCTGGTTTGTCGACCCGACCGTGCTCACCGTCAGTGACCCGTTGGACGAGGCGATGACGACCGAGTACTTCGGCCCGATCTTGACCGTGCACGTGTTCGACGACGCCGACTACGACCGGGTGGTGACCGGAATCGCCGAGGATTCCAGGTATGCCCTGACCGGGGCCGTGATCGCCACCGAGCGCGGGGCCCTGGCGGCGGCGTCCGAGAAGCTGCGGTTCGCGGCCGGCAACTTCTACCTGAACGACAAGCCGACCGGGGCCGTCGTCGGCCAGCAGCCGTTCGGCGGAGGCCGGGCCTCGGGCACCAACGACAAGGCCGGAGCCCCGCAGAACCTGATGCGCTGGAGCTCGACCCGTGTGATCAAGGAGACCTTCGACGCCCCCACCGAGCACCCGTACCCGCACATGGGCTGAAGCCCGCGGGGCCCGGGTGCTGATTTTCGACGGCAGCCGTGATTCACTCACCGCTCAGCTACTGAGAGGTGTCATATGAAGGTTGTCTACAACAGCTTCGGGGGCCGGTACTCGGACAACCCCCGGGCGATCCACGAGCGGCTGGTGCAGCGCGACCAGGGCCTGACTCATGTCTGGCTGGCCGACCCGCTGCACCAGCACGGCTTCCCGGCCGGGGTGGAGACCGTCCTGTTCGGCAGCGACGAGTGCATCGAGGCCCTCCAGACGGCCGATGTGGTGGTGTCGAACACCCACATCGAGCTCGAGTGGACCAAGGCTCCAGGTGGCATCTACCTGCAGACCTGGCACGGGACGCCGCTCAAGCACATCCACTTCGACGTGCTCTTCGCCCGCCCCGGCCGGCTGGAGTACCTGAGCCGGGACGTGCGCCGCTGGGATCATCTGCTGTCGCCCAACGAGGCCAGCACCGGACCGCTCCGGCAGGCCTTCGGGTTCACCGGCGACGTGGCCGAGACCGGGTACCCGCGCAACGACGTCCTGACCGCCGAGGATCGCGACGAGCGCCGGATGCGGGTTCGGCACGAACTCGGCATCCCGGACGACAAGAAGGTCGTGCTCTACACCCCGACCTGGCGCGACGACCTGCGCGACGAGGACGGCAAGCTCGACTTCGAGATGCACCTGGATCTTGACCAGTTCACCGAGCGGCTGGGCGAAGACCACGTCCTGCTACTGCGGTTGCACTACATGATCTCGGGCCGGCTCGGGCTGGTCGAACGGCCCGGCGTGTACGACGTGTCGTTCCACCCCGAGGTCAGCGATCTCTACCTGGCCGCCGACGTGATGATCACCGACTACTCGTCGACGATGTTCGACTTCGCGGTGACCGGCAAGCCGTTGCTGTTCTACACCTACGACCTGGCCCATTACCGGGACACGTTGCGCGGCTTCTACTTCGACTTCCACCTGCGGGCCCCCGGCCCGCTGCTGCACAGCAGCGGCGAGGTGGTCGACGCGATCGCCGACCTGGGCCCGGTCGAGGCCGAGTACCGGGAGGCCTACGCCCAGTTCCAGGAGCGGTTCTGCCACCTGGAGGACGGCCGTGCGACCGACAGGGTGGTGGACCGGTTCTTCGGCTCCGACCGCCCACCGCCGCCGAGCGTTCAGAGCTCGGGGTCGGTCAGGTAGTGCTGCAGGGTCGGGCCGACGGTCCGGGCCAGCACGTCTAGGTCGATGCTGGCCAGCGGCTCGACCTTGATCAGCACGCGCACCATGGCGATCCCGACCAGGTGCGACGCGGCCAGTGAGGCCCGCAGTTCGGGTCGATCCACGTTCAGCGAGGCGGCGATCTTGGACAGGAGTTCCCGGTTGATGAACTCCCGCAGCATCCGGGCCGCCGCCTCGCTGGCCATCGCCCCGGTCAGCAGGGCGGTGATCCGTTCCCGCCCGCCGGGCATCTCCCAGACGCCCATGATGGTCCGGGCCAGCCGCTCGCCGAGTTGCTCCGGCGGCCCGTCGAGCAGCCCGGGCAGGATGTCACCGGGGCGGGCCGGAAAGCCCAGCGCGGCCACGAAGACGTCTTCCTTGCCGTCGAAGTAGTGGTGCACCAGCCGGGCATCCACACCGGCGGCCCGGGCCACCCCCCGCATGGTGGTGGCGTCGTACCCGCGGCTGCCGAACTCGGCCCGGGCGGCGGCCAGGATCAACCCCCGGGTGTCTTCACCGGCGGGCCGGCGGCCGCGGCGGCGAGCCGGGATCTCGCCGGCGGCGTCCGTCATCGGTGCGGTCGCGTTCGGACGGCTCAGCGCCCCGGGCCGGTGAGCACCGACGGCGCGGCCAGGTGCAACCGGGCGAACGCCAGGCACTCGGCCAGCTCGGACTCGCGCTCGGCCCGGGTCTTGCACTTGCGGGTGTTCACCTCGACCGCGACCGTGCCGCTCCAGGCCTGCTCGGCCAGCAGGCCCAGCACCTCGGCACAGGGCTGGGTGCCCCGGCCGGGAACCAGGTGCTCGTCCTTGGCCGAGCCGACACCGTCGGCCAGGTGCACGTGGGTCAGCCGGTCGCCGAGCCGGCGGGCCATCTCGAGCGAGTCCCCACCGGCCGTCGAGGCGTGCGAGAAGTCGAGGGTGACGTGCTTGTAGGGCTGGGTCACCGGATCCCAGCCGGGCAGGTAGGCCTGCATCTCGCGGTTACGGGCCCGCCACGGGTACATGTTCTCGACCGTCATGGGAACCTCGAACCGCTCGGTGAGCCGCTCCACGCCGTCCACGAAACCGGCCGCGTACTCCTTCTGCCAGCGGAACGGCGGGTGCGCGACGACTGCCCCCGAGCCGAGGTCGACGGCCATCTGGAGCGAGCGCTCGAGCTTGACCCACGGATCCTTGCCCCACACCCGCTGGGTGACCAGCAGCGTCGGGGCGTGGATGGAGAGCACCGGGATGCCGTAGTGGGCGGCCAGCCGGGCCAGCGCGGCCGGGTCCTGGCTGACCGGGTCGGTCCAGACCATCACCTCGACGCCGTCGTAGCCCAGCCGGGCGGCGATCTCGAACGCGTCAGCGCAGGATTCCGGGTAGACCGAGCTGGTCGACAGCGCGACGCGGGCGGCCGGTACTCGCACCGCCCGGCCCCGGCGCGACTGCGGCGCTCCGCTCGGACGACCCATGCCGTCCAGACTATCCGCGAACCGGCGGCGTGGCCCCCCACGCCGCGCTCACCGGATCCGCCGCGTGGCTCTACTCTGGGCCGATGCCTCACCCTCCGGCCCCGGAGCTGCCCCTCGACTCGCCTCGCGCCTGGCTCGAGTTCGCCGACCCGGACCCCGACCCCGACGACTCGGACGACGGGCCCGCGCAGATCTTCCGCTGCGACCTGACCTGGCTCACGTCGTCCTGGACCTGCATCTACGGCCGCGGCTGCCAGGGGATCTACGCCGACCGCCCGGACGACGGCTGCTGCACGCTGGGCGCGCACTTCGCCGACGAGGACGACGAGCAACGGGTGGCGGCCGCGGTGGCCCTGCTCGACCCCACCGGCTGGCAGTACGCGGCCGAGGGCACCCGCAGGGGAAAGGGAAAGCGCGGCCAGGCCGGGCCGAACGACGGCTGGACCGAGACCGATCCCGAGGGCGCCCGCAAGACCCGGGTGGTGGACGGCGCCTGCATCTTCCTGAACCGGCCCGGCTTCGCCGCCGGTGACGGCTGTGCCCTGCACAAGCTGGCCCTGGACCGCGGTCAGGAGCCGCTGGAGCTGAAGCCGGACGTCTGCTGGCAGCTGCCGATCCGGCGCAGCTACCAGACCGTCGAGCGGCCGGACGGCACCAGCTACCTGGAGGTGTCGATCAGCGAGTACGACCGCCGGGGCTGGGGCGCCGGCGGTCACGACCTGGACTGGTACTGCACCACCAACCCGCAGGCCCACATCGGCGCCGAGCCGGTCTACCGGTCGTTGCGCCCGGAGCTCGTCGAGCTGATGGGCGCGGCGGCCTACGAGACCCTGGCCCGGCACTGCGACCAGCTCACCGGGGCCCGCAAACTGCTGCCGCTGACCGTGCACCCGGCCACCCGGGCCGCCCGCAAGCCGGCCCGGCGCTGACCGACCGGATCGTGTCTTGACCGAGATCATCCCGAGTCCCAACATCTGGCGCTTCCCGCAGGTGTACGAGATCGAGAACCGGGGCGTCGACCCGGACGGCGTGATCGAGACCGCGATCCGGGAGATCCGCGACTGGTCGGGCGGCACGGTGCTGGACCTCGGCTGTGGCACCGGTTTCCACCTGCCCCGGTTCGCCGTCGACGCCGCCCGGGTGATCGGCGTCGAGCCGCACCCGCCGCTGCTCGAGCTGGCCGCGGCCCGGCGGGCGGCCCTGACCGACCCGGCGGTCCGGGCCCGGATCGAACTGCGGGCGGGGACGGCCCAGCAGATCCCGCTGCCGGACGCCTCGGTCGACGTGGTGCACGCCCGCTGGGCCTACTTCTTCGGGCCCGGCTGCGAGCCCGGGCTGGCCGAGGTGAGCCGGGTGCTGCGCCGGGGCGGGGTCGCCTTCGTGATCGACAACGATGCCAGCCGCTCGACCTTCGGCGGCTGGTTCCGCCGGGGCCTGCCCAGCTACGACCCGGCCGAGGTGGAGCGGTTCTGGGCCCGGCAGGGGTGGTCCCGGCGCAGCCTCGACATCCGCTGGCAGCTGGCCGGCCGGGCCGACTTCGAGGCGGTGGTCCGGATCGAGTTCGCCCCGGCCCTGGCCGACGAGATCCTGGCCGGCCATCCGGGCACGACCGTCGACTACGCGGTCAACCTGTTGTGGACCTACCGCTGAAGCTGTCCGGTCAGTGGTGGCTGGCGATCGGGCTGCTGGTACTCGGCCTGATCGCGGTCGCGGTCGGCCTGCTGCCCTTCTCGGACGCCGTCGACTCGGTCTCCCGGACGGTGCCGGTGCTGCTGTTCCTGGCCTCGGTGATCGTGCTGGCCGAACTGCTGGCCCAGGCCGAGGTGTTCGACGTCGTGGCCACCCGGATGGCGATCACCGGCAGTGGCCGGTACCCGGTGCTATTCCTGCTCTGCGTGGGGTTCGCCTCGGTGACCACGATCTTCTTCAACCTCGACACCACCGCGGTGCTGCTGACTCCGGTGATGCTGGTGGTGGCCGACCGGGCCGGGATGCCCGGGCTGCCGCTGGCCATGACCACGGTCTGGTTCGCCAACATCGCCAGCCTGCTGCTGCCGGTGTCGAACCTGACCAACCTGCTGGCCTCCGACCGGGTCGGCCTGTCCACCCTGGCCTTCGCCCGGCGGATGGTCCTGGTCCAGCTGGCCGCGATCCTGGTCGGGGCGGCCTGCCTGTGGGTCTGCTACTGGCGCCGGCGGCACCGCGAGCAGGACCGGTACCAGGTGCGGCGCCGGTGGTCCCGGCCGACCGGTTGCTGTTCGGGATCGCCGCCGCGGACGCGGTCGGCTTCGGCGTCGCCGTGCTGGCCGGGGTGCCGCTGGCGGTGGCGGCGATCACCGGGATGATCGTGATCGTGATCGCCTTCGCCGTCCGGCGGCGTGAGGCCCTACGGTTCGCCCTGCTGCCGGCCCGGCTGCTGGTGATGGTGGTCGGGCTGTTCCTGGTGGTCGGCGCGATCGACCGGCTGGGCCTGGACGACCTGCTGCGGCATCTGATGGGCCGGTCCGACTCCCCCCTGGACGTAGCCCGGGCGGCGGGGGCCGGGGCGGTGCTCAGCAACACCGTCAACAACCTGCCGGCCTACGTCGCCGGCGAGGCCGCGGTCCCGGTGGCCAACCATCACCAGTTGCTCGGTCTGCTGATCGGCACCGACATCGGCCCGCTGGTCGCGCCCTGGGGTTCGCTGGCCACGCTGATCTGGTTCGAGCGGGTGCGGGGAACAGGCCTGGCGGTGCCGCTGGGCCGGTTCGCCCGGACCGGCGCGGTGACGGCCGGGCTGACCCTGGCCGCGGCGACCACGGTGCTCATCCTCACCGGCTGAACCGCGGTCAGGAACCGTCGCCGGCAAACTGTCGGTGCCGGCGCGTAGGTTCTGCGACGTGACCACCTCCAGCTCCGAGCGCAGCCTGTCCCGCAGCGGCACCACCGGCCGGGGCCGGGCCAAGTCGGGCCGCGAGAGCGTCGCCTACCGCTGCGTCGAGTGCGGCTGGGCGGCGGCGAAATGGGTCGGCCGGTGCAACGAGTGCCAGGCCTGGGGCACGGTGTCCGAGGTGGCCGGGCCGGCCGCCGGCGTCACCAAGGCCCGGGCCGTGGCCACCCCGGCCCAACCGATCGCCGAGGTCAGCGCCGAGTCGGCGGCCACCTGGTCCACCGGGGTCGACGAGCTCGACCGGGTGCTCGGCGGCGGCATCGTGAGCGGGGCGGTGGTGCTGATGGCCGGCGAGCCCGGGGTCGGCAAGTCCACCCTGCTGCTCGACGTCGCCGCCCGGGCCGCGGCCCAGGGCCGGCGCACCGTGCTCTACGTGACCGGTGAGGAGTCGGCCAGCCAGGTCCGGCTGCGGGCCGAGCGGATCGGGGCCCTCACCCCCCGGCTGCTGCTCACCGCCGAGACCGACCTGGCCACCGTGCTCGGGCACGTCGAGCAGGTCTCCCCCGACCTGCTGGTGGTCGACTCGGTGCAGACCATCGCCAGCGACGCGGTCGAGAGCTCGGCCGGCAGCGTGTCCCAGGTCCGCGAGGTCGCGGCGTCCCTGATCCGGGTGGCGAAGGAGCGCAGCATGGCCACGGTGCTGGTCGGCCACGTGACCAAGGAGGGCACGATCGCCGGTCCGCGGGTGCTGGAGCACCTGGTCGACGTGGTCTGCCAGTTCGAGGGCGATCGGCACTCCCGGTTGCGGCTGGTCCGAGCGGTCAAGAACCGGTACGGCCCGACCGACGAGGTGGGCTGCTTCGACCTGTCCGAGAAGGGCATTGTCGGGCTCAGCGACCCGAGCGGGCTGTTCCTGTCCCGGCACGCCCATCCGGTGCCGGGCACCTGCGTGTCGGTCACCCTGGAGGGCCGGCGCCCGCTGGTCACCGAGGTCCAGGCCCTGGTCGCCCCCACGGCCGCCGGCAACCCGCGACGGGCCACCTCCGGGGTCGACAGCAGCCGGGTGGCCATGGTCCTGGCCGTGCTGGAGCGCCGGGCCGGCACCCGGCTGGCCGCCAACGACGTCTACGTCTCCTCGGTCGGCGGGGCCCGGCTCACCGAGCCCGCCTGCGACCTGGCGGTCGCCCTGGCCGTGGCCGGTGCGGCCATCGACCGGCCTCTCACCCCGGGCACGATCGCGATCGGTGAGGTCGGTCTGGCCGGTGAGGTCCGCGCGGTGGCCGGGGTGGGCCGGCGGCTGGCCGAGGCGGCCCGGCTGGGCTTCAACACCGCCTTCGTCCCGGTCGGCTCGGCCGAGGCGGCACCGGTGCCGGCCGGCATGACCGTCCACGAGGTGCCCGATCTGCTGACCGCTCTGAGCCGGGCCACGTTCCCGCCTGTCACCTGAAATGGCGACACGCCGTAACGGGGCAGGTGCATCCGTAGGTGAGTCAATGATGACCGGGGCGTTACAAGCGGCCGATACACTCGCGTTCGTGGTATCCGATCGGACCCCAGAGGAACTGCTGCGGTACACCCTTGCCGCCGTCGCTCCAGGCACCACCCTGCGTGATGGCCTGGAGCGAATCCTGCGCGGCCGGACCGGCGCGCTGATCGTGCTCGGCTACGACACCACCGTCGAGAAGGTCTGCACCGGCGGCTTCGTCCTCGACGTCGAGTTCTCGGCCACCCGGCTGCGCGAGTTGGCCAAGATGGACGGCGCGATCGTCACCGACCAGGACGTCACCAAGATCCTCCGGGCCGCCGTCCAGCTGGTCCCCGACTCCGAGATCGAGACCAGCGAATCCGGTACCCGGCACCGGACCGCCGAGCGGGTGGCCAAGCAGACCGGTTACCCGGTGGTCTCGGTCAGCCAGTCGATGCGGATCGTCGCGCTCTATGTCGCCGGCATGCGCTACGTGCTCGAAGGCTCCGACGCGATCCTGGCCAAGGCCAACCAGGCGCTGGCCACACTCGAGCGCTACAAGGCCCGGCTGGACGAGGTCACCAGCACCCTCTCCGCCCTGGAGATCGAGGATCTGGTCACGGTCCGCGACGTCTCGATCGTGATCCAGCGACTGGAGATGGTCCGCCGGATCTCCGAGGAGATCGCGCACTACGTGGTCGAGCTGGGCACCGACGGCCGGCTGCTCTCCCTGCAGCTCGACGAGCTGATCGGCGGGGTCAGCCCCGACCGCGACCTGGTGATTCGCGACTACCTGGAGAGCACCCGCCGGGAGCGCTCGATGCCCGAGGTGGTGGCCGCGCTGGCCGACATCCCGAGCGGCGACCTGGTCGACCTCGGCCTGGTGGCTCGCGTACTGGGCTTCGTCCAGGGCGCCGACGCGCTCGACGCCTCGATCAGCCCGAAGGGGTACCGGCTGCTCACCAAGGTCCCCCGCCTGCCCGGGGCGATCGTGGAGCGGCTGGTCGACCACTTCGGCGACCTGCAGAAGCTGCTGGCGGCCAACCTCGACGACCTCATGCTGGTCGAGGGCGTCGGCGACCAGCGGGCCCGGGCCGTGCGCGAAGGCCTCTCCCGGCTGGCCGAGTCGAGCATCCTGGAACGGTACATCTGAGCAGCCCGACCCGGCTGGAAGAGCTGCACGGCCCGATCCTGGCCTGGTACGGCCACCAGGCCCGCGACCTGCCCTGGCGCCGCCCGGACAGCTCACCGTGGGGCGTGCTGGTCAGCGAGATCATGCTGCAGCAGACCCCGGTGATCCGGGTGCTGCCGATCTGGCTGGAGTGGATGGACCGCTGGCCCGAACCCGCTGATCTGGCCGCCGCCCCGGCCGGCGAGGCGATCCGGCACTGGGGCCGGCTCGGCTACCCGCGCCGGGCGCTGCGACTGCACGAGGCGGCCCGGGCCATCGTCGAGCGGCACGACGGGAAGGTCCCGGCCGACCACGCCGAACTGCTGGCCCTGCCCGGCATCGGCAGCTACACCGCCGCCGCGGTGGCCAGCTTCGCCTTCGGCCGGCGGCATGCTGTGGTCGACACCAACGTGCGGCGGGTGTTCGCCCGGGCCGTGTCGGCCCGGGCTCAGGCCGCTCCCTCCCTCACGGTCGCCGAGACCCGGTTGGCGGTGAGCCTGTTGCCGGCCGACCCGGCCCGGGCGGCCCGCTGGGGTGTCGCCGTCATGGAGCTGGGAGCGCTGGTGTGCACGGCCCGGGCGCCGCGCTGCCCCGACTGCCCGATCCGTGAGATCTGCGAGTGGCAGCTGGCCGGTGCTCCGGCCCACACCGGCCCGGCCCGGCGGGGGCAGGCCTGGGCCGGTACCGACCGTCAGATCCGGGGCGCGATCCTGGCCGTGTTGCGGGCCGCGCCGGCTCCGGTGAGCAGCGCCTCCCTGATCGTCGAGGTGCCCGATTCGGCTCTGCGGGACGAGTTTCAGCGTGACCGATGCCTGGACGGCCTGGTCGCCGACGGCCTGGTCGAGCCTCTGCCCGGGGCCCGCTACGCGTTGCCCGGCTGAGCCGCACCCTTTTGCAACAGGCTTGAAGCAAGTACTGGACGAGCCCTGCCGCTGAACGACCACCGAGGTCGCCCGGCTCAGCCGCTAACCTCCCTGTATGGCGCACGACGAAGGCGGCGATCCGGACGATCCTGAGCCGGTGGCCGATCCGGGCGAACCGGCCGCCGACCGCACCGCGACCGTCGAGGCGGCCCTGGTCATCGAAGTTAAGGCTGCGGGGCATCGGTACGGCGGCCGGCTGCTGCGGCGCGGCCCTGGAGCTCAGGCGATCCAGGAGATCTCGTTCACCGTCACCGCGGGCGAGGCGGTGGGATACATCGGCCCGCGCGGAGTCGGCAAGACCACGATGGTCGACCTGATCACCGGAAATCTCTCGCCCACCCGGGGCACCGTCCGCACCTGTGGGCGCTCCCCGGTCGACGACCGGGCCGAACTGTCCGGCCGGATCGGCGTGGTGAGCGGTCACCGGTCCCGGCTCTGGTCCGACCTGCCCCTGGCTCAGGCGCTGCGGATCCTGGCCGCCCGGCACCGCCTTCCGGAACGGCGCTGGATCGCCCGGCGCACCGAACTGGTCGAACGGCTCGGCCTGGCGTCCTTCCTCGATCTGCCGATCGGCCAGCTGTCGGTCGGGCGTCGGCTCCGGGGCGAGATCGCCGCCGCCCTGCTCCACGAGCCCGAACTCGTCGTCCTGGACGAACCGACGGCCGGGCTGGACGTTCGGGGCAAGGAGCGGTTGCGTTCCTTCCTCCGCCAGGAACACCGGGTCCACCGCCGGACCGTGTTCATCACCAGCAGCGACCTCAGCGACGTGGAGCAGTTCTGCGACCGCCTGCTGGTCGTCGACCAGGGCCGGCTGGCCTACGACGGCGATCCAGCCGGTCTGATCGAACGAGCCGGCGCGCAGCGGGTGCTGATCGTCGACCTGAACACCACCGGCCCACTGCTCGACGACGTGCCCGGGACCGAGTTGCTGGCGGTCGAGGCCGGCGGCCTGCGGCAGCGACTCGGCTTCTCGCCCGGCCGGACGCCGACGGCCCGGGTACTGGCCGACGTCACCGCCCGGGCCGAGGTGCGCGACCTCACCCTGCAGACCACTCCGATCGATGACGTGGTCCGCCGCCTCGCACCGGCTGGCCAGCACCGCTGAAACAGCGAGTCAGGGCAGCTCGCGCAGCATTCGGCTGTTGCCCAGGGTGTTGGGTTTCACCCGGGCCAGGTCGAGGAACTCGGCCACCCCCTCGTCGCCCGAGCGGAGCAGCTCGGCGTAGACCTCGGGCTGGACCGGCGTGCCGTCGATCTCGTGAAAACCGTGTCGCTCGAAGAACTTGACCTCGAAGGTGAGGCAGAACAGCCTGGTCACACCGAGCTCCCCGGCTCGGCCGATCAGCAGGTCGAGCAGGGCATGACCGACGCCGCGACCGTGCCAGCCCGGGTCGACGGCCAGCGTGCGGACCTCGGCCAGATCTTCCCAGAGCACGTGCAGCGCACCGCAGCCGATCACCCGGTCCTCGGCGTCGACCGCGACCTGGAACTCCTGGACGTCCTCGTAGTACGTGACCCGTTCCTTGTGCAGCAGGATCCGCGCGTCGGCGAAGCCGGAGACCAGCCGGGCGATGGCCGGGACGTCGGGGGTGCGGGCCCCGCGAACGGTGAACGGTGGCGAGGGATCAGTGAACTGAGGCGACCGGGCGGTGGGATCAGGC
Source organism: Kineosporiaceae bacterium (assembly GCA_965200525.1). Taxonomy (GTDB): domain Bacteria; phylum Actinomycetota; class Actinomycetes; order Actinomycetales; family Kineosporiaceae; genus JANNPJ01. The sequence continues at coordinate 1,581,923 of OZ241368.1, forward strand.
ACGAGAAGATCGTCCCACGGGCTCTGCTCTACCCTCAGGTTCATGGGAAATCCCGTCATCATCATCATCGGGGCCGGCCCCGGGGTGGGCGCGGCCACGGCTCGCCGGTTCGCCGCCGCCGGGTACGACATCGGCCTGGTCGCCCGGGATCCGAAACGGCTGGAGGAGCTCGCCCGGACGCTGTCCGACGAGGGTGCCCAGGTCGGCTGGGCCGCGGCCGACGTGGCCGACCCGGAGGCCCTGGCCGGCGTTCTGCGGCAGCTGACCGAGCACACCGGCCGGCTCGACGTCCTGCTGCACAACCCGTCCGTGTACCGGGCCGTACCGGCGTCCGAGCTGACCGCGGCCGAACTGCTGGCCGACCTGGAGATCGGCACGGCCAGTCTGCTGACCGCCGTCCAGGCCGTGCTGCCCCTGCTGCGCCGCCAGCGGACCGGCACGATCCTGGTGACCGGCAGCGGTTCGGCGGACCATCCCTCGCTCGCCGCCGGCAGCCTGGGCGTGCAGAAGGCGGCCCTGCGGACCCTCGTCCAGACCCTGGCCGGCGAACTGTCGAGCGAGGGCATCCATGTGGCCACCCTGACCATCCACGGCCTGATCGCCGCCGGCACCCCGTTCTCCCCCGAGGTGATCGCCGACCTCTACGCCGACCTGGCCGCCGAGACCAGCACCGCCCCGGCCAACTGGCGCACCGTGGTCGATCTGCGCGCCTGACCTCACCCGAACCGGCCCGAACTGGCCGCAACGACTCGAAGGGCCGGAACCTCTGGTGGGGTTCCGGCCCTTCGTGTCACTGCGGTCTGGCTACCGCGTCGGACGCCTAGACGTCGTCGGCGGGGACGGGCGGTGCGCCCTTCTCCGGGATCGGACCCGTCGCGGCGAGCTCGGGCATGGCCCCGCTCTTGGAAGCGCCGCGGAAGGTGAACCGGGCGTTCTCGCCGGTTCCCTCGGCGTCCACCAGAACGATCTGGCCGGCCTTGAGCTCGTTGTAGAGGATCTTCTCCGACAGCGAGTCCTCGATCTCGCGCTGGATCGCCCGGCGAAGCGGCCGGGCTCCCATCACGGGGTCGTAGCCCTTGGTGGCCAGCGCGACCTTGGCCGCCGGGGTGAGCTCGATGCCCATGTCCCGGTCCTTCAGCCGCTCGTCCACCTTGGCGATCATCAGGTCGACGATCTCGATGATCTCGTCCTGCGACAGCTGCGGGAAGACGATGGTGTCGTCGACCCGGTTGAGGAACTCCGGCCGGAAGTGCTGCTTGAGCTCTTCGTTGACCTTGTTCTTCATCCGCTCGTAGCCGGTCTTCGTGTCGTTGCCGGACTGGAAGCCCATCTGCATCCCCTTGGCGATGTCCCTGGTGCCCAGGTTCGTCGTCATGATGATCACAGTGTTCTTGAAGTCCACCGATCGACCCTGGGAGTCGGTCAGGCGACCGTCCTCCAGGATCTGCAGCAGCGAGTTGAAGATGTCCGGGTGGGCCTTCTCCACCTCGTCGAACAGGACGACGGAGAACGGCTTGCGGCGCACCTTCTCGGTCAGCTGGCCGCCCTCCTCGTACCCGACGTAGCCGGGAGGAGAACCGAACAACCGGGAGACGGTGTGCTTCTCGGAGAACTCGGACATGTCCAGCTGGATCAGCGAGTTCTCGTCGCCGAACAGGAACTCCGCGAGCGCCTTGGCCAGCTCGGTCTTACCGACACCGGTGGGGCCGGCGAAGATGAACGAGCCACCCGGACGCTTCGGGTCCTTCAGGCCGGCACGAGTACGCCGGATCGCCTGCGACAGGGCCCGGATCGCGTCGTTCTGGCCGATGATCCGCTTGTGCAGCTCATCTTCCATCCGCAGCAGCCGCGAGGACTCCTCCTCGGTCAGCTTGAAGACCGGGATTCCGGTGGCCGTCGCCAGCACTTCGGCGATCAGCTCCTCGTCCACCTCGGCGACGACGTCCATGTCGCCCGCCTTCCACTGCTTCTCCCGCTCGGCCTTCGCCGCCAGCAGCTTCTTCTCGGTGTCGCGCAGGGCGGCAGCCTTCTCGAAGTCCTGGGCGTCGATGGCGGACTCCTTGTCCCGCCGGGTCTGCGCGATCTTCTCGTCGAACTCGCGCAGGTCCGGTGGGGCAGTCATCCGGCGGATCCGCAGGCGGGCACCGGCCTCGTCGATCAGGTCGATCGCCTTGTCGGGCAGGAACCGGTCGTTGACGTACCGGTCGGCCAGGGTCGCCGCGGCCACGAGCGCGCCGTCGGTGATCGAGACCCGGTGGTGCGCCTCGTAGCGGTCCCGCAGGCCCTTGAGGATCTCGATGGTGTGGGCCAGCGACGGCTCCTGCACCTGGACCGGCTGGAACCGGCGCTCCAGGGCGGCGTCCTTCTCGATGTGCTTGCGGTACTCGTCGAGGGTGGTGGCCCCGATGGTCTGGAGCTCACCCCGGGCGAGCATCGGCTTGAGAATGCTGGCCGCGTCGATCGCGCCCTCGGCCGCGCCCGCCCCGACGAGGGTGTGGATCTCGTCGATGAACAGAATGATGTCGCCGCGGGTGCGGATCTCCTTGAGGACCTTCTTCAGCCGCTCCTCGAAGTCACCGCGGTACCGGGAGCCGGCGACCAGGGCACCCAGGTCAAGCGTGTACAGCTGCTTGTCCTTGAGCGTCTCGGGCACCTCGCCCTTGATGATCGCCTGCGAGAGCCCCTCGACGACGGCGGTCTTGCCGACGCCGGGCTCACCGATCAGCACCGGGTTGTTCTTGGTCCGGCGGGACAGGACCTGCATGACCCGCTCGATCTCTTTCTCACGGCCGATGACGGGGTCGAGCTTGCCTTCCCGCGCCGCCTGGGTGAGATTGCGACCGAACTGGTCCAGAACCAGCGAACCGGATGGCGTTCCCTCGGCGGGACCGGCTCCGCTCGCGGGCTCCTTGCCCTGGTACCCGGACAGCAGCTGGATGACCTGCTGGCGGACTCGGTTGAGATCGGCGCCCAGCTTGACCAGCACCTGGGCGGCGACTCCCTCACCCTCGCGGATGAGGCCGAGCAGGATGTGCTCGGTGCCGATGTAGTTGTGGCCGAGCTGAAGGGCTTCGCGGAGCGAGAGCTCCAGCACCTTCTTGGCCCGGGGAGTGAAGGGGATGTGGCCGGAGGGGGCCTGCTGTCCTTGACCGATGATCTCTTGTACCTGCTCGCGGACAGCGTCGAGCGAGATACCGAGGGACTCGAGCGCCTTGGCTGCGACTCCCTCACCCTCGTGAATCAGACCCAGCAGGATGTGCTCGGTACCGATGTAGTTGTGGTTGAGCATCCTGGCCTCCTCCTGGGCCAGGACAACAACACGGCGGGCGCGGTCGGTGAACCTCTCGAACATCTGCGCTCCTCGTGCGGTCAGGGGGGAGAGACGACAATCTCGCTGACCTTATCGATGCTATCTGCGGCTACGGAAAGAAACACCCTGCAATCTCAGAGTGAGACGGTTCCGACACCCGTGCATCGGCCAACGGGGCTGGAACCTTACCTGTTCCGAGCTCTGCCCTGCGGTGAACGATGTTCGCTGACGGCGGACACGCAGTGGCGCCGGAACCGGTTCCGGAGGCGCCGCGGGTCGTCCGCACGCCGCCGGAGGCCTCCCGCCCGGGGTGAACCGGACGGCCGAGACCCGCCGATCACAACGTTCGGTCGGGGGCCGATGTTCCGGTTCCCGCCCTGATCCGCACCGGATGATTCCCGACCGATCGCCCGGGAGACGGACAACGTCCCGGTCGCCTATGGTTCTCGTGGCGAGGGGAGTACTTCCCACTGCGCCGCCCCGGTCAGTACGGGCCGACGACCAACCGGTCGCCGGTCCCCGGGCGGTGGTCCACCGACGAGTCGGTGGGCGAAGGAGACCTCGACGAGCAAGGCCGACCCGACCGGGTCCGGCCTCGGCTACGTCTGAGGAGTCGCCCCACCGTGGACACCCATACCTCTGTCGGCTCGCCCCTGCTCTGGGCGCTGACCGTCGGTTTCGTGATCGTTCTGATCGGCCTCGACTTCGTGGCCACCCGCCGCCCGCACGAGGTGTCGATGCGGGAGGCGGCCGGCTGGTCGCTGTTCTACGTCAGCGTCCCACTGGCCTTCGGCGGATTGATCTGGGCCCGGTTCGGCTCCGGCCCCGGCACGCAGTACCTGGCCGGATACGTAGTCGAGAAGTCGCTGTCCGTTGACAATCTGTTCGTCTTCATGCTGCTGCTGTCGAGTTTTGCCGTGCCCGCGGTACTGCGCCAGCGGGTGCTGCTCTACGGCGTTGTCGGGGCCCTGATGTTGCGCGCCGTCTTCATCGCCCTGGGCGCGGTGGCGCTGCAATCCTTCACCGCGACATTCCTGGTGTTCGGGGTCGTGCTGCTGGTCACCGCGGTCAAAGTGCTGCGGGACGCCGGTAAGGAGCACGTCGAGGATCTCGACACTTCACAAATGCGATCGGTACGGCTGCTGAGGCGTTTCTTGCCGGTGGTCGAGGAGTACCGCGGCACCCGGCTCGTCGTGCGCGAGGGCGGCCGCCGGGCGATCACCCCGCTGGCCGTGGTGACGATCGCCGTTCTCACCACCGACGTCGTCTTCGCGGTCGATTCGGTACCGGCCGTCTACGGCATTACCGGCGACCCTTACCTGGTATTCACGACCAACGCGTTTGCATTGCTCGGCCTGCGGGCGCTGTTCTTCCTGCTGGCCGACGCGCTGTCGCGGCTGGTGCATCTGGGTTACGGGCTGGCCGCGGTGCTGGGGGTCATCGGGCTGAAGCTGGTGCTGCACTGGGCCCACGGCATCTGGCCGGCCACGCCCCAGATCTCGACCCTGGTCTCGCTCGGCCTGATCGTGGGCATCCTGACCCTGACCACCATCACCAGCCAGATCGCGGGCCGCCGGGCAAACCGCGACGAGCGCCGATCCGCGGTGGATCGGCGCTCGTCGAGCCCGCTGTGACGGCTAGTGAGCGCCGTCGTAGGCGGACATCACTTCGGCCGACACCCGGCCCCGGTCGCTGACCTGGTAGCCGTTCTCGCGGGCCCAGGACCGGACGTCGCCGAGGTCGGCCTTGGCCGCCGCCCGGCCCCGGCCGGCGGGCCGGCCCCGGCCGGCCCGGCCGCTGATCCGGCGGGCGTGGCCCACCCACGGGGCAATGGCATCTCGCAAAGCCTCGGCATTCGCCGAAGAAAGATCGATTTCGTAGGACACGCCGTCGAGGGAGAACGACACCGACTCCTCGGCCTCGCCACCGTCGACGTCGTCGACGAGAATAACCTGCACCTTCTGCGCCATGAATTTCTCCTGTAAACCATCGGAGCCCGCTCGGGCACGCGGACCCATTAATGGAATAATGGAGGCGACATTCAGGAGTGTCAAGCCACGCCACTGCCGACACGGAATGGCCTTCGAGACTTTCCAACTCCGGCGCCGACAATCCGGGACTTTCCCCGGCGACGTCACCCGTTCGGGCTAACCGACCGGCCGGTCTCCGCCCTGAACGGGTTCGGCGTCGGCGGCGCGGGCCCGGTCGCGGCGCTCCAATTGAGCCTGCGCGAGGCGTTCCCGGTGATCAGCCTGAAAGATGGCCCGGATGGCCAGCACGAACAGGAAGAGCACACCCAGTGAGGGGACGATCGCGGTGACGTAATCCATGCTGCACCTATTCCGGTTTCACCAAGGGAAACAGAACCGTCTCCCGGATTCCGAGCCCGGTGATCGCCATCAGCAACCGGTCCAGACCCATACCCATGCCGCCGAGCGGGGGCATCCCGTGCTCCATTGCCCGGAGAAAATCCTCGTCCACCCGCATGGCCTCGTCGTCACCGGACGCCGCGAGCTGGGCCTGGGCGACGAACCGCTCCCGCTGCAGCACCGGGTCGATTAGCTCCGAGTAACCGGTGGCCAGCTCGAAGTGCCGGACGTAGAGGTCCCACTTCTCGGCCAGCCCGGCCGTCTCGCGGTGGGCCCGGGTCAGCGGTGAGGTCTCCTCGGGAAAGTCTCGGACGAAGGTGGGCGCGTAGAGCCCCGGCACCACCAGCGCCTCGAACAGCTCCTCGATCAGCTTGCCCGGGCCGTAGCGGGCCAGCACCGGGACGTCGTGCCGCTTGGCCAGCTCGACCAGGTCGGCCAGCGGCGTCTGCGGGGTGACCTCCTCCCCCAGCGCCTTTGACAGCGAGCCGTACATCGTGATCCGGGCCCAGTCGCCACCCAGGTCGTACTCGGTGCCGTCGGCCAGCGTCACGGTCGTGGAACCGTGGACGGCGACCGCGGCCTCCTGGATCAGCTCGCGGGTCAGATCCCCGATCGAGTTGTAGTCGCCGTAGGCCTGGTACGCCTCGATCATCGTGAACTCGGGCGAGTGGCTCGAGTCGGCGCCCTCGTTGCGGAAGTTGCGGTTGATCTCGAAGACCCGGTCGATCCCGCCGACCACACAGCGCTTGAGGAAGAGCTCCGGCGCGATCCGCAGGTAGAGGTCCAGGTCGAAGGCGTTCATGTGGGTCCGGAACGGCCGGGCCGAGGCGCCCCCGGGCTGCACCTGGAGCATCGGGGTCTCGACCTCGGTGAAGCCCCGCCGGTCGAACGAGGAGCGCAGCGAGCGGGCCACCCCGGCCCGGGTCCGCATCACCTCGCGGGCCGCCGGGCGGACGATCAGGTCGACGTAGCGCTGCCGGACCCGGGTCTCCTCGGACAGCTCCTTGTGCAGCACCGGCAGCGGCCGCAGCGCCTTGGCCGCCATGGTCCAGGTGTCGGCCAGCACCGAGAGCTCACCGCGGCGGGACGAGATCACCTCACCGCCGACAGCGATGAAGTCACCCAGGTCGACGTCGGCCTTGAAGGCGGCCAGGGCCTGCTCGCCCACCCCGGCCAAGGAGACCATCACCTGCAGCCGGCTGCCGTCGCCGTCCTGGAGGGTGGCGAAACAGAGCTTGCCGCCGATCCGGACGAAGACCACCCGGCCGGCCACCGCGACGACCTGGCCGCTGTGCTGGTCGACGGCCAGGTCGGCGTGCTCGGCCCGGACCTCGCTCAGGCTGTGCGTACGGGCCACCTCGACCGGATAGGCCTGACGCCCCTCGGCCAGCAACCGGGCCCGCTTCTCGAGCCGGACCTGGACCTGCTCGGGCAGGTCGTCGGGCTCGTGGTCGGCGTGGGCGAGGCTGGCTTCGAGGGGCTGTTCGGTCACAGTCTGCAAGCCTACGGCGTGATCCGGGAGGCCTCGCTCACCGCCTCCCGGGCTCAGTGGCCGTCGACCACCGGCATGATCGCCGTCGTGGTGGTCAGGGCCGCCCACACCCGGCCGGCCACCTCGCGCTCGTTCTCGCTCGGCCGGACCACCAGGTCGGGGTCGTCGGGGTGCTCGGCGGTGCCCTTGCCGACGTGCTCGACCAGGGCCACGGCCAGGTTCCGCAACCGGATGTTGAAGTGCTGGCTGGCCCGGGCCAGGGTGGCGAAAGCGCTGTTCGAGTCGCCCCCGGCCGCCCCCATCACCAGGCCCTTGGCCTGCTCGATGACCCGGCGGTACTGGGTCATCTGAAGCATCTGCTGGGCCACCTGCTCCTCCCCGGCGCAGTACTCGACCACGGCCAGGGCCTGGGTGATCATCGGCTCGTAGCGGTCGATCTCGCGCAGCACCTTGGTGTCGGGGCTGCGGTCGAGGTAGATCGAGACGATGACGGGCAGCTCGCCACCCCACTCACCGGCCAGGAAGACGGCTCCGCGAACCGGCCCGGTCACCCCGGTGTCGAGCTGGGTCAGCGCGTCCAGGGCCGCCTCCGGCTCGAGCGCGGCCGGGTCGGGCAGGCTGACGATCTGGCCGCTGCGGAACGCCTCCCAGAGCGGGCCGGTGGCCTGCTCCCACTGGGCCGGGTCGAGTTTCGCGGCCACGCCGACCGCGGCCACCGACCTCGGTGAGCCGTTCGGGGTGGCCGACGCCGGCTGGCCGGCGGTTCCGTTGTCGCTCAAACACTCACTGCTACCACTGGTCATGTCGGCAGCCACGCTGACCCCGGCCCCGAGCGCACCCGGGACGGACTCGACGGTGAAGGTCAGAAGACCGGTCAGCAGGTCGTTGCCGAACTCGCGGATGCTCACGACTGTTCCTTTCAACGTGCGGCGACCGCCCGGCGGGCGGGCGCTCTGGGGGGTCCGGGAACCCGGGACTGATCTCATCCGGCGTCCGAGGTAAGCATCCCGGTCCAACGAGCGAAAGGCGATCACAGATGCCACCCTGAGATCAAGAACAGGAGCAGGGCAGATCGGTGCTGCCCGTCGAAAACAGGGAGATGTTCGGCGTATGGTGGCGATCTCGTCCAGGAACGGTGCGAGTCCAACGCTCAACGGCAATGACGCCACGCCGCGAGAGGCTTCCATGTCACCGTCCCGACGTCGTCGTCGCGCTTCCCCGGAGTGGGAGGGCCGCGACGTCATCACTGTTGCCGCGCTGCCCGGGCGGGGGCTCTACGTCCGTCACCTGGGCCACCCGGAGGGGGTGGACGGCGTCCACCGCCCGACGGTGGTGCTGCCCGGCTCCGCCCCCCGGCCGCCGGCCTCGTTCGACACCACCTGGCTGGGCGAGCATCTGGACGACGTCCAGGTGGTCCACGTGCACGGGCTGTCCCCCCGGTCGAGCCCGGAGCAGGTGACGGCCGCGGCCACCATGGTCAGGAAGGCCGGCAAACCGCTGGTGGTCACCGCCTACCACCTCAGCGACCCGAGCGGCCTGGACGAGGCCAACTTCGCGGCCCAGCTGGACGCCCTGATCCCGCAGGCCGACGCCGTGATCACGATCACCGAGTCGGCCCAGGAGGAGATCAGCCGGCGCTGGTCGGTGGAGTCGGCCGTGCTGCCGCACCCGCACGTCGTCGACTTCGTCCGGATGCGCCGGGCCCGCTCCGAGCAGCGCCGGGGGCCGTTCGTGATCGGCGCTCACCTGGGCGGCCTGCGCCTGCCCGGCGACCCGGCGGCGGTGGTGACCGCGCTGGCCACCGCGGCGGCCGACGTGCCCCGGAGCCGGCTGGAGGTCCACGTGCACGACCACCTGCTCGACTCCGACTCGACCCGCTACGACCCGGTCACCATCCGGGAGATCGAGCGGATCGTGACCGAGGTCGGCGGCGTGCTGCGGGCCCACCGTCCGATGACCGACGCCCAGCTCTGGGACCACCTGTTCGGGCTGGACGCCTCGTTCGTGCCGCCGCTGTACGGCTCGCACTCGATCTGGCCGGAAGCCTGCTTCGACCTCGGCACCCAGGTGATCATGCCGGCCGGCAGTCACGCCGCGGCTCAGCGGCCGGGCATGTCGTACACCGCGGACGTCGCCGGCGTCCCCCATGTCGACTCGTTGCACCAGGCGCTGGTGGCGGCCCAGCAGCAGGACACCGCGTGGCGGGCCGACCCGACGTCCCGCTGGAAGGAACGGGTGCGGATCTCCGAGGCCCTGCGCAGCACCTACGAAGGGCTGCTCGGCAACCCGAACTGACCGGTCAGATCAGGTCGAGGGCGATGTCAAGGATCGGCGACGAGTGGGTGAGCCCGCCGACCGAGAGGTAGTCGACGCCGGTCTCGGCGTACTGGCGGGCCACGGCCAGGGTGAGCCCGCCGGTGGCCTCCAGCTCGACCTGGCCCCCGGCGGCGGCCCGGGCCTTGCGCACCGTGTCCTCCAGGACCGGCACCGACATGTTGTCGCAGAGCAGGAACCGGGCCCCGGCGTTGACCGCCTCGACCGCCTCGTCGGCCGTCGTCACCTCCACCTGGACGTCGACCTCGGGGAACCGCTGCACCACGAGCTGGTAGGCGGCGGCGATCGAGCCGGCCGCGATCTTGTGGTTGTCCTTGACCATGGCCACGTCGTACAGGCCCATCCGCTTGTTGGTGCCGCCCCCGCAGCGGACCGCGTACTTCTCCAGCATCCGCAGGCCGGGCGTCGTCTTGCGGGTGTCCAGCACCTGGGCGCCGGACCCTTCGAGGACGTCGGCCCAGGCCCGGGTGTGGGTGGAGATGCCGCAGACCCGCGACAGCAGGTTCAGGGCGGTGCGCTCGGCGACCAGCAGGACCTGAGTCCGGCCCCGGAGCACGGCCAGCACGTCGTCGGGCTCGACCCGGTCGCCGTCCCGGCGCAGCACGTCGACATAGGGCACCGGCAGGTCGAGCCAGGCCGCCACCTCGGCCAGCACCACCGAGAGCAGCGAGAGGCCGCCGACCACGCCACCGGCCCGGGCCACCACCCGGGCCTCACCCTCGGCCTCGGGGTCAATCGTGGCCTCGGTGGTGACGTCGTGGCCGGCGGTCCGGCCGCCGGTCAGGGGGCCGCCGGCCCGCTGCGGCCGGCCGCCGAGATCCTCGTCCAGGGCCCGCAGCACCAGGCTGCGGACCCAGGCCGGGTCGAGGCCGACGTCGACCAGTTCTTCCCGGGTACCGGCCTGCCAGGCCGTCCGGGAGTCCTCCAGCCAGCGGTGCTGCGTCGTCATGAGTCGCCTTTCAGCGGCACGAACCGGGTCGTGAGCTCACCCTGCGGGTCGAGCCGGCTGACCATCCGGCCCCGCCAGAGGTTGTCCTGCTCCGGGAAGTCCTCCCGGTAGTGCCCGCCCCGGGTCTCCTCCCGGATCAGGGCGGCCCGGGTCAGGGCGGTGGCCACCGCGTGCAGGTTGGTCGTCTCCCACTCGGCCGTGCCGTGGGTGATGTCGAGCTTGTCGCCCCGGCCGGCGTCGTCCACCTCGGTCTCGAGCCGGTGGGTGCCGGCCGGCAGCGCGGCCAGGGTCTGCGCCGCCGCCCGCAGGCCGGCTGCGGTCCGGATCACGCCCGGACCCGAGCTGGCCGCTCGCTGCACCGTGACTCGGGCGGTGGCCGGCAGCAGGCCCTGCTGCCCGGGCCGGACGGCCGGCTCCAGCTGCGGCAGCGAACCGCGGCCGATCCGATCGGTGACGTCGTCGGCGATCCGGTGGGCGAAGACCAGCCCCTCCAGCAGCGAGTTGCTGGCCAGCCGGTTGGCCCCGTGCACCCCGGTGCAGGAGCACTCGCCGACCGCGTACAGCCCGGGCAGCGTGCTGCGGCCGCGCAGATCCACCAGCACGCCACCGGAGTGGTAGTGCTGGGCCGGGGCCACCGGGATCAGGTCCTCGGCCGGGTCGAAGCCGTGCCCGGCCAGAGCCGCGACGATGGTCGGGAACCGCCGCCGGAGGAAGTCGCGGCCGAGGTGGCGGGCGTCCAGGAAGACGTGGTCCGATCCGGTGGCGGCCAACTGCCGGACGATCGCCTTGGCCACCACGTCGCGCGGGGCCAGCTCGGCCATCGGGTGCACGGCGGGCATGAACCGGACCCCGTTCAGGTCCAGCAGCAGGGCGCCCTCACCGCGGACCGCCTCGGAGATCAGCGGCTGCTGCCCGCGAGCGCCCTGGCCGAGCCAGAGCACGGTCGGGTGGAACTGGACGAACTCGAGGTCGGCCACGTCGGCCCCGGCCCGCAGGGCCGAGGCGACCCCATCGCCGGTGGCCTCCCGGGGGTTGGTGGACGAGCGGAACACCTGGCCGATCCCGCCGGTGGCCAGCACCACGGCCCGGCCCAGGGCCGCTCCGACGCCGTCCCGGCTACCTTCGCCGATCACGTGCAGGGTGACGCCGCAGGCCGGGCCGGGGCGCCCGTCCGGCCCGGGGGCGCTGGTCAGCACGTCGAGGACCAGGGCGTGTTCCAGGACCTCGATCCCCGGGTCGTCGCGGACCGCCTCCAGGGCCGCGATCAGGGCCCGGGAGATCTCGGCCCCGGTGGCGTCGCCGCCGGCGTGCGCGATCCGGTCCCGATGATGGCCGCCCTCCCGGGTCAGGGCGATCTCGCCGGCCGGGGTCAGGTCGAAGTGGGCGCCCAGCGCGACCAGTTCCCGGACCCGGGCCGGGCCCTCGGTGACCAGGGCCCGGACCGCGGCCTCGTCGCACAGGCCGGCCCCGGCGACCAGGGTGTCGGCCAGGTGCTCGGCCGGCGAGTCCTCCGGGTCGAGCGCGGCCGCGATGCCGCCCTGGGCCCAGCGGGTCGAACCGGAGTCGAGCACGGTCTTGGTCAGCAGCAGCACCCGGGGCACCCGCCGGCGCAGCCGCAGGGCCGCGGTCAGGCCGGCGATCCCGGAACCGATCACGATCACGTCGGCCTGGATCGTCCAGCCCGGCCCGGGCGCGGCCAGGCTGGTGGCCAGCCGGGGCCCGGGGCGATCGAACCCGCTCGAGTCGGCGCTCACCGGCCGGCCGGCCGGGAGTCGGTGTCCAGGCGGCCGACGACCAGGGGCACGTTGTCGATCAGCCGGGTCCGGCCGATCCGGGCCGCGACCAGCAGCACCGCCTCGCCGCGGTACCACTCGGGGACGTCGTCCAGCCTGTCCGGGCTGACCAGGACCAGGTAGTCGACCAGGGCCAGGGGCTCGCGGACCAGCACCTCGCGGGCAGCCCGGCGCACCCCGCTGGCCCCCTGCGGGCCGGCCTCGACCCCGGCCGTGAGCGCCTTCGACAGGGCCAGGGCGGCCTCCCGGTCGATCTCGCTGAGGTACATGTTGCGGCTGCTCAGGGCCAGCCCGTCGGGTTCGCGGACGGTCGGCACGGCCACGATCCGGCAGCGGAAGTCGAGGTCGCGCACCATCCGCCGGATCATCAGCAACTGCTGGGCGTCCTTCTGGCCGAAGAAGGCCAGGTCGGCCGCCGTCAGGTGGAGCAACTTGGCCACCACGGTGAGCACGCCGTCGAAGTGCCCGGGCCGGGAGGCGCCTTCGAGCCGATCACCGAGCCGGCCCGCGGTCACCCGGATGCCCGGGTCGCCGTCCGGGTAGATCACGTCCGGGGACGGCGCGAACACCAGGTCCACGCCTTCCTCGGTGCACAGCACCAGGTCGGCGTCGAAAGTGCGGGGGTACTTGGCCAGATCCTCACCCGGGCCGAACTGCAGCGGGTTGAGGAAGATGGTGACGATCACGGAGTCGGCGTGCTTGCGGGCCTGCCGAACCAGCTCGACGTGGCCGGAGTGCAGTGCCCCCATCGTCATCACCACGGCGACGGTGCCGGTCAAGCCGGCTCGCGCGGCGCCGAGTTCATCGCGGGTGCGGGCCACGGCGGTGAAGCTCATACCGACCAACCTACCCGCCGCCGGGCGAACCGGCCGGTCACCCCGGGGCCGGTGCGGGTCAAGGCCGGTAGGGCGCCAGCAGGACCGACGGGACGAGCGTGATCGGGCCTGTGGACAACCGGGTGGGAGGCTCACTCGGCGTCGGCGCGCAGGGCCTCGAGCAGGGCCTCGGCGTCGTCGGCCCGCAGCCGGCCCGAGGCCAGCGCCCGGTCGGCCGTGGCCCGGGCCATCGCCCGGTAGGTCTCCAGCACGCCGGCCGACCCGCCGGCGGCCCGGTCGGCCCGGCCGATCGCCTCGACGTGCGAGGCCACCGTGCCCGCGTCGCCCCGGGCCACCGGGCCGGTCAGGGCGCCGTCGCCGGAGCGCAGGGCATTGTCCAGAGCGGCCGAGAGCAGCGGGCCGAGCACCCGGCCGGGCGACTCGACCCCGGCCTCGCGCAGCAGGTCGAGCGACTGCGCGACCAGGGTGACCAGGTGGTTCGAGCCGTGGGCCAGGGCCGAATGGTAGAGCCCGCGCATCTCCTCGGCGATCACCACCGGCTCGGCCCCCATCTCCACCACCAGGGCCTGCGCGATCGGCAGCACCGGGCCGGGCGCGGTGACGCCGAAGCAGCAGTCCGGCAACCGGGCCAGGTCGAGGCTGGTGCCGGTGAAGGTCATCGCCGGGTGCAGGGCCAGCGGGATCGCCCCGCAGCCGACCGCCGGCTCGAGCACCTTCCAGCCGTACCGCCCGCTGGTGTGCACCACCAGCTGCCCCGGCTGCCAGGCCCTCGTGGCGGCCAGGCCGGCGACCAGGTCGGGCAGGGCGTCGTCCGGGACCGTGATCAGCACCAGCTCGGCCCGTTCCACGATCTGCGGGACGTCGAGCACGGGGATCCCGGGCAGCAGGGCGTCGGCCCGCTCCCGGCTGGCCGCCGAGACGGCGCTGACCCCGACCACGGCGTGCCCAGCGGCCCGCAGGGCCGAGCCGAGCACGGCCCCGACCCGCCCGGCGCCGATCACGCCGACCCCGAGCCGGCCCGGCCGGCGCTCCGGCGGCACTCCGGTTACTGACACCCCTGCAGGCTACGACCTGCCGGCACCCAGGCCGACGACCAGCCCAGGATCTACTCGACGCCGAAGCCGTCGGCCAGGCGGTGGAAGCGCGCCGCCTCGACCCCGGCACTGCGGCGCTCGAGGGTGCGGGCCAAGGCCCGGTGGGCCCAGCCGTTGGCCGGCGCCTGGTCGACCAGCCGGCGCAGCACCCGCTCGGCGTTGCCCAGCTGGGCCGAGGCGAAGTAGGCCTGGGCCAGAACCTCGAGGAAGGCCTCGGGGATCGGGTCGAGCTGTTCCAGCGGAGCGGCGATCGCGGCCGCCTCGATCGGGCGGCGCTCCTGCATCAGGGCCACCGCCTGGCGGTAGGCGTCGTGGGTGTTCTCGTCCTCGCTCGGGACCGGTCGGGTCGGGGTCTGCTCATTCACGTTCCGGTAACCGATCCGCCGCCGGCCTCATTCCATGACTACCCTGACCGGCGTGGGTCGTCATGAACGCATCGCTGAGCTGGTCGCCCTCGATCGCGCCGGGCTGGAGGTGGCCGACCTCGCCACCGGCCCCGGCCGGACGGTGCGGGCGTTACTGGCCGCCGCCACGGCACCGGTGCGGGTGCACGCCGTCGACACCGCGTCGTCCCTGGACGACGAGGTGTTGCACGATGCCCGGGTCCGCTCGGTGATCGCCGACCTGGACCAGCCGCTGCCGTTCGCCGACGCCGCCCTCGACCGGGTGATCTCGCTCAACGTGGCCGAGCACCTGGCCGACCCGGCCGCCCACCTGCTCGAGTGCTACCGAGTGCTGCGCCCCGGCGGCCTGCTGGTCCTGGCTCACAGCGACTGGGACACCGTGCTTTTCGCCGGCGACGACGACACCCTGACCCGGACCCTGGTGGACCGGTTCGTCTCCACCGTGCCGTTGTGGGCCGAGCGGGCCGACGGCTTCATGGGCCGCAAGCTGCTCGGCCTGGCCACCCGATCGCCGTTCGAGCTGGTCACCGCCGAGACCTGGGCCGACGCCCACCGCCGGTTCGACAAGGGCTCGGTCGGCTGGAAGGTCGCGATGGGCGTGCTGGCCGCGACCAAGGACGATCCCGAGCTGGCCGGCAAGGCCGTCGGCTGGGTCGAGAGCCTGGCCCGGTCGGCGGCCGAGGGGCACTTCCTGTTCGCGGTGACCGACGTCGCCCTGGTGCTGCGCCGGGGCGAGCCGGCGGTCGGCGACTGAACCGTCCCGTGAACCCGGGCCCCGCCGCGCCCTGGCAACGGGCCTGGGAGTTGGCACTGTACGGAACGACCGGATTTTACCGCCGTCCGGAGGGCCCGGCCGGGCACTTCCGGACCGCGAGTCACGCCGGCCCGGCCGACCTGGCCGTGGCCCTGAGCCGGCTGGCCACGGAGCTGGACTGCGCGGCGATCGTGGACGTCGGGGCCGGGCGGGGCGAGCTGCTGACCGCCCTGGCCCGGCGGCCCGGGTCGCTGCGGTTGCACGGGGTCGACGTCGTCGCCCGCCCGGCCG
Organism: Kineosporiaceae bacterium; assembly: GCA_965200525.1. Lineage (GTDB taxonomy): Bacteria > Actinomycetota > Actinomycetes > Actinomycetales > Kineosporiaceae > JANNPJ01. Next base: position 1,597,549 of record OZ241368.1, read on the forward strand.
GGCTGCCGGCCCGGGTCGGCTGGTCCGCCGGCCTCGACGCGACCGGCGACGAACTGGACCGGGCCCTGCCCGGAGCCCTGGTGATCGGCTGGGAGCTGCTCGACGTCGTCCCGACCCCGATTCTCGAACTGGACGACGGCGTGGCCCGCACGGTGCTGGTGGAACCCGCGACCGGCCGGGAGCAGCTCGGCGAGCCGGCGAGCCGGGCCGACCAGGCCTGGTGCGAGCGCTGGTGGCCGATCGAAGCGGGCTCGGACGGGGACCGGATCGAGGTCGGCGCCCCCCGCGACCGGTTCTGGGCCGCGCTCACCGAGCGGGCCGCCGTCGCCGGCGCCGGTGCCCTGCTGGCCGTCGACTACGCCCACCGGCGCGACGATCGGCCGGCGGCCGGCAGTCTGACCGGTTTCCAGGCGGGCCGGGCGGTGCCGCCCCGGCCGGACGGCTCGATGGACCTGACCACCCACGTGGCGATCGACGCGGTGGCCGCGGCCGGGCTGGCCGCCGGGGCCACGTCGTCCACCCTGACCAGCCAGCACGAGGCGTTGCGGGCGCTCGGCGTCACCCGGGCCGAGCTGCTCGACCCCGGTGGTCTGGGCGGGTTCAGCTGGCTCGTGCAGTCACTGCGGTGAGCCGGGGTCCGGCCGCGACTGCATCCACCGCTCGGGGCCGGCCGCATTGCGGGCCCCCTCGGCCCGGACCGACTGCTCGGCCAGCAGAGTGGTCGCGGCCCGCGCGTCCAGGTGGGCGGCCACCGGGCCGACCGGCCCGTCGGTGGAGTGCAGCTCGAACGAGGCCAGCCCGAGCCGGCGTTGCAGCGGCCCCTGGGTCAGGCCCAGGCTCTGGGTCCGGGCGTGCGGGACGACGTCGAGCGAGCGGCGCAGCACCCCGCGCCGGATCAGCAGCGCGTGCCCGGTCACCCGCACCCCGGAGCGACGCCAGCTGATCGGGTCGACCCAGCGCGACCGGCGGGGCGCGACCAGGAACCCGTGGGCCTCGCCCGCCCCGATCAGGCCGGCCTCGATCACCGACCACGGGTTCTCTCCCGGCCCGACCCCGAGATCGGGCAGCACCAGGGCCAGCACGGCCACCGCGTCGTACCGGGAACCGACCGGCAGCAGAGTGTTTCCGGACTCGTCCTTGGTGTCCGAACCGCTGCCGCCGGAGTACCCGGCGATGTTGACCCGGACCGACCACCAGTCGGCCGAGCGCCAGAGCAGGCCCTGGCTCAGCCGGATCGCCTGCACCCGGCCCGGCGGCACGGTCTGGGTCCGCTGCTCGAGCAGGCCGTGGCGCAGCCGCAACCCGTCCGGCGAGGTCGCCACCCGGAAGCCGAAACCGCCGTTGAACCGGCCCCAGACCAGCCCGGCCACACCGAGCACGGTCGGGAAGACGCCGACCACCGGGCCCGGGTCGTGGACCACGACCGAGGCGATCACGAACCCGGCCACGCCGCAGACCAGGCCGAGGGCCGGCCCGCTGAGCGCCAGCGAGCCGATCAGCCGGCCGACCGGCACGTCCAGCGCCTGGTGCTCCGGGGCCTCCGGGGCCCGGACGCCCTCGTAGTGCACCCCGGCCGCCTCGGCGATCAGGTGATTGCGCAGCCCGAGGGCTTCGTCCTCACGCAGGAACGACAGGGCCACGCTGGAGTCGTTGCCGCCCGCCACTTCGAGGGTGAGCCGGGCCAGACCGGCCAGCCGGGCGATGAACGGCTGGGCCACGTCGACGGTCTGCAGCCGGTCGAGGCGGGCCCGGCGGTACTGCTTGAACAGGACGCCGGAATGCAGCTCGAGGGCCTCGTCGGCGACCCGGAACCGGGTCGTCCGCCAGGAGAGCACGGCCAGGCCGATCCCGGCGGCCAGCACGACCAGGACGATCGCCCCGCCTCCGGCCAGCAGCCGGCCGGAGGCGTCGGGCCGGTGCACGTCGGGCAGGCCGTCACCTCGCAGCACGTTGTCGCCCCAGCCCTGGACCACGAAGACCAGCACCACGACCAGGACCCGCCAGGACCGGACCAGCGGGGTGAGCGGATGCATCCGGTGCCACTCCCCGTCGGCCAGCCCCCAGCCGGGCTGCAGACCGGCCGGTGGATCCGTCGGATCGCTCACAGGCCGGCCAGCCGGGCCTGGCCCCGGGAGGCCAGCCGGTCCCGCAGCCGGGCCGCCTCGGCCGCGCTCAGCCCCGGGATCCGCGCGTCCGAACCGGCCGAGGCGGTATGCAACTGCACCTGAGCGACGTCGAAAGCCCGCTCCAGCGGCCCGGCTTTGACGTCGACGAACTGCATCCGGCCGTAGGGCACCACCACCAGTTCGCGGAACATCAGCCCCCGCCGGATGAGCAGGTCGTCGGCCCGCTCGGCGTAGCCCCAGGCCCGCACCTGACGGCCGATCGTGAACCAGCAGAATCCGGCCGCCGCCACCGCCGGAGCGACCAGCACCCAGAACCAGACCCAGTGGGTGAGGACGGCCAGCACGATCAGCACCACTAGCCCCACCACCAGTTCGGCCAGCAGCAGGGTGCGGCGCACGGTGGCCAGCCGGGGCGAGACCCGGCTCCAGTCGATGCCGGCCGGGTCGAACACGTCCTCGGCGGCTGCTTCCGGAGCGGGTGACGTCATCTCCGCAGCATTTCACAGCACCATGGCAGACTCGCGGGCATGAATCCGACGCCGCCCGCGAGCGCCCCCGACGCCGTCCGGTCCCTGACCGTCGGGCTGGGGGCGGGCGGACTGGCGACGTCCGACATGGTGCTGAACATCGGCCCCCAGCACCCGGCCACGCACGGTGTGCTCCGGCTACGGATCGTCGTGGACGGCGAGAAGATCGTCAGCGCCGAACCGATCGTCGGCTACATGCACCGGGGCGCCGAGAAGCTGTTCGAGGTGCGCGACTACCGGCAGATCATCGTGCTGGCCAACCGGCACGACTGGCTCTCGGCGTTCGCCAATGAGCTCGGGGTGGTGCTGGCGGCCGAGAAGATGCTCGGGATGGAGGTGCCGGAGCGGGCGATCTGGGCCCGCACCCTGCTGGCCGAGCTGAACCGGGTGCTCAACCACCTGATGTTCCTCGGCTCGTACCCGCTCGAGCTGGGTGCCATCACGCCGGTGTTCTACGCCTTCACCGAGCGCGAAGAGCTGCAGGCGGTGATGGAGGAGGTCTCCGGCGGCCGGATGCACTACATGTTCAACCGGGTCGGCGGCCTCAAGGAGGACCTGCCCGCCGGTTGGCTGAACCGGGTGCTGGCCACCACCGCCTCGGTCCGCCGGCGACTGCCCCGGCTGGAGGCGATGATTGTCGGCAACGAGATCCTGCGGGCCCGGACCCGCGGCGTCGGCGTCCTCGACCGGGCCACGGCCGCGGCCTACGGGGTGAGCGGTCCGGTCGCCCGGGCCAGTGGGCTCGACCTGGATCTGCGCCGGGACGAGCCCTACCTGGCCTACGGCGATCTGTTCACCGCCGACGGCCCGGGCCGGGTGGTGACCCGGACCGAGGGCGACTGCCTGGCTCGGTTCGAGGTGCTGATGGAGCAGGTGCACGTCAGCCTCGACCTGATCGAGGTCTGCGTCGACCGGATGCGCTCGCTGGCCCCGGGCCCGATCAACGTGCGGCTGCCCAAGGTGCTGCGGGTGCCGGAGGGGCAGATCTACTCCTGGACCGAGAACCCGCTCGGGCTGAACGGGTACTACCTGGTGTCCCGGGGCGACAAGGTGCCCTGGCGGCTGAAACTGCGCTCGGCCTCGTTCAACAACGTCCAGGTGCTGAGCCAGTTGCTGCCCGGCTGCCTGATCTCCGACATGGTCGCCGTCCTGGGCTCGACCTTCTTCGTCGTCGGGGACGTCGACAAGTAGCACACGCCGGGCCGGCCTGATCTGAGTGCCGGTCAGTGCCGGTCAGTGTCGGTCAGTGCCGGTCAGTGCCGGCAGGCGATGTTGGTCAGCCCCTGGGCGGCGCCGGTCTGCTTGTTGTCGCACATCACCACGTTGCCGCTGTGGGTCTTGGTCACGTGGATCGCCAGGCCGCCCGCGTCGACCTCGGAGAGGTTGACGGCGAACAGGTTCCGGTAGCCCTGGCCGTCGACGATCTCGTGCACCTGGTAGCCGTCGAGCGGGGTGTGGGCCCCGGTGTTGCCGACGATCAGCCAGCCGTTGCCCTTGACGTCGACCCACGAGTCGGCCCCGGTGATGGCGCTGCCGTCGAACGTGTTGGCACTGACCACGCCGCTGCTGGTGCCTTCCTTGATGTCGATCGACTCGCTGGTGGTGGCCGAGATCGAGTTGCCGATCACGAAATTACCGTCGCTGTGGTCGGGTTGGCAGTTGTTCACCTCGCACCAGTTGCTCTCGGCCGTACCGATGTACACGCCCTCGCCGAACTTCGGCTTGCGCATCCCGGTCTGGCGCACGGTCAGCCCGCGGACGACGTTCGCGGTGCTGCCCCGCCGCAGATGCACCGCCTCGTCACCGATCTGCTGTACCAGCAGGCTCTGCAGCGCGACCCCGGTGACGCCGTCCAGCATCACGCCCTTCTGGCCGTCCTGAACCGTGAAACCGGCCACCCGCCAGTACTTCGAGCCGTTCAGGTGCAGGGTGTACCCGTTCTTGACACCACCGGCGTCGAGGATCGCGGTCCGCGGGCCGCACAGGTAGATCGGCTTCTTGGCGGTGCCGCTGACCGTGGCCTCGAACTCGCCCTGATAGGTACCGGCGGCCAGGCCGATCACGGAGCCCGGCCGGGCCGCGGCGAGCGCCGCCTTCAGCTGATCAGCCGTGGAGACCTTGACCTTGGCCGCCGGGCAGGTGAACTTGGCGATCGGCGGCTTGGCCGCCTTCGTCACCTTGGGCAGGCTGCCGGTGGAAGCCGACGGACTGGCCACCGCGATCGCACCGGTCGGCAGCACAGTGGGTTCGGGCGAGACCGTGGTCGAGCTCGTGGTCGGTGTCTGCTCGGCCGGCAGGGTCCGGCTGGCCAGGGCCGAGCTGCTCTCGTGGGACTGCTGACCACCCACCGCCCAGCCGGCCACGAAGGTCAGGATCATGCCCAGGACGGCGGCCACCAGGACCGGCACGCCGCCGGTCCGACCCCCACCGGCGTTCATCGGCCCACCGACCGGCGACGACGCGGAACGGCCGGGCTGAGCTGGGCCTCCCGGATCGCGAGGTCGATCATGCCGTGACCGGCCATCGCCGGTTCGGCGTCGGTCTGCGGATCGGGTTCCGGCTGGGCCTCGGCCCGGGGTTCGAAGTCGAACGGCCCGGTCGGCCGGCGTTCCGGCCGTTCTAGTCGTTCCTGTCGTTCTGATCGTTCCGGTGGTTCCGGTCGTTCCGGACGCGGGCGCAGCTGTGGGCGGGACCGGTCGCGGCTGGGGAGCTGGGCCGGGGTCAAGGGCCGGGCCTCCGGCAGGGGCGGGGCCGGCGTGAACACCGGGGCCGGGGTGAAGGTCGCCGGCTCGGCGGTCGGCGGCACCGAGGCCTGCGCGGGCCGGAACGACTGGTCGGGGCGGTACGACTGGTCAGGGCGGTGCGACTGGTCAGGGCGGGACCGCGCCGCAACCGGCTGCGGGGTCGGCACCGACGGCTCGGGCTGCAACCACTCCGGGCCGGCCGGTGGCGGCACCACCGGCGGCAGCGGGCTCGGGGCCGGCCGGGCCGCGGGGGCGGGCGGGGCCAGCAGCTGGGGCTGGAGCGACCGGGCCGGCGGGGCGACCAGGACCGGGTGCGGGGTGCGCTGCCCGGCGAGGGCGAACACCGCGGGCTCGGGTTCCCGGTTGCTGCGGCGGCCGGCTCCGGAAGGTGTCGTGGACGAACTCACGGACGGTGAAGCGGTCGAGGTCACGGTCACTGTGCTCCGGTTCAGAGAATCGCGCAGCGGGTCGATCCGGTAGGGCAGCTGCGTCACCCGGCGGCGCGGCCGGCTCATCACGATCAGGATCAGCGCGACGCAGATCCAGATCACGGTCAGCGGGTGCAGCAGGACACTCAGCAGCGAGTCGCTGGTGACCGTCCGCTTCCAGCCGGAGAGGTCGTTCTCCTTGAGCACCGGGTTGTCGTGGTGACTCACCCGGACCAGGTCGATCGCCGAGGTACCGGAGCCGGAGAGCTGGTTGGCGCTGACCACGCTGCCCGAGACCGCACCGACGAAGGTGATCCCGTGCAGGGTGACTCCCGAGGTCGAGTTCTGCCGGACGGCGCTGATCGAGTTGCGCACGTGGATCCCGGTCGGCGAGTCCCGGACGGCGTTGGCGGTCACGCTGACCTGCCGGCTCTCGCGCACCTGGATCCCGTTCGCGGCCGCACCGGCGACCCGGTTGCTGTCCACGTCGATGTCGGCGGCGCCGTTGGAGACCACGATGCCGGACCGGCCACCGTTGACCGTGTTGCCCTGCACCCGGATCGCCGTCCCGCCGATCACGTGGATCCCGATCCGCAGGTTGCCGGAGCTCTGGCTGGCGGTCAGGGTGTTGTTGCCGAAGGCCCGGATCGACGAGCCGCTGGCCGAGGGGCCGCTGGCCAGCGGGCGGCCGGCCATCACGATCCCGTCCCGGCCGTTCTGCTTGACCAGCAGCCGGGTCAGCAGGCTGCCCTCGACCTCGCGGGAGATCACCACGCCGTCCCGCCCGGACTGGTCCACCTCGACGTCACTGACCGAGGCCGAGTCGACGTTGCGATGCAGCACCAGGCCGTCGACCAGGCTCTTGGTGATCACGGTGTGCTCGATCCGGGGGCCGGAGGAGCCGGTGACGAACAGGCCATAGGCATTGCCGGTGATCGTGGAGTCGCTGATCTGGCTGGCGAACGACCGGCTCGGATCCTGGGCCGCGGCCGGCAGCTTGCCCGCCGGCAACACCTCGGTCTGCTTGCTGGTGTGGTCGTTCACCGCCTTCGACGTGACGTCGGGCGCGATGACGGCGCCGACGTCCTGGGTCAGGGTGGAGCTGGAACTGACCACCGACAGCCCGCCGGTGCGCCCGCTCCAGAAGCCGAGCCGGGAGAACTTGGTGTGCCTGACCACCAGCTGACCCGAGGCTCGCACGTAGGCTCGCCCGTCGCTGACCTTTCGGTCCTGCTTGCCGTGGGTCTCGTCCCAGCTCTCGAAGGTGATCGGAGCGGTCGCGGTGCCGTTCAGCCGGATCGTGCCGCCCTGGGTGACCAGCGAGACGAAACCGCCCGGCCCGCTGCTCATCTTGATCACCAGCGGCTGGCGGGGCGCGATGGTCAGCGTGGCCCCCGGCCCGACCAGGATGTGCTCGCGCAGCAGGAACGAGCCGTCGGGCTGCGGAATGAGCGTGTCCCGGGCCAGCTTGCGCAATTCGTCGAAGGTGTAGGGCTTGGCCCGCTTGGTCAGCACCAGCGTGTAGTTGCCGCCCGAGTTCAGCCGGTGCGGACCGATCCGGGCCGACGGATGCTGCGGGTCGGGCTGGACCGCGAGTTCGGCCTGGATCAGCCGCTGGTCCTCACCGGCAACCAGCATGGCCTGCCGGTCGGCGTCGGCGGTGGCCGACTTCAGCGCAGCCGCACTGGTGGTGGCGAGCGTCGGTTTGTTGTCGTCGGCCCGGGCCGGGGCACTCAGCGCCACCGGCCCGATTCCGAGGACGGCGATGCCCAGGGCTGTGGCGCCCAGCCCGACTCGCCGGCAGGTGTCAGTACGCACCGAACATCTCCTCCGCACCGAGCGAGGCCGCGGACTGGCCCTCGCCACCGGTCAGGTCCTCGTGCCGGGTCAGCCAGCCCTGCTTGTTCATGGTGGCGAAGGCGTAGAGCTTGATCGGCAGCGAGATCATGATCACGACCACCGTGACCAGCGGCAGCAGGACGATGTCGCCCGGGTGCCGCCACAGGTGCGAGATGCTGCGCACCAGCCGGCCGGCCATCAGCCAGATCGCGGCGAAGGCGAGCCCGCGCCAGCTGGCGTCGGTGCGGGAGATCGCCAGGTAGGCCAGGGCCATGCCCATCGTCACCGGGGTGAGCAGGATCTGCAGCACGGTCACCTTGGAGACGAACGGGACCTGCCGCAGCCAGCCCTGCCAGAACGCGGTCAGGTAGCAGCGGTAGGAGTTGCGGCTCCAGCGCACCCGCTGCTTGACGAACGCCCCGAACGTGGCCGGGAACATCGACATCGCCAGCGCACTGGACTGGAACACCGTCTTGTAGCCGGAGGCGATCACCAGCCAGGTGAGCCGGCCGTCGTCACCGGCCACGCAGCGCTTGCCCAGGAAGAACTCGTGCTCCAGGTGCTCCAGCACCGGCATCACGGCGTCCCGGCGGTAGGCCGCGGTGCGGCCCGACACGCAGATCACCCCGCCGGCCCGGCCCATGGCCGGCACGTAGTCGTAGTAGCGCAGGTCGATGATCCAGTCGGCCAGCACCCGCCACAGGCTGGACCACCGCTTGTAGACCTTCTGCTGGGTGGCCACGGCACCGACCTGCGGATCCTCGAACGGCATCTGGACCGCCGCCAGCAGCCCCGGCTCCCAGGCGGTGTCCGAGTCGGTCAGCACCAGCACCTCGCCCCGGGCGGCCCGGATGCCCACCCCGAGGGCCGACCGCTTGCCGGCGTGCTGGAACGGGATCACCCGCAGCCGGGGATCCTGCACCTGGTTGAGCATGGCGATGCAGTCCACGTCGGCCAGGTCCGGCACGATGATCAGCTCGGACGGGTTCTGCGAGAGCCAGCTGGCCAGGCAGCGGCGCAGGATCGCGACGTCCTCCCGAAACGAGGGCACGACCACCGACGTCGTCGCCGTGAACCGGTTCACCACCGGCCGGTAGGCCCGGGACAGGACCCAGCGGTAGATCCACAGGCCCCAGACGATGATCCCGGCGACGCCGAGCGGCATCCAGGACCGCCAGCCGTCGAGCCCACCCCAGGAGAAGACCTTGTTCACCACGTCCAGTGGTGCCGCACTCGCCCGGACGATGCCGGGCGACGCCGCGAGTACAGGCAACAAGATCTCTCCCAAGTGGCAAACGGTGAGCAGTGATGAACCGACCGTAATAGTCGATCGCTGCTCAGCGTAATTGCCCGACTCCGGGCTGTACCGCACTTGGACAAACGCGGCCGTTCGGCCGATGAGTGCATCGACTGGTGGCACCAGCCGTGAAAAATGCGCCGGAACGAGGCCCCAGGCATGTCCTGCTTCGGGACGGGTCAGGCCGAAGTCATTGCGCGGAGTCGTGTTCGGGGTCTTTGGGGCCTTCGAGCTCGTCGTCGCCGGGCGGAATCCGGCACCAGCGTTGCACCACGAACCCCGCCACGCTCACGCCTACCGCCAGAGCCCCCGCGACCAGGCCGATGACGAACCGATGACGCCGGTCGCCGACCAGGTCCGGCAGCAGGAGCACGGCCTGGGCGACGTACCAGCCGGCGATCACGGCCCCGCCGTAGGCGGCCGTCTTGGCCAGTACCGCCGTCCGGGCGGCGACAATCGGGTCGAGCATCCGCTCCCGCCGGCCCCGGACCCACCGGCGAACGGGTAGCCCGGCCCCGATCACCAGGAGCAGGATCAGCGCCGTCCCGGCCACGGCAGCCCAGGACAGCGGCGGCGAGTCGGCCCCGGACCTGGTCAGCAGATCCAGCCCGACCCAGCTGACGGCGGCCGAGACCAGCCCGAGCAGCACCGCGGTGACGATCCGGGCCGGGGTCATACGCTCAGCCGCAGGTCGGAGCGGTTGCGCAGGCCGTCCCGATCGGCCGCCGCGGCCAGCAGGGGGGCCACCGGGCGGCGTCCGCCCAGCGAGGGCAACCAGGCCTGCGGATCGACGGCGAGCCAGGGCGCCAGCACGAAGGCGCGGTCCTGGGCCCGCGGGTGCGGCAGCTCCAGGGCCGGGTCGTCACTGAGCCGGTCGCCGTACCGGATGACGTCGATGTCCAGCGTGCGCGGGCCCCAGCGGATGGTCCGCTCCCGACCGTGACCGGCCTCGATCTGCTGGCAGGCGGCCAGCAGGGCGTCCGGGGCCAGGGTGGTGCGGGCCAGGACCACCGCGTTCAGGTAGTCGGGCTGATCCGGGCCGCCGACCGGATCGGTCTCGACCACCGGCGAGACGGCGTCCACCCGCAGACCCTCGATCTCGTTCAGCTCGTTCACCGCGGCCTGCAGGATCTGGTGCCGGCTGCCCAGGTTGGTGCCCAGCGCCAGCACCACGGTGGCCGGTTCGACCGGCGGCAGATCCAGAGCCGCGGCCCGTTCCCGGCGGATCGCGACCACGACGTCGGCGAACCGCTCCACGATCGGGGCCTGCGGTTTGTGGACGGCGACGTCCACGGCGACCACGCGGGGCGCGGCCAGGGCCCGGTCGGCCAGCCGGGCGGCGAGGGTCTCGATCAGGTCGACCGGCTCGCCCCGGACGACCTCGGCCAGGTCGATCGCCAGGGTGCCGTAGTCGACCGTGGCGGCCAGGTCGTCGGTGGCCGCAGCCGGCCCGGTGTCCAGGTGCAGCACGACGTCGACGCTGAAGTCCTGGCCGTCCCGGCGCTCGTGCTCGAGCACGCCGTGGTGGCCGCGGGCGGTCAGGCCGAGCAACCGGATCTGATCCAGCGGCCGGCCGGCCGGTCCGCGGACGGGGCCCAGGTCCAGGATGGTCATGACGGCATTCTGGCCGATGCCGGGCCGGCGGCGAGACCGACACCGGCCGGCGGCGGCGGGTGCGCACCGGCCGCGGCGACCTGGGCCGCCACCCGGACCGCGTCGGCCGAAGGCCGGACCGCGTGCACCCGGACGCACCAGACGCCGGCCGCGGCGGCCAGGGTCGACACGGCCGCGGTGGCCGCGTCCCGGCCCTCGACCGGAGCCGGCGCGCCGTCCAGCCCGGCCAGCAGCCGGCCCAGGAACCGCTTGCGGGACGCGCCGACCAAAACCGGGGCGCCGATCGCGACCAGGCGGTCGAGCCCGGCCAGCAGGGCCCAGTTGTGCTCGGCGTTCTTGGAGAAGCCCAGCCCCGGGTCGAGCACCACCCGGGCCGGGTCGACGCCCGCCGCCACCAGCATGTCCAGCCCGAGCCGGAGTTCGGCCGCGACCTCGGTCACGACGTCCTGGTACTCGGGGTGGTCGTCGTGCACCGGCCGACTCTGCCGGTCGAGGGTGCCCCGCCAGTGCATGGCCACGAACGGCACCCGAGCCTCGGCCAGCAGGGCCGGCATCCGGGGATCCCATCGACCGCCGCTGACGTCGTTGACCAGGGCCGCGCCGGCCTCCAGGGCGGCCTCGGCGACCACGGAGTGCATGGTGTCGATGCTGACCGGAACGCCCGCGGCGACCAGGCCGGCCACCACCGGCACGACCCGGCGTAGTTCCTCGGCCTCGGGCACGGGCTGGGCCCCGGGCCGGGTCGACTCGCCCCCGACGTCGATCAGGTCGGCGCCCTCGGCGGTCAGGGCCAGCCCGTGGGTGACCGCGGCCTCCGGGTCGAGCCAGCGACCGCCGTCACTGAACGAGTCCGGAGTCACGTTGAGCACGCCCATCACCAGACAGCGACCGGTAGCGAACCCCGGGGGGAGTCCGTCGGGCCCGCTCATCGCGTCGTCATCGCACTGCGCCGGATCAGGACCGGTGCTGAGCGACGATCAGGCTCATGGCCTCGGACCGGGTCGCCGCATCGCGCAGCTGGCCCCGCACGGCTGAGGTGACCGTCCGGGCGCCGGGCTTGCGCACCCCGCGCATCGACATGCACAGGTGCTCGCACTCCAGCACCACGATCACCCCGCGGGGAGCGAGAAACTCCACCATCGCATCGGCGATCTGGGTGGTGAGCCGTTCCTGTACCTGAGGGCGCCGCGCGTAGACGTCGACCAGCCGGGCCAGCTTGCTCAACCCGGTGATCCGGCCGTCCGTGCTCGGGATGTACCCGACGTGCGCCACCCCGTGGAACGGCACCAGGTGGTGCTCGCAGCAGGAGTACAGCTCGATGTCCTTGACCAGCACCATCTCCTCGTGACCGAGGTCGAAGGTGGTGGACAGGACGGTCTCCGGATCTTGCCGCAGGCCGGCGAACATCTCGACGTAGGCCCGGGCGACCCGGGACGGCGTCTTCTTGAGGCCGTCCCGGTCGGGGTTCTCACCGATCGCGAGCAGGATCTCCCGGATCGCCTTCTCCACCCGGTCGGTGTCGACCGGGGGAACGGCGTCGTAGTCGAGATCGCCGCTCACCCGGTCGATCGAACCCGGCTCCGTGGTGGTCAGCGCAGGTCTCCGGAGCCGGTCGGGCCGTTCGCCCCGTTCGAGCCGTTGGCCGAGGCGGTGGTCGCGTGGCCGTTCTGCGAGGCCCGCTCCCGGGAGCTGAGCACCGGCGGGATGTCGGAGACCGGACGCCGCTCGCTGGACAGCCAGATCGGCCGCTCCGGGCGCTTCACCACGGCGGCGAAGATCTCGGTCAGGTCGGCCCGGTTCAGGGTCTCCCGCTCGAGCAGGTTGCTGACCAGGTTGTCGAGGACGTCGCGGTTCTGGACCAACGCCTCCCAGGCCTCGTCGTGGGCGGCCTCGATCAGCCGGCGCACCTCGTCGTCCACCACTCCGGCGACCTCTTCGGAGTAGTCGCGCTGGTGGCCCATGTCGCGGCCGAGGAAGACCTCGCCGCCACCGCCACCGAGCTTGATCGCGCCGATCCGCTCGGACATGCCGTACTGGGTGACCATGGCCCGGGCCAGGCCGGTGGCCTTCTCGATGTCGTTCGAGGCCCCGGTGGTGGCGTCGTGGAAGACGATCTCCTCGGCCACCCGGCCACCGAGCGCATAGGCCAGCTGGTCGAGCATCTCGTTGCGGGTGGTCGAGTACTTGTCGTCCTGCGGCAGCACCATGGTGTAACCCAGGGCCCGGCCGCGGGGCAGGATCGTGATCTTGGTGACCGGCTCGGTGTTGCGCATCGCCGCCGCGACCAGGGCGTGACCACCCTCGTGGTACGCGGTGATCTTCTTTTCCTTCTCGTTCATCAGGCGGGTGCGCTTCTGCGGGCCGGCGATGACCCGGTCGATGGCCTCGTCCAGGGCCCGGTCGTCGATCAGCCGGGCTCCGGCCCGGGCGGTCAGCAGCGCGCCCTCGTTCAGCACGTTGGCCAGGTCGGCACCGGTGAAGCCGGGGGTGCGGCGGGCGATCGCCATCAGGTCGACGTCGGGAGCCATCGGCTTGCCCTTGGCGTGCACCTTGAGGATCGCCTCCCGGCCGCGCATGTCCGGCGCCTCGACCGCGATCTGGCGGTCGAACCGGCCCGGGCGGAGCAGCGCCGGGTCGAGGATGTCGGGCCGGTTGGTGGCGGCGATCAGGATCACGTTGGTCTTGACGTCGAAGCCGTCCATCTCGACCAGCAACTGGTTGAGGGTCTGCTCGCGCTCGTCGTGGCCACCGCCGAGGCCCGCACCGCGGTGCCGGCCGACGGCGTCGATCTCGTCGACGAAGATGATCGCCGGCGCGTTGGTCTTGGCCTGCTCGAACAGGTCGCGGACCCGGCTGGCGCCGACACCGACGAACATCTCGACGAAGTCGGAGCCGGAGATCGAGTAGAACGGCACGCCGGCCTCACCGGCGACCGCCCGGGCCAGCAGCGTCTTACCGGTACCGGGCGGCCCGTAGAGCAGCACGCCCTTGGGGATCTTGGCCCCGACGGCCTGGAACTTGGCCGGCTCGGCCAGGAACTCCTTGATCTCGTGGAGCTCCTCGATCGCCTCGTCGGCGCCGGCCACGTCGGCGAAGGTCACCTTGGGGGTGTCCTTGCTGACCAGGCGGGCCTTGGACTTGCCGAAGTTCATCACCCGCGAGCCGCCGCCCTGCATCTGGCCCATCAGGAACCAGAAGACGCCGAGCAGCAGGAAGAGCGGCAGGATGCCGATCAGCAGGCTGGACCACCACGAACTGGTGGGCACGGTGTCGTTGAAGCCCTTGCTCGGCTCGTGCTGGTTGAGCAGGTCGATCAGGTCGTCGCCACGAGGATCGATGTAGAAGGACTCGACCTTGGTGTAGCCGTCGATCTTGGCCGACGGCTTGAGGGTCAGCTCGAGACGCTGGTCGCGGTCGACGATGGTCGCCTCGACCACGCTGTCGGACGAGATCAGGTTGATCGCCCGGTAGGTGTCGATCTTCTTGTACTGATTGGGGGAGAAAATCTTGGCCCCGATGATCAGCAGGACCACGAAGACGACCACCCAGATCGCCGGCCCACGCGTCAGTCGCTTGACGTCCATGCCTGGTGTTTACCTGGAGCCACTGCGGCCCCGACCCTCCTGCTCGTGCTCAATGGGACGACGGTACACCGATGCCCCCGGATCACCTCGAGGGTGACCTTCGCGACATCATCCTTGCCCGCTTTTCTTACACTCACTGGTGGAACGGTGGACCGGAGCTCCGTGTTCCGGCGCCGGCCTGTGGCCGGCGTTACGGCGTGCTGTAGACGTGCTCGGCCAGGGTGCCGACCACGCGCAGGTTACGGAACCGCTCGGCGTAATCGAGGCCGTAGCCGACCACGAACTCGTTGGGTATGTCGAACCCGACGTAGCGGACCTTGAGGTCCACCTTCATGGCTTCCGGTTTGCGCAGCAGGGTGCAGACCTCGACCGAGGCCGGCCCGCGCGATCCCAGGTTGGCCACCAGCCACGACAGAGTGAGGCCGGAATCGACGATGTCCTCGACGATCAGGACGTGCCGGCCGCTGATGTCGCGGTCGAGGTCCTTCAGGATCCGGACGACGCCGGAGGACTTGGTGCCCGAGCCGTAGGACGAGACGGCCATCCAGTCGGTCTCGACCGTGTGGCTGATCGAGCGGGTGAGGTCGGCCATCACCATCACGGCGCCTTTCAGCACCCCGACGAAGACGACGTCGAGACCGGCGTAGTCGACCTCGATCTCGGCCGCCAGCTCGGACAGGCGGGTGAGGATCTGTTCCTCGGTGAGCAGGACCCTTTCCAGGTCTGCCCCCATGTCGGACGGTTCCACGGGGCTCCTGGGTGGCTCGACTGATCGGCGTGCGTGCTCGGGCGAGTCATTGCTGGTGCCGGACTCCTGGCCCGGAGCGGATCAGGCTCCGGTGACCGGGCCAAGTTTCCCATACCCGGACGACCGCTCGAACCGTACCCGCCGAACCGGGCCCTGTCCCGGCGGCTCGACGACGAGCCGGGCCAGCACCGAACCGGGCAGGTCGACGCCGGCGCCGGGCTCGGCCGCCAGCAGCCGGTCGAGAGCGAGGGCGTGCGACCGGCCCAGCGCACCCGCCGGGCAACCGGCCGACCGCGCCGCGGCCAGCAGCGCCCGGCGCCGTAGCGCGGCCGGGGCCGCGGCCAGGATCGCGGCGTCCAGCCCCAGATCCGGGCCGGTCAGGTCCGGGCCGGTCGGCCCGTCGGGGCCGGCGGCCGCTTCGAGCAGGGCGGCGGCCAGCCCGTCGAGCGCATCGGCGTCCTCCCGGAGCAGGTCGGCGCTGCGGGCCAGGGCCTCGACCACGCCCGGCCCGAGGCCGGTCTCGAGCTCGGTCGCCAGCCGGCGGACCCGGACCCGGGCGTAGGCCGGATCGTCGTTGGCCGGGTCGAGCCAGGGCCGCAGGCCCAGCTCGGCGCAGGCGGTGAGGGTCTGCGAACGGCGCAGACCCAGCAGCGGACGGCGGTAGACGCCGCGGGCGGCGGCCATGCCGGCCAGGCTGCGGGCCCCGGAGCCGCGGCCCAGGCCGAGCAGGACGGTCTCGGCCTGGTCGTCGAGGGTGTGCCCGAGCAGCACCGCCGCCGCCCGGTGCCGTTCGGCCGCGGCGTCCAGGGCCTGGTAGCGGGCAGTCCGGGCGGCCCCCTCGGGCCCGCCGGGGCCGGAGCAGTCCACCGCCAGCAACTCGACCGGTTCCAGGCCCAGCTCGGCGCAGGCCGCGGCAGCCCGGCCGGAGGCGGCCGAGCCGGCGTCCGACCAGCCGTGGTCGATCACCACCGCACCGGCCCGCCAGCCGTAGCGGCCGGCCAGGGCCGCGGTCGCGGCGGCCAGGGCCAGCGAGTCGGGGCCACCGCTGCAGGCGACCAGGACGACGTCACCGGGGTTCAGGTCGCCCAGCCCGTCCCGGACGGCGACGTGCAACGCCGTCACCGCCTTCACCGGGCCGTCACCGATCCAGGGCGACGACGACAGGCGGCGGGCTCAGACGTGGACCCGGCGGACCCAGGCCGCCGGGTCGCTGATCTCGGCCGGCAACGGCAGGGTCTGCGGCGACTGCCAGACCACGTTGAAGCCGTCCATGCCGACCAGCTCGATGACGCCGCGGACGAACTTGGCCCCGTCGGCGTACTGCCGGGCCTTGGCGTCCAGGCCGAGCAGCCGGCGCAGCACCTGGTCGATCGCCCCACCACCGGCCCGGCGCTTGGAGAACCGCTGACGGATCACGGCCACGGTCGGCACCACCTTGGGGCCGACGTCGTCCATCACCACGTCGGCGTGGCCCTCCAGCAGCGACATGACGGCGGTGATGCCGGCCAGCCGGCGGCGCTGCTCGGGGGTCTGCACGGCGTCCAGCAGAGGCGCCCCGCTGCCCTCCCCGCGGATGATCTCGGGCAGCCCGCGCAGGGCCCCGAGCAGGCGCTCGGCCACCTGCGACGGCTCCAGCATCAGCTCGCCGATCAACCCCCGGACCTCGCTCAGCAGGTGATCGGCCAGCCAGCCGGTGGAGGTGAACTGCACCCGATGGGTCTCCTCGTGCAGGCAGACCCAGAGCCGGAAGTCGTCCGGGTCGACGCCGAGCTCCCGTTCGATGGCCACGATCGTCGGCGCCACCAGCAGCAACCGGCCGGGCCGGGCGAACGCGTCGTACTGGCCCAGCACCCGCGAGGACAGGATGCCGAGCAGGGCGCCGACCTCGGCCCCAGTCACCCGGGAGCCGACCGAGGCGATCCGGGGTGACGGCGCGGGCTTGTCCCGCTTCTCGTAGACCTCCTGGATCACCGGGCCGAGCAGGGTGCGGAAGGCGGCGATGTTGGCCTTGGCCCAGCCGGGCCGGTCGACCACCAGAACCCCTTCACCGGCAACGGTCGACAGCCCGGTGACCGACTGGACGTGCGGGTGGGCGGCCACGGCGGCAGCCCGCAGCGAACCGACGATCTGCTCGGCCTCGGCCTCGGTCACCTCCGGCCCGGGCTTGCCGACCCGGGCGGCGGTGCGCGCCGCGAAGTCCCAGTCCACCATCAGATCCACCGCAGGCGTCTGCGTTTCGGCTGCCATCCCCCCACCGTACGGGAGTTCGCCGGTCTCGCCCGGGGGTCAGCGACAACCGCAGGTGGCGATGGTGCTGGCCAGCTTGTCCAAGGCCTCCCGGGCCGGTGTGGTCGAGCTCACGTGATCGGCCATCGCCGCGAACACCAGCAATCGGCCGTCGGCGTCGACCACGGTTCCGGCCAGCGAGCTGACCCCGGTCAGGGTGCCGGTCTTGGCCCGGACCGTGCCCGCGGCGACCAGTTCGTTCCTGGCCTCGAACCGGGCCGCCAGGGTGCCGGACACGGCCGCGATCGGCATCCCGCTGAGGATGGCCCGCAGCTGCGGCTGGTCCGGGCCGACGGCCGCGGCCAGCACCTCGCTCAGGGCCAGCGCCGGAACCTTGCTGCCGGCCGACAGACCGCTGCCGTCGAGCAGCTTCGCGCCCGCCACCGGCACCCCGAGGCCCCGGTTCACCTTCAGCACGGCCGGGCCGACCTCGGCGAACGTGGCCGGCCGGCCCGCCTTGGCCGCCACCAGCCGGCCCAGGGTCTCGGCGACCGTGTTGTCGCTCTCGGTCAGCGCGTACTCGACCATTCCCGAGATCGGCGCCGAGCGGACCTCGGCCAGCACCGTGGGCGAGTCCGGGGCCGCCGTCCGCGAGATCTTGGTGGCGACCGCGATCCCCTTCTTCGAGAGCAGGCCGGCGAAGATCTTGGCCGCCGCCAGGGCCGGGTCGCTCGAGCGCTGGGCGTAGTGCGCCGGGCCGAGCTTGCCGACGTCGACCATCAGCGGGTGGATCGGCGCCACGAATCCGTCGCCGACATCGGTCGAGTCCCAGCCCGGGGCCCGGTCCGGGCCGGTGAAGAGCGAGTCGTCCAGGCCCAGCGTGACCCGGTCGACTCCCTGGGCCTTGAGCTGCGCGGCGGTCTCGGCCGCGAGCGTGCTCAGCCCGGCGTGCCCGTCGACCAGGTCGGGGTTGCTTTCCCCCCGGCCGAGCAGGACGTCGCCGCCGCCGACCAGCACCAGCCGGCCGGGCGTGGTCCCGGTGACCACGGTGGTGGCCAGGGTGGTGTCCGGGCCGAGGGCGGTGAGCGCGGCGGCCGAGGTGAGCAGTTTGGCCGTGGAGGCCGGCGTCCGGGGGGTGGCCTGCTTGCGGGAGAGCAGGTGCTCGCCGGTCAGCGGATCGAGGACGTCGACCGAGACGCCCGAGCCGAGCGCCTTGGCCGTGATCAGGGCCCGCAGCTCGCGACCGAGCCCGGACGCGGACGGGACCTGGGCGTCCGGGCCGACGGTGGGCAGCACGTCGGCCGCCTCGGCCGGCAGCACCGCCCCCGGGACCCGAGCGGTCAGCGCGGGCCGGGCAATCGGCGGATCAGGCTCAGGACGCAGTACGGTCAGGCCCACCGCGACCGACACGGCGACCACGACCAGCAGGCCGAGCAGGCGGAATGCCATCCGCTTGGTGACGTCAGACACGCCGGTTACGACCCCCTCGATATCGCGCACAGAATACTCTGATCGCCACATCACCCTGGAAGGTGCGAACACGCGTGGACTTCGACGTCACGATCGAGATTCCCAAGGGCCAGCGCAACAAGTACGAGGTCGACCACGAGACCGGCCGGATCCGCCTGGACCGGATGCTCTTCACGGCCACCCGCTACCCCGCGGACTACGGCTTCATCGACAACACTCTCGGTGAGGACGGCGACCCGCTGGACGCCCTGGTCCTGCTGGAGGAACCGACCTTTCCCGGCTGCCTGGTGCGGTGCCGGGCGATCGGCATGTTCAAGATGCGCGACGAGGCCGGCGGTGACGACAAGGTGCTGTGCCTGCCCGCGAACGACCCGCGGCTCGAGGCCATGCAGGACCTGGAGGACGTCTCGCCGTTCTACCGCCTGGAGATCCAGCACTTCTTCGAGACCTACAAGGACCTCGAGCCGGGCAAGAGCGTCGAAGGGGCCCGCTGGACCGGGCGGGTCGAGGCCGAGGCCGAGATCGTGGCCTCGCAGCAGCGGCTGATCACCAACGGCGGTTACCCCAAGCACTGAGTCCGGGGTTCAGAGCCCCGGGGTCAGGGGCGGCCGGCGTAGGGCATCTGATCGTCGTGCCGCAGGGGCACGATCCGCACGTTGGCCCCGGTGTAGGGGGCCTCGATCATCTGGCCCCCACCGATGTACATGGCCACGTGGTGAATGGTGTCCTCGTTGCCCGGATCGGTGGCGAAGAACACCAGGTCGCCCGGCCGCAGCTGGGAGTAGGAGATCTTGGCCACCTGGCGGTACTGGATCCGCGAGGAGTGCGGCAGGCTCACGCCGGCCTGCTGCCAGGCGCGCATGGTCAGGCCCGAGCAGTCGTACCGGGACGGGCCGGCGCCACCCCACTGATAGGGCAGGCCGAGCTGCTGGCGGGCCCAGGCGACCGCGCTGTCGCCGGCCGAGGCTGATCCGCCGGACGAGCCGCCGTCCGGCGCCGGGCTCGACGACCCCGAGCCCGAACCGGAGCCCGAACCGGAGTTCGAACCCGAGCCGGAACCGTCGGACCCGGACGACGGGCCGTCGGAACCGCTGCCCGGGTCGGGGACCGACTGCTCCTGCCGACGTTGAGCTGCTTCCCGGGCCGCCTGACGCCGGCGGGCCGCTTCCTGCCGGGCCGCAGCCGCCCGGGCCAGCCCGACCTGCCGGGCCTGTTCCACGGCCACCGTGGTCTTCTGCGCCGCGGCCAGCTTGACCAGCAGCTTCTTGCGGGTGGTCTTCTCGGCCGAGAGGGTCGCCCGGGCGTCCGAGGCCCGCTGTGCAGCCGCCACCCGGGCCGAGGCCAGCTTGGCCGCGGCGGCGGTCTGCTCGGCCAGCGCCTGGGTCGCCTGAGCCTGGAGCGTGGTCGCGACCACTCGGGCGGCGTCCATCTTCTGCACGGTGTTCTGCCGCTGCTCGCCCAGGGTCTTCATCATCGACGCCCGCTCCAGGACGTCGTCCGGCCCGCTCGGCGAGAGCAGCACGTCGAGCGAGGCCAGGGAGCCGCCGGAGCGGTAGGTCTGGGCCGCCAGCTTGCCGACCTCCTGCTGAGCCCCGCTCAGCCGGCTGCCGGCCCGGGCGGCGACCTCGGCCGCGGTCTGCGCCGCCCGCCGCCGCTCGGCCAGCTCGATCCGGGCCGAGTCGTAGTCCTCGGCCGCCGTGCTGAGGGCGATGTCGGCCGCCTCGACCTTGGCCGCGGCTCGGTCGAGCTGGGCCTGGAGATCCTTGACCTGTGACCCGACCGCAGCCGCGTGCTGCTGGGCCTTCTTCACGTCGTTCTTGCTCGGGTACACCGGGTCGGCCCGGGCCGCGGGCGGGCCGGCCGTCACCAGCACGGCCAACAGGGTCAGGGCGGCAGCCGCATCACGTCGTCGCATGTCGGCGCAGAACCCCTCACATCAGCCCGGTCGAGCGGGCGACCGGTGGGTCGCTCACGCTCGCTTCTGCGTGTGGGTTCGGCGGATGACCTTGAAAGCTGAAGCCCGCGCGGCCGGTCAGTCGGCCGGCGGCGGGCGAACGACGACGCGGGCGGCCGTCAGGGCCGCCCGCGTCGGGTGTTGGGTGGGGATGTCGGGCCGAGTTTCCGGTGCCGGAACGGCATGCCGGTCACCCAGCCGGATCAGACTCTGCTGCGGCCCACCAGGGTGAGCACCGCGCCGATGATCAGGACGATGACACCGACATAGATGAGCCAGGTTCCGACCCCACCGAAGCCGATGATGGCCAGAACGACTCCGACGACAATGAGGATGAGCCATAGCGGCATGGCGGTTCTCCTGATCAGGAAGGGCGTTCGTTGGACGCCGTCAGTGGATCTCGAACGCCATGATCAGATCACGCTCCCACAGACCTGGCATGTCGAGATGACCACAACCGGGGCCATTCCCACCACCGGCATCGTTCCCGCCTCATTCTCGGCAGAGGTCCACCAGCAGGCCGAGCATCGCCGCAACCTCGTCCGGCGACCCGAGCCGGTGATCGGCCACGGTCTCGCCCGAGCCGACCCGGATCGAGACGTCGCCGGCGTCCCCGTCGAGGACGGCGAAAGCCCGCTCGTCGGTGACGTCGTCGCCCACGTAGAGCACGGCGTCGGCTCTGGTCCGCTCCCGCAGCTCGCGCAGCGCCGTCCCCTTGGTCACGGCCACCACCGCCAGTTCGACCACTTCCTTGCCGTGCGTGAGGTGCACTCCGGGCCAGGTCGCCGGGCCGTCCAGAGCCTGCTGGGTGGCCTTGGCCGCGATCTCACGCTTGGCCCGCCGGGTGTGCAGCACCGCCCCGGTCGGCTTCACCTCGACGTGAGTTCCCTTGTGAGCAGCACTGATTCGATTGAGCTCGGCGACCAACCGGGCCAGCAGCTCGGCCGCCTCCGGCTCGAGGGCGGTCGGGGCCGGATCGCCCGTCCCGGAGCTCATCTCGGCCCCGTGGCTGCCGACCAGCAGGGTTCCCGGCGGCGGCGCGGCCACCTCACGCAGGTCGGCCAGCTGCCGGCCCGAGACCAGGGCCAGCCGGACGCCGGGCAGCGCGGCCAGCGAAACCAGGTGCCGGTGCGACTGGGGCAGGGCCCGGGCCGCCCCCGGGTCGGCCACGATCGGGGCCAGCACGCCGTCGAAGTCGAGCGCGATGAGCAGCGACGGTCGCATCGCGAAGCCCTCGAGCGCCGTCACCAGGCCGAGCGGCAGCGGCGAGCTGCGATCGCCCGGGTCGATGGTGTCGGCCAGCTCGGCCGCCTCGGCCGAACCGTCGACCAGCGGATCGGGCGGCCCGGCGGATCCGGCGATGCCCACCGCCCCGCGTACCGCCCCGCGAACTTCGGCTGCGGCCGGCGCCGGGAACACCGCCGCCGGCGGGAAACCCGAGCCCCGGTCGGCCCCGTCGGCCCGGGCCGGGCCGGGCCCTCCGGCCAGGCCGGCTCCGGGCTCGGGCAGCTGCGGCAGGGCCGCCGAGCCGGTCACCTTGAGGAAGGTCGAGGCCCACCGGGCGACGTCGTGCTCGGACACCCGGCGACGCATCGCCCGCATCCGGCGCTGGGCCTCTCGGGGGGAGATCTGCACCGCCCGCACGATGGCCGCCTTCACCCCGTCGATGTCGTGCGGGTTGACCAGGAACGCCTGCGGCAGCTCGATCGCGGCCCCGGCGAACTCGCTCAGCACCAGCGCGCCCCGCTCGTCGTACCGGGTGGCGACGTACTCCTTGGCGACCAGGTTCATCCCGTCCCGCAGGGCCGTGACCAGCAGGACGTCGGCGGCCAGGTAGAGCGCCGACAGCTCCTTGCGGTCGTACGACCGGTGCAGGTAGTGCACCGCCGGCCGGCCGATGGTGCCGTGGTCGCCGTTGATCCGGCCGACCGTCACCTCGACGTCGTGCCGCATCTGCTGGTACTGCTCGACCCGTTCCCGGCTCGGGGTGGCCACCTGGACCAGCACCGCCTCGGGCGAGCTGAGGCTGCCCTCGGCGAACAGCTCCTCGACCGCCTTCAGCCGGTGCAGGATGCCCTTGGTGTAGTCGAGCCGGTCCACTCCGAGCAGCACGACCTTCGGGTCGCCGAGCTCCTGGCGGATCTCCCGGGCCCGGGCCTGCACGTCGTCCCGGCGAGCCAGGGCGTCGATCTGCTCGGCGTCGATCGAGATCGGGAAGGCCGCCGCTCGCACCTCCCGGCGCGGGTGGTGCTCGGAACTGCCGAACCGCGGCTCACCGGGCAGCTGGACCATGCCCCGCCGGGTGGCCAGCCCGTTGCGGCGGCAGGCCCGCAGGAAGTTGTTGGCGTCGGCCGGCCGCTGGAAGCCGAGCTGGTCGGCGCCGAGCAGGCCGTCGAGAACCTGCCGCCGCCAGGGCAGCTGGGCGAAGATCTCGTACGGCGGGAACGGGATGTGGTTGAAGAAGCCGATTCTCAGGTCAGGACGGCGCTCGCGGAGCATCTGAGGCACCAGCTGGAGCTGGTAGTCCTGGATCCAGACCAGGGCCGACTCGCCCGCGTGCTCGGCCGCCTTCTCGGCGAACCGGCGGTTGACCCGCACGTACGACTCCCACCAGTGCCGGTGGAACTGGGGGCTGACGATCACGTCGTGGTAGAGCGGCCAGAACGTGCCGTTCGACATGCCTTCGTAGAAGTCGGCCACCTCGGCCTCGTCGAGGTTGACCGGGATCAGCCGGATGCCGCGGGCGTCGAACGGCTCGGGAGCATCCCCCGGGGCACCGGTCCAGCCGATCCACGCGCCGGCGTTGCGCTGCATCACCGGCTCCAGGGCGGCGACCAGGCCGCCGGGGCTGGTCTGCCAGCTGACCGTGCCGTCCGGCAGGACGTGCCGGTCGACCGGCAGCCGGTTGGCCACCACCACCAGGTCGTGATCGCCACGCGCGCTCTCGTGCTCGCCCTGAGACACCGGTCAAACCCCTTCCCGTCACACGATCGGCGGGACCAGGATCAGGAACAGGTCGATCAACGCCTCGGGTGTCTACGTCACCCTAGGCAGGCCCCGAGCTCGGCGCCCGTTCGCAACGGCGTGGGATGTGTCTCGTCGCGGTGAGGTTTGAGATGAATCACCCCGATATCGACCCATTTACGCGATGCCGGAGCGCCTCTTTCTTCGACCGGTTGCCGCAGGTACCCATCGAGCACCACCGCCGGTGGCCCGGGCGCGAGCCGTCATGGAACAGCGCCCCGCAGTCCGGGTCGGCGCAGGCCCGGACCCGGTCGATGGCTCCGGAACCGACCAGGTCGAGGGCATCCCGGGCGATCAGGGCCAGGGTCGCGGTCACCGGATCACCGGCCGACCAGGTCAGCCGCCCGGCCCGGTCCAGGACGGGCGCCGGCACCGGAAGCGCCGCCGTCCGGTTGATCAGCTCGCGAGCCGGGTCGGCGGCCGTCTTCCCCTGCCGAGCGGCCGTGATCAGCTCGTGGATCGCCTCCCGCAGCCGCCGGGCCTGATCCACCCGGCCCGGCCCCGGCGGCTCCGCCGATCGGGCCGGCCCGAACTGATTCACCCAGTGCCGCAACGCTTCCCAGTCGGTCAGTTCTTCTTCCACCGAGGGTCGCCCGCGGTATCGGAGGGTGCGGACATAGTCCAGACAGAGCCGCCCGGCCCCCTCCCGGAATCGCCTCACTGACCTCGCCTCCTTCGGTACGAACGGCAAGAACCAGTCTGACTGGTACCGTCAGAACCAGTTATACCGGTTCGACGACGAGCTGCCGACCCGAGGTGAGGAGTTCCCGTGACCGATCAGGCCGCACCGCCCGACCCGACCGCGGCGACGCCGGCCACCCCGGCGTCCGGGCCGCTCAACTCGCGGCTGGTGGCCGTGCTGGCCCTGGCCTGCGGCGTCGGGGTGGCCAACGTCCACTTCCCGCAGGCCGTCACTCCCCTGCTGGCCCGCGACTTCCGGATCTCCGAGGGAGCGGCCGCGTTCGTGGCCACCTCGGCTCAGCTCGGCTACGCGATCGGGATCTTCTTCCTGGTCCCGCTGGGCGACCGGCTGCCCCGCCGACCGCTGATCGCGACCCTCTTCGCGGTGGTCGCGGCCGGCCTGATGCTGGCCGGCAGCACGTCGTCGATCGCGCTGCTTTACCTGTTCACCGTGGTCGTCGGCGCGGCCACGGTGGTGCCCCAGGTGCTGATCCCGATGGCCGCCGACCTGGCCGACCCGGGCCGGGCCGGCCGGGTGGTCGGCACTCTCTCGGGCGGGCTGGTCGGCGGCATCCTGCTGGCCCGCACCTTCGGCGGCACGCTCGGGCAGTGGCTGGGCTGGCGGGCGCCGTACCTGATCGCCGGCGGCCTGGCCCTGCTGCTCACCGCCGTGCTGGCCCGGGTGGTGCCGGCTACCCGGACCGACGTCCGGCAAAGCTATCCGGCCCTGCTGGCCACCTCGGCCCGGCTGCTCCTACGCCAGCCCGACCTGCGCCGTTCCGGCCTCTACCAGGCCGCCGTCTTCGGTGCCTTCTCGGCCGCCTGGACCAGCGTGGCCCTGTTCCTCACCGGCCCGGCCTACGGGTACGGCACCAGCGTGGTCGGCCTGGTCGCGTTCGTCGGGGCCGCCACCGTCGTCGCGGTGCCGGTGGTCGGCCGGCTGATCGACCGGTTCGGCCCGGACGCGGTCAGCGGGTGGTGCTTCGCCGGCGTCCTGGCGTCCGCTGCCCTGCTGCTGACCGGCTCGATCGGTGGCTGGCCGGGGTTGGTCGGGCTGACCGCCGGCCTGCTGGTGCTCGACGTGTCCATGCAGTCCAGCCAGGTCGCCAACCAGGCCCGGATCTTCGCCCTGGTTCCCGGCGCCCGCAGCCGGCTCAACAGCGTGTACATGACCTGCGCCTTTCTCGGTGGCAGCGCCGGGTCAGCGGTCGGCGCCCGGGTCTACCTCGACCTCGGCTGGAACGCCGTCTGCGCGCTGGTCGCCCTGGCCGCGGCGATCGCCCTGGGCCGGCACCTGGCCCATCGGAGGGCGGCTCGACGACCGACGACGACGCCCCCCGTCGCCGTGCCGGCCGGTTGACCGCGGCGTAGCGTCGGGGCCATGGCTGACAACACGACCGGTACCTCTACGCCGGAGCCCACCCGACCGACCGTGGCCCTGCTCGGCACCGGAACCATGGGCGCCGGGATGGCCCGCAACCTGGCCGCGGCCGGGCTGCCGTTGCGGGTCTGGAACCGCAGCCCGGAGAAGGCCCGGCCGCTGGCCGAGGTCGGCGCGACCGTTGCCGGGAGCGCGGCCGAGGCGGTGACCGGGGCGGACGTCGTCCTCACCATGCTCTTCGACGCCGACAGCGTGGCCGAGGCGATCGAGGCCGCCGGCGACGCCCTGGCCCCGGGCACGATCTGGGTGCAGACCAGCACGGTCGGGGTCGACGGCATCGACCGTTTGGCGAAACTGGCCGCCGCCCGCGACCTGGTGCTGGTCGACGCCCCGGTGCTGGGCACGAAGAAGCCGGCCGCCGACGGCGCGCTGGTGATCCTGGCCTCCGGCCCGGACGAGGTACGGGCCCGGCTGGCACCGGTGTTCGACGCGATCGGCTCGCGCACGATGTGGCTGGGCCCGGCCGGAGCCGGCACCCGGCTCAAGCTGGTGGCCAACGGCTGGGTCCTGACCGTGCTCGACGGCATCGCCCAGTCGCTGCGGATGGCCGAGGCTTTCGGTCTGGAGCCGAGCCTGTTCCTGGATGCGATCAAGGGCGGCGCGATGGATGCGCCCTACGTGGGCCTCAAGGGTTCGGCCATGCTGAACAGCGAGTACGACCCGGCCTTCACGCTTTCCGGCGCGCTCAAGGACGCCGGCCTGATCGAGGACGGCGCCCGGGCCGCCGGGGCCGAGCCGGAATTCGTCGCCGTCGTCCGCAAGCACCTGGCCCGCGCTCAGGACGCCGGTCACGGCGACCTCGACATGGCCGCCGTCTACCTGGCTCTCGAAGTCTGACCAGCCACCCACCAGCCTTCCTTCGAGTGCCGGATGGTGACGCTCATCCGGGCCCCGGCGCCGCTCGGCTCCTTGGGCACGGTGTGCTGCCAGGAGTGCTGGCAGTTGCCGCCCATCACCAGCAGGTCGCCCCCACCGGGCCGGAACCGGCGGGCCGGGCTGCCGGCCGTGCCGGGGCGCATCAGGAATCGTCGCCGCTCCCCCAGCGAGATCGTCGCCACCAGCGGGTCGTGCAGCGTCTTGCGGTTGTTGTCGCCGTGCCAGGCCACGCCGTCGCGGCCGTCGCGGTAGAGGTTGACGCCGACCGAGTCGAACTCGACCCGGTACCGGTCGGACAGTGCCGCCCGCATCGCCTCCAGCGGACCCGGCAACCCGCCGGCCGACACGTCTCCCCACCAGGCCACCATCCGTGGCTCGAGGACCTTCCGGTCGTACATCACCCGGGTCCGCTGCTGCCACGGGGCCTCGGCCAGCAACTGATCGAAGAGCTCGCCGTGGCCGCGGGCCCAGCCGGTGACCTCGTCGAGCCAGGTTCTCTCGTCCAGCCGATGCCGGATCAAGCCGTCGAAAGCCAGCGGCCCGACCGGTCGCACATCGTCAGGCCGCGCGTCGCCCGGTCGCGCGTCGTCCGGCAGCGAGTCGAACAGAGACCCCTGCCAGGAGAGCGCCCGCGCGTCAGCCATCGGCTCCATCATGCATCACGGACGCCGATTCCTCGAACACCTGTCCGATGAGCGCCGGTCCGGGCAGGCCGGTAATGTCGCGGCCATGGCACCCACGATCGCGACCACCCGCCAGGTCGAGCGGGCCGAACTGCTCCAGTTCATCCGCCCCCGGCACCGGGCCACCCTGGTGACCACCCGCAACGACGGCAGCCCGCAGCTGTCCCTGGTCACCTGCGGGGTGGACGACGCGGGCCGGATCGTCATCTCGACCTACCCGGAGCGGGCCAAGACGATCAACCTGCGGCGCCGGCAGACCGCCTCGGTCTGCATCCAGTCCGACGACTGGAGCGGGGCCTACGTGCAGGTCGACGGTCCGGCCGAGGTGATCGACCTACCCGACTCCGTCGAGCCGCTGGTGGAGTACTTCCGCAGCATCTCCGGCGAGCACCCGGACTGGGACGAGTACCGCGCGGCCATGGTCAAGCAGGGCAAGTCGCTGATCCGGATCACCCCGGAGCGCTGGGGCCCGATCGCGACCGGCGGCTTCCCGCCCGGCCGGGTCTGAACCCACCGGGGCCGGACGGCCGGCACATTGCTCATGCTTCGGTGACGACCTCGAAGCCCCAGATGCTCGACCCGGTCGCGGCCGGGCCGTCGCCGGTCGGTCGACTCGCGCCCTTGTGGCCGGACTCGAAGGCCCGCGACGACTGCCAGGCCTCGAAGTCCTCCTTCGTCGTCCACCGGGTGTAGACCAGGTACTGGTCGGTGCCCTCCACCGGGCGCAGCAGCTCGAAGTGCTCGAAGCCGGGCGAGTTCTCCACCATTCCGGCTCGGTTGGCGAAGCGCTGTTCCAGCACCTCGCCCCGGCCACCGGGCACGGTCAGCACGTTCATCACGACGTAGGCCATGACCTCATCCTGGCCCATCGGCCCAGCCGCACGCCGCGCGGCCCGCACCCATAGGGTTCAGCTCGTGGTCAATCAGGTGTCAGTCGTGCTGATCGGGGCCTGCCTGCTTGGGGCCCTCTGGGCGGCCGGGCTGGCGGCGGCCGACCGGCTGGTCGGCAACGGCCTGCTGCTCGTGCTCGCCCTCACCGAGGTGCTGGTGCTCGTGCAGCTGGTGATCGCCGTGGTCCGGGTGATCGGCGGCAGCCATCCCGACAGTACGGTGACCTTCCTGGCCTACGCCGTCGGCGAGCTGGTGATCGTGCCGGTCGGGGTGCTCTGGTCGCAGGCCGAGAAGTCCCGCTCGAGCACACTGGTGATCACGGTGGCCGCCCTGGCCCTGGCCGTGATGACGGCCCGAATGTTTCAGATGTGGAGCACGGTCGGTGGTTGAGAACGTGGACGAGAACCCAAGAGCAGGGAGCCGGACCAGCGGGCCGGGCCGGCTGCTGGTCGCCGTCTACGCGCTGTTCGCCCTGGCCGCCGGCTCCCGGGCCGCCGTCCAGATCGGCACCAAGTTCGACGACGCTCCCCTGGCCTACGTGCTCTCGGCCCTGGCCGCGATCGTCTACCTGGTCGCGACCCTGGCCCTGGCCCGCAGGGGCGAGCAGTGGCGGCGGGTCGCGCTGGCGACCTGCTCGTTCGAGCTGGCCGGGGTGATCGCGATCGGCACCCTGAGCGTGATCGACAGCGGCGACTTCCCCGACGCCACGGTCTGGTCGGACTACGGCGCCGGGTACGGCTTCATCCCACTGGTGCTGCCGATGATCGGCCTCTACTGGCTGCGCCGCACCCGGGTCAGGGCCGCAGCAGGGTCTTGATCGAGCGCCGCTCGTCCATCGCGGTGTAGGCATCGGCCACCTGGGCCAGGGGCAGCTCCAGATCGAAGACGCGGCCCGGGTCGAGTTCGCCGGACAGCACGTCGGCCAGCAGTTCGGGCAGGTAGGCCCGGGCCGGGGCGACGCCGCCGGCCATGGCCACGTTGTTGCCGAACATCTTGCGGACGTTGAGCTCGACCCCGCCGTTCGGCGCGCCGACGTACCCGACCCGCCCGCCGGGCCGAGCCGTGTCCAGGGCCTGGTGCATCGACTCCTTGGTACCCACGCATTCCAGGACGGCGTCGGCCCCGATCCCGCCGAGCAGTTCGCGGACCGCCGCCGAGCCTTCCTGGCCCCGGCTGTCGATCACGTCGGTGGCGCCGAACTCGCGGGCCAGGGCCTGCCGGTCGGGATGGCGGGACATCATCACGATCCGGTCCGAGCCGAGCCGGGCCGAGGCCAGCACGGCGCACTGCCCGACCGCGCCGTCCCCGACCACCACCACCGTGCTGCCCTTGGTGACCCCGCCGGCCAGAGCAGCGTGGTGACCGGTGCCCATCACGTCGGAGAGGGTCAGCAGGCTCGGCACCATCGCGGCGTCCGGCAGCTCGGGGGTGGCGACCAGGGTGCCGTCGGCCACCGGAACCCGGACCCACTCGCCCTGACCACCGTTCATCGCCACCCCGGCGGCGTCCTGACCGCCCCACCAGGCACCGGCCAGGCACGACGTCTGGACTCCGTTGCGGCAGTTCACGCAGGTCCCGTCGCTGCAGGCGAACGGGGCGATGACGAACTGCCCGGGGCGCAGGGTGGTCACCTCGGCGCCGACCTCCTCGACCAGCCCGACGAACTCGTGCCCGATCGGGCGCGGCTGCTTGGTCTCGGTCACGCCGCGGTAGGGCCACAGGTCGGAGCCGCACACGCAGGCGGCCACCACCTTCACCAGGGCATCGGTCGGGTGCACGAGGACCGGGTCGGGCACCTCCTCGAACCGCACGTCCCGGGGACCGTGAATCAGGGTGGCGCGCATCGGGCCTGCTCCTAGGTGTTCAACCGCCGGAGGGCGGCTTCGGGGTACCGCGACCCGGCGACGCCGGTGGCGGGCAGCGCGGCCTGCAGGGCCCCGAGCTGCGGCTCGGTCAGGCTCAGGTCGGCCGCGGCCGAGTTCTCCTCAAGGTACTTCACCCGTTTGGTACCCGGGATGGGCACCACGTCCTCACCCTGGGCCAGCAACCAGGCCAGCGCCAGCTGCACCGGCGTGACGCCGATCTCGCCGGCCAGCGAGCGCACCTGGTCCACCAGGGCCAGGTTGGCGGCGAAGTTGTCGCCGACGAACCGGGGGTCGTTGCGCCGGTAGTCGTCGTCGTCCAGGTCGTCGATCGAGGTGATCGCCCCGGTCAGGAAGCCTCGCCCGACCGGCGAGTAGGCGACCAGGGAGATACCGAGTTCTCTTGCCGTGGGCAGGATCTCGGCCTCCACGCCGCGCTCCCAGAGCGAGTACTCGGTCTGCAAGGCGGTGATCGGGTGGACGGCGTGAGCGGCCCGCAGGGTGTCGGCGTTCACCTCGGACAGGCCCAGGTGGCGCACCTTGCCCGCCTCGACCAGACCGGCCATCGCGCCCACGGTCTCCTCGATCGGCACGTCCGGGTTGCGCCGGTGCAGGTAGTACAGGTCGATCACGTCGACGCCGAGCCGGGCCAGGGAGGCGTCGCAGGCCTGCACCGCCCACTGGGGCGAGGAGTCGATCGTGGCCGTGGCCGAGGTGGTGCCGGCCACGGTGGCCCGGATCCCGAACTTGGTCGCCAGCACGGCGTCGTCCCGGCGGGTCCGCAGTACCCGGCCGACCAGTTCCTCGTTGGCCCCGATGCCGTAGGCGTCGGCCGTGTCGAGGAAGTTCACGCCCAGGTCGAGGGCCCGGTTCAGGGTCCGGGTCGACTCGTCCTCGTCCAGCCGGCCGTAGAAGGCGGACATGCCCATGCAGCCCAGGCCGAGGGCCGAGACCTGCGGGCCGTTCTTACCCAGCGTGCGGTACTTCATCGCGGGATCACTCCTGTCCGACGGAGACGGTGTCGTTCTCCATCGCGTGGTAGGTGTCGATCTTGGAATCGATGACGGCGAGGTCGCGCTGCAATTCGGCCACTCGCTCGCGGACGTCGGGCGTCGGCCCCGCGGGGTGGCGGTGCGGTCAGGCCGATCCGTTCGTAGTAGCGCAGGGTGTGGGCGGTCAGCCCGATCATCGAGGCCGCCTCGGCGATGCCCAGTCCTTCGGTCACTCGAGAACCATGCCTCTTCGAGCGCACTCGAAGTCAAGCCGGAGAACGACGACCGGCCGCATCGGGGAAACGACGTCCCGCCGATTGAACCGGATCTTCCCCGGCCGTTCTCGGCCTGGATCGAGGCCCGTCGCCGAGCCCTGATCTGGAGCCCGCGGTCGGAGTCGAACCGACGACCTACCGCTTACAAGGCGGTTGCTCTGGCCACTGAGCTACGCGGGCGGGCGGAGCCCCCGATCTTACCGGGGGCTCCGCGACGATGACGACGCGATCAGCTGACCGGCACCGGATCCCGCTTCTCGTCACCACCGTCGGCGTCGACCAGCGGCAGTGGCGAGTCAGGCTTGAGCGGTGAGGGCTCGACCCGCAGGATCGTGGCGACCCAGCCCGGTAGCCACCAGTTGTACTTGCCGAACAGGCTGACCAGGGCCGGTAC
Organism: Kineosporiaceae bacterium; assembly: GCA_965200525.1. Lineage (GTDB taxonomy): Bacteria > Actinomycetota > Actinomycetes > Actinomycetales > Kineosporiaceae > JANNPJ01. The sequence goes on from OZ241368.1 coordinate 1,629,225, forward strand.
CAGCAGGGCGCGCACGATGGTGGCGTCGAGCAGGATGCCGACGCCGAGGGCGGTGGCCAGGACCTTGATGTCGGTGCCGGGTGAGGCGGCCAGGGCGGCGAAGGCGAAGAACAGGATCAGGGCGGCCGAGGTGACCAGTCGCCCGGTGCGGCCCAGGCCGTGCTCGACCGCGTAGGCGGTGGAGCCGGTGCGGTCGTACTCCTCGCGCATCCGGGCCAGGATGAACACCTCGTAGTCCATCGAGAGCCCGAACAGGAACGCGAAGATCAGCACCGGCAGCCAGAACGTCATCGCCCCGGTGCCGGCGATCCCGAACAGCGCGTTCGAGCCGTGCCCGTCCTGCCAGAACCAGGTCGCGATGCCGAACACGGCCGAGACGCTGACCAGGTTGAGCACCACCGCCTTGAGCGGCAGCAGGATCGAGCGGAAGGTCCGCACCAGCAGCACGAAGGTGATCAGGGCGATCAGCGCGAGGACATACGGGAAGTTGTCGTACACCGCCCGCTGGTAGTCGATCACCGTGGCCCCGAGACCGGCCACACCGTTGTACCCGGGCAGGCCCTTGGTCGCGTCCCGGACGTCGCTCACGACGGCCACGCTGTTGGCGTCCACCGTCTCGTGATCGGGCACGACCACGATGTCGACGACGCCGTCCGGGCCCGCCGGCGCGGCCACCGCCATCCGGATGCCGGGCACCTTCTCGGCCGCGTCGACGAACGACTGGACGTCGCTGCCCGGCTTCACCAGCAGGTTCATCGGGGTGGTGACGCCGGAGCCGACGCCGTTGTTGCGCAGCCCGACCAGGGTGTCGTGGGCCACCCCGTTGGAGGCCTGTGAGTCGACGCCGGACTGGCCGATCTGCAACCCGAAGACCGGCGAGATCGCCAGGGCCAGAGCGGCGATCGCCACGCCGGCCGCGACCCAGCGGTACCGGACGACTCCCCGGGCCCAGGCCGACCAGGCGCGCGAGGCGTGGCCCTCCTTGCGGATCCGGGGCCAGTCGATCCGCGGGCCGACCAGGCTGAGCAGCACCGGCAGCAGAGTCAGCACGACCAGGGTGCTGACCACCGGGATTAGCATGCCGCCGAAGCCCATGCTGCGGATCAGCGGCACCTTGACCACCACGAGGGCGACCAGGCTGATCGCCACGGTGATGCCGGACGCCAGGACGGCGTGCCCGGCCGTCTTCACCGCGGTGACGACGGCCTCCTCATTGGACTCGCCCTGGGCCCGTTCCTCCCGCCAGCGGGAGACCACCAGCAACGAGTAGTCGATCGCGACCCCGAGGCCGATCAGCGCGATCAGGAACTGCACGACGAACGACACGTCGGTGAACGTGGTCAGCCCGAGCACCACCAGGAAGGTGGACAGGATCGAGACCGCTGCGATCATCAACGGCACGAAGGCCAGGAACGACGCGAACACGAAAACCAGCACCAGGAACGCGCCGAGGGCCCCGATCAGGGTCTCGACCAGTACGCTCGGGCCTTCGTTGCTGTCGCTGCCGGCGGCCAACTGGTTGTACCCGGTCACCTTCACGTCGAGGTCGTGGGCCTTGGCCGACGAGGCGATGACGGCGTCGACCTGGTCGGCCAGAGGATCGGCGAACCCGTCCGGTTGGGGCTCGTAGACCAGCGCGAAGGTGCTGCGGCCGTCGTCGGTGAGGAAGCCGGCGTCCCCGGTGCTCGCGTAGTCGAGCACCTGCACCTTCGGGATCTTGCGCAGCTCGTCGGCGACCGCCGTGACGTCGGCCTTGTGGTCGGCGATCTTCTCCCCAACCGGCGCCGTGTACACCGGGATGTAGGCGGCGTACGCGGCCACGCCGTACGACTGGGCCAGCTTGACCTCGGTCTGGTACCCCTCCTGGCCCGGCAACGAGAAGTCGAACGACAGTCGGTCCGGCACCTTGCCGGCCGCGAAACCGCCTGCGAGTAAAGCGATGACCCAGAAGAGAATCACCCACACGCGGTGTCTCAACATGAAGCGAGCGAAACCGTCCACAATTCTTCTCCCCGGTGGAACGCGTGTCCGTCGCGGATACGACGGTGGCTGCCGGGCGCCAGTATTCCGCAGGTGATGACGTCGGGGCGATGGGGTATCACCCTGACCCGGCCCCTGAGAAGGCCGCGCTCACCAAGCGTGAGCGGCCGCGTCGTTACCGGGCCGAGGTGGGCGTTCCGTCCAGGTGTGGCCGTCAAGGCCCTGAATCAGCTTGATGTCCGGGAAAAGAATTGCGAGCAGGGTTATTTCATCCCAGGACGGCGTGCAGTGGGGCAAGGCGACCAGATCATGCGTCGGGTCGAGGAATGAACCGAACGCCCCTCCGTGTCGCTGTCCGAGCTCGGCGTCTTCGTTCATACACTGCCCGTGACTAAGGGAGTGTTATGCCGCGAGCAGATCTTCGCCGGGCCATGCGTGAGCGCACGGCCCTCTCCGTGGCCGAGTCCGAAGCCCGGCACCGGGCCCTCGTCTCGGCCCTGCCGGACGGCGTGCTGCTGCAGGACGCCGACGGCACCGTTCTGCTCGCCAATGCCCGGGCCTGCGAGATCCTCGACATCTCGAACCCGGAGATCGGTCTCGGCACGCCCCGCAACGGCGTGATCCCGGCCCCCGACCCGGCGATCCCGGTCCCCCGCCGTCCCGACCCCGAAATCATCCCCGGCCCTGCTCCGGCTTCGGCCGGCGAGCCGGACCCCGACCCCACTCCGCTCCAGCAGCTGGAGATCACCACTTCGGTGGCCCTGCGCACCGGCCAGACCCAGCACGACGTGTCGGTGCCGATCCTCCGGCAGGGCCGGACCCAGCTGCTGAGTGTCACCACGGTTCCGCTGCTCGGCGACGACGGGCGCCCGCAGGCCGTGGTCAGCTCGCTGGCCGATGCCACCGGTAGCCACGAGCTGGCCGTCAGCCAGCGCCGGGGCCAGGACATGTTCCGCCTGACCATGCAGCACAGCCCGATCGGGATCGCGATCACCGCGCTCAACGGCCGGTTTCTACGGGTCAACCGCACGCTCTGCCGGATGCTCGGCTACCGGGCCGACGAGTTGCAGGAGCGCACCCTGTACGAGGTCATGCACCCCGGAGACATCGAGGAGGCGAGCGTCCAGGTCGGCCTCATGATGCACGACGACGTCGACTCGGTCCGGATCGAGCGCCGGTACGTCGGTCAGGGTGGGATGCAGCTCCGGGGCCTGCTGTCGGTCACCATGATCCGCGACAGCCGGGGCCGGCCGCTGCAGTTCGTGGTCCAGATCGAGGACACCACCGAGGCCCACAAGGCCCAGGACCTGCTGACCCACATGACTCTGCACGACCCGCTGACCGGCCTGGCCAACCGCACCCTGGTGGTGGACCGGATCCAGAAGGCCCTCGACCGCAGCCGGCCGGGCGGCCGCAAGGTGGCCGTACTGCAGTGCGACGTCGACCATTTCAAGCTGATCAACGACAGCACCGGGCACGAGCAGGGCGATGCCGTGCTGGTCGAGCTGAGCAAGCGGGTCAGCCGGGCGCTGCGGGCCGGTGACACCGCGGGCCGGCTCGGTGGCGACGAGTTCGTGGTCTGCGCCGAGGTCGCCGACGAGCCCGAGGCGGTCAGCGTGGCCGAGCGGCTGCAGCTGTCCATCAACACCCCGCTGCAGATCGGCGAGCGGACCGTGGTGCCGACGGTCAGCGTGGGAATCGCGCTGGCGGCCACACCGGACGCCGATCCGGTGATCCTGCTGCGGGACGCCGACATCGCCACCTACCGGGCCAAGGAGCGCGGCCGCAACCGGTGGGACCTGGTCGACGGGCCGCTGCGCCGGCGCGCGCTGGAGCGCCTCGACCTGGAGCAGGCGCTTCGCACCGGCATCGGCGCCGGTCAACTGGAGCTGCACTTCCAGCCGATCGTCGACGTCACGACCCGCGCCGTGGTCGGTCGCGAGGCCCTGGTCCGCTGGAACCATCCCGAGCGGGGCCTGCTGGCGCCGATGCTCTTCCTGCCGGTGGCCGAGGAGTCCGGGCTGATCCTGGAGGTCGGCGCCTGGGTGCTGGCCGCGGCGGCCCGGGCGGCGGCCGCCGCCCCGAACGCCGCCGGCTACGTGGCCATCAACGTGTCACCGAACCAGGTGACCAAGCCCGGGCTGGCCGACTCGGTCGAGAAGGCGCTGGCCGAGGCCGGTCTGCCGGCCGAGCGACTGGTGATCGAGCTGACCGAGTCGGTGATGCTCAGCGGGGCCCCGGCGGCCCGGCGCGAGATCGAGCACCTCGACGGGCTCGGCGTCCGGATCGTGGTCGACGACTTCGGCACCGGCTTCTCCGCCCTGTCGTACCTGCGCGACCTGCCGGTGTCCGGGATCAAGGTGGACCGCAGCTTCACCGCCGGGCTCGGCTCCGATCCGCAGTGCGAGCGGATCGTCGAGGCCCTGACCGGGCTCGGCCACGGCCTCGGCGTCGACGTCGTGGTCGAGGGCGTGGAGACCGAGCGGCAGCGCGAGATCCTGGCCTCGATCGGGGCCGAGCACGCCCAGGGCTACCTGTTCGGCCGGCCCGGCCCGATCTTCGACCAGCTGGCTCCGGCCTAGTTCACGCTGAGCTGGTCGACGATGGTCGAGCCGTTCAGCGGCCCCCAGTCGGGGCTGTCGGCCTTCGACATCACGCTCAGCGCCGAGAGCAGCACCAGACCGAGCACGAACCAGAACACGATCCGAGCCTTCGGGCTGGGGACGACGAACTGGGCCGCCTTGACCGCACCGCGCCGGACCGAGCCCCCACCGGGCCCCCACCAGGCGGTGAGCACCAGGGCGACCATGCCGATCGCGAGCGGGCCGGGCTGGCCCGGCAGGGCCCGGGCCGGGGCGCCGGCCACCGCCGAGGCCGTGATGAAGGCGACGCTGACCCCGATCAGGCAGGGCAGGATCAGGCCCGCTCCGGTGGCCACGGCCGAGGTCACCAGGCGCCAGGGCAGGGCCGCGGTGGTGACCAGCCGGTCGCTGCCGCGCGGGCCGCGCTGATCGCGGCGCAGCAGCAGGGCGGTGCTGCTGCGGTCGACCACCCGGGCCGCCAGCATGCCGACGGCGGCGATCCAGACCGCGCCGTAGGGGGCCACCCCGGCGATCGCGGCCAGGGCCACCAGCACGCCCAGCAGCACCCCTCGGGTCAGGTCGGAGGGGCCGGCCGCCTCGTCGGGGCCGGCGTCCTGACCGACGAACGCGGGCGGTGACTGCGGGCGGGACGACGCCGGGCCGGCCGGCGGCACCGGGTCGGGCCGACCCCACGGAGCCGGTCCGGGCTGGGCCGGCCGGGGTGCCTGCGGGGGGGCCTGAACCGGATAGCCGGCGGCGCCGAACCCGTTGGCCGGGCCGGACCGGCCGTTGCCGTTGCCGTTGCCGTGGGGATTGCCGTATGCCGCCGGCTGGACCTGCCCGTAGCCGTCGGGCGCGGCCCGGCCGTCGGGCGGCGACCCGGGCGGGTCGAAGCGCCGGGTGCTGGGCAACTGGGGCGCGCCCCAGCCGGCCGGCGGCGGGACCACCTCGGTCAGCGCCTCGGCTGGCGAGCCGGCCCGCACCGGCGCCCGGTCGAAGGACTGGTCGGCCGGCGGGGGCACCCGCACCGTGCGGGCCTCGGACGGCGGCGGTGTCCGCTCGGTCGGGGCGTCGCCGGCCATCACGGCGGCGACCGCCGGGTTGATCGGGATCGGCGGCCCGGTGCGGACCGGGTTGCGGACCGGGGCGGTCGCGGCCAGCCCGGCCACCAGGCGGTCGGGGCGGGGCCGCCGGCGCGGGTCGACCGAGAGGGCGGCGGTCAGTGTGGCCCGCAGCCCGGCGTCCACCCCGGAGACGTCGGCCGCCCCGCGGCGCACCCGGTCGAGCACCACCTCGATCGGGCCGGTACCGAACGGCGGCCGGCCGGTGGCCGCGTAGGCCAGGGTCGCGCCCCAGCCCCACCAGTCGGTGGCCGCGGTCACCGGGTCGCCGCCGATGATCTCGGGCGAGAGGTAGCCGGGGGTGCCCATCACCAGTCCGGTGTGGGTGATCCGGGACTCGTCGGTGACGTGGGCGATGCCGAAGTCGATCAGGATCGGCTCGCCGTCCAGCAGCATGACGTTGGCCGGTTTCACGTCGCGGTGGACGATCCCCAGGTCGTGGATGGCCTTCAGGGCATCGGCCAGCACCGCGCCGATCCGGGCCACGTGACCACGCGGCAGCGGGCCGTGGTCGCGGACGTGAGCCTCGAGCGTCTTGCCGGGCACGAAGTTGGTGACGACGTACGGCACCTCGCACTCGACGTCCGCGTCGATCACCGCCGCCACCCGGGGATGACGGACCCGCCGCAGGGTGGCGACCTCCCGGACCAGGCGCTGGCGGGCATCGGGATCGCCGGCCACGTGCGCCCGCAGCACCTTGATCGCGACCGCTTTGCCGGCCGGATCGAGGGCCAGGTGGACGACGCCCATCCCCCCTTCGCCCAACCGCTGGACCAGGCGGTACTGCCCGACCCGGCCGGGTTCGCGTGTGGAGGCGTCGAGCGACATGCCACCACGGTAGGCCACAGAACCCGGCCGATCGTAGGACTAGGGCATCAACTGTTGATATAGGCGGTCAAATGGTCGCGCTCGCTCTGCAACTCGTCGATCCGGTGCTTGACCACGTCGCCGATGCTGATGATGCCGACCAGCCGGCCGTCGTCCAGGACCGGGACGTGCCGGAACCGGCCGTCGGTCATCACTCGCATCAGCTCGTCGAGTTCGGTGTCCGGCGGGCAGGTGTGCACCTGAGCCGTCATGATGTCCCGCACCGGGGCGCTGAGCAGCTCGGGCCCGTACTTCTGCAGCTGGCGGACGACGTCCCGTTCACTGACGATGCCGTCGAGCTGGGTGCCGTCGGCCGAGACGACGAGCGCGCCCACCTTGTGCTGGGCCAGCAGGTCCAGCAGCTCGATGACGGACTGATCCGGTTTCACCGAGACGACGAGATCGCCTTTCTGGCGGAGCAGGTCAGAGATTCGCATGGGCCGATACCTCCCGCGACGGGTGACCGGCGGTCCCTCGCTCGCCGCCGGCCGTTCATTGACGGTACCTGTACGGACAGGATTCTGGGAGTACCGGGAGTGAACTGGTTCACATTTTCACTCAGTCTGCCGAACCCGGTCGCACCGAGCCGGTCGACCCGCGAACCACCAGCTCGGGCCGGAACACGTACTCGGCCCGGGCCGCGTTCACCCCCGAGATCTCGTCCAATAGGGCCCGGACGGCGGCCGAGCCCATCGCCTGCACCGACTGCCGCACGGTGGTCAGCGGCGGATCGGTGAACGCGATCAGGGGCGAGTCGTCGTAGCCGACCACCGAGACGTCGGCCGGCACCTGCAGCCCCCGGCCCCGCACGGCCCGGATCGCGCCCAGCGCCATCAGGTCGCTGCCGCAGATCACGGCCGTGCAGCCGGCGTCGACCAGCCGCTCGGCCGCCGCCGCCCCGCCCTCCACGCTGAACAGCGAGCACTCGACCAGGCCCTCGACGTCCTCGATCCCGAGGTGGCGGCGCATCGCCTCCCGGAACCCGGTGATCTTGCGGATCACCGGGACGAACCGCCGGGGGCCGAGGGCCAGGCCGATCCGCCGGTGCCCCTGAGCCACCAGATGGGTGACGGCCAGATCCATCGACGTGACGTCGTCATTGCTCACGAAGGGTGCGTCGACGCCGTCCAGATAGCCGTTGACCAGCACGATCGGCAGCCCCCGCTTGCGCAGGGCGACGTACCGGGCCGGATCGGCCGAGGTGTCGGCGTGCAGCCCGGAGACGAACACGATGCCGGCCACCCCCCGCTCCAGCAGCATCTGGGTGTAGTCGTCCTCGTGGACACCGCCCGGGGTCTGGGTGCAGAGCACCGGGGTGTACCCGTGGTGGGCCAGGGCCGACTCGATCACCTGGGCGAACGCCGGAAAGATCGGGTTGTCCAGTTCGGGCACGATCAGGCCGACCAGGCCGGCCGAGTGCTGCCGCAGCCGCTCGGGTCGCTCGTAGCCGAGCACGTCCAGGGCGGTCATCACGGCCTGCCGGGTGGCCTCGGCCACCCCCGGGCGGCCGTTGAGCACCCGGCTCACCGTCGCCTCGCTCACCCCGGCCTGGACCGCGATGTCGGCCAGCCGGGCCCGGTGACCCCTCATCCACGCTCCGTTCTCCTCGGCGGTGAACCTACCCCGGAAGGCAGCACTTTCCGGGGTGCCGGACAAGCCTCCCGCGCCGGCTTCCGGGAGCGGTACGGATCGGGTGGGATGTACGCGACACGGCCAAACCCTGTACTGATGCCGGGTTGGCAGTCTTAGATGTATTTCGTGGCCGACGGCGCTCCACGTCGCGCGGTCGCAGCTTCATCCAGCCCGCCGCCCGGCGTGCTGGTGCAACCCTCCACTCGGATCGTCCGGCACGTTCCTGCCGGTGAAGGGAAGTGGCATCGTGGCCACAGTCACGTACGACAAGGCAACCCGGGTCTACCCCGGAGCGACCAAGCCTTCGGTCGACAAGCTCGACCTGGAGATCGCTGACGGCGAGTTCCTGGTCCTGGTCGGCCCCTCCGGGTGCGGCAAGTCCACCTCGCTGCGGATGCTCGCCGGCCTGGAAGACGTCAACGAGGGCCGGATCCTGATCGGCGACCGCGACGTCACCCAGATGCCGCCCAAGGACCGCGACATCGCGATGGTGTTCCAGAGCTACGCTCTGTACCCGCACATGACGGTCGGCGAGAACATGGGCTTCGCCCTGAAGATCGCCGGCGTCAACAAGTCCGAGATCCAGGAGCGGGTCGCCGAGGCGGCCAAGATCCTCGACCTCACCGACTACCTCGACCGCAAGCCGAAGGCCCTCTCCGGTGGGCAGCGGCAGCGGGTCGCGATGGGCCGGGCCATCGTCCGGAAGCCCCAGGTCTTCCTGATGGACGAGCCGCTGTCGAACCTCGACGCCAAGCTCCGGGTCCAGACCCGCACCCAGATCGCCTCGCTCCAGCGCCGACTCGGCGTCACCACGGTCTACGTCACCCACGACCAGACCGAGGCGATGACGATGGGCGACCGGGTGGCGGTGCTCAAGGACGGCCTGCTCCAGCAGGTCGGCACCCCGCGCGAGCTCTACGACCACCCGATCAACTCGTTCGTGGCCGGCTTCATCGGCTCCCCCGCGATGAACCTGCTGAGCCTTCCGGTGGTGGACGGCGGCGTGCAGTTCGGCGACGCGGTCTACCCGGTCACCACCGACACCCTGTCGGGAGCGGGCAAGAACATCACCCTCGGTGTTCGCCCGGAGGACCTCGACCTGGCCGACCACGGGCTGCCCGTTCAGGTGGAACTGGTGGAGGTGCTGGGCGCGGATGCCTACGTCCATGGCATCCTCAGGAGTGAAGGATCCGACCTGCCGGTAATCGCGCGGGTGGACGGCCGCCGGCCCCCGGAAAAGGGGCAGACGGTGCACCTGAAGGCCAAGGAAGGCCACACCCACCTGTTCAACGTTGAATCGGGCTTACGGCTGGGCGCCTGACCCTGCTGGTCACGTCGCCGGTCGCGAGCTTCTCGCGACCGGCGACGGTCCGACATTGGGGGGCCTGAATCATGAGTACTTCACACACCCTCCAGATCACCTCGGCGGCACCCGACCCGGCTCTGCTCGACCTGCCGTGGCAGTTGCCGCTCGAGGATTGGCCGGCCAACCGGCTGGCCACCCTGCCCCGGGGCATCTCCCGGCACGTCGTCCGCTTCGTTCAGCTCTCCGGCAACGTGCTCGCGGCCAAGGAGATCAACGAGGATCTGGCCCGGCGCGAGTACGGCCTGCTGCGACTGCTGCGCCGGCTCGGACTGCCCGTGGTCGAACCGCTCGGCGTGGTCAGCGGTCGCGAGGCCGCCGACGGGACCGAGCTCGACCCGGTCCTGCTCACCCGGCACCTGCAGTTCTCCCTGCCCTACCGGGCCGCCTTCTCCCAGTCGCTGGGGCCGGACACCGGCACCCGGCTGGTCGACGCGCTGGCCGTGCTGCTGGTCCGGTTGCACCTGTCCGGCTTCTACTGGGGCGACGTCTCGCTCTCGAACGCCCTGTTCCGCCGGGACGCCGGTGCCTTCGCCGCCTACCTGGTTGACGCCGAGACCGGCGACCTGCACGACTCGCTCTCCAACGGCCAGCGCGAGCACGACCTCGACCTGGCCCGGGTCAACATCGCCGGCGAGCTGATGGACCTGGAAGCCGGCGGCCTGCTCGACGAGAACCTCGACCCGATCGAGACCAGCGACGCCTTCATCGCCCGGTACCGATCGCTCTGGGTCGAGCTGACCGCACCCGAAGCCTTCGAACCCGGCGACCGGTGGCGGGTCGAGGCCCGGATCCGGCGGCTCAACGAGCTCGGCTTCGACGTCGGCGAGCTCAACATCAGTACCGACCTGACCGGCACGTCGATCGAGATCCAGCCCAAGGTCGTGGACGCCGGCCATCACCGCCGTCGGCTGCTCCGGCTGACCGGCCTGGACGTCGAGGAGAACCAGTCCCGCCGGCTGCTCAACGACCTCGACACCTACCGCGCTGCCACCGACCGTCAGGCCGCCGACGAGGACGTCATCTCGCACGAGTGGCTGGCCCGCCGGTTCGAGCCGGTGGTCCGGGCCGTGCCGGCCGAGCTGCGGGGCAAGCTGGCTCCGGCCGAGGTGTTCCACGAGGTGCTGGAGCACGCCTGGTACCTGTCCGAGCAGCGAGGCAAGGACGTCGGCCTGGACGAGGCGGTGGCCAGCTACATCGCCGGCGTCCTGGTCCACAAGCCCGACGAGGCGGCCGTCCTCGGCGTCGACACCGAGGAGATCCCGGTCATCGCCGACCCGATCGCCTGAGCGAGCCGACCGTCCTCAGCCGAGGGTGTCGAGGGTGAGCAGGACGAGGGCCGCGGTGAGGGCGAGCGGGGCCGGGCCGGCCGGGGCGCCGTCCCGGCGGACCTTCTCGGGCAGGGCTCCGTAGGCGGTGCGGTGGGCATCGAGCCAGTTGAGGTAGTGCTCGGCCGTGGCCCGGTCGCCGCGACCGGCCGCGGCCAGGGCGAACATCGCGTTCTCCGGCGTCCAGCTGACGCCGTCGTCCTTCCAGCTGCTGCCCGGAGCCACACCGCCGGCGGCGCGCATCATCCCGGCCGGTACCGACAGCTGCGCCGCGAAAACGTCGGCGCTGGTCAGCGGCCCGATCGGCGGGCTCAGGAAAGTCACCGCGGCGTCCGGGTCGTCGCCGCCGAGGTGCCGCGGGTAGCCGGGGCCGAACTCGCGCACGACCGTGGCCCCGAGCTTCTCGGCCGCCACCCGGGCCTGTCCGGCCCGGCCCGGTTCGCCGGCGGCCAGGTAGAGCGGGCCGGCGGCGGCCAGGCCGGCCAGCAGCGGCCCGACCGTGCCCAGCGTCAGCTCGTCCTCCTTGACCTCCCAGTAGTCCGACGACACCGGCGGCAGCCCGCGCGGGTTGTCGATCGCGGTCAGGATGGCCTGGGTCGAGCGGTCGATCATCGGCCGCAGCTCCTCGACCAGAGCGCGCCCCTGAGCGGTCGGGACCCGGGCCAGCACCTGCTGAACCGCCCAGAGCACCCAGCCGGTGCCGTCGAGCTGGATCCCGCGGTGGTCGGGCACGCCCGAACCGTCGGCCAGGTAACGGGCCTGGAACCGGCCGTCCACCGCCTGCTGGTTCTGAACGAAGGTCAGGACGGCGCGGGCGTCGTCGATGTGGCCGGACGCCGCGAAGGCCGCCGCCGCCGCACTGGCGTCCCGGGGCCAGACGTAGCGCCAGTGCGGCGTCCAGCCGGCCACCAGAGCTCCGTTGCCGAGCAGCATCACCTTGAGATCGAGCAGGGCGTAGTGGGCCATCGCGGCCCAGTGACCGTCGCGGCCCGGCACCGAACCGGACCGCAACCAGGCCTGCTCCGCGGCCAGGACCCGGCGGGCGCCCGGAGCCGAACCGGCGGTCGTCGGCATCAGAACCCTTGAGCCGGCAAAGAACTCGGAGCGCGCGCCCGGCGGGATCGGGACCCGCTGCCCGGCCGGGCCGAGCCCGACCGCCTGCGAGTAATAGGTCGGCTCGGGCCGGCGCCGGATCCAGCGATAGCCCGCCACCCCGGCCCCGAGCGCGGCCGTTCCGGTGGCCAGCGACAGGAACGAGCGGCGCCCCACCGAGGACGGCGACCCGGAATCGATCCGTGGCTCGGTGTCCGGTCCGGTGGGCCCGACGCCGGGCACGGTGATGGGCACTGGCGTCGGCTCGGCGGCCCCCGCCCCGGTCCCGGCGCCGCTAGAGGGCAGCGCTTCTCCTGCGGGCGATCTCGTACAGAGCCACGCCCGCGGCCACGCCCGCGTTCAGCGACTCGGTGCCACCGAGCATCGGGATCGACGCGATCACGTCACAGTTCTCCCGGACCAACCGGGACAGGCCCTTGCCCTCGGAGCCGGCCACCAGCACCACCGGATCGGTGGCCATGGCCAGGTCGGGCAGGCTGACGTCGCCGGCGGCGTCCAGGCCGACGATGAAGCAGCCGGCCTTCTTCAGCTCCAGCAGGGCGCGGTTCAGATTGGTGGCCCGCGCCACCGGCACCCGGGCGGCCGCACCCGCCGAGACCTTCCAGGCCGAAGCGGTCATGCCGGCCGCCCGGCGCTCGGGGACGATCACGCCGTGGCCGCCGAAGGCCGCGGCCGAACGGACCACCGCGCCCAGGTTGCGCGGATCGGTGACCCCGTCCAGGGCCACCAGCAGAGCCGGCCGGCCGGTGCGCGCCGCCCCCTCCAGCAGGTCCTCCGGGTGGGCGTACCGGTAGGCCGGCACCTGGAGCACCAGCCCCTGGTGGACGCCGTTGTTGGTCATCCGGTCGAGGTCGACCTTGGACGCCTCCATCAACGGCAGGCCCCGCTCGGCCGCCAGTTTCAGGGCTTCGCGGATCCGGTCGTCGCTCTCGATCCGGCTGGCCACGAACAGTGCCTTGGCCGGCACCCCGGCCCGCAGCGCCTCGACCACCGGGTTCCGGCCGCCGACCATCTCGCTGGTACCGGCCGACCGACGGACCGAACTGCTGCTGCTGGTGCTGGCGGCGCGGGTACCGGTGCGCGGGGCCCCGTCCCGCTTGGCCCCCTCCCGCTTGACCCCGTCCCGCTTGGCCGCCGCCTTGGCCTGCTTGGCCGCCGGGTGATGCGGTCGTTCCACCGCTCTCGGGGTCGGTCCGCGGCCCTCGACACCGCGGCGCTGCTGCCCGCCCGTACCGACGGTCGGCCCCTTCTTCGATCCGGGACGCCGAGTGGCGCCCTTGCGTTGAGAATTACCGGCCATGGTCGGTCTCCAGAGTCCAGCGGGCCCCATCGGGGGTGTCCTCGACGGCAATGCCCGAGGCGGCCAACCGGTCCCGGATGGCATCAGCGGTACCGAAGTCGCGTTCCTTGCGGGCCTGGGCCCGGGCGTCGAGCTCGGCCCGGACCAGCATGTCCAGGGCCTCCCGCAGGTGGCCCTCGCCGCCGGCGCCGTCGCGCCAGTGCGGGTCGAACGGGTCGACGCCGATCACCGCGGCCATCGCGCGAACCGCGCCGAGTGCCGACTCGACCGCCGCGTCGTCACCGTCGGTCAGGGCCCGGTTGCCCTCGCGGACCGTGTCGTGCAGCACGGCCAGCGCGGCCGGCACACCCAGATCGTCGTCCATCGCGGCCACGAACGCCGCCGGCAACGGCAGGTCGTGCGGACTGCCCTGAGCCTGGCCGAGCCGTTCGACGGCCCGGTTCACGAAACCCTCGATCCGCTCGTAGGCGGCCGTCGCCTCCGCCATCGACTCGGTGCCGATCTCGATGTTCGACCGGTAGTGCGGAGCCGACAGCAGGTACCGCAGCACCACCGGCCGGACCTGGGTCAGCAGGGTCTCGATGGTCAGGGTGTTGCCGATCGACTTGCTCATCTTCTCGCCGGCCATCACCACCCAGGCGTTGTGCAGCCAGAACCGGGCGAAACCGTCACCGGCCGCCCGCGACTGGGCCAGCTCGTTCTCGTGATGCGGGAAGCGCAGGTCGAGACCACCGCCGTGGATGTCGAACTCGGAGCCCAGGTACCGGGTGGCCATGGCCGAGCACTCCAGATGCCAGCCCGGCCGGCCCCGGCCCCACGGCGTCGGCCAGGACGCCGTGGCCGGCTCACTCCGCTTGGCCCCTTTCCACAGGGCGAAGTCCCGCGGATCGCGCTTGCGCGACTGCGGGTCGGCGTCCGCGGCCGCCTCCATGTCGTCGACCCCCTGGCGGGTCAGCGAGCCGTAGGCCGGGAACGACCGGACGTCGAAGTAGACGTCGCCCGAGGCGTCCTCGGCCGGATAGGCGTGGCCGGCCGCGATCAGGGTCTCGACCAGCTCGACCATCTCGATGATGTGCCCGGTCGCCCTCGGCTGGATGCTCGGCGCCAGCACGTTCAGCGCCGCGTAGGCGGCGTCGAACTCCCGCTCGAAGATGTACGCGTGCGCCCACCACTCGCGTTCCTCGGCCACCGACTTGACCAGGATCTTGTCGTCGATGTCGGTGACGTTGCGGACATAGGTGACCTGCTGGCCGTCGCGGATCAGCCAGCGCCGGAGCACGTCGAACGACACCTGGGCCCGGACGTGCCCGATGTGGGGGGAACTCTGCGGCGTGGGACCACAGACGTAGATACCCACCCGACCGTCGACGAGCGGGACGAAGTCCCGCACCTGCCGGGTGGCTGAGTCATACAGTCGAAGTCCCACCTGTCAAGGTTACTGTGTTATTTGGGGGCGTTCGCGCGGCGGCTTACCGGGGGTCTTCCCTCGTCGACCGTTCCGCAGCTTCGCTGGGGCTGCGTCTCCTCGGTCCAGACCCCCGACGCCGCCGTACTCTCGCCCCCGATGAGCGGGTGAGTTGTCGTACTCATTGCTCGGGCGGCCGGGGCGCCGATACTTCTGATCATGGTCAAGTTGGTTCGAGCGCGGACTGTGGCTGTGGTGCTGTTGGTGCTCACTGTGGGGCAGCTGGTTGTGGCCACTTTTGTGCCGGGGCTGGAGCAGTTCGACGGGAAGGGGTTCGGGGCCCGGCTGGTGTTGTACCCGGCGATGATGCTGGCGGTGCCGGTGGGGTGGGCGATTCGGGCCCGGTGGGCCGGTGGGGGTAGCGGGGCGACGCCGTGGGCGGCGTTCGCCTGGATCATGGCGCCGTTCCTGGTCGACGTCACCGGGAACACGCTCGATCTGTACGACGCGATCTGGTGGTGGGACGACGTCAACCACCTGGTCAACTGGCTGTTCCTCGGGCTCGGGGTGGGGCTGCTGGCGGTCCGCGGCGGGGTCCGCCCCGGCTGGCTGCTCGGCCTGCTGGTCACCGGGATCGGGGCGGCCATGGCGATCGGCTGGGAGGTGGGCGAGTACTACGCCTTCATCCGGGGCGGCACCGAACTGGCCACCGCCTACACCGACACCCTGGGCGACGAGGTGCTGGGCACGATCGGGGCCGGCCTGGCCGGGCTGATCACCGCTCTGCGGCCGCGGCCGGACGTCGAGGTGGCCGAGGCCGGTTGATCAGCCGGCCACGATCAGGGCGGTGGCGATGGCGGCCACGCCTTCACCCCGGCCGGTCAGCCCCAGCCCGTCGGTGGTGGTGGCCGAGACCGTGACCGGGGCCTGGCAGGCCGCCGACAGCGCGGCCTCGGCCTCGGCCCGGCGGGGCCCGAGCTTGGGCCGGTTGCCGATCACCTGGATCGCGACGTTGCCGATCAGCCAGCCGGCCGCCCGCAGCCGGCGGGCGGTCTCGGCCAGCAGCGCCGTCCCGGCGGCCCCGGCCCATTCCGGTCGGCCGGTGCCGAAGTTCGAACCGAGATCGCCCAGGCCGGCGGCGGAGAGCAGAGCGTCGCAGGCGGCGTGCGCGGCCACGTCGGCGTCGGAGTGCCCGGACAATGCCTGCTCCCCCGGCCACGGCAGGCCGGCCAGCCAGAGCACCCGGTCGGGCTCGTCGACGGCGTAGGCGTGGATGTCGGTGCCGATACCGGTCCGGGGCAGACCGGCGGCCGGTCGGCCGGAGAGCTGGTCAGTCACCGGCCCAGTGTGGCCCACGTAGAATCATCGGGTGACTGAGCCGCCCCCCGCGATCCCCGGCATCTGCCGCCCCGGGGCGGCGGTCTTCGTGGTGCTGGCCGGCGGTAGCGGAACCAGGGTCGGAGCGGGGCAGAACAAGGTCTACCTGCCGATCGCCGGCCGCCCGGTGCTGTCCTGGTCGCTCTCCTGGGCGGCCCAGGTGCCCGAGGTGGGCCGGGTCGTCCTGGTCATCCGACCGCAGGACGAGGAGCCGGCCGCCGCCGCGATCGCCGCCGCCGGCCTGACCGGGTCGGTCGAGGTGATCATCGGCGGGGTCACCCGGCACCGGTCCGAGCAGGCCGCCCTCGACCACGTGTCCTGGCCCATCTGTGCCGGCTCGATCGACGTGGTGGCGATCCACGACGGCGCCCGTCCACTGGCCGGGCCCGATCTGCTGCGCGACGTGATCCGCGCCGCCGCCGCTCACGGCGGTGCGGTGCCGACCCTGCCCGAGCCGCGAGCCTGGCCGGTGGACGCGGCCGGCCGGCTGCTGCCGCCCGACGCGGACCACGCCCTGCACCGGGTCCAGACCCCGCAGGCGTTCCGGGCCGGGCCCCTGCTGGCCGCCTACGCCGCCGCGCTCAGGAACGGCGTGGAAGGCACCGACACCTCGGCCGCACTCGAAGGGCAGCCGGGGTTGCAGGTGGTCTCGGTGCCCGGCCGACCGGAAAATCTCAAGGTCACGTTCGCCGACGACCTGCGGCGGGCCGAACTGCTGCTGGGTTGAGCCGCCGGGTCGGTGGCCTGCCGGGTCGGTGGCCTGCCGGGTCGGGTGGCCGACACGGCCGGATCAGCCCGCGGTGCCGATCACGGTCACGCCCCGGGCCGCCAGCGCCGTCAGCACCGCGACCGGATCCGGACCGGCCGCCGCGACCGAGCGCAGCAGCGGCAGCCGGGCCGCGAGCGGGGTGCCCACGAACCGGTGATCGTCCCGCTGAGCGGTGCCGACCAGCGTGCCCGCGGCGTCCACCAGTTTGAGGGTGTCGGTGACCGGCCGGGTGGTGACGACGACCGCTCCGGCCGGTCCGGCGGCCGGCTCGGAGGAGCCGTCGATCTCGGCCAGCGCGCTCAGGACGGCGACCACGTCGGCCGGCAGGGTTCCGTCGACCGGCTCCAGTTCTTCCAGCAGGACGGCGGCGACGTCGCCTGGTTCGCCGGATTCGGCGTTCCGCAGATCGGCCCAGGTCAGCACGGCCACGGCGCCGGCCGTGAGGAGCGCCTGCCGCAGGTCGGCCGGGGGCCCGCCCGGCCCGGCCAGGACGGCCACGAACCCGGTCGGCATCAGCGCGGCCCCGGCCGAGCCGGAGCTGGCCCGGCCGGCTCGGGCTTGGCGAACACCATTCGACCGTTGGCCGTGGTCAGCACGCTGGTGACGGTGGCCCGGACCTCGCCGCCGACCCGTTCGCGGGCCCGCTCGACCACCACCATGGTGCCGTCGTCGAGGTAACCGACGGCCTGGCCGGCTTCCTTGCCCGGCCGGGTCAGCAGCACCGCGACCAGGTCGCCGGCCGACACCGGCGGGCGCAGGGCCAGCGAGAGCGCGTGCAGATTCATCACCCGGCAGCCGGCCAGGGTGGCCGCCCGGGCCAGGTTGCTGTCCAGGGTGAGCAGGGCGACCGAACGGTCCAGGGCGATCCGGATCAGCTTGCCGTCGACCTGAGGCACCTCCGGCGCTTCGTCGCCGATCACCTCGACGTCGACCCCGCCCTCCCGCCGCAGGGCGGTGAGCGCGTCCAGCCCGCGACGGCCCTTCGCCCGGCGGGTGTCGTCCCCGGCGTCGGCCAGGCCCTGCAACTCGTCGATCACCGGTTGCGGCAGCAACAGCGTGCCGTGCAGGAACCCGGCCCGGACGACGTCGATGATCCGGCCGTCGATCGCCACCGAGGTGTCGAGCACCCGGGGCAGCGCCGACGCGGGGCTGGCGTGCCGCAGGCCGGCCCCCGGGCCGAAGAAGCTCAGCAGTCCGGCCCGCTTGGCCATGCCCACGCGGTAGCCCAGGGTGCCCACGGTCACGCAGACGAAGATGAACAGCGGCAGGGTCACCGGGGCCGCCCCGACCAGCAGTACCGGCCAGACCAGGCCGGCTGCGACCATGACCCCGAGCACGGCCCCGGCCAGCCCGGCCAGCACCTGCTCGACCGAACGCTCCTGGAGGGCCTTCTCGGCCTCGCGCAGGGTTCGCCCGGTGAGGCGGGCGACCACGCCGCCGAGCACGTAGCCCACGCCGGCACCCAGGATGATCCCGATGCCGGTGGCCTCGAACGGCCCGACCTGGACGCCCGGATGGTCGGAGATCTGGGCAACGAAATACCCGACGCCGGCGAAGAAGACCACGACACAGAGCCGCAGAGCTTCGACGACGACGCCGGGCAAACTCACATCTCGTTGCGCCATACCGCCCTCATCAATGACGGCCGCCCCGACGGCCGACCTTGACTCAGGACGCGAGAACCTCGTTCAGGAGAGCCTCGGCCTTGTCCTCATTAGTGTGTTCGGCCAGCGCAAGCTCCGACACGAGGATTTGGCGCGCCTTCGCCAGCATTCTCTTCTCACCGGCGGATAGTCCACGATCCTGATCACGACGCCAGAGGTCACGAACCACCTCGGCCACCTTGACCACATCTCCGGAAGCAAGCTTCTCGAGGTTGGCCTTGTACCGGCGGGACCAGTTGGTCGGCTCCTCCGCGTACGACGCCCGAAGCACCTCGAAGACCTTGTCCAGGCCTTCTTGCCCGACAACATCCCTAACACCCACGAGGTCGACATTCATCGCCGGCACCTCGATGGTCAGATCCCCCTGTGCAACCTTCAGGACCAGGTACTGCCGTTCCTCGCCCTTGATGACACGAGTCTTGATCTCCTCGATGAGTGCCGCCCCGTGATGGGGGTAAACGACCGTCTCGCCGACCGTGAAAGCCATGTGTAAGTATCCCCTTTCTGGGAATGAGCTTACCACGGGATACCTGGATGAGACCAGGGGAAGCGGAGTGTTTTCGCAGGTCAGAGGCATGGCAATGGTAATGCGCAGTTGACAGCGGTGGCGGTGCGTGCCGGTGGCGGCAAATCGGGCCGGCCCCCGGCGAGGCGCCGGGCCGCCGGCCCGGGCGAGCACCACGGATGTGACGGCGGTGTCGCGGGTGGGGCGGCGCGCCCGGGCTGCGGGCGAACGATAGGCTGCCCAACGCATTTCCGACCCCCGCAGGAGGCCAGCGCCGTGAAGCGCACCCGTGTAGTTGCCGGCAGGACAATGCTGGTCACCGCCGCAGTCGCGGTCGGTCTGGCCGGCTGTTCGGTCTTGTCGCCGGCCACCGTCATCAAGCCCTACGCGGCCGCCGACGGCGTCGGTCTCGATCTGCCCGGCGGCACCGTGTCGCTGCGCAACTTCCTGGTCGTGGGCACGGCCAAGGGCAAGCCCGCGGCCGTCGTCGGAACCGTGGTGAACGACGGCCCCACCGACGTCCAGGTGGGCCTGCAGAGCGATCTGGGGGCCACCGCGCAGCCCACCCAGACGGTGGTCGAGGTCGACGCCCACAGCGCCGTGCAGGTCGGCCCCGGGCAGAAGGTCACCATGGTGATCCCGCAACTGCCGGTCGACCCGGGCTCGGTCACGGCGATCAGCGCGGCCACCCAGAGCGGCGGCCGGGCCGACGTCGACGTGCCCGTGCTGCTGCCGCAGGGCGAGTACAGCTCGCTGACGCCGTCCCCGACCCCCAGCGAGACGGCCACCGAAACTCCTGAGAACTCGGCCACCCCCTCGGCCGACAGCACCACGTCGAGCAAGAAGAAGAAGTCGAAGACGACGTCGACCGCCGAGCCGACCACGTCGGCCACCACCAGCTGACCGGCTCGCTCGCTCGGCCAGGCGCAGGTCAGGGGCCCGGTTCCGCCTGGAACCGGGCCCCTGAGCCGTTGTCCGGCCGGTAAGGGCCGGAGTCAGGCCTCGAACTTGTAGCCCAGCCCGCGGACGGTGAGCAGGTAGCGGGGGTTGGCCGGGTCGGGCTCCAGCTTGCCCCGCAGCCGCTTGACGTGGACGTCGAGGGTCTTGGTGTCACCGACGTAGTCCGAGCCCCAGACCCGGTCGATCAGCTGCATCCGGGTCAGCACCCGGCCCGCGTTGCGCAGCAGCATCTCCAGCAGCTCGAACTCCTTGAGCGGCATCGGCACGGCCTGGCTGTTGACCGTGACCACGTGCCGCTCGACGTCCATCCGGACCGGCCCGGCCTCGACGGTGGCCCCGCTGGTCAGCTCGGGCTCGGTGCCCCGGCGGAGGACGGCCCGGATCCGGGCCACCAGCTCCCGGGACGAGTAGGGCTTGGTCACGTAGTCGTCGGCACCGAGCTCGAGGCCGACCACCTTGTCGATCTCGCCGTCCTTGGCGGTCAGCATGATCACCGGAACTTTGCTGCGGGTGCGGATCTGCCGGCAGACCTCGGTCCCGGGCAGGCCGGGCAGCATCAGGTCGAGCAGGACCAGGTCGGCGCCGTTGCGGTCGAACTCGTCCAGGGCGGCCGGTCCGTCGTCCGCGACCGCGACCTCGTAGCCCTCTCGGCGCAGCAGGTAGGACAGCGGGTCGCTGAACGACTCCTCGTCCTCCACCACCAGGATGCGGGTCACGGGGTTGCTCCTCTCAGTTCGGGCCTCACGGTGTGCGAGAGCCCCGGTTCGTCAGGGTGATCGGATTCGATGGGCACGGTCGGGACGGCGCCGATCGCCGCGTCGGGATCGTCGGTGTCGGCGGCCGACCGGGCCGGTTGCTGGGTCTCGGGCAGTCTCAGGGTGAACGTCGAGCCCTGGCCGGGCAGGCTCCAGAGCGTCACCTCGCCGCCGTGGTTGGCCGCGACGTGCTTCACGATGCTCAGGCCCAGCCCGGTGCCTCCGGTGGCCCGGGACCGGGCCGGGTCGATCCGGTAGAACCGCTCGAAGATGCGGTCCTGTTCCGCGGCGGCGATCCCCAGGCCCTGATCGCTCACCACGACCTCGACCACTCCGTCGGTGCGGCGGACGCCGACCCCGACCCGGGTGTTCTCGGCCGAGTACGAGATCGCATTGTCGACCAGGTTACGGACGGCGGTGACCAGGAGGGCGTGATCCCCGTAGACCACCGCCCCCTGGTCGCCGCCGATCACCACCTCGATCCCCTTGGCCCCGGCGGCCAGCCGCACCCGGTCGACCGCGTCCGAGACCACCTCGTCGATGCCGACCGGCTCAGGCGGGTGCAGGGCGTCGGCCACCTGCAGGCGGGACAGGTCGATGATCTCCTGCACCAGCTTGGACAGCCGCATCGACTCGCGCTGCATGCGGTTGGCGAAGTGCCGGACGGCGTCCGGGTCGTCGGCGGCATCGGTGACGGCCTCGGCCAGCAGGCTGAGCGCCCCGATCGGCGTCTTCAGCTCGTGGCTGACGTTGGCCACGAAGTCACGCCGGATCTCCTCGACCCGGCGGGCCTCGGTCCGGTCCTCGACCAGGACCAACACCAGGCCCCGGCCCAGCGGGGCGACCCGGGCGAAGACGACCAGCCGGCCGCGGCCGAACGGGCCGCGGGGCAGCTCCAGCTCACGTTCCCGGACCAGGCCCAGGCTGGCCGCCTCGACCGCCATCGCCCGGAGCTCGGCGTGCACCAGTTCACGCCCTCTGACCAGGCCGAACGCGTGCGCGGCGGGGCTCGTCTTGATCAGCCCACCGTCCGCGTCGAGCACCACCGAGGCGGCACGCAGCACATTCAGGACGTCGGCCACCCCCTCCGGCAGCGGGCCGGTCGGGACGGTAACCGGCAGTGGCCGCCGAGGGCCGGTGCGGTTTCCCGGCAGCACAACGCCGAGGACCAGCCCGGCGAGGATGCCGATTCCGCCGGTGACGGCAAACGCCCAGGTCGGGTTCACACCTGCCAGCGTAAGCTGACCGCACAAGGGTCCGATCACCCGAACGGTGTGATCGGCGAACCCTTCCCGCCGTGTTCACCTGCAGTCATTCATCAGTTCACGGCGCACTGGGACCGTTTGGTTGACAGCTGGACCGGCCGGTGCTCCCGAGCACGCCCGAAAAGGTTCCACCAGATTCATTGAGGAGTACAAGGGTGAGCGGCAGCCTGCGCGAGCAGTTCGAGGTCGACCTGCAGTCGATCGACGACCAATTGGTCGAGATGACCCGGTTGGTCGGTTCCGCGATGAGCCGGGCCACCAGCGCCCTGCTCGACGCCGACCTGGCCATCGCCGAGAGCGTGATCGCGGCCGACGAGCAGGTCGACGCGCTGCACCACGACCTGGAGGAGCGGGCCCTGGTGCTGATCGCCCGCCAGGCCCCGGTGGCCACCGACCTGCGGGTGCTGATCGCGGCCCTGCGGATGAGCGCCGACCTGGAGCGGATGGGCGACCTGGCCCGGCACGTGGCCAAGCTGGCCCGGCTGCGCTACCCGAACTCGGCCGTGCCGGCCGAACTGCGCAGCGACCTGCTGGAGATGGGCCAGGTGGCCCAGCACCTGGTGGTCAAGACCGGATCGATCATCGCCAGCCGCGACCTGAAGGCGGCCGAGGAGCTCGAGGCCGAGGACGACGAGATGGACCGGCTGCACCGCGGCCTGTTCGCCAAGCTGGTCGACCCGCACTGGACCCACGGGGTCGAGACCGCGGTCGACATCACGCTGGCCGGCCGTTACTACGAGCGCTACGGCGACCACGCGGTCGCGGTCGCCCGCCGAGTCGTGTTCCTGGTCACCGGCGACCACGCCGCCGCCCACGGCGAGACCCCGTCCGTCTGAGGTTCGACCCACCCGTCGTGGTGGCCTTGATCGACTACTGAAGCGGGCTGTTCCAGCAGCACGGGTCAGTAGTCGATCAAGGCGTTCGTCCGAGGCTCGGTCTAGCGGCCCTGGTTGGCGACGGCGGCCACGGCGGCGGCCGCGGCGTCCGGGTCGAGGTAGGTGCCACCGGGCACGACCGGCTTGAAGTCGTCGTCCAGTTCGTAGACCAGCGGGATGCCGGTCGGGATGTTCAGCCCGGCGATGTCGGCGTCACTGATCCCGTCGAGGTGCTTGACCAGGGCCCGGATCGAGTTGCCGTGCGCGGCCAGCAGCACCACCTTGCCGGCCTGCAGGTCGGGGATGACGTCGCTCTCCCAGTAGGGCAGCATCCGGGCCACGACGTCCTTGAGGCACTCGGTGCGGGGCATGGTCTCGCCCAGATCGGCGTAACGCGGGTCTCCGGCCTGCGAGAACTCGTCGTCCAGCTCGATCGGCGGGGGCGGCACGTCGTACGACCGGCGCCAGAGCATGAACTGCTCCTCGCCGAACTCGGCCAGGGTCTGCTTCTTGTCCTTGCCCTGGAGCGCCCCGTAGTGGCGCTCGTTCAGCCGCCAGGACCGGCGGACCGGGATCCAGTGCCGCTCGGCGGCGTCCAGAGCCAGGAACGCCGTGGTGATGGCCCGGCGCAGCAGGGACGTGTGGACCACGTCGGGGAGCAGCCCGGCGTCCACCAGGAGTCGCCCACCGGCGCTGGCCTCGGCCCGGCCTTGCTCGGAGAGCGGGACGTCGACCCAACCCGTGAACAGGTTCTTCGCGTTCCATTCGCTCTCACCGTGGCGGAGCAGGATGAGGGTATGCGGCATACCCCAAAGATTAGTGGACGCCGCCGGCCGGCTTCGCGGCGGTGTCGCCCCGGTCGTCCACGTCGGCGGCGTCACCGCTGAGCAGGTGGCGGAAGGCCTCGAGGTTGCGGGTGGACTCGCCGCGGTCGATCCGCCAGGCCCATTCCCGGCGCATCGAGGTCAGGAAGCCGAGCGCCAGCAGGTCGTTGAACGAGCCGTCGGACGCAGTGAGCAGGGTGCCGAGCAGTTCGTCGAGGGTGTCGACGCTGACCCCGGCCAGCGGGATCCGGCCGACCAGGAAGACGTCGCCCAGCTTGTCCAGGGCGAAGGCGATCCCGGGCAGGCGTAGGTTGCGGGCCAGCATCCAGCGATAGAACTCGGCGTGGTTCTCGTCCGGGTGGCGCATCACGAAGGCCGAGAGGCTGAGCGCCCGGTCGCCGACCAGCACCGACACCCCGGTCCGGAGCTTGGCCTCGCCCGGCAGCTCGAGCACGTACTCCCCGGGCCGGGCCCCCGGCTGGGGCTCCACCGCGGACTCCGCGGCCCAGCTCAGCAGGGCCTGCTCGGCCGCCTGGCGGCTCTCGTGCCGCTGGTCGGCCATCAGACCGAGGCCAGCTGGCCGCGCCGGGCGCCGGAACAGGCCGCGGCGTACACCTGGAGGGTCTCCTCGACCGTCCGGTCCCAGCTGAACCGGTTGGCGTGCTCGACCGCGGCCACCGACATGACGTCGCGCCAGCGAGCCGAGTCGAGCAGCCGGCTCAGGCTCCGGCTCCAGGTCTGCGGGTCGTGGCCGTCGACCAGCACCCCGGTCACGCTGTCCTGCACGGCCGTGACCAGGCCACCGACCCGAGCCGCGACCACCGGCGTGCCGCAGGCCTGAGCCTCGACCGCGACCAGACCGAAGGACTCGTTGTAGGACGGCACCGCGACCAGGTCGGCGGCCCGGTACCAGTCGGCCAGCACCGGCCGCCCGACCGGCTGGTGGAACGTGACCAGGTCGCCGATGCCCAGTTCGACGGCCAGTTTCTGCAACTCCTCGGGCCGATCCATCCCGTTGCCGCTGGGCCCTCCGAGCACGGCCACGATCAGCCGCTCCCGGCGCAGCGGATGGTCGGCGACCATCCGGGCGACCCCGCGGAGCAGCACGTCCGGGGCCTTGAGCGGCTGGATCCGCCCGACGAACAGCAGCACGTCGGCCCCCTCGGGCAGGCCGAGCCGGGCCCGGGCCCGGGCCCGGCCGCGCGGGCCGCCGGGCTTGAACACCTCAAGGTCGACGCCGGGGGGCACCACGGCGACCCGTTCCGGGTCGGCGCCGTAGAGCGTGATCAGGTCGTCGGCCTCGCGGCCGGTGTTGGCGATCAGCCGATCGGCCGCGGCGACCACCTGCTCCTCGCCGATCACCCGGCCGAGCGGTTCCGGGTCGTCGCCGGCGGCCAGCGCGGCGTTCTTGACCTTGGCCATGGTGTGCATCGAGTGCAGCAACGGCACGTTCCAGCGATCGGCCGCCAGCCAGCCGACCTGGCCGGAGAGCCAGTAGTGGGAGTGCACGAGGTCGTACCAGCCGGCCGGCCGCCGGGCCTCGGTGCGCAACAGCCCGGCGCTGAACGCGCACAGCTGGCCGGGCAGGTCGTTCTTGGACAGGCCCTCGAACGGCCCGGCGACGACGTTGCGCACGGTCACCCCGGGCAGCATCTCGATCGTCGGAGGAACATCGCTGGAGGTGGCCCGGGTGAAGATCTCGACCTCGGTGCCCCGCCGGGCCAGCCGCTTCGCCGTTTCCACGACGTACACGTTGAGGCCACCGGCGTCACCGGTCCCGGGCTGCTCCAGCGGGGACGTGTGGACAGAGACCATCGCCACCCGATTGGGCGTGCCGTCCGGCCTCAGCGACATCCGTCCTCCTTGTTCAGTTGCGCACTCATCCGTGTGTGCTCCCTGGAAGTTAACCCACCGGCCGCTTTCGTACTTCCCGAAGTGCTGGTGACGTGGGCCGCTCGAACCACCGGGCGAACCACGGTGCTGATCATCGTGCGAACCGGTGGCCGTGGCCGAGCCGGCCGCCGGCTCGCTACCGTGCCGGGGTGATCGCCCTGTGACGCCCGCCCCGCGCCGACCTCAGGGAATGATCACCCGGGGCACGACCAACCCGAACCGGCTGCGCCGGGTGGACCGCTGGCTGGCCACCGGGCCGCAGGCCGGCCGGCTGCGCCGGGCCGACGACCCACTGGTGGTCGACCTGGGCTACGGAGCCAACGGGGTCACGGCGGTCGAGCTGCACGACCGGTTGCGCCGGGTTCGCCCGGATGTCGAGGTGGTCGGGATCGAGATCGACGCCGACCGGGTCGCGGCGGCGGCCGGGCTGAGCCGGCCGGGGCTGAGCTTCCGGGTCGGCGGATTCGAGCTGCCGCTGCCCGACGGTCGGCGGGCGATCGTCGTCCGGGCCTTCAACGTGCTGCGCCAGTATCCCGAGGCCGACGTCGTCCCGGCCTGGGACCTGGTCCGTAGCCGGCTCGCTCCCGGCGGGCTGCTGGTCGACGGCACCTGCGACGAGCTCGGCCGGCGCGCGACCTGGGTGGCGGTGACCCAGGCCCAGGGGCCGGTCTCGCTCACCGTGTCGCTGCGCCTGGCCGGGCTGGACCGCCCCGGCGATGTCGCCGAGCGCTTGCCGAAAATCTTGATCCACCGCAACGTGCCTGGTGAACCGGTGCACGCCTATCTGGTCGGGCTCGACCGGGCCTGGGCCCGCAACGCCCCGCTGGCCGCCTTCGGCGGGCGGCAGCGCTGGCTGGCCACGGTCCGCTCGATGCGGGACGACGGCTGGCCCGTGCTCGACGGCCCGTCGCGCTGGCGGCTGGGCGAGATCACCGTCGCCTGGCCGGCGGTGGCTCCGGGCGGCTGACCCGGCTCGGTTCGCAGTCGCTCCGAGCCCGCTCAGAGCCCGCTCAGACCTCGCTCAGACTTCGAGCAGGAGGGTCATCGGACCGTCGTTGACCAGCTCGACCGCCATGTCGGCGCCGAACCGCCCGGTGTCCACCCGCAGCCCGAGCTCGCGCAGGGCGATGGCGGTCGCGTCGACCAGGGGTTCGGCCACCGGTCCGGGAGCGGCCGCGCTCCAGGACGGGCGGCGCCCCTTGGCGGTGTCCGCGTAGAGGGTGAACTGGCTGATCAGCAGGACGCCGGCGGTGGCGTCCAGGGCGCTGCGCTCGCCGGCCAGGATCCGGAGATTGGCGATCTTGCGGGCCATGGCGATCGCCTGCTCCGGGCCGTCGGTGTGGGTGACCCCGAGGAACACCACGAGCCCGGGACCGTCCAGCCGGCCGACTTCCGCTCCGTCCACGACGACCCGGGCCGAGGCGGCCCGTTGCAGCACAGCTCTCATGAGCAGACAGTGTCGCAGAGGCCCGAGCTGCAGAAACCCGGCGTGAGGTTCAGAGCGTGTCGGCCATGCTGATCGGGTCGAGGTTGTCGAGGTTGTAACGCCGGGCCACCTCGGCGGTCAGGGCGTCGACGACCTGCTGCACGTCGCGCCGGGACCGGCTGACCCGGGACTCGATCTCGGACAGGCTGACGATGGCCTCGTTCAGCCGGACGTCGTCCATCGCGGCCAGATCGGAACCACCGACGTCGGCGACGGCCCGCTCGGCTTCGCGGCGGTGCTCGCCGACCCGGCTCGGGGAGGAGGTCATGTGCCGGCCCAGGCCGTGGTCGGTGCGCCGCTCGTCGCCTAGGATCCGCTTGAGGGCCTCGACGATGGCGGCGTCGCTGCGGGTGCCGAGCGGGGGCACGGCCGGACCACCACCGCGGCGGCGCTGCTGCTCGGCCTTGAGGATGTCGATCCGGCCCTGCATCAGCCGGCGGGCGTAGGAGAGGTCGACCTCTTCCTGGTCGGCCTCGGCCCGGCGGATCCGCACCTCTTCGAGCTCGAGCTGGGCGATCCCGTCCAGGTAGCCGGGGGCGAGCACCCGGTCGATCCGGCGGCGTCCGCCGGCCACGAACTCGGTCATGGAGCCTCCTCAGATGACTGCCGCACCCCACCTGCCGGAGCGGCCAAGAGCCCCGAGCCTAGCGCGAGTCATGCCACTGCGTGACTAAGCGACCGCGTTCTGCAACGAATTGCTGGTCACCAGCGGCCGTAGGGGCCGTTGTTACCGCCGCCGGAGATCGCTTTGATCGCCGGCCGCACGTCGGCCAGGTAGACGGCCGACGCCACGAAGGCGATCAGGTTGAAGATGATGAACGGGCTCAGGACGAAGATCACGCCGATCGCGGTGGCCACCCCGAGGAAGGCCAGCCACAGCGGTTTGGTCAGCTTGCCGGCCGCCGGGAAGGCATCGGCCCGCTGCCGGAGGGCATCCACCAGGGCGAAGACATCCACACCCAGCGCCAGCACGCCGATCGCGAGCATGAGCAAGCCCTGCACCGTGCTGAGCGCATCCATAGCAACACACCTTAAGGCCTCAGAAGGCGGTGGTGACGGCCCGCGCAGCATGATCCAGCGGGCCGCCCGATGTTCACCGGGCCCGGGCGACCGCTCGGGCCGGCGGGCCCGGCGAGCCGGTCAGTTCAGTTGCCGACCTTCTTGGCCGCGGCCTTGGTCGCGGCGGTGGCCTTGGTCGCGGTACGACCGGCGCTGGTCTGCACACCCTTGACCGCGGACTTGGTCACCGCGGCCCGCTTGCGGGTGGTGGTGGCCGTCTTCCGGGCCGAGGTCTGGGTCTTCTTGACCGCCACCTCGGCGTCCTCGGTGGTGTCCTCGACCACGGTCACGGCCTCGCGCTTGCCCACGTTGATGGTGCCGAGCAGCGCCGAGGCCGTCTCGTCGGCAGCGTGGACGGCGACCGTGACCGCCGCCCGGCCCCGGCTCAGAGTGCTGTTGGCCTGGCTGATCAGGTCCTGGGTGCTGGCCTGCGAGCGAACCCGGTCGACCAGGGACTGGCCCCGCTGGGCCAGCTTCTCGTAGGCGGCCTCGGCCTTGCTGGCCACTTCGAGGGCCCGGCCGGCGACCTTGGTCGCGTTGTCCTCGGCCTTGGCCCGGAAGGTCTCGCGGTCGAACTCGCTGACCCGCTTCTCGACGTCGGCCTGAACGGCGGAGACCTTGGCCTCGAACTGGGCCTGGACAGCGGGAGCGTTGGCGGCGACGGCGCGGACCCGCTCCACGGCCAGGTCGGCGACGCCGACCACGGCCATCAACGGGGTGGTGCCGGTCGTGGAACGGCCGGAATCGGTGGTGCTAGCCATGTCTCCTCCTGGAGTGTGCGGCTGGCGGGTATGCCGTGAGAGTGAATGAAGTTGAGGGCGAGCCTCAGCCGGCCGGGGTCGTCGTCGACGCGGCCCGCGAGTGGGCCGACCGAGCGGTTTTGGCGGTTTTCGCGGTTTTCGCCGGCTTCGCGGCGGCCCGTCGGCGAGCGCCCCGCTCGGGCGCGACGCCGGAGACCTCGTCGACTGCCCCGTCGACCGCCGCCGCCGGCGACTTGAGCCCGGCCGGGCCGATCCCGGGGACGAGGCTCGCATCGTCGGCCATCTGCGACTCTTCGGCCAACCGGGCGTTCTCGGCCCGGAAGGTGGCGTAGATGTCGAGCAGCACGCGCTTCTGCCGGGCGGTGAGCTGGACGTCGCTCTGGACGGCCACCTCGACCTCCAGCCCGTCGGACTCCTCCAGCAGGCCGGCCCGCAGGAACAGCGCCTCGGCCGAGATCTGCAGGCCCTTGGCGATCTGCTGGAGCACCTCGGCCGACGGCTTGCGCAGACCACGCTCGATCTGGCTGAGGTAGGGATTGCTCACCCCGGCCGCGGTGGCCAGCTGCCGCAACGAGAGCCGCGCGGTCTCCCGCTGCTCCTTGAGGTACTCACCGAGGTCGCCGACCTGGTGAGGCACTTTCAGCGTTGCCATGCCCACCACTGTGCTTGCTCTAGTTAGCATTTGCAAGCACTATAGGCCGCAGGACGACGTGAGCCGAGTCACCCGATCGGCCCTCAGTTGCCGACAATGACCTCTTGAGCTGCGGGAATGCCATCAACCAGGAGCTCGGCGTCGATCGGCACCGATCGCTTGATCACGGCCAGCGCGATCGGCCCGAGCTCGTGGTGCCGGGCCGGCGTCGTCACCCGGCCGATCTCGCGCTCGCCCAGCCGCACCGGCGCCCCCGAGGCCGGCAGCACGTGCTCGGACCCGTCGAGGTGCAGCATCACCAGCCGGCGGGGCGGGCGGCCGAGGTTGTGCACCCGGGCCACTGTCTCCTGCCCGCGGTAGCAACCCTTCTGCAGGTGGACGGCGGTACGCAGCCAGTCCAGCTCGTGCGGGATGGTTCGGTGATCGGTCTCGAAGCCGAGCCGGGGCCGCCAGGCGGCCACCCGCAGCGCATCCACGGCCCAGGTGCCGGCCGCGTCGTCGAACTCCCCGGCCCGGGCCCGGCGGTCGAACTCGCCCCGGGGCAGCAGCACCTCGCGCCAGCTCCAGCCCGGGTGCCCCTCGGCCTCGGCGGCAGCCGCGGTGTAGAGCGCACCACCCGTGGCCGGCGCCGGCCACGGGTCCCGCCAGGCCAGGGGCTCGCCCGGCTCGGACTCCCGGGCCACCGGCTCGCCCAGCACGGCCCAGTCGGCGGTGACGTCCTCCGGATCGACCCGGAGCATGAACTGCATCCGCTTCAGCCAGGTCAGCACGGCCGGGGCGGTGCCGGGCTCGACGGTCAGCCAGGTGGCTTCGCCGTCGTCCACGATGTGCAGGGCGTGCTCGACGTGACCGTGCGGGCTGAGGATCAGCGACTCGACCGAGGTGTGGGGGGCCAGGCCGGTGAGCTGCTGCGTGGTCATCGAGTGCAGCCAGCTCAGCCGGTCGGGGCCGGTGATCCGCAGCACGCCACGGTGCGAGAGGTCGGTTCGGCCGAGGCCCTCGGCCAGCCGCCGCTGCTCGCGCGCGGGATCACCGAAGTGCCAGACCACGCCCGCGTCCAGCCCTTCGGCCGGGACCGCGCCGGGGCGTTCGAGCAGCGGGCTGGTCGGGCGGGTCGGGGCGGCCGGGGCCTCGGTCACGTCGGTCATGACGGCTGCAGCGCTGGACCGGCCGCCGAACTTCCCGGATCGTCCGGCGAACCGCAGTTTCCGCAGATTCCGTGCAGCGAGAGGTGGGTCAGATCGGTGCTGAACCCGTGCGCGCCCTGAACGGCGACGGCCAGCGGCCGGGCCAGGTCGAGCTCGGCCTCGGTGATCGAACCGCAGCGCCGGCAGACCAGGTGCAGGTGGTCGACGTGATCGGCGACCTGATAGGTGGGCGAGCCGTGCTGCAGGTGGGTGTGCGAGACCACGCCGAGCTCTTCCAGCAGTTCCAGCGCCCGGTAGACGGTGGACAGGTTCAGCGAGGCCGAGTCGGCCTGGACGAAGTCGCAGACCTGCTCCGGGGTGGCATGGCCGAGCTCGGAGACCGCCTTCAGCACGAGCCGGCGCTGAGGCGTGGCCCGCAGGCCGCGCTCGCGGAGGGCCTGATCGAGCCCGTCAGCACTCACCGGCGACATGCCCCCAGCATAGGCTCGGCTACAGGCGCTTGAGCCGGGCCGAGGCGTGCGACTGCAGCGGCTGACCCATCGCGGCCATGTCCATGGCCCACAGCAGATCGGACTCGACCAGCCCGTAGAGCCGGGTGGCTGCGGTGTACTCCTTGGCCGTCGCGGTCCGGGCGACCAGATCGGTGACCAGGTCGATCCGGGGCCCTCGGACCCGGCCCAGGTAGATCTCGACGAAGCCGGTCGGGTGGGCCAGCAGCACCTCGATCTCGGTGCCGGGCGACTGCTCGGGCTCCGCGTCGGCGCCCTCCTCGATCTCGGCGCCGTCCTCGATCTCGGCGCCGTCCTCGGTCTCGTCGGCGTGCCCGACCGCGGTGGCCACCGGCCGCCAGTAGCCGCTCTCCGTCGCCAGCGGCCGCACCTGGTTGCCGTCGTCGTCCAGCAGCCAGGTCTGCGAGCGGTAGGTCAGGAACGGCCGGCCGTCGTGGGCGAACTCCACCTCCTGCCCGAACCGGGCCTCCTCGATCGTCGGGTAGCCGATCACCCCGGCCCCGGCCCACTGCCCGATCAGCCAGGCCAGCGGGATCAGCGGGGCGGGCAGGTCTGTGCTCAGTTCGAACGCCACACCCGGGAGCGTATCGGCGTCCAGTACCTTCGCCGGGTGGCTGACACTCTCGTGATCAAGGTGACCGCCGGGGCCGAGGCCGCGGAGCGCTGCAACCAGGCCTTCACCGTGGCCGCGGCGGCCTGCGCGGCCGGCGTGCCGGTGGAGCTGTGGCTGACCGGGGAGGCGGCCTGGTTCGCTCTGCCCGGCCGGGCCGCCGGGCTCGACCTGGAGTTCGCCACCCCGCTGCCCGACCTGCTCGAGGTGATCCTGGAGGCCGGCACCGTGACGCTGTGCACCCAGTGCGCGGCCCGCCGGCAGATCGGCCCGGACGACGTCCTGCCCGGCATCCGGATCGCCGGTGCGGCCAGCTTCGTCGAGCTGGTCATGCAGGACGGCGCCCAGGCCCTGGTCTACTGACGCCGGCCTCTCAACCTCAGCCGGCCGGACCTCGACCGACGGCGGGCCGGGGGCCGCGGACGCGGGCCGTCAGCAGGTAGAGCTCGCAGCCCAGGCACAGCCCGAAGGCCGCGTTGAGGAACGCCGCGATCAGCGCCAACGCGGCCGAGACCTCAACCGCCGCACCCACTCCGGCGAGCGCCAGGGCCAGGCCGAGACCGGTGATGACCAGGCCCACGGTCTGGGCGAACCGCGGCGGAGCAGGATCCTCCAGCTCGGCCGGCGGAGCCAGCCGAGCTGGATCAGGCGCGCGTACAGATACCCGTAGGGCGAGCGGGCAAGCCCGAGGGCGCTCGCCACCGCGAACACCAGCACCTGGGCCAGCAGCAGCCAGACGCTGCCGGTGAGCACCGTGACCGCCAGCACCACGGTGGGTCACGGCGGCCCCGAACCGGGGGCCACGGGGGTCGATCCCGGCGCCGGGCGCCGGGCCGGAGGCAGTGGTCATCATCGGCTCCTGAGTTCTTCGGGGACGGCGGATCGGGCCTGTTCGGCGTTCAGCGCGCCGGAGATCCGGCGCACCACCCGGCCGGCCGGGTCGAGCACGAGCACGAGCACGGTCGGGGTTCGCATGATCTCCAGCCGGCGGGCCAGGTCGAGCCGCTCGGTCGCGTCGATGTCGACGTGGGCCAGGCCGGGACCGGACGCCACGACGTCGCCCAGCACCCGGCGGACGGACCGGCAGGGCCCGCAGGCCGGGCTGGAGAACTGCAGGAAGGTGGCCCGGTCGCCGAGCGGGACGCCGAGGTCGACCGCGGCCAGCACCGCCCCGCCGGCCACCGGCCGAACCCGGCCCGCTCCCCGCCGCAGCAAGGCCCCGATCAGGCCGCTGATCAGCAGGATCGCCACCAGGGCGCTCGCTCGCACCGCAAATCCGTCCACGACCGGCGGTAACGACCCACGATCCTCGGGCATTCCTGAGTTATTGAGTCAACTTGGTGACAGGGACGAATTACGGGTCGGTCAGCCGAGCCCGATCCGCAGCACGGCGTAGGCGACCGTGCCGGCCGCCGCCACCGGGGCCGCCGCCCGGGCCAGCACGGACAGCTCGAACCGGGTCTCGCCCAGCGGGAACAGCCGGTCGATGGCCACCCCGACCCCGGACACGGCCACCCCGACGGCCACCGCCGGCACCGGATCGACCCCACCGACCAGGGCCGAGGCGACCACGGCGGCCACCGTGCCGAAGCCGACCCCGATCCAGGGCGCCAGCGCCGGCGACACCGGGATCGGCAGCGCCGAGCCCAGCCGGGCGACCGCGATCGCGGCCGCGGCCACCACGACCGCCCCGGACCCGTCCGGCGTGTTGATCAGCAGCACCCAGCCCGAGGCCAGGACGGCGACGATCTGGCCGGAGAGGGTGCCGGTGACCGATTCCAGTACGTCCGGCCGGCCGTCCTGGCGGAACAGTTCGTGACCGAACGAGGTCAGCACCGCCGCCGCGACCACCACCGCGAACAGCGCCAGCGGGCTGTCCACGTCCGAGCCCGGCTCCAGCACCAGGGTGCCGGCCACGAGGCTGCCGGCCCCGAGCCCGCCGACCAGGACCGCCGTCCCCGAGCGGTGCGGCAGGCGGAGCAGATCGCCCCAGCCGACGGCCAGAGCCAGCACGCAGAAGGCGGCCGCGGCGGTCACCGCCCACCCGCCGGCCACCCCGGCCACGGCCAGGAGGGCGGCCATGACGGCGGCCAGTCCGGCGGGAAGGAGGACGATCACGGGCCGCATCCTAGGACTCGGCCGGCCCGGACCCGACCGGGAGACCGGCCGGATCGAAGGTCTTTCACGGGCTCGAAACCGATCGACCGACAGAAACACCATTCATCACAGGGATACGAACGGGAAACCTTCCCGTGGCCCACTCTTAACGGACAAATCGCTCGATACGTGATCGAGCTGTGACCCGGAGTGCCGGGAAAAGGGGGGCCAGCCCCTGTGACGGCGACGTGACGTCACTTACTCTGATCGAGTTACACCCCGCAACGACGCGGCAACACGGGGGCTACGTCTACTGACCGGTCGGGAAGGCGCGGAGGTCTAACAATGGCTCAACTCTTGCTTCTGACGAATGCCCTGGCACCGTCTGCGGAGGTTCTGCCCGCACTCGGACTGCTGCCGCACTCCATCCGTGTTCTCCCGGCGGAGGCGGCCGTTCTGGTCGATGCCCCGCCGGCCGATGCCGTGATCGTCGACGGCCGCCGCGACCTGGCTGGAGCCCGCTCGCTCTGTCGGCTGCTGCGCACCACCGGCCTCTCGTCCCCCTTGCTGCTGGTCCTGACCGAGGGCGGGATGGCCGCCGTGGTTGCCGACTGGGGTGCGGACGACGTGCTGCTCGACTCCGCCGGTCCGGCCGAGGTCGAGGCTCGCCTGCGGCTGGCCGCCGGTCGCAGCCGGCTGGCCGAGGCCCAGCAGGCCGAGGAGACCCCGGAGATCCGGGCCGGCGACCTGGTCGTCGACGAGGTCACCTACAGCGCCCGGGTCCGTGGCCGGGCCCTGGACCTGACCTACAAGGAGTTCGAGCTGCTGAAGTTCCTGGCTCAGCACCCGGGCCGGGTCTTCACCCGGGCTCAGTTGCTGCAGGAGGTCTGGGGCTACGACTACTTCGGTGGCACCCGCACGGTCGACGTTCACGTGCGCCGGCTACGGGCCAAGCTCGGCCCCGAGCACGACGCGCTGATCGGAACCGTGCGCAACGTGGGCTACCGCTTCGTGCCGCCGGGCCGCGACCGGGTCAGCATCGAAGAGACGATCGACGCCTAGAGTCGGCCCTGGTCGGCACGGTCGGCGCTCCCGTTGCCTAAAC
The DNA here is from genome assembly GCA_965200525.1 of Kineosporiaceae bacterium. Lineage (GTDB taxonomy): Bacteria > Actinomycetota > Actinomycetes > Actinomycetales > Kineosporiaceae > JANNPJ01. The sequence continues at coordinate 1,664,230 of OZ241368.1, forward strand.
TCCGGGAGTGACCGACTCCCCGGACCGCCCTGCCCCGAGCCCCGCCGAAACGGTGGAGACTTTCGCCGAACTCGCGAAAAGCCGCCAGGAGGCGGTGCATTCGCTGCTGGCCGCGGCGGCTGAAGCTGACGGCGTCGACCCGGTCAGCGAGCACGTGGTGCTGCGGTTGCGGGCTCGGGCCGGCATCGACGGGATCGGCGGTCAGCACCTGCTGCTCGAGCCCGACCACCCGGACGGCCCGCTCGGGTACGCCTACCGTGAGGACGTCGCGGCGGCCGGCGGTGCGCTCGGTCATCGTGACCTGGAGCTCGTGATCCATCCGCGGTTCCGGCGGGCCGGGCGCGGCCGGCTCCTGGTGCTGGCCGCGGCGGCCGCGGCTCCGGAGGGCGGGGTCCAGGTCTGGTCCCACGGTGACCATCCGGGGGCCCGGGCGCTCGCCGCCGATCTCGGCTATCGGGCGGTCCGCACCCTGCTGCAGTGGCGCCGGCCGCTGGCCGGGCTGGACCAGCTCGGCGAGCCGCAGTGGCCCGACGGCGTGACTCTGCGGTCGTTCCGGCCCGGCCCGGACGACGCCGAGTGGCTGCGGCTGAACGCCCGGGCCTTCGCCCACCACCCGGAGCAGGGTCGGATGACCCAGGCCGACCTGGACGACCGGAAGGGCGAGCCGTGGTTCGACCCGGACGGATTCCTGATCGCCGAGCAGGACGGCACGATGGTCGGCTTCCACTGGACGAAGATCCACCCGGACCGGCTGGGCGAGGTCTACGTCGTCGGGGTGAGCCCGGATCGGCACGGCGGCGGCCTCGGCCGGGCCCTCACCCTGGCCGGGTTGCGCTACCTGGCCGACCAGGGGCTGGCCACAGTTCTGCTCTACGTCGAGTCCGACAACGCCCCAGCGCTGGCGGTCTACCGCCGGCTCGGGTTCAGCTCGTGGATCACGGACGTGATGTACGCGAGCTCGGGCGAAACGAGCGGTTAACCGTACCGCCATGAAAAGACAAGCGGTTTCACTCTTTCGGCGCATCCAGTTCTTACCCATTCCTGTCGAGAGCTGGACAGTGAGAACATGGTGGACATGACCAGCCCGGCAGCGCGCCCAGCCCGAACCAAGCGCTCTTCCGACGCGAGCCGATCCGCCGAGCTCCTGCGCCCGGTAGAGCTGGTGCGCCCCGTGGCGGTCGTGCCCGACTCCCCGGCGGCGATCCCGGCCGCGCCGGCCGGCCCGGCCGCGCCGCCGGCAAGGTCCACCCCGGCCGAGCGACCGACGGCGGTGCGGCCGGCCCCCCGCAAGCGCCCGTCGGCGTCCAAGGCGGTGTCTCGCCCGGCCCCTGCGACTGGGCCTGCCACCGAAACGGCCAGCGGCACGGCCACCGGCCCTGCCCCTGACCCGGCGACTGGACCGGCCCCGGCCACCAAGGGCCCGACCGAGCCTGCCGTCGCCCCGAAGGCCGCCACCAGGCGCCCGGCCCGCACGACGGCACCGGCCAAGGCTTCGACTCCCGAGCCTCGGGTCGACAAAGCCGTTGCCACCAGAAGCACCGCTCCGAAAACCCCCGCCACCAAGAGCAGCGCCACCAAGATCAGCGCCACCAAGATCGCGGCGTCCAGGAGTGCGGCCAAGACGGTCGCGGCCCAGACGACGTCCACCGCGCCGGCCGTGACCTCCCCGGCGAACGGCACGGCCAACGGCACGGCCGCGGAGACCGCCCGCCGGGTCACCCGCCGTCCCAGCGTCCCGCCGATCGTCCCGGTCGAGCCGGTTGCGGTGGTCGACGGCGGCCCGGGCGCGCCGGAGCCCGAAGCGCCGGCGATCCGCCGCTTCCTCGACCGCGAACTGTCCTGGCTGGCGTTCAACGAGCGGGTTCTCGAACTGGCCCAGGACCCCGACCTGCCCCTGCTGGAGCGCACCCGGTTCCTGGCCATCTTCGCCAGCAACCTGGACGAGTTCTTCATGATCCGGGTGGCCGGCCTGAAGCGCCGGATCGCGGCCGGGGTGGCCGTCCGCGCGGCCAGCGGGCTGGAGCCGCGCGAGATCCTGAGCCGGATCCGCAGCCGGGCCCACGAGCTGCAGTCGCTGCACGCCAAGGTGTTCGGCAGCCAGATCGCCCCGGCCCTGGCCGAGCACAACATCACCATCGCCCGGTGGGACCAGCTCGACCCGAGCGAGCAGCAGCGGTTGCACGGCTTCTTCCGCGACCAGGTGTTCCCGGTGCTCACGCCGCTGGCGGTCGACCCGGCCCACCCGTTCCCGTACATCTCCGGGCTGTCGCTCAACCTGGCCGTCATGCTGCGCAACCCGGTGAACGAGAAGGAGCTGTTCGCTCGGGTCAAGGTGCCCCCGCTGCTGCCCCGGTTCGTGAACGTGGACGCCGACGCCCACGCCGACGCGATGGCCTCGCTGGACGACTCGCCCAAGGCCCCGCAGGCCCGGTTCGTGCCGCTGGAAGACATCATCGCCGTCCACCTGGATCAGCTCTTCCCGGGCATGGACGTGGTCGAGCACCACACGTTCCGGGTCACCCGGCAGGAGGATCTCGAGGTCGAGGAGGACGACGTCGAGAACCTGCTCAAGGCCCTGGAGAAGGAACTGCTGCGCCGCCGGTTCGGCCCGCCGGTCCGGCTCGAGGTGGCCGAGGACATCGGCCCGCACGTGCGCGAGTTGCTGGTCCGCGAGCTCGGCGTCAGCGAGTCCGAGGTGTTCGCCCTGCCCGAGCCGCTCGACCTGCGCGGCCTCAACCTGGTCGCCGACCTGGACCGGCCCGAACTGCACTACCCCAAGTTCGTCGCCGCCACCCACCGTTACCTGGCCGAGGTCGAGAGCGCCAAGCCGAGCAACGTTTTCGAGGCCATCGCCCGGCGCGACATCCTGCTGCACCACCCGTACGACTCGTTCTCGACCAGCGTGCAGGCCTTCCTGGAGCAGGCCGCGGACGATCCCCAGGTGCTGGCGATCAAGCAGACGCTGTACCGCACGTCGGGCGACTCGCCGATCGTCGACGCCCTGATCGACGCGGCCGAGGCCGGCAAGCAGGTGCTCGCCGTGGTCGAGATCAAGGCCCGGTTCGACGAAGAGGCGAACATCAGCTGGGCCCGCAAACTGGAGCGGGCCGGGGTGCATGTGGTCTACGGCATCGTCGGGCTCAAGACGCACGCCAAGCTGAGCCTCGTCGTCCGGCAGGAGTCCGACGGGCTGCACCGGTACTGCCACGTCGGCACCGGCAACTACAACCCGAAAACGGCCCGGCTGTACGAAGACCTGGGCCTGCTGACCTGCGACCCGCAGGTCGGCGAGGACCTCAGCCGACTGTTCAACCAGCTCTCCGGGTACGCCCCGAAGACGGCCTACCGCCGGCTGCTGGTGGCCCCCCGGTCGCTGCGCACCGGCCTGGTCGACCGGGTCGAGCGGGAGGTGGCCAACCACGAGGCGGGCCGCCCGGCCGGTGTCCGGATCAAGGTCAACTCGATCGTCGACGAGGTGCTGATCGACTCGCTCTACCGGGCCTCCCAGGCCGGCGTGCCGGTCGACGTCATCGTCCGCGGGATCTGCGCGATCAGGCCCGGCGTGCCCGGGCTCAGCGAGAACATCCGGGTCCGCAGCGTGCTCGGCCGCTTCCTGGAACACTCCCGGGTGTTCTGGTTCGCCGGTGGCGGCGAGCCGGTGGTCTACATCGGCAGCGCCGACATGATGCACCGCAACCTCGACCGCCGGGTCGAGGCGATGGTCCGGTTGCGCGATCCGCGGGACATCGCCGAACTCAACGACCTGCTCACCCTGACCATGGATCCGACCACGGCGTCCTGGCATCTGGACGGCAGCGGCGCCTGGACCCGGCACCACCTCGACGCCGAGGGCCGCCCCCTGCGCGACCTGCAGGCCCACATGATCGCCAGCCGCCCCGGCAAGCGCCCCGGCCGCCGCCGCTAACGCCCCGCCCCACCCGATCGTGGTAGATCCGACGCCCCTGTGCCGTCGGATGTACCACGCTCGTGGCGGCGTCCATGATCACGAAGACTTCGTGGGCCGGGAGCCGACGGCGTCTTCGTGGTCATGAGCCTGGAGGCGAGAGAGCCCGGGTCAGGCGGTGAGCTGGGGGTAGAGGGCTTCGACGTCGGCCGAGAGGCCGGAGCGGACCTGGCGGGTGAGGTCGTCGGCGAGCACCTCGAAAGCGCCGGCCTCGATGCCGTCCAGGGCCAGCCGGGCCACGTCGGCCGGGTCGCTCTTGAACGACTCGACCGTGGCCGCCATGTCGGTGTCCATGTAGCCGACGTGCAGGCCGGTCACCCCGATCCCCTGGGCCAGCAGTTCGAGCCGCACCGCGTTGGTCATCGACCACAGCGCTGCCTTGGTCGCGCTGTAAGAGTTGCCGACCGCCAGCCAGGACAGCACCGAGGCCACGTTGAGCACGTGCCCGCCACCATTGGCCACGATCCGCGGAGCCAGGGCCTGGGTCAGGGCCAGCGGCCCGAAGAAGTTGGTCTCGAACTCGCCCCGGATGTCGGCCAGGTCGCCGGTCACGAACGGTACCGCCCGGTACTCCCCGGCGTTGTTGATCAGAATCGTGACGTCCTGCGTCTGCGCCACCAGGGCGGCCACGGACGCCGGGTCGGTCACCTCCAGCGCCAGTGGGACGACGCCCGTCCCGGTGATCTTCTTCGGGTCGCGGGCGGTGGCGTAGACCTTGCTCGCCCCGCGGGTCAGGGCCTCGGCGGCCAGGGCCTTGCCCAGGCCACGACCACCGCCGGTGACCAGTACCACTGCGCCCTTGATGTCCGTCATGACGTTCCTCCGCTTGCGTTCGCCGTGCTGCCGAAGACCGGAAACCGATCTGTCTCCACCAGGTGTACACCGATCTGTTTCCAAACCGCAAGGGGCGGCGTACGCTGCTCGGGTGAGCAACTCGACAACCACCGGCCCGAGCACCACCGGCCCGAGCACCACCCCGGCCCGGCCGACCCGGGAGCGCCTGCTGCAGGCGGCGAGCGAGCTCTTCTACCGCGAGGGAACGGTCGCGGTCGGCGTCGACAAGATCTGCCAGCAGGCCCAGGTGTCGAAGCGATCGCTGTACCAGCTCTTCGGCACCAAGGACGAGCTGGTCGCGGCCAGCCTGCGGCAGACCGGCGAGGCCCTGACGGCCCAGTACCTGCCGTCCCCGGACGGCGGCCCCGGCAGCGGCGGCCCCGGTGGCAGCACGCCCAGGGACCGGATCCTGAGCGTGTTCCGCTGGCTGGAGACGGCCGCGAGCGAGGCCGGCTTCGCCGGCTGCCCGTTCGTGAACGCCGCCACCGAACTGAAGGACGCCGGGCATCCGGGTGCGGTGGTCGCCCGGCGGTTCAAGCAGCAGCTCACCGACTTCTTCGAGAGCGAGGCAACCGCGGCCGGGTTCGCCGATCCGACCCTGCTGGCCCAGCAGCTCACCATCACCTTCGACGGGTGCTCGGCCCGGGTGATCGTGGCCGGCCGCACGCTCGAGGGGCTGGCCGTCGTCACCGCCACCGCCCTTCTGGACGCTGCGCCCCGGCGATCGGACGAGGCCTGATCGAGGAGCACGGCCCCCACGGCCCGGCCCTGCCCGGCCCCCGGCCCGCACGGCCAGGCACACTGGAGCTGTGACTGAGCAGCCGACGTCCACCGATGTCCTAGTGGTCGGCGCCGGGCCGGCCGGGTCGGCGGCGGCGGCCTGGGCCGCCGAGGCCGGGCTGGACGTCGTCCTGGCCGACAAGGCGGCCTTCCCCCGGGACAAGGCCTGCGGGGACGGCCTCACCCCACGCGCGATCGCCGAGCTCGACCGGCTCGGGCTGGCCGGCTGGCTGGCCGGGCACCCGATCAACCGCGGCCTTCGGGCCTGCGGTTTCGGTCAGGAGCTGTACCTGCCCTGGCCCGGCGGCTCGCTGCCGGGCACCGGCTCGGCCGTGCCCCGGACCGAGCTCGACACCCGGATCCGGGTCGAGGCCCTGGACCGAGGGGCGGTCGGAGTCGAGGACGCGCGGGCCCTGGACGTCGTCCGGGACGGCGAGCGGGTCACCGGCGTCGTCTTCTCCCGCGGGTCGGGGGCGGCCCGGCAGACCTTCACGATCAACTGCCGCCGGCTGGTCGTCGCCGACGGCGCCCGCTCGCAACTGGGCCGTACCCTGGGCCGGCGCTGGCACCAGAGCACCGCTTTCGGGGTCGCGGCCCGGGCCTACATCAAGTCCGGTCGCAGTGATGACGAGTGGATCACCTCCCACCTGGAGTTGCGCGACGGGGCCGATCAGCTGCTTTCCGGCTACGGCTGGGTCTTCCCGCTCGGCGGCGGCGAGGTCAACATCGGCGTCGGCACGCTGGCCACCGACAAGCGCCCGGCCGACGTCAACCTGCAGCAGCTGATCGGCGTCTACACCGGGCTGCGCCGGGACGACTGGGACCTGCGGGGCGAGGTCCGGGCGGTGCGCTCGGCCGTGCTGCCGATGGGCGGGGCGGTCAGTGGGGTGGCCGGCGCCAACTGGGCCCTGATCGGGGACGCCGCCGGTTGCGTCAACCCGCTGAACGGCGAGGGCATCGACTACGGCCTCGAGACCGGCCGGCTGGTGGCCGAACTGTTCGCCGCCGGAGCCGGTTTCGGCACCGGGACCGGCCGCAGCCGGGCCGACCTGATCCAGGCCTGGCCGGCCACCCTGCGCGAGCACTACGGCTCGGCGTTCTCGATCGCCCGCCGGCTGGCCACCCTGCTCACCGTGCCCGGTGTGCTGCGCGGCGGCGGTCCGATCGGGATGCGCTCGAACCTGCTGATGACCGTGGCCCTGCGGGTGATGGGCAACCTGGTGCTGCCGGAGGACCGGGACCTGGTCGCCCGGCTCTGGCGCGGCGCCGGCCGGCTGTCGCTGCGCGCCGACCAGCGCATTCCGTTCAGCAGCTGAGTTCCGGGCCCACCCGGGGTCGGTGGCCCGCGAATCGGGTCTGGAACACTCAAGATCGTGAGCCATCGTCGACGTCGTCCCCTGCCCGCGCCGGGGCCGGTACGGGCCGCCGGAGCTGTCTGCTGGCGACCGGACGGCCAGGGTGGTCTGGAGCTGCTCCTGGTCCGCAGTGCCCGCTGGGATGACTGGTCCTGGCCCAAGGGCAAGATCGACCCGGGCGAGACCCTGCCCGAGTGCGCCGTCCGGGAAGTGGCCGAGGAGACCGGCAACCGGATCGAGCTGGGCGTTCCGCTGCCGTCGGTGAGTTACGTGATGCCGGACGGGCAGGCCAAGACGGTGAACTACTGGGCCGCCCGGGTGCTGCACAGCGGCCCCCGGACCGCTCTGGACCACGAGATCGCCGACGTCGAGTGGCTGCCGGCGGCCGCGGTGACCGAGCGGCTCACCCGGCCGTCCGACCGGGTCGTGCTGCAGGCGGTGCTCGAGCTGGCCGAGCAGGGCCGGCTGGCCACCCACCCGCTGCTGATCGTCCGGCACGCCAAGGCCCGCAGCCGGGCCCACTGGTCGGCCGGCGAGGCCGACCGCCCGCTGACCTCGGCCGGGCGCCGGCAGGCCCAGAGCCTGGCCGGCCTGCTGGCCTGCTGGCAGCCGGAGCACCTGCTCTGCTCGCCGTGGGCCCGCTGCATGCAGACCCTGCGGCCCTACCGGGAGCAACTCGACAAGCTGGACCAGCCCGAGCATCGGCGACCGGACCGCCCCGAACCCGAGATCCTGCCGCTGCTCTCGGAGCAGGGCCTGCGCAACGACCCGTCCCGGATCGGCGACCTGATCGCCGAACTGTTGGACGGCGACAGCGACCGGGCCGGCCGGAGCGCCCTGATCTGCACCCATCGCCCGGTCCTGGAGAAGGTGATCGAAGGACTGGCCCGGGCCGCCTCCGACCCGGTCCGCGGCCAGTTGCCCCACGCCGATCCGTGGCTGACGCCGGCCGAGATCCTGGTCGCCCAGGTGTACGACGACCCGCGACTCGCCGTCACCGAGCGCATCCATTCGGTCGAACAGCATCGGGGCGAACCACCCCGAAACAGCCTGCGCTGAAACGGACGGTCAGGCTCTCATCAGAGGCGTTAACCCTACGGCCAAGTTGCGGCAGCTCAGCATTCCCGTGATCGCGGCGCGGCGTTCATGCCCCGTTCACCACGTCCGCGTGATCACTTCATCTGGCCTCCCTACCTTCCCTTAAGGGCACACACGGTGTCTTGACCCGCCGAAAGGTGAGCGTCACCAGATGAATCGGCCGGGGGCCCACTCCCGGCGCCAGGAAAGGGATACCGCCTTGAAGCTCCCCCGTTACGCCGCGCTGACCAGCGTTGTCCTGGCCGGTGCGCTCGCGCTCACGGCCTGCGGCTCTGACAACAACGGCTCCGACGCCGGCACCAGCGGCGGATCCGGTTCCGGTGTCTCCGGCACGCTGAACGGCGAGGGCTCGACCGCCCAGAAGAACGCCATCGGCGAGGTCATCTCCCAGTTCGGCGACGACAACCCGGGCGCCACGGTGAACTACAACCCGACCGGTTCCGGCGCGGGCATCAAGCAGTTCAACGCCAAGCAGGTCGACTTCGCCGGCTCCGACTCGGCCCTGAGCACCGTGGCCGTCGACGGCGCCGTCGAGGCGGACGCCGCCAAGACCCGCTGCGGCGGCAACGAGGCCTGGGACCTGCCGATGGTGGTCGGCCCGATCGCCGTGGCCTACAACCTGCCCGGCGTCGACAAGCTGATCCTCACCCCGAGCGTCACCGCCCAGATGTTCCTGGGCAAGATCACCGCCTGGAACGACCCGGCCATCGCCAAGCTCAACCCCGGCGCCAAGCTGCCGACCACCAAGATCAGCGTGTTCTTCCGCTCGGACGAGTCCGGCACCACCCAGAACTTCGAGAAGTACTTGCAGGCCGCGGCCGGCGCCGACTGGACCGGCGGCGACCCGTCGAAGACCTGGCCGGGCAAGGTCGGCGAGGGCCGGGCCAAGTCGGACGGCACCAACGAGGGCGTCAAGAGCACCGAGGGCGGCCTGACCTACATCGAGTGGTCGTACGCCAAGGACAACAAGCTCGGCGTCGCCCAGATCGACAACGGCGGAGGCCCGGTCGAGCTGACCGGCGACTCGGCCGGCAAGGCGATCGCCACCGCCCAGCCCGACGGCACCGGCAACGACCTGCGGCTCAAGCTCGACTACACCACCAAGACGGCCGGCGTGTACCCGATCGTCCTGGTCACCTACGAGGTCGTCTGCTCCAAGGGCCTGGACGCCGCCAAGACCACGCTGCTGAAGTCGTTCCTGACCAAGTTCGTGGACCCGGCCACCCAGACCAGCCTGCAGGACATCGGCTACGCGCCGCTGCCGTCCGAGATCCAGACCAAGGTCGCCGCGGCGATCGCCGCCATCAGCTGACCTCGTCCAGCTGATCGGCAATTGATCGTCACCGGCCGGTGACGGTGCCGGGCCCGGCAGAATCGGGTCCGACGCCGTCACCGGCCGAGCACCATGAACGGCACCGAACGAAGATCGGCTCCACCCCGCACCGCCCCGGCCGAACCGGTCCGGACCTGACCTGACCGACGAGGGCTAATCTCCTCGAAACGCCTTCTACCCCGAGGATCAACCGATGTCCTCCATTACCGGGCACTCCGAGCTGGACGCCGAGCCGTCGGGCGACGAGGCCTCGACCGGCCGGCTCGGCGACCGGATCTTCAGCGGCCTCGCCCTCGGATCGGGCGCGTTCGTCGTCCTGCTGATCCTGCTGGTGGCCGGCTTCCTGATCAGCCAGGCCGTCCCCTCGCTGATGGACGACAAGGCCAACTTCCTGACCGACCGGGTCTGGGACCTGGCCGCCGGGTCGATGCGGTTCGGCATCCCCGACCTGCTCTACGTCACCGTGATCTCGTCGCTGGTGGCGATGGTCCTGGCCGTGCCGGTGGCGATCGCGGTGGCCCTGTTCCTCACGCAGTACGCGCCCAAGCGGCTGGCCACCCCGCTCGGCTACCTGGTCGACCTGCTGGCCGCCGTACCCTCGATCATCTACGGCCTGTGGGGACAGCAGATCCTGGCGCCCTACGTGAAGCCGGTGCAGACGTTCCTGGAGAAGTTCTTCGGCTGGATCCCGCTCTTCGACCCGCCGTCCTCGTCCGGCACGATCTTCCTGGCCTCGGTGGTGCTGGCGATCATGATCCTGCCGATCGTCACCGCGCTCAGCCGGGAGGTCTTCGACCAGACCCCGCTGACCCACAAGGAGGGCGCGCTCGCTCTGGGCGCCACCAAGTGGGAGATGATCCGCACCGCCGTGCTGCCGTTCGGCACGCCCGGCGTGGTCTCGGCCGCGATGCTGGGCCTCGGCCGGGCCCTCGGCGAGACCATCGCCGTCACGATCATCGTCAGCACCAACCCGGGAGCCTTCCGGTTCTCGCTGTTCTCCGGCGGCGAGACCTTCGCCTCCAAGATCGCCAACAACGCCAGCGAGTTCGACACCCCGCTCAAGGCCGGCGCCTTCATCTCGGCCGGCCTGGTCCTGTTCATCCTGACGTTCCTGGTCAACGCGGCCGCCCGGGTCATCATCGAGCGCAGGAAGGCCTTCACCGAATGAGCACCGTGACGCAGGACGATCTGGCCGCCGCACCGGCCTCGCCGATGGACCGGCCCTCACGGGGTCGCGAGATCAAGAACATGATCGCCACGGTGGTGGTCTGGGCGGCCTTCCTGATCGCCGTCATCCCGCTGCTGTGGATTCTCTACACCGTCATCTCGAAGGGCGCCAACCTGCTCTTCGACGCCTCCTGGTGGCAGAACTCGCAGCGGGGCATCACCAGCCGGCACGTGGGCGGGGGCGCCTATCACGCGATCATCGGCACTCTCGAGCAGGCGCTGGTCTGCGCCGTGATCGCCGTGCCGATCGCCGTCTTCACCGCGATCTACCTGGTCGAGTACGGCCGGGGCAAGTTCGCCCGGCTGGTCAGCTTCATGGTCGACATCCTCACCGGGATCCCGTCGATCGTGGCCGCGCTGTTCGTCTACGCCCTCTGGGTGACGACCTTCCACTTCAACCGGGTCGGTTTCGCCGTCTCGCTGGCCCTGGTGCTGCTGATGATCCCGGTGGTGGTCCGCTCCACCGAGGAGATGCTCAAGCTGGTGCCCAACGAGCTGCGGGAGGCCTCGTACGCGCTCGGCGTGCCCAAGTGGAAGACCATCACCCGGATCGTGCTGCCGACCGCGTTCAGCGGGATCATCACCGGCGTCCTGCTCGGCCTGGCTCGGGTGATGGGCGAGACCGCCCCGCTGATCATCCTCGGCCCCTACTCGAAGTCGATCAACACCAACCTGTTCGACGGCTTCATGGCCGCCCTGCCCTCCATGATCAACGAGGACCGGGCCGAAGTGCTGGCTCCGGCCGTGAACCGGGTCTGGGCGGCCGCCCTGACCCTGATCGTCCTGGTCATGTTCCTGAACATCGCCGGCCGCATGATCGCCCGGCTCAGCAAGGTGTCCAGGTAGTCCCGACCGGCTCACCGCTCCACGATCGACATCCGCACCACCGCGACAGGGAAAGAAGAGGAAGCCCGATGGCCCAGCGCATCGACGTCAAGGACCTGAACGTCTACTACGGCCAGTTCAAGGCGGTCGAGGACGTCTCGATGGCGGTCGAGCCCCGAACGGTGACGGCGTTCATCGGCCCCTCGGGCTGCGGGAAGTCGACCTTCCTGCGCACCCTGAACCGAATGCACGAGGTGATCGCCGGCGGCCGGGTCGAGGGCACGGTGGCCCTGAACGGGCGCGACCTCTACGCCAAGGACGTCGACCCGGTGGCCGTGCGCCGCACGGTCGGCATGGTGTTCCAGCGGCCCAACCCGTTCCCGACGATGACCATCTTCGACAACGTCGCCGCCGGGATGCGGCTGAACGGTCAGCGCAACAAGAAGGTGCTGGCCGAGCAGGTGGAGAAGTCGCTGCGCGGGGCCAACCTCTGGAACGAGGTCAAGGACCGGCTGAACAAGCCGGGCGCCGGCCTCTCCGGTGGCCAGCAGCAGCGGCTCTGCATCGCCCGGGCGATCGCCGTCCAGCCGCAGGTGCTGCTGATGGACGAGCCCTGCTCGGCCCTCGACCCCATCTCCACGATGGCCGTTGAGGACCTGATCAACGAGCTCAAGTCCGACTTCACCATCGTCATCGTGACCCACAACATGCAGCAGGCGGCCCGGGTCAGCGACCGGACGGCCTTCTTCAACCTGTCGGCGACCGGCAAGCCGGGCCGGCTGATCGAGCTGAACGACACCACCAAGATCTTCAGCAATCCGACCGAGAAGGCGACCGAGGACTACATCTCCGGCCGCTTCGGCTGAGCCGAGGAAAGTTCAAGGCGTCGGACCGGGAGCACCTCACGGTGCAAAGGCCGCTCGAGGCGGCTTCAAATGGGACCCGGGGCTACCGCGGTCCGACGCCCGGTGAGACCCCGAAGGGTGTCACCGGGATCTATTAACTCATGCCCGGCGGGATGTGTTCCCCTCCGGCGGGCCTCGAATGGCGGATTGCCGGCGAGTCGGCCGCCCGGGTTCAGGAGAGCTCGTCGGTCCGCCACCGGCGGGCCGCGGCCTCCAGCTCGGTGCCGGTGCGGGCCAGGCCGGCCGCCTGCCGGGTGAGCCGTTCGGCCACCTCGTCGGCCCGGCTGTGGTCGTCGGCCTCGACCGCCCAGCCGGTCGCGACGACGTGGCAGAACGCCGCCGCCCGCTCCAGCGCGACGGCCAGGTCGCCGGTGAAGGCCCCGGCCAGGACGGCGTCGGCCAGATCCTGGACCTCGACCGGGCCGGGCGGCTCGGCCACACCGGCCACCGCCTCGTGCACCGGCGCCCGGTGCCGGCCGTCGTCGAAGGCCCGGGCCATGCCGGCCGGGTCGCGGCGGATGCCGGCCCGCAACGCGTAGATCCGCCAGAGCGCGCCGGGCAGGGTCTGCGGCGGGCGGGCCGCCCACAGTTCGGCGATCTGGTCCAGGCCGTGCTCGTCGGCCAGTGCGACCAGCCGGGCGGTCAGGGTCGGATCGGCGTCACTGCGGCCGTGGCTGACCAGCGCGGCCGCGGTCAGGTGGGCGGCCTCGATCCGCTGGATCGGATCGGGATCACCGAGGAAGGTGTCCATCACCGCCGGGCCGAACAGGGCCGGACGGCGGGGGCGGGCGCCGGCCGCGCGCCCACCGGATCTGGAGGAGTCGCCGGAGCGCTCGGAATGGCGGTTCATCGTTCACCATGGTCGCATCGCCCGGCCGCGAGCGCAGCCCGCGGGCCCGGGCCCGGTTGCCGCGAGGATCACATCGGCGCCGAACCCCACGGCGGGTCGGGCCGGTGCTCGTCCAGGGAGCCGCCCCGAGCGCAGTCGCCGGTCCGGTAGGCCTCGGGCATGTTCGGGTAGATCTCCTGCCAGTATCGCTCGGCCAGGGCCCGGGCCGAGGCCGGATCGGCGCCCAGCCGGCGGGCCATCGCGGCGTCCCGTTGCATCGCTCGGCACTCGGTGATCGCCTCGTCGGTGGTGCCGGCCATGTGCATGGCCTCGTGGGTCAGCACGTGGACGGCGATCAGCTCGTCCCGGTCCGGGTGCTTCTGGTCCGACCCGAGCCATTTCGACAGCTCGCGACAGGGTTTCCACTTGATCAGGGCGTGGTGCTCGGGCACGCCGTCGGCGCCGAACTTCACGTAACCCAGCTCCGGGCCGGCATCGACCGAGGCCTCGGAGACGGTCTGGCAGTGCACGGTGGACGGCGCCCCGTCGATCGCCGAGGCCGCCGCGCTCAGCCGGTGCTCGGTGCGGGCGTGCAGGCCGACCGGGATCATCGAGCCCAGCCCGATCACCAGGCACAGGCCCACACTGATGGCGGGGAATCCGGTCGGGCGGCCGAGGGCGTCGTAGCGGCGCCGCGACCAGCGCAGGGTCAGGCCGGCGGCGAGCACCAGCAGGGCCCCGCTCAGCCAGATCAGCACGGTCTGCTCATCGGCAGGTTCGGTCGGCGACTTCAGAGCCCCCGGTCCGGGGACGGCGCGGCTCAGCGGGCGGCTGAGTCGGCCACTGGGTCGGCCACTGGGTCGGCCACTGGGTGGGCCGCTGAGTCGGCCGGAACGCCGGCGGCGCCGGTACCCGCCCGTGAGACGGGGTACCGGCGCCGGCCGATGGTGTCACCCGGCTCGTCGCGAGCCGGACGGGGTGAAGCTGGTCAGACGCCGGCGGTGATCCGACGGGCGGGGGTGCGAGCCGCGGTCGACTTGCGGACCGTGACCTTGCCCATCGGCGACTTCGCCGCCGCGACCTTCTTGGCCGGACGCGCGGTGACCTTGACCGCGGACTTGGTGGCCGTGCGGGCAACCGGCTTGGCCGCCGCCTTGGTGGCCCGCTTGGCCGCCGGACGGGTGACCGGCTTGGCGACCGGCTTGGTCGCCGTGCGCTGCGCCGGGATCGTCTTCTTGGCCGTCGTGGTGCGGGCGGCCGGCTTGCCGACGGTGCGCTTGGCCACCGTCTTCTTGGCCGTCGTGGTGCGGGTGACCGGCTTGGCGGCCGGCTTCTTGGCCGTGGCCTTGGTCGCCGTGGTGCGGGAGACCGGCTTGGCCGCCGTCGTGGTGACGGCGCGCTTGGCCGCCGGACGGGTGGCCGGCTTGGCCGTGGTGGCCACGATCCGCTTGGCCGCGGGGCGCTTGACCGCGGGCTTGGCCGCCGTCTTGGCCATGGTCTTGGGCGCGGTCTTGGGGGTGGTCTTGACCGCCGGCTTGGCCACGGTGCGCTTCGCGACCGGCTTGGCCACCGACGCGAGGGTGCGGGTGGTGGTGGCCTTGGCGGCCGGCTTGACCGCGGTCCGGGTCGTCTTGGTGGCCGGCTTGGCCGACGACTTCGTGACCGGCTTGGTGGTCTTGGTGGTCGACGTGGACTTGGCGGTCGACGAGGTGACCGGCTTGGTCACGGTGCGCTTGGCAACGCTGGCGCTCATCACGCGCCGGGCAGCGGTGCGGCCGGCGGCGGTGCGGCCGGCGGACGCCGCCGCAACCGTCCGGGTGGTCCGGCTGGTCGCCGGCTTCGTCGGCGCGGTCTTGGTGTTCGAGGGCACTGTGCCTCCTGGTTGAGATCCCGGTTCGGTACCGGGACGCTGCGTGGTGCTACTGCGGGGCACGCTCCGAGCTGGTGCACCGAAAGAGGTGCGTACACCCGGCTCGCGCTTGCCGAGCGGCATCTGGCCGCGCCACTACATCGGCGGCTTGACAGGCACCTTTAAGCCTGTTCCGAAGAAGTTTCGGCCCTGATCGGGTTGTTGCTGACCGGGTACACTCGGTCTTGCCCCGGTTTCGGAGCTTGAGCTTCAGCTGGTGATGTCCTTGCGCTCAAAATGCCACCAGGCCGCAGCCAGCAGGACGGCGCTGTACCCGACCGACCACAGCGCTCCTCGGGCCATCCCGGTCCAGACGACGTCCTGGCCCAGTACGTCGGTCCAGGCCAGGGCGTAGTGGGTGGGCAGCAACCGGCGCCAGTCGCCGAGCGCGGTGACGGCGTCCAGGATGTCGGAGACGATGACCAGCAGGACGGCGCCGCCGACCGCCCCGAGCGGGGCGTCGGTCCAGACTCCGATCAGGAACGCCAGCGCGGCGACGAACAGCAGCGAGATGCCGACGTACCCGACGATGATGACCAGTCGAACGAAAATCTGCCCCCCGCTGATGGTTTCGCCGAGCGGCGTCTTGAGCGGGTGCCAGCTGAAGAACACCCCGCCGGCCAGGTAGGCGACCACCGGCAGCAGCACCAGGGCCAGCAGGCAGTAGCCGAGGGCCACGATCAGCTTTCGCCCGAGCAGGTGCGAGCGCGGCACCGGAACGGCCAGCAGGTAGCGCAGACTCGACCAGCTGGCCTCGCTGGCCACGGTGTCGCCGGCGAACAGGGCCACGATCACCACCAGCAGGAAGCCCGAGCTGATGAAGACCGTGAAGACGGTGAAGTTGGCCGCTCCGGCGGTGGCCAGGTCGACCAGCGCGGTGGCCGAGCCGCGGTTGTTCGGGTTGCCCAGCTTGAACGCGCCGACCAGCAGGAACGGCAGCACGACGAGGAATCCGAGGGCGAGCTGGGTGCGCCGGCGGGTGAGTTGGCGGCGGGCCTCGACCCGCAGCCCGAGGGTGCGCCGGGCCCGGTAGCCGGCGGCCGAGCCGTCGGGCTGGGCGTCGTCGGACGGCGCCGGCATCGCCGCGATGCCCTCGTGATGACCTCGTCCCGGCATGACTACCCCGCCTCCCCGACCAGGGCCAGGAAGGTCTCTTCCAGGCCGCGCCGGGGCGCCATCCGGTCGACCCGGACGTCGGCCAGCACCAGAGCCCGGACCAGCTGGGCCCGGGCCGGGGCGTCGGCCCGCACGACCAGCCCGCCGTCGGTCACCTCGACGTCGTCCACGCCCTTCACCAGGGCCGCGATCCGGCCCGCCCGGGCCGGGTCGTCGACCTCGATCACCATCGCCGTGGCCGCGCCGACCAGCTCGTCGACCGGGCCCTGGGCGATCAGCCGGCCGCCGGCCATCACCACCACGTGGCTGCAGGTCTGCTCGACCTCGGCCAGCAGGTGGCTGGAGACGACGACGGTCCGGCCGGTGGCGGCGTACCGGCCCAGGACCTCGCGCATCTCCCGGATCTGCGGCGGGTCCAGGCCATTGGTCGGCTCGTCCAGCACCAGCAGGTCGGGCAGGCCGAGCATGGCCTGGGCGATGGCCAGCCGCTGGCGCATCCCCTGGCTGTAGGTGCGGACCTTGCGGTGGACGTCGTCGCCGAGCCCGGCGATCTCGAGGGCGGTGGCCATGCCCGAGTCGCTGCCCCGGCGGCCGGTGGAACGCCAGTACAGGTCGAGGTTGTCGGCCCCGGACAGGTGCGGCAGGAAGCCCGGCCCCTCGATGAACGAGCCCAGCCGGGACAGCACCGCCGCCCCCGGGGTGACCTGGTGGCCGAAGATCCGGATCCGGCCCTCGGTCGGCAGGATCAGCCCCATCAGCATCCGCAGGGTGGTGGTCTTGCCGGCCCCGTTGGGCCCGAGCAGGCCCAGCACCTGGCCGGTCTCGACCCGGAAGCTGAGGTCGGTGACCGCCCGGAAGCCGTCGCCGTAGGCCTTGCCCAGCCCGGCGATGTCCAGCGGAACGTGCACCAGGTCGGCGTCGACCCCGGTCACGGTGCGCCGACGGATCAGCCGGTGCCGGACGGCGAAGCCGATCAGGAGCAGCAGCACGCCCGCGGCCAGCAGCGCGGCGGCGGTCCAGAGCCCGTGCGCGGCATCGGCGCCGTCGACCGCCAGCGGCACCACCGGCACGCTCAGGACCGGGTCGCCGGCCAGCTCGATCCGGTAGCCGCGGGCATCGAGCGGCCCGGCGTACCCCTGGTCGGTGGTCGACAGCACGACCCGTAGCCGGTGCCCGGCGGGCACGTCTCGGACGATCGCCGGCAGGGCGATCGTCACCTCCCGCCCGGCCGCGGCCAGACCGTTGAGCCGGACCGCCGAGACCAGCTGGCGGGGCAGGGTGGTGTCGCCGTCCGGAGCCACGTCCAGTAGCGAGGCGAACAGGGTGGCGTCCGTGGCTGTGGAAGTGATCCGGACCGTGACCCGGGACGATCCGGTGACGGTGACCGGATCGTTCAGGGGCGCCGTCTGGAAGGTCGCGGCCTGGCCGGGCAGCACGCCCAGGCCGAGGCCGGCCCCGGCCCGGCTCGACCCGCCGGCCCCGGTGAACAGGGCCAGGGCGGCGCCGGCGCCGGGTAACGAGGTGAGCGAGGCCGGCACCGAGCCCGGCGGCGAGACGGCCAGCTGCTGCCCGCCGGTCAGCGCGAGCCGGGTGACCGGCAGCGCCGCCGCCGACCCCTGGGCCGAGGCCGGCAGGCCGGGGAAGACGGCGGCCGAGCGGCGTTCCGGAGCCGGGTTGGTGTCGGTGCTGGACAGCACGGCGTCGGGCACGGTGACCCGGAAGCCGGGAACGGTGGACGGCGCGGGCCCGGCCGGGCGCCCCGGCGGCGGGCCCAGGGTGTCGTCCAGCCAGCCCGCGGTGACCGCTCGCAGCCGCTCGGCCTCGCTGGTGCCGCCGTCGTGGCCGGCAGCCTCCCAGAGCAGCTCGACCCGGGTGCCGGCCGCTGCGATCTGCTCGGCGTTGGCGTCGGCCTCGGACAGCGGGAAGAGCGAGTCGGTCTGGCCCTGGATCAGCAGGGTCGGTGCGGTGATGCGCGCCGTCACCCGGGCCGGGCTGGACGCCTTGAGCAGCTTGAGCAGGGCGGCGTCGGGCCGGCCGGTGGTGGCCGCTTGCAGGTACCCCAGGCAGAGGTCACTGGCGATCCGGCCGCAGGCGGCGTGCAGGGTGGCGAAGTCGAACTGGGCCTTGGCGCCGGCCGGGGAGGCCGGGGCCGGCGTCGGCGCGGTGCCCGTCGGCGCCCTACCGGCGCTCGCGCCCAGCAGCACCGCCGTCCACTGCCGCTTGAACACGCCGGTGCCCCCGGTCGGCGTCGACCCGGCCGGCGTCAGCTGCGGCCCGGACGTCGCGAACTGCGGGAACAGCGCCTGCCGCAGGTCGTTCCAGGTGATGCTGGGCACCACCGAGTCGACCCGGTGATCGGTGCCGGCCAGCATCAGGGCCAGGGCCCCGCCGTACGACGCCCCGACGACGCCGACCCGGGGGTCGCCCGAGCGGTCCTGCAGCACCTCCGGGCGGCGGCCCAGCAGGTCGAGCATCAGCTCGGCGTCCTTGACCTCGTACCGCGGCGAGTCGAGATGGACCAGGCCGCCGGACTCACCGAAGCCGCGGGCCGACCAGGTGAGCACCACGTATCCACGCTCGGCCAGGGCCCGCGCGTCCGGGGCCACGCTCTCCTTGCTGCCGCCGTAACCGTGCGCCAGCAGCACCGCCGGGGCCGGGGTGCGGGCCGGCAGGTAGATCGTGCCGTCCAGGGTGACCGGGGCGTTGTCGGCCTCGCGGGTGCCGTTGACCAGCACGATCTGCTCGGTGTAGCTCGCGCCGGCATCGCTGTGGGTGGCCCGGGCGACTCCGGCCAGGGCGGCCAGAACGGCGCAGCCGGCGGCCACGATCAGGATCACGCGACGACGGCGCACCTCGCTGACGCTACGCGACACCCCGGCGCCGCGCCCGGACGGTCCTCAGTTCGGCCACAGCCGCGGCCGAGCTGAGGACCGGCCGAGCGTGGTCAGGCGGCCGGTTTGTGGGCACTGATCAAGTAGTAGTGCACGGCCCCGATCCGCTGGGCCAGGGTCATCCGGATCAGCGAGAGGATGAAGCCGTCGTTCTCGTACTGCCCGCCGAACAGCGACCGGCGCAGCTCGGCGTCGGTCCGCAGAATCTTGATCAGCCGCACGATGCCCTTGGGCCAGGTGTTGCGCACCCCCCGGGTCAGGTCCACGGTCTCGTCGACGACGAAGCCGGCCGCCGCGAACTCGTCCCGCCACTGCGCGATCGTCGGCAACGGGGTGAGGTGCGACTCGCGCTCCATCCGGCGCAGCAGCGGGCCCTGCTGCCAGCCCGGCACGCGGTCTCCCGCGACCAGGTCACAGACGGCGATCCGGCCGCCCGGCCGGAGCACCCGGTGGGCCTCCCGCAGGGCCGGCACGGTGTCCAGGTGGCCGAGGCTCTCGATCGCGATCACCGCGTCGTAGCGGTCGGCGGCCAGCCCGTTGTCGAACCAGTCCCGCAGCAGCTGGCGCAGCCGGGGGTCTTCGCCGTCGGCGATCACGGCGTGGTCGTGCTGGCGCCGGGAGATGGTCAGCGAAGTGGTTTCGGCGCCCCGGGTGTCGGCCAGCTGCCGGCCGGTCGCCCCGTAGCCGGAGCCGAGGTCGATCACCTGGCTGCCGAGCCCGGCCCCGGCCGCGTCGGCGGTGACGTCGACCAGGGCCCGCACCGCCTCCTCGACCGACTCCCGGCCCGAGCGCCACAACCCGTGATGGGCGTGCTCGCTCCAAATCTGCAGGTAGGCGTCGTCGAGCTCGTCGTAGTGGGTGGCGATGGCGGCCGGGGTGGGCACCGCGGTGTCGTCGGGAACCAGATTCGGATTCTGTGGCGACGTCATCTCGCCAGCATGCGTTGAGTGACAGATCCGGGCAAGCGGGATCAAACGACCCGGAGGTCGACTTCGTCACGTCACGATCGTGACTTTGAGTCACAATTGGCGCGGCGAGGCCGACCTCCGGGTCGAGCCGTCAGCTGGTCGAGGCCGGCGAGGCCGCTGCCTCGGTGCTCGCCGGAACCGTGGTCGAGGCGGCGGTGGGGCCGGGCGCGGTGGTCGCGGCGGCCGTGGTCGGGGCCACCGGTGCCGTGGTGGTCGCACTCGGCGAGGGCGTCGCCGTCGTCGCGGACGGGCTCGCGGTGGCCGAGCCGGAGGGCGTGGCGGCCGGGGTCGGCGTGACGTCGTCACTGCTGTTTGAGCCGGCGTTGACGAACTTCGAGATCGAGGTGCCGCCGGTGCCGCCGGACAGCGGCCGGCCCAGGGCTCCCTCGCTCACCGTCACGACGCCGAGAGCGATCGCGAACCCGGCCAGCCCGACGGCCGACAGCGACATCACCGGCCGCCGGTACCAGGGCCGGGACCGGTGGACCGGGCGCGAAGCAGGCCCGCCGGGCCCGCCGGACCGGTAGGGCGGCAGGACAGCCGCCGGCTCCACCCGGGTCGCGGCGGCGGCCAGCAGCTCGGTCCGATCAGCCACCGGGACGGCGACGGTCTGAGCCTGCGATTCCTCGCCGACCGGCCGCAGCGACCGCTCCCCGGGCAGGTCGGTCGGCCCGGTCAGGTGCCGCAACGGGGTGGTCGAGAGCACGTCGCCGGGAATCCGCTGGATCACCACCGAACTGGTGGTGCGCAACCGGCGACCGGCCCGGCGCATGTAGTCGGCGTACAGCGCACCGGCCACGGTGGAGACGATCGATCCGACGGCGGCGCCGATCAGAGTGCCGGCCACGCCGAAGAACGACGCGGCCAGCGCGGAGGTCACCGCCGCGGCGGCACTCGCGCCGACCTGGACCGTACTGACGCTCGGCTTGCGATCAGCCTGCTCGTGCCGCGCCGGCAGATCCGGGTCGGTGCCCTCGTAGGCCTGGCCGCCGGCAGGGCTCAGGTGGGGGTCATGACCTGCCGAAGGGCTGTACGCGGGAGACGGCGATGGGCTGTTCGGACGGTGTGTGTCGGCCATGAGACTTCCGGTAGAACGTCTGCGGACGCCCTATTCTCTCGCACCTTTACCGGCCGAGCGCCAGTCGAGAACACCCGTCCACTCCGGATCGAATCTCAGAGTTGT
Source organism: Kineosporiaceae bacterium (assembly GCA_965200525.1). Lineage (GTDB taxonomy): Bacteria > Actinomycetota > Actinomycetes > Actinomycetales > Kineosporiaceae > JANNPJ01. The sequence continues at coordinate 1,685,447 of OZ241368.1, forward strand.
TCACTGACGGAGACTTTCGGGAAGCGGACGTGGCCCGGTTCACAGCTGTTCTCAGAAATCCCTGAAATCGCAAGGCAATCTGCTGGTGCGGGCCGGTGGCGCGGATCCCCGCGACGCCGCCCGCCCCGACGGTCGCCCCGAGGCCACCGGCCCGCCCAGCCAACCTCCCGCAGCCGGCTGACACGATCCTGAACGTCCCCTGAATCGGGAGCGAACCTCGTACCCTTGATCGGGATGACCAACCCGGGGGGCGAGGTCGGGGGGCCGGCCATCGGTCTGCTCGGGCCGCTCGAAGTCTGCGTCGACGGGGTGCCGGTGGCACTCGGTGGGCGGCAGTCGCGCGCCGTCTTCACCCTGCTGGCGCTGTCCCCGGGCACCGCGGTCCCGTCGTCTCGGCTGGTCCGCGATCTCTGGGACGGCGCCGAGCCGAGTGGCGCGGTCAACACGGTCCAGGTCTACGTCTCGAGGTTGCGCCGCAGCCTGGCCTCGGCCGGCTCGGGCCCGGTCGGGGCGGCGGCCGGGCCGCGGCCACTGCTGCGAGGAGGGTCCCAGGGCTACCTGCTCGAAGTGCCGCCCGAGGCCGTCGACCTGCACCGGTTCGAGCGGCATGCCGGCGCGGGTCAGGCCGCCCTGGCCGCCGGCGATCCGGCCGGCGCGGCCCAGGAGCTGCGCACCGCCCTGGCGCTGTGGCGCGGCCGGGCCCTGGCCGATCTGGAGGGCACCGGCGCCGACGGTCACCGGGCCCGACTGGAGGGCCTGCGCCTGCGGGCCCTGGCCGCTCGTCTGGAGGCCGACTCGGCCCTCGGCCAGGACGCGCAGATCGTTCCCGAACTGCAGGAGCTGGTCCGGCGCCATCCCCTGGACGAGCGTTTCGTGGGCCAGCTGATGACCGCGCTCTACCGCTGCGGGCGGCAGGCCGACGCCCTGGCCGCCTACCGGGAGATCGCCGGCCGGCTGGTCGAGGAACTCGGTGTCGACCCGGGCCCCCAGCTGCGCGAACGGCAGGCCCAGGTGCTGCGCCAGGACCGCTCGCTGAGCCCGGCCGGGCTGATCGCGGCCCGGCCGCGCCCGGAGCCGGGGCCGGCACCTGCACCGGCACCGGCACCGGCACCGGGGTCCGGGTCGGGATCGGCGCTGGGCGCAGTCGCGGGCGGGGCGGCGATCGACCGGCCGGCCCCGCCCCGGCCCCGCACCCCGCTGGTCGGCCGCACGGCCGAACTGGCCGCGGCCCGGGCCCTGCTCGCCACCGACGACGTCCGGCTGGTCAGCGTGGTCGGCGGGGGCGGCACCGGCAAGACCCGGCTGGCCCTGGAGCTGGCCCGCACGACCCGGGCCGGCCGCGGCGAGCCGCGGCCGGTGATCGTGGTCCCGCTGGACGGTGTGCGCGACCCGGACGACCTGCTGCCGCAGATCGGCCGGGCCCTCGGGCGCCGGCCCGGACGAGCGCCGGAGCAGGCGGCGGAGCCGTGGCCGGCGGCCCTGGCCGAGGCGCTGGGCCGGCACCCGACCCTGCTCGTGCTGGACGGCGTCGAGCAACTGGTCGATTCCGCCGGGCCGGTGATCGCCGGCCTGCTGGACGCCACCGGGTCGCTGACCGTGCTGGTCACGTCGAGGACGGCGTTGCGGTTGCGGGGCGAGTACCTGCTGCCGCTGGGCCCGTTGCCGCTGGACGACGCCGTCCGGCTGTTCCAGGAGCGAGCCGCCGCGGTGCTGCCCGGCTTCGCCGTCACCGACGAGAACCGGGCCGAAGTGGACGACGTCTGCCGGATGCTCGACCGGTTGCCGCTGGCCCTGGAACTGGCCGCGGCCCGGATCCGGGTGCTGTCGCCGGCCCAGATGCTGGAGCGGATCGGCGCCCGGCTCGAGCTGCTCCGGGGCGGCCCGGCCGACCTGCCCGAACGGCAGCGGAGCATGCGGGCCCTGCTCGACTCGAGCGTGCAGGTGCTCGGGGACGACGAGCTGGGGCTGCTGGGCGAGCTGTCGGTGTTCAGCGGGGGCTGGACCCTGGCCGCGGCCGAAGCGGTCTGCGACCGGCCCGAGCCGGGCCTGCTCGACGCCCTCGAGGGCCTGGTCGACCGCAGCCTGGTGGTGGCCGACGGATCGGGCCGGTTCTCGATGCTCGGCACCGTGCGGGAGTACGCCGCGCAACGTCTGGCCGGCCGCCCGGACGGCCGTCTCGACCAGCTGCGCCGCCGGCACGCCGAGCACTTCGCGCGGCGGGCCCGGGCGCTGGCCGACGACCCGGGCAACGACCCGGACTCGACCGCCCGGGGGTGGCTCGAGGCCGAGGCGGCCAACCTGACCGCCGCCCTGGAGCACGCCGCCGCGGCCGGCGCCGGCGAGCTGCTGGCCGGCCTGGTCGGCGATCTGCTCGACCACTGGTTCCACTCCGGCCGGATCCGCCAGGCCGAGCGCTGGATGGGCGCCGCCGACGCCGCCACCCTGCATCCGCGGGAGCGGGCCCACCTGCTCCTGTCGGCCGGCAATCTGGCCCTGGTCGACGGCGACCTGCGGCGGGCCCTGCCGGTTCTGGCCGGGGCCCAGCAGGCGGCCGGTTCGGTCGGGGACGGCGAGTTGCTGGCCCGCACCCTGGCCGCCCGTGCGGTGGCGGTGCGGTACTCGGGCCGGCCGGAGCAGGCCCTGGACCTGATCGAGCAGGCGCTGCACGAGGCCCGGGCGGTGGCCGCGGGCTCACTGGTGATCCGGCTCGACAACGAGCGCGGCGAGCTGCTCGACGAGATCGGCCACCCGGAGCAGGCCGAGCCGCTCTTCGAGGCCTTCCGGGCCTGGGCGCAGCAGGAAGGGGTGGCCAGCAACCTGGCCGTGGCCCTGGTCAACCTGGCCGGGCTCGCGGTGCAGGCGGGCGACGTCGGGCGGGCCGAGGCCCTGCTGGTCGAAGCTCTCGCCGCCGCCGGCACGGCCGCCTCGGCCCCGATCCGGGGCGACCTGCTGGCCGCCACCGGCCTGCTCCAGCTCTGCCTGGGCCGGCCCGCCGAGGCCGGTGCGGCCCTGCGGCAGGCGGCCCCGCTGACCCACGCCGCCGGCCAGTTCCTCACCCTGCCGGACACGGTCAGCCTGCTCGGCGCGGTCGCCCTGGCCGAGGGCGACGACCGGACCGCGGAGCGGCTGCTGGCCGCCGGCCAGGCCTGGCGGGAGGCCCGCGGCCTGGCCGTCGTCGGCCGGCTGGCCCGCCGGACGATCGGCGCCGCGGTCAGTGCCCTGGCCACCGCCGGCGCGGCCGATCAGGTGGCCGCCGCCGCCGATCGCGCCCTGGGGGCCGGCACCCCGTTCGGCTCCCTGGCGGCGGTCGCCCGGCTGGCCGGCCCGGACCGGCCCTGGCTGGCCGACGTCCGGACCACCGCACCGCGACCGGGCCGGACGGCCCGGCGGCCGGGACCGGGTTCGACCCCGGCCGGCCGGAGCCCCACCCCCGGGATCACCCCCGGGATTGCAGAGCCGAAACACGACTGCGGCAGACTGGGGGACATGACCGAGGAGCGATCATGACTACGGAAAGTGCCGATTTGGACACCGCGAAGCTGGTGGACGCCGACCGGCGGGCTCCGGACGTCTCCCAGTTCGCCGGGAGCGTGGCCTCCGACGAGCGGCACGCCGCGCTGCGGGCCTCGATCCGCCGGCTCGGCGATCTCCTCGGCGAGTCCCTGACCCGGCACGAGGGCGAGCCCCTGCTGGCGCTGGTCGAGCAGGTCCGGGCCCTGGCCCGGCGGCCCGACGACGGCGCCGAGCTGCACGCCCTGCTCTCCGGGATCGACGACCCGACGGCCATCGTGCTGGCCCGGGCCTTCACCGCCTACTTCCAGCTGGCCAACATCACCGAGCAGCTGCACCGCTGGCAGGAGCTGACCGCCCGGCCGGACAGCCCGCTGCGCTCCACCGTGGGCCGGATCGGTGAGGCTCTGGACGCCGGCACCGTCGACCGCGAGCTGGTCGACGAGATCCTGGGCCGGCTGGAGCTGCGGCCGGTCTTCACCGCCCACCCGACCGAGGCCAGCCGCCGCTCGGTGCTCGACCTGCTGCGCAAGATCGCCGACCTGATCGACGACGGCGAGGACCCGCGGGCCCGCCCGTTCGAGGCCGAGCGCACTCACCGCCGGCTGGCCGAGCTGGTCGACCTGCTCTGGCAGACCGACGAGATCCGGATCGAGCGGCCGAAGCCGACCGACGAGGCCCGCTCGGCCATCTACTACCTGCAGACCCTGGCCACCCAGGTCGTGCCCGACCTGCTCGAGGAGCTCGACCAGAGCCTGGCCGGGATCGGCGTCCAGCTGCCGTCCCGGGCCCGGCCCCTCCGGTTCGGCACCTGGGCCGGCGGCGACCGGGACGGCAACCCGAACGTCACCCCGGCGGTCACCCTCGACGTGCTCGACCTGCAGCACGAGTTCGGCCTGCGGGTGCTGATCGCGGCCGCCGAGGAGCTGATCCTGGAGCTCTCGTCGTCCACCCGGGTGGTGCCGGTGAGCGCCGCCCTGCAGGAGAGCCTGGAGGCCGACAGCAAGGCCCTGCCCGGCGCCTACGCGGCGTTCATCCGGCTGAACGCCGAGGAGCCCTACCGGCTCAAGCTGAGCTACATCCGGGTCCGGCTGTCGCGTACCCGCGACCGGCTGGCCAACGGCACCGCGCACGAGCCCGGCCGCGACTACCTCGGCATCGACGAGATGCTGGCCGAGCTCGAGCTGATCCGCGACTCGCTGCGGGCCGGCGACGGCGCTCTGATCGCCGACGGCCCGGTGCTGCGGCTGCTGCGCACCGCCACCGCGGTCGGGATGGGCCTGGCCACCCTCGACGTCCGCGAGCACGCCGAGAAGCACCACGCCGCGCTGGCTGTGCTGTTCGACCGGATCGGCGAGCTCGAGGTGCCCTACGCCGAGCTCGAGCGGCCGGCCCGGATCGCCCTGCTGTCGCGCGAACTGGCCGGTCGGCGTCCGCTGATCGGAGCCGGGATCGCCGCCCTCGACGGCCCCCCGGCCCGCACGATCGAGCTGTTCACCACGATCCGCACCGCCCTCGACCGGTTCGGCCCGGGCGTGATCGAGAGCTACATCATCTCGATGGCCCAGGACATCGACGACCTGTTCGCCGTTGTCCTGCTGGCCCGCGAGGTCGGCCTGGTCGACACCGGTACCGAGACCACCCCGGCCTGGTCGCGGATCGGCTTCGTGCCGCTGTTCGAGACGGTCACCGAGCTGGAGGCGGCCGGGCCGCTGGTCGAGGCCCTGCTGTCGGACCCGGCCTACCGCCGGGTGGTGGCCGCCCGCGGCGACGTCCAGGAGATCATGCTCGGCTACTCCGACAGCAGCAAGGACGCCGGCATCGCGGCGTCGCAGTGGCAGATCCACCGGGCCCAGCGGGCGCTGCGCGACGTCGCCCACAAGCACGGCGTGGTGCTGCGGCTGTTCCACGGCCGGGGCGGTTCGGTCGGCCGCGGTGGCGGCCCCACCGGGGAGGCGATCCTGTCCCAGCCGTACGGCAGCCTGGACGGCCCGATCAAGATCACCGAGCAGGGCGAGGTGATCTCTGACAAGTACACCCTGCCGATGCTCGGCCGGGAGAACCTCGAGCAGGCCCTGTCGGCCGTGCTCGAGGCCTCGGTGCTGCACCGGACGTCGCTGCTGCCGCAGGAGGTGCTCGACGACTGGAACGCCACCATGGACGTGGTCTCCGGCCAGGGCCAGGTGGCCTACCGCGCCCTGGTCGGCGACCCGGCCCTGGTGCCGTTCTTCGTCAAGGCGACCCCGGTCGACGAGCTGGCCCACCTGAACATCGGCTCCCGGCCGGCCCGGCGCCCCGGTGGCCCGGGCGGCCTGTCCGACCTGCGGGCCATCCCGTGGGTGTTCGGCTGGACCCAGTCCCGGATCATCCTGCCCGGCTGGTTCGGGGTCGGCAGCGGCCTGGCCGCGGCCCGCGAGGCCGGCCGCGAAGAGGCCCTCCAGCAGATGTACGGCTCCTGGAACTTCTTCCGGACCTTCCTCTCCAACGTGCAGATGACCCTGGCCAAGACCGACATGGCGATCGCCGGCCGGTATGTCGGCACGCTCGTCGATCCGGCCGAGGCGGGCCTGTTCGAGCTGATCCGGGCCGAGCACGCCCGCACGGTCGAGGAGGTGCTGCGGGTGACCGGCCAGAGCACCCTGCTGGAGACGGCCCCGGTGCTGAAGCGCACCCTGGAACTGCGCGACGCCTACCTGGCTCCGCTGCACGCCCTCCAGGTCTCGCTGCTGGCCCGGTCCCGGGCCAGCGGCGACACCCCGGACCCGCAGCTGCGCCGGGCCCTGCTGCTGACCATCAACGGGATCGCCGCCGGCCTGCGCAACACCGGCTGACCGGGACGCCGGGCCTGCCTCGAGCGGGCGGGCCCGGCCTCCGATCAATCCTCAAGCCCCGCCCGGACGGCGCCGATGAGAGCCCCAGGGACGTCCGCCTGCCCACCCGGGTACGGCCGGTCATCGGACGGCAATGGGGGCAGTTGTGCGTGGATTCGGCGGTCGGAATCAGGGCGGCGCGGTGCTGTCGCGCGAGGGCGCGCCCCGGGACGTGGAGAACTTCGCCGAGGTGATCTCGGCGCTGGACGCCGCCACCGACGAGCGCAGCGCCTACCGGATCGCGGTCGACACCTTCGTCCGGGTCGCCGGGGCCGGGTACGGCGCCGTCTGGCTGCCGAACCACGAGCCCAACCGCAACGAGCTCGAGCTGGTGCATCAGGTGGGCGTATTGACCCCCAAGATGCAGGCTGCCTTCCCGGAGGGCCGTAACCCGATGGACGCCGGCCTGGTCGGTCAGGTGTACCGCTCGCGGGAGCCGCTGTTCGTCGACGACCTGGCCTCGGTGACCTCCTGCAAGCGGGCCGAGACGGCCCACAGCGGCGGCATGCTGTCCGGGTTCTGCTACCCGGTGCTGCACAACGGCAAGGTCGTGGCCGTGCTGGAGTACTTCGCCGAGCACCCGTTCGCACCCGACGCCGGCCGCCGGGCCAAGGTGCAGGCGATCGCCAAACTGGCCGACATGGCCGTGTTCCAGGCCATCGCCCGGGCCCAGCTGCAGGAGGTCGCCGACGACCGGCTGGCGGTGACCGAGGTGGTCAGCACGCTGATGCGGGGCACCGACGAGCACTCGGCCACCCGGATCGCCCTGGAGTCGGTACGCGAGGCGTTCGGCTGGGCCTACGGGTCGTACTGGAAGATCGACGAGCGGGACAACGTGCTCCGGTTCGACCAGGAGTCCGGATCGGCCGGCGACGAGTTCCGGAAGGTCACCCTGGCCGCCAGTTTCGCCGAAGGGGTGGGCCTGTCGGGCCGGGCCTGGCGGGCCCGGGACCTGGTCTTCGTGCAGGACCTGGCCGAGCTGACCGACTGCGTGCGGGCCCCCGCGGCCGGCCGGGCCGGGGTGAAGTCCGGGATCTGCTTCCCGATCATCATCGCCGGTACGGTGGTCGGCACCATGGACTTCTTCACCACCGAGCGGATCACCCTCTCCGACTCCCGGATGGGGGCGCTGCGCAACGTGCAGCAACTGGTCTCGCAGCGGATCGAGACGCTGCGCCGGACCGGGGCCGAGAAGGCCGGGGCCAAGGGCCTGCTCGACTCGGTCCAGCAGTTGCGCGAGGCGACCACGGACGCCGAGCGGGTGGCCGACGAGGCGGTCGAGCGGGCCAGCACGATGACCGGCGAGGTCGAGAGCCTGGGATCGGCGTCGGCCGCGATCGGCGACGTCATCAAGATCATCTCGAGCATCGCCGACCAGACCAACCTGCTGGCCCTGAACGCGACCATCGAGGCGGCCCGGGCCGGCGACGTCGGCAAGGGCTTCGCCGTGGTCGCGGCCGAGGTCAAGGAACTGGCCCGGGAGACCGCCGCCGCCACCGGCCAGGTGGCCGAGCAGATCGCCGCCATCCAGGCCAACACCAGCGCGGTCGCCTCCGGCATCCACGCCACCAGCGAGATCATCGGCCGGATGGACTCGGTGCAGGTCCGGATCGCCGAGATCCTCGAGGCTCAGGCCACCATGGCCCGCAACCTCGACACGCTGTGACCAGGGTCGCCGCCAGCTTCGCGAACTCAGGCGGGCCTCCAGAGCGAGAGCGAGAAGCGGTCCTGCGGGTCGGTCCACCAGCCCGCGGCGGCGAATCCGGCGGCGGCGAACTCGGCCGCCAGCCGAGGCCGGGTGAACTTGGCCGAGATCTCCGTCCGTAGCTCCTCCCCCGCGGCGAAGCCGATCTCCAGGCTGAGTTCGGCGATCCGGACCCGGACCGGGCGGACCGCTCGCAACCGCATCTCGATCCAGGCGTTCACCGGATCCCAGACCGCGCGGTGCTCGAAGTCGGCCCGGTCGAAATCAGCCGCCAGTCGCTGGTTCAGCACCTCGAGCACGTTGAGGTTGAACGCCGCGGTCACGCCGGCCGCGTCGTCGTAGGCCGGCACCAGCACGCTTTCGGCCTTGACCAGATCGGCGCCGAGCAGGAACGCGTCCCCGGCGCCGAGCCCGGCCCGCAGCCCGGCCAGGAAGGCGCGGCGCTGGGCAGGGTCGAAATTGCCGATGGTGCCACCGAGGAAGGCCACCAGCCGCCCACCGGGCCCGGGTTCGGCGTCGAGCACCGCCGACAGCTGATGCTCGAAGTCGGCCCGCACCGCGACCACTCTTAGCCCCGGATAGCCGGCCGCGACCGACTCGCAGGCCATCCGCAGGGCACTCTCGCTCACGTCGAGAGCCACGTACGAGGCGCCCTCGGCCGGCAGCTGGTCGAGCAGCAACCGGGTCTTCTCCGACGAACCGGAGCCCAGTTCGACCAGCTGACCGGTCCCGGCCCGGCCGATCACGTCGCCAGCGTGCCGGTGCAGGATCGAGCGCTCGGCCCGGGTCGGGTAGTACTCCGGCAGCCGGGTGATCTCCTCGAACAGGGCGCTGCCGGTCTTGTCGTAGAACCACTTGGGCGGCAACCATTTCGGGGTCGCCCGCAGCCCTTGCCGGACGTCGGCCCGCAACCCGGCGGCGGTGAAGTCGGCGGGCAGGTGGTCGGTGTACTCATAGCGGTTCAAGCGTCACCCGGATCTCTCGGTCGTCGTCGACAGCAGCGGTGATCAGGTGCCCGTCCGGCAGGTCGTGCCAGCCGGGCTCGTCGTCGTAGGGCTCGGAGGCAATCAGCAGGCCGCCGTCCAGGCGCCGCCAGCCGAGCACGTCGCCCCAGGCCGTGGCCCAGATCGAACGGCCGTCGGTGAGCAGCAGGTTGAACCGGCCCGGCTCGGCCCCGGCCGAGGCGGCCCGGTGGACGACGTCGGCCAGCGCCTCGGCCGGCGGCACCCCCCGCTCCAGCCGGTCCCGGAGCAGGGCCCAGAGCAGGGCCGAGTCGACCGGGGCCTCGATCCCCAGCACCCGCTCGGGGCTCAGCTCCCGGACCAGGCCCGCCCCGGAGCCGGGCCAGCCGGGCAGCGCGCCGTTGTGGCTGAACAGCCAGGGCCCGGCCCGGAACGGCGCCGCCGCGGCCGCCCCGAGCGCCATCCCGGCCGTGGCCGACCGGACGGCGGCCAGGAAGGCGCCGCTGCGCACGGTCCGGGCCAGGTCGGCGAAGGTGTCGTCGTCCCAGACCGGGCCGGCGCCGCGGTGCCGGGCCGGGCTCGGGTCGCCGTCGACGTACCAGCCGAGCCCGAACCCGTCGGCGTTCATCGTGCCGTGGGCCTGCCGGCGCGGCCCCCAGGCCTGCCGGACCAGCGAGAACGGCGGATCGGCGACGAGTTCACCGATCCGGGCCGGGCGCCCCAGGTAGGCCAGGTGGCGGCACATCAGGCCTCGCCGGCGGCGGCGTCGCGGGCACAGCGGAAGCCGCTGAAGATCTGCCGCCGGATCGGGTGGTCCCAGTTGCGGAACGTGCCCCGGACGGCGGCCGGGTCGGACCCGAACGAGCCGCCGCGCAGCACCGGGTAGTCGCCGCCGAAGAACACCTCGGTGTACTCCCGGTAGGGCCAGGCCCGAAAGCCCGGGTACGGGTGCAGCCAGGTCGAGGTCCATTCCCAGACGTCGCCGATCAGCTGGCGGACGCCGAGCGCGGACTGCCCCCGCGGGTAGGCCCCGGCCGGGGCCGGGCGCAGGTGCCGCTGCCCCAGGTTGGCCCGCTGCTCGGTGGGTTCGTCGTCCCCCCACGGGTAGCGCCGCGAGCGCCGGCTCACCGGGTCGTAACGGGCGGCCTTCTCCCACTCGGCCTCGGTCGGCAACCGGCGGCCGGCCCAGCGGGCGTAGGCGTCGGCCTCGTACCAGCAGACGTGCAGCACCGGCTCGTCCGGGCGGACCGGCTCGACCCGGCCGAACGAGTGCCGCCACCAGCTCTCACCGTCGGCCCGGCTCCAGAACAGTGGGGCCACCAGCCCGGCCTGCTGCCGGTACTGCCAGCCGGCCGGCGTCCACCAGCGCTCGTCGTCGTAGCCGCCGTCGGCGATGAACTCCAGGTAGGCGGCATTGGTCACCGGGGTGGTGTCGATCCAGAACGCCGGGACGTGGACGGCGTGGGCCGGCCGTTCGTTGTCCAGGGCCCAGGGCTCGGTGCTGGTGCCCATGGTGAACTCCCCGCCCGGCACCAGCACCTCGGCCGGCAGCCGGCCGGCCGGTGCGGCCGGCGGCGGCCCGGCGGCCAGAACCGGCTCGCCGGAGCGCAACTGATGGGTGGCCAGCATGGTCTCGTCGTGCTGCTGCTCGTGCTGGACGATCATGCCGAACGCGAAACCCCTCTCCAGCAGGGGACGACCGTGCAGCGGGGTGCGCTCGAGCAGGTCGAGCACCCGGCCCCGGACGTCGCGCACGTACTGCCGGGACGGCGCCGGCTCCAGCAGCGGCAGGGCCGGGCGGTCGCCCCGGGCGTGCTGGAAGGCGTCGTAGAGCTGGTCCACCGTCTCCGGCAGCAGCGGGTCGCGGCCGCCGACGTCGCGCAGCAGCCAGAGCTCCTCCTGGTTGCCGATGTGGGCCAGGTCCCAGACCAGGGGCGACATCAGCGGCGAGTGCTGCCGGAGCAGGTCGGCGTCGTCCACGGCATCGGTCAGGGCCGTGGTCCGGGCCCGGGCCCGTTCCAGGTCGGCGCCCAGCCGGTCGCGCACCTGGGCGTCGTCCAGGAATTCCGGCCCGGCCGGCTCGGCCGACCCGGACGGCTCGGGTGGGGCCGGGGTCTGGTCACCGGACGTCAGCATGGTCGAACCTCCGTGCTCTCGAGGGTGAGGTAGCCGGCACTCAGCTCGGCCAGGTCGGGCTGCCCGTCGCGGTCCAGGGCCTCGGCCGCGGCCGCCAGCACCTGCCGCGCGGCCCGGTCGATCTCCGGGTCGGCCCGCCCCAGCCGGGCCGCGTCCCGCCAGCGGCCGGCCACCGGTTCGCAGGCCTCGAACGCGGCGTCCCCGGCGAGGTCGTCGTCCAGCACCGCGGTGATCACGGCGGCCGGCACCCGCCAGTTGGGCCCGGGCTGGGCGTCCAGGTAACGGACCTCCAGGTGGCCCCGGGCCCGGACCGGCGGGAACAGCGTGGTCAGGTGGTAGTCCAGGTCGGACCGGGTCGGTGGCGCGGCGTCCGGGACGGCCCGCCGACCTTCCCGCAGCCAGCGCCGGAAGCTGACCCCGGGCGGCGCCGTCCAGGGGCCCTGCGGCCGCCGCACGGCCAGCACCGGAGCGTCCAGGGCCCACCGGGTGTAGGCCTCGGGCAGCGATTCCCCGGGCCAGATCCGCGGCGCCCGGCAGCGCGCCGGGTCGAGGGTGAGCCAGACCCCCTGCCGGAGGTTGGCGAATCCGGCCCAGCCCGGGTCGGCTGCCGGGTGGCTGGGCGAGTTGGCGAACGCCGCGACCAGGGCCGGGCCGATCGCGTGCAGCAGGTCCCAGCGCCGGCGCTCATCCAGCGGGCCGCGGCCGATCCGGGCCGACTCGACGTTGACCTGCACTGATGCACTGGAGCGCATCATTGCCCGGCCGGCCGCCCCCCAGCGGTCGAAGTAGGCCTCCATCGCGTCGTACCGGGGCCCACGCAGGTGCCGGGGCGGGCGCGGCAACGGATCGATCCCCCGGCCGACCAGCCGGGCGCCGTGCCGGCGCAGGATGTCGGTGAGCAGCCGCAGATCCCGCTCGAGGGCGGCGATCACGGTGGCCAGGCCGGGCCCGGGGCGGGAGCTGAGCTCTACCTGCCCGCCGGGTTCGACGGTGAAGCGGCTGTCCAGCGGCTGGCGGTCGACGTCGTCGAACAGCCGCCGTAGTTGTTCCGGTCCGAGGTGGCGGGCCGGGCCGGGCCGGTCCTGGTGAACCAGGAACTCCAGCTCGATGCCCACTTGCCCGGGCGGGCCGTGCTTGAAACAGGTCTTGGGAATCCACCCCTCGGCGTCGGCCTCGGTGATCGGCTGACCGTCCACCGGGCCCGCGGAACGGGCGTCGTCGTGAGTTGGCACGGGACCAATCCTGCGTCGGGGTTTTCGATCCCGCCAGTGGGTTGCGGCAATCGCGGGCTTTCGGCGCGGTTACGGCAGTTCGGGCGCTGGACCGGCATGACACCATGGGTCCGGTCAACGGCGATCGGGAATGTCGGACCGGATCGAACCAGGGAGCAGACGTGCCGCCTTTCGGCTTCGGCCACACTCGCGAACGTGATCCGCGACTGCCTCCGGGGCAGTACGACACCGGCTCGGGCTGGCCGGTGCTGACCGCCGAGGTCAGCCCCCACCTGACCACCGAGAACTGGAGCTTCCGGGTCGACGGCCTAGTCGACGAGGCCAAGACCTGGGACTGGAACAGCGCCCACAAGCTGCCCGGCGCGGTCTACGACGGCGACATCCACTGCGTCACCACCTGGTCGAAACTGGGGACGTCGTTCAGTGGGGTCTCGCTCGACACCTTCCTGGGCGTCACCGGGGTCAAGCCCGAGGCCAGCCACGTGGTCGCCTGGAGCCACACCGGATACACCACCAACCTGCCGTTGTCCGAGGTCACCGGGGGCAAGGCCTGGATCGTCTGGGAGCACGAGGGCAAGCCGCTGGAGCCTCAGCACGGCGGTCCGGTCCGGATGATCGTGCCCCACCTGTACTTCTGGAAGAGCGCGAAGTGGATCGGCGGCGTCCGCCTGCTGGACCACGACGAGCCCGGATTCTGGGAGGTCCGGGGCTACCACGCACTCGGCGACCCGTGGAAAGAGCAGCGGTACGACGGTGACGAGTGATCCCGGCCTGCCCCCGTTGCCGACCCTCGGCGGGGCGGGCCTGCCTGCGCTGCCGACCCTCGGCCCGGTCAGCCGCCGGCCGCCGGCCGGTGGGGCCCGCCGGGTCTGGCAGCAGGCCACGGTGGTCGAGCTGCGCGACGAGACCCCCCGGGCCCGGACCTTCCGGCTGGCCCTGCCGGCCGGGGCCGAGCGGCACGTGCCCGGCCAGCACTACGACGTCCGGCTGACCGCACCGGACGGATCGCAGGCCCAGCGTTCCTACAGCATCGCCTCGGCCCCGAGCCTGTCCGCCGCCTCGGCCGGCCCCGGGCGGACGGTGAACATCGAGCTCACGGTGGAGAAGATCGCCGACGGCGACGTCTCGCCCTACCTGCACGACGTGATCGAGGTCGGCGACCGACTGGAGGTCCGCGGGCCGTTCGGGGGCTGGTTCATCTGGCGCGGCGACACCCCGGCCCTGCTGGTCGGCGGCGGTTCCGGGGTGGTGCCGCTGATGGCCATGCGCCGGTACTGGCGGGCTGCCGGGCAAACCGTGCCGCTGCGGCTGGTGGTCGCCGTCCGCGGCCCGGACGATCTGTTCTACGCCGACGAGTACGGCGACGAGACCACGGTCGCGTACAGCCGCCGGACCCCGCCCGGTGATCCCCGGCCCGCCGGCCGGCTCGACGCCGCCACCCTGGAGCCGGTGATCGCGGCCCTGCCGGCGGCCGGCCTCACCGCCTACGTCTGCGGCTCGGCCGGGTTCGCCGAACACGCCTCGCAGTTGCTGGTCCGCCTCGGGGTCGAGCGTTCCGCCGTCCGGGTGGAGCGGTTCGGCCCGTCCTGACCCTCGGTCACTTTCGCCGTCCGGACCTGAGAAACGCTTGCACAAACCTTGTGGCTGGGCACGATCCTCGCTGGAACCGCTGTGCCGAGACTGTAGGAGTCAGCGCGACGGCAGGCGGCCCGAGGAGAAGTAATGCACGTAGGACTCAGCACGGTGACCGGCAAGATCCTCGCTTCGGTCGCCGTTCTCGGCTCGGCCGCGACGGTGGCCGGGCTGGGTACCTTCGGATCGTTCACCTCGACGACGTCGGCCAGCGCCACGGTCTCGTCCGGCACGGTGGCCATCGCCCTGGGCGCCTCGGGCGCGGCCAACCGGCTCAGCGTGGCCGCCACCGGGCTGGTCCCGAGCGACACGATCCAGCGGGCGGTCGACCTGAGCAACACCGGCAGCCAGAACCTGGCCTCGCTCACCCTGACCACCACCGCCCCGACCAGCAGCCTGCTCGACACCAGCGCCGCCATGGGCCTGCAGATCAAGATCGACGCCTGCTCCACGGCCTGGACCGAGACCGGCACCTCCCCGGCCTACGTCTACACCTGCGGCGGCACCACGAGCGCCGTCCTGGCCACCACCCCGGTGATCCAGACCGCGGCCACGCTGACCAACCTCACCACGCAGACCGCGGGCACCACCGATCACCTGAAGGTCACGCTGACCCTGCCGGCCACCGCCGACAACACCCTGCAGGGCCAGTCCAGCGTGATCAGCCTGGCCTTCACCGGCACCCAGCGGACCGGCACCAACAAGTAGCCGTCCCTGAGACCACCGCCGGCCCGAGCCGGGAAGGAGCACTGTCATGACCCAGGTCGCCGCCTCGCCGAACACGCTCCTCCCGGCTCGGCGCTCGGTCCGCTCGCCGTGGACCGGGATCACCCCCCGGCCGCTGCGGCTGCTCGGCTCCGGCCTGGGCTGGGCCAGCAACCTGGTCGCCGGGTTCGCCCTGCTGATGTTCCTGGGCCTGGCGGTCGGGCCGCACCTGCTCGGCTACCGCACCGAGACCATGCTGACCGGCAGCATGGCCCCGAACATCAACGTCGGGGACGTCGTGGTGGCGATGAAGACGCCGGCCGCCAACCTGCGGGTCGGCGACGTGATCAGCTATCGGATCCCGGTCGACGACCAGCGGGTGGTCAGCCACCGGGTGGTCGAGATCACCAACAACCCGGACGGTTCCACCGCGGTGCGGACCAAGGGCGACGCCAACGAGGTGGCCGATCCGTGGGTCGCCCGGATCGACGGCCGGCAGGTCTGGAAGGTGCGGTTCACCGTGCCGGCGATCGGCACCGTCATCCGCTGGTTGCGGCAACCCGAGATCGCCCGGGCCCTGCGCTTCGGAGCCCCGGCACTGGTGATCATGCTGGCCCTGGCCGGGATCTGGCAGCGGCCGCCCGCCCCGCACCCGCGCAACAGCCCGCACGGCCATCACAACCAGCATGCCCGGCACGCTCAGGACCACCGTTGACCCGATCGCGCCCCCGTCGCACCCCGCGAGCACTGATCAGTGTGCTCGCGGCGTTCGCCGTCGTCCTGCTGGCTCCGATGCAGGCCCAGGCCTCGTTCTCCAGGGCCTCCAGCGGGACCGTGTCGGCCTCCTCGGACACCCTGGCCCCGAGCGGGGCGGTCACGGTGAACAACTCCCAGTGCGGCATCGTGATCCTGACCCAGGCCGCCCTGCACGTGATGTGGACGGCCACCAGTTCGACCTACGCCACCGGGTACGTGGTCACCCCGGTGATCGCCGGTGTGGCCCAGACCCCGACCACGGTGAGCGGGCGGAGCACCGCGAGTGTGGACCTCGACGTGGTTCGGGGCACGGTCTACACCTTTCAGGTGCGGGCCGCCTACCGGAACTGGACCAGCCTGCCGATGACCTCACCCAGCTTCAACTGCAACGTCATCCTCGGCTGAGCGGGAAGGCCTGGCCGGCCAGAAGAACCGCCGGGCGGAAAGCCGGCCGGCGGGTCAGGCCGTGGTCGACGAACCGGGCGACGGCAGCGACGCGGCCGGCGGCGGCGAGTCGCTCTGGGTCATCCGGTAGCCGATCCCCCGCACCGTCTTGATCAGCGCCGAGCCGTCCGGCCCGGCATCGGCGAGCTTGCGGCGCAGATTGCCGATGTGCACCTCGACCACGTGGAAGTCGGACCACTGCCCGCCCCAGACGATGTTCAGCAGGGTCTCGCGCCGCCACACCCGGCGCGGATTGCTCACCAGGGTGACCAGCAGGTCGAACTCGATCTTGGTCAGGGGCAGCTCGGCGGGCCCGAACCAGGCGACCCGGGCCTCCGGGTCGACCGCGACCCCACCGTGCCGGAGAATGCCGTGCTCGTCGACCGGACCGACCGGGCCGACCGGGCCGGGCGAGCCCGCCGGGCCGACCGACGGGCCGGGCCCGGCGGACGGAGCCGAGTGGGCGCTCAGAGCCCGATGGGCCGGCTCGGGAGATCGGGAAGCCGGGATGCCCGGCACCGCCGCGCGGGTGGCCGGCCGGTCCGGTACCGGCGGGCCGAAGCTGAGTTCGGGCGGGGCCGGCAGAGCCGGGGCGACCAGGTCGGCCGACCCGGTCACCGGGCCGGTGCCGGTCGGGATCGCTCGCGGCCGGCGGAACATGGCGGCCACCCGGGCCTGCACCTCCCGCGGGCTGAACGGCTTGGTCACGTAGTCGTCGGCCCCGGTGGCCAGACCGACCAGCCGGTCGGCCTCGTCCGAGCTGGCCGTGATCATGATGATGTAGGCGTCACTGATCTGCCGGATCCGCCGGCAGACCTCGATTCCCCCGAATCCGGGCAGGACCAGATCCAGGGTGACCAGGTCGGGCTTGAGCGCCCGCACCCGTTCCACTCCACCGTGTCCGGTCATCGCCTCGTCGACGACGAACCCCGTGGTCTCCAGTGCCATTCGCAGCAGCATCCGGATGTCCGGGTCGTCATCGATCACGACGGCCGTTCTTGCCCCCTCGACCATGGCTCTAACATCGCACCGCGACGGCCCCGGGTTGAGGGGTCCCGGCCGGAGTCCCGGTTTGGCCCAACCGCCGGCCCGACCGCCGGCTCGGCCGTACCTGGAGTCACCAGGCCGGCCTCGTAGGCCAGAACCACCGCCTGGACCCGGTCCCGGAGCCGAAGTTTGGTCAGAATGCGGTGTACGTGGGTTTTCACGGTGGCCTCGGCGACCACCAGACCGGCGGCGATCTCCGCGTTGCTGAGCCCCTGGGCCAGCCGGGTCAGTACTTCGAGCTCACGCTCCGTGAGCACTTCCAGGCGCTGGTGGAGCTCTGTACGGTCCGCGCCGGCCGCCGGGGTCAACTGGGGGCCGAACCGTTCCAGCAGCCGCCGGGTCGTGCTCGGGGCCACGATCGCCGCCCCACCGAACACCGCTCGGATCCCGTAGAGAAGTTCGGCCGAGGGCACGTCCTTGAGCAGGAACCCGCTGGCCCCGGCTCGGATCGCCGCATAGGCGTACTCGTCCAGGTCGAAAGTGGTCAGGATCAGCACCCGCACCCCCTGGTCGCGGGCCAGCAACCGGCCGGTGGCCTCGACGCCGTCCATGACGGGCATCCGCACGTCCATCAGGACGACGTCGGCCGGGGTGCGGGCCAGTACCTCGAGCGCCGCCAGACCGTCGGCCGCCTCGGCCACCACCTCCATGTCCGGCTGGGCCTGGAGCACCATCCGGAAGCCGGTTCGCAGCAGTTCCTGGTCGTCGACCAGCGCCAGCCGGATCATCGCGGCCCACCACCGGCGGGCAGCCGGGCCCGCACCGCGAACCCGCCGTCCGGTCCGGGCCCGATCCGCACCTGACCACCGAACAGGGCCACCCGCTCCCGGATCCCGACCAGGCCGTGCCCGCCGGGCGCCACCGGGCCGGTCACCGCGCCGGTTCCGCCACCCCGGCCGCCGTCGTCCACGATCTCGAGCCGGAGCTCGCCGGAACCGGCCGGCCCGCAACGGCAATCCACCTCGATCCGGACCGCGGCGGCCGGCCCGGCGTGCTTGAGCACGTTGGTCAGCCCTTCCTGGACGATCCGGAAGACGGCCAGTTGCAGGCTGTCCGCCAGTTCGACCGGGTCGATCGGGTCGACCCCGGTCGAGGCCCCCGGGCCGGTCCGGTCCTCGACCTGCAGGCCGCCGGCCCGGAAACTGTCGATCAGCGCGGGCAGGTCGGCCAGGCCCGGTTGCGGCCGGCGATCGTCGGGGTCGTCGGCCCGCAGCACGCCCAGCAACCGGCGCAGCTCGGTGAGCGCGCCGCGCCCGGTGCGGGCGATCGTCTCGACCGCGGTGCGGGCCTGCTCGGGCCGGTCGTCCAGGGCCCAGCCCGCGCCCTCGGCCTGGACCACCATCACGCTCACGTGGTGGGCCACGACGTCGTGCAGCTCCCGGGCGATCCGGGCCCGCTCCCGGGCCGCGGCGACCTCGGCCGCGGCCTCCCGTTCGCGCTCCAGGCGGTCGGCCCGCTCCTCCAACGAGCTCAGATATGCCTGCCGTAGGCCGACATTGGCGCCGATCAGGTGAACCAGCAGCACCGCCAGAGCGGCGAACACGGTGCCCGAGAAGCCGGCGAACGGCTGCCGCAGCGGTGCGATCAGGGCGAGCACCAGGGTGGCCGCGGCCGCCGTCCGGGCGGTGCGTCCGGGGCGTTCGCGGGCCACCGTGTAGAGCGCGATCAGCAGGCTCAGCTGCACCAGGTTGAACGGCACGGCCACCGCCCACTGCACCAGGGCGAACCCGAGAACGGCGGCCAGGACCAGCTCCGGGGCCCGGCGCCGGGCGGCCAGGAACAGCGGCGGGACGCCGTTGAGCAACGCCGCCCCGAGCGGCCCGACGAACTCGGCCACGTAGAAGCTCGAGGCCAGCGATGCGATCAGGGCGACCGTCAGAACGGCCGCGTCGACCCAGCCGGGGTGATCGCGACCGAGCCGGACCAGCCGGGCCTCCATGCTGCGAGCATAGTTCGGGGCGCCGAGGTCGGTCCGGCCCGGCCGGAACACGGCTCAGGCGTCCCGACGGGCGAAGGCCAGGCCGGCCAGCCAGACCAGGGCCAGCATCACGGCCAGGAAGAGCCCGCCGCCGACCGCCGCCGGCGGCCAGCCCGCCACCTGGTGCGGGGCGGTGATCTGACCGACGGCGTGGAACGGCAGCCAGCCCTCGGCGCCGGGATGCAGATGAGCCAACCCGAGACCGCCCAGCGGCTCGACGATCATGGGGACGGCGAACAGCACCGCGACCGCGGCCGGCAACGAGCGCAGCAGGCCGGCCGCGGCCATCCCGAACCAGGTGCACCCGACGCCGAGCAGCACCGACCCGAGCAGCATCCGCGGCGCCGGCGGCTCGGTCAGCCGGCCGGCCAGCGCACCGCCGGTGGCCAGCACCCCGGCCAGCCCGGCCAGAGCCACCGCGGTCGTGGCCAGAACCGTCGATACCGCGGTGACGACGACGAACCGGGCCGTGGCCAGCCGCACCCGGTCCGGCTGGACCAGCAGGATCGGCTCGATCGTCCGGTAGCGGTAGTCGTGCCCCCAGGCCAGCACCCCGAGCAGGCCGAGCAGGATCGCGGTCGGCGCGGGCTGCCCCGGGGCGACCACCGACGCGGCCAGGTCGGCGTCGACGGTGGACCGACCGGACCAGGCCACGGCCACTGCGAGCCCGGCGGCGCAGGCCGGCGCGAGCGCGGCGATCAGCCGGGTGCTGCGGACCGTCCACAGCCGCAGCCATTCTAGCTCCAGGGCCCGCCTCATCGCCCGGCCCCGATCGACACCGGCGCCGTGAGCTGCAGGTAGGCCTCCTCCAGGGTGGCCCGGCCGCTGGCCGCGACGAACTGCGGCACCGGGCCGGCGGCCAGCAGGCGGCCCGCACCGATCACCACCAGCTCGTCGGCCAGCAGTTCGGTCTCGGCCAGCTGATGGCTCGACACCAGCACCGTCCGGCCCTGCTCGGCGAAGCCCCGCAGCAGGGCCCGCAGCCAGCGGATGCCGTGCGGGTCGAGCCCGTTGCCGGGCTCGTCGAGGATGATCGTCCCCGGGTCGCCGAGCAGGGCCGCGGCCAGGGCCAGCCGCTGGCCCATCCCGAGCGAGAAGCCCCCGGTCCGGCGATCCCCGGCGTCACCCAGGCCGACCAGTTCGAGCACCTCGTCGATCCGGGACGCCGGCACCCCGCCACCGACCGCGAGCATCCGCAGGTGGTTGCGGGCGGTCCGGCCGGGGTGCCCGGCCCGGGCGTCCAGGACGGCGCCCACCCGGCGGATCGGGTCGGCCAGCTCGGTGAACCGGCGGCCGTCGAACCGGCAGCTGCCGGTGCCCCGGTCGAGGCCGAGCATCAGCCTCAAGGTGGTCGACTTGCCGGCGCCGTTGGGCCCGAGGAAGCCGGTCACCACTCCGGGCCGGACGTCGAAACTGAGGTCGTGGACGGCGATCCGGTCGCCGTACCGCTTGCCGAGCCGGGTGCACTGAATCATGGCTCGACGCTACGGATCCGGGGCGCCGGCGTCGTCCGCCGGGCGATCGGTCCGGACGTACACCTCAGGGTGGACGCCGCCCGGGCCCGAGCCCGGGCCCGGCTCGACTCAGCCGCGCCGGATCGCGGTCTCCAGGGCCCGGGGGTCGGCCACGGTCAGGGTGGCCCCCGGATGCCGGAACCGGTGACCGGGCACGATCGCCGGCACCGCCTCGGCGAACCCGAGGCACAGCCCCCGATGGGCATTGCTGCCGAAGGTGATCCCCCGGTCGGCCATCGACAGCCGCACCCCGACCACGGTCCACCACCGGTACGGTCCGGTGACGTCGGTCTCGACCACGTTGTCGATCGGCGTCCGCAGCACCCAGGGGCCGAACCGGGCCACCACCTCACCGTTGCCGACGTCGACGTGAGCGGTGCGGGGCGTGATCCCGACCGCGGCCAGCGGGGCGGCCAGCGGATAGTCGAACCTGAACTCGAAGCGCTGCATGTCGGCCAGTCTCACCCGGCCCGACCCGGATCGCGCGCGGATGCCCCGGATGTGATCTGATCCGAGGCGTGTTCCCATCCCATCCGGACGAACCGCATCAGCGCTCACTGGCCGGCCGACTCAACTGGCTGCGCGCGAGCGTGCTGGGCGCCAACGACGGGATCGTCTCCACCGCCGGCCTGGTGGTGGGCGTGGCCGGGGCCACCACGCAGCGGGCCCCGATCCTGACCGCGGGCCTGGCCGGCCTGGTCGCCGGGGCGGTGTCGATGGCCCTGGGCGAGTACGTCTCGGTCTCCAGCCAGCGGGACACCGAGCAGAGCCTGCTGGAGAAGGAACGCCGCGAACTGGCCGACGATCCCGAGGGTGAGCTGGCCGAACTGGCCGAGCTGTACCGGGCCAAGGGCCTGAGCGAGCCGACCGCCCGGCAGGTGGCCGAGGAGCTGACCGCCAACGACGCGTTCAGCGCCCACATCGACGCCGAGCTGGGCATCGATCCGGACGAGCTGACCAGCCCGTGGCAGGCGGCCGGCTCGTCGGCGGTCTCGTTCACCCTCGGCGCGCTGCTGCCGGTGCTGGCCGTGGTGCTGACCGGCCCCTCGATCCGGATCCCGTTCACCTTCGCGGTGGTGCTGCTGGCCCTGGCCGGGACCGGCAGCATCAGCGCCACCCTGGGCGGCTCGGCCCGGCGCCGGGCGGTGATCCGGGTCGTGCTCGGCGGTGCCGTAGCCATGATCGTCACCTACGCCGTCGGCCGGGCCGTCGGCACCGCGGTCTGACCCGCCGGAGGGGATCAGGGGCGCCGGCGGAGCAGGTCGGCCGAGGTGAGGTCGGGGGTCAGCCGGACCAGGTCGCGGGCCCAGTTGACCAGCTGCACCTCGGCCTCGGCCGGTGGCCGGCTGACAGCGCAGATCCAGGCGATCGCGTCGGCGGCCACGGTCTCGGTCGGCGCGGTGATCCCGATCCCGTCGCCGCCGCGGTGCAGCGCCAACTCGCACCGCCGCCGGTCGGCCGTGGGCAGGTAGACGTACCGGTCGACGATGTCGGCGACCTGGCCCTGGGCGACCACGTTCTCGGCGTCCGGCCAGATCTGCGGGGCCAGGGTGGCCAGCAGCGAACCGTCGAACCGGAACCGGCCGGCAGCGGGCACCGCGATCAGCAACTCGAGGGCCATCAGGGCTCCAGAACCACGTAGCCGGGGATGGCCAGGCGGGCCATCCGCTCTTCCAGGGCCTGGGCCACCAGCGGATGGTTGGTGGTGATCTCCAGCGCCCGGAACGGGCTGGCCGGGTAGTAGACCACGGTCGCGAACTCGATCAGCCGCCGGTCCAGCTCCAGGTAGGCCTTGTGCCGGATCGACTCGGGCAGGGTCTCGGGCGCGTACCAGGAGGGGCCCCGGCCGTCGTAGTAGGCGGTGAGGCCGATCATGCCGTAGGCGATGTTCTGGCCGTCGGACCACTTCTCCGGTCGCTGCGAGACCAGCCGCTCGTCGTCCCCGTAGATCCGGACCTGGTAGTCGGCGCCGTCGTTGCGAGCCCGGATCGTGCCCCGGACCAGCTCGTCCAGGGTGGCCAGGAACAACCGCTCGTCGTTCTCGGTCAGGGCCGAGAGCAGCCGGCCGTCGGCCAGCTTGATCGGCGGCAGGTCGCCGTCGGCCCGGATCCGGGCCGGCGGCCCGACCAGCGGCTCGACCGGGGCCCGGGCCGCCGTCGCGGCAGCTCGGCGGCGCGCGATGAACCGCGGCGGGTCGGCCTCGAACTCGGTCACGGCCAGCCGCACGTCGCGCCCGCCGGTGCGGCCGGGCCGGTCGACCGGGATCAGGCCGAGCACCGCACCGACCCCGTCCAGCGCCACCTCGTGCGGCGTGCTCACGGCCAGGTAGGCGCGGATCGCCAGCAGCAGGTCCCGCCACGCCGGCAGGCTGCCGACCGGTCGCACCGCTCGCCGGGTCAGCATCACCGACGGGCCGCCGACCGGGGCGGGCAGGTCGAGCGGGCCGGCCAGGAGCACCAGCAGGGCCACCAGACCCAGCCCGAGCAGGGCGTACTCCCAGGCGGACCGGGCCGACCACCAGGGCTCGAGCAACTCCTGGGCGCCGGCCAGCCAGACCGCCGGGTGCGCCCCGCCGAGGGAGGCCACCGGCCCGGAACTCGCGCCGACCGCCCGGGCCCAGTGCGGGCCGAGCCCGAGCACGGCCACCAGCAGGACCAGCACCGACCCGGCCCCGGCCAGCCGGACGGCCCGTCGCCCGGACGGCGTGTCCGGGACCGCGGCCAGCGAGATCGCCTCGGCCCGGATCGAGCGGACCATCACGCCGGCGGCCCGGCCCCGGCCGATCGCGGACCAGCGTGACTCGGGCCCGCGGTCGGGGCCGCGGTCGGGGCCGCGGTCGGGGCTGCGGTCGACCCCGTGAGCGATCAACACCGCGGCCAGATCCCGTCCGGCGTAGGCGATCGTCGCGCTGGCGTCGGCGATCAACCAGACCGCCGCGGCGATCGGCACGGCGCTGCGAGTGCCGGCCCAGCCGGTGAGCCGGCCCGCCCAGCGGTCGGCCGTCGCGGCCGGGCCGAACGGCACCGGCAGCGGGTCGTCGGCCTCCTCGGTCGCGTTGCGCAACCGCCCGGCGTCCACCAGCAGGGCCAGCAGGAACAGCACCAGCAGCAGCCAGCCGGGCCCGGATCCGTGCAACGACAGCCGCCAGCCGAATCTCAGGACGCCGGGCAGCGCCGGATCGACGCCGGCCTGGTTCGCCCCGAAGCCGGCCTGCACGCTGACCACCAGCCACCAGCACAGCACCGGGGTGAGGCCGGCCAGGACCCGCCACAGCCCGCGGGCCGCCGGGCTCAGGGTCGACTTGCCGGCGTGCCGCCAGCCGGCCACGGCGAAGGCGAGGCTCACCCCGGTCAGGGCGGCCAGCACCGGTCGGCCCGGAAAGCCGGCCCGGACCCCGGAGAGGGTGCCCGAGATCGGGCTCAGCCCGTAGTGCGCGGATCCGCCGTCCAACCGGGTGAACTCCTCCACGACCTGGAACGACAACCCGCAGACGAGGCCGGTCAGCAGCCAGTCGACGGCCGCGAACCGCCGGACCCGGGCCGGCCGCACGACGGCCAGGGCCAACACCGGGAGCAGGGTGAGGGATTGCTCGGTGACCGCCGCCAGCACCGTCCGCGCCCCCGGATCGGCGACGCTCAACCCCGCCGCCCCGGTCAGTGCCCGGCCGACCAGCCCGACGGCGACGGCCCAGGGCACGCCGGCCGCGAACAGCCCGGCCAGCGACGACCAGGCCAGGGTCTTGGTCCGGGCCAGGAAGAACCAGAGCAACAGCAGGTACCCCAGCGCCAGGACGTCGCGCAGCCCCGGGCGCAGCTCGGCCCGGGTCGCGCAGAGCAGCCCCAGCCAGACCAGCGAACCCCAGCTGACCAGGGCGATCACCCGGCGCAGGGCCGAGGCGCGCCGGCCCTCCCGGACGGCGGCCCGGGCTCGGACCGGCGGGCGACGCATGGTGGCCATCGCGCGACAACACTCCCCTCACCGGCGGAGAGGACCGGCGGGACGATTGTGACGTATCGGTACGCATAGTGGTACCGCGCGTGGTCCCCGGATCACCCGACCGGGTGATCAGAGCAGGGCCGCGAGCCAGTGGTCGTGGTGGGCCCGGGCGTGGTCGGCGGCCTGCTGCCAGTACCGGCCGTGGCCCTCGGCGTGCAGCCGGGCCCAGGGTTGCACCCCGGTGCGCGAGGACTCCCGAAGCAGATCGGCCATGCCCTGGATGTGGGCGGTCATCAGCGCCGGCAGGGCCCGCCGCTGATCGGCGTCCAGGCCGTACCCGTCGACCAGCGCCCGCAGCCGGGCCCCCTGGTCGGCCGGATCGCCGTCCGGCGCCAGGGGCACGAACCCGTGGGCGGCGTAGCCCAGGTCCCAGAGCCGGGAGCCCGGCCCGGCGCCGTCCCAGTCGATGAACACCCAGCGCTCGCCGTCCCGGATCAGGTTCCAGGGGGCCAGGTCGTGATGGCAGATCAGATCCTGCCGGTCGGGCCGGATGACGACGTCCCACTGAGCGTCCGTCGGCGGCTCGAAGGTCGCGGCGACGTCGTGCAGTTCCCGGATCAGCCGGCCGACCCGGGCCAGTTCGTCCGCGGTCATCGGGGCCAGCTCCATCGCCACCCGGCCGGGGACGAACTCCAGCACGTGCCGGCCCTGGTCGTCGCGACCCAGGGTGGCCGGCGCGGCGGCGGACCCGACCGCCCCCAGATGCTCCAGGAAGGCCTCCACCGCGGGCGTGGCCGGGGACACCGGCTTGCGTACCGTGCGCCCGACCCGGACCACCTCGGCGGCCACGTTCCCGCCGGTCAGCACGTGTTCGGTCAGGTCGGGCGTATCAGGGGAGCCGGGCATCGACTCATTCTGCCCCGGGTGCGCGGTACCGGAACCCAGGGGCGGGGCGGCCCAACCCTGGGGTCGCTCCCTGATCCGCCCGGGTACCCCGGCTTCCTAGGTTCGAGTTGTTCCTGAAACCGATCCGGGAGGACGCACAGATCATGACGCTGATGTCCGAATTCGACGTCCGGCACAGTTCCGATGAAGCCCGAAGCACGGCCGAACTGGTGATGTGTGCCCGTGAGGGCGACCGCCAGGCCTACGAGGAACTGGTCGAACGGCATCAGCGGCAGGTCTGGGCGGCGGTGCGCGGCTTCCGGCTCAGCGACGCCGACGCCCACGACGCGGTGCAGATGACCTGGCTGCGGCTGGTCGAGAACCTGGCCCGGCTGAACGACCCGACCCGGCTGGGGGCCTGGCTGACCACCACGGCCAAGCGCGAGTGCCTGCGGTTGATCCGCCGGCGCAACCGCGAGATCGGCACCCCGGAAGACTTCTTCGACGCCGTCGTGGACGATCGCGAGCCCGGCCCGGAGCAGCGGGTCACCGATGCGGCCATGGTCCAGGTGCTCTGGCAGCTGGTCGACGAGCTGCCGGCTCGCGGTCAGGACCTGCTGCGCGCCGTCACCTGCTCGGACCGGCCGGCCTACGCCGACATCTCGAAGGCCACCGGAATGGCCGTGGGCAGCATCGGGCCGACCCGGGGTCGCTACCTCAACCGGTTGCGCAAACTGATCGAGGACTCCGGCCTGGACGCCGCCGCCTGGCGCTGACTCAGCGCCAGGCCCCCAGCCGGGGCCGCCCTCAGCTCGCGGCGGCGGTCAGCTCCGACAGGTCGGTCCGGTTCTTCAGGCCGGTCTTCCGGTACACGTTGCTCAGGTGGTACTCGATCGTCTTCTGGCTGAGGAAGAGGGCCGAGGCGGCCTCCTGGTTGCTGGCTCCGCGGGCCACCACCAGCGCCACCTGCAGCTCCTGAGGGGTCAGCAGCGCCACCACCCCGGTTCCGCGAGTGGCCGTCTCACCGGTGGCGGCCAGTTCCGCCCGGGCCCGGTTGGCCCAGCTCACGGCGTCCAACTGCTCAAAGATCTCCAGGGCCCGGCGCAGGTGCCGGCGGGCCGGGGTGCGCTGCCGACCGCGGCGCAACCGCTCCCCCAGGCTCATGAGCGTGCGGGCCCGCTCGAACGGCATCTCGCACCGGTCGTGCGCCGTCAGGGCCAGCTCGAAGTGCGCGACCATCGTCTCCCGGGATGCCATCAGGCCGCGGCAACGATGGGTCAGCGCCATCAGGCCGTGAGACTCGCCGCTGCTCTCCCCCGGGGCCGGCTCCGGCACCGCGAACTGCTCCAGCAGGGCACTCGCCTCGGCGGTGCGCCCGGCCCGGGCGTAGGCCTCGACCAGGTCGAAGGCCCAGGGCACGATCGTCTGGTCCTTGGTCCGGCGGGCCAGGGGCAGGTCACGAACCTCCTCCAGGCGCCGGATCGCCTCCTCCAGATCGCCCTCGCCCAGGGCCAGCAGGCCGAAGGTGTGTCCGGTGTAGAGGTCCATGCAGTGCGCCTCGAGCCGCTGGGACATGCCCGCCGTCCGGGTCAGCAGCCGGACGGCGTCGTCGGTCCGGCCCTGCATGGCGTCGATCCGGGCCACGTAGTAGAGCCCGTACAGGTTGGCCTGCTTGGTCTCCCGGGCCAGCGACACGCTCTCGTCGGCGAAAGCCCGGGCGTGGGCCCAGCGCCCGGTCCGGAAGGCCAGCTCCGAGGCGATCGCCAGGGCCTGCGGCAGGACGCCGAGAGCGCCGGTGCTGCGGGCGGTCGAGATGATCCGCTCCAGCAGCTCGTCGACGACCTGGTAGTCCTCCAGCCAGATCCATTCGAACGCCGCGTGGGCCAGTTCCTGGGCCCGGGCCAGCGGATCCACCTCGAGCAACTGCTCGCGGACGCCGTCCAGCAGGGCCCGGCCCTCGGCCCGGCCGCCGTTGATCACCTGGGCCCCGGCGTAGGCCACGGTGGCCACCAGCCGGGCCGCGCCACCGGCGCTCTCGCTCACCTCGAAGGCCCGCCGGGTGGTGCCGAGCAGCTCCACCGGCTCGCCGAGCATGAAGTAGGCCAGCGCGGCGTCGGCGTACATCATCGCCGCCCGCCCCGGGTCGACCTGCTCCACCTCCTGGGCGCCGTCGATCATCTCGGCCAGCCCGACCCGGGGCAGCGCCCGCCAGATCTGGACATAGCCGGCCATGTGCCGGATCAGCGCCCGCAGGCTCGGATCGTCGGTCAGCGGCAGGGCCTCCAGCAGCAGCGGCAGCACCCGACTGCTGCGCCCGGCCAGCTGGTAGCAGCGGGCCGCCCGCATCATCAGCGGGGCCCGGGTCTGCACGGTGCCGAACCGGGCCGCCTGCTCGAAGGCCCGGGCCGCCTCCAGGTTGCCGCCGCGCCGCCGGGCCCGGGAGCCGGCCGCGGCCAGCAGAGCCGAGACCTCCTCGTCGGGAGGTAGCCGGGCCACCGAGAGGTGCCAGGCCCGGGCATCGGCCGGCACGTCGCCCGGATGCTGCTCCAGTACGGCGGCCAGGGCACCGTGGGCGGCGAACCGCTCGTGCATGGACGACGACCCGTACAGCACCGAGCGCAGTAGCGGGTGCCGGAAGTTGATCTGCCGGTCGTCGATCACCAGCAGCCCGGCCAGCTCGGCCGGGGCGAAGTCGGCCAGGTCGAGCCCGGCCTGCCGGGCGGCCAGCAGCACGACGTCGGTCTGGGCCCCGGCCGCGGCGGCCACCAGCAGCAACGCCCGCCGGGTCCGGTCCGGCAGCTCGGCCAGCCGGCCCCACAGGGCTCGGGCCAGCCGCGACTGGGCCGGCATCCCCGGTGCCCCGATCGGCGCCCGCTGCGAACTGCCCAGGTCGCTGAGCTCGTGCATGCCCAGCGGGTTGCCGGCCGTGTCCTCGTAGATCTGCTTGCGCACCTGGGCCGAGGCGTCGGGCAGCAGCTCGCGCAGCAGGCCGTCGGCGTCGGCCGTGCTCAGGCCCTCCAGCCGCAACTCGCGCAGGCCGGCATAGTCGTTGTCCGGAACGCCCTCGGCCCCCGACCGGCTGGCCATCAGCAGGCCGATGCCGTCGGCGTGCAGCCGACGGGCGGCGAACAGGATGGCCTCCCGGGAGGAGGCGTCCAGCCACTGCAGGTCGTCGACGATGACCAGCAGCGGCTCGGCGCCGGCCGCGGCGGCCAGGACGCCGACGGTGGCCGCGCAGACCGAGAACCGATCCCCGGCCACCGGCGGGCCCAGCGACATGGCGCTCTGCAGGGCCGCCGTCTGCGGGGCCGGCAGCGATTCGAGCAGCGACAGCACCGGGCGCAGCAGGTCGGCCAGGCCGGCGAACGGGATCTCGGACTCGGACTCGTAGCCCCGGGCCGAGAGGACGGTCATGTCTTTGGCCTGCTCGGCCGCGAACCGCAGCAGGGTGCTCTTGCCGATCCCCGGCTCGCCCCGGATCACCAGGGCGCCGCTGCGACCGGCCCGGGCCGAACGCAGCAGATCGTCGATCGCCGCCCGTTCCGCGACCCGGCCGAATACCATCTGTCGATTCTAGGTGCCAATGGAGAATGTTTCTGAGTGATATATCCCGGGGGCCGACCCGGTATCAGATCCTGATCCCGGGGCCTCTGCTCCGGCGACCCCAGGGTGGTCTCCCGAGGTCCGGCTCGCACCGTCAGCACTAACGTCGTCGGGTCGGCGAGCCGATAGAGCATCGATCCCGGGAGGGCCGGATGAGCGAAGAACCCGACAACGGAACCGGCGCGTCGCTGGACACGCTGGCCGACAACCGGGCGGGCCGGGCGACGGCGCTGACCACTCTCACCCCAATGCCCCGGATCTGGTCCCGGCCACTGAAAGTGCTGCTCCGGGTGAAGTCCTGGCAGGGGCCGGACAAGACGCTGCGCCGGCTGTCGTTCATCCACCTGGCCTACTGGGTCGTGATCGACCGGTTCCCCCGCGAGAGCCGCCGCAACCGGTACAGCTATCTGCTGTTCATCAGCAACTTCAACGGTTCCTGGTTCGACTACATCGACGTCTTCTCGGCCGCCGTGCCGCAGAAGATGGCCCTGCTGTGGGGCACCAGCTACGGCTACCCGGGGGCCCAGCCGCCGCGGCCCTTCACCCAGCACATCCGGGCCAACGACCGGCCGCTGGAGCACTACTACTCCGCCTACCCGGGCGCCACCACCACCGAGATCGCCTCGGCACTGCGGGTCGATCAGCAGTTCCAGGCCCGGCTGGCCCCGCTGGCCGAGGGCACCGACCCGGCCTCGCTCGGCCCGGCCTGGCGCCGCTTCCTGGTCGACGTGCAACGCGACCTGTGACCCGGCGGCCGGGTCGAACCCGGCCCACCCCCTCTGACCGAACAACGGACTGTGAGGCAGACGATGCAGACCATGCGCCTTCCCGAGCGCCTTCGCACGATGCTGAGGCCGCCCGGCCCGGCCCGTCCCGCCCGCCCGGCCGCCTCGCTGCGGACGATCACCGTGTTCGCCCCGGTGCCCGAGACCGCGCTCGACGAGCTGACCGAACGGCTCCGGCAATTGCGCGAGCGGCCCAGCCCGTTCGGGGCGGTGCCGAACACCCACTTCGCCCGGCTGGCCGTGCTGCCCCGTAGCGCCGTCCGCCCGCAGTCCCGACCGCAGGGCATGCGCCGGCCGGCCCGGCTGCTGGACCTGATCACCCACGGCGGGCGGGCCCAGCAGGCCGATCCGCCGTCTCTGTCGTACCTGCTGTTCAGCGCCGGCTACGACGCCGCTCCAGGCAGCCGGGGGGACGACGACTACCTGGAACAGCTGCGCACCGGCCTGGGCGCGGACGCCGACCTGATCTGGGGCCTCTGCTCGGACTACCCCGGATGGTCCGACCGGTTGGCCTTCCGGGACTTCCTGGCCGAGCGCAGCCTGCCGCCGGCCGGGTACCTGTTCTCGGCGTCGGACGACGAGCCGACGGTCGGGCAGATCCAGCACGCGCTGGCGCTGCGGTCCCAGGTGATGGACCTGGCCGTGCAGACCGAGGGCCTGGCCGACGACCAGCTGGCCAAGCAGTTCGGGCAGATCTTCGACACCGCCCGGGCCGACGGCCCCGATCACACCGCGCCGGACGCCGGGGGCGCGCTGTCGATCGTGGCCGATGCCGAGCCGGCTCTGCTCGACCCTCCGACCGGCGCCGACCGGCTGGCCCGCAGCGACCGGGCCCCGCTGACCGACCCGGACCTGATCGACGTCCAGAACCTGGTGACCTCCGGATACCCTCGCCACCAGGTCTCCCGGCACCTGCTGCTGCGGATCACCGACCCGCCCGCGGCCCGCCGCTGGCTGGCCCTGGCCGCCGGTGCGATCCCGACCGCGGGCTGGGCCGAGCAGTACGTGGACCGGATCGACGGGCCGGACGGCGACCTGCCCGACGACCCGTTTGCCGGAAAGGCCGGCTCGCCGTCCTTCGCCGTGCACGTGGCCCTGAGCTACGCCGGGCTGGTCCGCCTCGGCCTGCCCGAGACCGAGCTGGCCGGGTTCTCGGGCGAGTTCCGGGCCGGGATGGCCGGCCGGGAGCCGGGGCTGACTCCCGGTCGCGGCGTCAGCACCTGGCAGCCGCCGTTCACCGACTCCGCGGTGCACCTGCTGGTGATGTTCTCGGCCCTCGACTCGGCCACCCTGGACGCCCAGCTGGACGAGCAGCCCGGGCTACGGCCGGGGCCGGACAACGGGCTCCAGCTGCTGACCGCGCTGGAGGGCGGGCGGATCCGCGAGAAGGATCCCCGACCCGGGGCGAAGCCCGGCTTCATGGAGCATTTCGGCTTCGTGGACGGCATCTCGCAGCCCCGGATCCACGGCGTCACCGCCGGCCGGAGCACGGCCGAACTGCCGGCCGGCGAGGTTCTGCTGGGCTACCGGGACGTGGACGGCGACACGGCCGGGGCGGGCCTGCCGGCCGACCTGGCCCGCAACGGCAGCTACCTGGTCTATCGCCGGCTGGAGCAGGACGTGCCCGCGTTCCGGGCCCTGACCAAGGAACTGGCCGGCCGGCTCGAGTCGAACCCGGATTCCGGTTCCGGCCCGGGTTCAGCTGATCTGGAGGAGCTGGCCGCGGCCAAGCTGATGGGCCGCTGGCGGGACGGCACCCCGCTGGCGGTCTCCCCCGAGCACAGCGATCCGAGCCTGACCCGGGAGCCGTTCGGCTATCAGGCCCAGGACGCCGAGGGCCGGCGCTGCCCGGTCGGCGCCCATGTGCGGCGGACCAACCCGCGAGACTCGCGGCCGGTCGACCCGGACCCGACCACGGCCGTCGGCGGCCACGAGAAGCTGGAGGAGACGCTGGCCCTGCGGCACCGCATGCTGCGGCGTGGAATGCCCTACGGCGCACCTCTTCCGGTGCCCACGGACGACGAGTTCCCGAACCTGACCGAGGCCGATCCGCAGGCCGATCCGATCGAGGACGAGCGCGGACTGCTGTTCATCGCCCTGGTCGGCGACATTCGCCGGCAGTTCGAGTTCGTCCAGGCGCACTGGATGTCGGACGGCAACGCGTTCCGGCTGGGCAGCGACCGGGACCTGCTCTCCGGTGCCGCACAGCAGGACAGCAAGATCGTGGTCCAGGGCGATCCGCCGACCTTCCTGAAGCCGACCACCCCGGTGGTGACCTGCCGCGGCGGGGAGTACTTCTTCCTGCCCGGGATCAGCGCCCTCCGCCGGATCGCCGGCTGAATCCGCCGCTCCTCGGCCGAAGCAGGATCAGCGGGAGTTCACCAGGCGGTTGAGCAGCGGGGCCACCCGGTAGCGGACCATTTCGCGCATCGACAGGGCGATGCTGGTCCGCTCGACCCCGGGCACGCCCAGCACCAGTTCGGCCACCCGGAACAGGTCGTCGGGGTCACGGGCCACCACCCGGACCAGCAGGTCGGCGCCGCCGGTGAGGCCGTGCACCTCGATCACCTCGGGGACGGCTTCGAGGCCGGGGCCGACCTCACCCAGCCGATGCTGGTCGACCTGGGTGGTGATGAACGCGGTCAGCGGATAGCCGAGCGCCTCCGGCTGGACCCGGGTGTCGAAGGCGTGCAGGGCCGGCTGACTCTCCAGCCCGGCCAGCCGGGCCTGCACGGTGTTGCGGGACAGCCCCAGGCGTTGGGCCAGTTCCAGCCCGGTGGCCCGGGGATTGTCCGAGAGGGCCAGCAGTAGTCGGGCATCGGTAGCATCGAGAGTTCGCATAGTGCTCAGTATCTGCCCGAGGCGGTCCGGCACACTACGCATTCTGTTTAGTTTCGAATCTGCATATTGCGCAGATCGGCTGTCGATGGTCACATGGTGAGACGGAGGTCACAGCGGCCGGGAGGCAGCGGATGAGCGAGTCCAGCCCGATGATCCAGCTCGTCGACGAGACCGGCACGCGGCAACCCGATGGCCCGTTCGGGGGGCTGATCGCCGACGTCGGACCGGAGCAGTTGCTGGCCCTCTACCGCGACCTGGTCGTGGTGCGCCGGATCGACACCGAGGCCACCGCACTGCAACGGCAGGGCCAGATCGGCCTGTGGGCCCCCCTGCTGGGACAGGAGGCGGCCCAGGTCGGCTCGGCCCGGGCCCTGGAGCCGGCCGACTACGCCTTCCCGAGCTACCGCGAGCACGCCGTGGCCTATTGCCGGGGCGCCGATCCGGCCGACTTTCTGCGCCAGTGGCGGGGCACCGCGCCGTCCAGCTGGATCCCCTCGGCGATCAACACCGCCGTCCCGGCGATCGTGGTCGGGGCCCAGGCCCTGCACGCGGCCGGCTACGCGCTCGGGGTCAAGCTCGACGGCGCCGGCTCGGCCGTGATCGGCTACTTCGGCGACGGCGCGACCAGCCAGGGTGACGTCGCCGAGGCCTTCACCTTCGCCGCCGCCGGGCACGTGCCGGTGGTCTTCTTCTGCCAGAACAATCAGTGGGCGATCTCGGAGCCGGTCCGGGTGCAGAGCGCCCAGCCGCTGGTCGAGCGCGCGGCCGGGTACGGCCTGCCCGGCCTGCGGGTGGACGGTAACGACGTGCTGGCCGTCCTCGCGGTGACCCGGCGCGCCCTGCGCCAGGCCCGGGCCGGCGGCGGGCCGACCCTGATCGAGGCGGTCACCTACCGAATGGGCCCGCACACGACGTCCGACGATCCGACCCGGTACCGGGACCGGGCCGAGGTCGACAGCTGGGCCGCCCGCGACCCGATCGAGCGGGTCCGGCTGCTGCTGGAGCGGGAGGGCGGGCTGAGCGACGAGCAGGCCCGGGAGGTCGCCGCGACCGCCGACCGGGTCGCCGCCCGGTTGCGTGAGGGCTGCCTGAACACGGCCGACCCGGAGCCGGACGAGATCTTCGAGCACGTCTACGCCGGGCCGCACCCCCGGATCGCGGAGCAGCAGGTCGCACTGCGGGCCGCCCGGGCCGACGACGAGGAGAGCACGCGATGACCGTGATGCCGCTCGGCCAGGCGATCAACGCCGGGCTGCGCCGGGCCCTGGAGGACGACCCCAAGGTCGTGTTGATGGGCGAGGACATCGGCCGGCTCGGCGGCGTCTTCCGGGTGACCGCCGGCCTGCAGAAGGACTTCGGCGAGCACCGGGTGATCGACACCCCGCTGGCCGAGTCCGGAATCATCGGGACGGCGGTCGGCCTGGCCATGCGCGGCTTCCGGCCGGTCTGCGAGATCCAGTTCGACGGCTTCATCTACCCTGCGTTCGACCAGATCGTGGCCCAGGTGGCCAAGCTGCGGTACCGGACCCGCGGCGAGGTGGCGATGCCGATCACCATCCGGGTGCCGTTCGGCGGTGGGATCGGGGCGGTGGAACATCATTCGGAGTCGCCCGAGGTCTACTTCGCGCACACTGCCGGGCTGCGGGTGGTCAGTTGCAGCTCGCCCGCCGACGCCCACCTGATGATCCGGCAGGCGATCGCCTGCGACGACCCGGTGCTGTTCTTCGAGCCCAAGCGCCGGTACTGGCAGAAGGGCGAGGTCGACGAGGGCGCGGCCCTGGACTCGGTCGGGCTCGACCGGGCCCTCGTGCTGCGCCCCGGGACCGACGTCACCGTGGTCGGCTACGGCCCGATGGTGGCCACCGCCCTGGCCGCGGCCGAGGTCGCCGGGCGGGCCGGCGTCTCGCTCGAAGTCATTGATCTGCGGTCGATCTCACCCCTGGACGTCGACACGGTGGCGGCTTCGGTCCGCCGGACCGGTCGCCTGGTGGTGACCCACGAGGCGCCGGTGTCGTTCGGGCCGGGGGCCGAGCTGGCCGCGGTGATCGCCGAGCGCTGCTTCTACCACCTGCAGGCCCCGGTGCTGCGGGTCGGCGGGTTCGACACCCCCTACCCGCCGGCCAAGCTGGAGGAGCACTACCTGCCCGGGGTCGACCGGATCCTCGATGCGGTCGAGCAGTTGCTGGCTCACGGCTGAGGAGGCGACGATGACCGAGAAGACTTTCGCCCTGCCGGATCTCGGCGAGGGCCTGGCCGACGCCGAGCTGTTGCGCTGGCTGGTCGCGGTCGGCGATCCGGTGGCCCTGAACCAGGTGATCGCCGAGGTCGAGACGGCCAAGGCAGCGGTGGAGCTGCCGTCGCCGTACGCCGGTCGGGTGACGGCCCTGCTGGCCACCGAGGGCAGCACGGTGGACGTCGGGTCCCCGCTCATCAGGTTCGAGACCAGCGCTGAGGTGGAGGAAGCGGCCGAACCAGCGGTGGAGGAGCGGGTGCCGGTGCTGGTCGGCTACGGAGCCACGTCGGGCACCACCAGCCGCCGCACCGGCCGGTTCCGGACGACGGTCCCGGGCTCTTCCCGCCCACCGGACCGGCCTCTACCGGATCTCCCACCAGATCTTCCGCCGGCCCGCCCCGGGCCCGTGGCCCGGCCGCTGGCCCGGCCGCTGGCCAAGCCGCTGGTCCGCAAACTGGCCCGAGACCGGCACGTCGACCTGACCACGGTCACCGGAACCGGCCCGGACGGCGTCATCACCCGGCAGGACGTGCTCGATCACTGCGCCCCACCGGCGCCGACCACGCCGGCCGGCCCGGGCGCGACCTCGCCGTCCGGGCCCGCGTCACCGGCCTCGATCACGCCGTATGGGCCGAGCTCGCGAGCGGCCCGCGAGGAACGGATCCCGATCCGCGGCGTCCGCCGAGCCACCGCTGCCGCCATGGTGCGCAGCGCGTTCACCGCCCCGCACGTCACCGAGTTCGTCACGGTCGACGTCACCGCCACCCGCGACCTGCTGAACCGCCTGCGGGAGAGCGCCTTCGTGGACGATCGGCTGACCATGACCGCCTTCGTGGCCGTCGCCATGCTGCGCGCCCTGCGCGAGCACCCGGAGCTCAACTCGTCGTGGGACGACGCGGCCCAGGAGATCGTGCTGCGCCGGTACGTCAACCTGGGCATCGCCACCGCCGGCCCGCGTGGCCTGCTGGTTCCCAATCTCAAGGACGCCGACCAGCTCACCCTGATCGAGCTGGCCCGGGCCCTGGAACGGCTGACCAGCACCGCCCGGGACGGGCACGCCACCACCGCCGACCTCACCGGCGGCACGATCACCCTGACCAACGTGGGCATGTTCGGGGTCGACTCCGGCACGCCGATCATCAACCCGGGCGAGGCGGCGATCGTCTGCCTGGGCGCCGTCCGCCAGCAGCCCTGGGTGCACGAGGGTGAGCTGGCGGTGCGCTGGGTGACCACGCTCAGCCTGTCCTTCGACCACCGCCTGGTGGACGGCGAGCAGGGCTCCCGCTACCTGGCCGCCGTCGCCGAGACCCTCCGCCGGGGCTGA
The DNA here is from genome assembly GCA_965200525.1 of Kineosporiaceae bacterium. Lineage (GTDB taxonomy): Bacteria > Actinomycetota > Actinomycetes > Actinomycetales > Kineosporiaceae > JANNPJ01. Next base: position 1,721,545 of record OZ241368.1, read on the forward strand.
GCGTCCTCTGTTCGCCCCACGCAGCGGGTTACGGTTCCGCGGAACCGTCACAATCTGACAACCGACGGCGCGCGGTTCCCCGGAACCGTGCGGCCCGCCGGGCCGGTAGGGTCACCGACCGGACAACTGCAGCCCTGAGACTGGTGATCTTGCCCTTACCGCAGGGTAATCTTGTCGCCGGGTGAGGTCCGGCCGTCCCCCGGTCGGTCGGCAGCACCCTCTAACCTGTGGGCGGGGACGACGCTCGCCCCAGGGGCCTCTAGCTCAATCGGCAGAGCAGCGGACTTTTAATCCGCGGGTTCGGGGTTCGATCCCCCGGGGGCCCACCATTCTGAGCTGCGGAAACACCTCCGGGAGCTTGACCCGGTTTACCGGACACCTGTTCTGAGGCGATGATCGTCTTGGAGAGGAGTCCGTTCGATGCCTGCCCCGAAGCCCCCGAGTTCCGTCGTCGTGCCTTGGATCTTGTTCGTCAGGGTGATCAGCCGGTCGCGAAGATCGCGAAGGATCTGGGGATCAGTGAGTCGTGCTTGCGCCGGTGGATGGGCGTCGATGACGTCGATGCCGGCCGCAAGGAGGGCCTGACCTCGGATGAGCGCAAGGAGCTGGTGGAGCTGCGCCGTCAGAATCGGGTCCAGGCGATGGAGATCGAGATCCTGAAGCGGGCCTCGGCCTATTTCGCCAGGGAGAACGTCCTCCCAAATAGTGTTCCGGCTGGTCCAGGAACTCGCTGATGACCTCGACCTGCGGGTTGATGTCGCGGTGGCCTGCCGGGTGCTGGGCGTGTCCCGCTCAGGGTTCTATGAATGGGCGCACCGCCTGGAGCAGCCCAGCGCCCGGGCCGTGGCGGACGCTCAGCTGAGCGACGTGATCGGGCGCATCCACAAGGAATCGCGGGCCATCTACGGTTCGCCACGCGTGCACGCCGAGCTGCGTCTGGGCCTGGGACTGGCGTGCGGGCGTAAGCGGGTGGCCCGCCTGATGCGCGCTGCCGGCCTGGCCGGGGTGGCTCACCGGCGCAAACGGGGCCGCAAACCGGGTCCGCTGCCGGCGACCCACGAGGACCTGGTGAAGCGCAAGTTCGTCGCCGATGCCCCCGATCGGCTGTGGTGCACCGACGTCACCGAACATCCAACCAGGGAAGGAAAAGTCTACTGCTGTGCCGTCCTGGACGTCTTTTCCCGGCGCATCGTGGGCTGGTCGATCGCCGATCACATGCGCACCGAACTGGTTGTCGACGCCTCGCAAATGGCCCAATGGCAACGGGCCCCGCAGCCGGGGACGATTCTGCATTCGGATCGCGGAAGCCAATACACCCTATGGGTTTTCGGTCACCGCCTGCGTGAAGCCGGCTTGCTCGGATCGATGGGCCGGGTCGCATCGTCGGTCGACAACACCATGATCGAGTCGTTCTGGTCGATCATGCAACGCGAGCTCCTGGACCGCCGGGCCTGGGCCAGCCAGGCAGAGCTGGCCAGCGCGATCTTCGAATGGATCGAAGCGTTCTACAACCCCGTCCGGCGCCACTCAGCCCTGGACTATCAGTCCCCGATCGACTACGAAAGGACACACAACCCCGCCGCCACCGCGGCATGATCCACAAACCGATCGTGTCCGGAGAACCGGGTCAAGCTCCGAACCGGGTCAAGCTCCGTGCTGGGGCGTCAACCGGTGCGGGCGCTGTTCGTGTGGGACGGTGGGCTGGGGATCTGGGGAGCGGTGTTGCTGGGTGCGCTCGGCGCCTGGGCATCTCGTTGTCTGCCTTCGCGGACGCGCTCGCTCCCGGTCTGGTCGTTGCGCAGGCGATCGGGCGGTGGGGTAACTGGTTCAACCAGGAGTTGTACGGGCGGGCGAGCACTTTGCCGTGGGCGCTGCGCATCGATCCGGCGCACCGCCCGGCTGACACCCCGGCCGTGGGTTTGTATCAGCCGACGTTCCTGTATGAGTGTCTGTGGGATCTGGCCGTGGCCGCCGTGCTGATCTGGGCCCAGCGGCGGTTCCGGCTGGAGCGCGGGCGGCTGTTCGCCTTGTATGTCGCCGCGTACACCCTGGGGCGGGCCTGGATCGAGGCCCTGCGCGTGGATCACGCCAACCACATCCTCGGTCTACGGCTTAACGATTGGACCAGCCTGATCGTTTTCGTGGCCGCGCTGATCTACCTCTGGCGGCCTCGTCGCGCTCCTGAGGCCGCACGTCCGGGCCGTGAGCGTGATTCGGCCGAGGTCTGATCTCTCCCGTCCTCAGGCGCGTTCCGGGCCACGATGGCGGCGGGTGGCCATCGCGACCAGGTCGCGGGCCGCGCCGGCCGGCACGCTGCTGGCGCCCGACCAGATCGCTCGCAGGGTCCGTTCGAGCGTGAGTGCCTCGACCGGGATCGCGCGCAGCCGGCCGGCGCTCAGGTCGTCGCGCAGCGCCAGTTCGCTGAGCACGGCTGGTCCTGCTCCGGCCATCACGGCTGCCCGCACCGCCGAGCTGGTCGAGAAGGTCAGCACGGGCGGCGTCAGTGCCACCCCCGGCCCGAGTGCCGCGTGCAGGGCCGCATCGAGGACGTTGCGGGTGCCGGAGCCTTCTTCCCGGGTCACCAACGCGGTCCCGGCCACCTCGCGAGCGGTCAGCGGCGTCTGCCGCCGGGCCCAGGGGTGATCCGGCCGCACGACGATCAGCAGGCGATCGCGCCCGACGCTGCGGCTGCGCAGGCCGCGCGGGGCGGTGGGGCCCTCGATGAAGCCGAGGTCGGCCTGCCCGGCCCGTATCTGCGTGGTCACGTGCTCGCTGTTCATGGCCTGCAGCACGATCTGTGGTGCCGGATCTGCGCTGCGGGCCGCCTCAGCACTGAGGGCGACGAGCCAGCCCGGAAGCAAGTGCTCGGCGATGGTCAGGCTCGCGCTGACCCGCAGTTTCGTCCGCCGGTCATCGCGCAGGGATGCCAGTCCCGCATCGACCTCGGCGGCCACCTCCAGGAGCCGGGCCACCCATTCGGCGACCACGACTCCGGCCGGCGTCAGGGTCGAGCCGCGCGGCGTTCGGGTCACCAGTTTCAGACCCGTCTGTGCCTCGATCGAGGCGATGCGCGCGGACACTGCCTGCTGGCTCACCCCGACCTCGGTCGCCGCTGCATGCAGGCTTCCGGTCCGTGCCACGGTGAGCAGCACTTCCAGCGCGTCCAGAGCCGGAAACCTCGAACTGAGCACGAATCACACCCCCGGGAACAAGATTTACTTGTCACCCTACAAGCCGAACCCCACTTCCGCCGACCGCACGACGCGAGCACTGTTGTTGCATGAGCAACCTCGCCGCAGCGCATCAGCCGAATCCACCGCAGCTGGCGGCCCGGCCACAGACGCCGCGAGCGGGGGTACTCGTGCGGTCGGGTGCCCTGCGGGATCTGCAGCACCCCCGCGACCTCTTCGCCAACCTCACCCCGAACTGGTACGCCTCGATCATGGGCACCGGAATCGTCGCTGTCGCCGCGGCGACCCTGCCGCTGCAGTTCACCGGTCTGCACACTTTCGCGGTCATTGTCTGGGCCGTCGCCGCCATGCTGCTGATCGCTCTCACCGCAGCGACCGCCGTGCACTGGTCCCAGCACGGCCAGACCGCCCACTCGCACGCCCTCAACCCGGTGATGGCGCATTTCTACGGTGCGCCTCCGATGGCGTTCATGACGGTCGGCGCCGCCACCATCCTGCTCGGCAAGGACGTGCTCGGTGAGAGCCTGGCCGTCAACGTCGACTGGGTGCTGTGGACGACCGGGACGATCACCGGGCTCGCGGCCGCCGCGATCGTGCCGTACCTGATGTTCACCCGGCACACGATCACGGCCGAGAGCGCTTTCGGCGGCTGGCTGATGCCGGTGGTCCCGCCGATGGTGTCGGCCTCGACCGGGGCCCTGCTGATCCCCCACCTGCCTGCCGGGCAGGGCCGGTTGACCCTGCTGATGGCCTGTTACGCCATGTTCGGGCTCAGCCTGCTCGCCTCGATCATCGTGATCACCCTGATCTGGTACCGGCTCGCTCTGCACAAGGTCGGCGAGGCCCGGATGGTGCCCACCTTGTGGATCGTGCTCGGACCCCTCGGGCAGTCGATCACCGCCGCGAACCTGCTCGGCGGCGTCGCCCACCTGGCGCTGCCGGCGCCCTACTCCACCGCGCTGCAAGCGTTCGGGGTCGTCTACGGGGTTCCGGTCTGGGGATTCGCCCTGCTCTGGGCCGGTATCGCCGCCGCGATCACCGCCCGCACCGTTCGTGAGGGCCTGCCGTTCTCCCTGACCTGGTGGTCCTTCACCTTTCCGGTCGGCACCTGCGTGACCGGCACCACGGGCCTGGCCCTGCACACCGGCGCCGACCTGTTCAAGGTCGCCGCCGTCCTCTTCTACGCCGGGCTGCTCGCCGCCTGGGTCATCGTTGCCAGCCGAACCGCGCGCGGCAGCTACCGCGGCCACCTCTTCCAGACCGCCGCTCCCACGGTGCCAGTGACCCGTTCAGCCTGACCCGGCTCACTCAGGCGATGCCCGCGCGGGGCCGCCCAGCCCGGCACCACCGCCCGCCCTGGTCGTGGGGGCCTGAGACCTCACCATGCCCCTCATCATGTCTGCCCGACTGCCACCTGCGACCACGAGGCCTCATGGCCGGCCGCTGCCCGACCCAGGACGGCTGAACCCGCTGTCGGGGCCTACCGGTGCCATGGTGGCCCCAGACGGCGGTCATCGGCCCGGTTCACGGACCCCCGCGGTCCGCGCTGCCCCTCACCACCGATCGAGGATCCCCGTGTCGTCTCTGCCCTCCCTGCTGCTTCTGTTGATCTTCCTGGCCTCGGCCGGCGTGATCTGGGGCGCCGGGGTCAAACTGTCGAACTACACCGACGTCCTGGCCGAGCGCCTGCACCTGGGGGCAGCACTGGGCGGTGTCATCCTGCTCGCGATCGCCACCAACCTGCCGGAGATCGCGATCACGGTCAGCGCCGCGATCTCGGGGCACGTCGAGATCGCCGTCGGCAACCTCTTGGGGGGCATCGCCCTGCAGACCGTGGTTCTGGTCGCCCTGGATGCCTTCGGCGTGCGCGAGCGCAAGCCGCTCACCTTCATGGCCGCGAGTCTGACTCTGGTGCTCGAAGCGGCCCTGGTCGTCGCCGTCCTCATGGTGGTCATCGCTGGCACCCAATTACCGCAAGGGCTGATCTTCGCCCGGCTGACCCCAGGCCCGGTCCTGATTGTGCTGCTGTGGCTGATCGGACTGGCTCTGATCGGCGGGCCCGGCAGTCACCTGCCCTGGCAGGACAGCGGGGAAGCCCCGGACGGTCAGACGCATCCACGTGGACACGCTCGCACCCAGAACGAGAAGACCGCCAGTACCAACGGCGTCAGTACCACCCGGGCCGCGCTCATCTTCGGGACGGCTGCCCTGGCAACTCTGGTCGCCGGGGTCACGATCGAGACCAGCGGCGAGACCTTCTTCGGTGACCTCGGCTTGTCCGGGGTTCTTTTCGGGGCAACGGTTCTCGCCGCCGCCACCTCGTTGCCGGAACTGTCCACCGGGCTGAGCGCGGCCCGTTCTGGCGACTACAAGTTGGCGATGGGCGACATCTTCGGCGGAAACGCCTTTCTGCCTGTGCTGTTCCTGGTGGTCACGCTCATCAGCGGGAAAGCTGTCCTGCCCCAGGCCCAGGCCAGCGATATTTATCTCACCGCCCTCGCCGGTCTGCTCACCGTTGTCTACCTGGCCGGTCTGGTGTTCCGACCTCAACGGCAGATCTTACGGATGGGGATTGATTCGCTGGCTGTGCTGATCCTGTACGCCCTCGGCGTCGCCGGCCTGATCGCGCTGTCCTGAGACGACCCGCGACATCCCTGTCCTGAAAGGCCGTCGGGCCAAGAACACCGTACGGGCCGGTCGTCGTGAGCGGCCGGACCCGTACGGACACCGATCCGGCTACTTCTCCCGCAGAAGTGCTGTCATCGTGACGATTTCGGCGCTCTGGCTGGTGATGATCGCCTCGGCCAACCCGGTGGCGGCCGGGTACCGGCCCTGGGCTTTTCGGTGCGGGCTATCTGGATCGCCCCGCGGTGATGGGCGATCATCATGGTCAGAAACGCCTGGTCGAACGCCGTCCCGGACAATCGGGTGAGCGTGTGCAGGTCCGTGCTGCTCATCATGCCGCTCGCGCTCGGACTGGGAGCCATCATGCCCGCACCCCAGGTGTCCAACCATCCGCTCATGGTGGTGATCTCGGGGCCCTGGGCGGCGGCAATCGTGAGCGCCAGAGCCTTGACCCGGTCGCTGTCCGAGCGGGTCGCCGCCAATTTGGCCATCGCGATGGCCTGCTGGTGGTGAGGGATCATCATCCGCGCGAACATCACGTCGGCGGTGTTGTGGTCGGCGGCCGGTGACGACGCTCCACCCATCATCGGGCTGGCGGTGGAGGTTCCCATCAGGGAACCGTGGGCTGCGGGGGTGCTCGAACCACCACTACAAGCGCTGAGTGCGACGGCACCCAGGGCAGCGGCCAGGACGAGCGGAACCGTGGTCGTCAGACGTCGTTGCATGAACAGTCTCCTGAACGTGAGCGTGCGGATGCAGAACTGGGGGTTGACCAGGGCCCGGGTGAGATCCCGGGTGACCGGTTCCGCTCAGACCCGCATCACGCTCAGCTCACGCAGATCCGGTGCCGGTGGCGGCCAGGACCACCGCCGCATCCGCGGCAGCACCACCAGACCGGCCGGCCTTCTCCCGGTGCACCCGGCGATGACCGCGACCACCAGGAGGAGAACGAGAAGCATCTCAGGGCCGGGCTGCGGCGGCCAGGTCGACAAGCACAGATGGTCGGTGCCGTGTTCGTCCTGACCCGGCGACCGTCCCGAGGGCCCGGTGGTGGCCTGCGCTGGCGACGACACGGTCACCTCGGCCATGGCGGGCATCGCCAGAGCAGGGCCGGTCCCGGTCATGCTCATCGTCATCAGACCGGTGTGCATGCCGCTCACCCCTAGGACCACGGTGGCGATCAGGAGCCACCGCATCCACCGCTGGGTCATGGCCCTCCGACGGCAGGATGCCCCTGGCCGCCGTGGTCGTGACCGCCGTGGTGATGACCGCCGCCAGGGGTGACCATGTCGTCGGGGCCGCCGCCCATCATGGCCAGCATCTCGCGCCCGCCGGTGCGCACGAACCGGATCACCAGCACCGCCGCCAGGACCAGGAAGACGATGTTCAGGACCGTGGTGTAGTTCCAGGAGACGTGCGCCATCTGCACCTGCGCATGCCGGGTCTCGGGGATGAGATGCAGCAGCCCGAAAGCGATTTCGACGACATACCCGGCGATCACGCTGGCCACGTAGAACGTGGCGGTGAGGAACAGCGCGGTCCGGGTGCCGTAGTACTTCCGGTAGATCACCAGGATCGGCAGGATCAGCAGGTCAGCGAAGATGAAACTCACCACGCCACCGAAGCTGATCCCCCCGTTCCACAGCACCGCGGCCAGCGGCACGTTACCGATCGAGCAGACAAAGCTCAAGATCGCCACCACCGGGCCGATCAGCGGACCCCAGACCTTGGCCAGCAGCGGATGATCCACGAGGAAGAACGACTGCCAGAAACTGTCCGGCACCCACGCCCCGACCGCCCCGGCGATCAGCAGACCGATCACGATGTCGCGCAGCACCGCGGACCACTCCATCACGAAGATGTGACTGACCGACGTCAAACCCTTCGGGGAGAGCAGGCGTTTGGGTAGGGAGCCGGCGTCGGTGATACTCATATCCATCGCGGCGTGGCCTTCCATCGACCCGGCCAACCCGCGATCGGCCTGCGCCCGGGCCGCCTCGACCAGGCGGGGTTTCAGGAAGAACCGGAACAGCACCGCAATCACGATGATCATGATCGGGCCGCCGACGAACTCCCCCAGAGTGAACTGCCAGCCCATCAGCAACGCCAGGATGATCCCCAGTTCGATCACCAGGTTCGTCGAGGCAATCTCAAAAGCCATGGCGGCGGTGAAGTTCGCACCCTTACGGAACAGCGAACGGGCCAGCGCGACGGCGGCGTAGGAACAGGACGAGGACGCCGCGCCCAGGCCCGCGGCAATGGCCAGGGTGCGGGGGCGATCATCGCCCAGCAGCCGGGTGACGGTCGCCCGGCGCACGACCGCCTGGACCACCGCGGACAGCGTGAACCCGAGGATCAGGGCCCAGGCGATCTCCCAGGTCATCGAGAACGCCAGGTTCAGGGCGTGGCCGAGGGCATGTAGCAGGTCCATCACGATGTCCTCAGTCCTCGTCCGTCGTAACCCGGGTCATCACGACCAGCTGGCGCAGGCAATGCTCACGCAGCGGCTGCGGGAAGTCCGGGCCGAGCCGGTAGAACACGACCCGACCCGCCTTGCGGGTGGCCACCAGACCGGCAGTGCGCAGCAACCGCAGCCCGTACCCGACAGAGTCCTCGGTGGCGTCCAGAGCCAGGGCCAGGTCGCCGACACAGAGCTCCTCGACCTCGTCGAGGGCATACAGGATCCGCGCCCGGACCGGATCAGCCAGGAGCGACAGCAACCCCGACAGCCGTCCAGCATCGTCCGCCGACAGACCCCGCTCCCGGGCCCGGGCGACTCGCTCGGGATCGACTGGATGCTCGTGTGGTTCTACCGTCATCTCGGACACAATATCCGTGTAACCCCACGGATGTCTCCATCATTCCGTGGGCGCGTGCGCGTTTCCCTCCCCGTCCGTGTCCGGGAGAGGCCACCGATCATTTCGACCCGGATGACGATCGACGCCGGAACAGGGGCCGCCCGGTCAGTGGCCAGATCGCGACCGCGAACAGCGCCGCTGTGAGCAGGAGCAGCCACAGGCTGTGCCGGCGCAGGCTCAGGAGGAACAGTTCGCCGTCCAGACCGATCAGGACGAAACTCACGGCGAGCATGGGCCAGGTCAGGGCGACGGCCAGCGCCTCGGGCGGTGGTGCCGCCATCTTTCGGGCCAGCCCGGGGTCACTGAGATTCAGGTCGCGTTCGAGATCATGCAGGCAGTGGCGTTCGTCGTCGCTCAGGGGATCCACGCAGTCCTCCTCTAGATCTGAGGAGGGCCCATCAGCCCCGAGCGGGGCGGTTCAGCCGGTCAGCGGCTCGGCGGGATCCATCGCCGATATCCAGTTTGCGCCGCATCCGAGGCGGTGGTCAAGGCACGCCGCTGCTTCACCATGGTGGGCGGTCGGCGGAACATTGCGACGGTGGGAGGGGCCGGCCGGATCGAACGGAGTACAATTGCGACTGAGAGACCGGTGGTGGGGCTCGCCGGAACCGAACCGTCACGACGATGTGGCCAACAGTCCCTACCTGTGAAGTCGATTGGCGTGCTGTTTCGCCATGTCCGGGTAGGGGTGTTGATGAGCGAAGCACAAATGGCGGCCGCCGAACCGGTCGATGCCGACGTTGCCCTGCCCTCCGACCGTGTGCAGGCCGGGCGGAAACCGGGCGAAGCCGCGGTCCTGGCGGTGATCTGCGCCGGCGGCATGATCGGCGCCACCGCCCGCTACGGCGCCGCCGTATGGTGGCCGACCACAGCGGGTCATTTTCCCTGGACCACCCTGTGGGTGAACGTGAGCGGATGCGCCCTGATCGGGGTGCTCATGGTGCTGGTGACCGACGTGTTCACCGGCCGGCGACTGATCCGCCCCTTCCTGGGCACCGGCGTGCTAGGTGGATTCACCACCTTCTCCACCTACGCCGTCGACATCCAGCGATTGGTGACCACGGGACAGGCCCGCACGGCGCTGGGCGACCTCGCCGTCACGGTGATCGCCGCCCTGGTCGCCGTCACGACAACGACCCGGCTGACCCGGCTGATGGTGGCGGCGGCCCGCCGATGACTTTTCTCCTGGTGATCCTCGGCGCCGGCGTCGGCGCTCCTGTGCGCTACCTGAGTGACCGGGCGATCCAGTCCCGCCACGACACCGTGTTCCCCTGGGGAACGTTCACGGTCAACGTCAGTGCCTGCCTGGTCCTCGGCGTTGTCACCGGGGCGGTCGTGGCCGGCGCCGCCCCGCACAGCCTGCAGATCCTGCTGGGAACCGGGCTCTGCGGCGCCCTGAGTACCTATTCGACGTTCTCCTACGAGAGCATGCGTCTGGCCGAACAGGGCTCCCGGTTCTTCGCCACCGCCAACATCGTCGTCAGTGTGGGCGCCGGACTGGGAGCGGCGTTCCTCGGTGCCACGATCGCCCAGGCGGTGTGGTCATGACTGGCGACATCCTACTCTTCCTGGCCGTCTTCGCCGCCTGCGTGGTGGAATCGGTCGAAGCCCTGACCATCGTCCTCGCGGTCGGCACGACCCGCGAGTGGCCCTCCACGGTCCGCGGTGCCGGCACCGGCCTGGTCGTTCTCGCCCTCATCGTCGCCGCCCTCGGGCCCGGCCTGAGCGTGATCCCGATCGACGCATTACGGCTGATCGTCGGCGGCCTACTCCTGATCTTCGGGCTTGGCTGGCTGCGCAAGGCGATCCTGCGCGCGTCCGGTTTCAAGGCCCTCCACGACGAGGCCGCCATCTTCGAAAGGCAACGCCGTGCAGCCAATCAAGCCGACCGCCGGCGCACCGGCCTGCTGGGCGACGCCTACGCGTTCACCCTCGCCTTCAAAGGCGTCCTGCTCGAAGGACTGGAGGTGGCCTTCATCGTGCTGACCTTCGGCACCAACCAGCACAACGTCCCGCTCGCCTCAGCCGCCGCCCTGAGCGCCGTCATCCTGGTCACGGCCGCCGGCGTCGCCCTCAGGGCGCCGCTGGCGCGGGTGCCGGAGAACACCCTGAAGTTCGCGGTAGGCGTCCTGCTCACCTCGTTCGGGATGTTCTGGGGCGTCGAAGGCGCCGGCGCCCACTGGCCCGGCCGGGATCTGGCCCTCCTGCCGGTCATCGCCGGTGTCCTGGCGATGGCCGTTGCCCTCGTCGGCTGGCTACGCCGCCAGACCGATGCGACTCCTCCGCCCCTGGACAGCATCGTGGGGAGCCCGCAATGACCCGCATCAACGCAGTGCTCCGAGGTTTCGCGGCCTTCTGGTGGGACTTCATCGTCGGTGACGACTGGCAGATCGCCGCCGGAGTCGTCGCCTGCCTGGCCGGCACCGCCGTCCTTGCCACCACCACGATCCCCGCCTGGTGGCTTCTACCCCTCGCCATCCCGGCCCTGCTGCTGGTGTCACTGCGGCGCGTCACCCGAAACCATCGTTGAGACCAAGGAGACCAAGGACATGACCACTTCACCGATCATCGTGGTCGGCTGTGACGGCAACCCCCAGAGCGATCCCGCCCTGCGGTTCGCCGCCCAGGAAGCCGGCCTACGCCACGCCCGACTCGTCGTCGTCACCGCCTACGACCGGCCGATCGATCCCGACCTCGACAACTTCGACACCTCCGACACCGAACTGCACGCCACTGCCCGATCCAGCGCCGAAACCGCGCTGCACCGTGCCCTCGGCGCGTCATCAGCCGACCTTGGCTGCCACATCGTCTGCGCGGAAGGAGAACCGGCCCAGGTCCTCGCCGACCAGGGCACCAACGCGATCATGATCATTGTCGGTAGCCACGACCGGTCACTTCTCGAGCGACTATTCGGACGCAGCACCAGCCGGGGACTCCTGCACGACAGCAGCGTCCCCGTCACCATCGTTCCCGCCTAGCACCAGCACCAGTAATGGGGCCCGCAACGAGCCCGAACCTGGCTGGCCGGCTGCCACGAGATCGAGGCGATCCGCGTTCTGCCTGACGGTCGGCAGGTGGACGTGAAGCCGGGGAAGGCCCCACCCAGGTATACCGCAGTTCCGGACCCGCAATGACTTTCGCAGATTACTCGGCCTGCATCACGACCCAGGTGAACGGCTGACCGCTCCCGGAAGGAGTGACGTGGGTGCTGCTGGTGGCGTTCACAGCACCCGCAGACCGGGTCCGAGCGCGTCGACGAGGCGAGGAAGGTCGTAGCGGCGCACGGGCAGGCCCGAACAGGTCGTGGGTCCGTCCTCGGCGAACGTTGCGACAACGGCGATCCCGGCCGGGGCCAGTGCCTGACGCAGCGTGACGCGATAGGCGGCCCGCTCGTCGTCGTCGTCGAGAAGGAAATGGAACACCGCCCGGTCGTGCCACACCTGATACCTGCGGGTGGGTTCCCATCGCACGACGTCCTGCACCAGCCAGGCCACCGGGGCCGCAGGGATCCGGGCGCGGGCGATCGCCAGGGCCTGTTCGCTGATGTCCAGGACGGTGACGTCACCGAACCCGGCGGCGACCAGGTCGTCGACCAGGGTGGAGGCGCCCCCGCCGACGTCCAGGACTGCATGCTCCGGGGTGACGCCGGCGGAGGTGAGCAGGTTCATGGTGGTGACGGCGTGTTCCTGGTACCAGCTGCGGTCGGTTTCGCGGCCCTGGCCGTGAACGGTGGCCCAGTGTGCGGCGCGGGTCGTGGCGTCCATCCCTCAGCTCACCTCGGCTGCAGGGGCCAGCAGACGGGCCACCGCCCGATTGATGTCAGCGCCCTCGACACGGTTATATGGCAGGCGGAACAGCAGGTTTCCCATCGTGCATGTGTTGCTGACGGCGGAGAAGGTCAGTCCGGCTCCCAGCTCGGCTCAGCCTCGGCCGTCGCCGACGCTAAGCAGACCCTGCTGTGCACGTACCTGTCCGCTGTCCTGCTGGTGGGCCTGCTCGTCAACACCATTTTCGGGTGGTCGTGGGCCGACCCCATCGCCGCTCTCATCATCGCCGCCGTCGCGGTTCGCGAGGGGATCAACGCCTGGCGGGGCAACGACTGCTGCCCGCCCACGACTGCGCTGGCTTTCGGCCCCCATCACGAGGGCGATATCGAGCAGACCTGCGGCTGCGGTCCGACCTGCTTCAGCTGTCCCTAGCGACCTTCAGCGCTGCGAGATGATGCTCAACCAGGGGCACAGCAGCGGGCCGACGTCCCTCATCACCGGCGATCTCAGGCACCATCCCGGGCAACCAGTTCGCTGCCATACAGCGAGGGCTTGCGGGGTGATGGGCGCCCGGGTTTCACCGCCCACGCGGCAACCCCTGACCGGTCAACTGGGATCCGCGTTGCCGTCCACGCCTCGAAGCGCGCGCCCAATAGACCGGGCGGTGGTGGTAGGGAAATGGGAAGGGGATGCCGCGTAACCAGGCGGCCCTCGTTGTCAGCAACCGACAGTCGAAATCGCGACACCCTGCACAGATCACGCTATGCTGATACTCGACGACACGAAAAGCATTGACACCAGCCAACTTTTAATCCGCGGGTTCGGGGTTCGATCCCCCGGGGGCCCACAACCACGCAGGTCAGAGGCATTAAAGGCTCTGACTTCAAGATCATCGACATGGTCTATGCATGGTTCCCATCCGTGCTCTCGGGCTTGTCCATCGACTCCAGCACCCCGGCCGCCCCGGTCTGAGCGCGCCTACGACCGAAGTCGTGATCTTGAGTCATGGAGACCTTGGCGTGGCCGAGCTGGTCGGCGGCGGCCCGGGCGCTGAGCCCCGCCTCGTCCATCAAGAGCCGCCCGCGAGGCGGGCGGGTGCGCCCGCCTCGGGCCGGCCACTGGCTTGCCGCTTCGCTCACTCTCTTGCAAAACAAGATGATCTTGATTCAGCGGTTCAAGGTCTACGATCGAGCCACTGACGGCGACGGTAGGCGTACAGGGGTAGAGCCAGTGGCCAGCCGACCAGCATCAGCGCCACCCACCCCGGGGCACCCAGCGCGCCACTGCGGCCAGTCGGTCCGCCGTAGTGCATGCCAAGTCGTACGTGAGCGTCCCACCAGACCGCCAGGGCGATGAGGATGGTGCTGCCGAGCCAGATCCATCGCCCCAGCTCCATCACCGGATCTTGGCACGGGTGCGATGATCGTTTGTATTCTCTACGCATTGAAACGTCGCAGGATGACCACAGATGCGGGCTGAGACCGCAGGCCGGCCCCGATCTTCGGCCGCCGCCCCTTGAACATCGACACGGCCCAGGCCGTCAGAGGAATCAGCCGCTCCCTCCAACTGGCGGGATGACCGTTGAGCCGCGAACAGCCAGGGCGGACGTGGCCGAAATTGGCGTAGGTTGTGGATCATGAGTGGGCGTGAGGGACGAGGGCAGATCTCGTGGGGCCTGCTGCTCCTCGCCCAGACGGGCGATCGTCTGACCTTCGGCCGAGACGACTCCGAAGGCCTGGTGGGTGTCGGCATCCACGTCGGTGTCGGACTCGTCGGCGTCGCCCTGCTCGGGTTCGGCGTCCGAAAGAGGCTGCGCATCAAGGGCAGCGAGGTAGGCAGCCCAACCAGAGGGCAGGTCGTCCCGCCGGCGAGCCGGTAAAGGAAGGACCGAGACTGACTGGAGCGGCCGAATCCAGCGGCAGGTGTGGGGTTCTGTCGTGAGCAAGCCCCAGCTCACCCCCGAGTCACGGACGCCCTCTACCTGCCCGGCCCCACATACGCGGGCAACTCACGAGTACGCCGGAGCCCTGCCCCACGAGGTGCCGGACGAGGCAGGCACCGAATCTGCCGGGCAGAACTGCCGGGCGGAACTGCCGGTCCCGGTCGTCAGTCGGCGGTGATCTGACGTCTGCGCAGGTCAGGGCGGCCTCCAGTGGCCGAGCCCACGGTCGCCTCCCGGACAGAGGCCACATCATTGCGCTGCCCTAGGTTGTCGCTGAGATCAAAACCGGATCAACAACCACAATCGAGGAACAATGAAACGACGGATCGCACTGGCCACAGCTTTGGCCGTACCCCTCTTGGGGCTAACGGTCGGCTTCGGCACACCGGTGCAGGCGGCGCAGTCAGTGCAGTCAGTGCAGACAGCGCCATGCATCTCGTCGCCCGGACCCGCCGAGACCGCCCCGGACGCCGGCACCGACTCGTCAGCGGAGACGACCCCGGGCCCGGACACCAGCTCCGACTTGTCATTCGAGACGGACCAGAGCCCCGACACCACCACCGACTCCTCACCCGAGACGGACCAGAGCCCCGACACCACCACCGACTCCTCACCCGAGACGGACCAGAGCCCCGACACCACCACCGACTCCTCACCCGAGACGGACCAGAGCCCCGACACCACCACCGACTCGGTGCAGGCGGCGGGATGCACCTCGGCGGACGGAGCCTCCGCGACCAGCGCCGCCGCGACGCCCCGTCGCAGCGACGGGTACAAGACGCTGATCCTGCTGCACGGCTTCACGGTCAGCGGTTCTGTCGACTGCAGCAAGTACTGGGGCGGCGGCAAGGTCGAGAAGTATCTCAACAACAAGCGAGGGTGGGCGGGCAAGGTCAAGAAGCTGACCTTCTACTCGTCCGGCGGGAAGAACTGCACCCGGATCCCGGGGTCGGGTGGCACCGGCCATGCGATCGAAGATCTGGGCTCGAGCTTCGCCTGGTACATCTACAACACCTATTCGCGCTACGGGGTGCCGGTTGATGTGATCGCCCACTCCATGGGCGGGCTCGTCACCCGGACCGCGCTCACCGGGACGCAGAAGCATTGGACCACGGCCTCAGGTCGCAACTTCCCGCCGTACCTCTACATCGAGGACGTCGCGACCCTGTCCAGCCCGCACGAAGGGGCCCGGGCCTCCGTGTGGGGAGGCTGCTCCACATCCCGCTTTCAGGTGTGCGAGATGGTTCCGGGCAGCAGCTTCCTGCGCAACTGGATCGCTCCCTACGGCAACCCACAGTCCAAGATGGGCACCGACTGGTCGTTCATCGGCTCGGGGGCGGACTGGGTGGTCAACACCGGCAGTGCGCTGAACACCAAGGCGTCGAGGCATCCGGGGCACAAGTACCTCTTCCTCAGCGGCTCCGGGCTGGATCATGGCCAGATGGCCAACATCACCGAGGACGGTCGCGGCTTCAACTACCCCATCAAGTACTGCCACTACAACGCGTCCTGCAACATGACCAACTGGGACCACTGGCCGCAGATCGCCAAGGGGGCCGGGCCGCTGTGGGTGGCAGCGAACGCGGTGTTCTACGCCAGTTGGTGACCTGACGGCGGGACGGCGGCCGGGCCGGCCAGGGGGGCGGTCGCCGTCCCCCTGGTGAGCAGCTCCCTGACCTGGTTCGCGGCCTCCTCGTCGCTCAGGGTCGTGAACAGGTCGGCTGCTTCCGTCCAGCACTTCTGCGCGGCCCCGGGGTCGCCCACCTCGCGGTGGGCGGCCCCGCAGGCGGTCAGCGCCTCGGCCAGGAACCGTGGCCAGCCGCGGGTGCGCCACAGGTCGACCGCCTCGCTCAGGTACGCCACCGCCCCGGTAGCGTCGCCGGAGGCGAGCGCCTGTTGTCCGAGCACGGTCAACGCATCGGCGACGTGGTGCGGCATGGCGAAGCGGCGTCCCAGGGCGAGTGAGGTCTCGATCTCGGACCGGGCTCTGGGATCCGCCGTGGTCAGGTGCAGGCGAGCGAGCGCGAGCAGGGTCAAGACCTCGGTGAACCGGTCCGAGTACCGGCGCGAGATGGCGAGTGACTCGTCCAGGCAGGCACCGCTGCGGGCGGCGTCCCCCATCGCCGCATGGGCGATCCCCAGGAATTGGAGCACGCTCGCCTCGTAGCGAGCGTTGCCGAGCGCACGGGCCGCCACCAGAGCCTTCTGCAGATGATCCAGCGCGCCCGCGCCGCCGCCCGGCGTGACGTGATCGGCCAGCGCCAACGCAACCTGGGCGCGGGCGACCCCGCCCAGGTGGCCTGCACCCTCAGCCAGATCGAGGGCGCGCCGCGCGTAGATGAGACCCGCTCCCACATCGCCGGCGGCACAGTACCCCCACGCGACGGCGACCTCGGCGTCACTGCGACCACGCGGCTCCCCCAGGCGTTCGAACATCTCGGCCAGGCGAAGGGCGTCAGTCAGCATGCGGCCCATCGCCGTGCCGCTGCCGTCGCTTCCGTCACCGCCGTCGTGGGCGGTGTTCCAGGTCCGGACGTCGATCAATCCGCGCAGCATGACCGCCTCGCCTCGCGAGTTGCCCCTCGCTCGGCACAGGTGCAGAACCTGTTCGTTGGTCGCCCGCCACTCCTCGTACATCCCTCGCAGGTCGAAATACTTCTCCAGGCTGCCGGCGAGCTCGTAGGCGAGCTCGTCCAGGCCACCGCGGCAGGCTTGGTGGACGCCGGCCCGCAGAGCGGATTGCTCAGCGTCGAACCAACGCAGCGGGTCGACCTGCGCAAAGTCGGTGAGGTCCGCGAGATCGGGCCGCTCGGCGCATCCGGTGAGCGGGGCGTAACACGGACCGGGCACCTCACGGGCGAACCGCTCCGCCAGGGTCAGCCAAGCCCCTAGCGCCCGCCGGACGGCCGCTTCGGTGACCTCGGCGCCGTCCTCGGCCTCGGCCCGCTCTCGGGCGTAGAGGCGTACCAGGTCGTGAAACCGGTAGCGCAGTTGCCCGGCCTCGTCCGGGTCGGTCTCCGTGATCAGGTTGGCGTCGACGAGTTCGGTGAGGGGGGCGAGGGCTTCTGCGGCAGGTGTTTCGAGCACGGCCCCAGCGACGCGGGCCGGAAGGTCCGGGGCGTCGAGCAGACTCAGCAGCCGAAACAGCCGGCGCGCCCGGGGGCGGAGATCCCGATAGCTGAACTCCATCGACGCCCGGACGGCGAGGTCCCCGACGGTGAGTTGGTCCAACCGCTGGCGCTCCTGCCGCAGCGGGCCTGCGAGCCGACTCATCGGCCAACTCGGGTGCTCGGCCAGCCGGGCTCCGGCGATGCGGACCGCCAGGGGCAGATTGCCGCACAGCTGAATGATTTCCGCCGCGCCGGCCCGATCCGTGTGCACCCGGTCGGGCCCGGCGACCCGCTCCAACAGGGCGAGGGACTGCTCGGACGGTAGGACGTCGAGGGCGATCCAGCGTGCACCTTCCCGGGCGGAGAGCCGCGTGCGCGCGCTGACCAGGACCGAGCAGCCTGTGCCGCCGGGGAGGAGGGGACGCAGTTGCGCTGCCGACGAGGCGTTGTCCAGCACGACCAGCAGACGTCGCTGCGCGGTGCGGCTGCGGTACATGTCCTCCCGGCTGGCGACGTCCTGGGGGATGGCGGGACCGTTGACGCCGGTAGCGCGCAGGAAGCGGGCCAGGACGTCGGCCGGGCGGAGCGGGGCGTCGTCCGCACCCCGTAGGTTGATGTACAGCTGGCCGTCCGGATGCGCCGGCGCCAGCCGGTGCGCTACCCGCACGATCAGCGCCGTCTTGCCCACCCCGGCCATCCCGGCGACGGCCACCACGGGCCGGCGGACCGGTGGATCGGCGCTGTCCCCGGTGCCGGTCAGCAGCTCCGTGATCAGGTTCAATTCCTGTTCGCGCCCGGTGAAGTCGGGCAGATCGGCGGGCAGCATGTGAGGCGTGGTCCAGTCATCCTGGACCGGGTCCGGCCCCCGGTACGCCTCACCACTCGCGTCAGCGAACCGCGGGTCGAGCGATCGCGTGTGCTCGCCGTCGAGGACCAGAGTCTGGGCGTAGCGCAGCTGCGGACCTGGTTCGATCCCGAGATCGGTGATCAGCTGCTTCCTGACCGCGGCGAAACTCTCCAACGCGGCTGCCTGCTCACCGCGCGCGGCGAGGGCGAGGATGAGCCGAGCGTGTAACCCCTCGTGGTACGGCTCAGCGCGGGCGAGCGGCCCCAGGTGCTCGATCGCGAGGTCGGCCCGCCGCAGGCGAAGGGCGAGATCCGCGAGCAGGAGCGCGGCCTCCAGGCGCTGGCCGGCCGCGGCGAGGGCCACCGGGTGGTCGCGCACCCCGGCCAGTTCGCCGCTCAACACCGGGCCTCGCCAGTCGCCCAGCGCCACGTCGAGCGTGACCAGCGCAGCCTCCATGGCCGCCTCCGACGGCGGGTCGTCGCGGGCACCACCATTCACCCCGGCGCGGGCCTGTTTGAAGCGACGGCTGAACCGGTGCAGGTCGACGGCATCCGGCCCCAGGTCCAGCACGTAACCGGTGCGGTCGAGGGCAAGCCTGCCGGTACGGCTACCGCGGGCATGCCCGGGATCGAGCAGCCTGCGGAGCTGACCCACGGCCGTGTGCACCTGACTGACCCAACTGACGGGCGGGCGATCCCCCCACAGCGCATCGACGATCTCATCCCGCGTCACGGGCCGGCCGAGACGCAGGGCGGCGAGCCCCAGCACCGCCCGGGGAACGGCGCCGGAAACGGGCACCTCGGCGCCGTCCCGGCACAGCTTCAAGGTGCCGAGGACGTCGACGGTGACCGTCGGAAGAGGCGATGGTTGCTCCGCGAGACCTGGCCGCGGATGCTGGGCGACGCTCGCCAGGATCCGGTCGCGGTCCGACCCGTCGATCTCGAGGACGGCGAAGAGCCGACGAAGGGACTCCTCACGCGGCTTGCGGACCCGCCCGCGCTCAAGATCGCGCAGCGCTCGCACGCTCAGTCCACTGACTCGGGCGACCTCGTCCTGACTCAACCCGGCCTGGGCCCGGGCCTGGCGCACAAGTGCGGCAAGTTGCTCGACGGGCTCGGTCACGACCAGGGACCCCGAGAGCACCAGTCGCCGGCGATGGCTCTGTATCCGTCCACTCGCAACCCCTTGAACCCCGTACGTAGTCCGATCAGCGACGATCTGCTGGTCGTGTTGGCGACGTAGCATGACACATGCCGGACATAAACGACTTCCGTGCGCTCATGAGCCCCGAGATGCAGTCCGCCGAACGCCGCCGAGCTGTAGAGATCGATGTATCGGACCGGTGGTGATCCACCCCCAGATTGGTGCATTGATCTGTACACGACCGGGCCGGCTCGATCCGGGTCCGTAACCGAGCCAGGTCCGACGCCGGGCCAGGTCCGAGGCCGGGCCAGGTCCGAGGCCGGGCCAGGTCCGAGGCCGGGCCAGGGCCGAGGCCGGGCCAGGGCCGAAGCCGGAGCCAGGC
Organism: Kineosporiaceae bacterium; assembly: GCA_965200525.1. Taxonomy (GTDB): domain Bacteria; phylum Actinomycetota; class Actinomycetes; order Actinomycetales; family Kineosporiaceae; genus JANNPJ01. Next base: position 1,741,410 of record OZ241368.1, read on the forward strand.
CGAGGCCGGAGCCAGGCCGAGGCCGGAGCGCTCAGCGGTGGCTATCGGCGGTCCGGGCGCTCCTTGACGACGAACATCCGGAATCGGCCGGGGACCGCGGCGCACCAGCGATGCGGCACACCCCCGTCCAGGTACAGCGAGTCACCCGTCTCGAGTGTGATGCTGCCCTGCTCGGCCAGGTCGACCCGCACGATGCCCGACGTCACGAGGAGGAACTCGTCCTCGGCGTGCAGGAAGTATTCGCCGGGGTCGGTGTTCTCGCCCTCGAACTCCATCGGCTGGAACCGCCGCCGGCCGCCGGCCAGCAGCCGGGCCCAGCCCAGCCCGTAGGGCCCAGTGACCCCTTCACCGGCTCGCAACACCTCGGTCGGGGCCCGATTCGGGACGGCGTCCTCTCCCCCGCCCGCCAGCAGTTCGACCTGGCTGGTGCCGAGGGCGAGCGCGATCTGGGCGAGCGAGGCCATGCTCGGCCGGGCCAGACCTCGCTCCAGCTTGCTGAGGAACGGGTGGGAGAGCCCGGCCCGGGTGGCGAGCTGGGTGAGGGTCAGACCGCGGGCCTGCCGGAGGTTGCGGATCCGCGCGCCCAGCCCGTTCGTCACCGGGTCGAGGTCATCGGGTGCCGTGCTGACGGAGACCTCCTCGGTGGTAACGAAATGGTCAGACAGGTAGACGGCACAACGATGTGACCTCGGCGAAACAAGTGATACCTAGATTCGCCAATGTTCTACACAGGAACATTCCTGGACAGGATACCGGTCGCCGCCGACCACCCACCATGGTCAGAGAGGGGCAAGATGCCGGTATTGCCGCAACAGCTCTCCCGGCTGCTCGGCGCCACCCTGCCCGACGGGAGCCGGGTCGACCTCGAAATCAGCCGCGACACCGTTACTTCCGTCAACCCGGCCGCCCCGCCGGCCGGCGCACCGCGCGAAGGCGACCTCGACCTCGCCGGTTTCGTCCTGCTGACCGCTCCGGCAGAGCCGCACGCACACCTCGACAAGGCTCTCTCCTGGGACGAGATCCAGCCGCCGATGGGCGATCTCGGGCAGGCGATCGCCTCCTGGCGGGCCTACAGCACGCGGATGACGTCGGCGGAGATCCAGGCCCGGGCCCGGGCGGCGGCCCTGCTGATGCTGGGCAACGGGACGACGGCGATCCGCAGCCACGTCGACCTGCTGACCGGCCCCGAGCCGATGCGCGGTGTCCGGGCCCTGGTCGAGCTGCGTTCCGAGCTCGCGGGTCTGGTCGACCTGCAACTGGTCGCGCTGGCCGCCCCCGACACCCCCGACCACGTCGTCCACGAGGCCCTGGATCTGGGGGTCGACCTGCTCGGCGGCGCCCCCCACCTGGCCGCGGACCCACTGGCCGACCTGAACCGGCTGCTCGCCATCGCCCAGGAACGCTCGCTGGGCACCGACTTCCACGCCGACGAGAGCCTGGACGGCGAGCCGACCCTGACCCACTACGCCCGGGTCGCGCGGGGCTGGCCGGCCGGCCGGATCCGCTCGGCCGGGCACTGTGTGCGCCAGGGCACCCTGGCGCCGGCCGAGCTGGACGCCACGATCGCCGAACTGCTGGCGGCCGACCTCGGCGTCATCTCGCTGCCGATCACGAACCTCTACCTGCAGGGCTGGGAACACCCGGTGTCGACCCCGCGCGGGCTGACCGCACTACGGGCCTTCCTGAACGCCGGGGTCCGGGTCGCGGCCGGGGCCGACAACATCCGCGACCCGTTCAACCCGGTCGGTCGCGGCGATGCCCTGGAGACCGCGTCGCTGCTGGTCACGGCCGGGCACCTGACCCTGAACGAGGCCTACCGGGCGGTTTCCGACGGTGCCCGCTCGGTGCTCGGCCTGCCCCCGGCCGGAGCGGTCACGGGTGCCCGCGCCGACCTGCTGGCCGTCCGGGGCAGTGGTCTCGGCGAGGTGATCGCCGCCGCCTCGGCCGACCGGTACGTGATCAGCGGGGGCGCCCTGGTCGCGACCAGCACCGTCGACCGGCAGATGGCCGCCCCAGCCGTCCCGGCCGTCCCGGTCGCCGCGCCGTCGTCCGTACCTCGAACCGACCGTGATCTGCGACCTGCAGGAGGTGAACAGCCATGACCGTCACGACCGAGCCCCCGGCCCTGCTGGAGTTCTCGGACGTCTCGATGCGGTTCCCGGACGGCACTCACGCGCTGACCGGAGTGGACCTCACCGTGCGCCGGGGGGAATTCGTCTCCGTCGTCGGGCCTTCCGGTTGCGGCAAGTCCACCCTGCTGCGCATCGCCTCCGGCCTGGAGACCGTCACCGACGGCACGGTCGCGGTCGAGGTCGCGGCCCGGCGCATCGGATACGTCTTCCAGGACGCCACCCTGCTGCCCTGGCGAACCGTGCGGCGCAACGTCGAACTGCTGGCCGAGCTGCACAAGATGGCCCGGACCGACCGGGCGGCGAAGACGGCCGAGGCGATCGACCTGGTGGGGCTGACCGGTTTCGAGAATCACCTGCCCCGGCAACTGTCCGGCGGGATGAAGATGCGCACCTCGCTGGCCCGGTCGCTGACCCTGGACCCGGAGCTGTTCCTGTTCGACGAGCCGTTCGGCGCGCTCGACGAGATCACCCGCGAGCGGTTGAACGACGAGCTGCTGCGGCTGTTCCGGGAGAAGAACTTCGCCGGGTTGTTCATCACCCACTCGGTGGCCGAGGCGGTCTATCTGTCCACCACGGTGTGTGTGATGTCCGGGCGGCCCGGCACCATCGTGGCCACCTTCGACGTGCCGTTCGCGATGCCGCGCGACCCCGACATCCGCTTCACCCGCGAGTTCGCCGAGCTCGTCGGCGAGATCTCGCACGCGCTGAAGGAGGCACACACCTGATGGGCCGGTTCTTCCGCAAGCCCTGGTGGCAGCCGACGATCGTGTTCGCCCTGGTGATCGGGCTCTGGTACCTGATCGCGCTGTACTACGACCGGGTCAAGGAGCTCGCGTTCGTGGTGCCCTACCCGCACCTGGTGTTCGACATCGCCGTCCGCGACCCGGCCTTCCGCTCCCAGCTCCTGCACGACCTCGGCCAGACCACGCTGGTCACCGCGGTCGGGCTGGCCGTGGCGGTGGTGATCGGGATGACCTGGGCGGTGCTGATGGCTCAAGCCGGCTGGCTCGAGCAGTCCCTGTACCCGTACGCGGTGATCCTGCAGACCATTCCGATCCTGGCCATCGTGCCGTTGATCGGGACCCTGTTCGGCTACGAGATGACCTCCCGGGTGATCGTCACCGTGATGATCGCCCTGTTCCCGCTGGTCTCCAACACCCTGTTCGGCCTGCAGTCCACCGACCGGGCCCAGCGAGAACTGTTCCGGCTGCAGGGCACCGGGCGATTCACCACGCTGCTCAAGCTCCAGCTACCGGCCGCGATGCCCGCGATCTTCGTCGGCCTGCGCACCGCGGCCGGGCTGGCCGTGATCGGCGCCATCGTCGGCGACCAGTTCTTCCAGCGGGGCACGCCCGGCCTCGGCGTCCTGATCCAGGTGTCGAACGCGCGGCTGAACGGCGCCGGCACGTTCGCCGCGATCATCACCGCCTCCCTCCTGGGGGTGGCCGTCTTCCTGCTCTTCGGCCTGCTCGGCCGGCTGGCGATCGGCAAGTGGTTCGACTTCTCCTAGCCCGACCGGTCCCGACCGGTCCCGACCGGTTCCGTTCACCTCCAAGGAGTCCCGATGCTTTCCAGCACTCCGCGTTCCCGCCTGGCCATCGGCGTCGCCGTCGTCGCCGTCGCCGTCGCCGGCCTCAGCCTCGCCGCCTGTGGCGGCGGTTCGTCCGGCTCGACCGCGACCCCGGCCACCGCCGCCGCCGACGCCGCCGTCAACCTGTCCGCGGACTGCCCGGCCACCGTCGTCATCCAGACCGACTGGAACCCGGAGGCCGAGCACGGCCACCTGTACCAGTTGCTGGGCAAGGACTACACGGTCGACTCCGACAAGAAGTCGGTCTCCGGGCCGCTGCTCTACCAGGGCCAGCCGACCGGGGTCAACGTCGAGGTCCGCTCCGGCGGCCCGGCGATCGGCTACGCGACCGTGACCAGCCAGATGTACCAGGACAAGAAGATCACCCTGGGGTACGTCTCCACCGACGAGGCGGTCCAGCTCTCCGGGTCGAACCCAACCACGGCGGTCTTCGCGCCGCTGGAGAAGGGCCCGCAGATGATCATGTGGGACCCGGCCAAGTACCCCGCGGTGACCGACATCAAGTCGCTCGGCACGGCCCTGGCCGCCGACGGTGGCGTGGTGCGCTACTTCGGCGGCGCCGCCTACATGGAGTACCTGAAGGGGTCGGGCACGCTGCCGAAATCGGTGATCGACGGCACCTACGACGGCACCCCGGCCAAGTTCGTCGCGGCCAAGGGCAAGGACGCGCAGCAGGGCTTCGCCAGCGCCGAGCCGTACATCTACGAGAAGGAGCTGCCGGCCTGGGGCAAGCCGGTGAAGTACCAGCTCACCAACGACGTCGGCTACCCGATCTACGCCTCGGCGGTGTCGGTGCGGTCGGGCGACCTGACCACGCTGACCCCGTGCCTGAAGAAGCTGGTCCCGGTGCTGCAGCAGGCCGAGGTCGACTACTTCGCGAACCCGAAGCAGACCAACGACCTGATCCTGGAGCTGGTGACCAAGTTCAACAACGGCTGGGTCTACAGCGCGGGCGTGGCCGACTACTCGGTGGCCACGATGAAGTCCGTCGGCCTGGTCAGCAACGGCAGCAACGCCGAGATCGGCGACATGGACGAGAGCCGGGTCAAGCAGATCATCGACATCACGACGCCGATCTTCAAGGCGAGCAAGACGGTCCCGAAGGCCGGCCTGACCCCGGCCGACATCTTCACCAACGAGTTCCTCGACCCGAAGATCGGCCTGAAGTGACCACTGCCGATGAGTGACGTCTCCGACTCGGCCGGCCGGTTCGCCGGCCGCAGGGTGGTGGTCACCGGGGGCGCCCGGGGCATCGGGGCCGGGATCGCCGCTCGCTTCGCCCAGGAGGGCGCGCGGGTGGCGGTCCTGGACCGGCTGGTCGACGTCGGCACCAAGATCGCCGCCGGCCTGGGCGCATCGTTCCACCCGGTGGATCTGGCCGACCCGGAGGCCGCCGACGCGGTGACCCAGGAGGCGATCGACGGGCTCGGCGGCCTCGACGTCCTGGTGAACAGCGTCGGCATCCTGCGGCACCTGCCCCTGCTGGCCGTCACCCCGGCCGACTGGGACGAGATGTTCCGGATCAACGCCCGCTCGGTGCTGATCACGATGCAGGTGGCCGCCCGCAGCATGATCGCGGCCGGTGCCGGCGGCACGATCGTGAACATCGCCAGCATGGCGGCCAAGAAGGGCGGCGCCGGCGAAGGGCACTACGCCGCCTCGAAGTCGGCGGTGGTGACCCTGACCCGGGTCGCGGCCCTGGAGTGGGGCGAGCACGGGATCACCGTGAACGCACTCTGCCCGGGGTACGTGCTCACCGAGATGGGGGCGGCCACCCGCACCGAGCGGGACGTCGAGACCTGGAGCAGCTACTCCCCGCTGGGCCGGCTGGGCACACCGGAGGACGTCGCCGGCCTGGCCGCCTTCCTGGCCTCGGCCGACGGCGCCTACCTCACCGGTCAGGCCTTCAACGTCACCGGCGGAATGGTCATGCACTGAGCTCGATCCCTGAATCGACCTGAGAGGAACCGACGATGACGGACGACGCCGGCCCGGCAACCGGGGCCCTGGCCGACGAGCTGCGGGCCCTGCTCGGCGAGCGCGCCGTGAGCACCGACCGGCCGGTCCGGGAGCGGGCCTCGATCGACGGGGCCCGGCTCTCCCCGGTGATCAAGGAGCAGCTCCCGCTGGGGCTGGCCGATCTCGTGGCCTGGCCGGACACGGCCGAGCAGATCGGTCTGGTGGTGGCCGCGGCGGTGCGCCACCGGGTGCCGGTCACCCCTCGCGGCAAGGGCACCGGCAACTACGGCCAGGCCATCCCGATGAGCGCCGGCCTGGTGCTGGACACCAGCCGGGCCCGGCGGATCGTCGAGATCGGCGACGGCTACGCGGTGGTCGAGGCCGGCGTGCCGCTGGCGGCGATCGAGAAGGCCGCCAACGGGGCCGGCCAGCAGGTGCTGATGTACCCCTCGACGACCAGCTCCAGCATCGGCGGGTTCCTGTCCGGCGGCTCGGGCGGCACCGGCTCGATCAAGCACGGCATGCTGCACACCGGTTTCGCCCTGGCCCTCGACGTGGCCCAGGCCACCGGCTCGCCCGAACTGGTTCACCTGACCGGCGCCGACGCCGAGCCGTACATCCACAACTACGGTACGGCCGGGATCATCGCCAGGGCCACGATCGCCCTCGAGCCGCTGCAGGACTGGCGTGGGCTGTTCGCCAGCTTCGACTCCTTCGAGCAGGCCCTGAGCGTGATCCGGCCGTTCGCCGACCTGGAGCCGACCCCCCGGCTGGTCTCGGCCGACCCCGCCCGGCTGGCCGGCAACCTGCCCGAGGACGACGAGGCGATCCCGGCCGGCCGGGCCAGCCTGCGCGGCATCCTCGACGCCGCTTCGCTGACGGCGGCCACGGCCCTGGTCGAGGGAGCCGGCGGCCGGGTCGAGGTGGTGCGCGAGGGGGCCGCGGCGATGCTGCGGATCAGCCGGCTGTCGTACAACCACCCGATCGAGTACCTGCAGTCGGCCCACCCGGACACGTACTTCCACGTCGAGGTCTCGGGCGACGCCCTGGTCGACCGGATCGACGAGGTGCAGGCGGTGTACCCGGACGGGATGCTGCACATCGAGGCTCAGAAGGGCCGCCCGATCGGCATGCTGGCCGGCCGCTACACCGGGGCCGCGGAGGTCTACGCCGGCTTCGACAAGCTCACGGCGCTCGGGGTCGGGTATCACAACCCGCACCAGTGGTTCGTCGACTACGAGCCGCAGCGGACGGCGGCCCTGGCGGCCACGACCGACCCGTACCGCCTGCTCAACCCGGGCAAGCTGCAGGCCCGGGTCCAGGTACCGACGGGAGACCAGCGATGACCCACCGGCTGGTCGAACTGTCCGGGCCGGCGGTGATGACCACACTCACCGAGGACTCGGTGATCGTGCTGCCCACCGGGGCGATCGAGCACCACGGCGCCCACCTGCCGCTGACCACCGACGCGCTGATCGCCGAGAGCGTCGCCGAGGCCGCCGTCCGGGAAGGGCGCGAGCGGGGCCTGGACCTCTGGCTGCTGCCGACGCTCAGCTACACCAAGTCCGACGAGCACGCCTGGGCCGGTGGCACGATGTGGCTCTCGGCGGCCACGCTCTGGTCGACGCTGGTCGATCTCGGGCGCAGTGTCGCGGCCACCCCGGCCCGCCGGCTGGTGTTCGTCAACGGCCACGGCGGCAACACCGCCCTGCTGGGGACGGCGAACCGGGAGCTGCGCCGTCGTTTCGCCCTGGCCACGTTCAGCATGCCGGCCGGCCAGGTGCGGGCCGGAACCGGAACCGACGGCGAGCCGGACGAGCTCGGGATGGGGATCCACGCCGGGTTCGGCGAGACCTCCCTGGTGATGCACCTGCGCCCGGACCTGGTCGACCTCTCGCGGGGCGAGCGCAACGTGCCCGAGCACCTGGCCGGCCTGGAGTACATCGGGTTCAACGGCTACCCCGTCAGTTTCGGCTGGACCAGCGACGACTTCGGCCCGTCGGGAGTGATCGGCGACCCGACCGGATCGAGCGCGGAGAAGGGCGCCGAGTTCTTCGCCGAGTCGGTACGCCGAGCAGTGGGAGCCCTGACCGAGATCGCGACCTTCCGGCACCGACCGTGACGATCATGATGGACGGCGACCCGTGGCGGCTCCTGCAGGAGTGGCTGCCCCCGAACGGCGATCCGGACCGCCCGCCGATGACCGTCTCGACCGTGACCGCGGAGGGCACCGCGGACGCGCGAACCCTGCTGCTGACCGCGTTCGATCGGTGCGGCTTCTACTTCCACACCGACACCCGGTCCCGCAAGGTCGCCCAGCTGGCCGGCAACCCGGCCGTCGCGCTGACCCTGGTCTGGGACTTCCAGCGGCAACTGGTGGTCCAGGGCCGCGCCGAGCTCGCCCCGGCGAGCGAGGTCGCCGAGGCCTACAGGGCTCGCTCGCCGTACCTGCGGCAACTGGCCTGGCTCAACACCGCCGAGTTCGCCCAGTTGCCGGCGGATGAAAGGCGCCGACGCTGGAAGGCTTTCGCCGAGTCCCGACCGGGCGGCCACGACCAGCCGCCCACCTGGACCGGATACCTGGTCCGACCCCGGCGGCTGACGTTCTGGCACGGCGATCCGGACGCCGCCAGCCTGCGGGTCGAGTACACCGCCACCGAGGTCGGCTGGCAGCTCAGCCGGCTGCCCGGCTGACGCCGATCCGATCGGCCACGGTCGCCAGCGCCTCGGCGAACGCCGGCTCGCCGCCCGGGCCCGGGCCGCCGGACAGGTTCACTCCGACCACGCCGTCGAGGGCCAGGCAGGCGTGGGCCAGGTCGGTCGCGGCCCGGACCCCGGCCGCGAGCGGGTCGGCCGCCGCCAGGATGCCTTCCAGGTAACCCTCGGGCAGCACCAGGCTGGTGAAACTTCTCAACAGAAGGGCACTCTCGTGATCGAACACCGCCGGGATACAGGGCACGAAGCCCATCGTGACGCCGAGATCCTGGGCTTGGCCGATGAACCGGCCGACCGGTCCGGCCCCGCCGGCGTGGTTCACGAAGCAGATCTCCGCTCCGGCCCGCATCTTCTCCAGCAGCCGCTGCGGCCGGCGCTCGACCGGCCGGGTGGCCGGCGCCTCGCCGACCGAGACCAGCAGCCCGGCGTCGTGGGCCAGATGGGCGGCCCGGGTGGAGTCGAGGTCGAAGACCGGGCGGGCATCGGGCCGGTGGCCGGTCAGCGTGTGGTCGCCGGTGACGCAGTGCACCGCCGCCACCCCGACGTGCGCGAGCGCGGCCAGCTCGCCCTCCATCGCCACCCGGTTACGATCGCGGCAGGTCAGACCGCTCCAGGCGGCCACCCCGGCGGCCTGGATCAGGTGGGCCCGGTAGCTCGGCGGAAACTGCACCCGGGCATTGCCGGCGTCGCCGACCAGCACGGCGTCCACCCGCCCGGCCAGCACCCGGGCGCAGGCGAAGAGCGACTCGGCGTCCAGCGCCCGGGCCGGAAAATCGGCGACGACGATCGGCCGGGCGGCGATCAACGCGCGCATCCGGTGGGCCCCGGCCGCGGAGGCCGGCGGCACGGCGTCCGGCGGCACGGCATCCGCTGGCGCGGCATCCGGTGGCGCGGCATCCGGCGGCACGGCATCCGGCCGGTCGGCTGCCGGTGGCGACCAGGGCACGGTCGACCGGTCGAGGAAGACGCACGGCGCCGGGTCGACCTCGCACGCCCCGGCGGCCGTCACGCCCCCACAAGGGCCGTAGGTCATGCTTTTCGGGCAGGAGCTCAAGGCCACCGCCGGAGTCGGGGTAGCTGGTCGGTCGCCCATCGCCGCATCGTAGTCTGGCCGCCATGCTGATCTCCACGCTGAAGTCCGGCCGATGCTGAGGGTCAGTGGAGCGGAGCTGATCTGGACCGGCACCCGGGTCCGGACCGGGGCCGAGATCATCTGCGACGACGCCGGTCTGGTCGCAACGGGAGCCGGCTCCGACGTCGGTCCCGACTCGAGTGCCGACGTGCTCGACGCGACCGGCTGCGTGGTCACCCCGGGCCTGGTGAACGCCCATCACCATCTGCTGCAGACGGCCTTCCGGACTCTGCCCGGCACCCGCGGGGTGCCGATGCGGGACTGGCTGCCGCGCATGGCCGCGGCCTACGCCGCGGTCGGGATCGACGACGAGCTGGCCCACGTCGCCGCCTCGGCCGGGCTGGCCGAGGCCCTGCTCTGCGGCGTCACCACGGTCGCCGACCACCAGCTCAACTGGCCCGCCGGCGGGGACGGTGTGTCGATCGCCCGGGCCGTGGCCCGGGCCGCGAGCGAGCTGGGAGCGCGGCTGGTGTTCGTCCGGGGCAGCGCCCGGGAGGATCCGCAGTCGGCGGCCGCCTCGGCCGAGGCGATCGCGCGGGCCTTCGCCGGCGACCCCCGGGTGCAGGTCGCGGTCGGGCCGGCCGGCGTGCACAGCGACGGCCCGGAGACGTTCGCCCTGCTCGGCGAGGTGGCCGCGGCCCACGGGTTGCGCCGCCGGACCCAGGCCAACGAGCAGGTGGACGTCGAGGTGGCCGCGGAGCGGTACGGCCGCCGCCCCCTGGAGCTGCTGGCCGACTGGGGCTGGCTGGCTCCGGACGTCACCGTGGCCCACCTGTGCCGGATCACCCCGGCCGAGATCCAGCTGCTGGCCGTGAGCGGGGTCAGCGCCACCCACGTGCCCGGCTGCGACCTGCCGATGGGCTGGGGGGTGGCCCCGGCGGCGGCGCTGGCCGATGCCGGGGTCGCGGTCGGGCTGGGCACCAGCGGCGGGGGCAGCAACGACGCCGGGCACCTGCTGGCCGATGCTCGGCTGGCCCTGCAGGTGGCTCCGCTGGCGGGCCGGCCGGTCGCGGCGCTGGAGGTGCTCGGCTGGGCCACCGCCGGCTCGGCCGCCGGGCTCGGCCGGGCCGATCTGGGCCGGCTCGATCCGGGCTGTGCCGGCGACCTGGTCTGCTGGGACGTGAGCGGGGTGAGTGACGCCGGCGTCGCCGACCCGCTGGCCGGGCTGCTCTGGGCCGGGCCCGGGCGGCGGCCCCGGCACGTCGTCGTCGGCGGTCAGGTCGTCGTCCGCGACGGTCGCCTGGTGGCCCGGGCCGAGGCCGAGATCGTCACCCGGCTGACGTCGCTGCTGCGCGAACGCGGTGCGCGCCGGTAGCGGTCTGAAAGGATCGCCGTATGACCGGTGACCGTCTGATGCGCATCCACAGCCCCGAGTTCCAGGCCATGGCCGAACGGGTGCTGCGGGTCACCGAGCTCACCTCGCGACTGAACGGGCTGCCGTTCGACGACGAGGCCGGCAAGGCCGCCCTGTTCGAGCAGATCCTGGGCCGGCCGCTGCCGGCGAAAGTCACCATCTACCCGCCGTTCTACACCGACCACGGGCTGCACCTCGATCTCGGCGAGCGGGTGTTCATCAACCAGGGCTGCACGTTCCTGGACTACGCCGGCATCCGGCTCGGCGAGCGGGTGATGATCGGCCCGAAGGCCACCTTCATCACCGGCGGGCACCCGGTCGACCCGGCGGAGCGCAAGCTGTACCTCACCGGTGCGCCCATCGACGTCGCCGAGAACGTCTGGATCGGCGCCGGAGCGACCATCCTGCCCGGGGTCAGCATCGGCCGTGACGCCGTGATCGCCGCCGGGGCGATCGTGGCCGACGACGTGCCGGCGGCCAGCCTGGTGGCCGGGCCCAAGGCCACCGTACGACGAGAATGGTGACACCTCGATGAGCTCACAGCTCTACGCGCTCAGCTTCGACGCGAACGACCCGCCCCGCCTGGCCCGCTTCTGGGCCGGCCTGCTGGGCTGGGAGCCGGCCGACGACCCACACCACGGGCTCGCCCTGCGGCCGAACGACGACACCGGGTTCCGGCTCCGGTTCCGCCCGACCTCGGTGGTCAAGACCGAGCAGAACCAGATGCACTTCGATCTGACCAGCAGCTCGCTCGAGGGTCAGCAAGAGACCGTGGCCCGGGCGCTCGACCTGGGGGCCCGGCCCGCCGACATCGGCCAGGGGCCGGAACAGCGTCATGTGGTGCTGGCCGATCCGGAGGGCAACGAGTTCTGTGTCATCGAGCCGGGAAACCAGTTCCTGGCCGACTGCGGGTTCGTCGGAGCGGTCGCCGGTGACGGTTCGCAGCAGGCCGGGTACTTCTGGAGCCGGGCGCTGGGCTGGCCACTGGTCTGGGACCAGGATCAGGAGACCGCGATCCGGTCCCCGCAGGGCGGGCCGAAGATCACCTGGGGCGGGCCGCCGCTGAAGCCCAAGACGGGCCGGTACCGGCTGCACTTCGACCTCGTGCCGGCCGCCGACGACGACCAGCAGGCGGAGATCGACCGTCTCGTCGCCCTCGGCGCCACTCTCCTCGACCTCGACCCGCATGACGACGGCGGGGTGGTGCTGATCGACCCCGACGGCCATGAGCTCTGCCTGCTGCCCCCGGGAACGGAATAGGCATTGCCGCTGCGACCTGCAAAGACCGGCTTAACGACCTGTTGAAGGTGGCGCAAGGTTGCCCTCGGGGGGGCCCAGACGTCTAGGCCCGGCCCGGCCCGAAGGTGGGCCCCTGGGCCCGCCGGAGCCGATCATGCGGCGATGAGACTGACCGGGCGCCGCTGACCGGGCCAGAGCATCCGGCCCGCCGGCGGCGCGATTCGAGGAACCGTCCACCGTCGGAGAGTCCGAACCTCTGAGGTCCGGCGAACGCGGTCCTCACGTCCCGTTCTCAGACGACCCGGAGGACCCCGTGAGACGCCGCCATACCGTGGCCACAGCTGTGCTCGCGACCAGCGCCCTGACCGTGCTCATGGTGACCGTGGCCGGCCAGGGCCAGGCCAGCACCGTGCAGACGGTCAGTGCCCCCAGCCATCACTGGTGGCAGATCGGCCACCACCACAAGCCGAAGCCCAAGCCCACGCCGACGACCCCGACGCCGGCCTCGCCGACCACCTCGACCGATCCCACGGCCCTGCCGACCGGGATGACGACCACCGGCCCGGCCTCGACCACCCCGGCCTCGACCACCCCGGCCTCGACCACCACGACGGCTCCGGGCGGCGCCTCGACCACGATGCCCGCCGGTGGCGGCATGACCACGGCCCCGGTGGCCGGCTTCAACCCGAATCTGGGGCCGGGCGAGTCCGCGATCGTCTCTCCGGCGGTCAAGGGCAACACCCCGGACCCGAACTTCGTGCCGCCGAACACGGTCACCCACCACGAGTTCCAGGCCGCCTGCACGATGAACCACAGCTCGCAGGCCGACCCGATCGTCTACCCGGGCCTGCAGGGCGTCTCGCACATGCACACCTTCATGGGCTCGACGACGACCGACCCGAACAGCACCACCGCCTCGCTGCTGGCCGGCGGCACCTCCTGCCAGGTGAGCGGTGACCACTCCGCCTACTGGGTGCCGTCGCTCTACAACGGCGACAAGCTGATCACCGGCGGCAACGACACCGAGACCATCTACTACAAGTCCGGGATCACGGACTACCGTGCGGTGCAGCCGTTCCCGAACGGCCTGCGGTTCGTCGTCGGCAGCCCGAGCGACACCGAGAACCATTTCAAGAACCTGACCGGCACGGTGGTCGGCTTCGAGTGCGGCGACATCGACCACGTCTACGACATCCCGCCGAACTGCCCGGCCAACACCGACCTGAACGTCCGGCTCCAGGCCCCGAGCTGTTGGGACGGCGTCCACCTGGACGTTCCCGACCACAAGAGCAACATGGCCTACCCGATCTACCAGAACTACCGCTGGGTCTGCCCGCCCGACCACCCGGTCGCGGTCGTCATGGTCGAGTTCAAGATGCACTTCAAGGTCTCCGGGGACATGTCCCAGGTGCACTTCTCCAGCGGAAAGGGCTTCTCCTACCACTACGACTTCTTCGCCGCCTGGGACCACGCCCTGCTGAGCAAGCTGGTCGCCCACTGCATCAACGGTGGCCTGCAGTGCGACACCTACGGGTACGACGAGACCAAGGACAGCCGGGGCACCGTGATCCCCGACCCGCGCTACGCCGACATCGTCAAACAGTTCCCGCACTCGCAGACGGTGATCACTCCCTGACGGTCGCCGCCGCCAGGTAGCCGGACCGGCCGGTGAGCCCCTCGGGGTTCACCGGCCGGCCCGGTTCACTTCGCCATCCGCGCAACCTCTACACGAGGCCTGAGCTGCGCCGAGAGATCAGGAGTTGGCGGTCACCCGCTCCATCCACTCCGCCAGCAGCACCCGCTCGGCCTCGCTGAGCACAGTGAACTGCGGCGACTCGGCCCGGACGGCGACGGCGAGGCTGGTCACCAGCTCGCGGGCGGCCGAGTCGGCCGGCCGGGCCGAGCCGGTGGCGACGCCGGCGATGGCGGCTTCCCGGCCGAGGATCGAGAGCTCGGGATCGCGTCGTTCGGGCGGCAGCGCGATCAGGGCGAACGTCATCCCGCTGCCGGCCGAGTGGATCAGGTGCACGGCCCGTTCCTCGGTGACCCTGAGCCGACCGGCCCGGGCGATCCGCTCGATCTGGCCGACCAGCACCTCGGAGGCCAGCCGCATCGCGGTCGACTCGACCCCGGGCCGCGGCCGGCCGTAGATCAGCGAGTACAGGGCCGGGTTGGCCAGGCCGAAGGCGACGTGCAGGTCCCAGCCCCGGCGGAGGTCGTCCACCGGGTCGTCGCTCTGCCCGAGCGCCGTCTTGGCCTTGAGGTAGCGGTCGAACCCGTAAGTGGCGACGGCATCCAGCAACCCGTCCTTGTCACCGAAGATCCGGTAGATGGCCGGCGTCTGGACCCCGGAGGCCGCGCTGACGGCCCGGGTCGAAACCGCCTCTTGGCCGCCCTCGGTGAGCAGGTCGCCAGCCGCGGCGATGATCCGGTCCCGGGTCGAGTCGCGCGTCATGTTATCGACGATAACAGGCAGTCGTAGCCAACGTCAGTGACAGCGATAACACCAATGCGTTAACCCCACTTGTGTTGACGTCGTAAGCGTGGTTTGGTTATCAACGTAAACACATCGCATCCGGTCGCAAGGAGTTCCTGATGAGCCAGAACCAGCGCGTAGCCATCGTCACCGGCGGGTCCCGGGGTATCGGTCGGGCCGTGGCCGAGCGGCTGGCCGCCGACGGGCAGGCCGTGATTGTCGGCTATGCCGGTGGCGAGACCGAGGCCAAGGCCGTCGTGACCGCGATCGAGACTGCCGGTGGCACCGCGATCGCCGTGCCGGCCGACGTCGGCGACGAGGCGGCCGTCGAGGCCCTGTTCACCGCGGCCGAGCAGCAGTACGGCGGGGTCGACGTGGTGGTCAACGCCGCCGGCATCATGGTCCTCTCCCCACTGGCCGAGTTCGACCTCGGCAGCCTGGACAAGATCTGCCGGACCAACATCCGCGGCACCTTCGTGGTGGCCCAGCAGGCGGCCCGGCGAGTCCGGTCCGGAGGCGCGATCATCAACTTCTCGACCTCGGTGACCCGGCTCAACCTGCCGGGCTACTCGGCCTACGCGGCCAGCAAGGCCGCGGTCGAGGCGATCAGCCCGATCCTGGCCAAGGAGCTGCGCGGGCGGGACATCACGGTGAACGCCGTAGCCCCCGGGCCGACCGCCACCGCCCTGTTCCTGAACGGCAAGAGCGACGAGCTGATCGCGCAGATCAGCAGCCAGAACCCGATGGAGCGGCTCGGCCGCCCGGAAGACATTGCCGAGGTCGTCTCCACCCTGGCCGGCCCGGCCCGCTGGATCAACGGCCAGACCCTCTACGTCAACGGTGGCGCGGCGTAGTTCTCGCCTGCCCCACCCCTCCAGTCAGGAGCCGAACCATGTCCACAGTCCTGATCACCGGCGCCGCCACCGGCATCGGCCGGCTCACCGCCCAGCACCTGGCCGCAGCCGGGCACGCGGTGTTCGCCAGCATGCGTGACGTCGCCGGCCGCAATGCGGCCAACGCCGGCGAACTGCTCGAGACGGCCCGGCGGGACGGCGTCGCCCTGCGGGTGGTCGAGCTCGACGTCACCTCCCAGGAGTCGGCCGACGCCGCCGTGGCGACCGTGCTCGAGCAGGCCGGCGGGCTCGACGTAGTGATCAACAACGCCGGGCACCTGTTCGTCGGCTACGTCGAGGCCTTCACCGCCGAGGACGTCGCCCACCTGCTCGACGTCAACACCATCGGGGTGCAGCGGGTCAACCGGGCCGTGCTGCCGCACTTCCGGGAACGCCGGGCCGGCACCCTGATGTACGTCGGCAGCACGACCACGGTCACCCCGCCGCCGTTCCTCGGCCCGTACGTGGTGTCGAAGGCGGCCATGGATGCGCTGGCCGTCGTGACGTCCTACGAGGCCAACGCTTTCGGCATCGAGACGGTGATCGTGATGCCGGGGGCGATCACCCAGGGCACCGAGCACTTCCCGAACGCGGGCCACGCCCAGAACGACGACGTCAGCACGGCGTACGCGGCCCTTGACCCGATGGTGGCCCGCAACGAGCAGGCCACCACGGCCGTGCTCGGCGACGGTCCGCTGCTGGGCGCGGCCGGGGTGGCCGAGGAGATCGTCCGGGTACTGGCCCTGCCGTTCGGGGCCAAGCCGTTCCGGACCGTGGTCGACGATGCCCACGCCGCCGTGGATCACGTCAACTGGGTCGCCGACCGGGCCCGGACCGACTTCGTCCGCCGGCTCAGCTTCGGTGAACTGCTCCACCCGGCGACGACGACGGCTCGGCGGGCCAGCTAGCCAGGATCCGGAGCTTCTCCTCCGACGGCGAGCCGGAGTCAGCCGAGTAGACCACCACGGTCTGACCGCGCTCGACCGGCAGCACCAGGATCTGGTAGCTGATCCGCATCTCTCCGACCGCCTCGGGCCAGAACCGCTTGATCCCGTAGGTGTGCTCGCCCGACCACGCCGGCACGCAGAAGTCTGCCATTGACCGTTCGGCGACCGATTCGGGGCAGTTCTGCGTGCCGGCGTGGCTCAGCCCAACCGCAAAGGAGGAGCAATTGCCCTTCCGCGCCGGCGGAAGTCCGTCATTCGGCGATTCTCCTCCTTTGCGGTCGGGCCGAGCCGGTCAGAACTCCTCGTCGAGCGAGAACTGCCCGCCCACGGCCACCTGGTAGGCCGAGACCCGGCGCTCGAAGAAGTTGGACAGCTCCTGCACGTCCTGAAGTTCCATGAAACCGAACGGGTTCTTCGAGCCGTAGAGTTCGGCCATTCCGAGGTGGGCCAGCCGCCGGTCGGCGACGTACTCCAGGTAGCTGCGCATGTCGGCCACCGACATCCCGGAAACACCCTGATCGAGAAGGTCTTCGGCGAACTGCACCTCGCAGTCGACCGCCTCGGTCAGCATGGCCCGCACCTGCTGCTCCAGGTCGGCGTCGAACAGCTCCGGCTCCTCGCGGCGGGCGGTCTCGACCACGTCGAAGGCGAACGCCATGTGCATCGACTCGTCCCGGAAGACCCAGTTGGTGCCCGAGGCGAGCCCGTGCAGCAGCCCGCGGGACCGCAGGAAGTACACGTAAGCGAAGGCACCGTAGAAGAACAGCCCCTCGATGCAGGCGGCGAAACAGATCAGATTGAGCAGAAAGGCTTTTCGGTCGGTGGCGGTCTCCAGCCGGGACACCTCGCCGAGCGAATCGATCCACCGGAAGCAGAACTCGGCCTTGCGCCGGATCGAGGGAATGTTCTCCACCGCGGAGAATGCCTCGATCCGGTCGGCCTCGTCGGGCAGGTAGGTGTCGAGCAGGTTCAGGTAGAACTGGACGTGCACGGCCTCCTCGAACAACTGGCGGGAGAGGTACAGCCGGGCCTCGGGCGCATTGACGTGCTGGTAGAGGTTCAGCACGAGGTTGTTGGCCACGATCGTGTCGCCGGTGGCGAAGAACGCGACCAGCCGGTTGACCAGGTGCCGTTCGGCCGCCGAGAGCCGGCCCAGGTCGGCCAGATCGGTGTGCAGGTCGACCTCCTCGACGGTCCAGGTGTTCTTGATCGCGTCCTTGAACCGGTCGAAGAAGTGCGGGTAGCGCATCGGCCGAAGGGTCAGGTCCAGGCCCGGGTCGAGCAGCCGCTGAGCGGAGCGCCGGTCGGCGGTGGTCAGGTCGATGGTCACTGGCAGGCCTCACAGGATTCGGGGTTCTCGATCGAGCAGGCCAGGGCCTCGACCGAGGTGGGCTGAGCGAGCACAGGGCTGACGGTGGCCTGCTGTATCCGGGTGGCCGGCCGCGAGCGCAGGTAGTACGTCGTCTTCAGGCCGGACTTCCAGGCGTACAGGTACATCGACGAGAGCTTGCCGATCGTCGGCGAGGCCAGGAACAGGTTCAGCGACTGGCTCTGATCGACGAACGGGCCCCGGGCGGCGGCCAGGTCGATCAACGCCTTCTGCGGCAGTTCCCAGGCGGTCCGGAACAGCTCGCGCACCGCGACCGGCACGGCCTCGATGCCCTGGACCGAGCCGTCGGCCCGCTTGATCCGGTCCCGGATCTCGTCCGTCCACAGCCCTTCGGCCTTGAGCACGTCCACCAGGGCGCCGTTGATCTGCAGGAACTCGCCCGACATGGTCTCGCGCTTGAACACGTTGGAGACCTGAGGCTCGATGCACTCGTAGCAACCGGCGATCGAGGCGATGGTGGCGGTCGGGGCGATCGCGACCAGCAGCGAGTTGCGCAGGCCGTGCTCGGCGATCCGCTCGCGCAGGGCCGCCCAGCGTTCGGTCGAGGTCAGCGTCGTGCCGTCCCACAGGTCGGGCTGCAGTCGCCCCCGGGCGGCCCGGGTCTGGTCGTAGGCCGGGTGCGGACCGTCGAGTTCGGCCAGGGCGCAGGAACTCTCCAGCGCGGTGAGGTAGATCTCCTCGCTGATCCGGGTGGACAGTTCCCGGGCCCGTGCCGAGTCGAAGGGCAGGCCGAGGGCGAAGAAGACGTCCTGCAGGCCCATGAGGCCCAGGCCGATCGGCCGCCAGCGCGGGTTGGAGGCGGCGGTCTGGCTGGTCGGGTAGTAGTTGATGTCGATCACGCGGTCCAGGAACGGGACGGCGGTGCGGATGGTGGCCCGCAGCCGGGCCCAGTCGATCCCCCGGTCCGGTCCGGGTTCGGTCAGGTGGGCGGCCAGGTTGATCGAGCCCAGGTTGCAGACCGCGGTCTCGCCGTCCGAGTTGACCTCGAGGATCTCGGTGCACAGGTTGGACAGGTGGACGACGTTGCCCGGCTCGGCGGTCTGGTTGCTGGTCCGGTTGGCGGCGTCCTTGAACGTCATCCAGCCGTTGCCGGTCTGAGCCAGGGTTCGCATCATCTTGCTGAACAGCTCGCGGGCCGGCATCTGCCGGACGGCGCGCCCGGCCGACTCGGCGGCCCGGTAGGCCCGGTCGAACTCGTCGCCCCACAGATCCACCAGCTCGGGGACGTCGGACGGGTCGATCAGCGACCACGGCTGGTCGGCCTCGACCCGGCGGAGAAACTCGTCCGGTAGCCAGTGGGCCAGGTTGAGGTTGTGGGTGCGCCGCGCCTCCTCCCCGGTGTTGTCCCGCAGTTCGAGGAACTCCTCGACGTCCGGGTGCCAGGGCTCCAGGTAGACGCAGGCCGCGCCCTTTCGCCGGCCGCCCTGGTTCACCGCGGCGACCGAGGCGTCGAGAATCCGCAGCCAGGGGACGATCCCGTTGGACTTCCCGTTGGTCCCCCGGATCAGCGCGCCCCGGCCCCGCACCCGCGACCAGGACACCCCGATCCCGCCGGCGAACTTGGACAGCTGGGCGATCTGGGTGATCCGCTCGTAGATCCCGCCCAGCTCGTCGCGCGGGGAGTCGAGCAGATAGCACGACGACATCTGGCTGTGCCGGGTGCCGGAGTTGAACAGCGTCGGCGAGCTGGGCAGGTAGGCCAGCGAGGCGATCAACCGGTAGAACTCGATTGCCTCAGCCGGGGTGCGAGAGAGCCCGCAGGCCACCCGGAGCAGGAAGTACTGCGGGGTCTCGACCACCAGCCGGGACGTCGGGTGGCGCAGCAGGTAGCGGTCGTAAACCGTGCGCAGGCCGAAGTACTCGAACCGGCGATCGTGGCCGACGTCGATCGCGTCGTCCAGCTTGCGGGCGTTGCGGGCCACGAAAGCGGCGGTCTCGGCTCCGATCAGGCCCTGTTCGAGGCCGAGGGCGATGCTCTGGCTGAACGACGCGACCGACTGCCCGCGCACCTCCTTGTCGATCAGCCCGGCCAGCAGCCGGGCCGCCAGCCGGGAGTACTGCGGCTCCTCGGCGACCAGTTCGGCCGCGGTCCGGATGGACAGCCGGTCCAGCTCGACCGTGGTCGCGCCGTCGTAGAGACCGCTGATCG
This sequence comes from Kineosporiaceae bacterium, assembly GCA_965200525.1. Lineage (GTDB taxonomy): Bacteria > Actinomycetota > Actinomycetes > Actinomycetales > Kineosporiaceae > JANNPJ01. Next base: position 1,761,387 of record OZ241368.1, read on the forward strand.
TTCTGGTCGCGACCCGTAGCGGGTCGACGTCGGCCAGGTCGGCCGAGCAGCGCTCGACGGCCCGGACGATCTTGTTGACGTCGACCGGCTCCAGGTCGCCGTTGCGCTTGCGGACCTGCATCTGGTGCCGGCGGACGATCTCCGGCGGCGCGTCGCCGGTCCCGGGCCCGGCGACCGAGCCGGCCGGGGCGTCCGTGGTCGTTGTTGTCGTCACAGTTCTCTCCTCGCGAACTCGGACCGGAGGGATCCGGGCCGCGAGGGCAGCACGAAAGGCCGGCGGCCCGGGGCGGTGAACCCGGGTCGCGTCGTCCCCTCGCCGTCCCTCGCGGCGCGCGGATCTCCCGCCCACCAGGGGTGGGGGCGGTGAGCTGGCAGGTCTTCGGACTCGCGGGCGCGGCCGGGACGACGTGCGCCCAGGCCACCTACCGGCCGTCGCTTCCCAGGGCCCTGGATGGGCCCCAGTGCTTGTCTGACGGCTTTCGTTCCCGCTCACCGCTGCGGGGCAGTCCCGGTTTTTCACCGGGTTCCCTCTTACGACGCCCGGTCTGGCTGACCGGGCGAACCAGCTATGTGGACACCATATGACGGGGCGCTCGCCACCCTGGACACCGACATGTTGTGGGCGTGTCGCTGTCGGCCCCGATCTCGAGCCAGCCTGGTGACAGCGTTGATCATTTTTAGTTAGGGTAGGCATACCTAACTAGGAGGTCGTTCCATGTTCGGACCCGGGCCCACTCAGTTCACCCTCAGCCGCCGAGCCCTCGGCGGGGCGATGGCCGCGGCCGCGCTCGCCCTCGTCGCCGGGTGCGCTGACGACAGCGGCACCACCGGCTCGGGCCTCCAGGCGGCCGCCACCACTGAGGCCGTCTTCCCGGCGTCGGTGGAGCACAAGTACGGCATCACCAGGCTGGCCAAGGCCCCCCAGCGGGTGGTGGTGGTCGGCCTGACCGAGCAGGACACTCTGCTGGCCCTGGGCGTGGTGCCGGTCGCGACGACCAAGTGGTTCGGCGACCACCCGGGCGGGATCTTTCCCTGGGCCAAGGGCAAGCTCGGCACCTCCGCCGTCCCGCAGGTGCTGACCAACGACGACGGCATCCAGTTCGAGAAGGTCGCGGCCCTGCGGCCGGACCTGATCGTCGGCCTCTACTCCGGCCTGACCAAGGAGGACTACGCGACCCTGACCAAGATCGCCCCGACTATCGCCCAGCCCCAGGGCAGCGGTGACTTCGGGGCGGCCTGGGACGACGTCACCCGAACTCTGGGCACCGCGGTGGGCAAACCGGCCGAGGCCGAGAAACTGATCACCGACACCAACGCTCGGTTCGCCGACGTCGTCGCCAAGAACCCCAAGTTCACCGGCGCGACCGGCCTGATGGCGATGAACTACCAGGGCTACTTCGTCTACGGGCCGCAGGATCCGCGCAGCCGGCTGATGCAGTCGCTCGGCTTCCAGCTCCCGGCCGGCCTGGCCGCAGCCACCGGGGACAAGTTCGGCGTCAACATCAGCAAGGAACGGATCGACCTGCTCGATGCCGACGCCCTGGTCTGGCTGGTCACCGACTACGACAAGGACAAGGCGACCGTGCAGGGCGACCCGCTATACGCGGCCCTGAAGGTGAAGACGGAGGGCCGGGACATCTTCGTCGCCGACGGCGAGCCGGCCTACAACGCGGTGTCGTTCGAGAGCGTGCTGAGCCTGCCCTACCTGCTGGAACGGCTGGTCCCGCTGCTGGCCGCGGCGGTCGACGGCGACCCGGAGACGGCCGTCGCCCACGTCACGAGCTGACCCCTCCAGGCCGATCGGGGCTGCCGGTCCAGCCGCGGTCAGGTGAGGTGGCCGCAGGGCGGGTCGTAGGGCAGCTGGGGCAGGTACCGGGCCCACTGCCGCCGATCCAGGTTCCCGCTCGTGGTGGCGCAGATCAGGGCGACCGCATGATCGACGTCGAGGTCCCGCAGCCGGACGGTCCGGTCGCCGGCGCCGGCCAGGGTCCGGCCGTCGGGGCTGAAAGCCAGGCCGGTGACCGTGCCGGTGTGCCCGGCCGACGGCCGGCCCAGCGGGGTCGGGGCGGCCGGGTCGCTCAAGTCCCAGAGCTGGACGTCGGTGTCGTCCCCGACAGCCAGCGTGCGGCCGTCGGGGCTGACCGCGACCGCGTAGAACGAGCTGTCGACCCTGCTCTCGGGCGGCCCCGCGAGCACCGGAAGGGCCGGGTCGGCCAGGTTCCAGAGCCGCAAGGTACCGCCGTCGTCGACCGCGGCCAGCAGCCGGCGGGGCCCGAAAGCCAGCCTTATGCCGTCGTTCTGGGTCCCTTTCAGGCTGATCGCCGGCCCCGGTCGGGCCGGGTCGGTGACGGTCCAGACCTGGACCGTGCCGTCGTCGACGCCGGCCGCCAGCAGTGAGCCGTCCCGGCTGAACGCCACCGAGTCGACGACGTCGGCCGGCCCCCGCAGCGGCCCGGCGGCCCGCACCGGGCGGCCGGCGTCACCGACGTCCCACAGGCTCACCGACCGCCCGTCGGTGCCGACGGCCAGGGTCCGGCCGTCCGGGCTGAACGCCACCGAGGTCACCGAGTCCGATCCGGTGTCGACCGGCCGGCCGAGCAGCACCGGGTCGCCGGCCCCGGTCAGGTCCCACAGCCGGAACCGGCCGTCGGCCCCGCCCGCGGCCACGACCTGCCCGTCCGGCCGGTAGGCCAGGCTCATGATCGCGGCCGGCCCGGCCGAGCCGGCCGGCAGCAGCACCCGGCCCGGGCGGGCGGCCCGGGTCAGGTCCCACTGCCGCACGGTCCGGTCGTCGCCGGCGCTGATCAGGTCGCGGCCGTCCGGGCTGACCGCCACCGACTCGACGTCGCCGGTGGGCCCGGTCAGCGGCGGGCCGAGCAGGTCCGGGTGGGCCGGGCTGGTCAGGTTCCAGAGCCGGATCGCGTTGTCCTGGCCGCTGGTGGCCAGGGTCCGGCCGTCCGGACTGAAGGCCAGGTCGACGATCCAGCTGGTGTGGCCGGTCAGCGGCCGGCCGATCGCGGCCGGCCGGGCGGGCCGGGCCAGGTCCCAGCGGCGGACCGTGGGGCCGTCGCTGGTGGCCAGGGTCCGGCCGTCGGGGCTGAAGGCGACCCGGTCGGCGCCGGCCAGCGGGGCCCCGACGGCAGCCGGGTGGGCCGGGTCGTGGACGTCCCAGAGCCGGACGCCGCTGCGCTGGTTCAGTTCGCCCCGGGTGCCGCCGCCGGCCAGCGTCCGGCCGTCCGGGCTGAACGACAGCGAGTCGATGCTGGTGGTGCCGGTACCCGCGGTCGAGGGCCGGCCCGAGCGGGCCGGGTGCGACCGGTCCCGCAGGTCCCAGAGCTGGACCGCGTCGTCGCCGGCCCCGGCCAGGATCCGCCCGTCCGGGCTGAACGCCACCGCGTAGACCAGGCCGCCGGTGCTCAGCCGGCTGATCAGTTCCGGGGTTGCCGGGTGGGTGAGATCCCAGAGCCGCAGCCGGCCGTCGTCGTCCCCGGCGGCCAGGGTTCGCCCGTCCGGGCTGAAGGCGATCGACTCGACCGTGGTCGAGGCGGCCAGCGGCCGGCCCAGAAGCACCGGGTGACGGGGGTCGGACACGGTCCAGCGCCGGACCACCCCGTCGCCCCCTCCGGCGGCCAGCGTCGCGCCGTCCGGGCTGAAGGCCACCGTCGCCACCGCGCCGGCCCGGCCCGCGAACGGCGGGCCGAGGGCGACCGGGGGCCCTACCCCGGCCCGGCTCCAGAGCTGCAGGTCGCCCTCGTCGTTGCCGCCGGCCAGGATCCGGCCGTCCGGGCTGAAGGCCACCGAGGTCACCGTGCCGGTGCGGCCGGGAACCAGAGCGGCCAGCGGGGCCTGGGCCAGGTCGCGCAACCGGGCCGCGCTCTGCGGGCTGGGGCTGAGCCGGTAGCCGACCAGATCGAGCTGGGCCGCCAGGGAAGGATCGGCGGCGGTGAGCTGGTCGCCGAAGTCCAACGCCTGGTTGCCGATCGCGACGTCCCGTTGCCGCAGGGCCTCGGTCCGGGCCTGGGTCGCCTCGGCCCGGCGGCGGCCCGCGTCCCGGGTCCGGACGACCGCGACCGTGGCCGCGACCAGCGAGAACAGGGTCAGGGCAACCAGAGCCAGCTGGACGCCGTGCCGGGCCCGGATCCGGGCCCGTTGCCGCACCCGACCGGCCGTCAGGTAGGCCGCGACCACGTCGGGCACGCGGGCGCCGGCGTACCGGGCCGCCTCGCCCAGCTCGTCGTCCTCCAGCAGGCCGCTGCGCCGGCCGGTCTCGAGCCAGTGCTGGGCCCGGTCCTCGGTGCGGTCGAGCCAGCGCCGCCGCTCACGGTCGTCCTCGAGCCAGGTGTGCAGCGCGTCCCAGTGCTCGATCACGGTGTCGTGGGCCAGCTCGACCAGGACCTCGCCGCCGGCCGGATCCCGGGTGGTGGTGACGATCCGGGCGTCGGTCAGGTGCTCGAGGGTCTCGACCGCGGCCGCGTCGACCTCACCGTCGGCGGTCCGGGTCAGCTCGGCCAGGGTCCGGCGACGGCGCACGGCCGGCGTGCCCTGGCCCGGGTCGGGGTCCTGAACCAGGGCCGTGACCAGGTCCCGGGCGGTCGGTTGCCGATCCGCGGGCAGCTCCCGGTAGGCCTGGTCGCACCAGCCGGCGAACGCCGTCCGGACCCCACCCACGGTGTCGTAGTGGGCCGAGGTCAGGGTGTTGTCGGTCGGCTCACCGGCGGTGGCGGTGTCCCAGATCCGGCGCAGGGTGAGGGCCAGCACCGGCAGATCGGCGGCCGGGGCGGCCTGGGTGCGCGGATCGACCAGGTCGCGGATCAGCCGATCGGTGAGCAGCGGGTCGACGTTCCAGCCCTGACGGCGAGCCGGGCCGGTGACGATGTCGCGCAGCGCGGCCTGGTCGAGCTCGTCGGTCAGGCTGACGATCCGTTCCTGCAGAAGGTGTTTCATCAGGGCCGGGCTGCGGCCGGAGAGCTGGGGGAAGAAGTCGTCCCGCATCACCAGCAGCACCCGGCCGGGGCGGTCACCGTCGGCGAAGGCCACCAGCTCGGCCAGCACCCGCTCGCCGTCAGGAATCTCGGGCTCGCCCGGCCCGCCGGGCGGCCGGCCCACCGGCTCGGTGAGCAGCTCCTCGAACTGGTCGACGACGAGCAGCCCGGGCCGCCGCCCCGGGCCCGAGCGCAGCTGCGCCAGGGCCTCGATCACCGCCGCCGGATCGGTACCCGCCCGCAGCAGGTGCAGGTCGGCGGCACTCACGCCGGGCAGCGCGCCGGTGCTCAGGGCCGGCGGCAGCCCGGCCGCGACCAGCGAGGACTTGCCGCTGCCGGATGAGCCGAACAGAGCCAGGACGCCGCGGCGGGCCCGCAACCGCTCCAGCAGCTCCTCGACGACGTGGTCGCGGCCGTGGAACCAGCGGGCCTGCTCCGGGGTGAACGGCACCAGACCCGGGTAGGGGCAGCCCGGTTCGACCCGCAGCCCCGGACCGATCGCCTGCAGCACCGCCGCCGGGGTGGCGTAGGCCAGGTCGACCCCTCGGGCGTAGCGGTCGGCTCCCGGGTGGGCGGTGACCATGCCGATCACCAGACCGTCGGCGTCCACCAGGGGGCTGCCGGAGAAGCCCTGGGCCAGCGCGTTGGCCTCGGTCAGGCCGAGCAGGCCGATCTCCCCGGCGGTGAACCGCTCGCCGACCCTGGCCGTGCCCGGGTGGCCGTCGACGGGGGCCTGGGCCGGGAAGCCGAAGGCCCGCACGGTGTCGCCGGCCGGGCCCACCGATCGCAGCCCCAGCACCGGGATCCCGGCCGGGGCCGGGTCCAGCCGCAGGAACACCACGTCTTCGGCCTCGGGCGCCCGCCAGGTGCCGGGCACGAACCGGCCGGTCACCTCGGGCCGGCCGGGCGCCTGCGGGAAGCACACCCGCACCGGCGTCGGCCCCGGTCCGCTCTCGAGCACGTGGGCACAGGTCACCAGCAGGTCGGGGCCGACCAGGAAGCCGGTGCCGGCCACCGGGAGGCCGGCCGGGGCCGGGCCCGCCGCCGGCCCGGCGAGATGGATCCGGGCCACCGACCGGCGAAAGTCAGGCACCGGTGGGCGGGTGGTCCGACTGCTTCCAGGTCAGCGTGACGGTGAAGTGGCAGCCGGCCCCGGCCCGGGTGAGCACCGCGCCCGCCGCGGCGGTCAACTCGACCCCGAACTCGACCTGCACCTCCTGCGGGCTGCTCTCGGCGAACTGGTCCAGCACCTGCCGGGACATCTGGGTCAGCGGCTCCAACGCGTCCCGCAACGACTGGGCGGCCTCGGTGACGACGCCTTCCACCTGGTCGTGGATCCGGCCCGCCCGGACCGGCCCGGACGACGTCAGGCCGGCCGGGTCGCCGCCCCCCGATTCGTCGCTCGCCCGGATCAGGATCGACCCGCCGCCGTCCAGCGGCACCTGCACCAGAGTCACGACAACACCTCTCGACCGAGTGATCCGCCGAACGAGCCGGCTGAGGCCGACCACTCTAGGACCAGATGCCGCACCGGCGGACAAACCCGGCAGCCCGACTTTCGGCGCTCAGGTCAGGCTGACGACGTCCAGGTAGTCGAGCTTGTTGTTGCTCGAGCCGGCCGCGTTGGTCACGGTCAGCCGCCCGTCGGCGACGGTGACCGGCACGCTCGCCTCCAGCCAGGGCCGGGCCGCGGCCGGCCGGCCGGTGAGCACGGTGCTGCCCTCGACCGCCAGGGCGTAGGTGCTGTCGGTGTAGCCCGGGTCGCCACCGACCAGGTGGACCAGGTACCGCCCGTTCGGCAGGGCCAGCTCCCAGCGGGTCGCGCTGCCCGGCCGCTGCAGGTGGATCACAGTGTCGTAGCGCTGATCGGGGGACGAGGCGCTGTTCCGGTCCCGGGTGTTGGCGCTGTTGTCGAGGTTCCAGCCGTAGCTGAGACCGCCCGCGCGGGCACCGAAACTGCCGCCGGTGTCGGCCTGGTACCCGGCCGGCACGGCTGCGCCGGCCGGCCCGAAGTTGATCCCGATCCCGACCGCGGGGGTCAGCAGGTAGGCCCGGGTGTGCCCGTCGTGCCGGCCGGCCCCGACGATCTGGCCGCGGTCGTTGATTCCGGTGGCCTGGTTGAGGATCCAGCCCGACCCGGCCGGCAGCAGGGTGTTCAGGTCGGTCAGGGCGCCGCCGGGCGAGTAGAGCCAGGCCCGGGTGGTCGGCTCGTCGGTGCAGGGCCCGCAGCCCGGGTCCGAGGTGCCGACCACCTGCCCGGCGGCGTTGATCGCGGTGGCCGTGTTGTTCTTGATCCCGCCGAGGGCGCCCAGGGCGACCGGGGTGCTCGAGCCGGCCGGCCAGATCGCGGCCACCTCGAGGTCGGTCCCGGATCCGGTCCGGCCGGCCAGGGTTCCCTGGACGTTGATCGCGAAGAGGTCCGGGCCCGTCGCGCCCGGCAGCCCGGCCGGGCGCGAGCTGACCGCCCCGTTCTGCCAGACGTAGGCCGAGTTGTTGCCGATCACCTGGCCGCGGGAGTTGATTCCGCTCGCACCGCGCACGCCCGGGCCGAGAGCGGTCCGCCGGCCCGCGGCGTCCCACAGGTACCCGAAACCGAGCGAGTCCGAGTAGTCGTCGACCTGGCGCTGGCTGCCGACGACCCGGCCGGCCGGGTCGATCGCGGTCGCGCCACCGATGAAGCGGTCGTCGGCACCACCCAGATCCTGAAGGACGCCGGCCGCGCTCCACCGGGCCGGGTAGCCGAACCCGCCGCCCGGCGTCCGCTCGACCGTGCCGGCGACCTGACCGGCGTCGTTGACCGCGGAGGCGAAGCTGCTGGAGCCGGCCGCCTCGACGCCGAGGTCGGTCATCGTGCCCGCCGACCAGCGGAAGGCGTGCTCGGTGTACGGCGTGGCCGCGAAGCTGCCGACCACCACCCCGGCGTTGTTGATCCCGGTGGCGGCGCTGCGGTCGCCGGTACCCGGTGCGCCGAGGTCGGTGACGGTCCAGCCGGCCGCGACCGGCGGGGCCGGGCTCGTGGGGGCCGGGCTCGCGGGGCCGGCCCCGGCCGGACCGGCCGGCGCCAGGGCCGCGAGCAGGCCGGTGACGGCGAAACCGGCGCGCACGCCGATGGAGCGGCTGATCAGGGACATCGTTGTGCCTCTCAGACGACTGGCCGGACGACCGCGCCAGAAAGCGCTTTCCCGGTGTGTCTACAGGTTCGATGTCGTGAATGTCCATGTCAAGGGATCTTGGTTCCGGAACCTCGACCGGGCGCAACTGGCGGCCCGCTCCGATCGGAGGCCCGATCGGAGCGTCGTTCCGGTTCGACGGTTAATAACGTTGTCAGCAGCATATCCCCGTATACCGCTCAAACCCCCTCCACACTGCGCACCCGCCGTCATGATCGTGATCGAAGCGTGGCCTCAAAGCCGGTTGACACCGCTGGTTGCCCAGGAACAAGGTATGCCCCCAACGGCAAGACAACGATGTCACGAGGTTGGAGCAGGGATGCGTCTGAACAGGCGGACGGCCGGCGCCGTCGCGATAGGTGCGGCACTGGCGCTGACGCTGATCGGTTGCGGCGGGGGGAGCAGCGGCAGCGGCAGCGGCGGCGGCAAGAAGGACGTCGAGGTCTTCACCTGGTGGGCCGACGGCGGTGAGAAGGCCGGCCTCGACGGCCTGGTCAGCACCTTCGCCACCGCCTGCCCGAACGACACCTTCGTCAACGGCGCGGTGGCCGGCGGGGCGGGCGCGAACGCCAAGCAGGTGCTGGCCTCCCGGCTGCAGCAGGGTGATCCGCCGGACACGTTCCAGGCCCACGCCGGGGCGGAACTGAGCGACTACATCAACGCCGGCCAGGTCGAGGACCTCAGCCAGGAGTACCAGGACTGGGGCCTGACCTCGGCGTTCCCCAAGGGCCTGATCGACAACCTGACCGTCCAGGGCAAGATCTACTCGGTCCCGGCCAACATCCACCGGGCCAACGTGGTCTGGACCAACAAGGACGTGCTCGGCAAGGCCGGCATCACCAAGGACCCGGCCACCCTGGACGAGTTCTACGCCGACCTGGACACGCTCAAGGCCAAGGGGGTCAGCACCCCACTGGCCCTGGGCAAGGACTGGACCCAGGAAATGCTGTTCGAGGCGGTGCTGATCACCGACCTCGGGGCGGACAAGTTCACCGGCCTGTGGAGCGGCACCACCGACTGGGCCGGGGCCGACGTCACCAAGGGCATCAACGACTACAAGAAGCTGCTCTCGTACACCAACAAGGACCGGGACACCTTCGACTGGACCGACGCGGAGAAGCTGATCATCAACGGCAAGGCCGGTTTTCAGCTGATGGGCGACTGGGAGGCCGCCGACCTCGACGCCAAGGGGTTCAAGGACTACGGCTACTTCGTCTTCCCCGGCAACGGCACCGCCTACCAGTGGCTGGCCGACTCGTTCGTGCTGCCCAAGGGGGGCAAGAACGCCGAGGGCACCAAGTGCTGGCTGAAGACGGTCGGCAGCGCCGAGGGCCAGAAGGCGTTCAACACCAAGAAGGGCTCGATCCCGGCCCGGACCGACGCCAGCCCGGCCGACTACCCCAAGTACCAGCAGGCCGCGATGGCCGACTGGAAGACCGACACCGCGGTCCCCTCCTGCCCGCACGGCTCGGCCTGCTCGCAGGGCTGGCAGGGCGCGGTCGCCTCGGCCCAGGGCAAGTTCTCCAGCGACGGTGACGTCGCCGGACTCCAGAAAGCCCTGGTCCAGGCGGCGCAGCAGTACCGCAAGTAATACCGGCGACGGCGGGGGCGGGCGCCCGGAGACGGCGCCCGCCCCCGCCCCCGCACGTCTCTATCGGAGGTAGTCAGGTGGCAACACGCATGGTGACGCCGACGTCGCGGCGCAGGGTCCCGATCCGCTACAAGCTCCAGCGGTGGGGGCCCGGCTTCGTGCTCCTGTCGCCGAGCCTGATCCTGCTGGCCGTGTTCGTCTACGGCCTGATCGGCTGGACCTTCAAGCTCTCCCTGACCGACCGGCACACGGCCCTGCCGGCCACGAAATACGTCGGCCTGCAGAACTACACCGACCTGTTCACCAACGACATCAACGGCCGGTTCGTGCACTCGCTGCGCAACCTGCTGGTGTTCACCGTCGTCTTCATGCTCGGCACGCTGCTGATGGGCCTGCTCTGGGCCTTCCTGCTGGAGCGCGGCGTCCGGGCCGAGGGCGTGTTCCGCACCGTCTACCTGTTCCCGATGGCGGTTTCGTTCGTCGCCTCGGGCGTGGTCTGGCGCTGGCTGATGAACTCCGGCCAGGGCGATCAGGCCGGTGGCCTGAACGCCGTCTTCGGCGGGCTGCACCTGGGCTTTCTGGAGAACCCCTGGTGGACCGACCCGACCTGGGGCATGGCGGCGATGGCGGTCCCGGCGATCTGGCAGCTCTCCGGCTACGTGATGGCGCTCTACCTGGCCGGTTTCCGCGGCATCCCGGCCGAGCTGCGGGAGGCGGCGGTGGTCGACGGGGCCAGCACCTCGCAGCTCTACCGGTTGGTGATTTTTCCCCAGCTGACCCCGACCACGCTGTCGGCCATGATCATCATCGGCCACATGTCGATGAAGATGTTCGACCTGATCATGTCGGTCTCGGGCCCGCAGTGGATTACCGAGGTGCCCTCGGTCTACGTCTGGCAGACCCTGCTGACCAGCGACTACGCCAAGGCAGCGGCGATCTCGATGATCCTGCTGCTGCTGATCGCGGTGGTCACCGTGCCCTACCTGATCCACACCGCCCGGGCGGAGCGTCGTTCATCATGACCACCGAGACGATCGCCCCGCAGACCCCGCCCGCACCGCCGTCCGGCTCGATCACCAGAAGTCCTGGACCGCGGAACATCTCGCCCGGCACGGTGACCGGGCGCACGGTCAAGTACGTCCTGGTGCTGCTGTTCGTCGTGGTCGTGCTGACACCGGCCTACGTGCTGGTGGTGACCAGCTTCAAGTCCGGGTCCGACATCGGGGCCAACGGCCAGTGGGGCCTGCCCGCGCACTGGACCACGGCGTCCTGGAGCAAGGCCTGGGAACGACTCGGGCCGTCGTTCGGGCGCACCTTCGAGTTGGCGATCCCGGTTGCCCTGATCTCCTCGCTGATCGGCGCGGCCAACGGCTTCGTGCTGTCCCGCTGGAAGCTGCCCGCGGCCAACCTGATCTTCGGGCTGATCCTGTTCGGCATGTTCATCCCCTACCAGGCGGTGATGATCCCGCTGCGGCAGATCGTGACCACGATCGGCATCACCCCCGGCATCCCGACCCTGATCTTCGTGCACGTGATCTACGGCATCCCGATCTGCACCCTGATCTTCCGGAACTACTACGCCACCACCGTTCCGGAGGAGATCATCGAAGCGAGCTGGATCGACGGCGCCGGCCTGCTGCGCACCTTCGCCTGGATCATCCTGCCGATCTCGGCCCCGGGATTTGTGGTCACCATCATCTGGCAGTTCACCTCGGCCTGGAACGACTACCTGTTCGCCATCTTCCTGTCCAACACCCGCAACGGGCCGATCACCATCGCCCTGAACGCGCTGGCCGGGGCCCAGTCCCCGGACTACGCGGCGTCCATGGCCGGGGCCCTGATCACGTCGCTGCCGACCCTGGTGGTGTACGTCGTGCTGGGCCGCTGGTTCATCGGCGGTCTGATGGCCGGCTCGGTGAAGGGCTGAGGTGGCCACCGACCCCCTCGCCCCGGCCCGGCTCGGCACCCGACCCTGGCTCACCCTGGCCGCCCACCGCGGATGGCTGGACCGCCAGGCCGACCAGCTGACCCGGTTCGCCCGGGCGTCCCGGCGGCCCGGGGGCGGTTTTTGGTGGCTCGACGCCCGCGGTTCCCCCGACCGGGAGCAGCCGGTGCACACCTGGATCACCGGGCGGATGACTCACGTGTTCGCGCTCGCGAGCCTACGGGGTGAGCCCGGCGCCGGGGTCATCGCCGATCACGGCGTCGCGGCGCTGAACGGGCTGCTGCGCGACGGCGAGTGCGGCGGCTGGTACAGCGGGGTGGATCAGAACGGCCGGCCTCTGGACTCCGAAAAGGCCGCCTATCCGCACGCTTTTGTGCTCCTGGCGGCCAGCACGGCCACGCTGGCCGGGCGGCCCGGGGCCTCGAGCCTGCTGGCCGAGGCCCTGGACGTCGTCCAGGACCGGTTCTGGGACGAGCCCGCCGGCCGGACGATCGAGTCCTGGGACCGGGACTGGCGCGCCGGCGAGCCCTACCGGGGTGCCAACAGCAGCATGCACCTGGTCGAAGCCTTCTTGGCCGCCGCCGACGCGACGTCCGACCCGATCTGGACGCAGCGGGCCCTGCGGATCTGCGAGCACCTGATCCACGAGGTCGCGGCCGGACACGGATTCCGGCTGCCGGAACACTTCAGCGCCAACTGGCAACCGCAACTGGAGTACAACACCGACCGGCGCGACGACCCGTTCCGGCCGTACGGCTCGACGATCGGGCACTGGCTGGAATGGGCCCGGTTGCTGCTGCACGTCGAGGCGGCGTTCCGGCTCGACCCCCGGTTGCCGGACCCGCCGGCCTGGCTGCCGGTCGACGCCCGGGCGCTGTTCGACACCGCGATTGCTCTGGGCTGGGCCGTGGACGGCGCCGAGGGATTCGTCTACACGGTCGGCTGGGACGACCGGCCGGTGGTCCGCTCCCGGATGCACTGGGTGGTGGCCGAGGCGATCGGGGCCGCGGCGGCTCTCTGGCGGCGAACCGGCGAAGCCGGCTACGACCACTGGTACCGGACCTTCTGGGACTACAGCCAGCAGTACCTGATCGTGGACGGCGGGAGCTGGTGGCACGAGCTCGACCCGGCCAACGCCCCCGCGACCACGGTCTGGCCGGGCAAGCCGGACATCTACCACGCCTACCAGGCGACCCTGCTGCCACAGTTGCCGGCGGCCCCGACGGCGGCGCGGCTGCTGGCCGAGATCCCTGATTCAGCCGGGCATCCGGCCGCCGGTGGAGAAAGCGCTATCTGATCCCGCGCTCGATCAGGTGGGTCGGCAGGATGGTGGTGGCCGGCCAGGACTGGTCGCCGTTGATCCGCTCGAACAGCCGGTCGACGGCGACCCGGGCCAGTTCCCGCGGGTCGTAGGCGATCAGGGTGAGCGGGCGCGGCATCAGGTGGGAGAGCTCGAAATCGTCGAAGCCCAGCAGCGGGGCGTCGTTGCCGCGGCGGTACAGCTCCTGCAGGGCTCCCACGGTGAGCCGGTTGTTGGCACAGAAGAAGGCGGTCGGCGGGTCGGCCAGGGCCAGCATCTCGTCGACCACCTTGGCCGCGTCGTCCGGCCCCTTGATCCCGTCCCGGACCAGCGCGGCGTCATAGGGCAGGCCGGCCACGGACAGTTCGGCCTGAGCCCCGGCGAGCCGCTCGCGCATCGTGTAGACGCTCAGCGAGTCGAGCAGGACGCCGATCCGTCGGTGACCGGCGGCGATCAGCCGGCTGACCCCGGCCCGGCTGCCGCCCTGGTTGTCCAGGAGCACCGTGTCGGCGATCAGCCGCTCCGGCGGGCGGTCGAGAAACACCACCGGCATGCCCATTTCGACCTCACGACGGAGGAACGAGTGGTCCCGGCCGGCCGGCACGACCAGCAGACCGTCGACCCGGCGCTGGGTCAGGTCGAGCAGCAGATCGCGCTCCCGCTGCGGGTCCTCCTCCGACGAGGTGGTGATCAGCAGGGTGTCGTGGGCGGCCGCGATCTCGGCCGCGACGCTGGCCACGGTCGCGTAGAACGGGTTGGCCATCTCCTCGATCAGCAGGCCGATGGTGGCGTTGACCTTGCCCGAGCGAAGATTGCGGGCGATGTCGTTGCGCCGGAAGCCGAGCTCGGCGATGGCGGCCAGCACCCGGTCGATCCGCACCTGGGCCACGGCCGGCTCGTTGTTGACGACCCGGGAGACCGTTTTCAGGCTCACCCCGGCGTGCCGCGCGACGTCCAGCATCGTCGGCCGGCGCGGCGGCTGAGCCTTGCCCGTGTCGTTCGGCATGCACAGTCCTTTGCGGAGCCGGAGATCTGAACCCCGATCCTACGGGCACAGCCACTTAGGGTTGGCTTGACCCTGCCCGCCGGTCGCAGCCGGGCACCAGATCGCAGCCTGCTCCACTCAGTCGGCGTCGGCCTCGGCCCGGGCCCGCCGGGCGACCTCGTCGTCCAGGGCCCACAGCGGCGCGCCGGACAGGGCCTGCCGCTCGACCCGCAGCGCCGTCAGCGCGGCCAGCTTGACGTCGAGCAGGTCGGCGACCGCGCCGGCCAGCTCGGACAGCAAACCGATCTGGGTCGAGCTGATCTCGTCCTCCTGGCGCGGCAGCCGGTCGATCACGCTGACCGTGCCCAGCCCGTGCCCGTCCTTGTTGATGATCGGTGCCGCGGCGTAGAACTGCAGGCCCAGAGCTCCTCGGACCAGCGGGTGGTCCAGGGTCCGCGGGTCGAGGGTGGCGTCCAGGACCACGTAGGGCTCGTCCAGCAGCACGGCCGAGGCACACAGGCCCGGCTCGACCCCGACCTGGTCGACGCCGTCCAGCCCTTCGGCGGCCGCGAACCAGACCCGGTCGGAGTCGACGATGCTGACCGTTGAGATCGGGGTGACGAAGATGGCCGCGGCCATCCGGGCGAAGCGCTCGAAGGCGCCGTCACGGGGGGCGTCGAGCACTTCGTAGCTGTGCACGGCCGCCACGCGAGCCGGATCAGTCAGCCGATCCTGAGACTTGCCGCCATTCATCTAGCCAAACTAGCCGGTAACGGACGGCAGTGCAGCGATTACCGACGCCGGATGATGTCAGTATCATCCGATTAATCCGTTGTATTGGCTTTACCAATCCTTACGACTTCCGGTCTAGAGGCTTGAAGTGCCCCCGGGCCAGACTCCGACCGTCGGTCGCGCAGGGCCGGCGCGGTTCTGCCTGTCATCCGCAAGACCACCACCAGACCCGTTACGGGTCCCACCCGGAGTTGATCATGAATTACGCGTCCGCGTCCGCTGCGCCCAGAAGCCA
This sequence comes from Kineosporiaceae bacterium, assembly GCA_965200525.1. Classification (GTDB taxonomy): domain Bacteria; phylum Actinomycetota; class Actinomycetes; order Actinomycetales; family Kineosporiaceae; genus JANNPJ01. The sequence goes on from OZ241368.1 coordinate 1,776,387, forward strand.
GCGCGGAACCAGATCGCACCCGCCGGCGCGCGTCGCCGTCTTGCTGCTGATGACCGTGTCCGTCCTGCTCGGTCTGCTCACCGCTGTGTCCTCGGGTGCGCAGGCCGCGGCCACCCTCCTGTCCCAGGGCAAGCCGGTGACCGCCTCGTCGGTCGAGAACGGCGGCCTGGCCGCCTCGGCCGCGGTCGACGGCAACAGCTCCACCCGTTGGTCGAGCGCCTTCAAGGACCCGCAGTGGCTGCAGGTCGACCTCGGCGCCACCACGACCGTCGGCCAGGTCGTCCTGAAATGGGAAACGGCCTACGGCAAGGCCTTCCAGATCCAGACCTCGAACGACGCCAAGACCTGGACGTCGATCTACTCGACCACCACCGGCGCCGGCGGAACCCAGACCCTGAACGTCACCGGCTCCGGCCGGTACGTGCGGATGTACGGCACCGCCCGCGGAACCGGTTGGGGTTATTCGCTGTTCGAGTTCCAGGTCTACGGCCCGGGCGCCTCCACCGGCGGCGGTAGCACCGGCAACGGCACGGTGTCGTCGGCCAAGAAGGGCGCGGCGATGTGGAACTTCGCCGGCGCCGACAAAGCGATCCCGGACTCGGGCATCACCTGGAACTACAACTGGTCGACCAGCCCCAGCAGCTCGACCGCGGCCAAGAACACCGAGTTCGTCCCCATGGTCTGGGGCGCCGGCTCGGTCAACGCCAACTCACTGGCCCAGGCCAAGGCCAACGGCAAGACCCTGCTCACCTTCAACGAGCCCGACCTCGGCGAACAGTCCAACATGACGGTGGACCAGGTGCTCTCGCTGTGGCCGCAGCTCCAGGCCACCGGCATGAAGCTGGTCAGCCCGGCCGTGGCCTACGGCGGTGACACCGCCGGCGGCTGGCTCGACCGGTTCATGTCCGGCGCCTCGGCCAAGGGCTACCGGGTCGACGCCATCGCCCTGCACTGGTACGGCGGCGACTTCAACACCGCCAACGCCACCACCCAGCTGCAGAACTACATCACCGCCGTCTACAACCGCTACCACAAGCCGATCTGGCTCACCGAATACGCCCTGATGCGGTTCGGACCCACCGTCACCCCCACCGCCGACCAACAGGCCGCGTTCGTGACGTCGTCCACCAAAATGCTCGAAAGCCTGCCCTTCGTCGAGCGGTACTCCTGGTTCTCCTTCCCGACCCCCACCGAGGGCGGCCTGGGCACCGGGCTCTACAACACCGACGGCACCGCCACCGCCATGGGCCAGGCCTACCGCAAGGCCGGACCGGCCTGACCCGGCACGGCCGACCGCAAAGGAGGACCAGTTCCGGGTTCGGCACCCCCCGAACCCGGATCGGTCGGTTGGTCCTCCTCTGCGGTCGGTCCGACCGGTTGTCCACAGGTCGGCGGATCGGGTCCGGTGCCGGCCGGCCGGGCTCGTAGAATCGCCGGATGGTCGCGGGAACCGAACTGATCGGCAACGAGGTGGACGGCGCTCTCGACGTGCTGCGCCGGATCTTCGGCTACGACGCGTTCCGGGGCAACCAGCGCGAGATCATCGACCACGTGGTGGCCGGCGGCGACGCCCTGGTGCTGATGCCGACCGGTGGCGGCAAGTCGCTCTGCTACCAGATCCCGGCCCTGGTCCGGGACGGCGTGGGCGTCGTCGTCTCGCCCTTGATCGCCCTGATGCAGGATCAGGTCGATGCCCTGCAAGCCCTCGGCGTCCGGGCCGGCTTCCTCAACTCCAGCCAGGAGCCGGCCGCCCGGCGGGAGGTCGAGGCCGCCTTCCTGGCCAATGAGCTGGACCTGCTCTACCTGGCCCCGGAATCGCTCGGCGGCGGCACCTCGGCCACCATGCGGTTGCTCGAGCGGGGCCGGATCGCCCTGTTCGCGATCGACGAGGCGCACTGCGTGGCCCAGTGGGGGCACGACTTCCGGCCCGACTACCTGAACCTGTCGATGCTGCACGAGCGCTGGCCCGACGTGCCCCGGATCGCGCTGACCGCGACCGCGACCAGCCGCACCCACGCCGAGATCGCGACCCGGCTGAAGCTCGACGAGGCGACCGGGTGCAAGCACTTCGTGGCCAGCTTCGACCGGCCCAACATCCAGTACCGGATCGTACCCAAGGACAAGCCGGCCCAGCAGTTGCTCGACCTGCTGCGCAGCGAGCACGACGGCGACGCCGGCATCGTGTACTGCCTGTCGCGCAACTCGGTCGACAAGACGGCCGAGTTTCTGGTGCGCAACAACATCCCGGCGCTGCCGTATCACGCCGGTCTGGACGCCCGCACCCGCGCCGCCAACCAGTCCCGCTTCCTGCGCGAGGACGGCTTGATCATGGTGGCCACCATCGCCTTCGGGATGGGCATCGACAAGCCGGACGTGCGCTTCGTGGCCCACCTCGACCTGCCCAAATCGGTCGAGGGGTACTACCAGGAGACCGGGCGGGCCGGCCGCGACGGGCTGCCCTCCACCGCCTGGCTGGCCTACGGCCTGCAGGACGTCGTGCAGCAGCGCAAGATGATCGACGGGTCGGAGGGCGATCTGGCCCACCGGCGCATGCTGTCGGCCCACCTCGACGCCATGCTGGCCCTGTGCGAGACGGTCGAGTGCCGGCGCACCCGGCTGCTGGCCTACTTCGGCCAGGACAGCGAGGCCTGCGGCAACTGCGACACCTGCCTGAACCCGCCCCAGTCCTGGGACGGCACGATCGCGGCCCAGAAACTGCTCTCGACCGTGTTCCGGCTGCAGCGTGAGCGCGGGCAGAAGTTCGGCGCCGGCCAGTCGATCGACATCCTGCTCGGCCGGCGGACCGACAAGGTGGCCCAGCACAACCACGACACCCTGACCGTGTTCGGGATCGGCACCGACCTGGGCGAGTCCGAGTGGCGCGGCGTCGTCCGGCAACTGCTGGCCCAGGGTCTGCTCGCGGTCGAGGGCGACTACGGCACGCTCACCCTGACCGATGCCAGCGCGAGCGTGCTGAGCCGCGAGCGCGAGGTCAAGCTGCGGCGCGAACCGGAGCGGACCGCCCGCTCCGGGGGTGGCGGTCGTTCCGGCCGGTCCAAGGGCACGCCCGCGGTGGAGTTGCCGGCCGAGGCCGCCGTGGTGTTCGAGCGGTTGCGGGCCTGGCGGGCGGCCACGGCCAAGGAGGCCGGCATGCCGGCCTACGTGATCTTCCACGATGCGACCCTGCGGCAGATCGCGATCGAGGCCCCGGCCGGCCTGGCCGCGCTCGGCACGGTCAGCGGGGTCGGCGAGAACAAGCTGGCCAAGTACGGTCAGCAGATCCTGGACACGCTGCAGGGCTGACCGGCTGGGCGGCCGATTGGGGTCCGTCGGGCTCGGGCCGATCACAGCTCGGGCACGGTTGGGGCACGGCCCGGCCCGATCCGGGATCGACTCCGAAGATCTGCGAGGATCGGGCGATGGGCGACTTCAGCGACGTAGCCGGTCGCATCGGGCTGTCGATGGCGATCCAGCCCCGCGGCCCAGCCACCGATCCGGCCACCGACCCAGCCACCGACCCGGGCTCGCCGCCCGCCGACCTCGACTCGGCCGTGCGGTCGGCGCTGAACCTCTCCGGCGGCCACAGCGTGATCAGCCCGGCGGCCGGTTCCGGCTTCGAGGTACGGCCCTTCGGGCCGGAGCAGGCTCTGTTCGCCCCGCCGGCGCTGACCGTGGGCTCCGGGACGGCGGTGGCGATCGTCCTGAACGGTGGTGCCCGGCTGTACGCCTGCTCCGACCCGACCGGGCCCGACCCGCGCTGGGTCGACGTCCCTGGTCTGGACGCGTTCTACCGGCTGCCCGACGTCGACCGCGAACGTTCCCGCAACACCTGGGCCGACCGGCTGGCCACCGCCGTGCCCGAGTTCGACCAGGCCGCGGCCCGGGCCCTGCCGATCCCGCAACTGCGGGTCCAGCTGGCCCACCACCGGGAGAAGACCTTTCCGGTGTCGATCGTCCACCGCGGGGACCCACCGGTGGACGCCGGCGCGGTCGTCAACGGCATCACCCTGCCGACCCTGCGCCTGCCCCTGCGCGAACCGGACTGCTACCTGCCGGTGATCGGCCAGGTCGAGGGCCGGTTGGAGAGCATCAACGCCTGGGACATGGCCGCCGGGGTGAGCCTCGGCGTCATCCAGTTCAACACCGACCGGGCCGCGATCTTCCGCTTCCTCTGGCGACTGTGGGCCGACGACCCGGACCTGTTCGCCGGTGCGCTGACCGGCCCGCTGGGCTGGACCATGGCCTGGGACGGCGACCACCCCGACCTGCTGATCGGCCCCGAGGCCGAGCTGGTCACCCTGCACGGCCGGTCCGCCGACCGGCCCCGCAACGCGGTCTACCTGCAGTCCGGCCGGATCGGCGGCCCGGGCCGGAACGGGCCCTACCGGCGCCAGGTGGCGGCCGCGCTGCGCGACTGCGTGGCCTGGCCGCACGTCCAGGACATGATCGTGGACGTCTCGGCCTGGTACCTGGAGTCGGCCCTGAACGAGATCAAGGCCGAGGGCATCGGGCCGCTGGACGTCACCGCCCCCGATCACGACACGTTCGTCCTGACGGCGATGCTGCTGTCCGGGCGGGTGCGGTACTCGGCCTGCCTGCGGCGGGTACTGGTCGAGCTGCGGCAGTGGCCGACCACCGGCGAGAAGCTGGCCCACTGGCCGGAGGCCCTGGGCGCGACCATCTCGCCCTGCCCGACCTTGCTGACCCGGTTGAAGAACCAGCAGAAGCAGGCCGAGCAGGTCTACCAGCAGGTGTTGCGCCTGCTGGGCTGAGTCCGAACAGGCGCGCGCGTCTCAGGTGGTGACAACGAGCTTGCCCCTGGTCCGGCCGCTCTCCATCGCCGTGTGGGCCTCGACGATCTGGTCGAACCGGTAGACGGTGTCGATCGGGACGGTGGCGTTGCCGGCCGCCACGGCGTCGATGAACTCCTGCAGCACCGTGGCGGGCAGGTCCTTGGCGTCACCGCTGTACGCGGTCAGCCGGACCCCGCTGGGGATGTAGCCGTTCGGGTAGAAGTCCTTGACGATCCACTGGTTCGACAGCATGCCGGTGAAGCAGACCACGCCGTGCACCCGGGTGGCGGCGAGCGTGTCCGGCAGGGTCGGGGTGCCGATCAGCTCCAGGGCGGTGTCGACGCCGTCCGGCAGCACGGCTCGTACCCGGGCCGATACCTGGCCGTCGTCGAGCAGCACGTGATCGACCCCGACCGCGGTCAGAGTCTCGGCCTTGGCCAGGTCGCGGGTGGTCGAGAACACCGTCATCTTCCGCTGTTTGGCCAGGACGGCGGTGGCCAGGCCGATCGAGGAGGTGCCGCCGCGGATCAGGATCGACTGGCCCGGCTGCGCATCGAGGCCGACGGTGAGCGAACCGTAGGCGGTCTGCAGCATCTCCGGGATCGCCCCCAGCGGGCCCGGGTCGAGGTCGCTGTGGAAGGCGATGACCTGGGCCGCCGGCACGCAGGTGTACTCGGCGTACCCGCCGTCGAAGGTCCGGCCCATCCCGCCCATCATGGCCACTACCTGCTGCCCGGGGGCGAACTCGGCCCCGGGGGCCTCGACCACCACCCCGGTGGCCTCGATGCCCAGCACCCGGGGAAAGGTGACTCCTTCGGCCAGGCCGAGCCGGGTGTGCAGCTCGGACCGGTTCAGCCCGAACGCGCTGACCTTGATCAGCACCCAGCCCGGGGCCGGGACCGGCACCGGAAGCTCCCGGATGACCAGCGCCGACGCCGGCCCGGGGGCATCGAGAACGATCGCTCGCATCGTGGCGGTCATGTCAAACGGTCCTTTCCTGCAGGTCTGAGGGGTTCGCAGCCGGGTCGGGAGCCGGCCGGCCGTCGGCGGCGCTCGCCCGAAGGGCGGTCAGCGTGGTCGCGAGCTGCGCCAGGGAACGGGCGGACAGCGGGGCCCCCAGCCGGCTGGTGAGCTCGGCCTCGAAGACCACCGTCGCCCGCGCCAGCAGGGCCTGGCCGGCCGGGGTGAGCTCGATGATCGAGGAGCGCCGGTCGCCCGGGTTGGAGCGGCGCTCGCAGAACCCGAGTCGCTCGATCCGGTCGACCACCTTGCTGGTGCCGCCGACCGTGATGGCCTGCTCCCGGGCGATGTCGTGCACCCGGCACGAACCGGTCCGGGCGATCACCTGCATGATGTCGAAACTCCCCATCGGCAGGTCGAACTCGGCTCGCAGCCGGGCATCCAGGGCGTTCCACAACTCGGTCTCGAACCGGACCAGGTCATGGAACACCCGCTTGAGGTCGGTCACCTCAGTATCGATTCCACAGAAGTTGATTCCATGGAATTAAGTTACCACGATCAGATCGCCGGTGTCGGAGCTGGCCCCGAACGGCCGATCGGTGGCATCGTGGAGCGATGCGAGCAACGACGTTCGTGCGGTCCCTGTCCGGTGCGGCTTGTGGGCTGCTGGCCCTCGGTGGCGCGATCGCCGCGCCGGCCGGGTTCGCGTCGGCCGCCGGTCCGGCCGCCCGGGTGCCCGCCGGGGTGTCGGCCGCGGCGACCTGCGACCCGGACGAGTTGCAGAGCCGGGGCGATTTCGACGGTGACGGCTCCCAGGACGTCGCCGTCGGCATGCCCTGGTACGCCGACGGCTCCGGAGCGGTCGACGTGCGCGGCACCGGCTCCCCCGCCGTCCTGCTCCGGGCCGGCGCCCTGGGCGGCGGCACCGGCGAGGGCGACGGGTTCGGCACCTCGGTGGCGATCGGCGACCTGGACGGCGACGGCTGCTCCGACCTGGTGATCGGGGCCGACGCCGAGGGGCAGAGCGCGGTCAGCGACGGCGCCGGCGGCAACGAGGGCCAGGTCCACATCGTGTTCGGCGGCCCCGGCGGCATCACCACCACCGGCGCGATCACCCTGCCGCACGACTCGTCCAACCTCGACCACTTCGGCGAGGCGCTCGCTCTGACCACCCGGTTCGTGGGCGACGTGAAGGTGCACGACCTCTACGTCGGGGCGCCGCTGGCCACGGTCGACGGCCAGGAGCAGGCCGGCGAGGTGTTCCGGTACACGATCACGCCGAACACCGGCACCCGGATCACCGCCACTCTGCGCGAGGTCCGCAGCCAGAGCACGGCCGGCGTCCCCGGTGCCTCCGAGACCGGCGACGGCTTCGGGTCGGTGCTGACCGCCGTCGACAGCGGGGCCGGCGTCCTGGTCGGCGCCCCGAACGAGGACATCGGCTCGAAGCAGGACGCCGGGGCGGTCTGGTTCCTGCGGGTGGACGACGCCGGCGCCGTGACGACGTCCCAGAGCTGGTCGCAGGCCGGCGCCGGAGTGCCGGGGACGGCCGAGACCGCCGACCACTTCGGTGCCGCGATCGGCAGCCGCGGCTCGCGGGCCGTGGTCGGCGTGCCTGACGAGAACGACGGCCCGAAGGCCGACTCCGGCATGCTCCAGGTGCTCAACCGCAGCTCCTCGAGCGGCAGGTTCGCTCCCGGCAAGGCCCTCACCCAGGACTCGAAGGGGGTGCCGGGCAAGCTCGAGGCCGGCGACCGGTTCGGGGCCGCGGTCGTCGTCGGGGTCTGGCTGAACTGTCAAGAAGCGACCGACCTGGCCGCCGGCGCGCCCGGTGAGGACATCGGCAGCCACACCGACGCCGGCTCGATCACCCTGATCTCGCTGGACGCCGACCTCGGCTGCCCGAGCAAGACCCTGCACCAGGGCTCGGGCCTGGCCGGGGCGGCCGAGTCCGGCGACGAGGTCGGCTCGGTGCTCGGCCTGACCCGCGGCCGGATCGACCTGGACGAGGACTACAGCGACCGGCTGCTGATCGGCGTGCCCAAGGAGAACATCGGCGCGGTCAACGACGCCGGCATGGTGCAGCCGGCCCACGGCGGGATCAGCGCCGACGGCGTGCTCGACAGCACGCTGAAGTTCTCCCAGGGCTACCTGCTGAGCACCTACTACGGCATGGTGCTCAGCTCGGCCTCGGACTGACCGGATCGAGCCGGGACGGCGGGCTCACGTTTCCGCCGCCGACGCCGTCTACCTGACGTGATGCCCAAACCGCCGTTCGACACCGTGGTCGCCCAGCACGGCGCCACCGTGCTTCGCGTCTGCCGGGCCGTGCTCAACCCGGTGGACGCCGACGACGCCTGGTCGGAGACGTTCCTGTCCGCCCTGCGCGCCTACCCGGGCCTGCCGCCCGACGCCAACCTGCAGGCCTGGCTGGTCACCATCGCCCACCGCAAGTCGATCGACGTGCTGCGGGCGGCCGGCCGAGCCGCCGTCCCGGTGGCCGAACCACCGGATCCGCCGGCCGGGCGCCGGGTCGACGAGCGTGATCTCGACCTGCCCCGATCGCTGGCCGCGCTACCCGAGCGCCAGCGCCACGCCGTCGTCTACCACTACCTGGGCGGCCTGCCCTATCAGGACGTCGCGGCCGTGATCGGCGGCACCGCCGCGGCTGCCCGCCGGGCCGCCGCCGACGGGATCGCCACCCTGCGCCGCACCCATCCCCGTGATCTGAGCTCATCGGAAGGAGCGACGTCATGACCGAACTGGAAGCTGAGCTCTTGTTCCTGACCTTCCCGACCGAGCCCGATCCGGACGCGCTGAATCGGTTGCGGGCCGACCTGGCCGCCCGGGCCGAGCGGGCCGAGCTGCTCGACGTCGCCTACCGCACGATCGACAGCCCGGTCGGCACCCTGCTGCTGGCGGCCACCCCGGCCGGTCTGGTCCGGGTCGCCTACGACCGCGAGGGCCTGGAGGCCGTGCTGGCCGAGCTGGCCACTCGATTGAGCCCCCGCATCCTGCACGCTCCGGCTCGCCTCGACCGGGCCGCGACCGAGCTCGACGAGTACTTCGCCGGCCGGCGGCACCGCTTCGACCTCGACCTCGACCTGAGCCTGGCCGCCGGCTTCCGTCGTGGTGTCCTGGAGTACCTGCCGGCGATCGAGTACGGGCACACGGCCAGCTACAGCACCGTGGCCGCGGCGGTCGGTAACCCGAAGGCGGTCCGGGCCGTCGGCACCGCCTGTGCCCGCAACCCCCTGCCCGTGGTCGTGCCCTGCCATCGGGTCGTGCGCGCCGACGGCCAGCTGGGCGCCTACCTGGGCGGCGTCGAGGCCAAACAGCTCCTGCACGAGCTGGAGACCGCCGGGTGACCGCCGGCGGAGACGGGGTGCTCGAGCCGGTCCCGACCCGGCAATACCTCCTGCAGGGGCCCGACGGCCAGCCCTACCTCAGCCCGGTCCCCGGCCGGTTCGGCGGTCACCGCCGGGGGCGGCGCTACGGCCGGCTGGACTGCCCGGCCGCGGCTCGGGCCCTGGCTCGTGGTGGGTACGTCGCCGACCGGGTGTTCTTCGCCGACGAGAGCACCGCGATCGCCGCCGGATATCGGCCCTGCGCGGCCTGCCTACCGTCGCGGTACCAGAGTTGGAAGTCGGCTGAGCTACCGCCCGTCAACCACAGGGTGAAACGGACAAGTCACCTCTCGGTGGCAAGAATTCACGGCTCGGAAACGCAGGATGCCCCTGCGTAACACGGCTGCGACCCGACAGGCCGCAAGATGACCACTCCACTCGTCGCCGAGGCCCGGGTAATGTCACGGCCAGCGCGCACCGCGTGCACTTGGCGCAGGCGTGCAGTTGAACAGAAGTCTGCGCAGGAAAGGGAGCACATGACGGTAATCCGCGCGGCCATCAGTCAGACCACCTGGACCGGCGACAAAGAATCCATGCTCGACAAGCACGAGGGCTTCGCCCGCGACGCGGCCGCCCAGGGCGCCACGGTGATGTGTTTTCAGGAGCTGTTCTACGGCCCCTACTTCGGGATCACCGAGGACGCCAAGTACTACGACTACGCCGAACCGGCCGACGGGCCGATCGTCCAGCGGTTCGCCGCCCTGGCCAAAGAGCTGAAGCTGGTGCTCATCCTCCCGATCTACGAGGAGGACCAGCCCGGCGTGTACTACAACACCGCCGTCGTGGTCGATGCCGACGGCACGATTCTCGGCAAGTACCGCAAGCACCACATCCCGAACCTGGACAAGTTCTGGGAGAAGTTCTACTTCCGCCCCGGCAACCTGGGTTACCCGGTGTTCAAGACCGCGGTCGGCCCGATCGGGGTCTACATCTGCTACGACCGGCACTTCCCCGAGGGCTGGCGCGAACTGGGCCTGAACGGCGCCCAGATCGTGTTCAACCCGAACGCGACCAAGCCGGCCCTGTCCAACCGGCTCTGGGAGATCGAGCAGCCCGCCGCCGCGGCCGCGAACGGTTACTTCGTGGCCGCCCCGAACCGGGTCGGCAGCGAGGAGAACGAGTACGGCGAGCTCGCCGTCAGCTTCTACGGCTCCAGCCAGTTCGTCGACCCGCGGGGCAACCTGATCGGAGCCTACGGCAGCGACACCGAGGAAGAGGTCGTCGTCCGCGACCTGGATCTCGACCTGATCCGTCAGGTGCGCAACGACTGGCAGTTCTACCGCGATCGCCGGCCCGACAGCTATACCGCGATTCCCGCGCCGTAGTCCGGTCCGATCCGCGAAGGAGGAGCAATGGCAACAACTCTGATCACCGGCGGCACGGTTGTCAGCGCGACCGGCTCGGCCCCGATGGATGTCCTGATCGACGGCGAGACGATCGCCGCCGTGATCGCGCCCGGTTCCACCGCCCTCGGCGTCGACCTGGCCGCGAGCGCGACCCGGGTGATCGACGCGACCGGTAAGTACGTCGTCCCCGGCGGGGTCGACGCGCACACCCACATGGAGATGCCGTTCGGCGGCACGAACGCCTCCGACACCTTCGAGACCGGAACGGCCGCGGCGGCCTGGGGCGGGACGACGACGATCGTCGACTTCGTCGTCCAGTACCCGGAGCAGCGGATCCTCGACCAGTACCAGCTCTGGCAGGAGAAGGCCGCGGGCAACTGCGCCATCGACTACGGCTTCCACCAAATCCTCTCGGACGTCCAGGACGAGTCGCTGAAGGCGATGGACGAGCTGATCACCGAGGGGGTCACCAGCTTCAAGCTGTTCATGGCCTACAAGGGGGTCTTCCTCTCGGACGACGGCCAGATCCTGCGGGCGTTCCAGAAGGGCGCCGACAACGGCGCGATGATGATGATGCACGCCGAGAACGGCGCCATGATCGACGTCCTGGTGCAGCAGGCGCTCGCGGCCGGGCACACCTCGCCGTACTACCACGGGCTCACCCGGCCCTGGCAGGCCGAGGAGGAGGCGACCCACCGGGCGATCATGATCGCCGATCTGACCGGTGCGCCGTTGTACGTCGTGCACGTCTCGGCCAAGCAGGCCGTGGCCCAGATCGCCGCCGCTCGCGACCGCGGGCTGAACATCTTCGGCGAGACCTGCCCCCAGTACCTGTACCTGTCTCTGGAGGAACAGCTCGGCGCACCGGGTTTCGAGGGGGCCAAGTGGGTCTGCTCGACGCCGCTGCGCTCGCGGGCCGAGGGTCACCAGTCGCACATGTGGCAGAGCCTTCGCACCAACGACATCCAGATGGTCTCCACCGACCACTGCCCGTTCTGCATGAAAGACCAGAAAGACATGGGCATCGGTGACTTCTCGAAGATCCCTAACGGGATCGGCTCGGTGGAGCACCGGCTCGACCTGATGTACCAGGGTGTGGTGAACAAGGAGATCACGCTGGAGCGCTGGGTCGAGATCACCTCGACCACGCCGGCCCGGATGTTCGGCCTGTACGGCAAGAAGGGCGTGATCCAGCCCGGCGCGGACGCCGACGTCGTGATCTACGACCCGAACGGCCACACCAGCATCGGGCTGGGCAAGACCCACCACATGAACATGGACTACTCGGCCTGGGAGGGCTTCGAGATCGACGGCCACGTCGACACCGTGCTCTCCCGCGGCAGCGTGGTGATCGACGACGGCGCGTTCCACGGCCGGGCCGGTCACGGCCAGTACGTCAAGCGCGGCCTGTCCCAGTACCTGTCCTGAACAGAAAGGACCAGCCGTGGACGTCGGTGTTGTACTGCAGACGAATCCGCCTTCCTCGCGAGTGATCGAGCTCGCCCGGCAGGCGGAGACGCACGGCTTCAGCCATGTGTGGACGTTCGACTCCCACCTGCTGTGGCAGGAGCCGTACGTGATCTACAGCCAGATCCTGGCCGCCACCCGCAAGGTGATCGTCGGCCCGATGGTGACCAACCCGGCCACCCGCGACTGGACGGTCACCGCCTCGCACTTCGCCACTCTGAACGAGATGTTCGGCAACCGGACGGTCTGCGGGATCGGCCGGGGCGACTCGGCCGTGCGGGTGACCAACGGCAAGCCGACGACGCTGGCCACGCTGCGCGAGAGCATCCACGTGATCCGCGAGCTGGCCAACGGCCGGGCGGTCGAGTACAACGGCGCCACCCTGCGGTTCCCGTGGGGCACCGAGTCCCGGCTTCCGGTCTGGGTGGCCGGTTACGGGCCCAAGGCGCTGGAGCTGACCGGCCAGGTGGCCGACGGCTTCATCCTGCAGCTGGCCGATCCGGCGATCACCAAGTGGACCGTGGACGCCGTGCGCCGAGCGGCCGAGCAGGCCGGCCGCGATCCGGCGTCGATCACGATCTGTGTGGCCGCGCCGGCCTATGTCGGCGACGACCTGGCTCATATGCGCGACCAGTGCCGGTGGTTCGGCGGCATGGTCGGCAACCACGTGGCCGACCTGGTCAGCCGGTACGGCGAGGGTGGCCCCGACAGCACAGTGCCGAGCACATTGACGAGCTACATCAAGGCCCGGCAGGGCTACGACTACAACGAGCACGGCCGGGTCGGCAACAGCCACGCCGACTTCGTGCCGGACGACGTGATCGACCGGTTCTGCCTGCTCGGCGACACCGATCACCAGATCCAGCGGCTGCTGGAGCTGAAGGAGCTCGGCGTCGACCAGTTCGCCGTCTACCTGCAGCACGACGGCAAGGCCCAGACCCTCGAGGCCTACGGGGAGACGGTCATCCCGGCGGTGCGCGACGCGGTGACGGCCAAGTCGTGAACACCGTTCTCACCGGCCGGCTTCGCCGCGCCGGCGGTTCACTGCTGGCCCTCGTCGCCGCATTCGCGGCGATCATCCTGGTCTGGGAGGGCTACAAACTCGTCGGCTCGCCCGACGGCTGGTCGGTGCACGACGTCCGGCTGCTGCCGCGTTCGGACGACGATTCGATGCCGCACGTCTGGACCGTGCTGCAGCGCTTCGGCGACCCCGAGATCTCCGCCGCCGGTAGCGATTCGGTGCTGGTGGCGGTGCTCAAGGCGGCCTGGTTCAGCTTTCGGATCTCGGTGGCCGGCTGGCTCGGCGGGGTGCTGGTCGGCGTGCTGCTGGCGGTTCTGATGCAGCGGTTCCGCACCGCCCAGGACGCGCTGCTGCCGTACATCATCGTCAGCCAGACCGTGCCGCTGGTGGCGATCGCCCCGGTGGTGGTCGGCTGGGGCGGTCACCTGGCCGTGTTCGGGCAGCCCTGGCAACCGTGGATGTCGGTGGCGGTGATCTCCGGTTACCTGGCCTTCTTCCCGGTGGCGGTGGGCATGCTGCGCGGGCTGAACTCGCCGCAGCCGGCCCAGCTGGGCCTGATGCACAGCTATGCGGCGTCCTGGTGGCAGACCCTGATCCGGCTCCGGCTGCCGGCCAGCGTCGGCTACGTCGTCCCGGCCCTGCGACTGGGCGCCGCGGCATCCGTGATCGGGACCATCGTGGCCGAGATCTCGACCGGCACCCGGGGCGGGATCGGCCGGCTGATCATCGAGTACGCGCAGTCGGCCACCGGCGACCCGGCCCGGCCGTGGACCGCGATCGTCGGCGCGGCCGGGCTCGGCCTGGTTGTCGCCGCCCTGGTCAGCTCGCTCGACCTCGCCTTGAATCGGTTCAACCCAGGAGGAGCACGATGACCGGCTCAGCGGTCGGCTCGGTGACCGACTCGGCGGCGTTGACCCTGTCCGGAGTGGACAAGACCTTCGGGGCCGGCCGGGCGTCGGCCGTGACCGCCCTCACCGGGATCGACCTGACCGTGGCCCCGGGCGAGTTCGTCTCCCTGATCGGGCCGTCCGGGTGCGGCAAGAGCACCCTGATGCGGCTGGTGGCCGACCTGGAACAGCCCAGTGCCGGCCGGATCGAGGTGTTCGGCAAGACCCCGCACCAGGCCCGGCTCGACCAGGACTACGGCATCGCCTTCCAGGCCGCCGGCCTGCTGCCCTGGCGGACGGTCCGGGCCAACATCGAGCTGCCGCTGGAGGTGCACGGAGTCGGCCGGGCCGAGCGTCGGGCCCGGGCCGATGAGCTGCTGAGCACCGTCGGCCTGGCCGACTTCGGCAGCCACCGGCCCGACCAGCTCTCCGGCGGCATGCAGCAACGGGTGGCGATCGCCCGGGCGCTGGCCGAGCGGCCCCGGCTGCTGCTGATGGACGAGCCGTTCGGCGCGCTCGACGAGATGACCCGGGAGCGGATGCAGGGCGAACTGGTCGGCCTGTGCGCCCGCACCGGCTGCGCGGTGATCTTCGTGACCCACTCGATCGCGGAGGCGGTGTACCTCAGCCACCGGGTGGTCGTGATGTCGCCGCGGCCGGGCCGGATCAGCGCCGTCGTCCCGATCGAGCTCGGCGAGCGGAACGAGAGCACCCGGGAGGACACCACATTCTTCGCCGCCGTGACCGCCGTCCGGGAGGCTCTGCGGGCCGAGCCCGGGCCGATCGTGGGCCCGGACGACGCCGGCGTCCCGGGCTCGGGCGTCCCGGGCTCCGACGTCCCGGGCGAGGGCCGGCGATGAACCCGCTCTCGGCCGGGGTGCTGGCCCGTCGGGTGCTGACCCCGGTGGCCTTCGGCGTCCTGCTGCTACTGGCCTGGCAGTTGCTGGTCGACGTCCGCAACATCCCGGGCTACCTGCTGCCCAGCCCGAGCGCGATCGGCGGCCAGCTGCACGAGAACTTCGGCGACATCCTCACCGCGGCCCGGGCCAGCGGCACGAATGCGCTGGTCGGGCTGCTGGCCGGGATCGCGCTGGCGGTGGTGGCCGCGGTCCTGGCCGCCTGGGTGCCGCTGGTCGAGCGGCTGCTGACCCCGCTGGCCTCGGCGGTCAGCGCGATGCCGATCGTGGCCCTGGCCCCGGTGCTGTCGATCATGTTCTCGGCCACCAGCGACCTGCCCCGCCGGATCGTCGTCGCCATCGTGGCGTTCTTCCCGGTGTTCGTCACCACGGTCCGGGGCCTGACCCGGATCGACCCTGTGCACGCCGAGCTGATGCGCAGCTACGCGACCGGCGGCTGGGACCTGACCCGCGTGGTCCGGTTTCCCGGCGCCGTCCCGTACCTGTTCACCGGGGTGCGCGTGGCCTCATCCCTGGCCGTGATCTCCGCTGTGGTCGCCGAGTACTTCGGCGGCCTGCAGAACGGGCTCGGCAGCAGGATCACCTCGGCCGCATCGAACACGGCGTACGCCCGGGCCTGGGCCTACGTCGTGGCCGCGATCGGTCTGGGGCTCGTGTTCTACCTCGCCTCGCTCGGTGCTGAGCGGCTGGCGACCCGCGGTCGTGGTTTCGAGACGAAGTGAGGTATCCCGTGAGAAGGACATATCGCCGCCGGACACTGGCCGGTCTGGGCGCGGGGCTGGCTGCCCTGGGCCTGGCCGCGTGCAGCACCACCAGCAGCAGCTCGGGATCGTCGACGCCGGCCGCGTCGGGGGGTCTGACGCCGGTCAAGCTGCAGTTGCAGTGGTTCACCCAGGCCCAGTTCGCGGGCTACTACGCCGCCGCGCAGCAGGGCTTCTACAAGGACGCCGGGCTCGACGTCACGATCCTTGAGGGCGGCACCGACATCGTGCCGCAGACCGTGCTGGCCCAGGGCCAGGCCGACTTCGCGATCGCCTGGGTGCCGAAGGCCCTGGCCTCCCGCGAGCAGGGCGCCGGGATCACCGACGTCGCCCAGATCTACCAGCGCTCCGGCACCCGGCAGGTGAGCTTCAAGGACAAGAACATCACCACCGCGGCCGATCTGAAGGGCAAGAAGGTCGGCAATTGGGGCTTCGGCAACGAGTTCGAGCTGTTCGCCGGCATGACCAAGGCCGGGCTCAACCCGGGCCAGGACGTCAAGCTGGTGCAGCAGCAGTTCGACATGCAGGCCCTGCTCAAGGGCGACATCGACGCGGCCCAGGCGATGGACTACAACGAGTACGCCCAGGTGCTCGAAGCGACCAACCCGAAGACCGGAAAGCTCTACCAGCCGAGCGATTTCAACCTGATCAGCTGGGACGACGAGGGCACCGCCATGCTCCAGGACGCGATCTGGGCCAACACCCAGAAGCTGGACAGCGACAAGGCCTACCAGGCCACGACGGTGAAGTTCATCGAGGCCAGCATCAAGGGCTGGGCCTACTGCCGGGACAACGCCGAGAAGTGCCGCGACATCGTGGTGGCCAAGGGCTCCAAGCTGGGCGCCACTCACCAACTCTGGCAGATGAACGAGGTCAACAAGCTGATCTGGCCCGCGACGAACGGCGCCGGGCTGATCGACAAGGCCGCCTGGGACCAGACCGTGCAGATCGCCCAGGGCACCAAGAACGCCGAGGGCAAGACCGTGCTGACCAAGGCCCCCACGGGTGAGGCGTACACCAACACGTACGTCCAGAAGGCCCTGGACGACCTGAAGGCGGCCGGCGTGGACACCACCGGCGCCTCGTTCAAGCCGCTGACCGTGACCCTGACCAAGGGCGGGGCCTGAGGGCCTGAGGCCCTGAAGCCCTGAAGCCCTGACGGTACCGCCGGGCCGGGACTCGACCCCGGCCCGGCGCCCGTCATACTCGGGCCATGGCTGACCGCGCGGACCACGAGCCCGGATCGGCCCGGGAGCAGGCCGCCCTGGCCCGCCTTCCCGGGCTGGAGCTGAACTACTCCGAGGTCGGCGGCACCCGATGGCCGAGCTGGCCGGAGGGGTACCACACCCTGCAACGCTCGATCACGCTCGGCTCCGGGAGTGAGGTGTTCGAGCGCGCCTCCACCGCCCTGCTCGGCTGGCAGGTGCACCGGCGGGCCGGTTTTCGGGTGTTGGCCGATGCCCCCACGGCGGTGGTGGGCAGCCACGTCCTGATGATCCTCGGCCGGCTGCCGGTGGGGCTGACCGTGCCCTGCCGGGTCGTCTACGACGTCGCCGAGCCCGACCGCCGGGGTTTCGCCTACGGCACCCTGCCCGGCCATCCGGAGAGCGGCGAGGAGGCCTTCGTGGTCCGGCGCGGGAACGATGACCGGGTGAGCTTCACGGTCTGGGCCTTCTCCCGGCCCGGCTCGCGGCTGGCCCGGATCGGCGGCCCGGCCGGCCGGCTCGGCCAGGCGCTGATCACCGACCGCTACCTCAGCGGTCTGAAGAGCCTGGCCACCGGCTGACCCGGGTCAGGCCGGCGTGCGCTGCAGGTGGCGGGCGGTGCGGGCCCGGGAACGGCTGCGGGCCAGGTTCTTGTGGTAGCGGCAGAGCAGGGCCGCGGCCAGAGCCGACACGCAGGCGATGCCGGGGCCCGCAATGGCCAGGGACCCGGCGTCCGGGCCGGCCAGTAGGGCGTGCCCGGTGCCGAACACCAGCACCAGGTACGAGAGGCGATGCACCTGGCGGCGGGCCCCGGGGCCGAACACCGCGCCGAGCCGGCGCCCGCGTGAGGCGGCCACCAGGACCAGCAGCCAGAGCGCGGCCGCCCCGCAGTTGTGGGCGAGCGAGCCCGGGCCGATCTCGAGGGCCTGCACCGGGCTCCAGCCGTGCGTGTGCGCGAGCAGCACCGCGCCGACGTGGACGGCCACGGCGGCCAGCAGGGCCACCGTGATCCACCGGTGCAGACGGAGTTTGACCTGGGGTGCGATCAGCAGCCGGCCGAGCCCGGCGGCGTAGACGGTGCCCAGCAGCACCTGGGCGACCAGGAGGTACCAGGCGGTGAGGCCGGCGATCTGGATCACGGCAACGCTCCCTCCGCACGACCAGGATCGGGATCGGGATCGGGATCGGGATCGGATGATCATCGACGAAAGTTCCGGACAAGATCGTGCCCCGGTCGGGGCGGTGGTCGCAGGCCTGGAGGAGGACCTTGACCACCGCCCCACCGGGGCACCACGCGCGGGCCGACCCGAGAGATCGGCCCGTGCGCGGGAGGTGAGCCGGTCGGGTCAGCTCACGCCGGGCAGCAGGTGGTAGTTCTCATCGAGGACGCCACCCGCCTGCGGCTTGTAGAGGTCGAATCCACGCGGGTTGCACTGCAGGCCACCGTTGATGCAGTGGTGGACCAGCGGAGCGAGGACGGTCGGGTCCCAGCCGTTGAAGAAGTCGTAGTGCCAGGAGTACCCACGACCGCTGGCCAGGTGCACCTGCGACATGTCGCCGGACACCGGGAAGGCCATCTTGAACTCGATCATCGGCACGGCGACCGGGTGATCGCTGGGGCAGATCCACTTCTGGTTCACCAGGATCGGGTAGGCCATGTGGCTCTTGTGGTCGGCCGAGTCCAGGTGCACGCCGTCCCAGCAGCTGGGCGCCTGCAGCCGGATGTTCAGCTGGGTACCCGGTGTGCAGGTCGCCGGGAAGTCCCAGAAGTGGTCCGCGTCACCGCATTCCCAGCCGATGACGGTGCCCGGGTTGTTCTTGAACTGGTCGAGCGTGGCCGACGGGCTGCCGACGACGTACCGCAGGCCCTTGGGGAAGGGGACGACGGTGCGGTAGTCGGTGACCGAGGACTTGTAGTAGATCGTCTGCACACCGGTCGGCTGGATCGCCGTGGTGCCGTTGTACAGCGTCGGGAACCAGTAGCCGGACTTGTCCTGCGGAGTCACACAGGAGGTGCCGCCGGCCAGCAGCTGCCCGTCGGTGGTGGTCGCCGTGGTGACGGTGCTGCCCATGAAGGTGTGCATGTGCGAGGCACCCGGCTGGCCCGGGAACACGATCGGGTCGTCAGGCAGGTTCCGGGTCGGCGCGCAGTTGGCCTGGAACTCGTAGTGGTAGGTGTCCGGGGGGTAGACGAAGTTCGGGTCCGGAACCTTGCCCTGGACGGGCGGGTTGACGGTGATCGACTCGCCCGGGTCGAGGTTGGGGTTCCAGCTCACCGGGGTGGTCGAGGTCGGCGTCGGGGTGGCGCCGGCCGTGCCGAAGACCTGGAACTCCCAGAGCGAGTATCCGTACTGGGTGCCCCGGGCCGTGCCGTACAGCCGGACGTAGCGACCCGAGCCGGTGACGGTCAGGGTCTGGTTGCCACCGGTTCCGGTGGTGGTCGAGTAGATGTCCGTCCAGGCGGCGGCGTCGTTGGAGGTCTGGATCTTGAAGGACTTGGCGTAGGCGGCCTCCCAGTTGATCACCACCTTGCTGATCGACGCCGTGGAGCCGAGGTCGACCTGCAACCAGGACGGGTCGGTGAAGGTGCTGGCCCATCGGGTGCCGGTGTTGCCGTCCACCGCGTTGCGGGCCGGAGTGCCCTGACTGTCCTCCGTGCTGGAGGCGGTCGCGGGCTTGCCCTGCGAGATCAGGGTGTCGGCGGCCTGCGCCGAGCTGATCACCGCAACGACACCCAGCGACGCGAGCGCCGCGACGGTCAGTGCGGAGACCATCCGCATGCGACGGCCGACCCTGCCCGCGCCGGTGCGAGTCATGGGTGGCCTATTTCGTAGTGCCGGAAGACCGGATTTCATGGCGACTCCTGCCTGTGGTCTGGCTCTAGAGCCCACTGACCG
Source organism: Kineosporiaceae bacterium (assembly GCA_965200525.1). Classification (GTDB taxonomy): domain Bacteria; phylum Actinomycetota; class Actinomycetes; order Actinomycetales; family Kineosporiaceae; genus JANNPJ01. Next base: position 1,796,048 of record OZ241368.1, read on the forward strand.
GCAGGCGTCGATGCCGGAGCGAGCCACCGGGAACGCTGACCGGTCCTTCCGGTCACCATCTCGGGGAGAGCGCTCTCCGAACGTATTACCAGAGTGTTTCGCCGTCAACACACAAGGGCCACAAAAATCACATTCCTGTGGAGTTCCGTCGGGAACCGTTAGCTGATGACACGGTCGGCGGGGCGTCCGAAGTTCACTTGAACAGCCTTCTACCTGCGGACATACCCTCGATGTGGAGCAAATCGGACTGCCCGACGAGGTAAAGGGCGGGTCGGAACGGGGAGAACAACCCATGTCCGGACGGGGTCGAGATCCTTAAGTCAGCGCCCTGCCGGAACGGCCCGGAATCGCGTCGATCTGCTCCCGCGCCCGTCCGACCGGCCCCGGGAGAGCGATCCGGACCGCCGGCTCCGGGAACTGTTCCCGGAACCGTTCCCGGATTCGAGCCGCGAACGCGGCGCGGGCCGTGGTTGTGACGCACCTGAGACGGCAGGCCGGCCGGTCCGGTGAGACGATCACCGGGTGCACCCGTAATCCGGACACGTCGGACATTCGAGCTGAGGAGTCACCGTGGACACTGTTCCGATCGGCGCCGATACCCGGCCCGACGACGAAGGCGACAACAACAGCGGCAACCGGAGCCAGGACGTCGCCCCGGTCCAGGGGTCGATCGTCCGCCGGCCCCAGTCACCGCCGCCGGCCGGACCACCGCCGGCCGGTCCGCGCGGGCCCGAGCCGACCGCGCCGCTGCCGAGAGGCCCGCGCGGGGGCATGCCCCGCGGTCTGGTGGCGGCCCTGGTCGTCGCCGTCCTGGTGATCTCGGGGGCAGTCGCCCTGAACATCACCACCGGTGCCCTGGAGCGGCTCAACCCGTTCCGCAACGGCCTGGTGCAGAACCGGACCGTCGACCGGTCCGGGCCGGTCGTGCTCAAGGCGATCAACGATCTGGGCGACTTCCGGGCCGGCAGCGGCTACTACCAGCTGGTGGTCGACGTCGAGAAGGACGTCCGGCCGGTGCCGTCGTTCCTGGCCGGGCAGCGGGTGCTGTTCATCGCCGCCGGCACGGTGGAGGTCGGGGTGGACCTGCGCCACCTGGACGACGGCGCGATCCAGGTGAACAAGGACCGCACCAGCGCCACGATCACCTTGCCCGAGCCGGCCCTGAGCGCACCCAACCTCGACCTGGCCAACAGCTACGTCTACAGCCAGCAGCGCGGGCTCTTCGACCGGATCAAGGACGCCGTGGGCAGCAACGCCACCGACGAGCAGCAGCTCTACACGCTGGCCGAGCAGAAACTGGCCCAGGCGGCGGCCAAGAGCGACGACCTCAAGCTGCGGGGCGAGACCAACACCCGGGCGATGCTGGAAGGGCTGCTGCGCTCGCTCGGGTTCACCTCGGTGACGATCAAGTTCGCCGCCGCCGAAGGCTGAGCCGCCACCGGCACGGTCCGGCGTCAGCGATCGGTAAGCCCCCGGAGCCGGCCACCGCCGGCGCCGGGGGCCGATGATGAGCCCGCACCTCTTGCCTCGCCGCCGATCGAAGGGCTCCTTCATGAATACGCCCGAACTGGAGCTCGCGGACTACCGGCGCCGGGCCGCCGCGCTCTACCAGGCGGTCCGGGCCGAGCCCGATCCGGAGCAGGCCCACGCCCGGTGGCGCTCGGGCCGGGACGAACTGTTCCGCAGCCACCCGCAGAGCCCGCTGCCGCCGGGCGACCCGCTGCGCGAGACCGGCCTGCCGTACTGGCCGTACGACCCGAGCCTGCGGTTCGAGCTGGAACTGCGGCCGGCCGCCGAATCGCGCCGGCTGCCGCTGCCGGCCGGTGGCGGCACGACCACGCTCGAGCTGATCGGCAGCGTCCGGCTGCCGGCCCCGCTGGACGGCTCGGTGGACGTCTGGTGGCTCGACCAGTACGCCGGTGGCCTGTTCGTGCCGCTGCGCGACGGCACCGCCGGAGCCGGCAGCTACGGCGGCGGGCGCTACCTGCTGGACGGCGCCAAGAGCGCGGATCTGGGCGGGACGGCGTCCACCCTGGTCGTCGACCTGAACTTTCTCTACCACCCGTCGTGCCGGTACGACAGCGCCTGGGTCTGCCCGCTGGCCCCGCCCGGCAACACGATCGCGGCCCCGGTCCGGGCGGGCGAACGGCTCTGAACCGCTCGCCCGCCGGGCCTTTCAGCCGTTGATCAGGTCGAACGACTCCCACGGCCCGATCGCGGTCCGGTTGGCGATCAGCGCCGCGGCGCCGGCGTTCTCGGCGCAGACATACTTGCCGTTGATCCCGGCCTTGAGGCTGACGCTGCCGTCCGGGTTGTGGACCAGCAGGAAGGTCTCCCAGCTCTGGGCCGCGGCCCGGTTGGCGATCAGGGACGACGCCCCGGAGTTCTCGGCACACACGTACTGGCTGTCGGAACGGGCTTTCAGGGCCACATTGCCGCCGCCGAGGTCGACCAGGTCGAAGGTCTCGGCGGTGCCGACGGCGGTGGCCGAGGCGATCACCGGCGAGGAGCTGCCGGCCGCGGTCACGAACCGGCCGTTGGCGTGCGATTTCAGGCTGATCCCGCCGGTGGGCGGGGTGCCGCCGCCGGTGCCGAGCACCGGCTGGGTCGGCCGGGTCGCGGTCAGGGCGATCTGCTTCTTCAGCATCCGGCCCCCGTCGGCGGTCAGCCTCAGGTAGTAGTCGGACGAGCAGGCGGTGCCGTCCTCGTCCAGGGCCCAGTAGCCGGAGCCGGCCGGCACCATGGCCGCCGTCTCGGCCGTCTTGGCGATCTGGTTGCCCTCGTTGTACTCGTCGAACATCGAGATGTAGATGCCCTGGGCGCCGAGCCGGACCATGTTGTAGAACTGCCGCCACATGAAGTCGCCGTGGGCCCGCTGCCGGGCCGAGGTGTCACCGGGCAGCACACAGGGCTGGTAGTCGATCCCGTGCGCGTTGCAGTCGGCCTGGTCCGGCGTCTGCACGTTGGCGTAGAAGTTGTCGACGTCGCCGATGTTGCCGATCCGGCCGACCATCCACGGCGAGAGCATGTTGAAGGCGTGGTAGACGTCGCTGAACCCGGCCCGCGAGTCGCTGTCCTGGGTGCGCCAGTGGGTCGGCACGCCGCCGATCACGTAGCAGCCCTGGGCCTTGAACCAGTTGACCACGTCGAGGCAGGCGGCCGCGCTGGAGTTGTGGTTGTCGTCGCTGAAGCCGAAGCCCCAGATGCAGACCACCGGCTTGCCGTTCTGCCGGGCGTAGGCCGGGGACGCCGTGTAGGCCGACATCTTCGTCGTCCAGTCGTTCTTCATCTCCGACTGCATGTTCGACCAGCCGCTGACGTCGTACATGATGTAGAACTTGCGGCCGGTGGCCTCGGCCGCGGTCCGGACCTTGGCCGTCATCGCGTCGCGGGTCGGCCCTTCGCCGCCGACCGGGTTGAACCGCTGCAGGGCCGCGGTGTCGCAACCGTTCTGCTGCATCCAGCTGAAGTGGGTGTCCACGGTCTGCTGGTCGTACGAGGAGAAGAGCTCGGCCGGCCGGCCGTTGCCGAGGTCGGCGAACGCCGTCCGGTACGTCTTGGTGTACTCGCGCATGTCGGGCCACGACTTGATCCCGGTGTTGCTCGGCGACGGCGGCTGCTGGGCGTTCGGGCTCCAGTGCCACCAGCAGTTGATCGGCGCGCCGTCGCCGGTACAGGCGAACCAGCCCTGATAGCCGACGGTGATCTTGCCGACCACGTCGCCGGCGGCACTGGCGGCGGAGGCCGGAGAGGTCCCGGCCAGGGCGCTGAGCGCCGGAACGGCCACGGCGGAGGCGAGAAAGGTACGGCGGGTGACGGCCATGGTAGAGACTCCTGTTCGATCGGCTGCCACTGGCCGGGCCGGCCGACGCCGACCGGAGAGGCGCCCGGCCAGGGAGCGCTCTCGCAGAGTAGCTACAAGGCTTGAACTAAGTATCAAGCCATGACAAAGACGACGTCAGGTTCCGGCCGTATTCGCGCAACAACGCGACAGCCGGAGACCTGACGTCATCCTGGACCGCACCCGCCAAGCGAAGCCGCAGGCCGGCGAGCAGCTCCTCAGGCGGCGTCCGAGTCGGCCAGCTGGGCCCGGACCCGCTCGGCCAGGCCCCGCCGGGTGAACACGATCAGCCCGGCCACGATCAGCCAGGCCAGCACCACGTACGGGAAGACCCGGTACGGCCCGGAGACCCCGACCACGTTCTTGTAGATGGTGTAGAGCACGAAGATCAACCCGAGGACCGGGATCGCGCCCTGCCAGAGCGGCGCCTTGGCCGGCCCCTCCAGGAACAGGAACCAGAACGCGCCCACCGTGGCCAGCGCGTAGGCCACCAGCAGGGCGATGGTGCCGATGGTCAGCCAGTAGAAGGTCGCATCGATGACCGCGGTCCCGGCGATTCGCTGGCCGACCATGAAAGCCAGCACGCAGCAGCAGATCACCGCCAGGGTGGCGACCGGGGCGCCGCGCTTGGACAGCGTGGTCAGCCGCCCCTGGATGCCGGCGTCCCGGGCCAGGGCGTAGGAGATCCGGGCGGCCCCGTTCAGCGTACCGAGCGTGATCGCGAACAGGCTCAGGCTGGCCACCAGGTTCAGCAGCACCGCCAGCGGCGTTCCGACGTAGGCCTTTCCGAGGTCGGCGTAGGGCGAGCCGTCGACGAAGGCGGCCACGCCCTTGGTGCCGGTGCCGTAGCCGACCGACTGGCCGATCACCGTCAGCAGGAAGAACGCCCCCACCACGACCAGGGCGATCTTGATCGCCCGCGGGATCTCCCGCTTGGGTTCCAGAGTCTCCTCGCCGAGGGCAGCCGCCCCCTCGAAGCCGGCGAAGGCCAGGAAGCCGAACACCGCGGCTCCGGCGATCGTTCCGAAACCGCTGCCGGAGGGCAGGTGGAGGAAGTCGCCGTTCAGCTTCTGGCCCGCCGGGGCGTGTCCGGTGCCGGTCCGGATCAGGATGACCACACTCAGCAGCACCACCAGGGCCGCGCCGATCAGCTCGGAGACCAGCAGCACCCGGGTGATCACCCGGATCTCGGTGAACGAGAGGGCGAACACCAGCGCCAGCGCGATCACCGCCGTCCAGATCCATTCGCTGGAGTCGCCGATGTGGATGCCGTGCAGGAACTGGTTGAAGAACAGCGCGATCTCGATCGTGGAGCCGGTGCCGATCGTGGCGTAGGCCCCGAAGAGCGCGAAGCCGGCAATGAAACCCGCTCGCGGACCGAGGGTTTTGCCGACCAGGGCGTACACCGAGCCGGTGTGCGAGATGTAGCCGGAGAGCTTGACGAACCCGTAGGCCACCAGCGAGACCCCGACGATGGCGAAAATGAAGGCCAAGGTCGCGCCCGAGCCGAGCAATCCGGCCGCACCCACGCCGAGCAGGGCCATTGCGCCGACCGGCCCGACCAGGCCGATGGAGAAGGCGGCGGCATCGGTGACGCTCAGTTCGCGGCGCAGGCCGCTCGGAGCCTCAGCATTCGCGGGTTCGGCAACAGCCATCGCTCACAGCTCCTCGGTGAATGGTCGGCCGTCCCGCGGGCAATCCCGGCGAATGCCCGCCGACCTGGCGCGAACGTAGAGCGTGTCCCAGCAATAGGTCAACCAGGGGCCACCCTGCACGAAGCACAGGGTTTACCTGTGGGCAACGACGCCGATTTCGCCGGTCCGGGCGGCAACCGACCCGTCCGAGGTGGTTGACGCTTTCAGCAGCCGAGGCCTGTTCCGGCCGCCCCGGGATCTCGCCGCAAATTTGCGCGTGAACCAGCTCAATTGCCGGACACTCTTGACACCCTGTCGCTATTCATTCACTTTGTCCTTTGCGTCCCAACCCTGATGCCTTGCCGACTCCGGCGGAGGCACGGGCCGCCTGAAGGAGCGTCGAAATGATCTTTCGAGCCCCCCGCAACCGCAGCCCCCTTCCGAAGCGGCCCACCCGGCCGGCCCTGTTCGCACTGGCCGCGTTCGCGCTGCTGCTCGGCCTGCTGACCGCCCTGCCGGCTCCGGCCCAGGCCGCCTCGAGCCCGACCGGCACCGCCGCGGCCGGCGTCAAGTTCGCCCGGTCCTGCGCGAGCGCCACGGCCGGTCACCGCACCTGCTTCGCCCTGCGCCGGACCGACGTCACCCAGCCGGTCGGGGTCCAGCCGCTGGGCGTCTCGCCGGCGGCCACGCCGTCCGGGATCAACCCGGCCAACCTGCAGAGCGCCTACAAGCTGCCCGGCTCGACCGCCGGCTCCGGCCAGACGGTGGCGGTCGTGGACGCCTACAACGACCCGACCGCCGCCGCCGACCTGGCCGTCTACCGCACCCAGTGGGGGCTGCCGGCCTGCACCGTGGCCAGCGGGTGCTTCCGGCAGGTGAACCAGAACGGCGCGACCTCGCCGCTGCCGGCCAACAACACCGGCTGGGCCGGGGAGATCTCGCTCGACCTGGACATGGTCAGCGCCGTCTGCCCGTTGTGCAAGATCATCCTGGTCGAGGCCAACTCGGCCAGTGACGCCGACCTCTACGCGGCCGAGGACCGGGCGGTGACGCTGGGGGCCAAGTTCGTCTCCAACAGCTGGGGCGGGGCGGAGTACAGCGGCCAGACCACCGACGACAGCCACTTCAACCACCCGGGCGTGGCCATCACGGTCAGCTCCGGGGACGACGCCACCGGGGCCGAGTACCCGGCCACCTCGAGGTACGTCACGGCGGTCGGCGGAACCCATCTGACGACGTCCACCAACGCCCGGGGCTGGACCGAGTCGGCCTGGTCCGACGCCGGTTCCGGCTGCTCCAGCTATGACACCAAGCCGACCTGGCAGACGGTCACCACCAACTGCACCCGGCGGGCCGAGGCCGACGTCTCGGCCGTGGCCGACCCGGCCACCGGTGTCGCCGTCTACCAGACCTACGGCGCCAGCGGCTGGAACGTGTACGGCGGCACCAGCGCCTCGGCGCCGATCATCGCCTCGGTCTACGCGCTGGCCGGGGCCCCGGCGGCGAGCAGCTACCCGGCGTCCTTCCCGTATGCGCACCCCTCCTCGCTGTTCGACGTGACCAGCGGCAGCAACGGCTCCTGCGGGGCTCCGATCTGCACCGCCGGCACCGGCTGGGACGGCCCCACCGGGCTGGGGACGCCGAACGGCACGGCCGCCTTCGCCGGTGGCACCGCCACCGGCAACACCGTCACCGTGACCAACCCGGGCGCGAGGTCGGCCACTGTCGGCACCGCCTTCAGCCTGCAGGTCAGCGCCACCGACTCGGCCTCCGGCCAGACCCTCACCTACAGCGCCTCCGGCCTGCCGGCCGGGTTGTCGATCAGCTCCTCGGGGCTGATCTCGGGCACCCCGACCACGGCCGGCAGCTATGCGGTGACCGTCACCGCGACCGACGGCACCGGGGCCGCCGGGTCGGCGTCGTTCACGCTGACCGTGAGCGGCTCCGGTGGTGGCGGCGGCTGCACCGGGGCCCAACTACTGGGCAACGCCGGCTTCGAGACCGGTTCGGCCTCGCCCTGGACCTCCAGCTCCGGGGTGGTCACCACCGGTGGCGGCGAGACCGCCCACGCCGGAACGTACTTCGCCTGGCTCGACGGGTACGGCAGCACCCACACCGACACCCTGGCCCAGACCGTCACCGTCCCGGCCGCCTGCACCAGCACCTCGCTGAGCTTCTGGTTGAAGATCGACACGGCCGAGACCACCACGTCCACCGCCTACGACAAGCTGACCGTCAAGGTCGGCTCGACCGTGCTGGCCACCTACTCCAACCTCAACCACGCCGGGTACACGCTGAAGACGGTGCCGCTCGGTGCCTACGCCGGCCAGACGGTGACGATCACCTTCACCGGCACCGAGGACTCGTCCCTGCAGACCTCGTTCGTGATCGACGACACGGCGGTGACCACCAGCTGATCCTCTCCTGATCAACGCCTGAACAGCGGCAAACGGGTGGTGGGGAGGGCCGGCGACCGGCTCTCCCCACCATCGTGCCGAGATCAGCCCGCGGTCAGCTGATGCCGAGCTGGGCGGCGGTGTAGTAGCCGCCGTCCACCAGCAGGGCCTTGTAGTTGTTCTTGTCGATCGCGATCGGCTGCAGCAGGTAGGTCGGCACGACCTTGTCACCGTTGTTGTAGGTGTTGGTGTCGTTGATGATCGGGGTGGCCCCGGTCAGCAGGTCGTTGCCCATCTGCACGGCCACCTTGGCCAGCTCGCGGGTGTCCTTGTAGATCGTGCCGGACTGCTCGCCGTTGATGATCAGCTTGACCGAGTTCAGCTCGGCGTCCTGACCGGTGACCACCGGCAGCGGTTTGGCCTTGGTGCCGTAACCGTCCTTCTGGAGGACGTCGATCAGGCCGACGGACATGCCGTCGAACGGCGCCAGCACGGCGTCCATCCGCTTGTCCTGGTAGTCGGCGGCCAGCACCTTGCGCATCCGGGCCTGAGCCGTCGGCACGTCCCAGCGCAGGGTGGCGATCTCCTTGAACTGGGTCTTGCCGCTGGGGACGACGAGCTGGCCGCTGTCGATGTAGGGCTTGAGCACCTGCATCGCGCCGTTGAAGAAGAAGCCGGCGTTGTTGTCGTCGGGCGAGCCGCCGAACATCTCCAGGTTGAACGGGCCGTTGCCCTTGGCCAGGCCGAGCTTGTTCGCGATCAGGGTGCCCTGCAGCACCCCGACCCGGAAGTTGTCGAACGTGACGTAGTAGTTCACGTTCGGGCTGTCCCGGATCAGGCGGTCGTAGGAGATCACCTGGATGTTCTTGGCCTTGGCCTCGGCCAGCTGCTTCTTCAGCGCGGTGCCGTCGATCGAGCCGATCACCAGCAGCTTGTCGCCGCGGTCGATCATGCCCTGCACCTGGGCCACCTGCTTGGGGATGTCGTCCTCCCCGTTCTGCAGGTCGGTCTTGTACCCCATGGCCTTGAACTGGGTCACCATGTTGTTGCCGTCGTCGATCCAGCGCTTGGAGGTCTTGCTGGGCATCGCGATGCCGACCGTGGCCCCCAGGTTGGCGTTGACGCCGGTGTCGGCCTGGCCGCCACTGCTCGAGCTGCCGCAGGCGGCGAGGGCCAGCGTGAGGCCGGCGACGACGAGCGGAATGCCGCCCATCCTGATGAGAGACTTGCGCACGGTTCCTCCATTGACTGGCCCGCGTCGACGACGAAGGCGGGGGGTGGACGCCGAACGCGCCCGTTCGTTGCGAGCGGTGTCAGCGGTGGCAGCGGTTTCAGCCACGACGAGCCTTGGCCCGGGCCAGGATTCGGTGCAGAAGGGTGAGCACGACCGCCTTGACCTGCTCCCGGCTGCGGGCGTCGATCGCCACCACCGGGACGTCCGGGTCCACGTTGACCGCGTGCCGCACCTCGTCGAGCGTCATCTTCTGCCGGCCCGCGAACTGGTTCACCGCCACCACGTAGGGCAGCTTGATCTTCTCGAAGTAGTCCAGGGCCACGTAGCAGTCGTCCAGCCGGCTCGGGTCGACCAGCACGATCCCGCCCAGGGCGCCGTCGGCCAGGTCGTTCCACATGAAGCCGAACCGGTCCTGCCCGGGCGTGCCGAACATGTACAGGATGATGCTCTCGTCGATGGTCACCCGGCCGAAGTCCATCGCCACCGTGGTGGTGGTCTTCAGGCTGCCGGTGCCGGCGTCGTCGATCCCGACCGAGGCCGACGTCATCGGCGCCTCGGTGCTCAGCGGGCTGATCTCCGAAAGGGCGCCCACGGTCGTGGTCTTGCCCACGCCGAAGCCGCCGGAGATGAGGATCTTCACCGGGATGGGCGGCCGCTTCGTCGCCGTTCCGGAAGGGGGCATGGTCTCAGAGGGCAGCGACACCGTTGATCAACCTCTCGATGAAGAAGACGTCGTCCGCCAGGGACGTCGTCGAGGACGAGCGGAGCAGAACTCCCGAGCTGACCAGGTCCCCGGCGAGCACCTGGACCACACCGAGCGGCAGGCCGACCCGGGCCGCCACCTCGGCCACCGCGACCGGCGATCCGCAGGCGGCGACGATCCGGCTCAGTTCGCCGGACAGGCCGCCCTGACGGTCGGCCACGGCGACGTCCGTGACCAGAACGGTCTCGATCCCGACCCCGGCGGCGCCACCGCCGGTGCGGCCCCCGGTGAGCAGGTACGAGTACTGGTGCCCGCTGGGGTGGACCTCCTCGGACTCGTCGTCGACCGTGTCGGCGACAGGTTCGACGCGGATGGCGCGGCCCAGGAACGGGCGGCCGAAGCTCTCCTCCTCGTGGGCCGAGTCCTCCCCGTCGAGCCCGTCGTAGATGCTCACAGCGCCAGGTTCGCCTTGAGCTCGGTGATCAGCTCGGGCGTGAGGACGGCGCCGACCCGCTCGACCAGCATCGTGGTCTCGTAGCCGACCAGGCCGAGGTCGCACTCGCGGGCGGTCACCACTCCCAGGCAGGCCCGGCCGCTGATCAGCGACGCGACCAGGTAGCCGCCGGCGAACTCGGTGATCACCTGGGTCAGGCCGCCCTTGTTCAGCAGCCGGCTGGCGCTGGTGGCCAGGGTGGTCATCCCGGAGACGGTGGCGCCGAGCTTGTCCGCGTCGCCCCGGTCCATCTGCACCGACATGGCCATCAGCAGGCCGTCGGAGGAGACCCCGATGCACTGCTCGACGCCGGCCGTCTCGCGGACGAAGTGGTCCAGCATCCAGCTGACGTTCTGGGCCGCGGGGCTGAGGTGGGTTCCCGCGTGGGTGTTCGCGCTCATGCGTTGCTCCCGAAGGTGTCGTCGTTGGCGGCGTTCTGGATCGACTCGAAGCGGGCCTTGGCCGTGGCGGCCTGCAGGCCGGACAGCTGCCGGCCGATCGCGGCCGGGTCGCGCACCGGAAGCTCGCCCTCGGGGCTCACGTCCGGGCCGAGTTCGGCCAGCTGGGCCCCGCGAACCCGGCGGGTGGGTACCGCCGGACTTTCCTCGGCCACCTTGATCGGGGTGTACGGGATCGGCTGGGGGCTGAACTCGTTACGGGCGGCGGCGACCCCGGACTGCAGCGAGGACATCTGGCTGCGGGCCGCGGCGGCGTCCGGCCGGGGTTGGTCCACCTGCGGCTCGGCCTCCGCGAAGGCCTCCAGCTGGGCCCCGCGAACCCGACGGCCGGGCATCTCCTCGGCCGCCGGGACCGGGACGGACTCGGGCCGGGGGGCCGGCAGCGCGGGCTGGACCGGCTGATAGGGCTCGTAGGGCGCCGCCGGAGCGGGAGCCGGAGCGGGGGCTGGGAAGGCGGCCACCTCGACCGGTGCCGGTGCCGGAGTGGCCGGAACCGCCTGTACCGGCATGGTTTCGGAGACCGGAACCGGAGCCGGCGACTGGACCGGCGCGGGGGCCGGGGCCGGGGCGGGAGCCGCGGCCCCCGCGTCGACGTCCTGCGGCTCGGCCACGCCGGCGTCACTGAGCAGCGCGACCGGAACGAGCACCTGGGCCGTGATACCGATCTGGACCGAGGGCAGCAGCCGGACGAAGATGCCACGCCGGGCGGCGATCCGGCCGACCACGTGGTGACCCAGCACCTTGGTGTCGGCCCGGCGCTGGCCGGCCTGCGCGATCCGCTCGTTGGCGGTCGCCAGCTCCTCCTCGGTCATGCCGAGACCGGAGTCGATGACGTCGAACTGGTATCCGCTCGGCGTGAGCCGGCCGACCACCAGCACCTGACGGTCCCGCGGCGAGAACCGGGTGGCGTTCTCCAGCAGCTCGGCCAGCATGTGCGTGAGGTCGGCCGCGACCCCACCGTGCACCTTGGCCGGGTCGGTGTGGTGCACCGTGACCCGGGTGTACTCCTCGATCTCGGACAGGGCCGCGCGGAGCACGTCGTCGATGGCGATCGGCATCGACCAGGTCCGGGTCTGCTTGGCTCCGGCGAGCACCAGGAGGGACTCGGCGTTGCGGCGGATGCGGGTGGTGAGGTGGTCGAGCCGGAACAGCTTGTCCAGCGTGTCGGCGTCCCGCTCGTCCCGCTCCAGCTCGGTGACGTACGAGAGCATACGAGTCAGCAGGCTCTGGTTACGCCGGCCCAGGTTGACCAGGGTCTCGGCGTTGGCCTGCTCGTCCCGCCGCTGATCCAGGGCCAGCCCGACGGCGCTGTCCTGCAGGGTGGTGAGGGCACCGGCCAGCTCGGCCAGCTCGTCCTTGGTCGTGACCTTGAACTTGGGCAGGGTCGGCGTCTCGGCCTCGGCCGGCAGGCTGGCGATCTGGGCCACCACCTTGGGCAGCCGGTTGTTGGCGGCGTCCAGAGCGGCCTCGGTCAGCGATCGGACCGGGCCGACGATGCCGCGGATGGCCAGGGTCACCAGGCCACCGACGAGCAGCACCAGCAGGATGCTCGAGCCGATGATGATCTTCAGGTTCCGGTCGACGCTGGCCTTCTGGTCGGCGACCGACTGGTCGAGGGAGGACTGCGCCTGGGCCACCGCGCTGTTGATCAGGTCCTTGGCGAACACGTCCTGGCCGGCCACCTGGTCGTTGGCCTGGGTGCTGTTGAGCTGCTTGGCCACCAGCTGCTGGTAGGCCGAGGTGTAAATCACCCGGACGTTGGCGTAGGTGGTCTGGAACTGCACCAGGCTGGCCTTCAGCCGGGTGTTGTCGGTCGAGCCGATCAGCTGTTTGCTGAGGGCCTGGACCTTCGAGTCCTGGGTGGTGATCGCCTTGAGGTCGGCGGCCACGGCGGCCGGGTCGGTCTGGATCAGCAGATCCTTGAAGGTGAGCAGCTCGTTGCCGAGGGCGGTCTGCATGTCGCGGGCCTGGTTACCCTGCGCGACCTGGTGGCTGAGCAGATCGTTGTACCCGTTGGTGACGTGGACGGTCTGGAACGACAACCCCGCAACCAACGCGGTCATCGCGACCAGGAGGCTCCCGACCAGGAGGCCGAGCTTCTGTGCGATCTTCATCGAGGGTTCTCCCGGGTGCGCGGCGCGCTGTTGTCGGAGCAGAGCAAGGTCGCGGAGCGAAGGTGCGGAGGGCCGGCCATCAGGTCGGGTCGCCGATGTTCTGCCAGAGCATCGCCGCGAGGTCGGAGGCCACCTGGCCGCCCGAGGGTTCGGCCGGCGGTGGTGGTTCCGGCCGGGCGGACTGGCTCGGGATGGAGAGCGGCACCGGATCCGGAGCCGGCGGGCTGTCCGGGGTCCGGGCGACCGGTCCGGGGTCGGCCGGCGGCCCGGGCTCGACCGCCTCGTCCGGACCGTCCCGTTGCAGGATCTCGATCTCGACGTCGTCGTCGACGTTCTGCACCCGCAGGGCGAAGGACGCCGCGGGCAGGGCCACGATGATGTCGAAACCGGGGCGCAGGGCGGCCACTCCGGCCAGCGCGCTGAGCGCCGTCCGCAGCGAGCTGTCCGGGTCGAGCTCCTCGATCGGTCGTCCGGCCAGGTCGGCCAGGTCGGCGGTGGCCTCATCCAGGGCCTGCGCCATCGTTCGGGCGCGGGCAAGCCGCTGCTCGACAGCGCGTCGTCGACCAATCACGTCGGCACTCAAACCGGCACTCCCTTGTCTGGCGGCCGCAGTGGCCCTGCGTCTGTAACGGCAGCGGCCCGGCGAACTTGAGCGCCAGAATGAGAACCCGGGGCCCGATCAACCGATCGGACGCCGCGGCGAGGTCACGGATGGGAGTCACGGCCGTGCCATATGGGTACATCGGGTCGATGAGGACCACACCCGGTCACCGCGAGGAGGTGGTGGCTCTGCTGCTCAGCGGGGTGGAGGGACTACGCCGGGCGGGTTGCGAGCTGTACGTCGTGGGTGAGGCCGACACCGACGACGTCACCATCTGGGTCAGCGAGGTGTGGGGCAGCAAGGAGCAGCACGACGCCGCGTTGCGGCTGCCCGAGGCCCGGGCGGCCATCGCGACGGCGATGCCGATGCTCACCGGGGAGTTCAGCAGCCGGGAACTGACGGTGATCGGCGGGCTGGGGGTGTCCGATCCCACCCCGGGGTGACGCTGGGTGCGGGCTCAGCGCAGGGTGGCGTCGAGCACCGGGCCCGGTCCGGGCAACGCGTACAGCCAGCCCTGGGCGACGTCGCAGCCGATCGCCCGCACCCGCGCGTCCTGGGCCTCGGTCTCGACCCCCTCGGCGGTGACCACCAGGCCGAGCGAGTGGGCCAGGTCGACCAGGGTGGCCAGGATCTTGATGTCGACGGCGTCCCCGGCGCCGTCCGGACCCAGGCCCTTCAAGAAGGTGCCGGCCAGTTTCAGCTCGTGCAGCGGAAACCGGCGCAGGGCGGCCAGATTGCTGTACCCGGTGCCGAAGTCGTCCATCACGATCCGTACCCCCAGGTCGGCCAGGGTGCGCAGGGCGGCCATCGGCCCGGGATCGTCGGCATGCATGATCACGCTCTCGGTGACCTCGATTCGCAGTCGGCTCGGGTCCAGGCCGTCGACGTCCAGGCACCGGCGCACCTCGTCGACGAAGGTCGGCGAGTACAGCTGCCGCACGCTGGCGTTGATGTTGACCGAGGGCCAGGAGCTGCGGGCCAGGTCGGCGCAGGCCCGCTCCAGCACCCAGCGGCCGATCGAGAGGATGGCCGAGCTCTCCTCGGCGATCCGGACGAACAGGTCGGGTGCGAGTTGGCCCAGTTCCGGGTGGTTCCACCGGAGCAGGGCCTCGACGCTGTGCACCTCGCCGTCGGTCAGCCGGATCAGCGGCTGGTAGACCAGCGCGAGCTCGCCCCGCTCGACCACGCCGGGCAGGTTCATCGCCACCCGGAACCGGGAGAGCTGGCGGGCCCCGCGGGACGGGTCGTGGATCACGACCTGGCCCTTGCCGTCCTCCTTGGCCGCGTGCAGGGCCAGGTCGGCTGCCCGCAGCAGCTCACCGGCGCTGGCCCCGGCGGTGGGCAGCTCGACCACACCGACGCTGGCCCGCACGTGTACCGGCTGCTGGCCCTCGAGCGTGATCGGCCGGTTCAGCGCGGCCAGCATCTCGTTGGCCACCACCAGCGGGCGCAGGCCGGGCTCGCGGCCGGAGAGCAGCAGGACGAACTCGTCGCCGGCCAGCCGGGCGATCAGGGCCCCGTTCTGCTCGGCGGTTCGGGCCAGCCGGCCGGCCACCGCGGTCAGCACCTGGTCGCCGACCAGGTGACCGCGCGAGTCGTTGACGAACTTGAACCCGTCCAGGTCGAGGAAGAGCACCGCCACCCGGCCGCGCGGATCCGGCTCGGCCAGCGCCTCGTCGAGCCGCTGCAGGAACAGCACCCGGTTGGGCAGGCCGGTCAGTGCGTCGTGGGTGGCCTCGTGGAGCAGCTGCTGCTGCAGCCGGTGCCGATCGGTGACGTCCTCCATCACCGCGACCTGGAAGACCGGTCCGCCGTCGTCGTCCCGGACCAGCGAGACGCTCAGGTTGGTCCAGATCACCCGGCCGTCCTTGTGCCGGTAACGCTTCTCGGTGCGGAACTCGTCGAGCCGGCCAGACACCAGGGCCTCGTAGTCCTGCCAGATCTCGGCCGCGTCCTCGGGATGCATGAACTCCTCGACCCGGCGGGACCGGAACTCGTCCAGGCTGTAGCCCAGCATCCGCTTCAGGGCGTCGTTGACCTCCAGGATCCGGCCGTGGACGTCGCCGATCCCGATCCCCACCGGCGCCTGCCCGAAGAGGGTCCGGAACCGGGCCTCGGAGTCGCGCAACGCCCGCTCGGCGCCGTCCCGGGCGGTGATCGCGGCCTGGTGGATCGCCTCCTGCTGGTCCAGCAACAGCAACCGGACGGCGGTGGCGTGCCCCGCGGCCACCGCGCCCTGCAGAGCGGCGAGCCGGTCGGCCCGGTCGGACCCGGCGACCGGGTCGAATGGGCCGGCCAGGCCGGCCAGACGGGCCAGGCGGGCCAGGCGGGCCAGGCGGGCCAGCAGCACGATCACCCGGGCCGGCACGGCCGGAGCGGTCAGGTGGGCCTCGACCAGCAGGTGACCGATGGCCTCCCCGGCCGGCTCGGCCGCGGTCGTCGAGGCGAACCCGGCCCGGGCCAGCTCGTCCAGCCGCAGCGCGGTCTCGGACAGATCCCGGCCGGCGACCAGTGGGTCACCGGCCCCGGACAGCGCCTCCAGCCAGGCGGCGATCCGGTCCTTGAGGTCGGCCGGCGGCCGATCGGTCACGGTTTACGACCGATGCCGGCCCAGATCGGGTGCCGTTCGGCGTGCACGGCGAGGTCGGCGCGGTCCGGATGCCAGTGGTCGCTCAGCACGATGCCGGGTTCGACCAGGTCGAACCCGGCGAACAGGCCCTCGACCTGGGCCCGGGTCCGCATCGTCATCGGGGTGGCCGTGTTGCGGTACAGCTCCCGGTGGAACCCGGTCAGCTCCGGCGGGTGCAGCTCATGGGTGGCGTGCGAGACGGCCAGGTAGCTGCCCGGGGCCAGAGCGTCGCGGAAGGTGGCGATCACGTCGGCCGGCGCGTCGGCGTCCCCGACGAAGTGCAGCAGGGCCACCAGCAGGACGGCGACCGGCTGGTCCAGATCGAGACGCTTGATCACCTCCGGGTCGGCCAGGATCTCGGCCGGCCGGCGGAAGTCACCGGCAATCACTCCGGC
The DNA here is from genome assembly GCA_965200525.1 of Kineosporiaceae bacterium. Classification (GTDB taxonomy): domain Bacteria; phylum Actinomycetota; class Actinomycetes; order Actinomycetales; family Kineosporiaceae; genus JANNPJ01. The sequence goes on from OZ241368.1 coordinate 1,812,546, forward strand.
GCCCGGGTTGTCGGCCAGGATGGCCTCGCTGTGGGCCACCGCCACCGGGTCGATGTCGACGTAGACGACCCGGGAGTCCGGAGCCAGCTGCTGGGCGATCTCGTGAACGTTGCCGACGGTCGGGATGCCCGAGCCGATGTCGAGGAACTGCCGCACACCCTGCTCGACCAGGTAACTCACCGCCCGCCGGAGCCAGGCCCGGTTGGACCGCATGATCAGCGGGAGGTCCGGCCAGTCCTGGATCGCCTTCTCGGCCATCTCGCGGTCGGAGCTGAAATTGTGGAACCCGCCGAGGTAGAAGTCGTACACCCGGGAAGCACTGGGTCGGCTGAGGTCGATCCCCTCGGTGACCCACGAAGGACGTGTCACGGCGAAACCACCCATCAACTCGGGCACGCCGGAGTTCAGGCCCGGTCGTGCGTCAGACCGGCCTCGTCCACCGGACGCCCTGATCAGTTCTCGGTGATCGAAAGCTGCCACCCGCCGGTGTCGCCGACGGCAAGAAAAGTATCAGAACATCCGACAACTGCCCCAGAGGGTGACAAGCCTCGATTCAGTCCCGATTCAGGAGATAAGCCGCACAGTGACGGCGCCTTGACCGACCGTCGTCAACGGGCCCGGGTGGCGATCAGTCGCTGGGCCCGGCGGGCCAGCCGCATCGAGAAGGCGGCCAGCGGCAGCTCGACCAGCGCCGCCGTGGCGACGGCGAAATAGCGCTCCCGATCCGAACCGGCCGTGGTGATGTCGAACCAGGCATCCACGATCAGCAGGGTCGCGGTCACCGCGGCCACGATCACCAGGTTCGGCGAGCGCCGCCAGGCCAGCCAGGCCGTCCGGCTCAGGGTGAGCAGCAGCATCAGGTCGAAGCCGACCCAGGCCAGCCGGTAGTGCGGGTTGAGCTGGCGGTCCGGCAGCTCGATCGCCAGCAGGACCAGCCAGGGCACCAGCAGCAAGGCCAGCACCAGGTAGATCACGGCGATCCGGTTGGACGACCAGCGCGGCCCCGGTGGCAGCACCGGCCGGCCGGGCTCGGGTGGCGCCGGCTTGAGCACGTCATCACCGCCGTTCCGGCTCGATCCTCGGAGGCGCTCCGAGGGGTACGCTTTGTCAGGGTGTACCGACCACGACATCGGCGCCGATCCAGACGAACAGAACAGCGGGCCGGGCGGCACTGTTCCGGATCGGTTACGTTCGCCCGGTGGGCGCGGCGCGGGTCGAGGACGACGACATCACCGGTGCGGCCGAGGTGCGAGCCGTGCTGACCGGCCTCGAAGCAGCCGGTTGCCGGGTCTGGGTGGCCGGCGGCTGGGGGGTGGACGTGCTGGTCGGTCGCCCGACCCGGGCCCACCGGGATCTCGACCTGGCCGTCGACGCGGCCGGACTGGACGCCGGGCTGCGGTTGCTGGCCGAGCGGGGCTACTCGGTCGAGACCGACTGGCTACCGGTCCGGGTGGAGCTGCACCGGCCCGGGTTCGGCCGGGTCGACCTGCACCCGGTGGTCTTCGACGAGCACGGGGACGGCGTTCAGGCCGGGTTCGACGGCGAGGTGTTCAGCTATCCCGCGGCCGACCTGGTGGCGGGCACGCTGGGCGAGGTCGCGGTGCCCTGCCTGTCGGCCCGGCTGCAGCTGGTCTTCCGCCGGGGCTACGACCTGCGCCCGGTCGACCACCACGACCTCCCCCTGCTGCGGTCCCTCGGCTGAACCTCCACCCGGGGGCCGAGGTTCACAGGTTCTCCCGGGCCCAGAGCGCGGCGGAGGTCCGGTCCTGCACCCCGATCCGGCGAAACACGTTGCCCAGGTGAACCTTGACCGTGCGCTCACTGATCCCGAGGGAGCGGCCGATCTGCTTGTTGGCCATCCCGGTGGCCACCAGCCGCAGCACGTCCAGCTCCCTCGGGCTCAGCGCGGCCGGCGGCGCGACGGCCGCCGCACCTCCCGGCAGGAGGGCGCGGGCGACCCTCGGGTCGATCGGCGAGCCCTGTGCGGCGGCGGCCCGGACCCCGGCCAGCACGTCCTGCGGCGGGCTGTCCTTGAGCAGGTACCCGATCGCGCCGGCGGCCAGCGCGTCCCGGACCCGGTCCTGGTCCGAGAACGAGGTCAGCACCAGCACCTGGACCTGCGGTCGCTCGGCCAGCAGCCGGCGGGTCGCCGCGACGCCGTCCAGGACCGGCATCGAGAGGTCCATCAGGACGACGTCCGGGTCGGTGTTCAGAGCCAGTTCGACTGCCTGGGCCCCGTCGGCGGCCTCACCGACCACGGTGATGTCGCCGGCCGCGTCGAGCAGTGCGGCCAGACCGGCCCGGACCAGGGCGTGGTCGTCGACCAGCAGCACCCGGATCGGCCGATCGGGTTGCTCGGGCGGGTTCGGCGGCGCGGCCGTGGGTTCGGGCCGGTCGCTCGGTTCGCTCATGGCCGGGGGATCTCCATCCGCCAGGTCGTGCCCTGTCCCGGGGCCGAGCGGACCAGCAGGGTGGCGCCGGCCGCGGCGGCCTGATCGGCCATCAGCCGCAGCCCGAAGTGCCCCTCGGCCGGGTCGGCCAGCACCGCGTCCGGGTCGAACCCGATGCCGTCGTCCTCGACCTCGAGCCTGATCCGGGCGGCCGCGTCCTCGGGCCGGGACAGGGCCAGCCGGACGGCGCCGGCGTCCGCGTGCCGGGTGACGTTGCGCAGGCACTCCTGCGCCACCCGGAAGATCAGGGCCTCGGTGGCCGGTGGCAGTTCGAGCAGGTCGGGCACGGTCAGGGTCACCTCGAGGTCACGGGATCGGATCGGGGCCAGCAGGTCCTGCAGGGCCGGCACCAGACCGGCCGTCCGCAGGGCGGGCGGGTAGATGTCCACCAGCAGCGAGCGCAGGCCGCCGATGCTGGAGCGGACCGTGCTCGAGGCCAGGTCGAGCTGCCCGGCCGAGGTCAGGTCGCCCGCGGCCCGGGCCCGGTCGGCCGCCCCGGCGACCAGGAAGGCACTGGCCGCCAGTTCCTGGACCGCGCCGTCGTGCAGGGTGGCCGCGATCCGGCGGCGTTCCTCGTCCGAGGCCGCGACCGCACCGGCCAGCCAGGCCTCCCGCTCGGCCTGGGCCCGGCGCACCCGGGCGATCAACGCCCAGGTCAGTGGGGCCTGAGCGATCAGGAGCAGGAGCATGCTGGTCAGGGTGATGCCGCCGAAGGCCCGCCAGAGCTGCGAGCTCCGCGCGGTCACGGCGTCGTACCGGGAGTAGGTCTCGAACATCAGTTCCTGCTGCTTCGGCGTCCAGACCGGGCGGTAGACCTCGAGCAGCTTGCTGTCCTGGCCGCGCTCGAACCGGTTCTCGGGCCGGCTCAGATCGGTCACCTCGGCCTTGGTCGAAGGCCGGCGCAGGGCATCCTGCTCCTCGTCGTCCAGGGGAAAGGTCTCGCCGATCAGCCGGGCCTCGTCCGAGTAGACGATCCGGCCCCGCGGCGTCCACACCTTGACCCGGACCAGGGTCGACGACAGCAGCCGAGCTCGCACCACCCGGTCGAGCCGGGCCACCGCGGCCGCCGCCGCGGTGGGGTCGGACGAGGTCAGGTCGTCCTCCAGGGCCGGCTGCAGGACCGAGCCGGCCAGCGCGTCGGTGATCGTGGCAGCGTCGTTGACGGCCTCCCGCTCGGCGGTGCGGCGGGCGGTGATCGCACCGACCGCGACCACGCCGGCGAACACCAGGACGGCCACCAGCACCACTCCCCCGACCATTCGCCACCAGTTCAGCGGCGGCTCCGAGGCCCGGCGGGCACTCGCACCGGTGACCGTGACCCAGCCGTCGATGTCGGTCATCCGGTCGTGCCTCCTGGCTGAGGTGGGTCGGGCGGGTGCTCAGTCGTCGCTGCCGTGGTGTCCGCCGTCTTCGGAGCCCTTACCCGAATGATGGCCCGAACCGTCGTCGGACCCGTGCTTCTTCGACGACGTCGCACCGCCCTTGTCGTCGTTCGCGTCGTGCCCGGCCGCGTCGTCGCTCGCGCCCTGCGCCCGGTTGCCGCCCTTGTCGTCTCCGGCCTCGGCGTGACCGGCTCCATGACGAGCGCTCTCGCCGGCGCCGTGGTGATGAACGGCCTCGGGCGTGGCGGCGGTCCGGCCGCCGTGCCGGTGGACGGTCTCGGTACTGCTCGGGCTGGGGTGAGCAGTGGCGGTAGCGGTGGGGCGGGGCGTCGAGGTGGCACTGGAGGTGGCCTCGGAGGTGGCTTCGGAGGTGGCACTGACCGTCTGCACCTGGGCCGCGGCCAGCGGTACCCGGGCGCTGAGCGAGGGGTTGGCCGCCAGCCCGACTCCGGCCGGCACCAGTGCGGCCAGCGCGGCGCCACCGATAATGATCATCTTCTTCATGGTTTCTCCTCGGGTCGTTCAGCTCGCGGTGTCTCCGCCCCTCATTTCTCGCCCCTCGCGGGTAGGTGTCGCCATGAGACATCGGTACTAGTACCCTGGTGATCAGCGAAGGGGAGTAGCCCCGCGAACCGGTCGTCGACATGCTGGAGCCCTCGGGCTCCCGGTGGCCGGGCTCGGATCACCGCAGGGCAGCGGCTGGTTCGGGCGGGCGAGACCTTCGGCCCAATTAGTCGACGACGAAAGCGCGTCGCGGGGTCGAGGTCGTGAGCTCCGCGCAAATTCATGCGGTTCATCTCGCTCGTCCCCTGCGTCGCGGGAAGGCTGGCCGGTTCACGTGTGGCACATCGTCCTGCTGATCGCCTGCGCCGTGGTGATCTACCTCTCCTGCGAGTGGTTCGTCAACGCGGTGGAATGGCTGGGCCTGCGGCTCAAGGTCGGAAAGATGGCGGTCGGCACCATCCTGGCCGCTTTCGGCACCGCCCTGCCCGAGTCGGTGGTGACCCTGGTCGCGGTGACCACCGGCAAGACCGAGGCGGCTCGCGACATCGGCGTGGGCGCGGCCATGGGTGGGCCATTGGCGCTGGCCACCGTGGCCTACGGGGTGACCGGCATCGTCCTGTTCCAGCATCGGCGCACGGTGCGGGCCGCGGTCAGCAGTCCGGTGGCCGTCAACACCGCGGTCGGTGCTGCGGTCGGTGCCGGCGCGGACCCGGCACCGGACGGCGTCGCCGCGAGCGATCCGGTGCTCGACGATCCGGCCCACCTGTGCCGGCTGGCCAAGGACCAGCAGTGGTTCCTGCCCATCTTCGTCGTCAAGGTCGCCCTGGGACTGCTGGCCTTCAGCTTCAAACCGGCGCTCGGCGTGCTCTTCTTCGCCGTCTACGCGCTCTACTTCTGGCGCGAGCTGCGCAGCGAGGATGAGGCCGGGGACGACGAGGACGCCGACCTGGAGCCGCTCAAGCTGCAGCCCTCGGCGGCCTCCCCGTCGACCTGGGCGGTGATCGCGCAGACCCTGGCCACCCTGGTGGTGATCTTCCTGGCGTCCCAGCTGTTCGTGAAGCAGCTCGACGCGATCGGCCCGATGATCGGCCTGTCCGGCGCGGTCACCGCCCTGCTGCTGTCGCCGATCGCCACCGAGCTGCCCGAGACCATGAACGCGATCATCTGGGTCCGGCAGGGCAAGACCCGGCTGGCCCTGGCCAACATCTCCGGCGCGATGATGATCCAGGCGACCGTACCCAGCGGGCTCGGCCTGCTGTTCACCACCTGGCACTTCGACGGGGCCCTGCTCTGGTCGGGCCTGATCACGATGGCCGCCGTGGTGTACCTGCTGGCCAGCATGCGGGCCCGGCAGCTGACCCCGGTCCGGCTCGGCCTGGCCGCCGGCTTCTACCTGGTCTTCGCGATCGGCCTGATCCCGATCCTGTCCTGAAGCCGGCCCACGGCGATCGACCGGGCTACCGATCCACCGGCGGCTGGGTGAGCGGGCAGCTCCCGCACAGCTTCTGATCCTGCCGGTAGGACAGGCAGCAGGACCCGCGCACCGGCTGCAGGTCGAGCCGGCCGTCGACGACCAGTTCCCGGACGGTACCGATCCGCCGGATCGGGGCGCCGGCCTCGATCAGGGCACCGATCAGGGCCAGCCCGGACGCGCGGCCGGCCCGCTGGTCGAGTCCGGCCAGCCCGGCGGCCACCGTGGCCGGCCCGAGCACCGCATCGGCCACCTGGTCCCACATCGGGGCCAGTCCGTACCGGGTGACCCGGTGGAGTTCGGCGATCAGCGGAGCCAGCGTGGCGTGGATCCGCTCGGCCGCCCAGGCGGTCAGGGCAGCGCGATCGGGCTGCACCAGGACGCCGACCCCGGGCCGGGTGCCCGGCAGCGCCGCGACCAGGGGGCTGCGGACCGCGATCCGCTCGACCAGGCCCGCGGCGGTCAGCCGGACCAGCAGCGAGGCCGGGCCGGTGTCGTAGACCTGGCCGGTCACCGCCAGCGCGACCGCCGGCCGGCCGGCCGCCGCCCACCCGAGACTGCCGGCGATCCGGGCCCCGGCCACCGCCGGCGAGATCGACAGGTGCTCGCCCTTTCGCGCGTACATCTCGGCGATCACGGCGGCCGGGTCCGCGACCGGGAGCCAGTCGGTGGGGAGTTCCCCCGGGGCACCGGGGTACTGGACCGGGATCGAGCCGGTGGACGGCGAGGCCGGACCCCGGCCGACGGCCACGGGCCCCTGGACCCCGTACCGGTCGGGGTCGTCCGGGGTGAGCGCCCGCAACCGCCGCGACAGGTGCTCGACCGGATTCGAATGCCCTTCGGGGACGGCTGAGGGGACAATGGCCGCGGCCATGCGGGCGGCGGAGCCGAGCCTCGACACGGATGCCTCCCTGGACGATGAGCCGACCTGGCGGGCCCTAAGGTAAGGCAAGGCTCACCTCATCAGCATTCCGGGGGTCGACGGACACCCCGGAGTCTTCGGACCGGTGACCGGCGAACTTCACGAATCGGGGGGAAGGCGCGGATGGTTCTGGTGCTGCTGGCCCGCAATCCGACCGACTCGGTCAGCCACGGACTGCTGCCGGCGGCGGAACGGCTGGGCCTGGAGGTCCGCGTGCTGACCGACGACCCGGAGGCCCACCGGGCCACGTACGCCGCGCTGCGGCGGGAGTTCGGCCGTCGTCCACCCGATGTCCAGGGCTGCGCCGTGACCGACGTGCGCTCGGTGCTGACCGGGATCGGCACCCGCCCCGAGGCCCTGCTCAGCAACAGCGACCACCTGCAGACCCAGACCGCGCTGGCCGCCGACTACCTCGACCTGCCCGGCAAGGACTGGCGCTCGGCCCTGCGGGCCCGGGACAAGGGCCTGATGCGGACGGCGCTGAGCCGGGCCGGGCTGGACGACACCGCCTTCGTCCGGATCGGCCCCGACGACCCGCCCGAGCAGCTGGACGGCGTCCGCTACCCGGCCGTGCTCAAGCCGGCCGAGGGCGTGGCCAGCGAGGACGTCGTCATGGTCCGGGACCGGCCCGAGCTCGAGGCCCGGCTGGTCGCGACCCGGCGCCGGCGGGGCGGCGACCTGCTGGTGGAGAGCCTGATCGACGGCCCCCTGCATACCCTGGAGACCCTCGGCGACGGTCACCGGTTGCGGGTCTGGGGCGGCTTCCGGACCCTGGTCTCGGCCGCGCCGTACTTCATCGAGGAGCGCCTGACCTGGCGGCCGGAGCTGCCGCCCGGGGTGCAGGACGCCGTGCTGGCCCAGCTGCGGGCGCTCGGCGTCGGCTTCGGCCCCTGCCACACCGAGTTCATCCTGACCGCCGACGGGCCCCGGATCGTCGAGGTGAACGACCGGCTGATCGGCGACCACTGCGACTTCACCCTGGCCGACGTGCTGGCCGAGCCGATCCATCAGGATGTCATCGCGGTCCACCTCGGCGAGCCGCCCCGGCCGGCCCCGGCCGAGCCGTCGACCCGACAGGGCCTGGTCCACTCGGTGCTGGCCGGCTCCGACGGCGTCCTCATCGAGGCTCCGGGCCGGATCAGCCGGGCCGAGGCCGGCGGCGTCCAGCTCGACTACTGGCCGATGCGCCGGGTCGGCGAGACGATCCGGGTCACCGGCACCAACCGGGACTACCTCGGCGCGGTCCGGCTGGTGGGCCCCGACTCGGCGGCGATCGAGGCGGCCCGGGCCGGATTCCTGGCCGCCGAACGCTGGGTGATCGAATGAGCCGAGGCCACGGTGTGCCCCGCTGGGAGCGCGAGCTGGTGTCCCGCACCCTGACCGCCTTTCTCCGGGAGGACGTCGGCAAGCTGCGCGAGCACGGCCGGCTGCTCCCCGGGCCGGTCGGCGGTGGAGCGTGGCTGGCCACCGGCCGGTTGCGGATCCCGGTCCGGGCGGGCCGGCCGCACGACGGCGACCTGGTCAGCGATCTGGTCGCCCGGGCCCCGTTCCTGATCGGCGTCGGCCCCGGCCCGGGCCGGGCCCGCCGCCGGGTCACGGCCCGGCGCCTAGCCGCCGTCCTCAATCTGCTGGCGGCCGAGCTGGGCGCGGTCGCCGATCCGGTGCTGGCCGGAGAACTGGCGGCCGGGTTCAGGGCTCTGCGGCAGGAGGCCGGCGCGGCTCTGACCGGCAGCCGGCTCCGGCGCCGGCGGCGGCCGGTGGTGCTCGGCCGGCTGCGCCCGGAGTTGGCCGGAGCGCGGGCCACCGGCTGGTCCGGGGCGATCGGGTACGAGACCCTGGCCGCTCACCGGGACCACCCGCTCCATCCGTTCTCGCTGGCCCGGGTGGGCCTGGAGCCGGGCCAGCTGCCCCGGTTCGCCCCCGAGCACCGGCCCCGACCGGAGCTGACCTGGCTCAGCCTGCCGGCCCCGCTGCTGGAGCAGGCCGGGATGCGCCCCGGCTGGTGGCCCGATCCGGAACGGGCCGGGGACGTCGTCCTCCCGATTCATCCGGCCCTGCCGGCAGCGGTGCTGCGCGAGGCTCTGGCCGGGATCGGCCGGCGACCGGCCGACGTGGTCAGCCGGGCCGCGCCGGAGCCGGTTCGCCCGACCCTGTCGTTGCGCACGGTCGTGCCGGACCGCGACCCGGGGCTCCACCTCAAGCTGCCGCTGCCGATCCGGACCCTGGGCCGGCTCAACCTGCGCGCGCTGACCCGGGCCGGCCTGGCCGACGGGGCCCGGGTGGAGCGCGTGCTGCGGGCCGTGCTGGCCGACGAACCCCGGTTCGCGGGTCCGGTCGTGGTGGCCGACGAGTCCAGCTGGGCGCACGCCGGGCACCCGATGCTGGCGGTGCTGATCCGGCGCTGGGACGGCGTCGACGACACCGCCGAGATCGTGCCGGTGGCGGCGCTGGCCGCGACCGGCCCGGACGGCCGGACCGTGATCGCCGGCCTGGCCGGCCGGTACTGGGACGGCGACCTGGACCAGCTGATCGGCGATTACCTGCGGGCCCTGCTCGACTGGCAGGTCACTCTGTGGCTGCGGTACGGCGTGGCCCTGGAGGCCCATCCGCAGAACGTGCTGATCGCGGTCGACCGGGTCGGCGACGGACCGCGGTTGCGTCTGCTGCTGCGCGATCTCGACAGTGCCCGGATCGACCTTGAGGTGGCCGGTGCGGCCCTCGGCCCGGCCACCCCGCGGCTCGGCGACCTGGCTGACGCCCGGCTGGCCGCCCGCCACCCGCAGGAGCTGGCCGATCTGCTGATCACCACCACCCTGCACCAGTGCGTGGCCGCTGTGCTGATCGCCGTCGCGGCCGCGACCGGCCGGCCGGTGCGCCCCCTGCTGGCCCGGGTCGGCCCGATGCTGGCCGAACTGGCCGAGCGGCACCCGGGTCGCCGGGACACCCCGCTCCTGATCTCCCGCATCATCACCGCCGGCCGACTGCCGGTGAAACGCTCGATGACCGCCGCGACCCTGCTGCCCAAGACCCGGACCGGAGCCTCCGACGTGAACAAGTACTACGGCGCCGATGCGCCCAGTTACCTGTGAGCCCACAGACCAGGCTGACCGAGCCGCACCCGGACAGCCTGCTGATCGAGCTCGCCGGCCCCGGCCCTGCGCTGCCCCCACCGGCCGAACCGGCCGTCGTTCCGGACCGGGCCGATCAACTCGACCGGCTCGACGCCGGTCGGCTGACCGTCGTGGCCCTGCTCAACTGCTTCGTGCGAGAGGTGGCCGGCCCGCGCGGCCAGACCCGGGCCGACGGCTCCCGGCTTCGGATCACCCTGCCCGCCACCGGTCTGCTGCTCCGGGCCGGGCTGCGCCGGCTCTCGCAGGCCGAACCGAGCCTCACCGGCGAGGTGGAGGAGTGGGCCGGGCGGCCGGGCTGGCTCCCGCTGACCTGGAACCAGCTCGCCCACCGGGTGGACGCCGAACTGGCCGGCCCGGGCGGTGAGCCCGGTCCGGGGCTGATCCACGAGATCAGCGCCAGCCACGCGTTCATCGCGGCGGTCCTGCAGCGGCGAGCCCGGAGCGATCAGCCCGGACCCGAGCCTGAACCCGCTCAGGGCCGGGACGGCGGGAACAACTGGCTCGGTTTCCTGGCCTCGGAGCAGTCCCTGATCGCCGGCCACCGGTTTCATCCGGCCCCGAAGGCGCGCTCCGGCGCTCCGGGCGAGGCCCTGACCTACGCCCCCGAGATCGGGGCCGGCTTCCGGCTGCGCTGGCTGGCCGCACCGGCGGAGTCGGTCGTCCAGCACGAGACCCGCCCCGGGGCCGCGGCGCTGTTCGACCACGACCACGACGCCGTCGCCGTGCCGGACGGCTACCTGGCTCTGCCCGTTCATCCCTGGCAGTACCGGATCCTGCTGCGGACGGCGGCCCTGCCGGACGCCCTGGCCACCGGCCGGCTGATCGATCTGGGCGAGCTCGGCCGGCCGGTCCGGCCGACGTCGTCGGTGCGGACGGTGGCCCGCGCCGACGATCGGGGCTTTCTCAAGCTGAGCCTCGCCGTCCAGATCACCAACTGCCTGCGGCTGAATCCGCCGCACGAGATCGAGGCCGCGGTGATCGCCGACGGCGCCCTGCAGCCACTTCGGGGCGAGCTGGCCGAGCTCTGGCCGGGCACCGTGGTGCTGGCCGAACCGGCCTCCCGCACGGTCGATCTGGGGTCCGCCGACCCGCGCGGCGAGCTGGCTGCGGGCCTCGGTGTGATCGCCCGCCAGAGCCTGATGGTCGAGCTGCGGGCCGGCGTCCTTCCGGTGCCGGCCGCCGCCCTGGTCGAGCCGGTGCCGGTGCCGGTGGTGAGTGCTGTCCTCGACCCTCTGACCACCGACCGGGACGCCCTGGTCGCCTGGTGGGACAGTTACCTCGGCCGGCTGCTGCCGCCGGTGCTGCACGCCTTCCTCGCCCACGGAGTGGTGTTCGAGGCCCACCTGCAGAACGTGGTCGTCGGCCTGGGCGACCGCGACGGCGGCCGGCCCGGTTCCGGTTCCACGGTGCGGCAACTGGTGCTGCGCGACCTGGAGGGGGTGAAGCTGGTCGGGCCCCGGCACGCCGGCCTGCTGGCCCAGGTTCCGCCGAAAGTGGCAGACCACCTGAGCTATTCGGCCGACCGGGGCTGGGACCGGGTGGCCTACTGCCTCTTCGTGAACAATGTCAGCGGCCTGCTCTCCGCGCTGGCCGATCGCGCCCCGAGCGCCGAGCGGGTGCTCTGGGACCGGGTCCGGACGACGGTCCGGTCCTTCCGCCGCGATCACGGTGACGCTCCTCAGCTGCGCGACGTGCTGGCCGGGCACCCGCTGCCGGCCAAGACCAACCTGCTGACCCGCCGGAACCGCAACGCCGACCAGGACAGCGGCTACGTGCCGGTCGGCCTGCCGATCGGCACGTCGGCGAGCCCGATCGGCCCCCGGGCCGGCACCTCCCGGTGATCAGCCCCGCGGTCGCCCGGCAGATCCCGGGCCTGGCCCGGACCGGCCGGTTGCCGGCCCACCTGGTCGATCTCGACGCACTGGCGGCCCATCTGACCTCGGTGCGGGCCGCGATCCCGGCTGCGATCGAGCTCTACTACGCGGCCAAGGCCAACCCGGCCGGGCCGGTGCTGGCCACCGTGGCCGAGCATGTCGACGGGTTCGAGGTCGCCTCCGGTGGCGAACTGGCCCACGTTCGCGGGCTTGTTCCCGGCCGGCCGATCGCCTTCGGCGGGCCCGGCAAGACCGCGGCCGAGCTGACCGCGGCGATCGCCGCCGGGGTCGAGCTGGTCCATGTCGAGAGCCGGCAGGAACTGCGGTTGCTGGCCGCTCTGGCCGACCGGCACGACCGCGACGTCGATGTGCTGCTGCGGGTCAACCCGCCGATCCCGGTGCCGGCCGGCCCGGACGGTCGCGCCCCGGCGCTGGAGATGGGCGGCCGGCCGTCACCTTTCGGCCTCGACCCGGCCCAGGCCGTCCTGGCCCTCCACGACCTGCGGTCGGCCGGCCGGTTGCGGCTGCGCGGCGTCCACACCCACCTGGCCAGCGGTCTGGACGCCGCCCCCCAGCTGGCGCTCTCGGCCGCGGTGCTGGACTGGGTGCGGGCCTGGGCCGGCGGCCATCGGCTCGACCTGGACACGGTCACCCTGGGTGGCGGCATGGCGGTCGACTACGCCGCTGCGCAGGACCGGTTCGACTGGGCCCGGTTCGGCGCCGGCCTGGCCGACCTGGCCAACCGGTACCGCGGCTACCGGCTCCGGCTGGAGCCGGGCCGGGCTCTGACCGCCTACGCCGGCTGGTACGCGGCCGAGGTGCTCGACGTCCGGCCCTCCCACGGCACCTGGTTCGCCGTCCTGGCCGGCGGCACTCACCACCTCCGGACGCCGGCGGCCCGCGGCCACGACCAGCCGTTCGACGTCGTCCCGCTCGAGGGGTGGCCGCACCCGTGGCCGCGACCCGAGCTCGGGGCCGAGCGGGTCACCCTGGTCGGGGCCCTGTGCACGCCTCGCGACGTGCTGGCCCGCGACCGGCCCGCCCCCGGGCTGCGAGCGGGCGACGTCGTCGTGTTCGCCCTGGCCGGGGCCTACGGCTGGAACATCTCGCACCACGACTTCCTGATGCACCCGCCGCCGACCTTCCACTACCTCACCGGTGCAACCGGGCGGGGCGGGGCGGCGTAAGACGGGTACCGGCCACTCGTCAGGAGCCCACCATGCTCAGCCCGCCCCGGAACCGACTCGCGATCGCGGCCCTGGCGATCGCCGTCCTGAATGGTTGCTCGACCAGTTCCGGCACCTCGACCAGTTCCGGCACCCCGACCAGTTCAGACGTCGGATCGGTCCGGCCGACCGAACCGGTGCGGTCGCCCACCCCCACCCCGGTCACCGCCGTGAGCACCGAGCCGCCGCGGACGAACGGGATCTTCGACCTGACCGACGCCGGGGTCGGCGGCCTGAGCCTGGGCCAGACCGAGGCTCAGGCCCGGTCCACCGGCCTGGTCGGAGCGCGGCACCGGGTCGGCGGCCGGACCGCCGGTTGCCGGCGGTTCGACAGCCGGCGGGGCATCGCCGCCGTCTACCTGCGGGCCGGGCGAGTGGTGATCATCGTGGTCGGGCCGAAAGTCCGGACGGACAAGGACGTCGGCGTCGGTGACCCATTCAGCCGGCTGCGGGCCCGGTACCCGGACGCCGCCCGGGCCGCCCCGGGGCAGGTCACGATGCGGGCCCCCGGTTCGGCGGTCGAGGCCCGCTACCTGGTCGGGATCGACACCTCCCGGCCGCGGGCCGGCAGCCTGGTCACTGAGATGGCACTGCGGGCCGGGGGGCGGCCGTGCGACCGCTGACCGGTGCGGGCCGGCCCGGAATCCGCTGCCGTTGCAGGCGCTGATCGATGAAGGCGGCCAGCTGGGTCAGGGCGAAGTTGATCACCACGTAGATCACCGCGACGATCAGATAGGTCTGCACCAGGAAGTGGGTGTAGACGGTCAGCGACTGGCCCTGCCGCATCAGCTCGGGGTAGCTCACCACGTAGCCCAGCGTGCTGTCCTTGAGCAGGGACACGAACTGGGTGATCAGGGTGGGCAGCACCAGGCGGATCGCCTGCGGCAGCACGACCAGCCGCATCGTCTGGCCCCGCCGCAGGCCGATCGCCGCGGCCGCCTCGGCCTGGCCCGGGTCGAGAGCCAGCACCCCGGCCCGGAACACCTCGGCCATCGAGGCCGAGCTGACCAGGACGATCGGGATCACCAGCTTCCAGAAGATCGGCAGATTCACGTGATAGCGGGGCAGCGCCAGCAGGAAGGCGTAGATCAGCAGCAGCAACGGCACGCTGCGGAACAGCTCGATCCAGGCGGTGGCCACCCACCGGACCGGACGGGTCCGCGAGAGCCGGAGCAGAGCCAGCAGGGCCCCGAGCGGGAACGCCAGGACGGCGCTCATCGCGGTCGCCTTCAGCGTGCCGACCAGCCCGTGCCCGAGAAAGCGGAGGTACGAGGCCTGAATGAAGGGCCGCCAGCGGTTCTCGGCCAGCTGGCCGTTGGCCGCGAACCGCTGCAGGGCCAGCGCCAGCAACGCGGCCACCAGCACGACCGCCAGCAGCGAGAACACCCGGATCCGCCGGCGCCCGCGCGGGCCCGGCTCGTCGAACAGGACCCGGTTCACGCTCACCGGATCACGTCCCCGAGGTTCTCCCCGACCGTCGTCGGCCCGGCGGTCGCCCGGGTCGACGGCAGGCGCCGGGCCAGCCGGCGTTCCAGCCAGCCCCCGGCCTGGCCGCCGAGCAGCGCCACCGCGATGTAGAGCGCCCCCGCGACCAGGAAGCAGGCCACCGCCTCGGCGTACTCCAGGTTGAGCTGCTGGGTGCGGTTGGTCAGCTCGCTCACCCCGACCGCGGCGGCCAGCGACGACCCGATGACCACGCCGATGAACACGTTCACCAGCGGCTGGACCATGGTCGTGAAGGCCTGCGGCAGGATGACGAACCGCAGCGACTGGGCGAAGGTCAGGCCGATCGCCCGGGCCGCCTCGGCCTGACCGACCGACACCGTGTTGATCCCGCCCCGGACCGCCTCGCAGACGAAGGCGGCCGAGGCCAGGGCCAGGCAGATCGCCGCCGACGGGAACAGCCCCAGGGTGAGACCCACGTCGGGCAGCCCGAAGACGAACAGGATCAGCAGCGAGAGCAGCGGGATGTTGCGGAAGAACTCCACGTACGCCGCCCCGACCAGGCGCAGCGGGGCGATCGGCGAGACCCGGAACACGGCCAGCACCGTGCCGAGCACCAGCGCTCCGAGCGACCCGAGCGCGGTCAGGCCCAGGGTGACGCCGAACCCGGCCAGCAGGTCGCCGTAGTGGGTGGCGATGATGTGCATCGAGGCTCTCCGGCCTCAGGATCCGGCGGCGGACCCGATTTTCGGCGTCGCCGGCACGTCGCCCTGGACCACCTTGCCGATGGTCTGCTGGTAGAGCTTGGCCCAGTCGCCGCTGTCGTAGATCTTCTGCAGGAAGGCGTTCACGAAGGTCTTGGCCGCCGGATCCGACTTCGGCAGGCCGATCCCGTAGGGCTCCTTGGTGAACGGCGTGCCGACCACCTTGACCGCCGGGTTGGTGCTGGCGTCGCTGAGCAGGATGCCCTGATCGAGCACGTAGGCCGCGGCCCGGCCCTGCTGGACGGCGGCCACGCAGGAGGCGTCGTCCTGGAACAGCAGCACTTTGGCCTTGGGGGCGAACTTCTTCAGCGCCAGCGCCGCGGTCGAGTTGCTCTCGGTGGCCACGGTCTTGCCGTTCAGATCGGCGACCTGGGTGATCGAGGTGTCGTCCTTCTTCACCATGATGGCGTCGCCGGACTCGTAGTACGGGCCGGCGAAGTCGACCTTCGTCGCTCGCGGCTCGGTGATCGTGTACGTGGCGAAAACGGCGTCCACGGAGTTGTTCTGGAGCAGGGTCTCGCGGGTGTCGACCGTGGTGATGGTCAGCTTGGTCAGCTTCTGGACGTCGCTGCCGCCGAGGATGTAGTGGGCCAGCATCTGGGACAGGCCGGCGTCGAATCCAGTCAGCTTGCCGGTGGCCGGATCCTTCAGCGAGAACAGCGGCCCGGCGTCGGTGCCGCCGACCCGCAGGTAGCCCTGCTTCTTGATCTTCGCCGCCCAGGTGTTGCCGCTGACCGTGGCCGCGTCGGCCACCGGGGCGGCCGTGATGACCTTGTCGTAACTGTCACCGCTGCCGGCCGGGGCCCCGATCGCCGGGGCACTGCCGGAGTCGCCGCAGCCGGACAACACTGCGACACCGCCGAGCACGACAGCCGCGAGCCCGATCGGTCGTCGGTGCCGAACCGCGGCCCGGACCGGGCCGGTTCGGGCATCGGCTCGGTGGTGGCGGGTGGTCAGGTTCATGGGTCCTCCTCGAGCGCGCCGGCGGTCGCCGGCATCAGTGAGCCAGGATCTTGGACAGGAAGTCGCGCGCCCGCTCGGTCTGCGGGTGATCGAAGAACGCCGCCGGCGAACCGGATTCGACGATCTGACCGGCGTCCATGAAGACCACCCGATCGGCCGCCTGCCGGGCGAAGCCCATCTCGTGGGTGACCACGAGCATGGTCATCCCGTCGCGGGCGAGGCCGGTCATCACGTCCAGCACCTCTTTGATCATTTCCGGGTCGAGGGCCGACGTCGGCTCGTCGAAGAGCATCACCTTGGGCCGCATGGCCAGGGCCCGGGCGATCGCCACCCGCTGCTGCTGACCGCCGGAGAGCTGGGCCGGGTGGCTATGCTCCTTGTCGGCCACGCCGACCCGCTCCAGCAGCGCCCGGGCCTGCGCCTGGGCCTCGGCCCGGCCCAGGCCGCGGACCCGGATCGGCCCGAGCGTGACGTTGTCGAGCACGGTCTTGTGGCCGAACAGGTTGAACGACTGGAACACCATGCCGACGTCGGCCCGCAGCCGGGCCAGCGCCCGGCCCTCCTCGGGCAACGGCCGGCCGTCGATGGTGATCGTGCCGGAGCTGATCGTCTCGAGCCGGTTGATGCACCGGCAGAGCGTGGACTTGCCCGACCCGGAGGCGCCGAGCAGCACCACGACCTCGCCCCGGTCGATGTCGAGGTCGATGCCCCGTAGGGCCTCGAACGATCCGTAGTGCTTGCCGACACCGGCGAGCCGGACCAGAGGCTCCTCGGCGCCGCGTTCAGGTGTGTCCGCAGCCGCCATCTGTCCAAGTTAGGGCGAAGAAGACATCAAACACAAACATCCGAAACTTCTTTTATTGGATCTTGGTCGGATCGGGTGGGGTTCAGGTGGGCACCGCGGTCAGTCGGCCCGGAGCCAGTCGCTGATCACGTCGAAGGACTGCCCGGCGCTCGGGTGCAACGGCAGATCGTGCCCGGTGTTCGGAATGACGTTCACCGTAAAGCTCTGCGCGCCGGTAAAATACGGTGCCTCGTGGGCTCGCAGAGCCGCGTCCGAGACGCAACTGACGTCGACCCCGCAGAACGGCGCGTCCTGCTGGCCGACGACCATCAGGACCGGCGCGGTGATCTGGTTCGAGGCGTTCAACCCGGCCGGGAGGGTGAGTTCGACGATGGCCTCGGCCGTCTGGGACGCCGTCATCACATCCTTGTGGGCCTCGTCGTAGGCGATCACTGCCGGATCCGCCGACGGGGAGTAGAACAGCCCGGCCCGTTTGCCCGGCAGCGTGGTCAGGTAGCCCCCGTCGAGCAGGGTGATCATGCCGGTGAACTGGGGATCGAGCAAGGCGGTGTAGATCGCCGTGGGCAGGGTCAGGAAGCCCAGCCCGTGGCCGTGGGTCAGGCCGGTGACGACCACGTGGTCGGCGTCCTGGTACTGACCGGCCTCCTGGGTCACCACCACCGAGCCGAGTGAGTGACCGATCACGTTGACCACCGGGTAGTCACCCCGCAGCCACTGGACGATCTGGTGCAGGCCGTAGACGTCGGAGGTGAACGAGGCCCGCATCCCCGTCGGGTGCGAACTGGCCCCGGTGCCGAACCGGTCGTAGAAGAACGCGGCTCGGCCGGCCTGGACCGTGCGTCGGGCATAGGAGTACAGCTCCGGGTGCAGCGGCCAGTCCCAGTACATCCGGTTGTACATCGCGCCCGGCACCAGGACGTCGACCGCGTGCTCACCGGCGGCCCAGCGCACCGGAACGCACAGCGTGCCGGCGATGGTGAAACTCGGCGGCAGGCCGGGCTGCGTCGCGACCGGCAGTCGCTGCTCGGAGCAGGTCGCCATGGACGGCGGGACGGTGGTCGAAAAGCTCTGGGCCGCGGGGGTGCCGACCAGGATCCCGAGCAGGCCCGGATCGCTCGCGCCGGCCGCCCGGCCGGCCGGCGCCGCGACCGGCAGCCCGGCCACCGCCACCAGCAGCGCGATCAGGATGATTCGGACAGACCCGCAAAAACGGTTCACTCTCGGCCCCCTTCAAGGAATGAGCCGACCCTAGACGCCGGATCGGGGCGCGCGCCCCACGCTTCCTCGGCGGTGCAGTAGCGCTGCCGTCAGCTGCCACCCGAGCCGGAGATATCGGCCGAACTCGCCGCTTTCGAGCCTGTCGACGCTATTCGGGGCGGCCCAGGATCGAGTCGATGGTGTCGATAGCCGTCCCCAGGGCATGCAGGTGGGCCAGCGAGACGGTGGAGGTGTCGAGGTCCGGGCCGGCCTCGCCGGTTCGTTCGAACTGCTCGACCGCACCCAGCAGGGCGCCCATCTGACCCGCACGGACCACCAGGGCAGCCGTCATCTCCTCGTCCAGCCGGGTGGCCCGGGCCAGCCGCTCCGGATCGGCCCCCATCACCTCGGACACTCCGGACAGCAGGCCCACCGCATAACTGGTGGCCGGCTCGACCCCGGTCAGCTGCGGGGTGAGCAGCTCACAGGTCCGGGCCCGGGTCAGGATGTCGATCATGTCCTGGCGGCGCCCGTCCGGGTGCCCGCCGAGCACGGCCAGCATCACCCAGGCACTGAGCTGGCGCCGTCCCAGCAGCACGATCGCCTGGGGCAACGAGTTGATCTGCTTGCCGCTGCCGGCGGCCGAGTTCACCGTGCCCAGGATGCGCATGCTCAGCCCGGGGTCGGCCGAGACGATCCGCTCCACCTCGGCCAGCGTGGTGTCGGTGGCCGAGAGCGCCGACAGCAACTGCAGGCTGATCGTCTGGGACGGGCTGACCGTAGCGGTCCGGGTGACCGTCGGCCGCTGGTAGTGATCGCCCTGGTAGAGGTCGAATTCAGCGGCCAGCGCATGGTCCAGGTCGGCCTGGCTGTCGACCCCCTCGGCCATCAGCTTGGCCTGCGGAACCGTCTCGCGAACGTAGTCGGCCAGGTCGGCCAAGTCGGCGCCGGCGGTGGCCACGTCGAGCTTGACCACCTCGACCAGCCCGAGCAGCTGAGCGTGCTCGGGGCCGGCCACGTGGCCGTCGATGGCCAGCCGGTAGCCGCGCTGCTTCAGGTCGACCAGCCCGGCCAGCAGGTCGGCGTCCACCTCGAGATCCTCGACCACTTCGAGGACGACGTTGTGCGGCCCGAACGGCATCGGCAGCTCGCCGGTGATCAGGGCCCGGGTCATGTTCAGGTACAGGTTGCGGCGCTCGCCGAGGCGGTGCAGGCCGAACTGGCCGAAGGCGGTGGAGATCACCTCGGAGGTCGAGCGGTCGCGGGCCCGGGCCTGGGCGTCGGCCATCCCCGGACCGGGCCGGAACAGCAACTCGTAGCCGACCACGGTGCCCTCGCGGTCGTGGATCGACCGGCGACCGATCTTCATCCGGGCCGTGCGGGCGTCGGAGCTGGTCGAGCTCATGCCGTTCATCTCTCCCGACGCCGGCGATCCGGTACTCGGGAGGAATATCGGCTCGCCGGCGGGCGGCCTGAAGGGCCGGGCGGCTCCTCAGCCGGGCCGGTCAGTTTCCGGCGGCGCGGTACTGCTCGATCACGTGCCCCGGAATGCGCCCACGCTCGGACAATTCGATCCCGTTGCTGGCGGCCCAGGCCCGAACGGCCCGGTTGTCCACCCCGGACGGCACGTGCTGGGGAGTCGCGCTGCGCCGGCCGCCGACCCGCCGGGCGTGTTCCTGCCACGGCCCCAGAGCCTTTCGCAGAGCGGCGGCGTTCTTCTTGGTCATGTCGATCTCGTACTCGACGCCGTCGATACCGAACGACACGGTCTCGTCCGCGACCTGCCCGGTCATGTCGTCGAGAAGCTCGGTCACTGTCCTGGTCGCCATGAACGTATGTTTTCCTTAATTGACTCGTCAGTCAAAACCATCCGCGATATCGCCTCACCGGCCCCATGCGCCTCCGCATTTCTCGGACAAATACCCCCGAGGCCCAACCGATCCGGAATCAGGACTTGTAGTTCTCGACCTGTTCCACCGGGCGCACGGCCGCCGAGGACGGATCCTTGCCGACGGCCCGCAGCGCGTCCCGCTGCCGCAGCAGATCCCAGCACTGGTCCAGCGAGGCCTCCACCTCCTGCAGCTGCTGATGCTCCTCACCGGCCGAGATGGCGCCGGCCTGCAACTGCTCGCGCAGCGAGTGCTCCCGCGCGACCAGTTCGGCGATCTGATGGTGAATACCGGCTTCCTTGTCGCTCACGTCAGAAACTCCTTGGGCCGGCCGGCGAGGTGTGATCGCCGGCGTGCGAGTGGACAACATCATCAGCCTAGGCGCTCGACCCCGGGTCAGAGACCGGCCGCCTCCAGCAGGCGCAGCCAGACCTCGCTGATCGTCGGATAACTGGGGACGGCGTGCCACAACCGGCGGAGCGGAACCTCGCCCACCACCGCGACCGTGGCCGAGTGCAGCAGGTCCGCGACGTCCGGCCCGACGAAGGTGGCGCCGACGATCAGCTCCCGGGCCTCGTCGATCACCAGCACGGCCCGGCCGGTGTAGCCCTCGGAGTGCACCGAGGAGCCGCCGACCGCGATCGGCAGCTCCACCGCCCGGACCCGCCGGCCGGACGCCCGGGCCCGGGCCTGGGTCAGCCCGACCGCGGCCACCTGGGGCCGGGTGAACACCACCTGGGGCACGGAGTCGTGATCGGCCGTCATCGCGTACTGCGACCAGGCCTCGACCTCGTCGCCGACCGAGCCCCGGGCCCGCGCCGCGATCACGTCGCCGATCACCCGGGCCTGGTACTTGCCCTGATGGGTGAGCAGGGCCCGGCCGTTCACGTCGCCGGCCGCGTAGAGCCAGCCGCCCTCGACCGCGATCACCCGGCCCGAGTCGTCGACCTCGAGCGGCTCCCCGGCGGTGATCCCGAACTGCTCCAGGCCGAGGTCGTGGGTGGTCGGGGTGCGGCCGGTGGCCACCAGCAGGCGGTCGCCGACCACCGACGTCCCGTCGCCCAGCCGGACCTGGATCCGGTCGCCCTCGACCTCGACCGAGACCACGTCGCTGCCGGTGCGGACCTGAACCCCTTCGGCCTGGAGGGCTTCTCGCACCATGGTTCCGGCGAACGGCTCGTGCCGGCCCAGCAGCTCGCCCCGGGCCAGCAGGGTGACCGCACTGCCGAGCGAGGCGAAGGCCTGGGCCAGTTCGACCCCGACCACGCCCCCGCCGAGGACGATCAGCTCGCCCGGGACCTCCCGGGCGGACGTCGCGTCGCGGGTGGTCCAGTAGGGCGCCCGATCCAGCCCGGGCACCGGTGGGACGGTCGGCACCGAGCCGGTCGCGACTACCACCGCCTGCCGGGCGGTCAGCCGCAGAAGCTCCCGGTCGCCGTCCTGGCCGTCGGGCGGTTCGATCTCCAGCTGCCGCTCGCCGACCAGCCGGGCGTGGCCGCGGACCAGCTCGATCCCGGCCCCGCGGACCCATTCGACCTGGCCCGCGTCGTCCCAGTTGCTCGCCACCCGATCGCGCCAGGCCAGCACGGCGGCCGGGTCGAGATCACCGGTGACGGCCGATCCCGCCCCGGGAACGGCCCGGATCGTGGTCAGCGCCTCGCCCGGTCGCAGCAGCGCCTTGCTCGGCATGCAGGCCCAGTACGAGCACTCGCCGCCGACCAGCTCGGCCTCGACCAGCACCGCGCTCAGACCACCCCGAACGACCCGGCCGGCTACGTTCTCGCCGACCGCACCGGCCCCGATGACGACCACGTCGACGGTCCGCTCGCTCACCCGTTCAGCCATCCGTTCAGACTGGCCCGCTCGCTGCGCCGGACGGGCACCCGACGCGCGGATTCGCCCGGGTTTCGGCGTCGATTCTCGGCTTTTGCCTGGTCCTGTAGCCAATCCGACATTGACTTGGACGAGCGTTCAAGTCTTCACTTACGCCATGCGGGCATACCGGCCGATCGCCGATCGGCGACGTCAACTGGTCGATGCCGGTTTGACGATCGCCGAGCGCGAGGGGGTCGGGGCGGTCACGGTGCGTCGGGTGGCGGCCGAGGCCGGGGTCTCGCTAGGCCTGGTGTCGTATTGCTTCGCCAGCAAGGACGATCTGACGATCGCGATGGCCACCCGGATCGTGACCGAACTGGCCGATGCCGGCGACGGGCCGCAACCGCGCTCGGACCGGATCGAGGTGGTGCTGCGTTCGGCCCTGGCCACGCTCTGGGCCCGGATCGAGCGCAACCCGGCCCGCCAGTTGCTGACCTACGAGATCACCACCCGGGCGTTGCGCGAGCCCGGGCTCGGCGACGTCGCCCGCCGGCAGTACGCCACCACCGTCGCGCTGGCCGGCGACGTGCTGGCCCGGGCCGCGGCCACCGCCGGCGTGACCTGGTCCCGGGAGCTCGACGACCTGGCCGGCATCGTGGTGATGGCGGTGGACGGCGCCACCCTGCGCTGGCTGGTCGACCGCGACTCCGAGGCCGCCCGGGCCCGGCTGGGCGACATCGCCGACCTGCTCGCGACGATGACGCTCTGAGCCGATGCCGATCACCTCACCGGCTCCCCCGGCCGTCAGCCGGCGGCAGCGCCAGGCCCGGGTCTCGACCGCCTCCGCGTTCGCCGCCCAGGGCCTGATGTTCACCATCCTGCTGACCCACCTGCCCCAGTTCACCGACAAGTACCAGGTGTCGGACGGCACCGTGACCCTGATCGTGCTGATGGTGACCGTTCTCGCCGGGGCGGGCAGTCTGCTCAGCGAACAGCTGGCCGGGGCCCGCTCGAGCCGGACCGCACTGCGCGGCGGGCTGCTGGTGGTGGCCGGGGCCGGCGCGATCATCGGCGTGGCTCCCGATCTGCCCGTGTTCGTCGTCGGTTTCGCGGTCTACGGGCTCGGTGTCGGCGCGGTCGACGCGGCCGGGAACATGCAGGCGGTGGCCGTCCAGCACCAGTACGGCCGCAGCATCATCACCTCGTTCCACGCCGCCTGGAGCGCGGCCGCGATCGTCGGCGCGCTCTACGTGGCCGGCGGGGAGCGGCTGGACGTGTCCCTGCCCGGCTCGATCCTGCCGGTCGCCGTCGTCGTCCTGCTGATCCTGCTGTTCGGCGGCCCGCACCTGCTGCCCCGGGACGTCGACCCGGTGCCGGTGGCCGAGCCGCCGGCCACCCCCGAACCCGGCGCGCCGGCCGACGATCCCGGATCGGGGATCGCCGTCACCCGGGGTCCTCTGCTGCTCCTCGGCCTGGCCATGACCTGCTTCTGGGCGGTCGACTCCGGGGTGTCCAACTGGAGCGCTCTCTACCTGCGCGACCTCCTGCACGCCGCGGACAGCACCGCCGCCCTCGGTTTCGCGCTCTACCAGTCGATGGCCCTGATCTCCCGGCTGGGCGGCGATCTCGCCGTCCGCCGGTTCGGGGCGGTGTCGACCGTGCGGTTCGGGGCCGTGATCGGCACCGTGGGCACCCTGCTGGTGGTGGCCGCGCCCGACCCGGTGGTGGCGATCGTCGGTTTCGGGCTGGCCGGGCTCGGGCTGCCGGTGATCGCCCCGCTCTGCTTCAGCGCCGCCGGAGCCGCGGTCCGCCGCCGCCGGCAGTACCCGAACCCGCAGGACGAGGCGGCCGCGGTCGACAGCGTGGTGGCCCGGCTGAATGTTTTCAACTACCTTGGCTCCCTGATCGGGGCCGTGCTGGTCGGCGCCGTGGCCACGCTGGCCGACCTGCGGGCCGGTTTTGTGGTGCCGGTGCTGCTGGCGGTGGCCGTGTTCGGGCTGGCCCGGGCGTTCGCTCCCGCTCCCTGAGAGGCCCGCGACGCGGGCCCGAAACACCGTGTTCAGAATGATGACAGTCAGGTTTCGTGGCCCCCGGGGTCGGCCGGAGGTTCTGATCTCCCGGGCTCAGAAGTCGCCGGCCTGCTGCCGGAACCGGGCCAGCACGCCGACCAGCACCCGCAACTCGTCGCCGGTCAGGCCCAGCTGCTCGAACACGCCGCGGTTAATCTCGGCACCGGCCCGGGCCGCCAGGGCCCGGCCGGGCTCGGTCAACTCGGCCAGCGTGGTCCGACGGTCGTCCGGGTGCGGCACCCGGCGCACCCATCCCCGGGCCTCGCACCGGTCGACCGCATTGGTCACGCTGGCCGGATGCACCTGCAGGCGGCTGCCGATCCGGGACAGCGGCAGCCGCCCGGCCCGGCTGAACGAGAGCAGGGTCAGCAACTCGTACCGGGCGAAGGTCAGGTCCAGCGGCCGGAGCACCGCGTCGACCTGAGCCATCATCAGCTGCTGGGCCCGCACCACCGAGGTCACGGCGGCCATCCCGTCGGCGGCGGCGGCCCAGCCGTGGGCCCGCCACTGCCGGGCCGCCTCGTCGATCGGGTCGAACGGTAGACGTCGGGGCGCCACCACGTCGTCCTCCGGGGTCTCGGTCGGGCTCTCGGCCAGTGCTCGGTCAGTGCTCGGTCAGGGGTCTCGGTCAGGGGTCTCGGTCGGGTCCGGGTCCGCTCAGACGTTGCGACGATACTGGCCGCCGACATCGAACAGGGCCTCGGTGATCTGCCCCAGCGAGCAGCAGCCGACCGCGTGCATCAGGGCCTCGAACAGGTTGCCGGGCCCGGCCGCGACCTCTTTCAGCGCGGCCAGCGCGGCCGGCGCCTCGGAGGCGTGCCGGCGCTGGAACTCCTCCAGCCGGCGGACCTGAGAGGCCTTCTCCTGTTCCGTGGCCCGGATCAGGGTCGGCTCGGGCCGCTCTCCCGGGGCGGTCGGGTCGGCCCTCGGCTCCACGGTGAACGTGTTGACCCCGATCACCGGTAGGGAGCCGTCGTGCTTGCGCCGCTCGTACAGCATCGACTCGTCCTGGATCCGGCCCCGCTGGTAGCCGGTCTCCATGGCGCCCAGCACGCCGCCCCGCTCGCTGATCCGCTCGAACTCGGCCAGCACGGCCGCCTCGACCAGGTCGGTCAGCTGTTCGACCAGATACCCGCCCTGCAGCGGGTTGCTGTTGGCCGAGAGCCCCCACTCGGAGCCGATGATGAGCTGGACGGCCATCGCCCGGCGCACCGAAGCCTCGGTCGGCGTGGTCACCGCCTCGTCGAAAGCATTGGTGTGCAACGAGTTGCAATTGTCGTAGATCGCACACAGGGCCTGCAGGGTGGTCCGGATGTCGTTGAAGTCCATCTCCTGGGCGTGCAGCGACCGGCCCGACGTCTGCACGTGGTACTTGAGCCGCTGGCTGCGCTCGCTCGCGCCGTAACGTTCGCGCAGGGCGATCGCCCAGATCCGCCGGGCCACCCGACCGATCACGGTGTACTCGGCGTCCAGCCCGTTGCTGAAGAAGAAGGACAGGTTCGGCGCGAAATCGTCGATCGCCAGCCCCCGGGCCAGGTAGCTCTCCACGTAGGTGAACGCGTTGGCCAGGGTGAAAGCCAGCTGACTGATCGGGTTGGCCCCGGCCTCGGCGATGTGATAGCCGCTGATCGAGACCGAGTAGAAGTGCCGGACCTCGTTCCGGATGAACCATTCCTGGACGTCGGCCATCACCCGCAACGAGAACTCGGTACTGAAAACGCAGGTGTTCTGGCCTTGATCCTCCTTCAGGATGTCGGCCTGCACGGTGCCCCGGACCGTGCGCAGCAGCTCGGCCCGGGCCTGGCGGGCCGACTCGGCGTCCGGCTCGCGGCCCAGCCGCTTTCGGAGCCGGTCCTGCTGCTGCTCGAGGGCCACGGTCAGGTACATGGCCAGCAGGGTCGGAGCGGGCCCGTTGATCGTCATGGACACCGAGGTGCTCGCCGCCCCCAGGTCGAACCCGGCGAAGAGCTCGCGCATGTCGTCCAGGGTGGCGACGGACACGCCGGAGGTACCGACCTTGCCGTAGATGTCGGGACGCCGGTCGGGGTCGCGGCCGTAGAGGGTGACCGAGTCGAAGGCGGTGGACAGCCGAACCGTCGGCCGGCCGTCGGCCAGCAGGTGGAACCGGCGGTTGGTGCGGGCCGCGTCGCCCTCGCCGGCGAACATCCGGGCCGGCGCCTCGGCCTGCCGGCTGAACTCGAAAACTCCGGCGGTGAAAGGGAACCGGCCGGGCAGTGACTCACCGCGCAGGTACCGGACCAGCTCGCCGTGATCCTCGGTCCGGGGCAGCGCGACCCGGGGGACGGCCGTGCCGCTGAGGGTTTCGGTGCTCAGCTCGGTGTACCGGGCGACCACGGCGGGCCAGTCGGTCAGGGCCGCCCGGATCGCCGGGTCGACCGCGGTCTCGGCCTCGGCCAGCAACTGCTCCAGCGGCCCGGTCTCGGCGCCCGCGGCGGCCAGGGCGGTTCGGGCCGTGCTCAGGTGCTGGACCGTGGCCGCCGCGGCGGCCAGCCGGGCCGTCCGGGAGTGATAGCCGGTCACGGTGGCGGCGATCTCGGCCAGATAGCGGACCCGGGACGGCGGAACCAGGGCGGTCGAGCCGGAGGACACCCGGCCCGGCACCGCCGCCAGCTTCCCCGGTTGGATCGACAGACCCTTCCCGGCCAGGAGTTCGGCCAGGCCGTGGTACAGCGCGGTGACGCCGTCGTCGGCGAACCGGGCCGCGCTGGTGCCGTACACCGGCATCTGGCTCCAGTCGACGCCGAACGCCTCCCGGTTGCGGACCAGCTGCCGGGCGACGTCCCGCCGGGCGTCCTCGGCCCCGGCCCGCTCGTACTTGTTGATCGCGACCACGTCGGCGAAGTCGAGCATGTCGATCTTCTCCAGCTGGGACGCCGCGCCGTACTCGGGCGTCATGACGTACAGCGAGACGTCGGCCAGGTCGACGATCCCGCTGTCGCCCTGGCCGATCCCCGGGGTCTCGACGATCACCAGGTCGTGACCGGCCACCACGCAGGCCGCGATCACGTCGTCCAGCTGACCGGGCAGGGCCCCGGCGGCGTCCCGCCCGGCCATCGACCGGAAGAAGGTCCGGCCCAAGTCGGCCGCTCCGGCGAGGGCGTTCATCCGGATCCGGTCGCCGAGCAGAGCGCCGCCGCCACGCCGGCGACTCGGGTCGACCGCGATGACGGCGATCCGCAGCCGGTCCTGCTGGTCGGTGCGGAACCGGCGCAGCAGTTCGTCGGTCAGCGACGACTTGCCCGATCCCCCGGTGCCGGTGATCCCCAGCACCGGCACCGATCGTCGCGACCGGGCGCCGCGGAGGTCGTCCAGCCAGTCCGGCGGAGCCTGGCCGGACTCGATCAGCGAGATCGCCCGGGCCAGCACCTGATCCTGGTCTGGCCCGACGGCCCCGAGCTCGGCCCGGGACGGCGGTGGGCCGCCGCGGCGATCGACGTCGGCCGCCCGGACCATCTGGTTGACCATGCCGGCCAGGCCGAGCCGCTGCCCGTCCTGCGGGGAGAAGATCCGGACCCCGAGCTCGGCCAGCTGATCGCTCTCGGCCGGCCCGATCACGCCGCCGCCTCCGCCGAACACCTGGACCGGTGGTCCGGTCACGCCGCCGGTCCGGTTCCGGAGCAGTTCTACCAGGTAGCCGAAGTACTCCAGATGGCCGCCCTGGTAGGAGCTGACCGCGATCGCGTGCGCGTCCTCCTGCACGGCCGCGGTGACGACGGCCTCGACCGAGCGATCGTGCCCGAGATGGATCACCTCGCAGCCCTGGGCCTGGAGGATGCGCCGGATGATGTTGATCGAGGCGTCGTGGCCGTCGAACAGCGCGGCCGCCGTGACGAACCGCACCGGCCGCCCGGGCACGTACCTCTCCTGCTCAAGTCGGGCGGAGCTGCCGGAGCTGCTGGACGGGACCACGTCGCCTCCTCACCGAGACCGGGTCCGACCGCGCGTTCCGCCCAACCCTTTGACGTCCAATAGTATGCCGTCCAAATAATGGTGTCGAGTTGTCCACATGTGGACAAAGGTCGGGACCACTGCCGGCGGGTACGAAAGCATTCAGAGGTGAGCAAAACCTCCGCCACCAAGCCGCCGTCGACCCGGCCCGGGCCGATCTACGACGCCGCCGTGCGGGCCTGATCGAGGGCGCGCCCGAGGCCGTGATCCGATACCTCGGGCTGGCCGCCGAGGGCCCGCCCGAGATCCTGCCGACCTCGTTCGCGTCCTCCGGCCGGACGCTGACCGCCGATCTGCTGCTGCGGACCGGGCCCGGCCGGCTGGTCCACCTGGAATACGAACGCCGGGCCTCGGCCTACCTGACCATCCGGATGCTGGGCTACCGCTGGGCGATCATGAAGCGGTATCGCACCGACCGGCTGAGCCAGCACGTGATCGTCCTCGGCCAGGGCCTGATCCGGGGCCATGACGACCCGGACCAGGAGGGCTTCATGCTGGTGCTGAACGCGGTCTACCTACGAGACCAAAACCCCGAGCCACTGCTCGCGGAGATCAGCCTGGCCCCGCTCGCCGCACTGGGTCGGGGCCGCCCTGATCAGCGAGCCCGGTACCTGGCCCGTGCGATCCAGTTGATCGTGCAGACCGCCGGCGTCAGATCCAGCGAACTGCTGGAGTACGCAATCGTATTGGCGACAATCACCCTGAAGCTCAGTACCATTGTCGAGATCGTTGAGGAGGCTGACATGACTGTCGAAAGCTTTGCCGGAGAGATCCTGCTCGAGACCAAGTGGGGCCGCTCGTTCAGGCAGGCCGTCCGGCAGGAGGCCGAGGCCCAAGGCCGGGAACAAGGGCGGGCGACCGGCCTCGAAGAAGGCCGCGAGGCGGGCCGTGAAGAGGCTCGCGAAGAGTTGCTGGCGATCCTGTTGCGCGATCGCTTCGGCGCCCGGCCCGAGATCGAGGCCGTCGCCCACCGCCTGGCCGGCGGGCTCGAGCCCGCCGCCGCCGTGCGAGCGATCACAACGGCAGCGGACTTCGACGACTTTCTCCGGCCCTAGCCGCTCTGCTCCTGGGCGGCCCGGGCCCGCCGGGGCAGCAGGAAGATCAGGGCGCACCCGATCACCAGCAGCCCGGCCACCACCACCGAGCTCAGCGCCATCGCGTCCGGTACCGAGTGCGACTTGACCAGTGACAGGTAGACCGTGGTGATGCCGGCCACCCCCAGTGCCCCGGCCACCTGCTGCATCGCCGTCAGGGTGCCCGAGGCGCTGCCGGACTGTTCCTCGGAGACGCCGGCGATGATGATGTCGAACAGCGGCGCGACCACCGCCCCCATCCCGAGCCCGATCACGAAGACCGGCCCGAACAGCTGCAGGTTGCCGGCGTCGGCGCCGTAGTGGTGCACCGCCTCGGCCACGGCCAGGGAGCCGACCGCGCTGACCAGCAGGCCGATCAGCAGCAGGTACCGGCCGAGCCGCACGACCAGTGAGGAGAGCGCGACGGCCGAGACGACCAGGCCCGCCGCCATCGGGGCCAGGGCCAGCCCGGCCTTCAACGGCGTGTAGTGCAGGAATCCCTGGACGAACAGCGAGAGCGTGAGCATCAGGCCGCTGAGCGCGGCGAAGAAGACCAACAGGAGCAGCAGGCCACCGGTGAAGGCTCGGTTGGTCAGCAGGCCGGGCTCGATCAGCGGGTCCTCGGCCGTCCGCTCCCGGACGAAGAAGGCGATCCCGAACAGCACGCCGCCGGCCAGGCTGAGGTAGGTCCAGAGCGGCCAGTTGCGGTCCGGGCCCTGGATCAGCGGGTAGATCACCAGGAACAGCGTGATCGCCAGCAGCACGCCGGACACGGCGTCGATCACCACTCCGGGCCGCACCTCGTCCTCGGGCATCCAGCGCACGGCGCCGTACACCGCCGCGATCCCCAGCGGCAGGTTGATCAGGAAGAGCAGACGCCAACCGGTGCCCCAGGCGTCCAGGTCGACCAGCGCCCCAGCCAGGATCGGCCCGCAGACCGCGGACAGCCCGATCACCGGCCCGAACGTGCTAAACGCCTTGCCCAGCTGGTCGGCCGGGAAGACCGAGCGCATGATGCCGAGGCCCTGCGGCAGCAGCATCGCGCCGAGCGCGCCCTGCAGGACCCGGAAGCTGATCAGCAGGCCCGGATTCGCGGCGAGCGCGCAGGCCACCGACATGGTGGTGAAGCCGGCGGCGCCGATGATGAACATCCTCCGGCGGCCCCAGCGATCGCCGAGGCGGCCCCCGATCACCAGCAGCACGCCGAAGGCGAGGGTGTAGCCGGCCGCGATCCACTGGATGGTCGAGACGGCGCCCCCGAGGTCGGTGCGGATCGACGGGCCGGCCACGTTGATGATCGTGCTGTCCAGCAGGTCGAGGATCTCGGCCATCAGGACGACGGCCAGGATCCACCAGCGCCACGGATGCCCGCCGTCGACGCCGGCGTGGGCGTCCTGAATCGGATGGGAGGGCACGACCGCGGTGGTCTCGGGCCCGGGGCTGGTCATCATCATCTCCTGACGTACGGCGTTCGTAGCGAACACCGTACGTGGCGAACACTGTTCGGTCAATTAAGTCTCGGTTTATGCTCTGGAGATGGATTCCGCGGGGCCGGTCAGCCGGCGCAACCGGCCGGCCAAGCCGCCGCTCAGCCTCGAGATCATCGTCGACGCCGCACTGGCGATTCTCGACCGCGACGGCCTGGCCGCGGTCAGCATGCGCCGAGTCGGGCAGGCCCTGGACACCGGCGCGGCCTCGCTCTACGTGTACGTCCGCAGCCGCGACGAGCTACTGGCCCAGCTGCTGGAGCGGATCGTCACCGAGGTCCGGCTGCCGTCGCCGTCCGACCCGGGCCCCTGGCGGGATCGGCTGGCCGCCTTGATCCTGGACTCGATCCGGGTGCTGGGCCGACACGGCGGGATCGCCACCGTGATGTTCGCCAACGTGCCGACCGGGCCGAACGCCCTGCTCTACACCGATGCTGTGCTCGGGCTGCTGGCCGAGTCCGGAATGAGCCGTCAGACCCGGGCCTGGGCGGTCGACCTGATCGCGCTCTACATCACCGCCGCCGGCACAGAGGAGACGATCCACCGGGAGAAGGACCCGGCCGGGCCGAGGGGGGCTGAGCCGGCGGCCGGCTTCCGCAGCAGCTTCGCAACGCCGGCGGCCGAGCGGTACCCGAACATCGACGATCTTCGCGAGGAGATGCTCTACGGCGACGGGGATCAGCGGGCCCGGTGGGCGATCGACTCGATCCTCAACGGAGCCCTGGCCACCGATCCGACCCGCTACCCGGCCGCGGCGGTCGAACCGGCCGAACCGGCCGACCGGGTCTGACCGGTCTGATCGACCTGTCCGGTCAGCGCGTGTGAAGATGCAGGTCGGCGTCCGCATCGACGGTCTCGCCGCCGCCGAACGACTCCAGGCCCTCGGCCGACTCGAGCTCGGCGAACTCCTCGTCCGGCTTACCGGATCCATGACCACCGGTGGCGGCCATCTTGCGGTCGGCCTCGTCGATCAGCGACCGGCCGCTGGCGAAGACGATCAGCCCGAGCACCACGGCCACCGCCCCCACGTAGAACGGGACGGCGTCGTTGAACCGCTCGGCCAGCTTGCCGGCGAAGTACGGAGCCAGACCGCCGCCGATGAACCGGACGAACCCGTAGGACGCCGAGGCAACCGGCCGCTCCACCGGTGAAACCATCATCACGGCCTGGGTGACCAGGGTGTTGTTGATCCCGAGGAAGGCGCCGGCCACGATCACGGCGACGATCACGGTGGTCGGCGAGCTGTGGCCGAAGCCGATCACGGCCAGGTCGAGGGCCAGCAGCACGAAGTTCACGTACAGCGTGCGGGAGGTGCCGAACCGGGCCTGCAGCCGCGGCGCCCCGAAGACCGCGAACGCGGCCAGCAGCAGGCCCCAGCCGAAGAACACGAAGCCGAGCTGGATCGCGTCCAGCTTCATCAGGTAGGGCGAGTAGGCCAGCAGGGTGAAGAAGCCCCAGTTGTAGAGCAGCCCGGTGACCCCCATCGTGGCCAGACCCCGGTGCCGCAGGGCCTTCAGCGGGGCGGCCAGCGAGGAATGCTGAGCCGAGCGAGGAGTGGCCGGCAGCAGGAACGCGGTGGCGGTCAGGGCGATCGCCATCAGGACGGCGACCCCGAAGAACGGCCCGCGCCAGCTGATGTTGCCGAGCAGGCCGCCGACCAGTGGGCCGGCTGCGATACCGAGCCCGAGCGCAGTCTCGTAGAGCACGATCGCACCGGCGAATCCCCCGCTGGACGACGACACGATCACCGCCAGCGAGGTGGCGATGAAGAGCGCGTTGCCCAGCCCCCAGCCGGCCCGGAAGCCGACGATCTGGTTGATCGTGCTCGAGGTCGCGGCCAGCAACGAGAAGACGACGATCAGGGTCAGGCCGGCGATCAGGGTGCGCTTGGCGCCGAGCCGGCTGGAGACCCAGCCGGTGACCAGCATGGCCACCGCCGTGACGACCAGGTAGCTGGTGAACAGCAGCGAGACCTGGGACCGGGAGGCGTCGAGCTTCTCGGCCAGCACCGGCAGGATCGGGTCGACCAGGCCGATGCCCATGAACGAGACGACGCAGGCGAAGGCCACCGCCCAGACCGCTCGCGGCTGGCGGAACGGGCTCGGCGGGGCGTTGAGGACTGGTAACGGCGATGACATGGGTGATTCTCCAGACAGAACGACGACGACAGCCGGCCGGTCAGGCCGGTTCGGAGAGCTGGGCCAGCCGGCGCAGCGCCGGCAGCGCGGTGAGCAGGGCCTGCTGGTCGGTGGCGGGCAACCGGCCCAGTTCGGTGGCCAGCAGTTGCCCCCGCTCGGCCCGCCGGGCGTCGATGAACGAACGCCCGGCCCCGGTGAGCACGACCAGGGCGGCCCGGGCATCACTGGGGTCCGGTTCGCGGCGCACCAGCTGGTCGGCCTCGAGCCGGTTGACCAGGCCGGTCATAGCCGGCTGGGTGACCCCCTCGACCCGAGCCAAGTCCGAGATCCGGGCCGGCCCCTCGGTCTGCAGCCGGGCCAGCGTGGTCCGGGCGGTCATGCTGTAGCCGGAGGCCGGCGCGTGCCGCCGGACCCAGGACAGCAGCGCGTCCAGGGTTCCGGCCAGCTCGGTCAGCGACCCGGCAATTGTCTCGTCCGAAGCGATGCTCACGGAGAAACTGTATCACTGACTTATATAACGTGCCTATGCATCACTTGAGTAGTGTCGACCCCACGGTCAGACCAGGCCGGCAGCGCTGAGCACGACCCAGGCCAGCTCCGGGTGGCAGATGTCCGAATGGGCTCCGCTCGGCGGCGTGCCGTTCTTCACCACCCGGGCCGCGTTGATGTTGACCAGCCGGGCGCCGCCGAAGTCGTAGGCCGTTCCGGCGTCGTTGAGCCCGAACTCGGCCGCGCCCTTCTGGTGGCCGTCGTGCCCCATCCCGCCCCACCGGTAGGCGATCGCGTCGAAGCCGGCGGCATCCTCGTCGGCCGCACGCGAGGCCAGCGGGTAGAACACCCCGACGGCCTGGTCGTACCGCGAGTAGCAGGCCACCACCGGGCCGGCGACGCGGTTGTCGAGCCCGGCCAGGGCTCCGGACCGGCTCGCGTCGAACGGCAGCTTGCCGGCGAAGGCGAAGTGCGAGAAGGCCCCCTCGAGCAGGGTGATCGAGGTGATCACCGGCGACTGACCGGCCGCCGGCACCGGCACTCCCTTCAGCGCGTAGCTCACCGCCCGGGCGCCGAAACTGTGCCCGATCAGGTCGATCCCGAGCTGCGGGTGCCGGGCGTGGACCCGGGCCAGCAACGGGCCGAGGCCCTTCTGGCCGACGACGCCGGCCCTGTTCTTCATCTGCCAGTAGGTCAGCTGACGGGCCACCTCCTGGGCGCCGTGCCAGAGCCGGCCCAGCGAGCCGCCGAGCCCGGCCGCTCCGCCGTCCTGCTCGCCGGTGACGACGGACTGCTCCTCGAGCTTGGCCACGAAGTCCTCGAACAACTGGTTCGGCTGGTCGTCGGGGCCGGCCAGCACCGACCCGCTGGCGCTCGGCTCGCCGTCCGCGGCCGAGGTCGCGGACGCCGCCGCGGCCAGGGTCCGCACCACGGCCCGGGCCCGGTCCAGGCCGGCCTGACTGTCCGGGCGGGTCTTCAGCAGGTCGAGCAGTTCGCCGACGTCGGCCGCGTGCTCGGCGTCGAAGGCCGAGCGGGTGGCTGCGGCACTGCCCGCATCCGGCGGCGGCGGGGCCGGGAACGACCCAGCGGCGGCGAAATCCGCGGCCCCGCCACCGGAGCCGGCCAGATCGACACTTCCGGCCGGCCGGAAGTCCGGGATCGGCTCGTCGGACCAGCGCTGTGAGGGCCAGATGACGCCGACCAGGCCGACCTGGCGACCGGCCACCCCGTGCGCGCCGAGAAGGCCGGGAAAGGCCTGGTAGAAACCGCGGAACAAATGGTCGGCGACCACTTGGTCGTTGTTCCAGCCGTGGCCCATCACCAGGAGATCGGTGGTTCCGGACGCCGCGATCGAGGCCAGCAGAGCCGACTCCGCCCCCGATTCCAGATCGCCGTCCTGGTCGAAACGGATGGTGCTGAACGGCAGCCCGCCGATCTCCTCAGCCATGGCTCTGTCCTCCCGGATCCTCGGTTCACACGGCTTGCAGGGCTCGCATCAGGTCGATCAGGCCGCCGCCCTCGAAGTACCGTTCCCGGCCGAGGGTGGTGGCCGAACTGACGAACAGGTCCTTCACGACCTCGGGCTGGCCGATGTACTCGGTCCGGACCGAGAGGAAGGCCGCCACCGCTCCGGAGACGTGCGGGGCGGCGAAGCTGGTGCCGGTGTCCTCGCTGTACAGGGCATGGCCCTTGGGCCGGCCGGCGGGCAGGTACTTCAGCGCCGTCGCCCCGGTCGAGCAGGAGGTGATCCGCTCGCCCGGGGCGACCAGGTCCGGCTTGCTGCGGCCGTCGCCGGTCGGGCCCTTGGAGGAGAAGTACGAGACGCCGTAGGTGTGCGGTGCGTCGCGATGGGTCGAGCCGACGGTGATCGCCCGCTGGGCGTTGCCCGGGTCGTTGATCGTCATCGTCATGCCCACACTCGTCTGCCGCTCGGTGGCGCTGAACCGGCCGTACCCGGTGTTGCCGGCCGCGACCACGACCACCACCCCGGAGCGCACCAGCCGGTCGACCTCCTTGCACAACGGGCTCTGGCCACAGGCGAACCATTTGGGGTCGAACTCGTAGCCCAGGCTGATGTTGACTCCGTGGATCTTGGTCAGCTTGTCGTTGGCGGCGTTGACCTCGCGCACGTAGCGCAGGGCCGCCATCACCCGACTCATGTCCGAAGGACCCTCCGGCGGAAGCACTTTGAGGCTGACCAAGCCGGCCGCGGGCGCCATCCCGGCGAGCGCGCCGGGGGCCACGATCCGGTGCTCGACGGTCGAGTCGTTCTCGTCGGTCTCGACGAACGTCTCCGAGACCACCTCGACCGGCCCCTGGTAGGCCTCGGTCAGCCCGCCGGCGATGATCCCGGCGACATGGGTACCGTGGCCCCGCTCGTCGATCAGGGCACTGTCGGCGGTCTCCCGGCCGGGGGACGTCGAGACGGTGAAGTCCCGGTGCAGTTCGGCCACATCGGCCGTGATCAAGTTGCGGTACGGGTCGAAATGCGGGTGGTCGGCGTCGATCCCGGAGTCGATCACGGCCCAGGTGATGCCCCGGCCGTCGGCCGCGAAGGCCCGCCGGGCGGCGTCGGCCTTGATCGTGCACACCGAGGCATCCATCAGTGTTCCCCCAGCGTCTCGACCGGGAAGTCGGGCCAGACCCGGTGAATCACCCGGCGGCGTCCGGGCCGGACCTGGTCGTCCCGGATGAAGTCGCGCAGCCTGGCCATCGAGATGCTGGCCCGGACGTACTCCTCGAACCGTTCCGGCACCGGATCACCGGGCATCAGCCGACCCCACATCTCGATGAAGGTCTGATACGCCTCGGCGCTGCCGCCGACGTGGGACAGGTTGAGCTCGATCACCACCGGGATCGCGGCGTCCTCCGCGACCGGCAGCCCGATCCGGGCCCGTTCGTCGGGGTCCAGCAGCGGGGTGGAGAGCTGGCTGCGCTGCATCAGCGAGCGCTGCTCGGGCGCCCGGGTGACCGCCGGTGGCCGGGGCGTGTCGGGCGCGGTCGGCGGCGAGACCTGGTCGGCGGCCAGCCGGCCGGCCTCGGTCAGCCGCCAGTGCCGCCGGTCCGAGAGCACCAGCTGGTCCTCGCCCAGGTAGCGCCGGGCCAGGTAGACCCGCGACTGCCAGAGGGTGAAACCGGGGCGTTCCGGGTCGGATTCGCAATCGGAGTCGGTCAGTTCGGTCTCGTGCTGCTCGCCGATCCATTCGACCACCTCCTCCGGCCGCAACTCGCCGTTGGACGGCCCGAGCAGGGCGCGCAGGATCCAGTCGCCGAGGCGCGGCAGCGGCGTCAGCCGGCTCGAAGGCGTGGGAGCGGTCATCGGCATGATCCATTCCGGTGGGGGCGTACATCAGCCAGAGGCCCGACCCGGCCGGTTGATACCCGGTTCGACCGCCGGATCAGTCGGATCGGCGAACGGCCCCGGGCCGGCCGGCCAGGGCCTCGTCGACCGCGCTGAGCAGGGCCTGGGCCGCGAACGGCTTGGTCAGATACTGGGCCCCGAGGGCCAGGCCGTGGCCGATGTGGCTCTGCTCGACCCGGCCGGACAGGAAGATCGCGGGCGTGGTGTCTCCGTCGTCCCGCAACCGGCCGAGCAACCGGAAGCCGTCGATGTCGGGCAGCCCGACGTCGAAGACGTAGGCGTCGGGGGTACCGGTGCGATCCACCGTGTCCAGAGCACCGGCCGCATCGGGCATCGCGACCACGCTGTGACCCACCATCAGTAGGCGCACGGCGATCAGGTCACGGATGTCCTGATCGTCCTCGACCACGAGAAGCCTCGCCACGGTGGAGTCCCCAACTGCCGGCAACGTGATGTGCAGTTAACACCCACCGCGACGCCACGTAAAGAACTACGGACTCTCAGTCACCAACTGTGTCACCGGACGATGGATCGGACCGGTCGTCCGGCTGAGCGGGCGGACGCCGATCGTCCCGGACCGGACGGCGATCACCTCGGCGCAGATCGAGACCGCGGTCTCCTCCGGGGTCTGAGCTCCCAGGTCGAGCCCGATCGGGGAGTGCAGGCGGGCCAGCCCGGCGTCGTCCACCCCTGCCTCCCGCAACCGGGCGACCCGGCTCGCGTGGGTGCGGCGACTGCCCATCACCCCGATGTACCCGGCGCCGGTCTCCAGTGCGGCCACGATCGCCGGGACGTCGAACTTGGCCTCATGGGTGAGCACGCAGATCGCGTCCCGAGCGGTCAGCCGCGGCCCGACCTCGGCCAGCAGCCGATGCGGCCAGTCGACCACCACCTCGTCGGCGAACGGGAACCGCTCGGCGGTCGCGAACACCGGCCGGGCATCGCCCAGCGTCACCCGGAACCCGAGGATCTTGGCCACCTGGGTGAGCGCGGCCGCGAAGTCGACCGCACCGAGGACGATCATCCGGGCCGGGGGCACGAACGACTCGACGAAGACGGCGACCTCGGCCAGTTTCGCCTCGCCCCGGCGGCCGTACCGGCGGACCCGGGTGACGCCGCGGACCAGTTCGGCCACGGCGTCCCGGCCGGCCACCCGGTCGAGTTCGCCGTGACCGAGCGAACCGATCGGCGGCCGGCCCGGAGTGAGCAGCAGCTTGCCCCCGATGCCGGGCCCGTCGACCACCGTGACCAGCACGACCGACACGCCGGCCCGGACCCGGGCGGCCAGCTCCGGGTACAGCTGCGGGTCGACCTCCGGGCTCGTCGTCATCGGTCGAGCGGTTCGACGAACAGGTGACGCCGGGTCGTCACCGGGACCGGCGCCGGCCGGAGCCGGGCCGACGTCGCCACCGTGATCAGCGCGCCGGCCAGCAGCACCACCAGTGAGAGCAGGTAGGCGAGCGGAGCCAGCCGGCCCGGGTGCCGGGTCAACACGCCCTCGAGCGCCGCCCCCAGCACCCCGAGGCTGGCCAGGACCCACCACCCGGCGGCCGGCCGCCAGCTCGCGATCGACCGGACCGTCGCCGCCAGGCCCGCGGCCGGGCCGACCGGCGCCCCCGGGCCCGCGGCCGGGCGGGGCAGCATCGAGCGCAGTCGGCGGTCGGCCGGCTGACGAGCGCTGAGGGCCTGGTGCCAGGCGGTGACCAGGAAGAAGCTGCCGACGACGTCGCCGGGCCGGTGCCAGCCGACGGTCACCGTGGCCGTGGCCGCGATCGCCGTGCCGGCCACCAGTGGCCCGACCAGCCGGCGCCGCCACCGGTGCGAGCTGATCGACAGCACGGCCAGCGAGATCGAGGTCACGATCACGGTGTGCCCGCTCGGGAACGAGCCCGGGCCGAACGCGTGCCCCTGCCCACTCCACCACTGCGGGCCGGGCAGCAGGTGCTTGAGCGCCTCGGCCGAGACCACGGCCCCGAGCACGGCCACCGTGCTGCGCAGGGCCGGCCGCCACCGGCCGTTGAGCAGGCCGACCACGACCAGCGTGGCCAGGGCCAGCAGCACGGTCGCGGTCGAGATCGGGTCGAGCAGGCCCAGATCGACCGCCCGGATCGAACGGCTGGTGCCGAGCCGGCCGTCGGCGGACAGCAGCTCCAGGCGCCGGCCCCAGGGGGTGAGCACGCAGAACATGTAAGTCAGGGCCAGCCCCGCGATCGGGACGGCCGCTGCCCGGGCACCGGCTCGGATCGACTCTCGCACCGGTTCAGTGTCGCTCAGGCGCCTGAGAGCCGGCTGGACGGCCGGATCCGGATTCCCGGTCCGGCTCACGGACGGCGCAGGGCGGCCGGCAGCATCACCGCCCCCGGCCCGGCCCGGCCCGCCGAGTCCTCCGGGTTGGCGATCCGGCATCGGGCCAGTGACAGGCAACCGCAGCCGATGCACGAGTCGAGCCCGTCGCGCAGGGCGACCAGGGCGTCGATCTGCTCGTTCAGCCGGCCGCGCCAGCCGCGGGAGATGGCCGTCCAGTCGGCCTTGGTCGGGGTCCGGGAGGCGGGCAGCCGCCCGAGCGACTCGCGGACCTCTTCGAGGGACAGCCCCACGTTGCGGGCCGCCCGGATGAAGGCCAGCCGGCGCAGCACCCCGCGCTCGTACCGGCGCTGGCCGCCGCTGGTGCGGGTGGCCACGATCAGCCCCTCCCGCTCGTAGAACCGCAGGGCCGAGGCGGCCGTGCCACTGCGCCGGGACACCTCGCCGACGGTGAGCAGATCGGTCATCGCCTCAGCGTACTTGACCTGAACATGACTTCAACTTGAAGGATGAGCCCAACGTCACCTCGGTCGGATCAACCTGTTTCGGCCGCAACCTTTTTGGAGCTCAATCATGCCTGTCGCCCTGATCACCGGTGGATCGGCCGGCTTCGGCCTGGCCCTGGCCCGGGCCCTCGTCGAGCGCAGCTGGGACGTCGTGGTCGACGCTCGGGGGGTTCGGGGGCTGCGGGCCGCCGCCGCCGTCCTCGGACCGCGGGCCGTGACCGTCGCCGGGGACGTCGCCGACCCGGCCCACCGTCGGGACCTGCTGGCCGCCGTCGCGCGGGCCGGCCGGCTCGACCTGCTGGTGAACAACGCCGGCGCCCTCGGCCCGAGCCCATTACCGGCCCTGGCCGAGATCGACCTGCTCGAACTGGAGCAGCTCTACCGGGTCAACACGCTCGCTCCGCTGGGCCTGATCCAGCTCACCCTGCCCCTGCTGGGGGCCGGCTCCGGCACGATCGTCAACCTCACCTCGGACGCCGCCTTCGAGGCCTACCCGGGCTGGGGGGCCTACGGCTCGTCCAAGGCCGCCCTCGACCAGCTCACCGCCGTGCTCGGCGTGGAGCGGCCGGACCTGCGGGTGTACAGCTTCGACCCCGGTGACCTGCGAACGGCCATGCACCAGCTCGCCTTTCCGGGTGAGGACATCAGCGACCGGCCGGAGCCGGGCAGCGTCGTGCCGGCCCTGCTGCGACTGATCACTCGCCGGCCCCGCAGCGGCCGCTACCGGGCCGACGACCTCACCGACCCGGTCGAGCATCGGCCGGCGGAAACCGCGGTGACCGAGGTCCAGGCGGCGGCCTCATGACCACGATCGAGGACGCCGGCCACCCGGCCCGACCGCACACCCGGTTCGCCCTGCCGGCCGAACTCGCCGCCACCGGCCCGGCCGAGCACCGCGGCCTGGCCCGGGACGCCGTCCGGTTGCTGGCCGCCGTCGACGACCGGATCGAGCACGCCCGGTTCGCCGACCTGGGCCGGTTCCTGCGGCCCGGCGACCTGCTGGTGGTGAACACGTCGGCCACCCGGGCCGGCGCCGTCGACGGCGTCCATCCCCGGCTCGGCCCGGTGGTCGTCCACTTCTCCACCCGGGCGGACGACGGCCGCTGGGTGGTCGAGCTGCGCACCAGCCCGAACGCCGCGGCCACGGTCCGGGCGGCCGAGGCGGCCGACATCGTCCGGTTGCCCGGCGGCGTGGAAATCATCCTGGCGGAGCGGTTTCCGGCGCCTTCGACCATCGTCGGGGCCGGGCTCGACCCGGGCC
This sequence comes from Kineosporiaceae bacterium, assembly GCA_965200525.1. Taxonomy (GTDB): domain Bacteria; phylum Actinomycetota; class Actinomycetes; order Actinomycetales; family Kineosporiaceae; genus JANNPJ01. The sequence goes on from OZ241368.1 coordinate 1,853,039, forward strand.
CGACCCGGCTCTGGTCCACCCAGCCGCTGCCGGATCGGCTGATTCAGCGGCTGCTCGCCGATCAGGGCCGGCCGATCCGGTACGGCTATCTGTCGCAGCCGTGGCCGCTGTCCGACTACCAGACCGTGTTCGCCGACCTCGCCGTCGACCGGCGCAGCGCCGAGATGGCCAGCGCCGGCCGGCCGTTCTCGTTCGAGCTGGTGCGGCGCCTCAAGGGCCAGGGCGTGCGGTTCGCCTCGATCGCCCTGCACGCCGGGGTGTCGTCCCCGGAGAGTGGCGAGCCACCCCTGGCCGAGCGGTTCCAGGTCTCGGCCGCGACGGCGGACCTGGTCAATCATCAGCTGAGCCGTCGCGGCCGGGTGATCGCCGTCGGCACCACGGTGACCCGGGCCCTGGAGTCGGCCGCCACGCCCGGCGGCGCCGTCCACCCGGCCGACGGCTGGACCGATCTGGTGCTCGGCCCCGACCGCCCGGCCCGGGTGGTCGACGGCCTGATCACCGGCCTGCACGACCCGGACGCATCGCACCTGTTGCTGCTCGAAGCCGTGGTCGGCCCGACCCGGATCCAGGCCGCCTACGACGCCGCCCTCCAGCACCGCTACCTCTGGCACGAGTTCGGCGACTCCTGCCTGCTCATCCGCTGACCACCGTCCACCACCGATCCCGCTCACCGCTGATCCCTCCCCACCACCCGCCGAGGCCCACCCCACCACCCGCCGGACCCGCCGATCGCCCGCCGGGCCCGCCTTGCTCCGACATTGCTCCCGTTACCCACCTGGGCCAGGCCATCCACCGGTATCGCCGGCCCCGCTCGACGTGGACGGCGGGAGCAATGTCGGAGCAGCGTCGGGCCGGCGGTGCTCACCCGCTTCACCCGGCCCCCGGTCATCCAGTGGAAACGCTCCCAAGAACTTCCCTCGACCCCGTTGACGGCGTCCCCGGGCCTGCTCTACTTTCATCGAAACGCTTCGTCGAAACGCTTCGACGAGCTGAATGAAACGACTCATCCAGGCTCGGGCCGGTACCACGAGCACGGACGACGAGGGCGTCGGGAGGAGGTCGCAGATGGCCACGATGCACGATGTCGCCAAGCGCGCGGGCGTCTCCCTGAGCACGGTGTCGTACGTGCTCACCGGCACCCGGCCGATCTCCCAGGCCACCCGGGACAAGGTGCTGGCCGCGATGGCCGACCTCGACTACCAGCCGAACGCGATGGCCCGCGGCCTGGCCAGCCGGCGCAGCAGCCTGCTCGGCCTGCTGCTGCCGATGGAGGAGCGCGGGCTCGGCGCCACCGAGTCGGCCTTCGTCACCGGCGCGGCCGAAGCGGCCAGCAAGGCCGGCTATCACCTGATGCTGCACCCGCTCGGCGTCCACGATCTCGACGCCCTGCGCCGGCTGGCCAGCCAGCAGCTGCTCGAGGGCGTGCTGGTGATGGAGGTCCGGATGGACGACGAGCGGGTCAGCACCCTGCGCCGGCTCGGGGTGCCGGTGGTGCTGATCGGGCGCACCGCCGACCCGGCCGGCCTGCCCTACGTGGATATCGACTTCGATCAGACCGTCCGGGACGCCGTCGCCCACCTGGTCGACCTCGGCCACCGCCAGATCATCTACGTCAACCACTCGGCCACCGCCCTGGACGGCGGTTACGGCCCGGCCCGCCGCAGCCAGGACGCCTACCTGAGCGCGATGACCGGGCACGGCCTGGACCCACTGACCTTTCCGGCCGAGGACTCGGCCGCCGGTGGACGCCGGGCCCTGACCTTGGCCCTGGAGCAGGCCCCGGACCTCACCGCCGTCCTGGCGATGAACGAGAACGCGCTGTTCGGCGTGCTCAGCGAGCTGGCCAACCGCGGCCGCAAGGTGCCCGACGACGTCTCGGTGGTCTCGATGGTGACCTCACCCCAGGTGGCCGAACTGGCCAACCCGGCCCTGACCGCGATGACCTCGCCGGGCTCGGCGATGGGCCGGATCGCGGTCGAGACCCTGCTCCGCTCCCTGGCCGGCGACAACGGCCAGGTGCACCAGGAACTACTCCCCTGCGCGCTGCAGATCCGCGGCAGCACCGGAAGGACCAGGGACAGGCCCGCACCCGGGGCCTGAATCTGCCCCGCCACCCGGCGGGGCAGCGGCCCGCCGCCGCGCGGCAACGCGACGGCGGGCCTTGTTGGAGTACCGGCTAGATACTCGATGAGGAGAATAGCGATGCGCGCTTATCGCAAGCTCGTCGCGGCCACGGCGGTGGTCGCCGCGGCGACCCTGGGCCTGGCCGCGTGCGGCGGCAGCAGCAGTGGCGGCGACGCCGGGGCCAGCGGGGCCAAGACCCTGAAGCTCTGGCACTACGAGGGCGCGGACAGCGCCATGGGCGTCGCCTGGGACAAGGCGATCGAGGTGTTCAAGACCGAACACCCGGGCGTCACGGTGGACTTCGAGCGCAAGACCTTCGAGCAGATCCAGCAGAACGCCGGGATGATCCTCAACTCGACCGAGGGCCCGGACGTGATGGAGTACAACAAGGGCAACGCCACGGCCGGCCTGCTCTCGTCGCAGGGTCTGCTCACCGATCTCAGCGCGGTCGCGGTGAAGCGAGGCTGGGACAAGAAGCTCACCCCCAGCCTGCAGACCACGGCCAAGTACGACGAGCGCGGCGTGATGGGCTCGGGCAAGTGGTACGGCGTCCCGAACTACGGCGAGTACGTGACCGTGTACTACAACAAGGACATGTTCGCCAAGTACGGCCTGAGCGTGCCGACCACGCTGGACCAGATGACCGCGGACATGGACACGTTCGTGGCCAAGGGCATCACCCCGCTGGGCATGTCGGGGGCCGAGTACCCGGCCGGCCAGCTCTACTACGAACTGGCCCTGTCCAAGGCGAACCGGGCCTTCGTCGACGACTACCAGCTCTACAAGCAGCCGGTCAGCTTCACCGCCGACCCGCTGAAGTACGCCGCCGACACGTTCTCGGACTGGGTCAGGAAGGGCTACATCTCCAAGCAGTCCTCCAGCCTGAAGGCCGAGGACATGGGCACCGCCTTCATCGCCGGCAAGGTTCCGATGATCGTGTCCGGCAGCTGGTGGTACGGCCGGTTCAAGTCGGACATCAAGTTCGACTGGGACACCTTCCTCTTCCCGGGCAACACGCTGAACGCCGGCTCCTCGGGCAACCTCTGGGTCGTGCCGCAGAGCAGCAAGGCCAAGGACCTGGCCGAGGACTTCATCGACATCACGATGCGGCCCGAGATCCAGGACATCCTCGGCAACAACGGCGGCATCCCGGTCGCGGCCGACCCGAGCAAGATCACGGACGCCAAGAACCAGAAGCTGATCGCCAACTTCAACACGGTGAACAAGGCCGACGGTCTGGCCTTCTACCCGGACTGGCCGGTCCCGGGCTACTACGACGTGCTGGTGTCCGGCTTCCAGGGCCTGATCAACGAGTCCAAGACTCCCGACCAGGTGCTCACCTCCATCGCCAAGCCCTACCAGGACGGCGTCAAGGAGATCACGAACAGCTGACGCCGGTACGGGGCCGGGCTCGCCGAGCCCGGCCCCCGCCCTGGAAGGACCCTCATGTCCCAGATCGTCGCACCCAAAACCGTTCCGCCACAGCCCGCACCGCCCGAGCCGGCCCGGACCATCCGGCCCGACCGTCGGCCCCGCGGCGGCACCTACTGGCTCTACCTGCTGCCCGGCGCCGTGCTGTTCACCGCGATCATCGCCGTGCCGTTCGTGATGAATCTCTACCTGTCCCTGACCAAGTGGTCCGGCGTGGGCAGCCCCAGCTGGGTGGGCTTCGACAACTACACCAAGCTGTTCCACGACGACGTGTTCTGGATGTCGTTCCGCAACACGGTGGCCATGATCGTGGCCATGGTCGTGGTCCCGACCCTGCTCGGGCTGCTGCTGGCGGCGGTGCTGTTCGACTCGATCGGACGCCGCTTCGACCCGCGGGCGGCGACCCTGCTGCGGGCCGCGTACTACCTGCCACAGGTGCTGCCGGTGGTGGTGGCCGGCATCGTCTGGAGCTGGATCCTGCAGCCCGACGGTGCCCTGAACGCCCTGTTCCGGTCGATCGGCCTGAAAAGCCTGGCCCACGACTGGCTGGGCGATCCGCACACCGCGCTGCCGACCGTGATGGTGGTCATGATCTGGCTCCAGATCGGTTATCCAGTGGTTATTTTCATGGCCGCGTTGCAGCGGGTCGATCCGGAGCTGTACGAGGCGGCCGAGCTGGACGGCGCCGGCTGGTTCCGCCGGTTCCGCGCGATCACCGTGCCGCAGATCCGGGCCGAGACCTTCGTCGTCGCCCTGACCTGCACGATCGCCGCGATGAAGGTGTTCGGCCCGGTGTTCGCCCTGACTCGGGGCGGCCCCGACAACGCCACCAACGTGCCGTCGTACTTCTCCTACTACAACTTCTTCAAGAAGCTCAATGTCGGCTACGGATCGGCGATCTCGACCGTACTGACGGTGCTCATCATTCTGGTCAGCGTGCTCTTCATCCGGGCCCAGAACGCCAGCGAGAAGCGGGACGAGGGGATCTGAGATGTCCGCCACCACCGACGTCGCCAGCCCGAGCGCCCCGTCCGCGCGGCCGAAGCTGGTCCGCAGCCGGCACCGGCAGGGCCGGGCCCGCTGGCTCGTGCTGGCCCTGGTCACCGCGGGCGCACTGATCATGCTGGTGCCGTTCGGCTTCATGCTGCTGAACGCCTTCAAGTCGCCCGGCGACTACTCCACCAACGGCGCCCTGGCCTGGCCGCACGAGTTCTACACCAAGGGCCTGCGGACCTACTGGACCCAGGTGAACTTCCCCCTCAAGCTGTGGAACTCGATCCTGATCTCCGGCTCGGTCGCCGTCCTGGCCGTGATCGTCTCGCTGTTCAACGCCTATGCCCTCGGTATCGGGCGGGTCCGTGGCCGGCTCTGGATCGTCGGCGTCTTCCTGCTGGCCAACATGCTGCCCCAGGAGTCGCTGATCTACCCGCTCTACTACCTGGCCAAGCAGACCGGGCTCTACAACACCCGACTGTCGGTGATCATCATCTTCACGGTGATCCAGAGCGCGTTCGGCACCTACCTGCTGGCCTCGGTGCTGGGCACGTTCCCGAAGGCCCTGCTCGAGGCGGCCGCCCTGGACGGCGCGGGCAAGTGGACGATCCTGACCCGCGTGGTGCTGCCCAACATCCGGCCCACCCTCTACGTGCTGCTGATCTTCTTCTTCATCTGGACCTGGAACGAGTTCTTCATCCCGCTGGTGATGCTGATCGACAACAGCACCCAGACCGTGCCGGTGGCCCTGGCCTCGCTGCAGGGCGATCGGCTGATGGACGCCCCCACCACCAACGCCGGGGCGCTGCTCAGCCTGATCCCGGCCGTGCTCTTCTTCTTCGTCTTCCAGCGCACGCTCACCCGCGGCGTCACGGCAGGAGCCATCAAATGAAGTTCACCGACGGGTACTGGCAGCTGCGGCCCGGGGTCAGCGTGCTGCGCCCGGGCGGGGTCGAGTCGCTGGAGTCGACCGAGCGCTCGCTGACCGTCTTCGCCCCGACCGGGCAGATCACCGGCCGCGGCGACACCCTGAACCGGCCGGTGGTCTCGGTCGAGTTCTTCTCCCCCGCGCCCGGGGTGATCGGGGTGACCATCGGGCACTTCTCCGGGGGTCTGCCCAAGCAGCCGCGGTTCGAGCTCGCGAACGGCACCGACCACCTGGTGACCATCTCGGTCGAGGCCGACAGCGCCGCCCTGACCAGCGGCGATCTGACCGCGCGGGTCAGCCTGGGCGACCGCTGGCAGGTCGACTTCAGCCGGGGCGGCCAGGTGGTCACGTCGTCCACCCATCGCAGTATCGGGATCGTCACCGATGCCGGCGGACGGCGGTTCGTGCACGAGCGGCTGTCCCTGGACGTGGCCGAGACGATCTACGGGCTGGGCGAGCGGTTCGGCGCGTTCGTGAAGAACGGCCAGAGCGTAGACATCTGGAACGCCGACGGCGGCACGGCCAGCGAGCAGGCCTACAAGAACGTGCCGTTCTACCTGAGCAGTGCCGGCTACGGGGTGTTCGTCGACCACCCCGAGCACGTCTCGTTCGAGGTCGGCTCGGAGGTGGTCTCGCAGAACCAGTTCAGCGTGGAGGGCCAGTCGCTGACCTACTTCGTGATCGACGGCCCGGGTCCGAAGGACGTGCTGCGCCGGTACACCGCGCTCACCGGCCGGCCCGCCGCCGTCCCGGGCTGGTCGTTCGGGCTCTGGTTGTCGACGTCGTTCACCACCTCCTACGACGAGGCCACGGTGACCGGGTTCATCGACGGGATGGCCGAGCGCGACCTGCCGCTGAGCGTGTTCCACTTCGACTGCTTCTGGATGCGGCAGTTCCACTGGTGCGACTTCGTCTGGGATCCGGCCACCTTCCCCGACCCGGTCGGCATGCTGAGCCGGCTGCACGAGCGCGGGCTGAAGGTCTGCGTCTGGATCAACCCCTACATCGCCCAGCGGTCCTACCTCTTCGAGGAGGGCCGGGCCGCCGGCTACCTGGTCGAGAACGCGGACGGTTCGGTCTGGCAGTGGGACAAGTGGCAGGCCGGGATGGCCCTGGTCGACTTCACCAACCCGGACGCCGCCGCCTGGTTCGCGGGCAAGCTGAAGACTCTGCTGGACCTGGGGGTGGACTGCTTCAAGACCGACTTCGGCGAGCGGATCCCGACCGACGTCGTCTGGCACGACGGCTCCGACCCACAGCGGATGCACAACTACTACGCCCAGCTCTACAACAAGTGCGTGTTCGAGCTGCTGGAGGCCGAGCGTGGGTCGGGTGAGGCGGTGTTGTTCGCCCGCTCGGCCACGGCCGGTGGGCAACAGTTCCCGGTGCACTGGGGCGGTGACTGCGAGTCGACGTTCGTGGCGATGGCCGAGTCGCTGCGCGGTGGGCTGTCGCTGGCGGCGTCCGGCTTCGGGTACTGGAGCCACGACATCGGCGGTTTCGAGGGGACGCCGGACCCGGCCGTGTTCAAGCGCTGGCTGGCCTTCGGCCTGCTGTCGTCCCACTCGCGGTTGCACGGGTCGGGCTCGTACCGGGTGCCGTGGGCCTACGACGAGGAGGCGGTCGACGTGCTACGGCACTTCACCCGGCTCAAGCTGTCGCTGATGCCGTACCTGGCCGTGGCCGCCCACGAGGCCCACACCGACGGCGTCCCGATGATGCGCCCGATGGTGCTGGAGTTCCCGGACGACCCGACCGCGGCCCACCTCGACCGGCAGTACCTGCTCGGGCCCGACCTGCTGGTGGCGCCGGTGATGAGCGCCACCGGCGAGGTGACCTTCTACGTGCCGGCCGGTACCTGGACCCACATCGTCACCGGTGAGCAGCTCACCGGGCCGGCCTGGGTGACCCAGAAGCACGACTTCGACAGCGTGCCGGTGCTGGCCCGGCCCGGTTCGGTGATCCCGTTCGGGGCGGTCGACGACCGCCCCGACTACGCCTGGCCGGACGGCGTCGACCTGCGCCTCTACGCCCCGGTCGAGGGCCGGACCACCCGCCTCACCATCCCCTCCGGTTCCCCCGACCGCGAGCCGGCCACCTTCGAGGTCACCTATACGGCCGCCCACCCCCGGGCCACCCTCCTGTCCGGCCGTTCCACCGGCTACACCACCCACACCTCCGGCGGTCAGCTCCGGTCCGGCCGGTGATTTCGGCCGATCCGGACCGGAATCACCGGCCCTTCCGGTGCTGACCGCGGCCGGTCGACGCAGGAGGAAGGGCAGTGTTCAGCGCCGGGCCGGGATGATGTTTGATTGGAACCGCTCCCATGAGGCAGGTTCGCGGGGTAACTGAGTCGATGAGGAGTACAGCCATGGCACGCACCTTTCCGGAAGGCTTCGTCTGGGGTTCGGCGACGGCCTCGTACCAGATCGAGGGCGCGGCCCAGGAGGACGGCCGGACTCCCTCGATCTGGGACACCTTCAGCCACACCCCGGGCCGCACCCTGAACGGTGACACCGGGGACGTCGCGGCCGACCACTACCACCGCTGGGCTCAGGACCTGGACCTGATCCAGGAGCTCGGCCTGGACGCCTACCGGTTCTCGATCTCCTGGTCGCGGGTGCAGCCGGGCGGGTCGGGCGCCTTCAACCAGGCCGGCATCGACTTCTACGCCCGGCTGGTCGACGGCCTGCGCGAGCGTGGCGTCAAGCCGGTGGCGACCCTGTACCACTGGGACCTGCCCCAGGAACTGGAGGACGCCGGAGGCTGGCCGGCCCGGGACACGGCCCTGCGGTTCGAGGACTACGCGGCCGGCATCGTGCATGCGCTGGGTGAGCGGGTGGACACCTGGACCACCTTGAACGAGCCCTGGTGCTCGGCCTACCTGGGCTACGCCTCGGGGGTGCACGCCCCGGGCCGGACCGAGCCCGCCGCCGCGCTGGCCGCCGTCCACCACCTGAACCTGGCTCACGGCCTGGCCGGCCAGGTGATCCGGGAACTGGCCCCGGCGTCGTCCCTGTCGGTCACCCTCAACCTGCACGTGATCCGGCCTGAGTCGGACTCGCCCGCCGACGCCGACGCCGTCCGCCGGATCGACGCCCTGGCCAACCGGGCCTTCCTCGGCCCGATGCTGGACGGCGCCTACCCGGCCGACCTGCTGGCCGACACCGCCTCGGTGACCGACTGGAGCTTCGTCCAGGACGGCGACGAGAAGCAGGTCCAGGCCACCCTGGACGTGCTCGGGGTCAACTACTACTCGACCACCCGGGTGCGGGCCTGGGACGGCACCTCGGCCCGGGCCGACGCCGACGGCCACGGTCTGTCGACGTCGTCCCCCTGGGTCGGGGCCGGGGACGTGGACTTCGTCCAGCAGCCGGGCCCGTACACGGCCATGGGCTGGAACATCGACCCGGCCGGCCTGACCGAGTTGCTGCTCGGGCTGCACCGGCAGTACCCGGGCCAGGCGATGATGATCACCGAGAACGGGGCCGCCTTCGACGACGTCGTCTCGGCCGACGGCGCGATCCACGACGACCTGCGGATCGACTACCTGGACCGGCACGTCGAGGCGATGGGCGTGGCGATCGAGGCCGGCGCCGACGTGCGCGGATACTTCCTCTGGTCGTTGATGGACAATTTCGAGTGGGGCTACGGCTACGACCGCCGGTTCGGCATCATCCGGATCGACTACGACACCCTGGCCCGCACCTGGAAGGACAGTGCGCACTGGTATCAGCGCCTGGCCGCGAGCAACGAGCTGCCCTGACGAGCGGGCTCGCGCCGGCCTGACTCCCGGGTGAGCGCGAGCCGGCAAAGGGTGAGACCGAGGTCGCCCAGATCTCACCCTGTAGCCCATTCGGCTCTATGTCGATGACGGTACGGAGTCGGTGAACCGATCGCCGATCCCCGAGCTACCGCTCGACGACAGGGAGCATCATGAGCAGCATCGTGGTTGTGGACGACGATTCCGACATCCGGGGTCTTCTGGAATTCAAGCTCTCCGCGGCCGGTCACAACGTGACCGCGGAGGCGGACGGCGAGGCCGGCCTGGCCGCCATCCACGAGGTCCACCCGGAGCTCGTGGTGCTGGACTGGATGATGCCGCGGATGACCGGTATCGAGGTGTGCCTGGCCCTGCGCAAGGACCCGGCCCTGGCTGACATCCCGGTGCTGTTCCTCACGGCCAAGGCTCAGGAGGCCGACGTGCAGCGAGGTTTCGCGGCCGGCGGCAACGACTACGTGATCAAGCCGTTCAGCCCGCGGGAGCTCTCGACCAGAGTTGACGCGCTGCTGGCGCGCGGAGCGCTGTGACCACCGGTCAGATCTTGACGATCGCCGCGATCGCCAACCTGGTGCTGATCATCGGGTTGTCGCTCGCCACCGCGGTCGTCAAGCTCTGGCGCCGGTGGCGCGAGCAGCGCCGCGAGGCCGAACTGGCCACGCTCCGCCCGGTACTGATGAAGTACCTGGCCACCTGGGAGGACGGCGAGGCCAACGACCTGGCCGAGGAGCTGATCCGGCACCGCAGCACCAACGCCACCTTCGAGGAGCTGGTCTCCGGGCTGCTGCCGAAGCTGCGCGGGGCCGACCGCAGCGTGCTGGTCGACATCCTGCGCCGCCGGGGCACCATCGCCCGGGCCTGCCGGGACACCCGGTTCCGGACGTCGCTGCGGCGGGCCCTGTCGGCCGAGCTGCTCGGGGCGGCCGGCGCGATCGAGGGCATCCCGTTCGTGGCCCGGCTGCTCGACGACCGCAACCCGCAGGTCCGGCTGGCCGCGGTCCGGGCGCTGGGCCGGATCGGCACCGCCGAGTCGGCCACCGCCCTGATCACGCACCTGGACCAGGAGGACCCGGGCATCCCGCCGCTGCCGACGACCATGTCGCTGCTGCGGATGGGCATGGACGCCGCCGGCCCGCTGCGCAGCGCGCTCGACTCCAAGTACCCGAACGTGCGCACCATGGCGGCCGAGGTGCTCGGCGTGCAGGGCGTGCTGCCGGCCCACGCCGCGCTGGAGCGGATGGTCCGCAACGACTCCGACCTCACGGTCCGGGTCGGGGCCGCCCACGCTCTGGGCCGGCTGGCCATGCCGACCTCCGGGCCGGTGCTGGTGCGCTCGCTCAAGATGGAGCACCACCACGACGTCCTCAGCGCCGCCTGCACCGCGATCGGCCAGATCGGCGATCAGGCCTCGCTGAACGCGCTCGAATGGGCCGTCGGGCACACCACTCCGGTGGTCCGGATCGCGGCCGCCCAGGCCCTGCTGCAGCACGGCGAGCCCGGCCTGGAGATGCTCCGCACCAAGGCCCAGCACCCGACGGCGGGCGACGCCGCCCGGGAGATCCTGGCCCGTCACGTGATCATGACCAGTGGCGACGTCGAGATCGACCTGAGCCCGGTGCAGCTCGAATTCCGCTTCAACTGAGGCACTTCACAACTGCGCCCGCGACGGGCGCAATCCGGAAGGCACATTAGCGATGAGACATGTTCTCGGAGTGGCCGTCAACGGCTTCAACGCGTTCGTCATTTTCTACTTCCTGCTGCTGAACTCGTTCTATCTGGCCATGGTGCTGATCGCCGCCGCCCACACCCGGCGCGCGCACCGCATCCCGGCCGACAGCGCGCTCGAGGACGTCTTCGCCAACCCGCTCACCCCGGGGGTGTCGGTCCTGGTGCCGGCCTACAACGAGGAGAAGAGCATCGTCTCCAGCGTGCAGGCCATCCTGGCCCTGCGGTACCCGCTGCTGGAGGTCGTGATCGCCGAGGACGGCTCCACCGACGGTACTTTCGATGCCCTGAAGGAAGAGTTCGACCTGGTCCCCAGCCCCCGGGTGGCGGCCGGCACGATTCCCACGATCGGCACCGTGAACTCCACCCACGTCTCCCGGGACGGCCGGGTGGTGGTGGTCCGCAAAGAGAACGCCGGCCGGCGCGGCGACGCGCTCAACGTCGCCCTGGAGCACGCCCGGCACCCGCTGGTCTGCATGATCGACGCCGACTCGGTGATGGAGCGGGACGCCCTGCTCCAGGTGGTGCGCCCGTTCCTGGACGAGCCAGACCGGGTCGCCGCCACCGGCGGGGCGATCCGGCCGATCAACGGCTGCCCCACCGAGAAGGGCCTGATCATCGAGAAGCGGGCGCCGAAGGGCTGGGCGCCGCGGATTCAGGTGGTCGAGTACCTGCGGTCCTTCCTGCTCGGCCGGGTCGGCTGGTCGGCGTTCAACTCGCTGATGATCATCTCCGGCGCGTTCGGCCTGTTCCGTCGCGACCTGGTCGAGGAGGTCGGCGGCCTGACCTCGGAGTCGCTGGCCGAGGACGCCGACCTGGTGAACAGCCTGCACCGCCGGCTGCGCAACCAGAAGCGCGACTACAAGATCGTTTTCGTGCCGCACCCGGTCTGCTGGACCGAGGTGCCGGAGACCCTGAAGGTGCTCAGCAAGCAGCGCCGGCGCTGGTCGCACGGCCTGTTCCAGGTGCTGTGGCGGTTCAAGGGCATGATCGGCAACCCCAAGTACGGCCGGGTCGGCCTGCTCCTGCTGCCCTACTACGTCGTCTTCGAGCTGCTCAGCCCGCTGGTCGAGGTGCTCGGCCTGCTCGCCGTCGTGGTCGGTCTGCTGCTCGGCATCCTCAACGTCCAGGCCGCGATCATGTTCGCCCTGGCCGCCGTCGGGTACGGCATCCTGCTGTCGATCGTGGCCATCGTCGTCGACGAGATCACTTACCAGACCTACCGGCGCTGGCAGGACTTCGCGGTACTGCTGGCCGCCGCCTTCATCGAGAACGTCGGCTTCCGCCAGCTGCACGCGGTCTGGCGACTGCGCGGGCTGTGGTCGGGCCTGCGCGGGCACAACGCGCACTGGGGCGAGATGACCCGGGTCGGCTTCACCGACGCAAAGGCAGCCTGACCGTCACCGTGCTGCCCTCACCGAGCGTGGAGTCCATCGTGACCTGGCCGTCGTGGTTCTCCACGATCTCGCGGACGACGGCCAGGCCGAGCCCGGTGCCGGGGATGTTGTGGGCCTCGTCGCTGGCCGACCGGAAGAACCGGGTGAACAACCGGGGCAGCTCCTCGGCCGAGACCCCCAGGCCGTGGTCGGCCACGGTGAGCACCACCTCGTCGCCGTCGGCCCGGCCGCCGATCGTCACCGTGCCGCCGGCGTGGGAGAACTTCACCGAGTTGGTCAGCAGGTTGAACAGGACCCGCTCCAGCTGGGACCGGTCCCCCTCGATCGGCAGCGGGCCGGCCAGCTCGGTGACGACGGCGACCCCGGCCGACTCGTTCGTCGGCTGGAGCACCACCACCGCTCCTTCGACCAGCTCGACCAGGTCGATCGGCTCGACCTGGTGGGCCAGGGTCTTGGAGTCGACCTTGGACAGCAGCAGCAGGTCCTCGATCAGGTTGAGCAACCGGCGGGCATTGCGGTCGATCACGTTCAGCATCCGGCCCTGCTGGCTGGTCTCGTCCCCCTCGACCTCGTCCAGCAGCAGCTCGGCGTAACCGCGAATGCTGGTCAGCGGGGTCCGCAGCTCGTGGCTGACCGAGGCCACGAACTCGGTCTTGAGCCGGTCGACCTCGCGCAGCTCGGCGTTGGCCGCGTCCAGCCGCTCGGCCCGCTCCTGCAGCTCGCGGCGGGCCGCCCGCAGGTCGGTCTCGATCCGCTTCTGCAGGGTGATGTCGACCAGGATGGAGCCGACCGCGAACACCGTGTCGGTGGTGTCCACCACGGGGTAGCGCACCGAGTAGTAGGTCCGGGGTTTGCCGTCCACCTCGAACCGCTCCTCCCGCTCCACCACCTTGGTCGGGTCGAGGTTGTTCAGGTCGTGCGCGGTGTCGGTGGTGAGCGAGCTGCCGTAGAGCCGGCGGTAGCCGTCGTTGGCGACCAGGGTGGCGCCGTCCAGGTCGGTGACGCTGATCGCGGCGACCGAGTTCTGCACCAGCCCCCGCAGGATGATCATCGTCTGGTTGCGCTCCTGCTCGGCCAGCCGGGCCGACCGGTCGAGCTCGCGCCGGGCCAGGGCGTGCGCGATCGCCGGCCCGAGCCGGCTGAGCCGGTCCTTGAGCAGGTAGTCGGCCGCCCCCAGGCGCAGCGAGTTCACGCAGGTGGCCTCGTCCATGGTGCCGCTGACCACGATCAACGGCAGGTCCGGGGCCTTCTCCCGGAGGATCGCCAGGGCGTCCGGCGCGGTCATGGTCGGCATCGTGTAGTCGCAGATCACGATCTCGGGATCGTCGTCCAGGGCGCGCAGGAACTTGCCGGCGGTGTCGACCACGGTGGCAGTGGGGGCATAGCCGGCCCGACGCACTTCGGCCAGAAGCAGTTCCGCGTCGGGCGGGAAGTCCTCAGCTACCAGCAGGCGCAGGGGTGTGGGCATGCGGGTGCTCCGTGGGGGTGCGGTTGAGGACGGCCCAGTAGCGGCCGACCTCGGAGACGGATCGGAAGTACTCATCGGTGTCGACGGGTTTGACCACGAAACTGTTGACGCCGAGGGCGTAGCAGGCGTCGATGTCGACCTGCTCGGCCGACGACGTGAGCATCACCACCGGCACCCGGGAGAGCCGGGGCGAGCTCTTCAGCTCCCGCAGCACCTCGACACCGTCCACCCGGGGCATCTTGATGTCGAGCAGGACGGCGCGGGGCAGGTCCTCGGGGTCGCGATGGGACCAGGCGCCCCGGCAGTACAGCCGGTCGATCGCTTCGACGCCGTCCTTGGCCTCTTCGATCCGGGCCCGGAAGTCGCCCCGGCGCAACGCGTGCACCGCCAGCTCGCGATCCTCGGGGGTGTCCTCGACCAGGAGGATCCACGGCTCACCGGGCAGGTTGCCCGGGCTCATCGCTGGGCCCAGAGCGAGAACTCGATCCGGGCGCCGACACCGATCTCGCCGTGGGTGGTCACGGTGCCGCCGTGGCGCTGCACGATGCGCTTCGCGCTGGCCAGCCCGATCCCGGTGCCGGGAAACTCGGAGCGGTCGTGCAGTCGCTGGAACACTTCGCCGATCTTGTGTGCGTACTTCATGTCGAAACCCACTCCGTTGTCCTCGACCCGGTACCTCGTGACGTCGTCCCGGACGTCACCAGTGACGTCGATCCGAGCCTGGTTCCGGCTCCCCGTGTACTTGATGGCGTTGTGCAGCAGGTTCATCCAGACCTGGTAGATCAGTCGCCGATCCCCCTCGGCGGCGGGCAGCGGCCCGACCTGGAAATCGATGTTCCGGCCGACCCGTTCGTCGGCCAGAGCCTCCCAGCACTCCTCGACCAGAGCGGTCATGTCGAGGGTCTCGATCAGGAGGTTGGTGCGCTGGGTCCGCGACAGCGAGAGCAGGCCGTCGATCAGCTGGCCCATCATCTGGGCGCTGTCCTTGAGCTTGTGCAGCTGGGCGATCGCCTCGGGCGGCAACTGACCGGCGAACTGTTCCTCGATCATCCGGGCGTAACCACCGACCGCCCGCAGCGGCGCCCGGAGGTTGTGAGAAACGCTGTAGGAGAACGACTCCAGCTCGGCGTTGGTGGCCCGCAGGTCGGCCGTCTGGCGCACCAACTGCTCGGTCCGCTCGGCGATCCGGCTCTCCAGGTCGTGGTTCAGCCCGGCCAGCCGCTCGTTCAGGGACAGGATCTCCTGCTCGGTCCGGCGCTTCTCGCTGACGTCGTGAGCCACCTCGACGAACCCGCTGGGATCGCCGGCCTCGTCCCGCAGCACGGTCAGCGTGCCCTCGGCCCAGAACGTGCTGCCGTCCTTGCGCCGGCGCAGCCCGTCGGTGCGGACCGAGCCCTCGGCCAGCGCGGCCCGCAGCAGCCGGGCCGCGACGTCCTGACCGCCGACCTCGTCGACCTCGGTGAACAGCACGTCGAACGACAGCCCGACCCCCTCCTCGGCCGGGTAGCCGTGCAGCACCTCGGCACTGCGACTCCAGCTCAGCACGATCCCGGAGGTGTCGAGCATCAGGATCACGTAGTCCGAGGCGCCGTCCAGGAGTTGCTCCAGGCGGCGGATCTCGCGCCGGTCGCGGCGCTGGTTGAGCCCCGGCTCGGTGACGTCTTGCCAGCAGACCAGCGTGCCGCGGGAGCCGTCGTGCAACGCGATTGGGCGGGCCGAGACCCGCATCCGGCCCTGATCGCGGTAGCTGTCGGTACTAAACCGGATCAGTTGGCGATGCACGGTCTCCCCGGCCAGGGCCCGCTCCAGGGGCCGGCGCTCCAGTGGGCACTCGTCCGGCTCGTCGTCCAGGAAGACGCTGCGCAGGCCGGCCTCCAGGCGACCGCCCGGGCGCACCTGCTCGTCACTCAGGGAAGGCTCGGCCGCCGCGTTGAAGGCCAGCAGCCGGCGCTCCGCGTCGACCAGCACGGCGGCGAGATCGCCGTCACGCCAGAGCAGTGCCGCGATCGCGGCCGTGTCGGCGGTGAACTCGGACAAGTCCACCGTGCCGGGAGGACCCGGCCGGACCGTCATCGCCGGTGTCCGGTGAACAGCGCTGCCATGCGTGCCGGACCCCCTGTGTGTCGCCCCCGGCCGGCCGCCCCCCGGCGGCTGACATCGCACCGCCGCGCGACGACCTCTGCGGAATGCTGGCAGATGATCACAGTTCGACGACGGCAGGCTCAGGGGTGATATTCAAGTCCAGGACGACGCCACCCGGGGGTGAGCCGGCTTCGCTCTCCAGCCAGCCCCGGGCTCGGGCGGCCCGGATCGCATCGGCCCGGGAGTTCACCCCGAGCTTGCGGTACAAGTTGCGGCAGTGCGACTTCAGGGTGTTCTCGGAGACGAACATCTCGGCCGCGATCTGGGCGTGGGTGAGCGGGCTGATCAGCTGCTCCAGCACGGCCAGCTCCCGGCGGGTGACCGGGACCGCGGCCGAGTCGGTGACCAGCCGCATCTCGTCCAGCCGTTCGGCCAGTTCGCGCCGCCAGGGCGAGCCGGTCATCGAGCGCCGCAGCACCACCGCGGTGAGCACCCGGACCGCGGGCGGGGCGTCGAGGAACACCTGCACGTGCCCCTCCGGCTCGGCCACCGCCAGCGCCTCGTCGACCCCGCGACCGGCCTCCGGACGGCGATCCGTGGCCAGGTCGACGGCGGCCGAGGAGAGCAGCAGCCGCAGCCGGTTGTCCGGGCTGTCCTGGCCGGGCCAGTTCGCCATCACCGCCCGGGCCTCGGCCGGTGCCTGCCGGTGCAGGGCCGCCGTCACCCGGGTCGCCGCGACCAGGCCGGTCAGCGGAGCCCGGGCCAGGACCCGGTCGGCCGCCACGACGTCGTCCTGGCTCAGGTGCCGGCGGGCCCGGGCCACGGCCAGCGCGGCGGCGAGCACCACCGGCAGGTCGTCGTCGCCCTCGGCCGCCAGGTGCTCGAACTCGGCCTCGGCCGCGGCCGGGTCGGCCCGATCCAGCAGCAGGCCGGCCCGCAGCACCCGCAGGTACGTGCTGAGCAGTCGGCCGCCGGCGGCGGCGGCCACGAACTGCTCGGCCCGGCGCACCCCGGCCGCCGCGGCGTCCAGCCGGGTCAGGGCCTCGGCGCTGCGGCCCCGAGCCCGCAGCACCTCGACCTCGGCCAGCCGGGTCAACCCGTGGAACGGGTGGTCGGCCAGGCCGGCCTGCTCGGCCAGTTGCCCGGCCCGCTCGGCCCGGCGCCCGGCCGCGGCCAGCGACCCGCCCCAGGCCGAGATCAGGGCGTCGGTGCCCAGGCCGGCCAGCACGGCGTAGCGCGGGATCGACGCGCCGTCGGCAGCCCAGCCCGCATCCAGGTGCCGGCGGACCCGTCCCGGGTCACCGTCGAACAGGGCCGCCCGGGCGGCGATCAGCTGAGCCGTCGCGATCAGTCCGGACGGCCCGGCGACGCCCAGGAAGGCCGGCGGCCCGGCCGGTCCGGGCCGGGCGGTGAGCTCGGCCAGCGCCTCGACCGCGATCCGGTGGGCCCCCTCGGCCGGACCCGGCGAACGCAGGCCGAGGGCCAGCAGCAGCCCGGTCACGCCGCGCCACCAGGGCGCGCCGTCGGTCCGGCCGGCCGGGGTCTGGTGGATCAGCTCGGCCGCGAGCAGGTGATCGCCGCTGATCGCGGCGGCGAACGCGACCAGGGCCCGGCGCTCGGCCGAGCCGACCCAGATGCCTTCGGGGAGCCGGCTCAGCCCCTCGTGCAGCTCGGCCGGGGACCAGCCCCGAAACCCGCTCGGGGCGGCCGCGGCCAGCATGGTCCAGGCCGGCTCGGGCTCGCCCGCGGCTGCGAACGCGATCATCGCCGAGCGGTGATCGCCCTGGTCACGAGCATGCTCGGCGATCCGGCGAAGCAACCCGGGGGTCACGCCGGGCTGCTCGCGAGCCAGTGCCCGGCGGGCGGCGGCCCGGATCACCGGGCGGTAGCGGGGTTGATCCGGGTGGTCGAGTTCGGGGTGGTCGAGTTCGGGGTGGTCGAGTTCGGGGTGGTCGAGTTCGGGGTGGTCCGGCTCGACCCGGGCGTGGTCGGTCAGGTCCAGCACGGTCCGGTCCAGCCCGGTCCGGTCCGGGGAAAGATCGAGCAGGCCCTGACGCCGGGCCTCGGCCAGCAGAGCCTCGACGGCGACCCCCGGGGCCAGCGCCGCGCAGCGGGCCGGGTCGAGCTGGTCCAGCACCGAACTGGTCAGCACGAAGTCCCGCAGCGGGCGATCCAGCCGGTCCAGCACCTGCTCGGTGATGAAGTCGAGGACGTCGGGGTCGGTGGCCGGATCGACCTCCCGGCCGGCACCCCGGATGATCGTCGGCACCGGCCAGCCGCCGGTCAGCCGGTGGGCCCGGGCCCCGATCACGCCGGGCGGCCACCACAGCTCGCCCGGCCCGAGTTCGGCCAGGTCGCCGGACAGGGCCACCCGGCACCCGGCCGGCAGGCCCAGACCGGCGCTGATCAGGATCACTCGTTGCCCGGCCGGCAGCCGCTCGACCAGACGGGTCTGCTGCTCGGCGGTGAGCAGCTCCAGCCCGGCCAGCACCAGCACGGCCCCGGCCGGCGGCCCGGCGTCGGGCCGCCGGTCCAGGTCGATCACGGAGTCGATCAGACCGGCCGGATCGATCAGGGCGGCCTGGTCGATGCCGCCGGTGGCCCGGTCGGCCGGCCCGACGTCGATCCAGACCCAGTCCGGGGCGCCAGGAGCCGCCAGCCAGTGCCGGACCAGGCGGGCCTTGCCCGATCCGGCGGGCGCGGCGATCACCGTGATCCGGGGCGGCGGGACGGCGTCGAGGCACCGCAGCGCCGGGGCCGAGAACCACCAGCCCTCGTCGGAGGGCCGGATCGCCGTGCCGGTCGCCCCCGGCGTCGAGGGCGCGTCCGATCGCCGGATGGTCGGCATGATCGCCTCACCTCAAGGTTGCCGGGCGCGGGCTCCCCACCCGCAACTCCTCAAGGTAACCAGACGTATCGGAGCGTAACCATCATCGGTTCAGCCGGTGCTGACGAGCAGTTGGCCGAGAGCCACCTGATCCCCCACCCCGACCGGCAGGCCGGTGACCGTGCCCGCCCGGACGGCCGGGACGGCGTACTCCATCTTCATCGCCTCCACCACCACCAGGGCCTGACCGGCCTCGACCTGGTCACCGACCCTCACGTTCACCGCCAGCACCACCCCGGGCATCGGGCTGCGGACGTCGGACCCGCCGGCCCGCCGGGTGCTCGCCCGCACCACCGGCGGGGCCTCGGTGAGGATCCAGGTCCGGCCGGCCGAATGCAGCCAGACCCGCCCCAGGTCGACCGGCGATCCGGGCTCGACGGCCCACAGCCAGCTGGCGCTGACGCCGTCCTGAATCACCCGCAGTTCACCGTCGCCGTCGCCGAGCCCGATCCGGATCGGCGGGCCGCCGGCCACCCGGGCCGTGGCCGCACCCGACGGCCCGATCACCTCGACCGGGATCGGCTCGTCGTCCGCGGCCGGGCCGGCCACCCGGAACCGGATCGGGCTCGGGCCGACCACGCGCCAGCCGGACGGGGCCGCCCACAGACCGTCGGCCGGGCGACCACGGACGGCCTGCTCCCCGGCCAGCTCCCGGGCCCGCAGCCGGATCAAGCCGTAGACGGCCCGCGCCTCGGCCTCCCCGCGGGTCGGCTCCGGACCGGCCGGGCCCGGGGCGAGGCCGGCGACGGGGTCGCCCACCCCAGCCGCCGGCGGCCCGACCAGCCGGCCCAGTTCCCGGTCGATCAGCTGGGTGTCCAGCCGGCCGGCGACGACGTCCGGATCGGCCAGCAGGTTGTCCAGGAAGGCGAGATTGGTGACAACGCCGAGGATCGCCGTCCGGGACAGCGCCGCACGCAGCCCGGCCCGGGCGGTCGGCCGGTCCGGCGCCCAGGCGATCACCTTGCTCAGCATCGGGTCGTACCAGGGGCCGACCTCGGTGCCGACGGCCAGACCGGAGTCCACCCGGACGACGACGCCGTCCGGGCCGCCGGCCGGGCCCGGCTCACGCAGGGCCAGCACCCGCCCGCCGGTGGGCAGGAAGTGATGGTCCGGGTCCTCGGCGTAGACCCGCGCCTCGATCGCGTGACCGCTGATCCGGACCTGGCTCTGGTCGATCCGCAACGGTTCCCCGGCCGCCACCCGCAGTTGCTCGGCCACCAGATCGAGGCCGGTGACCAGTTCGGTGACCGGGTGCTCGACCTGCAGCCGGGTGTTCATCTCGAGAAAGAAGAACTGCTCCGGACGGTCGGCCGAGACGATGAACTCGACCGTGCCGACCCCGACATAGTCGACCGAGCGGGCGATCTCGACCGCGGCGGCGCCGATCCGGGCCCGGGTCGGCGGGTCGAGCAGGATCGACGGCGCCTCCTCGACGATCTTCTGCTGCCGTCGCTGCAGGCTGCACTCCCGCTCGCCGAGATGGATCACCCGCCCGTGGGTGTCGGCCAGCACCTGCACCTCGATGTGCCGGGGCCGGGCCACGAACCGCTCGACGAACAGGGTGTCGTCGCCGAACGAGGAAAGGGCCTCGCGGCGGGCCGAGACCAGCGCCGAGGGCAGCTCGGCCGGCCCGTCGACCAGCCGCATGCCCTTGCCCCCGCCCCCGGCGGCCGGCTTGACCAGCACCGGGAAGCCGACCTCGATCGCGGCCGCGGCCAGGTCGGCGTCGCTCATTTCGGGCTCGAACCGGCCCGGCACCACCGGCACCCCGGCCGCGACCACCGCCTGCTTGGCCCTGATCTTGTCGCCCATGATCTCGACCGCGGTGATCGGCGGGCCGACGAAGACCAGCCCGGCCTCGGCGCAGGCCCGAGCGAAACCGGCGTTCTCGGAGAGGAATCCGTAGCCGGGGTGGACGGCCTCGGCCCCGGTCCGCCGGGCCGCCTCGATCAGCGCCGGGATCGACAGGTAGCTCTCCCGGGCCGCGGCCGGGCCGATCCGGACGGCCCGGTCCGCCTCCCGCACGTGCCGGGCGCCGGCATCGGCGTCGCTGTACACCGCGACCGAACCGACCCCGAGGGCCCTCAGCGTGCGGATCACCCGGACCGCGATCTCACCCCGGTTGGCCACCAGAACCGTCGTGAACATGCCGGTCACATCCGGAAGACGCCGTAGCCGGGCTCGGCCAGCGGGGCGTTGGCCGCCACCGAGAGGCCCAGACCGAGAACGGTTCTGGTGTCGGCCGGGTCGATCACGCCGTCGTCCCAGAGCCGGGCGGTGGCGTAGTAGGGATTGCCCTGGCGCTCGTACTGCTCCCGGATCGGGGCCCGGAACCGGGCCTCCTCGTCGGCCGGCCAGCCCTGGCCGCGAGCCTCGAGCTGGTCGCGGCGCACGGTGGCCAGCACCGCCGCCGCCTGCTCGCCGCCCATCACCGAGATCCGGGCGTTGGGCCAGGCCCAGAGAAACCGGGGCGAGTAGGCCCGGCCGCACATCGAGTAGTTGCCGGCCCCGAACGAGCCGCCGATCACCACGGTGAACTTGGGTACCCGGGCGCAGGCCACCGCGGTGACCATCTTGGCTCCGTGCTTGGCGATCCCGGCCGCCTCGACCTGGCGGCCGACCATGAACCCGGTGATGTTCTGCAGGAACACCAGCGGGATCCGGCGCTGGTCGCAGAGCTCCACGAAATGGGCTCCCTTGAGCGCGGACTCGCCGAACAGCACACCGTTGTTGGCCACGATCCCGACCGGGTGGCCGTGCAGCCGGGCGAACGCGGTGACCAGGGTGGTGCCGTACTCGGCCTTGAACTCGGTGTACCGGCTGCCGTCGACGATCCGGGCGATCACCGCGCGGACGTCGTAGCCGGTGCGCGGGTCGGGCGGGACCACGTCGTAGAGGCCGGCCGGGTCCGGCACCGGCTCCTCGGCCTCGATCACGTCCCAGGGGGGCGGCGTCCGTGGGCCGAGGGTGGCGACGATCGAGCGGACCCGGCGCAGCGCGTCGGCGTCGTCCTCGGCCAGGTGGTCGGTGACCCCGGAGACACTGCTGTGCAGCAGGCCGCCGCCGAGCTCCTCCGCGCTGACCACCTCGCCGGTGGCCGCCTTCACCAGTGGTGGCCCACCCAAGAAGATCGTGCCCTGGTCGCGGACGATAACCGACTCGTCGGCCATCGCCGGCACGTAGGCGCCGCCGGCCGTGCACGATCCGAGCACGGCCGCGATCTGGGCGATCCCGGCGGCGGACATGGTGGCCTGGTTGAAGAAGATCCGGCCGAAGTGGTCGCGGTCCGGGAACACCTCGTCCTGCAGCGGCAGAAAGGCCCCGCCCGAATCGACCAGGTAGATGCAGGGCAGCCGGTTGGCCGCGGCCACCTCCTGGGCCCGCAGGTGCTTCTTGACCGTCATCGGGTAATAGGTGCCGCCCTTGACCGTGGCATCGTTGGCGATGATCAGGCACTCCCGGCCGCTGACCCGGCCGATGCCGGTGATCAGCCCGGCGCCGGGAGCCTCGTCGTCGTACATCCCGTTCGCGGCCAGCGGCGAGAGCTCCAGGAAGGGCGAGCCCGGGTCGAGCAGGGTGTCGACCCGGTCCCGGGGCAGCAGCTTGCCCCGCTCGAGATGCCGCCGCCGGGCCGGCTCCGGACCACCCAGCGCCGTCACCCTCAAGTGCTCGCGCAGTTCGGCCACCAGCTCGCGCAGCGGAACTGCTTGCGGTACAGCCGGGTTCGCATCGGTCGGCTTCGCCGTCGCCATCGCCGTCGCTGGGTCCGGACCGGCCGGACCGGCCGGGCCGGCCGGCGCCGAGCCGGTCACGGCAGTTCGGCCAGGCGGGCCCGGCACCGGTCGGCGACGTCCTCGACCTCGGCCAGGGTGCGGTTCAGGTCGCGCCGGCGAGCGCGCAGGTCGGCCCCGATCCCGGCCAGCCGGTCGAGCAGGACGGCCAGTTGAGCCCGCTCGCCGGTGGCGGCGTCGTCGTACATCTCGACGATCTCCCGGATCTCGGTCAGCGACATGCCGAACCGCTTGCCCCGCAGGATCAGCACCAGCCGGGTGTGGTCGCGGGCGGTGTAGACCCGGGCGGTGCCGACCCGCAGCGGGCTCAAGAGGCCCTCGGCCTCGTAGAACCGGAGCGTTCGGGTGGTGACGCCGAGTTCGTCGGCCAGCTCGCGCACCGACCAGGTGCGCTCTTTCGTCTCGGCGGCCACCGTAGTAGCGTGCTTGACGTTGACGTAAACGTCAAGCATGGCCGAAGGAGCCCGCCGATGTCGTTCGAGCTGTCCGCCGATCACGAGGCGCTGCGGGCCCTGGTCCGCGACTTCGCCCGGCGCGAGGTCGCCCCGCACGTGGCCGAATGGGACCTGACTCATCACTTCCCGGTCGAAGTGGTCCACGGAATGGGCGAACTCGGGCTGTTCGGGCTGGTTGTCCCCGAGGCCCACGGCGGTACCGCCGGGCCCGGCGGGTCGGACTTCACCAGCCTGTGCGTGGCCATCGAGGAGCTGGGCCGGGTCGACCAGTCGATCGGGATCACCCTTTCGGCGGGCGTCGGCCTGGGGATCAATCCGATCCTGCGGTTCGGCACCGAGGAGCAGAAGCAGACCTGGCTGCCCGATCTGGTGGCCGGCCGGGCCCTGGCCGGTTTCGGTCTCACCGAACCCGAGGCCGGTTCGGACGCCGGGGCCACCCGCACCCGGGCCCGGCCGGACGGCGAGCAGTGGGTGATCGACGGGGCCAAGTCGTTCATCACCAACTCCGGGACGGCGATCACCTCGGTGGTCACGGTCACCGCCCGGACCGGCCCGGAGGAGATCTCGGCCCTGCTGGTGCCGTCGGGCACACCCGGCTTCACGGTGGACCCGCCCTACGAGAAGCTCGGCTGGCGGATCTCCGACACCCACGGGCTGAGCTTCGACAACTGCCGGGTGCCGGCGGCCAACCTGCTGGGCGAGCGAGGCCGGGGGTTCGCCCAGTTCCTGGCCACCCTGGACGACGGCCGGATCGCCATCTCGGCCCTGGCCCTGGGGCTGGCCGAGGCCTGCCTGGACGAATGCCGGCGGTACGCCCTGGAGCGGCACACCTTCGGCGCCCCGATCGGCTCCCGGCAGGGGGTGGCCTTCGCGATCAGCGACCTGGCGGTGTCGGTCGAGGCGGCCCGGCTGCTCACCTACAGGGCGGCCTGGCTCAAGGACGCCGGCCGCCCCCGGTCCGAGGTGAAGCAGGCGGCCTCGATCGCCAAGCTGTACTCGTCCGAGGCGGCGGTGGCCGCGACCCGGACGGCGACCCAGGTGTTCGGCGGCAACGGGTTCATGGAGGAGTTTCCGGTGGCCCGGTACTACCGTGACGCGAAGATCCTGGAGATCGGCGAGGGCACCTCCGAGGTGCAGCGGACCCTGATCGCCCGGGGCCTCGGCCTGCCGGTCAACTGAGGGGACGGCGTGATGGCGGCGGATGCGGACCGGGCGAGAGAGATCGTCCAGCGCGGGCTCTGGTTCGAGGAGTTCGAGGACGGCGTGATCTACCGGCACCGGCCCGGGCGCACCTTCGGCGAGGCCGACAACACCCTGTTCTCGGCCCTGACGATGAACTCCCAGGCCCTGCACCTGGACGCCGCGTTCAGCGCCGGCACACCGTTCGGCCGGCGGCTGATCAACAGCATGATGACCCTGGCCACGTTGATCGGGCTGTCGGTCGAGCAGCTGACCCAGGGCACGATCGTGGCCAACCTGGGCTTCACCGAGGTCCGCTTCCCGGCGCCGATGTTCGCCGGGGACACCCTCTACGGCGAGTCCCGGCTGGTCGCCAAGCGACTGTCCGGCAGCCGGCCCGGGGAGGGCGTGGTCACCCTGGAGCACACCGGCCGCAACCAGGACGGCGTGGTCACCGCGACCGCCGTCCGCAGCGCCCTGGTCCGTTGCCGTCCGGACCCGGCGTGACGGCGCTGCCACCTGACCCGACCCGGCTGTTCGGCCCGGCCTGGCTGTTCTGCCCGGCCGACCGGCCCGACCGGTTCGCCCGGGCCGCGGCCACGGCCGACGTCGTCGTCATGGATCTGGAGGACGGCGTGGCCCCGGCCGGCAAGGTCGCCGCCCGCCGGAACCTGCTCGACGTCCCGCTCGACCCGGACCGGACCGTCGTCCGGATCAATCCGGCCGGAACGGCCGAGCACGAGCTCGACCTGGCCGCCCTGGCCGGCACCGGCTACCGCACGGTGATGCTGGCCAAGGCCGAGCAGCCCGGCGACCTGACCGGCCCGGCCGCCGCCGGGCTGGGTGTGGTGGCGCTCTGCGAGACCGCCCGCGGCGTCCTGAACGCGGCCGAGCTGGCCGCGGCGCCGTTCGTGGTCGGCCTGATGTGGGGGGCCGAGGACCTGCTCGTCTCGCTCGGCGGGCGCTCCAGCCGGCACCCGGACGGGCGCTACCGGGACGTCGCCGCGCACGCCCGCAGCCAGGTGCTGCTGACCGCCGGGGCCCACGGCCGGGCCGCGATCGACTCGGTGTACCTGAACCTGGCCGACCCGGACGGCGTCCGGGCCGAGGCCGAGGACGCCGCCGCCTGCGGCTTCGTGGCCAAGGCCTGCATCCACCCGAACCAGGTGCCGGTCGTCCGGGCCGCCTTCGCCCCGACCGGGGCCGAGCTGGACCGGGCCGCCCGGGTGCTGGCCGCCGCGGAGGGCGCGGCCGGCGTCTTCGCCTTCGAGGGCCGGATGATCGACGAACCGCTGCTGGCCCAGGCCCGCCGCCTGCTGGCCGCCGCCCCTGGCCGGGCTCATGCTCGAGGCCCTGATCGACCCCCTGAGGAACGGCTCAGCCGCCCTGATCCAGAATGACGAGCGACTGCATCCTTCGCGTACCCGGCATCACCCTCAGGAGCCGCTCCATGGCCGACACCGACCTGATCACCGCCCGGACCATCTCGATCGAGGGCCACGGTGGCGACCCGCTCGAGGCCTACCTGGCCACGCCGGACCTGTCCACGCCGCGCGGCAGCGTGATCGTGATCCACCACATGCCCGGCTACGACCGCGCGACCAAGGAGTTCACCCGGCGGTTCGCCGAGATGGGCTACATCGCGCTCTGCCCGAACCTGTACTCCCGCGAGGCCCCCGGGGCCGACCCGGACGACGCCGCCGCGGCGGCCCGGGCCCTGGGCGGCGTCCCGGACGAGCGCCTGGTCGGCGACGTCCGCGGGGCCCTGTCGTACCTGCGGGACCTGGACGGCGCCACCGGCCGGGTCGGCGTGATCGGGCACTGCTCCGGCGGCCGGCAGGCCTTCCTGGCGGCCACCCACCTGCCTCTGGACGCCGCGATCGACTGTTACGGCGCCTTTGTGGTGGCCGCGCCGCCGCCGGGCATGCCCTGGAAGGTCGGGCCGATCGCCGAGCGAGCGGCCACCCTGAACTGCCCTCTGCTGGGCCTGTTCGGGATTGAGGACAAGAACCCTTCCCCGGACGAGGTCGAGGAGCTGGCCGAGGCCCTGCGGGAGGCCGGCAAGCAGTTCGAGTTCCACCTCTTCCCGGACGCCGGGCACGCCTTCTTCGCCCCCGACCGGCCCTCGTACCGGCCCCAGGCCGCGGTCGAGGGCTGGGCCAGGATCGAGGACTTCCTGGACCGCAAGCTCAGCGACTGACCGACCCCGCACCGCACCGCACCGAAAGGAATCATCATGTGCACCTACACCACCGAGAAGCTGCAGGTCACCGGGAGCGGCAAGGGGGCCACGGGCTGGTTCGAGCTGACCGACGCCAGCGTCTACTTCGACCACCCCGTGCACGCCCAGGCCGAGCACACCCTGAACATCGACTTCCTGGCCCCCGAGCGCGGCCCCGGCGCCCGGGTCGCGGTCGAGCTCACCGCGGCCTCGGCCCGGGAGCTGGTCGCGGCCATCCAGGCCGCCCTGGCCGCGGCCCCGGCCGAGATGACCGCCTGACCCCGGAGCCGCCCTGACCGACCGAGCCCGACCGAGCCGGCCAGGCTCAGGGGCAGCCGCCGAGCCAGCGGGGGCGGCGGATGAACGCCTCGGCCTCGAGCGCGGCCGCCCCGATCCGGGGCAGGTCCCGGGCCCGGGCGAAGCACAGGAACCGCGGCTCCCAGATCGGCCGGTACTTGGCGTTGGCCCGGTAGAGCGACTCGATCTGCCAGAACCGGCTGGCCAGCAACAGGAAGCGGTGCCAGATCCGGAGCACCGGGCCGGCCCCGAGCCGGCCGCCCCGCTCGAACACGGCCCGGAACACGGCGAAGTTCAGCGACACCCGCCGGATTCCGAGCGCCGCGGCCTGGGCCAGCAACGCGGTCACCATCAGTTCGACCACGCCGTTGTCGGCCTCGTTCGAGCGGCGCATCAGGTCGAGCGACAGGCCGTCGGGGCCCCACGGGACGAAGCCGAGCAGGCCCCGGGTCACGCCGTCGGCGTCCGAACTGGTGACGACGACGACGTCCTGGTCGCGGCAGTCGCCGAACCGGCCCAGGGCCATCGAGAAGCCGCGCTCGACCTGGCCGTCGCGCCAGCGTTCGCCCAGGTCGACCAGGGCCTCGACCCGTTCGGCGGGCAGGTCGCGCAGGCGGAAGACCTCGGTCCGGTAGCCCTTGCGGCGCAACCGCGACTCGGCCTGCCGGACGCCGCGCATCGACCGGCCCTCGAGGGTGAACTCACCGACGTCGACCACGGCCTCGTCGCCCAGCTCGAGCGCGTCCAGGCCGGACCGCTCGTAGGCCTCGGCGCCGCGCTCGCTGGCGCCGAGCACGGCCGGCACCCAGGCGTAGCGGCGGGTCTCGGCCAGCCAGGCCGCGATCGCGCCCGGCCAGGCCTCCGGGTCGCCGAGCGGATCTCCGCTGGCCAGCGACACCCCACCGACCACCCGGTAGGCGATCGCGGCCTTGCCGGTCGGGGAGAACAGCACCGACTTGTCGTCCCGCAGGGCGAAGTAGCCGAGCGAGTCCAGGCCGCCGTGGGCCTTCAGCAGCTCACGGATCCGCAGCGCCTCGTCCGGGGTGAGCCGGTGCGGGCCACCGGCCGGGCGCAGGGCCACGGCCAGGGTGCCGGCCGCGACCATGCAGCCGAGCAGCAGCAACGCCGTCGCCACCCGGCTCTCGGTGGTGCCGGAGTCGAACCGCAACGGCCCCGGGACGCCGACCAGGCCCAGCCCGACCTGCTGCAGCACCGGCCACACCCCGGGCGTTCCGGAGACGCCGTCGGGGTCGGCCACGATCAGCCCGACCCCGGCCAGCCCCGCCGCGGCCGAGCCGGCCAGCAGGGCCAGCCCGATCTGCCGGTGGCTGCGGGGGTCGGGGGCGCCGGTGAAGGCCGGCCGCCCGACCAGCAACAGGATCAGCACGGTGACCGAGAAGACGGCCTCCTCGACGTCCAGGCCCTTGATCACGTGCAGCACGACCAGGACGGCACTGACCCCGACCGCCACCTGCCAGGCCCGGCGCTTGCGGTGCCGCAGACCGGCCGACAGCCAGATCAGGATCAGCCCCAGCGGGACGGTGATCGCCGAGGCCACGGCCGGGGCCAGCGGCGGCAGCACCTCGGTGACCAGGTGCAGCCGCAGGCGCCAGGGCGGGAAGAGCGCGCTGATCACGCTGACCAGGCCGAGCAGGGAGACCAGCCGGCCGGCCCAGCGGGCGCTGCGCTCCTGCTGGGTGACCCAGACCGGTGGGCGCCGGGTCGGGGCAGCGGGGTCGCCCGCGGATCGGGCCTCACGAAGTTCCAGCACGAGCGGTGGCAGCCTTTCTGACCCTTGCGAAACCTGTCCCCAGGACAGCACGCGAAACGGCCCAACCCTAGGGCCGCTAAGGGATCCCTCAGGTCCGGGCGGCCGTGACCACCCGGGCCGGCGGAACGATCCCGAGGACGAAACCCGACCGGTGGACGTCGATGAGCCCCGCGGCCCGGGCGGTCCGGGCGAAGCCCGCGGTCCCGAAGATGTCGATGATCACCAGCCGGCCGCCCGGCCGCAGCACCCGGGCCGCCTCCCGCAGGCACTGCTCGCGCCGGGCGTTCGGGTGCAGGTTGTGCACGGCCAGGCTGGCCAGCACCAGGTCGAACGAGCCGTCGGGGAAGGGCAGGCCGGTGATGTCGCCGTCGACCACGGTGATCCGGCCCTCGACGCCGAGCCGGGCCGCGTTGTCGAGGCACTGTTCCCGGGAAGAGCCGGCCTGGTCCTGAGTTCGCCAGAGGTCGATCCCGGTGGCGGAGCCGGCCGGCAGCCGGGCCGCCGCCCCCAGCAGCATCAGCCCGCTGCCGCAGCCGAGGTCGAGCACGTCCTCGGTGCCGGCCAGATCGAGCTGGTCGAGCACCCGGTCGCGCACCCGGAGCTTGCCGATCCGCGAGCTGTAGACCATCGCGGCGCTGGTCAGCAGCCCGATGGACGCCGCCCACAGGCCCCACCAGAGCAGCGTCACCCGGCCGAGCACCCCGGCCAGGACCAGCAGGACCAGCCCGACGACGCCGAAGGCCAGGTAGCCGTACACGATCGGCGGCGCGTCGAGCCCGTAGTCGGGGCGGGTGGAGCTGCTCATCGCCGTCCGTTCAGGTCGTGGGGGTCACCGATCGCCAGCCTGTCACCGATTCTGTGAGAGCGTGAAAACGTGTTCCGTACCTACCGCGACGTGCTGACCGTTCCCGGCGCGGTGGGTTTCACGTCGGCCGGTGTGCTCGGCCGGCTGCCGATGTCGATGATGGGCATCGGGATCGTCCTGCTGGTCGAGTCGGCCACCGGTTCCTACGCCACGGCCGGCGTGGTGGCCGGCGTGTTCAACCTGACCCAGGCCTTCGCCGCGCCCCTGCTGGCCCGGGCGGTGGACCGGTTCGGCCAGTCCCGGGTGATGCTGCCGGCGATCGGCGTCCACCTGGCCGCCCTGGCTCTGTTGCTGGTCACGGCCGAGGCCGACGCCCCCCGGGCGACCGTGATCGGGGCGGCCGCCGTCGCCGGGGCCAGCATGGGCTCGCTCGGCTCGCTGACCCGGGCCCGCTGGTCGTTCGTCCTGGCCGGGCACGAGCGGGAGGCGGCCCTGCTGCATACCGCCTACTCGGTGGAGTCGATCCTGGACGAGGTCGTCTACCTGACCGGCCCGATCCTGGTTTCCGTGCTGGCGACCCGGCTGGCCCCGGTCTACGGCCTGGTGGCGGCGGCCCTGGCGGTCGGGGTCGGCGGCACCGTGCTGCTGGTGCAGCGCCGAACCGAGCCGCCGGCGACCGGCGTCCGGCAGCCCTCCGGCGCCGGCCTGCTGCGCGCGCCGGGCCTGATCGTGCTGCTGCTGGGAATGCTCTGCGCCGGCGGCGTCTTCGGCTCGGTCGAGGTGCTGGCCGTGGCCTTCGCCGACGAGCAGCACCAGCTCGGCTCGGCCGGCTGGGTGCTGGCCTGCTTCGCCTTCGGCAGCCTGCTGGCCGGGCTGGTCTACGGCGCGGTGCAGTGGACGGCCGGCCCGGGGCGCCGCTTCCTGGTCGCGGTGCTGCTGCTGGCGGTCGGCGTCACCCCGTTGCTGCTGGTCGCCGGCCTGCCCCAGCTGGCGGTGATCATTTTCGTGGCCGGCTTCACCATCTCGCCGATGATCATCAGCGGGATGGGGCTGGTGCAGGAACTGATGGCCGGCAGCCGGCTGACCGAGGGCCTGACCCTGGTCGGCAGCGCGGTCGGGATCGGGGTCTCGGCCGGGGCGGCGGCGGCCGGGGCCGCGGTCGACGCGGTCGGCGCCGAGTCCGCGTTCGCGGTCACGGTCGGCGCCGGGGCCTGCGGGGCGGTGATCGTGCTGCTCGGGGCCCGGCTGCTCCAGCCCCGCGCCGTCCCCGATCCGGCCCGTCAGTAGAGCTGGTCGGCCGCCCGCTCCTGGGAGGCCCGGACCCGGGCCCGGTGCAGCAGGTAGAACGGCACGGCCAGGGCGGCCACAGCCACCACGATCAGGATCGGGGCCACCAGGTGGTCGGTCCACGACGAGCCGCCGTCGCAGGTGCCCGAGGTGACGGTCGGCCCGCCGGCGCTGCCCGAGGTGGTCTCGGAACAGGAGCTGGCGACCCCGAACAGCCCGACCAGCACGAAGACGCCCAGCCCGCCGGGGATCACGAACGTGCCGGTCAGCTTCTCCTTCACCGTCCAGCGGTCCGACGACCACATCAGCACCACGCCGATCAGCCAGCCGATCACCGGCAGCAGGACCGAGCCGGCGGTCATCAGCAGGACGGCGCCGGTCTCCAGGGCCATCCCCCGCCGGGCCGGGGCCGAGAACCCGACCCCCGGTGGCCGCAGGGGCGTCTGCGGGCCGGGGCCCGGCTCGAGGCCCTCGGCCGCGGCGGCCACGATCTCCTCGGGCGAGCCGAGCCGGTCGAGCAGCGCCCGGGTGGCGGCCTCGCCCTCGACCGCCCCGGCGCTCTGATCACCGGCCCGGGCGCTGTCGATGTGCTCGCGGATCCCGGCCAGCAGCTCGGTGCGCCGGTCGACCGGCAGGGCCTGGGCGGCGCGGTCGAGCCGGGCCAGGTAGTCGTTGATCACGTTCAGCTCGGTCTCCATCGTCATTGCCCTATCCCTTGATCAACTGATCGACGGAGTCACGGAAGCGACCCCACTCCTCGACGAACCGGCTCAGGGCCCGCCCACCCTCGGCCGTGAGCGCGTAGTACCGCCGGGGCGGCCCGGTCTCGGACTCGACCCAGGAGGTGTCGACCCAGCCGTCGCGCCGCAACCGCGACAGCAGCGGATAGATCGTGCCCTCGGTGGTGACCAGCCCCTCGACCTGCCCCAGCCGGCGCACGAGATCGAACCCGTAGAGCTGTTCGCGGGAGAGCAGGGCCAGCACGCAGTACTCCAGCACGCCCCGGCGCAGCTGGGAGAGAGGATGCCGCGGCTCTACCATGCGTCACAAGGTACCCGGCCACGCCCAGCTTGACCACCCCGTCGTGGCATCCTCGGTCCTGGGACCACGGAAGGGTGGCGATGGGCGAGGACAGTACGAACCGGACGGACGCGACGGAGAAACTGGACGGCAGCGACGGGCCGGAACAGGGCGTGCGGCAGCGAACCGCGGCCCGGGTGCTGATCCTGGACGCCGCGGGCCGGGTGCTGCTGTTCCGCGGCGGCGATCCGGCCCGGCCGCAGGACGGCGAGTGGTGGTTCACCCCCGGGGGCGGGGTCGAGCCGGGCGAGAGCCTGCCGGCGGCGGCCCGGCGGGAGATCCACGAGGAAACCGGCCACCGGCTGGGCGAACTGGGCCCGGTGGTGCTTCAGCGGCAGGCCCGGTTCTCGTTCGAGGGCCAGGAGTACGCCCAGACCGAGCACTACTTCCGGGTCCGGGTCGAGCGCACCGAGGTGGACTACTCCGGCTGGACCGAGGTCGAGCGCCGGGCGGTCCGGACCCACCGCTGGTGGACGGCGGAAGAACTCCGGACGACGGTGGAGACGGTCTACCCGCCGAACCTGATCGACTTCGTGCCGCTTGGGTAGGGTGTGCGCCGATGAACACCAGCCGGGCCGTGATCACCGCCGCTCTCACCGGGCTGCTGGCCCTGACTCTCGGCGCCTGCTCCGGCTCGAGTCCGGCCGGCTCGACGTCGGGCGACCACACCTCGGCGGGCCCGGGCCCAACCCGGGGCGCCCAGCCGACCTACGTGCTGGCCACCTCCAGCCCGGCCCGGACCGGTGCCGCCGTGACCCCGGCCCCCGCGCCGGACGTCGGCCCCTCCACCTCGCCGACCAGCGTCGCCCCGGCCGACCTGCGCTACGTCAAGATCCGTGAACCGTTCTCCCGCCCCGGCGAGTGCGTGGACGACGGCAGCACCCTGGAGATGACCGCCTGCGTGCTCGAGCAGGTGATCGACGTCGACAGCACGATCGATGCTTTGCAGGTCAAGCGGTTCGAGCGGGCCCGGGTCTCGCAGCGGCCGGGCATCCTGGTCGAGTACGCGCGCTGGCTCAAGGACCGGACCCGCGACTGCGCCGCCGGCGGCTCGGGCGGGAGCATCGACCAGATCAACGCTGCTCAGTGCCTGCTGAAGGCCAGCCAGGAGCGGGTCGAGACCCTGAACGACGTCGGGTAAGGACGCCGAGCGAGGACGCCGGACCGGCGCGTCGACCAGCCAGGACGCCGCCGGCGCCGAGAGCTGACGCCGAGGTCAGCCGGCGCCGAGCAGCTTGGCCCGCAGCCGGGCGACGTCGTCCGGCCCGAACCCGGCCCGGTCCAGCCAGCCGAGAACGCCGCCCGGTTCGGCTTCGAGTCGGCTCAGGAACCGGTCCATGGCACTGGCCCGGGGGGTGTGCTCGGCCGGGGTGATCCGGGCGATGCTGGTCCGGTACGTCGGCGAGGCCCCGAGCCGGGCCAGGATGGCGTCGATCCGGGTCGCGGTGGCCGCGTAGTCGGCGATCACGGTTTCCCGGCGAACTCCGGTCGCGGTCAGGGCCAGGGCGATCACCACACCGGTCCGGTCCTTGCCCGCGGCGCAGTGCACGATCGCCGCCCCCGGCGATGCGGCGATCGCCCGCAGGGCCCCGACCACGCTGTCCGGCCGGTCCTCCAGATAGCCGTGGTAGACCCCGGAGACGACGTCGTCCGGGTCGGCCGCGGCGAACCGCTCCTGCCGGGCCAGCAGCACCTCGCTGACCACCTGCTCGTCGTTCTCCCCCGGTCCGCCCTGGTCGTGAAGGATCATCGAGTGGTGCACGTGCTCGACCGAGCCGACCGAGCGCAGCGGGCCCGGCCCCTCGGCGTCCAGCTCGGCCGTGGTCCGCAGGTCGATCACCCGGGTCAGGCCGAACTCCTCGACCAGCCGGGCGATGTCGGCGTCCGACAAGTCCTGCAGGTTGTCGGCCCGCAGCAGCCGGCCGGGCAAGGTGACGGCGCCGTGGACGGTCGGCAGACCTCCGACGTCCCGCACGTTCACCGCGCCGTCCAGGGTGATCCAGCCCATCGGTGCCTCCTCCGCCGCTGCCGGACTCGACCCTAACCCGGGCCGGGTTGCCGCTGAGCGGCCGCCGGCACCGATCCGGCTGAACGATCGGCCTTCCGGACGACGCCAGAAGCGGGGTCAGGGCGTGCGGTGGATCCGGACCGACCGGCCCCGCAGCTCGCGGGAGATGCTGATCGAGACGGTCCGGACGGCGACCGCGTACCGGGCCGGATTGGTCTTGGGCGAGCGGGTGACCAGCGAGATCGCGGCCACCGCGGCCCCGCTGCCGTCGAACACGGGCGCCGCCACCGAGACCGATCCGGCGGCCAGTTCCTCCCGGGCGAAGCCGACCCCCGTCCGGCGGATCTCGGCCAGCGCCCGGCGCAGCGGCCCGCCCCCGACCACGGTGTGCTCGGTGTACTGCTTCAGCCCGGCGGCGACCAGGTCGTCGACGAACTCGGCCGGCGCGTGGGCCAGCAGCACCTTGCCGGCCGCGCTGGCGTGCAGCGGTGAGCGGCCACCGCGGCCGGCCCCCATCCCGCTCGGCCGGGGGCCGGGCACCTTGTCCAGGTAGAGCACCTGCCGGCCGCTGATCACAGCCAGCTGGACGCTCTCACCGGTGGCCTCGTGCAGGTCACGCAAGTAGGGCAGGACGGTGGCCTGCAGGGTGCCGCCGGCGGCCAGGGCCCCGATCTCGGCCAGCAGGACGCCGACCCGGTAGCCGCCGTTCTCGCCGCGCTCCAGGCCCCCCCACTGAACCAGCTGGCTGGCCAGCCGGTAGGCCGTGGACAACGGCAGCCCGGTCCGGACGGCCAGGTCGTTCAGGCTCAGCTCTCGGGCCGAGGGCAGAAAGGCGTCGAGCAAGGACGTGACCTTGCTCGTGACCGACCTGCCGTCGTTGCTGTTTCCGGCCAATCCGCACCCCGGCTCCTCGTTGAACCGATCACTCTCCGATCACGGTCACACACATGGGGGCGTCAGGCCAGGGTTTTGCGCCGAATGGCTAATTCACTGGCCGAGAACCGGCACTGCACCGACCGGAATCAGTACCGGAATCCACCCCGGCACCATCTCCGGAATCAGCTCAGTACGTGTAGAAGCCCTGGCCGCTCTTGCGACCGAGCCGGCCCGCCTCGACCATTCGCAGCAACAGCGGTGGCGGCGCGTAGAGCGGCTCCTTGAACTCCTGGTACATCGAGTTGGCCACCGCCGCGGTGGTGTCCAGCCCGATCAGGTCGGTCAGCTTCAGCGGGCCCATCGGGTGGGCACAGCCGGCCACCATCGCCACGTCGACGTCCTCGACCGTGGCGAACCCGGTCTCGACCATCCGGATCGCGGCCAGCAGGTAGGGGATCAGCAGCGCATTGACCACGAAGCCGGCCCGGTCCTTGCCCAGCACGGTGTGCTTGCCGAGCCGGTCGCCGGCGAACGCCCGGGCCGCCTCGACCGTGTCGGCCCCGGTCAGCAGGCTGGGCACGAGCTCGACCAGCGGCAGCACCGGCACCGGGTTGAAGAAGTGCATGCCGATCACCCGCTCCGGATGCTCGGTCACCGCGGCCAGCTTCATGATCGGGATGGACGACGTGTTGCTGGCCAGCAGGCAGTGCCCGTCGGCGGTGACCTTGCTCAGGGCCCGGAAGATGTCGGTCTTCAGGCCCTCGTCCTCGATCACGGCCTCGATCACGACGTCCCGGTCGGCGAACTCGTCGAAGTCGACGACGAACCGCAGCCGGCCCAGCGCGGCGTCCCGGTCGGCGGCCTCGAGCCGGCCCGAGCCCACGGCCTTGTCCAGCGAGCGCTCGATCCGGGCCCGGCTCCGATCACCCGAGGCGGCGTCGATCTCGCGGACCACGACATCGCAACCGGCCCGGGCCGCGACCTCCGCGATCCCCGCGCCCATGATCCCGCCACCGACCACACCAACGGCCTCAGCCATCGAAAAGCCTCCAGGAGAAAGAGTCAGCCGGTCAGTCGACCGGCAGCAGGCCCCGCCGCTCGAGCAGCGGCTCGACCCGGGGCGGCCGGCCCAGCACGGCCTCGAACGCGGCCATCGGGTCCACCGCGCCACCGCGGGAGAGCAGCTCGCGGCGGAACTTCTCGCCGCCGTCCCGGGTCAGGCCGCCATGAGCCAGGAACCACTCCTCGGTGTCGGCGTCGAGCACCTCGCTCCACAGGTAGGAGTAGTACCCGGCGCTGTAACCACCGGCGAAGACGTGCGCGAAATAGCTGCTGCCGTAGCGCGGCGGCACCGCCGGCAGGGCCACACCGGCCGCGGCCAGGGCGGCCGCCTCGAACGCGTCGACCTCGTCCGGCACCACCGGCGGGGCATCGGCCGAGCGCTGGTGCCAGGCCTGGTCGAGCAGCATGGCGGCCAGGATCTCGGTGGTGGCGAACCCCTGGCCGTAGGACTGGGCCGCCAGCACGCCGTCCAGCATCGGGGCCGGCAGTCGCTCGCCGGTCTGGTGGTGGACGGCGTAGGCCGCCAGCAGCTCCGGCTGCCAGGCCCACATCTCGTTGACCTGCGAGGGGTACTCGACGAAGTCGCGGGGCACGCTGGTCCCGGACAACCGGGGATGGCGGACGTCGGAGAGCAGGCCGTGCAGCACGTGGCCGAACTCGTGGAACGCGGTCCGCACCTCGTCCAGGGTGAGCAGGGTGGGCCGGCCGTCCGGTGGCCGGGGCACGTTGAGGTTGATCACCACCACTGGCCGGTCCTCGAGCAGGTGTGACTGGTCGACGAACGAGTTCATCCAGGCCCCGCCGCGTTTGGAATCGCGGGCGTACCAGTCGGCCAGGAACAGGCCCCGGCCGGAGCCCGGCTCGCCGGCCTCGCCGTCGAAGACCTCGAACACCTCGACGTCCGGGTGGTAGGCGGGCAGGTCGGGGCGGGCCACGAAGGTCAGCCCGTACAGGCCCCGGGCGGCGGCGAAGACCCCGTCGCGGACCACCCGGGTGAGCTCGAACCAGGGCCGCAGGGCGGCGGCGTCCCGGGCGAACCGGTGCTGGGCCACCCGCTCCGCGTAGTAGGCCCAGTCCCACGGCTGCAGCTCGCCCTCGAACCCGTCGGCGTGCAGGTGCTCGGCCAGCTCCCGGGCCTCGGCCTGCGCGTTGGCCACGGCCGGCTCGACCAGGGCGGTCAGCAGGTTCATCACCGAGTCGATCGACCCGGCCGTCTGGTCGGCCACCACGAAGGCGGCATGGTTCGGGTAGCCGAGCAGTTCGGCCCGCTCCGCCCGCAGGGCCACGATCTCGGTCAGAGCGGCCCGGGTGTCGTGCTCGTTGCCGCGCCGGCCCCGGGCCACCGAGGCCTGGTGCAGCCGGCGGCGCAGGTCGCGGTCGGTGAGCTGGGACAGTGCCGGCTGCCGGCTCGGCAGCACCAGGGTGAGCAGGTAGCCGTCCAGCCCCCGGGCCTGGGCGGCCGCGGCGGCGGCCTCGACCGCGTCGCCGGGCAGGCCGGCCAGTTCCTCGGCCGTCTTCACCGGCACGGCCAGGTCGTTGGTGTCGGCCTGCAGGTTGTTGCGGAACGTCGTGCCCAGCGCGCTGAGCTGCTGGTTGATCTCTCGCAGCCGGGCCTGGTCGGTGTCGGACAGGCCGGCCCCGGCCCGGACCATGTCCAGGTGGTAGCGCTCCAGCAGGCGGCCGGTCTCGACGTCCAGCCCGAGCTCGTCGCGCTGCTCGTGCAACCGGCTGATCCGGGCGAACAGCCGCGGGTCCATCAGAACGGCGTCCCGGTGGGCCGACAGCAGCGGCACGACCGCCGCCTCGACCGCACGCAGGCCGTCACTGGCGACCGAGCCGGTCAGGTTGAAGAACACCGACGACACCCGGGTCAGCAGGGCTCCGGAAGCCTCCAGCGCGTCCAGGGTGTTGGCCGGGGTAGGCACGGCCGGGTCGGTGGCGATCACCTCCAGCTCCGCCCGCTGCTCGGCCGTTCCGGCCTCGAAGGCGGGCTCGAAGTGCTCGTCGCGGATCAGCTCGAACGGCGGCAGCGCGTAGGGCAGCGCGCTGGCCCGGGCGAAGGGATTGTCAGCCGGAAGGGACATACCTGCACTGAACCACATCCGTCCGCCGGCCGGGCCCACCCGGTCCGGCCGCCGTCGGCCCCGCTCAGCTCGGCTCCACGCTCAGCTCGGTGGTCAGTTCCACGCTCAGCTCGGTGCTCAGCTCGAGGAACCGCCCGTGCCGCTCGGCCTCGGCCCGCAGCGCCGTCAGCTGGGCGGCGGTGAACGGCGTCAGCAGGGTGACCTCGATCCGCACCGCCGACTTCGTGATCGTCCGCCGCCAGCTGCCGGCGATCTGGCCGTCGAGCAGGATCTGCAGGTTGAACGGGTATCCCTCGGGCCGGGTCTGGGCCCGGCGGGCGAGGTCGACCAGAACCTTGCTCTCCCGGTAGCCCACCAGGTACTCGTCGTAGACCTGGATCAGCCGCACCCCGCCGGGCGCCGGCTCGCTCACCGCACCCGTTGCGGCGGCTGCGTCCACCGTGCCGGACCAGTAGGTGACCCCGTCCACCTGCTCGCTGACCAGGTGATCACCGAGCTGGGCCAGCGCGGGAGTGACGTCGGCCACCCGCAGGCTCGACCACCAGGTGAAGTCGTTCACGGTGGCCGGGCCGTGACCGGTGAAGTACCGGCGGGCCAGTTCGCGCACCATCGCCGCGCGCCCCCGGGGCCGCCCGGCCTCGGCTGCGGCCGGCACCCGCTCGTCGAGCAGGGCGTAGGTCTGCTGCTTGCCCCGCACCCGCCCGCTGCAGATCAGCCCCTCCAGCTCAACGTGCATCACCAGCAGGGTCACCCGCATCGGGTTCAGCTCCAGACCGGCCCGGCCGAGCTGCTCCACCAGCTCCCTCTTGGTCAGGTGATCGCCCCCGGCCAGAGCCGACCCGATCACGTCGGCGGCCCGATCCAGGGTGGCGGCGTCCAGCCCTTCCTTGTCCCGGTAGTGCCGGTTGAGCGCGTGCACCCGGGGCGCGGTCAGCTCGAGCAGCCAGCGCAGGTCGCCGGGCCGGACGAAGTGCCAGGTCGGCCGCAGGACGTGGGTGCGCAGCAGTTCACCGTCCGAGAACGCCTGGTCCAGCTGCGCGTTCGAGACGCCGGGGGTGCGCTGGGCGATCGACCACTTGGCCGGCCCGAAGTCCTGGGCCTGCACCGCGACCAGCCGCTCGACCACGTCCAGACACCCGCCCACCGGCGTCCCGCCCAACCCGACCGCATCCAGTCGCCGCCGGACCACCTCCCGCCGCTCCACTACCCACCTCCAGCTGGTTCTGCCGGCCGGCCCGGCACGCAGAAGTCCATTCTGGCCGCCGAACCAACGCTCTCGGCGCAGTTCTGCGTGCTGCCGTGGCCCGACCTCGCGACCCGGGCCGGGTGCCGGCTCTTGCCGAACCGGAGTCGGCCGGGTAATTGTGAGCGGTGACCAGCGTGCCCTACACCCCCACCGCGCCCTCGCAGTGGATCGACCTCGACGGCCCGGTGCACTACGTCGACCACGGCGGCCCGGCCGAGGCCCCGGTGCTGGTCTGCGTGCACGGCCTGGGCGGGTCGCACGCGAACTGGGCCGCCCTGGCCCCGCTGCTCACCGACCGGTACCGGGTACTGGCCCTTGACCTGGCCGGGTTCGGGCTGACCCACGGCAGCCCCCGAGAGGCCACGGTCAGCGGCAACCGGCGGCTGCTGGACCGGTTCCTGAAAGAGGTGGCCGGCGAGCCGGTGGTGCTGGTCGGCAACTCGATGGGCGGCCTGATCACCGCTCTGCAGGCGGCCGAGCGGCCGGAGACGGTCCGGGCGGCCGTGTTGATCGACCCGGCGCTGCCGCCCGCCTTGGCCCTGCCGGACAAGATCGCGGCCGGCACCTTCGCCGAGTTCGCGCTGCCGGGGCCGATCCGGCGGTACCGAGCCCGACGGCAGCCCCCGATGACGGCCGAGCGGGCGGCGATGCGGCTGCTTCGGCTGTGCTGCGCCGACCCGACCCGGATCCCGGCCGACGTGATCGAGCAGCACCTGGCCCTGGCCCGGGCCCGCCACGGGATACCGAACCTGGAGGCCGACTTCCTGCTGGCCACCCGCTCACTACTGTTGATCATGTTCCGCCGGCGGCAGTACGCGCGGATGCTGCACCGGCTGCCGATGCCGGTGCTGCTGATCCACGGCGACCGGGACCGGCTGATCCCGATCCGGGCCGCTCGGGCCGCGGCCCGGGCCAACCCGTACTGGCGGTTCGAGATCGCCCGCGGCGTCGGGCACGTGCCGATGCTCGAAGTGCCCCGATGGACGGCCGATCAGCTGCGCGACTGGCTGCCGGCGGCCCTGCACGCGGCCTCGGGGCCGCGCTGAGTGGAATCGGCCCCGGGTCAGGCCCTGGTCAGGCCCTGGTCAGGCCCTGGTCAGGCCCCGTCAGGCCCCGGAGGCCACCTGGGCCCCCTGGTTGATCGCGGTCGCGATCTCACCCAGCACCCGCTCGGCCTCCTCGGCCGGCACCTGGCAGGTACCGGCGGCGTGGTGTCCGCCCCCGCCGTAGCGCAGCATCAGGGCCCCGATGTCCACCGGCGAGGTCCGGTCCAGGATCGACTTGCCCACCGCCAGCACCATGTTCTGCTTCTGCTTGCCCCAGATCAGGTGGGCCGAGACCCGGCACTGCGGGTAGAGCGCGTAGATCATGAACCGGTTGCCGGCGTGGATGATCTCCTCGTCCCGCAGGTCGACCACCACCAGGTCGCCGGTCACGGTCGAGACCCGTCGCAACTGCTCGACGAACAGCGTGGTCTGCTCCTCGAACAGGGCCACCCGCTCGGCCACGTCGGGCCCGGCCAGGATCTCAGTCACCGAGCTCTCCCGGAGGACGTCGTCGATCAGCTGCATCATCAGCTGGTAGTTGGAGATCCGGAAGTCCCGGAACCGGCCCAGACCGGTCCGGCTGTCCATCAGGAAGTTGAGCAGCGTCCAGTTCTTCGGTTCCAGGATGTCGTGCAGCTCGTAGTCGGCCGAGTCGGCCTGGTCCACGGCCCGCATCAGCTCCTGGGAGATCTGGGGGAAGGCTTCGGCGCCGCCGAAGTACTCGTAGACGACCCGGGCCGCGGACGGCGCCTCGGCGTCGATCACGTGGTTCGCGGCCAGCCCGTTGCGCAGCGTCTCGCTGTGGTGGTGGTCGAACACCACGTGGGCGTCCGGCGCATAGGGCAGGTTGGTCAGAATGTCGCGTTCGGTGATCTCGACGATGCCGTCCTGGACGTCCTTCGGGTGCACGAAGGAGATGTCATCGATCATGTCCAGAGCGCGCAGCAGCACGGCACACACCAGGCCGTCGAAATCGCTGCGCGTGACCAGTCGAAACTTCTCCACCGTCATTGCGGTCCTTCCCAGAGCCGGCGGGAACGGACGCCCCCGGTTCTCCGTCGACCCGATCCGGGTCCGGACCGATACCCCGAACGGGTGATGCCGGGCCCGGACGATGATCAAGTATCAGAGCCACGATCGGCCAGCTTGGCCATCGCGGCCGCGAAGACCTGGCCCCGATGCCGGTAGTCGCGGAACCGCCCGAAGCTCGGCGCGGCCGGCGAGAGCAGCACCACGCCGTCCGGACCGGCCCATTCGTAC
Source organism: Kineosporiaceae bacterium (assembly GCA_965200525.1). Taxonomy (GTDB): domain Bacteria; phylum Actinomycetota; class Actinomycetes; order Actinomycetales; family Kineosporiaceae; genus JANNPJ01. The sequence continues at coordinate 1,894,323 of OZ241368.1, forward strand.
CCCCGGGCGACGGCGTCCTCGACGTCGGCGCTGGCCTCGACGGTGACCGCCGGCCCGGCCCCGGTCGCCGTCAGCACCTGGTTGATCCGGGGGCCGTTGTCCGGGACGGTCAGGGCCAGCAGGCCGGTGCTGCGGGCCCGCAGCCCCTCGGCCAGGGCGGTGTAGTCGATCCCCCGGTCCTGCCCGCCCAGGATCAGGGCCACCCGGCGGTCGGCGAACGCCTCCACCGCGGCCAGGGTGCCGAGCACGTTGGTCGAGAGGCCGTCGTCCACGAAGCTCACCCCGCCGACCGTGCCGATCACCTGCAGCCGGCTCTCCAGCCCGGCGAAACCGGCCGCGGCGGCAGCCAGCGCCGACTCGTCGTCGGCCCCGGGCACCCCGAGCCGGCGCAGCAGGGCCGCCGCGATCAGGGCATTGCGCCGATTGTGGACGCCGAGCAGGCCGAGCGGCGCCGTCCACGCCGCCTCCGCCGCGTGTACCCATTCGACCTGCGGGCCGAGCTGGTCGCGGCGTTCCCGGATCAGCTCGCTGTCGCCGTTGGCCACGGTCCACCGCGCCCCCGGCCGGCGGCAGAGGGAGAGCTTGTCGCGGTAGTAGGTCTCGACATCGTCCGAGTGCCAGGGCAGATGGTCGGGGTTCAGCGAGGTCACGCCGACCACCGGCGGGGCTGAGGTCAGGTCGGTCGCCTGATAACTGGAGACCTCGATCACCCAGTAGTCGTACTCGCCGGCGACCAGCGGGTCGAACGGCGGCACGCCGATGTTGCCGCCGAGCAGCACCCGGTGGCCGAGGCCGGCGAGCAGGTGCCCGGCGATCGCGCTGGTGGTGCTCTTGCCCTTGGTCCCGGTGATGCAGACCACCCGCGACCGGTCGGCCTCCTCCAGCCACAGCCCGAGCCCGCCGACCACGGCCACGCCGGCCTCCAGCAGCCCCTGCACCGCCGGCCCGTAGCGGCTGATCCCGGGCGACTTGATCACCACGTCGCAGCCGGCCAGCGCGGCCAGGCCGCCCTCGGACCCGGTCAGCACCGGCCGTCCGTCCAGCCCGCCCGGCCGGGCGACGTCGTCCACCAGCACCGGCTCGATCCCCCGGGCCCGACAGGCCCGCAGGCCGGCCTCGCCCTCGCGGCCCAGGCCATAGATGCCGACCCGGCGGCCGGGCAGGTCAGACCAGGAGAAGGTCGGGCGCATAACGCTCCGGGACGAAGTGGGCGGACAGCGGCCGGGTCAGTTCGGCCACGGTCGGGTCGTGGAACGGCCGCGATTCCTCGACCAGGGCGGCCAGCAGCGGATTATCCTGCCGGTCGGGCCGGGCGAAGGCCAGCCGGGCCGCCACCCTGCTCTCGGCCACGTCGCCGACGCACTCCCACGGCTTGGCGTCCGGGGTCAGCGCCAGCAGGGTACGGAACACCTCGGTCAGGGCCGGGTTGGCCAGCGGCTCGGCACTGGCCGAGAACACCCGGCGCAGCACCGGCTCGGCCAGGTAGGGCGCCAGCACCAGGTCGATGAAGGCGCACTTGTCGCACTCGCCGCACCAGTGCGTGGCCCGCCGGGCCACGTCTATCCGGAAGGCCCGGTTGCAGCTGCGGAAATGGTCGAAGTACTGCGGCAGTTCGGCGAACCGCTCGGCGATCCAGACCTCGCTCATCGAGCGCAACAGGGAGAAGTAGTCCGGCCGGTCGCCGATGCTCTCGGCGATCACCTGGCGGAAGCCGGCCTCGAACGCCTCGCTCTTGGAGTACTGGTGGTTGATCAGCCGGCCGTCGACCTCGAGGGTGGCCGAGGACGCCGACCACTCGTTCGACATCACCACCGCGTCCCGGCCCTCCAGTACGGCGGCCAGCACGGCCGTGGCCGAGATGATCCCGGTGACCGGGATGTGGCCGTTGAGGAAGCCGAGCTCGGCCGAGCGCAGGATCTGCTCGTCGATCGTCCGCTCGGCCCGCACCACCGGCAGCCCGGTGACCAGGGCCGGCTCCTCGATCGCGGCGAACCGGTCGCCGGGCCGGTTGACCACAAACAGGGCGACGTCGTCGGCCTGCTTGCGGATCAGCTCGACCGAGACGATCGAGTCGATCCCACCGCCGAACGGCACCAGCGGCCGGCCGTCACCGGGCCGGTAACCGACCGGGCCCTCGCGGACCAGCGGCTGAGCCACGATCTGCAGGTCGGACAGGTCGAGCTGGTTGCGGTAGCCGTACTCGCCCAGCCCCTCCAGGTAGAACTCGCCCAGGAAGCGCAGCTCGGTGGCGGTCAGCGCGGTGTCGCCGAGGTCGACCACCGGCGGGGCGCCGGCCTTGTAGTACGAGACCCCGGTGAGCAGGAACAGCAACCGGGCCGCCTCGGTCACGGCCGGCTGGGTCCAGTCACCACCGCCGGGGAACGTGACCACCTCCTGGAAGTCGCGCCCGTCCAGCCGGTACCGGCAGGTGACCTGGTTCGCCTCGGGCTCGATCTCGAAGCCGACGTACTCGAAGAGCCGGCCGCGCCGGGCATCGACGTCGGCACTCACTGTGGTCCCACTGACGGTGTCTCCTCGAAGGTGGTGGTGCTCTCGCCGGTCTCGACGATCCGGGCCAGCGCGGCGAACCGGCCGGTCGGAGCCTCGGAGCGGTGGCTGAAGAACGGTGTGCCGGGCCCGGTGTCGAGCCCGGCGATCTCGACCCGGGCCGCCGGCACGCCGGCCTCGGTCAGCTGGATCAGGTTCGCCGTCCACAGGTCGAAGGTCCAGGCCCCGGTGCCGTCGGGCCGGATCACCGCACTCGCCCGCGGGCCGAACGCGGCCTTGGCCGCGTCGGCCACCTCGGCCCCGACCTGGTAACGCGCCGGACTGATCGACGGGCCGATCCCGACCACCAGATCGGCCGGATTGCAACCCATCCCCCGCAACGCACCGACGACGGCGCTGCTCACCCCGCGGACCGTGCCGCCCCAGCCGGCGTGCACGGTCGCCAGCACCCGGCGGACCGGGTCGAACAGCACCAGGGGCACGCAGTCGGCGGCCATCACGGCCAGCACCGGACCGGTCTCGGTGGTGATCAGCGCATCGACGCCGGGAATCGCGTCGGCCGCCGACCGCGCGCCGCGACCGCGGTCGGCCCGGCCGACCACGGCGAACCCGGGCCGGTGCACCTGCTGGGCGAAGATCAGGTCGCCCGCTTCGGCCCCGATCGCGGCCGCCGCCCGCCGCCGGTTGACCAGCACCGCCTCCGGGTCGTCGCCGACCATGAGGCTCAGGTTGAGCGAGGCGTGATCGCCGGTGGACACCCCACCTCGGCGGGTGGTGACCACGGCGTCCAGGCCCAGGCCGGCGAAGACGGCCCAGCGCAGCACCGGGACGACCGGCTCGTTCGCCGGCTCGTTCGCCGGCTCGTTCGCCGGCTCGGGAATCGGTCCGGGATACGGCCCGGGCTCGGACGAAAGGCCCGAAGAATCGAATCGTGGTGAGAAGCTGAGCATGGTGGCCCTAGTTTAGAGCGCCGTCGACCAGTGACGGACACCTACGATGAGTGAGCGAAACCCGCTCGCAGGGAGTTTGAGAATGTCGCCAACGGTTAGCGGCACGCGTAAGGACGCGGTGCTGCGACAGCTCCGGGACGAGATCGTGAGTCGCCGGCTGGTGCCGGGCACCGTGCTCAAGGACGCCGATCTGGCCGCCCGGCTCGGCGTCAGCATCACCCCTGTGCGCGAGGCGATCGGCCAGCTCGCGGCCGAGGGCCTGGTCGACATCTCGCCGAACCGGACCCGGCACGTCACCCACGTCACCCAGAAGAACGCGCTCGAGCTGGCCGACGTGATGGCCGTACTGGCCTGTGCCGGCTTCGAGTGGGGGGTGGAGAACCTGGGCCCGAGTCAGCTGGAGACCCTGCGGATCAAGCTGGCCGAGTTCACCGAGAACCTGGCCCAAGGCAACCTGACCGCGGCCGGCGCGGCCGGCGCCGACTTCAGCACCACCGTCATCCAGGCCAGTGGCAACCGTGAGATCCAGACCCACATCGACCTGGTCGTCACCCGGTCGCTGCGGGTGCTGGCGCTGACCGCCGAGAGTCAGGTCTGGCAGGTCTGGCTGGAGGGCTACCGGGAGACTCTGGCCTGCCTGGAGGCCGGCGACCGGCCCGGGGCCGTGGCTCGCTACCGGCAGCTCTACGCCGAGTACCGCGAGTGCCTGCAGAACCTGCCCTTCGACTGAGCGCTGCCCGGACCGCAGCTCGGACCGCAGCTCACACCGCAGGGTAGGCCGAGGGGTAGGCCAGCCCGATCTGGTCGCGGACCTCGTCCAGCGTGCCCATGATCGAGACCGTCTCGTCGAGCGGCAGCACCGGGCTCTCGGTCAGCCCGAGTCGCAGGCAGCGGCCCGCCTCGGCTGCCTCGAACCGCATCCCTTTGGCCCGGCCGAGCGGGGTCTCGACGACCACGCCGGCCGGTGACTCGAACCGCTCGGTGCTGCCGTCGGGGCGGGTCAGGGTGAACGAGCTGGCCTGGTACCAGGGCCGGTCGATCTCGATCCGGCCCTCGCTGCCGGCCACCCAGGCCCGCATCGGTGTGGCCGCGGCCGAGGTGCAGGTGAGGACGGCGTGGGCGCCGGTCGAGTAGCTGAGCACGGCCGACGTGGTCCGGTCGACCTTGGTGATCGCCGGGGTGGCCACCGCCCGCACGGTCTCCGGCGGGCCGAGCACCATCGAGGCGAACGAGAACGGATAGATGCCCAGGTCGAGCAGGGCCCCACCGCCCAGCTCGGGGGCGAACAGTCGGTGCGCCGGGTCGAGGGCGAACCGCATGCCCTGGTCGGCCGACAGGGCCAGGATCTCGCCCAGGACGCCGTCCGCCAGCAGGTCGCGCAGCCGGCCCATGTGCGGCAGGAAGCGGGTCCACATCGCCTCCATGCAGAACACCCCGGCGTCCCGGGCCGCGTCGGCGATCATCCGGGCCTCGATCGCGTCCATCGCGAACGGCTTCTCCACCAGCACCGGCTTGCCCGCCGCGATCACCTGCAGGGCGTGCTCGGCGTGGAACGGGTGCGGGGTGGCCACGTAGACGACGTCGACCTCGGGGTCGGCGATCAGCTCGGTGTAGGAGGCGTGCCGGCGGCCGACCGAGAACCGCTCGCCGAAGCCGGCGGCCGACTCGGCCGACCGGGAACCGACGGCCACCAGGTCGGCGTCCGGCATCAGGGCCAGGTCGGCCGCGAACCGGCCGGCGATGCCTCCGGTGCCGATGACGCCCCAGCGGAGCGATCCCGCGGCTGAGCCCGAGCCGGTGGAGTCGGTGCCGAGTGCGGTCATGAGCACTGACCCTAAGGGTGATCCGGCTCGATCAGCAGGCCCGAAGTTCGCGGATCACCCAGCTGAGTGGCAATCTGTGACCATGTCCGCACCCACCCGACCGGTGTCCGGCGGGCGGCGATGAAGACGCCTCGCCCCGACCGCTCCCTGATGGCCCTGGTCCGCGGCGACACCCCTGCTCACCTGCACCTGCGCGAGCGCCTGGTGCTGCTGGTCGGCTCGACCCTGGTGATGGACGCCGTCTGCTCGGTGATCGCTCTGGTCACGGAGCGCAACGCCACGAAGTCGGACATTCACAGTTACGGCGACGTCTTATTCTGGACCACGACCCAGTTGCTGACCGTCTCGTCGCAGATGCGCAACCCGGTGACCGGGCCCGGGATGTGGCTCGACGTGGTGATGGAGTTCTTCGGCATCACCGTGGTCGCGGCGCTGGCCGGATCGCTGGGCAGCTTCCTCTACCACCGGAGCATGGAACGCAAGGCTTCGGCCGGGACGCCGTCCTGATCAGAGCGTGCTGAACCGCCACTCGGTGAGGCTGCGGAACTCCTCGCCCGGCTGCAGCACGGTGCTCGGGAAGTCTTTGTGGTTGGGCGCGTCCGGGTAGTGCTGGGTCTCCAGGCACACCGCGGCCGAGCGCTGGTAGCGCACCCCGCTCTTGCCCACCTCGGAACCGTCCAGCCCGATCCCGGAGTAGACCTGGACGGCGGGCTCGCTGGTCAGCACCTCCATCCGGCGGCCGGTGGCCGGGTGATCCAGGGCGGCGGCCCAGACCAGCTCCGGCTCGGCGGCCGGGCCCGGCCGGACGCCGTCCTCGAGTCCGTGGCCGTGGCCGTGCCCGTGGCCGACCTCGGCGCCGGCGTCCGCGCCCGTGCTCGCGCCGTCCAGGATCAGGTTGTGGTCCAGGCTGAGAAAGTCCAGCGACTGCGGCGTCCGCAGGTCGAGCGGGGTGCCGACCACGTGCGCGACCTCGCCCGAGGGCAGGCCCCGGCCGTTCACCGGGGTGTAGTGCGCGGCCTCGACCCGGAGCAGGTGCCCGTCCAGGGTCGGCCCCGACAGCACCGCCCCGCCCAGGTTGAAGTAGGCGTGCTGGGTCAGGTTGACCACGGTGGTCTTGTCGGTCCGGGCCGTGTACCGGATCAGGAACCGGCGTCCCGGAGCGAGCAGGTAGTCGACGCTCACCTCCAGCCGGCCCGGGAAGCCCTGGTCGCCGTCCGGGCTGACCAGCTGCAGCCGCAGCCCGGTGCCGAGCTCGTCGGCGTGCGGCGTGACCGCCCAGATCCGGCGGTGGAACCCGTCCAGCCCGCCGTGCAGGGCCGTCTCGCCCTCGTTCGGGACGATCGTGTAGTCGCTGCCGTCGAGGGTGAACCGGCCCTGGGCCAGCCGGTTGGCCAGCCGGCCGATCAGCGCCCCGGCGAAGGTCTTGGTCTGCTCGTAGCCGGCGACGTCGTCGAATCCGAGCACGACGTCCGCGCGTCGGCCGTCGGCCCCGGGCACCAGCAGGGATTGGATGATCCCGCCGAGGGAGAGGACCGAGACGGAGATCTCGCCGTCGTCGATCGTCCAGCATGTGACCGGCTCGCCGGCAGCGGTACGGCCGAAGTCAGCTTCGACGCAAGTGATGGCCCAGGATGTCACCCGACACTCTAAACATGACGAGGTGGACTTGATGGCAGCGCACCCGCTCGACCCCCTGACCGCCGAGGAGTTCAGCTCGGTGGTGGCTGTGGTCGCCGGGGCCCGCGGGATCGGCCCGAGCTGGCGGTACGCCTCGATCGAGCTCCTGGAGCCGGCCAAGGAGGAGGTGCTGGCGTTCGTCCCCGGCACCCCGGTCCGGCGGACGGCCACCGCGGTCTGCTGGAACCGCGAGGACGGCGCGGCCTACCGGGCCACGGTCTCGCTGACCGAGGGCACCCTGCTCGACTGGGCCCACCTGCCCGGCGTCCAGCCCAACGTCACGGTCGACGAGTGGCACGACTGCGACGAGTTCCTGCACTCCGACCCGCAGCTGATCGCCGCCCTGGCCCGGCGCGGGATCACCGACCTGAGCCTGGTGCTGGTCGACGTCTGGGCCTACGGCGGGGCCCTGGTGCCGGAGAAGTACCGGGGCCGGCGGATCGGCTGGGCCGACGTCTGGCGGCGCGACACCCCCGACGGCAACCCCTACGCCAATCCGGTCGGCGGCCTGCACCCGATCGTCGACCTCAACCGGATGGTGCTGCTGGAGCTGGAGGACGACGAGCGCGGGCCGGAGCCGGAGACCGAGCCGGCCCGGATGGGCGAGTACCTGCCCGCCCTGACCGGTCTGACGCCGCGGCCGATCGCGCCGCTGGAGATCCACCAGCCCGAAGGGGTCTCGTTCACCCTCGACGGCAACCGGCTGAGCTGGCAGAACTGGACCCTGCGGATCGGCTTCAACTACCGCGAGGGGCTGGTGCTGCACACCGTCGGCTACGACGGCCGGCCGATCGCCCACCGGTTGTCGTTCGCCGAGATGGTGGTGCCCTACCGCGACCCGTCGCCCGACCACTACCGCCGGACCGCGTTCGACATCGGCGAGTGGGGGCTGGGTTTCATGACCACCTCACTCAAGCTGGGCTGCGACTGCCTGGGCGAGATCCGGTACCTGGACGCCGTCCTGCACGACTCGCACGGCACGCCCTACCCGATCGAGAACGCGATCTGCGTCCATGAGGAGGACAACGCCGTCCTCTGGAAGCACGTCGACGCGGCCGCCGGGGCGGAGGTTCGCCGGATGCGGCGGCTGGTGGTGTCGTTCCACGTCACCGTGGCCAACTACGAGTACCTCGTCTACTGGCGGTTCTACCAGGACGGCTCGATCGAGTCCGAGGTCCGGGCCACCGGGATCATGGTGACGACGCGGTTCGCCGACGGCTCGGCCACCCCCTACGGAACGGTGGTCGACCAGCAGACCTACGCGCCGTACCACCAGCACTTCATCGTGGCCCGGATGGACCTCGACATCGACGGCGCCGCCAACACCGTGTACGAGTCGCACACCGAGGCCCCGCCGATCGGCCCGGACAACCCGCACGGGCTGGCCCTGGTGGCCCGGAACACCGCCCTGCGCACCGAGATCGACGGGATCCAGGACCACGACTGGGCCAGCCAGCGGTCCTGGAAGGTGGTCAACGACAACGTTCGTAACGGTCTCGGCGGCCCGGTCGGCTACAAATTGGTGCCCGGGGCCAGCATCCCGGCCATGTTCGCCCCGCAGTCCCCGGTGCTGGCCCGGGCCGGGGCGATCGCCCACTCGGTCTGGGTGACGCCGTACCGGGCGGCCGAGCGCTGGCCCTGCGGCGAGTTCCCGACCCAGGGGCCGGTCGAGGGCCCGGGTGGGGCCGGGCTGCCGGAGTGGACGGCGGCGAACCGGCCGATCGAGAACACCGACGTGGTGCTCTGGTACGTGTTCGGTATCCACCACGTCACCCGCCCCGAGGACTGGCCGGTGATGCCGGCCGACACGGTGTCGTTCTGGCTCAAACCGTTCGGCTTCTTCGACCGCAACCCGGCCCTCGACGTCCCCCCGACCGCAACCGGTTCCGGCTCGGCCGACCACTGTCACTGAGACACTCCCACCGCACCGGACCACCCCCGGCCCCACCAGCCGACCGCCGTCCTTGCAGTGATCGATGTACGAAATGTGTTGCGATCACAACATGCTCGGTACATCGATCACTGCGCGGCCAGCCGGAAACCGTATCCTGGCCCGGCGGGACCCACCCACGGTGACGGCTACTCCACCTCTGCCACGGCTTCGGTGAACTGGGCCGCGTAGAGCCGGGCGTAGGGGCCCCCGGCCTGGAGCAGGGCCTCGTGGCTTCCCTGCTCCACGATGGCCCCGGCCTCCATCACCAGGATCAGGTCGGCGTCCCGGATGGTGGAGAGGCGGTGAGCGATGACGAAGCTGGTCCGGCCCTGCCGCAGCCGGGCCATCGCCCGCTGGATCAGCACCTCGGTCCGGGTGTCGACCGAACTGGTGGCCTCGTCCAGGATCAGGATGGCCGGCTCGGCCAGGAACGCCCGGGCGATGGTGATCAGCTGCCGCTCGCCGACGCTGACGTTGGCGCCCTCGTCGTCGATCACCGTCTCGTAGCCGTCGGGCAGGGTGCGCACGAACCGGTCGACGTGGGTGGCCCGGGCGGCCTCGACGATCTGCTCGGGCGAGGCGTCGTCGGAGCCGTAGGCGATGTTGTCGGCGATCGTCCCGCCGAACAGCCAGGCGTCCTGCAGCACCATGCCGAACTGCTCGCGCAGGCTCTCGCGGGTCATCCCGGCGATGTCGACGCCGTCCAGCCGGATCTGGCCGCTGTTCAGCTCGTAGAACCGCATCAGCAGGTTGACCAGCGTGGTCTTGCCGGCCCCGGTGGGCCCGACGATGGCCACGGTCTGGCCCGGCTCGACGTTCAGCGACAGGTTCTCGATCAACGGCACGTCGGGGGTGTACCGGAACGAGACGGCGTCGAAGTCGACCCGGCCCTGGACCCGGGCCGGGCGGGCGGCGTCGGGCCCGTCGGGCGACTGCTCCTCGGCGTCCAGCAGGGCGAAGATCCGCTCGGCCGAGGCCACCGCCGACTGCAGCAGGTTGGCCATGCTGGCCACCTGGGTCAACGGCTGGCTGAACTGGCGGGTGTACTGGATGAACGCCTGGACGTCACCGAGCGAGAGGTTGCCACTGGCCACCCGCAGCCCGCCGACCACAGCCACCAGCAGGTAGTTGACGTTGCCGATGAACATCATGGCCGGCTGGATCAGGCCGGACATGAACTGGGCCCGGAAGCTCGCTCCGTAGAGCGACTCGTTCTGGACGGCGAAGGTCTCGGCCGACTCCTGCTGCCGGCCGAACACGGTGACCAGCGAGTGCCCGGTGTACATCTCCTCGATGTGCGCGTTCAGCCGCCCGGTGGTGGCCCACTGCCGGACGAACTGCGGCTGGGCCCGTTTACCGATCCCGGCCGCCACCATGATCGACACCGGCACGGTGACCAGCGCGATCAGGGCCAGCAGGGGCGAGATGATGATCATCACGGCCAGCACGCCGACGATGGTCAGCAGCGAGATGACGATCTGGCTCAGGGTCTGCTGCAGCGACTGCTGGAGATTGTCGACGTCGTTGGTGACCCGGCTGAGCACCTCACCGCGGGGCAGCCGGTCGAAGTAGCTCAGCGGCAGCCGGCTCAGCTTGTTCTGGGCCTGCTCGCGCAGGCTGAAGATCGCCTTCTGGACCAGGGTGGCCACCAGCCGGCCCTGCAGCCAGGACAGCACCGAGGCCAACACGTAGGCGCCCAGGGCCAGGCCGAGCACCCGCCCGACCCGGTCGAAGTCGATCCCGGCCGACGGGTTCAGCACACCGGCGAAGATGATGTCGGTGGCGTGCCCGAGGATCTTGGGCCCGATCACCGACAGCACCACGCTGGCCACGGCCAGCAGCAGGCCGGCCACGATCAGCGGTTGCTGCGGGCTCAGGGTGCGCAGCAACCGGCGGCTGCTGCCCCGGAAGTCGAGCGCCTTCTCGACCGAACGCCCGGCCATGAACGCGCCCGGCCCGCGAGCGGTGCCCGGAGCCGGGCCGAGCGCCCGGGCCGGCGTGGCCCGCTCCCCCGGGCCGCCCGACCCCGGCTTGGTCGGTGTGCTGGTCATGCGGCGGCTTCCTGTTCCGTGAGCTGGGAGAGCACGATCTCCCGGTAGGTCTGGTTGCTCTCCATCAGCTCGTCGTGCGATCCGCTGCCGACCACCCGGCCGGCGTCCAGGACCACGATCCGGTCGGCGTGCCGGATGGTGCTGACCCGCTGGGCCACGATCACCACGGTGGCCTCCCGGGTCTCGGTGGCCAGAGCGGCCCGCAGCGCGGCGTCGGTGGCGTAGTCGAGGGCCGAGAAGGAGTCGTCGAACAGATAGATCTCCGGACGCCGGATCAGGGCCCGGGCGATCGCCACCCGCTGCCGCTGGCCGCCGGACAGGTTGGTGCCGCCCTGGGCCACCGGTGAGTCCAGCCCCTCGGCCAGTTTCTCCACGAAGTCCTTGGCCTGGGCGGTCCGCAGCGCCTGCCAGAGCTCCTCGTCGGTGGCCTCCGGCTTGCCGTAGCGCAGGTTACTGGCGATGGTGCCGCTGAACAGGTAGGGCTTCTGCGGCACCAGGGCGACGGCGTCCGAGAGCAGGGTGGGATCCAGCTCGCGCACCGGGACGCCGTCCACCAGCACGGTGCCCCCGGTCGCGTCGAACAGCCGCGGGATCAGGTTGAGCAGGGTGGTCTTGCCGCTGCCGGTGCTGCCGATCACAGCGGTGATCCGGCCCGGCTCGGCCAGCAGGTCGATGTCGCGCAGCACCGGCTGCTCGGCCCCGGGGTAGCGGAACTCGACCCCGCGCAGCTCGAGCCGGCCGTGAGTGGTCACCGTCCGGACCGGGTTCGCCGGCGGCACCACGCTCGACTCGGTGTCCAGCACCTCCTCGATCCGCTCGGCGCAGACCTCGGCCCGGGGCACCATCATGAACATGAAGGTGGCCATCATGACCGCGATCAGGATCTGCATCAGATAGCTCAGGAACGCCGTCAGCTCGCCGATCTGCAGGCTGCCGTCGGCGACCCGGTGACCGCCGAACCAGAGCACGGCCACGCTGGACACGTTCAGCACCAACATCACCGAGGGAAACATCATCGCCAGCAGCCGGCCGATGCTCAGCGATACGTCGTAGAGGTCGCGGTTCGCCCGCTCGAAGCGCTGCTGCTCCCGGTCGTCGCGGACGAACGCCCGGATGACGCGGACGCCGGCGATCTGCTCGCGCAGCACCTGGTTGATCTTGTCCAGCCGCTCCTGGGTGAGCCGGAACAATGGCCGCATCCGGGAGATGATCAGCAGCACGATCACGGCCAGGGCCGGGATCGCGACCACCAGCAGGCCGGACAGCGGCACGTCGAGGTGCACGGCCAGGATGATCCCGCCGATGCAGGCGATCGGCGCCGAGACCATCATGGTCAGCGTCATCAGGGTGAGCATCTGAACCTGCTGGACGTCGTTCGTCGTCCGGGTGATCAGCGACGGGGTGCCGAACTGGCCGACCTCCCGGGCCGAGAACGACTGCACCCGGTGGAACAGCGTGGACCGGATGTCGCGGCCCATCGCGGTGGCGGTCCGGGCGCCGAAGAACACGGCCGCGCCCTGGCAGACGATCTGGACCAGGCTGACCGCGAGCATCAGCTCGCCAACCCGCCAGATGTAGCCGGTGTCGCCGCGGACCACACCCTTGTCGATGATGTCGGCGTTCAGGGTCGGCAGGTACAGCGCGGCCAGGGTCTGGACCAGCTGGAAGAGCACCACCAGGGCGATCGGGGTGCGGTAGGGCCGGAGGGATTCGCGCAGCAGTCGGACTAGCACCCGTCCAGGGTAGGTGTCGCGGGTCACGATCCGCGACCGACTTAGCCGCCGGCGGAACTCGCCGTCCTCGATGCATCGGGGCCGGCGGTCGCGCTCAGGACTCCCGGCTCTCGAAGGCGGCGATCACCAGCTCGCACAGCTCGCGGACGGCTCCTGAGCCGCCTCGCTTGGTCAGCTTGAGCCGGGCCAGGGCTTCCACGTCCGGGTGGGCGTTGGCCACGGCGATCGGCCAGCCGACCATCCGCAGGCAACCCAGGTCGTTGACGTCGTTGCCGACGTAGGCGACCCGGTTGGGGTCGAGCCCCTCGGTGGCGATCCACTCCTTCAGGGCCTGCGCCTTGTCGGTCTGACCGTGAATCACCGGGATCTGTAGTTTGGCCGCCCGGGCCGCCACCACCGGGTTGACCTCGGTCGAGAGGATCAGCATCTTGACCCCGGTGCGGCGGACCATCGACACGCCCATCCCGTCCTCCCGGCTGACCTGCACGCTCTCGGTGCCGTCCTGGGAGAGGTAGACCCGGTCGTCGGTGTGCACGCCGTCGAAGTCGGTGACCACGGCGTCGACGTCGATCACCGGCAGGCCGTCGATCCGCTCCTGCTCCTCCAGCACCGCGGCCCGCAGCCGGGCCATGTGCAGGTCGTCGGAGCTGTCGATCTCCATCGCGTGCTGGTCGTTGACCCGCTGCGCGACCAGGGTGCCGAAGAACCGGCGGCCGTGCCGGCGCAGACCGTCGGTGCGCATCGCGTAGAACGCCCCGGTCTCGCGGAACTCGACGTCCCGGTCCTGGCGCCGGGGCCGGAAGTTGGAGTCGTGGTTGATCCCGATCAGGCCCTCGGGGGCGTACTTCCACAGGAAGGCGTGGCTCTCCACCGCCGCGAAGGCGCAGTCGGCCTCGCCGGCCAGCACCCGGGCGATGGCGGCGTCCAGGTCGATCGGGTTCATGAACGGGCTGGTGCACTGGACCAGCACGGTCACCTCGGGGGCGGGCCCGTCGCCCTGCACCTCGGTGATGGCGTGCAGCACGGCCGACTCCGAGGACGCCGTGTTGCCGGCGATCGCCGGCGGTCGCACCACCACTCGAGCCCCGGCCCGCCTGGCCTCCTCGATGATGCCCGGGTGATCGGTGCTGACCACCACCTCGTCGATCAGGGTGGACTGCTTGCAGGCGGCGACCGCCCGCATCAGCAGCGACCGGCCGCCGACCGGCTCCAGGTTCTTCAATTTCACGCCCTCCGACCCGCCGCGGGCCGGGATGACCGCGACCACCCTCGGCGGGTTCGGGCCGAAGGTGCCGGACGGGCCGCTCGGGATGGTGCCGGTGTCACTCACGCGAAGTCCTCGGATCACAGTGGTGCCGGACGCGCCGACCGCGCCGGCGGGTAGGTCTAGGAGCAGGGTGAGAAGGCGCTCGGCTCCGGCTCGCCCGGGTCGGGCACCAGGTGCCGACGGGCCACGTCCGGAACCGAGGGCTGCCACCAGGACTCCGGGATGGCGAACTCCTGGATCCGGGCCGTCGGGGCGATCAACCGCAGGGTGCTGACGGCGGTGGTGGGCAGGGTGAAGACCCGGTGCCGGGCCGTCATGGCCCGCAGGCTCACCTCGACCGGCACCTGCCCGGTCTCGATCACCACGCCCGGGCACCCGGCCAGCGCGGTCAGGGTCCGCGCGTCCTCGCGGCGGTGCGGCCGGTAGGTGATCGGGCCGCCCCGGGCGATGGTGGTCACCCAGTTCAGGTACGGCTGGGCCGCGATCAGGTTGTTGGCCACCAATGACGTGCCCAGGACGACGGTCTCGGTGCCGGACAGCGCGTCGCCGGGCAGGCCGCGCAGCCATTCGAAGGTGTGGTGGGCGATCCGGATGCCGGCCGCTTCGGCCGCGGCGACCACCGGCTCGGGCAACCACAGGGCGGTGATCACCTGGACCCGGCCCTGGGCCGCCATCCGCTTGATCCTGGCCAGGGCCAGGCCGGCCAGCAGCGATCGGGCCAGGGTCGGCTGGATGTGCGGGCGGACCAGCGGGACCCCGGGTTTCACCAGAGCATCCATCACCCGTTTGGTCGAGCGCCCGTCGTCCAGCAGGACCAGCCGCCGCGGAGCGCTTTGCAGCAGCAGCCGGTGCACCTCGCCGGAGAAGGCATCGCCGACGGCGAGCACGCCGTTGTACCGGTGGGGCGCCCGGCCGGGAGTCATCACCCTCACCCCGGCCGGGAGCCCCAGTCGTTCGAGCTCGGCGACGGTGACCGCCAGCGGGCCGACGTCCTGCCGGGGCAGGACGTCGAGCCGCCGGCCGAGACGGCCGGACGCGAAGGCCTCCAGTGCTCCGAGGAGCTGGAACGGAGACTCGACCCACGCCAGGACCGTCCCGGGATCGGTTGCCGTCACCTCGGGACTACCCGACCCGCCGCAACCGGGCCCGCGGCGCGAGCTCGCCCT
Source organism: Kineosporiaceae bacterium (assembly GCA_965200525.1). Lineage (GTDB taxonomy): Bacteria > Actinomycetota > Actinomycetes > Actinomycetales > Kineosporiaceae > JANNPJ01. The sequence goes on from OZ241368.1 coordinate 1,909,431, forward strand.
CGAAGACCCGCTTCACGCCGTCGCCGAGCGCGTCCTGCAGGATCCGGATGTCCCGGACCAGGTGCCGCAGGCCTTCGGGCTCGAGCGAGGCCGCCTGGTCCGAACCCCACATCGTGCGGTCGAGGGTGATGTGCCGCTCGACCGCCACCGCTCCCAGGGCCACCGCGGCCAGGCTGATCTGCAGCCCCCGCTCGTGCCCGGAGTAGCCAACCGGCACCTGGTACCGCTCGGCCAGGGTGGTGATGGTCCGCAGGTTGGCCTCGTGCGGCGGCATCGGATAGGTCGACGTCGCGTGGAGCAGCACCAGATCGCTGGTACCCACCACCTCGACCGCGGCGTCGATCTCCTCGATGGTCGACATCCCGGTGGACAGGATGATCGGCTTGCCGGTGGCCCGGATCTTGCGCAGCAGTTCGTGATCGGTCAGTGACGCCGAGGCAACCTTGTACGTCACGACGTCGAAACGTTCCAGAAACTCGACCGACTTCACGTCCCACGGGGAGGCGAACCAGTGCACCCCGAGCTTGCTGCAGTAGTTGTCGATCTCGCGGTATTCCTCGTCCTCGAACTCGACGCGGTACCGGTAGTCCATGTAAGTCATCCGACCCCAAGGGGTCTCCCGCTCGATCGAGCGCTGCTCCAGCGGCACGCAGAGTTCAGGAGTCCGCTTCTGGAACTTCACTGCGTCACAGCCGGCATCGGCCGCGATCTCGATGAGTTGCTTCGCGATGCCGACGTCCCCGTTGTGGTTCAGGCCGATCTCAGCGATCACATAGGTGGGGTGGTCGCGACCAACCAGCTTGTCGCCGATGGCCACGCTCGTGTTCGCACCCTCGTGAGGTACAGCAGTCATAACGCTCCTTCAGCCTGAGAGCCCCTGTGGCGGGATCGACACCTGGGACCGTCCCGGGCTTGTGACAACGCCGCAACCTGCGGCGGCGCTCCCACGGTCGAACCCGAGAGCCAGCTTAGGTTAAGGACGGAATCCTTGGCCCGGGTGAATTTCCGGCGACAGCCGGGCGTCGCCCTCAGGAACTCTGCGTCACCGGGTGCGGTTGATCCACCGCCGCCCGCCGCATCCGCTTCTTCAACCGCTGACGAGCCCGGACCAGGGCACTGCCGGCCGGGGTCAGGCGCATCCGGTCGCGCCGGCGGCGGCGGGCCGAACGGCCCCGGTCCAGCCCTTCGGCCAGGGGTGGCAGGCTTCCGGCCCGGGCCCGGAGCACCAGTTCGTCCAGCAGCCCGATCCAGGTGTTGTCGGTCACCGGATGGAAGTAGTTGTCGGCCCGCCACCACTTCTCCGGATGCCGGAAATCGGCTGCTCGCAAGGCATTCAGACCAGCGAGGGCACTGCTGCCCACGAACACCGTGTTGATCAGGCTCTCGCTGACCCCAAACTCGTCGATCAGCAGTACCGGAATGTCCAGAGCCATGGCCTCCAGGACGGCGGTCGAGCTCACGGTGACCAGGGCCACGGCGTCCAGCAGTTGCTCGGCCATCGACCCGGCCACGAATTCGAGCGCGTCCGGCGCATGCACCTGACCGGCGGTCACCAGGTCCTGCCAGAGATCGGCGTAATGGTGGGCCTCGTGGTGGGTGTGGAACTCACCCGGCACGCCCCGGGTCTTGACCACCACCTTCAGATCGGGCCGGTTGGCCGCCAGCTTGTCCAGGGCCAGCAGGATGGAGATCCGCTCGCGCCGCAGCTTGGGCACCTTGCCCTGGGTGGCGAACAGCACCCGGTTGCCCGGTACCCCGGCCGCCTCCTGGTGCTCCTCGACCTCGGCCAGCTCCTCGGCGATCCGGGCCGGGGCCAGGAACGGGATGGTGGCCAGCCCGACCTGGCCCGACTTGCCCATCAGCACCCGGACCCGGTTGTACTCCTCGACCTCGCGGTGGCTGTGGACCACGAAAAGATCGATGGCACCCCGATATCCCCAGGCCCGGCGACGGGCCGGCAGGGCGATGCCCGGGATGCCGGCCAGCAGCACCGGGCGGTGCCGGGCCCGGCTGAGGGCCTCCTGGTAGGCGTGCGCGCTGGGGCCGGTGCAGGCCAGCAGGACGGCGTCCGGACGGTCTCGTTCCACCCGCCGGAGCAACTGCCCCGGGGACAGCACCTCCGGATCGTGATCGGCGAAGGCCGTTCCGGCCAGGGCCGCGATCCGCTGGGACGGCGACGGGCGCACCGGCGAGCAGGCGACGACGATCTCGACCCGGGTACCGGGCGGCAGTTGAGCGAGCAGACTCACGGCCCACTTCAGGTAGGAGTCGGACTCCGCGACAGCGATCACATGATGCGACACCAGCGGAGTGTAAGGTCTTTCGGCGCCGGGAGGTATACCTGGCCCCGGATCGAGACCATGCGAGCACCGACGACAGGAGTCACCCACGATGCTCTCGGAGCAACTGCGACGTCTTCGCGGTGGAGGCAGTTCTTCTGCGCCACAGGCTGTTTCGATCAAGCCCGCGCCCGATCCGGCGATCGCCGCTCGGGCCCGCCTGGAGACCTACTACCAGAACTTCCCGGAGCGGACCCGGCGCATCGGCGAGCACATCAAGACAATGTTGGGTAACTCCGGGGTTACCGGCGGGCGAATTCTTGAGATCGGCGGGCGCGCAAACCCTTACCGGGAATGGTTTCCCGGCTTCGAGTACGTCTGCCTCGACCTCGAGGAGACCGGCCCGGGCGTGATCCGCGGCGACATCACGAACTGCCCGGAACTCGAGTCCGGCAGCTTCGACGCGGTGATCAGCGTCGACGTCTTCGAGCACATCCGGGAGCCCTGGCTCGCGGCCCCGGAGATCGTCCGGCTGCTGCGGCCGGGCGGCTTCACGTATCACTCGACCTTGTTCAGCTGGCGCTACCACCCGTGCCCGGTGGACTACTGGCGCTACACCCCGGCCGCGCTCACCTTCCTGTTCAAGGACCTGCGGGTGATGCGGTCCGAGTTCGACACCGTCGAGCGCCGGCGCAACCTGATCGGCAAGGGCCGCAGCCGGATCGAGCCGGACGCGTTCGGCGGCTGGCGGGAGAACTGGCGGGTGTTCTACGCCGGAGTCAAGAACGAGGCCTGACCCGGCCGACCGCGCCCTTGCTCCGACTTTGCTCCACTTGTCTACCCCCGCAGGTCGACTGAATCGATTCAGACCGGTTCTGCAGGTGGCCGGCGGGAGCAAGGTCGGTGTATGGCTGAATCATCCCGTGGGCTGACCCGGCCCGGCGGGCCCGCGGCCTACAGTCGTTGGGTGCTGGACCGGCCGTCGAGATTCGAAGCGACCTACACCTGGGTGCGGGAACACCCGTTCCAGAGCGATGCCCTGCTGACGTCCGGCCTGGTCGCCGTGCTGGTGCTGCTCCCCCAGGTGACGGCCAACCTCGACGGCGGCAAGTTTCTGCTGAACCTGGGCCTGGTCGCCCCGCTGGCCTGGCGCCGGGCCCGGCCGGTCGCCTCGGCCTGCGTCATCGCCGCCTGCGCCCTGGTGCAACTGGCGGCCGGGTCCGACCCGCAGCTGGCCGACGCTGGCGTCCTGTTCGCCCTGTATGCCCTGGCCGCCTACGCGCCGAGCTGGGCCGGCCGGACCGGCCTGCTTCTCTGCTTCGGCGGCACCCTGGTCGAGGCCCTGCGGTACTCGCACGCCACCGTGCAGTACGCGCCGCTGGTGTTCGGCTTCGTGGGCATGCTGGTGATGTCGACCTGGGCCCTGGGCACGATGCGCCGGCTGCGGTGGCGGGAGGAGGAGCGGTTGATCGAGCGGGCCCGGCTCCTGGAGCGCGAGCGTGACCAGGAGGGCCGGCTGGCCGCCACCGCCGAGCGGGCCCGGATCGCCCGGGAGATGCACGACGTCGTGGCTCACTCGCTGTCGGTCACCATTTCCCAGGCCGACGGTGGCCGGTACGCCGCCCGGACCGACCCGCAGGCGGCGATCGCGGCGCTGGAGACGATCTCCGAGACCGGCCGCCAGGCGCTGGCCGACATGCGCGTGCTGCTGGGCGTGCTGCGCCAGGACGAGGACCGCCAGATGGCCCCCCAGCCGGACACGGACACCATCCCGGACCTGGTCGAACAGGTCCGCCGCGGCGGCCTGGAGATCAACCTCGAGATCGCCGGCCGGGCCCGCAAGCTGCCCCCCGGGCCGGCCCTGGCCGCCTACCGGATCGTCCAGGAGTCGCTGACCAACGTGCTCAAGCACGCCGGGCCGACCGGCCGGGCCTGGGTCCGGCTGAACTGGCTCGCCGACGCGCTCGACCTCCAGGTGGTGGACGACGGTCGCGGCGCCGGTGCCCCCCCGGCCACCGCGGGCGGCCAGGGCCTGATCGGGATGCGGGAGCGGGCCACCCTGCACGGCGGCACCCTGACCGCCGGACCTCGACCCGGTGGCGGCTTCGGCGTCCACGCGATCCTGCCCTACGGAAGGTGAGAACGTGATTCGTGTCGCCCTGGTCGACGACCAGCAACTGGTCCGGGCCGGTTTCCGGATGGTCATCGACTCCCAGCCCGACCTGCGGGTGGTGGCCGAGGCCGCCGACGGCGAGCAGGCCGTCCGGGTGATCGGCGAGGTGGAGGTCGACGTCGTCCTGATGGACGTCCGGATGCCTCGGATGGACGGGATCGAGGCGACCCGGCAGATCACCGCGCTGCCGTCATCCCCGCGGGTGGTGGTGCTGACCACCTTCGACCTGGACGAGTACGTGCTGGCCGCGATCGGGGCCGGGGCCAGCGGCTTCCTGCTCAAGGACGCCGAGCCCGAGGAGATGCTGGCCGCGGTCCGGACCGTGCACGCCGGCGACGCCGTGATCGGGGCCAGCTCGACCCGGCAGCTGTTGCGGCACATCAGCCCGCTGCTGGGTGCGGACGGGACGGGTGACCTCGGGTCGCCGGCCGGCCCGGGCAGCGACCTCCGGCGGGAGGCGTCCGGCGGGCCGGCCCTACCGGCCCGGCCCTCGCCGTCCGTGCTCGACGAATTGACGCCGCGCGAGCACGAGGTGTTCGTCCTGATGGCCACCGGGCTCAGCAATGCCGAGATCGCCGCCCATTTCGTGGTCTCGGAGGCCACGGTGAAGACCCACGTGGGCCGGGTGCTGACCAAGACCGGGGCCCGGGACCGGGTCCAGGTGGTGGTGCTCGGCTACCAGCTCGGCATCGTCCAGCCCTGACCCTCACCGGCTCACCGGCGACCCGGTGTCATCCCCTGGTCTGACGCCGCGGATCATCCCGTCGCGCGATGCGCCCGGGCACTGCTCCGCCCTAGCGTCAGCAACGTCGAGAAACGTTGTGACCAGGAGGAAATGCCGTGAGCACAATTGCCGCCCCCGCTCAGCTGACCGCGATCCGGTCGGTCGGGCTGCGCAAGGTCTACGGCCGGGGAGAAGCCGCCGTCACGGCGTTGCGCGACGTCGACGTCAGCTTCGAGCAGGGCGCGTTCACCGCGATCATGGGCCCGTCCGGTTCGGGCAAGTCGACCCTGATGCACTGCCTGGCCGGCCTGGACGCCGCCACCGCGGGCTCGGTCTGGCTCGGCGAAACCGAGCTGACCGGCCTGAACGACGCCCAGCTGACCCGCCTGCGCCGCGACCGGATCGGTTTCGTCTTCCAGTCGTTCAACCTGCTGCCGGTCCTGGACGCGCGGGCCAACGTGCTGCTGCCGATGAAACTGGCCGGCCGGAAACCGGATCAGGCCTGGTTCCACGACGTGATCGGCCGGCTCGGACTGGCCGACCGGCTCGGGCACCGCCCCTCGGAGCTCTCCGGCGGCCAGCAGCAGCGGGTCGCGATCGCCCGGGCCCTGCTGCCCCGCCCCGACGTGGTGTTCGCCGACGAGCCCACCGGGAACCTCGATTCCCGCAGCGGCGCGGAGGTTCTCAGCCTGCTGCGCAGCAGTGTGCGGGAGACCGGGCAGACCGTGGTGATGGTCACCCACGACCCGGTGGCCGCCTGCTACGCCGACCGGGTGGTGCTGCTGGCCGACGGCCTGGTGGCCGGCGAGATCGTTGCTCCGACCACCGATTCCGTGCTCAACGCGCTGCGCCACCTGGGGGCCTGAGCCGTGTTCGCCCTGAGCCTGGCCCAACTGCGGGCCCACACCGGCCGGCTGCTGGCCACCGGCCTGGCCATCATCATCGCGGTCGGCTTCGTCGTCGCCACCCTGGTGCTCAACCAGACCTCGAAAACCACCGTACTGGGGGCGGTCGCGGCCCAGTACCGGACCACGGACGCGGTCATCACGCCGGACCCGGACGCAGTCAACTTCACCCCGCTCGGCTCCCGCAAGGGGCTCGCCGACGAGGTGGCCCGGATGCCCGGGGTCCGGGCCGTGGCCGCCGATCTCAGCACCTACACCCAGGCCCGGCTGCCGGACAGCACCGGCTACCGGTCGGCCCGGCTGACCGCTGTCGCCCCGGACCGGGTGCTGCAGTGGCAGCGGCTGACCGCCGGCCGGTTGCCGGCCGCGACCGGCGAGATCGCCGTCGGGGCGCGCAAAGGCCTGCGGCTGGGTACGTCGGTCACCCTGCTGGTGCATCCGGCCGGCTCGGCCGACGACGCCGATCCGGTCACCCGGACCGCGGTCGTGGTCGGGCTGGTCGATCTCAAGGGGGCCACTGGCGACGCCGGGCCGGGCTCGGTCCAGTTGTTCGCCACCCAGGGCCAGGCCCGGGCCTGGGGCGCCGACGACCCGGAGGCGATCCGGGTGGCCGGGACCTCCGGGACCGATCCGAAGGCCCTGGTGGCGCGGGTGCAGACCATCCTCGATCGAGCCGGCCGGCTCGATCTCGTCGTCCGCACCGGGGAGCAGCAGGCCGAGCAGACCGCCTCCGACTACACTCGGGACGCCGCCGGCCTGACCCAGATCCTGCTCGTCTTCGGCACCGTGGCCGTGCTGGTCTGCGCCCTCGTGATCGCCAACACGTTCACCGTGCTGCTGGCCCAGCGCACCCGCGAGCTGGCCCTGCTGCGGTGTGTCGGGGCGGCCGGCGGCCAGCTGCGCCGAGGCGTGCTGATCGAGTCGCTGATCATCGGCGCGGTCGCCTCGCTGGCCGGTGTGGCCGCCGGAATCGGCCTGGCCGGGGCCATCTCGGCGATCAGCAGCCGGTTCGACTCGCCGATCCCGCTGTCCGGGGTGTCGGTGCCGCTCTCGGCGGTGGCGATCGGGATGGCGATCGGGATCGTGGTCACCGTGGTGGCCGCCTTCGTCCCGGCCCGGCGAGCCACCCGGGTACCGCCGTTGGCCGCGCTGCGCCCGATGGACCCGGCACCGGCCCGCAGCCGGGCCGGCCTACTGCGCCGCGGCGCCGGTATCGCCCTCCTGGTGCCGAGTGTCGCCGTCCTGCTGAAGGGTTCGCTCACCGGCAAGGGGTCGCTCGAGATCGGCCTGGCCGGGGGCGTGTTCAGCTTCCTCGCGGTGATCCTGCTGGCTCAATGGCTGGTGCCACCGGCGGTGGCCCTGGCCGGCCGGCTGGCCGGACCGGTGGGCGGCATCCCGGGCCGGCTGGCCGCCTCGAACGCGCTGCGCAACCCGCAACGGACGGCCACCACCGCGACGGCGCTGATCATCGGGGTCACGCTGACCGCGACGATGGTGGTCGGCGCGGCCACCACCCGGGCCACCGCGACCTCCGGGCTGAACAACAAGTTTCCGACCGACATTCTGGTCCAGAACTCGTCCGACCATCCGCTGCCGGCCGGGATCGAGCCCGCGGTGGCCGCGGTGCCGAACGTGAGCCACGCCCTGGCCCTGCCGAGCGCGCTGATCAAGGGCCCCGGCGAGGACGTCGTCACCCTGGGGGTGGATCCGGCCCGGGCGCCCGCGGTGGTGCGCTCATCCGGCGACGACGTGCCGGCCGCCGGAACGGTGAACGTGAGCGAGAACGTGGCCCGGTCGTGGGGGGACGAGGGCACCTGGGTGAAGTTGAGCAACGGCTCGCACCGGCTGAACCTGATGGTCCACGTCGTCTCCAGTGACACCCCGGCCGCGATGACCACGGCCGACCTGGCCCGGCTGGCTCCCGGCGCCGGCATCGGGGCGGTCTGGATCCGGCTCGCCGACACCGCCGACGCCGACACCCGGGGTGCGGCCCTCGACGCCGTCACCACCGCGGTCACCGACCTGGCCCCGAGCAGCTACACCGAGGGCGCGTTCGAGCAACGGGACAGCTTCGACCGGGTGGTCACCACGCTGCTGCTGATCGTCACCGGGTTGCTGGCCATCGCCGTGATCATCGCGGTGATCGGGGTCGGCAACACGATGGCCCTGTCGGTGCTGGAACGCCGCCAGGAGTCCGGCCTGCTGCGAGCCCTGGGTCTGACCCGGGGCCAGCTGCGCTGGATGCTGCTCTGGGAGGCGCTGCTGATCGCCGGCGTGGCCTCGCTGCTCGGGACCGCCCTCGGCATCGGCTACGGCCTGCTCGGCACGTCGGCGGCGCTGCGCGGAGCGACCACGCTGCGGATCTCCCTGCCCTGGGGGCAGCTCCTGCTGATCGTAGTCGTGGCCACCGCGGCCGGGGCGGTGGCCTCGGTGCTGCCCTCCCGCCGGGCGGCCCGGACCTCGCCGGTGGCCGCCATCGCGGCCTGACCCTCCGGGCCTGATCCCGACCTGATCAGGGCGAGCCCGGAAGCATCCCCAGAACTGGTGACGGCGACCCTTCGGAGGGGAGGGTCGCCGTCACCCGGTCGCGGTCTAGGGTCGCGATCGATGCGTGATCACCGTGCTCCCGAGGTACTGCTGCTGGAGGACGACGCGGCCGATGCTCTGCTGATCGAGGAGGCCCTCGACCGGGGGCTGCCCGGGGCCCGGATCACCCGGGCGGCCAACCGCCGCCAGTACCTCGACCGGCTGAGCACCGCACCGGTGGACGTCGTGCTCTCCGACGGCAGCGTGCCCGGCTGCGACGGCCTGGACGCCTTTCACCTGGCTCGCGAGCATCACCCGCTGGTGCCGTTCCTGATCGTCTCGGGGGCCGGGGCGATCGTGGACCGGCGTGAGCTGCAGGGGGCCGGGATCAGCGCCACCGTCTCCAAGGACTCGCTCGACGATCTCGGCCCGGCGGTGGTCCTGGCCCTGGCCGGGGACGGGCCGGAGCTCGACCCGGATCGGCTCCGGACCGGCTACGAACTGCTGCTGGTGGTCGCCGGGCAGCTGGCCCGGGCCGACGACGCGGCGTCGGTGCGGGAGCTCGCCTGCGCCACCGCCCGCCGGCTGACCGGCGCCGACGGCTCCACGTTCGTCGTGCGGGAGGGCGAGTACTGCCGGCACGTGACCGAGAACCCCACCCCGGCAGCCGATTCGCCCCGGGCCGGGCCGGCCGGGCGCCGGTTCGCGGTGCGGGACTGCATCAGTGGCTGGACCATGCTGCGCCGGCAACCGGCCGTGGTCGACGAGGTCGACGAGGATCCCCGGATGAGCGGGCCGTCCGGTACCGAGTACCGCAGCACCACGGCCCGCAGCGTCGTCGTGGTCCCGATCGGCACCGATCGGCCGGCCGCCGCCCTGACCGTCTACTGGACCGAGCCGCACCCGCCCGACGTCACCGGCGTGCGACTGCTGACCGCCCTGGCCGCCCTGCTGGCCTCGAGCGCGGCGGCCGCCCGGGCCACGGCGGCCCTGGCCGCGCGAGCCCGGGAGGCCACGGCCGAGCTGGACGGCCTCAGTTACGCCGTCTCGCACGACCTGCGGGCCCCGATCCGGCACCTGTCCGGATTCACCCGGATCCTGATGACCGAGGCGCCCGACCTCGATCCGCAGACCCGACACGTGGCCCAGCGGATCCGGGACGCCGCCGACCAGTTGCGCGCGATGGTCGACGGCCTGCTCGCGTTGTCGCGCACCTCACGGGCCGAGATCGACCGCCGGCCGGTGGATCTGGCCGTGATGGCCCGGGACGTCGTCCTCCGGCTCGAGCACGAGGCCACGGCCGCCGGCCCGGATCCGGCCCGGCCGGCGGTCGAGTTCGTGGCTCCGGAACAGCTGCCGGTCTCGGGCGATCCGAAACTGCTGACCACGATGCTGCAGCAGTTGCTGGCCAACGGCTGGAAGTTCACCGTCGGCGTGCCCCGGCCCCGGGTCGAGCTGGGGGTGCGCCCGGACTGGCCCGACACCGGCGCCGAGCCTGGTTCGGAGCCCGTCGCCGGGCCGGTGTACTTCGTCCAGGACAACGGGGCCGGTTTCGAGACTGGCTCCAGCGAAAGACTTTTCGGTGCCTTCCAGCGACTGCACGCGGTCGACGAGTTCCCCGGGATCGGGATGGGGCTGGTCACGGCTCAGCGGATCATCGCCAAACACGGCGGTGTGATCCGGGCGACCGGGGCGCCGGGGCAGGGCGCGACCTTCTGCTTCACCCTGCCCGACTGATCCGGCCCGACCGATCCGGCCCGGTTGATCCGGCCCGGTTGATCCGGCCCGGTTGATCCAGGTTCAGACCACCGGCACCGGCAGCTCGCCCAGCCGGCTGCGGTCGCCGTCCAGACCGCCGGTCAGCGCCGCCGCGACGTCCTCGTAGGGGGCGCCGAGGGTCACCGCACTGACGTCGTCCAGCTGGCGGTACTGCGCGTCGGTCAGCTCCAGGTCGAGGGCCTTCAGGTACTCCTCCAGCTGGGACGCCGAGCGCGGGCCGACGATCGGGACCAGCGCCGTGCGGGCCAGCGCGGCTCGCCGGCGCAGCCAGGCCAGGGCGACCTGGACGGCGCCGGCCCCGGTCTCGGCCGCGACGGCGAGGACGGCGTCGACGACCGCCGTCCGCTGCGCCGTCCCTTCCAGGGCCTCGACCGGACCCCGGGCACTCAGCCGGCCCTGCTGCCCCTGCCGGTACTTGCCGGTGAGCAGGCCGCCGGCCAGCGGCGAGTAGAGCAGCAGGCCCAGCCCGTGGGCCTCGGCCATCGGCAGCAGCTCCCGCTCGGCCGAGCGCTCGGCCAGGCTGTACTCGGTCTGCAGCCCGACCAGCGGCGCCAGCCCGAGCAGCTCGCTGCGGGTGACAGCGCCGGCCAGCCGCCAGGCCGGGAAGTTGGACAGCGCGCCGTGCCCGATCTTGCCCGCCCGGACCAGGTCGTCCAGGCCGGCCAGGATCTCGGCCATCGGGGTGACGCCGTCCGGGAAGTGCGGCATGAACACGTCGACGTGGTCGGTCCGCAGCCGGCGCAGGCTGGCCTCGAGCGAGCTGACCATCACCTTGCGGCTGTTGCCGGTCAGCCCGGCCGGGCTGCCGCCGGTGGGCCCGCTGTACTTGGTGATCACCACGAACCGGTCCCGGTCCCCGGCCAGCAGCTCGCCCAGCACGGCCTCGGACTCGCCGAGCTGGTACCGGTTGGAGGTGTCGATGGTGGTGCCGCCGGCCGCGGCGAAGGCTTCGAAGATCTGTTTCGAGGCGAGCGGGCCGGCGCTCCGGTCGGACCGGCCGAAGTTGGCCGTGCCCAGGGCGAACTCCGAAACCCGCAGGCCGGTGTGTCGGCCCAGAACCTGGTAGCGCATTTGAGCTCCTTCGGTGGTGACCGGTGACCGGGTAAGCTGCGGCCAGGGTAACAAATAAAACGAGGAGTCGTTCTATATGCCGAAGGTGAGACAGGCCCACCTCGATGCCCGGCGCCAGCAGATCGTCGACGCGGCTCGGGTCCGGTTCGCGTCCCAGGGCTTCGCCGGCACCTCGATGGCCGACGTCGTCACCGAGTCGGGCCTGTCCATCGGGGCCATCTACCGGTACTTCCGCAGCAAGGACGAGATCATGATCGCGGTCTGCCGGCAGGCCGACGACGCGCTGCCGCGGAGCCTCACGCCCGAGGCGGTGGCTGCCTTCCTGAGCCGGCTGCGTGCCCTGTCGGCCGAGAACGGGCACGCCCGGCTGACCACCCAGATCTACGCCGAGGCGGCCGTCTCCCCCGCCCTGGCGATCGTGCTGCAGGCCCAGCTGGCCGAGGTCCGGGAGCAGATCGCCGCCCTGATCCGGGCCCACCGGCCCGGCCTCGACCCGGAGCGGGCCGAGCAGACCGCCGAGGGCTTCATCGCCGTTTGCAACGGCTACCACAGCCAGCTGGCCGTCCGGGGCGACGTCGACCCGGCGCCGTTCACCGCCGCCCTCCTGGCCGTGGTCGGGCCGGCCGTCGCGGAGAAGGCCGTCGTCGAGAAGGTCGCCCCGGCATAGGGCACGATGGAACAATCATGAATCTTTTCGAAAGGCTGCCCAGCACGCCCGACCCGGACACGATCTACGAGACGTTCACGCTCTGGGCCGAGGATCAGGGGCTGGAGCTGTACCCGGCCCAGCAGGACGCGCTGATCGAGATCGTCTCCGGCTCGAACGTCATCCTGGCCACGCCCACCGGCTCGGGCAAGAGCCTGGTCGCCGCGGGCGCGCACTTCACCGCCCTGGCCCGGGGCGAGCGCACGTTCTACACGGCCCCGATCAAGGCCCTGGTCTCGGAGAAGTTCTTCGCCCTGATCGAGACCTTCGGCGCGGTCAACGTGGGCATGATGACCGGCGACGCCGCGGTGAACGCCGATGCGCCGATCATCTGCTGCACGGCCGAGGTACTGGCCAACCTGGCCCTGCGGCTGGGCCGGGAGGCGCCGATCGGCCAGGTCGTGATGGACGAGTTCCACTTCTACGCCGACCCGGACCGGGGCTGGGCCTGGCAGGTGCCGCTGCTGGAGCTGCCCAAGGCCCAGTTTCTGCTGATGTCGGCCACCCTGGGCGACGTCACCCGGTTCGAGAAGGACCTGACCGACCGCACCGGGCGGCCCTCGACCACGGTCAGCTCGACCGAGCGGCCGGTGCCGCTGTTCTTCTCCTACGCCACCACGCCCCTGCACGAGACCCTGGAAGAGCTGCTCGACACCAAGCAGTCGCCGGTCTACGTCGTGCACTTCACCCAGGCCGCGGCCCTGGAGCGGGCCCAGGCCCTGATGAGCGTGAACGTGACCAACCGGGACGAGAAGGACCGGATCGCCGAGGCGATCGGCGCGTTCCGGTTCAGCGCCGGCTTCGGCAAGACGCTGTCCCGGCTCGTCCGGCACGGGATCGGGGTGCACCACGCGGGCATGCTGCCGCGCTATCGCCGGCTGGTCGAGCAGCTGGCCCAGGCCGGCCTGCTCAAGGTGGTCTGCGGCACCGACACGCTCGGCGTCGGGATCAACGTGCCGATCCGGACGGTGGTGTTCACCGGCCTGTCCAAGTACGACGGCGTGCGCCAGCGGCACCTCAAGGTGCGCGAGTTCCTGCAGATCGCCGGGCGAGCCGGGCGGGCCGGGTTCGACACCGCCGGCACGGTGATCATCCAGGCCCCCGACCACGAGGTCGAGAACGAGCGACTGCTCAAGCGGGCCGGGGACGACGAGAAAAAGAAGAAGCGGATCGTCCGCAAGAAGCCGCCGGAAGGCTCGGTCTCCTGGAGCCAGGCCACCTACGAGCGGCTCAGCACCGCCCCGCCCGAACCACTGACGTCGAGCTTCGCCGTCACCCACGCCATGGTGCTCAACGTGATCGCCCGCCCCGGAGACGCTTTCGCGTCGATGAACCGGCTGCTGGAGGAGAACGACGAGGAGCTGGGTGCCCGCCAGCGCCACCTCGACCAGGCCGCGGCCATCTGGGAGGCGCTGCTCAGCTCGGGCGTGGTCGAGCGGCTGGAGAAGCCGGACGCCGAGGGCCGCACGGTCCGGCTGACCGTCGACCTGCAGTCGAACTTCGCCCTCAACCAGCCACTGTCGCCGTTCGCGCTGGCCGCCTTCGAGATCCTGGACAAGGAGTCGGAGAGCTACGCCCTCGACGTCCTGTCGGTGGTCGAGGCCACGATCGACGACCCGCGCCAGGTGCTCTCGGCCCAGCAGTTCAAGGCCCGGGGCGAGGCGGTGGCCGAGATGAAGGCCGAGGGCATCGAGTACGAGGAGCGGATGGAGCTTCTCGACGCCGTCACCTGGCCCAAGCCGCTGGAAGAGCTGCTCGGCGCCGCGTTCGAGATCTACCGGGCCGGTCACCCGTGGGTGGCTGACCACGAGCTCTCGCCCAAGTCGATCGCCCGCGACATGTACGAGCGAGCCATGACTTTCGGTGAGTACGTGAACTTCTACTCGCTCACCCGGTCCGAGGGCCTGCTGCTGCGCTACCTGTCCGACGCGTTCAAGGCACTGCGCCAGACCGTGCCCGACTCGGTCCGCACCGAGGAGATCGGCGACCTGACCGAATGGCTCGGCGAGCTGGTCCGGCAGGTCGACTCCAGCTTGCTGGACGAGTGGGAGGCGCTGCGCAACCCGGAGGACGAGGGCGACCCGCTGTGGACGCCGACGCCGACCGGGCCGCCGCCGGTCACCGCCAACAAGCGGGCCTTCAAGGTGCTGGTCCGCAACGCGCTGTTCCGCCGGGTCGAGCTGTTCTCCCGCCGGCTGTGGAACGACCTGGGAGCCCTGGACGCCGAGGACGGCTGGGACGCCGACGCCTGGGCCGACGCCGTCGAGGACTACTTCGAGGAGCATGAGACCCTCGGCACCGGCCCCGATGCCCGCGGGCCGAAGCTGCTGATCATCGAGGAGCTGACCGGCCGCTGGCGGGTCCGGCAGATCTTCGACGACCCGGCCGGTGACCACGACTGGGGGATCAGCGCCGAGGTCGACTTCGAGGCCAGCAACGAGGCCGGCACCGCCGTCGTCCGCATCACCGACGTCGGCCGGCTCTGAGCTGATCAGGCGGGCGGCGGCACCGGCTCGGGGTCGGGGAAGAGCCGCTGAGGGTGGCCCGGCACCAGGGCGACGGCGATCACCAGCAGCACCCCGACCCCGGTGACGGCCAGGAAGACGTGGTGGACGGCGTGGAAGAGTTCCGCGGCGCCCCGGCCCGAGGCTCCCCCGGCCACGCCGGTGACCCGGCCCTTGAGCGTGGCGTTGGCGATCGCCCCGAAGACGGCGACCCCGACCGCGCTGCCGATCGAGCGGTTGAACAGGTTGGTCGAGGTGACGACGCCCCGGCGGTCCCACCCGACCACGGACTGGACGGCGACCAGGACGGGCGCGTTGACCAGACCCATGCCGACCCCGACGACGAAGCAGGCCGCCGCGACCGGGTAGATCGCGATTCCCCGGCCGGCCACGGCCAGCGGCAGCGAGCCGAGCAGCGCGATCACCGCACCGATCAGGGCGGTGTTGCGGAACCCGATCTTCAGGTAGACCCGGCCGGAGAGGGCCGCCGCGATCGGCCAGCCCAGGGTGAGCGCGGCCAGGGCGAACCCGGCGGTCAGGGCGCCGGTGCCGATCACGCCCTGGGCGAAGGTCGGCACGTAGGTGGTGAGCCCGAACAGCAGTGCCCCGACGGCGAACGAGACCAGGTTGCCGGCAGCCAGGATGCGCCGGCTCAGCACCCAACCCGGGAGCACCGGCTCGGGCGCCCGGCGCTCGATCAGCGCGAACGCCACCAGCAGCAGCAGGCCCGCCGCGAACACGACCACGCTGGTCACCGAGCCCCAGGCCCAGGCCTCGCCCCCTTCGAGCAGCCCCAGGATGAGCAGCGAGAAACCGGCCGCCAGAGTTCCGGCGCCGGCGTAGTCGATGGTGTGCTTGCTCCGGGTGACCTTCTCGTGGAAGCCGCGCAGCAGCAGCCAGACGGCGAGGGCGCCGAGCGGGATGTTGATGAAGAAGATCCAGCGCCAGGAGGCGTACTCGGAGAACAGCCCGCCCAGGGTCGGCCCGATCACCGAGGAGGCGCCCCAGACGCTGGCCAGGTAGCCGGTCACCCGGGCCCGCTCGGCCACCGAGTAGAGGTCGCCGAGGATGGTCTGGCTCATCGGGATGATCGCCCCGGCGCCCAGGCCCTGGACCGCCCGGAAGGCGATCAGGGCGGGCAGGCTCCAGGCGAAGCCGCAGAGCACGGAGCCGACCACGAACAGGCTGACGCCGAACAGCATCATCGGCTTACGGCCCATCTGGTCGGCCAGCTTGCCGTAGATCGGCACCGACACCGCCTGGGCCAGCAGGTAGAGCGAGAACAGCCAGGGGAACTGCGAGAAGCCGCCGAGGTCGGCCACCACCGAGGGCACCGCGGTGGCCAGGATCGTGCTGTCGATGGCGACCAGTGACGTGCTGAGCATCAGCGCGATCAGGACCGGACCCCGCTCGCTGCGCAGGCCGACGGCAGATCGGGGGGTGGCAGCGGTTTCGGCAGTCATCCCACGATCCCACCATGTTCGACCGAGGTACACGCAAGCGGGTTGTTCCGCCGCACCTACGACGAGTTCGTCCGGCGCGGCTTCGCGGGGAAGAAAACTGCCGCCGTCCACGAATTGGGGGCCCCCAGGCGCGTTACTTCACACTTAGCGGCAGCTAACTGCCGCTAAGCTGAACAGCAGATAGTAAGCGGAACCAAGACCGGCCTTTACCGGAAGAAAACTGCCGCGAAAGGAGGGCGAGTGTCGCAACCCCGCCTCGGCCGGGCCCCCGAGGGGCCCTGGTCCGACCTGGCGACAACGCTGGCCCAGCGGCGACTGCTGCTCGGCATGACCCAGCGCGAGGCCGCCGACCTCAGCGACCTTTCCGAAAAGGCCCTGCGGGACATCGAGTCGGGCCAGGTCGCCCCCCGGCTCGGTGCCCTGACCGCGATCGCCCGGACGCTGGGCCTCGACCTGGCTCTCGTCCCGCGGGGCCAGGGCCAGACCTACGTTCCCGGATCGCTGCTCATCCAGCCCGACACCGCCCGATCATGACGCGCCGGCCCTCGCTCACCGACCTACGAGCCGTGGATCGCGCCGACGTCTACAAGGCCGGCCGGCTGGCCGGCTCGCTGGAGCGATTCGGGGACGACGTCCGATTCAGCTACCGGCCCGAGTACCGCTCGGACGGAGGGCCGCCCGTGGCCGGCACCCTGCCCCTGAGCGAGCAGGCAGTGAGCGCCGGCGCCGGGGCGGTCCCGACCTTCTTCGCCGGCCTGCTTCCCGAAGGGGTACGCCTGCAAGCGGTCGTGACCGGCACCAAGACGAGTCCTGACGACCACCTCACCCTGCTGATGGCCCTGGGCGCGGACGCCATCGGTGACGTCCAGGTGATCCCGGCCGGCACCGCCCTGGCCGAGCCGACCCCGGCGCTGCTGGACACGGAGATCGGGCAGGCCGACCTGACCGAGGTCTTCGTCCGGGCCACCTCGGCCGATCCGGATGAGCTGGAACGCGTCGCCCTGCCCGGAGTCCAGGCCAAGGTCTCGGCCGCCATGATCTCGACCCCGCTGAACACCGCGGCCGGCCCGGTCATTCTCAAGCTGAATCCGGCGGCCCAGCCGCGCCTGCTCGCCAACGAGAACTTTTTCCTGGACATGGCCGCCGCCGTCGGCCTCCCGGTCCCCCGCCACCAGTTGGTCAGCGACCGCAATGGTCAGGAGGGCCTGATCATCGAGCGCTTCGATCGGGTGCTCGGCCGGGACGGCGCCCGGCTCCGGCTGGAGCAGGAGGACGGGTGCCAGCTCCTCGACGTCTACCCGGCCGCGAAGTACCGGGTGAAGACCGAGGACGTGGCCCGGGCCCTCAGCGACTGGGTCGACGCCGGCGGCGGATCCGGCTCGCAGGCCCTGCTGCGGGTGCTCCAGCTCGTCGCGTTCAGTTATCTGATCGGCAACGGCGACCTGCACGCCAAGAACTTCTCTGCTCGCCGCCGGCCGGACGGGATCCGCGAGATCACTCCGGTCTACGACGTGCTGTCGACCCAGCCCTACCTGCAGTGGCGCGACCCGATGGCGCTCGACCTGTACGGCCGGGCGAACCGGCTCACCCGGGCCCACCTGCTCGATGCCGGGGCCCGGATGGGCTTGTCAGCGCGCGCCACCGGCAGCGGGCTGAACCGGATCTGCGACGTGGCCGCGACCTGGATCGAGCGGGTACCGGCGATCGGCTTCGAACCGCGCCCGACCGAGCTGCAGCAGCAGCTGATGAGCCGGCGGTTGCGCGAGCTGCGGGGCTAGGGCCCGGGGTCAGGTCGCGGGGGGGCCGGGTTCCAGCTCTTCGCGCAGCCGGATCGGGGTCTTCTGGTCGGGGTAGAAGCCGTTCTTGTCGGCGTAGAAGGCCCGGATCAGGTCCATGTCGGCCCGGATGTCGCCGGACGGGATCAGGGTCGGGCCGACCCCGGCGGTCTTGGTCGCGCCGTCCACGAAGCCCATCAGGATCGGGAGCTGGGTCTGCTGGGCGATGCGGTAGAACCCGGACTTCCAGTACTCGGCCTTCGACCGGCTGCCCTCGGCCGCCAGGACCAGCGCGAACGGCCGGCCGGTGGCCGCGATCCGGGTGAGCTCGTCGACCACGCCGGCCGGGTTCTTCCGGTCCACCGGCACGCTGCCGGTCCGGCGCAGCAGCCAGCCCAGCGGGCCGTGGAAGAACTCCTTCTTGACCAGGATCCGGGGCGAGAGCCCGGCGTGCCACATCACCATCAGGGTGATGACGTAGTCCCAGTTCGAGGTGTGCGGCGCCCCGACGAAGATCGCCTTGGGCTGCGGCTCGCCGACCATGGTCCAGCCCGAGAGCCTGAACGCCGCCCGGGACACGCGCTGTCGAATCATCGATCCTCCGTGATCGCTCCGGTTGCGGCTGGACCGGCGACCCTACCGCCAGGCCGCGATCTCGCGGGCCGCCGCCTCGAACTCGGCGGCGTGGGCCAGGTTCGCCGTCCGGGCCGGTCCGATCGCCCCGGCCCCGTCGCGGGCCCCGAGCAGGCCCCCGGCGATGGCCGGGTTGGCGTCCGGCTCGGTGTTCGAGATCTGGCCCAGCCGCACGATGTCGGCCAGCACCAGGTCGAGCGACCGGGGGTCGAGCACCGCGGCGACGGCCAGGCTGAGCGAGTGCAGCACCTCACCGCCGGCCAGGTCGTCGGCGAAGGTTCGCCCGGTGCGGGCCGCCTCGCTGAGCGACAGCTTGGTGCCGCGACGGACGGCCTGGACGACCTCCGGGCCACCGTGGGCGTTGGCCACGCTCAGCGCGATCGCGATCGCCTGGATCGCCGACTGGCCGGCGATCAGGGCCGCCACGATCTCGTTGTAGGTCGCGCACGAGCCGGTGCAGCGCGGTTCGGGGTGAGTGATGGCGGCCAGCTCGACCGACTGGGCGATCCGCCGGGCCGGATCGCCGACCGCGATGGCCGTGGGCAGGCAGCGCAGCAGGGCGCCGTTGCCGACCGGGCCCTGGCCGGCCGCGCTGGCGTGCCGGGCGCCGAGGAACAGCTCGAGCAGGCGGGCCGCGGCCGCCCGCACCACGTCGCTGCCCGGGTGCAGGTAGGCCAACAGGACGGCCCGGGTGAGCTCGGTGGCGTCCGTGGCGCCGCGCCGTCCCAGCTCGTCGGCGATGTGGATGCCCAGGAGGGCGCCGGTGATCCGGTCCAGTCGTGAGGTCGTCGGGTAGTTCTGGGTCTCGCTCACCGGCCCAGGCTAGGCAGTGGACGGGGCTCGGACCGCGAACGTCGGGCCGAGCCCCGCCGACAGATCGGCGATCAGCCCCGCTCGGAGCCCTTGGCCACCGGCACCCGGACCGAGTTGCCCCATTCCGTCCAGGAGCCGTCGTAGTTCCGGACCTTCTCGAAGCCGAGCAGGTGGGTGAGCACGAACCAGGTGTGGCTCGACCGCTCGCCGATCCGGCAGTAGGCGATGACGTCGTCCGCCGGCGACAGGCCCTGCTCGCCCTGGTAGATGGCCTCCAGGTCGGCTCGCGGCTTGAACCGGCCGTCCTCGGCCGCGGCCCGGGCCCACGGCACGCTGGCCGCGCCCGGGATGTGACCGCCACGCAGCACACCCTCCTGCGGGTAGTCGGCCATGTGCGTGGTGGCGCCGGTGTACTCGGCCGGTGAGCGGACATCGACCAGCGGCTTTCCGAGGTGCTCGAGCACCTGCTCCTTGAACGCCCGGATCGTGACGTCGTCCCGCTCGATCACCGGGTAGTCGGTGGACGCCGGAGCCGGGACCTCGGTGCTCAGCTCCCGGTCCTCGGCGATCCAGGCGGCCCGGCCGCCGTCCAGCAGGCGGACGTCGGGGTGGCCGAACAGGGAGAACACCCAGAGGGCATAGGCGGCCCACCAGTTGTTCCGGTCGCCGTAGATGACCACGGTGTCGTCGCGCGAGATGCCCTTGGCCGAGAGCAGGGCGGCGAACTTCTCACCGTCCAGGTAGTCGCGGGTGACCTGGTCGTTCAGTTCGGTGTGCCAGTCGACCTTGATCGATCCGGGGATGTGACCGCTGTCGTAGAGCAGCACGTCCTCGTCGCTCTCGACGACGACGAGGCCAGGAGCTCCGAGGTTCTTGGCCAGCCAGTCGGTGCTGACCAGTCGCTCGGGATGGGCGTACTCCGCGAGCTTCGGGTCGTCGTCATGGGGCAGTGCCATGGTGAGATCTCCGTTCTCCGATGGGTTGTTCGAGCCTATCCTCGCCTCTCCCAGGGCGAACTCGATCAATCCGGTGAGCATTCCCGCCGGCCGTGATCAGCCGGGCCGGGTGCCCCTGGGACCGCAACCAGGGCAGCGCGGCCCAGCCCCCGCACCACCGCCGCCGTGGTCAGCGCGTTGGCCTCGGCCCAACTGCCGGCCGCGTTCAACCGTGAAGGTCCGGGCCGTTGTCTGGAGGTTGCTGAGATACTCGGGTCAGGTCCGGCCAGGTCCCGCGTGAGGTCGTCCATGGCCCGAGTGGGGGACTGGAAACTGTCGGGGGTCGGGGCTACCTTCGAACACATGTCGGATACCAAGCTTCGTCCCGTCACCTTCCAGGCCCGCCCGAGCACGCCGACCGCCCGAACTCCCGGCCCCAGCGCCACTCGCAGCGTGCTGGCCGCGCTCTCGATCCGGGTGGTTCCGGCCGCCTGGCGGCGCCGCCGCCGAACGGTCGTCGCCGCCGCGGCCCCGGCCACCCTGATCCACCCTCCCCGCCGCGAGCTCACGCCGAGCGGTCCGGCCGGATTGGGGCTGGAAAGTGCTCGCCAGTGAGGCTACATTCGAACGTATGTCGCAGCCATCGAGAAGGTCCCCTCGACAGGCCTGGCCCGCCTCCAGCACGCCGTCGTCCGTTGCCGAGCGAGAGTCCCTGATCCGGATCGCCCGCCTGCCCCCGACCGAGTTCGCCCACGCGTTCGCCCAGTTGCTCGCGTCCCGCGACGCAAAGATCCGCCCCGAAGACGCCCGGTGGATCGAGGACGTCGAATACATCTCGACCGTCCGCCAGAAGAACCTCTCCGACCTGACCGACGACGACCTGCTCGAGCTGATCAAGGCTCAGGTGCGGGTGGCCAACCGGTCCACCGCCCACGAACGAGAGCTGGAGGCGATCCTGCACGCCCAGCACGTCCTGCGCTCTCAACGATCGGCCAGCGCCGACGGCGACCGCCCGAGCCAGGCCGCCACCGGCTGAGGGCAGTACTCGATCGGCGGCGATGCAGCCGGCGGCCGATCCCTTGGTAATCAGCCGCTCACTTGTACTCAGTCAGCCACTCAGCAATCAGTCAGCCACTCAGCAATCAGCCGGCCACTCAGCAATCAGCCAATTACTCAGCGGGCAGCCGGATGACGTCGACCGCCACCTTCAGGGTGCTGCCGGCGCTCTCGGTGAAGATCACACCCTTCAGCGGGGGCACGTCGGTGTAGTCCCGGCCCCAGGCCGTGATCACGTATCCGGCGTCCACCACCTGGTTGTTGGTCGGGTCGAGGTCGACCCAGCCCAGCTCCGGCACCAGCACCGAGACCCAGGCATGAGAGGCGTCCACGCCCTGCAGCTTGGGCTGGCCCGGCGGGGGCACGGTCTCCAGATACCCGCTGACGTAGCGAGCCGGCAGCCCGGCCCAGCGCAGAACGGCCACCGCGAGGTGGGCGAAGTCCTGGCAGACCCCCTGCCGGCGAAGGAGCACGTCGTCTAGCGAGGTGCTCACCGTCGTGGCGCCCGAGCGATAGGTGAAGTCGTGGTAGATCGTCGAGACCAGGTGGCTCAGCATGGCCCCGAGCGGCCGGCCCGGCTCGAGCACCTCGGCGGCGAAGGCGGGCAGCTCGCCGGTCAGCGAGAGCCGGGGCGACCGGAGCAGGAACCCGGCGTCCTCGCCGCGCATCCGGGGGTCGGCCCGCAACTGGTCGCGGGCCTGTTCCCAGGTCAGCCCGTCGAGCTGGGTCAGATCGGCCCGGGTTCGGGACACCTCGACCAGACTGGTCGCGGTAACGGCCAGCTGATCGTGCGGCTCGTGCACCTCGAAGTAGCTGGCCCGGTTGCCGAAGAAGTCGGTCGAGTGGCTGATCAGGGCGGCCCCTGGGCTCACCTCGAGCCGGCTCGACCGGCAGACCTGGTCCGAGCGGGTCCGGGGGGTGAGGCACCCCCAGCCGTACGAGGCGGTGACTTCGCCGACATAGGTGTACTCGGTTCGATGGCGCACCTCGTAGCGGCGCACCGGCCCGGCCTGGAGTTGCGACGGCGCGGTCATCGCAGGTCGACCGGCGCTGTGGGCGACATCGGTTGCGGCGGCACCGCCCGGGCGAAGTGGGTCCGGGCGATGGCTTCGGCCAGCTCGGCCAGCTCGGTGGAAAGTGCGTCCAGGAAGTCCACCAGGTTCGGCCGCGACGAATCACTGCCCGTACCGCCGGCCTGGCTCGGGCCGGGGGCGACCAGTCCGCGGACGTCGGCTTCGGCCAACCGGGACTGCACCGCCGTCACCCGAGCCCGTGGATCGTCCGACGAGCCGGCCGGGCCGGGCAGCTGCCGCAGGTCGTGCTCCAGCCGGTCGAGCTGGTGTTGCACACCCCGAGGGTTGCCCGGGTCGAGCAGCAGCAGGGCCAGCACAGCGTCCACCCGGGGCCGGCCCGGATTGCGCCGCCGGTAGGTGATCACGCTCTCGGCCGACATCAGCACCGATTCCACCACCAGATCGTCGACGGCGCTCGATCGACGCTCGGTCAGGGTGTGCCGGAGCAAGGCCACGATCTGGAGCGCCCGCTCGATCCGGCGACCGGCGTCCATCAGGTACCAGCCCGAGTCCCGGACCATGCTCTCCACGGCCAGCCCGGAGAGGGCCAGCAGGCCCTCCAGCACCCGGGACAAGGTGGCCTGAAGCTGCAGGTCCGGGTCCGGCGCCTGGCCCAGGTCGATCAGAACCCGGTCGAGACTGCCCAGCACCAGCCAGGTATCGGCGGACAGCAGTTCGCGGACGGCGTGGGCCGACTCGACCGTGTGCCGGACCGCGTGCGCCAGCGTGCCCGGAGCGAAGGCGTCGACGGCAAGCCGGATCAGCTCGGGCTGCGGCGCGGCGATCTGTTCCGGGCCGTCCTCGTCCGCGAATCCGGGATAAGTGGTGGTGACGGCGGTCAGGGCCCGCAGCATCACGGCCAGGCTCTCGGCGCCGACCGAACCCGGCCGCCGGCTGTGGTCCACCGCCAGGTCGGCCGCCACTCTCAGCAGCCGGGCCGCGTCCTCGGCCCGCTCGGCGTACCGGCCGAGCCAGAACATGTCCTCGGCGACCCGGGAGGAGAGCGCCATCGCGATCGGCGCGACGTCGAACTCCTCCCCCGTCGTCCGGGCCGGGCCGGCTTCCTCCGCCTGCGGTGTCGGGAGCTGCGGTGTCGATAATGGTGGTGTCGATAGCGGTGGTGTCGGGATCTCCGGCGTCCGGGGCTCCGGTGTGCGGGGCTCCGGCGCCTGCTGGCTGATCGCGGCCCGGGTGCCGAGCACCCAGACGTCCTTGGCCAGGGCCCCGCCCTGACTGGAGACGTCGAGGCTCCCGGCCTGGGCCGCCACCCGGGCCAGGCCGCCGGCCATCAGCTGGAACCGGCCGCCCTCGGCCACCGCGAAACTCCGTAGCACCATGCGGCGCGGCTCCAGCCCGGCGTCCGTGATCACCGGGGCCGTGCTCATCTCGAGCGCCTCCTGGGCGCACCAGGCCTGAGGCTCGGCCTGGATCCGGGCCGCCAGTTCCTCCCGCTCAGCCCGGGAGAGTTCCCAGCCGAACCGGTTGGCCCGGCCGATTCCCCGGGCGATGGGCCGGATCACCAGGGACTCGAGGTTGGCCAGGACGTGCGAGGCTCCGGCCGGGTCGCCGCACCACCAGGTCGGCACCGACCCGAGCAGCAGTGGCGCGTCCAGCAACGCGGCGCAGACCGCGGGCAGGAACGGCACCAGGCCGGGATTCTCCAGGACGCCGGAGCCGGGCGGGTTCACGATCGAGACGTGGCCCAGCCGGGCCGCCTGAAGCAGCCCGGGCACCCCGAGCCGGGAGTCGGCCCGTAATTCCAGCGGATCGCTGAACCAGCCGTCGACCCGGCGCAGGATCACGTCCACCGGTTCCGGCCGACCCAGCGAACGGATCCAGACCCGGCCCTCGCGGACGGTCAGATCCTGGCCCTCGACCAGCGGGAAGCCCAGCAAGGTAGACAAGAATGCCTGGTCGAAGGAGGTCTCGCTGGCCGCCCCCGGGGTCAGGATGACAACCCGGGGGGTGTCCGTGCCGACCGGGGCCACCTGCTGCAGGGCGGCTCGCAGGGTGTGGAAGAACGACCGCAACCGTTCCAGCAAGGTGTCGCGGTACAGCCCCGGCATCACCCGGGAGACGATCCGGCGGTTCTCCATCGCATACCCGGCCCCGGACGGCGCCTGGGTCCGGTCCCCGAGCACGCACCAACCGTCGGCTCGGCGGACCAGGTCGGTCGACGCCATCACCAGCTGGCTCGGCCCGGGCAGCCGCAGGCCGTCGCACTGCCGGATGAAACCGGCGTGGCCGAGCACCACCTCGGGCGGGATCAGCCCCCGATGCAGCAGTTGCCGGGGACCGTACAGATCGGCCAGCAGCCGGTCGAGCAGTTCGGCTCGCTGGATCAGGCCCGGGCTCAGCTCGGCCCACTCCTGGCTGCCGAGGATCACCGGCAGCGGGTCGAGCTGCCACCGGCCCGGTGCGGCGCCGGAGTCGGCCGGAGCGCCGTAGGTGACGCCGTCGGCTTCGAGCAGGCGGCGCACCTGGTCGCCCCGAGCCTGCATGCCCTCCGGTCCGAGCAGGTTCACGGTGGCCTCGAGGCCGTGCCAGCTCGGGCGCACCGTGCCGTCGGGAGCCAGGAACTCGTCACCAGCCGGCTCAGCCCGATCAGCCGGGCGAGCTCTTCCGGCCAGGTAGGTGTTCCGGTAGTCGTCGACGATCCCGGACGCACCGTCGCGTCCGATGTCGGCGAGGGTCATCCGGCGATTCTTCCGTGTGCGGCCCACCCGCGGGCGGCCGGGGCCGAATTCGTGCCACTTGGGCCAGCCAATGGTTGCGCACAGTGACGACGACGAGTCCCGGATCTCGGGGAACCTGCCCGCGGCCCGGCCTGGTCCAGACTCAGCCGCGGAACGGGGCCTGCTTGCTGAACCACTTGGCGATCGACTTGGCGCTGTGCTTGGGCCACTGCACCGACATCGCGTAGGTCGGGGCGTCATCGAAGGTCCACCACCGGAACGGGCCGTTGACCGCCTTGGCTCCGGCGATCAGCAGGAGCCCGTGGCGGGCCTCGCCCCGCCCCCCCTTCACGCTCCACTTGCTCCGGTCGACCCCTTTGGCGTGATCGAGCTGAGCGGCCCGCGCGTCCCGTTCCGCCTTCGACGGGAACCGCAGGATCTGGAACTGCGGCCCGTGCTTCAGCCGGCAGGCGATCCGGCCGTCGGAGTGCGCGCTGCTGGCCTTGGTGCCCTTGCAGACCTGGCCGAGCTTGCCCCTGCTCCCCGGGACCGCCGGAATCAGGCCGACCCAGTCACTGGCGATGTCCTGCTCGGCGCCGTACGGGGTCTGTGCGGGCTGGGCCGCCACGCTCGCACCGGCGGGACCGGCCTCCCCGGTGTGATCGACCGCGACCACGCTGTACGTGTGCGGGGCGCCGTCACCCGGGCGATCGCCGAACGTGGTGCCGGCGACCGGCTTGCTGGCCTGGCCCGGCTCACCCGGGTCGCGCAACACCAGGTAGGAGTCGGCCCCCTCGACACTCTGCCAGCTCAGCTCAACGGTGATCTTCTTGGTCGTGGCGGTCAGCCCGGTCACCGGCAGGAGCGAGTTCGAGACGTCCAGGGACGACGTCGGGCTGGGGGTCGCGGTCGGCGTCGCGGTGGGCAGGTCGGCGCCGCTGGTTCCGGGGCCGTCGTCCTCGCTGCCGGAGGACGGCCGGTTGAGGGCCAGGCCCCCGATCAGCAGGGCGACGACCGCCACGGCCACGGCCACCGCGACCGGACGCCGCCACAACGGTCGCCCGGTTCCCGCCTCGGATGTTTCTTCCCCCTCGGAAAACGCCCGGGTGGCCGGCGCGGACGGCCCGCCGCCACCGCCCTCGACCCCGGCACCGCGCCCGCTCGAACCCGTCCGGGCCCGACTGCCGGCCACGGCGGGCGAGACCCACGGTTCTGCCCCGGCCGCCTCGGCGCCGGTTCTTTTGCCGAAAGTGGTCTTGCCCGACGGCGTTGTGCCGGAAGTCGTCTCGCCCGACGCCGACCTGTCACCGGCCGTCGTACTCGCCCGAGCCTCAGCCGCCCGCGCCTTGGTGCCGGCCGACTTGCCCGAGGCCGCTCGGCCGCCGCTCGCCGCCCCAGCCCCAGCCCCGCCAGACGCTTGACCTGCGGAACTGTTCCCCGCAGCCGAGCCGGCCCCGAAGGCCCCGGCCGCCGACCCGGTGCCGAACGCGGAGCGACCACTTCCCGTCCCGGCGCCGAAGGCCCCGGCCGAAGCCGCACCGGACGACGATCCGCCGGCCCCGGAAGGCCGGGTGTTCCCTTTCGAGGTCTTACCGTTCCCGGTCGCAGCCCCACCGGGCCCGGCCGAAGCCCCAGCGGGCGCCTCGTCAGCCTCCGGCGGCGCCGGCCGGATCACCGGGATCGACCCGGTCACCGGCGGCAGGAACGGCTTCAGCACCTCCAGCGAGCGCCCGGCGGAGGTGATCCGGGTCGTCCCCGGATCGAGCTGGTCCTGCGGGGTCCAGCCGGCTGCCCCGGCCAGGAAGCCGCTCTCGTCGAGCAGTTGCGGCTGCACCCCGAGCACGTCGTAGACCGCCCGGGCCACCAGCGGCATCCGGCTGGCCCCGCCGGTCAGGTACACGGCGTGCAGAGCCCGGGGCCGTAGTCCGGCCAGCTCGATGGTGGCCGCCAGCTCCCGGGCCGAACGCAGGATCTCGGGCCGGAGCAGGGCCTCGAGGTTGATCCGGGTCAGCTGGAGCGGAGAGTTGATCAGCGGGCCGGCGTCCAGCCGCACGCTGTGCACCTGGGAGAGTTCCTCCTTGGCCCGGCGCACCTCGCGGAACAATCCTTCGGCCGCCCGGCGCCACTCGGCGTCCGGTGGCTCCAGCAGCCGGGCCGAGTCGATCCCGCTGAGCGCGGCCGCGACCTGCTTGTGGAGCAGGTCGTCGTAGCACTCGCCCCCCAGACCGACCAGCCCGCCCAGAGCGCGGACCACGACCCGGTCGACCACCACCGGGGCGGCCGAGCCGGGCGTGCCGGACCCGCCGGCGGCGGCCGCGGCCCGGGCCTGAACCCCGATCGGAGCCGGTACGGCCTCGATCACCGAGGTCTCGACACCGCCGCCACCCAGATCGAACAGCGCCACCTTGGCCCCAGCCGGGAGCCGGCCGGTGGCGGTCAGGAACCGGCCGGCCGCGAACGGGGTGTCGACCAGGTGGGCGCCACCACTGATCTTGGGCCGGTCCAGGCCGGCGCTGCGGGCCGCGGCCAGCAGGGCCTGCCGCCGGGGGGCGTCCCACCGGGCCGGGGCGAGCAGCCGGACCTCGCGCGGCGCCCGGCCCCGCCGCTTGATCGCCTCGGTGCTGAGCCGGCGCAGCACGGCCGCGACCGCGTCGGTCACCGGCACCGAGGTCGCGCCGAGCTTGAGCGTGTCCTGGCCGAGGGCTCGCTTGGGCGCCCGGTCCCAGCGTTCCGGGGCCAGCCGGGCCTGCTGCCGGGCGGCGACCCCGGTGACCAGCCGCCCTTTCGAGTCGGCCCAGACGCCGGAGGGCACGGTGTCGGCGCCGTCCACCTCGACCGGTTCGACCCGGCCGGCGTCGTCAACGATCGCAGCCCTGGAGAACGACGCACCGAAGTCGATCAACAGCACCCAGTCGTTCAACGTCGCTCCCTGCCCGGACGGACCCGGAATCGTGATCAGGTCGGCGGCCCCAAGGTTCCCATGCCCGACAACTGCCGCGAACCACCGATTGGGGGATTACCGACGACACCGGCGGCGTTGTCGAAAATATCGTGTTCGGCCGGGGTCGATGCGCCGGGATACGCTTCGTATCCCCACGCCAAGGAGGTTTGCCGTGAGCAAGCCCATCCTTCTCACGGTCGATGACGACCCTTCCGTCTCCCGCGCTGTCGCTCGCGACCTGCGTCGGCGCTACGGCGAGAACTATCGGGTGGTCCGGGCCGATTCGGGCGCCGAGGCCCTTGAGTCGCTCCAGGAGATCCTGCTGCGCGGCGACAAGGTCGCGGTGCTGCTCGCCGACTACCGGATGCCCGGGATGAACGGCATCGAGTTCCTGGAACGGGCCATGGACCTGTTCCCGATGGCCCGCCGGGCCCTGCTGACCGCCTACGCGGACACCGATGCCGCGATCGAGGCGATCAACATCGTCGACGTCGACCACTACCTGCTGAAGCCCTGGGAACCGCCGGAGGAGAAGCTCTACCCGGTGATTGACTCCCTGATCGAGGTCTGGAAGGCCACCGGCGACCAGCCGATCGAGGAGACCCGGATCATCGGTCACCGCTGGTCGGCGCAGGCCCACGAGGTGCGCGACTTCCTGGCCCGCAGCGGTGTGCCCTACCGCTGGTACGCCAGTGACGAGCCCGAGGGCCTGAAGCTGCTGGAGGCGGCCGGGGCGACCGCGGCCGACATCCCGGTGGTGCTGACGGCCGGTGGCGACGTGCTGATCACGCCGAGCATCAGCGAGGTCGCCGACAAGGTCGGCCTCTCGACCGCGCCGTCCGACGACTTCTACGACCTGATCATCGTCGGTGGCGGTCCGGCCGGCCTGGGGGCGGCCGTCTACGGCGCTTCCGAGGGCCTGCGGACCGTGCTGATCGAGCGGACCGCGACCGGCGGTCAGGCCGGCCAGAGTTCCCGGATCGAGAACTACCTGGGCTTCCCCGAAGGGGTGAGCGGAGGTCAGCTGACCGATCGGGCCCGCCGCCAGGCCAGCCGGTTCGGGGCCGAGCTGCTCACCGCTCGCAAGGTCACCTCCCTGGAGACCCACGGCCCCAAGCGCGTGATCCACCTGGACGACGGCACCCGGGTGGCCGCTCACGCCGTCCTGCTGGCGACCGGGGTCAACTACCGGCGGCTCAATGCGGAGGGCGCCGACGGCCTGGTCGGGCGGGGTGTCTATTACGGCTCGGCCTCCACCGAGGCCGAGGCCTGCGCCGACGAGCACGTGGTGATCGTCGGCGGGGCCAACTCAGCCGGCCAGGCGGCGATGTTCTTCTCCCAGCACGCCGGCCGGGTCAGCCTGGTCGTGCGCGGGCCCGATCTGGAGCGCTCGATGTCGAGCTACCTAATCCAGCAGGTCCGGGGCAACGACAAGATCACCGTTCAGACCTGCACCGAAGTGGTCGAGTGTCATGGCACCGACCACCTGGAGCGGATCGTGCTGCGCAACAACGCCTCCGGCGAGCAGGAGACGATCGACTGCGGGCACGTGTTCATCTTCATCGGCGCCGCACCCTTCACCGACTGGCTGCCCGAGACGGTTGCCCGTGACGACGCCGGCTTCGTGAAGACCGGCACCGACCTGCTCAGCTCGGGCAAGCGGCCTGAGGGCTGGGTGCTCGATCGTGACCCTTACCCCCTGGAGTCGAGCATTCCGGGGATCTTCGTGGCCGGCGACGTCCGGGCCACGTCGGTGAAACGCGTTGCCTCCGCCGTCGGCGAGGGCGCAATGGCGGTCACCCTTGTCCACCAGTACCTCTCTACCCCTTGAGCACCACCCTTAATCCCTTGCTGGAGACCCGATGACCGCCACCGACGCACCGACCGACCGCCTCAGCCCGCAGGACCTGTCCACGTTCTTCTTGTTCGAGTCGCTGGACGACGAGCAACTGACGTGGCTGTCCGACAACGGGCGGATCGAGCACTATCCGGCGGATGCCACGGTCTACGGCGCGGAGGAGCCCGCGACCTGCTTCTTCATGCTGGTCGAGGGCACGATGATCATGTCCCGGCGGGTCGGTGACCACGACGTCGAGACCAACCGGTCCTCGCAACGAGGGGTGTACTCGGGGGCCACCCGGGCCTGGCTGACCCCCACCCACAACGAGTCCCAGAACCAGAAGTACGCCGGTTCGGTCCGCACCCAGACCGAGTGCACCTTCTGGCAGATCCCGGCCGACGAGTTCGGGGCCGCCCTGCAGCGCTGGTTCCCGATGGCCATGCACCTGCTCGAGGGCATGTTCATGGGCATCCGTTCGTCGGACGCCGTGCTCGGGCAGCGGGAGCGGCTGACCGCGCTGGGCCGGCTCACCGCCGGCCTGACCCACGAGCTGAACAACCCGGCCGCGGCCGCCGTTCGGGCCACCTCCACCCTGCGCGAGCGGGTGGCGGCGATGCGGGGCAAGCTCAAGCACCTGGCTTCGGGCAAGGTCGACCCGGACACCCTGGTCAAGCTGTCCGAGCTGCAGGAGGACGCGATCGAGCGGTCGGCCAAGGCCAAGCACCTGACGCCGATGCAGGCCAGCGACCGCGAGGACGAGATCAGCGACTGGTTCGACGACCACCAGGTGTCCGCCGGCTGGCAGCTGGCCCCGGTGCTGGTCGCGGCCGGCCTGGACGTCGAGTGGCTGGACGAGATGCGGGCCGCGATCCCGCCCGGCCACCTCGAGTCCGGCCTGAAGTGGATCACGTACGCGCTCGAGAGCGAACAGCTGATGTCCGAGATCGAGGACGCCACCGATCGGATCAGCAACCTGATCGGCGCGGCCAAGCAGTACTCCCAGCTCGACCGGGCCGAGCACCAGCAGATCGACGTGCATGCCGGTCTGGACAGCACCCTGGTGATGATGGGCGGCAAGGTGGTCGAGGGCATCAACGTGGTCAAGGAGTTCGACCACGACCTGCCCCTGATCCCAGCCTATCCGGCCGAGCTGAACCAGGTCTGGACCAACCTGATCGACAACGCGCTGGGCGCCATGCACGGCTCGGGCACCCTGACCCTGCGCACCCACCGGGAGGGCGACTTCGCCCTGATCGAAGTCTGCGACACCGGACCGGGAGTGCCGCCGGAAATGGTCCGGCAGATCTTCGAACCATTCTTCACCACCAAGCCGGTCGGCGAGGGTACCGGGCTTGGCCTCGACATCTCCTGGCGGATCGTGGTCAACCGGCACAACGGCGACCTGTCGGTGAAGTCGGTACCGGGCGACACCTGCTTCCAGGTCCGGCTGCCGCTCACCTCCGACCGGGAGTAGCCCCCACTGGCCGGCTAGCGGGACGGAGCGGGTGACCGGGCCTTCAGCTTCTCGGCCCGGCGCAGATCGGCCCGGCGAGCCAGGCCCGGCTTGCGCTCGCCCCGCACCAGAGCCATCCTCGGCGACGGCGACACCAGCCCGGCGTCCAGATCGATCACGCCGGCCACGGCCTCGCCCGACGTGGTCGGCCGGTCGACCTCATCCGCCCCCGGCTCGACCCCCTCGGGGTGGGCCACCTCGGTTTGGATCTGCTCAGGGTGGGCCTGCTCACCATGGATCTGCTCGGCGTGGGCCGCGACCACGAATCGCTGGGCCGGCAGCGCCTGCGGGTGGGCCTGCTGGAGATAGGTGATCAGCGCCTCGCGGATCTCGCACCGCAGGTCGAAGGCAGTGGGCCCGTCCGTGGCCGAGGCCAGGACCCGGACCACGATGGCGTGCTCGGTGGTGTCGATCACCTGCAGCACCCAGTCCCGCCCGTCCCACAGCGGTGAGGCCCGGACCACCGCCTCGGCTCGTTCGCGAAGCGCGGTCAACGGTGTGGCGTAGTCCAGGTACAAGGTGACCGCGCCCAGCACCCGGGCCTCGTTCCGGGTCCAGTTCTGGAACGGCGTGGTGGTGAAGTAGCTGGTCGGCAGGACCAGCCGACGCTCGTCCCAGAGATGCAGGACGACGTAGGTCAGGGTGATCTCCTCGACCCAGCCCCATTCGGCCTCGACCACGACCACGTCGTCCATCCGGACCGCGTCGGTGAACACCAACTGCAGGCCGGCGAACATGTTGGACAGGGTGGTCTGCGCGGCCAGCCCGGCGACGATCCCGGCCACTCCGGCCGAGGCGAACATCGACGTGCTGAACGTGTGCAGCTGCGGGACCGTCATCAGGGCACAGACCAGCCCGATCACGACGACCAGGACGACGGCGAGCCGGCGCAGCAGGGTGACCCTGGTCCGGGTCCGGCGGATCCGCCGGTTGTCCTCGACGTCCATCCGCAGCCGCTTGAAAAGCACTTGTTCAACGAGCCGGACGCCGCGCACCAGCAACCAGCAGACGGCGACGATGCCTACGATCAGGCCGCCCCGCCGCCCCACGCCGTTGAGCAGGCGGCCCCAGAATTCGAGGTCCACGCCAGATCCTTCCCCCGTGCCACAGACCCCCACGGTGGACCGTAGCGAGATCTTCGGCGGATTCCTAGAATCACGCTCGGTCCTGCGGTGTCGGACCTTCGGGCAAGCTGGGCTCGGGAGCTTGACCGGCCATGCTCGTCCCGGGCTTGGCCCCGTCGACCGGTCGCAGGTCGGAGGCCCGGGCCACCACCACGGGGCCGCCGTCCACCGTCGGCCCGGCTCCTGGAGATCCGGCGCCCCGATCTCCGGCTCCTGGCGATCCCGCTCCTGGAGATCCGGCGCCCCGATCTCCGGCTCCTGAAGATCCCGCTCCTGGAGATCCGGCTCCCAGCACGCGGGTGACCGGTAGCGCCTGCGGGTAGTTCTGCTGCAGGAAGACGATCAGCGCCTCCCGGATGTCGCAGCGCAGGTCCCAGGCCGACGGCGCGTCGGCGGCCGAGGCCAGGATCCGGACCACCATGGTCGTGTCGGTGGTGTCGACCACCTGGAGCACCCAGTCCTTGCCGTCCCAGAGCGGGGACGCCGAGATCACCGCGTGCGCATGGTCGCGCAACGGTCCGAGCGGCGTCGCGTAATCCAGGTGCAGGACGACCGCCCCCAGCAGCCGGGCCTCGGTCCGGGTCCAGTTCTCGAACGGCGTGGTGGTGAAGTAGCTGGTCGGCAGCACCAGACGGCGCTCGTCCCAGATGTGCAGGACGACGTAGGTCAGGGTCAGCTCCTCGATCCAGCCCCATTCGCCCTCGACCACCACGACGTCGTCGATCCGGACCGCGTCGGTGAAGGCCAGTTGAAGGCCGGCGATGATGTTGGCCAGGGTGGTCTGGGCGGCCAGCCCGGCCACGATCCCGGCCAGCCCGGCCGAGGCCAACAGCGAGGCGCCGAAGGTCCGCAGCTCGGGAAAGGTCATCAGGCAGGCGGCCAGCCCGAGCAGGATGACCACCGCGGCCAGCACCCGCCGCAACAGGGTCACCTGGGTCCGGGCCCGCCGGATCCGGCGGTTGTCCTTGACCTCGACCGGCAGTCGGCTGAGCAGCAACTGCTCGCCGACCACCAGCAACCGGACCAGCAGCCAGCAGGCCACCGCGATCAGCGCGATCACCGCGGCCCGGCGCCAGCCGACCGGGAAGTCCCGCACGTCCGCCGTGACCAGGACGGCGACCGCGACCGCGGTGGTGACCCAGGCCTGTCGGCAGGACCGGTCCAGCGCGACCATCGACGGCAGGTCGTGACGGCGTCCGATCCGCAGGATGATCCGGCCCACCAGCCAGGCGACCAGGCCGGCCCCCAGCCCGGCGGCGACGGCGACGAGCAGCGAGGTGAGGTCGGCGCGATCCATAGTCGGCAAGGCTAGGGCGTGGCTGACCCGAAGATCAGAACTGGGCTCGCCGGGGGCACCGCCATCGGGATCGGTGGACCAGGACGATGCTCGACGGGCGCACCGCCATCGGGACCGGTAGACCAGGAAGATGGCTGAGGGATCGGGCACCGCCGTCGTCGTCTTCACCCGGGATCTGCGGGTCCACGACAATCCGGCCCTGCACGCCGCGGTGCGGGGGCACGAGCGGGTGGTGCCGCTGTTCGTCCTGGACGACGCGCTGCTGCGGACCGGCTTCAACCGGCCGAACCGGGCCCACTTCCTGGCTCGCTCCCTGGCCGACCTCGACGCTTCGCTGCGCAGCCGTGGAGGGCACCTGGTGGTTCGCCGCGGTGACGTCGTCGCGGAGGTGCTCGACGTCGTCCATCAGGTCGGCGCCGATGTGGTCCATCTGGCCGGTGACATCAGCGGCTACGCCCAGCGCCGGGAGGACCGGCTGCACACCGCGCTGACCGACGACGGCACCCGGCTCGAGGTGCACGAGGACTCGCTGTTCGTCGTCCCACCGGGCCGGGTGACGGCCGCGGGCAAGGACCACATGGCCGTCTTCACGCCCTACTTCCGCCGCTGGGCCAAGGAACCACACCGCGATCCGCTGGCGGCGCCCCGGAAGATCACGATGCCGCGGATCGCGCCCGGCCGGCTGCCCTCGGGCACCGATATCGCTTCCGGCGATCCGGCCTCTGACCTGCCGGAAGGCGGTGAGACCCGGGGGCGCGCCGTCCTCGGGGAGTGGCTGAGCCGGCACGCCGAGGACTACGACGAGGGGCACGACGACCTGGCCGGCGACCGCACCAGCCGGCTCTCGCCGTACCTGCATCTGGGCTGTCTCTCCCCGGTCGAGGTGATCGTCGGGGCCGGCGACGACGGGCCGCATCCGGCTCCGGCGTTCGTCCGCCAGGTCGCCTGGCGGGACTTTCACCATCAGGTGCTGGCGGCTCGGCCGGACTCGACCCGGCGCGACTTCCGCACCCGGGGCGACCGCTGGCGCCGTCCCGGATCGGAGTTCGAGGCCTGGCAGCAGGGCCGGACCGGCCTGCCCCTGGTGGACGCCGGGATGCGGCAGCTGTTGCGGGAGGGCTGGATGCACAACCGGGCCCGGCTGGTGGTCGGGCATTTCCTGACCAAGACGCTGTACCTCGACTGGCGCCTGGGGGCCCAGCACTTCATCGACCACCTGGTCGACGGCGACACCGCCAACAACACGATGAACTGGCAGTGGGTGGCCGGCACCGGCACCGATTCCCGGTTCAACCGCACCTACGACGTCACCGCCCAGGCCCGGCGGCACGACCCGGACGGCGTCTACGTGCGCCGGTACGTGCCCGAACTGGCCGGCCTCGACGGCCCGGCCGTGCACGAACCCTGGAAGCTGCCCGCCGACGACCGGCTCAAGCTCGACTATCCCGAGCCGATCGTCGACGTTCGTGAGGGCAACGAGCGCTTCCTCGCCGCCCGCGGCAAGCGCTGAGGTCAGCCCAGCAGGCCGCCACTGTCCTGGTCGGCCAGGAACGAGGCCACCCAGGAGAGCGGAGCGTTCCAGTTAATCGTGATCTCGTTGGTCGACCACGACCCGATGTCGTCGATGTAGCAGAACTGAGCCGCGCAGCCGTTCTTGAACAGCGGGGTCGAGACCGGGTCGCCGGTCGTGGCCGTGGTCGAGTTGGGGCCGCCGGCAACGGTTCCGGCCGGCGGGTGGGGCAGGCTCGCGTCGAGCTCGTGCGAGTACATCCGGGTGTGCTGGTTCTGGCTGTAGACGTCGCCGTAACCGGTGACGTAGGAGATGTTGAGCGCGTTGCGGCCGAGCAGGTAGTCCATGCTGCGGACCACCGCGTTGCGCAGCCGCGGGTCGGCCGAGAGGTCGTACGCCGTCCCCAGGATCTGCATGTTGTTGAGGATCGCGCTGTTCGAGCCCCAGGTGTAGTTGCCTCCGGCCGGGGCGTAGGCCTGACCGAACGGCTGCCCGGCCTGCGCGCTGAGCAACCGGTGCCCGGCGTCCAGGACCGACTTGATCACGGTCAGCCGGCCCGGGATGAGGTTCGGCACCGAGGCCAGGTCGAGCCGGCCCAGCGCGGCCACGTGCCCCCAGTCGAAGCCCCCGGTGAACACGTCGGCGGTGTTCAGCGGCGAGGCCAGGACGGCGTCGCGGTAGGTCTTGGAGCCGGTGCTGAGGTACAGCTCGGCTGCGGCCCAGTAGAACTCGTCGCTGACGTCGGCGTCGTCGTAGGGCCCGCTGCCAGGGTTCGGGTCGAGGGCGGCGTCCGGGGCCGGGGCGTACAGCGCCGGTTCGGCCTTGGCCGCGGCGTAGGCGGTGGTCGACGCGGCCAGCAGCTTGGCGGCGAAAGCCCGGTCGTGGGGCGCGAACAGCCGGGCTCCCTGGGCGGCCGCGGCGGCCAGGTTGAGGGTGGCCGCGGTGGAGGGCCGGTACAGCACCCGCTTCTGGGGGTCGGCGGCCGGCGCCAGCGGGAGACCGGTCCAGTCGACGTCGGCCACCTTGTGGAAGGCCATACCGGCCATCGGCCGGCCCGGCTTGACCTGCATCTTCAGCATCCACTCGAGCTCCCAGCGGGCCTCGTCGAGGATGTCCGGGACCTTGTTGCCGGTCTCCGGCACCCGCAGCGTGCTGTCGCCGAGCTTGCCCCGGTCGGCCGAGAACGCCGTCCGGCTGCGCTCGTACTCCTGCATCAGCTGGGCGACCGCGATCCCGCCGTTGACCACGTACTTGCCGTGGTCGCCGGCGTCGTACCAGCCGCCGCTGACGTCGCTGGTGTAGTCGCAGGTCCAGGGCTGAGCCAGCAGCTTCTGGGAGTCGTCGGTCAGGCTCTGGCAGGGCACCGCGGTGTCGCCCTGGTTGGGTGAGACCCCGATGTGGCCGGCGGCCCGGCCGTAGCCCGGGGCGACGGCGTCGGAGATCGCGACGCCGCTGCGCTGGGTGTAGAAGAACGTCTTGCTGTCCTTGCGCAGGCCCTGGTACGCGGTGGCGCTGATGTCGAACGGGTAGCTGGTCTCACCGTCCGCCAGCAGGGTGTAGCCGGCGCCGGACTTCAGGTATGAGCTGAAGTCGATGGTCTGGACGTTTTCGCCGGCGCTCGGGTCGACGCCCGTGGGAGCGGTCTGGCCCGACGCCACCACCGTGCCGGCGGAGTTCTTGAGCTGCCAGCCGGTCGGCGCGGTCAGGTCGGTCACCAGGGTGGCTCCTTTGGGGCCCTTCGGCAGGTAGCCGACCTGGTTGACCCGCACCCGGGGCCCGGTCTCGGGGTGATAGACCGGAGGCGTGGCTCCCCCGGTGAGCGAGACGTCGTCCACGCAGAGCCGGTAGGCCGCGGTGTTGTCGGTGCTCTGCTGGAAGTCGAGCTCGGCCTGCGGGATGTCGACCGCCGAGGTGAAGGTGTAGCTGAACTGCCTGAGGTCCGGGCCCAGGTCGAGCGCCTTCTCGGGCAGGGCCTGGGCATAGTTCTGGTCGGCCCCGGCCTGGATGACCGCGCGGACGGTACCGGAGAGGCCCGGGGTCACCGAGGCCGAGAATGTCAGCGCGTAGGTCTCGCCCGCGATCATCGGGATCGGCCGCTGGGAGATCGCGGCGCCGTAGGCCCCGGCGTGCGCGGGGACGTCGATGCAGCCCTGCCCGGCGGTGACCGTGGGCGAGGGGTAGTTGTTCCAGCCGGTCAGGCCGTCGTCGAAGCTGCCGTTGGTCACCTGCTCGGGGCCGGCGGCCTGAGCGGCCTGGGCGGCCTGACGAGCCTGGGCGGCCGGGGCGGCATGGGCCGCCGATGGAATCGCGGCCGCAGCCAGGCTGACCGCCAGGGCGGAGGGCAGGGCGAGGCTGAGAACTGCGCCCGGAGAGCGCGAACCGAGGACGGCGCGGAGCCGATCCTCGCCGGGGTTGACCACCGCCCCGCTCCCGCCTCCGGCCGATCGCCTCGGCGTGGCCGGCCTGGCCGATTCATTGCCCGTACTCGCCGTCCGGCGCCATTGCCAGAACTGTGGAGGGTTCACCAGAGCCTCTTTCGCCGCATCCAGGGTGCTCAGTCAGGGCATCCTTGGTCCGGGTACAGGCCGGGTCAATCTCCCGAACCGTTTAAGCAGCCGAATGGTCAACCTGGACGGCCCGGACCACACCGCCCGGGCTCGGACCCGGCTCGGACCCGGCTCCGCCCCGACCCGGCCCAGACCTGACAGCCAAACGTCAACCGGCTACCGCCGGCCTGGTGAGCCCGGTGCGGTAGCCGATGACGTGGGCCTGACGACCAGGTGAGTGGGCCTGACGACCAGGTGAGTGGGCCTGAGTCAGACGCGTGGATCAGTGGACCTGGATCAGCCCGGCGACGTTCAGGTCAGCTGACGCAACCGGATCGTCTCGGGCAGCAACTCCAGGGCCGCCACCACCTCGGGGCCCGGAACGGCCCCGATGTCGGTGATCACGTAGCCCAGTTCTCCCCGGGTGCCGAGGATCTGACCGTCGATGTTGACCTGCTCGGCGGCGAACACGTTGTTGATCGCGGCCAGCACACCGGGGGTGTTGCGGTGCACGTGGACCAGCCGGGCCGCGCCGGAACGCTCGGGCAGCACCAGCGGCGGCAGGTTGATGCTCAGCGACGTGGCACCGCTGATGATGTAGTCGCGCAGCTTGCCGGCCACGAAGCGGCCGATGTCCTGCTGGGCTTCCTCGGTGGAACCACCCACGTGCGGGGTGAGGATCACGTTGGCCATGCCCTGCAGCGGCGACTCGAACCGGTCGCCGCGGCCCTTCGGCTCCTCCGGGAAGACATCGATCGCGGCACCGGTCAGATGGCCCGACTCGAGGTGGCGGCGCAGCGCCTCCTGGTCGACGACGAAGCCGCGGGACAGGTTGAGGAACAAGCTGCCCGGCCGCATCTGAGCGAACTCTTCCTCACCGAAGAACCCGCTGTTGTCGGCCCGGCCGTCGACGTGCAGGGTGACGACGTCGACCGAGGCCAGCAACTCCTCGAGGCTGCCGACCGACCGGGCGTTGCCGAGGGCGAGCCGGTCGGCGGTGTCGTAGAAGATCACGTTCATGCCCAGGTTCTCGGCCAGCACCGACAACTGGGTGCCGATGTTGCCGTAGCCGATGATTCCCAGGGTGCGACCGCGGACCTCGTGCAGCCCGGTTGCGGACTTGTCCCAGACCCCGGCATGCATGCCGCGGTCCTTCTCGGTCAGCCGCCGGGTCATGGCGATGATCTCGGCCAGGGCCAGCTCGACCACGCTGCGGGTGTTGGAGAACGGCGCGTTGAACACCGCGACGCCGCGCGCGCTGGCCGCGGCCAGGTCGATCTGGTTGGTGCCGATGCAGAAGGCGCCGATCGCGACGAGGTCGGTCAGCTCGGTCAGCACCTTCTCGGTCACCTGGGTCTTGGACCGGATTCCGAGCAGCTGGTAGCCGACGGCCTGCTCGATCAGTTCGGCCTCGTCGAGGGCCCGCTCCAGCGAGGTGACCTGGCACCCGGCGGCCTCGAAGGCGGCCACGGCATCGGGGTGGATGCCTTCGAGCAGCAGAACACGGGTGCCGGCGGCGGGAAGCTGTATTGCGCTCACGGGTGGGTCCTGCTCACAGACTGTAGGTCGGCACGATCTGGGCTCTGGCCAGCGTGTGGAAAGCGAGATTGAAGGAGACGACGGCCGGGCTGACGCCGGGGTCAACGTCGAGCGCCGCGACATCGATGGCGTGGACGACGAAGAAGTACCGGTGCGGCGCGTCGCCGGGCGGTGGCGCGGCGCCGTCGTAGCCGGCGTGGCCGAGGTCGTTGCGGACGTGGAAGGCGCCCTTGGGGAGTTCGTCGGCCGCGGCGTCCTGAGGCAGGTGGGTGATGCCGCCGGCGAGGCCGACCAGAACCCAGTGCCAGAAACCGCTCGGCGTGGGCGCGTCGGGGTCGAAGCAGGTGACGACGAAGCCCTTGGTCTCGGCTGGAAACCCGGACCAGGCCAGCTGCGGCGAGGTGTTGCCGGTGGCGTTGGCGAACTTGTCGCCCAGTCGCTCGCCGTCCTGGATGTCGGAACTCGTGACGGTGAAGCTACCGGCAACTGGGAGTAATGGGTACGGATCGGGCGTCGGTGGACGATCCAGAGACACAGAACCCTCCTATCCAGGGTGGGGAGACTCCCTCTGAACTTACCGCGAGAGCCCGGGCCGGGCCGAACCCGTTTTCTGAACGGCGGATGTCCGGTGGATATGAGGGCGCTGTGAGTCGGCCCGGTTCGCTCCATCCGAGCTCGATCGGGACGAGGTATTCGGGGTGACCGAAAGACGGTCGCACGAGAGGAGCCGCAGTCATGTCCATGACGTCGATCAGTAGCAACTCGACCCTGAACGCCCAGGCCCTCAACGGTCACAGCGGGCGGCACCGCCACGGCGAGGTGCTCGACACGGCCGCCAAGGCCCTCGGCCTGAGCAAGGACGACCTGGTCAGCCAGCTCAAGTCGGGCAAGAGCCTGGACGACGTCGCCGCGGCCCAGGGCGTGTCCCACGACGACCTGGCCACCGCC
The DNA here is from genome assembly GCA_965200525.1 of Kineosporiaceae bacterium. GTDB lineage: Bacteria > Actinomycetota > Actinomycetes > Actinomycetales > Kineosporiaceae > JANNPJ01. The sequence goes on from OZ241368.1 coordinate 1,949,779, forward strand.
CTCAAGGCCGGAATGCCGGCCGACCTGGCCTCCTCGGCCAAGGCCGACGACATCATCACCTCGATCACCAGCAGGAAGGGCATGCCCGAGCGTCCGCAGGGCCCTCGGGGACCGCAGGGCCCGCCGCCCGGGCCGCCCCCGACCTCGTCGTCCGCGGACAGCAGCTCCGGGGTGCTCGGATCGAGCCTGACCGAGGCTCAGCAGACCACTCTGGACAAGCTCAGCGATCTGCTCGGGACCGACTCCGACAGCCTGCTCGACAGCCTGCGTAGCGGTAGCAGCAACCTGTCTGACCTGATCAGCGCCAAAGGCGTGGACCAGGACAGCCTGGCCTCGATCCTCCAGGACGGCCTGATGTTCGACGCCAAGGCCTGATGTCTCACGCCAAGGCCCGACGCCCGACGCCCAGATCCAACACCCGACACCGGGCGGCGCCGGAGACCTCCCGGGCCTAGAAGGGCGGCGGACCGAGATCGGGCCGGGTCGGTGAACGTTGGTTCGACCCAGCGGAGCCGGGATCGGCCGGCCCACCGGCATCCTTGCCGGCTTCGGCCGTTGCCGGGGTCGGCCGGCCGGCCGGACTCGGACTCTGGAGCGGTTCGGGGTAGATGCGGTGTTCCCTTCCGCCGGGGGTGGTGCGGATCAGCGTTCCGGGCGGATCGTTCGGATCAGTGCTGACCCGGACCCGGAACCCGGTCTCATGCTTGATCCGATGATGGTGCTTGCACAACAAATCGGTGTTGCACTCACAGGTGACCCCACCCGGATACGGATCACGATGATCGGCCTCACAGATGCCCGCCCGCGCAGTGCACCCCGGGATCCGGCACCTCCCGTCGCGCACACTCAGATGCCGCCGCAACCGCGCCGACGGCACATACCTCGGCGTGTACGTACTGGACCCCAGCCCCTCCAACGTCCCATGCCGACCATTCACCACCGCACACCGCCACGTACCGGTGGCCGCCACATCACGGGCCATCGCCGCGATCACCGGCCCGTACCCCTGCAGATACCCCGGCTCCTCATCCAACCCCAGCAACGTCTCAGCACTCAACGTCAACACAATCTGCGCATCCGCCCGAACCCGCCGCCCACCCCCACGCCCAGAACCGGCTGACACACCCCTCTTCCCGCGACCCCGACCACGACTTTCACCACCAGACATCCCCGACTGCTGACGATCACCACCAGAAGCTGCCGACCCGGACCCCGGCGCCGACCCCGGCGACAACCCCGATCCCCGCCCCGCGGCAACGCCCGGCGGCGACCCCGATGAGCTGAGGTCGTCAGCGTCGGTGATCACCCCAGTGCAGCAAGGACACTCACACTCAGACGAACCGAACTCCGCACCGGCCCCACCCTGCTCCTCGACCGCCGCCCGCCCATTAGCCACCCCCGGCCCAGCGGCCGGACCGTGCCCAGCGGACGCGCTGGCGTTCTCGCGCCGCCCCAGCTCGCCATCCTGAGCCGCTGCGCACCGCCCGCCAGCCCCGGCCTGCGCAGCTCCCCCGGCCTGTTCGGCGTTCTCGGCCGGCTCTGCCTGCTCGGTCTCCTCTGCCTGCTCGGTCTCCTCTGCCTGCTCGGTCTCCTCTGCCTGCTCGGCTCGCTCGGCTCGCTCGGCCTGCTCGGCACCAGCCGACGTACTCGAAGTCGCAGAGCTCGCCGGCGAGGTACCCGCCGGGCGATCCGACTCAGCGGCGGTACCCGCGGCCGCATCCTCACAACCATCCTCCGCCGCGGGCGGCTCACTGGTGGTCGGACCCTCATGATCATGCTCCGGATGAGCACACCGATGCCGGATGTCCGTCGCATCGAACAACGCCAGCACATCCATCAACGCATCAACCAGCGCATCCACCCGCCGCTGATCCACACTCCGCCCGTCACCTTCACTGCGAGCAGCCTCAGCCAACGCCGTCAGAACCGCATACGCGCGCAACGCCTGATCCGCCGGCAAATACACCTCCAGCAGACACATGCTGTCGTCCATCGGAACGGGACCGCTGCACGGATAGGTGACAGTCGGGTTAAGCGGCCTGGGCGGCCGGTGTGGTGATGATGGTCTCGAATTCGATGGGGGTCAATCGGTTCAGTCGGTTCTGCCGGCGCCGGCGGTGGTAGGTGCGTTCGATCCAGGTGACGATGGCCAGGCGTAGTTGCTCGCGGGTGGTCCAGGTTCGGCGGTCCAGGACGTTCTTCTGCAGTAGCGCGAAGAACGATTCCATTGCGGCGTTGTCTGCGCAGGTCCCGACTCGGCCCATCGATCCGAGCAGATCGTGGCGTTTGAGGGCGCGAACGAATTTCCTGCTCCGGAACTGGGACCCTCGGTCCGAATGCACTATGCAGGAGGAGATTTCGGTGCGCGTATGACCTTGGGCCAGGCGGTTGGCGACGGAGTTGTTCAGTGCGCGTACGGCCAGGCGGGACTTCATCCTGGAGTCGATGGAGTAGCCGACGATCCGGTTGGACCAGACGTCCTTGATCGCGCACAGGTAGACCTTGCCCTCACCAGTGCGGTGCTCGGTGATATCGGTCAGCCACAACTGGTTGGGGCCGGTCGCGGTGAACTTCCGTTTCACCCGGTCGTCGTGCACCGGCGGGCCGGGTCTCTTGGACTTGGGCTTCTTCTTCGCGAACGCCGAGAACCACCCGCCGGACGAGCAGATCCGCCACGCGGTCCGCTCACACATGCCCTGACCTGCACTCTTGGCCTCCTCGACGAGGAACCGGTACCCGAACTCCGGATCCGCACGATGGGCGTCGAACAAGGCATCAGCCCGATAGGCCTGACGCAGCTGGGTGTCGGTGACCGGCTGGGCCAGCCACCGGTAGTAGGGCTGACGAGCGATCTTCAGAACCCGGCACGTCACCGCGACCGGCACCCGTACAGGGGCACCGGCCGCGGCCAGCTCACGGACGAGCGGGTACATCATTTTCCCGGCAAGTTCGCCTGCGACAGGTAGGCGGCGGCCTTGCGCAGGACCTCGTTCTCCATCTCCAGCAACCGGTTACGCCGACGCAGCTCCCGTAACTCAGCCGACTCGGTCTCGCTCACCCCGGGCCGCTTGCCGTCCTCGACATCAGCCTTGGTCAGCCAGTTACGAAGGCACGACTCGCTGATCCCGAAGTCCTTCGCGATCTGGGGTATCGGAGCCTCACCACGCCTGGCCACGGCCACCACGTCGTCACGGAACTCCTTGGGATGGGGTCTAGGCACGATCAACATCCTTCCAGCAGGGCGCACAGCCCCACAGATCAGATGTCACCTATCCGTGCAGCAGTCCCAACCAACCGAATATGACGGCGCTCCCGCTTCACCTTGTGCCGCCGCTCAGCCGCCTCCGGATCAATCTGAATCACCGCCTTCGAGCAGGCCCGCTTCAGATTCGACACCGTCTGCCCAGGCGCCCGACGCAGAACCTTCTCCTGCAGCCCCTCGGCCAACCGATGCGGCTCAGGACCATCCGGATCGGCATCCAGAGTCCCGTCGATCACGGTTCGCACCGAGTCCAGGATCGCCTCCGCCTTCGGCAGATCGATCTCACCGCGCTCCAGGTAGTCGAGGGTCTGAGCAGCTTCCAGAACGAACCCCACCGAATTGAACGCCACCCGCTCCGCCTGCCCGCTACTCAACACCAACTCACACGCCAGCTCCTCAGCCACCGCCCGAGCTCCGATCGACACCGCCGCCCGGCCCGGCAACGGCTTGAACCTCAACTCCGAAACCGCCTCACCCGCACGCCGATGAGCCAACTCACCAACATCGATCAACTCATGGGCCTGCGCCACACCGATCGCCCGATGATCGGCCCGGATGCGATCCAGCAACTCGTCATCCGACAGATCCCCCGGCACCGCCCGGCCGTGCTCCGGCCCCCGCTGCTGTCCCGCCTCCGACTCCGAGTCCGGCCCCGGGTCTGGCCTCGACTCCGCCCCCTCCTCTGGCCCCGGCTCCAGGTCCCGCTCCGGCTCCAGGTCCGGCTGCGGCTGCGGCTGCGGCTGCGGGGTCGCACCATCGGAGCCGGGCGACGTCTCATTGCCGATCGAAATCCAAACCAGTGAGCCAGCTTTGGGCTGCTCAGACCTCGAATCCACGGCATCTACCCGAGTCGACGGACTTGCCGAATCACCTTCTGCCGGCGCCGCCTCGACCGCCCCCACCCTGCCTTGAGCAGGGCCGGACGAGGCGAACCACGCCCCCACCGACCCGCCTGAATGCACCACCCGCTTCTCGTCCATGCGTTCGAGACTAGACAGCGAAGCACCGAAACAGTGGCTGGCTCAACATCTGTGGACAACTTGCCCGTCGTCTGTACCGACAGCCGAGTTGCCCACAGATCTCACATCGGACCGACCTCGTTCAGCTGGTCGGAGACGCCGTCGGCCGACCGGTCGGGACCGTGATCCCACACGCCTTCAAGGCCGCCTGCACCTGCGGGTCGGTGAACATCCCGCCTCCACCACGACCACCGCCGAACCCACCGGCCCCGGCCGAGCCGCTCGGACGCGGGAACGCCGTGCCACTCGGGCGGGTGAACGATCCGCTCGGGCGCGGGAAGGCGCTTCGGGTCGGCAGGGCGATCCCGGCCGCCTTGAGACAGGCCTGGATCTTGGTGAAGTCGGCACCGCCGAACCCACCACCACGCTGCCCACCGCCCGGAGCGCCGGTGGCGTTGCCGCTCGGCGTGGCCGCCGCCGACGTCGTGCCGCTGGAGCCTCCGCCACAGGCAACCAGGCTGAGTGCGAGCACCGGCCCGAGAGCGACAACGGTGACCGTCTTGCGGCGGGACGCGACCCGGAAGCGGGACATCCTGGTATCTCCTTCTGTGCACAGAACACCGTTGTCGGATCGAGCCGACCTGCGAAATGCCATAACAGAAATCACTTTCGAGCCGTCAGAGAAGTCGCGGTGACGGTTCCGTCAGCGGCCTGAGAGCCGGCCACGCTGACCGACGTCCCGGATTTCAGGCCGGTCAGACCGAGCGTCGACGTGAGCGAGATCGTGGTGTCTTTCGAGATCTTCACCTTCACCGTCTTGCCGGCGAAATTCTTCACCGTCACCGTGCTGCCCGAGATCTTGACCACGGTTCCGACCACCACCGGCGTGTCCGCGGCCGTCCCTCCAGCGGCGGTGCCACTGCCGGCACCACCCGTCCCCGTGCCTCCGGCCGCAGCCCCAGTTCCGCCGCCACCTCCAGTCCCCGCTCCGGCCCCGGTCCCCGTTCCGGTCCCGGTTGCCCCACCGAAGCCGCCAGCACCACCGAAACCACCCGCGCCACCACCGAAACCGCCGTAACCGCCGGCCCGGCTGAAACCCCCGGCCCCGACCCCGGCCCGGCCGGACGCCGCCGTACTCGAACCGCCCCAGTGCTTCTGCACCTGGACGCCGCCGGCAAAGGCCACCGCGGCCAGGATTCCGCCCAGCAGAACGACCGTCAGCCGGCCCGGCCGACGGTTGCTCTCGGCCAGCAGATCGAGGTCCTCGTCGGCCGGCTCCATCGGGGCCCCGGTCCAGCGGGCGTCCGGATCGACCGGGCCCCCGTCGTAGGGTTCAGCGGCGAAATCCTCCTCGGAGGCGGGATCACCGGGCCTGCTCGGCGCAGTGTCGAACGGCCCTCCGGCCGCCGGCCCGGCGGCCGGAGGGCCGGCCGCCGCGGTACGGTCCGGGGCCGACCCACCCGAGACCGGTCCGCCGGCAAGAGGTTCCGTCGGCCGCCAGGCCTGTGGAACCGGACGGCCGAACTGATCGGCCGGCCCCTCGGACGCCCCCCGTGGACCGCGGTCAGGCATCGGGTCAGCGGCTCGGCTGGGTTGTTCCACGTTGGGCTCCGGATCTGCTTGCACTGGGCGGCGAGGACGCCGTGACGACGGGCCGTTCACTCGTATCGGAGGGCGTCGATCGGGCGCAGCGAAGCCGCCCGATTGGCCGGGTAGAGGCCGAAGAACAGGCCGACGACGACGGACACCCCGAAGGCGAGCGCCACGGAGTAGGGCGCCACCACCGGCGTCACCCCGACGATGTCGAACTGGCTTCCGACCAGCCCGACGACCACGCCCATCAATCCGCCGAAGACCGACAGCAGCACGGCCTCGATCAGGAACTGGGTCACGATGTCGAACTTCTGGGCCCCGATGGCCTTGCGGATGCCGATCTCCCGGGTCCGCTCGGTGACCGTCACCAGCATGATGTTCATGACGCCGATCCCGCCGACCAGCAGCGAGATCGCCGCCACTGAGGCCAGCAGCACCGTGAACGTCTTGTTGCTGCTGGTGGCCGCGGCCAAGAAGGACGACGCGCTGGACACCGTGTAGTCGGCCGTGGTCGCGGTGACCCGGTGCCGGGCGTTCAGGATGTCCTTGACCTCGGCCGTGGCCAGGTCGACGGTCTTGGCCGAGGTCGCCTTGACCGAGATGCTGTTGATCGAGGCGTACCCGGTCAGCGTGTCCTGGACCGAGGTGAGCGGGGCGATCACCCGGTCGTCCTGGTCGAGCGGGCCGGTGCTGCCCTTCTCGGTGAGGACGCCGACCACGGTGAACTCGATCCCGTTGAACTGCACCACCTTGCCGACGATCGACAATCCGGTCCCGCCGGCCAGGTCCGTGGCCACGGTGGTTCCCAGCAGGGCGACCCGGCGGTGCGAGGTGTAGTCGGAGTCGGAGAACGCCGTCCCGGCCTGCACGCTGTCGTTGTCGTTCTTGAGGTAGCTGGGCGTGGTTCCGGTGAACGTGCTCACCGAGTGACTGGCGCCGGTGTAGGTCGCGGTGACCGAGCTGGCGCTCACCGTCGGGGCCACCGACAGCACGTCCGGGGCCTCGGTCTTGTCCGAGAGCGCGGCCGCGTCGTCAATGGTCAGGACGGCGGCCCGGGTCTGGGTGCCGCTGCTGACCCGCGAGCCGCCACCGAAGAACCCACCGAAGCCACCGCCGCCGCCACGTCCGCCGGTACCGCCGGAGCTGCTGGACACGGTCAGCGTGTTGCTGCCGAGCGAGCTGATCTGGTCCTGGACGGCGGCGCTGGAGCCGGTGCCGACCGCGACCAGGATGATCACGGCGGCGACGCCGATCAGGATGCCCAGCGTGGTCAGGGCCGAGCGCATCTTGTTGCCGGTGACCCCGCGGACCGCGAACCGCGCGGCTTCGAGAAAGCGGCTCATCGGATCCGCTCCAGGACGCCGGGCGGCGGGTCGGCCAGGGCCGTGACCCGCTCGTCCATCAGGATCTGGCCGTCCCGCAACCGGACCACCCGCTTGGCCCGGCCGGCCACCTCGTCCTCGTGGGTGATCACCACGATGGTCCGCCCGGCCAGGCTGAGCTCGTCGAACAGCTCGAGGATCTCGGCCGTGCTGTGGCTGTCGAGGGCACCGGTCGGCTCGTCGGCCAGCAGCAGCACCGGGTTGGTGACGATCGCCCGGGCCACCGCCACCCGCTGCTGCTGGCCTCCGGAGAGCTGGGACGGGATGTGGGTCAGCCGGTCGCCGAGGCCGACCCGCTGCAGGGCGGCGATCGCGCGGACCCGCCGGTCGGCCGCTTTCACTCCCGAATAGGCCAGCGGCAACTCGACGTTGGCCAGGGCACTGGTCCGCGGGATCAGGTTGAACGACTGGAAGATGAAGCCGATCTTGCGGTTGCGGGCCAGCGCCTGGCGACGCTCGTCCAGCCGCCGGGTGTCGACGCCGTCCAGCAGGTAGCGCCCGGTGGTGGGCACGTCCAGGCAGCCGATGATGTTCATCAGGGTCGACTTGCCCGAGCCGGAAGCACCCATGATGGCCACATAGTCGCCCCGCTCGACGACCAGGTCGACCCCGTTGAGCGCATGCACCTCGGTGTCGCCCATGCCGTAGAACTTGGTCGCCGCCCGGACGTCGATGACCGGCCGGGCGACCGGCGCCTCCTGGGTGAGGGTCATCGACCGACCCCACCGGTCAGGCCCCGAGCGGCCCCGCCGCCGAAGCCCGGGACCCCGGTCGAGGTGCTGGTCGTGGTGGTCGGCAGCTGGACCACGTCGCCCGCGGCCAGACCGCTGGTGACCTGGGTCGTGCTGCTGCCGATCAGGCCGGTCTCGACCACGGTCGGGGTGACGACGCCGTTCTTCAGCAGGCTGACCGTGTGCCGGGTGCCGCTGGTGGTGATGGCCGCGGTCGGCAGGATCAGGGCGTCGTCGGCGGAGCCGGTGGTGATGGTGATGCTAACCGAGGCGCCGAGCCGGGCCGTGGCCACCGGGTCGGTGACCGAGACCGTCACCGGGTAGGAGACCACGTTGCTGGTGGTTGTGCCCTGCGGCGAGACCGCGGTGACCTTTCCGTCCATGGTGGCGCTGCTGGCCGACAGGGTGACGACGGCGGCCTGACCGACCTTGACCCCGCCGATGTCGGCCTCGGCCACGGTGGCGGTGATGTCGAGCGTGCTGAGGCTGGCCATCGTGATGAAGGCACCGCTGCTGGAACTGCTGGACGACGAACTGGACGAGCCGGTCGTGGTCCCGGTGCCGGTGCCGGTGCCGGTCGACGACGAGGAACTCGAGCCCGACGAGGAGCTGCTGGTGCCGGCGCTGACGCTGTCGCCCTTCTCCCCGCTGACGGTCAGCACGGTGCCGGAGAACGGCGCCCGCAGCTTGGTGTCGGCCAGCGCGTCGTCGGCGTCGTCGACGTCCGCCTGCGCGTTCTGGATCGTCACCTTGGCCGAGGCGATCTGGGCCGCGGTCGGACCGGCCTCGTTCTTGGCCACCGTGACCTGCTGCTGGGCCAGCTGGACCTTGGCCGAGGCCAGCTGCGACTCGGCCTGGGTGACGGCGTCCTTGTCCTTGCTGAGGGTGGCGCTCGGGGCCTTGGCCTTGGTGTCCTTGCTGAGCTGCTTCTTGGCCGAGGCCAGGCTCTTGGTCGCCGAGGTGACGCCGAGCTGGGCCGACTGCACCTGCAGGGCGTCGCTCTCGCGCTCCACCGCGGTCTGGCCGGCCACCAGGTCGTCGTACGAGGCCTGGGCCGAAGCCAGCGAAGCCTTGGCCGAGGCCAGGCTGCGATCGGCCGAGGCGGTGTCGATCCGGGCCAGCACGTCGCCCTTCTTCACCTTGTCGCCGACCTTGACCGACACCGAGGTGACGGTGCCGGAGGCGCCGAACGACAGGGACGACGTCCGCGAGCTGGCCAGGTTGCCGGAGCCGGTCACGCTGGCGGTCAGCGAACCCTGGGTCACGGTGGCCGTGCGGGTGGCGACGGTGTCGCTGGAGTCCGACGTGCCCACGGTGAAGTAGGCCGCGGCGATGACGCCGACGAGCACGACCCCGAGCGCGGCGTTGAGCCAGCGCCCACGGGGAACCCGGGTGATGACGTCGGGGCGCTTCATCGCCGTCCTGCCCTGAGCCGGGCCACTCGGGCGCGATGGCGCTGGTTCACGCTGGTACTCCTTTTTCGCAGGGCGTTCGTCGGCTGGTGATGACGCTCTGGGGCGAAGCCGGCCGGGTCAGACCGCAGGGCCTGGCGATCGACACACAGAGTGACCCAGGGCGCTGCGGTTGCCCTGTGCGCAAGCTGTGGATCACCTGTGCTGCCCACTACTGCATGTGTGTACATCATGGCTCTGGGTAATTCGTGACGCGGATAGCGCGTGCCGATCAATGACTAGCGGCTCGGACCTCGGACACGATTGAGTTCAGGGCTGAATCACAGGCTTCACAGTGAATTCACAGATTGAGTCGACCAAGCGTTCAGCTTTGCTGGAAAGGGTGATCGGGTGACCACAGCACCGCTACGACACCCGAACGGCACGCCGGTGCGCGTGCTCGTGGTGGACGACGAACGCACTCTCACCGATCTGCTGACCATGGCCCTGCGGTACGAGGGCTGGTCGGTGCGATCCGCTCCGGACGGCGCGACGGCAGTCAAGGAGGCCCGGGAATGGCGGCCGGACGTCGTCATCCTGGATGTCATGTTGCCCGACGTCGACGGCTTCGACGTGCTGCGCCGGCTGCGGGAGGACGACCGGGACATTCCGGTGCTGTTCCTCACCGCCCGCGACTCGGTCGAGGACCGGATCGCCGGGATCACTGCCGGTGGCGACGACTACGTCACCAAGCCGTTCAGCCTGGAAGAGGTGGTGGCCCGGCTGCGCGGCCTGATCCGCCGGACCAGCCTGGCCTTTCAGCGGGCCGACGCCCATCTCACGGTGGGTGATCTGACCCTGGACGAGGACAGCCACGAGGTCTACCGCGACGGCACCACCGTCGCCCTCACCGCCACCGAGTTCGAACTGCTGCGATACCTGATGCGCAACCCGCGGCGCGTGCTGAGCAAGGCCCAGATCCTGGACCGGGTCTGGAACTACGATTTCGGCGGCCAGGCCAACGTGGTCGAGCTCTACATCTCGTACCTGCGCAAGAAGATCGACGTCGGCCGGACGCCGATGATCCACACCGTGCGGGGCGCCGGATACGTGCTCAAGCCCGCGCAGGACTGAGCTCTCAGCTGCCGATGGAGGAACCGTGCGAACGAGTCTGATTCAGCGGTTCCGCCAGCGGCCGGACCGAACCACGGGCTCGGGATCCGGCCGGACCTCCGGACGTCGCAAGCCGCGCTCCCTGCGCAGCCGCCTGGTGCTGGCCACGATCCTGCTGACCGCCGCCGTCAGCATCGTGATCGGCCTGGTCAGTGTGGGTGCGCTCAAACTGATCATGGAACAGCGGCTGGACGCCCAGCTGACCTCGGCCGTGGGCCGTTCCCGGCGGGCCGTGGCCCGGCCCGACTCTTCTTTCGGCGTGCCTCCGCTGCTGCAGGCCACCCAGGACCGGGACCGGTTCGGCGGTCAGGGCCTCGGGTTCCTGACCGCGCCCGGCCAGGCCCAGGGCACCCTGGGCGCGCTGATCGACGTGAACGGCGACGTCGTCTGGGCCGCCACCCTCGACCCGCAGGGGCAGGCGGCGGCCCTGGACGACGCCCAGCAGGTGCCCCTGACCGAGCTCGCCGTGGACGAGAAGCCACACACCGTCGACCTGGGCGGCGAGCTCGGCTCCTACCGGGTGCTGGCCCAGCACAACCCGCGGGGGGACGGCGGGGTGATCGTCACCGGGCTGCCGCTCAGCGCCGTCACCACGGCCGTGTTCCAGCTGGCCGCGGTGGTGCTCGCGGTGAGCGTGCTCGGCCTGCTGGCGGTGGCGCTGATCGGCGCGGCCATCGTGCGGCGAACTCTGCGGCCGCTGAGCCGGGTCGCGGCCACCGCGACCCAGGTCTCCGAACTGCCGCTGGACCGGGGTGAGGTCGCGCTCGCCGTCCGGGTGCCCGACCAGGACACCGACCCGCGGACCGAGGTCGGTCAGGTCGGGGCCGCACTCAACCGGATGCTGGGGCACGTCGCCGGCGCCCTGACCGCCCGGCAGGCCAGCGAGGCCCGGGTCCGGCGGTTCGTCTCCGACGCCAGCCACGAACTGCGCACCCCGCTGGCCTCGATCCGCGGCTACGCCGAGCTCACCCGGCGCAGTCGCCAGGAGCTGCCCGGCGACGTCGCGCACGCCCTAAGCCGGGTCGAGTCGGAGGCGATCCGGATGACCGGCCTGGTCGAGGAACTGCTGATGCTGGCCCGGCTGGACGAGGGCCGGCCGATGCGCCGTCGTCCGGTGGATCTCTCGATGCTGCTGGTCGACACGGTCAGCGATGCTCATGCGGCCGGGCCCGACCACCAGTGGCAGCTCGACCTGCCCGACGAGCCGGTGACCGTGCTCGGGGACGACTCCCAGCTGCACCAGATCGTGGCCAACCTGCTGGCCAACGCCCGCGTGCACACCCCGGCCGGCAGCTCGGTGACGGTCAGCCTGGTGGTCAGCGGCACGGCCGAGGCGGTGCTGTCGGTGACCGACGACGGGCCCGGGATCCCGGCCGGGCTGCTGCCCGAGGTGTTCGAGCGGTTCGCCCGCGGCGACAGCTCCCGCTCGCGGGGCACCGGGACCGGCAGCACCGGTCTGGGCCTGTCGATCGTGGCGGCCGTGGTCGCCGCGCATGGCGGCCGGGTCGACGTCACCAGCGAGCCGGGCCGGACCAGCTTCGCCGTCCACCTGCCGCTGGATCAGGGCGGACCCACCAGAGACGAACCCGGCCGTCACGAGCCGGTGCTCGACGAGCCGGTGCTCGACGAGCCGGGCGATCAGGTGGCGGCCAGCACCAGCAACGCGACGTCGTCCCGTTCGGACGAGAAGGCCCGCACCGCGCGCAGCACGGCGTCCGCGACCGCATCGGCCAGCTGAACCGCGCTCGGGTCGCCGGCCGCCAGGGCGTGGTCGAACTCGACCGCGGCCAGCACGTCGGCCAGTCGCTCCTCGCCGAACTGCTCGTCGCCGTCCCGGGCCTCGGTGACGCCGTCGGTGTAGGCCAGCAGGACGTCACCGGAGGCGAGATCGACCGTGACCTCGTGAACGTCGATGTCCGGCAGCAGCCCGAGGGCCGTTCCGGGCCGGCCGACCGGCTGCACCGATCGGTCGCGGCGCCGCAGCAGCGGCGGCGGATGGCCACCCAGGGTCAGCACCAGGCGGACGCCGGTCGCCGGGGCGGCAATCACCGGCTCCGGTACCGGGTGCTGGGCCAGCAACGGCTCGGCGGCCCAGGCCCGCTGGGTCCGGGCGGCCGCCGCCTCCCGCAGGTCGACCACGGCCGAGGCGGGCCGCACGTGCCCGTAGACCACGGTGCAGAACCGCTCCAGGTCGTCCGGGGTCAGCAGGGCCCGGTTCAGCTGCTGCAGCACCTCTCGCGGCGACCAGCCCTGGGCGCTGAGGGTGCGCACGGTGTACCGGGCCATCGAGGTGACCACGGCCGCGTGAACTCCTTTGCCGGAGACGTCGCCGAGAACGAAGGCCGAGACGCCGTCCTCGGCCGGGTGGACGTCGTAGAAGTCGCCGCCGACCCCGCCGCCGCGGGCCGAGGGCACCGAGCGGGCGGCCAGGCTGAGCCCGGGCACCTCCGGCAGCTCGGCCGGCCGCAGGCTCTGCCGCAGGGTCTCCGACAGCCGGGTCTGCTCGTCCAGCAGCTCGCGCACCTGACGGTCGGTCTGGTTGCGTTCGGTGACGTCGCGCAGCACCACCAGCCGGGCGATCTGCCGGCCGATCGGGTCGGTGACGGCGGTCAGCGAGACGGCCACGTCCCGCGGCGGCCCGGTGAGCACCCGGGCCACCTGCCCGTCGGCGGTCCCGTCCCGCGGCCCGGCCGGAACCGGAACCGCCTCAATGACCCCGGGCAAGGCTGAAACCGGTTCTACCCCAGGCAGATCAGCCGATCCACCGACCACCGGACCGATCCCCGGACCGATCACCGGACCGGTCACCGCGGCATAGGCCGGGCTACGGCCCACGGCCCGGGAGACCGTGGTCGGGTAGATCAGCACCTCGCTCTCGATGGTGCTGGAGCTCGGGTCGACGTCGGCCTTCTCCAGGACCGGGGCCAGCCCGGGAATGATGTCCACCGCATACCGGCCGACCATGCCCCGCCGGGGCGAGCCGATCATCGCCGCGCCGGCCGCGTTCACGTCGGCCACCCGGCCGTAGACGTCGAGGACCAGCACGCCGTCCGCCATCTGCTCGATCACCAGACCGCGGGCCACCGGCGTCAGGTCGAGCAACCGGAGCCAGAAGAAGCCCCAGACCAGCACCACCGCGGTGATCCCGAACAGGAACGGGGTCGGATCGATGGCCTTCGGGCCGAGCAGGTCCAGGTTGAAGGCGATGTTGCCGAAGCAGGGCAGCAGGGACGCCGCGATCAGCAGATAGCCCTGCCGGCGGTAGGGCCGGGCGATCCGGGCCAGCCGGGCGAACAGCGCGAAGTCCGCGCCCAGCATGAGCACGTAGACGTAGACGGCGTGCAGCCAGAACAGCTTTCCGGCGTCCGGAACGGGGGCGCCCAGCAGCGTCCGAGGATGGTCCGGGTACACCTGGATCAGGTCGTGCGTGGCCGGGATGGCCAGCAGCGTCATCAGCACGACCGGATGGATCAGCAGCAGCCCGAGCGAGCGCCGGGAGAGCTTTCCCCGGCCGGTGTAGGCCAGCACGAAGCTCCACAGGGCCGGCGGCAGGGCCACGATCCCGAGGTACTTCAGCGCCGACCACCACTGCGCGACCTCGACCGAGCGACTGCTGAGCTCGAGGGCGTAGCAGAGCGACCAGACCTTGACCGAGAGCAGCATGACGATCAGTGGCCGACTGCCGACCCCCTGGCGGTTGGCCCAGACGAAGCCGGCCAGCGACAGGTAGCCGACTCCACCGATCACGAGGGCGGAGATCAGCCACGAGGACCACGTCACAGCGCTCGCAACCTCCCCACCCGATGGACTCGGCAACAGCCATTGACCTCGCGACACCGTCGCGAACCACGACTGCCCAGGTGAGTAGCGTATGCGTCCCTGACCCCTAAGTCAGGATTAAGCGGCGGATCGTGCGTTTCGGTGTCTAAGTCTCTCAGCCTCGCACGATCCGGGCCGCCTCGCCCGGACGACCGAAATGGAAGCCCTGAGCGAAATCGCAGCCCATCTCCCGCAGCCGCCGGGCCTGGCGCCCGGACTCCACCCCTTCGGCGATCACTCGCATGCCGTGCGCGTGAGCCAGGTCGACGATCGCGGTGACCACCGCGTCACCGCGCTGGCCCTCGCCGACCGAGGCCACGAAGGACCGGTCGATCTTCATGAAGTCGAGGTCGAAGTGGTGCAGGTAGGCGAGGGCCGAGTAGCCGGTGCCGAAATCATCGATCCCGACACCGATCCCGTTGGCCATCAGCTGGCGCAAACCGGCCTCGACCCCGGGCAGGGCCCCGATGAAGCTGTGCTCGGTGAGCTCGACCTTGAGCCGGTCCCCGCCGGGCAGCTCGCCGCCGCGAACGGCGTCGATCAGGCGGCGGACGATCCGGGGATGCTCCATGGACCGGGCCGACAGGTTGATCGCCAGCCACGGCGCCTCGCCGTTCACCCCGGACCGCTCGCCCCACTCGGCCAGTTGCTGGATCGCGGCCTCGATCACCCAGCTGTCCACCTCGACCACCAGGCCGGTCTGCTCGGCGATGTCGAGGAATAGCTCGGGGGCGATCAGCCGGCCGCCCTCCTCGGTGTCCCGCAGCCGGACCAGTCCCTCCGCCCCGACCGTCCGGCCGTTCGTGAAGTCGACGACGGGCTGGAACTCCATCACCAGACGATCCGACTCCAGGGCCGCCCGCAGCTGCCGCTCGGCCCGCGAGCGCACCTTGGTCCGGGTCTTGAGCACCTCGTCGAAGATGACGAACCGGTCGCGCCCGGAGTCCTTGGCCCGGTAGAGCGCGATGTCGGCCTCACGCAACAGGTCGTGGCTGCTGACCCGCCGGCCGTCGGAGGAGGCGATGCCGAGACTGGCCGGACAGATGAGCATCTCGCCGGTCTCCGGCAGCACGTAGGGCGCCCGGAGGGCGTCCACGATCCCGATCGCCAGCCGGCGGATCTCCAGCTCCCCGGCACCGACCGGGGGGACGACGACGAACTCGTCGCCGCCCATCCGCGCGGTCACCGATCCTTCCGGGACGACGGCGACCAGCCGGCGGGCCACCTCGATCAGCAGCCGGTCACCGATCTGGTGGCCCAGGCTGTCGTTGACCACCTTGAACCGGTCGAGGTCGAGCAGCATCAGAGTGACGGCACCGGCCGGGCCGGCGTTCGGGGCGGCCGCGAGCAGTTCCTTCATCCGGCGGTCGTAGGCCAGCCGATTGCCCAGGCCGGTCACCGGGTCGGTGGCCGAGAGCCGTTCCAGCATCATCCGGTCGTGCACCTGCCGGGTGACGTCGATGGTGGCCCCGTAGACACTGACCCGGGAGTCCGCCTCCGTACTGCTGTTCGTGCCGGTGCCGGCGCGGCCGCTGATCGCCGACCAGGACTGCACGTGCCGGATCTCGCCGCCCGGGCCGATCAGCCGGAACGTCTCGACCCGCTCGCCGTCCTGGTCGTCGCTCTCCTGGTCGAGCCGCCGGGCCCGGTCCAGGTCGTCCGGATGGACAAAGGCGTGCCAGCGTTCCGGGGTCGGGTCGAAGTCGTCCGGGCTGACGCCGACCAGCCGGTACATCTCGTCCGACCAGATCAGCTGGGCCGTGTCCGGCCGCCATTCCCAGGTGGCCAGTCCGGTGAGTTCCTGGGCCGCCCGCAGCCCGGCCAGACCGCTGCGCAGCGCGGCGGCGTCATGCTCGAACGCGGTGACGTCGACCACCCCGCCCCAGGCCCCGGTGACGGCTCCGCTGGTGGCGTCGCGGCGGACCTCGCTCCAGGCGTAGGCGTGCTTGGCCCGGCCGTCCGGCGTCTTCAGGCGCAGGGCGCCGGCCACGCCCCGCCCGGAGGCGATGGCCCGGATCGCGACGTCGAACCGGCTGCGGTCGCCGGCGACCAGGGCCGCGCGGACCAGGTCGAGGGTGAGCTCGGTGCCCGAGTCGAGGCCGAGCAGCCGGGCCACCGGGGAGGACCAGGTACAGGTGCCGGTGGCGGCGTCCCACTGCCACAGGCCCATGCTGTCCGGGGCGGGCATGGCCGGCGGCATCGGCGTCCCGCCGGTGGGCCGTCCGCCGCGGGACCGGGCCCGGGGCACCCGGGAGGCCGGGCTCAGCTCCGACCCGGGCGGCCCCTCGCCGGTCCGGTTCAACAGGGACGACGAAGCCGGGCCGACCGGCAGCAGGCTGGGCGGGCTCGGTGGGCTGACCGCGGGCGCCGAGTGAAGGTCGGCCGACAACAGGCTCAGCCCGGCCGGGCTGGTCGAGGTCGGCGAAGCGAACCGGCCGGCCGGGCGGGCCGCCTCGACGGTGGGCTCGGTCACCGGCTCTGCGGTGTCCGGGGCCGGGCTGATCCGTCGCACCCGGCCGGTCGGGCGGGCGTCGTCCTGGTCAAGACGGTCGATCGAGCGCAGGTCGACCGACTGCTCGGGCGACTGGTCGGGTGACTGATTGGCCGACTGGTCGGGCGAGCCTGAGGCTGACTCCTGCTCCGGCTCGTGGTTTCGACCCTGAGCGCGCTCGGGCCGCGAACGCTGCCGCAGGGCGGCCAGCAGCCGGGGCACCGGGGCGGTCGGCAATGACGGGGGCAGCGGCGTGACCGGCGCGAACCAGCCGTCGAAGCCCTCTTGCCCCTCGCGGTCGGTGATCAGGCCGTCCGGTTCCGGGGCCGGATCGGGAACCGGCGCCAGGGCGGGCGGCGGCAGAAAGCTGACTTCGGCCATCGTCGGGAAGACGGGCGCCGGGGCGCTGCGCAGCTCCTCGGCCCGGGCCAGGGCGGCGATCCGTTCGCCGGCGACCTCGGCCAGGTCGGCGGCGGTCTCGATGTCGGCGTCGTCGAACCAGCCGGGCCGGACGCCGATCAGCGCCAGGACGGCGATCACCTCACGGACCGGATCGGCGTGCCGGGCCGGACCGGGCCGCCCCGGCCGCAGCAGCGGGACGGCCAGCAGGGACGCCGGTGAACCGCTGCACCGGGTCGAGAGGGCCTCCGGAGCGGCGTCCAGGACGCGGTCCAGCTCGATCACGTCCGGGTTGCCGAGCCTCAGCCCGATCGTGCCCGGGCCGACCACCGGCGTGCTGACGTGCTGGATCTCCGCCGTCCGCCAGGCCGCCCCGCAGGCGGTCCGGCTCACGTCGACCTCGGCCCCGATCGGCGTCGACGGGTCGCCGCAGGAGGCGGTCCAGACCAGCCGGTCAGCAGTGGCGACGGCCAGCCGGGCGGGCGCGTCCAGCAGGGCCGCGGCGTCCGTGACCAGGAGCTCGAGGACGTCGGCGGGAGTCGGGCCGGCCACCGCCAGCCGGCCCAGAGCGGCGGCCAGGATCGCCGACCGGCCGAGGTCGCCATTGGTCACGTCACCGGCGATCACACCGGCGGCGGCCGGGCCCAACCCGGAGGTCGGCGGCTCGGCCGCCCGGCGCGGCTCGACGCTCAGGCCGCGCTGCAGGCTCAGCTCGCCCGGCTGCGGCTCGGAGCGGCGGTGCAGGTCGATGGTCCGCTCGCCGGTCCGATCGCCGCGGGCGCGCTTGCCGGTGAATCCGCCGGTGCCGTGCAGGAGCGTCACGGCCCCTCCTTCGTCGCCGGTCGACCGGCCGTTGCTTTGTACCCTGCTCGAACGTCATGCTCACTTAACGTGTTGCTTCGGTTCTGCAGAGTAGTCGCTTGCCGTCAGTCGGTGTACCCGTTCAGCCCAACTCCCGGGGCCACCCACCACCGTTCGGCGTTCAGCCCCAGCCGAGCTCGTGCAGCCGCTCGTCGTCGATCCCGAAGTGGTGGCCGATCTCATGGATCACGGTCACCCGCACCTGCTCGACCACCTCGGCCTCGGTTCGGCAGAAGGCCAGGATCGGCCGGCGAAAGATGGTGATCCGGTCCGGCAGCGAGCCGGCCGCCCAGCCGTCGTACCGCTCGGTCAGCGGCGTCCCCTGGTAGAGCCCGAGCAGGTCGGGCTGATCGGCCGGGGCGTCGTCCTCGACCAGGACCACGACGTTGCTCATCTGACGGGCCAGGTCGGCCGGGACGGCGTCCAGACCGTCGCTCACGGCACTCTCGAACTCTTCGCGCGACATCTCCACCACCGGACCAGTCTGCGCCCCCGGAGGAGCCGCTTTGGCGATCACCCTCGTGACCCCCTATGCTGACGTGGGTCCTCGACGGGATCGATTGTCCGTAGTGTGTCCATCAGGCCCCCATCGTCTAGTGGCCTAGGACGCTGCCCTTTCAAGGCGGTAGCACGGGTTCGAATCCCGTTGGGGGTACGCTCTACCGAAGTACAGCAAGACCGCAAGGCCCTGTAGCGCAGTTGGTTAGCGCGCCGCCCTGTCAAGGCGGAGGTCGCCGGTTCAAGTCCGGTCAGGGTCGCAACGCCTGGGTCCGAACGTTCACCCAGGGCGCGAGGCCAGGTAGCTCAGTTGGTACGAGCGATCGACTGAAAATCGATAGGTCGGCGGTTCGACCCCGCCCCTGGCCACCATTTGATCATGATTGGACCTGCAGTGATAGACGCTGGGTAATATTTCGGTGACCCGAAATTCTTGATCTTGCGGCTCAAATGCGGCTCGAGCCGTAACGATCATGCGGCTTAGAAATCGGTAGATTGCCCGCTCGCGCGCAACATCCCCCAGGGCCCACTTGCTCGCCCCGTAGGTTTATCGCGGCGCACAGTCCCGCAAATGGCCTGGCTCAACCGCTGCGAGACACGGGACCGGTTCATAACGAAGTCGCTGGGCGGCCGCCCACAGGGCTTCGAGCAGTACTCCGAGCACAACTGAGCGCGCTTCGAGGTTCTAGCGAACAAGGCGAACAAGATCTGCGTCCGACGACCTGTCCCACGGAGGTTGGCGGTCCGTGCCACGCCCTGGGTCTGCGGGTGGCGCCCTGACCGGCACCGTAGTGATGCTGGCAACCGGGCTGTTCCTGACCACCCGCTAACAGCTGGCTGCCTCGTAGCGCGAACGGGCCGAGCAGGCCGAGTCGCAGCGGGCTCTGCGCGACGAGCAGGCCCAGGCCGGGTGTTGCACCCAGATCTCAGCTGCACGCTGTCGGCAACCTTTTGGCCACTGCAGGCGGTGTACTGAACCGAAGGCGGTCCTGACATGGGTGCATGGGGGGTGACATGGTGGCAGGCCCCACGTTTGAGGAGTACCTCGCTTTACGGCAGGGGTCTCTCTTGCGTGTGGCGTGGCTGCTTACCGGTGACCGGCCACTGGCTGAAGACCTGGTCCAGACGGCTCTGGTCAAGGTCTGGCCGCGATGGTCCAAGATCACCAACAGTGGCGATCCGGACGCTTACGTTCGTCAGGTGCTCGTCAATACGTATACCTCGAACCGACGCCGGCGCTGGCACGGCGAGCGATCCTCCGGTGATGCCCTGCCCGACGTGGCCGTGCCCACCGATCCCCTGGTTGCCGTGGACCTGCGCGACGCCCTGCAGCGGATTCTGCCGGAGCTGACGCCGGGCCAGCCAGCGGGCAGTTCTGGCCCTTCGCTATTACGAAGACCTCACCGAGGCCCAGACCGCCCCAGCCCTCGGTTGTTCGGTCGGCACCGTAAAGAGCCAGACCGCTAAGGCCCTTGCTCGACTGCGGGCTGCTCTTGCCACCCAGCACCAATTCCCTGAACGGGCGACTAATCGGGAGGGCCGATCAGAACTGACGACGACCTCGAAGCCGAGCTGGGAGCTGCGCTGGCGGCGTTGATCCCGCCATTACAGCCAGCACCTGGCCTGGCCCAGCGCGTCGGGAGCCGAGCCAGGATCGCACATCGACGTCGACGCAACGGGAGCATGGCCCTGGCGGCGGTTGCCGCGCTCGTCGTCGGCCTGGGTGTGGATGGTCTCTTCACCGGGCCCGACCATCGGGAGGTGAACGTCGCCTCCTCAAGCGTGCCGCCGCCGGTCGACGCACGTCGCCCTCACTTGGTGTTCGGTCCCGCCCACGTCTCTCAGTCCGGCGGCGAGGTCGCACTCAGCGTGGACAATCCGACCGACAAGGACGTGCGCTACGGGGTGGGCGGCACGGTCGATCGGTGGAACGGCTTTCGGTGGGTGCCCTTCTGCTATTTCGTCCCGGCCAACGCCGGCTGGGACGGCGCCGGGCGACTGGACCCCCTCGCCGGCGGAGGTTACGTGTTTCAGGTCGCCGTCACCGCCCGAGCTCACCTGAACGGGCCGGTGTGGTGGGTAGCCATCCGCGGGCTGACGTCGGGCTACTACCGCTTCACCAACCACGAGATCCCTGGCGTCCTCGAGATCAGTGATCGAAGCGCGGCTCACCCGCCGACCCTCCCCGGTTCCGGCCCGATACTGCGCATCGAGCAGGGGATCGAATCCGGCGAAGAGGCGGACCTCGCCGTGAGTCCCGAAGTGACCAACGGAGAGAACGCCGTCGCCGCCGGCACCACGCTGGGAAGACTGACCGGCGCCGTCACGCTTGAACGACAGGATGCACGAGGGTGGGCGCCTCTGGCATCGCTAGCTGCCGAACCGGCCCTGGGCCAAAGATTGGATTTCATCGTGCACCTGCCCGCACTGCAGCCCGGCTTCTACCGGCTGAGCCGCGTCAGCACCCTGGCCGGCAACATCAGAGGAGTGTTCTGGGTGTTCTGATGCCTGCGCCCCGGGCCCGATGGAGCGTCCCTGCGAACACCTAACTCCACGGCACCGCCTACGGCGGCGAGCTCGACGGCGACATTCAACAAAGCAACACAGAGTAGAAGCAAGAGCTCTGACGCACGCCGATCGGGCTGCGGCCAGCCCGCCGTCGGCCCGCGGACACTCCCACAGCGCTCTGACAAGCACTGATCGAAACCCTCCACGCATGGATCGACGTTTGGCGATCAGGCCGAACGCTTGCCGTCTTGCCATGGTCCATGCTGGACCCACGGGTCGCTTCCTGAGGACCGACGGTGCGTCTGGAGCGCGTCGGCGTGAGAGCAGGAGGGCTTCGTGGATATACCGGGCCTTGACTTCCCCGTACTCATGCTGGCCAATCCGCCTCAGGTTCCGTACCTGAGTGGCTACGGCTCGGATGGGGAGGGTGTGGTGAACAACGTTGAGGTCGCGTACGAGACCGGCGGCGAGGACGATGCCGGCGATCGGCGCGAGGCCGAGCCTGCACTGCGCTTGCGCACCATGGTCCGACGCGGCTGGCTACTGGCCAACGGTCACGCCTCCACGGTTGCGTCCAGCCTTCAGGATTTGGGCCAGCAGGCTGCGACTGGCGTCCTGCTCAGCAGCATTTCGCCAAGCTCCTCCATCAGGGACAGGAGGCAAGCGGTGGACCGTGCCGTGGCCGAGGGCAGAGACCTCGGCGCTCGCATCCCCGGGCCGCCTTGGGTACTTCGCCGCCTGGAGGTCGACGATACGTCGTACGCCTTGTGGCTTTTGGGCATGGATGACGACCAGTTCAGCCTGGTCGCGGACTGCGGTCCGATCGTTCTCACCGGGACCGGCCGGAACATCGACACCTGGACGTTTGCCTTGTACGCGGTGCCTGCGTCGCAAGTCCAGGACAGGCTCCGAATAGTCGATTCCGACGATTGACAACGCCTCCCGGGCCGGTGCCTAGACGATCACACGCTCGGACACACAGGAACAGGACCTACCTCTGTCCACGTTCAACTTTCAAGCACACCGAATGATCGTCATAAACCGGTCCTGACCTGCACCTTCATCCGAGCCGCCGGTCGGACTCGAACCGTCGACCTGCTCATTACGAAGACGCCGTCCCAAGTTCCAGACGGCTCTGACGAGCACCGGACGCACGCCCGAACGCACACCTCGATCCTGTCGACCTGCGTGAACGCTAGCTGTCATGCCACGATCCATGCCACGGAGGTCAATCCGAAGCCTTCACTGGCTCCTTAGCTGACACGGCACGCTGGAAATCTTAATTAGAAATCAACTACGAAGCCGTAGATCCGTCCGCAGCACGTGCCCATGCATACTTACCACCACGGGAAGTTGACGGCCGACCTCGCCCAGAGCGATGGACGAAACGGGAAACGGCACGGGCAGTGCGCTCACGTACTCGGATCCAGTGTCGAGATCCCAGACCCTCACAGTCTCGTCCCAAGAGCCGGTGACTGCAATCGAGGTGCCGTCGGGGCAGACCAACACTGCCACCGCATTCACCGTGCTGGTGTGACCACTGAAGGGTTCACTTGCCGACTCGCCGGTGTCCAGATTCCAGACCCGCACCGTCTCGTCGTATGAGCCGGTGACAGCCATCGGGGTTCCGTCGGGGCGCATCAGGACCGCCACCGCGCTGACCCATCCGGTGTGGCCGGTAAGGGGCTCACCGATCGGCTGACCGGTGTCCAGATCCCAGACCCGCACCGTCTTGTCATGGGAGCCGGAGATGGCGATTGGGGTGCCGTCGGGGCGGACCAGGACCGCCACCGCCCTCACCGTGCCGGTGTGGCCGGTAAGGGGTTCACCGATCGGCTGACCGGTGTCCAGATTCCAGACCCGCACCGTCTCGTCGTATGAGCCGGTGACAGCGATTGGGGTTCCGTCGGGGCGGACCAGGACCGCCACCGCGGTCACCGCGCTGGTGTGGCCGGTAAGGGGTTCACCGATCGGCTGGCCGGTGTCCAGGTCCCAGACCCGCACCGTCTCGTCGTATGAGCCGGTGACAGCGATTGGGGTTCCGTCGGGGCGGACCAGGACCGCCACCGCCCTCACCGTGCCGGTGTGGCCGGTAAGGGGTTCACCAATCGGCTGACCGGTGTCCAGGTCCCAGACCCGCACCAATTTGTCGTCCGAAACGGTGACAGCGACCGAGGGGCCGTCGGGGCACGCTAGGACCGCCACAGCGTTCAACCAGTTGGTGTGGACGATGTGGGCTCCAACGTCAGGCCGGCTGGTGTCCAGGTCCCAAGCTCGCACCGACCGATCGGTGGAGCCGGTGACAGTGATCAAGGTGCCGTCGGGGCGCGCCAGGAGCACAATCGTGTTTATCTCACCGGTGTGGCCAGTGAGGGGTTCACCAATTGACCGGCCGGTGTTCAGATCCCACACCCGCACCGACCGGTCGTATGAGCCGGTGACAGCGATCGGGGTTCCGTCGGGGCGCATAAGGACCGCCACCGCGCTCACCTCGCCGGTGTGGCCAGAGAGGGGTTCACCAATTGGCCGGCCGGTATCCAGGTCCCACACCCGCACCGACCGGTCAGCAGAGCCGGTGACAGCGACCGAGCTGGCATCGGGGCGAACCAAGACCGCCACCGCGCTAACCTCACCGGTGTGGCCAGTAAGAGGTTCACCAATTGGCCGGCCGGTGCCCAGGTTCCAAACCCGCAAGTTTGTATCGTCGGAGACGGTGACAGCGATCGGTGTGCCGTCGGGGCGGACCAAGGCCGCTACGGCGGTCACAGTGCGGGTGTGGCCTCTTAGGGGTTCACCGATCGGCTGACCGGTGTCCAGGTCCCACACCCGTACCGCCCCGTCGACCGAGCCGGTAACAGCGATTGGGGTGCCGTCAGTGCGCACTAGGACCGCCACGGCGGTGACCCACCCGGTTTGGCCTGCAACGGGTTCACCAAACGGCTGACCGGTGTCCAGGTCCCAGACCCGCACCGTCTCGTCGTATGAGCCGGTGACAGCGATTGGGGTGCCATCGGGGCGTACCAGGACCGCCACTGAAGTCACCCACCCAGTGTGGCCGGTAAGGGGTTCACCAAGCGCCTGACCGGCGTCCAGATCCCACAACCGCACCGTCTCGTCCCAGGAGCCGGTAACAGCGATGGGGGTGCCGTCTTCGGAGCGGACATGGATCGCTGCAGCCGTCACTACGTCGGCGTGACGTCCGATGGTCTCGCTCAAATCCGGTTGCCAGGTGGTCCAACGGGTGCCCCACCGGGAGCCAGCCGAGGTGGATTGTGTGGATGAATGGGGGGTCCAGAGGTTAAGGGCTGCGGCGTTGGATGCCGGGCTTTCGTGACGCCACCTATGTGTGACCTGTCTGATTGTGCGTGCGATGCCAGCCACTGAAGCCGGGCTGCTGGTAAGCGCTGTGCGGAGTCGTTCGATGTCGAGATATGGCAGGACGTCTGGCGTTAGGACGCGAGCGTCGAGATGGCCGGCGGCTTTGGCATGTTCGACGAGGTGTCGGCGCACGTAGGGGGCAGGTGTCTCGTGTGACGCCTGGTCTTCGATGAGGTGGGTAAGGGTCCGCGTTATCCGTGCCTCAACCCGGCTCGTCTCAGAATCGTTTGCGGGCTTAGTCATTGGGGTCGTAGAGCAAGTTGGCCCAATTATCGCGCAGGGTGGCACGCAGGGCGTCGTGGAAGAGACGGTATACGGTGATGTCGTCTTCGACGTCGGTGATCAGGTAGGCGCTGATGCCGGAGGCGAGCAGCGCTGCGATGTCCCGGTCGCCGTATTTGCCGTGGCGGTCGGCGACGGCGTTGGCGACCAGGGGCCAGATTTCGCCCCAGGGCAGGCCTCGCCCGTAGGCGAAGGCGACCGCCCGCAGGAGTTCCACTGCTTCCAGGCGCCGGTCGGGGTCGGGGAAGAGGCGGCGCAGGTCGGCCCGAAACGCGCCGACCACGCCGTCATCGATGGTGTCCAGCCAGAGCGCGTCGCCCGGGTCGACGAGGTTACGTTGCTGGGTGAGGGCAGTTGCCGCGAGGCGGGCGACCAGGAAGCTGCGTCCGACTCGGGCTGCGATCACGGTGGCCAGTTGGGCGGCACGCTGGTGATGTTCGGCTGGTGCGTACGGGGAAGTGGGGGTATGACGCAGGATGCTGGCCGCGTAGTCGCGCACGTCGCTTTGATGCCACCAGGGGTCTTCGTCCACCCTCAGCCGGTCAGCGGACATCAGCCTTTCCACCTGGTCGGCCAGCGGACCCCTCGGGCCGGTGGCGGCGAGCCGATCGTCAGGGCCGGCGGGCGAGCGAACCCCGACCAGCAGTCGCAAGTTCGGACTCTCGGCGAGATGCGCGAGCATCCGGGCCACCCCAATCGGATCTTCGGCCTCGTCCAAGGCATCGAGGACCACGATGAGGACGCTGGGCCGGGCATCGAGGGTGGCCCGACAGGCGGCAATCCGCATCGTGAGGTCAGCGTCGCCGCGGGTTTCCTCCGGCCGCTGTGCGCCCATGGCAGCGCTGAGCTGGCCAAGCACTTCATGCGGGTACTTCCCGGTGGCCAGGACGGCGACGTCTATAGCCCCCACCGGCGGGCGCAGGTCGGCCGGGATGTCAGATACCTCACCGCGATAAGTGGCAAGAAAGGCGGGGTCGCTAAGGGTGACGAGGCGAGCCAGGACGGCGGACTTCCCACACCCGGCGCCGCCGGTCACCAGGGTGACGTTGGGACTAGTTCGCACGTGCAGGTGCTCACCGCTACGGGCGGGTGAGGTAGTGGCGATCAGTTCACGCATCAGATCAGCGCGGCCGGTGAACAACCAGCGGGCGTCGCTGGCCCCTTGGGCCCGCGGCGCCCAGTGCGTATCCAGGTCTGCTTGGGGCAGCGCGAGGTCGTGCCTGCGGGACTGGGTCATGACGCTGTCGGCTTCGCTGAAGTGCGGGTTAGGCAGGCAGACATGCTCGGCGTTGGGATTGCCGCGATAGAGCGGGACGAGGTCCTGATCAGGCAGATATTCGCGGACCGTCTCGATGAAGTCACTGACCCGAAAGTACCGGCGGTTGCGGCCGTACTTCTCGCCTTGCCCGCTACGCAGTTTCCCTACCGCATGGGTGATCGCGGACGTCAGAGCCCCGGGGGCGGCTTCATCGTTCTTGGAGGCACTGGGCAGAATCAGCCAGGACTCGGGCAGGTCGGCGTCCAGGCGAACCGTGTCGGCGGCCACTTTGCCGGCGTAGCAGGCGTCGATGACCAGGAGCAGATGCCGCACGCCATTGCGTCGGCGCAACCAGTTGATCAGGTCCCCGGTGCGCAGAGCCGTCCCGGCCAGGTCATCGCTCTCGGACTCCCGCAGGACCAGGTAGTGGGTCTCGTCGGCGGTGACACCGTGACCGGTCACGAAAACGACCGCCGCATCAGCCTCAGTCCACGGCCGCGGCGGCTTCCGGAAAGCCGCCCGGATGGCGTCCTCATCAGGGTTCTGGGACAACGAGGGAAAGGCTCGGGCGAAAGCCCGCGCACCCAGTCGGTCTTTGTCTTCCAGCCATCGACTGAGCTCGCGGATCTCCTCGGCCACCGGGAGAGCAGTGAACGTGGGGTCCTCGTACTCGCCGGTCGCGACGGCGACGAAGTGGCGACGCTGGATTCCCGTATCAACTGCCCGCTGCTCGCTCACGTGTCCTGCCTATCGAGGTAGGGGGCCGCGGCCAGGATCGCTGATCCCGTTTCCTGCTTCCCCAGATAGCGAGCCACGTTGTGGGCGTCGCCCTCATTGTCCACGTGCCGATCGATCACCCCGGCCCACCACACGCTTAAGTCGCCGGCGCAGGCCACTGGGTCACGAACGTCACGGACGTTCACCCACGCTGCCACACTTTCCGGAAGCCCGGCCTCGGTGCCCGCGCCGAGAAACGGCTCCGGCAAACGGGACTGAACCATTCGTAGGCCCAACGGCGAACCCAAGGTCAGCAGCAGATTCAACTCGTGGTCAGGGTGTTGACGGACGTACTCCAGGGCGAGCACCGATCCCAACGAGTGCCCAATCAAGATCCGCGATCCTGAGGTCACCGTCTCCGCGACGATCGCATCAGCTCTTAGTTTCAGTTCGGGGTCGCTCAGATACCGGCGCACCTGCCGCAAAGTCCCCAGGTACAGAATCCCAGCCGCCCGGCCGAACCTGGCGTCCAGCGCCCTCAACACACTCTGAAGCGCCACCGGCATCCGGGTGTACCCCTTCTCGGGTGACAGCTGCGCAGCCGAAGCAATCTCGTCCTCGGTCAGCACCTCCCACGCCGCCTCCATCACGTTCGCGAGCTCCTCGTCTCCCAGGTCATTGGGGGCGTTGTCCTTCAGCTCAGAACCTTTACGGACCGGCGGGCCGGTTTTCAGGAAGAGACTGCCGTAAAAAGCCAGATCCACCGGGACGTCGACCACCGGGCCGCCGCAGGCAGCGGCCACACCATCGGTGAGGGCCGGCGCCCAGTCCCGCAGCAGTTGCCGTGCGCCCAACTGCTGCTGCCCGATCCCATGCACGCCAACGATCACAGCTCCACCTCGGTTGGGAAGTTCACCATCAGCACACCCTGGCCGGCAACGAGAAGACTCGCGGGTTGCAACGACGACACCACAGCTAGCGAGGAGATGCTGGACGGACTGTGCAGGACTGGGTAGCGCGTTGACACCATGGCCATTAGGTCCCAGACCCGCACTGCACCGTCGTCGGAGCCGGTGACAGCGATTGGGGTGCCGTCGGGACGGACCAAGACTGCCACCGCCCTCACCGTGCCGGTGTGGCCGGTGAGGGGTTCACCGATCGGCTGACCGGTGTCCAGATCCCACACCCGCACCGTCTTGTCGTAGGAGCCCGTGACGACAATCGGGGTGGCGTCGGGGCGGACCAGGACCGCCACTGCACTCACCGCGCTGGTGTGGCCGGTGAGGGGTTCACCGATCGGCCGACCGGTGTCCAGATTCCACACCCGCACCGACCGGTCGTCGGAGCCAGTGACAGCAATCGGCGTGCCGTCGGGGCGGACCAAGGCCGCCACCGCGATGACCGGGCCGGTGTGGCCGGTGAGGGGTTCCCCGATCGGCTGCCCGGTGTCCAGGTTCCAGACCCGTACGGTCTCATCCCAGGAGCCGGTGACGGCGATCGGGATGCCGTCGGGGCGAACCAAGGCCGCCACCGCGATGACCGGGCCGGTGTGGCCGGTGAGGGGTTCCCCGATCGGTCGGCCAGCATCTAGATCCAAGGTCCGCACCGTCGCGTCGTGGGAGCCAGTCACAGCAATGAAGGTGCCGTCGCGGCGGACAAGAACCGCTAACGCCATCACCCAATGGGAGTGGCCGGTGAGGGCGTTACCGATCGGCCGGCCAGTATCCAGGTCCCAGACCCGAACTGTCTGGTCGTGCGAGCTGGTGACAGCAATACGGGTGCCGTCGAGGCGGACATGGGCCGCCACCGCGCCCACCCAGTTGGTGTGGCCGACGAGGGGTTCACCGATCCGCCGACCAGCGTCCAAGTCCCAGACCCGCACCGTCTCGTCGTGCGAGCCCGTGACGACAATCGGGGCGGCATCGGGGCGAACCAGGACCGCCACCGCGCTTACCCAGTTGGTGTGGCCGGTGAGGGGTTCACCGATCGGCCGACCGGTGTCCAGATTCCACACCCGCACCGACCGGTCGTCGGAGCCAGTGACAGCAATCGGCGTGCCGTCGGGGCGGAACAAGGCCGCCACCGCGATGACCGGGCCGGTGTGGCCGGTGAGGGGTTCACCGATCGGCCGACCGGTGTCCAGATCCCAGACCCGCACCGTCTCATCCCAAGAGCCCGTGACAGCGATCGGGATACCGTCGGGGCGAACCAAGACTGCCACCGCCCTGACCGTGCTGGCGTGGCCAATGAGGGGTTCACCGATCAGCTGGCCGGTGTCCAGATTCCACACTCGCACCGACCGGTCGGTGCAGCCAGTGACAGCAATCGGCGTGCCGTCGGGGCGGACCAAGACCGCCACCGCGCTCACCGAGCTGCCGTGGCCGGTGAGGGGTTCACCGATCGGCTGGCCGGTGTCCAGATCCCAGACCCGCACCGTCTCATCCCAAGAGCCCGTGACAGCGATCGGGATACCGTCGGGGCGAACCAGGACCGCTACCGCAAACACCGGGCCGGTGTGGCCGGTCAGGGCTTGACCGATCGGTCGGCCAGCATCCAGATCCCAGACCCGCACCGTCGCGTCGTGGGAGCCGGTCACAGCAATGAGGGTGCCGTCACGGCGCATAAGGACCGCCACCGCGCTCACCGTGCTGATGTGGCCGGTGAGGGGTTCACCGATCGGCCGACCGGTGTCCAGATTCCACACCCGCACCGACCGGTCGTCGGAGCCAGTGACAGCAATCGGCGTGCCGTCAGGGCGCACCAAGACCGCCACCGCTCGCACCCCGCCCCGGAGACGTCCGATGATCTCGCCGACACCGACCGGCCACGAGGCCCAACTGACATCCCAATGGGTGTCCCCACGTGCGATTGGCGGCAAGCCAAGCGCACTCGACCAGATGTCTAAAGCACCGGCGTTCGCGGCCGGAGCATTCCAGTCCCAAACATGAGCGGCGCCCCGCCAGGCGCGCACGCTTGCGGGCACAAAGGCGCCATTCTTACCAAGGCGGCTCAAAGCTGCCCGGTATCGGCCGGCATCCACGAAAGGCAAGAACTGCGGTGCCGTTAGGGACAGAGGCAATTCACCCCCACCTGCTGCATGCTCCACAAGATGGCGCCTCACGTATGCAGGAGGGGCCACAACGCCATTACGTGCATCCCGACTCAGACTCGCCAACAGAGAAAGCTCAGCGGTGATCCGCCGTTCAACCACCATGACATCAACATCGCCCCCTGCCTCCACGATGCCTCCCGTCTCGAATTCGCTGTGCCTGCCTTGCTGCTTCATCCTGCCAGGCGACCCTGGTGGCGCGGGGCCTCTTCAAGCCCATCTCGAGCAACCTGCCCGCCAGCGATGCCATCCACGGCCGCAACCAGCCGACGTCGCCATGATTGGGGCAGCTTGAGCTAAGGCTGACCGACTACCCTGACCGACCCCGCAACCCTGAACGAGGATGTCGGGAAAGCTGGGTAGGCATCGCGCCTACACGGGATCCGTTGCCCCTCTCATTAGCTCCATGGGAATTGTCACTTCAACGTCTTGATCGCCCGCCCGGGAAATGGCCGTGGCTGGGAGGGTCAAGACCGCGTCGCCGAGGAGGTCGCGCCGGCGGACAACCTGAACGGGGCCGGTCCAGCTGTCGCTAGGCCAGGTCTCCGTCAGGACTTGGGGAGAGTCGGGCGCGCCCAGGTCGCGATCAAGTGTCTCCATGGCGTTGCGGGCTCTCCGGACCAGCTCAGGTGATGGCTGCTGGCCAACCTCGAAAACGCCGACGAAGTCGACGGAGCCTCCAGCGCCCTCAACATCTTGACTTCCCGATTCAGCCTGCTCGGCCATGACGCTGCGGCGGACCCCAGTCGGATCCCAGTGACCGTCTGGCCCAACAGCGACCTCGTCCTCGATGAGCACCCTCAGGATCGGGCGCCGCAGGAAGCCATCACCATCCAAATAGACGGACTCGTGACTCAGCCCACCAGCGGGTGCAATCGAGACCGGGCTCCAGATTCGCGTATCCACCGGACCATCGTGACGCAAAGGACGTCGTCATGAGGCGCAGTCTGCACCACCTGGACGAGGCCACCGGAACCGCCAGCCACGGCGTCGACCTGGATGGCCTCATATCGGCAGCAACACACACCGAGGGCGCGGATAGCAGACGGCAAGCACCGCCGCCGGAGGACGGTCGTCCCGCCGATCTCTCGTTACTTGAGCACACGGAAGCGTCTGGCTGAGCTTCTTGAGTGTCCTCAGCTGCTTTGACTGGCTGTGATCCGTTCCACGAACCGATCCATGGCGGCAGCATCCTCAGCGTAGGTGACGTCGTGGACTCAGTGCGAAGGGTCCACGAGAGTTCGGATCTCGATGCGTTGGGCCACTTCAATCGGGCTGGGCCTGCCAGCTCTCGCGGCGCATCTGCACGGCCACGGTAATCTTTACAAAGAGCCCAAACGGACATCGAGGGCTGGCAGGTTGTTCACGATCGTCATAGTCTCCATCGAAACGGCGATAACGCTCGCAAGCAGGTCGAGGATGTAACGGGGGTTCCCAACTTCCCGCGACCATTCATTTGGGTTGTTGACGACGCCGGAGGCCTCGTCGGTCTTGACCCAATATCGGTCAATAATCCATTCAATTGCTGAGCGACTTCCAAGAGTGTATTGATAAGCCTCCTCCGGAATACCAGAAATCGTGATGCGGTCATTATAGTGAATCACCCCACGATTTTTATCTTTCCCCTTGCCACCAAAGGTCATCTTCTTGTTGACGGCGAAAAAAGCATAGTCGTCATCGGACGCGAGGAGGTCGAGGCCGCTCAGTGGGTAAGGATCGACGTTCTCATAATTCAGGTGCAGGTCGGACAGGGTGCGACCGGCGTCGCAGAAGGCTCGGAAGTCGGCGTAGGATTTCAAGAACGGAATGCGGGGAAGCATTTTTTTCAGGTCAGCCGCGTAGATGGTGCGGTACTGAGCTGAATGCAGTAGGCCGTAGGTGTAGAAGAAGATGTCATCCTTGCTTATCTGCTCACCGAAGTAGGCGGCCTGGAAACCGACCAAGGCTTCGTCCGTAATGTTGTCAACCTTGCGGTAGCCGTCGATGACCTCCCCGGTGGTCATGTCTTCGATAGACAGCATTTCTGGGTCATTAGTAACCTTTTCAAAACGCCAACGCGCGAAGAATTGCGCACTGTATGTATAGAATGATAAGTCTGGGAGACGATCAATCATTAGAGTGGCGAAAGTTACTTCGGCACGAGGTGCAGTAACAACAAATCCCATACCGGCCCCGTTTCCAGGGAAGAACGACGGGGTACTGCCGGGTTCGTCCACCAGAGCTGAGTCCGAATAAAGCCACATACGTGAAAACGGGCGGTAGCACCCTAGCACCGCGGCTGATCGCGCCACAGTGATCGCTTGACCACGATTGGCTCGTGAGCTCAATTTGCGGGACCAACTGATGTTGCTTGACGTGATTGAGTCTGCACCGTCATTAAGGCTGACGTTATATGCCGTGGCGGTCTGATTTACTTTCTTCATCAGCGACTCGTTACCGAAATCCCATACCCACAAATCACGCTTGGTTTTAACGCCGGCCGCATATTTTGCAAATATACCAATTTCGTCTTTATCGCCGACTGCGAGGAAAGCGCCGAAGTCTTCCCGTCGGTGGTTGAGCCAGTCACCGTGCTTGTTAGGCTCAATGTGCGCTACTGATTCGAGTGCTGTGATACTTACGTCCTCGGCGATCTTCGCTAGCTTTTGCTCGCGCGAGAGGTAGTCAGCCACCTCGGAGTAATGGACGGTAGCTGGCCCGCTGTGTTCCGGGTTTTTGACCAGTACGGTGATTGCTACCGTGGCGCGACTGCCGCCGCCGAAGACCTTGCCGCCTTCGCGTCGTGCCAGTTCCCCGGTCGTGCGCTGGTTGCCGCGCAGGTTGTACACGTGGATCGAGGAGAACTCGCTGGCGAGCACGAGACGCATGCCGTCGGCGGTGTTCGAGTCGAGCCACCCGCCATTGCTGACATAGGCGATGACGCCTCGGTCCTGAATCCGTAGCGTGGCCCACTTGATAGCCCTAATGTATGAGTCATACAAAGAATTCTTATTCGTCGCCGTCGACTGCTTAGCGTAGGTGTCACGGATCTGCCCATCTAAACCGGGGTAGGACTCGTTAGCGTTGTCGTCATTGGCGGAGTCCTGCCCTGACGAGTAGGGCGGGTTGCCCACAATGACGGTGATCGGCAAGGCCTTAAGGCGTTCTAGGCGTTCGTTGTTCTCAGGAAAGACGTCGAGGTCGGAACGGTCGTCATCCTCCCAGGACTGGAACGTGTCAGTCAGGATTAGGCCGGGAAATGGTTCGGGCGAGCCAGTAAGGTCTTGATAAGTGGTCTCAATGTTAACTGCGGCGATGTAGTAGGCCAGCAGCAACATCTCGTTAGCATGTAACTCTTTTGCGTACTTGCGGGGCAAATCCTCAGGCTTGATCAGTCCAGACGCCAGCAAGCGAACCATGAACGTGCCGGTTCCGGTGAACCCGTCGAGGACGTGAACGCCCTCATCGGTGAGCCCCTGCCCGAGCTCACTTCGGAGCACGTCGTCCGCGCTGCGGAGGATGAAATCGACAATTTCGACTGGCGTGTATACGATTCCGAGCTTGTCGACAGTCTTTTTAAAAGCCGCAGCGAAGAACTTATCATACAGTTCGATAAGGATCCGCTGCTTGCCTTCGGCGTTGTCGACTCCGGCAACCCGGCGCCGGACTGAGCCGTAGAATGATTCCAATGCCTGATTCTCGCTGGGGAGCTTGTGCTCATCGAGGATGGTCAGCATCTTCTCCATGGTGATTGCCACTGGGTTGCTCTGCGTGAAGTCGTAGTCCTCGAACAGTGCCTCGAAAATGGGGCGGGTCACAAGGTGCTGGGCCAACATTTCGATGGCCTGCTCGGTTGTGATGGAGTCGTTTAGGTTTCCACGCAGACCGTTAAGGAAATCCGTGAACGCCTTAGCAGCCATGCCGTTAGGGTCGGCGAGCAAGCCCTGAATCCTTGTGATGTGCGTCGCAGCGATGTCCGCAACGTCGCGCGCCCAGGTCTCCCAATACCGGCGCTCGCCGACCTTCAGCACTATCTTGGCGTACATTGCCTCCCGGAATTGCTCGACTGGGAAGCGAAGCATGGTCTGCTCAAGCTCTTGCTTAGCTTTTTCGGCACCGTCCTGCTGACCGGTCTCTCCGCTCCCATCCTGATCGTCATTGCCCGGGTTCGTAACCGGAATGATCTCAATCTTGGACGGCTTCTTTTTATTAAACTGGATCTGGTTGACTAGTGCTTGAAAACGCTCGTCATGCGAGCGCAAGGCCTGCAGCACTTGCCAGACAACCTTGAAGCGCTCGTTATCGTTTAACGCGGCCTCGGGCGTGGTACCGGTCGGGACTACGACCGGCAGGATGATGTAGCCGAGCTCCTTCCCAGGTGCCTTGCGCATCACCCGCCCCACGGACTGAACCACATCCACCTGCGAGCCGCGCGGTGTCAGGAAAATGACGGCGTCCAACGTCGGCACGTCGACGCCCTCAGACAGACAGCGCGCGTTTGTCAGGATTCGACAGACATCATCGCCGGCGGCGGCCTTCAGCCAAGCCAGATGCGTATTGCGCTCGTGGATGCCCATCGTGCCGTCAACATGCACAGCCTCGACCCGCAAGGCCGCGACATCCTCGGGCAAATGCTCCAAAGCGCGGTCTATCACCTGGGGAAACGCAAAGCTGGCGGCCTTCGAAGAAGCAATGTTTTGCGCGAAGGCAACAGCCGTGCGCATCGGTGAGCGTCCCACCCGCACATCCTGCTCAGTGTCGTCCTCTGCACCATTGGCACGGCTGCCGGTCCCCGCCAAGCTGGCAATGGGCCCGAAATTCTTGGCCAGGCCGTTCCAACAACCGAGGAGCTTGGCGGTGTCATCGAGTTTTAGCTCCCCCGCCTCTGCCATAACCTGCTGGAAGTTCTCCGCGACGTAGGTCTCGTCCACGGCGAGGACTAAGACCTTGTAGTCGGTTAGCAGACCCGCCTCGACGGCGTCGCCAAACCCCAGCCGATGCAGCACCGGACCGAAGACCTCCTCATCCCCCATGTCCGCCAGCACGGCGTCAGCGTCGTTCGCCTTCCTGCGGGCGTCGTCCCCGAACACCCTCGGCGTGGCGGTCATGTAGAGGCGGCGATAGGACTTCAGCAGGTTGGCGTCGTGGACCTTCACGAAGGTCGAGCCCTCGGCCCCGGACAATGTGACGCCGCTGGTGCGGTGGGCCTCGTCGCAGATCACCAAATCGAATGGCGCCAGCCCCTCCCGCTTCTGGGCGTTGATGACGACATCGATCGACTGATAGGTGGAGAACACCACAGTCATCCGCGGCTGCGCGTGCTTGCCGCCGCGAATGCGCTTCATCAACGTGACGGCGTCGGTAGTTGCCGGTTCAGTGAGATCGATCGTGGACATGTCGGCGTCGTCCTCGGTCGCCTTCCGCCCAACTCGCACGTCGGAACAGACCGCGAAGGGGCGAACGTCAACCTGCGCGTTCGCCATCCACTCGCGCAAGGTCTGCGACAGCAACTGGATCGAAGGCACCAAGAACAAGACACTGCCGCCCTCACCGACCATCTCCTCCGCAATCTTGAGGCTGGTGAAGGTCTTGCCCGTGCCACACGCCATAACCAATGTCCCGCGCTCATGCTTGGTCAGACCCGCGACCACGTCGACCAAAGCCCGCTGCTGATGCGGGCGGAGCGCCTTCTTGCCGCTTGGGACCACTACGTGCGGAGTGGACCATGAGAACTGCGACCAGTCGATGCCAGCCTGGTCAAGATCGCCGACGTCGATGCGTTGAGCGACCCCCTTCAGCGTCTCCTCGGCGTTGCCAGACCACTTCGCGGCGGTATCGAACACGTACCGCCGGGTCCATTGGGCCCCCGCCGAGCGGCTGATGAAGGAGTCGATCTCGCTCTTCGCCACACTTGCGCCAGCCGCGTAGAATTTGCACTGGATCGCGGTCAGGCCGTCATCGTCCCGGTTCCGAGCGACCAGGTCGATACCGGTGTCGGTACTCGTGCCGCGCCCGGGCCACTCGGTCCACGACCAGACGTCGCTGAACTTCTGCGCCCACGCAGGATCGGTCGTTACATACGCCTTGACCAGCCGTTCGAACTTATCCCCCTTGTCCCGCTGGTCGATCGAAGAGGCCCGCAGGTCCTCCAAGAGCTCGTAGATCGTTGTAGCCACTGTGACATCATGCCGGAACTCATAGCTCCGCGAGGGGTCCGACATCACTTCGCATGTGAGTACACCGACGCTCGATGCCCCACCCGGCGTCACCACTCGCGTGGGCACCCGCGCCCGGTGGACCTGACGGGACCTCTGGCCGCGCCTCCGCCTGTTGTGGACGATCTAGCTCGTGGACCCTGTCCGGGGTGCCGCCTATCTCGCGGAGTAAGGAAAGCGCAGTACAACTCGTGGACGCCAGGGGTACGATCCGTGCATGGTGCGACGACGGGGAGTAATAGCCGGCTGGGAACTAAGACCTAACAGCCCTGACGGCTTCGCTCTGCAACAGGTATTTGCCGACGCCGTTCAGCGTGCGTCCGCAGACCCGACTGCGCTTGTCTACGGTAACTCACTGGCCATGTCCGTCGATGGGATTGACGCTGGCTGGAATGTGCGCGCTCGTTTTATGACGCTGCGCAGCAGGGACTCTGCGCCGATACAGTACAACCCCAGTTCGGGACTTACCCCAATTTCAATTCCCAATAACTCCTATATTGCTGATGTTATGCACTTAATCGTGCGTTCCGACAATATCGTTATCTATGATCGGCATGACGACGGCCCAACCCTCAGCGAACTCGGTGAATACTTGCGCGACTTCTTACGTGCGCCCGTCAATGTTGTCAGTTTGTACAACCGCAACCTGCAGACCGATCTGCGCGATATGGAGGGCCAGTTCCGAAAAATCGACCTGGGGTTCTTAACCGCACAAATCGAAGCAACCGGCGGCGGCCTTCTTTCATCCGCCAAGCGTCTGTGGCGAGGCGAGGACATTCCGAGCGTCTCGGTCAGCCTGGGAATGGGCCGAACGGGGAGACGAGACGAATACTTGCCGGCCGACCTGCAGCAGGAGGCTATGGAGATCGCCGGCGAAGCGGGGGAACTCGTGGAGCGAATGGTAATCGTTGGGCGAAGGAGGAGCACAGGAAAGATCGATAAGTTGAATATATTGCGTCAGCGCATCGGAGATCATCTTGAAATATTGCCGAGCGCCCTGGCTGACACCATGCCTGATGCCGACGACGCATATCTCAAGCTTAATGAGATGTTCGAGGACAACCGACGCCGCGGGATCATTTCCTCCGCGCTCTCTGCTCGGTTTCTCTTTCAGTGAAGCCGGTTGTTGGCCGGGTAGATCGCGCCTGGGGCAGGCTCCTGTTCGCTGGAAACTTTGCCTTCTTCGCGTTGTTCTGGCTTCTGTCACTTAAGCATTGGTTTCGCCCCCTGTATGGCATGGATCATTCCGACAGGTTGGCCTTCTTGGGCGTGTTGGCTGGCGTAGCAGCTGGTCTTCTGGGCTTCGGGTTTGCAGCCATTGCGATATTGGTGGGAATGCCCAAGGAGCGCGCCGCACCGCGGCGAGCAGGCGACTTCGCAAGAGCGCGAAATCAAACGGTATTCGTCCTGCTGGCGACTAGTCTATCCCTCGGGCTGTCCCTAGTTTTATCGGTTGCAGCAATGGCTGCGGATACTCACCATCGACCTTCAACTTGGCTTGTATCGGCGCTATTGGCGGTACTCACCGATTCACTAATTGGGCTATTCTTGGGCGGTTTATGTCTGGCTGTCTTGCTGGGTGCCGTAGTCGATTAATCCGGCTCTTTCACGGTCTCAGGGTCGACCACGATTCAGCCGTTGACCGCCTGGAAGACCCTAACTGGTCCGCTCAGCCATCAAAGGCCACCGCGACTCACTAGCCAATCCAGTGAGCCATATCCAAAGAAACAGCGTTGCCGGGTCCGCATGGTCTGCTCACCCGTGGTCTCGTGCACGACATGCCCGCCGGCGAACTTCTGGGCGGCTACCTGCTCGAAGGGCTGCAGTAGATGGCATTCGGGTAGGTTAAGACGTCATCGGGTCAATGAATCGGCGTACCGTTCCCCGCAGGTCGGGCAGGTTGCCGTGCGCTTGACCTGTTCCTCTCGCTCCATGGTTCCGCGCCCCAGCGTCGCCGTGACCGACGTGCCAGCACGGTGATGGTTCCCGATTCGGCGGTGCGGGTCGCGTTGCTGGGTCCAGCCCACGTAGTGGCGGATCGGGATGGCCGACAGGTACCCGCGGCTGTTGTGCTCGGGCGGGTCGCCGGCATAGTCCAGGCTTACAGACTCCACGACAACGGGCGGGTCGTAGCACAGCCCGTAAATGACTCCCAGGATCTGGGTAATGGGCAGCCCGTGCTTCTCTTCCAGGCGGCGAACCCACTCCGGGCGAGCATCGTCCATCAAATCTTAACCCCTGTCTTCAGCTCCAGCGTGCCGGGCCAGTTGCCCGCTAGGGGCGAGGTTGCCGCCCAAGGTTGCTGTGATTCGTTGTCCGATCCAGTGTGCGACGTTCACGGAGACGGCGTTGCCGGCCTGCATGGTCTGCTCCCCCTTGGTGCCGTGCACGACGTACTCGCCGGGGAACCGTTGGGCGGCCAGCTGCTCGCGCGGCTGGAGCATCCGGTAGTGGCAGTCGTAGACCTCGTACGCCGGCGCCAGGACCACGGCGGCAGAGTCGTGGGTGGCCAGGGTCAAGATCGGCTCGTTCGTCGGTCGGGCGTGGCCCTTGCGGTAGGGGATGACCAGGCCGTGGTTCCGGGACGTCGACAGCGTCCCGAACGGGTGCGTCACCGGCCGGTAGGACGATCCGCCACCGCGCAGCTCCGCCACGAACGCGCCGGGCGGCACGACGAACCCGTCCCCGATTTTCACCGTGCGGGTCGGCAGCGGCGCCAACCGGGCCGGCATCGCCCGTGGGTCGGTCCCTCCGTGGGTGGTGGTGATCAGCAGCGGCTCCAGCAGGTCGGCGTACTCCGCTAGCCCGCGGGCGACCTTCGCCCTGGTCGAGGCGGCCAGCGGTCGGGCCCGGTCCCCGAACCTGGGTCCGAGGTCCGACCAGTCGATCGCTTCCGACGCGGGCCTGATGTACGGCTCGACCAGGGCGTGCCGGCAGCGGCTGTTTGGGCAGCGGTACTCGTACTGGCTGCGGTACTTGCCGACCGTGTTGCCGTTCTTCCACGACTGCATCGCCTGAACGTCCTGGTCACAGGTCTGGCAGAACGCCAGCGGGGTGGGGGTGAGGTCGGGCATCGGGACGCCCTGGCGGGCGAACACCACGTAGATCCGGTTCCTCCACTGCGGCGCCGGCAGGTTGTCTGGGCCGCTGATGTGCGCGGAGTTGATCGAGAACACCTTCGACTCATAGCCGAGGACGCGCATGCCGTCGCGCCACCAGTCGAACAAGGCCCAGTCCTCGTAAAACTCGACCACGTTCTCCACCACCACGACGTCGTACCGGTGCACCTCACTGGCCCGGATCACATCCAGGACGGTGGCCCGGGTGCGCTCGAACGCAGCGTTGTCGACCTTCCCCTCGACCTCCAGCAGGTCCAGCTGCCCGCGCGGCCGGCGCCGCTTCTTGTTGCCGCCGGCGGGGCTTTCCTCGGTGCAGATCACCGACGCCCACAACACCCGCGTGGACGGCAGGCGGCGCATGTCGTAGTTGTTGATGTCCGCACACAGGTGCTCGGTGCCGGGGTGGTTGGCGGCGTGGGTGTCGATGGCGACCTGCCAATGGTTGGCGGCGGTCACGACCCGAAAGCCGGCCGCGGCCAGGCCGGTGGAGGCGCCGCCGGCGCCGCAGAAGCAATCCGTCACGTCCAAGTCACACCCCAGACGATCGATCAGCGCGGTCACGACGCCCGCCCTTCCCGAACACCCTGCTCGCCCCAGCCCTGGTGGTGCTCGCCGCGCTGATCGAGGCCCCAGGAGGCTCGGGCGCGCCCACGAAGCTGCTCACCCGTCCGGCCCGGCACGGGGTACCTGGTGGCCTCCTGCAGGCGGGCCTGGGCGACGGCGCGCCAGAGCTTGAGACCGGCGTGCGCGGGCCCGGTGGGGACGAGCTCGACCGTGATCCGCAGGTCGCCCAGCTCAATCCCCGCCTTCAACCCGGCCTCGTACCCGACGGAGTAGGCCGGCCAGTCCGCTTCGGGCACCGTGATGTCGTCGGGGTGGCCGACCAGGGCATGGCGTTCCGGCCCGCGGCCGGTGGTGGGGTTCACGCCTGCCCCTGGTCGGTGAGGTCGCGCAGCTCCGCAAGCTGGGCCCGGAACGCTTCGCGGCGGCGCAGATCCTCCAAGCTGACCACCCACCCACCGAAGTCGGCATCGGTCCCGATCACCTGGACCTGCGCGCCGGCCGGGGAGACGTCGCTGTCGTCGGACCAGTCCAGGACGATGGGGGCACCCAGTGGGGCCGGGCCGGGTACGTACCAGGCGCCTTGGACCTGCCGGCCGTCCGGGAAGGTCACCTCGACACTGTCGCCGTGGTGCGGCCCGCCGGTGCGCATCCGGTCTTCGCAGTACGCCAGATGCTCGGCGTCGGCGATCACGTTGGCTCGGGCGGCGTCCTCGTCCTGCACCGTGGTCGAGGGGAGGTGGCACCCGGTGTGCTCGGGCAGGCCCCGGCAGACCTGCCACTCGTCTTCGTCCAGGTCGATGCTGTCACCGCAGTTGGCGCACCACTTGACCCGCCCTGCTGCAGCCCAGGCCCAGCGGGCGATGGCCTGGGCCAGGCTCTGGGTAGCGGCCGCGCTGATGGCCTGGACCCGGTCGGCCAGGGACTGCAGTTCCTCGACCACGCAGTCCAGCCTGTACGTGCTGGCCATGAACGCCAACCCGTCACCGGACTGGTGGTACGTGATGGCACGCAGGTCGGACAGGAAGTCGTACCCGGCCATGAGCACCTGCTCCCGATACGCCTCCTCGATCCGCTCCTGCACACGGCTGCTCTGCTCCTTACTCGCGGGCGCCGCCAGCGAGTGGGGACGAGGTGGAGACCGCGGTCTTCGAGGTGGTGAACAACGGGCTGCCGAACGACTACGCCTCGCTCGACGGGGTCGAGCGGGCCCTGTTCGGGGCGTTCAACGCGGCCCGGTGGACCACGCTGCAGATGCCCACCGCCCCGATGGGGGGCGGTCACACGCCGGTCACCGGCGGCAGCATCCGTCGGCAGCTGGACCTGGCCACCATTCAGATGATCGACAAGCTCGACGGGTGGGAATACGCCGTCGGCGTGGCCGGCTGGTTCGGGTGGATCACCGGCATCCGCGACGAACTCAACCTCCCCGGCGATAACACGACACGGCGCGACTGACTCTCACATCGGCCACGTCCGCGCTGGCCTCACGGGTCGGAGACCTGGTCGTCAGGGCGTGCTGCTCCTCGGCGGCGTCCCGACGGGGGCGCCCTTGCTCGTCCGACTCGACCCGGCTGTTGTCGTGAGTGTCGTCGAGGTCGGCGCCTTCGACGTGGGCGGCGTCCTGGCTGGCCCGGTCAGCGACTGTGCGCAAGGCCAGCGAGCGGTGTCATGAAGGTCCAGTTCGGTGATCGGGCGGTAGGCGTCATCGGCTTCGCGGGCCGCACGGGTCGGCCGCCAACCAGGCGGCGGTGTCGATGCGGTCGACTTCGGCGCCGATGCGGATGCCGCGCCGTTCCAGCTCGACCTTGCCACGCTGCTCAACCTCGAACGCGACCGTGGCCGTGGCCGCCCACACGCTACGGGCCTGCACGGCGACCTGCAGATCAAGAGTCGCGGCGTCCTTGACCGTGACGATGCCCTCATGAGCCGCAGCGTCAGCGGCGTGCCTGGCGGCAGCATCCGAGTCACCGGCACGTTCGGCCTACTCGGCATGGGCGCGGGCGATCGCCGTGGCCTGCCGCGCGGTTTCGCGTTCGGTTTCGGCAGCGCGCAGGGCAGCGTCGGCGTGCGGGGGCGCCCACGCCCGCTCCAGCTGCCCGGCCCGGACACGGGCGTGTAGGCGCCCTTCGCTCATCCCGGTCTCATCCAGGGCCGCCTCGGGGCGGCCGAGGACCTCCCACGCCGCGGTGTATGAAGCGCGCTGTTCGGTCGCGGCCAGACCCGGCACGGCCGACAGGGCCTGCTGCTCGTCCTCCCAACCGGTCGCCTCCCGGTGCGCGGCAACGTCCCGGCCCGGGTCACCCATGACCGCCACGCCTTGCCCTGGCCAGGACCTCCAACCGTGTCGACATTGAATCGCCCCGGCGTGTCACCTGGGTTGGCG
Organism: Kineosporiaceae bacterium; assembly: GCA_965200525.1. Taxonomy (GTDB): domain Bacteria; phylum Actinomycetota; class Actinomycetes; order Actinomycetales; family Kineosporiaceae; genus JANNPJ01. The sequence goes on from OZ241368.1 coordinate 1,991,850, forward strand.
ATCTGTGACACCGCCAACCCCACCACCCACCACCGGCCGCCCCGTTGTGTCGGCGGCGATGTCGGCCCAAGCGCTCGAGAACGCCCCTACGGCGAACGACGTCGAAGGCGTTTACCTGCGGTGGGGCCCGCAGCCTGAGGTTGCGGGCAGGCCAGCAGGGTAGTCGCCGTGGCCTCAAAGAGAAGGCGCCAAGCATCGTTCTACGCCGGAAATACCGGGCCGGGTTGTTGCCAATGTCGGCCGAGGGTTGTTGCCGGTCAGTGAGCGCCACTCAGTTGCTGGCCGCGCCATATTGGTCCAAGACGGCGGCGATGATCTGGCCGCGGGGCCAGACCCGTCCGCTCGCGCTTACAGCAACGCCAAGGTACAACTGGTTATGGTCACCAACACTGAGACCGCTGGATCAGAACATGAGCACGGCAGTCCAACCTCGGCCGCCACCGACGAGGAGAAAGAGGACTTGCCAACGCTCGGAGACGTAAGCGTTGGTGGGGAACCGGTCGACGCGGCAGAGGAAGATCCGCTCCTGCCGGGCTCCTGAAGCGGCTTCCTACCGGAGTGAGCTCAGTTGATCTCCCGGTCCGTGAGCGGACCCAGTGGTCGGTGATGAGTTCGTGGGTCTTTGCCTGCTCAGCCTAGCAAGATGAGGCTTCAGCAGCAGACGCCGCCCAGGCATCAGATCCTGTTCATCTGCCATGTCGATCATGACTGGTCCCAACGCGACCTCGCGCGACCAGACGCTAGCTCATCGGATGCCCCCGCGCAGCGATGTTGCTGGCTTGGACGGCCCTTCGTGGGGAGCCCATCCGGGTAGCAATGGTCTTGTCAGGATGCGGGCCTGATGAGGTGGAGGGTTTCGCGGTGTTTTCCGCGCAGGCGGGTGACGGTGTCGTTGGCAGCCTGAAACTGTGCCCCGGCCATTTCGGGGTTGAGGTTGTGGTAGACGTCCCGTAGGACGTTGATTTCGTGGCCAGTCATTTTGGCGACGACTTCGACAGGGATGCCTGCGGCCAGGAAGAGGCTGGCAGCATTGTGCCGCAGGTCGTGCAGGCGGATCGGTGGTAGCCCGGCTGCCTTGACAAGGCGTTCGAATTCGTCGCTGACAAGGTTAGGGTGGATGGGACTGCCGTCGTAGTCGCAAAAGATCAGGTTGTGATCGACGAACGCGGACCCCACCTGCAGCTTCAGTTGCCTCTGGGCCAGTCGGTGGTTGTCGAGGGCTTGGAGGGCTTCGGTCGGTAGGGGGATCCACCGTTCGCCACGCTTGGACTTTGGTCGAGGGTGCAGTTTCCGGCCGTAGTGATCTTGCTGGCAGGACGGGCACACCGCGGTCTTGTCCTTGCCTCGCAGGACGAGGCATTTCCACCGCACGGACAGGCCACCGTGTTTGAGGGCTTTCCATGAGGCGCCGAGCCATTCGGATCGACGGGCGGCGCTGTACACGTACTGGGTGTAGAGGGCTTCCCATCGGTGTCCGACGAGGGAGTCGAGGAACGCAGCGGTTTCGGTGGGGCCCCAGCGGATGTCGATGGCTTCGACGATGTCGGCGTCCCATTCGGCGTCGTCGTCATCAACGCTGCCGTCCCATGCCTTGCTGTCGCCGATGGCAGCCATCGTTCCGGCGGCGACGTTCTTGGTCACCCACCCTTCCCGCAGGGCGTAGTTGAGTGCGTTGCGGATGGTGTTCTGGTGGCGGCGCAGGGTGGACACCGTCAACTGGGCTTTCCACTGCCCGTGCCGCCCGGGCGGCCGTTCGGATTCGTCTTTGCGGCGCCCGAGATAGGCCAGGGCGTTGTTGATGTGCTTGTACTCCAGGTCCTGCAGCCGCAGGTGCCCGATCAGGGCGGTCCAAAGGTCGGCGCCGGCTTCGTAGTTCGCGATCGTGTTGGGTGAGTACGCCGGGCGGCGGCTCTTCTTCTGCTGAAGCCACCAGGTGAGCAGCCAGCCCACAGTGCGCCCACCGTCGTCAAGGCGGCGTCCAGCCCCGTAATCGGTCCTAGCGTTCTGATAGGCCAGGACAGCCGCCGAACGTGTCGGCAGCCCGCTTCCACTGGGTCGGGGGCGCCTACCGGTGAGTGGATCCACCGGTAGGGTCAGGCGCCAGGACCAGGTCCGATGTGGAGCCCTCTTTCCGCACAGCGACGGGTCCGGGCACGGGCAGACTGGCCAGACTCCACCTTCCATCTTGCGTTTACCCATGTCTCTCGTCTCACTATCGGCCGTCGTAGATCCGACGGATCGCGGTCACGCGCACCGATCAGGTCGGCTTGGCGCTGGGGTGGGGCAGGATTAGTCCCGCTGCCCCGCGTGTCGCAACCTGGCTACGCGGCGTGCAATTTATGGGGATGCGCGCGCTCCGGGGTATTGGCGCCAGTGGGGATTCGTAGGAAAGTCAGCAGGTCGGCGCGGGTGACGCGGTAGCGATTGCCGACCTTGTAGACCCGCACGGGATAGTTGCCTGCCCGGGCCAGGACGTAGGCTTCGTTGCGGCTGATTCCCAAGGCGCGAGCGCTGGTCATGAGGTCGATGGATACCGGCAGTTCCAGTACTTCAGCCTCGGTCATGCTCATACGCGCGAACTCCTTCCAAAGCTATGCGCGCTGTGTGGTTCCGGGGGCAAAGCCGCAGCTGATCTGCGGCTTTGCCGTCGGTTGGTCGGTTGGTCGGTCCAGCGTTGCTCAACTTCGGGTGAAGGTGGAGCGGGCCCGGCCCGATCCGGGCAGGGGTCGCTTCATCAGCTGGTCAGGGCGCGCCGGAGCGGCCCGTGGGTGGCCAACAAGCGGTCATGCGGCCAGACGGTCGGCGCCTGCCCAAAGCGGGGCTGATACTCCGTCGGGCGGGTCACCCTCTGGGGCGGCAGAGAGAGGGACAGCGGCGGTTGGCGGGTCGTACCGCAGCACGATGACGTCCTCGTGTACTGGCACCTGCTGGGGAATGCCGGCAGCGCGTGCCTGGCGGGCGGCTAGCAGCTGGAAGAACGAGGTCCGCGGAATGAGCCGGCCCTGGCGCAGGCCGGCCATCAGCGCCGGGTTGCGCTCGACCAAGGTGAGGCCGGCGTTCTGGGCGGCGGCGATCACCGCGCTCGGCAGGTCGACGAGTTCACCGCCACGTCGGTAGGGGCGGGTCGTCAGGACGACGTACCCGCCGGGGCGCAGTAAGGTGACGGCCCCGGCCAGGATTTCGGTGAACCCGGCGAGCAGGTCATCGAGGCCGGAGTGGGCGAGGTTGCCCGAGCCGCGGCGGGTGGGTGAGTACCGGAAGTCACTCTTGCCCACGGCCTGTCCGGGACCAGGGGCGGTGACCTGCCCGTGGGTGTGGGCCCCGTACGGAGGGGAGGTCACGATCAGTGCCACCGGCCGTTCCCGGGACGTCGCCTGGGCCATCTCTTCCGGGGCGATGGGGTCGGCGGCCTGCGGACGGGTGAGCAGGTCGGCGAGCGCGGGCTGGATCACCTTTGGCAGGTCCCGGGCGTCCGCGCACACCACCCGCCCGACCCCATCTGCTCCGGCGGTCCGGGCGAGGGCCAGGTTCGCTCGGGCCAGGACGGCCCACTGGGGTTCGTACTCGGTGCCCAGGGCGTGCCGGTCGGCGCGGACGGCTTCGACGAGGGTGGTGCCGATCCCGCACATCGGGTCCAGGACCAGGTCCCCGGGGTGGCTGAAGTGGTGGATGGCGTGTGCGGCGATCGCCGGGAGCATCTTGGCCGGGTGGGTCACCGAGGCGGCCACGTACCGGCCGGAGCGCTGGGTCTTGGCGTCCTGCTGCCCGGTCATCCACACCGACGTCGCCTGGTAGATCGGATTTGCCGTGAAGTACGCCGCCGGGTCGCGCGTCACCACCGGCAGTTCGGGTCCGGCCTCCGACGGCTTGCCGTCGGACGGGTGCAGGCCGGTGGAGTTGTGGAGCTGGGTCACTGGGCGCCTCCAGGCTGAGCATCCGATCCGGTGGGCTTGAAAAACACGATCAGGTCCGAATGCACCGGCATGTGCAGGGCCGGGTCACCGAAACGGGCCGCAGCGTCGGCACCGGTGGCCACGGACTCGCGCGGGGCCCACCGCCAGGGGACCGATCCGTCCTCGGACGGGGGCAGGTGCCAGGCCGGGTCATCAGGGCCGAAGTGCGGGTTAATCCGTCCCGCCGTGACGGTGGCGTGGACGATCGGATTGTGCTGCAGGTACCGCAGACCGGCCTCCTGGGCGTGAGCAATCAGCGGTCCTATCCGGTCCACCGCGCCATCCAGGTGAGGAGTGATGCGGGTCAGAACCGCCACGACCCCACCCGGACCAACCAGATCGACGCCCCGGGTCACGGCCTCCATCTGGAACGCCAACACCGCATCCACTTCGATCTCCGGTCGCGTGACTCCCGGCATTTCCTCAGCCGGGCTCGGCGCGGGAACATCGCCAGGGATCTCCGTGTCGCCGTCGGTGGCGATCGAGCTGAGCGAATGCGTCGGGTCACCGGGGCAGGGCGGGCTGATGATCAGCAGATCATCGAGGTCCCCCGACAGGTGCGACACCCACGGGTCGGCAACCAGCGAAGCGCCGCTGGTGCTGCGGGAGAAGGTGCCCAGCAGGACCCGCTGGACGCTGGTGCGCGGCAGTTGACGGTGGTCGGGGGCGGCGATCTGACGACCCTGAGCGAGGGCGACGTCCACGACGGTGCCGTCCCCGGCGTCGCTGACCCGGACCCGATCACCGGGGCGCGAGTATCCGGTGATGATCGCTTCCCAGAGGGACGCGGTCCATCGCCACGCACACGGCGGTTCACCGAAGGCCGGGCAATGCCCCGAACGCCGACAGCTCGGCAGCTGGCCGTCGGTGATCCAGACCGAGATCGGCGTCGGAGTGATCGGCCAGCCGGGTCGGGCAGCCGCATCGGACGGTGCCGGATCAGGAGCCGAGGATGCAGCCGACGCCGCGTCCCCGGGTCGGCTCGAATGCCGGTCGTGGTGAGAAGGGTGGTGGGTGGAGGTCATGAGGATGTGCCCCACGGCCACTGGCGACGTCTGACAGTCCCCAATCCGGATTTGAACCCCGAATATCCGGGCTGATCCGTAGCCGTGACCAAACCGTGACCGCAGTGTCGGGTCGGCCCGGGCCAAGCAGTATGCGAGGACAGTGGCGGCCAGCCGCGCCAGTCGTTGGCAGATTTGGCCTAGCCCAACCCTGATGCCGCTGCCGCTGGGGCGAGGTACCGAGCCGGAGCCCTCGTCACGTTACCGGCCCAGTCCAGCGTGCCGGCGCTCCTAGATCGAGTGACTCCCAATGGCGAGCCCGGTCGGCTCCGCCGGCCCGCGCGGGGCGGTCACTCACGGATGCCCGGTGTGCGTCGTCGTGTTCGAGTCGATGTGCCAAGAGTGCGCCTCGACCACGCAGGTGATCGGCCGGGAAATGATGAGCACGTACTGGGCTGTGCCGGACACCGGTACGGCCCCGTTTCCCCTCATGCGGATCAGGTGGCGTGTTTCAATAGTTGACTTCGGCTGAGGTCTGACTGTCGGTGATTAAGGACGTCAATGGATTCGCACAGCACCCCAGGTCAGGCCGGTCAGCGGTTCGCCTATCAAAGATCCACCGATTTCCGATGGACGAAGCGGGCCTTTGAACTTCTCGAGACCGGGGCACTGTCGGTCGAGTTCCATCCGGACGACAACTCGCCGGATCATGCCGACGTGACGGGTGACTGCCCTCGCTGTGCCCACAGGATCCAGTTTCAGCGCACGCTCACAGCCGTTCTCGATCAAGGGACGAGAGGCCTGCAGACGCGGCCCGACCCGGTCGCAGGGCGCCGGTACACGATCGACGTTGTCTGCAGCTGCACGGTCGATCACGAGGATGCCCCGCCCAACGTCACCGGCTGCGGTGCTGTCTTCCGCATCGAGGTCGAGGCGGCCCCTTCGTGAGTGGGGTTCCTCCTGGTTACCGGGCCGTCCTACCCGAAGACCGTCCTGCCCCGGAGGACCTGAAGGAGCAGCTCGCCTTCGAAGCGCTGAGCCGGGAGTCACTGGCCGCGACCCAGAAGAGCGCCGAAGCCTGGCGCAACGGGCTCACCGGGTTGCTTGCTCTTGTCACCACCGGCGCTGTGCTGACCGGACGTGACGCCACCGCACATCTCACGACACCGTGGCGGGTGGCCGCCACCGTCCTGATCGGCAGCGGGATCGCGCTGACCATTGCCGGTCTCTGGGAGGCCCTGGCTGCTCAGGCCGGCACCCGCTCAGGCAAGATGTCGCTCGAAGCGATCCGAACCCAGTACGGCTCGATCACTGCGTATCGCGTGCGTCTGGCCGACAGCTCCGCGCGCCGTCTGGCCCGGGCCCGCATCGCCGTCGCGACAGCCCTCGGCACACTGCTGCTCGGGCTGGTCACCACCTGGTGGGCGCCCCTGGCCCACGAGTCGCCGCCCGCGTATCTGCAGGTCACGACCTCGACGGGCAGCGTCTGCGGCGAGCTGCGCTCCGCCGACGCCGGTGTCGTGCGCCTGTCCATTCACGGCAGACACGATCTCGCGACCATCCAGTTGGACGCTGTTGGCAACCTGGAAGTCGTCGCGCGGTGCCGATGAACAACCTGGTCACCCAGCTCGCCGAAGCCCTCGCGCGATTTGACCACGACGGCGACCCCGCCATCGTCGTTGAGACCGGGTACACCGACATCGCCTTCGAACTCCATCGCATCCTGCTGGCCGGAGACGACACCGTCGAGGCCAACGCTGCTCCTGCCGCTCACGCCGTACTGGCCCGGTACTGCCTGCTCCAGGCCCAATTCACCAGCCTCGATATCGAGCAGCTGCGCGCGGTTCTGGGCATGGTGTCGCACCACGTCGACCTGATCGCCGAGCGCCCCGGCGTCATCCCGCGCGAGATCTTCGCTCTGGGCCTGGATCTGTGCACGTTCTACCGGTCATCGGGCATCGGGGCGGTACTCGACCTGGCACTGCGTTTGACCGAACGTCTCAGCGGCCCGATCGTCTACGGCACGCCGTACGACAGGGTCCTGACAGTCGTGTCGGAACAGTTCAGCGATCGATTCCGTCGTTTCGGCCAACGAGGCGATCTGGTCGTTGCCCGAGATCTGGCCGAGCGTGCCGTCCAGGCTAACCGTCTGCCGGCATCCGAGCAGATCAACCGGCACCTGCCGTTGTGGGGGATGTGGTGGACGCTCTGGGAGCAGGGTCAGGACGTGGACGACCTGAACGGGGCCATCGACGCAGGGGTGTCGGTGATCGATCTGTTGCCCGAGGACGACCCCCGGCAAGGGGGCCTGCGACGCAACCTGGGCCACATGCTGCACACCCGATTTCGCCGGGGCGGCGACGCCAACGACCGTGATCGGGCCATCGCCGTCCTGAACCTCGCCCTGACCGGTCCGTTCGAAGCCCCCCAGGACCGGGCCGGGGTGTACGCAGTGCTCGGCAGCATCTTCCTCGACGACATCGAGAACCCCTCGCCCGAGGCCCTCGAAAAGGCGCTGGCCGCACTGGCCGCCGGCCTTCAGGACGCAGCCCCGACCGGCCCTGATCGACCTTCGCTGACCAACAACTATTGGGTCGCGGCCTCGAATTTGTTCCACCTGAACCCCTCACCCGAGCGCATGGGACATCTCGAGCAGGCCGCTGAACTGGCCCTGCAGCCGGAGGCCGGTGTACCCCAGGCTCCCTCGCAGATTCTGCGCGAACTCGCCCACGCCTACGGCAGGCTCTTCTTCCGAGATGGAGATCCCCGTCTTCCCGACGTGATTTCACAGAAATACCTGCTCGCCATCGATTCGGCCCGGCGGGAGCCCCCCACCGATCTGGCCGACCTGCTGTCTCATGCCGGCACCGCCGAGCAACTGATGTTCATGAAGAACAACGATCCGGCCCGGATCCTGCTGTCCTGCCAGCACCTGCAGGAAGCGGTAGACCTGTCACCGCCGGGGCACCCCGAGCGGGGCCCGCGGCTCACCCACTACGTCATTAGCCGGGCAATCGCCCTGGGGATCGACGAAGCCGAGGACAGCATTCTCGACCTGGGACGGGAAGCACTAACCCTCGTCTCTTCGTCGGAGGACGTCGCACGCCTACGGGTAGCTCTGAGCGACCTGACCTCTGAGCTTGCCACGCGTACCAGGAGCGCCGAGATGGCGAAAGAGGCGACGGCCCTCCTCGAGACGACGCTGCGGGACGCGCCGCCGCAGTGGCCCGGCCGCGGCGCGCTCGTTCCACGTCTGGCCAGGTCCGCGACGCTGCGCTACGAGCTCGACCCGACCGATCGCCATTGCGACCTCATGATCGAGACAGCGGAGCGACTGCTTGCGGTCCAGGCGAACGACGACTCCTCCACGTCCCTCATGCTTCGCCTGGTCGACCTCGTGCTCGCGCGCCTCGACCGACCCGGTGGCCAGAGGTACCTCGACGCCGCTGTCCGCCTGGCGACAGCCACCCGAGACGGGGCCTCGGACATCCAGCTTCCGGAAGCGGCATTCCTTCGGGCGGTGGCCCTGTTCCGTCGCTACAAGTTCTCCCCAGAGGAGGGGCATTTCGAGCAGGCCCTACTGCAGGCGCGAGAAGCCGTCGACCTGGGAACAGGGCCAGAGCGGACGGAACGTTTCGGTGAGTACCTGGCGAACCTGCAGCAGCTCCTGAACAACGCCATACAGACCTCCGAGCACGAAGATCTGGTGGACGAGGCGGTTGCCGTCGGCCTGCGGACCGTCGAGGTCAACCGCGACCGGCCCGTCGCCCTGCGGGCGGCCCTACTCTTCCTGGGCCTCGCCCGGCTGGTCCGTTCGGACCAGCTGGGCGAAGAGAACGATCTTGCCCTCGCCATCGGGCTGCTGCGCGAGAGCCTGGCGACCACCGTCGAGGCTCCCCTCTTTGAGGGAATGACTCTCGTCCGCCTCGGAAGTTCGCTGCTGAAAAGAGTACAAGACAGGCACGGGACGGCAGATCTTGACGAGGCTGTCGAGGTCCTGACCCGGGCAGCGGCTCTGGATTCTGACGAAACGGCGGATGCCAACATGCTGCTGTCGATGGCACTCAGGCAACGATTTGCCGCGCAGGCGGAACTGACCGATTCGGAAGAGGCCCTGAACCGGGCCCGACAGGCCGCCGGTCATCCCGAGCCGACGTCTCGGTCCGGCGTGCTGAGCTCGATCCTACTGGCACAGACCCTGCAACAGCGCTTCGACGACTCGGGCCGGATGGCCGACATCCAGGAAGCCATAAGCCTGTTCAGCTCCGCCCTGGCGCAGGAGCTGACACCGGAGATGCGCGGCTCGACTTTCCATGACCTCGGCGGTGCGCTCGCCTCCCGGTTCCGGCACACGAACCGGCTGGCGGACATCGAGGAGGCAATCGAGGCGCAACGTCAGGCTCTGGCCTTGGTGTCGGAAGATTCATCGTCATATCCGGCGTACGTGAGCGGGCTCAGCAATCTTCTGCGCATGAGGTATTCGCGCAGCGGGCGGGGTGCGGACATCAACGAGTCAGTTCGACTGGCCGCCCGAGCCGTCTACACGAGTGGGCCGCAATCCGATTCGCTCGCGCCGCGTCTGTCCGTTCTCGGCTCAGCATTGATGAGCCGCCACCAGCACACGTCGCACCCGCAGGATCTGGACGACGCGGTCGACTCCCTGCAGCGCAGTGTCGATCTGCTGCCCCAGGGGAACCCTCGGGAGGGCGTTCACACGCTGAACCTAATGAGCGCCCTCACCATGCGCTTCGGGGAACGCCGACTGACCCAGGACCTCGACCGGGCCATCGACCTTGGCCGGAAGGCGGTAGCGGTTCTGCCGGAACGGATGTGGATACGACGCACGGTGCTGAGCCAGCTCTCACGCGGTTTGATCCAGCGTGTGGAGAACGGAATGAGTGATGGGCCGGCGGATCTCGACGAGGCTATCGCCTACGCGCAGGAGGCCGTCCGAGATACCGACGACCGCCATCCCGACGGAGCCGGATCTCTGATCGACCTGGCCAATGCGCTCCAGGTGAAATTCGTGGCCACCAGGCAGGCTCACTGGCTTCGAAGCGCCATGGACGTCTGGCAGCGCGTCGCCTCGTCGTCGTCCGCGGACCCCGGCCGCCGGATGATCGCCGCACGGGAAGCGGCTGAAGCGGCCGTGCGCGCCGGGTGGCTCAACGAAGGGGTGACGCACTTCAGTCAGGCCGTCACCTTGCTGAGCGAACTGGCCTGGTTCGGATGGGATGCCGAGACCCGCCGCGAGCATCTAGAGGCCCAGGCCGGTCTCGCAGCGGACGCAGCCGCCTGCACGATGCGCAAAGGTGACCTGATCGGGGCGGTCGAGCTCCTTGAGCTCGGGCGCTCCGTGATGTGGAACCAGGCACTCGAGCTACAGGTCGATCTGGGCGAGGCACACCGGCGGGCGCCCGAGCTGGCGGCCGAGATGGAATCACTACGGGCGCAGTTGGACTCCTGGAGTACCCATGCAGTGTCAACCGAAACGATCGATCCGCTGCTGCCGGACCTATCTCGGCCCCCCTCCAGGCCTGAGGACTATGAGGCCAGGATGAAACTGGCCCGGCGGTGGGACGAGCTCCTAGCCCTGGCCCGTCAGGTTCCCGGGCTGGAGAGCTTTCTGTCGGCGAGTTCGTTCGATGCTCTCGAGGAGGCCGCCGCCGACGGACCGGTGGCCATCGTCAACGTCAGCCGCTACGGCTGCGATGCGCTGGTCATCGACCGGGGATCGCCGGAGCCGGTCCGGCGCGTTCCGTTGCCGGGGTTGAGGTACGACGAGGTCGTCGACAAGTCGTTCCGGTTCCGGAATGTGCTGAACCGGGCGGAGACGGCGCAGCGATCATTCCTCGCCCGCGAGCAGGACCGGCACGCAGTTCTGGACATGCTCGAGTGGCTGTGGGACGAGGTCGCGGAGCCCGTGCTTTCTCTATGGCCCGGCGCGACCGGCCCCGATCTGCCACGCCTCTGGTGGTGCCCGACGGGGCCGCTCGCCATGCTTCCGCTACACGCGGCCGGGTACCATCCACGGGCGCACCTCGACGCAGACCTGAGTGCGGCGCCTAAACGATCGGTCATAGCGAGAGTCGTGTCGTCGTACACGCCGACCCTTTCGGCTCTTATTCGCGCTCGGGCGGTGCCCGCATCACCCGAACCGGCGGTTCTCGTGGTCGGCATGCCGACCACGCCCGCCGCCTCGCCGAGGCCAACGCAGCCAGACCTGAGGTGGGTCCCGCAGGAGGCCCGGATCATCGCCCGGCACATGCCCGGCGCCAACCTCATGATCTCCTGCACACGAGAAGAACTGACCGCCGGGCAGCAGTCGTCGTCACTGCCGACCCGCCGCGGGGTGCTCGAGGCGATGCAGCACAGCTCATGGGTCCACTTCGCCTGCCACGGCCGGCAGAACCTGAGAGACCCGCTCAAGAGTGCCGTATCGGTCTGGGACGGGGACATCACCTTGGAGGACATCACCCGCTTGCCACCGCTCAGTCGCGAAGTCGCTGTGCTGGCAGCCTGCCAGACCTCCACCGGTCATTCGCCGGCCGCCGACGAAGCGATCCATCTCGCGGCCGGGATGCAGATGGCCGGATTCCGGCACGTCATCGCCACCGCGTGGGCCATTGTCGATCAGACGTCCCTCACGCTGACCGACACCGTCTACGCCCGCCTCGAGCACGGCGGCCACGCGCCGGTGGCCGGCGTGGCCAACGCCCTGCACGAAGCAATCATGCGCCTTCGGGAGGTGGACCCGACGGATCCGTTGCTGTGGGGGCCATATCTCCACCTCGGCCCCTGAGGTCGACCGGCTGATCGCGGCCGGCGGCCAGCTCGTCCAGCTGCTCTTCGAGCGCTTGCAGATCCTCACCATAGGCATCGACATCCTCCTCGGCCAGGACGGCCACGATGGTGAGTGCCTGCTCGAGATCCGCGACCGCGGCAACGACATCGGACGTTTCGAGGCGACTCGCGCGCGCCCGGAATGCCCTGGCGAGACTGGGCCGTGCCTCAGGTTGCTCACCGACCACGGCCTCGAGGACCTCCACGGCCTCGTGCGCCGCAGCGATCGCTGCCGCGTCCTGTCCCTGCTCGGACAGGATCGAGCTCAGATTCACCAGGATCTCACCCAGGAACCGGCGGGCACCCGGTCGGGTGGTCACGACCTCGCGATAAATGGCGACCGACTCCTGAACGACCGACAGCGCTTCGTCCTGCCGCTCGGCCTCGGACAGGAACGTGGCCAGATTGCTCAGGGCCGTCGCGAGCGGGATGCGGAAACTGGAGGGGTTGGCCACCGCCAACAGTCTGAATTCGTTGGCGGTTTCGCGCCCGAGCTCCACGGCGTCGGACCAGTGCTCCTCGGCGGCGACGAGACTGGCCAAGGCGAACAGGGCGTTGGCCAGGTCGGACCGGAAACGGCGTGGAGCCCGGTCGGCGAGCTCACGGCAGATCTCCACCGCCTGGGCCGAGTACGCGCGCGCATCGTCCATCGCTCCCGACATCGTCAGCGCGGTGCCCAGCGTCCGGAGCGCCCGGGCCCGGTCGGACAGGCCTTCGTCGGTGCCGTCGCCGGGCATCCTGTCGAACAGCGCCACCGCCCGACGAGCGGCTCGCACGGCCGGCGGCAGCTGACCCGCCTCGAGATACGTGCTGCTGAGCTCGGTCAGGGCGGTGGATGCGAGGTGGTCGTACTCGCCGCCGGCCATGTCCTGCAGCTTCTCCAGGGTGTCCACGGCTTCCTGAGCGGTGGCCAGGGCCGTTCGGGCGTCCCCGACGCCGTTGAGACGCAGCACGAGGTTGGTCAGCGACCTACCCAGCGCGGCAATGGCCTGCGAACTGTCGCCGGCAGAGTCCGACCAGAGGCGGGCCAGCCTCACCGCGGAGTCGTTGGCGCTCAAGGCCGACTCCATGCGTCCGGTGTAGGAGTAGCGGATACCCAGATCGTTGAGGGCTTCGATAAGACGCGGAATGTGCCGCACGGACTCCTGCGACAGGCCGCGATACAGAGCGACAGCCTCGTTGGCCGGAGCCAGTGATTCCTCGTGCAGACCGAGCCCGGTGAGGCAACGCCCGAGCATGGTCAACGTGTGTGCCAGGTTCTGTCGGTCATCGGGGCTGGCCGGACGGGCCGCCCGGTACAGCACCGCGGAGCGTCGCAAAACTGTGACGGCCGGCGCAAGCTCGTCGCGCAGCGTAAGAGCCACGCCCCATCGGCTGAGCGCGTACGCAAGATCGGCCCCTGTTGAATGACCGGCACGTACCAGCCGCTCCTGGAGCACCACGGCCTCCTGGGAGTCGGCGTACGACTGCTCGAAACGTCCGAGGGTGTTGAGCACATCGATCCGGAGGTGCAGATTTTGCCACAACTGCTGGTCCCGGTCCGGGTCGTCCTCGGCGAGAGCGCGGCTGAGGGACACCGCCTCCTGCAGGGCTTCGAGCGCAGCCTCGGCCTGATCGGCCCGCTGCAGGTATGTGGCTTGGTCGTGGAGCAGGTTCAGCACCATGCGATCGAACTTGTCGTCCATGCGCGACAGCCGACGACTCAGGGCCACCGCCTCACCCATGGCCTCGATGCATTCGCTCGCGTTGACCGGCGCCATCACGTACGACAGATGAATCAGCGAGCGCAGCAAGTCGAAGTAGACCTGTGTTGCGTTGACACTTTCGTCATGTTGCCCTGATTCAGGGGCAGTCACCACCATTGCCCTGCAGAGTCGAACGGCCTCTTTCGAGGCAGCTACGCCTTCGTCGAGACGGCCCGCCCGCCCCAGTCGGGAGCCCAGGATCGACAAAGCCACGGCGAGTTCGCGCCTCTGGTCGTGATCTCGGCAGGATCGGACCAGCCGCTGCGACACCACGACAGCGCAGGCTGCGTCAGCGCCTGGCGTCACGTCGAAGGCATAGCTCATGGCAGGGAGGGTGACCTCGATGCCGTCGAGGTCACAGAGTTCCTGGATCGTGTTGATCCTGAGAGAGGTGACGACACGGGGATGCTCGTTGATGACGGATGACAGCCAATGCCCGACCGACGGATGGAGGGCGGCCCCCTCGGCGAGCACGGTGACGGCAGAGGCCAGGTGCTCCTCGTACGGCATGTCGCCGCTCTCCGATGCCTGGGCCAGTGCGCCCACCAACGCGATCAACACGTTCTGGGCGTGCTGCCCCGTCTGCTGTTCGACAACCATCGAGAGCAGTTCCCCGAGCAGCCCACCGGGATACGGGCAAACGAGGGTTCCGGAGGTGAAGGGACCTGGATAGCTGAGCTGGTAGTCAGCGAACCAGTCGGTCGCTGGGGCCATCCCGGCGATCGACAGCAGCCGGTCGGCCTCTTCCGCGGGTAGGTCGCGAGCTAGAACGGCCAAGAGAGTGGCCTCGGGCTGATACGCGAGATCATTCCTGATGAGCCGCCGCGCGGGGCCGTCAGAGGATGCCGGCAGCCCGAGCACCTCGGCCAGGGCCAGGGCACAGAGGTCAAGGGGCGTCGCCGGGCCCTCGCTGTAGGGAGTCGCGGACTCTGCCGACACACCCAAGTGGCTCGAGAAGGCATTGATGGCTCCGAGAGTCAGCTGCCTGCACTCGTCGACATCATCGATCGTCGCAATCGTCAAAGGGGGTTCAACCGAGCACCCTTCGGCGTGAAGAGCATCCGTTAGCCGCGCCCAGAAGGTCTCGGAGCGGGCGGTGAGGATGAAGCGCGCACGCTCGCCTCTGCGGCACCGGCGGATCAGCTGGATCAGGTCAGCGCGAGGCCAGTGATCGGCGTGCTCAACGAGGACCACCATGGTCGGCCAACCGAGCAGAAGGTAGTCGATCTGCAGGTCGTCGCCACGGGTCGTACGGCCTCCGTCCACCCAATGGCGGGCTAGCAACGCCTTCGATTCACTGCCGGCCCACGCTCGCGCGACCTCGACAGCGAGGCGCGTTTTGCCTGAACCGGGCGGTCCGACCAGGGCGCGCACCGAATGGGTTTCGAGGCCCCCGAGCCAGCTGAGCAGCACCTGGCGCTCCTCGGCGCGGCCGGTGAACGGCGCGACTTCGTACAGCGGATCGAGAAGGGTCACGGCCGCGGCGGGCGTTGACCACAGCCGAACCGAGTCCAGCCGTTCCACGCGGTACGGCACTAGGGGCTGGCTCACCACCGACGTCAAGTCGGAGACGCTCATTGGGCGCACCCCATCCATCGTGCGGTTCCAGGAGGGCCGCTGGGCGTCGGAGGCTTGTTCGCAACAATCTACGGGTGCGACCAGTGATCCGCCCGGAGGTTCACCGATCCGGCTGCTCGATCCGTCGCATCAACGTGGTGTTTCGCATATGTCTGAGCGTAAGCCCGCTCTTTGACGAAACTGGAAACAAAGCACCGTCAGGTCCCACCCGATGGCGAGGCCCACGACTCCTGCCCCAAGCCAGACCAGCCGCCGACCCGGCGACGCATCCGTGGGCTGCCCTCGCCGCGCGAGCCGTGACCACTCGTCAACTGGCCGAGGGCCAGCCGGGCGGTACCAGGTCCGCTGGGCCCGGGCGGGAGGCGAGTCGGGCACCTCACCTCACCGCCCGGCCACGCCCCGGTATCGGCGAGAGCAAGGTGCCGAGCCGGAGCCCTCGTCACGTTACCGGCCCGGTCCAACGCGACGCCGCTCCTGGACGTGGGGACGCGGAGCCGCCTTCAAGTCCTATGACCCAGGTCACATGGGTGGCAGATGGCGACCGGTCGGCGACGACCGCTCCTCCGCGCACCGACGCGCACGACCCGACACTCTCTGGGCATCACCGCAGGTCCGAAGCCATCCCAGCCGGGCCGCCCTCGGTAATCGGAGCGTCGTTCGGTCTCGACCCGACAGCGACCCGCCATCGCGCCGACGCTGACCCGCCCGTGAGCCGACACTCGCCCGCCCCCGATCGGCCACCGCTCGACCCCTGAGGCGCCCCGGACCCGACACCGGCGCCTGCGCGCCATGGGAGCGACCAACCGCCGAATCCTCCCGGGGAGTTCACGCCATGACGCACCACGTTCCCGCCGATCCGTCCACACCGGCCAGCCTGACCGCGGACCCCGCTACCGAGGCCGGTGCGGGGGTCGATCCGTCCGGGCCCGCCGCGAGGATGGCCCCCAGCCGTGAGCCGTCACCGTTGGATGCGGTCGGCTCCGCGTTCACCGCCCTCGTCAGCGGCCCCCGGCCCCTGGCGGTGAACGGCGCCGCGATCGGCGCCGGCCTGCCCGCTCGGCTGCTTGATCTGGATGAGGTCCGGTCGTTGCTGTTGCACCCGGCCACGAGCTACGAGACCCGCGATCTGGTCTGGGTCCACGTCGTCACCAAGGCAAGAGCGGGCGACCCGGCCTGGGTCATCGGCGCCGTCGGTCTCGGCCTGCCGGGGCTGCGGCGGATGGCCGCCCGGCTGGCGGCCCGGATGCCGCGACACCAGGTTCCCGACCTGGAAGCGGAGATGCTCACCGGGTACCTGACAGCGCTGAAGACGATGGAGCTCGGGACCGGGCGGATCGCGTCCCGGTTGTGCTGGGCCGCGTACCGCGCCGCCGACCGCTACCGCACCAGCGACCCAGCCCGCTCGGGCGTCGTGACGCCGATGACGGGGTCGATGCCGCCACCGCGCCCGTGGGGGCACCCGGACTTCGTCCTGGCCCGCGCCGTCACCGACGGGATCCTTTCCGACTACGAGGCCGAACTCATCGCCCGCACCCGCCTGGAACACCGCACCTTGAACAGCCTGGCCGCTGAGTGGGGGCTGCCGGTCTCGACCCTGGCCGACGACCGAGCCCGCGCCGAGGACCGCCTGGTCGAGGTACTCGAACCGACCCGACACTCACGCCCGACGGAAGTCACGGATCGGTCACGTTCCGGGACGGGCCCGGAAATCAGCGCCCAAATTCCGGATTCGGAGGACGAGGGCCAGGCACAGGCCGGCCCCGCTGACCCCGACCCGACACTCCCGCCGAACCCGGCCCACCCCCGCCGCCAGGCCGCCTGACCCACCGTCCCCTCCGCGCACCCCCGATCCACCCGACCGGCCCACATCAAGGGCCGAGTCCGAGCCGCACCGAGCCCCGTCGTCCGGGGTCGGACGCCACTGGCCTGCGTCTGACACCGCCCTGCCATGACCACCCCCTCACCGCGAAGGGAGGTGGCCTCACGCCCGGCCCCGGACGCCGGCCCTTTGCGCACCCCCCTTGCTCCACGAACCCAGATTCCGGCGCGACCCCTGGAGTTCTCCATGCCCCGCCACCGCACACCTCCTTCCTCTCCGACCAGGGCGACGACACGAGCCACGCTGTCCCGGCCGCGACACCGCCACCAGAACCGCCTCCAGCTCCTGCTGACGGCGGTGCGCCGTCTGCGCATCGCCGACGACTCCCAGCCCAAGTCCGAAGTCCGCCGCAGGCGGTGGACACGGTCGACTCGGCACTTCCGGGCCACGACGGTCATCGCCACCGTCGTGGCGGTCATCTTCATCTGTCTGGCGGGCGCCGGATCGGCGGAGGCCTTCGCCGGGCCGGTTATGGCGGTGAAGACACTGCCGGAGGTCATCAACGCCGCCACGGCCTGGATCGTGGGGATCCTCGCCACGCTCGGGGTGTTCTTCTTCACCGTCGGTGGCCTGCGCTACATGGCCGCCGCCGGTGACCCCGCCGAGGTCGAGAAAGCCAAAGGCGCGTTCAAGGGCGCGGCCATCGGGTTCGCCCTGGCCGTTCTCGCGCCGGTACTGATGAACATCGTCAAGCAGATCGTCGGCGCATGACCGGCCGCCACCCAGGGCGCCCGCGCCGGGTTGTCTCCCCGGGCGCCGCGCTGTGTCTGCTGCTGGTCCTGCCCCTGCTGCTGTGCGGATGGTTGGCCGGCCATCCGGGCGCTGGCCCAGCCTCGCCGCAACTCGTGGCGGTCACCAAGATGGCCACGACGGCCAGCCCGCCCCCGCAGCCGACACCGACGTCACGGGCGATCTGGCCGCCAACCTTCCCCACGATTCCGGCCGCCACTCCCACCGCCACGGCCACGGCCACGGCCAGTTCACCGGCCACGGCGCCTGGCAGCGTGGCCGCCACTCCGTCCGCCTCCGCCACTGCAACGGCCAGCCCGTCCGCTGGCCCGAGTGACGGCACGGACGTGGACACGGGGCCGGGTCAGGACAAGCCGGGGTTCTTCGATGTGACCGGGCGGGTCAAGGCGGCCATCGACGGGTGGATGGCCGACCTCGTCACCAGCGCCTTGAACCCGACACTGCGGCTGCTGGGGCGGACCTTGCTGTCCACCCCGGACCTGACCGGGGATCAGCGGATCCAGCAGTTGTGGACCGGCAGCCAGATCGCGGCGAACTCGGTGTTCGTGTTGTTCATCCTCGCCGGCGGCGCCTTGGTCATGACCGGGGAGTCCCTGAACTCGGAGCAGACCCGGTACACGCTCAAAGAGGTGGCCCCGCGCCTGCTGGTCGCGATCGTGGCGGCGAACGTCAGCCTGCAGCTGATCGCGCCGATGATCGAGTTCGCGAACGCGTTCACCTCCGCCGTCATCGGCAACGGCCTGGACCCGGCCGCCACCGGGCAACGGCTGACCCAGATCCTCGTCCAGGCCATCGTCAGTGGCCCCATGTTCCTGCGCGTCATGGGGATCGTCACCGCTGTCCTCGCGGTGATCGTGGTCCTGTCGTACATCCTTCGGGTGACGGCCACGATCCTGCTGATCGTCTCGGCGCCCTTGTTCCTGATGTGTCACGCCCTGGCGGTCACCAATCCCGCGGCGAGGTTCTGGTGGCGGGCCTTCGGTGGGTGCCTGGGCATCCAGCTCGGTCAGGGCATCACCTTGCTGACCGCGATGCGCCTGTTCTTCACCCCGTCCGGGTCCGCCATCTTCGGCCTGCCCGATTCGGCCGGGCTGATCAACGTGCTGGTCGCCACCTGCATGCTCTGGATCCTCGCGCGCATCCCCTTCTGGGTCTCCAAAGCGGTGTTCAGCGGAGGCCGCTCCAGCGTCGTGGGCATCGTGCGCTCGGTCATCCTCCTGCGCGGCCTACGCACCGTCGGCATCCTGCGCCGCTGACCCCGTCCTCGTGGCCGCCACGATCCAGCCACCCCGTTGGCCACATCCGAGGCCAACGCTACCCGCCACATCCGTGGCCAACGCTACCCGCCACATCCGTGGCCACCGCCACCCGCCACATCCGTGGCCACCGCCACCCGCCACATCCGTGGCCACCGCCACCCGCCACATCCGTGGCCACCGCCACCCGCCACATCCGTGGCCACCGCCACCCGCCACATCCGTGGCCACCGCCACCCGCCACATCCGTGGCCACCGCCACCCGCCACATCCGTGGCCACCGCCACCCGCCACATCCGTGGCCACCGCCACCCGCCACATCCGTGGCCACCGCCACCCGCCACATCCGTGGCCACCGCCACCCGCCACATCCGTGGCCACCGCCACCCGCCACATCCGTGGCCACCGCCACCCGCCACATCCGTGGCCACCGCCACCCGCCACATCCGTGGCCACCGCCACCCGCCACATCCGTGGCCACCGCCACCCGCCACATCCGTGGCCACCGCCACCCGCCACATCCGTGGCCACCGCCACCCGCCACTTTCGTCTGTCGGCCTGTCAGCCACATAGGGCATGGCCCTCAGCCACATGTCACACCTCCTGGGAGATCTCGCATGCTTGGTGTCTACCGCGCTTCTGCCCGCCCTTCCGGCAGTTTCCGGCACGCCGACTCCACCGAACCCGCCCGTATCCGGGTACCGGCAGATGTCGAGCGACCCGATCAGGTGATCGCGGGCCTGACCGCCCGCCAGGCCGCGATCCTCACAGCGACCGCCGTGATGCTGTGGTTGCTGTGGCAGGCCGTCCACGCGTTCGTGCCGCCGCTGGTGTTCCTCAGCTGTGCCGCACCCGTCCTGGCCACCGGAACCGTCCTGGCCCTGGGACGACGGGACGGACTGTCCCTGGACCGGTATGCCCTGGCCGCCGTGCGCCATGCCCGCTCCGGCCACCGGCAGGTCCACGCCCCCGAAGGAGTCCTGCCCGTCCCGGGATTCGCCCACCCGCTCACGCCCAGCACGTCGAGGACACCGCCGCCCGTCCCGGCGCAGCCGGTAGCCCAAGGCATCGACCTGCATGGCGTCGTCGACCTCGGACGTGATGGCACGTCCGTGATCGGCGCGGTCGGGACCGTGAACTTCGCGCTGCGCACTCCCGCCGAACAGGAAACCCTGATCGGAGCGTTCGCGGGCTGGCTGAACTCGCTGCCCGGCCCGGTGCAGATCCTGATCCGCGCCGACCGAGCCGACCTCACCCCGGCGATCACCGCTCTACGCCGCGATGCCCCCGCCTTGCCGCACCCCGCGCTTGAGGCGGCGGCCGGCCAGCACGCGGACTTTCTCACCGGCCTCGCCGCCACGAGAAACCTGCTGCACCGGCAGGTGCTGCTCACCCACCACCACCCGCACCCGGCAGCCGGTCCGGCGAAGCCCTCCACCAGTGCCACCTCCGGACACCCAGGCACGGGCGGGCGCAGCTGGCTGGCGATCCGGTCACCGCGGACCTCAGATCGGTCCCGGACGACGGCCGCACCCGGGCGAGCCGAAGCGGCCGGTCGTGGGTTGCACCGGCGGGCCGAGGACGCTGCCCGGATGCTCGCGGGCGCCGACGTCGCCGTGACCGCTCTCGACGGACCGACCGCCAGCGCCCTGCTGGCCGCTTCCTGCAGCCCCAGCAGCACGGCCGGTACCTCCCTGCCGGGTGGGTTTTCGTCCCCATCGGCCGCCGCTCCCGCCGTCCCCATCTTCGATGGTCCCGCCGAGGGCACCGCTGGGTTCACGCCCGCTTGGCTGCACCTGAGTGCTCAGAGCGCGCAGGTGGCCGGCGAGCACGTCGCGACGCTCGCGGTCACCGGGTACCCATCCGAGGTGGCACCCGGGTGGCTGGAACCGGTCCTGACCTATCCCGGGCGCCTCGATGTGGCCCTGCACATCGAGCCGGTGCCACCGCCGGTAGCCGCCGACCGGCTGCGCAAGCAACGTGCCCGCCTCGAATCCACCCGCCGCCTGTCCGATTCCAAAGGCCGCCTGCAGGACCCCGAACTCGACGCGGCTGCGGACGATGCGACCGACTTGGCCTACGCCGTTGCCCGGGGGCAGACCCGTCTGTTCAAGGTCGGTATCTACCTCACCGTCCACGCCGCCACCCAGGCCGCGCTGGCCGACTGTGTTGCCCGGGTGCGAGCGCTGGGTGAGTCGCTGCTGCTGCGCACCGAGCCCGCGACGTGGCGGCCCCTCCAGGGCTGGGTCACCACCCTCCCGCTCGGGGTGGACGCGCTGAAACTGCGCCGCACCCTCGACACCAGTGCCCTGGCCGCCGCGTTCCCGTTCACCAGCCCCGACCTTCCCGCCGCCGACCCCGTTCACCCCGGTCGCCTGTCCGGCGTCCTGTACGGGGTGAACGCCACCAGCCCCGGCCTCGTTGTCTGGGACCGGTGGGCGCAGGACAACCACAACACCGTTGTCCTGGCCCGCTCCGGCGCCGGCAAGAGCTACTTCACAAAACTCGACGTCCTGCGCTCCCTGTATACCGGCGTTCAGGTCGCGGTCATTGACCCGGAGAACGAGTACACCGCCTTGGCCGCCGAGGTCGGAGGCACCGTTCTACCTCTCGGCCGGCCCGGGGTGCGGCTCAATCCGCTCGACATCCCCCAGCCCCTCACCCCCTCCGCCGCGATGGGGGCGAACGTCGGGGACGGGCTGACCCGGCGGGTGCTGTTCGCGCACACGTTCCTGGACGTCGCGCTCTGCGGCCTGGACCCCGGCGAGCGTGCCGCCCTCGACCGGGCGGTGATGGGTGCCTACCAGCAGGTCGGCATCACCACCGACCCGCGCACCTGGGCCCGCCCCGCGCCACTGCTGGGCGACGTCGCCGCCCACCTGGCCGCTACGCAGGATCCGGGCACGGTGGAGGCCGCGCACCGGCTCGCGTCGCGGATGGCGCCGTTCGTGACCGGCTCCTGGTCGGGTCTGTTCAACGGTCCGACGACGGTGCGCCCGGACGGGCACCTGGTGGTGTTCTGCCTCAAAGACCTGCCCGACGAGCTGAAAACCCTCGCCACCCTGCTGACGTTGGATGCGATCTGGCAGAAGGTCTCCGACCCCAGCGTCCCGGCCGCCGCCCGCAGGCGGCGCCTGGTGGTCGTCGATGAGGCGTGGCTGCTGATGCGCGACCCGGCCGGGGCCTCGTTCCTGTTCCGGATGGCCAAGGCCGCCCGGAAATACGCCACCGGCCTCACGGTGATCACCCAGGACGCCGCCGACCTGCTCGGCACCGACCTCGGTCAAGCTGTCGTCGCCAATGCCGCCACGCAGGTGCTGATGCGCCAGGCGCCGCAGGCCATCGACGTCATCGCCGAGGCGTTCGGGCTGTCCGCCGGGGAACGGCAGATCCTGCTCACCGCATCGCAAGGCCGCGGGCTTTTGCTGGCCGGCGGCTCTGACCGAGTTGCCTTCCAGAGCATCGCCAGCCCCGGCGAGGACGCCCTGGCCAACTCGACACCGCAGTCCGTGACCAGCCATGCCGACCCGCTCAGTCAGGCCGGCATCCGCCGGGCGAGCGTGCTGGGCGACCCGGACGACCCGTATGCCGTGGCCGAGGAGTTCGCGTGAGGGCCGACCCCACCGGGTTGAACCCGGCCGGGACCAGCGGCGGCGGGGCGACGGGGCTGCTGGAACGGTTTCTCGAGCACCCCGACATCCTCACCACCGACCTGCCGTCCGCCGTCCTGCACGCCGTGGCCGGCTGGGCGCCGACGGTCGGATCGATCTGCGTGATCGTCTTCAGCTTCGCCTGGGTGGTGCGCGCGGTGCGGCGTCGCCGGCAGCTGGGGCGCTGGTGGGCGGATGCCCGCCTGGTCACGATCACCCCGCCACCGGAGGTCGAAGAGGCGGGCGGGGCCGCGTTCTGGGGCAACCTCATCGGGTTGATGCGCCCACCGCTGCGGCGGTTGCTGGAAGGTCAGCCGCATCTGGCGTTCGAGTACACCTGGACCAGTGCCGGGGCTCGCATCCAGGTGTGGGTACCCGGCGTCATCCCCCCGGGCCTCATCGAGCGGGCCGTCGAAGCCGCCTGGCCCGGTGCCCACACCCGCACCGCGCCGCTCAGCCATCCCGAGTTCGCCGACGACCTGTCAGCCGAGACGGCACCAGTCGAGCCGGACCCGGTGCCCCTGGGCGGGGTGAGCACGGGTGGAGTGCTGCGGCTGGCGCGTACTGAGGTGCTGCCGCTGGCCACCGGTCATGACGCCGACCCGCTGCGGGCGGTGTTCGGGGCCGCCACCGGTCTGGGGCCGGGGCAGTTCGCGTGCGTGCAGATCCTCGCCCGCCCCGTCACCGGCGCCCGGCTTCGCCGCGCCCGCCGCGCGATGCGGCGCCTGCGCGCCGGGCAGTCCGCCAAACCCGTAACCCGGCTCCTGGACCTGATCACCCCCGGACCTTCACGCACGACGTCGCGCCCGACCCGGGCTCCGGCCGACCCCGAGTTGTCCGCGCAAGTGCGGGCAGCGCTGACCAAGTCCGCCGAACCGGCCTGGGAAACCCAGCTCCGCTACGCCCTCACCGCCCTGCCCCCGCACGCGCCCACGACGCGAGGCGAGCGCCGCCGGGTCACCCAGCAGCTCATGCCGAACCTGCGCGGGCACGCCCACGCCCTGGCCTCCGCGTTCGCGCTCTACTCCGGCCGCAACTTCTTCACCCGCACCCGGCTGCGCCACCCCGCCGTCGCGCTGGCGATAAGGGAGTTTCGCGGCGGGGATCTGCTGTCGGTCACGGAACTGGCTGCCCTGGGCCACCTTCCCCTCGACGCGGCCACCCCCGGCCTGGCCCGCGCCGGCGCCCGCGCCGTCGCCCCACCACCCGGGATCGCCCTCACACCCAGCCCCCGGCCCCGACCTGCTCCCGCTCCCGCTCCAGCTCCTGGACGCAGTGATCACCTCGCCGGCCTGGACCCGACGCAGAACGAGTCCACGTCCTCAGAACAGCACGGTCCGGGACCGGCCGACGATCCGCAGACGGAACAGGCTGCCGCCGAGCTGGACCCGATCACCGCGCCCCTTCCCGGAGAAGCGGAGGCCGGTGAACCGGTGGCCGCCGAGGACCGAGCACGCCCGCCGGCCGGCGACGCCGGCGCCGGCACCCCGGTCCCCGCCTCGGTGACCGAGGCGAGGCGCGAGCGGGCGATGAAGGTGCTGGGCGACACCGACATCGGGCCCCGCCGTCAGGTGAGCATCACCGTCGCCGACTCCCGCCACCACGTGCACGTCATCGGCGCCACCGGGTCCGGCAAGTCGACCCTCATGATCCACATGATCCTCTCCGACATCGCCGCAGGCAGGGGTGTCCTGGTCATCGACCCCAAAGGCGACCTCGTCCTCGACCTGCTCGACCGCATCCCCGAACGAGCAGCCAAGCGCCTGGTCCTCATCGACCCCGACGACGCCGCCCCACCGCCGTGCCTGAACCCGCTGGACCTGGCGCCGGGCGCGGACCTGGACAACGCCGTCGACAACCTCGTCGGGATCTTCCGGCGGATCTTCTCCGGCTTCTGGGGGCCCCGCACCGACGACATCCTGCGCGCCGCCAGCCTCACCCTCCTGCGCACCCCGCACCAGCCGGGCGCCTACCAGGGCAGCGGCGGGCGGTCCTCCTTGTCGGTGCCGACGCTGATCGACATCCCCCGCCTCCTGGATGACGACACCTACCGCCAGCAGCTCACCGCCCAGATCAGCGACGAAGTCCTCGCCGGGTTCTGGGGCTGGTACGACCACCTCACCGACGGCATGAAAGCCACCACCGTGGGGCCCGTCCTCAACAAGTTGCGCGCCTTCCTCCTGCGCTCGTTCGTCCGTGACGCCATCGCCGCCGGCCCCGCCACCCTCGACATGACAGGAGTCCTCAACGGCGGCATCGGTCTGGTCCGTCTGCCCAAAGGCGTCCTCGGAGAAGAAACCTCCCGCCTGCTCGGGTCCTTCGTCGTCGCCCGCGCCTGGCAGGCCGCCTCCGCCCGCGCCCGGGCCGGCACCCCCCGCATCGACGCCGGCCTGTACATCGACGAGGCGCACAACTTCCTCACCCTGCCGTACCCGATCGAGGACATGCTCGCCGAAGCCCGCGGCTACCGCCTGTCCATGGTCCTCGCTCACCAGAACCTCGCCCAACTCCCCAAAGAACTGCGCGAAGGCATCTCCGCGAACGCCCGCAACAAGATCTTCTTCAACGCCTCCCCCGAAGACTCCCGCGACCTGGAACGCCACACCGCCCCGACCCTGCGCACCCACGACCTGTCCCACCTGGGCGCCTTCCAGGCCGCCGCCCGCCTCGTCGTCGGCTCCGGCGACACCCCCGCCTTCACCCTGCGCACCCGCCCCCTGCCACCAGCCGTGCCCGGCCGCGCGCAGTATCTGCGCGCCCACCTCACGGCCACGGCCCGGCCCGGGCTCCTCGCCGCCCGGCGCGAACCTGTCGCTCGCCCGCAGACCGTCACCCGGCTCCGGACCGACCCGCGCCTGCAGTTTCAGCCCAGCACCCCCACGCCCGCCGACCTGGATGGAGACCCCGCATGAACCCCACCACCCCCACCGACGGCACCCGCGCGGGCACGGCCCGCCCCGGTGCGCCCGCACCGTCCAGCGCTCCGACGATCGCCGACCTGGCGAGCGAGGTACCCGCCTACCGGGCTCGGCTGGCCAGCGACCCCGCCCGCCAGCCCCGTGCCCGCCGCGACAGCGACCACCCGGCCGGGCCGCGCCCGGTGCCGCCGCCCGCACACACGCCCGGCCGCACCCCGCACCCCGCACCCGTCCCGGCCAGCGGGCAGGGACTGCTGCGCCTGGCCGTGCACCGCCTGACCGGACGCGACCAGTGGCTGCTGCGCATGCTGCTGGAGCACCGGGTCCTGACCAGCGAGCAGATCACCCAGCTCGCGTTCGGCGCACACCGCAAGGCCACGGCCCGGCTGGCCGTGCTGCACCAGCTCGGGCTCCTGGACCGGTTCCGGCCCTACACCCCGCGCGGATCGGCGCCCCTGCACTACCTGCTGGCGCCCACTGGTGCCGACGTCCTGGCCGCCACCACGAACACCACCGTGGCCGCCCTCGGCTACCGACCCGAACGCCTCGCCCGCCTGGCCGTGTCGCTGCAACTGGCCCACGACGTCGGCGCCAACGGCGTCTTCACCGCCCTCGCCGCCCACGCCCGCACCACCTCCGCCACCCAGCTGCGGGTCTGGTGGTCGGCCCGGCGCTGCCTCACCACCTGGGACGGTCTCATCCGTCCCGACGGATACGGCCGCTGGAAGGCCCCCATGCCGGCCGCGCCGCCCACCGGCAGCTCGACGCTCGTCGAGGTCCCGGTGGAGGTGGACTTCTTCCTCGAGTACGACACCGGCACCGAGAACCTCGCCCGCCTGACCCGCAAGCTCGACGGCTACGCCCGCCTGGCCGCCGCCTCCGGACTGCCGACCCTGATCCTCTTCTGGCTGCCCAACTTCACCCGCGAACTCCACCTCCACCAGGCCATCGCGGCCTGGCAGCAGGCTCGCCGGGGCCAGCCGCCGCTGCCGATCGCGACCGCCGTCCCCTACGCCCCTGTTCCGTCGGGCGAGACTCGTCCGGCGGCCCCGCGCTCGGCCGGGCCGGCCGGCCGGGTGTGGCTGCCGGTGAGCGCCACCGCCTCGCCGGGCGATCGCCTGCCCCGCGATCGGCGGGTCCATCTGGCCGAGCTGGCTGTCTTTCAGCACGCCCACCTCAGCTCGCCGGCCGGCTCGACCCGGACAGCGCACGAGGCGAACTCGGGCGCCATCGAGACGACCAGTCCCGAGGCGTCGGTCGACGTGCCGATGACCGAGGTGGGGCAGGTGGCACCGAGCCCGTACCCGCCCGCCATGCCTCCCGTCCTGGCCTCGCCCGATGACATCAGCGAGCGGCGTCCGCGTGGGTGACTGGACGCTACGCCTCGCGACCGGGGTCGCCGCAGCCGTCCTGCTTCTCCTGCTCGTGGTCCAAGGGGCCGCCCTCACCCTGTTCTCGGGTGGGGGCAACCCCCTCGCTGGATGCGACGTCACCGCACTCGCCACCGGCGCCGACAGCCCGGAGCTGACCGGCGAGCAGACCGTCAACGCCACCACCATCCTCACCGTCGCCCAGCAACAGCAGCTGCCGCCCCGAGCCGCCGTGATCGCCATCGCGACCGCCCTGCAGGAATCCCGGCTGCTCAACCTCGACCACGGAGACCGCGACTCCCTCGGTCTCTTCCAGCAACGCCCCTCCCAAGGCTGGGGCCACACCCCCACCGGACGCAGTGATCACCGCACCCCCGAGCAGCGGATCACCGATCCCAGGTACGCGGCCACGGCGTTCTACACCCGTCTGAAGACAATCAACGGCTGGCAGGACATAGCCTTGACCGTCGCCGCGCAAGCGGTCCAAAACTCCGGCCACCCGGGCGCGTACGCCCAGTGGGAACCGCTCGCCACCCACATCGTCGACACTCTGTCGACGCAGACCTGCCTCGACGACGTCAGCCTCGTCGGCTCACCCACCCCCGCCGCCAGCACCGCGGTCGCCTACGCCCGAGCGCAACTGGGCCTGCCCTACGAATGGGCCGGCGACGGGCCCCAGGCCGGAGACCTCGGTTTCGACTGCTCCGGCCTCACCCACGCCGCCTACGAAGCCGCCGGCATCACCATCCCGCGCACCGCCCAGACTCAATACAACGCCGGACCCCGCCTCCCCGCCGGGCAAGCTCTCGAACCCGGCGACCTCGTGTTCTACGGCACCAGCCCCACCCACGTCACGCACGTCGGCCTCATCGTCGCCCCCGGCTACATGATCGACGCACCCCACACCGGCGCCCGCATCCGGCTCGAACGGTTGTGGACCTCGGATCTGGTCGGATATTCACGCCCCTCTAGCCTTGAGATGCAAACGTCGACTTGACGTAAGGCTCCGATCGATCGCAACTTCGGCAACCGTCAGTGAGGCACGCCGTGCACTAGCTGCAGCACGCCTCGCCGTGTATCGAAATCAGCGGCTTCGATGACTTTTCGTGAACTTCGTCTCGCGCACGATGAGCTGAAACGATCTTTAGCTGTTCAGCTCTGGAAGACCCTCGGAGCCCTTGCCACGCGACAAATGGCTCCTTCCGGTTGGGTGCATACGGAAACGCCTGGAACACCTGGCCGAGCGATAACGACCACCTCCTGCTAAGCACATCGGGAGCTTCACCATCTGTGGGCCTCGAAACTGGTCGCCGAAAATAAGCCGCATGTGCCACCATGTACACAATAGGAATCCCGGTGAACATTCTTGGCCCCGATACACCACGCTCACGTAGGAAGCAACCATGCGCAACTCGTTGATGGACCGCGACGCCGGCAATGAGATAGACGCGATCTTGACTCATCCTCGGCATCAGTGGGCTCTGAACACGATGATCGGGCTTATCCACGACCTCAGACAGTGCGTCAACGACGAGGATCTATACCAGTTTCAGGACCGGCTGTTCCCTCTAGTGATGGACGCCGACGAACGCCGTGGCCAGGTGAGCCGAGTCATCAAGCGCTTGAGGGCCAAGCCGGGAAAGCTGCCCAGGGATGCCCCTGAGTTGGGCATCAACGGCGATCCTCTGGATCTTGAGTCATGGAAACTGGAGGAGGAGGTCCTCGAGCGAGTCGCTCGGCAACTCCGGTCAATTGGAGATGCACTGGCGTGGCGGGCGTTCGGGTACGACCGCCGTATCATCGTGGCCTTGTCTCGGGGGATGGCAGCAGGACCGATGAACGGCAAGACCGGTACTGCTGCGGAGCGCGCTTTCGTCAGAACCTCGTGGGACAACGACGGCCAGTTCGTGCTGCATCATGACCTGACCAATGTTCTCAGGATCGGCGACGGCACCATTTTCCATAAGGACGGCGGCGCCACTCTCCGCGAAATCAAAACGAACGAGAAAGTGAAAGACTCTCGACAAGATTCTCTGCGTAACGGGACACAGCGCGCATTGGCCGAAGGCACCGTCCTGCCCAGCGGTTTTCACCTACTGGAGAGTGGATATCCTTACCGTACAGACCTGGATGGCCTGCGTGAAGTGCTCGATCTTGCGGCCCGACGCACCGGAATTCAAGGTGCCGTTCTGTCTACCGGCCGCGCCATTATCACCGCCAACCAGCTCACGGCAACCAGCCATTACACCGCGGACAGTTTCGGCGAACGGATCCTTGCCGAGAGCGAACGCTTCCGAAAGAAGATCCACGCCGCAGTACCGAACGACGTTCTTTCGGTGTGGAGTCTCGACCTAGTGGGCAGGTCGGCTACGAGACCTCCGTGGGGCATCTATCCCCTCGCAGCCGACATCGCCGCATGCTTGATCGCCGACGCAATCTTCTTCGTCGTCCTGATGTCGACGAACGCAATCGTCGCGGCGCTCGCTGAGGCCGGCGTCGCCTCACACTGGCTGCAACCCTTGGATCGCCCCGTCGACCTCGACCAATCGCTGCTGGCGGTCGCCTCGACCGCTCGTCTCGATAGCGCCACTAAGGTCGTCTGGTCCTCACTGAATCCCGAGGCAATCTTCAGCCTCATGCTTGAAATGGTGAATCTCTCGACCTGGAGCAACCAGGTCGCATGGAGCCTGCGCCAGGATGTCGGCCACGATGAGCGCCCGTGGCCTTTGTTCAAAAACGAGGGCAGGGTTTGGTTCTGACCCTATTCTCGCGCCCCTCGACACGGACTCTCCGACCTGACTACTTAGCTGCGAGAGATCTGCGTCGCGTGAAGAGTAACAGGCATGCTAACCGGCTCCTGCCCATCGTACATTCGTTGCGCCAGGGCAGGAAACGATTCTCCGTGAAAACGGTATCGGGGCGGCCACGTCAGTGCGCCGGTTTGAAGAGGGTGGATTTGTAGCACCGACCCATTGAAATTCTCAAGCGGGGCGAGCGACCCCTGCACGAATGGAATGAACACCTGAAATGCAATTCGGACAATTACGAACGTTACGCAAATACCGATAATTTGGTCGGGATCGGGCGCGCCATCGGTGGTTGCGCCTGCAGTGTATATGGGTCGCCTATTCACCGGCAGCGAATCCTTCCCCTCCTCATAGGCCGCTATCCAAACGCACACGCCACGCGAAGGTTCTCGCCGTACGTTAACTTCCTGGCTCGTTCCATGCGGTATTGTCCTGGGCTCGCCCAAGCGGGCGTCGAAGAGGACTGCTTTGACTGTCGCCCATAATGCCAGGCGCCGCTGCTCGCCCTCATTTAGTTCCCGCGTGTGGTCAACCAAGTCCAAGACCAGTTCTTTTATATCGTTCTCGATTGTGGACATCCATCCGTTGTTGCAGTCACCGCATACTGACGTTGTAGTTCTGTATATCTTCTCAGTCAACTCGTCGCCGCGCCTCATCCGGGCGCCCCGTGATCTTAATTCACGAAGCAACCACTCCGGATATATATCCTCATCTGTCAATTTTGAATTGGGGCCTAACTGCTGACAGAACGGACATTGATCTCGTCGCGGTGGCTCGGAAAGATTGCCGAGCACAGGACCGCTTCTTGGGTCGGGTTCTACCTCGATCAATAGTGTTGCAAGGTCTGAGCCCAGTGAGGCTGTTCCTGCTCGCAACATGCGGACCCCGCTCTGCAAACACTCGCGGTGCACCACCCCAAGGAGGTAGACCTCAGCAGGGGCAGGCAACTGATCGGCAAAGGCCTGCCCCGGGTCAACGCTGTAAGCGGTCAGCCATCGCCCATCAAGAGTTCCGCCAAGTTCGATCCATGCGTGACGATGCCGCTTTACCAGGGCACCGCAGGCAGCCAGACATGGTGCCCGGCGCCAGGTCTGACTTGCTAGCGATTGTTGGGAGGCCATGAAGTCATTATCAACCAAGAACTATGAGTCGTTCGCCGGCCGGTACAGGAGCAGCCTTGCCTACGAGCCGCCGCCGTGGGAGCGTCGGGAACGAGAGGCCGCAGCGCACCCAAGCCAGACGGACGCAGCACGTACGTGGTCCCCAGGCACCCGTCATCATCCCCTGACGGCGCGGACGTACCCGACACCACACTCATATTCTAGTGGCGGGGATGAGCCGGTGCCGTTGGGGACTGCTGGGTGGTCGATGCGCCGGCTCACCCTGGGTCGCCGGCCGAGGCTGCTTTTGGAGTTGCACGATCCGGCCGGGAGGGTGAATGGGTCGGGCGGTCGCGTTCATGGGTGACAGTTTCGGTGACCAGCGGCCGGTGGAAGCTTGGGTCTGCGCCCGGTATCTGCGATCGGCATAGACACTATTTGAGCACAGAGCTCGGGCCCCTTCCCACATGCGGGAGGGGCCCGAGCTCTGTGCTCAGGTTAGCGGGCGAGGACGAATCACATATAGGGGTTTGGACGGTGCCGCAGGCGGACGGAACGACGGCCGGTGGTGGTCATACGGTCGATAGGCCCCGGGGGCGTGTCGGCGGCGTAAAGATGAATCCCACTGCCATTTTTTGCCTCGTACATGGCATGGTCGGCGGCAGCGATGAGTGCATTGTTGGCGAGGTGGGGCCCGGGGAGGGCAAGGCCGAGGCTGGCCGCCAGTGGCACGATGTGGCCGTGAATAGGCACGGGCTCGAGGGTCTGCTGCAGGACCCGTTCCGCCTCGGCGATGAGGTCGGCCGGGCGATCGGTCCACAGGACGAGGAACTCGTCGCCTGCGAGCCGGGCGACCGTGCCGTTCGGGCCGAGTGCACTTTTCAGCCGTTCGGCGAGCCGGGACAGAAGGTCGTCTCCGACGTCGTGGCCGTAGCGGTCGTTGACGTCCTTGAATCCGTCGAGGTCGAGGAGACCGACCAGGCCCACGGGCGCGGTGTCCAGGAGCGTGAGCGCGGCGTGGCGGTTGGGCAGGCCGGTGAGTTTGTCGTGGCGGGCCTCGTGCAGTGCGCTGCGCAGCTGGCGGCGTAGGGCGCGGATGCGCAGGGTCGCGCTCAGCAGTGCGACGAGCAGCGCGACGGTGAGGCCGGCCCTCGCACCGCGGACCTCGCAGCGGAGACGAGGTCGCGGTTGCGGTTGACGGGAAGACGGAGAAAAGGTGGACACTGGATCGCTCCTTATCGGGGCATCCGGGGGCGGGCTTCTGTTTGCCGCAGGTCGGCCCGCCCCCGGGCCTGGTCATGTCGTGGCGTGCTGGTGATGTCGGGTTGCGTTGGCACCCGCCGGGCGGTGGTGCCGTCGTTCAGCCGCGCACGGTGGGCTGGCGCTGGGGACATCCGCGCTGGTGGGCGGGGTCGGTGGTGAACTCGCGGGCGTCCGGGCTGAGCAGCGGAGGGGGGTCGGCTCGTTCGGCGAGGATGATCTGCCCGAGATCCGCCAGGGCGGCGATGCGGTAGGTGGGCACCAGCTCGGCGCATTCGGGGCAGGGCCGCAGCAGGAGCAGGGCAGAGGTCCGGTCGCTGCGGGCTCCGGCGATGAACTGGTATTGCCCTCCGTCGTGCACGCTCGGGTCGGACGGTGTCGGGAACCCGCCGGATGGGTCGGTGTCCAGGAGGGTGTCTGCGACGATCAGGCGGATGTCGGTGTACGCGAACAGCAGGTTGGTGCGGTCGGGGTCGGGCATCACGCTCACGCAGGCCGGGTCGACGCCCAGGATGCTGCTGGTCAGTCGGGTGAGGTGGGCCGCGCGTTCGCGCCACGACCTGCTGGTCGCGGCGGGTCCGCTGACGGCGGTGCGATTGTGAGCAGCGATGCTGGCCCGCAGGGTGAGGCTGAGCCCATTCGACCTCGCCTGGCACTCGGGGACGTTAGGCGCTTCCTCGGGACGGTCGATGTAGTCCAATGCCTCTCTGGTGGAGTCGATGTCACTCGGTCTCGTGATCATGGGGGGCTCCGTTCCGGGTGTGGGTGGAGGGTCAGGGGGCTGGGCCAGTGCGTTGACCGGTGCGGACGCTGGGGTCGGGGCCCAGTCGGTGGGCAGGTGAGCGTGGCGCGTGATGAGGTCGTCGAGGGCTTCGAGGCGGCGCAGTGCGTCGAAGGCGTCGATCGACCACCGTTGCGACAGGAGGGTTCCTTCGGGCAGGTGGTCGGCCTCGTGCAGGCAGTGGGCCACGACGCCGCGCAGCTGGCGCAGCGCGGCGTCGGGATCCTGCGGGGTCGCCGAGTTCACGCCCCGGGTCAGCTGCGCGCCCGGTGGGGGCGGCCCCGTCGCGGGCTCGGGGCACCAGCGGCGACCAGTTCACCCTCGGCGGGCTCCGACGGTGGGGCGGCAGGCGGGGCGATCAGCCGGTACCGGCGCGGAGCCTCGCAGGTGCGGACGGCGGTGCCCTTGATGGTGGCCCGTTCGAGGGCGTTGCTGATCGCTCCCTGCGAGCGGTCGAGGATTTTCCACAGGTCCCGGACCGTCCACTCGTGGGCCGGAGCGGCGTGCAGCTGGTCCATGACGAGCTGGGTCAGCTGTCCGTTGCGCAGCTTGCCCTCCGGCACGGCCACCGGTGGGGACGTGGGGGCCGGAACAGGCGGGCTGGGCGGGGTGGGCGCGGCCGTCGCCTTGCTGGCCCGAGCGGCGGGCGTGGCCGCCGCAGAGGCGGCGGCGGGCGACGTGGTGCTCGTGCCCGCGCTGGAGACGCGCTCCTTGGTGGGGGCTTTCGGCGTGCGCTTGGTGGTAGCGGTCTTGGTGGCCGTGGTCTGCCAGTTGTCGGGGGTGCGGCGGCCGGTGGCGGTGCGGGCGGTGCTGGTGCGCTTGACGTGTCCGGCCGCCTCCATGGTGGCGAGGGCTTTGGTGGCGGTGGAGCGTCCGATGCTGGCGAGGTCGGCCAGTTCGGCGGCGGTGCTGCCCGGGTGGGCGGTGAGCGCGGCGTACACCCCGCGCACGGCGGGGGTGTGCTCGTCGAGCCACGTCAGCGAATCGGTCCTAGGCTTGAAGGTTTTCGTGGCGGTGGTCATGGTCTTTTCTCCTTCGGGTTTTGGGCGTCGTTCCACCGGGGTGGAAAGGCTGGGGTTGTGGTGAGCGGGTTGTTTCCGGTCACTGATGTGCAGTCGGGGCTGCGTTTTCGTGCAGGTCCATGGACGCTCTTCCTGGGCCGTGAAGTCAAGTCCACTGCCGTCATTCGATTATCGGCGGGCGTCAGGGAATGTTCTTGCATTACCGAAGACATGAACTCGGAAGGATCGCTGAGGGAGGGGGCTTTTCGTACTGGCGCTTTTCGTATCCGGACTTGAGGTTGCTGGCTGCCCTCTGAAGATTCATCGGGCGTTATTTCGAGGCCATGCGGCTTCTTTCAGCAGGGGCACGGTCCGGCGCACCAGGTGCGGATTGCCTCGCACGCTTGCCGGTAACGGCGCTGGCCGGTGAAGGTGTCGACGTGAGGGCCGTAGATGACGAGCTTCGGGTAGGTGACGGTGGCTGCGAGGTCCTGGTACCAGAGGTCGACGGCCAGAGGATCGTCGATGTCCAGGTCGGTGACCGGGTTCTCGGTCAGGAATGCGGATGCGTCGTTGTCGCTCGTGGTGTTGAGCTCTGGGGTGCCGGTAGCGGGGTTGGTGATGGCGATGACCTGGAGGGCGTCGCGGCGTACCCTGTGCGGGCTGGAGGCGATTATCACGCTGTCGTGGGCGCCGGGGCCGAAGTCCACGATCCCGACGTAGCCTCGGAAGCTGTTGAGGCTGCTGTTCATCGCTGACTCCCCTCGGGTGCGCTGCCCGGCAGCGCGGGGTCGACGGAGGCCGAGGGTGTTTCACGGGCCGCCTGGTCGTGGAATCCCGGTGACTTACCGGCTCGGTCCCAGGCGTAGACGTTCTCGGCCGGGTCACTCTGGGGGCCGAACATGGTCAGACGGGTTGCAGGGTGGCCTCTTTCAGCGCCTCGTGCCATTCCTTGAGCGCCTCGTTGTCGGTGAGATCGCGCGGCAGGGGGTTGTCCGTGATGAAGAGGCTGACGTCGTCCTCGAAGTTGAACGCGAAGTGCGATGTGCCGTCGAGGCCGGTAGTGAGGATGTAGGTGAGCGCCTCCAGGCGCACCTCGTGGGCGGTACCCGCGACGATGACGTCGGGTTCACGCTCGGGCCATTCGATGACGCCGATGAAGCAGTGGAAGGTGTTCGGGAGCATGGTTCGTCCTCTCTGAGGTTGGTCCATGGGGATAGGGGTTATCGAGTCCGAGGGTTTTCCGAACGAGGGGCGGCGAGTTTCGAGGGGGCCGCCGGCCTCGGTCGGGGTCAGGACTCGGTGGCCGAGGTGGCGAGGTGGGCCGGGCGCAGAGGCAGGATCGTGACGGTGGCCCGGATGCTTCGAAGGTGACTGCCCCGGGGCGGGCACAGGGCGGACCACTCGGCGGCCTCACCGGTGGAGGGAAACGGGCCTGCGAGGACGGCGTACGGCCAGCCGGGGCGGCGGATGAGGGCGACGGCCGGGCCGTCATGGTCGACGGGCGGGGTGGGCGCGGATCATGATGGAAAGGCGGCCCCTGACCCAGAGGGCGGGCTGGCTGCACCAGCGGGGGTCGGTTTCGGTCGTGTGCTGGGTGGTGACGGGGTCCGTGCCGGGCGCCGCCAGCGCGAGGGGATAGATGGCGGCGGTCTGGTCGGCGCGCATGATCCGCGCGGCGGCCTCGAGCCCGGGGTAGGGGCCCTGGGGGTCAGGCCGTCGCGGTCCCAGTAGAACGTCAGGGTGGCGTGCGGGCCGTCGTCCCGGCGGCGGGCGAGTTAGTTGCGGCAGCAGCGGGTGGTTCGGGGACGGGCAGGGTGGTCATGGCGGACCGTTCCTTTCGGGGGGCGGGGCCGCCGGGCGGGCGCCCGGCGGCCGGGTGGTCAGTCGTGGCGGAGGGCGTCGGTCGCGGCGCGGGCGATGGCCTCGGCGGCGGTGGCCGGGTTGTGCAGGATCAGGGCGGGGACCCCGGGCATGGGGCTGCTGTAGTCGTTGAGGGCGATCCAAAGGACGGCGCATCCGGCGGCGCGTAGGCGGTTGATGCGCTGCTGACCGCTGACGAGTTCGTCGTATGTGAAGTTGCCGTCGGAGACGATGACGAGCAGGCGGGCGGCGTCGCGGCGGGTGAGGTCGAGGGCGGCGTCGAGGGCGTCGATGGCCCGGGTGACCTGTTCGGTGCCGTCGTTGGCCTCGAACTCGGTGACCTCGGCCGGGACCTGGCCGGGGCGGGTGATGGGGCGCACGTGCTGGCCGAAGATGACGGTGGCGGCTTTGGCGTCGGTGACGAATCCGGTCGCGCGGTTGAGGATCCAGGCGGTGGAGGCGATGGCGGGGGCAGCAGCCTGCATGGAGCCGGACACGTCGCAGGCGATGCCGATCCGCAGCGGTGGGGTGGGGACGTGGCGGCGGGTGGTGCGCGTGAATGGCTCGGCGGTCGGGGTCGCTCCGGCGGCGCGTTGGGCGTCGACCGCCATGGCTCCGCGCATGCTGAGGCGTCCTGGGGGTGTCGCGGAGGTGGTGGTGACGGCGATGCGTTCGCGGCTTCCGGCCTCCCGGAGAGCTCGGGCCAGTCGTCGGGCGGCGGCGCTCTCGTCCTCGGTGGGTTTGCGGGTGCCGCTGATGGCGGTGCTGCCGCTCGAGCGGGCGCCTCCTCGGGCGCCGAAGACCGCGCTGGCGGCGCTGGCGCTCGCCTCGCGGGCGTCGGTCTCGTCCTTGCGGGCGGCGCGGCGGGCGGGTGCAGGGTCGGGGGTCTCGTCGGGGGCGTCGTTGGTGCGGACGGCGCCGAGGGTGGTGATGACGGCAGCGGTCAGCGGCGAGGGGAGGTCGCGGGCGTCGGCCGGGTCGATGCCCTCGGTGGGGTCGGCGCCGTCGGGGTCGAGGTCGAGGGCGTGGCACCAGTCCCGTCCGAGGCGGATCATGGTCTCGGCGTCGTCGTCGTCCGTTTCGTGGGCGGCGCACCAGATGCCGCGCAAGATGGTCAGGCGTTCGGTTCCGAGGATCGGGGTGATCGTGTCGGTGACGGCGGAGACTTCGTCCTCGTCCAGGACTCCGGCATCGACTCGGGCCAGCAACAGCCCGGCGGCATGCGCGGCGGTCCAGACACTCATCGGTGCCGCCGGTGCGGGTGCCGTCGAGGAGGGCATGGTCGAGGGCGGTATGGTCGGCTTGGCAGTGGCGGCCTCGCTGGGGGCCGGTGCGGGGGCCTCTGTGGTTTCGGGGGCGGCCCGGCTCGTGGCCTCGGGCACCTCGTCGGGTTGGTCGGCGGCCTGCAGGGTGATCATGTTGGGCAGGATCAGGTCGGTGGCGGAGGCGCGTAGCCAGCGCCGGTCGCTGGGGCGGCGGGTGAGGTGGGCGGCCTCGATCCGGGATTCCTCGAGCATCATGCTGGCGCTGGCGGCGAGGGCGCTGCCCGACCCGGCGGCGCTGGCCGAAAAGTCCCAGGTGCTGTGGCGGGCGTGGGCGCATTCGTGGGTGAGGACACCCCAGGTGGGTGCGTATCGGTCGCGGTCGCAAACCCGCTCGGGGGTGCAGGTGGTCGGGTCGATTCCGTGGTCGGTCAGGGTGGCGGAGTCGAGTTCGATGCTGGCCAGGGTGGCGATGAAGCATCCGGGGGCGCCGTGTCCGGCGCCGGGGGCAATGGTCACGGTGAGGTCGTCGCGATCGGCGATCGCGGGTGCCTGGTCGGTGAGGGCGGAAGAAAGGTGCAGCCAGGCGAGTTCGGCGGCGAGGGCCTCGGCCGCCTCTTTGGCCGCGTGGGCCTCGGCGTCCTCGGTGGTCTCGCCCTTGAGGGCGCTGACGTCCGGGGTGGGCGGGGGCGGCGGGGTGTAGGCGGTGGCGTCGGGGTCGGTGACGACGTGCGGGTGATTCATGACGGGCGGTCCTTTCCGGAGGGTGGGGTGGTGTTGGCGGGTGGTTAGATCTGGCGTCCGAGGGAGAGCGGGGTGAAAGGCCTGCCGAAGACGAGGGCGACGGTGGCGGCGACGACATCGCGGTCTTCCTCGGGGGCGATGCCGACGAGGTTGGCGATGGCGGCTTCGGGGCCGAGGACACTGGACAGGCGCTGGAAGGCGATCAGCTCCCGCAGCTGGGGCGCCCACCCGATCTCGCCTCGGGTCTTTTTGGTGGCGAGGTTTTTCGCGACCCGCACCGCCTTAATGTCGATCTTGAGGGCGGCGGCCAGGTCGTAGTCGGTGGACACCTCGATCTGGGCGGCGAACCGGGAGGCGAGGGCCTCGGTCAGAACGGCGCCGTGGACTCCGGGGTTGTGTCCGGCGATGACGTAGAAACCCGTCGCGGCGGTCACGGTTTCGCCTCGGTGGGCTTTCACCTGGATCTGGCGGCGCCCGTCCATGGCGGGGTAGGCGACGGCGAGGACTTTCGGGGAGACGAGGGTGGCGTCGTCGATCAGCAGGGCGCGGCCCTCTTGCATGGCGATGATCAGCGGCCCGTAGATGAACTCGTAGCCTCCGTCCGGTTTTTGGGTGTACTCCCCGATCAGGTCGGCGACCGAGGTGTCACCGTCACCGGCGAGGGTGATCAGGTCGTCGAACGCGGCCTCAATGAGGGAGGTCTTCCCAGTTCCGGGAGGCCCGTAAAGGAGGGCCGGAATTCCGGCGTCGCGGAGTTTGCGCAGCGCGGTGACGTCGGGCAGGTCGGCCAGCGCCCTCGGGTGGTAGGTCATCCTGTTGGGGCGGGTGATGGGGCCGGTGACCTTGGCCGGAGGTGTCGGGGTGGAGGCCGAGGTCGTCGGCGGGGTGGTGGCAGGCGGGGTGGTGGTCGCAGGGCTGGCCGGTGCACTCGCGGGGGCGGTGCGGGGGGTGCGGGAGGGTGGGGCGAGGGCGGCGGCGGCTGTGGTGGGGGTGGCCGAGTAGCGCTGGGGTCGGTCGCTGGCCATCTCGGCTTCGCCCCGGCCGGTCAAGGAGGTCAGGGCGTTGCCGACGGCTCCGGCCGAGCGGTCCAGTGCCTTGGCGATGACGCCCGGGGTGTGCGGTCCGGGGTGGGTGGCGAGGTAGTCGGCGACCATGGCGCGCAGCTGGCCCATCCGTAGCTTCCCGCTCACCGTTGCCGGGCCGGTCACCGGCGAGGCGGGGGCGGTCGGGCTGGTCGGCGCGGTGGCGGGGGTTGCAGGCCGGGCGGGGCGCTTCCTGGTCATCATGGGCTCCGTCGGGTGTGCGGTTTCAACGGTCATGTGGGCATCCTTTTCAGGCGGCGGGTTGTCGCATTGCTTAACCCGCGAATTGCGGTGGTCGAGGCGTTTACCGCTGACACCATCCACCCTCGATGTACCGGTGAAGCCGACCCCGGAATACACATTCTGTCGAATGTTTCCCGGCGCATTCTTCACGGTGCATATCCTTTACGGGGCGGGGTGTCACGGAAATTCTTTCGGCGTTCCTTTCTGACACCATCCACCCTCGATGACCCAACGAAGTCAAGCCACATCACGCATTTTCGCCGAAGATTTCGGGCAAAACAATTCTGCCGGGCCTTTTTTCGCCCGATAGCTTGGCTTCCATTCGAGGTCGAGCTACTATTGAACTAGCGAATTCGCCGACGCCCCCGCCGAGGTCGACACCGGCCGGGCGAGGCACCTCACCCGCGACGCCCTCGCCTCGGCCGAGCCCTCCGCCGGAAGGCCGGCGACGAACAGTGCGAGAACGTCGACAAAGACGAACGAATGAAAAACCGATGAGAGAAAGACAAGGTCAGAGGGGAGGAACGGCGAGAGACGGCAGGGCCGGGCAGATTCCGAACCAACGGGTGCACCGCTCTTACTGCACCAGTCTGGGCAACCACCGGACCCCCTCTTAGGCCTATGACCTGCATAAATGGTCGACCTCGGGGGTCCGGACTGGACAGGACCGGGTGCGGACCCCCCGCAGGACCCCCGACAGGACCCCGTCGCCGGACCCCCAGCCGGCCACCCACTATGCCTAGCCAGTTGCGCCTACCGCTCACCCATCACGAGCACACTCATCCGCACGATGCGTGTTGCTGGTTCATCGCCCGCCGGCGCACCAGGAAATTGGCCGGCGTCCAGACCTTGCGCCTCTCACCTGTGCGCCCGGCATGACATGGAGCTTGACCCTGTTTACCGGCACACCTGTGCGCTAATCAGGTCAAGCTCATCGTGCCCGGAGAAGCGGATCAAGCTCCGTCTGAATAGCGGTTAGTCGTTCCGCTTTTCCCTTTGTCGCCGGTCGCGGGTCATAAAATGCAGGGTAGATAAATGCACTGCGCCTGCCACCAGGCTAACCCCGGATATCAAAAGCAGGACCAGGACGTTGGACCACACCGTCGGAACAAGAATGAAAGCCACAAGAAAAGTGATCGCAGGAGGGACCGCACCAATAAACTGCTCGCGGGGGCTCGGGTGACCTACCCACGCTCTCATTCGACGCATTCGCGTCTACCCACCTCTCCATCGGGGATCGTCAGGATACTGGTCCCTTTTACGGATTCCTGGTGCGGGATCTGGCCACCCTTAGGGTTGTCATTGCTGCTGCCCTCCGGGTGGCGAACAGCGCGTGACATCCCAGGCCAGTCACCAGCCGCTGGTCGCTGGTCGCTGGTCGCTGGTTTGGGCGGTGGTGGAACAGCCCGCGGGAGTGAGACCGGTTGCGCGGGCCCCCTTGAGGCTGTGATCCGGCCAAGAGCTGGATTGCGGCGATGTGGTTGGCGTCGTATAAGCACGAGGTCCGCGAATCTGGCAGCAGCTGGGTGGGCCGGTGGCGCTGGCGTTCGCCTCTTGTCCCGTTCGTTGCGGATCATGTTAGCTGCCGCCTGGTTCTTGATCGCTACTGGCGAGGGTCGCCGCCAGGGTGAGGGTTTGGCGTTCGGGGCGTTCGTCGATGTCAGCCAGTTGACGACGCAAGAGGGTCAGGGTGCCGGCGATGGCTTCGGGGCGGTGAAGGCGTGCCTGTAGGAGCATGACTCGGCGGTAGAGGGTTTCGTTGACCGGGTCGATGGGGAGGGCTCGCTCCAGGGTCGCCAGTGCGGTTTCGGGGTCGGTGTTGGTGATGGCGGTGGCGTAGCGGACGAAGACGTGCAGCGCGTGGTGGCGTAGGGATTGCCGGTACGGCTCAAGCCATGGGTAGTCGAACCCGTCGAGCAGTGTCCCCCCGTACAGGGCCACCGCCTCGCCCAACGCCG
This sequence comes from Kineosporiaceae bacterium, assembly GCA_965200525.1. Taxonomy (GTDB): domain Bacteria; phylum Actinomycetota; class Actinomycetes; order Actinomycetales; family Kineosporiaceae; genus JANNPJ01. The sequence goes on from OZ241368.1 coordinate 2,032,897, forward strand.
CGAGCCGTTCTGCATCGGTGGGGTTCGCATCGCGCCGCGGTCGGTTCTGGTTGTCGGGTGCAGGAACGGTGGCGTGGCCTGGGTCGGTGATTGAGTGAGGCTGGCTGGGAGTCGGGACGTTGGTGGCGGCCCGGGTGGCGGCTTCGAATTGCCAGGCGTCGCAGGCCAGGATGCGTCGGTCGGGTCGGTACCGGCCTGAGGCGAAAACAATGAACATCTGTTCGCTGAGCCCGGTGACGTTGCGCAGTTGGGCGCGCAGGCGTTTCATCGCTGATCGCAGCGCGGAGGCGGCGTCGGTGCTGTCCGGCCACAGCGCGTCGGCTGCGGTCTCAGAGCTGACCCCGGCGGGATGCAAGAGCAGGAACAGCAGCAGCTCCTGAGTTTTGCCGCGCAGACCGTGCCGGACGTCCTGTCCTGCCGCCAAAAGCCGCAGCTGTCCCAGGACAAGGACATTGATGGGAGCCGACCACGGCCCCGTCAGCGCGGTGTCTTTCCACTCAGACAGGACCGTGCCACCCGTCGGACCTATTGAAGCTGCTGAACCTGGGGACGTGGTTGCAGCTGGCGAGGGGCCATCGGTTGAGGGCTCCGCAGGATCAGGCCCATCCCCTACCTGCCGCGCCACGGGAATGTCGGATGCGTCCGTTGGGCTTTCGGCGCCAGCCAGAGTGGTGACTGTGGAGTCGAGGAGTTCTTTCGGTGGCTTTGCCTCGCTGCTGATGATGACCGTCGCAGGGATCTGACGCTGTTCGGACGTGAACTCGGTGTCACGGTCCCGGTCCTGCTCAGGAGGGTGGGTTGGTAGGGAGGGGGCAGTGTTTGAGCGCTGGGTGCCGGTAATGGGCCGGGACGGTTGTGAAGGGCTGAAGGCGTCCCGGATGACGTCGATGAGGTCGTGGGTGTCTTCCTGGGTGAGCGTGTACAGCCTGGTCCCGGGCTGGTCGCTCACGTCTGCGCGCTTGTCGAGGGGGTAGGTGGGGCCGGTGGGCCAGGCGCCGAGCAGGATCGCGGCCACCCCGGCGCCGCGTCCCAGGTCGAGGATGGCTTCCAACCGGAACCGGTTCACCTCGTCGATGGTGGCCACCAGCACCACCATCGGCATCTGCCCTTCCTCATTCCTGGGACCAGAACCGACGTCAGGGCCGTACCCGTGCTCGTGCTCGGGAGGTGGCTTGGCCGCTGCTGGCATGGATGGGCTTCTGGGGTGGGGTGCGGGGTCCTGCAGGTAGGTCGAGAGGCGACGGCGGGCGAGCATGTCGACTTCGAGGCGGTCCATCGCGTGTTCCAGGTCGGTCACGACCGTGAGCAAAGGCGGCGGATCAGCGGCGACCTCAGATCCGAACAATTGTTCGGCGTCGGGGCGGGGCAACAGGAAGGTCACGCTCGGTGCGCTGCGGGGGTGGCGGACCCGGGCCAGCAGGGCCGTGACCAACGCCCGAGCCACCCCTTCAGCGCCCGGCCCTGTGAGGCCGACCGCGGTCGTGGTGTCCAGGTCAAGGAGGACTTCGAGCCCATTGCGGGTGCCGACCCCGATAGGCCCGAACTCCGCCACCTGCCCTGCGCGGGTCCGCATTCCTGCCTCACCGGCTGGTAGGGCGCCGCCCAGAGATGCCCTCACACCGCTCCCCTGCCCCGGTGAGAACCCGATCGCTGCACCACCGACGGCCGGCTCGTCGTCCTCGTCGTCCTGGGCGCCCAGCTGGTGGGCGGTGTCCAGGAGCCTCGCCAGTCGGGGTGGCGCGATGTCCGTCGGCGCGTCGTCGAGATGCACAGTGAATGCCTGGTCCCAGGTTTGGCGGCGCCGTCTGCGGGACCGGGCCATGATCAGGATCGCGGTGATCGCCGCGGCGAAACCCAGCCCGACATAACCCTCAGACGGCAGGTCGATCCCCCGGATCGGCTCTCGCGGGCCCTGGTGGCGCCCGGACCCCACCGGGTTCGCGTTCTCTAGGGAACTCGTGGGCCCTGACCGAGGTGACGTGGAGGTCGGTGGCTCAGCCGTCGGGGCTGACGGGAAAGGTGTTGACGGCAGCGGATTGTGCGGTTCCCAGGGATGAATCGGGGCGTGAGGGTGACCCGGCGCTACCCTCGCCTCGCCCCCGCCCGGGCGGGCACCCTGGCCAGCCCCGGAAGGCTTGGTGGGCGTTGAACGCGAAGGGAGGCGCAGGACCCACCCGGGTTGGATGCGGTCGGGGTTGGTCAGCCGCCGCCCATCGTGTTGGCGGGCACCCACATTCAGGCGGAAGATTTCCGGCCACCGCCGAGACGAACCCAACTCACGCCCAGCGATGCGCCACAAACTGTCATGCCCACCACCCGCCGGCTCGCGCACAATCACCTTCCCGAGCCGTTGTCCAGAAGGCTCCCTTCCCCCGACCGCTGGGGCCGCCGGTACCTCCGCCTCCTCGTTCGTAACTTGGGGCTGGTCGTCGAGCAGGCGCATCAGCGGGACCGCCTCGACCTCCGCAGCCAGAGAGTCGGTGCGGGCGACAGTGCCAGCGGGCTGCACAGCCGCCGGCGCGGCACCCCCACGGGCGGCGCGGACCAGGTGATCAGCACTTGCGGCCCTCAGAGCGTTGACGCTGATGGCAGGACTGGGGATGAGGTTGGTCGGGCTGGGGATGAGGACAGTCCAGCCGGCGTTGAGCCAGCCTGGGTGAGTCATGGCCTGTCCGTCTCCTTGGATGCGGCCAGCGTTGAGATCCCAGATCTCCCGCCAGCGTTGGCCTTCCCCCAACTGCGTTTCGGCTAGATCCCACAGTGTCCGCGGGCTGTGGGGGCCAATCACCACCACGGCGACCTCCGCGGCGCTCTGAGCACCCCGCCGGGGGTTACCCGCCGTCTCACGATGCACGGTGGGCGAAGAAGCGGACAACGATGTCCCTGCCGGGTTCAGCGGCGCGGCACCCGTCCGGAAAATCGGATCCCCCACCTGGCCAGCTCCGGCAAGCGATCCGACCTGATTAGCTGGCGCCGTGCCCGCAGCCACCCCTGACAGCGGAGCGGCCACCGCGTGAGCCGACGCGCCCAGCGGTGCGGCCATCAACATCGCGCTCAGTAGGGCCCGGGCCGCGACCTGCGGGCCACCCACCGACACGCCCGACAACTGCGGGGCCGGCACCTGGCCGGCTACCTGCCGAGCTTCTCGCCGTGGGGTGTGGCGAGCCAGGTCGATGGCTTCTCGCAAGACGACCCAGGTGAACTGGACCCACCCAGCCCACGCCAAGGCAGCCAAGATGTCGAGGACGACGGAATCGGAGACGTCCCCGGCCAGCAAGTCCGCCCACCCCACTAGGGGGTTACCGATCGTGGCCGCCAGGACCAGCGGCACCCCTACCACCAGGAGCAGCAACACCCCGGCCGCCGCCGCAGCCCGCAAATACCGCATCACGATCGCCTCCATCCGGCCCGCAGCACACCCGGCCGCCGCCCGCCCGCCGCGTCCGGTGAACCCGACCACCACCCGGTACCAGCGGACCTGACCCGCGGCCGGCACCTTTCGCCGCCGGGCGTCCTCGGGGATTGCGCGAGGCTCAGGTCGGCCCAGCCGGCATCGGACGCGCCCTGAGTGTCGGGACGCACCCCGGGCGGTCTGGCCGGTTCGCGGCCCGGACCGATCAGCCACCTGCGCCCGTCCCAGAGCATCCGCTGGCAGTCCGCGACGGTGCTTCGGGCGGTTCCCCCGAACGTCACGTCCACGCTGAAGTCGACGCAGGCCACGACGAAGTCAGTTCCCACGCTGCCTTTGATCAACCCCATCACCGGCGTTGCGGTGATGCTCAGCAACGGCGAGCCGCCCGAAGCCACCCCCGCCCGGGCCAGCAGCCCAGTCACGGACGTCACACCCGACCAAGAGCCCGCCGTGGGGCCGCCCGGGGCGGCCCACTCACGGATGACCGCCCGCGCACCCGATCCGGACGCCGACCGCATCGCTGCGGCATCAATACTGGCCAACTGCGCCAACGCACCCACCTCGGTGCGCCCGTACCCGGTCGCCACACCATAGGCACCAACACCACCCGGTGACGGCAGCACCAGAACCCGGCCCGGACGGCGAAGCTGCGAGCGCGCTTGCTCGAGCGATCCCCTATCCGTGGGGGGATCCGCGACGGGCATCGCCCGCGCGGACAACTCATCGCGTGCCCGCGCCACAACCGCACTCACGAAAGCAGCGACCGGCAGCCGGGCGCGGGCACCTCTTTCTGCAGCTGTGGGCTGTCCTGCCTGGCGGGGAACGCTCACGCACCCGCGAGGAGAAAGCCACGACAACGAGCTCACCAGCACCCCCACAAGCACGAGCAGACCCAGCACGGCCAGCACGCCGGGCACACCCCCGGGCATCCTGCTCTGCTTCGGGTTCCTTCCGGCACCGGCACCGGCACCGGCGGTTCGATGAAGCAACATCACCACCCACCCCCAATCAGTTCAGGGGCGGCCGCCAGTTCCTCGCCCGCAAGGGGCGGGCGCAGAAGACGAAGGGCTAACGGTGGGGTTTGCGGCGCGCTCGGGAGCGGAGACATATGAGGTCGGCCCGTTCTGCGAGTTGAGTCCTTGCCGTCCGGGAAGGACTGTGCCGAGGCTGCGGCATCGCTGTACCCCCGGCGGTCACCACCGCATCTCTCGCCCAAGAAGTGCCCTGATCCCCGCACCGTCACCACGCAGGTCCCAAGCCCATTGCCGCCCCCACGAACTTGCTTGCCGGCCCACACCCGGAACCGGACCATCGGACCGGGCGGAGCCAACGGCGCCCTGGCCGAGGTGCGCCGACTGCTCGTGGGCGGCGCAGTCCTGGCGGGCCAGATGATGAACCCGGACCAGCGATGACGTGCCGTCATCGAACACCGCTCGGCCTCAGTGCGACCCTTGCCCGGCACGGGGACCAAGGGGCGAACTTGCGGCCAACAGGATCGGCCAGACGGTAGCCAACAAGCGCCTCAAAACGGAACCGATACATCGTCGTCACCTCTCTGCGAACCACACCCATCCCGAAGAGGAAAGGCGTACGCAGAGGCTGCGACACCAACGTTCTACACTGCGTCCCCCATGACATCCACGCAGGTCAAGCCATGATCTACAAAATCGTGCGAAGCTCAGGGTCGTTACTTCAACCTGATGGGAGCCACCTGAGCAGATGGCTGACGGACTCTGCGCGCGCAAGGTCGCCTCGCCGCTGCCCCAGCAGTGACCAGAACGTACAAGTTGACAGCCCCCCACCGGCACTACCGACACGGCCAGCGTGAAGAGGAGACCGATGGGGCGCCCTTAGTGGTGATCGCGAAGCGAAAATTCTGCCCATCAGGGTCGATGGAGTTGAGCACGGCGACTGCTGCACCGACGTCGGAGATCCTTCGTTCCACGGCTTGCCGAGTGCTTCGATCAGCTTTTTCCGAATCGGCGGCCATAGGAGATCCAAGCGGTGGGTTCGGCCGGGATAATCACGTTGAGTTCGCCACTGTCGCGAGCCAGCATCTTGCAGGTCAGCTCGACGAAGTGGCGGAAGTTCGTGAGCGCGGGCCACACCAGGGGGTCACCGTCTTGCCAGGTCTCCGCCTCGGATGCTGACTCGAGGAGTAGGACCGTGGCGCGGCAGAACCCTCGTCGGCGGCGGTAGTCACCACCATCAACGTCGGCTTCGAGGCGTACGACGTCCTGCTCGTGCTGAGCGAGGAACGGGGCAAGCGGATCCCGAGGCATGGCCATTATTGTCCGACGTCGTTGTCGGACACCTCGCACAGTGCGACCGGCACTTCGGCCGAACCTGGGTCGTGACGAAGAGCCCGTAACTGGACACGTGAGTAGCATGTTGAGGATGGAGGAGACGGTCGGCTCACGTATTCGTGCCTGGCGACGCCGGCGTAACGGAATGAGTCAGCAGGTTCTGGCTGATCTTGCTGGGGTGACTCAGGGCTACATCTCTGCGATCGAGGCGGGCAAGCGGCCGCTCGACCGTCGCTCCACCCAGGTCGCGATCGCGAACGCTCTCAATATTTCTGTCGCACAACTCGTCGGCTTCTCTGCAGACCGCACCGATCCACTGCTGGATCGCGCAGTGTCGCACGTGCCTGCCGTCCGGCAGGTGTTGGTCGAGTTAGCAACCGGAGAACGTCGGACACCGGGTCGCGACCCGAATGTGCTGGCTGCAGCGTCCGATGACGTGATGCATGCGCGGGTCACCGCCGACCATGCCGCACTGATGCCGATGCTTCCCGGTCTACTGTTGGACCTCGCTGGGCATGGTGCCGAGATGACCCCCCACCTTCTTGGGGTTGTGGATGCGGGGGTGTACGCGCTTAAGGCTGTCGGATATCCAGACTTGGCTAGATCGCTGATCGAGGTCGTTTTGCCCACGGTTCAGGAGTTCGACAGCCCCCAGTGGACCGGGCAGTCGCGCTACATCTGGGTGCAGTCCTTTCCTCCGGAGTCCTCGGCGCTGGGCGCCAGGGTCGCGATGAAGGCTGCGGACGAGCTTCAGAGTTCGCCCGATCCAGAGGCTCAGCAGGTTTACGGTCACCTGCACCTGATGTCGGCGCTGACCGCTGCAGTTTCCCTGCGGCCCGACGATGCTCGCGCGCACCTCCGGGAAGCTGAAGATCTTGCCCAAGTGCTGGGCGAACCGGAACGCACCGGTCCGATCGCAGCCGGCTTCAACGGCAACTGGTTCGGGCCCACGAATGTCGCCTTCTGGCGGATGGCGGTGGCAGCCGAGCTCGGTGATGTGGGGGTTGCTGTCGCGATCAATGACCGCATCGATCTTGCTGCGATGCCCGTGCCGAGCAGGTGGGTCTACTACTGGACCGACCTAGCTCGCGCTCTTGCCAGCGGGGGGCGGGATCGTGAGGCATTGCATGCGCTCAGTAAGGCAGAGCGCGCAGCGCCACAGCATTTCCGGTTCAATCCGGCTGTGAGGGAACTTGTGCATACCCTCATCACCAGGGCCAAGCGGCGCGCGGTGGCCGGGGAACTGACGGGCCTGGCCCGAACCTTGGGACTTGACCCCCTGTAGTCTCCCGATCGTGTTGACACCAAGCTGCGTCGCAGGTGGCGGCCTCCGGGTTGTTGGGCTGGTCCGGTGAGCGATGAAGAGCGTCGGCCGGTGCTCTACCTGGTGGGGTGCGCGGCGCCTCCGATTCTGCACATCAGGGGGCTGGTCGCGGCAGCTCAGCGGCGAGGTTGGGATCCTTGTCTGATCTTGACGCCGACCGCTGCCCGATGGGTCGACAAGGACCTCGGGGACCTTGCTGCTGCCACGGGTCATCCCGTCCGTACGGCTTATAAGCTTCCGGGCGAACCTGATGTGTTGCCGCCTGCGGATGCCATCTTGGCTGCGCCGGTCACGTTCAACTCGGTCAACAAGTGGGCGGCCGGCATTAGCGACACCCTTGCCTTGGGCCTTGTCACCGAGGCTATTGGCAAGGGCCTCCGCGTAACCGCTGTGCCTTCTCTGAATCGCGATCAGGAGATGCACGCGGCCTACGCGGCAAGTATTGCGTTTCTGCGGCGTGTGGGAGTGACCGTTCTGCTTGACTCGGAAGGGCATGCCGTCCGACGGACGGATGAGGCAGATCACGCGACGTACCCGTGGGATTCTGCTCTGGAGACGTTGGAGCCAGTTGCTCATCAGTTGCCTCGGCGACAGACGACTATCTGACGGACCTTTTGGTGCGGACGAGGGCGCCCTGCCTTCAATACTGACATTGTCTTGTGCCAGTGTCTCCGTGTAGACCACCCCTGCGTCCGTAACGCTGAGTTGCGCCCATGGGCGTATGACAATTTGTTATGAGCCGATTGCCTCTCGCGGGCAGACTTTGATCTGAAGGTCTGTAGGGGCGCCTGTGCGCCACACGGGATGTAATCGACACCAGGTGATGTCCATGCTCATCAACAGGTTAGACGAACGCCGGTGGCGGTCGTGCCTGTTCACGTCAGAACCAGTCCTGCTTGTGGGGAACCAGAGGCAACCTATAGCCGGCATCGGATCGACTGCTGCCAGCTGTGCCCTATGGACCTTCCCCGCCTCTCAGCTCGCGGGGCCGGTGCCACTAGTTCGCGTCTTCCATTGAAGTGGAGGCCATCTCAATCGCGCTCCCGGACCGAGAGCACCTCTTCCATGGCTCTGTTCGCGCTTGGTTCGCGCGACTCTTGTCGTCCGCAGTGGAGCGCGGAGCCGGCGGATGAATAAAGCCGCGCCCACGCGCAAGGTTATACGCGCATCTCGGGTGAAGGCGACAGGCTTGGGGTCGGCCGTCTTGGCCCAACTGAACGGCGGGACCAGCGGTGCTGGAGTGTAAGCCCGCCGCTGGTTCCGCTCTCCAACGGCATTGTCCGAGTAGAAACGTCAGGTGAGGGATAACTCGTGATGCGCAGCGCCGATGCGAGCACTGATTGGACAGGCGAATTGATTCTGGAGCTCCGGAATGGCCGCGACTGGTCTGTGGGAGATGCTGAGGTCAGCGTCCGCCGGGACACTGTCATCGTTCGGCATGCCGAACGCTGTATCGCGGTGATGGACCGTGACCAGTTCCGCGACTGGCTCACGACGGCGGAGCCGTGCCCGCTGGCCCAGGACGACGCGATCTGGAGCATTCAGGCCGGGATGACGTTTTTGGCGGTCATGTCGGGGAGTCAGGCTGCATTCCGCGTTACTCCTGAGTCCCTCGGCAATCTTGTTGCGGTAATCTGATGCATTGCCACGAGCATCAGGCTGACTGTCCCGGGACCTGCCGACTTGGCTATTCGTTATTCAGCGCAACCAGTTTGGAATCCAGCAAGCACGGAGGTGGGTCGAGGTGAGGACCACACCCCACGTGCCGGCCCCGCGCTCAGGCGACACCCTGAGCCACGCGGGGCCTTCCAGGCGCAGGTATCCGTTCTTGTTGACGGTTATCACGAATTCACGTCACCTCGGATATGTGTCATTCCGGTTGCTGCTGCCCGCTGATGTCGTGGAGGTTTGGTGCCTGGACACACCCGTAGGGGCGCTGTCTCGCCGCCGACTTCTGACTTGGCTAACTGGCCCTGCACCACAGACCGAGCTGACGAACAAGCAACTCGTGTTCGCCTGTGACGCGGGTACGGGAATCACCCTGACCCTTCCAGGAATATCCCGGCACCGTCTTACCAGGCCCGATCGCGACCGGCTGTTGCGTTGGCTTCTGACGGATCTGCCATGAGCGCAATCCACGACGGCGTCGGGGCTCGCGAACGCCAGGACATCGTCCTGATCCGCGACTCCGGTCATCCTCTGGTCGGCGTCGTTGCCCGGTTCCATGAGCGCGTCAAGCAAAGCTGCTGGGATCCGTTGGCAGGTGAAATGCTTCAGAAACACGAACCACACCTACTCGACTGGGGTCCGCCTGAGTGCTGGGGATGCGATCGCCGCACCCGGTATGCCCGGCCTCCATACTGGCCCTGCTCCACATACGCCACGATCGCCGCCAACGTCCTAAACCTTTCCTCGCGCTCAGATGTCACCGCCGTCTTGGCCGACGCAATCACCGATCTCAGCCGCAACAGCATCGGCTCTCGGGAGACCGGATGATGGACATGACCTCACGCATCGCGAGCCTGCTGATTCTGGTCGCTCCGGCGGAAGCGCAGCCGCCTCGATTCAGGGGTAGGACCAGTCGCCTGGGCGTTCTCCTGGTGGATCGGCGTTCGGCACGGAGGACGGCATGAGAGCACCGATTCTCATTGAGGCCTACAGACCGGGAACTGGGCTGGACGATCAATTGGGGGCCCTTGCCTACGCAACGGTCGACGGCTGGCCCGATCAACATCCCATCAGCGCTGCCCTCATCCGCTGGCGACTTCACCACCGCACCGCCGCTGGGCTGGCTCAACCTGTGTCGATGCTGGCAACCGCCCGTAATCTCGGGGGTCGTCTTGTTGCCGCGGCCGACGTTAGGGACAACCCATTCCGCGAGGCCCTGACCGCACTTGGTTTTGCTCCGTGCGGTCTGCTGCGGTCGTACCGGCCACCTGCTGCGACCCGACGAGCGGCCCTACCCTCTTGTGACGCAAGGTGAGACGGCTGGTCGCCGCGGCGTCGGTCGTGACTCTATGCACCGAGATCACCTCGGGGGCAACCAAAATCCAGCCCTTCCTCGTTGGGCACGCGCGGAGTGACGATCAGCTCGAAACACAACCCGAGCAGCGGGCGAGTTCAGCTGTCATGTCCTCGCGCAACGAGGTTCTCGGCGCGATGCTCGCACAGTTGGGCTGGTCGGTGTCGGGGTTCGCTCGCCGGCTGCGCGAACGGTGCGCGGCCACGGGGACGCCGCGGTCGGTGAGTCCGAGCACTGTCTCTCGTTGGTGCAAAGGAGCGATTCCGGGCCCGGATCTGGTGGGTCCTGCGTGTCATGTGCTCTCGGTGGCAATGCGTCGAAGCGTTACGCCGGAGAGTCTGGGCTGGCCCGGCAACAGCGCCGACGTTGCCGCCGAGGCTCTGCAGTACGGGGATCTTGTGCACACGGTTCGCGTCCTGCCGAAGCTGTGGCAGTTGGACTCGATGCCGGGACGCTCCGCCGTGCAGCGGATGTCGTTCAGCGGTGGTTTCGGCGCGGCGTCCCATGAAGCGCTGGTGATGTTGCCTGACGCGCAACTGGCCGGGCGGGCCGGCTCGCGGGTCTCGGAGGCTGATGTTGAGCTCTTGGAGTTGCACACCGACCTTTACGGACGGTTGGACGCCCGGCATGGTGGCGGTCGATTCCGCAGCGTCTTCGCGGCATTCTTGGACATGCATGCGACGCCTCTGCTGTACGGGACTTTTACGGCCCGGTTGGGTCGCCGCTTGTACGGCAGCGTCGCGGACGCGGTGTTTGCGCTGGCTGGCATGGCCTACGACGACAATTTGCCGGGCTTGGCGCAGCGCTACGATCTTCAAGCGATGCGGCTGGCCCAGGCGATCGGTGATCGGGCCCGGCTGTCTCGCGGTCACATCCACCAAACCCGGCTGGCCGCGGCGCGAGGCTCATACGCGGACGTTTTGATCCATGCTCGTAGCGCGACGTTCGCCGCGGCCGGCACCGCGGCCCTTGTCCGGACGTACGCAGCTATCACCGAGGCTCGGGCGTGGGCCTTCAATGACGAGCCCGACCAAGCTCTGGCTGCGGTCGAGCGCGCCCGCGCGGCGTTCGGGCAAGCAACGCCCGGGTCGAGCCCGCGGTGGCTTTTGTGGCTTGACCGACCAGAGTTGGAGGGTCAGGCGGCTTGGGCGCTGGCGATGGCGGGTTTGACGGGTCCAGGGACGCAGGCGCTCCGTGACGCCATGAGCATGCCGAAGGAGCGCACCCGCGACAGCGTGGAACTCCTGATAACGGCGGCGGAACTGGCTCGGCTACGAGCCGATGACGTGGCGTGGGCAACGCTGATGAAGCGCGCGGTTAACTCCTCTCGGCATCTGAAGAGCCGGCGACTGGCTCACCGCCTGGCGCGCGCGGCCGAAGGCCGGCCGCTACACGACTTCTAAGGATCGGCGCGCCACCGCGAGCGCCAGGTAATGCCTGCCTGCGGCTCGCGATCTCCCACCTACGTCACAGCACGGCCGCCGGCCGGGGCCGGCTGATCTTTGCCCGGACGTCGACGCGCTTGCCAGTGCTGACGGGTAGGTCGTTCAGCGGGGTGCCGATGTGGAGCCAGCCGAGCAGCTTTCTCCGCCGTGCAGGGCGAGATAGTCGCGGACGCTTGCCGCGTCGAGTGCGGGGCCAGTGCGCCAGATCGCGCCCCAGCCTCGGCTGTGTAGCAGAAGCAGAAGCGTCTGGATCATGGCGGTGGTCGCGGCCAGCTGTTACCGATCGGGCACCTTCGTGCGTTCGAGGTCGGGGCGGAACCCGATGCTCAGCAACAGCGGGGCACGATCTTTACGTCGGCAGCCCGGCGGCCCCGCTCCGATGTCGATGCCGCTTCGCTCAGGGCATCTGCCAGGCAAGCTCGTTCTGATCCTTCGATGGTGATCAGTTGCCATGGGCGCATTAGTCCGTGGTCAGGGGAGGTGGCTTGAGGCTCCCCCCGGGAAGTGGACACCGATTTAGCAGGATCACGGTCCTGCTGGAAGGATGTCTATCGTGCCTGCTCGTAAGCGCCGGTCGTACACGGCTGAGTACAAGGTTGAGGCTGCCCATCGGGTGATCGATTCGGACCGGATGATCTCTGAGGTCGCCCGGGAGCTGGGGATCGATCCGGGGATGCTGAGCGTCTGGGTCAAGGACGAGCGGCGCCGGGTGGGCGCGGCCGAGGTCGCGGGGGTGAAGCCGCTGGAGGCGGCCGAGCGGGCGGAGCTCCTGCGGTTACGCCGGCAGGTGGGCGAGCTGGAGAAGGACAACGCCTTCCTGGTAAAAGCCTCGGCGTACTTCGCCGCGATGCAGAAGAATCCACGCGGTTCGATCTGATGGCGAAGTACGCCGCCCCCGACGCTCCCACACCCAATCCCGGCGACTCGGAATCGTCCGTATCCCAGCCTGATACCCGCTTCCCGCAGAGGTTCTCGGTACGCCGGATGGCGCGGCTGCTGCAGGTTTCGGCCTCGGGGTACTACGCGTACGTGCGCCGGGCCACGCTGCTGGCTCAGGCGGTGCTCTCGCCGCGTCAGCAGCGGCGCGCGGACCTGACGGTGAAGGTCCTGGACGTGCACGCCGAGTCCAAGGGCACGTACGGGTCTCCGCGGGTCACCACCGAGCTGCGTGAGCGTGGTGAGACGGTGAACGAGAAGACTGTCGCGGCGATCATGGCCGAGGTCGGGATCGAGGGGATCAGCCCGCGGACCTTCAAAGTCCGCACCACGGTGGTTGATCCGATGGCGTCGTTCCCGCCGGACCGGGTCCGCCGGCGCTTCGATCAGGGGCGCTTGGATGCGGTCTGGATGACGGACATCACGTACCTGACCTGCGGTGAGGGTGACATGTTCCTGTGCGCGATCCGGGACGGGCATTCGCGGCGGGTCCTGGGGCACGTCGTGGCCGACCATGTCGGCGCTGACATGGTCTGTGAGGCCATTGACGCCGCCGTGGCCGCCCGGGCCCAGGAGGGCCGTAGCGTGGCTGGCACGGTGCTGCATTCGGACCGTGGCGGGGAGTTCACCGCGACGCTGACGGCCCAGGCATGTGATCGGCACGATCTGGACCGGTCGATGGGAGATACCGGGGTCTGCTGGGACAACGCCGGCGCGGAATCGTTCTGGTCGACGTTCAAGCACGAGCACTACTACCGGCACACCTACGCTACCCGGACCGAACTCGTTGCATCAGTTGACAATTGGATTGACTGGTTCAACACTGAACGTCGTCACTCCGCGATCGGGATGCTCAGCCCCAACCGGTTCGAGCAGTCCCTGACAGGAACAGCACAAGCTGCTTAGAAACCTGTCCACCGTTCGGGGGGAACCTCAGCTGCGGCTTGGACGAGTTCGATCAACTCGTCTAAGCCGGGCCGGGTTCGGTCAGGTTAAAGACGCTGCGGCGGGTCAAGACCGTCTCGAGCATTGAGTCCGGTCGAAGGGTGCCCAATTAGGAGATGCCCCGTTCGACGGGGCCTGCGGATGCGGTGCTAAGGACGCCTGCGCCTGTGACCAGCGGCTGAGGACAAGAGGTTGGGCGGGATGGGATGAGCCGGTCCAGGAGTGGCGCGGTGGCGGCAGTCGTCACGATGGCCATGAGCACCAGGATGGTGAACAAGTCAGAGCTGATGACTCCGATCTGTCGGCCTATTCCGAGGACGACGAGTTCGGTGAGTCCGCGGCAGTTCATCAGGACGCCGAGGGCGGCGGCCTGACGCCAGTCATGCCCGCCCAGGCGGGCTGCGCCAGTCGTGCCGGCCCATTTCCCGGTGACGGCGACCGCCAGGACCACGCACGCCCATCCCCACTGCGCGAGGGACAGGCCCGTCAGGTCGGTGTGAAGTCCGAAGTCGAGGAAGTAAAGGGGCAGCAGGACGGGCACGAACACGGCGCGCAGTCGGCTAGTGCAACGCTCGACCGGAGCAAGGTCTCGGGCGGTCACTGCGCCGAAGAGGAACGCCCCCACGGCTGGGTGGACGCCGATCCGGTCGGTGACGTAGGCGGTGAACCACAACCCGGCGCACAGCAGCACAAGGACGAGGTCGTCGGACCTTCTGCCGGCGCGAGCCAGCAACCCTGTCAACACCGGTCGCACCCGGGTAAGGGTGATGGTCAGGGCGGCCAGCAGGCCGATGGTGACCAGGGCGGTCAGCGGCGTGCCGGTGGTGGTGAGGGCGACGACGGCGGCCAGTAGGCACCAGGCGATGGCGTCGTTGGTGGCGGCGACGGCTAGGGCGAAGCTGCCCAGCGGGGTGGATTGCAGGTCTCGGTCGGCCAGCAGGCGAGCCAGGACCGGGAACGCGGTGATGCTGAGCGCGACGGCGACGAAGAGTATGAAAGGCAGTCGGTGGACACCGGGCGGCGCGAACTTCGGGTACATCGCTGCGGCCAGGGCGGCGCCGAGGGTCATGGGCAGCAGCAGGCTGGCGAGGCTGACGCCGACCAGGGCGCGCCGCTGGGTGCGCAGGCCCGACAGGTCGAGTTCGTGCCCGATGAGGAACACGAACGCCAGTAAGGCGAGATTTCCGAAGGCGGCCGTCAATGGCAGGACCGTCGAGGGCAGCAGGAGGTGCTGCAGGTCCGGTTCCAGCCATCCCAGCAGAGAGGGGCCCAACAGGACGCCGACGAGGATTTCACCGATGACCGCAGGCTGACCGATTGTGCGCGCGGCCCAGCCACCGGCATGGCAGGCCAGGATCGCGCCGGGCACGACCAGGAGAAGCGACAGCAAAACGTCGGAGGGCAGCATGGAGCAACTCCTGACAGACGGCATCGTGGGCGGGGCGACCGGAGGCAGCCGATAGCCGAATCGCTCCGGTGGTGCGGACATGGAGGGGCCTTTACGGGTCACGTCCGCCGGAGCGGAAGGGTCGTGCAGCGAAGTGACCCGGGCACGCGGGTCACCTCCGAATAGTCGATGACCAGTACCTCGATCCCGGCGGCGCGCAGGCACCCGGCGAGGCGGTCACTGCCTTGCGCCGCGACGACGACGCCGGGCTCGAGGGCGAGCATGTTGACCTGGACTGCCCGTGCTTCGTCGCTGGTGACGTCGATGAGCTGGGGGAACCGGGCCTCGAACCAGGCGATCTGGCGACGAGGGAACGCGGCGCGGTGGATGAGGGCGGTGCCGGGGGCGACGATATTGAAGTGATCGTCGAGGTGGACGATGCCGGGGCCGGCGAAGTGGACGGGCACGACCTCACGGTCGATGCCGTGCCTGGTCAGAGCAACCTGGAGGGCGGCGGCGCCCTCGGGTGAGGTTTCCTCGCTGAGACCCACCAGGACGCAGCCGTCGTGGAGCATGACGTCTCCGCCCTCAATGCTGCCCGTGCTCACCGTCCTCGTGGTCTGGTCGCCGCTGGGCTCGCCTGTCTGGCCGCGGGTGAGAGCGGTGAGGCCATCGGCCTCGGGCAGGCGGTGAGTGGAGTTCAGGCGGGCGGCGAAGAGGACGTGATCGATGACGAAGGCGATGTCGCGGGGGTAGTGCTGGGCCGGGCAACCCGGGATTTCTGGAAGAATCAGGACCTCGGTGCCGCGCTCGCGCAGGAGGCTGATCAGTGTGTTCTGCTGGGCGCGGACCACGCCCGGTGCGTACGGGGCCCAGTTGCTGGTGGTTTTCTGCCTGGCCAGGATTGGGTGAACGCTTGGTCCGTCGAGGTCGGGCAGGTCATTCCCGGCGTAGCGCATCGCTACGCGCCGCAAGGTGCCGTACTCGGTTGATGCGCCCACGGCCAGCGCGGGCACGCTCGTCGTAGAAGTCGGAATGCCAGAGGTAGAGGGCATGACGGTGGGGCCTCCGATCGGTCCGGGTGACGGGAGGGTCGGCCCGTCACCCGGACGGGCGAACGCTGCGCCGCAGTGGCTCAGCTGGTGGAGCTGTGCTGCGTGTCGGGGATCTGATCGAGCCAGGGCACGGCGGTGTCGCGGAACGACTGGTTGACCGGGGTGAGGCGGGGGTCGTCCTGTTCGTCGAGCGCGGACAGGTTGATCCCGATGGTGGTGTCGCCGTAGTCGAAGGCCGCGATGTGGCTGCCGCAGATGGGGCAGAATCCACGCTTGGTCTCACCCTTGAAGGTGTCGTACCAGGTCGGCTCGCCGCCTTCGCCGGTCCAGGTGAGTCCGGCCAGGGGGTAGCCAACCCAGGACTGCAGCGGTCCACCGGCCCGCTTCTGGCAGTGCGGGCAACTGCACACGTGCGGGTAGTCGGGCTCGTCGGTGACGGTGAAGCGGATGTTCCCGCAGAGGCAGCCACCGGCCACCACCATCTTCGGCTCGGGGTCGGGGGTCATGTCGGGCATCAGCCGATCTCCTTTGCGCGGTGGGCCAGGTCGGTCCACCAGCTTGTCATCCCGGTGAAGATCTGAAGGAACCCTTCAAGTGCCTGCGGCAGGTCAAACCCGTACAGGCCGCTGTTGCGGATGAACTGCGCCAGGCCCTCGACATGCGCGGCCTCGACGCTGAGGCCGCCGATCTGAGCGGCCTCGTGGTCGTCGTCCAGGTGCAGGCGGTAGTAGTAGTCCAGCGAGGGCAGGTCAGCGCCGGCGCCCTGACCGGTGACCTGCCCGTACCGGTCGGTGATGTCCCGCAGGATCTCGGTCTCGGCGATGGCGACGCCCTCAGTGGCGTAGTAGCCGCCGGCGATCAGGCTGGGCATGTGCGAGTTGACCAGCACCTGGTGCAGCAGGACGAGGGTCGCGGTCTCGGGTGCCGGGACGTGTCCGTTGACCATCAGGTGCAGGTCGCTGAGCAAGGCATTGGTGTAAAGGATGTAGTGGGCCGGGACCTTGCCGCGCTCGCCGCCTTCTTCCAGGTAGTTGCGGCGCAGCTCGTGAGCCAGCTCCGGGGAGTACCCGGCCACGGTGTCGGCGGCCAGGCGCAGGAACTGCGCGTTGTAGCGCGCGAAGACCGCCAACTCCGCGATGTACATGCGGGCCTGGGCCTGGCCGAGGCTCGCAGGGCCCACGAGTTCGCGAATCTGGGCGTAGACGGCGTCGATCATCGGGGCCAGGTGCTCACTGACCAGTTCGTCTCCGCAGTCCGGCTTGCCGAGCAGGACGGCTTGGATGAAGTCCCGGGTCCGGGGGTTGGCTTCAAGATAGGTCTCGACCAGAGAGGTGCCGGTCAGACGCTCAAGAGTAATCATGACGGGTCTCCTTCACGTGCGTCGGAATCAGGTCGTAGGGGCGGGCTTCGTGGGGGCTCAGGAGGCTTCGGCGGGGATGACGTGCAGGCCGCCGGTAGCGCCCAGCGCGCGCACAGCGCGCAGGAGACTTTCGTCGTCCGGCAGTACCAGGTGGTTCCCCTCGACGAGGGCGACGGCAGCCTGCGGGCTGAGCCCGTCGGGGGCCAGGTTGACCTCAAACCCCCGCAGGAACGCCTGCTGTCCAGCCAGAATCAGCCGGTAGGGCTCGGTGACCGCGACCCGCGCGCCGGGGGTGACGCTCTTCGGGTCGAAGGCGGCAGCGGCGTCGATGCGGGCCAGGTCGGCGTCGACCATCTCCCATCCGCCGTTGCTCAGGACGGTGCGCCACCGCTGACGGGTGTGGGCATCAACGGCGGCTCCAACCTGCGCCGCGGCTGTGGCCAGGGCCTGCGCAGCCAGGCCCCTGAGCCGGTCAGCGACCGAAGCAGGCCCATTGGCAAGTGAGGCCATCGGGGAAGGCTGCCCGAGATGGGTGTCCGGGTCGCCCGCCAGGACGGCGTCGATCAGGTCGGGCAGCACCGCCTGGCGCAGGATCGCCGAGTCCGGGTAGGTGTACAGCGGCACGGCCACGGACACTGAAAACTCGTCCTGGCGCCCGACGTGGAACACCCGCCGGGGAAGGAAGAGGGCGTCGCCCGGTTCGAGGATGAAATGCTCGGCCTGCTCCAGCAGCCATAGGTAGTCCCCGTAGAGGGAATCTTTTCCGCCGGTGAGCTTCTGGTACTCCTCGGCCGGCCAGGTGTAGAAATGTTTCACCCCGGGCCCGTAGTGGGTGAGGAACGCGTCCTCGTAGCCTTCGTGGACGCCGAAGGCGGTGCCGGAGTAGTTCCCGGCGAACGCGACCTGCTCAGCCCCGCCCATCGGCACGCCCCAACCATCCAAGAGGGAGGCCAGGAACGTGCCGAGGCCGGTGGCCAGGGACGGGCTCACGGTCTCAAGATTGTTGATCACCAGGCTGAACCGCTCGGCGCCGGTGATCTCCTGGATCCAGGGCACGAATCCGCCGTCCGGCCAAGCCGGCGCCTGCAAGACGATGTCGAGGAGGTCGTCGCGGCGATCCTCCTCGACGTACACCCGAGCGTGCGCAGAGATCTCAACGCCACTGGAGCGGGCGCGGCGGATCTGGGCGAACCCTTCCAGGACGGCGTCCGAGTTGGCCGCGTACGCCGGGATGATGCCCTTGAACAAATACGGCGCCGTCCGGTTCACGGTGCGAGCAGGGAACTCCTTGCTCCAGAAACTCGATTCCGGGGGCCAGGTGTCATTCACGCGAACTCCTCAAGGTTGGGGTGCTCACCCAGGCCGATGCTGGGCAGCGCCGGCCGGGCAGGTGCAGTTCAGGGAGTCGTGTCAGGTCGCGTCGGTCGTCTCAGGTCAGGTAGTCCTCGCAGCCACCGGTGCGGACGGTGTCGAGGGTGAAGCAGTGGAAACCGCCTCCGAACAGCCGGCGGTGCCGGTGCCGGACGGGGATCACGGTGAAACCAAGGCTCTCCAGGACCGAGATGAGCTCGGGGTAGTGGGAGTTCACGACGACGGTGTTCTCGTCGATCGACAGGACGTTGATGTCGATGTAGCGGCTGGCCGTGGGGATGACGAAACCGAATTCGCTGTAGTCGGGTTCGAGCTGAGACATGGGCGGGGGGTAGATCGCCGTCCAGGACTGCATCGCCGCCGGCAAGTAGGGCAGGTACTGCGGGGACCGCAAGAGCATCAGTCCGGGCCGCAGAGGAACGACAATGCTGTCGATGTGGTTGTCGGCCATCGCGTCGAGGCGATGGAAACGCAGGTGCGGCAGGTTCAGGGTGAGCCACCGCAGTGCCAGTTCGTGGTTGTGGTTGGCGACGTTGACCAGGACGTCACGGCCCAGACGCTGACACTGGGCCCCGTCAAAAACCATCTCCAGGCCCAGACCCTCAATCTTCTGCGCGGATTCGATGCTCGTGGCCCGCGATATGTCGATGTTGCGGCGGGCAAAGTACGCGTCGTCAAGAGAGCCGGCTCCCAGCGCGGGTCGGGGCATGCTGAGCCAGTTCGACCCGGCCTCGAAGTACCGGTAGAAGGTCGGCTTGAGCAAGTCGTTCTCGAAAATCCGGGCGCGGATGTGCGGTGCGGTCTCGACGATCGTGTCGCCCAAGACAATGGTCTGATCACGGACGTTCAGCGGTGGAGTGGCACGAGCGGTCCACAGCGGCGAGGCAATGTCGACGTCCTTGCCCGGCGCGGCCGGGCGTAGCACAGTGACGCCATGGCCGCTCAGGGCCTCGACGAGTCCGCAGATGTCCTCGTTCAGCTCGTCCACCAACTGCGGCGGCATCGGCAGCAGTCCTTGCCCGGCACCGTCCAGCCCACCGATAGCGAGGCGGGTGTCCAGAGTGCTGCGTCCGGCGCCGAGGACCGGGGCAACGTTCTCGAAGTAGAACAGCAGCCAGGAGGTTTCAACGTCGTGGGCGAAGTAGTGCTCAGCTCGCCCCACGACAACTTCACGCAGTGGCGACCACTCGTCGAAGCTATGCGCGGGGACGGCAACATCCGGCTGCGTCATGACAGGTGTCCTCCTTGGTCAGGATCTTTGGCGGGGCTCAGGGCCGGGTTTGCAGGCACTTCGAAATGCGTTCAAGGTCAAGCCAACGCACGGCGTCGGCGACCGGCCCGCACTACGACGCGGCCGTCTCTTGTCGAGCCGTGCACCGCAGTCGAGGTGACGAGGGTTGGGTCGCACAGCGCAAGCCGGGTGATGATGTCTTCGATCACGCACGGTCGGTCAGGAGTAGCGCGACGGCGGAAGAAGTAGCCACTGCACCAGGGCACCTCGTCCCAGCGGGACAGGCTCTGCTGGGCCAGTTGGGCCGCCTCCGGCAGCCGTCTCCAGGGGATCTGCGGGCACCAGTGATGGATGGGGTGGTACATGTCGTCGAGGTGGCCGCCGAGCAGGTGGCGGGTCAGCCAGTGCGAGGACCAGCCGCGGGTTTGCAGCAACGGGTCCGGGTTCTCGATCAGGCCGGCGTGGTTGCCGAGGTCAGTGAGCCATGTGACCACCGGGCGGACTAGGACGAGCGGAACCAGCCAGTACAGAAGTAATTCATCAAGGAGGCCGATGCGCCAGCACGCTCCGGCGGCTGAAGCCCAGATCAAGGCTCGTGCGCCCAGTGCCCGCCAACTCTCTGGCGGCGCCTTCGTCACCAAGGTCACCACGGCCGTCTTGGGTAGCCGCCAGATGGCGTTGCGGGCGATGACCTGCACAAAGAACCTGCTCCGGCTCGGGTAAGGGCCGGCCGCGCGAAGGTTCCCAGCCAGGTAGGACTGGAACATTGGGTCACCGGGCGAGCCGAGTTTGGCGTGGTGAACGTTGTGGGTGCTGCGGTAGGGAAGGAATCCCTCGCCGAGAAGCCCGGTGAGGAGGTATCCCACTACCCGGTTGCTACGACGGGTCCCCAGGAGCTTGGAGTGCACGCACTCGTGCGCCAGATTGGACAGGTGTCGTTGCCGTACGCCGATGTAGGCGACCGCCACCAGGGGTCCTGCAACATGGCCAACCAGTGCACCGATCCACGCCGCACCCGCGATCGCGGCGATGTCCTGGCTGACGTCGAGGATCCCGACGGATGGGCGCCCACACAGCTTCTCCAGATCGGCCACGAGGTCTGATCCGAGAGCCCGGCGGACTGGACCCGATGCGCCGGTCCCACTGCGTGTCCTGGCGCGAGAAGGCGCAGGCCCTTGGTGAACACGCCGGGAAAATCGAGCCACTTTGGTCCTCCACAGAATGAGATGTCGCACTGAAACGCCCACCGCGCGGCCGTGGACCGGACGGGCTGGGCGGCCCATGCTGGACCGCCCAGCCCGTCGGCGCGCACCCCGATTGAGCGGGCGGACGCCGGACGATGATCAGGCGTTGGCCAACTCACCGACGTCCGGGCGCATCCCCACCTTGGCCGCGTTCGGGCGCATCCCGGCTTTGGCGGCGTCCGGGCGCATCCCGGCCTTGGCCGCGTCCGGGCGCATCCCGAGCTTGACGGCGTCCGGGCGCATCCCGGCCTTGGCCGCGTCCGGGCGCATCCCGAGGTTGAGATTCCTGAGCACGATGAACTCCCTTCATTCACGGGAAGCCTTATGGAGCAGCTTTTTCGTGCATCTTCCCGAGTGAGACGGTCCTGCTGACCACCTCTGCGACGACGCTAAGTCGCGGGCGGCAGATGCCGCAATGCTCCTTGCCGTTGCGCCGTACGCGCCAGCATCGTGCGCCACCGTTGCGCGCACCTAGGCACTGACCTGCACGAATGCTCGACGCCTGAACAATTTCGATCGGTCATCCGGTGAACAAGTGGGTGCTACGCGCAACAGAGGGCCTTCATCCGCTCGTCTCACCGGGCTAGCTTCAGTCGCAGGCCGCACACCTGGGCCCGATTTCGCGGAGGCAACGCGTCGGCTCGCCTTCCACCGGCAGACGACCTGATCAAGGAGGACGCATGAGTGACCCCGGTGATCCGATCCGGAGCAAGTCGAACATCCTCGCCAGTATCCGGAACACGCTCTTTGACAACGACTTTCTGGAAGTCATCACCCCCGTGATTCGGCGAACCGACCTCGGTGCAGGACGCCGCATCCCCATCGGCGCCAGGGGTGATGGCTACTTACGGGCAATGATCGGACCCGCCCTGCGAGTCAATCTCGACTGCCACCCGCGAGTATTCGAGATAGGCCCGTGCTTCCGCCCAGAGAAGCTCGATGATCTGCATGCCCCCGAGTTCACGATGCTCGACCTCTACGCCGCAGGCGAATCGTTCGAGTTCCTCCTCGATCTGGCCGAGCAGCTCGTCACCCCGCACATCCCATACACGCCGGTGCGAGTCTCGGTCGCCGACTACATAGACGACGTCTTTGGCGTGGACCTGCGGCGCCAACCGATCGGTAACTTGCCCACGCTGATGGCCGACTACCTTCAGGCCAGTGACGGAACGCCATTCAAGGACGTTCTGGGACGGTTCATCGAACGCGACCTCGAGTCACGCAGCATCGGCGCGGCCGTGTTCTTGACCGACTACCCGCTCGGTGGGGACGAGCCGTGCGCCAAGCTGACACCGGGCACGCTCGCGGTCCTCAACCGGTTCGAGCTGATCGTCGACGGAATCGAAGTGGTCCACGGCTACGAAGACGAGTCAGACGGGTCAGCGTTCGCCCAGCGGGCGCTAGCGGTCGGGCTGTACGACCAGGAGCAGCAGTTGGTCTGGGACGCCATCGACGCCGGTCACCTGACAGGCGCCAGCGTCGGGCTGGGCATCGGCATAGAGCGGCTCTGCGCGGCCGGAGCCGGTATCCGCGATATCCGCCCCTTCCGACAGTCAGCTCAGTTCTGAAAGGGCCCCGGACATGCAGCTCATCCTTGAATCGCTGCCTGGTGGCCTCGGCGCTGTCGTGAACCACGACCTCGCCACCGAGGCCGGCCCGAAACTGGGCTCGCAGCTTCGGGCCGCCCTACTGCGCCACCGCCTGCTGCTGTTCCCCAGCCAGCACCTCAACCATGCCGACCTCCTCTCCGTCAGCCAACTTTTCGGCACGGTGGACACCGACGTCGACCGTCGCTACGCCGTCCCCGGATTCTCCGGTCTCACCCTGATCTCCAACATCCTCGAGGACGGACGCCGCATAGGCATCTACGACGGTGATCAGGAGGAGGAATGGCACGCAGACAACAGCTTCAAACCCCACTTGACCGCTGCCACCATGCTCTACTCCGCGATTACCCCGCAGACCGGCGGCGAAACCCGCTTCGCCGACACCACGCGCGCCTTCGCTGACCTCCCCGACAACCTGAAAGACCAGATCAGTGGCCTTCGCGCAGTCCACTCGATCCAGGAACTCGCAGTCCGACAAGCCGAAGCTGCCGGCCACTCATCGGCCGCCGTCGGCACCTTCACACGCCGGGCAGAGGTCGAGCACCCGCTCGCCCCAGCGCACCCCGACACTGGCCTGCCTTCGCTGCTCCTGGGGACGATGGTCATCAAGAGCATCGTCGGACTTAGCCAGGACGCCGGCACCCACCTGCTGACCCACCTACTCGACCATGCGACAAGCGACCCTTACGTGTACACCCACCGATGGAACCAAAATGACCTGGTCGTCTGGGACAACCACGCCCTCATGCACAGCGCGTCACCCTGCGACAGCAGCGTCAATCTTCGACTCCTGTTCCGCACCGCCATCCGCTGAAACGCCCACGTGAAGGACAGACACGACAGCCTCCGCCGGAGGCCGGGTGATCGTCATAGAGTCGGGACCATGAACGACCAGCTGCCCGCCAAGGAGCGTGCGCTCAATGCCGAACGGGTCACCCGAATCGGCCGCGAGATCAACGACGTCCTGCCCGGCTTCGACGTCGCGGCGTTCAGCGCGGACGTGATGAACGACCTGCCGCATCTGGAGCTGAAAGCCAGGATCGCCCGCGTCGCCCGGGGCCTTCACGACCACCTTCCCGTCACCGGACCCGACGCCCTGGACGTGCTGCTGCAATCCCTTCCCCCGACACCCGAGGCTGCCGGGATCAGCAACGACTTCGGATCGCACATCTACTCACCACACTCCGACTTCGTCGCCCGCTACTGCCGCACCGCCCAGTCCAACGAATCCGCCTTGAGGGCACTTCGCCGCTTCACCTGCTACTTCTCAGCCGAGGACGCCGTCCGCTACTTCCTGAACGACTTCCCCGATCAGACCCTCGATGCCGTCATGAACTGGGCCGGCGACGACGACCACCGGGTCCGCCGGCTGGCCAGCGAGTCCACACGCCCCACGCTGCCATGGTCGGTCCGCATCGCCCTGCCAGTCGATGCCACCGTGCCCGTGCTGGATCGCCTCCATGCAGACCCCAGCCGTTTCGTCACCCAGTCGGTCGCCAACCACCTTCGAGACATCAGCACGCCGAACCCCGACCTCGTCATTGCCGCCCTGGCCCGATGGAACGCCATCGGCGACGCCGCCCCAAAAGAGCTAGCCTTCATCGCCCGCGAAGCACTCCGGACCAAACTCAAACAGGGATGGCCACCCGCCTATGCGGCACTCGGCTACGCCACCGACCTCCCCATCGACATGTCGCCGATCCACGTCGACCGCGACCGCCTGAGCGACGGCGACACCCTCACATTCACGGCCGAGTTGTCCAGCCCGGTAACGGTGCCCGTGCACGTCATGTACGTGATCTCCTCCATCACCCGGCGCGGCGCACACCGAGAAAAGGTCTTCTTCCTGAGCCGCACAACCGTGCGGAGCGGCCAGGCCCTCACCTTGACCAAGAAGCACCACCTCCGCTCTACTGCCACCGCGAAGATCACCCCCGGACCGCACACCCTTCAGATCCAGGTCAACGGCAAGCGAATCCGCTCGACCCCATTCGTTGTCGCCCCTTAGTGGTGGACGGCTTCGACGGAAGTCCCCGCTATTGTCGGATGGCATGAGAGGTAGGTCTTCTACGGGGGTTACCTTGATCCGCCCGGGGGATCTTCTAGGTCTTCGACGCTCCGCGGACGGAGCCGTCGAAGTGAACGAGGCCGCCCTGACGGTGCGGGCCGGGGACGTCGTGCGGATGTCCTGTGCGCCGGCTGTAGCCGACATCCTTCACGTTGATCCACACTTTGTGATCTTGCGTTGGCCCTGGCCCCGGACCAGGTTCGACGGCTCACCAATGACTCGTGAGGTCTACGTCCTGCGCGACCGCACGTGTCGAATTCCAGGCCTGTGGCAATACGACCCCGACCCAGCCGACCCGGGCCCACTGCGGATCGGTGACCAGATCACGGTGAGTGCCGGCGGCACCGTCTGGGTCCGCTACACGCCAAGTGGACAATCCCGCGACCTCGGCGTCCTACCTCAGGGTGTTTCACTCGCCCAGGCCGGCGAACCCGGCAGTTACCAAGACCGGCGAATCATTGTCGATCCGTACGAAGGTGAACCCTGGACGGTGCAGTTGCTGCATCGCCCCTACCCGTGGTTGGACGACGGCGACGTCGTCCTCGACGCCAACACCCGTCGCTGGACGTTCTACCTGCCCCCGGCCTGGGTCTGCCTTGAAGACGGCGCCAGCGCCACGTCCCTCACCCGCCGCCCGCAGATCCCCCTCCGGCTGCTCTACGGCCGCCACGACGACCCACCGGCGACCGAGGATATAGCCGCCGTCTCTCAGTCTTCGAACAACTTTGCCGGATGCCTACAAGAGCTCGTCGACTGGTGCGACGCGGCAGGGGCCGACCCCGTGCCCGCCGGCCGGAATCTGCGCTCAGAGGATGAGCCACCCCTCAATGAAGACGAAGTCCACGACGAAGAAGCACGAACCCGTGTCGACCTTCTCGGACGCGCTCGTGAAGAGATCGCCATGGACCTCAAGGACGCGTTCGATCGCGAAGAGGCCGCCAAGCAGGCCGTAGGCGACCGCATCGGGGAGATCTACGCTGCTCGCGTCCTGGTGCGCAGGCAAACCATCGAACATCTTCTGGAACAGATGTACCTTCGCGGAATCGAGCGCTATACCGACCAGGCACTCTGACCCCGGCAATAGCGACCGATCGAGCTAGTTTCCCGCAGCGCGGTACTTGTCGATGACCTCGCCGGAGATGCGGCCGCGGGCAGACACCTCGATGCCGTTGCTGGCTGCCCAGGCCCGGACAGCGGTGTTGTCCACCCCGGTCGCCACCGGCTTGGCGGTGCCGCGCGTGAGGCGACCGCCGGTGCGCCGGCCAGCGCCGACGTAGAGCTCCAGGGCCTTGCGCAGTGCCTTGGCGTTCTTCTCGGACAGATCGATCTCGTAGTTGGTGCCGTCGATCCCGAACACCAGGGTCTCGGCTGCGGGCCTGCCATCGACGTCGTCCAGGAATTCAACCGTGGTTTTGCTCGCCATACGCGGCATGGTCCACATAGTTGACTGGGAAGTCAACTCGCCTGGCCGCAAGGGGATCGCCACTCATTCACCCGTCACCCAAGACCTCCGAGACCCCGAGACCTCCGAGTACGACGCGCGCAGCCGCACCGTTACTCATGCTTGTATTTCCGGCTTCCCGGGGTGGTGGGGCGCAAACGATCAGCGGATTAACCTGCCAACCCATCGTTCCTTTCCGACCTGGGTCGACACCAACCCCAGACCCAAACAACTAGGGAAACGACCCGAAGGGGAGACAAGTCGTAGGCGGACCAGTCATCCCCGAGAACCGAAGTTGTCGAATTTTGCGCAGGAGTTATGGACGGAACGACCTGCCACGCGAAACGCTTCTCGCTGAGTATCTGAGGAGCTGCGAGTCCTGTGGCCATTGCCAGGCCTTCAGACGAAACCCTGCTGCCTAGCGGCTTGGGGGAATACGGAAAGGTCTTGCTCGTCAAGGTGCGGTTTTACGGCCTCAGGGATGCCGTCCCAGCGGGTCCATTTGTCCGTAGCAAACAGGTTTACCCACCAGCCCACTGGCTCAGCGAGGGATGCAAGGTGATACTCCGGATCGTACCTATTTCCTTCCCGTTGCACTACGGTGGTTACCGCCAGGTCCGCTGAGGACCCGGTGCAGTCGCACACGATGACTGCTCCACCAATAGTTGTTGCCACCGGAAACCAGCCTGCGTTTGTCTCCTCATCCAGGCCACCGGGAAGCACATGGTCGTTGTACTGCTCAATGCAGCGGTCGAGAGTTTCGATCCGAAGCAAAGGCGTCATCCGTGATTCTGCATCGGCGCCGTCATGCCAACCGAACCATTCGACATATTCACGAGGAGGAAGTACACCGACGGCCGCCAGTCGGGTTCGAATTTCGTCTTCGCCCAGCCCCGGCCGCAGACGTGCATAGATCGGAAGGTCATGCCTGCGCCATTGGTCCTCCAGCCGTGCCAGCAGCTCCGTCAGTTCACTCATTCACTAACTCCCCTGCGGTCGACACCACGCCTGAGTGTTCCAGCCGGTCGAGGAGCCGGCGGGGAGCTCCAGCGGGATAACTAGAAACGCTCTATCATCGGCGTCCACCCCACAGAACTGAAAGAACTTTCCGAGCAACCGACCTTCAAGCTGGTTCTGTCCGCTGATAACCGGTCGCAAAGACGCCCCAGGCCCTCCCTGCTGCGTTGAACGAAAAGGATATTCATCGCAATCCGTACCAGCAGGTTTAGTTGCACAAATTTCGTAGCTATTATACCAGCCGTCCGGTGCTCGCTCATTCACTTCAGCATAGGTAAGACTCGGGGATTTGCCGCCTACAGTGATTGCATAAGCGTCATGTTGCGCCGCCTTGAAGACATCCGCCCCAGGCAAGAATATGGGCATTGATTTACACTGACTCACCGTTGCCATGGCGAGGCATTGGTCTACCGCGGTAAATTTTTCATCGTCTCCGGGTTCCGCATCCAAGAATTCCCCGTAAGCTTGAATGCGAGTCCGCGATTCCCAAGAGGCGAGAACCTCGTCGAAGTCGCAATCAGACAGGGCCACCGTGTAAGCCCCCCAAGTACAGGTGTCCGCCTGGCCCGCTTGTACCGACTGGTGGCGCTGCAGGCCGCAGGATGATCCCCCAGCCAGTTTCAGACAAGAGGCGTATGGGCCATTCGGGTCGGTCAAAGCAACGGGAGCATCCCAGTTCAGCAGAGTATAGTCGCCGTCTGGGCCGCTAACGTGTGTATGCCAGGACACCACATACGACCCGGCCGGGCACGTTACAGCAGGCGCCACCGACGGCGCGTCAATGGGGCTCTCGAAAGTACCGCCATCCTGAACTCCTGACGTATTGGACCCCCCCGGAGTGTGGCAAATGTAATCAGTTTGTAGATGCCAGATGGGTTTAATGTTTGCCCAGGGAACGTTGACCGTTGCAACGAAGTTGCCGTGCGTGTCACGAACATTCAGGTAAACCCCATCCATATCATCAACACTGTATCCATTTCCAATGCCACTTACGATATGATGGGTGTTCTCTGTATAACCTACTTGCCACCACGTGCCGGACGAGGGGTTTAGGTGTCCCGAATCGGAGAATGGGACGATCGTTCCATCTACCAGACCGTACTCAGCCATCGTTCCATAATTTCCGGCAGCGCCCGCGAACTTGTATACGACTTTCGTATCCCACGATGGGTGATTATTGGCATCCCGCGAGTAATTGTTGAGACTGATGTCAAAAATGTTCGAAATGATCCCACTCGGTCCGGCCTGACCTTCAGGATGAAATGTGAACCATTTGTCCTTAACAAATTTGACACCGGCTACCGCGCCTGTTCCTGCGGCGAAGCCAGCAATAAACCCAGCGCCGGCGGTGGCGAGCGTTGCTCCGGCCGCTGGCGCCAATTCTCCGGCAGCTTCGCAAGGCCCCAGGGAAACGCAGGCCGGCACCGTGTCGACGCCAAGATCAGAAGCAACTGAGGGTGGCAGCAGTTCGAGACCAACAGAGGCCGCCGCCGGGCCTGCTGACCCGATCGTTGAGATCGACAGCGCGCCCAATGCGCAAGCAACCGCAACGACTATAGGGACCACTCTTCTCATGAAACCTTCTTCGCGGTGGTTGCTGCCGAGCACTGTGCCTCTCGCGAAGGTAACTCATGCAAGTGGAACATGTGAACCAAATCCACTGAACGCTTTGGATCAGGAGCCGAGCGAAAGCCGTGAACCAGGCAGCGATTGCGGACGACCGCACGCTAGCAAATCGACGACAGTCGCCAGCGCTACGGGCAGCGAGGGTATCCTTCGCGACACGGTGCTGCGGCTGGCGCACGAGCCGCTGAGCTGGTGCCCTACGACATTGCTGGTCACGATCCGCCGGTACGGGTGCCGGCACCTGAGGACACGTCTGGACACCACCAAGGCCGCGCACCGCGCGGGCGCACCGGTGACCCGCTCTACGCCGCCCGCCGGGTCCTGCACACCGGCGCCGACCTGCTCACCGCTAAGCAACGCCGGCGGATCACGGCCTTGTTCGCTGTCGGTGAGCATGTCGAGGTCGAGGCGACCTGGGGTATCTACCAGCGGATGATTGCCGCCTACCGCCAGCCGGACCGCTCCCACGGCCGCCGGCTCATGCAACAGCTGATCACCGTCGTCAGTGAAGGCGTTCCCGCCGCGCTCAGCGAGATCATCACCCTCGGGCGGACGCTGACCCAGCGGGCGCTGACGTGCTGGCCTACTTCGCGACCGGCCCGGCACCTCCAGCGGACCGACCGAGGCCATCTGTGAGTATTTAGGTGGCTGGTCTGGGACTGGCTGGCAGGATGGTGATGGTCGTGCCGTTCCGGGTGTGACTCTCGAAGCTATTGGCCCGCTTCGGCGGTGTCTTCCCGTTGAATTTTCCACTCGGATCGGCGCGGCCGGCACCGTCCGGCCCACTTCGGTGACCTCATCAGGAGACTGCCCGACCCCGCGGGTTGTGGCCCATCACAGATTTGCCCCGTCGTGACCTCTTCCCGGACCGGTACCGGCCGCTTGGCGACCGTGCTCATGCCCGTCTCGAGGAAGGAACACCGATCACCATGGCCATCGTCGCGCACTCCCACCGATTCGTCATCGGCGTGGATACCCACGCCCGCAACCACGCCATCTCAATCTTGGTCTGCCCACACGGCGAGATGCTGGACGAGGGCCAGTTCCCCGCCACAGCTGCAGGCTTGGCCCGCGCCGTCTCCTGGGTCGGGCGCCGCGCCGGCGGCGATCTCGATGCACTGTGGGTGATCGAGGGCATCGGCACCTACGGCGCCCGCCTGGCCCATATCGCTGCCGAAGCCGGCTACCAGGTCATCGAGGCACCCAGAATGAGCGCGCGTGCCAAGCGGGGCATCGGCAAGTCCGACCCGCTGGATGCCCGCCGCATCGCTGCTGCCGCGCTCCCACTCGATGTCGCTCAGCTGCGCCGTCCACGAGCTGACGACGGTGTCCCCGCGGCCGTCCGGGTGCTTCTCGCCTCTCGTGATCACATGAGCAACGAATGCACCGCCACGATCAACGCCCTCACTGCCTTGCTACGCGTGAGTGATCTCGGCATCGACGCGCCGCCCGCTCACCGCCGGGCAGATCACCACCGTCGCTGCCTGGCGCACCCGCCACGAGGATCTCGCCTTCCTCCACCGCCCGACGGGAGGCCACCCGACTGGCCAAGCGCGTCGCCACGCTCGACGAAGAACTCAAAGAGGTCACCAAGCGCATCACCGACCTCCTGCGCCGCAGCCCCGCCGCTGCGCTGCTCGAACAACCCGGCGTCGGCCCCGTCACCGTAGCCGTAGCCCTCACGGCGTGGTCCCACCTGGGGCGCATCCGGTCCGAGGCTGCATTCGCGAGCCTCGCCGGCGTCAACCCCATCCCCGCCTCATCAGGCAACACCGTTCGCCACCGGATCAACCGCAGCGGCGACCGTCGCCTCAACCGCGCCCTGCACATGGCCGTCGTCACCCGCATGCGCATGAACCCACGCAGCCGCGCCTACGTCAAACGCCGCACCGCAGAAGGGCGCACCTTGCGGGAGATCCGCGGCTGCCTCAAGCGCTACCTCGCCCGTGACATCTACCGGCGCCTCAACTCCACCGCCGCACTCACCCCAACCCCAGCTTGACACACATACGAGATTCAACGGACGCCTGGAACACCTACGCGGATGAGCCCTCGGGTTCCGCAACCTCACCAACTACATCGCCAGATCACTCCTGGAAAGCGGCGGATTCAGACCCCAACTACACCCTGGATTGTGAAGAGCCATTTAAATGCCACGCATTAGACGCCCGGTCGCATTTAGCAATGAATTGTGGTTGATGAACGCGGGTTAGGCAGAGAGAATCTTAATTGCCTTCCAATAGCCAATCCAGGCTTTGCCTGAGGCTACCTTTTCATGGTCATGGCCAGGAGGTGCGGGAGTGGGTGGATGCTAAGATACGACCGGTGGGCAAGGAACGCTTTGGAGGCCCCTGGCATGCGCACATGCAAGCGCAACGTCGAATCGTTTGTCGTATCCTGGTGCCATCAGAGGTTCGGACCGAACAGGAGAACTGGATGCCGAAGCGGGACGACCTAATGTTTGGAGAGGTTGATCGACAGTTGGAGGAAGTGCGCGAGCAGGCGAACGCCCTCGCTACCCGGTCCGTGATCGTCGTGACGGCAGTGGCCGTTGCGGCTGCAGCGTTGTCCTCGCGGATCCAGCGCGAATCGGCCGACTACTCGTCCGCTCTTTGGCCCCTCGGAGTGGCTCTCTTGGCGGCAATGGTCTCGATCTTGCCCAACCTGAAAGTCGGACCGACCAACGCCGCCCTGTCAGGTTGGCAGGCGGCGAGCTCAGCTCAGACCGTCACGCAGATCTATTTGGCGAAGCTCGGTGTCCTTGAAGCGAACAAGCAGAGGCTCGCGATCATGACTTGCGCATTCTATGTGGCACTCATTGCCGCTCTTGTGGCCCATGGTAATGGCGTTAATCCTTGCCGGCGGACACGGGAAGGCTTAGATGGTGATCTGGGTATGGCTGCGCAAAACAACAAGGCCAAAGCCGGTTGCCATCGACTGGTCGGATGAAGAGTGGGAATCAGGCGTTGATCTTGCTGCGGCGATATACGACGGCCCGATTGATTGGGTTAAGATTCGCGAATCGATGGGCGGGGGGCTATCCCCCACGTCTCTGCTCGGCGTGTCCAATGCCATGCTGGATCGCGCCACCTCAAAAATTCACCGTCTCGTCGCCGACGGGTATGAAATAAGGACGGCGGGAGACTCGAATCCCGAGCTTGATCCCCAAAGGGAAGAGTCATGGGCTAAAAGCGAAGACTCGGCACGTAGCCTGCAGGAATCGGTCGATCAGCGACGCTGGCGTCTTTCGCTTCGCAGGCCTTCTCGGAGGATTGTAATTGGCCTCTCGGCAGGCTTGCTATTCACGGTTTGCGTGGGCCTTAGTTCAGTTGAAATAATTCGAGCTTCGGGTAGTGCGAGTCCGCCGTCACACAAGACGTCATTTCTGTTCATTTTAGCGGTTGCGGTTCTTCTTGGGGTGGTGTTCAATCTCCTAAATGATCATCAACCAACTGTAGTCGTTGTGCAGAGGCCGCGGGGGACCTTCATATTTGTCTGTTTATTTTTCCTTGTTTTCCTGGTTACTACCTTGCTTTTCGTACTTTAATATTCGCATGCGTGCTCAGGATTCCCCCGGGTTGCCTCCGAGTCGACCACGGCAGGGCCGGTCAGATGTCTGTGTAGGAGAGCGTTCTTCTGAGAAGCATGCAGATGACCCATGATCAACGATCCGTAAAACCAGAACAAGGTGTGGTTTCGCCGGTTGGTGGCGGTGAACGCGATGGTGGCTGCAGACCTCGTGGATGACCTGATGGAGGAGGTCAATGGTGGTGGCCGGCGTGGACTGACGAGGACGCGTTCCTGCCCGCGCTGATCAAGGCGGTGCCGGAGTGGAGACTGCCCGGCAGGTGCTCGATCTCATCAGCTACGGCGACCTGGCCATGCGGGGCTCAGCGAACGCCTTCTCCGGAGCATGCAGTCCCAATATCCTCAATTCGGCATGTCCGGACGTTGCGCGCGGCTCAGCCATCTATGACGGGCCCTGCTGCGGGGTGCGTTGTCGACGGTAGGATTCACGCCTAGCAGACGCGACCGCGTGGGACGGCCCATCTACGGGACGTGGGCCACGCCCTGCCTCACGATCCACCGGCCTTGGAACACTGGTTTCTGCTGCCAGATAGCGAGCCAGAACGTGCAGGTAATGACAGAAGTGGGTGGACCGGGTGGCATTCATCGACACTGCGTCACATTGCATGTCACCAAATTAGTATCAGATAGCATCAAAAGGGACGAAAGGTGACCATGTGGGAGTCCGCAGATCGTCTGAGGGTCGAACTCCAACATCCGAATCAAACTCGGTAGGTGTCCCCCACTCCACCAGCGCGATCAAGACCTACGGCGGCCTCTGAGAGCGACAAGATCCTATCCGAATGCCCACCGGCGCAACAAGCGCGGCCAGTTCACGAGCGCGCGCACTGAGAACGTCTCGGGGTCAGAACTGCGGCCTTCAGGGCCAGACCTGCATAGGCTGCGGAGGTTACTCCGACAGGGCGTACTTCGGCCTCTCAGTTAATTCTCAGCACACGTGTGATTCATCCTCAGGGGTGGGCCGTCGGCAGTTGTCGGCGGTGTTTCGCTGTCAGGGAGTGATTGTGCGTCGAGGGTCGTTGCATGCGAGCCGCCGGAGTCGACCCTTGGGGGCCGGCGGTTTCGAACGCCTCGGCAGAATGCCTCGGGTACTGATCGCTGTTCTCGCAGCGCTGGCGGTTCTCGCTGCTGAGCTCGTGGCGGTGTCGACTTCGGCCTACGCGGTAAGTGTTCCGGGCGCTCCGACGGCCTTGGCCGGGGCGGCCGGTAACGCGCAGGTGGCTCTGACGTGGACGGCTCCGGCGAGCAACGGCGGGGCCGCGATCACGGATTACGTGGTTCAGTTCAAGCTCAGTGCCGGGAGTTCGTGGACCACGTTCGCTGACGGGACGTCCACAGCCCCGTCGGCGACGGTGACGGGCCTCACGAACGCCAGCGCCTACTCGTTCCAGGTGGCTGCGACCAATTCTGCTGGCACAGGAACGTTTTCGACGGCAGCGGCGGCGACGCCGCACACGATGGCGCCAGGGGCACCGGGTTCCCTGGTGGCGACCTCCGGGAACGCTCAGGTGGGGTTGACGTGGGCAGCTCCGACCAGCACGGGCGGTGCGTCGATCACGGACTATCAGGTGCAGTTCAAGCTCACATCGGGCAGCACCTGGACCACCTTCAGCGACGGGGTGTCCACGAGCACCTCGGGCACCATCACTGGGCTGAGCAACGGCTCTAGCTATGACACCCGAGTCGCTGCGATCAATTCGGTCGGAACCGGGACCTACTCCTCGACGGCGACTGCGACTGCGCACGTCATGGTCGCCGGGGCACCGACGGGATTGAACGCCACCGCCGGCAACACGCAACTGGGACTGACGTGGACGGCGCCGGCCAGTAATGGTGGTGCGGCGATCACCGACTATCAGGTGCAGTTCAAGCTCACATCCGGCAGCACCTGGACAACTTTCACCGATGGGGTGTCAACGGGCACATCGGCGACGGTGACGGGACTAGTGAACGGGTCCAGCTACGACGCCCGGGTCGCGGCCATCAATTCAGCCGGCACCGGTGGATACTCAGGCACGGCGACGACCACGCCTCGGACGGTTCCCGGGACGCCGACCGCTTTGACCGCTACTGGGACCAACGGCCGCTTAGGCCTGACGTGGACGGCACCGGCCAGCACGGGCGGGGCCGCGATCAGCGACTACCAGGTGCAGTACAAGCTGACGTCGGGCAGCACCTGGACGACCTTCGCCGATGCCGTCTCGGCGGTGACCAGCGCCGACATCACGGGCCTGAGCAACGGGTCCAGCTATGACGTCCGGGTCGCCGCGATCAACGCGGCCGGCACCGGTGCCACATCCGCGACCGCGACCGCGATCCCCCACATTGTCATTGCGCAGCCGCCGGCCTGGTCGACGACCGTGTCCATGTCCCCGGCGACGGTGTCCAGTTTCGCTGGATCAGGGTCGGGTTCCAGCGGGGCCACGGACGGCACCGGGTCGGCGGCCACGTTCGAGTACTCCCAGGGCATGCACATCGTCGGTGGGTTCGGGTACGTCACTGACAACGGACGCCTGCGCAAGATCAACCTGTCCACCGGGGCAGTGACCACCCTGATCGCCAAGATCAGTAACTCGTGCGCCGACTCCACGAACCCGGCCCCGGGCATCGGCACGACCGACGAGCTCAGCGACGACGGAACGTACTTGTACTGGCTCGACACCTGCTCGGCTTCGCGCACCTCGTTGCGGCAGATGGAACTGAATTCTGGGGTGGTCTCCACCATCGCCGTCCTCCCGCCCTCCTACATGCCGTTGAACCTGGCCTCTCTGACCGTGGGACCGGGTGGAACTGTGTACGTGGGGTTCAACAACGAAATCGACCGGGTCAACACCACAACGGGTGCGTTCACCACGATGGTGACCTTGCCGATCCCCACCGGCATGAGCACGGTCGTGGTCCGGGCCTTGGCCGCCGACAGCACCAAGCTGTGGGCCACCGAATCGGGTGACTGCACGAGCGTCACCGGTACCTGCACCGCCGTGGTCTCACTCAACCCGACGACCTGGGCGAGCACCCAGCTGCCCGGCACCCTCCACCTGGAAACCGCTCCGGGTGCCGTGTATTCGAACGCGCAACTGGTGTCGGCCGGGGACTACCTGTACACCCAGGCCGGCGTCGGTGAACAGGTCATGCGCCTGACGAAGGCCAGCGGGGCGTGGGTGGACGTGGCTGGATCCACCCAATCCGGCTACCAGGACGGCACCGGCTCGCAGGCCTGGCTTTCCACCGTCGGCGGGATCGACACCGACGGCGTCGCCTTGTGGATCAACGACACTTACAACTTCCGGATCCGCAAACTCGTGCCCGGCACCGCACTGAGCACCACCCAGCCCAGCCGGTACTCCACCACGCTCACCATCGGCCCCGGCCAGGTCAGCACCCTGGCCGGCTCCGGATCCGGGTCCAGCGGCGCCACCGACGGAACCGGCTCAGC
Source organism: Kineosporiaceae bacterium (assembly GCA_965200525.1). Taxonomy (GTDB): domain Bacteria; phylum Actinomycetota; class Actinomycetes; order Actinomycetales; family Kineosporiaceae; genus JANNPJ01. The sequence continues at coordinate 2,068,718 of OZ241368.1, forward strand.
CGCCACGTTCGAGTACTCCCAAGGCATGCACGTCGTCGGCGGGTTCGGGTACGTCACCGACAACCGGCGCCTGCGTAAGATCAACCTCGCCACCGGGGCCGTCAGCACCGTCATCGCCCAGACCGGATCGAACTGCGCCGACTCCGACAACATCGGCAACGCTAAGGTCGGCGCCGCCAGCGATGAACTGGCCGACGACGGCACCTACCTGTACTGGCTAGACACCTGCGCCACATCCCGGACGTCACTGCGGCGAATGGACCTGAGCACCGGCGCGGTATCCACCATCGGCCTGCTGCCGCCGCCCTACCTCCCGGTGACCTACGCATCCCTGGCGGTCGGCCCCGGCGGTATCTTGTATGTCGCCTACCAGAACGAGATCGACCGAGTCGACACCGTCAACGGCACTTTCACCACCGCAGTCACGCTGTCCACCCCCTCGGAGATGTCGAGCATGAGCGTGCGCCAGCTCACCGCCGACAGCACCCGCCTGTGGGCCACGATCGCCGGGCCCTGCACCGTCGGCACCGCCACCTGCACCGCCCTCATCTCCATCGACCCCACCACCGCCACCGTGGCAACCTTGCAGACCGCTGTCCCCGACACCAGCCTGCACAACGAAGGCCCCCTGGTCAGCGCCGGCAACTACCTCTACGGCGAAATCCGCGGCCAGTTCCAGCGGTACAACCCGGCCACCAACACCACCGTCCTGGACGGATTCACCGGCATCGGCCGCTGGAACAAGATCACCAGCGAGCTTACAACGGTTACCGACCCCGCCGGTGGGCTCCTGGGCGCTGACGGGCACCAGCTCGACTTCTCCGCCCTCGACGTCTCCGGCTCCTCCCTATACCTGAACTCCCTCTACTCGTACAAGATTTACGAGGTCAAGTACGCGCCCCCGCTGCCACCCAGCACGGTCGGCGGCAGCAACCCCAGCGCGATATCCGACCCGCAACGCTGCACCTGCCACCCGGTCGACCTCGACTCCGGTGCCCAGTTCGACGCCACCACCGACCTGCAGATTCCCGGCCGCGGCGTGCCGTTGAGTTTCACCCGCACCTACGACACCCGCACCGCCACCACCGCCGGCCGGTTGGGCTACGGGTGGCACGACTCCTACGACTGGCACCTCAGCGTCGACACGACGACGGGCACACAGACGTCCGGGAACGTGACCATCCGCCAGGACAACGGATCCGAGAGCACCTTCTACCCGCCCGTCAGCGACGGCACCACCACCCCTGGCTACCGGCCCGCCGCCGGGATCCTCAGCGACCTGGTCCACAACAGCGACAACACCTGGACCTACACCGTCCGCCAGACCCTGCGCTACACGTTCGACGCCCAAGGCCGCCTCACCGGTATCCGCGACCTGAACGGGTACCTCACCGCCCTGACCTACGACGGCAACGGCAACCTGTCCACCGTCACCGAGCAGGCCGGGCGGACCCTCACCTTCGGATTCGACACCAGCAACCGGATCCACACCATCACCGACCCCATGTCCCGGGTCCTGACCTACACGTACGACACCAACGGCGACCTGACCCAGGTCACCAACCTCGCCGGCGGCCACTGGGACATGACCTACGCCGCTCACCTCCTGACCGTGATGAGCGACCCCCGCACCAACACGGTCAACACGACCTACACCGGGACCAAGGTCACCCAGCAGTCCGACCTGCGCGGCAAAACCACCCTCTTCGACTACGGAACGATGGGATCCGACGGTTCCCACACCACCACCGTCACCCGCCCCACAGGCGCTATCGACACATACAGCTACGTCCGCGGGCAGGCCCTCAGCGAGACCAAGGGCGTCGGCACCCCCGAAGCCTCCACGACCTCATACACGTACGACCCGACCACCAACGCGGTCGCCTCCATCACCAACAACGACCAGAAGACCACCACTTACACGTACGACTCTCGCGGGAACCAGCTGACCAGTCTTGACCCGCTGAACCGCGCGACCTCCGCCACGTACAACGGTTTCGACGAGCCGCTCACCCAGACCGACGCCTCCAACGTCGTCACCACCATGACCTACGACGGAGCCGGCCGGCTCAAGACCATCTCGCGGCCCCTGCTGGGAACCACCCCGCTTCAGACGATGACCACGACGTACACCTACGGCGACTCGACCCACCCCGGTGATCTCACCGCCGTCCAGGACGCCAACCTGAAGACATCCCAGTTCGCCTACGACACATACGGCAACCAGACGTCCGTCACCGACGCCACCGCCCGCAAGACCACCAGCACGTACAACGTGCTCGGCTGGAAAACCGCGACCGTCTCCCCCGAAGGCAACAAGGCCGGCGGGACACCGACCGCGCACACCACTAGCTACACCAACTTCACCGGCGCCGGGCAACCCCAAACCGTCACCGACGCCCTCCTGCACCCGGTCACCTACGGGTACGACAACAACGGCAACATCACCGACGTCACCGACACCCCCGACTCCGGTACCCGCCACACCGTCACCACTTACAACCCCGACAACATGGCCACTCAGGTCAGCATCAACGGCGTCATGATCTCCACCACCGCCTATGACGACGACGGCAACGTCCACATCACCGGCGACGGCCGCGCCCAGCTGACCACGTACGACCGCGACGCCCTTGGCCGCGTCCGTCTGGTCACCGACCCCCTCACTCACACCACCACCTACGGGTACAACACCGCCGGCGACCAGACCACCGTCAAAGACGGCGAACTCAACACCATCACCACCTCGCTGTTCGACGCCGACCACGAAGTCACCCGGACCACCGACTCCGAAAACCGTGTCACCTCCTACGGCTACGACGCCCTCGGCCACCTGATCACGGTCATCCCGGGCCCGGTCGACAACACCACCGACCGGGTCACCAAAACCACCTACGACTCCCTCGGCCGGCGCACCAAAACCGAACAAGGCACCACCGCCCAGATGGCCGCCAGTGCCCTGTCGACCGTGTCGGCCTGGACCTACGACGCCGTCGGGAACGTCCTGACCTCCACCGACGGCGCCAACGCCACCACCACCTACACCCGCGACGACGCCGGACGCACCTACACCATCCAAGACCCGCTCCTACGCGTCACCACCCTGGACTACGACCAGGACGGCAACCAGACCACCACCACCCGCCCCGGCACCATCATCACCACCAGCGCCTACGACGCCGACGGACAACTCACCGGCATCGACCACCCCGCCGGCACCCCGGACGTCGGCTACGCCTACGACGCCGCCGGCCTGCGTAAAAGCATGATCGACGGGACCGGCACCACCACCTACACCTACAACCCCCGAGGCCAGGTCCTCACCAGCACCAAGGGGACCACCAGCATCGGCTACGGATACGACGCCGCCGGTCGTCAAACGTCCGTCACCTACCCGGGCAACCACACCGTGACCCGCGGCTATGACGACGCCGACCGCCTGCACACCGTCACCGACTGGGCCTCCCGGATCACCACCTACGACTGGAACAACGACAACACCCTCAACAAGGCCACCCTGCCCAACGGGGTCTCCACCACCTACGGATACGACACCACCAACCTCACCACCAAGATCACCGCCACCACCAGCACAGCCACGGTCTCGGACCTGCGCTACACCTACGACAACACCACCCTGCTGTCCGACGTCCAAGACCTCACCACCGCGACCACCCCGATCGACCACGGCTACACCTGGGACACCCGCGCCCGCCTCGCCACCGCCACCAGCACCACCAGCGCCCCCAACACCGGCACCTACGCCTTCGACGCCGCCAACCGGCTCACCGGAGCCCTCGGCTCCACCTACACCCCCGACGCCGCCGGCCAACTCACCAACTCCACCACCCCCGCCATCGGCGCCACCCCCGCCAAAACCGCGACCTACACCTACAACGCCCTCGGCAACCGCACTCAAACCGTCACCACGCCGGCTGGATCTGCCGCCACAACTCGCACCTACGGGTACGACGGCGGCGACAACCTCACCAGCTACGGCGACACCGCCGTGGCGGGCGTCAACATTGCCTACACCTACGACGGCAACGGACTGCGCGCCGGCAGAACCCGCACCGCACCCGGCCCCGTCACCACCAGCAACACCTGCACCTGGGACACCAGCGGCAGCTTGCCCGTCCTTCTCAGCGACGGTGATAACTACTACCTCTACGGCGCAGACGACCACCCCTACGCTCAAATCAACACCACCACCGGCGCCACCACCTACCTGCAAGCCGACATCGACGGCTCCACCATCGCCAGCACCGACACCACCGGAAACCGCACCGGAACCTGGACCTACGACTCCTACGGCAACATCACCAACCACACCGGAACCGCTAACACCCTCTATACATTCGCCGGTGAATACCGGGACGTCGACACTGGACTTACCTACCTGCGTGCCCGCGATTACGACCCCGCAACCGGCTCATTCACTACTCGCGACCCGCTCGAGAGCATTACTAACACCCCTTACGCTTTCACCAACGGCAACCCTCTTCAAGACAGTGACCCCACAGGCCAAATCACCTGGGGCGGAGGATTTTCGTCCGCTTGGTCGGCAACTTCCGACCTTGGCGCGGGCATATATAACACAGTGAGCCATCCCAACTCCATCTTGGACGGGTTCGAAACAACCTACAATGAGGCTGGCGGAGGTTTCCAAGGCCGCGTAGCTATTTTCAATCAATTCAACCCGATAGCTCCACTGGTGGGCGGCTTAGGTGCTGCATCCATTGACTTCCAAAACGGAAATGCCTACTGCGGAATATATTCGCTTACCGGCTCAGCCGAACAGACGGCATTATTCTTCCTGCCTATCAAATTAAGGACCCCCGGCGCAGTTCGCGCTACCGAGGGGATGAGCCCACTACAACGGGTTCGAGCCATTCGGGGAGACGATAGCGGCGCCGTACAATTCGGATCAAATCCAGGTCGACTATCCAACTCCCAAGCCACGCAAATGGCGAGCCGAGTAGGGTTTCACTACACTGGTCGAATCCTACGGGGCGAAAGAGTCTTTACAGACGGAAAGCGCTGGATCGTCCAGGACACGACCTCACATATTGGCGGCACATGGAAAATGGCCAAGCGCTTTGAAGAGCTTAACTCTAAAGAAATTCGGAGCGGAACGTATGATCATAACCTTAATCCCATGGGTCGCTGATGAGCACTGAGCACGAATGGCCTTATTGGTCCATCGATCTTCCCGGCCTAACCCGAGACCAAGCACAGGCGATCTTAGAGTCGGCAGAGAGCACTGGGGTGTCATTTGGCGGAACTCTTGTCGACCCGTCGAACTTCCTCACTCTCCACATCGATCAGTCGACCGTTGAAGGCCTGCATAAATTATTTCTGCGAGCGGGTACATCAGATCCAAAAATATTCGACGATATTGACGGCATCGTCGGTATCTTCGAAATAATAGATGAATGGCTGGGCCGCCCATGAATTCATGATCCGGCGCCCTTGGGATCGCAGTCGGTGCCGGCCGGACGACTCTCGTCCGGCAGTGCTCATGGACCGGAGTGATCAACGCCCCACTGGATCCACTGTCGAAACGTCAGTGCCCTGCCGTATAGCGAGCTAGCGAGCGGAGCCGATGTCAGAAGTGGCTGGAGCGGGTGGCATTCATCGTCTGACGCGATGGTCTCTCAGTTCGTGCGGCGGGTCCGGACGGATTCGGGGCGGTGGCCGTGCAGGTGGTCACTAAGCAGGTCAGCAGATGACGTCGATCGTGTGGGGTCGGCGCGGACGGACGCCGAGCTTGCCCGCTTGTTGGAGGCGGCCGCGCAGCGGCTGCGTCCGGGCAGGAAGTCGTGGATCTGGGTGATGTGCCGTCGCGCCGGCGCGGATGCAGGACATCGGGGACTTCGCGACCGCTCGGGCAGAGGCGATCAGTGCTGAGGCGCCCGCCCCGGTGGACGGCGACCTCGATCGCCAGGCTGCCGCTGCTGAGGCGGCACAGGTCCGGGCGACGGGGCGGGTCAGGCTTACCAACAGCAGCGGCGCACCGTTGGTAAGCATTCTCATACGACCCCTACGGCCAGGTACTGGCCACCGGCACCGCCACCAAAAGCCGCTTCAAAGTCGCTAGCGGCGAATACGCTAACACCACCAAATGTATCACTTCGGACAACGCTACTACGATCCCACGCAAGGCCCCTGGGCTAAGCGGGATGTGGTTCCAGGAGACGTGACACGACCTTTGTCGATCAACGGTTTCTAAACGCGAATGGAAGCTCGACAAACTTTGTGGATCCAAGCGATCAACTCAATGCGCTTTGAGCCGCCCGACGTTTCCCGGACAGTGATTTAGTTGGCTTATGCGGCGGGATTCTCTGTGAAGTAAGCTTTCTCGGCCTCGTTCGGTGTCATGTACCCGAGGGCCGAGTGGAGCCTTTTCTGGTTGTACCTTAGTTCGATGTACCGAGAAATGTCAATGCGCGCATGCTCGCGTGTGGGGTACTGGGTGCGATGTACTCGTTCTATCTTCAGGGTTCCGTTGAACGACTCCGCCCAAGCGTTGTCGTAGCAAGTTCCGGTTCGCCCCAATGACCTCCTCAGCCCGAGATTGTCGGTGAATTTCGCGTAGTCCTGCGACGTATATTGACAGCCGCGATCGCTATGCATAATAGTAACCCCGGCCTGGATTTTTATGTTCCGATCCGCCATCGAGAGGGCATCGGTGACAAGACTGGTCCGCATATGATCGGCCATCGCGTAGCCAACGACCTGCTTCGTATAGCAATCCAGAACGGTCGCCAGGTACAGCCATCCTTCCCAGGTTCTGATGTAGGTGATGTCCCCGACCAGTTTGGTCGCTGGGGCCGTGGCGGTGAAGTCGCGACCCAGTAAGTCCGGCGTGGTAGCCACGTCGCCGGCGACCGTCGTGACCGGCCTCCAGGGCCGCGGCTGGCATGCGATCAGGCCCAGGTCACGTATCACCTGCCGGATCGTCTCGTCGTGAGCCAACACCCCACGTCGGGCCAGGTCGGCGTGGATCCGCCGGTAGCCGTAGGTGCCATCCGAGTCATCGAACGACCAAGCGACCAGGGCCTGCAGACGTTGACGGCGAAGCGCCGTCAGCGAAAGTCCCCGGCCACGCCATTCGTAGTATCCCGACCTGGAGACCTTAGCCCACCGGCACATACTCTCGACTGGGTAGTTGCCTTCTTCGCCACAGATAAAAGCGTACTTTACCTTTACTTGTGCTTCTTGGCGAAGAAGGCCGTCGCTTTTCCCAGGAACTCGTTCTCCATACGAAGCTCGCGGTTCTCGCGCTCTAGTTCTTTCAGCCGGGCGCGCTCCGTCAGGGTCAGCTCCGCTTCGGTCGGTTCCTCCCCAGCATGCTCAATCCGCCAGGCGTTCACCCAATTACCGAGGGTCTGCGCGACCAGACCATTCTCACGCGCAACATCAGCGATCGGCCGGGATTTCTCTATGACTTCCCGAACCGCCGCCTCCTTGAACTCAGGAGAATACTTCCCACGCTTGCTCGACACAGCTCTCCGATCGTCCGGCCCCAATTCTACTTGGGGCCCACTGTCCGGAGTAAATAGGGCGGCTCACTTGGACAGATTGGGCAAGATTTCGCGGGGCCATCATGGATGTACCTAAGGACTGCGCATGTTCGATCATCCAACGAGTTCTCATAGATAAGGTTGTAGGCGACAAGTCAGACCCCCGCGAGCTAGCCGCTGAGGTGTTGTGGGTCCGCAAAATTAGTTGTCGGTGTCTTTGCCCTCGGGCAGTTTAAATAAGCGATAAGTGCGCTGCGCGGTGTTGAATCAATGCTGTACTTCCGCGGTGGCTACGAGGAGGCGCTTCAGCTGGTGGCAGGCCACCCGCCAGCCGAGTAGCACCGATCGTGCCCCTGCACGGTCGGCGGCAGCTGACAGTCATCCCAACATCATTGCATTGAACAGTGTCACGAGATGAACAACGAATAGCAATTATTGACGGGTCACGGTCTATATCGTCGAACAAGTTCCACCGGCCGGGTCGGGATAACTCGTGGACTGATGTCTTACCTATGGAATCTACGCCAACAGCCCACGATCCTGCCGCGGCTTCATTCTCGGTCATACGTGATCAACCGCATTCTGTACACGTGATTTGGATCACAAAAGCTGCCCGAAAATGGCCTGGTTTTTGGTTGAACTTCCTGTGCACGATGTGACCGGCTATAACAGGCAAGTTGCCTGGATGGCTTGTCTATTGCGTTAGAGATCTTGTATGCGCTTACTGGGTCGCTGCGCGTTAGTCCTGTGGGCCAGCGATCCAAGTGTGGGCTGCACTGTCTCACTCACAGCCTGAGGCCGGATTGTTCTCCGCATGTCTGCTCTAGCTTTCGCAGGACTGAACCCGGTCACGGCAACCATGCACGAACAGTTTCCTGGCGGGCCCGTCTGTTGCAAATTGGCGAGGTCATGGTCGCGTTCGGCGACTGGGTCGGCACGTTTCGCTATTGGTGAAGGTGATGACGATGGGTTCGATCCGGATTGGTTGGGTGCACTCAGTACCCGGACTGGTGCTGGCAGGTTGTTTGACGTCAGCGCTGGTCGCGGTTGCATTGGTGCCGTCAGACGCCACCTCTGCAGGGCGTGAAGGCATCGGTGCCCGCACACGGCCAGGACGGACGGAGCTCGCATCCGTCAATCTGCCGGTACCCGGGACGGTGGCGTCCTGGGGAAACGGCTACGGCGGCGTTCTAGGGAACAACTCGACCTCGAACGCCTATACCGCGGTAACCGCCTGGACCGGCTCGGTTCGCTCGGTGGCCGGTGCGAACGGGGATGGATACGCGCTGCGCAGTGATGGGACGGTGCAGTCCTGGGGAGTCGGGACCTACGGCGGTCTGGGCAACGGCGGCACGTCCAGTTCTTCCGTGCCAGGGCCGGTGTCGGGCATCTCTACCGCGACAGCGATCGCCGGCGGGACAGGTAGTTTCGGGTTCGCTCTTTTGGCCGACCGAACAGTCCGTGGGTGGGGAGAAAACGGTCGCGGCCAATTGGGGGACGGCAACAGCGGTGTGAATGACAGTACGCCAGTGACGGTTAGTGGCCTAACGAACGTCACAGCGATCACGGCTGGGACAGTGGATGGGTACGCCTTGCGCGCCGATGGAAAGGTATGGGCTTGGGGCGCGGATGACCACGGACAGCTGGGCGACGGCGGTAGCGCCGATTCCAGTGTCCCGGTTCAAGTCAGCGGCCTGACCAATGTGACCGCTATCAGCAGTCACGGGTTCAGCGCCTACGCCCTGCGGAACGACGGGACGGTGTGGGCGTGGGGATCCGGCACATCTGGTGACCTGGGAAATGGCACCTCAGGGACTGACAGCAATATCCCGGTACAAGTCAGCGGCCTGTCGACAGCCACCGCCATCGCGGGTGGCAGCGCATCTGGCTACGCTCTCCTGAGCAATGGGACCGTCAAGTCATGGGGGCAGAACAGCGCCGGCCAGCTGGGAAACGGTAACAATTCAGATCAATCCTCCCCGGTCAGCGTCACGGGCCTAAACACCGTCACGGCGCTCTCGTCAGGCATTGGGGTTGTCTACGCGCTACTCGCCGACGGGACCGTCCGCGCATGGGGTCAGGGGACTTCCGGCGGGCTCGGCAACGGAACACCCGTCGCGAACAGCAACGTACCGGTGACCGTCACAGGCCTGAGCGGCGTCACCTCGATCGGTGCCTTCGGCGGGGAAGGGGCGTACGCGGTGATCGGACTGGTACCCCTGGGGCCCGTCCTGCCATACGAGTATTCCGGCGGCGGCAATGGCACCGAACCCTACGCAGGGCAACCTTCCGCGGCCGAACCGATCGATCTGGCGTCAGGAACGTTCTGGTCCTCCGGCACGGACCTGACCGTACCTGGCCGTGGTGTCCCGCTGGCATTCAGTCGCTCCTACGACTCCGGCCGAGCGGCGATCAATGGTCGGCTCGGGTACGGGTGGTCCGATTCCTACGACTGGCTGCTGAGCAACAACACTCCTTCCAGCGGACTGGTCACGATCCGCCAGAGCAACGGATCTCAAACCCTGTTTACGCCGGACGGGGCCGGTGGATACATTCCAGCCTCGCGTGTCCAGGCAACCCTCGTCCTTAATGTCGGTGGCACATGGACGTACAAGGTTCGACGCTCCCTGACGTACACGTTCTCAGCAGCAGGAAAGCTAACGTCGATCACCGACATAAACGGGTACACCACCACTCTGGCCTATGACGGCTCCGGTCGGCTGTCCACCGTCACGGACCCGGCATCGCGTCAACTGGCGTTCACGTACGACACCAGCAACCGGATCAAGACCGTCCAGGACGGCCTGCCGCGAACCGTCACCTACACCTACGACACCGCCGGAAACCTCGCTGGCATTGCTGACGCCGACGGCCGTTCATGGACCTTGGGCTACGACACCAGCCACCGACTCACCACAGACCAGGACCCCCGCACAAACACGTTGACGACCACGTACGACCCCACCAGTGGACGGGTCACCCAACAGCAGGACCGCCGGCTGAAAACCACCCTCTTCACCTACACCGCACCCGGCACGGACACCACCTACACCACGACCGTGACGCACCCGCGTGGCAACAAGGATGTCCACACATTCCTCGGCGGCGACAACATCAAGACCGTCACTGCTCAGGGAACAGCGGACGAGTCCACCGCCTATTACTCCTACGACCAAGCAACCAACCAGGTCACAGCGGTCGTCGACGGCAACGGAAACACCGCGTCAGCTACGTACGACTCCCGCGGCAATCAGTTGACGTCCACAGACGCGCTGGGCCGCACCACCATCAGGACGTTCAACACCCTCGACGAGCCCTTGACGGTGAAAGATCCACTACTAGTCACCAGCACATTCACGTACGACACGGCAGGTAACCCTCTGACCGTGTCTCGGCCCCTGGTCGGCTCCAGCCCGGCCCAGACTCAGGTCACGCAATATACGTACGGCGGCTCGACCGGGCTGGCTGGTGACGTCACCACCATCACCGACCCACGGATCAAGAACACTGTCTTGACCTACGACAGCTATGGTGATCTTGCTTCCAGCACCGACCCCACCAGCCGGAAGACGACGTTCACGTATAACGTCATCGGCTGGGAGACCAGCACCGTGTCACCAGCCGGAAACGCCAGCGGCGGAGTTCCGGCCCAACACACCACCACCTACAGCAACTTCACCGGATTCGGTCAGCCGAAAACCATTTCCGACGCACTGGGCCACGCCAGCACATTGGTGTACGACGGCAACCAGAACCTGACCGACGTGACCGACGCTGACTCCCGCCACACCACCACCACATATAACGCGAACAACCAAATGACCAACGTCACCCTCCCGGACCTCACCGGCCGCTCACGCGCCTACGACGACAACGGGAACATGTCTTCGCAGACCGATGGCCTGACCCACGCCACGACGTACGCCTACGACAACGCCGACCGGATCAGTTCCATCACCGACCCCCTCACACGCATCACATCATTCACCTACGACAGCGTCGGCAACATCCTGACCGCTACCAAACCCGGCGCCGGTGCCTCAACCTTGACAACCACGAACACCTATGACGCGGCCAACGAACTAAAGACCGTCAACTACAGCGACGGGCTCACCCACTCCGTGGCCTACACCTACGACGCAGACGGCCAACGGGCCACAATGGTCGACGGCACCGGAACCAGCACCTACACCACCGATTCCCTGCACCGGCCCACCACCATCACTAACGGGGCCTCAAAGAGCGTCGGCTACATCTACGACCTCGCCGGCAACGCCACCACCATCACCTACCCCGGCACCACCGGCACCGTCATCCGCACATTTGATGACGCAGGACGCCTCAACAGCGTCAAAGACTGGCTCACCCACACCAGCACCTTCTCGTACGACAACGACGGCAATCTGCAGACCAGCACCTACGCAAACACCGTCGTCGGCACGCGCACCTACGACAACGCTGACGACCTGCTCACGATCACATACACCAAAGGCGCCGCCACGCTCGGGAAATACACGTACACCAGAAGCAACGCGAACCTCCTGGCCACGGCCACCCCTTCATCGGGCGCGCCGGGCGTCGCATCCACTTACGTGTACACCAGCAACGCGCAACTGAAATCCACCGCCGGCACCGGATCCACGAACATCTGGACTTACGACGCGGCCGACCGGATCACAAAAAACCCCACCGGGACCACGCTGGCATATGACAACGCCGACGAACTCACCACCACAACCCCAACCTCAGGCTCAGCCACTACCTTCACCTACGACAACCGCGGCAACCGCCTCACCTCAAAAATCGGAGCCGCCACCGCAACCACCTACGGGTACAACCAAGCCGGCAACGTCACCACCTACACCACCCCCGCCAGCGCCACCAGCACCTACACCTACGACGGCGACGGACTGCGAGCCACTAAGACCCCCTCCGGCAGCAGCGCACAGACCATGACCTGGGACCCGACCACCAACTCAAGCACCTTGCTGCTCACCGACAGCACCAACAGTTACATTTACGGCCCAGGAGGAGCCCCCCTCGAACAGGTCACCGGCAGCACCGCCACCTACTTGCACGGCGACCAACTCGACTCCACGGCCCTCATTACCAACACCAGCGGAGCGCTCACCGGCACCTACACCTACGACCCCTACGGCAAGTCCACCCACACCCTCACCGCCACCACCCCCCTACAACTCAACGGCCAATACACCGACACGGAATCGGGACTCACCTACCTCCGAGCTCGATACCTCGACCCCACCACCGGCCAGTTCCTAACCCCCGACCCACTCGCCACCATCACGCGAGACACCTACGCCTACGCCACCGGAAACCCACTCACAAACATCGACCCCGACGGACTCTTGAGCTGGAAAACCATCGGCATCGGCGCCGGCCTCACGACCTTGGCCATCGCCGGCGCAGCCATCTGCATAGCTGGCGCATGCGAGGCTGCCGCAGCCGCTGCAGCCGTCACCGTGGCAACGGAAGCCACCATCACAGCGGTGACAGCCACAACGGGCATCTCTGCAGACATTGCGACATCAAGCATTATTCAGGGCGTACTCACCCAATCGCTGGCCACCGCCTCCGGAGAAGAGTGCCTACCAGCTGTTATCATCCCTCCAGCCTCAATACCCGATCCCGAGGGCAATCCTCTTCCTGGAGTGCCTGAAGGGGCGACCGGCAGGCCTTCGGACAAGGGCAAAGGAACGGTGTATGGGGTTGAACCTGGATCAGGAGTTCTGGACAGAAGAGTTACGCATGTCCGAATAATGGAGCCTCACGGTGGGCCGTATCCCAACGGAAATGGAAACGCTACGTACATGAACGAAATAGGGCAGACTGTTAACCCCTACACGGGAAACACAATCGCCAGAAGCGATCCCTTCGCGCACCTTCCACTCCCGTGAAGGTCGAAGATCTCATGAGCCCTGCAGGCCCGACCTTCGGCCAGGCGCCTGCAATCAATCCGCTTACCGTGGACGGCGCTCTTCAGGAAGCACAGCTTCTCGACGTTCGGTTCGACGTGGTTCGATCAACTGCAGCCCTACTTTTTGAACTGAGGGTCGCATACGCGGCCAATGAAGGAAACACGGGCTTACTGGTCGCCCGACAAGTTCAGAAGGTCCACTGGTCGTCGGCCGAGGCGGGGCGACCCGGCCACACGGCCTGGACCGTCGGGGGGTCGTATCTGATTCAAGAAGAATCGATGCTTCATTTTTCTTTCGGCATCTTTTCTCAGGCAACCTTAGATTTGGTAGCCAAGAGCGCCGAATTCTATTTCTTTGATATACCAGGATTTCCTGAGGCGCCACCGAATTATGGAGACGACGACTCCACGATCAGATCTGAACTTGCTACTTGGAATTCAGAGATCGCTCCTCGGTCCTCGGTTCGCATTTAACACTGGGAGCCAAGCAGTAGCATGGAGCCTGCCACACCCGCCAAAGGGGGGGGGTCACCCCGGCATACTGTGTCATCGAAAGCCTTGCCAGGGTCGCTTCGAGACTGAACCGTTAGTAGGCCGGAAGTCGAAGACGTAAGAGTCACGCGATAGGGAGGTCGTCACCAAACGTCACCTGCGCAGGGGTGGCCCAGAGCCGAGCGCTCCAGGAAGCCTCAACGCCCGAGTGGTTGGCGCCTGTCGGGCGATCAGCCTCGGCCGCTGTGTCATGGTTTCGTCATCGATGACGAAACCATGACAGCGCTCTTCATCGAGTTCCTGCGCTGGGTCAACAGAATCATCGAGCGGATGATCGCCCGAGTCGAAGCCTCTGGCGACGCCTGGGGGTCGGCTCAGCCAGCTCGTGACCGCAGAAGCCCACACGACGACCGTGACCTCACCCTTCTCTGGGCCCGTAGCACCGATCGAGCTCTCCTTTGTCCCCAAGGTGGCGAAAGTGGCGGCGGCGGTCGGGCTGTACGTGGTCGACAAGATGCTCGACGGTCCGCCGAGCGAGGCGGGCAACTACACCTGGGGCCAAGTGTTGGAGCTAGCCAAAGTGATCATCAACGACCTCAGGTGATCCGGCCCAGCGCGAGAATCACCCCCGCTGGATCTGGCCCTGAGCGCTACTGCACCTCAATCCGTCACCGCCAATGCGTCTCCTATATTGCGAGCCAGTCCGCAAAGTCAGTGACAGAAAGTGGCTGGAGCGGGTGTTCGCGGTGACGTCGCCGATCAGATAGGGCATCCCTGCGGCGACGTCGCGTTCGATCTGCACGGCCGCCCACCTCACCAAGGCGATCAGGGCTACGACAACCTTTGGCCACGACAAGAAACTATCCTCGCGCCCACCGGCGAAACAAGCCTGGACAGCACAAGCGGGGGCACTGTCGGCAGATGCGGAAGTTCGAATAGTTGGCCGTCTGACCGACCCACCGACATAACCCGAAATCAGATGCCCTGGCCTGGAGCTGCGGGCCACCTCCGTCAAGCCGATCGGGATCAGCCCCATCATCAACGTAGTCTTACGGCATTGCCCCTGGGAGTGGCACAGGACTCCTGAAAATGGTTGACGGAAATGTTTCCATATATTCAATACTTAATGTCTTGTGGATTTCTGCCGCGTCATGGTCCGACGTGGATGTGGGCGGCCCACAGCAGTGGATTTCGCGGGTACCTCAGCCGAAGCCGGACTAGCGCGGTGTGCATGCTCTGGGCGACCGGCTGATCGCTGAAGAGTTCTTTGTAAACTTCGGCAGTGATCAGCCGCGCGTCAGCGTCACCGATCCTCCATAGGGTTCCGATGACGTGGCTGAACCCCGCGAGCTGAAACGCGGACGAGATGTGGATGGCCTCGTCCAGCAGTTCGATCCCACCGAACGCGGTGGTGCACGCTGAAAGGAAGGCGAAAACGCCCGTTTGCAGGTCCAGTTCGGCAATCTGTCTAACACTTAGCGTCTCGTCGGACAGGACCAGGTGACCATCGGCCGGATTTTCGGCACTGGCAGCGTGGCAGGCGAAGTGCGCCCAGCGGCTGCCGGCCAGTGCCGCCAAGACGTCAGCACTGGTGGCCGCAGCATCGACGAGCGATGTCACCGAAGACGCCCCAGACTCCTCGAGCCGGTTCATGACGTCGGTCGCCTCAGCGTGCGTCTGCGGGAGCGGTTTATGTCCGATCGGATTTGGGACGGCGACAACGAGCGCCGCACCGGTCGCCACCGGCGCTCTGGTCCGCGTCCGGGCAGCGGCGTGGGCGAGCGCCCGGACCGTCGGTGCGTACGACGAGACCGCGCGAGCCATGATGGAGTTGTCGTCCCAGTCATCGCGGCCAGCTGCATGTATCGGCAACACAGTCAACGGTCCGGTCGGAATCCACCAGATGCGGCGGTCGGCTGCCGTCCATCCGAGTGCCTCCAAATGGTTCAGGACTGGCAGTGCGACCCGATCCCAAAGTTCGGCGAAGACGGCTCGCAGTTCGTCTCCAGTGCTCCAGCCAGGTTCGGACACAGTCCGCAGTAGCCGGTTGGCAAGGTCGCGGGCCATGTCGTAGCTCAGGTGGGGCAATTCGGCATGGGTGACCTCGTCCCCGATGACCACCAGTGCGTCGCATCGGTGTTTCGCAACGTTGATCAGGACCGCGGGCCCAGACACTGGCGGCCGGGCCTCCGAGCGGACCGTCAGGAAGTCGGCAAACCCTTGCTGGGCCCGTACCGTGTCCAGCAGCCGGTCACGCTCCTGTTCACGTCGGTGCCGCAGCCTCGCATCGTGACCCGCTGACCGTGGCTCGTCGAGCCCGTCGAGTAGGCGCAGCATCGTGCTCACCGCTCCGGCGAGCTCTGGGTCTCGGGTCTGCAGGCGGGCAAAATCCGCCCGATTGGTCAGGGTTTGCGCATATAGGAGACCACGGCCGGCCTCGACCAAAGTCAGCGCCTCAGACGGCCCCACCCCGCACTCGAGTGCCGCGGCGGCGGCGTCGGAGCCAAGCCCCGTCAGATGTGCCAGCTGACGCTGCCGGTCGTCACGGTCCAGCCGCACGTCGATGACACCGCCAAGCGCGTCAATCGCCTGTCGGAACTGGTTCAATGCGGCCGGCCATTCGCCGGCTTCGGCGTAGCACTCGCCGGCATCGGTCAGGCTTAGTGTGCGGACCAGGGCGGGTGCCGTTGCCACCGACCCCGAACGGGCGTAAGCGCGGGCTGCGGCCCGCAGGTCCGCTAAGCCGCAGGACTCGGCTCGCCGCCGGTAGGTCAGACCTAGGTTGGCGAGGATTGAGGCGGAGCTCGGTTCGTCGGTGTCAACAACGGCTGCGGCCTCTTCACCGGCCTGGATCGCGCGGTCGAGGTCTTCCGGATCGTGCGATGTGCGGGCGCGAGCCGACAGTGCTGCGGCGAGGTTGGACAGGAATCTGGCGCGCCGACCGTCATCACCGGTGCCGGCGGCCGTAGCGGCCTGGGCGGCCACCACGGCGTCGTCGAGATCGGCCCGGTCTACGCCGGCGGCCCGCACGCGCAGCGCGGTGCTAAGCACCGATTGGAGGCCAGGATGGTCGGGGTGGCCGGTCCCGATCAGCGCCACTGCGTCGCGCAGCACCCGGACCGCGGCGTCGGCATCGGTCCGGGTGCCGAGGCGCTGGAACCGGGTTCGTGCTGCTCTCGCCAACGCGACCATGAGCTTATGACGGTCAGGGTCGTCCGGCGCGGCGCTATCGAGGGCGGCCTGCGCGGCATCGACGGCGGCGTTGAGGCTCTGTGCGTCGCCGCGATGCAGCGAGCGCAGAAACAGTGCCCCGGCGAGGTTGGCCTGGTGACCAGGTCGCTCACGTCGATCCGATTCCTCGACCGCCTGCCACAGCAGATCAATGGCCTCATCGAGGTCGCCGGCGATGCCTCGGTGATCGAAGCGGGTGGCCAGCGCCGACGCAAGATTCGAGCGCCGCCCCGGCAGCCGCGGGTCGCCGACCGGGGTTTGCGTCACACAGTCACGGGCGGCAACGATCGCGCGGTCTAGTGCATCAGGGTCGCCAGTGGCTTCGAACCATCCAATGTTCGCCATGGTCAACTGCGTCAGGCCGATTAGACGCCTCCCCAGATCGTCGCTGAGCCGCTCCAGGACGAGCTCGAGCATTAGCCTGGCGTCCAGGTAGAGGTCCGGTAGCGTGAATCGGCGCTCGTCCCGCAGCAGGTGCTGCGCGCGCTGGTGCCAGGCGTCGACGTCATCGTGGGATACGGCGGTCCCCTGCTGCACCGGCTCGCGGATCTCGTCCGGCACGAGGTCAGGTGCCTGGCGGTAAACCGTCGCGAAGTGCCGCATCGCCAGTCCTACATCGTCCCGACCGCGGTCGGCGGATTGGTTGGTGACGAGCCGATAGTGGTGCAACAGCCCGAGGACGTAGGCGACTGCGAGTTCACCCGCGCGTGGCTCCAAACTGTCGGCATAGGCCATCGTCTGCGTCGAGCCGAGCTGATCTGCAGTCACCTCGCCGTCGCGGAACCGGTCCAATAGCTGATTTAGCTCGTGCAGCGGGTCGACGGTGGTCATTCATGCCCTTCTCGCCGCGCGGTAGCTGACCGGCCCGATATGCCGCCACGCGCCAGCGCAGCCGTCGCACGGTCTGCCCTCCGGGCCCACCCCTTATATATACGCCAGTCCCCCACAGCACCTCCGCGTCGACTGGATGGAACCTGGCGCCCGGGCGGTGGCGGTGGGGCTAAGTTGCGGCCGACCTCGACTGGGTGTGCGAGGCAGGCCCCGGCAAAGTCGGGTTGATGGTTGAGCAGTTTCTTGATCGTTTGTAGTGGGCATTCTGGTCGTCGGGCGCGGTGTCGGGTGGCGGCGGCGATATTGAGGATGCCGCTGAGGCGTAGGACGGTGACGGCGAGGTTGCGCAGGCTGGCCATGACGCGGGGCCGTTGGCGGGGCGGACCTGGGATCGGTCTTCGTCGTAGGTGACGTCGCGGACCCAGTGCAGGCGGTCCTCGATCAGCCATTGCCCTCGCAAGACGTCGGCCAGTTCCTCGGGGCTGATCTGGGACGCGGCCAGGGAGGTGCTCGCGTGGACCGTTTCACTGGACCATGGTTTGTTCTTGCCTTGGCCGGCGGTGATCGGTTTGCGGCCCGGCGAGTGTCGGATCGTCGTGGGGGCATTCGGCCACCGCGACGGAGGCGAGTTTCTCGGCCCGTAGGAGGACGGCGGGGTACCGTCCTGATGAAATCGCTGGAGCAGCAAAGCGACATAGGCAGTGTATGCCTCCATGGCTGGCATCCCGGGAAGAATATCAGGAGCGGGTGGCTATCTGCCGGGGATCCGAGAATCGGGCCGGTAACAGGGTCATCTTCTGCTGGGGAAAGCCAGCCGACGGCGCCGCGAAGACCACACTGCTCTGCCCGCGAGTCTCCGAGGTGACCGCCGGCCGGGCCCGCGGGGAATACCACTGGCAGTGTTTCCTCCAGGCAGCTTCCTCACCGTGCCGGTCGAACCCACGGCCAGCGGCGGCATGGCCGAAGACATCGTGCACGGCCCGGAACATATCATTGTCGTCGTCCGACAGCCAGGGATGGGGATTTCCGCCAGTCCGAGTCGAATACACCTGCAGTCGATGGTTTTCCAGAACATCTGTCGTCATCGCCGTAGCATCCGAGTACGGATCATCGGGCGTAACCCAGACTTCGACGCCCAGGCCGCCGAGCCGGGCTGGATCGGTCAGCCGGTCAAATTGCCGTCGGGTCTCTTCCTGGAAGGCCCGGTATGATGGCAATGCCGATAGACTGAAAACCGCTGCCCGAATGTACTCTTCAGCGATCAGCGACTCCCGGGTCGGGCAAGCAACGATGGTGTCGTCGTCGATCGGCGGGACGAGGGGCCAGCCGGCGTCGACGATCCAGGCGGTCAGCACGGGCTCGAGGAACCCGCGCAGCCGGCTGGCCGGACCTCCGGTGACCGGGGGTCGATCGAGGTGGTAACAAGGTCCGGTGCACGGACGGGGCGAGGAGAACCGGCGCATTGCATCCGGGCTCCAGGCGTTCTAGTGCTCTGTGTCCCGGGGATGGTCCGGTGGTCGGCGGTGGGCCTGAGTCTCCTGGGCGAGGACCCGCAGGACCCGGCGATACCGCTTCTCCCGGCGTAACCGGCGGGTTTCCTCGAGATGTCGTTCGACGGGCGTGCGAACTGAACGCGGCATGATGGGCGCATCCTTGAATTGTCCTGCGGACGAATCGAATTCGGCCGGCATCATCGGTGTGATGATTGCTGGGACAACTCTTGGCCGGCGACCGGGGAGGGGTACACGAAGCGGGTCAGAGGCGAACAATCACGGACGGCGCCGGACGGACCCGGACGGGAGGCTCACCAGAATTCGCGACGCATCATCCCGGGCCGAAGCCAGCACTGCGGTGGACTGTGGTCCGGCGCTGGGCTCCGGACGAGGTCGCACGCGGGTACCTGTGGGCAGGTGTAGACGACGTCGACCGGCGTCTCGTCGTCGGTGGGGGCCCGCAGGTTGTCGGTTGGCCCGCCCAGAATTCGCACCAGCTCGACGAAACGGTCGGTCCGTTCCTCGCCCCGGGAGGCGGCGGCTACGAGTTCCTCGACGGCTGCGCCATACCCCTGCGCCCGGGCCTGCGGTCCCATGAAAGGCAGGTAGCTGCAGAGTGCGGCAACCCAGGTGCTTCCCGGACCGGGTTCGGGCCGCTTAACGAGCTCGGCGAATGTCTCGTGACCGACGTCGGCGGCGCCCTCGGTCTCCAAGGTCAAGGAGGACCCCACAAAGGCCTGGGTGGCCTCGGCCGCGAGACGGAACAGCCAGAGGCGGTGCGGCAGCGGAGTGGTGGCACGGCCGATCATCCGGAGGGCACACCCAACCAGGGACAGGTGCCATTGCGCCCGCCACTCGCTGAGCAGGCCAGCATCGTTGGCGTAGGTCTCGCCGATCGTGCGCACTGAGGTGACCAGGGCGGACAGCCAGTGCGGCAGCAGCGCGCCGCGCCGGCTGTCTGGATCGACCAGGACGTCGATCAAGGCTGTTCCCGCGCCATCGGCGATCCCGGCGTCGTCACGTAGGGCGCGGACCACGACGTAGAGCAGCAGGCCGACTGGGTCCCGTGCGAGCGGGCCCTCAGACTGGTATTTGTCGAGGTCGACCAGCCGAAACGGCGTGGGGGACGCGAGGTTCCGAACCGGTACCAGGATGTTGCCGGTGTGTAGGTCGCCATGGCAGCGGCCGACTAGGGCCTGGACGGTGAGGTTGCCGGTGACGTGTGTCGATGTCAGGAAGACGAGCGGGTTCGGCAGCGCCTCCCGGTGGGCGTCGAACCGGATCGCGGGGGTGGGCAGGCGCTGGGCGAGGGTGTGCAGCGGCCGGCCCTCGTCCCGCCGCCCACGCAGCATCATCTCCAGGTAGGCGGCCACGGACATGGGACTCCCAACGGGCGCGAGCGCCCATTCCCGGAGTACACTGTGGACGATCTGCCCGCAGGCTGCGACGAACGCCTCGGGGGCGAAGTCCACGACGTCGGTGAGCTCGCGCCCGGTGGCTTGTACCGGACCACCGGACCGCAGCGCGGCCAGAGATTTGGTCAGGACATCGAGTTCGTCCAGCCGGGCGGCTTCGGCCGGGTCATCGGCCTGGACGGTCGCCAACCGCTGGAACACGATCCAGCGGCCGTCGCCAACCCGCACCAGGTCGTGGCCCTCTGCGGCTAGCTCGGTGAGGTGACGGCGGGCGAACTCGGGGGGCGCCTCGTCGAGGGCGGCGCGTTGGCGCTGGAACTCGGAAGCCTGCGTGCCTTCTGGGAAACTGTCGAGTTTCAGCAGCAGCTTCTGCGTAACCCGAGAGCGCAGATCAGTCTCGTACACGAATGCGACCAGCGCCCCCGAGCGCCCGTGGGTCAGGAGTCGGTCCAAGTGGTAGGAGATGCGCCGCTGAGCCCCGTTCTCCCGCAATGCCGGCGCGGCCGTCCCCAGCACGGCCGCCAGTGCTTCGTCCAAGACGTCCACGCCCACCTTCCGCCGGGTCCGGGATCACCGTACAGAACGAGAGCGGGCCACTGGTTTGCTTCCTCGAAATCCGTGAGGGCGGCCGGGCCGGTTACAGCCCTACGGCGCGGCGCAGATCGGCCGCCCGGTCGACCCGTTCCCAGCTAAATCCGGCGGCTTCCCGGCCGAAGTGACCGTAGGCGGCCGTCTCGCGGAAGATCGGCCGGCGCAGGTCGAGGTCTCGGACAATAGCCGCCGGCCGCAGGTCGAAGACCTCGTCGATGGCCTTGGCGATCTGCCCGATTGGAACCTGCTCGGTGCCGAATGTCTCGACGGACAGGCTCACCGGGCGAGCCTTGCCGATCGCATAGGCCACCTGCAGCTCGAGGCGGTCTGCGAGACCGGCCGCGACGACGTTCTTGGCTACCCAACGCGCCGCGTAAGCCGCGGACCGGTCGACCTTCGAGGGGTCTTTGCCGGAGAAGGCGCCTCCGCCGTGACGGGCGTAGCCCCCGTAGGAGTCGACGATGATCTTGCGGCCGGTGAGGCCGGCGTCGCCCATCGGCCCGCCGATCACGAATCGCCCGGAGGGATTCACCAGTAGGTCGTAGTCGTCAGCCATCAGGCCGAGCTCAGCCAATTCTGGTTCGACGACGTACGTCAGCAGATCAGGGCGCATTCGATCCGGGACGGAGACGTCGGGCTCGTGCTGCGCGGAGATCACCAGGGCGGCGAGACGTACCGGCCGACCCTGGTCGTACTCGATCGTCACTTGAGTCTTGCCGTCCGGCCGCAGGTACGGCGTCCGGCCGCTTCGGCGGCTGTCGGTGAGGCGCCGGGCAAGACGGTGGGCCAGCGCGATCGGCATCGGCATGAGCTCGGGGGTCTCGGTGCAGGCGAACCCGAACATCATGCCCTGGTCGCCGGCGCCCTGATGATCCAGGGGATGCATCTTGTCGCCGGAGCGAACCTCGAGGGCGGTGGCCACGCCGTCGGCGATGTCGGCCGACTGGGCCCCGATGGAGACGTTGACACCGCAGGAAGCGCCATCGAATCCCTTGTCCGAGGAGTCGTAGCCGATGTCGAGCACGGTTTGCCGGGCGACTTGGGCGATGTCGACCGTGCAGCGGCTACTGATCTCGCCCGCTATGTGGATCTGGCCCGTAGTGATGAGGGTTTCGCAGGCGACGTGACTGTCTGGGTCGGCCGCCAGGTAGGCGTCCAGGACGGCGTCGCTGATCTGGTCGGCGATCTTGTCCGGGTGGCCTTCCGTGACTGACTCCGAGGTGAACAGGTGAAACATGGGGGCCTCCGCAGTTCGGGACGGGTCAGGTCAGAGCTGGAGCGCGGCGGCCGGGCCGAGCTCGACGGTCAGATCGTTCAGTACACCGGTACTGCGGGCGTCGTCGCCGGGATCGCTGGCCTCCCGGACGATGACAATGGTCGAGTGGTCGTCGCCGATGTGCAGGTCGCGGGCGGAGCAGAGCATCCCCTGGGACGGCACGCCGTAGACCGTGCGCTCGGTGATCAGCGTGCCGTCGGCCAGGGTCGTGCCTGGCAGCGCGGTCACAACCAGATCGCCGGGTCCGAAGTTCAGCGCTGCGCAGACGACCGACCGGGGTTCGGCCTCTCCCGCGTCGATCCGGGCATAGCGAACCGGCTTCCGGAATCCGTTGAGCTCCTGGACGTCCAGGACGCGGCCGATGACGAGTGGCCCGGATATCGCTGTCGCCGGATCGAACACCCGGACAACCTCGAGCCCAGCGGCGGTGAGGTGGTCGTGGACGGCCGGGGCGTCGTGGCTGGCAGGCGGTTCCGTGGGCAGATTCAAGTCTGACAAGCGGATGAGCATGACGTTCTCCTGATCAGGACGGTGAAGGAAGGGCAGTGGATTCCATGCGCGCCAACTCGTCGTCGACGATGCGGGCGTCGAGTTTGGTGAAGACAGGGGTCGGGGGGGCGAGGGGCGTCCCGACCTGGATAGGGGTGGAAGCCCAGACAGCCTGGCCCGAGTAATCGCCCATCAGGACGGCGTACCGGTGATCATCGCCGTCCTCCACTTCCCGGAGCTCGGGCAGACCGGTCCAGACGCCGGTCCCGCCCAGCTGGGCATGTACGCGGTTGGACGACTCTGGGAGGAATGGGGTGAGGAGCGCGTTGCAGTCGTGCACCGCCTGAAGCGCGACGTGGAGCTGGGTGGCCAGCCGGGCCCGGTCGGTGCTGGCCAAGGCCCACGGCGCCTGCTCAGAGAGGTACTTGTTCACAAGGTGGACGGCCTGCATCGCCTCGGTCAGCGCGGCCCGCTGGCGATGCCCGTTCAGAAGCGCGCCCACAGGCCCAAACGCCCCGCGGATCGCCTGTAGCAACTCGTGGTCGGCCGTCGTCAGCGCACCCGGCTGCGGCACCGCCCCGAAGTGCCGATGGGCCAGCGAGATAACCCGGTTAACCAAGTTGCCCCAGCCGGCGACCAACTCCGTGTTGTTCCGGATCAGGAACCCAGCCCAGGTGAAGTCTGTGTCCGAGCGCTCAGGGCCACTTGAGACCAGGTAGTAGCGCAGAGAGTCGGCCGAATAACGGGACAGGAAGTCGTTGACGTAGATCGCAACGTTGCGCGAGCTGGAGAATTTCTGCCCCTCCATGGTGAGGAACTCGCTAGCGACGACCTCGCTGGGCAACTGCAGAGGCCCGTACCGGCCGTGGCCGCCCGGCCCGTTGTGCCCGAGCAGGATGGCCGGCCACATCACGCTGTGGAACACGATGTTGTCCTTGCCCATAAAATAGCAACCACGGGTGTCCGGATCGTGCCACCACTGCCGCCAGGCCTCCGGATCGCCCGTCCGCCGAGCCCATTCGACCGATCCAGATAGGTAGCCGATCACGGCGTCGAACCAGACGTAGAGGCGCTTGTCCGGGCGGTTCTGCCAGCCTTCCAGCGGAATCGGAACTCCCCAGTCGAGGTCGCGGCTGATTGCCCGGGGTCGCAGCTCGTCCACGAGATTCATCGAGAACTTGAGAATGTTTGGCCGCCAGTCTTTCCGGGACTGCAGCCAGTCGCCGAGCACCTCGCTGAACGCCGGTAGGTCGAGGAAGAAGTGCTCGGTGTCCACGAAGTCCGGCACTTCGCCGTTGATCCGGCTCCGGGGCTGGACGAGATCGGCGGGATCCAGCTGCTCGCCACAGTTCTCGCATTGGTCGCCGCGAGCCTCCGGGTAATCACAGATCGGGCAGGTTCCCTCGATGTACCGGTCAGGCAGCGTCCGGCCGGTACTCGGGGAGATTGCGCCGAGCATGGTCTTACGCCGGACGTACCCGTTGTCGACCAGTGCCCGGAAAACGTTCTGGGTGACGGCGTAGTGGTTGGGGGTTGTGGTCCGGGTGAAGAGGTCGTACGACAGCCCGAGCGACCGCAGGTCCTCGGTGATCACCCGGTTCCAGCGATCGGCCAGTCCCTGCGGTGACATCCCGGCCTTGTCGGCCTCGATCAGGATCGGCGTGCCGTGCTCGTCGGTTCCGCTGACCATCAATACCTGGTGGCCGAGCATCCGCTGGTACCGGCTGAAGACGTCCGAGGGGACACCGAATCCGGCAACATGGCCGATGTGCCGAGGGCCGCTGGCATACGGCCAGGCCACGCCGGTGAAGACCCGACGGCCGCCGGGGGTCGAAGTCATCGAAGCTCCACCCCGCTCAGGTCCAGGCCGGCCAACTGTCTCACGGCCGCGTCCAGCATCGGGTCCGGCACCGAGAAGCAGGCGCGGACCCACGGCCGGTCCGGGGTAGAGAGGAAGAATGCATCCCCGGCAATCGTCGCGACCCCTGCGCCGGTCAGTATCGCTTCGGCCGCGGCCCACCCGTCGGTGACCCCAAGGGGGGTGCAGTCGATGAGGAGGTAGTAAGCGCCCTCCGGGGCACGAACCGGCAGGCCAAGCGCCTCGAAACCGACGCTGAGCCGGCGGCGTTTGCCGTCGTAGAGCAGCCGGAGCTCGTCGTAGTAGTCCTCCGGCAGGGCAACGGCGTGCCGGGCGAACTCCTGCAGCGGGGTCGGGGCGCACACCGCCAGGGCGTCTGCGGCCAATCGGACCCGCTGCATCATTGCGGCTGGCCCAGCCGCGTACCCCAGCCGCCAGCCGGGGATGCTGTACGTCTTAGAGAATCCGCAGATCGTGATCGTCCGCTCGGCCAGCTCCGGTAGAGCGGCGGGGGACAGATGGGCCGGCGCGCCGTAGTAGATGTACTCGTAGATCTCGTCGGTGATGACGAGAAGATCGTGCCGTTCGGCAACGGCAGCGACCGCCAACAGTTCGGGCAGGCTCAGCCGGTGCCCACTTGGATTGGCCGGAGTGCACAGCACAATTGCCCGGACTCCTGGGACGACGGCCGCCTCCAGGGCGTCCACGTCGAGATGGAAAGCAGGCGCTCGAGGCCGGACCGCCTGTACGGTCAGGCCGAATGCGCGGACCGAGGCGGCGTGGTAGCCGTAGAACGGTTCGATCAGCAGGACGCCGTCGCCGGGCTCGAGCAGCCCGAGGAGGGTGGCGTTGAGGGCGCCGGTGGCGCCAGTGGTCACCACGATCTGTGAGCGTGGATCGACATCGATGTGGTTGTACTCTGAGAGTTTTCGGGCCAGATCGCGAAGCAGACCGGGATGTCCTTCGGCTGGGCTGTACGAGTGGCCGGCCGCGGTGAACTCTCGCGCGGCTGCCTCGAGCAGCTGCCGAGGAGGATCCACCTGGCACAGCCCTTGCCCAAGGTTAATACCGCCCAGGTTCTGGCAGCGGGTGGTCATGGCTCGGATGGCGGACTGACTCACAGCGACTCTTGATCCGATAGAGATGTCGAGCATGACTCTCCTGCAGATAGTTTCGTGTAGAGGAGGCACGTTCAGGCGGCAAGCCAGCCGCCGTCCACGGCTAGGACGGCGCCTGTGACGTACGAAGCTGCCGACGAGCAGAGGAAGATGGTCGGGCCGATCAGGTCGGCGGGAGTGCCGAACCTCCCCGCCGGGATGCGGGTCAACAGTTCACCGTGACGGACTGGATCGGTGCGGAGCGGCTGGGTCAGATCGGTGTCGATGTACCCGGCAGCGATCGCATTCACTAGGACGCCGCGGTCGGCCCACTCCACGGCTAGAGACCGGGTCAGCTGGATGAGCCCTCCCTTGCTGGCGGCGTAGGCGACCACCCCACGTCCCCCGCTGAAGGCCAGAACTGAGGCGATGTTGACGATCCGGCCGCGGCCGCGCGGCAGCATCACCCGCCCGGCCGCGGCCGACAGGGCGAACGCTCCGGTCAAGTTCGTCTCGATCATCCGCTGCCAGCCGGCCAAGGTGTGCTGCTCAGCTGGAGCGCGCTGGATGGCCCCGGCGTTGTTGACCAGGATGTCGAGCTGCCCGTGGCGGTCCAGAATCTGATCGACGAGGGCGTCGGCGGCCTGCGGCTGCTGGGCTTCCCAGGGTAGGCCATACATCGTGAGCCCTCGGTGGGCGGCGGCCCCGACAACTTCGTCCAGCACCCCGGCGTCGCGACCAGTGACAGTCACGATGGCGCCGGCCGCGGCCAGTCCGTCGGCGACGGCCCGGCCGATACCGCGAGTACCGCCGGTGACCAGGGCCACCGCGCCGGAGATCGCGAATGGGTCCAAGCTATTAAGAAGGTCCGGTGTGAAAGAGCTATCGGGAGTCGGCATGACCTCAGACCACCGACGCCGTACGCTCGTGCTCAATGGTGCTGCTGTGGTACCAGCGGTTTCCGGCGGCCTCCGAGATGAGGTCACGGGACCGGGTGGGGGTCTGCAGACCCAGTTCCAAGGTCAGCCGCTGGATCTGGTCCAGCGCGCCGAACAATCGAGCCAGAAAGGTGGGCTGCTCCAGGTCGATCCTGGTGACGGTGAGGAGCGCGTTCTCGGGCCGCTCCTCGGTGAGCAGCGAGATGAAGTTCCCCACCTTGGCCTTGGTGTAGTCGTCGTCATCCCCGTCGACGAAGACGATGAGACTGTGCCGGTGCCGGGAGTCGGACAGAGAGGCGATCTCGCTGTGGCAAAACTCGTGCAGGAAGTTCCGGCCGGCCGGAACCATGGCGATCTCGTTCAGGTGCATCTTTGCCAGTTTGAGCAGGGTTTCGTGCCACTTCGGTGACGCCACGAGCAGGACCTTGGCGTCTCTGCTCTGGTCGGCAACCCGCTCGGCCCAGGCCTGCCTCCCGGCGACGCCGGCAGCCAGATCGTCGGCGAGTCGGACCAGTTCGGGCTGATGGTTGTGCGGCAGAAGCCCGAGCCGGGCGAACACATCCAGCAGAATGGCGAAGTACTGCGTGACGTGGAACAACGGATACTCGCGGTCCGGATGATCCAGACGCCAGTAGATCGCGGAGACCCCGAGCTCCCGACCTTGCTCGCCGAGCGGCCCTCCGGACGTGAGCAGAACGATGCGGTCGCGGATCGCGCTCAGGGACTCGAGCGCGATCAGCGGCTCGCGGGAGTGCCCGCTGTAGGAACTGATGATCACCAATGTGGTCTCGTCGCCCAGGACACCCGCCGGCAGCAAGTAGGTGGGGTCGTAGTCGTTCAGCACGAAGACGTCCAGCGGTATCCCCTGGTCGACGAGGAAACCGCGGATGACATCGGAAACGATGGCCGAGCAGCCCATGCCGGTGAAGACAATGCTCCGGAACCGGCCGTCGCGGATACGTTGGGCAAGTTCTGGCTTTAGGTCCTCGAGCGAGTACTCGCCCGGCCGGGTCAGGCCGTTGGCGAACTCCGTGTCGATGAAGTCGTGGTACCGGTGCAATCGTGACGAGGTGGACAGCATGTCGGGTCCATTCTTCGAGGATCAGTCGAAATGGCGATGCGCTTCATCATTTCGTCGCCGGGCAAAACCACCCTCCAAGTCACGGACGAATTGAGGACGCCCGAGCCGCGCCGCACCCAGTCGCCTAGATGTAGTCAAAGGTTGAGATCTTCCAGCATCGGTGGCCCAGATGTAGGGTTCCGTCTATGCGATGCCCTTTCTGTAGTAGCGATGCGACGCGGGTGAAAGACACGCGCCGATGCAAGGGTGAGTTGGTCCGGAAGCGCATATGCGAAGACTGCGGCGAGCGCTTCTCCACGGCCGAGCGGATCACGGCCGAATATCTGCAGGTCCGGAAGCGAGACGGTCGCACTGAGCCGTTCAGCCGCACCAAGATCCGCAATGGGATTCTCCGGGCTGCCGTCGGCTCAGACCTCTCTGTCGCCGACGTCAACGCCTTCGTGGACGGAGTCGTCCAGCTCCTCAACCCGGATGCGCCGGATCTGCCGGTGGGCAGTCGCGACATCGCCACCCTCGTAGTGCGGCAGTTGCGGTCGACGGTCGCGGTCACCGACATCACCTGTATCCGCTACGCCATGGTGTGGCTGAGCAAGTCGGCGCCGAACGGGCGGCTGCCGCTGTCTGATCTGCGGCGCTGGCTCGAGACAGAGTACGGGCCGCCACGGGTGTCGGCGCCGTCGGCCCAGCCCAGCTCGGTTGTGAAGCGGGATGGACGGGTTGAGCCGTTCAGGGCCGAAAAGCTCTCCCGCAGTATTGAACTGGCTGCCGGTTCGCTTGCGGCCGAGCGAAAGCTGAGCCTGGCGCTCAACGTCTCGTCCGGGGTGATGCGCGGTCTCGCTGGGCAGGCCCTGGTCACCTCGCAGCAAATTGCGAGCGAGGCGCTGAAATCGCTGCAGGAGCTCGATAAAGCCACCTATCTCAGGTATGCGGCGATCATCAAGCGGTACCGCTCGGTTGACGACTTCTGGTTCGAGCTCCTGAGCCTGCAGGAGCAGGCGTCTTGGCGCAGCCCTGAGGTGATCACTGTTCCCGGGTAGCTGTCAGGTACCAAAATGGGCGTAGGCCGCCCACAGGCTGATGGTTCGGGGATACCGGTGGCGCAGATCGCGAACGATCCGGTGCAGGGTCTCGGCTGGCCCGATGCCTTCGGGCGTCCCGTTCGCGAACTCCCGGTGGAAGGTGAGTGCTACGCCGGGGGCGTCGTCGTCCGAAACCGCCCATAGTGTCCCCACCACGTGAGCGAATCCAGCGATCTGCAATGCGGACGCGATGTGGATGGACTCGTCGAGCAGCCGTGTGCCGGTGAAGGCTGTCCGGCAGGCTGACAGGTAGGCCAGCACCCCGTGCCGGGCCTGGACCCCGGCCAGCTGCCGGACGGTCATCGACCGCTGCCCGAGGGTCAGCCTGCTTGCTCCAGGGTCGCCGACTTCGGTGACGGCGTGACAGGCGAAATGCACGTGGGTCGCCCGGGCCAGTGCTGGCAGCAACGTCTCCGGGGTCGCGGCGTCGTCAAGAAAGGGCTCGCACCGCCATATTCCGGCGACGGCCACTGCTTCCGCGACCGCCCGCCTCAGCGGCGGTAGACCCAGTCCAGTCCCGGCGCCCACGACGAGCGCATCGAGCGGAACCGGTGGACGTGCCTGCCGCTGATAGGCCAGGACCCGCAGTGTTGGCGCGTAGGAGGACACGACCCGATCCAAGACGCTGTCCGCAGAGCTTGACCCCGGGGCGCGACCGGCTGCATGTAACGGCAGCACCCCCAATGGGCCGGTCGCCATCCACCAGATCCGGGGCCATGACGTGCCCGGCGGCGGGCCTGTGTGCCCAAGGTGGTGCAGGACTGGTTCGCAGATTCGCTCCCAGACCCACACGAGAACGGCGGCGCGTGTCGCGTTCGCCGCGAAGCCAGTGGGCTCTGCCTCCGCCGCCAGGAAGGCGTTCACCTGGATCACCATCTCGTCGGCCTCAACATCGAGCTCCCGAGCGTCGACGCCCCGGCCGGTGAGCAGAAGCGCGAATGCCCCGGTAGTCGTCGTGATCAGGGCGACCACTGTGCCGTCCCCGGCGCTGGCGCGCATGTCACGGGCACTGGGCGCCCGGGCGAAGCGCTCAAGGCCGGGCAGTTCGCGGATCTGCCCAAGCAATCTGGTCATGTCCTGGGTGGCGACCCGGATGGTCTCCGCCTGTCGCCGGGCTGCGGCGTCGGACACCGGCCGGGCCGGATCAAGATCGGCACCGAGAATCTCCCGGAGCTCAGAGTAGCGCTCGTGGATACGCGGATACCGGGTCCGAAGGTCGCTCTGGTCCGCGCGGAACTCCAGGGCCTGACCGAGCAGGACGCCGCGGCCGGCCTCGAGCACGTCCCACGCCCCCTGGACGTCGCCGCGACGGATCCGCACGGCCGCGGCCTCGGGCCCGAAGCCACTGAGCAGTTCGAGATGGCGTTGCTGATCGTTGGGGGCCAGCGAACGCTCAACGAGCACCGGCACGAGGGCCAGCACGTCGGTCCAAGCCTGGTCGGCTCGCTCCCACCATTGGTTTCGGGCAGCCAGGCGGGCCAGGCGCCGACCGAGTCGGGCCCGGACGATCGGCGGGGACGACAGCATCTCCGCGCCTTCGGCCAGTAGGTCGAGCGCCCGGTCCAGAGTGCCGGCGGTCGGGTCGAGTTCGTGTTGCTCCGCGAGGACCTCGGCCAGGTTCCCGAGCCGGCCCGCGCGGTACACGCTGCCTGAGTCGGTGAGGGCGACGGCCGACTCGGCGGCGGCGTGGGCCCGGGTCAGTAGACCGGGTTGCTGCTCGTGCTCGTATCGCAGGAACAGGGCGGCCGCGGCGTTCGATGCGTGCCGGGCCCGCAGCGGATGGTCGTCCGGCAAAGTCTCCCAGGCCGCGACCGCGTGATCGGTGCCGTGCTGCAGATCGAGGCGGTGGTGCGATACCCGGAACCAGACGAGTTGTGCGGTGCCGAGGTTGGCCAGGGCGACGGGTCGGAGCGGATGGCCCGGCGCCAGGTCGGCTACCGCATCCTTGCCGGCCAGGACGGCTTCCTCGAGATCGTCGTCACGTCCGGTGCGGAGGTAATGATCGGTAAGCAGACCGCAGAGATTGCTCAGGAAACGCGCCCGTTCCTGAGTCGTCTCCCGACTCAGAGTGATGGCGCGCCGTAGCCGAAGAATCGCCTCGTCCAGGCTTTCCAGCCGGCCCGTGTGCTCGTACTGGGAGTGCAGCGCGTTCGCCAGCATCGCCAGATACGCGGGCTGGTGGACCGGACTGCCGCGGCCGGCGACGACGGCCAGGCGGCCGTGCTTGAGCGCCTGCTCCAAGTCATCCGGTCGGCCGCTGTCCTCGAATCGCAGCCGCAGGCAGTGTCCTAGGAGTGCCTCGTCTCGGGCGGCCTCCGGTCCACCGGCAAGCTCGACCGCCTCCCTCATCACGTCCACGGCCCGCTCGATGTCCGTGCGCTGCCCGGTCGCCTCGTAGCGGCTGCTTAGTACCGAGCCCAGAGTGGAGAGGACGACCGGACGGTCCGGGGCTGCAGCGGCGAGGGCGGCCTCGGCCACAGCGCCCAGGTCGGCGGCCCGGTCCAGATCCGTCCGTGACCCGGTAAGGTCGGCGCGCTCTCGCAGGAGTCCGGCCAGGTTGGACACGTACCCGGGATGACGTGGATGCGACGGTCCCACCGCCTCGGCAGCGCCCTCGGCCAGAGCGATCGCGCGGTCAAGGTCGGAACGGCTCCCGGTGAGCGCAAACCGTTCGCGCAGGGCCGAGGCGAGGTTCGAGGCGTAGGCCGCTCTCTCTGGGTCGTCCTCAGTCGCGGCCGACATCGCCTGCCCACCGGCAGCCGAAGCCGCGTCGAGGTCGGAGGGCGTCCTGAGAGCCAGGTAGCGCAGCCGGAATCCGTTGCCTAAGTTTGACAATCGGCCAGCCCGGGCGGGACTGTCCTGCGAGGTGCCCCGAACTGCGTCCTGCGCCAGGATCAGAGACTCTTGGAGGTCTTCGACGAGGCCTGTCCGGTCATAGCGGGCCTGCACAGCCGATCCCAGACTCGACCGGTAAGTGGGCAGATTCAGGTCGTCCGGGAGTCCGGCTCGGACAGCGTCCCGGCCGCGGTCGATCGCCCCGTCCAGGTCCTGGGGATGGCCCAGGGCCTCGTACCGGACGCGTAGCGCATTGCCGAGGTTCCCGAGGGCCGCAGCCCGACGGTCGTCGGGGGCGACGGCGGCCGCGCGTTCACCGGCGTCGACCGCTAGAACGAGAGCCTCTGTTGCGCCGAAACGCTGGTAATGGGTCTGCTGTGCACTGCACAGATTGATCAGGAACACCGAGCGGTCGGCGGCGCTGGTGCCCGGTGCCCGCTCGGCTTGCTCAAGCAACCGGATCGCCCGCTGGAGCACCTCGACGGTCCGCAGACAGGCGCTAGTTAGATAGCGCGCCGCTTCGGCGTTCCAGTCATCAGGCCCGTCGCCGGCGGGAGGCACGTTCTCGGCCAAGTGAGCGTGCAGAACCGACGGAACCAACTCGCAGGCGTGCGGGAACAAGTGACCGAACCAGTGCGTCGCCAACTCCAGGTCCGCCTGGTCCTCGCCCTCGGGCAGGTGCTGGTAGCGCAACCAGTGGGCAAGCGCGATCAGTTGCACCTGCTGCAAGTCCATAGGCCCGGTCTGCTGCGCGAGCGTCTCCACCAACCGGAGCGCCTGAGGGGCCAAAACGAGGTCGCGCGGTCCGCCCGTTGCTCGCGCGAGCCAATCCCGCACCTCGCCCGTCAGCCGCTGACTGTCGTCCACCGCTGACCCCCACACATGCCCGGCGAACACCTGCTTGCTGCCGTGTCCGACGTTGCCCGAGTTTCCCGGCAGGTGTCAATCAGGCGGTCCCAGCGGTCGCATGATCGTGGACATCGACAGGAGGTGGTCCGATGCGCGATGGAACGCGAACCCGAGCGCGGGAACTTGGGCGGCGGTTGACGCGGGGCCCGGTCCCCGAACTCGCGACTGTGCTAGCGACACTACAACTGGTCCGGCCCGAAGCCGTCCCGCTGCTCTGGGCGGCCGGTCTCGGGGCCATCATCGTCCTGCTTCTGTTACACAGGAGACAATCCGCTCAGCGCGAGGAGGCACTGATGTCGCAGGCGTCGTCAGCACTGGACCCCGACCCTGGCCGGGTGGCCGACCGAGCGGGCTTCGGACAGGAACTCACCCTCCTGCGGGAGGCGGCAGGGCTTACGGTCCGGGACGTCGCCGCGCAAACGACCCTCCCGGTCAGCACCGTTGGCGGCTACTTCTCTGGTACTTCCCTGCCCGGACCCCATCTACAGTCGGAGTTCGAGAAGATCCTTCGGGTCTGTGGCGTGAGCGGCGACGCTTCCATCGAACAGTGGCAACTGGCTCTGCGCCGGGCACGGCGCAGAGCCAGGGCTCGGTCGGAACCGACTCCTGCCGCTTATCCCCCAGCGAGCGTCGATCCACCGGCAGGGTCAGGACACCCGGCCGCAGCCCGGGTGTCGATCCGCCCACCGACCGAACGACTGGACCGGGAACCGCGTGTCCAGGGACGGGCGGAATTGCTTGGCCAGCTGACCGGCAGCCTGAATCAGCCGCATTCGGGAAGTCCCGGTCCCCGGGTCCATGTCCTGCACGGTCTCGGCGGCTGCGGCAAAAGCACGATCGCTCTCGCGCTGGCCCGGCGAGCGGAGGACATCGGGGCGCTGGTGTGGTGGGTGTCGGCCGTCGATCCGGACGTGTTCCTCAGCAGCCTGCAGGCAGTCGCGATCAGCCTCGGAGCGACGCCCGACCAATTGGCCATCGGCAGCCTGCCAGACCAGGTCTGGCGACAGCTCTCGGCCCTACGAGAGCCGTGGCTTTTGGTGATCGACAACGCGGACGACCCGAACGCGACCCTGGCACTGCCCGATGCGGCTCCGGCGGACGGCAATGGCTGGCTGCGACCCCTCCGGGGCCCTTTCGGGGCGGTCATCGTAACTAGTCGTGACGGGGGCGCCGGACGTTGGCCCGCGATGACATCGTCCTGGCTGGCACAGCACCCTGTCCCGGCCCTGAGCCCGGACGACGGAGCGCTCGTCCTCCGCGAGCTGACGGGCGACGTCTCCGGCTCGACGGAGGCGGCCCGGTCCCTCTCGGTGCGCCTGGGTGGGCTCCCGCTGGCGCTTCGGATCGCGGGCCACTACCTGCGCGAAACCCTGCAGATGCCGGCGGCTCTGGTGGATCACGCTGGTCCCGGCATCTACACCTACGACCAATACAGAGCCGCGCTCGACGCTGGCGACCACAAGCGACTGCTCGATCCGGGACCCACCGACGCTCTTCCACAACGCGAGGCGCTGGACCGCACCTGGGACCTGTCATTCGAGCTTCTCGACGCCCGCGGCGCCAGCGAGGCGCGGACCCTGATCTGGCTTCTGTCGTGGCTGCGGGCGGCCCCGGTGCCGGTAAGTCTGCTCAATCCGTTGATCCTGGCTCAGTTCCGACCACTCACCAGTCTTTCGCCCCGTCGGCTCTGGTACGTCGTGTCGTCCCTCGTCGACCTCGGTCTGCTCAGCCGGAGCCAGGACGACGACCCGGAATTGGTCCTCCATCCCGTTGTCCGGGACATGGCCCGCAGCAGACGGGAGCCCGATCACGACCCGGACGGGCTGCTGGCCGTCCTGGCCGCTCTACTGAACCAGCGGATCGCCGAGCTCGATCCGAAAGTTCCTGGCTCCTGGCAGACCTGGTCAGCAGTAGCTCAGCATTGCACGGCCCCTATCGACCTGATCCGGGAGTACCACCTCGAGGCCCCGGCCCAGGCGGCACCCATTTTCGAACCCGCACTCCGTGCGGTCAGATATCTGCGAGCCGCAGGCCGATTTCATGCGGTCGACGACGCCGCGCGGCCGGCCATCGAGGCCGGCACGGCCATTCTCGGCCGCGGTCACCCCACTGTCCTCGCCCTCCGGCACGAACTGAGCCGGGCCTACTACGACGCGGGCGCCTACCGTCGAGCCAAACGCGGATTCCACCAGATACTCGCTGATCGACGCCAGGAACTCGGCGCCGATCACCCGGACACTCTCACAACAGCGCACTATTTGGCCCGGGTGCTCCGAGACCACGGGCAGCTCGACGAGGCAGAGCGACGTTTCCGGGCAGTGCTGGAGGCTCGCCGCCGGGTTCTCGGGGAGCGGCATCCCGACACCCTGACCACGATGAACAATCTTGGTGATCTCTTACGTCTACGCGGCCAGCTGGATCTGGCCCAGGCCTTGCTGGAGACGGTCCTGGCCGAGCGCAACCGGCTCGTCGGCCCCGAGCATCCGGCGACGCTGGTGTCGCGCTATAACCTCGCCTTGCTGACACGCGACCGGGGTGACCTCGCGGTGGCCTTGGACCTGTGCCGAGATCTCGAGCGAACGAGTATCCGGGTGCTCGGCCCGGACCATCCGCGCACCCTGAACGCTCGGCAGGCACTGGCCTGTGTCCACCACGCACTGGGCGACCTGCGGGCCGCGGCGGCCACCATCGACAGCGTCATGAACGCCCGGGTCCGGACACTGGGCGCTGGCCATCCCGCCACCCTCGAATCCAGGTACTGGAAAGCTCTCATTCTCCGAGACGCCGGGGACCGGGGACGTGCGCGTGAACTGCTGGCGGCCGTTCTCGCGGCCCGAAACGAAGTTCTGGGCGCCGACCATCCACAGACCCGCCGGACGGTCAAGACCTTAGACGCTCTGATCCAGAATCCATGAGACCGGTTCTGCTCTGCGACCTTGACGAGACCCTAGTCGACCGCAGCGCCGGCTTCCGGGTGTGGGCCGACTCCTTCACGCAGGACCACCGCCTGAACCCGGACCAGCACCGGCTCATACGAGAGCTAGACGGGCGGCACCCCCGGCGAGAAGAATTTTTCCCGGCCGTGGTCCGGGAACTGGGCCTGGACCAGGATCCGGAAAGAATCTGGGCGGGCTACCGGCGGCAGATGCCAGCGGTAACCCCGGCGTTCGACGGGATCCACGGCGGGCTACTGGCCTTGCGGGCGCGCGGCTGGCGACTTGGACTAGTAAGTAACGGCCAACTAGACAACCAGATAGGCAAACTCCAGGCAACGGCTCTCGACCATCTGTTCGAAGTTGTGGTCATCTCCGATGCAGCCGGCCTTCGCAAGCCGGATCCGGCTATCTTCCAGCAGGCGCTGGAGGCGTTCGCTGGTACCGAGCGGAGACCGGTCGCGTTCGACTGCTGGGTCCTAGGTGACGACCCGCTAAACGACATGCGCGGCGGAGCCGAGTTCGGTGCCCGGACTTGCTGGATCTCGCACGGTCGAGCCTGGCCCCACCCGGAGTGGGGCCCGACCTGCATCGTTCGCTCGGGCGCCGAGGGTTTACGAAGGTTCCGTCATCGGTGACCTTGATCTCGGCCCACCTCGATGCCGGGGTGCTACGGCGGCTGGGCTACATCAATGTGCGATCGAGCCGTTGTTCGAGGTGTTGCGGTTCTTCCGATAGGGCGGCAGGCCGCACTTCGATCCGAGGTTCGGGAAAAGAAGAAACCGGCCTGTTCGCGCCCGGGCCAGTGGACGTCGCGCCGACGGCCGATCCACCCCCTGCCCGGCCTCGGCAGACCACGGTGGCGATTGACGTCAGCGATGTCGGGCCGCACGAGCAATATCCCATGATCCGAGATCGACACCGGGAATGACCCCCGCTACACGGTAGTGAACAAACACCACATTATCTGATCGCGGAACCCCTGTCCGGCTGCTGCGCAGGCCCCGCTGAGGCCTGGGTCTGGATCTGGTTTCACCGCCACGCAGCGAGCCAGACAGACAGAAAAGCTGATGACAGAAAGTGGCTGGAGCGGGTGGCATTCATCGACACTGCGCCACATCCTATGACACCTAATCATAGCAGATAGTACTAAAAGGGATACCAGGTCATCCCGTGGGATCCTGTTGACCGTCTGAGGATCGAACACCTTCATTCGACCCAAAGTCGGTAAGTGTCGCCCACTCCACCAGCGCACAATCAAAGGCCCAACGACAACTCTGACCGCAATGCAACTTTTTCGTCGCACCCTCCGCCGAGACAAGGGGGCCTTCGCCAGCCGGACGAGACTGGCGAGCGGTGTGTCGGCTGGCAGGTCGGACAAGCCAGTAGTCAGTGGTTTGCCGGCCCAGCGTCGAGCGACACGCCTCGCCCCGGAGGTGGTCCGGTCAGCCGAAGGAGGTCGTTCTGTTGCGAACCCGTCGTTGCGTTGACCGAGATGACACGCGGGGTGCCCCTATGACCCTGGCATGCTGGCGCCGACCAGTAAATTTAGCATGTGGTCGACCTGCCGCTCGTGATACATGAGGACAGCGATGACGGTTGGCATGTCCTGATGCCAGAGGGGACCTTGTGTCAAGGACGCAATAGCAAGGAGCCGGTCAATCTTGTGTGCTCGAGTTGCGGCTCGATGATCGGCAGCGCCGTCTACGCCAGACAATTTCTCAACGTGCTTGTGCGTTGCGGGAGCTGTCAGCGACTGCTCCGAGCACCATCGCGGCAGCCGGGAAGTCCGATCCCTGGAACGCCACTTCTTCTTCCGCCAGGGCGGGCAGCCATCAAGACTCCAATCACTCCCAGCGGCAATAATGCGGTTCTGGTCGGACGGGGGGCCATCACCGGGTACATGCGTGAGACCGGGCGGGTGGTCGACCATGTGGGCCGTCCTATTCGCGCGGGCGGTAACAAGATGCTCGATCGGTCGCTATTGATGGGGGTCGCGGACGACCTGACTGCCGCACTTGGGGATAACTATGCGGAACTGATGCACGCGGATGAGAAAGGTCGTCGGAGCAAGACGCCGCCCCGAACTCGGCACCGACTTATTGAGTTGATCGAGTTTGCCAGGCTCGCCGCCGAGCATTTTGAAGATCGACCGATCCCGCGACCGCTGCGTCTTGACGATCAGTTCCTTGCAGAGGCAATCACCCTGACCGACATGATGCGCCGCTGGCGGCATCATCCGAACTGGCAGGCGGTGGCTCGAAGCCTGGCTAGCGGAGAAGATCCTCACCACACGCTCATCCTGCTGAACGTGGCCAGCTACCTGGTCGATGCCAACAACGGCGTCGGCATCCACGACGACCCACGCGAGGACCTGATTCCTGACATGTGGGTGGAGCCCAATCTCGATGAGAAGGTCCAGCTGGAGGTGAAGGCTCCTGAAGCATTTAGGTCGCCGAAAGCATCGCTGAGCGTGGATGATGCCGAAGAGGTGGTGGAGAAGGCATACGCGAAAGCGAAACGCCAGCTGAAGGTGTCCGGAAATGGGCTCTTGGTCATCGGCGGGTTTCAGATGGGGCCAACTCTTGACGTCGCAGAGCGCGCCGCAAAACGATGGGCGAGCTCGCGAAAAATGGAAAGGCGCGGGCACGTGATCGGAGTAATCCTGGCCGACATGAGTTATCGCTTCAGTACGG
This sequence comes from Kineosporiaceae bacterium, assembly GCA_965200525.1. GTDB lineage: Bacteria > Actinomycetota > Actinomycetes > Actinomycetales > Kineosporiaceae > JANNPJ01. Next base: position 2,107,426 of record OZ241368.1, read on the forward strand.
GGTCCAATCTCACGATGCTGCCGTGCCTCAACGTGCGCCATGTAGCCAACCCTGCCTACGCCGGTGGACTAGACGTCAGCGAGAAGCCTGCCGCCTGGAGCGGTGGATAACCCATCGGCGACAAGGCGGCGTGGAAGCCGCACTACGACGGCTTTCTGGACCACACGCATGCGTTTGCCCGGCGCGGCTCCCCCGATCCGTCACCTCAGACGGTGCACAGCGCCCGGACTCGGATTTAGTCCGACTGATGGGCACCCTCGAACACGTACCGTTCCTGATGCTGGCAACCGGGGCGACGTGCTGGCCCGCACACCTCCATGACTTCTCTGCGGCGTGCCTGCCAAAACATCCCACCAATCATCAACGGCGTGAACTCGCAAATCGGGTAACTCGGAAGTACGCCGGAGCCCTGAAGGGACCACGAGGCGAGGTTCAGTCCGGAGACGAGTTCGTCGGTCACGAACGAGGCGACCGTCACCGCGCCACGGCGGCCGGCAACCGATCCGAAGAACAAACAAGCATCTGCCGGGGAAGCATTCGTGGTGGATAGCCAGAGGCGGCCTACTACGGTGGTAAGCGTGACCGAGATATCTCCGAGCCGTGGCAGTGAACCCACTCCGATTCGCCGTGATCTGCAGGACACCATACTGCAATACCTCGAACGAGAAGATTCAGTTGGCGCGCAACTGATTGGGCTCGGGGGCTCGGGCAAGACCGTGCTGATGCACATGCTTACGGATGACCTCAACAAGCGTGGCCGATCCGCCTTCTACGTTCCCTTGTCCGGTGTGGGCAAGCGGGGCGAGGTCGGCAGCCGAATCTTGCGTGTCATGCATGGTCGGGGGCGAATGGGCCGCTACGCCGGAAGAACCCTTCAGTCATCCGCCGGCGCACCTCCCGTGTCCGAGGTGGTGGAGATCCTGCGAGACTTGGGAACCGAGCCGACACGGTCGGTCCTCCTTCTTGACGGACTAGATGAGGCCGTCGATCCAGAAGGCACTGCCTCCACCGTGGAGGAACTCAGCCACTCGCTGGACAACTGGCAGATCGTGGTCAGCTCCCGGTCTAATACCCGTGATCGACGCCGCTATGCTGACTTCGCGACTTTCGAGCTCGGCCCCCTCACCCACGACGAAAGCCTCAGACTGCTCAGTGCTTACGCTCCCGAGGCTACCGACCAACGGATTGCGGATGCCATCACCGCAAGTGACGGATCTCCGCTCGCCCTCGCCCTCATTGCCCAATTGCCGCTAGACCAAGTACTAGATCGACTACTGGTGCCGCGGCCTCTGTCCGAGCTGCAAGCGGTGATCAGCAGAGCTTTGGAATCTGCGATCACGGCTTCGCCCGATACCGCCAAGGCACAAGCATTATTGGAGAGGCTCGCGCTGCTGGGAGGCAGAGAAAGCATCGCCTCTCTCGCCGCATGGTCGGGTATCTCGGAGGAGGCAGTCGCCCGACTCTTCCAAAGCTCTGGGGCCAGGATTTTGGATCCTGACACCATTGGTATGCACGACGCCGTGATGGCGCACCTCATTTCGCGGCGCTTGCGGGCGCAGCCGTTCCAATTGGCCGAGCTGCGGCTCGGCGCCGAAGACGCCGAGCGCGACGATCTACTCGAGGAGACCTTCGTACCGCGGCAAAACCTGGCGTCGATCCTCGATCAGCACCGCTCGATCGTTGTGGGTGATCGTGGCGCAGGCAAGAGCGCGATTTTCCGCAAACTGTCCGCCCGACAGGGCGAGGTCCAGATCTTCCCGGTGACGAACGCCGGCGACCTACTACAGAAGATCACGGGTACGGCGCAGGACGCTGACACTCTCCGCGCGGCCTGGCTGGTGGTGGTCACCGCCGTTCTGGCTGGCGCCCTTCCCGAATCGGCTCCCAAGAAGCTGCGCCAAGAGGGCGTCAAGTTACGTTCGGCCGTTGGGCTCCCGACCTGCCCTGTCAGCCGGTTCCGTAAGGCGTCGCGGGCGGTCGCGGGCCCCTTCCGGGGGACGACGCTGAGTTTCGCGGTAGGACCAGTCAATCTGGACGTGCAGTTGCCCGCAGGCGGCCGGGCCAGCGGAGCCACAGTGAATGTCGAATTATTCCTGCAGGAATTACAGGGCCTACTGAACAAGACCAATCGTCATGTCATGGTGTTATTCGATCGCATCGACGAACTGTTCAAGTACGACCGTCCCCGGCAGGAGGCGGTCATACAGGGCCTCCTCCAGATGGAGGGCCATGTCAGCATGCTGGACGGGATCGCGCTCGTCGTTTTCCTCCGTACCGACCTCTTCGAGCTTTATGACATTCAGGAGAAGAACAAACTGATCTCTCGACGGCTGTTGCTCGAGTGGTCGGAGGAGGATTGGCTCCAAGTTCTGGTACGGCGAGTCCTCGCTAACGAGCAACTCGATTGGGTAGCCGAGAGGTTGCGACTGCCGGATGGTGGGATCGAGACCCGGCCGGCGCTTAGCGCGCTCTTTCCCGCAGAGATTGAAGGCCGTCCCCTTGATCGATGGCTCGTCGACTCCGTGCGCAACGGCAACGGCGACGTATCACCCCGCTTGGCCGTCCTCCTGCTCCACCTGGCGCGCGATTACTCAGCCCGGCAGGCCGAGAGCATCGACGGGCTGCCTCTCTTCACGGCCGACGTGGTTGCCCGTGCCATGACCGAAGTGTCAGAACTCAGCTTCTCCGAGGTCGTCACCGACTTCAAAGTCGCTTCGTCGTTCGTGCTGAACTGCCGAGCCGGCAAGCGGACCACGTTCACCCTTGCCGAGGTCGAGAAACTGTTCGACCCCAGCGAGGGAACGATCAGCGAGCAAGTGCGCCTCCTTGAGCGCCTCGGCTTCCTTGAACGGATAGTGGTCGAGACCGACGAGGGCGCGCAGCCGCGCTTCCGGATTCCCGAGCTCTACACCCGCTGCTGGGATCACGGCTGACAAGCGGTTGGGATCACAACCCGAGAACCGTATGTCAAGAAACGCAGTCAGCGCCATCTGCGCTAGACGGGTGATGCTTGGCCGGTTGCTCAAGAGCCCCACCGACTGTCGGAGCGTTGAGCCGGATCCTGGTTATGTCCGTCCACAGATCGGTCCGGAGCAGTCGCCCCACCCACAGGACCTGCGACACAAACCAGGTGCAGTCGGCGTTCGCAATCTCTCCGTGGCGTCCCAATGATGATTCACGAAAGCGACAGCGCGGCGTCCTGGTCGAACCTAGGTTAGTGCGGGCTGCAGGAAGCGGACCAACGGTCGCCGTCTCCCCAAGATAAAGAACAAGCAGGTCCTCGCTGACATCGAATAGCCGGACACAACTCCGATCACCTGCTCGGGCGGAGTTCCGGCATGGTGACGGCAGGACCGGCATCGTGTCGTTGCCGTGCACCCTGCTGGCCAGCGCCGGCTGGCTCGCGGGCGTTCGGCAACAGGCCCCGGCCAACGCGGGAGTGGCGGCCTGCCTGCCGCTGCTCGAACCGTCGAGGCGCTGATCAGCCTAGTTCCTTCTTCTGAGGCACCGCCACGCGCGTGCGCCCAAACCGCCCTGCAACAAAGGACTCATGAGGTTGGAAAGGGTTCGCTTTGCTGGCTCCCCGGCCCCACCGCAGCCCAGGATGGGCGATCTATGCTGCGATGATCATCATGCTTCCAGCAGCGGAGCGATGACCTCCCCGATTCCCCAGAGGACAACGACCGCTACTGGCTGCGCACGACCTGTACACGCTTCAGCGCGTCGGTAGTGTTCGTGCTATCTGTAGGTTCCCTGCTCGTCGACCTTGAACCAGCCGCGCTCCCGAGCAATCTCGATCAGCGGGTCATAGGTCCTCGGTGGCGTCCGCGTGTAGATGCTCGGTTGTGTTTCTGTCGGCGTCGGCGTTGGGTTCCGGAAGCCGAGCAGCGCGGACACTGCAGGGTCTGCGGACATGACGTCTTCCGGCAGCTTGGAGATCCATCCTTCCGCGCTGCAGCGAAGCGCGCAGTCGATCACCGGTCGGCGGCGCGGTTCGGGCAGCGCGTCCAGGACCGCGAACCATGCGTCGAAGAGCTCAACGACGACCGCTGCGGTCGCGACGCACCACAGTGCCAGGCACCACTCCGCGGAGGCGAACTCCCGCTCAGCGGCAGTCAGATCGGAGTCGGAGTCGATCCGGGCGTGCTCGAAGCGCCACCATCCGGCATCGCCGGCATTCTTGCGGGTCTGCTCGAGCAGCGCTGCTGGGTGGCTGCCGCGGCCGAATGCGAGTCTGTCCGGCTGACGCTGCAAGCCCAATCTCATCGGCGCGGCTGCTCCCATGATCGCTATTTGGGAGCTAAGCCAAGTCGGGCCGACCACGTCGAACATCGCGGCCGCCGTGTTTGCCCACGGGAATGTGCTGCCTTTCTGGCCGCGGCCGAACTTCCGCTTCTCAGCGGCCGCAGCGAGCGCCGGACGCTCATGACGCAGATGTTTGAGTGCCTCCTGCCGGCGCCGCCGCTGCTCGGCGCTGCTCTCGGGGAACCCTGTCTCGGATTTGGTGAGGTGGTCCTCGGGCGCGAACGCGATGGCGATCTGCGCCGGTAACGATCTCACCGAGGAAACGTTCGGGCACATCCCGTCTAGGACGCTGTCCAACAGCGCCTTCTCGAACTCACCACCGGACGGAGCGACAAGCCCGGTGTCGAGGATCCGCTGGGCCGCCAGGGGTCGGGTGAGGTCCACGCCGGTCAGATCAACCGTCCGGCCGGCGGCCGCCTCGTAGGTCGCCGCCATCTCGAGCCAGGCATCGAGCTTCTCGGGGTCCTCGATGCTGCCGACCACGTGGCCGACCCACCAGGACGCGAACTGGCTCTTCTGGTTCAGCAGTTCTCGCAGTACACGAACCTGGAGCCGCGCGAACGGCTGCCCGGGGTCGGCGATAATCCGGTGGGTCAGTCGCTCCCAGGTCGGGTCGGGTCCACCCCCGACAGGTTCGGGCAGCGCCGGGAGGGGGCTGATCTCGCGCCTCGTGAGTGCATTGATCAGGACGTGCATGTGGCCGTCGGCGCACAACGCTGTGAGCACGTCGCGGGCCAACCGGGGGCGGTTCGTGAAGACGCCGTCGGTCAACAACGTCCACCCTGCGATGACGGCGTGCGGCGGCGGGTCGTCCTCAAGCTCCTCGATAATCCCGTAGGCGAGCACAGCGACGTCGCTGCCTTGAGCGTTCCCGCCGTAGAACCGCGCAGTGTTCATCCAGTAGGGGCGTCGAAGAAGCTCACGGAAGACCTCGACACGATCGAACTTCTTGGTCTCCTCGCCGGCGAACCGGTACAGGAAGTTCGCCGCGAAATACTCGCGCAGGGAGAGGACCTCGAACTCGTAGGTGCCCTCGACTTTGCTGGTCAGCGCCCAGAGCCGGTCGCTTGCTGCCTCGAACAACTCATCGACGACGGTCTCGGGGTTCCCGTAGGTGCGCTGGTAGTGGCGAATGCTGGCCTTCAGGTCGGCAATCGTCATCCGTGAGTGGACCCGATCGGTCTCGCTGTGTGACTGCAGGTGCCAACCCAGAAATGGGATGATCGAGCGCAGCTCGGTCTGGTGCCGCCGGACCGAAGCTGGATGTTTGTTGGCCTCGCGGGCCAGGAGCAGGTCGACGTAGGAGTCGTAGAGCGTGGTCCGTTGGTCAGGTGTCGCCTCGCCGTGCTTGTGGAGAAGGTCGAGCAAGATGGTCAACTGCATCGGATTTCCGGCCAACTCGTCGAGATAGGGCTCGGAGATCTTTGCGTGGAACGCGGTGCGCAAGTTGCGGCCGGCCGAGCCGACGATGTTGCGCACCGCGCTCCACCGCCGCAGGTACTCTTCGCGCTGCTGCCGCGTCAGCGGGCTGAGGACAACGACGTCGAAATGGTCGGTCGAGGGCTCGGGAAGCTCGTTCGCGCTCGGCCGGGTGGTGACCACAATGCGCGGCGGAATGTCGTAGCTGCGCCCACGGCGGGCCAGGTTGTCGATCTCCTTCACAACCGTAGCCCGAACCGAGGGGCGTCCGACCTCGTCGAGGCCGTCCAGGACGATCAAGCACGGCACGAGCGCGAATAGGTCCTGGACCTCAGCGGGTGCGACTGGAGCGCCAGCGGCGTGGGACATGACATCCGCAAGAAAATGCTCGAGCCCGGAGACGGCGGCGAGTCTCTTCTTGGTCTTCTTCGTCGAGACCGACTCGGTGTCGAAAATGTCGACTCCGCTCATCCAACGGGCGTAATCGCTAAGGTCCACCCGCACCGGGAAGAGCGGCTTGTCCACCGTCGGAAGGTTTGGTGGGCGCAGCGCTGCGGGGACGAATGCGGTGCGGTGGACCTGGGAGATATACTGAGACAGCGTCGACTTTCCCTGGCCTGGGGCTCCGCGGACCACGGTGTTCCAGCGACGGGCCTGCGCAGGCTCGAACTTGAGTAGGTATCTGGCGGCCCCGCCGATCGGTTGGCGGGCGAGCAGGTCAGGGTCGCGACGGTCCCGGATGATGAGCTTGTCGGCGTTCACGTCGATGAACAGGTCGGCGACCTTTTCCCGGTCGATGTCAACCTGGCTGAACTTGACTCGCTCATCGTCGTCCCATTGGACCGCAGCGACCTTGCGGACGATCCTGCGTAGGCCGACATCATACTGGCCGCTGCGGTCCTCCGCGACCAGGTAGCGCACAAGCTCCCACCCGGCGAGCATGTCGGCGTACTTCCACAGCAGGAAGTCGTCGGAGTTGTCGACCATCCCGTCGATGGCTTCGCGCCACAGGCAGGTCATCTGTGCGAGGCCATAGTCCTTGGCGTGCTGGTCAAGCAGCGTGTTCAACCGGTCGAAGGTGCCGGTGTCCGCTTTCCCTGTACTCGGGATGTTCGTAACCAGAACGTAGCGGCGAGCACCGTCCCGTACGAGGCGTTTGATGTTCTCGGCCTCGCCGGTCACGGCCTTGTCGAGCCATCTGACGGGATCCCTCTCCATACCCTTGACCGACCACTTCACCTGGTAGATCAGCGATCGGTCCGACCCGCGAGTGACGCCGTCCCTCCCACCGTCGGCCTGGCGCAGGGGAAGGGGCACGAAGTCGGTGAACCGCGCAGTCAGCAGCGCGTTCGCGAGCAACTGGAAGTTGTGGTCTCCCAGACGTTCGTACAGATACTTGTAGCGGCTCTCGGGCACGCCATCACGCTACCTGCTGGGCCCGACAGAGCCGTCAAAAGTCAAAGGCTGGCATCCGACTCATCCTGGTCCTTGGCCCGCATCTTTCATGAGGCGGCCGACGACGGTGGTGATCTTTTGTGTTGCGTTGTCGCGTTGCTGATTTTGGCATCGGGGTGTGACAGTGCGTCGGCTGTCGCGCCGGAGGTCACCGGTTCCGGGAGCCGGCCACGCGACGGCGACTCGCTGCGATGCAGTTGCAGCGTCCGCTCATGTGCTACTTGTCCGGACGTTCCGCGCGGCTCAGCCATCCATGACAGGCCCTGCTGGCGCCTGACGGGATTGGTTGTCGACGGTAGGGTTCACGCGCAGCAGACGCGCCCGCGTGGGTCGGCCCATCTACGGGACGTGAGCCACGGCCAGAGTCACGATCTACCGGCCTTGGAGCACTGGTTTCTGCTGCCAGATAGCGAGCCAGAACGCGAAGCTGATGACAGAAAGTGGCTGGAGGGGGTGGCATTCATCGACACTGCGTCACACCCTATGGCACCAAATTCGCAGCATATGGTATCGAAAGAGACAGCAGGTCACTGCATGGCACTGTTCTGACCGTCTGAAAATCGATAGGTCGGCGGTTCGACCCCGCCCCTGGCCACCATTGGATCATGCTCTGACCTGCAGTTTCTCGCTGTGTGTGCTTATCCGGACACCGCTCCTAGATGATCCAGCGGCTCAAAAGCGGCTCGAGCGGTAATGATCAAGCGGCTCAACAATCGGTAGGTCTTCCAGCGTTAGCGGAGCTCTCATCACTCATTCCGTCCAATTGGTGCTTCCAGTCACAACGCGGCTCATCCGCGAGCCCCAGAAATGTCACTGTAGGTAGTCAACCCTGGGTTGACGTGGCATGCCTCCCCCGCCACGAGACGTGACGGTGATCGGTTGTCCGGTTCGCGTCAAGTCTGAACATTTAGCTGACGGATCATGACGATCAGTTCGGCATGTCGGAGGATGACTGGAGGGGTGCAGATCTCACATCCGCCCGGACCGCCAGGCAGATCTACGTGCCCTGGGTGAACTGGGTCCTGCTCGTGGCAGTCCTGGTCTTCGCTTCTCGCCGGACGGCGGCGTTGGTGTACGCCTTCGGCATGGCGGATCCTCCTCCTTGATCAAAGGGAACCTGAATGGCTACCGCGTGACGTCAAGACGCAATGCCGTGAAGACTAAGTTGATCAAGGTCGGTGGGTGGGTGTTCGGCGTGGCGGCTGTTTGAAGGCTGTGGATCCTGTTTTGATGCGGGGCATGGCTGTTGATGTGATGGTTCGTCCGGATCAGGTGTCGCTGGGGGTGCTGGTCTCGACGGTCAGCCGGGATGTGATCGACAGTGCGGTCGCTTCGCGGGGGCTGGGTGCGAAACGTTCGGATGGGAAGTTGCCGGCGCATGTGACGGCGTATCTGACGATGGCGATGTGCTTGTTCGCCGAGGACGCCTACGAAGAGGTCGCTGCGAAGGTCACCGGGTCGCTGTCACGGTTCGGGGTGTGGGATGCGTCCTGGAGCGTGCCGTCGGCTAGTGGGATCACCCAGGCCCGTAAACGGCTGGGAGCTGCGGTGATGGAGGAGATCTTCGAAGGCGTCGTCGAGCCGGTCGCGACCAGCGATACCCGGGGGGCGTGGGTGCGGGACTGGCGTGTTCTGGCGATCGACGGGTTCGAGGTCGACGTGCCCGATAGTCCCGCGAACGCTGAGCAGTTCGCGTACTCGGGGTCGACTGAGGCCAATCATGCGGCGTATCCGAAAGTCCGGGTGGTGGCGTTGGCTGAGTGCGGCACCCATGCGTTCTTGGCGGCTGAGGTCGCCTCGTCCGCGGTGGGGGAAAGAGTTCTGGCCCAACGGATCTACCCTCGTCTGCGCGCTGATGAACTTTTGACTGCCGACCGGAACTTCTACTCCTTCACCGACTGGGCGGCCGCCGCGCAGGCGGGGGCGGCGTTGTTGTGGCGTGCCCCTACCGGGCTGGGGCTACCGGTCCTGGAGGTCTTGTCCGACGGTACGTATCTCAGTGCTGTGGTGGACCCGAAACTGCGTGCTGGGCGGCGCGAGAAGATCCTTGATGCTCTGCGCAACGGCGTGGACGTCGATGCCGACCTGGTGCATGTGGTTCGGGTGATCGAGTACGACGTGCCTGACCGGGCCGGCAACGGCACTGGCGAACTGATCGTGCTGCTGTCCACAATTACCGAGGTCGCTGATGCCCGCGCTGATGAGCTTGCCGCCGTTTACCACCAGCGCTGGGAGGAGGAGACGACGTTCGCGCAGCTCAAGACCCACCTGCGTGGCCCGGGACGGGTGCTGCGTTCGCGTCTGCCCGACCTCGTCGTGCAAGAGATCTGGGCCTGGTTGATCGTGCACTACGCGATGGCGGTCCTGATCGCGCGGGCCGCCGAAGCCGCCGATATCGATCCCGACCGGGTCAGCTTCACCCGGACTCTGCGCCTGATCCGCCGTTCCGCTACGGGGACGGCGGCCATTTCCCCCTCAGGACTGGGCTGAAGCCCAGCAGGACTTCTGGGCGGACATCACCCGCAAGCTCAACCCCGCCCGTCGGCACCGGTCGTGCCCCAGGGCGCTAAAACGTAGACATCACAACGGGTACCGGCTCAAGAAGCGAACCGAACCCGCCAGTACTCGCCACGACGGCCCACCCACCATCCGCTTCCACCAGCTCAAACCCCGAGCGGCTTGATCCACTTAGTCTTCACGGCATTGCGTCAAGACGTCGCGTGACTACGTCCAGCAGGAATGAGAGCTTCGAGTAATAGCTCGCCTCGGCGAGGATTCCGTGGTCGGTGAGGAAGTCAAAGGTCCAGGCCGTGAGCTCTGCAAATTCGCTGAGGACAAGAGTTTCGCTCAGGGGCAGGACGCGGCGGCTTCGCAGGTATTCGATCTCGCATTGAACGAGGACTTCGTCTGGGTCGTCGTGGAGGGTGCACCGGTCGAGGAGGAGGCAGTAGTGATTTCCTGTGGCGAGTGATTCAAACATGATGTCATAGCGGATGCGCCGGAACGATGGCAGTCGTGTGCCTTGCAGGTGGAGGATGTCGCGGACGTAGGTGTCGAGCGGTTGGTGGATCCCGATCTCGCTGCTGACGCTTTCTGAGCAGATAAGGCTGTCGGCTGTGAATTGCTTGCGTTTTATCCAGTATTTGCCGGGGCGGGCGTTCATGAATGAGACGTAGCCTCGCTGTTCGGTGGGCGCTGTCACCTGGAAGAGGTAGTTGTCGTAGTCACACATTTCGATGTCCTGCCCGAAGCGGGGTGCCATTGCGGGGATGTCGCCGGCTGTCATGCGGTCGTGGATGTCGAGGGCGAGCGGCCAGATGGGTGTGTCGGTGGGGAGGGTGAACTTGGTTTCGACCTCTTTGCCTGCGGGGGCGGCTGCCACGGTGCATTGGTGGGTGTTCAGGACACCGGCGTTCTGGGCGTGCCTTGTCACGGCGTCTGGCAGCCAACTCAGATCGTCCCCAGCGGGCGTCAGGGCGGTTGTCGTTGTCCGGATGAAGCACCAGCGATCGGGTCGCTGATGGGCGCGGCTGTAGATGTGCCAGCCGTCGTGGTGGTGGGTGGCGCAGAACAGCGGCGTGTGCCCGGCAGTCCATCCGGGGCCTGCCAGGGTCTCGATCATGTCGTTGATCGTTGTGCCGAGACGGAGGCCGTTCATCAGGGTGGTGGCGTGGAGTTTGCTGGTGAGCCTGGTGTTGCCGTCCAGGGTTCGGGTCTCGGCCAGCAGGTGTGCGGGGAGGTCGAAGGTCAGCATGATCGTGTTGGGAGGTTCCGGGGATGGATCTTGGTTGGGCAAGGTGATCAGCGTGACGACATCGTGGTCGGTGAGGTAGTCACGGTGGAGCAGGTTGATGTCGCCGATGAGCATGAAGACTCCGAAGCTGCCATCGCTTCCCTTTCTGATTTGGCGGTCATCTGATGCCGGCGATGACTTGTTGATGGGTCACGGCGCCTGGGTGTTGGTTCTCGAAGCCCCGGGGATGCCCGGTCACCTGAGCCGGTGATCGAGGATGCGTCCGCCCAGGTGGGAGTGGATGCCGCGATGCGGGATGCTCTGGACGGCGACACGCACCTGGGGCGCCCGGGTCGCGACCTGGCGGCGCCGGCTGCTGATCGCCCTGGACGTCGCCCGCCGCTGACCCAAGGCCTGACAACAACCCTGCGTTCTTTCGGACAACAACTCTGCGCTCAACACGTGTCCAGATCTCTCACTTCATGTCCGTGGATCTCACTTCGTGTCACTGTCCCCGGTATGTTGCGACGGTTGCTGAAGTCGATCGCGGGAGGCGGCCAGGTGGACGCGGAGCAGTCGGCTGGTGGTGCGGTGCCACGCGAGGCTGCGGTGCGTCGGCTGCTGGAGCTTGCGGACGCGGGCCAGTTGAGGACGCGGGATCTGGAGCTGGTGGCTTCGGGCCAGTCGGTGTCGACTCGCACGGTGCGGCGCTGGCTCGAGCTGGCCCGGGCCGCGGGCACACCTGCGCCTTCGTCGGGGCGCCGGGACCGGTTCGTGGTGACAGCTCAAGTGCGTGAGCGGCTGGCGTTCTGACGCGGCAACGTTGCCGCGGTGCACCGCGAACTTGTCGACGCGCAGACAGCAGGAGGAGTGGCGGCGCCCAGCCTTGCCGCGCTGCACCGGGCGATACAGCGCGACGTGCTGTCCGGCGACCGCGCCGGCCTGCGCCATGGCGAGCTGGCCCGGCGCGGGCACGACGTGTTCTTGCAGCGGCCGGCGACGCACCGCAACGAGGTATGGGAAGGCGACCACGTCGAGGCCCCGGTGGAGGTCGACGTCGAAGGCCGGTAGGTCACCGCCGCGCCGAGTCAGCGACCGGCAGTTCGCGCTGTGCGCGCGTCCGCGAGCAGTTGCTCGGAGACATCCCACAACTGGCGGGCGGCCAGCGGGTCGAGGGCGTGGGGCATGACGCCAGACAGCCCGTTCAGCTCGGCCACGACTTGCGCTTCGTGGCAGTCCTCGAAGTAGCGCCCGCCGATGCCTCGTAGCTGCGGGGAGGTTGCGACGTACACCGAGGTGGCTGCGCCCTGCTCGATCGACTTCATGCGGAACATGCCGGCAGCCTCGGCGGACTTGGCCTGCTCCTCACCGGCGGCACGCTGTTGGGCGCTCCAGTGCCGCTGTAGCGGGGTCCAGACACCACCGGGCATTAGTGCGTTGGCCGTGACGCCGTCGCCCGCCCAGCGCCGGGTGAGTTCCACCGTGAACAGCACGTTGGCGGTCTTCGATTGGCCGTACGCGAGCCCCGGTGTGTACTCCCGGCGTTCGAAGAACAGGTCGTCGAACACCACTGGCGAGGCTGCGTGCCCGCTCGAGGACACCGACACCACCCGGGCATCGTCGGCGGCCGCCAACGCTGCGTGCAGCCCCGTGGCCAGCGCGAAGTGCCCGAGGTGGTTGGTCCCGAACTGGGTCTCCCACCCTTGCGCCGTCGTGCCCTGCGGGGTGTCCATCACCCCAGCGTTGTTGACCAGCACGTGCAGCGGGCCGCGCCAAGCGGTCGTGAACGCATCGACGCTCTCGAGGTCCGCCAGGTCCAGGTGCTTGACGGCCACGTCCTCCCGGCCGCTCGTGTGCGCGATGTCTTCCGCAACCTGTCGGCCGGCGGCAACGTCGCGCACCGCCAGGGTCACCTGCATCCCGGCGTGCGCCAGGGCACGTGCGGTCTCCACCCCGATGCCCGAGGCAGCGCCCGTCACTACCGCGCGCCGGCCGGCCAGGTCGAGGTCGGCCACCACCTCGAGGGCGGTGGTCCTATCGTCGAAGGTGCTCTTCGTCGTCATGCCCACACCATAGCAACTATCTAGTTTGTTGTATTCTGGGTCTCATGCGAGACGGCGAGCAGAGCAGGCAGCGACTGCTTGATGCGGCGACCGCGGAGTTCGCCGCCCACGGGATCGCTGGGGCACGCGTGGACCGCGTCGCTGCGGCCGCCGGTGTCAACAAGGCGCAGATGTACGGGTGGTTCGGGTCGAAGAACGAGCTGTTCGACGCCGTCTTCTCACGGCACCTGCGGCGCATCGTCGACGCGGTCCCCTTCACCGCGGGCGACCTGCCTGGGTACGCCGTGGCCCTGTACGACTCCTACCTCACCAACCCTGCCCTGGTCAGGCTCGCGAGTTGGTACCGCCTTGAGCGGGTACCGACCGGACCGCTGCTGGCCGCGCACCCCGGGCTGACCGACCCCAAGCACGACGCCATCACACGGGCGCAGGCCGAAGGGCTGATCATCGCCGCGATCGCGCCCCAGGACGCCTACGCACTGGTGATCGCCCTAGCGGGCACCTGGTCGCCGGTCAGCGCGACGACCACAGCCGCGTCGAGCGACCCCGACACCGAGCACGAGCGCCGGCGCTGCGCGCTGCGCGCTGCCGTGCGCGGGGCGCTCGTCCCGACCTCAACCGGCCACACAGATGTCAAGGCCTCCTGAGCGCAACCGCGTCATCGGCACCTGCGAACTCGGGCCGCTCGGCCAGGTCGCCAGCGTAGCCCTGTCGACGGCGCCGGCCAGGTCGTGCTCAAGCTCCTGCGGGGCGACGTGGCGGCAGCCAAGCGGGAGAACCAGATTCCCTTCCCCAGGGGGTTCGTTCGCAGCGGAGCTCCTGATCGCAGGCTCCCCTCACCCGGATGGTCACCCGGCGGACTGGGTGATGTTCGTTTGAAGCTTTATCTGTGCCTCACGTTGCGAGCAACACGACAGCCGTACGACATCAAACACTGCCCCCAGTCGGCGCGTTGGGTCCAGACCTTGGCTCTCCCGACAACAACTTGATCCAGCTGACGCCCCAGCAGGGGCGCACACCCGGTCGGACTTCTCGAGGAAGAACCACTGCTGATCAACCTCGCTGACATGAAGTGAGAGATCCAGTGACATCTGGCTGAGAGATCTCAACGTGACCGCGTGGCCTTGCTGCTCCGAGGCAGGGCACGGTCGCGCCGGCCGGGATCACCTCGTCGGTCAGGGCTTCAGCTGGGCGACGTCGGCGGCACCACCGGGGCACGCTGCGGCCACCGCGATGAGCGGGTGACCTTTTTGGGTTGCGCGGGCGTCCGGACCGGTCAGGGAACCAGCACGACCTTGCCGATGTTCTCACCCCGTTCCAGCTGCGTCAGAGCGGCAGCGGCCTCGGCCAGGGGCAGGCTGATGACGCGGGGTCCGGTGACGGTACCGTCGGTGAGCCAGCCCATCAGCCGCCCGATGGCCGCGTACGACTGCTGGGGGCGCAGTGTCGTCCAGGCCACGGCGTTGAAGCCGACCAGGGCCTGGCCGGGGGCGGGGTTGAACAGCACCCGCGCCACGGCGTCAGGGTCCACCGGCTGGTCCGAACCGGTAACGGTGGCGGTGATGGTGCCGTAGGCGTACAGACGCCCGAACGGCGCCAGAATCGACAGACTCTCCGCGACGTGGCCTGGGCCCATTGCCTCCAGCACCACGTCGACGCCCCGCCCACCGGTCAGACTCATGACCTGTTCGGCCCAGTCGGCGGCGCGGTAGTCCACGGTGTGGTCGGCGCCGAATTCCTGAGCGATCTTGCGCTTTTCCGAGGTACTGGCGCCGGCGATCACGGTGGCGCCCAGGGCCTTGGCGATCTGCACGGCGTAGCTGCCGAACCCACCCGCAGCCGCGGGGATGAAGACGGTCTCGCCCGGGTTCACCCCGGCGGCGGCGATCAGCAGGATGGCCGCGCCCGCGCCAACCACAGTCAGGCCGGTGGCCTGCTCCAGGCTCACGCCCTCAGGTACGGGCATCAGCCCCTGCGCCCCGGCGAGCGCCAGCTCAGCCCAGCCCCCGTCGGCCACGACGCCGCTCAGGCCGAACACCCGGTCGCCGACCTTGACGTTCTCGACTCCCGCACCGAGCGCGACAACGGTTCCGGCGATCTCGGCACCCGGGGTGAACGGCAGAGGGGTGGGGATGTCGAACGGCAGTCCCTTGACCCGCAGGAGGTCCATGAAATTCACGGACGCGGCCTGCACCTGGACGAGCGCCTGGCCGTCCGAGGGAACGGGGTTGGGCAGCTCGACCAGACGCAGCAGGTCCGCGGAGCCGGTGGTGCTCAACTGGATGGCCTTCATGCTAGTGACTCCTTCAAGAAGTATGTGGCTGGCCCTATAATTACTGGGTCGGCCACATAACGCAACGTGGTTGTCGTCACCTAACATGAGGCTCAACCAGGAGGACGATCATGGATGACGACTTCACGCGGCTGCTCACGGACAAACCGACCTTGGTCGATCGAGCGCCGCTGGGCTTCGCGCTGCTTGCTCTCTCTCGCACCCTGCACGGCCTGACCGCCGACCTCCTTCTGGAACTCGGGCTCTACCCGGGGCAGGAACTGATCCTCATGCGCCTGTTCGACCGCGACGAGCAGAACCAGACCTCCCTGCAGCGATCGATCGGGCTCGATCACTCGACCGTCTCGCGCAGCATCCGGCGCATGGAGGAGGCCGGGCTGGTATCGCGAACCCCGAACCCCCGGGATCGGCGGGCAATGGTGGTGTCACTGACCGACGCCGGCCGCGCCCTGCGCCCGCACATCGCGAAAATCTGGGACGTCCTCGAGGGCCACCTGGACGATGCGCTGGGAAAGAGCAGGCCCGCGGACCTGCTCCCCCTGATGGAAAACCTGGAACGCTCCATCGCCGCGGTGCGCCGCCAGAGGAGCTGACCCTGGCCTTGCAGGAAGAGCGTCTGGTGAGCTCCGTGAGCGCCCGGGGTCGCGATCTACCGACCTACACCCCCGCCGAAGGCCACAGCTGACACGCGAGGCCCAGGTGTCAGGCCGATCGACTGTCACCAAGGGACAGATCCGGTGACATCTATCTGAGAGATCAGGACGGCGTATGGTTGATGTCCGGCGAGGCGCAGGGTTGATGTCCACCAGACGCCGCGGCCGGTGTTAGGTGCGGTGCGGGGAGCCCTGTCTCGCCTCTCGGCTTGGTCAGCTCGGACTGGTCGGCCGGGACCAGGGGGCGTCCGGGAACCGGGTAGAGGCTGTAGCGGACATCGGGGTGAACGGCGGCGCGGTGGGGGGACCGGAGTTGCTCTGCAGTGCGTCGGCTGCCGGAGCTCGACGACAGCGGGCCAACTGAGGACGCAGGATCTGGTTGGGCTTCGGCCAGTCAGTGTCGACTCGCACGGTGCGGCGCTGGGTCGAGGCGCACGATCTGTCAGCCTCAAGGGGCTAGACAGGGCAAGTGCTTACCCACCAGTCGCTGATCAGTCAAGCCCTTCCACGCCGGTCTGGCTGATGTCACTGGACAGAGATCACGCCCGCGCATTTCCCGGTCACCTGCTTCACAGGCTGCCAGCATGGGGCGTCAGGTCAACGCCCATGTAGATCCAGTACTGGCGTAGGTGCTCAGGCACTTCGCTCTCCGGATAGGCGGGCACGCTCGTGAAGCCGTGCGCGTGGTACACGGCGTGCGCACCGACCCAAGACCGGGGGCTCTCCAGCAACGCGCGGGTGTAGCCCAGTTCGCCAGCGGCCTCAACCGCTGCACCGAACAATGCTCCGCCCAGCCCGTGGCCGCGATGATCCGGACGCACGTACATCCGCCGCACCTGAGCGGTGTCGTCTCGAATCGGAGCCAAGAAGATCATCCCGGCGAGGTCGTCGCCGTCGGCGGCCAGGAACAACGCCCCGCGCGGTGGGAGGTAGACCTCGAGCTCAGCAAGGTCACGGGCGATCATCGCCTTGATGTCGAGGCCGATGCCGAACTCCATCCCGAGCTGGGCGTTCACCCAGCTGAAGTACTCGGTCTCCAACTGCTCGATCCGGTCCTCCCATGAGCGGTCGATGACGCGTTGCACGGTGACGGGCATGGGACTCCTCATGGTTTCCTGCTCGACAGATCAGTCATGCTGACACTGGTCTGTCCAGCTGGCTTCTAGTGAACCGCGTGGACAACTGTTGGCACCGCCACTGACCGTTTCAATGTTGCTCAACCCCCGTTACCTTATTGATCAACCCCACAAGGGGTTGCAGGCCACCGGCCACGGCATGACTTTCTGCCCCTGTCGTTGATGATCTGGGGGGTGTTGTCACCGGGGTCGGGGGGTGCCAGTGACCGCTGATAGAGACCCGACCGATCGTAGGTCTGCTCGTAACGTGGCTGCCGGTGCGGGTGCCAGGGCGGCCTGCCACGTTCGAACTAGGGGAACTGGGTTGTCGGAAAGCTACAAGCCGGGGCTGGGGACTACGACGTGTACTGCGGGGTGGACGTCGGTAAGTCCGACCATCACGCGTGCGCGCTGGATCGGTCCGGGAAGAAGATCCACGACAAGGCGTTGCCCAACGATCAGGAGGCCCTGAGCGTCATCTCACGGGTACGCCGGAGCCCTGCATCGAAGAGGCGTCGTTTGAGGGCGCGCATGGCCTCCATCGAGGTCTTGCCCTCAGCCTTCCTGCGGTCGTAGTAGGTGCGGCCCAGGCCGGGGTTGCGCAGCTGGACGGTGGCCATGATGTGCAGCACCCGGTTGATCTGCCGGTTACCGCCGCGTGAGAGCCGGTGACGGACGTGGTCACCGGAGGAGGCATCGATCGGGGCGGTGCCGCTCCAGGACGCGAAGTGGGCCTTGCTGGGAACCGGGTGATGTCTCCGACTTCGATCAGCAACCGGGCCGCGCCGGAGGGGCCGATGCCGTCCTGGTCCATCAGGTTGATCCCGACGGCCGGGGCCGGACTCTGATGCTGAATGCGGCAAACAGCGGCATCCTCCGGCTTATCTGCGCATCGCACGTCTTGGCGGAAGTCAACGAGCACCTTGAGGAGTGGTCCGCGCAAAGGGGACTCGATCCCTTGCTTGTCCGCGCTACCTGGAAAATGACCTTGCCCTCATGGCGCAATGCCACGTAGCTTAAGTTGATCTTGTTCGGTGGGTGAGTGTCCGGTGTGGCGGCTGTTTGTGGGTCCTGTTCCCTGTTTTGATGCGGGCGTGGCTATTGATGTGGTGGTTCGTCCAGATCAGGTGACGTTCGGGGTTGCTGCAAGCGACAGCATCGGCTACGGATACGCCCCGACCTATCGATTTTCGGTCGAAAGGGTTTCCCTGAGGGCTTCCGGCCGTTCGCGGAGCCGCAGGCCCATCGAGGACCTCCCTACGATAGCCAAGTGCCCGAAGCCCAGCTGACCGCCGAACTGACGGCCGGGGTCGACCGTCTGCGCCGGGACCGCCGCAGTCATCCCAACCGAGGCCAGCGCCAATACGCAGCAACAGCCCGCTCCGTCCGCGAATCCGGCGAAGCACTGATTGACTCCGGCCAGGCAGGCATCGCGGGGCCGGTCTTGCGCAAGGCCGTCGATCGGATCACCCGGGCGCTCGAGCATCTCGACGACTCCTCCGGCATCATCGGCGATCAGCTGCGCGCGACCATGCGTACCTACGCCCGCGCCAGCACTGTCGCCTCACCGTCGCCGAAGAGCCTTGCTTCCTGGCTGGTCAAGCTCCAATGTGACGGTCCGGGTTGGCCCGACGTCATCCTCGCCGACTTCGCCGAAGCCCTCGGCCCCAGGGGAATTGCGGAGGTGGAGCGGCAGGTCGCTGCACGTGCCGCCGACGTGGGTCCGGATTCCTGGAGCGGCTCCTGGGCGATCAGAGACCTGCGTGAACAACTCGCCCAGGTCTCCGGGGACGTCGACCGCTACGTCGCCGTGATGGCTGAGCACCTGACCCATCCCGGCCGCTACCAGCAGATCGCCGAATCCCTGACCGGCTCGGGCCGCACCGATGAGGCACTCGGCTGGGCCCAGCAAGGTATCGCGGAACACCCCGACCACCACGGCACCGACGAACTGCTCGACACCCTCGTCAGCCTCATGCTGAACCTCGGCGACCAGACTGGAACACTCCATGTCAGGCAGAGCGAATTCGAACGCCGACCGCTGGCAACCACTTATGACTCCTGGGCAGCAACAGCAACGGCCGCAGGGGCGCCCAACCCCTTGCCGCACGCTTTGCAAATGTTGCGCGAGCGCACCACCCACCAGCCGGACCTTGCTGGCGAACTCGTCACCGTCCTTCAGGTTTCGGGCCACGATGAGGAGGCCTGGCAGGTAGCCACTACCTATCGCCGTCAGGTTGACCGCTACCAATGGGTGGACACGCTGGCCCACCGCGGGACCTCACCCCCCGAAGACATCATTCAGCCCTACGAGGACATGATCGAGGATCACGTGCTCGACTCACGAGACGCACGCCGCTACCGCCGGGCCGTTGCGTACCTCCCCGCTCTGCGCGAGGCCTACACGGCTACCGGACGCCCTGAAGCGTTCACCGCCTACCTGACCGCCCTCCGCCAGCGCCACAAGATGCGTCCCGCATTCCTGAAAACCCTGGACGCGGAGGGCTGGTTCGACGGCTCAGTGGAGGCGCGCCGGTGAGCACGTACCAGCACTACGACTTCATCACCGTAGACCGCCCGCTCAGTCAAGCGGCCCAGAGCGCCCTGCGCCAGATCTCGACCCGCGCCACCATCACCTCCAGCAGCTTCACGAACACCTACCACTGGGGCGATCTCAAGGCGGACCCCCAGCGCCTGGTGGAAAAGTATTTCGACGCGTTCCTCTACACCACCGACTGGGGCACGCGTCAGCTGATGTTCCGCTTTCCCCAAAACGTGATCGATCTCGACACGGCGCGCGAGTACTGCTACTCCGAGAGCGCCAACGCGTGGACGAAGGGCAGCCACACGCTCATCAACCTCACCTACAGCGCGGAGAACTACGACGACCCCGACTACGAAGATTTCGACGACGGCGAAGGCCGACTCGGTTCGATCGTGCCGGCCCGTTCTGAGGTCCTCGACGGCGATCGCCGACTGCTGTACCTCGCTTGGTTGCTGTCGGCAGACAGCGGGATGCTTGAAGACGACGAACCCGAACCGCCGGTGCCGGCCGGCCTTGGCCAAATGTCCGGGCCGCTCCAAGCAGTAGCCGAGTTCCTCAAGATCGATGCCCACCTCCTCACCTCCGCCGCCGAGAGCAGCCCCGATCTTCTTCCCTCGACCGCCCAGGACAACACCGCCCTGAAAACGTGGATCACCGCCTTACCGGAGAAAGAGAAGAACCACCTCCTCATCAGCGCTGCCCAAAACAAGATCCCGAACATCGGCGCCGAACTCAGGGCGCGCTTCCGGCAGACCCAGCAGCCCTCCTCCCCATCCCCCGACGAAGCTGCGGACGAGGTACGGACGGCTGGAGACCTGCTGATGAGGGCGGCTCAGCTCAGGCAACCGACGGGTTGAATCAGCAAGGCGCTCCGGAACGCCAGCCCTGCACCCTGCGCCCTGCTCGTGGTCACCGTCGGAGCACCGGAACCGCTGCCTGACCAGGAACCAGAACAGGACCGGCCCCAGCCAGGCGTCGGCCCACCATCCGGTCACCGGAGATCTCGCCGAACACCGACATACAGTTGTCGCGTCGGCGGCTGAAAGTGGATGCATGACCCAGAACACGAAGCCCACGATCACGACCAGCTCCACCGCCCGGCACTCGCTCGACCGGTGGCTGACGATGTGGAACACCGACGGGGACATCGCCCGACAGATCTGCGCCGCCGACTTCCCCATCCATTTCGCCGTGACCGAGCCCGACGGGTCGACCCCCGCGGACGCCATCCGCACCGCCGAATACTTCGCGAAGTATCTCGATTGGTGGCACGAGCAGCACCCGGGCGTCGTCTTCACCAGCATCGCCGATGCGATCGACGGCGACCACGCCCGGCTTCTCTGGGACATCGAGGCAGGCGGCCTCCACGCCGGCGGCGTTGATGTGTTCGACTTCGCCGAGGACGGCCGGATCCGGCGGGTCTGGTCCGTCGGCGGACAGCGCAGCATGCGGAGCTGACGCCCGACACCACAAGCAGCTCCTCTGCCAGACTTGAGGCATGAAGCGAGCCGAGCGGCAGTACGCCCTCGTCGACCTGCTTCGCGGGGCAGGTCGGCCGTGGTCCGCCGCTCGGCTCGCTGGCGAGTTCGGGTGTCCTCGCGCACCATCGAACGCGACATCGGATCGCTCCAGCTCGCCGGGGTCCCCATCTACGCCGATCACGGGGCGACGGGCGGCTATTTGATCCTGCGTGAGTACTCCCTGCCGCCGCTGAACCTCTCCGCCGCCGAATCGCTGGCGGTGCTCGCCGGGCTCGCGCTACTGGAGTCCTCGCCGTACCAGGGGGCCGCCCGGCGCGCCCGAGCCAAGATCGCCGCCGTCATGCAGGAGCAGCATCGCGCGCCCGTGCAGGAGATGCTCGGGATGATGCAGGTCATTGACGCCGTCGCCCCGACGGACGGCGCCGTGCCGCTCGGGATGCTCTCCGACGCGATCGCCGCCCGGCGCGTGGTGCGGCTCCCCTACCTGGGTGAGGACAAGGACGGCGGCCCGGATCGCGCCACCAGCACCGTCCGCGACGTCGAGACGATGGGACTGCTCCGCGCGGCGACGCCTGGCTGCTCACCGGTTGGTGCCGGCTCCGCGAGGCGATCCGCGGCTTCCGCATCGAGCGAATCACCCGACTCGAGATCCTCAACGAGGTCCCACTACCCCGCGACCCGGCACTCCTCGAGGCCGACCTCGCGCGGTGGCCGACCCGGCGCCTCGCCTGAACCGCCTGCTATGGCTGATCGTGCGGGGACGCCTTCTCGATCGGGGGATTCTGAGCCGGGGTGAGAGTCCAACTTGTCAGCAGGTCCATAGCCTGTCGGGAGGCTGACCCGGCCTCGGTCCGGTAGATGAAAAGGGCCTGATCCGGGTCACCGGGGAAGGTGAGGGTCTCGTAGTCGACCGTGAGTTCGCCGACGATTGGGTGCCGGAAGTGCTTTGATCCGAAAGTGCGCTGGTACACGCGGTGTTCGTCCCACCATTGGTGGAACTGACGGCTTTGCTGCTTCAGGTCGTCCACCAGTTCCTGGGCGGCGCGGTCCTCAGGGTACGTGCCCAGATCAAGACGGAGATTCTCGACCACGGCCCGGGCCTGAACGTCCCAGTCCAGGAAGAGATCGCGGGCCTCTTCGGACAGGAAGACCCACCGGGCATAGTTGCGCTCCTTCGGGCGCACCTGGTCGAAGTCGGTCAGCAGGGCCCGGGCCAGGCGGTTGCTGGCTAGGACGTCCGTGCGCCGACCAAGGATGAGCGCGGGATTGCGGTCCAGTTCGTCAAGCAGCTGATGCAATCCGGGACGGACCCGTTGCACAGCAGAAACGCTCTGGGCCCGGGCTGGGCCGGCTGGGCCGAACAGGGTGCCCAGATGCGCCCGGCCGGTCGCGTCAAGGTTCAAGGCCCGAGCGATCGCGTTGATGACCGCCACCGATGGGCTGATCTTCCGGCCCTGCTCGAGACGGGTGTAGTAATCGGTCGAGACGCCGGCCAGCAGAGCGACCTCCTCGCGCCGCAACCCCGGCACCCTCCGAATCCGACCGTCGCTCGGCAACCCGGCCCGCAAAGGATCGACGCTACTGCGAGCGCGGCGCAGGAAGTCCGCGAGCTCCCGATTTACGTTGTCCATAGACCTCATTGTCTCAACACTGCTGCGCGAAGAGCAGAGCCTGCCTGGCCCTGCGAGTCCTAGCCCGACCCGTCCCCGGTCGGACAGGGCCAGATATCGCGACCTCCGGGATGCCCGGGGCACGAAGACTGGAGCCACCGCCGAGGCCGGCATCGACCTCATCGCCACCCTGCAAGGAGTTTCACCATGTCCTACCCCACCAGCACCCCCGCGACCTGGTTCGTCACCGGAACCTCCCGTGGTCTCGGACTCGACCTCACCCGCCAGCTGCTCGAGCGGGGCGACAACGTGGCCGCCACCACCCGATCGGCTCCAGACCTCCTGGCTGGCCTCGTCGGTGTGGACACCACCCGACTTCTCGCGCTCAGCCTCGATCTTCGAGACGAGGCTGCGGTGGCCGCGGCGATCGCCGCCACCACCGAGCGCTTCGGTGGCCTCGACGTCGTCGTCAACAACGCCGGCTACGGATTCCTGGCCGCGGTCGAAGAAGTCACCGACGCCGAGGCCCGCCAGATGTTCGACGTCCAGATCTTCGGCCTGTGGAACGTGCTGCGAGCCACCGTGCCGATCCTTCGAGACAACAAGAGCGGTCACATCATCAACATCTCGTCCATTCTCGGCCTGACCACCTTCCCCGGCTGGGGCCTGTACAGCGCAGGCAAGTACGCCCTTGAGGGGCTGAGCGGTTCCCTGGCCGCCGAGGTAGCCGACTTCGGGATCAAGGTCACCGTGGTGGAGCCCGGCTACATGCGCACCGACTTCCTGAAGCCCACCTCCCTCGGCCTGCCGGCGGTCACCACGAAGGGCTACGAGGCGGTCCGGGACATGACCACCGCACATCAGGCCATGCCCGGCACCCAGCTCGGTGACCCGGCCAAGGCCGCCGCCGCCATCATCGCCATCGCCGTCTCCGGCCAGGGCCCGCTGCACCAACTGCTCGGCTCCGACTCCTACGCCCTAGCCACCGGCAGCGTCGACGCCCTCAAAAACGACATCGAAACCGGCCTGGAGCTCACCCGTACCACCGACATCCCGGCCTGACCACAACGCTCCGGCCCACGGGAAACGTGGTTCCTCACCCCGAACGGACCGGGGACCGATCGCCCAGGAAGCCGCCGTCCGCTGCGCCTGGCTGAACGGCCTCGGGCAGTTCGGGGGTGAAGTGGCAGCCCAGCGATCCTTCAACCCGTGCCGGTCCGATAGCCGACCAAATGGCCGCATGACAGCTTTGCGGCTCAGCGGCCATGCGGCAGAATAGAGTCATAACTGCAGCATCTCTTCCATTCCACGGGTACGTGGGCGTCCAGCGCCGCAGGGTGATCGCCCTGCCCGCCGAACTGCGCCAGCGACTGCACCTGGACGAACCGGGGGCGCAGATGGAGATCACCGAGCGAGCAGACGGCGTCCTGGAGCTACGAGCAGCCCTGCCGATACCGGCCGATCAGGCGTGGTTCTGGACGCAGCAGTGGCAGAAGCGCGAACGCGAGGTCGATGACCACGTCGCCGCTGGACGAGTGACCGTTCACGAGAGCGGTGACGACTTCCTGGCCCACCTCGACGACTTGGACGCGTCCGAATGAAGTTCGAGACGACCCCCGCTTTCGTTGCCGATCTTCGACGGCTGAAGCCCGAGCACCTGAGCTAGTTCCGGAAGGTCGTGCGGGAGAAGTTCGTTCCCGCCTGCGATGCTTACGCCGCCGATCCAGCCACACCCTGGCCGGCGTCCCTGCGCGTCAAACCAGTTCGCTCCGCCGGCGGCGTGCTGGAGATGACGTGGTCCTTCGCCAGCCCAGACGGGCGCGCAACTTTTGAGTTGGTCACCGTCGAGGCTGAACTGCGGGTTCGATGGCGTCGGGTCGGAGACCACGACGTCTTCAAGAAGCCCTGACCTGATCACAGCCCAGGCCCGGCACCCATACCCGCAGCCCAGTGTCGCCCAGACCTGCTTGTCCTGAACGTCGCCCTGGCTCGTGATCTCAGGCGTCATCAGAGCACGGATCCCGCCGCCATACAGCGAGCCAGAGAGCGGAACCACTGACAGAAAGTGGCTGGATCGGGTGGCATTCATCAACACTGCGTCACACCCTATGGCACAAAATTCAGAGCAAATAGCATTGAAAGGGACGTCAGGTCACTGCGTGGGAGCCTGCCGACCGTCTGAGGATCGAACACCTTCATTCGACCCAAACTCGGTAGGTCTCCCCCACTCCACCAGCACGATCAGGGTGCTACGACAACCTCTGACCGCGAGAAGACTCTACCCTCGCACCCACCGGCAAACCAAGCTTGGCAGCGCGCAAGCAGGAGACACTGTCAGCGGTATGAGCGGATGCTGCCGCACCAGGTGAGATCGTCAGGAACGGGCACATCGAGGATGTTCAGGAAACCGCGAACCAGGTCCTCCACGAAGACGAACCGCTCTTCGGAGGCTAGTGGTCTGCCGCTGATTTGATTCGGTGGAGGGTCTCGCGGGCCGCCGTGAACCGCGACCAACCGATGTGCATACCCCCGTCGAACAAGATCCCCACCAGGGCCAGAGTGACGACCCACTCAATGGTGGTCTCGGACAGGTCATGCAGACTAGGAATTACCGCTGCGACGATGGCCGCACCGGCGAGCATCAGCAGAGGCGTGGGAACCTTCAACCGTTCGGTCAACCGGTTGGACAGCACCGCGGCCAGCATCGCCGCGCTGCCCAGCAGCACCAGCAACGCGTAATGGTAGGTCTCAGACACGAGACAACTCCAGGAATCGAGGGATCGACAGAGACCTTGCCGACCAGACTTCCCGGCGCACCAACCAGCAGGTTACTGCTCATGCCCTAACCGCGCGGCGGGGCACCAGCCCCGGGGGTGACGGTCAGCGGACGTGAAAAGCTGGCGTCGAGGGGCCGCCCGTGCCGCGCCCTGCTGACAATCGCGGTGAGAATGCGCTCGAGCAGGGCGACCGGCTCAGGCTGGGCCGGCGGGATCTGGGGCATGATGCCATTGTGGGAGCGCCCGGCCCGAGCTGCGCGTCAGCCTCAAGAGGCCCCACGCTCGGACATTCGCTGCGCCTGGCGTGAGATGCCGAGTAGGGTTTGAGGAAGCCCAGGTGGTGTTCACCTCTGCCTCACGATCATCACCGGGCCTGGTGACGTCGCCGCCATCGTGCCCACTGTGCGGCGACCACCGGGGGAGTCTGGCCGGAGATCCGCTGCCTGCACAGCAGGCCCGGCCAGACTCATCCTCTTCGATCTGCATCCTGGAGCACGGTCAAGGACTCCTGCGACGTCGCTTGCGCCCGCGAGGCGCACGCCATCACACCGGCGAACGAGCCGCCCTTACCCGGGCACGCCCCGGGACCGGGAGGTTCTTGAACGCGGTTTGATTGCACGGTGGCGGTGGGTTGCTGGTTGACGCCCAGCCAGTACACGCCAAGCGCCTTGGCCGCTTGAAGGAACTCATCCAGGGTGACGGGCTTGGAGACATAGCTGTTGGCGCCGAGGCTATAGCTCTCGGCCATGTCCCGATCCTGGGTGGATGTGCTCAGCACGATCACCGGCAACGCCCGGGTCGAGGGATCGGCGCGCAGCCGGGCCAGGACTTCCAAGCCACCCATCCGCGGCATGTTGATGTCCAGCAGCACGATCGCCGGGCGCAACGGCTCACGCCCGTCCTCTGGCAGCAGCAGGGCCAGCGCCTCGATTCCGTCACGGGCCAGGACGATCTCGTTGCTGATGTCGGTCTGCTCGAAGGCGTACCTGGTGAGGTAAATGTCGTCAGCGTTGTCGTCGACCAGCAGGATCACTGCTGGGTGCGTGCCCATCTCAGGCACCCGCGCGCAGCAACGCCCGCTCGATCGCGGCCGACAACCCGGCTTCCTCCACGGGCTTGGTCATCAGCGCCGCGTTCAAGGCCCACGCCTCCTCCAAGTCGCTGATCAGGTGGCGGGCGGTCAGCAGGATCGCTGGGATCTGCGCGCGAGCCGGCTTGTGCCGGCGAAGATGTTGCAGCAGTTGCAGGCCACTGATCGCCTCCATCGCCACGTCCAGGATCGCCAGATCCGGGACGCCGTGCTCATCCAGGACGTGCAGGGCATCCAGCGCGGAGCCGGCCGCGTGCACCTGGTGGCCGACGTCGCTCAGCCACGTGCAGCAATCGGCGGTGGTCGGTGTCTTCGTCGACGAGCAGCACCGTGGGCATAAGACCGCTCCGGGGTTGGTCCTGCGCCAAGTCTGGTATGCCGTTTCTCGACACCTCACCTATCGGAACCGGGCCCGGTCCCCTTGAATTCGGTCCACCTGGGTCACTCACTCGGCAGGCACCGGCGGCGCCGCCCGACAATGACGATGCCCTAACCCTGGCCCATCCAGCAAGGCCGGGGAGTTTGATGATTGAGCAGGGCCGCAACAGTCGAGTTCAGGGTGGTGGGGGCAGGTCGCCGGGGCGGGCGAGGAGGTAGCCCTGGCCGAGGCGGACTCCGAGGTGTTGGAGGGTGGCTAGTTCGGTGGGGGTTTCGATGCCTTCGGCGATGAGGCGGGCGCCGATCTCGGCGGCGAACATGACCATGGAGCGGGTCAGGGCTTGGCGGACGGGGTCGGTGTCGATGCCGCGCACGAGGTCGAGGTCGAGTTTGATGGCGTTGGGGTGCAGGCGCAGGATGTGACGCAGGCTGGCGTAGCCGGCGCCGGCGTCGTCGATGACGATGTGGATCCCACTCTCCTGCAGTCGGGTGGTGACGGTGGTGAGCTGGTCGTAGTCGTGGACCTGGGTGTGCTCGGTGATTTCCACGGCGATGCGTCGGGCAGCCAGTTGCAGCACCCGCTCCTGGATGGCTGGCACGAGGAGGGCCTGAGCGGACAGGTTGACGCCCAACCAGATGCCGGGGGCAAGGTCATCGAGGTGGGTGAAAGCCTGCTGGATGGCTAGGAACTCCAGGTCAGGGCCGAGGCCAGCGTTAGTGGCGGCGGCGAAGGCTTGCGTCGGGTCGGGGAAGTGGGCCGGGTCGAAACGGGCCAGGGCCTCGAACGCGACCGCTCGCTTGTCGCTGAGGTCAACGATGGGTTGGAACACCATCCGGATCCGCCCGCCGGCTAGGATCTCAGCGACGCGTTGGGTGTCTTGG
The DNA here is from genome assembly GCA_965200525.1 of Kineosporiaceae bacterium. GTDB lineage: Bacteria > Actinomycetota > Actinomycetes > Actinomycetales > Kineosporiaceae > JANNPJ01. The sequence continues at coordinate 2,135,225 of OZ241368.1, forward strand.
GCGCTGCTGCGCGCTGCTAACCCTGCCGGGCTGGTGAGGTGGTCACTGATCAGGTCGGCGATCAACGCCAGAAACTGGGGGGCGGCGCCGTCCAGGTGGGGGCTGGCACTGCGCGAGAGGCAGCACAGCATGCCGACCACTTCTCCGCTCGGCCCGTGCAGGGGCGCGCCCACGTAGGAGCCGATGCCCAGGTCGGCGGTGACCGCCAGTTCCCGGGTCACTGGATCGCGGCGCGCGTGCGGGATCAGGGCCGCCAGTGTCCCGGCCATGACCCGCACACAGAACGATCCTTCCAGCGCGGTCGCGGCCCCGACCTGGACATTCATCGCGGCCCCGTCCCCGGCCAGGGCTTGGATCACCTGCTCGCCACCGGTGAATTGCGAGATCCACGCGATCTCCATCCCCAGATGCGTACGCGCCAGGTGCAGCAACCGCTGGACCTGGCCCCCGCCGACACCGGTGCGGGATCCATCCATCGGCAACCCGCCGGTATCTAGAGGTTCGATCTGCAATGTCGCCATGGGCGTGGGCGCGGGCGTGGCTTGGCTCGCCCTGCCCGAATCGGGCATGTTCCTCACGATCCAACACCTCTCTACGGTTACGGTGCGGTGTTTCGCTCTTACTTTCTGTTTATTGTGGTCCCTGCGGTGCGGGGCGTCGACTGAATCACCCGACGACTGGATACCGATCTCACCCGATGGGGTGGCGCAAGCGGCGCTGATGAAGGGCGACACCGCGCCGGTTCAGCCGAGAACAACCACTGGAGCCGGCCGACCGGCTGAGCATCACCCTGATTCAGATACGCACCACCCTGCCCGCACTGGCAGGCCTGGTCGTAGGCGACCAGATGGGCGAGGTTCTCAGCCGCCGAGAACGTCCGACGACGTTTCGGGCCGCCGGCACGCGGAGTGGATCGGGTCATCCCCTCATCGAGCACGGGCGGAAGAACAGAACCAGCCATTGTTGATCATCCAGAATCTCGCCCTGTCCAAGCGGACTTGCTACGAGCCGCTGGCCTCAACTCACCCTGACCGAAAGGGCCCCCCGGCCATGCGTAACTGGATTCACGAGCCGTCGCTACGCATCGAGCGGCCGCTACACCAAGCGAGCAATCCACTGACATCACGATGAGCATTCAGAACTCGGTTAGCTGCTCCTGAGCTGGTCGATCTCTCGTCCATGTCCGGGTCTATCCGCGGAACGGTGTAACTGGCCGAATGGCTGACGCGTGTCAGCTGGGGAGGTCCAGTGATGATCGAGAAGATGTCCGGCGTGAATTCTCTGTCGAAGCGTATTGAGAAGTCTGCTGCCCTGTCGGGGAATGCGGAGCGGGCTGCGATCCGGGAGATGGTGAAATCCGCCAAGCAGCGCGGATTGGACATCACCGGCCCGGACGGTCTGCTGAAGTTGTTGACGAAGACCGTGCTGGAGACCGCGCTTGAGGAGGAGATGACGGACCACCTCGGCTACGAAGCGAATGACCCGGAAGGCCGCAACGGAGGAAATTCACGGAATGGCCTCCGCGCGAAGACGGCCATTTCTGAAGCGGCCGGGGAGATAACGATCGAGGTGCCGCGGGATCGGGAAGGGTCGTTCTCCCCGGTAATTGTGAAGAAGCGCCAACGTCGCCTCGGTGATGTCGACAAGATTGTCTTGTCGCTCTACGGAAAAGGCCTCACCACGGGTGAGATCAGCGCTCATTTCGCGGAGATCTACGGGGTGAGCGTCAGCAGCACCGTAGTGTCGACCATCACCGACAAGGTTCTGGAAGAACAGCAGGCCTGGAGCTCGCGGCCGCTGCAGTCGCACTACGTGGCCTTGTTCGTGGACGCGATCCACGTGAAGGTCCGTGACGGTGCGGTGGCCAACCGGCCGTTCTACGCCGCCATCGGGGTTGACCTGCGCGGACACCGAGACGTGCTGGGCGTGTGGGCCGGCACCCCCGGGGCCGGGGAGTCGTCGAAGTTCTGGATCTCGATCTTGACCGAGATGAAGAACCGGGGCGTGGTCGACATCTTTTACCTGGTCTGCGACGGGCTGAACGGAATGCCGGAAAGCGTGAACACCATCTACAAGGAGACCATTGTTCAAACCTGCCTCGTGCATCTCATCAGGAACACCTTCAAGTACTCCTCGAAGCGCTACTGGGCGGAGATCGCCCGAGATCTGAAACCAGTCTACACCGCGGTGAACGCCACTGCGGCACACGACGCGTTTGAATCGTTCGACGAGAAATGGGGCAACAGATATCCCGCCATTGGCAATCTCTGGCGCTCGGCATGGAACAACTTCGTGCCGTTCCTCGACCTGGATATCGAGATTCGCCACCTCCTTAGTTCCACGAACGCAATCGAGTCCCTGAACGCAAGATTCCGGAAATCGATTGACGCTCGAGGGCATTTCCCGAACGAACAAGCCGCGATGAAGGTTCTCTACCTGACCATGCGGTCGCTCGACCCGAAAGGCACCGGACAACAACGGTGGATGATGCGCTGAAAGCCAGTTCTCAACGTTCTCGCCATGTCGTTCCACGAGCGCATGCCTGAAGCTGCTAGCCTTTAATTAATCGCACCGCCAGTTACACCGTTCCCGGAAAGTCCCCCATGTCCAGAGCTGATCGGGATATCTTGGTTCGGACGCTGGTGTGGGTGGGGTCTCACGGACTGGCGACGGCGAGTTTCAAGGCGTAGTTACGCAGGGCACCTTCGTAGTCGAGGTGGGGGTTCTGTTTGGCGTGGTCTCGGCATACGCCGGCGGCGAAGATGGCGCAGAGAACGGCCACGGACGGCAGGTGGGCGGCGGGGACATGGCTGATCAGGTCACCTACAGCTGCGAGGTCGTCGCGGTGGGCGGCTCGAATGAGAGCGACGACGTCGCGCATGATCTCGGTGAGCTCGTCAGGATCGGTCATGATTCCTCCTCACCGTCCTTGGCGGGACGGGCAGGCTCAAGGGTCAGCGGGCCCTATGAAAGCGTGGACGGTGTACTGAGCGAGGCGTATCTCCACTTAGTCTCGACAGGTGCCGGTCGTTCTGGAGCAGGAAAAAAGGCACGAGCTTCATGCGCGAACAGCGAGGAAACGTGGCGACCAAGCCACCGCAATGTCGGCTGCCCACAGTGCCCACGGCCGTGGCCGCGGCGTGCCCCGGTGGTGCCGCCGGCGTCGAGCAGCTGGAGGCCCTGACCGACGCCGTGATCACCGCCGGCCGGTGTGGCGGCCCTCGGAGATGTTCAGCTGGGCGATGAGCATCCGCGGGTACTCGACGTCGGTGATGACCTGCAGGACGTGCAGGGTCTTGAAGTCCGCCCGTAGTGGGTGAAGGCGTCGCCCAGGCCGGTGGGGCGCCCCTCGCGCGACAGCATCCGGATCAGGTCGTAGCCGCGGATCTCGCCCAGGGTCAGGGAACCGGCCGCCCGCAGCATGTTGGGCCAGTGCTGGCGGATCCGGTCCGGGTGGACCAGGTGGCGGGAGGTCTGCTGCAGCGGCCCGTAGTCGGTGGTCGTGGTCCGCCTCAGGGTCCCCGCTTGCCGGGGCGTTGACCCGCTCATCGACGTCGCGGAGGCCGAGCAGGCCCCGGCTCGACGCGCGGTCGTGGTCGGCCGGGGCCGGGGCCGAAGACGTCGTCACCGAGGTGGGCCAGGCCGAGCTGCTCGCTCTTCGAGGACGCACCGTTACGGTAGCCCTTGACCTCGGGTGCGGCTCGAAGTCTCAGTGGCGCCATTACCGACCCGCGGCCCAGGGTCAGGTCCGACGTTCCAGGAGAGGCTGCTATGACCGTCTGGTTCATCACGGGGGCCTCACGCGGGCTGGGAGCGGCGATCGCCGAGCAGGCACTGCTGCGCGGCGACCATGTCGTCGCCGCAGCCCGACAGCCCGAGAAGATCACGCTGCAAGAGCACAGTGACCGGTTGCTGCCGGTCGCCCTGGATGTGACGGACGAGCAGGCGGCCCAACGCGCGGTCGCAGCGGCGATCGACCGGTTCGGGCGGATCGACGTCCTGGTCAACAACGCCGGGACCAGCCTCGTCGGGGCCGTGGAAGAGGCCTCGGCTGCCGAGGTCGAAGGCGTGTTCGCCACCAACCTGTACGGAGCCCTCAACGTCGCCCGCGCCGTGCTCCCGGTGATGCGCGAGCAGCGGTCCGGAACCGTGGTGAACGTCGGGTCGATGGGCGGCTTCGCCCAGTCACCGGGGTGGGGGGTTTACGGCGCCACAAAGTTCGCCCTGGAGGGCATCAGCGAGGCGATGGTCGGCGAGCTGGCGCCGCTCGGCATTCACGTCATGGTCGTCGAGCCCGGAAGCTTTCGCACCGACTTTCTCGACGCCGAGTCGCTGCGCGGGACCAGGACGACGATCGACGACTACGCCGCCACCGTCGGCCCGGTCCGGGCGGCCACCTCGGCCAGGAACCGGAACCAGATCAACGACCCGATCAAAGGCGCGGCCGCCATCGTGCAGGCCGTGACCGCCACGAACCCGCCCACCCGTCTCCAGATCGGACCCGACGCGGTCGCGGCCGTCGAACGCAAGCTCGCCCACGTCCAGCAAGAGCTCCAGACATGGCGAACGGTCAGCGAGTCCACGCTTTACGAACAACCCGCCTGACACCCAGTCAGGAACGTGAGGGCGTGGGCAGTCACGACACGTGGGCCCAAGAGCTCGCTTTCTGCTCGGCATGTCCCAAGCTCTCCGCGGGTATGTGGGGTGCCGGTAAGGAACGTGTCATTAGATCCAAACGGGCGTGGGTTGATCTAGGAGCTATGTGTTGCACTGCTCTTGCCATTTCTCCTACCGTACCGGGGCACCAGAGGTAGTAGCTGCTGTCGAGGTTGTGGCTGGGTGTGGCTCAGCCCTGTCGTGTCGGTCGGATGGTGAGGTCACCGATCTCGACGTCGTCGGGCTGGTCGATCGCAAAGGCGATTGCCCGCGCCACGACCATGGGGTCGATACCGAGCTCAGCCATGTCCTGCTTCATCTGCTCGCGCAGCTGCGGGTCGTCGAGGGCGGAGTCGATGAGTTCGGTGCGGACGTAGCCCGGGGAAATTGACGTCGTGCGCAGGACCCCGTCGGTGCTCTCCTGCCGTAGCGCTTCCAGCAAGGTCCGCACCGCGTTCTTCGTGCCGGCATACACCGCCTGGGTGGGGACGATCTTCAGGCCGGAGGTGGAGACCACGGTGACGAGGTGGCCGCTGCCCTGACGGCGGAACACCGGCAATGCGGCAGCGATGCCATGCAGGACGCCCTTGACGTTCACGTCGACCATGGCCGACCAGCCCTCGACGTCGAAGTCCGTGATCGGGCTGATCCTGCTGATCCCGGCGTTGCCCACCAGGACGTCGAGACGGGCGAACCGCTCCAGCGCCTGGTCTACGAGCGAGCGGAGGTCGTCAGGGTCGGTGACGTCCACACGCACGGCCGCGGCTTTCCCGCCGGCGGTGGTGATCTCGTCGACCAATCGGTCCAGCCGGTCGGTGCGGCGGGCTCCGAGGACCACGGCGGCACCGCGGAAAGCAAGATGGCGAGCGGTCGCTTCACCGATCCCGCTGCTGGCACCGGTGATGGCGATGACCTTGTCTTGGATGGCCACGAAACTCCTCCGGGTAGAGTGGACACATGTCCGGATACATCGACGACCATAGCGGACAGGCGTCCGCTTCCGTCAAGGGCGACAAGTCGCGTCGTGCTGACGCCCGACGCAACCGTGAGCGGATCTTGAATGCGGCGCGGGAGCAGCTGCGCGAGCCTGGAGAGTTGAGGCTCAACGCCGTCGCCAAAGCTTGCAGTGTCGGGCAGGGGACCTTGTACCGGCACTTCCCCACCCGCGAAGACCTCCTGGCCGAGGTCTACCGACATGACGTCGAGGAACTCGTCGCGGCAGCCTCAGGCCTCCTGTCAACCAGGAGCCCCATCGACGCGTTGGCGGCGTGGTTCGAGCGGGTCGCGGCCTACGCCCGGGTGAAGAACCATGTCTTCGCCGCCGTGGAAGCAGCGACGTGGCGCGACCTCGCCGCCCACAGCCTCGGTCCGATCGGGGAGGCTGTGGAACTGCTACTGGCCGCCGGCCGCGCCGACGGGAGCGTGCGCGCCGACGTCGAAGCCCGCGATGTCATCGTGCTGATCGGCTGGCTCTCCCGCCTCGACGACACCGAGCTTGACGAGCGTGGTCCGCGACTACTGTCGATCCTGCTCGATGGGCTCCACGCTCGCCGGACCTAACCGATGTACCTACACTCGGTCGTACTCGAAGCGTCGCGACCATGCCCGCATCGACCACCGGTTGTACGAACAGCAACTCGTTGCCCAGGTTAGCTCCACCTTCCCATCCGCAGATCCGAGGACCCCGCTGCCTGTCACCCGGCACCGGATCGAAGGTTTGGTCGTCGCGACCCGACGAACCGGCGTGCTTGGCTGTCGTCCCGGAAACGGTCGTTTTCGGGACGGTCACAGTGAGCGGGGGAAGTGCCAGGTCGGGATGTCCCGTAACCCGTCACGCAACTGGCGCTTGATCATTGAGTTCCGGGACGGTTTACAGGACGATCGGTGCTAAGGGAACCCCGGTGCACACCAATGCAGATCGGGTACGCGCGGGTCAGCGGGAAAAGCCAGGACCATCAGTTACAGCTCGACGCGCTGGGCGCGGCTGATTGCCGCGAGGTGATCGTCGAGACTGCCAGCACCCGTAGCGACCGCCCAAAACTGCGCGCCACCCTGGAGACGATACTCAAGGCCGGCGACACCCTGGTGATCTACAAACCTGACCGGGTCGCCCGGTCGATGAAGGAACTCCTGGTGCTCCTGGAGGACCAACTGCACGCCCGGAACATTAACCTGGAGATCCTCACCGGCATCTGCGCCGGGGTGCACCGCCCCCACGGGCAGAGCATCGCCGACAAGATGCTGTTCATGGTCGCGTCGATGGCCGCCGAGATGGAACGCGACCTCATCCACGAACGCACCGTCGATGGCCTGCCGCAGCAGCAGCTCAAGGCCGGCACGGCGGCCGGCCGACCAAGGTGGACGCCGACACCCGCCACCCGGTCCTGGCCGGGTCGATGGTCCTGCGTCGCGTCCCGCCCCAGCAGTGGACGCTCACCGCCCGCCACGACGTCTCACACCCGACCAGCGACGCAACCTCTCCGAGAGCGCGCACTACCGGAAACCACTGAACGTCGAGGAAGCGACCGTGCTGCTCACCGCCTACCTGCACGGCGGCACGCCCGACTACGACACCTGGCACCAGGACCACTCGGGCGCCGAGCAGGCCCTCAAGACCGCCGGTCTGCTGCACAGCGACAACGGACCCCACCACGCCAGCGTCCACCCCGACGTCCGCTACAGACTCGACCGGCGCCGCAGCACCTAACACCACGACGCGCCCGTCCCGCGCGGTCGACCTCGTCCTGGACCTGCACCTTCTGTGCGGCTCGAGCAACCCGCATGTGCCTGGTTCGCGTTGACCTTCTGAGGCACGGTCATTGCTGCGGTCGATCGCCGCTGCGTATCAGAGGGGGAGACTCATGGACGACGATGAGGCGGCCTTCCGCGATTTTGTTGCCACCCGGTGGTCGTCACTGGTGAGTACGGCTTACTACATCACCACCGATCGCGGTGTGGCCGAGGACTGTGTGCAAGAGGCGCTGACTGCGGTCCATCGGCGCTGGCGCCGGGTGCGCCAGAACGGCAAGGCCGGCGCCTACGCGCACCGGGCCGTCGTCAACGCCGCGTTGTCCTGGCGGCGTCGACGCCGGATCCATGAGGTGCCGCTGGGGCCCAGCAGCGTAAGCGGCCTGGCCGCAACCACCCCTGTGGGGCAGGGGCTGGATGGCGTGGAGGAGGCCCTCCTGGCGGCGCTGCGTTCCCTTCCCCCTCGGATGCGCGCGGCTGTGGCGTTGAGGTACCTGGAGGATCGTTCCGAGGCCGAGACCGCGCAGTTGCTCGGGTGCTCGATCGGGACCGTTAAGAGTACGACCAGCCGTGCCGTCACCAAGCTGCGGGCAGCCCTAGAGGCATCCTCCTCAGCCTCCGCCGCGCAGAAAGAGGTCCCCTGATGGATGAGTTCGACATCTCCACCGACCAACTGCCCAGCGATCTTGTCGTCCGCCTGCGAGAACTGGCCTCGACCCAAACCGTGGGCAGCAGCCCGTGGCCCAACTTGGAGCGCGTCATCCGCCAGGACCGGCGGCGCCGGCGACTGGGCGCAGGCGCGGCGGCCGTGGCCCTGGTCGTTGTCGGCGCGCTGCTCACCGGTCTGCTTCAGAGCCCCGCCCCGCACTCCCAGCCTGCCATCCCGGCGTCGAAGTCACGGGCGGCGGAACTGTCCGCGCTGCGCAACGCCGGGTGGGACGGCCCGGTAAGCGGGTCGCTAGCCCACGACGACACCTGGCTCAACGGGTTGCGTAACCAGGTGGTGAAGACGAGCCGGACTGCGCCGCCCGAGCAGACCGGCCTGCGCTCACAGGATGTGCTGGTGCAGTGGGCCGGCGACGTGGAAGGCAGCCGCTACGCCCTGGTCCTATACCCGTTGGCCGCTTCCCCCGACAGCGAGGCGTCCTTCATGATCATGGTGTTGGCTGGGCCCGCCGGCGCCGACGCCAAGCACCTGAGCCTGCGTACGGCGCAACCGGCGCCCGAACCCACGAAGACTCTTACCCGGGCGATCATCGACTACGAAGCGGCCGTTGAGGCCTCGGCCCCCCACCAGACCCTGCTCCTGGTGTCCGGCCCGCAAGTGACAAGCGTCAAGGTGGGCACTGCTCGGCACTTCGCCTCCGACGGCTCCACGAGCACGACCTGGCGCGAACTGCGTCCCGACAGCGGCGGCGGCAGCACCTGGATGAGCGGGCTGAACGACCTGGAACACTCCATCCACGAGGTGGCAGTCAGCGGCGTTCGTCGGCCCCTGGACATCGGGCCGACCTCAATGCCTCTCATCGACACTGTCAAGGCAATCGCCCCGCCCGGAACCAACACCGACGTCCTGAGCCAGGCCAGCACTGCCCTGCAATCACTGGGCGCTTCCTTGAGTGAACAACCACGGATCGCGACCACAGTCCGCCTCAGCCGCCAGCTTCAGCTGGGCGCCTCGGTGGTGCAGTCCCCAGACGGGCCTTACATCGTCGGGTTCAGCGTGGCTCAGATGCAGCCCGACGGCGCCACCGTTGACGCCTCCATCGAACTGGGACACGTGTTCACCTCAACAGCGCAGCCTGACAGACTCATGGCGGTTGTCCAGACCGATCCCTTCGTCTTGTCCATGACGGACTTCAAGAATGGTCCGCGCTACCTGGTTTTGGCTCCCGTGGGCGCCACCCAAGTCCGCATCGGGACAAAGGTGGCTCAGGTCAACCACCGACTGGCCGCTTTTGGACCGGACGCCGGCCCCGGACAAGTGACCATTCAGGCGCTGGACGTTCACGGAAAGGTGCTGGCAACCACTCGTTCAGTCCATGGAAAATGATAATGCTCGCGTGACATGACGGTGACCCATTCTCGAGGCGGCCAAGCGTGACGTACGTCAGCCCTACCGGATCGGATGCGTGCTGTGTGGTTGCCAGATCTATGACCACCACCACGTAGCCGGCCATCGAGACGGCCCGCCGGCACCTCCCTCGCCGATGCCCGTCTGCTGGTCGAGCTGACGTCGGCGGTGGCTGTCTCGGCAATAGGGACGCCTGCGCCTAGTGCGTTGTCCATGAACGTTTGCCGGGTCAGGCTGCCCGGATGATCTTGCTGGTTTTGGGGCGGCCCCAGCGGTGGCCTTTCTCGCAGCGGATGCGGGCTCGTTCGCGGCGTTGGGCGGCCAGGACGTCGGGGTGGCGGGCGTTGAGGTTGCGCCAGCGTAGGTAGGCCTGCAGGTCGCGGGCCAGGACGGTGTGGTTGGGGTGGTTGGAGTTGGCCATCGTGAACATCCGTAAGGGCCCGAACTGTGCTTCGATCGGATTGGCCCAGGACGAGTAGGTCGGGGTCAGGCACAGTTCGACCTTGTGCGCGGCGGCCCATTTGCGCACTGTTGGTGTGGTGTTCGCGGAGAGGTTGTCCATGATCACGTAGATCGGGGCGCCGTCCGGGCGTGCAGCGCGGATGGACATTAGCGCGGACAGGGTGTGATCGCCGCCTTTACGGCGGCGGTTCACCCCCCACAACTGATCATCGCCGAGGCTGTAACAGCCATGGAAGTACCGGATTCCATGGGTGCGCCGGTAGGTGCCTGGCAGCCGGTCGGCTTTGGTCGATGGTGCCCAGCCGCTGCCGTGATGAGGGCGGATCGACAGCGGCCCGAACTGGTCGAACGCGAAACACCGGTCCAGGAAATGGGTGGTGACGTGCTCGATCCGGTCCAGTTTCTCCTCGAACTGCGGGTCGGTGGACTCCTTCCACGTCCGGGTCCGCTGGAACATGACCTGGTGCGCCTTCAGGATCTGGCGCAGCCGCTCACGACCGATCCGGATCTTCCGACCCGGTGCCATCCGAGCGTCCACGCGCCGGTAGAGCCCGGACAGGTAGTCGGCGAGTTTGCGGATGCTCCAGCGGGTGAACGGAAGGCCCAGGCTCTTCGGTCGGGTGGTGGCCGTCGTGACGATGACCTGCACGTCGTCGTCACTGATCAGGCGGGGACGGCCTCCCGCCCACTGAGGGTCCAGCGCGGCCAACCCCCGCTCATTGAAAGCGTGGATCACACCGCGCACGGTGTCCTCGTCCGCGGCGACCAGTCGGGCGATCGCCGGCACCGGCGTCCCGGACGCCGACGCCATGATCATCATTGCCCGGCGCATCCGGATCGCCCCGGGCTTACCCCGCCTGATGATCTGCTGCAGTTGGCGGCCCTCGTCCTGCGAGAGCCGCCTGGCCCTGACTGGTTCTGCCATCACGCACCCCACTCTCACCCATCGGTCAGAGCAACGGTGGCCTCAGACAGCAGTGAAGTCCCGGATCAAGATCGGCGTGTCACAAACCCGGCAAACCTTCCTGGCCAACGCACTAGCCCGTCGCACGAGCTGTGCCCGTCGCCATGCTGGAGACGAGGAAGGACCGCAAGGGTGTGCTTTCCCCACCTCTGTAACACCCGGGGCCGGCACGCAAGACGGGCCCCGTTGCGGATCATCGTGCCGAGCCGGCGTTGGCTGCTCTGCGTCGAACTCCGCTTGTGGTCTTGAAAGCGGGATGGTTGCCTGAAGAAAGTTCCGGGTATTCGTGGTCGAGACAGCGGCCATCGGCTCATTCCACTTTCGCATTTGCTAGGGGATCGCTTTGTCGAATTCGAAAACCAGTCTTGTCATCCGCAGCATGCACGATGTGGGGGTCGCTGCTTGGTTCGGCGGCGCGCTCATGGGTGCCGTCGGCCTGAACGGTGCAGCGTCCGACGCTGCCGACAAGGGCGAGCGCGCCAAGATCGCCGCTGACGGGTGGGCCCGCTGGGCACCGGTCAACACCGCGGCCATCGCCGCTCACCTCATCGGTGGCGCGGGACTCATCGTGGCCAACCGCGACCGAGTCAAGGAGCAGGCCGGCGCCGGGCGGAACACGGTCATCAAGACCGTCCTGACCGGTGTGGCACTGGCCGCCACCGCCTACAGCGGTGCACTGGGCGCCAAGATCGCCGCAGCGGACGACTCCAGCGCCGAGGGCGCCACCGAGCCCAGCGCACTGACCGACCCCGAGGTGGCCGCGGCTCAGAAACGTTTGAAGACGCTGCAGTGGATCATCCCGGCGGTGACCGGCGCGATCCTGGTTCTGGGCGCCGAGCAGGGTGAGCAGCAAAAACCCGAAGAGCAGGCACGCGGGATCGCTCTCAAGCGCGTCCGCTCGCTGATCGCTCGCTGATCGCACGACGAAAGGGCCAGGATGAACTCCTGGCCCTTTCGCGCGTCTGGCGGGGCTCTGGAGTAAACCCCTGTCGGTCAGGACGGTGGCGGGCCGGCGGCGCGGGCGTCCAGGGCCCGGGGGTGGGCACCGAGATCGCGTCCAGGACGTTCTGCATTGTTCGATCCCTGGCGTCCAGTCAGGATGCGCACCCGCGCCGAAGCCGCCCTGCTGAGCCAAGAAGTCGCCCCTCGATGAATGCTTACTGGCCGACCTGGTTCGTGCGGTCGAGGAACGAGTGAGCGACCAGGGTGTCCTGCGGTTGCTGCGGGCGATGTTGCGCGCAGGAGTGATGGAAGAGGGCACGCTTCGGCGTTCGGTCTCAGGCACCCCGCAAGGTGGGGTCATCTCCCCACTGCTGGCGAACGTCTACCTTCACCGGCTGGACCGGGCATGGTCGACGCGTGAGCATGGGGTGCGGTCCGGTACGCCGATGACCTGGTGGTGATGTGCGCAACCCGGCAGCAGGCCGATGCCGCCTTGGTGCGGATACGTGTCCTGCTGGCTGAACTCGGGTTGGAACCGAAGGAGGCCAAGACGCGAGCACCGTCCCGTACGAGGCGTTTGATGTTCTCGGCCTCGCCGGTCACGGCCTTGTCGAGCCATCTGACGGGATCCTTCTCCATACCCTTGAACGACCACTTCACCTGGTAGATCAGCGATCGGTCCGACCCGCGAGTGACGCCGTCCCTCCCACCGTCAGCTTGGCGCAGGGGAAGGGGCACGAAGGCGGTGAACCGCGCGGTCAGCAGCGCGTTCGCGAGCAACTGGAGGTTATGGTCTCCCAGACGTTCGTACAGGTACTTGTAGCGGCTCTCGGGCACGCCATCACGCTACCTGCCGGGCCCGACAGAGCCGTCAAAAGTCAAAGGCTGGCGTCCGACTCGTCCTGGTCCTTGGTCCGCATCTTTCATGAGGCGGCCGACGACGGTGGTGATCTTTTGGTGTTGCGTCGTCGCGTTGCCGATTTTGGCATCGGGGTGTGACAGTGCGTCGGCTGTCGCGCCGGAGATCACCGGTTCCGGGAGCCGGCCACGCGACGGCGACTCGCTGCGATGCAGTTGCAGCGTCCGCTCATCGGCTACTTGTCCGGACGTTCCGCGGCTCAGCCATCCATGACGGGCCCTGCTGGCGCCTAACGGGATCGTTGTCGACGGTAGGGTTCACGCGCAGCAGACGCGCCCGCGTGGGTCGGCCCATCTACGGGACGTGAGCCACGGCCAGAGTCACGATCTACCGGTCTTGAAGCACTGATTTTGCTGCCAGATAGCGAGCCAGAACGCGAAGCTGATAACAGAAAGTGGCTGGACAGGGTGGCATTCATCGACACTGCGTCACACCCTATGGCACCATATTTAGAGCATATGGTACTAGAAAGGACGCCAGGTCGCCCCATGGGAGCCTGCTGACCGTCTGAAAATCGATAGGTCGGCGGTTCGACCCCGCCCCTGGCCACCATTAATCATGCGCTGACCTGCAGGTTACTGCAGTGACCGCCCGGTTGAGCGCCTCCCGGTACGGAAGTGGTGGCCATTTAGTGGCTCGAGGTTTTGGCCACTTCCGATGCTGCACATGTCGGACTTCACTCTGAGCTGTCACGCTTCCCGATTCGCACCGTCCCGACCTGCCGCTTCGCGGCTGGCCGTCGGCTTCGAGTGGTGGGCCGAACGTCGGCAGCAGCTTTACTCATATGTAGACCACTTGTAGACTTTCCCCATGAGCGAGTCGACGACCGTCCGCGTGTCCAGAGCCACCCGCGACCACCTGAACAAGGTCAGCACCCAATCAGGCGAGACCGTGGACGCCACCATCCAACGCGGCCTAGACCTGCTAGACCGCGAACAGTGGCGCCGCACCGCAGAACTAGACGCCTGGGCCGCCGGCCAAGACGTCGAGGACCAGGCCGAACTCCGCGCCGCGATGGCCGACCTGGCGGGCGAATGAAAGGCGGAATCTACGAACTACGACCCCGCAAGCACGCCCGCGGCCACGAGCAGCAGGGCAAGCGATACGGGGTGGTGGCCTTGGCCTCCCGCTACCAACACATGTCCCTCTGGGTGACGATCCCGACCAGCACCAGCGCCCGCCCCTACATCTTCCGACCCGAGATCGAGATCCCCGTCCTCGGGCCCACCCTCGCGCTCTGCGACGGCATGCTCGCCATCGACCCCTCCGAACGCCTCGGCTCGCAAGTCGGCCACCTCTCCCTGCGAGAAATGCAGGCCGTGGACACAGCGATCACAGAACTGCTTGACCTCCCCTGACCTGTCGATCGGGCTAAACCGGCGAGAACGTCGGCACCCTCTCCGATCAACGTTGGGCCCAGAAAGCGCGATCTCTGCGAGAGACCACAGCCACAACTGCTACACCTGCGGTGAAGCCAAGTCCGCCTCGTCCACCGACTCATCCATCTCGCGCGCTTTACGGCGCAGCAGGTACGTCAGCAGATACACCACGACCGCGATGCCCACCCCGATCTGAACGCTGCGCTCGAAGCCGGCAACGTAGTTCGGGCGACCTGCGGCATCGACGTGGCTGGTCAGCGTGGAGAAGAAGACCGTGCCGATCGCCGCAACGCCGATCGCCCCACCCAACTGTTGCAAGGCATTGAGGACGCCGGACCCGGAACCGACTTCGTCTTCCGTCAAAGCCGCAAGCACGAAGTCGAACAGCGTGCGATCACCAGGCCCAGTCCGAGGCCCCACAGCAGGAGCGGGCCGGCCAGATCCCAACCCGTGACCTGCATCTGGATGCGATCCAGTACCACCAGGACCAGGACGAGACCCGCGCCTTGCAGGGCCGCACCCAGCTGAAGGGTCCGGCGTCCAAGCTTGGGAGCCAGCATGGCTGCCCCGAAGAGTGCACCGACCCAAGCCCCGAGCGCGTACGGCAGGGCGGTGAGCCCAGCGTCGATGGCCGAGAACCCGCAGCCGAACTGCAGGAACAACGTGAGGGCAAGCCCCACACCGAACGAGCCCCCGAAGAAGACCAGCGTCAGGATCACCCCTCCGGAGAATCCCCGGTGACGGAAGATCGACGGCTGCACCAGCGGTTCAAGGCCACCGCGAAGTCGCATCCGGGTCCAGGCCACGAGCAGACCGAGGACGACGAACCCGCTCACGATCATGAGGTACGTCCAGGCCGGCCACCCCGCTTCCCGTCCCTGGATCAGCGGGTAGGTGACAAGGCCCGCGGCCAGACCGACGAGCAGGATGCCGACGAGGTCGAGGCGCGGGACAGACTCCAGTCGCGACTCCGGAAAGATGCGCGCGGCCCCGACCGCGGCCAGGACGCCGACCGGCAGATTGATCAGAAAGACCAGGCGCCAACCGGTTCCGAAGAAATCGGTATCGACGAGGACGCCGCCGAGCACCGGCCCGACGACGGCCGCCAGCCCAACCACGGGACCGAAGATCGAGAACGCCTGGCCCAGATCGCTCGGGCGGAACGCGGCATACAGCAGGCCGAAACCCTGCGGGATCAGCAGAGCGGCGGCGACACCCTGCAGCAACCGGCCGGCCAGAAGCACAGATGTGTCGGGCGCGACGGCGCAGAGCGCCGAGCACTATGCTCCCTTGACGTGACGGGTCCAGACGCTAACCCCGTTGACGAATTGCACTGGACCCAAATTGGCGAAAAGACACTCCAGCAGGCTTTTTGAAGGTCAGGGGGCGCAAGTATCGCTACCTCCACGGTCACGAAGCTGACTGGGACATCCTTGTCGGCGGCATACGGTTGCGCTGAGATGGATGTACCACTATGCCGGTCCTCCCAGGGCATGGGAGCGGGACTTGACGTGTGGCAGCAATCAGGAAGCGCGGGCGGGGGCAAGGCGCGGGACCACCCGGATGTAGACGAGCATGCCGACGACCTCGACGAGGGTTTGGGTGACGATGACGACCGCTGCGATCGCCAGCGTCTGCGGCAGGGCCAGAGCGAGGGGCAGGACGACCAGGGAATTACGGGTCGCGCCCGTAAAGACGATGGCCCGGGTGGCCGCAGTGTCGAGGCGGAAAAGTTGCGCGACCGCGAGGCCGGCAAAGGCCATCACCAGCAGGAACAGGACGTAGAACGGGACGACCTTCACGACGTCGCTGACGTTGTCGTGCAGCTTGGGGACCTGAGAGGCAACGACGGTGAGGAGGGTGACGGCCATCAACGGCACCATCGCCGTACTCACGCCCGAACTGAACTGGGCCCCGGCGCGGGCGCGGCCGGCCCACGCCTGCGTACTCCAGGCCAGCACCAGAGGGATGACGATCAGCACGATGAACGCCGTCACGAACGGCCCGACCTCAACCACATCGGCCAGGTCAGATCCGAGGAACAGCACGAGAAAGACTGGCAGCAGGAGCATCTGGGCGATCAACAGCACCGGGGTCGCGGCCAGCAGCTGCCGACTGGCTGCCCCGGCCAGGCCGCTGAACACGATGACGTAGTCCACGCACGGGCACAGCAGGACGAGCAGCACGCCCAGGCGCACGCCTTGGTCGGACGGCAGGAACGAGAACATGGCGGCGACCACGAGGGGCACGGCCAGGAAGTTCACCACCGCGGCGGCCCCGAGAAACCGTCCGGCGGTCAGGGAGCGGGCCAGTTGCGCAGCCGGCACCTGCAGGAACGTCACGTACAGAAGAGCCCCCAGGACGGGGTTGATCGCGTGTTCGAGGCCCGGCCCGGTCGAGGGCGCCAGCCAGCCGAGCAGTCCTCCGGCGACGATCGCCCCGATGTAGATGCTGACCTGATGGGTGTCCATCCCGGCGACCAGGCGATGAGGTTCCCGCGACACCGGAGGGGGCTCCTTCAGTTGACCATCCCGGTCGGTAGCCAGGCTGCTGAGGTCATCCTGGCTGATCACTCCTTGGCGTCGATGGTGGGGCGCTTCGCTCGGCTGTCCGATCCGCACGACAATGGTGGTGTTCGGCCCGGCATCCCCAGGTCGACCGGTGCGGCGGGGCTCGCGCAGGCAGCAGCCCGCTGCCGGCGCCAGATCCAGATTCCGGCCGCACCGGCGAGGACGGTCAGGACCGCCAGCGCGGGGATCCACACCGCCGCCACCGCCGACAGAGCCGCGATGCCGCCGAGAACCGACAGGACCGGGGCGGCGCAGCACACCAGGCAAGCGCCCAGGACGGCGGCGCCGGCACCGATACCGCCCCACGGGCTGGAGGTGCGGGGCGTGCCGTTCATACCGTCGCTCCGAACAGGTCGGTGAGCATGTCCGCCCCGGCCTCCAGGGTGCGCACGCTCAGCACCAGAGCGGCCGGGCTCAGGTGCAGGGTGAAGTCGAAGAACGCACAGCAGTCCTGCTCGGCCACCGCCAGCCGGGTGACCTCCACAGCCAGGTCCGCATTCGCGGGGAACGTCAGGCGCAGCCCGTCGGGGATGCTCTCGCGGCCGGTGGCCGAGACCAGTAGCCGCTGCCACTCCTGGATTCGTCCGCTCATCGACGTGCCGTCCAGGCTGCACGCCACCGGCTGCGAGCGCCACGCCTCGTCCGCGTCCGTCTCGTCCGACGGCGCGGCGGGGGCAGGGCGGCGGGTCAGCTCCAGTGCCACCGGAGTCTTGACGGCCGCCGGGTCGGCGGTGCTGACACACCCACAGCCGGGCCCGCATGCTCCGGCCGGGGCCGGGCCGGACAACTCCTGGTGGACCTCTCCCAGGTGAGCGGTGAACGCCGTCAGCTCCGCGATCCGCGCCTGGGCTTCGTCCATCCGGGCCCGCACCAGCGGCAACAGCTGGTTGCGGACGGAAGCACAGACGCCGTCCTGCCAGACCTGCAGAAGTTCGCCGATCTCCTCCAGGGGCAGCCCCAGATGCTTGGCCGAGGTGATGAACTCCAGCCGCTGCACGGCATCGTCCCCGTAGACCCGATACCCGGAGGCTGTCCGCTCGGCCGGCAGCAACCCGGCGCCTTCGTAGAACCGCAGGGTGCTGGCCGGGACACCGCAGCGCTCCGCCAGCTGCGAGATGCGATAACTGCTCATGAGCCGACCGTAAACCTTCAACCCAACTCGAAGGTCAAGCCCTTTCTGCGCGCCACGACGCAGAGGAAGACATACCCGTGGTCATTCCTGGTGAGCCGGCGGATGCCAGCGGAAGGCTGGGCCAGCCCAGGCGACGGCTTGCCCACCACCACGGGCCGTCGGCGCAGTCTCCGCGGCGGTGTCAGAAGCCGGCCAGGAACAGCACTCCGGCAGTGAGCAGGCCGATCTCCACCAGCAGGACGAACACTCGGTCGCTGATCCGACCAACTGCCCGACCTCCTCCTGATAGATGTCCAGGACGAGCGCCTCGCGGGAGGGATAGTTGCGAAGAGCGTGCCCGGGCCGACCCCGGCTCGCTGCGCGATCTGATTCATCGACGCATCGTCGTCCTCGGCAAAGGCCTCGCGGGCGGCGGCCAGAATCCGGTCGCGGTTCCGGCGAGCGTCCGAGCGAACCATGATTTCTCGCGATATCAATGGAGACCTCTCCACAACGATAGAGCCGGCGGCCGTCGCGCCGCTGATACGTGTCGGTGCAGAGCGCTCACCGGGTGACCCGATGAGATGCAGGCATGGATGCCGATGAGTTTGCCGCACCGTGTCGGTCTGTACGCCGAAGATCGATTCACGAAGGGCTGACGCCGTGAGAAGACTGACCCTCGGCATGAACGTGAGTCTGGACGGCTACATCGCCGCGCCCGGCGACGACCTCGGCTGGAGTGTGCCGAGCGACGAGTTGTTCCAGTGGTGGTCCGACCGGGTCGGGGCGACGGGCCTGGCCCTGTACGGGCGCAAACTGTGGCAGACGATGAGCTCGCACTGGCCGACCGCCGACCAGCAGCCGGGCGTCACCCCGGCTCAGATCGAGTACGCCCACCGCTGGCGGGACATGCCGAAGGTGGTGTTCTCCTCCACGGCCGTCGCGGTCCACGGGAACGCCCGCCTGGTCACCGGCGACGCTCTCACCGAGATCACCCGGCTCAAGACCGAGGACGGCGGCCCCATGGACGTCGCCGGGGCCACCCTCGCCGCGGCACCCATGCGCGCCGGGCTGATCGACGAGTACGCGATCGTCACCCACCCGGTCCTGGTCGGCGGGGGCACACCGTTCTTCACGGCCCTGGACAACTGGGTCAACCTGAACCTGGTGGAGACCCGGGCGTTTCCCGACGGCGTGCTCCTGACCAGGTACGAGACCAGGCGCTGAATCGCCGACCTCGGATCGGCGCCGACGCGGGCCACCGAGGCGGACCTCAATGGCCGGAGCTTCCGGGGCTGGAGTGCCAGAGTTTGCGGGGTGCTTCGCGGTGGCGGCGTTTCTCGTCGGCGGTGGCTTCCTCGTTGGCGAGCATGCGGCGGGTGTCCTGGGTGTTGTCGCCGGGTGGTTGCAGGTCGGCGTAGGGCGACTGTTTGTAGCCGGTGGCCTCGTTGACGAGGACTCGCCGGGGTCGTCGTCCGCCGCCCATGCCTCCGGCCCGGTTCGACCGGCCCTCCTCCAGGTCGGCCGGGGTTCCGGCTCGGGCTGCAGCAGGTCTGGGAGATGGCCTGCTGTAGTCGCCGGTGGGCAGGCCGGTGGGAGCTTCGGCGTCCTGGTCGGTGCCGCCGGGCAGGGCGCCGTCGTCACGGTTGGTGCCCATCGCCCGGCCCGGTGCGGCGGAACCGGGATCGGCGGGGAGGACGACGCCGCCGTGGTACGCGGCGGCCGGCAGTCCGGCGATGGCGGGTCGGGCCCGGCCGGGCTGGTGCTGCTGGTCAGGGTCGGCGTTGACGATGGCCTGGACGCCGTCCAGACCGGTGCGGGTCCAGGCGTCCCAGAGCAGGGGTAGTTCCCAGGCTCCGGTGGCTCGGATGGAGATGCCGCGGGCTCCGGTCTTGCGCAGCACTCCACGCACGACGAGGAGCCAGGAGTGGAAGATGGTGGCGGCATAGGGCCCTTGGACGTCTTCGAAGAAGGTGGCGTCCAGGGGGCCGGTGGAGTCGTCGAGGGTCAGGAACACCACCCGCCGCCCGGTCCGGATCGGCGGGGTCTGGGTGGCCACCTTCACCCCCGCCACCAGCAGTTCGGCCCCGTTGGCGCGGGTGAGGATGTCGCGGGCCCTGGTGGTCTGCAGGGCGTTGAGCATCGGGGCGTAGAAGTCCAGGACGTGCCGGGAGGCGTCCAGGCCCAGAACGTCGAGTTCGGCGCGGACCCGTTCGGCGCCGGTCATCTCCGGCAACCCGGACAGGATGATCCGGTCCGGCGAGTCCCCCAGGTCCAGGGACAACTGCACCGACTGATCCTCCGCGGCCAGGACCGGCAGGGCCGCCTTCGACTGCCGGGCGGTGGCCCGCCGCACCCCGGAGGAGTCCCGGTCGTCGAAACCTGGCAACGGCTCGGTGGCGGGTGCGGCCGGTCGGCGGCCTTTGCGACCCGGTGCGGTCTTCTCGTTGGCGCGGGTCCAGCGTTCCAGGTCCCCGACCTGCAGGAGCAGGTCGCGGCGGGTGATGTTCCCGCGCGCCGGTACCGGCAGCGCCTCGGTCAGGCCGTAGAGGGAGTCGAACGCCCCGGCCCGGACCAGGCGTTCGACGACAGGGCGCGAGACGCGGGCGCGGTGCCAGAAGTCGGCCAGGGACTGGTAGGGGCGGTTGGCGACCATCCGCTCGACCTCGCCGGCGTTGGCCCCCTTCACCTCCGCCAGCGCCAACCGGATCCCGTATGCCCGCCCGTCGGGCAGGTCCGGATCCGCCGGTCGTGTCGCCGGCTCCCCCCACCCGGCAACCCCCCACTCCCCCGCCGCGGTTGCGGGGTCGAGTTTTTCGACGCGATAGGTGGCGTCGGAGTGGTTGACGTCCAGAGGCAGGACGCTGATCCCGAGATTGCGGGCGTCGTCCAGGATCAGGCGCTTCGGATACATGCCGGGGTCGTGGGTGAGGACGCCGGCCAGGAACGCGGCCGGATGGTGGGCCTTCAACCACGCCGACTGGTAGGTCGGCAGCGCGAACGCCGCCGCGTGGGCCTTGCAGAACCCGAACGACGCGAACGCCTTCAGCACCTCCCAGATCTTCTCCACCGACCCGGCGTCGAAGCCGTTCTTCTCGGCCTTCTCACGGAACTCCGGCTCGAATTCCAGCTGCCCTTCGGGGGAGCCGAGTTGGCGGCGGACCTCGTCGGCCTGGGCCAGGGTGATGCCGGTGGTGACGTTCAGGATCTGCAGAACCTGCTCGTGGAACACCACCACCCCCGACGTGTCCTCCAACGCCGGAACAAGCTTGGGGTGCAGGTAGTCCGGCTTGGCCAGGCCTTTGCGGTTGCGCAGGAACGGGCGAATCATGTCCGACTTCACCGGCCCCGGCCGGAACAGTGAGATGTCGATGATCAGATCCAGGAAGGTCTCCGGGCCGAACTTGCCGACCAGTTCCCGCTGCCCCGGCGACTCGATCTGAAAACACCCCAGGGTGCGGGTGGTACGGATCAGCCGGAACGTCGTCTCGTCGTCCAACGGGACCTTGTCCAGGTTGATGACATTTTCCGGCGTCAGGTACGGGGCGCCCTCCTCGTGGCCGCCGGCGTCCTGGGTGGTGGGGCCGTCGACCCGGGTGATCTCCTTGATCGCGTACGACATGGCCGACTGCATCCGGATGCCGAGGACGTCGAGTTTCAGCAGGCCCATGATCTCGACGTCGTCCTTGTCGAACTGCGACATCGGGAACCCCAACCAGGAGGCCTCCACCGGCGTCCGGTTCAGCAGGGTGGCGTCGGAGATGATCACCCCGCACGGGTGCAGCGCCACATGCCGCGGCAGACCGTCGAGCCGCTCGACCAGGTCGAACAACAGGTCCAGGCGCGCCTCGCCCAGACCGGAGGCCTGCAGTTCGGGCAGCTCGGCGATCGCGTTGCGGGCATCGCGGGCGCGGATGTGCGGGAACGACTTCGCAATCGTGTCGATCTCCCGCGGCGGCAGGCCCAGGGCGGCGCCGACATCGCGGACGGCGTGACGGACCCGGTAGGTGTCCATCATCGACACGCACGTCACCCGATCTCCCCCGAACTCCTGGAGGATCCGCTCGTACACGTCGGTGCGGCGGTCGGACTCCACATCCAGATCCACGTCCGGCAACTGGTGACGCAGCGGGGTGGCGAAGCGTTCCATCAGCAGGTTGTGCCGCATCGGATCGACCCCCGAAATCCGCAACAGGTAGTTCACCAGGCTCCCCGCGCCGGACCCGCGGGCGGCGACCCGCACGTCCATCTCACGGATCAGTTGACAGACCCGGGCGATGGTCAGGAAATACGTCGGAATCCCCATCGCCGCAATTGTCTTCAACTCCGCCCGCAACCGCGCCCGTACCGCCCTCAGCTCCTTGGCGGTCACGTTCGGGTACGCCCCGAGAACCCGGGCCTCGCACTGGCGGCGCAGCTCGGCATTCGCGTCCTGACCGGAACGCAGGCCGATGACCTGCGGCTCGGGGAGGTGCACATGGGTGAACCCGAGGTCCTTGCCCGGGACCAACCGGCACCGCGCCGCCACCGCTTCGGTGGCCTCCAGCAGTTCGCGCGCCGCCTCCGGACGCCCCGCCGCGTCGGCGACCTCGATCGCCCGGTCCCGCATCTCCTCCGGGCCGGCCAGATAGCCCTCGGCCGTGGTCCGGTCCAGGTGCCGGCCGTCCAGGGCGACCAGGCGGCGGGCGGCATCCAGCACATCCACCGTCATCGCCCCGTCCCGCTCCACATACCGGACGGCGTTAGTCAGCACCGCCGGGACCCCGGCCTCGCGCGCCACGGTCAGCATCCGGGCGGCGTGACCACGGCTGCCCGGCGTCCCGTACGGGCCGCGGTGGTTGACGATCTCCACCACCAGGCCGTCCGCCGGCACCACCGCCTGCCACCGCCTCAGAACCGCCAACGCCACGTCCGGGCGCTTGGCCAGGACCGCCCGCCCGAACTCCGACGCCGGCCCGAGCATCACCACCAGCGCGGCCGGGCTGCCCGGGCCGGCGGCATACGTGTGCTCGCCGACGAGGTCCACCGTGCTCACCGGGGCTCCGCGCTCACCGCGCAACTGGGTCGCCGTCACCAGCCGGCACAACCGGCCCCACCCCTGCCCGGCCTCCAACCCGGCGGCCGGGTTCTCACCGAGGGCCAGGACGGTGACCCGCGGATGCCGCGGATCCACACTCGCGCCACCACGCACCGGCGTCCGGCACGCCACCGGCGCCGCCGGTGCGGCCCAGGTCGGCAGGCCGGCCGTCATCCCGGTCGGCTCCACGGCCAGATCCACCCCGAGAACCGGAGCCAGACCGGCGGCCTCGCAGGCCTCGGTGAACTTCACCGCTCCGTACAAACCATCACGGTCGGTCAACGCCAGACTGCTCATCCCCTGCGCCGCCGCGGCCTGCACCAACTGCCGCGGGTTCGACGCCCCGTACCGCAGCGAGTACCCCGACGCCACATGCAGGTGCGTGAAAGGCCGGCTCATGAACACTCCGAACCACAGTGACGGTCTCGACCCCGACCCTCGACACGGTACCGCCGATCGAACGAATGTTCGAGCAGCGACCGTCACCCGAATGGCCCTTGACCCCTCGAACGCAGGTCCGGGTAGCGTGCCGGTCGCACCGTCAGTGGGTCGAGACCGCCGAGAGGTTCAGGAGCTCACCCATGCCCGCCGTCCCCCGCATCCGGCGCATCCCGTTCGACCCCGACGAGGTGTTCCGGACCGACACACCCATCCCCGTCATCGCCGGGCTGCGCTGGAACACCAGCAACGGCTGGAGCGAGCCGGCCGACGTCGAAGCCCTCGCCCTCGCCTGGACCCCCACCGCCGTCGAGATCCAGTGGACCTTCGAGAACCAGATCCGCCTCGACTGGGTCGACGCCCACGAGATCAGACGCCGCTGACCCGCGCCGACTGCGGAAACCATGAAATATGGCAGCTCGGAGGCACTTCCGTTCATCAGGGGTGAGGCAGCGACCAGATCTCGACCCCACCGGTCCGCTGCGGCGCGAAGCCGAGCAGGCCGGTCAGCGATCGCTCCACCGCAGCCCGGTGCGGGCCGGGCCCCAAGATCACCATCTCCGCACCCCAACGGCTCAGGTCAGCCGCCACCTGGGCGCGCAGCTCCGGCGTCACGAGCATCGGCACGCCGCCGGCGGCCACCTCGGACAGGACGTCGCCGGTCAAGGACCGGGCCTGCCCGCTGATGCCGGCCTGCCCGTTCCGGTCCGGCCCGAGGAAGTATCCCCCCGGCATCCGAAAGGTGTACCGGGCCGCGCTCTGCCACCGCATCGCCACCGGGGTCTCCTCCGAGGGGTAGGGCAGCACCAGGGCGACCCGGCCGTCCGGCAGGTGCCGGGCCGCCGTCGTGAAATACGGCAGAACGGAGGGCGCGTCGACGACGGTCAGCGGCCGGGGCAGCAGCGGCACCAGGCACACCACGCTGAGCGCGACGGCCAGCAGCGCACCGGCCAGCGGTCGGCCTCGACGAAAACCTTCTGTGCACAGAGCGTGTACCGCGAAGGCCAGCAGGGCGCCGGCGAAAAGGGCTGCCATGAGGGCGAACCGGGAGGCCAGCGATCCGTTGATCACCGGTATCCGACCGATGATCGCGTCCGGCGCCCGCCGGCTGCTCTGGACGCCGTTGACCCAGACCCGCGGTCCGAGCGAGAGGACCATCGCCACCAGCATTCCGACACCGGCGCAGCGGATCGGCAGCCGGCGCCAGCCGAGCCCGGTGGTGAGCAGGCAGGCGACCAGCAGCGGCCAGCCGAGATAGGCCAGGTGCTCCTCGATGCCGGCGGTGAACCGGGCCGAGGCGGCCGCCTGCCCGGCCGTGTGCAGCAGCGTGTTCTTGGTCGGGGTGGTGAAGGCCATCGCGTCGGCGGCAAAGAAGAAGCTGGTGAACGGCGCCCCGCGCTCCTTCAGCGGCCCGAAGAACTGCAGGTAGAGCGGGTACGCCACGATCGGGGTGAAGACCGCCAGGGCGACGCCGAGGGTCGCGGCCAGACGCTGGGCGCCGGCCGCCACCGCCCGGGGCCGGGACACCGCCGCGATCAGCAGGACCAGTACCGCCGCGAGCACGGACTGGAACAGCACCTCCTCGCCCGTGAGCAGCTGCACCGCCGCGGTCAGACCGAGCAGGATCCCGGTCCGGCGGGAGGAAGCTCGAGAGGAAGTCCCGGACCAGGCCGCGACGCTGAGAATGACCAGCACCGGCAGGCCCGGCGCGAAGGCCATCGTGATGTGGCCGACCAGGGAATTGACGATCGCGGGAGAGATGGCGAAGGTCACCGCTCCGACCAGGGCGGCCGGTCGCCCGATCCGCTTCTCGCCGGCCTCCCCGGCCTCCCCGGCCTCCCCGGCCCAGGGCAGCTGCCGCAGCGCCCAGTAGCCGGCCGCCGCGCAGGCCGGCACCGCGAGCACGTTCAGGATGTTCAGGCTGGTCAAGGAGGTCGCCCACCAGCTGACCGGTGCCAGCAGGACGGCCGGCAGCAGCAATGACGTGTTGTTCATCGCGCTGACCCCGATCGGCCAGTTCAGGTCGGCCGTCCGCAGCGGAGTCCGGCCTTCCCAGAGGGCATGCTGGGTGTGGCCGAGCCACCAGGCGTAGTGCAACGCGTCGGGAATGTTCTCGTCGACGATGCGGCCGGCCGGATCGGACCAGAGCCCACTGGTGGCGGCCACCCCGAAGCCGAGGGCGACGAGGGCCACCGCGACGATCAGCCAGCCTGGTCCGGGCCGGCTCCGCGAGCTGCCGGCCGCGACCGCAGCCGGGCCGTCGGGCAGCGAGACGGTGATCACGGCGGCCGACCTGTCGTCGCCCATCGGTAAGCCCTCCCCCTGGCCCGGCGCCGCCCGAATCGCCGGATACGGCCCGACTTGAGCGGAATATGGCCACGTTAGCGCGAGGCCGGGGCGGCACGCAGGGATTTGGCGGACCGAGCAGCTCAGCGGTCGCCGCCGATCGGATGCGGCACCATGGTTGCTACTGATGATTCCTGAAGGGCACCTTTACCGATGTCACCCCCCGTGCATCTGTTCTCTTTCGGCACCTTGCAGGACCCTGTCGTTCAGCAGGCGGTCTTCGGCCGCGAACTGCCCGGCTCGCCCGACACGCTGCGCGGCTTCCGGCTCGACACCCTGACCATCACCGACCCCGAGGTGATCCGGTTGTCCGGGTTGTCCGAGCACCCGTTGCTGTCGCCCAGCAGCGAGCCCTCGGACGAGGTCCGGGGTCAGGTTCTGACGATCACCGAGGAAGACCTGGCCGCCGCCGACGAATACGAGGTCGACGACTACGCCCGTACGCAAGTCACCCTCGCCTCGGGAACGGTCGCGTGGGTGTACCTGGACAAGACCCACCGGCCGGACCAGCAGCCCTGACCGCACTTCACACCCGCGAAAGACTCGCCCTAGTCGAACCCGGTGTTCCTCGATTCCCAAACCCTGCTCAGGCAGCGGAAATTAGGGCCGCCGGATCGAACACTCGTTGGGCCAGCAGGAGCAGCGCATCGTAGGCCGGCCCACCGAACAGGCCGCCGGCACAGGCTCCGTCGAGGGACGCCATGGCCTGCTCCCTCAGCTCGCCGATGCGCTGTTCCACCCCGGCCCGGCCGGGATTGACGCTCCGGTCGGACCCGAGATCAGGGCCGAGTTGAGCCGCCAGCCGGACGCCTTCGCCGAGGGCGGTGCCGAATTCGGTGTAGCAACGGAGCAGTTCGCTCGAGGCCGGGGCCAGGACGGCGCCCAGGAGCAGGGCGTCAAGAAGGGAACTGCGGGGCCCATGGGTGCCCGCGCGACCGGTCTGTTGCCCGGGCCGGCCCTCGGGCCCGGCCGCTCGGCCTCTCACCAGGGAGAGGTACTGATGCACGAGAGTTCTTGTGCGCAACCGATCGAAGACCGGCCGCGCTCGGGCCAGCCCGCCGGCGCTCATCCCGCTGCTCATGAACAGTTCGTCGGACCACACCAGGCACATGTCGCCGGCCAGCACTCCGGCCGCCAGCCCGAACCGCTCGCCGTCACCGGCCCACCCACGACGGGCATGCAACTGGATGAACTGCTGGTGAACGGTGCTCTGCTCCGCCGGGGCCACCGGACCCAGCACCAGCCCGTGATGCAGAACCGTTGCCGCCGAGAGCAGTTGCACCGCGGCGGCGACGTTCGCTATCGCCGGACCAGGTTCGCCATCGGCGCCCAGCCAGCCCCAGTAGCACAGCGCCGCTTCGGTTGCGGTGGCCCGGCGGAGGGTCTGGAAAGCTCCGTGAACCAGTTCGTCGCAATCGCTTCCGGCTCCGGCCAGGATGGAGTTCTGACGCGTGAACAGCGCGGCCAGGACATCGTCCACCTCGGCGAGCATCTGCTCCACCTGACGTTCCCGGTCAGCCGGCCAGTTGCTCTTCTCCGGGGGACCGCCGCGCCCTGATCGCGTCCCACCGCTCATCCTGGGTCAGGCCCCCCCAGACCCCGTACGGCTCCTCCACCTGCAGGCTGTGCTCGCGGCACTGCAGCATCACGGGGCACTCCTGGCAGATCTTCACGGCGGCCCGATCGCGGCAGAGCTTGGCCGGGCCCCGCTCGCTGTCCGGGTGGAAGAACAGCCGGGGATCAGCCTCGCGGCACGCGCCCTGGAACTGCCATTCCCAGACATCCATCGTCGGCATCGGCAGCCGGGACAACTCAGCCATGGTGACCTCCTCACGAGCAGCAAGTACCTCTGACCGGAACCTAGCAATCGAGCCCTAGGTTGTTCAACCCCCACATCCACACTGATTCAGATGGTTCCTGAGTTGTTCAACTTGGTTCTAGACGGCCGTGGACGGCGGCCGGCGCGGGCCGGTCGCCTGCTGGCGCAGATCCCGGTGCCGCGAATGCAGGGCCGCGAGTTCGCTGTCGTCGGCCTCCTCCAGGCCGACGGCCGATTTGTCGGCGCGGGGAAGGCCCCTCAGGATCTCGTCCAGCTTGCGCTGCGTGACCATCTGCTCGCGGGCCTGTGTGTGCTGGATCACAAAGACGAGAGCCAGGGTCACGGCCGCGACCAGGGTCTGGAAGATGGTCTCCAGTCGGGTCGGGAACCCGACCACGGCGCTGAACAGCACCCACAGGGCGTCCGCCCCGAGCAGGACCACCACCACGACCGGCCGGGACGAGAGCCGATCGATGGCGTGGAGCATCTTGCTCCCGAGCGAGCGGACGCCGTCCTGTGATCGAGCCCGGGGAATCATCCGGCCAGTTTGATCACGGCCATGCCCGTCCCGCCCGTCGAGCCCCGCCGTCGATGACGCAGGCGGGCCGAGCCGCCCGCGCGACGCCCGATAGGCCCCGACCCGGGTCGCATGTCACGCTGTCAACGACCCGTAGATGTAGACGTGCCGAACAGGGGCCGCGGACGTCCTGCTGTACGCACCGGCTGAGAAGAAGGTTTTGATGATCAACGCTGCCGTCGTCGGCACCGGGCACGCCCTCCCCGAGCGCGCTCTGAGCTCACGCGAGATCGAACAGCGCGTGAGCGACAGTAGCGACGGGTTCACGATGACCGCGGGCATGATCGAGGCGATCACCGGGGTCCGCGAGCGCCGTCACGCCGGTCAGGGGGTCAACTCCTCCGATCTGGCCGCCGAGGCGGGCCTGCAGGCCCTGCGGGCGGCCGACACCGACCCCACATCGGTGGACCTGCTGATCTTCAGCGCGGCCTCGCACGACGTCTCCGAGCCGGCCACGGCGGCGATCGTGCAGGACAAGACCGGGTGCACGAACGCGACCTTCGTCGACGTCAAGAACGCCTGCAACAGCTTCCTCAACGGCCTGGACTTCGCCGCCGCGGCCATCGCCACCGGCCGGGCCCGCCGGGTCCTGGTCACCTCGGGCGAGGTGCTCTCCCCCACCATCAACTGGTCGGTGAAGGACGTGAGTGACCTGCGTCGCAAGTTCGCGGCGTTCACCCTCGGGGACGCCGGTGGGGCGGTCCTGCTGGAGGCCACCGAGGACGAGGAGCGCGGCCTGCTGCCGGGGCGGTTCGTCTCCGACGGCTCGCAGTGGCAGCTGTCGACCGTGCTCTACGGGGGCACGCTGATGGGCCGGGACAACTCCCGCTCGTACTTCGAGTGCGACAGCCGCGAACTGCAGCAGCTGGCCCTGGAGCACATCCCGCCGCTGATGGAGAAGACGCTCAGCGAGGTCAACTGGCAGCCCAGCGACGTGACCCACGTCATCCCGCACCAGGTTTCCCGGGGTGTAATCGATGCGTTGTGCGCCGCCATCGACTTCCCGCGCGATCGGGTGCAGGTGACGCTGGATCGGTTCGGCAACACCGCCGCCGCCAGCATCCCGCTGGCGCTGAGCCTGGCCGTGCAGGACGGCCTGATCCAGGAGCGGGACAAGGTGCTGCTGGTCTGCGGGGCTGCCGGGTTCACGGCCGGTGTCCTGCCGGTCATCTGGTGAGGCCACCGGACGGTCTGGATCCGCGCTGGTCGCGCACCCTGGCGGTCGCGGACTCGGCCGGCACCGAACACCGGTGGCACGTGCTGGACAACCTCGAGGTGCTTGACGGCGTCACCCCGGCCGGCACCCTGCTCTGCGTGCACGGCAATCCCACCTGGTCGTACCTGTGGCGGCACGTGATCGCCCGGATCGATGCCGCCAACGCGGCCGGCGGGCGCCCGTGGCGGGTGGTCGCCGTCGATCAGCTCGGCATGGGTTTCTCCGAGCGCACCGGCACCCGACGCCGGCTGGGCCGGCGGATCGCCGATCTGGGCGACCTGACCGACGCGCTCGGGCTCAGCGGCCCGGTGGTGACGCTCGGGCACGACTGGGGCGGCGCGATCAGCCTGGGCTGGGCCCTGGCCCATCGGGAGCAGCTGGCCGGAACGGCCCTGCTGAACACCGCGGTCCACCAGCCACCGGGCTCGGCCCTCCCGGCCCTGATCGCCCTGGCCCGCCTGCCCGGGGTCCGCTGGGCGGTGACCGCGGCGAGCCCGTTCTTCCTGCAGGCCACGCTGGCCCTGGCCCATCCCCGCCTGCGCCCCGGCGTCCGGGCCGGATACCTGGCCCCGTATCGCACCCGGGCCCGCCGGGCCGCCATCGACGACTTCGTCGAGGACATCCCCACCACCGACCAGCACCCGAGCCGGCCGGCCCTGCGGGCCCTGGTCGAGGGACTGCCCGCACTGGGCCCGGTGCCGGCCCTGCTGCTGTGGGGGCCGCGCGATCCCGTCTTCAGCGACCTGTACCTGCGCGACCTGCGCGCACGCCTGCCGCAGGCGGTGGTGCACCGATTCGAAGGGGCCGGGCACCTGCTGGCCGAGGACGCCGACGTGGCCGGCGCGGTGCTGAGCTGGCTGGACGAGCTGCCCCTGCCCCCCACCGACCGGAGCGTCACCCTTCCGTCGGGGCTGCCCCACGCGACGACAAGCCGGCCGGCGGCTTCCGCCGGTGAGCCTGATCGGCGTCCGCTGTGGGCCTGGATGCAGGACCGGGCCGCCGACCCGAGCCTGGCCGTCCTGGAGCCGGCCGCCGGCCGGCGTCCGGGCTCGCGGCGGATCAGCTGGGCCACCCTGGCCCGGCGGACCCGCGACCTGGCCGCCGGATTGAGCGCCTCCGGGGTCGCCCCCGGCGACCGGGTCGGCCTGCTGGTGCCGCCCGGATCCGACCTGAGCATCGCTCTCTACGCCTGCCTGCGGATCGGGGCCGTGGCCGTGATCGCCGACGCCGGCCTGGGCGTGGCCGGCCTGCACCGGGCGCTGCGGGGGGCCGGGGTCAGGCACGTCATCGCCGTCGACCGCGGGCTGCTGCTGGCCCGGGCGCTGCGCTGGCCCGGGCGCCGAATCGCCGTGACCACTCCCGGTCGTTCCCGGGCCCTTGTGCTGGGCACCGGCGAGGCCATGACCGGGCTGGCTCGCTCGGGCACCGGGCTGGACCTGCCGGCCGAGCCGGGCCCGGACGACGAGGCGCTGGTGGTCTTCACCTCCGGGGCCACCGGCCCGGCCAAGGGCGTCGTCTACCGCCACGCCCAGCTGGAGTCACTGCGCGATGCGCTGCTGAGCACCTACCGGATCCGGCCCGACGACCGCTTCGTGGCTGCCTTCGCCCCGTTCGCGCTGCTGGGGCCGGCCCTAGGGGTCGCCTCGGCGGTACCGGACATGGATGTGACGGCGCCCCGGACGCTGCGGGCCACAGCCCTGGCCGACGCGGTGGCCGGGCTGCGGGCGAGCGTCGTGTTCGCCTCCCCGGCGGCGCTGGCGAACGTGGTCGCGACCGCGGCCCAGCTGGGGCCGGCCCAGCGGGAGGCCCTCAGCCGGATCCGGCTCGTGCTGTCGGCGGGCGCCCCGGTACCGGCGACCCTGCTGGGCTCGGTCCAGGAACTCACCCCCTCGGCCGAACTGCACACCCCCTACGGCATGACCGAGGCGCTGCTGGTCACCGATGTCGACCTGGGCGAGGTCCGGGACGCCGGCCCGGGCGAGGGCATCCTGGTCGGGCGCCCGATCGCCGGGGTCGACGTCGCCCTGGCCCCGCTCGACGAGTTCGGCCGCTCGGACCGCCATCTCGTGCTCGACAAGGCTGGCGTCACCGGCGAGATCCTGGTCCGTGCCGCTCACGTGAAGCAGCGGTACGACCAGTTGTGGATCACCGACCGCGATGCCCGCAGCCCCGAGGGCTGGCACCGCACCGGCGACGTCGGGCACCTCGACGACGCGGGCCGGCTGTGGGTCGAGGGCCGCCTCGTCCACGTGCTCACCCCCCTCGGCGGGTTCGTCACCCCGGTGGGCGTGGAGCAGAAGATCGAAACCCTTGAGGACGTCGCGCGCGCGGCCCTGGTCGCCGTCGGCCCGGTCGGCGCCCAGCAACTCGTGGCGGTGCTCGAGACCCGCGGCCGAGCCACCCCCGGCGTCGCCGATCCGGACCTGAGCGCCCGGGTCAGGGCGGTCGCCGGGGTCGACCTGGCCGCTGTCCTGCTGTCGTCGGGCCTGAAGACCGACATCCGCCACAACGCCAAGGTGGATCGCCGGCACGAAGGTCGGCGGGCGGCCCGGATGCTCGCCGGGCACGGCGGTACCGGGCGGTGAAGGTCCTGGTCACCGGGGCCGGCGGGATGCTCGGCGGGGCGGTCGCCGGGCGGCTGCGCGACCGGGGCGACGAGGTGCGGGTCTTCCAGCGCCGCCGGGTCGATCTGGCCGGGATCGAGCAGGTCAACGGCGACATCGCCGACCCCGAGGCGGTCCGGCGGGCGGTGCGCGGCCAGGACGCCGTGCTGCACCTCGCGGCCAAGGTCGGCGTGACCGGCCCCTGGCCGGAGTTCGCCGCGACCAACATCGAGGGAACGGCCAACCTGCTGCGGGCCCTGCGGTCCGAGGGGGTGGGCCGTCTGGTCCACGTGTCCTCCCCGTCCGTGGCTCACGCCGGGCGGGCCCTGGTGGCGGCCGGTGCCGGCCCGGCCGATCCGGTCCGCGCGCGGGGTTCGTACGCCCGCAGCAAGGCGGCGGGCGAGCAGTTGGCCCTGCGCGCCGACGGCCCGGACCTCGGCGTCGTGGTGATCCGGCCGCACCTGGTCTGGGGCCCTGGTGACACCCAGCTGGTGGCCCGCATCGTGGCCCGGGCCCGGGCCGGGCGCCTGCTCCTCATCGGCTCGGGGGCGAGCCTTATCGACACCACCTACGTCGACAACGCGGTGGACGCCGTCGTGGCCGCGCTCGACCGGTGCGAGCAGGCCCACGGCCAGGCCCTGGTGGTCAGCAACGGTGAACCCCGGCCGGTGGCCGATCTTTTCGCTCGCCTGTGCCAGGCGGCCGGCGTACCGCCGGCTACCCGTCACGTGCCTTTCCGGCTGGCCTGGCTGGCCGGAGCCGTGATCGAGCCGGCCTGGACCGCCCTCGGGCGCCAGGATGATCCGCCGATCACCCGCTTCCTGGCCGAGCAGCTGGCCACCGCCCACTGGTTCGACCAGCGGCACACCCGGGCGGCCCTCGACTGGACGCCGGCGATCAGCCTGGACGAGGGCTTCGAGCGCCTGCGGCAGTCGTACCAGCCCGACGTCGTCCGGAGCTGAGATGCTGTCGCGTTCGGCCCGAAGCCGGTGAGGGCCAAGGGGCCGTCATGGCCCAGAACCGGTGCGAGCCGGAGCAGGCCTTCAAGATCCTGCGACGGGCCTCGACGGGCCGGGCCGAGCCGGCCGGGCCCAGCTCGCCGGCCGGGTCAGGTCGTCTGTCGCCCCGGCCGATCCCGGCCTATGGTGAAGATTCGGACGACGACGAGAGAACCGACGAGGGGCGTTCCTGAATGGCCAAGAAGAGAAAGACTCTGATCACGGCGGCGGTGGCGTTCGCCTCGACCCCGGCCGGGCGTCGGCTGATCCAGCAGGCCAAGGAATACGCCTCCCGGCCGGAGAACCAGGCCCGGGCCCGGGCTCTTGTCCAGCAGGCCAAGGAGTACGCCGCGCGACCCGAGAACCAGGCCCGCATACAGAAACTGATGAAGACCCGTTCGGCGAAGTCAGCCACCGACAAGCCTTCACCCGGCGCCGGCTTCCCCTCCTACGGGACGCCGCCGCGAACCTGACGGCCGTCCACGTCGCCCCCGGTCGGGCGAGCCGGGCCGGGTAAGGCCGGTCAGGCGGCCAGGTGAAAGGTGCTCGCGAAGCGGTCGAGCAGGTCGCCGGGGCCGCGCAGCACCTCGACCACCCCGGTGGCGATCGCGCGCTCGGGGGCCAGCTCACCGGAGATCAGCCGGCGGATGCCCGCCCCCGAGACGAAGGCCAGATCGACCGGCCCGTCTCCGCGGGAGACGTCGAGGGTGGAGCCGTCGACCCGGATCAGCAGCTCGGCCGGCCCGAACCGGGCCGAGTACGTGGTCGCCGGCAGGCCGGCCGCCACCTGTGGCTGGAAGGCGGTGCGCAGCTCGATGGTCATCGAGTCGGGGGTGATGATCTGCTCCTCCCGCGGATCCGCCATCGCCTTGAAGCCCCAGGCGCCGAGCGCGAGCACCACCGGCTCCAGCTCGCGACCGTAGGCCGTCAGCTCGTACACGATGACGCGCGAGCGTGGTGCCCGGCGCAGGACGCCGGCCGCCTGGAGTTCCTTGAGCCGCGCCGCCAGGATGTTGCTCGGGATGCGGGGAAGCCCCGCGGCGAGCTCTCCGTAGCGGCGCGGCCCGACCAGCAGGTCGCGCACGATGAGCAGGGCCCAGCGCTCACCCACGAGCTCCAGGGCCCGGGTGATTCCGCCGTACTGCCCGTAGTCGCGAGCGGCCATCGAGGTCAGCCCTGCTGGCTCAGGGCGGCCTCGGGGCCTTGCTCCGCGGCGGCCGGGTCCATGTAGCCGATCTCCAGGAGGTGGCCGTCGGGGTCGGTGAGCTGCCGCTGGTACATGAAGCCGTAGTCGGACGCGGCCTGCGCCTCCGTGCCGCCCGCGGCGAGGCCGGCGACGAGTGTGCTGTCGACCGCTTCCCGGCTCTCGAGGAAGATCGCGGTCGCCGTCAGCACGGTGGTCGCCGGGTCGGCGATCGGCCGCTCGGTGAACGTCTGGAAGTACTCCCGGGCCAGGAGCATGAAGAAGCTGTGATCGGGTTCGACGATGACGCAGGCGGCGTTGTGATCGGTGAACTTCGGGTTCAGGGTGAATCCGATCGCCGTGTAGAACGCCTTCGAGCGCTCCAGGTCGGTCACCGGCAGGTTGACGAACATCGCGGTCATCGTGCTCTCCTTCGGACAGTTCGGTCGAGGTGAGGGTCGGTCGAGGTGGGCCCGGTCGAGCCGGCAGGTGAATGACGACGAGACTTGCAAAAAACAAGTGCGCCGTCAAGCCCCGGAACGTCGGCTCCCCGCGCGGGTAGCTCCGCTGAGCGCGGTTCTCCCCCGGTGGCCTCACTCCGACCTCTGACCACGGGCTGATGTGCGAACCTCGCCCGCGGGCCAGCATCGAAGACATGACGGGCGACAAGAATTCCGGCGCGGCGGTAGAGGTCCGCGGCCTGCACAAGTCCTACGGCGGGCGGATGGTCCTCGACCGTCTCGACCTCGATGTGGCCGAGGGCGAGGTGGTCGGGCTGATCGGGGCCAACGGGGCCGGCAAGACCACGGCGGTGGAGTGCCTGCAAGGCCTCCGCCGCCCCGACGGAGGCTGGGTCCGGGTCCTCGGCCTGGACCCGGTCCGGGACGCCGAACGGTTGCGGCCCCAGCTCGGCAGCCAGCTGCAGGACTCGGGGCTGCCCGACCGGCTGCGGGTCGGCGAGGCGGTCGAGCTGTTCGCGACCTCACGCTCGACTCGGGGCGACGACCTGCTGGAGCAGTTCGGGCTGAGCCCGAGGCGCCGCTCGGCCTTCGCCTCGCTCAGCGGCGGCGAGCGGCAGCGGCTGTTCCTGGTGCTGGCCCTGCTGAACCGGCCGCGACTGGTGATCCTCGACGAGCTGACCCAGGGTCTGGATCCCGCTGCCCGCCGGGAGGTCTGGTCGGCCGTCGCCCAGCTGCGTGCGGCCGGTACCACCGTGCTGCTGGTCACGCACGAGCTCGACGAGGCCGAG
The DNA here is from genome assembly GCA_965200525.1 of Kineosporiaceae bacterium. Classification (GTDB taxonomy): domain Bacteria; phylum Actinomycetota; class Actinomycetes; order Actinomycetales; family Kineosporiaceae; genus JANNPJ01. The sequence goes on from OZ241368.1 coordinate 2,170,556, forward strand.
GCCCTGTGCGGGCGGGTGGTGGCCCTGCGCTCGGGCCGGGTACTGGACGCCGGCACCCCGGCCGAGCTGGTGGCCCGCCATGCCCGCTGGGCCACGGTCAGTTTCGCCGCGACCGGGATCGACGTCCGGCCCGAGGGGGTCGACGAGGCCCGGGCCCGGTTGCGCCGGTTGCCGGGCGTGCGCGACGTGTCGTACCAGGACGGCGATCTGAGCATCCGGGGTGAGCGTCAGGTGATCGCCCAGGTCGGCGCCTGGCTGGTGGAACTCGGCCGCATTCCGCCGGATCTGAGGGTCGAGGTGCCCGACCTCGAAGCAGCCCTGCTGGCGCTGCTCGACGACCCGGCCGCCGCCACCGAAACCGCCCGGCCCACCACCGAACCGATCGGAGCCCCCTCGTGAGCAGCACCGTCCTCGACCCGGCCACCGCCCCCGTCACCGGGGCCCGGCACCGGTCGGCCCTGAACCGCCTGATCCGGACCGAGATCCGGCTGATGATCCGCGACCCGCTCACCCTGACCTTCGTGTTCGCCTTTCCGATCGTGACCATGCTGATCATCGGCGGGTCGTTCGGCCGCTCCCCGGACGAGTCCTTCGCCGGGGTGGACCCGGCCCACTGGTATGTGGCCTCGTACTTCACCGTCGTCGTCGGGGCCACCGGGCTGGTCAGCCTGCCGGTGCACATCGCCTCGTACCGCGAGCGGGGCGTGCTGCGCCGGTTCGCCGCGTCCGGATTTCCCCGGTGGTCGTTCGCCGTGGCCCAGCTGGCGGTCGGGCTGGCCACGATCGCGCTCGGCTCGGCGCTGCTGCTCGCGGTGGCGGCTCCGGTGTACGGCGTGCCGCCGGTGCACGACGGGGGGCGGGTCGTCGCCGGGGTGGCGGTCGGGGCCGTGGCCTTCGTCAGCCTGGGAATCCTGCTGGGAGGCGTTCTGCGGTCGGCCCGTTCGGCTCAGGCCGTCGGGTTGCTGCTTTTCTTCCCCTCGTTCCTGCTCGGCGTGGGCGGGCCACCGCCGGCGGTGATGGGAACGGCCCTGAAGAACATCTCGGCCGTCCTACCGCTGGCCCTGGTGACCACGGCGATCCGCGACCCCTGGCTGGGGCTCGGGCCGGGGACGGGCGCCCTGATCGTGGTCAGCGTCATCGCCGTCCTGGCTCTGGCCCTCTCGGTCCGCCGCACCGCGCTGTGACCACAGCCCGGTGAGCGCGGGGCTCGAACTTATGATGCTGGGCATGGGCGAACGAGCGGCGCGGTGGGCGGCTCCGGCGGCCGTCGCCGTCCTGGTCGTCGTCGGCGCGGGCCAGAGCATCGGTCAGGGCCACCAGAACCGGGCCGCGGTGGCCATCGCCGCGGTCGTCGCGATCGCTCTCACGCCGGCCCTGCGCGCCACCGGGCTCCGGCTGCCGGCGGCGGCCGTCGTCATCGCCGTCTCGGTCGCCGTGATCTGCGACGCCTCGGCGTCGAACCTGGGCTGGTTCGCGCTCTGCGTGCTGGCCGGCACCTGTGCTCTGGAGGCCGGCGCGGCGACCGCCGTGCCCTTCACGGCCGGCGTGCTGGGCCTGCTCGTCGCCCAGTGGGTGGCCCTGAGCGACGAGCCGGGCTGGCTGAACTGGCTCGCCGGCACGGTGTTCACCACCGTGGTCTGCCTGATGGCCCGCCGCCAGCTCGACCTGGTGGAGCGCCTGCGCCAGGCCCAGGCCGGGCTGGTCGATCGCGCCCGGGCCGAGGAACGCCTGCGGATCTCCCGCGAGCTGCACGACGTCGTCGCCCACGCGCTGACCGTGTCGCTGCTGCACCTCGGCAGCGCCCGGCTGGCGGTCCAGGACGATCCCGGCGAGGCCGAGGCGGCGCTGGAGCAGGCCGAGCAGCTCAGCCGGGCCGGGCTGGCCGAGGTCCGCCAGGCCGTCGGCCTGCTGCGGGACCAGGGCTCGGCCGGCGTCGTGCCGCTGCCCGACGCCGCGGCCCTGCCCCAGCTGATCGAGGGCTTCCGGCGGGCCGGCGTCACGATCTCCTACGAGGTGAGCGGCGACCCCGGCATTCTCACCGCGACCGCCGGCCTGACCGTGTACCGGATCCTGCAGGAGGCGCTCACCAATGCCGCTCGCCACGCCGCGGGCAGCCCGGTCCGGGTCCGGCTGGAGGTCGCGACGCTCACCCGGCTGCTCGTGGACAGCACCACCGGCCCGCGACCACGAGCCGAGCCGCCCGCCGCGACCGGCCCGGGCCACGGGCTGCGCAGCATGAGCGAGCGGGCCGAGGCGCTCGGCGGCCGGACGGACGCCGGGCCCTCGCCGAGCGGGTGGCGGGTGCGGGCCGAGTTCCCGACCGAGCTCGTGGCCCGGCCCGGATGATCCGGGTCCTGCTGGTTGACGACCAGGAGCTGATCCGGGCCGGACTGCGGGGCATCCTGCGGACCCGGTACGGCTTCGAGATCGTCGGCGAGCTCGCCGACGGCATCGGCGTGGTCAGCGCGGTCGAGAGCCTGCGCCCCGACGTCGTGGTGATGGACGTGCGGATGCCCGGCCTCGACGGGGTGAGCGCGACCGCCCAGCTGCGCCGCCGCGACGACGCGCCGCCGGTGCTGGTGCTGACCACCTTCGAGGACGAGGAGATCCTGGCCGGCGCGCTGCGGGCCGGCGCGGCCGGCTTCCTGCTCAAAGGCGTGCCGGCCGAGGACCTGCAGCGAGCGGTCCGTTCGGTCGCCGCCGGCCAGGCCTGGCTGGACCCGGCCGTGACTCACCGGGTGCTGGCCGCCTACCGCGGCACGCCGGCGCCCCGGCGGCCCGCTCCGGCTCTCGGCGGGCTGACCGCTCGCGAGCGCCAGGTGCTGGCCCTGATCGGGTCGGGCCGCAGCAACGCCGAGATCGCCGCCGAACTCGTCCTCGGCGAGGGGACGATCAAGACCCACATCAGCCACATCTTCGCCAAGCTCCAGCTGCGCGATCGGGCCGCCGCGGTGGTTTTCGCCTTCGACCACGGCCTGGTACGGCCGGCCGGACCGCCGTCCTCAGGTCGCTAGAGTCTTCAGGACGTCGCCGGCCGGTCAGCCGGCGGTCGGCGTCCGAAGGGTCTCGGTCAGGGCGCGGTCGAGGATCTCCAGGCCGGCGTCCAGGTCAGCGTCCGAGATGGTCAGCGGCGGAGCGACCCGGAAGATCCCGCCCATGCCCGGGAGCTGCACGATGTTCATGTGCAGGCCGTGGCGCAGGCAGGCGCTGGTCACGGCCTGTCCGAGCTGGTCGGCCGGCTCCTTGGTCGCCCGGTCGGTCACCAGCTCGATCCCCTGCAGCAGGCCCCGGCCGCGGACGTCGCCGATCACCTCGTGTCGGGCCTGCAGGTCGAGCAGGCTCTTGCGCAACCGCTTTCCGAGCAGATTGGCCCGCGCGACCAGGTCGTCCCGCTGGATCACCCGCAGCACGGTCGAGCCGACCACCGCCGCCAGCGGATCCGAGACGTGGGTGGTGAAGAACAGGAAACCCTTCTCGTGGCAGTGCTGTTCGATCTCGGCGCTGGTCACCACGGCCGCGACCGGAAGGCCCGCGCCCAGGGTCTTGGACAGGGTGAGCAGGTCGGGCACCACGCCGTCACGTTCGAAGGCATACATCGTGCCGGTCCGGCCGAGGCCGGTCTGGGCCTCGTCGAGGATCAGCAGCATGCCGCGCTCGGTGCACTTCTGCTTGAGCGCGGCCAGGTAGCCCTCCGGCAGTTCGATGATGCCCCCGGAGGACAGGATCGGCTCCACCAGGCAGGCGGCCAGGCTGCCGGCCGACTGCTGGTCGATCAGGGCGAACCCGTAGTCGAGCTCGGCCTTCCAGTCGTAGCTGCCGTCGGGCCGGCGGAACGGCGAGCGATAGGCGTTCGGCGTCGGCAGCACGAGGTTGCCGGCCAGCGGGGGGCCGTAGCCCGAGCGCCCGGCCGAGAACGTGGCCGCGGCCGCGCCCGAGGTCATGCCGTGCCAGGACCGGTCGAACGAGACCACCTCGTAGCGGCCGGTGAACAGCTTGGCCATCTTCAGCGCGGCCTCGTTGGACTCGGCTCCGGTGCTGAGCAGCATCACCTTCTCCAGCGGAACCGGTAGCGAACCGGCCAGGGTGACGGCGAGGTCGACCACCGGCCGGCTCAGCATGCCGCTGAAGAGGTGGTCCAGGGTGCCCACCGCCTCGGTCACCGCGGCCACCACGTCCGGGTGCGAGTGCCCCAGCACGGCGCTCATCTGACCGGAGGTGAAGTCGAGGATCGGGGTGCCCGCCTCGTCGTAGACGTACGACCCCTGCGCCCGCTCGATGATGCGGGGAGTGAAGGACGCGCCGTAACGGACGACGTGCCGGTCGACGTCGGCCCAGAACTCGGTGTCTTCCACGGTTTGCTCTCCTCCGCTGCGGGGCAGGTCCGATCGGCTCGCCTCGACGAGCCTCTCACCCTCCCGGCGCGCGGACCAGACTCGGCCCCCGCCCGCCGGATGGCGGATACTCGGCTCCATGACCGACCGCGTGGAGGAGATCCGGTCCCTGCTGCGGCGCCGGGAGGCCACCGGCATCGCCCACCCGGGCGGAACCCTCGCCGGGCATCTCGAGCGGGTCAGGGAGCGCCTGGCCCGCGACGGAGCCCGCGAAGACCTGCAGCTGGCCGGCCTCGGACACGCCATCTACGGCACCGCCGGCTTCGACGTCCCGCTGGTCAGCACCGCCCACCGGGAGGCGATCCGGGACATGCTCGGCCCCGAGGTCGAGCTGATCATCTACCGGTACGGCGCCACCGACCGGTCGCAGACCTGGCCCGGGCTGGCCGCCGGGCAGCTGTGGGACCGGTTCGACTCGTCGGTCGAGACCCTCGACCCGGGCGACCCGCAGGGGCGGGCCGACCTGCGGGACCAGGCCGACCTGAGCATCGTCGACGAGCTCGACGTGCTGGAGCACGCCGAGCCGCCGGCCGCCCGGCATGGGGCCCAGCTGGCCGAGCTGGTCACGGCCTGGCTGCCGATCCTCTCCCCGGCCGTCGCCGAGGACGCCCGGCAGACGCTCGAACGGCTCTCGGGCTAACCGCCCGGACGGCGGGCGAACAGGTCGGTCACCCGGTGTCCGCGATCCAGCCCCCGGGCTTCGTACCGGGTCACCGGGCGCCAGGCCGGCCGTTCCCGGGGGCCGTCGGCCACGACCAGGCCGGGTTCGGCCGCCAGCACCTCGATCATCTGCTGCGCGTACGGCTCCCAGTCGGTGGCGCAGTGCAGCAGGCCGCCGGGGGCCAACCGGTCGGCCACCAGGGCCGCGAACCCGGCGTCGACCAGGCGCCGCTTGTGATGGCGCCCCTTGGGCCACGGGTCCGGGAAGTACACCCGCACCCCGGCCAGACCGGCCGGGGCGATCCGCTGCTGCAGCAACTGCCGGCCGTCTCCCACCAGCACCCGGACGTTGTCCAGCCCCTGCTGTTCGAGGCCGAGCAGCAGGGTAGCCACCCCGGGCGTGTGGACGTCGGCGGCGAGCACGCCGGTGGACGGGTCGGCCGCCGCCATGGCCAGGGTGCTGCTGCCCGAGCCGAAGCCGATCTCCAGCACCACCGGGGCCGCCGTCCCGAACAGCGCGGGCAGGTCGAGCCGGTCGTCGCCGTCCGGGACGGCGAACCGGTCCAGCAGCGTCTCGAGGGCCGCCCGGCGGGTCGCGCCGATCCGGCTGCGGCGCAGCTTGTAGGACCGCAGCCCGACCTCGGCCGGGTCATCGCTACCGATGCCCATGCCGGGGCCGGTGCTCATGCCGGTGCTCATGCCGGTGCGGTCGGCGTCCTCGGTGGCGATGGAGCGGGAAGTCACGGGACCATCATCCGGCACCCCGGGCCGGGCGACCGGTGCCGGTGGGGAATTCGAGCACCCGACCGAAGGGCACTGCCGACATGACCGACTCCCGGCCCCCGTTCCCGCCGTTCGACCTGGACGCCGCCGTCACCAAGGTGCAGGCCGCCGAGGATGCCTGGAACACCCGCGATCCGCAGCGGGTGAGCCTGGCCTACACCGAGGACTGCACCTGGCGTAACCGCGACGTCTTCCTCACCGGGCGGCCACAGATCGTCGAATTCCTGACCGCCAAGTGGGACCGCGAACTGGACTACGTGCTGCGCAAGAGCCTCTGGGGGTTCCGGGAGAACCGGATGGCGGTCCGGTTCCAGTACGAATGGCACAACGCCGAGGGCCAGTGGTTCCGCAGCTACGGCAACGAACTGTGGGAGTTCGACGAGCGCGGGCTGATGAGCCGGCGCGAGGCGAGCATCAACGACGTGACGATCCGTGAGGACGAGCGGCGCTGGTTCGGCCCTCGACCCGAGGACGAGCGGGGCCGGGGGCACGACATCGTGCTCCAGTAGCGCCGCAATCCGCCCTCGACACCGGGTCCGCGTCGCCGGGTCCGTTTCGCGGGTCAGCTTCGCCGGGTTCGGACCGGTTGAGCCGCAGAAGCCCGGGGCTGGGCCCGGCCGGGCAATACTCCAGGCGGATTCTCGAGGTTGAGAACCGGGCTGCTTCTTACGATGAACCAGCCATGAAGCCCTCGCCCGGTCGCCGCTCGCCCGCGGTGCGAGCCGCCGTGGCGCTCGGTCTGATCGCCGTCGCGGTGCTCGGCCTGGCGCCGGTGATGGCCCTGGGCGCGACCGAGGCCGGCGCGACCAACACGCCGTACGTGGTCAAAACGGTCCGGCTGGCCAGCAACAGCGTCACCACCGCCCGCTGGAACCCGTGTCAGCCGGCGATCGCCTGGCGGAGCAACCTCCAGGGCCTGCCGGCGGCCGCCCGCCCGGCCCTGCTCAACCAGCTCCGGCAGGCCTTCACCCGGCTCGCCGGGGCCGACGGGATGAAATACCACTACCTGGGTGACACCGACTTCGTGCCCCGGCAGAACAACCTGGTCGCCCAGCCGGCCGACATCGTGGTGGCCGCGGTCAGCAAGTCGGCGACCGACTTCGACTTCACCGACACCTCGCTCGGCTACGGCGGGGCACTCTGGGCCACCTGGTACGGCGACTCCGGCGAGGGCGCGGCGATCGTGCGCGGTTACGCCATCCTGGTCCCGTCGGGCCTGGCCAAGCTCAAGCCCGGGTTCGGCGCCGGGCGGTCCCAGGGCGACCTGATCCTGCACGAACTGGGCCACGCCACCGGGCTGGAGCACACCGCCGACCACGGCCAGCAGATGTTCGCCACCCTGACCCCGGCCGCCCCTCGCGGCTACGCCCGCGGCGACCTGGCCGGCCTGAGCAAACTGGGCATCCGGCCCGGGTGCATCGACATTCCGGCACGGGTCAACGTCAAGGACTACAACTGAGCCGGTTCGCCGCCGATAGCAGTGATCATGGGGATGAAGTGGTGGGAGCTCAAGAAGTGGTGGGGGCTGCACGCGGGGGCCCGATTCTTCGTCTCCCTGGCCGTGATCTGCCTGGTCCCGGTGATCGCGCTGGGCGCGGTGCTGGCCACCCAGTACCGGCACGAACTGCGGGACCGGGGCGTGGCCCAGGGCCGGCTGCAGGCCGCCCTGATCTCCCGGGTGATCACCGACACCGAGCTCGAGCAGGCCGACCTGGCCGACGGCGTCACCCTCCTCGAGCGCACCCGCCTCGACCGGCTGGCCGACACCGAGGTCGACGGCGGCATCATCACCCGGTTCCGGCTGCGCTCGCCCAACCTGCACGTGGTCTACAGCTCGGACGGTTCGGGCCTGCGGTTCGGCCCGGCCGACGGTGACAACTCCGGTCTGAACGACGACAGCGCCGCCAACGTGCTCAGCGCGCTCAAAGGAGCCTCGCCGGCCCTGATCACCCGCCGCGACGGCGAGCCGGTGATCGAGGCCTTCGCCCCGTTGTACAACTTTCGCACCCACGCCCTGATCGGCGTCCTGCAGATCGACCTGCCCTACGCCCCGATCGCCGCCCAGCTGACCCGCGGCCTGCACCGGCTGTACCTGAACCTGGCCGCCGGGCTGATCGCGCTCTACCTCGTGCTCGGCGCCCTGGTCTGGTGGGCCACCGGCGAACTGGCCCGCAGTGCGGCCAAGTTCGAGCACCAGGCCCTGCACGACGCCCTGACCGACCTGCCCAACCGGGCGCTGTTCGCCGACCGGATCACCCAGACCGCGACCGTGATCGAACGCGGCGGAGGGATCTTCCTCGGGCCGGGACGGCGCGGTGGCGGTGCGGCGGTGGTGCTGATCGACCTCGACGGGTTCCGGCAGATCAACGACGCCATCGGACCGGTCAACGCCGACCTGCTGCTGACCACGGTGGCCGAGCGGTTGCGGCGCACGGTGCGCGCGGTGGACACCGTGGCCGGCCTCGGCGGCGACCGGTTCGGGCTGGTCCTGGCCGGGGTCGAGCACCCGGACCAGGTCGACGCCGCGGCGGCCCGGATCCGGGAGGCGATCGAGGCCGAGGTCGTCTTCGACGACGTGCCGATCCGGCCCCGGGCCAGCATCGGCCTGGCCCTGCTGCCCAAGGACGGCACCAAGGCCGACCAGTTGATCGCCCGGGCCGACGTCGCCCTGGACGTGGCCAAGCGCACCCGTGGCGGGCTGGTCTGTTACGACGAGGAGCAGAACAACTACAGCCCGGACCGGCTGGCCCTGATCGGCCAGCTCCGCCAGGCGGTCGAGCGCAACGAGCTGGTGCTGCACTACCAGCCCAAGGTGACCCAGCCGGACGGGCACGTGCACTGCCTGGAGGCGCTGGTGCGCTGGCAGCACCCCAGCCGGGGGCTGCTGCTGCCGGACCACTTCGTGCCGCTGGCCGAGCAGACCGGCCTGATCGACGACCTGACCCGATGGGTGCTGGTCAACGCGCTCGGCCAGCTCCAGCAGTGGCAGGCGGCCCGGCCCGAGCTCAGCGTCGCGGTGAACATCTCCGAGCGGACCCTGCTGCACCTGGACCTACCGCAGATGGTGATCGACGCGCTGACCGAGACCGGCGTCGACCCGGGCCGGCTGGTGCTCGAGGTCGCCGAGCCCGCCCTGGCCGCCTCCCCGGAGCGGGCGGCCCTGATCCTGGGCCATCTGGACGGCGTCGGGGTGCGGCTGAGCCTGGACGACTTCGGCCAGGGCTACACCAGCCTGAGCCAGCTGGCCGACCTGCCGCTGGACGAGCTGAAGATCGACAACAGCTTCGTGATGAACATGAACCAGCACCCGGGCGACGCCGCGATCGTGCGCTCGGTCGTCGACATGGGTCACAACCTCGGGTTGGACGTCGTCGCGGTGGGGGTGGAGTCGGTCGAGACCCTGGACGAGGTCGTCGCGCTGGGGGCCGACGTCGGCCAGGGCTACTTCTTCAGCCGGCCGCTGCCGGCCGATCAGGTGGTGGCCTGGCTGGACGAGCACGCCGGGGCGGCCCAGCCCGCCGACGACCAGCCGACCTGACCGGCGGCCTCGATCAGTTCACGGCGGCCTCGATCAGTTCGCGGTCGCCTCGGCCCGGTGCGGCAGCTTCCAGTTCGGCCGCGGGAAGTGGCAGGTGTACCCGTTGGGGTACTTGAGCAGGTAGTCCTGGTGCTCGGGCTCGGCCTCCCAGAACGGGCCGGCCGGCGCGACCTCGGTGACCACCGGGCCCGGCCACAGCCCGGACGCGTCGACGTCGGCGATGGTGTCCTCGGCCACCCGCTTCTGCTCGTCGCTGGTGTAGAAGACGGCCGATCGGTAGCTCAGGCCGATGTCGTTGCCCTGCCGGTTCTTCGTGCTCGGGTCGTGTACCTGGAAGAAGAACTCCAGCAGGTCGCGGTAGCTGGTCAGCTCCGGGTCGAACACCACCTCGAGGGCCTCGGCATGGGTGCCGTGGTCGCGGTAGGTCGCGTTCGGGACGTCACCGCCGCTGTAGCCCACCCGGGTGGACAGCACGCCCGGGCGACGGCGGACCAGGTCCTGCATCCCCCAGAAGCATCCGCCGGCCAGGATCGCGGTCTCGGTGGTGCCGCTCATCGTCATTCCGCCCTCTCACATCGTCGGACCGCCGGCGGCCTCATCGGCCTCGTTCCGGCCACACGATCAGAAGGAACGATGACCGGGACCGGGTTATGCCCGCCGGGACGCCGGTGGCCGGCGGTCAGCCCTCCGGGGCGGCGGCCCTGGTCAGGCGGTCCAGCCGGGCGTGCAACGACGGCACCCGGTGGGCGTTGCCGTGCAGCCCGACGTAGCGCTGGCCGAACGCGGCCAGCAGGGCGTCGTCCAGCCGCCGGACCGCGCCCGGCGGGTACCGGTAGTCCATCCGGGCGCTCAGGTCGAGCTCGTTGACCGGGCGGAGCACGTCGCTGAGCTCGTCCAGCGAGGTGATCCCGAGCTCCAGCAGCAGGCCGGAGATCCAGGCGTAGTGGTCGGTGCGGGACCAGCCGGCGTCGGCGTACTGGCCGGCCAGGAACGCGGCCAGCTCGCGCGGGTCGATCCGGGGATCGTCGTCCTCGGGCTCGGCGTGCTCGCCCGGGCTGACCCGCAGCCGGTCGCGGATCTCGGAGAACTCCCGGTCGGCCAGCTCGAGCAGTCCGGCGGCGAGCGTGAACCGGCGGTCGAACTCCCGGGCGTGCTCGTCCGGAACCGTTCCCTTGTAACGGATGTCGTGCTCGAACTCGGCCCAGGCGTGCTGCAGCACGGTCCGGATCTGCAGCGAGGCGACCCGACCGCGCAACTGGGCGTAGGCCGGCTGGCTCTCCCGGGCGGCGTCCAGCGCGATCAGCAGATGCCGGCTGGAGTAGCCGAACCGGCCCTGGCTGGCCGTCTCCCGGCCCATGTCCCGGTCGTCCTTGACCACCACCTGATCGCTCATCAGATCGGCCACCGCGGTGACGTCGCTCAGCACGTAGGTGATCACCCGCACCCCGATCTGGTCGGTGATGTCGTGCAGCGGGTCGGCGTACAGCAGCCTGCCGTCGACCCGCCGGGCGGCCTTGCCGGCGAACGACTCGACACTCTTGGTCCGGCCGGTCACGCTCAGGTAGTTGATCCCGGCCTCGTCCAGGACGGCGGTGACCAGGGCGATGAACCGGGCTCCGGCGTCGATGATCTCGGGTTGCTGGTCGGCGTACTGCCCGACCGCCAAGGTGATCCGGCCCTCGTCCGGCAGGTCGGCCGGTTCGGCCGGTTCGGTCGGTTCTGCCGGTTCGGTCGGTTCGGCCGGATCGACCAGATCCACCGACGCCGAGGCGCCGGCCGAGGTTCGAGGCGTCGGGCGCAACCCCTCGGGCAGGGTCGGCGTCACGATGTAGCCGTCCTCGAAGCTGCCGTAGGTGGTGGTCCGCTCCGGCGCCCGGGTCGCGAACAGCGCCACGTAGGCGCACACCACGGCGTCCACCTGGTCCTCGACCACCCGCAGCTGGCTCTTGCGCTCGGCCTTGGCGACCGCCTCGACCAGGTCGGGCCAGCCCGATCCGGGGCCGTCGACCCGGATTGCCGGGTCGGCCGCGGAGAGGCCCTCGACCAGGTCCATCAGCACCTGGAGCTCGGCCCGCAGGGTGGACCGGTCGCGGCCCGGCTTGTTCTTGTACTTCAGGGTCCGGCCGAGCCGGAACAGGGCCACCGTGGCCGGGTGCGGGTAGACCTCGATCGCCCGCCGCGACCGGCCCGAGCGCGGGTCCATGTCCAGGCCGAGCCGGCGGCTCAGGGTGGCTCCGCGCGGGGCTCGGCTGAACTCCGGTTTGCCGGTGTTGGCCGGGTGGGCCCCGGCGTCGAACCGGGCGAAGTCGCGGTTCAGGGCGGCCTCGGCCGGCCGGTTGCCGGTCGGGTTGCGCACGATCAGCGGCGCGTCGATCGCGACCAGGCAGTCCCCGGCCACGAACGGCTCCAGCGCCGCCGCGATCTCGTCGTCGGTCTGCACGGTCGAGACGTGCACCAGCAGGCCGCCCCGATCGAGGACGGCGAGCCCGGTGGGCTTGCGCTCACCCCAGGCGAGGTCGATCCCGACGAAGTGCACGGGCAGCAGCCTGCCCTAGATCGCGACGGCGTGCGCCCCCGCCGGCCGGTGTGGCCGGGCTCAGTGCCGGCCGAACCCGCTGAGCAGGCCCAGCACCTGGTCGTAGTGGCCGTTGACCTCGGCGAAGCGCAGGAACCGGACGTTCTCGACCAGGATCTGGACGTCGTCCGGCCGGGTCCGGAGAATCTCCATCACCTCGTCCAGGAACGGCTCCAGCGGCATCGCCTGCTCGCTCTCGGTCTGGTTCATCAAGTCGGTCCGGACCGCCGGCGGCACCAGCTCCAGCACCTGCACCCCGCTGTCGGCCAGTTGCACCCGCAGGCTCTCGGTCAGCGAGTGGATCGCCGCCTTGGTCGCGTTGTAGGTCGGGGTCAGCGGCAACGGCACGTAGGCCAGGCCGGAGGACACGTTCAGGATGACGGCGTCGTCCTGACCGGCCAGGAACGGCGCGAAGGCGGTCACCATCCGGATCGGCCCGAGCAGGTTCGTGGTCACCGTGGCCTCGGCCGCGCTCAGGTGGGCCGGGTCGAGCAGGTCTTCCGGGAGCATGATGCCGGCGTTGTTGATCAGGACGTTGAGCTGCGGGTAGTCGCGGGTCACGGTGGCCCGGGCGGCGGCGATGGAGGCCGGGTCGGCGACGTCGAGCTCGAGGGCCTCGATGCCCGGGTGCTCGGCCACGATCGCGTCCAGCCGGTCGCGCCGCCGGCCGGCCACGATCACCCGGTTGCCGGCCTGATGGAATCGCCGGGCCAGGCCCAGGCCGATGCCGGAGGTGCCGCCGGTGATCAGAATGGTGTTGCCAGTGGTCTTCACGGTGTTTCCTCGATCTCGGGTCGGTCGGTGGTGTCTGCCTCACCATCGATCGCGCCCCGGGACGGCGGTAGAGGAGCGCTTGTCCCTGGATCGGCGGTCCCTGGCTACCGCGGGGCCGGAGCCGATACGGGCCGATACTGGATTCATGGACCGCTCAGCCCTGGCCGACTTCCTCCGCCGCCGCCGGGAGACCCTGCAACCGGCGGACGTCGGCCTGCCCCGGGGGCAGCGGCGGCGGACCAACGGCCTGCGCCGCGAGGAGGTGGCCGCTCTGTCCGGGATGTCCACCGACTACTACGCCCGGCTGGAGCAGCAGCGCGGCCCGCAACCGTCCGAGCAGATGCTGGCCGCGATCGCCCGCGGCCTGCGGCTCACCCTGGACGAGCGCGACCACTTGTTCCGGCTGTCCGGGCACACCGCCCCGCCCCGGACCGTGCGCTCCGGCCACGTGGAGCCGGCGTTGATGCGGGTGCTCGACCGGCTGGACGACACCCCGGCCATGGTGCTGTCCGACTTGTCGGAGACGCTGGCCCAGAACCGGCCGGCGATGGCCCTGCTCGGCGATCAGACCGGCTACACGGGCCCGGCCCGCAGCGCCGTGTACCGGTGGTTCACCGATCCGGCCGAGCGGCTGATCTATCCCGAGCCCTACCGCAGCGACCACGGCCGGCTGCAGGTCTCGGGCCTGCGGGCGCTGACCGCCCAGGCCGACTCGCTCAGCCGGGCCCCGGCCCTGGCCCTGGCCGAGCGGCTCCGGGCGATCAGTGCCGAGTTCGACCAGTTGTGGCAGCAGCACGAGGTCGAGCTGAAATCGGCCCGCCGCAAGCACCTGAACCACCCCGAGCTCGGCCCGATCGAGCTCGACTGTCAGTTTCTGTACACCGAGAACCGTGGTCAGGCCCTGCTGATCTTCACCGCCGTTCCCGGCACCGCGGATCACGAAAAGCTCCAGCTGATCTCGGTGATCGGCTCTCAGCAGCTCGCTCCGGCCCGGCCCGGCGACTGAGGTCGGCCGCGGCGGGCCGTAATTCGGTTGCCACACGGGCCCGGAATCTGTTCTGCTCGAAGGACCGAACCGAACCCGACCGCCGAGCCCGAGGAGAAAGTCCATGCGCGCAGCGCGCTTGTCCCCCCAGACGATGCTTTCCGTCAATCTGAAGGACATGACTCGCTGTGCGTACTCTGAACCTGGGAATTCTGGCCCATGTCGACGCCGGTAAGACCAGCCTGACCGAGCGTCTGCTGCTCGGCGCCGGGGTGATCGACGAGCTCGGCCGGGTCGATCACGGCAACACCCAGACCGACTCGCTCGACCTCGAACGCCGCCGCGGCATCACGATCAAGTCCGCGGTCGTGTCGTTCGTGATCGACGACGTCACGGTCAATCTGATCGACACCCCCGGCCACCCCGACTTCATCGCCGAGGTGGAGCGGATCCTGCGGCTGCTCGACGGGGCCGTGCTGGTGGTCTCGGCGGTCGAAGGGGTGCAGGCTCAGACCCGGGTGCTGCTGCGCACCCTGCGGCGGTTGCGGATCCCGACCCTGATCTTCGTCAACAAGATCGACCGTTCCGGCGCCGACGGCCGGCGGGTGCTGGCCGAGTTGCGCGAGCGGCTGACGCCGGACGTCGTCCCCTTGGGATCGGCCCTGAATCAGGGCACCCGGGACGCCGCCTACCGTCCGTTCACCGGCGCGGCCGAGGCCACGGCCCTGGTCGAGGCGCTGGCCGAGCAGGACGACGCCGTGCTCGCCGCCTACCTCGACGACGGGGCCTCATCCGCGCGGCCGGCCCGGCCCGACCTGCTCGAGCGCCTACGACTCCGGACCGCCGACGTCCGGCTGCACCCGGTCTTCTTCGGCTCGGCCATCACCGGCGCTGGGATCCGGGAGCTGACCGCCGGGATCGCCGGCCTGCTGCCGGCTCGGGAACCCGTGGTCGACGGCCCGGTCTCGGGCACGGTGTTCAAGGTCGAGCGCGGACGGGCGGGTGAGCGGATCGCCTACGTGTACCTGGCCTCCGGCACCGTGCGGCTGCGCGACCGGCTGGACGCGGCCGGCGGGGTTCGCCGAAAAGTCACCGCGATCAAGGTCTTCGAGCACGGCCGGGGGCAGGTCCGCCCGAACCTTAGTGCCGGCCGGATCGGCCGGCTGTGGGGGCTGGGCGACGTCCGGATCGGCGACTCGCTCGGGGTCGCGCCCGCCGAACCGGCGCGGGTGTTCGCGCCGCCGTCCCTGGAAACCGTCGTCCGGCCGCAGAACCCGACCCGGCGGGGCCGGCTGCACGCGGCCCTGGCCGAACTGGCCGAGCAGGACCCCTTGATCAACCTGCGCCGGGACGACGACCGCGGCGAGATCTCGATCTCGCTCTACGGCGAGGTGCAGAAGGAGGTCATCCAGGCCACGCTGGCCGAGACCTTCGGGATCGAGGTCTGGTTCGAGGACACCACGACGATCTACGTCGAGCGGCCGGCCGGCCCCGGGCACGCGGTCCGGGTGATCGGGGCCGGCGACAACCCGTTCCTGGCCACCGTGGGGCTGCGGATCGAGCCGGCCCCGATCGGCAGCGGAAACGGATTCCGGCTCGAGGTGGAGCCGGGCTCGATGCCGGCCTCGTTCTTCACCGCCGTCTCGCACAGCGTGCACGACACGCTCCGGTCGGGCCGGCACGGCTGGTCGGTGATCGACAGCACGGTCACCATGACCCGGTCGGGCTACTGGGCCCGCCAGAGCCACGCCCACGGCGTCTTCGACAAGAGCATGTCCAGCACCGCCGGCGACTTCCGGGGGCTGACCGAGGTGGTGCTGCGCCAGGCCCTGGCCACGGCCGGCACCGTGGTCTGCGAGCCGATTCACCACTTCGAGCTGGATATTCCGGCCGACACGATCGGCGTCGTCCGACCGGTGCTGGCCCGGCTGCGCGCGATCCCGGGCGACAGCTCCACGGCCCGGATCGAGGGCGAGATCCCGGCGGCTCAGGTTCACGAGCTGAGCCGCCGGCTACCCGGGCTAACCCGGGGCGAAGGAGTGCTGGAGTCGGTGTTCGACCACTATCGGCCGGTGCGCGGACCGGCTCCGGTCCGGGCCCGCGGGGGCACGCCGTCCTGAAAGAACTTGGCACTCAAGAGGTTCAGTGGCGGGCCGGGCGTTCCTCCTCGCGGTAGATCGCCCAGCTCGCCGCCAGCCCGAACAGCAGCGCCGCCCATTCGGCGATCTCGGCCTGCACCTGCGGGCCACCCGAGGCGGTCTCCTGCAGTCCGAGCAGGCCGACCGTGACCGACAGGTAGAACGCGACCAGGGTGACCAGGCCGAACCCGGCGGCCAGGAAGGTGGCCAGCCAGCTGCGCCAGGCCACCACGAGCAGCCCCAGCACGAGCCCGCCGATGGCGTTGAGCAGGAACAACGGCCCGATCTTGGAGATCTCGCGGAAGCTGTCGTGATACCAGAGCACGAAGTGGATGTCGGCCGCGACGACGACCGCCGCCGCGGTCGCCCCGCGCAGCAGACCGACCATCGAGAACGGCGCGTGCAGAGCCCGGCCCAGCTGGGCGCTCACGGTCTGCTGACTGAAGTGGTTGTCCATGTCTCGTCACCCCTCGCCGTCACGGCCGGTCGGCCGTGCTGCCCGGAGGCGCCCGTCCGAGTGCCTCTGACCGTGCATACGAGACCGGTGCCGCGGCGGTTCAATCCGGCCGATCCGGTTCTGGCCCCGGGCGTGCAACCAGAACCGGATCAGTGGTGCCGGATCAGTGGTGCCGGATCACTGCTTCCGGATCACTGCTTCCGGATCACCAGCCGGAGTTGCCCGCCCCCCGGGTGATCGTGAACCCACCGGTGACCGAGAGACCGCCCGCCGCGGCCCCGGTCACGACCACGTTGCTGAACGTGCCCGACCCGGTCGACTTGATCTCGATGCCGTACTGGCCGGTGGTGGTGATCGTGTCCCGGTCCAGGCTCAGGTTGGTGATCGTCTTCGTCGAGCCGGCCAAATTGATCAGCACGCCGGAGTAGGTGCTGTTCTGAACGGTGTTGTCGTTGATGATCACCGGGGTGGTGATGTCGGTCTGGGCCGCGTAGACCCAGATCGCCCCCAGGTTGTTGTTGCCGTTCAGCACCGTGTCCAGGCTGCCGGTCCGGGTCAGCGTGTTGCGCTGCACGTACTGTGTTCCGGAGAAGGGGTTTCCGAACCGGGTGCTGACGGCGATCCCGGAGCCCTCGAGCACGGTGTCGCTGAGCAGGTTGTCCTCGATCCGCATGTTGTTGCCGCCGTAGACGCCGGCCGTGTTGGCCAGCACCGGCACCTGGGCGGTGTCGAAGGTCAGCGCGTCGTTGGCGTCTGTGCCGCCCTCAGAGTCCATCGCCATCGCGTCGTCACCGGTGTTGCGGACCACCGACTGGGTGAACACCGTGTTGGTGGCGCCACCGTGGATGTTGATCCCGTCGGCCATCGTGTCCCGGATCCGCGAGCCGCCGATGTAGAGGCCGTTGGTTCCGGTGTCCGGCCACATGCCGACCTTGGTGTGCTCGATCCAGACGTTCTGGATCATCGAGCCGGTGCCGAAGTTGCCCTCGATCCCGGTGTGGAAGGCACTGTCGTTGCGGTAGGTCGCGTCTCCGGAGATGCTCAGGTCGAGGATCTGCACCTTGGACCCGGTGGCGAACAGGCCACCGAGACCGTTGGCCCCGTGCAGGATGGAGTACCAGGGCCCGGCCCCGCGCACGGTCACGGCGGCCAGGTTGATGTGGGCGTTGATCTCGAACTGGCCGGTCGGGATCCACAGGCCTTTGCCCTGCGACTCGGCCGCCGAGACGGCCGAGTTGAGCGCGTTCGTGTCGTCGACCCCGTCGCCGGCCACCGCACCGTAGGAGGTGAGGTTCAGGAAGCCCGCCGGCATCGCGTACGCGGCATCGACCTGCTCGAAGTCGACCAGGTCGACGACGTAGTAGCCGGCCGTGTCGGCGGCGTCCTTCTGCAGCTTGACCACCGTGCCGGCCGGCATCGCCGCGATCGTGGTGCGGACCTCGTCGTAGAAGTGGTGGCCGCCACCGCCGGACGGGTCGTTGTTGTAGGGGTAGGTGCCGTACTCCCAGCTGTAGCGGTTGTTCAGGGTGATGCTCCTGCTCCGGGTGCCGCCGATGTAGAGCCCGATCGTCGGGTCGTACTCCGAACCACTGGCCGTGTCCGGGATGGAGTACCGGATCACGATCGAGTTGGCCGGCTTGGTCAGGGTGAACTGCACGTACTGGCCGTTGGACGAGAGCTTGACCGCCTTGCGGCCGGAGGCCTCGGCCGCCTGGCTCGGGTAGGTCCGGTCCGGGCCGATCACCGTGGCGTTGGTGGCGCCGGCCTCGGCCTCGAACTCGGTGTAGCCGGTGGTCGCTCCGCGAGCCGCCATCGCCGCCCCGGTCGGCAACTGAAGTTGGTCGAGGCTGATCCCGCTGCCGTTGTCGCCGCTGTCGTTCTGGTAGGTGATGGTGTTGAGGCCGGTGCGCAGGGTCAGGGTGTCGGCGGCGGTGGCCCAGGTCGAGCCCGAACCGGTGCTCGCCAGCGAGACCTGATGCTGGACGGCGCCGTTCACGTAGACGTGCAGGGTGCCGGCCGACGTGGCCGAGTACCGCAGGTTGACCGCCTGAGCCCCGGCGCCGGCGCTGTTCACGGTGAAGATCGCCCGGGAACCGGCCGAGCCGAAGTTGGTCAGGTACGACCCGGTCGCGCCACTGAAGGACGACGCGATCGACGGCCCGCCGGAGTAGAAGGCGGCTTCGGCCTGGTACGAGACGCCCCCGGTGGGCGGGGTGCTCCCGGTCGCGGTGGGGGTCGGGGTCGGCGTCTGCGTGGCCGTCGGGGTGGTGGTGCCGACCACGATGTTGTCCAGATTCACGTTGCCGCTGTCGGTGCTGTCGAACTTGTAGGCGATGGTGTTCGAGCCGGCCTTCAGGGTCAGGCTCTGTGACTGGGTGGCCCACGAGTCCCAGTTGGCCGTGGCCGCCAGCGTGGTCTGGACCGCCTTGACCCCGTTGACGTAGACGCTCAGGGTCTTGCTCGACCCGGTGCCGTTGGCGAACCGGAGGGCGACCGGCGCGGTGCCGGCGGTCGACGAGCTGACGGTGAACGTCGTCGTCGCGTTGCCCTTGTTGCCGTCGGTGTAGCCCCCGACGAAGCCGGTTCCGGTGTAGCCGCTGTGGTCGGTCTGGACGACGGTCCCGCCCATGAGGGCCGCGCCTTCGGCCTCGTACTGAGGGCCGGTACCGGCCGGGGCCGGCGTGGTCAGGTCCAGGTAGTCGAGGTTGACGTTGGCCGTGTCGGCGCTGCCGAAGCTGTAGGCGATCGAGTGCGAGCCCGAGGTCAGGGCGACGCTGCCGGCGGCCACGGCCCAGGTGTTCCACGATCCGGTCGGGGCCAGCGAGACCTGGTGGGCCGCACCGCCGTCGACGGCCAGGCTGACGGTGCGGGTGTCGCCGTTGCCGTTGCTGTAGCCCAGGCCGAGGGTGTACGTGCCGGCGCCGGACGCCGAGACGGTGAACACCGTCCGGGCGGTGCCCTTGTCGGCGTCGGTGTAGCCGCCGACGAAGCCGGTGCCGCTGTAGCCGGTGTGGTCGGTCTGGACGACCGCCCCGCCGGAGAGGGCCGCGCTCTCGGCCTGGTACCGGGTGGTGCCGGCGACGGCCGAGGAGGCCACGGCCAGGCCGAGGACGACGCAGGCGACCGCGGTGACGGCGGCGATCGCGCCGAACCGGCGGGAGCGGGCCGGCGCGAACCGCCGGGAACGGGACGACGGGGGCCGGCCGGGATCGGCCGGGCCCGGGTTCGGCGGGACGGGGGTGCGAGTGAGTTTCACGGGGAATCCGTTCGGTCAGGGACCGCTCTCGGGAGAGGGCAGTCGTCCGGAAGCAGCCCGGTGACCGAACACGGCCGACGTCATCGTCGCTGCGTTTACCGCTAAACCATAGCGAACGGAGCACTCCGGCGAAAGCCCCTCGGGCCTCGCGAGAGCGGCTCAGCGCGCGGCGACCGATCCCCGCGACACCAGTTCGACGCCGACCACGACCGGCTCTCCCGGCAGCCCGCCGTCCTCGACCTCGGCCAGCAGCATCCGGACCGCCGCGCCGGCCTTGGCCGGCACGTCCTGGGCCACGGTGGTCAGCTTCGGCGTCACGTAGAGGCCGATGTCGATGTTGTCGAAGCCGATCACCGACACGTCCTGCGGCACGCGGGCGCCGGCCAGGTGCAGGCCCTCCATCAGACCGACGGCCAGGATGTCGGCGGTCGCGAACACGGCCGTGGCCTTCGGGTGGTCGGTCAGCAGTACCCGGCCCAGGGCCAGGCCGCGCTCGTAGGCGGTGTCGACCGTGGCCTGGTCGGACTCGTGCCAGCGGACCCCGGCGTCGCGATGGGCCTGGCGGAACCCCTCGAACCGCTGCCGGACGACGCCGACGTCGGAGAAGGCCGGGCCGGCGAAGACGATCCGGCGGTGCCCCTGCTCGAGCAGGTGGGCCGCGGCCAGCCGGCCGCCCTCGAAGTCGTCGCAGCGGACCCCGGTGGAGCGGGGGTTGGCCGAATAGCTGTCCAGAGCCAGGATCGGCGTCCCGGCCGGTGGGGCGAAGTTGTCCACGTCCTCGTCGAGAAATCCGAGCAGGACGGCGCCGTCCAGGTTCCACGACTTCAGCGCGACGTCGACCTCGGCGGCCCCGGTCACGCCCCGGAACAGCAGGTGGTAGCCGCGGTCGCGCAGTTGCCGCTCGAGAATGCCGAAGACGGCCACGTTGTGTGGGCTGAGCATCAGGCTGTCGTCGTCCCCGGAGGGCACCAGCAGGCCGATCAGCTGCGACGACTTGGCCGCCAGGCTGCGGGCCGGGGCGCTGGGCACGTAGCCGCGCCGGCCGATGATCTCCTGGACCCGGGCGATGGTGGCCTCGGACACCTTGCTGTGATTGCCGTTGACGACGTTGGACACCGTCATCAGGCTCACGCCGGCCTCTTCGGCGACGTCCTTGAGGGTGATGCGCACCCGGCCCACCCTTCACGTTCCTCGCCGGCCTCGACTCACACCCAGCCTACCCCTGATCCGATTGAAGGAATAACGCTAAACCTGTGCGCGTCCGGCGTGCGGTGGGCGGCGGGCGCTTCGACCGCACGCCGGGTCCCCTGGTTACGTCCCCGGTTGAACGGCCGGGCATGATGGGCGGTGGAAGTACCCACCCCCTGTGCTGATTGGTGACCGGTGACGAAGCTGAGCAGTCTGTGGTTGCCGATCACGGTCTGGGCGGTCGCCCTGGTGGTGCTGGCCGTCGTCCTGAGACTGACGAATGTGAACTCCACCGTGCAGGGCGGGATTCTGGGCGCCTACTGCGGGGCCACGATCGTGGTGCTGATGGCCCGCCGGGAGCGCGCCGCCGCCCGGGCCAAGACGCCGGTCCACCCGCGCTACCGCGACTGAACCCCGGCGCCGGAGCCCGTGGGCCGGGCCCCGGCGTCGCGTTCAGGCCGAGGGCTTGCCGGAGGAGCGCAGCCGCACGTCGTGCCACTGCGGGCCCTCGGCGGTGGCCTCGTCCGGGCCCCAACTGCCCTTGCGGTAGGGGGCCGGACGGTCCGGCGAGTCCAGGATCGGGGCCACGATCCGCCACTCCTGCTCGATGGTGTCCTCCCGGGCGAACCGGTGCCGGCGCCCGTCCATCGCGTCGTCGAGCAACCGCTCGTAGGCTTCCTGCCGGTGGCCGAGGGCGGCACCGAAATCGACCGAGAGGTCGACCGGCTGGCTGACCGACCGCGCCCCAGGGGTTTTCGCCTGGACCGAGAGCGTGACCCCGTCGTCGTGGCCGAGCCGGAACCGGATCAGGTTGGCCCCCGGCGGCAGCGAGTCACGGCCGGCGAACAGCAGCCGGGGCGGCTGCTTGAGCTCGATAACCGCCTCGGTCGCCGTCCCGGGCAGGCTCTTTCCGGCCCGGACGTGGAACGGGACGCCGGCCCAGCGCCAGGAGTCGATCTCCAGCCGGGTCGAGACGAAGGTCTCGGTGGTCGAGTCGGGGTCGACCCCCTCCTCGTCGAGGTAGCCGGTGTACTGGCCGCGCACGGTGGTCGCCGGGTCGAGCGCCTTCATCTGGCGCAGCACCTTGACCTCCTCGTCGCGGTAGGCGTCGGCGTCGTCGGCGATCGGCGGCTCCATCGCCAGCAGGGCCACCACCTGGAGCACGTGGTTCTGCAGGACGTCGCGGATCGCGCCGACGCCGTCGTAGAACCCGGCCCGGCCGTCGGTACCGAACTCCTCGGCCAGGGTGACCTGCACGCTGGCCACATAGTTGCGGTTCCAGAGCGGTTCCAGGAAGGCGTTGGCGAACCGGAACAGCAGCAGGCCCTCGACCGACTCCTTGCCCAGGTAGTGGTCGATCCGGAAGATGTCCTCCTGGGCGAAGGCGCCGGCCAGCACCTGGTTCAGGGCCCGGGCCGACTCCAGGTCGCGGCCGAACGGCTTCTCCACGATCACCCGGCCGCGGTCGGCCAGGCCGACGGCGGCCAGCCCCCGCACGACGTCCGAGAACACCGAGGGCGGCACGGCCAGGTAGAACACCGGCCGCCGGGCGCCGGCCAGTCGCTCGGCCAGCTGCCGGTAGGTGTCCGGGTCGGCATAGTTGCCGGTGACGATGTTGAGGTCACTGTTCAGGCTGCTCAGGGCGGCCTCGTCGGGCTCGGGATCGGCCTGCTCGACCGACTTGCGGGCGAAGTTGTGCAGCCGCTCCTGGTCCCAGGCCGACCGGGCCACGCCGACCACCGGCACGCCGAGCCGGCCACGACGGGCCAGCTGGTACAGCGCCGGGAACAGCTTCTTGTAGACCAGATCGCCGGTCACCCCGAACAGGACAACCGCATCGGCTCGCGTTCCCACAGGACTTCCCATCGTTGTTCAGCGCTCGCACCATGACGGCGGGGCACTACCTCGGTGCTCCCACGCCGGAGCCACTGCACCGCAGATCAACGGCTTCCGCCCAGTGGTATTCCCGAGCGCCTACCGGCGACGAAGTTCCCCGGTGGCCTGGTTGGCCGCGTCGGCGTCGTCCTGCCAGACGAACCGCAGCCTCTTCGCGCTGGTCAGGGTCAGCTGAAGTCGCCCGGCGGCGGCACAGGCGCCGTCCGGGTTCCGCTCGATCCGCTGGCCGAAAATGATCCACTGCGCGCCGACCTGCTCGAGCGTGAGCGTGCTGGAGCAGTCCAGATCGAGGATCTTCATGGTGCCCGTGGTCCGGCCCGCGTCGAGCTTCACCTCGGCCTCCCAGTGGGTCTCGACCCCGCCCGGCTGGACGCCGCGCCCTTGCCAGGTGCCGTCGAAGGCGGCCGGGACGGTGCCGTCCGCCGCCGGGTCGGAGTCGGCCGGGCTGGTCGGCGGGGTGACGTCGTCGCTGGTCGCACCCCCGGAGCCGGCACCCTCGTCGTCGGTGGCGTCGTCAGTGTCGTCGGAGCTGTTGCCGGTCCCGGCGCTGCCCGCGGTGGGTGACGCGGTCGAACCGGAGGCGGTGCCGGAGGGCTGGTCGGACCGGTTGATCGCGTGCCGGGCCAGCACCCCGACCACGACCAGCACCAGCGCCGCCACCAGCAGACCGATCAGCGGGCCGCGCCGGCCGCCGGCCGGCGTC
Source organism: Kineosporiaceae bacterium (assembly GCA_965200525.1). Lineage (GTDB taxonomy): Bacteria > Actinomycetota > Actinomycetes > Actinomycetales > Kineosporiaceae > JANNPJ01. Next base: position 2,193,900 of record OZ241368.1, read on the forward strand.
GGGGCGGCTCCCCAGGCCGTCGGTGCCGGCTCGAAGCCGGCCACCGGGGAGGGGACGACCGGCGCCGGGCGGATCACTTCCGTGGGCCGCGAGGGTCGGGCCGGGTCGACCGGAGCCACCGGCGGCGGGCCCTGCCGCAGCGGCGTGGTCGGTGCCGTCGGCTGGACGAAGCTGGTCGCCTCGGCCAGCACCCGGGTCGGGTCGGTCAGGTCGTGAGCCGGCGCGGGCCGGCCGAAGAGCTGGGCCAGGGCCTGCTGGGCGGTCGGGCGGCGAGCCGGATCCTTCTCCAGGCAGCGCCGCAGCACCTCGGCCAGCTCGGCCGGCACTCCGCTCAGATCGGGTTCGCCGGAGCCGATCCGGTGCACCACGGCCATCACGTGGGGCGCGTCGAACGGCACCCGCCCGGTGGCCGCGTAGGCCATCACCGAGGCCCAGGCGAACATGTCGGTCGGCGGCCCGACCGGCTCGGCCCGCAACTGCTCCGGCGACATGTAGGCCGGGGTGCCGAACACCCGGCTGGTCACGGTGGTGTCGGTGGACAGGTCACGGGCGATCCCGAAGTCGATCACCCGCGGACCGTCGGGCGAGAGCATCACGTTGGCCGGCTTGAAGTCCCGGTGGACGACGCCGGCCTGGTGGATCGCGGCCAGCGCGGTCGCCGTCCCGACGGCCAGTCGTTGCAGGGTGACGCCGCTGATCACGCCCTCGCGCTGAACCTGCTGCTGCAGCGACGGGCCCTCGATGAACTCGCTGATCACGTACGGGGTGGGGCCCTCCAGCCGGGCGTCGACCACCTGGGCGGTGCAGAACGGGGCCACCCGGCGGGCCGCCGCGACCTCCTTGCCCAGCTGCCGGCGGGCGGTCTCGTCCTCGACCGAGCGCAGCACCTTGATCGCCACCCGCAGCCCGGACGACGCCACCCCCAGGTAGACGACGCCCTGACCGCCGGCCCCGAGCCGGCCCACCACCCGGTAGCCGGCGACCTCCTCAGGATCACCGGGTCGCAGATCGGTCACATCGGGCACGCCGCCATACTGCCGCACCCCAGCCGTTGTCGGGCATGTAGACGGCGGCCGACCCTCTACTGTGCTGCCGTGCGCTACGCCCTCTTCCTGCCCGTCTTCGATGCCCTGGCCGACCCGATCGTGGTGGCCCGCCTGTCGGCCGAGGCCGAGCAGGCCGGCTGGGACGGCGTCTTCGTCTGGGACCACGTGCGGTACTCCGAGCCCGTGGTCGAGGTGGCCGACCCCTGGATCACGCTGGCCGCGATCGCCTCGGCCACCGAGCGGATCCGGATCGGCCCCATGGTCACCCCGCTGCCCCGGCGCCGGCCGGTCAAGGTGGCCCGCGAGACGGTCACCCTGGATCAGCTGAGTGAGGGCCGGCTCACCCTCGGGGTCGGCATCGCCGGCGACGACTACCGCGAGCTCTCCGGCACCGGCGAGCAGGTGGACGCCCGGCTGCGCGGGGCGATGCTCGACGAGTCGCTGGAGATCCTGCAGCAGGCCTGGTCGGGCGAGCCGGTCAACCATCACGGCGAGCACTACGTGATGGACGACATCACGTTCCGGCCGCGACCGGTGCAACGCCCGGGCATCCCGGTCTGGGTGGCGGTCCGGTACGGCAACGCCAAGCCGCTGCGCCGGGCGGCCCGGTACCAGGGCGTGTTCCCGGTCAAGGTCGACCGGCCCGACCAGCTGGCCGAGATCGTGGCCGGCGTCCAGGAACTGCGAGCGGCCGACCCGGCCCTGGCCACCGGCACCGGCACCGGCACCGGCACCGAGCCGTACGACGTCGCCGTCGGTGGATCGGCCGGGACCGACCCGGCGCCGTTCGCCGCGGCCGGAGCGACCTGGTGGATGATCAACTTCGACTGGCGGGCCACCTCCGTCGACACGGTCCGCGGCGTGCTGCGCGAAGGCCCACCGCGCTGACTCAGCCGGGTCAGCGCCTCCGGATTCCCGACCACCTCGAGCCGGTTCGCGCCGCACCCGCGAGCCACGGCCACTCAGCACCGGCAGGTCCGTGAGGACGGCCGGGCGGCCGAACCAGGAGGTCATCCCCCGACGCCGGCCGCCCGGCGAAGCTCACCGGAGATTCAGACCTGGGCGCTCCAGTTGCCCATCACCTGCTGCGTCGAGGTGTCCTGGACGACGCCGAGCACCGGGTGCAGGTCGAGCGCCGGCGAGTAGCGGCTGGCCGGGGTATCCCGGCCGAGCGCCTCGGCCATCGCCCGGACGTAGTGCGGGGCCCCGCCGCAGCAGATCCCGACGTAGCCGACACCGAGGTCGGCCGCCTGCCGGGCGAACGCGGCCATCTCGAACCGGGTGTGCGCGAACGGCTCCAGGGCGATCGGGAACGCCCGCCGGCCGTCGGCGTCGTCCAGCGACTCGAAGGCCGGGGTCTTGGCGTCGGTGCGGTAGGGCACCGGCTGGGCCGCGATCGGGATGTCCACCGCGGCCCGGATCTTCTCCAGCAGCGGCAGCATGGTGGCCGGGCCGCGTGAGCAGTTCAGCCCGACGACCGTGGCCCCGGCGTCGGCCAGCGTCTTGCAGGCCTCGACGTAGCCGTACCCGTCGTAGGTGGTGGCGTCCTTGACGCTGGCGAACGTGACCATCACCGGCAGGTTGAGCTCCTGGCACACCTCCAGGCCGATCAGCGCCTCGCCGACGAAGTCGTTGGTCTCGGCGATGACGAAGTCGATGCCCTCCTCGACCGCCCAGCCGAGCTGCTCGCGGTACTGCTCGCGGACCACCTCGCCCGACCTCACCGGGTCGGCCGGGTCGAAGGACCAGGTGTTGCAGATGTTCCCGGCCACCAGGGCACCGCCCTCGGCGGCGATCTCGTTGGCGATCCGGACCGCCTGCCGGTTCATCGCCTCCAGGTCGCCGTCCCGGCCGACGTCCTTGAGCTTCTCCCGGTGGGCGTAGTAGGTCAGGGCCACCATCACGTCGGAGCCGGCCCGGAGGAACTCGCGGTGCAGCTGGCGCAGGGCGTCGGGGTCGTCGAGGATCACCTCGGGCACGTACGGGCCGGCCTTGATGTAGCCGCGGCGTTCGAGTTCGAAGACGTACCCCTCGGCCCCGACCACCACCCCGTCGGCCAGGCGCTGCTCGAACGTGCGGGCGGACGGTCGGCTCACGGCAGGTCCCCTTCCAGGGCAACGGGTTCGGAAGCGGTCGCTTCCGCAGAGACGGGATCGGGGACGACGTCGAACCGGGCCGGGTCGAAGTCGCGGATGTCGTAGACGGTGCCCTCGCGGCGGGCCAGCTCGAACAGCACCCGGCCGACCCAGGGCGAGAACTTGTAACCGGTGCCCCGCCAGCCGACGCCCATGAAGACGTTGCTGAACCCGGGGACCGGGCCGAGCACGAAGTTGTCGTCCGCGACCAGGTCGTAGTCGCATTGATCGACGTCGGTGACGTCGGCGATCTGCGAGCCGGCCAGCCCGGGCAGGCATTGCTCGATGAAGCTCGCGATGCTGTCGACGCTGGTCCGCGGGCCGTCCTCGGTCAGCTTGAGGTCCGGCGGGTTGTAGTAGCCGATCTTCACCGCGTCGATCAGGCCCTCGACGATCGGGTGCAGGTAGATCCCGGTGTCGAGGTAGGCGATCACCGGCATCACGTCGGAGGTGAACTGGTGGCGGACCTCGGCCGGCGGGGTGAAGTACTTGGCGTCGCTGGGCCGGTCCTTGGTGATCGGGATCTGCAGCGAGCAGTCCGGCAGCAGGGCCAGCACGTCGTTGGTGCCGTGCCCGGCGGTGATCACCAGCGAGCGGGTGACGAACTCGCCGGCGTCGGTGCTGACCCGCAGCAGCTCGCCGTCCCGGGCGATCGCGGTCGTGGTGACCTGCTCGTGCACGGTGGTCTTGTTCTCGGCCAGACCGGCCTGCAGGGCCGCGGTGACGGCGGGCAGGTTGACCAGGCCACCGACCGGGTCCAGATCGGCGACGTCGGCCCGCAGGTAGGGGTAGTGCTGCTCGACCCCGGCGGTGTCGAAGGACTGCACCGGCATCCCCAGACGCCGCATCAGGCCGGTGGTGCGGGCGGCGTAGGTGGCCTCCAGGTCGGGGGTGACCGAGGTCTTGGCGATGTTCATGCAGCCGCACCGGACCAGGACGTCGACGCCGGTCCGGGCCTCGAAGTCGGTCCACAGGCCGATCGCCTCGTCGGCCAGCCGGGTGTAGTTGGCGTCGAGGTAGTCCCGGCGGTAGGAGCGGGTCCGGCCGAAGGAGGCGGTGGCCGGATCGCCGACCCGGCCCCGCTCCAGCACGGCGACCCGGTCCTGCTGGCCGGCGGCCTGATAGGCGGTGAACAGACCCATCACCCCGCCGCCGATCACGAGCAGGTCGAGAACGTCCTCGGACGGCTCCGCGGGGCCGCTGGTCATCAGGTTGTCCCTCCACTAGGTGGTTGCCCATTGCTGACTGGCGGCAGCGTAGACGTGGGTCGTTACAACTGATGACACAGGCTGAAGCGCTTCACAAGCCGGTTGCGCTCGACGGCCGACCAAAAAGGCGGACCAACGGTTCCAAAGCGGGGCAACCGGGCCGGCCGAGGAGGTTGGTCCTCCTTTGCGGCCCGTCGCCGAGGTCTCGGGCGAGGATTCCGGGCAGGCCTCGGGCGTTCAGGCCCGGCTATCGGCCGCCGGCCAGGTCGATGAAGGTGCCGGTGGCGTACGACGCGGCGTCCGATAGCAGCCAGAGCACGGCCTCGGCCACTTCGTCGGGCCGGCCGCCCCGGCCCATCGGCAACTGGTGCCGCAGTCGCTCGACCCGGCCCGGATCACCGCCGTCGGCGTGCATCGTGGTGTGGATGTAGCCGGGCCGGACCCCGTTGACCCGGATTCCCTCGGCCGCCACCTCGCGGGACAGGCCGATGGTGAGCGTGTCGAGGGCGCCCTTGGAGGCGGCGTAGTCGACGTACTCCCCCGGCGAACCCAGCCGGGCCGCCGCCGAGGAGACGTTGACGATCGCGCCCCCCGGGCCGCCGCGAGCGGTCGACATCCGCAGCACGGCCTCCTTGGCGCAGAGGAACGCGCTGCCGATGTTGGTGGTGAACATCCGGGTCAGTCGTTGCTCGTCCATCTCGTCGACCCGGCACTGCGGGGCGATCACCCCGGCGTTGTTGACCAGAGCGGTGACCGGGCCCAGTTCCCGGTCGACCGTCTCGAACAGCCACTCGACCTCGGCCCCCCGGCTGACGTCGGCAGCCACCGCGATCGCCGTCCCGCCGGATGCGGTGATCGACTCGGCCAGGGCCGTCGCCGCGGCGGCGTCCACCCGGTAGTTCACGCAGACCGCGTAGCCGCGGATCGCTCCCAGCCGGCTGATCGCCGCCCCGATCCCGCGCCCGCCCCCGGTGACCACCAGAACCCCCGCCATCCGCTCAACCTACTGAACGGACCGGCCCGGGCGGCGTCGGGAAACGCGGTCACCGGCTCGGGGCGGCCGGTCAGCGGAGGGTGCGCTCGCTCAGCTCCTGGGCAAAACCCCAGAGATAGGACAGGTCACTCGGCCGCGGCCCGCCGATCGAGCCGGACTCGACCCGGGCCTCGTGGCGCAGCAGGAAGACCAGCAGGTGGAGGTCGGCCCGGGTCACCTGGTCGCCGAGCAGGTAGCGGGAGCTCTCCAGCACCTGGTCGAGCACCTGGAAGGCGGCCAGCAGGTCGGGCCAGGAGGCCCTGGGGGCCAGCCGGCGATCGAGCCAGCGATCGAGCTCGTCGATCTCGCTGCGCAGGTCGTCGGGGTACAACCGGGGGTCGGTGGCCGCCCGGCGGGTCAGATCGGTCAGCCGCTGCGGATCGAGCTCAGCCGAGAATTGAACAGTTGGTAGCACCGAGACTGCTGTCTGTGACGACACATGAACCTCCTTGGCCCGGGTCTCACGTCGGCTCGGGATCGAGCCACGCTTGCCGCCGCCCGAGGGCGACAACCTGGTCCTCACCCGGAGCACCCCGCCGTGACAGGAGGGTTGCTGACCAGCGAGCCGGGGCTTACCGCTGGTGCTCTTGACCGCTTTCCACAGTAAGTACGACTTCGCAGAGTGTCAATGTCCACCAAACCAGTAGGAAACTCTGCCTCTGGCGGGCGGACCTGTCGGCCGGCTCGGCGCCACCGCCTCAGGGGCGGCTGGGACACCGCCTGCGGCTCCAGCTCTGGCAGCGGACCGGCCGGGCCGGCGCCGGAAGGGCGGGCCGGGTTCGACCGATGGCTCGGCGCCACCGTCGTGCGCTGTCAGCAGCTGTCCCTCGAACAGATCCACATCCCACGTGACGAACCGTACCCGCAACGGCGCGGCCGGTGCCGGGAGACGCCGCCGGAAGCGTCGGCCGAACCACCTCTGACGGCCCGTTGAGGCTGCTTCGAGGGCGGTTCGGCCGACGCTTCCGGCGGGTCAGCGGGTAGCCCCGCGTCAGACGGGCTGGCCCTGACGGGCCGGCTCGACCGGTCGCGCCAGGGCGTTGGCCTTGCGCCAGGCCAGGCCACCGACTCCCAGGCCGATCAGCCCGACAGCGAGTCCGCCCGCAGCCAGACCGGTGGCCAGGCCGGAGCCGTCGCCGTCACCGCTGCCCGCGGCGCCCGCCGTGACCGCGGGGGTGACCGCCGCCGGATCGGCCTTGACCGCCGTGACCTCGAACGCCGGGACCGGGTGCTCCGGTTCGGCCGGGCCGGACTCCGGCTGGTCCCACTTCACCACGGTGCCGTCGGAGTAGGTCTGCGTCGCCGGGAACGACAGCTCGGTGGCCGCGGCCGGCAGCGGCCCGACCGACAGCGCGAACTCCTGGAACTCGCCCGGCCCGACCGCCTGGCCCTTCTCGGCCGTCCAGGTGACCGTGCTCGGGGCCTCGGTCAGCGTGGTTCCGCCGACGTCGACCGCCTTGGGCAGCTTGGCCTCGGCGATCTTCACCGTCCAGCCGAAGGTCGGCCGGGCCGAGACCGAGGCCAGCGGGGTGTCGGTGGGCAAGCTGATCACGAGCGAGGTGGTGCTCGCCGTGGCCGACTCGTTCGGCACCCGGAAGGTCAGCTTGGTGTACCCGCCGGAGGCGGTGGAGTCGGGAAAGACCCGCACGTGGGCCTCGGCGGCGGCCCCCGAGACGAGGGTGAGAACGGCTGCGGCAGTGGCGATGACGCCGGCCCGGACAACAATTTTGGACATGCTGGATACATCCTTCGGCAACTTCGAGAAGTGCTCAGAAAATGGGAGGAGGAGCGGGCACAACTCGCCCACCTCCCACCGCTGACGGCGAAGGACTCAGGCGAGCGCGCAACCGATCGGCGGCGGTCCGCGCCGCCGCACGTTTCGCCGGTGAACGGTCGAAATCAGCCGGACGGCCCGGTAACTCGGCGTCGGCAGGCGGTGGTCGATCGTCGGCAGCAGGGCCGGCCGAGACAGGCGCAGGGCCCGGAATCCCAGCCAGCCGGCCAGCGCCCAGATCGCCGCCTCGCCCCGGGCCAGCAGCACCGCGACCAGCACGGTGGCCAGCAGGTGGCCGAGCAGCATCAGGGACGGTGGCCAGATCCCGCTCATCGCCGCCTGATTCATGCTCGGGCCGCAGTGCAGCATGGCCGGAGGCGAGGTGGCCCCGCCCATCTGACTCATCGGATCGCCGGCCCCGGCCACCCGGCAGGCGGCGGCGCCGGCCGTGGCCATGAACAGTTCGTGCAGGGCCAGCTGGATCAGGGCCATCACCGGGAGCAACCCGACCACGCTGCGGCGGCGGCCGGCCAGGCCGTGCACGGCCAGCATCACGGCCGGCAGGCAGGCCAGCGCGACCGGCGGGGAAACGGTTCCGCCGCCGACGAGGTGGGCCCCCGCGGCGAGACCGACCGCGGCGAACGCGAAACAGGCCACCCGGCCCAGTCTCACCGCACCGCTGCCTGGAGTCACAGGCAGCAGAATAGACCTATCGTCGGCCCGAGAGTTTGTCCGATTCGGGCCCAATTCTGTGGGCCCGGGCCCGGTGAGACGGGAACTCGGCCGGGTTGATCGGGCATGCTGGCCCGGCACAACCTTTCCCCCGACCCGCACGTCGTACCGAGGTGACACTCACGTCAGGGCAGAGAAACAGCCTCGACCTCGGGCGCGCGGCGGGCGGTGTCCCGGCCGACGCCGAGGCCGCCGTCACCATGCTCTTCGACCAGCACTACACCCGGATGCTCCGGGCCGCGGTGGTGCTGGTGAGCGACGCGGCGGCCGCTGAGGACGTGGTTCAGGACGCCTTCCTGGCCCTCTACACCAGCTGGTCCCGGGTCCGGGACAAGGACGACGCGGTCGGCTACCTGCATCGCAGCGTGGTCAACGGCGCCCGGTCGCGGTTGCGGCGGCGGGCGGTGGCGATCCGGTTGCGCCCACCTCGCCCACCGGACGCGATCAGCGCCGAGGACGCCGCTCTCTCCGCCCTGGTGTCCGGTCCCCTGGTCACGGCGATGGCCGCGTTGCCCCGCCGGGAGCGCGAGGCCGTGCTGTTCCGGCACTACCTGGACCGCTCCGAGCAGCAGACCGCGGACGCCCTCGGCCTGCGTCCCGGATCGGTCAAGGGCTACGCCTCGCGCGGCCTGGCCAAGCTGCGCACGGCCCTCAACTCCCCGACCGGCGACACTCAGCAGGAGTCCTGATGGACGAGAATCGGCAGGCCCGCGCCCTGCGGGAACGGCTCGACCGCGAGTTGGCGACCGTCCAGGCCGACGCTGCCGCCCGGCAGCGGCTGCTCACCGCGGTCGGGGCCCGGTCCCGCGCCGAATCGGCCCGGCCCCGGGACTGGCGCCGGCTGGGCCCGTCGGTGGCGCTGCCCCTCGCGGCGGCCGCGGTGCTGGTCGGGGTGGTCGCCGTCCCCAGTTATCTGCGCTCGGACTCCGGCCGCAGCTCGGCGCCGGGTGGGCCGCCGAGCCAAGTGCCGTCGATCAACGGGCCGACGTCGGCGCCGGCCCCGTCGCCGACCCCCACGGTGACGGCCACGCCCGGGCAGCGCCGGCAGTCGACCGAGAAGCCGACCCCGGTGTCGGCCCGGACCACCGGCCCCCAGGGCCTGGACATCACCACCAGTCCCGAACGGCTGGGGACCTACCAGGTGGTCACCCTGGCTGTGCGAGACAGCGCCCGAGCGCACGGCAGCATGACCGTGAACTGGGGTGACGGCAGCCGCACGGTGCCGGTAGCGGGCGTCTGCGGCCGGGCCGTGCCGGTCCCCGAGACGGGCCACACCTACTCCCGCAGCGGCAAGTACGACGTCACGGTGGTGATCGACCGGTGCAGCGGCGGCACGACCAGGGCCCACCTCACCGTGCTGGTCCTGGCGGTGAAGTCCACCGCCGGGCCGAGTACGAAGGGCACGCCGAGTACGAAGAGCACCCCGAGCACGAAGGACGCGCTGCTCACGAAGGGCCCGCTGCCGACCGCCCAGAAGTCCTGACCGCGAGCGGCCCACCGGCACAACCTCGGCCCGGGGTCGGACGTCGAGGCCTTGGAGAGATCGTCCGGCTCCACGTGAACGGCACTCGCCGTCCCGGCCGGGCCGAAGCTCCTGGAGGTCACATGCTGGGCAAGGCAACAACAGCGATGGCAGTGGCGGCCCTGGCGGCCGGCGCGGGCCTGATGTTCACCACGACCGCGACGGCGGCGTCCACCCCGACGCCGGCCCCGAAATCGACCGCGGGCCAGGCAACGGCGAAGCCGGCCCCGAAGCCCACCGCGGCCCCGGTCAGGTCGACGCCGCCTTCGACCCGTGGGTACAAGGACCCGGGCCCGGCCGGGCCGGCCCAGGCGCAGCGTCGTAACGCGCACTACACCGGCTGAGAAGTACTGTGGCTCAACAGATTTTGCGCGCCGCCGGGTCGGGGGACCGGCGGCGGGTGGCTCACCTCGCCGCCCGGCCCGACTGGTCCCGGGGCGCGGGGGCACTGCTGCTGGTGCTGTTGACCGGCGGTGGACTGCTCAGCGGTTGCAGCCGGACCGACCTGGCCACCACCACCAGCCCGGCCCAGCACCAGGGTGTCACCTCCGGTGCGAGCTCACCGAGCCCCGGAACCCCGGGCGAGGGCGAAAGCGCTTCCTCAAAAGACCCTTCCAGCTCTCTCGATCCGGGCTCGAGTCTGGTCGCGGCGGCCACGACCGGCACGGTCACGGTCTGGAGCGAAGCCGGGCACGGGTCCCGGCAGCGGCTGAGCAACCCGACACCGACCGGCGGGCCGCTGACGTTCCTGGTCACGCAGACCAGGCCGGGGTGGCTGAAGGTGCTGCTGCCCCAGCGCCCCAACGGCTCGACCGGCTGGATCTCGCAGCAGCAGGTCGAGCTGGCCACCACGCCGTACCGGCTGGTCATCTCCATGTCGGAGCACCGGCTGGACGTGTTCTACCAGGGCCACCGGCAGGCCTCGCACCCGGTCGGTGTGGGCAAGGTGGCCACGCCGACCCCGACCGGGACGTATTACCTGACCGAGCTGATCCAGCCGCCGGACCCGGGCGGGGTGTACGGGCCCTACGCGTTCGGCCTGTCCGCGTTCTCGAACACCCTGAAGACCTTCGCCGGCGGGCCGGGGCAACTCGGCCTGCACGGGACCGACGCTCCGCACGGGCTCGGGCACGACGTCAGTCATGGCTGCCTGCGGGTGGCCAACAGCGTGATCCGGCAACTGGCCGAGCAGGTGCCCCTGGGGACGCCGGTGGAGATCCGGGCCTGAGCAGGGCCTTCTTGCTTACGAAGGGCTAACGCCGGGCGCGGGCCGGCCCGGGGACGCCGCGAGACGGGCAGGCTGGCCCGGTGAACACCTCGGCGTCCCCGGACCGGAGCAGCCGGAGCAGCCGATTCGACCGGATCGGCCGGCTGCTCCGGCTCAGCCCGGCCGACCGGCTGCTGCTGGCCGCGGGGCTGGTGGCGGCGTTCGGCTTCCTGATCACCTCGCCTGTCGGGGACGTCGGGCCGTTGCGGGAGCTCTACAGCGGCCGGCCGCTGCTGGTGAAGGCGATCCAGTGGGTGGCCTTCGCGATCGCGGTGGCCGGCGTGCTGCGGGCCGGTCGCCGGCAGCCGGCCCGGATCGGGCTGATCCTTCTGGTCGCCGCCCTCTGCCAGCTCCCCGGCCTGACCACCGGGCCCCGGTCCAGCAACGACGCCTACCGGTACGTGCTCGACGGCCGGGTCCAGCTGGCCGGGATCTCGCCCTACCGGTACGCCCCGCTCGACGATCACCTGGCCCGGTTGCGCGACCCGCTGCTGTTTCCGGGGATCACCCCCGAGCAGCACAGCGGCGTGATCACGCCGGCCCGGATCCCGACCGACCCGACCAAGATCGCCGCGGTGGCCCACCCGGACCCCCGCACCCTGATCAACCGGCCCGGCGTGCCGACCATCTACCCGCCGGTGGCTCAGGTCTGGTTCACCGTGATCGCCTTCTTCACCCCGTGGTCGGCCGGTACGCTCGGGCTGCAGTGGGCCGCGGCTCTGCTCGCCCTGGCCATGACCGGGCTGATCGGGGCCGTGCTGCGCCGCCGGGGCCACGATCCGGGGGCCGCGATCTACTGGGCCTGGTCGCCGTTGGCCGTGCTCGAGACCGGAAACGGGGCTCACGTCGACGTGCTGGCCGCGGGCCTGATCCTGGCGGCCATGATCGTGCTGGGCCGACCGAGCGCCCGGGCCCGGGTGGCCGGCGGGATCCTGATCGGGCTGGCGGTGGCGACCAAGGTGCTGCCGATGCTGCTGCTGCCGGCGGTCACCGTGCTGCGTCGGCGCCACGGCGGCGGCTGGTGGCGGGGCGTGGCCACCCCGATCTCGGCCGGCGCCACGGTGCTCGCCAGTTATGTGCCCCACCTGCTGGTGGCCGGTTCGCTGGTACTCGGCTACCTGCCGGGATACCTGACCGAGGAGGGGTTCTCGGACGGCAGCAAGCGGTACGTGCTGCTGGCCCTGGTGGTTCCGGAGCACCTGCGCCAGCCGGTCGCGCTCGGCCTGCTGCTGGCCCTGGCCCTGTGGGTGCTGGCGACGGCGCAGGTGCGCCGGCCCGAGTACGGCGCGCTCTGGATCTACGGCGGGTCGCTGCTGATCTCGACCCCCGAGTACCCCTGGTACTGCCTGCCGTTGCTGGCCCTGGCCGCGCTGGCCCGCCGGCCCGAATGGCTGGCCCTGGGGCTGGCGACCCAGGTGGCCTACATCGAGGGCCACAGCTCGGTGCCGATGGGCTGGGCCTACCTGGCCGCCGGGCTGGTGGTGCTCGGCACTACCTGGTGGCGCGCTCGGGCGAGCTCGGCGGCCGATCGGACGGCGCGGTCGCAGGAGCCGGAGCAGCCGGCGCCGGTTCCGCGCCCGGTAGTGGAAGCAGCACACTGACGACGGCTCCCCCGCCGTCGCGGTCGGCCGCCGTCGCGCTGCCGCCGTGGGCCTCGGCGATGCTCCGGACCACGGCCAGGCCCAGCCCGGCGCCGGAGCTGTCAGCGCTCGCCCCCGGAACGGCCGGCCCGCTCCGGGCCCGGGACGGCTCGGCCCGGCGGAACCGCTCGAACGCCTGCGGCAGGAAGCCCGGCGGAAAGCCCGGACCCTGGTCGGACACGCTGATCCGGGCCTGGCCGACGCCGTCCGGCCTGGTCACGGTCTGCACCGTGATCAGCACGGCACTGCCGGCCGGGGCCACCCGCAGGGCGTTGGCCAGCAGGTTGTCGAGCATCTGCCGGGTCCGGTCGGCGTCCACCCGGACCGTGACCTCGTCCCCGGGGGCCAGTTCGAAGCGGACGCCGGCCGCGCGGGTGGTGGCGGCCCAGGCCGTGATCGCCGGCCCGGCCAGGGCGCGCAGGCCGACATCGGCCCGGTTGCGGCCGGTGTCCTCCATCCGGGCCAGCACCAGCAACTGCTCGGCCAGCCGAACCAGCCGGGTGGTCTCCTCCCGGGCGACGGTGACGGTCTCGCGCAGCTCGGCCTCGGTCCGGGCGGGGCGGTCGGCGTACTCCAGCTCGCCGGCCAGGATGGCCAGCGGCGTCCTCAGCTCGTGCCCGGCGTCGGCCAGGAAGGACTGCTCGGCCCGCAGGGCGGCCTGCTGAGCGGCCAGCAGGCTGTTCAGGGTGACGGCCAGCCGGGTCAGCTCGTCACCGCCGGCCGGCACGGTGAGCACGGTCCGGTCCCGGGGCGAGGCCGCGGCGGCCTGCGCCCGCATCCGCTCCACCGGCCGCAACGCCGCTCCGGTCACCAGCCAGACGCCGAGCGCGATCAGGGCCACCGCCGGTCCGCCGAGCACGGCCAGCTCGACCAGGGTGCGGGCCACGACGTCGTCCTCGGGCTGGCGACCGACGGCCAGCGCCACCAGCCGGCCGTCACCGACCGGCCGGGCCAGCACCCGGACCGTCTCCTGATGGCTGCCGACGTGCGCGACCGTGTCGATGATGAACACGGCCCGGGTGGCGCGGGCCAGGTGGTCGGCGTCCATCAAGGGTTCGGTGCTGCCGGCCCCGCCCGCGCCGGCCAGCACGGTGCCGTCGGCGGCCAGCAGCTGGACCGGTCCCTCGGCCGAGCTCAGGTCGACCCCGGTCGCATCGGTACCGGCCGGGCCGGGGCGGTTCAGGGCGGCGGTGACGGCCGCGGCCCGCTGCCGCATGACCCCGTCCAGGTCGGACTCCAGGCCCAGTTGCAGCCGGCGGGCCAGCAGCAGCCCACCGGCGGTGCCGACCAGCAGCGTGGCCAGGGTGAACAGCAGCACCAGCCGGGCCCGCAACGACACCGGTCAGTCCTCGCGACCGGCGGACCGGCCCGCCGGGACGGCCTGCTCACGCAGCCGGTAGCCGCTGCCGCGCACGGTCTCGATCTGCACCACTCCGAACGGTTTGTCGACCTTGCGACGCAGGTACGAGACGTACTGGTCGACGATGTTGCTCTCCGCCTCGAAGGCGAAGTCCCAGTTGCTGTCGAGAATCCGCTCCCGGCTGAGCAACTGGCCCGGACGCCGCAGGAACAGCTCCAGCAGGGCGAACTCGCGCGGGGTCAGGGTGATCTCGACCCCGTCCCGCCAGGCCCGCCGGACGCCCGGGTCGAGCCGCAGGCCGCCGACGTCGAGCACCACCGGGCGCTCGACCGGGCCGCGCCGGGTCAGGGCTCGTAGCCGGGCCGCCAGTTCGGCCAGGCTGAACGGTTTGACCAGGTAGTCGTCGGCCCCGGCGTCCAGGCCGTGGACCCGGTCCTCGACCGCGTCCCGGGCCGTGAGCAGCAGGACCGGGCACCAGCGGCCCCGCTCGCGCAGGGTCCGGCAGACCGTGAAACCGTCCATCCCGGGCAGCATCACGTCCAGGACGACGGCGTCGTAGTCGTGCTCGGTGGCGCCCCAGAGGCCTTCGGGGCCGGTCGAGGCGACGTCGACCGTCCAGCCCTCGTCTCCCAGGCCCCGGCGCAGCAGGCTCGCCATCCGGGTCTCGTCCTCGACGACCAGCACTCGCATACCGGCCACGGTAGGCCCGAACCATGTACGCCGGATGAGAGCTCTCTCATCGTGTCCACACGATCCGTCCCTACCGTTGGTGCACATGTCCCAGCCTGTGACCACTGCCTCGCGCACCCGCCGGCCCCTGCTGAGCAAGGTGCCCGAAGCCACCGCCATCTTCTGGCTGATCAAGATCCTGACCACCGGGACCGGCGAGACCGCGTCCGACTTCATCGGCAACTCGGCCGTGCCGCTGGCCGCCGGACTGGTCCTGCTGACCGCCGTCGCCCTGGTCACCGCCCTGGTGCTGCAGTTCCGGGCCGACCGCTACGTGGCCCCGATCTACTGGGCCTCGATCGCCATGATCAGCGTGGTAGGCACCATGCTCTCGGACGGCAGCCGGATCGCGCTCGGCATCACCTTCGGGGAGTCGACCCTCTCGTTCGTGGTCGCCCTGGTCGTGGTGTTCGTGCTCTGGTACCGCCGCGAGGGCACGCTCTCGATCCACAGCATCTACTCCCGCCGCCGGGAGGTCTTCTACTGGTGCGCCGTGGTGGCCACCTTCGCCCTCGGCACGTCGGCCGGCGACTGGACCGCCCGCAGCCTCGACCTGGGCTACCTCGGGTCGGGCTTCATGTTCATCGGCATCATCCTGATCCCGGCGATCGCCTACCGCTGGTTCGGGCTGAACCCGATCCTGGCCTTCTGGAGCGCCTACGTCACCACCCGGCCGCTGGGCGCCTCGTTCGCCGACTACATGGCCGTGTCCAAACACGAGGGCGGCCTGGGCTGGGGCACCGGCCCGGTGACGGCCGTGTTCGGCGTCGTCATCCTGCTACTGGTCGGATACCTCACCTGGTCAGCTCAAGATCCACAGGTCGGGTCACGATGAATGTCTGTCCAGCACCATGGAACCGACGTTGGCGGGCCCCCTGTGAAAATGACGATCACGCAGCGCCTCGCGGTGCTCGGCGTGGCCGGCGCGCTGTCCGTGGCGATCGTCGCCGGCGCCGCCACGATCGCGACCGGTAGGCAGGCCTCGGTCGCCGACGACATGTCGTCGATCAGCAACGCCATGTCGGAGCAGTGGAACGCGGACATGCTGCACGACGGCATCCGGGCCGGCGTGATGGCCGCGATGTACGCGACCACGCCGGGCCAGCGCAAGCGTTACGGCGTCGACGAGGTGTCCGACCAGGCCCAGCAGATCCTGGTGCACTTCGACGCGGCGGCGGCGGGCGCACCACCGGCGCTCAAGCCGGCCTTCGCCAAGATCCGGCCCGACCTGAGCGACTACGCCAGCCGGGCCACCACCCTGGTCGACACCGTCCGGACGAACCGGGCCAACGCCGTCCTGGCCCTGCCCGGCTTCATCGACCTGTTCGACCAGCTCGAGCAGTCCCTGGGCCAGGTGGACCAGGCCATGCTGGCCGCGGTGGAGCACCAGCAGAAGGAGTCCCGCAGCGCCTCGACCACGGCCCGGGTCACCGTGCTGGGCTTCGGCCTGGTCGCCTTCCTGATCTTCCTCGGCCTGGTGATCCTCAGCAGTCGGGCCCTGAGCAGCCAGCTGGGCCGGATGGTCGACGTCCTCAAGGCGGTGGCGGCCCGCGACCTGACCGTCCGGGCGACGGTCGAGACGGATGACGCGATGGGCCAGATGGCCGAGTCGCTGAACGCCGCACTGGTCGAGATCTCGAGCACGATCCGGGCCGCCGGCGATTCGGCGGCCCGGCTGACCCACGCCAGCCAGGCTCTGACCGGCGTCTCGGCGACCCTGGAGCAGGCCGCCAACACGACCGCCGACCAGGCCGGAGCGGTGTCGCGGTCGAGCGGAGAGGTCTCCACCAGCGTCGCGTCGATGTCCGGCGCGACCGAGGAGATGGGCGCCTCGATCCGCGAGATCGCCCAGCAGACGGCGACCGCGGCCCAGGTCGCCAACGAGGCCAGCCGCTCGGCCCAGTTCACCGGCGAGTCGGTGGCCCGGCTGAGCGAGGCCAGCGACGAGATCGGCGACATCGTCAAGGTGATCACGACCATCGCCGAGCAGACCAACCTGCTGGCCCTCAACGCGACGATCGAGGCCGCCCGGGCCGGTGACGCCGGCAAGGGCTTCGCCGTGGTCGCCACCGAGGTCAAGGCGCTGGCCGCGGAGACCGGCCGGGCGACCGACGACATCACCGCCCGGATCGACGCCATCCAGGCCCTGACCGGCGACGCGGCCAAGGCGATCCACGAGATCACGGCCGTGATCGAGCGGATCGACGAGAACCAGTCGATGATCGCGGCCGCGGTCGAGGAGCAGTCGGCCACCACCGGCGAGATCTCCCGGTCGGTCAACGACGCCGCCACCGGAGCCTCACAGATCGCCACCAACGTGGCCGCCATCGCCGAGTCGGCCGGAGCCACCTCGGCCGGGGCCGACGCCACCCGGGGATCGGCCCAGGAGCTGTTCGCGCTGGCGGACGACGTGAACGAGCTGATCGGCCGGTTCACCTACTGATCGGCCCGTGAACGAGCTGATCGGCACCGGTCGGCAGGTCGGTCGGCCCCGGTCGGTACGGTGAAAACATGACCGACTACGGGCACGACCTCCTGTTCGGCGCCTTCATCACGCCCGCGGCCCAGCAGCCGGAGCGGGTGGTGGCGCTGACCCAGCTGGCCGAGCAGGTCGGGCTCGACCTGGCCACCTTTCAGGACCACCCGTACCAGCCGGCGTTCCTGGACACCTGGACCCTGATGTCGTACCTGGCCGCCCGGACCGAGCGAATCCGGCTGTCGGCCAATGTGCTCAACCTGCCGCTTCGCCAGCCCACGGTGCTGGCCCGCAGTGCCGCCAGCCTCGACCTGCTCAGCGGGGGCCGGCTGGAGCTGGGCCTGGGCGCGGGCGCCTTCTGGGACGGCATCGAGGCCTCCGGCGGGCGGCGGCTGACCCCGGCCCAGGGGGTGGACGCCCTGGAGGAGGCGATCCTGGTGATCCGGGCGATCTGGAACACCGGCGAGCGCGGCGGCGTCCGGGTCGACGGCGAGCACTACCGGGTGGTCGGGGCCAAGCGCGGGCCGGCGGCGGCCCACGACATCGGGATCTGGCTCGGCGCCTA
Source organism: Kineosporiaceae bacterium (assembly GCA_965200525.1). GTDB lineage: Bacteria > Actinomycetota > Actinomycetes > Actinomycetales > Kineosporiaceae > JANNPJ01. The sequence continues at coordinate 2,211,387 of OZ241368.1, forward strand.
CAAGCCGCGGATGCTGCGGCTCACCGGCCGGGCCGCCGACGGGTGGCTGCCCTCGCTGGCCTACCTGCCCGGCGGGCCGGGCGATCTGGCCGGGATGAACGAGCTGATCGACGCCGGTGCCACCGACGCCGGCCGGGAGCCGGCCGCGGTGCGCCGGTTCCTCAACATCTCCGGGCAGTTCCAGCCGGCCGGAGCCGGCCTGCTGGTCGGCCCGCCGAAGCAGTGGGTGGAGGAACTGGCCGAGCTCACCCTGACCTACGGCATCACCGGCTTCATCCTCGGCTCGGACGACCCGGAGTCGATCCAGCGGTTCGCGCTCGAGGTCGCGCCCGGCGTCCGGGAACTGGTGGCCGCCGAGCGCGAACGGCGATCGGCGTCATCGTCCGAGGCCCCCTCGCCGGCGGAGGTCACGCCGCCGGCCCGGCCCGACGCCGAACCCGAGGCCGAACCCGAGGCCGCACCCGTTCCGGCCCCGCCCACCGGCTCCGGTTCGTTCTCGGTGATCCCGACCGCCGCCCCGGCGACCCGGCTCAGCGATGAGCAGTTCTGGGACGAGTCGGCCCGGCCGGTGGCTCCGGCCGCCCCGGCCGGATACGTCTACTCCCGGCGCGAGCAGGCCGGCGGGCAGCACCTGATCGACGTCCACGATCACCTGCGCGGTGAGCTCGACCGGCTGCGCGACATTCTCCGCCAGGTCCAGGACGGCGCGATCGAGGCCGGTGCGGCCCGGTCGGCGATCAACGAGATGACCCTGCGGCAGAACGACTGGACGCTCGGGGCCTACTGCGCCACATACTGCCGGACGGTCACCCAGCACCACTCGCTCGAGGACGCCGCCCTGTTCCCGGCCCTGCGCCGCAGCGACGCCGGGCTGGTCCCGGTGGTCGACCGGCTCGAGGCCGAGCACGTCGTCATCCATGACGTGCTGGAGGGGGTCGACCGGGCCCTGGTCGAGTTCGTCGCCACCCCGGACGACTTCAACGGGCTCCAACGAGCGATGGACCGGTTGACCGACGCCCTGCTCTCGCACCTGGCCTACGAGGAACAGCAACTGATCGAGCCGCTGGCCCGGCTCGGGCTGCTCTGAGCCCACCCGGGCCGGATCCGGGCCGGATCCGGGACCGGCTCGACCGCGAATGTCGGAAAAACACTGGTCATAGGCACGTGCCGAGCGTCGTCGTTCCAGTACGTTGGCGTCATGGCCGGGCAGATCGAGCGCTTCCATCCAGATGCTCCGAAGGAGCTCGACCGGTACCTGATCCCGACCGAGAAGATCATCTTCTTGTTGCACCGGCACTGGATCACGCTGCTCGAGCCGGTGCTGACGGTGATCGCCGGTCTGATCGTGGTCGGTTACGTGAGCAGTGCCGTGGGCGACGGTGGCCGCCGGCTGGTCGACGTCGTCATCGTGATCTGGATCCTGCTCCTGGGCCGGCTGCTGTTCTACGTGGCCGAGTGGCACCACGAGATCTTCCTGGCCACCGACCGCCGGCTGATGCTGGTGCACGGCCTGGTCACCCGCAAGGTCGACATCATGCCGATGTCGAAGGTCACCGACATGCGCTACGACCGCACGCTGACCGGCCAGCTGTTCGGCTACGGGGTCTACATCCTGGAGTCGGCCGGCCAGGACCAGGCGCTCAGCACGATCAACTTCATCCCCGACCCCGACCTGCATTACCAGCAGATCTCGGCCGTGATCTTCGCCCCGCCCTCGCGCCGGTTGTCGGACAAGCTGATCCCCGCCTCGACCGGGTCCAAGGTGCCGATCTCCGAGCCGGAACAGGCCTGGTGGCGGCGGTCCTGACCGAAAGGCTCGCGGATGGATCAGGCCACCGCATCGGCCTATCTCGACCGGATCGCGCGGCCCGGTTCTGATCGGTCCGATCGTCGGCCCGATCGGTCGGGCCGGCTGGACGCCGAGGCGCTGCGCCGCCTGCACCGGGCCCATCTGCTGACCGTGCCCTTCGAGAACCTGGCCCAGCACCTGGACGACGTGGTCTCCCTGGCCGAGCCCGACCTGATCGACAAAATCGTGCGGAGCCGTCGCGGCGGGTTCTGCTACGAACTCAACGGCGCCTTCGGCCTGCTGCTCGAGTCCCTCGGCGCGCAGGTCACCCTGCTCGGCGCCCGGGTGCACCGGGACGGCGGTTTCGGGCCGCCGCTGGACCACCTGGCCCTGCTGGTCCGGCTGCCCGACGGCAGCGGGCCCTGGCTGGTGGACGTCGGGTTCGGCGACCACAGCGTCTACCCTCTGCTGGCCGGCAGCCGGGTGGACCAGGACGATCCCGAGGGCCGGTTCACCGTGCTGGACGCCGACCCTGATCCGGGCTCCGGCCCCGGCGGGGGTGCGATGAACGTGTTCAAGGACGGCGAACTGCAGTACCAGCTCGAGCCGGTCGAACGCTCGCTGAGCGATTTCGGCCCGACCTGCTGGTGGCAGCAGACCTCGCCCGAGTCGGGCTTCGCCCGCCGGACGGTGTGTTCCCGGCTGACCGAGAACGGCCGGATCACCCTGAGCGACCGGATCCTGATCATCACCGCCGACGGGGCTCGACAAGAGCGCGAACTGGTCGGCGACGCGGCCGTTCTCGCGGCCTACCAGGAGCACTTCGGACTGACCCTCGACCGGGTTCCGGAGACCGCGCTCGGCCCGGCCCGAGCCGGGATCGACAGAGCCGGGATCGACCGCACCGGGTGAAGCCGGCGCCGCCGCCGGGTCAGGCCGGCGGGTATTCCCGCAGCCGCAGCCGAGTCCGGGCCCGCGGCCCGATCTCGAGGCCGAACCCGAACCGGTCGAGCACGTTTCGCACCACGTCGACGTGCAGCGAGCCGTGCCGCTCCAGCACGAACTGGATCATCCGGGGGTCGCTCGGATTGGTCCCCAGCCGGTGAAAGCCGAGAATGGTGGTCGACATGGGCAGGTGCAGCGGGTAGCCGGCCCGGGCGGCGTCCTCGTCCGGGTGCTCGAGCAGCCGGAAGGCGGGCTCGTGCGCGAACTCGGCCCGCAGCCCGTCGGCCCGCCAGTGCGCGGGCGTGTCGTCGGCCCCGGTGAGGTGCCGGGACCGGTTGGCCGAGGTGGTGTAAAGCAGGTCGTCGCCGGTGGCGTCCAGGCCGCGGGTCAGGAAATCGTTGGCCGGGCAGGCGTATCCGGGCGCGATGACCTGGGTGGTCAGCGCCGCGCCGTCCCGGGAGGTCATGTGGGCCGGTAGGTGTGCCGCCGCCGGCCCGCGGAATCCGAACGGCCCCAGACCGAAGAAGGTGTCCATCACGGTCAGCACCGCCCGGCGGCTCAGCCCGGGCGGTAGCGCCGTCCAGTCGAACTGCTCCGGGATCCGGGACGGCGGAACGGTGACGCTGCCGACCTGATCGACCGGCCGGCCCTTCATCGCGTTCACCCGGGCGACCGAGGCCTGGTCGGCCCGGGCCGTGATCGCGTAGAAGTTGCCGAACCCGTGGCCGACGACCCCGCCGGCGGCCAGTTCCGCCGCGGCCCGCGCCGATTCGACCACGTCGGTCAGAATCGGACGAGTCGGTTCTGACCGAATAGCTTGCGAAAGAATGGTTCTGGTATCGACAGCCATGAATTTCCCCCAGCCCGGGGCGGATCCGGCCGGATGCCGGGACGCCAGGGGCAAGAGTGACGCACGGCTACTGCTGATACTCACCCGCCATCCGGATGGCCCGAACGGACGAGCCGGTCAGGACGCCGCGGAGCCGGCGTCGATGATCGCGTCGAACACCCGCTCCGGCTGCTCGGCGATCCGGTTGAGCACGTACAGCCACCACTCGGTGCCGAAAATGATGTACTCCCGGGTCCGGTAGCCGTCGGCCCGCAGCTGGTCCAGCCGTTCGGTGCCCAGGCCGAGCAGCATCTCGAACTCGACCGGCCCCGGGCCAGCCGGCACCCGGCCGCCGGCCAGCAGGTCGTTCAGCAGTCGCGGGTCGTGGGTGGCCACGGCGGTCGGGTGCCCGCTGTCGATCAGGCGCCGGGCCAGCTCCAGGTAGCGGTCGTGCAGCTCCTCGGTGCCGCGGGGCAGAGCCGTCTGCACCGGTTCGGCGAAGGCGCCCTTGACCAGCCGGACCAGCCCCGGACGGCGCAGCACCCGGGTCACGTCGGTCTCGGTCCGGTGCAACCGGGCCTGCAGGGTGATCCCGACGTGCGGGAACTCGTCGTTCAGCTGCTCGTACAGGTCCAGCACGAGGTCGGTGCGGTCGGAGGCCTCGGCCGACACCATCAGGGCCGTGCCCAGGCCGGCGGTGGCGGCGGCGATCCGCCGGGCATTGCGCAGGCCCAGCGCCGGGTCGATCACCGACCCGACGTGGGACAGGTCGAACGACAGGGTGGCCGGCAGGTCGTTCGTGGCCACGGTCTCGGCCACGTCGACGAACACCTCGGTCTCGGCGTCGGCGATGTCCTCGTCCCGCACGCTCTCGCCGGTGTACTCGATGCTGACGGCGTGGCCGCGGGCGATCGAGGCCCGGGCCGCCTCCAGCGCGGTCTCGATGGTCTCGCCGGCGGTGTAGCGGCCGGCGATCCGCCGGGCCACGGCGGCCGGCGCCGGGGAGTTCATCACGACCTGCTTGAGGTGCTCGTCCCGGGCCCACCGGCGCAGCGTGTCGGCGACCAGATCGAGTCGGGCCGGGTCGAGGCTGGAGCGCACGTCGTCAGAGATCACGCCGTCGGACGCTACCAGCCGGCCGGCGGCGGCCACCGGACCGAACCACCACCGTCGGTTTGCGGGGTTTTGAGGTTGATCTGGTTGAGTGACCGGTGCGCCGGGCCCGCGGCGACTGAACCGCAGGCGGGCGAACTGCGTAGGGACGAGCGTGGAGGGTTCGGTGGCCGATCAGAGCGATGCACTGCTGCGGGCCCTCTACGACCAGCACGCGGCCGCTTTGTGGTCATTCGTCACGCCGCTGACCGGTGGCGACCGGATGCGGGCCCAGGACGTCGTCCAGGAGACGATGTTGCGGGCCTGGCGGCACCCGAGCGTACTGAGCCAGTCGCAGCAGTCGGCCCGGTCGTGGCTGTTCACCGTGGCCCACCGGATCGTGATCGACGAGTGGCGCCGCGGCCGTAGCACCCACGAGGTGCTCAGCGACGCGCCCCCGGACGTAATCCAGCCCGACCGGTCCGAGGCAGTGCTCAACGTCTGGCTGATCGCTGATGCGCTGGACACGTTGAGCCCCGAACACCGGGCCGTGATCGTAGAGTGCTACTACCGCGGTCGGTCGACGGCGGAGGCGGCCCGATCGCTCGGAATCCCCGACGGCACAGTCAAGTCCCGGGCCCACTACGCGTTGCGCGCGCTGCGGCTGGCCCTGCAGGAGATGGGGGTGACGGCATGACCGAGCAGCCCGACCCCTTCACCGACTGGGACGCCGCGTACGTGATGGGCGCCCTCGACCCGACCGACCGCCGGGCCTTCGAGACCCACCTGAGCACCTGCCCGCGCTGCACCGCGGCCGTGGCCGAACTGGCCGGCATGCCCGGGTTGCTGGCCCAGGTCCCGGTCGAGCAGATGCTCGCCCCGCGGGTCACCCCGGAGCCGCCGCCCGACACCCTGCTGCCCCGGATGGCCGCGGAGGTTCGCCGGCAGCGGCGGCAGCGACGCGTGCTGAACGCGGTCGCCGGGCTGACCGCAGCCGCCGTCCTGGTGATCGGGGTCCTGCTGGCCGCCGGGGGCTCCGGCTCGCCGGCGGTGACCGGGCCGCCGTCGGCCTCGGTCGGCGGGACCGAGCTGACGATGTCGGCGCTGGTGAAGTCGCCGGTCAAGGCCACGCTGTTGCTGAACTCCGTCTCCTGGGGCACCAAAGTGAGCCTCACCTGCAGTTACAGCGGCTGGGACCCGCCCCCGAGCGGCGGCGCGCGGCGCTGGACCTACAGCCTGGTCGTCGTCCCCCGGGACGGCAGCGCGGTGCAGCAGGTGGCGGCCTGGAAGGCGCTGGCCGACAAGACCATCACGCTGGCCGGCAGCACCGACCTGAAGCCGAGCCAGATCGCCGACATCCAGTTGCTGAACAGCCAGGGCGTGGTCATCCTGCACGCCGCGCCCTCGGTCTGAACCGGCTCCGGGCCCCGGGCCGTGCTCATAATCATGAACAACAGCACCAAACCGTCCCTCGCCGTCGCGGGTCTGAGCCTCGCCGTTCTGGCCCTGACGGCCGGCTGCGGCGGCTCCTCGGCCACGTCGGCCCCGCTGCCCGGCACCGGCTCGACCGTGCCGGCGGCCGCGAGCCAGCCGACGCCGGCCTCGGACCCGGCCGCCACCGAACCGTCGGCCGAAGCCACCCTGGGCTCGAACTCGCCGACGGTGAAACCGCTGATCAGCCCAGCGATGACGGCCGTCGGCACGGTGCTGGTGAACTCGAAGAGCATGACCGTCTACGACTTCGGCAAGGACGGCAAGTCCCACTCGGCCTGCACCGGCAAGTGCGCCAAGCGCTGGCCGTTCGTCAAGGCGCCGGCCAAGTTGCCCAAGGCGTTGCCCGGGGTCTCGGGCAAGCTCGGTGTGCTGGTCCGGCCGAACGGTAAGCGCCAGCTCACCGTCGACGGCCGGCCGGTGTACACCTTCAGCGGCGACCACGCCCCGGGCGACGCCAACGGCCAGGGCCTGCGGCAGGGGTTGTGGACGGTGGTCTCGGCCGCGGGCAAGCCGCTGCAGCGGCCGGCCAAGTAGCGCGTCCGCGAGGTTAGGCCCTCGCCCGGGCCGGCCGGTCGAGCGCCGGGACCAGCCGGGGGACGACGCGCACGTAGACGAGCAGGCCCAGCACCTCGACCAGGGTCTGGGTGACCACGACCACGGCCGCCACCCCCAGCGACGACGGCAGGGCCAGGGCCAGCGGCAGCACGACCAGCGAGTTCCGGGTCGCCCCGGTGAAGACCACAGCCCGGGCCGGCCCGACCCGGAGCCGGAAGGCCCGGGCCACCGCGACCCCGGCGAAGGCCATCACGACCAGGAAGACGACATAGACCGGCACGACCCGTAGCACCGGGCCCGCGGTGTCGAGCTTCGGCACCTGGGAGCCGACCACGGCGAACAGGGTGGCGGCCATCAACGGCACCATCGCCGCGCCCGGACCGGCCGCGAACCGGTGGCCCGCCGGCCGCCGGGCCGCCCAGACCTGCGTGGTCCAGGCCAGCGCCAGCGGGATCACGATCAGCCCGACGAAAGCGGTCACGAACGGGCCCACCTCGACCACGTCGGCCAGGCCCCGGCCCAGGAACAGCAGCAGGAAGAGCGGCAGGGCCAGCATCTGGACCAGCAACAGCACCGGCGTGACCGCCAGCAGTGGGCCCCGGGCCGCGCCGGCCAGCCCGCTGAACACGATCACGTAGTCGACGCAGGGGCAGAGCAGCACCAGCAGTACGCCGAGCCGAACCGCCCGGTCGGCCGGCAGCAGGGGCAGCAGTGCGGCCACCACCAGCGGCACCACCGCGAAGTTGACCGTCAGCACGGCGGCCAGAAACCGGCCGGCCCGCAGCGAGCGCACCAGCTCCCGGGCCGGTACCTGCAGAAACGTGACGTACAGCAGGGCTCCCAGCACCGGGTTGATCGCCCGCTCCAACCCCGGGCCGGCCGACGGGACGAGCGAGCCGGTCAGGAGGCCGGCCGCGATGGCACCGAGGTAGACCGCGATCTGGTGCTTCTCCAGCCGATCGACCACCCGACCGCGCCGGGTCGTTGCGTTGCCTCGAACAGGGTTGCCCCGAACAGGTCGGCCAGCAGGCCCTGGCCCGCGACCCCGCTGGAAGGTCAAGGTCTTCGGCCGCGATCGCAACCGGCTCGGTACAACCCACCGGATTCGGCCGGCAACCCGACCGGGCCGGGGTTGTAGCGAGTCGGGTTGCGATGGCACCGGACAACCGAGACCGTGGATGAACCCCGACCCGAGAGGCAGGCTGATGATCGGTCGGCTGCACCACGTCGTCCTCGACTGCCCGGACCCAGCGGCCCTGGCCGGCTTCTACAGCCGGCTGCTCTCCGCGCCCATCACGTACCAGGACGACGACTGGGTGGTCGTCTCGGCCAGTGACCAGGCCTCGGGTCTGGCCTTCCAGCGAGCCCCGGATCACCGCCGCCCGACCTGGCCGGAGCCCGCCGTCCCGCAGCAGTTCCATCTCGACGTGATGGTCGAGGACGTCGCCGCGGCCACGCCGCTGGTGCTGGCCCTGGGCGCCACCGTCCTGACCGAGGACGTGTTCGCCGATCCGGTCGGGCACCCGTTCTGCCTGGTCCGACGGCCCGGCTGGGCACCACCGATTCCGGAGTGAGCACAGCACCCGAATGCCCCGATCCGGGGCGGCAGGCGGAATGATGACCGGGTGGCTGAGCGCAGAACTGTCGAACTGACCCCCCGAGACCGGATTCGCGGCTGCCTCATCGGCGGAGCGATCGGGGACGCCCTCGGCGCCGGGATCGAGTTCGACTCGCTGAGCGAGATCCGGGCCGAGCACGGCCCGGCCGGCCTGACCGGCTACGTGCCCGAGTACGGGCGGCTGGGGGCGATCACCGACGACACCCAGATGACCATCTTCACGGTGGAAGGGCTGATCCGGGGCGGGGTCCGCCGGGACAAGGGCATCGGCGCCCCGCACCTGGCGGTCTGGAACGCCTACCAGCGCTGGCTGATCACCCAGGGGGTGACGCCGGTGCGGCCCGGCGCCGACCAGCCGCCGAGCTGGCTGCTCGACGAGCCGGTTCTGCACCACCGGCGGGCGCCGGGCAACACCTGCCTGACCGGGCTGCAGCGGTCTTCGCCCGACGATCCGCTGCCGACGGCCTGCCTCCGGTCCAAGGGCTGCGGCACGGTGATGCGATCGGCCCCGTTCGGGCTGATCCAGGCCGGACCGCACTGGACGGCCCGGATGGCGATCGAGAGTTCCGGCTACAGCCATGGCCATCCGACCGCCGGGCACTCGGCCGCAGCGCTGTCGCTGATCGTCGAAGCCCTGGTCCGGGGGCTGCCGATGGCCGAGGCGGTCGCCGAGTCGGTGGCCTACCTCAAGCAGAACGTCACCGGCGCCCACGAAACCCTGCAGGCCCTCGACCAGGCGGTGACCGCCGCCCGGCTCGGGCCGGCGAGCCCGGAGCAGGTCGAGGCGCTGGGCGGCGGCTGGGTGGCCGAGGAGGCCCTGGCCATCGCCGTCTACTGCGCCCTGGCCACGGACGACGTGCGGACGGCGCTGCTGGCCGCGGTCAACCATTCCGGAGACAGCGACTCGACCGGGGCGGTCTGCGGCAACCTGCTCGGCGCCGCCCTCGGGGACGAGGCCCTGCCACTGGACTGGGCCGCCGACGTCGAGGCCCGCGGGATCCTGCTGCAGTTGGCCGACGATCTGTACTTCGAGTTCTACCGGGGCGGCGAGCTGCACGGCGAGTGGGGTCCGGACACCTCCTGGCCCCGGCGCTACCCGCCGGTCTGATCCCGATCAGGGCCGGGCGGCACGGGTTCACCGGAGCGGTTGCGTGCGAGCTGGGCCCGCATGCCATCGATGAGCAGACCCAGTCCGTACTCGAACCCGCGCTCGTCGTTGGGGTCGCCGACCTCGGCGAAAGCCCCCAGCAGGTTGGGTAACCGACCGGTGGTCAGGGCATCCCGGAAGGCGATCTCGGCGGCCCGGCTGACCTGATCGGCCTCCTCGCTCTCGCGGGCCGCCTCGGCCTGCTCGTCGAGCACGAACCCGGTGACATAGCTGCTGACCACCAGCACCGCCCGTAGCGCCTGGCCGGGCGTGAAGCCGGCTTCGGCGAGTGTCCCGATCCGGTCGTCGATCAAGGGGAAAAGTGCTGCGGTAGGACGGGTTCCGGCAGCCAGCCGGGCGCTGTCCCGGTGTGCCAGCATGGCCACCCGCTGCCGCCGGGCTCGTTCGGCCAGCCAGGCGTCCCAGGGCTCGCCCGGTTGCGGCGGCAGCCAGACGTTGTCGCCGGCCATGGTCACGACCATCTGGTCGAGCAGTTCCTGCTTGTCGCGGAAGTGCCAGTACAGGGCCGGGGCGGCGACGCCGAGCTCGCGGGCCAGCCGGCGCAGGCTGAGCTTGTCCAGGCCCTCCTCGTCGAGCACCTTGATCGCGGCCGCCACCACCGTGGCCCGATCCAGAGCCGGCCCAGCGGCCCGCGGCCCGGAAGCGCGCTGCCCGGGAGCGCGCGGAGCCGACGCCCGAGAGTCAGCCGGCTCCGCATCCACGGTTGACAGCTTAACAGCGTTCAATTCATGCTTAACAACGTTAAGTCCTTATCGATGTTAAGGAAGATCGAAGAGGGGAACTCATGGATCACGCGGTGCGGGCCGAGGGCCTGACCAAGCGCTACGGAAAGCATCTGGCTCTGTCCGAGTTCGACCTGGCCGTCCGGTCCGGCACGATCTGCGGCCTGCTCGGGCCCAACGGCGCGGGCAAGACCACCGCCATCCGGATCATGTCCACCCTGCTGGCCCCGGACGGCGGCCGGGCCTGGGTGGCCGGGTACGACGTCGTCCAGGAGGCGAATCAGGCCCGCTTCCGGATCGGGCTGGCCGGGCAGTCGGCGGCCGTCGACGAGAAGCTCAGCGGGCGCTCGAACCTGGTGATGTTCGGCCGGATGTACCACCTGACCCGGCGCCAGGCCCACCTGCGGGCCGACGAACTGCTCGAGCGGTTCCACCTCGGCGAGGCCGGCGACAAGCGGATCGGCACCTATTCGGGCGGCATGCGGCGCCGGCTCGACCTGGCCGCCAGCCTGATCGTGGCCCCACCGGTGCTGTTCCTGGACGAGCCGACCACCGGGATCGATCCCGGCAACCGGCTGGAGATCTGGGAGATGATCTCCGAGCTGGTCTCCAGCGGCACCACCGTGCTGCTGACCACGCAGTACCTGGACGAGGCCGACCGGCTGGCCGACCAGATCGTCGTCCTCGACCACGGCCGGATCGCCGCCGCGGGCACACCGCTTGAGCTCAAGTCGGCACTGGGTGGGGCCGGTGTGGACGTCGTCTTGCGCGATCGCCACCGGCTCGCCGAAGCGGCCGACCTGGTGCGGGCCGCCGCCGGCGCCGAGGTCGAGGTGGACGCCGACCAGGGCCGGTTGCGGATCCTGACCGAGGACGGCGTCCCCACTCTGGTTCGGATCGCCGCCGCGCTCGACCGGGCCGCGGTCGCGGTCGCCGACATCGCGCTACGCCGGCCCACTCTCGACGAGGTCTTCCTCAACCTGACCGCGGAGGTGTCCCGATGAACCGCCCGACCGTCACCAGCGACAGCACCGGGCCGAGCCCGGCCGTCACCACCCCGGCGTCGGGGCTCACGACCATGCCGGCGCCACCGAGCACCCGGGCCGAGAAGTTACGGTGGGGGGCGAGCGACCTGGCCACGGTGGCCGGGCGCAGCTATGCCCAGCTGCGAGCCCACCCGGCCGAGCTGGCCGGCTACCTGATCTTCCCGGTGATCATGATTGTGCTGTTCGCCTACGTCTTCGGCAGCGCGATAACCCTCCCGGACGGCGGCGACTACCGCGAGTTCCTGATGCCCGGGATCTTCATGCAGACCATGGCGCTGGTAGCGGTCCAGGCCGCGGTGGCCGTGGCCGACGACATGCAGGCCGGGATCATCGACCGGTTCCGCTCGCTGCCGATCGCCCGTTCGGCCGTGCTGGCCGGGCGCAACCTGGCCGATCTGAGCCTGCGCGTGGTCGGCTTGGCGATCATGGTTGCGCTGGCCGTGCTGCTGGCCGGGTGGCGGATCCACCGCGGCCTGCTCGACGCGGCGGCCGGTTTCGGCATCGTCATCCTGTTCGCCCTGGCCATGCTCTGGGCCGGCACGTTCATCGGGCTGTCGGTGGGCACCGCCACCCTGGCCGACCAGGCCACCTTCGCCTGGCTCTTCCCGATGACCTTCCTGGCCAACACGTTCGTGCCGACCCAGGGCCTGCCGGGTTGGCTGCAGCCGATCGCCGACTGGAACCCGATGAGCGCCACCGTGCAGGCCATGCGGCACCTGTTCGGCAACCCGAGCGCGGTCTCCGGGACGCCGGCCTGGCCGTTGCAGCACGCGGCCGCGGTCTCGATCGGCTGGTCGCTGCTGCTGCTGGCCGTCTTCGTCACCCTGTCGGTACGGCGTTACCGGACGGCGAGCACGCGCTGAGCCCTCGCCACCGCACCTCAGCCGAGGGTCGACCAGGCCGGGTCGACCTCGGCGTGGATCAGACGGCGCCCGGCCAGCGGTGACTCGAGGTCGAGGTAGCCGGTACCCAGCAGGCGGGGGCCCTCGCAGGCCGCCGTCGTGCTGGGGGCCCGCACCAGCGCGGTCAGGGTGACGGTGGCGGCGGTCTCGACCACCCGGAAGCCGGCCTGCTGCACGCAGTGGCCGTCGCCGGCCAGGTAGTGCAGCACCAGCTGCTGGTCGCCGGCCGAGATGCCGTTGAGCTCCCAGGCCACGCTGAGGTCGCCGTCCTTGCTCTGGGTCAGCCGCGGCACCGGCCCGATCTTGCCGGCGACCGGCGCGGTCGAGACCAGTGGGTCGTCGGCCGCGGGCACCGACTTCACGACCGGCGGCCCGCCCGGATCCACGTCTGTCACGGACTGGTCGTCGCACCCGGCCAGCAGACCGGCCCCGCCGAGCAGAATCATCAGACCGAACAGCACCCGCGCCATGTCGTCCCCCCTGTCGCCGCCCCGAGCCCCGTCCGGGCCGGTCGGAAGTGGGACGCAGCGGCCCCCGCCGCGGTTCCGCTGTTTCGAGCGTCACTCCGATGGGGGAAGGGTTCGCGGGCCTGATGCGTTAGGATGATGAGGGTCCTCACGATGAGGGCCGACAGATAGTGAGAATGAGGACGAGATGACCACGGCCGATCCGGTCGAGACCGCCGAACTGATGTATATGTCGATCAAGCGCATGCATCGCCTGATGGACAGCGAACTCAGCCAGCACGGCCTGTCTCTGTCCCGCACCAAGATTCTCGGCCTGCTGGCCAAAGGTGGCCCGCAGCAGCAGAGCGCCATCGCCCAGATGTTCGATCTGGCTCCTCGTACCGTCACCGAACTGGTCGACGTCCTCGAGCGAGACGGTCTGGTCGAGCGCCAGACCGATCCGGCCGACCGCCGGGCCCGCCAGGTTCACCTGACCGACGCCGGGCGCGAGCTCCATCAGCGGGCTCTCGCCACCCGCGAACAGTTGATCCAGCGGATCTTCGGCGTGCTCAGCGAGGGTCAGCTGGTCGATCTGTGCTCCACCCTGTGGCAGATCGACCAGGAGGTCGCGAAAGCGATCTCGTCCCAAGCGAACTGACTGATCCAGGCCGCAGCGCGGCGGCCGCACCAATTGCAACTACATCGATTGAGGTTGGCATGTCCACACCTTCGCAAGCCACCATGGCGACGCGTAGCCATCAGCACGACAACCGCTGGACCATTCTCGTCATCATCGCCACGGCCCAGCTGATGGTGGTGCTCGACGCCACCATCGTGAACATCGCCCTGCCCTCGGCCCAGCACGACCTCGGTTTCGCCGACAACCAGCGGCAGTGGATCGTCACCGCCTACGCCTTGGCCTTCGGCAGCCTGCTGCTGCTCGGCGGCAAGGTCGGCGACCTGTTCGGCCGCAAGTGGGCCTTCATCGGCGGCCTGATCGGGTTCGCCGTCGCCTCCGCGGTCGGCGGGGCGGCCGGCAACTTCGGCCTGCTGGTGACGTCGCGGGCTCTGCAGGGCGCGTTCGGCGCGATCCTGGCCCCGGCCGCTCTGTCCACCCTGGCCAACGCCTTCCAGGACCCGCGTGAGCGGGGCAAGGCGTTCGGTGTGTTCGGGGCCGTCGCCGGTGGCGGCGGCGCGGTCGGCCTGCTGCTCGGCGGCATCCTGACCGAGTACGCCTCCTGGCGCTGGTGCTTCTACGTCAACCTGGTGTTCGCGGCCGTGGCCGCGGTCGGCGGGCTGATCTACCTGCGCAACGAGGCCAACCCGGAGCGGCCCAAGATCGACCTGCTCGGCTCGGTCACCGCCGGGGCCGGCCTGTTCGGCCTGGTCTTCGGCTTCTCGCGGGCCGAGTCGGACGGCTGGAGCAACCCGACCACGGTGATCAGCCTGGTGGCCGGCGCCGTCCTGCTGGCGACGTTCGTGTTCATCGAGAGCCGGGTCTCCAGCCCCCTGCTGCCGCTGCGGATCGTGCTCGACCGCAACCGGGGCGGCGCCTACCTCTCGGTCGGCCTGGCCGCTGTCGCGATCTTCGGCGTCTTCCTCTTCCTGACCTACTACCTGCAGCTCAGCAAGGGTTTCACGCCGGTCCAGACCGGCCTCGCCTTCCTGCCGATGATCACCTTCGTGCTGTTCTCCTCGACCCTGGCCAACATTCGGCTGCTGCCGATCGTGGGGGCCCGGATCCTGATCAGCACCGGCATGCTGCTCGGCGGGATCGCGATGCTGTACCTGAGCCGGATCACCCCGGAGACCAGCTACGTCGCCCACGTGCTGCCGGCCCTGCCGGTGCTGGGCCTCGGCTTCGGCCTGATCTTCGCCCCGGCGATCAACACCGCCACCGCCGGGGTCGCCCGCAGCGACGCCGGAGTGGCCTCGGCCATGGTGAACACCATGCAGCAGGTCGGCGGATCGGTCGGGACGGCACTGCTCAGCACCATCGCCGCCAGCGCGACCACGTCGTACGCCACCGCCCACCTGACCTCGGCGAACGTGGCCGCCAATGCTCCGGTGCACGGCTTCACGGTGGCCTTCCTGGTCTCCGGGGCGGTCTTCCTGCTCGGCGCGATCACGGTGTTCTCCCTGATCCAGCCGCACCGGCGGCCGGTCGAGGAGGCGTACGCCGGCCCGGACGGCGGATCGGCGAGCGGCGAGCGCGCCGCCGTGACCCTCTCCGCCGCCGCGATGGAGTAGCCCCTCCCGCAGCCCCGGCCCCCGACCCCTTCCGGTCGGGGGCCGGTCCCGTTTGCCGTCGACGACCACGCGCCAGCGGTCCGCAACCGGTTCCGTACGCAGAGTGGGCCCGACTTAACTTCCGGACGACGTTCGGCTGACCCTCCGGATGCGAGTTTGAGGGTCCAAGGGGGCAGCTGGACGGTCGTGGGGTTGACGACGTGCGGCTCCGAGCGGAGGTGATCGCGTGATAGGACGACGTCAGCTGGCCGTGGGCCTGGTCGCTGTGCTGGCTCTGCTCGGCGGGGCCGGCGTCGCCGTGGCCACGCAGCATCGGAACAACTCCGCCGGGGGCGGCACCCTCAGCTTCGCCGACCCCGATCCCGACCCGGCTCCCACCGAGTCACCGGAATCGACCGGCACGCCGACCGGGGAGGCGATCGCGGCCGACGACCCGACACCGGACCCGGCGCCGACCTCAAGCACTCCCGCCACCCTCGCGCCGACACCGACACCGACACCGGTGCCGATCAAGACGACCGCGGTCGCCAGAGCCCCCCGGAAGGCTCCGGCCAAAGCGAAGCCGAAGGCTCAGCCGGCCACCGAGCCTCCCGCCGCCGACCCGGCACCGGGAGCCAGCGGCGCCGGCCGGATCCAGTACGGCCGGACCTACACCGGCCACGCCACCTTCTACGCCGCGACCGGCGCCGGCAACTGCTCCTACGAGGCCTCCGCCGACCTGATGGTCGGCGCGATGAACCAGCAGGACTACGACAACTCACGAGCCTGCGGCGCCTACCTGGCCGTCACCGGCCCGACCGGGACGACGATCCGGATCAAGGTGGTCGACCGCTGCCCCGAGTGCCCGCCGGGGGCGATCGACCTCAGCCGGGAGGCATTCACCAAGCTCGCCCCGGCGTCGGCCGGGCTGATCCAGATCTCCTGGAAGCTGGTCAGCCCCGGGCTGGCCGGGCCGGTGGCCTACAAGTACAAATCCGGGTCGAGCCAGTACTGGTGCGGTATCCAGGTGCGCAACCACCGCAACCCGATCCGGTCGCTGGCCCTCAAGGTCAACGGCTCCTGGAAGGACGTGCCTCGGCTGGAGTACAACTACTTCGTCTCGGCCGGCGGGGCCGGCTGCGGGTCGGCGATCCGGATCACCGACATCTTCGGTCACCGGCTCGTCGACTCCGGCATCGACATCGCCCCTGATCAGGTGCAGTCCGGGCACGCCCAGTTCAGCGGGCCGTCGTGAGCCGGGCCCTGCGGATCCTGGCCACCCTGATCGCGGTGGCCGCGGCGACCGCCGTCCTGCTGACCGGGCTGGCCGCCGGGGCCGACGCCTCGCGCACGGCCGTCTTGGGCAGCCCGGCGCATACCGGCACCGAGGCCCGGCACTACCGGTCCACGGTGTCCGGGATCGAGCCGGCGGTGCCCGGGCTGAACGTCTCGGTGCAGGCCGGCGGCGCCCTGATGCTGACCAACACCACCGGCAAGACCGTGACCGTGCTCGGCTACGCCGGTGAGCCGTACCTGCGGATCAGCGCCCATGGCGTCGACGAGAACCTCAACTCGTTCAGTTCCGGGGTGAACGGCGAGGCCGGCGACGTGCGCGGGCTGCCGGCCCCCGGCCCCGAACGGGCCGAGCCGACCGCGCCCCGCTGGCAGCACCGCGACTACAGCCCGACCGTGGTCTGGCGCGACTACCGCATCCGGGGTCCGGTCGGTGGCCGCCCGGCCGTGGTTCGGGCCGACCCGCACCACGCCCACCGGGTGAGCACCTGGAACCTGCGGCTGAGCGTGGGCGACGAGCCGGTCACGGTGACCGGCACGGTGGACTGGACCGGCGTCCCCCGGTTCACCCCGCGCCAGCTCGCGTTGCTGGTCATCGGCGGGGTGGTCGCTCTGGGGGTGGCGATCCTGGTGGTCGCCCAGCTGATCGACCTGCGCACGGACCGCCGAGCCGAACGAGAGGCCGCCGAACGAGAGGCCGCCGATCGGGAGACGGCCGCCGGTCAGCCGACCAGGTCGCGGGCCTTGAGCACGGTCGCGTAGCTGTCGGCCAGCGCGGCCAGGAAGGCGGCGTGCACGTCGGCCCCGGCCACCGTGCGTCCGTCGAACTCCAGGTCGGGAGCGGCGCAGGCGTCCGCGACCACGGTCACCGCGTAGCCGAGGTCGTTGGCCGCCCTGACCGTGGCGTCCACGCACATGCTGGTCATCATGCCGACCACCACCAGCTCGTCGATGCCCGACAGCACGGCGGCCAGACCGGTCTCGCGAAAGGAGTTCGGGTAGGCCTTCTGGATCACCGGCTCGCCGGCCGCCGGCGTCACCAGGGGGTGGATCTCGACCCCGGGCGTGCCCGGCCGCATGAACGTGGCCTCGTCGTCGTCCCAGACGTGCTGGACGTGGATCACCGGCTCGCCGTCCTGTCGGAACCGGGCCAGCACGGACGCCGCTGCCCGGGCCGCCGGTTCCGGCCCGACCAGCGGCATCGCGCCGTCGGGGAAGTAGTCGTTCTGGATGTCGATGATCAGCAGGGCTCGGGGCATCGGTCGACCTCTCGTTCAGCCGGCCGTTCGCGGCCCGGGGTGCCCATCGTGGCACCCTGCTGATCCGGCCCCCGAGTCAGGCCGACGGCACCCGGTCGAGGAAGCCGAACACCTCGGCCAGCCGGCCGTCCTGATCGGTGATCGCGACGTCGAAGCCCGCGATCGGCGCCTCGGCCGCCTGCTCGGGCCCCAGCTCCCAGCTGAACCGGGCCTGGTCGTGGTGCCCGTCGACCGGGCCGGCCAGGCGGAACCGGAATCCCGGAAACTGGCTCTGGACCTCGGCGATGGTGGCCGCGATGGCCTCCCGACCCTCGGCCGCGCCGAGCGGGTCGACGTACCGGGCGTCCTCGGCGTAGAGCTGCTCGACCGCCTGGGCCCGGGCGGTGGGGTCGGTCTCGTTCCAGGTGCTGATGTAGCGCTGGGCCAGTTCGTCGTACGTGCTCATGATGAGTCCCTCTCGACCGGGCCCGGGCCGGTCGCCCGGGCTGATTCCAGAAGCTTCGCCGCGGGCCGGTAGGGCTGTCGATTACCTGCCAGGTAAGCGCGCGACCGCCCGGGCCGGGGTTAGGGTCGCGGGGTGAACCAGTCCGTGGGTCAACCGGTCGGGGCGCTGCTGCGGGGCTGGCGCGAGCGCCGCCGGCTGAGCCAGCTGGACCTGGCCCTGCAGGCCGGGGTGTCGGCCCGGCACGTCAGCTTCGTCGAGACCGGCCGGGCCCGGCCGAGTCGAGACATGGTGCTGCGGCTGGCCGAGGAGCTGAACGTTCCTCTGCGAGAACGCAACCCGATGCTGGTGGCGGCCGGCTTCGCCCCCGCCTACCCGGCCCGCACGCTGGCCGACGACGACATGGCCCCGGTCCGGGCCGCCCTCGACCTGATCCTGCGCGGCTACCAGCCCTACCCGGCGCTGGCCGTGGACCGCGGCTGGAACCTGGTCGCGGCCAACCCCAGTGTCGGCCTGCTGATCTCGGCCGCGGCCCCCGACCTGCTCGAGCCACCGGTGAACGTGCTGCGTCTGAGCCTGCACCCGCGCGGGCTGGCCGGGCAGATCCGCAACCTGGCTCAGTGGCGGGGGCACCTGCTCGACCGGCTGGCCCGCGAGGTCGCCCTGACCGGAGACGGCGAACTGGCCGGCCTGCACCGCGAGCTGCTCGGCTATCCGGGCGGGACGGACGTCGAGCCGGGCCCGGGCGCCGAGCTGGCCGTGCCGCTGCGGCTCGCGGTCGACGGCTGGGAGCTGGCCTTCCTGAGCACGGTCACCACGTTCGGGACGGCGATCGACGTCACCCTGGCCGAGCTCAGCATCGAGGCGTTCCTGCCCGCCGACGGCGCGACCGCCGACGCCCTGGCCGCCCTGAGCACGCCGGCCGCCGCCGGCTGAACGGCGTGTCGCCGCTTGATTTCCCGCCGTTCGAGCCCGGTCCTGCTCATACTTGTTCCCATGAACGACGATCGCGCGGCCCAGGAGCTGCTCAGCCTGGTCACCGAGCAGTGGCGGCAGGCCGGAGTGCTCGACGTCCTGTGCGAACTGGTCCGGGAGGTCTGGCGAACCGATCTCGACCGCTACGAGCCCGACCTCGGGGACGACGCGACCAGCCTCGGCGTGCAGGCCAGCCGCAACCTGTGCAACCTGGCCGTGGCCCGGCTGCGCGGCGTGCCGGGGGTGAACGCCCAGAACAAGAAGACCCTGGAGATCGCGTTCGGCGGCCGGGTGCTGCACGCCGGCAAGGCCCCGTCGGACGCCGCCGACTGGAGCGTCGACCACCTCGACTGGGCCGAGAGCGACGTGCGCGAGAGCGCCGCCGCCGCCAACTCGGCCGCCTACCAGCCCACCGAGGGCACCCTGTTCGAAGATCTGGAGCCGATCGCGGGCCAGCGGATCAATCCCGACGGCCTGCGCCACCTGCACCTCACCTGGCAGGGCTTCCCCGACGGCGGCACCCGCACCTGGCTCGGCTTCCCCCAGCTCGGGCTGCGGCCCTGGTACGCCGCCGACCTCGTCGACGACGCCGCGAGCACCCACCTGAGCAGCGACGACGAGACGGCGGTGCTGACGGCCCCGCCGTCGCCGGACTTCGACGCCCTCGGCGAGCCCGACGTCCCCGTGGTCCGCCGCCGGACCAGGCGCCGACAGCTTGGAGCATGAACGCCCCGATCGACCTGCAGGCGGCCCGGTTACGGGCCGACCGCCGCCGGGCCGCCACCGATCGCCGGGCCGCCGGGGTCGCGATCGACTTCGATCCGGCCCGGCTGGCCCTGGCCCGCCGGCTGGCCGGGATGCGCCGCACCACGCTGGCCGCCGCCCTGCAGGTGACCCCGGCCGCCGTCACCCAGTACGAGAAGGGCCAGGCCAAGCCGACCCTGCCGATCGTCGACCGGCTGGCCGACACGCTCGGCGTGGCCCAGGAGTTTTTTCGGGCCGGCCATCCGGTGCCGTCGCTGACCGCGGCCGGGGCCCACTTCCGGAGCCTGCGCTCGACCAGCGCGCTGGAACGCGAGCGGGCCCTGGCGTTCGCCGAACTGGCGCTGGCCGTTTTCATGGCGGTCGAGCAGCACGTCAGCCTGCCGGCCCCGCGGCTGCCCGAGCTCGAGCTGCCGGCCGAGCTGACCACCGCCGACGCCATCCGCCTGGCCGGGCAGGCCCGGCAGCAGCTGGGGCTCACCGCCGGGCCGGTGCCGAACATGGTCCGGCTGCTGGAGGCGCACGGGGTGGCCGTGGTCCGGCTCGATCAGGACGACGTCCGCCGGGTCGACGCCTTCAGCCATCACGGGCACCGGCCGATCGTGCTGCTCAACCCGGCCAAGCAGGACAAGGCCCGGAGCCGGTTCGACGCCGCCCACGAGCTCGGCCACCTGCTGATGCACCACGACACCGAGCCCGGCGGCCGGCTGGTCGAGCAGCAGGCTCAGGCGTTCGCGGCCGAGTTCCTGGCCCCGACCGCCGAACTTGCCCCCAACCTGCCCGATCGGCTCGACTGGGTAGCCCTGCACAGCCTGAAGCGGCGCTGGGGCATCAGCCTGAGCGCGTTGCTGGTCCGGGCCCACGCCCTGGGCAAGCTGACCGACGGCGGCTATCAGCGCGGGTTGCGTCAGCTCGCCGCCTGGGGTTTTCCCGAGCGGGGGCCGCTGGGGCCGCTGGAGGCTCCGGTGCTGCTGTCCCGGGCCCTCGGCCTGCTCGGCGATCTCGGTGGCCCGGCCGGCGACGACGTCCTCCACGAGGTGGCTCTGGACGCCGGCCTGCCGGTGACGGCGGTGCGCCGGATTGTCCGGGCGGCCGGCGCCACGGACGAGCGACCGGCGGTGATCCTCAGCCTGCCGCAGCCGTTTTGAGGTTCGAGAACAACTGATTCGAGGGGGGTTTCGAGGTGCAGGCTCAGCCTGAGACGGGTTCGATCTGTGGCATCAGCGGGTGCGGCGAGGCCGCGGTGGGGGTCTGCCGGCGGTGCGCTCGCGACTTCGGTGCCCGGCACCGGTACGTCGGGCCGGGCGGGGCGGCCGTGCTCGACCTCTGTACCGAGTGCGGGGTGGCCGAGGCCGAGAGCCGGGCCCATGCCGGGCGGCGGCGCCCCGAAGCGCTGGCCGGTATCCGGGCCACCGCCAGAACGCTGGTGAGCGAAGGTTTTGAGCCGACCGAGGCGTTCGTCTGGAGCTACCGGACCGACTCGACCTGGTGGGCCTTCGGCGAGTTCGGCCGACGGCGGGTGGCGGTGCCCGAGCGGTTCGGCTGGCCGGTCGGCGACTACCCGTGGCCGGGGCGGGTCGACGACGCCACTCGGGGCACGTCCAGCAGCGAGGTTTTCGTCCGCCCCACCTACGTGGATCCGACCGGCGAGATCGCCCCGCTCGAAGCGACCCGAGCCTCGATCCTGGACGGCGAAGCGTTCTCCGACGAGATGTGCGCCGAGATCGCCGCCACCATGACAACTCTTCTACATACCGCCCGCGAGCAGGCTCGGCAAACGCAGCCGAACACCGACCGGCCCGACCGTCCGGCCCCCGGCGATCTCTGATTGCAGCCCCTTCCGGCCGGGTTTATACCTGATCAGGCCAGGCCCGAACAGGGTTCTACCGCAGTCCGGCGGGGTCGTGACGTGCCTCACGACTCAGCCGGGCTGCGCCGTGATGAGGAGTCGGTGTGGACTCGAACGTACTCAGGCTGGATGCCAGCTGGCTCGACTACCTGATCCTGGCGATGTACTTCGTCGTCGTCATCGGGATCGGCGTGATCGCCCGCCGGCAGGTGTCGAGCAGTATCGACTTCTTCCTCTCGGGCCGGTCGCTGCCGGCCTGGGTCACCGGCCTGGCCTTCATCTCGGCCAATCTCGGTGCGATCGAGATCATGGGCATGTCGGCCAACGGCGCCCAGTACGGCCTGCCCACGATGCACTACTTCTGGATCGGCGCCGTACCGGCCATGCTGTTCCTCGGCGTGGTCATGATGCCGTTCTACTACGGCTCGAAAGTGCGCAGCGTGCCGGAGTTCATGCTGCGGAGGTTCGGGCCCACCGCCCACCTGGTGAACGCGCTGAGCTTCGCTTTGGCCCAGATCCTGATCGCCGGCGTCAACCTGTACCTGCTCGGCACCATCGTGAACGCCCTGCTGGGCTGGCCGTTGTGGATCTCGCTGATCGCCGCCGCGGCCATCGTGCTGACGTACACCCTGCTCGGTGGCCTGTCGGCGGCGATCTACAACGAGGTGCTGCAGTTCTTCGTCATCGTGGCCGCCCTGCTGCCGCTGACCCTGGCCGGGCTGCACAAGGTCGGCGGCTGGGAGGGGCTGAAGGCGAAGGTCTCGGCCAGCCCGGGCGGCTCCGAGCAGCTGCACTCCTGGCCCGGTAACGAGCTGTCCGGCTTCTCCAACAACTGGCTCTCGGTGATCGGCATCGTGTTCGGCCTGGGCTTCGTGCTCTCGTTCGGTTACTGGACGACGAACTTCGTCGAGGTGCAGCGAGCGATGGCGTCCAAGAGCATGTCGGCGGCCCGGCGGACCCCGATCATCGGCGCCTTCCCCAAGCTGTTCATCCCGTTCATCGTCGTCATCCCGGGCATGATCGCCGCCGTCCAGGTCAGCGAGCTGGTCAAGTACAAGGCGGCCGGCGGCAAGGGCGGTGACGTCACCTACAACGACGCCCTGCTGCTGCTGATGCGCGACCTGCTGCCGAACGGCCTGCTGGGGCTGGCCATCACCGGCCTGCTGGCCGCGTTCATGGCCGGCATGGCCGCCAACATCAGCGCCTTCAACACCGTGTTCAGCTACGACCTGTGGCAGACCTACGTGGTCAAGGACCGGCCCGACGACTACTACCTGCGGGTCGGCCGGATCATCACCGTGGTCGCCACCATCGGTGCGATCGGCACCGCCCTGCTCGCCTCGGGCTACTCCAACCTGATGGACTACCTGCAGCAACTGTTCTCATTCTTCAACGCCCCGCTGTTCGCCACCTTCATCCTCGGCATGTTCTGGAAGCGGATGACGCCGGCCGCCGGCTGGACCGGGCTGGTCACCGGAACCGCCTCGGCCGTGGTGATCTTCATCCTGTCCGAGACCGACGTGATCTCCCTCTCCGGACAGGGCTCGAGCTTCCTGGCCGCCGGGGTCGCGTTCGTCGCCGACATCGCGGTCAGCGTGACCGTGAGCATGGTCACCGCGCCCAAACCGGAAGCCGAACTGGCCGGGCTGGTCTACTCGCTGACCCCCAAGGAGGACCGGACCGAGCACCGCACCGGCGACGAGGCGGTCTGGTACCGCTCGACGCCGTTGCTGGCCGGCGTCGCGTTCGTCTTGGTCGTCATCCTCAACATCGTCTTCGCCTGATCGAGCTGAAGGACAACCCATGTCTGACAATCCTGAGCCCACCGGCAAGACCGAGGTCCGCACCGCCGGGGCCTTCGACATCCGCACCCTGATCGGCGGCCTGACCGGCCTCTACGGCGTGATCCTGACGATCACCGGACTGTGGTTCACCGACGCCGATCAGAAGGCCCGGGCCAACGGCACCAACCTCAACCTGTGGGTCGGCATCGGCCTGCTCGTCTTCGGCGTCATCTTCATCGGCTGGGCCCTGATCCGGCCGCTGAAGATCCCGGTCGAGGAGCCGGCCGAGTAGGTCCGGGCCACCAGAGCACGCAGAACTCGCTCTCGCGGCCCCGGATGCCGAGATGGCCCAGTTCTGCGTGCTCTGGTGGCCCGGACCGGAGAGTTACTGGCGCCGCAGGCCGTCGGCGGCGACCGCGGCATCGAGCAGGGCCGGCACGTCGAACTCGTGGTAGCGCCGCTCGGTCGGCTCGATGTTGGCCACGAACTCGGCGTAGACCGCGGCCGCCCGCAGGCAGGCGACCGGGCGCAGCAGTTCGGCCGCCCGCATCGGCTCCGATCCGGGCACGTCGAGCAGCCAGCTGGCGGCCCAGGCGTCCAGGACGGCGGCTCGCTCGTCCTCGGTCTCGCCGGTGGCCCGGCCCAGCCCGTCGAACGCCGGGTGACCGATGAAACAGTCGCTCCAGTCGAGGAACACCAGCTGATCGCCGTCGGCCCGGACGTTGCCCGGGTCGGCGTCGCCGTGCACGAGGGTGTCCGGCACGCCGCAGCCGGCCACCGCGGCCATCCGTTCGTCCAGCGACTCCAGCAGCTCGGCCGCCGGGTGTTGCTCGACCCAGCCGGCCAGGCCGGCCCGGATCCACGCGGTCAGGGCGCTTCCCCGGCGATCCGGGATACCCAGGCCTAGCAGGTGGTCCACCGCCGGCACGGCGGCCCGCTGGATCCGGTGCGCCCGCTCGGTGATCATGATCTGGTGGCGCAGGTCGGCGTCGTACAGGTCTCGTCCCGGGACGTCGGCCAGCAGCTCGCAGCCCTCGGGGCCGAAGTCGATGACCCGGGGCACCAGGTCGGGCACGGTCTGGCCGAGCCAGGTCAGGGCGGCCGGTTCGTGGGGGTAGAAGGCCGGAAGCTGCTTGAGCCAGAACTTGCGCCGGGCCCCACCGAGCTGCCAGATCGCGGACAGGTTCCAGGTGCGCTGCTGGGTCGTGACCACCGGCCCGACCACTGTCCGGGCCCAGGCCAGGCTGCGCGAGGGGCCACCGGCGCGGGCGTAGGCGGCCCGCAGCGGCTGCTCGACCTCTTCCTGCTCGACGATGCCCGGGTCGATCGGCTCCAGCCCGGCCGGCGCCTCGCCGACCTCGGCCAGGTAGCTGACCGCGCCCCCGTGCGGCTTCGGTAGTTCGGTCGCCACCAGGCGCAGCACCTGCACCGATACGCCGTGGCGCTCCTTGGCCGAGAGGGCGACGTCACCGACCTCCGGCCAGTAGGGCCGCTCGACACCGAAGGGCGGCAGGGCGCCCAGCAGGTTGCCCTCACCGTCCACCAGCACGAGCGTTACGGTCCGGCCCACAAGCGGATGCTAAGCGGGCAACCTGCGATGCGTCACGGTTTTTCGAAGCCAGGATCTCTTCAGCGGACTTGACTTGTCTCGGCACCGCCGGTGCGGCACAGTCGACAGAGTTCGGTTGTCGAACCGACGGGGCCGAACCCACCAGGTGAGAGTGAGCAGCGATGTCCGCAGAGCCGACCGATGTCCGGGCCGAACCGCTCGATCCCGACGGTTCCGCCGATCCCGCTGATTCCGCTGATTCCGGCCCGGCCGCTCACCGGCGCAGTTACGTCTGGGCCGATCCGTCGGTGACGGCGGCGGCCGTGGCCACCACCAACGGGCTCGACATCCTGAGAGGCATCCTGAACGGCACGCTGCCCCGGCCGCCGGTGCTGGACACGCTCGGTATCGACCCGGTCGAGGTCGAGGAGGGCCGGATCGTGTTCGAACTGGTCCCGCGGGAGTGGCACTACAACCCGATCGGAAGCGTGCACGGCGGGGTGATCTCCACCCTGGTCGACAGCGCCCTCGGCTGCGCCGTGCACAGCCGATTGCCGGCCGGGGTCGGCTACACCAGCCTGGAGATCAAGGTCAACTTCGTCCGCGCCGTCACCGTCGAGACCGGGGTGATCCGCTGCGAGGGAACGGTGCTCAGCCTGGGACGGCGCGCGGCCACGGCCGAGGCCCGGGTCACCTCGGCCGCCGGCAAACTGCTCGCCCATGCCACCACCACCTGCATGATCTTCCCCCTGGCCGGCTGAGGGCCGGCTCGCTCCGCAACCCGGCTCGGTGGAACCGGCGGCCGAGCCCGGATCAAGGCGCCACCGGAGACTTCTACCGAGCCGGGTTGCGATGGACTCGCTAAGAGTGCTCACAGGTGGCCGCGTTTAGCGTGATTTCCGTGTCCACGGCAACCAACTCCCGCCCGGCCTGGACCTTCGCGCTGCTCCGGCGGCCGGTGGGCCGCTGAGCGGCGGTACATTGGGCGAGTGAGTTCGCCGTCCGAACCGTCCGGGCCCCGCCCCTGCTCGATCGCCGATGCCCTGGAGCTGGTCGGCGACCGCTACTCGCTGCTGGTGCTGCGCGAGCTGGGGTTCGGCGTCAACCGGTTCAACGACATCCGGGAGAAGATCGGCGCCCCCCGCGAGACCCTGACCACCCGGCTGCGCCGGCTCGAGGAGGCGGGGCTGATCGAGCGGCGCCGCTACCGCGAGCACCCACCCCGCGACGAGTACTTCTTCACCGAGGCCGGTGAGGCGATCCGGCCGGTGCTGCGCGCCCTCAAGGCCTGGGGGGCCAGGTACGCCACGCCGCCGGCCTGAAAAACAGCCGCAGCGGCTCAGCTGGGGCCGACGTGATAGTTGCCGGGCCGGGGCGGGGCCTGGATGATCCGCGGCCCGGGAACCACCGGCGGCGGCTCGAACAGGGCCAGACCCGGATCGGCCGGCAGTCCCGGGTCCGGGTCGACCGGGAGTGCGTCGTGCGGGTGCGGGCCGGCCGCGGGCACCACCTCGGCCACCGCGGCGACCAGGGTCGGCGGATGGTCCTCCTCCTGGGCCAGGAAGAAGATCCCGACCAGCACGGTGATCAGGCCGATCACCTCGAGGGCCACGGTCTGCGGCTGGCCGCTGGGCCGTTCGTCGAACACCAGCGCCCCGAACAGGA
This sequence comes from Kineosporiaceae bacterium, assembly GCA_965200525.1. Lineage (GTDB taxonomy): Bacteria > Actinomycetota > Actinomycetes > Actinomycetales > Kineosporiaceae > JANNPJ01. The sequence continues at coordinate 2,237,800 of OZ241368.1, forward strand.
CGGCGACCACCGGGTTGGCCACGTTCAGCACCGGCAGCGAGCTGGCCAGCGGGGCCCGGGAGTAGGCGTGCTGGTTGATCAGGAAACCGGACAGGCCGAGCGCCCCGAGCACGTAGACCGGCCAGTGGGTAAGCACGTCGAGGAGCCCGTCCGAGCCGGTCACCGCCTTCAGCACCCCGGCGATCAGGCCGAACACGATCCCGCCGCTGACCCCGAGCAGCAGCCCGGCGTGGTTGCGGCCGAACCGGGTGGACGAGCGCCAGGTGATCGCCGCGGTGCTCGCCCCGACGATCAGGAAGGCCGCCGCGGCCGGGCCGGAGGGGTCGTTGGTGCTGCTCACCGAGCGGGCGCCGATCAGGAACAGGGCGATCCCGCAAGCGGTCACCAGCACCCAGCCGATCAGGCCGCGGGACGGCCAGCGCCGGTCCAGCAGGGCCCGGAACAGGAAGGCGAAGACCAGCCCGGTCACCACCAGGGGCTGGACGACGGCCAGCGAACCGAGCTTGAGGGCCAGGGCATGCAGCCCGAGACCGGCCAGGCTGGCCACCATGCCGACCAGCCAGCGGGGCTGGACCAGCAGGTGGCGCAGCAGGCCGAGCAGACCGGTGCCGTCCTGGGGGGCGCGCGAGGCGCTGTGGTGCATCAGGGCCGTCGACCAGCCGAAGCAGACGGCGGCTCCCAGGGCGACAGCGACCGCGGCGGCGTTCACCGCCCGCCGGCGGAACGACCCGCCGTTCCTGGGAGCGTCGTCATCAGCTGACGGCGGCCGGTGCCGACGGGGCGGCCTGGTTCTGGGCGGCCAGGAGCGCGGCCGTCTGAGCAGCCCGCTCCTCGTTCAGCAGCACCTCGGGCGAACCCGGCACGGCCGGCCGGCCGAGCTCGTGCAGCCGCCGGGCGTGGCTCTTGGTGGCCTCCCACAGCGAGGGGTACTCGACCAGCGGCAGGCCGGACTTGGCCACCACGTCGGCCACCACGGTGTCGTTCAGCCGGGGCAGTTCGTGCCGCGGCGCGACCGGCTTGAGGTGGTGGGCCAGGTGGTGGGTCATGCCGCCGGTCAGCCAGCGGACGGCCCGGTTGGTGGTGTTGAAGTTGGCCGTCGTCCGCACGATGTGCTTCGACCACTCCTTCTGCGAGGGCACCTGGCTCGGCGGGTAGAGGCCTTCGTTGATGTGGCCGACGACCAGCACGATGGCGGCCAGGACGGCGCCGAAGGTCATCGCCGTCACCACGTAGACGGCCAGCTTGGCCCAGCCCAGGAGCAGGATGTAGGGCAGCAGGACGACGGCGCAGAAGGCCTTCTCGAGCAGGAACGAGCGCAGCCGGGCGGCCCGGGACGGCACCTCGACGCCGACCACGTTGCCCTTGATCACGAAGGTGATCTGGCTGTTCAGCTCGCCCACCCAGGCCAGGCCGTAGAGCGGGAAGGCGTAGAGGTGCTGGAACCGGTGGTGCGGCTTGAGCGGCACGCCGGGGTGCATCCGGACCAGGTTGGACCGGGTGGCCTCGTCGACTGGGAACACCTGGGACGCGCGGTGGTGCACCCGGTGCTTCAGCGTCCAGTGGCTGACCCACAGGCCGAGTGGCACCGAGGTCTGGACGGCGAACACGTTGGGCCATTCCTGGCGCGAGAACCGGCGGTGGCCGGCGTCGTGCAGAACGGTCAGGGTGCCGGTTGAGAGGGTGACGCCGAGCGGGATCGCCAGCAGCAGCAGCCAGGGCCAGCTGGGCCGGATCAGGGCCACAGCCAGTAACTGGGCGTGGTTGAGCAGCGCGATGGCGGCCCAGTCGCGCCACGGCTCGCCACGGTGCCGGTCGCTGCGGCGGCTGGTGAGCCGTCGCGTGACCCCGGTACCGGTGCTCGCCTCCGGTGAGCCGGTCGCACGCCGGTCGAATCTCGTCGCAATGATGGTCATAAGCGGCTCAGCCTCCGATGACGCCGGTATACCCGAAGTCGACACCATACTGCCGTTGACCGGACCGCCTGCGGCGGGCTCGGGTCATCCTGAGGAGGCTCCTCAGGACGTTCTAAGGTTTGCCTAACTCGCGGGCCGGCTCAAGCCCTTGGCTCGGCCGTGTTGCTGGTCCAGCCCAGAGTCAGCTCGACGGCGTGTCGCCAGTTGTTGTATTCGGCTTCCCGACGCCCGGCGTCCATGTCCGGCAGCCATTCGGCGGCCCGGTGCCAGTTGCGGCGCAAACCCTCCAGATCGGACCAGTAGCCGACCGCCAGCCCGGCGGCGTACCCGGCGCCGAGGGCCACGGTCTCGGCCACCATCGGCCGGACCACCGGCACGTCGAGCACGTCGGCGACGAACTGCATGAGCAGGTTGTCCGAGGTCATCCCGCCGTCCACCTTGAGTGCCCGCAGGGCCAGCGAGGAGTCGGCGTTCATCGCGTCGAGCACCTCCCGGGTCTGCCAGGCGGTCGCCTCGAGCACCGCCCGAGCCAGGTGGCCCTTGGTGATGTAGCTGGTCAGCCCGGCGATGATGCCGCGCGCCTCGGGCCGCCAGCGGGGCGCGAACAGGCCGTAGAAGGCGGGCACGATGTAGCAGCCGCCGTTGTCGTCCACGGTCCGGGCCAGGGTCTCGATCTCGGCCGCGGTCTTGATCAGGCCCAGGCCGTCGCGGAACCACTGCACCAGCGAGCCGGTGATCGCGATCGAGCCCTCCAGCGCGTACACCGCCGGCTCGCCGGTGAGCTGGTAGGCGACCGTGGTCAGCAGCCCGTGGGTGGACTTGACCAGCTCGTGGCCGGTGTTCAGGAGCAGGAAGCTGCCGGTGCCGTAGGTGCACTTGGCCTCGCCGGCGGCGAAGCAGGTCTGGCCGAACAGCGCGGCTTGCTGGTCGCCGAGCGCGGCCGCGATCGGGACGCCGGCCAGTGGCCCCCGGCCCAGCCCGTAACTGCCCATCGAGGGCCCGATCTCGGGCAGGATCGCCTCGGGGATGTCGAAGAAGCGGAGCAGGTGCGGGTCCCAGGTGAGGGTGTGAATATTCATCAGCTGGGTGCGGCTGGCGTTGGTCACCTCGGTGACGTGCCGGCCTCCGGCCAGGTTCCAGATCAGCCAGGTCTCCATGGTGCCGAACAGCACCTCGCCCCGCTCGGCCCGCTCCCGCAGGCCCGGGGTCTCGTCCAGGATCCAGCGCAGGCGGGGGGCGCTGAAGTAGGAGGCCAGGGGCAGGCCGCTGCGGGCGGCGATCTCGGCCGCCAGCGGGTGCTGGTTGAAGGTGTCGACCAGGTGGTCGGTGCGGGTGTCCTGCCAGACGATGGCCGGCCCCACCGGCCGGCCGGTGGCCCGTTCCCAGACCACCACGGTCTCGCGCTGGTTGGCGATCCCGACGCCGGCGATGTCGGCGGCCGTGGCCCCGGCGTCACCGAGCACCCGGGCCACCACCCGGCCGACGTTGCGCCAGATCTCGGCCGCGTCGTGCTCGACCCACCCCGGCCGGGGGTAGTACTGGTGGTGCTCCAGTTGGGCCACCGAGACGAGCTGGCCGGCGTGGTCGAACAGGATGGCCCGGGTCGACGTCGTCCCCTGGTCGATCGCCATCACGAAACGCGGCGGGGCCATCGGATCACTCCCCCGACCGGGTGGCCTTGAGCTCGCGGCCGACGTGCCGCGCGCAGTCCTGAACCAGGGCCACCAGCCGGGGCCGGGCCGTGCCGCTGGCGTCGCAGAGCCGGTCCAGGTCTCCGTGCACGGCCACCGCCCCGACGGCCAGGCCTCCGGCCCCGAACACGGACGCCGCGATCGAGGCCTGCTCGGGCTGGTGCTCTCCGTACTCGAGGGCGTACCCGCGGGCCCGGGCCTGGATCAGCTCCTCGACCAGCCGGCCGCGCTCGGTGATCGTGCGGGCGGTGAACGGGGTGAGCGTGCCGTCGTCCGGCAGCAGGGTCAGCGTGGCCGGGCTGTGGGCCAGCATCGCCTTGCCCAGGGCGGTGGCGTGCACCGGCAGCACGGCCCCGACGTCGGCGTGCTGGGCCGAGTGGTCGGGCCGGAACACGTGGTGGACGACGCGGACCTCGATCCCGGTCAGGGTGGCCACCCGCACCACCTCACCGCTGCGGGCGGCCAGCGGGTCGGCCCAGTTCATGCTCCGGGCCCGCAGTTCATTGCCGTCCAGGTGGTCGCCGCTGAGCTCGCTCAGCCCGGCGCCGACCCGGTACCGGCCGGTGACCCGGTCCTGGTCGACGAAGCCGACGTCGGTGAGCGTGCGCAGCAGCCCGTGAGCTGTGCCTTTGGGCAGTTGCAGGGACGCCGCGATCTCGGCCAGCCGGAGCGGGCCGGGGCCGGTGGCGAGGATTCGCAGGATGGCGGCGGCGCGCTCGACGGACTGGATGGAACCAGGCACGGGGTCAACCTAGCTGTTGCTGCTCATGACGTTGGTGACGCCGGCTCGTAGCCGCTGGGCTGGGGGCTGGTTCCCGGCAGCGGTGTGCGGGCGATGGTAGTTGTAGTGAACGTTCCAGGTTTGGACGGCTTCGGCCCTTTGGGATTCTGAGGTCCAGACCCGGGCGTAGAGGAACTCCTCGGACAGGATCCGGTTGTAGCGCTCGACCTTGCCGTTGTGGCGGGGCGTGAACGGGCGGATCCGCTGGTGCACGGACACGCCGAGGCTGTTGAGGGCTCGGGTGAAGGTGGCGGCGCGGTAGCAGGAGCCGTTGTCGGTGACGACGCGGGTGATCCTGGTGATGGCGTGGGCAGCGAAGAAAGCCCGGGCTCGGGCCATGAAACCAATTGCTGTGATGGCTTTCTCGTCGGGCAGGTGTTCGGTGTAGGCCAGGCGGGAGTAGCCGTCGACGGCGCTGTGGAGGAACACATACCCGGTCCTGACGGCCTTGTTCGTGGAGCGGGTGTGCGCGCGTTGGCGGGCCCGGCGAGAGGCCCGGTGCTCATCGGATCCACGCCCGTGGGCGCGCCACCCACCGCCGTCGGGGATGCGCCCGACCTTCTTCACATCGACGTGGATCATGTGCCCGGGATACCGGGCGATGATCTTCCTCGCCGGTTGGCGGTTGGAGGCACCGCAGGGGTCGAGGTCCCGCAGGCGGTTGATGCCCAGGCGCACCAGCCACCGCCCGACCGTGCTCTGGCTGATCTGCTCGCCTTGGCGGTGCAACTCGGTGGTGATGGCCCGGGCGGAGAACTTGTGCTCACGCCGTAGCCGTTCGATCTCGGCGACGACCTGCGGGGATGTCCGGCCCGGGCAGGCTGTCGGGGCACTGGAGCTGTCCTCCAGGCCGGCCTCACCCCAGCGCTGGTAGCGGTTGACCCACTTGGACAGGCATTGGCGGCTGATGCCGGCCTCGGCGGCGACGTGGGCGATCGGACGGGTCTGGCAGCGGTCGATCAACCGCAGCCGCCCGGCAGGGGTCAGCGGAGCATTACGGTGGGACATGACGGGTTCCCTGGGGTCTTGACGATGTGTGTTTGGCGATTCACATCCTCTGCCAGGGGACCCGTCCCCAGTTCAGCGGCCTACAGGCCCGCCGTCACCAACGTCATGACCCACAACACCTAGCCCGGTATCAGCTCGGTCGAGCAAATACCGAAACGTTCGACAATGCCGACGACCGGGGGTGGGCACTTCCCGAAACGGTGCCTAGCGTGCAAGAGCGGGTAACAAGAGCGCAACATTCATGGATCAAAGGTGAAGCCATGGCCCAGACAGCCACAGACGGCAAAGTGCCCAATTCCGACCGTCCGACGGACGCTACCGACGGTCGAACAGCGAGCAGCAAGGAACTTCCCTCATCCTGGCTCCGCTCCCCGACCCTGGCCGGCGAGCTGGCGGCCGAGTTCTTCGGCACGTTCATCCTCATCCTGTTCGGCGTCGGTGTGGTGGCCCAGGTGGTCGCCGGGGGCACCGGCGACCACGACAGCATCGCCTGGGCCTGGGGTCTGGGCGTGATGCTCGGCATCTACGCCGCCGGCAAGATCAGCGGCGCCCACCTCAACCCGGCGGTCACGGTGGCGCTGGCCACCTTCAACGGCTTCCCCTGGCGCAAGGTGCTGCCCTACTCCCTGGCCCAGACGGCCGGCGCGTTCGTGGCCGCGATCCTGGTCCGGTGGAACTACACCGAGGTGATCGGCAAGGTCGACCCCGGCCACACGATCAAGACCCAGGGCATCTTCTCGACCCTGCCCGGCAACGGAACGCTGCCGGTCAGCGACATGGGCGCGCTGCGCGACCAGATCATCGGCACCGCCATCCTGGTGTTCCTGATCTTCGCCATCACCGATGCCCGCAACAGCGCCCCGCTGGCCAACCTGACCCCGCTGATCGTCGGCCTGCTGATCGTCGCCATCGGCATGGCCTGGGGCACGGACGCCGGTTACGCGATCAACCCGGCTCGTGACTTCGGGCCCCGGCTGGCCGCTTTCGTGACCGGCTATCACACCACCTGGCGAGACCAGTACGGCGATCTGTTCTTCTGGGTACCGATCGTCGGCCCGCTGATCGGTGGTCTGGTCGGCGGCGGCCTGTACAAGTACGGCCTGCAGCGATTCTTGCCGCCGGCCGAGGAAGAGCCCGCCGTCACCGCCTGAGAACGCCGACCCCCCAAGCAAAGGAGCTTCAGTCATGGCAGATCTGGTAGGCGCGATCGACCAGGGCACGACCAGCACGAGATTCATGCTCTTCGACCACGGCGGCAACGAGGTCGGCAAGCACCAGCTCGAGCACGAGCAGATCCTGCCCCAGGCGGGCTGGGTCGAGCACAGCCCGGTGGAGATCTGGGAGCGCACCCGTTCGGTGGTGCAGAGCACGCTCAACGGCCTCGGCCTGGCGGCGTCCGACCTGGCCGCCCTGGGCATCACCAACCAGCGCGAGACGGCGGTGGTCTGGAACAAGAAGACCGGCCGGCCGTACTACAACGCGATCGTCTGGCAGGACACCCGCACCGACCGGATCGCCAGCGCCCTCGAGCGGGAGGGGAAGGGCGACGTGATCCGGCAGAAGGCCGGCCTGCCGCCGGCCACCTACTTCTCCGGCGGCAAGATCCAGTGGATCCTGGAGAACGTTCCGGGAGCGCGGGAGGACGCCGAGAAGGGCGACGCGATCTTCGGCAACACCGACAGCTGGCTGATGTGGAACCTCACCGGTGGCGTCAACGGCGGGATCCACATCACCGATCCGACCAACGCCAGCCGGACCATGCTGATGAACCTCGAGACCCTCGACTGGGACGACGAGCTGCTCGGCTTCTTCAACATCCCCCGGCAGATGCTGCCGGAGATCAAGCCGTCGTCCGACCCGAACAAGTACGGCGAGGTGGCCGACCCGCACGCCTTCGCCGGCATCCCGCTGACCGGCATCCTGGGCGACCAGCAGGCGGCCATGGCCGGGCAGGTCTGCTTCGCCCCGGGCGAGGCCAAGAACACCTACGGCACCGGCAACTTCCTCCTGCTGAACACCGGTGAGGAGCTGGTCCGCTCGAAGAACGGCCTGCTCACCACGGTCTGCTACCAGTTCGGCACCGACAAGCCGGTGTACGCGCTGGAAGGCTCGATCGCGGTCACCGGCTCGGCCGTGCAGTGGCTGCGCGACCAGCTCGGCATCATCTCCGGGGCCAGCGAGGTCGAGGGCCTGGCCGCCAGCGTCAAGGACAACGGCGGGATGTACTTCGTGCCGGCGTTCTCGGGCCTGTTCGCCCCGTACTGGCGCAGCGACGCCCGGGGCGCGATCGTCGGCCTGTCCCGGTACAACACCAACGCCCACCTGGCCCGGGCCACGCTGGAATCGATCTGCTACCAGAGCCGGGACGTGTCCGAGGCGATGGAGGCCGACTCCAAGGTGCACGTCGACGTCCTCAAGGTCGATGGTGGCGTCACCGCGAACGACCTGTGCATGCAGATGCAGGCCGACATCCTCGGGGTGCCGGTCAGCCGGCCGGTGGTCGCCGAGACCACCGCGCTCGGGGCGGCCTACGCGGCCGGCCTGGCCGTCGGTTTCTGGAAGGACACCGACGAGCTGCGGGCGAACTGGAACGAGTCCAAGCAGTGGACGCCGAACTGGAACGACGAGCAGCGCGCCGAGGGCTACGCCGGCTGGAAGAAGGCCGTCAACCGCACGCTGGACTGGGTCGACGTCGAATGACCTCCGACGAAGGAACCGCCGGCCGGGTCACTGACCCGGCCGGCGGGCCGGGGTCGAGAATGGCCCTCGATCCCGACCGCAACCTGGCCCTGGAGCTGGTCCGGGCCACTGAGGCGGCGGCCATCTCGTCGGCCCGCTTCGTCGGGCGCGGCGACAAGAACCGGGTGGACGGCGCGGCGGTGGACGCCATGCGCCCGGTCCTCGGCTCGGTCGGGATGCGCGGCGTGGTGGTCATCGGGGAGGGCGAGAAGGACGAGGCCCCGATGCTTTTCAACGGTGAGCAGGTCGGCAACGGGTCCGATCCGGAGGTCGACATCGCCGTCGATCCGGTCGACGGCACCACGGCCGCGGCCAAGGCCCTGCCCGACGCGGTCTCCGTGGTCGGGCTCTCCGAGCGCGGGACCATGTTCGACCCCGGTCCCTGCGTCTACATGCACAAGCTGGTGGTCCCGACGGCCGCTGCCGGCGTCGTCGACCCGCTGGCCCCGGCCGGCGACATCGCCACCGCCGTGGCCCGGGCGCTGGGCAAGCGGGTCGGCGACCTGACCGTCGCCGTCCTGGACCGGCCGCGGCACGTCGACCTGGTCGCCGAGTTGCGGCGAGCCGGGGTGTCGGTCAAGTTTCTGCTGGACGGCGACGTGGCCGGTGCGATCGCGGTCGAGCGGCACGGTTCGGGGGTCGACATGTTGATCGGGATCGGTGGCACCCCCGAGGCGGTGATCGCGGCCTGCGCGCTGCGCTGCGGCGGCGGGGCCATCTTCGGCCGGCTGTACCCGCGCAACGACGACGAGAAGCGGGCCGCGATCGAGTTCGGCCACGACCTCGACCGGGTGCTGACCACCACCGATCTGGTCTCCGGCGACAACGTGTTCTTCGCCGCGACCGGAGTCACCGACGGCGCGCTGCTGAAGGGCGTGCGGTTCCAGGCCGATACCGTCGTGACCCAATCCCTTTCGATGCGGTCCCGCTCGGGCGCCGTCCGCCTGATCGAGACCCGGCACGACCGCGAACGCTCGAATCTGATCAGCCCACACTGAATATCCCGAGGGAAGAGTCTGACGTGAGCACACCTGAAGCCCTGAGCCCGGCCGGACGATCGGCGGCTCTGATCAAACTGGCCGAGACCGAACTCGACGTCCTGGTGATCGGCGGCGGGGTCGTCGGAGCCGGTGCCGCCCTCGACGCCGTCACCCGTGGGCTCAAGACCGGCCTGGTCGAGATGCGCGACTACGCGGCCGGCACCTCGAGCCGCTCCACCAAGCTGTTCCACGGTGGCCTGCGGTATCTGGAGCAGTTCAACTTTCACTTGGTGTTCGAGGCGCTGCGCGAGCGTTCGCTGAACCTCGACGTCCTGGCTCCGCACCTGGTGCACCCGGTGGAGTTCATCTACCCGCTGGAGAAGCCGATCGACCGGGCCTACGTGGGCCTCGGGATCGGCGTCTACGACGTGATGGGCTCCGGCCGCGGCGTTCCCCATCACCTGCGGCACCTGGGCAAGCGCAAGACCTTCGAGTCGTTCCCGTCCGGCGACCGCAAGAAGATCCGCGGCGCGATCGCGTTCTACGAGGGCCAGGTGGACGACGCCCGGCACACCATGATGATCTCCCGGACGGCGGCCGAGTACGGCGCACTGGTGGTGAACAGCACCCGGGTGATCCGGTTCCTGCGGGAAGACGACCGGGTGGTCGGCGTCGTCGCCAAGGACCTGGAGACCGGCAACGAGTTCGAGATCCGCGCGTCCCAGGTGATCAACGCGGCCGGGGTCTGGACCGACGACGTCCAGCAGATGGTCGGCGGCCGGGGCCAGTTCTCGGTGCGGGCCTCCAAGGGCGTGCACATCCTGGTGCCGCGCAACCGGATCAACAGTGCCACCGGGATCATCCACCGGACCGAGAAGAGCCTGCTGTTCATCATCCCGCGGGGCAACAACTGGGTGATCGGCACCACCGACACCGACTGGGCCCTGGACAAGGCCCACCCGGCGGCCAGCTCCAGCGACATCGACTACCTGCTCGACCACGCCAACGCCCTGCTGGCCGACCCGCTGACCCGTGAGGACGTGGTCGGCGTCTACGCCGGGCTGCGGCCGCTGCTGGCCGGCGAGTCGGAGTCGACGTCGACCCTGTCCCGCGAGCACGCCGTCTCCTCACCGGTGGCCGGCCTGACCGTGATCGCCGGCGGGAAGTACACCACCTACCGGGTGATGGCCAAGGACGCCGTCGACTTCGCCGTCCACGGCATGGAGCGCTCGGTGCCGCCGTCGATCACCGACAAGGTGCCGCTGGCCGGGGCGGCCGGGTACTTCGGGCTGTGGAACAACCGCTCCCTGACCGCGGCCCGGACCGGCCTGCGGGTACACGTGATCGAGCACCTGCTCAACCGTTACGGCTCGCTCTACACCGAACTGCTCGACCTGATCGCCGAGCGGCCCGAACTCGGCGAGCCGCTGCCCAGTGCCCCCGACTACCTGCAGGCTGAGATCGTCTACGCGGCCTCGCACGAGGGCGCGCTGCACCTGGAGGACATCCTGACCCGGCGGACCCGGATCTCGATCGAGGTCCGCGACCGCGGTGAGGCCGCCGCGGCCGAGATCGCCGACCTGGTCGCGCCGGTGCTGGGCTGGACCCCGGAGCAGGTGGCCAACGAGGTCGACCACTACCGCCTGCGGGTCAAGGCCGAGCGCGAGTCGCAGGAGGCACCGGACGACCAGACCGCCGACGCCGCCCGCCTGGGCGCCCCCGACGTCCGCGCCGGCGCCACCGACTGACGCTCCTCCACCCCTTGGACCCTCCGTACTGAACTGGTCAGCCCCGGTTGCCCTGGCCGGTCGGCCCCGGTTGACCTCGCGATTTGGCTCGGTTCCGGGCTGGATCACCGGTTCAACCGGGGCTGACCGGGTCTCAGGGGTCTCAGGGGTAGAGGAGGTGGCGGGTCCAGGGGGTGGTGGGGGTCGAGGTTGGGCGTTGGTAGCTCAGCCGGGTGTGTTTGCGCTGCTGGTCGCCCTGCCAGAACTCGACCTGGGTCGGCCGGAGTGAGTAGAGGGTCCATTCCGGGGCGACCAGGTCCGGGTCGGCCTCGAGCCGTTCCCGGTTCTGCTGGGTGGCCGACTCCAGGTCGGTCCGGTCGGTGAGCGGTCGACTCTGCCGGCCGATCAGCGCCTCGGCCCGCGAACCGACCGGCCGGGCCCGGAAGTCGGCCGCACTGCGCTCGGCCGGCTCCGCGACCACCGGGCCGCGTACCCGGATCTGCCGGGCCTGCTGCGACCAGTAGAAGGTGAGCGCGGCCACTGGATTCTCGATCAGCTCCAGACCTTTGGGGCTCGATCCGTGGACGGCGAACTGCCAGCCGTCCAGGTCGACGTTCTTCAGGATCAGCACCCGCGCGGAAGGGCCGCCGTCCGGCCCGATCGTGGACAGGGTCATCGCCTGCGGTTCCCGCACGCCGGCCGCCACTGCCTCGGTGAGCCAGGTCAGGAACAACGGCTCGGGCCGGTCCGGGGCCGTGTCGGGATCGAACCCCGGCAGGTCGCCGGCGAACACCGGCAAGCCGCGCAGGTAAGCCCTGAGCTCTCGGGCCTGGTCTGCGCCCGTCCGAGGGTCTTTCGCCTCGGCGTTTCCCATCACGAGGCTTCGCATTACGGGCGGCTCCGCTGCGCCGGTCTTGGCCGTTGGCTCTTCAGTCATGGATCAGGACTCCCCAGCAGCACTCGAACTCAGCGCTCACCCTTGAGCCGGACTCGACCCGAACCTAGTGGCGTGGGTCACACCGGTCCACGAGGTTTTGCTCCGCCCGCCGCCCCGCCGTCCCGCCACCGCTGTCCCGCCACCGCTGTCCGACCGCCGGTGATCGCCCGCGACAGCGGCCCCGCGCCACCGCCGTCCGCCCCGCCGCCCCGCCGTCCGCACTAGCGGTTCCCCGCCCGTCGTCGATCCGACGATGCTCCCGTTGGCCACCTTCACCTCCGCGACAACCAGCCTGAAGGCCAGGCCGGCCGCGGTCGCCACGTGGCTAACGGGAGCATCGTCGGATCAAGGATGCGGTGGGCGAGGTCGCTGGGGCTCAGTAGGGCTCGCAGGCCAGGCCGTCGCCGTCCCGGTCGAGCTGGTAGATGTCGGTGCCGACGACCCGGGCGATGCCGTCGAAGTAGGCCGGGCCGTTGCCCCCACCGCCGGCGCAGTCGACGTCACTCGCGACGGGAACGCAGGCATCGGCGTAGTTGGTATCGCATTCCGAGGACGGCGGCGGGGGCGGCGGATCGGTGGGCCCCGGCTTCGGCGAGCTCGGCGGCGCAGGCGGCGGTGCGGCCGGCGGCTTGGGGCTCGGCGACACCGGCGGCTTCGGCGATGCCGGCGGTTTCGGTGGCTGGGACACGGGCGGCTTCGGCGGCTGAGGCTTGTGGGACGCCGGCGGCTTCGGGTTCGCCGGCGCCGAAGCGGGCGGCCCGGGCCGGGCGGGCGGACCGGAAGCCGGAGGCGGCGGCCCGGCGGGTCCCGGTGGAGCAGCCGGGGGCGCCCCCGGCAACCGCGGCGGCGAGCCCGGCCCGGGCCGCTTCTTCAGCCCTGGCTGCTTCACCGGCGGCGGCCCTGGAACGGACGACGCCGTCGGTCGGCCCGTCGGCGCGAACGGCGCGGGCTCGACCCCGGCGGCCTCGTCGACCCGCACGGCCTCGACGGTCGCGCCCGGCGTCGGAGCCGTCGTCCTCTCATTGGCTCCGAGCAACGGCTGGACCGTGGCCGGCGACCGGGCCGGCAGGAACGCACCGACGATCACCACAGCGACCAAGGAGCCCAGCGGAATGACCCACCGCTTTTTCTTGTACCAGGGCCTCGGCACCGGCATCGCTGGACGGTAATTCGGATATTGCGGCCATTGCGACGTCATGAATCACGACGTTAGGCCGCAATTGATGTGACTTCTGGCTTTCGCCCCCGAACAACCCAAACGGATGATGCCGTGGAAATCAGGTCAGTTTGTCGCCGGGCCCTCGGCATTGCCGATCAGCGAAGCGTCGGCCCCATTTCAGGGGGCAGCGACAGTAAATGCGTCAGCCCTCCAGCACGTTCGACGGTCACGAGCCCGCCGAACCGGCTGCATGGTCACTGCATCCGCACTGCAGGGACAATGAAGCAGGTAACCGTCGGTGACGACCCGTTCGGGCGCCAGGGTGCGGTTACCCGCTGTCAGCACCGAGCCCTCAGGCTCGGCCCCCGCTCAGGGAGGGGAGGGAGCTGCGCTCCCGCTGGGCGGGGACCGAGCGGTCGGAGCCGACGGCCGGCGCGATCGACCGAGCCGGAGTCTCGCCGGCTCGTCGCACCGCGCCCCGCCGCCGAGCTGAGCAGGGCCACGGGGTGCCGCAGATCGAGCAGAAGCCATGCGCGTGATCGTGGTGGTCGAGCACTCAGATCACCGCCACCAGGTTCGAGAGCGACTCCGAGGTGACCCGGAACGATGCTGTGCCGGTGACCATGAATGTCACTCCGACCTGCACCGACCACACCACGTCGTCCACGGTCAGGGGGTCTGGTTCAGGGTCGAGAAGCCAAGCCCGGAAACGATCTCGATCAAGGACGGCGAGACCTCGGCCGGCATGACGCAGCAGCACGGTGTCCCGCTGGAGGCTGAGTTCGGCGTCGCCGACCGACCAGTCCCGCCCGTTGCGCAGCTCCAGCACCAACTCGCCCATCCAGATCGAGCTCTGACGTTCCCCCGTACGAGTATTCACTCGGCGCTCCTCAGATTCATCGAGTCCCGTGAAGGCGGCCCCACCCGCGTCACCTGGTCTGCATGGCGAGCCCGGCGGGTCGATTCGGGCGATGCCGCCGGGCTCGCCTCTGTAATCGTGTCGTTACGCCCCGTATAGCTCAACCGGTCATGATGGGCGACCCAAAAAACACCCCTCATTCTGGGTCGGTTACCCAGTAGTACCTAGCGTGTCGGCCACCAGGCTGACACAATCCGGACGCATGACAGCGGGGTCGGTAGTTGTACGCAAGTCATTGGGCCGCCAACTTAAGGCTTTACGGCTGAAAGCGGGCAAAACCACGGCCGATGTAGCCACTTCTGGGGTCAGTTCCACCAGCAAGCTTCAGCGCATCGAATCCGGGAGCGCTCCGGTGAAGCTGGTGGACGTCTGGGGGCTGTGCCGTCTTTACGACGTTGACTCGGCAACCACAGACCGGCTCGCTGAAATGGCGAAAAATACCAGCGAGAAAGGATGGTGGGAGGAGTACGACGGCATCATGCCGGCCTGGTTCAGCACGTACGTTGAACTGGAGGCCGCATCGAGCCGCTTGCTAGCCTACGATCCTGAACTCGTGCACGGCCTGCTTCAGACGCCCGCCTACCATCGGGCTCTGATCGCGGTCGACCCCGAACGCTCCTCCGAGTCTCCCGAAGAGCAGATCCGTCTGCGAGCCCAGCGTCAAAATGCGGCGCTCGATCGACCCAAGCCCCTGGACGTAACCGTGATCCTCGGTGAAGGCGCATTGGCGCGCCTGGTCGGCGGCGCAGACGTGATGGCGGAGCAGAAACACCGACTACTGGAGGTGTCCCACCAAGACAACGTCGATGTGCGCGTCCTGACGTGGGACGCTGGAGCGCACGTCGCCATGAAGGGCGCGTTCAACATCCTGACGTTCGACACCGACGAGGATCACCCGGACATCGTCTACGTGGAGACCCACGCCGGTGGCAGGTACGTCGAAGCCGGGGAGATCGTCGCCCGCTACCAGCGGAATTTCGAACTCATCCTCGACCAGTCCATCTCGATCAGGGAGTACATGCAATGAGCATCGACCCGACCCAGTGGGTCAAGGCCAGCGCGTCTGGCAGCAACGGCAACTGCGTTGAGATGCGTCAGCACAACGCGGCCGTCGAAGTCCGTGACACCAAGGCGAAGGGCACGGGCCCGAGCCTGCGCCTGTCCGCAGCCGAGTTCAGTGCCTGGATCAACGGCGCCAAGAGTGGCGCCTTCGACCACCTGATCTGATCCACGAAGAGCCCTCCGACGCCGGATTCCCGGAGTCGGGGGGCTCTTTCGCGTCCGGATCCTGACGCCGAACTGCACCGCCGGTGCATCGGTGATGAACGCACCGTCAGCTCTTGCCAAGCCTTAATTCAAGTGAACAGCCGTTCAAATGAATGACCAGTAACAGAGCGCGGTTTGGTGACTCGCTGGTAATAACCAACTCGTCACCGTCACCGACGACATCACTCCCGTCACTTCTGAGGACGGCGGCGGCGCATCACCAGCCCCACCCCGGCACCGCCGACAAGCACTCCAACTGCCAGTGCGCCCAAAGGTTTAGGGTTCGAACTCGCGTCTCCGGCCGATGCATCGGTCTTTGGGGCGGCGCTCGCGGAAGCCGAGCTGGGGCCCGCTGAGGTCGGAGTCGGCAGCGACGCGGCGGCGCTCGAGGCGTTCGTCGGAGTCCCCGTCGGTGTCGATGCATTTTGCTGGGCCGGAGTTGGATCTGGTGACGTCGCGGCGACGGTGGCGCCGGCCGCGCGGTTGGTCGCTCCCGACGTTGGCACCTTGGTGGTCCTCGCGGTCGGCGTCGGCGTGGCGGGCTTCGTCGTCGTGGGCGCGACCGGTTGGGACGGCGGCACCGGAGCCACAGGGGTTGGCACAACCGGATCGTGCGGCTGCCCCGACCCGGCACCGGCGGAGTAGCCCAGGAAGAGCGCCGAACCCTCCGCGGCCGGCACCGCCATCGTGCCGGCCGCGGCAGCAACAAGTGATCCCACGATGAGGGCAGCCCCGGCCGGCACGAGGAGCAGCTTCATCGAACCGAAAGTAGCGTCCGCCGCTGCCGGTACACCCGCATCACTCCAATGCCTGCGATTCCGGACCATGCCCGAGGTTTACGGCAAAACCCTACTGAGCGGTGGCCGACCCAACTCGGTCGCGGCGAACAGGACCGCGGCTGCATTTGCTCGGCCATGATGACCGCGCGACGATCGATGAGCCGATCGCCCGGGGACCCCGAGATCCACCCTGGACCCGCGACGAACTGATCCTCATGTGCGCGGCGTTGGCCCAGAACGACTGGAAGCAGATCCGCGCCACCGATCCGCGGGCCATTGAGTTGGCCCAGATCTTGAAGTCGCTGCCGATCCATCCCGTGGCCGTGCGGACGTCGAAATTCAGAAGCCCGGCCAGTGTCCAGCGCAAGGGGGCCGACATTCTATCCCTGATGCCGGCCTACACCGGCGTACGCACGCGGGGCGGAAAACTGGACGACGTGGTGTTGTCTCAGTTTCTCTCTGATTCCGGTTCAATGATTGCCACGGCTCGGGCAATCGAATCCCTCGACAACACGGATCTGCCCGAGGCCCTGCCTGACGAGTTGGAAGACTTCGAGGACGACGCACCCGAGGGACGCCTGCTCTACCGCCGTCACCGGATCTACGAACGTAGCCGCTCCCTGCGTCTCAAGCGCATCGCGGCGGCCACCCAGAACGGCGAGAGCCTCTGCTGCCAGGCCTGCGGATTCGACTTCGCCCAGGTCTACGGGCTGTGGGGCGAAGGCTACATTCAGGTGCACCACACGGTGCCGCTCCATGAAACCGGCCCGGTGCGCACCCGGCTACCGGATCTCGCGCTGCTCTGTGCGAATTGCCACGCCATGGCCCATCGCGCCCGGCCTTGGCCGTCCGTCCCCGAGCTTCGAGATCTGATCAGCTCAACTCGGCAGCGGACCTAACCAACGAGAAGGCGAACCTTACCGCCCACGATGTGTCCAGGATCAGTCCTGGGCAGAAACTCCCTCATGGTTAGACAACCCAGGAAAGGCTCGAACAATTATATCAATGAGCTCTTCAGCTCTGGCCTGATCCAACTGCAGCGTCTGGCTCACGATCGGCTGTGACTGCCGATCAGCTGACCATAGGTACTCAATTGGAGCAGAACACACTCTCCATCCCGCACCACCTGATACCCACACTCGACCTCGGTGGGATGAGGTTTGGCGTCTACGGTGACGGCTGTGAAGTTCTTGATCGTTGCCATGCCAAATTGTATCCGCCGTTGACCGAAGGACGATCAAACTCGCGGTCTAACAACATACTTGACAACCGCCCAGTGCGGATACTCAGGCGCACGGCCTGGCGTGAGCGCTTCAACATCCCACACCCCGAACGTCCCGATTCGGGCATTGGAATTGGCTTTCGCCTGCCCTGGCCGACCACTCACGCTCGGTGCTTGTGCGGGACGACTACGCCTCGGTCTTGGTGGGGCAGAGGCAGAACGGGTGGCCGGCCGGGTCGAGCAGCACGCGCCAGCCCTCGCCGCCGGGCTGGAACTCGGGCAGTGTCGCCCCGAGCGCGAGGCTCTGAGCCACTGCGTCGTCCAGGTCAGCAACTCTGAAGTCGAGGTGAAACGCCTTGCTACCAGACTTGTTCGGCCACTCCGGCGGGGTGTAGTCGTCGACGTGGCCGAAGCCCAGGGCAACACCTTCGCCACCGAGCATGGCGACGTTCTCGTCCTGGTAGGCGATCTCCCGGCCGAGCAGGGCCGAGTAGAAGGCAGCCAACTCGGGAGCGTTGTCGCAGTCGATGTTGACCATGACGAGGTCGGCCATGGGGGCAGCGGTATCTGTAGTCACGTCGACGACCCTAGTCACGCTCGCCGTCCGGGCATTGAAGAAACGCGACGAGGAGATCGGGGCGGCCCCCGATGCGGAGACCGGCAGTCACCAGGGCCAGTAGAAACCGGGGAAGGCCGACTGATGGTGATGGTGATGGTGGCGGGGTGAGGGGGGCTGGATGGGCTGGGTCGGGGCGGTGGGGGCCGGTGGCGCGGTGGTGGAGGCGGGCGGAGCGGCCGGCGGTGAGCTCTCGGGCGGGGCCGGCGTCTCGGCCACGGGCGGAGCGGGCTTCTTCACCGGCGACGCCGGAGACCCCGGCGACCCTGGCGATACCGGCGTCACCGAGGCCGGGGGCCGCGGCTTCGACGGAGCACGGGCCGGCTGAGGCGCTCTTGTGGCCGGTGGAACCGCCTTCGCCCGCTTCGGCCGAACCGGGGCCGCCGGACTGGTCGGGCTGGGCGGGGCGGTCGGGGCGGTCGAGGTGGTCGGCGCCGGTGGGGCGAACAGGATCGACGAGGTGGGGTCCGCGGTCGGCGTCACCCGGGATCGGGACGACGACGTGAGGGCAACGCCGTCCGGACCCGATCGGTCGGACCCGAAGGCCCAGCTCACGGCACCGACGGCGATCAGCACGCCCAGCACCCCGGCGCCGACGACCAGACCGGCCGCACCACGGCGGCCGGACCGGTGGGGCAGGTGGGGAGCAGCGACAACAGGAGTAACCGGGGCGGGGGCGTCGACCCAGAACTGCCAGCCGACCGGAGCCGGCGGCCAGGAGGGATCGGGCTTCCAGGCGAACGACGGGCGCCAGCCGTTGCCCGGCACCGGCCAACCGGGCGGTGGGTTGTACCGCTTCGCCATTTCATGCTCCCAATCGGCGTCACTCCTGGCAGCGGCGCCCCGGCGTCAACATATCGGGCCAGAACGACCGGCGGAACCTTTCCCACCAGCCTTGATGACGCCGTAAGGGTGAAACAGACCCCGTCTGCTCAGCATCAGCGAAGCCGGTCCGACCGTACGTCTCAACTCGAACCGGCCGGTGGACCCACAGACAGGAGCACTCGTACATGCGGGTTCACCAGGCGAGCTTCATCGGCAACCTGGCTCTGGCCGCCCTGGTCTGTGCCGCCGCCGCGCTCACCGGCACCTCGACCACCGGGTTGAGCACGGTCGCCAGCGTGGTCGCCCCGCCGGTCAACGGCCAGTTCGACGACCAGATCGGCGGCGTCTACCCGCCGGCCGCTTCGGTCACGATCGTGGACCGGGACCGCACCGAGAAGCCGGCCACCGGCAAGTACAACCTCTGCTACATCAACGCCTTCCAGACCCAGGACAACGAAGCCGCCTTCTGGACCGGCAAGCACTCCGACCTGCTGCTCAAGGACGGCGCCGGCCGCCCCCTCAACGACCCCAACTGGCCCGACGAGTACCTCCTGGACACCTCGACCAAGGCCAAGCGGACGGCGATCGCGGCCATCGAGAACGGCTGGATCGACGGCTGCGCCAAGGCCGGCTTCCAGGCCATCGACCCGGACAACCTGGACACCTGGAGCCGGTCCGGCGGCCGACTGACCCCGGCCGACAACCTGGCCCTGGCCACCCTGCTGGCCGACCACGCCCACGCCGCCGGCCTGGCCATTGCCCAGAAGAACGCTTCCGAGCTCGGCCGCGCCGGCCGGAAGGAGGCCGGCTTCGACTTCGTCATCGCCGAGTCGTGCCAGGTCTACGACGAGTGCGACGCCTACACCAAGGTCTACGGCAGCCACGTGATCGAGATCGAGTACACCTCGAACCCGCGCTCGGCCTACACCGCCGCCTGCAAGGCGCGGGGCAAGACGGTCTCGATCATCCTGCGCGACCAGAACCTGGTGGCCAAAGGCCGCAGCGGGTACCACTACGAGGCCTGCTGACGCCGATCAGGGGCACGACTCGGAGAGCTTCACCGCACCGACCGTGATGATCCGGACGACGGTCACCCGGGTGCCGGCGGCCGGCTTCTGCGAGCAGACCTTCCAGTCGCGGTCACGCACCTGCCGGCGGCCCTGGCCGGTGGCATCGACCTCATGGAACAGGTAGCTGTTGTGGGTCTGCAGCAGGTTCTGGGCCGCCTGGAGGTTGCGCCCGACCAGGTTCGGCAGGATGAAGTGACTCTTCTGGTCGACCTCACGCTTGAGCCGGGACGTGGGTTTCGCCGTCGGCGGGATCGACAGGGTGGGGGCCGGGGGCGGCGGGCCGGTCTCCGCCGGTGCCGGCTCGGCCTGCCCGGTGGGGCCGGTCGACGCGGCGACGGCACCGGTCTGGTCGGCCCGGCTGCAGGCACTGAGCAGCAGGCTCGAAGTCAGCACGATCAGCACACCAGCAGCAGTAGCGCTCCTGGACCTCATGGTTCCTCCTCGGCGACCCCCGGCCGACAGTCCTCTCTCAGGTTAAGCCCGAAACAGCCATAATTGATGGACGGCGCATCGCGGGTGCCTGAAGTAGCGTGCTGGAGCCCACCGGGCACCATGCAATCGAACTGGAACCGAGCAACGAACCGAGCAACGGAGGTCCCCGTGGATCGCGCGGAACTGGTGGCCTTCGTGCTGCGCCGCCCGCAGGCCGTGCTGGCCACCCGCGGGCCGGACGGCGCCCCTCAGTCCAGCGCCGTCGACGTCGCGGTCACCGAGCAGGCCGAGATCGTCTTCGACGTCTCGATCCATTCCCGGGAGTACCACAACCTGGTCGCGTTTCCGCTGGTCGCGCTGGTGATCGGGGCCGAGGAGGAGGTCACCGTGCAGTGCGAGGGGACCGCCGACCTGCTCGCCGGCGACGATCGCGACCGCTGCCTGCGAACCTACTTCCAGCAGCAGCCCAAGGGCCGGGACCGGGCCCTCAAGGCCTACATCGCGCACGTCCGGGTCCGGCCTCGGATGCTCCGCCTGGCCGATCCGTTCGGGGTTCAGGACATTCTGCTGGCGGACTAAACCGCCGGGCGGGATCAGCCGATATGGGATCGAGGGCTGATCGCACCGCGGCGACGGCCGCGAACAGGAGGTGGCCGGCGTGTCCGCCTCGCTGATCCTGCAGACCCTCGGCTGGGTTCCGGTGGTGTGGCTGGTGACAGCCCACCTGCTGGTCGAGCGCGGTCACGGTTCTCGGGACGGCGCCAACCTGCGGATCGCCGGCTGTGCCGCCGCCGTGGTGGTCGTGGCCGCGGCGATCGTCGCGAACATGTGGCCGGTGGCGGCCCTGGGCCTGCTGTGGTTGCGGACCGAGGTCTTCGCCCACCGGCACCCGATCCACGAGTTCCAGGCCCACCGGGAGCAGGTTCGCCAGGAACGGGCCGAGCGCGACCAGGCCCGGCACGAGCTCGCCGAGCAGGAGCACGACCAGCCGGTACTGGTTCCCCGCGACGTCCCCGGCGGCATCCCCCACGACCAGCCAATCCCTTCAGCCGAGGACGACGAGGCCCACCAGGCCGCGGCCGGCCGACCGGCCGACCGGCACCCGGCCCAGGTCTCACCGGGCGTGCACCTGCCGCCGGACCACCCGGCCCCGACCGGCCCGGCGCCGTCCCTGCCGGCTCAGACCCTCATTCGCACCGATGACCCGGCCGGGGGCGGGTCCGCGACTCTCCCCCGCCCCCGGCGCAACCCGCGCCCCACCACCGGCCGCGGGTCGGTCGAGCCCGACCCGACCCGGCCCGGCGGGGCTCACCCCGGCGGCACCCACCCGGGCCGCCGCGGTTCCGGTTCCCGGGCCCTGGACGCGATCTTCAAGATCGAGGTGATGGTGGTGGTGATCGTGGTGCTGGTGGCGATCGGCGCTTTCGCCCAGCACCAGCGACACGACTTCAACCACAAGGCCAACAAGTCGCTCTGCCGGCTACTGGGCGGTTGCTGAACGGCCGGCCAGGACGTTTCCGTTCGCCTCCCGGCCCGGTGACTACGTTGTAGAATCAACTACATATCTGGCCGCCGACCCCGCGCCCGCTGGGTCCAGATCACGAAAACCAATAACTCAAGAGGAGTCTCGCAATGCCGTCCACCGAAGCACCGCTGACCACCGAGCCGACGGCGATCGTCGCACCCGCCCTGGACGCCGAATCCGGCCCCCGCGGTGCGATTCCGGCTCTGGTCACCCCCCTGGACGAGCGCGGCGAGCTGCTCGAGCGAGGCCTGCGTGAGGTCATCGACTTCACCATCGCCGGCGGCGTCCACGGCTTGTTCGTGCTCGGTAACTGCGGCGAGTTCTTCGGCCTGCGCGACGACCAGAAGCAGCGGGTCATCGAGGTCACGGTCGAGCACACCGCCGGCCGGGTGCCGGTCTTCGCCGGCGCCAGCGGGATCACCACCCGGGAGTGCATCGCCGCGGCCCGGGTGGCCGAGTCGATCGGCGGGGTGGCCGGCCTCTCGGTGCTGACGCCGTTCATGTCCCGGCCGTCGCAGGGCGAGCTGATTGAGCACTACACCCGGATCGCCGGCGCCACCGAACTGCCGGTGATGCTCTACGGCAACCCGGGCCGCACCGGCGTGCCGATCACACCCAACACCTGCCAGGAACTGAGCAAGGTCGACGGCATCGTCGGGATCAAGGACAGCTCCGGCGACATGACCCTGATGCTGAACTACCTGCGGCTGACCGAGCCCGCGTTCACCGTGCTCTGCGGCAGCGACACCCTGCTCTACGGCGCCCTCTGCCACGGCGCCCGCGGCGCGATCGCCAGCAGCGCCAACGTCGCCCCCCGGCTGGTCTCGGAGATCTACAACAGCTTCATGGCCGGCAACACCGCCCGGGCCCTGGAGCTGCAGTTCCGGCTGGCCCCGCTGGCGGCCTGGATCGACATGGCCACCTTCCCCGTCGTCCTCAAGGAGGGGTTGCGCCTGCTCGGGGTGGACGCCGGGGTCGCGCTGGCGCCGGCCCGTGGGCTGAACGACGAGCAGCGTGACGACCTCAAGATCGTGCTCGGCAAGCTGGCCATCGACGGCGAGGGAGCGCTGGACGGCCACTGAGCCCAAACCCGGACCCCGGAGCTCAGCTCACCGAGTGGTCGTCCCGCACCCTGACCGGTAGCGCCGGGCGCCAGGCCCGGCCGATCGGCTTCGGCGGGTCGAGCCGGCGGTGCAGCTGCTCGGACACCACCCGGTAGGCCGACGGGTCGATCGGCAGCAGCCACTGCTTGAGCCGGGTGCCGGCACCGACGTCGGCCCGCACGTCGCCGAGGATCTCGTCGATGTTGTGCATCGAGAACGGGATCACGTTGGTGCCGTGCGCGTGCTTGCCCTCGGTGCGCTGCTCGGTCCACCGCAGCCGCTCCTCGACCTGGGCCCGGCGGTCCTCGACCGGCGGCAGGTCGAGGTCGCCGGCCAGGTGGTCGGCCACCCAGAGCGCCGCCAGCTCGCTGCCCAGCGGGCTGAAGAACGACGAGTTGTAGCCCAGGAAAGCCAGTTTCGGCACGGTCAGGGGCAGGATCTGCCGGTACAGCTGGAAGTCGCCGCGCTCGTCCAGCAGCTCGCGCCGGGTCTCGTCGCTGAGGAACGGCACCCGCTGGCGGAACCCGGTGCCGGCGATCACGAGGTCGGCCGGCAGCACGGTGCCGTCGGACAGCTCGACCGAGGGCTGCCCGTCGCGGACCGAGAGCCGGTCGATCCGGCAGTCGCGCTGGACCTTGATCCGGCCCGAGCCCACCTGGTCGTAGAACCCGTCGGTGGTGAGACTGACCGTGCTGCGGGCGATGTCGGTGAACCGGCCGGGCGGCACCAGCCCGAGCCGGGTCAGGCCGAGCTGGCGGACCACTTGCGACTGCAGGCTGCCGACCATCGCGTTGCGGACGCCGACGCCCCGCCCGTGCAGGAACCGCTCGAAACCCCGGGAGTCGATCCAGGGGAACAGCGCCTCGCCCATCCGGGTCAGCATCAGGTACTTGTAGTTCAGCCGGTTGAGCAACAGCTTCGGCATCTTCCAGAGCAGCCGCCGGGCGACCACGGTGGTGCTGGCGGCCACGTCGCCGACCGCCACGGCCAAGTCGCAGGCCGACTTGCCGTAACCGACCACCACCACGTTCCGGCCCCGTGCCTGCTCCAGATCGGTGAACTCGCTGCTGTGCGCGATTCGGCCCCCGGCCGACCGGAACTCCTCGGTGCCCGGGTAGGCCGGGATCAACGGATCGCAGCAGCTGCCGTTGGCCACGATCAGGTAGTCGAACACCTCCTCGACGGCGTCCAGGGCGGCGTTGCCGGTGCGCGTCCGCACGGTCCACAGACCGCCCTCGGGATCGAGCCGGGCCGAGATCACCTCGGTGCTCAGCCGCAGGTAGGGCTGGATGCCGAAGTAGCGCACGTACTCGGTCAGGTAGGCGTGCACCTGCTCGCCCGAGGGCCACTCCGGGTAAGAGCGCGGCATCGGGAAGTCGCTGAACGCGTAGCTGCCCTTGTTGTTCTGCGTGCTGATGCCGGGATACCGGCGAGTTCGGCTCCAGACCCCGCCGATGTCCGGGGCCCTGTCGAACACCGTCACCTGGTGGCCGAACCCGGTCAGTACCTTGGCTGCTCCCAGGCCGGCGAACCCGGCCCCCACGATCGCGATCTGCACAGTTCCCCCTTGTTCGCGGCACCCCCGGCACCCCCGGCGCCGTCCCACCGCATGATCCAGTGTGGCCCCCCGGCCGGACGTGGCGCTGAAGCCGGGCCGGGCCGGGTCGATCCGGGCGATCAGTTGCGGACGGCGCGGGCGGCGATGTCGAGGGTCAGGTACCGCCCGGCCAGACCTCTCATCGCGGTCAGGCCGTGGGCGTAGCGGTCGACGGTGCCGGTGACCCGGACCGTGACGACGTCCCCGTCGGTGGCGACCTCGAGCACGGTCAGCTCGACCGGGGCGATCACGCCGCGGGCGGTGATCTCGCCGCGTAGCACCCAGCCCTGGTCGGTCTCGCTGACCCCGGTCGAGGCGAAGACGATCTCCGGGTGGTGCTCGGCGTCGAGCACGTCGGCCGATCGCACCCGGACGTCGCGCAGGGCGTTGCCGCTGGCGAAGCTGCCGGTCTCGACAGCGGCCACGACCACTGTCGTGGTCACCGGCCGGCCGACCACCACGCTGCCCGATCTGAGCCTGAAAGTGCCTTCCACCGGCCCCAACCCGAACAGGTGCCGGGCGGTGAAGCCGATCCGGGTGGAGTCGGGGTCGACGTCGTACGTGCCGGTGGCCGGTATCGTGACGGAGCTGGTCGATGCGCCCATGTCGCTACTGCTTCCCTCGTGACTTCCTTCCTTGATAGCACGGGGAAAACTGGCGGGCCGGGCGTTCGCGGACAACCGCGCGGCGAAAGTCCACTCAGTGAGAGAGACCCCGCGATCAGGTCGATCCGGTGCGGGCCAGCAGCCGCTGGATCACCACCACGACCAGCAGGAAGCCACCGCTGACGACCGACTGGTAGTTGCTGTCCAGGCTGCCGATCTGGTTGATGATGTTCTGGATGACGTCGCGCAGCAGCACGCCGATGATGGTGCCGAACACGCTGCCGGCCCCACCGGTGAGCAGCGTGCCGCCGATCACCACGACCGAGATCGCGTCCAGCTCGGTGCCGACCCCGATCGTGGTCACCCCGGACTGCAGGTAGGCCGCGGTCAGCACCCCGGCGAAGCCGGCCAGCAGCCCGCTCATGGTGTAGACGGTGATCTTGGTCCGGACCACCGGCAGGCCCATCAGCAGGGCCGAGTTCTCCGAGCCGCCGGTGGCGAACACCGACTGGCCGAACCGGGTCCGGCGCAGCACCAGGGCGCCGATGCCGAACAGGATCAGGGCGATCCAGACCGGATTGCCGAGCCCCAGCAGGTCGCCGCGCACGATCCGGGTCAGGTCGGCGTCCGAGCTGATCTTGTAGGTGGTGGCCCCCTCGTGGGTGATGGCCAGCAGCAGGCCCCGGGCGAACAGCAACGAGGCCAGCGTGACGATGAACGGCGCCATCCCGGTGTAGGCCACCAGCAGGCCGTTGACCAGGCCGATCAGCCCGCAGACGACCAGCGGCAGGAGCACCGCGGCGGCGAAGCCCCACTGCGAGCCGTAGGCCGCGAGCACCCCGCCGAGGGCGTAGACCGAGCCGACCGAGAGGTCGATGCCACCGGTGATGATCACGAACGTCATGCCGAGGGCGATGACGGCCAGGAACGAGCTCTGCAGGGCGAGGTCGGTCAGGTTTCCGTGGGTGCCGAAGGTGGGAAAGCTGATCCAGGCGATGATCAGCACCAGCACCAGGACGACGGCCGCCCCCTGGCGCTGCAGCAGCAGGGCGGTCTGTTGCCGGCGGGTCTGGGCCGCCGTCGCCGACGCCGTCCGCTCGGCCACCGGCAGCGGCGGTCGGTCCTCGCCGCCCAGCAGGTCGGTCGGGGTGGAGGAGGTCATCGGGTGCTCCGTTCCCGGGCGGAGTAGACCGCGACGATGATGATCACGGCCTGCACCATCTGTGCGGACGAGTCGGGCAGGTTGTGCTTGATCAGGGTGGCCCGGACCAGCTGCATCAGGATGGCGCCGAACACCGTGCCCAGGATCCGGACCCGGCCGCCGGTCAGCGGGGTACCGCCGACCACGACCGCGGTGATCGCGGACAGCTCCATCAGCAGGCCGGTGTTGGCCGGGTCGCTGGCGCTGAGCCGGGCCGTGGCCAGCACGCCGGCGATCCCGGCGAGCAGGCCGCTGATCGCGTAGACGCCGAACAGCACCCGCTTCACCGGCAGGCCGGCCAGGGCGCTGGCGGTCCGGTTGCCGCCGACCGCGACCAGCCGCCGGCCGAACGTCGAGCGCTGCACCAGCAGGCCGACCAGCACGGCCAGCACCGCCGCGATCAGCACGCTGACCGGGATGCCGAGCACGTCGTCGGTGCCCAGCGCGAGCAGGGCCGAGTTGTCGACCTCGACCAGCTGGCCGTGGGCGATCACCAGGGCCAGGCCCCGGCCACCGACCAGGATGGCCAGCGTGGCCACGATCGGCTGGATGCCGACGTAGGCCACCAGCAGCCCGTTGAACATGCCGGCCAGCAGGCCGGCCAGCAGCGCGACCACGATCGAGGCGACCACGCCGTAGCCCAGGTAGAGCGGGATCAGCGCCGCCGACAGGGCCATCACGGCCCCGACCGACAGGTCGATCCCCTCGGTACCGATCACCAGGGCCATGCCGAGCGCGACGATCACGATCGGGGCGGCCTGCAGGAGCTGGGTGCGAAAGTTGGACGTCGACAGGAAGTTGGCCGTGAACAGCAGGTTGAACACCAGCAGGACGCCGACGGCGACGTAGACGCCGTTGCGCTGCAGCCATTCTCCGGTCTGGACCCGGGCCGCCCAGGACCGGACCTCCAGCGTGCCGCTACTCATCGGACCCCTCTGTCCTGGGGACGCCGGGCGGGTTCGCCGGCGTCTGGTCAACAGCTTCGCTGACTGCGGCGATCGCGGCCAGTACGTCGTCCTCGGTGACCTGATCGCCGGTGAGCTCGCCGACCACCGCGCCGTCCCGGAGAACGATCAACCGGTCGGAGCCGTCGATCAGCTCCTCCATCTCGGATGAGATCAGCAGGACGCCGAGACCCTGTGCGGCGAGTTCGTCGATCAGGCCCTGCACCTCGGCCTTGGCCCCGACGTCGATCCCGCGGGTGGGCTCGTCGAGCAGCACCACCTTGGGCTTCATGCAGAGCAGCCGGGCCAGCAAAACCTTCTGCTGGTTGCCCCCGGACAGTTCGCTGACCTGCTGATCCGGGCTGGAGGCCTTGATCCGCAAGCGTTGCATGAAGGTCTCGACGAGCTTGTCCTGCCGGCCGCGGTCGACGATGCCGAACCGGGACAGCTGAGGCAGGGCGGCCAGCACGATGTTCTCCCGGACCGACAGGTTGGGAATGATCCCGTCGGCCTTGCGGTCCTCGGCCAGCATCGCGATCCCGGCCCGGGTCGAGGCGGCCACGCTGTTCGGCGCCACCTTGACCCCGGCGAGGGTGACCGTGCCGCCGTCCCGGGGCAGGGCCCCGACGATGGCCCGGGCCGTCTCGCTCCGGCCGGAACCGAGCAGACCGGCCAGGCCGACCACCTCGCCCGGCCGGATCGAGACCGATACCCCGGACAACCGCTGACCGCTGGTCAGGTTCTCGGCCTTGAGCAGTGGCGGCTCGGCCTCGTCGGTGTGGGTCTCGCTGAACGCGGTCGTCCCGTGCTTGCGGATGTCGCTGACCTCACGGCCGAGCATCTTGGAGACCAGCTCGATCCGGGGCAGTTCGGCCAGCGGGCCGGTGTGCACCAGCTTGCCGTCCCGTAGCACCGTCACCGAGTCGCAGATCCGGTACAGCTCGTCCATCCGGTGGCTGACGTAGATGATCGCGATGCCCTGCTGGTGCAACCGGTCGATGACCGTGAACAGGGTCTCCACCTCGCGCGGTTCGAGCGAGGAGGTCGGCTCGTCCATGATCACCACGTGGGCGTCGGTGGAGACCGCCCGGGCCAGGGCGACCATCTGCTGGGCCCCGACGGCCAGGCTGCCGAGCGGCCGGCGGACGTCGTCCTGAATGCCGTAGTCGGCCAGCAATTGGGCCGCCTGGGCGTTCATCGTCGACCAGTCGATCAGGCCGAGCCGGTTGCGCGGCTCCCGCCCGAGGTAGACGTTGCTGGCGATGCTCATCAGCGGGACGAGGTTGACCTCTTGGTAGATGGTCGAGATCCCGGCCTCCTGGGCCTGGATCGGGCGAGCGAACGAGACCGGGGATCCCCGGTGCCGCAACTCGCCCCCGTCCGGTTGATAGACACCGGTCAGCACCTTGATCAGGGTCGACTTGCCGGCGCCGTTCTCGCCGACGAGCGCGTGGACCTCACCCGCTCGCAGCGAGAACGACACCTGGTCAAGGGCTTTGATGCCGAGGAAGTCCTTGGAGACCTCGCGGACCTCAAGGACGACCTCGGCCCTCTGCACTGTGGATTCGTTCATCAGAACGCGTTGCCGACCTTGTCCTTGGCGTTCGTCTCGTCGTACTGGTCATCGGTGATGATGATGTTCTTCGGGATCGAGGTGCCGGCTTCGAAGTCGGTCAGGGTCTTGAAGGCCAGCTCGCCGAACCGCGGGTTCGACTCGATGACCGCGTTGTACTGGCCCTTGACGATCAGCTTGACCGCGTTGGCGGTGCCGTCGATCGACACGATCTTGACGTCCTTGCCGGGCTTCTTGCCGGCCGCCTTGAGCGCGTTGACCGCGCCGATGCCCATCTCGTCGTTCTCGGCGTAGACCGCGGTGATGTCCGGGTGGCTCTGGATCAGCTGCTCCATCACCGACTGGCCGGTGGCCCGGTCGAAGTTACCGGTCTGCTCGGCCACGATCTTCAGGCCGGTCGCCGAGGCCAGGCCGTCCTTGAAGCCCGAGGTGCGGTCGGTGGTGACGTTGTTGCCGGACGCGCCAAGCAGGATCGCCAGCTTGCCCTTGCCCCCGGTGACCCGGATCATCTCGGCCGCCGCGCGCTTGCCCTGCTCGACGAAGTTGGAGCCGATGAAGGTCAGGAAGTCGGTGCAGGGCTTGGAGGTGACCAGCCGGTCGATGGTGACCACCGGCACCTTCTTGGCCTTGGCCGCGTCGAACGCGGGCTGCAGGCCGTCGGAGTTCAGCGGGGCCACGATGAGCAGCTGCGCGCCCCGGTCGAGCAACGACTTGATGTCGCTGACCTGCTTGTTCAGGTCGCTCTGGGCATCCGTGGTGAGCATGTGGTCGGCCGGGATGCCGAGCTTGGTCGCCTCGGCCTTGATCGAGGCGGTCTCCGCGATCCGGAAGGGGTTGTTCTCCTTCTCGGACTGGGAGAAGCCGACGATCGCCGTCTTCAGGTCGACCTTCGGGTACCCGGTCTGGTCGATGGTGCAGCCACCGTCGGTGGAGGTGCCGGTGGTGGTGGCGGCAACTGCCGCCGGGCCGGTGCCGGCCGGAGTGGCTGCGGTGTCGGATTCACTCTTGGAGCATCCGGCGAGCGCGATCGAGATCGCGGCGGCCGCGATGACGGCCACATTGGCCCGGCGGAACAGCGCCGGGTGCGCACGGGAATCGGCGCGGTGGTCGAGCTGGGACATGGTCGCTCCTTGATGACATCGGCGTCGCAAAGTGGGCGGCGTCCGACAACGGTGAGCTAGGTCACCGAAATCGGCCTGCGCCTGTTTTACATCGTTGGAACAACGTTGTAAAGCCATCTTCGGCACCGTAGGCTGCGGTTTCCGAATCGTGACCGTGAGGTAGGGACAATGCATGGCCGCAACCCTCAAGGACGTCGCCCTGCTGGCCGGAGTGTCAGTGAAGACGGTGTCGAACGTGGTCAACGGCTATGCCTTCGTCAAGCCGGAAAATCGCCGTCGGGTCGAGGAAGCGCTGGCCGCGACCGGCTACCGGCCGAACCTGGGCGCCCGTAACCTGCGCCGCGGCCGGACCGGCTTCATCGCCCTGCTGCTGCCCGAACTGAGCGTGCCCTACTTCGGCGAGCTGGCCGGGCTGGTGATCACCGCGGCCCAGAAGGAGGACTGGAACGTGCTGATCGAGCAGACCCAGGGCATCGCCGAGCGGGAGCGCTCCTCGCTGGCCTCGCTCGGCCCGCACCTGATCGACGGGGCCATCGTCAGCCCCGAGGCCCTGGACGCCGACGACCTGACCGAGCTGTCCACCGGGGTGCCCCTGGTGCTGCTGGGCGAGCACGCAGTCGACGTGGCCATCGACCACGTGGCGATCAACAACGTGGTGGCGGCTCAGACCGCGGTCAACCATCTGATCGAGATCGGACGGCGCCGGATCGCCTCGATCGGGGCCAACCCGCGCCGGGGCACCGCCGCCCAGCGGCTGGCCGGCTACCGGACCGCCCTGACCGCCGCCGGGCTGCCGCAGCCGGCCGAGTACGTGATGCCGGCGATGAACTACCACCGGCGCGACGGCGCCGAGGCGATGGCCCACCTGCTCGACCTGCCGTCACCGCCGGACGCCGTCTTCTGCTTCAACGACCTGCTGGCGATCGGTGCCCTGCGGGCCGCGGCCGAGCGCGGGGTGCGGGTGCCGGAGGACGTGGCCATCGTCGGTTTCGACAACACCGAGGAGAGCGCCTACAGCCTGCCCTCGCTGACCACGATCGCCCCGGACAAGGCGGCGATCGCGCAGACCGCGATCAACCTGATCCGGCGGCGGGCCCAGGCCCACGAGGACGAGGAGTTACCGGTGCAGGACATCCAGACGCCGTTCTCGCTCCAGGTTCGCGAAAGTACCCGCCCGTAAGCCCGAGCCGCCAGAAACGTCGGCCGAACGCGGCCCGAAACCTGTTGAGAGCCAGGTTTCGGGCCCGTTCGGCCGGCGTCTCTGGCGGCTTGTCGCTAGGGGTTCTCCGCCAGGGCCTTGATCGCGGCCAGCCGGGTGTCCCACTGGCGGGCCAGCTGGAGCATCCAGTCGGCCGTGGCCGTGAGGGGTTCGGACTGCACGGTGTAGTGCCGTTCCCGGCCCGAGCGCAGGCTCTCGACCAGCCCGACCCGTTCCAGGAAGGCCAGGTGCTGGACCACCGCCTGCCGGCTGACCGGCAGTTCGCCGGCCAGCACGGTGGCCGTGGCCCGGCCGTGACCGGCGATCCGGCCCAGCACCTGGCGCCGCATCGGATCGGCCAGCGCGGCCAGCACCTCGTCGACCTGCTCGAGGGTGGCGGTCATGACCGGATCAGGCCCCGGACCGGGGCTGGGCCTCGGCCTGGCCATCGACCTTGGCCACCTCGGCGACGAAGGCCTTCAGCACACCGGCCCAGCCCTGCTCGTGCGACTCGTAGCTGGCGGTCGAGGCCCGCTCGGCCGGGATCTCGAGGGTGGCGAAACCGCTCTCGCACAACCGCAACCGGGTCTGCTCCCCCTCCGGCACCAGGGTGAACTCGACCAGGGTGGAGTTCTCGTCGGTGGCCGGCCGGCCCGGGTAGGCGCTGGCCCAGCGGTAGGAGAGGTAGTTCGGCGGGTCGACCTTCACGACCCGGGTCGGGAAGGTGCCGTGCTCGCCGTGGTCGAGCACGATCGACCCGCCCTCGCGCAGGTCGACCGAGGACGCCGGGCCGTGGCCGAACCAGACGCCGATGTGCTCCGGCTCGGTCAGCACCGACCACACCCGCTGCGGGGAGGCGGCGATCACGACTTCGCGTTCGATCTTGTCCGGCTTCATGGTGACCTCCTGAGGGCGACAATATGCAAGTTCAGGCTTGCACATCAGGTTCGCTACCCGCAAGTCACCGCTTGCAAGTAGTCGGAAGGTAGGTTGACTGCCATGCGTGATTACCCGCAGTCCA
Source organism: Kineosporiaceae bacterium (assembly GCA_965200525.1). Taxonomy (GTDB): domain Bacteria; phylum Actinomycetota; class Actinomycetes; order Actinomycetales; family Kineosporiaceae; genus JANNPJ01. The sequence goes on from OZ241368.1 coordinate 2,269,752, forward strand.
TCGCCGCCACCAACTCGGTCGAGCCCGCACCGCGCCGCGTCCGCGGCATTCTGGCCGGTCAGGTCGTCTTCGACAGCACCCGGGCGCTCTACGTCTGGGAGTGGCCGAACTATCCGCAGTACTACCTCCCGCTGGCCGACGTCGACCGCAACCTGCTGGTCGACGAGCAGCACGAGCACAAGACCCGCCGGGGCACCGCGCACCAGCACGGCCTGAAGGTCGGCGACACCACCAGGCCGGCCACGGCCAAGGTGTACCGCGCCGACGCGATCGAGGGCCTGGCCGACACCGTCCGGTTCGACTGGGACGCGCTCGACGCCTGGTACGAGGAGGACGAGCAGGTCTTCGTCCACCCCCGCAACCCGTACTCCCGGGTCGACGCCCTGCGCTCCACCCGCACCGTGCGGGTCGAGCTGGACGGCGTGGTGCTGGCCGAGTCGTCGTCCCCGGTGATGGTGTTCGAGACCGGCCTGCCGACCCGCTACTACCTCAACCGGACCGAGGTGAACTTCGAGCACCTGGTGGCCTCGGACACGGTCTCGGCCTGCCCGTACAAGGGCACCACCAGCGGCTACTGGTCGGTCCGGACCGGCGCCGGCGATCCGGTGCCCGACCTGGCCTGGGCCTACGACTTCCCGACCCGGCAACTGCTGCCGATCACCGGCCTGGTCGCGTTCTACAACGAGAAGGTCGACATCTTCGTGGACGGCGACGAACTGCCCCGGCCCAAGACCCACTTCTCGTGACCAGCCTGATCCTGGAGGCGGTGACCCGCGACCAGATCGCCGCCACCGAGAAAGTGATCCGCGACCGGATCCGGCGGACCCCGGTGATCCGCCTGGACCGGGCCGACCTGGGCCTGGCCCCCGGTCCGCTGGTGCTCAAACTGGAGCAACTGCAGCACAGCGGCTCGTTCAAGGCCCGCGGCGCGTTCGCCAACCTGTTGCTGCGCGGCGTCACCGGGGCCGGCGTGGTCGCGGCCTCGGGCGGCAATCACGGCGCCGCGGTGGCCTACGCGGCCCAGGCCCTCGGCGTCCCGGCCCACATCTTCGTGCCGGTGGTGTCGTCCCCGGCCAAGGTCGCCCGGATCCGCGGCTACGACGCCGAACTGGTGATCACCGGCGACACCTACTCCGATGCCCTGGCCGCGGCCCAGCAGTGGACCGCCTCCTCCGGGGCTCTGCCGGTGCACGCCTTCGACCAGGTCGAGACCATGCTCGGCGCGGGCAGCCTGGCCCTGGAGCTGGAGCAGCAGGCCGAGGACGTCGACACCGTGCTGGTCGCGGTGGGCGGCGGCGGCCTGATCGCCGGCATCGCGGCCCGGTACGCCGGCGCCGTCCGGGTGATCGGGGTCGAGCCCGAGGCCGCCCCCACCCTGACCATGGCCCTGACGGCGGGCCTGCCGGTGATCGCGCCGACCGGCAGCATCGCGGTCGACTCGCTGGCCCCGCGGATGATCGGCGAGCTGACCTTCCCGGTCATCCAGAACTTCGGCGCGGGCACGGTCCTGGTCGACGACGACCACATCCGGACCGCCCAGCGCCTGCTCTGGGACCGGTTGCGGCTGGTCGCCGAGCCGGGCGGGTGCGCCGCGTTCGCCGCTCTGCTGTCCGGGCGCTACGCCCCGGAGCCGGGCGAGGTGGTGGCCGTGGTGATCAGCGGGGCCAACACCGACGCCGTCGACCTCGGTCAGGAGTCCGGCGAGCAGGGGCCGGCCGGGCGGGCCTGAAGGATCCGGTCGGCCCGGGACCGGCCCCAGTTCCAGGCCGGCCACGAGTCGTGCGCGATGGTCTGCTGGGCCAGTGCGCAGGAGCGCTGCGGCTCGGGCAACCGGTCCAGCGCCGGGACGGCGTCGGCCGAGAGCCAGGACAGGTAGCTGGTGTCGATCACGCCGGTGGCGGCGAACCGGTTGACGTCGGCCCGGGCGACCAGGGCGTCCGGCCCGGCCAGCGACAGGGCCAGCAGGCCGAGACCGGCCGAGCCGATCACGAACCGGGGCAGCAGGTCGGTCCGCCGCAGCCACCAGCCCAGCCCGACCCCGAGCAGCACGACCACCACCCAGGCCTCGAAAGCGCCCGCGTTCAGCCGGGTCACGGTCCAGCCGTAGGCCTCCTGGTAGAGCCACAGCCGGCGCAGCGCCGAACCGGCCAGCACCAGGGTCAGGGCCAGCAGCGCGCCGCCGGCCAGGCCGAGCTCCTTGCGGCGGGGCCGCTCGCCCCGGGCCGCCTGGCCGCCGGCCCAGCTGAGCAGCCCGACCACGATCAGCGTGACCGCGGTGAGCTGGCCGAAACCCTGCCGGGCCCGGTCGGCGTGGCTCACGCCGGCCTCGTGGGTCACCAGTTCGCGGCCGTCGAACAGCGAGGCCGCCTCGACCAGCAGGAAGGCCGTGATGATGGCAGTGACCAGGAGCAGCGGCACCAGCCACTCGGCCGGGTGCCGGGCCGGCCGCCGCGCCGCCGGCACCGGCCGGCTCCAGCCGAACGGGCTCGACACGGCGAACGCGGCGCCCATCACCACCAGGGTGGTGAACCCGAAGGTGATCACCCGGGCCGGCATCAGGCTGCTGAAGAGCGGATGCAGGACGACGCCGAGAGCATCCGCGAAGGTGGGATCGGCCTCGGCCAGCAGCCCCCCGACGGCCAGGGTGCAGAGCAGGCCGATGACCGCACCGACCAGCCAGGGCCGCAACCGCGACCCGGCGTCCTCGATCCGCAGCATCCGGCCCGACCAGGTCACGGTCCGTGCGGCGGCCACCATCGCCACCGGGATCATCAGCGGGAAGTGCCGCCAGCGCCGGGCGTCCAGGCAGACCACCGCGGCCAGCCCGAGGGCGGCCAGCAGACAGCCCCCGGTCAGCGGATCGCTGGCCCGGACCGCCGCGACCGCCATCAGCCCGAGCGACACCAGGCCGAGTGCGACCGCGGCCCGCCCGATCGGCCGCGCCCGTCCCCTCCTCCGGCCCGATCCGCGCGCCAGCAGACCGATCGGGATCGCGGCGGCCAGGCCACCCAGCGGCAGATTGATCCCGAGCCCGGGCCCGCCCGGGAACAGCACCGCCGCGAGCACTCCCACCGCCGCGGCCGAGGCCGGCACCCAGCGGGCCGGCGGGGCCGGTTCGGCCCAGCGGGTGGTGAACCGGGCCCGGACGGCGACGATCGAGTCCGGGAGGTCGACCCTGGTCGAGGAGGTAGCAGCGCTCATGGACCGGAAACCTAGGCCCGGGCCGGGGGCGATCATGTGGGGCCGATGTGGAGATCCTGTGCAGACCCGTTGACGGGGTTCCGGATCAGGTCGAGGCCGGGATCTCGACCCGGATCCGGCAGCCGGCCGGCCCGAGCGGCTCGTCCACCGGGACGACGGCGATCCGGCCGCCGTGCAGGGCCACCGCCCAGCGGGCGATCGACAGGCCGAGCCCGGTACCGCCGTCCGACTCGCCGCGGAACCGCTGGAAGACCGACTCCCAGCGCTCCGGCGGGATGCCCGGACCGTTGTCGGTGACCTCCAGGACCAGGCCCCCGGCGCCGTCCGGCTGAGCCCGGACCCGCACCCAGCCGCCCTCGGCCGCGTGCCGGGTGGCGTTGTCGACCAGGTTGGTCAGCACCTGCCCGAGCCGCTGCGGGTCGGCGTCCACCATCAGCCCGGGGGGTTCGACGTCGACCTCGAAGGAACATTGCCCGTCGGCCGCCCGGGCCGCGCCGACCTGGGTCAGGACGGCGTCGATCAGCGGGCTCAGGGCCACCGGACGGCGCTGCAGCGGGGCCGCCCCGCCCTCGACCTTGGCCAGCTCGAGCAGGTCGCCGAGCAGCAGGCCGAGCCGCTCGACCTGGGCCAGGGCCTCGGCCAGGGCGGCCGGATCGGCCGGCCGGACGCCGTCGGCCAGGTTCTCCAGCTGAGCTCGCAGGGCCGCCACCGGGGTACGCAGCTCGTGGCTGACGTTGGCCAGCAGCTCGCGGCGCTGGGCGTCGACGGCGGCCAGCTCGTGGGACATCGCGGTGAAGGCCAGGGCCAGCTCGCCGACCTCGTCCCGGCTGCTGGAGCGCACCGGCGGGGCCGGCCGGCCCCGGGCCAGCTCCCGGGCCGCGGCCGTCATCTGCCGCAGCGGGCTGGTCATGCCGTGGGCCAGCACCTGGCTCACCACCAGCGCGATCAGCACGGCCAGGCTGAGACTGAACCGGGCTCGCCAGTTCATGATGACCACGCCGTAGTACTCCAGCAGCGCCGTCAGGGCCCCGCTGGCCGCGATCAGCAGGCCGAGCTTGACCTTGATCGAGCGGACCGGGTCGAGCGGGCGCAGATCCTCCCAGACCCGGGCCCACCAGGCCCGGGCGGGCCACCAGCGGGGGGCCATCAGCCCAGCTCCAGCGCGTAACCGACGCCCTGCACGGTCCGGATCCGGTCGCGGCCGAGCTTGCGCCGCAGGGCTTTCACATGGCTGTCGGCGGTCCGCGAGGCCGCCGCCGTGGCCGGCGCGTCGGGCCAGGCCCAGACCTCGGCCAGCAGCCGGTCGCGGCGAACCACCTGCCCGGGCCGCCGGGCCAGGGCGTGCAGCAGGTCGAACTCGGTCCGGGTCAGGTGCACCTCGGCCCCGCCCAGCTCCACCCGCCGCGCCCCCGGGTCGAGCACCAGCCCGGCGCCCAGCTCGAGCCGGCGGCCGGCGTCGGCGGCCTGGGCCGTCTCGGCGGCCAACTGGGCCGCCCGCTCGACCCGGCGCAGCAGGGCCCGGACCCGGGCCACCAGCTCGCGCGGGCTGAACGGCTTGGTCAGGTAGTCGTCGGCGCCGACGCCGAGGCCGACGATCCGGTCGGTCTCCTCGGCCCGGGCGGTGAGCATCAGCACCGGAACCGGCCGGGCCGCCTGGATCCGCCGGCACACCTCCAGGCCGTCCAGCCCGGGCAGCATCACGTCGAGCACGGCCAGGTCGTAGGCGGTGCGGTCGGCGGCCTCGACCGCGGCCCGGCCGTCGTGCACGGCGTCCACCTCAAAACCCTCGCTGACCAGCCGCCGGGTGACGGCGTCAGCAATCGCCCGGTCGTCCTCGACCACCAGGATCCGCGCTCCCCGCCCTGCGACCACCATGGTGAAACGCTATCGGGCGGACATCTCGACCGGCCCCGCTCGGGGAGGCGCGGCTAAACTGCTCCGACGTGAACCCAAGGAAGGGTTGACGGCTGGGAAACAAACGCGGCACTGCCGCGAAACACGGCCCAGTCACGGTGAACCGAATTTCCGGTACGGCCGAACACGGTGGGAGCCCGGTGAGCAACCCCGGTGAGCTGATCAATCTGGGCGTGGAAGAAGAGTTCCACGTCGTCGACCTGGTCTCGCGCGAGCTGGTGGCGCAAGCGCCCAAGCTGCTCGAGCACTTGCCCTCCGAGACCTTCACCGACGAGCTGCAACGCAGCGTGGTCGAGAGCAACACCCCGGTCTGCGCCACCCTGAGCGACCTGCGGGCCGCCCTGGTCGACACCCGGCGCACCCTGGTCGCCGCGGCCGAGCCGCTGGGCCTGGGCATCGTCGCGGCCGGCACGGTGCCCCTGGTCGACGCGCTGCAGCTGTCGGTGACCCCGACCAACCGGTACGAGCGGATGCTCGACGACTACCAGCTCCTGGTCCGTGAGCAGCTGATCTGCGGGGCCCAGGTCCACGTCCAGGTCTCCGACCGGGACGTCGCGGTCGCGATCACCCAGCGGCTCACCCCCTACCTGGCCGTGCTGCTAGCCCTGTCGGCCAGCTCGCCGTTCTGGATGGGCGAGGACAGCGGCTACGCCAGCATCCGGTCCCTGCTCTGGCAGCGCTGGCCCACGGCCGGGCTGAGCGGTGAGGTCGCCAACGCGGCCGAGCACGACGCGCTGATCGCTGACCTGGTCGCCTCCGAGACGATCACCGACGCCGGGATGGTCTACTTCGACGTCCGCCCGTCGTCCCACCTGCCCACCCTCGAGCTGCGGCTCACCGACGCCTGCCCCGACCTGGACGACGTGGTCATGCTGGCCGGGCTGTTCCGGGCCCTGGTCCAGCGCGAGCACGCCGCCGTGCTGGCCCAGGCCCCGTTCGAGCACCGGCCGGCCCCGGTGCTGCGCAGCGCGCTGTGGCGGGCGGCCCGCTCCGGGCTGGAGGGCAACCTGCTCGACCTGCCCCGCTCGCCCCGGCCGATCCCGGCCGACGAGGCCGTCCTCCAGCTGCTGAACGACCTGCGGCCCTACCTGGAGGGCAACGGCGACTGGGAGACCGTGCAGGACCTGGTCCAGCGGGCGCTCTCGCGGGGCAGTTCGGCCGCCGAGCAGCGGGCCACCTACCAGCGTCGCAGCCGGCTCTCGGACGTCGTCGACCTGCTCATCCAGCGCACCGACCCGGACCGCTCGTTCGGCTCCAAACCCGGCCAGGACCCAGCCGACCAAGCCAAGCTGCCGCGCTACCGGCTCACCGGCGACGAGGTGATGGCCCGGGCCGAACCCGACCCGATGTACCACGACCTGCTCCAGGTGCTGGAACGGCTCGGGCCCTCCGAGCTGCGCCGGCGCGAGCGGCTGCGGGACGAGGAGCAGCGCTCGCGCGGGGTCACGTTCGGTGTGGCCGGCCGGACCAGCGCCCGGCTGTTCCCGGTCGACCTGCTGCCCCGGCTGGTCGACGCCGACGACTGGGCCACCCTCGGGCTCGGCCTGGTGCAGCGGGCCAAGGCCCTGGACGCCTTCCTGCACGACGTCTACACCGAGCGCTCGGTGGTCGAGGACGGCGTGCTGCCGGCCTGGGTGGTCAACTCGGCTCCCGGCCTGCGCAGCATCGGGGCCCTGATGGGCGGGCAGTCGGTGCGGGCCCACATCTGCGGGATGGACCTGGTCAAGGACGCCGACGGGAAGTGGTTCCTGCTCGAGGACAACCTGCGGGTGCCCTCCGGCCTCGGGTACGCCCTGCAGAACCGGCGGCTGTCGGCCTCGGTGATGCCCGACGTCCCCCGGCCGTTCGGGTTGCTCGGGGTCGAGGCCGTGCCCGAGATGCTGCGCGAGGCCCTGGAGGAGGCGGCCCTGCCCGCGGCCGGCGACAACCCGCGGGTGGTGCTGCTCAGCGAGGGCCCGGAGGGGTCGGCCTGGTTCGAGCACCGGATGCTGGGCGAGGAGATGGGCGTGCCGGTGGCCATGATCGGCGACCTGTTCGTCGACGAGAACCGGGTCTACCTGCTGCGCGAAGGCACCCGGACCAGGGTCGACGTGCTCTACCTGCGGGTGGACGACGACGCCCTGCTGCACACCTCCGGCGCCGACGGCCGCCCGCTCGGCCCCTCGCTGCTGGCCGCGATCGACGCCGGCACGGTCGCCCTGGCCAACGCCCCCGGCAACGGGGTCGGCGACGACAAGGCGATCTACGCCTTCGTGCCGGCCATGATCGAGTACTACCTGGGCGAGAAGCCGCTGCTGGCCGCCGTGCCGACGTTCCTCTGCGGGGTGCCGGAGCAGAAGCAGATCGTGCTCGACCGGCTCGACCAGCTGGTGCTCAAGCCGGTCGACGGTTACGGCGGCGAGGGCGTGCTGATCGGGCCGCTGGCCTCCGACCACGAGCTGTCGGCGACCCGGCGGCAGATCCTGACCGCACCGCACCGCTGGATCGCCCAGGAAATGGTGGCCCTGTCCACCCAGCCCTGCTTCGACGGCGAGCGGCTGGCCCCCCGGCACGTGGACCTGCGGGCCTTCGTGTTCCACGGCCAGGAGCTGCGGGTCGCCCCGGCCGCCCTGACCCGGGTCGCGCCGGCGGGCAGCATGGTGGTCAACTCGTCCCGAGGTGGCGGCTCGAAAGACACCTGGCTGCTCGGCTGAGCCGGCGGCCCGGCCGGGACTGTTTCTGCTCGACCAGCGAAAGGACTCGCGATGTGTGGCTTGGGCGGAGAGCTCCGACTCGACGGCGGACGACCTGACCTCGAGGCGGTGGGCCGGATGTCGCCCTGCCTGCACCGGCGCGGCCCCGACAGCCACGGCGCCTGGTCCAATAAGTCGCTGGCCCTTAACCACCACCGACTGAAGATCATCGACCTCTCGGACGCCGGCTCGCAGCCGATGCTGGACGACGAGCTGCGCCTGGTCATGGTGTTCAACGGCTGCATCTACAACCACCACGAACTGCGGGAAGAGCTGGAGAGCCACGGCTACCGGTTCCGCTCGACCTCGGACACCGAGGTGATCATGAAGGCCTACCACCGCTGGGGCGCACACTGCGTCGAGCGGTTCCTGGGCATGTTCGCCTTCGTCATCCACGAACTGGACAGCGGCCGCACGGTGTTCGCCCGCGACCGGCTCGGCATCAAGCCGCTCTACCTGTCGGAATCATCGGCGGGCGGCAACCGGTTCATCCGGTTCGCCTCGACCCTGCCGACCCTGCTGGCCGCCGGCGACGTCGACACCTCGATCGACCCGGTCGCGCTGCACCACTACCTGTCCTGGCACTCGGTGGTGCCGGCCCCGCGGACCATCCTGACCGGCGTCCGCAAGCTGCCGCCGGCCACCGTGCGCACCTACGAGCCGGACGGCACGTCGTCCGAGTTCGAGTACTGGAACCCGCCGGCCACCCGCCCGGACGTCGTCCGCTCGCCGCAGGAGTGGAACGAACTGGTGATCGAGGCGATGCGGCGGGCGGTGGCGCGGCGGATGGTCTCCGACGTGCCGGTCGGCGTGCTGCTCTCCGGCGGCCTCGACTCCAGCCTGGTGGTGGCCCTGCTGGCCGAGGCCGGGCAGAGCGGGCTGAAGACGTTCAGCATCGGCTTCGACGCCAAGGGCGGCGAGACCGGCGACGAGTTCGAGTACTCCGACCTGGTGGCCAAGGAGTTCGGCACCGACCACCACAAGATCCCGATCGCCGACAGCCGGCTGGTCCCGGGGGTCGAGGCCTCGATCGGGGCGATGAGCGAGCCGATGGTCAGCCACGACTGCGTCGCCTTCTACCTGCTCTCGGAGGAAGTCTCGAAGCAGGTCAAGGTGGTCCAGTCGGGTCAGGGCGCCGACGAGGTGTTCGCCGGTTACGACTGGTACCCGCCGCTGGCCGGGGTGGCCCGCGAGGACGCCGAGCAGGTGTACCGGGCCTCGTTCTTCGACCGGACCGACGCCGAGACGGCGGCCCTGCTGAACCCGGACTGGCTGGCCGCCGGCGACCCCAGCGGGGCCTTTCTGCGCGGGCACTTCGGCGCCGCCGGGGCCGAGACCGCGCTGGACGCCGCGCTGCGGATGGACACCCGGGTGATGCTGGTCGACGACCCGGTGAAGCGGGTCGACAACATGACCATGGCCTGGGGTCTGGAGGCCCGGGTGCCGTTCCTGGACCACGAACTGGTCGAGCTGGCCTCGCTCTGCCCGCCCGAGCTGAAGCTGGCCGCCGGGGGCAAAGGGGTGCTCAAGGCAGCAAGCCGGGGCATCGTGCCGGACGCCGTCATCGACCGGCCGAAGGGCTACTTCCCCGTGCCGGGCGTGCGGCACCTCGACGGTCCTATTCTCGACAGTGTGAGAGCTGCCCTGACCTCCCGATCCGCCCTCGACCGCGGGCTCTTCCGGCCCGCGGTGGTCGACGATCTGCTCGGCGACCCGAACACCCGGCGCACCACCATCGGGGCCAACGTGCTCTGGCAGGTCGGCCTTCTGGAGCTGTGGCTCCAGCGGCAAGGCCTGTGATGGTTCAGCCGCCCCTCGATCAGCACGGCTCGGACGGTTCGCAGGTAGCCGGCCAGTTCGGCCTGCACACCGAACCGGTGCCGGAGGACGTCTACGGCAGCTGGTCGGCCTCGCCCGCACCCGACGGCGCCCACGTGGCGCTGATCTCCGACCGCAGCGGCGAGCCCGCGGTCTGGATCGAGGGCCCGGCCCCCCGGCAGTTGACCAAGCTCGGGATCAGCCTGCCCCGGGTCTTGACCGTGAGCTGGTCGCCGGACGGCGCCTGGCTGGCCTGCGTCACCGCGGCCGCCGGCTCGTCGCGCAACGAGGTCTGGGTGGTCCGCCCGGACGGCACCGACCTGCACCTGGCCGCCGGAGCGGCGCCGGCCACGGCCATGGTCGGTTCCGGGCCCTGGCACGGCTGGGCGGCCGACGGCCGGTTGCTGGCCACCGAGACCGACGGCCTGATCTCGACCGCCCTGTTGATCGAGCCGGCTTCGGGGGTGCGGCACTCCCTGACCGCGGCCCCGCTGACGGCGCTGCTCGACTACTGCCCGACCGCCGGTCGCGCCCTGTTGCGGGTCGGCCCGCGCGGGTACCGACACCTGGAGGTGCTGGACGTCGGGTCCGGCCGGCAGCGCCCGGTCGAGACCGGCACCGGCGAGGGCAGCACCGAGCGTGGTTGCCTGTCCGCCGACGGCTCGGTGGTCTACGCCAGTTCGGACGTCGGTCGGGACCGGGCCGCCCTGGTCGCGGTCCCGGTCGACGGATCGGCGTCGGTGGTGGCGGCCCGGGAGGACGCCGAACTGCAGGACATCGCCCTGGCCGTGGACGGCGCGAGCGCCGTCCTGCTCTGGAACGTCTGCGGCGGGACCAGCGCGGTCAGCCTGCTCGACCTGGCCTCCTCCCGGCAGGAGCCGGTGACCCCGCTACCCCGGGACGTCGTCGACGAGTGCCGGCTGGCCCCGGACGGCAAGACCCTGCTGCTGACCGCCGAGGACTGGGCCGACCCGCGGGGAGTCTGGACCCTCGACCTGGTCTCCGGCACGGCCACCCCCTTGAGCAGCCGGGGGGACGGCGAGCTGCGGGGCTCGCGGGGGGCGACCGCGGCCACCGTCGACACCGCCGACCTGACCCGGCCGGAACTGCGCCGGCTGCGCTCGGCCGACGGCCTGGAGCTGACCGGCTGGCTCTACCGGCCGGCGCGGCCGGGCCCGTGGCCGACGATGATCCACCTGCACGGCGGGCCCGAGGCCCAGGAGCGGCCGGTCTACAACTCGCTGTTCCAGTCCCTGGTAGCGGCCGGGATCGCGGTGTTCGCGCCGAACGTGCGCGGCTCGTCCGGTTTCGGCCGGGCGTTCCTGACCGCGGACGACCGGGAGGGCCGGTACGGGGCGATCGCCGACGTCGCCGCCTGCGTGCAGCACATCGTCGAGACCGGCGTGGCCGATCCGGACCGGATCGGCTGCATGGGCCGCTCCTACGGCGGCTACCTGACCCTGGCCGCGCTGGTCTGGCACCCGGACCTGTTCGCGGTCGGGGTGGACATCTGCGGCATGGCCGACTTCGAGACCTTCTACCAGCACACCGAACCCTGGATCGCCGCCGCGGCCGAGGCCAAGTACGGCCACCCGCAGGACGACGCAGCCCTGCTGCGGGAGCTGTCGCCGATCCACCGGATCGACCGGCTGCGGGCTCCGCTGCTGGTGGTACACGGCGACGAGGACACCAACGTGCCGGTGGAGGAGGCCGAACAGGTCGTGGCCGCTCTGGCCGCTCGCGGAATACCCCACCGGTACCTGCTTTTCGCCGGCGAGGGGCACGAGCTGCTGGCCACCGAGAACCGGGTCGCGTTCGTCCAGGCGACCGTCGGCTGGGCCGGGCACCACCTCGGCGTTCCCGCCTGAACGGACCACTGGGCGCCAGAAGCGTCGGCTGATCCTTGCCGCAGCCCTGATTGAATCGATCGAATGCGCCCTTCTACCGACGTTTCTGGCGGTCCCCTACCCTACAATCGTGCCCACCTTCACCCGAGCGGCCAACCTCTGCCGAGCCTTCCACGCCGAAGTTCTGGCGCCGTTGTTCGCCGATGTGCCCCATGAGGCAGGCCTTTTCGGAGCCGGCTCGGACGTGCTGGGGTTCGACACCGAACGCTCGACCGACCACGACTGGGGCCCCCGGGCCTGCGTCTTCGTCCACCCCGACCAGGTGGCGGCCACGACCGCCCGGATCGAGGCGGCACTGCCGCCGACCTACCAGGGGTGGCCGTTGCGCATCGGTCGGGACGGCGAGTTCGCACCTCACCAGGTCACGGTCGGCGTCTGGGACCAGTGGCTGACCGCCCACCTGGGCTTCGACGCGACCGGCGAGCTGAGCCCGGCCGACTGGCTGGTGATCCCCCAGCAGCGGCTGCTCGAGGTGGTGGCCGGCCCGGTCTTCGCCGACCCGGTCGGCGTCCTGGCCGGGGCCCGGGCCCGGCTGGCCTGGTACCCGGACGACGTGTGGTGGTGGCTGCTGGCCTGCCAGTGGCGCCGGATCGCCCAGGAGGAACCGTTCGTCCAGCGCACGGCCGAGGTCGGTGATCACCTCGGATCGGCCGTGGTGGCGGCCCGGCTGGTGCGCGACGCGATCCGGTTGGCCCTGCTGATCGCCCGCCGCTACGCGCCGTACAGCAAGTGGCTGGGCTCGGCCTTCGCCCGGCGGCCGCACCCGGACGGCCTCGACCGGCAGCTCGCCGCCGTCCTCACCGCACCCGACGCCACCGCTCGGCAGCAGGCCCAGGTGGCGGCGTTCGAGACCCTGGCCCGCCGGTACCTGGCCCTGCCCGGCACGGGCCGGCTCGACCCGTCGGCCCGCCCGTTCCACGACCGCCCGGCCCTGGTGCTCGGAGCCGACCGGTTCGTCGACGACTGCCGGCGCCGGGTCGCCGATCCTCGGCTGCGCGGCCTGCCGCTGATCGGATCGGTCGACCAGTTCGCCGACAACACCGACCTGACCACCGACCCGGCCCGGCTCCAGCGCTTGCGCGTGCTCTACTCGGGCTGACGTAGATCAGGGCCGGGCAAACTCGAGCCGGACCAGTTGCTGGGCCCCGGTGGCCGGGTGGAAGTAGCTCAGGTATTGGACCAGGCCGTTCTTCTCGGCGTACTCCGGGTGCGCGAACAGGGCATAGTTGACCGCCCCGCCGCCGGCCGTGGTGAACGCGGTCCGGCCACCGGACCAGGGCCCGAACGGCGATCCGCCGACCTGGTACTTCACGGTGTTGCTGCCGTAGGGCAGGTACACGTTCAGGTAGGCCTTGAGCGCGGCGTCGTAAAACACGCTCTGGCCGGCCGAGCCCGGGTCGATCACGTGGGCGGCGCTCTCGGCGTCCACCTGCCAGTGCCCGCTGGCGAAGAAGCGCCACCGGGAGCGGTCGGTGAGGGCGGCCAGCGGCACCCGGCCGAGCTTGCAGCCGTAGGAGCAGTCGCCGTAGGCGTACAGCTCGCCGCCGACCACCAGCGCGGCCGAACTGAACCCGCCGCTGTCCGGGAAGAACAGCGTCGGGTCGGCGCCCTCGACACTGCTGATCGGGCCGCGACCGGTGGCCTTCAACCGCGACACCGTGCCGGTTTGCATGTCGATCGCGGCGATCCCGGTTCCCAGCCCCTGGCCCAGCGGCCCCGAACAGGGCTGGTCGGCGGCGGCGCCACGGCAGAGTTTGCCGTAGAACACCAGCACCCGGCCGTGTTTCGGGTCGGCCACCACCGGGCCGGGCCAGAACGCGAACCGGGCCCCGCAGTACCGGTCCGACGCCGCCGTGCAGCCGGGCGAGTTGTGGGCCTTCTCGAAGGCCTTCTCGGCGCCGGTCAACGGCAGCAGTGGCACGGGCGTCTGGCCGGAGTTCACCGTGACCGGGTTGCCCGACGCCAGACTGATCCCGTCGGCGGCCCGCAGGTCGGTGGTGACGGCGCCGCTGTTGGACAGGAAGCCCCAGGGGTTCTTCAGCGTGGTGTCGTCGAAGATCCAGACCGAGCGGCCGGCGTACCCGGTGCTCTGCCCGTTGTCCCGGCCTGCCACCCGCTTGTTCTGCCGGATCGGGCCGAGCTCGGTCGCCGAGCGCACATCGGGCCCGGCCGGGACTGTTGTGGAGAAGGGGGCGACCGCCGGCGAGACCGTTCCACCGACTGACGATTTCGGACCAACCGGCCGGCTCGGAATCGCCGTCGGGGCGGCCCGCGTGGTCGGCGCTGCAGAAGACGGGGGTGTCGGCATCGCCGTGGTCTGGACCGTAACGGTGACCGCTCGCGCCCCCGGAGCCGGATCGGGTCGGTGGTGCGCATAGCTCACCGCGCCCCCGGCCAGCAGCACGGTGGCGACCAGGGCCCCGGCCGCCTTGGCCCCGATCAGCGACGAGGCGAACCCGGCGTGCGACCCCACCACGGCGCCGCCTCCGGTCGCCGTCCCGGGCGCCGCGGTGAATCCCGTCAGCGCCGAGTGCGACCCGCGAGCGGCCAGACCGGCCGGCAACGCCAGCAGCCCGAATCCAGCCAGCAACCGCTCCGGCGGCACCAGCCGGGTCGAGAGCGGACCGCAGTCGGGGCAACCGCGTACGTGCCGGGCCAGCCGCTTGCGCCACAGCGGCCCGGGCTGCCCGTCCCAGCCGCGCTCGACCCGGGCCAGGTCGGCGCATCCCGGAACCGCGGCCACGGCCCGCACCACCGACCGGGCCGTGTCGAGCTGGGCCCGCATCCGCTGCACCCGGACCGCGACGTGCGCCGGACTGGTGTTCAGGGCCTCGGCCAGGTCGGCCCGGTCGAGCCGGCCGGCCTGCTCCAACCACCACAGCGACAGCAGGTCGCGAAAGTCCGGGTCGAGCCAGCGGGTGGCCTCGGCCACCTCGCGCTGTTCCCGGGTCAGGGCGTCCTGCAGGATGCTCAGACCGACGAAGTCCGAGGCCGGATCGACCGGGTCGAGCCGCTCCGGCGCGATCGGCGACTGCCGGCCCCGCCGCCGGCCCGCCTGCCGCCGGGCCTCGGCCAGCCGGCTGAGCGCGATCGAGATCACCCACGGCCGCAGGCTCTCGGGCCGGCGCAGCTCCGGCAGGCCGTCGAGCATCCGCAACATCGTGTCCTGGACGACGTCGTCCACCTCGAGATCGCGTTCCGTGGCCCGCCCGACGACGGTGTAGACCAGCGGCAGGTAGCCGGCCACCAGCGCCTCCAGGGCCGGCCGGTCACCGCCCCGAGCCGCCAGGACGACGTCCGCGGCGGGCAGCTCAGTCAGGTCCACAGTTTCTCACCGTTCGGTTCGTCGGTCGGCACCCGAGGATGCCATCCCTCCCATAGACGAACCGACGGCGAGCGGATAACACTTTTCGCCCGACTCTTCCGGTGGTCGGCTCAGCCCATCGTGCGGGCGCCGTCCAGGCTCTCGCGCAGGATGTCGGCGTGACCGGAGTGCTGGGCGGTCTCACCGATCAGGTGGGTCAGCACCATCCGGGCCGACCAGCGCGCCCCCGGCTCGAACCAGGGCGCGATCGGCAGGGCGTGATCGGCGCCGAGGTCGGGCACGGCCAGCACGATCTTCTCGGTCGACGCGGCCACCTCGGCGTACTCGGCCAGCACTCCGGCCAGCGTCTCGCCCGGCTGTATCTGGAACTCCCGGTTCCGGTTCTCAGCGTTGTAGTCCTCGGCCTTGGGCATCGCCGTCGCCCCGTGCACGATGAACTGGGCCCAGCCCCGCTCGGTCTCGGCGACGTGCTTGATCAGCCCGCCCAGGCAGAGCTCGCTGGCCGGGACCAGGTGGGCGCCGGCCTGCTCGTCGGTCAGGTCGCGGACCGTGTACCGCAGGAAGAACCGCCGCTGGGCGAGCGCTGCCAGCAGTTCGGTGTGCTCCCGGGTGATGGTGTCGGTGCTGGTCATCGCTGGTCTCCATCTGTTCGGAACGGGCTGACCAGACCAATCTAGAGAGCAATCAGGTCAGCTTCGTTCCGCATTGACCGCGGGTTTCAGTCCTCCGGCAACAGGTGGTCGAACTCGCCCTTCTTGGCGCCGTCCAGCCAGGCGTCCCACTCGGCCGGGGTGAACCGCAGGGTGGGGCCGACCTCGCCGTCCTTCGCGTCTCTGACCTCGATCAGGTCGCCGACCCGCCGCATCTCGACGTACTGCCCGGAATCACCGGCCGTGCTCGAGCGGATCCACCCGATCGCGTCGCTCGTCGTCTCGCTGGTCATCGCTGTTTCTCCCCGGGAACGCATCAACGGACACCGTGCCTGCTCATGGTCCACTTCGGGCCGGAGAACGCAAAAGAAATGCATCGATCATGACAGCGCCACGAGCTGGAACTCCGTGCGGCCGAACCCGGTTCCGTTCACCTGGAGCTCGACGGCGTGCTCGCCCGGGTAGTGCCGGCGGGTGCTGATCGGGGCGAACGAGTGCCGCCGAACCACGTCGATCCGTTCTCCCGGGGCCAGCGTACGGGTGGTGAGCTTGAACACCCGGGGAGCCAGGGACGAGTTCGCCTTGCGGTAGTGCACGACGTAGTCGATCGCCACCCGGACCGGCTCCGGGCCCGGGTTGGCCACGCTCAGCGCGAAGCTCAGCTCGCCACCAACCACGACCGCCCCGCCGTCCAGGCTCCGCCCGCTGACCTGCAGTTGCGTCGGGGCGGTGAACCCGAGCAGGGCCAGGGCCTGCGGGTTGCCCTGCTTGATCAGGGTGCGCAGGGCGTGCCGGACCAGCCGGGCCGTCTCCTTCGGAGCCTCCGGGCGCGGGGACGCCGACCAGCGGGCCGCGGTGCGCACGGCCAGGTCGGCGTCGGCCCGGCTGAGGTCGTTGAGATGGTTGGCCACCGAGCGCCGGACGTATTCGGAGTCGTCCTGGTAGAGCTGGTCCAGGACGGCGATGGTGGCCTCGGGCCGGGCGGTCAGGGCCGGCACCCGGCGGGCCCAGGGCAGCCGCTGCCGGGTCCCCTCGCTGGCCAGCCGCCGGACGTGCTCGTCCGGATGGGTGGTCCAGCCCTCGGCCGCGGCCAGGGTGCGGTCGAGATCGGCGCCGAGGAAGGTGCGCAGGGCGAACTCGGAGGTCAGCCGGGGAGTCAGCTCGGCCAGCAGAGCCAGCCCGTCGTCGAACTGGGCCGGGGTGGCCGGGCCGGCCGTCGCCAGCGTGGCCACCGCCTCGGTGACCGGCCAGGTCATCCAGCCGGTGAACGCGGCGTCGTCCAGGGCGGCCCGGATCAGGGCCTGGAAGTGGTCGTAGCCGGACTCAGGATCAGCCTCGGCATCGGCCAGCAGGGCGTCGCGGACTGCCCGGGCCCGGTCGCTCAGCCCCAGTTCGGCCAGGGTGCGGGCCGACCGGTGGAGCGCCGTCCAGGGCCGGCCGGGCGCGACCCGGGCGAGCACGGCGGCCAGGCCCCGGACCGCCGGGGCACCGAGCAACTCGTCCGCGAAAGGCATGAGGTCAGCCTGGCAGAGCCCCCCGACAGTTCCGGGGCCGCGCGTCAGCCGACGTAGAGCAGCAGGTTGAGCAGGCTGATCGAGAGCAGGCCGGCCGTCACCAGGGCGCAGGTCAGCACGGCCTGGGCGAAAGGGATCACGGCCCGGAACCGGCTGCGCCCCAGAATCAGCAGCAGCAGGACGCCGACGGCCACCTGGGCCCACCAGTACCCGGTGGTCCGGTCGGCGACGGGCTGGTCGAGCGCGGTCAGCCCGTGACCGGCCTCACCGATCAGCACGCCGCTGATCAGCCCGGCGCCGAGCGCGGCCGGGCCGGCCGCGGCCGACCGCAGCCAGTAGGCGGCCAGGCCCAGCACCGGCCCGATGAAGACGGCGGCCAGGCCCCAGTACTCGATCGTGGCCGGTGCCGAGGGGTATCCGCGCAGCGCGTCGGCCGCGACGTAGCCGGTCAGCAACGCGATCAGGGCCAGAGCTCCGGCGACGGCCGCGGTCCACGATCGGCGAGCCCCGAGGGCGGTACCGGTGGCGATCAGCACCCACGGCCCGGCCGAGTTGGCCAGCGGCGCGACCGCCGCGGGCAACTGCCCCTGGCCGTACGCGGTCAGGGCACCGGCGCCGAGCCCGACGGCGGCGACCGCGACCGCCCCGGCCACCTGCCGGCCGGTGATCTCGATCCTCGCCGCGCGCAGGCCCGGTGGCACCGGAACCCAGGTCTGAACGCTCATGACGACTCCCGAGGCTCGGCCGGACACCTTTCCTGACTTCAGTCAGCCAACCAGCCGGGCCCCGGCCTGCGCGTCAGCCCCAGGGCGGATCCGTCGTCCCCCGTTCGTCAGCCCTGAGGTGGAGCTGGGTTTCGCGCGGCGACCACCACCGGCCGTCGGAGGGAGGGATCAGCCGAACGGTCGGGCTTGTCGGTTTCGTGGCTCATTCGTCCACCCCCCGGGTCATCCTCAGTTCAGGAGAATCACGGGGAGGAGTCACTGATGACCATTCAGCCGGCACGGAGTTACTACTCGACCGAACGGCCCACCCGACGCGAGGTCGGCCCGCCGGCCCCCGGGCAGGCCTACTTCGGCTACCCGCAGCCGAGCCCGCAGCCGATCTCCTCGACCGGGCCGGCCGCGTTCCCGGTGCCGCAGCAGGCCAGGCCCAATCCGCTGTTCGCGCCGCCCTTCAGCCAGGCCCAGGACCGGCCGATCCGGCCGACCGCGCCCGTGGCTCACCTGGTGACTCAGCCGGAACTGTGGCCGATGCCCGCGCGGCGGGCCACCGACCGGCGTCCGTACCGGGCGCACCAGTCGTCCCGCCGATCCCGCCGGCTGCACTGGCTGGGATACCCGCTGGTCCTGGCCCTCGGCCTGGCGTTGGGCGCCGCGGTCACGTTCCTGCACTGATTCCTGCGCTGACGGCCCGCGGCGCCCGGCCGGCCTAGTGGAGGACGGGCACCGCGTCGCCGGCCGAGTCGGCCTTGCCGGTGGTTCCGTTGCCGCCGTAGTGCAGCCGCCAGGTGCCACTGTCACCCGCCTTGACGACCGCCTTGACCTGGCCCTTCTTGCCGGTCTTGACGGTGGCGACCGTGGTCCAGGTGGTTTCGCCGTCCTTCTGGAACTGAACCCGGACGGCGCGGCCGGCGTAGCCCACGTAGCCGGCCTTCTTCTTGCCGTTCCAGCTGACCCGCCGCAGGACGCCGGTCACCGTGATCTTCTTGTCGACCACGGCCGGCTCCGGGGAGGCATTCACCGTCGTCCCCCAGCTGGCCCGGCGCAGCAGGGTGAACTTGGTCTCCAGAACGTTCGGGTCGGTCGCGTCGGCGTCCTCGGAACCGCTGGCCAGCACCACGGCGTCGCCGACCCCGGCGGCCGAGTTCTTCAGGCCCTTGGGCGAGAGGGTGATGGTGGGCTTGGTGACGTCGGCGAACCCGGCCTGCCCCTTCTTGTCGGCCTCGACGAACACCCGCACGCCGACCAGCCAGTAGGTGAGCGTGCAGCCGCTGACGTCGACGCTGAAGGTCTTCTTGACCGGGGCCGCGCCGAGCACGAGCCGGCTCGGGGCATACCCATTGATCTTGCAGTTCGAGGTGTCGGCCCGGGTGACCGGGCGGGTGACCGGCCGGGCCTGGGCTCCGCCGGCCGAGACCAGGGTCAGGGCCAGGGCACCCGTTGCCGCCAGCACCACCGCACCGTTGCGCCGGGTTGAGGAACCTGACATTCGAGAATCTCCGCTTCGTCCGTTCTGGCCCGTGTGTCCGTAGACCTTGGCAGAACGAACGCCGAAATCGCACGGGGGTGAGAGCCGTTTTCACCGTCCCGACGCGGGCGGTTCCCCGAAAGAGACCATCTCCCTGGCGCAGAGTGATCAGCCGCTCACCTCGGGGGCACCACCCGAAACACGGCCACCGATGCAGTGAGCAGCCCCGATGCGGCTGCGGTCCCGATGCAGTCCGGCTTCGGTCCGAATCGGAGAACGGTGCCAATGGTCGCGATTACTGTGTGAAACCGGATGAGTACCTATAGCCAGCTAATCGCCGCGAAGCCCCGAATGGATGTAACGTCCCTTCGGGGTCTTCCGATGTATGTGCATGGTGACCCCACCAGCCGTGTGAAGGCACGCCAACGGGGGCGATGTGTTGGCAACGCTTCACTACGTACACGACATCCGCGTCGGGGGCTCCGGTCACCGGCAGTTGAGAGTGAGTCATGCGCTACGTCGGTAGGCACCGCGCGATGCGGCCCCTCCTGCTTCGTCGACCCATCATCGGTGGGGTGGCGGCCGGGGTTCTTCTCGTGGTGCCGGCAGCCCTGGCCGCGACGGGCAACAGTCCGATCGGGCCCGGTTCCGGCCCCACCAACGCCGACGGCACCCCCAGCGCCAAGCCCAAGCCGGCGGCCACGGCCACCCAGGGCGCGGCGGTCGTCGTCGACCCGACGACCGGTGCGGTCGTGCCCAGCAAGCCTGGTGCCACTTCCCAGCCGATCAGCCCGGTCACGACCACGACCCGTGGCGGCTCCGTCGTGGTGCCGGTGCGCCCGACGACCACGGCCGGAGGCGGTACAGGCGGTGGTGGCGGCGTGCCGTCCACCACGACCAAGAAGCCCACGACCAAGCCGACGACGACCAAGCCCACCACCAAGCCGACGACCAAGCCTCCGGCGACCACGACCAAGCCGCCGCCGCCTCCCACGACGACGACCACCAGCAAGCCTCCGCCGCCGCCGACGAGCAAGCCTCCGACCAGCTCCGAGGCTCCTGACCCGCCCCCGTCGTCCAAAGAGCCGGATCCGCCGTCGTCTGCGTCCACCCCGACCAAGACCCGTCGCGCCGACCTGTAGTCGGTCACACACTGCAACCAAGCGGCCGGTCGTTACGGCCCACATGGTCATGCCGTTCGGGCACGCAAAAACGGCACTTCACCCATCGACCTTCGCGGCCGATCAGTGGTGCCTTGGTCCGCGGAAGTCGGCTGAGCGTGCCGACGGGCCGGGATCGCCCATGGTCGGGAGGCACGCCACCGGGGCGCGCAGGCAGTACACAGGTAGCACCAGCACACGCTGTGCCTGGGATCGGCTAGGCAGCAACGAGCGGTGGTGTCGGCGGCTCACCGAGGTGCGGAAGCACTCCGGAGAACCGTCTGCGGCTCAGTCTTCGTCGAGCCTCTGCTGGGGGATACCGGCGAGCAACGCTCGCACTTCCGACTCGCGGTAGCGGCGGTGGCCACCCAGCGTTCGGATCGAGGAGAGCTTGCCGGCCTTGGCCCACCGGGTCACGGTCTTCGGATCGACACGGAATAGCGCGGCGACCTCAGCCGGTGTGAGCAGCGGCTCAGCGTCGGGCGATCGGGTGGTCATGTCAGCCTCCATGAACGGGGCGGATACCCCGGCTTCCGACATCGTGCCTTGCAAAGACAGGTCGGGGGAACAATCCAGACGGATGATCCCCCATCAGGAGGAAGCATGACGTCGGTTGTGTACGTACGGTCACGACACGGCACCTTACAGTGATCGAACCACGAATGCGGCCCACCCGACACGCCTCGCGGGTGGTTCTATCCTTCGCTCTCGTGAGCACTCCTGCGATAGCGCGACGTCGACCTCGAACACCGGAAACATGCCTCTCAATCGGGCCCCGCAAGCGTGCTCACACCCCCCCGAACGTACTGAGGACGGCGTGTACTCCATGAAATCAGGCATCTCTGACAAGAACATCCCCGAAACGCCCGAGTTCATCATCTCAGACCCGGAGCGGGACGAAGCGCCCTGGTCTGCCGGACATGAGCAGGTCGCCTTCTGCCACGACCGGGCCAGCGGCCTAAAGGCGATCATCGCGATCTACACCACCGCCCTCGGGCCGGCTCTCGGCGGCACCCGGTTCTATCCGTACCCGACGACGGGCGCTGCCCTGGCCGACGTCCTGGCCCTGTCGAAGGCGATGGCCTACAAGAACGCTCTGGCCGGGCTGGACCACGGCGGCGGCAAGGCAGTGATCATCGGCGATCCGGGCCGCGACAAGTCCGAGCCGCTGCTGCGGGCCTACGGCCGTTTCGTCGCCTCCCTGGGCGGCCGATACGTCACAGCCTGTGACGTCGGGACGTACGTCGAGGACATGGATCTGGTCGGTCGGGAGACCCGGTTCGCCACCGGCCGCAGTCCGGCCAACGGCGGGGCCGGCGATTCCAGCCTGCTGACGGCCCTGGGCGTCCATCAGGGGATGCGCGCGGCCGCACAGGTGGTGTGGGGTGGGTCGACCCTTGCTGGGCGACTGGTGGGCATCAGTGGGGTCGGCAAGGTGGGTCGCAACCTGGTGCCCCTGCTGCTCGCCGACGGCGCCGACGTGGTGATCACCGATGTCGACGAGGGCGCCGTGGCCCGGGTGCGGGCCGAGCATCCCGGCGTCCGGGCCGTGACCGACACCGCGGCCCTGCTGGCCGAACGGCTGGACGTGTTCTCGCCCTGCGCCCTCGGCGGGGCCCTGACCGAGCCGATCGCGGCCGAGCTGACCGCGGCCGTGGTCTGCGGTGGCGCCAACAATCAGCTGGCCGCTCCGGAGGTGGCCGATCAGCTGGCCGGCCGCGGCGTCGTCTACTGCCCGGACTTCTGCGTGAACGCCGGCGGCGTGATCCAGGTCGCCGACGAATTGCACGGATTCTCGGCCGAGCGGGCCCGGGCCCAGACCGAGCGGATCTTCGACACCACCCTCGCAGTTCTGCGCGAAGCCGCCCAAACCGGTGTGACGCCGACCACTGCGGCCGAGCGTCGGGCAGAACGGCGGATGGCAGATGTAAGCGCAGTCCGCCGGATCCACGTAGGATGACTTCGTAGGCGCGTGCCCGGCCTGCCAGGTTCTGAGTTGTCCGTCACTGGGCAGCGAAACGAACCGGGATGCCGGAACCACGCCGGACGATGTACCGTTTGGCGTCACGAGAGACCGATGACCACTCCGAGGCCGCGCTATGGGCGCCTGCCTCGGGTCGACGTATAAGGGGGTCGACGCCATGGGGCGCGGCCGTCAGAAGGCCAAGCAGACGAAGGTCGCACGGGAGCTGAAGTATTACAGCCCCAATACCGACTACACCGCTCTGCAGAGGGAACTCGGGAACGGCGAAGCCCACCCCGAGCCACTTCCGGCAGACGAGAGTGATGCTGGCGAGGACGAGCAGGACGACTGGCCCGGTTGGGCTTCAGACGGACGGCATTGACGGCTCAAGCGATCCCCGGTGCCTTCGGGTGCCGGGGATCGATCGTGTCGGTCGAGGTTGTTCGATGGTTCGGTTGTACCCGGGGGTAGCCCCAACGGGTGGGGAATTGGCGCATAGTCGATAGCTCCGCTTGTGCTGCCCTTCAGAACTCGTGTGACAGCTGTCACACGAGTTCTGCTCAGCGGGCGTAGGCCCCGACCAGGCAGACAGTTCCACCGTCCACGCCTTTGGTGCCCTGCACGGCTCCGTCCAGGTCGGACTCCAGGTCGGTGGTGTCCACCCGGCCCAGCACCCAGGCCCGGCCCGGTCGATCGGCCAGCAGGGCCAGGGCCCGGTCGGCGGCCGACTCGGCGACCACCAGCACCATGCCCACGCCGAGGTTGAACGTGGCTTCCTGATCGGACCGGGGCACCCGGCCCAGGTCGGCGATCACTCCGAAGATCGGCTGCGGCGTCCAGCCGGATCGATCGAGGGTGCCGGTCAGCCCGGCCGGTAGCACCCGGGCCAGGTTCGAGGCCAGGCCGCCGCCGGTCACGTGCGAGACGGCGTGCAGGTCGGGGCCCAGCGCCCCGGCCACGTCGAGCACGTCACGGGCGTAGATCCGGGTCGGAGTCAGCAGCTCCTCGCCGATGGTCCGGCCGAGCTCGTCCACCGGTCGGTGCAACGACCACTCGGCGTGCCGCAGCACGCTCCGGACCAGCGAGAAGCCGTTCGAGTGCAGGCCGGACGACGACAGGGCAATCACCAGGTCGCCGGCCCGGACGCGGTGCGGGCCGAGCAGGTCGTCGAACTCGACCACTCCGGTGGCGGCCCCGGCGACGTCGTACTCGTCGGCCTCGAGCAGGCCGGGGTGCTCGGCCGTCTCGCCGCCGACCAAGGCGCAGCCGGCCAGTTCGCAGCCCTCGGCGATGCCCTTCACGATGGCCGCGATCCGCTCCGGGACGACCTTGCCGCAGGCGATGTAGTCGGTCATGAACAGCGGCCGGGCACCGCAGACGACGATGTCGTCGACCACCATGCCGACCAGGTCGAGCCCGATCGTGTCGTGCCGGTCGAGGGCCTGGGCAATGGCCACCTTGGTGCCGACGCCGTCGGTGCTGCTGGCCAGCAGTGGGCGGCGGTAGCCGGTGAGGGCGCTGGCGTCGAACAGGCCGGCGAACCCGCCGAGACCGCCGAGCACCTCCGGGCCCTGGGTCCGGCCGACGGCGGCCTTCATCAGCTCGACGGCACGGTCGCCGGCCTCGACGTCGACCCCGGCCGAGGCATAGGTCAACGTCGCCGGGGGCTGGCTCTGGGACATCAGGATTTCCGTTCGGTTCGGGTACGTGCGCGCCGGAGGCGAGAGGGGACGCCGGTCAGGGACGACTGAGGGCATCCGCGGCGCCGCCGGACAGGCCGGTTGAGACGCCGTCGACGTCGGTGAGCTCGAGACCGAGCGGGAGCTGGTCCTGGCGTTCCAGCGAGTGCTTGCCGAGGTGGATCGAGTCCGGCAGCGTGATCGGGTACTTGCCGGTGAAGCAGGCCGTGCACAGTCGCTCCGGCGGCTGCTCGGTCGCCCCGACCATGCCGTCGAGAGAGATATAGCCCAGGCTGTCGGCTCCGATGCTGGCCCGTACCTCGTCGACGGCCAGGCCGCTGGCGATCAGCTCGGCCCGGGTGGCGAAGTCGATGCCGTAGAAGCAGGGCCAGTTGATCGGGGCGGACGAGATCCGCACGTGCACCTCGGCCGCGCCGGCCTCGCGCAGCATCCGGACCAGGGCTCGCTGGGTGTTGCCGCGAACGATCGAGTCGTCCACGACGACCAGCCGCTGGCCCCGGATCACGTTCTTCAGCGGGTTGAGCTTGAGCCGGATGCCGAGCTGGCGGATGGTCTGGCTGGGCTGGATGAAGGTGCGCCCGACGTAGGAGTTCTTGACCAGGCCCTGGCCGTAGGGAATGCCGGACTCCTGGGCGTAGCCGACCGCGGCCGGGGTGCCCGACTCCGGCACCGGGATCACCAGGTCGGCGTCCACCGGGTGCTCGCGGGCCAGCTGGCGGCCCATCTCGACCCGGGCCTCGTGCACGACCTTGCCGTTGATCGTGGTGTCGGGCCGAGCCAGGTAGACGTACTCGAAGACGCAACCGGTGGGGGTGGCCGGGGCGAACCGGGTCGAGCGCAGACCGTCGGCGTCGATCGCCACCAGTTCGCCGGGCTCGATCTCGCGGACGAAGGCGGCACCAACGATGTCGAGAGCGGCGGTCTCGCTGGCGATCACCCAGCCGGTGTCGAGCTTTCCGAGCACCAGCGGGCGGACGCCGTGCGGGTCGCGGGCGCCGTACAAAGTGTTTTCGTCCATGAAGACAAAGCTGAAAGCGCCGCGCAGGTGCGGGAGTACTTCCAGGGCCGTGGCTTCCAGGGTGTGATCCGGGTCACCGGCGAGGAGGGCCGTGACCAGCGCGGTGTCAGTGGTGTTGCCCTGGCTCATCTCGCCGCGGGCCGAGGTGCCGTACCGCTGCACGATCAAGTCGCGCAGCTCGTGGCTGTTGGTGAGGTTGCCGTTGTGCCCGAGGGCGACGGTACCGGCGGCGGTGTCGCCCAGCGTGGGCTGCGCGTTCTCCCACTGGGCACCGCCGGTGGTGCTGTAACGGCAGTGCCCGACGGCAATATGGCCACGCAGCGACTCGAGCGAGGACTCGTCGAAGACCTGGGAGACCAGGCCGACGTCCTTGTACACGAGCAGCTGTTTGCCGTTGCTCACCGCGATCCCGGCTGCCTCTTGGCCACGGTGCTGAAGCGCATACAGGCCGTAGTAGGCCAGTTTCGCTACTTCTTCACCGGGTGCCCAGACTCCGAAGACCCCGCAAGCGTCCTGCGGGCCCTTCTCGCCGGGCAGTAATTCGTGCGAAAGCCGTCCGTCTCCGCGCGCCACATCATCTAGTCTCGCACATCAAGCTGTACCTGCTGGTTCACACGCATTGAGGCCGACCGAGCCGGTTCACTATTCTTCACCTCTCGGGCAGATGTCGTTATGGTCCGATTCGCGCGCTTCGGATACACATGAGGGAGGGGGGTCGTACATGGCGAGCGGGACCATGAAGCTTCAGAACCTGCAGGCCCTGAGGGGGCTCGCCGCCCTGGGGGTGGTCGCTGCCCACATCGGCGATCCCAACGGTTTCGAGATCAGCTGGCTGGCCGGGGGGCGGCTCTGGACCGGTCCGGCGCACGCTCCGGGGCAGGCCGGCGTCGACCTGTTCTTCGTGATCAGCGGCTTGATCATGATGGTGACGACGTCGAAGTTGCTGCCCAGCGGGGCCAACGCCAAGCGGTTCGTGATGCGCCGGCTGACCCGGATCTATCCGGCCTACTGGGTGGCCACGCTGCCCATCCTGGCTCTGTTCCTGGTGTCGCCGTCGATGGTCAACTCCTCGGCCGAGCACCCGCCCCGGATCTTCGAGTCGCTGTTCCTGCTGCCCCAGCCGGGGCTGCCTCTGCTGCTGGTCGGCTGGACCCTGACCTTCGAGCTCTACTTCTACGTGATCTTCACTGCGACCCTGTTCGCTCCACCGAACCTGCGGCTGCCCCTGCTCGGGGTCTGGGGCGTGGTGACCGCCGCCCTGGCCGTGGCCGTCGGTGGCGGCGACAACCCGTGGGTGCGCCTGATCAGTGCGCCGATCTGCCTGGAGTTCATCTTCGGTGCCGTGGTCGGCTGGCTGATCGTGCGGCGGCAGTTCGTCGCCCCCGAGTTCTGCACGGCGTTCGGGCTGGTCAGCGTCACGATCGCGCTCTGGCATGCCGGGGCCGACTTCCCCGGCGACTGGTACCGGGCGGTGCCGGTCGGGCTGCTGATCGCGGTGCTGGTGTACGGCGTGATCGGGCTCGAGGCTCGCCGCCAGATCGTGGCCCCGGCCTGGATGCGTTACCTGGGCGACGCCTCGTACTCGATCTACCTGTGGCACGTGCTGATCCTGACCGCGCTGGGCCGGTTCTTCCTGATTCACCTGCCTGGCAGCTCGCCGATCATCCACGCCGGGGCCCTGGCCTTCTCGGTGGCGGCGGTGCTGACCGGCTCGATCATCGCCTACCGGCTGATCGAGCAGCCGTTGATCAAAATCCTGCACGACCGCCTGGTGGGGAAGCGCCCGGCCGAACCGCTGGCTGCCGGCGATGGCCTGCGCTCGGCTCCCGCCTTCCAGCCCGCCGGAGCCGGCACGGGCTACGCGGCGCCGGTCGGCTACGGCCGGTTCGGGAACGATTACGCCCAGGCAAACGACTACGGCCGAGCGGAGGATCACGCTCAGCCGAACGGGTACGACCCTGAGGCCGCTGGATCTGACGGTTACGCCTACTCGAACGGGTACGGTTCCGCCCAGTCCGACGACCACGGTCGGCACCAGCCCGCCGGCGCCGATCAGGCCCAGCCCTCCCGCTTCGGCCAGCCTCAGCCGACGGGATACGGCCAGCCCCAGCCGTCCAGCTTCGGCTCGGCCCCGTCGTCCGGATTTGGCCAGTCTCCGCCGTCCGGGCACGGCAGCGCCCCGACGTACGGTCAGCCGTCGTACCAGCAGCAGCCCCTTGCGGCGCCGGGCCCGTACGAGCCGAACGGCTGGGGCCCGCCCCCCGGAACCCGTCCCGGTCGCGGTCGCCACCGCGCCAAGGGCTAGCAGCACTCGACCCACCGTCGGCAGACCCAGCTCATGCGCCGGACGCGCGTCGGCACAGCCAGTCGGCACAGCCAGTCGGCACAGCCAGTCGGCACAGCACGTCGGCACGACTGACCAGCACAGCGCGTCGGACAGCCGGTGCAATCCCTCGCGCACCCGGCGACTGCAACCCCTCGCGCGCTCTGTCAGCTGACATCGGGAAGTCCGGTGTCGTGGACGGTCGGCTCGGACGATGGTTCGTCAGCGGGCTCCCGCAGTCGTCCGGAGGCGACGGTCCGTCAGGAGGATCTTCGCAGTCATTGATCAGGGGGACTCTGGCTGGCGACAGTCGTGAGGGTGGGTGGTATAGGTATGTACGGTGCGGGTGGTCCAGGTGGACACTCCGTCCTCCAAAGCCACCCGCCAGGCCGGTGATTGCTTCAACCGGTGATGTCGGCGGCAGAGGCCAGGTTGCACTCAGCGGTCGGCCCGCCGTCCAACCAAGGCCTCACATGATCAACATCGCACCACTTGGCCGGTTGGCGCCAGCCAGGGAACCGGCAGGTCCGGTCGCGGTGTTTGATGTGGCGTTCCAGGTCGGCCGGCAATCGGTAGGACAGGCTGGAGGCGGCCAGGAAGGTGCCGGTGTTCTCGTCGAACACCACAGCGCGGAAACCTGTGCCGTTGTGTTGGATGAGGTCGGTGAGGAGGTTGCGGGCGACCCAGGCCGGGACGTATCCGAGCCATTCGATCTCCCCGACCCCACCGGAGCACTGCCGCTCGTCCAGCCCCTCGCCGAGGGGCGCCGCCGGTACTGAGGGCGTGGAACAGTTTGAGGAACTCGGCCAAGCTGATCGTCACGTTCACGACCGACTTCGCCCCGCCCCGCCCCGCCCACCATGGGAACAGGCGGGCCAAGCGGGCCGCTACCTGCGGCGGCGCTCGATGAGGACGGCCAGGCCGAGTGCGGTCAGGGCGCCGACTAGGCCGAAGATGGCCGCGAAGTATCCGGCGATGGTCCGGATCGAGTAGTCGGAGGTGGCGGAGAAGGAAAGCGCCAGGACGACGCCGGCGATCACTCCGATCAGGGCCCCGCTGAGGCCGAACGGCAGGTATCGGGGAGCCCGGCGCATCCGCAGCTGGACCGACCTGGATTCTTCTTCGACATCGGTTTCCGGCGTGACCACCTCGGCCGGCACGGTTTCCTCAGTAGGCACGACCACGGCCGCCGGAACGGCACTCGGGTCGACAACGACAGGCTCGGCGTCCTGCTCTGCGCTCACGGGGTCACTCACAAGGACGACGGTAGCGATCCGGCACCGTCCAGGCCGGACAGGGGCAGAACTGCGGACAGATCGGCCCGCTGCCCGCTGGCCCGCACCTTGCCGGTCGCCACCATCGCGGCCCACTCGCTGCGGCCCAGAACCAGACCGAGCCAGGTCTGGGCGTCGGTCTCGACCACGTTGGGCGGCGTCCCCCGGGTGTGCCGCGGGCCGGCCAGGCACTGCACCGCCCCGAACGGAGGCACCCGGACCTCGGTCGTCGGCCCCGGCACCCGGGCCGCGAGTTCCTCAAGGGTGAACCGGACCGCGGTGGCCAGGGTCGGCCGGTCGAGATCGGTCGGGCCGGTCGGGCCGGGCGAGCCGGGCAAGCCGGGCGAGCTGGCCAGCCAGGCCCGGACGGCGGCCTGTCCGGCGTCCGGATCGATCCTTCGACGGGTAGCCATCCGCCCATTGTCTCGCGGTCGGGCAGCCCCGCGTCAGGCAATCCCGCGGTCCGGCAGCCCGCAGTCAGGCAGCCCGGGTCACGCCCAACGGGGTGCCGGTGAGTCCGGGGAACACGTCGGACAGGGCACCCACCCCGCAGCGCTTGGTCAGGATCTCGCCCAGCACCAGCCGGTAATCGGTCACCCCGGCCAGGTCGCCGTCAGCCAGGTCGTCCGCGCCCAGACCGGGCCAGACCCCGTGGACCTGACCGCCGACCGTTCCACCGCCGAGCATCAGGACGGCGTTGCCGTGGCCGTGATCCACTCCACCCGAACCGTTCTCGGTCACCCGCCGGCCGAACTCGGACAGCGTGACCACCGTGACGCCGTCCATCAGCGGTCCGAGGTCGGTGGCGAAGGCGGCCAGAACCTGGGCCAGCTCGGTCAGGTGGTCGTGCATCCAGCCCGAGTCGGGCCCGCCCATGCCGGCGTGCATGTCCCAGTCGCCCTCGTCGACGCACACCACCTGGAGCCCGACCTGCTGCTTGACCAGCCGGGCGACGTCCTGCAGGGCGGCCCCGAGGTTGGAGTCGGCCGGGTAGTCGGCGCCGTTGGCCGGGGTGTAGCCGGCCGCGGTCATGGCCGAGGTGGTGTCGACTGCTCCGAGAGCCGCGGCGGCGGGCCGGGCCACCGCGGCCGGGGCGCCGACGTGCATCGCCCGCAGGGTCTTGGCCCACAGCGCGCGCTGCGCGGCGTCGCCCCCGGCCCCACCGATGTCGAAGTTCTTGATGCTGTTCATCGACATCTCCGGGTTGGGACCGGCCAGCGCCGGGGCGACCTGGGTGGAGCCGATCTGGGCCGACTGGAACACCGATCCGGCCGGCCGGGTGCCGATGGTCCGGTCCAGCCAGCCGGTGCGCAGCGACGAGCCCGGCGCGGCCCGCTCCAGCTCAGCCATGGCCTGGAAGTGCGACCGGGACGGCGACGGCTGGCCGACGGCGTGAACGGCACCGAAAGTACCGGCGTCCCAGAACTTCTTGAGCGGAGCCAGGGCCGGGTGAAGGCCGAAGATGCCGTCCCCGGGCAGCAGCGCGGCCTCCGGGATGCCGATCCCGGGCCGGGCCGTGAGGTACCCCGGATCGCCGATCGGGACGATCGCGTTCAGGCCGTCGAAGCCTCCCCGCAACGACAGGACCACGAGTACGTCACCGGTGTACGCGGCCGGGCTGTCGGCGAAGGCGTAGCGGGCGTTCGGGCTCAGCCCGTCGACCATGGTCATCGCCGCGCCGAGGGCGCCGGCGGTGGCCAGCCGGCGCAGGAGGGTACGCCGGCTCAACCCGCGCGGTTCGGCGACGGCGTCGTCCGGGCAGCCACAGGGCCGATCGGTCACGGAACTCCCTCCAGTCATGACAGTTTCAGCGGATCGAGTGCAACGGTGAGTCGAGCAGCAGCGCGACGACGTACGGCAACCGCCAGCCGACCAGCGCGCTCTTGCTGGTCAGCGGGGCGGACGGCGTGACCGTCGTCCACTCGTCGGTGAGGAAGGTGCAGATCGCCTTCTTCTGCGCGGCCGGCAACGAGCGCTGCAGCACCCGGATCGACAGCACGTCGAGCATTTCGCCGTGGGTGGCCGGCAGCTTCTTCGGCACCATCGTGCTGAGGGCCGGCCCGGTCAGGGTTTTCGGCCACCACCGGGCGGCGATGTTGAGGTGGGCGTTCCAGCGGGCCAGGGTGCCGGCGGCCGACTGCCAGGCGGCGGCCACGTCGGGGTATCCGTTGGGCGGGCTCCACCCCATCGGGGCGTGGCCCATGTCGGCCAGGATGTAGTACAGCGCCTGGATTCCGGTCGTTCCGCTGGTGTCCGGCTTCAGGCCCAGGACCCGCACCGTGGCCACCAGATCCTCGTGTGGACGCCGGATCTTGGCCCCGGCCGCGGCGGCGAACTCCTTCGAGTTGAACAGCTGCCGCAATACCGGCACGATCGCCGTCCCGTGCTTCAGGTAGGTCGCCTTCAGCGCGCTCAGCAGGGACGCCGGCGGGTCGTCGGAGACGAACCGGACCGCCAGTTTTCGCACCACCGACGCCGCCGTGGCCGGGTGGTGGGCCAGGTAGCGCAGGTAGGCCAACGCGACGTCCCGGCCACCGCTCGCGCTCGAGTTGGCGTGCTCGAACCCGAGCACCTTGACCGGGCCGACGTAGTGCCAGTCGGGCCGGTAGACCGGGTTACCGCTGGGGTCGTCGACGCCGAGGCCGGTCAGGATCCGGGCGCTGTCGCGGACGTTGATCTCGGGATCGGCCTCGGCGTAGAGCGTGGCGGCGCCCACGGTGTGCAGTTCCATCAGCTCGCGGCCGTGGTTCTCGTTCGGCTGCCACTTGGACGACGAGGCATTATCCAGGTAGTGCTGCATCGCCGGGTGCACGGTCGCCGCGACCAGCAGATCATCGAACGAGCCGAGCGCGTGGGCCCGGATCACCGTCCGGTCGTAGTGGGCCCGGCTCTCCCAGACGTCGGCCGAGGGGTTGGTGACGTTCAGGTGGTTGGACCAGAAGTCGACCATCACCTCCAGCAACTGGCGCTCGCTCCAGACCGCCCGGGCCACACCAGCCTGGCTCAGCTGGTTCATCACGTCCCAGGTGCCGGAGCCGTTGTAGTGCGTCCGAACCTCGTTGATCGACCAGGTCAGGGCGGGGAAGCGGGTGAGCAGCCGGTCAACCGCCGGATCCGGGATCGTGGACGGCGCGAGCTGCTTCTCCAGCCAGGCCTTGCGGCCGAGGTGGGTCGCCTGCACGATCGAGGCCGGCGTGGGGCCGTAGCTGGCCCGGCGCAGCAGGTGAAGGATCTGCGCGTCGGCCATGCCCAAACATCGGCAGGCGGCAGCGCCCGCTCGAGTGGACCGGGTGGGTGATGCTGTATCGGCCCCCGGCGCCGATCACCTGAGCTCCGAAGAGCAAGATCATCAGATCGGTTCAGGAGAGCCGGGCGGCCCGGAAGCAATAGGTCAGGTGCGGGACGGTGAGCATCCCGTCCGGCCCGGCCGAACGGCGTCCCAGCGCTTCGACCTGCTCCAGCACCCGGTCGCGATCGGGCAGCAGGTTCACGTACGACCAGCTCGAGGCGAGTGCGGCCAGCCCGGCCGGGGTGACTCGGTGCTCATAACCGAAGGTGACCGGCTCGACCGGGCCGAACTGCTCGGTCAGCTCCACCGGACTGCGATGGCTGCGAACGTTCTCCAGGGCCTCGTCGTACGGGGCTTCGGTGAGCACGTCGAGCTCGCCCATCCAGGCCGCGTTCTCGCTCGTCCGCCGGTGCCAGGCGATGGCCAGCAGCCCGCCCGGCCGCAGCACCCGGGCGCACTCCAGCGCCGCCTCGGGCTGACGCAGCCAGTGCCAGGCCTGGGCCACCGTGATCACGTCGACGCTCGCGTCGTCGACCGGCACCGCCTCGCCGGTCCCGATCAGGGCCCGGACCTGCGGGAACGATGATCGAAGGACGCCGAGCATGCCCTCACTGGGGTCGACCGCGGTGACCCGGAGGCCGGCCTCGACCAGGGGGCGGGTCAGCTTGCCGGTGCCCGCCCCCAGATCGAGGACGTCGAGGCCCTCGGTCTGCGATCGCTCGACCAGCGGGCCGCCGGGCTCGGTGCCGGTCAGCCAGGCGGCGGTGGCCGCGGGCCAGTCCGGCCGGTACGAGTCGTAGGTCTCGGCGATCGCACCGAACGACATCCGCTGCTCATCCCAGGCCATACCGCCACGGTACGCCCGCCGGTTCCGTGATCACTCCATCGGCGGCGGTTCGGCCGCGCCGGTCATGATCGCCACCGCCTCCGACATCGAGTGCGACTTCGGGGTGACCACGGTGGCCCGCCGGCCGAGCCGCTGGATGTGGATCCGGTCGGCCACCTCGAACACGTGCGGCATGTTGTGGCTGATCAGGATCACCGGTAGGCCGCGGTCGCGGACGTCGCGGATCAGCTGCAGCACCCGGTTGCCCTCCTTGACCCCGAGGGCCGCCGTCGGCTCGTCGAGGATCACCACCTTGCTGCCGAACGCGGCCGACCGGGCCACCGCCACGCCCTGGCGCTGACCGCCGGAGAGCGACTCGACGGCCTGGCCGATGTTCTGCAGTGTGGCGATGCCGAGCTCGCTCATGTGCCGCTCGGCCTCCGAGCGCATGTGCTTGCGATCCAGCATCCGGAACACCGAGCCGAGCACGCCCGGCTTGCGCTCCTCCCGGCCGAGGAACAGGTTGTCGGCGATGTCCAGCCCCGGCGCCACGGCCAGGGTCTGGTACACCGTCTCGATGCCGGCCGCCCGCGCGTCCATCGGGTTGCGGAAGTTCACCAGCCGGCCGTCCAGGTAGATCTCGCCGCTGTCCGGCACCAGGGCCCCGGAGAGCGCTTTGATCAGGCTCGACTTGCCGGCGCCGTTGTCGCCGATCACGGCCAGGATCTCGCCCGGGTACAGCTCGAGGTCGGAGCCGTCGATCGCGATCACCCGGCCGTAGCGCTTGGTCAGCCCCTTGGCCTGGATCACCGGGACCCGGGTGGACGACGGTCCGAAGTCGTCGCCGTGGGTCTCCTGCTCGGTCGTCGTCATCAGGCCTTCACCTTCCTGATCCACTGATCGATGGCCACCGCGACCAGCACCAGCAGGCCGATCGCGAAGCCCTGCCAGACCACCTGAACCCCGGCCAGCACCAGACCGTTTCGGAACACGCCGACGATCAGGGCGCCGATCAGGGTGCCGGCCACCCCGCCCCGGCCGCCGAACAGGCTGGTTCCGCCCAGCACCACGGCGGTGATCGAGTCGAGGTTGTAGTCGCCGCCGACGTTGGGGCTGGCCGAGGCCAGCCGACCCATCAGCACCCAGGCCCCGAGGGCGTAGCAGGCCCCGGCCGCGGTGTAGGCCGAGAGCAGCACCCGGTCGGTGCGGATGCCGGCCAGCCGAGCGGCTTCCGAGTCGTCACCGGTGGCGTAGATGTGCTTGCCCCAGGCCGTGCTGCCGAGGCTGTAGAAGAAGCCGGCGAACAGCAGCAGCATGATGATCGACCCGTAGGTCAGCCGGAAGCTGCCGATCGGGATGGTGTTCCCGGTCCAGGTCATGATCGCGGGCATGTCGCTGCCCCGGATCGTCTCGCTGTTGGAGACCACCGAGTTCAGCGAGAAGAAGATGCTCAGCGTGCCGAGGGTCACGATGAACGGTGGCAGTTTCAGCCGGGTCACCAGCATCCCGTTGGCGAACCCCATCGCCGTCCCCAGCAGGAAGCCGACGATCAGCGCCGGCAGCCCCGGAAGCCCCCAGTCAGTGGCCAGTTTCGCCATCAGGATCGAGGAGAAGACGGCGATCGCCCCGGTCGAGAGGTCGATCCCGGCGGTGAGGATGATCAGCGTCTGACCCAGGGCCAGGACGGCGATCACGGTGACCTGCTGCAGCACCAGGCCGAGGTTGGCGGCCGAGAGGAACCGGCCGTTGGAGATCGAGAAGGCGATGATCGCCAGCACGAGCACGGCCAGCGGTCCGAGCGTGGGTTGGGCGTGCAGCACGTGCTGCACCCGGGCGAGAATCGATTCGTCGCCGTGGTCGTCGAATCCCTGAGGTTGCCGGGGGGACGACGCGGGCGGTGCGGTCGAGGTGTCCTGAGCCATCAGAGCTACTCCTTCGCCGTTGAACGGGTCAGCCCCAGCAGTTCTCGGTGCCGAAAGTGGTGTCCTTGGAAGCGACTCCCGTCTGAGCCTGATCGGTGATCAGGTTGACCCCGGTGTCGGTGAAGTCCTTGCCCGAGGGGTTGGCCGGCTTGGTCCCGTCCTTGGCGAATTTGGCTATCGCCTCGACGCCCTGCTGGGCCATCTTCAACGGGTACTGCTGCGAAGTGGCGCCCAGCTGGCCGCTCTTGACGCTGGCCACCCCCGGGCAGCCGCCGTCGACCGAGACCAGCGTGACCGCCTTCTCCTTGCCGGCCGCCTTGAGGGCCTGGTAGGCGCCGGCCGCGGCGGGCTCGTTGATCGTGTAGACCAGGGTGATGTCCGGGGCCTTCTGGAGCAGGTTCTCCATCGCCGTCCGGCCGCCGTCCTCGGCGCCGTCGGTGACGTCGTGGCCGACGATCCGGGGGTCGGCCTCGTCGCCGATCTTCGTCTTGTCCTTGACGTCGATCCCGAACCCGGACATGAAGCCCTGGTCGCGCTGGACGTCGACGGAGACCTGGTCGGCATTGAGGTCGAGGAAGGCGATCTTGGCCGTGGCCGCCTGGTCACCGAGCTTGGCCTTGGCCCACTGACCGATCAGGGTGCCGGCCACGAAGTTGTCGGTGGCGAAGGTGGAGTCGGCCGCGTCGGGCGGGTCGAGCTGGGTGTCGAGAGCGATCACGGCCAAGCCGGCCTGGCGGGCCTTGTCGATCGAGGGCACGATCGCCTTGGAGTCGGCCGGGGTGATCATGAAGCCCTTGGCCCCGGCCGAGATCAGGTTCTCGATCGCCTGGACCTGAGACTCGTTGTCGCCGTCCTTCTTTCCGGCGAAGGTCTGGAGCGTGACCCCCTGGGCGGCGGCGGCCTGCTGGGCCCCTTCTTTCATCTTCACGAAGAACGGGTTGGTGTCGGTCTTGGTGATCAGCCCGACGATGGGCTTTCCGCCCGAGCCTCCACCACCACCGCTGCTGCCACCGCAGCCGGCGACCACCAGAGCCGCGGCCGATACCACCGCGATCAGTTGCAGACCGCGTGAACCATGGGCATGACGCATGGCGGTTCCTCCCGTCCCCGCCGGGCCTCTCAGCCGGCCCGACACCGTTGTCGGATGTACTGACAAGTAAATCGAATTACTGGTCAGTGGGCATCAAACTACGCCCTTAACCGCAATTGGGGAACAGCGCGTAATCACCGATATCGAATTCGCGCTCACCGGCGCGCCGATCACCCTCGGGACCGATATCTTGGCCACCAGCCATGGACGATCACCGGCCCGGAGCGGCACTGCAGAGCGGGCGCCGCCCGACGATGCGCGACGTCGCGGCCGTGGCCGGGGTCAGCCTCAAGACCGTGTCCCGCGTGGTCAACGGCGAACCGGGCGTGTCGGGCACGCTGAGCCAGCTGGTCCGCCAGGCCGTGCAGCAGCTCGACTTCCGGCCGAACATCGGGGCCAGCAGCCTGCGCCGGGCCGGCGGCCGGACGGCGACGGTCGGCCTGCTGCTGGAGGACGTGTCCAACCCGTACTCCAGCGCCCTGCAGCGGGCCGTCGAGGACGTGGCCATCCCGCGGGGGGTGATGGTGTTCTCGGCCAGCCTCGACGAGGACCCGGAGCGGGAGCGCGAGCTGGCCCGGGCCTTCGGCGCCCGCCGGGCCGACGGCCTGATCCTGGCTCCGGCCAGCGACGACCAGTCCTACCTGGAGAGCGAGGTGCGGGCGGGCACGGTGATCGTCTGCATCGACCGGGAGGCCAACCGGCTGGCCGTCGACTCGGTGCTGACCACCAACAGCTCCGGCTCGATGGACGGCGTCCGGCACCTGATCGAGCTCGGTCACCGCCGGATCGGGTTTCTCGGCGACCGGCGCGGCATCGTGACCGCTCAGCAGCGGTTCGGCGGCTACCGGGACGCGCTGACCGCGGCCGGGATCGCCGTCGAGGAGTCGCTGGTGCGGCACGACCTGTACGACGCCCGGGTGGCCGAGTCGGCCGCGGCCGACCTGCTGGCCCGCCCCGATCCGCCGACCGCCCTGTTCACCGCCCAGAACCTGGTCACCATCGGGGTGGCCCGGGCGCTGCGCCGGCTCGGCCGGGAGCACGAGATCGCCCTGGTCGGGTTCGACGACTTCCCGCTGGCCGATCTGCTGACGCCGGGCATCACCGTGGTCGCGCAGGATCCGACCGCGATCGGCCGGCTGGCCGCGACCGTGCTGTTCGACCGGATCGCCGGCAACAGCGCCCCGCCGGCCACCCACGTCGTGCCGACCCGGCTGATCCCGCGCGGCTCGGGCGAGATCAAACCGGTCTAGAGGCGACCGCCGGCCGGGTCGGCGGAGAGCCGCTGGGAGGCCCAGATGGGCAGCAGCGAGAGCAGGATCAGCGCCGCCGCGGCCACATTGACCACCGGGGCCTGGTTGGGCCGGAACAGGTTGTCGAAGATCCACAACGGCAGGGTGCGCAGGCCGGGCGAGGTGGTGAACGTCGTCACCACGATCTCGTCGAAGCTCAGGGCGAAGGCGAGCAGGCCCCCGGCCACCAGGGCCGAGCGCAGCTGCGGCAGGGTGACCAGCCGGAAGGTGCGAAAGCTGTTGGCCCCCAGGTCCATCGAGGCCTCCTCGAGCGACGTCCCGACCCGCCGCAGCCGGGCCAGCACGTTGTTGTGGACGACGACGATGCAGAAGGTGGCGTGGCCGACGATCACGGTGAGGTAGCCGAACGGCACTCCCCCGGCGGTGAAGGCGGCGTTCAGGGCGATACCGGTGACGATGCCGGGCAGCGCGATCGGCAGGATCACCAGCAGGCTCACCGCCTGGCGCCCGAAGAACCGGTACCGGGCCACCGCGAAGGCCAACATCGTGCCGAGCACCAGCGCGATCGCGGTGGCGCCGAGCCCGACCAGCAGGCTCGCCAACAGGGCCTCGCGCAGGCCGGAGCTGTCCAGGGCCCGATGCCACCACTCCAGGGTCAGCCCGCTCGGCGGCCAGCCGAAGGTCTTCGAGGTGTTCAGCGAGTTGATCAGGACGACGATCAGCGGCACATAGATCACGGCCAGGCCGAGGGCCATGAACAGCCGCAGCAGGATCCGGGCCGGACGGGAGAAGTTCATACGTTCTCCAGAGCTCCGACCCGGCCGGCCAGACCCAGGTAGATCAGGATCACCAGCACCGGGAAGAACGCCGCGGCCGCCGCGAACGGCAGATTGTCGGCCACCCCGATGTTGTCGTAGATGATGTTGGCGAACAGCTGGGTGCGGCCACCGACGATCTTCACCGTGATGTAGTCGCCCAGGCTGAGTGAGAAGGTGAAGATCGAGCCGGCCACCACCGCCGGGAACACCAGCGGCAGGATCACTTTCCGGAAGGTCCGGCCGCCGGACGCGCCCAGGTCGGACGACGCCTCCAGCAGCGAACCCGGAATCCGTTCCAGCCCGGCGTAGATCGGCAGGATCATGTACGGCAGCCAGAGGTAGGCCAGCGTGATCGTGGTCGCGGCCAGCCCGAACCCGGGCCCGTGCAGCCCGAGCGGCTTGAGCGCCCAGTCGACCACGCCGTCCGAGGAGAGCATGGTCCGCCAGGCGTAGGCCTTGACCAGGTAGCTGGCCCACAGCGGGGTGAGCACGGCCGCGACCAGGTAGGGCCGCACCCGGGGCCGGGCCACCTTGGCCATGTAGAGGGCCATCGGCAGGGCGATCGCGATGTCGATCACCGTGACGCCGGCGGCCACCCCGAGGGTGCGCAGGGCCACTCGCCGGTACACCGAGCTGTGGAACAGCACGTGGAAGTTGTCCGAGGTGGGCACCTTGACCAGCGCCCCGGTGAACGAGTCGATGCTCCAGAACGCGGCCGCGAACATCACCACCAGCGAGCCCAGGTAGGCCACGGCCAGCCAGATCATCGGGGCCGACAAGAGGGCGAGCAGCCGCACCCGGGCGTGCCGGTAGAGGAAGCCGGACACCCGGGTGCCCAGGCTCACCCCTTGATCTCCGTCCAGGCCTGGGTCCAGGCGGCGTAGTCCTTGCAGGTGTTGCCACGCGAGTCGCCGCAGGCCCGGGTCGGCGTCGTCCAGTAGGAGATCTTGTCCGCGTAGGCGCTGTCGGTGGCGTGGTAGGTCTCGCAGAACGACTTGTCGGCGGTCTGGTCGCAGGCCAGGGTCTGCGCCGGGGCCTCACCGAACCATTCGGCCACCTGGGCGTTCACCTTCGGCGAGGTGATCCAGTCCATCCACTTGTACATGCAGTTCGGGTTCTTGGCCTTGGCCGAGACCATCCAGGTGTCCGACCAGCCGGTCGAGCCCTCCTTGGGCACGATCGCCGTCACCTTGGCCTTCTTGTCCGCGGTGACCAGGTTGGCGATCACCTGCCAGGTGGTGCCCAGCACCGAGTCGCCGGACTCGAAGGCGCTGACCTCCTTGGTGTAGTCCGACCAGTACTCGCCGATCAGTCCGTGCTGCTGCTTGAGCAGGTTCACGGCCGCGGTGAACTGGGCGTCGTCCAGCTCGTAGGGGTCGGTGATCTTCAGGTCGGGCTTGGTCACCTTGAGGTAGAGCGCGGCGTCGGCGATGTAGATCGGCGAGTCGTAGGCGGTGATCTTGCCCTTGTACGGGGAGTTCGGGTCGAAGACGGCGCCCCACGAGTCGGGCGCGGGCGAGACGATGTCGCTGCGGGACATCAGCAGGTTGGCCCCCCAGCCGTGCGGGATGCCGTACATCTGCTTGCCGGCCGAGTTCCAGGGCCGATCCTTGAGGAAGCTGGAGATGGTCTTGTAGTTCGGCACCAGGGCGGTGTTGACCGGGGCCACGTCGCCGCCGTAGATCAGCCGCAGGGTGGCGTCGCCGGAGGCCGAGACCCCGTCGTACTGGCCGGTCTTCATCAGCGTGACCATCTCGTCGGAGGTGGCGCCGACCTTCACGTTGACCTTGCAGCCGGTGCCGGCGGTGAACGGGTGCACCCAGTCGACGGTCTTGTCGTTGGAGCCGTCCTCGGCGTAGCCGGCCCAGGCGATCAGGTTGAGCTCGCCCTCGCCGGCGCCCAGGCTCTGCTGCATGGCCACCTTCGGTACGGCCGGCAGGCCACTGCCGGCCGCGGCGGCACCTCCGCTGCCGCTGCTCGACGAGCCACAGCCGGCCAGGACCACGGCCAGCGCCGAACCCGCCGCCAGCGCTCCGATTGTCTTACGCAGCATGGTGTCTCCGCTCAACTGTCGCTTGTGGAAGAGTCGTCGTCCGGGAGTCGGACGGCGTGACGGCGCCCCCACGCCAACCGCACCGCCCGGCCCGCGGCCGCCTCGGGTTCACCGGGCCGCACGGCCCCGTTCTGCCGCAGCACGGTGACTTTCGGCCCCAGG
The DNA here is from genome assembly GCA_965200525.1 of Kineosporiaceae bacterium. Lineage (GTDB taxonomy): Bacteria > Actinomycetota > Actinomycetes > Actinomycetales > Kineosporiaceae > JANNPJ01. The sequence continues at coordinate 2,309,851 of OZ241368.1, forward strand.
TCGAGGGCCACCACGATCCGGCTGACCGCACCGGCGTACTCGACCTGCTCGACCACCCCGTCGGCGACCACGTCGCCGGCGTCGGCCTGGTGCTCGGCGTCGACCAGCCGGATCTTCTCCGGCCGCACGCTGAAGGTGGCCTTCTGGCCGATCAGCTGGGCCGCGACGTCGTCCGTGAGCAGGTTGGAGGTGCCGACGAAGCCGGCCACGAACGAGGTGGCCGGGCGCTCGTAGATGGCCGCGGGTGTGTCGACCTGCTCGATCCGGCCGCGGTTGAACACCGCGACCCGGTCGCTCATGGTCAGCGCCTCTTCCTGGTCGTGGGTGACGAACACGAAGGTGATGCCGACCTGGGCCTGGATCGCCTTGAGCTCGACCTGCATCTCCTGCCGGAGCTTGAGGTCGAGGGCGCCGAGCGGCTCGTCTAGCAGCAGCACCCTGGGCCGGTTGACCAGGGCCCGGGCCAGCGCCACCCGCTGCCGCTGGCCACCCGAGAGCTGGGCCGGCCGGCGGTCGCCGAAGCCCTCCAGCCGAACGCCGGACAGCGCCTCGGCCGTCCAGGCCCGGAGGTCGGCCTTGGCCACGCCCTTGACCCGCAACCCGTAGGCGACGTTGTCGAACACGTTGAGGTGCGGGAAGAGCGCGTAGTCCTGGAACACCGTGTTGACGTCGCGGCGGAACGGCGGCAGCCGGGTGACGTCCTGCTCACCGAGAACGATCTTGCCGGACGTCGGCAGCTCGAAGCCGGCGATCAGGCGCAGCACGGTGGTCTTGCCCGAGCCGGACGGGCCGAGCAGGGAGAAGAACTCACCGTCCGCGATCTCCAGATCGACGCCGTCGACGGCGTTCACCGCCCCCGGGCCCGACCCGAACGTCTTGCGCAGCCCCAGCAGCGTGATGGCGGGCTTCAGGTCGGCTCCCGGGTTCGACGGCACGGCGGTGTCGGACACGTTCACCACCTTCTGTGAGCACGTACGGGAGCGGGTACGTGGCTCAGGCCGTCCACGAATCGAGCGATCCTAGAACAGCCAGGTCAGAGATGGTGTGAAAGCAAAGCTGCGGTTTGGTTACCCCTCTTTGTGCTGACGAGCGGTGACCACCTGGAACAGACCGTAGGCAGCCAGGCCGAGGGCGACGACGGTGAGCACCCACTTGCCGTAGGGCGCGTCAGCCAGCGTCTTCAGCGCCTGGTCGAGGCCACGAGCCTTCTCCGGCTGCTTCTTGACGCCGGCGATCACGACCAGCACGCCCAGCACGGCGAACGCCACGCCCCGGGCGATCCAGCCGGCCTGGCCGAGCTTGGTGACCCCCGGGCCCGGGCTGCCTTCGAGCTTCTCCAGGAACTTCTTCTCCACGCCCTGGTAGATCAGGTAGCCGGCGAAGCCCAGCAGGGCCAGGCCGATCAGCACCACCAGCACCTTGCCGGCCGGGGCGCCGAGCAGCTTGCCGGTCCAGTCGGCCTGCTTCTGGCTCGAGCTCTTGCTGCTGCCACTGCCGATCACCAGCTTGAGCGCCTGCACCCCGAGGGCGGCGCCGAACACGGCCTTGGCCCCGGCCCCGATCCGCTTGAAGATGAGCTTGCCGCCCTCCTCGGAGTCGTACCCGACGAAGGCCAGCACCACCTGCCAGACCGCGAAAGCGAACAGCCCGAGCGCCATCACGGCCAGCAGCCACTTGCCGAACGGCTTGTCGGCCAGCTCTTTCAGGGCCCCGGAGTTGTCCGCCGACTTGCTCGAGCCGCCGAACGCCACCTGCAGCGCGATCCAGGCCAGCAGCAGGTACACGATGCCGATCGCGGCCACGCCGACCTGCCCGAGAGCCTTCACCCAGGGTGAGTCGGCCTTCACCGCGACCTTTCGGCCGGCCTGCTTGGCGTGCTGCTCCGTGCTGCTCTTGGTCGGTCCGGACGTCCGGTCGGACATGGTGCACCCCTTGCTCAGGTGTATTGCTTCTGGCCCCGACCGTCCCATGCGGCCCGGTCCGCCGCATGCGCAGAATGCCCGGTGGGTCACCCCTCGGCGGGGGCCAGCACCAACGGGAGGAGGGCCTCGGCCACGGCCAGTTCGGTGGGGGTGGTGACGTGGACGTTGGTGGGTTCACCGGGGACGACGACGACCTGGCCGCCATCGGCGGTGACCATGGCCGAGTCCTCGACGGCGTCGCTGATCCGGTCGTGGGCCCGGCGCAGGGCGGCCAGGTCGAACGCCATCGGCATCTGGGCCGAGACGTTGCCGCCGGCCGCGGTGGTGGCGCCGGCCCGGCCGAGCAGCGAAACGGGCCCGGCGTTCTCGATCGGCTCCAGGCGCTTGATCGCGTCGGCCAGCGGCAGGCCGGGCAGGGCCCCGTCGGCCCCGGCCCGGACGGCGGCGATCACCCGGTCGTAGAGCACCGGCGAGGCCAGCGGGTGGGCGGCGTCGGTGATGACGACGACCTGGGCCTCCTCCGGCAGCGTGGCCAGGCCGCTGCGGACCGACTCGGCCCGGGTGGCGCCACCGGTGGCGGTCATGATGTTGTCGGTCAACGGCCAGTCGTGGCCGACCGGCAGCACCACGACGACGCCGTCACAGCAGGCCGCGGCCACCTCGACCACCCGGTGCAGCAGGGTCTGGCCGCCGAGCTGGGCGAACTGCTTCAGCCCGCCGAACCGGTTACCGCCGCCGCCGGCCAACACCACGCCCCACACCGGTCCATTCACGTGCGTACCGTAGCGCTTCGGGCCGGATCGACCGACCGCAAAGGAGGACCGATCGCCCACTCGGCGGCCCGGCGGGCTCCGGCGGGCGGTTGGTCCTCCCTTGCGGTCGCTCAGTGGTTCAGTGCGGCCGGCAGGGTGGCGGTGTGGGCGGCTTTCAGCTGGTCCAGCGGCAGAGTGAACTGGTTGCTCACGGTCAGGGCGTCGCCGCCGCTGGTGCCGAGGGCCACCACCGGGACGTCGTGCCGCTCGCAGGCCTGGGTAAAGGCCTGCAGCGAGTCCGGATCGACCGCGACCAGGGCCCGGGCGGTCGACTCGGCGAACAGCAGGGTGAACGCGTCGACGCCGTCCCGGCCGGCCGCCGCCTCGAGCGACACCGTGGCCCCGACGCCGTAGCGCAGCGACGACTCGACCAGGGCCTGGGCCAGGCCGCCGTCCGAAAGGTCGTGGGCGGCCAGCAGCAGGCCCTCGGCCCCGGCGCCGACCAGCAGCTCGGCCAGCGACCGCTCGGCCTCCAGGTCGAGGGCCGGCGGCAGTCCGCCGAGGTGGCCGTGCTCGAACCAGGCCCACTCCGAGCCGCCGAACTCGGCCCGGGTGGAGCCGAGCAGGAACAGCTGGGCGCCGGCCCCGCGCCAGCCGGACGGCGTCCGCCTGGACACGTCGGGCATCACACCGAGGACGCCGACCACCGGGGTGGGGTGGATCGGGGTCGAGCCGGTCTGGTTGTAGAGGCTGACGTTGCCGCCGGTCACCGGGATGCCGAGGATCTGGCAGCCGTCGGCCAGGCCGCGGACGGCCTCGGCGAACTGCCACATCACGGCCGGGTCCTCGGGCGAGCCGAAGTTGAGGCAGTCGGTGACCGCCAGCGGGGTGCCGCCGGCCGCCCCGACGTTGCGGTACGACTCGGCCAGGGCCAGCTGGGCCCCCAGGTACGGGTCGAGGGCGGCGAACCGGCCGTTGCAATCGGTCGAGACGACGACCCCGAGGCCGCTCTCCTCGTCGACCCGGACCACGCCGGCGTCGTCCGGGACCGACATCGCGGTGTTGCCCTGCACGTAGCGGTCGTACTGGTCGGTGACCCAGGACCGGCTGCTCAGGTTGGGCGAGCCGGCCATCCGCAGGACCAGGGCGGCCAGGTCGGCCTCGGCCGGCCGGGGCAACCGGTCGGGGGTGTCGGCCTGCAGCGCGTCGAGGCCGGCGGGCCGGACCATCGGGCGGTCGTAGACCGGGCCGTCGTGGGCGACCGTGCGCGGCGGGACGTCGATGATCGTCTCGCCGTGCCAGAGCACCACCAGCCGGCCGGTCTCGGTGACCTCCCCCATCACGGTCGCCTCGACGTCCCAGCGGGAGGTGACGGCGATGAAGCCGGGCAGGTCCTCGGGCCGGACGACGGCCATCATCCGTTCCTGGGACTCGCTCATCAGGATCTCTTCGGGGGCCAGGGTCGAGTCGCGCAGCGGGGCCCGGTCGAGGTGGACCAGCATGCCGCCGTCACCGTTGCTGGCCAGCTCCGAGAACGCGCAGGACAGGCCGGCCGCGCCCAGATCCTGGATGCCGGTGACCACGCCCGCCTTGAACAGGTCGAGGCAACACTCGATCAGCACCTTCTCGGCGAACGGGTCGCCGACCTGGACCGCCGGGCGCTTGGTCGGCCCGCCGTCGGTGAAGGTCTCGCTGGCCAGGATGGAGGCGCCGCCGATGCCGTCGCCGCCGGTCCGGGCGCCGAACAAGACGACCAGGTTGCCGGCCCCGCTGGCGTTGGCCAGGTGGATGTCGGCGTGCTTCATGGTGCCCACGCACAGCACGTTGACCAGTGGATTTCCCTGGTAGCAGGGGTCGAAGACGACCTCGCCGCCGATGTTGGGCAGGCCCAGGCAGTTGCCGTAGCCACCGACCCCGGCCACGATCCCGGGCAGCACCCGCAACGTGTCGGGGTGGTCGAGCGCGCCGAACCGCAGCGGGTCCATCACCGCGACCGGGCGGGCGCCCATCGAGATGATGTCCCGGACGATGCCGCCGACGCCGGTGGCCGCGCCCTGGTAGGGCTCGACGTAGCTCGGGTGGTTGTGGCTCTCGATCTTGAACGTGACCGCCCAGCCCTGGCCGATGTCGACCACGCCGGCGTTCTCGCCGATCCCGACCAGCAGGTGCTCGCGCATCGCCTCGGTGGTCTTCTCGCCGAACTGGCGCAGGTGCACCTTGCTCGACTTGTAGGAGCAGTGCTCGCTCCACATCACCGAGTACATCGCCAGCTCGGACGACGTGGGCCGGCGGCCGAGGATCTCGTGGATCTTGAGGTACTCGTCCTGCTTCATGCCCAACGCGGCCCAGGGCTGCTCGGTGTCGCGCGAGTTCAGGGCCCGCTCGACGGTGTCCAGGGCGGAGCGCTGCTCGACGGTCAGGGTGGACCCGTCGTCCAGGCCGGCGTCGAGGTCCTCGCCGTAGGTGTTGATGCTGTCGCTGGTCACGCTGACACCACTCCTTGCAGGGCGGAGGTGAAGAACCGCAGGCCGTCGGTGCCGGAGCCGGCCGCGCCGGTGGCGTCGCTCTCGGGGCCGTAGCCGGCCTCGACGGCGTGCTCGGGGTGCGGCATCAGGCCGACGACACTGCCGGAGGCGTTGCTGACCCCGGCGATGTCGCGGTACGAGCCGTTCGGGTTCATCCCCCGGTAGCGGACCACGACCTGGCCCTCGCCCTCGAGCCGGTCGAGGGTGGTCTCGTCGGCGACGTATCCGCCCTCGCCGTTCTTGAGCGGGATGACGATCTCGTCGCCCGCGGTGTATCCGCTGGTCCAGGCGGTGCTGGTGCGCTCGACCTCGAGGGCCTGGTCGCGGCAGATGAAGTGCCGGTGGTCGTTGCGGATCAGCGCCCCGGGCAGCAGGTGCGACTCGCAGAGCACCTGGAAGCCGTTGCAGATGCCGAGCACCGGCAGCCCGGGCGTGACCTGGTCGGGCGGTCCGGCCAGCCGGATGATCTCATCCATCACCGGCGCGAACCGGGCGATCGCACCGCAGCGCAGGTAGTCGCCGTAGGCGAAACCGCCGGGCAGGATCACCGCGTCCACGGAGTGCAGTTCGGCGTCCCCGTGCCAGAGCGGGACGGCGGTGCCACCGGCGATCCGGACCGCGCGGGCGGCGTCCCGGTCGTCGAGGCTGCCGGGGAAGGTGACGACACCGATCCTCATGGCTGTATCTCTCCTGATCGAACCTGATCGAACCGACGGGCTGGGGGTCGAGCGCAGGCCGAGGTCAGTCCGCCGCGCGGACGGCGACGACGTCCTCGATCACCGGGTTGGACAGCAGCGTGCGGGCGGCCTCGGCGGCCCGCTCCAGCACGTCGGCGTCCACCTCGCCGTCGACCTCGAGCTCGAACCGCTTGCCCTGGCGGGCACCGGCGAACTCGGCGAACCCGAGCCGGGCCAGGGCGCCGACCACGGCCTTGCCCTGCGGGTCGAGGATCTCGGGCTTCGGCATGACGTCGATCACGACGCGTCCCATGGCGTGAGCTCCTTGTGTGCCGGTGCTCAGCGTTCACCGGCTCGTGGGTGGGCTGTGCCGGCGGCGAACAGCTACCTCAGACGCTACCGGACAGCCGCCCCCGCCCCGGCCACCCGGTCGTCCCCCTGCAATGATCTTGGTTCGGTTAATTTTGGTCGCCAGGGCTGTCGGCACACGCTCCCAGGCCGATGTACTGGTCCGAACGATCCGAGACCGGGCGGTTTGTCCGCGCCTCGGACGACGCCATCATCGCGCGCCCCTCCGGCGCCGAAGGAACGAGGGACCATGGCTACACCAGTCGTCTTCATCCACGGTCTGTGGCTGCACGCCACCAGCTGGCAGCCCTGGGTCGAGAAGTTCACCGCGGCCGGATATGCGCCGATCGCCCCCGAATGGCCGGGCGGGCCCGACACCGTGGCCGCGGCCCGGGCCAACCCGGACGCCGTGGCCGGCTACGGCGTGGCGGCCGTCGCCGACCACTACGCCGACATCATCGCCGGCCTGCCCGAGAAGCCGGTCGTGATCGGCCACTCGTTCGGCGGGCTGCTGGTGCAGAACCTGGTCGGCCGGGGCATCACCCTGGGCGGCGTGGCCATCGACCCGGCGCCGATCAAGGGCGTGCTGGCCCTGCCGATCTCGGCTCTGCGGGTGGCCTCGATCGCGCTGCGCAGCCCGGCCAACCAGAAGAAGGCGGTGTCGCTGACCAAGGACGAGTTCCGGTACGGCTTCGGCAACGCGCTGAGCATCGAGGAATCGGCCGAGCTGTACGAGAAGTGGGCCATCCCGTCGCCGGGCAAGCCGCTGTTCGAGGCCGCCTTCGCCAACTTCAACCCGAAGGCGGCGACCAAGGTGAACACGGCCAACGCCGACCGCGGCCCGCTGCTGCTGACCAGCGGGGGGCACGACCACACGGTGCCGCCGGCGATCGTCCAGGGCACGCTCAAGCAGTACGCGCGCTCCGGCGCCGTCACCGAACTCAAGACCTTCGAGGACCGGGGCCATTCCCTGACCGTCGACCACGGCTGGGAAGAGGTGGCTCAGACCGCGCTCGACTTCCTCAAGGCCCACTCGATCACCTGATCCACCACCACCGCCGGACCCGGGTCCGGGTCGGCTGAGCGCACGGCCGGCTCAGTACTCGACCCGGTCCGGTTGGGTGTTCCACTGCTTGAACGGCAGGGTGGCGCCGTCGCTGCCGATGTGGGCCACGGTCAGCGGCCACTGCTCCGGCGGCGAGGTGAACACCTCGTAGAAGGCCCGGTCGTCGAACCCGGCCTCGGCCGCGTCGTGCCGGTCGGCGGCGAAGATCACCCGATCCATCCGGGCCCAGAGCGCCGCCGACAGGCACAGCGGGCACGGCTCGCAGGAGGCCACCAGCAGGCAACCGTCGAGCTTGAAGGTCTGCAGCACCTGGCAGGCGGCCCGGATCGCGACCACCTCGGCGTGCGCGGTCGGGTCCAGGCTGGGCGTCACCTGGTTGACCCCGGTCGCGATCAGCAGGCCGTCCTTGACCACGAGCGCGCCGAACGGCCCGCCCCCGGCGATCACGTTCTCGGCGGCGGCGGCCACGGCCCGGTCGAGCCATTCCTGCTCGCTCACGGGCGGGGTCTGGATGCTCATTCGGTGCTCCTGATCTCAGGGTCGGTCGGGTGTCGGTCGAGGGCCAGCCAGATCCGGTCCCGGCTCAGCGGGAGCTCGGTGAACCGGATGCCGGTGGCGTCGCGCAGGGCGTTGGCCAGGGCCGGGGCCACCGGGTTGAACGGGCTCTCGCTCATGGATTTGGCGCCCATCGGGCCGAGCCGGTCATGGGTCGGCGCGAAGACCACGTCGGTGATCGGGACGTCGGCGTAGGTCGGCAGGTGATAGCCGCGGAAGGTGGTGGTGGTCACCGTGCCGGCGTCGGCGCCGTCCCGGCTGATGTCGACGTGCTCGAACAGGGCCGCCCCCAGGGCCTGGGCCACGCCGCCCTCGACCTGCCCCCGGCACTGCATCGGGTTGATCACCTGGCCGGCGTCGGCGGCCTGGATGCTGCGCAGGAACCGCAGCTCGCCGGTGCCGGGGTTGACCGCCACCCGGAAGCCGTGCACGTTGAACGCGACCGAGCGGGGTGAGCCGCTGGACTCGCCGCGGCCGGTCAGCTCGACCCCGGAGCCCTCGTCGGCCTCGCGCAGGGCGGCCAGCGACATCCACCGACCGCGCGGCTCGACCCCGCCGGACTGCAACCGGCAGTCGGCCACCGGGTGGCCGGTGACCCGGGACGCCGCTGCCAGCAACCGTTCTCGCAGGGCCTCGGCCGCCTTCACGGTGGCCGCGCCGGCAACCACGATGCCGGTCGAGCCGAAGGCGCCGGTGTCGTAGCCGACGACGTCGGTGTCGGACTGCCGCAACCGGATCGAGTCGACCGAGGTGTTCAGCACGGTCGCCGCGATCTGGCCGTGGGCGGTGCTGGTGCCGTTGCCGAACTCGGCCGTGCCGACCCTGAGCTCGTACCGCCCGTCGGCGTTCAGCGAGATCGTGACCTGGCTGTGGTGGCCGCGCGGCGGGATGGTGTCGATCATGGCCATCGCCGTGCCCGCCCCGACCAGCCAGCCCTCGGGGGCCGCCGGCTCCCCCGAGCGGTCGGCCAGGGCCGCGGCGACCGTGCTCAGGCAGAAGTCGAGGCCGTAGCTGCCGTACTCGACGTCGTGGTCCTCCTCGCTGAACGCGTGCATCGGGTCCCCGGGCCGGACGGCGTTCAGCTCCCGGAACGCGATCGGGTCCAGGCCCAGGTCGCGGGCCAGCTCGTCCATCGCCGACTCGACCGCGAAGATCAGCTGGCTCAGGCCGTAACCGCGGAACGCGCCGGACGGCAGGGTGTTGGTGTAGACGGCGTACCCGTCGACCCGCTTGCTACGGCAGCGATAGACCGAGATCGACTCGTTGCAGCCGTGAAACAGCACACCGGGCGCGTGGTTTCCGTAGGCGCCGGTGTCCGAGACGACCCGCAACTGGATCGCCGTCAGGGAGCCGTCCCGGGTGGCCCCGACCGCGATGTCGATCGTCATCGGGTGCCGGGTGGTGGTGCCGGTGAACTGCTCCTCCCGGGTCAGCTCGAGCTGGACCGGGCGGCCGGTGCGCAGCGTGGCCAGCGCCGCGACGTCCTCGACCAGCATCTCCTGCTTGCCGCCGAAGCCGCCGCCGACCCGCTCGCACAGCACCCGCACGGTGTCCCGGGGCCGGTCGAGCACCGCGCAGAGCGCCTCCCGGGTCAGGAACGGGGTCTGGGTGCTGGTCCGGACCGTGAGCCGGCCGTCGTCGTCGACCCAGGCGATGCAGGCGTGGGTCTCCAGGTGGGCGTGCTGCACCCGCTGGGTGCGATACGTGGCCCGGTGGACGGCGTGGGCCGTCTCGAAGCCGGCCTCGACGTCGCCCAGGTGGCCGTGCACCTCGGCGACCACGTTGGCGCCGGCCCGGGCCACGCCGTCGGCCGGGCTCCGATCCGGGTGGATCACCGGGGCACCGGCCGCCATCGCCTGCTCAGGATCGAAAACCGCCGGCAGGAGGTCGTACTCGACGTGCAGCCGGCGGGCCCCTTCCTGGGCCGCGGCCACGGTCTCGGCCACCACGGCGGCCACCCGCTGCCCGACGAACCGGACGACGTCGTCGAAGACCACGCTGTCGTGGGGGTCGTCGGCCATGCTGTCGTGCCGGGCCGTGGAGAACCGGCGCGGTGGGGAATCCGGTTGCGCCAGAACCGCGACCACTCCGGGGACGGCGAGCGTGGCGGTGTCGTCCAGGCCGGTGATCCGGGCGTGCGGGTGCGGGGAGCGAACCAGCACGCAGTGCAGCAGGCCGGCGACCGTGGTGTCCAGGGTGAACCGGGCGGTTCCGGTGACCACGCCGTGAGCGGCCGGGGCGGGCAGGTTGCGCCCGACCTCGGCCCGGGTCGGCTCCGCGTCCGGCCCGGCCGGGCGCGGATCGGGCCGCTCGACGTGGGCGGCGCCCTGGACGGCGTCCCGGATCGCCCGGTATCCGGTGCAGCGGCAGAGGTTTCCCTTCAGCGCCCGGGGCAGGTCGGTGAGCTGCTCCGGGCTGAGGGCGGCGGTGGTCATCATCATGCCGGCGGTGCAGAAGCCGCACTGGAAGCCCTGGGCGTCGAGGAACCGCTGCTGCACCGGATGCAGGGTGTCGCCGTCGGCCAGTCCCTCGATCGTGGTCACCTCGCGGCCGGCGGCGCGGCGGGCCGGGTACAGGCAACTGTGCACCGGGACGCCGTCCACGTGGACCGTGCAGGCCCCACAGTCTCCGGCGTCGCAGCCCTTCTTGACCCCGTGCCAGCCCTGGCCGCGCAGGTAGGTGCGCAGGCACTGGCCGGCCGCCGGGGTCTGGTCGGCGACCTTGCCGTTGATGTTCACGCTGAAGTCGGACCCGGTGCTCATCGGCGCACCAGCTCCTGCCGGATCTCCTCGGCCAGCCGGAAGGTCAGGTGCCGGCGCCAGGCGGGCAGGCCGTGCACGTCGTCGTGGTAGAGATCGTCGGGGATCGCCTGCTCGATCGCGGTGGCCAGCTCGGCCGCCGCCGGGGCTCGTTCGAACCGGAGCTGGACCGGCCGCGTGGTGCTGGCGGTGACCGTGAGGGTGAACTCGCCGCCGGCGTCCTCGCGCCCGATCAGGAGAGCCGCCGAGCGGCCGAGCGTGGTCAGGGACTGCTGCCGGAACGCCGTCCGGGCGGTGAGGGCGAGCCTGGGCAGGGTGATCGAGCGGATCAGCTCACCGGGCCGCAGGGCGTGCCGGTTGTTGCCGACGATCAGGTCGACGACGGTCAGGTCGCGGCGGCCACCGGCCGGGGTCCAGAGCTCGCACCGGCCGTCCAGGGCCGCGGTGAAGGAGATCATCGGGCCGGCCGGCAGGGCGTTGCCCAGGTTGCCGCCGACCGTGGCCAGGTTCCAGATCTTGAACGAGGCCAGGAACGACTCGCAGCACTGCGTGATCAGCGGGCCGACGGTCCAACCCGGCGGGGGCTCGAACCGGTACAGCTCGGCCACCGTGCAGGTCGCGGCGATCACCAGGCCCTGCTCGGTGACCTCGAGCGCGGGCCAGCCGAGCGAGGTCAGGTCGAGCAGCCGGCGCAGGTGGGCCTGTGGTTCGGAGAACAGCCAGGTGCCACCGGCCAGCCAGGCGTCGCCCGGCCGCCAGTCGGCCGGCCCCGCTCCGGTGACCAGGTCTTCGACGGTGCCCAGGTCCATCGGCTCAGGCCCACAGCCCGCGCGAGCGGCGGGCCAGCTCGTGCCGGGCTGCGCGCAGGTCGACGCCGGTCAGCTCGCCGTCGGTGACCACGGCCTCACCCTGCACCAGAAGGTGCCGGACCTTGCGGTCGGGGCCGAGGGCGAGGGCGGCGACCGGGTCGGGGATGTCCTGGACGTCGTCCCCGGGCCAGATCGCGATGTCGGCCCGCTTACCCGGCTCGAGGGCGCCGATGTCGTCGCGGCCCAGACAGCGGGCGCCACCGCGGGTAGCCAGGTCGAGCGCGTCGGCCACGCCCATGCTGGCCGGCTCGCCGGTGCGCTGCCGGGAGGCGAACAGGGCCTGCCGGATCTCGGTGAACAGGCCGCCGGCCTCGTTGCTGGCCACGCCGTCGACCCCGAGGCCGACCGGCGCCCCGGCCGCAGTCAGGTCGCTGACCCGGCAGATGCCCGAGCCGAGCCGGGCGTTGCTCGACGGGCAGTGGGCGACCCCGGTGCCGGTCGCGCCGAGCAGGGCGATCTCGGCGTCGTCGAAGTGGATGCCGTGGGCCAGCCAGACGTCGTCGGCGATCCAGCCGAACTGCTGCATCAGCTCGACCGGGCGGACCCCGTACCGAGCGAGGGTGTCGCGCTCCTCGTCGAGGGTCTCGGCCAGGTGGGTGTGCATCCGCAGGCCGAGCCGGCGGGCCAGCGCGGCCGACTCGGTCATCAGCCGCGGCGTGACCGTGAACGGCGAGCAGGGCGCGACCGTGACCACGATCCGCTCGCCGTCGTGCAGCCGGGCGTGCACCTGCTCGGTGCTGGCCAGGATCTTGTCGGTGTCCTCGACCACGCTGTCGGGCGGCAGGCCGCCGTCGGACTCGCCCAGGTCCATCGAGCCGCGGGCCAGGTGCAGCCGGACGCCGACCTGGCCGGCGGCGTCGGCCAGCCGGTCGAACACGCTGTCGTCACCGCGGGGCACGATGTAGTGGTGGTCGGCCGCGGTGGTGCAGCCGCTCAGGGCCAGCTCGGACAGGCCGACCAGGGCGGCGGCGTGCACGTCGTCGGGGCCCAGCCGCGACCAGACCGGGTAGAGCGTGGTCAGCCAGCCGAACAGGTTGTCGTCGACGGCCCAGCCCCGCGTGGCCCACTGGTACAGGTGGTGGTGGGTGTTCACCAGGCCGGCGGTGACGATGTCGCCGTCCACCCGCAGGACGTCGTCACCGGGCTCGGGCTGGACCGAGCCGACCGCCTCGATCAAGCCGTCGCGGACCGCGATGTCGCCGGGCCAGCGGGCCCCGCGGATCACCAGCCGAGCTCCGCCCGAGGTGCCCGCGGCCCGCCCGACCCGCTGCGTGAGGGCGTCTGGACTGCTCATGACCTCGACGCTAACTCTCGCCTGTTGCATCGACATGTCCTGACACGCACGCTCCGGCGACGGCCGATCTCGCGGCCGGGGCCCGGTCGTGGCACGCTACCGAGGGTGAAGATCACCCATCTGGGCCACTCCTGCGTGCTCGTCGAGACCGCCGGCGCCCGCATCCTGATCGACCCCGGAGCGTTCACGAAGGGGTTCGAGGAACTGACCGACCTGGACGCCGTGCTGATCACCCACCAGCACGCCGACCACCTGGACGTGGAGCGGCTGCCGCTGCTGCTGGAGGCGAACGAGTCGGCGACACTGCTGACCGAGCCCGAGACCGCGATCGAGCTGGACAAGGTCGGGATCCAGGCCGAGGCGCTGCACGCGGGCCACCAGGTGCCGGTGGGCGAGGCCCTGATCACCGGCGTCGGCGGCATCCACGCCGAGATCCACGCCGACATCCCGCTGATCGGCAACGTCGGCATGCTGCTCACCGCCGACGGCGAGCCGACCTTCTTCCACCCCGGCGACGCCTACGCCGGCGTCCCCGACGGGGTCGACGTGCTCGGCCTGCCGCTGAACGCCCCCTGGGCCAAGATCGGCGAGACCGCCGACTTCGCCCGGGCGGTGCGGCCGGGCCGGTTGTTCCCGATCCACGATGCGCTGCTGCAGCCCGCCGGGCGGGGCTTCTACCTCAGCGTTCTCGGCCGGCTGCTGCCCGACGGCACCGAGGTCGTCGACCTGGCCGGAGCCGGGCCGACTGACTTCTGAGCCGGCGGTCAGGTGAGGTAGACGGCCCAGTCGGGGAGCTTGGGCCGGCCGTGGCAGGCCACGTCGTGCCGGGTCAGGGTGGCCAGGGTGAGGCACTGGCCCAGCGCGAGCTGGCCGAAGTAGTTCGGGTGCAGTGACTCGTTGCTGTCGCCCTGGCCGGCCAGGTCGATGAACCGGATCCATTCGCTGGTGGCGCTGCGGGGTGAGCCGGTGGACTGCTCGGCCGCCGCGGCACACAGTTCGTGCCCCCGGAACGCGTCGGTCAGGTCGAGGAACTGGACGCCGCGGCTGTCGGCCACACCGGCGATGGCGTTCGAGAAAGCCGGCGCCAGGGAGTCGTGGGCCCAGGCCGAGTCGACGTCGAGCAGTGGGCACCCGCCGACCATGGCCCGCTGGTCGGGGGCGGTGCCGGAGTACCGGTTGCTGCCGGCGGCCGGGGTCGGGATCGGGTACGACTGCAGGATCAGCCGGTAGTCGCCGGTTCGGTAGCCGGCCGCGGTCATGGTGGCCCGGATGTCGTCCACGGTCGCACCGACGGCGGCGGCCACCTGCGGCAGCCGGGCCTCGACCCCGCCCTGCTGGGCCACGCTGCAGGGCGGGGTCGAGTACAGGTACGCGGCCACACAACTGGACAGGATGTCGCCGAAGCCGAGGTCGTTGCCGCCGATCGAGAGCACGATCAGCTGCACCCGGTTGCTGCGGGCCACGGCGGCGAGCTGGTCGTCCTGCGGGGCCTCGCCCTTGAACGCGACGCCGCCGGCCGAGGCCCGCAGCACGTTCACCGTGCGAGCGCCGGAACAGGCCAGGTTGATCGACTTCTGGGTGAGCAGCCAGGCGCTCTCGATCTCGTTCACGTCGGAGCGGTGGCAGCCGTTGGCCGCGGTGTCGCCGTAGACCAGCGCGGGGTCGGTGGTGCCGGCCGGGTCGCCGGCAGTGGCGCGCCAGGCCCGGTCGGTGCCGAGCCGGCCGGGGTCGGCGGTGGTCGCGTTGCCCTTCCAGCGGCCGGCCTCGCCGGAGATGTAGCTGTCCCCGAGGCTGACCGTGGCGGTCGGCGCGTGGCTGAGCGCCACCGGGCCCGATTCCGCGAGCGCCGGAGCGGCCAGCCCCAGGCCGGCCAGGTTCAGGCCGGCCAGAGCCAAGCCGGTCGAGACGACGACGGCCGTCCCCCGCCGACTCCGATGCCCGAACCTGTGGATCCATCCGGACATGCGGGTCTCCTCCAGCTCAACGGCACTTCGACGGCCGGTGACCCGAACGGCGTCCGGGCCGACCTCGTGCTCACCGTGCCCCCCATGAGACCCGAAGACAAGCCCCTCATTCTGGGCAATCCGACAACTGGCGGGAATTCGACGAGGGCTGGCTTTTCCGCCACTGGTGGCGCGATGTCGTCGAGCGCAGAATTCTGGCCATGGACATCGTCGTGATTCTCTTCGTGTTGGCCGCCGTCATCGCTCTCGCCGTTCCGCTCGGCGCCGACAGCCGGAACCTCAGCGACAAGAGCTTCGCCCGGGACAGCCTCTGGTCCCGGTGACCCCTCCGATCGGCCGCGACCGGCGACCGGCGGCCGGCTCAGCGACGGACGGCGTCAGCCGGATCCGCGACCGGTTCCCCGACCGGTTCCCCGACCGGTTCCCCGGCCCGGGCCGCGATGTCCGAGCGGTAGTGACTGCCCGTCAACCGGATCGGGGCCAGGGCCGCGTAGGCCGCCGCCCGGGCCGACCGCAGGTCCGGCCCGGTTCCGACCACCGAGAGCACCCGGCCGCCGGCGCTGTACAGCGAGCCGTCGGCGTCCTGCCGGGTGCCCGCGTGCAGCACCCAGCTCTGCGGCGAACCGCTCTCGATCCCGGTGATCACGTCGCCGGCGCGCGGTGAGCCCGGATAGCCGGCCGAGGCCAGCACCACCGTGACCGCAGCCAGGTCGAGCCATTCCAGCTCGGGCCGATCGGCCAGGTCGCCGGTCGCCACCGCCATCAACAAGCCGGCCAGAGGCGTGGCCAGCCGGGCCAGCACGACCTGGGTCTCTGGGTCGCCGAACCGGGCGTTGAACTCGATCACCCGGACCCCCTTGCCGGTCAGGGCCAGCCCGCAGTACAGCACTCCGGCGAACGGCGTTCCCCGCCGGGCCATCTCGTCGACGGTCGGCTGCGCGACCAGCCGGACCACGTCGTCCACGAGCTCGGCCGGAGCCCACGGCAACGGCGAATAGGCGCCCATGCCACCGGTGTTCGGGCCGGCGTCGCCGTCCCCGACCCGCTTGAAGTCCTGAGCCGGGGCCAGCGGGACCACACTCACCCCGTCGGTCAGGCAGAACAGCGACACCTCGGGCCCGTCGAGGTACTCCTCGACCACCACCGTGCCCCCCTCGCGCTCGAAGCACCCGGCCGCGTGGGCCAGGGCCTCGTCCCGGTCGGAGGTCACGATCACGCCCTTGCCCGCGGCCAGCCCGTCGTCCTTGACCACGTAGGGCGGTCCGAACTCGGCCAGCGCGGTGGCGACGTCCGCGCCGGTGCGGCACAGCCGCGAGTCACCGGTGGGCACCCCGGCCGCGGCCATCACGTCCTTGGCGAAGGCCTTGCTGCCCTCGAGCCGGGCCGCGGCCGCCGACGGACCGAAGCAGGCGATCCCGGCCGCACGCACGGCGTCGGCCACCCCGGCGACCAGTGGGGCCTCCGGACCGACCACGACCAGGTCGACCCCGAGCCGGGTGGCCAGCGCCGCCACCTGTTCCGGATCGGCGGCCGACACCCGGTGACAGGGGGCCAGGTCGGCGATGCCCGGGTTGCCCGGCGCGGCGTGCACCTGCGTCACCGCCGGATCGGCGGCCAGTGAGCGGACCAGAGCGTGTTCGCGGGCACCGGTCCCGATGACAAGAAGCTTCACGGCAAGCGAGCCTAGATCAGACCCGGCCGCCGCCCGGCCCGGCGTCCCCCGGCGGGCAACCCCGGCAATGAGGTCACCTCGACGGCGATCCCTGTTTACAGTGACTTCGTCCAGGGAGTATCCCGCCCGACCTCAGGCCATCACCCGGGGGTGGCAGAACGGATCGGCGATGTCTCGTGTCACCACGGCCGTTGTGCTGTTCACCGGCCTGGCCCTCACCGCCGGCTGCGCCCAGCCTCCGCTGATCAAGGGGGCCGCGAGCACCGGGCCGGGCGTCGGCTCGACGCCGACCTCGACCGCGACGACCCCGGCGCCGAACCCGTCGGCGTCCCTGCTCGACGGCGAGAGCGCCCTGCAGATCTGGACCGAGGCCCAGACCGCGGCCCGGGCCGCCAAGACCGTCCACGTGGTGGCCAGGATGGCCGACGGCAAGGACAAGCTCTCGGTCGACCTGGGCCTGGCTCACGGCGGGGACGTCGGCGGCACGATCGCCCTGAACGGCCAGCGGATGACCCTGGAACGCCACAACGGGGTGACCTACCTGAAGACCGGGCCCGGCTTCTGGCAGGTCTTCTACGCCGGCAACGTTCCGGCCCAGAAGTTCACCAACCACTGGGTTCGCTGGACCAAGGACGACCGGTCGCTGAAAGGCATCATCGAACTGCTCGACATGGACTACTGGGTCAAGAACTCGACCGTCGGCCTGAACAAGAAGACCCGCAAGAACCTCCGGGTGATCGCGGGCAAGGAGATCGGCGGCGAGCAGACCGTCGGCCTGGCCGACCACGCGGTCGGCCAGGACACGGCGTCCACCGGGACGATGTACGTCTCGATCGCCAGCGGCCTACCGATGACCCTGCTGGTGGGCACCGACAGCAGTCAGTACCTCAAGTACCGGGACTGGAATGCCGGGGTCGACTTCGAGGCCCCGCAGGAGTCGTACGACCTCGACCCCTACCTGGCCGGGCCGGCCACCAGCTGACTCGACTCCACCGCTCAGAGGTCGGCGGCGACCTGGTCGATGGCCTCCTCGAGCAGGGCCAGCCCGTAACGGGCCTCCTCGTCGGTGATGTTCAGCGCCGGGACGACGTGGGTGCGGCTGCCGTTGATGAAGGGCAGCAGGCCCCGCTCGCGGCAGGCGGCGGCCAGCGCGGCCATCGGCGCGTTGGCCGGGCCGGCGGCCCCGGCCGGCACCAGCGGCTCGCGGGTCTGCCGGTCGCGGACCAACTCGACCGCCCAGAACGCGCCGACCCCGCGCACCTCGCCCACGATGGGGCTGCGCTCGGCCAGGGCCTTCAGCCCCGGACCGAACACCTCGCGGCCCAGCCGGTCGGCGTTCTCGATCAGCTTCTCGTCGGCCAGGACGCCGATGTTGGCCACCGCCGCCGCCGTGGCCAGCGGGTGGCCGGAGTAGGTCAGCCCGCCCGGGAAGGCCCGGTTCTTGAACGTGGCGGCGATCGCCTCGCTGATGATCACGCCCCCCAGCGGCACGTAGCCGCTGTTCACACCCTTGGCGAAGGTGATCAGGTCGGGCGCCGCGTAAGCGCCGGCGGCGGGCACCCACTCGCCGTCCGCACCGGGGGCCTCGTTGGCCAGCTCGGCCCCGAACCAGCGGCCGCAGCGGCCGAAGCCGGACATCGTCTCGTCGGCGATCCAGAGGATGCCGAACCGGTCGCACAGCTCCCGGACGCCGCGCAGGTAGCCCGGCGGCGGGACCATGATCCCGGCCGTGCCCGGCACCGATTCGAGCACGATCGCGGCGATCGTGGTCGGGCCCTCCAGCAGGATGGTCTGCTCCAGGTGCTCCAGCGCCCGCTCGCACTCCTCCTGCTCGGTGGAGGCGTGGAACGCCGTCCGGTACAGGAACGGCCCGAACGTGTGGACGACGCCCTCGGCGCCGTAGTCGTTGGGCCAGCGCCGGGGGTCGCCGGTGAGGTTGATCGCCGTGGTGGTGTTGCCGTGGTAGCTGCGGTAGCGGCTGATCACCTTGCGCCGGCCGGTGTGCAGCCGGGCCATCCGGACCGCGTTCTCGATCGCGTCGGCGCCGCCGTTGGTGAAGAACACCTGGCGGAAGGCGTCGCCCGGGGCCCGCTCGACGATCAGCCGGGCCGCCTCCGACCGCTGGTCGTTGACGTGCTGGGGCGCGACCGTGGCCAGCTTGGCCGCCTGCTCGGCGACCGCGGCGACCACCTTCGGGTGGCCGATCCCGATGTTGGTGTAGACCAGCTGGGCCGAGAAGTCGAGGTAGGGCGTGCCCGCGCCGTCCCAGACCCAGGAGCCCTGGGCGCCGTCGATGACGAACGGCTTGCGCCCCTCCTGGGCCAGCCAGGAGTGGAACACGTACTCGAGGTCCAGGTCGTAGGCCTGCTGTGACCGGGCCGCACGCTCCGGATCGACCGGCGGCACGGGAGCTGAGGCGGGCAGCGGGGGGCGCGAGGCGGGAGGCGTGCTGGTCATGGTGGCAGCCTACGGTGCCCTCCAGGAGACTGGGCCGATGAGTCGGCAGATGAGTCGTCGGACGGCGGTCTCGGCCTGGGCCGAGAGCACCCGGGCCCGATTGCGCTCGACCAGCTGGTCGATCGGCCAGTGCGCCGTCGGCGCCGTCCTGGCCTGGCTGATCGCGACCTCGTTACTGGACCACCCCCGGCCGTTCTTCGCCCCGGTGGCGGCCGTGGTCTGCCTCGGCGTCTCGCACTCGTACCGGTTGCGCCGGGTGGCCGAGCTGGGCCTCGGGGTGACCATCGGGGTCGGGATCGCTGATCTGCTGGTCCGGGAGATCGGCAACGGCTGGTGGCAGATCGGCCTGGTGGTGGTGCTGGCCATGAGCACGGCTCAGCTGTTCGGCGGCGGCAGCCTGGTCACGGCTCAGTCAGCGGTTCAGGCGATCTTCCTGGTGGCGCTGCCGCAGACCCCGAACGGCGGGCTCTACCGCTGGGAGGACGCGCTGGTCGGCGGCAGTTGTGCCCTGCTGGTGGCGGCCACGCTGCCCGGCGATCCGTCCCGGACGGTCCGGCCCCAGGCCCAGTTGCTGATCTCGGAGCTGGCCGGGGTGATCGCCGATGCCGCGGCCGCCCTCCGGATCGGGGACGCCGAACTGGCCGACGCCGCCCTCGAACGGGCCCGGGGCACCCAGGTCGACGTCGAGCGCTGGACCGAGGCCCTGAGGGGCGGGGAGGAGATCAGCCGGATCTCACCGCTGCGCCGCCGCCGCCGGGACGACCTGAGCCGGTACCGGCTGGCCCTGGTCGGGGTGGACCGGGCGGCCCGGAACATCCGGGTGGCGATCCGCCGGATCGCCGCCGTCCTCGATCACGGCCGGCAGTTGCCGGCGTCGCTGGCCGGGGTGCTCGACGAGCTGTCGGCCACGCTGCACACCCTGGAGAACGAGGTGGGCGGCGATCCGAGCCTGGGCCGGGCCCGGGGCGGGTTGACCGCGCTGGCGACCCGCCTCGACCCGCAGGCCCTGGGCGCCCACACGATGTCGGAGCTGGTGGTGGTCGGTCAGGTGCGCTCGGCCGTGGTCGACCTGCTCGGGGCGACCGGGATGGACGTGGCCAACGCCCGGGAGCTGCTGCCCGGGTCGACACCGACCTCGATGTGATCACGCTTGCACGGTGATCAGGCCCGGCGCGTTGTCGAGCCGGGCCTGATCCACGTGAAACGGGTGTTTCGGTCAGCCGATCGCGTCGTCGGCCTTCTCCTGCAGACCGTCGATCTGCTTGACGTGCTTGCCGTGCGTGACCTGGTCCGCGGCGTCGCCACCACGGTCGATCGCCTGGTCACTGATCTTCTCGACCTGGTCGGGGTGGTCGGCGGCGAGGTCCTTGGCCTTGCCCACGAGATCGTCGAACGCGCCCATTCAGGTCTCCTTGCTAGAAGTCGGTAGAAGTAACCGGACGGTCAGTTCACCCCAGCACCGCGCGAAACGCCAGTCGGCCGATCGGCCGGGCCCGGTGTCTCGCCGGCCGGGGTAGCCACGAACGGGTCGGCGACCGGGGTGCCGGCGGCCGGCGTCCAGGGGAACCAGGCCACCGTCCCCAACTGCTCGGCCCTCAGCCCCTCCGGCGGCACCAGCAGGAATCCGTCGGCCTGGGCCACGCCGCGGAGCATGGCCGACGCCGAGTGGCCGGTCGGCCGGACCGAGCCGGTCGGGGTGCGGGTGACCGGCGTCAGGAGCCGGGCCCGGGGACGCCGTCCTCGGGCCGGCACCGGCACGTCCTCGCCGACCGGCACACTCCACAGCCCGGGCCGAGGCGCTCCGGCCAGCCCGGCCAGCACGGGAGCGAGCAGCGTGACGACGCCGACCAGGGCGGCCAGTGGATTGCCGGGCAGGCCGACCAGGGGCCGCCCGTCCGGAAGCTCGGCCAGCAGCATCGGATGGCCCGGGCGGATGTCGACCGAATCGACCACGATCCGCGCATCCAGCCGGCGCAGGGTGCCCCGCAGGTGATCAGCGGCGCCCCGGGCCGAACCGCCGGTGGTGACCAGCACCTCGGCCTGCTGGGGACCGTGGGCCCGGACCGCGGCCAGAGTCGTGGCCAGGTCGTCGGCCACCCGCACCGATCCGGCCGCCCCGCCGCCCAGGGCCTCGATCCAGGCCGGCAACTGGACGCCGAGCGCATCTCGGACCGCGCCGCCCCGAGGTGGGCCCGCGTCGAGCAGTTCGTCGCCGAGCACCAGCAGCTGAACCCGGGGCCGGGGCCGGACCGGGAGCAGGTCGAACCCGGCCGCCGCGGCCAGGCCGGCGGTGGTCGGGCGGACCACCGCTCCGGCCGGGACCAGCAGCTCCCCGGCAGTGGCCTCACGACCCCGCCGGCGGACGTCGGACAGGTCGGCCGGCGACGCCGTGCCGGTGACCGGCCGCAGGTCGTGATCGTCGAACCAGCCCCACTCGGACCGGACGATCCCGGTGGTTCCGGCCGGCACCGCCGCTCCGGTGGCGATCACCGCGGCCTCGCCGGGCCGCAGCGGTGCGAGCCGGTCTCCGCCGGCCAGGGACCGGCCGACCATCCGCCAGGGTGGCGGGCCACTGACCGCCCAGCCGTCCATCGCCGAGGTGTCGGCCGGCGGCAGATCACCGCCGGCGTGCAGCGCCTCGGCCAGCACGCACCCGATCGCGGCCGACAGCGCGACCAGCTGCGGCGGGAGCGGCGCCCCGGCCCGGTAGGCCAGGTCGCGGGCCCGTTCCCAGGGAACGGACGACGTCACGAACCGGCCGAGGACCCGTCACCGTTGCCGGAGCCGGCCGACCCGGCCGCCTGCGGGACCGGCTGGCCGGCCGAGGCTGCGCTGTCGAGAACCGAGCTGCCGGGAACCGGCGAACTACCGGGAACCGGCGAACTGCCCGGTACCGGCGAACTGCCGGGGACCGGAGAGCTGCCCGGCGCCGCCGTGCTGCCGGAGATCGCGCCGTATCCGTGGCTGGCTCCGTTGCCGTTGCCGTTCGCGCTGACCACGCTCGGATCGGCCGGCGGCAGTTCGGCCGCGATCGCGGCCAGCGCCTCGCGGACCGCCTGGGCCACGGTCTCCCGGCCGCCGCCGCGCATGCCGGCGGCGTAGCCGACGATGAAGGTGGTGATCGGCGCGGCCGGGCGGGCCACCGCATGGGCGGCGTCCCGAGCCAGATCGAGAATTTCGGAGATCGCGATGTCGTCGGGCTTGACGCCGATCTCCTGGCTGAGCTTCGTGACCCAATCGTCGAGCATGCTCACCCTTGTCGGTCGAAGTAGGCCCGGGCCGCCGCGAGCTGTTCCGGGGTGTCGCAGTCTCCTGCGGCTCCCCGGTCGGGGACGGTGACGACGGCGAGCTGGTGTAGCACCAACTTAACCGCCTTCCCGTGGGTCGGCCCCACCGCGGCCAGAGCAGCACGGATCGGCGCAACGCGGTAGGCCGCCGCGAGCGGCTGCGACCGGCCCTCGGAATCGCTGAACAGAGCGGCATCGGCCTCAGGTCGGCGGCTCAGAGCGGCCAGCAACCGGACGACGTCGGCCGGGGCCAGCCGAGGCAGATCAGTGGCCAGCACCACGACGGTACCGCTCGCCGACTCGATCCCCGGCCGATCGGGCGGCGCGTCGTCCACCTGGGCGTACAGGTGAGCCAGACCGGCCTGAAGGCCGGCCAGCGGACCGCCGCCGGGCGGGTTCTCCCGGGCCCAGTCGACCGGCCGCGGGGTCGGGCGCGGCTCGCCGACGACCACGGTTCGCTCGGCCGCCTGCGTGGCCAGCAGCACCCGGTCGAGCAGCGCCAGCCCGGCCACCACCAGGCCGCCCTTGTCCAGGCCGCCCAGCCGGCGCCCCGAACCGCCGGCCAGGATCACCGCATCGAAGGGCTCGACCCCGGCCACCGGGATCAGCGGACGGCGTGCAGGGCGTAGGCCCGGCGGGCACCGGCCAGTTCGACGTCGCGGGGCTGGGCCCGGGCCCAGCCGGCGAACATCGGCTCGAAGAGTGACCGGCCGAGAGCGGTCAGCTCGTACTCGGCCCGCAGCGGGGTCTCGGCGGGGACGGTCCGGGTGATCAGGCCGTCGAGCTCCATCGACCGCAACGACTCGGTCAGCACCTTGGCCGTGACCCGGGGCAGGGGCCCACGCAGCTCGGAGAACCGCCGGGGGCCGTCCCGGAGGCAGATCAGGATCTTCGCCGTCCACTTGTCGCCGACCCGGACCGGACTCGGTTTCTCGTCGCAGTCGGCGAACATCGCGGGGTCGAGGGGCTCGCGCATCTGCAGAGCCTACGTCGCCCATGGGTCGGTTTCGTTGCGGGAACCGTACCCGGCTCATTTACCCGGGCCGGCCCAACTCGGCAACTGGTGGTCAGCTCGTTCGGACCCGCGGCCCGGCCCCGAGTTTCGAGCCCGCCGCCAGCAGCCCGGCCAGCGGGTCGCCGTCCTGCTGCAATCGGTCCAGCACGTCGGCGAACTCGAGCTGCCGCAGCGATCCGGGGTCGTCCAGTTCGTCCCAGCTGCGCGGCGCGGCCACCGTGGGGCGGTCCCGGCCGCGGGGCGAGAACGGGCAGATCGTGGTTTTGGCCGAATGGTTCTGGCTCCAGTCGAGCAGCACCTTGCCGCCGCGCAGGTTCTTGGTCATTCGGGACACCACCAGCTTGGGCAGCTCCCGCTCGAGCTGCTCGGCCAGCCGGTGGGCGTACTCCCGCACAGTGGTCGCGTCCTGCCGGCCGGACACCGCGGCGTACAGCTGCATGCCCTTGCCGCCGCTCGACACCGGCACGCTGTCCAGCCCGTCGGCGGTCAGTTTCTCGCGCACGGCCAGGGCCACCTCGGCACATTCCGGCAGCCCGGCCGGCGGCCCCGGGTCGAGGTCGATCACCAACAGGTCCGGATCGTGGACGGCGCCCCGCGGCCCGACCCGCCACTGCGGCACGTGCAGCTCCAGGGCGGCCAGGTTGGCCGCCCAGATCAGCCCGGCCAGGTCGTCGATCAGCGGGTAGGTGACCTCCTCGCGGTCCTTGGTGCTGCCGGGCGCGGGCAGGGTGACCCGCCGCAGCCAGGTCGGCGCCCCGCGGGGCACGTTCTTCTCGAAGAACATCGGCCCGGCGGTGCCGTCGGGCCAGCGCTTGCGGGTGGTCGGCCGGTCCTTCAGGTGGGCCAGCAGCACCTCGCCCACCCCGGTCAGGTAGTGCAGCACCTCGCCCTTGGTCGTGCCGGTCTGCGGGTAGAGCACCTTGTCGAGGTTGCGCAGCCGCATGGTCCGGCCCTCGACCTCGACGAACTGTTCCTGATCAGCCACGGTTCACCGGCCCCTCACTCGTCGCGCACGTCGTCGGGTTCGACGTCGGGCCGGATCCCCCGGAACACCGGCTGGCGCAGCCGGCCGTCCCTGGTCCGACCCAGATGACGCACCTCGATCACCACTTCCGGCCGCACCCAGGTGGTGCCCAGGGCATCCTCCCGCGGGATGTCATCGTCGAACGGCGAGCTCGCCCGCGCCAGCGGACCGAGCAGCCGGTGCAGGTCGGCCTGGGCCCCGGCGGCGACCAGCCCGCTGCCCACCCGGCCCGCGAACCGCAGGTGACGGCGTCCGACCGGGTCGTCGGTCCAGACCCCGAGCAGCAGGGCACCGATCCGGGTGGCCGCGCTGGTCTCCGGCCGCCAGCCGCCGACAACGCAGGACTGGACCCGCCGGTGAGCCAGCTTGAGCCAGTCCGAGCTGCGGGCGCCGGGCCGGTAGGACGACGTGCGCCGCTTGGCCACCACCCCCTCCAGACCGTGCTCCAGGGTCGCGCTGAGCAGCGACTCCACGTCCTCGTGAACCGGTGAAAGCTGCCACTGAGCCCCCGACGGGCCGAGCCGCTCCAGGGCCTGCCGCCGCTCCTGCCAGGGCCGGCTCATCAGGTCGACGCCGTACAACCGCAGGGCGTCGAACGCGATCAGGGACGCCGGGGCCTGGGCCGCCAGGGCCGCCGCCTTCCGGGCGTCCCGCACGTGGAACCGCTCGGCCAGCGCCTCGAACGACGGGATGCCGCCGGCCAGCACCACGATCTCGCCGTCCAGCAGGACGTCGGGGTGGGCGGCTCCGAGCGCGGCCAGCTCCGGAAAGGCCACGGTGATGTCCCGCTCGGTCCGGCTGTGCAGGCTCACCTCGCCGTCGTGGATGTCGGCCAGCACACGCATGCCGTCCCATTTGACCTCGTAGGCCCAGCGAGCGCCGTCCGCGGGCAGACCCTTCGCCGGGTCGGCGGCGGTGGCGAGCATCGGGCGCATGCCGACCATGCTGGACTCCGCGGTGGGCGGGCGGCCACCGGGACCCACCGAACGGACGACCGATGAGTTCTGCGGACACGCCCGGTCTGAGGTGGGTGACCCGCTGAGGTAGCGCACCCGGTACCCCTCAGGTCATGCTGGACAAAGGTCTCTGCAGATCGGTCCGTCCGACGACGAGTCCCAGGGTCGACGCGTAACCGAGGAGGACACCCATGCGAGCGATCTGGAAGGGCGCGGTCTCCTTCGGCCTCGTCAACGTTCCGGTCCGGCTGTTCGCGGCCACCCAGGAGCACGACATCCGGTTCCATCAGGTGCACCGGGCCGACGGCGGGCGAATCCGGATGAAGCGGATCTGCAGCGTCTGCGGCGAAGAGGTGTCCTACGACCAGCTGGCCAAGGGCTACGAGGCCGAGGACGGCCGGCTGGTGGTGCTGACCGACGAGGACTTCGACTCGCTGCCCCTGGCCACCGGCCACGAGATCGACGTGGTCGAGTTCGTGCCCAGCGGGCAGGTCGACCCCATCCTGTTCGGCCGCTCCTACTACCTCGAGCCGGACGCGCGGGCAGCCAAGCCCTACGCCCTGCTGCGCGAGGCGCTGGAGACCACCGAGCGGGTCGCCGTGGTCAAGGTGGCCTTGCGGCAACGCGAGTCGCTGGCCGTGCTCCGGGTTCGGGATCGAGTGATCATCCTGCAGACCCTGCTCTGGCCCGACGAGATCCGGGCCGCCGACTTCGCCATCCTGGACGAGGACGTCGAGTTGCGGCCTCAGGAGCTGCGGATGGCAGCGTCCCTGGTCGACAGCATGGCCACCGACTTCGAGCCGGACAACTTCGAGGACGACTACCAGAAGGCGTTGTTCGATCTGGTCGAGGCCAAACTTGAGGGAGTGGCGCCGGTTCCGGTGCAGACCACCGAGGAGGCCAGCACCGAGGTGGTCGACCTGCTGAGCGCGTTGCAGGCCAGCGTCGACCGGGCCCGGGCCTCGCGCGGCGAGGGCGGCTCGGCGTCCAAGACCGCCGAGAAGACGACAACCAAGAAGGCGGCGCCGGCCAAGGCGGCGGCCTCGGCCGCGCAGAAGTCGACGCCGGCCACCAAGGCTTCGGCTCGAAAGGCCCCGGCCAAGGCCGCGAGCAAGGCCCCGGCGAGCAAGGCCACCCCGGCCAAGTCCACCGCGGCCAAGAAGACCGCCAAGGCGCCCGCCGCCAAGAAGACCCCCACCCGCCGCTCCGCCTGACCCGCGCCCGCTCCACCCCAACCCCGCTCCACCCCAACCCCGCTCCACCCCAACCCCGCTCCACCCCAACCCCGCTCCACCCCAACCCCGCTCCACCCCAACCCCCCGCTCCCCCCGAGCCGAAGCCGCCAACTGCCCCGACCCGCCGAATCCTGCCCACCGGCCTCTCTGTCTCCGCCGAGTCGGAGCGAGCAGGCCGCAACCCGGTCAGCGCCTTCCTGGCACGGTGGCCAACTGGAGCAAAGTCGGAGCAAGCAGGGAGCGGGCAGCGGCTCACGACGTCCCGGCCGGTCATCCCCAGGCTTTTCCACAGGCCGAGCCTCCCTCGGCCCGTCGTCCACAGATCGGCGATCGGGGCCTCGCTACCGACTCGGGCCGAGGGCAGAGTCCAGGCATGGCTGAGAGCGAGATCTTCACCCGGGCCCAGCTTCGAGCGGCTGGCCTGACCGATCGTCAGGTTGACGGGCGGTTGGCCTCCGGCCTGCTGGTCGCCGAACGCCGCGGCATTCTGCGGCGGCAGGCCGGCCGGAGCAAACCAGACGAGTCCCGGCGTCCTGCGCACCGGAGCACTCAAGCCATGTCCCCGCAGCCCACAGACCGAACCACGCAAGGCATGTCCCCGCAGCCTGCGGACCGCACTACGCAAGCCCTCTCGCGGCACCCGGCCGACCGGCCGATGCGAGCTCTGGTGGCCCAGCCGGATGTGCCCCTCGAGGTCCGGGCCGCCCCGCTGGCCAGCCCCGGCCGGGAGCTGGCGGTCAGTCACGCCACCGCCGCCCGGCTGTACGGGTTGCCGGAGCCTCTCGTCGGATGGCCTCGGCCGGAGTTCACGGCTTCGAGCGGTCCGACTCGCAAGCGCAGCGGCATCTGGATCCGGGTCGCGGCCTTGGACGACGACCAGGTCGGTGAGCATCTCGGCATCTCGCTGACCTCTCCCGGCCGGACCGTGGCCGACTGCCTCAGTACCCTTCCCGGCCGCGACGGCCTGGCCATCGCCGACGCGGCTCTGCGCCGGGGCCCGGTCTCGCCGGAGGTCATGCTGGAGACGCTGGGCCGGCAGGCCCGCTGGCCGGGCGTGGGACTAGCCCGGCAGATCCTGGCCCTGGCCGAGCCTCGCCGGGAGTCACCCCTGGAGTCGTGGTCGGCCTGGGCGTTCGCGCACACGGGTGTCCCGGCACCGCAGTGGCAGGTCGAGGTCCGCGATCTCGAGGGGCGGCTGGTCGGCCGGGTCGACTGCTGGTGGCCGGCCGGCCTGGCCGGCGAGGCCGACGGCCGGGCCAAGTACGCCTTGGCCGCGGCCGAGCGCGCCGGCGACAGCCAGGCCGAGAACCTCTTCGCCGTCCTGCAGGCCGAGAGGATCCGCGAGCAGCGACTGCGGGAGTCCGGTGCGGACGTCGTCCGCTGGTCGGCCGCCGATGTGATCAGAATCGAGGCGGCCCGCCAACTCGCTCGCAGGCTCCAGGGGGCGCTGGCCCTGGCTGAGCAAGGCCTGCGGTTCAGCGGTCACGCCGCTCCGGCTTTGCTCCCGTTGACCACGGCCGCACGGTGAGAAGCAGCTCGCATCCGGCCACGAGCACGGGGCCAACGGGAGCAAAGTCGGAGCGAGGTCGCGATACCTCGGGGAGTAGCAACCTCAACCCAAGGCATAGCGGCCCAGACCAGGGCGTGGCGACGCCAGACCAAGGCGGACGCCAGACCAAGGCGTTACGGGGCTCGGCCCAAGGCGTTGCGGGCTCGGCCCAGGGCGGTGCGGGCTCAGACCAGGGCGTGGCGGACGACGGTCTGCTCCCGCGAGGGGCCGACGCCGATCGCCGACATCCGGGCGCCGGAGATCTCCTCCAGGGCCAGGATGTAGGCCTGGGCCGTCTTGGGCAGGTCGTCGAAGGAGCGCGCAGCGGAGATGTCCTCGGTCCAGCCCTGGAAGGTCTCGTAGATCGGGACGGCGTGGTGGAAGCCGGTCTGGGTCATCGGCATCTCGTCGTGCCGGACGCCGTCGACGTCGTAGGCCACGCAGACCGGGATCTGCTCCAGGCCGGTGAGCACGTCCAGCTTGGTCAGCACGAAGTCGGTGACGCCGTTCACCCGGGCCGCGAACCGGGCCACCGGGGCGTCGTACCAGCCGCAGCGCCGGGGCCGGCCGGTGGTGGTGCCGAACTCACCGCCGACCGAGCGCAACCGCTCGCCGAACTCGTCGTGCAGCTCGGTCGGGAACGGGCCCTCGCCGACCCGGGTCGAGTAGGCCTTGACCACGGCCACCACCCGGTCGATCCGGGTCGGCGGCACGCCCGAGCCGGTGCAGGCGCCGGCCGCGGTGGCGTTGGACGACGTGACGAACGGGTAGCTGCCGTGGTCGACGTCCAGCATGGTCGCCTGACCGCCCTCGAACAGCACGATCTCGCCCCGGTCGAGCGCGTTCACCAGCTCCAGGCCGGTGTCCGCGACCATCGGCCGCAGCCGGGCCTCGTAGCTCATCAGCTCGTCGAAGACCTCGTCGACGGTGACCGCCCGCCGGTTGAAGACCTTCACCAGCAACTGGTTCTTCTGCTCCAGGGCCCCTTCGAGCTTCTGCCGGAGGATGCCCTCGTCGAACAGGTCCTGCACCCGGATCCCGACCCGGTTCATCTTGTCGGCGTAGGTCGGCCCGATGCCGCGGCCGGTGGTGCCGAGCTTGCGGCTGCCCAGGAACCGCTCCTGGACCTTGTCCAGGGTGCGGTTGTAGGGCGCGATCAGGTGGGCGTTGGCCGACACCAGCAGCTTGCCGCAGTCGACGCCGCGAGCGGTCAGCGCGTCGATCTCCTGGAACAGCACCGACAGGTCGACGACGACGCCGTTGCCGATCACCGGGATGCAACCCGGGGTCAGAATGCCGGACGGCAGCAGGTGCAGCGCGTACTTCTCGCCGTCCACCACCACGGTGTGACCGGCGTTGTTGCCGCCGTTGAACTTGACCACGTAGTCGACGCTGGCGCCGAGGGCATCGGTGGCCTTGCCCTTGCCCTCGTCACCCCACTGAGCTCCGACGAGAACGATCGCGGGCATTCCCGGACACCAGCCCTTCGTAGGCCCCTACGTGTTGGGGCTTGCACCTGAGGATACCGGCAGCCGGTTGAGCAGCATCTCCGCCAGGGCCGTGCCCGAGTTCCAGGCCTGCTCGACCCGTGACTTCGGGCCCCAGCCGTCGCCGCAGACGCCGACCAGTCCCGACCCCCGACCGACAGGGTGCAGAACGAACGGCTCCGGATGAGGTTCCCGGGTTGTCGCGAACGTCCAGCGATGGGCGCGGGCCTGGTCCGGCGGCGGCAACGCTCCGCCCAGCACCCGGCCCAGCTCGGCCAGGACCGGCTCGATCGCCCCGGACGGATCGGCCAGGTGCTGCTCGGCCAGCTCGGCCGTGCTGTGGACGACGAGGACGGGCGCGCCGTCCCCGCGGCTGCGACCGCTGTCGGCGATCCAGGTGATCGCCGGCGAGTCGACGAAGATGCCGTCGAAGGCCGGCCAGCAGCGCTGCGGCCAGATCGCCCGGACCGTGATCACCGGGGACCAGGCCCGATCGAGGACGCCGAGCGCGGCGGCCGTGTCGGGCGGCAGCAGGCGGACGGCCTGGGGGTCGGGCATCGCCAGGACGACGGCCGTGGCGGGCTCACCGTCGACGCCGGGAAGAGCGCCGTCCGCGGGCAGTTCGACCCGGGTGACGGGGTGCTCGAGCCGGACGTCGAGGCCGTCGGCCAGGGCCTCGACCAGGCGGCGCAGGCCACCGGCGGCCGACCAGCGCTGCGGGCCGGTGGTGACTCCGGTCAGGCCGTCGGTACCGGCCGTGGCGAAGGTGTCGGTCCAGCGGCGGGCCAGCCGGGCCCGCTCCCAGCCGGCCACGACCTCGGCGAAGCCGGAATCGGCGTCACCGACCGTGAAGTAGGGCGCGCCCAGGTCGACCGGGTGCGGCGCCCCGGCCACGGTCTCGGTGCGGACCGCGAGCCGGCCCCCCAGCCGGTGGCCGCGGTCGAGCAGCCGGACCGGGCAGCCGGCGTCGTGCAACCGGCGGGCACAGGCCACCCCGGCCAGGCCGCCACCGACCACGATCACCGGCGGGCCGGCCCACCCCGCTGAGCCACCGACCGAGCCGGCCGAACCGACGGAACCGGCCGAGCCGCCGACCGAACTAACTGCTGACCGACCAGCTCAGGACGTTCAAGGCGTGCGCCGCCTCGGGGTCGCAGTCGGTGATGAACGCCGAGATCCGGTCGCGCTCGTCGTCCTCGCCGATCGAGGCCGCGGCCCGGCCGAGCGCGGCCAGGGCCCGCAGGAAGCCGCGGTTGGGCTCGTGCGACCACGGCACCGGGCCGTGGCCCTTCCAGCCGGCTCGGCGCAGGGCGTCGAGCCCTCGGTGGTAGCCGGTGCGGGCGTAGGCGTAACCCTCGACGTCGCGGCCGCCCTCGAGCGCGATCTCGGCCAGCACGGCCCAGGGCAACGAGGCGGTCGGGAAGGACGCCGCCGCGAGTTCCGGCTTCGCCCCCGACTCCAGTGCGTCGCGAGACAGCACATCGTCGGGCAACAGGGTGGGCGGAGGACCGCCGAACAGATTCGAATGCGAGGTCACCCGCACAGTCTGCCCGATCCCCCGCCCGCCCGGCCGTTCGAGGTGGAGCTGCTACCCGTTGATCAGCCGGCGATCAGCCGGCGATCGAGGTACCGGCACTGCGCAGCGCCTGACAGGCCTCGACCACCCGTGCCGACAGGCCGGCCTCGGCCGACTTGCCCCAGACCCGCGGGTCGTAGGCCTTCTTGTTGCCGACGTCGCCGTCGACCTTGAGCACGCCGTCGTAGTTCTTCAGCATGTGGTCGACCACCGGCCGGGTGAAGGCGTACTGGGTGTCGGTGTCGACGTTCATCTTGACCACGCCGAAGTCGACCGCGGCCGAGATCTCTTCCGGCAGCGAGCCCGATCCGCCGTGGAAGACGAGGTCGAACGGCTTGTCCTTGCCGTAGCGGGCGCCGATCGCGTCCTGGATCTCCTTGAGGATCTCCGGGCGGAGCTTGACGTTGCCCGGCTTGTAGACGCCGTGCACGTTGCCGAAGGTGAGGGCGGTCAGGTAGCGGCCCTTCTCGCCCAGGCCGAGGGCCTCGGCCGTGGCCAGGCCGTCGTCGACCGTGGTGTAGAGGTGCTCGTTGATCTCGTTGTCGACACCGTCCTCCTCGCCGCCGACGACGCCGATCTCGACCTCAAGGATGATCTTGGCCGCGTGGGCCAGGTCGAGCAGCTCCGAGCCGATCTTCAGGTTCTCGTCCAGCGGCACGGCCGAGCCGTCCCACATGTGGGACTGGAACAGCGGGTTCTCGCCCCGCTTGACCCGCTCGAGGCTGATCGCCAGCAGCGGGCGGACGAAGCTGTCGAGCTTGTCCTTCGGGCAGTGGTCGGTGTGCAGCGCGATGTTGACGCTGTAGTTCTTGGCCACCTCGTGGGCGTACGCGGCCAGCGCGCTGGCCCCGGTGACCATGTTCTTCACGGTCGGGCCGGAGAGATAGTCGGCGCCACCGGTCGAGACCTGGACGATCCCGTCGCTGCCGGCGTCGGCGAAACCCTTGATCGCGGCGTTCAGGGTCTGCGACGACGTCACGTTGATGGCGGGGTAGGCGAAGGAGCCGGCCTTGGCGCGGTCGTACATCTCCGCGTAGAGCTCGGGGGTTGCGATCGGCATCGAGAACTCCTGTAACGATTCGGACTACGGACTGCGTGTCGCCCGCACCGGCACAGAGCGGCTCGCTCCGGTGGGGCCTGGTCCCGATCCTTCCATGCCCGGACAGCGCCGAGGTTGTCCGGACTGGCTACAGGTCCTCCAGGGTCCAGTCCCCCGGGGTGATCACCCGGGCCTCGTAGGCCATCACCACCGCCTGCGCCCGGCTGCGCAGCCCGAGTTTGGCCAGGACAGCGCTGACATGGCTCTTCACGGTGGTCTCGCCCAGGAACAGCTCGGTGGCCAGATCGCGGTTGGACCGGCCCCCGGCCAGCCCGATGAAGATCTCCCGTTCCCGCTCGCTCAGGCTGTCCAGCCGCTGCTGCCAGAACGACGGGCCGGCGTCCTCGGCCTGTTGCCGGCGTTCCAGCTCCAGGCAGCGGGCGATCAGGGTCCGGGTAACGGCCGGGTCGACCATCGAGCCACCGCCGTAGAGCGTGCGCACGGCCCCAACCAGCACGTCCGGCCCGGCGTCCTTGAGCAGGAAGCCGGCCGCGCCGGCCCGGACCGAGCCGAGCACGTACTCGTCGTCGTCAAAGGTGGTCAGCATCAGCACGGCGACCGGCGGCCCGGTCTCGGTGAGCCGGCGGCAGGCCTCGATCCCGTTCAGCCCGGGCATCCGGATGTCCATCAGGACGACGTCCGGCCGGACGGCGGTGACCAGGTCGATCGCCTGCAGGCCGTCCGCGGCCTCGCCGACCACCTCCAGGTCGGGCTCGTGGTCGAGGATCATCCGCAGACCGGCCCGGATCACGCCCTGGTCGTCGACCACTGCCACCCGGATCGGCCCGCTCACCCGGCGCCACCCTCGGTAGCCGGGGTCAGCAGCAGACCGCCCAGCGCCGACCGGAGTACCGCCGTGACCAGCCAGCCGCCGAGCGGGGAGGGCCCGATCGACAGGGCTCCACCGCAGGACGCCGCCCGCTCGCGCATCCCGATCAACCCGTTGCCGCCCAGCCCGGCCCGACCCGGTAGGCGGCCCGGCCGGCCCGCCGACCAGTCGATCGAGGTCGGCGGCCCTCCGGTGGCGCCGTCGTCATGGATCGCCAGCCGGAGCTGATCACCTTCGCCGAGTTCGAGCTCGACCAGGGCCCGCTCGGCCCGGGCGTGGACCAGCACGTTGGTCAGCGCCTCCTGGATGATCCGGACCGTGGCCAGCTCGACGGCGGCCGGCAGCACCGGCAGCACCGCGGGCAGCCGCAGCTCCACCTGCAGCCCGACCGCGGCCATCCGGTCGGCGATCTGGGGCAGCTCGGCCAGGCTGGTCTGCGGGGTCAGTTCGCCGCCGGGCCCGCCCGAGCGCAACACCCGGACGACCTGCCGCATGGCGGTCAGGGTGTCCTGACCGTTGGCCGCGATCCAGCGGACGGCGTCCCGGGTCGCCTCCGGCCGGGCCTCGGCCACCCGGTCGGCGGCCTGGGCCCGGATCACCACCGCGCTGATGTGATGAGCGACGACGTCGTGCAGCTCACGGGCGATCCGGGTCCGCTCGGCCAGCACCACCTGCTCGGTCTCGATCCGCCGCAACCGCACCAGCTCGTCGTTGCGCCGGCGCAGTTCGGCATTGCTGTCGGCCTGCCGTTGAGCGGCCCGCCCGAGCAGCACCACGAAGGCGGTGGCCGCGCCGGCCAGGCCGATCCGGGACAGGTCCCAGAGCCAGAAATCGGGGTGGCCGGCCAGCTGCCGGAGCGAGTCCGGCGGGATGAACAGGGTCAGCACGGCCCACTCGGCGGCGAGCAGGATCCAGCCGACCGCCAGCCGGCCCTTGGCCGCCGCCCAGTAGGCCGCGAACAAGATCGGCAGCAGGTGCAGCTCGGTGACCAGGGCGGTGCCGTAAACGATCGGGTAGCCGGCCGCGACCACGAACAGCGTGGCGCGGGGCCAGGTGGCCCGGGTGAGCAGGACACCGATCGTGCAGACGCCGGCCACCTGGTAAGTCCGGAGCGCGGAGGGGTACCAACCGTGACCGAGAGCGAACCAGATGCCGCCGAACCAGGCCACGCCGAAGACCAGGGCCACCAGGGCGTCACGCCGCTGGGGCTCAGCATCTCTCAGCCGGTCCACAGCAGTGACGATAAACCGCGTGACCGCCCGCACCGGCGGATATCTCCGAGCTGGTGCCGGGCCGGCGTCCGCGGGACAGTACGGTTCTGCCGATCCGCTCGCCGATCAGGAAGGGTCACCATGACCGCCCGCGAGATCCGTTGCTGGCTGACCGACATGGACGGCGTCCTGGTCCACGAGGGGCACGCGCTGCCCGGGGCGGCCGAGTTCCTGCAGCGGCTGCGCGAGCGCGAGCGCCCGTTCCTGGTGCTGACCAACAACTCGATCTTCACCGCCCGGGACCTGCGGGCCCGGCTGCTGACCTCCGGGCTGGACGTGCCGGAGGCGGCGATCTGGACGTCGGCGCTGGCCACCGGCAAGTTCCTGGCCGACCAGATGCCGGGCGGCAAGGCCTACGTGATCGGTGAGGCCGGGCTGACCACGGCCCTGCACGAGGCCGGGTACGTGCTCACCGACACCGCGCCCGACTTCGTCGTCCTGGGCGAGACCCGGACCTATTCGTTCGAGGCGATCACCCAGGCGATCCGGCTGATCGACGCCGGGGCCCGGTTCATCGCCACCAACCCCGACCCGACCGGCCCCTCGGCCGAGGGCCCGCTGCCCGCCTGCGGCGCGGTGGCTGCGCTGATCACCCGGGCCACCGGCCGCGAGCCCTACATCGTGGGCAAGCCGAACCCGATGATGTTCCGCAGCGCCCTGAACGCGATCGACGCCCACTCGGAGACCACCGCCATGGTCGGCGACCGGATGGACACCGACGTGGTCGCCGGCATGGAGGCCGGGCTGGAGACCTTCCTGGTGCTGACCGGATCGACCAGCCGGCAGGACGTTCAGCGCTACCCGTTCCGGCCCTCGCACATCATGGAGTCGGTGGCCGACCTGATCGACCTGGTCTGAGGCTCACTGACCGAGCCGGCGGACCATCGGCAGCCGGGAGCGGGTGCTGACGAACCCGACCAGCACCGCCAGCACCGGCACTCCGAAGCCGATCAGCAGCAGGTGTCCCCACGGGAGGGCCAGCGACCACCGCTCCGGGCTCGGCACGGTGTAGACGGAGCCGATCCAGTCCTGCTGCAGCCGGACCAGGATCCAGCCGGCCAGCACACCACTGGCCACTCCCAGGACGGCGCCGAGCCCGGCGATCACCCCGGCCTGGCTCGCGGCCAGCCGGCGGCGCACGGCCGGCCCGGCGCCGACCGCGGCCAGGGTGGCGATGTCGGCCCGGCTCTCGGCCGCGGCCAGCCCGACCGCGGTGAACGTGCCGCCCAGGGTGACCACGGCCGCCGCCACCACCAGCGCGAGCAGGCCCAGCGCGTAGCTGTTGTGATAGCCCCGCTCGATCGAGAGGTACGCGGCCCCCGAATCGCGGACGGCTCCGGCGGCGGCGTCCTCCTCGGCCTGGGTCGGCATCCGGGTGGTGCCGGCCAGCAGCCCGAGTGGCTCGACCTGGACCCCGAGCTTCGCCGCGGCCGACTGCGGAAAGACCGGCTGCGTGAGCCGCGGCGAGCGGGTCGAGAGATGAGCCGGCAGGACGACGGTGCGCACGGACGGATCGTCCTGGCCACCGCCGCTGGTGGCTTGCACGCTGATGTGCACGGTGCCGTCCGGCCAGAGGTCGCGCGGGTTGAACACGAGCATCTGACCGGCTCGCAACGCGGCGTCATCGGCCGGCACGGCGGTGCCGGTGGCAAGGGCGACCGCCGACCCGTCGTCGAAAAGGGTCTGGATTCCGAGAGTGACCGTACCCGGGCCACCGGTGCCCGCGTCCCGGCAGCGCGGGTCGGTCCGGACCAGCTTCTCACTCTGCTGCTCGGTGAAGATCGTCGACTGGTCGGCCATCGGGCACTCGTTCTGCGGGGCCCGATGCAGCTCGAGGTCCACCGTGGCGCCGTCGCCGGTCGGATTGGGCTGCCCGTACAAGGTGGCCACGCGATCGATCGGAAGCGTGCGCCGGAGCACGCCCTGCACCCGGTCGAAGTCGAAAGTCTCGTCACCATCGGGCTTCCGGACCTGAACGACGCCGAGCGCCGACGCCGGACTGTAATTCTGCTGGTCGTGGTGGCCCTGAGCCGAGATGTAGACCAGGGCCGCCGTCCCACCGGCCATGGCGGCCAGTACGGCCGCGACGGCGGGCGCGGTGCGGCCACGCTGACGGGAGGCATCACGCAGGGCGAAGCGCGGGGCGAACGGCAACCGGACAGCGAGCCGGGCGGCCAGGGACACGATCGCTCCGGCCGCGGCTACCAGGCCGATCTCGGTCAGCGCGAGCCCGGCCACGGTCGGGAACGGCCGTCGGATCTGCGAGCCGTAGAAGGCCACTCCGACCCCGATGCCAACGACCAGCAGGCCGGCCACCGGCACCCGTCGCCGGGCGGAGGTCAGCGCCCGCCGGCCGGTGAGGGCGGCGACGACGTCAAGTCTGGCCGCCTGCCGGGCCGGGATCATCGCGGCCGCGACGGCGGTCAGACCGCCGACCAGGGTGAGCCCGAGCAGGTCGAGGGGATGCAGGTCCACCCGCGGGATCTGCTGGTCGAAGGACCGGCGCAGCACCACCACCAGGAGGGCCCCCAGGCCGGCCCCGAGCAGCGAGGCCACCAGGCAGGAGGCCAGGCCGATCACGGCGCTGGTGGCCAGCACCACGAATCGCAGGTGCTTGCGCTCCGCACCGGTCGAGGCCATCACGGCCAGCATGCGCTGGTTGCGCCGGGCCCCGACGGCGATCGCCGGGCCGGCCAGCAGGGCGATCTGCAGCAGCACCAGGCCGATCACCACCACCACGATCCCGACTTCGCCGGCCGGAGTGGAACCGTAGTCCTCGGTGTCCATCGAGTACGGCACCCGGTCGGGCGACGGCGGATCGTCCAGCACCGACCGGCTGACCACCAATGCCCCGAACTGGTTCAGGTCGACCACCTGGTCCCAGGTGACCGGGTCCGGCCCGGTGACGATCAGGGCCGTGCTGATCGCGTCGACGGCATTCGTGTCGGCCGGTGAGGCCTGGGCCGGGATCAGGCTGCCGGGCAGGCCGATCACCATGGACTGGCCGATCAGGGGCAGGCCGGCGACGATCCCGACCACGCTCAGCGAGCGCCCGGCCGGCCGGCCGGGCAGGTCAGCGCTGAGATGATCGCCGATCCCGATCCCCTTCTTGCGGGCCAGCGTTCGACTGACCACGACCTGGTCGGTGCGGTTCGGGGCCTGGCCGGAGTACTGCTCGACCAGGCCCCCGAGACCGGCTTGGGTGTAGTCGAACTCGCGGACCACCCCGTCGAGCAGGCTGCCGTTGAACCTGATCGATGGGGTGTACCAACGCTGGGTGTCGGTGACGAGCCGGTCCCGGGGCGAGATCGCGGCCGCCGTCCTGGACTGGAACTCCTGAACCGTCAGTGGTTTCGGCTGGGCACCGGAGCCGTCGCCTACCGAGCCACTGCTCTGCCCGTCGATGCTCTGCGCGGTGGGTCGGCCGTCGCCGAACGCGATCGAGGCCTGGGCCTGAGCTCCCAGCGAGATGGCGACGACGTCCTGCGGGTCGTGCTGTTCGGAACGGTAGATCACCGAGACCGTGCTCGCGGCCAGCACCGGCAGGGCCACCATCAGGGCGATCAGCGCGCTGCGGCCCTTGTTGCGCCAGGCGTCGCGCCGGGCCAGCCGGATCGCCGCCCGGGCGGCCGACCACTGGAACCCGAGGACCGCCATCAGGACGGCTCCTCGACGTCGGTGGCCGGGCCGGCCGGGCCGGTCAGGTGGGAGGCTGCCGGAACCCCTCCGGCCGGCAGACCCCCACCCGAGATGGAACGGCCGTCGTCGACGACCTCGCCGTCACGCAGGAAGACCACCCTGTCGGCCCAGGCCGCGTGCTGGGCGTCGTGGGTGACCAGCAGCCCGGCCGCCCCGGCGTCGACCCGGGCCCGCAGCACCCGCATGATCGACTCGCCGGTCAGGGTGTCCAGGGCTCCGGTCGGCTCGTCGGCCAGCACCAGCCGGCGCGGGCCGACCAGGGCCCGGGCGATCGCCACCCGCTGCTGCTGGCCGCCGGACATCTCGTCCGGGAAGCGGTCGGCCAGGTCGGCCACACCGACCTCGGCCAACGCCTCGCGGGCCTCCTGCCGGGCCTGGCGCAGCCGGACGCCGTCCAGCTCTCGGGGCAGCATCACGTTCTCGATCGCGGTCAGGGCCGGAACCAGGTTGAGATCCTGGAACACGTAACCGACGCTGCGCCGGCGCAACCGGGCCCGGGACTTGATCGACAGGCCGACGACGCTGACCCCGTCGATCACCACGTCACCGCTGGTCGGGACGTCGAGACCGCCGGCCACGTGGAGCAGGCTGGACTTGCCGGAGCCGGACGGACCCATCACCGCGACCAGCTCCCCGACCCGGACGTCGAGGCTCACCCCGCGCAGGGCGTGCACCGGGACGGCGGTACCGACCCCATGGGTGCGGGTGACGTTCTCCAGGCTGAGCAACAACGGCCGGTGCTGGGCCGGTTCGGGCCGGCCGTCGGGGTCGGTCTCGGTGCTGACGATGCTCATGGTCTGCTTCCCCCCTGGGATGTGGCGTCGGGCCGCCGGCTCAGCCGCTGCTCGACCAGGTCGAGCCAGCGGGCCTCGGCCTCGGTGGCGAAGATCAGGTTGTCCAGCACCAGCAGCCGGGCCAGGTCGGAGCCCTTGGCCGGCTCCGGCACCGAGCGCTTCTGCCGGGTGTACGACTGCAGCGCCCGCAGGGTCTCTCGACGCTGGTGCTGGATCACCGCGGCGACGTCGACCCCAGGCGCGGTGACCGCCATGGCCAGCTTGATCGCGACCTCGTCGCGGGCCGGCGCGTCGCGGTCGACCGGGGTGAACCACCAGCGCTCGACCTCGGCCCGGCCGGCCTCGGTCAGGTGGTAGACGACCGAGCCGTCGGCCTGCTTGCCGACCTCGTCGATCAGGCCGTCGCGCTGCAGCCGGGCCAGCGTGGTGTACACCTGCCCGATGTTGACCGGCCAGGTGCTGCCGGTGCGGAGCTCGAACTCCTGCCGGAGCTGGTAGCCGTAACGGTCCTGCTCGGCCAGCAGGGCGAGCAGGCTCTGACGAACGGACAATGCTCCCCCTCACAACCGTCACTGCAGCTCACGCACTGCATACTCAGTATGCCTAGCGGCAGGCTATACCGAGTATGCAGCGGCCGGCAAGGTTCCCCCGAGGCAGGTCGACTTTCTGGGTCCGGTCCGGGCGACCGCAAAG
Organism: Kineosporiaceae bacterium; assembly: GCA_965200525.1. Lineage (GTDB taxonomy): Bacteria > Actinomycetota > Actinomycetes > Actinomycetales > Kineosporiaceae > JANNPJ01. Next base: position 2,349,225 of record OZ241368.1, read on the forward strand.
GAGGATCAACCACCGAGCCGGGCGCCACCGCGGGCGCCGAGTGCGGGATCCTCCTCTGCGGTCGGTCAGATCAGCGCGGCAGGGCGCTGGTGACCTGCTTGACCCGGGTGTAGTCGTCCAGGGCGAACAGGCTCAGGTCGTTGCCGTGCCCGGAGTGCTTGTAGCCGCCGTTGGGCAACTCGGCCGGCTGGATCAGGTGACAGTTGATCCAGACCTGGCCGAAGTCGAGATCGCTGCTCACCCGCAGCGCCGTCTCGTGGTCACGGGTCCAGACGCTGGCGGCCAGGCCGTAGGCCACGTCGTTGGCCAGCGTCAGCGCCTCGGCCTCGTCGGCGAACGACTGCACGGTGATCACCGGGCCGAAGATCTCGTTCTGGATGTGCTCGTCCTGCTGCCGCAACCCGGTGATCACGGTCGGCTGGACGAAGAAGCCGCCGTCACGACGGTCGGCCGCACCGCCGCAGCGGACCGAGGCGTGCTCGGGCACCCGGCCCAGGAAGCCGAGCACCCGCTCGAGCTGGGCCGCACTGTTCAGCGGGCCGATCTCGACGTCCTCGTCGGGCGGGCCGTAGGTGGTGCCCCGGACGGCCTCGACCAGCCGCTCGACGAAGGCGTCGTGGATCGACGCCTGCACCAGCACCCGGCAGCCGGCCGCGCAGTCCTGGCCGGCGTTGGTCAGCCCGGCGGCGGCGATCTTGGCCGCTGCGTCGTCCAGGTCGACGTCACCGAAGACCACCACCGGCGCCTTGCCGCCCAGCTCCAGGTGCACCCGCTTCAGGTCGGCGGCGGCCGACTTCGACACCTCCATGCCGGCCCGGGTGCTGCCGGTGACCGAGATCAGCGCCGGCACCGGGTGATCGACCAGGGCCCGGCCGGTGTCCCGGTCGCCCATCACGATGTTCAGCACGCCCGGCGGCAGGTGCTCGGCCGCGATCGAGCCGAGCATCGCCGTCGTCACCGGGGTCGAGTCCGCGGGCTTGAGCACCACGGTGTTGCCGGCCGCGAGCGCGGGGCCGAACTTCCAGACCGCCATCATCAGCGGGTAGTTCCAGGGCGCCACCTGGCCACACACGCCGACCGGCTCGCGCCGCACCGAGGAGTCATAGCCGGCCTGGTACGACGCCGTGGCCAGGCCGGTCAGGTTGCGGGCGATGGTCGCCATGTACCGCAGGTGGTCGACGAGCATCGGGAACTCTTCGTCCCGCATCCATTTCAGCGGCTTGCCGGTGTTGCGGCTCTCCGCGGCGATGAACTCCTCGGCCCGGGCCTCGAGGGCGTCGGCGAACCGGAAGATGGCCAGGCTGCGCTCGGCCGGGGTGGTCCGCCGCCAGGTGACGAACGCGGCCGCGGCGGCTCGGCAGGCGGCATCCACGTCGTCCGGGCCCGAGTTCGGAGCCTGCACGTAGACCTGCCCGGTCGAGGGATCGACGATGTCCATCAGGGCCCCGGATCCGCTCGGCCGGTACGTGCCGTCGATGAAGTTCTGCAGCGTCATGGCGGAAGCTTCGCATCCCCGGGTTACCGGTGCGGATCAGGTACAACGATCTGGCTGACCTGATTCGGTACCGGACCGGCTACAGGACGGGCATTTCCGGCCAAACAGGAAAGGTCGGCCGTCAGACGTCGTTTCGTCCCGGGGGGAACCGGATGCCACGCCTCACCAAGTCCTTGCTGCGCCATGCTCTTTCACGATCAGCGGCCGGTTCACCATCAGCGGCCCGTTCACGATCAAGGACGCGCGGGCGAACCCGGCCGGGCCGGCTGGCGGTGATCGTCCTGCCGCTGGCCCTGGCCGCAGGCCCGCTCGGCATCACCGCGGCCGGCGCCGCCACCCCGTCGTCGACCCCGGCCCCGAACCCGCCGGGCCCGAGCGTTCCCGCGCTGAACTGGACCAACTGCGGGGACACGTTCGAGTGCGCGACGGCCCGGGTCCCGTTGGACCACACCCGGCCCACCGGCCCGTCGATCACCATCGCCCTGACCCGGCTGCCGGCCTCCGACCCGGCGCACCGGATCGGGTCGCTGTTCATCAACCCCGGCGGCCCCGGCGGCTCCGGCACCGAACTGGTCCGGGCGGCGCCGTTCATCTACAGCGACCAGGTGCGGGCCCGGTTCGACGTCGTCGGCTTCGACCCGCGCTTTCTCGGGGCCAGCCGGCCCCTGGCCACCTGCGCCACCGACCAGGAGTTCGTCGGCGCCTTCGGCCGGCTGCCGCTCTTCCCGATCACCAAGGACGACGAGCGGGCGATCGACCGGGCCTACAAGGACTACAACCGCAAGTGTGCCAAGCGCTCGCCGTTCCTGGCCTACGGCTCGACCGCCAACGTGGCCCGCGACCTGGACCTGCTCCGCCAGGCCGTCGGCGACCCGAAGCTCAACTACGCCGGCTACTCCTACGGGACGATGATCGGCCAGACCTACGCCGCGCTGTTCCCGGACAAGCTTCGTTCGATGACCCTGGACGGCGTGATCGACGCCCAGCTGTGGTCCACCGGCGCCCCGGGCCAGGAGGGCGTGCCGTTCAGTACCCGGCTGGGCAGCGCGGCCGGCAGCGACGACGCCTTCGCCCAGTTCACCCGGCTGTGCGACGAGGCCGGGCCGGCGCAGTGCGGGCTGGCCGGCAGCATCGACGCCAAGACCAAGTTCGCCCAGCTGGCGGCGCGACTGAAGACCGACCCGCTGGTGCTGCCGGACGACCAGGGCACGATCGACTACTCGGTGCTGGTCTCGGCCACTCTGAACGAGCTGTACCAGCCGCTGGACTGGGGCTGGTTCAGCGAGCAGCTGCAGACCCTGTACGACGTCGTGGTCAACGACGACGGCGACTTCGCCGTCCCGGCAGCCGGCCGGTCCGGAGCCAGAGCCGCCACCGCCGGCAGCAGCCCGGGCCTGGTCGCGGCCGAGGCCGTGGTCGCCAAGGCGCGGGCCGTCTCCTGGACCGCGCCTTTCGGGCCCAAGCCGTCCCCGGACGCCGATCCCGGCCCTGGGCCCGGGCCCGCCTTCGACAACGATCAGGCCTTGTCGTTGTCGGTGGCCTGCAGCGACTCGCTCAACCCGCGCTCGGAGCACGCCTGGGCCAAGACCGGCGCCGAGCAGGACCAGCTGTACCCCTACTTCGGCCGGGCCTGGACCTGGCAGGGGGAAGGGTGCGCCACCTGGCAGTTGCCCGGCAACGGCGCCTACCTGGGCCCGTACGACCAGGCCACCTCGGCCCCGGTGCTGGTGGTCGGCAACCGGCACGACCCGGCCACCCCGTATCTCGGCGCCCGGACCGTGGCCGACCGGCTGCCCGGGGCCCGACTGCTCACCGTGAACGGCTACGGGCACACCTCGCTGGCGATGCCGAGCGCCTGCGCCACCGCCGTCTTCGACGCCTACCTGATCGGCGGCACCCTGCCCGCGGTCGGCACCACCTGCGGCCAGGACGTCGCGCCCTTCACCCCGTACTGACGGGCCACTGACCAGCGCTTTCGGCCCGGCTCCCAGCCACGGGAGCCGGGCCGATCCGGTCAGGCGTGGGCCCGGACCCAGGCGTGCATCGCGATCGCGGCCGCGGCCCCGGCGTTGATCGAGCGGGTCGAGCCGAACTGGGCGATCGAGAGCATGGTCGAGCAGGCGGCCCGGGTCGGCTCGGACAGGCCCGGGCCTTCCTGGCCGAACACCAGCACGCACTCGCGCGGCAGCCGGGCGGTCTCCAGCGGGACGGCGCCGGGCAGGTTGTCGATCCCGAGCAGCGGCAGGCCGGCGGCGGTGGCCCACTCGACCAGGGCGTCGGCGTCCTCGTGATGGTGGATGTGCAGGTAGCGGTCGGTGACCATGGCCCCGCGGCGGTTCCAGCGGCGCCGGCCGACCACGTGCACACCGGCCGCGTTGAACGCGTTCGCGGTCCGGACCACCGACCCGATGTTGAAGTCGTGCTCCCAGTTCTCGATGGCCACGTGAAACGGGTGCCGGCGGGCGTCGAGGTCGGCCACGATCGCCTCGACCCGCCAGTACCGGAACTCGTCGACGACGTTGCGCCGGTCGCCGTCGGTGAGCAGTTCGGGGTCGTAGCGCTCGTCGTCCGGCCAGGGCCCGACCCACGGCCCGACCCCGACCGGGGCCCGCTCGAGCTGGGCCGGGCCGTCGTCCTGCGTGCTGGTCATGACCCGATCCTCACCCATCCCGGACCGGCTCGAGCCCGGAGCTCGCTCAGACAGCGCTCAGGGAGCGTTCAACATCACCCCTTAGTCTGGGCCCGTGCTGACGACCGCGGTTCCCCTCGCCCTCGGCCCGGAGTGGCTGAACCCCGACACCATGATCTCCGACCTCGGGGGCGTGGCGCTCTGGGGCACCGCCCTGGTGATCTTCGCCGAGTGCGGTCTGCTGCTGGGGTTCTTCCTGCCCGGCGACTCGCTGCTGTTCACGGTGGGCCTGTTCATCGGGCGGGGCACGCTCGACCAGCCGCTCTGGCTGGCCTGCCTGGTGCTGACCGTGGCCGCGTTCGCCGGCAACGTGGTCGGGTACGAGATCGGCCGGTTCACCGGGCCGGCCATCTTCAACCGGGGCAACTCCAAGATCTTCAAGCAGGAGTACGTCGACAAGACGATGGACTTCTTCGAGCACTACGGGCCGCGAGCGATCGTGATGGCCCGGTTCGTGCCTATCGTGCGCACCTTCATCACCGTCACCGCCGGGGTCGGCCAGATGGACCGGCGCAAGTACCTCACCTACAGCGGGATCGGGGCGGTGCTCTGGGCCTGCGGAGTGACCATCCTGGGCCGGCTGCTGGGCAAGAACGAGTTCATCAAGGACCACATCGAGGGCGCCCTGCTGCTGGTGGTGCTGGTCTCGGTGATCCCGATGGTGATCGAGTACCTGCGGCACCGGTCGGCCGCCCGGCGTGATCCGGCCGCCCGAGCGGCCCGCGCGGCCGAGGCCGGCGACCCGGCGCCCACTCCCGGCCGGGGTCGTCACGCCGGTTCCGGCCCGGCCTGAGATCTCGACCGCTGACGGCGCGGGCCGGGCTGACGGCAGACTGAGCCGGTGGCCCAGTGGTGGACGAACCTGACCGACCTCACCTCGATGACCACGGCCGGGGTCTACCTGGTGGTGGTCGTGCTCGTCTTCGTCGAGTCGGGCCTGCTGGTCGGATTCTTCCTGCCCGGCGACAGCGTGCTGTTCGCGGCCGGCCTGCTCAGCGCCGATCCGGACAGCGGCATCTCCCTGCCGGTGATGGCGAGCGCGGTGGCGGTCGCGGCCGTGGCCGGCGACGCGGTGGGGTACTGGAGCGGACGCCGGCTCGGCCGGCCCTGGCTGCTGCGCCGGGCCGGGCGGGCCGCGGCCCGGGTCGATCAGGCCGAGGCCTTCTACCGGCGCTGGGGCAGCCTGGCCGTGATCATCGCCCGCTTCATCCCGTGGGTCCGCACGTTCACCCCGATCGTGGCCGGCGTCGCCCGGATGCCGTACCCGAGGTTCCTGGCCGCGAACGTGGTCGGGGCGCTGGTCTGGGGCTCGGGCCTGGTCGCGCTGGGCCGCGTGGCGGCGTCCAACCCGGCGATCAAGTGGGCGGCCTACGCCGTCGCCGCCCTGGCCGTCCTGACCTCCCTGCTCATCCCCCTGATCGCCCGAGCCCGGGTTCGGGGCCGAAGTGCGGGGAGCCCTGACCCTTTGGCTGGGTCAGAACTCCCCGGAAATCACGCCGCTCAGGACTGAGGCGAGCCGTACTCGGGGGCGCCGGGCTCGGCCGGCGGGCGGGGGGTGTCGGTCGGTGCGGACGAACCGAAGGAGACGCCGGGGCCGGAGCCGAAGCTCACCTGGGGGGCCTGGCGGACCTGGGCGTTCTCGACCTCGAAGTAGTCGGCCTTCTCGAAGTGCCCGACCCCGGCCACGATGTTCGACGGGATCGACTCGACCTTGGTGTTCAGCTCGCGGACGTTGGCGTTGTAGAACCGCCGGCCGGCGGCGATCCGGTCCTCGGTGGCGCCGAGCTCGTTCTGCAGGGAGAGGAAGTTCTGGTTCGCCTTCAGATCGGGGTAGGCCTCGGAGATGGCCATCAGCCGGCCGAGGGCCTGGGACAGCTCGCCCTCCTGCTGGGCCTGCTGGGCCACCGACGCCCCGGGGGCGGTCGCCGCGGCCCGGGCCCGGACGACGGCGTCCAGGGTCTCGCGCTCGTGCGAGGCGTATCCCTTGACCGTCTCGACCAGGTTCGGGATCAGGTCGTGTCGGCGGGTCAGCTCGACGTCGATCTGCTTCCAGGCCTCCTGCACCTGGTTGCGCAGCCGGACCAGCCCGTTGTAGGTCAGCACGCCCCACAGCACGACCAGCACCACGATGACGAGCACCACGATGATCGCGATCACGTCGACTCTCCCTACCCGAAGACGTCCACTGCCGATCAGCTGATCCGCACGGTTGCTGTGAGCCTAGACCGAAGCCGGTCAACCCCGGCAGATCACTCCAGGCCCAGTGCCGGTTCGGGGCAGGCTCAGGCCAGACCGAGATCGGCCCGGTCGAAGGCCCAGCGGTAGGGCAGGCCGGCCGCGGCCACGGCTTCCCGGGCGCCGGTGTCCCGGTCGACGATCACGGCCACCCCGACCACCTCGGCCCCGGCCTCGCGCAGCGCCTCGACCGCGGTGAGCACCGATCCCCCGGTGGTGGAGGTGTCCTCCAGGGCGACCACCTGCTTGCCGGCGACGTCCGGGCCCTCGATCCGGCGCTGCAGGCCGTGCGCCTTGCCCTCCTTGCGGACGACGAACGCGTCCACCCGCCGGCCGGCGGCGGCGGCGTGCAGCACGGCCGCCGCGACCGGGTCGGCGCCGAGCGTGAGCCCGCCGACCGAGACGAAGTCCCAGTCGCCGATCAGGTCGAGCATCACCCGGCCGACCAGCGGCGCGGCGTCGGCGTCGAGCGTGATCCGGCGCAGGTCGACGTAGTAGTCGGCCTCGCGACCGCTGGAGAGGGTGACCTTTCCGTGCACCACCGCCCGCTCGCGAATCAGGGCGGCCAGCGCCTCGCGGTCGGACCCACCGGCGGTGGCGGTCAGGGCGTCGTCAGCAGCAGTGAGGTCAGGCACTAGGCCAGGCTATCGAGGTGCGGCTGCACCGGCGGCAGGGCCAGGCCCCGCGGCCCCATTCGCGGGGCCGGCGTCGGCGCCCGGTCCCCCTCGACCCGGACCGTGGTGCCGCCCCAGCCGACGATGCCGACCCGGCGGACCAGCCGGGGCACGTCCTCGACCGCCATCGGCGGTGTGAACAGGTAACCCTGGGCCAGGTGGCAGCCCATCTCCTGGAGCGCCCGCCGGGTGCCCGGGTCGGTGACCCCTTCGGCCACGATCTCCAGCCCGAGGTTGCGGCCGAGGTCGATGATCGACTGCACCACGGCCCGGTCCCGCGGGCTCTCATACATCCGCTGGGTGAACGACTGGTGGATCTTCATCTGGTCGACCGGCAGCCGGCTGAGGTAGGTCAGTGAGGAGTAGCCGGTGCCGAAGTCGTCCACCGACAGGTGCACGCCCATCTCCCGCAGCTTGGACAGCACCTCGTCGGCCAGCTTGGGCTCGGCCAGGGCGCTGCTCTCGGTGATCTCCAGCGAGAGCAGGTCGGCCGGGATCCGGTAGAGGGCCAGGGCCCGCCCGATCTGGTCGGGCAGGGTCTCGTCGGTGGGCCAGCGCGGCGCCAGGTTGACCGTCACCCGCAGCGGGTAGCCGGCGTCCATCCAGACCCGGCAGGCGGCCAGGGCCTGGTCGAGCACCCGCTTGGACAGGGCCGGCACCTGACCGCTGCGCTCGGCCGCGGCGAAGAACTCCTCCGGCGGGATCTCGCCCAGGGTCGGGTGCTGCCAGCGGGCCAGGGCCTCGAACGAGTGGACGGCGCCGGTGGCCAGGTCGACCAGCGGCTGGACGACGATCCCGATCTCGTCGGCCCGGATCGCGTCGCGCAGGTCGGAGGCCAGGGTCAGACCCTCGGGCGACTGGATGGTCATGTCCGAGGAGTACATCCGCCAGCCGGCCGCCGCCGACTTGGCCACGTACATCGCCACGTCGGCCTTGCGCAGCAGGTCGGCCCCGGTCTTGCCGTGGGCCGGGCCGAGCGCGATGCCGAGCGAGCCACCGACCCGCAACCGGGTGCCGGCCAGCGACACCGGCTCCTCGAAAGCGGCCAGCAGTTTGACCGCGAGGGCCTGGGCGGTCGCGGCGTCCGGGCTGCCGGACAGCACCGCGAACTCGTCGCCGCCGAGCCGGGCGACCACCGCCTCGGTACCGACCGCCTCCTTGAACCGGCCCGCGAGCACTCGCAGCAGTTCGTCGCCGGCCGGGTGGCCGAGCGAGTCGTTGATCGCCTTGAAGCCGTTGAAGTCGAGCACCATCACCGCGCACGGGAAGCCCCGGGTGGTCGCCTCGGCCGCCTCGTCGAGCAGGGTCCGGAAGTTGAGCCGGTTGGGCAGGCCGGTGAGCTCGTCGTGCCGGGCCTCGAAGTGCAACTGCTCGATCAGCCGGCCGTTGCGCAGCGCGACCGTGCCGTGGTTGGCCACGGTCTCGAGCAGGCGGACGTCGCCGGCCACGAAGCCGCGTTCCTCGCCCAGCCGGTCGGCCACCAGCAGGTGACCGGCGATCGGGCCGTCGATCCGTAACGGCACGATGATCGCCTCGCGGATCTTCCGGCCGGCCAGGAACTCGACCTCGGCCGGGTTGGCGCCGCGGACGACCAGCAGTCCGGTGGGCGGGAAGGCCAGGCTCCGGTGATGGGCGCCGGGTTCGACCGGGCCGTAGACCTGCTCACCGCTGCGCAGCGACCACAGGTGCTCGCCGGTGCCGGCCCCACCCAGCATCACCTCGGCGTAGCCGGCCCGGAGCAGATCAGCCGACTGGCTGAGCACCGAGCGGACCACGTCGGCCGAGCCGGGGGCCCCGGCCAGCGCGTCGGAGAGCTGGTAGAGCCGCTCCAGCCGGGCGTGCCGGTCGGTCAGGGTGGCCAGCGCCCGGTAGCCGAGCAGTACGGCCGCACCGAGCACGGCAATCGGCAGCGCGGCCTCGCCGTCGCTGAACGCCATCACCGGGATCAGCCCGATCAGGCCGACCAGGACCCCGGTCAGCACCGGCCAGGTCGCGGTCCGGCTGATCTCGGGCAGCAACTGGGTGTAGTCGCGCCAGGTCTGCACCCGGGCCACGGCGACCCCGACGGCCAGGCCGGCGAAGGACGTCGCGAACACGGCGGCCAGGCCACCGCGGACCGAGATCGAGTCACCGCCGGCGGCCGCGACGAAGGTGATCTCCGCGATCGCCGTCCCGGCCAGCACCAGGGCGCTGCTCAGCAAGGCCTTGATCCCGGTCTGCCGGCGGTAGAGCAGGAACACGGCCAGGCTGCCGACCAGCCGACCGAGCATCAGCGAGCTCGGTGAGGCCAGGAAAAGGCCCATCACCAGGGGGACGTCGCTGAACGAGAGCACCTCGTTCTGCCGCCGGAACCGGATGTTGACCACGCAGATCTCGGTCACCGCGAACAGCGCGGCCAGCCCCCACCAGTGCAGCTGGGTGAACGCGGTGAGCGGGTCGGGCCGGTGCAGGAACAGGGCCACCGTTCCCAGGGCAGCCAGGAGAACGGCGAACCCCACCACCTTGAGCGTGGTGTCGGGGGCTGCAGCGTGGCTGCGGCGATGGCTCATCTGGTTCCTGCCCTAGAGGGGTTTCGATGGTGTCCAGTGCATCGCACTGAGTAGTCAGCCGTCATCAGTGCGGCGGGCAAAGCACTCCGCCGGTCGCAGCCGTCACCCACCCCGCGCAACCGCCGGCCGGCTGCGACCTGGCCGTGATGTCCCGATCGGTCCCGGTTCGCCCGCCGGCCCCGCTGACCGGGCGTTCCCGACCACCCCGAACGGGTGCAGCCGAACGGGTGACCGCGGCCGGACGGGTAACCTGGGGAGGGTGCGAATCGCCACCTGGAACGTGAACTCGATGCGGGCCCGACTCGACCGGGTCCAGGCCTGGGTCCAGCGCAGCGACGTCGACGTCGTCGCCCTGCAGGAGACCAAGTGCCGCGACGACCAGTTCCCGGCGGCCGTCTTCGAGGAGCTCGGCTACGAGGTGGCCCACCTGGGCCACTCCCAGTGGAACGGCGTGGCCATCCTGTCCCGGGTCGGGCTGACCGACATCGAGACCGGCTTCGGCGGTATGCCGAGCTGGGGCGACCCGGCCGAGGCCGAGGCCCGGGCCCTGGGCGCGACCTGCGGCGGCGTCCGGATCTGGAGCCTCTACGTGCCCAACGGCCGCACCCTGGAGGACCCGCACCTGCTCTACAAGCTGCAGTGGCTGGACGCCCTGCGGGAGGCCGGCGCGGGCTGGCTCAAGGCCGAGCCCGACGCCCAGATCGCCCTGGTCGGCGACTGGAACGTGGCCCCCCGGGACGAGGACGTCTGGAGCATGGCCGCGTTCGAGGGCAGCACCCACGTCTCGGCCCCGGAACGGGCTGCGTTCAACGGCGTGGTCGACGCCGGCTTCGCCGACGTGGTCCGCCCGCACACCGAGGGCCAGTTCACCTACTGGGACTACCAGCGGCTGCGGTTCCCCCGTAAGGAAGGGATGCGGATCGACTTCGTGCTCGCTTCCGAGGCGCTGGCGGCCCGGGTTCAGGGGGCAGCCATCGACCGCGAGGAACGCAAGGGCAAGGGCGCTTCGGACCACGCCCCGGTCATTGTCGAGCTCGCCTGATCGGCCGCCGTCCCAACTCTCGCTTTACTGCCAAAAAGGCTTCCGTGGCCCCTCGGCAGGGGTGCAATCGGGTTAAATTCGGACCGATTTAAGGCGCGATCGACCTGGCTCGGCTGTGGATGACCCGTATGCTTCCGGCCGTGACGACGCATCAGACCCACCCTTCTCGTCGGGGCCGGGCCCGTCCGCCCGCTCGGATTCTGGCCGGACTGGGGGTAGGGGCTCTGCTCGCGGCGATGTCGTCGCTGCCCGCCCGGGCCGACTCCGCGAGCCCGACGCCGAGCCCGCTCGTCGACCCATCGACAACCTCCTCGACGACCCCGTCGTCCGCCCCGGCGGCGGGCGCCTTCGCCACGTCGCCGATCACCGGAGTGCTGCCCGTCCCGGACGACGCCGCTCCCCTGATCGGCACCTCGGCCGACGAGGTGGTGACCAACACCTACATCGTGGTGCTCAAGGACCCGGCCGGGCTGCACGCGGCCGCGGCCGGTACCTCGTCGGCCTCGACCACTCTGGTGGCCGCGGCCGCGGCCCGCAGCCGCAAGCTCGGCGCCGCCGTCCACGACACCTACAGCAGCGCGCTGCGCGGCTACTCGGCCACGATGAGCCAGAAGGCCCTGGCCCAGGTGCGGACCGACCCGGCCGTCGACTACGTGCAGGTCGACCAGAAGTACACCTCCGACGCCAAGACCTACTCGACCGGCACCGAGACCAAGCCCACCTGGGGCATCGACCGGATCGACCAGCGCAGCCTGCCGCTGAAGCACAAGTACTACTTCACCGGCACCGGCGCCGGGGTGACCGCGTACGTGGTCGACACCGGTATCCGCAGCACCCACTTCGACTTCACCACCAACATGAACGGTGACGTCGTGCCGACCCGGGTCAGTGACGGCGTCTCGACCCTGAACGGCGACGACAGCACCGAGGACTGCGCCGGGCACGGCACCCACGTGGCCGGCACGATCGGCGGCGTCTACTTCGGCGTGGCCAAGGACGTGCACCTGGTGCCGGTGCGGGTGCTGAACTGCGACGGCGAGAGCGACAGCGCCACCGTGGCCAAGGGCCTGGACTGGATCGTCGCGAACCACCAGCCGGGCCAGCCCGCGGTGGCGAACATGAGCCTGTCGAGCGAGGGTTCGGGCGCCGACACCGCGGTCGAGGCCGCCGTCAGCCGGGTGATCAAGGACGGCGTGACCGTGGTCGTCGCGGCCGGCAACGGCGACAAGAAGGGCCACGGGGTCAGCGCCTGCTCGTTCTCGCCCAGCGACATGAAGGCCGCGATCGTGGTCGGCTCAACCACCAAGACCGACAAGCGCTCGACCTTCTCCAACTACGGCTCCTGCGTCGACCTGTACGCCCCCGGCTCCGGGATCGAGTCGGACTGGTACACCGCCGACAACCAGGCGGCGATCCTGAGCGGCACGTCGATGGCCACCCCGCACGTCACCGGAGTGGTGGCCCTCTACCTGGAACGGCACCCGACGGCGTCGCCGGCGGCGGTGCAGAAGGCCATCGTGGCCGCGGCCACCCCGAACAAGGTGACCAACGTCAGCCACACCTGGCCGCGCCGGTTGCTGTTCTCGCTCCAGCCGGTGAGCAAGCCGCCGGCCACCACGACTGCGAGCCAGATCCCCTCGGGCACCGCCCTGCTCAGCGGGGCCACGGTGTGCAGCCCGAACGGCCTGTACTGCCTGACCCAGCGGGCCAAGGACGGAAAACTGGTGCTGCAGAAGCCCGGTAGCCGGACGATCTGGTCGGCGTCCAAGGGCGGCGCGGCCTGGACCAAGATGAACAGCACCGGCAACCTGGCCTCGTACGACCGCTACGACCGGGCGGTCTGGTCCAGCAAGACCAGCGGTACCGGCCCGAGCACGCTGTTCGTTCAGGACAACGGCACCCTGCAGCTGATCAGCAACGCCACCGGCAAGGTGGCCTGGACCAGTGGCAAGGCCCAGAAGGCGAAGGCCCCGGCCCAGGTGAAGACGCCGGCCGCGACCCTGACCGCCAAGCTGGCGATCTACCGCTCCGGGGTCAAGCTGGTCTCGCCCAACGGCACGTTCAGCCTGGCTCTGCACAGCAACGGCGATCTGGTGCTGAAGAAGAAGCTGTCCAAGACCAAGTCGAAGACCCTCTGGCACACCAAGGCCAAGGACGACGACTGGATGGTCCTCAAGTCCGGCGGCGATCTACAGCTGGTCCGCTCCGACGGCACAGTGGTCTGGAAGGCCGGGGTCGGCGGCAAGGGCGCGACCACGCTGATCCTGCACGACAACGGCAACCTGACCCTGACCCGGATCTCGGACCACAAGGTGCTGTGGTCGACCAAGACCAAGGGCGCCTGAGGCCGGACCCCCGCGGCGTCACGACAGCGGTCGCCGGTTCGCCCCTTGATCGGGGCTGAACCGGCGACCGCTGCGGTTTGTGCCGGGCCTCACCAGCCGGGTAGCGAGGCGATGTCGGTGCCCGGCGATCCGGACGAGCCGTTGTCGCCGTCATCGCCGGTGTCGCCGTCCGGGCTCTCGCCCGGGGCCAGCCGGCGCAGCAACAGCCCACCCCGGGCCCCTTCGGGCAGGCCCATCGTATCGAGGACGGCGGTGGTGTCGACCAGCACGCCGTCGCCGTCGCGGATCTCGCCGGCCAGCAGGGCCTTGGCCAGTCGGTCGCCGATCTCGCGCTGCACCAGCCGGCGCAGCGGCCGGGCCCCGTAGTTGGCGTCGTACCCGGTTTTGGCCAGCCACCGGCGGGCCGCCGGGGTGACGCTCAGCTCGAGCCGACGATCGGTCAGCCGGTGCGCCAGCAGGGCCACCTGAAGGTCGACGATGCGGGTCAGGTCGTCTTCGCTGAGCTGGTCGAAGACCACGATGTCGTCGAGCCGGTTGAGGAACTCCGGCTTGAACGAGCTGCGCACCTCGGCCAGCACCGACTCGTGCTTCTGCTCGGTGCTGCTGAACGGGTCGACCAGGAAGTGCGAGCCCAGGTTGGAGGTCAGCACCAGGATGGTCGAGCGGAAATCGACCGTGCGGCCCTGGCCGTCGGTGAGCCGGCCGTCGTCGAGCACCTGCAGCAGCACGTCGAAGACGTCCGGGTGGGCCTTCTCGACCTCGTCGAACAGCACCACGCTGTAGGGCCGGCGGCGGACCGCTTCGGTCAGCTGGCCCCCCGACTCGTAGCCGACGTAGCCGGGCGGGGCCCCGATCAGCCGCGACTCGCTGTGCTTCTCGGCGTACTCACTCATGTCGATCCGGACCATGGCTCGCTCGTCGTCGAACAGGAAGTCGGCCAGGGCCTTGGCCAACTCGGTCTTGCCGACCCCGGTCGGGCCGAGGAACAGGAACGAGCCGGTCGGCCGGTCGGGGTCGCTGACCCCGGCCCGGGCCCGGCGGACGGCGTCGGAGACCGCCCGGACGGCGTTCTCCTGGCCGATCAGCCGGGCCCCGATCGCCTCTTCCATCCGCAGCAGCTTGGCGCTCTCGCCCTCCAGCAGCCGGCCCGCCGGGATGCCGGTCCAGGCCGAGACCACGTCGGCGATGTCGTCCGGGCCGACCTCGTCCTTCACCATGGGCTCGACCACGGAACCGTCGGTGGCCAGGCCCTGCCCGGCTGCGCCGCTGGCCTCGTCGGCCTCGGCCTTCTCGAGCTGGCGCTGGATCTCGGGGATGTCGCCGTAGAGCAGCCGGGAGGCGCCGGCCAGGTCGTTGTCACGCTGCAGGCGCTCGGCCTGGCTGCGCAGCGCGTTGAGCCGCTCCATCAGGGCGCCGACCCGGTTCAGGCCGGCCTTCTCCAGCTCCCAGCGGGCGGTCAGCCCGGCCAGTTGCTCGGTGCGGTCGGCCAGGGTGAGCTCGAGCTTCTCCAGCCGGGCCCGGCTGGCCGGATCGCCTTCGCGGGCCAGGGCCATCTTCTCCATCTCGAGCCGGTCGACCTGGCGGCGCAGCGCGTCGATCTCCTCGGGCGAGGAGTCGATCTCCATCCGGAGCCGGCTGGCGGCCTCGTCGATCAGGTCGATCGCCTTGTCCGGCAGCTGGCGACCGGGGATGTAGCGGTGCGAGAGGGTGGCCGCGGCGACCAGGGCGGCGTCGGTGATGGCGACCTTGTGGTGGGCCTCGTAGCGCTCCTTCAGGCCGCGCAGGATGCCGACCGTGTCCTCCACACTGGGCTCGCCCACGAACACCTGCTGGAACCGGCGCTCCAGGGCGGCGTCCTTCTCGATGTGCTGGCGGAACTCGTCGAGGGTGGTCGCGCCGACCAGGCGCAGCTCGCCCCGGGCCAGCATCGGCTTGAGCATGTTGCCGGCGTCCATCGCACCCTCGCCGGTGGCCCCGGCGCCGACCACGGTGTGCAGTTCGTCGATGAAGGTGACGACCTCGCCCTCGCTGGCCTTGATCTCGGCCAGCACGGCCTTCAGCCGCTCCTCGAACTCACCCCGGTACTTGGCCCCGGCGACCATCGCGGTCAGGTCGAGGCTGATCAGCCGCTTGCCCCGGAGCGATTCGGGGACGTCGCCGGCCACGATCCGCTGGGCCAGTCCCTCGACCACGGCGGTCTTGCCGACGCCGGGCTCGCCGATCAGGACCGGGTTGTTCTTGGTGCGCCGGCTGAGCACCTGCACCACGCGGCGGATCTCGGCGTCGCGGCCGATCACCGGGTCGAGCCGGCCCTCGCGGGCCTGGGCGGTCAGGTCGACGCCGTACTTCTCCAGAGACTTGTAGGTGCCCTCCGGGTCGGGGCTGGTCACGTGGCCATGACCGCGGACGCCGGGCAGCGCCTCGAGCAGGGCGGCCCGGGTGGCTCCGGAGTCGGCCAGCGACGCGGCCACCGAACCCCGGCCGCCCTCGCCGGAGGCAAGACCGATCAGCAGGTGCTCGGTGGAGACGTACTCGTCGTCCAGCTCGCGGGCGACCTCGCCGGCCGCGGACATCGCCTGGTAGGTGGCCCGGCCCAGGCTGGGCGAGCTGACCGACTGGCCGCTGGCCCGCGGCAGGGCCGCGATCGCGGCCTCGACCGAACGCCGGGTGGTGGTCAGGTCGACCCCGACCGCGCGCAACAGGGCCGGCGCGACGCCGTCGCCCTGGGCCAGCAGGGCCGCCAGCAGATGCGCCGGCTCCACCTGCGGAGCGCCGTCGGTCGATGCGCGCTGAACAGCGGAGGCCATCGCCTCCTGGCTGCGGGTGGTGAGCTTCAGATCCATGGTTTCAGTGTCCTCCGGTGACGGGTAACAGTCATGCCAACGCACCCAGAGTTGAGTCTGTTCCGCTCAACTTGACCGATCTTTGACCGACCCGCGGCCGATATGTCCGAGTCGCGACCCGGTCCCGCTCTCAGGATTGTGCGAGCATGACCGCCACAGCGGGGGGCCGACGGCCCCCGGCGACCCCAGTTGCCGACGCCGAACGGAAGCGACCGATGACAGATCTGGCCACGATCGAGAAGTTCACCGTGACTCAGCGGATCACGCTGATGGTGAACCGGTACGAGATCCGCACCCTGCAGCCGGACGGGCGGCCCGGCGAGCTGCTGGCGATGGCCCAGCAGAAGCGGATGGCCTTCAAGGAAGAGGTCACCTTCTACGCCGACGAGAAGCGCACCGTGCCGGTGTTCAGCTTCAAGGCCCGCCAGCGCCTCGACCTCGGCGCCACCTACGACGTGATGGACGCCACGGGCCGGCCGATCGGCTGGTTCCGCAAGGACTTCGGCAAGTCGATCCTGCGGTCATCCTGGCACCTTGGCTCCACCGCCGGCGGGCCCGACCTGTTCGGCACCGAGCGCAACAAGAACGTCGCGATCGCCCGCCGGCTGTGGGAGTTCCTGCCCTACGTCTCCGACCTGCCCTCGCCGTTCGTGTTCCACTTCGACTTCACCGCCCCCGACGGGCAGGTCTGGTTCAGCTCGCTGCGCAAGCGCTCGCTGCGCGACCGGTACGAGGTCGAGGTGCCGGGCGGCCGACTCGACGGCCGGCTGGCCGCGGCCATGGCGGTGGCTCTGGACGCGCTGCAGCACCGCTGAGACCAGGACTGAGACCAGGGGCCGAGGCCGGTGCGCCGACCGGGCCCGGCTCAGCCCAGATTCACCGAGGTCGCGGTGGCGGTGACGGTTATCCCGGAAGGGCCGACCGTCACCGTGGTGGCCTTGAAGCCGAGCGGCAGTCGGGGCAACTCGTAGCCGTCGCCGACCAGCGAGTCGAGCTGGGCCCGGATCGCGGTCGGCAGCTGGGCCAGGGTGTCGGGCTGCAGGCCGACCACGAGCCGGCCGTTCTTGACGCTGACCTGGGCCTGCACGCTGACCTTGGCCTTGAGCGCCGGGCCGGCGTAGTCGCCGTCGATGGACAGCAGGTTGTTGGCGGCCGGGCCGAACTTCACGGTCAGGTTCTTGTCGGGCACGTTGGCCCGGGCCGCCTGGTCGAGGGCGGCGTAAGTCACGGTGGCGACGCTACGGGCCGAGTCGACCGGGACGTCGGACACCGAACCGCCGATGACCTCGGCCGGCTTCACCCGCAGGCCTCGCATCTCGACGTGCACCGAGTTGACCGTGAGCCCGTTCTCGACGGCCAGACCGCTGAGGTCGGCGTCGATCCGGGTGTACCGCCCGCGCAGGGCCTGGGTCAGGAACGGGAAGCCGTGCACGGTGACGCCGGGCCGGCGGGACACCGCGGCGCTGCCCTGGATCTGCTTGCCGATCTCGCGCTGGGCGACGATGCAGCTGATCCGGTCGGCGGCGATCAGCAGGCCGACCAGCACGACCAGGAAGATCAGGAATCGGCGCATGAGTGGATTCTCCCCGTACGCCTCCGAGCCGCACGCCGCAACGATTTGACGGCGGAGCCCGGGCAGCGCGTTCGCTCACTCCACCCGGGCCCCGCGACCTGGGCCAACTGGTTGTCAGACACCCCCACCAGCTGGGCACCCCCCTCGACGTTCGGGACCTTAAGTAATTCCCTTACGCTAAGTTGTTGGGCCGAAGAATGGAGAACGGAACGAAGTCTTACCTTCCGTAACCATTGTGCACCTTCTGCCGGAAATAAACGCTGCCAGGATGGGCTGAACGAGTCAAGGGGGCACGGGGCGTTATCGACGCAATCGCAGAATGATTTGACGCAGCGTAGTCAATTTCCGTTTCGGAAGAACTCACGGGCGGTCCGCCGGGCGAGTGCGACCGTGATCGCCACCGGCAGGATCAACTCGCTGACGCCGCGCGGGTCGCCGCGGCCGACGGCGCCGAGGGCTCCGAGAATCCAGAACCCGGCCACCACGGCGAGCAACCGGAACCGACGCCGGCCCCCGAGCGCCAGCCGTCGGGCCAGGACCAGACCGGTGACCCCGGGCCAGGCACTCCAGATCGCCAGGCCCACGGTCTCGCCCCGGACCCCCTCCGAGGCCAGGAAGCCGGCCGTGGCCAGCAGGGTGAAGAAACCGCCGAGGTAGAGCAGGACCCGCAGTGCGCGGACCGACGTCGGCAGGGTGCGGTCGGCGACGTCCTGGTAGCCGGAATACGTGGTCATGACGCGCGCCTACCGGGCCGGCTCGAGGCTGAGCACCCGGCCCGCGGTGATGCCCCACTGCGCGCACCGGCCGGCCTCCGTCTCCAGGATCCAGGCCGAGCGCATCCGGGGCCGGCCCATCCGGCGCGGAGCCATCGTGGTCACGGCCAGCACCGTGCCGGACCGGTCCACGTAGGCGACGTCGATGGCGAACCGCATGCCGAGGGTGTGCACCGAACTGCCCGGCCGGAGCACGAGCCCGGTGCCGATCCCGTCGCGCCCCAGCAGACCCCGGGACCGCTCGGCCAGCGAGCGGGCCTGCTCGACCTCCGCGACCGGGGTTCCGTCGAGGATCAGGCGGGTCGTGGTCAGTGGCGGCATGCTCTCGAGAGTAGGTCGACCGGGGTGGTTCGGGTCAGGGCCCAGGGGCCCAGCGCCGGGCCCGGACACCGGGCCGGACCGGGCCGGGCCCGGGCCGGTGGCGGCCGGTCGGATCAGGTCCGGGGGCCCTCGGAAAGCACTCACGGCCAAGCAAAGCTCTGATGTCATGACCTCTCGACGCCGGCCCTGGTGGGGCGCGCCCGGCCGCCGCCCGGCCGGCGATCGGGGCCAGACCTCGGCCGAGTTCATGGGCCTCATCGTGCTGCTGGCGGCGGTGATCACCGCGATCACGGCGATCGGGCTGGCGCCGCGGATCTCGACCACGATCAAGGACGCCGTCTGCCGGATCGCCGGCGGCGACTGCGCCTCCGGGCCGACCGCGGCGTCCCACCTGCCGGTCACCCAGTGCGAGACGTACTACGACTACGCCGGGGTCAGCGCCAACGGCGTCGCCTTCAGCGGAACCCTCGGCGCGGGTGGCAGTTACACGCTGAGCCGGCAGATCGACCCGAACGGAAAGCAGCACTGGTACGTCACCCTGCAGGGCGACGGCCGGGCCGGGATCGACGCCATGGTCGGCGACAGCGCGAACCTGGGCAGCTTCGGGGAGAGTCTCTACGGCGAGGTCAAGGTGCTCGGCCGCGGTGCGATCGGGTCGACCTACGAGTTCGGTGACGAGAAGGCGGCCCGCGGATTCATCACCGACACCGAGCACGAGGTGGTCAAGCAGGCTCTCGTGCCGGGCCCGGTGGATCCCTTCGGCTGGGGCCACAAGCTGATGAACAAGGTCGACGGCCGTTCGTTCGACCCACCGCCGGCCGCGTCGTACTACCAGGAGGCCGGCGGCCAGCTCGATATCGGGGCCGGTACCTTCGCCGGGCCCAACTACGCCCAGCTGACGCTCTCGGGTGCGGCCGTGATCGGCGTCCGGACCACTCCGCAGCCGACCGGAAAGCCGTATCGCACGGTCTACCTGCGGATGTCGTCCTCAGCGGTGGCGGCGCTGGGCCTGTTCGACACTTTCGGCGCCGACGGCACGGCCTCCGGAACGGTGGTGCTCGGGCTGCAGTACGACGGCAACGGCAAGCCGATCGTGGCCACGCTCGATGCCACCGGGGTGTTGAAGGGCGAGCTGGGTGTGCAGCCGATCGGAAAGCCTCGCACGATCGCCAGCATCGCCGGCCGCACGGCCAAGGGCTCACCGATGCTCAACGGGGTGAAGGGCGGGGCCAAGACGTCCAAGGCCCAGTTCCGGATCGACCTGGCCCAGGGTGACAACGTCGATGTGTTCGCCGACGGCCTGCATTCGCTCGGCATCCCGATCCTCAGCGGCAACGGCAGTGCCGACCCGCCGAACCCGGTGGACGGCATGATGGGGGTCTACCACCTGTTCGATCAGGGCGCGGCCGGTACCCAGCTGACCGTGACCAACTACAGCGGCAAGATCGGCGATGCCTTCGCCTGGCTCAAGGGCGGCGACGGCTTCACCTTCGGCGGCGACGTCGACTACAACACGGAGAACCGGAACATCACCTCCGGCTCCTACTACTCGCCCGGCAACGGCTTCGTCACCTGGGAGCAGTGCGGAAAATGAGACGACCCCACGGCGAGGGCCACCGGCCCCGCATCGGCCGGTCGGCCGGGGTCGGCCTGCTGATCGGCCTCGGGCTGCTGGCCCCGGCCGCCTGTTCCGCGGGCTCCGGATCGGACCCCGCCGGCCGCACCTCCGTACCGACGGAGTCGGCCGGTGCGGCGGCGGCGGCGACGGGGCCGGTGCCGGCCGGCTTCGAGCCGATCACCGGCACGGCGCTGCGGTTCGCCCTGCCGGCGTCCCCGGTCTTCACCGCCGACGCGACCACCGTGACCGAGGACGGCCAGCTGGTCCGGCGCTGGCGCCACGCCATCACCCCGAAGGGGCCGTTCTGCCTGGTCGAGACGGTGGAGCAGGCCCATTTCGCGGGCGCCTTCCCGGCCTCGGTGGTCGAGCTGTTCGCGGCCGGAGAGCAACTCGACCAGCACACCCTGCTGAACCGGGTGATGACGCCCGCCCCGCCCGGCACGCTCGGCGGGGTGGACCAGGAGTCGACCTTCACCGGGCGCCTCGACGACGGCACGCCCTTCCCGGCGCACTTCTACCAGCGCAAGTACCTGACCGCCGGGCACACGCTGATCACCCTGGTCGCGGCCGGGCCGCAGGACCACTCCGAACAGTGCCGGCTGCCCTCGATCATCGCCGGCCTGGCCGCCACCGGCCAGGAGTTCGCCGGCGCCGCGCCCGACCCGTCGCCCACCAGGCGACCGACCGGCCCGCCGCCGACCGCCGGGGCGGTCCAGCCGGCCACGTGAGCCGCCGGTGACCGACCAATCATGGTTAATCAGCCTTTGGTACAGTCTGCGACGATTGGACGACTGACCAGAGTCGGAGTGGATGAAGCTCACCCTCGCCCGTAGAGACGACGCCTTCCGTCGTCTGCCGGATGCTGGGCCCTCCTCGATCAGGTATCTGGCCGTGCTGGCCGGAGCCATCTTCGCGGTGCTGGCCGTGGGGGCCGTCGCCCCGACGGCCGGGCACGGCGTCCGGGACCGGTTCTGCGGCCGGAGCGACACCGGCTGCGCCGCCCACGCCATCGCCACCGACGACCTCGGGGTCTGCCGGGTGCTCAGCCACGCCGACGCCGTGACCGACGACGCCGTGGTGTTCACCGACGACCTGGGCCGCTCCGGCCGCCTGACCCTGAGCCGGTCGGTGGACAAGAACGCGGTGGTGCACTGGTTCGTCCGCCAGGACGGCGTGTCCGGGGACGACGCCGACCGCCCCGGCGCCGACGTCGCCGTCGGTGGCCAGGTGACCGAGCTGGCCAGCGAGGACGCCGCCCGGGAGTACATCACCGCGGCCCAGCACGAGCCGGTCCGGGCCCGGCTGGCCGCGGCCGACCCGACCGGCCTGGTTCCCCGGCTGGCCGACCGGATCGACGGTCACCAGGTGGTCAGCCGGCCGCCCGACGCCTACTACGTGGCCGGGGGTGACGCGCTGGAGCTGGGCAACGAGGCCCGCTCGGGAGTCAACGGTCGGCTGGTCGCCGGCGGCACGGCCGGGGTCGCCGAGGTCCGGTTCAGCAACACCGTCCCTCCGGTGACCACCCTCTTCGTCCGGCTCAGCACCAGTGCGACCACGGCCCTGGGCCTGCAACCGGACGACCTAACCGGATTGACGATGGTCACCGGACTCGGGATCGCCGGCATCCAGTACGACGAGACCGGGCGCCCGGACCAGTTGGTGATCGAGGCCGCCGGGCAGTTACCGGGTCGGCTCGGGCCACCGTTCGGCAAGGCCGGGCCGGCCCTGATGGCGGGCCTGGTCGCGCCCGGTCCGGCCGGCACCGACGGGCACTTCACCGGCCGGGTCACGATGACCCTGGACCTGACCGACGAGCCGACCGCCACCGTGGCCGCCGACGCCCTGCACGCCCTGGGCGTCCCGCTGCTGCTCGACCAAGGCAGCCCGCAGGCCCCTCCGGCCCCGCCTGAGCGGGCGGGGCGGGCAGCTGCGGCCCGGGGGCCGGTGCAGCGGCTCTACCGGCTGCTCGACCAGGGCGCCGCCGGGACCTCAGTCACGGTCAACACCTACCGCCCGTCCACCTCGCCGGACTACGCCGGTGGCGTCACCCTCGGGCTGCAGGGCGGCTTGACCATCGCCGGGGCGCTGCCCGCGGCCGACTACTACTACGCGCCGGGACAGGGATTCGTGCAGTGGCAGACCTGCGGTTGAGCGTCGTCCGGACCGCCCTGGCGGCCATCGCCGCGATCACCGTGCTGGCGGCGTCCGGCTGTGCCGCGCCGACGTCCGGCCGATCGTCCGTGGCCCCGGCCGCTGTCCCGTCAGCGACACCCACCCCGTCGCCGACCGGCTCGGCCCCCGCCGGCGGCCCGGCGGCCGTCGGTGCGGGCGGGTCGGCCCTGGCGTTCGACCTGCCCGCGGACGGCGGCTACCGCCCGGCCGGCCGCCGGGTGGCCGACGACGGCGCGACCGTGCGTCAGTGGCGGACGAAAGCGGGCCGCGCCGGGCTGTACTGCGTGGTCATCGCGGGTGAGCAACCCTCGTTCCACGGCGACTTCCCGGCCGCTGCCCTCGCCGCCTTCCGCGCCGGCCACGACCTCGGCGGGTCGATCCTGGTCAACCGGGCCACCCCGGCGATCCCGGGCACCGTCTCCGGGGTTCGGCAGCAGAGCCGGTATGTCTTTTCCCTGGGCCGGGCCGGCAACGCCAACGGCGTGCTGCTGATCCAGCAGTACCTGACCACCGCGGGCACGTTGATCTCGCTGAACGCGGCCGGGCCGGTGGACGACGCGGACCGCTGCGGGCTGGCCGGCATCGTCGACTCGCTGCGGGTCTCGACCGCCGCCGACCAGGCCCCTTCCGCCTCGTCCGCTGCCGGCTCGGCCGGCCCGACCGCCACGCCCGCCGGACCGAGTGCCCGGCCGACCCCGAACGGAAGAGAGCCGTCATCGTGACCGACGAAACGCCCACCCCACCGGTCGGCATCATGGCCCAGCAGCGGGCCGCGGCGCGCGGCCCGGCGACCAGCGCGGTGGCGACGCTGCAGTTCGGCACCGGCCGCCCCAGCGGCCTGCGTAACAGCACCGACAAGCCGTACCGGGTGGTGATCGCCGACGACCCGGCCGCCTGGTCGGACGCCTACGGCCGCAAGGCGATGTTCGAGCTGACGGCGGCCGAACGGGTGACGGCGTTCGAGCGGCTCACCGCCGGCCAGAACCGCCTGGTGATCCTGTGCGGCCACCGGCAGGCCGCTCGGGTGAACCGTGAGGTCGCCGTGGTCCGGGGCCTGCTGGACGCCCGGGTTGCGGTCGTCCCGTTGCCGGGTGGGCCGCTCGGGCAGTACGCCACCGCCCGGATCGCCGACCAGGCCCTGGCGGTGGCCGGCCGACCGGCCACCCTGATCGTCAGTCTGCTGGGCCGGCTGGCCGAGCAGGTGGTCGACCTCGGTCTCGTCGGTGCGGTCAACGCGCTCGACATCCCGGGCATCCGGCTGCGCCATCACGTCCGCTCCTACCTGCCGGGATCGCACCTGTTCGCGGTCCAGCTGACGCCGTCCCCGTTCATCACCGCCATCGACTCGGACGAACTGCCGGAGGCCGCCGGGCCGGCCTTCGCCGCCCCCGACTTCGGCCCGGGTGGGGCCCGGGTGCTGCGGGCGGGCCCGCGCGAGATACCGCCGGCCCTGCAGCAGGCGATCGGCGTCACCGGGGCCGCCCACCCGGTCAAGTCCCACCTCGACCTGGCCGGCTACTGGAAGGACGAGCAGGCCACCGAGGTGGTCGTGGTACCGGCCGACCCGGTCGGCTGGGTGGTGGCCCAGGTGCCGGTACAGAACGGTGTGCCCTGCAACTGGTGCGGCGAGTCACTGTCCCCGACCGCCACCAGCTGTGTGTTCTGCGGCAACCTGGCCCGCTGAGATGCTTTCGACCCGACCGGTTCGACCGCTTCAATCCGATTCGCCCGAGTTGCTAGGCTGCCACCGACAGCGGAGCTCCACCGCGACGGTGAACGCGGTCGGCAGGGCTCACTCGACGAGCAGGGGGACGCCGGTGTTCGCAACTGGGGGCAGGTCGAGGCGGGTCGCGACGCTGGGGGTGCTGGCCCTGACGGCGACCCTCGGGCTGAGCGCCTGCTCGAAGGGCGGCTCCACACCCGCTCCGACAGCCACCGCCGACGCCGGACCGACCGGGTCCGGGTCGCCGTCCTCGGTTCCCACCGAAACCGCTGCGCCGGGCCCGGTTCCGGCCTGGCAGCAGGTGGGTAATTTCGACGCCGTCGCCGGCCGCGAGCGCAAGGCCCTGATCAAGGTGTACCCGCTGCAGCGGATCGAGGGGCGGCTGCTGCTCACCGTCGACATCGTCGCCCAGGGCACCTCGGGCCAAGTGCTCAACGGCTACAACTACTTCGGGCTGTCGCTGTCCAACGGCGATCTCAGCCACGTCTCGCTGGTCGACACCACCGATCGAGTTCGCTACGGCGCCCTCCGGGCCGGGGCCGGCGGAAAGGTCTTCACCAGCAACATCGGCAACCTGTTCCATCCGGTCGGCACCACCTACCGGGTCGGTGGCTTCTTTCCCGATCCCGGGCCCGGAGTGACGTCCATGGGCGTCGACCTGCAACTGGCCGGGATCGCCCCGTCCGTCCCGATCGTGGACGGCGGTGAACCGGCCACCGGTCTGGTCACCGACCCCTCGACCGGCGCCACGCCGGTGGCCGGGCCCAGCGTTCAGGCCACCACCGGTGGCGACGGCAACGGCCCGCTGGTCACCTGGCCGACCAGCCGGCCCGGGCCGGACGCCCACGTGGACAAGCACGATCTGATCGCCAAGGTCGTCGGCGGCACCGTCAACGAGGGGGGCAACCGGCGCGAGGGCATCGTCACGCTCAACGCCGACCTGCTGTTCGCCTTCAACTCGGCCGAGCTGAGCTCCCGGGCCACCGGCTTGATCGCTCAGGCCCGCGCGATCCTGACCGCCAAGGCCGACCCGGCCCACCCGGTCTCGGTGATCGGCTACACCGACAGCAAGGGCACCCCCGGCTTCAACCAGACGCTCTCGCAGAAGCGGGCCACGGCGGCCGCCACGGCACTGCGCCACGGGGGTCTCGGCAAGCTGAAGCTGACGGTGAGCGGGCGCGGAGAGAGCGAGCCGGTCGAACCGAACACCGCCCCCGGCGGTGGCGACAACCCGCGCGGCCGGGCCCTCAACCGGCGGGTCGAGATCACCTACGTGCCCAAGCCCCCACCGGCTCCCACCGCCACCCCGACCCCGGTATCGACCGCCACGCCGCTGCCAGGGGCCGGCAGCCCGGCCGGCCCCTCGGTCACCCTGCCGCCGCGGACCGTTCGCGGCCGGGGCAGCTTGCCCCCGGCCCTGATCGGCGCCACCGTGGCGCCGATCGTCGAGGACGGCACGCTGAGCCTGGTCAGCGTCGACCTGACGGCCCAGGAGCAGACCCTGGTCGTCGACGCCTTCACCGGCCGGCTGCGAGCGGCCACTGACATCGCCGCCTTCACCGTGGTCGATCCGGCGACCAAGCGGGTCTACCTGGCCGCCTACGACCGCGACGACCGTAACCGGGTGATGGGTACGTACACCCACCGGCTGACCCCGGGCCAGCCGGAGCACTACGCCTTCTACGCCGCGGCGCTGCCGGCCGGGCTGAGCACGGCCACGGTCGATCTCGACCAGCTCGGAGCGGCGAAGAACGTCACCGTCGTGCGCTGAGGCTCAGTCCTCGATCACCGGGTTGATCGGGCTGAGGAACGGGTCGGGCTGCTCCACGAGCTGCCCGCGGGCCATCACCCGGGCCCGAAAGGCGTTGACCCCCGGCGGATCGGGCATCTCGTCGTCCCGATCGTAGATCAGGCCCCAGGAACCGGTCAGTTCAGCGCCGATCAGCGCCAGCAGGTCTTCGAGCAGGCGCCCCTCGTCCCGCCACCGGTTCACCGAGCCGTTGGCGACGAGGAAGTACTGCCCGTTGAACTGCTGGACGGCGAACGACGCCGTCGTCCAGCCCTGGACCCGTTCCGCGATGGTGGCGGCCAGCTGGTCCACCACCGGGCGGACCCGGTCGAGGTCGCTCTCGAACGCCGAGTCGGACAGGCCGACCCAGGCGTGGAACTCGTACATCAGGGTCCCTTCAGCGGCACCGTGTCAATGACCGGCTCCACACCGTACCGCTCCGTGTACCGCTGGATCGCCTGCAGCACCCCCGGGCCGGGTGGCCCTTCGAAGTGGAAGTAGGGACGCCGTCCGGTCTTCACCGCGGTCTCGAAAGTCACCTTGGCCTGGTCGCGAAAAGCCTTGTTGAGGGTGAAGTTGGCCGGCTTGCTCTGGGCCACGTAGAGATCGCTGACCGTGTCGAACTCGTTGGGCGGGCCGTTGGCGAACTTGACGCTGGGCTCGCCGCCGAGCTTCTGGGCCAGCGCGAGCGCCGCCGGATCGTCCACCTTGACCTTGACCAGCGGTCCGAGGCCGTTGTTCAGCAGAGCCGCCTCGGCCGCGTCGGCCTGCTGGTCGGCCCGGGCCGCGGCGTCCTCGGCGTCACCGCAGCCGGCGACCCCGGCCCGCGGACCGAAGGCCAGCGGCACCGAGGCGGCACCGAGCCGCCCGCCGCCACCGGCCAGCACCAGACCGGCTCGCCGGCCCGGGATCAGCCCGGCCGCCACCGGGCAGCCGGCCTCGCGGGCCCGCGCCTTCGCCGCGTCCGCATCGGCCCGGGCCTGGGCGGCGGCCTTGTCGGCAGCGGCCAGGTCGCCCCGGGCGGCGGCCTCCTCGGCCGTCTTGGCCATGGTGCCGGCGTCGTCGGCCAGCCGGCCGAGGTCGGCCAGCTTGTCGGCGACCTCGCCGAGCTTGCCCAGTTCGCCCAGCTTGCCGACTTTCGAGCCGGCTTTGCCGATGTCGTAGTACGGGATGAACCAGGAGCCCACGTTCCAGGCGGTGCGGCCGATCGAGCCGCCGTAGTCGCCGTCGTCCCACATCTTCGAGGACTCGTTGTCCCAGATCAGTTGCTTGCCGGCGTCCAGGGGGTGAGCCACGACGTACTTGCCCGCGTCCAGCAGCCGACCCGGGTGGCCGACCAGACCGAACAGGCCGGTGACGTCGTCCACCGCGCCCTTGCCGACGTTGTAGAAGCCGGAGCCGACCTGCTTGACCCCACCCCAGGTGCAGCCCCAGAAGCCGTGGCAGTCCGAGGACTCGGCCGGGGCCCCGGCCGGCGCCGGAGCTCGGGCCGGGACGACGCCGGGGGCGGTGATGCTGCCGGTCGCGCCGTCACCGCACCCCAGGCCGGCGATCCGGCAGACGGCGGAGCGCAGGCCCCCGGCGATCGGGCCACCGCCGGGCAGCACCAGAACCGCCGTGACAGCGGCGATCACGAGGGCGACCAGCACGATGACGCCCAGGTACTCGGCCGTCACCTGACCGTCGTCGCGCCGGCGCCATGACCACATCTGAGGTGCTCCCGTTCAGTCGACCAGTTCTACCCGCACGCTGCTGCGCACCTCGTCGAGAATCGGCCCGGGGGGCCCGACCGCGGCCATCACCGTTCCGAGACTTGCCTCGTCCAACTCGTCCAGTGCGGCCTGGTCGGCCGGTGTGAAGCAGCCGCCCGCGCGGCCGAGGGTCTGCATGGTCCGGTCGAGAATCCACCGGGCCACCATGCTCGGCACGGCCGGGCCGGCCGGGCAGTGCGCCTGGGCCACCCGGGCCACGGCCGAGGCCCGCTCGCGCACGCCGGCCACATCGGCCGGACCGTCCACGACCTGCCCGGGCGGGGCCAGCAGGTCGACCCGGACCTGATCCGCACCCCAGGCCGCGACCAGGCCGGCACCGCAGTCGAGGCTCGTTCCGCCGTGGGGGTTGCCGTCCCAGTTGCGCTGGGCCGCGCCACAGGCCGCGGCCTGCACCTCGGGGTAGACCCCGGAGGCGATCGCGGCGGTGAACTCGGGCCGGAACGACCACTCCAGCCCGAGGGGGGCCTGGGTGATGGCGTAGTCCCGAACGAGGTGGGCCGCGGCCACGGCGGCCGAGTCAGCCGCGGTCTGAGTCTGCGTCTTCTGCTCGGCCGCGCTCCCCACCTGCGCGTACACCAGGCCCAGGAACAGGACGGCGACCACGGCCAGAAGGAGGGCCAGGACGATCTGGCCCTCCTCCCCGCTCTCGGACGTCCGATTCACCCAGCGCCGCCGCCACCGGAGATCTCGGTGATCTTGGTCGAGATGGCGGTGGCGATGGTGGCCGGGAGACCGGTGGCCACGATCGCGGCGATGATGGCGGCCACGATCACGATGATGCCCATGTACTCGGCCGCCGTCTGGCCGGCGTCGCCGTTGGCCCGGCGGCGGATCGACTCGCCAACCTTGACCCCGAGCACGTGAAGCGTGCTGTAGAGCTGAACCATGGTGTTCTCCTTCGAGTTCCGGCGGCCCGGCGTTCGCCGGAGTGCCCGTCTGCATGAGCAACGCTAGGCATTCCCACCGGCCCGGAGCAGGGCCCGAGGACCCACCGCCGGACCCAAATCCAACGTCAGGCCCCGGGCCTGCCGATAGGGACCGTGGGCTCGGCCGAGCCCAGCCACTGGGCGATGGCTTGGGCCCGGGTGGTCACCTGGAGCTTGGTGAAGATGCGATTGATGTGGTTCTTCACCGTCTTCGGGGCCAGGAACAGGGCCATCGCGATCTCGGTGTTGTTACGACCGGCCGCCAGCAGCTGCATCACGTTGATCTCCCGCTCCGACAGCAGGGCGGCGATCTCGGGACGCACACCCGCCCCCGGGGGCCCCGGGTCCGGGTCGGGCCTGGGCCCGGAATCCGGGCCCGCCCCGGGGCCCGGTCGGATCAGGGCCCGGGTGGCCGGTGGGCTGAGCACCGATCCGCCACCGGCGGCGGCCCGAATGTGCTGGACGATTCCGGTCTCGTCGAATGTCCCGTAGACCAGGTAGCCGCGAGCTCCGGCCCGCATGGCGGCCCAGATCGTCTCGTCCTCCTCGCTCGAGGTGAGCATGAGAACGCAGCAGAACGAAGCCAGTTCGGCCAGCACGTCGAGGCCGGAGGTGCCCGGCATCCGGACGTCGAGAAGGACGACGTCCGGACCGGTCTCCCGGGCCCGAGCCAGAGCCTCGGCTCCGTCGGTGGCCTCGGCGACCAGATCGATCGCGGGTTCCGGGGCCAGCAGCAACCGCAGGCCCATCCGGATGACGGCATTGTCGTCCGCGATCAGCACCCGGATCGGGGCCACCGCCGCGGAAATTGGCTCAGGCATGTCCGGGCATCACTTTTCTCTCGTCGATCCAGGCCGTACCACTGGGAGCCACGTTCTGAGCCGGAGGCTTTCGCGACCGATGGGGCGGGCCCGGCAGCCAGAACCGGATCGAGGCGCCGTGCCCGGGCGAGCTGCGCACGGTGAGCCGGCCTCCGACCCGGTCGGCCCGTTCCCGCATTCCCAGCAGGCCGAAGTGCCCGTCCTGCGGCATCCGGTCGATCCGGTCGTCACTGAAGCCTTGACCGTCGTCGACCACGGTCAGCTCCAGACCGCCGTCGACGTCGGCCAGATCGATCCGAATGTGCTGTGCCCAACTGTGTTTCACCGCATTGTGCAATGCCTCGACCGCGATCGCCAGAAGCTCGTGGCCGACCTCGGGTGCGGGGGCGAGCCCGGGTCGCGCCCGCCGATCGCGAACCTCGACCGCGATCGGGTGCCCGGCCACGGTTCGCTCGGTCGCCTCCCGCAGGGCCTCGACCAGCGGCCGGTCGGCCTGGACCTGGTCGCGCAGCCCGATGATCACCGAGCGGGCCTGGCCGGACAGACCCTGGGCGGTGTCGCCGATCACCTGGGCCGCCCCCCGGGCCTCGGTCAGCTCGCCGCGGTCCAGCGCCCGCTCGAGGGTTCGGCTGAGCAGCCAGACGCCGTGCAAGTTCTTGGTCAGCGAGTCGTGCAGATCTCGGGCCATCCGCAGTCGCTCGTCGCGGATCGCCGCCCCTTCGCGCAGCTCGGCCAACTGGACGGCGGTGCGCTCCTGCTGCTCCAGGACGCCGCGCAGCGCGATCCCGGCCGGACCGGCCACCAGGAGCAGGGCCGGCAGGGTGACCGTGGTGTGGAAGTCGCGGGCGCCGGGCACGTACCCGATCCGGGTGATCTCCAGGACGACGTAACCGAACAGCGAGAGCCCGGTCACCATCAGGACCAGCCGGGCCGGGTAGATGAGCCCGGCCAACACCCCGGTGGCGATCAGGTAGAGCACCATCGGGGTGCCCAGGCCGACGACCGCCAGCACGATCAGGGCCAGGGCCGAGTCGAGCAGCAGGTAGTGCGACTTGTCCGCCACCCGCAGGTCGCTGACGACCTGGTCCCAGTACCGCAGGGCCAGGTAGTTCAGGGCCATCATGAGCGGCACGATCAGCAGCAGCACCTCGGCCAGGTTCGGGTTGCGCTGAACCACGACCAGGGTCATGCCGGGGGCGGCGATCCGAGGGATCAGCACGTACTGGGCCAAGCGCCCGATGGCGTCGGAGGGCGCACGGGCACCGGGGGCCGGCGTCCGGGGCCCGGCACGGGCGCGACCCGCGAGGCTCCTCACCGGAACTCGCTGAGGTGGATGTCGGAGCCGAGGAACAGCGCGACCACGATCAGGGCGATCAGCGCGGGCATGATGATCATGGTGATGATCAGGCTGACCCGGGGTGCGGCCCGGGCCGCCCGCCGCCGGGCCTCCTGGGAGAACTCGCGGCGCATGTCGGTGGCCAACTGGTTGAGCGTGTCGGCCAGCGGGGCACCGAGCTCCTCGGCCTGCACGATCGCGGTCACGAACAGGCCCATGGTCATCGATCGGGGATTGCGCTCGCGCAGTTCGACGAAGGCCTGCCGGCGCCGGACGCCGACGTCCATCCGGCGCAGGGTGCGCCGCACCTCCTCCGACAGCGGCCCCTGCAGGGTGGCCCCGACCCGTTCCATCGCCACCCGGAAGCCGAGCCCGGCGGTCACGGTGATGGCCAGGATGTCGAGGAAGTCGGGCAGCTCCTGCTCGATCCGGCGCTGCCGGCGCTGCCCCTCGCTGTACAGCCAGACGCTCGGGTAGAACAGCAACAGCAGGCCCATGATCAGGCCGAAGAAGATCCACCCGCGTAGCGCCAACAAACCGGTCGCGAACAGGGCCAGGGTGGCGTAGGCCCCCTGCAGTTCGGCGAAGCCGGCCACGTCGAACCCGCGCGGCTGGCCCCCGGCGGCCAGCAGCTTGCCCACCTCCAGGCGCCAGCGAGGGCCGAGCAGTTCGCTGATGGTCGGGCCCGACCAGCGGCCGAGAATCCGGTAGAGGCCGAGGATCAGCGAGCGTCGGGGTGGGGGCAGGTCGGTCGATCCGGGGCCACCGGCCGGGTCGACGTCGAACTCCGGTTGAGCGGTGACCATGCGCAGACCCCGCAGCAGCAGCAGGTAGCTGAGCAGGCCACCCAGAGCCAGTCCCCAGACCATCTCAGACCTCGATCCGGGTGGTCTTGCGGATCAGCAGAAACCCGCCCACGTAGAGCAGCGCCGACACGATCAGCGTGACCTGCCCGATCAACGAGGAGGTCACCTTGTGCAGGGTGCCCGGGGCGATCACGTTCATCACGATCAGCGAGCCGGCCCCCAGGAACAGCACGATCCAACTGGTGTAGACGGCGCCGGCCAGCATGGTCCGGATCTCCCGGCGCAGGTCCTTGCGGGCCTCAAGGGTCTCGGACATCCCGCGCAGCGCGGTGACCACCGCGCCGCCGGCCCGGGCCTGGATGATCAGGGTGCGGGTGAGCAGCGAGAGTTCCCGGCTCGGCAGCCGGTCCTGGAGGTTGGTCAGGGCGTCGTTGAGCGTGGTGCCGACGTCGAGCTCCTCGGTCAGCCGGCGCAGTTCCAACCCGGCCGGTTCGGCCATGTCGTCCGAGGCCATCCGCAGGGCCGAACGCAGAGCCAGGCCGGCCGAGGTGGCGTTGGACAGCACCCGGGCCACCTCGGGCAACTGGGCCACGAAGGCCTCCCGGCGCTTGGTCTCGCGCCAGTCGAAGTACGACAGGGCCAGCCGGATCACCCCGGCCGTCACCAGCAGGGCGAACCACCAGGAGATGAACCGGCTGGCCAGCAGGAAGGTGATCAGGGCCAGGGCGGTCAGGGCGAGCCCGACGTCGACCACCCGCCAGGTTAGTCCGGCCCGGACCAGCCGCCGGTGCAGCCAGCGACCGGCCCCGACCCCGCGTAACCGGACGTCGAGCCGGTTGATCCAGCGGCTCGAGCCGGCCTCGGCCAGATCGAGGGCGGTGCGCTCGGTCAGCGCCTCCCGGTCGTTCACCCCGGCCACCCAGGTGCCGTAGCCGTAGACGGCGACCACCAGCACGGCCAGGCAGAGCAGCAGGATCGAGGTCATGAGGACGACGTCCCGTTGAACCGGCCACCCATGAACGACGACGGCACGCTCTCGCCCCGCAGCCTCAACCGCTCGACCAGCGCGGCCGGCAGCGGATGGGTGAGGAAGTTGCCGGTCACCACCCGGTCGGGGCCGGTCAGCTCGGGGCTGAAGTTCATCAGCCGCTCCAGCTGGTAGTCCTCGCGGCGGCGCGAGGTCACGGCGATCACCTCGACCATCCGCCGCGAGCCGTCACTGAACCGGGAGAGCTGGATGATCACGTCGATCGCGTTGTTGATCTGGTCCCGGATCGCCGCGAACGGGAGCTCCAGCTCACTCATGCTGGCCAACGTCTCGAGCCGGGAGATGGCGTCCTCGGAGGAGTTGGCGTGCACCGTGGCCAGCGAACCCTCGTGACCGGTGTTCATCGCCTGCAACATGTCGAGGGTCTCGCCCCCGCGGACCTCACCCACGATGATCCGGTCCGGCCGCATCCGCAGGCTGTTGCGGACCAGGTCGCGGATGGTGATCTGGCCCCGGCCCTCCACGTTCGAGGGCCGGGCCTCGAGGCTGACCACGTGAGGCTGATCCAACCTGAGCTCGGCCGCGTCCTCGATCGTGATGATCCGCTCGTGGGCCGGGATGAAACTCGACAGGGCGTTCAGCATCGTCGTCTTGCCCGAACCGGTACCGCCGGAGATGAGGATGTTGAACCGGGCCCGGACCATCGCCGCCAGCAGCATCGCGGTGGCGGCGTCCACGGCGTTGAGCTCGATCATCCGCTGGATCGGGATCGGCCGGGGGAACCGACGAATGGTCAGCGTCGGACCGCTAAGAGCCAGCGGTGGGATGATCACGTTGACCCGCTCACCACCGGCCAGCCGGGCGTCGACCATCGGGCTGGACTCGTCCACCCGGCGGTTCACGGTCGACACGATCCGGTCGATGGCCTGGTAGAGCTGCTCCTCGCTGGCGAAGACGAACGGCGCCCGCTCCAGCTTGCCGGCTCGTTCCACGTAGACGTCGCGCGGGCCGTTGACCATGATCTCGGTGACCGTCGGGTCTGCCAGCAACGGCTCGAGCACACCCAGGCCGAGCGAGTCGTCGATCACCCGGCGGATCAGCTGGCCCCGCTCGGTGACCGACAGCATCGGCCCCTCGCGGCTGAGGATCCGGGCCAGCACGCGCTCCAGCCGGCTGCGCCGCTGGGCCGGGTCGAGCACCGAGAGCTCGTTGAGGTTGATCTCCTCCAGCAACAGCCGGCGGTAGCGTTCGACGTAGTCCTCGAACTGGCGGACGTTCTCGTCCTCGGCCGTGCGCTCGATGTTCGTGCGCAGATCCCTCAGCCCCACGGTGCCACCCCTCGCTCCGGGTCGAACCAGGCCGTCCGGGTCACCTGCGGCCCGTCGAACAGGCCCGGGAACAGGATCGGGATGGACGACGTCACCTGGACCGCCGGCCGGGGCCCGCCGCCGATCTGCACGTTCATCCGGCTCGCGACCCAGCCCGGGACGGCGCGATCGGCCGAGACGATCGGATCGCCGTCACCCTGGCTGATCGTGCGGGCGGCGGCCCGGGCCGCGGTCGAGGTGGCCTGGATCGTGGCCACGGCCAGGGTCAGCTGGAGCACCGCCAGCACGGCCAGCACCAGGTAGGAGATGGTGCCCAGCAGCTCGACCGAGGCCTGACCGCGATCGCCGGCGGCGCGGGCCCGGCGGGGGCGCACCGCCAGGGCCGAGCCGGTCGCGCCGGTCGCGCCGGTCGGGCGGGTCGCGCCGGTCGGGCCGGTCGGGCCGGGCGTCATGAGCCGCCCTCGAATCTCATCTGGGCGCTCGAGCGGACCACCAAGGCGTCCCCGAACAGGTTGCGCACCAACGGGAACAGGGCCGGGGTGTGCACCGTGACGGTGATCGTGGCGTCCGGGTCGGCGTAGCGCGGGTCGCCGCCGCCGAAACCGGCCTGACCGTCGACCGTGACCTGCAGATCGTCGCGCCAGGCGCCGGGCAGCTGGCCGCGGGCCCGCCCGGCGATGTCGTCGTAGCCCTTCTCGGGCGAGACGGCGACCCGGGCCGCCGACGAGGCGGCGTGCCCGGCCAGCACGAAGCTGTACCCGATCAGGGCCCCCTGAAGGACGCAGATCAGGATGGCCACGACCACCGGCAACAGCCCCATGAACTCGACTGCGGTCTGCCCCGAGTCGCCCCGCGCGCCTCGACCGCGGGCCCGGGCGGCCAGGCCGGCCCGTCTCCCGGCCGGGATCGCCGCGGCGCCACCGGCACTCGCCGTCCCCGGAGCCGGGGTCGAACCGTTGGCTCCGGCGGCGGGAGCCGAACCGTCGCCGGGCCCCCCGTTGGTGGCCCGCCCGGAACGGCCGGCCGCGGTGGCGTCCCGGGCTCCGAGCGACTCGGCCACCCGAGCCAGCGCGCGGCGGACGTCGCGGTCCACCACCCGGGACGGCTCGCCGGTGTTGGCCGCGGCCTCGAACGACCGGAACGACGCCGGGACCGCGATGTCGCTGATGGTCAGCTTGGCCAACCGGGCGGCCAGATCGGGCTGCACCTCGACGTGCCGGGAGATCCGGTTGAGCAGCACGACCAGGTCGCCCTCGCGGCGCAGCTGCAGCCGGTCCCAGAGCCGGGAGGCCCGACGGGCCCCGCGCATGCTGAGCACGTCGGGGGTGGCGACCAGCACGGCCCGGTCGGCGATCTGCACCCCGGCCGCACCGCCCGGCGTGAGCACGCTGCCGACGTCCACGACGATCACGTCGAACCGGGACTTCAGTGCCCCCAGGATGGCCCGGGCCACCGGCTCGCTGATCTCCTCGCCGCGCTCGCCCTCGCGCGGCGCGAGCAGCACCTCCAGACCGCTGGAATGCCGGTAGAGGACGTCGTCCAGGGCCTGCCCCGAGATCTCGTCGGCCACCCCGGCCAGGTCGATCATGTCCCGGCGGTGAGTGATGTTGAGCAGCGCGGCGACGTCCCCGGCCTGCAGATCGAGGTCGACCAGGCAGGTTCGCCGACCGCTGGCCGCCGCCTCCAGAGCGGTGTGGACGGCGATCGTGGTGGTGCCCACACCGCCCTTGCTGCCGGCCAGGGTGACCACGTGACCGGTGCCGATCACCCGGCCGGCCTGGCCGGCCAGGTGGTTACGGACCATGCCGGCCCAGGACGCCGCGCCGTCGATCCGCTGGCCCAGGTCATCCACGGTGAAGGTGATCGGGGCGATGCTGCGGGCCCCGGCCTCCATCGCGACCCGGAAGATGTCCGGGTCGGTGGCCGACGACAGCAGCAGGATGCCGACGAACGGGTCCTGTCGGGCGGCCTGACGGATCAGGTCGAGCACCGGGATCGGGCCCAGGGTCTCGGCCATGATCAGGACGTCGGGCTGGTGGTCGGCGATCGCCTCCAGTACCTCGATCGACGACATGGCCACCGCCACCAGTTCGTCACCGAGCTCGCCGACCACGGAGGTGACCCGGTCGATGATGTCCTGGTCGGGGCAACCGAGGACCAGCCGCCGGCTCACTTGGCGGCCTTCTTGGCCTTGGCCTTGGCCGGGGCCTTCTTGACCGGGGCCGCGGCCTTCGGCGCCCCGAAGACGTTGCTCTGGTTCATCACGTCGCCCGAGGTCGGCGTCTTGGATCGGGTGCCCGGGGCGACCAGGGCCAGCCGGACCTTGGTCGCGAAACTCTCGGCGTAGGTGACCTTGAGGCTGTCGGCGCGATCAAGGGCGAACGTGACCGGCACGACCTCGTTCTGCTGGAAGGCGGCCGAACTGCCGTCCTTCGGGGCGGCGTCCACCCGTTGCAGGGATCCGATGGCCAGAACCTGGGCGTTGGCCACGATCACCCGGGCCTGGGTGAGGTTCTGGGTGCCCCGGCCGGTGGTCGAGGAGGTGCTGAAGGTGCCGTAGATGTCGACCAGATCGCCCGGATGGATCTTGCCGGCGACCCCGGTCTCGGCATTGATCATAATGGCCATCTCGAGCTGGCCCGGCTGCAGTTCGGGCGGCGGACCGGCCATGCCCTGCTGCAACAACGCGCCGGCGGGAATGTTGGAGGTGGCCACCAGGCCGCGAGTGGTGTCGAATGACTGAATGGCGGCACCGGGGAGCCAGCGGGAGGGCAGATGGACCTCTTCGATGTCGTCGGCCGTGATCGGAGTCAGTTCGCCGATCGACTTGGTGAAGCGGTAACTGGTGGCCATCGGCCCGACCTGGCTGTGGATCCCGTTCACGTAGTTGATGATCAACACGAATACGGCCACAGCTCCGAGCGCGGCCACACTCATGAGCAGCACTCCGCGTCGTTGGCGCGGATTCATTTTCCGTCCCCACCTCACTTCTTCGTTTCATCACCCACGGTGGCCGACTGGACGAGTCACCCCGCCGGTGGATTCGTGGTGCCGGGCCGGCAGCTGGCCCCCTCGTCGTGCTGGCAGTCCCCTTCGACCGCAGATCGGCCCGACCACGCCGGTCTGTCGGAGCACACAATTCAGTGCCAACCGGTGCAAACGCAAGGGCCTGGGGACACTAGATTGCCCGACTGGTCAGCCTCGACCTTTGAGTCGACAGCAGCCGCGGGGTTCGCTGCGGAGGATTTCCGGGAGGCCGGCTCGCGACTCGAGCGGGCCCTTCCATTCGTCATTCAGTGATCAACAGACAGTCGGGAGAAGCCGGTGGGACTTTCCGCTCGATGGGATCGCGCTCGCTCGTGAAACCACTTTCCGTGATTAGCCGGCGAGAGGATGAGGCGATCGTCTGGGGCGCCGCTCCGACCGCGATCAACAGTTCTCTGCCATTGAGTCTGGGCTTCGTCGCGGCCCTGATCAGCTTTCTCGTTCTGCAGATCCTGGTGATCGCGGTGGCCTTCGGAACCGCCGACTACGGAACGGGCCGTACTGGCCTCGGCCAGGGTGGATTCGAGTTCTGCTCCGCTGCGGCCATGGCCCTCTCCGCGGCAATAGGCGCTGGTGTGGCGGCCGCTCAATTGCGCCGGGCCGATGTGGACGAGCGCAGCGCCCGCCGGGTGGCGCTGCTCGCTCCTGGGCTGTTGACAGTGGCCGTGGCCGTCAACGGCTGGGTCGTCGGCCACGGCTCGGGGGGCGTGCTGCTGATCGGTCTGAGCGGCCTTCTGGGCGCCGCGCCGGCCAGCCGGCTCGGGGCTCGGACCGATTGGCGCAGGGGCCGACCGCGGCGAGTCCGGTGAACGCGGAGAGTGACCAAAGATTTGAGAATCGGCACCGGGACGGCGCCCGCTCACTGCTTCTTCCGGTCCTGCTCGGGCTGCTCACGGCCCTGGTGACCTACCTGCTGCTGTACGTCGTGGTCCTGTCGGTGGCCCTGGCCCGGTACGAGGTCAACCATCGACTGGGCACCGGCGAGGCGATCGCGACCGGGATCCAGGGGGGCCTGGCTCTGGGGCTGGCCTGCGCCGTGGGGTCCGGCCTGACCGGACGGCGAGCCAGACGGCGGGTTCTGGCCCGGAGCACGGCCCGGCGGGCAGCTGCGCTCACCGGCACCCTGGTCACGATCCTGGTGCTCGGCCTCGGGCTGACGCTGGCGCTACGGTGGGTCACGGTTCCGGCGTATTTGGTACCGGCTCTGGCCGGGACGGCTCTGGGAGCGGCGTTCGGCTCCCGTGGGCGCGTTCCGGCGAACTGACGGTCGAGCTCAGCGCTGAGAGCGCGGGCGCCAGACGACCAGGGCGGTGGACGTGGCCGGTCGCTGCGGACGGCGCCCGGGCGGGACGGCGACGATGTCGCCACCCCGGTCGGCGGCGAAGACCCGGCTGCCGGCCTGGAGGCGCAGCCGGACCGTCTCCAGCTCTTCGAGCAACCGCTGAGCCTCGGCGCGCAGCCCGCGAACCTCGTACTCCAACTCCAGGATGCGCTTGATCCCGGCCAGGTTGACGCCTTCCTCCTGCGAGAGGCGCTGTACCTCGCGCAGCGAGGCGACGTCCCGGGCCGAGTACCGACGACCTCGACCGACGGCCCGGCCGGGGCTGACCAGCCCCAGCCGGTCGTACTGCCGCAGCGTCTGCGGGTGCATGCCGGCCAGCTGGGCCGCCACCGAGATCACAAAGATCGGCGCATCCGGATCGACCGCGAAATCGAGGTTGAGGTCGTCGGGCATCGGCACACCTACTGCGCTCCGCCCTCGTCCTGGTGGGCGAAGAGGTCGGCCCGGGGCGACTCGCCCGCAGTGGCCTCGGCGAAGGCCTTGAGCGCGTCCTTGGCCTTGCCGTCCACCCGCTGCGGCACGGCGATCTGCAGGCTGACCAGCAGATCACCGGTGCCCTTGGCGGCCTTGACCCCTCGGCCGCGAGCCCGGAGCGTGCGCCCGGCCGGCGTGCCCGCGGGCACCTTGAGCCGGACCCGCCCTCCGTCGGGGGTCGGCACCTCGATCTCGGCCCCGAGCACCGCCTCGGGGAAGGTGATCATCACGGTCAGCCGGACGTCGGACCCGTCGATGGTGAAGATCGGGTGCGGCTCGAGGTTGACCGTGACCCAGAGGTCGCCCGGTTCGCCGCCGAGGTCGGAGGGCCGACCCTTGCCCCGCAGGCGGACCTTCTGGCCGTCGCGGACGCCGGCCGGCAGCCGGGCGGTGATCGTGCGCGGCCCGACCTGGGGATCGTCGACCCGCAGGTTGAGCAGGGCCCCCTCCATGGCCTGGCGGAAGGTGAGCCGGGTCTGGGTGTTGAGGTCGGCCCCGCGCAGCGGCCCCCGCGGCGCCCGGAACCCGGCCGGCCCGCCGCCGGGGCGGCCGGCCCCCTGACCGGTGAACAAGCCGTTCAGCATGTCCTCGAAGATCGGGGACTCGGGCCCGGGAGGAGCTCCGGGGTACCGGATCCGGGCCCCACTGGGCACGCCGCCACCGGCCCCGCCGGCGCCGAACAGGTTGCCCAGCATGTCTTCGAAGCCGGCGCCGTTGCCGGCCGACGGCCCACCGCTGCCCGAGGTGAAGCGAGCCCCACCGCGGGCCATGGACCGGATCGCGTCGTACTGCTTGCGCTGCTCGACGTCCGACAGCACCGAGTAGGCCTCGCCGACCTCCTTGAACCGCTTGTCGGCCCCGGCATCACCCGGATTGGCGTCCGGGTGATGCAGGCGGGCCAGCTTGCGGTACGCCTTTTTGACGTCCGCGGCCGACGCGTCCTGCGTCAGACCGAGGACCGCGTAGAAGTCCTTCTCGAACCAGTCCTGGCCCGCCATACACACTCCTAGACAGGATCGGGTCTGCTACCAGATGCCGATCAGTGCGGGTCGGCGACAGCCACCCTGGCCGCACGCAGCACGCGTTCCCCGGCCCGGTACCCCGGCTGGAGAACCTGGACGACGGTGGTCGTGGTGGTGCCTTCGGCCAGGTCGGCCTCGGTCCGCATCAGGGCTTCGTGCACGGCCGGGTCGAACTCCTCGCCCGGCTCGCCGTAACGAACCAGACCGAGGCGCTGCAACACGCCGTCCAGCTTCTCAGCGATGGCCGCGAACGGTCCACCCTCCAGATCGCCGTGCTGGCGGGCCAGATGGATGTCGTCGAGCACCGGCAGCAAGGCCTCCAGGACGCCGGCCACGGCCTGATCGCGAGCCACGTCGCGGTCGCGGTCGACCCGCCGGCGGTAGTTCACGAACTCCGCCTGCAGCCGCTGCAGATCCGACAGCCGTTCGGCCGCCGAGGCCTGGGCGGCGTCGAGATCAGCCAGAATGCCATCCAGCGCAACCGTCTCCGTTTCTTCCACATCAGCCACGTAGTCGGCCGGGTCGATGATCGACTCGTCGGACGCCGGCCCCGATCCGGTCGACCCCGATCCGGCCGGCTCGTCGCCGGCCGGCGAGCCGGGCGCCGAGGGATCGGCGTCGAACGCGTCCCTCAGCAGCCCGGTCTCGGGGTCGAGCCGGCGCCGGTCCCGGATCACCGGGCCCGGCTGTTCGCGGCCCTCGCCGGAGTCGAAGTTCGGCTCCGACATCACTTGTCCTCGTCGACGATCTCGGCGTCGACCACGTCGTCGTCGGAGTCGGTGGCCGAACCCGACGGCGAACCGGCCTCACCGGCACCGGACGGCGCGTTCTCGCCCTCGGCCTGCTGCGAGTAGAGCGCGGCGCCGAGCTTCTGGCTGGCCGCCGACAGGGCCTCGTGCTTGGCCTTGACCTCGCCGATGTCGGTGCCTTCGAGGGCCTTCTTCAGGTCGGCGATGGCCGAGTTGACCTCGGCCTTGCCCTCCTCGGGCAGCTTGTCGTCGCTGTCGCGCAGGAACTTCTCGGTCGAGTAGACCAGCTGCTCGGCCGTGTTGCGGACCTCGGCCTCCTCGCGCCGCTGACGGTCCTCGTCGGCGTGCGCCTCGGCCTCCTTGATCATGCGGTCGATCTCGTCCTTGCTGAGGGCGCTGCCGCCCGAGATCCGCATCGCCTGCTCCTTGCCCGTGCCCCGGTCCTTCGCGGACACGTTCACGATGCCGTCGGCGTCGATGTCGAAAGTGACCTCGATCTGCGGCACTCCGCGCGGCGCCGGGGCGATCCCGGTGAGCTCGAAGTTGCCCAGCGGCTTGTTGTCGCGAGCCAGCTCGCGCTCGCCCTGGAACACCTGGATGAGCACCTGCGGCTGGTTGTCATCAGCCGTGGTGAACACCTCGGAGGCCTTGGTCGGGATCGCGGTGTTGCGGTGGATCAGCTTGGTCAGGATGCCACCCTTGGTCTCGATGCCGAGGCTCAGCGGGGTGACGTCGAGCAGCAGCACGTCCTTGCGGTCGCCGAGGATCACGCCGGCCTGGAGGGCGGCGCCGATGGCCACGACCTCGTCCGGGTTGACGCCCTTGTTCGGCTCCTTGCCGCCGGTCAGCTCCTTGACCAGGTCGGTGACGGCGGGCATCCGGGTGGAACCGCCGACCAGCACGATGTGGTCGATCTCGGAGACGTTGATGCCGGCCTCCTTGATCACCGAGAGGAACGGCTGCTTGGTCCGCTCCAGCAGGTCGGCGGTCATCTGCTGGAACTGGGCCCGGGTGAGCTTCTCGTCTAGGTGGACCGGACCGTTCTCGGTCATCGACAGGTACTGCAGCGAAATCGTGGTCGCGGTGGCGCTGGAGAGCTCCTTCTTGGCCTGCTCCGAGGCCTCCCGCAGCCGCTGCATCGCGATCTTGTCCTTGGAGAGGTCGACCCCGGTCGAGCTCTTCACGGTGTTGACCAGGTGGTCCATCACGCGCTGGTCCCAGTCGTCGCCACCGAGCAGGTTGTCACCGCTGGTCGCCACCACCTGGATCGCGGTGCTGCCACCCTCCTCGACGTCGACCTCGAGCAGGGAGACGTCGAAGGTGCCGCCACCGAGGTCGAAGACCAGGATGCGCTCGTCGGCCTTGCCCTTCTCCAGGCCGTAGGCCAGAGCGGCGGCGGTCGGCTCGTTGATGATCCGGCGGACGTTCAGGCCGGCGATCTCACCGGCCTCCTTGGTGGCGTGCCGCTGAGCGTCGTTGAAGTACGCCGGAACCGTGATCACCGCGTCGGTGACCGGCTCGCCCAGGTACTCCTCGGCGTCGCGCTTCAGCTTCTGCAGCACCCGCGCCGAGATCTCCTGCGCGGTGTACTTCTTGTCGTCGATCTCGATTTTCCAGTCCGTGCCGACGTGACGCTTCACGGAGCGAATGGTCCGCTCGACGTTGGTCACCGCCTGCCGCTTGGCGACCTCGCCGACCAGCGCCTCGCCCGACTTCGCGAACGCGACGACGGACGGCGTGGTGCGCCCGCCCTCGGCGTTGGCGATGACGGTGGGCTCGCCGCCCTCCAGCACGGAGACGACCGAGTTCGTCGTTCCCAGGTCGATGCCGACCGCTCTTGCCATGGTTGCCGTTCCTTTCGAGTAAAGGTGAGTGCCCTGCGCTCAGGTTGCTCCGGTCGGAGCGGAGCTGTCAACTCCGGACTGACCTAACTTGAGCCCACTCGACTCAACCTCGTGCTCAGAGCTCTGATTCCCGGTTTCGCGAAGGATCCGAACAGGCTCCGAACGCGGCTCAGGCCGGCGGCGCGGGCCCGGAGGACGACGTCTGCGGGGGTGAGCCGGCCTCGATCCGGTCCTGGTCGAACTGGGGGCGCCCGTCGGCGGCGCAGTCGGCCAGCACGAGCAGGGCCTGGTCGTCATTGAGCTCGAACACCACCTGGACCTGCTGCGGCCCGCCGGAGGCCACCCGGACCGACCAGCCGGAAGCCGGTTGGGCGTAACCGCCG
Source organism: Kineosporiaceae bacterium (assembly GCA_965200525.1). Classification (GTDB taxonomy): domain Bacteria; phylum Actinomycetota; class Actinomycetes; order Actinomycetales; family Kineosporiaceae; genus JANNPJ01. The sequence goes on from OZ241368.1 coordinate 2,391,902, forward strand.
TCCAGCGTGACGGACCGCCCCCGGCAGATCACCCCGATCCGGCCCCCGGCAGTGGCATACGTGCCCGGGACCGGATTGCGGGCGCGGCCGGTCGGCGAAGCCGGGGCCGACGGCGTCGCCGGCCTACTGGTGCGAGGCGTCGACGCCCTGCTGGTGGACGCCGGTCGCCCGGCCGACGACGCCCGGCCCCCGGTGGAATCGGCGTGTTTCGAGCCGCCGGCCGTGCTCGCCAGGGACGCCGAGACCGGGCCCGCGGTGACCTGCCGGCCGGCCGCGTCGATGGCCAGCCAGGCGATCGCGGCGATGGAGGCGACGGCTACCAACCACAGGGTGACGCTGGCCAGAATCCGAGTACGCACAGTCGTCCACCTCCGCACAAAGCCTATCCGCTCGGCCATCCGGCGTATTCGTGGACAATCAGAATCTCCGTCATGCCCTCCGGGGCGGTAGCGTCACGCTCGTGGCGGTCATCCTGATCATTGAGGACGACGCGGGCATCCGCGCGGCCCTTTCCCGTGCGCTGACCGATCGTGGTCATGCGGTGCAGTGGCAACCAGGCGGCCTGCCTGGACTACAGTCCGTGATCGACGACAGACCCGACGTGGTCCTGCTCGATCTCGGCCTGCCCGACGTCGACGGCGTCCAGGTGCTGACCATGCTGCGCGCGGTCAGCGAGGTGCCGGTGATCGTGGTCACCGCCCGCGAGGAGGACACGGACGCCGTCCGGGCCCTGGACGCCGGCGCCGACGACTTCGTCACCAAGCCCTTCGGTGCCGACCACCTCGACGCCCGGATCCGGGCCGTGCTGCGCCGGGGCGGCCCGCAGAAGACCGAGGGCCCGCTGACCGTGGGCGGCCTGGCCCTGGACGCCCGGACCCGGGTCGCCACCCTCGAGGGCGAGCCGCTGGAGCTCTCCCGCAAGGAGTTCGACCTGCTCCTGGCCCTGGCCCAGCGGGCCGGCGAGGTGGTCAGCAAGCGCGAACTGCTGGCCGAGGTCTGGCAGCAGCCCTACGGCGGCGGCGACCGGACGATCGACGTGCACCTGTCCTGGCTGCGCCGCAAGCTCGGCGAGTCCGCGGCCGAGCCGCGCTACCTGCACAGCACCCGCGGAGTCGGAATCCGGCTCGTGGCCCCCGGCCAGGGCTGAGCGGACCGCCGATGCGCTGGCGCCTGACCCTGCTGGTCGCGGCCACCACCTCCGCCGTGGTGCTCGCCTTCCTGGTCCCGCTGACTCTGCTGCTGCGCTCGCTGGCCGAGGAGCGGACGATCGGCACGGTCACCACCGACGCGCAGAACCTGGGAGCGGTCGCAGCCCAGTCCGGCGAGGACGCGGCCAAGGCCGAGCTGGCCAAGGTCAGCCCGACCGAGCTCGGCACGGTCACGGTCTTCCTGCCCAACGGCACCATCCTCGGCGACAAGAGCCGGGCCGGCGACGCCTCGGTGAAGAAGTCCCGCGACCAGGGCCTGGCCTTCAACGACCGGCGTAACGGCGAAGTGATCGTCTACGTGCCTGTGGTGGCCGGTCGCAGCGGCGGGATCACCGTGGTCCGCACCACCATCTCCGGTTCCGACCTGCATCGCGGGGTCGACCGGGCGACCTGGATCCTGGCCGGTCTGGGCCTGCTGCTGCTCGGCCTCTCGATCGCCGCCGCCGACACCCTGGCCCGCCGGGTCAGCGCGCCGATCCACGCCCTGGCCGCCGCGGCCGACTCGATGCGCGAGGGCCAGCTCGACACCCGCACCGAGGAGACCGGCCCGCCCGAGGTGGTGGCCATGGCCCAGGCCCTGAACCGGCTGGCCGCCCGGATCGAGCAGCTGCTGATCTCCGAGCGTGAATCGGTGGCCGACCTCTCGCACCGGCTGCGCACCCCGGTCACCGCTCTGCGGCTGGACGCCGAGTCGATCACCGACCCCGAGATCGCCGAGCGCCTCGACCAGCACGTGGCCCACCTGGAGCGGACCGTGGACGCGGTGGTGCGCGACGCCCGCCGGCCGGTCCGGGCCAACGTCACGGCCCGCTGCGACGTCGCCGCGATCGTCGGCGAGCGGGTCGCCTTCTGGTCGGCGCTGGCCGAGGAGCAGGGCCGTTCGCTGCGCACCTGGCTGCCGTTGCGGCCGACCTGGGCCCGGATCGACGTCTCCGACGTGACCGACGTGATCGACGTCCTGATCGACAACATCTTCGCCCACACCGAGGAGGGCGTGCCGCTGGAGGTCACGGTCAACTCCGGCCCCGGCCGTGAGGTGATGCTCTCGGTCCAGGACGGCGGTCCGGGCCTGCCCGGGGCCGACATCGTCAATCGCGGACACAGCAACGCCGGCTCCAGCGGACTGGGTCTGGACATCGTCCGGCGGGCCGCGATCGCCTCCGGCGGCCGGCTCGAGCTGGGCCGCTCCCGGCTCGGCGGGGCCAAGGTCCAGGTCGTCTTCGGGGCGGCCGAGAGCGTCAGCCAGAGCCTGCGGGTGCGCAACCGCAAGAACCGCGCCGCCTATCGCTGGAGCCAGCGGTTCCGCCGTCTGATGAGTGCCCGCACGTCCGTCTGAGGCCAAAAGGTTCAGCTCGCCGCTGTGACCCTTCCCTCGCTCCTCAAGCCGGGTTTGGGGTTCTCTTGAGCCAGACGTGAGTGCGGCTTCAGCCGGGTTCGTCGATATTCTTGGGCGTGGCATCCGTGAACCCCAATGACCGCGACCGTGGCCTCCGGCTGGTCGGCACGGTCACCTCGGCCGTCGCGGCGGTGACCCTGGTCGCGGTCGGCGCCACCACCGCGCTGGCCGCCGAGCAGACCAAGCAGCGGGACGAGCTCAAGTTCGTCGCCTCCAAGCCGGAGGCCGCCGGTACCGTCGTCGTCCCGACCGGCACCGGCCCGACCGCGAAGGCGCTCGGCGGCCCGGTCGGGAAGACCGGCCCCAAGAAGAAGAAATCCACCCCGAAGCCGAGCCGGACCACGAGCACCCCCCGGTCCACGGCGACCGGGGCCCCCCTCGCCCCCGCCGGTCCGACCGCGAAGGCGACCACCAAACCGAAGACCTCGACCAACAGCGCGACGATCAAGCCGAAACCCAAGCCCAAGCCGACGACGACGGTGCCGACCTCGACGACGACGTCGCCGGCCGCCGCTCCGACCACCGTCCCGCCGTCCGTTCCGTCCACCGGCTCCTGAGCCGTCCGGGGAACGGCCCCGAACGGCCGCACCGAAAAGACCTCTGTTCCGTGAGAATGTGCCCATGACCTCGCCCACTGCCGCCGGCTACGCCGCGACCGGCTGGCGAGCGCTCGGCAGTTACGCCGCCCTGGTGGTCGCCGACGCCGCCCGGCTGGCCGCCGCCCGGGCCGCGAGCGAGCAGCTCCTGGACCGGATCGACCGCAGCTGCAGCCGGTTCCGGCCCGACTCGGACCTGGTGCGAGCGAATCGGACGGCGGGCCGGTGGGTTCGGGTGGATCCGCTGCTGGCCCAGGCCGTGACGGCGGCGATCGGGGTGGCCGAGAGCACCGGTGGCCTGGTTGATCCCACGCTCGGCTCGCAACTGGTCGCCCTCGGTTACGACCGTGACCTGGACGAGGTTCACGCCCGGCAAGCGTCGGGGACGCCGGTGGCCGGCTCCGGGACCGGTTCCTCGCCGGCCGGCATCCCGGCCGCGACCGACGGCTGGCGGCAGATCGGCGTCGACCCCGAGGGGGCGTTGCGGGTACCGGACGGCGTGGCCCTGGACCTGGGCGCCACCGGCAAGGCGTTCGCCGCCGACCTGATCGCCGCCCTGGTGCCCGAGCAGACCGGAACCGCCCTGGTGATCAGCCTCGGCGGCGACGTCGCGATCGGCCGGCCCGCAATCGCGGACGGCGACGGCGAGCCGGGCCACCCGTGGCGGATCAGCGTGGCCGAACGCCCGCAGGACGCCGACGGGCCGGAGGCCGAGACCGTCGTCCTGGAAGCCGGGGGCCTGGCCACGTCGTCCACCCGGGCCCGGCGCTGGCGGCACGCCGGGGTCGGCGTCCATCATCTGCTCGACCCGCGGACCGGCGCCCCGGTGCTGCCGGTCTGGCGGACCGCGAGCGTCTGCGCCGGCAGCTGCCTGGCCGCCAATGCGGCCAGCACGGCCGCGATCGTGCTGGCCGAGCGGGCGCCGGCCTGGTTGCGCGAGCACGACCTGGCCGCCCGGCTGGTCGGCACCGACGGCACGGTGCTGCGCCTCGCGGGCTGGCCCGAACCCGACTCCGAACCCGACTCCGAGCCGAACTCCGGATCGAACTCCGAAACCCGGACCCGACCTCAACCGGAGCTGAGCCGATGAGCGCCGCCGAGAGCACCAGCCTGATCTCGGACAGCCGGCTGAACTGGTTCCTCAACCGGGGCACCGGTGTGGTCCTGCTGATGCTGCTGACCGCCGCGGTGGCCCTGGGCGTGCTGGCCACGATGCGGGCGTCGTCCCGGTGGTGGCCCCGGTTCGTGACCCAGGCCCTGCACCGGAACATCTCGCTGCTGGCCCTGGCCCTGCTGGTGGCCCACGTGACCTTCGCGGTGATCGACAACTACGTGGACATCCAGTGGTGGGACGTGTTCATCCCGTTCGGCCTGGGCTACCGGCCGGTCTGGGGCGCCTTCGGCACGCTCGCGACGGACCTGTTGCTGATGGCCACGGTCACCAGCCTGGCCCGGCACCGGTTCGGCCATCGGCGCTGGCGGGTGGTGCACCTGAGCACGTACGTGGGCTGGTTGTTCGGCCTGATCCACGGTCTCGGGATGGGCACCGACCAGCGGACCACCTGGTCGGTGGTGGTGACGGCGGTGTGCATCGGCGTGGTCGCCTTCGCCGTGGCCATCCGGCTGGCCACGTTCAGCCACGAGCGCCGGCTCGACCGGGTGGCCGCGGCATGAAGGGCTACGCGGTATGAGCGGCTACGCGATGCTGACGGCCGGTTACGAGACCGACGTCGCCGCGCTGACCGGCCCGCTGCTGCTGCGCGGCCTGGGCACCGACCCGGGGCTGGGCTCGCACCGGCGGCTGTGGCGCGAACCGGGCCGGCTCAGCGCCGAGGCCCTGATCTCGCTGGTCCGGCGGGCCCGGATCGTCGGGCGAGGTGGGGCCGAGTTCCCGTTCGCCCAGAAGCTGCAGGTGGCGGTCAGCTCGGGCAAGCGACGCGAGCTGGTGGTGAACGCCTCCGAGGGCGAGCCGGCCAGCGCCAAGGACAGCACCCTGCTCTGCGTGGCCCCACACCTGGTGCTGGACGGCGCCCAACTGGTGGCCGAGGCCCTGGGGGTCTCGGTGATCAACGTGGTGCTGCCCGGCGAGCGGCCGCCGGTGGTCGCGGCCCTGCGCCGGGCGGTGGCCGAGCGGGTCGGCGGCCGGGCGCCGGTGACCTTCGAACTGCACGAGACCACCATGGGGTTCGTCGGCGGTCAGTCCCGGGCGGTGATCGAGCTGCTCTCCGGCCGGGAGAACCTGCCGGTCACCGGCCGGCAGCCGGAGGCCGTGTCGGGGCTGCGGGGCAAGCCGACGCTGATGTCCAACGCCGAGACCTTCGCCCAGGTCGCGGCCCTGCACTCGATCGGGCCCAACGGCTACGCCGAGTTCGGCACCGCCGACGAACCGGGCACCCGAATGCTCTCGGTGGCGGCCGACGGCCCCGGCGGCGTGGTCGTCGAGGTGCCGCACGGCGAGCCGCTGACCCACGTGCTGCAGTTGTGCGGTTTCGACCCCGGCCAGCCGGTGCTGCTGGGCGGGTATCACGGCAGTTGGCTGTCGGCCGAGCAGGTGCGCCGGGCCACGATCAGCCCGGCCGGGCTGCGGCCGTTCGAGGCCCGGCTCGGGGCCGGCGTGGTGCTGCCGTTGCTGCCCGGCGACTGCCCGGTGACGTACACCGCCGAGATCGCCGCCTTCCTGGCCCGGCAGCGGGCCCAGCGCTGCGGGCCGTGCACCCGGGGCCTGCCCGCCCTGGCCGAGGCCTGCCAGCGTCTGGCCCGGACCGGGCCCGGCGGCTACGACCCGCGCACCCTGCCCCGGGTCCGCGAGCTGTGCGCGCTGGTCACCGGCCGCGGCGCCTGTGCCCACCCGGACGGCACGGCCCGGCTGGTGCTCTCAATGCTCAGCACCTTCGCCGACGAGGTCGAGGTGCACGCCCACGGGTCCTGCTCCATCGGCTGACCGCTCGGTCATCGGGGAAGATCCGGTCCAGCCGGCGGGCCGGATCTTCCCCGACGAAGCAGTAGTCAGGACAGGACCAGGTTCCAGGAGCCGGTCGCCACGCCGACCGCGGTAGCCACCGCGGCGATCAGCACACCGGCCAGGGCGATCAGCCCGTCGGCCCGCCCGAACCGGCTCGGCCGGGCCCAGGTCCGCCGCCGCTCGACGCCGAAACCCCGGGCCTCCATGGCCACCGCGAGCACCGTGGCCCGCCGGATGGCCAGCACCAGCAGCGCGAACACCTGCCCGCCGAACTGCCGCGCCGCCCCCAGCCCGTACCCGGACGACCGGCCGAAGCCGACGTCGAAGCCCCGGGCCCGGCGGGCCATGGTCAACGCCTGCCACTCCTGGGCCAGTACCCCGAACAGGCGCAGCGCGGCCAGCGCCGAGAGCACGAACCGGTGCGGCAGGTGCAGCACCTGGGCCAGGGCATCGGCCAGATCGGTGGGGTCGGTGGTGGCGATCAGGACGACGCCGGGCAGGCCGATGGCCAGGATCCGCAGCATGATGGCGGTGGCCGCGGTGAGCGATCCGGTGGTGATCGTGACCGGGCCCAGGCCGGCCACCAGCCGGCCGCCGTCCACCCCGAAGACGGCGGTCAGCAGGCCGGCCGGGACCGCGCTGAGCAGCACGATCCAGCTGCTGCGGAGCAACCGGCCGGGGCCGAGCCCGCACCAGGGCAGGGCCAGCACCTCCAGGGCCAGGGCGGTGCCGGCCGTGACCGGGTCGACGGTGAGGATCAGGGCCAGTGGAATCACCATGGCTACCGCCAGTTTCGCCACCGGATTGGCCCGGGCGACGACGGCGGTCGGCGTCCGGCCCGGAGCCGGCAGGCTGATCAGGGCGGTCACAGGGCCAGCACCGCGCCCCGGCCGGGAGCGCCGAGCACCTCGACCAGCTCCTGGTCGTGGCTGGCCACCAGCATCGAGGCGCCCTCGGCCAGCAGCTCGCCGAGCAGCGCGGTCAGCTCGGCCCAGGTGCGCGCGTCCTGGCCGAAGGTGGGCTCGTCGAGCACCAGCACGGACGGCGCGGTGGCCAGCACGGTCGCGACCGAGAGCCGGCGCTGCTCCCCGCCGGACAGGGTGAACGGGTTGGCCCGGGCCAGGTCGGCCAGCCGCAGCCGGCTGAGCAGCTCCTCGGTCCGGGCGGCGACCTGCGCGGGGCCCGGCCGGCGCGAGCCGGTGGTCCGGGACGGCCCGACGGCCAGTTCGGCGGCTACGGTCGCGGCCACGAACTGGTGCTGCGGGTCCTGGAACACGGTCCCGATCCGGCTGACCAGCCGGCCCGCCTTCCACCGGTACGGATCCGGGCCGGCTCCGGCGGCCAGGGCCGGCCCCGCCTCGAGCCGGCCGCCGGTCGGCTTCAGCAGGCCGGCCACGGTCAGGGCCAGGGTCGACTTGCCGACCCCGTTCGGCCCGGTCACGCATAGCGCCCGGCCCGCGGTGAGGGTGAGATCGACGCCCTGGACGGCGTTCTCGGCCACCCGGGGCCGGGCCACGGCCAGCTTCTCGGCCGTGATCAGGATGTCGCCGGCCGGGGCCGGCGGGCCCGACGCCGACCCGGATACTGACCCGGACGCCGACCCGGACGCTGAGACCCGCCGTCCCGGAACCCAGACCCCGGCCGCGGCCAGGGCTTCGGACTGCTCGGCGAAGACCCGCTGCGGCGGCCCGTCGGCCCGGACCCCGCCGCCGGGCTCGAGCACGACCACCCGGTCGATCAGCGGCAGCCAGGGCTCGACCCGGTGCTCGACCAGCAGACAGCCGGCCCCGGTCAGCTCGAGCACGGCGGCCACGCTCTGCCGCACCAGCGCGGCCCCCTCCGGGTCGAGCATCGCCGTCGGCTCGTCCAGCAGCAGCAGGCCCGGCTGCAGGGCCAGCACCCCGGCCAGCGCCAGCCGCTGCCGTTGCCCGCCGGACAGCGCCGCGGTCGGATGGTCGCGCCCGTACGGGAAGCCGACCTCGCGCAGGGCCGCCTCGACCCGGGGCCAGATCTGCTCGAACGGCACGGCGTGGTTCTCCAGGCCGAACGCGACGTCGTCCCCGCACCGGGCCAGCACGGTCTGGGCCTGCGGGTCCTGCAGCAGGAGGCCGGTCCGGGCCTGCCCCGAGCGGACCGCCTGCCGCCGGGCCGAGCGCGCGCTCACGCCGTCCAGAAGCAGTTCGCCCTGCTCGTCGCCGCCGGACTCGCCCGGGTCGAGCAACCCGGCCAGCCCGGCCAGCAGGGTCGACTTGCCGGCCCCGCTCGGGCCGAGCAGCATCACCCGCTCGCCCGGCTCGATCCGCAGGTCGAGGCCGCGCACCGCCCAGGCCTTGCGGGTGCCGTGCCGCCACCCCCAGTCACGGGCCTGGACCAGCGCCGCCTCGGCCACGGTCAGACCCGCTCGGCGACACGGCCCGAGGCCAGCGGGGCCAGAGTGCCGGTCCGGGCCAGGGCCCGGGTCAGCAGCCAGGAGCCGAGACCGGCGATCACCACGCCGGAGCCGACCGAGATGGCCACGTAGGCCAGCCGGCCGCCGGTGCCGAGCACGTCCGGGTAGTAGATCAGGCTGTCCATCAGGCCGACCGCGACCCCGGCCCCGGCGCCGGCCAGCAGCGCGGTCGGCAGGCCGAAGCGGCGGTAGAGCAGCAACGCGAAGACCACCTCGGCGCCCATCCCCTCGACCAGGCCGTACCAGACCGTGGCGAAGCCCCACTCGTTGCCGACCAGGGCGCTGAGCACGGCCGCGACCAGTTCGGTGAACACGCCGGCCCCCGGTTTGCGCACGATCAGGGCCCCGAGCACGGCCGGGAACAGCCAGACGCCGACGATGATCGCCGAGGCCGGTGGCACCATCGCGTCCCGTAGCGGGGCCGATCCGGCGTTCCAGGCCGAGAAGACCAGGCCACCGGCCACCCCGAGCACGCCGGCGACGACGATGTCGACCACCCGCCAGCGGCCCGCGGAGGCGGTCGAGGCCACCACCGCGACCCCGGCCGTGCCCACGAACAGGGCCACCGGCAGGGTCAGGTCGGAGATCGGGGTGTCGAAGATCGAGCTCGACCCGGGCAGCCCGACCAGGTAGATCACGATCCCGAGCACGATCGGTACGGCCCCGGCCAGCATCCGGGGAGTGGACCAGAGCGTGCTCGGTCGGTTCTCGATGGTGCTCTCGGTCATGACTGTGTCCTCCTTCTCAGGAGGGGGACCAGGCCGGGGCGCAGCCCACGCCCGCCCACCGCGGTGGGCCGGGCGTCGAGATGCACCTCGGCCTAGGCCGAGACTCGACTCCCTTCGCCGGCATGACCCGGATCAGGTTCGAGGGTCTGCGGTTGCCCGCACTCTCAGCGCCGCGGTGGCGCTCCCCTGTCGCAGTTGTGACGTTACACCGGTCGGTGACGATTCGGGCAGGGAGGCTGTGTCCGAGGGCCCAGGCATGCGAACCTTGGTCGATGATCCTGCGCATGCTCCGGGGCACCGAGACCGGCGGACACAGCCCGCTGGCCCGGCTGGTGGCGTGCGTGCTGATCGTGGGTATGTTCGGGATCAGCGCGCCGGTGTTGTTGCCGGTGTTGCGCTGGCTCGTCGCCCTGCTCTGAACTGCCGCCGAGGGGAACCATGAAGACCATTCTCTGGAAGGTGCTGGCCGCGCTCTCGGCCGTCGCCGCCGCGCAGGCCGCCGACAAGACGCTCACCGTGATCTGGCGCGGGGCCACCGGCGACAAGCCGCCGACCGTTCCGGAAGACCCGGAGACCAACTGGACCGAGGCCCTGGCCTGGGCGGCGTTGTCCGGTGCGGTGATGGGTGTGGCCCGGATGCTGGCCACCCGCCAGGCGGCCCAGTACTACGTGAAGTCGACCGGCTCGCTGCCCAAGGCCCTGGTCCGGGACTGAGCCCGACCACGCTGCCCGCGGTGCTCGGCCCCGCCGGTGGCCGGCCCCTGATTCTGGACGGCGGCCTGTCGACCGAGCTGGAACGCCGCGGCCACGACATCTCCGGCCGCTTGTGGTCGGCCCGGCTGCTGGCCGACGCCCCGCAGGCGGTGGCCGAGGCGCATGCGGCGTTCCTGCGGGCCGGCGCCGACGTGATCACCACTGCCAGCTACCAGGCCTCGACCGAGGGGCTGACCGCGGCCGGGTTCGACCCGGACGACGGCGTCGCTCTGCTGCGGCGCTCGGTGGCCCTGGCTCGGCAGGCCCTCGAGACGGTCGCCGGGCCCGGGCCCGGGCCCGGGCCAGAACCGGGGCCGGCGGGCTCAGGGCCGTGGATCGCCGGCTCGGTCGGGCCGTTCGGCGCGATGCGGGCCGACGGCTCCGAGTACACCGGCGACTACGGGGACGACGTCGACCTGGCCCGGTTGCGCGAGTTCCACCGGCCCCGGCTGGAGATCCTGGCCGAGGCAGGGGTCAACGTCCTGGCCGCCGAGACCGTGCCTTCCCGGCTCGAGGCCGAGGCGCTGGTGATCGAGCTGGCCGCTCTCGGGCACCCGAGCTGGCTGAGCCTGACCACCGTGATCGGCCCGGACGGCGTGGTCCGCACCCGCCGGGGCGAGCCCGCCGAGTCGGCGTTCGCCCTGGCCGCCGGGGTCGACTCGATCGTCGCGGTCGGCGTCAACTGCACCACCCCGGTGGGGCTGGAGCGGGCGATCCAGCTGGCCGCGAACGCCTCCGGCAAGCCGGTGGTGGCCTACCCGAACAGCGGCGAGGGCTGGGACGCGCGAGCTCGCGCCTGGACCGGCCCGGCGGCGACCGGCTTCGGGCCGGGCGAGCTGCAGGGCTGGGTCGACGCCGGCGCGAGCCTGGTCGGTGGCTGCTGCCGGGTCGGGCCGGAGCTGATCAGGCAGGTCTCCCGGTCGCTGGCTCCGGTGCCCTGATCCCGAAGATCGCCACCGCGGCCAGCAGGCAGAGCGCCCCGGCCAGCCACCAGGCGTCCGAGTAGGAGCCGGTCGACTCCCGGATCAGGCCGGCCACCTCGGCCGCGATGCCAGCCCCGACCATGTGCCCGGCGAACACCCAGCCGAACACGATGCTGGAGCGGGCGGTGCCGAACTGCTGCCGGCACAGGGCCACCGTCGGCGGCACGGTCGCCACCCAGTCCAGGCCGTAGAACACGATGAAGAACATCAACGGCGGGCCGACGTGCGGGCCCATCACGGCCGGGCCGGCCAGCAGCGACAGCCCCCGCAGGCCGTAGTAGACGAAGAGCAGCACTCGCGCGTCCACCCGGTCGCTGAGCCAGCCCGAGCCGATCGTGCCGACGATGTCGAAGATGCCGACCACGGCCAGCAGCGAGGCCGCGGTCTGGATCGGCAGGCCGTGGTCGTGGGCGGCCGGCACGAAGTGGGTCTGGATCAGGCCGTTGGTCGACCAGCCGCAGATCGCGAACGTCCCCAGCAGGATCCAGAAGGCCGAGGTCTTCGAGGCCCGGCGCAGCTCGCGCAGGGCCACCCAGCCGGCTGCGGCCGGGGCCGCCTCGATCAGCGGGACGGCCGGCTCGAGGCTCGACAATGGTTCCGGGAGAACGGTTTCCGGTTCGGCGGCGGGGGCCGGGGCGGCGCCGTAGGGCCGGGCGCCGACGTCCTCGGGTCGATCCCGCAGCAGCCACAGCACCAGCGGGATGATGGCCAGGGCCAGCCCGGCGGTCAGGGCTGAGGCCCAGCGCCAGCTCCAGTGCGTGGCCAGGTAGGCGACCAGCGGCAGCACCACCAGCTGGCCGGTGGACGAGCCGGCCGAGAACACGCCCATCACCAGGCCCCGGCGGGCCACGAACCAGCGGTTGGCCACGATCGAGCCGAGGGTCAGGGCCATCGAGCCGGTGCCGAGACCGACCACGAAACCCCACAGCACCAGCAGGTGCCAGGGCTGGGTCATGACCAGGGTCAGGCCCGAGCCGAGCGCGACCAAGGCCAGGGCCACCGCCACGACCCGGCGGATGCCGAACCGCTCCATCAGCGCGGCCGCGAAGGGTGCGGTCAGGCCGAACAGGACCAGGTTGACGCTGACCGCGCCCGAGGTCCAGGCCCGGCTCCAGCCGAACTCGTTCTCCACCGGCTCGATCAGCACCCCGGTGGAGGAGCGGAACGCCGCCGCCGCGATCAGGGCCAGGAAGGTGACCGCGGCCACGGTCCAGGCCGGGTGGATCCGCCGGGTCCGGGTCGTGGGCCGGGTCGCGAGGGTGGTCACGGCGTCAGACCAGCACTGAGGACGGCGAGAGCGGCGTCGCGGTCGCCGGTCAGGCTCAGGCGCGGGTCGTCGAGGCCGATCCGGCCCCAGACCAGCAGCAGCAGGGCCTCGGCCGGGCCGCCGACGGTGGCCTCGACCGTTGCTTGCGGTGGCCGAGCCGAGCCGTCGCCGGCCAGTACCCAGCGCCGGTCGCCGCCAGCGAGAGCCAGCGAGTGCTCCAGAGCCGGGATCCGGCCCAGCCGGACCTGGCGGGGGAAGAACACGGTCACCACCTCGTCGATCCCGTCCTCGGCCAGCTCGCCGTCCACCGGCAGCCGCTCGCCCTGGGAGGCGACGGCGTCCCAGAGATGGAGCGTGGCCTCGTGGGCCTGCCGGCGGAACCAGAACGCGGCAGTCCGTGGTTTCGGGCCGAAACCCCAGGCCGGTGTGGCCGGATCGGTCTGCTGCAGGGTGCCGAGCAGGGCCTGGGCCGACTGCCGGTACCACTCGACCAGCCCGGCCCGGTCGCTCGGGGCCGGGCTGAGCACGGCGTCCGGGTTGCCGGCCACGACGGCGTGGTCGGCCCACTGGTGGATCTCGCCCAGGTGCGCCCCGAGGTCGGCCAGCCGCCAGCCCGGGCAGGGCGGCACCGGGGCGTCGAGGTCGCCCTCGGCCAGCACCCGGGCGAACCGGTCGGTGGCGCGGTCGAGCTGCGAGAGATGGTCGGGCATGGCGTCATCCTCGCCGATCCAGGCGGCCGACCCCAGCGGGTTATCGGCCAACCAGCATCGGCTTTCTGCCGCCGCTGGTCGACCCAGCGGTCATCAGCGGCTGATCAGCGACCGGTGAGGGCGGCCTTCCAGGTGGTGTCGAGCACGGCCATACCCTGCGCGTCGGTGGGGTGGTGGTCGAAGTCGATGACCACGCCGTAGGCGCTGAGCTCGGCCGAGGTGCGCCAGCAGAGCATCACCGTCGGGCGGACCGAGGCCTTGCTGCCGGGCACCAGGATGAGGTTCTGGGTGCAGTGGGCGTCGCCCTCGGGCGACTTCACCGTGCGACCGGCGTCGGCGGCCCAGGCGAACTCCAGCTGGCCGGTCAGGTCGGCCCGCCCGGCCACGGCCCGGATCTGGCGGCGGAGCTTGACCGATCCGTAGCCCCGGCCGACCACCACCGCGCCCGGGGCGGCCGCCTTGGCCTTGCTCAGCCACAGCGGCTGGTTGGCGAAGTCGGAGGCTCGCGGTGCGGCCGCCACGCCGGTCATGGTGTCGGGCAGCGTGATCGGAGCGGTCGCCGCCGGGTAGTTGATCTCGGGCGTGCCGTCGTGGGTGACCAGCGCGACGCCGGCGACGACCAAGGCGAGGACGACGGCCACGGCCGCACCGATCACCAGGGGGCGGCGGTACACCGGGACAGCAACCGGATCGGCACTGCTGTCGGCGTCACGCTTCGACTTCGACTGCTTGTGATCCGTGATGCTCATCTGGTCCTCCATGCCGGTCGTGCGGGGTCTTCCCTGACTCTCGGCGCCCGGGCGGGCGACTTGAGCCCCAACGGGTGACGGCCCGGACCATCAGGCCCGGGCCGCCACGGTGGTGCTGTGGATCAGGTGGTGCTGTGGATCAGGTGGTGCTGTACCTCAGAGCCGGATCAGTACGGGGCGACCGTGAAGGTCGAGCCGCTGCTGACGATCGACACCGGGGTGCTGGTCGGAGCAGCCGGCAGACCGTTGGCCACCACCGAGACGGTGTAGGTGCCGTTGGCGATCGCGCTGCCGGAGCCGCCGTAGGCGTTCGTCGTGTTCACCGTGCAGATCAGCTCGGTGTCGCTGATCGGCAGCACGTTCACGCACTCGCCGAGCTCGGCCTTGGTCTTCGCCGAGCCGCTGAGCAGGTACTGCCCGGCCACGACGTAGACGTGAGCGTGCAGGTCGTCCGGGGTGGTCCCGGTGGTGGTGGTGAAGTTCAGGCTGCTGAAGCCGACGCCCTGGACGTCGACGTCGACGCCCGAGCCGAGAGTCGGCGCCGTGTTCGGGGAGATCTCGATGCCGTTGCTGTACGTGTAGGCGGCCGGCAGGCTGCCGGAGCCGCCCACGCTGGTGGCCGTGACGGACATGGCCGCGCCGGCCGCCTGGGCCGGGACGATGCCGGAGATGTGGGTCGCGTCGATGAACGTGATTCCGGTCAGCGGCTCGGTTCCGATCATGGCCGTGGTGGTGGCCGTGAAGTTGGTGCCGGTCAGGGTGATCGTGCCGCCACCGAGCGCCGGGCCCGTGGCCGGGGAGACCGAGAGGACGGACGGGGCCGCGGCCACGGTGTAGTTGGCCGTGCCGGACACCGCGCTACCGCTGGTCGTGCCGCTGTAGGTGCAGAGCAGGAAGGCGGCGCTGGTGGCGCCCGCGGGGGCCGCGGTCAGGGCCACGCCGGTCGGCACGGTGACGGCCAGCTTCTTGGCGGTCAGGACGTGCGTCGCGCCCGCGGCCGGGATCAGGGTGGCGCCCGGCGTGCCGTAGGTGGCCGGGCAGAGTGTGCCGGCCGCCGTCTTGTAGACGAACACGACGCCGGTGCCGCTGAGGAACGTGTTGGCGGTCGAGGTGGCCGTGATGGTGTTGCCGCCGGCCGTGGGGCCGGACGGGGCGCTCAGCGTCAGGGCGACGCTGGCGGCGCTGGCCGCCGGGGCCAGGGCGATCCCGGCGATCCCGGCGGCGGCCAGGCTCAGCGTCGCCGCAGCCGTCGCGGCCGTTCGGCGCGAGGCAAGTGAGGTGATGCGCATGGGGGTGACTCCTCCGTGAGCGGATGTGGGGTCCTCGTGACCCCTTCCCCGGGTCTATCGGCCGTGGCTATGAGTGACTGAGCAATCGCTCTACGCGATCACCTGAATGGCGCTGGTAGCGACGAAATAAATTGGCCGGCAATGAAAAACGGCCCTCACTCCGGGTGGGAGTGAGGGCCGTCCATCGGCTGAGGAACTAGCTGACCGTGACGGTCAGCGCGGTGGTGTAGCCGACACCGTTGGTGGCGGTGACCGCCGACGCGCCTCGCAGTAACCACGTGCCGGCCTTCGGGAAGGTGACCGACGTGACCACGACACCGGTGTCGGCGGCCGCGGCCACGTTCTTCACCGCCGTCCACTTGGTCGGGGTGGCGCTGTTGGCGATCTCCAGGTGGCCGAGGGCCTTGATCGCCGGGTCGACCCGGAACGAGTAGCTGGTGGCCACGCCGTGCGTGACCTCCATGTCCGGACGGGCGGCCCAGGTCACCGACGCGCTGGCGATGGTGACCACGTTGCGGCTGTACGTCTTGGCCCCGGTGACCGGGATCAGCTGGGCCCGCCAGGTGGTGTTGACCGTGTTCTCGAACGACACCACCAGCTGGCCGCTGTCGTCGGTGACGCCGTCGGAGACGGTGACGAACACCTTTCCGCGCTTCTGCTGCAGGGCCACCGCCGCCCCTTCGACCGCGGACCGGATCTTGCCGGCCGTGTCCACGACCAGGATCGAACCGGTGACGTTGGCACCGACCTTGTTGGCCAGGGTCGGGAAGCTGAGGGTGATCGAGCGCACTGTCTTCGGCTTGACGGCCTGGGCCGACACCCCACCCGAGGTCTTCGCCGAAGTGCCGCCGGCCGCCTGGGCGGCCGAGGTGGAGTTGACCAGCTGGACCGAGTCCGGCCCGTCGGTGCCGGTCGCCGCCGAGCCGGCCGCCGGCGCGCTGCTCGCGGTCAGCGCGGCAGTGTGCTCGGCCGAGTTGTGGCCGGTGGTCACGGCGATCGACAGGGCCGCGGCCGAAGCCAGCGCGGCACCCGCCGCGACCATCCCGATGGTGCGCTTGGACATCGTTCTCCTCGGTGGGGGAAAGAGAGGTGGGCTCCCCGCAGCGGGGACGCATTCACTGGTGTTCATCGACCCGTGGGCGCGATTCCTGACCGAAACCGGTCACCCGTCGCCCGTTCGAGTGACCCGGGAACAGGCCGAGGCCCGGCCCCTCTCGGGGACCGGACCTCAGCGGTGGTGCGGGTGGAGCCGGTGATCGGTGAGGATCAGAACGGGGCCGAGATGTAGGCGGCACCCGAGGAGAGCACGGTCTCGAAGTCCGGCCGGTTGGCCACGGTCGCGTCGGCCATGTACTTCGTCGCGTCGCTGGTGACGACGACCACGAAGGCACCGTTGGTGCTGGTCAGGTCAGGCGCCGTGCAGATCAGCTCGGTGTCGGAGACCAACTGAACGTCACTGCAGGTCGCGATGTCGTCGGTGGCCGACGTCATCCCGGCCCGGGTGAAGACGACCGACGGGGTGGCGGCCAGGGCGCTGAAGCCGACGCCGGTGATGTCGATCGTGTTGCCGGCGGTGCCGTCACCGCTGACCGGGCTGAGCGTGATCGCGTTCTTGAAGGAGAACTCGTCCGCGGAGCCGACGACCGGGGCGTTGGTGCCACCCTCGGTGGTCACCGAGACGACGGTCGTGGCAGCGGCCTCGGACGGCGTCACGGCGGTGATGGTCGTGCCGTCGGTCGAGACGGTGACCTTGGTCGAGGCCACGGTGCCGAACTTGACCTTGCTGGTCTTGGTGAAGCCGGTGCCGACGACGGTCACCGTGTCGCCACCGGCGTTGGAGCCGCTGGCCGGGGACAGGCTGGTCAGGACCGGGGCCGGCAGGGTCGAGTAGCTGCCGCTGGAGAGCAGCACGTTCGGCGACGCGGTGTCGTAGACACAGACCGACCACTTCTGCGTGGTCACGGGGGCCACGGCGGCGGTCAGGGCCGGCACGGTGACGACCAGCTTGGTCGCGCTGACCACGGAACGGGTGGTGGCGTCGAAGATCGCCGTGGCGTCGGCCGCGGCCGACGTGGCCGGGCAGGTGGTCGCCGTGTTGAACTGGACGCCGGAGTTGGCGACCGTGCCGACCTTGGTCACGGAGCCGACCTTGAAGCCGGTACCCGTCAGCGTGATCACCTTGCCCGCGGTCGCCTCGGGGCCGGAGGTCGGCGTGATGACGACCTTGCCGGCCGCGGCCTGGCTGCTGCTGGCGAAAGCAATGGTGCCGGTGACCGCGAGCGCGGCGGCCAGCGTCAGGCCGAGTACGCGCTTCTTTGTGATCTTGCTGCGCATGGGGTCTCCTCCGTGAGAGAGAGATTGGTGGGCTCCTCTTGAACCCTTCGGGGAGCCTTATCGGCCCGGCCCCGACCCCATTGATCAACCGATCAGCGGCGTCACCCGGTCGGCCGTTCCCAGATCCGGACATCCCGCCCGCAGCCCTCGAGGCGGCCGGGAATACCGCTACAAGCAGCCGGGATCAGCGGCTCTTTCAAGCCCGGTTCTGCCTCGCCTCAAGGCCGGCTCAGGCCACGCCGGACCGGGCCGCACGAGTCAGGTACTGAAATTGCCGGACGGCGCCGATCGCCAGCGCCGTCCCGGAATCCCTTGCCGCCCGGGCAAGTTCACGCACAGTCACGTCGACACCGGCCTGGTCTCCGGATCCGACAGCGGTGAGTAACGCTGACAGTTCCGGGATCACCGCCCCGGCCGCGGCCGACCGGAGTAGGGCGGCCGGGATCGGCCGGCCGGTATCGGTACCGGTCGCCACCGCCCGGACCAGCTCGCGCCGGGCCGGCGAGTCCGGCGCCCAGCAGGCCAGGGCGGCCAGAGCGCCGCAGAGCACGGCATCACCGGCCGGCAGCAGGCCGGGCCCGACCCCGGACAGATGGCGGACGGCGTCCTCGGGGTCGCCGCGGCCGAGAGCGGCCACGCCGAGGGCCAGTTCGGCCGGTATCGGCGGCCCGGCGAGGCTCTCACCGACCGGACCGGTCGCCACCGCGGAGGTCAGGGCCGGCTCCGGCAGCTCAAGGGTCGGCACCGACGGGTTCCACCAGCTGAGCACCGGCCAGCGGGTGCCGGCCAGCCGCAGAGCCCCCCAGCCGAGCTGGATCGGCCCCCGGGACACCGGGGAACCGTCGATCAGCACCGGCACCAGCCCGGCCGCCGCCGCCGGCAGAACCAGACCGAAGGGCAACCGGACGGCGTCCGGCTCGAGCAGGGCGATCACCGTGGCCGCCGGCTCACTGCCGGCCTCGGGCTCGTCGGTCTCGGCCGGGTCGAGTTCCAGGTGGACGACGCCGGGCCCGATCGCCAGCACCCGGCCGGCCCGCAACGGCCCGGCCAGCAGGGAGAACAGGCTCAGGCTGGCCGCGGTCACGTCGTCCCCTTTATTCACCGGTGGTTGAGGCGAACCTACGTCAGCCGGTGGTGACGGCCGGCCCCAGGCCGGACTAGCCTCGGCAAACCGGGGTAAAGCGGCGCCCGACGGCAGCACGAACGACAGCACGGGCGAGGCGGGAGGCGACGTGGCGGGGCATCCCGACGACCGGCCCGCTCGGCCCGCGCGGCCCGTCTGGGCCGAACGGCTGCGGCGGGAGCGGGTGGTCCGGGGCTGGTCGCAGGCCGAGGCCGTGCGGGCCCTGCACCTGCACCTCCCGGCCGACCCGACCGGCGAGGCCGGCCTGCTGCACGCCTGGCGGGGCTGGGAGGCCGGCACCCGCGAACCCGGCGAGCCGTACCGGGCCGCGCTGGCCCGCACCTTCGGCACGGTGACGGCGGCGTTCTTCCCACCCCGGCCCGCCCCGGCACCGGTACCGGCTCGCGCGGGCACGCTGGAGATCCTGGCCCGGCTGCGCGCCCCCGACCTGGACGCCCGAACCCTGGAGGGCCTGGCCGGCCAGGTGGCCGAGCTCTGCGGCCAGTACGCCCGGGCTCCCGCCGAGCCGGTGCTGCCGGTGGCCCTGAAGTGGCAACACCGGCTGAACGACCTGCTCTGGCACCGGCTCACCCTCGACCAGCACCGGGAGGTGCTGCGGTTGGCCGGGTTCGTGACCCTGCTGATCGGCTGCCTGGAGTGGGACCGGGGCCTGAGCAGCGAGGCCGAGCTGAGCCGGCGGACGGCGGCCTCGCTCGGCGCCGAGGCCGGCTGCGCCGACGTGCTCGGCTGGGCCCACGAGCTGCGGGCCTGGTTCGCCCTGACCCAGGGCGACCACCGGGCCGTGATCGCCGCCGCCGAGGCCGGGCGGGCGGCGGCCGGGGCCCAACCGGTGACGGTGCAACTGCTGGCCCAGGCGGCCAAGTCGTGGGCCCGGATCGGCGATCGGCGCCAGACCGAGGTGGCCCTGGACGAGGCCCGGCGCCGGCTCGACCCGCTGCCGCCGCCGGAGCGGCCCGGCGACCACTTCGCCGTCGACCCGGCCCGCTTCGACCTGTGGGCGATGGACTGTTACCGGGTGTTGGGCGAGGACCGGCTGGCCGCCGGCCACGCCCGCGAGGTGCTCTCGGCCGCCGCCGGGCGCTCGCCGATGCGGGAGGCCGAGGCCGAGCTGACCCTGGGCGTGGTCGCGGCCCGGTCCGGGGACGTCGAGGGCGCGGCCCGGCACGGCAAGCTGGCCCTCGGCGGCGAGCGGGTGTCGCTGCCCGCCCTGCTGATGACGTCGGGCGAGCTGGCCCGGATCCTCGACCGGCGGTTCGCCGGCTCGCCCGAGGCCGACGGCTTCGGGCGGGAGCGCCGGCGCCTGGAGGCCCAGCTGCTGCACACCGGCCGGCCGTGGCGGGTCGACACCCTCACCCCGCCGGCCTGACCTGCACAGATCAAGTCATCCACAGGCCCGACCCGAAACTGACAGTGGGGGCCTGGAGCAGGCTCGCCATGACCAGAGAGACCCCAGCAGGCCACCCGACGGACGTCTGTGTCCCCGCGGTGGCGACGACGGTCACCATCATGGAGGAGGTCGACGAGGCGTTGCTGGCCGAGGCCCAGCGGGCGCTCGGCACGAGTTCGGCGGTGGAGTCGATCAACCAGGCCCTGGCCGAGCTGATCCGGGAGCGCCGCCGCCGGATCGCGGTCGAGGCCCAGCTGGTCCGGTTCGAGACCGGCCAGTTCGCGGCCCCGCAGCCGGGCGGGCCGGTATGAGCACCGGCTGGCTGCTCGACACCAGTGCCCTGGCCGTGGCCCGGCATCCGGAGGTGCTGGGCGGTCTGGGCCCGATGCTCCGGGCCGGGTTGCTGTATACCTGCCCGGTGCTCGACATCGAGGCGCTGGCCGCCGTCCGCTCACCCGAGAGCCATCGCCGGCTGGCCGAGGAGCGCCGCGACGCCTACCGGGCCGTGCCGCTCTCGACCGCCGTCGGGCAGCGCGCCCTGCGGCTGCAGGCCGCGCTCACCCGGCGGGCCCACTACCAGGCCCTCGATCCGAACGACCTGCTGGTGGCGGCCACCGCGATCGAGCACGACCTCACCCTGCTGCCCTATCAGCGCGGCTTCGAACTGCTCGGCGAGCTGGGCGAACTCGACCAGCGCCCGGTGGCCGCGCTGGGCAGCCTGTCGTGAGCACCGCCTTCGTGTTCGGTGGCGGCGGCCTGCTGGGGGCCAGCGAGGTCGGCATGCTGCGGGCCCTGATGGAGGCCGGCCACCGCCCCGACCTGGTGCTCGGCACCAGCGTCGGGGCGATCAACGGCGCCGCGGTGGCCGCCGACCCGACGCCGGGATGCGTCGGCGAGCTCACCGCCACCTGGGAGTCGCTGAACGGCAGCGAGCTGTTCGCCGGCCCCCTGAAACGGCTGCGGGTGGCCGCTGCCAGCCGCACCCACCTGCACTCGATCGAGCCGCTGATCGCCCTGCTGGTCAGCCGGCTCGGGCCGATCGACATCACCGACCTGGCGGTGCCGTTCCAGTGCTGCGCGGCCAGCATCGAGCGGGCCGCCGAGACCTGGTTCAGCACCGGCCCGCTGGCCACCGCGGTGGCCGCGTCCTGCGCGGTGCCGGGCATGTTCCCGCCGGTCGAGATCGACGGCGAGCACTACCTGGACGGCGGCCTGGTCAACAGCCTGCCGCTGGGCCGGGCGATCGCGCTCGGGGCCCGGCGGATCTTCGTCCTGCACGTCGGCCGGATCGAGCAGCCGCTGACCGTGCCGACCTGGCCCTGGGAGGTGGCCACGGTGGCGTTCGAGATCGCCCGCCGGCACCGGTTCGCGGCCGAGATGGCGGCCATCCCGCCGGGAGTGGCCGTACACGTGCTGCCGGCCGGCGACGTCCGCAGTCCGAGTGCCAACCTGCGCTATCGCGACACCCAGCGGGTCCGGGCCCGGATCGACGAGGCCTACCTGGCCTCCCGGGCCTACCTCGCCTCGCTGCCGGCCGAGAGCTGAGCCACCACCGTGCTGCCGCCCTGGTGGATCCGGCGCCTGCTGCTGGTGCCGGTGGCCTTCGCCCTCGCCCTGCTCGGCCTGCTCACCCTGCCGGTGACGGCACTGGTGGCCGGGCTGGTCGGGCTGGCCACGCCGCGATCGCGCCAGCGGCTGCTGCGGGTACTGCTGGTCGTCGTCGGCTATCTGGTGGCCGAAGCGGTGGCCCTGGTCGCGCTGGGCTACCTGTGGCTGATCTCGGGTCTGGGCCGGTCGATCCGCACCCCGGTCAACGAGCACCGGCACTACGAGCTGGTCCGGATCTTCCTGCAGTGCGTGTTCACCATGGTCACCCGGGTGCTGCACGTGCGGGTCCGGGTCGAGGGCCCGGCTCCGGAGGCCTACCTCGACCGGCCGCTGATCGTGTTCTGCCGGCACGCCGGCCCGGGCGACTCCTTCCTGATCGTGCACGCCCTGCTCGACTGGTACGACCGCGAACCCCGGATCGTGCTGAAAGACACTCTGCAGTGGGATCCGGCGATCGACATCGTGCTCAACCGGCTGCCCAACCGGTTCATCCGGTCCGGCTCGCCCGGGCGGCCCACCGCCGACCCGCCCGGCCGGCCCCCGGTCGAGCAGGTGATCGGCGAGCTGTCCCGCCGGCTCGACGGCAACGATGCGCTGGTGCTCTTTCCCGAGGGGGGCAACTTCACCGCCCGGCGTCGGGCCCGGGCCATCCAGCGACTGCGCCGCAAGGGGTTGCTGGCCGAGGCCGAGAAGGCCGAGAAGATGCGCAACGTGCTGCCGCCGCGGCCCGGCGGCGTGCTGTCCGTGCTGGAGAACGCCGACGAGGCCGACGTCGTCTGGGTCGCCCACACCGGCACCGACCACCTGCTCTCGGTGGCCGACGTGTGGGCCGCGCTACCGATGGACCTGGAGATCCTGATGCGCTGGTGGCACGTGCCGGCCGGCGGGGTGCCCGCCGATCCGCAGGCCCAGATCGCCTGGCTGTACGAGTGGTGGAAGGAGATCGATCACTGGATCGCCGTGAATCGGCCCACCTGAGCTCACAGAACCCCGTCCCGGCCGTCATACTGGTAGGCCGGTTCGGACTCCGCATCAGAAGCCGCGCAGCACAGACAGCAGGGAGGCCGCAGGGTGAGTGAAGGCGACGCCGCCCCGGACGGCAGCGTCGAGAGCGAACTCGCCCTCGAGCAGCAGTACGTCGACATGCTCTACGGCCGGCTCGACGAGCAGCGGGCCCGGGCGCTGGACTCGCTCGGCCGGCTGCGGCGGGCCTCCAGCTCGAACACTCCGGCCGGCCGGGCCGAACGGGACGCTTTCGACGCCCTGCACACCGAGCGACTGGCTCAGTTGCAGGCGGTGGAGGATCGTCTCGCCTTCGGCCGGCTCGACCTGGCCACCCGCGAGCGCCGGTACATCGGCCGGCTGGGCCTGGCCGACGACAACCAGCGCCAGCTCCTGGTCGACTGGCGGGCCCCCGCCGCGGCCACGTTCTACCAGGCCACGGCCGCCTCTCCCGGTGGTGTGGCCCGGCGCCGGCACCTGGCCACCCGGGGCCGGCTGGTCACCGGGATCGACGACGAACTGCTCGACGTCGAAGCCCTGGACGCCGCCGACCTGACCACCGTGACCGGCGACGGCGCTCTGATGACGGCGCTGACCGAGCACCGCACCGGCACCATGCGCGACATCGTGGCCACCCTCCAGGGCGAACAGGACGCCGTGGTCCGGGCCCCGCTGAACGGCATCCTGGTGGTCCAGGGCGGCCCCGGCACCGGCAAGACGGCGGTCGCCCTGCACCGGGCGGCCTACCTGCTCTACACGCACCGCGAACGGATCGCCAAGAGCGGCGTGCTGGTGGTCGGCCCGAGCCCGGTGTTCCTGCGCTACATCGAACGGGTGCTGCCCTCGCTGGGCGAGACCGGCGTGGTGCTGTCCACGCCGGGCCAGCTCTACCCCGGGGTCGACGCCAACGCGCCCGAGCCGCCGCCGGTGGCCGCGCTCAAGGGCGACCTGCGGCTGGCCCAGGTGCTGCGGGAGGCGGTCCGCCAGCGCCAGCAGTTGCTGCCCCAGGCTGTGCCGATCGTGCTCGACGGGGACCGGATCACCCTGCGCCCGTCGGCCGTGGCCGACGGGCGGGGCCGGGCCCGGCAGTCCGGCCGGCCGCACAACGACGCGCGGATCACCTTCGTCCGGACCGTGCTCGACGACCTGGCCGCCCAGCTGGCCCGGGCCCGCCGGGTCGAGTTCGACGCCGACACCCGGCTGGACCTGCTGGCCGAACTGCGGGACAACCTCGACGTCCGGCGGGAGGTCAACCTGCGCTGGATGCCGCTGGCCGCGCAGACCTTCCTCGACCGGCTGCTGTCCACCCCCGACCGGCTGCGGGCGGCCGCCCGGGGAGTGCTCACCGCGGCCGAGATCGATCTGCTGCTGCGTCCGCCGGGCGGCCCCTGGACGCCGGCCGACGTGCCGCTGCTCGACGAGGTGGCCGAGCTGATCGGCACCGACGTCACCGCCGAGGCCGAGCAGGCCCGGGCCCGACAGCAGGCCTCGGCCGAGCGGGTCGAGGCGCTCGAGTACGCCCGCGGCGTCCTGGAGATGTCGGGCGAGGCGGCGGCGATGATGACCGCCGACATGCTGGCCGACCGGTTCGCGGCCGGCGAGAGCAGCCAGACCGTGGCCGACCGGGCCCACGGCGACCGGAGCTGGGCCTTCGGCCACGTGGTGGTCGACGAGGCCCAGGAAGCCTCGCCGATGCTGTGGCGGGCGCTGGCCCGGCGGGTGCCGTCACGCTCCATGACCGTGGTCGGCGACCTGGACCAGACCGGCTCGGCCGCCGGGGCGTCGTCCTGGGCCGAGGTGCTCGAACCCCTCGCCCCGGGCCGCTGGCGGGTGGCCGAACTGACCGTTAACTACCGAACCCCGGCCAAGATCATGATCCCGGCGGCCGCGATGTTGCTGGCCACCGGCGTGGCGGTGCGGGCCCCGCAGGCCGCTCGAGAGGGAGACTGGGAGCCGGTCGCGGTCCGGATGCCGGACGGCGACCCGGCTGCGGCGGCCGAACTGGTGGTCGCGGCCGTGGCCGCCGACGACCGCGCCCTGGGGGGAGGGCAGTTCGCCGTCATCCTGCCCCGGGTCGCTCACTCGGAGCTGGCCGAAGGGGTCCGCAAGATCTTCAGCGACCGCGATCCGGTGCGGGCGCTGGGCGAGCGGGTCAGCGTGCTCACCGTCGACGAGGCCAAGGGACTGGAGTTCGACGCGGTCACCGTGGTCGATCCGGCGGCGATCATGCGCGAGTCGGCCCGGGGGGCCAGCGACCTGTACGTGGCCCTCACCCGTCCGACCCAGAGACTGACCGTTCTTCACCGTGATGACTTGCCCGAGGGTCTAACTGAGTTCGAGCCGGCACCCGATCGGGGGCCTGCTTAAACAGGTGACCGAATCGCTCCTGTGGGAGGCGCCGCGTGTCCAGAAGGCCGGCCCTCGACGGGCTGCGGGCGGTCGCCGTCCTGGCGGTGATGGCCTTTCACACCTCCCCGGCCGCGCACGGCGGTTTTGTCGGCGTCGACGTCTTCTTCGTGATCAGCGGCTACCTGATCACGACTCTGCTGCTGCGGGAGTGGTCGCTGACCGGCCGGCTCGATCTGCGCACCTTCTACCTCAAGCGGGCCCTGCGGCTGGGCCCGGCCCTGCTGTTCATGCTGCTGCTGACCACTCCCCTGGTGTTCACCACGCTGAACGACATGATGGGCATGCCGTCGCCGGTGGCGATCGCCAGCGTGCTGCTCTACGTGGCCAACTGGGCCAACGTCCTGGTGTCGGCCGGCACCGGGCCGCTCACCCACACCTGGTCCCTGTCGATCGAGGAGCAGTTCTACCTGATCTGGCCGCTGCTGCTGGTCTGGGCCCTGGCCCGGCGGGGCCGGCCGCCGGTCCGCCTGCTGGCGGCGGTGACCGTGGTGGTGGTGGCGGCCCGCTGGATCTGCTGGGACACCACCCACGGGCAGTGGATCTACTACGCCACCACCTCGCACTGTGACGGCCTGCTGGTCGGCTGCCTGCTGGCGGTGGCCCTGAGCCACCGGCCGGCCGGCGCCCCGGCCCCGGCCTGGTCCGAGCCGGCCGCCTGGGCCGGGCTGGCCGGGATCGCCGCCCTGATGGCCACCCTCTACATCGACCGCGGGCCGGCCTTCGAGTACGGCCTGCCGCTGGTCGCCGGGTTCGCCGCGCTCGTCGTCCACCACCTGGTCACGGCGAGCAGCGGGCCGCTGGTGCGGGTGCTGTCGCTACGACCGCTGGCCGCGATCGGCATGGTCTCGTACGGCCTGTACCTGTACCACTTCCCGGTGTTCCAGCTCGTCCAGCACCAGAACTACCCGCACCTGAAGCAGCACGCCCTGGAGATCTCGATCACCGTCGTGATCACGGCGTTCTCCTGGTTCGCGATCGAGAAGCCGGCCCTGCGGCTCAAGCACCGGGTGGACGCCGCGAGCGCGGCCCGCAGCGGGCGGCCGGTGAGCGGGCGGCCGGTGAGCGCCGAACTGATCGCGTCGCCGGCCGGGCCGCAAGCCGTGCCGCAGCCCCGGGCGGGCCAGCCACCGGTCGCCGCACAACGGCAACTAGAGTAGTTGAGCTATCACTCGAACTTGCTGCCTCTTGGAGTTGCCGCCGTGTCGAAGCCCGTTCTGCAGATCGTCATCGCCAGCACCCGGCCGGGGCGGGTCGGCCTGCCGGTCGCCCAGTGGTTCGAGCAGGAGGCCCACAAGCACGCCGGGTTCGAGATCGAGGTCGTCGACCTGGCCGAGGTCAATCTGCCGTTCTTCGACGAGCCCAACCACCCGCGGCTGCGGCAGTACACCCACCAGCACACCTTCGACTGGAGCGCGACGATCGACCGGGCCGACGCCTTTGTGTTCGTCACCCCGGAGTACAACTACGGCTTCAACGCGGTGCTGAAGAACGCCCTCGACTTCCTGTCCCAGGAGTGGGCCAACAAGCCGGCCGGATTCGTCAGCTACGGCGGCATCGCGGCCGGCACCCGGGCCGTTCAGCTGCTCAAGCCGGTGCTCAGCGCGCTCAAGGTGTTCCCGGCCACGGGCGCGGTGAACATTCCGTTCGTGGCCCAGTTCCGCGACGACGACGGCAACATCGTGCCCAACGACGTGATGATCGCCGCCGCCGACGCGATGCTGGTCGAGCTCGAGATGCTGGCTCACCAGCTGGCACCGCTACGGGCCAGGTCCACCCTCTGACGCGAGCCCGGCGCTGCGTGCGACCATTCCAGGATGCCGACTGACCGCCTCGCCTTGCCAGTGACCTGCGACGACGTCGAGGCCGCGGGGCGACTGCTGCGCGGCGTCGTGCGGCGGACCCCGGTGGTCCGCAGCCGGGCGCTGTCCGACCGGCTCGGCGGCCCGGTCCACCTGAAGTGCGAGAACCTCCAGCGGGCCGGCTCTTTCAAGATCCGCGGGGCCTACACCCGGATGTCCCGGTTGTCCGACGCGGAGAAGGCCCGCGGCGTCGTGGCCGCCAGCGCCGGCAACCACGCCCAGGGGGTGGCGCTGGCGGCCCGGCTGCTCGGCCTGCCGTCCCGGGTCTACATGCCGGTCGGCGCGCCGCTGCCCAAGCTCGACGCCACCCGCGGCTACGGCGCCGAAGTGGTGCTGACCGGCAACACGGTCGACGAGTGCCTGGTCGCGGCCGAGCAGTGGTCGGCCGACAGCGGGGCCGTGCTGATCCACCCCTTCGATCACCAGGACGTCGTGGCCGGCCAGGGCACGGTCGGCCTGGAACTGCTGGAGCAGCTGCCGGGCGTGAACACCGTGCTGGTCAGCACCGGCGGCGGCGGCCTGCTGGCCGGCATCGCGACCGTGCTCAAGGCCCGCCGTCCGGAGATCCGGATCATCGGGGTGCAGGCCGAGACGGCCGCGGCCTACCCGCCCTCGCTGGCCCTCGGCCGGCCCGAGGCGCTGGCCTCGATGAGCACGATGGCCGACGGCATCGCGGTCGGGCGGCCCGGCGACGTGCCGTTCGCCATCGTCGAGGGCCTGGTCGACGAGATCGTCACGGTCAGCGAGGAGATGATCTCCCGGGCCATGCTGCTCCTGCTCGAGCGGCAGAAGTTGCTGGTCGAGCCGGCCGGGGCGGTCGCGGTGGCGGCCCTGCTCGGGGCCGAGGGCAGCTCGCCCCTGGTCGACGCGACCGGGGCGCCGGTGCTGGCCGTGCTCTCCGGCGGCAACGTCGACCCGCTGCTGCTGATGCGCCAGATCCGGCACGGCATGGCCTCGGCCGGGCGCTACCTGCGGTTGCAGGTGGCTCTGCCGGACAGTCCCGGCTCGCTGGCCGGGCTGCTGGCCGTGCTGGCCACCACCGCCGCCAACGTGCTCGAGGTCGAGCACGTCCGGACCGGCCCGCAGATCCCGGTGAACGACGTCGAGATCGCCGTCTGGCTGGAGACCCGGGGCGAGACCCACTGCCAGCAGGTCCTGGCCGACCTCACCGCCGCCGGCTACCACCCCCACGTCGCCTAGGCCGGCCGAAAGTGTGGGCTGTTCTGCCCCTTTGGCTCGGTCAGAACTTCCCGGAAACTCCGCCACCGACCTGGATGAGGGCGTGGGTGCCGGTGGTGCGCCAGGGGGTGGCGGTGGCGTCGAGGGCGGTTTCGGTGGCCGGGGTGAGGCCGACGATCACGTCGGACTTGAGCGTGCGCAAGGCCGCCACCGGGCTCGGAAAGTAGCTGGTCAGCTCGGCGAACCCGGTGGTGGCGGGCCAGTACCGGTCACCGACCAGGCGGCGGTAGTTCAGGTCGCCCTTGGTGATGGTCAGTTTGGCGCCGGCCAGGTCGGCCAGCAGTTGCCCACCGAAACCCGGCTGAGGGTCGCCCTCGCCCGAGGCCGGGCTCGCGGTCGGGCTCGCGGCGGCCACGAGCTCGCCGTAGGACAGGGGCGACACCGAGAACGGGTCGGCCCGGACGATCAGCCGGCCGTCGACCAGGGCCGAGGCCAGTCGGCGGCCGACCTCGGCCGCGGCCGGGCCGGCTCCGGTCATCCGGCGCAGGGCGGCCAGCAGGTCGGCCGTCGTGGCGTCCGAGACGAAGTACGGCCGGGGTTTGAGGTGCAGCACCACCTCGGCCGCCCGGCCCGCGGCCAGCAGGTGGTCGATCAGGATCAGGTCGGGCAGCAGCTCGCGGCCGGCGTTGTCGGCCAGCACCACGACCCGGCCCGGGCCGCCGTCCGGCCCGGCCGCGGCCAGCAGCTCGCTCAGCCGCGCGCGGTCATCGGCGACCAGCGCCTCGACCCGTTCCCCGGCGGCCGAGCCCCCGGCCGAACCGGCGGCCGAGCCACCGGCCGGGCCGCGCGCCTGGAGCAGGAAGCCGAGGTCGGCCCGGTTGCCCCAAAGGGCGGCCAGGATCAGGGCCTGCTCCCGCGCACCGACGTCGAGCCGGGCCAGTCCGTCGAGGGCGGCCAGTTCGTCGTCCACCTGCGGGTCGGCCAGCTCGGCGGCCTTGGCCGGGGCGAAGGGGTCGATCCCGAACCACGGGCCGGGCGTCAGGTATCCGGTGGCGGACAGCAGCTTTCGATAGAAGTAGTTTTCGGCCCAGAGAAAGGGCAGGTCATGCCAGCTGCGGCCGAGGTACCCGGCCGACCAGGTGGCCCACTGGACGGCGTCGGGCGCGTCGTCGGTGAGCGGTTCGACCACGCCGGTGATCTCCCGGCCCAGGTCCTCGATCGCCCGCCGCCGCGCCGGCGGGTACGGGTGAGCCGCGAGAACCTGTTCGATCAGGGCCGGATGCCGGTCCTGGATCACCGTCCAGGAGTAGGAACCGGGGATGTCGCAGCGGATCGGCCGGCCGGAACCGAAGGGGCTGTCCATGGCTCCAGCCTGGCAGCCCCGGCCGAGCCGAGTACGTTCGGAGGGTGACCTCTGGCTCTGAGACTCCGGCCGGGCCCGCGTCAGAGCCCGAACGACGACCTGAGGACGACGCGAGCCCGGACGCCGAGCCGCCGGGCGAGCCGGCAGCACCCCCCGTCACCGAGCGCGCCGCCCCGGACGGCGACCTCGGTCCGATGCCGGCGGGTAACCGGCCGGGCGAGCCCGCGCCCGCCCGCCGGCGCTACGGCTGGCGCCGGGACTGAACCGGCACCGAGCTGACCGGGGGCATCCGCCCCGTCGTCGCCCGACACACGGTTGAATGGCCCGTATGACGGGAATGAGCTGATGCTGGACACTGCGTGGAAGCTGGTGCGCGACTTCTTCACCGTGCTCTTCGACCTGATCTACTGGCTCTGGCGCACCCTGTGGAACCTCAACCGGGGCGCCGTCCGCACCTTCATGCCGGGTCAGAGCAAGGCCGTGCACACCGTGGTCACGTACCTGGTGGTCATGCTCGAGATCGTCGGTCTCTGGGTGGCCGCCGTGGCCTGGGCCGCCCGGAACTGATCACCCGAGCGGCCCGGCCCACGTAGCCGGCCCACTTAGCCGTCCACGTAGCCGGCCTCGACTACGTGCTCTTGCCGCCGAACATCTGGTCGATCTGGTCGTCGGTCAGGCCCGAGGCCTTCAGCTGCTTGCGCTGGGCCTTGGTCAGCTTCGGCGCCGCGGCGCTGCCACTGCCGCCGGCGGTGTTGCCCGATCCGGCGGTCAGGCCGCCCAGCCCGCCGGCGCCGGAGAGGGCCCCGGCCGGGATCTGGTCGAGCAGGGCCTTGATGTCGATCTCGGTCGCCCCGGACGGCACCTCGACCTTGCCGCCGTCCACCGCAACCGCGATGTCCAGGGCCAGCTTGTGGCCGGGGACCGGCTTGTCGAAGAACTGGGTCAGGTCGAGCGAGACGTCGGTGAGCTTGTCGTCCTTGACCCAGAGGTCGAGGTTGAAGTTCTTGTCCGGGATCTTGGCGATGTTCTTCTTGATCTCGGACGCGCCGTCCTGGCCGACCCGCGCGATCAGGTCGGGCTCGACCGCCTGGGCGACCTGCTTGGCCGGCGCGCCGAGCCGGTAGCCGGTGCCCTTGGTGGCGTCGTCACCGAGGTCGCTGATGGTGGCCTTCTGCTGGTACGCCGTCTTCAGGTCGGCGATCAGCTTCTGGATCTTGGCCGGGTCGACCGAGGCCGACGGCGCCGGGGTGGGCAGGTTCTTGAGCAGGCCGCTCGACTTGGCCGCCTGGGCCGCCTTGACCAGGTCGAGGGAGACCCACTCGCCCTTGGCCGCCTTGGCGATCCCGTTCATCGACGGCGGCAGGCTGCTCAGGGCCTCGTCGAGCTGGGCCGGGTTCTGGTCGGCCAGGGTGAGGATCTTCTTCACGTCGGCCCGCAGGTAGATCACGCCGTTGATGCTGCGCAGCTCGACCAGCGAACTGCCCGACGCCTCGACCAGCACCGACGTCGAGCCCTGCTTCTTCAGCGCCGCGGCCAGCGCATCGGGGTCGCCGAGCAGGCTGCTCAGGTCGGAGGAGGTGCTGCCGGTGCTGGCCTTGGTCGAGTCACCGAGCGTCTTGCCGTCCGGCGCGACCAGGTTGACCACGACGTCGCCGCCAAGCACCTTGCTCAGCGCCTTCTGGTCGGAGGCCTTGATCGGGTCGCCCTCGGCCTTGCCGATGGCGACCAGGTCGGCCACCGAGGTGTCGAGCTTGACCGTGAAGGCGACGCTCTTGGCGTCGTTGAAGCTGGAGAGCGCGGACGTCACGTTCTCCTTGGCCGAGTGCTTGGCCGAGAGCTGCTTGGCCGCCCCACAACCACTGACTCCGAGCGCGACCGCCAGGCTCACCCCGGCGGCCACTACTACCTTTGAACGCGCGCCACTCACAACCCACCCCTTGCCCGTTGAATCTCGGACGGTCCCGCGCCGATCCGGCTGCGGGCGCCTGGTGCTCCGCCGTACATCGGCAGACCGAGACACCGTATGTAGTGGCACGATAGCTGCCTCTCAACGGACGCGTTGTCCGAAAACGGAAGATAACCGCACCGCCGAGATGCAATCGTTGCGGGCCGGCCGCCGTTCAGTTGCCGCTCAGTCGCGGGTCGCCGTCCAGGCCAGGGTGCGTAGCCGCAGCGCCACGGCCGCCACCACCAGCAGGACGCCGACGGCGAAGCCGAGCAGGGCGCTGCGCAACGAGACGGCCAGGGTGGCCAGGCCGATCCCGAGCACCGGAATCACCAGTCCGGCGTAGGCGGCCAGGAACAGTCCGGCCAGCGCCTCCCCCCGGGCCTCGGGCCGGGCCAGACCGACCACCGTGCCCAGGGCCCCCTTGAACAGCACCCCAACCCCGGAGCCGGCGATCATGCCGCCGGCGATGAACAGGGCCAGGGTCGGCCACCAGACGGCCGCGGTCACGACCAGGACACCGGCGGCCATCAGGGCCAGCCCGGACCGGACCTGCTGCGGTGCACTCAGCCCGGAGGCGGCGATCTGGGCCACCGCGCCGGCCCCGAAGACCAGGAAGGTCACGCCGCCGGAGAGCAGCGGCGAGCGGTGGTGCAGGGTGCCGGCGATGAAGCCGGGCGCGACCGAGGTGAACAGGCCGAGCAGGGAGAACGCCGCGAACGAGGCCACGGCGACCGTGTAGTACAGCGGGCGGCCCTGGCTGGGCACGCTGACCCGCTGCGGCCGGTAGCGCGGTCGCAGCCGGTCCAGGTCGACCGTCTCGGGCACCGCCACGACGGCGATCGCGGCCACCAGCAGCAGGGCCAGGAAGACGGCGTAAGGCACCACCAGCGGATGGACGACGTACTCGGCGAACAGCCCGGCGACCAGCGGGCCGAGGGCCAGGCCACCCATGTTGGCCGCGACCGCGGCCCGGTCGGCCCGCAGCCGCCCGGTTCCGGGGCGGGCCAGGGCGTGCAGCTCGCCCATCTGGGCGGTCGCGGTGGCGGTGATCAGACCGACGCCGATCCCGGTGACCACCCGGGCCACGATCAGGCCCGGCAGCGCCGTCCAGACCAGGAACAGCCCGGCCGCCACCACCTCGGCCGCGAGCGCGGCCAGCAGCAGCCGGCGCCGGCCGAGCCAGTCCGAGGTGTGCCCGGCCAGGAACAGGCTGCCGATCACGCCGACCGCGTAGGCGGCGAAGATCACCGTGATCATGAAGGTGGAGAAGCCGTCGCGGGCCCGGTAGAAGGCGTACAGCGGGGCCGGGACGGTGGAGAAGGCCATCGCCGTGGCGAAGACCAGGCCGATCGCCCAGAAGCCGGTGCCGTGGCTCAGCCCCGGTCGGGCCGGTCGCCGATCGCCGGAGCTGGGGTGGGATCCGGCGGTCGGGCCGGTGACTGACGTGCTGGTGGTCATGTCAACCATCGTGCGCCGTAGCAGGCATCCAGTCCAACGATCGTTTTTGCTGCTACCCATCATGATCAGTGATACTTCCTCGATGGAGCTTCGCCAGCTGGAGCAGTTCGTGGCCGTGGCCGAGGCGGGCAGCTTCACCCGGGCCGCCGAGCGGCTGCACGTCGTCCAGTCCGGGGTGTCGGCGTCCGTGCAGGGCCTGGAGCGCGATCTGGGAGCCCGACTGTTCGAGCGCGGCGCCGGTGGGGTGCGGTTGACCCCGGCCGGATCGGCCCTTCTGCCGGCCGCTCGGGCCACGCTCGATGCGGCCCGGGTGGCCCGCGACGTGGTGGCCGAGATCGCCACTGGGATCGCGGGGGACGTCGTGCTGGGCACGATGGCCTCCCTGGGCGCGGTCGACCTGCCCGGCCTGCTGGCCCAGCTGCGGCGCGACCACCCGGCGGTCCGGGTCCGGCTGCGCACCTCGCCGACCGGCACCACCGGCCTGACCGAGGGCCTGGCCCGCGGTGAGCTCGATGCGGCGCTGATCGCCAACGACGGGTCGGGTATCGCCGGGATCCGGCTGACCCGGCTGCTGGACGTGCCGATCGTGGCGCTGATGCGCGCCGACCACCCGCTGGCCGACCCGACCGGGGTGTCACTGAAGGCGCTGGCCGGCGAGCCGTTCATCGATTTCCCGATCGGCTACGGCATCCGCCGGGCCGTGGACGCAGCCTACGAGCGGCTCGGGCTGACCCGCTCGGTGGCGGTCGAGGTGAACGACACCAGCGACGCCGCCGCCTACGTGCGGCTGGGGCTCGGCGTCAGCCTGGTGCCCTCGGTCGCGTTCGGCCGGCCGGGTCACGGCGTGCGCGAGTTCCCGCTACGCCCGGCCCTGCCCCTGGTGTTGTGGCTGGGTGTCTCCACCAGCCGGACGCCGAGCGCCGCGGCCCGGGCCCTGCTCGACCTGATCCCGAGTCACACCGGCCGGATCGTCTGACCGCGGGCCGGTTCCGCGAACCGGAACCCTCGATCGGCCGAGCCAAGTTACCTGACGGTAGAATCTCGGTCGGAAGCAGCTCCCGAATGACGCAGGCCACGTGACAACGCCCTTGCGACCAGCCTTCGGACTGCAAGACTGACCCGATTCCTGTCCCCCGGAACCCCGGCCGGACCGCCCGACAGAGTCGACGGGAGCACCACCGGCGATGAACCTGAACGCGCTGCAGATCGTGGCCATCGTGATCAGTGTGGTGATGACCCTGGCCGGGGTGGCCCTGCTGACCCGGGCGGCGTCGTCCATCTATCGGGTCGTCGCCCTGGGCCAGCCCGACCCGCGCCGGACCGGCGAGCCCGGCGCCCGCACGGTGACCCTGCTGCGCGAGTTCCTCGGGCACACCCGGATGTCGCGGCTGCCGGTGGTCGCCGTCGCCCACTGGTTCACCATGGTGTCGTTCGGCCTGCTCTTCCTCAGCCTGGTGACCGCCTACGGGCAGCTCTTCGACCCCGACTTCGCGATCGTGCTGCTCGGGCACTTCCCGCCCTACGAATGGGTGGTCGAAGGGATCACGCTGCTCGGGCTGATCGGCATCCTGACCCTGATCGCGATCCGGCAGAAGCAGCACCCCCGCGGCCAGGGGCGGGCCAGCCGGTTCTACGGATCGAGCTTCTGGCAGGCCTACTACGTCGAGTTCACCATCCTCGGGGTGCTGGTCTGCGTGAGCGCGCTGCGCGGCCTGGAGTACGCGCTCGACACCGAGCACCGCGGCGCCCTGCACTACCCGCTGAGCGAAGTGATCGGCTCGGCCCTGACCGGGCTCTCGACCGGCACCCTGAAGAACACCATCGTCGTCGTCGCCGCGGTGAAGATCGTGATCTCGATGGCCTGGGCGATCACCATCGGGTTGCGCCCGACCATGGGCGTGGCCTGGCACCGGTTCCTGGCCTTCGCCAACATCTGGTTCAAGCGCCACCCGCACGGCCGGACCAGCCTCGGGGCCCTGCAGCCGATCTCACTCAAGGGCGAGGTGCTCGACTTCGAGAACATCGAGGACCTCGACGAGGACGCCGCGCTCGGCGTCGGCGTGGTCGAGAACTTCACCTGGAAGGGCCTGCTCGACTTCAGCACCTGCACCGAGTGCGGCCGCTGCCAGAGCCAGTGCCCGGCCTGGAACACCGAGAAGCCGCTCTCGCCCAAGCTGATGATCCTGGCCCTGCGCGATCACGCCCACGCCAAGGCACCCTGGTTGCAGGCGAGCGAGGAGGCCCGTAAGGCGGCCGAGACCGCCACCTCGGGCTCGGCGGATCAGGTCGGCACCGACGTGGGCGGCCTGATCGCGGCCCGGGCGCAGTCCGAACGGCCGCTGATCGGTGACACCGGCTACGACCTGGCCGACCCACTCGGGGCCTACGCCCAGGCCAGCGGGGTGATCGACCCCGACGTGCTGTGGTCGTGCGTGACCTGCGGCGCCTGCGTCGAGCAGTGCCCGGTCGACATCGAGCACGTCGACCACATCGTCGACATGCGCCGCTACCAGGTGCTGATCGAGTCGGCCTTCCCGAACGAGCTGAACGGCCTGTTCAAGAACTTGGAGAAGAACTCCAACCCGTGGGGCATGTCGCCCCGGCTGCGGATGGACTGGGCCAAGGACCTGCCGTTCGAGGTCAAGCAGGTCGGTACCGACATCGAGGACCTAGACGCGGTCGAGTACCTGTTCTGGGTCGGCTGCGCCGGGGCCTACGAGGACCGGCAGAAGAAGACCACCCGGGCCATCGCCGAACTGCTGAACACGGCCGGGGTCGAGTTCGCCGTCCTGGGTGACGGCGAGGCCTGCACCGGCGACTCGGCCCGCCGCTCGGGCAACGAGTTCCTGTTCCAGCAGCTGGCGATGCAGAACGTCGAGGTGCTGAACGAGGCCAAGGCGACAAAGATCGTGGTCTCCTGCGCGCACTGCTTCAACACCCTCTCGAACGAGTACCCGCAACTCGGCGGCACGTACGAGGTGGTGCACCACACCCAGCTGCTGAACCGCCTGGTGCGGGACAAGAAACTGACGCCGATCGCGCCGATCGAGGGCACCGGCGGCCCCACGCTGAGCGACGCCGGGGCGGGCGCCGACTCGGCCGGCTCGGCCGGCGCCGGAACCGTGACCTACCACGACCCCTGCTACATCGGGCGGCACAACGGGATCTACGAGCCGCCCCGCGAGCTGATCGGATCACTGCCCGGGCTGACCCTGAAGGAGATGCCGCGCAACCAGGAAAAGGCCTTCTGCTGCGGCGCCGGCGGGGCCCGGATGTGGATGGAGGAGAAGATCGGCAAGCGGATCAACCTCACCCGCACCGAGGAAGCTCTGGCCACCGGAGCAGACACGATCGCGGTCGGCTGCCCGTTCTGCCGGGTGATGCTCTCCGACGGGCTGACCAGCAAGCAGGCGGACGGCGAGGCCCGGGCCGAGGTTCAAGTGCTGGACGTCGCCCAGCTCCTGCTGGCCGCGGTCAAGCGCACCCCCGCCGGCTGATCCTGCCCTCGCCGAGGCATCCCGGCCCCTGGCCGGCCACCGACTCCGACGTTCTTGCCGGTGAAGTCACCGGGGAAACAGGCACCAGGGACCAGTTCGTCTCACTCGACGAGGTCGATGACGAACAGGCGCTCGGGGCGCGGGTCAGACCCAGTCGGTGCAGTCGGTGCAGTCGGTGCAGTCGGTGCAGTCGGTGCAGTCGGTGCAGTCGGTGCAGTCGGTGCAGTCGGTGCAGTCGGTGCAGTCGGTGCAGTCGGTGCAGTCGGTGCAGTCGGTGCAGTCGGTGCAGTCGGTGCAGTCGGTGCAGTCGGTGCAGTCGGACCGCAGCACGGCCAGGGCTGCGCCGACTGCACCGACTGGGCGCGCCGTTCACGGAAAGCCGCAGCTCAGAACCAGTTGGTGCAGTCGGTGCAGTTGGTGCACGGGGCTGCATCAACTGCACGCGCCGAACCACGCAAGCTAGGACCGGTGCAGGTCGTTCTGACGGTCAACTGTTGGGCGGGGGGCCGGGACGGGGTACGGGCCGGGGGCGAGGCGCGGCGACGCCGGGCGGTAGGCCGGGGGTCGCCGGGACCGGCAACGGCTCGCCCTCGGGTATGCCGGGCGGCAGGTCGGAGCCGGCGTCGGAGTCGGCGGGCGGCCCCGGCGCCGGACTCGGGCTGGGCACCGGCGGGGTCGGCGGGCCGGGAACCGGGCGCACGGGGGGCGGACCGGGCTTGGGTCGCGGGACCGGCGGCTGAGGCACGGGCTGCGCGGAGCGCGGGCCACCGTTCGCGGGTGTGCGCTGAGCCGGTGGCGGCGTGGGGTGGGCCGGGACATCGGCCGGGGTCGGGTGACCCGACACCGTCGGATCGGGCACAGGATGGGACGGCGCGGAGGGCGAGCCGGGGGCAGATGACCCCACAGCCGACGACCCTGCAGGCGACCCGGCGGCGAACTGCCCGTCGGGCTGGACCGGGATCTGCTGACTCGGGGCGGGCTCAACCGAGGCACGCTGGTCCGCGGCTGGCGACACCGAGGCCTGCTGGTGCGAGCCTTCCGGGGCCGGCTGGACCGGCGGCCGGTCGGCATGGACCCGCTCGCCCGAGCGGCGATCGACCGGGCGACGGCTCGGCACCGCGGGCCGGGGCACGGCCGGGCGAGCGATCCGGCGGAGCCGATCGGCGACGTCCCCCAGATCGGCGCTCGGCGCGAGGGCGGCGGCATTGGCCGCCTGGACCTCGGCGTAGACCTCGGCCCGGTGCACCTGGATGCTCCGCGGGGCCTCGATCCCGAGACGCACGGTGTCACCCCGGACGTCCAGGACGACGACGCGCACGTCATCTCCGATCACAATGCTCTCCCCGGCGCGGCGTGTCAGCACCAACACAGCGGGCTCCCTCCCTGGACCCCCCAAAGCTGTCGGCGCGACTGGGAGTCAGCGACCGATCAACTTCCGACCAACTGCAGGCCGTGAGGAGATGTTAGCGGAAAGTGAGCATTGCTATGCCAGCGGCGCGCGAACCGGCCAATCCGAGCCGGTCAGGATCACCTGGGCCGCGGCCCGGGTGTGGGCATTGATCACGATCGGGGCAAGCAGGTTGGCGGTCGTCGAGGCAGCGTCCCGACCGACCGTCAGCATGACCAGGACCAGGGCGTCCTCGGCCGTGGTCAGGCCCAGGTCACCGCACTCCTGGTCGTCCAACTCGATGTCGTAGTCGGAGAAGAAGGCGCCGGGGGCGGCCACCATGAACCGGACGTCGGCCCGCTCCAGGCTGCGCAGCTCGTACAGCGGCGAGTCCCCGGCACCCAACAGGGCGCCCGGGGCGCCGGACTCGGACGGGTCGACCGGAGCCGGCGACCCGGCGACGTCAGCGGACGAGCCGTCGGCCGCTTCGATCGGCTCGGCGTCCTCGTCGTCGAGCCGGACCAGCACGAACCGGCGCAGGCCGACGAATCCGGGGATCGGGTGCACGAACCACAGCTCGGGCAGGACGACCGGCACCGCCGCGGCGCTCGGATCGGCCGGGTGCTCGACGGACTGGGGCGCCGAATCACTTCGGTCCTGCGCCACCGTGACTGACTGCATGGGGGTCCTCACCGTAGATAGTCCAGCAGTGAGGTCTGCAGGACCTTGCCGGCCGCGCCGAGCGCCGCCTGGTACGCCACTTGTGATGCCTGGAGGTCGAGGATCGCCTTGGGCAGGTCGACGTCCTCGTTCTGGCTGATTCGGGCGGTCAGGTCGAGCTGCTCGCCGTTGACCCGGGTCTGCGTGCTGGCCACCTGGGCCGCGCGGGCCCCGACCTCGCCGTCCGTGGTCAGCAGGGTGTTCAGCGCGCTGTCGAGCTGGTCCTGCAGATCCTGGAAGTCGGCGGTGCCGTTGGTGATGCTGGCCGAGATCTGGTCGATCAGGCCGGGCACGGTGGCGGCCCCCGACTCGGTGCCGCCGACATCGGTGCGGATGGTCACCTCGCGGGCGATCCGGGCCACCGTGGGCTGGTCGTTGCCGACGTAGTTGCCGGTGCTGTCGATCGCGACCGAACCCTGCACCGTGCCACCGAACACCGGCCGGCCCAGCCACCGGGTGTTGTAGGAGTCGATGATTCCACTCTTGATCACCCCGAGCTCGCTGGTGATCGCGCTGCGACTGGCCTCCGGCAGGGACTCGTCGGCCGCATTGACGATCAGCGACTTGGCCCGGTTGAGCTGGGTGGCGATGTCCTGCAGGGCGCTGTCGGCGGTGTTGAGCCGGCCGGCGGCGTCGTCGATGTTGCGCAGGTACTGGTCGTCCAGCCGCTGCTGCGAGCGCAGCAGCATCGAGTTGGAGGCCGCGGCCGGGTCGTCGCTCGGCCGGGAGACGAGCTTGCCGCTGGACAGCTGCTCCTGCAGTTTCTGGTTGCGGCTGAGGTTGCCCTGCAAGCCGGTCAGAGCGCTCTGGCTGAGCATCCGCTGCGTGATGCGCGTACCGATCATGGCTTACCCCGTTCCGGTGCGGTTGATGAGCGTGTCCATCATTTCGTCGACGGCCGTGATGACCCGGGCCGACGCCTGGTAGGCCCGCTGGTACTGCAGCAGCGAGGTCAGCTCCTCATCGATGCTCACCCCGGAGTCCGACTCGGCCGCGGCGGTGGCCGTGTTCAGCACGGTGTCCTGGACGGCGGCCGCGTTGTTCAGTCCTTGGAGCTTGGTGCCCACATCGGCGGCCAGGCCGCGCAGCTGTACCGAGGGGCCCGGAGTTCCGCCGAGAGCAGCCTCGGCCTGGTCGTCCAGGGCCAGGTCGGCGATCTTGAGCGCATTGGCCCCGTCGACCACCCCGGGAGCACTGGCCACGGCCAGATCGGCCCCGGTGGTGGGAATCACCGTCAGGTCGTTGGCCCCGGAGCCGGCGAAGAAGTCGGTCCCGGCATCGCCGCCCAGGGTGTATCCGGTGGAGTGCACCGAGTTGACGGCGTCGCGCAGGGCCACGGCCACGGAGTTCAGCTGGTCGTTCATGGTGGGCAGGTCGGAGCCGAGCGAGGCCAGCAGGCCGGCCGTCTTGCCCGCCGAGACCGGCACCTTGATCGAGCCGAGCATGATCTGCGGCGGGTCGACCCCGGCCTGGTCGAGGGTGGTGGCCCCGGTCACGGTCAGCTGCTCGGCCCGGTTGCCCGAGACCAGCGTGATGCCGTTGACGATCACGTTCACGGTGTGGTCGGAGGCTTCCACGGTGCGGCCGCCGGCCAGTTCACCGATGGTCTGCACCAACTGGTCCCGCTTGTCCAGCAGCTCGTTCACCGGGCGGTCGGCGACCACGCCCTCCTTGATCTTCTGATTCACCTCGGCCAGGTCCTTGGCCGCCTGGTTGAGCTGGCCGACCGACACGTTGAGGTCGGTCGAGGCCGCCTCCCAGCGGTCCTCCAGCCCGGAGGAGACGAACTTCAGCTGGGTGACGACGGCGTTGGCGTTCTGCAGCACGACCGCGCCGGAGGCGGCCTGGTTCTGCGCGTCCCCAGGGTTCTGGGCCAGGTCGTGCCAGGACGAGTAGAAGGTGTCCAGGACGGACTGGATGCCGTTGTCCCCCGGCTCGTTCAGCAGCCCCTCGGCCCCGCTCAGTGTGGAGGCCTGGATGTCCAGGGCGGCCTTGGAGGCGCTGGCGTTGACCCGGGCCGTCTCCAGGAACGTGTCGCGCACCCGGAACACGCCGTCAACCTGGACGCCACCGATGAAGGTGCCGGTGTCGCCGGTGTAGAAGTGGGCCGAGGTGGTGGCCCCGATCGAGCTCAGCTGAACCCGCTGGCGGGCGTAGCCGGGAGTGTTCGCGTTGGCGATGTTCTGGCTGGTGGTGTCGATGGCCCGCTGGGCCGCGTTCAGCCCACTGATCGCCGTGTTGAGTGCCGAAAAGCCTGCCACGACAGCCTCACAGAGCCCGGTCGACGATGGAGCGGCCCAGACCGGAGATCAGGTCGGTCCGACCCTTGGCGTTGTACCCCTGCGACGTCACGCCGACCCGGCCGTTGGTGGCGGCCAGCGTGGTCTCGATGGCGGCCAGGCCGGCCGCGGTCATCGCCCGGCTGGCGTCGGCCAGGTAGCTGAGCTCGGTGGCCACCGCGATCAGGGCGTTGCGGTGCTCCAGGAGGACCTCGGTCCAGGGCGGCTGGGCCCCGGCGGCCAGGTCCTCCAGGGTGGAGCCGAGCGGCAGCCCGAGTTCGCGAGCGGCCGTGTCGGAGACCGCGGCCCGCTGGATCTCGATCACCGCGATCTGGTCGAGCAGCATCTCCACCTCGGTGGTCGCGGCCGGCAGCCAGCGATTGCGGCCGCCGGCCAGCATCAGCTGTTCGCACTCCAGCCGGTAGGCAAGGAGCTCGAGGAGCTCACGCTGGCGCCAGAGCACCGCGGCGAGGTCGGGAAGGCTCATGTCAACGACTCCAGGTCGGCGTTACGCCAGGCAGTCCGGCTCGGACGCCCGCACGAAGGATCTTCTGGGGAGTTCTGTCGGCATCCCGGCGGTGGACCTGAGGATTTCTTGATCTGCGGCTGTCACCGGCTCGCGCCGAAGGGCTGGCCCGGACGGGTGATTCCGCCGGGCAACCGCTCAGCTCCTGCTCCTCAGCGCTGGAGAGGCTGGGCGCGGCGGCCGATGAGGGACCGTGTTCGAGACGAGTTCCACCTCACCCCGCGGCGCCGGCCGGGCCGACGACGGTTCCCTGAAGTCCGCCCAGGACCTCGAGGCACTGATCACCACCCACCTGCCGCTGGTCGGGCACATCGCCCGGGAGACGGCGTCCCGGCTGCCCCGCCATCTGGGCACCGACGATCTGGTCGGGGCCGGTTCGCTGGCCCTGGTGCAGGCCGCGCACTCGTTCGACGCCGCCCTCGGCGTCCCGTTCGCCCGGTTCGCGAACACCAGGGTGCGCGGAGCGATGATCGACCAGATGCGCCAGCGGGACTGGGTCTCCCGCTCGGTCCGGTCCCGGTCCAAGGCGATCGCGGCCGCGGCCGAGGCGCTCACCGCCGGCCTCGGGCGCGAACCCACCGACGTCGAACTGGCCGCGGCCACCGGCCATTCCGAGGCCGAGCTGCGCGAGATCCGCAGTGGTACGGACCGCGCCGTCGTCCTGAGTCTCGACCCTGTCTCGGCCGAGGACGAGGGTCTGGCCGGCGGGCTGGCCGACCCGGCGCCCCGCCCGGACGAGGCCCTGATCGCGGCCGAGCGGCTCGGCTACCTGCGCGACGCGATCGCTGAACTGCCCGACCGGCTGCGCCAGGTCGTGACTGCCTATTACCTGCAGCAGCGCCCGCTGACCGAGATCGCGGCCCAGCTCGGCGTCACCCAGTCGCGGGCCTCGCAGCTGCGCGGTGAGGGGCTCGACCTGATGCGCGAAGCCCTGCAGGCCTTGTGGACGGCGACCCCGGGCGGCCCCCGCTCGAGCGCGCACGAGCATTCGGGCGACCCCGGAGTGCGCTCGCGCCGCCGGGACGCCTACGTGAAGGCCGTCTCGCAGCGCTCGGGGCCGGCCCGGCGGGCCAACGTGCAGGCGTATCTGGACGGCAGCACGCTCGACGACGCCCGCCGCTGATCCGGGCAATTCGCCGAACCGAATCAGCCGGAAATTGTTTTCGGAGAACTTCTCAAGACCCCTCGACCCCCGTCGATAGGTATCTCGAACGCCGGGCCACGGACGGACCGGCGACGACCCTACCAAGGAGGACACCATGGGTCTTCGTGTGAACCAGAACATCGCGGCTTTCAACTCCTACCGCAACCTGAGCATCACCGACGGGCAGATGTCGAAGTCGCTGGAGAAGCTGTCCAGCGGATTCCGCATCAACCGGGCCGCGGACGACGCCGCCGGCCTGGCCATCTCGGAGGGCCTGCGCTCGCAGGTCGGCGGCCTGAAGGTTGCCGTGCGCAACTCTCAGGACGGCGTCAGCGTCGTGCAGACCGCTGAAGGTGCGCTCACCGAGTCGCACTCCATCCTGCAGCGTATGCGGGACCTGGCGGTTCAGGCCGCCAACGACGGCTCGCTGGACACCAACGCCAAGGCTGCGGCCGACAGCGAGTACCAGCAGCTGGCACTGGAGCTCGACGACATCTCCAGCAAGACCTCGTTCAACGGGGTCAAGCTCCTGGACGGCAGCTTCAACAAGGCCTTCCAGGTCGGGGCGAACGCGAACGACACGCTGACGGTCAACCTGTCAGCCGCGTCGGACTCGACCACCCTGCTGGGCGGCGCCGTTGGTGACCTCACCAACGCCGCCAACGCGACCGCCGCGATCACGGCCGTCGACGGGGCCATCTCGACCGTGTCGACGA
The DNA here is from genome assembly GCA_965200525.1 of Kineosporiaceae bacterium. Classification (GTDB taxonomy): domain Bacteria; phylum Actinomycetota; class Actinomycetes; order Actinomycetales; family Kineosporiaceae; genus JANNPJ01. The sequence goes on from OZ241368.1 coordinate 2,434,952, forward strand.
CCCGGGCCACCCTGGGTGCTACCCAGAACCGGCTCGAGCACAAGATCAACAACCTCAACGTGGCCGTCGAGAACCTGTCGGCCTCGGAGAGCCGGATCCGGGACACGGACATGGCCCTGGAAATGGTCAACTTCACCCGGAGCCAGATCCTGACCCAGGCCGGCACCGCGATGCTGGCCCAGGCCAACCAGGCACCGCAGAACGTGCTGCAGTTGCTCAAGTAAGCCCACCCGCCTGGGGGCGGTCACGCCTCACGCGTGACCGCCTCCAGGTGTTTCCACGGTGCATCACCGCCCTAGGGAGGGTCGGCTATGTCGAACATCAGCATCAGCGGCGCGGTCTCCGGTATCGACACGGCGTCACTGGTCAATCAGTTGATCGCCGTCGACGCGCAGTCCCAGACTGCGATCAAGACCAAGCAGACCGCGGCCCAGAGCGCTGCGGACACGTACTCGTCCCTGATCACGTCGCTCAAGAGCCTGGCTTCGCAGAGCGCGGCGATCGCGAAGACCTCGGCCTGGCAGGGTTCCACCGCCACGTCGTCGTCGACGTCGGTCACCGCGACCGCGTCCGGCAACGCCCAGGGCACGATCACCTTCGACGTGAAGTCCCTCGCCGCGGCCCACACCCTGGTCTCGGACGGCTCGGTCGCCTCGACCGGTTCGGTGGTGGCCGGCAGCTCGATCAGCGTGCTGGACTCCAACGGCACCAGCAAGGGCACGATCGACGTCGGCAACGGCACCCTGGGCGAGGTGGTGGCCGGCATCAACGGCTCCAACCTGGGCCTGCGGGCGGCCGCCGTGCAGACCGCGCCCGGCTCGTACCGGCTGCAGGTCACCTCGGCCACGGCCGGCGCCGCCTCGGCGTTCACCCTGGACGGCGTGACCGGGTTCGACAACATGAACGTGCTCACCCAGGGGGCGGACGCCACCCTGCAGATCGGATCCAACCCGGACACCCAGTACACGGTGACCTCGGCCTCCAACACGTTCGCCAACCTGGTGCCCGGGATCTCGTTCTCGGTCAGCAAGGTCGAGTCGAACGTCACGGTCGGCGCCACGGTCGACGGCACCGCCGTGGCCACCCAGATCAGCGCCCTGGTCGATGCGACCAACTCGGCCCTGGACACGCTGACCACCGACACCGCCTACGACTTCACCAAGAAGACCGGGGCCGCCCTCTACGGCGAGAGCAGCATCCGGGGTCTGCAGCAGTCGATCCTCAGCGCGGTCGGCGGGGCCTCGGCCCCGGGCATCCAGCTCACCCGGGACGGGCACCTCAGCTTCGACAAGGCCGCCTTCCTGACCGCCTTCGTGGCCAACCCGACGCAGACCGCCAGTGCCTACGGCGCCACCTCGTCGTTCACCCCCAACACCGGGGTGCTGGGCAAGGCCAGCCTGCTGGCCTCCAGCACCGGGACCCGGCCCGGGACGTACAGCGTCGCGGTGTCGGTGGCGTCGGCCAAGGAGACCTGGCAGACCGACCCGACCGGCTCGCTGGAGGGCCAGACCTTCGTCGTCACCCAGGGGTCGCAGACCGCCTCGTACACCATCGGCGCCGGCGAGTCCCTGTCCGACGCCGCCGCCTCGATCAACAAAGTGGCCTCGGCCGCCGGGGTGCAGACCACGGCCTCGGTCGACAACGGGGCGATCGTGTTCACGGCCAACTCGGCCGGCTCGGGCTCGGCCTTCAACGTGACCCTCAACGGCGCGGACGGCACCCAGCTCACCGCCGGCCGGGACGTGGTCGGCACGATCGACGGGGAGGCCGCCACCGGCATCGGTGACATCCTCACCCTGACCAGCAAGACCAGCCCGGCCAACGGGCTCAGCCTGGTCACCGACTTCAGCGACGCCGACATCGCCTCCAGCGGGGGCGCGGTCGGCAGCGTGACCTACAAGCCGGGGCTGGCCCAGAAGCTGTCCACCCTGCTCAGCGACGCCACCGACAGCAGCGACGGCGTGCTGACCCGGGCCCAGCAGAGCCGGCTGGACGACGTCAAGGACCTCCAGGCCCAGATCGACGACTGGGATCTGAGACTGGCGGCCCGTCGGGATTCACTCACCAAACAGTTCACCGCGATGGAGACGGCAATCTCCGCTCTGAAGAACTCCAGCTCGTCGCTCAGCAGCCTGCTGGGTTCGAGCTCCAGCTCGAGCAGCTCGAGCTCCAGCTCCTGATGTCCGTCCGGACCTTGGCGCACCATGACCAGGCTGATCCGTTCAGCCGAGAGGAGGCGTGATGTCGTACACCGCTGCACGGGCGAGGTATGCCTCCGACTCCACCGACACCGCATCACCGGCCCGGCTGCTGACCATGCTGTACGACAAGCTGATCAGCGATCTGGCCGCCGCCGAGGCGGCCATGCACCGGGGCGACATCGCGGCCACCGGTGACAAGATCGGGCGCTCCCAGGAGATCCTGCTCGAGCTGGCCAGCACGCTCGACACCGACGCCTGGCCGGAGGGCGAGCCGCTGCGCCGGCTGTACCTCTGGATGGTCGGCGAGCTCTGGCAGGCCCGGCTGCGCAAGGCGCCGGAGCGGGTGCTCGATTGCCGCCAGCTGATCGAGCCGCTGCGCGACGCCTGGCGGATCGCCGCCATCGAGATCGGGCAGCCGCAGGTCGCGACCGTGCTGACCGGCGGTGCGGCGTGAGCCGGCCGGAGAACCGACCCGGCTCGGCGCCGTCGACGGCACCGAAGTTCACGTCCTCAGTGGCCTCGACGTCGACTCGCCACGAGGAGGGGGCCCAGATGCGCGAGCTCGACTGGGACGCCTACCTGGACTCCCTGGAGGAGTCCGTGCTGGCGGTGGACGCCGAGGTGATGAGCGGGCGCTCGCCGGGCTGGTTCGACGTCAAGGTGCCGGCCGGGCCGATCCCGCCCCGGCTTCGGGTGCGCGGCGAGGTGCTGCTGGCCCTGCTGCACGACGTCACCGAGCGGACCGTGCTGCAGCGCGACGACCTGGCCGCCGAACTGGCCTCGATCCCGCACCGCCGACCGCAGAACAACGCCTACCTGGCCCACCTGGGCAGCCACCTCGACGTCCTCTCCTGAGGCTCCTGGCCTTCGGTCAGACCGGTATGTCGCGGCGCTCGCGGCGGCGACGGACCTCGACGTGGTGCTGGACCGGCGTGACCGCCAGCACCCGGTCGATCAGGGCGGCCAGGAACTGCGGCGCGGCCACGTCGTCGGGCACGGCCTCGGGGACCACCCGGACCGCGGTCCGCGGGCCGGCCGGCTCGTCCCAGTCGACCAGCAGCAGGCCGGTGGTCGTGTACCCGGCGCCGGCCCCGATGTCGCGCAGTTTGCGCATCATGTCGACGGTCCGCTCGAACGCCTCCGGCTCCTGGGTGATCACCGTGGCCCGCTGGACGAAGAAGAAGCCGACCGAGGCCAGCGGGTACCGGGCCCGCAGGTTGGCGGCGTCGCCGTAGGCCTCCTCGAACCGGTTGGGCAGGTTCTTGCCGAACGACGACTGCTGGGCCTTGGTGCTGATCAGCAGCTCGGGGCCACGGTCCCAGCGGGCCAGGCAGACGTCGACCTGCTTCTCGTAGGCCCGGCCCAGCACCTTGGCGTCGACCGGCCCGACCGCCCCGATCGACGGCAGCCGCTCCCGCACCTGCGCGGCCAGGCTCTTCGGCAGCCGGTCGAGCAGCAACGCGACGTCGCGGGGCAGCACCCGGGGCCGGGTGGCCCGGGGCCAGACACTGTCCGGGTCGAACCCGGCCCGGCGCAGCTCGTGGGCCAGCCAGATGTCGATCCCCTTGGCGAACCGGCCGCTCTCGGATCGCTCGCCGGCCGCCACCGGCACGCTGAGCAACCGGCCGAGCAACTCCTCATCGGGCAAATACGCGGGTGAGTGGCCCTTTTCGTGAACCCATGGATCTGAGGACGCCGCCTGCTCCAGCACCGGCTCGTAGGCCGAGAAGGCGTCGGTCGACTCGGGCGCGGCCTTGCGGACGGCGACGGCCGCGACGGCCGGGGTCGCCGCGGCGGCCGGCGTCGCCGCGGCCGGCGTCGGGCGGGCCGGCGTCGGGCAGGCCGGGCCGGGGGCGGCCGGCTCGGCCTCGAACAACTCCAGCACGGTCGGCTCGCCGGCGAGCGGTTGCGGGGCCGTCGCTTCAGCGGCCGCCCGCCCGACCGCGGTCGGATCGGGGCCGGTCACTTCGGCGCCGCCCCCCGGGCAGCGCGCCGGCCGGCCAGCAGCTCCCGGGCCTCGCGGATCACGGTGGCCTCGGCGGCGGTCAGACCCAGCCCGGCGGCCAGCAGCACGCCGTCGACCAGGCTCACGGCGTCGAGCAACTGCCCGGCAGCGAGTGCCGCAGCCACCGGCCGGCGAACCGAGAGCAGTTGCGGGCGAAGGGATTCCACCACCTCAGGAGACGGCACCGGCAACCGGTCGGCCTCCCTCGGCTCGAGCTTGAGCATGCCCCCGCCGTAGGCCCGCCCGACCGTCTCGGCGCCGAGCAGGGTGAGCGAGTTGAGGCCGGCCAGCGGCAGCAGCTCGGCCCCGAGCCGGCGCCGGCCGGGGTGCAGGTAGACGCCGTGCACGCTGTTCAGGTGGTGCACCCGGGCGCGGTTGGTGGAGATCCGTGGGGTGTCGGCGTTCATGTAGGTGAGCAGCAGGTCGGCCGGCGGCACCAGCGGCACCCGCCACCACGGAGTGCGCACCCGGCACTTGTAGGCCTCCGGCACCCCGATCCGCTCGCCGGCCGCGATGTACTCCAGCCCCGCCTTGGACGGCTCGCCGGACGGGCGGAAAAGCCAGGTGGAGCGCCCCTCTTCACCGAGTGCCGTCCATTCGCGGGTGGTCAGGCCGAGGCCGCGCAGGTGCCGGCTGCCCGGCGGCGACAGCCGGACCAGGTCGCGGGCCTGCAGGCCGGCGCTACGGACCTGCTCGGGCGAGCGGGTGAAGTACCGGTTGTTGCCGGTGACCGCGCCCAGCGTGGTCTCGCCCCAGGTGTGCAGCGTGGTCGCCCCGGGCCGGGCCATCACCTCGGCCAGGACGTCGCGGGCCGGGCCGGGCAGCAGGGCCGACGTCCACTTGCTGTCGTCACGGCCCGGCTGCCAGGTGGAGACCACGCCCCCGGTCGGGCCGAGCAGCTCGGCCACCCCGCGGACCTGCTGCAGCTCGCACCGGTCGGTGCCGCCGTCGCCCTCGGCCAGCAGCAGCACCACCTCCTCGAGCACACCGGGGAAGATCCGCTCGGTGAACAGCACCAGCCGGACCCGGCCGAACCGGCGCATCAGGAACTGCCGCACCTCGGCCGCGTAGTTCACGCTGAGCAACTCGGCCGGAAGCACCAGGGCGAGCCGGCCGCCGGGCTTGAGGAACAGGGCCGAGTGCACGGTGAACGCGGCCCAGGACGACGCCAGCTTGGTCAGGTTGACGCCGGCCCGCAGCGCCGCCTCGCGGCTGCGGGCCCGGGCCTCGCCGGTGAAGTCCTGGTAGCGGACGAACGGGGGGTTGCCGATCACGGCGTCGAAGGTGGGTGTCGGCTCGAGGGTGAAGAAGTCGGCCACCGTGATCTCGGTGCGGTGCCCGGTGCCGGCCAGGATGAGGCGAGCCTGCCGGGCGCTGGCCGGATGCACGTCGACCCCACGCAGCCGGCCCGGGCCCGGGCCCAGGGCACTCATCCGCTCGGCCGCGGCGACCAGAAACGCCGCCTCGCCGCAGCTCGGCTCGAGCACGGCGTCCTGCGGGGTGCGGATGGCCCAGCCGGCCATGTGCCGGCACAGCTCGGCCGGCGTGAAGAACGCCCCCCGCGCCTTGCGGAGTTCGGGGGTGTCGAGCGGCGCGGTCACGGACGAAAACCTACCGGCACCCACCGACACTTCCGGCCGTCCTGGCTACCTGGGCCGAACGCTCAGCTGCCGACCAGGGCGGCGGCGACCTCGGGCCCGGCCCCGCCGGCGTCGCGCAGCTCCTGGGCCACAGCCGGCAGGTAGGCCGAGCCGGTCTGCCGCACGATCGTGGCCAGCCCGACCGCCGGCGCCTCGCCCCACAGTTCCAGCAGCATCGGGCCCCGGCCGCGGATCCGGCCGTGCCGGGCCACGGCCAGGGTGAGCATGGCCAGCGCCTCGTCCTGCAGGCCGAGCAGGGCCGCCAGCAGCGAGCGGACCTCGAGCACCTGGCCCAGGTCGTAGCGGCGACCGGCGGTGTCGACCAGCTCGTCGATGCCCCGCACCAGGCGCAGCGCCTCCTCGGGCTGGCCCAGCTGAGCCAGCGCCTGGGCCCGCAGCCAGCCGCAGTAGGCCGGGTCGGCGCCGGCCTCCAGCAACTGGTCGGTGAGCACCACGACCAGCTCGTCGTGGCCGGCCCCGAGCAGCAGCCGGGCCAGGTGGTCGGTGGCCTCGGTCCAGTACTGGCTGTCCGGGGCGATCTCCCGCACGGTCTCGAAGGTGTCCACGGCGTCCTGGATCCGGGCCGCGCCGATCAGGCTGCGACCCAGGTTGAGCAGCACCTTGGCCACGGCCAGCGAGTCCGGCCGTTCGGTGGCGGTCAGCGCGTCCAGCTCGGCCTGGGCCAGCTCGGCGTTGCGCTCGGCCTTGCGCCGGACCCGCTCCGGGTCGGAGTAGCCGAGGTGTTCCAGCGAGAGCACATGGGCCGGCATCGTGTCGGTGATCAGCTCCGGCGGGCCCAGCTCGGGCAGACCGCTGCCGTCGGCCACCCGCATCGGCTGCTCGTGCACCGCGCCGACCCAGGTGACCGCCCCGGCCCGGACCACCCGGGTGCCCCAGTGGGCGTAGCCGGCCGAGCCGTCGCCGGTGCCGGCGTTGTCGACCCGCACGGTGAAGGCGTCGGCGTGCCAGGCCTCGGCCAGCAGGCTGTGTAGCTGCGCCGAGTCGGCCATCACCCGCTCGTCGGCGTCCACGATCAGCAGCCAGCGGCCGGTGGCGGCGCCGGCGGCGGCGGTCCGGGCCCGGCCGAAATCGTCGTCCCAATAACCCTCGGTCACCACGGCTCCGGCGGCGCGGGCGAGATCCTGGGTTCCGTCCACGGATCCGGTGTCGTACACGATGATCTCGTCGACGGCGTCACGGAGCGCGTCGAGACAGGCGGTGATCTCCTCGGCCTCGTCGCGCACGATCAGTACCGCACTGATCAGCACGCCTGCACTGAAAACAGCTGCCATACCGTTCACTATCGGCAGTGCGCCCGCCGATGCTGAGCGGTCCGGCGAGCACGGTTCGAGCCGGGGCCCGGCAACTGTGCAGAACCTGTGCGCCGACGGCCGGCCGGCGGGCCGGAATGCGCCGCACTGCTCCGAACGGTTGACGCCGGGCCCAGCAGGCGCGAGAGCCACTCAAGCCGTGCTCCGGCCGGGCCGAAGCCTGCATCTGAGCATGGACAGCTCATCTACGCCATGGATTGGCGAACTGATCGCAGGAGCACGCCGGCGTCATCGCCGGGCGGCTGAGCGGAGAGGTCTCTTTCCATGTCCATGCTCGACGACGTCTCGATCGATGCTCTGCATGCCGCCCTTCGCGGGCTGTCGCAGCGCCAGCGCGCCATCAGCGACGACATCGCCAACGTCAACACGCCGTACTACCGGGCCCGGGCGGTCGCCTTCGAGGGCGACCTGAAGCAGGCCCTGGCCGAGGGCGACGACCCGATGTCGACCACCACCCCCACGGTGCAGTACAGCGACGCCGAGGGCGGCCTCACGGGCAACAACGTCGACCTCGACGCCGAGACCGTGGCCGGCGCGAAGACCGAGCTGAGCTACGAGCTCGCGCTGCGCGCCACCGGCGACCGCTTCACCATCCTGCGCACCGCCATCAAGGGAGCTTGATCCTCATGTTCGAGTCACTCAACATCAGCGGTTCCGGGATGACGGTGCACAAGATCTGGATGGACGCGATCTCGGACAACATCGCGAACATCAACACCGTCCGCAAGACCAGCGAAAAGGCTTTCCAGGCAAGGTATGTCCAGGCCCAGTCGATCGAGGACGGCGGAGTCGGGGCGGGCGTCGAGATCGGTGGCGTGCAGCTCGGCAGCGAGGTCGGCCGGCTGGTCAACGACCCGGGCAACCCGCTGGCCGACGCCAAGGGCATCGTGCGGCAGCCGGACATCGATCTCGGCGAGCAGATGACCACGATGATCATGGCCGAACGCGGCTACCAGGCGAACATCTCGAACTTGGACCGGGTGCGGTCGGCCTACCAGGCCGCCATCCAGATGGGTCGTAACTGATGGCTATCGGAGCAATCGGCAACACGGGGGCCGGGGCAGTGAATCTTTCTCAGTTGGCCGAGCTCTATCGGCAGCAGGTGACGGCCGGCGTCGGCGACGACAGCACGGCCGCGGCCACCAGCGCGCCCGGCAAGGCCGCGGCGACCCGGGGCGCGGACTTCGCCTCGGCCATCGGTGACGGCCTCAAGCAGGTCGAGGCGCTCGACCAGACCGCCTCGACCAAGGCGATCCAGGCCGCCACCGGCGACCTCACCGACGTCCACGACTACGTGATCGCGGCGACCCAGGCTCAGACCGCGGTCGAGCTGACCACCACGCTGCGCAACAAGGCCCTGGACTCCTTCAATGAGATCATGAGAATGCCGCTGTGAGTTCGCGCACCGAGCAAGCTGTTGGTAGAGCACGGAGTTTCATGGGCGGCTTCACGCCGGGCCAGCGAAGCGTCGTGGTGGTGGCCATTCTCGGCCTGTTGCTGGGCGCTTTCGCGCTGAGCCGCTGGGTCGCCCAGCCGAGCTGGACCGTGCTGTACGGAAACCTTTCCGGCGCCGACGCTCAGGCCATGGTCGACCAGCTCAACACCGACGGCGTGAAGTACAAGCTGGAGGACGGCGGCTCGACCGTCCTGGTGCCGCAGGGCCAGGTCGCCCAGGAGCGGATCGCGCTCGCCGGCAAGGGCCTGACCGGTGGCGACAGCGCCAGCTCTGACGGCTGGTCGATCCTCGACAAGCAGGGCATCACCGCCACCGACTTCCAGCAGAACGTCGCCTACCAGCGGGCCATCGAGGGCGAGCTCTCGAAGACCCTGGAAGCGATGGACGGCGTCAGCGAGGCCATCGTGCACCTGGCCGTGCCGAAGAAGGACGTCTTCGCGACCGAGAGCGACCGGACCACCGCATCGGTGCTGCTGTCCCTGACCCCGGGCACGACCCTGACCACCGAACAGGTCAGCGCGGTCACCCACCTGGTCGCCGGCAGCGTCGCCGGCCTCAAGGCGGACGACGTCACCGTGACCGACCAGGCCGGAAAGATGCTGTCCGACACCAGCGGCGGGGCCGCGGGCGCGGCCGGCGCGGCCAGCCAGACCGACGCCCAGACCGCCAGCTACGAGAACCGGATGAGCACCGAGGTGCAGCGCGTCCTGGATTCCGTGGTCGGCCCCGGTCACAGCGTGGTCCGGGTGAACGCCACCCTCGACTTCAACGACACCGACACCACCAGCGAGACCTACGCGACGGCGACCCCGACCGCGCCGCCGCTGAGCCAGGCCACCGTGCAGGAGCAGTACTCCGGCAACGGGGCCAACACCGGCGGCACGCTGGGCCAGATCCTGCCGACGCCGATCGTCACCGCCAGCGGGGCCGGTTCGTACATCCGCAACCAGAGCACGGTCAACAACGCCGTCGGCAAGACCGTCCAGAAGGTGGTCACGGCCCCCGGGTCGGTGCAGCGGATGACCGTGGCCGTGGTGCTCGACTCCAAGACCGCCGGCTCGCTGAACCCGACCCAGGTGCAGCAGATCGTGGCCAACTCGGTCGGCCTGAACACCGCCCGCGGTGACACCGTGCAGGTCAGCACCCTGCCCTTCGACACCACGGCGGCCGCGGCGGCGAGCAAGGAGCTGGCCGCGGCGACCAAGGCCCAGAAGACCGGCACCTACCTGGCCATGGCCAAGAAGATCGGCCTGGTCATCCTGATCCTGGTGATCCTGTTCCTGGCCACTCGCCGGCGCAAGAAGCTGGACGAGGCCACCGTCGACGCCACCGCCAGCGACCTGCCCGCGGGCAGTGGGCTGATCCTCAACCCGGGCCAGAACGGCGCCCTCGGCGGCGGCGGCAACAACCAACTGGCCATCACCCAGGAGGCCGACATCTCCCGCGACCGGATGCGGGACGAGGTCTCGGCCCTGGTCGACAGCCAGCCGGACGACGTCGCGCAGATGCTGCAGGGCTGGCTCGCGGAACGGAAGTCGTAGTCGATGTCCGTGGCGATCAACGAAGTTCCGCTCACCGGCCTGCGAAAGGCCGCGATCTTCCTGGTCCAGCTCGGCCGGGACAAGGCGGCCAAGGTCATGGCCCTCCTGCCGGAGGACATGGTCGAGGACCTCACCGGCGAGATCGTCCGGTTGCGCGACGTCAGCAACATGGACGCCGAGTCGGTCCTCACCGAGGCCCACGAGGTGCTGGCCAGCCACTCGAACAACGCCCGCGGCGGGCTCGAGCTGGCCCGCCAGCTGCTGGCCCAGAGCGTCGGGGCCGAGCGGGCCGACGAGATCATGGAGCGGCTGGGCGCGACCCTGGCCGAGATGCCGTTCGAGGGCATCCGGCGGGCCGACGCCCGGCAGTTGCTGTCGTTCCTGGCCGATGAGCACCCGCAGACGATCGCCCTGGTGCTGGCCCACCTGGCCCCGCAGCAGTCGGCCATCGTGCTCTCCGGCCTGAACCAGAACCTGCAGGCCGCGGTGGCCTACCGGATCGCCTCGATGGAGCCGGCCAGCCCGGAGGTGATCCGGCTGGTGGAGCGCGAGCTCGAGCGCCGGATGACGACGGTGCTGGGCCCGCAGGAGATGTCGACCGTGGGCGGGGTGGCGCCGCTGGTGGCGATCATCAACCGGGCCGACCGCTCGACCGAGCGGATGATCCTGGAGGGCCTGGAGACGGTGAACTCCGAGCTGGCCGAGATCGTCCGGGCCCAGATGTTCATCTTCGAGGACATCCTCACCCTCGACGACAAGGCGATCCAGCTGGTGCTGCGCAATGTCGAGAGCGGCGACCTGGCCCTGGCCCTGAAGGGGGTCAGCCCGGCGGTCAAGGACAAGATCACCAAGAACCTGTCCGCCCGCGCGGCCGAGAACCTGGTCGAGGAGATCGAGCTGCTCGGCGCCGTCCGGCTCAAGCAGGTCGAGGAGTCGCAGGCCAAGGTCGTGCAGGAGATCCGGGCCCTGGAGCAGTCCGGCCAGATCGTGATCATGCGCGGCAGCGACGAAGCGATGGTGGAGTGATGGTGTACCGCCCGCCCGCCAACAGCGGATCCCGGCCCAGCCCGGTGGTGGACACCGACAGCCCCGAGGTCTCGGTGCGCTCGGCCCGGCTGGACCGGCCGCTGCGCAAGACCTCGCTCGACCCCACCTACACCGACCCGCACCTGGAGGAACTGGTCCGGGTCGCGGCCGAGCGGGCCAAGAACGAGGCCCAGGCCCAGGGCTACGCGGCCGGCTGGTCGCAGGGCCGGCAGGCCGCGCTGGAGCGGGCCCAGTCCGAGAACGCCCAGCACGCCCAGCAGGTGATCGGCGAGCGGGCCCTGGTCGGGACCCGGATGCGCGAGCTGCTGACCGAGCTGGCCGCCGCCGCCCGGACCGCCCGGGTGACCACCGTTCCGGAGTGGACCGAGGTCGCCGACGTGCTCGCCGAGGGCGCGTTGCGGCTGGCGGCCAGCATTCTCGGGCGCGAACTGCAGTCGATCGACGACGCCGTGGCCCAGTCGGTCCGGATGGCCCTGCGCCGGCTGGCCGAACCGGGCGAGGCCGTGGTGCACCTCAACCCGTCCGACGCGGCGATGGCCGAGGGTGACGGCGACCTGGGCGTTCGGGTGATCTCCGACCCCAGCGTGCCGGTGGGCAGCGTGCTGGTGCTCACCCCGTCGCAACGACTGCAGCACGACCTGCCGGCCGCCCTGGCCGCGGCCGAGGCGGTGCTGAAGTCATGACCAGTGCGCTGGCCACCGAACTACGGCGGCACCTGATCGACGCCGCGGCCGTGGCTGGGCCCGCGGTCGAGGGCCTGGTCGGCGAGGTGCTGGGCCTCGGGATCGGGGTCCGGGGCCTGCGGGCCGCGGTCGGCGAGCTGGTCACGGTGACCACCGCCGCCGGGCCGCTGCCGTGCCAGGTGATCGCCGTCCAGCGGCACGGCGTCACCTGCATGCCGCTGGGCACCACGGCCGGCGTGGCCGCCGGCGACCCGGTCCGGGCCTCCGGCGACCAGTTGCTGGTGCCGGCCGGGTACGGCCTGCTCGGCCGGGTGGTCGACCCGCTCGGCCGGCCGATCGACGGCAAGCCCCGGCCCAGTGGGGTCGAGCTGGTGCCGGTGGAGGCCAGTGCCCCCAACCCGCTGCACCGGCGCCGGGTCGAGAACGCGCTGCCGACCGGGGTCCGCGCCCTGGACACCCTGCTGCCGGTCGGGGCCGGTCAGCGGGTCGGCATCATGGCCGGCTCCGGCGTCGGCAAGTCGACCCTGCTCGGAATGGCGGTCCGGGGCACCGCCGCGCCGGTCCGGGTGGTGGCCCTGGTCGGCGAAAGAGGCCGCGAAGTGCGCGATTTCATCGAGGACACCCTCGACGAGGCCTCGCGCGAGCGCACCGTGATCGTGGTCGCCACCGCCGACGACCCGCCGATGCTGCGGGTCACCGCCGCCTTCACCGCGACCCGGATCGCCGAGTGGTTCCGCGACCTGGGCGAGGACGTGCTGCTGGTCGTCGACTCGGTCACCCGCACGGCGATGGCCCAGCGCGAGGTGGCCCTGGCCGCGGGCGAACCACCGGCCAGCCGGGGCTACCCGGCGAGCGTGTTCGCCATGCTGCCGCGGCTGCTGGAGCGTTCCGGCCCCGGCGCCAACGGCACCATCACCGCGTTCTACACCGTGCTGGTCGAGGGCGACGACATGCAGGACCCGATCGGGGACGCCGTGCGCGGCATCCTCGACGGTCACGTGGTGCTCTCCCGGTCGCTGGCCACGGCCGGCCACTTCCCGAGCATCGACGTGCTCGAATCGGTGTCCCGGGTCGAGCGGGCCGTGCTTAGCTCGGCCCAGCACGAGCTGACGATCACCTTCCGCCGGCTGATGGCGGCCTGGCGCGACGTCCGCGAACTGGTCGAGGTCGGCGCCTACGCGGCCGGCAGCGACCCGGTGGCCGACGTCGCGATCCGGTTGCGGCCGGCGATCGACACCTTCCTGCGGCAGGCGCCGAACCAGGTGGTGCCGATCGAGCAGTCCTGGAACGAGCTGGCCGCCCTGCTCGGGGTCAAGCCCGAGGCCCGCACCGGCCTGCTGCCCAACGCCCCGGTCGGCACCCTCGGCCGAGGCCCCGGTTCGCCCGGTGGGCGTGGCGGTTCGATCGGTGGTGGCCGGTGAAGCGCTTCCGCCTGAAGACGCTCGAGCGGCTGCGGGCCCAGGAGCTCGAGGCCACCGGGGTCGAGTTGCACGCCGCGACCAGCGCGGTCGCGGTGGCGGTGGCCCGCCGTGACCAGCTCGCGGCCGAGCTGCGCGATCCGCCCGGCGCGCCCGGAACCGGGCTGACCACCGGGGCCGACCTGGAGCTGGCCGGCAACTACCGCCAGCTGCTGCGCGAGGAGATCGTGGTCGAGGGTCGGCAGATCGCGGAGCTGGAGGAGAAGCTCGACCAGGCCCGTTCGGTCTGGCTGGCCGCCCGCAGCAAGCTGCGCGCGGTCGAGGTGCTGCACGACCGACACCGGATCGCGGCCCGGGCCGACGCCGACCGGCGCGAGCAACGCGAACTCGACGAGCTGGCCGGCACGCGGCGTCCCGGGCTGAGCATCGGCGACCCGCTCGACGTGCGGGAGACCGCCGTCCCGCATGTCGATCTGGACGCCGCCCGCAACACCCTGGACGACCCGGACGGCCCTGACCCCAGGGACGACGACGCTCTCGACAACCCTGAGGTGGTGATCCCGTGACCGACGGTCTCGCAACGATCCAGGCCCGGATCACCCAGATCCAGTCCCTGGTCGGCAGCGTCAGCACCGGCTCGGCCGGCAGCGGCGTGAGCACCTCCGGTGCGACCTCGGCCACCGGCACCAGTTTTCAGGACGTGCTCTCGCAGAACGGCCTGAGCGCCGACGCCGGCACCGCCGGGCAGCAGGCGGTGGCCATCGCCAAGAAGTACCTCGGCGTGCAGTACAAGTGGGGCGGCACCGATCCCAGCACCGGGCTGGACTGCTCGGGCCTGACCCAGCTGGTCTACGGGCAGCTCGGGGTATCGCTGCCCCGGGTCGCGGCCGACCAGGCCAAGACCGGCACCAAGGTCGACTCGCTGGCCTCGGCCCAGCCCGGCGACCTGGTGTTCTTCGGTTCCCCGGTGCATCACGTGGGGATCTACGTCGGCAACGGCAAGATGCTCGACGCCCCGCACACCGGGGCCAAGGTGCAGATCCGCGACGTCTACGAGACGCCGTCGGCGATCCGGCGGGTGGCCCCGCCGGCCGGCTCGGCCGGCGCCGGGCTCTCCGCCGCGACCGGGCTCAGCTCGGCCGCTCTGGCCAACCTGTCGCCCTCCGACCTGGCCGGACTGCTCGGTGGCACCGGCGCCTCCGGGGGCACCGACGTCACCGCCCTGCTGGCCGGCCTGTCCCCGACCGGGTCGAGCGCGAACCCGGTCACCGCCACCGGTGGGCTGACCGGCACGCCCTACGCCGCCCTGTTCACCGCGGCCGGCCAGCGCTACGGCGTCGACCCGGCGCTGCTGTCGGCGGTGGCCAAGGCGGAGAGCGGCTACCGGGCCACGGCGGTCAGCCCGGCCGGGGCGCAGGGCCTGATGCAGCTGATGCCGGGCACGGCCCGCTCCCTCGGCGTCGACCCGGACGTTCCGGCCCAGGCCATCGACGGTGCCGCCCGGCTGCTGTCGGACCACCTGCGCACCTTCAACGGCCGCACCGACCTGGCCCTGGCCGCGTACAACGCGGGCCCGGGCGCGGTGCGCAAGTACGGCGGTGTTCCGCCTTATCCAGAGACCCGTACCTACGTCCAGCGTGTGACGAAGAACTGGGGAGAACTGCGATGAGCCAGATTTCGAGCATTCGGGCGGCCTCGGTGCTGCCCGCGGCGGCCCGGACCGAGGTCGACGAGCCGAGCGAGGCCGACGACGACTTCGAGGCGGCCCTGGCCCGGGCCCACCGGGTGGCCGACAACGATCCGCTGACCGCCGCGGCGGCGGTGACCGCTCCCCGGGCCGAGCCGGCCGCCCTGGCGATCCCGGTGGCCCGCCGGATCGCCGACGACCAGACCCGGGCCGCCCAGACCCGCGAGGACGACGACCGCAGCCAGAGCCCGGACGGCGACGACCCGGACGGGCGGGTCCGGGGCCGAAGCAAGGCCAAGGGCCGGGCCGGCACCTCCTCCGACGACTCGGCTTCCGCCACCGATCCGACCTCGAGCGCTGCTTCGACCGTTGGCCCGACCGCTGACTCGACCGGTAATTCGGCCACCGTCGGCGCCGCCACGGGGACAGCGGTCATCGCCACCACCGGCGCCCATCCGGCCGGGACGACGAGCGCCGATCCGGCTCAGGCGGCCGCAGCTGGGGGTGGGACTGGAGCGGTGGCCGCGACGGCGGGCGGAGTGACCGGTGCGGTGACCGGAACCGCGAAACCTGGCCCGCCGACGACGGGTGCGACGACGACGGCGATCGGAACAGCGAACAGCACCGGTGCCGGCGGAGTGGCCGCCGCAACCGGCGACCCGGCGGCGACCGGCCGGAAGAAGGCCACGAGCGCGGATCCGGCGGCCGGAGCCGGGCCACTGGGAACCGCGTCGACCGACGGCCCCGGCGGCGCTCCCGGCACCCCCGGCACCGCCAGTGCTCCCGGCACCGCCGGCACTCCCGGCTCTGCCGGTTCCGGTTCGCAGCCGACTGCCGCAGCCACCCTGACCGGACCGCTCCCCGACCACAAGCATCCGGGCGCGCCGGCCGACGGCCCGACCCGGCCCGACCCGGACGGCACCGCGAGCGCCCTCCAGGCCGCCGCGACCGCTCCGTCCGGCCCGGCGGGCACCGATCCCGCGACCGTGACCTTCGGTGCCACCAGCTCGTCCGCGGTGCCGACCGATGCCGCGCCGGGCACCGACCCGGGCCCGGCCGGCGCGCCGTCGTCCCTCGCCGTCGGCACTACGAGCGGCACCGACTCCGGCCCGGGCGGTCAGGCCTCGGACCGCAACCCGGCCGACCGCTCTGACGCCGGCCCGATCGACCCGGCCCGCGCCGACCCGGGCGCACCGGCCGCGGACCCGACCCAGGCGATCCTGACCAGCAGCGGGCCGGCCGCCGCCGCGACCCCGGCCGCCCCCGGAGTGCCGGTTGTGGCCGTGGCCCCGGACCCGTCGTCCGTCCCGGGAATCACCGGGATCGTTTCGGTGGCCGCCGCTTCCGGCCCGGCTCTGACCGCGGCGGCACCGGCCACCGCCCGGGCCCGGGCGGCCGAGATCACCGATCAGGTGGTGGCCCAGGTCGGCCGCCAGTTGCAGGGGGCCCGGATGCTGAGCGACGGCACCCACCACACCGTGCTGCGACTCTCGCCCGAGCACCTGGGTGAGGTCACGATCACGCTCGACGTGAAGGCCGGCGGCGTCCGCCTGGATCTGGCCGCCAGCGGGACGGCGCTGTCGGCCCTGCAGTCGGATCTGGGCCGGCTGCGCGACGACCTGGCCGGTTCGGGCCTCGACCTCGGCGACGTGACCCTGAGCCCGGCCGACACCGGAGCGGCCGGAGCCGGAGCCGGTAACAACGGCCAGCCCGCGGCCCGAGACCGCTGGCAGGACCCGTCCCTGGGCGGCCGGGCCGGGTCGGACAGCGCCGGGCCGAGCCCCCGATCGGCGCCGTCC
Organism: Kineosporiaceae bacterium; assembly: GCA_965200525.1. Lineage (GTDB taxonomy): Bacteria > Actinomycetota > Actinomycetes > Actinomycetales > Kineosporiaceae > JANNPJ01. The sequence goes on from OZ241368.1 coordinate 2,451,760, forward strand.
GAACCGGCGTCCTTCCGCCCTTCGGGGCGGACCCCGGACGGCGGCCTGGACCTCCTGGTCTGAGTCGCTGGTTCAACCGCACCATCACGGCAGTCCTCAACGAAAGGAGCTCGGCATGACCTCCACCGGAAGCATCACCCCCCCGACCGGAACGGTCGGCCAGCAGACCGGTTTCAGTGTCGGTACCGGCGCCACCAGCGCCGACATCGACGGCTCGGCCAACAAGGACATGTTCTTGAAACTGCTGGTCGCGCAGATGAAGTACCAGGACCCGAGCAAGCCGACCGACGCCAGCGCGTTCCTGGCCCAGACGGCTCAGTTCACCCTGGTCGAGAAGATGCAGGCGCTGGAGGACTCGCAGGCGACGATGACGCAGTCCAACCAGCTCCAGGCGGCCACCTCGATGCTCAGCGACACCGTGTCGTGGACCGAGAAGGACTCCAAGGGCAACGACGTCACCAAGAGCGGCGTCGTCAGCGGAGTCACGGTGTCGGCCGCCGGTGCGGCCACGCTGATGGTCGGCGACAAGGAGATCGCGGTCAGCGCCGTCACCAAGATCACCAAGCCCGCCGCCGCCGGCGCCACCCCCACCACCGGCACCCCCGCCACCGGGACCGGCAGCACGACCTGACCGGCCCGGAGCCTGACTCACGGACGAGTCAAGCCTGTTTCACCCGGATGCCGCGACCCGATCCACTCAGGACCGCAATCGCGACCACCGAAAGTACTCCCGGAGCGCAGGACGCCCTCCGGTCCTACCGGCACGGACGCCGCCCCCTTACGAACCTCAGGAGGTTCGGCATGCTTCGCTCCCTGTTCTCCGGCATCAGCGGTCTTCGCTCGCACCAGACGATGATGGACGTCGTCGCGAACAACATCGCCAACGTGAACACCACTGGCTACAAGTCCGCGAACGTGATCTTCGAGGACACCCTGAGCCAGATCATCCGGTCCGCCGGCGCCCCCGGGGCCGGGATCGGCGGCACCAACCCGGCCCAGATCGGGCTGGGCGTGCAGGTCGGCGCGATTCAGACGAACTTCCTGCAGGGGTCGGCCCAGACCACCAACAAGCCGACCGACCTGCTGATCCAGGGGGACGGCTTCTTCGTGCTCAAGGAGGGCAACGAGCAGGTCTACACCCGGGCCGGCGCGTTCACCTTCGACACCGACGGCTACCTGGTCAACAGTGACGGCAACTACGTGCAGGGCTTCCCCGCCACCAACGGCGTGGTCGACCCGTACGGCACGCTGCAGGACATCCGGCTCGAGGTCGGCGGCACGATCGCCTCCACCCCGACCACCACGGTCACCATCGGTGGCAACATTCCGGCCGACAACACGAACGACATCACGCTCAGCGCGACGGCTTACGACATCCGGGGTGCGGCTCACCCGATCTCGATCGCGCTGGTCTACAACGGCACCGACGGTTACGACGTCACCACGACGGACACCACCGACGGCACCACCGGCACCGGGGCGGTCACCTTCCTGCCCTCCGGCTCGCCGAACACCCCGGCCACGGCCGACATCACGCTGGCCGACGGCACCGCGGTCAGCTTCACCCTGGACGGCGTGACCAACTACAACGGGGTCTCCTCGATCGGGGTCAAGGAGAGCGACGGGTTCGCTGCCGGCACCCTGCAGCAGTTCCAGATCTCGCCCAACGGGACCGTGATCGGGATCTACAGCAACGGCGAGAAGCGCAACGAGGCCCAGGTGGCGCTGGCCAACTTCAACAACCCCGGTGGTCTGGAGAAGCTCGGTGACACCACCTGGCGCTCCAGCCCGAACTCCGGTCTGGCTCAGGTGGGTACCGCCCAGACCGGCGGCCGGGGCACGCTGCAGAGCGGCACCCTGGAGATGAGCAACGTCGACCTGGGCCAGGAGTTCACCAACCTGATCATTGCCCAGCGCGGGTTCTCGGCCAACTCGCGGGTGATCACCACCAGCGACGAGATGCTCCAGGAACTGGTCAACATCAAGCGCTGATCATCCTGGTCAGCGCTCACTGAGCCGGTCGTGATCACCGGCCGTACCCGGGCCCACGTCGTTCACCGGCGTTCGCCCGGGTACGTCCGGATCACTGCCGGCCCGGCTGTCACCCGATCGGACGCGAGTCTCCACCGGACGGCTCAGTCTTTGGTTCGCAGCTGTCGACGAAACGCCCTGACGCCACGGAGGTTCCGTGTGCATCTGCGAGGACGGAAACCGTGATCATCTTGACCCGCCTGGGGAACGGCATGCCCATCGCCGTCAACCCGGATCTGATCGAGCGTGCCGAGCACACGCCCGACACCGTCGTCACGCTCACCGACGGCCACAAGCTGGTCGTCGAGGAGCCGCTGGACGACGTCATCGCGCTGATCCGGGACTGGCGGGCCTCGGTGGCGGCAGAAGCCATCACCCTGGTGCGGATGGCCTCCCAGGGGGTGCCACACACCAGCCGGCTGAACCACCCTCGGACCGACCCGGACGCCGAGGCCCAGGAGGCCCTGCTGGCCGACCAGGGCGCTCGCGGCTCCCAACTGGGCCAGGTCCTGCACCTGCCCTCCCGGGAGGTGTGAGGGATGGATCCCGCAGCGATCGCCGGGCTCGTCGTCGCCCTCGGTGCGATCTTCGGCGCCATGATCATGGAGGGTGGTAGCCCGGCCGCCATCTTCCTGCCCGCTCCCCTCGTGCTGGTGTTCATCGGAACGCTGGGCGCCTGCCTGGCCGGTGGCACCCTGCCGGCGATGATGTCGTCGTTCAAGTGGCTGATCTTCTCGTTCACGGCCAAGAAGCCCGACCACGAGGGCGTCGTCGAGCCGCTGGTGAAGATGGCCGAGAAGGCCCGGCGGGAGGGGCTGCTGGCCCTGGAGTCGGAGATGGACACGATCGAGGACCCGTTCATGCGCCGGGGCCTGCAGATGGCCGTCGACGGCACCGACCCGGACGACCTCTACGACATCCTCACGGCCGAGGTGAAGGCCAAGAAGGCCTCGGCCGCGGTCGGTACCGGGTTCTGGACCGACGCCGGTGGGTACGCCCCGACCATCGGCATCATCGGAACCGTCATCGGCCTGATCCACGTGCTGCAGAACCTGTCCGAACCGGACAAGCTCGGCGAGCTGATCGCCAGCGCCTTCGTGGCCACCCTCTGGGGCGTCATGTCGGCCAACGTGATGTTCCTGCCCTGGGGCAAGCGGATCAAGTACCTGGCCGCCCAGGAGGCGGGCCGGATGGAGCTGATCATCGACGGCGTCCTGGCAATCCAGGCCGGCGCCAACCCGCGGGTGGTGGCGACCAAGCTGAAGGCCAAGATGACCCCGCCCGGCCCGGGTGAAGTCAAGGAAGCCGCCTGATGAGTGGAGGCGGCCACGCGCGGCGCGGGCACGAGGAGGAGCACGAGGAACACGAGAACCATGAGCGCTGGCTGGTCAGCTACGCCGACATGATGACCCTGCTGATGGTGCTGTTCATCGTGCTGTTCGCGATCAGCCAGGTGGACCAGAAGAAGTTCGCCGCGCTGAAGACCGGTCTGTCGGCCGGTTTCGGGGCGCCGGTGGCGATCCTGCCGGGGGCCGACTCGCTGCTCGACCCGGGCGGGGCTGTGGCTCCGGACAGCGTGAACCTGGCCGGCTCGGCCGGCGGCGCGAAGACCAGTGGGCAGGCGGCCCCGGAGACCGCGGTCGACCCGGAGGCCGTGTCCAAGCTGGCCACCGCGACCGAGAACGCGGCCGTGGCCAAGGAGGTCAACAACCTCAAGAAGGCCGAGAAAGATCTCAAGAAGGCCCTGCAGAAGGCCGGGCTGCCGAAGAGCGCCACGTTCCGGTTCGACGAGCGCGGCCTGGTGGTGAGCATCGCCACCGACAACGTGCTGTTCCAGAACGGCAGCGCCCAACTGGAGAGTCAGGGCGAGAAGATCCTGGACGCCATCGCCCCGACCCTGCTGGCCCTGCCGAACCGGCTCAGCGTGGACGGGCACACCAACTCGATCCCGATCCGCACCTCCCAGTTCCCGTCCAACTGGGAGCTGTCCACCGACCGGGCCACCGGCGTCCTGCGCTACCTGCACAGCCAGGAGAAGCTGCCCTATGACCGGATGTCGGCCACCGGGTTCGCGGACACCAAACCCCGGTTGCCGGCGAGCAATCCGAAGGCGCTCTCGGTGAACCGCCGGGTGGAGATCGTCGTCCTGGCCCGGGTGGACAACTCGGCCGGGCGAGCGGTGGCCGCGATCGGCAACGGCACCTCGGACTCCTCCGGCAGCTCGGGCACCGACACCTCGGGCACCGACGACACGGCCACCACGGGGACGACGCAGTCCTCCGGGATCTCGAGCACCCCCCTGATCCCGCAGCACAAGGACTGACCAGCTCACGCTCCGACTGACCACACCAACCACCGCACGTCGACTCGGGAGGACCGGACACCATGGCCAAGGAAGAGGAAGCGAAGGAGGGGGACGCGGCCAAGGGCGGTGGGAAGATGAAGATCATCATCATGGCGGTGCCCGTTCTGCTGATCGTCCTGGGTGCGGCCTGGTTCTTCCTGCTCAAGCCGAGCAGCGCCGGAGCCGCCCCGAAGCCCCTGCCCGAGCCCAAGCCGGGCGCCGTGGTCACCCTCGACCCGATCACGATCAACCTGGCCGGGGCCCACTTCCTGAAGTTCGGCATGGCCCTGCAGCCGACGGCCGCGGCCAAGGAGCTGGACGGGTCCAAGGCCCTGGACCTGGCGATCACCGAGTTCAGCGGCAAGACGATCACGGAGCTGTCGACCGACGAGGGCCGGGCCTCGGCCAAGGAGGCCCTGATCGCCCGGATCAAGCTGGCCTACATCCCGGAGGGCAAGGTGACCGAGGCCGAGACCGAGGAGGCCGACAAGAAGGTCAGCGGGGGCAAGGCCAAGACCGACGCCCAGCTCACCGACGCCCAGGCGATCAAGCGGGCCGAGGCCCTCACCGTCCAGCCCGACATCTACAACCTCTACTTCACCGAGTTCGTCATGCAGTAGCCCCGCCCGCCTACCCCACCTACCCCACTCGCCCCGCCCGCAGTCAGCCTGAGATTGGCCGGTCGGCTCGCAGTCAGCCCCAGATGGGCCGGCTGGGCACGCAGAAGTGCCGCTTCGGGGGCGGTTGGCCGCCCGGCCGGGAGTTCTGCGTGTGCTGGTGGCCCACGGGGGCTGACCGGGCTCGGGCGCGGAGGGGCTGAGGTGGTGGGAGGGTGGTGAGGTGGTCGGACGGGTGGTGCTGGTCTGTCATGGGTCGACGGCGGCCACCCGCGGGACCGCGTTTCCCCTGGATGAGGGGCTGGAGCCGATCGGCCGGGCCGCGGCCGAGGCGATAGCCGGCCGGTTCATGACGGCCGACGGTGAGCGGTCGCGCACGGGAGAGCGGTCGGGCGACGGTGAGCGGTCGGCCGCCCGGTCGGACGTGCGGTCGGACGGGCGGTGCGGCCCGGCCCGGCGCTGCCGGGAGACGGCCGACGCACTGGGGCTGACCGCGCTGGTGGACGACGGGCTAGCCGACTGGGACCTGGGGCACTGGGCCGGGCGAACCCTGACCGAACTGGCCGAACAGCACCCCGACCAGGTGGCCGCCTGGACCACCGATCCCGACTTCGACGGCCACGGCGGCGAGACGCTGACCCAGGTGATCGCCCGGGTCGGCCGGTGGCTGGATCAACCGGTGGCCACGCCGCGGACCGGGCGGTTAATCGCCGTCACCCATCCGGCCGTCATCAGATCGGCCGTGGTGCACGCTCTGCAGGCCCCGGCCGCCTCGTTCTGGCGGATCGACGTCGCCCCGCTCGCGGTGGTCGAGTTCCGCGGCCGGGCCGGCCGCTGGGCGCTCTACCCCGGCCCCGCCGTCCCACGATGATCGGGGCATTTGCGTGCTGCCAGAGCGCACCAGAACCCCCCAATCCCTGACAACGTCGCGAGCGGCCCGCGCTCGGGTGAGCGGCGCCCGGAGCTGTGGGTCGGCTGTGCTCCACCTGGCGTAACCGGGCCGGGCTAAAGCTCCGGGCCGGATTTTCCGATGACGGCTTCGTGGGCTACTCCAATCAGGCGACAAGTGACGGCGGCAGACGCCCCCGTCCGGAGGCCCGTACCTACGACTTCCGGCGCCCGGTGCGGCTGGCCCGCGAGGACGCCCACCTGCTCAAGGTCGCGATGCAGACCTTCGGCCGGCAGGCCACCACCGTGCTCACCACCGGGCTGCGGGCGCTCAGCGTGCTCAGCCTGGTCCAGGTCGACGAGATGAGCTACGACGAGTACCTCGGCAGCCTGCCCGAGGCCAGCGTCAGCGCCGTCCTGTCGATGGAGCCGCTGCAGGGCAAGGCGCTGCTCAGCATCGACCTGAACACGCTGCTGGTGATGATCGACCACCTGCTCGGCGGCAACGGGGTCGAGAACCAGCCCGACCGGGCGCTGACCGACATCGAGCAGATGCTGGTCCGGCACATCTTCGGCCGGGTGCTGCGGGAGCTCGCCTACGCCTTCGAACCGATCGCCATGACCAAGCCCACCCTGCTGGCCCTGGAGAGCAACCCGCAGTTCGTCCAGGCCGCGGCCCCGACCGACCCGGTCGTGGTGGCCCGGATGCAGCTGGCGGTGGGCGAGCGGACCAGCAACGCCGACCTCTGCCTGCCCTACGCGATGCTGGCCCCGGCCCTGGAGGCGGTCACCCAGAGCGCCGACCGGGGCGAGAAGCTCCGGCAGCGGTCGGTCGCCGCGGCCCGCACCACCCAACGGCTGAACGACGTCGAGGTCGACGTGTCGGTGCGGTTCGACCCGCTGCGGCTGCCGTCGTCCCAGATCGGGCGGCTCGAGGTCGGCGACGTGATCACGCTCGGCCACCGCACCTCCAAGCCGCTGTCGATCACCTCCGCCACCTCGACCTTCGCCCTGGCCGTGCCGGGCGCCTCGGGCCGGCAACTGGCCGCCCTGATCGTGGCCCCCCAATGACGCCGGACAAGCAGCCTCCCGGCGGCTGACCCCGCCCCGCGAACCTGCCCCTTGCTGCCCCTCCTCAGACCCCAAGGAACCCTTCATGGCTTTCTCCGCCTCACCCCTGATTCCTGATCAGCGCAACGGTGACGCCGGTGATTGGGACGCCGTGGCCGCAGCCGCTGTCGCCGCCGTCAACGAGGCGCTTCCGCAGATTCCGACCGCCTCGCCGCTGACCGCAGCCGCCCCGATCGAGGACCCGGCCCAGGCGACCCTGCCCGACCCGGCCGGCGCCGCCGTCACGGCCTTCCTGGCCGGCGGGGTGGAGGGCAAGATCCTGCTGGTCGTCGGGCAGGAACTGGTCGACGCACTGGCCGGGACGCCGTTCGGGGCCCTGGAGCCGGCCAAGGCGCTGCGCCCGGCCCTGGACGCCATCGCCGCCGCCCTGGGGGGCCGGCTGGAGGGCGAACCGACGGCGACCCCGCCCGAGGACAGCCTGGAGGTCCTGGCCGGCGGCACCTGCGTGCTGGTGCCACTGATGACCGAGGACGGCCTGAGCGCCCTGGTCGGTCTGTCGTTCACCCAGCTCCCGAGCTCGTCGTCGGACGGCGGCAGTGGCGGGGGCCGGGTCGCCGGGGCCGCCCGGAGCTGGGGCATCGAGATGCTCCGGGACGTCGAGATGGAGGTGACCTGCGAGCTGGGCCGCACCCGGATGACCGTCCGGCAGCTGCTGGCCCTGGCCCCCGGCGACGTGGTCGAGCTGGACCGGCTGGCCGGCTCACCGGCCGACTTGCTGGTCAACGGCACCCTGCTGGCCCGCGGCGAGGTCGTGGTGGTCGACGAGAGCTTCGGCCTGCGGATCACCGAGATCGTCACCCGGGACGCCTCGTGAACGCGACCAACGACCTGGCCCTGCTCGGGCGGGTGATGGGCGGGTTGATCGTCGTGCTGGTGGTGATCGGCCTGGTGGCCCGGGTCGCCCGCCGGGCCCGGGGGCACAACGGTGACAGCGGGCTACGGGTGATCGACCGGGTCGGGCTGTCCCGCGAGGCCAATCTGGCCGTCATCGAGGTCTCGAACCGCATGCTGCTGCTCGGCGTGACCGCGCAGGGCGTGACCATGCTGGCCGACCTAGACGGCGCCGACCGCCGCGCCGTCGTCGAGCACGACGTGATCGAGCACGACGTCATTCAGCACGACCTGATCGATCCCGGCGTGATCGCGGCCGGCCCGGTCGGGCCCGGCCATCACGTGGCTCAGCGCGACCTGGACGAACAGCGAGACCTGGACGAACCCGGTGCGGGTCACAGTGAATACATCGAGTCCCGCGGCCAGGGCCTTGACCGGGCTCACCCGGATGCCGCACCGCGCACCGAGCCGACCACCCGTTCGGCCGCCGACCTCGACGGCCGGCAGGTCGCGCGAGCCGCGCCGGAACTGACGGTGAACCGGAACCGGTTGCGCCGCAGGCACGGTGACTTCGGCGTGACGCCCGGCGAGCGGCCGGTGCCGGTGCCGACCGGCGTCGCCCTGGACGAGTACCCGGACCTGGCCTCGGCCCTGCGCGCGGCCGGCCGGACGGCCGGACCGGCCGCGGACCTGGACGCAGACGCGTCCACCGGACCGACCGCAGCCGCGACCGCGCCGCCGGCCGTGATCACCACGGCCGCCCCCCGCACCCGGGCCGAGGCCCGGGCCGGGCGGGACGCCGCTCCGACCCGGACGGCGATCCCCGGCCTCAGCTGGATCCCGGGCCAGCGCAACCGCGCTCGCGAGTCGGCGGCTCCCCGGGTGACCCGGATCGCCGACTCGGCCAGCATCCAGAACTCCCGCCGAGTCGTCCCGCCGCCGGTCCAGGCCTCGGGTTCGGTGCTCTCGCCGCGAACCTGGCGGCAGGGCATCGACGCGCTGCGCGAGCTCACGGTGCGGCGCGGATGACGGGCCACAGCCGGCGGCTGGCGGCAGGCCTGCTGTTCGCGATCGCGGTGCTGGTCGGGCTGCCGGCGGTGGCTTTCGCCACCGCCGGCCCCGCCCAGGCCGGCCCAGTCGGCGCAGTCGGCGCAGTCGGCGCAGTCGGCGCAGTCGGCGCAGTCGGCGCAGTCGGCGCAGTCGGCGCAAACAGTGCGGTGAGCCAGAACATGAGCCTGCCGGACGCGGCGCTGGTCTCGGCCCCGATGGCCTCGCCGCCGACCAAGCCGCACGACCCGACCAGCCCGCTCGAGCCGAGTATCGACAACAGCGTCACGGTCAGCGTGCCCGGCCAGCACAGCCAGGTGCTGCAGATCATCCTGCTGATCACCGTGCTCGGGGTGGCCCCGGCCATCCTGCTGCTCTGCACCTCGTTCACCAAGATCGTGGTGGTGCTGTCGCTGACCCGCAGCGCTCTGGGCACGCCGTCGATCCCGCCGAACCAGGTGCTGGTCGGCCTGGCCCTCTTCCTGTCGCTCTTCGTGATGGGCCCGACGGTCGACCAGATGCAGAAGGACGCCCTCCAGCCCTACTCGGCCGGCACGATCAGCGCCACCGAGGCCTACCGGGCGGCGACCACTCCGCTGCGGGAGTTCATGCTCAAGCACACCCGTGACGAAGAACTGGCTCTGATGACCAAGGCCGCGGCCGAGCCGTTGCCGGCCACCCGGGACGACGTCGACCTGCGCACCCTGATCCCGGCCTTCGTGCTCAGCGAGCTGCGCGGGGCGTTCATCATCGGGTTCGTCATCTTCATCCCGTTCCTGGTCGTCGACATCGTGGTCAGCGCCATCCTGATGTCGCTGGGCATGGTCATGCTGCCGCCGTCGCTGGTCTCGCTGCCGTTCAAGCTGCTGCTCTTCGTCCTGGTCGACGGGTGGTCCCTGATCGTCACGACCCTGCTCGGCAGCTACCGCTAGCGAAAGACACCCACCCCGAACTGATCCGAACCCGAGCAGCACACGAAGGAGGCACCATGGAGGGCCAGGTCATCCAGATCGTGGCCGCGGCACTGCTCACCGCCACCAAGGTGGCCGGGCCGGTGCTGTTCGCCACCCTCGCCATCGGGCTGCTGCTGTCGATCGTGCAGTCGGCCACCCAGATCCAGGAGCAGACCCTCACCTTCGTGCCCAAGCTGGTGGTGGCCGCCCTGGTGCTGGTGATCACCGGCGGCTGGTGCCTGCGGGTGCTGGAGGGTTTCACCATCGACCTGTTCGCGATGATCCCCGCCCTGCTGAACTCCTGAGGACGACGTCGCATGGAGCTGTCTTTCGCCGGGGCCACCCTCGCCGGGTACATCCTCGCCCTGGCCCGGACGGCCGGCTTCGTCCTGATCGCGCCGCCGTTCAACACCCGGGCGGTGCCGGCTCAGGTACGGGCCGGCGTGGCCATGGCCCTGGCCGTGCCGTTGTCCACCTGGACGACGACCGACGCGCCGGCCCTCACCGACGACGCCCTGGTCGGCAAGATGGTGCTGCAGATCCTGATGGGGGTCACGATCGGCTTCTTCGTGATGCTGGCGGTGGCGGCGATCCAGACCATCGGCGACCTGATCGACGTCGCCGGTGGCTTCTCGATCACGATCGGGATGGATCCCCTTCTGCTGGTGCAGAACTCGGTGATGGGCCGGCTGCACCAGCTGATCGCGATCACCCTGCTGTTCGTCGGCGAAGGCCATCTGGTGGTCCTGCAGGGGCTCTCGCGCAGCATCCAGCTGATGCCCGATCCGGTGCTCAACCTGCAGAGCGTGGCCGGCGAGGTCACGGCCGGGGTGTCGGGGCTGTTCCTGTCGGCGGTCCAGATCACCGCGCCGATCCTGGCCGCGCTGCTGATCGCCGACGTCGCGCTCGGCCTGCTCACCCGGGCGGCCCCGGCGCTGAACGCCTTCGCCCTCGCCTTCCCGCTGAAGATCCTGCTCAGCCTGCTGCTGATCGGGCTGGTGCTGACCCAGCTGCCCGGTGCCCTCGACCGGTACATCGACCAGGCGGCAGCCATCATGCTGCGGATCTCCGGGGGGTGAGACCGGATGGCTGAGAAGGACGGCAAGACCGAAAAACCGACGCCGAAAAAGATCCGGGACGCCCGCAAGGAGGGGCAGTTTCCCCGGACGCCGGACGCGCCGACCTGGCTGGCCATCGCCGCCGGGGCGGCCCTGCTGCCCAAGAGCGTTCAGCTGACCGCCGGCCAGGTGCGAAAGCTGCTCGCCCAGTTGCCGGCCGTGGGCCTGGACCCGACCCCGGCCCGGGCCCTGCACGTGCTCGACGGCATGCCGATGGCCGTCCTGATCGGCGCGGCCCCGGTCTGCCTGGCCGCCGCCGCCGGTGCGCTACTGGGCACGGTGGCTCAGGGGGTCTATCCGAGCGGCAAGGTGCTCAAGCCCAAGTTCTCCCGGCTCAGCCCGAAGCAGGGGCTGAAGCGGATGTTCGGCACCAAGGCGGTCTGGGAGGCGGTCAAGGCGCTGCTCAAGGTGATCGTGATCGCGGTGGTGGTGGTGCTGCTGGGCCGCAAGCTGATCCCGGAGCTGGCCGGCACGGGCACGTTGCCGCTGGCCGCCACCGTGCAGCGGGCCCGCAGCGGGTTGCAGACGATGATCTGGTCGGCCGCGATCGCCGGTTTCGCCCTGGCCGCGGCCGACTACCTCTATCAACGGCACTCCGTGATGAAGCAGCTGATGATGAGCCCCAAGGAGATCAAGGACGAGTACAAGCAGACCGAGGGCGACCCCCAGATGAAGGGGGCCATCCGGCAGAAGCAGCTGGCGATCAGCCGCAACCGGATGATGTCCCGGGTGCCGGACGCCGACGTCGTCCTGATCAACCCGACCCACCTGGCGATCGCGCTGAAATATCAGCCCGGCCGGGGGGCGCCGCGGGTGGTGGCCAAGGGGGCCGGAGCGGTGGCGCTCAAGATCCGGGAGATCGCCAAGGCCAACCGGGTGCCGGTGGTGGAGGACAAGCCGCTGACCCGAACCGTTTACCGGGTCTGCGAGCTGGACGAAGAGATCCCGGCCGAGCTGTACGTGGCCGTGGCCCGGATCCTGGCCTTCGTGATGGCCGCCGGCCGGCCGGGCCGGACCGCCGGACCGCGCCGCCCCACCCACACGGTGAAGGTGCCGACCCTGCCGACCCGGGCCCAGCTGAAGGCGCGCCGGGCCCGCGAGATCCGGGCCGCCCGCAATCCGGACTCGTCGTCCCGCTGATGCATCGCGTCTCTAATCCCGCGCGACCTGAGTGAGTATCGGGAAAACGGCTGCCCCGAAAACAGGGGCGTACCCACGCATTGCCTGCCGGATCCCGAATCGGAGTCGAGACACGCCGCAGAAATTACCTCTCTGTAATTACATGCCTACCTAGAGTCACGAACGGCCGGATCGCGGGGATCTGGTCTCTCAGGTGGCACGGAGGCGTTTTCATGCGCGGCATTGTTCGGAGAATACCCAGCTCCACGACCCGGCGGTCATGGCTGGCTCGGGGGACGGTCGGCCTGCTGGCCACCGGTCTGCTGCTTCCGCTCAACGGCGGGAGCAGCTCGGCGATCACCGGAACGGTCGACTCGTCGGCCTACGGGATCTCGATCAACCTGACCCTGCTGGGTTTGCCGGTGTCGTTGGCCGCCCAGCCGGTGGCCGCCTATCCAGCCGGCCCGACCAGCCCGGCCCCGGTGGCCGGCGTGAACGTCAGCGGGGTGGCCAACGCCGGCGCCGTCAACGCGACGGCCAACGGCGACCCACTTGCCGACACCTCCACCGCCAGCTCCTCGGTCGCCAACCTGAACCTGCTCTCGAGCTTGCCGGCGCTGACCATCGGCGCGACCGGAACCGTCGGGTCCACTTGCACCTCGGACGGATCCGGAGTCAGCGGTACCGCCACGGTGACCGGGCTGAGTGTTCCGGGAGTCAGTTCCATTCCGGTCAACCCCACGGCGAACTCGACTCCGATAAACCTGTCGGGCCTCGCCACCGTCTATCTCAACGAGCAGAGCACCGTTGTCTCCGGCGGTCTGCGCACACTCACCGTGAACGCGCTGCGGGTACACCTGCTCAGCGGGCTGGGGGCAGTCGGTAGCGGCGACATCATCGTCGGCCACAGCGTGTGCACCTCCACCATCCCGAGCACGCCGACCGTCTCCAGCTTCACTCCGACCCAGGGCCCGCAGGTCGGTGGGACCACGGTGACCATCAACGGAACCAACTTCCTCGGTGTCACATCGGTACTCATCGGTGGTGTCTCGTCGCCGTTCACCCGAGTCAGCACCACGCAGCTCACCGCGGTCACCTTGGCTCACGCGCCCGGCGCGACCAGCGTGCAGGTGGTCAACGCGGCCGGCACCGCAACCGCCGCCGGCAGCTACACCTACTTGCCGACGCCGACCGCGACCGGGATCAGCCCGACCACCGGCCCCGCCGCCGGCGGCACCACGGTCACCATCACCGGCACCAACTTCACCGGCGCCACCGCGGTCAACTTCGGCAGCACCCCGGCGACCGGATTCACCGTCGTCAACTCGACGACCATCACCGCCACCGCCCCCGCCGGCAGCGGTACCCAGTTCGTCACCGTCACCACGCCCGGCGGCACCTCGGTCGGCGCCGCCGCCAACGCCTACACCTACGTGTCGGTGCCCACCCTGACCTCGATCTCGCCGACCTCGGGCGCGACCACGGGCGGCACCACGGTCACCCTGACCGGCACCAACTTCACCGCCGCGAGCACGGTCACGGTGGACGGCGCGCTCCAGGCGGTCACCTACGTCAGCCCGACCTCGCTGCAGATCACCACCCCCGCGCACGCCGCCGGGCCGGTCGACGTCGCCGTCACCACCGCCGGCGGCACCACCTCGGCCCGGACCTTCACCTACCTGGCCGTGCCCACGGTCAGCGGGCTCTCGCCGGTCTCCGGCACCGTCCTCGGCGGCACCACGGTGGTCATCACCGGCACTGGCCTGGGCAGCGTCACCAACGTCAAGATCGACGGCACCACGTCGACCATCACGGCCCAGAGTGCGACCTCGCTGTCGGTCACCACTCCGGTCCACCCGCTCACCGGCCCGGTCAGCGTCGTCCTCACCGGCCCGGGCGCGATCACCACCACGGCCGGCACCTACACCTACACTGTGCTCACCCCGCCGCCACCGACCGATCCCACGGTCAGCTCACTGACCCCGATCCTCGGCCCGCTCGGTGGTGGCACCACGGTGACGATCACCGGTACCAACTTCACCGGCGCCACCGGGGTCTCGTTCGGCTCGGTCGCCGCGACCAGTTACACCGTGGTCAACTCGACCACGATCACCGCTACCGCACCGGCCTCGGTGCTGCCCGGCGCGGTCGCCGTGACCGTCACCGCCGGCGGCGTGACCAGCGCCGGAACGCTCGGCAGCATCTACACCTACCTGCCGGTGGCGGCCACCCTGAGCAGCCTGTCGCCGACCAGCGGCCCGGCCGCCGGTGGTACCACGGTCACCCTGACCGGTAGCGGGTTCACCGCCTCCAGCGTGGTCGAGCTGGACGACACCATCACCGTGCCCTCCACCTTCGTCAGCCCGACCACGATGACGGTGGTGATGCCGCCGCACGCGGCCGGCCCGGTCAACGTCGACGTGCACACCGGCCTGCTGGTCAGCGGTACTCAGACCTACACGTTCATCCCGCCGACCACGGTCAGCTCGATGACGCCGACCAGCGGCACCACCGCCGGCGGCACCACGGTCACGATCACCGGTACCAACCTGACCGCGGTGGACGACGTCGCGATCGGCGGCAGCACGGTCACGCCGAACGCCGGTGGCACCGCCACCAGCCTGAGCTTCACCACGCCGGCGCATGCGGCCGGCTCGACCACCGTCGTCCTGGAGAACGCGGCCGGCCTGAGCCTGAGCGCGGGGAGCTTCCTCTACGTGGCCCCGGCCCCGGCGATCACCGGTGTCAGCCCGACCCACGGCCCGCTGGCCGGCGGGAACACGGTCACCGTCACCGGGACCAACCTCAGCGGGGTCACCGCGGTCACGATCGGCGGCAACCCGGCCACCATCACCGGCTCGCCGACCAGCACCACGGTCACCGTGACGGCGCCCTCCTCGACCGCCGTCGGCGCGACCACCCTGCTGGTCACCGCACCCGGCGGCACCGACACCAGCACCTACACCTACGACCCGCTGCCCAGCCTGACCGGGCTCACGCCGTCCTCCGGCACCAGCCAGGGCGGCACCACGGTGACCATCACCGGCAGCAACTTCACCGGGGCGACCGCGGTGAAGTTCGGCGCCACCAGCGGCACCGTGCTGAACGTGGTCAACGACACGACGATCACCGTGCACAGCCCGGGCCACGCGGCCGGCCTGGTCGACGTCACCGTGGTCGGGCCGAGCGGGACCAGCCCGGTCACCTCGGCCGACGGGTTCACCTTCATCGCCGACAGCAGCGCCCCGACGATCAGCGGGGTCAGCCCGGCGGTCGGGCCGACCGCCGGCGGCACCAGCGTGACCCTGACCGGTACCGGCTTCGTCGGCGTCACCGGGGTCACCTTCGGGGGCACGGCCGGCACCGGCGTGAGTGTCATCAACGACACCACCATGACCGTGACCAGCCCGGGTCACGCGGCCGGCGCGGTCGACATCCTGGCCACCGACGGCAACGGCACCAGCTCCGCCGTCGCGGCCGACACCTTCACCTTCGTGGCGCCGGGCTCGGCGCCGACGGTCGGCAGCGTCTCGCCCACCCAAGGCCCGCTGGCCGGCGGCACCACGGTGACTGTGCAGGGCATCGGCTTCACCGGCGCCACGCAGGTGGTCTTCGGCGGCACCACGTACAACCTGCCTGACCCCGCTCATGTCACGGTCGTCAACGACACCACCCTCCAGGTGACCAGCCCGGCCGGCTCGGCCGGGGCGGTAGACATCCAGGTGCGCAACAGCAACGGCCTCAGCAGCACCAGTCCCGACGACCAGTTCACCTACGTCGCCGCGCCCGTCGTCACCAGCCTGACCCCGACCTCGGGCACCACGCTCGGCGGCACCGCGGTCACGATCACCGGCACCGGCTTCAACGGCGCCACCGCGGTCAGCTTCGGCGCCACCGCGGCCGCGAGCGTGACCGTGAACAGCTCGACCTCGATCACCGCGACCACCCCGGCCCACGCCGCCGGGCTGATCGACGTCACGGTCACCGGTCCGGGTGGCACCAGCGGCACGGTCGCCGGTGACCACTACACCTTCGTCACCCCGCCGGCCCCGGCGATCACCAGCCTGACCCCGATCACCGGGCCGGTCGCGGGCAGCACCAGCGTGACCGTCACCGGCACCGGCTTCACCGGCGCCACCGGGGTCGACTTCGGCGGCCAGGCCGGCACCTCGGTCAGCATCGCCTCCGACACCAGCCTGACCGTCAGCACCCCGGCCCACGCGGCCGGCCTGGTGGACGTCCGGATCATCGGGCCCGGCGGCACCAGCACGATCGTGGCCGGTGACCACTTCACCTACCTGGCCCCGGCGCTGCCGGTCGTGACCAGCATCAGCCCGACCACCGGACCGCTGGCCGGCGGAACCGTGGTCACCGTCACCGGCACCGGCTTCACCAACGCCACCGCGGTCGACTTCGGTGGTCAGGCCGGCACCAACCTCACCGTCTCGAGCTCGACGACCCTGACCGTGACCACGCCGACCCACGCCTTCGGGCCGGTCGACGTGCGGGTCACCGGCCCGGGCGGCACGAGCGTGGTCAACAACCCCGGCGACGAGTTCACCTTCCTGGCCCCGCCGAACATCACCCACGTCGGCACGCCCACCGGGCCGACCGCCGGTGGCACCGTGATCACGCTGACCGGTACCGGCTTCACCGGCACCACCACGGTCCAGTTCGACGGGATCAGCAGCCCGTCGATCACGATCAACAGCGACACCTCGATGGACGTCGAGACGCCGGCCCACGCGGCCGGCACGGTCAACATCGTGGCCCTCGGCCCGTACGGCTCCAGCACCCCCAGCGGCACCTCGGCCGACCAGTTCACCTACGTACCGCCGGCCGCCCCTGCGATCACCGGCCTGGCCCCCAACTCCGGGACGACGGACGGCGGCACCACGGTCACGATCACCGGCACCGGGTTCACCGACGCGACCGCGGTCAGCTTCGGCGGCACCGCCGGCACCGGGCTCAGCGTCTCCGGCGCGACCAGCCTGACCGTGACCAGCCCGGCGCACGCGGCCGGCCCGGTCGCCGTCACCATCACCGGGCCCGGCGGCACCAGCACCGTGGTGCCGGCCGGCCAGTTCACCTTCAACGCCGCCCCGGCGATCACCGGCATCACCCCGACCACCGGAGTGGCCACCGGCGGCACCCCGGTCACGCTGAGCGGCACCGGATTCCTCGGCACCACCGTGGTCCGGTTCGGCGCCGCCAGCGGCACATCGCTGGTGGTGGTCAACGACACCACGATCACCGTGACCAGCCCGCCGCACTCGGTCGGCCTGGTCGACGTCCGGGCCACCGACCAGATCGGCACCAGCCCGGTGGTGGCCGGCGACCAGTTCACCTACACGGCGGCCCCGCCGGCGGTCACCAGCCTCACCCCGACCACCGGCTCCACCGCCGGCGGCACCCTGGTCACGATCACCGGCACCGGCTTCACCGACGCCACCAGCGTCCAGTTCGGCGCGAGCGCCGGCACCGGGCTGAGCATCTCCAGCGACACCTCGCTGAGCGTGACCAGCCCGGCGGGCAGCGTCGGCACGGTGGACGTGACCATCACCGGCCCCGGCGGCACCAGCCCGACGGTGGCCGGTGACCACTTCACCTACAGCGCGCCGCCCGCGGTCACCAGCCTCACCCCGACCACGGGGACGGCGACCGGCGGCACCGCCGTCACGATCACCGGCACCGGCTTCAACGACGCCACCGCGGTGACCTTCGACGGCATCGGCGGCACCGGGCTGACGGTCGTCAGCGACACCTCGATCACGGTCAGCAGCCCGGCCCATGCGGCCGGCCTGACCGACGTCCGGGTGGTCGACCCGTTCGGGACCAGCCCGGTGGTGGCCGGTGACCAGTTCACCTACACCGCCGTCGTCCCGGCCGTGACCAGCCTCAACCCGACCGCCGGCTCGACCGGCGGTGGCACCGTGGTGACGCTCACCGGCACCGGCTTCCTCGGGGCCACCGCCGTCGACTTCGGCGGCCAGGCCGGCACCGCGATCACCGTGAACTCGGACACCAGCCTGACCGTGACCAGCCCGGCCCACGCGGCCGGCGCGATCGACGTCACGGTCACCAGCCCCGGCGGCACCAGCTCGACGGTGGCCGGCGACACGTTCACCTACAGTGCCGCCACCCCGACCGTGACCAGCCTCTCGACCACCATCGGGACGACGGCCGGCGGCACCAGCACCACGATCACCGGCACCGGCCTGACCGGGGTCACCGCCGTCGACTTCGGCGGCGCGGCCGGCACCGGGCTCACGGTGCTCTCCAGCACCAGCATCACCGTGACCAGCCCGCCGCACAGCGCCGGCACGATCGACGTCACGGTGACCGGCCCGGGCGGGACCAGCTCGACGGTCGCCGGTGACCAGTTCACCTTCAGCGCGCCGCCGGCGGTCACCAGCCTCACCCCCACCGCCGGACCGAACGGCGGCGGGACGTCGGTCACGCTGACCGGTACCGGCTTCAACGGCACTACCGGGGTGAGCTTCGGCGGCAGCGCCGGCACCTCGCTGGTGGTCGTCAGTGACACCTCGATCACCGTGACCAGCCCCGGCCACGCCGCCGGCCTGGTCGACGTGCGGGTCACCGACCCGTTCGGGACCAGCCCGGTGGTCGCCGGCGACCAGTTCACCTACAACACGCTGCCGACCGTCACCGGCCTGTCGGTGAGCACCGGCACGACCGGCGGCGGTGACCTGGTCACGCTCACCGGCAGCGGCTTCACCGGCGCCACCGGAATCAAGTTCGGCACCGTGCCCGGCACCGCGGTGACGATCGTGAGCGACACCAGCCTGACCGTGACCACGCCCACCCACAGCGTCGGCACGATCGACGTCACGGTCACCAGCCCGGGCGGCACCAGCGCCACCGGGGCCGGCGACCAGTTCACCTTCAGCGCCCCGCCGGTGATCACCAGCCTCAGCCCGGTCTCCGGGACGGCGGCCGGCGGCACCGTGGTCACGCTCACCGGCTTCGGCTTCACCGACAGCACCGCCGTGACCTTCGGCGGTTCCGGAGGCACCTCGCTCGCGGTGCTCAGCGACACCACGATCACCGTCACCAGCCCGGCCCACGCGGTCGGCCTGGTCGACGTCCGGGTCACCGACCCACTCGGCACCAGCCCGGTGGTCGCCGGTGACCACTTCACCTACACCCAGGTGGCCCCGACGCTGACCGCGGTCAGCCCGGCGGTCGGCAGCACCGGTGGCGGCACCGCGGTCACCCTCAGCGGCGCCGGCTTCACCGGAGCCACCGCCGTGCTGTTCGGCACGGTGTCGGTGGTCCCGACCGTGGTCAGCGACTCGACGATCACCGTGACCGCTCCGGCCCACTCCGCCGGCGTCATCGACGTCACCGTGGCCGGGCCGGGCGGAACCAGCACCACGAGCACGGCCGACCTGTTCACCTACGTGGCCCCGAACACCCCGCCGGTGCTCACCGGGGCCAGCCCGGCCCGGGGGCCGGCCGCGGGCGGCACCCGGCTGACCCTGACCGGCATCGGCTTCACCGGAGCCACCGGCGTCACCTTCGACGGCGCCCCCGGCACGGTCTTCACCGTGGTCAACGACACCACGATCCTGGTGACGACGCCCGCCGGCACCAGCGCGCACGCGGTGATCGTGATTCTCAGCCCGAACGGCAACAGCAACGCGGCCGGAGCACCGACCTTCGAGTACCTGGCCCTCAGCCAGCTGCCGACGATCATCGACATCACGCCGGACGTCGGGCCGGTCGCCGGCGGCACCCGGCTGACCGTCACCGGCCTACGGTTCGACGACCGGACCACGGTCGCCTTCGACGGCGTCCTGGGCTCGAACCTGGTGCTCGGCCCGGACACCGGGGCCGCGGCCCTGCGCCGGCCCGGTGACACCGCCGGCAGCGGAGTGCGGGCCGCCTGGTCGAGCTCGCTGCTGGTCGACTCCCCGGCCCACCCGGCCGGCACGGTCTCGGTCACCGTC
The DNA here is from genome assembly GCA_965200525.1 of Kineosporiaceae bacterium. GTDB lineage: Bacteria > Actinomycetota > Actinomycetes > Actinomycetales > Kineosporiaceae > JANNPJ01. The sequence goes on from OZ241368.1 coordinate 2,471,812, forward strand.
ACCAACGCCGCCGGCGCGGCCACCTTCGACTCGGTGTTCACCTTCATCGGCCCGCTGAAGCAGAACACCGCGATCGCGCTCAAGCTGGCGGCGAAGGCGAAGAAGACGGTGACGCCGCAGGGGCCGGCCTACGCCGGGATCAGCCTCACCAGCTGCTCGGACGCCACCGGGTCGGGCTCGGTCAAGATCAACGCGGCCCACACCGGCTGCGTCTACACGGCCGGCAGCGCGGCCGGCACGGACAGCTTCACCATGGCCGTGGTCGACCTGCTCGGGCAGACCGCGGTCCAGACCGTCAACGTCACCGTGACCGCGGCCGCCGGTGGTGGCGGCGGGACCGGCACCGGCGGGGGCGGCGGCAACGACACCGACGGCGGTGGCTCGGGCACCGGTGGCGGGTCCGGCACCGGTGGCGGCGGGGGCAACGACACCGACGGCGGCTCCGGCAACGGTGGCGGCACCGGGGTCGGCGGGGGTGGCGGTAACGACACCGACGGCGGTTCCGGGGCCGACTCCGGCTCCGGCTCGGGCGGCCTGGCCTTCACCGGCACCCCGGTGCTGCTCGGTGCCGGCCTGCTCGGCGGCCTGCTCCTGCTGCTGGCCGGGGCCGGGGTGCTGGCCGGCGACCGGCTGCGCACGGTCCGGGTCGGTTCCGGGACGGCGCGCGGCGAGCGCCCCGCGCCGTCCGGGCTGGGCCTGATCGGGATGGGCCTGGACCGGGACTTCGAGCCGATCGACGGCTCGCAGGACCACTCGGGCGGCGAGCCGGCCGAGGCCGAGGAGCCGGCCGAGCCGGACCAGGACGGCCCGGATGACGCCGCCTAGGACGGCTCGATGCTCCGGCTGAGGCGGGCCCGCTGGTCGCGGGCCCGCCTCATCGGCGTCCTGGCGGTGGTGATCGGATCGCTGACCACCACCGGGATCTCGGTCGGCTGGTGGTGGACCGACCTACAGGCCCGGCACACCGCCCACCGGCTGGCCGACCGGGCCACCCACGAGTGGGCGACCGCTCCGGCGCCGGTGAGCGGCGGTCCGGCGTCGGCCGATCGCACCGGGCCGGCCGACGGCACCGGACCGACGGCCGGGCGCCGGCCGGCCGCCGTCGACGGCTCCGTGATCGCCGTCGTCCGGGCGCCGAGGCTGGGCGTGGACTGGCGGATGCCGGTCCAGCTCGGCACCGGCACCCAGGTGCTGCGCGAGGGCCTCGGCCTGTACGCGGGCAGCCCGCGGCCCGGCTCGATCGGCAACGTGGCCCTGGCCGGGCACCGCACCACCTGGGGTGCTCCGCTGCGGCACCTGAACCGGATGCGCGCCGGCGACCGGATCAGCATCTGGACGGCCCAGGGCCGGTACGACTACCGGGTGACCAGTCAGGGCGTCACCACGCCGGACGACACCTCGGTGATCCAGCCGACCGTCGCCGGGGGCACGGCCATGCTCACCATGACCACCTGCACGCCAGAGTTCTCGGCCCGGCAGCGGCTGTGGATCCATGCCGTCCTGGTCTCCGGAACGCCTTACTCGGCGGGGAGTTCAGCCACCACCGGCAGCACCGGCAGCACCGGCAACGCCGGCAGCACCGGGACGGCCGGCGGATCGGCCTCGACGGGGTCGGCCTCCGCCGGCCGGGCCATCGAGCCGGTCGGCGGCTCGGCCGGCCGCCGGTGACTGGCCCGCGACGCCGTCTCCATCAGGTTGTTCTCGACCCGGGCCAGCCCGAACAGCAGCAACGTGAGAATCGGAAACACCGCGATCGCGGTGAGCGCGGACAGCAAATCGCACCTCCCCCGAAGGGTTCGTGACCCGGACCAGCACGCCCGTTATGTGACACATCGCCCGCCCCCCTGATTTCGTTACCCCCCATCCCCCCGTCACCCGATCGGCCCAGCCCCTTTCTGTCCGGCCAACCGCCCGCTAAAGCTCCGGACGACCCGAGCCGATGTGAGGACCAGCCACGGATGGCCGTACGCAGCGGGCACGGAAAGACCAGAGGCCCCCGCCCTCCATCCATTCGGCCGGAGGTCCCCCTCGATGCCATCCACACGGCTGGTCCGCCTCGCTGTGCCGATCGGCGTGGTGGTCGTCGTCCTGATGATGGTCGTCCCGCTGCCCGCGGCCCTGCTCGACGTTCTGATAGCCATGAACATCGCCACCAGCCTGATCGTGCTGCTGGTCGCGCTGCAGGTCAGCCGCCCCCTGGACTTCGCCGTCTTCCCGACGGTGGTGCTGGTGGCCACCCTGTTCCGGCTGGCCCTGAATGTCAGCTCGACCCGCCTGGTGCTGCGCGACGGCTACGCCGGCCACGTGATCGACGCGTTCGGCCACATCGTGATCGGCGCCAACCTGGTCATCGGCCTGGTCGTGTTCGCGATCCTGATCATCATCCAGCTCACCGTGGTCACCAACGGTGCCGCCCGGGTGGCCGAGGTCGGCGCGAGGTTCACCCTCGACGCGATGCCCGGCAAGCAGATGGCGATCGACGCCGACCTCAACTCCGGCCTGATCGACGAGGACACCGCCCGCAAGCGGCGCAAGGACGTCGGCGCCGAGGCCGACTTCTACGGCGCGATGGACGGTGGCACCAAGTTCGTCAAGGGCGACGCCATGGCCGCCGTGATCATCACTTTCGTCAACCTGATCGGTGGCTTCGCCATCGGCATGCTGCAACGCGGCATGGCCCCGGGCGAGGCGATCACCACCTACAGCCTGCTGAGCGTCGGCGACGGCCTGGTCTCGCAGGTCCCGGCCCTGCTGATGTCGGTCGCGACCGGCGTCATCGTGACCCGTTCCACCAGCGAGGGGGACGTCGGTAGCGACCTGATCGGCCAGCTCGGCCGGCACCGCGAGGCGCTGCGGATCGGCGGCGGCGCCCTGCTCGGGCTGTGCCTGATCCCGGGCATGCCCAAGCTCCCGTTCCTGATCGTCGGCGGCCTGGTGCTGGCCCTGTCGACCCGCTCGACCGACGGGCCCGGCGAAGCCGCGGCCGCGGCCGAGATGGCCGGTAGCTCGGCCATCGCGATGCCGTCGGGCCAGTCGGCGCTGCCGGCCGAGTCCGAGCGCGACCCGGTCACCGAGTCGCTGCGGGTCGACCCGCTGGAGCTGCTGCTCTCCCCCGACACCGTCGACCTGGTCGACCCGGCCCGGGGCGGCGACCTGCTCGACCGGGTCCGGGCCCTGCGCCGCAAGACCGCCCTCGACCTGGGCGTCGTCCTGCCGCCGGTGCGAACCCGGGACGGCGCGATGCTGCCGCCGGGCACCTACGAGATCCGGATCGGCGGGATCAGCGTGGCCAACGGGGAGGCCCCACCGGGCCACCTGCTGGCCATCGGCGACGCGATGGACGGCCTGCCCGGCCGGCACACCACCGAACCGGTCTTCGGGCTGCCCGCGGTCTGGGTGCCGGTCGAGTACCGGGCCTCGGCCGAACTGGCCGGCGCCACCATCGTGGAGCGGGCGGCCGTGGTCACCACCCACCTGGCCGAGATGGTTCGCCAGCACGCCTCCCGCCTGCTCAGCCTGGACGACGTCCGCGAGCTGCTCGAGGTGCTCAAGTCGGACCGGCCGGCCGCGGTCGAGGAACTGGTGCCGGGCCTGATGTCGCTGTCGGCGGTGCAGCGGGTGCTGCAGGGCCTGCTCGACGAGCAGGTCTCGATCCGCGACCTCGGCCGGGTGCTCGAAGGAGTCGGGCAGCGAGCCCGGCAGAGCACCGACCCGGACGCCCTGCTCGAGGCCGCCCGTTCCGCTCTCGGGCCGGCGCTGACCGCGCCCTACGTGCGGGACGGCACGCTGCGGGCGATCACGCTCGAGCCCAGCGTCGAGTCGCAACTCGGCGAGGCGCTGCGGGCGACCGAGCACGGCGTCGTGATCGCTCTCGACCCGGTGACCGCCCAGCGGCTGGTCGCCGACGTCGCCAACCTCATGACCACCTCCGAACAGCGCGGCGAACTGCCGGTGCTGCTGATCTCCGGCCCGCTCCGGTTGCCTCTTCGGCGGCTGCTTCGGGCCTCGCTCCCGCAACTTCCGGTCATCGGATTCACCGAGGCGTCCGGACTCCATCAGATCGAGACCGTAGGGCAGGTGAGCAGTGACCATGAATTTGCTGCTTGAGGGTGATGACCTGGAGGCGCTGCTGTTGCGCGCCTCCCGTGAAGGCGGATCTTCCGCCCGGATCGTGCGAGCTGAGAAAGTGCGCCGAGGCGGGGTTCTCGGTTTCTTCGCCAAGGAAGGGTTCGAAGTGGCGGTGGAGATTCCGAAGGACGACGAGCCGGCGGACGACGCCGGCCCGACCTTCGACCAGACGCTGGCCGAGGTGGCCGAGGTGGCCGAGCCGGCCGCAAAGCCGGCCCGCAAGTCCACCGGCCGTAAGCCGGCGGCCCGCAAGCCCGGGCCGCGCACGGCCACGGCCCGGAAGAAGAAGGCCGCGCCGGGGTCCACCCCGGCCGCCGACTCTCCGGCCGTGGGCTCGGCTGCGGCTGCGGCTGCGGCTGCGGGCCAGGCTCCGGCCGACGCGCTGCTCGACCTGGCCGAGCGGACCAGCGCGGCCGAGCGGGCCGCGGCCCTGGCCGTCGCCCGGCAGGCCGCCTTCGAGGCGACCATGCGCGAGGAGATGGCGACCCCGCCCGAACCGGACGACGAGTTCGCTCAGTCCGACGGCGAGTTCGCCGCGTCCGGCGGCCAGTTCGAGGTCGCCGACTACTCCGAGGTCCAGGCTGAGTACGCGACCGAGTACGGGACGGAGTACGAGCCGGATTCCCGAATCGAGCCCACCTCCGAGCCGGCGGACGACGACGAGGCCGAGTTGCCGGACGAGTTCCAGGTCGAACTGCCGGACGAGTTCCAGGACGAGGCCGAGTACCAGGTCGAGGACGGCGAGCAGCTCGAGGACGACGCCCGGGCCGAGATCGACCTGCGGACCGAGGTCGAGGCGACCACGCCGGCCATGCCCTGGTTCCCGACCCGGTCGATGGTGCACCGCGAGCCGGCCCCGACCGCTGGGCCGCACGTCGAACCGCAGATCGAACCGCACGCCGAGCCGCGCGTCGAGCTCGCCGCCGAACCGCAGCCCCGGGTGACGGCCGATCCGCCGGCCTTCCCCAAACCGGACTTTCCGGAGGATCGCCCCTGGCCCGGGCAGGCCGGTCTGGACACGTCGCTGACCCCGGCCTGGCCCAACCGTCGTCCGGAGCTCAACGAAACCGGTCCGGCGACCGATCTACCCAAGGTGACCGATGCCCCCGGGTCGACCGACCCTGTTGCCGACGCGCCCCGGCCCGATCCTGTGGCCGAGGCGAGCCGACCCGTGTCGACGGACAGCGGGCTGTGGTTCGACACGCCTCCGGCGGCCGAGCCGTTCGAGGCCGTGGTGCCGGGTGCGGCCGGATCGACCGGGTCACCGCGACCGATCGTCAGCGCACTGTTCGACCAGCTCGGGTCCCGGCTGAGCCGCGGCCGAAGCGACGCCACCGCGGTCGAGACCGCGCCCGAGACCGCCGCCACGCCCACCTTCGAGGCCGCCGCTCCCGCCCCGGCTCCGGCCGTTGCCGCCGCTGCCCCCTTCCCGGCCCCGCCCGTCCAGGCACCGGCCCCGGTCCCAGCCCCGGCGGCTCCGGCGGCTCCGGCGGCTCCGGCGGCTCCGGTCCAGGCTGCCCTGCCGATCGACGTCCCGCCGGTTGCCGGCCCGCCTCGCCGCACCGAGCTGGCCGACCTGATCCAGGCGGCCGACGAGGCCCACGCCGAGGATCCGCACGATGCGGTGGACGCTGACCACCTGGCCGTCCCGACGGCGGCGTTCCCCCCGATCCCGGGTCTGACCCCGGGCCCCCTGGCGAGCCCGTTCCCTCCGGCCACACCGTTCCCTCCGGCCGCCCCGTTCCCGCCGGCCGCCCCGATGCCGGACGGTCCGTCGGCAGTCGGCCCGTCAGCCGCTGATTCGCTGACCTCCTCCCCGATGCCGACGCCGATGACGCCGGCGCCGGCCGTGGCTGCGCCCTTCCCCGCCACCCTGGCCCCGGACAAGACCTTCGGCCCGGCCGCCGGCACTCCGGCCGGCTGGGATACCGTGCTGCACCCCGCGGCCGACCCGAGCCCGGAAGCGACGTCGGCCACTCCGGCCGAGGCCCCGCCGGCCCCGCACCGCACGGCCGCCACCTGGACCGGCGTCACCACCGCGCTGGCCGCCCCCGAGATGCAGTGGAACGGCAGCCTGCCGATGGGCGAGGGCGAGATGGCCGGCCTGGCCTCTCCCCGGGCCACCACCATCGTTCCCCGGACCAAGCCCCGCCGGGGTTCGGTCCGGTCCAACCGCTCGCTGCCGAACCAGCGTCCGGCCGCTCACGGCGAGTCCGACGGGTCGTTCGGCTCCGACCTGGCCGAGGCTGGACCCACCGACGACCTGCTCGTCGACGACCACGAGGCGACGGCGGAGGCCGATCCGGTCCAGAGCCGGAACTTCTCCTACGCGGACGACGCCGAGCAGCTCGAGGACGAGGCCCGCGAGCTCAAGACCACCGAGTCGGCCTGGCGGTTGCTGCGGGGCTGGCGGCCGGGAGCGCGCCGCCGGAACGCGACCGAGGACCGCGACCTGGAGGCCCAGCAGTGGACCGCCGACGACATCGAGCCGGCCCTGGAGCCGGGCGAGGCGTCGACCGCGTTCGCCGAGGCGGCCACCCAGGGACTGGTGCCGGCTGCTTCGAGCGTGATCGACTCCGGCCGGCTCGACGCCGACCGGGCCGCCCTGTGCGAGCTCGGCGTCCCGGCCGCCTGGACCGAGGAACTCACCCCGGGCGACCGGTTCACCTCAATCGTGCGGATGCTGGGCCGGCTGGCCGAGCCCCGGATCCAGGACGACGCCGCGGTGATCGCCGTCGTTGGCCCGGCCGACGTGGTCGAGCTCGAGGCCCACCGCACTGCGCTCGACCTGCCCGCGAAGGGCCGGCCCCGCGCCGTCACCCTGGTTCCGGGCCAGACCGGGGTGGATCGCCGGGCCGCCATCGCCCGCAGCAAGCGGATCCGGCCGGTGATCATCTCGATCCCGATCGAGAGCTACGCCGACCCGGCCGCGACCCGCGCCGTCCTGGACAGTGTGAAGGCGGAGGCGGTGATCGCGGTGATCGACGCCGACCGGCCGCTGGCCGAGATCAGCAGCTGGATCGAAGCGCTCGGACGGGTCGACGCGATCGCCCTGGACGGCGCCCTCGACGCCGGCCACCCGGCCGCCGTGCTCGGGCTGGACGTCCCGGTGATCCGGGTCGACGGCATCTCGGTGGACCGGATCGGCTGGGCTGCCCTGCTCTGCGCTCAGCTCGCGGCCCTGGAAAGCGTGCAATGAACCCAGTGGCAGTCGGGAGCGCCATCGCCGCGCTCCTGGCCGGCCCGCCACTGTACGGACTGGTCCAGACCGGGCAGATGGACGGCACCACCGCGCTGTTGCGTGGCCTGCTGGTCGCCGCCATCTGCTCGGTCGCGGTCGGCTACGTGATGCAGCTGATCAGCGGCTACGACAAGGACTACGAGAAGCAGCACCGGCACGACCAGTTGCTGGACGCCATCGCCCAGGCCGAGGCGGCCCAGAAGCGCCACGCCGAGGCCCTGGCCAAGCAGGCCGAGCAGAACAAGAAATGAGCCCGCCCGGCCCGAGACACGCCGCAACCGGCTTGCCCGACCGCGGACCCCTCCAGTAAAGTCAACCATTGTGATCGAGAAGCTCAGGTTTCATCTCTTCCACGGGTGGTGTCCCTCGTCCCACGCGCTCTGACGCGACCGGTACGAGACCCGTTCACCCTCGTTTCGAAGGAAGTCCTCGCATGTCCAGCAACAGCACCCTCACCGCACCGGCCACGAGCGCGCCGGCCACGAACTCCTCGGCCCCGCTGCGGTTGCCCGCCCTGACCAACGCCAGCCCGGCCGGGCTGGCCGGCCTGGCCCGGGTGCTCGCCACCCGCACCAGCATCTGGCAGCCCCTGGTCCGCCAAGATCCCGACGAGCGCTACTACACCCGGCTGGCCGGCGGCGAGGGCTGGGAGGCCTGGCTGCTCGGCTGGTGGCCGGGCCAGGGCACCGGCCTGCATGACCACGGCGACTCGGCCGGGGCGTTCGTCCTGCTAGAAGGCACCCTGGACGAGACCTCACTGGCCGGCCGGCCGCGGATCGGGGCGGCGGCCGGTCTGCGTACCCGCACCCTGCAGGTCGGCGACGTCCGCTCGTTCGGGCCCGACTACGTGCACGACGTCACCAACAACGGGCCCGTCCCGGCGGTCAGCCTGCACGTCTACGGGCCGGCCCTCTCCCGGATGACCCGCTACGGCCTGGACGACGCCCACGTCCTCCAGGTGGCCACCCGGGAGCGAGCCGGCGCCGACTGGTAGGCCCGCGCCGGCCGTTTCAGTCGGACGGCGGTCGCTGCCAACTGTTCGAGGGCTCCGGCACCGTCGTCCCGCAAGGGGCATCTCGTCTGGTCACCCGTCACCGGCCGGACGAGGTGCGCAGGCTGGGATACTCGTGACCCCGAACGCCGTCTGGCGGAACGTCGACTTCGACACGCGCCGACCGGCCGACTCAGCGCCCGAAGCCCCACCCCGATGCCCTCAACCCTGTGGCGGAATCCTCCGCCGCGACCACCCGAAAGCCGCCAGTTGGCTAGCCGAGACGGGCGATCGGCCAACTGGCGGCCCCCACCAGGTGGCCAACCAGTCGGCGGAGCAGGCGCAGGACTGGCCGGCCACGGTGGCCACCGGCCCAGCGCTCGGGCCCGTTCCCGACCCCGGCCACCGGCCACCGGCCACCGGCCACCGGCCACCGGCCACCGGCCGACCTTGTGTCCGGCAAGGTGCCCGCAGGGCAACCCGTTGGCCAACTCGCAGGGCAACCCGTTGGCCCACCTGTTGGCCAACTGCAGGGCAACCCGTTGGGCACGCGGGCGGCCGTGTCCCGTGGCCCTGTCCCATGGCCGTGTCCCATGGCCGTGTCCCATGGCCGTGTCCCATGGCCGTGTCCCATGGCCGTGTCCCATGGCCGTGTCCCATGGCCGTGTCCCGTGGCCGTGTCCCGTGGCCGTGTCCCGTGGCCGTGTCCCGTGGCCGTGTCCCGTGGCCGTGTCCTGTGCCCGAGATGGCCGCACCCCGGCAGGCGATGGTCACGCCCAGCCGGGCCAGACCTGTGCGGGCAGGGCAGCCGGGGAACGAGCATCCGGGGGCGCTGGCCGGTCCGGGCAGCAGTGCGGCGGCGCTGACCGCGTGAACACCGGGGCGTTCCGGCAGGGGCGTCCAAAGTGGGCCCGCAAGCGCCACTCCGGCCTAGCCATGACGCAGGACCTCTTCGACCTGCTCGGCACCGACCTCGGGCGGATCGTTGTCGCCAACGCCGTCACCTAGACCCGGCTGCGCCGCGCACCCCAAGCCATCGACGAGGTCGCGGCCGCGTTCGACCTGTCCCCCGGTGAGACCCAGCTGCGCTCCAGCGCGGCTCGCGGCAGGGGCTCCTGCTGGCTGGCAGCCCCTGAACAGCCTTCAGAGCCTCGCCTGTGGCCGAGCCGGACGGGACCGCAGCCAAGACGGTCAGAGCACGGGAGGCGCCCCGTGACGGCGTGGATGATGAACCCCCCTGATCCTCGATGCGCTCCGTCCCGATGCGGGCCGGTGGACGATCGACCATGAGCAGGGTGCTGGCGCTGGAGAAGGGCCGTGCTGATCTGGACGGTGCAGTTGGCCGTGCTCATCGAGCAAGCGCGCGCTGGCTTGATCGCGCCGGCGCATCTGGCTGATGACGGCCGGGCTCAACGGTGCGTGAGCAAGACCCCGTCCGAGGTCCCGGCCCGCAATGTGTCACGTTGAGTGTCCTAACGGCAAAGGACGCGCGCGCAGCTATTAAAATCTCCCAGGGAGAAAAGGGTCCCCCAATGGGGGAAGTCGGGGTCCGCGCGACGGAAGGGCTCGAGTCGGGCACAGCCGTGTGAACTGCACGGTCAGGGCCCGGTTGGGTTCGGTTGGGTCAGGTCGTGACCTTCGAGAACAGTAGGGCCCTTGTAGGGGGCTCCACGGGGGTCCCAATGGGGTCCGTAGGGGGCCGTCTCCCGTCGAGGGCAGGCTGCCCGCCGGGTCCGGACGCCAATTCCGGCAGGCAAGTTGGCTACTCTTTGTGTTCAGTCGCCGGTCGTAGTGCGCCCCGGCTGGATCACGTGAGCTGTCCCAGCGTTCATCCGCTGCGATCGCCCGCACGGGCGCCACGGGTAGCGGTGCGCCACCACGAACACCGCGCTCAGGAGATGGGCCTCTGGACCCGCCGCCACGCTGGGGTTGACGTTCATCCCTTGTCCATCACTCGAATGACGGTGTTCAAACGTAGCCGTGCGCTACACCGAGCGCCTGGCCTGCACTCAATCCCAGCTGGCCTCCATGGACGCCGGATCACTCGTCTACCGCTCATACGACTGGCGGTTTCCTACCACCGAGTTGGCCAACCAGTGGGGTTGACCCGGTTCGACGGACGTCCGGGATCAGGAGCGATTGCTCCCTGAGAGGATGTTCCTCGTGCAGAGCAACGGCAAGAAGAGGCCACGGCCTCGCCGCTCGTTCATCCCGGAGTTCAAGGCCGACATCGTCGCGGGGTGCCGTGAGGGTGATCGGACGGTCCGGCAGATCGCGCTGGACTTCGATCTGACAGAGGCCGCGGTCTGACACCCTGCAGGCCAGCGACGTCCGCTCGTTCGGGCCCGACTACGTGCACGACGTCACCCAACAACGGGCCCGTCCCGGCGGTCAGCCTGCACGTCTACAGCCGGCCGTTTCAGTCGGACGACGGTCGCTGCCAGACGTGCAGCACGCCCTGGCTGACTCGCTTCATCTGCGAGATGGGCAGGTCAGCGGCGTTCAGAACGCCGGTCGCGGTCGCTTCTTCGTCCCCGTCGACGATGATCACCAGATCTGGAGCGCCCGGTAGCTCCACGGCTGACGCGTGCACGCTGTAGTCGGTCATCTGCGCGTCGTGCAGAACTCTCACAATGTCACTCAGCAAAGTCATGGTCCGCCGCCTCCCGTGCGTCTGGACCTGATTCAGGACAACCGTGGTTCGGAGCCGATGCTCGCGCAGATTTGCCGTATTTACATGATCTTTAAACTGATATCTGGCTAAACATCCGGTGCTTCCTTCTTTCGGACACCGGCTCTAGGCTGGTCGGGTACCGCACCGGTAGCGGGTCTTCTGTTGGTGGCGCTCACCGCGCCAGGTCCAAGGAGGTCCGCCATGCCTACCGTGTCGAGCAGCTCGTCGGTCTCGGTCCGCCCGTTCCGTCGCGACGACCGCGATCAGCTGACGGTGCTGGTCAACGCTCACGTCGCGGCCGTCGTCCCCGGGGTCTCCGTTTCCGTGTCGGCCTTGTTGAGCTCGCTCGAGCGCGAGCCGGGCGAGTTCATCGTCGACCCCTGGGTAAGCGAGCGGGTGACCCTGGTCGCCGAACAGCGCCAGCGCGTGGTCGCGGCGGCCCAGTTGCTGCGCTACGCCGACGACGAACGAGTGTCGCCGCACTACCGGGGGACGGCCGAGATCCGCTGGCTGGTGAGCCGGCCACCGGCGCCGTACTGGCCCGACTCGGGTTTCGCCGCTGACGCCCTGATCGCCGGCTGCCTGACCCACCTGCGGCGGTGGTCACCGACCCTGTGCCGCGCGAACGGCACCTTGCCGGCGCCAGGCGTCTACGGCGTCCCCGAGCAATGGCCCCACGTGCGAGAGCTATACCAGCGAGCTGGTTTCTACGCCGACGGGCCGATCGAGATCGTGCTCCTGGCCCGGGTCGCCGACCTGCCCAGGCGTGGTCCTGAGCCGATCGCCGGGCTGACGGCGGAACGCAGCCTAGGGATCAACGGCACCCGAATCTCGGCTCGGCTCGAGGGCCAGACCATCGGCTTCGTCGAGGTCGACGAGCTCGAGGCAGGCCCCCGGGCGGTGCGCGCCCAGGGCTGGGCCGACGTCGGAAACCTGCACGTCGAAGACGAATTTCGCCGGTGTGGGGTGGGGCGCTGGCTGATCGCCGAGGCCGCGGAATGGCTGGATCTGGGCGACGTCGCCCGATTGCTGGCCTACACCGAGCCCACCGATCAGCCCGACAGCACCGACAGCGTTGTGCAGCCCTCCGTCGAGCTCCGGTTCCTGACCGCGGTCGGCTTCCGCGTGCTGACCCGCACCATCCGCTCCTACCGGCTCGGCCCAGGTCGAGCTGGCTGAACAGTGGGGCAGTCCGGTGCGCCCTGACCGCACGGCACTTCCCCGGTCAGCCTAGGTCAGGGCGGGGGTCAGGCGTTGAGCTCGGTGACCAGCTTCAGGGCTTCGCTGAGCGATTCCAGGTAGGCCCGGGAGACGTCGAACGGCAGCAGGCCGGTGCTGGCGATGCCCTCGTCGTCGTCCCGCTCATGGGCCAGGACGGCGATCAGGGCCCGCCCGGCGCCGCCCTGCCCGTCGAGCAGCGCACCGCGGGCTTCCATGCTGACGCCGGCCCCGTCGGCCACCGCCTCGGGCAGGACGCCGAGCAGCTCGGCCGCGCCGGACAGCAACCCGATGGTGAAGGCCAGGTCGGCCCGGCCACCGCCGAGCCGCTGGCAGGCGAAGGCCCGGGCCAGCACGCTCCACAGGCCGTCGGTCGAGCCGGTGCTGTTGCCCCCTTCGAGCAGGGTGAGCACCACCCAGGCCCGTAGCCGGCGTGGTCCGATGATGACCAGCGCCTGTCGCAGCGAGGTGATCTCGTGAGTGGTTCCGGACGCCGCCGAGTTGGCCGTGCGCAGCAGCCGCAGGGTCAGCCCCGGGTCGCTGCCGACCATCTGCTCGGTCCGGCTGATCGGGGTGTCGGGGTCGGCCAGGTCGCTGAGCAACCGGACGCAGATCAGCTGGCTGGGCGAGAGGGTCCGCCGCTCCATCAGCAGCGGACGTTGCAGGAACTGGCCCTGGAACAGCTCGAAGCCGAGCTCGTGGCAGCGCTTGAACGTGGCCTCGTCGTTGACCTCGATCGCGACCAGCGCGGCGCCGTACTCCCGGGCCTGGTCGCTGAGCTTGGCCAGCTGGGCCGGGGAGCCGGCGCCGGCATCGACCTTGACGTAGTCGGCCAGGTCGAACAGGGCCCGCCGGTCCTCCTCGGTGCGGTACCCGCAGATCGCCAGCCGGTAGCCCTCCTCCTTGAGCACGGCCAGCCCGGCCAGCAGCTCCTCGTCGACCGCGATGGTCTCGACCACCTCGATCACCACGCCGTACGACTCCACCGGGATCGGGATGATCCCGGTCAGGAAGGCCCGGGTGAAGTTGATGAACACCGGGCGACCGTTGGCGATGTTGTCGAGCCCGAACGTGCCGAAGGTCGAGGCGATCACCTGCGAGGTGGCCCGCTCGCCGGCGATCTGCTCACCGGCCCCCTCGTAGGCCCGGAACAGCAGCTCGTAGGCCAGCAGGGTCCGGGTGCCGTCGTAGATTCCCTGCCGCCCGACCCGCACATTGCGGACCAGGCCGGCTTTGGACGCCGAACGCTGGCCGGGCACGCCGTCGGCGCCGGCGGCGAGTTCCGAATCCGGCTCGGAGACATGCGATGCGGTCATGGGTCGGGCCCTCCTCAGCGAGGTGGAATCAGCGGATGACGATGGAGAGCAGGCCCGTCCCGTATCCGGAGATGTTCAGCTCGACGTCCATCCGGTTGCCGAGCATCGCCCCCAGCTGGGCGATGTCCGCCGGCAGAGCGGTGTTCGGGCCGTACATCTCGTACAGCCGCACGTGCGGGGCGTTCGGCAGGTTGAACACCGCCGCCAGCACGTTGAGCACCTCGTAGCAGTTGTCGTGCAGGCCCGAGGGCAGCTCGCGGGCCTGAATGGCCTCGTCCACCACCATCCGCGGCACCATGCCCAGGCTGCCGCCCATCCGGGCCGCGCACTCCAGGTCGACGATGGCCACGGCCGAGGTGGCCAGCTTGTCGGTGACGTAGACGGCGACCACGTTGGTCGACTTCGACTGGGGCGGCAGGCCGTCCTTGAGGTCGACGTCCCGGCCGATCAGGTCCTGGATCGTGTTCCGGACGGAGTGCCGGTTCGGCAGCGGCGACTGTTCCAGGGTGGCGCTCATGCCGAGACCACCTGGGACAGGGTGTCCGCGAAGGCCTCCGGCGTGAAGGGCTTGGCGATCAGGCCCAGGGCTCCGGCCTGGTCGGCAGCGGTTCGCATCTCCTCGGATCCTTCCGACGTCACGAAGCAGAACGGGATCGTCGACCCGGTTCCGCGCAGGGCCCGGAGGAACTCGATACCGGTCATCTCCGGCATGTTCCAGTCGGACAGGATCAGGTCGGGAGACTTGCTCTGGGTGAGTTCCAGGGCCTCCCGGCCGTTCTCGGCCTCGATGATCTCGTGACCCTCGAGTCCGGCCTGGCGCATGGTCCGGATGACGATCATCCGCATGGCCTTACTGTCGTCAGCAATCAAGATCTTCACTGGGATCTCTCCGGGATCTCGTCGGGGGTATACGGCGGCCAGATCAGACCGTCGATGGCGCCGTCGGGCTGAACAGCCAACTGGGCGACGTGGCCCAGCACAATTGCTCGTACGTAGGCTCCGCCGTCACCGTGCTCGGGGTCGGCGAACGACACCTGCTCGGTGATCCCGGAGGTCGGCAGCGACATCCGGGCGTGGTGGCAGAGCAGCGTTTTCACGTTGCCGCCGGCGATGTTGCCCAGCTCGGCCACGGCGTCGATGATGTCGTCGGGCAACGGCGAGGCCACCGCCATCATCCGGGCCGCGATCACCCGGGCCAGCGACACCCCGGTGGTCACCTCGACCACCGCGTAGCCGTCGTCCACCTTGTCGTGGATGGCCAGGCGGGCCACGGCCAGCGGTCCCATCGGCAGGTGACTCTGGGTCGGGATCGCCTCCTCGGCCAGCACTGACGACAGCACGTCGGTGAGGATCGCGTCCAGATCCCCCCGGACGTCGTCGAGTTCGGTGAAGACGCTCACGACGTTCCCCCTCCGTGGCTGAAGACCACGACCTTGTCGACTTCGAGCCGCTTGAACGCGCTGTCCAGACTCAGGGCGCTCTCGGCGCCCCCCAGCACCAGGAACCCCCCTGGTCGCAGCACCCGGCGGACGTTCTGCAGCACCGCCCGCTTGGTGGCCAGCTCAAAATAGATCAGCACGTTCCGCAGAAAGACGATGTCGCACTGCGGCACGCCGACCGGAGGCAGGGCCAGGTTTCCGCGCTCGAACCGGGTCAGCGCCCGCACGTTCGGCTTGACCACCCAGTCGCGGCCGGACTGATCGAAGTACTTGATCAGGTTCTTGGCCGGCAGCCCGCGGTTTACCTCGAGCTGGGAGTACTTGCCGGCCCGGGCCCGGTCGACCATCGTCTGGGAGATGTCCGAGCCGAAGATCCGCGGGTCCACTCCCGGGTGGGTGGGCAGCCAGTCGAGCAGCAACATGGCCAGCGAGTAGGCCTCCTGACCGCTGGAGCAGGCCGCCGACCAGATGTTCATCGGGGCGCCGGCGCAGCGCTCGGCCGCCTTCGGCAACAGGATGTCGACGAAGGCCTGGAACGGGTGGCTGTCGCGGAACCACGACGTCTCGTTGGTGGTGAGCGCGTCGACGACGGCTTCGCTGAGCGCCGGGTCGCCCCGGCGCAGCCGCCCCACCAGCGCGTTCACATCCGGGTCGCCGAACTGGCGGGCGATCGGAGCCAGCCTGGACTCGACCAGGTATTCCTTGCCCGGCTGCAGGTCGATGGCACTTCGCTGGCGCACCAGTCCGGTCACGAAGGCGAAGTCGGTCTCGGTCAGGCTCATGCGCCCACCCCGCTCGGCATCGACGTGCTCTTTCCGCTACTGGGCTGGTTCTTCATCAGTGCGGCCACGATCTGGCCGGCCATCTGATCAAGTGGCAGCACCCGATCGGCCTGGCCGGCGCCGACCACGGCTCCCGGCATTCCCCACACCACGCTGGTGGCCTCGTCCTGCGCGAACATTTCTCCCCCGGCGTTTCGGATCGTGGTCGCCCCCAGCGCGCCGTCCCGGCCCATTCCGGTCAGAACCACGCCCAGAGTGCGATTTCGGTACACCGCCGACACCGACCGGAAGAGCACGTCCACCGCAGGGCGGCAGAAGTTCTCCGGCGGGTCATCGGTCAGGTGAGCGACAACTGTGGCCCCTTTGCTTCGGACCTCCAGGTGCCTTCCGCCCGGTGCGATCAGCACCCGACCTCGTTCGACCAGGTCTCCCTCGGCGGCTTCGCTGATGGAGAGCGGGCAGTTGCTGTCCAGACGCTGAGCCAGCATCCGGGTGAACAGTGGCGGCATGTGCTGCACCACCACGATCGGCACCGGCAGATCGGCCGGCAGGGCCGAGAGCAGCTTGGCCAGGGCGTCCGGGCCGCCGGTGGAGCTACCGATGGCCAGCACGCTGAACGCGGCGGTGCGCTTGCCCGTGGCACCGGCCGGCGCCGGGACGCCGTTGGCGGCCGACGGCACCGGGGCCGGGGGCGTCACCGGGCCGGAGCGGATCACCAGTCGCCGGGCCCCGGTCAGGGCGATCAGCTTGGGGATCAACTGTTCGGAGATGTTCTGCCGGCTCTCGGTCACGCTTCCGACGTTGGCCGGCTTGGTCACGTAATCGCTGGCCCCCGCGGCCAGCGCATCCAACGTGGCCGAGGCGCCGCGCTCGGTGAGGGTGGAGAACATCACGACCGGCAGCCGCGGATACTTCTTGCGCAGTTCCCGCAGGCAGGCGATGCCGTCCATGATCGGCATCTCGATGTCCAGGGTGACGGCGTCCGGCATCAGATCGGCCATCTTGGTCAGGGCGACCTGACCGTTCTGGGCCGTTCCGACCACGTCGATCCGCGGGTCGGCGGCCAGGATCTCGCTGACCAGCCGCCGGATCACCACAGAGTCGTCGACCACGAGCACCCGGATCGGCTTGACCCCGGTCATGTCGCCACCAGCCCGAGCAGGGTCAGCTTCTCGGCGATGACCTCGTCGGTGAACGGCTTGATCACGTACTCGTGGGCGCCGGCGGCCAGGGCCCGCACGATCTGGCCGTGCTCGCTCTCGGTGGTCACCATCATCAGGGTGATCGAGCGCAGGTCCTCCCGGGCCCGGCAGGCCTTGATGAAGGTCAGCCCGTCCATCACGGGCATGTTCCAGTCGACCAGCGCGACGTCCGGCCGGAGTCCGCCATCGAGCAGGGCCAGGGCCTCGGCCCCGTCCGGCGCCTGGGCGACGTCGAAACTCAGCCCGGTCATCAACCGGGTGAGAATCGCGCGCATCGCGCGGGAGTCGTCAACGACGAGCGCCTGCATGGTGATCCCTTTCGGCCGATATCGGCGGGACGGGTCGTGGACGGACGGGGACAGGACTGAGTGGTCGGGGAGCTCCGGGGCCGGCGGATGCCGGGCTCAGGACGCTTCCTGGTAGAAGACGGGGTCGGCGGCCAGAACCGCAGCTTGAACGTCAAGGAGTTCGACCACCCGATCGCCGACGACGACGGAGCCGAGCAGGGCGTGGTCGTCGATGTCGGAACGAGAACCAGAACGCTCGGTGGCGATGTCGATGATCCGCTGCACCGCGAACCCGACACTGCGCTCACCCCGGGTGTAGACCACCAACTGAACCCGCTCCTCCTCACCGCCCTCACCGAACGCCCCCAACAACCCGGCCAGACGAACCATCGGCATGATGTGACCGCGGTACTGCACCACCTCACGCCCACCGACCCGCTCGATCGACTCGGCCGAGATCTCCTCCAACCGCGTCACCATGTCCAACGGAATCGCCGCCCGACGCCCCCCGGCCAACTCCACCACCAGCACCGGATCAATCGGCACCGACTCCGCCACCACACCCGACACCGCCGCTCCCACCGCCTGCGCCAGCACATCCGCCCGCCGCGCCACCGTCGTGGCGTCAAGAATGAGGACGACCGAACCGTCACCCAGAATCGTGGCCCCGGCATACATCGGCAGGCCCTTCAAATGCCGACCCAACGGCTTGACCACGATCTCCTGCGTGTCCAGCACGTCGTCCACGACCAGACCGAACCGATGCTGCTCCGCCTGCAACACCACGATGAACCCACCGCGCGACTCGACCTCGCCGAGCTCGCCGTCGGCGTGGGCCGAGGGCTCGCTGTAGTTGGTGGAGCCCGAGGACTCCGGGGTGTCCATGTCGTGGGCGGCCCCGGCCGGCACCAGGCCGAGCTGTTCGTCCAGCCGGACCAGCGGCAGCAGGGTGCCGCGCAGCCGGTAGACCGGGGCACCGGAGATGTGCTCGATGCCGCCGCGGGCGTGTTCCCCGGACAGGCGCACCAGTTCGAGCACGCTGACCTGCGGGACGGCGTACCGGCGTCCGGCACAACCGATCGTCAACGCCGGAATGATGGCCAGGGTGAGCGGGATGGTCAGGCGGAACGTCGAGCCCGAGCCCTTGTTCGACATCACGTCGACCGACCCGCCGATGCCTTCGATCCGGGTCTTGACCACGTCCATGCCAACCCCGCGGCCGGACACGTTCGTGACCTGCCCCGCCGTGGAGAACCCCGGCAGGAAGATCAACTGAATGACCTCCCGCGCACTCATCCGCTCCAACTGAGGCTGCGAGATCAGACCCCGCTCCAACGCCTTCGCCGAGATCACCGCCGGATCGATCCCGGCCCCGTCATCCACGATCTCCAGGTGAACCTGACCGGCCTCGTGATACGCCCGAAGCAGCAACAGACCCTCAGCCGCCTTGCCCTTCGCGATCCGGGCCTCCGGCGGCTCGATCCCATGATCGATCGCATTACGCACCAGGTGAGTCAGCGGATCCTTGATCGCCTCCAACACCGAACGGTCCAGCTCAGTGTCCCGACCATCCATCTCCAGACGAACCGTCCGCCCCAGCTGACGAGACAGGTCCCGCACCACCCGAGGCAACTTCGACCACACCGAATCCACCGGCTGCATCCGGGTCTTCATCACCTGCTCCTGCAACTCCGACGTCACCAGCGACAACCGCTGCGCCGACCGAGCCAGAGCCGTGTCCTTCTGATCATCCAACTCCGACACCAGCTGATTACGAGCCAGCACCAGTTCGCCGACCATCCGCATCAACGTGTCCAGCAGCTCCACATCGACCCGCACCGAGGAATCCACGACCGAGCGCTTGCCCTCCTGGGCCCGCAGTGCGCCGTCCACCGCTTCGACCGAGGCCGCGCCGTTGCCGACCAGGATCTCGCCGAGCTTGCGGTCATCGCCCAGCCCCTGGGCGATGTGGGCCAGCTCGACCTCGTCGGTGTTGGTCTGGCCGGCCTCGACCAGCAGCTTGCCGATCGGCTTGCCCGCCTTGGCCGCCTCGACCGCGGCCTTGATCTCCTCGACCTTGGGGTCGCCGTTACCGGCCGGCTCGTCGTCGTCGGTGATGGTCACCTCGGTGACGATCACCTCGGTGTGCACCTCTTCGGTCACGGTGACCTGGGTGAACGTCTCCGATTCGACGGTGGACTCGGCGTCTGCCGGGGTCTCGGGCTCGGCGTCGGTCTTGACCACCGCGCCCGGCTTGGCCTTGGCCGAGCGCGAGGCCCGGGCCGGCTTGGCCGTGCTCGTGGTCGTGGTCTTCGTCTCGGCGGCCGGCTCGGCCGGGTCGGTCGTCTCGGCGGGCGCCTCGGCCTCGGGCGTTGTCGTCGCCTCGGGCGCGGAGGTCTGCTCCGGGATCATCGGGGCCGGGGCGGCGCCGTCCTCGAGCAAGGTGCCCAGGTGGGCGATCAGCTGGGTGTGGTCGGCGTCGCCCTCCAGCCCGGTGCGCTCGATCTCGGCCAGCAGCCCACGGACGGCGTCGACCATGCTGAGCAGGGCGCTGGTGCGCTCCTCGGTCAGCTGGATCAGGCCGTCCCGCAGCCGGCTGAGCAAGTTCTCGCCGACATGGGTGAGCTTCTCCAGGCGGTTGAACGCCAGGAAGCCACTGGTGCCTTTGATGGTGTGGATCGTGCGGAACACGCTGCCCAGAAGCTCGTGGGACGTCGGGTCCTGCTCGAGGGCAAGAAGATCTGTATCGAGCTGGTCGAGATTCTCGTGAGATTCGACCAGGAACTCGGCAACGATCTCGTCGATCGCCTCCATCAACGCTCCCCATTTCGCGGGCGGCTGGGACGTCGTATGCATCGGCGTGCGGCCGATTAACTTGAGCCGGGTGGGTGAACCCTCGCTGCGCGGCCCGCCGGGGGTCCGAGGTATACTGGCGAGTAACTTCACTGGAACCGCAGGCCCGGCCCACCCCGACATCGGAGCAGCGCGTGAGTGACACCTCGATCCGCCCGCCGGAACAGCTGGTCCCCGCGACGCCGTCGACGGCGGCGCCCGATCTGGCCCGGATCGTGGGCGAGATCTCCACCGAGCGCTCCAAGCCCGGCTGGGCCTCGTTCAGCCTCGACCTCAACGACGACCAGCGCGAGCTCCAGCAGTGGGTGCACGACTTCGCCGCCGACGTCATCCGCCCGGCCGCCCACGAGTGGGACGAGCGCGAGGAGACCCCCTGGCCGATCATCAAGCAGGCGGCCGAGGTCGGCCTGTACGGGCTGGAGTCGACGGTCAACTTCTTCATCGACCCCTCGGGCGTGCTGCTGCCGATCGTCAGCGAGGAGCTGTTCTGGGGCGACGCCGGGATCGGCATGTCCCTGTTCGGCACCCACCTCGCGGTCGGGGCCATCTTCGGCAACGGCACCCAGGAGCAGCTGGCCGAATGGCTGCCCCGCTGCTTCGGCACGATCGACGAGCCACAGGTGGCGGCGTTCTGCTCGTCCGAGCCCGACGCTGGCTCCGACGTCTCCTCGCTACGCACCCGGGCCCGCTTCGACGAGGCCACCAACGAATGGGTGATCAGCGGGCAGAAGGCCTGGGCCACCAACGGCGGCATCGCCGACGTCCACGTGGTCGTGGCCACCCTCGACCCGGAGCTGGGCACCAAAGGCCAGGCCGCCTTCGTCGTGCCGAAGTCCGAGGTGAAGGGCCTCTCCCAGGGCAAGAAGCTGAAGAAGCACGGGCTCCGGGCCTCACACACGGCCGAGGTCTTCCTCGACGACGTGCGGGTGCCCGCCGAGCACGTGCTCGGCGGCAAGGAGAAGCTCGACGCCCGGCTGGCCAAGGCCCGGGCCGGTGGCGCCGGGGCCGGCAAGAACGCCTCGATGTCCACGTTCGACCTGTCCCGGCACGTCGTCGGCGCCCAGGCGCTCGGCATCGGCCGGGCCGCCTACGAGATCGCCCTCGACTACGCCAAGACCCGCCACCAGTTCGGCCGGCCGATCATCGACAACCAGGGCATTGCCTTCAAGCTGGCCGACATGAAAATGGAGCTGGACGCCGCCCGGCTGCTGGTCTGGCGGGCCGGTTGGGTCGCGGCCGGACTGATGCGGGGCACACCGATCGAGTCGGCCGGCGAGGGCTCGATGGCCAAGCTCAAGGCCAGCGAGGTGGCGGTCAAGGTCACCGACGAGGCGATCCAGATCCTCGGCGGCAACGGCTACACCCGCGAGTACCCGGTCGAGCGGATGCACCGTGACGCGAAGATCTACACCATCTTCGAGGGCACCTCGGAGATTCAGCGCCTGGTCATCGCCCGAGCCATCTCCGGCCTGCGCATCCGCTGACCGGGTTCGATCGGGACGGATTCGCAGGTCGTCGCGTCATCACGTGTGCACCAGTGTCGAATATCAGCACACTGCTTACCACGGCTCGACTGTGTTGATATTGACACAACGGTTCCGTTGCTAGTAATGTGCGAATATTCGCACAGCGATTAGGGGCGGTTGTGACAGCTCGAACCATGCTCATCCGAAGCGGCGCCGATTTGGGCGCGTCGATAGCCGAAGCTCGACTTATTCGGGGCCTCACCCAAGACAACCTGGCCCGGCAGGGCGGCGTCGAACGTACTTACCTGGCTCGCCTCGAGGCCGGGTCGTCCGTGCAGATGCTGGAGCGTTCTCTCGACCTGCTTCGCCTGCTCGGAGCCGACGTCGTGGTCACCCTTCCCGAGGCGCCTGCTGCGAAAGAAGCTGCCCTCGATGGCCGTCCGTGAGTTAGGGGTCTGGCTCGACGGCGTCCATGTCGCCGACCTCAGGGGCCCCGCCATCGGCAGGGTGACCTGCCGCTACCGTCCCGAGGCACTCGAAAAGTGGACCGGCAACATCCCCCTGCTCTCCTGCTCTCTACCGCTCAGGTCGGGCCGCCAGAATGCTTGGGCGTTCACCACCGGCCTGCTGCCAGAAGGTCAACATCGACAGAGCATGGCCGCTCTGGCCGGGGTTACCACCTCCGATGTCATGGGCATGCTGGACCGGTTCGGCCGAGATGTGGCCGGCGCAGTGATCATCAGCCCGGATGCCCCGCCGCTACGCGAGCCGGGTGTCGAGCTATATACGACCGACGAGCTCATCCAAGAGATTGCGTCGCTCGACGAGCACCCCCTCGGATTGCATGATGACTCGGAACTGTCCATCGCCGGCCTTCAGGACAAGATGGTTCTGGTCAAGGTCGGGGCCGATGGATGGGGACGACCGAAAAACGGCTATCCCTCAACGCACATCCTCAAGGTCGACGATCGTCTGCACCGCGGACTGGTCCGAGCTGAGCACGCATGCCTCAATCTGGCGTCGACCGTGGGCCTGAGCGCGCCTCACAGTCAGCTCCAGCAAGTGGCCGACACCGAAGTCCTGATCGTCGAGCGGTTCGACCGCAACGTCGATCAGGCGGGGCGGGTCAATCGCGTCCACCAGGAGGATGCCTGTCAGGCTCTGGGTATCGATCCGGAACACAATCAGCGCAGGGCTAAGTACGAGGCCTTCGGTGGCCCGTCGTTTACAAGCATTGCCAGGCTGCTCAGCCGATGGGCCCGTGATCCGAGGCAAGAGCTCGAGCGCCTACTGGACCTCGTGGTGTTCACCGTTCTGATCGGCAATGCCGATGCTCACGGCAAGAACGTCGGCCTGCTTCATCCGCGGCCCGGGATGATTGAATTGGCACCACTTTACGATCAGGTTCCGACGATGCTCTGGCCGCAGCTGCGAACCGACTCCGCCATGCGAATAGGCGGCCGCACCAGGTTGCCCGCCACACGTCTGAACGATGTCGTCAACGAAGCTGCGAGTTGGCGAGTCCCGGCTGCGTCATCCAGCAAGCGCGCTACCGAGCTGGCGGAACAAGTGAGAGCCGCGCTGCGCTCGGACGAGGTCGACGTGGACACCCCGGCCCTGGCGGCCATAGCTGAGCGAACTGAGCGCTTCCTCAGCGATCTGTGACCCGCTCCCACCCCTACAGCGCGAGGACGACGCCCTGGGAGTGGGCGCCCGCCGTCACCTTGAGGTTGGGCCGCCCGTCGGCCGCGATGCCGCGGATGTACGACAGCGACCGGTCGCCCGGGGCGATCACGGTGATCGCCTGCTGGCTGGTGCCGGCCGCGACCCAGATCGGCACCTGGACGACGCTGCCCGGGGTCTGCTTGCCGTAGGTGGTGCCGAACTGCCCGAGCACCGGCCCGGCGGTGGTGACGTTGGCCCAGCCGGTCATCAGCATCCGGGCCTTGCGCGCCTTGCCCGCCTTCGACGTCCCGTTGAGCTGGTACGACCCGTCCGGTTGGGGCAGCACGTTGCCGACCTGCGGCGACAACACCCACTGCTGGTTCACCGCGGCGTCCCCCTGGGTGGCGGTGACGACGTCCTGAACCACGAGGGCGTCGATCGTGCGCAGGTAGTAGACGCAGCGGGTCAGGCCGATGCCGGCCGTCTTCTCGTAGGCCAGGTCGCGCACGCAGGTCTTGTCGGCGGCCTTGCTCGGCAGGGCCTGCGGCAGCAGCACGCCCTTGGCCGAGGAGGTCATCGGGGCGTTGGCGATCAGCGCACTGTGCGCGTCGCGCCGGGTGATGAACTGCCGCAGCGGCGAACTGTCGTAGCGGTAGGGGCCGGGGTCGCCGATCCAGCTGACGCCGTCGCTGTAGAAGGTCAGACCGGTGGTGTCGAGGTGCCGGTGGGCGGTGGCCAGGGCGGTGGTCGACGTCCGCAGCGAGTAGTAGGTCGACTTCTCGTCCTTGCCGGCGACCCAGGCCGACCGGCCGAAGACGTAGCCGCCGGTCCAGCGGCTGTACTTCGCGGCCGGCTTGGTGCCGCTCGTGCCGCTGGTTCGCACCCAGTTGGCGTCGGACGAGGTCGGGAAGACGCCGCCGGCGATCTTGCGCAGCGCGCCGTCCCCGATCGACTCGATGTAGCGGTCGGGCCGGGTGGCCTGGGCCAGGAAGCTGGCCTGCCGGTTGATCATCAGCCGGATCGCCGCGGCTGAGCCGGTGGCGCCGTAGTGCTTGAGCACGGTCTCGGCCCGCACCAGGATCTGGCTGAGGTACGAGCCGTAGCCGGGCGCGCCCTCGATGTCGGAGCCGTCGGCCTTGAGCAGGATCTTGCGCACCGCGTTGACGTGCGCCAACGCCCGCGTTTTCTGCTTGGCCGTGCCCACCTGGTGAGCCGCCGCATAAGCGGTGATCGCCGAGTTGAGCATCGTGTTGTTGGCGCCGTTGGTGGTGAACTTGTCGAGCTGGACCTTGAGGTCGATCTTCTCCTGGGCCCGGACCCACTTGCGGTCGGCCGCGTTGGCCGCCTTGGTCAGCAGCCGGTCGGCGCAGACCCAGGTGCCGAGCCGGAACCCGCCGTACTGCACGTGGTCGATCCAGCCGCCGCGCTGCTTCACCGGGTGGTCAGCCACCCAGTCGCGCAGCAGGGCCACGAACCGCGCCGTCTCGGCCGGCGCCTCGGGGGTCGAGCGGGTGCCCTCGCGCAGCAACGGGACAGCCCAGTTCAGCGACTGCATGTACCGGTTGCCGGCGGTGTCGAGCGTGGTCTGCGGCGTCCAGTCCGGGTCGGGAGCCAACCAGAACGAGCCGTAGGTGGTCATGGTGACGTTGCCGGCCATGATCTGGGCCGTCACCGCCGACTCGTCGGTCGGCACCACCAGCGTGTGCATCGCGTTGCAGACGGCGTCCTCCCGCCGGGCCGCGGCGGCCTGCGCCGGGGAGCTGAGCGGGCCGAGCAGGGCGGTGACCAGAACCGCCGACACCATTGGGACCGAAATGCGTAGAGCGCTGAACATGGCTCGCAGTCTTCCACGCAGGCCCCATGATCACCGCCAGGCAGGCGGGTCGGTCCCGGAAATACCTCATCGACCGTGATGATCCAGTACTCGAAACAAGTTCTGTACTACTGGATGAGAGCGACCGCCGAGATGAGCGCATCGGCCAGCTCAATGGCTTTCGGCGCACTCAGTCGAACGCCGGCAATGCGCACCCGAGGCGGCTCGCGGCTGACTGCCGTCCGCTCGCCCTCCCGATCAACCGCCTCGCACTGAACGAGTTCCACGTGGAACGGTTCGTCCTCGTCGTCCGGCACGACGGCGGCCACACTGCGGTGATACTCGATGAGGTCGTCGTCCTGACTGCTGGACTGGGCCCAGACCGGCGCATCCCAACTGGCAATCCGATCCATACCTGGGCTCCTTTTCATTGAGGGACGCCGGCCCGCCGGTCTCAGACCAGGCCGACGAAGGCCGCGACCGCGATCTCCGGAACCGAGCAGTAGAGCCGCCCGTCGATGGTCACGCAGGTGACGCCGGCCTCGACCGACCAGACCACGTCGTCGACGGCCATCGGTTCTCGCGGGTGAATCAGCCACTCCCGAAACCGATCTCGATCCATCACGGCGAGTACTCGGTCGGCGAACCGGAGCAGGACCAGATCTCGCTGGACCGCGAGTTCGGCCGTGCCGATGCCCCAGCCTCGGCCGTTGTGCAGCTCGAACTCGATCGGCCCGGTCCAGCTCGGAACCGGCAGATCGAGAGGACGGGCGGTCACAGGGTCGAGTGTCATGAGGGTTGCTCCATCCGCTGGAGGACTACCGCTGATGGATCATCACCATAAGAGTGACTCACCAGTAGATGCAAGGATTGCAAAGTGCTTCTTGCTACTTGCCCTGAAGGTGGCAGCTCGGCAGGATTACGCCATGCCACCGCGCAACCCACCCACGCTCCGCATGCGTCGCCTGGCCGGCGAGCTCCGCCGGCTCCGGACGACGGCCGAGATGAGCCGCGAGGACGTCGCTGAGAAGACCGACATCAACGTCGCCACCCTCTACCGCCTGGAGACGGCCCGCGGCCGGCCCCAGCGCCGCACCCTGAACACCCTGCTCGACACCTACCAGGTGCCGGACGACGAGCGCGCCGAGCTGCTGACCCTGCTCAAGGCGGCCGGCGAGCAGGGCTGGCTGCAGCCGTACTTCTCCTCGATCCCGGAGGAGTACAGCATGTACATCCAGCTGGAGTCCGAGGCCGAATCGGTGCGCAACTACGAATCGCTGCTGGTCCCAGGCCTACTACAGACCCCGGCTTACACGAAAGCAAGCACCAAGGGCCAGAACCCGACCCGATCCACCGAGCACGTGGAGCTTCAGGCGAGTATTCGCGCCAGCCGCCAGGCCCTTCTGACTCGAAGCAATCCGCTGGCACTGTGGGCGATCGTCGACGAAGCCGTGCTTCGCCGGCAGGTCGGTGGTCCCGACGTCATGCGGGAGCAGTACCAGCACTTGCTCTCCATGATGGAGCTGCCCAACATCACCTTCCAGGTAGTCCCCTTCTCGGCTGGGTCACACCCGGGCATGCTGGGCTCGTTCTCGCTGCTGGACTTCCCGGAACCGGACCCGATCGTGGTGTGCTTGGAGACCATCGCGGGCAGCCTGTTCCAGGAAACCGACGCAGAAGTAGCCAGTTGTACGATGCGGTACGACCACCTCCGGGCCACGGCAATCTCTCCTGCCGAGTCGGTTCGGATGGTGACCGAACTACTGCAGTAGGAGACGGAGCAAGGCGATGGGAACTGACGAGCTGGCCGGCGCAGAGTGGATCAAGTCGAGTCGATCCGGCGACAACGGCAACTGCGTCGAGGTCGCGTTCCTCGGTGAGGGTCGCGTCGCGCTGCGCGACAGCAAGGACCCTCACGGCCCCGTCCTTCGCTTCACCCCTGGCGAGTGGTCGGCCTTCGTCGAGGGCGTGGCCGACGGCGAGCTTCGCCACCCTTAGACGCGCACGGCAAGGCCCCGGACCACCACGGTCTGGGGCTTTCGTCGTTTTGCGCATGGTCCCGGATCGCGTGATTGCCCGGCTTTGTAGTCGGATACGCCAAACCCCTTTCGATGCTTAATTCCAGGAACGCGGCCATCGCGGAAGTAGCGTGGAATCAATCCCCAGGGATCTCCGTGCGGCGCTAGCCGAACAAATTGGACAGCAGAAACACCCGTACCAGAAGTAGCAATTCCCACATCATTAGGAGGCGATCACCATGCAGATGAACACCCTTACCCGTCGCTCGCTCGTCGTGACTATCGCCGGCCTCTCTGCCGCTGGCCTGGCCGCCTGCAGCGGTGGCAGCAGTGGCGCCAGCCCCACGGCCGCCGGCACCAGTACAGCGGCCGTCACGCCCAAGCCCGCCGAGACGGCGGTCGACCCGGACACCGCCACCCTGAGCGGCCCCGGCTGTGCCGCCTACACGGCCGAGAATCCCTCCGGGTCCGGCTCGGTGCACAGCATGGCTCTGACGCCGGCCGCCACGGCCGCCAGCAACAACCCTCTGCTCAAGACTCTGACCGCGGCCGTATCGGGCAAGCTCAACAGCAAGGTCCAGCTCACTCAGACCCTGAACGGCGGCCAGTACACGATCTTCGCCCCGGTTGACTCGGCCTTCGCGAAGCTCTCAGCCAAGAAGATGGCATCGCTGAAGAAGAGCAAGAACGCCGTCGCCCTGACCAAGCTGCTCACGTATCACGTCGTCGTCGGCCAGCTGGACTCGAAGGACGTCGTCGGCTCGCAGACGACGGTTGAGGGCGGCAAGGTCAAGGTGACCGGCTCGGCCGGCAAGCTGAAGGTCAATGGAGCCAACGTCATCTGCGGCGGCGTGCGCACCGCCAACGCCACGATCTACCTGATCGACACGGTGCTGACGCCACCCAAGTCTTAACGAGCACCGCCAACCACTTCTGATGGCGCCGTCCCGCGGGGGGGGACGGCGCCATCGCTGTGTTTGCCCCGTGCCCTCGAACGGTAGAGGTCTCGCCCAGCGCCATAAACGGTTCCGCGGAACCGTCCATATCCCCGAGTTCAAGACCTGGCCGGTTCCGCGGAACCGTTTGGCGAACATGCCAAGGGCCGACACCCCGTGGTGGGGGTGCCGGCCCTTGGCCGAGCTGGTGGTACTGGTCTAGCGGTTCAGTCGTTCAGCGTGAGCTGAAGTCACTTCACCGTGACCTTGTGGATCGTGCTGCTGCCGCCGGTGGTGCCCGGAGCGGTGAACTTGACGTACACCGAGCGGGTTCCCTTCGGGAGCTTCACGATCGCCGTGCCGTTACCCGACGAGTTGCTCGTCATGGTCTTCAGCTTGATGTCCGGTCCAGCGACCGAGCGCCAGAAGACCAGCGTGCCCTTGGCGGACGGCGAACCGTTCGCCGCGAGCGTGGCGTAGCCCTTCTTGTAGGCCTTAGCCGTCAGCGTCACCGTGGAGGTCACCTTGGTGGTACTGACCTTGCTGCTCAGGCCATTCGCCTTGGCCAAGAAGCTCGTGGTCTTCTTGATCGAATAGGTGGCGCCGAAGCCGCCCTCCGCGTCGGTGTCCAGCGAGTCCAGCAGCGTGTAGCTGCCGGCGTCGATGGCCTTGGAGTAGATGTCCACCGACGTGTTCGGAAGGAAGGTGCCACCGATCTCAGTCTTGCCACCGACGGTCTTCGGAGACGCGGTCAGCGTCACCTTGACCTCAGTGACCGTGATCTTCGATGCGGCCTGGTAGTCACCGTCAGCCAGCGTGACACCCGCCGTTGCATACGCAGTGACGGCCGTGGCGTTGGCGGTCTGGCCCGTGAGTGTGGCCGTCAGGTCGACGACACCGCTCTGGTTCGATCCAGCGAGGAACGTGGTGCTGAAGATTCCGTCGCTGTTAGTGGTGATGTTGTTGGCTCCGAGCGCACCCACCGTGGAAGCACCCGTGCTCAACGTGACAGTCGCACTCGGGACCGGGTTACCGAAGATGTCCAGCACCTTGCCGGTCACAATGACCGTCGAGCCCGGCGAAGCCGTCGTGTCGTTGACGGACACGGTGTACTTCTGGCTGGGATCGGGGTCGCTCGTGGTGACCGTGGCGTCGGCGTGAACCGCGCCCGTGGTCGCCGTCACCTTGGCCGAACCGGCCACGGTGAAGTAGACGTACGCCCCGGAGATGGCGCCGGTGTTACTGGTCACGACATCGAGCGTCTTAACCAGCTTGTGGGTCGCGTCCGGAGTGGCCGAGGTCGAGAAGTAGACCCCGTCACTGCCGGAGAGCGTCACCGACTTGAACGCCAGGGCGGCGTTCGAAGCGTCGTACACCGTGCCGGTCACCGCACCGGTCGTGTTGCCGAAGGCCGGCGAGCCCGCGTTGCCCTGGGCCGGAACCGGGGTGGTGTTGTCCTGCAGCGTGACCAGCTTGGCGCCATCAGCTGGCGTGGTCAGCTTGATCGACGCCGCAGCCGTGGTGCTGGCCCACTGAATGGTCGCCGTGGCGGTCGGCCCACCGTTGTAGGTGAAGGTCAACGAAGCCGTCGTGCCGGCAACCGGGGTGGTCGTGGGCACGTAGTTGTACGTGAACATTCCGCCAGTGACGACGGCGTTGCCAGTGGCGCTGCCCGACACCACAACCTGCTGGGTGTCACTGCTTGGCGGCTGGAAGACCTCGCCGTACTGGTCGGTCAGTTCGCCGGACACGGGCACCGTGGTAGCAGTGACCGGCGGGGTCAGTTGCGCCGTGGTGCTCGTGATAACTACGGCCGAGGCAATGGCCGTGGTGTAGGTGGCAATGATCTGCGTACCCGAACCAGAACCGCTGGAAGCGTCTACCCGGTAGATGTTTCCGTTGGCCGTCTTGGCGCTGGTTACGTCGATCGAGGCAATACCACTGGAATCCGTGGTGGCGGTGACCTGACCGGCACTGGCTCCGGTCGTGGGAACCGCAGTGCCGTTGACCGAAAGGTCAGCCAGCGTGGTTCCCGCACCCGGGGTCAATGTGAAGGTGACAATCTTGCCGGCCTGCGGAACGACCGGGACCGAGGAGTCCGTGGCCAGGGCCGTGTAAGTGACCTTCGAGATACCGGTACGGATCTTCGTTCCCGCACCCGTTCCGGCGACGTTGGCGCTCTGACCAGACTTGGCCGTGAGCGTCACGTGCGTGACGCCGTTGGTCGTCACTTCGGTCGTCTTCGCCGTTCCGACACCGACCGAGTTGAACGTCAAGCCCGTCGTGACGGTGTGCGGGGCGGTCACGCCCTGCCCTAGCGCCTGGGTGCTGCTCGTAGCCAGGTAACGATAGAAACCGTTCGTGGCGTCATAGACGGCCACGCCGCCGGTGTCGTCACCGGTGACGCCGGTGCCGCCGGCGCCGTTGTCGGCAATGGCCAAGCTCAGCAGCCCAGCTACGTTGCTGGCGAGCGCTGCCGGCGACCCTCCACGGATGTCCGTGGTGGACAAGGTGCTCGTGATCGTGGCCATCGCACCCTTGGTGCCCTCGTCCACGGTCGTGGGAGCCGACAAGCTAAAAGCGTCGGCAGGTGTCTTGACCGTCAGCGTGAAGGTCGGAGTGCTGTCATCCGCGTTGGCCTGGTAGGCACCGTCACCACCGGTGTCCTTGAATAAACGCAGCGTGTAGGTACCAGCCACCGTGGCACCGAAGAAGACGTTGTCGCCCACGGCATACCCCGGCACAACGGTCCCGGTGGTCGTACTTGCCGCCACGGTCGTCGGAGCCTTAAGAACAGTGATCAAGCCGCTGGCCTGAGTGGCCGCACCAATGGTGGGCACGGTCAGGTGAGTTGCGTCTGGAATCGCCGAGATGACGCCCAGGCTCACCCCGAGCGCGTTGTAAGCGGTGTCTCCGACAGCAGCGATTGCACTGCTCGGGACCGTGATCGACGTACCCCCGCTCGTGTAGCTACCCGTCGTTGCGACGGCCGGTGCAGCGTTGCCGGGAGACCGGATGACCTTGACCGCTCCTGATGTCGGGGCGGTCAACACCTGGAGGTCAAGCGCCCGAGTGTCGGAGCTGGCCGCTCCACCGACCTTCACACCGAAGGCAAGACCCGAAGCAGCGATGGTTACCGGGTCGATTGCCACGATCGACGCGGCGTTGGCATCGGCGCCGAGGAACGTGAGGGTTTCACCGACGGCGAAGGCCGAAGAGGCTCCTATCCACCCCCCGCCAGCGATCAGGGCGGTGACGCCCAGCGCGGCGATTGGCAGCCGCGCTTTCTTGCTTTGGAGATTCATCAAGCGAGTTCCTTCCTCTGCAGCCCCACACGACGGCGGCGCTACCCCGAGACCCGTGACGCTGCTCCCCCGTACGACACTCCCGCAGCATGCGTTTCGCCACGGTGGCCCCACGAGTTCGGGCAGTCACCTACTGATTCACAGGCCGACGACAACGACCTGACCACAGACTGTAGGGGAAGAACTACTGAGCGCCACCGCACTGGGCCTGTCTCGACGTGTCGCCCGCATCAGTGCTGGTCGGGAGACCCACTAGCAACAGCGGCGAAAGGGACGATTACCTTCAGTAACGACTAAGGGTCACAAGGAGTGACGAGCAGGGAGCAACAGCAGCCCCACTGAGCAGGATCAGAGCGTGTAGCGGTCGACGCCGAAGCCGTCCTCGTCCACCACGACACCACCAACGGCCTCAACGATCGCTCGCGTCGTCTTCGCTATCAGCGGAACCACTCGGGCCCGGCTGCTGCGGAACGCCTCGGAGGGGTACCGGCTCTCGCGCTCGGCCGGATCGGTCGGGCTCCAGCGCACCTCGTAGGTGACGAACTCGCCGTGGGCCCAGGGTTCGCCGGCCATTACCGGCTCGTCGATGTCGGTGAGGTGCACCAGCACCTCCACCATGCCGTCGGCGCCGACGTCCCCGACGATCGAGAACGCATCGAGGACGTCGACCTCGCCGATCACGTGCATGTCGACCTTGTCGGCCGAGGTGTGCAGCTCGTACAGCTCCTGCTCGGTCAGCGGATCGTGCGCGATGTCGTCGCGGACCAGCTCGCCGGTGTAGGCCTCGTCGGGCGGACCGGCCCACTCCCGGCCCTCGATCGCCAGCACCGCCCCGGGCAACTGCCGGATGACGACGCCGAGCAGGGTGTGCGGCTCCAGCCAGGTGGAGGAGTGCACTACGTAGTCGACCGCGCGCTCCGGGTCGGGCTGTATCAGCTCCAGCGTGCCGGCCACCCGCACCGCGCCGTCCAGCCGCCGAGCCGCGCTGATCAGCAGCTGCAGGGCCCGGCCCTCGTCGCGCCAAGGCAGGCCGTCGGGGAAGGCGTAGGAGAAACCGTCGCGGTCGTCGACGCCGGGGATCGGCGGATCCTCGCGCTCGACCGGCGCCTCGAGGCAGTAACAGACCGTCCAGGGCATCGGGACGCCCGCGTCGACGGCGTCCTCCATCGAGAGCTCGTACGGCCCGCTGATCCGGCTGTGCCGGCCCATCGTGACCTCACCGGTGTTCAGCAGGTCGGAGTTGGGCAGCCGGTCGCGGAACAGCGCGTCGACCATCTCCAGGTCGGCGGTGGTCGGCACCAGCAGCAGGTGCCGGGTGGCCAGGTCCTGGACGGCGATGCCGTCCTCGACCACCTCGGCCGCGGCCATCGCGACCGGTTCAGCGCCACGGTTGCGGCGGCGGCGAGCTACCACGGGTGGTTACCTCCTGGGCCTGGACGCAAACGGCGTGACGTCGTCCTCAGACCATTGTGCGATGGAAGGACAGGTGCGAACGGCTGGCCGTCGGGCCGCGCTGGCCCTGATACCTCGAGCCGTACCGCTCGCTGCCGTAGGCGTGCTCGGCGGCGCTGGAGAGCCGGAAGAAGCAGAGCTGGCCGATCTTCATGCCGGCCCAGATCTTGATCGGCAGGGTGGCCACGTTGGAGAGCTCCAGCGTCACGTGGCCGGAGAAACCCGGGTCGATGAAACCGGCCGTGGAGTGGGTCAGCAGGCCCAGCCGGCCCAGGCTCGACTTGCCCTCGAGCCGGGCCGCGATGTCGTTCGGCAGCGTGACCACCTCATAGGTGCTGGCCAGCACGAACTCGCCGGGGTGGAGCACGAAGGCCTCGTCCGGCTCGACCTCGACCAGGCGGGTCAGGTCGGGCTGCTCGGCGGCCGGGTCGATCACCGAGTACTTGTGGTTGTCGAACAGCCGGAAGTACCGATCGATCCGGACGTCGACGCTCGACGGCTGGACCATCGCCTCGTCGTAGGGGTCGACGACGACCCGCCCCGACTCGATCTCGGCCCGGATGTCACGGTCACTGAGCAGCACGCCGCCACGGTATCGCTCTCCGCCATACCGGCCGAATGCCGACCGACCTCGGATCAGTCGGTTCGGTCCAAGCCGGCCTGCCGGGCGCCCTCGGCCAGCTCGTCCAGGCCGAAAGCGGCCACCGGCCCGAGCGCGCCCAGCCCACGCGGGTCGACGGTGGCGATCCGGTCGGCGGCCCAGGCCAGCATCGCCCCGGTGAAGTCGTAAGGGTTGACGCCCTCCAGGGTGGCCCGGGCCAGCGCCCGCCCCCGCGCGTCGAACGTCTCGGCGATGACGACGCTCGCCGTCCCCGCCCGGGCCTGCGCGTCCGGCCCTCCCGACGAACCCCGAAAGGCCCGATTGAGGACGCCGCCCGCCACCGACCTCAGCGGCGGCAGGCCCATCACCGCCCCACCGGTGCGCGACAGCAGGCTGAGCGCCTTCGACGCCGGCCCGAACCAGCCGAGGTACACGTCGACGTCCTGAACCAGGGGGTAGGTCTGCGGCAGCGCGAAGTGCTCCGAGCCACCCAGGCTGACGCCGCCGCGAGACCGGCCGCCGACCTCGAACGTGCGCTGCCGCAGGGCCGAGCGCTCCTCGACCAGGACGCCGCCGCGCCGGGCGAACCCCGGCTCCAGCATCACCGCCGCCAGCGAGGCCAGCGTGCCGCCGCTCAGCGCCGACCGGCCGGCCGACCCGGTCACGAAGTAGCCGACCTCGACCCGGGTGGCGCTCGGCCCGGCGTCACGCAGCGCGAGCGCAGCGGCCAGGTTGCCGGGCAGGTAGTCGTAACCCATCGCCGTCAGCAGGGCCGAACCGGACGCCCGGGCCCGCGGCCCCCAACGCTCGAACACATCACGGATGAACGGCGGCTCCCCGGTCGAATCGAGGTAGTGCGCCCCCTTGGACACGGCCGCGGCCAGCGCCGGCTGCCCCCAGCGGGTGAACGGCCCGACCGTGCTGACCAGGACGTCGCCCAGCTCGACCAGGGCATTCACGGTCTCGGGCCGGTCGACGTCGGCCACCGCGAACTCGAGCCCGCCCAACTCATCGGCCAGCCGGGCCAGCTTCTCCGGGTCACGGCCGGCCAGCAGCGGTTGCTGACCCCGCTCGACCAGGGCCCGCGCCGTCAGCTCCCCGGTGTAGCCGGTGGCTCCGAAGAGAACGATGCGAGTGCTCACGCCGGTGACGGTACTGACGGTGACCGGCAGCTACCACTCGACCGGGCCGTTGACCAGGTCAGCTCCACACGGGCGGGCCGGACTTGGTAGGGTGTTCGAGCTTGGCCTGAGGGCCTCGTGCGGGCGTAGTTCAATGGTAGAACATCAGCTTCCCAAGCTGACAGTGCGAGTTCGATTCTCGTCGCCCGCTCTCATAATATGAAGGCCCCCTACATGCGGTTGTTGGGGGCCTTCACCATTTCGATCAGCCGGTAGCTGCTGCATCGACAGCGCCGTATGCAGAACGTATGCTTGAGTCATGAGCGATTCCACGAGTGTGCGCCTGTCCCAACACACGCGCGATGCGGTCAACAAGCTCGCGGCCGAGCAGGGCCTTACGGCCGATCGAGCGATCGCAGTCGCTGTCGCGGCCTTTCGCGAAGAGGAATGGCGACGCCAAGCGGAGCGCGAAGTACGGGAGATGGCCAACGACCCGGTTGATCGCGCCCTCGTCGCCGACACCATGAGATTTCTGGACGACGAGTGAGAGGGGCGGTCTACCGGCTGAATCCGGGCAAGACCCGCGGCCATGAACAGTCTGGTCCTCGGTTTGGCGTTGTCGCCCAATCCACTCGCCTGGAGCACCTCAGCACATGGCTGGTCATCCCCACGACAACGTCAGAAAGCGGCTGGCACACCAGCCTTCTGCGCCCTCCAGTCGACTGGGGGCGTGGTGAATCGTTCGCGCTCTGCGCGCAGATGAAGGCCCTCGACCCCGAGCAACGCCTCGGCGATCACGTCGGATACCTTCCCCTGATTCAGATGCAAGCCGTAGACCACGCGTTGCGATTCTTGCTCGACCTGTCATGACTCTCCACGGGATGACGCCGGCCCGTCGCTGAGAGTCCCTAGAGACCTGTCACTTCCAGGCCGAGCCAGGTGGCCAGGTCGTCGATCTCGGCGCGTACCGCGGCGGTCATGGTCTTCGTGAAGCGGACGTCTTCGTGGATCGCGTTGACGACGAGCGCACCGGCCTGACGATCGGCGACCGCGTCGAGCTTGCCGACCAGGCGGTCGCCGTGCAGCACGGGCAGGGCGAAGTAACCCCACCGCCGGTTGTTCTTCGGCTTGTACATCTCGAGGATGTACTCGAAGCCGAACAGCTGCTCGGTGCGGACCCGGTCGTGGATGAGCCGGTCGAAGGGCGAGAGCAGCGCCGTGCGCCCGGTGAACGGCAGACCGACATAGGCCGGATGAACGCGCCAGGTGCCGGGAGTGCCCTCGACCACGGCCTCTTCACCGGCCTCGCCGACGTAGGGCGACTCTCCCGGGATTTGCGGGCCGGTGGAACGGGCGATCCCCAGTGCGGCCAGCCGGCGGCGGTTGCGGTGCCGGACGGCGGTGTCCAGGTCGAGGGTGGCCAGGTTGAGGGTGGCCAGGTCGCCCGGATAGACCCGTTCGGGAAGGTCCCAATACCGCTGGCCACCCTTGCGCCCTGAAATCGCGACGTCTCCGCGGCGGGCGAGGGCCTCCAGCATCTTCGTGAGGTTGCGGTTGTTGGTCCAGCCGGACGACGGCCACGGCACGACGCTGGTGTCGGGGATCTCCCGGGACAGAAGCGGGCCCCGTTCCTTCAACACGGCGAGGATGTCGCGGCGGAATGGCTCGTTCGCCTCCAACCAGGCGGCGACGGAGGCATGCACCGGCCCCTGCTGGACTTCGGCGATCACCGCGGGCAGGTCGCCCGGCGTCCGGATGTAGGCGATGGTCTCCACGAGGGCCCGGTCGCGCTCAAGAGCCCGGGTCAGGTCGGCTCGGTCGTAGCTCGACCCGAGACGGCTCCACAGCACGAGGTGAGCGCTGGGGGCGATGGCGGCGGTGGGGTCGATCTGCAAGAACGTGAGGCGATCGACGACGTCGACGATGTCGCTCGGGCGGGGGACGTCCAGCAGTTGCGCGTGGATCGCGATCCGGCGCGCTTCGTCCTTGGTCAGGCGGTGGGCGACCATGCCACCGACCCTAGCGCCGCGGCCGTACCAGGGTCGGTCGGCTCGTCGTTTCCGCCGTGATCGCTCCCATCAGAGTCGTTCGCGAACGACGTCAATGCCGGTGTCGCCCGGGGTTTCGGGCACGCGGTCGACCCGCTCCACCTCGACGAAGCCGGCCTTCGCGGCCACCGCTCCGGATGCCCCGTTGGCGGCGTCGTGGCAGATGTGCACCCGGTCGATGCCGGGCAGGGCGAGGGCCGTGACGGACAGGGCCTTCACCGCCGCGGTCATGTAGCCGCGGCCGCTGTACGAACTGCGCAGCCAGTAGCCGATCTCCAGGACGCCGGGGCCCCGGCGCGTCATCAGGCCGATGCCACCGACCAGCTCACCGGTCGAGGTGAAGATGGCGTAGTTGAAGTCCGTGCCGTTGTCCCACTCGCCCGACGTCCGCTCGATGAATTCTTTGGACGCGGCCGGGGTGTGACCGTCCTTGGCCCAGGAGAGCCACACCTTGAGCTCCGGCAGCGACTCGACGATGGCGGCACTGGCCTGCTCGGCCCACTGCACCTGCCAGCGCCTCAACACCAGATCGCCGGCCTCGACCACTTCAGGCGGTTGCATGCCCCTGAGCTTGGCCAACGAGCGGCGCCCGGGGCAAGCTGATTTCGAGGTCCGAGCCGGGTCAGACCAGCCGCTCGCGCTGGTGGGCCGCCACCTGGTCGATGGTGAACGACTGGACCCCGGCCCGGTCGACGCCGAGGCCGGTGAGCAGGCCGGCGCCGTCCTCCAGCTCGAGCAGCGACAGCAGGATGTGCTCGGTGCCCACGTAGTTCTGGTTCATTCGCAGAGCCTGCCGAAAGGTCAGCTCCAGAACCTTTTTCGCCTGAGTGTTGAACGGGACCAGGGCCGGCATCTCGGCCGCCGGCGCGGGCAGCGAACGGACGACGACCACGCGGATTTTCTCCAGCGACACGTTCTGGGCCTGGATCGCCCGGGCCGCCAGTGACTCCGGATCGTGCAGCAGGCCCAGCACGAGGTGTTCGGGGCCCGATCTCGTTGTTGCTCGCCGCCCGGGCCTCGTTCTGCGCGGTGACGACGACGTTGCGGGCTCGATCGGTGAACCGGCCGAAACCCTGGGCCGGGTCGAGATCGTTGGGCTCGCCCGGATCGCGAGGCACGAAACGCTTCTGGGCGGCCTGCTTGCTCACACCCATGCTGCGGCCGATGTCGGTCCAGGAGGCGCCCGAACGACGGGCCTGATCCACGAAGTGTCCGATCAGGTGATCGGCGATCTCGCCGAGACTGTCGGCCACGATCACCGCGTCGGAGAGCTGGTCGAGGGCGCCGGGATGGGCCTGCTTGATGCCCTCGATCAAGGTGTCGAGACGAACGGGGTGGACCAACTTCACGGGTTCGGTCATGCGTCAACCTTAGGTTGACGATCCGCAGATCGTCAACCTAAGGTTGACGTCGAGTCGTACTCACTCAGAGGTGGATGTGGCGTGACTCCACCGGATCGAACTGGCTCGGGGACAGATCCTCGCTCTCGCCCTCGCGCAGGTCGATGAGCGCCTCGTCCGGATAGACCGTGCTTCCGTCGGAGGTCACGTCGACCAGGCCGGCCGCGCCGGCCAGGGCGAGCTCCTCGCGGGGGACGATCGCCGACCGGGCCACCCAGCTGTACGAGGCCAGCAACCGGGGCAGGACCAGGCAGACGAACAGGGCCAGAGCCGCCCCCACGGCGACGTCGAGCACGTAGTGATTGGCCGTGACGATCACGGTCACCGCGACGAGAGTCGGGTAGAGCCAACCGATTCGGCGCACCAGGTTGCCACCGGCCCGGCGCCAGGCCCAGGCACACCAGACCGCCCAGCCGACGTGCAGGCTCGGCATGGCCGCGAACTGATCGGTGAGGTGCTCGAAGCCGGCCGGTGCGCTCGCCCCAGCCCCCCACCAGCCGATGTTCGACCAGGAGCTCATCGTGTCGATCCAGCCGGAGTTCGGCAGCAGCCGCGGCGGGGCGACCGGCAGGATGATGTAGACCACCAGCCCGATGGCGGACATGGTCATGAGGGCGAACAGGGCCGGACGATAGGTCTCAGGGTGCCGGCGCCACAGCCAGATCAGCACCAGCGGCGTGATGACGTAGTGCAGCGAGGCGTATTCCATGGTCAGCGGCACGGCGAACAGGCCGTGGTCGGTGATCCAGTGGTTGAGCTCGAGGGTCCAGCCGAAGCCGAGCCAACTGTCCCACTCGGCCAGCACCCGGCCCCGATGGATGGCCGCGACCACGTCGTCCCCCGACAACGAGCGGGCCGCCGAATAGGCCAGCCAGGCCCCGACGACCAGGGCGATCTGACCGAGCGCCCCACCTCGCGGGTGGGTGCGACGCTGCGGGTTCTTCGGGTCGGGCGAACCGGTCTCGCGGCCGATCAGACCCGCACCCCAGCGAACCAGCGCCTTCCAGGTAGCGACCACGACGGAACCCCCAACACCGGACGCAGGCTCTCGCGGACGACCACCGGGGGCTACCCAGTGGTGGGCGACTACATGCATAACGGGTCCTTCAATCTCCGGAGCGCGGTCGAGCCTACCGACCGATCGGTTAGAACCGTAGAGAATCCACTTACCGATCGTCAAGTAGATTTCTGCTACAGTCGCTCCGTGAGCGCAAACACGCACGCCACGCCGTCCACGTCGTCGGGAGACACCCGTCGGCGCATTCTCGACGTTGCGACCGAGCTCTTCCGTGATCGAGGGTATGCGGGAACCTCCATCCGCGACATCGCAGACGGCCTCGGGATGACGAAGGCAGCGCTCTACTACCACTTCACCTGTAAAGACGACATGCTCGACGCCCTGGTCACGCCCACCGTCGAGGCGCTGGAGCGGTTCATCGACGCGGCCGAGGCCGCTCCCGAGACCGACCCGGCCGTACTGATTCGCGGCTTCGTCGAGATCCTGGCCTGCAACGTTCCCACCCTGGCCACCGCCCTCGGCGACCCGGTGGTGCTGCGCTCCGAGGCCGGCCGGTTCCGGCTGATGGAGAAGCAGGTGCGGCTGGCCCGCCTGCTCGCCGGGCCCGACGCCGACGAGGGTCAGCTGCTGCGGGCCCGCGCTGCTCTGGGTGCGGTCAAGGCCTCGATGGAGGCCACCGCAGGCCTGTGCATGCGCAGCGGCGACCCGTTCACCGCCCAGCAGACCGTTCGCCGGCACATCGACACCATCGTGTCGGCGGCCGTCGGCGCCCTGCAGGGCTGTTCCGGTCACGAGGCCGACCAGAGCCGGCTGGGCCGGTCCCAGGCCGGGCCGGCCGGCGACGGCGGCCCGTGCCCGCGGGTGCTGGCCGAGCAGGCGGTCGCCGAGGCCGAACAGGCCCTGGCCGACCAGAACCGGGCCGACCTCGACCGAGCCGACCTCAACCGGGCCGACCGCGGTTTGGCCCGGGCGCAGCATTCAGCTTTCACCCGTCCGGGCTAGTCAGCCCCGCAGCGCCGAGGCGAAGATCTTCGGCAGTCGGGCCCAGCCGGGCCGGGCCGCGAACGCGGTCAGGGCCTCGCCGGTGCCGGCCGCCGTCCGGTTGGTCACGAACCACGGCGGCTTCGGGGTGATCGCCGGCTCACCGTGCAGCAGCGATCGCGGCGAGGGCCGGAACGGTCCGCGCACCACCGTCCGCTCCGGGTCCTCCAGCAGCAGCGCGTTGTGGACCTTGCCGATGCCGCTCTGGACGTCGTCCAGCGTGTGCCCGGGGAAGGCCCCCCAGACGCCGCGCTCAAGCAGGAAGCCCACCCCGGTCCAGGCGTTCACCGCGATGCAGCCGTAGCGCAGGTCGGCCAGGCCGTCCTCGAACGCCGGGCCCAGCTGCTTCAGGGTGCCCGGGTGGGCGATCACGTTCACGCCCAGGGTGCCGTTGAACTCGTCGTTGGCCAGGGTGACGGCGTCCTGGAAGTACTGCAGACCGGTTCCGGGCAGCTCAACGACGCCGAACACCGGGGCGAAGAACTCGGTGTTCAGCAGGTCGGCCCGATCGTCGGCCCCGGCCCGGACCAGCAACCGGCCCGCCTGCGGGCCGAGCCGCTCGGCGTCCGGGTACCCGGCCAGGGCCTGGGCCACCCGCTGATCGCTGCCCGGGTAGTAGGCCGGCCGGGCCGGGGCCCGGGTCAGCGCGGAGCGCACCTCGGCCAGGAACTGATCCTTCTGGGCCCAGTCCGAGCTCAGCACCAGCACCTGCCCGGCAATGCAGTTGTAGCCGCCGTTGTGCAGCCGCTGGGTGACGACGTGCTCGGCCTGGTACCGCAGATCGGCCTTCGACCAGCGGCCCGGCAGCACGATCACCGGCGAGACCCCGCCCAGCTCGCTGGTGATCTCCGTGTTCTCCAGCCGCGGCCGGTGCTCGGCCTTGCGCTCGGCCTGCTCCGGGCCGGTGCCGTAGACGATCGCGTCGTGGGTGGCCGCGCTGCCGGTCATGTGTACGTGCCCGACCCGGCCGTGCTCAACCAGGTAGCCGCCGACGTCGGCGCCCCCGACCAGGATTCGCAGCACCCCGAGGTCGATCAGGGGCGCGAACACGAGCTCGAACACGGCCCGCATCGGGTCGGTGATCGGGTTCAGCTTCAGCGCCACCACCCGGTTGTGAGCGTACAGCTCGTAGAGCACGTCCAGCGGCGGGATCGAGGTGATGTTGCCCGCCCCCAGCACCACGCCGACGCCGTGGGTGTCGGCCGGGTCGCGCTCGGCCAGGCCGGCCCGGGCCCGCACGGTGGCCTCGTCCACCCCCGGCGGCATCCAGACCTCGGCCGAGAATCCGCTCAGCAACAGGCGGTCGTAGATCGTGTTCGGCAGCACCGAGACCGTCACCCGCCCGCCCGGCGCCCGGCCCAGGGCGAAGCCGTCCACCGGGCTGTCGCCCCGCTCCAGCGCGTGCAGGCTCTGGGCCAGGGCGGCGGTGGCGCCGAGCACGGCGTAGGGGCCGGACAGCCACTCCTCGCCGAGTAGCGGCGACCCGGCCGGCAGCCCCTTGAACGAGGCCGCGGCGTCCACCCATTCCTGGGCGTGCCGGGCGGTCAGGGCGTGCAGCTGCTCGAGCAGCTCCCGGCGCCGGGCCAGCGGGGTCGCCGCCCAGGTGGCCTCGCCCCGGACGAGCTCGGCCAGGGCAGCGTCGAGCTGGTCGGCGACGGGCTCGGACAGCAGCGGCTGGGTACTCATCTGCTCATCATCACCTCTCCGGGTGCCACAGGGCCCGGCCGGTGACCGGGTCGAACACGTGCGCATGGCTGACGTCGACGGCGATCGGCACGCTCTGGCCGACCCGCACCGAGGTGTTGCGCCCGAACCGCGAGCGCAGCCGGGCCTGGCCCGACCCGGCCGGTTCGTCGGCACCGGTCTCCCAGGAGCGCGCGCCGGGCACCGACACGGCCCGGGCCGCCACCTCCAGGGTGACGACGGCGTCCGGCCCGATCTCCTCCACCTGGACGACGGTGGCCGGCATCGTGACGACGCTGGGGTCGCTGCCCTGCCGGGCGTCGTGCACCCGTTCGGGCCGGACGCCGATCACCACGTCGCGGTCGACGAAGGCGGCCAGCTCCTCGGTCAGCGGCGCCCACAGCGGCAGGGTGCGGGCGCCGACCCGGAAGCCGCCGAAACCACCGGCACCCCCGGCCGTCACCAGGCGGGCCGGCAGCAGGCCGATCGTCGGCGAGCCGACGAAGCTGGCCGCGAAGATGTCCACCGGGCGGTCGTACAGCTCGGCCGGCGTCGAGATCTGGACCACCCGGCCCGCGTTCAGCAGGGCGATCCGGTCGGCCACGCCCATCGCCTCACCCTGGTCGTGGGTGACGTAGAACGTGCTGACGTCGAACCGCCGGACCACCTCGACGATCCGCCGGCGCACCTCCCAGCGCTGGCCGGCGTCCAGGTGGGCCAGGGGTTCGTCGAACAGGAAGGCGGTGGGCGCGTGCACCAGGGCGTGCCCGATACCGACCCGGGCCAGCTCGCCCGACGA
This sequence comes from Kineosporiaceae bacterium, assembly GCA_965200525.1. Taxonomy (GTDB): domain Bacteria; phylum Actinomycetota; class Actinomycetes; order Actinomycetales; family Kineosporiaceae; genus JANNPJ01. The sequence goes on from OZ241368.1 coordinate 2,514,308, forward strand.
CAGGGTTCTCGGCATCCGCCGCAGCAGGCGGTTCAGCCGCAGCCCGCGGGCCTGGGCCTCGACCCGCTCGTCGACCTCGGGCCCGGTCACCTTGCGGATCTGCAGGCCCCAGCCGAGGTTCTCGGAGACGTCGAGGAACGGGATCACCGTGCTGGACTCGAACACCATGGCCACCCGGCGCTCGTCCGGCGGCAGGGCGGTGACCGGCCGCCCCCCGATCAGCACCTCGCCGATACGCACCGGGACCAGGCCGGCGACGGCCCGCAGCAGGGTCGACTTGCCACTGCCGGACGGGCCGAGCACGGCCAGGATCTCGCCCTGCTCGGCGGTCACGCTGACCTCGTGCAGCGCGGTGCCCCCGCCCGGGTAGACCACGGTGACGCCCCGCAGGCCGGTGATCGGCATCAGTGTCGGCCCGCCCCTCGCATCGTCGCGACCACCAGTTTCTCAGCTTCCCCGCTGAGCGCCAGAGGGTCGCAGGACCCGATCTGGGGTAAATACCGGGGGGATGCGGTGGTGGATGCGGTGGTGGATGCGGTGGTGGATGCGGTGGTGGATGCGGTGGTGGATGCGGTGGTGGATGCGGTGGTGGATGCGGTGGTGGATGCGGTGGTGGATGCGGGGGCGGGCTCAGGTCAGGGCGGCGACCAGCTCGTGCGACGCCTCGGTGCCCATCACCAGCTGGCTGACCGGGGATCGGCGAAAGACCGCGGTGCGCACCACCGCCGGCCGGCGGAGCGTGACCCGCACGAAGGGCACCGGGCCACCGCGCCAGACCGTCACCTGGCCGGAACCGGCCGACAGCGAGATGCCCAGACCGATCGGCCGGTTCGCGGCCGGCCCGAACAGCTCGGCCTGCACGATGTCGGCCCGCGGCACCCGGATCCCGCCCAGCAGCCCGAACCGCAGCCGGAGCTGTTCCGGGTCGAGAGTGATCCGGCCGGTCAGAGCGCTGGCGATGGTGATCACCACGGCGACCGTGGGCAGCACCAGAGCCAGATCGAGCAGGCAGGCCGCCGGGTCGGGCAGCAGGGCGCTGGTGATCGCGGCCAGGGCCACTGTCTCGGCCACGGCCAGCAGCGCGCCGCCCAGGGTCAGCCAGAGCCAGGCGCTGCGCGGGCCCAGGTCAAAGCTGCGCTGTTCGATGATCGAATCCGGCGCCTCGTCCATTGCGGACATAGTGGCAGAGACAGTGTGCAATCACCCCGATCATCGACGTCCATCCCCCGAATCGGGGAGGATGGCCAGATGACCGGACCACTGCGGATCAACTCGTCCGTCGTGATCCCCAAGCACGAGCTGCAGTGGCGCTTCTCCCGCTCGTCCGGGCCCGGTGGGCAGGGCGTCAACACCACCGACAGCCGGGCCCAACTGCGCTGGGACGTCGCGACCAGTTCGGCCCTCACCCCGGAGCAGCGCTCCCGGGCGCTGGCCCGGCTGGGCCACCGCCTGGTCGACGGCGTGATCCAGATCAGTGCCTCGGAACAACGCTCCCAGCTGCAGAACCGCGACGCGGCCGAGCAGCGGCTGGCCGAGATCGTGGCCGCCGCTCTGGCCCCGCCACCACGAAGCCGCCGGGCCACCCGGCCGACCCGGGGTTCGGTGGAGCGCCGGATCGCCGGCAAGCGGCGCCGCTCCGACGTGAAGCGACTGCGCCGGGACACCGACGACTGACCCCTTCCCACTGCTGCCGTCGGATTTGAAGCGATCCTGACGCGGTTCTGAAACGCTTTGTGCCACTACTTTGCGCCACAATTGACGCGTTTCTGACCGGATTTTGGTAACTCACAGTTATTTTTTAACCGTTATATACCTTTTCGGAGCCTATCTGGCTCAACTCAGCCGGTCGCATCTCAGGTTGCACATTCGCACGTGGGCCGCAGTCTTGAACAAGTTACCGAGCCGACTGGCGGCGCGGTCATCACTGAGGAGTAGCCATGATTTCCGCAATCATTTCCGCGATCATTGTGGGTCTGATCATCGGTGCCCTTGGTCGTCTGGTCGTTCCGGGCAAGCAGGACATCCCGATCTGGCTGACCATCGTCATCGGCATCGTCGCCGCGCTCGTCGGCTCCGCCATCGCCGGCGCCCTGGGCGTCAAGGAGACCAACGGCGTCGACTGGATCCGCTGGATCATCGAGATCGCGCTGGCCGCTGCCGGCGTCTACCTGGTTGCCGGCGCGTACGGTCGTCGGGGCGTCACCCGCTGACTCTGCTGCACTCGCACCGCAGCTCCACCAGATTGACCACTGAACCCTGATCCACCCGATCCGAGACTGACGGCTCCCTCCGGTCACAGTCCCGGTCCGGGTTCGACAACCGGGCCTGGTCGCCAACGACGGCGACCGGGCCCGGCGTCGTTTTGTCCGTCGGGGGCCTGGGGCCGACTGGCGGTCGGCTGGGGCCGGCTGGGGGGCGGCTGGGGGTCGGCTGCGGGCGGGACGGGAGTTCGGCCGTGTGCGCGACTTCGCACGGCGTTCCTCTGGCCGCACCGGCATTCGTCCTCTAAACTAAGTTACTAAGCGGTAACTTAGTTGGCAGTTGAGGGGATCACGACATGAGCCACTACCGGCACAACCTGCGAGACATCGAGTTCAACCTGTTCGAGCTCTTCGGCCGCGACCAGGTGCTCGGCACGGCTCCGTTCGACGACCTCGACCCGGACACCGCCCGCGAGACGCTGCGCGAGATGGCCCGGCTGGCCACCGAGGACCTCGCGCCGTCCCTGCTCGACTCCGACCACAACCCGCCGGTGTTCGACCCGACGACCTACACGGCCACCCTGCCGGAGTCGTTCAAGAAGTCGTACCAGGCCTACATGGACTCCGGCTTCTGGGCGATCGGCCTGCCCGCCGAGCTCGACGGGACGCCGGCGCCCTCGACCCTGCGCTGGGCGCTGCTGGAGTTCATCCTGGGCGCCAACCCCGCCGTCCACATGTATGCCTCGTCGTTCGGCATGGCCGAGATCCTGCACGCCCTGGGCACCCCGGAGCAGCAGCGGGTGGCCCAGCTGATCGTCGAGAAGAAGTGGGGCGTGACCATGGTGCTGACCGAGCCGGACGCCGGTTCGGACGTAGGCGCCGGCCGCACCAAGGCGGTGCAGACCGCTGACGGCGAGTGGCAGATCAGCGGGGTCAAGCGGTTCATCACCTCGGCCGAGCACGACCTGGCCGAGAACATCATCCACCTGGTGCTGGCCCGCCCCGAGGGCGCCGGCCCGGGCACCAAGGGACTGTCGCTGTTCGTCGTCCCCAAGTTCCACTTCGACCCGCAGACCGGTGAACTGGGCGAGCGCAACGGCGCTTTCGTCACCAACGTCGAGGACAAGATGGGCCTCAAGGTGTCGACCACCTGCGAGCTGCGGTTCGGCGAGGTGGACAACCGGCCCGCGGTCGGCACCCTGGTCGGCGGCGTGCACGACGGCATCGCCCAGATGTTCAACGTGATCGAGGGCGCCCGGATGATGGTCGGCACCAAGGCCATCGCCACCCTGTCGACCGGGTACCTGAACGCCCTGGACTACGCCAAACAGCGGGTGCAGGGGGCCGACCTGACCCAGAACAGCAACAAGGCCGCACCCCGGGTCACCATCACCCAGCACCCCGACGTCCGCCGCTCGCTGATGACCCAGAAGGCCTACGCCGAGGGCCTGCGGGCGATGGTGCTGTTCACCGCCGTCCAGCAGGACGCGGTGAAGATCGCGGCCGCAGCCGGGCAGCGCGACGAGGTCGCCGAGGGCCTGAACGACTTCCTGCTGCCGCTGGTCAAGGGGGTCGGCTCGGAACGGGCCTGGGCCCTGCTGGGCACCGAGACCCTGCAGACCTTCGGCGGCTCGGGCTTCCTCAAGGACTACCCGATCGAGCAGTACGTGCGCGACGCCAAGATCGACACCCTGTACGAGGGGACAACGGCGATCCAGGGCATGGACTTCTTCTTCCGGAAGATCGTCCGCGACCGGGGCCAGTCGCTGACCCAGCTCGGCCAGCAGATCGCCGAGTTCGCCAAGTCCGACCCGGGCGACGGCCGGCTGGCCCAGGAGCGCGAGCTGCTGGCCAACGCCCTGGACGACGTCCAGAAGATGGTCGACCACCTGATCGGCACGATGATGTCGGCCGATCCCCGCTCGCCCGGCGCCGACCCCCGCAACATCTACAAGGTCGGTCAGAACACCACCCGGCTGTTGCTGGCCACCGGCGACCTGATCGTGGGCTGGCTGCTGCTGCGCCAGGCCGACATCGCCCTGACCGCGTTGAAGGGCGAGGTCAGCGAGACCGACCGGTCGTTCTACCAGGGCAAGGTGGCGGCCGCGTCGTTCTTCGCCAAGCAGTTCCTGCCCCGCCTGGCGGCCGAGCGGGCGATCACCGAGGCCACCGACAACGACCTGATGGACCTGGACGAAGCCGCTTTCTGAGCCGATCCGGCCGCACGATCAAAGGGCCGCCACCCCTCACCGGGTGGCGGCCCTTCTGCGATGTAGCCCTCAGTAACGCGGGTCGGACGGCGGCAGCGGCGGGCCACCGACGTCGCGCCGCTCGACCACCTCGACGTGCGAGGTGTTGGTGCGCTGCTGCATCAGGAACAGCGACAAGATGATGGCCAGGGCCCCGCCGGCCATGCAGATCCAGCCGACGGCACCGAGGTCGAGGCTGCCCACCGACTGATCGTTGACGCCGAAAGCCAAGATGCCCCCGACCACGAGGAGAAAGATCCCGCCTCCGATGTACATGCCGACCAACCTTCCATTGACGCCAGGAATGCCAGTTTTAGTGACCTTGTGCATCGGCGCATGTCGAGATCAACACGACTGGCTCCGTTCTGTCCGACCCACGCCCTAGAGTTTCCGGACATGGACGAGGGACGGCGGGTGCGGTGGGGGCAGTTGCACCCGCTCGCCTATCACCAGGACGTCGCCGCCCGGCTGGAGCAGCAGGAGCCGGCCGGCTGGGCCACGGTGGCCACCCTGGCCCGGGCCACCCCCGGCGCAACGGCCGGCTGGGACCACGACCCGGCGGCCGACCCGGGAGCCGAACTGCTGCGCTCGGCCTACCGGCTGGAGCCGGCGGCGCACCCGGTGGTGCACTCGGCGCTGGCCCGGGCGGTCGAGAACCTGGGCATCGGTCGGCCGGTGGCCGTCTACCAGGTCGAGGGCGGCCTCACCGCCAACGCGGGCCTGCTCGAGCGGCCCGACGAGCTGGCCATCCTGGTCTCGGGCAACCTGATCCCGTTGCTGTCCGAGGCCGGCCTGGGTGCGGTCTTCGGCCACGAACTGGCCCACCACGTGCTCTGGTCGGCCGACGGCGGCCGTTACCAGGTGGCCGACCGGTTGCTCGAGCTGCTCTCGGTCGACGCCGCCACCCCGCCGCCGCTGCTGGAGACCTTCCGCCGGTACCGGCTGGCCACCGAACTGTTCGCCGACCGGGGTGCGGTGCTGGCCTGCGGCGACCTGCCGGCCGCGGTCGGGGCGCTGGTGACGACGGTGACCGGCCTGGCCGACGTCGATCCGGTGGCGTACCTGGCCCGGGCGCAGGCAGCCGGCCCGAGCGGCAGCCGAGGCACCAGCCACCCCGAAACCGTGCTGCGGGCCTGGGCTCTCGACCGCTGGCACGCCGACCTGGTGGCCGAGCAGGCCGATGGCGCCCCGCTGCCGGCCGCCGATCGTCCGCCGGCCGGCGAGGTCGCGGTCAAGGCCCTGTTGCGCCCGGCCCTCGACCTCGACGCGCTCGACCTGTTCGACCGGGCCGACCTCGAACGGGTCACCCGCAACCTGATCGACGACCTGCTGCTCGACCCGCAGTGGCAGACCGAGAGCGTGCTCACCCACGGCCGGCAGTTCTTCCCCGACCTGAGTCCGGCCGCCGGCAGCGACCAGTGGGGCTCGCCGGCCGCCACGGTCCGGGTGCTGCCGGAGGGGGTCAGCGGCCAGACCCGCCGCTACCTCGGCTACGTGCTGCTCGACCTGGCCACCGTCGATCCCGATCTCGACCCGGAGCTGAGCCTGGCCCGGGCGGTCCGGTTCGCCGGGCAGATCGGCCTGAGCCCCGACTTCGAGCAACTGGCCCGGGCCGAGCTGACCCTCAGCGCGGCCGCCTGGGCCCGGATCTCGACCGCGGCCACGGCGGTCGCCGGATGAGCATCCAGCCGCTGATCGACCTAGCCCGCGGTCGTCAGGGGCTCGGCCCGGACGACCTCGTCGCCTGCCTCGAGCCACTGTTCCGGCAGGTCGTCGCCGTCCACGCCGAGGGCCAGGTCGCCCCGCTGCGCGGCATCGACTCGCTCGAACTCGACGACCGGTACCGGGTCTCGTTCGACCCGGCCCGGGCCCACCCGCCGTTGCTCGCCCCGGCCCGGCTGAAGTCGATCCAGGCCAGTGTCGGCGGTGCGGTCGAGGTGACGTCCCGCTCGGCCGTCACCCACAGCGCCGACGAGGGCGCCGACGTCCGCTCGCTCGACGTCGTCCATCCCGATCGGGGCCCGGTCGAGGTGTACCGGCCGGTGCTGGTCTCGGGCTGGCAGACCTGGGAGCACCTGATCGGCCACCAGGACGAGCTGACCGATCTGGCCTCGCTCGGGTTGCTGCTGGTCGCCCTGGCCTGCGGCCTCGACCTGGCGATCAGCGAGGACGCCGACACGCTGGCCCGGCACCGCGGCAACCTGTTCGCGATCCGGTCCGGCCTGCACCCGGTGATCGCCCGGCTGGCCGAGCAGATGATCGACCCCGACCGGCACTCGCGCTGGCAGGATCTGCCCTCGGCCGCCCAGCGCCTGCAGACCTACCGCGACCAGCCGCTCGACTTCTCGCTCGACCAGCTCCCGGCCGAGGCCGGCGCCCGGCCCGACCGGTACCGGCAGGCCGTGCTGGAGACGTTGCGGGACCGGCTGTTCGACCTGTCCCGGCGCAACCGGCTGCTCTACTTCCGCAGCACCCAGCAGTCGCTGAACCTGACCGAGGCCTCGGTGCCGCTGCTGCTCGACTCCCGCAACATCAAGCCCGAGCAGCTGTGCACCTGGAACCCCTCGATCGCCAAACGGGTGCTGCGCGGGGCCGGGCTGACCCTCGGCTCGGTGATCCGCTGGGACGACGCGCCCTACGCCGCCGGCGTGCTCGACGGGATGATCTCCCAGGCCCGGCGCGACCGCTCCGAGTACGGGCAGAGCCACCTCCGGCTGATCGTGGCGTTCCTGCGCTGGCACGACCTGAAAAACGCCCCGCCCGAACGCATCGCCTCTCCGCTGCTGCTGCTGCCGGCCGAGCTGACCAAGCGCCGGGGGGTACGCGACAGCTACCAGTTGGTCGCCGCCGGCAGCGTGGCCGAGGTCAACCCGGCGCTGCGCCAGCAGCTCGAGCGGCTCTACGGGCTCGACCTGCCCGAGACGGTCGACCTGGCCGACGACGCCGCCCTGGCTGGGCTGCACGCGGTGCTGGCCGGCCAGATCGAGGCCGGTGAGCCCGGCGTCCGGCTCGAGGTCCGCGACCGGCCCCGCATCGAGTTGATCCACCAGCGGGCCCAGCTGCGGTTCGACGCCTACCAGCGGCGTACCGGCCGGGCCCGGGCCGCGGTCGGCGGTCGCAACTACGCCTACTCCTACCGGCGGCGCGACTACCGCCCGCTCGGGCTGCAGATCTTCCGCGACCGGGTGGCGCCGCAACCCTCGCCGATGTCGGTCGTGCTCGGCGACGCCCCGGCCCCGCGGATCCCCCGGATCGGCCCGCTGACCGAGTCGCGCGAGACCTACGTGCTGGACCAGGGCACCGAGGGCAACCCGTACGCGTGGGAGATCGACCTGTGCGCGGTGACCCTGGCCAACCTGAACTACCGCACGATGAGCCTGGTCCGCGACTACCGCGAGCTGATCGAGGCGCCGGCCGAGGGTGGGCCGGCCAGCGCCGCGTTCGACCGGGTGTTCTCGGCCCAGCCCCGCCCGGTCGACTCCGCGCGGCCGGCCGAGCTGCCGTTCGCCGACCGCCACCTGGTCGTGGCCGCCGACGGCTCGCAGGTGGCCGCCGTGGCCCGGGCCCGCCAGGGCGAGAGCTTCGTGATCCAGGGCCCGCCCGGCACCGGCAAGTCGCAGACCATCACCAACCTGATCGCCGACTACGTGGCCCGGGGCCGGCGGGTGCTGTTCGTCTGCCAGAAGCGGGCCGCCATCGACGTCGTCCAGGCCCGGCTCCAGGCCCAGGGCCTCGACGAGCTGACCTGCCTGATCCACGACTCGCAGGCCGACAAGAAGCAGTTCGTCCTGGGCCTGAAGCAGAGCTACGAGTCCTGGCTCGAGATCGGCGACAACGTCGAGCCAGCCGAACAGCGCCGGGCCCGGGCGATCTCGGCCATCGAGGCGGTGCTGACCGAGGTCGGCCGGTACGAGGCGGTGCTGGCCGACACCGACGGCCCAGGCCCCTCCCTGCGTCTGGTGCTCCAGCGGCTGATCGAGCTCTCCCACCGCCGTCACGACGACGACCTGCCGCCGGCCCTCGACCGGCTGCTGCCGGCGCCGGGCGCCTGGTGGGCGGCCCGGCCCGAGGTCGACGCCGTGGCCGCGGCCCTGGTCGCCACCGGGGCCGAGCCGGTGCTGGCTCACAGCCCACTGCGGTTCCTGGCCCCGGCGATCCTGGGCACGGCCCGGCCGGCGGCCGAGGTGCGGCACGCCTCCGGCCTCGCCGCCACGGCCGTTCAGCAACTGGTGGCCGCCCTCGAGCCCGACCCCCGCCACCGCGGCCAGGCCCGCCCCGACCCCGGGTCAGCGGCCGGCCTCGACCTGGTGTCGGCGGCCAAAGTGGCTGAGCTGGCCCAGTTCATGGCCCCGACCACCCGGCGCGGCCGAGCCGCGGTGCTGCGGGCCGGTTCGGCCGCGGCCGAGGCGCTGGAGCACGACGTCGCCGCCTGGAAGCAGGTGCTCGAGGCCCGCGACCGCGCGGCCGAGGCCGCCCGCGGCTGGGATCACCCCCCGGCGCCGGACGAGGCCCGGGCCGCCCTCGAGGTGGCCCAGCAGCGCGAGGGCTCGTTCTGGGGCCGGCTGCACGGCGACTACCGCCGGGTCTCCAAACTCGTGATCACCCGGTACCAGCCGGTCGGCCGCAGCGGAGTCACCTGGTCGCCGAGCACGATCCTGGCCACCCTGATCGCCGCCCAGAACGCCGAGGCCGCGGTGGAGACCGCCCGGGCCGAGTTCCGCCAGGCCTGGGGCCACTCCGGGCCGGAGGGGCTGCTCGACCGGGTGCAGCGGGCCCGGGCCGAGACCGACCCGGCGGTGGCCCGGTGGCGGGCGTGGATCGCCGACGGGCCGGGTACCGGGCCCGAGCCGGGCTCGGACGTCGAGCAGTTGGCCGCGGCCAAGCCCCTGGTCGAAGCGGTGTGGGCGGCCCTCGACGGCCTGATCGTGGACGTCGACGACCTGCCCCTGACCTCCGACGGCGGGGCGGGCGCGGCCGGCGGGCCGAGCCTGGCCGGGGTGCTGCACACCCTGACCGACCCGGCCACCGGCCCGGCGATCCAGGGCCTGGGCCGGGCCCTGCTGGCCCTGCACGGGCACCCGGCGGTGATGTTCGCCCTGCGCCGGCTGCCGGTGCCGCCGGAGGGCGTCGAGTACGCCGTCTGCGCGAGTGCCCTGGCCCAGGCCTGCGCCGACGAGCCGGCGTTCGCCCGGTTCGACGGGCCGCACCTGGCCGACCTGGTCGATCGGGTCCAGCAGGAGCTGCCCGAACTGCTGGCGGCCGAAGCCGGGCTGCTGGTGGCCCAGGTGCGCTCGGCCTTCCTGCGCGAGGCCGCCCACGCCGGTCGCAGCGTCACCGGGATGTCCCCGCCCGACCGGCAGCGCAAGCAGGTCTGGTCGGCCGGGCGGCGGGTGCTGGAGCACGAGTTCGGCAAGGTTCAGCGCTACCGCTCGATCCGCGAGCTCGCCTCCGGCGACAGCGGCACGGTGGTCGCGGCCCTGCGCCCGGTCTGGTTGATGAGCCCGACCTCGGTCTCGGACACCCTGCCCCTGGATCCGGCCCTGTTCGACGTGGTGATCTACGACGAGGCGAGCCAGATCCCGGTCGAGGAGGCGGTGCCGGCCATGCACCGGGCCCACCAGGTAATCGTGGTCGGCGACCGGATGCAGTTGCCGCCGACCCAGTACTTCTCCTCCGGCTCCGCCGACGAGGATTCTCCGGCCGGCGCCGGTGGTGCCGGCCCGGCCGCGGCCGTCGGCCCGGTCGATCCAGACTCGGACGACGCGGACGACGACGGGGACGACGACGAGATCGGCGTCGTCCTGGACGGGGACAGCTTCCTGGCCCAGAGCGCCGTCCGGCTGCCCTCGACCATGTTGTCGTGGCACTACCGCAGCCGGTACGAGGCCCTGATCGCGTTCAGCAACGCGATGTTCTACGACGGCCGGCTGGCCGTGGTGCCGGACCGCACGCCCGCCGTCCCCGATCGGCCCGAGATCCTGGTCGCGGTGGGCGAACCGGCCGCACCCCAGGTGGCCCGGGCCCAGGCCGCCGCCGGGGTCGACGCCCTGCTCGGGCGCAGCATCAGCTTCCACCACACCGCGGGCTCGCTCTACCGCCGCCGGGCCAACCCGGGCGAAGCCGCCTACGTGGCCGAACTGGTCCGCGAGTTCCTCGGCCGCAGAACCGGTCTGACCCTCGGCATCGTCGCGTTCTCGCAGGCCCAGCAGGGCGAGATCGAGCGCGCGCTGGAGCGGCTGGCCGGCACCGACGACCGGTTCGCCCAGGACTACGAGGACGAGCTGGTCCGCAAGGACGGCGAGCAGGCGGTCGGCCTGTTCGTGAAGAACCTGGAGAACGTCCAGGGCGACGAGCGCGACGTCATGATCATGAGCATCTGCTACGCGCCGGGCGAGAACGGCCGGATGCTGATGAACTTCGGCCCGATCAACCAGAAGGGCGGCGAGAAGCGGCTGAACGTGATCGTCAGCCGGGCCCGCCGGCACATGGCGGTGGTGTCGTCGATCGAGGCCGGCGCGATCACCAACACCTACAACGACGGCGCCGACACGCTGCGCCGGTTCCTCGGGTACGCCCAGGCCGTCTCGCGGGGCGACACCGCCGGGGCGGTGGCCATGCTGCGCCCGCCGACCGGCGCGCGACCGACCGGTCCGGCCGGGCCCGGCCCGAGTGCTACCGGCGCCGGTGGGGTCGGGGTCGACCTGGCCGCCGCCCTGCGCGAACGGGGGCTGGTGGTGGCCACCGACGTCGGCCAGTCGGCGTTCCGGTGCGACCTGGCCCTGCGCCGTCCGCAGGACGAGGAGTACCAGGTCGCGGTGCTGCTCGACACCCCCGAGCGGGTCGCCGCCCAGCCCCTGGGCGAGCGCCTGACCAGCAACCCGGCGGTGCTCACCCAGGCGGGCTGGCGGGTGGTCCAGGTGCTGCTGAAGGACTGGCACGACGACCCCGACCGGGTGATCGACGAGCTGGTGGCTCAGACCGACCTCACCCGGGCCTGAGGCGTGACTCAGATCAGGGCGTGACGCCGGCGGGCGCCGAACAGGCTGAGGGCCGAGATCGCCACCGAGACGGTCATCACCACCGCCATCGGCCGGGCGGTGAACTCGCCGCCCAGCCCGACCAGCGGCGAGACCGCCGCCCCGACGGTGAACTGCAGCGACCCGAGCACCGCCGACGCCGTCCCGGCGCCTTCGGTGATCGAACCCATCGCCAGGGCCACGCCGTTGCCGGAGGTCAGGCCCATCGACGAGGCGACCAGGAAGAGCAGCGGGAGCACCGTCCAGGGCCGGACCAGGCCGAACGAGGTGACCGCGAGCAGGCTGAGGGCGGCGAAGCCGAGCAGGCTCACCCCGACGGTCACCAGCCGCAGCGGTGACACCCGCCCGACCAGCCGGGCGCTCAGCGTGCTCATCGAGATCAGGCCGACCGAGTTGACCGCGAAGTCGAGCGCGTAGTGCGCCGACGACAGACCGAGCACGTCCTGGACGACGAACGGCGAGGCCGACACGTAGGCGAACATCGCCCCGAAGGCGAACACCACGGTGAAGAGGTAGCCGGTGAACCGGCGGTTGGCGACGACGGTGCGGGCCAGGCGCACGGACTGGCTCAGGCCGCCGGTGCTGCGCCGGTGCCAGGGCAGGGTCTCGGTGACGACGAAGGTCACCCCGGCCAGCATCACGCACCCGGCGACGGCCAGGACGACGAAGATCGCCCGCCAGCCGGCCAGCGCGTCGATCCCGGTGCCGCCGATCGGGGCCAGCACCGGAGCCAGCGCGCCGACCACCATCAGCAGGCTGAAGGTGCGGGCGGCGGCCACTCCCCGGACCGAGTCCGAGACCACGGCCCGGCCGATCACCATGCCCGCCGAACCGCTGAAGCCCTGCACGAACCGCAGGGCGATGAGAACCCCGACGGACGGCGCGAGCGCGCACAGGGCGCTGCTGAGCAGGAAGACGACCGAGCCGACGAGCAGCGGGCGACGCCGTCCCCACCGGTCGGACAGGGCGCCGATGACGAGCTGTCCGGCGGCGACCCCGAGCATGAACGTGGTCAGGGTGAGCTGGACCGAGGCGGCGGCGGTGCCCAGGTCGCCCGACATCCGCGGCATCGAGGACAGGTACATGTCGGTGGACAGCGGGGCGGCGGCGTTCAGCACGGCCAGGCTGACCAGGAGCAGCAGGGGAACGTGGTCGCGGCCGAGACCGGTTGCGGCGAAACGCCTGTCGGGCGAAGACGGGATCGGGACGGACGCCGTGGCGGTGGCAGCCGAGATGTTGACCGCGGTGCGGCCAACCGGGTCGGTCGAGGACGGGACGAGGGAGGGGACGGTGGACGCGGCCGGACCGCGGATTTCAGGCATGCCGAAAGAAGGCCTTCGCAAATCGCAATGGGGGTGATCGAAGTGATTCACACTATTCGTAGGATGAATCGCTCCGAGCTTAGCCCACTTTTACTTGAAGGCCGAGCTATTTAGTCGGCCCGACATGTCCCGCGTACCGGTTCACCTGGGCCAGAGCCAGTTTCTGGGCCAGGGCCACCGCTGCCGCCGGGCCGGCCGGATCGAGCACCTCGACCCCGGTGATCCAGTCCCCGACGCGTACCGCGGCCCGGCCGGACCCGGCGTCGTCCTCCGGCGGGGAGGCCGACCAGGTCTGATCGACCAGCCCGCTCGGGCCGCCGGGGAACGCGGCCGGCCGGGCCCCGGCCACGGCGCAGTCGCGGGCCTGGCTCAGCGCACCCAAGCGACGCGGCGCCGCGCCGGCCTTCCAGTGGGTGACGGTCAGCCGGACGCTGATCGCGGAGTTGCCGGAGGAGCGCCACAGCCACTGCCGCCCGGCCGTCTCCTGATGGTCGCCGGGCCGGCAGTTCGGCCCCGACACGACCGGCAGGGTGCTCGAGCGCCGATCGGCGACCAGGGCCAGCCCGGCCGGCAGCTCGCTCGCCGACAGACCGAACCCGGCCGGCACCTCGGCCGAGCCCAGCAGCACCGCGGACGGGTCCACGCCGTCGCTCGGCCGCAAAATCTCCACCCCGGCCGGGACGCCGATCAGCACCACCGCGGCGGCCACACCGGCCGAGATCCGCCGGTTCCGGATCCGGCCGGCCCGCCGCCGGCTGCCGGTCAGCAGCCGCTCGACGTCGACGTCGTCCGAGGCCAGGCCGGCGCGCAGCGCGGTGTCGAGCCGGGCGCCGAGCTGGTCGTCAGAATCGGTACTCATCGCGGCGGGTCTCCTCCCGGTCTCGAACGGCACGAACGAGGGACTTCGAACCGAACGCCGCGGCGTCCGACCTGAAGCCTCCCGCTGGGCAGACGCCAGGCCACCGCCAAATGTTGCATCCGGCGACCACGGACTTCCGGACGATCGGCTGAACTCTCTCAGCTTTGCTCAACGCAGCAGGTCAGGGGCCTGCCAGGGCTCACCGTGCACGGTTTGGCCCAAGAACGCGAACACGGTCTGATACCAGAGCTTGGCGTTCTGTGGCTTGAGGATCCAGTGGTTCTCATCCGGAAAGATCAACAGCCGATGAGCGATCGAGCCGTCGTTGTGCTCGGCCAGCTCGGCCCACAACCTCAGCGCCTCGCCGATCGGCACCCGGAAGTCGCGCTCGCCGTGGATCACCAGCATCGGCGTCCGGACCCGGTCCACGAACCGGTGCGGGCTGTTGTCGGCCGCCATCTGCGGGCTCATCTCGCGGCGCCAGTAGAAGTAGGCGTCGGTGGTCGGCCCGAACTGCTCCAGCGACCACAGGCCGGCGTGCGACACGATGCCGCGGAACCGGTCGGTGTGCCCGGCGATCCAGTTGGCCATGAATCCGCCGTAGGAGCCGCCCATCGCCGCCGTCCGGTCGGCGTCGATGTCGTCCCGGGCGACCGCCGCGTCGGTGATCGCCATCGTGTCGGTGTAGCTCTCGGCCCCCCACCGGCCCCAGCCACGCCGGATCGCGGCCAGCCCGTACCCGGTCGACAGCGCCGGATCGGGCAGCAGGACGGCGTACCCCCGGGCCGCCGCCAGCCACGGGTTCCAGCGCCAGGACCAGCTGTTCCACGAGCTCAGCGGGCCACCGTGGATCCAGAGCAGCAGCGGGGCGGGATGCTCGGCGTCCGCCTGGGCCGGCAGCACCAGCCAGGCCCGCACGGTCGTGCCGTCCGCGGCCCGGGTGCTCAGCTCCGTGACCGTGCCGGGCACCGCCGGCGCCTCGACCGGCCCGAGCAGGGCGGCCGGCACCTGACCGGTGTCCGTCGGGTCGAGCCGGACCGGGGCCGGTGGCGACGCGATCGAGGCCCGCAGCGCGTACAGCACCGCTCCGTCCGCACTGAGCTGCAGGTTCGAGTAGGCCGCGTCGTCACTGGTCAGCCGGGTCGCCGTCCGGGCGGTGAGGTCGAGCCGCCAGATCGGGGCCCGGCCGTTGTCGTCGGCCACGACCAGCAGGGCGCTGCCGTCCGGCGTCCAGGTCGGGGCGCCACTCGCCCAGCGGTCCCAGTCCAGAGCCGCGCGGTGCAGCTCACCGGAGTCCAGGTGCAGGACGGCGACCCGCTGGTCGACCGGTTCGCCCGGAGCCGAGCGCAGCTCCATCACCAGGGCGACCTTGCGGCCGTCGGGCGAGAACACCGGGGCCGAGTGGTCGAACCGCGGATCGGTCAGCAGCTCGCGCCGCTCGCCGGTGGCGACGTCGAGCAGGACCAGGGTGTAGCGGGCCGAGCCGTGCGGTTCGGGGGTGAGCCAGGAGGAGACGATCTGCCGGCCGTCCGGGCTCACGTCCCACCCGGCGTCCCCGTACAGGGCCGCGCCGATGTGACCGGTGAGATCGCGCAACACCGGCCGATCGGCGAGCCCGGCCGGTTCGTTCGGGTCGGCGGGGTCGGCGGGGTCGGCGGGGTCGGCCAAGAACAGGCGGTCGCTCTCCGGCCCGATGTCATGGTCCCAGAACCGGATCGGGTACGACTCGTGAAGGACGGCGGTGACCTTGCCGTCCTTGCGGGCCTGCCGCCGGGCGGCGTCCTCGGCCTCAGTGCCGGCCGAGGGCAGCGCCGGCCCGCTGAGCACCAGGGTGCCGGCCTCGCGGGCGACCGCCACAGCGCCGATCCCGCCCGAGCGGGCGACCAGCGGCCGGGCCTCGCCGCCACCGGCGGGCAGCACCCAGAGCGCGGCCGGAGCATCGTCGTCGGCCGCAGCCGCGGGGTCGGGCCGGGCCGAGCTGAAGATCAGTGAGCCGTCGGGGGCGAAGACCGGCGCCGACTCGCTCTTCGGCCCCCAGGTCAGCCGCCGGGCCGGGTGCTCGCCGGCCGGGTCGACCTCCCAGAGCGAGCTGCGGAACCCCGTCCGCTTCTCGTCGAGCGCCGCCACCGAGACCACCAGCCGCCGTCCGTCGGGCGACAGGGTCAGACCGGAGGCCCGGCGCAGCTCGAGAAAGTGATCGAGATCGGCGAACGGCGTCTCGGCCGGCCCGGTCACGAGCGGGGCCGGTGGGACAGCTTGGACAGCATCTCGTTGTAGGCCTTGAGCTCGGCGTCGCCGTCGCGGTCGGCGGCCCGGTCGTAGCGCTTGGCGTCCCGCTCGTCCGACTTGATCCACTGGCTGACCACCACGAGGGCGATCAGCAGGGTCGGGATCTCGCCGATGCCCCAGCTGATGCCGCCGCCGTACTGCTGGTCGTCGAGCAGGCTGCGGCCCCAGGTGCGGCCCAGGCTGGCGAAGTACTCCTGCTGCAGCACGGTGTCGCCACCCATGATCGACAGGAAGAAGAAGGCGTGGAAGGCCATGGTGATGAACAGCAGCATCAGCCGCAGCGGGTAGCTGAGCCGGCGCGGGCCGGGGTCGACGCCGATCAGCACCCAGGCGAACAGGTACCCGGTGAGCAGGAAGTGCACGTGCATCAGCTCGTGACCGGTGTGCGTGGTGAGCGCGAAGTGGAACCAGCCCGAGTAGTAGAAGGCGATCAGGCTGCCGGCGAAGAGCGTGGCCGCGACCGGCGGAAAAGCCAAGATCTGCAAGGCCTTCGAGGCCAGCGCGGCCAGAATCCACTCCCGGGCCCCCCGGCTGCCGTCGGTCCGGGCCGGGAGCGCTCGCAGGGCCAGGGTGATCGGCGCGCCCAGCACCAGCAGCGGCGGCACGGCCATGGTCAGCAGCATGTGCATGATCATGTGCGCGCTGAACTCGACCCGGCCGTAGACCGCCGGGGCCCCGCAGGTGACGTAGACCAGCAGGGCCAGCCCGAGCACCCACAGAACGGTCCGCTGCACCGGCCAGCCATCGCCGCGGCGGCGCAGCCGGATCACGCCGCCCAGGTAGGCGAACGCGGCCAGACCGGCGACGACCAGCCACAACAGGTCGGGCTGCCAGGCCGTCAGCCAGCTGGAGGCGGTCGGCGCGGCCGGCATCGGATACCCGGTGATCGCCTCGACCAGATCGGTGGTGTGCTGCCCGCCGGCGGGCGGCGGCGTCCGGGAGAGGGCCGCTCCGAGGCCGAAGGCGATCGCCATCACGCCCAGCTCGACCGCACCGAGCCGGGCGAAGGCGTGCCCTCGGCCGGAATCGAGCTCGGGCAGGGTGCGTTGGCGGTGCAGGTAGCCGGCCAGGCCGAGAACCACCAGGGCCGCCGTCTTGCCGATCAGCAGCAGGCCGTAGTCGGTGCGCAGGCCGCTCCAGCCGCCGATCCGCAGGTAGGCGTTGATCAGCCCGGAGCCACCGACGGCGATGAAGCACCACAGGGCCAGGCCGGAGTAGCGCTTGGCCGCCACCGCCGTCTGCGCGCTGGACAGGGTCGGGGCCAGCAGCAGCAGGGCGGCCAGCCCGCCGGCCCAGACCGAGGCGCCGAGGATGTGAAAGCCGAGGCTGTTGACCGCGGTCTCGTGGCTGGCGCTGCTGCTGGCGTGACCGGCCAGCGCGGTCGGGATCAGGCTGAGCAGGGCGGCGACGGTCAGCAGGCCGGCCGAGCGCAGTCGGGTGGCCCCGGCGGCCAGAAGGCCGATCACGGCGGCCGCGGCGGCGGTCAGGCCGAGGCCCCGGCCGAGGTCGACGTCCCGGGTGAAACTGACCAGCTGAGTGCCGAACGCGGGGCCGCCGAGCGACCGGCCGAGCGCGTCGGAGAGGCTGAGCACCAGGAGGAACACCTCGGACACGGCCCACAGCGTGGCCGAGCCGGCCGCGACCAGCAGGGCCGGGCGGAAGGCGTCGCCGTCCTTGCTGACCGGGAACGCGATCGAGGCCAGCAGCAGGACGCCGACCGTGAGCGAGGCCGACAGGTCGGATACCACCCGGAAGGCGACCAGCCCCCAGCGCACCACCGCACCCGGGTCGGAGATCACGGTCGGGGCCACCGCGCCGGAACCGCTCGCCGCGAGCAGGGCCGCGGTCAGCGCGATGACCAGCACCACCGCTCCGACCGCGGCGACCCGGGCCGTCTCCTCGGGAGTCGGACGGATCGGCCGGGTCCGGGCCGAGCTCTTCACGGTGCTCACGGCATGATCTCGTCCCACTCGCGCAATTGGTTCACAGCCGCCGATCGGCCAGTGCCGGGAAAGTCTCTCGCCAACCGGCGATGGCGTCGATGTCGAGGTCGACGACCAGCACCTCTTGCTCGGTGCCGGCCTCGGCCAGCACCTCACCGGTGGCCGACACGACCTGGCTGTGGCCGCCCATCGCCGCGCCGGCATGGGTGCCGGCGGTGTTGCACTGGATCACCGCGCACTGGTTCTCCACCGCCCGGGCCCGGCCGAGCAGGGTCCAGTGCTCGACCCGGCCGGCCGGCCAGGCCGCCGGGATCACGAAGACCTGGCTGCCGGCGTCGACCAGGTGCCGGAACAGCTCCGGGAACCGCAGGTCGTAGCAGGTGGCCAGGCCGAGCCGGACCGGGCCGGCGGCGGTCTTGAGGTCGGCCGTGACCAGATCCTCGCCGGCCTCGATCAGGGCCGGCTCGCCGTCGGCGAAGCCGAACCGGTGGATCTTGCGGTAGGTCGCCTGGACCGTGCCGTCCGGGGCGATCAGGACCGAGGTGTTCCACCGGCCGCGCCCGCCCGGGCCGGGGTCGGCGCCCGGCAGCACGCTCTCGATGATCGATCCGGCGTGCACGGTGGCCCCGATGGCCACGGCGGCCGACGCGATCGCGGCCACGGTGGGGCCGGCCACGGGCTCGGCAGCGGCCGGCCAGCCGCGGTAGCCGAACCCGGTCGGAGCCCACAGTTCCGGCAGCACCACCAGCTCGGCGCCCTGCTGGGCGGCGACCAGGTCGGCCACTCGGGCCACCCGGTCGGCGACCGGCTCGTCGTCCGCGTAGGCGATCTGGAGCACATGCACCCGCATGGCCTTGAGCCTACGTCTCGGCCGGCCCGGTCGGCTCAACGGGTACGCGGCCGATAAAGATGCCTGCCACATCTAGTTGCGTGTAACATGCTTATTGATGACAGGGCTGCGCCTGTCCGGGGGTGAGACAGAGATGACCGAAGATCTGGCCGAGCAGGTCGCCGTGACCACCGAGGTGGAGGCCGCGACGACCAGCGCCCAGCTGGAGCTCAACCACGAGTTCATGCGCTACGGCCGGGTGATCCACCTGTTTCGCACTCGGATGTCCGACCTGCTGCCGGCCGGGCTCGATCCGGCCGCTGCCCAGCTGCTGGCCTGGCTGGTCAAGCAGGGGCCGAGCCGGCAGGGCGAACTGGCCGAGTGCACCTTTCTCGACCCGTCCACGGTCAGCCGCCGGATCAGCCAGCTGGTCCAGAAGGGTCTGGTCGTGCGCCAGGCCGACCCGGCCGACGGGCGGGCCGTCCAGCTCGTCCCGACCGATCTGGGCCGGGAGTTGTTCTCCGCCATCCGGCGGCGGCGTGAGGCCGTCATGCAGGAGGTGCTCGCGCACTGGTCGAGCAGCGACCTGACCGCTCTGAGCAGTCTGCTGCGGAAGTTCAACGACGACTTCGAGACGTACCGATCCACGAATTGACGCGAACTGCTGCGCATTGATCGGAGCGGACCCCGGCCCGCTCCTGAGGAGACACATGTCCGCAACACAGCCTGACGCCGCCGCGGCGGCTCCCAGCTACACCAGCGGCCCCGAGCCGGGTGCCTCCGGGGCCCTGTCGCACCGCCAGATCCTGGTGATCCTCAGCGGCCTGCTGCTCGGCATGCTGCTGGCCGCACTCGACCTGACGATTGTCTCGACGTCGATCCGAACCATCGCCGACGACCTGCACGGCCTCAGCGCCCAGGCCTGGGTGACGACGGCCTACCTGATCACCTCGACGATCGCCACGCCGCTCTACGGCAAGCTCTCCGACCTGTACGGCCGGCGGCCGTTCTTCCTGCTGGCGATCTCGCTGTTCGTGATCGGCTCGATGCTCTGCACCCTGGCCACCAACATGTACATGCTGGCCGGGTTCCGGGCCTTCCAGGGCCTCGGCGCGGGCGGCCTGTTCTCGCTGGCCCTGGCCATCATCGGCGACATCGTGCCGCCTCGGGAACGGGCCAAGTACCAGGGCTACTTCCTGGCCGTGTTCGGCACCTCGAGCGTGCTCGGCCCGCTGGTCGGCGGGTTCCTGGCCGGCCAGGACAGCATCCTCGGCATCGCCGGCTGGCGCTGGGTGTTCCTGATCAACGTCCCGCTCGGCGCGGTCGCGCTGATCGTGGTGGCCCGGGTGCTGCACATCCCGCACACCCGGCGCGACCACAAGATCGACTACCCGGGCGCGCTGCTGCTCACCGTGTTCCTGGTGCCGCTGCTGATCATCGCCGAGCAGGGCCGCGAGTGGGGCTGGACCGGCGGCCGGGCGATCACCTGCTACCTGATCGGGGGGCTCGGATTCGTCGCGTTCCTGCTGGCCGAGCGGCGGATCGGGGACGACGCCCTGCTGCCCATGCGGCTGTTCCGGCGCAAGACGTTTGCCATCGGTTCGGTGCTCAACCTGATCATCGGGGCGGGCATGTTCGGCGGCCTGGCCGCGCTGCCGCTGTACCTGCAGATCGTCAAGGGTCACACCCCGACCGAGGCCGGCCTGCTGATGCTGCCGCTGACCGCCGGCCTGATGAGCGGTTCGGTGATCTCCGGTCAGACCATCTCCCGCACCGGCCGGTACAAGATCTTCCCGATCGTCGGCACGCTGCTGATCACGATCGGCATGGTGCTGCTGACCACCATCGACGTCGACACCTCGCTGGGCATCGTCAGCGTCTACGCCCTCATCTTCGGTCTCGGCCTCGGCTGCAACATGCAGACCCTGGTGCTGGCCATCCAGAACTCGGTGCCGCCGCAGGACATGGGCGTGGCCACGTCGTCCGCGACCTTCTTCCGGCAGATGGGCGGCACCGTCGGCACCGCCGTCTTCCTGTCCGTGCTTTTCGGATCGGTGGTCGGCAACATCAAGGACGCCTTTGCCGCGGCGGCCAAGACCCCCGCGTTCAAGCAGGCCCTGGCCGACCCGGCGGTGATCGCCAACCCGAACAACAAGCCGGTCTTCGACCTGCTGAACGGCACCGGATCGGGCTTCTCGATCAACGACTCGTCGTTCATCAACAAGCTCACCCCGGCGCTGGCCCGGCCGATCAAGCAGGGCTTCGCCAACTCGATGGACCTGGTCTTCACCCTCGGGGCGTGCGTGGTCGTCATCGCCTTCGTGGTGTCGTTCTTCCTGCCCGAGGAGAAGTTGCGGACCCAGTCCGGCATCCAGGCCCAGCAGTCGGACGCCGCCGCGGCCAAGTCGGCGGCCGACGCGGCCGTTCCGGCCGCAGCGTCGGTCGAAGCGGGCGCGACGGTGGCCGAGCCGGTCATGGAGCCGGCCTCCGACGGCGACCCGGAGCCGACCCCGCAGACACAGACCGCTACCACCAGCTGACCCGATCACCGCAGCTCACCGGGCCGTTCGAGGCGGCCCGGTGAGCTGTCCGTGTTCATCGGGGATGGGCCGAACCGCACCACAATGGGACGGCGACAATTCGCGGCTTTCCTTCACGAATGCGCCCGCGAGCCGATCATGGCAACGGACTGACACCGGACTGCATCCGAGTGATGCCCATCGGTGGCCATAGCGATACATAGAGTGATCGCTGACGATCAGGCGACGGGATCCGCACCGATCGAAGGAGTGGCAATGAAGACACAGATCCTCGCCCGAACTGTGGTTTCGCTCGGCAGCCTGCTCGCCTTGGCCGCAGTCGCCGGCGCCGGGCAGAAATGGTGGTAGCTCGGCCTGTTCAGGAGCCCGTGGCCGAACCGGTCACGGGCTCCACCACCCTCCCGCTCGGCGGGCGATTCATGGCAAGATTCCCCCCGTGGAACAACTGATCGTGAAGATCGTCGTCAACGCGGTCGCCATCTGGGTGGCCACCGCGGTCGTGCCCGGCGTCGAGGTCTCCGGAGACGGACTGGGCCGCACGATCATCACCCTGCTCGTCGTCGGCGCGATCTTCGGGGTGGTGAACGCCCTGATCAAGCCGATCGTCAAGCTCTTCTCGTTCCCGTTCTACCTGCTCACTCTCGGGCTGTTCGCCTTTGTGGTGAACGCGTTCATGCTGCAGATCGTCTCCTGGCTGTCCGGCAAACTGAACATCTCGTTCCACATCGACGACTTCTTCTGGTCCGCCCTCGGCGCGGCCGTCGTCGTCACCTTCGTCAGCATGGTGCTGAACCTCGTGGTGCCGGACGGCGACTGATCCACTCGGCCCGGGCCGGAATCGGACCGGGCCGGCGACGGCCCGGAAAACCCCGGACACGCCCAGCGAGCCGAACGACCGGCCGGGGCGTGCGAGGATTGTGAGTGGTCGTGAGTTCGTGCGCCGTCTGCCAGCTGCCGGATCAAGAGCAGTGGTCCCGGTTCGGCAACAGTCCGCGGAACTGAAGAGGAGTGGCAGTGGACGACGAGCAGAGGCCGTGGTGGACCCGCCCACCAGAGCCCGCTCCACCGGCCGGTACCCCGAGGGACGACGATCCGTCGGTCACCTCGCCGGTACCCACTGACCTCTTCGCTCCGGCCAATCCGCACGCCCGCGAACTGTTCGCCCCGACCGACCCGTACTCCCCGGTCGACCCGTACCCCCAGCCACCCCCGGCCGCCCCACCCGCCGCTGCACCGGCCGGCGCCGCACCACCCGCCGCCGCACCACCCGCCGCCGCACCACCCGCCGCCGCACCACCGAGGGCACCGGCACCCTCGTCGTCCCCGACCCTGCCCTCGCCGCTGCCGGCCCCCGCCGCTCCCCCGCAGGCCGCGCCGGCCCCGGCCCCGGCCCCGACGCGACCGGTGATCCGCCGGGTGGCCGTGCCCCAGCCACCCCGCTCGGACGAGACCGAGACCCTGCCGGCCGTGGACGACGACATCTTCGCCACCTTCACCGGGGAGATCGAGCAGGTCGGCCCGCCGACCGGCAAGACCCGGGCCGGTCGGGGCGCCCGCCCCGGTCGCGAGGCCCGGCCCGGGTACCCGCCGACCACCGGTGGCATTCCCGTCGTGCCCCCGGCCGACCCTGATGCGCCGGCCCGCCGGCTACCTCCGGTTTCCCTGCCCGACGGGCGGGTGCTCCTGCTGGCCGGAGCGGGCAGCCTCGTCGTCCTGCTGATCGTTCTGGTCGCCCTGATCACCGGGCGGGCGCCGAGCAAGGATCAGACCAATGCCGCCCCGACCCGGCCGCGCCCCTCGACCGCGGCTTCTCCGGTCACCGTGGGCTCGCCGCCTCGGGAGCTGCAGTCGGTCGATGCCGCCGAAGCCGCCGACGAGCTGGCCAAGGCCAAGGCCAAGCCCGGTGGCACGATCGTCGAGGCCTGGAGCTGGACCGACAACAACGGCAAGAACCTCGTGGTCGGTACCAGCAGCGCGGTGGCCAACGGCAAGACCACCCTGAAGGTGGTCCACTACGCCCGGATGGACACCGACAAGCCCCGGTTGCTGCGGTTGATGCGCGACCCGAACCTGCCCGACTGCGGTGGCAGCAAGGGCGGCACGGCCGGCTTCGACAAGAACGGCATGACGGTTCGCGATCTGAACAACGACGGCATCGCCGAGGTGCTGGTCGGCTGGTGGTCGCGATGCGGCGCCGAAGGGTCGCGCAGCGAGTCCAAGCTCGCCGTCATCAGCAACGGCAAGAAGTACATCATTCGAGGTCAGGGTGTGATCGGCAAGGCCAAGAGCGGCTCCCTGGAGCCGGCGCCGCGCAGCTCGCACTGGCCCGACTCGTACTGGCGGGCCGCCGAGGGCCTGTTCCACAGCTTCTACTTCTGACGGCGACGTTCTGCCGACGCCCTGACGTGGGCCTCGGCCGGGTCAGACCGCGAGACCGGGCAGCACCTGAGTCCCGGTCCGGGTGATCACAGCCGAACCGGGCAGCCGGAGCTTGCTGTGCCGCAGGCCACTGCCGATCACCACCGCCGGGTGGTCGGCCACGGCCGCCGCGACCAGCAGCGGCCAGTCGGCCGGCAGCCCGATCGGGGTGATGCCACCGAACTCCATGCCGGCCGCCGACTCGACCTCGGCCAGCGGGGCGAACGAGGCCTTGCGGGCGTTGAGCTGCTTGCGGACGACGCCGTTCACGTCGGCCCGGGTGGTGGCCAGCACCAAGCAAGCCGCGAACGAGACCTGCTCACCGCGCCGCCCGGCCACCACCACGCAGTTGGCGCTCTGGTCCTTGGTGACGTCGTAGTGCCCGCACAGCGCCTCGGTGTCGGCGTAGGCCGGGTCGATCTCGGTCACCTCGACCAGGGCCGCCAGGGCCGGGTCGTTCTCGATCGCCTTGAGCACCGCGATGGCCAGCAGCTCGGGCCGGTCCAGGGCCGGCGTCCAGATCAGGGTTTCCGTCATGCGCCCCAGCTTGCCAGGATGGGCCGATGACCAGTGATCAGCCCGGCTCGACCGCACCGCTCGGCTCCCCGCGCAGCCGGGCGGTGGCCGCGGTGTTCGACCGATCGGCGGCCAGCTACGACTCGGTCGGGGTGGCCTGGTTCACCCCGATCGCCGAGAACCTGGTGCGCGAATTGGCCCCGGCCCCGGGCGAGCGGGCCCTGGACATCG
The DNA here is from genome assembly GCA_965200525.1 of Kineosporiaceae bacterium. Taxonomy (GTDB): domain Bacteria; phylum Actinomycetota; class Actinomycetes; order Actinomycetales; family Kineosporiaceae; genus JANNPJ01. The sequence goes on from OZ241368.1 coordinate 2,538,742, forward strand.
GCTCAGGCCGGGGAGCGGTGCTGTTCCCGCTGGCCGAGGCGGTCGGCCCGGCCGGGCGAGTGACCGGGATCGACCTCTCGATCGGAATGGTCGAGGCGCTCCGGGCCGACGTGGCGGCCCGGAGCCTGAGCAACGTCGAGGTCCACCAGGACGACGCGATGGCTCCCGACCGTGCTCTCGCCACCGCCGTCGCCACTGCCGTCGCCACCGCCGACGACACCGCCGTCGACTCCGACGTCGACCCTGCTGTCGGCTTCGACCTGGTGACGTCGTCCCTGGTGCTGTTCTTCCTGCCCGACCCGGCCGCGGCCCTGCGCGAGTGGTTCCAGTTGCTGCGGCCAGGCGGCCGGATCGGCGTGTCCACCTTCGGCCGGCAGGACCCGAACTGGATGGCCGTCGACGACGTCTTCGTCCCGTACCTGCCCGCGCAACTGCTGGACGCCCGGACCAGCGGCATGTCCGGGCCGTTCGGCAGCGATGCCGGCGTCGAGCAACTGCTGACCGAGGCCGGGTTCGCCGAGGTGCGCACGGTGACTCTCGACGTACCGGTCCGGTTCACCGACGTCGAGCAGTGGCGGGCGTGGTCGTGGTCGCACGGCCAGCGGGTGATGTGGGAGGCCGTGCCCGAGGACCGGCACGCCGAGATCCTGGCCGCGGTGGCCCTGGCCCTGGAGCCGGCCCGGGACGAGGCCGGCCTGCTCAGCGTGGGCCAGCAGGTGCGCTACACCCTCGCCCGGCGGCCCTGACCCTGGTCAGGCCGGCGGCTCCGCCTGTTCGAGATCATCCAGATCGCGGACGGTGAAGACGGCGTGGACGGCGGCTTCATCGGGCCAGCCGAGCAACTGCTGGACGACTTCCGGAATCTTCGGCTCGTCACCGAATCGGTCTCGGAGAAGCGCACTCAACAGCCGAACTCGGCCCTCTTCTACGCCTGCCGCTACACCTTCACGCCAGATTGACTCACCGAAGCCACTGCCCTGAAACACTTCCCAAACGCTTTCCGCAGGCTGTGAACTTTCCGTCGGAGGGGGGTTCGCTGAATGAGCCACACCGAGATGCTGCACCCGTTACGGGGCGGTACTCACCAAATCGGTAGGTTTTCCGCAGCGTGTCCACTCGACCGCGCCCTTATCCACAACTTCCTGATTCAGAAGCCCCGAGATGGCGCCGGACGGCCGCATTGGCGTCCAGAGCCAGTGCCTGTTCGCGGGCGGCGCGCGCCTCGGCCGGCCGGTCGAGCCGCTCCAGCAGTTCGGCTCGGGCGGCGGGCCAGAGGGCGTACCGTTCCAGCCCGCTGAGCGCGTCGATGACTGCGAGACCAGCTGCTGGGCCGTCTCTTTCGGCGATCGCCACCCCCCGGTTGAGCCGGACGACGGCGGTGTCGTGAACGGTCAGCAACACGTCGAACCAGGAGATGATCGCGTTCCAGTCGGTCCGGCCGTAATCGGGGGCCAGGGCGTGGCAAGCGGCGATCGCGGCCTGGACGACGTACGGATCGGGCCGGTCCGGGGTGCGGGCCAGGCCCTCGCCGAGCAGCTCGACCCCCTCCTTGATCTGAGGCCGGTTCCAGAGCGAGCGGTCCTGGTCGGCCAGCAGGATCAGATCACCGGCGGCGCTGACCCGGGCCCGGCGGCGCGAGTCGTGCAGCAGCATGAGGGCCAGCAGGCCGGTGAGCTCGGCCTGGTCGGGCATCAGCCGGTGCAGCAGGCGGCCGAGGCGGATCGCCTCGTCGGCCAGTTCCGGGCGGATCGGATCAGCGCCGCCGGTGGCCGCGTAACCCTCGTTGAACAGCAGGTACACGCAGCCCGCCACCCCGGCCACCCGTTCCGGCAGCTCAGCCGCCCGGGGAATGCGGAACGGGATCGCGGCCCGGGCGATCTTCTGCTTGGCCCGGGTGAGCCGTTTGAGCATGGTCCCTTCCGGCACCAGCAGCGCATGGGCCACCTCGGCCGTGCTCAGTCCGCACAGGGTGCGCAGGCTGAGCGCCAGCTGGGCCTCCAGCCCGAGGGCGGGGTGGCAGCAGGTGAACACCAACCGCAGCAGGTCGTCGTCGGGCCCGTCGGAGCCGGGCGGTTCGGCGTCGAACAGGCTCTGCAACCGAACCGCCTCCGCCTCCCTGGATCCCCGGCTGCCCTCCCGGCGGACGATGTCGAGCGCGCACCGGCGAGCGGCGACGGTGAGCCAGGCCCGTGGGCTGGCCGGCACGCCGTCCGTGGGCCAGGACCGCAGGGCCCGGATGGTGGCCTCCTGCACGGCGTCCTCGGCCAACTGGACGTCGCCGACCAGCCGGATCAAGGTGGCGACGACGCGCGGGCCCTCGTCCCGGACCAGCCGGGAGAGAGCTCCGCGCGCGTCGCCCTCGGTCACTGTCCGAAGGTCAGCACCGGCCGGACCTCGATGGCACCACCGGTCCAGGCCCCCGGGATCTGGGCCGCCCAAGCGATCGCGGCGTCCAGGTCGGCCGCCTCGATCAGGTAGAAGCCGGTGAGCGCCTCCTTGGTCTCGGCGTACGGTCCGTCGGTGGCGACGACGTCCCCGGCCTTGCCGCCCCGCACCCGGACCGTGGTCGCGGTGCTGGTCGGGTAGAGCGCGGCCCCGCCCCGCAGGACGGCGGCGGCGGCCTGGCCGAAGGCGGCGTACTCCTTGGTCTCGTCGGCGTACTCGGGCAGCGACCAGTCGACGTCGGCGGAGTAGATGATGGCGGCGTACTGCGGCATGGGTTCCTCCTGGAGGCGATCCGGCCCCGCTGGCCGGCTTCACTCTAGGGACGAACGGCCGCGCCCGAGAAGGACACCTCGAGCCCGGCCCGGCCGAGAATCTTCTCGATCGACGTCAGGACGTCAGCCAGCGCTGCTGGTGGGCCTTGCCGGCCTCGTAGTCGGGCCGGCCGGAGAGGGTCGCCGGCACCCCGACCTCCCACCAGGCCCCGGACTCGGTCCAGGTGGTCGGATGAGTGCGCACCAGCAGCACGGCCGGCCGTCGTTCCCGGACCGCGGCCGCCTTGGCCCGGTCGTAGGCGGCCCGGACGGCGTCCAGTCCGCTGCCCTCGGGCACGTCCTCGACCGCACAGCCGAGCGCGGCGGCGTGGGCGGCGAAGTCGACCCGGACCCCGCCCTGCTTGGCCCCGGGCCCCTCGCAGTCGACGTACAGGTTGTTGAACCCGTCCGCGCCCTGGTTGGTCTGCAGCCGGTGGATCACCGCGTAGCCGCCGTTGTCGCAGACCACGGCCACAAAGGGGTGCCCGGCGAAGGCGGCTGAGAACAGGTCGGAGTTCAGCATCAGGTAGGAGCCGTCGCCGAGCATGGTGGTGACGACGCCGGCCGGGTGGGTGCGGGCCCGGGCGATCGAGGCCCCCCAGGGACCGGCCAGCTCGTAGCCCATGCAGGAGAAGCCGTACTCCATGTCCATCGTCGCCCCGGAGGTCGGCCCGGCGGCGGTGACGTCGCGAGCCACCGTCCGCCAGCCGCCGACCAGTTCGCCCGGCATGCCGCCGGAGGAGGTGAGCACGTAGTCGTCCTGCCCCGACGCGTCGTTGACCAGCCCGACCATCTGGGCGTAGCTGAGCGCGCGGTCGGGGGCGACGCCGTCCCGGAGTTGGTCGATGTGCGCGTCCCAGCGGGCCCGCTCGGTGCCGGCGACGGCGCTCCAGGCCGGGTCGACCGTCCAGTCGCCCAGGCCGGCGGCGAGTTCGGTGAGCGACTCACGGGCGTCACCGACCACCGGGTGGCAGGCGTGCTTGACCGCGTCGAACCGGGCCGCGTTGACGGCGATCAGCCGGGCCCCTTCGGCGAACACAGTCCAGGAGGCGGTGGTGAAGTCCTGCAGTCGGCTGCCCACGGCCAGGACGACGTCGGCCTGGCCGGCCACGGTGTTGGCCGACGACGAGCCGATGATGCCGAGCGGCCCGGCGTGCAGCGGGTGGTCGTGCGGAACCAGGGTGCGCCCGGCCGGGGTCTCGACCAGTGGGATGCCGTGGGCCTCGGCCAACTCGATCGCGGCGGCACCGGCTCCCGAGTAGCGGGCGCCGCCGCCGAGCACCAGCAGGGGTCGACGGGCCGAGCGCAGCAGCTCGACCGCCTCGGCCAGCGCCTGCCGGTCCGGGCGGGGCCGGGGGGTGCGGTTCAGCCGGGGCTCGAACATGGCGTCGGGGAAGTCGAACTCCTCGACCTGCACGTCCTGCGGCAGGGCCAGCACCACCGGTCCGGCATCGGCCGGATCGGTGAGCACCCGGATCACCTGGGGCAGGGTGGCGATCAGCTGCTCGGGCCGGGTGATCCGGTCGAAGTAGCGGCTGACCGGCCGGAACGCGTCGTTCACGGTGGTTGTCGGGTCGCCGTAGTGCTCCACCTGCTGCAGCACCGGGTCGGGGGCCCGGCTGGTGAAGGTGTCACCGGGCAGCAGCAGCACCGGCAACCGGTTGGCGTGAGCCAGGCCGGCCGCGGTGACCATGTTCAGCGCCCCGGGCCCGACCGACGACGTCGCCACCATCACCTGCCGGCGGTCGGTCGCCTTGGCGTAGCCGACCGCGGCCAGGGCCATGCCCTGTTCGGTGTGCCCGCGCCAGGTCGGCAGCTGGTCGCGGACGTCGTGCAGCGCGGTGCCCAGGCCGAGCACGTTGCCGTGTCCGAAGATCCCGAAAACGCCGGCGAACAGCGGTACCTCGGTGCCGTCCAGCAGTTCGGAGCGCTGGGCCAGCATCCACCGGACGAGCGCCTGGGCCGTGGTCAACCGCATCGGTTTCTCCCTGGTCGAGAACGGATCTACAGCGGGCTCGGTGCGCCGACCCGGCCGTCGGCCGAGGTCACCGGGCAGCGCGGGTCGAGGGGCGTGCCGGCCCAGGAGTCGCGGACCCAGGCGTGGGCCGGCTCGTCGCAGAAGGCCATGGTCCGGTCGGTCCCGGTGGCCGGGCCGGCCAGAACGTTGAGGTAATAGAGGTCGTAGCCGGGCGCGGCCACGCAGGGCCCGTGATAGCCGTACGGGATGCAGAACAGGTCGCCGTCCCGGATCTCGACCGTCTGATCCAGCTCGGCCAGGCCGGCCTTCGCGTGCTCGGGCCCGGTGAAGGTGCGGTGCAGGCCGAACCCTTCGCGGCTGGGGCTGACCTGGTCCGGACCGGCCACCTTGAAGAAGTAGATCTCCTCGTTCGGGGCCGGGCCGGGCTCGGTGACGTCGTGCTTGTGCGGTGGGTAGCTCGACCAGTTGCCGCCGGGCGTGATCAGCTCGCAGGCGATCAGCCGGTCGGCGTGGTCCCAGACCCCGGGCGAGCCGAAGTTGGTCACCTGGCGGGTGGCCGGCCCGGCCCCGCGGACCTCGACCGGCACCGCCTCGGCCGGGCCGTACCGGGCCGGCAGCCGGTTCTCGCACCGGGCCGACGGCAGAGCCACCTCGGCCCCGTTCGGGCTGGTCAGCCGGAGCACGCTGTCCCGCCCGGCGTAGACGAAGTCGCTGACCCGGGCGAACACCGACTCCCGACCGGCCAGCTCGAACCGGGTCTCGGTGTCCGGGTCGGACACCTCCACGCTCAGCGGTCCGCCGGCCAGCGGCAGCACGAACACCTCGGACGGCCCGGTGGCGACCGTCCGCGGCACTCCCGGCTCGAGCTGGATCACCTGCAGACCGGCGTAGGTCCAGCCGGCCTGTTCCGGAGTCAGGAACACGACATCGCCCTGGTCCGGGCCGGTCTGGCTCAGCCACGGCCGCAGCAGCGGCGGGTCGTCAGTCGCCACGGGTGGCTCCGGCCGGGGCGGCGCCGGGTTTGGCCGCCCGCAGGAGCTTCGCCGCGGCGTCGACGGCGGTGTGGACGTCGCCGTCCGGCGGGTAGAGCAGGGCCCGCCCGACCACCAGCCCGCGTGCGGTGGACTGGGTCAGGCTGCGCCCCCAGGAGACCAGGTCGGCCGCCGGGTCGGCGCTGGGCACCCCGCCCAGGACGACGCAGGGCAGGGTGGTCGACGAGAGCACGGTCTCGGGATCGTCGCAGGCCGGCAGCTTGAGCCAGGTGTGGGCGCTGGTGGTGCCCAGGGCCGAGGCCACGGTCACGGCCCGGGCCAGGGACGCCGAGTCCCGCTGCAGCACGAGGGTGCCCTCGGCGTTGTGGGCGTAGGGCAGCGGCTCGACCATGGCCATCAGCCGGTGACGGGCCAGATCGGTGACCGCGTCGGCGCAGGCCTTGAGCGTGGGCACGGTGTTCGGGTCGTCGTCGACCAGGCGCAGCAGCATCTTGCCGCCCTCCAGCCGGGCGGCCGCGATACCGGTGGCGTCGTAGCCGGTGAACCGGTCGTCGATCTCCCAGCCGGCGCCGGCCAGGCCACCGCGGTTCATCGAGCCGATCACCACCTTGTTCTCCAGCGCGCCGAGCAGCAGCAGCTCCTCGACCACGTCGGGCGAGCCGAGCAGGCCGTCGACGTCGGGGTGGGCCAGGGCGATCAGCAACCGGTCGAGCAGGCTGCGGCGATCGGCCATCGCCATCGGATCGCCGCCGGTGCCGAGCGCACCTCGAGCCGGGTGATCGGCCGCGACCAGGAACAGCGTGCCCCGCTCGGACACCAGCCGGCGAGGCCGGTGCCGGGAGGCGTAGGCGTCCTGGATCGCCTCCGGATGCAGGGCTCTGGTCTCCAGCAGGGAGGCCCACTGCTGGTCGGTGATCGGCCGCCGAGACGGCGGGGCCGCGGCCTGAGCCGAGGCGGGGGTGGAGGAAAGCGTGGTCATCGGCTTGCTCCCAGTGCGTTGTCCAGTTCAGCGATGGTGGGCATGGCATCGGCACAGGCCAGCCGCGAGGCGACGATCGCGCCGGCGGCGTTGGCGTACCGGGCGCAGCGCTCGGGTGGCCAGCCGCTGAGCAGCCCGTGCACCAGCGCCCCTCCGAAGGCGTCGCCCGCACCCAGCCCGCAGACGACGTCCACCGGGGTCGGCGGCACCGTGATCATGCCTTCCGCGGTCGCCACCAGGACGCCCTCGGCCCCCTTCTTGACCAGCGCCAACTCGACGCCAGCAGCCAGCAGGCGCCGAGCCGCGGTCTCCGGATCGCGGGTTCCGACCGCGACCTCGACCTCGTCCCGATTACCGACAGCAACGGTCGCATGCTCCAGCAGCGTCGTGTACTCGCGACGCGCGTCCTCGGGGCTCGGCCAGAACATGGGCCGCCAGTCCAGGTCGAGAACGGTCCACCGGCCGCTGCCCGGTTCGGGCCGGCCGCGGTGCTCGAGCATGGCGTGATGGGTGGACCGGGACGGCTCGACCGACACCCCGGTGCCGGTGACCCAGAAGACCGGGACGTCGCGGACGTCGTCCCAGGGCACGTCGTCCTTGGTCAGGGTCAGGTCGGGGGCGGTCGGCAGCCGGTAGAAGAGCAGCGGCGGGTCCTCGGCCGGGTCGAGGGCGCAGAACACCACCGGGGTGAGCAGGTCGGCGGCCGTGCCGACGAAGCGTGGATCCACGTGGAACGAGCCGAGCGCGGTTCGGATGTAGTCGCCGAAGCCGTCCGGCCCGACCTTGGTCAGGACGGCGGTGCGCCGCCCGAGCCGGGCCGCCCCGACGGCGACGTTGGTGGCGGTGCCGCCGAGCGACTTGGCGAACGTCGTCACCTCGGCCAGCGGCACCCCGGACTGCTGCGGGTAGAGGTCGACCCCGACCCGGCCCACGGTGAGCAGTTCCAGCGACGACTCGCTCATCGGGTCACCTGCGTTTCGCCACCGAGCCGGGCCGGGACGACGTCGGTCCAGCTCCCGGTCTGCCAGGAGGTGATCAGGGCAGCCTGGACGGCGGCGAAGTCGGCCGCCTCGGCCAGCCCCGGGGCGAACGGCGATCCGGTGCCGAGGGCCTGGAGGAATTCGTGGTCCTCGATCGCGACCAGGTCCTCGAACCCGATCCCGTTGGCGCTGCCGGGCACGAACCGGCCGTGGTAAGGGAACCGGTCACCGCCGAGCACGGTGGTCCAGCCGGAGCTGCGGGCCAGCAGGTCGTCGCCGGTCGACAGCCGGTACACCTGGAGCTCGTTCATGGTCTCCAGGTTCCAGGCCAGCGCGCCCTCGGTGCCGTAGACCTCGAACGCGTTCTGCGACTCCGGCCCGACCACGGCCCGGGACGACTCGAAGGTCGCCGTCACGCCGTCCGGGAACTCACCGAGCAGGCTGACGAAGTCCTCGTTGGTCACCTCACCGGTCGGGTCCTCGGGCCGGCCCCGGCCGTAGTGGCTGGCCGCGCCGGTGGCCAGCGGGCGGTGCGTGATCGTGGTGCTGCGGGTGCCGACCAGCCGCTGCAGGGTGCCGCCGAGCAGGAAGTGGGCCAGGTCGACCGAATGGCTGAGCAGGTCGGACGACGTGCCGTAACCGCCCTCCTCGAGCCGGAACCGCCACGACAGCAGGCCCATCGGGTCGCTGCCGTACATCGAGAAGAACCGGCCCCGGTAGTGCGTGATCCGGCCCAGCGCGCCGGAGGCGATCAGCTCGCGGGCGTGCTGCACCAGCGGCGCCCAGCGGTAGTTGTAGCCGACCCCGGTGAGCACCCCGGCGGCGTCGGTGGCCGCCCGGGCCCGGGCCACGTCCTCGGGCCGGCCGCCGACCGGCTTCTCGCAGAACACCGCCTTGCCCGCGGCCGCGGCCGCCTCGACCATCTCGACGTGCATCATGTTCGGCGCGGTGACCCAGACCGCGTCGACGTCGGGAGCCTCGACCGCGGCTCGCCAGTCGACCTCGGCCCGGTCAAAACCCCAGTCGCGAACGGCCTGTTCGCGCCGTCCGGCATCGACGTCGGCACAGACGACCAGGCGGGGCTGGTAGGCCCGGTCGGGGAAGTGGGTGGGCAGCCGGCGGGCTGAGCGGGCGTGGGCCTGGCCCATCCAGCCGAAGCCGAGCACGGCCAGCCCGATCGGCTTCACGCCGACCACTTCTCGGTGTACTGCTGGATCTGCTGCAGCATGAACCGGCTCGAATCGGCGGCTCGTTCCTCCCAGGCGAAGACACACGCGGTCATGATCGGCTCCGGTCCGGTCGCGGTGGCGGCCCGGCCGAAGTCGAGCCGGCCGAGGGTGCCGAAGAACTCGTCCCAGTTCACCTCGCCCTGGCCGATGTCGAGGTGCTGGTGGATCCGCACGGTCGAGCCGGGCGGGTTGACGATGTAGCGCAGGCCGGAGGAGCCGAGGTGGTTGAACGAGTCGGCCACGTGGACCTGGGTCAGCAGGTCGCCGGCGTACTCCATCACGCCGGCGATGTCGCCGCCCATGTGGAAGGTGTGCGGGGCGCAGTAGAGAAAGCTGACGAACGACGAGTCGATGCCGCGGACCAGGTCCACCGCGGCGAGGCCGTCCTCGCAGAAGTCGTCCGGGTGCGGTTCCAGCACCAGTCGGACCCCTTCGGCCTCGAACACCGGCAGCAGCTCTTCCATCGAGCGCCAGAACTGCGACTCGCTGCGTGCGGCCTGCTCGGGCCGGCCGTTGAACTCGGAGTTCATCACCGAGCAGCCCAGATCGACGGTGATCTGGATGGCCCGCTTCCAGTACCGGACCGCGGCCTGGCGCTCGTCCTCGTCCGGCCCCGACCACCGGTAGAGGGGCAGCACCGAGGCCACCTCGACCCCGGCGGCGTCCAGCGCCTGCTTGAAGCCGGTGATCTTGGCCTTGTCGGCCCGCGGGTGCAGGAAGAACGGCATGAAGTCGTCCCGGGGCGAGAGCTCGATGTGCTGGTAGCCGAGATCAGCGACCAGGCCGGGCAGTTCGGTCAGCGGCGTGCCGCGGAACATGTAGGGGTCGAGGGCGATCTTCACGAAACTTTTCCTCTCGCCAGAGCTTTCATCAAGGCCACACCCGGGCCGGCGACCGATGTCGTGGGGCTGCTCACCGGTAGAGCTCCGGCTTCGCCACCAGCTTGACCTGGGCTTTCTCGCCCGAGCCCATGGCCTCCAGGGCGGCGTCGGAGACCGTGGCCGCCGCGTAGCCGTCCCAGGAGCTCGGCCCGGCCGTGGTGCCGGCCGCGACGTTGTCGATCCATTCCTGGAACTCCACGTCGTAGGCCTGCAAAAAGCGCTCCCGCCAGTCGGCCGGCACCGGGCCGCTGACCGTGCCGGCCCGCCGGACGGTGACCGCGCTGAGGTCGCCGAGCGCGGCCGTGCCGTCCTCACCGACGACCTCACCGCGGATGTCGTAGCCGTAGCGGATGTTCACCGACACCTCGACGTCGACGATCACCCCGCTCTCGGTCTCGAACAGCAGGATCAGTGGATCCTGCAGGTCACCGCCGTGCCGGCTGGGGCGTGGGGTGAGCACGGTGGTGGCCGTGATCTCCTCGCCGAGCAGCCAGCGGATCATGTCGATCTCGTGGACGGCGGTGTCGGTGATCGCCATCGCCTTCGTGTAGTGGCCGGGCACGGAAGGGTTGCGGTGGGCGCAGTGCACGATCAGCGGGGCGCCGATGTCACCGGAGTCGACGACGTCCTTGAGCGCCCGGTAGCCGGCGTCGTACCGGCGCATGTAGCCGACCTGCACCAGCCTGCGCCCGGCCGCGACCTCGGCGTCGATGATCCGCAGGCAGGCCTCCTGGGTCTCGGCCAGCGGCTTCTCGCAGAACACCGGTTTGCCGGCCGCGATCGAGGCCAGCACGTATTCCTCGTGGGTCGGCCCCCACGAGGTGACCAGGACGGCGTCCACCTGCTCGTCGGCGATCACCTCCTGGCCGGTGGCGTGCACCCGGGCGCCGGGCACCCGGTCGGCGACCTCCTGGGCCCGGGCCGGGTCGACGTCGGTCACCGCGACCACGCTGCACCCGGCCAGCACCTGGGTGAGCCGGCGGACGTGGTCCTGCCCGATCATCCCGACGCCGATCACACCGACACGAACTGTCATGGTCAGCTCCTCATGAATCGATACAAGTGGGCAGTGCGGCCGGTCAGGAACCGATGCCGGTGCCGCGCAGGTAGTCGCGGGTGCGCGCGGCGATCGGCTTCGGCTTGTCGAACTCGACCGGGTACAGGTCCTGTTCGACGACGACGAACAGCTCGGCATCCAGCTCCGAGAGCGCCGCCACCACCGATGGAATGTCCGGAAGTCCGTGCGGGGGCTCGCAACTGGCCCCGAGCGCGACCGCCTGACCGAAGGCCAGGTTCTCGGCCTCGGCCTTCTCGACGATCGCCGGGTCCATCTGCTTGATGTGCACGTAGCCGATCCGGTCCGGGTACTTGCGGATGATCTCGACGCTGTCGGCCCGGCGGTAGGCCAGGTGACCGGTGTCCAGGCAGAGCGACACGAAGGCCGGGTCGGTCTCCTCCAGGAAGCGCTCGGTCTGGGCCTGGGTCTCGACGTGACTGTCGGCGTGCGGGTGGAACTGCAACCGCACGTCGTACTCCTCGGCCAGGATCCGGCCCAGCTCGTCGGTCGAGCGGACCAGCGTGCGCCACTCGTCGGCGGTGAGCTGGGCCGGCTCGAGGTAGGCGCCGGTCACGTCGTCCCGGTAGCCCGGCACCGGAACGAAGATCAGGTGCTTGGCCCCGACCGCCCGGGTCAGCTCGGCCACCTTGCGGGACTGGGCCACGATCGCCGCGAAGTCGTCAGTCCGGTGCAGCCCCGAGAGGCCGTGCATGGTGCCGCCGGCGACCTTGAGCCCGCGCGAGCCGAGCTCGTCTTTGAGCTGCTCCGGATCGGTCGGCAGGTAGCCGTACGGCCCCAGCTCCAGCCATTCGTAGCCGACCCCGGCCAGCTCGTCGAGGAAGCGCGACCACGGGGTCTGGCGCGGGTCGTCAGCGAACCACACCCCCCACGAGTCCGGGCAGCTGCCCAGCAGCAGCCGCCGCGGAGAACCCTCTTCGGTGGAACCGAGGCTCACGCCAGTCCTCCCTGCTTGTGCTTCGGCTCCTCGATGGTGGTGGGCTTCTCGCGGACGTCGGCCACGACCGTCCCGCTGCGCTGCAGCTCGTGGGCCAGGGCCTCGAGCTCGTCGCCGCCGGCCATCTGGGCGGTCAGGTCTTCGAGGCTGATCTCGGAGCGGCGCGCGTCCAGGTTCATCGCACCCCGCTTGAGCACTACGAAGTGATCGCCGACCAGGTAGGCGTGGTGAGGGTTGTGGGTGATGAAGACGACGCCGAGACCGGCGTCGCGGGCGGCCGCGGTGTATTTCAGGACGACGCCGGACTGCTTGACCCCCAGCGCCGCGGTCGGCTCGTCGAGGATCAGCACCCGGGCGCCGAAGTAGACCGCCCGGGCGATCGCCACGCACTGCCGCTGGCCGCCGGACAGGTTGCCGATCGGCTGGTTGATGTCCTTGACGACGATGCCCATCTTGCGCAGTTCCTCGTCGGCGATCCGGCGCATGTCGCGGATCTTGAGGCCGGCGAACGGCATCCGGCTGCTGGTGATCTCCGAGCCGAGGAAGAAGTTGCGCCAGACCTCCATCAGCGAGACGACGGCCAGATCCTGGTACACGGTCGCGATGCCGTGCTCCAGGGCCTGCCGGGGCGAGCTGAAGGTGACGTCCTGGCCGTCGACCTTGAGCACGCCCTCGTTGTGCGGGTGCAGGCCGGACATGATCTTGATCAGGGTGGACTTGCCGGCTCCGTTGTCACCGAGGACGCAGGTCACCTCGCCCGCGTTGACCCGCAGGTTGATCCCCCGCAGGGCCCGGATCGGGCCGTAACTCTTGCCGACGTCGTCCATCTCGATCAGGGGTTCGCCCTTGTGCAGTTCCGGATCGGCGTGATCCGTGAGCGTGTCGGTCATGGCTAGCCCACCTTCCGGGTGTTGGAGAGGTTCTTGACCCAGAGGTTCACCATCACGGCGAGCAGGAGCATCACGCCCAGGAAGGCCTTGAACCAGTTCGGGTCCCAGCCCGCGTAGACGATGCAGAGGCTGGTCATGCCGAAGATGAAGGCGCCGATCGCGACGCCGATCGCATTGCCGTAACCGCCGGTCAGCAGGGTTCCCCCGACGACCGCGGCGATGATGTAGAGGAACTCGTTGCCGACCCCGTTGCCGGACTGCAGGGTGTTGAACCGGTACAGGTTGTGCATGCCGATGAACCAGCCGAGGAACGAGACGGTCATGAACAGGCCGACCTTGGTCCGGATCACCGGCACGCCGACGGCCCGGGCGCTGGCCGCGTTGCCGCCGACCGCGAAGATCCAGTTTCCGATCTTGGTGCGCTGCAGGATCCAGGCCGAGACGGCGATGAACAGCACCCACCAGATCACCGTGCCCCAGACCGTCACGCCACCGGCGTCGAAGCTGGAGGAGAAGACCTTGCCCAGCGACGTGTACCCGTCGATCTGGGAGATGTCCGGGGTCGAGACCGATCCGGTGACCAGCTTGGTGACGCCGAGGTTGGCCCCCTGCAGGACGAAGAACGTGCCCAGGGTGATCAGGAAGCTCGGAATGCCGGTCCGCATCACCAGGTAGCCGTTGAGGAACCCGATGGCCAGGCAGAGGATCAGCGAGACCAGCGCGCCGACCCACAGGTTGATGCCGTACTCCCAGCACAGCATCGAGTTGGTCAGGCCCGCCGTGGTCACGATGACCCCGGCGGACAGGTCGAACTCGCCGCCGATCATCAGCATGCCGACCCCGACGGCGACGATTCCGATCGTGGAGGACTGGTAGAGCACGGTGAAGAAGGACGGCCCCGACCGGAATGACGGCGCCACGGCGATGAAGAAGATGAAGATGACGACGGCGGCCACCAGGGCGCCCACCTCGGGGCGGGCCAGCAGTCGGTTGGAGAGGCCCAGCGAGATCCGGTTGTCGGAGTCGTCGCGTATCGGTGCGGGCGGGGTCTGCAGGGTTTGGCTCATGATCGGCTCCGATCGGTTGCCTGAGCCGGGGGAGGCCGCCGGCAGGTCGGCGGCCTCCCCCGGCCGGGGGCTAGCGGGTGTTGTTCTTCGCGAAAGGAAGGATGGTCGCGATGTTCGTCTTGTCCACGAACGAGGGACCGGTCAGCACAGCCTTGCCGCCACCGATGTCATTGCCGTTCTTGAGCAGCAGGTAGAGCGAGGTCACGGCCATGTAGCCCTGCACGTAGGGCTGCTGGTCGATGGAGAACTCGATCTTGCCGTCCTGGATGTCCTGCGCCGCAGTCTCGTTCAGGTCGAACGTGATCAGCTTGGCCGAACTCTTCGACTGGTCCATCGCTTTCAGGGCGTCCAGGGCGATCGGAGCCCCCAGAGTCACGATGTAGTCGATCGACTTGTCCTGGGCCAGCTTCGCCTGCAGCGTGGTCACCGTGGCCGCGTCGTCGGCCCCATTGACCTGGATGTTCTCCGTGCCCGGGATGGCCGTCTTGACCCCGGCGCAGCGAGCCTCCAGGGCCACCGAGCCGGCGGCCTGGATCACGCAGAGCGGGTGCTTGGCCCCTTCGGCCGCGATCCGCTTGCCGGCCGTGGTGCCGGCCAGGGTCTCGTCCGAGCCGAAGTACATCAGCGCGCCGAGCCGCTGGTAGTCGTTGATTCCCGAGTTGAAGCCGACCACCGGGATCTTGGCGTCGGTGGCTGCCTTGACCGCGCCGGCCAGCGAGTCCGGGGTGACCAGGGTGGTGGCGATGCCGTCGACCTTGGCCGTGACCGCCGCCTGGATCAGAGTGGCCTGCTTGGAGGCGTCCGGGTCGGCCGAGTACTTGAGGTTGACCCCCAGGTTCTTGGCCGCCTGGTTGGCGCCGGCCTTGATCTTGTCCCAGAAGGTGTCACCCGGCGTCTCGTGGGTGATCATCGCGATGGTGTAACCCGAGTTGTCGCCCCCCGAGTTGCCGCCGGCGTCCGAGGTGGTCTTCTCCTTGCCGCCACTGCTGCAGGCGGACAACACCAGGGCCAGACTGGCCACCAGGGCGATGGAAAGGGTTACTCCCCTCTTGCCCGATCTGTTCATGTGCGCTGCTCCTTAGGGCTTGGACGTCGGTGTCTCGAGCGCTTGCAGAGTGGTGCGGAACGTGGGTGCAGATCGTTTTGGGCACGACGGAACGACCCGAGGCGCTGCGCGCCCAGGTGAACCGCCGCTCACAGCTGTGAAATTCGGGACCGTGCCAGTGGTGGTGCTGTTCGCGAGCCCCGCCCGGACCGGATCTGCGCTCGACCGGGCAGAGCTCGCGAAAACTCAGGTGGCGGTGGGGAACTGCAGGCTGGAACCGGACTCGTGGTCGACGTGCGGCCAGCGAGAGGTCACCACCTTGCCGCGGGTGTAGAACGAGATGCCTTCGGGACCGTGGACGTGCTTGTCACCGAACAGCGAGTCCTTCCAGCCCCCGAAGGAGTAGTAGGCCATCGGCACCGGAACCGGGACGTTGATCCCGATCATGCCGACCTTGACCCCACGCTGGAAGCGGCGGGCCGCCTCCCCGCTGGAGGTGAAGATCGCCGTCCCGTTGCCGTAGGGGTTGGAGTTGATCAGGGCGATCGCCTCGTCGACCGAGTCGGCCCGGACCACGGACAGCACCGGGCCAAAGATCTCCTCGCGGTAGACGTCCATCTCGGTGGTCACGTGGTCGATCACCGTGGGGCCGACGAAGAAGCCATCCTCGAAGCCCTCGACCGACACGTTGCGGCCGTCGACCGCAAGATCGGCCCCCTGGTCGGCGCCGGTGCCGATCAGGCCGAAGATCCGGTCGCGGGCCTGGCTGGTGACCACCGGGCCGAGGTCGCTGGCGCCGTCCCGGCCGTTGCCGACGGTCAGTGCGTTGGCCTTGGCCGTGACCGCCTCGACCAGGGCGTCGCCGGCGCTGCCGATCGCAACTGCGGCTGAGATCGCCATGCACCGCTCGCCGGCCGACCCGAACGCCGCGGCGACCAGGTGGTCGGAGGCGTAATCGAGGTCGGCGTCGGGCAGCACGATGGCGTGGTTCTTGGCCCCGCCCAGCGCCTGCACCCGCTTGCCGTTGGCAGTGCCGCGCTCGTGGATGTAGCGGGCGATCGGCGTCGAACCGACGAACGAGACGGCGGCGACCGACTGATTGTCGAGCAGGGCGTCGACCGACTCCTTGTCGCCGTGCACGACGTTGAACACGCCGTCCGGCAGGCCGGCCTTCTGCCACAGCTCGGCCGCCAGCAGTGAGGCCGACGGGTCGCGCTCGCTCGGCTTCAGCACGAAGGTGTTGCCGCAGGCGATCGCCACCGGGTACATCCACATCGGGACCATGGCCGGGAAGTTGAACGGCGTGATGCCGGCGACGACGCCGAGCGGCTCGCGGAACGAGAAGGTGTCGATCCCGGTCGAGACCTGGTCGGAGTAGTCGCCTTTGAGCAGTTGCGGGATGCCGCAGGCGAACTCGATCACCTCGAGGCCGCGCTGCACCTCGCCCCGGGCGTCGGAGAGGACCTTGCCGTGCTCGTCGGTGATCAGCTCGGCGAACGCGTCCTGGTTGGCGTTCACCAGCTCGCGGAAGCTGAAGAGGATCTTGGTCCGCTTGCTCAGCGAAGCCTGCGACCACTCTTCGAAGGCGGCCGCGGCCACCGCGACGGCGTCATCGACGTCGCTCTTGGTCGCGAGCACGACCTGGGCCTGCTGCTGACCGGTGGCTGGGTTCCAGACCGGGGAGGTGCGGGTGGACGACGCCGAAGTGGACTTGCCGCCGATCCAGTGCTCGATGGTTCTCACGAAACATCCTCCGGGAAGTGAGGGGGGTGACCTGTGCAGATTGTGCGCCGAGCCACATCTGTATGTAACTCCGGCGTGAACGATGAGTCAACACTTTGTTCTTACATTCTTACCTGTATCCATGTCAGTAAGTCCTGTCATACTGTTGACATGGTTACTCCTTCCGTCGTGGCGGCGGGCGCGCCGGCGGCTGGTCGCCGGTCCTCGCGGCCCGATCTGGCCGACTCCGGCCTGGACTCGCTGGTGCTCGACCGCACCAGCCCGATCCCGCTGTACTTCCAGGTCGCCCAGCACCTCGAGCAGGCCATCGAGACCGGCCAGGTGCCTCCGGGCACCCGGCTCGACAACGAGGTCGAACTGGCCGAGCAGCTCGGGCTGTCGCGCCCGACTCTGCGCCGGGCGATGCAGTACCTGGTGGACAAGGGGCTGCTGGTCCGGCGTCGGGGGGTCGGCACCCGGGTCGTCCAGCGCAAGGTACGGCGTCCACTCGAGCTGTCCAGCCTCTACGACGATCTGGCCGGCAGCGGGCAACGACCGGCCACTCAGGTACTGACAAACGAGGTGATTCCAGCCCCCGCCGACGTCGCCGAGGCCCTCTCGCTACCCGAGGGTACGCCGGTGATCAAACTGGTCCGGCTGCGGTCCGCCTCCGACCAGCCGATCGCCCAGCTTTGCAACTATTTGCCCATTGACCTGCCCGGACTCACCACCGAGGCGTTGGCCGAACGCGGGCTCTACCAGTTGATCCGGGCCGCCGGGGTGCAGCTGCACGCCGCCGTCCAGACCATCGGCGCCCGCACCGCCACCACGGCCGAGGCCCGGATGCTGGGCGAGAGCCGCGGCGCGGCGGTGCTCACCATGCAGCGGCTGACCTACGACGATCACGGCCGGGCGGTCGAGTTCGGCACCCACATCTACGCCGCCAGCCGCTACACCTTCGAACTCAGCCTGCTCAGCGGCTGAGCCGCCGACCACAAGGCCTGGTGCCATCCGCCGACGCCCCGCCAACGGTGCATCCCAGGCGAAAACTTCAGACGCCGGCGCGCCGAGCCCGGTTGGCCGTGTCGGCGACCTGCTCGGCCGCGGCCGCCAGCGAGATCTGCGCCGCTCCGACCAGTTCGGCCTGATCCTGGACGATCTCCTTGACCTGGGCCTGCGCCTGGGCCACCCGGTTGAGCACGGTGCTGATGCCACCCACCGCGTCGACGGCGGCGGCTGCTCCGGAGCGCACCTCGGCCACGGTGGCCTCGATCCGGGCCGTGGCCGCGGCGGTCTGGGCGGCCAGCGACTTGACCTCCTCGGCCACGACGCCGAAGCCCCGCCCGGCCTCGCCGGCCCGGGCGGCCTCGATGGTGGCGTTCAGGGCCAACAGGTTGGTCTGCTGGGCCACCGCGTTGATCAACTGGGCCACGGTGGTGATGTTGGCGACCGACTGCTCCAGCTGCTCGATCACCTCCTGGGCCGAGGCTGATCCGCTGACCGCCCGATCGAGGTCGCCGGAGGCCGTGGTCGAGGCCGAGTCGATCAGCTCGAGGGCATGCGTGATGCCGGACATCGTCACCCCGGTCTCGCCGCCGATCCGCTTTCCGGTGGCGGCCGTCGCCTCGAGAACCTCGTCGAGCCGGCCGGAGAGCTTCTCCCGCTCGGACAGCCGCTCGGCCGCGGCGGCCACGGCGTCCTGCTCGCGGCGGGCGGCGTCGGCCGCGGCCCGGGTGAGCTGCAGGCCGGCTTCGACCTGGGCCGCCTCGATCGCCCCGGTGGCCTCGCCCTGGGCGAGTTCGGCGAACCGCCAGGTGGCGAACTGGACCGCCACCATCGCGATCACGAAGGCGGTGTGCAGCAATGCCCACGGGATCGGGTGGGCCTGGGCCCGCGGATCCGAGAACACGGCGTCCGGCGTGAGCAGGCCGAAGATCATGTGATGGGCGGACACGATCACCGTGGCTACCGCGAACGGCACCCAGTCCTGGTAGAGCCCGGCCAGGGCCAGCAGCACGAAGAAGGCGAAGTGCAGGTCGGTCAGACCGTGACCGGCGTGCACCATGCCGATCGAGGCCGTCATCAGCCCGGTCGAGGCGGTGACCGCCTGCCAGCGGCGCGAGACGTTCAGCCGGGCCAGGCCACCGAAGAGCACGGTCAGGCCGACCACGCACCAGAGCATGACCTGGTGCGACGAGCCGTGATGGTCGGCCATGGCGGCGGCCGAGTCGCCGCCCGGATCGATCACCGAGACCACGCCCACCAGGACGAGCGTGACCCAGAGGACGGCACAGATCAGCCGGTGCCGGGCCGCGAACGCCTCATCGCTGAGGGCGATCCGCGGTACCAGCCGGGAGATGGCGTCAAACATGGATAGCCCCCAGTTTCACTACCCCGTCAATCGCTCTATGCAATCGACCAACTACTAATAGACACTGATTTCGGTAGTCCAACCTCAAGCTTGAGCGTCGGGGGCTGTCGATCGCCCCCGGCCGTGATCGCCGGGACCAATTTTGCCGAGCCCATTGTGATCGGTAGGTCACCCCCGGTATAACGAACCGGACAGAACGGGCGTACGCTGCGTTGCGGGTTCGGTGCGGATAGTCGCCGGGTTCCATCGCCCGGCTCAGGTCGACTGGTCGAAGTCTTGATGAGTGAGGGAGCGGCGCTCGATGAACCGTGGCAACGTGCCGTGGGATCGCTGGCGCGAGGTCGGTGACCGGGTCTTTGTTCGCCGGCACAAGACCCTGGACGTCAATGCCGGACTGATCCTCGGTGAGGATCGTTGCCTGGTCGTCGACACCCGCGGCAGCGAGCGGGAGGCCCGCGAACTGCTGCGCGCCGTCCGTTCGCTGACCCACCTGCCGTACGCGGTCGCGATCACCCACGCCCATTTCGATCACTGCTTCGGCAGCGCCACCTTCGCCACCGAACAGCCGGGCTGCGAGATCTGGGCCCACCAGCGCTGCCTGGATGAGCTGGCCCGATCGGGGGCCGGGCACCGGGCCGAGATCTCGAGTTGGCTGCGCGAGTCGGGCGAGGAGATCCTGGCCGACGAGATCGAGACGGTGACCCTGGAACTGCCGAACCGGGTGCTGACCGGCGAGGCCCGGATCGACCTGGGCGGCCGGGAGGTGCGACTGCGCCACCCCGGCCGGGGTCACACCGATCACGACGTGGTGGTCGAGGTGGCCGACGCCGACGTCACCTTCGTGGGTGACCTGGTTGAACAAGGAGCACCGCCGTCGTTCGACGACGCCTTCCCGCTGGACTGGCCCGACTCCCTGGACAACGTGCTGGAGCAGGCCGGATCGGTGATCGTTCCTGGCCACGGGGACGTCGTGAACCACGACTTCGTGCTCCGGCAGCGGGTCGACATCGCCGAGGTGGCCCAGGTGGCCCGGCGCCTGCCGGCCACGGCGACGGAACGCGACCTGGAGTGGGAGGCCAATCGCCTCGCGGTCGGCGGACCGGCCGGGTTCATCGCGCTGCGCCGGGCCCGGGAGCAGCTGACCGAGCTCACGACGTCGCCACCCGGCTGAGTTCGACGTCCCAACTGCTCGTCGGAGGGCCCAGAAACGGTGCCGTCCCGGCCCGCCAGGCCACCACGGACGGGTCGGTCGAGTGGTCGATCCGCTCAGCTGTCCGCTGGTACTCGCCGAGGCCGTGGGAGCCGGACCTGTTCGAGCCGGTTGCCTGCGACCGGGCGCTGACCGCGGCCCAGATGGCCCGGTCCTGGTTGCTGGCACCGTCGAGCCGGGGCACCAGATCGTCCGTGTGCTCGACCGCCAGCCACCGGACGTCGGCCGGAACCGGGATCGAGGCGATCGGCGCCCGGGTGGTCCGGACCCGCTGAATGCTGAACTCCCGCCGGGCGGCCGGATCAGCCGCCGCGGCCGCGGCGATCAGGCCACCCTGGGAGTGCCCCACCAGCAGGACCGGTTCGTGCGGGCCGACCCCGAGCGCCCGCATCGCCGCGAGCAGCCCGTCCAGGCCGCTGGAACGGTCGCCGCTGAGCAGGCGAAGGTCTCCGGTGAGGTCGAGCGGGCTGCGACCGGCACCGGCAACCAACTGGAGGTGCCGGCCACGTAGACCACCCAGCGCCGAGGCCCGGGCCCGCCGTCGATTTGTTCCACGTGAATCTGAGCCGCCCCGGGCGCGGACGACGGCACCCGCGCCACCAGCCCTGAGACCCCGACCGGCGCGATCGCCGGCCCGGCCGGCCGGACCTGCACGGCCACCGGGCCCGGGTCGGCGAACACCGGGCCGGTCGGGGGCCGGACATGCCCGGCGAGCGCACCCGTCGGCGGCCAGCACGGTGAGCTGCAGGCCCACGTTCTCGCCGGCCTCACCGGAATCGGCCGGTGGTTCGACCGGCACCAGCCGGACCACCTCACCGACCAGCGCACTCAGCCGGAACAGTCCGATCTCCCGCTGATCGCCGTCCCGCAGCACCGAGGCGCCGACATCCCCGCAGATCACGAAGCAGGCGAACCAGCCCCCGGCCGGGACCCAGAGCCGCAGCGTGATCGCCAGGTCGGCACAACCGTGCAGCGCCAGCGACGCGGCCACCACCCGCGGGACCGCCACCGGCCTCGGGTTCGGCGGACCGGGTCGGGCCCGATCCGGGTCGGCCCGGGGCAGCTCGGAGTGCAGGGTCAAATCGGACGGCAGGGCCAAGCCGGAGCCTGGTTGATCCACCGCTCGAACGTCGGCCCGTCGGTCCGGATTCGCACGCCGGCCCTCATCGGTCGCCGCCGAGGCCGAACCATTTGTCCAGGGTGTCGAGGGCGACCGCGTGCCGGTGCAGCTCTCGGCCGCCTGTTCCAGATGGCCACCGGCCGAGCGGACGCCGTTCGCCTCCTCGCTGAGCCGCTCCCGGAATTCGGCGGCGGCGCTGGACCACCACTGCACCCCGGTGGCGGCGAGCATCCGATCGGCCAGCCGGCGCACGTCGTCCGCCAGTTGCTGCACCCGGACGGCCGCTCGCCGTACGTCGTCCGACCCCACCGCACTCCTCCTGATAGGCCGGGAATGCGGCCTGACCAGGACGGTAAGCACTCTCGCGGGGGTCTTCCCCAGCCGTGGAAAAGCTGTGGACAGAGCCGCTTTCGATCGGACGGTGGCCAGCAGGAGCCGCCGGCCGGATTAGCCCGCTCGGGCGGGCCCCTCCAGGGAGCGGTCGATCGCGGCCGCCGCGGCCAGGCACTCCGGCCGGGTCGGCGGTTCGGGGCCGTAGAGCGCGCGCTCGAGGGTGGCCAGGGCCTGCCGTACCGGTTCGGACGGCAGCCGCCGGGCCAGCGCGGCCACGGTCTCGTTCGGACGCCGACCCGTGCCGCGGTGTGTGAGGTCGGCCTCGAGCCGGTCGAAGGCCGCGGCCAGTTCGGGGTCGATCGGCCGGCCCGGCCCGTCGATCCCCGGCCCGCGAGCCCGACGGCGACGCCGCCGCAGCAGCCCGGCGGCCACCGCCGACCCGAGCAGGACCAGCACGACCAGCCCCCAGGTGATCGGCCGTTCCAGGGTGCCCCGCAGGTGCGCCCAACTGGTCCGCCACCAGGGTGTGGACGTCGCGGCGGCGGCCGGGGTCGGGTCGGAGTCGACCCAGCCGACCCCGCGGATCCAGACCTCGACCCAGGCGTGGGCGTCCGAGCGGTGCAGGGTCCGCAACCCGTTGTCGCCGGCCTCACCGCCCGAGAATCCGACCGCCATCCGGGCCGGCACGCCGGCCGCCCGCAGCAGCACCACCTCGGCGCTGGCGAACTGCTCGCAGAACCCGCTGTGGGAGGTGAACAGCACGTCGTCGACGGCATCGGCGCCGGCCGGAGGCACCGGCGAGTCGAGCGTGTAGGTGATTCGGCGGCCCAGCTCGCGCTCGATCGCCTGGACCGCCGCCGGCCGCGACGGTGCGGCCGCGACCAGCCCGATCCCCAGTTGCCGCACCCGATCGGGCAGGCCGCGGGGCAACGCCGTCCAGCGCGGATCCGGCGGATCGGTCAGTGGATCACCGCTCGAAGCAGCCGGCCGGTCCCAGCCCGGCTCGCCCAGCATCGGCAGGCCCTGCGACTGGACCTGGTACCGGCTCAGGCCGGCGCCGCGCCGATCGGTGACGGTCAGCCGGTCGCCCGGGGCGCTGAAGGCCGAGCCGCCGGCCAGCTCGGGCGAGACGAGGCCGAGCACCTGGCCCGGGGCCAGCACCTCGGTCTGGCCGTTCAGCAGCGGCCGGACCTGGTCGGTGCGGGCCGGGCCGGCGGCGGTGGCGTACGAGCCGGCCCGCTGGACGACGCCGATCCGGCCGCCCGCCCCGGCCACCACCTGCGGCAGGCCGCCCGAGGTCAGCGTGGCCAGCCACCCCCGGCCGGTGTAGAGGTCGAGCGTGCCGGCCCGCCACAGCCGAGGCGAGTTCGCCGTCACCTGGTAGAGCGATTGCCCGCCGAGAGCGCCCCGGGCACTGAGATCCATCGAACCCCCGAGATAGCCGGACGCCGACCGATTCGAGCCCGTACCGAACCCGCGGCCGGCCAGGCCACCGCCACCACCGCGACCGGCCGCGCCGATCAGCCCGCTGAGCCCGGCGCCGGCCAGCAGGGCACAGCTCAGGGTGATCGCGGCCAGCACCGGCAGCACGTGCCAGCGGAACCGCCGGCCGGTCGAGCCGGTCAAGCCGGTCAAGCCGGCGGAGCCGGTCGAACCGGGGTGAGCGCTGCGGTTCATGACCGGGGGCGAGTCCACGCCCGGGGCGCCGGCCAGCTGGGTCAGCGTGAACAGGGCCGCCGGCCAGCCGAACAGCATCACCGGCAGCAACTGCCGGCCCGGCCCGGCGACGCTGGCCAGCCCGAGCACCGCCGTCCCCAGCACCAGCGCCGACTGAACCCCCCGCCGGTCCGCCAGCTCCGACGCGACCGCCACCAGCCCGCCCGCGGCCAGCGCGGCCAGCAGCCCGATCGGGACGCCGGCGGGCAGGGCCAGCTCGCCCACCGCCGTCCCCAACCGCCCCTGTGACCCGCCGGCCATCAGCGCCCCCGGGCCGGAAAGGGCCGTGGTCAGCACCAGGAGGGCCAGCACCAGCACGGCCAGGGCGGTCCGGCGGGGCGAGTCACGCAGCAGTTCGGGGGCCCAGCGCGGTACCAGCACGCCGACCGTCAGGGTCAGCACCAGGGCCAGCAGGCAGATCTGGGCCGGCAGCAGGCCCGACAGTCCCAGGGCCAGGCCGCCACCGAGGGTGGTGATCAGCGCGCCGACCCGGGTGGAGCGGGCCGTCGTCACCAGGCTCGCACCTGACCGTCCGGCCCGAGTCCGAACACCGCCGAACCCGGGGGGACGCCGAACGAGGGCAGCGGGCCGGTGGCGGCGATCATCGTGACGCCGGCCGGGCCGGCCCAGTCGGTGGCGGCCCGGAGCACCTCGGCGGTCGGCCGGTCGACCGGGGGCAGGCCGGCGAACCAGTCGAGCACGGCCTCGGGATCCTCGCCCCGGTAGGCGTTCACGCCGGTGGCCGAGAGCCGGATCGGGCCGTGGCCGGCCCCGGCCACCGCGACCGCGGTCCAGGCCGCGCCGGAGAGCAGGGCCTCCCAGTCCGGGTGCTCGCCCTGACCGGCCACCACCAGTGCGATCCGGAAGTGCGGGCCGGCCTCGGGGATGACCACGGTCAGCCGGTCGTGCCGGGCGGTGGCCCGCCAGTGGACCTGGCGCAGGGGGTCGCCGTGCTGCCACTCCCGCAGCGCGTGCGGCTCGGTCCCGACCCGGCCGGCCCGGCCGCCGGCCTGATCCCCGGCGCCGGCCACGCTCAGGTCGGCCGCGGCCGCGGGGGCCGGGTGCACGCTGATCCGGGCCGTGATCCGGATCCGCCGCCGGTGCAGGGACAGGCCCATCGGGGCCGTGCTGGCCAGCTCGACCTCGTGCTCGTCGGTGATCCCCCGGGCCACCGCCCGACGGTGAACGGTGAGCTCGGCCCGTTCGCCCGGAGCCAGGCCGGGCACGCCGAGGGCGATCGGCTCGAACGCCGGGTGCCGGTGGTTCAGTCCGAGGGCGGGCGTGCTGCGGCGTCCTCGATTGTGTACGTGAAAGACCTGCTCGCTGGTCTGGCCCAGACCGACCCGCTCGAGGCCGCGGAAGCAGACCGAGACGGTGCTCAGGTCAGGGCGGATCAGCTGGGAGATCACCACCGGGGCGAACAGGGCGCAGCCGATCAGCAGCAGCCAGGCGTTGGCCGCCCGCAGGCCGATCAGGGCCAGCAGGGCGGCCAGCAGCAGGCTGAGGGCGCCGGCCGAGGTCGGAGCCGCGAACAGCGACCGCCCCGCCCTCATACCCGGACCGGGACCGGCTGCCGGTCGACGAGCTCCTGAACCAGCGCCTCGGCCGAACCCGGACCGAAGCCCGGACCGGAGCCCGGACCCGAGCCGAAGGCCACCACGATCCGATGGGCCAGGACGACGACCGCCAGGTCGTTCACGTCGTCCGGGGTCACGTAGTCACGCCCGCGCAGCACCGCCTGGGCCTGGGCGCAGCGGGCCAGGGCGATCGCCGCCCGCGCCCCGGCTCCGGCCCTGATCCGCTGGTCGTGCCGGGTGGCCCGGGCCAGCGAGACGGCGTGGGCCAGCACCGGCTCGGCGATGTGCACCGCCCGGACGGCCCGGCGGACCGCGATCAGGGTGCCCCGGTCCAGGGCCGGGCCGAGACCGTCGACGGTCGGGCCGGCCAGTTGCTCGCGAACGACCCGATGCTCGGCCTCGGCGTCCAGGGGGGCCAGGTGCAACCGGATCGCGAACCGGTCCAGCTGGCCCTCGGGCAGCGGATAGGTGCCGTGCTGGTCGAGCGGGTTCTGGGTGGCCACCAGCATGAAGTTGGCCGATACCGGGTGGCGGACGCCGTCCACCGTGACCGTGCGCTCCTCCATCACCTCGAGCAGGGCCGACTGGGTGCGCGGCGGCATCCGGTTGAGCTCGTCCATCAGCAGGACGTCGGCGAACACCGGTCCGGGGATGAAGCTGAACCGGCGCTCGCCCGGGTCCCAGACCGCCGAGCCGGTGATGTCGGCCGGCATCAGGTCGGCCGTGGCCTGGACCCGCTGGAACGCACCGCCCACCGATCGGGCCAGAGCCCGGGCCAGTGTGGTCTTGCCGGTCCCGGGAGCGTCCTCGATCAGCACGTGGCCGCCGGCCAGGGCGGCCACGGCGATCAGCTCGACCACCCGGTGCTGGCCGCGAACCACCGTCTCGATGTTGGCGACCAGGCGCCGGGACACCTCGGTGGCCGCGCCGGCCGTCAGAGCGGCCGGCTGATCCGCTGCCGCCGCCGGGGATTCCATGAGCGGAACCTCGGCAGATCCGGCCCCCTTCTGAACCGGGCGGCCCGAATGCGGGCCCCCGGCTCAGAGGTTCTTGACCGCGCTCAGCACCTTGGTCAGCGACTGCTTGGCGTCTCCGAACAGCAGCGACGTCTTCGGGTCGTAGAGCAGCTCGTTCTCGATCCCGGCGAAACCGGGGCGCATCGAGCGTTTCAGGAAGATCACCTGCTGGGCCTCACCGACCTCAAGGATCGGCATGCCGTAGATCGGCGAGCCGGGCGAGGTCTTGGCCGCCGGGTTGACCACGTCGTTGGCCCCGACCACCAGCACCACGTCAGTGGTCTTGAACTCGGGATTCACCTCGTCCATCTCGCGCAGCGCCTCGTAGGGCACGTTGGCCTCGGCCAGCAGCACGTTCATGTGCCCGGGCATCCGGCCGGCCACGGCGTGCACGCCGTAGGTGACCTCGATGCCCTTGCCCTCCAGCACCTCGGCCAGCTCGCGGATGGTGTGCTGGGCCTGGGCCACGGCCAGGCCGTACCCGGGAACGACGATCACCTTGGCCGCGTAGTTGAGCAGGATGGCCACGTCGTCCGGCGTCACCGACTTCACCGGCCGGTCCGAGACCGCGGTCGAGCCGGCGGTCGAGCCGCCCTTCAGCGCGCCGAACAGGATGCCGGCCACCGAGCGGCCCATCGCCCCGGCCATCTCCCGGGTCAGGATCGTGCCCGAGGCACCGACCAGGGTGCCGGCCACCAGCAGCAGGGTGTTACCGAGGACGAAGCCGCCCGCGGCCACGGTCAACCCGGTGAACGCGTTGAGCAGGGAGATCACGATCGGGACGTCGGCCCCGCCGACCGGCAGCACCAGCAGCACCCCGGTGATCAGGCCGGCCCCGGCCAGCGCCACGGCCACGCCGAGCGCGGCCCCGCCGACCAGCCAGGCGGCCAGCCCGACGGCCGCGGCCAGGGCGGCGATCATCAGGTACCGCATGCCGGGCAGGATCACCGGCCGGGTGGTCATCACCTCCTGCAGCTTGAGGAAGGTGATCACCGACCCGGAGAACGACACCGACCCGACCAGCACCGTGAACGCGGTCGCGAGCAGGGCCGCGAGCGGGGTCGCCGGGCCGTCGATCACACCGGGCAGGTAGCTGAACGCGCCGTCGGTGGCGATCCCGGACTCATGCAGCTCCAGCAATGCCACCAGCGCCGCGGCCCCGCCGCCGACCCCGTTGAACAGGGCCACCAGCTGCGGCATCTGGGTCATCTTGACGTTGCGGGCGGCCGGGACGGCGATCACCGTGCCGACCACCATGGCGATCACGATCGGCACCAGGTGGTCGAGGTCGGTGGAGAGGAACACCGTGACCAGGGCCACCACCGCACCGGCGGCCCCGATCAGGTTGCCCCGGCGAGCGGTCCGCGGCGAGGACAGGCCCTTGAGGGCCAGGATGAAGCAGACCGCCGCCAGCAGATAGCCGACCTCGGTGGCGTTCGGCGTCAGCCAGCTCATCGGGTCCGCCCCTTGAACATCTCCAGCATCCGGTCGGTGACGACGAACCCGCCGACCAGGTTGACCGTGGCCAGCACCACCGCGACCGTGCCGACCGCGACCGTGGCGGTGTCGTCGGCGTGGCCGGTGATCAGGATCGCGCCGACCAGGATGATCCCGTGGATCGCGTTGGCGCCGGACATCAGCGGGGTGTGCAGGGTGGTCGAGACCTTGGCCACCACCTCGAACCCGACGAAGACGGCCAGAACGAAGATCGCCAGTAGAGCTACACCGCTCATCGGACGTCGGTCCCTTCATCGGGGGGCTCGCCGAGCAGGTCCGCGGTCGGCCGGTGCCGGACCACGCCGTCGTGGGTCAGGCAGGCCCCCGCCACCACCTCGTCGTCGAAGTCCGGCACCAGCTCGCCGTCCCTGACCATCAGCAGCACCAGGTTCAGCACGTTCTTGGCGTACAGCCGGGAGGCGTCGGCCGGCATCGCGCTGGCGGCGTCCTTCATGCCGACCAGGGTGATCGAGCCGGCCCCGCCGTCCAACGGGATCGGCAGGTCCTGCCCGGCCACCGCCCCCTCGACGTTGCCGCCGGACTCGGCGGCCAGGTCGACGATCACGCTGCCCGGCTTCATCCCGGCCAGCATCGCCCGGGTGACCAGCACCGGCGCCTGCCGGCCGGGCACCGCGGCGGTGGTGATCAGCACGTCGGCGGCGTGCACGAACGGGGTCAGCAGCTCGCGCTGGCGCTCGGCCCGGTCCTCGGTCATCTCCCGGGCGTAGCCACCGGCTCCGGCCAGCGACTCCAGGTGGAGGTCGACGAAGGTGGCTCCCATCGAGCGGACCTCGTCGGCGCTGGCCGGGCGGACGTCGTAGGCCGACACCACCGCGCCCAGCCGTTTCGCGGTGGCAATCGCCTGCAACCCGGCGACCCCGGCCCCGAGCACCAGCACCTTGGCCGGCGGAACGGTTCCGGCCGCGGTCATGAACAGCGGGAAGAACCGGGGATAACGGGTGGCCGCCTCGATCACGCAGCGATATCCGGCGACCAGGGCCTGCGAGGTCAGCGCGTCCATCGACTGGGCCCGCGAGATCCGGGGCACCAGTTCCATCGCGAACGACGTCACCCGGCCGTCGCGCAGGGCCCGGACCATCTCCGGTTCGGTGGCCGGCGAGCACAGGCCGACGGTGATCGCGCCCGGTCTCAGCCGGCTGACGACGTCCACCGACAGGGGCCTGACGTGCAGCAACACCTCGACCGCAGCCGGATCGAGCTGGCCCGCCACGACGGCGCCGGCATCGACGAAGGCCTGGTCGGAAGCCAGCGCGGCCGTTCCGGCACCGGCCTGGACGGTGACGTCCAGACCGGCCTTGACGAGTTGAGGGACGACGTCGGGCAGCGTGGCGACCCGGCGTTCACCGGGAATCGACTCGGCGTATACGGCGACCTTCATCCAGAGAACTTATCCACGGACCCAGCGTGCCGTACATTCACAAAATGTGCGTCAGATCACCAATTGCGCGTACATTCGGCGAGCCCGAACCAATCCCGGTGGCGATTGCCGGTGAGCGGGCATTCCGGTGGTGGCGGCCTGCCGCTGAGCAACCTGTGAGTCGATCACGGGAGACTGAGTTAGGCTGCCCCGCTTGGCCGGCCCCTGGACAGCCCTGGACAGCCCTGGACGCAATGATGGAGAGACGATGACGCCCAATCCCACATCCGAGCCCGACCAGGCCGAAGAGGTGGCGGACGTCGTCGAAGACCCCACCCCACCCGACGTCGCCCCCGACGAGACGACAGCCGTCCCGGCCGGCGAGACCACGCCGATCGCGGCGAACGAGACGACGCCGATCGCCGCGGACGAGACCACCCCGGTCACGGCGGACGAGACCCCGGCCGTGGAGCCGGTCCCGGCCGAGCCGATCTTCGCCGACACCACCGCGATCGCCGCCACTCCGGTCGCTCCGGCTGAGCCGACCGAGCCGGCTGAGCCGACACCGGCCGAGGTTCTGGAGCAGGGCCCGACCGAGGTGGTCGTCGTGACCCCGGCCGGCACCGACCCCGAGCCGGCCCCCGGCACCGTGGCCGCCGCCCTGATCGGCGTCACCCTGCTGTTCGCCCTGCTGATCGCTGCCTTCGCCCTGCCCGCGATCCACAGCGGGCCGAAGGAGGTGCCGATCGGCGTCGCCGGCTCGGCCCAGGTGGTGCCCCAGCTCAAGCAGCTGTTCGCCGAGTACGGCAAGGCCACCTACAAGGACGACAAGACCTTCAAGGTGACGACGTACGCGTCCGAGGCGAAGCTGCGCCAGGCGCTGAAGGACCACAAGGAGTACGGCGGCCTGACCGTCACCCAGAGCAGCACCGCGACGTCGGCGACCATGCTGCTGTCCTCGGCCGCCAGCCCGGCGACCGCCACCGAGCTGGTCTCGATCGCCAGCCAGCTCAGCCAGCAGAGCCAGTTCCCGGTGGCCGACGTCGTGCCGCTGCCGAAGAAGGACCGGCTCGGCAACGGCCTGGCCGCCCTGGCCCTGCCGTTGGCCCTGGGCAGTCTGCTGCCGGCCGGCTTCCTGTTCGTGCTCTACCGCCGACGGGCCGCGAGCCAGCTGCTGGGCACCGTGGCCGGCTCGATCGTGATCGGGCTGGTGCTGTCGGCCATCCTGACCTTCTGGCTCGGCTCGACCAAGGGCGCCAACTACCCCGAGCTGACCCTGGCCATCGCCTTCGGCGTGGCCGCGATCTCGCTGTTCGTGCTCGGTCTCGGGGCGGTGGCGGGCCGGATCGGCCTGGCCGTCGGGGCCGCGATCGTGGTCCTGTTCAGCGCCCCGCTGGCCGGCCTGGCCAACGGCCCGTACTTCCTGCCCAGCCCGTGGGGCACCATCGGCCAGCTGCTGCCGGTCGGCGCTCTCGGCACCGTGCTGCGCTCGGTGGCCTACTTCCACGGTCACGGCGCCGGGGCCGGCCTGCTGGTGCTGCTCGGCTGGGCCCTGATCGGCGGCGTCCTGCTGGTGCTGGGCACCGCCCTGATCACCGACCCGGCCGCCGACGACGTGGTGACCGACGAAGACCTGGCCGAGCTGGGTTCACCGCAGCCGGTCAGCTGAGTCTCTCCACTGAACGAGTCCCGCTCCGCCGGGGCGATCGGGGTCGCGGCCGTACTTCTGGCCGCGACCCTGTTCGCTGTCAACGGCACGGTCAGCAAGGTGGTGCTCGAATCCGGCGTCTCGTCGTTACGC
This sequence comes from Kineosporiaceae bacterium, assembly GCA_965200525.1. Taxonomy (GTDB): domain Bacteria; phylum Actinomycetota; class Actinomycetes; order Actinomycetales; family Kineosporiaceae; genus JANNPJ01. Next base: position 2,569,292 of record OZ241368.1, read on the forward strand.
CTGGTCGAGATCCGATGCACGGCCGCGGCGGTGGTGTTCTTCGCCGTGGCCGGGCTGCGCCGGCCCGCCTCCCTGGCCATCGGCCGGCGGGAGCTCGGCTTCGTCGCGCTGTACGGGATCACCGGGATCGCGCTGGTGCAGTGGCTGTACCTGGTGGCGATCGCCCGGATGCCGGTCAGCCTGGCCCTGCTGATCGAGTTCACCGCGCCGTTGCTGATCGCGCTCTGGGTGCGGTTCGCCCGCCACGGGCAGATCCGGTGCCAGGTCTGGGCCGCGCTGGCGCTCTCCCTGGCTGGCCTGGCCGCGGTGGCCGAGGTCTGGCGCGGCGCGACCCTTGACGGGGTCGGCGTGCTGGCCGCCGCCGCGGCCGCGGTCTCGCTGGCGGCGTACTACCTGCTGGGCGAGAACGGCCTCGGCCGGCGCGACCCGTTCTCGCTCTCGGCCTGGGGCTTCGCGGCAGCGGGCCTGTTCTGGACCGTCCTGCTGCCGTGGTGGACCTTTCCTTTCGGCCGGCTCGGTGAGCGGGCCGAGATCGCCGGGACGACGGCACCGGTCTGGCTGCTGCTGGTCTGGATCGTGCTGCTGGGCACGGTGGCGCCGTTCGGGCTGAGCCTGTTCGGGATCGGCCGGATCGGACCGGCCCGCACCGGGCTGATCGGAACCGCCGAGCCGGTGCTGGCCGGGTTGGTCGCCTGGGCCGTGATCGGCGAGACCCTGACCGGCTGGCAGCTGGCCGGGGCGGCGGTGGTGATGGCCGGGATCGTGCTGGCCGAGACCGCTCGCCCGGCCGGGACGCCGCCGGGCCTGCCGGCGGTGGGTCAGACCAGCCGCCAGTCCCGGTAGTCGAAGCCCGGCGCGACCACGCAGGCCACCAGCACCGGCTCGGGCCCGCTCGGGCGGGCGGTCTGCCAGTGCCCGGCCGGCACCAGGAGCTGCGGTGCCTGACCGGCCGGGACGTCGGTGCCGAGCAGCCGCTCCTGGGCCGGACCCGGCCCGGCCGGATCGTCGCCGCCCAGCCCCAGGGTCAGCGGGCCGCCGCGCTGGTGGATCCACAGCTCGTCGGAGCGGACCACGTGCCAGGCCGACTCCTCGCCCGGCAGCAGCAGGAAGACGATGGACGTCGCGAGCGGGCGGGCGCCGTCATAACCGGGGGGCAGTTGCTCCGGCGCCAGCTCGATCGCCGAGCGCCAGGTCTCGGCGAACCAGCCGCCCTCCGGGTGTTGCTGCAGCCCGAGGCCGTCGGCCCAGGAAGGAAGCGCGGTCATGACGCCCACGCTCTCACGGCCACCGCTGATCACCGGCCCGGCCCGGGTCCGTGGGACCATGAACCACGTGACCCAGCTCAGCACCCCAGATCAGCAGCGGCCGAACCAGAGCGACCCGGGCCGGGGCCCGGATCCCCTCGGCGACGCGCCACTCGGCCCGCTCGACGGGCGGTACCGGCTCACGGTCGCCCCACTGGCGGCCCACCTGTCGGAGGCGGCGCTGAACCAGCGGCGGCTGCACGTCGAGGTCGAGTGGCTGATCCACCTCACCGAGACCGGCGCCGTCCCGGGGGTCCGCCCGCTGACCGCGGCGGAGACGGCCTTCCTGCGGGAGATCTCGGCCGGTTTCGACGCCGCTTCGGTGGCCGAGCTGGCCGAGACCGAGCTGGTCACCCGGCACGACGTCAAGGCGGTCGAGTACTACCTGAAGAAGCGGATGGCCGGGACGTCGCTGGCCGACCTGGACGAGATCGTGCACCTGTTCTGCACCAGCGAGGACGTCAACAACCTCAGCTACGCGCTGATGGTCCGGGACGCCGTCCGCGCCGTCTGGTTGCCCGCCGCGCAGTCCGTGACCGGCGACATCGCCGAGCTGGCGGTGCAGCTGCGGGAGCTGCCGATGCTGGCCCGCACCCACGGCCAGCCGGCCACCCCGACCACGCTCGGCAAGGAGCTGGCGGTCAGCGCGCACCGGCTCGGCCGCCAGCTGCGCCGGATCGCCGCCGCCGAGTACCTGGGCAAGATCAACGGCGCCACCGGCACGTTCTCGGCCCACGTCGTGGGCGCACCGGACACCGACTGGCCGGCCGTGTCGCGCAGCTTCGTGGAGGGGCTCGGGCTCACCTGGAACCCGCTGACCACCCAGATCGAGTCGCACGACTGGCAGGCCGAGCTGTACTCCGACGTGGTCCGGTTCAACCGGGTGCTGCACAACTTCTGCACCGACGTGTGGACCTACATCTCGCTCGGCTACTTCATCCAGGTGCGGGGCCAGGGCAGTGTCGGTTCCTCGACCATGCCGCACAAGGTCAACCCGATCCGGTTCGAGAACGCCGAGGCCAACCTGGAGATCAGCAGCGCCCTGTTCGAGGTGCTGGCGGCCACCCTGGTCACCTCCCGGCTGCAGCGCGACCTGACCGACTCCTCGACCCAGCGCAACATCGGGACGGCGTTCGGCCACTCCCTGCTGGCCATCGACAACGCCCAGCGGGGGCTGGCCGGGCTGGACCCCGACCCGGCCGCGCTGGCCCGTGATCTCGACGCCACCTGGGAGGTGCTGGGCGAGGCGGTGCAGTCGGTGATGCGGGTACACGGCCTGGAGCAGCCCTACGAGCGGCTGAAGGAGCTGACCCGGGGCCGGCGGGTCGACGCCGAGGTGATGCGCGAGTTCGTCACCGGTCTCGGGCTGCCCGCCGACGTCGAGAAGCGCCTGGTCGAGCTGACTCCGGGCAGCTACGTCGGGATCGCCTCGCAGTTGGTCGATTACCTCGACTGACCGTCGCTGATCGGCCCGCTGATCAGCTCGCTGAGCTCGCGCAGGGCGACCAGCGGGTTGCTGCCCGGCGACGGGAGGCGAGCGCCGGCTTCGGCGGCGGCGAAGTTGGACGACGTCGGGTCGGGCAGCGGCCGGCCGGCGCAGGTGGCCCCCTCGGCCGGCAGGGTGCCGCTGACGATGAAGCTCTCCACCGCCTTGTTCACGCAACTGTTGCCGCCGGCGTAGAGGCCGTGGTCGCCCTCGCCGGTCACGGTCAGCATCCGCGCCCCGGCGAAGGCGGCCTGGGACCGGCGCGCGCCCTCGATCGGCGTGGCCGGGTCGTGCTCGGACTGGACCATCAGCACCGGCGGCACTCCGGCCCCGGTCGGCACCGGGGTCAGGACGGCGGGCCGGTTCCAGAACGCACAGGGTTCGGCCACGGTCGACCAGCCGAGCAGCGGGGCCACCGCGCCGAGCTGCCCGGACCGGTTGACGAGCTCGGACCGGCCGCTCGTCCAGGGGGTGTCGTTGCAGGTCACAGCCAGGAAGGCGGCATCTGAGGCATCGCTGGCCAGCGGCTGGCGAGCCAGGTCGGCCCGCCGCAACCGGGGCAGCGCGGCCTGCGTCCGGGCCCGGGCCAGCCGCATCCGACGCTGATCCGCGGCCTGCTTGGCGGCCAGGAAGTCGTCCAGGTCGACCAGCACCGAGGCCGCCTCGGCGAACAGGTACTTCGAGTAGAGCGCCCCGGCCAGCACCTGGTCGAGGGTGACCGCGCTGTCGATCGGCACGTCCGAGCGCAGCCCGGCCCGGATCCGCTCGTAGGAGGCATCGACCGCGGCCGCGGTCGATCCGAGCCCGTAGACCTTGTGGTACTTGGCCACCCAGGGCAGGAAGTCCTGCTGGAAGCGCCGCTCGAAGGCGGCCGGCTGGGCCTCGAACGCGGCCTGCCAGGTGCCGGTGAAGTCCACGTTCGAGTCCAGCACCATGTGTCCGACCCGGGCCGGGTAGGCGGTGGCGTACTCGGCCCCGAGCCAGGTGCCGGCCGAGTAGCCGAGCCAGTTCACGGTCGGCGCCGCGATCACGGCCCGCAGCAGCTCGAGGTCCCGCACGGTCTGGTCGGTGGTCACGTGCTGGATCAGGTCACCGCCGGCCAGGGCGCAGGCCCGGGCGGTGAGCTGGGCGCCGTCCATGATCAGGTCCAGGTTGGCCGGCGTCCGGTCGCGCGGGTCGAGCAGCATCGACGGCGACCCGCCGCAGGTGACGTTGGCGGAGTCGCCGGTGCCGCGGACGTCCATCCCGTAGATGTCCTGGCTGCGCAGCAGGGCCTTGCGGGCATCGCTGACGAACAGCAGGGGCAGGTCGATTCCGGCCCCGCCGGGCCCGCCGGGGTTGGTGAACAGCACGCCCTTGGCCGGGAGTTCGGTGGCCGGCAACCGGCTGACCGCGATCTGGACCTGCCGGCCGTCGTCCGGGGCGTTCCAGTCCAGCGGGGCGATCAGCGTCGCGCACTGCAGCCGGTAGTAGGCACTGGGCAGGCCCGGGTCGGCGGCCCGGCTGATGCAGCCGCGCCAGGCCGGCACCTGGGCCGGGTAGTCCACGGCGGCGGCCCGGACCCGTTCGGCCGCCGGTTGCCCCCACTGGGCCATCGCTGTCGGGGCGAGGCCGAGCAGAGCGGCGGCGGTCACGGCGATCAGGGTGGAGGTCGACAGTCGCCGGGCGCGGCCGTGAAGCATGGTCAGGGATCCCCAAAGCTGGTGGGCGAGGCCCCAAGGATGCCACTAACATTCAGTTACATCAGACGACACTCCGTTACCACTTGGTGGATGCGCGGCCCGGCCAGAGCCGCCGCCGGACCCGGCCCGCGGCGTCCTCGACGGTGGCCCGCAGCATGGGCGTCATCGGTGACGAGCGCATGATCGCCAGCTCGTCGACGAGCGAGCTCTCGCCGTCCAGGAAGCGCACCACCCGCTCGCTCGGGTTGGCCTCGAACAGGCCGGTGAACAACTCCGGCCCCCGCACGTAGCCCCGGTCGAGGGCCCGTAGCAGCACCGCGTCCAGCCAGAGGTGCCGGGCCGGGTAGGGCCGCGGCGGCAGCGGCGTCCGGCCCTCGATGAGCAAGCCGGCCACCGCGGCGGCCTGCCGCTGGATCGCGGCGAAGGTGTAGCCGGTGGAGGGGCGGGTGGCCCCGCCGGCCGTCCCGAGCCGGAACACCGACGCCCCGACCCGCCGGGCGAACGGTGCGTCGGTCATCGGGATGACGCCGTCCTCCTGCTCCTCGATCGTGTAGCCGACCCCCCAGCGATCGGTGAGATAGCCGGCCAGCGCGCGGTCGTACTCGGCCGGCGCCAGCCGCTGCCGGCTGAACTCGGTGTACTCCACCAGCGCCCGCTGCTCGTCGAGCGGCAGGCAGTACCCGAAGGCGACCCCGCGCCCCGGCTGAACCGGCCGGAAGTCCATCAGGGTGGGCAGCCGCGGATCGAGCACCGGCCGGTCGAACCGGACCGTCCAGCCCCGGAAGTGCTGCAGCAGCCGGGTCGCTCCCGGGCGCACCGGAGCCGCCGGCCGGGAGTCGAAAACCCAGCGGGCGCGCAGGTGCAGCCCGTCCCCGAGCAGTTCCACGCCGTCCTCGCCGTCCCCGATCTGCTCGACCGTGGCCGTGATCCGGTGCCCCCGCTCGCCCAGCCGGCCCAGCGCCGCCTCGGCCTCGGCGTAGAAGTCGCCGGAGCGCAGCATGACGTAGCGCAGGTCGCCGAGGTCGTACTCGCGGGCCCGGCCGGAACGGTCCCGCAGTTCCATCCGGGACCAGGTGCGGTGAGCCAGCGGCAGCAGGTCCGATCCCGGGCCGGAAGGAGGCCGGGTCCACCAGCACCAGGTCCGGTCGGTCGCCTGCCGCTGCACCGGGTCGATCACGGCGATGGACGGCGGCGTCGAGCCGGCCGCCCGGGCGGCTCGCTCCAGGGCCAGCACCAGGCTCAGCCCGGCCCCGCCGGCCCCGACGATCGCCACATCGACCGGCAGTTCGCGATTCACCACGCCTCGACCCACGCGCCGGCCCGGTCCGTGCTGACCGGCGCACCCCCGTCACCCCCCGGTTGGGGCGATGCGCCGGTCAGCCCCGCGACGCTCGCGCAGAGCGCCGGACCGTGCCCGCGGACGCTGACGCCGTGGCGATGCCAATCCCAGCGGGCTCCCCGGCCCACATCGCCAACCACGTCCCCCGACAGCACACTTAGCCTACACAAAGTTATCGTCCAACACCCGCGAGTAACCATCCTGGATTTGGAAACGCACTTCCTGGCCCGGCCGGAGCTGGGCCGCCCGGTCGATCTCCCGCTCGTCCAGCACCGCCACCACGGGATATCCGCCGGTCACCGGGTGATCGGCCAGGAACAGGACCGGCCGGCCCCCGGGCGGCAACTGGATCGCGCCGGCCACCATGCCCTCGCTCGGCGTCGTCCACGATTCGGCCGACGGCAGGGCCGGCCCCTCCAGCCGCACCCCGATCCGGTCGCTGCGATCGCTGACCCGCCAGGTGGTGCCGGCCAGGAGCTCGCGCCCCCCGGCGGCCAGCGCCTCGTCCCGGGGCCCGGCCCGGCCGGCCAACCGGACCGGTCCGCCGGTCAGGTCGGGCAGGTCGGGGCCGGGCGCGACGTCGACCAGCGGCCAGCCGGCCACCGCCCGGCCCACCTCGATCCGGTCGCCGTCACCCAGCACCGCCGGGCCGAGCCCGCTGAGCAGGTCACTCGAGCGCGAGCCCAGGGTCGACGGCACGGCCAGCCCGCCCCGCACCGCCAGGTATGCCCGCACCCCCCGATCGGCCGGGCCCAGCCGCAGGGTCGCCCCGGACGGCAGGGCGAGCACCGCCCGGGCCGGCGACGGCGTCCCGGCGATCGTGATCGGACAGGTCGCTCCGGTGAGCGCCACGGTGAGGTCACCCTCGGCCCGCAGCTCGAGCCCGCCCACGGTGACCTCCAGGCCGGCCGCCGACTCGTGGTTGCCGACCAGCCGGTTGGCCAGCCGCAACGACGCCCGGTCGGCCGCTCCGGAGCGCGGCACGCCGAGATGGGCCCAGCCCGGCCGGCCCAGATCCTGCACCGTGCTCAGCGGTCCGGACCGGATCACCCGGACCGAGCGGGAGGTCACGAGCTCAGCTCCCGGAACCGGACCCGGACGCCGGGCCGCAGCAGAGCCGGTGGATCGCGATCGGCGTCCCACAGCTGGGCCTGCGTCCGGCCGATCAGCTGCCAGCCGCCGGGCGAGGCTCGCGGGTAGATCCCGGTGTACCCGGCGGCCAGGGCCACCGACCCGGCCGGCACCCGGACCCGGGGCTCGTCCCGGCGGGGCACGCCCAGGTCGCCGGCCGACCCGCGCAGGTAGCCGAACCCGGGGGCGAAGCCGCTGAACGCGACCAGCCAGTCCTGCCCGGTGTGGGCGGCGATCACCTCGGCCGGGGTGAGCCCGGTCAGCCGGCCGACCTCGGCCAGATCGTCGCCGTCGTAGTGGACGCCGATCTCGACCCGGGCCGCCTCGGTCGAGCCGGCCGCGCCGACCGGGGTCGACCGGAGCCAGTCCACGATCTGGTCGCGGGCAGCCCGGGCGGGCTCGAACCGGATCAGCACCGTCCGCTCAGCCGGCACGATGTCGGTCACCGCCGGATGGCCGCGCCGGCGCAGGGCCTCGGCCAGCGGCAGGACCGCCTCCGGGACGAGCTCGAGCAGGAGCGCGGCGTCCCCCATTGATCTCAGCCGGGCCTGGGCCATCCGGATCCGGCCCGGCTCAGACGGCGAACGGGCGCACCGGCGACCCGGCCCGCTCGAGCTCGGCCCGGACCCGCTCGGCGATCCGGACCGCCCCCGGGGTGTCGCCGTGCACGCAGATCGACTCGGCCACGATCGGCACCACCGTGCCGTCGTCGGCGATCACCCCCGCACCGGTGACCAGGCGCCGCACCTGCTCGGCGACGTCGTCCGGTTCGCTGAGGACCGCTCCGGCCCGGGACCGGGACACCAGCCCCCCGGAGGCGGTGTAACGCCGATCGGCGAACGCCTCCGGAACCGCCCGCAGCCCGGCCGCCCTTGCCGCCTCGAGCAGGGCCGAGCCGGGCAGGCCGAGCACGGCCAGGCCACGGTCGTACTCCACCACCGCGGCCACCACCGCCGCCGCCTGCTCCTGGTTGGTCACCACCGCGTGGTACATCGCGCCGTGCGGCTTGAGATGGCTGACCCGGGTTCCGGCCGCCCGGGCGAAGGCGGCCAGCGCACCGAGCTGATAGAGGACGTCGTCGCGTAAATCACCGGGCGCGACGTCGACAAACCGGCGGCCGAACCCGGCCAGGTCGCGGTACGACACCTGCGCCCCCACCGAAACGCCGTGGGCGGCAGCGAGTTCACAGCTGCGCCGCAGGGTCGGGGGGTCACCGGCGTGAAACCCGCAGGCCACGTTCGCGCTGGTCACGTGCTGGATCAGGGCGGCGTCGTCGCCCAGGGTCCAGCGGCCGAACGATTCCCCGAGATCAGCATTTACGTCCATGGCCGAGACCGGAACACGGTGAATCACCTTCGAGTACTCGCAGTGAGATGAGTAGTACAAGCAGTGGCGGCTGGGCCGCAGGGGTTGTCAGGGGCCCCTGGTGCTCAGTTAACTTCGCTGACCCAGATCTGTTATGCGGCACTCAGACCTCAGAAACAACCTATCGCGCGGAATGGACGGCGATGAGCAGGCACGCCCTTCACCCGGCGCGACCACGCCGGCGACCGCTGCGCTGGTTGCTGGCCGGCGTGCTGCTGCTGGCCCTCGCGGGCACGTTGGTGATCAAGCTGGACGCGACCCCGAGCCGGTTGCGGGAGATGGCCGCCACCGCCCCGCTGATCGGAGCCACCTGCCCGAGCCGTCGGCTGACCACGACCTCGGTGGCCCTTACCGTCGCCCCCGAGATCCGGTCCACGGTGACCCGCTCGCTGGCCCGGATCGATCAGCAGATGCTGGCCGACCACGAGTGCGTGACGGTCACGATCCAGTCCCAGGCTCCCGCGGCCACCCTGGAGGGGGCCCAGATCCTGCCGCTCGACCGGGCCCCGGACATCTGGATCCCGGACTCCTCGCTCTGGGTCTCGCGGGTGCCCTGGCAGCTCAACCGGACGGGCTCGTTCGCCAGTTCGCCGGTGGTGATCGCCAGCAGCAAGGCCACCCTCGACCAGCTCGGCTGGACCGCCGACAAGCCCCCGAGCTGGCAGGTCGCCCTGTCCGGGGCCCGGCCACTGGCGCTGCCCCACATCGCCGCCAACGCGGCCGGGCTGTCGGCCGTGATCGCCCTGTGGCAGTCGCTGGGCCAGAGCGCCGTCGCCCAGCAGGCGCTGGCCGGCGCCGTGCTGGCGGCCGGCCGGGCCGACGTGCCCTCCGAGACCGACGCGATCGAGGCGGCCCAGACCGGCTCGGCCAAGGCCCCCCTGCTGCCGACCAGCGTGCAGGCCGTGACCGTGGCCAACACGGTGGCCAGCACCCGGTCGAAGCTCGCCTACGTGGAACCGACCGGAGGCACGCCGTCGCTCGACTACCCGGTGCTGACCACGGTCCGGACCGGGCCGACGTCGGGCACCGCCACCACCGTGGTCGAGCCGAGCGGGGCCCGGGAGCGAGCGGTGCAGGCGGTGATCCGTCAGCTGTTCAGCAGCCAGGCGGCCGGCCTGGCCCGATCGGCCGGGTTCGAGGTCACCGCCGGGCGCCAGGGTGCGACCACCGCCGCGACGGCCGGCGACGCGAGCGGGGGCGCTACCCCGTTCCCGTCCCCGACCGGCTCGCCGGTGGACGGCCTGACCGCACCCGAGCTCGCGGCCCTGGTCGACCGGATCACGTTGCTGTCGGCGCCGACCCGCCAGCTGGTCATCTTCGACCTGTCCAAGTCGATGGCCGCTCAGGCCGGCAACGGCCAGACCCGGATCGCTTTCGCGGCCACCGCGGCCACCCTGGCCGGCAACCTGCTGACCGACCAGTCCCAGGTCGGCGTGTGGGGGTTCGCCCGAGACCTGGCCGGCACCAAGGATTTCGTCAAGATCGAGCCGCTGGCCAAGCTGGGCACCCGGGAAGGCTCGACCACCCACCGGGCGGTGCTGAACCAGCAGATGGCCGGGGCGGCGGCCCGGCTCGGCGGCAACGGGACGGCGCTGTACTCCACCGCTGTGGCCGGGATGAAGGAGATGACCAAGCTCTACGACCCGCGGGCCGGCAACGCCGTGGTCATCTTCACCGACGGCGCCAATGACGACGACGGCGGCCCGACCCTCAAGGCCACGCTGGCCGCGCTGAAGAAGGTCTACGACCCGAAGAAGCCGGTGCGCCTGCTCTGCATCGGGATCGGTGACGGCGTGAACATGAAGGAGCTGGGCCGGCTCTCGGCCCAGGCCGGCGGGGTCGCCTACCTGGCCAAGGATCCCAAGCAGTTGCCCACCGTGCTGTTCCAGGCCCTCAATTCCCGCAAGTGATCCCGCCGGCAGGAGCGTAGGGTCGGCGTCATGGATTCTCTTCTGGCCCGGATGATCTGGTCGGTGCTTCCCAGCCCGGTCGGAGATCTGCTGCTGACCAGCGAGAACGGCCAACTGACGGGGATCTTCTTCGCCCCCCACAAGGCTTCCCACCGGCAGTGGGACGAAGCCCGCCGCACCGGGATCGAGGACGACGACGCGCCGGCCCTGGCCGTCACCCGCGATCAGCTCGGCGAGTACTTCGCCGGCGCCCGCACCGAGTTCGACCTGCCGTTGCAGCCGGTGGGCACGCCCTTCCAGTTGCGCGTCTGGCAGGCCCTGACCGGGATCGGCTACGGCGAGACCCAGTCCTACGGGCGGGTGGCCGAGCGGCTGGGCCTGGTCCCCGGTGCGTCCCGGGCGGTCGGGCTGGCCAACGGGGCCAATCCGATCTCCATCGTGGTGCCCTGCCACCGGGTGATCGGGGCCGACGGTTCGCTCACCGGGTACGGCGGTGGGCTGCCCCGCAAGCGGCTGCTGCTGGATCTGGAGCGTGGCTCGCTGTTCTGAGCGGCCGGCTCACCAGTTCTCGACCGAACCCCGGAAGATCCCGGCCAGGTCCTCGGCCCCCACCGCTCGCGGCGCCGCGGCCAGCAGTCGTTGCTGCTTCAGGGCGCCGTCCACCAGATCATCGACGTCCTGCTCGCCGTAGCCGACCGCGCCGATCCCGCTGGGCATGCCGACGTCCCGCATCAGGGCGGTGATCGCAGCCGGCAAGTATTCGGCCGGGTCGGCCGGGGCGTCCAGATCGGGGGCCAGCAGCTCGGCCGCCCGCACGTGACGGGCCGGATCGGTCTCGAAGGTGAACCGGAACGCGGCCGGCGCGGTCAGGCAGACGGCCATGCCGTGCGGCACCATCGGCTCGTCGTCCGGATAGCCGGCCGGGCGGAAGTCCCGGACCCGTCCGGCGATCGGATACGCATTGGCATGAGGCACGTGGACCCCGGCATTGCCGAAACCCAGCCCGGCAAAGGTGGCGGCCAGCATCATGTCGTGCCGAGCCGCCGGGTCGTCGTGACCGTGCCGGACAGCCTGCCGGAAGGCCGAGGCGAGCAGTCCGATCGCCCGCTCGGACCACATGTCCGCGATCGGGTTGGCACCGCAGTACGGCACCCGCTGCTCGGGCTTCTTCCGGGCCGCGGCGGTGAACGGTCGGGCGGTGTAGCTCTCCAGCGCATGGCAGAGGATGTCCATGCCGCCGGCGGCGGTCACCTCGGGCGGCAGGGTCATGGTCAGGCCCGGATCGACGACGGCGAGCACCGGGCGCAGCCGCGGGTGGCTGATGCCGGTCTTGACCTTGAGCGCCAGCACGTCCAGCACGCAGATCGTGGTCGACTCCGAGCCGGTGCCGGCCGTGGTCGGGACGGCGATCAGCGGCTTCAGCGGTCGGTCCGGAGCCCGGCCGCCACCGACCGGCGCGTTGACGTACTCCATCAGCTCGCCGTCGCAGGTGGTCATCAGGTTGACGGCCTTGGCCGTGTCGATCACCGAGCCGCCGCCGACCGCCACAAAGGCGTCCCACGGTCCACTCGCGCGAGCGTGCGCGATGGCCGCCTCGATGCTCACGTCGGTTGGTTCCACGTGAACCCGAGCGAAGATCTGCGCCTGCAACCCGTACCGGCGCAACGACGCCGCCACCCGCTCCGGCGCCCCGGTGGCCGCCACCCCCGGGTCGGTGAGCACCAGCACCCGGCGCACGCCGAACTGCGCCACGTCGAAGCCGACCTCGTCGGCCGCGTCCAGCCCGAACTTCAGCTGGGGGGCGCCGTAGGTGAAGATCGTCTCGTCCATCAGCGATCCCCTTTGATCGTGTCGGCCTGCGCGGGCGTCCGCCGCTCTAGCCGAGTACCCGCCCCGGCGACAGGATCCCGGCCGGGTCCAGGGCTTGCTTGATCGCTCGCATCGCGGCGATGTCGGCCGGCTCTCGGGTCAGCGGCAGCCAGCGCCGCTTGGCCAGGCCGATCCCGTGCTCGGCGCTGATGCTGCCGCCGTGCCCGGCCACCAACTGCAGGACGGCGTCGGTGACGGACCCGTCGACGTCGGCGTCCGTCGCTCGCAGCAGGTTGACGTGCACGTTTCCCTCGGCGATGTGACCGAAGAGAATCGGGATGGCCCGGGGCGCGACATCGCGGACGACGGCCGGCAGCTCCTGCTCGAACCGCCCGAGGCGGTCGAGCGGCAGCGCCACGTCGAGCTTGACCGGGACCCCGGCAGCGCTGATCGACTCGGTGTGGGCCTCGCGCAGTTCCCAGAGTTTGCGCCGGTCGGCCGCGCTGGCGGCCAGCACCGCGTCGCGCACGACGTCCAGCTCGCTCAGCAGTTCGGCCAGCTCGTCGACGGCGTCGCCCTCACCGGCGGTGCCGGCCACCTCGACCAGCAGGTACAGCGGGTGCGACCGGTCGAACGGCGAGGAGAGCGAGCGGTGCCGGAGCACCAGCTGCAGGCCGTCGTCGTGGAAGTACTCGGCCGCGTCGAGCCCGGCGAACCGCCGCCGGACGGCCGAGAGCACGGTCAGCGCGTCGGCGATGGTCTTGACCGCGACCAGGGCGGCGCCGGCCGCGCCGGACGGCGGGACCAGCCGCAGCTGGACCGCGGTGATCACGCCGAGGGTGCCCTCGCTGCCGACCAGGAGCTGGACCAGGTCGTAGCCGGTGTTGTCCTTGGGCAGGCCCGACATCCGTCGGACGATCGAGCCGTCGGCCAGCACCACCTCGAGCCCTCGGACCTGGGTTCGGGTGACGCCGTTGCGCAGCACCCGCTCGCCGCCGGCGTTGGTGGAGACGACGCCGCCGATGGTGGCCGAGTCGCGGGCGGCGAAGTCGATGCCCGCCTCGAGGTCGCTGCCGCGGGCGGCCCGCTGGACGTCGGCCAGGGTGGCCCCGGCTCCGGCGATCAGGGTGCGGTTCAGCGGGTCGACCGGCTCGATCGAGTTCAGCCGGCGCAGGCTCAGCACGACTTCGCCGTCCTGGGGAACGCCCGCGCCGACCAGGCCGGTGTTGCCGCCCTGCGGAACCAGCGGGACGCCGGCCTCGGCGCAGGCCCGCACCACGGCGGAGACCTGCTCGACCGTGCCCGGGCGAACTACCGCCAGCGGCTTTCCGTGCCAGCGCCGAGTCCAGTCCTGGGCATACGGCGCCGTGACGTCGGGGTCGGTGATGACCTGGCCGTCACCGACGATCTCCCTCAGCCGGGCGGGTAGATCCACGGGAGGCATCCTCCTTGAACCAGTGCGATACGTGACCGAGCGACCCCCCGCTGCCCGGGATGTCGCAATCCCCGGGGATCCGACCCTAGCGCCCCGGCATGTCCGGCTGACAACGGCGTCCCGGCCCGGATCGGAACAACCCGATTATGCCTGTCCCTGGGGTCAGAGTGGTAGTGACTAACGGCATGTCGGTGCGATCGGGTCGACCGTTCAGCGATAGCCCTGCGGGCGGGCCGAGCGGCTGTAGTTGGTCAGCTGGGCCGGTACCGGGCGGTCGTAGGGCAGGTCAGGAGCCGGAAAGGCGGGCCCGTAACTGTTGCGGATGCCGAGCACCCCGGCCCAGTGATGCAGCGCCAGGTCGGCCTCGTCGTCCGCCGGTGGGCCGGTCCGGGTCTGCAGGTTCACCTCGGTGAGCGGCAGGCGCACCAGCCCCGTCCGGGCGAGCTCCTCGGCCGTCGGTGGCCGGGAGTGCCGGGAACGGCCGGCCACGACGTGCTCCACGATCGCGGCCAGAGCCGTGGCCTTCTCCTGGACGTCGGTGACCAGCCGGGCCTCGCCCCGGACGATCACACTGCGGTGGTTGAGCGAGTGGTTGGCCTGGCTACGGCCCAGCACCAGGCCGTCGAGCAGGCTCGCGGTGACGCAGACCGCAGCGCCGTCGCGGGTCAGCCGGGCCAACCGGGACTCGGCCGGAGTGTGCAGGTAGAGGTCGTTCTCGATCCGGGCGTGGATGGTCGGTACGGCGGTCGGAGCTCCGTCGTCGTCGATGTAGGCGACGTGACAGGCCAGAGCTTCGTCCAGCACGGCGTAGATCGGCTGGAGCTCCGGGCGCGGACGGCGACTCTCGATCGACTCGGTCATCGCTGTCCCACCCGATTGTTCCGAGCCGACAGCCTGGTGGGACGGCCCGCCGGGCTCGCCGTCAGTCGATGCTGCCGGCATCCTGGCCCGCCGATTCGGCTGGTCCTCCCGGATAGCTGTCCTTCTCGCCCGAGCCTCCGGATCCGGACGGCTCGAGATCCTCGACGTGCGGCTGGGCATCGGTCGAGCCCGGTCGCCCACCCGCGCGCACGGCCTCGTCGTCGCTCGACCGCGGGTCGGCCGGCTGGTCCGGCTCGGCCTGCCCCGCCTTCGAGCCGGCGTCCACTCCCTCGTCCTGAACCAGCGATTTGTCATCCATTCAACGGTGATACCCCGGCATCGACCGGGCTACCAGTCCAGTCGCACCGCCGGCCGCACCTCAAGGGCGACCCTGACACCGCGAAGTGTTGGCTATCGCATCCGTTTTGAAGGGATATGTCAATCCCTGTTCTCGGAAAGACCCACGGCCAGGCCGGCGACGACCACCGCGATCCCCAGCCAGACCCCGACCGCCGGCGCCGGTCCGCCCATCAGCACCCCGGTGCCGGCCGCCGCGATCGGCGCGACCCCGGTGAGCAGTCCGGTGCGGCCCGGCCCGAGCCGACTCACCGCCGAATACCAGAGGACGAAGGCCAGTGCCGTCATCACGACGGCCAGGTAGCCGATGGTCAGCCACTCGTCACCGGTCAGACCGGTGACGGCGCGGGGCCCTTCCCACCCGACGCCGGCAACGGCCAACAGCACGGCCGCGATCCAGGTGGTGTGGGCCGAGACCGCCCACGCTCCGAGCCGTCCCAGCACGGGCACGGCCAGCAGAGTGAAGGCTGCCTCGCAGAGCAGCACCACGACGGCCCAGAGGACGCCGATCGCATCGGTCCGGCCCGCTCCTTCGACCAGGACCGCCCCGCCCGTGACCACCGCGGCCGCCAGCACCACCCGGCCCGTCGGGCGGTGCCCGGTCAGGAGCGGACCGATCCCGGCCAGAAGCACCGGTACGCAGGCCATGGCCACCGCGACCACGGCCGGCTCGGCCCGATCGACCGCGCGCACCACGGCGACGTTGAACAGGGCCAGCCCGGTGCCGGCCACGCCGACAAGCCAGCACCACTCGATGCCTCGCGGTCGCGGCAGCCGGTGGCCGCTGACCCGGGCCAGGGCGACCAGCAGCCCGGAGGCCAGGGCGTACCTCACTGCCTGAGCGGTCAGCACCGGAGCGTTCACCAGAGCGTGCGAGATCGCGATGCTGCCACCCACACAAACCATGGCCGCAACGGCGGCCAACGCGCTGACGAACTGCCCGGCCCCGGAGGGCCCCGAGGCTGAATGCTCGGGCGGAGGCTTGAGGCTCGCATCCAGGGTCGGACCTTCTGGTGGGGCAGCAGTCATGAGAGTCAGCCTGTGGCCAAAATGGTCCATCAACCAGTACCAAGATGCCGCCCTCACACAGGACCAAGACCGTCCGCCCGGCCCGCAAGGAGGATCCCCCGTGACCCACCTGGACCCGACCTTGGACCCGACCGGGGCCGACTTCCTTCAGCTCGAGTCCCGCCAGGCCCCGGCGGGTCGACTCACGGCCTGGCTGGCCGACCAGTTGCGGTCCGCGATCGGCGAAGGCCGGCTGCCGCTGGGATCGCGGCTTCCGGCCACCCGCGTCCTCGCCGCCGACCTGGGTGTCTCCCGAGGCGTGGTGGTTGCGGCCTACCAGCGACTGGTCGACGAGGGGCGGCTGGTCGGACGGCAAGGCGGCGGAACGACCGTGGCCTCGCCGCCCCCGACGCCCGTCCCGCTGAGGGCACCGGCACCGGGCGCGCCGGCGCCGTCACAGCTCAACCTCTATCCCGGCGTCCCCGACCTGTCGGCCTTTCCCCGGGAACGCTGGCTCCGGGCCGAGCGACGAGTGCTCGATCAGGCCGACGCGGTCGTGCTCGGTTACGGAGACCTGCGCGGCGCCCGTCCCCTCCGGATCGCCCTGGCCGACTGGCTAGGCCGATCGCGCGGTATCCGGGCCGACCCGGACGACCTGATGATCGTCACCGGAACGGCTCAGGCGATGGCCCTGGTGGCCCAGGTTCTGGGCCGACGCGGGCGTCACCGGCTGGCGATCGAGGACCCGAGCTCCGGCGGGTCCAGAAACCACCTGCAGTATTGGGGAGCTCGGACTCCACCGATCCCGGTGGACGAGCACGGCCTGAATGTCGCCCGGTTGTCGGCGATCGACGCCGACGCCGTCTTCGTCACCCCCGCCCATCAGTTCCCGACCGGCGTGGTGCTGGCTCCGCACCGGCGGCGAGAACTCATCGGCTGGGCCCGGGCCACCGGTGGACTGATCGTCGAGGACGACTACGACGCCGAGCACCGGTACGACCGGGCCCCGGTGGCGGCCCTGCAGTCCCTGGCTCCCGAACACGTCATCTATCTCGGCAGCGTCTCCAAGTCGCTGGCCCCGGCGTTGCGGCTGGGCTGGCTGCTGGCCCCCGAGCGCTGGCGTGACGACTTCGTCGAGGCCAAGCGAGGCAACGACCTGGGCAGTCCAACCCTGCCGCAACTGGTTCTGGCCGAACTGATTTCGTCGGGCGACCTGGAACGGCACCTGCGCCTGGTCCGCGGTCGGCAACGACGTCGACGTGACGCGATGGTCGAGGAGATCAACCGGCTGATTCCCGGGCTGCGGCTGCACGGCGTGGCGGCCGGCCTGCACGTGCTGGTGACCATGACCGACGGCATTGACGACCGCGAGGTCGCCCGGAAGGCGGCCGAGGCGGGGCTACGGGTCCAGCCCCTCTCGGAGCACCTCCAGCTCGGCGGACCGCCCGGGCTGGTGCTGGGCTACGCCATGCACTCCCCGGATCAGTTGCGCCACGCCGTCCAACGCCTGTCGGCCGTACTGACCGGGCCAGCGCACTGAACCGGATCGCGGGATCCGGTGGAGCGGATCGCTAGATCGACTCCATCCAGCGGCCGTTGACGAGCGTCCACTCGACCACGGTCCGTTCGGCCACGAAGCCGGCGACCCAGAAGGGATCCTGATCGACGAGTTCGATGACGGCGTCCGCCGACTCGCCCTCGAACACCAGCGCCGCCCCGTTGTCCTTGGTCGGCCCGCTGCCGGGAATGGTGTTCCCCAGACTGCGAAGCCACTCGCGGTGCGTCGGACGCACCCGAGCCAGGGCCTCGCTGTCGTCGATGTAGTGGTAGCGGACCAGGAAGAGCGGCACGACGGGCTCCAGACGGCTCGGGCTGAGAGTGAGGTTAGGGCTGAGAGTGAGGGCTTGGGCTGGAAGTGAGGCTTGGAGCGACCCTAACCGAGCCGGTCGGAAATCCAGCGGTCGGACAAAATGCGAACGCCTCTGCCGCACCGGGTCGCGGTGCGGCAGAGGCGATGAGCAACTTCTTCGAGCTACTGCCTGCGAGGGCGCCGGAGTTTGCTTCGAAGGGACGGTTCAGCGGATCTACTTCGGCGGAATCACGAACGGAACGGTCTACTTGGACGGTTCCGGCGCCTTGCAGTGCACCTTCGGGTTGGCCCCGATGTAGTTCAGCGGTCCGGCAACGATCGTCACCGCAATGGTGCCGGTCTTGGCACAGCTGGGACTGCTGTCGTTGAAGTAGTCGCGCTGTGCAGCCGCGATAACGCCGATCAGGAGCCAAAGTACGAGCAGAGCCGTCGTGATGCGCATCGCTACCTCCGCGGTCGTTCGCCAAGGAAACCCGACACATCGGGCTTTCCGCTCTCGATCGAAAGCGTTGATCACGATACTGACGGTTGAAGATCTCGCCACCACAGACGATCATCCCGGTGTAAAACTTCGCGAATCGCCTCACTAAATCACTCTCCGTCACTGATTGGCCAGCTCCTCGATGACGTCATGCTCAAGAAGTGCCTTCCCGTCACGACGTGATCGCCGCAGCGGGCCGCCCCTCAGCCGCCACCAACCTCGGACCGCTGTCCGAGGCCGCGTTCGACCTGGGCGATATCCCATTGAGGTCGAAAGCTATTACTCCCAGGCAGACCCCACAGCGACCGGAGCCGCCCGGACACGGGGTTCAAGCCTGACAAACGACCTGGCCACGCACTACTGCCGCCGAGCCACCCCGAGCCGACGGCGTCTAGAATCGGCGTTCTCGCCCCGACTCCGAGGAGCTACTCATGAAGAATGAGCGAAAGGCCCTCGTGCTGGGCGGCGGCGGAATCACCGGGATCGGCTGGGAGTTGGGCCTGCTGATCGGCTTGGCCGAGCTCGGGGTCGACCTCACCCAGGCCGATGTCGTGATCGGAACCTCAGCCGGCTCGGTCGTCGGAGCCCAGCTGACCAGCGGCGTCCCGCTTCAGGATCTGTACGACGAACAGCTCAAGGACGCCTCCGGTGAGGCCGCCGACGAACTGAGCAAGGGATCGCTGCTGCGCTGGGTGGTGGCGAGTGTGCTTCCCGGTGGCGATCAGAAGGCCCGGGCCCGCCTGGGCCGGCTGGCCCTGTCGGCCCGCACCGTGCCCGAGTCACAGCGCCGGCCCGTCTTCGAGGATCTGCTGCACTCCCACGCCTGGCCCGAACGACGGCTGCTGATCACCGCGGTCGAGGCGACCTCCGGCGAGCTGCGGGTGTTCGACCGCGACTCCGGCGTCCATCTCGTCGACGCCGTGGGCGCCAGTTGCGCGGTGCCACTGGTCTGGCCCCCGGTGACGATCGGTGAGCATCGCTACGTCGACGGTGGGGTGCGCTCCGGCACGAACGTCGACCTGGCCGAGGGCTACGGCCGGGTGGTGGTGCTGGCCCCGATGGCTCTGGCGTTGCGCCGCAGCGCCCGGATCTCGCATCAGCTGGCCGCCCTGGGCCAGCATCTGCACTCGGCCGTGGTCACGCCGAGCGGCGAGGCGAAGGCCGCGATGGGCAAGAACGTGCTCGATCCGGCCTTCCGGGCGGCCTCGGCCCGGGCCGGCCGCGAACAGGCCACATCGGTCCGGGACGCCGTGGCTGTGGCCTGGGGCACGCCCCCCGCCTGAAAACGGCTCCGGTCTGAGAACAGCGCCGGGCTGAGAACGCCTTGCCTGGCTTAGAAATTGCTGAGGAGCCGGCCCGGCCTCGACCTGCCGATGATCGGTGGCGGACTTAGCTTGAGGTGACCTTCGAAAGGGAACCCTCGATGCTGCGTCTGAGTGTGCTCGCGACGGGCCTGGTGCTGTCCGTGCTCACGGTGACCGCGGCCGTGCTCCTATCGCCCTGGTGGTGGCTGGCCGCCGCGCCGGCCGTCATTTTCCTGGCCGTGGCCGTCCACGACCTCCTTCAGCGCCGGCACTCGATCCTGCGCAACTATCCGGTGTTCGGCCGGCTCCGCTTCCTGCTGGAGACCATGCGCCCGGAGATCCAGCAGTACTTCATCGAGCGCAACTACGACGGCCGGCCCTACGACCGCGACGTCCGCTCGGTGATCTACGAACGAGCCAAAGGTGTTCACGGCGAGCAGGCGTTCGGTACCGAACGTGACGTCGGTGAGGTCGGCTACGAGTTCCTGCTGCACAGCACCTTCCCCGAGCCCGAGCCGAAGGAGCAGCCCCGGGTCCGGATCGGTGGGCCGGACTGCACCCAGCCCTACGAGTCGGCCCTGCTGAACGTGTCGGCGATGAGTTTCGGGGCCCTGTCGGCCAACGCCCTGATGGCCCTGAACAAAGGCGCCCAGCTGGGCGGGTTCAGCCACGACACGGGTGAGGGCGGCCTGACCGACCACCACCTCAGGTACGGCGGCGACATCGTCTGGGAGATCGGCAGCGGCTACTTCGGAGCCCGGACCGAGGACGGCACGTTCGACCCCCGGAGGTTCCGCGACAAGGCCGCTCACGAGTCCGTCAAGATGGTCGAGCTCAAGCTCAGCCAGGGCGCCAAGCCCGGCATCGGCGGGGTGCTGCCGGCCTCGAAGGTGACCAGGGAGATCGGGGCCGCTCGCGGCGTCCCCCAGGGTGAGAAGTGTGTCAGCCCGGCCGCGCACTCCACGTTCCGGACGCCGCGCGAGCTGGTCCTGTTCATCGCGAAGATGCGCGAGCTGGCCGGCGGCAAACCGACCGGGTTCAAGCTCTGCCTGGGCAACCGGCGCGAGTTCCTGGCCATCTGCAAGGCGATGCTGGCCGAGGGGATCACGCCCGACTTCATCGTGGTCGACGGCTCCGAGGGCGGCACCGGCGCGGCGCCCCTGGAGTTCGAGGACCATGTCGGGACGCCGCTCACCGACGGCCTCATCACCGTGCACAACGCCCTGGTCGGCGCGGGTCTGCGGGACCGGATCCGGATCGGTGCCAGCGGCAAGGTGGCAACCGGCAGTGACGTCGTCAAGCGGCTGGCCCAGGGCGCGGACTACACCAATGCGGCCCGCGCGATGATGATGGCGATCGGCTGCATCCAGGCCCAGAAGTGCCACACCAACACCTGCCCGGTCGGCGTGGCCACCCAGGACCCGCACCGGGCTCAGGCGCTCGACGTGGGTGACAAGAGCACCCGGGTGCAGCGATACCAGCAGGCCACGGTGGCCCAGGCCCTGCAGATCACCGCGGCGATGGGGTTGACCGGGCCCGACCAGGTGCGGCCCGAGCACCTGATGCGCCGGATCGACCACACCACCACCAGGAGCTACGGCGAGCTGTACGAATGGCTGCTGCCCGGCGAGCTGGTCGCCGGTCCACCGAGCTCGTGGGCCGAGGACTGGAAGGCCGCCCACGCCGACTCGTTCCGCTGAACACTCACTGTAGGGAGCTCCATGACCACCGTCGCCGAAGCCATCATCGCCGGCCTGCACCAGCTCGGCGTCCGTACCGTCTGGGGCGTCGTCGGCGATGCCCTGAACCCGGTGACCGATGCCATCCGCCGGCAGGACGGGATGGAGTGGATCGGCGTCCGCCACGAGGAGGCCGGCGCGTTCGCGGCCAGCGCCCAGGCCCAGCTCACCGGCCAGCTGGCGGTCTGCATGGGCACGGTCGGGCCGGGATCGATCCACCTGCTTAACGGCCTCTACGACGCCAAGAAGTCGCACGCCCCGGTGCTGGCCATCTGCGGTCAGGTGCCGCGGGCCGAGCTCGGCAGCGACTACTTCCAGGAGGTCGACAACGACCTGCTGTTCACCGATGTGGCCGAGTTCCGGGCTACCGTGACCGCGGCCGAGCAGTTCCCCCGGTTGCTCATCCAGGCCGTGAACGCGGCCTACGCCCGGCCCGGCGTCGCCGTCCTGACCCTGCCCGGTGACGTCGGTGAGCTCAGCCTGCCCAAGGACGCCGCGGCGGCCACCTTCGTGACCACCCGGCCGGTACTGCACCCGGCCGCGGACCCGCTTCAGGACGCCGTCCGCCTGATCGATGCCGCTTCGACCGTGACGATCCTGGCCGGGATCGGCGCCGCCGGCGCCCGGGAGGACCTGATCGCCCTGGCCGATCAGTTGGCCGCGCCGATGGTGCTCACGATCCGGGGCAAGGAACGCCTGGAGCACAACAACCCGTTCGGGGTCGGGCAGAGCGGCCTGATCGGAAACCCGGCCAGCAAGACCGCTTTCGACGGCGCCGACCTGCTGCTCATGGTCGGCACCGACTTCCCGTACCCGGAGTGGCTGCCGGCCGGGACGACGACGATCCAGATCGACACCCGCCCCGAGCACATCGGCCGGCGCACCGCGGTCGACGTCGGCCTGGTCGCCGATGCCGGGGTCGCCCTGAAGCTGTTGCGTGACCAGGTGCTGACCAAGCCCGACCGGGGCCACCTGGAGAAGAGCCGGGAGCAGTACATCGCCTGGCAGGAGCGGCAGCAGGCCCTGGTCGACCCGGACCTCGCCGGCCCGGACCAGGGTTCGCTGACCGGCAAGTTGCTGGCCAAGGTGCGGCACCCGGTGGAGGACCCGAGCAGCCGGATCCGGCCCGAACTGGTGGCCGCGGTGATCGATCGGGTGGCCGGCGAGGACACGGTGTTCACCAGCGACACCGGCATGTCGACGGTCTGGCTGTCGCGGTTCATCCGGATGCGCGGGCAGCGCCGGCTGATCGGCTCGTACAACCTCGGCTCGATGGCCAACGCCATGCCGCAGGCGCTGGGTGCCCAGGCCCTCGACCGCGACCGGGAGGTGGTCGCCCTGGCCGGTGACGGCGGCCTGACCATGCTGCTCGGCGACCTGATCACCGCGGTCGACCAGAACCTGCCGGTGCGGGTGGTGGTGTTCGACAACGGCCGGCTCGGCATGGTCAAGCTGGAGCAGGAACAGGTCGGCTTCCCCGAGTTCGGCACCGTGCTGCGCAACCCCGACCTGGCCGCGGTGGCCCGGGCCATCGGGTGGACGGCCTGGCGGGTGGAGGACCCGAACGAGCTGGAGCAGACCACCCGACTGGCCTTCGCCACCCCCGGCCCGGTCCTGCTGGACGTCGTCACCAATCCGGACGAGGTGTCGCTGCCCCCGAAGGTCTCGGTCGACCAGGCCTGGGGCTTCGCGATCGCCAAGCTGAAGGAGACGGTGGTCAGCCCGGGCGACCAGGCCTGAGCCGGCCTGAGCTCGCCCGAAGCGGGGTTGAACGAATCGGTGGTCACACCCGTGTAACCGGCGTGAGAGCATGCCAACCATGATGTCCACCGGCGGGCTTTCGCCCCGATTGCGGCGACTTGTCCCTGCGGTCCTCTCGCTCCCGCTGGCGCTGGGCGCCCTGACCGCCTGCTCGGCCTCGGACATCACCGCGGCCCCTACGACCAGTGCCGATTCAGGTGCGGGGGCGGGTACCGGTGCCGATTCGGGCGGGACGACGGGTAGCACGAAGGGTGGCGGTGCCGCGAGCAGCGCGCCGGCGGTCAACCCGACCGAAGCGGTCAAGCCGGGCGGCGGCTGCAAGGCCACCCCGAAGGCGGTGCCCGGCGGCGCGGCCCGAGCGAAGTCGCCCGACCTGGACCACGACGGCAAGAAGGACACCCTCTGGCTGGTCGACAAGGGGGCGAAGCGCCGGCTCGGAGTCCGCACCGCCAGCGGCGCCACCTTCTCGACCACGTTCAGCAGCGCCGCCCCGCAGGCGGCGACCGCGATCGGACAGCAACTCGGCGACGGCTCCTCGGTGATCCTGCTGGACACCGGCCGCTCGGTCGCCCTCTACACGGTGATCAACTGCGCGATCGTGCCGACCCTGAACGTGCAGGGCAAGCAGTACACCTTCGATCTGGGCTTCACCGGCTACGGAACCGGCGTCCGCTGCGTCGACTCGGGCCGTGGGCTGCAACTGGCCGGCCTGCTGGCCAAATCGACCAGCGGCGGCAAGTTCGCCGTCTCGCAGACCCGGATCGCGTTGAGCAACAACGGTCAGCGGGCCGCCAATGCGCCCAAGCAGTCGCTGGCCAAGGCCGCCTCGGAGTCGAGTGCGCTGGTCAAGGCGGCCCGGCGGGTCAGATGCGGCAAGAAGAACGCGGGCGTGGACGAACCGCAGAGCTGATCACTTGGGCGGGTACTCCATCCACCACTCGGAGAACTCCCGGCACCGGCCGTCGCGGGCCAGCCGGATCACCCAGAGGTTGCCGTAGGTCGTCTCTGGGTAGCGCGACGTGCCCCGGATGACCGCGACGTCGTCGGTGAGCGAGATCGGTTCCCACTCGAACGACGTCTCGCCGGGCTCGTCCTGGTGGGCCAGCCAGCCCTCGACGATCTGCCGGCGGCCCAGCCAGGGCGGGTTGAACGGCGCCGTCGAGTAGCTGGCGTCGTCGGTGAACAGCCGGCCGATGTCTTCGGCGTCATTGCTGTTCCAGGCCCGGACGTAGCCTTCGATCCATTGGCTGACGGCATCGAGATCAGTCATCTGTCCGTTCTACCCTTCATTGCCCTCAGGCGCGGCCGAACGCGAGGTCGATCAGCCGGCCGAGGACGTGATCCCCGGCCGCCCGCAGCCCGTTGTGCTCGTACTCGTTGGTCAGCCACGGCCGGCAGCCGCGGATCAGCTCGGCCGTCGGCAGCGAGAGAGCGCTCTCGACGTACATGTCCTCGGCGTACACGGCCGCCGCCACCGGAACCTCGTTGGCTCGCAGACGTTCCGGATCGTACAAGGCCGGCCACGACCGGATGGCCAGCAGTTCGGCCGCCTCCTTGAGCGGAGCCAGGGCCCGGTGGTCTTCGAACATCCAGGGAAAGACGTGCTCACCGGTGAAAAGGGTCGGATCGTGCTGGTACTCGGCCGGCTGCACCCGGGCCGCCGACCAGTCGGTGACCTGGCCGTCGGCGTAGCAGGCCTCGTGCAGAATCGCGTAGATCGGGTTGCGGTCGAACCCCATGCCGGCCTGCACGTCGTGCCGGAAGGCGGGCGAGTCGAGCGGCAGTTCCAGAAGGTAGTGCAACTGCTCGGCGCCGTCGCTCATGCCGAGCTTGTTGCCCAACTGCCGGAACCGGCGCGAGGTGAGCCGGTCGCCGTTGGGCAACCGCACGTCGTCGGTCAGCCGCTCGTGGATCCGGCGGACGACGTCGCGGTCGTTCGGATAGCGCTGGTAGTACCGGCGATTACGCTCCAGGACACGCTCGAAGGTCAGCCGGTAGATCTCGTCCGGATGCAGGCCGACCGGCGGCAGGCCACCGGTGAAGAACGCGGCCTGCAGCGCTTCGGGAGCCAGCGACAGGTAGGTGAGCGCGCAGAAGCCGCCGAACGACTGACCCAGGATGCTCCAGCGCTCGACGCCGAGCGCGGCCCGGATCAGCTCGGCGTCGCGGACGATCGAGTCGGCCCGGAAGTGGCTCAGGTACTGGGCCTGCTCGGACGGCGTGAGCCCGGGCAGTTCGCCGACCGGGGTGGAACGGCCGGTGCCGCGCTGGTCGAGCATCAGCACCCGGTAGTCGCGCAGGGCCCGATCCATCCAGCCCGAGGACGACGGGTGCCGGGTCGGGCGCGTCGCCTCGTGGCCCGGGCCGCCCTGGAAGAAGACCAGGAAGGGCCGATCACGACCTTCCGGCTCGGCCACCTCCCGGGCGAACACGGTGATGGTCTCGCCGGCCGGAGCCGAATGATCGAGTGGCAGCTGGAACTCGTGCTCGATCAGCACCAGACCTGGAGTTCGCACGGTGAGCGGCATGTCCCCGATCCTGCCATCGACCTACGACAACGGCCCGCCCGGTCACGGCGGGGCGCGATCGCGGTGCCGGACGATGCGGCCGGACGGAATCTGTCTTGCCCAGGCATCGTTTGCTCGAGTCATGAGCGAACTCGTGGACGACGGGCGGACCATCTTGATCACCGGGGCCACCGATGGCCTGGGCCGGGCCCTGGCCCATTCGTTGGCGGCGTCCGGGGCCACGGTGATCCTGCACGGCCGCGATCCGGATCGGCTGAACCTCGCCGCCGCCGAGATCACCGAACGTACCGGGCGGGCACCGACCGCCGTGCTGGCCGACCTCGCCGACCTCGCGCAGGTGCACCGGCTCAGCAGGCAGGTCGGCGAGCTCACCGATCGGCTCGACGTGCTGGTCAGCAACGCCGGCATCGGTTCCGGCGAGCCGGCCGGGCGGCATCGTCAGGTGACGGTGGACGGCGTCGAATTGCGTTTCGCCGTCAATTATCTGGCCGGGTTCGACCTGAGCCTGCGCTTGTTGCCGCTGCTCCGGGCGGCGAAGGCCGGAACCGGGCCGACTCCCGGATCAGCCGGCCCGGCCGGATCAGCCGGCCCGGCCGGGTCGGCGTCCGTGCGGATCGTGAATGTCGCCTCGCTCGGCCAGGCGCCGATCGATTTCGACGACGTCATGATCGAGCACGGGTACAGCGGCACCCGGGCCTACGGCCAGAGCAAGCTGGCTCAGATCACCGCCGGGTTCGTGCTGGCCGACCGGCTGCGGCCGGAAGGAATCACGGTGAACAGCCTGCACCCCTCCACCTACATGCCGACCAAGATGGTGCTCCAGGAGATCGGCCGAAGCATCGACAGCCTGGAGGACGGCGAGGCGGCAACCCGCCGCCTGGTCGACGACCCGGCCCTGGCCGGCGTCAGCGGCAAATTCTTCGACCGCACCCGGGAGGCACGAGCCGATGCCAGCGCCTACGACACCACGGTTCAGAACCGGCTCTGGAAGCTGAGTCTGGAGCTGACCGGCGCGCCGGACGTGGCCTGATCGCTGTCTCGACCGACCGCTGTCTCGGCCTAATCGCAATCTCGGCCTGATCGCTGTCTCGGCCGGACGCTATTTCGGGGAGTACATCAGTGAGCCGGGCGTGGTGAGCAGTTCGCCGGTCTCCAGCCAGGTCTTCAGACCGGAGAGGATCATGGGCCAGCCGCCGTAGATCTGCTCGTTGGCGCCCTCACGCAACTGGTCGTGAGTCACGAGCAACCGGCACGAGTCGCCGACCGGCTCGATCTCCCAGGTGACCCGCGAGTATCCCTCGCTCGCGACCTCGTCGCTCCACAGCGCCTTCATGGTCTGAACCAGCCGGCGGGGCGGGTCGAGCTCGACGTTCTCACCTTCACCGAGCACGCCACCCATCGGGTGGCTCTGCTCGAAGTGCCCGCCGGCGACCCAGTCGGACTTGATCGTGACGCCGAAGTTGTACTTGCCGCGGATCTCGGAATCGGTGATTGCTTCCCAGAGTCGTTCCGGGGTGGTGCGAATGTAGATCTCGAAGATCTTCTCCATCGAACTCTCCAGACTGGACTTGAGCGCGCTCAGCCCTGCGGCCCACGGCTCGGCGTACTTGCTGACCCACCGGTCGTGGACGAGCCGGATCGGCACCGGGTTGAGGAAGTGCAGCTTCTCCCGCCCCCGGCGTCGGCTGACGACCAGACCGGCCTCTTCCAGCAACTTCAGGTGCTTCATGACGCCGAAGCGCGAGATCTCGAACCGGGCCTCGAGCATGCCCAGGGTCTGGCCGTCCTCCCGGAAGAGCTCGTCGAGCAAGCTCCTGCGGGTGGGGTCGGACAGCGCCTTGAACACCTCGTCCACAGCACCGAAAATAGGTGACCTATTGGTCACATGTCAAGCCGTCGGCCGAGTCGAGCAGCCGGCCGAGCCTGGCCGCTAGGTCGCCATGTCCACGAAGCGCGAGTAGTGCCCCTGGAAGGCGACCGTGATCGTGTCGGTCGGCCCGTTACGGTGCTTGGCCACGATGAAGTCGGCCTCCCCGGCGCGCGGGCTCTCCTTCTCGTACGCGTCCTCCCGGTGCAGCAGGATCACCATGTCGGCATCCTGCTCGATGCTGTTGTGGACGGCGATGCCGTTGGCCACGAAGTTATGGGTGCCGACTACCGTGGCATCGAAGACCTGCTCTTCACCATCCGGCTCCACCGAGACGACCGTGTCCCAGAGGACGTCGTTGACGGCATACATCTCGAGATCGGCGTCTCCGAGCAGTGCGGCAACCTTTCCGAGTCGCTGCCGGCTAGGGCTGCGCTTCCACATCGTGGAGCCGGAGAACTGGGTTCCCATGGCCGCCGCGAACTCCCGGTGCGTGATCTTCTGTTCAGCCAGTATGACGCGGACCCGATCCCAGATCTCCTTGGGCACCGTGTCCACGTTAGGGCTCGCTTTGATCGGGGCCACAACGTCGATCAACTGGGTGACGTTCTCGCCTCGGCGGCCGTGCACGCCGATCTCGTGAAGAAAACGGCGCTGGTCCTCGACGCCGGAGATGTCGAGAGTGAAGCCGTCGCGATACCCGGTCTTGTGCGCGGTCCTGATCCGGCACGAGATCCCGAACCGCAGCAGTAAGCGAGAGACGTCGTCGACCAGTTTCCGACTCGTCGAGGCGTAATAGACCCGACCACCCCGGACTGTCTTGTTGACGGTGACAGATCCGTCTGTGGCCCACAGGTGTCGGAGGAACAGCGAGATCTGGCGTTTGGGAAGAGAGAACACCTCGGTCGGCACGAACTTTTCGTGGCTGCGCAGACCGAAGAGACCAAGGCCATCGAGCCACTCAGCGATGGGGTTCCGTCGTCCGTGAGTCAGATGGTAAGGAGCCGACAGGCGAAGGGTGATGCATCTCGCCGCCGAGTATTCGTCTCTGACCGTGGTGATGCCGAAAAAGTGTGCCGCGTCGGTGACCGCCGCCAGATTGGCCTCGTCGATACTGGCATATCGAATGGGCTGGCGAGAGACGAATGATCCGTCGCCGATCAAATGGGCCAGCATGATGGCCTGACGGTCGTCCCACGTCGCCGTCGTGGATTCCGGTGCCATGACATGGCGGGGGGTGGCGACCCGAGCGCCGGTGGCGAGTTCGCCGATGGGTACCCAGCCCTCATAGGTGAGGAAGGGATGGTTGGCGGTAGCCCGTACTTCCTTGCCGGACGCCAGCCGGACCCGAAACACCGGTTTGTGGCCCGTGGGGAAGACATGGGTGAGGTGACGGCGGACGTAGCGCAGGCTCTCGTCCAGCGACCAGACCGGCACGTCCGTGGTACCCGAGGCGTAGAGCTCGCCCATCGTGACCTCGGCACCGGTGTCGGCCCGAAGCACGCGGGTGTCAGCGGTGAGGCAACCGGACTCGCGGAGGTCAGACATCTGGGGCTTCTTGTCGGTTCGCTGTTCGGGGCCACGGTTGAGCTGGCTGAGGGCGATGACCGGGACCTGGATCTCCTTGGCCAGCAGCTTGAGTGCCCGAGAGAACTCGCTGACCTCCTGCTGGCGACTCTCGACCCGCTTGCCGCTGGTCATCAGCTGCAAATAGTCGATGATCACCAGCTTCAGGTCGTGCTTCTGCTTGAGCCGGCGGCACTTGGCCCGGATCTCCATGAGCGACATGTTGGGGCTGTCGTCGATGAAGAACGGCGCTTCGCTGACCTCGCCCATGGTCTTGGCCAGGCGGGTCCAGTCCTCTTCGCGCATGGTGCCCTTGCGCATGTTCTGGAGCGGAATGCGGGCCTCGGCCGACAGCAACCGCATGGTGATCTCGTTACGGCCCATTTCGAGGCTGAACATCACCGAGGCCATGTTGTGATGGATGGACGCCGCGCGGGCAATGTCCAGACCCAAGGTCGATTTGCCCATTGCCGGACGGGCCGCGATGACGATCATCTGGCCCGGGTGCAGGCCGTTGGTGAGCCGGTCGAGATCGGCGAAACCGGTGGGGACGCCGGTCATTCCGTCGCCGCGGTGACTGGAGGCCTCGATCTCGTCGATCGTGCCCTCGATCACCTCGCCGAGGGGCGCGTAGTCTTCGCTGCTGCGGGTCTCGGTGACGGCGTAGACCTCGGCCTGGGCCGAGTTCACGATCTCGTCGACATCGCCGCCGCCGCGCCCGTCGGAGCCACCGTAGCCGAGCTGGACGATCCGGGTGCCGGCCTCGACCAGGCGGCGCAGCACGGCCCGCTCACGGACGATGCGCGCGTAGAAGCCGGCGTTGGCCGCGGTCGGCACCGACGAGATCAGGGTGTGCAGGTAGGCCGGCCCACCCACCTTGGACAGCTCGCCCCGCTTGGTCAGCTCGTCGGCGACCGTGACCGCATCGGCCGGCTCGCCCCGGCCGTACAGGTCGAGGACGGCGTCGTAGATCGACTCGTGCGCGGGCCGGTAGAAGTCGTTGATCCGGAGTACTTCGATCACATCGGCGATCGCATCCTTGGACAGCATCATGCCGCCCAGCACGCTCTGCTCGGCCGCCACATCCTGGGGAGGAGTGCGGCCCAGCTCCTGCGACGGACCGCCCTGCGTCACGGGCAGATCAACGATCGACATTGCTCCTCTTCCTCAGCCGGCACGTGCTTCGGACTTACCGTCGCGATCCGGCGGTGATGCTGACCAGCTAACCGGACACCACCGACATTCTGCCGGAGAGCGACTGAGATCCATCTCTCCGTAACGGATGTCGGCGAGTCCGGGCGCTGCCCGACAGCTCCACCGGTGACCAGGGTCCTGAAGGTAGGGCCCCGGAGCCCTCCGGCTCAACGCCCTTGTCCACACCCCCGTGCACAACTGTCCCCACCCTGTGGATGAGGGGTGGACAAACCCCGGAGGTTACCCACAGCTTGTGGAAAACCCTGGGGATACAGTTTCGGGCATTCCCGGCGGCCAAGCCTCTGACCGGCGCAAGCGCCGTCCACGGGCTGTGGATGTGAAAAAATCCAGAGGAATTTGGCGGCCTGCGGAAGACACGCAGAAGAAGCATCACGCCGACGCCTGAATGTGAGGAGATCACGTGACGGCGCGCCCCGCCTCAACCGAGCGCAAAATCCTGGCCCTGGCCCTGCCCGCCCTCGGCGCTCTGATCGCCGAGCCGCTGTTCCTGCTGGCCGATTCGGCCATCGTGGGCCGGCTCGGCACCACCCAGCTGGCCGGACTGGGGCTGGCCGGAGCCGTCCTGGCCACCGCGGTCAACGTATTCGTCTTCCTGGCCTACGGCACCACCAGCAGCGTGGCCCGGCGGATCGGCGCCGGCGACCGGGACGGCGCGATCACGATCGGCCTGGACGCCGCCTGGCTGGCCGCCGGGATCGGTGTCGTCGTGGCTCTGCTCGGCCGACCGGCCTCCGGGCTGATTGTCGACGGGTTCGGCGCGAGTGACGCCGTCAGCGCCGCCGCGGTCACGTACCTGCGCTGGTCGCTGCCCGGCGTCCCGGCCATGCTGGTGGTGATGGCCCTGGTCGGGGTGCTGCGCGGGTTGCAGAACACCCGGGTCACGCTCTGGCTGGCCGTGGTCGCGGCGGTGCTGAACGCGGCCCTCAACCTGCTCCTGGTGCACGGCCTGGGCTGGGGGATCAAAGGTTCGGCGATCGGCACGGTGATCGTCCAGATCGGGATGGCCGGCACCGCACTGGCCATCGTGGGATCGGCCGCGCGCCGAGCGTCGGTGCCACTGCGACCCCGGTGGGACGGCGTCCGCCTGGTCGGTCGGACCGGCGTCCCGTTGCTGGTACGAACCATCGCGCTGCGAGCCGTGCTGCTGGTGACCACCGCGGTCGCGGCCACGCTGGGCGCACCGGCACTGGCCGCCCATCAGGTGGCGAGCAACATCTGGACCCTGCTCGCCCTCGGCCTGGACGCCCTGGCCATCGCCGCCCAGGCCCTCACCGGAGCCGCCCTCGGGGCCGGCGACCTCCTCGAGGTGCGGGCCGCGACCCGGCAGATGGTCCGCTGGGGCGTTGCCGCCGGCGTGCTGTTCGGCGTCGTCCTGCTGCTCTGCGGCAGCCTGTTCGGGCCGTTGTTCAGCGCCGATCCGGCGGTCCGGACCGCACTGCGGGCCACCCTGCTGGTGGCGGCGGTGACCCAGCCGCTGGCGGGCTACGTGTTCGTCCTGGACGGCGTGCTGATCGGCGCCGGGGACGGGCGCTTCCTGGCCGGCGCGGCCCTGATCCAGACCCTGATCTTCGTGCCGGTGGCGCTGGCCATCGGCGCCTGGGGGCCCCCCGGCACGGGCGGCCTGGTGCTGCTCTGGGTCGCCTACGCGGGCGGCTGGATGGCCCTCAGGGCGATCCTGCTCGGGCTGCGGGCCCGGGGCGACCGCTGGCTCGTCACGGGAGCCTGAGCGAACGGGAGCCGGGCGAGAACGACGAAGCCCCCGGACCCACCCCGACGAGGGGTGGATCCGAGGGCTGCTGAGCGAACGGGCTCAGGCTTCGGCGACAACCTTGAGCGCGACCTTGGCCGAGACCTCGGGGTGCAGGCGCACGAGCGCCGTGTACTCACCGAGGGTCTTGATCGGCTGGGTCAGCTCCACCTTGCGGCGGTCGACCTGGGGGCCGTCGGCGTTCACGATCGCGGTGGCCACGTCGGCCGGGGTGATCGCACCGAACAGTCGGCCCGAGGCTCCGGCCCGAACGGCCAGGCGCACCGGACGGTTCTCCAGCGACTGCCGGATCTTCTGGGCCTCTTCGAGGGTCTGGATCTCCCGGCTCTCGCGAGCCTTGCGGATCGCAGAGACCTGCTTCTCGCCGCCCTTGGTCCAGGCGGTACCGAGACCGCGCGGGACGAGGTAGTTACGGCCGTAGCCGTCCTTGACCTCGACGACGTCACCGGGGGCACCGAGACCGGTGACCTCCTGCGTGAGGATGAGCTTCATCTGATCTGCCCCTTTCTCAGCGTGCAGAGCTGGAGTAGGGCAGCAGAGCCATCTCGCGAGCGTTCTTGACAGCCTTCGCGATATCGCGCTGCTGCTGAACGGTCACGCCGGTCACCCGGCGAGCGCGGATCTTGCCGCGGTCGGAGATGAACTTCCGCAGCAGGGCGGTGTCCTTGTAGTCGACCACCGTGATCTTGGCGGCCTTGAGCGGGTTCTGCTTCTTCTTCGGCTTGCGCACGGGTGGCTTGGCCATCGTGGTGCTCCTTAATCGCGGAGCCCGGACTTGCACGCAGCAGCGGCCCGGGATGGGATGAAACTGTTGATCAGAAAGGCGGTTCTTCCTGGCTGCCGCCGAAGCCGCCGCCACCACCGCCACTGCCGCCACCGGACGGACCGGTCGCCCACGGGTCGTCCGCCGGAGAGGACGATCCGCCGCCACCACCGCCGGAGTAACCGCCGCCACCACCGCCACCGGATCCGGAACCGCCGCCACCGAAGCCGCCGCCACCGCCTCCGCCGCCACGAGTGGTCTTGTTGACCTTCGCGGTGGCATAACGCAGCGACGGGCCGAGCTCATCGACCTCGAGCTCCATGACCGTGCGCTTCTCGCCCTCCTTGGTGTCGTACGAGCGGCTCTTCAGCCGGCCCGTGACGATCACCCGGGAGCCTCGCTGCAGCGACTCGGCGACGTTCTCAGCCGCGTCACGCCACACCGAGCAGCGCAGGAACAGGGTCTCGCCGTCCTTCCACTCGTTCGACTGGCGGTCGAACGCGCGGGGGGTGGACGCGACGGTGAAGTTCGCCACCGCGGCCCCGGACGGCGTGAACCGCAGTTCGGGATCGGCGGTGAGGTTACCGATGAGCGTGAGCGTGGTGTCGCCGGCCATTCGGGTCTCTCCGGTTCTGACGCTGGTGGGGTGGTGCGGGGGTCAGGACTTGGCGGGGCGGACGGAACGAACGACCGGCCGGATGAGCTTGGTGCGCAGCACCGACTCGTTCAGGTTGAGCTGCCGGTCGAGTTCCTTGGCGTCGGCGGGCTCGGTGTTCATGTCCACCAGCGCGTAGATGCCTTCGGTCTTCTTGTTGATCTCGTAGGCCAGGCGACGACGCCCCCAGATGTCGACCTTCTCGACCGTTCCGCCACCCTTGCGGATGACGTTCAGGAACTTGTCGAGCGACGGGGCGACGGTGCGCTCCTCGAGTTCGGGGTCGAGGATGACCATCAGTTCGTAGTGACGCATGCGGAAACCCACCTCCTCTGGACTTGGCGGTCACGGTCTCTCCGTGACAGGAGGGCTGTTGCGTCGTTCGAAGTGCGACCTACCCCGCATGGTGGGGCGCGTCGGCACCTCGATCGTCGAGCAGCCTACCCGTGTCGCCGTCCCGGGATGAAATTTGTCCACAGGCGAGCGCCTCGTCGCCGGGTTGTCCCCAGGTCGGGTCCGGGTCGAGTTCGGCGGCGGAATCGGGGGCCGAGCGGTAGACCAGAACCCCCTGGACGCCGACCCACACGATCCCGGCCAGCCGGGCGACGATCATGAAGAGGTAGAAAACGGCCGGAAGGCCCCGGTTCGGGGTGGTCTCACCGCCGATGTAGAGCCAGATCCCGACGAAGTAGACCAGTTCGGTGGCGGCCCAGATCAGGTGGTCGCGCCAGCGCAGACCGGTCAGCGCGATCAGCGGCAGCAGCAGCAGCGAGGCCTGGACCGGCAGCGACTTGTCGGTGAGCAGCACCACCGCGAACAGAGCCAGGCCGAGCGGAGCCACCCGCCGGGTGATGAATTCACCCGAGAGCGGCAACGGCTCGGCGCGAGGGACGTCGACCGCTTCGTCGACCGGGGCCGGCTCGCCCGACCCGTACTCGATCGGCCGACCGTAGCCGGCCAGCTCACCCTCCGGATCGGACGGCGGATCGACGGCCACGGTCAGCCGCAGGACCACCGCGGTCAGGACGGCGAACAGCACCACGGCCAGCCCGGAGGCGGTCTTGCCGGACAGCGGCCCGGCGTCGAACAGCCAGCCGAACAGTCCCTGCAGGAACCGGCCGCCGAACGAGGTGGCGGGCTGGGGATTGCTGGAGCCGAGCAACTGCGGGACCAGCCAGAGCGAGCCGTACCCGGGGGCGGCCTCGCGCCAACTGGTGAACGCGTCGCCGAGGCTGCCGGAGTAGCCGGGCAGCAGCACCACCCGGACCAGGAACCAGCAGACGACGCCGGCCCCGGCGAACACCAGACCGGCGGTGGAGCGCAGGTACCGGAAGGCCAGCAGCGCGACCACCGCGGCCAGCACCGCCACCTGGGGCGCCGAGGCCACGGCCAGGCCGAACAGCACGCCGGCGAGCAGGGCCCGATTACGGGCCAGCGCCAGCAGGGCCACCGCGGTCAGGCCGACCGCCAGCAGTTCGTAGGAGATCAAGCCGGCGGTGATCAGTACCGGGCTGAGGGCCAGGTGGGAGGCGTCCCAGGATCGCCGGCCGGCGGTGAACGCGACCGCGGCCACACCGATCGCCAGCAGCAGGGCCAGCAGGACCGCCGACAGGTCGAAGTACTCCCGCCCGGCGTGCGGCCCGTCCGACACGAAGGCCGAGGTCAGCCACATCAGGGTGCCGGCGATCGGGGGCTGGCCGAGACCGCCGGGGCCGAGCTCCTGAACCAGGCCGGGCCGGGGCGTGGCCCCCAGGGCGTTGCTGCCGTAGAGCACCGGGATGTCGCTGTAGCAGGCGTGCCAGAACTGGTCCGGCGAGTTCCAGCCGACCGCCCGGCAGTGCTGCTTCTGGACGACCCCGAACGACAGCACCACGCAGGCCAGCAGCACCAGAATCGGTGCCGCCCGCCAGAAACCGGTGCGCCCGGCGAGCCGGCGACCGGCCGGACCGCCGATCACCGTGCTCGCCGCCCGGGCCACCGGATCGTGCCGGGACGGCGCGTAGACGCTCACGCTGCCGGGTTCGTCGTCCAACCGGGTCTGCTTGCCGGTCAGGCTCTGCCGGACCCGCCGTCCGGTCATTGGTTCGGATCCGGGGTCGGGACCACGACCGGGTTGGTCGGCTGGCCCGGCTGGCCCGGCTGGGTCGGGTTCGGGTCAGTGGTCGGGCCGACCGTGGCCGGAGCCGAAGGCGTCGCGGTGGGCTGGGCCGTGTCGGTCGGGGCGACCGTCGGGCCCGCCGTCGGCGACGGGGCCAGCGTCGGTTTGATCGGCTGGCCGTGCTTCACCTCGCCGCCGTAGACCGGGTCCGGGAAGGGGATGATCGGCTTGCCTTCGAGCGCGATCTTCATGAACTCGGTCCAGATCCGGGTCGGGAAGGTACCCCCGGAGATGGAGGAGTTGCTGAGGCCGCCGAACCCGGAGATGGGCACGATCTTCGTCCTCATCTTCGGGGTTCCGTCGGCGTTCAGCACGACCTTGCCGTGCTTCTTCACCTTGACCTGCACCTGCTGGTGGATGGCCACCGTGGTGACCAGCTGCGGGGTGAAGCCGGCGAACCAGGCCGACTTGCTGTCGTTCGAGGTACCGGTCTTGCCGGCCGCCGGACGATCGAGGCCGCCGCGGGCGATCGAGTTGGCGGCCGTTCCGTGCAGCACCACCTGTTGCAGGGCGTAGGTCAGGTCGGCGGTCGAGCCCGCACTGAACGCCCGAGTGCCCTTGTCCTGCGGGTTCTTGTACACCACGTCGCCGGTGCCGATCTTGCTCACCGACACCACCGAGTAAGCCGGGTGCCGGATCCCCTTGGCCGCGAACACGCCGTAGGCGCTGGCCAGGTCGATCGGGTGCACGTTGGTCGAGCCCAGCACGTTGACCAGATTGTCCTTGAGATCATTGGTGTCAGGAATCCCCGCCTTGATCGCTGTCGCTCTGGTCTTGTCCTCTCCGACCTCGTGATTGAGCTGGACGTAGACGGTGTTGAGCGAGTGCTCGGTGGCGGTCACCAGGTTGACGTACCCGTAGGTTTCGTTGCCGAAGTTCTGCACCGGGACGCCGGCGATCTTCATCGGGCTGGCGCTGCTGTAGTAGGTCTTCAGGCTGTAACCATCTTCCAGGGCCGACATCAGGCCGAACGCCTTGAACGTCGACCCGGCCTGGGCGGCGTCCTTGGTGGCCTGGTTCTCCTCCTTCAAGATCCCCTTGCCGCCGTAGATCGCCTTGATCTGCCCGGTCCGCGGATCGATGGAGGCCATTCCGACCCGCAGGTTCTTCGGGGTGTCGCTGGGCAACTGGTCCTTGACCGCCTTCACCCCGGCCTTGATCAGGGCCGGGTCGAAAGTGGTGACGATCTTGTAGCCACCGGTTTCGAGCTGGGCCTTGGTCAGGTGGGCGTCCTGGGCCGCCTCGTCCTCGACCATCTCCTTGAGGTAGGCGTTCTGCCCCTTCACCGAGGTCTGGGTGACCTGCTTGATCGTCTTCGGGAACTTCAGCCCGGCCCGATCCTGCGGATCGAGCCAGCCGTCGGTCACCATCGCGTCCAGCACGACGTTCCAGCGCCGGGTGGCCCGGGCCTTCTCGTCGACGCCGTCCCGCGGGTCGGCCAGCGACGGCGCGTTGATGATCCCGGCCAGGAAGGCGCCCTGGGACACGGTCAGATCTTTCGCGTCGGTCTTCTGCCCGAAGTAGGCGTGCGCCGCGGCCTGCATGCCGTAGGCCCCGCGACCCATGTAGATCGTGTTCAGGTAGCGCTCGAGGATCTTGTCCTTGTCCTCGGTGCGGTTGATCTTGATGGCCAGGAAGACCTCGGTGATCTTGCGCTTCACCGTGCGCTGGCGCTGGTTGTAGACGTTCTTCACGTACTGCTGGCTGATCGTCGAGCCGCCCTGGGTGGCGTTGCCCCGGGCGTTGCTGTAGACCGCGCGAATGATCGACTTGGGGTCGACCCCGCTGTTGGTGCGGAAGGTGTGGTCCTCGGCCGCGAGCACGGCGTTCTGGACCGGCACCGGGATCTGCGACAGGTTGACGATCTCGCGGTCCTGGGTGGCCATCCGGGCGATCTCGGTCTTGCCGTCGCCGTAGTAGATGATCGACGTCTGGGCCTGGATCTTGGAGTCGGCCGCGGGAATCGTGATCTTTTGATAGATCAGCACGACACCGGCGATCGCGGTGACGATGCCGAGGGTGAACACCAGCAGGATCAGCCGCAACGAGGGGAACCAGCGGGTCCAGCCTTTCGGCCGGCGTCGCGGGTAGTTGAGCCAGTTGCTCTTGCGGGGCGGGGGCGGGCCCGGCGGGCGACCGCCACCGGGGCCGGGGTTGTAGCCCCCCGGCGGTGAACTCTGCCCCCCGCCCTTGGGGAACAGACCGATGCCACCGGTGGGCGGCGGGGCGCCGGGCAGCAGGGACTGCGAGCCACCCCGGCCGGCCGCCACCGGCTCCGGAACGGGAGCAGCGGCGTACGGCCGCTCCAACAGCTCGGGCGGCGGGGGCGGCAGCGGCTCAGCCGTCAGCGGCGCCGGTCGGCCCGACTGGGCGGGCCGGGCCGGCTGGGCGGGTCGAGCCGGCTGAGCCGGGCGGGCCAGTTGAGCCAGGATGTCGGCCGACTCCGCTGAGCGCAGAGAAACTTCCGGACGCCCGGCCTCGTCCGGGCGCATCGGATCCTGCGGACGCGGGGCCGGACGGGCCGGCGAGGCCGGACGCAGTCCCGGGGCCGGACTGGCGGGCGGGCGGACCGGACGGGTGGGCTCCTGCGGACGGGCCGGGGACAGCGGAACGGCCGGCGGACCCGCAGCCGGCGGCGAGCCGGCGGGTGAAGCAGTGGGACGAGGGGACGACGGCCGCGGAGGCTGGGCCGGTCGAAGCGGCTGAGCCGGGGCCGGGTTGCCGGGCGGAGCTGCACTCCGGGGCGGAGCCGAAGTCCGGGGCGGAGCCGCTTCCGGGGGCGTGACCGGCTGGCGGGTGGGCGGCGGCGCGGCCGCCGGAGTCTGGGCCCCGCGGCCGATCTTCGGCCGCCGGTCGGCGGGCAGCACCCCGGGACGGTTCAGGCCCGCCCGGACCGCGGGAGCAGCCGGTTCGGCATCAGCAGGAGTGGCCGGCTCTTGCGGCTCGTCGGCCTGGCCGGAGCGGTTGCCGAGCTTTCGGCTGCGCTCGGGCAGGCGCCATTCGCCGCCCGCACCCGAACCGCGGCCACTGGAGTTGGAGCCGCCTGGACCTGCCACGGTGTTCGGTGCCTCCCTCTCGGCTGCGCTGTCGGCTGCTGTCGGCTCTGCCTGCTGTACGCCCTGTCCTACGCGTTGCTCGTGGTGCGGGGTTGCCGGTTCGTGGAGCCGGACGCGTTCAGTATGAGGCGTGCCCGGCGACGGCCCCAATGCTGCAGGTGCCGAGCGTACGGGGTCCGGCTGAGAAGGCCCCTCTCTTGCCCTGCGGGACAACCCGACGTATGTTCACCTTACGAGCTGATGTATCGACTCGATACATCAG
Organism: Kineosporiaceae bacterium; assembly: GCA_965200525.1. Classification (GTDB taxonomy): domain Bacteria; phylum Actinomycetota; class Actinomycetes; order Actinomycetales; family Kineosporiaceae; genus JANNPJ01. The sequence continues at coordinate 2,607,972 of OZ241368.1, forward strand.
CTCGATGTAACGCAGAGTTGATAGCTGATGCGATCTCCGCATCCGTCATGAGCGTGGGAGGTGCTGTGAGCCGTCGCGGCGACGTCTTGGAGCTGGCCGTCCTTGGCCTGCTGCACGAGTCCGCCATGCACGGCTATGAGCTCCGCAAACGCCTGAACACCCTGCTCGGGACGTTTCGCGCCCTTTCGTACGGCACGCTCTACCCCTGCCTGAAGACCCTGCTCGCGGACGGCTGGATCCGGGAGACGGACGTCGATGACGCCGCCGCCGCCCCCTTGGCCGCCCGCCGAGCCAAGATCGTCTACGAGCTCACTGCCGAGGGCAAGGAGCGCTTCCAGTCCCTGGTCGGTGACCCCGGCCCGGCCGCGTGGGAGGACGAGCGGTTCGACATCCACTTCGCCTTCTTCGCCCGGACCGACGCGGCCACCCGGCTGCAGATCCTCGAAGGCCGCCGCAGCCGGCTGCAGGAACGCCGTGAGGGCGTTCGGCAGTCGATGCAGCGCAGCCGGGAACGGATCGACCAGTACACCCTCGAGCTTCAGCGACACGGCCTCGAGGCGGTCGACGGCGAGGTGCGTTGGCTCACCGAGCTGATCGACACCGAGCGGGCCAGCAACATGACCCACCCGCCCCAAGGCGACGTCCCGCCGGCCCTTCCCCCGGCCGCTCCCCCGGATCCACCCCGCTGAGGATCCGCTCCCCCCAATCAGATCCGCTCGACTTGAACAGAAGGAGAAAACGCATGGGCTCCATCCGCGTTGCCATCGTCGGTGTAGGTAACTGCGCGTCGTCCCTCGTCCAGGGTGTGCACTACTACCGGGACGCCGACCCGACCACCACCGTGCCGGGCCTGATGCACGTGCAGTTCGGCGACTACCACGTCAGCGACATCGAGTTCGTCGCCGCGTTCGACGTCGACGCCAAGAAGGTCGGTCTCGACCTCGCGGATGCGATCGGCTCGAGCGAGAACAACACCATCAAGATCGCGGACGTCGCCACCACCGGCATCACCGTGCAGCGCGGCCCGACGCTCGACGGCCTGGGCAAGTACTACCGCGAGACGATCGAGGAGTCGGACGAGGAGCCGGTCGACGTCGTCGCCGTCCTGCGCGAGCGCGAGGTCGACGTCCTGATCTCGTACCTGCCGGTGGGTTCCGAGGACGCCGACAAGTTCTACGCCCAGTGCGCGATCGACGCCAAGGTCGCCTTCGTCAACGCGCTTCCGGTGTTCATCGCCTCCGACCCGGAGTGGGCCCAGAAGTTCATCGACGCCGGTGTGCCGATCGTCGGAGACGACATCAAGAGCCAGGTCGGCGCGACCATCACCCACCGGGTGATGGCCAAGCTGTTCGAAGACCGCGGCGTCGTGCTGGAGCGCACCTACCAGCTGAACGTCGGCGGCAACATGGACTTCAAGAACATGCTGGAGCGCGACCGCCTGGAGTCCAAGAAGGTCTCCAAGACCCAGGCCGTGACGTCGAACCTCACCGGCGCCCTGGCCGGCAAGACGCACGACCGCAACGTGCACATCGGGCCGAGCGACTACGTCGAGTGGCTCGACGACCGCAAGTGGGCCTACGTCCGCCTCGAGGGCCGCGCGTTCGGCGACGTCCCGCTGAACCTGGAGTACAAGCTCGAGGTCTGGGACTCGCCCAACTCGGCCGGCGTGATCATCGACGCGCTGCGCGCCGCCAAGATCGCCAAGGACCGCGGCATCGGTGGCCCGGTCATCTCGGCCGCCGCGTACTTCATGAAGTCGCCGCCGGTTCAGGTCGCCGACGACATCGCCCGGGTCAACCTGGAGAAGTTCATCGCCGGCGACGTCGAGGCCTGAGCCTCGCCCCTGCGTGTGATCGCCGACTCGGCCCCCGGAAGCGACGCGAGAGCGTTACTTCCGGGGGCCGAACTCGTGTTCAGCGGAGGACGACGAGACCGCCGGACTCGATCGCCTTGTCGGGCCGGACCCAGGTGGGCGGCCTAACCTGGGGCGGTGCCGTCCGACCGTTCGTTCCTCTCCGACCTGCTCGTCGTCCTGCGGGGCCGCGACTTCCGGCGGCTGTTCGCCGTCCGGCTGGCCTCGCAGGCGAGTGACGGCGCGTTTCAGGTCGGCCTGGCCAGCCTGGTCTTCTTCTCCCCCGACCGGGCCACCACGCCCGAGGCGGTCGCGATCGCGGCCGTGGTCACGGTGCTGCCGTACACCCTGATCGGGCCGTTCGCCGGCGTCCTGCTCGACGTCTGGCCGCGCCGGCAGGTGCTGCTGTTCGCCAACACCCTGCGGGCCCTGATGGTGGCCGGGGTGGCCGCGCTGGTTCTGGTCGGGGCGGTCGGGTTGCCGCTCTACCTGGCTGCGCTGGCCTGCCTGTCGGTCAACCGGTTCTTCCTGGCCGGCCTCGGCGCCTCGCTGCCGCACGTCGTCCCCCGGCACGAACTGGTGATGGCCAACGCCGTCTCGCCGACCTGCGGAACGGTGGCGGCCCTGCTCGGGGCCGGGGTCGGCTTCGGCCTGCGGCTGGTACTCGGGGACGCCGATCCGGCCAGTGCGGCCGTGCTGCTCGTCTCCGGCGGGGGGTACGCGCTGTCGGCGGCTCTGGCCACCCGGATGGGCCGCGACCTGCTCGGCCCGGATCAGAGTGCCCCCCTGAACTGGCAGTCCTTCTCCTCGGTGGGCCGTGACGTGCTGGCCGACCTGGCCGCCGGGGGCCGGCACGTGCACGAACGGCGGCGGGCCGGGCGGGCGCTGGCCATGATCGGCGCCCACCGGGTCGGCTACGGCGTGATGACGATCACCCTGGCCCTGCTCTGCCGCAACTACTTCGCCGACCCCGCGGACGCCGACGCCGGCCTGTCGTTGCTGGCCCGCGCGGTGACCGTGACCGGCCTCGGCATCGCGGCGGCGGCCTTCCTGACCCCGGTGGCCGCTCGGCGGCTGGGCTCGGCCCGGTGGATCACGGCCTGCATCGGCGCGGCCGCCCTGGTCCAGGCCCTGATGGTGATCCACCTCAACCTGGCCACGCTGCTGACCGGCGCCTTCGTGCTCGGCCTGACCGGTCAGGGAGCCAAGATCTGCGTCGATGCGATCGTGCAGGACACCGTGGACGACAGCTATCGGGGCCGGGTGTTCTCGTTCTACGACGTGGTCTTCAACGCCGCCTTCGTCAGCGCGGCCGGGCTGTCGGTGCTGCTGCTGCCCGCCGACGGGTACTCCCGGCCGGTGTTCGCCGGGGTGGCGGTCCTGTTCGCGGTGATCGCCGGCGTTTACCTGGTCGGGGAAAGCCGTCAGGCCGGCGCTGAACAGCGCCGGCCTGACGAGACGAACTCAGCGGAGGACCGCCGTGAGGAAGAGGACCGCTCAGGCCTCGACCTCGAACACGAAACCGCTCTCGCCCCCGAGATCGACCCGGGTACCGGGCGTGATCAAGGTGGGCACACCCGGCTCGATCGCCACCGGTGAGGTACCCGGCAGGGTGAGCGCGGTGCCGTTCATGGCATCGAGGTCGGTCAGGACGACGTCCCAGCCTTCCGCGCGGACCTCCGCGTGGGTGCGGGACACCTGACCGGTCGCACTCGGTACCGGGTGCAGCACCGGAGCCTCCGGGTCGGGCGAGGCCACCGGCTTCGGGTCGCGGCCGAGCACGATCGGGCGGTCGACCGGAACCTGGTCGCCGTTGTCGAAGATCAGCACGCCCAGCGGCGGGCGGGCGACCAGGATCGGCGCCTGCGGCGGGACTTCGAGGCCGCAGACCCGGCACTGCTCGTGATCCGGGGAGGTCACGTGACCGGCATCGCACCAGACCCCGAGCAGCCGGGGCGGCTCGCGGTGCCCCTCGGAACCCGAGTCGGCACTGATTCCTTCGGCCGGGGTGTCCGACGGCGGCGGGGTGGCCTCGGTCGGCTCCTCGATGTGATCGTCGAGAACCACCTCCGGTTCGTCGACCGGAGCCTCGGCCTCAGGACCCGACCGCAGAGCGCTGGGCAGAGCCGGCGGGCCACCGTTGAATCCGGGCTGGTCCGGTGGGCTGCGCCGGACCGGAGCGACCCAGGCCGCCGGCGAGGCGGGCTTGGCCGGCTCGGACAGCCAGGACGACGGCGCCGAGGACTCCTGCTTGTTCTCCGGGGCGGCCACGACATCGTCGATCGAGTCGGACGGGCGAGCCGAGCGCGGCCCCCGGAAGAACTCCGGCAGCGCCGGGCTTTCGGCGTCCTGAGACTGGTCGGCCGGGGCGCCGTTGGTGAACCGGGTGTCGATCGCCGGCGGGGGGGCCGCCGGCGACTCGGCCGCCGGGCCGCCGAGCAGACGGTTGCCGTTCAGCTCGGGGCGCAGCGAGCGACCGCGAACCCGCAGCGGCAATTCGCCGGGCGCGGGCGGCTCGGGGTTGGCCGAAGGCACTGCCGGCAGGAAGGCCGACGGCTGCTCGGCCGGTTCGGCCGGAGCCGAAATGGGCGCTGCTTCGGGGGCGTACGGGCTGCTCGAAGAGTCGGCGGTGCCGAACGCCGGGGCCTCGTCGACCTCGGGGTCGGGAGCCGCCGGCGGCCAGGCGGCCGGAGCGTTCCCGAAGCTGCGCGGCTGGGCCGGCACGCCGAAACCGTTCAGCGCCGAACCCATCGGCAGCGACAGGGACGGCGGGTCGAGGTCGGGCAGGTCGGTCGGGGCCGGGCTCGGCTCCTCGGCGTCGGCCGGCTCGACCAGCAGATCGTCGAGCGACTCGGGCGTCTCGGCCACGGCCTCGGCCGGCTCGAGTTCGGCCTCCTCGGCCGGCGCCGGGGCGGCCGGTGCGGAGTAGGCCTGCGGCGGGGCGTAGGGGTCGGAGGTGGCCTGCGGGTGCTCGGGGCCACCGAGATCTTGCAGCTCGCCCGGGTCGTCGGCGGAGACCTTGCTGAAGTCGATCGGGTCGAACCGTGATCCCGACTCGGACGGCGTCGACGGCGCAGACGGCTCGATCGCGGGAGCAGGGTCGGCGACCGGGGACGGCTCGAGCAGGGCCGGCGCGTGGCCGTTCAGCTCGCCCCGCTGGCGGCCGTTCTCGGAGCCGGACCGGGCCGAGGCCAGGGCCCAGGAGTCCTGCGGCTCGGAGGCGGAAGCGAAGGCCTTGGCCGGAGCCCGGCCTCCGCTGCGGGTCAGGTCGACCACCCGCGGCTCGCGACCGGCCGACGGCGAGAAGCTGCCGCTGCCGACCGGGGCCGGCGGGCGGCTGAAGTAGGAGGCCTCGTCGGGCGTGGATCCGCCCGGACCGTTGCCCGGCTCACCGGGCTCGGTGATGCCCGGCGTGATCACGCCCCGGTCGATCGGCTCGGAGGGCCCGCACGGCAGCGCCAGACCGGAGACCAGCACCACGCCGGTCGATACCAGGTACGGCAGCGTGCTGTTGGTCTCGACCGCGCCGACCAGGACCCGGCGAGCGCTGGAGATCAGGCCTTCGAGCCAGGTGGTGGCTCCGGTGGCGTCGAGCCGGACCGGCTCGCCGACCCGCTCGAAGCAGACCGGAACGCTGCCCCGGACCAGGGCCCGGACGGCGTCGTTCTCGACTCGGACGATGGCGAAGCTCGGCGCGGTCCGGATCCCCCGTCGGATCAGGACGTCGAGAATCTCGTCGACCGGCGCGTCGTCCAGCGCCAGTTCCCACAGCGGACCGGCCAGAGACCAGTCGGTCGGAGCGTCGACGACCAGAACCGTCCGAGGCGCTACGACGGCAAGGAGTTGCCCGGCGGCATACGCGATCCCGCTTTGCACCATGAACACCTCCCCGATAAATGTTGCTCCAGGTGTTGTCTACATGACCCGTTGTCACGAAGATCCTGGTGCGCCTGATCTAGCCACTTTGGTCCGCGGCTTGGCAACTCTAGAGTCCAGCGCCCGTCCAGGCCAACGGGGTGCAGAGAAAAAGCTCAAGACCTACCTCATCGGCAGCTCAACCTGCCAGCAGCCGCACCGAAAGCAGGTCGAAACTTTCCTGAGGCGAGCCGTGGACCAGCACATATCGCACGCGGTGAGGGGTCGGCAGGGTTCACCGTTGTTGCTCTGTCCACCACGTGAGAAGTTCCTCTTTGGCGGCCTCGTACCCGATCGGCCCACGGTCCAGGCGTAGCTCTTTGAGAAACTTCCAGGCCCGGCCGACCTGAGGCCCGGCCGGAATGTCGAGAATCTCCATTATTGCGTTGCCGTCGAGATCGGGCCGGACGGCGTCCAGCTCCTCTTCGCCCCGAAGTCGCTCGATCCGGGACTCCAGATCGTCGTAGGCCCCGGCCAGCCGAGCCGCCTTGCGCCGGTTGCGGGTGGTGCAGTCGGATCGGGTCAGCCGGTGCAATCGCTCCAGCAACGGGCCGGCGTCAGCGACGTAGCGACGAACCGCCGAATCGGTCCAGGCGCCGTCGCCGTAACCATGGAACCGCAGGTGCAGCTCGACCAGCCGGGACACCTGGCTGATCGTCTCCTTGTCGAACCGCAGAGCCTTCAGCCGACGGGCCGTCAGCTTGGCTCCTTCCATCTCGTGGTGATGAAAGGAGACGCCACCGCCCTCCTCGAACCGGCGGGTGGCCGGCTTGCCGATGTCGTGCAGGATCGCGGCCAGCCGGAGCACCAGGTCGGGGCCGGGCACCGGCCCGTCGGCGCCGTCCTCCAGGGCGATCGCCTGCTCCAGCACGATCAGCGAGTGCTCGTAGACGTCCTTGTGCCGGTGGTGCTCGTCGATCTCAAGCTTCAGGGCCGGCAGCTCAGGCAGCACGAACCGGGCCAGACCGGTGTTGACCAGCAACTCGAGCCCGGCGCGGGGGTCGGGGGCCAGCAGCAGCTTCTCCAGCTCGACCCGGACCCGCTCGGCCGAGACGATAGTGATCCGCTCGGCCATCGCCGTCATCGCCGCGACCGCCTCGGGCTCCACCTGGAAGCCGAGCTGAGCCGCGAACCGGGCCGCCCGCATCATCCGGAGCGGATCGTCACCGAACGACAGTTCCGGCCGGCCCGGGGTGCGCAGCCGGCGGGCGGCGAGGTCGATCAGGCCGCCGTGCGGATCGACGAAAGTGAGCGCGGGCAACTCCAGGGCCATCGCGTTGACGGTGAAGTCCCGCCGGAGCAGATCGCCTTCCAGGGTGTCCCCGAACTGCACCTCGGGCTTGCGTGAGGCGGCGTCGTAACTGTCGGAACGAAATGTCGTGACCTCCACCACGTGCTCGCCCTTGCGGGCGCCGATGGTGCCGAACTCGCGTCCGATCTCCCAGAACGAGTCGGCCCAGGGGCGCAGCAGCTGGACCGTCTGATCCGGGCGGGCGTCGGTGGTGAAGTCGAGGTCCAGGCTCGCCCGGCCGAGCAGGGCATCTCGCACCGGACCGCCGACCAGGGCCAGCCGGTGTCCGGCCCGGGCGAACCGCGAGCCCAGATCTTCGAGCAGGGGACGCAGCGGGATCATCGCCGTGGCGGCCCGGCGTCGGGCTTCGGCTACCTCGTCGTGGGCTGTCTGGGGCACGAGCCCCAAGCGTGCCAGATGGGTGCGCTCGGGTAGTTACAGTGACCGCATGCCCCGACCCTCACGGCCCCAGCACGGGCCGCGCCGGTCGCTACCGACCGTGGAGGAGACCTCGGCCGGTGGCCTGGTCGTCGACGGCGCCGGTGCGGCCGCGGTCGGGGCGGTGATCGCCCGGTTGAATCGGGCCGGCCGGGTCGAGTGGTGCTTGCCCAAGGGCCACCTCGAGCTGGACGAGACCCCGGAGCAGGCCGCTGTCCGCGAGATCGAGGAAGAGACCGGCATCAAAGGCAGGATCGTGGAGGGGCTCGGTACCATCGACTACTGGTTCTCGGTCGAGGGAAAGCGGGTGCACAAGCACGTGCATCATTACCTCTTGCTGGCCACCGGTGGAGCCCTCACCACCGAGGGTGATCCCGATCAGGAGGCGATCGACGTCGCCTGGGTACCGCTGAGCGAGCTGGACGAGCGGTTGGCCTTCCCGAACGAACGACGCATCGCCCGTGAGGCGACGGCCTGGCTGGCCGACTCGGCGTGATCGGCACCCGAATGACCCCGATGATCGGCACCCGAACCGTGGCCCGCCTGACCGGCGTCGTGATCGCCGGCCTGATGGCGACCTCCGCGATCGCCGGTACGGCGCAGGCCGGGTCGGCCGCGACCGCCCGGGCCCTCGGCGTCCAGCCGGCCGCGGCCGACCCTGCCGCTAACGGCAAACTGCAGCTGCACCTCACCGGGATGAGTCCCTCGGCCGCCGTCCCGGACAACGATCTGGTGATCACCGGCACCGCCCGCAACTCCGGGGCCAAGCCGATGAAGCACGTCCAGGTCGGGCTCCGGTTGCGCCCCACGGTCCTGGCCGGCCGGCAGGCGATCGACACCTGGCTGAGCGGGGACGCCGATGCCGGCTACGAGATCAGCCCGCCGGGGTCGGCCGACCTGAAGACGATCCCGGCCGGGGCGAGCAAGCGATTCACCATCACGATCAAGGCCGGTCAGCTCGGGCTGTCCGGCCTGAGCAGCAGCTTCGGCCCTCGAGCGATCACCCTCGAGGCGACCAACCAGAGGTTCGGCCACTCCGACCCGCTGGGCACCCTGCGCTCGACCATCGTCTGGGCCCCGGGCGAGCCGACCGTGCACACCCGGTTGTCGCTGCTGGTCCCGATCACCGCGAGCAAGGCCTCGACCCAGGCCGGCCAGCCGACCTCCGACGTGGCCCAGACCCTGCTGCCGGGCGGGCGGCTGCAGAAGATCGTCGCTGCCACCGCCGACCCGGCGATCTCCTGGGCCATCGATCCGGCTCTGCTGGCCTCGGCCCAGCGCCTGATCGACGACGGCGTCACCGCGGACACCGACAGCTCCACCGACGCCGTCGACGACCCGACCGCCCCGGTCGCCGCGCCGACGACGTCCGCGAGCGCACCGACCACGCCGGCCATCACGAATGCGGATGCCGCGGCGTCGGCCCGCGACTGGCTGGAGCGGATCAGGTCCGGCCGGACCGGCCGCAGCGCCCTCGGCCTGCCGTTCGCCGACCCGGACGTGAACTCGGTGCTGAGCACCAAGAAGTCGTCCAGCCTGCTGAAGCACTCGGACGTGCTCGGCAAGACGACCGCGGTCCGGGTGCTCGGCACCGCGCTGGACACCACGGTGGTCTGGCCCGCCGACGGCGAGGTGACGCCGTCCGCGATCTCGACCCTGCGCCGGGGCGGTCGCAAGGCGGTGGTGCTGGACGGCGCCGACCAGCAGCCCGACCCGGCGGTGGACTACACGCCGAGCGGGCACAGCACGCTGCGCAGCGGCACCAGCACGCTGACCGGTCTGTTGTACGACGACCAGCTCTCGACGCTGCTGACCGCCACCGGTTCGGCGAGCCAGAGCGCCGCGGCCACCCAGACCCTGCTGGCCCAGCTGGCCGCGATCGCCCGGGAGCAGCCGGACGACACCCGCCAGGTGCTGGCCGTGACCCCGCGCGGCTGGAACCCGACCCCGACCGGCGTCCAGTCGCTGATGACGGCGCTGCGTTCAGCTCCCTGGGTGAACCTGAAGGGGATGACGTCGCTGCGCAAGGTCAGCAGCCCGCCCCGGAACGCTCCGACCTACTCCCGGTCGGCGGTCAGCGGCCAGCTGCCGCCGGGTCAGATCACCAGCGCCCTGGCGATGAGCCGGGACCTCGACATCTTCGAGCCGGCTCTGATCACCTCGGCTCCGGTGGTCGATCCGCTGCGCGAGCAGGTGGCCTCGCTGCTGTCGGTGGCCTGGCGCAGTGATCGGGCCCGGATGAGCAGCGAGCGCAGTGTGGTCCGGGGCCACGTCGATGCCCTGACCGGCGGGGTGAGCCTCTCCGTCGGCAACACCAAGTGGCTGCTCACCGCGCATTCCGGGCCATTTCCGATATATGTGGTGAATGACACGACCTACCCGATCCGGATCCGGGTCGACCTCCACCCGGAGTCGGGTCAGCTGTCCACCACGCTGTCCGAGCCGGTCACCATCCAGGGCCACACTCATACGACAGTGCTGGTCAAGGCCCGGGCCATCGCCAGCGGCAATGTCCAGGTCGATGCTCGCCTCCGATCGGCCCGAGACGGCGGGTTGCTGACCCCGACGGTCGAGTTCACCGTGCGGGTGCGCCCCAACTGGGAGAGCCGGGGCATGGTCGCCGCGGTCATCGTGCTCGGCTTCCTGCTGGTGATCGGCCTGATCCGAAGCATCCGGCGGCGGCGCCGGCCCCGGGTGCCGCTCGATTCGGTGCCGGACGTCGACGATCTGGCCGTCCAGCGGGCCACCGACACCGGGTCGTTGCCGGTGCAGAAGCCTCAGCCGGTTCCGGCTGACTCGTCGGTCACTTCAGCCTCATGAGTCCTGGCCGTCACGCCCGTTACTCCGACGGACGGCAACCGCGACCCGGTGAGCGGGCCGATGCCGACCGCAACCAGCCGACGATCAATCCCCGCGAGGTGCCGGAACCGGCGCCGCCGCAGTACCAGTCGATGTACGCGCCGCCGCCGTACGCGCAGGAGCCCGAGCCGGCCTACCCCGCGCCGCCGCAGCCCGAGCCCAGCTCCTGGTACGAACCTCGGCCGGAGTACGAGCCGGATCCTCGATACGAACCGGAATCGCAGTACGAACCGGAATCGCAGTACGAACCCGAACTGCGGTACGAACCCGAACCGCAGTACGAAGCGGAGCAGTTGTTCGCGCCCGAGGCCCGGTACCGCCCGCAGGCCCAGTACGTCCCGGACCCCTACGAGGCCCCTGAGCCCTATGGCCCGGGATCTCCCGGGGTGGCCGGCCCGTCCGACGTCACCCGCCCGCGCGGCATCCCGATCGCCGACATCCCCAAGCTGGATGACGGCGGCACGGCCAAGGTGATGAAGAGCAGCGGCGTGATGGCGGCCGGCACGGCCATCTCCCGACTGCTCGGCTTCGTCCGGGCGGCGGTGCTCGTGGCCGCCGTCCAACCGACCAGTGGCGGTCATCCGGGACTGGCCGGCGACGCGTTCTCGGTTGCCAACACCATCCCGAACGCGCTGTACATCCTGCTCGCCGGCGGGGTGCTGAACGCCGTCCTGGTGCCGCAGATCACTCGGGCGGCCAAGCAGGCCGACGGCGGTCAGGAGTACATCGACCGGTTACTGACGGCGGCGGTGTCGATCCTGATCGGCGTCACGGCTGTGTTCACCCTGGCTGCACCCCTGTTGATCAAGGTGTACGCAGACAGTGACTGGACCGGCGGTGAGACCCGTCTCGCGGTGGCCTTCGCCCTCTGGTGCCTGCCCCAGATCTTCTGGTACGGCCTATACACGATGCTCGGCCAGGTGCTCAACGCCCGAGGCAGCTTCGGGCCGTTCACCTGGGCCCCGGTGGTCAACAACGTGGTCGCCATCGTTGGCCTGCTGGCGTTCATCGGCGTTTATCACACCGGCGTCCAGCCGATCCAGAGCTGGGGCGCCGGCAAGATTGCGTTGCTGGCCGGTACCGCGACCCTGGGCGTGGTCGCTCAGGCGGTGATCCTGTTCCCGGCGATGAAGCGTGCTGGGATCACCTTCCACATCCGGTGGGGTCTTCGTGGCTTCGGCTTGCGGACGGCGAGCCGAGTGGCCGGCTGGACCTTTGCTGCCATCGCCGTGCAGCAACTCGGCTACATCGTGATCTCCCAGGTCACCACCAAGGCCGGAAACCTAGCCGTGCATGCCCACGTCCCGGGCAACTTCAGCACCGGCACGCTGGTCTACGGCACCGCGTTCCTGCTGTTCATGCTGCCGCACTCGCTGGTCGCGGTGTCACTGGTGACAGCCCTGTTCACCCGGATGTCGTTGAACGCCGCCGACAACCGGGTCGACGCCGTCCGGGCCGACCTGTCCCTCGGCCTGCGGCTGACCGGGCTGGCAACCGTGCTCTCGGCGGCGGCCTTCCTGGCCATCGGCCCCGACATCACCGCCACCCTGTTCGCCGCCAACCCCCGGCCCAACACACTCGGCTTCGCCTACGTGGCCATGGCCATGATGGTCGGCCTCGTGCCGTTCAGCGCCCAGTACCTGTTCCAGCGGGTGTTCTACGCCTTCGAGGACGCCAAGACGCCGTTCCTGATCCAGGTGCCGGTCACCTTGATCTGGGCCCTCGGCAACCTGCTCTCCCTGGTCACGCTGCGCTCCCACCCGGAGTACATCGTGATCGGCGTCGGCATCTCGATGACGGTGTCCAACGCGGTCGGCGCGGGCCTGTCCTTCTTCCTGCTCAGCCGCCGGTTCGGGAATCTCGACGGACGGCGCCTGCTCGACACCCACCTGCGGATGGCGGCGGCCGCCGGGATCGCCGGCGTGGTCGCGTTCCTGATCTCGCGGGTGATCCACGCGGCCCTGGGTCTGGGCCATGTGGCGTCCCTGCTCGGTGCCGTCCTCGGCGGGCTGGCCATGATCGCCGTCTACGTGGTCGCTCTGCGCCGACTCAAGGTCACAGAGCTCGATGACACGCTGCTACCGCTGATCCGGCGTCGCTGAGGGCCACGAGCTGGTCACTGTGGACGACTCGTTACCGGCGGCCCAGCCAACTAGCATGGGTACGGACCTGTACGGATGACCCCACTACGGGCTGAGGGAGGACACACCGGCTTGAGCAGTTCATACCGCGGTCTCGTGCTGGCCGGTCGGTACCGGCTCGAGGAGCGGACCCAGTCCAGCCCCGACGGTTCGGTCTGGCGGGCCGTCGACGCCACCCTCGATCGCCGGGTCTCCGTCCGGGTCATGCGCCCAGGTCATCCGTTCGCCGCCGATGTGGCCGACGCCGCCCGCCGCGCCTCGCTGATCGACGACCCCCGGTTGGTCCGGGTGCTCGACGTCGGCAGCGACGCCAACTCCGGCTTCGTGGTCAGCGAGTTCCTGGACGGCGACACCCTGGCCACCCTGGTCGAGCGGTCCCCGCTGGCCGCTCCGGTGGTCCGGCGGATCATCGGCGAGGTCGCCCTCGGCCTCGAGGTCGCCGCCGCCCGTGGTCTGCACCACCTCCGGTTGAACCCACGCTCCGTGATCGTCGGTATCGACGGCTCGGTCAAGCTGGCCGGCACCGCGGTCGAGGCCGCCGCGACCGGGCTCGAGCCCGACCATGCGGCCACGGCCAGCCGGACCGACGCCGTCGCCCTGGTGGCCCTGCTCTACACCGGCCTGACCGGCCGCTGGCCGCTCGGCGATGCGGGCTTCCCGCCCGCCCCGCGCGGCGAGGGCGGCGTCCCGGTGGCTCCGGCCGACCTGGTCGCCGGCGTGCCCAACGATCTGGACACGCTCTGCGTCGTCACCCTGAGCGGCCACGACGACGGCCCTCGGTCGCCGGCCGAACTCGTCCAGCAGCTCAGCCCGTGGCCGACGGCGGCCGAGGCGCCGCTGCGGGCCGCACCCCGACCGAAGCCCACGACCGGTGGGCCGGTCACGCCCAGCCCGGCGCTGACCATGCGGGGCCGGGCCGCAGCGGCGGCCAAGCGCCCGAGCTCGCCGGCGGCGTCGCCCAGCGCTCCGGCGAAGCCGACCCCGGCCACTCCCGTGGCTCCGGCGGCCTCGACCGCCGAGCCGACCGAAACGCCGGGCGGCCGGCCCGCGGCCTCGCCCCGGCGATCGGCGGCCCTGTTCCCGACCCCGAGCGTGGCCCTGACCGGTTCGTTGCCGATCCCGAACGAGCCGGCGATGGATCGGCCCCGGCGGATGGACAACCTGTTCGCCCCCTCGGTCCCGCCCGCCGAGGCGGCCGGACAGAGCTCCGCCCCGGCCAAGCCGACCGCTGCTGAACCGACCCGGCCGGCGACGCCACCGATGGCTCCGCCGCCGGTCCGGGCCACCCGGCCCCAGGCTCCGGCCAGCCCGGCCTACTCCTCCGGCCCCCGGTCGACCGAGCGGGTCACGCCACCGCCGGGCTCCAGCGCAGCCGCCCGCAACGGCGCCAACGTGCCCACCGAGCCGCTCGTCCCCTGGGGCACCAACTGGGCCAGCCGGTCCGAGCCGCCGTCCGCACTGGAGTCGACCGGCCCGTTCCCGGTGGTCATCCCGACCGACTCACCGCCTCGGGAGCAGTCCCGGCTGGTGATCTTCAGCGTGATCGCCGTCCTGGTCCTGGTCCTCGTGGTGGCCGCCTTCTCGTTGCGCGACTTCGGTGGCTCCGGTGACGACCAGCCGCAGGGCGCGGCGATCGCGACCGACGCCCCGACCACGGCCCCGGCCACCACCACCGACCCGGCGCCGACCACCGACGCTCCCGAGGCGACCCCGACCGAGAGTCCGCAACCGTCGACCACCTCCGCCACCGCCGGCCCGATCAAGGTCAGTTCGGTCCGGGCCATCGACCCGCAGGGCGACGGCGACGAAGACAGCGCCAGCAGCAAGTTCGTGCTGGACGGCGACCCGTCGACGTTCTGGGGGTCGGACACCTATCGCAGCGCCGGCTTCGGGGGCCTCAAGAAAGGGGTCGGCCTGGCGCTGAAGTTGAAGGGCTCGGCGGCCGTCGAGTCTGCGATCATCAAGGTGCACGGCGTCGGCGGTGCGGTGCAGTTGCGCACGGCCGACGGCCCCGACCTGGCGTCCTCGACAGTGGTGGGCAAGGCGCAGATCAAGAACGGCCGAGTCGTGGTGCACGCCACCGACGCCGCGCCGTCCAAGTACGTGATTCTGTGGTTCACCCAGTTGCCGTCGGTGAACGGCAACTACAAGATCGAGGTTTCTGAGGTGCAGCTGAAGTGATCGCTGACGGCGAGCCGGACGATCGGCGTCTTCTCGCCGACCATCTCGCCGGTGATCCGGAGGCCTTCAGCACCCTGGTGCGACGCCACCGGGACCGGCTCTGGGCGGTCGCGATCCGCACTCTCGGCGATCAGGAAGAGGCCGCCGACGCCCTTCAGGAGAGCCTGATCTCGGCCTTTCGCGGCGCCGCCAGTTATCGCGGCGACTCGGCCGTCACCACCTGGCTGCACCGGATCGTGGTCAACGCCTGCCTGGACCGGATCCGCCGCCGGCAGGCCCGGCCGGCGGTGCCGCTGACCGACCGCGAGATCCAGGCTCCGCACGATGAGCACGCCGCCACCGTGACCCGGCTCGACATCCGTACCGCCCTGGCCCGGCTGCCCGAGGCCCAGCGGGTCGCCCTGGTGCTGGTCGACCTGGAAGATCTGCCGGTGGCCGAGGTCGCCGAGTTGCTGGGGGTGCCGGTCGGCACCGTGAAGTCCCGCTGCTCCCGTGCTCGCACCGCGATGGCGCTGATGCTGCGCGACCGCCCGGCGCCGGCCCGGCCGGCCCGGACGGACGGCGGGAACCGGCCCGGCCCCGGGCGCGTCCAAGCACATGAGCCGTCGTTGCGACGGGCCCGTGACGGAGAGGGGTGGTGAGCGTGTCGACACAGGAGCACCCCGATCACGACCTGCTGGCCGACCTCGCCGCTGAGGTGCTGCCCGGCGACCTGGCCGAACGAGTACAGGATCACGTCATGGGCTGCCGGCGCTGTGCGGTGCTGCTGGCCGACGCCGAGGGCATCCGATCCATGCTGCGGCAGAGCGAGCCCGAGGCGATGCCCGAGCAGGTCTGGCTCCGGCTCGAACGGACCATGATCATCGCCCGGCAGGCCGACCAGCCCGGCCCCCGCACCCCCGTACCGCCGACCTCCCAGGCCCTGCCCCCGGACTGGCCGGTGCCGGACACCGGGGCGACCCGGGCCATCCGCCGATCCCGGCCCGCGTCATCTCCGACCACGTCGTCTTCAGCGGCGTCACCGCCGACCGTGTCCCAGCCGATCCAGTCCGCTGCGGCCGGGCCGCCGGCTACCGAGGAGCAGGCGGCCCGCCCGACGCCGGCGGCTCCGGACACGTCCTCGACCCGGATGATCCGACGGGTCCAGTCGACCGGCCCGCTCCCGACCGGCCGGTTTTCCACCGTGGGTTCGGACAGCCCGCCGACCAGCCGGTTGAGCCGGATGTCCCGCCCGGCCCAGTCGGCCCGGCGCCAGGCCCTGGAGGAGCAGAAGGCCGACGCGCCGTCCCGGTTGCGGCCGATCCTGCTGGTCGCGGCGTCCGTGGTGGTGGTGCTCGGTCTCGGTACCGGGGCGGTGAAGCTGATCGGCGGCCAGGGCGGCGGCTCGGAGAGCTCGGCCGGCTCCGCGGCCGACAGCGCTTCCGGCGGGGCGATCGCGGCCGCGCCGATGCTCTCGGCGGTCCAGTCGACCGGTACCGACTACACCCGTAAGGATCTCCAGGCCCAGGTCGCCACCCTGATCTCGACCGTGACCACGCCGGCCCCGGCCGGCAGCAGCGCGGCCCGGGCCGGCAGCTCGAGCGTGGCCCCGCTGGCCAAGCAGCCGTCGGACAGCCCCAGCTCGGCCTTCAGCGCTGCGGGCCAGCAGCAGTTGCTCCGGTCGCCGGATGCCCTGAAGGCCTGCCTGAACGCGATCAATGCCGATCAGCAGCCGATCGCCGTCGATCTGGCCCGGTACGCCGGGCAGGAAGCTGCGATCATCGTGCTGCCGGCCGACGGCGGCGGGTACGAGGTGGATGTCGTGGCCCGCGACTGCCGGCCGGACAACGACGGCACCATCGACGTCGTCACCCTGAGCAAGCCCTAGACCGGGGAACACCCCAACCCCTGGTGGGGTTCTACCACCAGCAACGTACCCGTGGTACCCGTGGAGTGGAGAAGACGACGTGAGCGACGTCCGTGACGTGATCATCATCGGTTCGGGGCCCGCGGGTTACACCGCTGCCCTGTACGCCGCTCGCGCCAGCCTCAAGCCTCTGGTCTTCGAAGGATCGGTGACGTCGGGCGGAGCCCTGATGAACACCACCGACGTGGAGAACTTCCCCGGGTTCCCGGAGGGCATCCAGGGGCCGGCCCTGATGGACAAGCTGCGCGAGCAGGCCGAGCGGTTCGGCGCCGAACTGCTCCCCGAGGACGTCACCGAGGTGCGCCTGCACGGCGACCTGAAGCAGGTCGTCCTGCACGACGGAACCACGTACCTGGCCAAGGCCGTGATCCTGGCCACCGGGTCGGCCTACCGCGAGCTCGGTCTGGCCCGCGAGAAGGAGCTCTCCGGTCACGGCGTCAGCTGGTGTGCCACCTGTGACGGCTTCTTCTTCCGCGAGCAGGACATCGTCGTCGTCGGCGGTGGCGACTCCGCTCTGGAGGAGGCCACCTTCCTGACCCGGTTCGCCAGTTCGGTGACCATCGTGCACCGGCGCGACTCGCTCCGAGCATCCAAGATCATGCAGGAGCGGGCGCTGGCCAACCCCAAGATCAAGTTCGCCTGGAACAGCGCCGTGATCGACATTCACGGCGAGAAGAAGGTCTCCGGCGTCCGCCTGCGCGACACCGTGACCGGCGAGGAGCGCGACCTGGCCGTCACCGGTCTGTTCGTGGCCATCGGGCACGACCCCCGGGTCGATCTGGTCCGGGGTCAGGTCGAACTGGACGACGCCGGCTACATCCTGGTCGAGGGTCGCACCTCGCAGACCAACATCCCCGGGGTGTTCGCCTGTGGCGACGTCATCGATCACGAGTACATGCAGGCCATCACCGCGGCCGCATCCGGAACGGTGGCGGCGATCGACACCGAGCGCTACCTGGCCGCCGTGGACGACGTGACCTCCGGCATCGGCGAGGGCGCGGTCGCCGCCGCGGCCAAGGACCGCACCGAAGCAGTGGCGCACTGGAACCAGGTCGTGCACTGATCGGACCGGACCGGCCTGTCACGGGCCGGCCCGGCGCCGCCGGGGGGCATCATCGTCGGGGTTCGTCACCGGCCCGGCCCGCCAACTGACACCTAGTTCGTTGATCTTTCGAGCTCACAGGAGAAGCAATGGCTGACACGAAGTCCACCAAGGTCGTCACCGACGCGACGTTCGACGCCGAGGTGCTGAAGTCCGACAAGCCCGTGCTGGTGGACTTCTGGGCGCCGTGGTGCGGCCCGTGCCTCCAGGTCGCGCCGGTGCTGGCCGAGATCGGGGCCGAGCACGAGGAGCTCACCGTGGTGAAGATCAACATCGACGAGAACCCCAAGGTGGCCTCGCAGTTCGGCGTCACCTCGATTCCCACCCTGAACGTCTACTCCGGTGGCGAGCTGGTGAAGTCGATCGTCGGGGCCAAGCCGAAGCCGATCCTGCTCCGGGAACTGTCCAGCTGGCTCAGCTGAACTGCTCCTTTGGCGCTTCGCTGACGGACGGGCAATGATCTGCGGATGACGACGCCGACGAGCACGCTGACGGCTGCCGGTCACCCGCTCCGGCTGGGCGATCACGGCCCGGTGGTCGCTACCCTGCGGGCCCTTCTGCTCCGGGCGGCAGCGTTGGATCCAGCGCTGCCGCCCGCCACCGATCCGGCTCTTTTCGATCTCGATCTCGACCGCGCCGTCCGGGCCTTCCAGCAGGATCGGGGCCTGGTCGCCGACGGCATCGTCGGCCGCCAGACCGCCCTCCAGCTCGACGGCGCCCGCTGGCAGCTCGGCGACCGAACCCTGTTGCTGACCGCGCCGGGTCACTGGATGCGCGGCGACGACGTCTCGGCCCTGCAGGAGCGCATGGTTGTTCTGGGCCTACACGCCGGCCCGGTCGACGGCATCTTCGGGCCAACCACCCAGCAGTCCCTGCGCGAGCTCCAGCGGGGGCTGGGCCTGCCCGCCGACGGGATCTGCGGCCCACCCACCTTCCAGGCCCTCGGGGCCCTCAAGCGCTCGGTCTCCGGCGGCGACGCCTGGTCGTTGCGCTCACAGGCCGACGTCGCGATGGCCGGGGTCAGCCTGACCGGCAAGACCGTCGTCCTGGATCCGGGGGCCGGCGTCGAGCCGGGCGCGCTGGGCCTGGTCGAGTCCGACATCAGCTACGACATCGCGGCCCGGCTGGCCGACCGGCTGCAGGCGGTCGGGGCCGGCGTGGCCCTGACCCGGCGTCCGGGAGAGGCCCCGCCGACCGCCGACCGGGTCGCCCTGGCCGAGTCGCTCGGCGCCGACCTGGTGATCTCGCTGCGCACCGAGTCGCACCCGTCGCCGCTGGCCTCCGGGGTGGCCACCTACTACTGGGGCAGCGGGCGGGTCGGGCAGCACTCCGCCACCGGCCGGCAGCTGGCCATGCTCATCCAGCGCGAGGTCGTGGCCCGCACCGGCCTGGTCGACTGCCGCAGCCACTCCTGCTCGTACGACCTGGTCCGGCTCACCCGGATGCCGGCCGTGATCGCCAGCCTGGGCTACCTGACCAACCCGGACGACGCCCGCCGGCTGGCTGAGGGCTCGTTCCGGGAACAGCTGGCCGAGGCCATCCTGTTCGCCGTCCAGCGGCTCTACCTGGGCGAGGACGACGCCGCCGCGACCGGCACGCTGAAGCTCAGCGACGTGCAGGCCTACGCCGCTCGTCGAAGCTGACCTCTTCGGATTCGCCCGCCGGCCCGGCCGCCTCGCCCCACCGGGCTAACGCCTCACCCCGCCGGGCCTGGGTCAGCTGCCGGGCGTCGAGCTGGTGCTGGCCAGGGCCGGGGCCCGGACGGTGCCCAGAATGCGTTCCAGGGCCAGCTCGACGTCCTCCCGCCACGACAGCGCGGTCTTGAGCTCGAGCCGCATCCGGGGAAAGCGGTGATGCGGGCGCACGGTCTTGAAGCCGACCGCGAGCAGCAGGTCGGCCGGCACCAGGCAACTGGCGCTCGGTTCACCGTTCTCGACCATCGCTCCGCCGGCGGCCAGGCCGAACGCCTCGACCGCCCGCACCCCGCGCCGGGTCAGATCCTTGGCCGTGGCCTGCAGCAGCATCCGGGCCAGACCCCCGCCGGCGTACTGCGGCAGAACCCGCGCCGTCATCAGCAGCACGGCGTCGGCGCTCACCGGGGAGGTCGGGAACGACAGGGCCCGCGGCACTAGGGCCGGTGGCGCGTAGGTCACGAAGCCGGCCGGCACGTCGTCCACATAGGCGACGCGGCCGCAGGAACCCCATTCCAGCAAGGTGCCGGAGACCCAGGCCTCCTTCTCGAAGCCGGTGTCACCGACTTCCTTGGCCTGGCGGGCGGCCACCGGGTCCAGTTCCCAGACCACGCAGCGACGGCAGGTCTTGGGCAGGTCCGACAGGTTGTCGAGGGTCAGGGGCGACAGCCGGCGGCTCATCCGGTCACCCGACGGGTGGCGCGCACGTCCAGGACAGCGGGGGCGGTGGCCTCGGTCGGCGATGCGGCCTCGGCCTCGGTCTGCTCGCCCTGGTCGGTACGGACGCTCTCGGCCCGCTGGAAGTTGGCCCAGAGCGCGGCCGACGTTCCGGCCGAGCGGGGGAACGGTCTCGAGCCACCCGGATCATCGGCGGGATCGGGGCCGGCGCCGGTTCGGTCCTGCGGTCGGGGCCGGAGCAACGCGATGGCAAAGCCAGCGATCACACCGATGGCGAGGCCCACGGCGGCGAGCCGGGCGAGTCGCATGGGAGACTCCAAGTCAGGACGGTTCCGGCAATGCTCGGGTGAAAGCGCGTGAGCGCTTCTGGCTCGGCAGGCATTGAAGACAGCGACCGAGAAAGTTTGCCCGATGACGATCGTAAGCCCCGTTGCCGCCCACGTGAATACGACATGCAGTCAGTCTTTGATTGCGCAGTGTAATCAGTCGGGCTATTCGGAGTAACTCGACGGTAGATCCACCCCAGCGAAACGGGAGTGAAATATGCAGACCGGGGACGGCGACGTCAGCGGACAGTCCACCACTCGAAACGGTGAGGGCGGATCCCGCCTGGACCGCTGGTTGTCGTCCTACGCTGCACGAACGCGCGGAATGACGGCCTCCGAGATCAGGGCCTTGTTTGCCGTCGCCAGCCGCCCCGAGGTCGTGTCGCTGGCCGGTGGGATGCCGTATCTGAACGCCCTGCCCCTCGACGTCGTCGGCAAGTCACTGGCCCGATTGGTTGCGGAGCGTGGCACCGTCGCACTGCAGTACGGCAGCGGTCAGGGTGATCCGGGGCTGCGCGAGCGGATCCTCGACGTGATGGCACCGAACCGGGTGGTGGCTCATCCCGACGACATCGTCGTGACCACCGGTTCGCAGCAGGCGCTCGACCTGGTGACCCGGATCTTCGTCGACCCCGGCGATGTGGTGGTCGCCGAGGCCCCCAGCTACGTCGGTGCTCTCGGCGTTTTCCGGTCGTACCAGGCCGACGTCGTACACGTGCCGATGGACGCCGACGGCCTGCAGCCCGAAGCGCTCACCCAGACCCTGACCGAGCTCAAGCGCTCCGGGCGACGAGTGAAGCTGCTGTACACGGTGCCCAACCACCACAACCCGGCCGGGGTGACGCTGTCGGCCGAGCGCCGCCCGGAGATCGTCGCTATCGCCGCCCGCTTCGGCGTGCTGATCCTCGAGGACGATCCTTACGGTCTGCTCGGATTCGACGGCGATCCGTTGCCGGCTCTGCATTCGCTGAACCCCGAAGGAGTGATCTACCTCGGGTCGTTCTCGAAGACGTTCGCACCCGGATTCCGGGTCGGCTGGGCGGTGGCCCCGCACGCCGTCCGGGAAAAGCTGGTGCTGGCCAGCGAGGCGTCGATTCTCTGCCCGAGTTCCTTCAGCCAGCTGGCGGTGTGCAGCTACTTGGAGAACCACGACTGGAAGCACCAGGTCGGCGTCTTCCGGGACATCTACCGGGAGCGGCGCGATGCCACCCTGGACGCGCTCAACGACATGCTGCCCGCGGCCGGCTGGAACGTACCCAACGGCGGCTTCTACGTGTGGATGCGCCTGCCCGGTGGGTTGGACGCCAAAGCGATGCTGCCGCGAGCCGTGACCCAGCGAGTGGCCTACGTGCCCGGCACCGCCTTTTTCGCGGACGACCAGGGCCGTGACCATCTTCGGCTGTCGTACTGCTACCCACCGCCGGAGCGGATCCGCGAAGGCATTCGCCGGCTGGCGTCGGTGATCGACGCCGAACTGGAGATCCAGTCCACGTTCGGTGGTGGCCACGACGGAACGCCCCGCGGCGGCCGGTTCCGACCGGGCCGGGTCGACGGCCCGGCCCCCGATCTCACGTGATGTCTCCAGGAGGTAGTGCGATGCTCGCGCCTCGCGTGCTGATTCTTGCCGGCGGCCTGTCCCATGAACGAGACGTATCGTTGCGTTCCGGACGGCGAGTGGCCGAGGCATTGCGCGATGCCGGGTGCGAGGTAACCGTCTCGGACGTCGACGACCGTCTGCTCGACAGCCTGCTCTCCGGCCGGATCGACGTGGTCTGGCCCATCCTGCACGGAGCCAGTGGTGAGGACGGAGCCGTGCGCGACGTCCTCGAACTGGTAGACGTGCCTTACTTGGGGTCGGCCCCGGCCGCGTGCCGGTTGTCCTGGGACAAGTCGGTGGCCAAGGGCGTGGTCCACGACGCCGGCCTGTCGACGCCGAGCTTCGTCGCCCTGCCCCACGGTGTGTTTCGCGAGCTCGGAGCCCCCCGGGTGCTGAGCGCTATCCTGGACCGGCTCGGGCTGCCCCTGGTGGTCAAGCCGGCTCGGGGCGGATCCGGCCTGGGCGCCAGCGCCGTCCGATCGGCCGAGGCGCTGCCCCAAGCCATGGTCGACTGTTTCGCCTACGGGGATGTCGCGCTGGTGGAGCAGCACATCAGCGGGGTCGAGGTAGCGGTCAGCGTGATCGACATCGGGGACGGCCCCCAGGCTCTGCCGCCGGTCGAGATCGTGCCGGACTCCGGGTTGTACGACTACGACGCGCGGTACACCGCCGGCGCCACCGAGTTCTTCTGCCCGGCCCGGCTGACCGAATCGGCGCTGGAGGCGGTCAAGGCGACCGCTCTGACGGCTCACCGGGCGTTCGGTCTCCGGCACCTGTCCCGGACCGACCTGATCGTGGACGCCGACGGCAAGCCTTGGTTCCTCGAGGTGAACGTGGCTCCCGGAATGACCGAGACCTCGACGCTGCCGCAGTCGATCGACGCGGCCGGGCTGCAGCCGGGGCCCACCTACCGGAAGCTGGTGGAGGCGGTCCTGCTCACCCAAGCCGGCTGACCCGATCCTGGAGTCCCGCTCTCCCAGAGTCGGCTACCAGTTCACTTGAGCGTCCCGCTGCCGACCGGCCTCTGTGACGGCGGCGGCGCGGTTCCGCGGAACCGCGCCGCGCCTCGCTGGCAACGGGGGTGCCGCCACAGCCACCCGAACCCTCGCAGCTCTCAAGGTTCCGCGGAACCGCGCCGCATCCGACACGCAAGCGCCGCCAAACCGCATCGGCTCAACCGCAGCAGCGGTCGCAGTCGCGGTGCAACGCTGCGGCTCACCCGTCCGGGACGACGAACCGGTCAGGCCCGTCCGGGACGGCGAATCGGTCAGGTGAGGAGCGTCAGGCTTGAGCCTCGAACGCCTTCCGCTCTTCAGGAGCCAGGAGGGCGAGAATCCGGTTCAAGTCCTCGACGCTGGCGAACTCCACGCTGATCTTGCCCTTGCTTCGCCCGAGAGAGATGTTGACCCGGGTGTCGAGCCGGTCGGCGAGCCGGGTGGCCAGATCGTCGAGTTCGGCATGATGTCCGCCGGCCCGGGGTCGTTTACGGGGTGCCGGCGCGGCCGGGTCGCTGTCGCTGATGGCCACGGCTTCTTCGGTGGCCCGAACAGAGAGCCCCTCGCTCACGATCCGCTGAGCCAGCTTGTCCATGGCGTCGGCGTTCTCGAGGCCCAGCAACGCTCGGGCATGACCGGCTGAGAGCACGCCTGCCGCCACTCGTCGCTGAACCGCCGGGGGCAACCGTAGAAGCCGAATGGTGTTACTGATCTGTGGGCGCGACCGACCGATCCGGGTAGCCAACTGCTCGTGCGTGCACCCGAAGTCCTCGAGCAATTGCTGATAGGCCGCAGCCTCTTCGAGTGGGTTGAGCTCACTGCGGTGCAAGTTCTCCAGCAGCGCATCGCGGAGCAGGTCGTCATCGGAGGTGTCCCGCACGATCGCGGGGATGCGTTCCAAGCCGGCGGCTTGAGTCGCTCTCCAACGCCGTTCACCCATGATCAGTTCGTAGCGCTGCTCACCGTCGACGACCGAAGATGCCCGGACGACGATCGGCTGAAGGATGCCGATTTCCTTGACCGAGTGCACCAACTCGGCCAGAGCCTCTTCGTCGAAAACCTGGCGAGGCTGCTTCGGGTTCGGCGAGATCGCGGTGACCAACAGCTCGGCGAAGTAGGCGCCCGGGACCGGCACGAGTTCCGGACCGGTGGGGGCCGCGGCGGGCGCACCTGAGACACCACCCGGTTCACCGTCTGCCGACACGATGATCGGCACGGATGTTCCGCTGTGCACCTTGATGGCGGCGCGCGCCTCAGCCGCTTCCTGTGTGGGATCCGGGCTCGGAGCTGAGTCTCCGGAACTGTGGGCGGTGATCGGCGATGTGGCATCAGTGCCGCCGGCCGGATTCTCGCCGTCCTGACGCTCTGCGAAGAACACATCAACCGGGCGGTCCCCGGCTGACTTGGCGGCCGGGGCCGGCGGAATCAGCGCACCGAGCCCTCGACCCAAACCGCGTCGCTTCTCGCTCACGCCTGCTCCTCAATCTGCTTGGTGCTCATCGTGAGCTTCACGGACCGAGCACTCATGATCTTTCCCCGACCGACACTTCGTCGTCGCTTGTGCCGAGCACCTGCTCGGCCAGCTCGCGGGCCGCCTCAAGGTAGGACAATGCACCGCTGGACGCGGGGTCGTAAGTCATCACGGTCTGACCGTGACTGGGTGCTTCCGAGATGCGGACGGAACGAGGCACCGTGGTCTTGAGTACCTCGGACGGGAAGTGCGAACGGACCTCGTCAGCGACCTGGGACGAAAGCCTAGTGCGACCGTCGTACATCGTCAGCAAGATGGTGGACACGTGGAGGGCGGTGTTCAGGTGACCCCGAATGAGTTCCACGTTGCGCAGGAGCTGGGACAGCCCCTCGAGCGCGTAGTACTCACACTGGATCGGGATCAGAACTTCATGAGCGGCCACGAAAGCGTTGACCGTGAGCAGACCGAGGCTGGGCGGGCAGTCGATCAAGATGTAATCGAGCCGATCCTCGCCCTTGCCCTGGGCCAAAAGGTACGCACTCACGGCTCGCTGCAGGCGTGATTCACGTGCAACCAAAGAGACCAGTTCGATCTCGGCGCCGGCGAGGTCGATCGTGGCCGGAGCACACCACAGGTTCTCGATATCGGGGCAGGCTTGTACGACCTCACGAAGAGGACGACCTTCAACCAAGACGTCGTACACGCTGGGTACATCGGCATGATGATCAATACCGAGCGCGGTCGAGGCATTGCCCTGCGGGTCGATGTCGAGCACAAGCACCCGCAAGCCCGCCTGGGCCAGAGCAGCAGCCATGTTGACAGTTGTGGTGGTCTTGCCGACACCACCCTTCTGGTTGGACACCGTGATCACTCGAGTGTCCTTGGGCCGAGGAAAGCGGCGTCCGGCCAAGGCGATCCGACGGCGAGTGTCCTCGGCCACCTCCAAGGCCAACGGCGTGGAGTCATCCATTAGCGAGATGGATTCGATCAAGGGCTGCGAACCCGACGGCGGTGACATCGTCTTCGAGGCGGCAGCCGCCTCAGCTTCGCGCTGAGCTCGAAAGCCGGGGGCGGGGTCCACTTCGAGCCAGGGCCGCGTCACGGACACGGAGATGGCCGGCGCTTCGGATTCAGTGGACGATGGATGGTCGTTCGACGTAGACATCCGAACCTCAGGTAGACCGGTTGAGTGGACCCGTGAGTCGGACTCCACTCGTAAGCCGAGAGCGTCGGCCGTCGCGTACTGGCGGTCGGGCAACATGCGAGCAGCAGCAGCCTTGTGGTCATCGTCGACCGAGGGGTTGCTCACTACAGGTCGAACAGATTCCGGACGCGCAGCCACTGGAGCCAAATGAGGTGAGGCATCAAACCGCGGAGCCGACAGCGGAGGGACGGCCTGAGCAGGCTCCGAGCGAACGTTCTCATTGATGATCTCAGATCCCACACTCGCCTTGCTCACCAGGCTCGTGTCCTCTGCGAATTCAGCCGCCTCGGCGTGGTGCAGATGCAGCGGTTCATTGGATCTCTGGCGGTCGACAGACGACGGGCCTTCGAACTGCGCCGGAGCCGAAGGGCTGGTGTCGGACGATGCCAGACGCCCGGAAGGTGCGGGAACTGCGGCAGCGACGTCGTCGGCTCCCTGCACCCTGACTTCCTCGTCCTCGCTGGCCGCAGCCCTACCTATGTCGGCTACTGGCACATCTTGACGGTCGGAAGAGATCACGGACTCAGGACGCGCCGTTTCACGGGAAACCATCGCGGACCGAGGTTCGGTCTTCGGCCACCCCAAGCCGTTGGCGACTCGCTTTAACGCTCCTGACGGCCAGCCCAATTCGCTCACCAAGATCCCTTCCGTAGACCGCACGCTTGGACATCATCTCGCGTTCTGCCCCGACGCCAAGCGTTCATCCACAGGTTTTCCTACTTGTGGACGGAGGGAGGGGATAACTTCACCGAACCCGGTGCGTGCACACTTCGGCACCGGCCGCCCTTGGTGAAGCATGGCAGGTTCATGGCTGTGTTTGGAGGTCCACGGCGGCAGGATGCTCGTGACGGCTTCATCTGGACCTTAGCCATCTGTCGTTCCCGACCGCAGGGACCTGCGAGCAACGACTCGATGACTTGGCGCACCCGTCTAACCATGGCAGGGGCGAGGCTGAGCCAACCAGTACTCCGTCGTCCCAGGATCTACGAACCCGAACGCTGGAAGCCCGACTGCAACCAGCACTCGGCCTCCCGCACCCCAACACCCCGCACCCCGCACCCCAACACCCCGTACCTCGACACCCCGGCTTCCCGCACCCCCGCACCCTGGCACCCCGCACCCCGGCTTCCCGCACCCCGGCAACCAGAACCCGGCACCCCCGCAACCCAGCAACCAGAACCCGGCACCCCCGCAACCCAGCAACCAGAACCCGGCACCCCAGCACCCCAGCACTCGGCACCCGGTACGGACCAGAAGTCCCCCCGAACTGCTGGTTGCCGGGCCTTCCAAGAAGCCGGAGCTGGTCAAGCGCATCGCCCCTTTAATTGGAAGGCCAGTCGCCCTTCCTCAAAACTCGCCAACTCCGAGTGCCGAAGCGCCAGACACGCGCCGACCGCGCCGTCGGCCTTGGTCGCCCGTAGGACGACGTCTTCGATCATCACATTGCTGGAACTGGAATGGGGCGCGACCCCTCCGCCAGGCAACGGTTCCTCCGAGCAAGCTCATGCCAGGTCGACCTGACGCAGCGTGGCACGGAATCGGGACTGACAGCCAGAGAGGATCCAAAGCATTGCCTCGATAGTTGCGTTGCGATCCATCTCGGTCCGCGACTGCATTGTCGCTTCCCGCAATCACCACACGGTCCGGCTGACGCTCTAGGAGCCCAGGGGGCCGGCCTGACATTGGGAACTGTCTCCCCGACCTCCCGTGGCTTAGCCAACGCTACAGACAGGTTTGGACGGCCTGCTTAACAGCGAGACATCGAGTGCTGACGATTCCCTCCAGGCAGCCTTCCTGGGCTGCTGCTGACGGCCGCAGGCAGACCTGCGCCAGCTTGTCTACGAGCTTCACACCCTCGGCATAGACGACCGCCCTTCGCGTGGCGCCGTTGCTATTGCTACGCCGAGCTCGACCAGCACGAGACCGAGAGGCGGGGCAGGCGTTGACGGCGATCACGGTGATGAGAGGTTCAGAGAACCCGCCCTCGCCTGGCTTCTGACCGACGGACGGCGGACGGTTTCACGTGAATCAGCAGCCGGAGCGGACTCCCTGCGACCTGAGGTGATGATTTACAGAGCCAAAATGACTAGCGGCGAAGGTCACCCGAGGTTGCCGGATCGTCTCTCCTTCTCTCGATTTTCTCGTCTCCTCGCATCGCGACTACTGACTCCGACTCCTAGCTGCCGTCTCCCCGTCTCCCGTCTCCCCGTCTTCCCAACCCCCCGTCTTCCCAACCCCCTGTCTTCCCAACCCCCTGTCTTCCCAACCCCCTGTCTTCCCAACCCCCTGTCTTCCCAACCCCCCCGCCGTCCCAACCCCCGCCGTCCCAACCCCCCCGCCGTCCCAACCCCCCGCCGTCCCAACCCCCCGCCGTCCAACCCCCCGTCTTCCCAAACCCCGGTCTCCGGTCTCGGGGTCGGCATCACCTCGGAGGCGCGCGCCGGCGCGACTGTCAGCAATCTCGACAACCAGCAATGAGAAGGCCGCTTATGATTGCTCCGAATCAAGAGCGGACAGTGCCATGCGCTGGTCCGAGCCGGGTGTGATCTGGAGCTGGGTAAGCGTCTTAGCCTGGCGATTTGGATGCATGTCCGGGTGCGCGAGGTGGAGTGACCTATGCAACTGCGTCACCGGACTCACGCCTGATCGTCCGGGTTGGACGGCTGCGGTTTCACGTGAATCCAGATCCATACGTCGACGGCGCCGAGCTCGCTCACTCCGCTCACGCCCCACGTAGGCTGCTCACGCTATGCAGGCCGCCTACGCCGCTCACGCCGCGCCGACCGCGCCGACCGCGCCGACCGCGCCGAGGTTGCCCAGGGTTGATCAGTCCTCCCAACTTTGCTGGGCTGGTCCATACATACTCGGTCAACGACCCCATGTTCACCCATGGATGGTCAGAGGGCCGCTGCGATGCCAGCTTCACGTGTTTCAGCGCAGCACGTTGGGATGGATGCTTCAAAGCCAGCTCGGTCTCGTGCAGGGTCCGATGACATCATCGGTATGTAACTGCCATCCACAGGCTCTTGTTTGAGCAGATCGACAGCAATAAATCTGCTGTAGTCCACAGCCGGGGGTAGCAGTCAGCCCGGCCGGGCGTGACTAGGTCGTGGTTCCTTGGTCATCCGGCCGATGGTGAACGGCGCGTTGAACGTGCGACGTCGCATGTACTGACCGCAGTCAGGTCGATCTCGTTGGTGCAGCGCCTCCTTGACCTGATCTGACCGAGCCGGAAAGTCGATGCCGAAGTGGTTGTAGATCAGCAGCGTGAGGTTGCGCTGGGTCGCCTGGAAACTCCACTACCGGTCCCTGAAGTTGGGCGAGACCACGCGGGAGCATCTGTAGGGTCGGGATCCGATCCCCCACTGCAGAGTCCCGCATGCGAGGCCGGCCTCCGCGCGTCGATTCACTCAACCGCTGTTTGGGGTCTCCAGCACGTGAGCCTTGCTGAGATAGGTCCGCATGTAATTGTTTGTTCGCATTGCCATGCGGGCCGGACCGTCTGCACATGGCTCACCCACAGGTTGGCGCTGGGTCGGCAACCGGCGCCGCCTTGAGCACAGGTGTGCTTAGACAGCGAATCACCCGAACGTCTACGGCTTGGTTATGCCAGCCCCAGCTGAGAGACCGCTTCTCCAGCTGCGGTGACTAGCCGGGCTCCAAGCCGGCGGCAGGTCCGGTTGGCCTGCCACGTTCGACAGTTCCCCATCAGACATGCTTATCCGTTCGCTCCCCAGGGCCGCGGCGCTGGGCAACATAGTCCAGGCATCCGTCATTCTCTGGTTTACCAACAGCATTCCCTACGGCCCTGCCATGGACCGACGCTCTGATGCGATGCAGTATGCAACGCATGCTCACTCTGCGGCCCCGAACTCGACCACGCCGGTTTGATCATCCCCGGTTTGTCGACTGACGCTGCAGTCGATGAGCACAGCGTTCACCGCCTGCCCTTGACCCGCCACGAGCGTCCGGCATGTGGGTCATCTACAGCCAGGGTGACAGTAAGTCCCGGGGACTTAGAGCGAGGCTGCATTGTCCTGACGCCCGCGCCATCAAGCCAGGATCAGACACTTACTACGGGACTCAACTCACTCGCATGTTGGCAACGCTCCTCGGGCCCGCCCATTCGGGCTCCGGTCAGGTATCGCTCGTCGTTGGTCAGGGGTGGCGGGCGCTGTTTCACGTGGATCCGCGGGCACGGCTTCACATCCAGGAGGATCGACTTCATGCCTCGGGCGGCCTGCCCCAGCACATCATTGCCCGCAACTCGACTACGGAGACAGCATCGCGAACCTTCGTCAGCCCATCCTCGACCTCGGCATCGGGGGGGCGACGAGCTGGTCGCAGGCTGGAGGTCACTCCCCAATCGACCCTACGACGCCCCGTCCGTGTCACGGCCAGACGCTTCCCATGGCTCTCCTGAGTGGCCCCCGCCGAGCCTCAAAGGAGGCGGCGCTAGTCAATCTGTAGGGGCAGCAGCCGGCAGCGCTGCGTCCAGGTGCCTATCCACCCAGGAGCGTCACCCCGGCCACCGAGGTCGACTCTGGTCTACCAACCCTCTGTCCGCGACGCCCAGCCTGGCGAGTGGTCTGTAAATGATCGGGCCTGATCCGACAGGGATTCACGTGAAACAACTCCTTCCCTACGTCACTCCGGACGCGGGTGCTGGCTCATCCTGAGCCGAGCGATTTCAAGTTCGCTTCGACATGCGGCTTGACTGATCGTCAGATGCCGGAAGCATCCTCTCTCAGGCCGAGCTAACCCGCTTCGGCCAGCATCCGCCCGGACCTACTTCGCCTTGATGCCCTTCTAAGGCTGGCGCGCCACTTGGGCCAGCGTCTGAGCCAATGAGAAACCATGCCGCGGCGATAGAAGCGACGTGGAACTGACGGCCCACTACATCGTCACGGCGAAGAGTGAGTCAGAAGCACGGCCATAGGGACACTGTCCAAACGTCTACAGCTCACTTGTCTGGACGCGGAACCAGCGGCCGATCCAGCCTCTCGGTCGTGCCTCACCCAAGGCAAGCTGCAAATGAGGACAGCCTCCATCCTTGGACCAGGGCGCCAAGATCACTGACCGGAAGATCACTTGCTCAGTGTGGGAACCTCGTTCACCCATATCGGTCACCTTCAACGCGCCCAAGTGCTTGCGTAAGTCCAAGCGTTGGATGCGCGGCGAAAGCAGTGGAAGCCTGAACACCTTCGGGTGAGAGTCGTGAGCATCGCAATCACCGCAAGGTGCTGGTCCTTTAAGACGTCTCTACCGACCCAACGAAGCCCGCAAGGGCCGTCCCGTACGGTCCGAGCTGGCTCAACGCAACAGCGCAGCGCCATTGGCCGCGAAGGCTCGGCCACGCAATCTAGAAGGTTGCCGGCGTCCATTTCGTCTGCCGAGGTCGATTCCTAGCCCGACCGAAACGTGTCGCCCCGCCGTCCAGGGAGTTGGCGTCCCTAACTCATGTTTCACGTGAATCGCCAGCTGGGCACCAGTTGTGACTGGGACGGGCGTGGGACCTCACCCACGGCCGTTCATCGAGTCTCCACCCAACTTCAGTCTCAGCGCGGCCCACCACGGGCCGAGAGTTCCGGACCACGCCAACCCATTACGAGCAACCTCGGCTGCCCTTGGTACGCCAGATGATCTTTCGCCAGCGCATCCCCACCGTCCCGCCTCGAGCGGGTCCTACTCTCGTCGACTCCAGTCGCTCAGGACCTGCTTCGCTCGACCCAGTCGCACCTCCCGCTCATTGGCTTTGATTCACCTGCCACCCTTCTCGGCCGAGGGCTACGCGACCGTCATGCATCTATAGGTGGTAGCCGACCGAGACTCTTTACAGCGCGCCCTGCACGCCGGCACTGGCACACCCAGACTGCGGCCGGGTAGATGGGTAGCGACTGGGCTGCAGTCGCGCCCCAGCCATCCCTAACCACCGAGCTCGCCAGAGCACGTTCCCAATGGCAAGCCGTCGCCTCGCTTCACCCACACGCGTTGTTGAGGAAGGGACATCTCGTGACGCCTGTATGAGCCCATCTGAGTGATGGTCGACGAGGGTCCCGGTCAGGACAGACAGCCGGGTCATCAATATACGAAGCCCGAACCTACGAATGTCGTAACCGAGGGGCACCTCCCCCAGAGCGTCTGGCACATCTGCCTGATCGAGCAGATCCAAGCTGCCCCGCCATGTCCACGGGTCTAAGGCACCCCGTCGGATCACACGCCGAATGTCACCCGTGACCTCTGGATTTACGTCGAGCTGAACGCCTTGGAGAAGCTGGTCCGCCGCGCTGCCTCCACCGTCTACCTGACATTCGGCGAAGCAACCCTGTCCCCGCCCTCACGCTCCCGGGCTTGTCACCCACCTCACCACAAGATGTACCTGCCGGGATAAACCGTGGGGCCACCGACATCGCAGAGCTCCACACCAGCGCAGACAAGGTCTACTGCGCTGTTGTCCGAGATACGTTCTCCCGCTGGCCCGCATCTGCCGTATCGACTCCCCCCAGGCCGCGGCCTTCTCACTAGCGCATCGGGACACATCAGCACACCGCCCTCCACCATCACGCCTCTGGACCCGACTCAAGATTGATCCCCCATCACTCCGACAGAGTGCAGTTCAGTTCTTCAGGCCCCACGCACGAGCCATGCTTGCGCCTTGGTCCCGTGAAGTGCCTCGATCGGCGACTGCTACAACAAGGCCATGATCGGGTTCTTCTGGGCGAGGATGGAGGCCGAACTGCTCAACCGCCTCGATCGGCGGGCCGCAGCGGCGGAGCCAACGCAATCTTTTGGTACCTCACAGTCCTCCATATCCGCGGCAGCGGTCCTCCGTCGGCAGCGTTGAGGCCTGTGGAGTGCAACGACCAAGTGGGGAAGATCGCGCTAAACGTGGGACCGTGAATCAAGCGACCCGAAGCTCCAGGTCACCCGGAGCACATCGAGCTTTGGACTGGTCCGTTCGCATCCCATCATTGGGAGCCGCACTCCTACCCATGGTTCACGTGAAACATGCGGCCGCCGTTGAGGTGCTCGCGTCGGAGTGCCTCGATCCGGACGAGCCGATTGCACGCCCAGCCAGGCCGTAGATTTTTGTCGGCCGGATTTCCCTCCGGGCATCTGGACCTGAGCAACGGCCGCCCGGGGCAGATTTCCTCGCTGTTGATCACATCGGTGCAGGCCGGCGACACCGCTGCCCTACCCCGGAACAGGTTGGCCGATGAAGTTATCCACATGCAACAGGCACACTTCAGCGTGTCCCGTTCCTGCAGTGCGCCTGGGTTGGGACCGAGCGAGAGTTCATTGGCTCGGACTAAATGGCTGGCCAGGGGCTCGACTCACCGCTTGGACGTCTGACACGAGGAGTCCACACGCCCGTGGTGCAGGTGTCGGACCGAACCGTCATCCACCTATGCACAGCGATTTCCACAGGCTTGTTCACAAGCAGGCTCAACGATGTGCGTGGCGATCCGTCGGCGTACTTTGCTCCTACGCTGCCTGTCGCTCATTCAACTTTCAGTTCGCCGGTCAGCGCCAGCGCTACGTATCGCGTGCGAGCTTCGCCCATACGGGCAGCCAATCGTTGTCATGCCCGTCTGTTGAACGAACCGATGCTCGATCGCCCCGGTCAACGGGACCGCGATTTTGATGCAATCGCGCCAAGAGCCCGCTCTCCAGCAATGGAGCACCACCGCCTTACGAGGCGGTACCACGCTGCTCTCGAGCTCCTGAACAAGATGCGTCCTATCCTCAATGCCCTCTGCGATCAACGTGAACGGCGCGCTGTTCGGCGGCCACACGGCAGCGGCCGGCCAGGCAACCGGGCGGCGGGGCGGCGGGGCGGCCGGCCACGGGCCACGGCCACGGGCGGCCGGCGGGCAGCGGGCGGTGGGCGGCCGGCGGCCGGCGGGCGGCGGGCGGCCGGCAGTGGGCGACGTGCGGTGGGCAGTGGGCGTGGGCGGTGGTTGGCGGTCGGCGGGCAGCCGGCGACCGGCCACGGGCGACCGGCGACCGGCGACCGGCGACCGGCAGCCGGCCACGGGCGACCAGCGACGGGCCACACGGGCCACGGGCGACCGGCGACCGGCCACGGGCCACGGGCCACGGGCCACGGGCCACGGGCCACGGGCGGCTGGCGGGGGGCGGGGGGCGGCTCGCGGTTGAGAAGGTGATACGCGATCGTCAACATGGTTTCCGCTGAGGCTGGCCGAAGGGCAGTAGTCCCGCGGCGTGCAGTCGGAATCACGCATACTGATGAATGGGAGTACGGCCTCATCGAGGCTTGCTTCACGTGAAACATCCCGTGGCTAGACCGCAGGCAGCGTCGGTTCGCCGCGAGCAGCGGCTCCACCTTCGGTCAAGTCCCTGGAAGTGGTGTAGCGCTGCGTGATCTGTGAAGGGGTAGGGGTTAGGCGCTGAGGGCGGGCATGGCGTCGGCTCCCATCTGGGGTTCGATGTCGGGGTTGGTGAGGGTGAGCCGGGAGCGGGCTAGGACGTCGAGGCCGAGGTAGCGGCGCCCTTCGGCCCATTCGTCGGTCTGTTCGGCCAGGACGGCGCCGACGAGGCGGATGATGGCGTCGCGGTTGGGGAAGATGCCGACGGCGTCTGTGCGGCGGCGGATCTCGCGGTTGAGGCGTTCGGCGGGGTTGTTGGACCAGATCTGGGTCCAGACGTCCTTGGGGAACGTGGTGAATGCCAGGATGTCCTCCCGGGCAGCGGTGAGGTGCTCGGCGACCGCGGGCAGTTTGCTGCTGACGTACTCGATCAGCCGGTCGAACTGGGCGTGCACGGCAGGGGCGTCGGGCTGGTCGTAGACGCTGTGCAGCATCGCCTTGACCGCCGGCCACATGCTCTTTGGGCAGATGCCCATCAGGTTTGCCGAGTAGTGGGTGCGGCAGCGCTGCCAGACCGCGCCGGGCAGATTCGCCGCGATAGCCTCGACCAGCCCGACATGGGCGTCGGAGGTGACCAGCCGGACGCCACCGAGGCCGCGAGCGACCAGGTCGGCGAAGAACTCGTTCCAGGCCGCCTTGGTCTCGCTCGTGGCCACTCGCAGACCCAGGACCTCCCGATGCCCGTCACCGTTCACCCCGGTCGCCAGCAGCACGACGGCGTTGATCACCCGCCCGCCCTCGCGGACCTTCATCGTCAGGGCGTCGGCCGCCACGAACGTGAACGGCCCAGCCAGGCCCAGGGGCCGGTGGCGGAACTCGGCCACGGCCTGGTCCAGGTCAGCGGCCATCCGGGAGACCTGCGACTTCGAGAGCGCATCGATGCCCAGGGTCTTGACCAGCTTGTCCATCCGCCGGGTCGACACCCCGGCCAGGTAACAGTCGGCCACGACCGTGATCAGCGCGGCCTCAGCCCGCTTGCGGCGCTCCAGCAGCCACTCCGGGAAGTACGTGCCCTTGCGTAGTTTCGGGATCGCCACGTCGATCGTCCCGACCCGGGTGTCGAGGTCGCGGTGGCGGTAGCCGTTGCGCTGAGCCGTGCGCGCGGGCGTGGCGTGGCCCCACTCGGCGCCGACCACCGCGTCGGCATCAGCCGAGAGCAGGGCGTTGATGATCGACTGAAGCAGGGAACGCATCAGATCGGGGGAAGCCTCGGACAGGGCTTCGCCCAGCAGGCCGGCAGGGTCGACAATGTGCGGTGCGGTCATCGTGATGGTCCTCGAGGATTCTGTGGAAGGTTGACTCGAAGATCTCGCGGTGGCCGCGCCTGCGTCCACGACCATGTCGTCGACGATCCCGGCGACCGCGCTACACCACTATCGGGGACTCAACCCCACCTTCCGTCTGAATGCACGACCGCGACCCGCGACCTCAGCCTGATGTTGGGACGATTTTGGGCGGAGCCTCGGCAAGGCTTCCCGGAGCCCGTCACGGCACCAGATGACTTCACATGACGACGGCAGTTCTATGGACGTCAGCCGCCGGAGAATGCTCGACTGAGATGCCGGCTTGGCTGAGGTTCGGCTCAGCTGGCAGGCCAGCTCAGCTGAGAGGCCAGTCCAGTTTGAACACCGGCCCAACTAGAACATCGGCCCAGCTGAGAGACCGGCGGGCGGCGGCGGTCCCAATGCTGACAGTGCGACGCGGCCGACTTTGTCATGGGCTCGGTTGATTTACGTGTCAGCCCGGAGGTTGGCTGGTCTTGCCAAACAAATATTCTCCCGAGCCGACAGATTTCCCCGGGTGCATACCGTGGGTCGCCCAAGCGCCTGACCACGCCGATTCGCACTAGGCGGAGAGGACAGCACTAGCTCTTTGAAGGTCACGAGCAGCCGGCGACCTTCAGCCCTACGTCGGCCTTCCGCGCGCCCGGTCTAACTACGAGCTCTGGCCCGACCCCGTTCATATCCAGCGGTCCCGCCGCTCGCTCGTGGGGGAGGCCAATCCACTGATCACGCTTCAGCGCAATGCCAGGCGAGCAGATAGCTTCTGGATGCGCATGGACCCTCTGGGCCACGTTCAAAGTCGACAGCAACTAGGGCCGCTCCTCAACCAGGGATCGCCGTACTTCGGATCCCAACTCATGCTCAACGAACGGGCCCGCTACCAGAGCCCTGTACGAAAGGCGACACGGCTGGCGACACGGCCGGCGACGCGGCCGGCGACGCGGCCGGCGACACGGTGGACGACGCGGCCGGAGTTGGCCGTCAGGCCATTGAGCCCATTGGCATTTGAATTTAAGCCTGACCGATCAGATCCAAGCTCATGCTCGACCACTTCGGCACGGTGAGCCGTTCGTCTCCGAACAGTTGGCGCCACTCGGCATCGTCCGCGGCCTAAGCCTTGAGCTGCTATTCCATTGGACATGGAGAAGCTGCATCATGGATCTCAGATCCTCGGCCGTCCAGTTCCGCGCTGACACCGCACACTCGTATCGTGAACACGAGGGCACCGGCAGGACGCTGCAGGGGATGGAGATCAGGTCAGACAGCACGGCGTTCGCCAACACCTGACTGTCGAACGTCATGAGAGGGCTGGACCAAGCTCACACCGACCGTTAGCGACGTCCAGTCGATCAGTAGGTGCTAGAAGAGTCTTCGGCAGAGTTGGCGCGATACAGATGTCGCGGTTCACCCATTGATACATCAGCGTGCAGAGCGCGCCCTCGCAGCCGTGATTCAGGGCCTGGATTCACGTGAAACGAAAAGGACTCACGGACTCACGGACTCACGGACTCACGGACTCACGGACTCACGGACTCACGGACTCACGGACTCACGGACTCACGGACTCACGGACTCACGGACTCACGGACTCACGGACTCACGGACTCACGGACTCACGGACTCACGGACTCACGGACTCACGGACTCACGGACTCACGGACTCACGGACTCACGGACCACTATCGTCCGGATGGCCTTCGTCTGCCAGCCCCACCACGATCTTCTCCGGTGCGAGGCTTCCCCGAGCCTGCATTGCCCGAGCCTGCACTGCCCGAGCTCGATGAAGATTGGGTCGGACCTGCCGTCTTCGCCGGCCCGGCTGACTTGTTAAACGCTGGTCTGCCGCCGTGAGCAGGCTTCGCTGCTTGGCCCGTTCTCGCCTTCGATGATCCTGCGGATACCTTGGTCGGCCGAACCGTAGCCCTCACCCCAGCAGCCACCCTGACTACTGTGGTCGCCGTCCCCAAGACCCCTTCACCGCAGAGCACCACAGACCAGTTAGCAGCGCCCAGCTTGCCCAGCAGTGGCGCCGCATCCGCCAGCTCCTGCGCAGCAGTGTCGCCCTTCATGGCCAGAAGTTCACCGCCAGGTCGAACCAACGGAAGACATAGTTCCAGCAGGCCAGGCAACGGAGCGACTGCACGAGCGGTGACGACGTCAAACAATTGCCCGGAGTCGGCCACGGCATTGGCACGGCCTCGGATGATCTCCACATTGGACAGGCCCAAGGCATCGACTGTTTCGCGTAGCCACGTCACACGGCGGAGAAGCGGCTCAACCAGAAAGACGGTCAAGTCGGGTCGAGCAATCGCCAGCGGCAGGCCGGGCAATCCCGCGCCGCTGCCGATGTCGGCCAGTTCGGCTCCATGCGGGATCAGTTCTTTCAAGACGACACAATTGAGCAAATGGCGATCCCATATGCGCGGCACCTCGCGGGGGCCAATCAAGCCTCGCTCGACGCCAGTGGTGGCCAGGGCTTCGCCGTACGCATGCGCTGCGCCGAGCCCAGCCCCGAAGAGCTCCGCCACGAAGCTGTCCGTTTCACGTGGAACGCTCATCGATGGCTCGGCAGCTACGTTTCTGGAGGAGGGGTGAGAGTGCAGACTGTAGGAGCGTGAGACAGAAGGGGCAAGCTACGGCCTAGGAAGCGACCGGCAGAATCACGACGTGGCGGTTCGGGTCCACACCTTCGGACTCACTTTCGAGCCCAGCATCGGCCACCACGTCGTGAACAATCTTGCGCTCAAAGGCCGACATGGGATCCAGACTCAGTGGCTTGCCCGACGCCTTGACATCGTCGCAGGCCTTCGCCGCAAGCTCGCCGAGCACCTTGCGTCGGCCGGCCCGGTGGCCGGCCACATCCAACATCAGTCGGCTTCGCTCACCGGTGCTGGCCTGCACGGCCAACCGCGTGAGTTCCTGCAGCGCCTCGAGAACTTCTCCGTTGGCTCCGACCAGGCGTCGAAGGGAACGATCACTCCCGCCTTCCGCCACGATGGCCAGCGACGGACGTCCGTTCTCCACATCAATATCGATGTCGCCGTCAACATCCATGATGTCGAGCAGTTCCTCGAGGTAATCGGCCGCCACTTCGCCCTCTTCCTCGAGGTCGCGGACCGAACCACGCGTGGGACGAGGAGGAGCATCGGTCGACTCTTCGCCGTCCCCACCATCGGTGGACCCAGCAACCTCGAGCTCTGCTGCCTCACCCGGAGCATTTGCGGAAGCGACGCTGGAAGCAACAGTTCCGGTCGAGCCCGGAGATTCAGGAGTCACTGCGTCAGAAGCGGGTCCCTCGGACGACGTGGCCGCTACCGATGCCTCGGCAACAGTCGCCGAAGTAGATCCCTCAGCCGGCCGCTCCTGAACTTTCACGGTCTCGCCCTGCTCGTCGTTCCCCATCACAGTCTCCTCACCGCAGCCCGGACGACGCATCCCGCCGCCACCCGACCCCAGTCAACGATTCGTGGGCCGTCGACAACCCGTCAACACGAGGCCGCTCACGCGGTGCCGCAGATCGTGGGTCATCCTTCAAGAATTGCTGGTCGTAACTTTCGAGTCACTCTAGGTTTTCAGTAAAACTACCCCGGCCGGGCCCGGTTGAGCCCCCGGGGCCCGCCGGACCCGAGCCCGCCGGCTTCTGGGTGGCCCGCTTGCGCTTGGGCTGCTTCTTGGGCTGGATCCGCTGCCCAGGGATAGAAGCATCATCAACGACGTCCTGGGTGGACGAGTCCGCGACCAATTCGCTTCCGTTCGGGCCCTTCACCGGCTTGCCGTTAGTACCGGGACTTGCTCCGTTACCGGCGTCGATCGCAGGCTGACCCCGCTTCGCCCGTCGCTCGTTCAGGGCCTTCTCCGCAGGTGAACCAGGCGCCGGCATCCGCCTGATCACGTAGAACTGCTGACCCATGGACCAGACGTTGGTGGTCAGCCAGTACAGCAGCACACCGATGGGGAAGTTGACACCGGAGATCGCGAACACCAGCGGCAGCACGTAGAGCAGGATCTTCTGCTGCTGAGCGAACGGGTTGTCCAGCGCCGAAGCCGGCATGTTCTTCATCATCAGCTGACGCTGCGTCGTGAACGTGGACGCCGACATCAGCACGATCAGCACGACGGTGAGGATCTTGGTCGACGTCAGACTCGAGTTCATGAACGTCGCTGAGATCGGCGAGCCGAACAGCGTTGCGTGGTCGGCCTGCTCGCGCAGTGAATTGGTGAGCGGCCCGATGCTGAAGCCGTCCTTGCGGATGCCGTTGAGAACCCGGAACAGCGCGAAGAAGATCGGCGCCTGGAGGATGATCGGCAAGCACGAGGCGAACGGGTTGGTCCCGGTCTCCTTGTAGAGCGCCATCGTCTCTTGCGTCATCTTCTGACGCGATTCCTGATCGGTCTTGCCCTTGTACTTGGCCTGGATCTTCTTGATCTCAGGTTGAACCATCTGCAGGCCGCGAGACGCCTTGATCTGCTTGACGAAGAGCGGGATCAGCACGATTCGGATGGTGATGACGAGGCCGACGATGGAGAGCGCCCAGGTCCAGCCCGACGAAGCCGGAAACCCGATCGTGGTGAAAACCGAGTGCCACGCCACCATGATCCAGGCGACGACGTACTCGAGCGGCTTCAGGACGGTAGACATCGGCTCCTCGCCGGTTCAGGCGACACGTCGGAGGGGCGACGGCGCAGAGGTCGTGTCAGCGGATGAGATCGAACCTTCGCTCGAATCACCCGAATCCACGGAACACTCATGGGAGGGAACCCCCAGCGGAGGAACGGGATCTACCCCACCAGAGTTCCACGGGTTGCACCGCAGCAGGCGCCAAATTGCGAGACGACCACCGCGCAGCACACCGTGTCGCTCCACTGCAGTCAGCGCGTAGGCCGAGCAGGAAGGGTAGAACCGACAGGTCGGACCGTAGAGCGGAGAGATCACCGCTCGGTAGGCCCGGAGCAAAAGGATCAAGACCAGCTGAGGAAGCCGCATCACCAGACGAAGAACCCGCCCGGTCATGACGCCCCCGCTTGCTTGCGGATCACCGAGGTAAGTGCGCTGTCCAGATCGGCCGCCAGATCAACGGACCCGGCG
Source organism: Kineosporiaceae bacterium (assembly GCA_965200525.1). Lineage (GTDB taxonomy): Bacteria > Actinomycetota > Actinomycetes > Actinomycetales > Kineosporiaceae > JANNPJ01. Next base: position 2,648,378 of record OZ241368.1, read on the forward strand.
GCAGCCGGATTGGCCCGCACCACAACCAGTGATCCCGCGGGAAGAGAAGCCATCCGGTCACGGGTGAGGTGGCGCAACTGCCGCTTCACCCGGTTCCGCACCACTGACGGGCCAACCGCCTTTGATACGACGAAGCCCACCCGGGTCGGTTCTTCGGGAGAAGACAACCGACTCAGATGGACGACGAGCGTCCGGCGCCCGGCGCGACGTCCCTTACGCACTGCGGCAGTGAAGTCACTGCCGTTGCGCATTCGGTGAGTGGCGGGTAGCACTCCTCTGCCGCGGCGCGGTCAGGCTGAGAGCTCGGTGCGACCCTTACGGCGACGAGCCGCGAGGATCGCGCGGCCGGCACGGGTACGCATCCGCAGCCGGAAGCCATGCGTCTTGGCGCGGCGCCGATTGTTCGGCTGGAACGTCCGCTTGCTCACGTGAAGACTCCCGGGTTCGTAAAGCAGGTAGGCGGATGGTTATCGTCAGACTGGCGGCAACCACCGATTGCGCCGACCTCCATCGGACGCCCACGCTTTTGCATGGGCACGCGAAGAGAGGTCGCCGTCAAGCCCTCCCACGGTACGGGGGAGCTCGGCATGGGGTCAAACGCGCAGTCACCGGTCGGCACCAGGTGCTCAGCCGTCCGGAGCGGAGCTACCGCAGAACAACACGGAGAGCGTCCCCCGAACACCGGAGCGCCACCTCCACCCGTCCGGCATTACCTTGGGTGATCAATACCCATCAATTAAGGCGCAATCCCGCGCTTCAGTCAGCATTGAGGCCCCACGGAGGTCCCTCGACCAGCTATGGTCCTCTCCTGCGAGTCCACGGCCGGACAACGACACGCCGTGGCTCGCCAGGGGCCAGAACCGGATCGTTGACGGTGAACGTGTCATCCACCGAGGACGCCGGCGCTCATCAGGCTGCACCACGGGGGCCAAAGCGAGGACGCTGAGCGATGGCACGCACCTCTTCTCGTACACAGCTTGTGGACAAGGGTGTGGACAAGTGCCTTCGCGAGTACTAGCAAGGGGAGGTGAGCGGCGTTGACCACGCCTGAGGAGAACTTCCCGGCGGTGTGGCGCCGTGCCCTCGAGTCGCTTGATGCTGCCGGGGTCACCCCGCAGCAACGCGCTTTCGTCCGGCTGGCCCGGCCGGTCGGTCTGCTCGACGGAACCGCTCTCCTGGCCGCCCCGAACGACCTGACCAAGGAGATCCTGGAACAACGGGTCCGCGACACGATCACCAGCCTGCTGTCTGACCAGCTGGGATACCCGGTCCGGCTCGCCGTCACGGTCGATGCCTCGCTGATCGCCGAAAGTTCCTCAACTCCTCCCCTGGCCTCCGCCCCGCGCCACATCGATCGACCGATCGAGCGATCGTACGAAGGTGAGCGCGGCGCGTACGGCGTCGAGCGCCCCTCGTTCGAGGCCGAGCGCACCTTCGAGCGCGGCACCGGACCGCTCGACCCGAGCTCGGTCCAGCGCGACCGTGACAACCTGGGTGATTTTCACACCTTTTCCCCAGAGGGTGTGCGAATCACCCAAGGCCGGGCCGAGAACTCGATCGACGGGTCCAGCACTGAGGATGTCATCGACATCCGCACCTTCGAGCGGACGGCGCCCAGCACGGCGCCGGGCGCCCTGGGTGAGTACCCGGTCGGATCACCGTTCAACATCGGACTCGATCGTCAGGACGGCGGGCGGTCCGATCGGCGTGACTCCAGCGATCGGCGGGACTCGACCGACTCGAGCGAACGCGGCCAATCGATCGACCGCTCCGAGCGGGCGAACCAGCAGCCGGCGAACGACCCGTTCAACGGGCCCGGATCCGGCAACGACGATCGCCCGATCCGCCATCGGGCACCCACCCGGCCCCAGGCCGAGCCGGCCCGGCTGAACGCGAAGTACACCTTCGAAACCTTCGTCATCGGAGCCAGCAACCGGTTTGCCCACGCGGCCGCGGTCGCGGTCGCCGAGGCGCCCGCCAAGGCGTACAACCCGTTGTTCGTCTACGGCGAATCCGGCCTGGGCAAGACCCACCTGATGCACGCGATCGGGCACTACGCCCAGAACCTGTATCCCGGCGTGCGGGTGCGGTACGTGAACTCCGAGGAGTTCACCAACGACTTCATCAACAGCATCCGGGACGACAAGGCGAGCGCGTTCCAACGCCGCTACCGGGACGTCGACGTGCTGCTGATCGACGACATCCAGTTCCTCCAGGGCAAGGTGCAGACCCAGGAAGAGTTCTTCCACACCTTCAACACCCTGCACAACGCCAACAAGCAGGTCGTGATCACCTCCGATCTGCCCCCTAAGCAACTGGCCGGCTTCGAGGAGCGGATGCGGTCCCGGTTCGAGTGGGGCCTGATCACCGACGTCCAGCCGCCCGACCTCGAGACCCGAATCGCGATTCTGCGCAAGAAGGCCATCGGCGAGCGTCTCGAGGTCCGTGACGACGTCATGGAGTACATCGCCAGCCGGATCTCCACGAACATCCGTGAGCTCGAGGGTGCACTGATCCGGGTGACGGCGTTCGCCAGTCTGAACCGTCAGCAGGTGGATCTGTCGCTGGCCGAGATAGTGCTCAAGGATCTGATTCCGGCCGACCACACTCCGGAAATCACCTCGGCCACGATCATGGCTCAGACCGCGGCCTATTTCAGCCTGTCGATGGAGGACCTGTGCGGTGCCTCCCGCTCGAGAGTTCTGGTCAACGCTCGACAGATTGCGATGTACCTCTGTCGCGAGCTCACTGATCTGTCGCTGCCCAAGATTGGTCAGCTCTTCGGCGGTCGGGATCACACGACGGTAATTCACGCCGACCGCAAAATTCGTACGTTGATGGCCGAGCGGCGATCGACCTACAACCAGGTCACCGAGCTCACCAACCGGATCAAGCAGACCTCCCGGGGCTGATCCCGACCGGAGGTCACGCCTCCGGCTGAGGCCGGCCCGGACGACCCCTGGTGAGGGCGGTCCGGGGCTCCAGGTCTGTCGTAGGACGTCCGCCGGCTCCGGGGCTGCGGGGCCTACGGCCGTCGTCCCGTGCCGGCATTACCCGGCCTGACGACGAATTCCCGGCCCCTCATCCACGGCCCCGACCTGTATCGACCCTGCGCAGCCCGACCGGCCAGAGCTCTCTCCCGGTCGGGCTGCGCTGTTTTGTCTTGTGCGAGTTTGCTTTTGACCAAACAGTGGGATGCCCGGACTCGAGTTTCGCCGGCCATCGAGCCGGTTCCGGGCGCCTTGCGAATCCCTGTGCCCTGCTCTCGCGGCCGACCGATCGGCCGTTCCAACCCCGATCCAGGCCCGGTCTCGGCCCGATTCAGGCCCGATCAGAGCTGGATCAGGCTCGATCCACAGGTTCTCCACACCCCGGCGTGATCCAGCCCTCGAGCCGCCGCCGACCGGCCGCAAGGAGGTCGTTCCAGGCCCGGGAGCAACTCGTCCACAACCGGTCCACATGCCACCCACAAGAGATCCCCAAGCTCGTCCACAGGACTGGCTCGAGGGCATTTCGGCGACTGAGTCATCAGTCAGCGCAAAAGCCCTGATCGACGCCTCACGGCGAACCGGCATTCTTCGTGCACAGCTGGGGAAAAGCCTGTGGACGACGTCATCGGTGCTCAGCTGTGGGCAACTGCACCAATCCGCCCTCCACAGCCTGTGGAGTCAAGGACCGGCATCGGACGACGTCAAAGGGGCCCGTGGACAAACGGTGGATGACGGGGGTCAAACATGGGGACGACCTGTGGACAGATCGGCCACTTCGGTGCATGAACGAGGAACAACTCGTGGACAACCCTCGGTCCATCCACTGCTCGCCCACCGTTTGCTCAGATTCATCCACTGCTCATCGACAGGGCTCCACGGGGTTGAGCTGCCAAAAGACAGGTTCTCCACAGAATCAACAGGCCCTATGACAAACACTAAACAGTTTTGGTTAGGGGGAGCTGATCCGCCCGCAGTTAACCGATCGACCGGATCCTGGCCGGACTGAAGCAAGAGCCGGAGCAGAGCTGGAGCAGAGCCGCAGCCGGGCCGAAGATCGCCGAGCCGGTCCACGAGCCAGACTCAGCCGATCTACCCAGCCATGGAGTTCCCGCGACCTGCGCAACTCGCGTACTGTCGGGGCCGCAGACTGAAGTGGTGGAAGCCGGGCTAGGCATGGAGGGGTTCGCGTGAAGTTCCGGGTCGAGCGCGATGCGCTGGCCGACGCGGTTGCCTGGGCGGCCCGAGCGTTGCCCAGCCGACCACCGGTCCCCGTTCTTGCCGGTCTTCTTCTCGAGGCCGATTCGGCTGGTGTGCTTCGCCTTTCGAGCTTCGACTACGAGGTCTCGGCTCGCGTCGAAGTGCCGGCCGAGGTGATGGACGCCGGCACCGCCCTGGTCTCGGGCAAGTTGCTGGCCGACATCTCCCGGGCACTCCCGGCCAAGCCGGTCGACGTCACCACCGACGGCTCGAAGGTCTCGGTCACCTGCGGCTCCGGTCGCTTCACCCTGCTGACCATGCCGGTCGACGAGTACCCGACGCTGCCGGCGATGCCCGAGGCTTCGGGCACGGTTGCCGGTGATGTCTTCACCCAGGCCGTTCAGCAGGTCAGCATCGCCGCCAGTCGCGACGAGACCCTGCCCATCCTCACCGGTATCCGGGTCGAGATCGAGGGCGAGCAGCTCACCCTGCTGGCCACCGACCGCTACCGGCTGGCGATGCGCACCCTCCCTTGGAGGCCCACAGATCCGGGCCAGAGCAGCGTGGCCCTGGTCCGGGCTCGCACTCTGTCCGATGTCGCCAAGGCGCTCGGCACGAGTGCCGACGTCACGTTCGCGCTGACCACCGGGGGTGCCACCGAGATGGTGGGCTTCGAGGCGGGCGGCCGACGCACGACGTCCTTGCTGGTGGACGGCGACTACCCGAAGGTGCGCGCGCTCTTCCCGGAGTCCGCGCCGACCCATGCTCTGGTCGGTACCCACGCCTTGATCGACGCGGTGAAGCGGGTGTCTCTGGTCGCCGAACGGAACACCCCCGTTCGACTGACTTTCACGGATGGCATCCTGACTCTCGAGGCAGGCCAGGGCGAGGATGCTCAGGCGTCTGAAGCCGTCGAGTCGACGCTGGTCGGCGACGAGCTTTCAATAGCCTTCAACCCGCAGTTCCTGCTCGACGGCCTGGGGGCGCTCAACTCCCCCCTGGCCCGCTTGTCTTTCACTCAGTCCACGAAGCCTGCGGTCCTGTCCCCTCAGTCCGAGCCCGACGGCCCGGACGACAGCAGCTATCGCTACCTGCTGATGCCGGTCCGGATCGCTGGCTGAAACCCGAAGGGACCGCGCGTGCACATCGGACTTATCGGCCTCGGCCGCATGGGTGGCAACATGGCCACCCGCCTGCGCAACGCGGGGATCGAGGTCACCGGCTACGACCGGGACCCGAACACCAGCCAGGTTCCGGATCTGGCCGGCCTGGTCGCCGCTCTGCCGGCACCCCGGATCATCTGGGTCATGGTGCCCTCCGGTGAGCCGACCCGGGCGACCGTCGAGGCTCTCGGCGAACTGCTCTCCGAAGGCGACATGGTCATCGAGGGCGGCAACTCGCGCTTCAGTGACGACGTCAAGCACGCCGAGATGCTGGCCCCGAAGGGGATCGGCTACCTCGACTGCGGCGTCTCGGGCGGTATCTGGGGCCTGGAGAACGGCTACGGCCTGATGGTCGGCGGTGACGACAAGCTGGTCGAGCAGGCCATGCCGATCTTCGAGGCGCTGCGCCCGCCCGGCCCGCGCGACGAGGGCTTCGTCCACGCCGGAGCGATCGGCGCCGGTCACTACGCCAAGATGGTGCACAACGGCATCGAGTACGGCCTGATGCAGGCGTACGCCGAGGGCTACGAGCTGCTCGACGCCAAGGACATCGTCACTGACGTCCACGGGTGCTTCAAGGCCTGGACGCGCGGCACCGTGGTCCGTTCCTGGCTGCTCGACCTGCTGGTCAAGGCGCTCGAGGAAGACCCGAAGCTGGCCGAGATCAGCGGCTATGTCGACGACTCGGGCGAGGGCCGCTGGACGATCGAGGAAGCCATCGCCAACGCCGTCCCCGCTCCGGTGATGACGGCCGCGCTGTACGCCCGCTTCGTCTCCCGGCAGGAGGACTCGCCGGCGATGAAGGCGGTCGCGGCGCTGCGCAACCAGTTCGGTGGTCACGCGGTGCACGCCGCCAAGGCCGGACCGTCGTCCGGCACCGGCTCCACCAACTGATCAGCTCCACCCTGTATCAGCATGCATGTCACCCATCTCTCCCTGGCCGACTTCCGCTCGTACTCGACGGCGGAACTCGCCCTGGAGAGCGGGGTGACGGCATTGATCGGGCCCAACGGTCAGGGCAAGACCAACCTGATCGAGGCGATCGGCTACGTCGCCTCGCACGGTAGTCATCGGGTCAGTACCGATGCGCCGCTGATCCGTTCCGGGGCGTCGCGGGCCGTCGTGCGTTGTGCGATCGCCCGCGACGACCGTAACGCGCTGATCGAGCTCGAGATCGTTCCTGGTGGCAGCAACCGGGCCCGGATCAACCGGTCGCCGCTGGCCCGGCCTCGTGAGGCCCTCGGCGTGCTGCGGACCGTGCTCTTCGCCCCGGAGGATCTGGCCGTGGTGAAGGGCGACCCGGACGGCCGGCGCCGTTTTCTGGACGAGTTGCTGGTCGCCCGCTCGCCGCGGTTCGCCGGCGTCCGAAGCGACTACGACCGGGTTCTGCGGCAGCGCAACGCCCTGCTCAAGACGGCTGGCAAGACGATCAAGGCCGGTCGGGGCGACGTCCGTACGCTCGATGTCTGGGATTCTCACCTGGCCACGGCGGGGGCCGAGCTGCTGGCCGGCCGGTTGCGCCTGGTCCGGGAGCTGTCTCCGCTGGTGGCCAAGGCCTATGCGGCGGTCAGCCTGGGCCAGGGCGACGCGGCCACCGACTACCGCAGCAGTCTCGGCGAGGACATCACCGCGACCGCCGCGGTGGACCGGGAACTGCTTCAGGCCCGGCTGCTCGAGGCGCTGGCCAAGGTGCGCCCGGCCGAGCTCGAGCGCGGGGTCAGCCTGGTCGGGCCGCACCGCGACGACCTGGTGCTCACCCTCGGCGGCCTGCCGGCCCGGGGTTACGCCAGCCACGGCGAGTCCTGGTCGTTCGCGCTGGCCCTGAGGCTGGCCAGCTACGACTTGCTGTGTGCCGACGGCGGGGCCGAGTCCGAGCCCGTCTTGATGCTGGACGACGTGTTCGCCGAACTCGACGTCGGTCGCCGCGAGCGGTTGGCCGAGCTGGTGGCCGGAGCGGAGCAGGTGATCGTGACCGCGGCCGTGGCCCAGGACGTGCCCGAGGCGCTGGACGGCGCCCGGGTGGACGTGATGGCCGGGCAGGTGACTCGTGTCCGGTGACGAACTTTTCAGCACATCCTTCCCGGAATCCACACCGGTTGTGGACAAGCCTGTGGAAAAGCCTGTGGATCTAACGGTTCAAAGGCACCGATTGGCTGTGGACAGGGCGGTGGACAACGCCGACGACAACAGCTCGAACCCGGCCCGGACCGAGGCCGACGCCGGTGTGGACGCCGGTGCCGACGCCGTCCGGGCGGCGCTGGGCCGGGCCCGGGCCGCCGCCGCGGCCCGGGGAGACAAGCCCGGCGAACCCGGTCGCAAGAGCGCGCTGGCCGCGCGGGCCCGGGAGAAGCGGGACGGGGCCAACACCCGGTCCGGAGCCCGGCCCGATGCTCGCGATCCGCAGGGCGTGTCCAGCGTGATCGCCCGGCTGGTGGCCGAACGAGGCTGGTCAGAGCCGGTCGCGGTCGGCGGGGTGCTGGGCCGGTGGGACGTCGTGGTCGGGGCCGATGTGGCCGCCCACTGCACGCCTTTGAGCTTCTCCGACGGTGTACTCACCGTAGCCGCGGACTCCTCGGCCTGGGCCACGCAGGTCCGCCTGCTGGCGCCCACCCTGCTGCGCCTGCTGGCCGAGGAGGTGGGCGAGGGCACGGTTCGGCGGATGGTGGTGCGCGGGCCGTCGGCTCCTTCCTGGCGGCACGGTCCGCGGGTTGCGCCCGGCTCTCAGGGCCCACGCGACACCTACGGATAGGTCCGCTTCGACCGCGGCCGCGGCCAACCGTGAGCGCCGCTCTGCCCCGCGAATCCCGCGGGAGGCGTATGGGGAGTCGGCCCCAGGCAGGTTGAGGCGGCAGAACCTGCTTCTCCGGCCGTAGAACGGCAGATCTGTGCCCGTCAACCCTCGCCCGAGACGCGGATAGGGCGGATGAGCAGATATGATGGGGAGAGTTCGGCGGCGCCGGGGGACCGCTCACAGCGACCCACCCCTGGGCCCGTCCCCACTGGTCGGCAGGTGTCTTCTGTCGGCCCTTGACATTCAGGAGCCCCACACCCCGTGGCCGAACAGACAATTCCGACCCTGCCGCCGATCGACCCGACCCAGCCGGCCGTCCCCGCTGATGCGAGCGTACCTCTGGGTGACGGCACCAGTTACGACGCTAGCGCGATCACCGTGCTGGAGGGTCTCGAAGCGGTCCGTAAGCGCCCGGGCATGTACATCGGCTCCACCGGCGAGCGCGGCCTGCACCACCTGGTCTACGAGGTTGTGGACAACTCGGTGGACGAGGCCCTTGCCGGGTACTGCTCCAACATCGAGGTCACGATGCTGGCCGACGGCGGCATCCGGGTCATCGACGACGGTCGCGGCATCCCGGTCGACATCGTGGCGTCCGAGGGCAAGCCGGCCATCGAGGTCGTGCTCACGGTGCTGCACGCCGGCGGAAAGTTCGGCGGCGGCGGGTACTCGGTCTCCGGTGGTCTGCACGGCGTCGGCGTCTCGGTGGTCAACGCGCTGTCCAGCCGGCTCGACGTCGAGGTCGGCCGGCAGGGTCACATCTGGCGGCAGTCCTACGCGATCGGGGTGCCTCAGGCTCCGCTGTCGCAGGACGAGGCGTCCGACACCACCGGCACCACGATCTCGTTCTGGCCCAATGCCGACATCTTCGAGACCGTTGTCTTCGACTACGAGACGCTGCGCTCGCGGTTCCAGCAGGTCGCGTTCCTGAACAAGGGCCTGTCGATCACCCTGGTCGACGAGCGGCCCGATCACGCCGACGAGGACGGGACGGCGTCCTCGATCACCTTCTGCTACGACGACGGCCTGATCGACTACGTCAAGCACCTGAACTCGGCCAAGAAGACCGAGACCGTGCACCCCGACGTCATCTATCTCGAGGCCGAGGACACCGAGCGCAAGCTGTCGCTCGAGCTGGCCATGCAGTGGACGACGGCCTACTCCGAGAGCGTGCACACCTACGCCAACACGATCAACACCCACGAGGGCGGCACCCACGAAGAGGGCTTCCGGGCCGCTCTGACCACGCTGATCAACGAGTACGCGCGAACCAAGGCCTTTCTCAAGGAGAAGGACGAGAACCTCACCGGGGACGACATCCGGGAGGGGCTGACCGCCGTCCTGTCGATCAAGCTGGCCGAGCCGCAGTTCGAGGGCCAGACCAAGACCAAGCTCGGCAACACCGAGGCCAAGACCTTCGTCCAGCGGGTGGTTCGCCAGACGCTGACCGACTGGCTGGACAGCCACCCGAGCGAGGCCCGTGAGGTGGTTCGCAAGTCGATCCAGGCCTCGGCGGCCCGGATGGCGGCCCGCAAGGCCCGCGAGGCGACCCGGCGCAAGGGCCTGCTCGGCGGGGGTGGCCTGCCCGGCAAGCTGTCCGACTGCCAGTCGACCCACGCCGAGGAGTGCGAGATCTTCATCGTCGAGGGCGACTCGGCCGGCGGCTCGGCCAAGTCCGGCCGCGATCCGCGGACCCAGGCGATCCTGCCGATCCGCGGCAAGATCCTCAACGTCGAGAAGGCCCGGATCGACAAGGCGCTCGGCAACCAAGAGGTCCAGGCCCTGATCAGCGCCTTCGGCACCGGGGTGGGCGAGGAGTTCGACCTGGCCAAGCTCAGGTATCACAAGATCATCCTGATGGCCGACGCCGACGTCGACGGCCAGCACATCGTCACCCTGCTGCTCACCCTGCTGTTCCGGTACATGCGCCCGCTGGTCGACTTCGGTCACGTGTACCTGGCCCAGCCGCCGCTCTTCAAGATCCGCTGGGGTGGTAAGACCCCGGCCGAGTACGTGTACTCGGACCGCGAGCGCGACGCGGTGATCGCGGCCGGCATCGCGGCCGGCCGGAAGCTGCCCAAGGAGGACGGCATCCAGCGGTACAAGGGTCTGGGCGAGATGAACGCCGAGGAACTGACCGACACCACGATGGACCCGGCGCAGCGGGTGCTGCTCCAGGTGACGATCGAGGACGCCGCGGCTGCGGACGAGATCTTCTCGGTGCTGATGGGTGAGGACGTCGAGTCCCGGCGTTCGTTCATCCAGCGCAACGCCAAGGACGTTCGCTTCCTCGACGTCTGATCCGTCCGGCGCGGTCGCGAGACCGGGCTGCACACCCGAATTCTGCTGGCCTGAACACTGTTTAACGAAGGACTGATGTGACCGAGCAGCCGCCGACCGTTCCCCCTTCGTCTGCCTCCGACTCCCCTGGACCAGGCGGCCGGGTCGAGCCGATCGACCTGCAGCTCGAGATGCAGCGGTCCTACCTCGACTACGCGATGAGCGTGATCGTGGGCCGGGCCCTGCCCGACGTTCGGGACGGTCTGAAGCCGGTCCACCGGCGGGTGCTGTACGCGATGTACGACGGCGGCTACCGGCCCGACCGGGGGCACTCCAAGTGCTCCCGGATCGTCGGCGACGTGATGGGTCAGTACCACCCGCACGGCGACAGCTCGATCTACGACGCCGTGGTCCGGTTGGCTCAGCCCTGGTCGCTGCGCTACCCGCTGATCGACGGTCAGGGCAACTTCGGTTCGCCCGGCAACGACGGCGCCGCCGCGATGCGGTACACCGAGTGCCGGCTGGCGTCCCTGGCCATGGAGATGGTCCGGGACATCGACAAGGACACCGTCGACTTCTCGCCGAACTACGACGGCCGCAGCCAGGAGCCCGACGTCCTGCCCGCCCGGTTCCCGAACCTGCTGGTCAACGGCTCGGCCGGGATCGCGGTCGGGATGGCCACCAACATCCCGCCGCACAACCTGCGCGAGGTGGCCGACGGCGTCCAGTGGCTGCTGGCCAACCCGGAGGCCGAAGAGGACGAGCTGCTGGCCCAGCTGCTGCTGCGGGTCAAGGGTCCGGACTTCCCGACCCGGGGCCTGATCATGGGCACTCGCGGGATCGAGGACGCCTACCGGACCGGCCGCGGCTCGATCACCATGCGGGCGATCGTCACGGTCGAGGAGATCCAGAACCGGACCTGCCTGGTCGTCACCGAACTGCCGTATCAGGTGAACCCGGACAACCTCAAGGTCAACATCGCCGAGCTGGTCGACAACGGCCGGATCGCCGGCATCGCCGACCTGCGCGACGACACCTCGGGCAAGACCGGTCTGCGAATCGTGATCGTGCTCAAGCGCGACGCGATCGCCAAGGTGGTGCTGAACAACCTCTACAAGCACACCCAGCTGCAGACCACGTTCGGCGCCAACATGCTGGCCCTGGTCGACAACATGCCGCGCACGCTGAGCATCGACAAGTTCGTCCGGTACTGGGTCGACCACCAGATCGAGGTGATCGTCCGGCGGACCAGGTACCTGCTGGCCGAGGCTGAGCGCCAGGCTCACATCTACCGTGGTTACGCCAAGGCTCTGGACGCCCTGGATGAGGTGATCTCGCTGATCCGGGCCTCGCCGACGGTAGAGGACGCCCGCAGCGGGCTGATCTCGCTGCTCGACATCGACGAGATCCAGGCCGACGCGATCCTGGCCATGCAGTTGCGCCGGCTGGCCGCTCTGGAGCGGCAGAAGATCGCCGACGAGCTGACCCGGCTCGAGCTGCTGATCGCCGACCTCGAGGCGATCCTGGCCTCGCCGTCCCGGCAGCGGCAGATCATCTCCGAGGAACTGGCCGAGATCGTCACCAAGTTCGGCGACGAGCGGCGGACCAAGATCCTGCCGTTCGACGGCGACATGAACGTGGAAGACCTCATCCCGGAGGAAGAGGTCGTCGTCACCATCACCCGGGCCGGCTACGCCAAGCGGACCCGTTCGGACGCTTACCGGGCTCAGCGTCGGGGCGGCAAGGGCGTGCGCGGGGCGGTGCTGCGCAGCGACGACATCGTCGAGCACTTCTTCGTGACGTCGACCCACAACTGGCTGCTGTTCTTCACCAACCTGGGTCGGGTCTACCGGGCCAAGGCCTACGAGCTGCCCGAGGGCTCGCGCGACGCCAAGGGCCAGCACGTGGCCAACCTGATGGCCTTCCAGCCCGGCGAGGAGATCGCCCAGGTCGTCTACCTGCGCAATTACGAGGACGCCCCGTTCCTGGTGCTGGCCACCCGCGACGGTCTGGTGAAGAAGACCCGGCTGTCGGAGTACGACTCCAACCGCACCGGCGGCGTGATCGCGATCAACATGCGCGAGGGCGACGAACTGGTCGCGGCCCGGCTGGTCGGCGACGGCGACGACCTGCTGCTGGTCTCCCGCAAGGGCATGTCGGTCCGGTTCACCGCCGACGACACCGCACTGCGGCCGATGGGCCGGGCCACCTCGGGTGTCACCGGGATGAAGTTCCGCGACGGCGACCAGTTGCTCTCGATGGACGTCGTCCGTGACGTCGACGACGCGTTCGCCTTTGTGGTTACTGAGAACGGTTACGCGAAGCGGACACCGCTGGATCAGTATCGCGTGCAGGGCCGAGGTGGCCTCGGGATCAAGGTGGCCAAGCTCACCGACGAGCGAGGTGATCTGGTCGGCGCGATGATCGTGGGTGCGGAGGACGAGGTGCTGGTGGTGATGGAGCGCGGCAAGGTGGTGCGCTCCGCGGTGTCCGGCGTGCCGGCCAAGGGCCGGGACACGATGGGTGTGGTCTTCGCCAAGCCCGACTCCGGGGATCGAATCATCGCCGTGGCCCGCAATCCTGAGGGCTCGCTGGTGGATCTCGACGAGCCGGCGGACGGCGAGGCGGCTGCAGTGGTGGGGTCTGCCCCGGTTGTGGACGGCGCCGAGGTGAGCGATCCTGCAACGGTTGTCGACGTCGACAACCAGATCGAGGCCGACACCGAGGGTACAGATCTGGGCACAAGTGATGATTCCGACAGCGGAGCCACTGAGGACTAGGATCGAATGCCATACCTGTGACCGCTAGGATCGGTCGAACAGGGGGGTCCTGAGGCCCCACTCGCAGGTGTCAATCCGGTCACTCGCGGGATCCGTAGGCGTTCGTGGCCGAATGCTTGAGCATGGAGGTGAGACGTGAGCTCGGACAAGAGTCAGCGGCCTGAGAGCACGTCTCAGCAGAGCCCAGGTGGGGGAGCGACACCGATGACTACTGATGCGGCAGACGTGAAATCGAGTGACTCGGGCGACGCGTCGTCCGGCAAGTCGGCGGTCAACGAGGAGTCGACCACGCGAGTGCGGCCGGCACCCGCTCGACCCACAGTGACGTCGTCGCCCGCGCCGTCCGCCGGTTCGTCGCCCAGCGGCTCGCCCGCGAACGGCTCGTCCCCGAGTTCCGCGCCGGCCCCGGCTCGGCCGCCGGCTCGCCCGGCCGCCTCGCCGGCGGCCCGGCCTCAGGTGACCAATGCCCGGCCGCCCGCCTCGGCGCCCAGCCGTCCGTCCACTCCTGGTTCTTCGTCGGCTCGACCTGGTTCGTCGGCCCCTGAGGCGCCGCGTTCGTCGGCCTCGGCTCCGGCCCGGCCGTCGACGGGTGCCGCGAACGGCCCGGGAGTCACCCGCCCGGTCAGCACCAACGCGGCCGACAGTGCCGCCGCCCGGGCGGTTGCCAACGGTGGCGCGTCCGGTCGGCCGAGTACTCCGGGTCTGAACGCACCCTCGGCCTCGGCTCCGACCGCGCGCCCGGCCACCGCCAAGCCGCCGACAAGCAACGCCTCGCCGTCGGCCAGCCCCAGCTCGCCCCCGCGGTCGGCTCCGCCGAACTCTCCGCCCCGGTCGACCGCCAGCTTCCGCCCACAGCCGGCCGCGCCGGTCCGGCCGGCCGGCTCGCCGTCGTCGTCCCGGCCCTCGACGCCTTCCGGCCCTCCGGCCGGCTCGTCGCCCAGCAGTTCGTCGACGTCGGCCAAGTCCGCCTCGCCCAGCTCCTCATCGAGTGCCCCCGCCCCGACCAAGCCGCCGTCGTACTCCGCCCAGCTCGACTCGGCCCGATCCGAGACGACTGCCCGCAGCGGCTCCGGTTCCAACGGCAGCTCGCCCAGTTCGGCGCCGAGCTACCCCGGCTCCCCCGGGACGGGCTTCTCCGGCTCGGCCGGCTCCAGCACCGGCTACGCCAGCCCCAACTTCCCGGCCCCGGACACCGCCGCCGAGCCTCGCCCCCAGCTGTACTCGCGCGAGCCGCAGGCCACGCCGGTCGAGGTCGACGACTACCGCCCCACGGTTCAGGCCGGGCCGGCGGTTGAGGACGGCTCCGCCCCCCGGGTGGCCCGGCTCACCGTGGCCAGCGTGCACCCGTTCTCGGCGATGAAGCTGTCGTTCCTGCTGTCCGTGGCGGCCGGTATCGCCCTGGTCGTGGCCGTGATCATGCTGTGGCTCACGCTCAGCTCGCTCGGCCTGTTCGACAAGCTGAACGACTTGCTGGCCAGCATCGGATCGAGCTCGCCGACGGCGAAGAAGTTCGACATCTACGACTACGTCGGCCTGCGTAAAGTGCTCTCGATCACCATCGTCATCGCCGTGGTCAACTCGGTACTGCTGACGGCGATCGCTACGCTCAGCACGGTGTTGTACAACCTCAGTGCCGGGCTGGTCGGCGGCGTGCGGGTGACGCTCTCCGACGACTGACCACAGGCTGGTCTTTCCGACCCGCCGGTTTGGGTTGGTCGCCCTCACTGGGGTAACCTCAACCGGCGGTTCACCTCCGCGGTACTACCCGGGCCTATAGCTCAGACGGTTAGAGCGCTTCCCTGATAAGGAAGAGGTCAGAGGTTCAAGTCCTCTTAGGCCCACCCGGTTTTCTGTTCCGTTCGATCGCCATCAGGACGTCGTCATGAGTCTGCTTGAGCGCCTCAACCCAGCCGGAGTACCGGCTCCGGGCGGGCCGTACAGCCATCTGAGTATCACCCGGGCCATGGCCCGAACGGCGACCTTCGCCGGCCAGGTCGCGCCGGGTGCCGGCGTGGCCGAACAGGCTCGGCTTGTCTTCGCGGCCATCGAGGGCCTGCTCAGCTCTCAAGGCGCCACCCCGGCCGACCTGATCAAGCTGACGACGTACGTGGTCGGGCGCGAAAACTTGGCCGACTTCGCCGGCGTCCGCACCGACGTGTACGGCCGCTGGTTCCCGGAAGGCGACTTCCCGCCGAACACCCTGTTGCTCGTGGCTGGCTTGGCCTCGGAGAGCCTTCTCGTTGAGATCGAGGGCAGTTTCGTCTGCCCGGCCGCAGGAGTCGATCGCTGACGAGGCGACGGCACCCATGCTGGCGGAGTCAGGGAGCGAGCGGGCGGGCGTCGAAGGTGACCTGGATGGCCGTGATCTTTCCGTTCTCGACGTGACTCCAGTTCGCCGTCGGCGCCGGATCGGCGACCGAGGTGTGCAGGTCGAACCAGGTCAGCACGTCGTCCCCGGCGACGAAGGTCTTCTTGACGTCGAGGCCGGTCATGATTTTCGACATACCTCTGAGCCCGTCAACACAGCTGTCGGCGTCGTCCAGGCTGGCCAACGGCCCGTGAAAGGTGACGTCGTCGGCCAGGATTGAGCGAAGGGTGGCCCAGTCGTGGTCCAGCCAGGCGCGGAAGTAGGTCTCGGCGACCGTGGCGGTATCGGGTACAGCTCTGGTGTCGGTCATGATTCCAGTTTTCGACCGCATCTCATGATTGCAACTCGACGCGGGGCTGCCGGCAGCGGTCTGCGAGAATCAGTGAGCCGAGCTGCCGGAAAGACTGGGAAGTGCTGCCATGCCTGAACCGCTTGTGCTCGCCGTGGCCCAGCCGCTGTGCCGGCCGCACGATGTCTCGGCGAATGCGGCAGCGCATGCCGCGTCGGTGCTGGCTTCGGCCGGAGCCCGCGTCGTCGTCTTCTCTGAATTGTCTCTGACCGGCTACGAACTGGATGCTACGGCGATCACCGTCAACGATGACCGGTTGACCCCGATCGTCGCGGCCTGCGCCGAAACCGGGTCATTGGCGCTGGTCGGAGCTCCGCTGGACGACGGCGAGGGCCGGGTGTCGATCGCCACGCTGGCCATCGACGGGGTGGGAGTCAGCGTGGCGTATCGCAAGATGTGGGTGGACTCGACCGAGGCGCGGTTCACCGCAGGGAGAGAGCCCGCAGTGATCGAGGTGGAGGGGTGGCGGCTGGGCCTGGCCATCTGTAAAGACGCCGGTATCGCCGAACACGTACGCCAGACGGCCGCTCTGGGGGTCGACGTCTACGTGGCCGGCACCGTGATGCACGCCCATGAGACCGGGATGCAGAATGATCGAGCCGTGGGGATAGCCACCAGGAACCAGGTGAGGGTGGCGATCGCGAGCTTCGCCGGATCGACGGGCGGCGGATATCGGGCCGCCGCCGGCTGTTCCGGGATCTGGGGCGAGGACGGTTCGGTTCTGGCCCAGGTCGGGCCGGAGACCGGAGCCATCGCCCGGGCCACGCTCGTCTGAGCCGGTTGGAGCCGCGCTAGGCGTGGGTGAGCTCCATCAAGGCAATACCGAGGACCACGACAATGCTGGCCAGCATCCGCGAACGGCCCAGGCGCTCGCGGAAGAACACGAGCCCGATCAGGGCCGCGATCACGATGCTGGTCTCTCGTAAAGCGGCGATCGTGGCCAGGTTTCCGCGAGCCTGGGCCCAGACCACCAGCCCGTACGCGGTCAGGGACAGCACTCCCCCGCCCAGCCCGCGGATCCAGTCGGCCCGGGCCAGCCCGGTGAACAGGCCCCGGCCGCGCAGGAGGAAGGCGATGAGCACAAAGCCGACTCCCTGGACGAGGAAGATCCAGGCGACGTACCCGAAGACGGTATCGGCCCGACGCACGCCCACGCCGTCCGAGATGGTGTAGGAGGCGATCATGACGCCGGTCCCGACGGCGGCGGCCAGCGCCGGCCATTGCCGACGGCTCGGCAGGCCGTTTGGAAAGGCCAGGCCGAGCAGGCCGAGCGAGACCAGCACCACGCCGACCAGTTCCCAGGCTGCGATCGGCTGCCGGAGAACCAGAGTGGCCCAGAGTGCGACCAGCAGCGGTGAGGTGCCCCGGGCCAAGGGGTACATCTGCGCGAAGTCGCCCAGGCGGTAGGCGCTCAACAAGAGGCCCTGGTAGAGCATCTCGAAGATGCCTGAGGCAATGATGAACGGCCAGGCCGCGGCGGCCGGTAACGGCGTCACCCAGATCCCGACCAGCGCGCAGCCACTGAAGGCCACGCTGATCAGGGCGAAGCCGACGAGATGATCCTTCATCCCGTGGGCCAGCGCGTTCCAGACCGCATGAAGGACGGCCGAGGCCAACACGACCAGCGGAACGAGGGCGGTACTGGATGCGGACGGCGCGGCCAGGTTCACGCTGTGATTGTCCCGGAGTCCGGCGTCACCCTGATGCTGGGCCGACGCCGGGCTCCGATTCGGTCGAGCCGGTTCGGGGAGGGCTGGATCAGACCGCGCCGGGCCGCTGACCAGGCAGCGCCGCGATCCGGGCGAAGAAGTAGTCGATCTTGTGGACGACGTCGGTCAGGTCGTCGAGGTTCAACGGCTTGGTGACGTAGGCGTTGGCGTGCAGCGAGTAGCTGCTCAGGATGTCGGCCGGCGACTGCGAGGTGGTCAGGACGACGATCGGGATGCTGCGCAGCACCTCGTCGGCCTTGATCTCGGCCAGCACCTGGCGCCCGTCCATCCGGGGCATGTTCAGGTCGAGCAGGACGACGTCCGGGCGGGGGGCCTTCGAGAAGGCTCCGGTGCGGCGCAGAAATGCCACCGCTTCTTCGCCGTCGTTGACCACAAAGATCTTGCGGGGCGAGTCGACCGATTCCAGGGCCTCTTCGATCATGAGGACGTCGCCGGGATCGTCGTCGACCAGGAGAACTGACATTGGGCGTGCGGTAGTGGCCAAGGTGGTACTCCACTTGATGCTGGGAGCGCCGAGGGGCCACTTCGATGGCTGTAAAGCTCGCACCTCGGAGGCTCGTGGCCGTCCGTACCGTGATCTTAAGCCCCGGTGAGCCCGTCGAACCAGAGCGAGGACCTACCCAACTAACAGTGGTGTCAGGAAACTCCCAGTGGCCCGATTGCTCCGCCCGGGGACGGCGCTTCGGCCGGTCGTTCAGGTGGCGGTGATAGTCTCGGACCCGCCGAAAGGGCGGCACCTTCGTCGCCCGGGTACTCGGGGAAGGGCCCTGATGAAGAAGCTGTTGCTCACGGTCATCGTTTCCGCGGCTGGTTTCGCGGTCTGGCGCAAGGTCGAGTCCGGCAAGTCCGCGACCCCGCCCTGGTCCACGGCGACCGACAAGGTGTGATCCGGCCGTTCCGGCGGCTCGGATGACCGGTCCTTCGGGATCCGGGGACGTGGCGCAATTGGTAGCGCACCTGCTTTGCAAGCAGGGGGTTACGGGTTCGAGTCCCGTCGTCTCCACCACAGGTCAGAGGCCCACCCCGTGATCACGAGGTGGGCCTCACCGGTTGAGCCTGCCTCGAGCCGGCCCGGCGCAAGCCCGCACTGCTGGCCCATGATCAACCGATCGGCCCTCGGAAGTGCTGTGCGGCAACACATCTGAGGGCCGAACCAGTGATCAGCTCGAGGGCGGTCGAACCCGGCCGGATCAGCCGACGGAGCAAGCCACGGCGGGGGCGACAGCGGGCCCGGTGCCCTGGAGGCCGAACGTGGTGATGCTGCCCGGGGCCAGACTGGAGTTGTAGTTCACGCTGGTCGCCGTCTGGCTGTTGCCGGTGTGGCCGAGGACGGCGTTCCACATGTTCTGCACGGTCTGGGCGCCCGGCCAGTTCCAGGTGGCCTTCCAGTTGTGAGTGGCCGCACTGCCGGTGTTGGTCACCGTGACCTCGGCCGTGAAACCGCCGGGCCAGGATTGGGTCACCCGGAAACCGGCCGCGCACCGGCTTCCGGCCGCGGGCGGCGTGGTCGTGGGCGGGGACGCCGGTGTTGTGGTTGGCGGCGTGGTCGCGGGCGGTGTCGTGGCCGGTGGGGTGGTTGCCGGTGGGGTGGACGGCGGTGTCGTGGGCGGGGTGCTGCCGTGGGTCACCGAGAAGCCGGACAGGGCCAGGCCGGCACCACCGCTCCAGGGCTCGAACCCGGCCTGCACGCTGGTCAGGTACCACGACCGGGAGGCGTATCCCCGGCTCACCGCGTCATTCAGGAACGTGCTGACCGGGAAGCTGATCGACCCGGTGCCGGAGGTGCGGACGTACGAGATCACGTTCCAGCCGATGTTGCCCTCCCAGACGTCCCAGGTGCCGCCGGCCAGAGTCACCGTGGCGATCTTGGAGCCGACCGGCTGCGGCGGGCCGGAGTGGTTCAGCCAAACCATGATCTCGGCGCCGGTGTTCTGCCCGTTGGTCCGGGCGGTGGGGTCGAACCAGATGTCGTACGCGGCGTCCCAGTTGCCACCTGAGGGATAGCTCATGGCCACGCCCGTGCTGAGGTCGGTGAACTGGCTCGACGTCACCGGGATCGGGCTGAACCCTGGAGTGCAGTTGCCGTAGTGGCAGCCCCAGTAGACCGAGGGGTAGGCGGTGGGCGCGCCGTTGGTCGGGTTGACGCCGTCCTGCTGCGTGACCCGGAAGCCATTGCCGCTGACGCTGATGCACTGAGTCGACCCCGTGCCCCAGCGGTTGTTCTGCACGATGTAGGCGCCACCCTGAAGCGTGCTGGTCGCGTACTGGTCGCACAGGGTCGTATCGGCCTGGGCCGGCGCCGCTGTGGTCGCGATCGCCGCGGCGGCTGCGGCCAGCGCGGCCAGCGTCGCGAGAAGTCGTCGAGCTCTCATCAAGGATCTCCTAGCCGGTGATGCATCTAACGGGTTCGTGGATCGGTGGGAACAGAGCTAGTGGGCCGCGAATCAAGCGAGTGAAAGTTCGACGCAAAGGTCGCCACCGGTCAAAAATGGTTGCCCGGTGCGTGCGAAAAGTTTGATGGCCTCGGATCGCTCGGGAGACCTGGCGTCGATGTGGGGTCGATGCCGTGTCGACGCCGTGTCGACGCTTGGTGGGGCTGGCCGAACCCCCGGGCGCGTGGTCGCACGATTGAGCCGCCCGAGCCCGTCCGTGAGCATCGAGACATGCCTACCTTGCCACCCAGTCGATCCGTAGCCCCCGACCTCACCCGACCGGTCTGCCATTCGCAATTGGTTCCACGTGAATCCGAGCCCCCCTGGTGGCGGCTGCCGTTCACGGCCTGGTCTTGGCGATACACCGTCTACGTGCTCGCCGCTGTGCCGATGGCCCTGATCGCGGTCGTCGACGGCGGACGCCGACAGCAACGACTCGCCGCCGAGTGGCGGGGACGTCAGGTGGCCGCTACCCGCTGGCGGGGACTGATCGCGCTGCCGCTGCATCTGGTGGCCCTCGGCCTGGCGATCTACGGCTGGATGCTGGTCGCCCTCAACCTGGCCTACCCGGTTCGCTGGCCGCTGGGCTGGGGCGGGTCATTGAACACTTCCTGGGGTGGCCCGACGATGGCCGGGGCCTGGGCCTTCCACGCGCTGCTGGGCGGGCTGCCGTTCCTGTTCGTGGTGCCCTCGCTGCTCCGGTCGGTCACCTCGCTCCAGGCCCGGCTGCTGGGATGATGAGCGCTGTGCCAGTCGCCGAGCTCGTGCGGGAGGCCTGGACCGGTCCCTCGGCGGACCACCCGGGTCGGCAGCGCCGGCTCTGGGCCGAGCCGGTCTACGTGCTGGTCACCACCGGGCTGGGCCTGGTCAGCGGGGCCGCCCTGGTGGTGGCCCTGGTGCTGTCGGCCGGGCTGGCGGTGACCGCGATCGGCGTCCCGTTGTTGGCTTTGACGCTGGTCGCGGCCCGCCGGCTCGGCGAACTGCACCGCCGGCTGGCCCGGCGGTTGCTCGGCGAGCAGATCGCCTCGCCCGCCGCGCCGCCGTCCGTCCATGGGCTCTACGCCCGGATCCAGGCCCGGCTGGCTGACGTCCCGGCCTGGCGGGCGATGGCCTTCGTCGCCCTGCAGCCGCCGGTCGTTCTGGTGCAGTTCTACGTCGTCCTGGTGACCTGGGGCTGGGGGCTGGTCGGGCTCACCTATCCGATTCAGCACGCCCTGGGGCTGAACGAGACGGCCGCCTTCGACTCCCCTCGCCGGCAGTTTCTGGTGACGCTCGGTGGTCTGGCCCTGCTCTTGCTGGCGCCGCGCGCGGTGCGGCTGAGCACGCTGCCCCACCGGTTGCTGGCCCGCTGGCTCCTGGGCCCGCACACGCCGTCCGAGCGGATTCGCACCCTGGAACAGACCCGGGCCCGGGCGGTGGACGACGCCGTCGCCACCCTGCGCACCATCGAGCGTGACCTGCACGACGGCGCCCAGGCCCGGCTGGTCGCGCTGACCATGCAGCTCACCCTGGTCACCGAGGCGATCCCGGCGGGCTCGGCTCGCGAGCTCGCGGTGGCCGCCCGGAACACCGCGCGGGAGGCGATCGTCGAGCTGCGTGAGCTGGTTCGCGGCCTGCATCCGCCGGTCCTGGACCAGGGGCTCGACGTCGCACTGGCCTCGTTGGTGGCGCACAGCGTGATCCCGGTGCAGCTCCAGGTCGAGCCGGCCGTGCGGCCGAGCCCGGCGATCGAGGCCATGGCTTACTTCTGCGCGGCCGAACTGGTCACCAACGCCGTCCGGCACAGCCAGGCCTCGCGGATCACCATCAAGCTGGTTCAGGACGGCGGGGGTCTGCGCCTCGAGGTTGAGGACGACGGCCGGGGCGGCGCCGATCCATCCGAATCCGGCACCGGACCAGGCACCGGACCAGGCATCGGACCAGGCATCGGACCAGGCATCGGGACCGGCTTGGCCGGCCTACACCGGCGGGTGGCCACGGTCGACGGAAGCCTGTGGATCGTCAGCCCGCCCGGCGGCCCTACCGTGGTCCGCGTCGTCCTGCCGTCGCACGCCTGAGGAGACCGGATGCGGGTGGTGATCGCCGAGGACACGGCCATCCTCCGGGACGGCCTGGTCCAGCTCCTGGCGTTGCGCGGGCACCACGTGGTGGCGGCCGTGGCCGATGCCACGGCCCTGGTCAGTGCGGTCGAGCAGCACCGACCCGAGGTGGCGGTGGTCGACATCCGGATGCCTCCGACCCACACCGACGAGGGCCTGCAGGCGGCGATCCGGTTGCGTCGCGAGCACCCGGGCGTCGGAATCCTGCTGTTCTCGCAGTACATCGAGCCCGCCTACGCCCGGCAGTTGCTGACGGCGTCCCCGGCCGGGGTCGGCTACCTGCTCAAGGAGCGGGTAGCCGACATCGACGACTTCGTCGAGGCCCTGCAGCGGGTGGCCGCCGGCGGCACCGCCCTCGACCCGGAGGTGGTGTCGGCCCTGCTCAATTCGGGACGGCGCGGAGTCGAGTCACTCACCCCCCGCGAGCACGAGGTTCTCACCCGGATGGCTCAGGGCCGGACCAACGGCGCCATCGCGGCCGACCTGGCCGTCTCCGACCGGGCGGTCGAGAAACATGTGGCCAACATCTTCACCAAGCTCGACCTGCCGCCGTCCGAGACAGACCATCGGCGGGTGCTGGCGGTGCTGCGCTACCTCAACTCCTGAGGCGCCGGTCAGTCCTCGCGGAAGCCCTCACGCGAGGCCTGAACATACTTGAACACCACGAAAGCGGTGACGCCGAGCCAGCAGGCCCGGGCGAACCAGGTGTACGTGGAGCCACCGATGCCGCCGTGGATGACCGCGCCCACGATCTGCCCGACCCAGCCGAGGGTCACGAACGCGATGAGTACCCGCAGGCCGTTCCGCTCTGTGTAGGTCATGGAGGAACTGTCCCATGCCGGCCGAGCCGGCGAGAAGGGTCACCCGCACACCCCTCGTCCGGACCATCGCCGGGTGCACCGGCAACCGGCCGGCCCAGTGGCCCAGGTCTCAGCCCAGCAGTTCGTCCAGGTGGCGACGGACCAGGGCCGGGCGGTTGGTGAACAGGGTGCGCCGGCCGCCGGCGGTCTCGATCCGCAGCCGGCGACGCCCCAGGGTGGCGCCCTGGACGTCGGTTAGAGCCACATTCCAGGACGCCGCGCCGACCATCGCCTCGAGCCGGTTCGGAATGAATTCGAGGTGCGTCGCGGTGCCCAGCAGAAAGCCGCCGACCAGCCGGAATCCTTGCACGCTGCTGATCGGCACCCGCCAATCAGAATTCAATTCGGAATTCAGCCACCAGTCCGCGAGTTGCGTCATTCGAACCGCCCTTTGTGAGCCTCAGCTGCGCTGCCACGCGTCATTTCCGTCAGACCCCTCGACCGGGTCACAAGGAATATGAGGAGAACGGCGGATCTGGCGCGGAATCAAGGGCGCGCCGGTCATTGTTCCGGTACAGGTCGGCATGATCACCGGTGGCGCCGCCGGTGGTGCCGCGGCGTGCTCCTGCTCCCGGCCCTCGCTGAGGTTGAGGACGACCACCCCCACCACCACCAGGAGAACTCCGCCCATCCGGGTCGCCGTGGCGGGCTCGCCGAACGCGGCGATGCCGACGATCACGATCACCGCGGTGCCGACGGCCGACCAGATGGCGTAGACCATGCCCACGTCGAAACTTTTCAGCGTGAGGCCGAGCAGTGCGAACGACCCGGTATATCCCAGTATGACGAATGCGGTCGACCAGGAACGACCGAAACCGCCTGTTGTTTTCAGAGTGAGCGTGGAGATCACCTCCAACGCAATTGCACCGGCCAACCAGAACCAAGCCACTGGACCCCCCCAGGCTGTTGCGTAAAACGTAGCTAAAGCCTACTCAAGGCGCGCGTTCCGTTGCAAATACTCCTCTAAATGGGCGATATGGGTTACTACCGGTCGGTCCGGTAACCATCAGGCTTTCAGGAAACCCCCAGAGTTCTCCGGTCGTGGCCACAGGTGAACGTCCGATCCTCGAATCATCAACCCGAGGAGGAGTCATGCAGATCGCTGACCGCCCTGATGTCGTCACCGCCGTCCGACGGAGCCGGTGACCCGATGGCCATCACCGAGATGATCGTTCCGGGTCTGCGCCCGTGGCCGGCTCGCGATCGCGAGTCCGACTCGAACTCCACGGCGGCGGGTCGCACCGCGTCGTGGAGTGTCTGGGGCACGACGGCCTCCGTCACCGTCACCGATCCGGCCGCTCTGCCCGCGGCGCGTCGACTGGTCGGTCGACAGTTCGCTGCGGCCGAGCGGGCTGCCGCCCGGTTCCGCCCGGACGCCGAACTGCACAAGCTCTACCGCGCAGCCGGCCGCCCGACAACCGTAAGCCCGTTGCTGGCCGATCTCGTGGCCGCCGCGCTGGTCGCAGCCGAGCGCACCGACGGAGACGTCGATCCGACCGTGGGTGCGGCGATGACCGCGGTTCACTCGGTGCGGGCCGGCGGGCGGGACGTCTCGGGTCTGCCGACCTGTGGTTCCCGGCCGTCGGCGAGCCGGCCGGTGCCGGGCTGGCGACAGGTCAGGTTGAGCGGCCGCCAGTTGCAGGTGCCGGTCGGGACCACCCTCGACCTGACCGCCACGGCCAAGGCAGTGGCCTGCGACCGGGCCGCGGCCCAGGTACGCGACCGGCTCGACGTCGGCGTCCTGGTCCAGTTGGGGTCGGACGCCGTGAGCGCCGGGCCCGGGCCGGACGGCGGGGGCTGGACCGTTGCGATCACCGACCGCGGCGGCAATCGCCCGACGGTGATCAGCCTGCCCGCCGGCACCGCGGTCTCGACGTCCCACTTCACCGCCCGGACCGCGACCGGCCCGGCCGTAGACCCGGAGCTCGGCCGGCCCGGGCACCTGATCGACCCGCACACCGGTCGGGCCCCGACCCCGGTCTGGCGGGTGGCCAGTGCGATCGGCTACAGCGGGTTGGAGGCGGCCGGCTGTACCGCCGCCGCCCTGGTTCGCGGCACCTCGGCCCGGGCCTGGCTGGCTCAGCTCTGGATCCCGGCCCGGCTCATCACGGTTCATGACGACGTCGTCGCCGTTGGCCCCTGGGCCTCTCACGAAATCACTCCCGTGCCCGTTCAGCGCGTGGCCGACCCCCGAAGGACAACTCTCTGATGACGACGACCCTCGACACCCCGGCCGGCCGCCCCGCCGGTCACGGGCCGGTCCGACCGGTGGACGGTGATCCCGCCCCGCCCTCCCGGCTGAACCGGGGCCGACGGATCTGGCGCGGCCGCCCGGAGGACCCGGCCTGGGTCCGCCCGGCGTTCTTCGGCCTGCTGGCCGCCACGGCCGTGCTCTACCTCTGGGACCTCGGCTCCTCCGGCTGGGCCAACTCGTTCTACTCGGCCGCCGTCCAGGCCGGTTCCAAAAGTTGGGAGGCGTTCTTCTTCGGTTCCTCGGACGCCGCCAACTCGATCACCGTGGACAAGCCACCGGCCTCGCTCTGGCCGATGGAGATCTCGGTTCGGATCTTCGGCCTCAGTTCGTGGGCCATCCTGGTGCCGCAGGCCCTGATGGGGGTGGGCACGGTCGGTCTGGTCTACGCGGCCGTCCGGCGCCGGTTCTCGGCCCCGGCCGGGTTGCTGGCCGGCGCTGTCCTGGCGCTCACCCCGGTGGCCGCGCTGATGTTCCGGTTCAACAACCCGGACGCGATGCTGATGCTGGTGCTCACTGCGGCGGCCTACGCCGTGCTGCGGGCGGTCGAGAACGGCCGGGCCCGGTGGCTGCTGCTGGCCGGGGCGCTGGTCGGCCTCGGCTTCCTGACCAAGCAGTTGCAGGCTCTTCTGGTGGTGCCCGGCTTCGGCCTGGTGTACCTGATCGCGGCGCCCAAGTCGTTCGGCAAGCGGATCGTCGACCTGCTCGGCGCGCTGGCCGCGATGATCGCCGCGGCCGGCTGGTGGATCGCCGTCGTCGAGCTGGTGCCGGCCTCGCACCGGCCGTTCATCGGCGGCTCGCAGAACAACTCCATTCTCGAACTGACCTTCGGCTACAACGGTTTCGGTCGGCTGACCGGCAACGAGACCGGCAGTGTCGGCGGCGGAGGCGGTGGGACCGGCGGCGGGATGTGGGGCGCGACCGGCCTCAACCGGTTGTTCACCTCCGAGTTCGGCGGTCAGATCGCCTGGCTGATCCCGGCCGCGCTGATCCTGCTGGTGGCCGGTCTGTGGTTCACCCGCCGGGCGCCGCGGACCGACCCGACCCGGGCCGCGTTCATCCTCTGGGGCAGCTGGCTGCTGGTCACCGGCCTGGTGTTCAGCGAGATGCAGGGCATCTTCCACGCCTACTACACCGTCGCTCTGGCCCCGGCCGTCGGTGCCCTGATCGGCATCGGCGCGGCCACCCTGTGGAAGCACCGCGACGACGTCGTGGCCCTGCTGGTGCTCTCCGGCACCGTGCTGGTGACCACCCTGTGGGCCTACACGCTGCTGGCCCGCAGCGACACGTTCCATCCCTGGGTGCGGGTGGCCGTGCTGATCACCGGGCTGGTCGCGGCGGCCGGGCTGGCCGCCGGGCAGTTGCTGGGACGGCGCGCGCTGGCCGTCGTGGTGGCGACGGCGGTGTTCTCCGGGCTGGCCGGGCCGGCCGCGTACGCGCTGAACACCGTGTCGACGCCGCACACCGGCTCGATCGTGACTGCCGGGCCGACCGTGTCCGGTGGCAACGGCGGCGGGCCCGGTGGGGGCCGCGGCGGCTTCGGCGGCGGTGGCGGCAACTTCGGTGGTCAGCTTCCGGGGCAGACCCAGGGCGGCACCGGAACCGGAACCGGTACGGCTCAGGGCCAGACCGGCGGCTTCGGCGGCGGCCGGGGCGGCGGCGGTGGGATGGGTGGCCTGCTCAACGGCACCACCCCGAGTTCGGCCCTGCTGACCGCGCTGGAGGCCGACGCCGACTCGTACACCTGGGTGGCCGCGACCATCGGGTCGAACAACGCCTCGGGCTACCAGTTGGCCAGCCAGAAACCGGTGATGGCCATCGGCGGTTTCAACGGCAGCGATCCGTCACCGACCCTGGCCCAGTTCCAGGCCGACGTGGCCGCCGGAAAGATCCACTACTTCATCGGTGGCAGTGGTCTCGGCGGCAACAGCAGCGGTGGCAGCAACGCGGCCCAGGAGATCAGCACCTGGGTGGCGGCCAACTACACCGCGAGCACGATCGGCGGCACCACCGTCTACGACCTCACCAGCGCGGCCTCCGCGAGCTGATCGCAGCGGGCCGAGCGTGAACGCAGGCAGCACAACGGCCGGGAGGCAGGCCGGTGGCTCATTCGTCATTGAGATGAGCCACCGGCCCCGCTCCCGGCCGTTGTGCCGGTTGTCGGCGGTCGTGATCAGGTGGTGCGGGACCGACTCAGCGCTCCTCGGCCGGAGCAGACTCGTCGGCCAGTTCGCTGTCGGCCAGTTCGTCGGTCAGCGGGTCGCCGACGGCCAGCGGTTCGTCGATCGGAGCCGGCACCGGGCTGACGACCGGCGCCGGGGTCGGCGCCGGGGTGAGCCGGGTGGTGCCGTTGACCGTCGGGGCCGGCGTCCACGGGTCTTCCTGCTTGGACTTGGCCTTGTAGGCCGCGGCGGCCGCACCGGCCGCCGCGATCAGCACGGTCAGGAACAAGAACCGGCGACGACGGCGCTTGCGCTTGTTCTTCGGCAGGTTGGCGACCGCCTGGGTGGCGGACTCCTGAGCCTGGTCGACGGCGGTGTCGCGGGCCGCGATGGCGGCGGCCGAGGCGGCGGCGACGGCGTCGGCCAGACGCGGCAACAGGTCGTCGACGACACGGTCGCGGGCGTCGGCCACCACGGGGGCGACCTTCTCCTTGGCCGTCTCGTAGGCCGACTCGGCGGCCGGTCCGACATTGTCCCGAGCGGCAGTGAGCTTGGGTCCGGCCCAGTCGCGAGCGGCGCCCACGGCCGGCCCGACCCGCTCGGCCACCAGCACACCGCCGTCCCGGGCCGAGGATGCCGCATTCTCGTAGGCCGGCTTCAACCGACCCTTGACGGTGTCGAGCTGTGCCTGTGCCTGCTTGGCTGCACGTGCTCGCTTGCTTCGCGTTCTCACGGCGCTGTCCTCCTGTTCATGCGGCCCAATGGGAAGCTGCGTCGATCATGGGTCGTTCACCCCATCGTTCCGTGATCTCCACGGATTGCCACCCGAGGCACGCCCGCGCCGTCCAGAAAGGTGTTTCTGCCCCGGTCGCACCTCCGGCCTACCTCGACCGTAAGCGTGACAGACTGAAACCCGCGAGACCGCCCAGCGGCCACCCGCCGTCCGGGCAAAACATCGGACCGCCGGGTCGGATGCCCCCGAAGCCGCAGGCCAGAGCACGAGCCCTCCGTTGCGAGAGCTCGGCTGGCCGGCCGACACGGGCGCCGATCCGCATTGTGAAAGGGACCACCCCGTTGACTGAGCAGCTTCCCTCTACGCTCCACGCCACGTTGCACACCAACAACGGCGACATCCGCGTCCAGTTGTTCCCCGACCACGCGCCCAAGACCGTGCGCAACTTCGTCGAGCTGGCGGAGGGCACCCAGGAGGCCAACGCCGGCAAGAAGTTCTACGACGGCGTGATCTTCCACCGGGTCATCGCCGGCTTCATGATCCAGGGCGGCGACCCGACCGGCACCGGCACCGGTGGCCCGGGTTACGCCTTCGACGACGAGATCCACCCCGAGCTGTCGTTCACCAAGCCGTACCTGCTGGCGATGGCCAACGCGGGTGTGCGGGGCGGCCGGGGCACCAACGGCTCGCAGTTCTTCGTCACCGTCGGCACCCCGACTCACCTGCAGGGCAAGCACACGATCTTCGGCCAGATCGCCGACGAGCAGAGCCGGGGCGTCGTCGATGCCATCGCCGCCGCCTCGACCGACCGCCGCGACCGCCCCGACAAGGACGTGGTGATCGAGTCGGTCACCATCGAGCGCGGGTGACCACTCAGCCTTCCGGGGGTGGCGCGGCAGGCGTTCCGGTCTGCCCGCGCCACCCCGATCGCGAGTCGTACGTCCGCTGTCAGCGGTGTGAGCGCCCGACCTGCCCCGAGTGCCAGCGCCCGGCCGCGGTCGGGATCCAGTGCGTCGACTGCGTGCGGGAGCAGGCCAAGGGCTCCCGGGCCGCCCGGACGCCGTTCGGGGGCGTGGCCGGGGGCAGCAACCGACCGCTGGTGACCCAGTCGATCATTGCGCTGTGCGTGCTCGCCTTCGTGGCTCAGAAGCTGCCGGGCTCGCACGTCACCCAGGATTTTGAGTTGTTCCCGCCGTTCGCCCGGTCCGAACCGTGGCGGTTGTTCACCTCGGCCTTCCTGCACGCGCCGAACCAGCCGCTGCACATCCTGTTCAACATGTACGCCCTGTGGATGACCGGGCCGTACCTAGAGCAGTTGCTGGGCCGGCTGCGGTTCGGTCTGCTCTACCTGATCAGCGCCTTCGGCGGTTCGGTCGGGTACCTGCTGCTGGCCAGCCCGAACAGCGACAACTGGCTGACCGGCACTGTCGGCGCCTCAGGGGCGGTGTTCGGCCTGTTCGGGGCCTTCTTCGTGGTGCAGCGCCATCTGAACCGCGACACCGGCCCGCTGATCGGCGTCATCGCGCTCAACCTGATCTTCGGTTTCGTGGTGCCGGGTATCGCCTGGCAGGCCCACGTCGGCGGCCTGATCACCGGCGTGGTCGCGGCCGCGGTGCTGGTCTACGCCCCGAAGGTCAATCGGACCCGGCTGCAGTTCGCCGGGCTGGCCGCTCTGACCGTGCTGCTGGCGCTGGCCTTCGCGGTGAAGCTGGCCTCGGTGCCGACCGGGCTGCTGGCCTGAGTTCCGAATACGGCCAATTGACCGAATTGCATTCACCGAATAGAGCCGTCCGCGAGTTACCCACAGTCTGTGGAGATCCCTGGGGACATCTTTCACCGATGTAATTCCACAGCTGTGCGGAAACCTGTGGATAG
This sequence comes from Kineosporiaceae bacterium, assembly GCA_965200525.1. Lineage (GTDB taxonomy): Bacteria > Actinomycetota > Actinomycetes > Actinomycetales > Kineosporiaceae > JANNPJ01. The sequence continues at coordinate 2,678,438 of OZ241368.1, forward strand.
TCATCGCTGCAGGTCACAGAGGCAAAACAACCGTGATCATGCACTCTTACGAACAGCGAAGCCGTAAGTGTGCATGATCAGGGTAAAGGGGACAGTCAGCGCCATTTGGTGAGCATGCCGAAGCCCACCAGGAGCACGCCGAACCCGGCGGTGAGGTTCCAGTTGCCGATCTTCGGGATCGGGTAGCTGCCCGTGGTCAGGTAGTAGACGACCACCCAGATCAGCCCGGCGATCAAGAAGAACACCATCAGCGGAGCGAACCACTGGGGGTTCGGCTTGGGTGCGGCCGACTTCGGTGGGGGCGGCGTGAACGCACCCTTGCGGCGCAGCCTGGACTCGGGCATCGGGCATCTCCTTGTTCAGCTGGTGTTCGGTGGAGCTGGGCGCCGGACCTGAGCGCTCTCGTCGTCCTCTAGCGTAGTGCCGTGGCCACCGAATCGGACCCCCCCAGCTCGGGCCTTGCCCCCCGTCCGGCCCGCCTCCGGGCCGGCAGCATCGGGGTGAGCCTGGTGCTGGTGGCGGCCGGGCTGCTGTTCACCACCAGCGCGGCCACCGCCCACGGCACCCAGCTGCGCTCCGACCGGTCCGACCTGGCCGACCTGCTCGGGGCCGAGAACACCCGGGTCGCGGCCCGGGAGCAACGGGTGGCCGCGCTCAACAACGAGGTGGCCCGCGAGACCAAGGACAACACCACCAACAGCAAGGCGGTCGACTCGCTCGAGCGCAGTTCGGCGGCCGTGATCGCCGCCGCCGGCCTGCGCGCGGTCCGCGGGCCGGGCCTGACCGTGACTCTGGACGACGCGCCGCGCGACTCCTCGGTGCCGGCCTCGGCCGGGCCCGACGACCTCGTCGTCCACCAGCAGGACGTGCAGGCCGTGGTGAACGCGCTGTGGGCGGGCGGGGCCGAGGCGATGATGCTGCAGGACCAGCGGGTGATCTCGACCAGCGCGGTGCGCTGCGTCGGCAACACGCTGATCCTGCAGGGCCGGGTCTACTCCCCGCCGTACAAGGTGACCGTGATCGGCAACGTGCCCGGCATGAAGGCCGCGCTCGCGTCGTCCCCGCAGATCGCCTACTACCTGGAGTACGTCGCCGCGCTGCGGCTGGGCTGGTCGGTGGAGAAGTCCAACCAGATCCGGATGCCGGCCTACGCCGGGTCGCTGGCCCTCAGCCACGCCCGGGTGGCCGGCACCAAGCCCGCGTCGGACGGCGACCCTGACCCGTCGTCCGCGAGCTCGAGCTCGTCGTGACCGGGCCCACCGGGCCCACCACCCGAGCCGCCACCGAAGCCGCCACCGAAGGAGACCGTGCCGTGAAGCCCGTCCGGGTGCTCGTCGTCGACAACTACGACAGCTTCGTCTACACGATCGCCGGCTACCTGACCCAGTTGGGCGCCGAGTGCGTGGTTCGCCGCAACGACGAGGTCGAGGTCGGGGACGCCGCCGATTACGACGGCATCCTGCTCTCGCCCGGGCCCGGCGCCCCCAAGGACGCCGGGGTCTGCCCGGACATGGTCCGGCACTGTGCCGAGCAGGCTCAGCCGATGATCGGGGTCTGCCTCGGCCACCAGGCCCTGGGCGAGGTCTTCGGGGCCACCGTGACCCACGCCAGCGAGCTGATGCACGGCAAGACCAGCCAGGTGTTCCACGACGGGTCGGGCGTGCTCGACGGGCTGCCCTCGCCGTTCACCGCCACCCGCTACCACTCGCTGGCGGTGATCGCCGAGACCGTGCCGCCTGAGCTGACCGTGACCGGGCGCACCGAGAGCGGCATCGTCATGTCGCTCCAGCACCGGGAGCTGCCCTTGTACGGGGTGCAGTTCCACCCCGAGTCGGTGCTGACGGAGGGCGGTCACCGGTTGCTGGCCAACTGGCTGGCGGTCTGTGGTGACCCGGGAGCGGTGGAGCGGTCGGCCGGCATGGCCCCGCTGGTTCGCCGTTGATCCGTCGTCCGCAGAGCGCCGAACGGCCCGAGCGAAACCTCGCTCGGGCCGTTCTGGGGTTCGGGCGTTCAGGGCTGGAGCCTCAGCCGTCCCCGTCCGTCCCCGTCGGGGTGGGAGTCGGCGCGGCCGAGGTGGTGGCCGGCGGGGTCGTCGGCGTGGTGGTGCCCGCCTGAGCCACGGTCAGGTTCACGGTGGAACCCCGCTTGACCTTCTTGCCCGAGCCCGGCTTGACGTCGATCACCGATCCCGGGTCCTCGTCGGGCGCGACCACCAGGGTGACGTTCGCCTTGAGGTCGGCCTTCTCGAGCGCGGCCTCGGCGTCCTCCTGGCTCATCGTGAGCAAGCCGGCCGGTACCGCGATCGAGTCTGAGGCCGCCGTGATCGTGATCAGCGTGTCCGGCGTGGCCTTCTTGCCGCTCGCCGGACTGGTGCTGATGACGTCGCCCTGCTTCTGGCTGGCGTCGTCCTTGTACTTCACCGAGGTCGAGGTGAAGCCGTGATCGGCGAGGTCCGCCTTGGCGTCGTCCACGCTCTTTCCGGTCTCGTCGGGCACGCTCTGACTGTCCGGCCCGGTGCTGACGGTCAGGGTGATCTGGGTCGAGGTCGCCACCGCCTGGTCGGCGGCCGGATCCTGGTTCGAGACCTTGCCCTTGTCGACGTCCGCGTCGGCCGCCTTGGTGCTGGTGACGTTCGTGAACCCCTTCGCCTTGAGGTCGGCGGTCGCCTGCTCCAGCGTCTCGCCGGTCACCTTCGGCACCGCGACCGTGGCCGCCGCGCCGCCGGTCCCGCCGGTGTCGTCGTCCTTCTTGTTCAGGTTGCTGGCCACCAGGTAGCCGACCAGGGCCAGGATCACGACCAGGGCGATCCCGGCCAGGATCAGGCCCACGTTCGACTTCTGCGGCTCCGGCTGGCGCCGGTTGTAGTCGTTGTTCTGGCCGAACTGATCGAACGCCGCCTGCCCCCCGCCCGCGGTGTCGGCGCCGTACTGGCCGTACTGGTTGGCCGCGTACTGGTTGGTGGCGTACTGGCCCGGCGGCGGCCCGCTCGCGGCCGGAGCCATCCGGGTGCCGGTCAGGTCGTTGGCCGGGGGGATGAACTGGGTGGCCGCGTTCTGGGCGTTGTTCTGCACCGGCGGAACCACGGCGTACACCTGACGGCCGCCGCGAGCGGCTTCGACGTCGGCCCGGAAGTCGGCCGCGGTCTGGTAGCGCTCGTCGCGGCCCTTGGCCAGTGAGTGCAGCACGATCCGGTCGACCGACTCCGGGATGCCGGCCACGATCCGGCTCGGCGGCACCGGCTGCTCGCGCACGTGCTGGTAGGCGACGGCGACCGGGGAGTCGGCGGTGAACGGCGGCCGGCCGGTGAGCAGTTCGTAGAGCAGGCATCCGGCCGAGTACAGGTCGCTGCGGGTGTCGACCTGCTCGCCGCGAGCCTGCTCGGGCGAGAGGTACTGGGCGGTGCCGATCACGGCCTGGGTCTGGGTCATGGTGGACGACGCGTCGGCCATCGCCCGGGCGATGCCGAAGTCCATCACCTTGACGTCGCCGACCGGGGTCAGCATCACGTTGGCCGGCTTGATGTCGCGGTGCACGATGCCGATCCGGTGGCTGTACTCCAGGGCGGTGAGCACACCGGTGATGATGTCCAGGGCGGCGTCCACGTCGAGGTGGTGGCCCTCGGCCAGCACGTCGCGCAGGGTGCGCCCCTCGATGTGCTCCATCACGATGTACGGCAGGCTGACCACGCCCCCGCCGGACTCGACGACCTGCTCCTCGCCGGTGTCGTAGACCGCGACGATAGCCGGGTGGTTCAGGGCCGCCGCCGACTGCGCCTCGCGCCGGAACCGGGCCTGGAAGGTGGGATCCCGGGCCAGGTCGGTGCGCAGCAACTTGATCGCCACGGTCCGCCCGAGCCGCGCGTCGCGACCCAGATGAACCTCGGCCATACCGCCTCGGCCGAGCAGGGCCCCGACCTCGTAGCGGTTGCCGAGCACCCGCGGGCTGTCGTTCACCAGATCCATCCCTCAGTCGCGATCATTCGTGTCCACCACTGTCCACCACTTCGTACGCCAGGACGAGCCCGGTCGGGGCCCGGTGGATACCCAGCGAGTTGTCCCCGCCACCACTGTCGCGATGCTTCGCCCACAGACCGCCGAGAATCACCACCACGATCAGGATCACCAGGGCGACCACCGGGATCGACAGCGACCGGTTGGACCGGCCGCTCGAGCGCCCGGTCGGCAACTGGGACGTCGTCGGGCTGGTCGAGCGGGAGGTGCGGCTGTGGTTGCCCCGCGGCCGCTTCGGGTAGCTGTCGTAGGGGTCGTCCGCGCCGGCGCCCGGGTAGGCCTCGTTGCCGGGATAGCCGGAGCTCGGGTAGGCGGCCTGGTTGCCGGCCGGCGGGTACTGCCCCGGGGGTGGGAAGTTGCGGGCCTGCCGGGCGGCGGCCCCCTGCTGACGTTCGCGCTCCTGGCGTTCCCAATCGCGGCGTTCGCGCTGCTGACGTTCCCAGTCCTGGCGGTCCCGTTCCTGGCGCTCGCGGTATTCCGGGCTGGGCCCGGGGTTGCGCCGGGTCGGCTGCTGCGCCGGCTGCTCGGTGCCGCGCGGCGGGGTCGCCGCATCGGCCGGCCAGGCCGGCAGCGGGTCGGCCAGGGCCGACCGGGCCGGGGTCGCCGGGGCGTTGCCGCCGAGGCTGCGCAGCCGCAGATCTTCCAGCAGGGCGGCCAGGGCGTTGGCCCCCTGCGGGCGCTGGGCCGGGTTCTTGGCCATCGCCTGCATCACCACGGCCCGCACCGGCGCCGGAATCGTCTCCGGCAGCGGTGGGGGCTCGTCCTGCAGGTGGGCGGTGGCCACGGCGACCTGGTTGTCACCGTCGAACGGCCGCCAGCCGGCCAGGCACTCGTAGGCCACCACGCCGAGCGCGTAGACGTCGGACAGCGGGCTGGCGATCTCGCCGCGGGCCAGCTCGGGGGCCAGGTAATGGGCCGTGCCCATCACCTGACCGGTGGCGGTCAGCGGCTCGTGGTCGCGCGGCCGGGCGATGCCGAAGTCGGTGACCTTGACCCGTAGCTCCGGGGTGATCATCAGGTTGGCCGGCTTGATGTCGCGGTGGATCACGCCGTGCCGGTGGGCCGCGTGCAGGGCCCGGGCCGACTGGGACACGATCTGCAGGGTGCGGTCGGTGCCGAGAGCGCCCTCGCGGGAGATCATCGCCGACAGCGCCTCGCCGGGCACCAGTTCCATCACCAGATAGGCCGAACCCTGGGCCTCGCCGTAGTCGTAGACGGCGGCGATCCCGCCGTGGCTGAGCGCGGCCGCGGTGCGGGCCTCGGCCCGGAACCGCGCCTGGAAGGCGCCGTCCGGGGCCAGGTCGTTGCGCAGAACCTTGACTGCGACCGGGCGGTTCAGCACCTCGTCGATCGCCGACCAGACCTCGCCCATCCCGCCGACGGCCAGCCGTTCCTGCAACACGTAACGCTCGCCCAGACGCAGGCCCGAGTTCGTGATCACTTGTTGATCACCGCTTCCATGACTGCCTTGGCGATCGGTGCGGCCACGGTGCCGCCGAATGCCTCGCTGCCGAGCCGGCCGCCGTTCTCGACCACGACCGCGACCGCCACCTCGGGGTCGTCGGCCGGTGCGAAGGAGATGAACCAGGCGTGCGGGGAAGCGCCCTTGCCGTGCTGGGCGGTGCCGGTCTTGCCCGCCACCTGGATTCCCGGGATCTGGGCGCGGGTGCCGGTGCCGGAGGTCACGACGGACTCCATCATGGTGGTGAGCTGGTTGGCGACGTCGGCGGTGACGGCGTCCGAGAGCTTCTCGGGGTCGGGCTGGTCGATCGTCTTCAGCTCGGGCGTGCTGACCCGCTTGATCAGGTTCGGCCGCATCACTGTGCCGTCGTTGGCGATCCCGGCGGCCACCATGGCCATCTGCAGCGGCGTCACCTTGTCGTTGAACTGCCCGATCGACGACTGGGCGAGCTGGGGCGGGTTCAGATTCTCGGGGATGGTGCTCGGCGCGACCTTGAGCGGGATGACCAGGTTCTGGCCGAAGCCGAACTTGGCCGCCTGGTCGCGGATGGTGCTGGTGCCGAGCTTGAGCCCGAGCGAGGCGAACGCCGTGTTGCAGGAGATCTCCAGGGCGTGGGTCAGGGTGGTCTTGTCGTTCGGCCCACAGGCCCGGTGATCGTCGTTGTCCAGCGGGTTCGAGGTCTGCGGCAACGTGAGCGCGGCCGGGCCGTCGAGCTCGCTGTCGGGGGTGTACCCGTTGGAGAGGGCCGCCGCCGACATGATCACCTTGAACGTCGACCCGGGCGGGTAGGTCTGCGAGATCGCCCGGTTCAGCAGCGGGTCGCCCTTGTCGGCGAGCAGGTCGGTGCGGTTCTTGGTCACCTTGGTGCGGTCATGGCCGGCCAGGTCGTCCGGGTCGTACGACGGCTTGCTGACCATGGCCAGGATGTCGCCGGTCTTCGGGTCGAGCGCGACGACGGCGCCCTGCTGGTTGCCCAGCGCCTTGTAGGCGGCTTCCTGGGCTTTCGGCTGGATGGTCAGCTGCACCTGGGCCCCCTCCGGCTGGCGGCCGGTGAGCAGATCGCTGATCCGGCGGTAGAACAACTGGCCGGCCGTGCCCGAGAGCAGGTCGTTCTCGGTTCCCTCCAGCCCACTGGCACCGTAGACCAGCGAGTAGTACCCGGTCACCGGGGCGTAGGTCGGCCCCCCGGGGTACTTGCGCTGAAACTTGTAGACGTCGGTCGAGGCTGTCGACTCGGCCACCGCCGTCCCGCTGGCCAGCAGCAACGGCCCGCGCTGGCGGCCGTACTGCTTGTACAGGGTGCGCACGTTGGTCGGCTTCTTGGACAGCGCGTCGGCGTCGATCACCTGGATCCAGGTGCTGCTGATCAGCAGCGAGGTGAACATCACCGCGACGATGAAGGCAACCCGGCGGATCGGGCCGTTCATCGGACCACCACCGTCTCCTGGTTGCCGTCGGCGGGCGCCGGCTCGGGCAGTTCACCGGTGGTCGGCTCGCCCGGCAGCGGGGTGTCGAAAGGCAAACCGTCCAGCTCCGCGGCCGGCCGCCGGGCCGAGTCGGAGATCCGCAGCAGCAGCCCGACGATCATCCAGTTGGCCAGCAGGGCACTACCGCCGTAGGCCAGGAACGGCATCACCAGACCGGTCAGCGGGATCACCCGGGTGACGCCGCCGGCCACCACGAACACCTGCAGGGCCATGGTGAAGGAGAGGCCGGTGGCCAGCAACTTGCCGAAACCGTCGCGCACGCCGATCGCCGTCCGCAGGCCCCGCTCAACGATCAACAGGTACAGCACCAGGATCGCGAAGATGCCGGTCAGCCCGAGCTCCTCGCCCATCGAGGCGAAGATCATGTCGCTCTCGGCGGCGTACTCGAGCTTGGGCATGCCGGCGCCGAGGCCGGTGCCGAGCAGGCCCCCGCTGGACATGCCGAAGATGCCCTGGACGATCTGGGTGCTGTGCTTGATGAACTCCGGCGCGAACGGGTGCAGCCAGTAGTCGACCCGCTGCTGCACCCGCGGCACCGCCGTCCAGGAGGCGAAGGCGCCGCCGAGGAACAGGGCCAGGCCGATGATGACCCAGCTGATCCGCTCGGTGGCGATGTAGAGCAGAGCCACGAACAGGCCGAAGAACAGCAGCGAGGTGCCGAGGTCGCGCTCCAGCATGAGGACGGCGAGGCTGGCCCCCCAGATCGCCAGGATCGGCCCGAGGTCGCGGCCGCGGGGCAATTGCATGGCCAGGATCTTGCGCCCGACCAGCGACAACGAGTCGCGGGCGGTGACCAGGTAGCCGGCGAAGAAGATGGTCAGCGCGATCTTGGCCAGCTCGCCGGGCTGGAACGACAGCGGGCCGAGCCCGATCCAGATCCGCGAGCCGTTGATCGTTTTGCCGATGACCGGTACCAGCGGCAGCAGCAGCAGCACCAGACCGGCGACCATCGCGATGTAGGTGTACCGGCTGAGCACCCGGTGATCGCGCAGCAGCACGATGATCACGGCCGCCGCGACCACCCCGAGCGTGGTCCAGGTGATCTGCTTGAGGGCGTACGAGCTGCCCAGGGAGCGGTCGTTGGCGACGTCCAACCGATGGATCATGACCAGGCCGATGCCGTTGAGCAGAGTGGCCATCGGCAGCAGGGTCGGATCGGCGTACCGGGCGTACCGGCGCAGCAGCAGGTGGAAGGCCAGCGCGAGGCCGCCCAGGCCGGCGCCGTAGCCGACCATGCCCGGCGGCAGCGAGTTGGTCGTGTTCAGCCCGACCAGGGCGTAGCCGCCGATCGACAGGGCGACGGCACACGTCGTCAGCACTGCTTCCAGGTTGCGGCCGGTACGGGGGGCGACCGATGTCACTGTCGCCATCAGCCGAGCCCCTGGCAATCCTCCGACGTCGCGGTGCCACCCGTCGCCGCACTGGCCGACGCCGACGCCGACGCGGCCGCCGCGCTGCTGCTGGCCGCGGCGGCGCTGCTGGCGGCCGCGGCCAACGTCGCCGAGGCATTGGCGTTGGCCTGCGCCGTGGCCAACGCGGCCTGCGCCTTCTTCGAGAGCTTGGCCGTGCTGCTCGGCTTGGGCGTGCCGGTCGCAGTGGCCACCGGGGTCGGGGTCACGGTGGGAGTCGGGGTGGGAGTGGTCAGAGTCCGGCACGCGGCCACCTGGCCCCGGAGCTGCTGGACGTAGTTCTGGGCGGCGGCCCGGTCGTCCACCACCACGCCCTGTTCGACCTTGTTGCGGGTGTAGGCGCCCAAACCGTTCAACGGCACGTCCGAGGCGATCGAGGCGACCGTGGAGAGGTTGACCGGGCCCAGGTTCTGCGGCAGGCCCTTGAAGATCGCCACCGATCCGCCGGAGGCGCCGACGAAGTACTGGCCCTGACTCCAGCGGTAAGCCCCGTAACCACCGCCGCCCAGGACCAGGGCGATCACCAGCGTGGTCAGGGCGATTCGAAAGAAACCGCCGAGATGACGCCCCCGGGGAGGCGGATCATGTCGTTCGACCGCGTACCCGGCCGACGGCGTGGTCGGAGCGGTCAGCTCGGCCGCCCGTTCGGCCGCGGACCCGCCGGAACCGGAGCGGGCCTGCTGCTGGATCGAGGCCGCGCCGACGATCACCGGGACCGAGTCGGGGGCCCCGATGGCGTCCACGATGTCGGCGACGATGCAGGTCACGTTGTCGGGAGCGCCACTGCGCAGGGCCAGCTGGACCAGCTGCTCGCAGGTGGCGGCCGGGTCGCGGCCGGCGGCCATCGTGTCTTGAATCGTCTCGAAACTGACCACGCCGGAGAGGCCGTCGGAGCAGAGCAGGTAGCGGTCGCCGAGCCGGGCCTCGCGCATCGAGAGGTCGGGCTCGACGTCGTCGATCACGTCGCTGAGCACTCGCATCAGTACGGAGCGCTGCGGGTGCTGCTCCGCCTCCTCGAGCGTGATCCGCCCGTCGTCGACCAGGCGCTGAACGAAGGTGTGGTCGCGGGTGATCTGGGTCAGCTCGCTGTCGCGCAGCACGTAGGCCCGCGAGTCGCCGATGTGGGCCAGCGCGAGCCGGCCGCCGGTGCGCAGCAGGGCGGTGACGGTCGTGCCCATGCCGGTCAGGGCCGGCTCCTCGGCCACCCGCTCCAGCAGTTCGCGGTGCGCGTTGTGCACCGCGTCGGAGAGATGGTTGAGCACCGCGTCGGCACCGTGCGATTCACCGTCCAGCGGTGCCATCTCGCCGATGGCCAGGGACGACGCGACGTCGCCGCCGGCATGACCGCCCATTCCGTCGGCGATCACCAGCAAGCTCGGCCCGGCGTAACCCGAATCCTGGTTGTTGGCTCGGACAAGTCCAACATCAGAGCGAGCCGCGTAGCGCAACGCGATCGCCATGCTTACCTCCGCAGCTCGAGGACGGTACGCCCGATCCGGACAGGGGCTCCGGGGGCGATCGGTACCGGATCCTGAACGCGGTTGCGTCCGAGAAACGTTCCGTTGGTCGAGCCGAGATCTTCGACCATCCAGGTGCCTTGCTGCAACGAGAGCCGTGCGTGACGGCCCGATGCGTAATCGTCCTCGAGCACCAGGGTGCACTCGGGGGCCCGGCCGATCAGGATCGGGGCCTGCCCGAGGGCAATCGTGGTGCCTTTGAGTGAGCCTTCGGTGACAACGAGGGTCCGCAAGGGTTGCGGAGGTGCCCCGGCATCTTTACGCCCCCGGGACGGCGCCGCCGCCCCGGCCCCGGCCGCGACCGGCGACCGGCGGGTGACCCGGGTGCCGAACAGGTCGCGGCGCAGAACCGCGACCACCGAGAGAATCAGGAGCCACAGCAGGGCCAGGTAGCCCAGCCGGAGCAGGGTGAGAGTGAGGTCGCTCATTCGCCGCGGATCACCACGACCCGAAGTGAACCACGAGCCGGGTGCGCCCGATCGTGATCCGGCTGCCGTCGACCAGGTCGCTGGACGCCCCCTGAGAACCGACCCGGGTGCCGTCGACGAAGGTGCCGTTGGTCGAACCGAGGTCGACCACCCAGACCCGCGCGCCGTCCATGTGGACCTCGGCGTGACGACGCGAGACCCCGGCGTCGTCGACCACGACGTCGGCCTCGGCGCCGCGGCCGAGCACGGTGATCGGGGTGGTGACGTCGTAGGAACGGCCGTCGACCTCGATCGACACGTGCGGGACGCCGGCCGGGGCCGGAGCGGGGGCGTGGGCCGGGTATTCCACCCGCGGCGCCGGCTGGGCGGCCTGCGGCTGCGGCGGCGCGGCCGGTGGCCGTTGCGGCTGCGGTGGGGCGGCGGCCCGCCGGGGGCCCTTGGTGGTGGTGCTGCGGACCCGGAACAGGCCGGTGTCGAGGTCGTCGGCCTCCTCGAACTTGACCGTGATCGGCCCGACGAAGCCGTACCGCTGCTGGCCCGCGTGCTCGCTCACGACGTCACGCAGCTCGTCGCTGAGTGCGTCCTCCCACTCGCCCAGGCGGCCGTGATCGGCCGGGCCGAGCTCGACGACAAAAGTGTTCGGCACCAGGGTGCGGTCGCGCGACACGATGGTCGCGCGGTCGTCGATCTCGCGGCGCAGGGCGCTGGCGATCTCCACCGGCTGCACCTCGCTGCGGAAGGCCTTGGCGAAGGCACCGTTCACGGCGCGCTCGATGCCCTTCTCCACGCGGTCGAACATTCCCATCGCTGCCTCCTCCCGGTGTCTGAGCCGATCTTGCCGCAACCTCGTCGAGCCGCACGACCGAGTGCCGGTCGCGCGACCACGCGGCCGGCCAGTCTCAGCGTATCGGCGCTTCGGGCGATCCGGAGATGTTGCCGTCGAGACTGTGGATACCTCAGGGTGCCCCGAGGGCTCGTCCACAGCATCACGGTTCTCAGCTGGAGCCAATCCGGGCCCCGCCGGGTCGGTGATGACCGGAGCATCGGCCGCCGGGTGCTAGGGTTCTGGTTGCTCGCGCGAGTGGCGGAATAGGCAGACGCGCACGGTTCAGGTCCGTGTGCCCGAAAGGGTGTGGGGGTTCAACTCCCCCCTCGCGCACCAGTTGAGAGGCCTCTGAACTGCGGAAACGCAGGGCAGGGGCCTCTTCTCGTGTTTCGGCGCCGGCCCGACCTTGACAGAAGCGGACAAAGCGAAGGAGGCTCCGACGAGTGGGAAAGCGCTCTCTGAGCCCGAGCGGGGCCGAGGAACGCCGCGGCGCGCAGGTCACGCTCACCGACGTGATCAAGACCTTCGCCACCGGGGACGCCGAGAAGCTCGTCGCAGTCGACTCGGTGAGCCTCACGCTGGAACCGGGCAGCCTGACCGCACTGACCGGTCCGAGCGGCTCGGGCAAGTCCACCCTGCTGCACCTGATCGGGGCGATCGAGCGTCCGGACGCCGGTCGTATCGAGGTGGACGGCTTGGATCTGGCCCGGGCCGACCGCCGTCGGCTCACTCGCTACCGGCGTGACGTCGGCTTCGTCTTCCAGCGCTTCCACCTGTTGCCGGCGCTGACTGCCCTGGACAACGTCATCGCGCCGGTGCTGCCCCACCGTGATCTCGACTTCGAGCGCTCGCAGCGGGCTCGCGAGCTGCTGGCCGCCGTCGGGTTGGCCGGTCGCGAGTCGGCCTTGCCTTCGCAGCTGTCCGGCGGCCAGCAGCAGCGGGTGGCGATCGCCCGGGCCTTGATCAACCGCCCGCCGCTGCTGCTGGCTGACGAGCCGACCGGGAATCTGGACTCGCGCAACGGGCACGCCGTCCTCGAGCTCTTGCTGGACGTGCGCAGCCGGTTCGCCACCACGGTGGTGCTCAGCACCCACGACCGGGCGATCGCCGAACAGTGCGAGCAGGTCCTCGATCTGCTCGACGGCCGGATCCAACCGTCGGGCCGCGCAGGCCCGAACGGGGGCCTGCCGTGATCGCGATGGTGGGGGCCCAGCTGCGTTTTCGCCGTGCGAGGTTCGTGGCCACCCTGCTGGCGGTGAGTATCGCGGTGGCCAGTTTCAGCCTGCTGGCCTCGGCCGCGCGCGGATCCCAGCTGCGAGCGGTGGGTACCGTCCAGGAGAACTTCCGGCCCGGTTACGACCTGCTGGTCCGGCCCGCGGCCGACCCGGGCGGCAATCAGGTCAGTTACGGCACGGTGGCGGCCACCTACGGCGGCATCAGCACCGAACAGTGGCACCGCGTGCTGGCCGTGCCGGGGGTGTCGGTGGCGGCGCCGGTCGCGATGGTCGGCTACGTGATGCACGAGACCGCCGTCCCGGTGGACCTTTCGCGCTACGTGGACAGCAAGCTCGACCGGCAGGTGCTGCGGGTGCGCCCGACCTGGGTGGGTGACCGGGGCCGCAGCCGGGTCACCGACGGCGGCGGCTACCTCTACGTCACGTCCGACCGGCTGACCTTTGTCCCCGGGAAGCTGCTACGACCGAGCGACACCTGGACCGGATTCCCGCGGGCGTCGGCGCTGTACGAGGAGCAGGACGACGGCAGCCGGACCGCGGTGTGCAACGAGAGCGAGTTCGAGGGGGTGGCGCCGCTGGCGGCCGACCAGCGGCGCGGGCGCGCCTGCTGGTCCAGCGACCCGGCCTCGAACGGGAACGTCACCCGCACCCCGCAGTCGGAGGTGCTGGTGCCCGAACCCATGTTGCTGGCGGCGATCGACCCCGAGCAGGAGGCCAAGCTCAACGGCCTGGACGCCGCGCTGGACTCCGGGCAGTACTTCGGCACCGCCACGCGCCGCACCGAGGTGCCGGTGTTGATGGCCTCGCGCCCACAACTCGATCGCCGGGCCCAGGTGAGCATCGACCGGCTCAGCCCGGGCTCCGCCCGCCGGGCCGGCCGGGGCGTCACGTTCGACAACCTGATGGACGGCTACGAGACCGAGCGCGGCACCTCGCTGGGCACCGTGACCATCTCCGAGGCCCAGGCCTATCAGCGGGTTCTGCAGGAGCTACGGCATCCCCGAACCAGCGACTGGAAGGTGGACACCTCCGACGCGCCGTTCCCCTACGGCGGCGCGCGCCCGCAGAACCGGCAGCAGGACGCCGGCAGTGACCAGATCACCGCCTTCTGGGCGGTCGGCGCGCCCCGGATCACCACCGTCGATGGCCGGGCCGCCGCCCAGCCGCAGCGTTACACCGGCGTCGAATGGGGCAGCGCCTTTCACGACGCCCCCCAGCTCAACCCGCTGCCCCTGGAACTGTCCGACACCCCGCTGCGGGCGGTCGGGTCGTCGCACGCACCGGACCACTCCAGTACCGCGATGCCGGCCTACCTGCACGCGATCGGCACCTACGACCCGGACCGGGCCGACGTGGGGCCGGCCCTGGCCCGAATGCCCGCCGACCTGTTCACCGGCACCGGTGTGGCCGCCGGCGACGACGCCTCGCGCCGGGCGCTGGGCGGGCGCACCCTGCTACCGAGCGCCGACTTCGCCGCGGCGGTGGCTCAGCGCCCGGAGCTGCTGACCACTTTGTCGGCGCTGGCGAAGCTGCACACCGCCCCTTACACCGACCTGTCCGCCGACGCCGGGGTGAACGTCGCCGCACCGATCAGCTCGATCCGGGTCCGGCTGGCCGGACCGCTGGGGATGGACGCCCTGTCCAAGGAGCGGGCCCGGCTGGCGGCCGAGCGGATCCGGCAGGCCACCGGCCTGCAGGTGGACCTCACCCTGGGCGCCTCCGCGACGACCAGCACCGTCGCTCTGCCGGCCGGTACTCACGGGCGCCCGGCGCTGCAGGTGGCCGAACCCCGGCTGCGGTCCGGGGTGGCCGCGGTGGTGGTGCAGGCGGTGGACCGCAAGAGCCTGCTGCTGGCCGTCCTGGTGCTGGTGGCCTGCGTGCTGGCGGTGGCCAACGCCACCAGTGCCGTCGTCCGCACCCGCAGCACCGAGCTCGGCGTGCTGGCCTGCCTGGGCTGGCCCCGGCGGCGGCTGTTCTCGCTCGTGCTGCTGGAGTCGCTGGCCCTGGGGGCACTGGCCGGACTGGCCGGCACGGTGGTCGCGGTGGCCGGCGCGCCGGCGCTCGGCGTGCACCTGAACCCGCGCTACACCCTGCTGGCGATCCCCGCCGCTCTCCTGCTGACCATGATCGCCTCGCTGCCGCCGGCCTGGCGGGCGACCCGGGCGGCGCCGGCGGCGGCGATCCGGCCCGGTGTCGTTGCCGTCCGCCGCCGCCGGGTTCCTCACCGGATCAGCGGCCTGGCCTGGGCCAACGTCCTGCGCTCGGGCGGGCGCTCCGCGGTGGGGGCGCTGAGCCTGGCCCTCGGAGTGGCGTCGTTGAGCCTGCTGTTCGTGATCACCGTGTCCTTCCGCGGGACGGTGACCGGCACGGTGCTCGGCGACGCGATCACCGTCCAGGTCCGGGCCACCGACTACGTCGCCGCCGCCCTGACCGTGCTGCTCGGCGCGGCCACCGTCGCCGACGTGGTGTACGTCAACATCCGGGAGCGATCGGCGGAGTTCGCGCTGCTGGCGGCCACGGGTTGGCCGGACGGCGCCGTCGCCCGACTGGCCGGGTACGAGGCGGTGGCCCTGGGGATGAGCGGGGGAGTGCTCGGGGCGGGGGCCGGGCTGGCCGCGGCGGCCGCGCTCACCGGCGGCCTGCCCGGGCAGGCCTGGCTGGTCGGCGCCCTGGCTGCGGCCGTGGGCCTACTGGCGACCGTGGCCGCCGCCGTTCTGCCGGTGCGTTCGCTGCGCGGCCTGCCGATCGCGTTGTTGCTGGCCGAGGAGGGAGCCTGAGCTGGGCTCAGGCTCGGTGCAGGCTGTTGGCGATGGTGGAACTCTTGGACGAGTTCGGGTTCGTCAGCACGAAGGTCAGCTGACCGGGCTCGGTCGAGTTGAGCACGAGCTGGCCGAAGGTCGATCGACAGCGGTTGTCCGGATCCTGCTCCAGCGTGGTGGTGAGCCGGATCGCGGTGCCGAGCACCGAGTCGACCTTGGCCGTGCCCGAGCAGCCCGGTTGCTCGAACTTCAGCCGGCCGGTGGTGCCGCCCTGCTGCAGCTCGAGTTCGACCGTCCAGTAGGTGAGTAACTTGCCGACGTGCATGGCGCTGCCGGTCCAGGTGCCGGCGAACGCCTTCGGGATGGTGCCGCCGTCCGGGTCGATCACCAGGCCGCCCGGGCTCGAGCCGTTGTCGGACTTCGACGTGCTGGTCGCGGTCGGCTCCGCCGGCGGGGTGGTGGCGACCACCGGATCGGTGATCGAACTGGAGGCCGCGGCGGGCTCCTTCTTGTCGTTCTTGAACAGACCACCGGCGGTCAGCCCGAGCGCTCCGGCCAGCGTGGCCACGATGAGGACGGCGATCGCGGCCCGGGTCAGCCGGGAGGTTCGCCGGCGCGGCGGGATCGGCGACGCCGTTGCGCTATCGGTCACGAACGGCGGCAGCGTGGGCAGCGAGGGCTGGTCGGTCTCCGGAACCGGCGGCACGGGCTGACTGATCGCCGGGATCGGGGCCGGCGACGGGATCCGTACGGCCTGAGCCAGGTCGGCCGCCTTGGCCAGCATCACGGTCGGGTCGCTGACGTCGAACTCGGGCGCGGGCCGGCCGAGCAGCAGAGCCAGGGCCTGCTGGGCGGTCGGCCGCCGGGCCGGGTCCTTCTCCAGGCAGTACCGCAGCACGTTGACGAGCGCGGCCGGCACCCCGGTCAGGTTCGGCTCGCCGTGGGTGATCCGGTAGACGACGGCCATCATGTGCTCGGCCTCGAACGGGGCCCGCCCGGTGGCGGCGTACCCGATCACCGAGGCCCAGGCGAACATGTCGGCGGCCGGCCCGACCGGCTCGGCCCGCAACTGCTCGGGCGACATGTAGGCCGGCGTGCCGAAGATCCGGCTGGTCACCGTGGTCTCGGTGGACAGGTCGCGGGCGATTCCGAAGTCGATCACCCGTGGGCCGTCGGGTGAGAGCATCACGTTGGCCGGCTTGAAGTCGCGGTGGACGACGCCGGCCTGGTGGATGGCGGCCAACGCGGTGGCCGTACCGATCGCCATCCGGTGCAGCCGGGCCCCGGTCATCGGCCCGGCCTGGCGGACCTGCTGCTGCAGCGACGGGCCCTCGATGTACTCGCTGACGACGTAGGGCGTGGGCCCTTCGAGCTGGGCGTCCACCACCTGGGCGGTGCAGAACGGCGCCACCAGCCGGGCGGCGGCCACCTCCTTGGCGAACTGCCGGCGGGCCTGCTGGTTCTCCAGCCCGGAGAGCAGTTGCTTGATCGCTACCCGCTCGCCGCGCGCGGTCGTGGCCAGGTAGACCACGCCCTGGCCGCCGGCGCCGAGACGACCCATGACCTGATAACCCCCGATCTCGCGGGGGTCGCTCTGTTGCAGATCAAGCATCTGAGACACGTGCGACATCGTGCCGCAAATCAGGACGGAAATGGCTTTCGGAGGGTCAGCAATCGGTCACGGATCGGCGAAACAGGGGCGATTCCGGGGACGACGGGGAGCCGGACCGGGTCAGGCGGTGGCCCCGGCCGGGTTCTGGTCCGAGCCCAGGTAGGTGCCGTAGCCCTCGCGCACGAGCTCGCCGTCGAAGATCAGCACCTCGTTGACCAGGCCACCCTTCTGGTTGCGGTAGTTGATCACCAGGCTGGCCACACCCGCGTAGACGCCCACCAACTCGAATTTGAGGTCCGGAATCCGGCGCAGCCCTTCGGTCCAGTAGGCGCGCAGGGCCGGCTTGCCCCGCAGGACGCCGTCACTGCCCTCCAGCAGCTGGGCCGCCACCGGCGAGCTGAAGACGACGTCCTCGGTGAAGTGGGCCAGCAGGGCCTCGACGTCGTGGTCGTTCCAGGCCTTCACCCAGTGGTCGGCGTAGGCGAGCGGGTCGGGGAAAGTCATCCCATGATTATCTCCATATCGGACCCCTCGTCCAGTGTCGGCGCGTTCCCGCTCGGGCGGTACGACGACATCCAGTCGCGCAACAGCTCGACCCGGGCGTGGTTGGGCTCGCTGCCGTTGACCACCGGGGCCTCGTTGTAGGGCATCGCGTCGGAGCTGCGCCGCAGCTTGATGTAGAGGCCGGAGGCGCTGATCGCGTACCGCTCCATGTCGTCCTGCAGGGCTCCGACCACGGTGATGTTGCGGTCGGCGCCGATCTTCTCGAACAGGGCCACCGCTTCCCGCCGGTGCTCGCTGCCCAGGTTGCGGCCCAGCTCGTCGAGCACCAGCAGCAGCGGGCGGTTGCCCGAGCCGGCCAGGGCAGCCGCACAGACCAGCTTCACCGCCTTCTCGTCGATCTGGGCGGTGTTGGCCCGCAGGCTGTACGACGCCATCCGCTGGCCCTCGGCCCGGCGCCACTTCGGCGTCACCGACCAGCGCCAGGGCTTGTCCGGCTGGCTCGGCGGCTCGGGCTCGGGGTACTCCAGACCGGCCCCGTAGCCGCCGTACTGCTGGTCGAGCCGGTCGAACTCGACCGCCACCTTGCGCAGCTTGTCCTTGATCCCGGCGGCCAGCGAGGCCCGCTGGACCAGGGCCGCGTGGGCGGCCTCGGTCAGGCCGAGCTGGGCCGCGGCCAGGCCCTTGGTCCGGTCGGCCCGCTGCTGCTCGATCGAGAGCTTGTCGTCCCGGTCCTGCCGCTCGGTGTTGGTCAGGTGGGTGTGCAGCCCGCGCAGCAGGGCCGGGGCCAGCGGTACCCGCACCTCCAGCCCCCCGCGCAGCCAGCGCTGTTGGTGCAGGATCTCCTCGATCTCGCGGGGCAGCTGCTCCCGCGGGGTGTCGCTCGCGAAGCACAGCCCGACCACCTCGTTGAGCTGGTGGCAGGCCTCCTCGTTCCAGTCGGCCACCGACCGGGCCTGCTCCCGCTCAGCCAGGCTGAGCAGGTAACTGGTGGCCGCCGCCGTGGTCTCGCCCCACCCCTTCTGCCGACCGGCCAGGTCCAGGGACTGCAACTCACCGGCCAGGGACGCGCGGTGCTCGGCCTTCTCCCGCAGGGTCTGCCGGTAGCGGCGGATCTGCTCGGCCAGGGTGGTGATCCGCTGCTCACGGGTGCCCTGCTCCTTCAGCGCCTGCTCGAACTCGCGCTGGGCCGCGGCCAGCTCCGGCTGCAGGTCGAGGCGCAACTGGTCGTGCTCCTCGTTCTGCCGGCGCAGCTGTTCGATCTGCTGCTGCAGGTCGGCGACCTGATCGGCGGCCTCGGCGGCCTCGGTGCGCTGCTGCGCCCGCTCCAGCCCCCGGGCCGCCACCGCGAGCGCCGCCTCGGCCGCCCGCAGGCTCGCCTCGGCCGCGACCACCCCGGCCCGGGCCGCGGCGACCCGGGCCACCCGGCCGGTGATCGGGTCGGCGAAGTCGCCGATCACCACCACGCCGGCCGCGTCGTCCACCGCCTGGGGGTCGGCCCCGCCGCGCTCGGCCAGAGCACTCAGAAAAGCGGAGACCGGGAACCGGGGATCGGCGCTGACCGGCAGGTTCGCCGCACTCGCGGGCCCGGCCCCGGCCAGCACGATCATCGAGCCGGGCAGGTCGTGCAGCACCGCCGCGGCCGATCCGGCCCGGTCGGGCTCGATGATCAGGGCCGTCCGGTACGGCACCAGCCGGCTCTCCCAGATCGTCCGCTCGGCGTCGCTCAGCACCACGACGTCGAGCAGGGCCACCGCCGGGATGCCGGCCTCCCGCAGCCGGCGCATCTGCTCCGCGGCCACGTCGTCACCGGACTCGGCCTCGGCCACCCGGAGCTCGGCGTCCCGGCCGGCCCGCTCAGCGATCGCCTGATCACCGAGGGCCTGCTTCCAGTCGGTGTGGGCGGTGGCCTGTTCGCACCGGGCCCGCTCCAGGCTACGGCCGTCGGCGCCCAGGGCCTGGGCCCGGAGGTCGCTCAGCCGGGCCCCGAGGTCGTCGATCCGGCTGACCGCCCGGTCGTGCTCGCGCTCCAGGTCGCGATCGCGGCTGACCAGGCCTGTGTGGTGCTGCTTGCGGACGGCGAACCGCTCGGCGAACTCGGCGTCGTCCTTGAGGATCCGCAGGTCCGCCTCCAGGCCGTCGATGCTGCTCTCGACCACCGCCTCCTCCTCGGCCAGCGATTCCAGCTCGGACCGGAGCTGCTGATCCCGCTCGACGCCGTCGACGAGGTGGCGGGCGCTGCGCCCGTGCCAGACCGCCTGGGCCGCGCCGAGCTGCTCCCGGGCCCGGGCCCGGTGCCGGATGCCGGCCTCGACGATCTCCATGTCCCGGTCCCACTGCTCGAGCGCTTCGGCCGCCTCGATCGCCGCCGCCCGGTGGGTGTGCTCGGTGGTGCGCAGTTCCTGCTCGTGGACGAGTTCGCGATCCAGCCCGGTGAGCGTCGCGATCGCGTCGAACACCCGGTCCGGGGTGAGTTCGTTCAAGGGCTGGGCCAGCAGGTTGGCCGTCGGGCTGGCCCGCACCGAGGTGGACAGGAACGACACGCAGCGCACGTGACCGCCGTACAGCACCGGCCCGAGCCGGTTGGCGTGAAAGTCGGTGCGACCGTTGCGGCGGGGCAGCGCCGTCCACAGTTGATCGACCTGACGGGCCCGTTCGTCGTCGGTGGCCCCGGCCGGAACGTGCAGCTCGTGGGTCCAGCGCAGGTCGATGTAGGGCGCCTTGCGGTTGATCCGCAACCACACGGTCAGGGCCGAGGCCCGCAGCTCGTCGGTGCTGCGGGCGGCCGGGTCGGCGAAGACGCCGATGATGAAGCCGCGGTCGGCGTTCGACCAGCGGGCCTCCTGGGCCGCCAGCTCGGCCGTGAACAGCAGTTCCGCCGCGCTCGAGGCGCCGCTGGTCAGCCGCCACTGCTCGTCGGCGTGCAGCAGGCTCAGGGCGGCGATGAACGACGACTTGCCGGCCCCGTTGGAGTCCTTCGGGCCCTGCCCGGCCACCGTGATCAGGCCCTCGGAGATCACCGGTACCGGGTGGGTCGACAGCCGGGCGATGTCTACCATCTGGATGCCGACCAGCACCCGGCCACCAACGACGTCCTCGACGCGGTCCAGATCGGTGGGGGTGGCGACTTCGACGACGGTCATGACTTCCCTCGGCTGTGCAGGCGGCGGATCCGGATCGCGGCGGCGAGCGGCGTGTCGGGCCCGGCCGCCAGAATGAGTTCTTCTTGCAGGCGGCGCCGGGCTGTCGGGGTGAGCCGGGAGAACTGCGGGCCGGGCACGTAGCCCGTCCCCCGGCGCCGGTCGAGCTGGACCAGCCCGGCGGCCCGCAGTCGGCCGAGCGCGGTCCGGGTCTCCTCCCGGGGGAGATGACTGTGCCGGAAGATCTCGTCCGGGGACGTCGGGTGCGGCGACGTCCACGAGTCGGCGTCCTGGTCCATCTTCAGGGCGCCCTCGCTGCGCGGGATGGCCACCGAGTGGACCAGCACCAGGGTGAGGATGGCCCGGTCGATCCGGTCCAGCGGGTGCCAGCCGTCCGCGGTCAGTTCGGCGGTGACGTCGTCGCGGTAGCCCGAGGTCCAGTGCCCCGGCGTGGGCCGGACCAGGGTGCGTCCGACCTGGTTCAGCAGCAGCTCGAGACTGCGCCGCAAGGTGGCGTCGCGCAGGGCCGGCAACAGCGCCTCGGGTACCGGTTCGGCGCTGTTCTCCAGGGCGGAGAACCCGGCCAGAACCTCCTCGGAGTGCCGCTCGCTGAGCTCGGCCAGCACAGCCTCAAAGACCGGGTTCGGCTCACTCATCGTCGATCTCCACCCCACCCGGCCCGTTGTCCACAACCTTGTCCACATTGGGGATCAATCGCCACAGCTCGCGCAAGGTGCTCAACTCGGGATCGCTCCAGGCCGCCACCCGCGGGCCCAGCTGGACCTCCCGGGTGGCCTCGGACCAGCGCAACCAGCCCGAGCCGGCCAACCGCCGCACGCCCGCCACCAGGGCGATGTTGCTGTACCGCTCGTCCCGGTTGTCAGTGATCATCCGGAACACCGAGCTGACCTGGGCCCAGCTCGCCACCACCCCCGGCCAGGGCGAGCCGGAGGGCTCTGACCAGCAGCAACGCAGGCAGGCGGCCAGGGCCCGGGCGGTGTCGTTGGGCTGCTCGACGGCGGTCGCGGCCAGGCCGAACTCCGCCGGCACGGTCGGTCCGGCGCCTTCGGGAACCAGTGGCAGCAGCCACACCCCGGCCGCGTCGGCCTCCACCAGCCGGCGCATCCCGGGCGGTCCGCTCGCCGAGGGCGCGACCCGTTGCAGGCCGGCGGCCCGGGCCCGGGCCCACTCCCGGGCGGTCTCGTCGTCACTCATCGCCGGCCCGCCCCGGGGCATCGACCTGTGGACGACGGGCGAACCGGCCCTCGGTCACCCAGCTCAGGCCGACCCCCACCGAGATGCGGAGCTCGTCGTCCCAGCGCAGCTCGTAGTCCAGGGCGTCGTGGTGATGGATCGCGGTCAGGTCGGCCAGCAGCCGCCGGCCGCCGAACCAGTCGCCGATCTCGTCCAGCATCTCGGTCAGGCCGACGTCGGGGCGCTCGCCGAGCAGCTCCTCGGCCACCGCGGCCAACCGCAGGGCCTCGGCGTCGGGAGCCGCGTCCGGCACCGAGCCGGCCTCGGTCTGCGGCCGGGGCGGGGTGATCCGGACCGGGGTGGCCTGCTGAGCGGACTCGACCGCCTCGATCACGGCGTCGGCCGGGAACCAGGGCGCGGGCGCGTCGAACAAGAATCGGTCCAGGACGCCGGACAGCGCGTCCACATCGGCCTCGCGGGCGAAGCTGAGCCAAGCCTCGGTCGGCAGCAGACCCAGCGCCCGGGTGGCTCCGGCCTGCTCGATCAGCCGGCCGGCGGCGGCGTCGACGGCGTCCCGGTAGGCGGCGATGGCCAGCCGCAGGGTGCGGCACTCGCGGTCCAGGGCCGGCCAGCGGGCCAGCACGGCCTGGTGCACGTCGCTGGCTTGGTCGAGCAGCCCGTGGTTGCCCCACAGCAGCTGGGCGTTCTCCCGCAGGGTCTCGACCACGCCGCCGACGGCCAGCCCGGTGAGCTGGTTGGCCAGCAATCGGAAAACGGTGCTGAGCCGGTGGGTGGTGCCCCGGGCGTCGTCCTCGGTGGTGCCGGGCTCGCGCAGGCTGAGGTGCTCGACCGTCAGCAACTGGTGCAGTTCGGCCTGGCCGCCGCGGTCGGCGATCCGGCGCAGGAACAGCAGCATCACGTAGGGCGCGAAGGCGGCCCGGTGGTAGAGCTCGTGCGGGCGGTCCTTGACCCGCTCGACCGCCCGGTACTCGCGCAGCACCTCGAACCGGCGGCGCACCTGCACGTCGGGGAACCGGCGACAGGCCAGCACCACCTGGTCGACGCTCAGCCCCTCGGGGCCGGCCTCGGCGAACGAGCTGAGGATCGCCTCGTCGACGTCGACCGAGGAGGCGTCCAGCACCATGGCCCCGGCCTCCCGGGCCAGCACGGCGAACACCTGCCGATAGACCCCGAGCACCGCGGCTTCACCCGCGAGATCGTCGAAGCTGGTGCCGGTTACCTCGTCCATGACAGGCACGACCCTAAGCCAGACCCGGGCCGAACCAGGTTCGGATGGGTGCGGCCGGCTCCGAGCGATGATGGTCCGTTGGCTCGCCGACCTGAGGAGCCCGGCTCACCGAGACGAGCGGCGGTTCAGGCGCGGCGGCGGCGCCGGACGAACCAGCCCAGGATCAGGACGGCGGCCGCGCCGGCACCGAGCCCGATCCGGGACTTCTGAGCCCGCACCGACGGTGGCACCTTGTCCAGGGCCTGCTGCGACTTGCCCCGCACCGACGGTGGCACCTTGTCCAGAGCCTGCTGCGACTTCTCCCGGGCGACGACCCGCCCGTGGTCGGCGGCCAGCTTGGCCTTGGCGCTGACGTCGGCCACCTTGACCTGGGTCTGAGCCTTGACGTCGGCCGCCTTGCCCTGGGCTCGGGTCTTGACGTCGGCCTTGGCCGCCAGGGCCTCGACGGTGTGGGCCAGCTCCTCGCGGGTATGGTCGATCTGGTCGCGCAGTTCGGCGATGTCGGGCTTGTCGGAGTCGGTGTTGCTCATCGGTGCGCACTCTCCTTCACGGCCTGGACGTCGAGCTTGGCGCTGTCGACGGCCTGAGCCGGCAGCGGCGGAACGGCCTGCTTGACCTGCGAACGGCCGACCAGGGCGAGCACCGCGGCCAGGATCAGCAGCACCGCCGCCACGATCAGGGCCGAGGCCCAGGCCGGCACCGCTTCGGCCAGCCCGAGCACGGCCGCGGCGATCAGCACGGCCACCCCGAAGAAGGCGAACAGGCCACCCCCGCCGAACAGCCCGGCCCCGATCCCGGCGTGCTTACCCTTTTCGGTCAGCTCGGCCTTGGCCAGGTTGAGCTCCTCCCGAACCAGGCGCGGGACGAGTTCGGACATGTCCCGGACCAGCTCGGCCGTCGACCGGGTCTCCGGCTCGAGCCGGGTGGTTCCGTTGTCGGTGCTCACGGCGTCTCCAGGTCACTCGATAATTCGTTTTCCTGTTCTCGAGGCTAGGTCAGCTGCGGAGAACCGCCAGCTCACCGGTCCCACACGGTCGAGGCCGGCTCGTGACCGACCGAGCTCGTGGTCACCGCCCGGTGTCGGGTTAGAGTCGCGATATGGCCCACCCCTCCCCTGCCGACCGCGATCGCGGGGCCTCCGCGGTGGAGTACGGGCTGCTGGTCGGCGGAGTGGTCGGGGCCTTCCTGGCCGGCGCCATCGCCCTGCAGTTCGCGATCGGGGCCGTGCTCGGCGGCGCGGTCAGCGACGTCCAGGACGACGGCCCGCCCGCCGCCACCGCAACCCCCTGACCAGCGCGCTCAAGGCCGCTGTCAGGGCCTGCCAGGGGCTGACAGGCCATGACAGCGGGACGTGCGCGGCCTGACAGCGCCCTCGGGGAGTGTCTTCACTGGAAGACCAAACGAACCCACCCGAGGAGTAAGCATGTCCAACGCCTTCGAGGCCCACGGCCTGGTCAAGCGCTTCGGCGCGACCACCGCCCTGGCCGGAGTCGACCTGGCGGCGCCCGAGGGCACCGTCCTGGGAGTGCTCGGACCGAACGGCGCCGGGAAGACCACCGCCGTCCGGATCCTGGCCACCCTGCTTCGCGCCGACGAGGGAACGGCGACCGTGGCCGGGCTCGACGTCGCCACCCAGGCCGGCGCCGTCCGCCGCCAGATCGGGCTCACCGGCCAGTACGCCTCGGTCGACGAGGATCTGACCGGGGTCGAGAACCTCATCCTGATCGGCCGGCTGCTCGACCTGTCCCGCAACGACGCGCGGGCCCGGGCCCTGCACCTGCTCGGCCAGTTCGACCTCCTGGAGGCCAAGGACCGGGCCGGCAAGACCTATTCGGGCGGGATGCGCCGCCGGCTCGACCTGGCCGCCAGCCTGGTCGGCCGCCCGGCCGTGATCTACCTGGACGAGCCGACCACCGGCCTCGACCCGGCCAAGCGGGACGACGTCTGGAACCTCATCCGCCGGCTGGTCGAGGACGGCACCACCGTGCTGCTGACCACCCAGTACCTGGAGGAGGCGGACGCCCTGGCCGACCAGATCTCCGTGATCGACCACGGCCAGGTGATCGCTCACGGCAGCCCGGCCGACCTCAAGCACCGGGTCGGCGGTCAGACCCTCGAGGTTCGCCCGGCCGACCCGGCCGACCTGACCGTCGTCTCCGACCTGCTCGGCCAGCTGGCCCACCGCCGGGTCGAGTCGCCCAGCCGGGGCGTACTGAGCGTGCCGGTCGACTCCGACGCCGCCCTCACCACGGTGGTGCGCCAGCTCGACGAGTGGGGCATCGCCGTCACCGAACTGTCCCTGCGGTTGCCCAGCCTGGACGAGGCGTTCTTCGCCCTCACCGGGCGGCCGGCCGGTATCGAGACCGACTCCCTCCAGGAGAGTGCCGCATGAGCACCACCCTCTCCGTGGACGCCGCGGGCGTGCCCGCCGCCCCCACGTCCGAGACCAAGCCCCAGCCTTTCGCCCTGATCCGGCACAGCCTGATTCTGGCCGGCCGGTCGATCACCAAGATCAAGCGCAGCCCGGAACAGCTGATCGACGTCACCCTGCAGCCGATCATCTTCACCGTGCTCTTCGTGTACCTGTTCGGCGGCGCGATCGCCGGCTCCCAGCACGCCTACCTGGAGTCGGTGCTGCCGGCCCTGATGGTGCAGACCGTGCTGTTCGCCTCGATCGCGATCGGGGTCAACCTGAACACCGACATCGGCAAGGGCGTCTTCGACCGGTTCCGGAGCCTGCCCATCCCGCGCTCGGCGCCACTGGTGGGGGCCGTGCTCGGCGACATCGTGCGGTTCGTGACCTCGATCGTCGTCCTGATGGGCTTCGGCTTCATCATCGGCTTCCGGATCCACACCGATCCGCTCCGAGCCCTGGCCGCCTGCCTGCTGGTGCTGGCCTTCGCGCTCTCGCTGAGCTGGGTCGCGGTGCTGATCGGCATGGTGGTCAAGGAGGCCGGCACGGTCCAGGGCATCGGCTTCCTGGTCCTGTTCCCGCTGACCTTCGGCAGTTCGATGTTCGTGCCGGTCGCCACCCTGCCGGGCTGGTTGCAGTCCTGGGTCAAGGTCAACCCGGTCACCCACCTGGTGGACGCCGCCCGCGGGCTGATGATCGGCGGCACGGACGTCGCCTGGCCGGTCACCCAGTCGCTGCTCTGGTCGATCGGGATCACCCTGGTGTTCGCCCCGCTGGCGGTGCGGGCCTACCGCCGCCGCACCTGATCCGGCGGCCCCGCCGCCGGGGGATCAGTCCGGCGCGCTGAGCTCGGCCTCCAGCCGGGCCAGCGCGTCGTCCCGGCTCAGGTCCGCTCCCCGGGAGCGGGCCTGGCCGTACTTCTCCGGGCCCAGCGCGGCCTGGGCGGCGATGGCGATCCGCTTGACGTCGAGATCTCCGACGTCGTCCATGCCCCGGACGGCGGTGCTCGCCCCCAGCAGTTCGGCCGCCCTCTCCGGGTGGCCACCGGCTAGGGCCAGATCGGCGGCCCCGGTGCAGAGCAGCGCCATCACCGGCATGTCCCGCACCGCTCGGACGCTCCCCAGGGCCTCGACCAGTCGCCGGCGAGCGTTGTCCAGAGCGCCGCCCTGGATGTCGACGGCCGCCAGGGTGCCGGCCACGATCGCCCTGACCTGCGGTGGGGCGAACGACACCCGGTCCAGGATGAGCAGGGCCTCCTCGGCGTAGTCACGGGCCAGGTCGAGGTCGCCCTCGTGCACCGAGAGCACGGCCAGCCCCCATCTCGAAAAGGCCGCGGCCGATGTGGTGGTGTTCTCGTCCGCGATCCGCCAGGCCTCCTCCAGGTCGCGGCGGGCTCCGGGCAGGTCGGGCAGCCGCAGCCGGAGCAGACCGATCCGGACCAGGCTGTAGGCCTCGTCGTCGTGGGCCCGCAGCTGAGCGACCATCCGCCGGGCCTCTTCGGTGGCGGCGATCGCGCCGTGGGTGTCGCCCCGAGCACTGCGCAGGTTGCCCAGGGCGGCGACCGAGGCACCGATCCCCCAGCGGTCCCCGATCTCGCGAAAACCGCTCAGCGCCTGGGGAAGAGCCTTTTCCATCAGGGCCATGTCACCGTCGTTCTCGGCCATCATGGCGCTCATCAGGTGCAGCATCGCCCGGGCCCAGGGGTCGGGGTGGGACAGGTTGCGCTCGATCGCCGCCTGGGCGGCCTCGCTGTCGTCCAGGATCATCCCGATCCCGGGCTCGACCAGGGCCAGGAACGGATGCCCGGCCAGCACGTCCAGCCCCTCGAGCAGGTTCACCAGGGCGTTGATCTCGGCCGCGTCCGGCACACCCATCCCGGCGGCGGCGGTGCTGATCGCGTGCACGATCCGGACCACCGCGTAGGCCTCGGCCGGTCGTGGACCGGGAATCCGCAGGGCCTCCTCGAGCCAGGTGGCGGCCTCGTCGTGCCGGCCGAGCACGGTCCAGTACCAGCTGAGGGCGGCGCCGAGGCGGATCGCGGTGTCGGCGTCGCCGACCTCCTCGGCGAATCGCAGGCCGGCCAGCAGGTTGTCGCGCTCGACGGTGAGCTGGTCGAGCCAGAACAGCTGGTCCGAGCTGCGCAACCGGGGCTCGGCGGTCTCGGCCAGCTCGCAGAAGTACTGCGCGTGAGCCTCTCTCATGGCCGGCAGTTCGCCCCGCTCGACCAGTTGCTCGCCCGCGTACTCGCGCAGCGTCTCCAGCATCCGGTAGCGCGGCCGCGACCGGTCGATCCCGTCCAGCCCGGCGAGCTGATCGTCGAGGCCCGGCTCGTCGGGGCTGTCCCCGACCACCACCAGCAGTGACTTGTCGGCGAGAGCGGCCAGCAGGTCGGCCACGGCGGACGGCGGGACGGCGTCGGCCAGGTCCGGGTCGTCGCCGGCACAGATCGCCTCGGCCGTGACCGCACTGACCCCGCCCGGGAAGACCGACAACCGCTCGGCCAGCCGGCGCTCGGGCTCGGTCAGCAGTTCCCAGCTCCAGGCGACCACGGCCCGCAGGGTCTGGTGCCGGGGCAGGGCGGTCCGGTTCCCGCCGGTCAGCAGGCGGAAGCGGTTACCCAGCCGGGCCGCGACCGCCTCCACCGGCAGGCTGCGCATCCGGGCCGCGGCCAGTTCGATGGCCAAGGGCAGGCCGTCGAGCCGGCGGCAGATCTCGCCGACCGCGGCCACGTTGTCCTCGTGCAGCCGCCAGCCCGGCCGGACCAGGCCGGCCCGGTCGACGAACAGCTTGACCGCCTCGCTGGCCGCGGTGGGCAGCAGGTCGTCGTCCGGCCGCGGGTAGGCCAGCGGTCGCACCGGCCAGAGGGTCTCCCCGACGATGCCCAGTGGCTCGCGGCTGGTGGCCAGCACGGTCAGCTGCGGGCACTGCCCGAGCAGCGACTCGGCGAACCGGGCGGCGGCGTCCACCAGGTGCTCGCAGTTGTCCAGGACCAGGACGACGTCGTGGTCGGCCAGGGTGTCGACCAGTCGGGTCAGGGCATCGCCCTTGGTCGGGGCGGCCCGCTCCATCAGGGCCGACTCGCGCCCGGCGACCGCGCCCAGGGCGGTCGTGGCGATGTCGTCCGGGTCGGTGACCGGGGCCAGCTCGACCATCCAGACGCCGTCCACCCCGGTGCTCACCAGCCCGCCGGCGATCTCCCCGGCCAGTCTGGTCTTTCCGGCCCCGCCGGTGCCGACCAGGGTGACCAGCCGGGCCTCGGCCAGCAGGGTGCGAACGCTACGGACGTCGTGTTCGCGGCCGATGAAGCGGGTCAGCTGGGCCCGGAGGTTGGTCGGCCGGCGCCGAGGGCCGGGCTTGATCACCGTGCGCGACGGTGGCCGCAGCGACGGATCGTTGTTCAGCACCGCCGTCTGCAGGGCTTGCAGGTGGACCGGTGGGTCGAGACCGGCCTGCTCGGCCAGGGTCCGGAAGAGCCGGTTGACGACCGCGAGGGCCTCCGTGCGCCGGCCGGTCCCGGCCAGGGCCCGGATCAGCAGTTCGTTGGTGCGCTCGCGCAGCGGGTTGCGGCGGGCGGTGTTCTCCAGTTCGGTGATCAGATCGGCGTGCCGGCCCAGTTGCAGCCCGGCCACGGCCCGGTGGTCGATCGCGGTCAGCCGGAGCTTCTCCAGCTGCTGGATCCAGGCTCGGGCGTAGGCCACGTGGGCGACCTCGGTCAGTGCCGGCCCCCGCCAGAGGTCGATCGCGGTGCCGAGCATGGCCGCGCCCTCGCGCGGGCGGCCGTCGACGACCAGCCGCCGTCCCCGGTTGACCAGGCGCTCGAACCGGATCGCGTCGACCGCCTCCGGGTCGAGGGCCAGGCGGTACCCGGCCGGGCCGGACTCGATCAGTTCCGGCCGGGGCAGGGTGCGGCGCAACCGGGAGACCAGGGACTGCAGGGCGTTCAGCTCGTCGCTCGGCGGGTCGTCCTCCCAGAGCGCCTCGACCAGCGAACTGACCGGAACCCAGCCGTTGGCGCTGGCGGCCAGCCGGATCAGGAGCGCCCGCAACCGCGCGCCGCCGATCTCGACCGGCTGCGCGTCGTCCTCGACCTGGAGGGGTCCCAGGATGGCCAGCTGCACGGGACAAGTCTGACAGCAGCCGGCGACCTGACCCCGGTCGGTTTCGGCCCGCGCGACCGCGGCCGGTTATGTTCGACCCGTGACTGTCCCGCCCGGATCGGCTCGGCCGGCGCTTCCGGCCCGGTGGCCGGTGCTGCTGGTGCTGACCGGTCTGGTGCTCACCGGTTGCCGATCGGGCCAGGTGGGAGCAGCTGCCGGCCCGACCTCGACCGCCCCCGCGGGCCGGTTGCCCACCGGTTCGGCCTCAACCGGGACGGGACCAACAACGAGCCCGGCCCCGAGTCCGGCCCCGAGTCCGAGCCGGGTGTCGCCGAGCTCGTTGCCCACGGACCCGGCCCAGCCCCCTGAGCACCCGTCCTACACGTTCCCGGTACGGGCAAAAACTGTCAGTTACGGACGGGCCCATCACGACTACCCGGCCACGGACATCTTCGCGGCCTGCGGCTCGGCGGTGGTCGCCCCGGTGAAAGGACAGATCGTCGGGGTCTCGCGGACCGATCGCTGGTCGCCGAGCCGCAACGACGGCGCCACCCGCGGTGGCCTGTCGGTCACGATCCTCGGGCTGGACGGCGTCCGCTACTACGGCTCGCACCTGCGGTCGCTGGCGACCGCCACCGTGGTCGGGCACAAGGTCATGGCCGGCACGAAGCTGGGCGCGGTCGGCAACACCGGGGACGCCCGCTCGGTCGGCTGCCACCTGCACTTCGGGATCAGCGTGGCCTGCCCGGGTGACGACTGGTGGAACCGGCGCGGAATGCTCTCGCCCTACCCGTTTCTCAAGTCGTGGTCGGCGGGCGAGAACCGGTCTCCGGTGGTCGCGGTACGAAAGTTGAAGGCCGCTCGGGGCTGCCCGGGTGCCCCGGGCGGAATCGACCCCTGACGGCGCGTGATCAGCCGATCTGAGCCAGGTGCTAGGTCAGGTCAGGTCGCGGCGGTCGAGGGCAGTGAGGCCGACGGTGATCAGGGCCAGGGTGACGGCGATCAGCCCGACCGGCCCCCAGGTCAGGTCGCCACCGGGCAGTACCGGCAGGTGGGTGAACGGCGACAGGTCCAGTACCCAGTGATTGAGGTCGAGCAGCGGACCGATCAGGTTGAGCACCAGAGCCAGCAGGACCAGGCCCCAGCCGGCCGCCGTCCAGCGGGGCACCAGCCCGAACAGGGCCAGCACCACCGCCGCGAACAACCAGGCGGCCGGCGCCTGGATCACCGCGGCGCCGACGATCCGGGAGACCGAGCCCGGGTCGCCGGCCCGCAGGCCGTTCACCAGCCCGGCGGCCAGCCCGAAAATGGTCAGCAGCAAGGCGGTTCCGACCAGAGCGACAGCCAGATGCCCGGCGGCCCAGCGGATCCGGCCGGTCGGTGTGGCCAGGAGCGCTTCAGCCCGCTGGGCGTTCTCCTCGCCGGAGAGCCGCGACACGGACTGCACCGCGAACGCGGCGGCCACGATTCCGGCCACCGTCATGATTACGGCGAAATACCCGTCGACCAGGTTCTGGCCGTTCGAGGAGGTCAGCAGGTCGCGGATCTGAGGGCTGCTGTCGACCAGGTCGGACACGTTGTGCGCGACCACCCCGAGTACAGCCCCGACCACGGCGTACCCGATCGCCCAGGCCAGCAACGAGCCGCGCTGCAACCGCCAGGCCAGCGCGGACGGCGTCCGTAACCAGCCGGCGGCCCGGGCCGGGCCGGGGCGCGTCGGCAACAGACCGGCCCCGAGATCGCGGCGGTCGGCCAGCCCGTAGCCACCGGTCAGCAGGACGGCGGTCAGGGCGGCAAAGGCGGGCAGGAGCCACCAGTGATCCCCGGCGAACGGGCGCAACTGCTCGGACCAGCCGATCGGGGTCAGCCACAGCAGTCGGCCCGGGCCGGTGGAGTCACCGATCGCTCGCACCAGATAGGCCAGGCCGAGCAGGGCGAACGAGATGCCGTTGGCCGAGCGGGCACTCTGGGTCAGCTGAGCACTCACCGCGGCCACGGCGGCGAAGACGACTCCGGTCAGGGTGTAAGCCAGGGCCAGGGCGAGCGAGCCGGCCACCGGCAGGCCCAGCCCGGCCGCGCCCAGGGTGACCAGTACCGCGGTCACCGCGTCGGCCAGCAGGGCGGTCAGCAGGGCCGCGGTCAGCACCGCGCGCCGGCCGATCACCGCCCCGGCGATCAGCTCCAGCCGGTTCGACTCCTCGTCGGCCCGGGTGTGCCGGACCACCAGCAGCAGGCTCATCACCCCGGCCAGCAGAGCCCCGAAGCTGACCGTCCGCCAGGCAACCAGGCCGCCCACCGAGGTCAGGTCGAACGGCGTGCCGGTCAGCGCGAGCAGGCCGCCGCTGCTCTCGACGGCCCGGGCGTAGCTGAGCCGGGAAGCTTCGGTGGGATAGAGGTTTCGGTAGCTGGAGACCGTGGCCAGCGCGATCACCGCGATGCCGCCGGCCCACAGCGGGATCACCCACCGGTCCCGGCGCAGCGCCGACCGGGTGAGGGTCAGGGTGTTGGTGAACCCGCTCACGGCTGGTTCCGGTAGTGCTGGAGAAAGAGCTCCTCCAGCGTCGGTGGCCGGCTGACCAGCGAGCGGACCCCGGCCGCGGTCAGCCGGCCGAGCACCTCGTCGAACGCCGCCGGGTCGAGCTGCAGATGCACCCGGAACGGGCCGTCGCCGGTCTGCTCCAGCTCGTGGACGCCGCTGATTTCGGCCAGACCGGCCGGGCGCCGGGCCAGTTCGGCGTCGATCGTGGTCCGGCGCAGGTGGCGCAACTCGTCGAGGGTGCCGGTGTCGACGGTGCGCCCGGCCCGCACGATGCTGACCCGGTCGCACAGCGCCTCCACCTCGCTGAGGATGTGGCTGGACAGCAGCACGGTCCGGCCGCGTTCGCGCTCGGCCTGCACGCAGTCCCGGAACACCGACTCCATCAGCGGGTCGAGCCCGGAGGTCGGCTCGTCGAACAGCAGCAGTTCGACGTCCGAGGCGAGGGCCGAGACCAGGGCCACCTTCTGCCGGTTGCCCTTGGAGTAGGCCCGGCCCTTCTTGGTCGGGTCGAGCTCGAACCGTTCCAGCAGTTCGGCCCGCCGGTGCTGGTCAAGACCGCCGCGCAATCGGCCGAGCAGGTCGATCACCTCACCGCCGGAGAGGTTCGGCCACAGGGTGACGTCGCCGGGCACGTAGGCCAGCCGGCGGTGCAGGGCGGTGGCGTCCCGGCGGGGGTCGCCGTCCAGCAATCGGACGGTCCCGCCGTCGTGGCGCAGCAACCCGAGCAGGATCCGCAGCGTGGTCGACTTGCCCGCGCCGTTCGGGCCGAGGAAGCCGTGCACTTCGCCGGTGGCGACGCCGAGATCGAGGCCGTCGAGGGCGAGCGTGCGGCCGTAGCGTTTGGTCAGGCCGGTGATGGTGATCGCATCACTCATACCGCCAGGCTACTCCGGTGTTCACAATATTGTGAATGTTCGGAAGAAGATGAAGAGCTGGTCGACGGCGGGCATGATGAGGGCATGTCCGGAGCGGAGCAGGGCGGTGACGAGCAGGATCGGCGCGATCAGGTCGCGGTGGCCAACTTCGTCGAGCGGTTCGCCGACCTGCTGGTCGAGGCGGGCATGCCCCGGATGCCGTCCCGGGTCTTCGTCCGCCTGCTGGCCACCGACAGCGGCCGGCTCCCGGCGGCCGAGCTGTCTCAGTTGTTGCAGATCAGCCCGGCCGCGGTGTCGGGGGCGATCCGCTACCTGACCCAGGTCGAACTGGTGAAACGGGAGCGCCCGCCCGGCTCCCGGCGCGACGTCTACCGGGTCGGGCACGACGCCTGGCACGAGGCGCTGACCCAGCGCGACCAGATGCTGGCTCGCTGGTCCGACAGCCTGCGCGACGGGGTCCAGGTGCTCGGAGCCGGTACCCCTGCCGGAGCTCGGGTGCGGGAGAGCCTGGAATTCTTCGAGTTCCTGGCCGCGGAGATGCCGGCCCTGCTCGAGCGCTGGCGCCGGCTGCGGTCCTGACCGCGTCGGCGCCCAAGGCTCAGGTCAGGACGGACGGGGTGGGCCGCAGCAGAGGTGGGTTGAGCGTGCTGGTCGGCCCGCGCCGGAAGACCTGGGCCGGCCGGCCGCCGCCACGCGACGTCATCCGGTCGGTCGGTTCCAGAAAGCCCAGCGTGCCGGTGATCTTGCGGTGGAAGTTGCGGGCGTCGAGCTCGACCCCCCAGACGATCTCGTAGACCCGGCGCAGCTCGGCCACGGTGAACTCGTCCGGGCAGAAGGCGGTGGCCAGGGCGGTGTATTCGAGCTTGGCCCGGGCCCGTTCCACGCCGTCCCGCAGGATCTGCTGGTGGTCGAAGGCGAGCAGGCCGGGGCGGTCGGGCAGGCTGGCGTCCAGGAACGAGGCCACCGGGGCCCATTCGGCCGACTCCGCGTCGCTGCCGCCGGCCACCGCGGGCGGATCCGGGGTCAGGGCCAGGTAGGCCACGCTGACCACTCGCACCCGCGGGTCGCGGCCCGGAGTGCCGTAGGTGCCCAACTGCTCCAGGTGGACGCCGCGAGCACCGGTCTCCTCCTCGAGCTCGCGGGCGGCGGCGTCGGCCAGGTCCTCGTCGGGCTGGATGAAGCCGCCGGGCAGGGCGTAGCTGCCCTGGAACGGTTCGGCGCCGCGCCGGATCAGCAGGGCGGCCAGGGCGTCGTCGTGGATCGTCAGCAGAACGATGTCGACGGTCACGGCGACCGGCGGGTAGTCGGCCGGGTCGTAGGGCTTCACCGGGCTCCTTTCGTCGACTTGACGATAACAGGGCGACGTCCTAGTGTCCTGTCCAGCAGACAAAGCGTCAGCTTGACGATAAGGAGACGGCGATGGCCGAGATCCACCGGTACCCGTTCGTGTGGCACGTTCGCAGCGGCACCACCGACCACCTGGTGCACGTGAGCCGGGGCAAGACCGTGCACGCCGGGCCGGGCCAGGCGTTCTGGTTCCGCCCGCTCAGCGCCGCCCTGAGCGAGGTGCCGATCGACGACCGCGAGCTGTCGTTGCTGTTCCACGCCCGGTCGGCCGACTTCCAGGACGTCGCGGTGCAGGCCACGGTGGCCTACCGGATGGGCGACCCGGACGTCGCCGCCCGCCGGCTCGACTTCGGGCTGGAACTGAAGACCGGCCGCTGGCGCTCGCGCCCGCTGGACCAGGTGGCCCAGATGCTGACCGAGCTGGCCCAGCAGCACGCCCTCGACCTGCTGGCCGGGCTGCCGCTGGCCCAGGTGCTGATCTCCGGCATGGCCGCCGTCCGGGAGCGGATCGGCCAGGGCCTGGCCGCCGACGAGCGGCTGCGGCAGACCGGCATCGAGGTGGTCGACGTCCGGGTGATCGCCCTGCGGCCGGAGACCGACGTCGAGCGGGCCCTGCAGACACCCGCCCGCGAGCTGGTGCAGCAGGAGGCCGACCGGGCCACCTACGAGCGCCGGGCCAACGCGGTCGAGCGGGAGCGCACGATCAGCGAGAACGAGCTGCAGTCCAAGATCGAGCTGGCCGTCCGGGAGGAGCAGCTGGTGTCCCAGAACGGGGCCAACGAGCGCCGCCGGGCCACCGAGGCCGCGGCCGCGAACCGGATCGAGACCCAGGCCAAGGCCGACCAGACCCGGGTGCTGGCCGAGGTCAAGGCCGAGACCATCCGGGCCGTCGGGTCGGCCGAGGCGGAGGCCGAGGCGGCCAAGATGGCGATCTACGCCGACCTGGACCGCGGCGTCCTGCTGGCGCTGGCCGCCCGCGAGGCGGCGGCCAACCTGCCCCAGATCGGGTCGCTGACCCTCAGCCCTGACGTGGTCAGCAGCGCCCTGAGCCGGCTGGCCGGGATCGGCGAGTAGTCGTGGCCCTGGCTCCCCGGGCGGTTGTCGTGCACCGCCGCAGTGAACTGGACCTGCTCCTGGCCCGGCACGGTACCCGCGGTCAGGCCGAGTTCTTCCTCCGCTCCCGCGGGCGCGACCTGGCCGCCGTCCAGGCCCGGCACGACGCCCTGCAGCAGGCCCTGACCCAGGTGGACGGCGCGATCCCGGGAGGTTGGCGCCGGGCCGGGGTGGAACGAGAAGACCTGCCCCGGCTGCGGTTCGACCCGGAGGACGTCGTGCTCGCGGTCGGCCAGGACGGCCTGGTCGCGAACGTGGCCAAGTACGTGGCCGACCAGCCGGTGATCGGCGTCGACCCCGAGCCCGGCGTCAATCCCGGGGTTCTGGTCAAGCACCGGGCGGCCGGGGTGGCCGAGTTGCTGGCCGCGGTCCAGGCCGGGACGGCCGCGGTCGAGCGGCGCTGCATGGTCGAGGTCGCCCTGGACGACGGCCAGGGGCTGCGAGCGCTGAACGAGCTCTACATCGGCGACGCCGGGCACCAGTCGGCCCGGTACCGGCTGTTCGCGCCGAGCGCCGACGCCGCCCGTGCCGCCGACGTCGCCGGTGCCGCCGGAGGGGAAAGGCAGTCGTCGTCCGGGGTACTGATCGGGACCGGAACCGGGGCCACCGGCTGGTGCGCCTCGCTGGCCCGCGACCGCACCGCCCCGCCGGCCCTGCCCGGGCCGCTGGAGGAGGCGCTGGCCTGGTTCGTCCGGGAGGCCTGGCCCTCGCCGGCCACCGGCACCGCCTGGACCCAGGGTCGGCTCGAATCCGGGGATGCGCTCCGGCTGGTCGCCGAGGGTGATCTGGTGGTCTTCGGCGACGGGCTGGAGTCGGACCGGTTGCGGGTCGGCTGGGGTCAGCAGATCGTGGTCCGCACCGCGGCCCAGCACCTCAGCCTGGTGTAGCGGCCCACCAGCTCGCGGCCACCAGTTCGGCCACGGCGACCTCGGTCAGCAGTCGCACCAGCGGGTCGTCGTCGTGCCGGTAGCGCACGCCCGGCCCGGCCCCGGCCACCTCGGCGCCGACCGGGACCACCCGGCTACCCCGCTTGACCAGCCAGTCCATCGCCTGGGCGTCCCAGCGCGAACCGGCCAGCAACAGCACCCGGTAGTCCAGGGTCTTGGCCAGATAGACGTCGACGTGGGCCCAGTCCCCGGTCTCGCTGGCGGTGGCCGCTCGTCGCGGGCCTTCACGAACCATCAGCGCCGACTGCTCGGCGCTGCCCCGCCGCTCGGCCGGGCCGAGCACCGCGACCCCGTCCGGGCCGTCCAGCGCGGCCAGCGTGTCCGGCAACCACGAGGCTCGCCGTTCGAGTAGGTCGGCGGTGCTCTCGGCGGCCCGCTCGACGTCGTCGGCGAGCTGGGTCAGCGACCCGCCGGTGAGCCGGGCCCGCAACGCCAGCAGTTGGACCAGGGTGTGCCGATAGGTCCGGCAGGCCACTCCACCGGTCTCGGACCCGGCCTCGAGCGGGACGACGGCGTCGGCCAGCCCGGCCAGGTCGGATCCGGTGTTCTCGACCAGGGCGACCAGCCGGCCGTGATCGCGGTACCGACCGGCCGCGGTCAGCGTCTCGATGCTGGAACCGGTTGCCGACACGGCCACCACCAGGGTGGACGGCGCCGCCGGCCAGCTCGCCTCGGCCGAGGCCGGCTCGGCCACGACGGTGAGCCCGGCCGCCCGCATCGACAGGGCCACCGTCTCGGCGGCGTACCGGGAGGAGCCCATGCCCAGCAGCAGCACTCGTTCGACCCCGTAGAGGTCGACCGCGGCCCACGGATCGACCACTCGCAACGTGCCGGCCAGCCCGGTCAGGGCGGCCGGGGCCTGCTCGACGTCGGCCAGGAACAAGGCGGGATCCATGCCCGCATCATCCCTGACCGACGTCGTCGTTCGGGTGCTCAGGGGGATGTCTACTTCTTGGGGACGATCGTGAGCAGCACCGGCACGATGTTCGAGTCGGACGGGATCAGGAAGTCCTCGGTGACGAAATGCGCCTGGTAGGTGAACAGATCGGTGGCGGCGCACTTGCCGTACTGGTCGACCTTGGGGATGTAGAGCCAGCCCGGGGTCGGGCTGTCCTGCCACTGCAGGCTGCCGTGCGTGGTGCTGGTCGACTTCTTCCGTGAGACAACCGTGTCCGGCGGGTAGGTGTCGTTGCGTAGGACCGCGGCCCACGAGATGAAGACCCGGCCACCGCAGGTCAGGTACACGTGATCGCGCACCGCTTCGTGGGCCGGGGCGACGGTGAACTTGATCGTGGCTGTGTTGGAGGTGCCCAGGGCCAGGTCGTCGACGAAGTACAGCAGGTTGTAGGTCATCGAGTCCGAGGTCGGGCAGTTGCCGGCGGCGTCCATCGTCGGGGTGTAGACGAACTGCTGGTAGACGTCGTTGAAGACCAGCGTGCCGTGGGCCGGATCGCTCTGCGGCTGCACCCGGACGCCGGCCGTGGAACCGTCCGGACCGGGCGGAACCGTGTCGTTGGCCCACACCGCGGCCGGATCGAGGAACTGGAAGGCGCCACAGGTGGCAGTCAACGTGTCGTTGCGGGCCACCAGGCCGGGGACGGTGTCGGCGTCGGCGGCCGACACCCCGACCATTCCGAGCCCGGCGGTGGCGACCATGACGGCCGCAATGGTCGCGAATACTCCGCGGCGCGGCCGTCGGCCGAACCAAGGTGCCGTTCTTCTCATGGGGTGATCCCTTGATCAGCGGGCGTGGGGTTGTGACATACCCAATGAATACCGCTGCGATCTTCCTGATACCGGCGAATCAGATTTTTTCGTCGAACCCGCGGGGCGAGGGAACGATCAACCGTGGTGGCGGCCGGCGAACTATCGTGGCGGCATGGCCAAGCCGCAGGTTCTGGACGTCGCCGGGCGCGAGGTGACCATCACCAACCCCGACAAACTGGTGTTCCCCCCGGCCGTCGGTGGTTCCGGTCCCGGGCTGACCAAGCTCGACCTGGTCCGGTACTACCTGGCCGTGGCCGACGGCGCGCTGCGGGGCACGGCGGGCCGCCCGATGATCCTCAAACGGTTCGTGAAGGGCATCGACGAGGAGGCGTTCTTCCAGAAGCGGGCGCCGACCAGCCGGCCCGACTGGATCGAGGTGGCCGAGCTCAAGTACGCCTCCGGCCGCTCGGCCGAGGAGGTGGTGCTCCGCGACGCCGCCGCCCTGGCCTGGGTGGTCAACCTGGGCTGCATCGACCTGAACCCGCACCCGGTGCAGGCCGAGGATCTCGACCGGCCCGACGAGCTGCGGATCGACCTGGACCCGGTGCCGGGCGTGCCCTGGGGCCAGATCGTCGAGGTCGCGCTCGTGGTCAAGCAGGTGCTGGAGGACCACGGCCTGAGCGCCTGGCCCAAGACGTCGGGGTCGCGCGGCTTTCACATCTACGCCCCGGTGACGCCGTTGTGGCTGTTCCGCGATCTGCGGCTGGCGGCCGAGACGGTGGCTCGGGAGGTGGAGAACCGGGCTCCGCAGCTGGCCACCAGCAAGTGGTGGAAGGAGGAGCGGGAAGGGGTTTTCGTGGACTTCAACCAGAACGCCAAGGACCGGACCGTGGCCTCGGCCTACTCCGTCCGGGCGGTGGCCGATGCCCGCGTCTCGACCCCGCTGACCTGGGACGAGGTGCCGGGCTGCCACCCGGAAGGGTTCACCCTGACCACGGTTGCGCAGCGGTTCGCCGAGATCGGCGACCCGTGGGCCGGGATGGCTTCGGCGCCGGGGTCGCTGGAGCCGCTGCTGGCCCTGGCCAAGCGGCTCGGCCCGGCCGAGAAGCCCCCCAAGGGCGAGGGCCGCCGTCAGTCCACGATGCCGTTGATCGAGATTGCCCGGGCCAAGACCAAGGACGAGGCGCTGGCCGGGCTGGAGCGCTGGAAGGAGCGGCACCCGGCCGTCGCCCAGCGGCTGGAGGTGCCCGACGTCCTGGTCGACGGGATGCGGGGGCGCAGCTCCATCTGGTACCGGATCAGGGTCAACCTGCAGCACGTTCCGGAGGCCGAGCGCCCGGAGCAGGAGCCGCTGGAGGTCGACTACGACCCGTGGGCGAACGCGGTCTGGAACCGCGACCAGCCCGCCCCGCCCGAGTGAGCGCCAGTTCCCGCCGGGCGAGGTGGCCCAGGAAGGTCAGGCCGGCCAGCAGGTAGGCGTTCGCGACCAGGGTCAGCCAGCCGTGCCGGCCGTACTCGGCCGGGCCGCCGGAGTGCGGCGTCCACCACATCGGGGCCAGCACGAACAATCCGTAGCCGGCGACGGCGGCGCGGCTCACGGCGATCCGGGCTCCGATCACCCAGGTCCCACCGGCCTGCTCCCGGGCCAGCAGAGCCAGGGCCGGAACGACCCAGACCCAATGATGGGTCCAGGAGATCGGCGAGACCAGCAGGCCGGTCGTACCGGTGGCCGCGGTCGCCGTCAGCCAGTCGCCGCGCCGGGCCGCCCGGCGGCCGAGCGTGAGCCCGGCCACGGCGAGCACCAGCGGGACCAGCAGGAACCAGGAGCCCACGGCATCACGGCCGCCGAGAATGCGCAGGGCCGCCCCGAACGGCGACTGGTTGCTGATGTACGGCGCCCCGACCCGGCGGGTGTCGTGAAACAGGTGCAGCCAGTAGAGCCGCGAGGCGCCGGGGGCGATCAGGAAGGCCGCGACCGTGACCCCGGCGAAGGTCGCACCGGCGGTCGCGGCGGCCCTGACCCGCCCGGACACCAGCAACAGCAGGACAAAGACGGCCGGCGTCAGCTTGATCGCGGTGGCCAGGCCGATCCCGATGCCGGCCGGGCGCCCGCGACCGACCCGGACCAGGTCGGCCAGGATCAGGGCCAGCAGCACCAGGTTGACCTGCCCCAGGAACAGCGAGTGCCAGACCGGTTCGAGCAGCAGGCCGGCCACCACCACGGCCGCCACCCGCCGGCCGGAGGCACGGGAGCCGGACAGGTGCAGCGTGCTGCGGCAGGCCCAGGCGAACGCGGCCACCGAGGCCAGTTCCCAGCCCACTCGGACGCCGGTGAGCGGCAGCCCGGCGAACGGCCGGAACAGCAACGCGGCGAACGGCGGGTAGGTGAACCAGTGGCCGGCCAGCGGGCTGAGGTAGAGCTGCTCGTCGTTGCCCACGGCCCGGCCGCCGAGCAGGTAGATGTGCAGATCGAGGCAGTTGTAGGCGATCGCGAACACCACCACGGCTATCAGCTCCACCCCGAGAACCACCGGCACCGCCGTCCTGAACCACCGCTTCACCACGCCCCCTGAGACCTCGCCTGCGACAAGGGCTCCACCGTCGCGGGGCGGGTCCCGGCGTCACATCGGGCTGTGGGAGGGGTGTGCCGGCCCGGGCTCGCCCAGCGGTCTACGCCCGCAGGTGCTCGCCCCCAGGCGTACGCCCCCGGGCTGATGCCCACGGGCGGTCCGCATGGTTACGCTCGATCAGTGGCCGCGACTGTGATGCTGACGCCGGGCCGGCGGCGCCCGTCGGTGGGCTCCTGGCTGCTCCTGATCGGTGCGCTCGCCGTCTTTCTCACGGCCCTTCGGCTGAACTACTTCTGGTCGAACGTCGGTCGCCGGCATGCGCTGCTGCCGTACGCGGGGTGTGCGCTCGCGGTGACGGTGTTCCTGCTCCGCCGTCGACCCGGGCGGGTCTTGGCCGTCCTGCTGGTGGTGGCCGTCTGGGTCTCGCTGACCGAACCGGATCCCACGCTGGTCATCAGCTCGTACCTGGTCGTCGGCGCGGCCCTCGGCCGGGTCGCCGTGACTCAGGTCCGGCGGCGCGCGGCCGTGCTGGCGGCGGTGGTTCTGCTGCTGATGGCCTTGGTTCTCGACCGTGGGGCGAGGCACCTGCTCGCCATGTCGGTGGTGCCGGTGACCGAGGTGCTGGTGATCCTCTCCGCGGTCACGGTGTGGACGATCGGCAGTTCGATCCGCCAGCGCCGGGAGTACGCCGAGAGCCTCCGGTCGCAGGCCATGGTTCAGGCGGTCACCGCCGAGCGGCTGCGGATCGCCCGCGAACTGCACGATGTCGTGGCCCACAGCATCGGAGTGATCGCCATCCAGGCCGGGATGGGCAGCCGGGTGATCGACACTCAGCCGGCCGAGGCCCGGCTGGCCCTGCAGGCGATCGAGAACACCAGCCGGCAGACCCTTCTCGGCCTGCGCTCCACTCTGGGCACGCTCCGCCAGGGCACCGGGACCGGCGACGAGCCACCGCTGCTGCCGGCGCCGGGCCTGGCCGAGCTCGACTCGCTGGTCGCCTCGACCGGTCAGGCCGGTGTCCGGGTCGACGTCGAATGGCCGGAGCCGCGACGGTCCTGGCCGGCCGACGTCGAGCTGTCGGCCTTCCGGATCGTTCAGGAAGCGGTGACCAACGTCGTCCGGCATTCCGGCGCCGATCGCTGCTGGGTCAGACTGACCGACGAGGGCGACGAGCTGGTGATCGAGGTCGTCGACCGCGGCCGGCCCGGCATCGGTGCTGCGGTGACCGCCGGGCCCGATCCGGCGCCCGGGTCGCGGTACGGGATCATTGGGATGAGAGAGCGAGTTGCCATGCTGCACGGCCAGTTTCAGGCCGGTCCGAGCCCGGACGGCGGTTTCGCGGTCACCGCCCGGCTGCCCAGGCCGAGCGGCCGGCCGTGACCGTGCGCGTCGTCCTGGCCGACGACCAGGTGCTGATCCGGACCGGGCTGCGGGTACTGATCCACGACGCCCCGGACCTCGAGGTGGTGGGCGAGGCCGGCACCGGCCTGGAGGCGGTCGAGGTGGCCCGCGAACTGCGGCCGGACGTCGTGGTGATGGACATCCGGATGCCCGGCCTGGACGGCATCGAGGCCACCGCGCGGATCACCCGGCAGTCGGCGGCGACCCGGGTCGCCGTCCTCACGACGTTTCCGGAGGACGAGTACATCTACGCGGCGCTGCGCGCCGGTGCGAGCGGGTTCCTGGTCAAGGACATGGCCCTGGAGGACATCCTCAACGGGATCCGGGTGATCGCCGCCGGCGACGCGCTGATCGCCCCGAGCGTGACCGGCCGGCTGATCCGGGAGTTCGTCGACCGAGGCGAGGCCCGAGCCGCCCCGGCCGCCCCGGTCGCTCCGGTCGCCGACCTCAACGTGACCGAGCGGGAGCGGGAGGTGCTCATCCTGGTCGGCCAGGGCCGGTCCAACTCGGAGATCGCCGAGCAGTTGTACATCAGTGTGGCCACGGCCAAGGCGCACGTGGGCCGGCTCCTGACCAAGCTGGCCGCGCGGGACCGGGTGCAGCTCGTGATCATCGCCTACCGGGCCGGCCTGGTCACCGCCCGCCCCTGACTCGGAGCGAGCCGGATCAGCCGGTCGTCAACAGGACGTCGACACCGCGCTCCAGGGTCTGGCGGGCCTGTTCGGGATCGCCGAGGTAGCCGGCCACCATCGCGCCGTCCCGCAGCATCATAAAGTGTTGCGCGGCCGCCTCGGGTTCGGGGTTACCGGAGCGCCGCAGGGCGTCGGCGACGGTGCTGCGCAGCCATTCGCGATGGTCCAGGACGGCGCGGTGCACCGGGCTGGTCCGGTCCGGGTACTCGGCGGCGGCGTTGATGAAGGCGCACCCGCGGAATCCGGGCCGGCAGATGGTGGCGCCCAGGCCCCAGGCCAGCCTGCGGATCAGCTCGACCGGGCTCAGGGCCGCCGAGTCGGCCGCCGCCAGCGCGCCCCGGATCTCGTCGTCGGTGGCCCGGATGTAGGCGACCACCAGGTCTTCCTTGCTCGGGAAGTGCCGGTAGAACGTCGAGCGGGTGACCCCCGCCAACTGCAGGACCTGGTCGACCCCGACGTCGTGGATGCCTTCGGCGTAGAAGATCGCCGACGCCGTGCGGAGCAGGCGCTCGCGCGGCTCGGACGCGCGCCCGGTGGTCGTGACCATGACAATCACAATATCACTTGGCCAGACCGAACGTTCTGTCTTGACTTTTCCCGCGCCGGAGATCAAGGTCTTAAAGACAGAACGTTCAGTCTCTCTATCGGAGGTTCTCCACCATGGCTGCTGTTTACACCGCTGTCGCGACCGCTACCGGCAACGGGCGCGACGGGCACACCCGCAGCTCGGACGGCGTGCTCGACCTCGACCTGGCCGTTCCGAAGGAGATGGGTGGCCCGGGCGGGGAGAAGTCCAACCCGGAGCAGCTGTTCGCGGCCGGCTACGCCGCCTGCTTCCACTCGGCGCTCAAGGTCGTCGGCCGCCACGAGAAGGCGAACGTGGACGATTCCGTGGTCACGGCCGAGGTCGGCATCGGCCCCAACGACGCCGGCGGCTTCGCCCTGGAGATCACCCTGCGGGTCGAGCTCAGCCACCTCGACCAGGCCGCGGCCGAGGCCCTGGTCGCCGCGGCCCACCAGGTCTGCCCCTACTCCAACGCCACTCGGGGCAACGTCGACGTCACGCTTGAGGTCGTCACCGCCTGACCGGTCAGGACGGCGCCGACTCGGCCAGCAGGGTGTCCAGGGCATCGATCGTGGCGTAGGCCCAGCGGGGCAGGAACCGGATCGAGTAGATCAGGTCCCGGCAGGCTTGTTCCACGAGAAACGACGGCAGCAACCGGAGGTCCAGCACCTCGGGACGACCCCGGTCGGCCAGCTCGCGGCGATACGCGGCCAGCAGGTCGGCCCGGGCCGCGCGGCTCCAGGCATCGACCTCGGCCGTGATCGAGAACCCGGCCCGCCGATCGGCGATCCGGCCCACCTGGTCGACGCTCAGCAACAGTTGAGCCAGGTCGCGGACCGGT
Source organism: Kineosporiaceae bacterium (assembly GCA_965200525.1). Taxonomy (GTDB): domain Bacteria; phylum Actinomycetota; class Actinomycetes; order Actinomycetales; family Kineosporiaceae; genus JANNPJ01. Next base: position 2,722,374 of record OZ241368.1, read on the forward strand.
GACTGGACCGCTCCGGCGGCCGGTTCCGCGGCGCCGCCAGAGCGGGCGCTCAGCACCGGATTGCCGTCGAAGTCGATCACGGCCAGGCCGCCGGGCCAGCTGAGCACCTGGCCGACGTGCAGATCTCCGTGGATGCGCTGCACCGGCGTCGTCCCCCGGACCGCGGCCAGCCGATCGATGGCGGCGGCCATCGCCTCGCGGTGCTGTTCGATCGCCCGGGACGGCGGGCGTTGCGGCCGGCCGTTCTCCGGGCCCGCGCTCGCGCCGTCCACCTCGCCGATCCGAGCGACCACCTCGGCCAGCCGGGCCCGGGCCGCGGCCTGCCAGGGCCCAATCACCTCGCCACCGACCGCCGCCACCGGTTCGGGCAGCACGCTCGACGCGGTGGCGAAGGCCGCGTGCAGGCCGGCCAGCAACCGGCCCAGCTCGGCCGGAAAATCCGGCCGGTCACCGGACTCGACCGCGTCCAGGCACCACTGCCAACCGTCGACCGCCCCGGGCAGGAACGCCGTGGCCAGGGCCAGCGGAACCTCGGCACCGCTCGGCGCCGTCCAGGTCAGAGCGCCGAAGGTGGCCGGCACCCCGGCGAACCCGAGTTCGGCCAGGTGGGCCAGCCCGGTCAGGGCCGGCTGCTCGGCGTCCTCCACCTGGCGCAGCCACTTGACCACCGCCAGCTCGCCGACGACCACCGAACGGTTCGTCTGGTCGACCGTGATCCGGCGCTCGCCGGCACCCGGTCGGCCGGGGCGGATCAACCGGACCAGCCGGAAGCCCGGCCCGAGCGGCCGTTCCGGCTCCGGCCCGGCGGCCAGCTGCTCGATCAGCCAGCGCGAGGCCACACTCTCGGCGCTGCTGCTCGCGGCGGCGGCGGAGGCGCCGGCCGGACCGGTTCCGGCCTCGAAAGACAGGGTCGGCCGCCAGGCCCGGCCGTCGGCCGGCAGGTCCAGTCGCACCCCGCCGAGCCGGGTCAGCGCGTCCACCTGGTCAACCTCGCTCTTTTTCACATCAACTTCGTGATGACGTGGGCGGCCTCGTGGCCCGAGGATACGACGCAACCTTCATCGTTGATTTCTGGGAGCTCATCCGTGCCAGACCCCGCGCCGCTCACCGTGCTCTTCATGCCCGAGAGCGCCTACGGCCCGACCAACAACTGCATCGGGATCGGTGACGTGCTGAAGAGCCGAGGCCACCGGGTGGTGTTCGCGGCCGAGGCCTCCTGGCAGGGCAAGCTGACCGCGCTCGGCTTCGAGGAGGAGCTGGTGCACCTGGCGCCGGTTCCGGACGAGCCTCAGGACGCCGGCCAGTTCTGGAAGGACTTCATCCGGGAGACCGCTCCGGAGTTTCGTAAACCGACCATCCAGCAGCTCGACACCTGGGTGAAGCCGGTCTGGGAGGAGCTGATCGGAGGGGCCCGGTTCTGCGAGCCGCAACTGCGCGACATCATCGCCCGGACCGCTCCCGACGTGATCGTCGAGGACAACGTGGTCAGCTTTCCGGCCCTGGTGACGGCGGGCCAGCCGTTCGTCCGGATCGTCTCCTGCAACCCGCTCGAGCTCAAGGGGCCCGCGGTAGCTCCCGCGTTCTCCGGCCATCCCGCGGCCGACCAGGTCGAATGGCCGGCGTTCCGGGCCGAGTACGAGCGCACCCACCGGGCCCTGTGGGCCGACTTCAACGCCTGGGTGATCGAGCAGGGTGCGGCGCCGCTGGCCGACCTGGAGTTCATTCACGAAGGCGCCGTCAACCTCTACGTGTACCCCGAGGAGCTCGACTACGTCGCCGACCGGCCGCTCGGGCCGAGCTGGCACCGGCTGGAGTCGAGCGTGCGGCGCACCGACACCCCGGTCGAACTGCCGCCGATGCTCACCGACCGGCCCGAGGGCAGCGCGCTGATCTACTTCAGCCTCGGTTCGCTCGGCAGCGCCGACGTGAAGCTGATGCGCCGGGTGATCTCGGCCCTGGCCCAGACCCCGCACCGGTACATCGTCAGCATGGGCCCGCTGCACGACGAGCTGGTGCTGGCCCCGAACATGTGGGGGGCCGAGTTCCTGCCCCAGACCGCGATCCTGCCGCTGGTCGACCTGGTGATCACCCACGGTGGCAACAACACCACCACCGAGGCCATGCACTTCGGCGTGCCGATGATCGTGCTGCCGCTGTTCTGGGACCAGTACGACAACGCTCAGCGGGTGGACGAGACCGGGTTCGGGGTCCGGCTCGACCCGTACCGCTTCACCGACACCCAGATCCAGCAGGCGATCCGCACCCTGCTCACGGACGACGTCCTCCGGGCCCGCCTGGCGGCGGCGTCGCAGCGAATCCAGTCCGCTCAGGGCCTCGAACGGGCCGCCGACCTCATCGAGGCCGCCGCCCGACCGGCCGCGGTGGGCTGAGGGCTACACCGAGTCGGTGGCCCGGGTGGTTTCGGTGGTCCAGGCCAGGGCGCCCAGGTAGGCGTCGGCCATGATCCGCAGGGACACCGGGCCACCGGCCACGGCGGCCAGGTCCTGGTGCTCGTAGGCCACCACGGCGTCGATCACGTTGCGCAGCGGGCCGGGCCGGCCCAGCAGGGCGTCGGCCAGTTCCGGGGCCAGCGCGGGCATCCGCTCCAGCAGGCCGGTGGCCGACAGGCCGAGCGACTCGGCCACGCCGTGCAGCAGGCCGGCGGTGAAGGCGACGTCCGGGTGCGGCAGGTTGGCCGCCCGGGCCACCCGCTCGCAGGTCCGGGCCCGGGCCAGGGCGTCGACCATGGCCGCGCCGCTCGCGCCGTCCGGAGTCAGGGAGAGCAGCACCAGCCAGGCTCGCAGCCGGCTGACCCCGACCATCACCAGGGCGTCCCGGATGGTCGAGACCTGCCGGTTCACCCCGGAGGCGGCCGAGTTGGCGATCCGCAGCAGGCGGTAGACCAGGGCCGGGTCGCGGCGGACGGCGGCCTCGATCTCCTCGGTGCTGGTGCTCGGATCACCCAGCCGGCCCACCAGCTCCAGGGCCAGGGTCTGGCCCGGGCTGAGCGTCTCGATCGTCATCGTCTCGGGCCGGCCCAGGTGGTAGCCCTGGAACAGCTCGAAGCCCTCGTCGAGGCAGCGGCGCAGCATCACGGCGTCCTCGACCTTCTCGGCCAGCAGGCGCACGTTGTGCCGCCGGCACTTGACCGCCGTGAACAGCACCTCGTCCCAGGTCATGGCGAGTACGTCGATCTTGGCGATGTCGGCCACGGCCAGCAGTGGTTCGGCCTCCGGGCTCCAGACGAAGTCGTCCAGGGCCAGCCGGTAACCCTGATTGGTCAGCCGCAGGGCCCCGATCACCACCTCGCGGTCGAGTCGGACGCTCTCGATCACCTCGAGCACGGCCGCTTCGGGGGCGAACGGCAGCGGCAGGTCGCCGGTCAGGAAGGCCCGGGTCAGGTTGATGAACCCGGGCTTGCCGCCGAGCAGGTCCTCGGCGTCGAACTCGGAGAACGCGGCCAGAATGGTCGCCGTGGTCGCGCCGTCGTCGTCCTGATCGGCCACCACGGCCTGGGCCGCCCGGCGGAACAGCAGTTCGTAGCCGTAAAGCTTGCTGCCGGCGTCATAGATGGGCTGCCGGGCCACGTGGACGCTCGCACCGGTGCCTGAGCCGACCGGCGCCATCCGTGCCGCCACGACCACCTCCGCTGCCCCGCGCCCGTGCCGCCGGGATCCCGGTGCGGCTCCAGATGCTCATCGGACGAGTTCGGGCCCTGGTTGAGCCGGCAGCGACGCCCGGTACCGGACCAGGACGCCGCTGCTCGACAAAGACCTACCAGGTGGGACGAAGCGCGAAACCGGAACGGCCGAGGTCGTCGGGCCGGACCGCCAGCACCTGGTGCAGCTCGATCTGGCGGCGCTCGAAGCCGAGCCGGGAACCGGCCAGGTACATGCCCCAGATCTTGGACGTGGCCTCGCCGGCCTCGGCCACGCAGGCGTCCCAGTTGGTGACCAGGTTGTCGACCCAGGCGCCGCAGGTCTTGCCGTAGTGCTCGCGCAGGCTCTCCTCGTGCCGAGGCTCCAGCCCGGCGTCCTGCAGGTCGGAGATGATCTTGCCGACGCCGGTCAGCTCGCCGTCCGGGAAGACGTAGCGGTCGATGAAGCCGCCCTTCACCCGCGGCGGGTGGACGTTGTTGGGCCGGGTGATCGAGTGGTTCAGCAACCGCCCGCCCGGGCGCAGCTTGGACCGCAGGAACTCGAAGTAGGCCGGGTAGTTCGCCACCCCGATGTGCTCGGTCAGGCCGATCGAGCTGACCGCGTCGAAGTCGGTCTCGCGTACGTCGCGGTAGTCGGAGAACCGCACCGTGGCGGCGCTGTCGAGACCCTGCCGCTTGATCTCCTGCTCACCCCAGGAGGCCTGCTCGGCCGAGAGCGTGACGCCGATCGCCGTCACCCCGAAGTTCTTCACAGCGTGCCGGACCATGCCGCCCCAGCCGCAGCCGACGTCGAGCAGGCGCATCCCGGGCTTGAGCCCGAGCTTGCGGCAGACCAGGTCGAACTTCTCGGCCTGGGCCTCCTCGAGGGTGGACTCCTCGGTCTCGTAGACGGCGCAGGTGTAAGCCATCGAGGGGCCGAGCAGCATCTCGTAGAACGCGTTCGAGACGTCGTAGTGGTGCTGGATCGCGTCGGCGTCGCGGGTCCGCGAGTGCCGCAGCCCCTCCAGCGCCCGGCGCCAGTCCGGCAGCGCCTCCTGCGGCGGCGGGGGCGGCGGGATCAGGCGCTTGATCCCGAGCGAGCGGGCGATCCGGGCCAGCTGGCGCGGGCTCGGCCGGCGCCACTTGAGCTGGTCCAGAGCAACTAACAGAGGGTAGGGATTGCCGGGATGGATCCCGGTGACCTGGACGTCGCCCATCACGTAGGCGCGGGCCATGCCGAGCGATCCGGGCGCGGTGGCCATGAACGCGGCGGCCCGGGGGCTGGCCAGGTGCACCCCGATCTCGGCGTCCACCGGGCCGGTCGCACTGCCGTCGTAGGCGGTGAACCGCAAGGGTGAGGGTGCCGAAGCGAGGAGATCGAAAATCTCGGCCAACCTGAGCGGCGGCTGAGCATCATCATCGGTTCGGCCCAGTAGGGATGGCAGAGTCACCGTTATCTCCTTGCGACGGGTGCTACTGAGGTCAACTGTATGCGCCGACAAGCGATCGATCTATGCCTATTCCGAATCACGCTCTGTGATTAGACTCAATCAATTGACCCCTCGTGAGCACCAAGCGCACGAGGGGTCACCTCAGTGAGCTGATCGGATGACCGACGCCGGCGGCTCGCCGGCCTCGGATCAGCCCCCGGATCAGCGCCGGCCGACGGCCTTCGCAAACAGGTCCAGCAGCCGGTTTCCGGAGTCGTAGCGCGCCTTGATCCGGCCGTAGGCGTCGCCACCGTAGGCCGCCCAGAAGTCCGCCTCGTCGTAGTACGAGTCGGAATACAGCGACTTGTGCCCGCCGAGCTCGGCCACCGAGGCCTCGATCGCCCGGTTCACGTCACCGTCGGCCGCGCCCGGTGCCATCGCCACCGTGCCCCAGAAGCCGACGTTCACGTAGGTCGTGCCCGCTTTCAGCGGGTACAGTGTCCAGGGCTGGGAGCCGGCCGCCGGGGTGCCGTGCGGCCCGCTGCCGCGCAGGCGCAGCGGGCAGATCCAGACCGGCGTCATCGGTACGTGCTCCAGGTACCAGCGCAGGAACGCCGCCGTGGTCGTGATCGGCAGCTCGACGTCCTGGATCACCCGCTCCCGGGCCGGCTTGCCCCGAAGTGAGTCGATCTTGGCCATCGGGCCGTACTTGTACTCCAGGCCGACCATCTTGCGGTAGACGTCGCTGCGCCGGTACTTGGCCGGCCAGTAGCGCCGGACCCGGGGGTTCTGGGCGCCGAAGGTCTTGGAGCACCAGAACCAGTCGGTGTCCCAGCGCCAGATGTAGTCGTGGATGCTGAGCAGGTCGGTGGGCCGGTTGCGGACCGACTCGTAGAAGATCTGCTCGCCGGTGTAGTCGCTCAGGCCCGATTCCAGATCGCTCCAGCGGCCCAGGGTCAGGTAGGCCTCGGAGTCGGAGAAGACCACGCCGTCCAGGAAGTCGACCGGCTGGCCGTCCCACTCCCCGGTGCCGCAGATCGTGTCGATGGCGGCGGCGATCGCGTCGAGGTCGGTGAACTCGACGTGCCGCAGAGCCACCGACGGGTGCACCGGCTCCAGCTCGATCCGCAGCCGGGTGGCGTACCCGAGGCTGCCGTAGGAGTTGGGGAAGCCGGCGAACAGGTCGGCGTTCTCGCCGTCCGGGGTCGCGGTCACGATCTCGCCGTCACCGGTCAGGATGTCGAGCTCCAGCACCGACTCGTGCGGCAGCCCGTTGCGGAACGACGTCGACTCGATCCCCAGCCCGGTCACCGCCCCGCCGAGGGTGATCGTCTTCAACTGGGGCACGACCAGCGGCATCAGGCCGTAGGGCAGGGTCGCCGCGACCAGGTTCTCGTACGTGCACATGCCCTGGACGTCGGCCGTCCGCCCGGATGCGTCGATCGAGATGACGCCGTCCAGGCCGGTGACGTCGAGCCCGGCTGAGGTCGCCGCGGTTCGCGGCCGGAACAGGTTGGACGTCCGCTTGGCCAGCCGCACGCTCTGACCGTCCGGGATCGCCCGGTAGGAGGCGAGCAACCGCTCGACCGCCTGCCGGTGGGCCTGGGCCCCGCGGGCCAGCGAGATCACCGGCGGCACCGCCGAGGCGGTGAGCACCGGGGTGAACGGGATGTCGGTGGAGGTCATCGGCACGCCTCAGGGGAGAGCGGCGGTGACCAGGTCGCGAGCGGCCTGCTGCACCTCGGCCAGGTGTTCGGGACCCTTGTACGACTCGGCATAGATCTTGTACACATCCTCGGTTCCGGACGGCCGCGCGGCGAACCACGCGCTCTTCGTCGTGACTTTGAGCCCACCGATCGCGGCGCCGTTGCCGGGGGCGGAGGTCAGCGTGGCGGTGATCGGCTCGCCGGCCAGTTCGGTCGCGGTGACCTGCTCCGGGGAGAGCTTGGCCAGGACCGCCTTTTGTTCCCGGTTGGCCGGGGCGTCGATCCGGGCGTAGACCGGCGACCCGTGCTTCTCGGTCAGCGCGGCATACAGCTGACTCGGCGACTGCCCGGTCCGGGCGGTGATCTCGGCCGCCAGCAGGCAGAGCAGGATGCCGTCCTTGTCGGTGGTCCAGACCGTGCCGTCGTGCCGCAGGAACGAGGCCCCGGCCGACTCCTCGCCCCCGAAACCGATCGAGCCGTCGATCAGCCCGGGCACGAACCACTTGAACCCGACCGGCACCTCCACCAGCTTGCGGCCCAGGTCGGCGGCCACCCGATCGATCATGGACGACGAGACCAGGGTCTTGCCGATGGCGGCGTCGGCCGACCAGCCCTTGCGCTCGGCGAACAGGTAGTTGATCGCCACCGCCAGGTAGTGGTTCGGGTTCAGCAGGCCGCCGTCCGGAGTGACGATGCCGTGCCGGTCGGCGTCGGTGTCGTTGCCGGTGGCGAGCTGGTACTTGTCCTTGGCACCGACCAGCGAAGCCATCGCCGACGGCGACGAGCAGTCCATCCGGATCTTGCCGTCCCAGTCCAGGGTCATGAACCGGAACGTGGCGTCGACCAGCGGGTTCACCACGGTCAGGTCGAGCCGGTGGCGGTCGGCGATCTCGCCCCAGTAGTCCACCGAGGCCCCGCCGAGCGGGTCGGCGCCGATCCGCAGCCCGGCCTCGCGCACGGCGTCCAGGTCGAGCACGTTGGGCAGGTCGTCGACGTAGTTGCCGAGAAAGTCGTACCTGGACGTCGTCTCGGCGGCCAGCGCCCGGGCCAGCGGGATCCGCTTCACCTCGCGCAGCTTGTCGGCCAGCAGGTCGTTGGCCCGGTTGGCGATCCAGCCGGTGGCGTCGGTGTCGGCCGGGCCGCCGTGCGGCGGGTTGTACTTGAAGCCGCCGTCGGCCGGCGGGTTGTGCGACGGCGTGACCACGATGCCGTCGGACCGGCCCGGGTCGTCGATCGCGCGGTCGCGGTTGTAACGCAGGATGGCGTGCGAGACGGCCGGGGTCGGGGTGTACCGGTCCTGGGCGTCGATCAGGGTGATGACCTCGTTGGCGGCCAGCACCTCCAGCGCCGAGGCCCAGGCCGGCTCGGACAGCGCATGCGTGTCGCGGCCGATGAACAGTGGCCCGGAGATGCCCTGACCGGAGCGGTAGTCGCAGATCGCCTGGGTGGTGGCGACGATGTGCGCCTCCTGGAACGACCCGTTCAGGCTGCTGCCGCGGTGCCCGGAGGTGCCGAAGGCAACCCGCTGGCCGGGCTGTTCCAGATCCGGCCAGACCGTGTAGTAGCTGGTGACGACGTGCGATACGTCGATCAGATCGGACGGCTGAGCCGGTTGCCCTGCTCGTTCCTGTGTCATGGCTCCTCCTGGTCTGCCCCGCGCCGCGCACCTTCTCCGGAGGCTAGTCGATAGTCGTCCGAAAGCTCGCGGGAGCGCTCACTCGATGGAATCGGACTCGTACAATGACCTGGTGCCCGAACTGCCCGAGGTCGAGGCGCTCGCCGGATTCTTGCGCGAGCGGTTGATCGGGCGCGCCGTCGACCGGGTCGACATCGGCGCGATCAGCGTGCTCAAGACCTACGACCCGCCGCCGACCTCGCTCAACGGGCTCACCGTGACCGCGGTCGACCGGCACGGCAAGTTCCTCGACATCGACGCGGACGGCGTCCACCTGGTGTTCCACCTGGCCAAGGCGGGCTGGCTGCGCTGGTACGACGCCGCCCCGACGGCGATCCTGCGGCCGGGCAAGAGCCCGATCGCGCTGCGGGTGCGGTTCACCCCGGTGCTGGACGGCGATCCGGTCGGGACGGCGCCGTCGGAGGGCCTCGATCCCGAGGGCGAGCCCGGCTTCGACCTGACCGAGGCCGGCACCAAGAAGAGCCTGGCCGTCTACGTCGTCCGCACGCCGTCCGAGGTGCCCGGGATCGCCCGGCTCGGCCCCGACCCGCTCGACGCCGGCTTCGACCAGGCCGCGCTGGCCGCGATCCTGGCCGGGTCCCGGCAACAGGTGAAGGGCCTGCTGCGAGACCAGAGCGTGCTGGCCGGAGTGGGTAACGCCTACTCCGACGAGGTGCTGCACGCGGCCAAACTGTCGCCGTTCGCGACCTCGGCCAAGCTCGACGAGGAGCAGGTCACCCGGCTGTACCAGGCCCTGCGGGGCATCCTGCGTGAGGCCATCGCCACGGCCACCGGCAAGCCGGCCAAGGAGCTGAAGGACGCCAAGCGGGCCGGCATGCGGGTGCACGGCCGTACCGGCCAGGCCTGCCCGGTCTGTGGTGATGTGGTCCGCGAGGTGTCCTTCGCCGACAACTCGCTTCAGTACTGCGCCACCTGCCAGACCGGCGGCAAGATCCTGGCCGACCGGCGGATGTCCCGCCTGCTCAAGTAGCCCCGGCCCCTCACCGGCCCGGGCCCTGCCCCTCCGGCCCTGCCCCTCCGGCCCGGCCCCGCGCGCCGAGATCACCGACCCGGCCCCGTTCCGTGCTGCGCTCGGCCGTCCAAAGCCTCGACCGAGCGGGGGACCGCGCAGAATGCCGCTCGACCGAAGCGGGAGCTGTGTGCAACACTCGCCATCTGTTCTAGAACAGTTGGAGGACGAGATGACCGTGGAATCGGTGCGCGAACCGGCTCGGACCGGTGTGATCCGGCCACCGGCAAGGAAACTCATGAACGAGCCGACCTCGAACGGCCGGTTCGGCGAGCACGGCGGGCGGTTCGTCCCCGAATCGCTGATCGGCGCCTGCGAGGCGGTCGAGCGGGCCTTCCGCGAGGCCTGGGGCGATCCGGAGTTCCGCCGCGACCTGGACCGGGCCCTGGCCGTCAACGCCGGCCGGCCGACGGCGCTCACCCCGGCCCTGCGGTTGTCGGCCGAGCTCGGGGTCAACGTTCTGCTCAAGCGAGAAGATTTGGCCCACACCGGTTCTCACAAGATCAACAACGTTCTGGGTCAGGCCCTGCTGGCCCGGAGGATGGGCAAGCGGCGGCTGATCGCCGAGACCGGCGCCGGCCAGCACGGGGTGGCCACCGCCACCGCGGCGGCGCTGCTCGGGCTGAGCTGCACGGTGTTCATGGGCGAGCGGGACATCGAGCGGCAGGCGCTCAACGTGCACCGGATGCACCTGCTCGGGGCCGAGGTGGTGCCGGTCGGCTCGGGCAGCCGCACGCTCAAGGACGCCACCAGTGAGGCCTTCCGGCACTGGGTCGGCCACGTCGAGGAGGGCTACTACTGCCTCGGTTCGGTGCTCGGCCCGCACCCTTACCCGTGGATGGTGCGCGAGTTCCAGCGGGTCATCGGCGACGAGGCCCGTAGTCAGTGCGCGGCCGAACTACCCTCCGGGACGCCGGATTACGTGGTCGCCTGCGTGGGTGGCGGGTCCAACGCGGCCGGCACCTTCGCCGGGTTCGCCGACACCCCGGCCCAGCTGATCGGGGTGGAGGCCGAAGGTGGGGCGGCGGTCAGCTTCGGCCGGGTCGGGGTGCTGCACGGGTTCAGTTCCTACCTGCTCCAGGACGACGCCGGCCAGGTGGTCGAGGCCCATTCGGTCGCCGCCGGCCTGGACTACCCCGGGGTCGGCCCCGAGCACGCGCACCTGAACGACATCGGCCGGGCCCGGTACGTCACCGTGGCCGACCCGGAAGTCCTGGACGCCGTCCGCCGGCTGGCCCGGCTGGAGGGCATCCTGCCGGCGCTGGAATCGGCCCACGCCATCGCCTGGGTGATCCGCGCCGCCGGTACCGGTGAACTCCGCCGCGGGTCGAACGTGCTGGTCACCCTGTCCGGCCGTGGCGACAAGGACATGTCGACCCTGATGGAGCTGAACTGATGCCGGCCCCCCGGATCACCGAGAAACCGCGCGGCGTGCCGGTGGAGGCGCACCTGCGGGCCCGGCTGGCCCAGGGCCGGAAATTGCTGGTGCCCTACCTCACCGGCGGGATCACCGCCGACTGGGTCGAGCTGCTCCAGCTCTTCGCCGAGGCCGGCGCCGATGCGATCGAGGTCGGGCTGCCGTTCTCCGACCCGATCCTGGACGGCCCGGTCGTCCAGCAGGCCTCGGACCAGGCCCTGACCCGGGGGACGACGGTGGCCGGCCTGCTGGCCGAGCTGGCCGAGGTCGACCTGCCGATCCCGCTGATCGCCTTCACCTACGGCAACCTCGTCGTCCACGCCGGAGCGGACGCGTTCTGCGCCGACCTGGCCCGGGCCGGCGTCCGTGGGCTGATCGTCCCGGACCTGCCGGTGGACGAGGTCGATGAAGTCGCTGACGCCGCGGCGGCCGCCGGGGTCGACCTGAGCCTGCTGGTCGCGCCGTCCACCACCGCCGACCGGCAACAGCGGATCGTCGAGCGCAGCCGCGGCTTCGTCTACGCGGTCACCCTGATGGGCACCACGGGGGTCCGCGGCGAGCTGGCCCACTCCGGGGTCGAGCTGGCCGGGCGCCTGGCCGGGCGCTCGCCGCGGCCGGTCCTGCTCGGCTTCGGCATCGCCGGGCCGGCCCAGGCCGGGGCCGGCGCCCGGGTCGCGGACGGCGTGGTGGTCGGCTCCGAGCTGATGCGCCTGGTTCTGGCCGGCGAGCCACCGGCCGCCGTCGCCGCCCGGGTGGCCGAGCTGCGCCGAGCTGTGGACGGAGCCGTGGACAGTGCCGTGGGCGGAACCTTGGAGGACGCCGTCGGCTGACGCTAGGGTCTGCCCCCGATGAGCGGGCCGGCCCGGCCCGCCCGGTCCGGAGCGGGAGAGCCGACGAGCATGGGCGAGCCCCGCTACCGGGTGATCGCGGCCGACCTGGCCGGGAAGATTCGCAACGGCACGTACCCGCCGGGTACGGCTCTGCCGGCCCAGCGCGAGCTCGGCGGCCAGTACGAGGTGGCGCTGGCCACCATCCGCCAGGCGCTGCAGGCCCTGGCCGACGAGGGTCTGGTCGTGGTCGAGGCCGGCCGGGGCACCTTCGCGGCGCCGGCGCCGCCCGCCTACCGGCTCGACACCCTGCGCAGTTTCGTCGAAGACCTCAGCGAGCAGGGCCACCGGGTGACCACGACCGTGCTGGCCGTGGCCCTGCGCCGGCCGACGGCCGAGGTGAGCCGGCAACTGGGCCTGTCCGGCGGGCCGTCGGTGCTGCGGCTGGAGCGGCTTCGCGCGCTGGCCGGCGTCCCGGCGATCCACCAGATCTCCTGGGTCGCCCCGCCGTACGCCGGAGCGCTGCGGGCGGTCGACTTCGGTGCCACCTCGCTCTACGGGGCCCTGACCGAGGCCGGTGTCTCGCTGGTGCGGGCCTCGGAGCGGGTGACCGCGGCCGGTCTGCCCCGGGCCGGCGCCGAACTGCTGCACCGGCCCGAGGGCAGCGCCGCCTTCGTCAGCGAGCGGACGACGTACGCGCTGGACGACTCGGCCGTCGTCCTCGATCGGGCGATGATCGTCGGCGAGTTGATGGAGATCCGGGCCAGCCGGACCGTCAGCCGGGTGTCGATCGCCTGGGGCACCGCCGCCCCCTGAACCCGTCCGGACCGGCGGCGGCCCCGACCCTCGCGAGGAGGGTCGGGGCCGCCGGGCGGTGCGGGGAGTTACTTCACCTGGATGGCGATGTCCTTCGAGTACTCCGACACCTGGGCGTCGACCTTCTTGAGCGTCACCGTGGTGATCGGTTTGGACCCGGCCTGCAGCACCAGGGTGCCGGCCACCGCGTCGTTCGGCGGGTAGCTGGCCAGCGCCTTGAGCAGCGCGGTCAGCGAGCCCGGCTCGGAGGAGTCCTGGGACTCCGGATCGCCGCCCAGCCCGGCGTTGTAGCCGTCGGAGATCAGCAGGTCGCCCGAGGCGCCGCTGGTCTTCTTGGGCACCTTGATGGTCAGCGGCACCAGCACCGTCTGGCTGCTGCGGTACTTGGCCAGCGTGAGCTGGGTCGGGATGGTCTTGCCGGCCGTGACCGTGAGGGTGCCCTTCTGGGTGACCCACTTGCCCTTCTTCTTCACCTGCACCTTGGTCACCCGGTACTGCTTCACCGTGTCGGTGACCGTGCCGGTGACGTTCACGCTGGTGATCTTCAGGTCGTCGAACTCCTGCAGGGCCAGCTCGGAGACGATCAGGTAGAGGTCGTCGGCCGCGGTGTACGAGATGTCACTGGTGTCGGCGTAGTGGTCGGACCGGACCAGGGTGAACGGCGTGCCGTTGGACCGCACGCCCTTGACCGTGAAGGTCAGGCCGGCCGAGCCCGGGCCTTCGTCGCCGAGCGCCTTCATGATGTTGGCCTGCAGGTGCAGGGCGGCGATGTCACCGGCCCAGGGCTGGTAGACCCCGGTGGTGCTGCCGGTCACCGGGGCGCCGCCGTTCGGGCTCAGCGACGACGTCACCGAGAAGGTCGCGGTCGGGGTGGCGCCGAGCTGCGTGCGCAGGCCGGTGCTCTTGTCCAGGTCGACGACGCCGACCGGGCCGCCCGGGTTGGCCACCTTGAACGGCCCGTTGGTCGGGTCGGGCTGCACGTAGACCGCGTTGGCCGGGTGAGCCGTGTACTCCACGCCGCCGAGGTTGAAGAACGGATGCCCGAAGGCGACCGCCTTGCCGTTGCAGACGAAGGTGGTGGTGCCGACCCCGGCGATCGAGACGTCGCCGTAGGAGAGGGCGGCGGCGAAGTTGCTGCCGGCGGTGATCTCGGACGGCGAGGACGCCGCGGCGCTGATCCTCGGCCCGCTGGTGCGGACCCGGACGCCGGACATCTTGGTCAGGTGCTTGAGGAAGGTCTTGCTGCCCTTGGTCGAGCCGGAGACGCCCGAGACGCTGACCGGCACGGCCAGCCGCGTGAAGCCCTGCAAGGCCGCCGCCTTGCTGACGTCGCCGGTCTTGGCGATCCGCTTGGCCTGCGTGCTGGAGACCTTGATCTTGTTCTTGGTGGCCGGGGCCTTGGTCGCGGACAGCAACTTCATCATGTCCTCGGCCGGGGTGATGCCGGCGATCGGCGACGACGCGGCCAGGCCGTAGGAGACCGAACCGATCAGCTGGCCGTTCGCGGCGTACACCGGCGAGCCGGACATGCCCGCCCACACGCCGCCGGCCCGGGTCAGGGCGGGCGAGTCGAGATCGGCCATGATCATGTCGATCCCGGGGGCGATGCCGTCGGTGACCCGGCCCAGGATCTTGGCCGAGAACGGGTCGGCAGTGGTTCCGCGCTCCACGGTGTAGCCGGTGCCGGTGACGCCGTCCACGGCGCTCGCGGTCGGGAAGGCCGTCGGGCAGTCCGTCGGTGCAGCCGTGGCCGGGACGGCCGGAAGAGCGACGAGCGCCCCCGACATCACGGCCGAGACGAGAAAGCCTGAGGCCAGGCGGGACCTGGTCATATCAATTGCCCCCCTGCTAGGAAAATACGCACATCCGTGTGTGGCTCGGTGAGCATATGCCGAACCACCGAAAAGCCATAGATCTACGGCGAGTCCGGGTGTTGCTCTTTCTTGCGATTCAACCGGGCGGGTCGGACGCCGGTGACGGCCGGTTGCAAGAAATAACGAGATTGCCGAAAACTACTGCTCCGTTGACCCGTTCGAGTGATTGCGGATCGCCCAGCTCTTGCGCTAACGACCCGCGGTCATCCCGATCGTCAATCTCAGGAGGCACCCCCAGGCACGTTGGCCACAGCCGGCAACAGGCCTTCCAGGGCTTTCCAGCGGCTGATCTCGCACCCGTTCTTGCGGGAAAAGGCCGAATCCACCGACTTGCCGGCCCAGGTACCACTGAGCGTGGCCGTCTGGGCCCCCCCGAAGATCATGGTGCACATCATGCCCTTGGCCACCGGAGGTAACGCCGTCCGGCCGTTCTCGGCCAGCGCCGCGCAGGCCTTGTCCGGGTGGGGATGGGTTCCGCCCATCGGATCGCAGGTCAGCGTCCAGGTGGAGACCGTCTTGGCGCCGTCCGTGACGACGATCTTCAGATCGGTGCCCGAGCCGGTCGCGGACGCCGAGACGGGGGCCTGCGGGGTCACCGAACCACTGTCGGACGACGCCCCGCACCCGGCCATCAGGAGTGGCAGCGCGGCCGCGGCCAGCAGTGCGCCCAGGCGATGGTTCCCCCGCCGGTTCTGCATTCGGTCCTCATTCACGGCTGCATCCTTCCCGATCACGGCCCGATCCCCATCCAGCGATGAGAGTCTTCGGGGCTTGGACGCAGCCCGACCGGGTGACGGTTCCGCCCAGACCGCATCTTTCTGCCGGAATTCTGATCGCGGCCGGCGCGGCCGGCTGCCTCGACGTGCCGGGGCACCCCCGAGGGCCTGAGAGACTGGTCGCGCTCCGTTGTTCCAGCCCCAGGAGGTGCCGATGTTCCCGTCGCCGGTCCCGTCCGTGGACCCCACCCAGGTTCCCGATGACGCCGTGTTGCTCGACGTCCGCGAGCCCGATGAGTGGCAGGCTGGGCACATCGATGGCGCGCTGCACATTCCGTTGGCACAACTGCCGCTCCGGATCGGAGAGATTCCGGACGGCGAGGCCGAGCTCGTGGTGGTCTGCCGGTCCGGAGCCCGTTCCGCCCGGGCGGTCGCCTGGCTCGGCCAGCAGGGTCGCTCGGCGATCAACCTCGACGGTGGCATGGGCGCCTGGGCCGCGGCTGGTCGGGAGATGGTGAGCGATACCGGTGAAGCACCCACGGTCCGTTGACGACCAGCCGCTGGTGACGGTGACCGACCTCGGTGAGCCGGGGCCCGGGGCCGACCTGGTCGCCCACCTCGGTGCGGTCGTCGAGGAACTGTCGGCCGATGCCCCGGCCGGCTCGGGCACGGTGTCCGAGCCGGTGCGCGGCGACCTGCTCGACATCTTCGAGTCCCAGGCGGCCAGCCGCTGGCTCGACGTCGCCGCCCGGCGGATGCACGCGGCCGGCCGTAGCCGGTACACCGTGGCCTCGGCCGGGCACGAGGGCAACGCGGCCCTGGCCCTGGCTCTGCGCAGCAACGACCCGGCCCTGCTGCACCACCGCTCGGGTGCGTTCTACCTGGCCCGGACGGCCGTGGCGGGTCTGGACGACGGCGAGCTCAGCATCGCCCTCGGCCTGGCCTCCCGGGCCGATCAGCCGGCCGGCGGCGGGCTCTACCCGGGCCTGGCTCATTCGGACGTCGCGATCCTGCCGCCCGCCCTGACCGTGGCCGGCCAGCTGCCCCGGGCCCTCGGCCTGGCCTGGACCATCGGCCGCCAGCAGCGGGCCCGCGGCACCGAGCGGCTGCGCTGGCCCGACGACGCGGTCGCGGTGGCCAGCTTCGGCGACGGCTCGGCCAACCACTCGACCGCGGCCGGAGCGGTCAACTCGGCCTGCTGGGCGGCCCGGCAGGGCGTGCCGATGCCGTTGCTGCTGGTCTGCGAGGACAACGGCCTGGGGCTGTCGATGTCGACACCGCCGGGCTGGATCCGGGCCCTGTACGGGGCCCGTGAGGGGTTGCGGTACCTGTACGCCGACACCTCGGCCGATCCGCTCGAGGTGCTGGAGACCTGCCGGGAGGCGGTCGAGGTGGCCCGCTCGCACCGGCGTCCGGTGCTGTTGCACCTGGCCTGTGTGCGGATCGGCGGGCACGTCGGCGAGGACGACGAGGACAGCTACCGCCGGGCCGACCGGATCGCCGCCGACCTGGCCAAGGACCCGCTGGCCGCGACCATGCGGACGATCGTGCGGACCGGGGTGATGACCGGCCCCGAACTGGCCGACCGGCTGCTCGACATCCGCGACCGGGTCGCCTCGGCGGTGGAGGAGGCGCTCAGCCGCCGGCCGGTGAAGAGCACCGGTGAGGTGATGGAGTCGCTCTCGCCCCGTCGTCCGGCCGCGGTGGCCATGCTGGCCACCCGGGAGCCTCCGGCCGGCCGGCGCAACGAGGCCTTCGGCGATCGGCCTCCGGAGCTGGAAGGCCCGCTGACCTTGGCCGAGTCGATCAACCGGGCCCTGCTGGACGCCGCCCTGGTGTCTCCGAGCCTGGTGGTGCTCGGTCGCGACGTGGCCCGGATGGGCGGCGTCCACGGGGTGACCAAGGGCCTGCACAAGCGGCTCGGGCCGGCCCGGGTGACCGACACCGCCCTCGACGAGCAGACCGTGCTCGGCCTGGCCCTGGGGGCCGGGGTGAGCGGTCTGCTGCCGGTGGCCGAGATCCAGAGCCTGGCTGACCTGCACGCGGCCGAGGGGCAGTTGCGCACCGAGGCGGCCACGTTGTCGTTCCGCTCGGGCGGGGCCTATCGCAACCCGCTGGTGATCCGGGTGCCGGGCCTGGCCTACCAGGACGGCCTCGGCGGCGCGGTCGGCGGTGACAACGGGCTGGGCTTCCTGCGGGACATCCCCGGCCTGGTGATCGCCTGCCCGGCGCACCCCTCCGAAGCTCCCGGCCTGCTGCGCACCTGCCTGGCCGCGGCCGAGGCCGACGGCACGGTCAGCGTGTTCCTGGAGCCGATCGCGCTGTACCACGAGCGCGACATGCTCGAGGCGGGCGACGACGCCTGGCGGGCGCCCTACCCGGCGCCGTCCCTGTGGGGCTCGTTCCACGCGCCGATCGGCCGGGCCTCGGTCTGGGGCACCGGCACCGACCTGACCATCGTCTCCTTCGGCAACGGCCTGCGGATGTCGATGCGGGTGGCCGCCCAGCTGGAGCAGGACGGGATCAACAGCCGGGTGCTCGACCTGCGCTGGCTGGCTCCGCTGCCCCTGGAGGACGTCGTCCGCGAGGCCACCGCCACCGGCCGGCTGTTGATCGTCGACGAGACCCGCCGGACCGGCGGCATCTCGGAGAGCCTGGTCACCGGCGTCCTGGAATCGGGCTTCGACGGCAAGCTGGCCCGGGTCACGGCCCGCGACTCGCCCGTTCCGGTCGGGCCGGCGGCGGAGTTCGTGCTGCTCTCGGAGAACGAGATCTCCTCGATCGCCCGGGCCCTCTGCCGGGACTGACCGTGGCCGACGTCCCGGTGGTGCTGGTGGTCGACCTGGCCAACGTGGTCGGGTCGCGACCGGACGGCTGGTGGCGCGACCGGGCCGGGGCGGCGTCCCGCCTGCTCGAGGCCCTGAACCCGCTGGTCGGAGCCACGGTCCCGAGTACGGACGGCGACCTCGTGCGGCTGGAGCGGATCGTCGCCGTGCTGGAGGGGCAGGCCCGCGCGGCGGTCGTCCCGGCCGGCCCGCTGGAGGTGCGCTCGGCTCCCGCCGACGGCGACACCACGATCGTGGCGGTGGCCGACGAACTGGCCGGGGCCGGGCTGATCCCGCTGGTGGTGACCGCCGACCGGGGTCTGCGAGCCCGGTTGCCGGCCGCGGCGCGAACGGCCGGACCGGGCTGGCTGCGCGATCAGCTGCCCTGAGGCTCGATCAACTCCGATCGAACGGTATTGACGTGTCTAGCGCTGCGCATAGACAAGCGGATACGCTGCCATCGTGGATCCGGTACGCAATCCGTACGCCCCCGGCGCCGGTCAGCGCCCGCCCGAGCTGGCCGGTCGTGACAGCGAGCTGAAGAGCTTCGAGGTGGTGCTGGAGCGGATCAGCCGCGGCCGGCCCGAGCGCAGCGTCGTCCTCACCGGGCTGCGCGGCGTCGGCAAGACCGTGCTGCTCAACGCGCTGCGCTCGGCCGCGGTGCAGCGGCACTGGGGCACCGGCAAGCTCGAGGCCCGCCCCGACATCGCCCTGCGCCGGCCGCTGGCGGCGGCCCTGCACCAGGCCGTCCGCGAGCTCTCGCCGGCCAACAAGGAGGACGCCGACCACGTCCTCGGCATCCTGAAGTCGTTCGCGATGAAGGAGGGCCCGGGCGCCACCGGCACCGCCCGAGCCAAGCCCCAGTTGCGGGATCGCTGGCAGCCCGGCATCGACGTGCCCGCCGTGCCCGGCCGGGCCGATTCCGGCGACATCGAGATCGACCTGGTCGAACTGCTGACCGATGTCGCCGGCGTGGCCGCCGCGGCCGGTCGCGGGGTCGCCGTCTTCATCGACGAGATGCAGGACCTCGGCGCCGAGGACGTGTCGGCGCTGTGTGCCGCCTGCCACGAGCTCAGCCAGCAGGCCCTGCCGCTGATCGTGGTCGGGGCCGGCCTGCCGCACCTGCCGGCCCTGCTGTCGGCCAGTAAGTCTTACTCCGAGAGGCTGTTTCGCTACGCCCGGATCGACCGGCTGGACCGGGGGGCGGCCGATCAGGCGTTGCGGGCGCCGGCCCTGGAGGAGGCGGCCGACTTCACCGAGGAGGCCCTGGCCGAGATGTACGAGGTGACGGCCGGCTATCCGTACTTCGTCCAGGCCTACGGCAAGGCCGCCTGGGACGTCGCGCCGCGCTCGCCGATCACCGCGGACGACGTCCGGGTGGCGGCGCCGGAGTCCGAGGCCGAGCTCGCCGTAGGCTTTTTCGGCTCCCGTTACGAGCGGGCGACGCCGGCCGAGCGGGAGTACCTGCGGGCCATGGCCGACGTCTCGGCCGACGGGCCGGCTACGGATCCGGCTCAGCTGATGGAGTCGGGCGTACCGACGTCGGCGATTGCCGAAGCCCTGCAACGCAAACCGCAGTCGCTGTCGCCGGCCCGGGACGGATTGATCAAGAAGGGCCTGATCTACAGCGGCGAGCGCGGCCGGATCGCCTTCACCGTGCCCCATTTCGGCCGCTACCTGAGGCGGCACGCGCAGGACTGACGGCCCGGCTCAGCCCCGCCGCAAACCGTTCAGCATCAGGTCGAGCAGGCGGTCGGTGGCCGCCGTCCGTTCCGGTTCGGGCAGGTAGGCGGTCGACAGCACCACGCCGTGGACCAGGCGGAGCAGGTCGACCGGCTGCAGATCGTCGGCCACGGTACCGGCCTGCCGGGCCTGGTCGAGCAGGAGGCCGGCGGTGCCACGCATCCGGGCCGCGCACCAGGAGAAGTCGGTCGGGCGGCCGTCGTCGGCCGGGTCGGCCATCAGCACGTCTTTCAGCCCTCGGTAGAGCAGGGTGTGCGAGGCCACCCGGTGCAGCCATCGGGAGAGGGCCTCGACCGGATCGGGCTCCTCGGCCAGTTCGGCCCCGAGTCCGCACAGTTCGGCGATCCGCTCCTGATAGACCGCCTCCAGCAGGGCCCGGCGGGTCGGAAAATGCCGGTACAGCGTGCCTGGCCCCACCCCGGCCGCCTTGGCGATCCCGTCGAGCGAGGCCTCGGGCCCGTGCGCGGCGAACGCGGACTCGGCGGCGGCGATCAGCCGGTCGTAGTTGCGCCGCGCGTCGGCTCGCTTGGGCCGGCCGGGCGGTACCGGCCCCGCTGTCTCGGTCTCCGTCTCCGTCCCCGGGCCGGTCGCGGTCTCCGGCATCGGCGAAATCGATCCAGCCATCGTCGACCTCCTCACCGCTTGCTAACCGGAGACTGTCTCCGTATCGTTGAGCGAGCCAAGCGGAGACGCTCTCCGCATTCTTGCCGGATCACTGTCGAGCTAACCGGAGTTTATCTCCTCTTAGTTCGGGACTGGAGAACCGTGATGGCCCCGACTGCTGTTTCCACCCCCACGATCGACCGCACGGTGGACGCCGACGGGCGACCCCGGCACCCCGCGCTGGTGCTCACCCTGGTGGTGGGCTGCTACCTGATGGTGGGCGTCGACTCCTCGATCGTGAACATCGCCCTCCCGTCGATCGGCGCTGACCTAGGCTTTTCGCGGACGGCGCTGGCCTGGGTGGTGAACGCCTACCTGATCACCTCCGGCGGCCTGCTGATGCTCGGCGGTCGGGCCGGCGACATCTTCGGCCGGCGCCGGGTGCTGGTGGCCGGGGTCGCCCTGTTCACCGGGGCCTCGGCGGTGGCCGGGCTGGCGACGTCCCCGGGGCTGCTCCTGGCCGCTCGGGCGGTGCAGGGGATCGGGGGAGCGCTCAGCACCCCCGGCTCGCTGGCCCTGCTGGCCACCGCGTTTCCGGTCGGGGTCGAACGCAACCGAGCCCTGTCCATCTACTCGGCGGCGGCCGGCGCCGGCGCCTCCCTGGGCCTGGTGATCGGCGGTGCGATGACCGGCTGGGGCTCCTGGCGCTGGGTCTTCTTCCTGACTGTCCCGGTAGGCCTGCTGATCACCGTCTTCGCCGGCCGGGTGATTCCCGAGCCGGTCCGCTACCCCGGGCGCCTCGACGTGGCCGGCGGCATCGTCTCGACGGCGGCGATGGCGACCGTGGTCCTCGGCTTCATCCGGGCGGCCACGAACGGCTGGTCCGACGCCGTCGCGCTGGTCTCGTTCGCGGTCGCCCCGGCCCTGCTGGGGCTGTTCGTGGCCGTGGAACGCCGGCACCCGAGCCCGCTGCTGCCGCTGCGCCTGCTGGCCGACCGCAACCGGGCCTTCGCCTACCTGAACGTGGCTCTGTTGCCGGCCACGATGCTGGGCACCTTCTATTTCCTGACCCAGTACTTCCAGGGCGTGCTCGACCTCAGCCCGCTGGGCGCCGGGCTGGCCTTTCTGCCGCTGACGCTGCCCATGTTCGTCGTCGTGCGCCTGGTTCCGCGACTGCTGGCCCGGACCGGGACCCGCCCCCTGATGATCACCGGGGCCGCGCTGGTGTTGACCAGCGTGCTCTGGCTGACCCGGCTCGAGCCGGACAGCAGCTACCTCGGCGCGGTGCTCGGGCCGCTGCTGATCTGCGGCACCGGCATCGGGCTGAGCTTCATGCCGCTGAACGTGACCATCCTGACCGGGGTGCCGGCCACTGATTCGGGGGCGGCCTCGGGGGTGCTGCAGACCTTGCAGTGGAGCGGGTCGTCGCTCGGCCTGGCCGTTCTGACTACCGCGTTCGCTCACGGCTCGACCGGTCGGGGCGCCACCCCGGGTGGGGCGAGCCTGGTCGAGGGCATCACCGCGGCCTTCACCGCGGCCGCGGGCTTTGCGACGGTGGTGCTGCTGATCGCCGTGTTCGGCCTGCGGCCTCCGCAGCCGGCACCCGCTGATAGCATTGTCTAGCTTAATCTAGCGAATAGCTTAGAGACACCGATATCAGGTGAGCAAGACGGTGACGGTGTGGATGGCCAGCCCGGCCAGCGCCCCCACCACCGTGCCGTTGATCCGGATGAACTGCAGGTCACGCCCGGCCAGCAGCTCGATCCGGCGAGAGGCGTCGTCGGCGTCCCAGCGCTGCACCGTCTCGGAGATGATCGTGGCCACCTCGTTCGCGTAGTTGCGGACGACGTATCCGGCCAGATCCTGGCCGTGACCGTCGATCCGCGCCTGCAGGGCCGGGTCGGTGGCCAGCTGCCGGCCCAGATCGGCCAGGCCGGTGACCACCCGCCGGCGCAGTTCGCCGTCCGGGTCCTCGACCGCCTCCAGCAGCAGGCGGCGGGCCGTCGACCAGACCGCCACGGTGGCCCGGCGCAGGTCCGGGTGGGCCAGTAGGCGCTGCTTGATCGCCTCCACCTGGTCCTGGGTGGCCGGGTCGTCGCGCAGGTCGGTGGCCAGCCGGCGGAGCAGGTCGTCGAGGGCGGCTCGGGCCGAGTGCTGCGGGTCGGCGCCGATCTCGGCCAGCCAGCGGTGCAGCTCGTCGTAGACCCGGCGGGCGATCCGGTTGTCCACCCATTGCGGCGTCCAGCCCGGGGCCTGCTCGGCGACCAGGTCCATCACCATCTCCCGGTTGGCCTCGAGCCAGTCGGTGCCCTCGACCAGGAGCAGATCGACCAGGCGGTGGTGCGTGCCGTCGTCGATCACCCCGTCCAGCAGCGTGCCCATGATCGGGCTCCAGGGCAGGGCCGCGGCCCGGGGGAGCACCACCTGCTCGAGCACGCCCGCGACGTCGTCGTCCCGCAGGACCAGTAGGGCCCCGCGACCGGCGGCGGCCATCTCACCGGCCACCCGGCGGGCGTGGTCGGGCTCGCTGAGCCAGACCCCGATCCGGCGGGTCACCTGGGCCCGGGCGATCTTGTCCCGGACGATCTCCTCGGACAGGAAGTTGGTGGCCACGAACTCCTCGAGGCTGGCCCCGAGCTGGTCCTTGCGGGTCGGGATCAGAGCGGTGTGCGGGATCGGCAGCCCCAGTGGGCGGCGGAACAGGGCGGTCACCGCGAACCAGTCGGCCAACGCGCCGACCATTGCCGCCTCGGCTCCCGCATTCACGAAGCCCCATCCGGCATCCTGGCCCAGGGTGGCCCCGAAGATGACGGCCGCCAGCACGAACAGGCTCGTCGCCAGGGCCTTCATCCGGCGCAGTCCCTGCCGCCGCCGCTCGTCCGTCAGGGTGGCGTCGAGCACGGGGGTGACGGGTACCGCGGGAGCCAGGGCCATGAATGAATCTTGAGGCCCAGGCCTCCGCTCCCGCACGGCGAGGTACCTCGGCCCGGGCGGTCGGGGGTCCGACGGGCTGGTCGGACGAGCGACATCCGCCGGGAATTCATCCGACGGGCTGCAAGTTAGGCGGGTAGTTGGTTTAACATTGAATCATCTAGGGTCATCCTGATCCTGACCGCACCCCGACGTCCTGAGAGGTTCCACCATGACTGAGTTCCCCGCTGAACTGACCGGCACCTGGGAGATCGACAGCGCCCACAGCACCGTTGGCTTCGCCGTGAAGCACGCCATGGTGTCCACCACCCGTGGCCACTTCGGCACCTTCTCCGGCAGCGCGACGATCGACGCCGCCAACCCCGAGGCGTCGTCCGCGACCCTGGAGATCGACGCCACCTCGATCACCACCGGCAACAGCCAGCGCGACGGCCACCTGCAGAGCGGCGACTTCTGGGACGTCGAGAAGTACCCGACGATCACCTACCGGAGCACCTCGGCCAAGCTCGACGGCGACAACCTGGTGACCACCGGCGACCTGGTGATCCGGGGTAACTCGCACCCGGTCGAGATCACCTGGGAGTTCGGCGGCATCGCCAAGGACCCGTACGGCAACATCAAGGCCGGATTCGACGGCGAGGCCACGATCAAGCGCTCCGACTGGGGCATCAGCTGGAACGCCGCCCTCGAGACCGGCGGCTTCATGATCTCGGACAAGGTCAAGCTGGTCCTTGAGGTCGAAGCCACCAAGGCTGTCTGAGCTCTCACCTGATCGGCCCGAAAGGGTCGTTACCTGACGAAAAACCCGAACCCTGCTCGCTCTCCACCGGAGGGTGAGCAGGGTTCACGGTTTGTTCGGCCACTCGTCCTCAATCGTTTGGGCCCGACCGCAGGGTCTGCAGGCGCGCAGGTCACGACATGTGTCACCCTTTTGGCGTGACAGAGTCGCGACCGCAAGTGGTTGCTCATCGCGGGGCCAGTGACGCTGAGCCCGAACACACCCTCGCGGCCTACCAGCAGGCGATCGAGGTGGGAGCCGACGCCCTCGAGTGCGACGTCCGGGTCACCGCCGACGGCCATCTGGTCTGTGTGCACGACCGGCGGGTGGACCGCACCTCGGACGGCAACGGGCTGGTGTCGACCCTGGAACTGGCCCAGCTCGAAGGCCTCGACTGGGGCTCCTGGAAGAGACTCTCAGCCGCCAACGGGGGTCTGGAGTCCGAGGTTCCCGAGGTGGTCGACAACTCCGAGCGCTCTCACCTGCTCACCCTGCGCACGCTGTTCGGGGTGGTCCGCGACAGCGGCCGGCCGTTGCAGATCGCGGTCGAGACCAAACACCCGACTCGATACGGCGGCCTGGTCGAGCGCAAGCTGGTCGAGCTGATGAAGGAATTCGGCTGGGACCGCTCCACGCCGGACAAGCCCACCCCGGTGCGGATGATGAGTTTCTCCTCGCTCGCCGTGCGCCGGATGCATCAGCTGGCTCCCCAGATCCCCCTGGTCTACCTGATCGAGCACCGGATCCCGGTCCCGGTGCTGGAGAGCTCGGTACCGCAGGGGGTCGCGATCGGCCCCTACGTCGAGTTGCTCAAGGAATATCCGAGCTATGCCGGGCGAATCCGGGCCAAAGGCCGGGATCTGCACGTCTGGACCGCCGACACCCCCGAGGACGTGAAGGTCTGCGTCGACGCCGGCGTCTCGGCGATCATCACCAACCGGCCGGCCCTGGTCCGCAATCAACTCGACCGCCTGATCGCCCCGAGTTCGGCCGCCTGAGCCGCTTGCGCCCGGCCCGGCGGCGCGCTGCCGGAGCATCGCCGTTGGCCCGGTAGGGTCGATTTCATGGGTAAGAAGCAGCGAGGCGTCGCTCTGGCCGACCGTTCCACAACCGTCGTCGACGGCGAGATCCCGGTGGTGGGCGGGCGCGAGCCGTGCCCCTGCGGCTCGGGCAAGCGGTACAAGGGCTGCCACGGCCGGTTCGCCCGGGACGAGTCGGTCCGGCTGGTCACCCGGCCGTTCGAGGGCCTGGTCGGCGAGTGCGACTGGGTCGCGATGCGCGAGATCGTGCCGTCGGCGACGGCGACGATCACCATCGCCGAGGCGTTCGGCGGGGGCGAGGCGACCGTGGCCACGGTCCTGCCGATGGCCTGGCCGGCCCTGCACCGGGCCGACGACGCCGTCCTGCTCGGCCTGCAGACCTCCGGCTCGTCCGGCGACCCGAGCCGCTCCCTGGCCGACGCCCTGCTCAAGGCGCGCGAGGTCGAGGCCGGCACCCCGGTGGTGGAGGCCGATCTGCCCGGCCCCGGCCCGCGACTGCAGGACGTGATCGACCCGGCCGGCGGCTTCGAGGTCGCCGTCCACGACGGGTTCGAGTTCTGGTTCGCCGGCACCGACGACCTCACCCCCGAGGTGCGCGAGTCGCTCGAGCGGGCCAACGGCGCCGCCGTCCCCACCGCCCGGCTGGCCTCGGTCGAGGCCGCCTACTGGTGCCAGGCCGGGCTCAAGCGGCACCTGCGCTGGGTGCTGCCGGACGACGAGACCGAGGTGCTGGACGGGCTGGCCCGGCTGCACGCGGTCGGCGAGTCGGCCCTGCTGGACGGCTCCCGGTACGTCGGCTCGTTCCGGGCCCACGGCCTGATCGTGCCGGTCTGGGACCTGGCCGAGGACACCGAGGCCGACGACGTCGAGAAGCCGATCGTCGCCTTCGAGCAGCGACTGCGGACGGCGATGGCCGTCACCACCCCGCTGACCACCGAGGAGCGCCGGGCCAAGGCCGGGGTCGTGTCCCGGCAGCTGACCCTGCGCTGAGCCGGCCCTGAGCCGGCCAGGCCCGGCGGGCCCGGGGCTCAGGTCAGGTGCACCGGTAGTTCGGCCAGGGCGTTCATCAGCAGCCCCGGCAGCCGGTCCAGTTTCTCCTCCGGCACAGCCAGGCGCAGACCCGGAAACCGGCCGATCAGGCTGCTCAGGGCGATCCGGGCCTCGAGCCGGGCCAGCGGCGCGCCCAGGCAGTGGTGGATGCCGTACCCGAAGGCCAGGTGCGAGGAGTCGGCCCGGAACAGGTCGAGCCGGCCGGCCTCCGGATAGTGCCGGCCGTCCCGATTGGCCGCCAGCAGCGAGATGATCACCACCTCGTGGGCCGGGATCCGGACGCCGGCCAGCTCGACGTCCTCGCTCGTACCGGCCGGCACGGCCGACTGCAGCGGGCCGTCGAAGCGCAGCAGTTCTTCGACCGCGGCGTCCATCAGCTCCGGCATCGCCCGGACCGCGGCCAGCTGGCGAGGGTTGGCCAGCAGGGCCCGCACCCCGTTGGCGATCAGGTTGACGGTCGTCTCGTGCCCGGCGACCAGCAGCAGGAACACCATTGAGGTCAGCTCGTTCTCGCTCAGCCGGTCGCCCTGGTCGCGCACGCCGATCAGGGCCGAGAGCAGGTCGTCGGCCGGGTCCAGGCGTTTGCGGGCGATCAGTTCTCGCAGGTAGACGACCAGCTCGGTGACGGCCGGCAGGTAGACCTCGGGCCCGGCCAGGTGACCAAGCATGACCGGGCCGGTCCAGCCCCGGAACCGGCTGCGGTCGTCCTCGGGGATGCCGAGCAGCTCGCAGATCACGGTGATCGGCAGGGGATAGGCGAACTCGGCCACCAGATCGACCGGCGTCGCACCGGGAGCCGCATCGGTCAGCGGGTCGGTCAGCGGGTCGGTCAGCGGGTCGGTCAGCGGGTCGGTCAGCGGGTCGGTCAGCGGGTCGGTCAGCGGGTCGGTCAGCGGGTCGGTCAGCGGGTCGGTCAGCGGGGGGGTCGGCAGGCCGGTCAGCAGGTCGTCGGTGATCTCCTGGATCCGCGGGCCGAGCCGGTCCGAGCGGCGCCGGGTGAACGCCGCTGACACCAGCCGCCGCAGCCGGCTGTGATCGGGCGGGTTGAGGGCGAGCAGGTGGTGGTTGATCGCCTCGGCCACGTCGGGCGGCAGCAGTTCGGTGTAGGCGCTGTGACCGGTGCTGCCTTTGACGATCCGGGGGTCGGTCAGCGCCGCCCGGGCCGCTTCGTGGCCGGTCACCAGCCAGCCGTGGCCGCCGGCGGGGAGCGTGATCCGGTGGACCGGGCCCCGGGCCGTGAGCGCGTCGTAGACCGCGTGCCGGGCGCCGTCCGCCGTCGCGGTGAACGGGTCGGCATCGGTGGGATCGGTCATCGGCGAGATCACCTCCGCATCGAGCCCCACGCCCGACCCAAAAATACCGGTCACCGGGTGGAAGGCATAGCCTCTGCGATCGTGACTGAAGCAATGGACGCCGAGCCCGCCCCGGCTGCGGCGGCGCCGGAACCGGCTCGGCCCGGCGGGCTGGCCGTGGTCATCCCGGCCAAGGACGAGGCCGAGCGGATCGCGGCCACCGTCCGGGCCGCGCTCGCCATCGAGGGCGCCGACCTGGTGGTGGTGGTCGACGACGGCTCCAGCGACAGCACCCGAGCACGGGCCGAGGCGGCCGGGGCCGAGGTGGTGACCCACGAGCGCAACCAGGGCAAGGCGGCCGCGATGGAGACCGGAGCGGCCCGGGTGGCCGAGCTGGAGCACGGCGACGCCGCCGGCCCCCGGGCCCTGCTGTTCATCGACGCCGACCTCGGCGCCACCGCCACGGCGGCCGGCGCCCTGTCCGAGCCGGTGCTGGCGGGCGAGGCCGACATGACCATCGCGCTGATCCCACCGCAGGCCACGGCCGGGGGCGGCAGCGGGCGGGTGGTCCGGCTGGCCCGCAAGGGGATCCGGCGGGCGACCGGCTGGACCGCCACCCAGCCGCTGTCCGGCACCCGTTGTCTGAGCCGGCCCGCCTTCCAGGCGGCGCTGCCGCTGGCCTCCGGCTGGGGGGTGGAGACCGGGTTGACCATCGACCTGATCACGGCCGGTTACCGGGTGATCGAGGTGCCCTGCGAGCTGCACCACCGGGTGACCGGGACCGATCTGGGCGGGCAGTTGCACCGGGCGGCCCAGTTCCGCGACGTGTGGCTGGCCCTGACCCGGCGCCGGCTGCCCGGCGCGATCCGGGGCCGGATCCCGGCTCGCTCCCAGGACCGGAACCAGTAGTTCCGCCGGTGCCCGCATCCGATCGGCAGGCGGAGAGACTCGGCCGGGCCGCCGCCGGGTGTGCCGTGGTCGGCGTCCTGGTGCCGGCTGCGATGGCCGCCGCCGGCAACTCGGCCGCCGTGCCCGGGCTCGGGCGGGCCACCTGGTACCCGCCCTGGGACGCCGGGCTGGGCCTGAGTTCCGGCCTGGTCACCGCCCTGCTGGTGGTGGCCTACCTGTGCGGGGCGGCCGCGGTCGGGCTCGGCCTGCTGGCCCTGCGGCACGGAGCCCGGATCAGCCCCCGGGTGGTCGTGGTGGCCGCGCTCGGCGCCGTCGTCCTGCTCACCGCCCTGCCGCCGCTCGGCTCGGCCGACCATCTCTCCTACGCCGCCTACGGCCGGATCGCCGCCGCCGGCGACGACCCCTACGTCGTCGACCCGGGGCTCTGGCGCGGAGGGCACGACCCGGTGGCCGGGGCCGTTCAGCCGCCCTGGCAGCACACCACGAGCGTCTACGGCCCGGTGACGACGGCGGCCCAGGCCACCGTGGCCGGGCTCGGCCACGGCTCGCTGCGGCTGACCATCTGGCTCTGGCAGCTGCTCTGCGGCGCCGCCTTCCTGGTCGTCGCGCTCACTCTCGACCGGCTGACCCGGCACGATCCGGCGGCCCGGGCCCGGGCCGCGGTGCTCTGGACGCTGAACCCGCTGCTGCTGGCCGAGCTGGTGCTGGGTGGTCATGTCGACGTCATCGCGGTGGCCGCCGCGGTCGGGGCGATCGCCCTGGCCGGCCGCCGGCCGGTGCTGACCGGGGCGCTGCTCGGGGTGGCGGCCGGCAGCAAGATCACCTACCTGCTGTTCGCGCTGGCCGTGCTGTGGGGGCTGCGCCGGCTGCCTCGCCCGGTCGCCGCCCGGCAGATCGCGCTGGGCCTGCTCGGTGGTCTGCTGGTGCTGGTGCCGGCTCATCTGTGGAGCGGGCCGCACACCTACGACCAGTTGCACCAGGCCAGCCGGATGGTCTCGCTGGCCACGCCCTGGCGCCCGCTGGTCGACCGGCTGACCCCGGCGTTCGGCTCGGTGGTGCGGACCGTGGTCGGGCCGGCCGCCCTGGTCTGCGGGGTGCTGCTGGCCGCCCTGCTGGCCCGCCGACGCCCGGTGGTCGCCGACGCGTCGGATCCGGCTCCGGGTGACGCCGGGCTGCGCCGCCAGGTCACGACCGATGCCGCCGCGGCCGCCGTGGTGATCGCCACCGCTTGGCTCCTGACCACGCCCTACGCATTGCCCTGGTACGACGCCATGGTCTGGGGCCCGCTGGCCCTGCTGGCCGCCGGGCCGCTCGACCTGGCCCTGCTGGCTCGCCTCGGCGTGCTGGCCCTGGCCTACGTGCCGGGCCGGGTGGTCGGCATGTCGGCCGCGGTCGAGAAGTACACGCTCGACTTCCGCCGGGACGTCGCGCCCTGGCTCAACCTGGCTGTGCTGGTCGCCGTCATCGTGCTGGCGGTGCGGCGGCCACCGGATCACCCGGGCCGGCCGGCGCCGCCTCGCCGTCCTGAAGCTCCAAAGCCCGGACGCTCGCCGCGATGAGCAGCGGGATGGCCACCGTGCCGGCCACCGCCACGATCGCGATCCCGGAGTCGTTCAGCCCCGCGGCCAGCAGCATCAGCACCCCGAAGGCGCTCACCCCGTGCTTGAGCACCGGTGAGCGGTCGTAGGCCAGTTGCAACGGGCGCAACCCCAGCGCCACCGGCCGGGCCAGCACGAACACCACGAACGCGACCCCGAACGGCAGCAGCAGGGTGAGCCAGGAGGTGAAGAAGATCTTGATGTTCTGGTCGGCCTTGCGCCGGATCACCGAACCGGCCCCGCCGTCGATCACGGTCTGCACGAACCGGCCCAGGTGGGTCCGGTTCTCCGGGCCGCGGGCCCAGTCGAGCACGCTCAGGGCCACGATCACGGCGATCGTCACTGCGGCGATCAGCAGCGCCCGGCGCCAGCTCACCCGCACCCCGACCACCATCAGGGCCAGGACGGCGAACGCCGGGATGATCGCCGGTGGCCCGCCGAAGTCGCTGCCGAAGCCGGGCGTGCCGTCGATGATCACGGCCACGATGCCGACCGCGACGACGGCCGCCGCGGCCCGGGCGGCCTGCCCCTGGCGCACCAGCCCGTCGGCCAGGGCCACCGCGGTCAACAGGGCCCCGGTGACGAAGATCGCGAACGCCGGGTTGCCGAACCCGTAGAACCGGCCCGCGATCACCGGCTGCAGCCCCATCAGGCTGGACAGGGTCAGGTGCGAGCCGGTGGTGACGTCGCCGCCGAGCACCAGCGCGGTCATCGCCGCGACGGCGCCCATCGGCCCGAGCAGGGCCCGCCGCCAGGGGCCGAGCAGGGCCACCGCGGCGATCGGGACGACGAACACGATCACCGCCCCGGTCACGGCCAGGCCGCCCGGCCCGACCCGCCACCAGGGCAGCAGGTTGGCCAGGAAGGTCGACGCCGGCACCGAGGCGAACACCACCGAGCCGGCCCGCAGCCGGTACAGGGTGCGCCGCCGGACCGCCGGGTCGGTGCTGGCCGCTCCACGCCGCAGCACCAGGGTGGAGATCCCGTAGAGCAGGATCTGGGCCACGATCAAGCCGTTGAAGAACCAGGGCACGATCGACTTGATCTTGCCCGAGGCCTCGCCGACGTCGTCCAGCTTCTGCTGCCGGGTGGCGGCCGAGCCGGATCGGTGGACCGGTTTCAACGGCGATCCGACCGCGTCCTCGGGAACGGTGACGCCGAGGGCGGTCAGCACGGTCGGCAGCAGGTCGGTGGTCTGGGCCACGCCGTCCTGCCGGGTGGAGTTGCTGCCGAGCAGCGCGCCGGCGTACGTGCCGCCGAGCACGGCCGGGCCCTGGGCGGCCAGCAACTGCAGCTCGGACGGCGTCCAGCCGTCGGCGATCGAGGCCACGATCACGGTGGCGTCGCTCGGCAGGGCGGCCAGCACCAGGCCCAGCCGGCGGTCCAGAGCGGCCGCCTGGGTCGCGATCGGCTGGTCGAACACCGGGTCCGGGGCCGGCCGGCTGGAGTGCAGTTCGCGGTTGTCCCGGATCCCGCCGAGGTCGATCGCGAGCACGTCGGGCCGGCTCGCCAGGGCCGACGTCACGTCATTGACCAGGGACGACGGGTCGACGTCGCCACCGGGGCGGGCTCCGCCGGGCCAGCTGCGGGCCACCTGGCCCCGCCGGTCGGCCAGGGCGATCGCCGCTCCGGGGCCGACCGCGGCTCCGGTCTTGTCGTGCGCGGCCAGGGTGGCGCCGAGCAGCCCCGGCACCGCCTCGTAGTTGTCCGAGTCGGCCTGGCGCAGGTAGTCCGGCCACTGGGCGACCGTCCCCGGCCCGCCCGCCGCCGGGGTCGTCAGCGCCGGCGGCCGGCAGACCGGCCCCGTGACCCCGGCCGGCGCCTTGACCGGCACGTCAGCGGCCCGCTTGCCGGCCGAGACCGCCAGCCAGCCGTCGACCGGGCAGGTGATCGCCCGCACGCTGCGGTCGGCCAGCCAGCCCACGGCGCCGCCGGCCCGCAGCCCGGACAGCGTGGGCAGGTTGCCGCTCTCGACGTCCGACCAGGTCAGCCCGCTGGTGCCGATCAGGACCACCGGCCCGGGCGTGGTTGCGGCCTCGGCCGAAGCCACCGGGACGGTTCCGAGCAGGACGGCGCCGATCACACTGAGCGGGGCCAGGGCTCGGAGTCTGAAGGTCACCGCGTCACTGTATTGGTGGGTCGGTCCGGGCCGGAGTTCGGTCACGGTTCGAGGGGGCCGTTCGTGATTGTCGGTGGATGGCGCAACAATCACCGACGTGAGCGTGGACCCCGAGCAGCGATCCCGGCAGCGGTGGGGCTGGCGGCTGCTCGGAGTCCTGCTGCTGATCGCCTCGGCCGCCCCGCTGGCCCGGCACTACCTGGTCACCTACCCGCAGGAGCACCTCCAGGTCGATCTGCAGGTCTACCGCGAAGGGGCGCGAGCCCTGGTCAACGGCGTGCCGCTGTACGACCTGCGCACCGATCAACCCCAGTTCCTGCCGTTCACCTACCCGCCGTTCGCCGCCTTCACCGCGCTGCCGCTGTTGCTGGCGCCGTTCTCGGTGATCGTCTGGGTCTGGACCGTGGTGCAGTACGGGTTGCTCTGGTTCACCGTCGGGCTGGCCTTCCGACCGTTCCTGGACCGGTTCGGCGACCGGGCCGGGCTGGTTCAGGGCGTCCTGTCGGGGGCCGCGGTCTGGCTCCTGCCGGTGGCTGAGGGCGAGCGGTTCGGCCAGGTGAACGCCGTGATCGTGGCCCTCTGCCTGTGGGATCTGACCCGCCGTGAGCGGCCCCGCTCCGAGAGCAGCTCCGAGGGCAGCCCCGAGGGCGGCTCCGAGGGCGGCTCCGGGGTCCGGCGCTGGGTCGGCGGCAGCGGGGTCGGGGTGGCGCTGGCCGCGGCGGTCAAGCTCACCCCCGGGGTGTTCTGGCTGCACTGGGCGGTGAGCCGGCGCTGGCGGGTGCTGGCGGCGTCCGTGACCACGGGCGCCGTCGTCACGCTCGGCTCGTGGTTGTTGCTGCCCCCGGCCTCGGCCACCTACTGGACCGATGCCCTGCTCGACCCCGACCGGCTCGGCCCCAACGCCGGCACCTCGAACCAGTCCCTGCGTGGGGTCCTGCTCCGGCTCGGCCCCGACCAGGGCCCACTGTTCAGCGGGATCTGGCTGGTCGGCGTGCTGCTGGTTCTGGCCGGCGGCCTCACCCTGTCGCGCCGCTTCGATCGTTTGGGTCAGCCGGTGGCGGTGGTGGCCACGGTCGGCATGGTGGCCTTCCTGATTTCGCCGGTCTCCTGGGTCCACCACATGCACTGGGGCCTGGTGGTGCTCGGCGCCCTGCTCGGCGACGGCCGTGACTGGCGGCGGGCCGGCGCGGCCCTGACCGGCGCCGTTCTGCTCTGGATCCGGTTGCCCTGGTGGGGGGCGAACCTGCTGGCCGATCCGCACGCCAACCACGTGGTGGCCCGGCTGTTCCAGAACTCGTACAGCTGGTGGGCGTTGCTCAGCCTGATCGCGTTGTGGCTGCTGGTGGCCCGGCCGGCCTCGATCGAGCCGGACGGGCCCGACCCGGCCGGCGCCGAGATCGGCGACGACCGCCCGGCCGCCGTGGCCGGTTGAGCACCGTCTGAGCGAGGACGCCGCCGGCGGCAGCGGTTCAGTTCAGGTCGTCGGCGTCCAGCACGAGCACCGGCCGGCCGCCCAGCAGGGTCTCCAGCGCGGCCAGGGCCGGCTCGTTCGGGCTGGCCAGGCGCATGGTCAGCTCGCGGGCGGAGGAGTCGATCGCCCGCACCGAGACCCGGATCGGCTCCGCGTCGTCGGGCACGCTGATCTCCAGCTCGACCCCCCGACCGGTGCCCTGAGCGGCCTGGTTGATCCACTGCTTGAGCAGTCGGGGCAGGTCACCGCCCTGATCGTTGAGCGCGACCAGCTCGGTCGGGGTCTCCAGGACGTCGTCCAGCTGGCCCTGCAGGTAGCGCCCGGCGGCATCGGCCAGCGGCCGGTCGGTGACCAGCACGACCGAGGCCCGGCTGGAGTCCTCGCTGATCTCACCGGCCAGGCCGAGCAGTTGGACATCCTTGAGCCGCAGCGTCTCCCACGCCGTGAGCAGCACAGGGTCGATCACCAGGCCGTGGTCGGCTAGTTCGTCGTCCAGTTGCATACCGCTCATCCAAGCACCCATCGAGCCGGTTCAGCTCAACCCGGCACCCGGATGGTCAGGGCCAGCGGGTCGACCGTGGCCCGGAGCACCTTGGCCTTACCGGCCGAATCGCCGTCCAGTTGGGCGTGCAGGGCCCGCTCGGCCCGCACCTCGATGGTCCGGCAGCGGAAGTGCTCCACGGTGGCGTGACCCCGCCGGGTGAGCACCGCGCCGGTCACCGAGAGCCAGCCCAGGATCGACCGGGGCGACACCACCACCACGTCCAGCCAGCCGTCGTCCGGTTCGGCGCCGGGCATCAGCTGGATGCCTCCCTGCAGCATGCCGAGGTTGCCGATCACCACGGCCCGGATCTTGCGCTGCTGGACCGGCCCTTCGTCGACCTGCATCGTCACCGAGGTCCGGCGGCCGCGCAGCCGCTTGGCCCCGGCCACCACGTACGCCACCCAGCCGAGCTTCTCCTTCAGGTGAGGATCGGTGCCGGCCATCACCTCGGCGTCGAACCCGAGGCCGGCCATCACCAGGAAGGCCTCCCGGGTCAGCTCGCCGTCCGCCGTCGATCCCAGCTCGACGTGACCGACGTCGATCGTCCGGTCCCGGCCGGTCAGGGCGATGTGCAGGGACGACTCGAGCCGGTTGGGCGGAATGCCGAGGTTGCGGGCCAGCAGGTTGCCGGTGCCGGCCGGCAGCAGACCCATCGGGACGCCGGTTCGGGCCAGCACCTCGGCCACGATCCGGGCCGTGCCGTCGCCGCCGAACGCGATCACCACGGCCGCGCCGCCGGCCAGCCCGGCGCGGGTCTGCCCCCTGCCCGGATCCTCGGCCGTGGTCTCCAGCCAGACCGGAGTACGCCAGCCGAGCCGGCCGGACAGCACCTCGATCTGCCGCCGCCGGGCGTCGTGGTCGTCGATCTTGCCGCCGTGCACCACGACCGCGGCCTGCGGCGGCAACCCGTCGGTGCCGAGCACCGCGGCCGCCGGGGTGGGCAGGTCCTCCCGCCGGCGGGAGGCATAGACCAGGACAAGGGTGATGATTGCCAGGCCGAGGACTGCGGTGAGGACGACGTCACGGATGACATCGGCGCTGGGCATGGCGTTCACGGTATCGGGCGGCCGGGTCGGCTGATCGCGTGGAGTTCATCACCGCGTCGGCTGAGCGTGTCACCCGCCGACTTCGGTCGGTAACTTGCGGCCCGATAGTCTCACCGGGATGACAGATCGCGAGCTCTCCCGCCCGCGCGCGCGGGTCGACGCCTGGGCGCCCAAGCTCGTGGCCCTGGACATCGACGGGACCATCCTCGATCACGATCAGCACCTTTCCGAGCGGGTCCGGACGTCGGTCCGGGCCGTTGCCGAGCTGGGTACTCACGTGGTGATCGCCACCGGGCGCTCGCTGCACGAGACAGTTCCGGTGCTGGATCGGCTCGGTCTGATGACCGGCTGGGCGGTCTGCAGTAACGGTTCGGTCACGCTTCGGCTTGATCCGGCGGTGCCTGACGGGTTCGAGGTGGCCGACGTCGTCACCTTCGATCCGCGAGCCGTGCTGACCCTGTTGCGCACCCACCTGCCCACCGCGCTCTACGCGCTGGAGACCGGCCGGGGCGAGTTCCTGCTCACCGCTCCCTTCCCGCCCGGTGAGCTGGAGGGGGCGCACACCCGGGTGGCGGCGTTCGACGAGCTGACCGCCGAGGCGGCCTGCCGGGTGGTGGTTCGCAGCCCGGAGCACACCTCCGACGACTTCATGGCCCTGACCGCCTCGATCGGCCTGCACGGAGTCAACTACGCCGTCGGCTGGACGGCCTGGCTCGACCTGGCCCCCGACGGCACCAGCAAGGCCAGTGCCCTGGAGCGGATCCGGGCCCGCCTCGGCGTCGACGCGACCGAGACCCTGGCCGTCGGCGACGGGCGCAACGACCTGGAGATGTTCGCCTGGGCCGGCCGGTCGGTGGCGATGGGCAATGCCACCGACGACGTGAAGGTCGGCGCCGACCTGATCACCGCCTCGGTGGCCGAGGACGGCGTGGCCGACGTGCTCGAAGCTCTGCTGCCCCGGCGCTGAACCTCCGCCCGGCCGGCGTTCAGTCACCGCTCAGATAGCGGTTGGCTGCGGTGAACAGCCGGTTGGGGGCTCCTCGGAGCCGAGCATTGTGCAGGGCGGCCAGAGCGGCGCTGTCGCCGGCTCCACCGTGAACCCCGCCCCCCGGGTGGGCCGAGGCACCGGCCAGGTAGAGGTTGGCGATCGGGGTGTCGGGCCGACCGAGACCAGGAACGGGCCGGAAGACAAGCTGCTGGTGCAACTGGGTGGTGCCGCCGTTGACCGCCCCGCCGACCAGGTTGGCGTCGTCATGTTCCAGATCGACGGGCAGTTGCACCGATCGTTCGACCACCTGGTCGGTGAAGCCGGGGGCGTAGCGCTCCACCGTCTGCTCGATCCTGGTCGCCAGTTCGGCCGCGGCAGCCGGATCCGGACCGCCGGATCCGGGCCGGGGTCGGGGCAGATGGCTGTAGGCCCAGACGCTCTCGCCGCCCGCCGGCGCCCGGCCCCGATCGGCGGCGGCCATCTGCCCCAGCAACATGAAGGTGTGCCGGCTCTCGCGGCCGGCGGCCAGGCTCGCCGACCACTCGGCCAGCTCGCCGGCGTCGGCCCCCAGATGCACGGTGCCGGCGGCGGCGACCCCGGTGGCCAGCCAGGGCACGGCCGCGTCCAGGGCCCAGTTGACCTTCACGGTCGGCAGATCCCAGTCGAAGTGCCGCAACTGTTCGAGCAACCGTGACGGCAGGTCGGTGGCGTCCAGCAGTGAGCCGTACAGGGTAGGAGCATCGACGTCCGCGAGCACGGCCCGCCGAGCCAGCACCCGCCGGCCGTCGACGGTGGTGACGCCGAGGGCCCGCCCGTGGCCGACCACGATCCGGTCCACCCGGGCCTGCGTGATGATCTGGGCACCGCCGGCCCGGGCGCGGGCGGCCAGCGCCTGGCTGAGCCGGCCCGCGCCGCCGACCGGCACCGGGAAACCGACGTCCTGGCCGAGCATGGTCATCAGCCAGCCGAAGCCACCACTACCGGCCGAGACCGCGGGCAGGTCGGCGTGCATCGCGTTGCCGGCCAGCAGCAGCTTGCCGTCCTCCCCGGTGAACAGCTCATCACCCAGCCGGGTCACCGGCAGCAGAAGGCGGCGGGCCAGGCGCAGGGCTTCCGGCCCGCCGCCGGCCCGGCGCAGCATGCCGATCGCGGCTCGGATCGGCGGGAACGGCCCCAGCAGCGCCCTCAGCAGCGGCTCGCGCAACCGGTCCCACTGGGCCACCAGCTCCAGCCAGGTGTCGCCGTCGCCGGCGCCGTGGCGCTCCAGAGCCGCCGCGGTGTCCTCCGGGCGACGGTGCAGCATCGCCGCCCGCTCTGGGGTCGTCCCGTCCGCCGAATGCGGGTGAGCGACCACCACCGGGGCATCGGTCCAGGTCAGACCGTGGTGCTTTAGGTCCAGGCGCTGGATGCCGGGAGAAGCGGCGGCCAGCGGGTAGAAGGCACTGAACCGATCGGTGACATATCCCGGAGGGTGCTCGGTGGAGCGAACTGCCCCTCCGACCTCGTCATTGGCCTCCAGCACGATGACGTCCCAGCCCGCATCAGCCAGTCGGCAGGCGGCCACCAGGCCGTTCGGTCCGGCGCCGATCACCACGGCGTCCGCGATCAGGTCGGTCATCGCGCATCCCTCGCAATCGGTGGAGATACTGGCCGGCCGTTCCGGCGGCAGGGCGCTGGGGCGCCGTGCTCAGCGGCAGCGGCACAGCTCGGGTCGGGTCGGGTCGGGTTGGTCGGGTTCAGCGTGCCTCACCTCGGTGGCGGCCACCTGCCGAGACGGTAGCGGGCAACAACTCGCTCAGCCGGGCAGCCAGCTTGTCGGGCGCGTCCGCAGCCGTCTGGTGGCCGCTCTCGACCGGCCGCCGCGAAGAGCCGGGCCCGGAGCAGATGTTTCACGTGGACCAATCTCGCGAATCGGTCACAATCAGCACCGCTCGAACGGCAATTCGGGTCCAATCCTTGTCAATCCGCCGGTTGCCTGCGATAACGAAGGCCAGCGATCAGCCTTGCTGCCTGCCGGTGAAGGGGATGCCCCGATGACGACCACGGCCACGACTAGCGGCGACGAGGTTCACGACAAGGGCCTGAAGCCGGGCACCATCGGACTGCTCTCCAGTGTGGTGATCGGGCTGGCCTCGACCGCCCCGGCCTACAGCCTGGCCGCGACCCTCGGCTTCGTCACGGTGGCGGTCGGGCTCCAGGGTCCGGCGATCATGATCCTGGCGTTCGTCCCGATGCTGTTCATCGCGGTGTCGTACCAGGAGCTCAACAAGGTCATCCCGGACTGCGGAACCACCTTTACCTGGGCGGCCAAGGCGTTCGGGCCGCGGACCGGCTGGATGGGCGGCTGGGGCATCATCGCCGCCGACATCATCGTGATGTCGAACCTGGCCCAGATCGCCGGGTCGTACTGCTTCCTGCTGGTCGGGGCCGACGGGCTGGCCGAGAACAAGTGGCTGGTGACGCTGGTCGGCGTCATCTGGATCGTCATCATGACCTGGATCTGCTACATCGGGATCGAGGTCTCGACCCGCTTGCAGTACGGCCTCTTCGGGATCGAACTCATTGTCCTGGTTGCCTTCTCGGCGACCGCGCTGATCAAGGTCTACTCCGGGCACGCTCCGGCGGGCGCGATCCATCCGGCGCTCTCCTGGTTCAACCCGTTCCAGATCTCGTCGTTCTCCGGTTTCACCGAGGGCATCCTGCTGGCCATCTTCATCTACTGGGGCTGGGACACGGCCGTCGCGGTCAACGAGGAGACCGCCGACAAGGACAAGACCCCCGGCCGGGCCGCAATCATCTCCACCGTCGTGCTGCTGGCCAGCTACGCCATCGTGACCGTGGCCGCGCAGGCCTTCGCCGGCGTCGGCGACAAGGGCATCGGCCTGAGCAACCCCGCTCACCAGGACGACGTCCTCTCCTCGCTCGGCAACGCCGTGCTCGGCTCCGATCTCGGCAAGATCCTCATCCTGATGACGCTGACCTCGGCCGCGGCCTCCACCCAGACGACGATCCTGCCGACCGCCCGGACCACGCTGTCGATGGCCGCCTACCGGGCCATCCCCAGATCGTTCGGCCGGATCCACCCGCAGTACCTGACCCCGACCGTGTCCACCGTGGCCATGGGCCTGGTCTCGGTCCTGTTCTACGTCGGGCTCACGCTGATCAGCTCGGACGTGCTCGGCGACTCGATCACCTCGGTCGGCCTGATGATCGCTTTCTATTACGGGCTCACCGG
Organism: Kineosporiaceae bacterium; assembly: GCA_965200525.1. Classification (GTDB taxonomy): domain Bacteria; phylum Actinomycetota; class Actinomycetes; order Actinomycetales; family Kineosporiaceae; genus JANNPJ01. The sequence continues at coordinate 2,761,674 of OZ241368.1, forward strand.
TTTCGCCTGCGTCTGGCATTTCCGGGCCAGCATTTTCGAGACGCCGCGAACTTTTCTGCTGCGCGGTCTGCTGCCGTTCCTCGGTGGGTTGATGCTGCTCGGGGCCTTCCTGAAGAGCGCGACCGACATGTGGTCGCCGGACTACGGGTCGACCTCGTTGTTCGGGATCGGCGGCGTGTTCCTGATGGGCGTCGGCTCGCTGCTGTTCGGGGTGATCCTGATGGTGATCTACAACGTGATCGCCCCGGCTTACTTCAGCGGCAGGATCCTCAACGAGTCGACCCCGGTGCTGGTCCGCGAGGACGGCCTGCCCACCACCGGTCTGTCGCTGCCGGACTCGCCCTCGCACGAGCACCTGGTGATCCCGCCGGACGATCGGACGCCCGAGAACCCGGAATGAGGGCGGTTTCAGGATGCTGCCGTCCCGGCCAGGCGACACTATTGATCAACGGACGAACGACGTCCAGCATTGATGGGAGTTCGCCGTGGAGTTCTGGCAGTGGCTGGTCCTGGTTCTGGGGGTGCTCATCCTGCTCACCGCGGTGCTCTACGGCGTGCAGGCCCGGCGCCGGCGCGGTGGCGTGATCGCGCAGCGCTCGCGCAACACCGGAGCGGGCCGGTTCGGCCGGCGCGGGGGCAGCGCATGAGTGTCCTGCTGCGAGCGGCTGACCTGGTCAAACGCCCGGTGGTCACGCTGGCCGGCGACGACGTGGCCCAGGTGAAGGACGTGATCTACTCCTCGGTGACCGGCGAGCTGGCCGGTTTCACGTTGAACGGCCGCGGGGTCTTCGCCGGCCCGATGCGCAAGACGCTGCCCTGGGAGAACGTGCACGGCCTGGGTCCGGCGGCCGTGATGATCCAGGATCTCAGCAGTCTCGGCGACAAGAAGGCGCTGCGCGGCCAGACCGAGGGGGCCGGCGGGGCCGTGCTCGGGTCGACCGTGATCACCGAGAGCGGCCGCAATCTGGGCACCGTCACCGACGTGATCCTGGCCGTCGGCGACTCGATGACCGATGCGGTCGGCTACGAGATCAGCCCGAGCGACGACTCCGCCCCGCGCCGGCAGTTCGTGCCGCTGCCGGACGCGCTGTCGGTCTCGGGTGAGGCCCTGATCCTGCCCGACGCGGCCCGCGAGTTCATCCGCGACGACCTGGCCGGGTTCGGGGCGGCGGTGGAGGAGTTCCGGGCCCGGTTGCGCGGCCGACCGAATCCGCCGCCGGATGCCTCGGTGCCGGGTGCCTCGGTGCCGGGTGCCTCGGTGCCGGGTGCCTCGGTGCCGGGTGCCTCGGTGCCGGGTGCCTCGCTATCGACCGGCGGCTTGCCGCCCACCGCGGTGCCCCCGGCCCCGACCGAATCCACGCCGGCGACCGAGCCGACCTCGTCGGCTTCCGGCCCGCCGGCCGAGCGCCCGGTCGCTCCCACCGCCAAGCTTCCGATCGAGGACGGCGAATGATCCGGTTCAGCGACATCTCCGGCAACCCGGTGATGGACACGTCCACCGCAACCACGGTGGGCAAGGTCAAGGCCCCGATCGTCGACCCGGTGACGCAGCGGGTGATCGGGTTCCGGATCCGCAAGAGCAAGGGCCCGGGCGACGTCGTCCTCTGGGAAGCTCTGGCCGGCCTCGGCCCGGATGCCCTCACGGTGGACTCGGCCGAGCGGGTGGCCGAGCCGCCCAAGGAACTGAAGGCCCGCTCCGGCAGCAAGCTCGACCTGCTCGGCCGGCGGGTGATCACCGAGCACGGTCACGAGCTGGGCCAGGTCCGCGACGTCGAGTTCGACCCCGCCGACGGGAGGGTGACCAGCCTGATGCTCAAGGACGTGTACGTCGACGGCGACCGGCTCCTGGGGATCGGAACCTTTGCCGTGGTGGTGCGTGGCTGACGATTCGCGCTCCGATGGCTACCGTCAATCAGATGGGCGACGACCCTGAGGAGCAGATCGCGGCCTTCCAGGCGCAGGTGCGCCGGCGGCTGGACGAACTGCGCCCGATCCGCCCGGGAGCTGAGGCCTACGGCAAGGCCACCGATGCGGTGATCGAGGCGGCCGCCGCCCTGATCGACTTCGAGGAGCGCCTGCCGCTGCTGCTCGATCAGGCTCCGCGGCGGCTGAGCCTGCTGATCGTGCGCTGGTCGGGCATGGTGCCGACGGCGGTCGGGGCCTCGCTGGCGGTGGCGGCCGTGGCCGGGTGGCTGGCCCGCTGGTGGCTGCTGATGGTGATCGTGCTGTTCGGTGCGGCGGTGCTCCTGTTGCGCCTGCCGGTGCACCCGCCCGGCGATCGGCACCTGGTGCTGCGACCGGGGGCGGTGCTGGTCGCGGCCGGCTCGCTGCTGATCGCGGTCGCGGCCGTCCTGCACCTGCCGTTCTGGCTGGCCGGGCTCGGGTTGCTGTTCCTGGCCGTAGGCCTGTGGTGGATCCGCAATCAGGTGGCCCGGTGAGCCGGGACGGGCAGGACAACGACCTCAGCTACGTCGTCGTCCAGTTGCGCAACGACGTCGACGATCTGGGCGCGGCGATCCAGGATCTGCCCGACCGGCTGCACAGCCTGGACGGCAGCCTGGACGGCGTCCGGTTGGCCCTGCGCAAGGTCGAGAACCGGTCGGTCGAGGTCGAGGCCTCGGTCCAGGAGCTCGGGGCCCTGGTCAAACGGCTGGACGCCCGGGTCGAATGGCTGGAGCGCAACATCCGGCTGAAGTCGGCCGCCCTGGAGGCCCAGCTCGACGACGTGGACGGCCGCGAGGTGGAGCTGGCCCAGGTGGCCGAGGCCGGGCACGTGGCCCGGGCCGATCTGCTGCCGCCGGCCGGGCGCTCGGCCCTGGAGGCGGCCGTCGACGCCCACGGTGCCGCTGTTCGGGCCCAGATCCACCACCGCGACCTCGCGCTCAAGGCCGCCGAGACGCTGGCCGAGACCGGCCGCGACGACGATCGCCACCGCAGCGCCGTGGCCGAGTTCCGGGGCGCCGTCGCCGGGCTGAACGAGGCTCGGCAACGAATGAAGGAGCTCTCCGGGCCGGCCCTGGAGGCGGCCTCGGCCCTGTCGTCCGACGAGGAGGCCCAGGTCGCCGTGGCCGACGTGGTCGCCCAGGGCGAGCAGGCCTGGACGGGGTTGCAGGACCGGCTGCGCACCCGGGTGGCCGACGCCGTCGGCGAGGGTGCGCTGCTGCCGGCCTGGTTCACCTCGGTGCTCGGCCCGATCCCGCCGGCTCAGGACACCCGGGCCTGGATGGACGTCGCGACCAGCCTGCTCGCCTACCGGGTGACCTACGGCGTCACCGATCCGATGATGGCCCTCGGCCGGCAGCCCGGCGACGCCGAGACCGCACGTCGCCGGGCCTGGTACTGGCAGTTGCGCCGGCAGTTCAGCGACCTGCAGCGCTGATTCGGGCTGGATTCGGGCTGATTCAGCCGATCCGGCGGCCCGCCGGCCGTCAGCTGTTGGTCGGCAACGGCGTCGCCGGGGTCGGTCCGGGGGTGGTGGGTGACGGGCCGGTGATGATGTCGCTCTCGGTCGGGTTCGGCGGCAGCGGCGGCCCGGACGACGGGCCGGTGCTGGGCGTGGGCGGGATGTCACTGGTCGTCGGCCCCGGCTGCGGGAACAGGATCGAGGCGGCCCGTACCGTCAGGTCGAACAGCGAGTACCCGTATCCGGTGGCTCGGACGGTGCCGTGAACCCGCAGGTAGCGCCCGGTGCTGTTGACGGTGAGAACCTGATCGCCGCCGGCCCCGGTGGTGGTCGAGTAGGCGGTGAGCCAGGCGACGCCGTCCATCGAGGTCTGGACCTGGAACGACCGGGCGTAGGCGGCCTCCCAGTTCAGCTCCACCTGGCAGACGTTCTGGACCGAACCCAGGTCGACCTGGATCCATTGCGGGTCGCTGAACTCGCTCGACCAGCGTGTGCCGGGGTTGCCGTCGACCGCGGCCGAGGCCGGGGTGCGCCCGTTCTCGGTGGACGACGCGAACGCCGGGTGGGTCCGGGCGACGTCGGCGGGCAGGCACGTCCGCCCCTGACTCGGGACGCCGTACACCTGAAACTCCTTCAGCGAGTAACCCCAGTGGGTGGCCCGGGTCAGGCCGTAGAACCGCACGAACCGGCCGGCGGTGGCCAGCTCGACGGTCTGCCGGCCGCCGGTGCCGGTGTATCCGGCGTTGACCGGCCACCAGGTGGCGCCGTCGAGGGAGAGCTGGATCTGGAAGGTCTTGGCGTAGGCCGTCTCCCAGTCGAGCACGACCTGACTGATCGAGTCGATCTGGCCCAGGTCGACGGTCAGCCACTGAGGATCGCTGAACGAGGACGACCACCGGGTGGCCGCACTGCCGTCGACCGCGGCCGAGGCCGGCGTGGCCGCGTTCTCGATCGAGGACGCCGTCACCGGCTTGCCCTGGGACAGCAGGGTCGCGGTGGCCCCGGACGAGGTCGCGGCGGCCATCACGGTGCCGGCCAGAGCCAGTGCTCCGGCGACGGCCAGCGGAATGGCCACCTGTCGGCGGCGAATCGAGGTGAGGGCGGGCGCGATCGTCATGGGATCCCCTTTGACACCGGCGTGACGAGACGGACAGAAACCGCCTGGAGAGCGCTTTCTCACCTGGAAGGGTTGCTTGATCAGCTGAGTGGTGTCAATACCGCATAAAGCACGAATCGCCCGGCGGCCCGAGCGCCGGGCGGCATTCAGGGCCGGATACCGGGCTGCCCGTTAGCGTGGTGGTTCGTCGAATCCCGAGCGCCCCCTTGAACGTCAGACCGTGAGGAGACAGAGCCCATGGCCACAGGCCCCACGGCTGATCCGTTGGACTGGAAACAGCAGGTGATCGACCAACTCGACTGGCACTGGCGGTCGTTCGTCCGCCCCGGCTCGACGGGCTCAGCGATGCCGAGTACTTCTGGGAGCCGGCTCCGGATGCCTGGTCGATCCGCCCCGGGGTCAGGCCCGCGGCGGCCAGGCCGCGGGGCAGGGTGACTTCGTCTATGACCACGCGTGTCCCGAGCCGGTTCCGCCGCCGGTAACCACGATCGCCTGGCGGCTGGCCCACATCAGTGTCGGCTGTCTCGGCGTCCGTGCCTCCAGGCATTTCGGCGACGGTCGCCTGACCTTTGACGCGGCGTTGATCTTCCACATCAACCGTGAACTGCTGCATCACGGCGCCGAGGTGCTCCTGCTGCGCGACCTCTACCGGGTGCGCTCGGAGAACTGATGAGTCATGTGAATCGCCGGGCCGGTCAGGCCGCGATCATCGACCCGGAGTGCGACAGCGTGACCGACGACGGCCCGGCCGACCTTCGGGAGTCACCCCGCATGGCGGTGAAGCTGGTGACCGAACGGGCTCGCATCAGCTCGGCCACCCGGGCCCGGGTGATCTCGTGCTGGACCTCGTCGAGCAGGTCGGCCAGTTGCAGGTCGAGGGCTGTGCAGATGGCGGCCAGCAGCTCGGACGACGGTTCCTTGCGGCCGCGCTCGACCTCGGAGAGGTAGGGCACGGACACCCGGGCCGACTCGGCCACGTCGCGCAGGGTCCGGCCCTGGCCGATCCGAATCCGGCGCAACACCGTGCCGATCAAGCCTCGCAGCAGCATCGCGTTCCCTCCGTCGGTATGAGACCAGCCTACGGCGCAAACCGCCGATCAGGACGGCCGGAGAGCGGGCCGTCGTCACGGTCTGCTCTGAGCAGATCTCCGCCCGGCCGAATCGCTGGCTCGACGGCAGAGCCGGGTTCCAGGCTGGCTTCATGGAAAAGTTCATGGAAAACCACCGAGCCATCGCCCGAGCCACCTATCGAGACCCGGAACTCACCGACCCGCTCCGAGGCCGACCGCATCCGATCCGGGCCTCGCAGCAACCCGACGGCCCGTCGTTCTCCGACCGGCTGGTGTTCACCCGTCTGCTGGGCGAGCGGATCATCCTGCTCGGCTCCGAGGTGAGAGACGACAACGCCAACGAGATCTGCGCCGCCCTGTTGCTGCTGGCGGCCCAGTCCACGGACGACATCTCGCTCTACATCAACTCGCCCGGTGGCTCGGTCACCGCGGGCATGGCGGTCTACGACACCATGGAATTCATCTCCTGCGACGTCTCCACGGTCGCGATGGGCCTGGCCGGGTCGATGGGGCAGTTCCTGCTCTCGGCCGGCACCCCGGGCAAGCGGTACGCCCTGCCGCACGCCCGGATCCTGATGCACCAGCCCTCCGGTGGGGTCGGCGGATCGGCCACCGACATCCGGATCCAGGCCGATCAGATGATGATGGTCAAGCGCCAGCTGGCCGAGCTCACCGCCCAGCACACCGGCCAGACGGTCGAGCAGATCGAGGCCGACTCGGACCGGGACCGCTGGTTCACGGCCGAGGAGGCGCGCGAGTACGGCCTGGTCGACCGGGTGATGAGCCGTTCCGAGCTGCGCACTCACCTACCGGTCTGACCGGCCGTCCCGAGCGGCCAAGGCGGTCCGAGGCCGGCTCGGGGCCGCCGGCTGGGAAAGGGCTGCGAGTTTCCAGTCTTTGACCCTGCTCACGGTGCTTTGGTGACTTGGGTCACCTACTATCGAGACATGGTCGCGAGGAAGTACGGCTGCACGCTTGCCGCCGTGCACGAGAGCTTTCTCGCCGCGCCCGCTTCGCCCCTGCCCGACCTGGTTCGCCCGGTCGTCGCGGCCAGTTGGCGGCGCTCGCTGGCGCTCGGCGTCGACCCGTGCGCCGGTTCGGCTCCACTCGACCTGCCCGAGGTCGAGCTGGCCGAGTACCGGGCCCGTCACCCACTGGCCCCGATGATGCCGCTGATCCGCCGGTTGCTCACCGACGACGCCGACGAGGCCGGGCACATCGTCGCGATCGGGGACGCGCGGGGCCGCCTGCTCTGGGTCGAGGGTCACCACCGGCTGCGGACCCGGGCCGAACGGATGCACTTCGTCGAGGGGGCGCTCTGGAGCGAGCGCGGGGCCGGCACCAATGCCCCGGGCACGGCGCTGGCTCTGGACATCCCGGTGCAGATCCGGGCCGGCGAGCACTTCGGCCTGGGGGTGCAGGCCTGGAGCTGCGTGGCCGCGCCGGTGCACGACCCACTGACCGGCCGGCTGCTCGGCGTCATCGATCTGACCGGCGGGCCCGACGTCGCCGGGACCAGAACGCTGGCCCTGGTCCGGGCCTGTGCGGCGGCGGTCGAGGCCGGGCTGGCCCTGCAGCTGCCGAACTCGTCCCGCTCCGGCCCGGCCCGCACCCCCGCCCGCCCAGCGACCGCCGAGGCGGCCCGGGCCGAGGCATTCCTGCAGGTGATGGGCCCCCAAGCGGGCTGGCTCAGGTACGGCGGGCAGGACTGGCAGCTCAGCCGCCGGCACACCGAGCTGCTCTGGCTGCTGGCCGCGCGCCCGGACGGCCTCTCGGCCCAGGCCCTCGACGTCGCCCTGCACCCGGACGGCGAGCACCTGATCACCGTGCGGGCCGAGATCAACCGGCTGCGCCGGGTGCTCGGCGCCGGCCTGCTCGACTCCCGGCCGTACCGGCTCACCGTTCCGGTCGCCACCGACGTCGACCGGGTGCGGGCCGGCCTGGCCCAAGGCCGGCTCACCGAGAGCCTGGCCGACTTCGGCGGCGCGCCGTTGCCCGGCTCGGACGCTCCCGGCATCCGCTCGATGAGCGAGGAGTTCACCTCCGAGCTGCGCCAGGCCGTGCTCGACTCGGGCAGCGCGGTGGCCCTGGAGAGCTGGACGGCCCGGCCCGACGGGCACGACGACGCCGCCGCCTGGCTGGCGCTGGAGTCGGTGCTGCCGCCGGGCTCGCCGCGGCGCGCGCTGGCCCGGGCCCACCTGCGCCGACTGGGCTGACCGAGCCGGCGGCGCCGGCCACGAATACCTTCACCGAATGTGCACACCTTGAGCACCTTTTGGGCACTACGTCAGCGCCAAGCTTCTCCTGCTCGCGGTGATGGTGGTCGGATCGCCCAGCCTGGCCGCACGCGTCCCTACGAAGGCTCGCCGGGCCGGCCGGCGCGTCGAGCCCGCACCCGGGCCAGGTCGGCGGCGGTCCGGGTGAGATGGTCGGCGGCGTCGTTCGCCGCCTCCAGTGCGGCATCGAGCCGGATCCGGTACATCGACTGCCAGTACGGCGACAGGAACGCATCCACGGTGTCGATCCGGGCGTAGGCGGCCCTGATCTTGCCGGCCAGTTCATCGGCCCGCAACCCGATCGCCCGCAGGGTGGCCGGCGTCAACTCCCCGGCCAGCAGGTCGCGGGACTGATCGCGACCTTCCGTGTCGTCGGGGCCGCTGTTGTCGTCTGCGTCCTTATTCATCCCTCGATCCTCTCCGATCGACGGGCCGGATGCGCGAGCCGTTCCACCCGTCCCGGCGGCCCCGGGCAGCGGGAGACCCGGTTGAAACAGTTGGCTGGCAGCATGGCCGGGTGACCCGCCGTCCGCTGATTCTCGACACCGACGGCGGGGTGGACGACTGCACCGCCCTGTGGTGGTTGCTCACCGACCCGCTCACCGATCTGATCGCCGTCACCACCACCAGCGGTGCCGTCGACGAGAAGCTGGCCGCCGTCAGCGTGCTCAAGGTGCTGGCGGCGGCCGGCCGGCTCGACATCCCGGTCGCGATCGGCGCGCCCGGCCGGTTAGGCCCCGGCCCGCTGCTGGCCCCGGTCCCGTTCATTCACGGTGACGACGGTCAGGGCAACGCCGGCCATCCGCTGCCGCCGGGGGCCGCCGCCGTCGACGAGAGCGCGGAGGCGTTGCTGCGCCGGCTGATCGACGAGAGGCCGGGCCGGATCAGTGTGGTCGGCACGGCGCCGTTCACCAACCTGGGCCGGGTGCTGGCGGCCGACCCGAGCTGGGCCGGGCGGGTGGCCGAGCTGGTGGTGATGGGCGGCTCGATCGCGGTCGGCGGTAACGCTCAGCCGGCGGCCGAGGCCAACGTGGCCGGCGACCCCGCGGCGGCAGCGCTGGTCGTGGGGGCCGGCTGGCGCCGTCCTCCGTTGCTGGTCGGGCTGGACGCCACCTACCGGGCCACGCTCACCGACACCGAGTTCGAGCTGCTGGCCGAGCGCCGCACCCCGGCAGCCGCCTTTCTCGACGTCCCGCTGCACTTCTACCGGCCGTTCGGGTCGACGTTCACCGCTCCCGACTGCCCGTGCCACGACCTGCTGGCCGTGATGGCCTGGGCCGACCCGGCCCTGCTGGACGCGCCCGAACTGCCGCTGGCCGTGGTCACCGGCGAGGGCCCGGCCTGGGGCGCGACCGTCGCCGACGTCCGGGCGCCGGTCTTCGCCCGGGTGGCCGGCTCCCGGCAGGCCGAGCCGGCCGGGTTCAGCCTGTGGCGGGTGGCTCTGGACGCCGACGTCGAGGCGTTCCGGGCCGGCTTCCGGCGGATGATCGGCGGCTGACCGCAGGCCGCCGGCCGTAGCGGCAGCAACAGCGGCGCAACGTTGCTGCAACCTTCGGCGGCCTACCGTCGGCCTCAGGTTCGGCCCAACGGTGGGCCGGACGTGAATGTGGAGGTTCCGCATGGCCGTCATCGCCCAGCCCGGACAGCCGGGCAGTCCCACCACCTTCGCCTCCCGGTACGACCACTGGATCGGTGGCCGTCGGGTCGCTCCGGTCAAGGGTCAGTACTTCGAGAACCCGAGCCCGGTCACCGGCAAGACCTTCTGCGAGGTCGCCCGGGGGACGGCGGAGGACATCGACGCGGCCCTGGACGCCGCGCATGCCGCCGCCCCGGCCTGGGGCAAGACCTCGCCCGGTGAGCGGGCCAACATCCTGAACAAGATCGCCGACCGGATGGAGGCGAACCTCGAGATGCTCGCGGTCGCCGAGACCTGGGACAACGGCAAGCCGATCCGGGAGTCGATGGCGGCCGACCTGCCGCTGGCGATCGACCACTTCCGGTACTTCGCCGGCGCGATCCGGTCCCAGGAGGGCTCGCTCAGCCAGCTCGACGACGACACCGTCGCCTACCACTTCCACGAGCCGTTGGGCGTCGTCGGGCAGATCATCCCGTGGAACTTCCCGCTGCTGATGGCCGTCTGGAAGCTGGCCCCGGCCCTCGCCGCGGGCAACGCGGTCGTGCTCAAGCCGGCCGAGCAGACGCCGGCCTCGATCATGGTCTGGATCGACCTGGTCGGAGACCTGCTGCCGGACGGCGTGCTCAACATCGTCAACGGCTTCGGCGTCGAGGCGGGCAAGCCGCTGGCGTCGTCCAGCCGGATCAGCAAGATCGCGTTCACCGGCGAGACCACCACCGGCCGGCTGATCATGCAGTACGCCAGCCAGAACATCATCCCGGTGACCCTCGAGCTGGGCGGCAAGAGCCCGAACATCTTCTTCGAGGACGTCGCCAACGAGAACGACGCGTTCTACGACAAGGCTCTCGAGGGCTTCACGATGTTCGCCCTGAACAGCGGCGAGGTCTGCACCTGCCCGTCGCGAGGCCTGATCCAGTCGTCGATCTACGACAAGTTCCTCGGCGACGCGCTCAGCCGGACCGAGGCGATCGTGGCCGGCAACCCGCTCGACACCGACACCATGCTCGGTGCCCAGGCCAGCAACGACCAGCTCGAGAAGATCCTGTCGTACTTCGAGATCGGCAAGGCCGAAGGGGCCAAGATCCTCACCGGCGGCGAGCGTAACGAGCTGCCCGGCGACCTGGCCGGTGGCTACTACGTGAAGCCGACCATTTTCGAGGGTGACAACTCGATGCGGATCTTCCAGGAGGAGATCTTCGGCCCGGTGGTCTCGGTGACTCGGTTCGACAGCCAGGACGAGGCGATGAAGATCGCCAACGACACGCTGTACGGGCTCGGGGCCGGCGTCTGGTCGCGGGACATCAACACCGCCTACCGGTTCGGCCGGGGGATCCAGGCCGGCCGGGTCTGGACCAACTGCTACCACGCTTACCCGGCGGCAGCGGCGTTCGGTGGCTACAAGGGCTCGGGCATCGGCCGGGAGAACCACAAGATGATGCTCGACCACTACCAGCAGACCAAGAACATGCTGGTCAGCTACAGCCCGAACAAGCTGGGGTTCTTCTGATGGATGCCCCCGCCCCGGGTTTCTCCCGGGTCGACGTGACCCCGGAGGCGACGGACCTGCTCCGTCGCCTCCGGGCCGCCAACGGCTCGCTGATGTTCCACCAGTCTGGCGGCTGCTGCGACGGGAGCTCGCCGATGTGTTACCCGGCGGGAGACTTCCTCACCGGTGACAGCGACGTCCTGCTGGCCCGGTTGCCGCTGGACGACGACACGGTTCCGGTCTGGATGTCGAAACCGCAGTTCGAGTACTGGAAGCACACCCACCTGACGATCGACGTGGTGCCCGGCCGCGGGGCGGGCTTCTCTCTCGAGGCGCCGTACGGGGTTCGCTTCCTGATCCGGTCCCGGTTGCTCAAGAACGACGAGCTGATCGCCCTGGGCGAGCTGCCGGCATCCTGATCGGCCGACCCGCTCATCCCCACTACCGCAGGCTGAACGCCGAAGCGCCCCCTTTCGCGTAACCTTTGCCTTACCCAGAGTGTTGCTTGAGCCAGACACGCCCGATCTCAGGAGGCTGGGCGTCGGCTCGCAGTCGGCATGATGGGCCTGAGGCGGGCGAACCCGATCGTCAGGGGTTTCGGCAGGGCCGAGGGTGGGGGTGAGCGATGAGTGATCCAGCGGGCAGCCTGCGGGTCCGGGCCGACCAGGTCGAGGTGCGCGGCCTCGACGTGGGTGATCTCGAGGTCCGCGACTCGGGACCGGCCGATCCGTCGTCGCCCGCTCCCCGGATCCGGGTCGGGATCGTCGACGACCATCGGCTGATGCTCGACGGGCTCTCGACCTGGCTCGGCGCCGAGGCGGCCGACCTGGAGGTGACCATCGCCGTCACCGCTTTCCGCGATCTGCTGCGGCACCCGCGGTTCCCGGTCAACGTGGTGTTGCTCGACCTCGATCTCGGGGACGACGTGCCGACCAGCGCCAAGATTGTGGAGCTGGCCGCGGCCGGAGTGGCCGTGGTGGTGGTGAGCACGTTCGCCGACCCGCGCCGGGTGCGTGAGTCGATCGCCGCCGGCGCCCTCGGCTACGTGCCGAAGAGCGAGAACGCGGCCGAGATCGTGTACGCCGTGCGGGCCGCGGCCCGCGGTGAGGCCCACGTCACCCAGGCCCTGGCGGCGATGCTGGTGGCCGGCGACGGGCCGGACGAGAGCACGCCGTCGCTCAGCCCGCAGGAACGCCGGGCTCTGGTGCTGTACGCCTCGGGCCTGCCGCTGAAGAGCGTTGCCCGCCAGCTCGACATCTCGGTCGAGACGGCCAAGACCTACCTGACCCGGGTCCGCGAGAAGTACGCCCACGCCGGCCGCGAGGCCCGTACCAAGATCGCGCTGCACCGGCGGGCGGTGGAAGACGGCCTGCTGCACGACAGCAATCCGGTCGACCCGGTGCCGGCTCCCGCCGTTCGACCCGAAGACCGGCTCTGAACCGCGGTTTCCGGGGCTGCTGACCGGCTCGTCGAACCCACCGGTATCTGCTGCCCCCCGAAGGTGGGGCATGTCAGGACGTACCTCGGCGATCTACCGTTAGGTGCCGGGACGTCGCGGGGGGCGTCCGGCGAGGCCAGGTGTGGACCCTGCGGATCCGGTCTGCACCTGTTGTCCTCGGTGCCGGGCGGCGCTTGACCTGGAAGTCGCGCCGCCCGGCACCTGTACCCCCGCCCGCTGAGGATTAGCCGGTTCGGGACCAGAACTCCGGCTCGACCCCGGCCTCGGCCAGCCAGGCGCTCTCGCCGGCCCGCACCACCTCGGCCCCGGCCGGCCCGGCCAGCACATCGAGAATGTCGGCCTCGGCCGGCGCGTTCAGGGCGGTCAGCAGGCGGGGGACGTCGAGCGCGGCCACCGTGAAGCCGTACTCGTGCTCGGTCACCTCGGTACCGAAGGCCGACCCCGATCTCAGATCCTGACCGTAGATCACCAGGTTGTCGTCGTCGCTGCGGTGAGCGGTCACGGTCAGTCCGTTCGCGGCCCAGACAGTCACGGTGCGTCGTTCATCCATGGCGTTTCCTCGTGATCGGTGCCGGCTTGCCCCGGCTTGTGCGCTGGTTGCGCCCCGGCACGCTAGCCAGCGACCAACCGCGGCGTTTTTGCTCGTCCCCAGGCACGGCAGGATGTGGATATGCAAATGGTGGCGACCGATCTCGACGGGACGATCGTGTGCGGCGACGGCACGATCTCGTCGCGAACCCTGGCCGCGTTGCACGAGTGCGAGCGGCTCGGCATCCATGTGGTGTTCGTCACCGGCCGGCCGCCGCGGTGGATGGAGTCGATCGTGGCGATGACCGGTCACCAGGGGCTGGCCCTGTGCGGCAACGGGGCGGTGGTGCTCGACCTGGCCACCAACCAGGTGGTCCGCTCCAGCGGGCTCGACCCGGCCACCGTGCTCGACGTGACGGCGCGGCTGCGCGAGCACCTGCCCGGCGCGACCTTCGCCCTGGAGACCCTGGACGGGTACCGGCGCGAGCCCGACTACCTGCCCCGGCACCAGGCGGCGCTCGAGGCGGCCACCGGCACCCTGGCCGAGTTGCTGGCCGACCGGCCGACCGTGATCAAGGTGCTCTGCCGGCAGTCGCCGCAGCACTACGGTTCGCTGGACTCGGACGCGATGCTGGCCATCGCCCGCCGGGAGCTGGGCGGGGCGGCCGAGGTGGTGCACTCCGACCCGGCCAACCACATGCTCGAGATCTCGGCGCCCGGCGTGACCAAGGCGTCGGCCCTGGCCTGGCTGGCCGGCGAGCTCAGCGTGCCCGCGGCCGAGGTGGTGGCGTTCGGGGACATGCCCAACGACGTCCCGATGCTGGTCTGGGCCGGAGCCGGGTACGCGATGAGCGGTGGCCATCCCGAAGCGCTGGCGGCGGCGTCCCAGCTGGCCCCGCCCTGTGCTCAGGACGGCGTGGCCCAGGTGCTGGAGCGGCTCCTGGTGGCCCCGCGCGTGGCCGTCGACGGCCCGGAGAGATAGATTCACTCTCCGTGGCAGCCCCTCGCCGACTCGCAGTCGACTGGCCGGCGTGCAAGGCGCACGGCGTCTGCGCCGAGCTGGTGCCCGAGCTGGTGACCCTCGATGAGTGGGGATATCCGCTGATCAAGGACGCTGTCGTGGCTCGCTCGGTGCTCGCCCACGCCCAGCGGGCGGTCACGGCCTGCCCGACGCTGGCCCTCACCCTGATCGAGGAACCGAAGAAGCAGAAGAGCTCGCGCCGCCGGCACTGAGCCGGGCCAATCAGAGGACGGCGCCCTCGACCATCTCGCGGACCTGCTTGGCCGTGCGCCGGGCGGCGTCGATGTGGTCCCGGACGCCGTCGGCGTCCTTCATCCGGACGGCGACCCGGGCCATCATGGCCGACTCCGACGCCCGGGCGCAGAGCGTGGCCGCCCGGGCCAGTCGGCGGTGTATGTCGAGATAGATGTCTCCGGGCCCGACCGGCACGTCGGCCCCTTCGCTGGGCGCCACGGCCTGGGCGTGTTCGCAGGCCTCCCGGACGACGTCCAGGATCTGGTCCAGCTCGTCGGCGATCTCCATCAGTTCGGTGCGCACCGGGCGGGAAGGCACGACGTCGATGACCGACCGGTAGCGGCGAACAGCGCGGGCGAACCGATCGTGTACACGCCGCCACACACCGTTACCGAGCGGGCCCGGACCAATTCGTGGTGTCCGGATCCAATCGAGCATTCCCATGGCCGGCCACCCCCGCCCTACAGGTACTGACCGGTGCCGCCGCCGGGGCCGGCGGAGCCGGACGGATCGCCCGGCATGCCCATTGCCTCCGGCGGACCGCCGGGCAGGGCCCGCCGCATCTGCTCGAACTGGGTGCGGGCGGCCATCTGCTGGGCGAACAGCACGGTCTGGATGCCGTGGAACAGGCCTTCCAGCCAGCCGACCAACTGGGCCTGGGCGATCCGGAGCTCGGCGTCCGACGGCGTGCTGGAGTCGTCGAACGGCAGGGCGATCGCCCGCAGCTCCTCGACCAGCTCGGGGGCCAGACCCTTCTCCAGCTCCTTGACCGACCGCTCGTGGATGCCGGCCAGGCGGGCCCGGCCGGCCTCGTCGAGCGGAGCGCTGCGGACCTCTTCGAGCAGCTGCTTGATCATGCTGCCGATCCGCATCACCTTGGCCGGCTGTTCGATCAGATTGGCCGGATTCGTCTCGGTGTCACTCGGCCCGGTAATGGCCATGCCTTCCGGCGTCACCACCACGACCCGTTCCTGCGTCCCGGACTCGTCAGCGGGGTCGGCGCTACCGGGCGCGCCGGGGTTACCCGAGGGGGCAAACCCTTGCTGCGGCTGCGTCGTCATGCCTCCATCGTGCCTTGCACGAGGGCACTACGCGACAGTTTGAGAGCAGTCTTCGGACAGATCACCCACACGGAGAGCGAGCAATAGGCCGCTCAGCCGATGAGCAGCACTTACAAGAAGCCGTAATCGGCCTTAGTCATATCATGGAGTGGCCGCTGGGCAACACGCGGTAACTGCTGAGACTGCGGAGAGTGTCCTTATCTGTCGCAAAAATCCCTGCGAAATGTCTCACTGAGCGGACGTCCGGGCCGCACTGCCGTATCCAGCGGACGGCGGGGGACAAGCGAACGGCAAATCTGTCCTAAATAACGGTCGGTCACCAGAAAGACGTCGACCTCGACCCGGCCAAGACAAAATGCGACCGAGAAGACATCCGGGTCGGGCGCGTTGCGACGGGTCGATCTACCGTTCGGTAACGAGAAACGGCCCCCGCGAACCTCGCGAGGGCCGTTCCGACGGGGTGCCGTCGCCGCGGCACCCCGACCCGGCACCGGTCATCCGCCGGCCGCACCGAGGGATCGGCGGGGCGGCCGGGACGAATACGTGACAAACACGTAGAAGACCGTGCCCAGGGCGCCCCAGTGTGCAGCATCCGGCTCAGACGGTCAGCAGCACCTTGCCGATGTGTGACGACTCCGTCATCAATCGGTGTCCTTCGGCCGCCTCGGCCAGTGGCAACCGGGTGTGGATCACCGGGTGGACCGTCCCCGAGCTCAACAACGGCCACACATGTTCGGTGACGCTCTTCACGATCGAGGCCTTCTCCTGCGCCGGGCGGGCCCGCAGCGAGGTCGAGATCACGGCCGCCCGCCGGGCCATCAGCAGGCCCAGGTCCAGCTCGGCCCGGACACCGCCCTGCAGGCCGATCACCACCAGCCGGCCGTTCGGGGCGAGCACGTCGAGATTGCGGCTCAGGTACGAGGCCCCCATGTTGTCCAGGACGACGTCGGCCCCGTGCCCGTCGGTGCCCTGCCGGACCGCCTCGACGAAGTCCTGCTCGCGGTAGTTGATCGTGATCTGCGCCCCGAGCTCGCGGCAACGCTCCAGCTTCGCGGCCGAACCGGCGGTCACCGCCACCCGGGCGCCGACCTGACCGGCGAGCTGGATCGCCATCGTCCCGATCCCGCTCGAACCGCCGTGAACCAGGAGCACCTCGCCCGGTCGCAGCCCGGCGGCCATGAACACGTTGCTCCAGACCGTGCAGGTGACCTCGGGCAGGGCCGCCGCGTCGACCAGGTCGACCCCGGCCGGCAGCGGCAGCAGCTGACCGGTCGGGACGACCACCCGTTCGGCGTAGCCACCGCCGGAGAGCAACGCACACACCGGGTCGCCCAGATTCCAGTCCCGGACGCCGGCCCCGATCGCGCTGATCGTGCCGCTGCACTCCAGCCCGGGCCAGTCCGGGGCGCCGGCCGGCGGCGGGTAGTGGCCGGCCCGTTGCAGCAGGTCGGCCCGGTTGATCGCGGTGGCGGCGACGTCGATCACCACCTCGCCCGGCCCCACCACCGGATCGGGTACGTCCCGCAGTCGCAGCACCTCGGGCCCGCCGAACTCGGTAATCACCACTGCCTTCATGACGGCGACCCTACGCGGCGTCACCAACGAAGTGCCCCCAACGGGTGAACGGCATAAACGGAGGGTCGTCAGGGATCAATCTCGGGCCCTCGCCGACCGACAACACCATTCGACGCGCTCGTGGCCCCGCAAGCGCCGTTGTTCATTGACCGGCGACTCAGCGAGCGGAAGGTCCAGATGCTGCGCAACCTCGGTATCCGGTGGCAGATCCTGTCGGCCCTTGCCCTACCGGTACTTGTGCTCGGCCTGATCTCGTCCCAGGTGACCTATCAGGCCCTTGTTGACATGCGCGAGGCCAACCAGTCCCGCGACCTCGCGACGGCCGGTACCACTTTTGCCGTCCTGGTCAACGGGCTGGCCACGGAGCGGGCGCTGTCCGGCGAAGTGCTGCTCGGCATTCCCGGGGCGGACAAGCAGCTGAAGGCGGCCCGGGTCGGCGTCGACCGCGACCTGGCCGACGTCCGGTCCCAGATCGCCGACGTCCAGTCCACGGACGACACGACGGTTCAGAAGGCGATCAACCGGCTGGCTTCCGAGCACGCCCTGATCCCGGCCCTGCGCGCCGACGTCGACGGCGGCAAGGCCACGGCCCGGACCATCGCGCTGCGCTACACCTCGATCATCTCGGCCGACGTCAACCTGCCCTTCGACCTGGCCAACACGATCAGCGACGAGGGCCAGGCGGCCAACTTCCGGTCCTTCGGCCAGCTCGGCCTGGCCATCGAGGCGCTCGCCGAGGAGCAGCTGACCGGGGCCTCAGCCATCCTGTCCGGTCAGGTAAGCACGCTCGACCAGCGGGACCTGGGCACGGCCGAGGCGGCCGGCGCGCAGGCCCTGTCCGAGTACAACCGGATCGCGCTGCCCTCGCAGCAGCAAGCCCTCCGGGTGGCGCTGAACTCCTCGGCCGCCCACTCCGCCGACCTGACCGCCGCCCGCAAGGCCCTGGCCACCGCCGGGCCGGCGGCCGCCCCCAAGGTCAGCGTCCTGACCTGGACGGCGGTCACCACGGCCCAGATCACCGCGATCCGGACCGTGTTCGACAAGCTCAGCCACGACGGCGTCACGCTGGCCACGTCCGACTACGACTCGGCCAGGACCAAGCTGCGGCTGACCCTGGCCGGCGCGCTCGGCATCACTCTGCTCACCCTGCTGCTGGCCCTCGGCCTCAGCCGCCGGGTGTCGGCCCCGCTGCGCCGGCTCACTGTGGCCGCCACCCAGATCCGCGACGAACTGCCCCGCCTGGTCGCCTCGCTGCAGTCGGACGAGGAGGTCGAGCTGCACCTGCCGGTGGTCTCCACCGTCGGGCGCAACGAGGTCAGCCAGCTGGCCGCCGCGTTCGTCGACGTCAACGCGGTGACCGTGCAGATCGCCCGGGAGCAGGCTCGGCTGCGGTCGGCCATCTCGGACATGTTCGTCAACGTGGCCCGGCGCAACCAGGTGCTGCTCGGCCGCCAGCTGGCCTTCATCGACCAGCTGGAGCGCAACGAGGTCAACCCGGACGCTCTGGAGGAGCTCTTCCGGCTCGACCACCTGGCCACCCGGATGCGCCGGAACGCCGAGTCGCTGCTGGTCCTGGCCGGCATCGAGTCCGGCCGGCGACTGCGCGACCCGATGCCGCTGTCCGACGTCGTGCGCACCGCGACCAGCGAGATCGAGCACTACTCGCGGGTGTCGCTGTCGCTCGCGGTCGACCCGCCGGTGTTCGCCCACCTGGCCCTGCCGATCGCTCACCTGATCGCCGAGCTGCTGGAGAACGCGACCAACTTCTCCGACCCCGGCAGCACGGTCTTCGTGATGGCCACCCAGACCGAGGACGGCGTGCGGGTCACCGTGGCCGACGACGGTCTCGGCCTGCCGCCCGAGGAACTGGCCGAGATCAACGCCCGGCTCGACGAGCCCCCGACGGCGGACGCCCTCAGCTCGCAGCGGCTCGGCTTCTTCGTGGTCGGCCGGCTGGCCCAGCGGCTCGACGCCAAGGTCACCCTGACCTCCGGCCGGGCCCGCGGCACGGCCGTGCTGATCGACCTGCCGGCCGCGCTGTTCACCCCGGGAGCGATCGACAGCCCCGGTTACAGCCAGCCCGCGGCCCTGTCCCAGCCGCCGGCCGTCCCGGCTCAGCCCGGAGCGCCGGAGCCGGCCCGGGTGCCGGTCGCGGCGTCCTCCGCCTCGTCGCCGTTCGCGGACGCCTACCCGGTCGCCTTCCCCGGCTCGCCCGAGCCGGTCCCGGCCGTGGCCGCGGCCCCGCCGGCCGTGAGCGCGCCGATCCCGATGCCGTCGGCCCCGGTGCTGCCGGCCTCGTTCAACGCCGATGCCCTGACCGCCGAGGCCGACTCGCAGCCGACCTGGATGCCGCAGCCGGACGAACTGCCGTTCGGCGCGACGCCCGGAGAGGTGGTCGAGCCGACCATCGTGCCCGGCCCGCCGCTGGCCCGGCGGGGTGCGGCCCCGGCAGCCGCTCCCGAGCCGGTTGCGGTCCCGGAACCGGCCCCGGTCGAGACGTCGGCCGCCTCGGAGTGGGCGGACGCCGAATGGGCGACCCAGCCGAGCTCGGCGCCGAGCTGGGCCACGTCCGACTGGGCCTCGACCCCGGCCGAACCGGTCACGGACCAGCTGTCGGCGCCCGAGTTCACCTCGTCCGAGGTCGAGCCGGCCGCTCCGTCGCCGGCCGCCCCGGCCGTCGGTTCGTCCCTGTTCTCCGGCTTCCGGTCCCGCCGGGAGACGGCGGCCCCGGCCGAACCGGTCGCCGCACCGCCGGCCGACGGCCCGGCCCCGGCCGGGACGGCTCAGTTCGCCGCGCCGCACGACGGCCTGGCCTCTTTCGCGGCCGAGCCGGTCGCCGACCCGTCCGCCTTCGAGCCGGCCCCGTTCGCGCCCGCCGCATCCGACCCGGCTCCGGTCGACCCGGCTCCGGTCGACCCGTCCCCGTCCGACTCGTCCCCGTTCGCGCCCGCTCCGTTCGACCCGGCCCCGTTCGCGGCGGCCCCGTTCGCGCCGGCGCCGACCTACGCCGTTCCGTCCGACGCGCTCCTCACCGGAATCGCTGCGGCGCCTTCGGCCGAGCCCGTCCGGTCCGACGACGATTCGGCCGGTGCCGACGCGGTCGCCGGTGTGGAATGGGCCGAACCGGCTCAGTCCGCTGCGGACGCCGATCGCTGGCAGGCCTGGGCCGAGGTCTCGGCGGCCGGCGCGCCCGAGCCGGAGGAGGTCCCGACCCCCGGTCTGGCCTCCACCCCCGGCCTGGCGCCCACCCCCGGTCTGGCTCCGACGCCGGGCCTGGCTCCGACGCCGGGACTGGCCCCGGCGCCGACCTCGCCCGCCCTGCCGACCCTGCCGCCGACGTTCGAGCCGCCCGCGGCCGACCCGGCCGGCTACTCCCCGGCCGACTACGAGCCGCCGGCCTACGAGCCGCAGCCTGACCAGCCCGCGGCGTACGAGCCGGCCGCCTACGCACCGCCCACTCCGGAGCCGTCGGCCTACGCCCCGGCTGCTTACGACGCGGCGGCCTACGACCCGTCAGCCTTCGAGCAGCCCGCCTACCAGCCGGCCGGGTACGAGCCGGCCGGGTACGAGCCGGCCGGGTACGAGCCCGCCGGGTACGAGCCGTCGACCCCGGACGCGCCGTCCTACCAGGCCGCGACCTACGAGCCGCAGCCGCAGCCCTACCTGCCCGAGCCGTTCGTTCCTACCGAACCGGCGCCGTACGTGCCCGAACAGGGCGGCTACCAGCCCGAGGCGCCGTCCGCGCAGGCTCCGGCCGAAGAGGCACCGGCCCCCGAGCCCGGCAACGACCTGCGGGCGCGCACCCTGACCGCGGCGATCGACATCCTGCCGCAGCGGACCACCATCCGGACGGCGCTGCGTCGGGGTGGTCGGCGCAAGACCGACGGCCCGAACCCGAACGAGCCGTTCTACGGCGGCTTCGACCCGATCGAGCCGGCCCGGGAGTTCGCTCGCCGGGAAGGCTTCGGCGACCCGGCCGGTACCGGCACCGGCACCGGCTCGAGTTCGGGTTCGCCGATCACCACCGGCCTGCCGGCCGAGCTGAACGGGATCGGCGGCACCACCGCGGTGCCGGAGACCGGCCTGCCCTGGGAGCAGTCGGCCCCGCCGGTGGAGCGGCGCCAGCACCCCCGGCCCTCGACCGACGAGAACGGCGTCGAGCGCGGCTCCACCGGCCGCTCGGCCCTCGCCTCCGAGGCGCTGTCCGAGCTCAGCCGGCTGTCGTCCTACAGCCCGACCTCGATGGGCGCCCCGGCCTCGCCGACGCTCCAGCGGCGTCCGCCGAGCGAGTTGCCGCCCGAGGAGGCGGAGCCGGTCGAGCAGTCGGGCCGGGCCCGGACCGCGGCCAGCGTGCGATCGATGCTGGCCGGCTTCAAGGCCGGCGTCGAACGCGGTCGCACCTCACCGTCCGCCAACCGGCCGGCGACCGACCGCGACGCGGGTCTGCCCGCGCCGCGCACCCCATCGAGCCGCGATGAGTGATCGCACTCGCCGACCTGCCAATCCGCCCAACCGGAGGACGACACCGTGACCGCGATGAGCCCCGAGGCTGCCAACTTCAACTGGCTGCTCGACAACTTCGTCAAGAGCGTGCCGGGGGTCCGCCACACCCTCGTGGTGTCGGTCGACGGCCTGCTGATGGCCATGTCCGACGACCTGGACCGCACCAGCGGGGATCAGCTGGCGGCGATCGTGGCCGGCCTGTCCAGCCTGACCCGTGGCGCCGCCCGCCAGCTGCGCTCCGGCGACGTCCGCCAGCTGATCGTGGAGATGGACACCCAGTTCCTCTTCCTGATGTCCATCTCGGACGGGTCGGTGCTGGCCATCGTGGCCGACGCCACCTGCGACGTCGGCCTGGTCGGCTACGAGATGGCGCTGCTGGTCAGCCGGTCGGAGGCGACCTTGACCCCGCAGCTCGTGACCGAGATGCGCGCCCGGCTGCCGTTCTCCGGGCCGACCCGAACCCCGGTTGCGGGGTGAACGCCGATGCCTGGCCGTGAGCGTGCCCCGGACGCCGCTGATCCCGGTGACGTCGTCTACGAGACCGCCTCCATCCGGCCGTACGCGGTCACCGGGGGACGGACCCGCAGCAGCGGCGAGCTCCTGCCGATCGAGGCTCTGGTGAGCGTCATCGGGATGCCCGCGGTCCAGCTGACCACCGAGAAATCGCGGATCGTCGAGCTGGCCCTGACCCAATACCTGTCGATAGCCGAACTGTCCGCGCACATGCACCTGCCGGTCGGCGTTGTCCGAGTCCTGGTCGGCGACCTTGTCGAGGAGGGCCACGCCCGCGTCCACGGCGCGGTCGCCTCCGCCTACAACCCCGCTGCCACCCTCAGCGTTCTGGAGAGTGTTCTTGATGGCATATCCGCGCTCTGATCTCGCGGCCCCCACGCCGAAGACCGACGTGGCGCCGACCACCGTCAAGATCGTGGTGGCCGGTGGCTTCGCCGTTGGCAAGACGACCTTCATCGGCTCCATCTCCGACATCGACCCGCTGCGGACCGAGGCGGCCCTGACCGAGCACTCGGTCGGCGTCGACGACGCCGGCGAGCGGACCCGCAAGACCGAGACCACGGTCGCGATGGACTTCGGCCGGATCGCCCTGCCCGGCAACTTGTGGCTCTACCTGTTCGGGACGCCGGGCCAGGACCGGTTCCTGTTCATGTGGGACGACCTGGTCCGCGGCGCGATCGGGGCGGTCGTCCTGGTGGACACCGACCGGCTGGAGCAGTGCTTCCCCGCGGTGGACTACTTCGAGGCCCGGCAGATCCCGTTCGTCGTGGCCGTGAACTGCTTCGACGGCGTGGCCAAGCATCAGCTCGAGGACGTGCGGGAGGCACTCGCCGTGCCCGCTCACGTCCCGATGATGTACACGGACGCGCGGTCGCGGGCGGCCACCAAGCAGAGCCTCGTGCTGCTGGTCCAGCACGCGATGCGCCGGCTGGCGGGCTGAGAGAAGCTGACACGGGCTGTCACCGAACGCCACTGCGCGGAGCGGGTCAGGGAGCGCTCTCTCAGTGGTCGCGCTCCCATCGCCCGCGCTGCCGTCCGAAGTGCGTTACGCCTGGTCGCAGCCCCGTACTTGAATCGTTACCGACGTGATTCAGCTCTCACCGTTGCATGCCGATGATGAAAGCGTTATTACTGCTCCACAGACCCTCCGAAATCTTGCGTGACCTCGCAAGAACCGGGGCATGACGTGAAAGGCAGAAGCGATGGCGCTTTCTTCCAAGGGCCGGCTACGGACTGTGACAGTGGTGGGCGCAGTCGGCCTGAGCCTGACGATCGCCGGCTGCGGCGGAGGCAGCAGTTCCTCCTCGACCGACGCCGGAGCAGCGAGCGGCTCGTCGGACTGCGCGGCCTACACCCAGTACGGCAACCTCAAGGGCAAGACGGTGACGCTCTACACCAGCGTCGTCACCCCGGAGGACACCCCCTACATCGACTCGTACAAGCCGTTCGAGAAGTGCACCGGGGCCACGATCAAGTACCAGGGCGACAAGTCGTTCGAGGCGCAGATCCTGGTCCGGGCGAAGGCCGGCAACCCGCCGGACCTGGCCTACGTGCCGCAGCCGGGCCTGCTCAAGCAGCTCGTGGCCACCGGCAAGGCGGTCGAGGCGCCCAAGGCGGTCTCCGACAACGTGGACAAGTTCTGGTCCAAGGACTGGAAGGCCTACGGCACGGTCGACGGCAAGTTCTACGCGGCGCCCAACAGCGCCAACGTGAAGTCGCTGGTCTGGTACTCGCCGGCCGACTTCAAGGACAAGGGCTACACCATCCCGACCACGCTCGACGAGCTCAAGGCTCTGTCGGACAAGATCGCGGCCACCGGCCAGAAGCCGTGGTGCGCGGGCATCGGCAGCGGTGAGGCCACCGGCTGGCCGGTCACCGACTGGATGGAAGACATGATGCTCCGGCTGTACGGGCCGGACGAGTACGACAAGTGGGTCAACCACGAGATCGCGTTCAACTCGCCCGAGCCGACGGCCGCGCTCGACGCTGCCGGCGCGTACCTGAAGAACCCGGCCTACGTGAACGGTGGCCTGGGCAACGTCAAGAGCATCGCCAGCACCACGTTCCAGGACGGCGGCCTGCCGATCCTGGACGGCACCTGCTCGATGCACCGCCAGGCCAGCTTCTACGCCAACAACTGGGGCAAGGGCACCAAGGTGGCCGAGGACGGCGACGTCTTCGCGTTCTACTTCCCGGGCAAGGACGCGACCAGCAAGCCGGTCCTGGGTGGTGGCGAGTTCACCCTCGCCTTCTCCAACCGGCCCGAGGTCCAGGCCTTCCAGTCGTGGCTGTCGACCGACACCTACGCCAACATCCGGGTCGCGCTCTCCCCGGAGGGTGGCTGGATCAGCGCCAACAAGGGTCTCGACCCGAACAAGACCAAGAACGGGATCGACAAGCTGTCGGTCCAGCTGCTGCAGGACCCGTCGACCATCTTCCGGTTCGACGGTTCCGACCAGATGCCGGCCGCGGTCGGTTCGGACGCCTTCTGGAAGCAGGCCACCAACTGGATCACGGGTCAGTCCACCAAGGACACCGTGGACAAGATCGAGGCCGCCTGGCCGAAGTGATCGACCGACACCTGCATCACCGGTTCGATCGATCAGTTCAGATCTAGTCAGTAGTCCTTCGGTACCGAGCGGGTCGGTAGCGTCCTTCGGGGCGCTACCGGCCCGGCTCCGTCCGATCCTCTCCCCCCGGAGGAGGTGGCGATCCCGTGTTCAGCGTTCCTGATACCACTATCGGCAAGTTCGCTCAGGCCGGCTTCGCGGTGCTGTTGTTCATCGCGGTAGTCGGCCTCATGCTCTACATCGCCAGCCGGTTCAGCGGTCGCCGCGGCGACAAGGCGACCGCGATCGCGTTCCTGGCCCCGACGTTCATCCTGGTCGCCGTCGGTCTGATCTACCCGGCGGTCCGGACGATTCTTGAATCGTTCTTCGACGCCGCCGGTTCCAAGTTCATCGGCGTCGACAACTACCAGACCATCTTCACGTCGTCCGACCAGCTCGTGGTGTTGCGCAACACCGTGCTCTGGGTGGTCGTCACCCCGGTGGTGGCCACGGCGGTCGGCCTGGTCTACGCGGTGCTGGTCGACGGCACCCGGTTCGAGTCGTTCGCGAAGTCCCTGATCTTCTTGCCGATGGCGATCTCGTTCGTCGGCGCGTCGATCATCTGGAACTTCGTCTACGCCTACCGGCCCGACCAGGGCACGATCAAGCAGATCGGGTTGCTCAACCAGATCGTGGTCTCCCTCGGCGGCACCCCGCAGCAGTGGCTGCTGAATGTTCCGTGGAACACGTTCTTCCTGATCTTCGTGCTGATCTGGATCCAGGCCGGATTCGCGATGACCGTGCTGTCGGCGTCCATCAAGGCGATTCCGGACGACATCGTCGAAGCCGCCCGGCTCGACGGAGCCGGCAGCTTCAAGATGTTCCGGTTCGTGACCGTGCCGAGCATCCGGCCGGCCCTGGTCGTGGTGCTCACCACGATCTCGATCGGCACGCTCAAGGTCTTCGACATCGTGCGCACGATGACCGGCGGCGACTTCAAGACCAGCGTGGTGGCCAACGAGTTCTACACCCAGAGCTTCCGGGCCAGTAACCAGGGGCTGGGGGCCGCACTGGCCACCCTGCTGTTCATCCTGGTCATCCCGATCGTGGTCTACAACATCCGCCAGCTGCGGGCATCGGAGGCACAATGACCACGAGCACGCCCCCGATCCCGGTCGTTCCGGCGGACATCGAGCCCCCGGAGCCCACCGCGGCCGGTGCCGCCAAGAAGAAGCTGTCCAGTCCGATCGCGTCGTTCTTCGCCGTGGTCATCGCGGTGATCTGGACGATCCCGACCTTCGGTCTGGCCATCTCCTCGTTCCGGCCGGAACTGGCGATCAAGCGCACGGGCTGGTGGACGTTCTTCTCCGACCCGGTACTGACCCTGGACAACTACAAGACGGCGCTTAGCAACGACGGCGCCGCCGGTGGCCTGGGCAGTTTCTTCGTGAACTCGTTCGTGATCGTGATTCCCGCGGTGATCATCCCGATCGCCCTGGCCACGCTGGCCGCGTACGCGTTCGCCTGGATCGAGTTCCCCGGCCGTAACGTCCTGTTCGTCGCCGTCTTCGCCCTGCAGATCGTGCCCATCCAGGTCACGCTGCTCCCGCTGCTGTCGCTCTACGTCAAGGCGGGCGTGGCCGGTACGTTCTGGACGATCTGGTTGTCGCACACGGCTTTCGGTCTACCGCTGGCCGTCTTCCTGTTGCACAACTTTATGCGGGAGATCCCCCGGGAGTTGCTCGAGGCGGCCCGGGTGGACGGCGCCGGGCACGTCACGATCTTCTTCCGGATCCTGCTGCCGTTGCTCCGCCCGGCTCTGGCCGCCTTCGCCATCTTCCAGTTCCTCTGGGTCTGGAACGACCTGCTGGTGGCTCTGACCTTCGCCGGTAGCTCGAACAACGTGGCTCCGCTAACGGTGGCGCTCTACAACCTCAGCGGCACCCGTGGCACGGCCTGGCACCTGCTCTCCGCCGGTGCCTTCGTGTCGATCATCATCCCGGTGATCGTGTTCATCAGCCTGCAGCGGTACTTCGTCCGTGGCCTGCTGGCCGGCGGTCTGAAGGGCTGAGATCCAGGAACGACGTTACGATCGTCGTTCCGCCGTGGCTCCCTGGTTTTCGCTGACCGGGGAGCCTCGGCATTTTGCCGGTAGCTCGGCCGGCGGACCAGCCGGGGTCTGACCCGTTCGCTGGGTCGAACCCCGGCCTGCTTCCGGAACTCAGCTCTCCGAGAGCAGGTTTCGCACCCGATCGGCGGTGGAGCCGTCGGTGGCGGCGATCAGGGCCCGGCGGGCGGCGGCCAGCAGCACGGCGCGTTGCGGCTGCGGCCGGTACAGCTCGTCGAGGTTGACGGCGACGCCGAGCAGATGGTTGATCCGGTCGTCGAGAAAGGCCAGGTAGGCGTCTCGGGCCCGGCGATGTTCGGGATGCCAGCGCAGGGGCGTCAGCGCGGCGATCCGTTCCCGGTAGAGCTGGAGCTCACCCACCTGGGCCGCCGCCGTTTCCCGGACGATCTTGCTCAGGCTGGCCCGGACCGGGGCCGGCGCCGAGGCCGAGGTCAGCTGGGGCGAGGTGTACTGCACCACCCCGGCCACCTGGCGGTCGGCGTAGACGATCGATCCCTGGCTGCCCTGCACCTGGGCGAACAGTCGGGCGAACTCGGCCTGCCGGCTGCGCTGGTCGGCGCTGAACAGGGCGACCGCGACCAGGATCAGCAGGACGACGGCGCCGATCCGGCGCCAGGGCCGGCGCCGGGCCGGCTGCTCGACCGGATCGGCCGGCTGGTCCAGGTCGAAACTGGCCACGCTCATGGCGTCCCCCCGGATCGGGCGGCGCGTGGCCCGGATCGGAGGGACCGGCCGATCAGGGGTCCAGCAGCCAGACGAACCCGAGCCCGGCCACCCGGATCCAGCCGTTGCTGATCGACAACGGCCCGTCCCCGGAGAGCAGGATCTCCAGCCCGGCCCCGCCGCCGGAACCGTCGCGGGCGAACCGGGCGACGTCCACCCAGACGTCCTCGGTCGAGAAGTTGGCCAGCCCGACGAAGGTGCCGCTGCGTGGATGACGCCGCCGCCAGGCCAGCACCCGGCCGTCGCCGCCGTCGATCACCTCGGACTCGCCGCCGGTCCGCAGGGCCAGGGTCGACTTGCGGGCCTGCGCCAACCGTCGGGTCCAGCTGTGGATCAGGCATTCCAGAGTCTCCGGATCGGTGCGGCGCTCGGCCGCCTTCCAGTCCATCGGCGGGCGGTGCAGCCAGCGATTGTCGTCCGCCCGAGCCGGATCGGCAAGGTATCCGGGGTCGTTGCGCAGGGCCAGCTCATCGCCCATGTAGAGCAGGGGGACGCCGCCGAACGCGTAGCTGACCGCGTGCATCAGCACGAACCGGCGCACGGCGACGGCCAGGGCGGCGGCGTCGTCCTCGTCGAGGGCTTTCTCGATCCCGCAGAGCGAAGCCGTGCTGCCGCTGATCCGGGCGTCGCCGGTGGCCGGGTTCTCCTGGAAGAGCTCGCCGCGGGCGAAGGACCCCGGGAACCGGCCGGAGTAGAAGTCGTTCAGGAAGCGCCGGTGCTGGAAGCCGTTGTAGCCGACGGCGGCCGCGTCGCCGTCGTCCACGGCCCAGCCGATGTCGTCGTGGCAGCGCACGTAGGTGACCCACGAGGTGTCGGCCGGGATCGGCCGCATCCGGCTCAGCGAGCGGGTGGCCAGCCGGGCGTCCTGGGTGGCCAGGCTGCTCCAGAGCATGACCATCAGCTGGTTGTTGTAGGCCAGCTCGCACTCGGGCCGGTAGCGGTCGTGCCCGCCCAGGTAGGGCACCAGTTCGTCGGGCGAGACGATCGCCTCGGCCTTGAAGATCACGCCCGGCGCGGCCAGCTTCACCAGCGCATGCAGCAGCTGCATCAGGGTGTGTACCTCGGGCTGGTTCAGGCCCGCGCTGCCCAGCCGCTTCCACATGAACGGCACGGCGTCCATCCGGAAGATCTCGACCCCGCGGTTGGCCAGCCAGAGGATGGTCTCCAGCATCGCCGCCAGCACGCTCGGGTTGGCGTAGTTCAGGTCCCACTGGTAGGCCCAGAAGGTGGTCCAGACCCAGCCGCCGGCCCCGCCGTTGGCCGCCGGCACCCAGCTGAACGAGCCCGGCGCCCGGTCCGGGAAGACGTCGGCGATGGTCCGCTCGTAGGCGTCCGGCATCGTGCGGTCGGGGAAGGCCGTGTAGAAGTCGGCGTACTCGGGGTCGCCGGCCAGCCAGCCCCGGGCCCAGGCGTGCTCGGCCGCGGTGTGGTTCAGCACCAGGTCGACGCACAGGCTCATGCCTCGCTCGCGCAGGGCCGCGCCGGCCGCCTCGAGGTCGTCCATCGTGCCGATCCGGGGGTCGACCGCGCGGTAGTCCATCACGGCGTAACCGCCGTCGTTCTCGCCCGGGCGGGGCTGAAGCAACGGCATCAGGTGCAGATAGGTGACGCCGAGCTCGGCCAGGTAGTCGAGCTTGCCCGGTAGCCCGGTCAGGGTGCCGCAGAATTTGTCGACGTACGCGACGTAGCCCACGTTGCGAGCCCGCTGGTACCAGTGCGGGTCGATCTCCCGGCGGCGGTCGACCTCGCGCAGGCCGACCGGGCGCTGCCGGGCGGCGTCCAGGGCGATCCGGACCAGGCGATCGAGCAGGGCCGGGACGGGATCGGTCCGGTCCTGGTTCGGGTTCGGGTCGGCGGACCGGCCGTAGAGCTCGTCGAGTGGTTCGTAGATGTCCAGCAGTTGCTGTTCCAGGCGGGCCTCGAAGGCCACCGCCTCCGGGCGGCCGAGCTGGTCCTGGATCTGCAGGCCCAGGTCGCGCACCAGGGCCCGATGGGCTGCGATCGCCCGGTGCCGCCGTCCTGCTTCGGAAACCGCCATGCCTGCATCTTCCCCAATGCGCCGGCCGACCGCAGCCTTAGGCTGGCGGGCATGGACAGTAAGGAAATCACCGTCCGATCCGGCGCTCGCCTGGTCACCGACCTGACCGGCGAGCTGGCCGAGTTCTGCGCCGACCGGGGCGACGGCCTGGTCAGCGTGTTCGTGCCGCACGCGACCGCCGGGGTGGCCCTGATGGAGACCGGTTCGGGCAGCGAGGCCGACCTGGCCGGGGCGATCGACCGGCTGCTGCCGGCCCAGGACATCTACCGGCACCGGCACGGCAGCACCGGCCACGGCCGCGACCACGTGCTGCCCGCCTTCGTCGCGCCGTCCGTGACCATCCCGGTGCTCTCCGGCCGGCCCACGCTCGGCACCTGGCAGAGCCTGGTTCTGATCGACAGCAACACCGACAACCCGGTCCGCCAGGTCCGGTTCTCTTTCCTCCCCGGCTGAGCTGCCACCTGGAACAAAGATCCCCGGGTCAGTAGTTCACCGATTGGTGTCCGTGGGGCACTAATCTGATTCTTGACCGATATGACGAACAATCTCCTCTGAGGGCGGTGACCTGCAGCAATGCGGATCTACGACGATGTGACACAGCTTGTTGGCAACACCCCGCTCGTCCGGCTGAACCGGATCATCACCGGCGGGGCCACAGTGGCGGCCAAGCTGGAGTTCTACAACCCGGCCAGTAGCGTCAAGGACCGCATCGGCGTGGCCATGATCGACGCCGCCGAGGCCTCGGGCCAGCTGAAGCCGGGCGGCACGATCGTCGAGGCGACCAGCGGCAACACCGGTATCGCCCTGGCGTTCGTGGGCGCGGCCCGCGGTTACCGGGTGGTGCTGACCATGCCCGAGACGATGAGCAAGGAGCGCCGGGCGCTGCTGCGGGCCTACGGCGCCGAGCTCGTCCTCACCCCGGGCAGTGAAGGCATGAAGGGCGCCGTCGCCAAGGCCGAGGAGATCGGTGAGAAGGAGGGCGCGGTGCAGGTCCGGCAGTTCGCCAACCTGGCCAACCCCGAGATCCACCGCAAGACCACCGCCGAGGAGATCTGGAAGGACACCGACGGCGAGGTCGCCGCGATCGTGGCCGGCATCGGGACCGGTGGCACCATCACCGGCGTCGGCCAGGCCCTCAAGGAGAAGAACCCCGACATCAAGGTGTTCGCGGTCGAGCCCAAGCTGTCGGCGATCCTCAACGGCGGCGCCCCCGGCCCGCACCCGCTGCAGGGCATCGGGGCCAACTTCATCCCCGAACTGCTCGACACCAAGATCTACGACGAGGTGCTGGACGCCGAGGTTGACGCCTCGGTCGAGTGGGCCCGCCGGGCCGCCAAGGAGGAGGGCCTGCTGGTCGGCCTGTCGTCCGGGGCGGCGTTGTGGGCGGCCAACGAGGTGGCCCAGCGCCCCGAGTTCGCCGGCAAGATCATCGTGGTGATCATCCCGTCGTTCGGTGAGCGCTACCTGTCGACGATCCTGTTCAAGGACCTGCTCGACTGAGACGTCGTCCGGTTCGACTATTCTTGACCTTCCCGCGTAGATCACGACAGAACGGTGTCCGACGTGCCAGCCGACCTTGTTGGTCCGAGTGTCCGGCTCGGTTGGCTGGCGCGTCTGCGTGAAGATCTGGCCGCCGCCCGGCTGCGCGATCCGGCCGTTCGCAGTTCGGCCGAGCTGATCCTCGGCTACCCCGGCATGCACGCGATCTGGAGCCACCGGCTGACCCACCGGATGTGGCAGCGGCCGGGCCTGATGCTCCCGGCCCGGCTCATCTCGCTGTGGACCCGCTCGTTCACCGGGGTCGAGATCCACCCGGGGGCGACCATCGGCCGCCGGTTCTTCATCGACCACGGCACCGGCGTGGTGATCGGCGAGACCGCCGAGATCGGCGACGACGTGATGATCTACCACGACGTCACCCTGGGCGGCCGCAGCCTGCAGAAGGTCAAGCGGCACCCCACGATCCTGGACGGCGTGGTGATCGGCGCCGGGGCCCGGGTGCTGGGCCCGGTGGTGGTCGGCCGCAACGCCCAGATCGGAGCCAACGCCGTGGTCGTCCGCGACGTCCCCGAGGGGGCGGTGGTGGTCGGCGTGCCGGGGCAGGTGCTGGAGCCGAAGACCGACCGGCAGTCGGCGCTGGACGCCGTCGACCCCGCGATCTGGATCTAGGCCCCGCCGGCTTGCGCCTCGCCGTGCTCGTCCTGGCTGCCCTGTTTGCCGGGCTGAGCGCCGCCTTCACCGGGTCGCGCCTGGTCGGCGGCTCGTTCAAGACCCCGATCCCGCAGTTGGCCGCGTTCGCGCCCTGGGCCACGATCGGCTGGTTCGCCGTGGTCCTGCTGTTGCTGGCCGGGCGCTGGTGGTGGCTCGCGGTGGGGGCGGCCGTCGTCCTGTTCGTGCAGGTCTGCTGGATCCTGCCCGCCCCCGGGGCGGGGGTGGCGGCGCTGGCCGCGCCCGGCGCGATCGACGTCCGGGTGATGACGGTCAACGTCAAGATCGGCGGCGCGGACGTCGACCAGATCGCCGAGCTGGCCGCCGAGCACGACGTCGGCGTACTGGTGGCCGAGGAGGTCACCCAAGAGTTCTCGGCCCGCCTGATCCCCGTGCTGGCCGGCTTTCCCTACCTGGTGCAGTCGAACCCGGGCCTGCCGACCGGCACCGTGATCTGGTCGCGCTGGCCGATCACGGCCCTGGGCCCGCCACTCGGCGTGGGCCACGAGATCCGCCCGGCGATGCTCCAGGTGCCGGGGGCGGTCCCGGTGACGCTGACCGGGGTGCACACGGTCTCGCCCGGCCGAGGCCGGATCCACGCCTGGAACCAGGATCTGCGCACGCTGCGAGCGGCGGCCTCGGCCACCACCGGGGCCCAGATCATGCTCGGCGACTTCAATGCCGGCCGCGACCATTCACCGTTCCGGGCGCTGACCCGGACCGGGCTGGTGGACGCGGCCGAGACCGCCCGGCTGACCCCGTGGGCCGGGGTGACCTGGCCGGCCGACCGGGGCCGGCTGCCGGCCACCGTGCGCCTGGACCACGTGCTGGTGACGCCGGGGCCGGTGGCGGTCGGCCGGGTGCTGGTCGAACGGGTCAGGGGCACCGATCACAAGGCCGTGATCGCCGAGCTTCGGCTCGCGCCGTCCCGCTGATCGCCCGTCGGTCGGGCCCTCGCCCCGACCCGGCCCCGACCCGGCCCCAACCCGGCCCCGGCCCGGCCCCGGCGAAGTGAACGATTTAGTGCTCCGGAGCGTGGTTACTCGGGGGTCGGTCCGGCTTACCCCAATGGCTGCCGCCATTTCAGTTGATCTCCCTGTTCAGTTGTACGGGTAGTCCGTCGATAGTCCTTTTACCCACGATGCATCGCGGCCGATAGTGCGCGTAGAGTAGTGGATGGTTACGCAGTGCATTGGGCCGCGGGTCCGTGCATCGGCTGTGAGTCGGTGGGCGGGGCCTCAGGGATCGGTGACGGAGAGAGCGGCATGACTCAGGTTTTCGCGGATGACGACCAGGTCGGCGGCATGGGGATGGTTGCCCGCAGTGGGCAGATCCCGACCCAGGGGGTCTATCACCCACCGCCCACGCTCGGCCCGGCGATGACGGCCGGCAAGGGGGTGCGCCCCATCCGCTGCGTCGGCTGCTCGCGCGACACCCTGCCCCGGCATCACGACGGAGCCCCGCTCTGCCACCGCTGCAGCGACCGACTGGCCGGGAACGAGGCCTCCGGCGCGATGGCCTCGGTGAGCCGGCCGATCAGTTCGCTGACGCCGCGCTGGTTGCGCCGCCGCTCCAGCCTCGACTGAGCATGTGCTCCCCCCTCCACCGGCCGCCACGCCCCGGCGTCCACCTGTGGTTATTCACCAGGTGGTCCTAACCTCGGTCAATTCCTCAGTTGCGGCGTCCCGTCCGCCGATAGACAGAGGACGAGTTGACGAGGTGAGCGTCGCCTGAGCCAGATCGGGCCCGTTCCGCGAGGGAGGTCCCCCTTTGCCCAGGCCCGAGGGTGCTGCTCAACTGCCGCTTCGCCTGGTTAGGCGGGTCAGGGATCTGACCCCCACCGGCGGCGGCCTGGTCGATGAGGACTGGAACGGCCGTCACAGCCTGCTCACCCGGACGATGATCGGTTCGGCTCTGCTGGTCAGCGCCGTGGGCCTGTTCCGCGACCGGCTCGACGAGCAGTGGCTCGTCTCGATCGCCCTGATCCTGATCTGCACGCTCGGGGCGATCTTCCTGCCACCCCGGCGGCTGCCCTCGGCCGCGGTCGCCATCGGCCTGACCGCCGTCTGTGCCGACCTGGTGATGATGTTCGACGGGCTGACCGAGGCCCACTTCTCGTTCTTCATCGCCGTCGGGGCGCTCGCGCTGTACCGCGACTGGGTGCCCTTCATCATCTTCCTGGGCGGCACGGTCGCTCATCACGCCGTGGCCGGGGCCCTGATGGCCCATCGCACCTACGACCACATGGGCGCCTACCACCACCCCTGGTTCTGGGCCCTGATCCACGGCGTGGCCGTATTGATGGCCGCCCTCACCCAGGTGATCGCCTGGCGGCTGAGCGAGGTCGAGGAGAAGCGGGCCAGCGAGGACCTGACCCAGGCCGAGGCCCAGTTCACCGCCGCCTTCGAGGAGGCGCCGGTGCCGATGTCGATGATGTCGCCCGAAGGTCTGGTGCTGCGGGTCAACCCGGCCTTCGAGAGGTGGCTCGGTCTGACCGAGCCGCTGCCGGCCGGCACCACCATCGCCACCCTGCCGATCCAGCCGGTCGATCCCGACAACCCGCCCCGGCTGTTCGCCCGGCTGAACGCCGGCGCCGACGTGATCCGCGAGGAGCACACCTTCCGGCATGCCAACGGCACCGTCGTGAAGGTCGATCTGCACGTCAGCGCGCTGCGCGACAGTGCCGGCCGGCTCAAGGTCGTCGTCAGCCACTTCATGGACGTGACCGAGAAGCGGGCCAGCGAGGACCTGCTGCACCAGAAGGTGCGCGAGGACTCGCTGACCGGCCTGCTCAGCCGGGCCGCGTTCGAAGGCGATCTGGCCGCCCTGATCGAGGCGCGCACCGACACCGTGTCGGTGATCTACATCGATGTCGACCGGTTCAAGGCGGTCAACGACAGCCACGGGCACGGCGCCGGCGACGAGGTTCTGCACGTGCTCGGCGCCCGGCTGGCCGCGGTGGCCCCGGCCGACGCCCTGGTCGCCCGTCTCGGCGGGGACGAGTTCGCGATCGCCCTACCGGGTGATGTTTCACGTGGTGAGCAACTCGGACGGGCGATCATCGACTCCTGCGCCGAGCCCTTCGTGGTCTCCGGTGGGCAGCTGCAGCTCACGGTCAGCCTGGGCATCTCGGGCGGAGCCCCCGGCGAGCGGGCCGAGGCCACCCTGCAGAGCGCCGACCTGGCCATGTACGCGGCCAAGCAGGGCGGCCGGGACCGGATCCGGCTGTTCGACGACACCATGAGGCTGAACAGCCAGCGCCGCGTGGTGGCCGAGCAATTGCTGCGTTCGGCCCTGGACAGCGACCGCGTGGTGGGCCTGCCGGTCTGGTTCCAGCCGATCGTCTCGCTCGGCACTCGCCGGATCATCGGGGCCGAGGCGCTGGTCCGGCTGCGCGGCCCGGACGGCAAGCTCGTCTCGCCGGCCGACTTCATCCCGATCGCCGAGGAGACCGGCCTGGTCGTTCCACTCGGCCAGCACGTCCTGCGGACGGCGCTGTCGCACCTGAGCGAGTGGGGCGACAAGCTGCCCTACGTCTCGGTGAACGTCAGCCCGCGCCAGCTCTCCGAGGCCGACTTCGTGCCGATGCTGGCCGATGAACTGGCGGCCAGCGGGCTGACCGAGCCGTCCCGGCTGGTCCTGGAGATCACCGAGACGTCGATCCTCCAGAGCAGCGTCGATCTGGATCACCGGCTGAACGCCATCAAGAAGCTCGGCGTGCGGCTGGCCCTGGACGACTTCGGCACCGGCTACAGCTCGCTCACCTGGCTGCAGTCGGTGCCCGCCGACATCGTCAAGCTCGACCGCAGCTTCGTCGCCGGCCTAGCCAACGACCCGGCCAAGTCGTCCATCATCTACGCCGTACTCTGGCTCGCCAAGGCCCTGAACATGCAGGTCATCGCCGAAGGCGTGGAAGAGATCGAGGACGCCGAGAAGCTGGCCGCAGCCGAGTGCCCGGCCGCCCAGGGCTACCTGTTCAGCCGGCCGGTGGAGCCCGAGGCCCTGACCAAGCTGCTGGCGGCCAAGCCGGCGGCCTGGATCCCGACCCAGCGCAAGCCTTCGGCCAGTGAGACGCCGGCGGGCGGCGAGCTCAGCCGAACGCCTCCGAGGATCGTGAACGTTCCCTGAGCTCGTCCTTCCGCATCCTCCCGGCCGGCGTGCGCTCCTCAGGCGAACTTCACCGGATCGCCGTCCACGGCATGACCCACGATCGACGGCGGCGCGCTCAGGTACTCGGGGACCTTGCCCAGCGCCTCAGCCAGGGCCGGGCTGCTCAGGTGGACCTCGAGCGCGGCCCGGTCGGTCCAGGTCTCGACGCTGTAGAAGGAGTTCTCGTCCTCGATGTCGGCGCTGAAGGTGTAGCTCAGGCAGCCCGGCTCGGTGCGCGCGGTGGCGACCACCTGGGTGAGCAGGACGACGAGATCCTGGCGGCGCTCGGGGCGGGCGATGAGCGTGGCGTTGACGAGGTACATCGTTGTCCTCCGTGATGTTGCGGTTCTGCCGGGGCCGGCCCGCAGCCGTATTGATCCGCGGTCGCCGGTGTGATCAGGTTTGCACGGCGGGTGCAGCTCGGCGACCGCGCGGCTGACGGGTGGGGTCTTCACATGACGACGGTCCGCATCCGGCCCCGCATCGGGCCGATGCTGCTCCCGATCCTGCCCGGGCTATTTTCGATCATCCCGCTGAGTCTGAACACCTTTCGGCCTGACTCGGATCTTGGGTTCTGGCCGCGGAGACTTACCCTTCTGCTGATCGTGCTGATGCTCGTGGTGGCGGCCGGCTCTGTTCTGTTCCTTTCCCGCCCCGTCGAGCTGACCCCCACGCATCTCGTTCAACGGGGTTGGCCCAGCCGGTCCATCGAATGGTCGAGAATCCAGGACGTCGTCGTCCAGACCGGCATCGGCGTGGCCGTCTGGACCGACGACGGCCGCACCCACCGCCTGTCCGCCCCGCGCCGTCCCTTCCGGAGCTGGTCCAGCGAGCGGTTCGACGCCGACTACACCCTGATCGGGCAGTGGTGGATGGAACACCGGGGGGCCGACTGGCAGCCCTGGCCCGCTCACCTGCACCCGGCTCCTGGGACTTGGCCGTCGGCGTCTTCCGACTCTCCTGCTTCTTCTGCCTCTCGGCCCGGCTGGGCCCGGCCTCGGTAGCTGCCGCCCGGTTCCCTGGCTGTGCCGGCCGAGGCCCGCGCCCGCGTGCGGATGTGCCAAACTGGCGTCGCCGGGAGCACGACAGGGCCCGGCAAGGAGGACTGGCCGAGTGGCCGATGGCGACGGTCTTGAAAACCGTTAGCGGAGTGACCCTTCGCTCGGGGGTTCGAATCCCTCGTCCTCCGCACACGCAGCAAAAACAGCCCCTGACCAGCGCGAATGCTGATCAAGGGCTGTTGCTGTTTGGTGAGACTCGGTCTCACTCGGTCTCAGTGAAACTGGCCGGATCTCACTCGTTGGGTCGAATATGGGTCGAAGTTTGGTCGGCCGATAGACGCCCGCTCGTCGCTACTATTCACCGGCTATCGATGCCAGCCGGCCGACCCAGCCAGGCTCGGCGACCGTGCCGGTGGATGCTCAAGATGAGTTGTCCCGAAGGGCTGTGGGGAGCTCCACTCCGAGGAAGACCTCACGCCCCTGCCCGGCCACTAACGGGCCGAGAAGCGCTGCACCCTGAATGGTGACGATCCCGTTCAGCGTCCGCCCGGCACGGGGGCAATGTCCCAGGACGCAGATGTTCCAGTCGCTGCCACGGTCGAACTGGGAGCATGAATGATGAGCCGAACCACAGGGAAGGGCGGGGACGCGTCAAGCGTCCAGCGCCCGGTACAGGACCAGGCAGCTGAGCCCGAATCCGAGGGTGTTGTGGTTGCAGGTTCAGGTCAGCTTCAAGCCGCCGGTGAAGCACTCGTCGACAAACTGCTGCGCTTCGGGATCGACGGCGCTGGTCCCTGGAAGGGTGCTCGAACCACAGCGGACGAGGCCCTCGACGCGAGCGCCGACGTGGAGCAGGCGATCAAGAAGTTGATCGCCACGCATCGCAGGTTTGTCGGCGTCACGGGCTTCGCCACCGGGTTCGGCGGTCTGGCAACGATGGCGGTCACAGTCCCGGCCGACGTCGTCAGTTTCCAGGTAACGAGCACACGGATGATCGCCGGGATCGCCCACCTTCGAGGGCACGACCTCAGTTCTGAGTACACCAGGAGCCTCGTTCTCGTCTGCCTGCTCGGGGCCTCTGGTACGCAAGTCATGAGCGAGGCCGGCATCCAACTCGGTACGAAGGCCGCGACGTCAGCTCTGCGGAAACTACCGGGTCACATGCTCGTTCGTCTGAACCAGAAAGTGGGGTTCCGGTTGGTGACCAAGTTCGGTCAGAAGGGCGTGGTCAACCTGGTCAAGGTGATACCGGTTCTGGGCGGTGGGATCGGGGCAGGAGTCAACGTCACCGGGATCAGCTTGCTGGCGGGCTATGCCAAGAGGAACTTTCCGTCGATTGAGCGCCCGCCCAGCTCATAGCGCAGTAGTCAGCGTCAGGCCGGCCAGACCTCGTCGATTCGTGAATCATCGGATGCCCGGCGGGGGGAGAATCGAGATCTAAGCCGGTTCCACGCGCAATGCGGCCTCGATCCGCTGGCGGGCGGCTTCCTCCTGGCCATCAATGCACTTTGCGTAAACCTTCAGCAGCACGTGCAGGCTGTGGCCGGCCCACTCCGCGACCTGAGTAGCCGGGACGCCGACGTTCAACCACAGTGACACCGCTGCGTGTCGCAGATGGTAGGGAACCTTCGCCAACGGGCTGTCCTGCTGCCCCTGAGTGAAGGCGTCCTCACGAGCCTTCCTCCACACCCGGGTGTAGGTGCTATTGGCGATCGGGCGACCCGGCCTTGCCCCAGTCATGATCACGAACATGCGACCGGTCTCGCTCACCCGGTAGTCCTTGATGTGCGCGTCGAGCAGCTTCACCAGTTCGGGAGGCACAGGAGCACGTCGAGTGGCCGTCAGGGCCCGATGCTTCAATGCCCGGTCCTGGTAGATGCTGTCCGTACCGCTCCAATCCTTCCCGAGCGTAACAGTCGAGCCGGTCAGATTGAACCAACCCCAGCCGCCCTCCACGGCCGGGGGCTCATAGTGATGACGATGCAGGAACAACACTTCCTCCGGGCGCAATGCCGAGTAGTACATGCAGGCGAAGAAGGCTTCCAGTTCCGGATTGCGCATCTTGACGCTCCGGAGGAGGTCAAGTGCCTGGCCTGGGTTGACCACCGTACGGCGATCGACCTCATCATCTGTCTTCGGGGCCACCCAGTTCACATGGGTGAACGGGTGGGATTCGAGCAGCCGGAGCTCCACGGCGTATTGCAGCACCCCGTACAGGACGGCTCGTTTCCTGGCGACCGTGTTTGCAGCGGCTGGCTTGCCGTCCAACTTCAGGGCGAGCGTGTCGAGTACCTTCCGGATGAGCGCAGCGTCGGAGGTATCCGGGATGGATACGCAGTGGGTGTCGATCCAGTCGAGGATGCGCTTTGTGTCCGCCGGCATTGTCCCGGAATCACGGCGGACCTTATTGAAGGCCCACCCGTACAGAGCGGCTCGCATGTCCTGGTTGGACGGAACTCCTCGATCCGTCGTCAGGAACACCGGCGTGACAGTAGCGAGCGCTTCGGCGATGCTGACCCGATGCTTGGCCGACGAGTGCGGCCACTTCATGTCGACGAACGCCATTGCGTGCGACAGCCACGACCGGGTATTCAGCTTGCGTGCCATCGGCTCGGGCAGCCCTGATGCCGTATCAAAGGCGACGCCCTCGCGCTGCGCGATGAGGAGCTTGGAACGGTAGCTCTCCGCCAGAGCCTTCGTGGCGAACGGCTTGCGAAAGCGTTGGCCGGCCACCGTCCACCGAATCGTGTGCGTCTTTCCACGAGATCCGCTGTAGACGGTGATTCCTTGAATCCGCACGTCGTAACTGATGTTCACGCGACTGCCCTCGTCTCTTGGAGCGCGTCGAGCCATGCATCCAGGTCCGCCCGGCGGACCCGCAAGCTGCCGTTCGGGTACTTGATCGTGCGCGGTGCCTTGCCCGTGGCCTTCCACCGGAAGAACGTGGACTTGGAAACGTCGTTGAGTTCCTCCAACACCTCAGCCAGGGTGAGCAGGTCGCGACGATCGGCAGAGGGCTTGCGTGGCGTCGGCTTGGCTGTCATCGGTGTTCACCTTCCGTGGCACGTGCGGGCGGACTGAGGGGCGAGGGTGGGTCGACGGGTGGTGGTCCGTTGCCGGTGCGGGCGGCTTCGTAAGCTGCGCGCCAGGTTTGGCGTTCTTTGATGGCGTGCAGGAGCCGGTTCGCGAGCGGTGGCGCTTCGCTGGGGTTGATCCGTTCCCACAGGTAGCGCCCGGCGGTCTTGTCGCTGGCGGTGGCTTGTTCGGTGGTGGGGTCGATGCCGAGCAAGGCCAGGACGAACGCGCGCCGCTCGTGCCGGTGATCCGTGAGGGTCTTGCCGGACCATTTGCGGGAGACCAGGACGCGCCGGCCGCCGTAGCCGAGGTGCGCGCGCTTGTGGGCTTTGGCCTTACACAGGCCCGGCGTCATCCCTGGGCGAGCGTTCTTCGGCTGGATCCCGTATCGCAGCCAGTTCGCGCAGGTCGGTGAGCACGGTTCGTACTTCAGCGCTTCAACCATCCGGTCCGTGTGCGCGGCGACGGTGAGGTCGCCGTCGGTGTCGCTGTGGCAGGAGGCGATGTCCTTGGTCAGGTACTTCGCCAAGTACCCGATCCGCCGGTCCGCATCTGGCGTCCCGGAGAGCAGCCCTTTCACGTCGGCTTGGGTGCCGAACCGGACCACGTGTTGCGGGTCGACGTCGCCGGCTTGGTCGAGGTCGTCGAGGGCTTCTTCCCAGGTCGGCAGGACGGCGCCGGTGGTGGGGTCGAGGTAGCCGAAGCAGTCCTCTTCGGTGCCGGCTTCGTGGTCCCAGATCGGCAGCAACGTCTCACCCGTGAAGACCGGCCGGTCGGTGGGCGGCCACCACACCTGGTGATACGTCGCCGCGACCACCTTCTTCAGCAGTTGCCGCGGGATCACACCCCGGACGGCGAAGTGCGCGTGCGGGGCGAGCCGTCGTTGGGGTTCGACGGTGGCGAAGTACTGCACGTCGTATCCGGCGACTCGGCGCAGGTTCTGCACGAGGCGGTCCAGGAGGCGGGAGAAGTGGATCGCGTCCCGGGCGGCCCGTTGGTAGTCGTACGACCCCGGATCAACCGGCACCCCAGTGCTTCGGTGAACCCGCCCGTAGGACGGGAGAGTGACAGTGACGAACATTGACGGCCGGTAGACGGTGCCGCCGTTGCTCGTGAACGTTCGGCCGAGGGTGGTCTTGGCCATGACCTTCTTGGGCAGGTCCGGTGCGTCCTGCCGCCGTTTCGTCGACCGGCCCCGCCGGCCAGTGGTGGGTTCGGGTTCGAGCTGGCCCCGGACACCGAGGCCGGCCAATTCGCTGTCGAGGACGTCGAGGGTTTCGGCGGCGGCTTCGGCCGAATCTAGGTCGCCCTGGTCGAGGAACTCATCGCGGACGGCCGTGATGTCCGCCCGGACAGCCACCAGGTCACGTTGCTCTGCGGTGGTCGGGTCGGCGTCCGGGATCGGGTCTGTGTCCGCGTGCCACCCGGCCCGGCATTGGTGCATCCGGAGCCGGCGGGAGCGTTCGGCACAGGGTGGGCACTTAGCTTCCATCGTCGCCCCACAGGGCACGTCAACCATGGACGTTTCACCGGTCGCGGTGTCCGTGACCCGCATCGTGACCGGCCGGACACACACCCCGTGCGAGATGGCCACTTCCTCGGCCACCGCCAGAGCAACCGGCATCCGGGCCCGTTCGGCGCGGCTGTTGCGGGTCAGATTCGCTGCCGACGCCGAACTCGGCGTGAGTGCCGGCGGCAGGGCGCCGGACGTCAAGCCAGCATTGACGCCGGGCTGAGCGGTCGTGTTGGTCACAGGTTGCCTTTCCACCAGTGAAGCCAGGACGGCAGGTACGCGATCCGCGGTTCGGGGTTGATCTCGTGGGCCAGGGCGTGCCGATCGGTCTGCTCGCGGATCTCATCCGGCCCAGTGGCGGTGGCCTGCCAGGGGCACGACGTGCAGCGCACCCGCATCGGAATCGCGGTCGCGTTGACCGGAGCGATCGAGAACGTCAGCCCCGTCCGGGTGACGACGGCCCCGACCGGCGGGACAACCGTCGAACCTCGAACCGCGAGCAGGGCAGGCGGCGTAGCTTGGACGTCGTGAACCGTCTCGCTAGCCTTCGGCAGCTCTTCTGGGGTACGGCCGGGCTGAGGCAGCTGTTCTGGGGCGCGCTGCTCAGCATCCGGGCCTTCTTCTGGTTGCTGTCCGACCTGAGTGATCACCGTGATCTGTTCGGCGTCGGAATCCATGTCCTGGCCGGGCTCATAGGCATCGGATTCCTGGTCTACGGAACCGTGCTCAGGCTGCGCCTGCAGGGCAGCGAGGTAGGCAGCCCACCCGGTGGGCAGGTCGCCGCTCACGACTGACCGCCCTCGACTTGCCCGCTGACGACGGCTCCGACGGGTCGGAGCGTGGTGGTAACTGGGCGCGGTTGTGGATCATGTGGCGTAGCGTGTACACCGTGGATATGGGCCGGGGGCGTCGTCAGTTGCTCGTCAGCTCGCTGATCGCCCTGCTCGGGATCTCGTTCCTGATCCACGCCGTAGAGGGCTCCGTGGGTCCATGGCAGGGCGGTTTCGGGGGTGTCATGGTCCTGGTTGGCACGTGGTCCGTGGTGAGCACGTACCGCGGTCGGCTGAAAGGACCGCCGGAACGGGGGTAGGTTCTGCCGATTCATGGCTGTGTCCTGTTCGGCGGCGCGTATGGCGAGGGGCGTTGTGCCCGCCCACCGCTGGCGGGACTTGGATCGGTCAGGTCGATGACCTCAGACGCACCCGAACCGCCAGGCTCATTGGCCGGCCACCGCTCGGCCATGGTCATGATGTCGTCGTCGGACAGGTAGGTGAACCGGACCCGGACCGGCTCGTGCGCGCCTTCGACGTGGACGAACCCGACGCCGGGCAGGGTGGCGGGGATGAGGTGGCAGGCGGCTCCCCGGTCGAGGGCCCCGTCGCCGAGGACCATGTCGACGTGGGAGTCTTCGGCCAGGCGTAGGGCGATGCGGTAGGTGAACAGATCCCGGAACGGCAGGACGTCTTTGCGTGGGTCCTGCAACGCTGCCACCACACTGAACCCGACCGCGCGGCCTTGGGAGAGTAAGACTTGCAGAGCCGCAGCGACTTTCAGCTTCACATCCTTCGCCGCATACGCCGTCAAGAACGCCAGCTCATCGACGACGATGACCTCTAACGGATCAGTGGTGGAGGGGATGAACACCCGCTGCCCGGCCGCCTTCAACCGGTGCTTGCGGGCGTGCATGTCGGTCACGGCGGTTTCGAGCAGGGCAATCATGTCGGTCGGGCCTTCATCGGCGTAGTACGCGAACAACGCCCGGCCGGGGTAGAGCTCCATCCCGCCTTTCGGGTCCACCCCGCGCAGTCGAACCGTCCCCGCCGCCACGGCCGGGCCGAGAGCCCGGATCAAAGACCACAGGACAGAGCCCTTACCGGCTCCCGAGGCTCCGGCAATCAAGACGTGCCGACCGAGTAGGGACAGTAGGTAGGTCGTGCCGTCTTCGGCCTTCCCGACCGGCAGCCCATCGAGCGCGGGCAGTGCGGCCGGTTCGATCGGAGGAACAACACGGGTGAGTGGGTCGCGGGAGTAGAACACGACCCGCACCCGACCGGGCCCGTCCTCCACCACCGAGCACCGATGCGCGGCGTAGACGTGCCGCAGGCCCTCGGCCTGCCCGGCCAGCTCGGCCGGCGTCTGCCCGTGCAGCAACCGGACATACAGCGTGTCGACCACGGCCGTGGACCGCATCGCGGTCACCCTGGGCACGTACACCTGATGCTCGTTCGTGGTGCGGGTCAGGCCGGTCCCGTCCATCGCGGGATGCCAGGCCCGTCGGTACTTGATCTGCCACCGCCAGGCGCCGCGGGCGCGGTGAGTGATGTTGCGGTGGAACGAGTCCGGCCACCGCCGCAGCCAGACCATGCCGATGCTGACCGCCCACATGCTGATCGCCAGCACGCCGAGCGGGCCCCCTTTGACGTAGGCGAGCAGCAAGACGAGGACCGGCACGGTCAGGGCCCAGCCCCGCACGGCGCGGACGCCGGCCCACCACGCGGCCCGCGAGGTGAACTTCAGGACGGCCCAGGGCACGGTGACCCACAGGGGGATCACGTACCGCTGGTTGGTGAGCAGGCCGGTTCCGGCCAGGTCTTCCACACGTGTTCCGTTAACCTTCACAGCCGTCCGCCTTCCACATCGCTCGTGTCGTCGGTGTCGTGGGTGTTGGTGGTGCCGTCCGGTGCGGGGCTGAAGTGCAGGGCGATCCGCAGCTCGCTGATGACGGCTGCGAGGCGGACCAGCCGGTCGCGGTCGCTGTAGTCGCATTCGCGGCTGAACAGGTACTCGGCCGCCCCGACCGCGAAGCACGCAGCGCCGATCTGTTCGCGGTCGCGGGCGGCCAGGTCGCGCCAGTAGGTGTCCGTCACCGCACGCTCCCGACCGTGGTGATGGTGGTGAGGGAGATGAACCGGCCGCCGGCCCCGCGCAGCGGTAGGGCGATGAGGCCGGCGCAGTCGGGGCACTGCCCGAACGTGAGGGCTCCGACGGGGTGAAGGTCGCCGCAGGTGCGGCAAGGTTTCGCCAACGGCCCCCGCGAGACGGGCCGGGGGTGGTTAGGGTTGGTTCGCATTGCTGGGCTCCAAGTCTTCGGTGGTGCGGCCCTCGGCCCGGTTGCAGCCAGGCCGAGGACACCAACGGGTGATCACTGACGTGCGCAGCTCGCCGACCAGGGCGAGCCACGGGTGGGTTAGCCGGCCTGAGCGGCCCGACCGGTACGAGGACCGCGGAACCCGGCCGCCCGGTAGGCGATCGCCACGCGGGGCTTGGCCCGGTTGGAGTCCAGGTACGGGATGACCTGCAACCCCTCGAACTCCACCGGGGCCATCAGCCCGTTCGCCGGGACCGGCTGCACGTCAGCGGCGATCTTCACCTTCACTT
The DNA here is from genome assembly GCA_965200525.1 of Kineosporiaceae bacterium. Taxonomy (GTDB): domain Bacteria; phylum Actinomycetota; class Actinomycetes; order Actinomycetales; family Kineosporiaceae; genus JANNPJ01. The sequence goes on from OZ241368.1 coordinate 2,806,318, forward strand.
CCCGCTTGCCCTGCTGGGCCGTCGGGTCGAGCACGGACACCGACCACAGGCGCAGGCCGGTGGTCTTGTCACGGTCCTGCGGGTCACCCTCGCCGGCCCTTTTCCTGTCGAAGTCCTCCACCGGATCGACCGACAGCAGCAATACCGGCTGGGTGAAGACATCCTCGTGACGAACATTGATCCGACCCTCAACAGCCATTCCTGTTTCTCCTCTGTTCGCGCATCCCACAGAACCGAGAACAGCGGATAGTCCGCCGTACCGGAGTGCTTTCTGTGGGGCTGGGCCACCGTCTGTGGCCTGCGAGAACATCATGAACCGCTTATTGAGCGCTTTTCAACCGTTAGTCAAGCGGTGCAAGTCAGTTCTGAATGTTCCCAGGTAGTCTTTACATGGTGGCCGAGAATTTATATGCACTGTTGACATGGATGTACCCGTAGGGGTTGGCGGCATTCGACTATTGCCTATTAATATCCCGGTTATGGCTGAGCGGGAAACGCCTCCGGTGTATACGTCCCGGGGCAGTGTTGAGGGTGAGGACTGGCCGGCGGTGGCCGCAGCGCTCAACACCCGCATGGCCGCCCGACGGGTCGGTCAGCAGGAGCTGGCCCAGTTGTCCGGCATCTCCGTCTCGACCTTGCGCCAGGTTCAGCACGGCGCTGGCCGCAGGGTTCAAAACAAGACCTTGACCGCGATCTCACGCGCGCTGGCCTGGCCCGACGATCACCTGGCCGCAATCTTGATGTCCGATCGAGGCGCGCCCGTTCCGGATTCCACGGGGCAGGACGGCGATCAGGTGCTCGCCGCGCTTCTGCGGGTGGAGCAGCAGTTGCGCGAGCTAAACCAGCGGCTGGGCGGCATCGAGACGATCATCAGCGACCGCAACGGTGCTGACGGGTTCGACGGGGACTGCTTCCGACGCTAAGCCCGACCCCGCCGGAGGATCGCGGCAGCAGGACGCAGTTGCACGACCAGGATCGACGTGGATTGCTCACCGACCTGCACCTGGTCGACGTCGGGAAGGGCCCTGAGGTAGCGGACGGCGTCCTCCTGCATCGATGGACCTCCCAGCCCGTGGAGGTAAACCACAACTCTCCCAGGGTCGTTCTCGTCGGATGTGACCGCCAGTACGAGAACGCCTCGACGGGTCAGTAGTTGCCGAAAGTCCAGGGCACCTCGCGGGCTCGGGTTCATACCGGCCCGCAGACCCGCTCGTGCAGCCCGGCCATCAGCTCGACGGGGATCAGCAGGCAGCCAGAGTCGCGGATGATGAGCCCGACAGTCTCGGCGTTGGCCATCGTCCACATGACGTCATCGACGACGTACGGGGCCGGGTTGCGGTCCAGCCAGATCCGGAACAGGTCGCGATCGAGGATGGCTTGGCAGCGGTCCTGGAACCAGACCTCTACGGTCTCGCGGCGGATGCGGAACTCAACCGTCATCGGGTAGCCGGTCTGGTTCAGAACCTCGATCTCGTACCACCCTGGACTGAATCCGTCGCCTGCCATCGCTGTCACCCGCGCCGTCCACTCGGAGGTTGGAGGGCCGGCCGCCCCGCGGAGTCGATTCTCAGCACGGTGGCGGCCGGCTGAATACGATCCTGGTCGCGACCTTTCGACATCGAAACGCCCTGTTGCCAAGGTCAGGACGGACTGAGGCCCGCTTCCGGTGAGTGGTTGACGAGCGTGTGAGTGGCGCTAAAAATATGGATGAGAGTTAGAAAAGCGGCAGAGCATCCATACCAGGTCGACATGGACGCGCTAAGCTCTTCGCAACCGTTCCGTCACCGTGAGAGATCAGGGATGAAGGCGACTTCCAGGCCCCCGTACATCGTGTCCGCCCAGCTCATCGCCCGTGAAGAGTTCCAGGCCGCCTGCGCCGAGCGTGACTTCGGCTTGGTGTTCAAGCTCATGAGCAAGTACGACGGCGCCAGCCAGGAGCGCATCGGCGCCCCCGTCGATGGGCTGAACCAGTCCCGGGTCAGCAAGATCATGTCCGGGGAAGCCCACGTGGCCCACTTCGACCTGATGGAACGGATCGCGGACACCCTGCACATCCCCGGGCATCTGCTCGGGATGGTCGCCCGCAAGTGGGAAGCCGACGCTGAACAGTCGAGTGCAGCAACCCGCTCCCAGACTGTGTCCCGTTCGGCGGGCGGCATAACCGTCATCGAAGACGCCCCACCCACGCTCAACTACGCCCCGACCGGCGAGGTCATCGACCAACTGCTGAACGTCGAGATCGACGTCGAGCCGGACGGGCGGGTCAGCCTGCACTACGAACACGACCTGCAGAACCTCACCGACACCCCGTTCACGCGGATGAGCCGGCAGTTCTGGTTCAAGCACACCAGCGGCCCTCTGATCGTCGAGGCCGCCCCCAGCGGTGAGCGGAACGTTCTCATCCAGCGGATCCACGACGTCGGGGTGCAGGTGAAGTTCGCCTGCCAGATCTTCCCCGCCATCGCGCCCGGTGAGACCGCGAAGATCGGGTACAGCTGCACGGGCGGACAGTTCGCCGACGAACTGTACTGGCGCCAGTCGGTGTTCCGCCCGACCAAGGAACTGCACTTGCGGCTGCGGTTGCACGGGGTGGAGGCTCTGACCGGTTGCTCAGCGGTCGAGGAACGGCCCGACGGGTCCGAACTGACCGCCACCGAGAGCCTGAGCTGGCACCGAGACAAGGACGGAATCGTCATCGACCTGACCCGCCGCAACCTGCGGACCAACCAGGCTGTCACCCTCCGATGGGATGTCCCGCGTGCGACTGCGTGACACCGTCGAACAGGTCGTGCGCACCTGGGGAGCCCACGAAGCCGCCCGCGGCGGACGTCAAGTCATCGACTTCGACTGCGCCCCACCCCCAGAACCAGCACCGGCCGCACGTAGCCGGCTCGAAGTGTTTGACCAGCTCAGTGCCCTGTCCGCGCAGGCCGAAGCGGACGGCGACGAGGCCGTGCAGCGCACCCTTCGCGCGCACCTCGCCTACCTGTCATCGGTCCTCGGCCACCGCCCGCCGCTGAACGAGTACATGCTCGACACCCAAGGCTGCCCAGCCGGCGGCTGGCCCGAGGACTACGTCATCGCGGTCGGCGATCGCGCCCGCAAAGCCCTCACCGACCTCGGCGTCACCTGGGGACCGAACACCGGCGACGACATCCATGCCGTCGAAGACCCCATCGACATCAGCGAAGCTCGCGAACGGGTCGAACTCGTCTCTGCCGAAATCGAACCCATCGTCCGCCGGCTCACCGGAACCACCGCACCGTTCACGGTGAACATCGAAGTCATCGACATCGACGACTACTGGTCGTTCTGGGTCGACGGTGCCGGCTCAACCGCACGACTGCGGTTCAACGCCCGCCAGGCCGTGTTCACCGACATCCGCCTACGTCAGTTCGCCCAGCACGAACTCCTCGGCCACGCCCTGCAGTGCTCCAGCTTCACCCAAACCGCCGCCACCGAAGACGTCGACTGGGTCCGGACCCTCACGGTGCATCTGCCCTATCAGACCTTGCTCGAAGGTCTGGCCACAGCTTTGCCGATGTTCACCACCCCGGACGACGTCCGGCTGATGGCCCGAAGCCGCATCACCCACTACCTGCACCTCGTCCGGGCCGAGCTGCACCTGGCCGTCAACAGCGGAGCCAGCATCCGCGACTGCGCCGACCACGCACTGGCCCGCGTGCCCTGGTTCACCCCCAGCCAGATCGGCGACATGCTCGCCGACCGAGGCACCGAAACACTCCTGCGCTCCTACCTGTGGGCCTACCCCGCCGGCACCGACTGGTTCATGAACCTCGCGGACAACGCCGACGAGGACACCATCGACAACGTGCTGCGCACCGCTTACCATCACCCACTCACGCCCAGCGATCTTGCAGACCTCTGGCCGGCTGGCCCGCCGATCGGTGGCCCGGGAGCCATAGTGCAGCTGCGTAAGCCCTGACCTCTGGGGAGTCTGGGTATCGCGTAGGTTCCTGGCAATGGATCCTAAGTCTCATCGTCCGCGTACAGCCGTCGGCCGATGGATTCTGAATCTTCTAGATCGCCGTCCCCTGGTCGGTGGACTACTCCTGCTCGTGGTCGGTGCGGTCCTGGTCGGCTGCGGCATCGCTGAGGAACGCCGCGCTATGAGGTTGCCATCTACGTCGGCAGGCGACTTTCCGGGCGAGATGGTGTTCAGCTTCGGTGGCGGAATCGGGCTTGTCCTCCTGTTCCTCGGTGGTCGGGCGCTCCTGGTCGGGCACCGACGTCGACGCCGTGACGACCGCGGTGCGTAGTCCTCGACCGCAGTCCGGGCTGACTTGGCCACAACCACGATGGTCGAACACGGGCCGCCTCGTCCCGTGGCCGACAGGCCTCAAGACTCCGGGACCAGATCAGACGCGCTCTGCGGAGCACAGCACACGGGCCAAGCCAAGGAACTGCCGAAATAATCTCTTATGGATCAAGGCGGCCCGCTTCGCGGACCGCAGCGCCGGGCCAGCCCGGCGGGCGTGCGGCACCTCCGGCACCGACCCGCCGGACACCCGGCGCGCACGCGATGCATGTGCCCCGTCGCTGCTCCCATTGCAGGCATCTGCCTATTGCATCGGCATCACCGGCGACTCAAGAAACCTGCACGCCAAAGGCGGTACCCACATCCGACGCATAGCTTTCCAGTAGGGTGACTATGCGCATGGCATTCACTGATCCAGCCCTACCGCAAGCTGACCAGGACACAAATCAGTCACTACATGAGCTTGGGGGAAATCTTGCTCTTCCGCAAACGAACATTGAACCAGTTGGCAGACATGATCTGTGGCAATTTCCCCGCGGAGGAGTCATTCTTCGAGTATCGGTCAAGCTATTTCCTCACGGAGTTCTTTAGCGACATTGAAACCGACTACGAACATGACGGGTCAACCCGAGCCCTATGGGTTATGCATACCCTAGAGGATATACTCAAGGAGCCTACCTCCGCACCGCACACACCACCGCAGACCTTTTCCCGCGTTATACAGAGCTTAATGGATAAAGCCGATGCCAAGAACGAGGATACTTCACGGGCTGGAGCCTTGGCTCAGCTAAATCTGGCACTTGCTCGAGATCAATTCGAAGCCTTTTACGCAGAGGATGGGCATTGCTACCTCCGCCATACAGCTACGAATGTTGTTGCTCAGCCCGCGGCAAACCCACATCGACCTTTCTCGCGACTCGAATATGCGAAGCGCGAAGAACTGACAAATTTCTTAAATCATGCATCCGAAGATTCAATGATCGAAAACGTCCTACTTCCCCTATTCCGTCAGCTCGGGTTTCATCGAATTACCGCTGCAGGACACAAGGATAAGGCTTTGGAGTACGGCAAGGATATTTGGATGAAGTATACGCTGCCCACTCAGAACGTTTTATACTTTGGGATACAAGCCAAGAAGGGCAAACTTGATGCATCGGGCGTCACCAATGCGCGCAATGCAAATATGGCAGAAATTTATAATCAAACCTTGATGATGCTTGGGCACGAAGTATTTGACTCTGATCTTGGTAAGAGAACCCTCGTGGATCACGCCTTTATCGTAGCTGGCGGCCAGATCACGAAGCAGGCACGCAATTGGCTGGGAAACAAGCTTGACGCAAATAAGCGAAGCCAGGTCATGTTCCTGGATCGTGACGATCTAATCAATCTGTTTGTGGTCACAAACCTTCCCGTGCCAAGTGCCTCGTGGCCGCAGGCATCGACGCCCCGCGAGGAACCGCCATTCTAAAGTCTCCAATAGAACGGTAAGCGACCTTCTTGACACCCTCGACGACATGCCGCAGTCGAATTTACTTATCGTCGCTCCAATATTCTGACTGTAACCGCGAAATCATCACTGCTTTTTTCCCGTGCCAGATCCGATTCGATCCCTCGAGGGTTGCGTATGACGTTGAGGTCGTCGAAAACGATGAAAATCAAGTGACTGAATTTCCCGTGCGCGGCATATCGTTCGCGGTCAATCACCAACTCTTCTCCCAGAGATTTTGTGGTCATCGAGGCTCTTGAATATTTTAACTCTACTGCCAATTCAACCTTCGGAAGAAAGAAATCAAGCCTACTTGCTGCACCAGCCCGCTTGGGTGAAGGATTTTCCTCCCGTATGTCATCGAAGAATATTTTCAGCAGGCTCCGCATGAGGTCTTGAGCATCGTATTCATCTTTCAGCGACAAGGTGTCTCGGCCATCGTATCTTTTCTGCAGCTCAACCCAGACCCGCCTTGTTCTCTCGGCGACCTGCAACACCACTTGCACGGCGTCAATCTGCTCGCCCGCAAACTCAACCCACCCAACGGAATTAAGTGTCTTTAGTTTGCCAGTGAGCAGGAGATCAAATAATACCGATATCAGGTGGACTTTCTCGGAGGTAGAGTTGATGACCGGTCCATACTCGCCCTTGGCAATAGCAGTCGCTTCGTCCCGACCCAGGATGAAGTGTGGCATGAAAAGGCCATTGAGAATGCAGAGTTTTCGGAGTTTCGGGTGATCTGCATACTTCTCGCCAAACTGTTCCTTGATAATATCGTCTAGATCGAATTTTCTATCGGAGGCCGGGAAGCTCGGCGGTTCTGCGTCGAATAAATATCGATACCGGGCCGCTATAGCTGCAAAGCCAAACGCAGTTCCATTCATATTCCAATGGATGACTCGAGCGTCCGGCACTGCTCTTAGTTCGTCGTAGAAGCGTTTGAGTACGCTTTTCTCTTTTTCTTTGAGCTCGACATCTGACGCACTGTCAATGACTGAAAATGACTTCGTATCGCCGGCTCTCCCAAGTTCCGCCATAGCTATGCAAGCCACGGGCGTAAATTGATCGACCGACTCATAGAAGTTCCCGCAAGCGTAATGAACAACAATGAATCGTTCATTATTGATGTACGCAGATTTTAGTTCTCGAAAAGCTCCGCCGGTCATGCAATCTCCCTAAAATTGAACAATTTCCCGATCAGGCATAATGATGGCAGTCAAAGGATTAGAATCTAAGGTGCCGCATCCGGTATCAATGCAAATAAGACCACCTTTGATGAACGGGGTTCCTGACTCTTGAACGTAGTGCCCAAATATGACCGTGTCTTGGGGAGGAGGACCCGCATCGTAGAAAAGTTTAGGGAAGCTCCCTAGTACCATGTCAGCTGCACTTCTACTGCGCGGTTGGAGCGGATTGTATCCGCAGTGACTTATCAATAAGCCATCGCGCTCTAGGAAATATTCTGTTTGCGCTAAAAACTTATGATGAGCGGCGGGGAACATGCGCCGAAACTCGTCGAGGGGTTGTGCAGTGGGCTGACTTCCACGTAGATAGCTCTGGGCGGTAGACAGGCCACCATGAGCGATAAAATTTGTTCGTGTTCCCGTCTGGATAAATTGCAATAATGCATCGTCGTGATTGCCGCGCAGGAAACGAACTGGATTGCGAGTCTCGCTCTGTAGCGCCATCAGTCGCTCGATTACGCCTCTAGAATCCGGCCCGCGGTCGACATAGTCACCGACAAATATTAGTTCGTCAACACCTTGAGACAGGCTTCGCAGTGCCTGCTCAAGTCGGTCTCGGTCGCCGTGTATGTCCCCCACGACCGCCGTCGTCATCAGAAGGGAGGCAGCGTGAGTGCCGAGTAATCCACTGTCTCATGATTCATAAGAATATTCTCCAAGAGAGGAGCCACCCTAGTGTTCCTCGCCTGAGCTAAGGCAAGGCCTTCGATGCTTCCGTATTCGTTCTCAATGTGAAGCTTGAGATAGTAACTCAATTCAGCTCGTAACTGGTTGACGTGTTCGCTGTTGAAATCCGAAGACTGCAAATTTCGAAGAGAGAGGGCCATCTGCGTGCTGCGTCCGATACGCAGTTCCCCAAATATTGCGTTGAGATCGAAGCTCTCAAAATCTTTCTGCGCGGCTTGGATATATAGAGTTGTTCGAAGCAAGTAGATACCCAACCGACAAAGACCAACCAAATTTGCATCCTCGGAAAACGGGGACGCCAAGGCCTTTGCCGCTAAGCCTATGTCGTCGAGGAGTGGGTTCAAATCATCTAGCGCAACATACTCATCAAGGCAACTTTTCAGAACTCCGAAGAGATCTTTGAGAATTATTCCCTCGACTCGAAGGTGATTCACGAAAAGACTGCCTGTTTGAGCCATTCTGCGTATCGTTGTTGGTCTGTACTGCGCCACATTCACGGAATCGAGTGAATACGAATAGGGGCTCGTCTCAACGAGCTGCAGTATGTCGACATCTGAGTCTGGTCTTGGGTTCCCACGCGCTTGGCTGCCATAAAGCATGATTGCCAAGGAGTCGCCGCGCAGCTCGGGGATCGAGAAGGCATGCTCTGTCACTTGAGCCTCCTCAGCTATGGGGGACGTGCCAACCACCGGTGTCCACCATAGTTGTTCCGTCAGACAGTTTGCTCTTCACTTAGGGCAATTTGTCTCAACAAGTATCGCGATCGGTGTTGGGCGAGCCAAGGCGCTAGACCAGCCACCGACCATCACACCCCTTCAAGGGCACGATGGGCAACACCAGGCCACCGACCTGCGTTCGGCCCGCGCGACCCAGACGTGACTTTCTGGCTAGGCGACGCGCGAGGCCGATCACCTTGAGTGCCGGTCTCACCTTCCGGTACCACGCCCGGTCTCCCCGTCAATCCCCAACTTCTCGACCTGGTTCAGGTATGTGCTCCCCGCACATGCGCGCGGCCGGCTTGAGCCGCAGGGGGGGAGTGACGGCGAGCCTCGCCGGGCGCGGTTCCTGGTGCCTGTCGGCAGGGGCACAGATCGCCCCCGCCGCCACTGCCAACGAAGGGGCCCAAGACCATGAAGCCAACCGCAGCCCGCTGGTACCCCGTCCTCCTGCTCCGCAACGCCCTCGGCCGGTTCATGTCCCTCCGCGTCCCCCAGGTCCACAAGCCCCGACGCCGCCGCACCACGAGGCCGACCATCCCCGCCGTCCAGCTCGCCCTATTCTGAGGGACACTTTAGGGACACAAAACCTCGGCAGCCGACGCCAAACGACACCAGACGATGGCAAGGTCAAACAGGCTCAACCACAGGTCAGCGGCACTATCCACGATCATCCACAGAGATCGTCCGGGAGTCCGCGGGTTCCGGGTTCGATCCATTGGGGACCACAACCCGCCTGACCTGCGCAAACGGTGAGTTTCCCTAGATCATCAAAGTGTCCGTGGGTGTAACGTGTCCCGGAATCCGCACGGCACGCACCTCATCTTTGCGAAGATCTCTGTCATGGAAGCTGCGAAGAATCCTGACTACCTCCGGGCCGTTGCCGAGGCTGTAACGGAGTTCCGCCAGGCGCTAGAGGAGTTGCTCAAGCTGTACGTCTTCAATGATTGGTTGGCCCGCGGCATGGCCCCGGCTGTCTTTCCTCGGGACGGCATTTCCACCCAGCGTCTATCGAAGGCTCACGCAAAAGTGAGCCGAGCAGCGGGCCGGGCGAGTGCCGCACCTCCACTCACAGGCATGTACATCAACGTTCAGGGCGCTGGGCCGGTGGATCCGATAGCGACGTGGGAATCGATCACGGAGCCGAAGCCACTGCTTGAGCCCAACAACGTCCTCGGCGCGTGCGACCAGATGCTCGGTAGATTGGAAGCAATGACGATCAAGGCCCAAGCAGAGGCGCCCCCCACCATCGGAGCTGCCGCGATGCATCCGTTGATCTGGGGCGCGGCCCGCGGCTTGTGGCGTGATGGGCACTTCCGAGCTGCAGTCGCCGCAGCCGCGGACAGCTTGGTCACCAGCGTCAAGAGCCGAACGAAGCGTAACGACGTCGCGGAGACTACCCTTTGGACGGACACATTTTCGGCCCAGTCAGCCATCCCCGGTAAACCCCGGCTGCGCTGGCCCGGGGACGCGGCGGACCGGGACGTTATCAACATGAACAGCGGACTGCGCCACTTCGCGCCTGGCGTGCAGATGACCATCCGCAATCCCGCCGCGCATGGCCTTGGCGAAATGAGCGAGCAGGAAGCGTTGGAGAGGCTGGCTGCGCTGAGTCTTCTTGCCCGATGGGTTGAGGATTGCCGCCTTGAGGAGGATCCGGTGACGCAGTGATGGGGCTCAAGGATTGACTCACGGTGCCCGAAGACGGCCGGCCATGGAGTACAGCACGGAAGTACAGCAACCACCCCGACCGAGAAGGACGCCGGCCGACCAGGACCGGGACGGCCCGAGCACGAACTGACCGTCTCCGACCCTCGCTCGCGTTGTTTGCAAGCGGGGGGTTGACGGCTCGAGTCCGTTCGTCTCCACAGCAGGTCAGAGGCCCACCCCGTGATCATGGGATGGGCCTCTGATCTTGTCTCAGGCCATTAATGGGCCATTACTCCGCTTATGCCCTCCGTTGTACCGACCTGATGGACGGCGCCGATCCCGAAGACCTCGAACCCTTCATGTAGGTCGAAGGCTTTTTCAAGGCTCCGAGTGTGTGTACGGGCAAGGAACATCTCGCAAGGAAGTTCTACTTGACGAAGACCCCGCTCCCGGTGCTGGTATGCATTTCCTGAGTCTTCTTTGCGAAACACATCCGGTAGTTCTGTGATCCTTGGCTACCAAAGGACGAGTGCCGCGCGAGACTGATGGGACTATCGGGGTGCAAATTAACGTGCCTCACGAGAGGATGAGAGAAGATGCCCTGTACCCTGATTCGTAACGATCGACCAGAGGGGATTCTGTGTCTCAGAGCAGGGCGAGGGTACAACGACAAGTACGTCAGCGGGACCGTTTTCTATGCCAATATCCGAGGTGCCGCACTGGAGGCCAACAATATGCCCACATAATTCCGGAATCTGAAGGAGGAGCTTACGACCTCTCTAACTTAATACTGCTGTGCTACGAACACCACAACTATTGGCAGGAGCCAGCGAGGGCGGCAAAGGAAGTACGGGCCAACCTCATAGCTCTATCCACGCGACTTCGAGACCAAGCTAAATCCGATGGCCTGCTGGCGAGGGTATTTGAATTTCCAGCTACCAAAGATGCACGATTTGATTTGGGTGGGGGAATCTCTTTCCGTAATCATCAAATTATTCTTGGCTCTCCTCCCGATCACCTGAAGGAGCCGTATCTCAAGCTGGCAGTAGATGGCGTGGGTCTCATGGTAATAAATGCTAGATTTGAGGACGAGTACGGCCGGGAGATAATGAAAATAGAAGATAATATGATGACGGTGGACACCTATAATGCTTGGGATCTCCTGTTAGAGAGACGCAGATTCTCGTTTCAGAACAATTCCGAAGAGATTGAACTGAACCTTTCGCAGGAACCAACTGGAGCGGTACGGCTTACCGGGCGTCTCTACTTAAACGGAGGGTTGTACAAAATCACAGATTCGGAAGTTGTCGATCTCAAAACTAGAAATCGCATGCGAGGCAACGTCAGTTTGAATCGCGCAACAGGCGCCATTTTCTCTCCAGGGATGATGAGTTTTTAGGACGACCCTGCTGTGCCCCTCGTCAAAGGTGGGCAAGGGTTCACGGAGTAGGGCCACGCGCGCAAAGTCATGTTGGCGATCATCGACGGGGGCAGCTTCCGGGCCTGGTGGGCCATTCACGGGCCATTCAGGAGGGCAACCTGAGGGTACGTCAGGCCGCTCAGGACACAGTGCCGAGCACGGTTTGGGCCTCTGCTACCGTGGTGTCAGAGATTTGCAAGCAGGGGGTTGACGGTTCGAGTCCGTTCGTCTCCACCACGGGTCAGAGGCCGTTTTCGGAATCCGGAGACGGCCTCTTTCGTGAGATACAACAGCGAAGTACAGCAACCTGCTTCAGTTGTCCTGCCTGAGGGTCGATTCTCGGTTTATGTCTCCCCGTGCTCCCCGTTCCAAGAAGACGATCAAGAACCGACGAAGCCGAGCACTCAAAGAAGTAGGCTCGGAACGGACCCCCGAGGTGTGCGAGGTGTGGACTCGCCGCTACATGGCTGACAACAACGTCACTCCGAACGAGGCAGCTATCGCAGCGCTGGTTGAGGTGAAGCGTGCGGATAAGTCCTTCGGCAACATGGCCATCGACTTCCTGCGCACCAGGCCTGAGTTGACTCCCAATGAGGCAGCCCGGGCCCTTCTGAAGCTGTATCCGTAAAAACGGCGGCGGCCAACTCCGCTACCGCTGGGTCGCTGGCAGCACGTCGTCTGGTTCGGCTCAGTTATCTGCCGGGCACACTTGCTGATGGCCGCCGGCCACGGAGTACAGCACGGAAGTACAGCAGCCACTCCGACCGATCAGGACGCCGGCCGAACCGGTTTGGACGACCCAAGCACGAACTGACCCTCCCCGACCTTCCCCCGTACTTTTTGCAAGCAGGGGTTGGCCGACCATCAACCGCCCGCCCTGAAGTTGGGCAGGTCGCGGACCTAGGTTGTCCCCATGAGCCGCCCCAGGGATGCTGACGACTGGGAAGCCGTCGAGACGTTCGAGGACTTCGTCGAACTGCTGAGGTTGCTCGCCTTGGACTGGGAGACAGACGAGGGTAAGCGGCTGAAGCGTGAGGGGGCTGGGCTGTGGGCCGGCGAGGGCGAGGGCGAGGGCGAGGGCGAGGGTGAGACGTGGGCGCAGGGGACGCCGGGTGCTTGGATGGAGTCGACCCACGCCTGGCTGACCGACTCGCATCGTGACGGTCAAGGGCTCGAGCCAAGTTGGCGCACCTTCGCCTGGATTCTGTCGGTCGGCAGGCACTACGAGTAGTGGGCAGTACTCAGGCCAAGGGTGCGCCACCCCTGCCAGCGGTCGACGCGCGGACGCCTTGTCGAATGTGTGTCGGTGACCTGCCGGGAACGTCCGTTCGTGCAGGCAAGTGTCATGCACAGTGCGGTCTTGAAAACCGTTAGCGGAGTGACCCTTCGCTCGGGGGTTCGAATCCCTCGTCCTCCGCCCACGCAGCAAAAACAGCCTCTGACCAGCGCGAATGCTGATCAAGGGCTGTTGCTGTTTGGTGAGACCAGGTCTCGCTCTGTCTCAGTGAACTTGGCCGGCTGGTACATGCAAGTCTCGTCGGACACCATCAGGCGGCGGGCGAGACGAAGGCCAATGCCGGCTCTGTCTTACCGTCGCTGAACTGATGGTCCATCGAGCCGATCCGGGTCCAGCCGAGTGCTTCGTAGGTGTGGATCGCCGCCCGGTCCTTGGCCATGACGTCCAGGACGGCTCGCCGGCCTATCGCTAGGGCGTGCTGTTGCCCTGTTTCAGCGAGGCGGCGTCCGAGGTGCTGACCTCGTCCCTTTGAACCGACGAAGAGCCGACCGAGAACGGCAATGGATTCCGCTGAGGAACCGCTCTGGGCCATCCACAGATGCGCGGCCTCGTCGTCCGGGCCTGGCCGCAACAAGGAGACCTGGGCAACGGGTTCGCCGTCCAATTCCGCCACCCACGCACCGATCAGCCGATCGGACCTGAGCCAGGCGACAGGATCGGCGACTCCTTCCACCGGGTAGCCGTCGTGCTCGTGGACCTCCACAAGCACCTTGCCCAGCGCCGGAAGGTCAGACTCCAACCGCGGTCGGAAGTGGGCCGACGAGTTCTCGAGCAACAGTCCTCCACGGGTATCGATCAAGTGCAGGGTCGATGCATGGCAAACGACGCGAGACGCGCTCATCACCGTCCAGTCGAACGGGTCGAATGCCGGATGAGCGCAAGCGCCAAGTGCCACAGCACAGGGCGTGCGTCATCTGGGGCACGAATCGAGCGGCAGTGGCCGCTCGACTCGTTGGCTTGGGCCAGCGAGGCGAGTACGTCTGGGGATCGTCGTCCTCCGTCATTCTTATGCCTCGTCCGGCCGAGGTGCAGCCTGCGATCGGCTCAGAACGGCGGGCGGATTGTGACCCGCGGGCAGCGGTCGGCCAAGGAGCTGCTCGAACCGGCCGCCTTCGGTGTCGTCCTCGAACGGCAGCACGTTGAGCCGCGGGTATGAGCTCGTTGACCCGCACAACCCGCTCCGCGATCGCCCTGAGCTCGGGCTGTGGATGCGCTTCAGGCGACCGCTGAACCTGCCGAACCAGCCTTTGCTGCGGAGTCATGCCGTATCGTCGGCTGCGTATACCCCACCAAGGCGGCATCCGCACGCCGAGACGTCAGGGAGTACCGTGAACGCACTGCAGGACTTGGTCACCGTCGGCATCCTCGTCAGCGGAGCCATCGCGGGCGGGCACCTTGCCTGGCGGGGTACTGACAAGCTGATTGCGTTCCTCGGTACCGAACCCCGCGACTGGCTGGCGGCCAAGCTGCGCAGCGACAGCTAATGGGCCGGCCCGGTTCTCCGAGGACGGCCCCGGCCTGGTCCTCAAAACGCTTGACCGAGCTGGCATAGCCATCGCCTTCGTAGCAGCCCGCCGGCACGTGGGCAGCGGAATTTCGGCTTCCCGGTAGTTCAGATGATCATCCTCGGTGTTGCGCCTGGGGACACTGTGCCGCCTCTACGCTCGCGGTCACCTGCAGCGAGAGCGAGACCCTGATGCGTTTCAATTCCCCGCCTGGCTGGCCGACCCCGCCTCCCGGATGGATGCCGCCTGCCGGCTGGCAGCCCAACCCGGCGTGGCCGCCGGCCCCAGTGGGGTGGGTGTTCTACGTCGAGGACGGCAGTCCGTTTTCGGGTCCGCCCGTCGGTGGGCCGAACGGCGTCCGAGCAGACTCACAAGGTGCGCCGTTCCAGCAGATGGTCACGATCAGGCCGAACCGCCCCTGGTACCAGAAGAAGCGCTTCCTGATCCCCATCGGCGGGTTCGTTGTGCTCGTGCTCATCGGGATCTTCGCACCGAAGGATCCGAACTCGAACGTCAAGGTGGCCGACGCCCCCACGCCGGCGGTGAGTCAGCCCGCACAAACCACGACCGCCCCGCCGCCCGCCAGGGCGAAGGCCACCACGGCCGCGGCGAAGGCCACCACTGCGGCACCTGAGCCGACCACGATTGCACCGGCGGCAAAACCCAAGCCCAAGCCGACGAAGAAGGTCACGTCTGGGCAGCGGAACGCCGTGGCCAAGGCCGAGGAGTACCTGAGCTTCACGGCCTTTTCCCGCAAGGGCCTGATCAAGCAGCTCAAGTTCGAGAAGTTCTCCACCTCCGACGCCACCTACGCCGTTGACCACGTCGGGGCCAACTGGAACAAGCAGGCGGTGGCGAAAGCCAAGGAGTACCTGAGCAACCAGTCGTTCTCGCGGGCGGGGCTGATCACGCAGCTCGAATTCGAAGGCTTCACCCGGGCCCAAGCGAAGCATGGAGTCGCGGTCGCCTACTAGAACTAGAACCCGTAGTGGCTGCCCGTCAGCGGGCCAGTTCCTCACGGATGACGGCGACGAATCGGTCGACGTCGGCCTCGGTCGTGTCCCATGCGGTCATCCAACGCACCTGCCCGCCGGCCCGGTCCCAGTCGTAGAAGCGGACCCGCTTGCGCATCCGGTCGGCGGCATCGTTGGCGAGCACGGCGAACACGGCATTGGCCTGCGTCGGCTGGGAGAACGACAGCCCGCTGATCGAGCCGTCGGCGATTCCGGCCTCCAGGCTCCCGCGTAAACGGGCGGCCATGGCGTTCGCGTGGGCGGCGCTGCGTAGGCCGAGGTCGTCGTCGAACAGGGACAGCAGCTGGGCGCTGAAGAACCGCATCTTGCTGGCCAGCTGCATGCTGAGTTTGCGCAGGTAGATCAGCCCGCTGGTGCGGGCCGGGTCGAGGGCGACGATGGTCTCGGCGGCGAGCAGACCGTTCTTGGTCCCTCCGAAGCTGAGGACGTCGACCCCGGCGTCCGTGGTGAAGGCCCGGATCGGCACGCCCAGGGCGGCGGCGGCGTTCCAGATCCGGGCACCGTCCAGGTGCAGGGCCATGCCGTGCTCGTGGGCGTAGTCGGCGATGGCCCGGATCTCGTCCGGCGTGTAGAGGGTGCCGAGCTCGGTGGTCTGGGTGATGCTCACCGCCAGCGGCTGGGCCCGGTGCTCGTCGCCCCAGCCCCATGCCTCGGTGGCGATCAGCTCCGGCGTCAGCTTGCCGTCGGGCGTCGGCACGGTGAGCAGTTTCAGGCCGCTGACCCGCTCCGGGGCGCCGGCCTCGTCGGTGTGGATGTGGGCCGTGCTGGTCGACACGACGGCCCCCCAGCGCGGCACCAGCGAGGTGAGCGCGACCACGTTGGCGCCGGTGCCGTTGAACACCGGGTACGCCTCGGCCCGCTCCCCGAGCTGCTCGCGCAGCACCTCGCCGAGGCGGGCGGTGTAGGCGTCCTCGCCGTAGGAGATCTGGTGACCGCCGTTGGCCGCGGCGATCGCCGCCAGCGCTTCGGGCAGGATGCCGGCGTAGTTGTCGCTGGCGAAGCTGCGGTCGTCGGCGTCGTGCAGGGGGGAGATGCTCACCCGACGATCCTCCCAGACCGCTCTGACCAGCGGGTCAGGGGGTGATGACGATGCGCTGGGTGCTGTCGCTGTCCTTCCAGGCGGCCTCGACGTCGGCCAGCGGAACGGCCCGGGCGTCAATCCGGAACGTGCCGTTGGTGATCTGGGCCGCCAGCTCCGGCAGTTCGGCCAGGATCGAGCGGGTCGGCACCGAGCCCTGACCGCTGCCGACGATCTGCAGCCGGACGGCCCGCAGGGCGGCCGACGGGACGGCCGCGGTCGGGCCGGCCACCGAGCCGATCTGGACCCAGCTCAGCGGTTGGCCGTCATCGGTCCGGTTCGTCGCGATGGCGATCATCGCGTCGACCGCCGGCCGGCCCCAGACGTAGTCGATGACGACGTCGACCTCGGCCGCGGCGGCGCCGAGCCGGGCCGCGACCTCGGCCGGGTCGCCGTCCAGCGAGACGACCTCGTCGGCCCCGAGCCCGGTCAGGGCGCCCAGTCGCTGCGATCCGCGGCCGGCCGCGATCACCCGGCCGGCACCCAGGTGCTTGGCCACCTGGATCGCCAGCTGCCCGGCATTGCCGGTGGCGGCCAGGATCAGCACGCTCTGCCCGGCGGTGAAGTCGATCCGCCGGCGCAGCGCCACCCACGACGACATCGCCGGGTTCATCCCGGCCGCGACCAGGATCGGATCGGTCCCCTCCGGCAGGACGACGCTGCGCCGCAGGTCGACGACGGTCTGCTCGGCCATCGACCCCATCGTGGTGTCGGGCAGCACGAAGTAGCGCAGCGTGCCGTCGGGGGCGCGGCCGACGCCGTCCACCCCCGGAACCAGGGGGAGTTCGTCGGTGCTGGTGTAGTGCGAACCGTTGGCCTGGGAGCGAACTCGCGGGTGCAGGCCGACAGCGAGAACGTCGATCAGCACCTCGGACTCGCCCTGCGGCGCCGGGGTGGGAAAGTCCTGAAACACCGGGGCGGTGTCGAACGAGGTGACAACGGCTGCGCGCATGGTCGGGGCCTCCGGGAGCATCTGGATGAGTGGTAGTACGAACTAAACTAGATGGCATCACGAACTATTGCAAGCTATGCTGAGCCGGTGAGCGAGCAGACGGAGCCCCAGCCCCCAGTGACCGAACCAGATCTCCTGGACGGCCTGGTGCAGGCCTCGTTCACGGTGACGGCCCTGCTCAGCACGGCCGCGGCCCGCCACGACCTGTCACTGACCCAGCTGCGGGTGCTGGCCATCCTGCGCGACCGGCAGCCGTTGATCTCGCAGCTGGCCACCCATCTGGGTCTGGAACGCTCAACCGTCAGCGGGCTGATCGACCGGGCGGTCAAGCGCGGCCTGGTGCGGCGGGAGGTCAGCCGTCACGATGCCCGGGCGATCCGGGTCAGCCTCACCCCGGCGGCCCGGGAGCTCGAACAGGTGATCACCCGGGAGGTGTCGGAGCAGATCGAGGAGCTGACCGATCGGCTCAGCCCGGCCGAGCAGAAGCGGCTGAGCACGTTGCTGCGGCGCCTGATCGAGTGAAGACAGGCACCCGGCCGTTGCCGGCCGCCTCGTAGGCCTCGCCCACGCGCTCTTTGGGGAACACCTCGACCATCGGCTTGACCTGGCCGTGGGCGACGAACTCGAGGGCCTTCACCAGGCACTCCATCCCGTGTTGGGCGGTCCGATCACCTCGTTCCCCTGGAAGGCCAGCGGCCCGGCCGGCAGCGGCAACTCGTCGGTGGCGACACTCATCACCATGACCTTGCCCACGGGTTGAGGCCGTTGAAGGCGTCGACGATTGCCGCATGGGAGCTGCTGGTGTGCATCAGCACGTCGGCGCCCCCGGCATCGCGCAGTTGGTGCCGTCAATGACCACCTGGTCGGCCCCCAGCCGGTGAGCCAGGTTGTGCTGGTCCACTGTGCTGGTCACGGCGGTGACCTTGTACCCGGCCACCTTGGCGTACTGGATGGCCAGATGGCCGAGGCCGCTGATGCCCACGACGGCGATGAGGGCGCCCGGCTTCGGGTCGATCTTCCGCAGCGCCGCCGACACGGTGTGCCGCGCGCCGACTGCGCCGACTGCGCCGACTGCGCCGACTGCGCCGACTGCGCCGACTGCGCCGACTGCGCCGACTGCGCCGACTGCGCCGACTGCGCCGACTGCGCCGACTGCACCAACTGCGCCGACTGCGCCGACTGCACCAACTGGGCCTGACCTGCGGCTTTCCATGGTGGTGGGTCCAGTGGGTGCAGTGGGTGCAGGCCTGGCAGCGCCGATTGCGCCGACTGCACTAACTGGGTCTGAACTGCGGCTTTCGTGGTCGGTCGGGATCGGTCCCGGCGGTCGCGCCGACCGATCGTTCAGCGGACCCGCCCGAGCCTGATGCAGTTCGTCGACGGCCTCGCCGCCCCGGCTATGGTGCTCGGCCGCAGAACCGGGGTGCTCGCGGCCGACCCCCTTGCTGGAGCGCTGATCTGTGACTTTCTGGATCGCCCGGCTCGAGACCGGATCTACGCCTCCTGAGTGCTGCTTTCGGACGAGGCCTGGCAGCTGTTCGTCGACTGGGACGCCCAGGCTCGCTCAGCGGTCGAGTCTCCGGCTCGATCTGGCCCCGGACCGGGACGGCCGATCCGCCGCCAGGCTGGTCGCGACGCTCACCGAGCAGAGCCCGGAGATTCGGCGCTGATGGGGCGAGCATGGCGTCCAGCATCGCACTTTCGGGATGAAGCGCCTGAGTCATCCGACCGGCGGCCGGCTCGACGTGCAGTACGAGAGCCTCCTGCTGCCCGGTGACGCCGACCGGACGCTCTACATATACGGCGCCGAGGCCGGTAGCCCCTCCCGGGCCGCGCTCAACCCCCTGGCAGCTGGAGCCTCACCACCCACCGATAGCGGGGCTGAGCCCGGGAGGAACGACCGCCGCCCCCGACCAGGTCGAACCGGTCGGGGGCGGCGGTGATCAGCTCAGGCTAGTTCTTGTGGAACTTCTGGGCTCCCGTCCCGTTGCAGTCCCAGATCTGAAGCCTGGTCCCGTTCGCGGTCGCGCCGCCGGGCGAGTCCAGGCAGCGCCCCGACTGCGGGTTCTTCAGCGAGCCGTCGGACTGCGCGACCCAGTTCTGGGCCCCGGTGCCGTTGCAGTCGTACAGCTGGATCTTGGTGCCGTTGGCCGTGCCGGCGGCGGTGACGTCCAGGCACCGGCCGAGAGTGCGCAACGTGGAACCGTTCCAGGTCCAGTGCTGGTCGACCGCCCCGGACTGGCAGTCCCAGAGCTGCACCGCGGCGTTGTTCACCCCGACGTCGTCCCCGGCGATGTCGACGCACTTGTTGCCCGGGCCGGTGATCGTCGTCCCGCCGCCGGAGGCGACCGGGCCCTTGTTGTAGACGGCCAGGGAGTCGATCACCATCGCGCCGCCGGAGACGGTGGCCGCGTTCGGGCCCCCGCCGAAGGCGTCGGGGAAGCCACCGCCGATGGCCAGGTCGTAGATGATGAAGAACGGGTGGTCGACGGCGTTCGCCCAGGTGGTGGCGTCGACCTGGGTGGCCAGGATGGTGAAGAAGTTGTTGCCGTCGAGGTACCAGCGGATCCGCTCGGGCGACGTCGACCGGTCGATCTCCACCGCGTAGTCGTGGAAGCCGGTCTGGCAGCCGCCGCAGGCGCGCTCACCGCTGCCGATGCCGGTGCTCTCGTTGCACGGCCCGCCCGGGTTGACCCCGCAGTGCAGGGTGCCGAACTCGGAGCTGCGGCCGTTGATGTCCTCCATCACGTCGACCTCGCCGATGTTCGGCCAGGTGCCGCCGTTGCGCAGGCCGGCGCCGAGCATCCAGAAGGCCGGCCAGTACCCGGCGCCGTTGGCCGTGCTCACGTTGGGCTGCTGGAGCACCGACTCGATCCGGACGACGCCACCCGGGGCGGCGCCGTAGGTGGCGGCCTGGGTCTCGATCCGGCCCGAGGTCCAGCCCGAGCGCGGGTCGCTGCCGGAGTGCAGGGCCTTGAGGATGAGGTGGCCGCCGCCGTCGTAGTAGACGTTCTGCGTGCTGGTGGTCATGGTCTCGATCTCGCCGGTGCCGAAGACGCCGGTGCCGGTGTCGTACTTGTAGAGGCTCGAGGGGACGCCGGTGTTGGCCGCCCCGTTGAAGTCGTCGGACCAGGTCAGGTTGAACCCGGACGGCGGGGCCGGGGCCGCGTGGGCGGCGACGTTGGTGGTCAGCGCCAGCGGCAGGGCGGCCGCGGCCGCCAGCAGGACGGCGAATCGAGTTCGCCGTGGGAGTCGAGAGACTCGTACGCGCATGTCAGTACCCTTCAGGGGAGGTCTTGACGGTGGCCAGGGGGTCACAAAGTTAACGTGCGATTTCGGACCATACCTGGACCGCGCAGCCTCGGGAAAGCCCTCTCTCACGTGAAAGAAATTGACGCCTGTTTCGTCGTCGCCACCTCGAGATGCCCGCACTGTAAAGGCTTTCGTAAGGCATTCCCAAGGCGAGGGGCCCCGTCGTCGGTGAAACCTCATGAAACGGGACGGCGGCCGAAAGCTGCGCCGGAAACGTCGGCATCCGACCCATTGACCCGGCCATTCGCCGTGATGTACACAATCGACATCGTTCCGTAACGTGAGCCGCGACCGCGGCCGGAGCGGCCCGGCTTCGTGCGTCCAGACCGACCACATGGGCCCCCGGATCCGGGGTCACGACTGCAACGACCGCTTCTGGTCGTGCCTCTCCCTGGCAGGTACGCACATGAAAGCTGTAGATCGATCCTTCCGAAAGTTCTTCGTCGCCGTGGCCACCATCGGCGCCCTGATCGGCCTGGGCCTGATCGGCCCGGCCACCGCGGCCTCGGCCGCGGTCACCGGCAACGTGATCAACGCCCCGGGCGGCAAGTGCGTCGACGTCAGTGGTGACGACACCGGCGTCAACAACACCGCCGTCCAGCTCTGGGACTGCCAGGCCGCCGCGGCCGACCAGCACTGGACCTGGAGCGGCACCGCGCTGACCACCATCGGCCGCTGCCTGGACATCGTCAGCGGTGGCACCGCCAACGGCATCAAGATCCAGCTCTACGACTGCAACGGCACCGGGGCCCAGCAGTGGACCGCCCAGGCCGACGGCTCCCTGAAGAACCCGCAGTCGGGCCGCTGCCTGGACTCGCCCGGCGGCGCGACCGCCAACGGCACCCGGCTGGAGATCTGGGACTGCAACGGGACGGCGGCACAGAAGTTCGCCCTGGCCACGACCACGCCGTCCGGCACCTGCCCGACCTACTCGGACACCCCGAACTTCGGCCCCAACGTGCACATCTACGACCACTCGATGACCGACGCGGCCATCCAGGCCTCGCTCGACAGCGTGTTCAACGCCCAGAAGGACACCAACACCGCGCAGTTCGCCACCCGGCGGGACGCGGAGATCTTCAAGCCCAGCACCACGCCCTACGTGGTCGGCGCGAACATCGGCTTCAACACCTCGATCCTCGGCGTCGGGCAGAACCCGGACGACGTGCGGATCAACGGCGCCGTCACGGTCGATGCCTTCAACGCCAGTGACGCCGGGAACGCCACCCAGAACTTCTGGCGCTCGGCCGAGAACATGTCGATCAACACCCTCGGTGGGGCCGACCGCTGGGCCGTGGCCCAGGCCGCGCCGTTCCGGCGGATGCACGTGATCGGCGGGCTCAACGCCTACCCGGCCAGCTACGGCTGGGCCAGCGGCGGCTACATCTCCGACTCGAAGGTCGACGGCACCGTCGAGTCGGCGTCCCAGCAGCAGTGGTACTCCAAGGACAGCACGTTCGGGGCCTGGAGCGGCTCGAACTGGAACATGGTGTTCTCCGGGGTGAACGGCGCCCCGGCGACCAACTTCAACACCAACCCGGCGGCCGGCCCGCGCTACACCACCCTCGCGACCACCCCGGTCTCGCGGGACGTGCCCTACCTGTACCTCGACTCGGCCGGCAAGTACCGCGTCTTTCTGCCCTCGCTGCGGACCAACGCGTCCGGACCGAGCTGGGCGAGCGGTTCGACCCCGGGCAGTTCGCTGCCGATGAGCAACTTCTACGTCGCCCACGAGGGTGACTCCGCGGCCACCATCAACACGGCCCTGAGCAACGGCTGCAACATCTTCTTCACCCCCGGCATCTACCACGTCAACCAGACCTTGCACGTGACCAAGGCCAACACGGTCATCCTCGGAATTGGTTACCCGACGATCATTCCGGACGGTGGGGTCAACGCGATGGACGTCGCCGACGTGGACGGCGTCCGGCTCAAGGGCCTGCTGTTCGACGCCGGCACCACCAACAGCGACACGCTGCTGAAGGTGGGCCCGGCCAAGACCGCGGTCTCGCACTCGGCCAACCCGACGACGATCCAGGACGTGTTCTTCCGGATCGGCGGCATGGTCGCCGGCAAGGCCACCAACAGCTTGGTGGTTAACACCAACAACACAATCATCGACCACACCTGGGCCTGGCGGGCCGACCACGGAGCCGGCATCGGCTGGACCGTCAACACCGCCGACAACGGCCTGACCGTGAACGGTGACAACGTGCTGGCGGAGGGACTTTTCGTGGAGCACTACCAGAAGAACGAGGTGGTCTGGAACGGGGCCAACGGCAAGATCATCTTCTTCCAGAACGAGATGCCGTACGACCCGCCGAACCAGGCGGCCTGGATGAACGGCAGCCAGAACGGCTACCCGGCGATCAAGGTGGCCAGTGGCGTCACCACGTTCGAGGCGTGGGGGCTGGGCAGCTACTGCTACTTCAACGTCAACCCGGCCGTCTCGTCGCTGCGCGCGTTCGAGGTTCCGGCGGTGGCCGGGGTCAAGTTCCATGACATGGCCGTCGTCTCGCTCGGCGGTGTCGGCACGATCTCGCACATCATCAACAACACCGGAGGGCCGGCCAACTCGACGACCAACAACGTCTACCTGGTGAACTTCCCCTAGGGGCAGCCGGTAGCGGTGGGGCCGGCCCGGTTCACCCGGGCCGGCCCCGTCGGCGGTTCAGGCCGGAACGGCCGGCGTCGTCTCTCGCACGACGAGCTGCACCGGCAGCATCAGCGGCGCCGGCGGGTGCTCGGGGTCGTCGATCAACTTCAGCAGCAGCCGGGCCGCGGCCGCCCCCAGACCGACCGTGTCCTGGCGCAGGGTGGTCAGCCGGGGCCGGATCAGGGAGGCCACCTCGACATCGTCGAAGCCGACCACCGCGACGTCGTGGCCGGGCACCAGGCCCACCTCGGCGATCGCCCGCAGGGCCCCGCAGGCCATCATGTCGCTGGCGCAGAAGATGGCGTCCGGCCGGTGCGGCCCGGACAGCAGAGCGGCCGCCGCCGCGTGCCCGCTGGCCTCGAAGAAGTCGCCGGACCGGACCAGGTCGTCGCGGTACTCCAGGCCGAGGGCCTGCAACTCCCGGCGATAACCCTCCAGCCGTTCGCGGCCCGGCGGGGTCTCCAGCCGGCCGGCGATGGTGGCGATCCGGCGCCGCCCGGTGTCGTACAGGTGCCGGACCGCGGTCCGGGCCCCGGCAACGTTGTCACTGGTCACGTAGGCCGTTCGCCAGCCCGCTTCGAGCTGCAGGTCGATGCCGACGCAGGGCACGGATGAGCGGATCAGGGCTCGGGTCTGCGGGGCGAAGCCGTCCACCCCCATCAGGATGCAGCCGTCGAGGTTGCGCAGCCGGGCCGTCTCGACGTACGACGGGGCTCGGCGGTCGCGGTCACGCTCGTGCACGCTCAGGTGCAGCAGGTGGTACCCGCCGGCCTCGGAACGGCGTTTCAGGCCGTCGAGCACCTGCTGGAACAGCGGGTGCGGGACCTGCAGGTCGCCCTGGTGGGCGGCCATGATCACGCCGAGCATGCGGGACGGCGTCGAGGCGAACGGGGCTGCTCCCGGCCGTTGATAGCCCAGCGATCGCGCGACCGCCAGCACCCGCTCCCGCTTGACCGGGTCGACGAAACTGGACTGGTTGAGCGCTCGCGACACCGTGGCCACCGAGACGTCGGCGGCCGCCGCGATGTCTCGAAGAGTCGGCCGGCCGGGTCGCTTCACCAACCTATTCAACCAGAATGAGATTCCGAGTCGTGAAACACCACGAAAGATCCGGAGGACTCTTCCTGGAGCTGGGGCCCGAAGCGTAACGTCCGCCGCACACCCACGAAACGCCTCCGCAACGCGATGCCTTCCCCCTGAAAGGGCTCGTACCCATGCGAAGCATTACTGGTTTCCGTTCCGCTGCCTATTTCCCATCCCCCACCCCATCCCGGTCGCTCCGCCGCCGAGGCGGTGTGCTCGGAGCGGTCCTGCTGATGCTGGGCACGATGATCGTGGCCGGCCAGCAGCCGGCCTCGGCCGCCGTCGTCCAGTTGCCGTTCACCGTCACCAACAACTCGGGCCGGGCCGACGCCACCTACATCTACGTCGTCGCCCGGTCCAACGGCACCCAGGGCTACGTGGACGGCGGTGGCGCCTGGCACGCCTACCCGTTCCCGTCGTCGGTGCCGGCCGGCCAGCCGAACCCGGCCGCCCCGGACGTCTCGATCCCCGGGCCCGGCACCGGCGCCAGCAAGACCATCACCCTGCCGCCGAGCCTGGCCGGTGGCCGGATCTACCTCTCGATGGGCGCCAAGCTCCAGTTCTTCATGACGCCGAACGGCCTGGTCGAACCGGCGCCGTGGGTGTCGACCGACCCCAACGCGAACGTGCTCTACGACTGGACCGAGTTCGCCCGGGCCAGCAACGGCGGCAACGGCATCTTCATCAACAGCACCACGGTGGACATGTTCAGCCTGCCGCTGAGCGTGCGGGTCACCAGCTCGGGCGGCGCCACCCAGACCGAGGGCATCACCGCCGGCCGGTCGACGGTGCTGAACGCGATCAACGGCCTCGGCGGTGACTGGGCCCGGCTGACCACCACCCGGGGCTCCGACGGCCTGGCCGTGCGGGCGCTGGCCCCGATCCACGGCATCGCCAACGGCGTCTTCAGCGCCACCTACCTCGACTCGTACATCGCCGCGGCCTGGACCTACTACCAGTCGCACACGCTGAGCGTCGACACCGCCTGGGGCACCTTCACCGGCACGGTGTCCGGCACCAGCATGAACGTGAAGAATGCCGGTGGCGGCACGGTCGGCACGATCCCGCGGCCGACCACCACCGACGTGTTCGGCTGCAGCGGGGCGATCCAGCCCGGCGGCCAGCCCGACGAGGCCGGCATCCTGGCCTTCGGGGCCCGGGTCTGCGCCGGATTCCACCGGGCCACGCTCTCGACCGCGAGCCGGGTGATGTTCGACCACCAGCCGACCGCCGACCCGTCCCAGTTCTACGGGCAGAGCGCGTCCGACCTGTACTCCAAGGTGCTCCACGCCAACTCGCTGAACGGCAAGGCCTACGGGTTCGCCTACGACGACGTGGCCGGCTTCGCCCCGACCATCGACCAGCCCGACCCGGCCTCGGCCGGCATGACCATCGCCTCCTTCGGGACGTCGACGACCACGCCTCCGCCGCCGGTCGTCGGCAATCCGATCACCGGTCCGGGCGGCAAGTGCGTGGACGTCGCCGGTGACGACGTCGGGGTCAACACCACCGCCGTCCAGCTCTGGGACTGCCAGGCCGCCGCGGCCGACCAGCACTGGTCCTGGAACGGCACGACCCTGCGGACCCTGGGCCGATGCCTGGACGTGAGCGCGGGTGGCACGGCCAACGGCACGCTGATCCAGCTCTACGACTGCAACGGCAGCGGGGCCCAGAACTGGGTCGCCCAGACCGACGGCTCGCTGAAGAACCCGGCGTCCGGGCGGTGCCTGGACTCACCGAACGCGGCGACCGCCAACGGCACCCGGCTGGAGATCTGGGACTGCAACGGCAGCGCCGCCCAGAAGTTCTCGGTCGGAGGCGGAGGCGGAGGCACCACCACGCCGTCCGGAGCGACCCAGATCAACGGGCCGGGCGGCAAGTGCGTGGACGTCGCCGGCGACAACACCGGCGCCAACACGACGCCGGTGCAGCTCTGGGCCTGCCAGGGCGCCTCGGCCACCGATCAGCAGTGGTCCTGGAACGGCACCACGCTACGCACCCTGGGCCGCTGCCTGGACATCACCGCCGGCGCCACCGCCAACCTGTCCAAGCTGCAGCTCTACGACTGCAACGGCACCGGCGGGCAGAACTGGCAGCAGGTCGGTAACACGCTGAAGAACCCGGCCTCGGGGCGGTGCATCGACTCGCCCAGTGGGGCCACCGCCGACGGCACCCGGCTGCAGATCTACGACTGCAACGGCAGCGGCGCGCAGTACTTCGTTAAGGCCGCCTGAGCACCACCGATCCTGATCGGGCACCAGCCCCTGCGGCCTTACCGGCCTCAGGGGCTGGTGCGCGGTTTGCCGCCCTCGACCAACCGGGGCCGACGCCGGCCCCGGCCGGAGATCCGCCGCACCCAGGCCCGGATCCGGGTGTAATAGGCCAGCGGAAGAAGCAGGCCCAGGCTGCCCACGGTGAGCAGCAGGCGGATCAGGGCCAGGCCCCGATGATCCCGGCCGTCACCGCCGTCATTGCTCTCGACAAATAATCTCGGGAGGGTGTGATCGTCGGCCAGCATTGCCGGCCGGCGCTGCCGCGGTGGAACCGACAGAAATTGCCGGCCCGGCGGCCCGGACCATTTCCGGTCAACGGTCTGATCGGTGGTCGAGCTGTTTCGATGTGCCTTTGTCACGATTCGGCCCCCAGTCGCCTGCATTACTCCATAACACAGCATGACTCCTTTTCGGAGATGGTCCAGTCCGGCGGGCCAGTGATGGCCTGAACACCTGAGATCGGCGTCCTCCGACTGTTCGCGCCGTCCGAACCGTGTCCGTCCCGGCTCCGGACAGGGTGCTCCGGGCATCATCAAGCGGAGGTGAGCCGACATTTAACCCGGGCCCGGGTATCTGCGACGTTCGCCCGAACTCACTACTCAAAGGCCGCCCCGCGGTCGTGAAGTGATGTCGAGCGAGGAAAGAGGCCCCCGTGAGCGACCCCGTCCGGCCGTGGCCGGTTCTGGCCGAGGGCGACCGGTACCACCCGGTCGAGACCCTGCAGCACCTGCTGCGCGGGCAGGGCCTGAGCGTGGCCGTCGACGGCGTGTTCGGGGCGGGCACGGGCGCCGCGGTGTCGGCGTTCCAGCAGCGTGAGCACCTGCCCGGGGACGGCGTGGTCGGTGCCCGGACGTGGTCGGCGCTGATCGTGACGGTCGCCGCCGGCTCGACCGGGGACGCGGTCCGCGCCGTCCAGGAGGAGTTCCAGTTCCGGAACCTGTCCGGTGATCCGCGGCAGGGGGTCCAGATCGACGGTGCGTTCGGGCCCCGGACCGAGGACGCCGTGGTCGACCTCCAGCAGGCGCTGGGCCTCGACATCGACGGGATCGTCGGCCCGATCACCTGGCGAGCGCTGATCAGCGGAATGCTTTCGTTCTGATCCACATCGCTGAACCGAGCCGGGCCGGGAATCGGACATGAGCGACGAAAATTCCACCCACGTGGATGCTTGATCGGACGCGCCGAGCAACCGAAGAAGCGCTGTGCCCTTTCCGCCGTTCATCGATCGCCCGACCGGGCGTTCCTGGCAATCCTGGCGGCACATGTTGGTCACTGCCTTCCTTTTCGTCGTCTTGTTCGCATCGGTCGCGGGTGTCACTCTCTATCTCAAACAGGTCAGCGAGCGGGCGGTTCTGGCCGAGCGTGATCTTCAGGGCGTCTCCAGCGAGCTGAACACCCAGGACGCGCTGGAGTGGCGGGCGATCAGCGGCCGGATGCTGCCGGCCGAGGTGGTCGCCCCGCTGGCCGCCTCGCGGGCCCGGATGCGGGCCCTGATCGAGCGGGCCGGTCGCGAAGGGCTCCCCGCGAGCGCGCAGGCCCGGTTGGACGCCCTGCACCAGGCCTACGGCAGCAGCGTCGACCAGGAGCTGCAGACCCTGGCCACCGGGCGGATCACCCGACCCGACCAGTTCTCGGCCTCGGCCGTCGACCCGAACCTGGCCGCCGCCGAGCAGGCCCTGACCGGCTACGAGCAGCAGATCTCGGACAAGGCCGCTCGGGCCCGGGTGTTCAGCGATCTGGGCATCCTGCTCACCGTGGCCCTGTCGCTCATGCTCACCGTGGGCGTGCAGCGCCGGTTGCGCCTGCTGGAACTGCGCCGGCAGAGCGACCGGCGCAGCGGCGCCCGGTACCGCACGCTGGTCGACCAGTCCGCGGACATCGCCGTGATCACCGCCCCGGACGGCACCGTGCAGTACCTCAGCCCGGCCGCCGAGAACCTGCTCGGCCCGCACCTGGTCGAGTCCGGCGCGGACCTGGCCGACTCGCTGCACCCGGCCGACCGGGAACTGCTGGCCGCCCTGCTGGCCACCACGCTCGGCTCCGACCAGCCCAGCGCCCGGCTGGAGCTGCGGGTCCAGGCGATCGGACCGGCCCTGACCAACCCGGACGACGAACCGGACTGGCGGATCTTCGACGTCTCGGTCCAGGACATGTGCGACGACCCGGCGGTCCGTGGGGTGGTGCTCACCGGCCACGACATCACCGACCGGCAGGCCCTGCAGCGCGAGATCGAGTACCGGGCCCTGCACGACGGTCTCACCGGGCTGCCGAACCGGGCCCTGCTGGCCGACCGGCTCGACCAGGCGCTGCGGGCCGGCGAGCGGCAGAGCACCCTGGCCGGGCTGTTGCTGATCGACCTGGACCGGTTCAAGGAGATCAACGACACCCTCGGGCACGAGTACGGCGACCAGTTGCTGATCCAGGTCGGCCCCCGGCTGGCCGGGGCGTTGCGGGCGGTCGACACCGTGGCCCGGCTCGGCGGTGACGAGTTCGCCGTCCTGCTGCCGGTGGTGAGCGGGGTCGAGGCCGCGATCGAGGTGGCCAACAAGCTCCAGGAGGCCCTCGGCCGGCCGTTCCGGGTGCAGGGCGTGGATCTCGACGTCGAGGCCAGCATCGGGGTGGTGGTGGCCGGCGAGCACGGCAACGACCCGAGCACCCTGATGCAGCGGGCCGACATCGCGATGTACGCGGCCAAGCAGCGCAGCCTGGGCGTGGCCAGCTACGACGAGGGCGCCGACTCGCACACCCCGGAGCGGCTGGCCCTGCTGGGCGACCTGCGCCGGGCGCTGAGCAGCGACGAGCTGTTCCTGCTGTACCAACCGAAGATCAGCCTGCGCACCGGTGAGGTGTGCGGGGCCGAGGCCCTGATCCGGTGGCGGCACCCGGAGCGGGGCATCGTGCCGCCGGACAGCTTCATCCCGCTGGCCGAGAACACCGGCCTGATCGGCCCGCTGACCACCTACGTGCTCGACCTGGCCCTGGCCCAGGCCCGGCGCTGGGTCGACCAGGACGCCGGGCTGCAGGTCGCGGTCAACCTCTCGGCCCGCAACCTGCTCGACGAGAAGCTCGACGAGAACGTGGCCGAGCTGCTGGCCTGGCACGGGATCGACCCGCACCTGCTCAAGCTGGAGATCACCGAGAGCGCGGTGATGACCGACCCGACCCGGGCCGCCGAGGTGCTGGAACGGCTGGCCGCGCAGGGCATCGCCATCTCGATCGACGACTTCGGGGCCGGCTACACCAGCATCCGCCAGCTGCGCGACCTGCCGATCAGCGAGCTCAAGGTGGACCGCTCCTTCGTCACCTCGATGGAGAACGACCCCAGCAACAGCACCATCGTGCGCAGCGTGATCGAACTCGGCCACAACCTCGGCATGACCGCGGTGGCCGAGGGCATCGAGTCGCTGGAGACGCTGAACAGCCTGACCGCCTACGCCTGCGACGTGGCTCAGGGCTACTTCCTCTCCCGCCCGCTGACCGCCGAGGACTTCGACACCTGGCGCAAGTCCTGGGCCGGGCTGCCGGGCCTGCCGGTCGTTCCCGAGCAGCGCTCTGCCGACGCCTCCACCGTCTGAGCCGGCCCACCCCGCACCAAGATCGGCCTTCCGGCCCACCGAACTGTCCGGCCGAGCACGCTCTCGCGGGCCACGACGACGATCAGGCGAAGCGCAGGCCGGTCAGCCGGGCAGCTTGGCGGTGGGGACGACCTCGCCGTCCCGCTGGGTCGGCAGCGCCGCGGCGGCGTCACTGGCCACCTCCCGCAGCAACTGGGCGACGACGTCGGGCGGGCCCGGGCGGCCGAAGTGGTAGCCCTGGGCCAGCTGGCAGCCGAGCCGGCGCAGGGCCAGCAGCTGGCCGTGGTCCTCGATGCCCTCGGCGATGGTCTCCAGCTGCAGGGTCTGGCCGAGCTGGACGATGCTCTGGACCAGGCTCTCCTGCGGGTCGGCGCCGGACAGCCGCTCGACGAACGACCGGTCGATCTTGAGGATGTCGACCGGGAACTTGTGCAGGTAGCTGAGCGACGAGTAGCCGGTGCCGAAGTCGTCGATGGCCAGCCGGATGCCCATCTTCTTGAGCTCGGCCAGCACCAGCACCGTGCCCTCGATGTCGTGCATCAGCACGCTCTCGGTCATCTCCAGCACCAGGTGCTGGGGGTCGAACCCGGACTCCTCGATCACCTGGCGCACCTCGGCCACGAAGCCGACCCGCTGCAACTGCCGGCCGGAGATGTTGACGCCGATGGTCAGCTGCGAGTCCGGGGCCAGCTCCCGCCAGCGCTGGCCCTGGTCGCACGACTCGCGCAGGACGAACCGGCCGAGCTCGTGGATCAGCCCGGTCTGCTCGGCCAGCGGGATGAAGACGTCGGGCGGGATCTCGCCGCGCTCGGGGTGGTCCCAGCGCAGCAGGGCCTCGACGCCGACCAGTTCGCCGGTGTCGAGGGTGTAGGTCGGTTGGTAGTGCACGTGCAGCTTTTCGTCGGTGACGGCCTGGCGCAGTTCGGCCTCCAGGGCCAGCCGCTCCACCAGTGAGCTGTGCATGCTCGGGTCGTAGAGGGCGAACTCGCCGTTGTGCCGTTCCTTGGCCCGGTACATGGCCAGGTCGGCGTTGCGGATCAGCTGGTCGGCGTCGTCCATCCCGGCCTCGGCGGTGGCGATCCCGATGCTGGCCTGGATGAACAGCGACTGGCCGTCGATCAGGATGGCCGCCTCCAGAGCATCCCGGATCCGCTCGGCGGTCTCGGTGAACTCCGACTCGGACCGGGCCCGCTCGACCAGGACGGCGAACTCGTCGCCGCCGAGCCGGGCGATCGTGTCGCCCGGGCGGGTGCACAGGCTCAGCCGGGCCGCCACCTCGATCAGCAGGGCGTCGCCGGAGGCGTGCCCGAGGCTGTCGTTGACCTCCTTGAACCCGTCCAGGTCGAGGAACAGCACACCGACCGTGTCCTCGCCGTCGGCCCGGCGCTGCATCGCGTGCCGGACCCGGTTCAGGAACAGGGCCCGGTTGGCCAGGCTGGTCAGCGAATCGTGGAACGCCTGGTGCAGGAGCTGGTCCTCCAGTTCGCGGCGCTCGCTGACGTCGCGGGTGTTCAGCACCAGGGCCTGCACGGCCGGCTCGGCCAGCAGGTTGGTCACCGTGGTCTCGACCTGACGCCAGGCACCGTCCCCGTGCATGAGCTGCAGTTCGATCGCCTCTCCGCGCAGCGGCGTGATCGCCGCGTCGGCCACCGCACCGGTGAACCGGTCGCGGGAGGGCGCGTCGAGCAGCTCGGCGAACTGGCGTCCCATCAGCTCGGCACTGGTGTGGCCGAACACCCGCAGGCTGGAGTCGCTCTGGTAGATGATCTCGCCCGACGGCCGGATCATGCTGACGACGTCGGAGCTGTGCTCGACCAGCGCCCGGAACCGCTCCTTGCTCAGCTCGAGTTCGGCCGTGCGGTCCTCGACCCGGCGCTCCAGGGTGCGGGTCAGGCCCGAGTTCTCCTGCAGGGTGATCACCTGGCGGACCACCATCAGCAGGATCATCGTCGTCCGGATCCACTTGGTGACCGAGTCGGTGTGATTGGCGGACGTGATCGCCACCGACGACACCACGGTCGCGACGACCACGAAGAAGTACGGCAGCAGCATGCCCAGCGGCCGGATCTCCGGGGCCAGGGACTGTTCCGAGCGCTCCCGGCTCATCATCGCCGCGACGAACAGCATGACGAAGCCGCCCAGCCAGCCGGCGTCGATGATGCTGCCCGAGGCGTACCGGCCGACCAGGCTGAGGTAGGCGTAGCCGCTGTCGGCGATCGCGAAACCGCCCAGCGCGACGGCGATCAGGCTGAGCGGCACGGCCGGTCGCACGCCGGTCGCCCGGACCCGCAGCAGCACGTAGGCGACCAGGGTGACCAGGGCGACGTCACCGGCCGGGTAGGCGAGCAGGATGATCTTGTTGACCAGGCTGTCGGCGCTGGAGTGGGCCACCGGGCCGAGCACGCTGACCCAGCTCACCAGCAGCACGGCGATGCTGATCAGCAGGCCGTCGAGCACGGTCCGGATCCGGGTGGTCAGCTGGTTGGCCGGAACGGCCAGGTAGAGCAGGCCGGCCGCGAACAGCGGGACGGCGGTCAGGTACCCGAGATCGGCCATCGACGGGAACGGCACGTCCTGCTCGAGCAAGAGCTCGTAGTAACAGGTGACGACCTGGCCGAGCCCCCACGAGACGGCGGCCGCACCGAGCAACTGCCAGGCGGCCCGGGTCCGCGGTTCGTGCACCGAGCGGGACCGGACCAGGCAGGCGATCCCACCGGCGAGGGCGGCGGCGGTCAGGGACAGGCCCGACATCACCGCGAGCCGATGAGGATCCACCAGCTTCAGCGCGAAAACCAGGGCAGTCAGGGCGTACCAGGTCACCGCGGCACCGGTCAGGGCATGCCGCGGCGTCACCCCTCGATACTTCATGTCTTTTCGTCGGGTGTGCGGGATCAGCCCTTGATCAGCCGTTGGGGTATCGGGACGCTGCGTGATCCGGGGGATCGCCCGTTCGGCGGATCATGCCCCGCGCCCTGCGGCCGACAGTTACCACCCGAGAGGTCTGTCCGCCGTTCGTGGAGGAGTTTTGTGGCGCCCGCCCTACAGTCCGTCAACGTCGCCAGCCAGGATCTCCCGGTGCACTGGCCCGCGTCGCTGTCGCCCGAGCGGCTGGCCGGGATGGGCCTGGAAACCCCCTTTTTGGCTTGTGACCTGGAGACGGTCACCGACCGGCTGAGCTCGCTGCGTCAGTCGCTGCCCGGTGTCGACGCGCACTACGCGGTCAAGTGCAACCCGTCGCCGGAGATCATCAGCGTGCTGAAGGATCAGGGCACCGGGTTCGAGGTGGCCTCCTACGGCGAGCTCGACCTGTTGCTGCGCAACGGCGTCCAGGGCAAGGACGTGCTGTTCAGCAACACCATCAAGCCGGCCCGCCACATCGTGGCCGCGGTCGCGGCCGGGGTCTGGCGGTTCGCCTTCGACTCCGAGAACGAGCTGCACAAGATCGCCACCCACGCCCCCGGATCCTCGGTCTACGTCCGGCTGCGGGTCGACGACAGCACCTCCCGGTTCCCGCTCGGGCGCAAGTTCGGCGCCGAGGCCCACACCGCCCGGGCCCTGATGCTGCTGGCCCGGGCTCTCGGCCTGGTCCCGTACGGGCTGACCTTCCACGTCGGCTCGCAGTGCACCACACCCGGGGCCTGGCGCTCGGCCCTGGCCGGGGCCAGTCGGCTGATGCGCCGGCTGGAGGCCGACGGGATCGAGCTCAAGATGATCGACCTCGGCGGCGGCTTTCCGGCCCGGTACATCGACCCGTTGCCCCCGATCGAGCAGTACGGCCGGACGATCATGTCGGCCATCGACGAGGTGCTGCCCTACCGGCCGGAGTCGATCGTGGCCGAGCCCGGCCGGTACCTGGTGGCCGAGAGTTCGGTGATGGTCAGCAGCGTGCTCGGCCGGGAGGAACGGGCCGGCGAGGAGTGGCTGTATCTCGACGTCGGCGTCTACAACGGGCTGATGGAGACCCAGCAGACGATGAACGAGTGGGAGTACCCGCTGTGGACGTCGCGGCCCGACCACGCCACCGCCCAGCGGATCCCGTTCACCGTGGCCGGGCCCTCCTGTGACAGCGCCGACACGATGTTCCTGGCCACGCCGCTGCCGGCCACCCTTGGCCTGAACGACCTGGTGATGATCGGCAGCGCCGGCGCCTACACCCTCAGCTACGCCTCGCACTTCAACGGGTTCCCGCCGCCGACCCCCGTATTCCTTTGACCGGCGGCGGGAGAGCCCGCCCCGATCGCCCGCTCCCGCTCGGCCACCTGCTCGCGTCGGGCATCATCGACTCCACCGGGCTGGCGTTCGGCTGGACGGTGTTCCTGCTCGTGATCAACGAGCGGGGCGGCCTGCACGAAGCCTCGATCCTGGCCGCCGCCATGCTGGCCGGGGTCGCGTTGTCGGCGCCGTTCAGCGCCTGGCTGTCGCCCCGGTTGTCGCCCAGCCGGCTGCTGCGGGCCCTGGCCGTCGGCGAAGGACTCTGCCGGCTGGCCCTGTTCGGCCTGCTCTGGCTGAACCCCGGCCCCTGGGTGATGGTTCCGGTGGTCACCGGGATGAACGTGCTGGCCTGGACGGCGTTCGCGGCGATGCGCTCACAGGTGTCCCGCAGCGAGCCGTCGGACGGCGGCGGTCGATCGCTGACCTGGTACGCGGTGGCCATCGCCGGATCCGA
Organism: Kineosporiaceae bacterium; assembly: GCA_965200525.1. Taxonomy (GTDB): domain Bacteria; phylum Actinomycetota; class Actinomycetes; order Actinomycetales; family Kineosporiaceae; genus JANNPJ01. Next base: position 2,841,231 of record OZ241368.1, read on the forward strand.
GGCGCTCGCGGCGGGCGCGGCGTCCCTGCTGCTGAACCGGACCCCGCCGACCCCGGTGCTGGTCGCGGTGGCGGTGGTCTACGTGCTGTCGCTGGCCCCGCAGTGGTGGGTGGGCGAACACGCCGAGCGGTACCGCCGGCCCGAGGTCGCCGCCGCCCGGCGGGCGGCCTGGACGACACTGGCCGGGCCCTGTGGTCTGGGCGCCGGGGTGTTCCTGGTCGCCGGGGCCCCGGCCCTGCTGGCCACGGTGCTGGCCTTCGAGCGGTACGGCTCGATCGGGGTGGTGGTCTCGGCGCTCTCGTTCGCGGCCTGCTCGCTCGGTGCGGCCCGGCTGCAGTCGGTGGTCGGCCGCTGGCGGCCGGGCCCGCTCGCGGTGCTGGTGCTGGGCGGCTTGCTGGTCGGCGGCTGGTCGCTGTCCGGCCGCAGCCTGCTCGGCCTGGCCGTCGCCCAGGGCTGTGCCGGGCTGGCCCAGTGCACCCTGGAGGGCGAGCTGGACACCCGGGTGGTCCGCCGGCTCGGCGACCAGGCGGCCACCACCGGGCTCGCTCTCGCGTCGTCGTCCCGGGCTCTGGGGGGTGCCCTGGCGGTGGCGCTGCTGCCGGTGCTGCTGAACCACACATCCCTGGCCGTGATCTGCTCGGCCGGCGCCTTGCTGCTGCTGGGCGGCGCGGCCGTGGTCGGGCTGTACGCGATCGGGCGGGTGTCGGCGTCCTTCCTGGTCGGGTTCGTGGCCGGGCGGAGCATCACCGCCGTGCTGAACCTGCGCCGGGTCTCGCCGTCCTACGCGGTGGGCTACCTGATCGGCGTCCCGCTGCGGCTGCTGAACCGGCGGGCTCGACCGAACATCCCGGATCTGGCGGCGGCACCCGACCTGCCTCGCCAGTGGACCGGACCCGCGGCCGAGCAGGCCTGGTTCGGACCGGTCCAGCCAACCCCGGAGCCCGCCTCGACCGGCCCCTCGACCGGCCCCACGACCAGGCCCTGACCGGCACCGCCCGCCTCAGCCGGCCATGACGTCCTCCAGATCCCTTCGCCGGCCCAGGCTGCTGCTCCAGAGCGCGACCGAGATGAACCCGGCCAGCAGGCAGACGACCCAGAACGCCCCCCGGTTGCCGATCGCCCCCGCCACCAGCCCGGCCGTCACCGCCCCGACCGGGATCGCGCCCCAGGAGACGAACCGGACCGTGGCCATCACTCGGGGCAGCATCTCCGGCGGGGGCGAGGTCTGCCGGTGGGTGCGGGTCACGATGCTGCCGACGACCACGCCGGCCGCGAAACCGGCGTTGCCGAGGGCGAACAGGATCAGCCCCCAGCCCGGCCGGGCCAGTGGCATCAGCAGGGCGGTGGCCGCTCCGAACGCATCGGCCCAAAGCATGGCCCGGGCGGTGCCGAGCGCACCGGCCAGCCGGGTGGTGAGCGTGGCCCCGATCACGGCGCCCAGGCCGTCGGTGGCGATCAGCAGCCCGACCAGGCCGGCCGGCGCGTGCAGGGTTCGCACCAGGAACACCGGGGTCAGGGCCAGCAGCCCGCCGCAGACGAAGTTGGTGGCGGTGGCGAACCCGAGACAGGGCCGGATCACCTCGTGCCGGACGACGTAGTGCCAGCCCTCCCGGATCAGCTCGCGGCTCGAAGGGCCGCCCCGGACCGGAGCCGGCCGGGCGGGCCGGGGCAGGGCCTGCAACAGCAGGGCCGAGACCAGGTAGCTCGCGGTGTCCACGACCAGGCTGCTGACGGCCCCGAACAGCTGGACCAGCACCCCGCCCAGGGACGGCCCGGCCATCCCGGTGACGGCGTGCGAGCCCGAGGTCAGGCTGTTGCGGGCGGTCAGCTCCTGCGGGCTCACGATCGAGGGCAGGAAGGTCGAGTTGCCGACGTCGAAAACCACGCTGGCGAACCCGATCACCAGGGCCACGGCGATCAGCTGGCCCAGCCCGACGGCGTCGAACACGGCCGCGATCGGGATCGACAGCACCGCCCCGGCCCGGATCAGGTCCATCGCGACCTGGGTGCCGCGCAGCGGCAGGCGGTGCACGATGACGCCGGCCGGCAGCCCGATCACGATCCAGGCCAGAAAGCCGGCCGCGGTGATCAGGCTGACCTCGAAGCTGCTCGCGTGAAGCACCTGCACCGCCAGCAGGGGCAGGGCGACCGTGGTGACGCCGTCGCCCAGCCCGCTGACCGTCATCGCGGTCCAGTAGCGCCAGAACATCCGGGACTGGTGGCCGTCCCGCCCGTCCTCGCCCGGCTCGCCCCTGACCGTTTCGGACGCTGTCATCGCTCGCTCCCCGTCGTCGAGTGAGTTCCTTTGGGGAACTTACTATACTGAGGGACAGGTTCACCAGGGAGGAGGAGCGATGCGGCACAACGACCCCGCCGACGCCGACTGCTCGATCGCTCAGGCCCTGGCCGTCGTCGGGGACTGGTGGTCGCTGCTGGTCGTGCGTGACGTGGCCGGCGGCGTCCACCGGTTCGACGCTCTGCAACACGAGCTCGGGGTGAGCCGCAAGGTGCTCACCGAGCGGTTGAAAGCCCTGGTCGAGGCGGGAGTGCTGGAGAAGCGGCTCTACAGCCCACACCCGCCCCGGTACGAGTACCACCTCACCGCCTCTGGCCGGGGGCTGCTGCCGGTCCTGGTCGCGCTGCAGGACTGGGGCTCGCGATTCGTGCTCGGCGACGGCACCCTGTCGGCCACCGCGGCCGAGGGTTCGCCCGAGGACCGGCGGGTGCACGCCCTGGTCGGCACCCGGGTACCGGCGCTGGAGCTGACCTCGACCGACGGGTCGACGACCGATCCGGTGGCGGCCACCGGCTGGACCGTCGTCTACTGCTTCCCGGGGGCCCTGGCGCCGGGCGAGGGCAGCTACCCGCAGGGCTGGAGCGACATCCCCGGCGCGCCCGGCTGCACCCTGGAATCGCGGACCTACCGCGACCGGGTCGACGAGTTCACCGCCCGCGGCGCCACCGTGCACGGCGTCAGCACCCAGCGCCCGGACCAGCTGGCCGCCTTCGCCGAGCACGAGAAGATCGACTTCCCGCTGCTCTCGGACGCCGCGTTGTTGCTGGTCGCCGCCCTGCGCCTGCCCACCTTCCGGGCCGCCGGAGTCGACCGGTTCAAGCGGCTCACCCTGATCGTCGACGCCGAGCGCACGGTGCGCGCGGTGCTCTACCCGCTGCCCGACCCGGCCGCCTCGGTCGACGACGCGCTGGCCCTGATCGATGCCCAACCGGTCCAGCGAACGGCCGGTGCCGCCGACAAATAGGCATGACCTCATGGATCCGCCGTCCCGGCCTGCTGTCGGCACTACTGACGGTGGCCGCGGTGGCGGTGCTGGTCACCGGGCTCACCGCGACGGTCCGGGCCAACCAGTCCCGGCAGGCCGCCCGCAGCGTGCGGGAGATCGCAGCCAAGGTCGAGCTGCTGCCCGGATCGACGCCGTACAGCGGGGTGTCGACCGGCTGCCCGGCCGCCGAGTACGTCCGCTGCGGGCGGGTGGACCTGGACGTCGACACCGCCGCTCGGCAGATGCAAGCCGTGCTCAGCGGGGTGGCCGAGGAGCAGGCCGGTCGATCCTGCCTGCGCCTGCCCAACCACGGCGACCTGGTCTGGCTTAGCTGCACGGTCCGGGTCGACCGGCACGGCCACACGGTCATGATCTTGATCGATCCGGCCGCCCGCCGCTCGGCCGGCCGCGTCGTGCTGACCGGCGCCGAGGTACGCATCCAGGCCGACTGAGGGCTCGCTCTGGTGCCACCGGCCCGTGTCGGGTGAGGATGTGGACTTGGACAGCGCCGAGGTCGTGATCGTGGGCGGCGGGGTGATGGGGGCCAGCATCGCCTGGCACCTGGCCGCCGCCGGGGTGAGTGACGTGCTCCTGCTGGAGGCGGGCGAGCTCGGCTCGGGCTCCTCGGGCAAGCCGCTGGGCGGTGTCCGGGCTCAGTTCTCCAGCCCCGACAACGTCCGCCTGGGCGCCCGCAGCCTGCTCGCCTACCGCGACTTCTCGGCCCGGACGGGTGTCGACATCGGCCTGGAGCGGGTCGGCTACCTGTTCCTGCTGCGGACGCCGGACGAGGTGGCCGGGTTCGAGGCGAGCGTGCGCATGCAGAACGAGCTGGGCGTGCCCAGCCGCATGATCAGCGTGCCGGAGGCGGCCGAGCTCAACCCCTACCTGAGCCTGGACGGCGTGATCGCCGCCGCCTACTCGGCCGAGGACGGCTACGCCCACCCCGGTTCGGTGATTCGGGGTTACCTGGCCGACGCGGTCCGGCTCGGCGCCCGGGTCCGCACCCACACCCCGGTGACCGGGATCGACGTCACCGGCGGCCAGATCACCGGAGTGCGGACCGACCGCGGGCCGATCGCCACCGGCACCGTGATCTGCACCGCCGGGGCCTGGTCGGCCCGGATCGGCGCGATGGCCGGGGTCGACCTGCCGGTGGAGCCGTTGCGCCGGCAGATCGCCTTCACCCCGGCGCTGGTCCCGCGCCCGCCGCGGATCCCGTTCACCATCGACTTCGCCTCCACCTTCTACTTCCACGGCGCGGACGGCGGCAACGGCCTGCTGCTCGGCATGGCCGAGGCCGGCCAGCCGGTGGGGTTCGAGACCGACTACGACGAGGCTTGGCTGCCCGACCTGCGCTCGGTGGTGGCCGGGATCGCGCCCTCGCTGGCCGACGTGCCGCTGGAGCGGGGCTGGGCTGGGCTCTACGAGATGACGCCGGACTGCAACGCCCTGATCGGCCGGTCGCCCACGATCAGCCGGTTTCTCTACGCGGCCGGGTACTCCGGGCACGGCTTTCTTCAGGCGCCGGCCACCGGGGAGATCGTCCGCGACCTCTACCTCGACGTCGAGCCGTTCTGCGACGTCACCGGGTTCGACGCCCAGCGCTTCGCGGTGACGACCCGGCGTACCGAGCTCAACATCATCTAGTCGAGGTCGAGCGTGCCCAGCCGGGCGGTGTTGGCCACCAGGACGTCGGTCGTCCGGCGCATGAAGTCGGCGATCACCAGCAGCTCGTCCTGGGTGTACCGGCTGGTCACCGCGGCCATGTCCTGGCCGAGCGGGCCGAACACGGCCGGCCGCACCTGGTCCATCCGGGTGTTCGGGCGCAGGCTGACCAGCACCCGCCGGCGGTCGGCGGGGTCGCCGGCCCGGTCGACGTACCCCGCGTGGTTCAGCCGGTCGATCAGTCCGGTGACGGCGCCGCTGGTCAGCCCGGTGTGCTCAGCGATGCCGCCGGCCGTGACCGGCCCGATCCGGGCCAGCACGTCGAGGCATTTGCGCTCGACCGCGGTCAGCCCGAGCAGTCGCCCGACACTCTCGTGGAACATCACGACCGCGGTGACGAACTCCCGCCCGAGCAGGTTGGCCGCCTCAGGGGTCTGGGGCGGAGCGGCCGGGGTCGAATCAGGATCTTCCGGCATATTGCCCCCCTGTTGACCGCTGATCGATTCTGTTAGCTTAACCCCCGAGATTCTTAGCTGGTAAGACATCGTGAAGGATGTACATGACCGACGGGGAGAGCGTCACCCAGAAGGCGAAGATCCTCGCCGTCGGGGTGATCGACATCCTGATCGACCTGCTGGTGCCGACCCTGGTCTACCTGGCCCTGGCGCCGACCCACCGATCGGCCGCGGTGCGCCTCACCGTGGGTGGCTTCTGGGTCGCGGCCAAGTCGGTCACCGGCCGGGTCCGCGAGGGCGGTGCCGACGACAGCGGTTCCGACGACAGCGCTACCAGCTCCGCCGCGCCGCCCGACAGCCCGGCCCGGCGGGTCGTGGTCGGCCTGGCCCTGGCCGTCATCGCATCGGCGGCCACCCTGATCCCCGCCTACGCCGGAGCGGGCGACACCCTGGCCATCGCCATCGGCACGATCGTGCTGGGCGCCGCGGTGATTCCGGTGCTGCGCCGCCGGGCCCGGATCGACGGCTTCGCCCTGCTGGTGCTGGGCGAGGTCGCGATGAGCGTCGTCCTGGTCCTGATCAGCGACGATCCCCGGTTCATCCTGGCCCGGCCGGCTTTCTACACGGCGGTGGCCGGGCTCTACGCCATCGCCACCTGCTGGACCTCGCAGCCGTTCATGATGGAGATCACCCGGCCGGTCGCGGCCGGCGGCGACCCGGTTCGGGCCGCCGCCTTCGACCGGGCCTGGTTCAGTTCGGCCACGTTCCGCCGGGTCGAGCTGACCATGACCTGGGGCCTCGGCCTGGTGCTGCTGGCCGAGGCGGTGCTGCGGGTGGTGATCGTCTACACCCAGCCCCGGGACGCCGTCGTCCATGCCTCGGTGCTCTCGCAGTTGCCCTCGGTCCTGCTGCTGGTCGGCTACATCGCGGTGATCCGGATCTTCCTGGTCCCGGTCGCCTCCCGCGAGGTCGACGCCGAGATGCTCAACGCCCCGACCGACAGCCCGACCGGCACGCCCACCCCCACCGACGACCCCCAGGGAGCCTGACATGAGTGGACTTGAGCAGGGCCTGATCGTGGCGGTCGTCCTGATCGCCGGTTTCGCCCTCTCCCAGTACGTCCAGCGACGCCGGAAGAAGTAGGCCCCCGGCCGGATCGGCCCCTCCGTGAGAGAGGATGGGCCGATGCTGGACACGACGCGACTGCGGGCCGAGTTCGCCCGCCGGCTGTCGGACCTCTACGGCCGCGAGGTCCCGGCCTACACCACCCTGGTCGAAGTCGCCCACGAGGTGAACGCCGACGTCGTCGAGCAGCTCGGCGAGAAGGCCGAGCGACTGGGAAGCATCGAGCGGGTCACGGCCGAGCGGCACGGCGCGATCCGGGTCGGCACGCCCGCCGAGCTGGCCCAGCTGGCCCGGATCTTCGGCGCGATGGGGATGTACCCGACCGGGTTCTACGACCTGCGCGACCCCTCGAACCCGACCGCCGTCCCGGTGGTCTCGACCGCCTTCCGGCCGGTCGAGGAGCAGGCCCTGGCGGCAAACCCGTTCCGGGTGTTCACCTCGCTGCTGGCCACCGCCGACCGTCGGTTCTTCCGCCCCGACCTGGCCGCCCGGCTGAACACCTTCCTGGGGTCCCGCGAGCTGTTCGAGCCGCGCCTGCTCGAGCTGGCCGACCGGGCCGAGGCCGACGGCGGCCTGCCCGACGCCGACGCCGACGAGTTCCTCACCCGGGCCAGCCAGGCGTTCGCGCTCTCCGGCGAACCGGTCGACCGGGCCTGGTACGACGAGCTGACCGCCGTCTCGGCCGTCGCCGCCGACATCGGCGGGGTCCGCAGCACCCATATCAACCACCTGACGCCGCGCGTCCTCGACATCGACGCCCTCTACACCCGGATGACCGACCGGGGGATCGAGATGATCGACGCGATCCAGGGCCCACCGCGCTGGGCCGGGCCGGACGTGCTGCTGCGGCAGACCTCGTTCAAGGCCCTGGCCGAGCCGCGCCGCTTCGTCGAGGCCGACGGCCGGATCGGCACCGGCTCGCTGCGGGTGCGTTTCGGCGAGGTGGAGGCCCGGGGGATCGCCCTGACCCGGGCCGGCCGGGCGATCTACGACGAGCAGGGCGTGACCGCCCTGCCGGACACCGAGCAGGCCCTGGCGGCGTCCCGGCTCGGCGTGTTCACCGTGGCCGCGGTGCCCGGCCGGCCCCGCGACGGGCGGCCTCCGACGAACGACCTGGCCCAGCTGCTGGCCGACGGCTGGCTGATCGCCGAACCGGTGGTCTACGAGGATTTCCTGCCCCGCTCGGCGGCCGGCATCTTCCGGTCCAACCTCTCCTCCGACGCCACCCTGGACGCCGACCAGCAGGGCGCCAACCTCGACGCGGCCTGGCTGGCCGGCGTCCTGGACCGGCCGCTGCTCGACCCGGACGAGCTCTACCGAACCCGCTCCACCGCGGCCGAGCAGGCCGCGCTCGCCGTCCTCGACCTCAGGAGCACCCCGTGACCACCAGTTCCGTCGTGACCGTCACCTCCACCGAGAAGCTGCGGGCGCTGGCCCGGATCGCCCTAGGCCGCTGCGGGGTGCTGCTGGACGACGCGCCGGCCAACCCGGTGACCGCCCGCAGCCCGCTCACCGGCGAGGAGCTGTTCGCCGTGGCCGGCGCCGACCGCGACACCGTGGCCCAGGCCATCGTCACCGCCCACGCGGCCTTCCTGGAGTGGCGCACGGTGCCGGCGCCGGTGCGCGGGGCGCTGGTCAAACGGTTCGGCGAGCTGCTCACCGAGCACAAGCCCGACCTGGCCGACCTGGTCACCATCGAGGTCGGCAAGATCCGGTCCGAGGCGCTGGGCGAGATCCAGGAAATGATCGACATCTGCGACTTCGCGGTCGGTCTGTCCCGGCAGCTCGACGGGCGGACCATGCCCTCCGAGCGGCCCGGCCACCGGCTGATGGAGACCTGGCACCCGCTCGGCGTGGTCGCGGTGATCTCGGCCTTCAACTTCCCGGCCGCGGTCTGGTCCTGGAACACCGCCCTGGCCCTGGTCTGCGGCGACACCGTGGTCTGGAAGCCCTCGCCGACGGCCGGCCTGACCGCGCTGGCCTGCTCGGCCCTGCTGGCCCGGGCGGCCCAGGAACAGGGCGCCCCGGAGCACCTCAACACCGTGGTGATCGCCGACGTCGAGGCCTCGGCCCCGCTGCTCGACAGCCCCCTGGTGCCGCTGGTCAGCGCGACCGGCTCGGAGCGGATGGGCGCGGCCGTGGGCCCGCGGGTGGCGGCCCGGTTCGGCCGGACCATTCTCGAGCTGGGCGGCAACAACGCGGCCGTGGTGACGCCGTCCGCCGATCTCGACCTGGCCGTGCGGGGCATCGTGTTCTCGGCCGCGGGCACGGCCGGCCAGCGCTGCACCACGATGCGTCGGGTGATCGCCCACCAGGACGTCGCCGACGAGCTGACCGGCCGGATCGGCGAGGTCTACGGCCGGCTGCCGGTCGGTGACCCGTTCGACGAGGGCACCCTGGTCGGGCCGGTGATCAACCAGGCCGCGTTCGACAACATGCAGGCCGCGATCGAGCGGGCCGTGGCCGACGGCGGCACCCTGATCGCCGGCGGCACCCGCGAACCGGTGGACGGCGTGCCGGACGCCTACTACGTGCGCCCGGCCGTGGTCCGGATGCCGGCCCAGACCCAGGTGGTCACCGAGGAGACCTTCGCCCCGCTGCTCTACGTGCTCAGCTACAGCTCGTTCGAGGAGGCGGTGAGCGTGCACAACGCCGTCCCCCAGGGCCTGTCGTCCTCGATCTTCACCACCGACCAGCGCGAGGCCGAGCAGTTCCTGGCCGCCGACGGCTCGGACTGCGGGATCGTGAACGTCAACATCGGGACGTCCGGGGCCGAGATCGGCGGTGCCTTCGGCGGCGAGAAGGCCACCGGTGGCGGCCGGGAGTCCGGCTCGGACGCCTGGCGGGCCTACATGCGGCGGGCCACCAACACGATCAACTACTCCCGTGACCTGCCCCTCGCCCAAGGCGTGAGCTTCACCTGAGAATCGGCACCTGAGAATTGGCTCGGCCTGACTGGCCGACCCCGCCCCCAGGCGGGAGACTGATGATCGTGTCTGAATCTCCGACGATCTTCGTCCTGTTCGGTGCCACCGGAGACCTCGCGGCCCGGATGGTGCTGCCGGCCTTCTTCACCCTGGCCCAGAAGGGCCTGCTGCCCGAGCACTGGCGGCTGATCGGCAACGGCCGGGGCGACGTCGCCCACGAGGACTTCCGGGGCCACGTCCACGACGTCCTGGAGCAGTACGGGCCCAAACCGGAGGACGGGCCGTGGGAGGAGTTCTCGAAGCGGCTGCTGTTCGCCGGCGGCGGCTTCGACACCGACGACCCCGGCAGCCTGCTCGACGTCATCCACGACGCGATCGACGACATCGACCCGGCGCCCGGTGACACCCAGTTCGTGCACTACCTGGCCACCCCGCCGGTCGCCTTCGAGGAGACGGCCAAGGCGCTCGGCGAGCACAACCTGACCGAGAACGCCCGGGTGGTGTTCGAGAAGCCCTACGGCACCTCGCCGGAGAGCTTCAAGCAGCTCGACGAGACCGTGCACTCCGTGCTGAAGGAGGAGCAGGTCTACCGGATAGACCATTTCCTGGGCAAGGAGGCGACCCAGAACCTGCACGTGCTCCGGTTCGCCAACCAGCTCTTCGCCGGCGTCTGGAGCAACGAGCACGTCGCCGCCGTCCAGATCGACATCCCCGAGACCCTGGACGTCGCGAACCGGGCCGCGTTCTACGACGCCACCGGCGCCACCAAGGACATGCTGGTCACCCACCTGATCCAGGTCGCGGCCGAGGTCGCGATGGAACCGCCGGCGAGCATGGACGCCGCCGACCTGCAGGACGCGCGGGAGTCGGTGATCGCCTGCTTCCGGCCGATCGACCCGGCCGAGGTGGTGCTGGGCCAGTTCACGGGCTACCTCGACATCGACGGCGTGGCCGACAACTCGACCACCGACACCTTCGCCGCGGCCCGGATCTGGGTCGACACCGACCGCTGGCGGGGCGTGCCGTTCCTGCTGCGCACCGGCAAGCGGCTGGCCGCCAGCGAGCAGCGGGTCACCCTGATCATGAAGCCGGTCGAGGGCCCGCTGACCGGGGTGCCGGAGCAGGGCAACGCGGTCACCTTCTCGCTGGCCGGCTCGGGCGAGCTGGAGGCGGCGCTGGTGGTGAAGAAGCCCGGCACCGACCTCAACCTGGTGCGGGCGACTGAGAAGCTGGCCCTGGCCGACGTCGACGGCGCCGACCCGTTGCCGCCCTACGTGGCCCTGCTGAACGACGTCCTGACCGGTGACCGTTCGCTGTTCACCAGCAGCTCCGGCCTTGAGCACGCCTGGCGGATCGCTGACCCGCTGCTGCGCAACCCGCCGAAAGTCCAGCCCTACGAGCCCGGTTCGTGGGGTCCGAAGGCCGCCGACGAGCTCGCCTCCCCCGGAAAGTGGTTGCTGGGCCAGTCCTGATCTGAGTGACCTTCGCCCGGTCGGCCCATAATGCGGCGTGCCCGATTCGCCGTCCCCGGCCCTCGCCGAGCAGGCTCGCAGCGTGCGCTGGTGGCTGGTGGCCGTCCGGCGCAGTCCGACGCTGTGCGGCCTGATCTTGCTGCAGTTCCTCGTCGCGCCGATGTTCTGGAGCCTCTGGCACCCGCCCGAATGGCTCAAGCTGCTGGTCAGCGGGCTGGTGCTCGGGCCGATCTACGTGATGCTCGCTGGCATCGGTCAGCGGGCTGCCCGAACACTGGAGACCGCCGACGAGTCAGCCGAACGCACCGGGCGGCGCCCCCCGGTCAGCGTCGGCGCGGCCCGGCGCGCCACCTTCACCTGGAGCTCGGCCACGGGGCTCCGGCTGATCCTGATGGTCGTGGGCTGGGTCGTTCTGGTGACCGCCTGCCCCGTGATGCTCGCCCTGATGTGGCACGACGACCCACCGCAGAGCGGGGCCGCCGCTGCGGCCTGCGCATTCGGAGTACTTGTCTTGATCGCCTTCCCAGGGTTCTTCGGCGTGTTGAGCACGGTCGGCCCGTGGCGCCAGATCCACCGGACCTTGGCCGACCCGGCTGAGACGGCCCTGGTCACGGTGATCGGCGTCGATCCAGCCACCGGTCAGTGGGTTCTGGAACAGACCGACACCGGCCGTCGCTTCTGCGGCCGGCTGCTCGGCGGCAAGCGGCTGTTGGTGGCCGGCGACGAGTTGCTCGCCGAAGGCATCCTGCACACGCCGGCCAACAGTTGGCGGCATCCGGTCGCCGCGGTGTTCGCCCTCACCGGCCCGTTCGGCACGGTCTGGGCCTTCCACGGTGAACTCAGTACCGCTGTCCTGTCCGGCACAACCACAACCACAACCGTTTGAAGGTCCGCCGGCTGTTTGTGAATCCGCCGGCCGTTCGGCCGGAGGCCCGCCCCGCTTGGACCTTGCTCCGACTTTGCTCCCATTACCCACCGGCCGGCGTCGTCCTGGCCTGGTGAAACAGCGGCCGGGCCCGGGGATCAGGTGGGCAACTGGAGCAAAGTCGGAGTGAAGTTGACCGGGGCCGCCGCTGACCGCCCGCCGCGCTGCAGGGGCGGGCCCGGGATCGGGGTACATCCGTGCGCTGTGGGCGCACAGATCTGCCCCGATGGTTGCGGGGGGGCGTGGTTACTGCCGGCTGGCGGCGTCGCGGCCGGTCAGCACGGCGCTGAGGACGATGCCGGCGGCGGGCAGGGCCATCCCGAACACGGCCAGGGGCAGGGCGAGCCCGGCCCCGGCCAGCCCGGCGATCGCCAGTGTGGCCGCGGCCGCCACCAGCACGGTCACCAGGTCACCGCGCCGGGCTGTGGTCTCCAGGGGAGCGTGCAGGGCCCAGACCAGGAGCAGGAACACCGCCACCGGGACGGCGACGGCCAGGGCCACCAGGCCGTCGGGAGCCTCGATGTGGTGGCTCGTCGCCTCGGCCGCCACCTCCAGGCCGGCCCCGAGCGCGGCCAGCGAGGCGAAGATCCCGTAGTGGCCGTAGCCCCACCAGAAGGACAGGTCCCGCCGTCGCTCGAGGCCCTCGCCGGCCTCCTTGAGGTAATACATCCACCAGAGCGAGAACAGCAGCAGCAGGCCACCGGCGAAGGTCAGGACGACGTCGGTGTCCCAGCCGCCCTCGACCACGCTGGCCTGGACCGCGACGGCGGCGGCGGTGACGCACTCGCCGAGCACGATGATGGTGAACAGGCCGTACCGCTCGGCGATGTGGTGCGGGTGCCAGTTCAGCCCGAGCCCGCGCTCGGCCCACAGCGGCACGGCCAGCTCGCACGCGGCCAACACCACGAAGGACGCCGTGGCCAGCCGGTCGGGCAGCACCAGGCGCAGCACCCAGCCGAGCTGGACCAGGGCGATCGCGCCGGCGTAGCGGATCGCCACCGACCGGTGCACCGGGTCGCTGCCGGCCGCCCGTAGCCACTGGCCGATCAGGGCCACCCGCATGATCACGTAGCCGACGGTGATCGCGGTGAAGGTGCCCTGGTTGAAGGCGCTGGGCACGCCGGCCGCCAGCACCAGCACCCCGGCCATCTGGAGCAGGGTCAGCACCCGGTAGGCGGCGTCGTCGGTGTCGTAGGCGGAGGCGAACCAGGTGAAGTTCACCCAGGCCCACCAGATCGCGAAGAACACCATGAAGTACCCCGGGAAGGCCTCCCCGGTGTGGTTCTCGGCCACCCGGTGGGCCAGCTGGGCCGCCACCTGGCTGACCGCGACCACAAAGGTCAGGTCGAAGAGCAGTTCCAGCGGGGTGGACACCCGGTGGCGCTCGGCGGCGTCGCGGCCCCGCATCGGCACGAGGAACCGGCTGGTCGGCATGCGCGTCATCCTGACACGATCACCGCGCCGTCCGAGATGAGACGGGCGCCGCTCAACCGCACCGGCCCGGCCGCCTCGAGCCGGAACTCCGAGGCCGGCCCGAGCACCATCTGCCGTTGCCAGGCCGCGGTGACCACTCCCTGGGCGACCAGGTCGGCCAGCTCCGCCCGAAACTCGGGATACCCCACGCCGTCCCGCTTGCCGAACCAGCCGAACCATCCCCCGGCGCCCGAGCCGGCACGAGGGCCGGCGCCGGGGTCGGCCCCGGGTGATCCGCCGGTCAGCGCGTAGACCCCGCCCGCGCCGTGCTCGGTCGAGACGGCCGCCGCCAGCGGGTCGTGCCGGCTCAGCCGGGCAGCGTCCACGGCCGCCTGGTTCAGCCGCCCCAGCGAGGTGAAGTCCTCGACCAGGTACCAGTCCTCGTAGCCGCCACCGGGCAGCCAGCTCAGGTCGGGGACCCGCAGCGAGTACGAGTCGACGAATCCGCTGATCGGCTCGGCCGCCAACCGCTCGTGGAAGAGCCGCAGGTCGCGCTCGTAGCCGGCCACCGGCACGGCGGCCTTGGGGCGATGCCAGAAGGTGTAGGCCAGAGTCACCCGGCCGAGCCTAGAGTTCAGGCCGCGCCGGCCGCCGACCGGCCCGGGTGGTCCCCGGTGTCGGCGATCACCGCCGCGACCTCACGCAATCCCGCGGCCACGCACTGCCGCAGCAACCACTGGCCGTCGTCCGAGCCGGCCAGGCCGTCGAGGATCCGGGCCACCGCGGTGCCGTCCCGCTGCAGGGTGGCCGCCTCGAGCCGGGCCAGGGCCTCGGCCAGCTCGGCCGAGCGGCCGAAGTCTTCCGGCATATGGGTGTAGACCCGCAGCGGCTCCGACTCCATCGGGTACTCGTACTCGTGGGTGTACTCCACCATCGCCGTCAGCGGCCGCCATCTCATCTCTCACCCCTGGGCTCGACCAACGACTGGTACATCCAGATAACTCCATGAAAGCCACTTAGTCGACCCATTCGACCCGACTACTGCCCGATCCGGCCGATCCGGAACTCAGGCCGGTTCGGGCGCTTCGGCCACCTGGGCCCGGCCGTCGAACGGCTCGGCCGCGACCGTGTACCCCTGCGGCGACCACTCGGCCAGCACCGAGTACCGATCGGCCCGGACCACGGTCTGCCGGTACTCCAGCGGCGTCGTCCGCACGCTCGACACCCGCTCGATCATGAAGCAGGCCACCGCCGGGGGCACCGCCAGCAGTTCCTTGTCGACGTCGCTGGGCAGCACCGCGCTGATCCGCTCGCGCCCGCCCGACAGTGAGACGCCGCACCGGGCGGCCAGCTCGTCGTAGAGGCCGGACACGGTGAAGTCGACCTCCAGCAGCGGGGCCGCGATCTGGGCCGGGATCCAGACCTGGTCGTGGGCCATCGGCTGCTCGTCGGCGAGCCGGACCCGTTCGAGGTGGAACAGCTCGGCGTCGGCCGGCAGCCCGAGCTGGATCGCGGCGTCCGGCCAGGTCACGACGTGCTGCGAGAGGACCGTGCTGCGCTGGATCACGCCCTGGGCGTCGACCTCCCGGAACAGGGAGTAGAGGCTGCCCAGGGGCGGGTTGGAGTCGCCGCCGCGCCGGACCCACGATCCTCTGCCCTTGGCCGAGTCGATCAGCCGCGACTCGCGCAGCCGGCGCAGGGCCTCGCGCACGGTGTACCGGGAGACGGCGTAGACGTCGACCAGCTCCAGCTCACCGGGAAACTCCTGGTCGAACTCGCCGGAGCCGAGCCGGCGGGTCAGCTCCTGCTGCAGCTGGGCCCACAGCGGCATCGGGCTGGATCGGTCAAGGGCACGGATGTCCATCATGATCACCTCCGGGCCGTTGCGTCCTTACCAAGGGCCAGCTTAGTGGTCCTCGTCACCCGGGTCGGGGCCGGGCTGCACCAGAGGAACGTGCTTGGCCCTTCTGACCAGTGGCAGCACGACCCAGGACACGATCAGCACGGTGGCCAGCCCGGCGGCGATCAGCAGGGCCTGGGCCCGGCCCAGGACCAGGTCGAGAACCAGGTCCACGGCCGAGGTGATGGCCAGGCCGAGCAGCCCCAGGCCGAGGATCGCGAACCGGGAGGCGACCAGCACCACCTGGTGCTTCAGCCGGCGGGCGAACAAGGCCCGGTGGTAGGCAACCGGGGCGATCAGGCAGACCGTGGCCCCGGCCGAGAACAGCAGGGCCGCGATGAACACCGAGCGTTCCCAGTGATCGAGCGTCTGGAACCGGCTCTGCAGGGGCATCGTGAGCAGAAACGCGAACAGGATCTGGACGCCGGTCTGGGCCACCCGCAGCTCCTGCAGCAGCTCGCCGAAGTTGCGGTCGGCCCGTTCGGCCTCGGTCTCGCGGGGGCGGTCGGTGCTCACTCTGCACATTCTGGCCGTAACAAATGTGACGTGTGCGCCGGGCAGGGGTGTGTCATCCTGACCGCAGTTGTCCCATCGGCTCAACGGCGGGCACATCGGTCGCGTTCGGTGGGGTTTCCGGGAGGTTCGATGCTCGCGCGAGTCAGGCTCAGCGTCCCCGACCGCCCGGGCTCGCTCGGGATGGTGACCTCGGCGATCGGTGCTGCCGGCGCCGACATCGTCAAGATCGACGTCCTGGAGAGCGAGTCGGGCCGGGCGCTGGACGACGTCTTCGTGGTGGTCCGCGACGTCCACCATCTGGGTACTGTGCGTGATCGGCTGAACGCGGCGGCCGGGGTGAGCGTGACCGGTACCCAGTACCCGGCCCCACCGGTCACCGGCCACGCCGAGCTCGAGCTGGTCGACCAGGTGCTGTCCCGGCCCGAGCGGGGGCTGCAGACCCTGGTCGACGGCGCGCCGCACGCCTTCGGCGCCGACTGGGGAGCCCTGATCGAGTACGGCCCGGACGCGAGCATGGTCGGCGTCCTGGCGGTCAGTGCCACCAGCCCGGGCCCCGAGAACGTGGTCGTCACCTCGCCGTCCCGGCTGGCCTCGATCCGGATCACGCCGCCCGGCGCCGACACGCCCTACGGGGGCGCGGCGTTGGTACCGATCGGCTCCGGCCCGCTGGCCCTGGTTCTGGTGCGGGTCGAGGGCCCCGAGTTCCACCGTTCGGAGCTGTGGCGGGTCGGCCAGGTCGGCCAGATCGTCGGAACCGTTCTTGCCCCGGTGTGATGATCTACCGATGACTCACGAGCCCGAACTCTGGCTGATCCGGCACGGCGAGACCGAGTGGAGCCGCACCCGCCGGCACACCGGCCGCTCCGACCTGCCGCTCACCCCCAAGGGGGAGGCCGCCGCGGCCGCTCTGGCCCCCCGGCTCAGCGGGATCGCGTTCGACCTGGTGCTGGCCAGCCCGCTGCGCCGGGCCTGGCACACCGCCGAGCTGGCCGGACTGCACCCGGTGGCCGAGCCGCAGGCGGTGGAGTGGGACTACGGCAAGTACGAGGGCATCACCACGGCCCAGATCCAGGAGACCGAGCCCGACTGGTCGGTCTGGACCAGCCCGATCCCCGGCGGGGAGTCGCTGGAGCAGGTCGCCGCCCGGGCCGACGCCGTGATCGCCCGGGTCCGGGAGGAAGCGCCGACGCGGGCCGCCCTGGTCGCGCACGCCCATTTCCTGCGGATTCTCTCGGTGCGCTGGATCGAGCAGGACCCGCTGCTGGCCGAGCGGTTCAACCTGCTCACCTCGGCGGTCAGTGTGCTCGGCTTCGACCGGGGCCTGGCCGTGATCGATCAGTGGAACGGCTGACCGGCCGGCGCTGAGGCTTCATCTCGCCGTGCCGACCACCGCCGGGCGGGTGACGATGCCTGAGTGCCAGCCATTCTTGATCGTCAGCCCGCTCCGGCCGGTCTGCTTACACCCGCCCAGCTCACACCCGCCCAGCTCGAGCCCGTCCAACCCGGATCGCCGATCGACCGGTCCGCCCCCGGCGCCGCCGACCGGGTGGCCGAGCGGGTCCGGCAACTGGCCCTCGACCGGTCGCCGGCGGCCGATGCTCCCGCCCTGACCGCCTGGCGCGAGCTGGCCGCCCTGGGCCGGTTCGATCTGACCGTGGCCCGGCTGGTCGAGGGCCACGTCGACGCGCTGCGGATCCTGGCCGAGGCCGGGCGATCCCCCCGGGACGGCGCGGTCTACGGCGTCTGGGCCTCGGCCTCGGGCGGCACCGGGCTGAAGACCCGCACCGGGGCCGACGGCGAAACCCTGGTCGACGGCACGATGCGGTACTGCTCCGGCGCCTGGTTCGTCGACCGGGCCCTGGTCGTGGTCTCCACCGGGGAAGGCCACCGGCTGGTCGACGTCGACGTCCGAGCCGCTCAGCAGGCCGGCACCATGACCCGGCGGGACGACACCTGGCCGGCGGTCGGGATGGACGTCACCGCCAGCGTCGACGTGCTGGTCCGCGAGCTCCCCCTGGAGCCGGCCGATCTGGTCGGCGGGCCCGGGTTCTACGTCGAGCGGCCCGGTTTCGCGGCCGGCGGGGTAGGTGTGGCCGCGGTCTGGCTGGGCGGGGCGGCCGGCGTCCTGGACCTGCTGCTGCGGACACTGGACGGCAAGGCCTCGGCTCACCAGCGGGCCCACCTGGGGGCGATGGCCGTCGCCGTGGCCGGCGCGGACGCCCTGCTGGCCGAACTGGCCGGCCGGCTCGACGCTTCGGACCCGCTCGACCGCAGCCTGCCCGGTGGCTGGGACGACGCCGTCGCGGCCCGGACCGCGGTCGAACTGGCCGTCGAGGACGTGCTGCGCCGGGCCCCCCGGGTCAGCGGGGCCACCCCGCTCTGCCGGGACGCCGAGTTCGCCCACCGCCTGGCCGATCTGGCCGTCTACGTGCGCCAGCACCACGCCGAGACCGACTACGAGCACCTCGGGACCGCCCTGCTGAGCACCGGAACCGTGCTGGGCCGGCGGTTCTCGTGATCAACCAGGAGCTGGAGGTCACCGCCCGGGGCCTGCCCGCCGACCTCTGGCGACCGTTGCTGTCGTCCCGCCCCGAACCGGTCCTGCCCGCGGTCGGCCACGTCACCGTGGTCGCCCCCCACCCGGACGACGAGACCCTCGGGGCCGGCGGCCTGTTGCACCGGCTCGGCCAGGGGGGCGCTGTGGTGGCGGCCGTCTTCGTCACCGACGGCGCCGCCGGATACCCCGGTTCCACCGCGACCCAGGCCCGGGAGCTGACGGCGGTGCGCCAGGCCGAGGCCCGGGCCGCCCTGCGGGCCCTGGACCTGCCCGACGCCCTGGCCTTCTTCCTCGACGTGCCCGACGGTTCGGTCAGCGGCACGGAGGTCGAGCTGGCCCAGCGGCTGGCCCCGTTCTTCGCCGCCGGTGGCGCCGGTGGACTGGTCCTGGCGCCCTGGCCGGAGGACCCGCACCCGGATCACCAGGCGGTCGCCCGGGCCGCCCTGGTCGCGGCCCGGCTGACCGGGGCCCTGCTCTGGCAGTACCCGATCTGGATGCGACACTCCATCGCACCCGAAGATCCGATCGTGGACGTCGATCGCCTCCAGGTGCTGCACCTCACCGAAAGCGAGCAGTCGGCCAAGGACGCCGCCCTCCGGACCCACGCCAGCCAGCTGCGGTCGCCGCTGCCCGGCTACGGCCCGGTGCTGCCCGAGCATGTCCTCGAGCTGTTCGCCGACGGCCTCGAGCCCTTCTTCCTGCCGGTTCCGCCGGCCGACACCGACCGGAGTCAGCGATGACCAGCCCGACCCCCCGCACCATCCCCTCGGCCGACTACTTCGAGGCGATGTACCAGGAGAACGGCGATCCCTGGGGGTTCCGCGACTCCGCCTACGAACGGCGCAAGTACGCGATCACCGTGGCCAGCCTGCCCCGCGAGCACTACGGCCTGGTCTGGGAGCCGGCCTGCTCGATCGGGGTGCTGACCGGCCTGCTGGCCACCCGGGCCGACCGGATCCTGGCCTCGGACGGCAGCCCGACGGCGATCGCGGCGGCCCAGCAGTCCGTGCTCCCGGCCGGGGCCGGCCAGGTCGACTGGTCGGTGCTGCGCCTGCCGGAGCGGCCGGCGGCCGAACCGGGGACGGTCGACCTCGTCGTCCTCTCCGAGATCCTCTACTACCTGACCGAGGCCGACCGGACCGCGGTGCTGGAGGCCGCCCACGACCTGCTGGTACCCGACGGCGACCTGGTGGTGGCCCACTGGCGCAAGCTGCCGGACGACGCCCACCTGTCCGGGGACGACGGCAACGCCTGGGTGCGGGCCCAGCCCGGCTGGCGGGTGCTGGTCCGCCACGACGACGAGGAGTTCGTGCTCGACGTCCTGCGCCGGGCGTGACCGGAACCAACACTGGACGTGGACTCGTTTCCGGGTATGAATGGTGACGGGGCCCGGTCGACTCACAACGAGGTGGTCTGAGTGCGCAGCACGATGCAAGAGGTTCCCCTGCTGATCTCGCAGGTGCTGGAGTACGGCACCACCGTCTACGGCAGTTCGGAGGTGGTCACCTGGGGTGCGGACGGCGCTCGCCGTTCCTCCTACACCGACCTCGGCCGGGACTGCCGGCGGCTGGCCAACGCCCTGCGCGGCCTGGGGATCGACGGCGACCAGCGGGTCGGCACCTTCATGTGGAACAACGAGGAGCACCTCGAGCTGTACCTGGCCGTGCCGAGCCTGGGCGCGGTGCTGCACACGATCAACATCCGGCTGTTCCCGCAGCAGATGATCTACGTGATCAACCACGCCGAGGACCGGGTCGTCGCCGTCGACAACTCGCTCGCCGAACCGTTCAGCAAGCTGCTCGAGCACCTGCCCACCGTCGAGCACGTGATCGTCAACGGCCCGGTACCGGACGCCGTCCGCGAGGCCCTGTCCGGTGACGGCAAGCGCCAGGTGCACGACTACCGCACCCTGCTCGACGCCCAGTCCGACCAGTTCGCCTGGCCCGAGCTGAACGAGAACGACGCCGCGGCCATGTGCTACACCTCGGGCACGACCGGCAACCCGAAGGGCGTCGTCTACTCGCACCGCTCCAACGTGCTGCACTCCACCTACGTGGCCGGCAACGCCTCGATGCGCCTCAGCCAGGCCTCGCGGGCGCTGGCCATCGTGCCGCTGTTCCACGCCAACGCCTGGGGGCTGCCCTACGCGGCCCTGATCAGCGGGGCCAGCCTGATCATGCCCGACCGGTTCCTCCAGGCCGAGCCCCTGGTCACGATGATCGAGCAGGAGAAGGTGACCGGCGCCGGCGCCGTCCCGACGATCTGGAACGAGGTGCTGAGCTACCTCGACACCCACCCCGAGGTCGACGTCAGCAGCATCAACAACGTGATGGTGGGCGGATCGGCCTGCCCGCCGGCCCTGATGCGGGGCTTCCAGGAGCGACACGACATCACCGTCTTCCACGGCTGGGGCATGACCGAGACCTCGCCGGTGGGCAGCGTCGGCATCCCGCCGGTGGCGGCCGAAGGGGAGGAGTACTGGGCCTACCGGTACACCCAGGGCCGGCTGGCCCCGCACCTGCAGACCCGGCTGATGGGCGCCGACGGCACGATCCAGCCCTGGGACGGCGAGTCGGACGGCGAGGTCCAGGTGCGCGGGCCGTGGGTGACCGGCTCGTACTACCTGGAGGACGACGCGGAGAAGTTCGAGGACGGCTGGCTGCGGACCGGCGACATCGGCCGGGTCTCGCCCGATGGATTCCTGACCCTGACCGACCGGGCCAAGGACGTGATCAAGTCCGGCGGCGAGTGGATCAGCTCGGTCGACCTGGAGAACCAGCTGATGGGCCACCCGGCGGTCAAGGAGGCCAGCGTGGTCGGCGTTCCGGACGAGCGCTGGGGGGAGCGGCCGCTGGCCACCATCGTGCTGGTCGAGGGCGAGAGTGCCACGGTCGAGGAGCTGCGAGACTTCCTGGCCGGCCGGGTCGCCCGCTGGCAGGTGCCCGAGCGCTGGGCCTTCATCGCCGAGGTGCCCAAGACCAGCGTGGGCAAGTTCGACAAGAAGGTGATCCGGGCCCAGTACGCCCAAGGGGCCCTGGACGTGATCCGACCCGTCAGCACACCTTCGTAACGTCCTGGGCCTTGCTGTCGTCGATCGTCGCCGTCTTCGACGGCTTCGGCTTCGGCGTGCTGGTGGACGACGGCGTGGCCCCCGGGACGGTGGGCGTCGCCGTCGGCTTGGGCTTGTCCGAGGCCGTGATCGCCTTGTTCACCAGCTCGTGGATCTTGTCGAAGTCGGGGTGCCCGGGGTTGATCACCTTGGCCGTGAACGGCAGGCTCTTCACCGACGCGCCCTTGATCCGGGTGCTCAGGTCGACCCAGGCTCCCAGGTCGGAGCGCGGGATGCCGGTGGAGAGGTTCGTCTTGAGCGCTTTCGCGATCTTCGGGAAGGCCTTGGCCACGGTCACCGGGTCGGTCTGGCTGACGACGTCGCCGATCACGCAGCGCTGGCGCTGCATCCGGTCGTAGTCGTCGTAGGCCCAGCGGGAGCGGGCGAACCAGAGCGCCTTGAACCCGTTGAGGTGCTGGTTGTCGCCGGCTTCGATCCAGCCGTTGGTGGCCACGTGGTAGACCGGTGAGTTCGGGTCGCCGTTGCCGCCGATCGGCAACCTCTTGTGGACGTCGACGGTGATCCCGCCGATCGCGTCGACGAACTCCTGGAAGCCCTTGAGGTTGAGCATCACGTAGGTGTCCACGGTCAGCCCGGTGACGCCCTCGACGGCGTCCTCGGTCGCTCGCAGCCCGGGGTTCTTGTACTTCTTGTAGTAGGTCAGCCCCTCGCCGGCCGAGGCCCAGGTCCAGATGGCGTTCAGCAGGCATTCGTCGCCGCAGTTGTAACCGTTGGGCCAGCGCTGGGCGCCCGGGCTGCCCGCCACGAACGGCGCGTTCTCCAGGTTGCGGGGCAGGCTGAACAGCAGGGTGTTGCCGGTCTGCGGGTTGATGCTGGCCAGGATCATCGTGTCGGGGCGGGTCCCGGTCCGGTCGGCGCCGGCGTCACTGCCGATCAGCAGCACGTTCACCCGGGACTTGCCAGCCCACGGGTCGGCCTTGGCCGTGTTCGGGCGCGACGAGTCCGGCGCGGCGTCCTGGTTCTTGGTGTCGAAGACCGAGTTGATCAGATCGCGCTGGATCAGGGCATCGTGGCTGAACTCGTAGGTCGGCACGCCGACCCCGACCACCAGGGCGACCACCACCAGCCAGCTGAACGCGCCCTGGCCGGTGGTCAGGCTGGCGAACCGCCGCAGTTCGGTGTTGGTCAGCACGATCACGGCCACCCAGACCAGGGCGATGAACGAGCCGGCCACGGCCAGGATCAGCAACTGCTGCGGGTTGACGGCCAGCTTCACGATCCGGTCGACCGGGTTGCCGAACAGGGCCGCGGCTGCGAGGGCCAGCACGCCCAGACCGAGCACGGCCAGCACCAGCCCGCCGGCGAGCCGCCGGCCGGCCGCGATCAGCCCGGTGCCGGGAACCAGCGCGCCGAGGATGGTCCACAGCAGCACCCAGGAGAAGCCCTGGCCACTGACCGTGGCGTGGCTGCCCCGCCGATCCTGGTCCACCCCCTGCGTCACTGCCGTCACTCCTGCCCGCGGGTACCCTGCCTACCCGACGCTCTGCTCGCCCTGCCGGTTGTGCTGCCAGCCGTTCTCCGCTAGCTCAGCAGACGGCCTTCACATCCTGAGCCTTGGCCGGGTCGACATTCTTGGCCTTCTTCGGCTTCTTGGTGGCGGTCGGCGTCGGCGTGGCGGTGGTTCCCGGGCTCGCCGAGGCCGAGGGCGTCGGCTTCTTGACCTTGTCCGAGGTCGTGATCGCCTTGTTGACCAGCTCGTGGATCTGGACGAAGTCCGGGGTCACGGTGTTGATCAGGGGCCGGGTGAACGGCAGGCTCGTCACCTTGGCCCCCTTGACCCGCTGACTCAACGTGACCCAGGCCTGCAGGTCGGAGGTCGAGATCCCGGTGGACAGGTTCTTCTTCAGGGCCTTGGCGATGGCCGGGAAGTTCAGCGCCAGCTTGGCCGGATTGGCCTCGCTGATCACGTCGCCGATCACGCAACGCTGGCGCTGCATTCGGTCGTAGTCGCTGGTGGCCCAGCGAGACCGGGCGAACCAGAGCGCGTGGTAGCCGTCGAGGTGCTGGTTCAGGCCCGGCTCGATGTAGCCACCGGTCGCCCTGTGGTAGACCGCCGAGGTCGGGTCGCCGTTGCCGCCGATCGGCAGCCGCTGGTGGACGTCGACGGTGACCCCGCCCATGGCGTCCACGAAGTCCTTGAAGCCGTTCAGGTTGAGCATCACGTAGGTGTCGACCTTGAGGCCGGTGACGCCCGAGACGGCGTCCCGCGTGGCCTGCAGGCCCGGGTTCTTGTACTTCTTGTAATAGGTCAGGCCCTCGCCGGCCGAGGCCCAGGTCCAGACGGCGTTGAGCAGGCACTCGGCGCCGGGGGCGGCGTTGGGGCAGTAGTAGCCGTTGGGCCAGGCCTGGGCGCCGGGAGTGCCGGGGGCGAAGGGGGCGTGCTGCAGGTTGCGGGGCAGGCTGAACAGCACGGTGTTGCCGGTCTTGGTGTTGATGCTGGCCAGGATCATGGTGTCGGGGCGGACGCCGGTCCGGTCCGACCCGGCGTCACTGCCGATCAGCAGCACGTTCATCCGGGGCTTGCCGGCCCACGGGTCGACCGCCTTCACGTTCGGGTGGGTGCTGGTCTTGTCGTTGTCGCCGGCGAACACCGTCTTCGAGGTGACGACGCCGCGGGTGATCATGGCGTAGCTGCCGATCTTGTAGGCGGGCAGCGCGATGCCCACCACCAGCGCGGCCACCACCAGCGTGCTGAACGCGCCCTGGCCGGAGGTGAGGTTGGCGAACTTGCGCAACTGGTTGTTGGTCAGCACCACGACCAGGGCCCAGCCGAGCGCGCCGACGGCGGCCACCACGGCCACGGCCAGCAATTTCTGCGGGCTGAAGGCCACGGACAGGCCCTGGTTGAGCACGTTGCCGAACTTGACCAGGGCGACCAGGCCGAGCAGGCCGAGGCCGAGCATGAACAACAGGAAAGCGCCGAGTCGACGCCAGCCGGCAGCGATCAGCCCGGTGCCCGGAACGGCCGCGCCGACCAGGGTCCAGAGCAGTACCCAGGAGAAGCCCTGCCCGTAGGTGGTCGCGTGACTACCGCGTCGCGCGAGGTCGTAGCTGTCGGCGTCCGGCGGGGTATAGGCGCCCCGGCCACCACCGGACCGCCCGCCGGAACCGCCGGACCCCGCGTTGCCGGCGCCGCCCCCGCCCGTCCGGCGGGTCGGCGCGTACTGCTCCGACCGGCCGGTCTGAGGCGGGGCGCCGTACTGCTGGCCCTCGTGCTGCCGGCCCTCGTGCTGCCGGCCCTCGTGCTGCCGGCCCTCGTGCTGCCGGCCCTCGTGCTGCTGGGGCTGGCTTCTGTACGGCTGGCCCTCGTACGGCCGGCTCTCGTACTGCTGGGGCCCAGCCGGGCGGTTGTCGTACTGCTGGCTCTCGTACGGCCGACTGTCGTAGGGCTGCTGCTGGCCGCTGTAGGCCGCCGCGGGCGGCTGCTGATCCCGGGGCCGGTACGGCTCCGCCGCCGGGGCGCCGGCCGCCGGGTAGCTCGGCCCGGCCGGATAGCTCGGCCCGGCCGAATAGCTGGACGGGGGCGGCGTCGCCCGGGCCTCCTGCGTGGCGTAAGGGTCGCCGGGATGCTGCACGGGCTCGGGTTCGCCGGAGGAGAAGGCCGGGTGAGCGGCGGATCGACGTGAGCGTCTGGAGGAGAAGGACTCGACCTCGGTCAACTGCTCCTCCTGTTCTCATCTCGTCGCGGCGTCCGTGAGGACCGCTCGTCGCCGTCGCCATCCCGGGGGCTCGTCATTGTTCCACGGCCGGGACGCCCTAAGGTTTCAAGCTGATATTCGTTCTGGCCAGGGTTTTTGTTGCAGTTTGAGGCTATGAACTCGCTCCGAAACCGGCTGGTCACCGAACGTATAGAAGATGGGTGGCCCCCCGGCCTTCAGTGCTCGAGGCATCCTGCGGGCTCTGCCTGTGAGGACCCTGAGAAAGGCTCGCCGGGGTTCTGCTTTGCTCCGGTCGAGCCTGGACCGGTAGCCTTTCCGACGTCACGAGGAGGCGTCGCCTAGTCCGGTCTATGGCGCCCGCCTGCTAAGCGGGTTTGGGGCTTCAACCCCATCGCGAGTTCAAATCTCGCCGCCTCCGCGGCCAGCAAGCAGAGAACCCCGTTCGGTTTCCTTCGGGAAGCCGGGCGGGGTCGACTGCTTTGGGGCCCATCTGTGGTCAGATGGGCGGGTTCGTGATGTTGCGGAGGTGTCAGATGTTGTCCCGGCCCGCCCGAGTGGTCAGTGCTGTCGCCGTCCTTTCGCTGACCCTGCTGAGCTGCGCGAGCCACCCCTCGGCCTCGACCGGCCCGTCGTCCAGCGCCCGTCCCCTCGCCGCCGGCCCCACTCACACCTCGGCTCAGCCCTCGGTTCCGTCCTCCGGCCGGCCCACGAGCCCGCCGTCCTCGCCGTCCCCATCACCCGTTCGGACCACGCCGGCTCGCGACGAGCTGCCCCGGGGCGGAACCACCTTGTTCCCGCGCTACCGGTTGGTCGGCTACTCCGGCGGCGAGTCCTCGCCCGCGTTCGGCCGGCTCGGCGTCGGCAACCTGGATCGGCGGGTGGCGGAGATCGACCGCCTCGGCCGGTCCTACACCAAGGGTGGGCGCCAACCGCTGCCGGTGCTGGAGCTGATCACCGTCGTCGTCCAGAGCCAGCGGGGCCGGGACGGGCAGTACCGCTCCCGGATCGATGACGCCCAGATCGGCCGGTACCTGGCCGCGGCCCGCCGGCACCGGGCTCTGCTGCTGCTGAACATCCAGCCCGGCCGGGCCGACTTCCTGACCGAGGTGAAGCGGCTGCAGCGCTGGCTGGCCGAGCCGGATGTCGGGATCGCCCTCGACCCGGAATGGGCGGTCGGGGCGCATCAGGTGCCGGGCCGGGTCTTCGGCCGGACCAGCGCGAAGGAACTCAACGCGGTCGCGGCCTACCTGTCTGCGTTCACCCGGGCTCACGGGCTGCCGGAGAAGGCGATGGTGGTGCATCAGCTGGCACCCAAGATCGTGTCCCGGGTGCAGGACGTCAGGGCTCATCCGGGGGTTCAGGTCGTGCTCAGCGTGGACGGCATCGGCTCCCGGGCGGCGAAGGTGTCCACCTGGCGCCGGCTGGTCAAACCGCTGCCGGACGCCGTCCACCCGGGCTTCAAGCTGTTCTTCACCGAGGACCGCCGCAGCCATCACCACCTGATGACGCCGTCCCAGGTGATGGCTCTGAAGCCGACCCCCGACTACGTGCTCTACGAATAGGCAGTGCCGGGGAAGATCCGATCCCAGGGACCGGACCTCCCCCCACCCCTCAGCCGAGCCGCGCGCGCAGACCGTCCAGTTCGGTCAGCAGCGTGGTCGGCACCTTGTCGCCGATCTTGTCGAACCACTCCTGGATGAGCGGTAGCTCGGCCTTCCACTCGTCGACGTCGACGGCCAGTGCCCGGGCGAGCTGTTCGGTGGTCACGTCGAGCCCGTCGATGTCGAACGAGTTCAGGGTGGGCACGTGCCCGATCGGCGTCTCGATGGCGCCGGCCCGGCCCTCCAGCCGGTCGACCACCCACTTGAGCACCCGGCCGTTCTCGCCGTACCCGGGCCAGAGGAAGCCGCCGTCCTCGTCCCGGCGGAACCAGTTGACGTAGAAGATCTTGGGGAGCTTGGACGCGTCGGCGTCCTTGCCCACGTCGATCCAGTGCTGGAAGTAGTCACCGGCGTGGTAGCCGATGAAGGGCAGCATCGCCATCGGGTCGCGGCGCACCACGCCGACCTGGCCGGCCGCCGCGGCCGTCGTCTCGCTGGACAGGGTGGCGCCCATGAAGGTGCCGTGGATCCAGTCCCGGGACTCGGTGACCAGCGGGATCGTTGTCTTGCGGCGACCGCCGAAGAGGATCGCCGAGATCGGGACGCCGTTCGGGTCGTCGTACTCGTCGGCCAGGATCGGGCAGTTGCGGATGGGCGTGCAGAACCGCGAGTTGGGGTGTGAGGAGAGCTGGTCGCTGTCCGGCGTCCAGTCGTTGCCGTGCCAGTCGGTGAGGTGGGTCGGCGGCTCCTTGGTCATGCCCTCCCACCAGATGTCGCCGTCGTCGGTGAGGGCGACGTTGGTGAAGACCGAGCCGCCCTTCTCGATTGCCCGCATGGCGTTCGGGTTGGTGTCCCACCCGGTGCCGGGGGCGACGCCGAACAGGCCGTTCTCGGGATTGGTGGCGTAGAGCCGGCCGTCCTTGCCGAACCGCATCCAGGCGATGTCGTCGCCCAGGGTCTCGACCTTCCAGCCCGGGACGGTGGGCTCGAGCATGGCCAGGTTGGTCTTGCCGCAGGCGCTCGGGAAGGCGGCGGCGATGTAGTTGATCTCCTGCTGGGGACTGGTCAGCTTGAGGATCAGCATGTGCTCGGCCAGCCAGCCCTCGTCGCGGGCCATCACGGAGGCGATCCGCAACGAGTAGCACTTCTTGCCGAGGAGGGCGTTGCCGCCGTAACCCGAGCCGAACGACTGGATCTCGCGGGCCTCGGGGAACTGCACGATGTACTTGGTGTCGTTGCAGGGCCACGCGACGTCGGCCTGACCGGGCTCGAGGGGAGCGCCGATGGAGTGCATGGCTGGGATGTAGGGCGCCGACTCGCCCATTGCCTCGAGAACGGCGGTGCCGGTCTTGGCCATGACGTTCATCGAGACGACGACGTAGGGCGAATCGGTGATCTCGACGCCGAACATCGGCTTCTCAGCCTTGAGATGCCCCATCACAAAAGGGATCACGTACATCGTGCGGCCCTTCATGCAGCCGCGGTAGAGGTCTTTCATCAGGGCCCGCATCTCGCCCGGGTCCATCCAGTTGTTCGTCGGGCCGCAGTCGGCCTCGTCGACGGAACAGATGAAGGTGCGGTCCTCGACCCGGGCGACGTCGGTGGGGTCCGAGGCGCACCAGTAAGAATTTGGCTTTTTGTCCAGCTTCACGAAAGTGCCTGCAGCGACTAGGTTGTCGATCAATCCTTGGTGCTGCTCAGCCGACCCGTCGATCCACTCGACGTGGTCCGGCGTGGTCAGGGCGGCCGTCTCGGCGACCCAGGCCAGAAGCTGCCGATTGCGGGTCGGAGCCTCGCCGGTGGTGAAGGTGGACGATGCCGAGCCCATGGATGCCGGGTCGGAAACGATTGCCACATCGCTGTCGCCAAGACTGGTGCCGGTGTTGTCAAGAGTGGTCACGGGGGCTGCCCTTCCTCGTGGGGGTGACGCTGATTCCGCCGGCGAGGCCCGGTCGCCGACCGCGAGGGCAACCTGCGGTCACAGGCGCCTCGATTACGATCGGTAACCAGAACCTCGATGTCCGCGGGTTTTAACCCACCGTAAATGGTCGTTTCCATGAATGGAACCTGTCCGGACAAGTTTGTTGGTGACGCACGCCACAACGCGCTGAGCTGCTGGAACGATCAAGTAAGACCTTCCAATGAGGTGGAAAGACCTTGCAGTAACCCCGCCTTGTCCGATCAGGTTCTCGAAGGCGACTGCTCCACAGACGGTAATGTCCGTACAGGTCATAGCGGCCCACGCTTGTCACTCATTTGCGAGGTGGGATGAGTCACCTCATCCCGGGGCGCGCACTTGTGTCCGCCGTCTATCCGGGGTCCGGCCGCTCGTCGTCGAATGGTTCGTCGGCTGGTTGGACGCCGCGGGCCGTGTTGAGCGGTGGCAGTGAGGGTTCTGGTTGGCGGTAGTCGTGGGGTCGGCTGGTGTAGGAGTGCCCGGTCCTGGTCGTCCAGGTCGACACCCCGTCTGTGAGGCTGACCCGCCAGGCCGGATGTTGCTTCAACCGGTGATGGTGGCGGCACAAGCAGGCCAGGTTGCAGGCGGCGGTAATTCCGCCGTGCTGCCAGGGCCGGCAATGGTCGACGTCGCAGAGATTGGCCGGCAGCCGGGGAACCGGCAGGTCCGATCCCGCAGTTTCACGTGCCGTTCCAGGGCTGAGGGTGGCCGGTACTTGGTGGACGACGCGGCCTGGAACGTTCCGGTGTCCTGATCGAAGATCACCGCCCGGAATCCGGTGCCGGTCTGGTTCAGGAAGTCGGCGACCATGGCCCGCGCGACCCAGGCCGGGACGTGCCCGAGGCCTTCGATCTTTCCGACCCCACCGGAGCACTCGTCGTCCGGGTCGAAGCCGTTCTGGGTGGCTCGGAACAGTTTCAGGAACTCGGTCAGGGCGATCGTGATGTTCACGATCGCCTTGACCGGCCCCGCACACCTACACCCGGCCGCCGCTGAAGCCTCCAGGGTGGTGTCAGACCCGGCCCCGGACGCAAGGCCGGCGGTCTGCGCTGTGGGTTCAGGCTCGGCCCCTGACTGCCGGCCCCACGGTGAGGGCGAACCGGTGCGCCCTGCGCCGCAGTCCTCGCCGCTGCCGCTGTGGTTGTCACTGTCGTGGTTGTTGTTGGTGGTGGCCGTCGAGCAGCGGTGGCGGTGGATGATGAGGTCGACGAAGGCATCGGAGCGGTACCCGCCCATCGACCGTGCCTCCTGCTCGCCGCCGCCGTCCTGGCCGTTGCTGCCGTTGCTGCCGTTGCTGCCGTTGCTGCCGTTGCTGGTGCGGTAGGCCTTCTTGGCCTGAGCGGCGGCGCTGTGGATGATGGCCATCAACTCCGCGGCATCCCCGGTGGAGGTGACGGCGGTGATCTCCGCGTTCCCGTCCCCGCGATCGAACGCCGTCACGTCATGAGCCTCACGGGCCCGCTTGCGGGCGGCCTTGACCGTCTCCTTCGCCCGGATCCCCAAAGCAACCTTCCGGGTGCGGGCCCGCAACTCACCAACGGTCTTCCCCGGCGCCTCACCCAGAACCTGGTCGACGACCTGAGCAGCTTCCTCGTCGCAGAGGTGGTTGGTCTCATCCAGGATCACCTCAGCCCGCCGGTAATCGACCCGCCCGGTGAGCATCGCGGCCACCACCCGCGGCAACCGCCCGGCCAGAGCGACCGCGTTCTCCAACCGGGTCCGCGCCGCCCTCGGCGCCAACCGCAACACCAGAGCAAGCTCATCAGCGGCGAACTCATCCACCCCTCGTAACCTCCGGCCCACCCGAACCAACCGAATCAGCCGGATCAGCCGGCCTACGGCAGGCCAGTTCGGCCAGCTCGACCACCAGCCGCCCATCCAGGACGGCCTTCTCCTGCTCCCACGCCGCCACCCGCTCGACCAACTCCGGATCCGGCACATCCACCGCCCGCACCTGCTCCAACACCGCCCGCCGCAACGGACCCGGCAGGCAAACCCACCACAGAGCGAAACCCTGACCTCGTCCTATCCAAACCGGTTCCCCCCCCCACTCGCGTATCGAACTCCCCAACTCGAACACGTGTGGCAATTCTACCAAGGATTGGCGACCGCCGGAAAAGTTCCACAGCCCTCCGAAGGTGTGGGCCGTGTAGGTGTCAGCTACTCAAAGTGATCAATCCATCACGCCGACCCGCCCTCATCTCGCCATAAGCCGATCCGGGCGGATGATCGCACCGATGCCTGCGACGTCCTCAATGATCATGTTTCGAGTTGAGACGCAGGTCACGGGCTGAGACGGCATGGTTGATTTGACCCGGTTCACTGGAGGCCTATTGACAGCTGGCTCGGTGGAGGGAGATCCTCCGAGAAAGCGCTCTCCGGAAATGCCCCGGCAATGTTTCGGTGACCCATCGTTAAGGAGACCCAATGACGTCCGTCTCCGTCGTCACTGACGGTCGGCGTGCCCGGAGGCGCCTGCGGTTGCCAGTCACCCTCGTTGCGGCATTCGCCCTGTTCGGAGCCGTTTTTGTAGCGGCCCCGCAGGCCGCCCAGGCCGCCGCCACCCTGCTGTCCCAGGGCAAGCCGGCCACGGCCTCGTCGATCGAAGGCGCGAACGTGCCCGCCTCGGCCGCCTTCGACGGCAACACCACCACCCGATGGTCGAGCAGCTTCAGCG
This sequence comes from Kineosporiaceae bacterium, assembly GCA_965200525.1. Classification (GTDB taxonomy): domain Bacteria; phylum Actinomycetota; class Actinomycetes; order Actinomycetales; family Kineosporiaceae; genus JANNPJ01. The sequence goes on from OZ241368.1 coordinate 2,872,491, forward strand.
ACCCGCAGTGGATCCAGGTCGACCTGCAGGCTTCGACCAGCGTCTCCTCCGTCGTCCTGACCTGGGAGGCTGCCTACGCGAAGGCCTTCCAGCTGCAGATCTCGCCGGACGGCACGACCTGGACGAACCTCTACTCCACGACCACCGGCACCGGCGGAACGCAGACCATCGCGGTCACTGGCACCGGTCGCTACGTGCGGATGAACGGGACGGCGCGGGGCACGGCCTACGGCTACTCGCTCTTCGAGTTCCAGGTCTATGGCCCCGGCTCGCCCCCGGCCACCTGCGGCACCGCCGACGCCGCACTGAACCGGGCCGCCACGACGTCGTCCGTCGAGAACGCCGGCACCCCGGCCTCGGCCGCTGTCGACGGCAACTCCGGTACCCGCTGGTCCAGCGCATTCAGCGACCCGCAGTGGCTCCAGGTCGACCTGGGCGCCACCTCGACCGTCTGCCAGGTGATCTTGACCTGGGAGGCTGCCTACGGCAAGGCGTTCCAGATCCAGACTTCGCCGGACGGCACGACCTGGACCAACATCTACTCGACGACCACCGGTGCCGGCGGCACGCAGACCCTGGACGTCAGCGGCGCCGGCCGCTACCTGCGGGTCTACGGCACCGTCCGCGGCACGCCCTACGGTTACTCGCTGTTCAGCCTGGTTGTGCACACCACCGGCCCCGTGGGCGACCCGCCGCCGAGCCCCTGCCCGTGGGTCGGCTCCACCGCCCCGGTCGCCACCCGGGTCAGCCAGGTGCTGGCCGCGATGAGCCTCGACCAGAAGATCTCGCTGATGCACGGCACCGGCTCACTGTCACCGTACGTGGGCAACGTGCCCGGCATCCCCTCGCTATGCATCCCGACCCTGGCCCTCGAGGACGGTCCGGTCGGCGTCGGTGACGGCATGCAGAACGTCACCCAGATGCCCTCGGCGGCCAACGCCGCGGCCACCTTCGACACCACTCTCGAGCAGCAGTACGGCGCCGTCGTCGGCAGTGAGGACGCCGGCAAGGGCGTGAACGTCGCCCTCGGCCCGACGCTGAACCTGATTCGCGACCCCCGCTGGGGCCGGGCCTTCGAGAGCTTCAGCGAGGACCCGTACCTGACCAGCCAGATGGCGGTCGCCAACATCAAGGGGATCCAGAGCCAGGGCGTGATGGCCCAGGCCAAGCACCTGGCGGTCTACAACCAGGAGACCAACCGCAACAGCACCAACGACAACGCCATCGTCGACACCCGGACCCTGCAGGAGATGTACCTGGCCGGCTTCCAGGCCTCGGTGACGACGGGCGCGGCGGCCTCGGTGATGTGCGGGTACAGCGTGGTCAACGGCATCTTCGACTGCGAGCACCCGTACCTGATGAACACGGCCATGTACCAGCAGGCCGGATTCGGCGGGTTCATCACCAGCGACTGGGGCGCCACCCACTCCACGGTCGCCTCGGCTAACGCCGGGATGTCCATGGAGATGCCGGGCAGTGACTTCTTCGGCTCAGCGCTCAAGACGGCGGTGACGAACGGGCAGGTCAGTCAGGCCACCATCGACACCTCGGTCGGCCGGATCCTGACCCAGATGTTCGCCTTCGGGCTGTTCGACAAGGCCCCGACCGGCTCGACCGGAGCCACCGTGACCACCGCGGCCCACGTGGCCACGGCTCGGCAGGTGGCCGAGGAGGGCACGGTGCTGCTGAAGAACACCGGTGTGCTGCCGCTGTCGACGGCGACCACCCACTCGATCGCCGTAATCGGCACCGACGGCAGCACCGGCGTCCGGACGGTCGGTGGCGGCAGCGCCGGCGTCAACAGTTCGGGCACGGTGACGCCGCTGACCGCGATCCAGAACCGGGTGGCCGGCACCAGCACGACCGTGACCTACAACGACGGCAGCAACACCACGACGGCCGCCAACCTGGCCAAGTCCAGCGATGTGGCCATCGTGTTCGCCAACAACTTCGCCAGCGAGGGCAGCGACACCGGCAACATCGACCTCGGCGGCAACTCGAACGCCCTGATCGCCGCCGTGGCCGCGGCCAACCCGAAGACCGTCGTCGTGCTGCACACCAACTCGGCCGTCACGATGCCGTGGCTGGACCAGGTGGCCGGCGTGTTCGAGGGCTTCTACGCCGGCCAGCAGGTGGGCAACGCGACCGCCGGGCTGCTCTTCGGCGACGTCAACCCCTCGGGCAAGCTTCCGGTCACGTTCCCGAAGAGCCTGGCCGACGTGCCGGCCTCGACCACGGCCCAGTGGCCCGGTACCGGCGGCAAGGTGCAGTACTCCGAGGGCCTGAACGTGGGATACCGCTGGTACGACGCCAAGAACATCACCCCGCTCTTCCCGTTCGGCGCCGGCCTGTCGTACACCACCTTCGGGTTCAGCAACCTGCAGGTCGGAGCCCTGACCAACGGGACGGCGACCGTGACCGCCACGGTGACCAACACCGGTACCCGGGCCGGCACCGAGGTGGCCCAGCTCTACGTCGGAGCCCCCGCTTCGACCGGCGAGCCGGCCCATCAGCTGAAGGGCTTCCAGCGGGTCACCCTCGACCCGAGCCAGGCCAAGACGGTCAGCTTCACGGTCACCGCTCACGACCTGGCGCACTGGGACACCACGGCCAACGCCTGGAGCACCACCGCCGGCAGCTACCAGATCCTGGTCGGCAACTCCTCCCGCAACCTGCCGCTCACCGGCAGCCTGACGGTCGGCAGCACGATCACGCCGGCCGCGGTTGGCCCCGAGGCCCAGACGCAGGCCAAGGCGCAGGCCAAGACCGGCACGCTCGCTCTGGCCAACCCGCACGGGATGAGCAGCCCGGCCAAGGCGGTGGTCAGCTGGGCCGTCGCCCCGGCCACGGCCGGCGTCACCTACACCGCGACCGGACTGCCGAACGGGCTTTCGATCAGCTCGGACGGCGTGATCTCCGGTATCGCGACCACTGCCGGTACTCGCACAGTCACGGTCAGCGGCGCTGGACCCGCAGGGGCCTCCGCCAACGTGACCTTCGTGTGGACCGTGACTTAACCCGCCGCACGCCGTCGTCGGCCGAGACCGACGCACGGCTCCTCGTTCTGGAGCTCGCCACCAACGGCAGCTGACAGGTGGGCCGCCGGGCCCGCAGTTCCACCGTTCCGCCCCAACCAGTGTTCGACGCAGCAGGGAGACATAGATGTACACCTTGCCCACCCCGCGCCATAGATATGGCCGGACCTCCGTACTAGCTGTCATGGGGGCGGTGGTGGCGATGCTGGCGGCGTATCTGTCGATCGTCACCGGCGCGACGGCCCACGCGGCTGAGACCCTGCTGTCGCAGGGCAAGCCGGCGACCGCGTCGTCCACCGAGAACGCGCAGGCCAATTCGGCCTCGGCCGCGGTCGACGGTGACACCACGACGCGTTGGTCGAGCCAGTTCAGCGACCCGCAGTGGTTGCAGGTCGACCTGGGCAGCACCCAGTCGATCAGCTCGGTCAAGCTGAACTGGGAAGCCGCCTTCGCCAAGACGTTCACCATCCAGACCTCGGACAACGGGACCACCTGGACGAACATCACCCCGGCGACCACCGGCCAGGCCGGCGTCCAGACGCTCACCGTGACCGGCAGCGGCCGGTACGTGCGGATGAACGGCACCGCGCGGGCCACTGCCTACGGCTACTCGCTGTGGGAGTTCCAGGTCTACGGCGGCGGCGGAACCACCACCCCGCCGACCGGCTGCGGCACGACCAACGTCGCGCTGAACAAGACCTCCTCGGCGTCGTCCTCGGAGAACGGGGTCGGCACCGGTGCGCCGCTCGCGTTCGACGGTAACGCCGGCACCCGCTGGTCCAGCGCCTTCGCCGACCCGCAGTGGATCCAGGTCGACCTGGGTACCAGCACGGCGATCTGCAAGGTGGTGCTGAACTGGGAGGCGGCCTACGCCAAGACGTTCACCATCCAGACCTCGGACAACGGGACCACCTGGACGAACATCACCCCGGCGACCACCGGCCAGGCCGGCGTCCAGACGCTGTCCGTCACCGGCACCGGCCGCTACGTGCGGATGAACGCCACCGCCCGGGCCACCGGCTACGGCGACTCGCTGTACGAGTTCGCGGTCTACGCCGGTACCGGCGGCACGACCACGACCCCGCCGGTCACCACCCCGCCGGTCACCACGCCGCCGGTCACGACCCCGCCGGTGACCACCGGCCCGACGATCCCGACCTCCGACAACCCGGACTTCGGCTCGAACGTGCACATCTTCGACCCGAGCACCCCGAACGCAACGGTGCAGGCGTCGCTGGACGAGGCGTTCAACGCGCAGAAGGACACCAACAGCGCGCAGTTCGGCACCCGTCGGGATGCGTTCTTCTTCAAGCCCGGCACGTACAACAACACGTACGCCAACGTCGGCTTCAACACCTCGGTGCTCGGCCTGGGCCTGTCCCCGGACGACACCCAGATCAACGGGGCCGTCACCGTCGATGCGTTCAACGCCTCGGACGCCGGTAACGCGACGCAGAACTTCTGGCGTTCGGTGGAGAACCTGGCCATCACCCCGACCGGTGGGTCGGACCGCTGGGCGGTCGCCCAGGCGGCTCCGTTCCGTCGGGTCCACGTGAAGGGCAACCTGCAGGTCTACCCCGCCTCCTACGGGTGGGCCTCGGGCGGGTACATCGCCGACTCCAAGATCGACGGCGAAGTGTCCTCGGCCAGCCAGCAGCAGTGGTACAGCCGGGACAGCAACTTCGGATCGTGGACCGGCTCGAACTGGAACATGGTGTTCTCCGGGGTGCAGGGTGCTCCGGCCCAGTCGTTCCCGAACCCGCCGTACACCACGCTGGCCACCACCCCGGTCTCGCGGGAGAAGCCGTTCCTGTACTACGCGAACGGCAAGTACTCGGTGTTCGTGCCGAGCCTGCGGACCAACTCCTCGGGTGCGTCTTGGATCTCCGGGACCACGGCCGGTTCGTCGATCCCGATGAGCCAGTTCTTCGTGGCCAAGCCGGCTGACGGCGCGGTGAAGATCAACCAGGCGCTCGCTCAGGGCCTGAATGTGTTCTTCACCCCGGGCGTCTACCACCTGTCCGAGACGATCAACGTCACCCGGGCCAACACCGTCCTGCTCGGGGTCGGCCTGGCCACCCTGATTCCGGACAACGGCGTCAACGGCATGACCGTTGCCAACGTCGACGGCGTCAAGATCGGCGGCCTGCTGTTCGACGCCGGCACGACCAACTCCAACGCCCTGCTGACCATCGGATCGGCCGGATCGGCGGGCACCAGCCACGCCGCCAACCCGACCACCGTGCAGGACGTGTTCTTCCGGATCGGCGGCGCCGTCGCCGGCAAGGCCACCACCAGCCTGGTCGTGAACTCGAGCAACGCGATCATCGACCACATCTGGGCCTGGCGCGCCGACCACGGCCAGGGCATCGGCTGGAACTCCAACACCGCGGACACCGGCATGATCGTCAACGGTGACAACGTTCTGGCCACCGGCCTGTTCGTCGAGCACTACCAGAAGGCCGAGGTCATCTGGAACGGCAACGGCGGCAAGACGATCTTCTTCCAGAACGAGATGCCGTACGACGTCCCGAACCAGGCCGCGTGGAACGACACCGGCCGCAACGGGTACGCCGCCTACAAGGTGTCCCCGAACGTGACGACGCACGAGGCGTGGGGGCTGGGTAGCTACTGCTACTTCAACGTCAACCCCGCGGTGACCGCGTCCAACGCGTTCCAGGTCCCCGACGTGGCCGGCGTCAAGATGCACGACATGGCCACGGTCAGCCTCGGCAACAACGGGGTCATCACCCACGTCATCAACAACACCGGTCCGCAGACGCCGACCAACTCCACGCCCGCCGATGTCACGAACTACCCGTGACCCGAACAGTTCTGAATGCTCTGCAGTAAGTCAGCAGTAACGGCAACTCAGCAGTAACGGCGCCGGCCGTCCCGAGAGATCGGGGCGGCCGGCGCTTCTGGGTTCGCGGATCGGATGGGGACAGGCGGCCTGTCCTCATCCACCCGGTTGGCACCGCGGGCGCGGCGCGGTCTCATGGTTCTATGAGCTCTGTTTCCTTGATGGACGACGTGCGCACCCGACCGGATGCCGAGAGACCGACGCCGGCCACCCTGGGCCACCAGCGCCCCGGATCCCGGCTCGGCCATCCGGACCACACCGACAGCGGTGGGTTCTGCAGCTGTTGCGGCGTGGTCTACCCGTGCCGGGCGGCGCTCACCGGTTAGGCCCGGACGCCGCGCTGCCCGACCGCTCCGCGCAGGCCGACGCACCCGATGCAGCCGACACAGTCGATGCAATCGACACAAGCCACGCAGGCCACGCACCCTTTGCAGCCGACGCAGGCGAGCGTGGCCAGGCTCTTGCTGATGCCCAGGCCGAATAGGGTGAGCAGGCTCAGGACGACCCCGACGCTGCCCGCCGTGGCCGCGCTGTTGGCCACGCCGACGCTGCCCGCGGTGGCGATGCTGCCGGCCACCCCCACGCTGCCCGCGGTGGCGACGCTGCCGGCGACCGCCACGCTGCCGGCCGTGGCCAGGCTGCCGGCGACCGCGATGCTGCCCGCGGTGGCGATACTGCCGGCCACGGCGATGCTGCTGTCGACCGCGATGCTGCCGGCCACGGCCAGGCTGCCGGAATTCGGGTTCTCCTCCATGAACCCAGCTTGGCCCGTCACGGGCGGGCCCGGCCAGAGGCCGGCCGAGTCCTTTTCGGGTTGATCGCCGGGTTTCGGCCGAACACCGGCTCAAGCTCACGGTCGTTCACCCCTCAGGCCGCCGCCCCGAGCGGGCGATAGACCAGGAGTGAGCCGAGAACTGCTGGACAGCCTGCGGGCCGCCGTCGATGCCGCCCCGGACGACGTGGCCCTGCGGATGCACCTGGCCCAGCTGCTCTTCGAGGCCGGTGAGGACGCCGAGGCGGTCCGCCAGGCCGCGGTCTGCCTGCAGCTCGATCCGGGTCACCGGGGCGCGCTGGAGCTGATCGGCCGGCCGGCCGAGGCCCGGCCCGAGCCGGTTCTGTCGGACGACGAGGTGTTGCGCCGGCTCGACTCGGAGTTCGCCGGCGTCGTCCCCCCGATGTTCACCGGGTCGGACGGGTACGAGGGGCCGGTCCGGGCCGAGCGGCCGGAGAGCTCGGTATACGACCAGTACAACGACTACGACGACGAGGACGACGAGTACGGAACGGACCCCGGAGCGTTCGTCCCCGAGCCGTCCGACCTCACGCTGGCCGACGTGGCCGGCCTGGACGAGGTCAAGGCCCGGCTGGAGGCGGCCTTCCTGGCGCCGATCCGCAACCCGGAACTGGTTCGGCTGTACGGCAAGTCGTTACGCGGCGGGCTGCTGCTGTACGGCCCGCCCGGTTGCGGCAAGACCTTCGTGGCCAAGGCGCTGGCCGGGGAGATGGGGGCCAAGATGATCTCGGTCTCCCTGGCCGACGTGATGGACAAGTACATCGGGCAGAGCGAGCGCAATCTGCAGGCGATCTTCGAGATCGCCCGGCAGAACGCGCCCTGCGTGATCTTCCTCGACGAGATCGACGCGCTCGGCCAGAAGCGGGCCCAGCTGCGCAACGCGGCCTCCCGAGGCACGGTGAACCAGTTGCTCACCGAGATGGACGGCCTGACCTCCAGCAACGAGGGGGTCTACGTGCTCGGGGCGACCAACCACCCGTGGGACGTCGACGTGGCGCTGCGCCGTCCCGGCCGCTTCGACCGGACCGTGCTGGTACTGCCGCCGGACGAGGTGGCCCGCGAGGCGGTGCTGCGCGGCGCTCTGCGGGATCGACCGATCGCCGCGGTCGACACCCGGGCCCTGGCCCGGATGACCGACGGCTACTCCGGGGCCGACCTGGTCTTCGTCTGCGAGGGCGCGGCCGAGCGGGCCCTGCTCGACTCGGTCCGGACCGGCCGGCCGCGGATGATCGAGATGGCCGATCTGGAGGCCGCGGTCCGGGACAGCCGACCCTCGATCGGGCCCTGGCTGCAGGCGGCTCGCAACGTGGCCCAGTTCGCCAATGCCGACGGTACGTACGACGACCTGCTGGCCTACCTGCGTGCCCGCAAACTGGTATGACCGAGGCCGGTCTGACCGATGTCACCGCTGAGCGCCTCGACCTGCTCTGCGAGCTGGAAAGCTGGGCCGAGGCGGCCGAGCTGGCCGGTCGCCTGCTGGCCACCGAACCGGACAACGACATCGCCTGGTGCGTGCTGGCCCGTTGCCGCCTCGGGCTGGGCCGGCCGGAGCCGGCCCTGGAGGCGGCCGAGCAGGCCGTGGCCCTGGCGCCGCAGGCCGAATGGCCCCACCGGCTGGTGAGTTTCGCGTCGTCCCAGCTCGGCCGGCACGATCAGGCGGTGCTCTCGGCCCGCGAGGCGGTACGGCTGGAACCGGACCGCTGGCAGACGCACGCCCGGCTGGCCGGTGCCGCCGGCCAGCACCCGCGGGGTCGACGGGAAGCGACCGAGGCCGCCGGCCGGGCGCTGGCGCTGGCGCCCGACGAGCCACAGGTGCAGTTGATCCACGGCTCGATCGCGGCCGGTCAGGGTCGGCGCCGGGAGGCCGAGCGGGCGTTTCGCAGCGTGCTCGAACTTGACCCGCAGAACAGCACCGCGCATCACCTGCTGGCCTCGGCCCAGCTCAGCCGGGTCCGCGGCCCGTCGCTCCTGGCCTCTGCGGCAACCGGTTTCGCCACCGCGCTGAGTACCGACCCGACCGCTGAGACCAGCCGGCAGAGCCTGGAGCTCACGGTCCGGGTCTTTCTGGCCCGCACGGCCTACTTCCTGTTCGTCACCGGATACCTGGGCCTGCTGTTCGCCGACCGGGTGACGCCGCCGGCCCGGCTGGTCCCGATCCTGCTGATCCTGCTGCCGGTGCTGTTCGTGGCCGGGTTCGTGCGCGGGCTGGACGCCGCCCTGCGGGCCTTCCTCCGGGGAGCGCTGCGCCGCCGGTCGACCGCGGTCGGGGTCGGGCTCGAGGTTGCGGTCGTCGTCCTGGTGTGGGCGGCGGCGGTGAGCCCGCAACCGGGGCGGGCGGTACTCGCGGTGCTGGCTCCGGCCACCGCGCTGCTGGCCCGCCTGACGCTGTATCTGAGCCACCGGCGCTCAGACTGACCCCTTCGCCGGCCCGATGACGGCCTCGACGAACCGCACGGCCGAGGGCACCAGGGCCTGGAACGGCAGGTCCGGTCGCTCCTCGGCGTGGGTCAGGACCAGCTCGTTCAGCCCGCCGACCAGGGCGATCGCCTGGTCCAGGTCGAGTGGGCCGGTGGATCCGGCGGAGCCGGCCGAGTCCCGGATCAGGCAAGCCAGTTCGAGGTTGTTGCGCTGGTAGATCCGCCGGCCCTCGAGCCCGGCCCGCCGGACCTCGATCAGCAGGGTCGCGGTCAGCTGCGGGGCGCGATCGAGAAAGGTGAGGTACGTGTTCAGCACCGAGCGGGGCCCGGCCGGGAGCTGACGCCGGATCGCGGCCAGCATCATGCTGGCGCTCTCGGCGTAGCAGGCCAGCAGGCAGTCCTCCTTGTCGGCGAAGTGCTCGTAGAAGGTCCGCTTGGAAACGCCCGCCTCGGCGACCACGTCGGCGATCGTGACGGTCGCGTAATCGGCCCGGGCCAGGGCGGCGACCAGGCCTTCGAGCACCCGCACCCGATGTCGTGAACCAAGTTCGGTGATCGTCACGTGCCCCCTCCCGGGTCCGCGCCGAGGATCCGATCATGGAAAGGTACAGCTTCGTAGCCATTTGGTCCCAGATACCGATCGGTATCGACGGCTCGGGTAACCCCGGTAATCGGCCCCCCGGGCGGCCCTGCGTGGGAGGATCGCGGACATGACTGCGCCAGTTCCCGCCGATCAGTCCGATCTGTCCAGCCCCGCTGAGATGCCCACCTGGGAGCGCCGATTCCGGGCCGGCCGGGTCGGCCTGCCGGACTGGGCCCAGGACGCGCCCGAGCGCTGCGCCGTGGTCGCGACCACCGGCGGCGTCCTCGAGGTGCACAGCTGGGAGCACGGTTCCGACACCCTCACCCGGCTCACCGCCCGTCGCGAGGGGACGTCGCACGGCGGCATCGACCCCGAGGGAAACTGGATCTGGTGGTTCGACGACGAGGCCGGGAACGAGCACGGGGTCTGGCGCCGGCAGCCGTTCGGCGCCGCCCCGGGCGAGGGGGTCGAGGAGATCGGCACCCTCGCGCCGTCCTACTCGTCGGGGCTGGCCCTGGGCCGCAACGGCCTGGCCGTGATCGGCCGGACCGACGACGGCTACGGCACCCGGGTACACGTGATCGCGCCCGGCCGGGCCGATCGGCTGATCTACGAGAACGCCGAGGACGCCGGCGTCGGCGGGCTGAGCGAGGACGACACGCTGCTGGCCATCGCCCACAGCGAGCACGGCGATTCGCGGCACACGGCCCTGCGGGTGATCCGGGTCGCCGACGGCAGCACCGTCGCCGACCTGTGGGACGGCCCGGGCAAGGGCCTCGACCCGCTCGGTTTCGCCCCGGTCGCCGGCGATCCGCGGATGCTCGTCCTGCACGAGCGCCGCGGTCGCGGTGAGCTGCTGATCTGGGACGTCGTGACCGGGGAGCAGACCGAGCTGAACCTCGACCTGCCGGGTGAGATCTCCGACGCCCAGTGGTTCCGCGACGGCTCCTCGGTGCTGATCGTCGTCGATCACGAGGCCCGCAGCCGGTTGTTCACGCTTTCCCTGACCACCGGGGGCACCACCGCGGTCGGCCCGGCCGACGGCACGGTCCTCTCGGCCAGCACCCGCCCGGACGGCGACGTCTGGGTGCTGTGGTCGTCCGCGGCGATGCCGCCGGCGGTCCGCACCCTGTCCGGCGAGCTGGTGCTGAGCGCGCCGGGGGCGGCGGCTCCGCCGTCGGTGCCGATCGAGGACGTCTGGGTCGACGGCCCGGGCGGCCGGGTCCATGCTCTGCTGCGCCGCCCGGTCGGCACGGACGGCCCGCTCGGCGCCGACGGCCCGCTGCCGCTGCTGATCGACATCCACGGTGGGCCGACCGCGCACGACGGCGACTGGTTCCGGGCCTACCCGAGCGCCTGGGTCGACCACGGCTACGCCGTCCTGCAGGTCAACTACCGGGGCTCGACCGGGTACGGCTCGGCCTGGCGGGACGCCCTGGAGCAGCGGGTCGGGCACGTCGAGCTGGAGGACGTCGTCGCCGTCCGCGATCACCTGGTCGAGACCGGCGTCGTCGATCCGGGCCGGGTGGTGCTGGCCGGAGCGTCGTGGGGCGGCTATCTGACCCTGCTCGGGCTCGGGCTCTACCCCGACCGATGGGCGGTCGGTGTGGCCGGCGTCCCGGTGGCCGACTACGTCGCCGCCTACGAGGACGAGATGGAGGGGCTGAAGGCGTTCGACCGCTCGCTGTTCGGCGGCTCGCCCGAGGAGGTGCCGGAGAAGTACCGCGACTCCAGCCCGATCACCTACATCGAGGCCGTGACCGCCCCGGTGCTGATCCTGGCCGGGGAGAACGACCCGCGCTGCCCGATCCGGCAGATCGACAACTACGTCGAGGTGCTGGCCAAACGGGACGTGGCGCACGAGGTCTACCGGTACGACGCCGGGCACGGCTCGCTGGTGGACGACGAGCGGGTGCGCCAGGCCCGGGCCGAGATCGACTTCGTGGCCCGGCACCTGCCCGCCTCAAACTGACGCCGGAGGGTCCTGAAGGTCGTCGAGCAGACTGAGAAACTGCCGGACCAGGGGCCGGGCCGGGCGACGGCGGGTCAGCCGCAGCAACCGGACGCCGAGCGGCACCACCCGGTCGATCAGCAGCCGGGTGCGCCGCTGGTCGGGTGAGTCGTCGTGCACCCAGTGCAGCACCACGCCCATGTGGGAGAGCCACAACAGGTCGGGCAGGCGCGGGGCCAGCTCCTTGTCGACGACCAGGTCGGTGCCGGCCACCGCCTCGCGGAAGATCTCGGTGGCGCCCTCGCGGGCGGCCCGGCTGCGCGGGCTGAACGGCGAGTTCGGGCTCTTCGGGTCGGCCGCGACGGCGAAGAACGAGCCGGCGAACTGGTGGAACGGCCGGGAGATGTCGAGAAAGGCCCGCTCGATCAGCAGCAGTCGCTGGGTGACGTCGGGCTCGCGGGCGATGACGGCCCGGGCCTCGGCCAGGTGCTGCTCCTGCTGCCGCTGGTAGAACCCCTGGACCAGGTCGTCCTTGGAGTCGAAGTAGTAATAGGCGTTACCGAGGCTGACGCCGGCCTCGGTGGCCACCGCCCGCATCGTCGTCTTCTCGTAGCCGCGCTCCTCGAACAGCCGCAGCGCCGCCTCGACGATCCGCCGGCGGGTCTCGCCACCGCGAGGGCTGAGCCCGGGCGGGGCCGGATCGGGCGCTGGCGGATCGGGCTGGGCCGGCTCGGGCACCTGCGGTTCGGGGGGCTGCGCGGTCATGGCTCCCTCATCGAGGATTCATCGAGGCCCTGTCGAGAACCTATCGAGAACCTATCGAGGCGGCATCGGGCCGGTGGGGACCGGGGCGGCGGGCATCGGCGACCAGCCGGGGCGGGCGACCACGCGGCGACGGCGGGCCGAGTTCAGCAGGGCCAGGTTGGTCAGGTGGGTGACGCCGAGGATCATCGCCAGCGCGCCGAGCTTCATCGTCAGGGTGCGGAAGTCGGCGTTCGGCTCCCGGACGGCTCCGGCCGAGGTATCGCCGTAGCCGGTGGTGGCGGTCAGCAACACGTAGCCGAGGCTGATCAGGTAGAAGCCGACCAGCAGCAGCCGGTTGACCGCCCGGGCCAGTTCGGGTTCGCGCTCGAACACGTCCCGCAGGAACACCGCCCCCTGGCTGAACAGTTGCTGCCCGACCGCCACCACCAGCACCAGGCTGACCACCAGGTAGCTCGTGTAGATCACGACCAGATTCATGCCGTACTCCTTCGCGTCGCACTCGACTTGAACATGTTCAGCTTAGCTTGAACGTGTTCAACTTGGCGACGAGGCGTACGCCACAGGGGAAGAAGGGCGGGCAAAACACGGGTGCTCCCGGTAGGCACGGCCTACCGGGAGCACCCGGGTGGAGCTGGGTGGAGCTGGAGCTACGCGGTCAGTTCGGCGGCGATCAGCTCGGCGATCTGGGCGGTGTTCAGGGCCGCGCCCTTGCGCAGGTTGTCGCCGGTGACGAACAGGTCCAGGGTGTTCGGGAAGTCGAGGGCCTGCCGCAGCCGGCCGACGAAGGTCGGGTCGGTGCCGACCGAGTCGGCCGGGGTCGGGAACTCCTTGGTGGCCGGGTCGTCGACCACCACGACGCCGGGCGCCTCGACCAGCACCTGCCGGGCCTCGTCGACCTCGATCGGCTCCTGGAAGGTGGCGTGCACGGCCAGCGAGTGGGTGGTGATCACCGGCACCCGCACGCAGGTGGCCGACACCTTGAGCCCGGCGATGCCGAGGATCTTGCGGGACTCGTTGCGGACCTTCAGCTCTTCGCTGGTCCAGCCGCCGTCGCGCTGCGAACCGGCCCAGGGGATCACGTTCATCGCCAGCGGGGCCGGGAACGGCGAGTCGTCGCCGAGCTTGTCGGCGATCGTCCGGCGCACGTCGCCGGCCTGCTGGCCGAGGGTGCGGTCGCCGGCGACAACCTCGAGCTCGTCGTAGAGCCGGTCGATGCCGGGCTGGCCGGCCCCGGAGGCGGCCTGGTACGAAGCGACCACTAGTTCGGTCAGACCCCACCGCTGGTTCAGCGCACCGAGCGCCACCACCATGGTCAGGGTGGTGCAGTTCGGGTTGGAGATGATGCCGCGGGGCCGGTTGCGGGCCGCCTCGGGGTTGACCTCGGGCACGACCAGCGGCACGTCGTCGTCCATCCGGAAAGCACCGGAGTTGTCGACGACGACCGCGCCGCGCTCGGCCGCGATCGGGGCCCACTCGGCCGAGACCTCGTCCGGCACGTCGAACATGGCCACGTCGACGCCGTCGAAAGCCTCGGCGCTGAGGGCGATCACGGCGATCTGCTCGCCGCGCACGGTGAGCAGCTTGCCGGCCGAGCGGGCGGAGGCGATCAGCCGGATCTCGCCCCAGACGTCCTCCCGCTCGGACAGGATGCCGAGCATCACCGTGCCGACGGCGCCGGTCGCTCCGACCAGGGCCAGGGTGGGCTTGCGGGACGCGCTCATCGACCGGTACCTCCGTAGACCACGGCCGGACCGTCAGCGTCCAGGCCGAATGCGGTGTGAATGGCGCGGACGGCGTCGTCGAGCCGGTCCGCGCGGGTGACCACGGAGAGCCGGATCTCCGAGGTGCTGATCATTTCGATGTTGATGCCGGCCTCGGCCAGGGCCGAGAAGCAGCGGGCCGAGACCCCCGGGTGGCTGCGCATGCCCGCGCCGACCAGCGAGACCTTGCCGATCTGGTCGTCGTAGAGCACCGACTCGAAGCCGATCTGGGCCTGGGCCCGGGTCAGCGCGCCCATCCCGCGCTGGCCGTCGGCCTTGGGCAGCGTGAACGAGATGTCGGTCAGGCCCGTGGCCGCGGCCGAGATGTTCTGCACGATCATGTCGAGGTTGATCTCGGCGGCGGCCACGATCTCGAAGATCTCGGCCGCCTTGCCCGGCTTGTCGGGGACGCCGATCACCGTGATCTTGGCCTCGCTCCGGTCGTGAGCCACTCCGGAGATGATCGGCTGCTCCACCACTGCTCCCTTTCCTTCGGCTGCCAACTGCCCGGCGGGCAGGGCGACGTCGGTGACCCAGGTTCCCTCGCGATGACTGAACGACGAGCGCACGTGCACCGGGACGTCGAACCGGCGGGCGTACTCGACGCAGCGCAGGTGCAGGATCTTGGCCCCCGAGGCGGCCATCTCCAGCATCTCCTCGCTGGTGATCCGGCTGATCTGCTGGGCGTTCGGGACGATCCGCGGGTCGGCGGTGAAGATCCCGTCGACGTCGGTGTAGATCTCGCAGACGTCGGCGCCGAGAGCGGCGGCCAGCGCCACCGCGGTGGTGTCCGATCCGCCCCGGCCGAGCGTGGTGATGTCTTTCGTGTCCTGGCTGACGCCCTGGAAGCCGGCCACGATGGCGATCGCACCCTCGTCGAGCGCGGCCCGGATCCGGGACGGAGTGACGTCGATGATCCGGGCCCGGCCGTGAGCCGAGTCGGTGATCACGCCGGCCTGGCTGCCGGTGAACGAGCGGGCTTCCTGACCCAGCCCGGCGATGGCCATGGCCAGGACCGCCATCGAGATCCGCTCGCCCGCGGTGAGCAGCATGTCGAGCTCACGCGCGGGGGGCAGCGGGGAGACCTGCTCGGCCAGGTCGATCAGGTCGTCGGTGGTGTCGCCCATCGCGGAGACCACCACGCAGACCTCGTGCCCGGCCTTGCGGGTGTCGACGATCCGGCGGGCCACCCGCTTGACGCTCTCGGCGTTGGCGACCGACGAGCCGCCGTACTTCTGCACGACCAGGCTCACCGACTGCTCCCGCCATTTCATCCGACTTCTGCTTCCTGACCGAATCAGTGTACCTAGTCGCCGGAAACACTCCGTTTAATTTCAGCTGACGAGACGACGTGGACGTTTCGGGCCGGATGTCCGCATCTCAAGGTCATTTGCGGCTACTGTTCGGCCACGCGATGGAGGGGGCTCGGTGGCGCAGGGGGCAGTTGAGGTACCGCCCGCAGTGGCGGCCGCGGGGATCAGGGCGATCGGCGTGCGGCGCACGTTCGGCGACGTGGTCGCGGTCGACCGCATCGACCTGGAGGCCCCACCGGGCCAGGTCACAGCCCTGATCGGGCCGAACGGGTCGGGCAAGACCACGTTGCTGCTGGTTCTGGCCGGCCTGCTGCGGCCGGACTCGGCGAGGTCAGTGTCGCGGGCTGGGACCCGGCGCGCGATCCGCGGGCGGTGCGGGCCCGGCTCGGCTGGATGCCGGACATGTTCGGCACCTGGGAGACGCTGACCTGCCGGGAGGTGCTGTCCACGATCGCGGACGCCTACCGGGTGCCCCGGGCCGGCCAGCCGGTCCGGATCGACCACCTGCTTGAGCTGGTGCACCTCAGTGAGTTCGCCGAGCGTCCGACCCAGGTGCTCTCCCGCGGCCAGAAGCAGCGCCTCGGGCTGGCCCGGTCGCTGGTCCACGACCCGGCCGTGCTGCTGCTGGACGAGCCGGCTTCCGGGCTCGACCCGCGCTCGCGGATCGAGCTGCGGGGCATCGTGCGGGGCCTGGCCGCCGAGGGGCGGACCGTGCTGGTCTCCAGCCACGTGCTGGCCGAGCTCGACGAGATGGTCGACCGGGCCGTGATCGTGGCCCGGGGTCGCACCGTGTCGGTGGAGACCCTGACCGGCCCGGCGACCCCGGTGAGCCGGTTGCGGGGCTGGCGGATCCGGGCCCTCGACGAGGCCGTGCTGCTGCGGGCGCTCGACCAGCAGGCGGTCGAGCACGGCCCGCCCGAGCGGGAGGGCGTCGAGGTGCAACTGAGCACCGACGAGCAGGCCGCCGCGCTGCTGGCCGCCCTGATCCGGGACGGCGTCGCGGTGGTCTCGCTGCACCCGTCGACCGGGGTGCTGGAACAGGCCTACCTGGCCCTGACCGAGGATCGGCGATGAGCGACGTGATCACCGGCCCCGCCGGCGGTGGACCGGACCAGCCCTTCGGTGATCAGCCTCCCGAAGGCCCGCACCCGTACCGGCCCGACGCCGTCCCCGGGCTCGGTACCTGGTCGCTGACCTGGGCCGGCGTCCGCACGGTGGCCGTTCTGGAACTGCGCCAGCGGGTGAAGTCGAGCCGCTGGATCATCATCCTGCTGGTCTGGGCGCTGATCATCGGCGGGCTGACCGCCCTGATCCGGTACGCCCTGTTCGGCAACTCCGACTTCACCGGCACGACGGAGCACGACTCAGCCGGGGCCAGCATGTTCGGCTTCATCGTGTTCCTGGTGCTGGCGCTCGGCTCGCTGGTCAGCCCGGCCCTGTCGGCGACCAGTGTGAACGGCGACCGGAACGCCGGCGTCCTGGCGATCATGCAGAGCACCCTGCTGACCCCGGTCGAGCTGGCCGTGGGCAAGTTGCTGGCCGCCTGGGCCTGCGCGATCGCCTTGCTGGTGGTGGCCCTGCCGTTCGTCGGCTGGGCCTACCTGGAGGGCGGGACGCCGATCGGCCGGCTGCTGGTCACGCTGCTGCTGCTGGCCCTGACCCTGCTGGTGGTCTGCGCGATCGGGCTGGGCTATTCGGCCCTGGCCGCGAAGACCTCCGCCTCGGCCGTGCTGACCTACCTCACCGTGGCCTCTCTCAGCCTCGGCCTGCCGCTGCTGTTCGCGCTCAGCCTGTCCCTGGTGAGCAACGACGACACGGTCCGGGTGCGCGAGATGGTCGAGGTGGGCCAGAGCACCACCGGCGAGTCGACCTACCGGTGCGAGATCCGGACCGAGACCTGGTCGCGCACCCACACCGAGCGAACCTGGTGGCTGCTGGCCCCGAACCCCTACGTGATCGTGTCGGACGCCGCGCCGGTGCCGGGCCGCCGGCAGCAGAACGACGACCCGCTGAGCGCCATCCGGCAGGGGGTGCGAGAGGTGCGCCTGGGCGAGCCGGTCGTGCAGGACAACTGCAGCGACGACATCTCCGACAGCACCACTCAGGCCCGCGACGTCCAGCTCGACCGGCTGCCCCCGACCTGGCCCTACGGTCTGGCCGCGGACCTGCTGCTTGGGGCCGGGTTCGTGGTGCTGACGGTGCGACGGCTGCGCACCCCGGCCGACCGGCTGGCTCGCGGCACCCGGGTGGCCTGAGCCACTTCCCGGGCTCGGCTCAGTGGGCCGGGCGCCACATCGTGGTGACGACCTGCCCGGCCGGCATGGTGAGCTCGGCCAGCGGGCTGAAGCCGACGCTGCGGTAGCGGTCGAGGTTGGCCGGGTTGCACGACTCCAGGTAGGCGGGCTGGCTGAGCAGGTCGATCTGGGCCAGGCTCTCGCGCAGCAGGCCCAGGCCCAGACCGGCCCCGCGGTGGGCGTCGTGGGTGGCCAGCAGGCTGAGGTAGAAGTAGGGCCCGTCCGGGCGGGCGGTCTCGAACGCCTTCGAGATGGTGAAGATCTGCTCGGCCGCCGGCTTGCCGACCAGGTCGATCACGAAGTCGTCGTAGCCGGCGGTCTCGGCCTCGGTGAGTTCGACCCCTCCCGGTGGCAGCCAGATCGCGGCCGACTCGACGTTCTCGGTGACCAGGGTCCACGGGTAGCGCAGAGCCGAGACCGCGAACAGCCGCCAGAACGCCGCCGCCTGCCCGGCCCGGCGCTCTACCTCCGGAAAAGCCGGGCCCCACAACGGATCGTTGAAGAACGCCGTGGTCAGAGTGTCGACGATGCGGTCGACATCGGCGCTGGTGGCCGTGCGAACCGTGACCGGAGAGGTAGCCATGGCCCCACCCTAGGCGCGGCCACCTGAATACTCGATCAGGTTCTACTCGGTGTTCAGGGCCTCGAACTCGGCGTCGGCCACGGTGTCGGCGTCGACGTCCAGCCGCAGGTGCCCGAGCATCGACTGGAGCACCCGCAGGGCGCTGGTCGCGCGCACCCCCCAGGTGGACAGGTAGGAGAACTGCAGCCACCAGAGGGCCTCGTCGACCCGGCCGTCACGGTAGTGCCGCAGACCGTGAGCCAGGTCGGCGGCCACATCGGCCAGGTCGTCGGAGAGGATGCCGCGGATCAGCTCACCCGAGGTGAGCGGGTCGACGATGTCGGCGTACTCGTCCAGGCCCTCGAGCAGGTTGGCCAGGCCGGTCCGGACCGGGTCGATGTCCGGGTCGGGGCCGGCGTCGGGCTCGAACCGTTCGCTCGGCACGATGTCGGTGATCGCGCCCAACCGGGCCCCGGCCAGCAGGATCTGCGAGGTGGCCAGCAGAAGTACCGGGATGGCGGTGTCGGGCGAGGAGCCGGCGGCCACCTCGGTGACGGCGTCCAGGTAGGTCTGCGCGTCGGTGGCCGACTCCTCGGCCAGGCGGTGCAGTTCCATCGCCTCGTCGGCGCGATCGTCCGTGAGGTCGATCGACGTGCGTCGTCGAGCCTCGGGAATGTTCATCCGGCTGCGGGCCGAACCATGTTTTGGCGTCCGACCGTTCGGTCCGTTGCCGTTGATCGAATCAGACATCCAGCAATCTCCTCCCCTCGAAAGCCCTTCCCAGCGTCAGCTCGTCGGCGTATTCGAGGTCCCCACCCACGGGAAGACCTGACGCGAGTCGGGTGACCTTCAGGCCCATCGGCTTGAGTAGCCGGGCCAGATAGGTCGCGGTTGCCTCGCCCTCCAGGTTCGGATCGGTGGCGAGAATGATCTCGGTGACCTCGGTCGAGGCCAGCCGGGTGACCAGTTCCTTGACCCGGAGATCGTCCGGGCCAACCCCCTCGATCGGGCTGATCGCCCCGCCGAGGATGTGATAGCGACCCCGGAACTCGCGGGTCTTCTCGATCGCGACGACGTCCTTCGGCTCCTCGACGACGCACAGCACCGTCGGGTCGCGGCGAGGGTCGCGGCAGATCTTGCAGAGCTCGTCCTGCGACACGTTGCCGCAGGTCACGCAGAACCGGACCTTGTCGATGACCTCGGTCAGGGCCGAGACCAGCCGCCGCGCGTCGATCGGATCGGTCTGCAGCACGTGGAAGGCAATTCGCTGGGCACTCTTCGGACCGACCCCGGGCAGTCGCCCGAGCTCGTCGATCAGATCCTGGATCACGCCCTCATACACGGCATGAGCCTACGTGCTGCGGACGGCGGCGTCCCCCACGCCGCGCGACCTCCTTGGTCACGCTTGTCCGATCCGGCCCCTGATCGGCCGATCGGACCGAGCTCGCGCCGCGAGCACCGATCAGTGCTGCCGGTGCTCGGTGAGGACCGCGTCGCACAGGGCCGGCCAGGCCTGTTTGGCCCAGTCCGCGAACGGCAGGTCGGTCAGGCAGACACAGCCGAGGCCGGCATCGGGGTCGATCCAGAGAAAGGTGCCGGCCGCACCGAAATGGCCGAACGCCGTCGGTGAGATCACCGATCCGGCCCAGTGCCCGGGTCGGGCGAAGTTTCGCTCGAAGCCCAGGCCCCAGTCGAGCGGGTTGAACCGGCCCAGGCCGGGCAGGATGCCGGCCAGACCGGGAAACTGCACGGTGACGGCGTCCGCCAGGGTGCCGGGGGTCAGCAACCGGGGGGCCAGCAGTTCGGCGCCGAAGCCGACCAGGTCGCGGGCGGTGCTGGTGGCGCCGAAGGCCGGCGAGCCGGGGAGCTGGGTCGAGGTCAGGCCGAGCGGCTCAAGTACGCCCTCGGCCAGGTACTCGGCGAACGGGATCGCGGTGACCTCGGTGAAGTGGTCGGCCAGCTCCTCGAAACCGCGGTTGGAGTAGATCCGCTTGGCCCCCGGAGCGCTCTGCACCGGGGCCCCGCTCTCGAAGCCGTACCCGGCGGTGTGGGCCAGCAGATGCCGGACGGTGGCTCCAGGCGGGCCGGCCGCGTCGTCCAGTCCGAGAGCCTCTTCCTCCAGGCCGACCAGCACGGCGTACGCGGTCAGCAGCTTGGTCACCGAGGCCAGCTCGAAGCGGGCGTCGAGGTCGCCGAACGTCTCCAGCACCCCGGCCGGGCCGAACACCGCCGCGGCGACGTTCGGCACCTGCCACCGGGCCGGCCAGTCGCCGAGCTGTTCGAGGGCGCTCAAGAGCTGGATTCCTCGATCACCCGGCCGCCGAGCAGATCCTGGACGAGCTGGGTGCCGACCAGGTGTGAGCCCTCGAAGTCCTGGTCGTCGGCGCTGGGCTCGTCGTCGGCCAGGGTGACCGTGCGGGGAGCGGTGCGGGCCGCCTCGACGGCCTCCGCCTTCGGCAGGTCGATCGACTTGGGCAGGTCGACCGTTGCGGGCCGCTCGATCGTTTTCGGCCGGCCGGCCGGGGTCGGCGGGTCGATCGTCGCCGGCGGCTGAGACGGTTGCGGCACGGCTGCGACCGGGGCGTCTCCCCAGGACGCCGCGGCCTGGCGAACCGCGGCCTGAGCGGCCGGGGGCTTGACCGGGGGTGGGGCCGCCGGCGGCTTGCTCGCGGCCGGCCGGGCCGCCGGAGCGGTCGCGGTCGGGGTGGCGGGCGGGGTGGGGCGCTGGGCCCGTACTGGGCGACCGTCGTCCGGGGGGACCTCGTCGTCCCACACCGGCTCCTCGAGGGACGGCGGGATGTCGTCGTAGGGCGAGGACGGCGGGGCCGAGGGACGGCGGGTGGTGGCGGTCCGGGGGGCCGGGGTTGAGGCCGGGGCTGGGGACGGCGGGATCGCCGTTGCGGGCGGCGGGCTGGGGCGCCGGTCGGGCGCGGCCGGGGTCGGGACTGGGGTCGGCGGGGTCGACGTTGCGGGGGCCGGGCGGGGAGCCGGAGCTGAGGGGGCTCGAACCGGTGCCGCCGATCGGGGGGCCGAGTCCCGGCCCGAGTCCCGAGCTGGGGCCGCGTTGCCGGGGCCCTTGAAGTCGGCCGAGGCCATGGCCTCGACCTGGCAGTCCAGGCCGATCACGTCGATCAGGGCCTGGCGCAGGAAGTCGGGGTGGGCGCCCCGGCTGAACGACGCCGCCCGGCCGGCCGAGTCGAAGCCGAGCAGCAACCGCTTGCCGTCGTAGTCGAGCACCTGCGCGTACTGCGAGACCAGGCTCCAGGTGGTGCGCTTGATCGAGGCCAGCGCGTTCATCACCTCGGTCCACATCCGGCGGACCGCTTCGAGGTCGCCGGTGCCGCCACCGGCCGGAGCCGGAGCCGGTGCGGGGGGTGACGCGGGGGCCGGAGTCGAGGCTGAGGTGGGAGCCGAGGCCGCTGGCCCGGCGGCCGGGGCGGGGCGGCCGGTCTCGGACGGCGCCGGCCGGGACGGCTCGGGCCACGACCGGTCGGGCGCGGCGGCCGGCGCAGGCGGCTTCGGAGGCTCTGCAACCGGTGCCGGTGCCGGGGTGGGCGTGGGCTCGGGTCGGGCCACCGCCTCGGCCGGGCGAGGCTCCGGCCGGGCCACCGGAGCGGTGCCGGCGGGCGCCGGGCTGCCGATCCCGCCGGAGGCGTTGACCCGCTTCTCCAGCCGGTCGAGCCGGGCGCCGAGGCCCCGCTCGCCCTCCTCGGCCGAGGGCAGCAGCAAGCGGGCGCAGAGCAGCTCCAGCTGCAGCCGGGGCGACGTCGCGCCGGTCATCTCGGTCAGCGCGGCATTGGTGACGTCGGCCGCCCGGGACAGCTCGGCCGCGCCGAACCGGGTCGCCTGGCTACGCATCCGCTCGAGCTGGTCGTCGGGCAGGCCCCGGAAGACGGCGTGACCGCCGTCCCGCAGCGCGGCCACCACCAGCAGGTCGCGCAACCGCTCGAGCAGGTCCTCGACGAAGCGGCGCGGATCGTGGCCGGACTCGATCACCCGGTCGACGACCCGGAACACGGTGCCCCCGTCGCCGGCCGCCAGCGCATCGGTGACGTCGTCCAGCAGGGCGTTGTCGGTGTAGCCGAGCAGGGCGATGGCGGTGGCGTAGGTCAGGCCGTCGTCGCCGGCCCCGCCGATCAGCTGGTCCAGCACCGAGAGCGAGTCGCGCACCGAGCCGCCGCCGGAGCGGACCACCAGGGGCAGCACGCCCTTGCCGGCCTCCACCCCCTCGCGCTCGCACAGCTCGGCCAGGTACGAGGTGAGCCGCTCCGGCGGCACCAGCCGGAACGGGTAGTGGTGGGTCCGCGACCGGATGGTGCCGATCACCTTCTCCGGCTCGGTCGTGGCGAAGATGAACCGGATGTGTTCCGGGGGTTCCTCGACGATCTTCAGCAGGGCGTTGAAACCCTGCGGCGAGACCATGTGGGCCTCGTCGATGATGAACACCTTGAAGCGGTCGCGGACGGGCGCGAAAGCAGCCCGTTCGCGCAGGTCACGGGCGTCGTCCACGCCGCCGTGGCTGGCCGCGTCGATCTCGACCACGTCGAGGCTGCCGGGGCCGCCCCGGGCCAGCTCGACGCACGACGGGCAGACCCCGCAGGGCGTCGGTGTCGGCCCCTGCTCGCAGTTCAGGCAGCGGGCCAGGATCCGGGCGCTGGTGGTCTTGCCGCACCCGCGCGGGCCGGAGAACAAGTAGGCGTGATTGACCCGGTTCTTGGTCAGGGCGATCGAGAGCGGCCCGGTGACCTGCTCCTGGCCGATCACCTCGGCGAACGACTCGGGCCGGTAGCGGCGGTACAGAGCGGTCGTCACGGGAGTCAGAGTAGACGCCCGGGCCGACAGTGGCTCCGGGGTCGCCGGCCGGCCCACGACAAGGCCGGGACAAGGGCCGGGACAAACGAGCGACCCCCCGCACACCCGTCAGAGCTCACCTACCCTTGCTGCCTTCCGGCCCTGGGGGAGTTCAGCGAGATGACGCCGCACGAGGGGTCGCCGAACACTCTACCCACTGTCCGAGGGCGGCGCGCCCACCGGCGCCGGATCGCCCCCCGGACGGGTGGGTGGACCGAACTGCCCCTCCGGCATGGCTAGACTCCTGCGCGGAGGATTCGCCTAGTGGCCTATGGCGCTCGCTTGGAAAGCGGGTTGGGTTAACGCCCTCAGGGGTTCAAATCCCCTATCCTCCGCCGCCGGAACGGCCCGCGACCACTGGTCGCGGGCCGTTCGTCGTTCCCGGGTCCCGCGTCGTCCTCAGCTCCCGTCGTTCCGGCCCCGGGTCGTTCTCGGCGCTTGCCTCGCCCGACATCGCGAGTTATCGTTATTCGATAATATCGTTTATCGATGCGGAGGAACCGATGGTGGACGACGAGATCCGGCCGGCGGGGCTGCGGGCCGCCGAGGCCGTGCTGCTCCTGGGGCTGGCCGCGGTGGCTGTGCTGGGCATCGCCCGGCCGCTGATCGGGCCGGGTGGGCTCGACCTCGCCCGGGGCGGGCTGTTCGGCGCGCTGCCCGCGATCGACGTCACCCTGCAGGACCGGATGCATCTCGAGCCGGCCCCGCCCCAGCTCGGGGCCGGGCCCGTCGCTGCAGGTCAGGGCGGTGAACTACACGGACCGCTGAAGGCCCAGGTGCAGTTGTTCAACCTCGACCTCGCCCAGCGGCTGGGCGTGACCGGGGCCCAGGTGGTGGCCGGCATCGTCGCCTTCGGCGTCCTGCTGATCCTGTTGCTGATCGTCCGCAGCCTGGGCCGGGGCGATCCGTTCCGGTCGGGCAACATCAGCCTGCTGGTGGCGATGGCCGCCCTGGTCGGGGCGGGCGGGCAGGCGGCCGTCTTCCTGGCCGTCTGGGGTCGGGTCAGCGTGCTCAGCCAGCCGACCCTGGAGCCGTACGTGGTGATCGACGCCTCGATCAACTTTCTCCCGGTGCTGGCGATGGGGGGCATCCTGATCGCGGCCGAGGTGTTCCGCCGGGGGCGCCGGTTGCGTGAGGACGTCGAGGGGCTGGTGTGAGCGAACCGCAGGACGGTCCGGAAGAGGGGGCCCGGCACGCGATCGACGTCCATCTCGATCGCCTGCTGGCCGAACGACAGCTGACCCTGACCGAATTGGCCGAGCGGGTCGGCGTCACCCTGGTCAATCTCTCGGTGCTGAAAAACGGCCGGGCGAAGGCCATTCGGTTCAGTACGCTCACCGCGATCTGCCGCGAGCTGGGCTGCCAGCCGGGCGACCTGCTGGCCTACCGTGAATCGGTGGCGGTTTCGCCCCTAGAATCACCAAGGTGATTTTCAAGGCAGTCGGCGAAGGGCGCCCGTACCCCGAACACGGGTACAGCACGCCCAAACAGTGGTCCGACGTGCCCCCCAGCCAGGTGAGACTCGACGATCTGGTCACCACCAAGCGCACTCTTGATCTGGCTGCGCTGCTTTCGGAGGACTCTACTTTTTTCGGTGACTTGTTCGCGCACGTCGTGCAGTATCAAGGCACGCTGTACCTGGAAGATGGGCTGCATCGCGCAGTGCGAGCCGCGTTGCACCAGCGGCCCGTTCTGCATGCGCGGGTGCTCGTGCTCGAATGACCGGATGACGGCGCTCACGGTTGCGCGGTCCGTCTGCAAGGGGGCCAGGCGATGTCGCCGTCCGACGATCACACCGGCACGCTCCTGCCGTCCCGAGAGTCCCGCACCCGAGATCGCCAACGCCGGCAGACCTACACCTTTCTCGGCCTGTTCGTCTTCGTGGCGCTGGTCGGATTCACCGCGCTGGGCAACTGGCAGGGGTGGTGGACCATCGGCGGCTCGGCCGAGGCGGCCGTCCGGCCGTGCCCGGTGCAGGTGGTCAGCGACCCGCAGGACACCGAGGTCAACGTCTACAACGGGACCAACCGCAACGGCCTGGCCGCCGCGGTGACCAAGGAACTGGCGGCTCGCGACTTCTCCATGCTGGAGACCGGCACCGAGGCCCAGAGCAAGCCGCTGCCGTACGCGGCGATGATCCGGTACGGGCCCACCGGGCGGGTCGAGGCCCACACCGTGGCCCTGCAGTTCATCGGCCCGGTCAAGCTGGTCAGGGACAAGCGCGACGACCAGACCGTCGACGTCCTGCTGGGGGAGAAGTACACCCAGATGCTGAGTCGCAAGAAGGCGGCCGCGGCGATCCAGCCGAAGGACGAGCCGACCAACTGCGTGCCGGTGACGACGCCCGCCGCCCCGGTGCCGAGCACGTCGTGACCGGCCGATGAGCCCGCCCGGGTCGGCCCGGGCCGGTGGCCCGGCGGACGCGGTCGCCGCGGCCACCCGGATCTACCTGCGCGGCGAGGCCCTGGACATGTCCGCCCTGGCCGGCGAGCTCGGGATCGGCCGGGCCACCCTCTACCGCTGGGTCGGCAATCGGGAGGACCTGCTGGCCGCCGTCCTGGCCGAAGGGACCGAGCGCACCTACCGAGCCGTGATCAAGGACGCGCGGGGCGAGGGCATCGCGCTGGTGATCGACTGCCTGCGCCGGTTCATGCACACCGTGCTGGCCACCCCGCCCCTGCTGGCCCTGACCCAGCGCGAGCCGCTGCTCTTCATCCGGATCGCCACCATGCCCGGTGCGATCGAGAGCCGGTCGGCTGACCTGGTCGCGGAGCTGCTGCAGCAGGAGGCGGCCGGGGGCCGGCTCCGGCTGATGCTGCCGGCGCCGGTGATGGCCCAGGCGATCATCCGGATCTGCGACTCGCACCTGTATGCGCACCTGCTGGGCCGCAACGAGCCCGAGATCGAGACCGGCCTGCAGCTGGTCGAGCTGCTGCTGACCGCTCAGCAGCGGGGGACCGGCGAGCTGTAGGTCTTCCGGCTGGGCGAGGCCACGAAGTAGTCGCTCACGTAGCGCCCGTTGTCGAGCTGGTCCCAGACCTTGGTCGTGCCGGTCTTGTGGGCGGCCTTCTTCTGGCAGACCACCCAGGCCAGGGCGCCGCCGGGCAGGGTGCTCTTCTTCGCCTCGGCCGCTCCGGCGCCGCTGCGGGCCGCGGTGCCGCCGGTCGGTTTCACCTGGTAGGGGTAGGCACAGCGGGCGATCGGGCTGCTCCAGCCCGGCTTGGCCGGCGTGTCCAGGTAGGCGTCGCTCACGTAGGTACCGGTGGCGAGTTTGTCCCAGACCCGGGTGCCGTTCACCCGGGTGCCGGTGGTCTGGCACATCACCGCTACCGGGGTGCCGGCCCACAGGTCGCCGGCCGACTTCGACGACTTCTTCGGGCCGGACCGGTAGTGCGTGTTCGCGGTGACCAGGTGGGAGAACGCGGCGGTGGCGACCGGGGCGTCGACCCAGTCGCTGTCGATGTTCATCGTCACCCCGTTCCACGTCTCGTTGTGGTCGCCCTGGTACTGCTTGACCCGCTGGTGCCGGCTGAAAGCCGATTTCGGGACGCCGGTGAAGCCGGTGGTGGTCTGCCGGCCGTCCCAGCGGGCCACCCAGAGCACGTCCGGACGGGCGTAGGCGGCGGCGGAGTAGGAGGCCCCCAGGTGGGCCGCGCCGGAGGCCAGGTTCACGTAGACGCCGGACAGGTAGCCGCGACGGTGCAGCCGGGTGGTGTAACCGGACAGGTACTTCAGGACGGCGGTCCGGCAGGACTTGATCGTCGGGGTGTAGCTCTCCATGTCGGCGTAGATCGCGCTGCCGGGCTGCAGGCCGAGCGCGCCGAGGGCGTTGATCGCGTCGTCGGCGTCGGCCGAGCCCTGAGCCGCGGCCCGGGACGGGGTGATCTTGGTGGCGTGCGGGTGGTCGCCACAGGGAGCCTGGCGGCCGAGGTAGATCGGCAGCAGGCGCCAGCCCATCCCGGTCACCGCGCCGACCCAGTCCGCGGTCAGGTTGGGCTGGGCGCAGGACCGGTTGATCCCGCCGACGTAGACGCCGATCGCCCGGTACGGCGACGCCGTCCAGGCGCTCATCGCCTCGACCGCGGGAGCCGTGCAGGTGTCGAAGGCGGCGCCGGTGTAGCGGGTGGCGGTGGCCCGCTTCGCGAACCGGACCGGTGTCGACGGCCCGGCCGCGGCCTGGGCGGTGACCGAGGCTGTCACCGCCGCGAGCGTGGGGGCGGCGGTCGCGGCCGGCGCGGTCAGCACGGCGGACGCCGCCAGAGCCAGGCCGGCGGCAGCGGTGGCGGCAACAGCGACGTGACGGTTCAAGGTGAGGCCTTCCCCCGGTCGATGCGAACGGCAATCAGGCTAAAGCACATCGACCCGGACACAACGGTCCGGATCTGGAGGCTTGGTGGAGATCTGGTGAAGCCGCCTCAGCCGCTGGCCCGGGCCGCGGCGTCGAGCCGGGTGTACACCTCGGGCCGGCGGTCCTGGAACAGGTCGTTGGCCGGCGAGATGGCCTTGTCCCAGGTCTGGGCCGGCTCGATCACGGCCCGAGCGACCGGGTACCCGGCGGGCGTCGGCTCGGCCTTGGACAGCACCCAGCCCTCGGCGCCGACGATCGCGGTGCCCTGGGTCCAGTCCTGCCCGCGCTCGACCCCGGCCCGGTCGCAGCAGGCGATGAACACCTTGTTCACCCGGGCCGCGGCCATCGCGATCACCACCTCGGGGGCGTGCTCGCCGTCCGGGTGCGGCACCAGCGGCCAGTTGGTCGGGACGGCCAGGATCTCGGCCCCGGCCCGGGCCAGGCCGCGGGTCATCTCCGGGAACTCCAGGTCGTAACAGATCAGGACGCCGAGCCGGCCGACCCGGGTGGCGAGCACCGGCGGCGCGGCGTCCCCCGGGGTGAAGTACCGCTTCTCGGTGTCCCACAGGTGCACCTTGCGGTAGACGGCGAGGACGCCGTCCCGGTCGAGGACGGCGGCGCTGTTGTACACCAGCCCGTCGGTGCCCTGCTCGGCGAAGCCACCGACCACCACGGCGCCGCCGGCGGCGGCGGCCCAGTCGGCGAACACCTGGTGGTCGGGGGTGATGGCCAGGGCCCGGGCCTCGTCCATCGACTCCAGCACGTAGCCCGAGGTGACCAGCTCGGGCACCACGATCAGGTCGACCCCGTCGGCGGCGGCGGCCGCGATCGCCTCGGTCGCCCGCGCGCAGTTGTCGTCGAACTCGCCGACCTGCGGGCTCAGCTGCAGGCAGGCCACATCGACAGAGTTCACGGAGCCAGTACACCTCATCGCGGTTCGGCGGAGAAGGTCGGCCCGGTTCAGAGAGACCAGCGGTCCATCCGCAGGGTCGCGGTGGCCCGGTGGGCGGCCATCCCCTCGTAACTCGACATGTCGTCCACGGCGACGGCCAGGTCGGCGGTGGCCTCGCGGGAGACCCGCTGGAAGGTGAGCGGCTTGAGGAAGCGCCCGACCGAGAGCCCGGCGCTGTGCCGGGCCCCACCGGCCGTCGGCAGCACGTGGTTGGTGCCGGCCATGCCCTTGTCCGAGTAGGCCACCGTGCTGGCCTCGCCGAGGAAGATCGAGCCGTAGTTGCGCAGCCGGTCGTGGTACCAGGCGTCGTCCGTGGTCTGGATCTCGAGGTGCTCGGGGGCGAACTCGTCCATCAGGGCGACGGCGGTCTCGCGGTCCTGGGCCCAGAGCACGCTGCCGTGGTTGCGCCAGGCCGGGCCGGCGATGTCGCGGGTGTCCAGCCCGGCCAGCTGCCGCTCGACCTCGGCGATCACGGCCAGGCCGAGCTCCTCGGACGTCGTCACCAGGGCCGAGGGGCTGTCCGGGCCGTGCTCGGACTGGCCCAGCAGGTCGGCCGCGACCAGCTCGACGTCGGCGCTCCCGTCGGCGATCACGGCCACCTCGGACGGCCCGGCCAGCAGGTCGATGCTGACCTTGCCGAACAGCTGGCGCTTGGCCTCGGCCACGTAGGCGTTGCCCGCCCCGACCAGCATGTCGACCGGCAGCTCGCCGAGCAGGCCGAACGCCATCGCGGCCAGGGCCTGGACGCCGCCCAGGCAGAAGATCCGGTCGGCGCCGCAGATCCGGGCCGCGTAGAGCACGGCCGGGTTGGGCTTGCCGTCCGGCTGCGGCGGGGTGCAGGCGATCACCGTCGGGACGCCGGCCACCTTGGCCACGTTGACCGTCATCGAGGCGCTGGCCAGCAGCGGGAACCGGCCCGCGGGCAGGTAGGCCCCGACCCGGCCGACCGGCACGTAGCGTTGCCCGACGACCAGGCCGGGGATGAGTTCGGCCTCGAACCCGGCCAGCTTCTCCCGCTGCAGCCGGGCGAAGGCCTCGGTGCGCTGCTGGCCCAGCTCCAGGGCGGCGCGCACGGCCGGCTCGAGTTGGCCGGCGTCCGCGGCGTCCGGAGCGATCTCGACGTCGCGCGCGGTCCAGCCGTCGAGCTGCTCGGCGTAGCGCAGGACGGCGTCCATCCCCTCGGTCTCGATCGCCAGCAGCATCCGGCTCACGGTGGCCACGACGGCCGGGTCGCGCTGGGCTTCCGGGCCGTCGAGGGCCGGGGCCTTGAGTACCTTGTAGGCGCCGTCGAGGTGAGCGATTCGAGAAGGAATGAGCTGCATGTCAGCGAGCCTAAGCTCGGGTCTGATCCCAGGACCAGCTTGATGTTTCTTGTACTTCCCACAGGGTTTTCCTGCACCTAGGCTCGACGTCGTGACGCTGAACCAGCTGCGGGCCTTCCTCACCGCGGTCCGTACCGGGTCGTTCACCGCCGCGGCCGTGCAGATGCAGATGTCCCAGGCCTCGGTGTCGGAGCTGATCCGGCGGCTGGAGGAGGAGCACGGCCTGCTGCTGTTCACCCGGGGCCCGCGCCGGCTGGTGCTCACCGCGGCCGGCAGCGAGCTGCTGCCCTACGCCGAGCAGACCGTGGCCGCCGCCGACAGCGGTGAGCAGGCGCTGCGCTCCCTGCGCTCGCTCGGCGGCGGGGTGGCCACCTTCGGCGTCCTGCGCAATGCCGACTACTACCTGCTCACCGACCTGGTGAAGCAGTTCCACGAGACCTACCCGGACGTGCGGGTCCGTCTGGTCGGCCAGAACTCGGTCGAGGTCGCCGCCGCGGTGGCCGCCGGCGATCTGGAGGCCGGGCTGGTCGTCCTGCCGGTGGACGACGAGGCCCTCACCGTCCAGCCGCTGCTGCGCGACGAGGTGGTGTACGTCAGCGCCGACCCGGCCCGGCTGGCCGCGCCGGTCAGCATCCAGCAGCTGGCCGAGGCCCGGCTGATCCTCTATGACGCGCACTACGGCTGGAAGGACCCGACCCGCCGCCAGTTCGCCGACCGGGCCGCCCTGGTCGGGGTCAAGCTGGAGGCCCTGATCGAGGTCGAGCACGTCGAGGCCGCCCTCGGTCTGGTCGCCCGCGGCATCGGTGACACCTTCGTCTGCCGGGCCGTGGCCCAGGGATCGAGCTTTCCGCCCGGCCTGGGCACGGTCTCGTTCGCCGAGCCGATCTACGACACCATCGCCCTGGTCCAGCGCGAGACCACGGTGCTCTCGCCGGCCACCCGGGAGATTGCCCGGCTGGCCCAGCGGATGCTGCTGTCCCGCCGAGACGCGACTCGGACTGCCCAAAAGCGTTGATTGCTCACCACTTTGGCCGAACTCAGAACGATGCCCGGCCCCTCACGATCGAGGAGGCCGGGCATCGGTGCTGCTCAAGGGCGGTGGCGGTGGGATTTGAACCCACGGAGGGCTTGCACCCTCACACGCTTTCGAGGCGTGCTCCTTCGGCCGCTCGGACACGCCACCGTGGGAGAGGGTATCGAACCAGGGGCGCGGACACCGAATCGGCACCGCAAACGGTTCCGCGGAACCGCCGACCCGGTGGGGCCGAGGGGGTCAGGGGGTGCGGTGGGTGCTGAAGAAGGAGCGCAGCAGGGTGGTGGACTCGGCCGCCCGGACGTCGCCGGTCACCTCGACCTGGTGGTTGAGCCGGCGGTCGCGGACGATGTCGCGCATCGAGCCGGCCGCACCGGCCTTCGGGTCCCAGGCGCCGAGCACCAGGCGGGCCACCCGGGCCAGGACGACGGCCCCGGCGCACATCGCGCACGGCTCCAGGGTGACGACGAGCGTGCAGTCGGCCAGCCGCCACGAGCCCAGCGCCACCGCGGCCGACCGCAGGGCCAGCAGCTCGGCGTGCGCGGTCGGATCCTGGTCGGCCTCGCGCTGGTTGCGACCGCGGCCGATGACGACGCCGGCCGGATCGAGGACCACCGCTCCGACCGGGACGTCGTCGGTGGCAAGGCAGGCCCGGGCCTCGGTCAGCGCCTCGCCCATCCGGCGCGCCCACACGTCGTCGTGATTCATCGAGCCGACCACACTCGTCTCCACGTCACCATTGTCAACAAATTCATTCCGTGACTATTCGTTGCTGATCGGTTTATCCCCAGGTCAGGACCAGTCACTCGATCAGTAGGGCGAGTGTGGTGAAGAACAAGAGGCACACATGCTGCCAGCACCGGTAAGTTGCGCGCATGCGTCTGCTGGTGGTTGACCACCCCCTTGTCGCCCACAAGCTCACCGCGCTCCGCGATCGGGACACCGACTCGCCCACCTTCCGGCGGCTCGCCGACGAGTTGGTGACCCTGCTGGCCTACGAGGCCACCCGGGGAGTCCGGGTCGAGGAGCACGACATCGTGACGCCGGTGGCGCCGGCCCGGGGGGTGCGCCTGACCCAGCCCAAGCCTCTGGTGGTGCCGATCCTGCGAGCCGGTCTGGGCATGCTCGAGGGCATGACCCGGCTGATCCCGACGGCTGAGGTGGGCTTTCTCGGGCTGGTCCGCAATGAGGAAACACTGCAGGCCACGACCTATGCCAACCGGTTGCCGGACGATCTGACCGGGCGCCAGGTGTACCTGCTCGACCCGATGCTGGCCACCGGCGGCACGCTCGCGGTGGCGATCAAGTACGTGATGGACCGGGGCGCCTCCGATGTCACCGCGATCTGTCTGCTGGGGGCACCCGAAGGGGTGGAGGCGATCCGCAAGCTGCTCGGCGAGGACGCGCCGGTGCAAATCGTGCTGGCCGGAATGGACGAGCGGCTGAACGACGTGGGGTACATCGTTCCGGGCCTGGGTGACGCTGGTGATCGGCTTTACGGCGTAGTCTAATCCGTATGGGCTAACGTCAGGCTCAGGTAGAGCTTGACGGTAGCCATGGGTGACAAGACGGGTACGGATATAACATACTCAGTCTTGTCGGGAACACTTTGCCCCGATATCTGCCGCGTCCTTGAGGAGGCCACAGTGCCAAGGGTTAGACGAGCGCTCCTGGTAATTGCGGTGATCTTCGTTATCTACGCGGTCATCAACGACCCGACCCAGTCGGCCAACGTCACCGGCAACGCGTGGGATCACATCAAGGACGGGATCAGTTCCATCGGTACGTTCTTCGACACGCTCCTCTCGAGTTGACGTCATGGCCGGGCAGGTTGAGCGGTTCCACCCGCAGGCCCCTAAGGAGCTCGACCGGTACCTGATCCCGACCGAGCAGATCATCTTCTTGATCCGCCGGCACTGGATCGTGCTGTTCGAGCCGATCGCGAGCGTCGTCGCCGGTCTGGTCGTGGTGCTGTTCCTCGACCAGTCCCTGGACGGCGGGGCGCTGCGCCTGCGGGACGCCGCCGTGCTGGTCTGGCTGGGGCTGGTGCTCCGGCTGCTGTGGAAGTTCACCGACTGGTACCGCGAGCTGTTCCTGGCCACCGACCGGCGGTTGATGCTGGTCAGCGGGATCGTCACCCGGCAGGTCGACATCATGCCGATGTCGAAGGTCACCGACATGCGCTACGACCGCACGTTGACCGGCCAGCTGTTCGGCTACGGGGTCTACATCCTGGAGTCGGCCGGCCAGGACCAGGCGCTCAGCACGATCAACTACATCCCCGACCCCGACCTGCACTACAAGCAGATCTCGGCGGTCATCTTCGCCCCGGCCCAACGCCGGCTGTCGGACAAGCTGGTACCGGCCTCGACCGGCTCGAAGATCCCGATCTCCGAGCCGGAGCAGGCCTGGTGGCGCCGGTCCTAGGCCGTTCCACCGGCATCACGCACCACCGGCATCACGTACCGGCCGGCGCCGGGAGAGGCTACTTCTCCTGGCGCCGGGCTCGGGCGGCGGCCCGCTCGGCCGCCTCGGCGTCGTCCAGCGCGGTCGCCTCGGCCAGGGTGGGAGCCGTGCCGCCGCGTTCGGCCGGCAGCCACCAGCGGTCGGCGTCGTCCTTCGGCTGTTGCGGGTAACGCTCCTGCAGGCCCGTCAGCAGAACGCCGATCCGCTGCTTGAGCTCCTCGGTGGTCTCCTCCGGCGTGGCGCCGGGCGCAGCCCGGAACGGCTCGCCGACGGCCAGGCTGACCGCCGTGCCCCGGGAGAGGTCGCGGCGGTGCCCCTTGGTGTAGATCCGCTGCCCGCCCCAGGTGGCCATCGGGATCAGCGGCACGTCACCGGCCACCGCCATCCGGGCGGCGCCGGTCTTGAACGCCTTCAGGGTGAACGACCGGCTGATCGTCGCCTCCGGGAAGACGCCGACGATCTCGCCGTCCTTGAGCGCGGTGACGGCATGGTCGAACGCCGCCGCGCCGGCCGAGCGGTCGACCGGGATGTGGTGCATGCCGCGCATCAGCGGCCCCGAGACCGGGTGATGGAAGACGGCGTCCTTGGCCATGAACCGGACCAGCCGGTTGGGGAACACCGTCAGGCCGCAGAAGGTGAAGTCCAGATAGCTGACGTGGTTGCTGGCCAGCACGCCGCCGCCGGTGCCGGGGATGTGCTCGGTCCCCTCCAGGGTGAACCTGATCCCCAGCGCCTTGAAGGCGCTGCGAGCCAGGAGCAGGACAGGGGGGTACACGATCTCGGCCACGCCCGAACCCTAAGCCACGGCCGGCGCCCGCGGCAGGCCCCCAGCGGCCCGCAGCCGGCCGGTGCGCGACCGTTCACGGACTCTTGGTGATCACCGGTAGCACCACGAAACCGCTGGTAGACGGAATGTTGCGATCAGGGCAGCACAACCTGAGCGTCCGGCGCGCCTGGCGCCGATAGCGTCCGCTTATGCCTAGCTTTAAGCTGACAGGAGCGGACATGGTCTGGTCGTCAGTGCGGACGACGTAAGCTGTGGATCGCCTTTTGTCCCTAAATCATGGCAGAAGCTCTATCAATTCGGCCACCTGGCGTGGCAAGGTCGTGACAGAACGTGCAGAAGTCTGACCCGAAGCTCAAGTCGGCGCCGATCGACAGAGGGGTTGCCCGGTGCCCTGGAGGAACAGATGTCGGTCCATACCGCGGTGACCCATGCGTTGAGGTCTGCTGACCCGGGGCCATCGCTCAACTCCAACGGGGTCGTGGAATGGGCGGTCAAGAACCTCATCCCACTGGTCCTGCTCATGATCGGGATCGGCATCATCGCCTCCGCCCGCAAGGGGCGGATCAGTGACAACGCGAACACCCTCACCAACGTGGTGCTGGGGATGGCCGTGATCGCCGGGGCCGCCGTGCTCTACGGCTTCGCCGGATCGCTGACGAATCTGGTTTTCGGGAGCAACTGATTCGATGCGGGTAACGCCGGACGACGAGGTGTACCGGGTCAACACCGTGTGGCTCGGTCCGAGTGGGCTGACCTTTCCGTGGACGGCCCGCTATCTGGCCTACGCGACCTGGCTCGCGGTGTTCCTGCTGGTTCTGCTGGTCGAGGCGCTGACCCCGCTCAAGGTCCACATCCCGCCGATCTGGGAGATCTGTGTGACCACGCTGTTCACCTACGGGCTGATGGGCTTCATCGATCACGAGCGCCCGGCCAAGGCGGTCTGGCAGTCGTTCGTCTCCGACCTGACCGCGCCCCGCCCCAGCACCAGGGTGCAGGCGTACCGCACCCAGCCGAGCGTGCGCACCCGCGACAAGCGCACCAGTTCCCGCGCCCGAAGGGCGAGCTGAATGGCCCGCCGTAAAGAACCTACGGCCCGGGCCAAGAACGCCTCGCTGTCGCTGCGCACGATCGAGGGCAACCTCGCCTTCACCGACACCGCCGCCTGGGCCTGGTTCGCCCTGCCCACCCAGCGCTGGGCGTTCCGGGCCGACGGCGAGCGGCTGAACCTGATCGTCGACACCGCCACCCGGATCTCGGGCCTGGCCGGTCGCCGGCTGCACCTGCGGGTCACCTCCCGGCCCTACCCGGCGGCGTCCTGGGCCCGGGCGCTGGACGCCCGCACCCCCGAGCCGCTGGCCGGCATCCCCGACAACACCTGGGCCGACCACCTGGTCCGGGCCCAGCAGCACGTGCGGGCCTCGACCATGGCCGAGAAGGAGATCTACCTCGGCGTCCAGCTCAGCGAGCGCTCGCAGCTGACCTCGGCCACCTCGAGGCTGCTGCGCCGCCCGACCCTGGGCGAGGTGCAGCGGGTCGACAAGGACGCCTCGCTGGTGGCCGAGCAGATCACCGGGGCCGGCCTGGACGGCCGCCCGGTCAGCGCCCGCGAGCTGGAGTGGCTGATGCGCCGCTCGCTCGGGCTGGGCATGCCCGCCCCCGGGGCCCTGTCGCCGGTGAACGACGGCCGCTGGGAGACCGAAGACCTGCACGAGCTGACCGAGGGCGTGGTCCAGGAGGCCGAGCCGTTCTCGCCCACGGTCAAGGTGCGCCGGCGCGACCCGGGCGGGGTGGGCCTGGAGCGGCACGTCAGCGTGCTCACGGTCGGCCGGGTCGACGAGATCGAGATCCCCGACCCGGCCCACGAGCCCTGGCTGGTGCACGCCGACCGGCTGCCGTTCCCGGTCGAGTGGTCGATCCGGCTCGACGTCCTCGACGGCGAGCAGGCCCTGGACGCCGTCCAGCGCAAGCTGCTGATCGTGCGGGACATGCAGCGGCACTACCGCGACCACGACCTGGACGAGCCGCTGGCCCTGGAACGGCAGGCCCGTCAGGCCCGCTCGATCGAGGACGAGATGACCACCGGGGGCGACACCACCGGCACCCGGGTGCACGGCTGGTTCCGGGTCGCGGTCTCCGGCGAGACCCAGGAGGAGTGCCTGGAGCGGGCCCGGCAGGTGATCGACACCTACCGCAAGCGGCAGGTCACCATCGCCCACCCGAAGGGCCAGTACGGCCTGCTGCGCGAGTTCGTGCCGGGCGAGGTGCTCTCCTCGACCGCGTACCGCCGCCGGCTGCCGGTGCTCTACTTCGCCGCCGGCGTGCCGGCCGCGTCGTCCTCGCTGGGCGACCGGCGCGGCCCCTACCTCGGGCACACCGTGGCCTCGAGCCGGCGGGCGGTCATGTTCGACACCCACTTCGCCACCGAGGTCCGCGAGACCTCGGGCCTGGTGCCGATCGTCGGTTCGCTCGGCTCGGGCAAGTCGGTGCTGGCCGGCCTGATCACCTACGAAGCGGTCCGGCGCGGGATCACCTCGGTGATGCTCGACCCCTCCGGCCCGCTGGCCCGGCTCACCGAGCTGCCGGAGCTGCGCGACAAGTCCCGGCACATCGACCTGACCTCGGCCCCCTCGGGCACGCTGAACCCGTACTCCGTGGTCGTGCAGCCGCGCCCGGAGGACTACAGCACGCTCGACGCCCTCGAGGAGGCCCGCACCCTGGCCGCCCAGGACCGCAAGCTGCTGGCCCTGGACGTGGCCACCATGCTGCTGCCGCCCACCCTGGCCTCGGCCCCGCGGACCCGGCTGGTGCTGACCGAGGCGATCCGGGCGACCAAGGGCGCGTCGTCCACCAGCTTGTGGACCGTGCTCGAGCACCTGGAGAGCCGCGAGGACGACACCGCGGCCGACATCGCCGCCTACCTGCGCGACATGGCCGAGATGCCGTTGGCCCGGCTGTTCTTCCCGACCGGGCCGGGGGTCGAGACCACCCACGACGACGCCGTTTTCACCGTGCTGACGATGCCCGGGCTGATCCTGCCGCCGAGCTCGGTGCCCCGCGAGCACTGGTCGACCAGCGAGCAGATGGCGGTACCGCTGCTGCACCTGGCCTCCTGGTACGCCACCCGGACGATCTACGGCCGGCCCCGGGCCGAGCGCAAGCTGGTCGCGCTCGACGAGACCCACTTCCTCGGGGAGTGGGGCGCCGGGCGGGCCCTGTTCACCCGGCTCGGGCGCGACAGCCGCAAGTGGAACACCTGCGTGCTGGCCGCCTCCCAGAACCCGGCCGACGTGCTGGGCATGGAGGTCTCGAACTTCATCTCGGCGGCGTTCGTCGGCCGGATCGAGGACGACCAGGTCGCGGCGGACGCGCTGCGGATGCTCAGAGTGCCACCGGGGGTCGGCTACGAAGGTGTGCTGGCCCGGCTCTCGCCGCGCTCGGCCACCGGAGTCCGTTCCGGGCTACGCGAATTCGTCATGCGCGACGTCGACGGGAATGTGGACCGGATGCGGGTAGACCTCGATCACTTGCCCCAGGTGCTGGCGGCCCTCGACACCACCGCGGCCCCGGTGCCGTCGGTGGTGAACCTGGTCGGCCCGGCCGAGCGCTCGGAGCACATCGACCTGACCGCGGTCGAGCTCGACCCCTCCGGCGCCCCGGTGGCCGGGGCCCCGGGCGGCTCGGCCCGGATCGGCGTGCCCGTCGGGGCCGCCGCGCGCCCGCGCAACGGGTTCCTGGGCACGAACTTCTCGCGCTCGCACCGGTCGGCCGGGACCGACGTCGACACTCCCAGCAACGGCATCGCGACCGGCCGGGGCGGGGCCCACCGCGGCGCCCACAGCACCGAGGCCGACGGCCCGGTCGGCAACGGCTGGCCGACCGGCTCGGACATCGCGGACCGCTCGAACGGCTCCCACGGCGGCGAGTCGTGAGGCGACGCCTGATCCGGGCCGGTTCGCTGCTGGCGGCCCTTTTTGTCGTCGGCGGCGTGCTCGGCGCCTCCAGCGCGAGCGCGGCCGTGACGCCGGACCACAGCACCCGGGCGGCCGGCGGCGCGAGCGCCCCCAAGGCCCTGCCCGACATCCTGGGCTGCACCAACGCGCCGACCCCGGAGGTGCCCGGTCGCGGCGTCGTCGGGTTCTTCGAGTCCGCGCCCAAGACCCCGCCGCCTCCCGGGGACCCGTTCGCCCCGCACTCGACGACGTCGATCTACGAGCAGTACGGCTACGCCGGCCTGCGCTGGAACACCTACGACCTGGGCTGCGGGCCCGACCTGGCCCGCTCGCCCGACGCCGCGGTCGGCACGGCCGTGGCCAACTGGATCATCACCCTGCCCAAGACGGCCGTCGCGGCCACCGGGGCGATCCTCAGTGCCGCCTTCCAGCCCGACTTCCTCGGCGTCTTCGACCCGCTGATCTCGCAGGTCGTCGACACCCTGCGGCGGGCGGTGTTCGAGCAGTGGGCGTTCGTGGTGCTGGCCGCGCTCGGTCTGCTGATCGTCTGGCGGGCCCGCAACGCCTCGCTGGCCTCCACGGCCGGCGCGATCGGCTGGGCCCTGCTGGTGATGGTGCTGGTCACGATGGTGTTCCGGTGGCCCCTGGTGGCCGGGCACGCCGCCGACGAGACGGTCACGACCACGCTCGGCGCGGTCACCGGCGGGCTGAACGACAAAGCTCCGGGGGCGGCCAGCGACGCCGGCACCGAGGCCACCGCCGGCATGCACGAGGCCCTGCTCTACCAGTCCTGGCTGGGCGGCACCTTCGGCGACGCCAACTCCGACGTGGCCAAGAAGTACGGCCCGGTCATCTTCGACGCCACCGCCCTGACCTGGTCGCAGGCCGCGATCCTGAAGGCCGACCCGGACCAGGGCAAGAAGATCATCGACGCCAAGGAGAAGAAGTTCGAGGACGCCGCCAAGCAGATCAAGGCGGAGGACCCGGACGCGTACGAGTACCTGACCGGCCGGCGCTCGGACACCCGGGTCGGCTACGCGGTGCTGGCCGGGCTGGCCACGCTGTGCGCCGTGCCGTTCCTGTTCGTCGCCGGGCTGCTGGTGCTGGGCGCGCTGATCATCGTCCGGTTCGGGGTCATGCTGTTCCCCGCGTTCGCCACGCTCGGCCTGTTCCCGACCATGCGGACCCTGGTCACCGGAATCGGCAGCACGGTCGCCGCGGCCCTGATCAACGCCATGGTGTTCGGGATCGGGGCCGCCGTCACGGTGCTCGGCATGGGGGTGCTGCTGTCGCCCACCACCGGAGCTCCGCCCTGGCTGGAGGTGGTGCTGATGCTGCTGCTGACCATCGTGATGTGGGTGGCGCTGCGGCCGTTCCGCCGGCTCACCCAGATGGTCTCCAGCCGGCAGAACCACTTCGCCACCGCCTCGGGCGGGGTCAGCACCGCCACCCGCGGCGTGGCCCGGACCGGCGGTCGCATCCTGACCAGTGCGGTTGGCACGTTCCTGGGGGTCTCGGCGGCGCAGCGCAGCGGGGCGGCGGTGGTGGCCGAGGCCCAGGCGGCGGACGGCGTCCCCCAGCGTGCCGAGGCGACCACGAGTTACCAGCCGGTGGTCACCGCGCCGACCACGGGCGCGCCGGTGGGAGTGCCGGCCGAAGGGTCGCCTGCCGCTCCCGGGCCGGTCCCGATCCTGGTCGGCTCGAGCGGGAAGGGTTCCGCAGCCGGTGCCGGCCTGAGCCCGCAACCGGCAGCCCTGACCGGAGCCCTACAGATCAATGCCGGTTCGGTGACGGTCGTCGGGGCCGGTGCGGCCGCGGCCACCGGTACCGGGGTGGAGGCACCGGGCGAGATCTTCTCGCCGGCGGGCCGGGCCGGAGCCGGCGGCCGGGTGGAGTCCGGCTCGGGGGCCCGGGCCAGTGCTGCGTCCGGCGGCTCCGGCGGTTCCGGGGCCGGCTCCGCCTCGGATGACGACTTCTCCGGCCGGTTCGAGTCGGGCGAGGGCCCGGTCGGCGCTGGTCGCGGCGGGGCCCGGGGTCGCCCGGCGACCAACCGCGAGGTGCTCTACGACGGGACGCCGGCCACCGACGGGGCCCGGGTCGGCAAGCCCGGCGACCGTGGGTTCCAGCGGCCGGAGGGAGCCGCCCCCGACGACTTCGACCTCGACGAACTGAACGAGGTCTTCCGCCCGGCTCCGGCCCGTCAGCCGTGAGGCGGCAGGGTGAGCGACCCGGTGTCACGGCCCGATGATGGAGGCGGTGGCGTGGCTCTGCCGGAGCCCGCGCCGGCTGGCCGTCGCGGCGGTCACCGTGCTCACGGTGGTGCTGGTCGGCGGCAGCGCCCTGTTCGGCCACGCCGGGCGCGGCGGCGGGGGTGGGTCCGAGGCGGGCCGCGCCCCGACGGTCACGGCCTCCGCCATCGACTCGGCCCAGGTGCCGAACGCCAACCCCTACGTCTCGGCCGCGGTGTCGTTCGTCAAGCTCTGGTCGCAGCTCAAGCCGGGCGAGACCAGCCAGCAGTGGCAGGCCGCGCTGACCCCGCTGACCACCGCCGATCTCGGCCAGGCGCTGCGGACCACCGACACCGACAAGCTGCCCGGGGTGGCCCCGGCCGGCCAGCCGGTGGTCCGGTTCGTGGCCCAGACCTCGGCCCTGGTCGCGGTCTCGCTCAACGACGGCTCGTCGGTGCTGGTCACCCTGGTCTCCGGGGACAGCGGGCCGCTGGTGTCGGACATCCAGCCGAACGCCGGGAACTGAGCCGATGCGCTGGCTGACCCCCCGGGTCATGATTGTGACCGGGCTGCTCGGAGGTCTCGGCCTGCTGCTGGCCTCGATGATCGCCGTCCCCCTGCTGATGGTGATGGGCAGCACGGCCAGCAGCTCCAGCACCGACGACACCGAGTCGGGGGCCTGCGGCCCGGTGGCCACCGCCGGGGGGAGGACCATCACCCTGGACGACGAGCAGCTGGCCAACGCCAAGACCGTGGTCCAGACCGGGGAATCGCTGAACGTGCCGAATCGCGGCCTGGTGGTGGCGGTGGCCGCGGCCCTGCAGGAGTCCACCCTGCAGAACCTGAGCTGGGGCGACCGCGACAGCGTGGGCCTGTTCCAGCAGCGCGACGGCTGGGGCCCGTTCAGTGCCCGGACCGACCCGCAGACCGCGGCCACGATGTTCTTCACCGGTGGCCAGGCCGGGCAGCCCGGCCTGACCGACATCACCGGCTGGGCCGCCCTCTCAATCGGTGCGGCGGCCCAGGCGGTACAGCGCTCGGCCTTCCCCACGGCCTACGACAAGTGGGAGGGACTGGCGGCGTCCCTGGTCCGCTCGGTGATTGGCAACGACCCGCTCGGCTGCACGGACGCGCTGGCCGCGAGCCTGCCGACCGGGGCCGTGGGCAAGATGCTGTCCGCCGCCCTGGCCCAGCAGGGCGATCCCTACGTATGGGGAGCCACCGGCCCGGACGCGTTCGACTGCTCGGGGCTGGTGATCTACTCCTGGGCCCAGGCCGGGTACCGGGTCGGGGTGCGGACCGCGGCCCAGATGTACGACAACTCCACCCCGGTCAGCGTCGGCTCGGAACAGCCGGGCGACCTGATCTTCGGCGAGTTCGACTCCACCGGCGCCCATCACGTGATGATCGTGGTGCGCAAAGGCGTTGCCGTGCAGGCTCCTTCGACCGGCCGCAACGTCGAGACGACCAACTACCACGTGGACGGCGTGAGCTGGCGGTTCGCCCGGCTGAAGCCCTCGGTCCTGTCGCCGGTCACCGTTCCGGCCTGAGCGTTCTCAGGCCGG
This sequence comes from Kineosporiaceae bacterium, assembly GCA_965200525.1. GTDB lineage: Bacteria > Actinomycetota > Actinomycetes > Actinomycetales > Kineosporiaceae > JANNPJ01. The sequence goes on from OZ241368.1 coordinate 2,914,329, forward strand.
CGGGGTCAGCGGCGCCGGGACGGCGGTGCGCAGCAGCTCGGCCGTGATCACGGTGTCGTCCAGGGTCGGTGACAGCCAGCCGAGCCGGCCCAGGTCGGGGCCGTGGTTGCGGGCCGACAGAGCCGCGGCCCGGGCGATCGAGTGCTCGACCGCCGCCCAGTCGACGTCCTGCCACTGTTGCCAGGACACCGGCGAGCCCGGCAGCCGGACGGTCAGCCGACCGCGGAAGGTCCGGCCGTTGACCACCTGGATCAGCGCGAACCAGACGTCCAGCCCACTGATCGTCACGTTCGGCGGGGCGTGCTCGGTGAGCACCTTGGCCAGCGTGTTCAGCATCTCGCGGAGCACGCCGGGCCGGTCCGGGGTACGCAGCCCGACCCGCAGCAGCAACTGGTCGCCGCCGGCCGGCTCGCCGTCCAGGGTCCGGGCCGTGAGCCGCTCGTCCACCGCGACCAGCAGGCGGTCGCTGGGCCGGACCCGGGTCGGCAGGGTGTGCCGCAGCGGGGCGTCCCGCTGGGGCCCGGACAGGTCCCGCCCGACCATGAACATCACGCTCTGCCCGTAGACGGCGGCCACGTTCAGGCCGGCCAGCTGGAAGGTCGGCGCCTCCTCGGCCAGCCCGAGCAGGACGTCGTGCAGCAGCCCGACCCGCGAGTGCGCCGTGATCGCCAGCGACCGCCAGTTGCGGTACGGGTCCAGGGCCGCCTCCTCGTCGGGGACGACGTCGAAGTCACGGTCGCTGAGCGAGCGGGAACTGCGGCTCGGCGGTTGCGACTGGTCGGAGTTGACCCGGACGATGACCGAGAGCGTGCCGTCGGCGAACGGCGCGTCGTCCATCCGGTGCAGCCGGTACAGCAGCGCCCCGAGCCCGCGCAGCGAGTCGCCGCGCCGGTAACTGACGCCGACCCGCAACCGCATCCAGCGCCGCCCGGTCCCGCCCGGCGGCGGGGGCGCCGGCAGCTGCACGCTGGTGACCCGGAAGTTGTACCGCTGGGTGGCGGTCACGATGGTGATCAGCGGGTGCTCGGCCAGGCCGATGGCGACGGCCGAGACCGGGATGCCGACCAGCACCTCCAGCACCCATTCCGGCGGTTCCATCGGTGCCAGCCGGTCCGGGTCGAGCGGGATCGGCGTGATCGACCCCTCGGTCTCCGGACCGCTCTGCAGCCAGCCACCGGCCGGCCGTTCGCGGAACACCAGGTAAGTCATGGCCCGCCCGGCGGTGGCGCTCTGGACCACACCCAGCAGGTTGGCCGGCGGTGATCCGGTCAGGGCCACCTGGGCGGCGGCCACCGGGCCGGCCCGGGGAGCTTCGAAGCCACGGGTGGCCAGGAACTTCGTCGCCCGGGCGGTGACCTTGCCGAGCCGGTCCTCGACCCGAGTGCCGCCGCTCTGGGTGCGCTCCAGCAGGCCGCTGAACTGGTCCTGGCCGGTGGGGCGGGTGACGACGTAGGCGAACGCCTCCCGGCCGAGCATCAGGGCCTCGGTGATCAGGGCCCGGCTGCGCTTGCCCCGCAACAGGTCGAGCCGGGCGTGGTCGGGGGCGTGGCCGGTGGCCAGGGTGATTCGCGGGGCCGCTCCCCGCCGCCAGCGGGAGAGCGGGCCGCGGCGCAGCCGGAGCATCAGCAGGCCCTGGGCGATCAGGGCGATCACCGCCGTCCAGCCGGCCGCGTGATCACCTGGCCGGATCTCCTTCTGGTCGACCATCACGGTGAGCACCATGGCCAGCAGCACGGTCGGCAGCACCGAGGCCAGCATCACCCAGTAGCTGGCCTTCGACAGCAGCCCGCGCAGGGTCGAACCGTCCGGGTGCTCGGCCCGGCTGGCCTGCACGGCCGAGAACAGGGTGAGAATCGTGGCCAGCAGCTGGACGGCGTCCGAGCTGGTCGGGGTGGCCTGCTGGAAGAGCAGCGCGGTGAGGACAGCGAGCACGGTGAAGTTCAGCGCGCCGGCGTACCGGGCCACGTTGAACACCGGCGAATCGAACACCGAGACGTCGGCGTCGATCCGGGCCAGCGTGGGGCGGGCCCGCAGGCCGAGGTCGTCGACCGCCGTCGCCCGCATCATCACCAGGTTGGAGCTGGCCGTGTTCACCCCGAGCCGGCGGCGCAACTGCCGGGGGAACCACGATCCGGCGTCCCAGCAGTCCCAGAGCGCGGCCATCGAGACGCCCGGCGAGACCGACCGGCGCACCGCGGCCAGCTCGGTCCGCAGGGTCCGCAGCCGGCGATCGACGATCGAGGTGAGCTCCTCGCCGGTGAGCTCGGGCGGCCGCCGGCGCACCCGGTTCAGCAGCGGGTGGTGCAGGCCCGGGCCCTCGACCGCCCGCCGGCTGCGGGTGGCGGTCACCTGGTAGTGCCGCAGGCTGTCGAGCGCGGCGTCCACCTTGTGCAGGGCCATCTCGGCGATCCGGCTGTCCACCCAGGAGGCCGGCCGGTCGGTCGGCAGAGCGGGCGGGAACAGCCGGGCCATCAGGGTGTCGAGCCGCTCGAACGGGGCCGGCAGCACCACGTCGATCCGCCCGATCACCCCGGCGCTGCCGTCGTGGCAGATCACCCCGTCGGGCAGGTTCAGCCGGATCAGCCGGTCGGCGTGGGCGGTCGGGGCCAGCAGGTCGATGCTCAGCAGGGCTCGCGGCTGGAACCACATCGAGGCCCGGCCGAGCCGGATCAGCCGCCGCGAGGGCACGTGCACGGTGTACGAGATCGGGTGGCCCGGATCCTCCACCGCGATCACGACGAAGGTAGCCCCGATCAGCGACTCCAGGATCTCGCCGACGTGCGAGCCGAGCACCGGGCGCAGCCGGCCGACCCCGCCGTCCGGATCGTCGTCGTCGTACTGGTCGCTGTCGTCGTAGGGGTCGAGGCCCTTGGCCGCTCCGGCGTACGGGTTGACCCGCCAGCTGTCCCGGGCGGCCTGCTCGGCCAGCGCCAGATCCTGTTGCAGCACCTGGTCCAGGTGGGTGCGGGCCTCGCGCAGGCCGGCCGGGACGGTTCCGCCGCGCTCGGTCGGGCGCTCCTGGGTGCCGGGCAGCAGCCGGCGGATCGCCGCCGAGAGCAGCAGCTTGTGCTGGCGCTCCATCGTCGGGCGGTCGTCGTCCTCGGGGGAGACCTTGTGGTCGGACTGCTGGGCCCGGCCGGCCATCACGTTGAGGATGATCTCGGCCAGGGCCGCGGCCAGCCGCTGGTGCACCTCGGCCTGGGGGAGCTTGTGCACCCGGGCCCCGGCGGCGTCGCTGACCTCGAGGCTGGTGATCGGGTCGGGGTCGGCGTGGTTGCGGTCCTCCCGCCGGCGCCGCCGCACGCTCGGGCGCAGCAGCGACCACCAGCCGTCGACCACGTTGTTCTCCACCGGCAGCATCGGCGGCAGGGCCAGCAGCGGCAGCCAGGTGAGGCCGGCGTCCAGCTCGAAGGCCTCGTGGTCGGCGTAGGCCAGGTCGATGTCGACGATCACGTCGGTGTCGATGGCCTGGGCGTGGCTGACGTCGACGACCTCGGTGGTGCGCCGGCACCAGCTGTTGTTCGCGACCAGGTAGAGCAGCTCGCGCCCGAGCCGGGAGTGCCGTTCGAAGTGCGCGTCCTCGCTGCGGAAGTCTTCGAGCGTGACGTCGCGGACGGCGTCCAGCAGGAGCTGGGTCCGGTTGATGACCCGGGCCTGCTCGCTGGTCGTGCCGCCGGCCCCGACCGATGGCTGCACTACGGAGGTCACGGATGAAGTCTGCCGCCCCGGCGGCCCGCGAATGTCAAAGACCGGCAAAACGCGCGCGGTCGGGTGCCGCCCTGACCCGGCACCCGACCTTGGCGCAAACGCGGGCCCAACCGGAGTCGGGCCACGGCCATCTTCGCCAGTGATCAGTATGGCGCGGATGGTGTCTCAGATCACCGGACTCCGAATGAACCTTTGGCGTGAGCTTCATTACCCTAGGAATCTTTACGAATTCCTCTGATTCAAGCCTTGACGGAGCCCAACTCGTCAGTAACGGAACGGCCCGACCATGATCACGAAGACTTCGTCGGCCCTGAACCGGCGAAGTCTTCAGGATCACCAGATCAGCGGGCCTGGATCAGGGCGGCGACAGCTCGGGCGGTGGCCTCGCTGCGGGCGGTGGCGAAGAATGCATCGGAGTAGCTGTCGAACTCCAGCTCGGCCAGCAGGTGCGGGGCCCGCTCGGCCAGCAGTTCGCGGACGATGTCCTCGGCCTCGTTGCCGCTGACGACGTCCCAGCTGATCAGCACGTGGTCGCTGCCGATCTGCCAGACGGTCGGGTCGTCCTCGTCGACGTACACGTCGACCTTGGGTGGGATCCGCGGCTTGGGGTCGGTGCTCTTCTTCGTCGGACGACGGCGGGCGGCGAACCCGGCCATGGCTTCCTCCAGTGTGATCACGCCGCGCTCGGACCGGTCGAGCCCCGTTGAAGCAGGGACTCGGCGTCAGCCGAGGGTGACGAGGTGGATCTCGGGCCGGGCCGGGGCGGACGGCGGGTTGCTGACCGCGACCGCGGCGGCGACGGTGTCGAGCAGGCCGAGATCCCAGCCGGTGGCGGTGCCGGCCCCCTCGGGCAGGGTCGCGGTCCAACCGCCGGGGACGACGTCCTCGACGATCACCTCGCGGAACGGCAGGGACAGGCCGTGCCCGCTAGCTTTCACCGCGGCCTCCTTGCGGGCCCAGGCGTCGGTCCGGTGCCGGGCCGGCTCGGGTGCGCGCTCGGCCGCCTCCCACTCGGCATCGGCGAACACGCTTCGCCGCAGGGCGGTCCAGTCGACGGCGCGGCGCTCCTCGACGTCCACCCCGACCTGGACGCCCGGTGGCGCGAGGGCCACGCAGACCACCGGGCCGGAGTGGCTGAGGTTGAGCTGGACCGGCGGTTCGGCGGAGCCGGCGTCCAGGTAGGGCTTGCCGTGTTCGTCGGTACCGCAGGAGGCGCACTGGGTGCGCAGGACGACGTCGGCGGGCCGGCCGCCGATCAGGCCGGCCAGCAGTCGGCGGAGCAGGGCATGGGCGGCCAGGCCCCGGTCCCGGTCGGCGGTTCGCACGAAGCGGTCCAGCTTGGCCAGCCGGGCGGCGTCGACGTCGGCGGCCAGTTCGGCCCGCAGGTCGGCGCTCAGCTCGCCGGGCTGAAGCCGGGTCCACCAGATCTGCAGGCCGGTCGGCCCGGGCAGCGAACCGGGCTCGGGCAGGGCTTCGGCGACCGGCGGCGAGACGGCCTGGGCGGAGTCGGACACAGGATCAGGATGCCCCGGTCGAGCGGGCGATCTCCACCGGGCCCTCGATCAGATATGGCGCGGGCAGCCCGTCGGCGGCGCTGACCCGGCGGGGCGGGCGGCCAGGAAGGCTCTCGGCCGCGATCCGCCAGCGCCGGGCCACCTTGTCGACCGCGATCGGGTAGATCACCAGCGTGCCGTCCGGGTCGATCCGCAGCCGGACGAAGCCCTTGCGGTCGTCGATCGACTGGGCCGAGAACTGCCAGTCGTGCACCAGCCGGGACCGGCTCAGGGCCAGGGTCAGGGCGACGGCATAGCTGCCGATCAGCCCGGCCACCGGCGCGACCACCGCGACCGTCACCACCAGGAGCAGGAAGTTGGGCAGCGACCGGCCGCCGGGGAACCAGCCCGGCAGCGTGACCACCCGGACCACCCAGACCGTGGCGATCAGGGCCAGCATCGACACCAGCAGCTGCAGGCCGATCGCGCCCACGGCCAGCGCCGGCGGTCGCGCCCGGCGGGCCCGGACCGAGGAGATCAGACCCGACACCACCGCCACGACCAGCCACCAGAGCGCGAGCTGGGCCCCCAGCCGGGCGGTGTCGGCGACCGACGTGGACCGTACGGCGTCGAGCGGGCCCTGCTGGCGAACGGTGCCCAGGAGCAGGACCAGCAGCAGGAAGAGCACCGCGTGCACGCCGGCCGCCAGCCGCCAGAAGCCCGGGTTACGGAACGGCAGGCCTCGACCGGAGAGCGACATCAGGCCCGGCACCATCGCCCTGGACTCGGTCTGGGAGGGGTAGCGGGCGGCCAGCCGGTAACCGGTCGGCTCGCTGTGGTGGCGTTCGGGCGAGCCGGCCGGCGGCAGCACGACGTCCTCGGGCAGGTGGTGGGTGGCTGACAGGTAGGCCCCACCCTGGCCACTGGTGATCAGCTGGCGCTGCTGACCGGCCGGTTCGTGGGTGGCCGTCGGCGGGGTGTCGGCCGGCATCGGGACGCCCGCCCGCACCGGGACGCCGGCCGGGGGCTGCTCGGCGTACCGGGCGTAGTGATGGCTGTCGCCGGTGATCCAGAGCCGGATCTGGGCCCCGGTCGGGCGGGTCTGCCCGGTGTCCGGATCGGTCACCTCGTTGACGATGCTGCGCTCGAAGTAGTTGAACGAGTCGAACGCCCGCGCGTCGTAGGGCGTGCGGATCCAGGCCGGGGTGGCGCAGCACAGGATCACGCCGTCGCCCGGCTGCAGCCGTTGGCTGAGCTGGGCCCGGAAGAAGTCCAGCTGAGGGTCGTCGATCTCGCTGCCCAGCTGGCTGTCCAGCCCGGCCAGCCACCATCCGTTGGGCAGCTTCAGCACGAAGTAGCTGCGACCCTGCACGGTCTGCCAGCCGCCGATCCGCCGGCGCTGGCCGAACACCCGCAGGAAGGCGGTCAGGCCGTCGTACCAGTCGTGGTTACCGGGTAGCGCCAGCAGCAACGGCGGAGCCGGCGCGGTGTCCTCCTGGTGCAGGGCGGTGCGCAGCGGCCCTTTCAGCCGGTCCTCGTAGCGCTCGGACGACGCCGTCGGGTAGACCTCGTCACCGCCGAGCACCAGCAGCCGGCCGCGGGGCAGCCGGTGGCGCACGCCGTCCGGGCCGGTGACGATGAGCTCCGGGGCGGCCAGCAGCGACGTCATGGTGAAGGTGGAGTCGAACCCGTCACCGGTGTCGGCCATGAAGTCGAACCAGCACCCGCCGTCCTCGTCCGGGGCCAGGGCCAGCGGGTCGTCGGGGAAGGTGCGCTGCAGCTCACGCTTGTCGTTGAACGTGGAGAAGGCGGTGGCCAGCAGCACCTGCACGGCCGTGCGGATCAGCTGGGCCGGGGCCAGCCAGCGAACCTGGTCCTGCGGCGAGAAGCCGAGCTCGTCGGCGTGGGCCCGCAGTTGCTGCATCGTGAGCACGTCGTCCGGGTGCGACCGGCCGTTGGACGTGCTCTCGGGCTGACCGGGCAGGCCCACCGGCTCCGGGCCGGCCGGGGGCCGGGCCTGCTCCGTGTACGGGCTCCGGCCTGGGCCCAGCGACCTCGACGTCATTCGGACATCTTGCCCGAGAATCAGGCCCGGGGGCCGCCGGCCACGTAGATCACCTGACCGGAGACGAACCCGGCGTCCTCCCGGACCAGGAACGACACCGTGGCCGCGATGTCCTCGGGCTGGCCCACCCGGGCCACCGGGATCTGGCTGGCCGCCGCCGCCTTGAAGTCCTCCATGCTGATCCCGAGCCGGTCGGCCGTGGCCGCCGTCATCTCGGTCTCGATGAAACCGGGGGCGATCGCGTTGGCGGTGATCCCGTACTTGCCCAGCTCGATCGCGACCGTCTTGGTGAAGCCCTGGACGCCGGCCTTGGCCGTGGCGTAGTTGGCCTGGCCCCGGTTGCCCAGGGCCGAGACGCTGGACAGGTTGACGATCCGGCCGAATTTGGCCTGGGTCATGTACTTCTGGGCGAACTTGGTCATCAGGAAAGCGCCCCGCAGGTGCACGTTGATGACCGAGTCCCAGTCGAGCTCGGACATCTTGAACAGCATGTTGTCGCGGGTGATGCCGGCGTTGTTGATCAGCACGACCGGTCCGCCCAGTTCGGCCGCCACCCGCTCGACCGCGGCCTCGGCGGCAGCGGCGTCGGCGACGTCGACGCCGACGGCCAGGGCGGTGCCGCCCTCGGCCTGGATCGCCTTGACCGTGTCGGCGCAGGCGGCCTCGTCGAGGTCGAGCACGGCCACGGCGAAGCCGTCGGCCGCCAGTCGCTTGGCCGTGGCCGCACCGATACCCCGGGCCGCTCCGGTGACGATCGCCACCTGCTGATCGCTCACAGACGTCTCCTTCATCTACTGACCCGCGGTTCAGGTCCCCCGGCAACGTAGCAAGGGCCAAACCGAGCTCCGCGCCGAGATTACGTGACGCAGGTCACTGTGTCGTGCGGACCCCGGTCGTTTCCTTCACAGGCCTGACGGCGTCGAGGTTGTCCACAGTCTCGCCGGCGCCGTCCATCCCGCCGGAGGACGGCGCACGCTCGGCCCATGACGATCAACGGCCTGTCCCACACGTTTCCGCCCCCCGGCCCGACCGGCCCCGACTGGCAGCTCCACTCCTTCATCGATCCGACCGGGCGAGGCCAGGATCTGGCCCGCACCTGCGGTCTGGCCGCGCTCGACCGGCCCGAGCTGCTGCTCTGGGCCCTCCCGACCGAGGGTCTCGATCCCGGTGCCGACTGGCAGCTCACCCATCGCGAGCGCAGCGGGCTGCTCAGCCAGTGGGCGATCGAGCTGTTCGACGGCCGGCTGTACCGGCGCCGCCAGCGAGAGATCGAGTTCGACGGTGGCGGCACGCTGGCCCGGTTCCGGTTCCCGGCCCCGACCACCGCGGTCGAGATGAACCAGCCCGGCCTGCCCCCGCACTCGCCGGTGATCAGCGTCGCCTGGTCGCTGTTGCGGCGCGCGCCGGGGCCGGCCACGGTCGAGGCCCTGAGCCCGGCCGCGGGCCGGCGGTTGAGCGGCTGGATCAACCGGGCCGACGCGACGGCGCTCGGCTGGCGGCTGTGACTGGGCCACGCCGGGCCGGCTCAGGAGTCGGCCGACCGGTTCGCCCTGATGGCCGCCCGGCCACCGGTCGGCCCGGTCGGCCCGGTCGGCCCGGTCGGATCGGGCGAGTTGCGGTTCGGGCCGGCCTCCGACTGGGTCGAGGCCCGGATCCGCCAGGTGCTGGCGGCCGACGCCGAGGTGCTGACCGCGTTCCTGGTCCGACTGCAGCTGGCCCGCTCGGTCCGCTGCGAGCACTGCCTGTTCGACGAGCTCGCCGATCTGGGCACCCGGGTCCAGCGGGCCCGCGCCGCCCGGGAGGCCTCCCGGGCGGCTCAGGAGCTCGCCCTCGCGATCACCGGCTGGCCGCAGCGGCCGAGCTCGGTCTGGGATCAGGTGCTGGCCCGGCTGGAACCGGCCGCGCCGATGACCGTCGAGCTGACCGACGGGCTCGAGGTCCTGCTGCTCACCGCCCTGCTGGCCGACGTCGCCTCGCCGGCCCTGATCGCCAGCGGCTCGGGCCCCTGGGAGTGGGCGGTCAGCGAGGGCCTGCTGCCGGGCCGGCAGTGGCTGGCTCCGCCCCGGGCCCGCGAGCTGACCCGCGACCTGCTGGCCGAGTCCACCCCGGACGACCTGGTCACCGCGGCCGACGAGTTCCGGCTGCTGCTGCGCACCCCGGACTGGTTCGAGCTGAGCCAGGTGATCGCCGGCATCCAGACCACGGCGGCGGCCGGGGCCCGGCCCGGCACCCTGCTTCGGCGTGAGCAGTGCCGGGGGCTGCCGCCGTCCGCCGTCCGATGTGTGGAGGTGCTGGCCGGTGAGTTGCTGACCGCCGTGGCGCTGCCGGACCGGCTCGGGGCCGGGGGACGGGAGCTGGTCCGGGACATGCTCGAGCCGCTGGCTCCCGGCCTGCCCCGGGTCTGGTCGGAGGTCGGCGAGTGGTGAGCCGGTCAGAGGCGGGGGAAGAACCGGCTCAGGTGCTCACCGTGCTCGAACACGTCGGCGGCCGATCCCACGATCCGGGCGTCCGGCGGCCGGGCGATCTCCAGATCCTTGCCCTGATAAGGAAACCGATGCAGCACGTGGCGCATGGCCTCGAGCCGGGCCCGCTTCTTGTCGTTGCTCTTGACCACGGTCCAGGGGGCGTCAGCGGTGTCGGTGTAGAAGAACATCGCCTCCTTGGCCTCGGTGTAGTCGTCCCACTTGTCCAGCGAGGCCAGGTCCATCGGTGAGAGCTTCCACTGCCGTACCGGGTCCACCTGGCGGATCAGGAACCGGGTCCGCTGCTCCAGTTGCGACACCGAGAACCAGAACTTCACCAGGTGCACCCCGGAGCGAACCAGCATCCGCTCCAGCTCCGGGGCCTGGCGCATGAACTCCAGGTACTCCGGCGCGGTGCAGAAACCCATCACCCGCTCGACCCCGGCCCGGTTGTACCAGGACCGGTCGAACAGCACGATCTCGCCCGCGGTCGGCAGTTCCCGCACATAGCGCTGGAAGTACCACTCGCCGCGCTCGCGTTCGCTGGGCTTCTCCAGGGCCACCACCCGGGCGCCCCGCGGGTTGAGGTGCTCCATGTAACGCTTGATGGTGCCGCCCTTGCCGGCCGCGTCCCGGCCCTCGAACAGGACCACCAGCTTCTCGCCGCTGGTCTTGACCCAGTTCTGCAGCTTGAGTAGCTCGATCTGGAGCAGCCGCTTCTCCCGCTCGTACTCGTCCCGGTGCATCCGCTCGTCGTACGGGTAACCCTCGCGCCAGGTGTCCACGGTGTCGCCGTTGTCCCGCAGCAGTACCGGGTCGTCGTCGTCGCTGTCGTCCACCATCAGGCCCGACGGTGAGCCGGCGAGATCGGCGAACCGGCCGGGGTCGAAATCGGCGTTCGCCTGGTCGTGATCATCCATGACGGTCATCTCCTCGGTGCTGGTGCGACCCTGCGACATTCGCACCTGGGGGCCCGGTGCGACAGGTGCGGCTGCGGCCGGCAGGCCCCGATCAAGGAAAGTTCACCCGTTGTTAGAGAACGGCCACCACGAGTTCGAGGTCTGGTCGGCGACGATCGACCGTCATGATTGGGGGCCGGGCGAAGGCCCGGCCGATGTCGAGTCAACGACGAGGGGACGACGAGTACCTGCGGGTCAAGTGGGCACTCGGCCCGTCGGCCCCCCATGATGGGGCATTCCGGATCAAGCGCAGCTCGAAGGAGTCCCTCCCGCCATGTGGGTCGAGATCGCCCTGGTCGTGGTTCTGGTCCTCTTCAACGCGGCGCTGTCCGGTTCCGAGATGGCTCTGGTGACTCTGCGCGAGAGCCAGATCCACCGGCTGGCGGCCGAGAGCGAGCGGGGCCGAACCCTGGCCACCCTGACGTCGGACCCGAACCGCTTCCTGTCCACCATCCAGGTCGGCATCACCCTGGCCGGCTCGCTGGCCTCGGCCACGGCCGCGGTGTCGCTGGCCCACCCGCTGATCAAGCCGCTCTCGGCCCTCGGTTCGGCGGCCGAGCCGGCCGCGGTGTTCGTCGTCACCCTGGTGCTGACCTACTTCACCCTGGTGCTCGGCGAGCTGGCGCCCAAGCGGATCGCCATGCAGACGGCGCCGCAGTGGGCCCTCCGGGCGGCCGGGCCGATCACGCTGATGACGATGTTCGTCCGCCCGCTGGTCTGGCTGCTGGCCTGGTCCACCCGAGGCGTCGTCCGCCTGGTCGGGCTCGACCCGAACGCGGTACGCGAAGAGGTCTCCGAGGAAGAACTGCGCGACATGATCGCCGCCCAGGAGTCGATCCCGCCCGAGCAGCGCTCGATCATCGAGGGTGCGCTGGAACTGGACGAGCGCCGCCTGTGGCAGGTGCTGGTGCCGCGTTCGGAGGTCGTGTTCGTGACCTCCGACCAGGATGCCGCCACCGCCCGTGACCACCTGATCGAGGCCGGGCTGTCCCGGGCCCCGGTGATCGGCTCGACCGAGGACGACGTGGTCGGCTTCGTCCACCTGCGCCAGCTGGTGGCCGGCGTGGGGGTGGTGGCCGACTACGTGCGCCCGGCCCTGGTCCTGCCCGACTCCGTCGGCGTGCTGCAGGCCCTGGCCCGGATGCAGAAGCAGCGCGGCCAGCTGGCCCTGGTGGTCGACGAGTTCGGCTCGGTGGCCGGCATCGTCACTCTGGAAGATCTGCTGGAGGAGATCGTCGGCGAGATCTACGACGAGTTCGACCTCGACCAGGCCGCCGTCCTGCGCAAGCCGACCGGCGAGATCGAGCTGGCCGGCTCCTTCCCGGCCCACGACCTCACCGATCTCGGGGTCGACCTGGAGGCCGGCCGGCACGCCACGATCGCCGGGATCATGCTCGAGGAGATCGGCGAGTTCCCGCCCGCCGGCACGACGGTCACGGTCGGGGAGTGGCGGCTCACCGCCCTCGAGGTCACACCCCGGGCGATCCTGCGGGTCGAGCTGGTCCGGGTCTCGCCCGACGATCCGGACGAGGCCGAGCCGGTGGCTGGAGCCGACGAAGCGGCGGAGCCGGTGGGCCAAGCTGCGCCGGTGGCCACGGCCGAGCCGGTCGACGTCGCCGAGACGGTCGCCGCTCGCGAGCTCGACATCGCCCGGGCCGAGCTGGCCGCCGCCCCCGACCCGGCCACCCCGGAGAGCTGAAACGCCCGATCCGGCCGAACCCGAGCCCGACCCCGCCGCCCGGTCGAGGGCCGGGCGGCTACGGTGAGCGCTGTGGCGCGCTATGGAGCTCAGTTCGGGCCGGACATCACGTTCCTCGGGGTCGACCGCTGTGACTGGGCCGAGCCCGAGACCTATCCCGAGGCCGACGTGGTCATCCTCGGGGCCCCGTTCGACGGCGGCACCTCGCACCGCCCGGGCACCCGGTTCGGCCCGCAGTACATCCGCCAGACCTGTTACCTGCCGCACGACGGGTCCCGCCCGTCGCTGGCGCTGCGCGTCGACGGCCTGAAGGACCTGCGGGTCTACGATGCCGGGGACGTCGAGATGTACTCCGGTGACGCCGCCCGTTCGGTGGCCGACCTGCAGGCCGCGGTGTCCGCGGTGGCCGCCACCGGCGCCGTCCCGTTGATCCTCGGTGGCGACCACACCATCGCCTGGCCGGACGCCGCGGGGGTGGCCGAGCACGTCGGCCACGGCCGGGTCTCGATGATCCATTTCGACGCGCACGCCGACACCGGCAACATCGAGTTCGGCTCGCTGATCGGTCACGGCCAGCCGATGCGCCGGCTGATCGAGTCCGGTGCGGTCCGCGGCGACCGGTTCCTGCAGATCGGGCTGCGCGGGTACTGGCCCCCGCCGGAGACCCTGGACTGGATGGCCGAGCAGCGGATGCGCTCCTACGAGATGACCGAGATCGTGGCCCGCGGCCTCGGCGAATGCCTGACCGAGGCGTTCGAGATCTCGATGGACGACTGTGACGGGGTCTTCCTGTCGGTCGACATCGACGTCTGCGACCCCGGCCACGCGCCCGGCACCGGCACGCCCGAACCGGGCGGGCTGACCGCCCGGGAGTTGCTCGACTCGGTCCGGCGGATCGCCTACGAACTGCCGGTGGTCGGCATGGACGTGGTCGAGGTCTCGCCGCCCTACGACCACGCCGAGCTGACCTCGTTCCTGGCCAACCGCGTCGTCCTGGAAGCACTGTCCGGGATGGCCCGCCGCCGCCAGGACGCCGCCGACGGCACCACCTGGGACCCGCGCCGACCGCTGCTGGACGGCCGGCCCTCGGGGAGCTGACCCGAACCGGCGAGGATCATCCTCGCGCCACATGAGACAGACGTACCAAGATGCTTCCGCTTTGAGCTACCTTCGAAGGTAATGTCCCTGTTCGAAGGGTTGCACCGATGGCGGATTCGAAGTCCGACGGCCCCAGCACCGCGACAATAGTCCTGATCGCGGTGCTGGTCACGCCCGTCGTTCTGATCGTGATTTTCTGGTTGGTCGGCAGCGGCTCGGCCGTCGCCAAGGCCAACCTGCCCGACGTCCGGGGCAAGGGCCTGCAGTGGGCCCAGTCGCAGACCAAGGACGCCGGTTTCGGCAACGTCGAGACCCATGACGCTCTGGGCCGCAACCGTCGCTGGAGCGACGACAAGGAGTGGCAGGTCTGCTTCGAGGACCCGCGCCCCGGCTCGCAGCCCTCCACCGCGCACGTCCAGTTCGGCGTGGTCAAGATCGCCGAGCGGTGCCCGACCACCGACCAGGGCCGGTACGTGCGAGCGGTGACCACGATGCCGAACCTGGTCAACCGCACCGCCTACATGACCACCAAGATCCTGGGCGACAACGCCAGCGTCCGGTTCGTCGACCGCGGTGACGGCGACGACGTGACCCGCGACCTGGGCGACTGGCGGATCTGCGGCCAGGCCCCGCAGCCGGGCCAGCGGTTTGACGGTGTTCCGGTGACCACACTGGTCGTGCCGTACGAGAAGAAGTGCTGACCCGCACCTGACCAGCGACGCGTGGCGCCTCCCGATCCGGGGGCGCCACGCGTCCGGTTCGAAGGGTTCAGAGGGTTCGAAGGGGTCAGAGAGTTCAGGCCGGCGTGACCTCGGGTGCCGGCAATCCGGCTTCCAGCAGTTCGGCTTCCAGCAGTTCGGCCTCGGCCGGCTCGAGCTCGCCCGCTCGCCACGGCCGGACCCCGATGACCAGGGCCAGGCCGGCCCCGGCCAGGCTCGCGGCCACCACCGAGGCCATCGCCAGCCCGTCGACGCCGATCAGGCCGACCAGCGGTGCGGTCAGGGCCCCGATGCCGAACTGGACGGCGCCGAGCAGGGCGGCGGCCGCACCGGCGTTCTCGCCGTGCCGGGAGAGCGCCAGGGCCGGGGCGTTGGGCAGGATCAGCCCGGCCGAGGCCAGCGCGCCCCACATCGGCACCATCAGGCCGATCAGCCCACCGGCGCCGGTGGCCGCGATGGCCACCATGACCAGGCCGGCTAGCAGCCCGGTCCCGACCGCCGCGGACAGGATCCGGCGCGGTGAGTACCACCGCAGCAGCAGGCCGTTCAGCTGGGTGGCCGCGATCAGGGCGATCGACCCGGCGCCGAAGGCGAGGCCGAACTGCTGCTCGCTGAGGCCGTACTGGTCCTGGAAGACGAACGACGAGCCGGCCACGTAGGAGAACAGTGCCCCCATGGCCAGACCGGCCACCAGCACCAGGCCGACGAAGACCCGATCGTTGAGCAGTGACCCGTAGGACCGGATCGTGCCGAGCACGCCGCCGTGGCGGCGGTGCTCCGGGGCCAGCGTCTCGGGCAGCGAGGTGACCGCGACCGCGATCAGCACCAGGCCGAGCCCGGCCAGGGCCACGAAGACCCCGCGCCAGCTGGTCAGCCGCAGGATCTGGCTGCCCAGGGTCGGGGCCAGCACCGGTGCCGCGCCCATCACCAGCATCAACCGTGACAGCAGCTTGGCCGCCCCGACCCCGCTGGAGACGTCGCGCACGATCGCCGTCGCGACCACGGTGGCCGCGGCCACGCCGAGGCCCTGCACCACCCGCAGCCCGCCCAGCACCAGGATGTTCGGCGCGATCACGCACAACAGCGAGGCCAGCACGTGGACGGCGATGCCGGTCACCAGCGGCTTCTTGCGGCCGATCGCGTCCGACAGCGGGCCGATGGCCAGCTGGCCCAGGGCCAGGCCGACCAGGGTGCCGGTGAGGGTCAGCTGCACCGCCGCGCTCGTCGTCTCCAGGTCGGAGGTGATGCTCGGGAAGGCCGGCAGGTAGGTGTCGATGGTCAGCGGGCCGATCGCGATCAGGGCGCCGAGGGTGACCACGAAGCGGGCCGACGGGCGGGCCTGGAAGGTCATCGAACTTCTCTCCGGAGCATTCGCGGGGCAGTCGGCGGACAAGAAGCGTCAGCGGACTGCGGCGTCCGAAGCCATCAGGAACAAGGGCACAAGCAACGCCACCATTCCCCTCCGGAGGGAACGATCGGCCGGGCCGGGTCGATAATGAGGACAGCTATCGGACAAATCCTCTGGAGGAGAACGGTGAGCACCACAACCACAGCCACCGCTCGGATCGGCGTCACCGGCCTGGCCGTGATGGGCCGCAACCTGGCTCGCAACCTGGCCCGGCACGGCCTGCCGGTGGCGATCCACAACCGCACCTACGCCAAGACCGAGAGCCTGCTCGCCGATCACGGCGACGAGGGCACGTTCGTGGGCAGCGAGCGGCTGGAGGACTTCGTCGACTCGCTGCAGAAGCCCCGGGTGGTGATCGTCATGGTCAAGGCCGGCCCGGGCACCGACGCGGTGATCGACGAGCTGGTGCCGTTGCTCGAAGAGGGCGACATCGTCGTCGACACCGGCAACTCGCACTTCGCCGACACCCGCCGGCGGGAGGCCGCGCTGAAGGAGCACGGCCTGCACTTCGTCGGCTGCGGGGTGTCCGGCGGCGAGGAGGGGGCACTGCTCGGCCCGAGCATCATGCCCGGTGGCTCGGCCTGGGCCTACGAGCAGCTGGGCCCGATGTTCGAGTCGATCGCGGCTCAGGTCGACGGCACGCCCTGCTGTACGCATGTCGGCCCGGACGGCGCCGGGCACTTCGTCAAGATGGTGCACAACGGCATCGAGTACGCCGACATGCAGCTCATCGCCGAGGCCTACGACCTGCTCCGGCAGGGGCTGGGGGCCACCCCGGCCGAGATCGCCGACATCTTCCGCACCTGGAACGAGGGCGACCTGGAGTCGTTCCTGATCGAGATCACCGTCGACGTGCTCAGCCACGTCGACGCCCGGACCGGCTCGGCCTTCGTCGACGTCGTGCTCGACCAGGCCGAGCAGAAGGGCACCGGCCGCTGGACCGTGCAGAACGCCCTCGAGCTGGGAGTGCCGATCACCGGCATCGCCGAGGCCACCTTCGCGCGCTCGGTCTCCGGTCACGCCGAGCAGCGCACGGCCGCGGCCGAGACCTTCGGGGCCGGCGTGGACGGCGGCTGGGTGGCCAAGGAGGACCGCGACGCCTTCATCGAGGACGTCCGGGCCGCGCTCTACGCCTCCAAGGTGGTCGCCTACGCCCAGGGCTTCGACCACATCGAGGCCGGTAGCGAGGAGTTCGGCTGGGGCATCGACCGGGGCGCGATGGCCACCATCTGGCGGGGTGGCTGCATCATTCGGGCCCGGTTCCTGAACCGGATCCGGGAGGCCTACGAAGCCGACCCCGACCTGCCCAGCCTGCTGGTGGCGCCCTACTTCGCCGACGCGGTGAAGTCCGGCGCCGACAGCTGGCGGCGGGTGGTCGCCGCCGCCGCGATGAACGGCGTGGCCGCCCCGGCCTTCTCGTCGTCGCTGGCCTACTACGACGCCCTGCGCCGCGACCGGTTGCCGGCCGCGCTGATCCAGGGCCTGCGCGACCTGTTCGGTGCCCACACCTACAAGCGGGTGGACGGCGAGGGCTCGTTCCACACGCTGTGGGCCACCGACGACAAGGCCGAGGTGAGCAGTTAGCAGAGGGTCAGAGCAGGAACCGGAAGAGCGGGCTGTCGGGCGGCACCCGGGAGATCTGCGGCGGTGAGGCCTCCATCCGGGCCAGCAGCGCCGGCAGGTCCTCGGTCCGCCCGAGCTCGATCCCGACCAGGGCCGGCCCGGTCTCCCGGTTGTTGCGCTTGACGTACTCGAACAGGGTGATGTCGTCGTCCGGGCCGAGCACGTCGTCCAGGAACCGGCGCAGTGCCCCGGGCTCCTGCGGGAAATCGACCAGGAAGTAGTGCTTGCGGCCCTCGTGCACCAGGGCCCGCTCGACCACCTCGGCGTACCGGCTGACGTCGTTGTTGCCGCCGGAGAGCAGGCACAGCACGGTCTCGTCGCGGCCGGGGTGGACGACGTCGCCGAGGGCGGCCGGGGCCAGGGCTCCGGCCGGCTCGGCGATGATCCCGTCGGACTGGTAGAGGGCCAGCATCTCGGTGCAGACCCGGCCCTCGGCCACCGCGACCACCTCGGCCCCGGAGTCGCGGATCAGCGGATAGGTGACGGCTCCGGCCCGGCGCACGGCCGCGCCGTCCACGAATCCGTCGAACTCGGGCAGGGTGATCGGTTCGCCGGCGGTCAGGGCGGCGGCCATCGAGGCGGCTCCGGCCGGCTCCACGCCGATCACGCGCACCCGCGGGTGCCGTTCACCCAGCCAGGCCACGGTCCCGGCCAGCAGGCCCCCGCCGCCGACCGGCACCACCACCAGGTCGGGCGCGCGGCCCAGCTGGCGCACGGCCTCGGCGATCGCGGTGCCTTGACCGGCCACGGTCCGGAGGTCGTCGAAGGCCGGCACCAGGGTGGCCCCGGTCGTGGCGGCGTCCCGGACGGCCTGCTCAGCGGCCTCGTCGTAGCTCTCCCCGAGCACCCGGATCTCGACCAGGTCGCCGCCGAGCACGGCGATCCGGTCCCGCTTCTGCCGGGGCGTGCTGCGGGGCAGGTAGACCCGCCCGCGGACCTTGAGCAGGCTGCAGGCGTAGGCCAGGCCCTGGGCGTGGTTGCCGGCGCTGGCGCAGACCACGCCGGCCTCGCGGTCGGCGTCGTCGAGCTGGTCGATCAGGTTGTAGGCCCCGCGCACCTTGTACGAGCGCACCGGCTGCAGGTCCTCGCGCTTGAGCCAGACCTGGCCGGAACCACCCGGCCCGGCGATCCGGGCGCTCAGGCGCGGGTTGAGCTGCAACGGGGTGGGGTCGAGGACGGCGGCCAGGCGGTCGGCGGCCGCCTCCACCGCAGCGGCGTCGACGGGTGGGCTGAGCATGGTTCGAAGCGTAGTGCGGGGTGGTTAGGCCGAGCGGGCGACCGGTCTAGCGGCTCCGATTACTCACGGGTCATTCTCAGTGACTGAGCGTGGTGAAGGACTTCGCCATGCCGACGGCCGCACCGGCCCACCCGACGACACCAGGGAGACACATCTCCATGATTCGCCGCGCCATCGGAACCACGCTTGCCGGGATCTGCGCCCTTGCCGGCCCCTGTGCGACGTCTGCTCTGGCCGACACCGCGCCCGCGCTGAACCTGGGCGTGAGCAGCGCCCGGCAGGGCATCCCGTTCACCGTCAGCGGTGCAGCCTGCCCCAGCGACTCCGGTGAGCAGTCGGTGCGGTTCTCGTTCACCGACAGCGCCGGCCTGATCTACCCGGTCGGCGAGGTCGACACCGACGAGGACGGCACCTGGAGCGGGGCCTCGATCGCCCTGCCGGTGGCCGGCATCGACGCCGACGGCGCCTGGCTGGAGAACGGCGCCGCGACCGGGGCCGGCACCCTGAACGCGACCTGCGTGGCCCCGGCCGAGTCGGCCGACGACCCGGGCGACGACGACAGCGGTGACGTCGGCGACGACGACGGTTCCGACGCCACCGACCCGGGCGACGACGACTCCACCGACCCGGGCGACGACGACGGCGGGGACGACGCCGGCGACATCGTCACGCTGACCTACGCCCCGGCCGCCCTCAGCGTGACCGGCACCGCTCCCCAGCTGGCGGTCGTGACCGCCGGTCACACCCTGACCGTCACGCCGGCCGAGGGCTGCACCGGCGGCGCCTCCGACGTCACCGTCGCCCTGATCGGGGTCGGCGACGACAACGCCAGCGACGACCCGGCCGACGTGGCCACCGCCACCACGACCAGCACCGGCGCCTGGAGCCCGGTCACGCTGACCGAGCCCTCCGGGTCCACCGGCGACTACGCCGTCACCGCGGTCTGCGCCCAGGGTTCGGATGACGACGCGGTCGTGACCAGCAGCTACGACGCCGTCCCGCTGGGCCTGGGGTCGGTCCTGCTGAGCAAGCCGGTCTGCACCGCCAAGGGCGCCGTGGTCAAGGTCGGCGGCAGCTACTCCGGCGCGCTGAGCAGCAACGGCAAGGCGATCAAGGCCGGCCTGATCAAGCTCAGCGGCGAGGGGCCGTGGAAGGTCGGCCTGCGCTCGGCCGAGACCGGCAAGCTGCTGCTCTCGCAGTCGGTGGCCTGCGCCGCGGACATGTTCGACCTCGACGTGGCCAAGCCCGCGGTCAGCGGCAAGGGCGCGATCAAGGTCAAGGTCTGCAACACCGGCCGGGCCGGCGTGACCGCCGTCCTGCAGACGCTGGACGGCAAGAAGTTCGTCGCCGTCGACAAGGAGTCGCTCGACCCGGGTGAGTGCACCGTGCTCAGCGCCGGCAAGGTGAAGGCCGGGGCCGACGTCAAGGCCCGGGTGCTGGCCGACCCGCCCGGTGGCGGCGCCGCCGACGCCGATGTGGTGGCCACCTTCACCGTTCACCGGCCGAAGCACTGAGCGCGAATCAGCCCGCCCCGCGGGCGCTGTAGACGATCGTCCCCGGGTTCGCGGCGTACTCCCGGTACGCCGCGAACCCGGCTTCGATCGCACCGCCCCCTCCGGGGCGACGGCGACCCGGGCCGGGCGGTTCGGCCCGTGCCTGGATAGCGTGGGCGACATGCCTGCCGAGACCGTCGCACCGCCGTCCCTGCCCGCCGTCCCGTACGGGGCCTGGCCGTCCCCGATCGAGGCGCGCGACCTGGTGACCGGGGCCTCGCGGCCGACCGCGACCTGGGCCGAAGCCGGCCTCACCTGGTGGTCGCAGAGCCGCCCGGACCAGGGCGGCCGCCAGCAGATCGTGTGCCGGACGGCGTCCGGCGAGGTCCACGACGTCCTGCCGGAGAGCTGGAACGCGCGCACCGCCGTCCACGAGTACGGCGGGGGAGCCTGGTGGGTGCATCAGGGCGTGATCTTCACCGTCGACTGGGCCGACCAGCGGTTGTACCGGGCCGAGCCCGGGGCGGCCCCGGTGCCGATCACCCCGGTCCCGGCCGTCCCCCGGTCACTGCGGTACGCCGACGGGCGGATCACCCCGGACGGCGCCACCTGCGTCTGCGTGCGCGAGTCCCACCAGGACGGCGAGGTCCGCAACGAGATCGTGGCCTTCGACGCCGCGCCCGCCGGCGATCCGGTCGAGCCGGTGGTCCTGGTCACCGGGCCCGACTTCGTGGCCGCCCCGCGGATCAGCCCGGACGGGCGCCGATTGGCCTGGATCGAGTGGCAGCACCCGAACATGCCCTGGGACACCACCCGGCTGTGGAGTGCCGACCTGATCCGCGACTCCGGCGGCGTCCGCCTGGAGAACGTCCGGCAGCGGGCCGGGCAGCCCGACGAGTCGCTGATCCAGCCCGAATGGGGCCCGGACGGCACCCTGTACGTGGTTTCGGACCGGTCCGACTGGTGGAACGTCTACCGGGTCGAGGCCGGCGGCCTGGTCGCTGTCCATCCCGTGGAGGCGGAGGTCGGCCAGCCGGCCTGGGTCTTCGGGCAGAGCCGCTACCTGCCCGTGGCCGACGGCGTGTGGCTGACCTACTCCTCCGACCAGGGTGCCCACCTGCTGTGGGTGGGTTCGGACGGCTCGACCCGGGACGACGTCCTGCCGTTCCTGAGCCTGAACGGGCTGGGCCTGGACGCCGACGAGCAGGGCCGCCGGATCGTCGCCGTCGCCGCCCGGGCCACCGCCGACCCGGTGGTGGTCGCGATCCGGCCCGGCGGTGAAGGTCCCGCCCACGAGGTGCTCAGCCGGCCCTCGGACAGCGGCCTGCCGGCCGAGGCCGTCTCGATCCCGCACCGGGTCAGTTTTCCCAGCGCCGGCGGCCGTACCGCCCACGCGCTGTTCTACCCGCCGGCCTCGGCCACCGTGACCGGCCCGGCGGGCGAGAAGCCGCCCCTGGTGGTCACCATCCACGGCGGGCCGACCTCGGCCGCCAGCCCCGCGTTCGCCCTGTCGACCCAGTACTGGACCACGCGCGGCTTCGCCGTGGTCGACGTCGACTACGGCGGCAGCACCGGCTACGGCCGGCCCTACCGTCGGCTGCTGGACCGGGCCTGGGGCATCGTGGACGTCGAGGACGCCTGTGCCGCGGCCGGCTGGCTGGCCGAGCAGGGCCTGGTCGACGCCGACCGCCTGGCCATCACCGGGGGCAGCGCCGGCGGTTACACGACCCTGGCCGCCCTGGCCACGCGGGACGTGTTCGCCACCGGAGCCAGCCATTACGGCGTCGCCGACCTCGGTGCGCTGGCCCGGGACACGCACAAGTTCGAATCCCGCTACCTCGACGGCCTGGTCGGACCCTGGCCCGAGGCCGAGGCGCTGTACCTCGAGCGCTCGCCGCTGTCGCACATCGACGGCTTCGACCGGCCGCTGATCGTGCTGCAGGGCGACGAGGACGAGGTCGTGCCGCCGGCCCAGGCCGAGGCGATCGTGGCCGCGCTGGCGGCCAAGCAGGTGCCGCACGCCTACTTGCTCTTCGCCGGTGAGCAGCACGGCTTTCGCAAGGCGGAGAACATCATTCGCTCGATCGAGGCCGAGCTGTCGTTCTACGCCCAGGTCTTCGGCTTCACCCCGGCCGGCCGGATCGAGCCGGTCGAGATCAACTTCGCCGAGAACCTCAAGTAGGCGGCCGAGCCGGCGGGCTCGCCGACCGCAAAGGAGGACCAATCGCTTTCCGGAGCCCATGGACCCGGTCCCCTTGCGATTGGTCCTCCTTTGCGGCTGTTCGGATCAGGCGTTGACGGTCCACTTCTGGTTGGTGCTTCCGGTGCAGGTCCAGATCTGCAGCCGGGTCAGGTCGGCCGAGGACTGGCCGGTGGCGTCCAGGCATTTGTTGGACGCCGTGTTGACGAGGTCGTGCGTGGTGGCGTTGTAGCTCCAGGCCTGAGCGCCGGTGCCGTTGCAGGTGTAGAGCTGGACCTTGGCGCCGTCGGCGGTCGAGGCGGCGGTGACGTCGAGGCACTTGCCGAGGGCCTTGATCGTGCCCGAGCCCACGGTCCACTTCTGGGCCGCCGTGCCGTTGCAGGTGTACAGCTGGACGGCGGTGCCGTCGGCGCTGCTGGCCGCGTTCACGTCGACGCACTTGCCGCCGATCCCGGTGATGCTCCCGCCGGTGGCCGGCGGGTTGGTCGGCGGGTTGGTGGGCGGCGTCGTCGTCCTGCCGGTGATCTTGTTGAAGATCCGGGAGTAGGCGTACCCGAGCGGCTTGTCGTAGTAGTCGACCTCCCAGAAGGCCAGCTTCTGGACCCCGTTGGTCGCGGCGAACGCCTCCAGGTTGGTGGCGTCCGACTGGGAGAAGTACTCGTTGTCGTCGTTCTGCCCGGCGATCGGGGTCAGGCCGATCTTGGCCCAGAGCTGGGCCGACGACAGGCCGGTGTAGATGCTCGCGATCTGGCTGTGGGTGGCGTTGGCACCGGACTTGGCGTCGTTCAGGGCGTTCTCGCCGTCCCCGAAGTCCATCGTCATGATGTTGACCTCGTTGACGTTCACCCCGGCCGCCTTGGCGTCGCGCAGCAGCTGGAGCTGCTGGCCGGGCAGGCCGTCGGGGCCCACGGCCAGGGTGTAGTCGACGACGACGGCCGGGTTGGCCCGCTGCAGTGCGGCCAGGGCCTGGTTGCGCCGGGCGTTGGCGGCGCTGTTGTTCAGCGTGTCACCCTCGATGTCGAAGTCGAGATGGGTGATGCCGTAGGTGTTCACCACGTTGGCGTAGGCCGCCTGCAGGTTGGTCACGTTCGTGCAGGTGATCGCCACTTCACCACCGGCCGCTCCGCCGAATGACACCGCGACGTCCCCACCGGCGTTCTTCAGGGCCTGGATCTGGGTCTTGTAGGCCCCGACGCCCTGGCCGGAGGCTTCCCAGACCTGCGAGCAACCGCTGCTCGGGGTGAGGAAGGCCAGCGTGTAGAACTTGGTGCCGGTCGCGGCCAGGTCGGCGGCCATGTCGCCGACGGTCTCGTCGGACAGCTGCAGGTAGGGCGCGGAGTAGTGGGCCGGGTGGGTGTCGGCGGAGGCCATCTGGGCCGGAAGGGCCACTGCACCGGCGGCCAGGACGACGGCCAGGCCGGTGAATCGGGCCATGGTTCGGAACTGCATGGGTCACTCCCTGTTTCGGTCGAGATTCGAGAGCGCTGCATCGACCATGTGCCTGACCCACAAGCCGCAGAAGCGTGTTGAGAACTGTTCAGCTGACGGGTGTGTCAGCTCTTGATCTGATATTTGTCCCCGTAGGTCCTCCATTTCAGGGGCGGGTCGAGATCGAGGTTGCCGGCCTTGAGGAAGACCCTCTGCTCGGTGTCGACCCGGCTGGTGTCGTCGTGCGCCGTCTCGGTCAGCATCGCCGCTTTGCGGGCGTCGAGAAAGGCGTTCAGATAGGTGGTTTCGTTCCCACCGGCGGACGGCGTCCGGGCTTTCTTCAGCGCCGTCCGGCGGATTCCGCCGAAGCTGACGGGGTCGTTGCCCGGGCCGTGCATCACGATGGCGTCGTAGTAGACGAACTGGCCGAGCGCGCCCAGGCCGTCCTTCCGGGCCTGCTTCACCGCGGGGTCGAAGTACACCAGATCGCGCTCGTGGCCCTGGGCGTTCTGGAACGCGGTGTCCTTGGCCGCGGCCTTCCAGGCCTTCACGAACGGCGTCCCCAGCCCGGCGTGCGAGTCGCTGCCGTTGACCTTGCGCAGAGCCGGCAGAAACTTCGCCAGCCCGTTGCCGGGCTTCTGGGCGGTGTAGTACTCGACCAGGGCCAGCATGTCCGAGGTGCCCGAGCAGAACCCGATGATGCCGCCGGTGTAGCCGCGCCCGTCGTGGATGTCCTCGAGGTAGCCGACCTGGGCCCGCCAGTCGAGCGACGAGTTCTCGGCGCTGGACACCAACTGCATGGCGATGTCCTTCTTGTGGGGCTCGGTCAGGCCCTTCGCCGGGGCTGAGGCCAGCACGATCGCACTGCTGGTCGGGACGGCGATGCTCGACGGGCTCGCAGGGGCACCGGCGCCGAGGCTGCCCGCCGACGAACCGCACGCGGTGCCGGCGGCCAGAACGGTCGCGGCCAGCGCGGCCAGAGTGCCTGCGCGATGCATGAGTCTTCCTTCGTGGACAACTGGACACCTGACCGAATCAGGTTCGAGGAGGAGGCGCAAGACCTGAGAGGCCTACTTAATTTAGAAGTAAGAATAACTTGAGGAACCTCAGCCGGTCGAAACTGCTCGCAACCTTTGACGCCGCTGCCGGCGTCTTCTTTCTCCCGCCGGGCGCAACCGCGCCCGACAGCCGAGCCGAGGGGAGAGCCGATGCCTGACGACGACGCGTTCGCCGAGTTCGTCACCGCACGCTGGGCCGCGCTGGTACGGACGGCGTACCTGATGACCGGCGACCACAGCCGGGCCGAGGATCTGGTCCAGTCGGCCCTGGAACGGGTGCACCGGAACTGGCGGCGGGTGGCCACCAAGCACGCGCCCGAGGCCTACACCCGGCGAGTGATGATCAACCTGGCGATCAGTGGTTCTCGGCGCCGCCGGTTCCGCGAGACCTCGCTGGCTCACGCGCCGGAACCGGTCGGGCGCGACTCCGGGCAGGCCGTGGTCGAGCGGGACGAGGTCTGGCAGGCGCTGCTCACCTTGCCGCCCCGGATGCGGGCCGTCCTGGTGCTGCGGCACTACGAGGACCTCAGCGAGGCCGAGGTCGCCCGGGTGCTGGGCTGCGGGGTCGGCACGGTCAAGAGCCAGAGCTCGCGGGGCCTGGCCCGATTGCGCGAGCTGCTCGGCCCCGACGACGCCGCCCCGGCCCGGCCCACCATCACCCTGAGCGGAAGGACGTCCCGATGAGCACCGAGCTGGAGCACCGCGTTCGCGAGAGCCTCTCCCGCCAGGCCGGGGCGGCGACGCCCGGCCACCCCGATCCGTTCACCCGGTTCTCGGCTCTGGAACGCCGTCACCGCACCACCCGCCGGATCCGGCAGGTGGTCGTGGCCGGGGGGTGTGCCGGTCTGCTGGCCGCAGTCGGTTTCGGGGTGGTACCTCTGCCCTCGGTGATCCCCGCGATCAGCGTGACCCCGGCCGACGGCGGCTCGGTGCTGGATCAGCCCACCCGGGGGTCGCTCGCGGCCGACACGGCCTGGCAGGACGGCCTGCGCCGGCACGTCACCGATCAACGGGACGACGACGGCAACTGGCGGGTGGTCAACCGCAAGGGCATCAAAGTGCTGTTCGCCGGTGACGTCGCCGGCCGCCGGCTGGCCCTGGTCACCGTGACCCTGCGCCTGGGAGTGCTGGAGGACCACAGCTTCCAGTGGTACGAGGGCCCGGCCGGCGCTGATCCGGCCCAGATGGACGAGGGCAGCAACGGCGACCCGACCGACGTCGCCGCCGTCCTGAGCGGTGACGACACGGCACCGGGCCATCTGGTGGTCGTCGCGCCGCCCGGGGCCCAGATCGAGACCAGCCTCAGCGTGGGCTTCGGCGCCGACGGTCGGCTGGAGCGCACCTGGACCCGTGCGCCCGGCACCGATGGCCTGGCCCTGCTCACCGTGGCCCCCTCGACCCGGGTGCCGTCCGCCGCCGTGCGGGTCAGCCAGGGGGGCCGGTCCCTGTTCGACGGCCCACCCGACGTCGGCTGGTCGTCCGAGGTCACGCCTAAGCCCGAGTCGCCCAAGGTCGTGCGCAAGGCCCTCGACGGCGCCCGCGGATCCACCATGAAGCTGGCCTGGGCCGTGCAGCTGGTCCAGCAGTCCCTGGATGAGGCCGGGCTGGTGCCGGCCACCACGGCCGTCCGGATCCCCTGGACCGGAACCGTCCACGGTCAGCCCGCCCTGCTGGTCGAGCTGACCCCCCAGGGTGGCGGCACGCTGGCCTACGCCTACCACGGCCGCTGGACCGACAGTGGCGGGTCGACCCGGCAGGACCTGCGGCTCCTGATGCCCGCTCGAGGAGCCTTCAGCCGCCCGCTGGCCTGGCGGATGCGGGCCGAAGGAGGCGACACCACGACGTCCGAGCTGCAGGTAGTGACCTCGACCGGCACCGAGCAGGCCGAACTCGTCTCCGGCGGCGTCACGACACCCCTGACTCTGGACGCCGACGGCCACGCGAGTGCCTCGCTGGCCCCGACCGTCGCGGGCTCGATCCGGGCCTACGACGGAGCGGGCTCGCTGATCGGCGAGACCGCCGTGCCGCCCTTCGAGAACTCCAGCGCCGGCGTGCCCGGAGCCCAACGGGGTACCAGGCTGGTCGACTGAGCCGGTCACATCCGCAGTTCGGCTTCTGACCAGCGCCTTTGCGGGTTGACGGAGCTCGGGGAACAACCGAGTTCATGGTTGGCGTGGTGAACCGCTATGGTTAACGCGCCGCACCTGCGGTGCTGGGCGCCCGTAGCTCAACGGATAGAGCATCTGACTACGGAACATGTAGTCAGGACCTCTGACCAGCAGCAACAGGCGACCGGCACAGCACGAACCCTGGAACCGAACCTTCCGGGGCCACAACTGAAGATCACCACGCGCCCGTAGCTCAACGGATAGAGCATCTGACTACGGATCAGAAGGTTAGGGGTTCGAATCCCTTCGGGCGCACGCATTGAGACAGCCGAAACCGGCCCTGACCAGCGGAAACGCGGTCGGGGCCGGTATCGTTTGGAGACCGGCCCCGGAGCGACCCATGCTTTACCCATACTTTTGAGCCTCATCTTGGTTCGGCCGGCCTATCCCTGCGCGGTCCGATCCTGGCCCTGCGACTCACCGTGCACGGCGATGCCGCCGAGGCTTGCGGCGAAAGTAGATCGGGCTACCTCCGCGCGACGAAGCAGCCGGACCTCGTCCGAGAGGGTGGCTGCCAGGGCTTGAGCGACGTGGGCCCGCGACGGCAAGGGAGGATCTCCGGGTGGCTCATTTTCTCTTGAATCCATCGAACGACGACCGCAGGGTCCTCCTGGCCGTCGAAGCGGAGCTGCACTCCCAGGGAGCGGCGAGCCACGTAACCGTGCGAGGGCTACTGCAAGGCTGGAATCGGTTGGCCGACCAAGCAGCCGACTACGACGACTCGGTGGATGAATACGTCAACGAACTGGGGGCTCGCGACATTCTGAGCTCCCTCTTGCTGATGCTTCCCGAGCCCTTACGGAGCGGGGCTGAGGCCGACATCGCGACGGCTGACCAGCGCTTCCGCAGTTCCACGGTCCCAGACGAGCAGGCACTCCTCGCCAGGTACTTTCGAATCGATCACCGCAACGGCTGGTGGTGGCGGCGCATACCCGCGACGGGAAATTTGGCAGCGTATCTGAGGCAAGAGTGACCACGATCGGCCAGCGTGACTGGCCGCGAAACGGCTAATCCTTGCCGACTTAATCCTCAGCTGCGGCCGACTGGTCGCTCCCGATGACGTCGAGTGCCTCAGCCGCTCGCTTGGTCGCCTGCTTACGGCCGAAGTAGACGTTCTGAGTCATGCTGACGTTCGCGTGGCCGAGCTGGTCGGCGATCTCCCGGACGCTCAGGCCGCCCTCGTCCAGCAGGGTGGCCGCCGTCTTGCGGAACGTATGGCTGGTCGCCCAGTCGAACCCGATCGGGTCGAGCACGTCCCGCAGGTCGGTCGCGGTGTTGGACCGGTCGCGCAGCTTGGCCAGCTGCGAGGGGAAGACGACGTCCCACTCGGTCTGTACGTGCTCCCGGTTCTTCAAGATCACCGCCAGCCACTCGGGCAGGTGCAGCTTGCGCCACCCGGACCGGGACTTGGGCCGAGGCTGAATGATCAGACCCGTCTTGTTCCGCACGATGGTGCCGCGTACCTCGACCTGACGCTCGACCAGGTCGACGGCGTCCCAGACCACGGCCAGGGTCTCACCGATCCGCAGGCCCGTGCCGAGCATGAAGTCGACCAGGTCCGGCAGGTCACGGCTGACCGCCTTGGCATCAGCCCGCACCGCGGCCCGGATGGTCCGGACCTCATCGAGCGTGAGCGAGCGAGCCTCCTTTCGAGGCGTGGCGATCGCTGAGACCTCCTTCAGCGGGTTGTGGGCGATTGCCTCATGTCTGGCCGCGAGCGCCATGATTCCCGAGAGCACGGTCTTGGCGTGCTTGGCCGCCGATGGTCCCGACTTGGCCTGGACGAAGATCAGGAAGCGGTCGGCCACGCCCACGGTCAGCTCGCGAACCTGCAAGGCACCGACGCCCTTGAGCACATGCACCCGCAGCGAGTCCTCATAGGCGGACATCGTCGCGTCGGCCCGGTTCAGCCGGCGAAGCCCATCCAGCCAGACCGGGGCGATGTCAGCTATCCGGGTGTCGGCCGAGATCTCGCCCAGCCGGCCAACCCGAGCCCGACCGGTCAGCGCCTCAAGAAGCCGCCGTTCCGCCTTGGCTCCCGAGGTTCCGGTCCGCTCGACCTGACGGGTGCGCCCGTCGTAATCCCGGAAGTTCGTCGTCGCCCGCCAGGTCGACGACGTCAGCTTGTAGCGCCGGATCTTGCCCCAGGTGCCCAGCGGTAGCGGTGGACGGCTCACGCACTCTTCCGATCGATCGCCTCGAACCAGGCCGCGACGTCCTCCGGCTTGTAGCGCAGATACCGGCCGACCCGGCGCGACGGTGGACCGTAGCCCTGGCCGCGCCACTGGTAGAGCGTCTTCACCGGGACGCCGAGGTACTCGGCGACGTCCTGAACGGTCCAGAGTCTCGGAATCATCAGTGTTCACCTTCCGTGGCAATTGCGGGTGGGCTCGGGGGCGAGGGCGGGTCGACGGGTGGTGGTCCGTTGCCGTCGCGGGCGGCTTCGTATGCTGCGCGCCAGGTTTGGCGTTCTTTGATGGCGTGCAGGAGCCGGTTCGCCAGCGGTGGCGCTTCCGCAGGGTTGATCCGTTCCCACAGGTACCGCCCGGCGTTCTTGTCGCCCGTGGTGGCTTGTTCGGTGGTGGGGTCGATGCCGAGCAAGGCCAGGACGAACGCCCGCCGCTCGTGCCGGTGGTCTGTGAGCGTCTTGCCCGACCATTTCCGGGAGACCAGGACCCGCCGGCCGCCGTAGCCCAGGTGGGCGCGCTTGTGGGCTTTGGCCTTGCACAGGCCGGGCGTCATCCCGGGCCTGGCGT
Organism: Kineosporiaceae bacterium; assembly: GCA_965200525.1. Lineage (GTDB taxonomy): Bacteria > Actinomycetota > Actinomycetes > Actinomycetales > Kineosporiaceae > JANNPJ01. Next base: position 2,943,903 of record OZ241368.1, read on the forward strand.
TCTTCGGCTGGATCCCGTACCTCAACCAGTTCGCGCAGGTCGGTGAGCATGGTTCGTACTTCAGCGCCTCGACCATCCGGTCCGTGTGCGCGGCGACGGTGAGGTCGCCGTCGGTGTCGTTGTGGCAGGAGGCGATGTCTTTGGTGAGGTACTTGGCCAGGTACCCGATCCGCCGGTCCGCATCCGGCGTGCCGGAGATCAGGCCCTTGACGTCGGCTTGGGTGCCGAACCGCACCACGTGCTGTGGGTCGACGTCGTCGGCTTGGTCGAGGTCGTCGAGGGCTTCTTCCCAGGTCGGCAGGACGGCGCCGGTGGTGGGGTCGAGGTAGCCGAAGCAGTCTTCTTCGGTGCCGGCTTCGTGGTCCCAGATCGGTAGCAACGTGTCACCCGTAAACAGCGGCCGGTCGGTGGCCGGCCACCACACCTGGTGATACGTGGCCGCGACCACCTTCTTGAGGAGCTGCCGCGGGATGACACCGCGGACGGCGAAGTGCGCGTGGGGGGCGAGCCGTCGTTGGGGTTCGACGGTGGCGAAGTACTGCACGTCGTACCCGGCGACCCGGCGCAGGTTCTGCACCAGGCGGTCCAGGAGCCGGGAGAAGTGGATCGCATCCCGGGCGGCCCGCTGGTAGTTGTACGACCCCGGATCAACCGGCACCCCTGTGGTTCGGTGAACCCGCCCGTAGGACGGGAGAGTGACGGTGACGAACATGGAGGGCCGGTAGACGGTGCCGCCGTTGCCGGTGAACGTCCGTCCGAGGGTGGTCTTGGCCATGACCTTCTTCGGCAGGTCCGGTGCGTCCTGGCGCCGTTTCGTCGACCGACCCCGCCGGCCAGTGGTGGGTTCGGGTTCGAGCTGCCCCCGCACGCCGAGGCCGGCGAGCTCGGTGTCGAGGACGTCGAGGACGTCGAGGGTTTCAGCGACGGCTTCGGCCGAATCGAGGTCGCCCTGGTCGAGGAACTCATCGCGGACGGCGGTGATGTCCGCCCGGACAGCGACCAGGTCACGTTGCTCGGCGGTGGTGGGGTCGGCGTCCGGGATGGGGTCGGTGTCGGCGTGCCATCCGGCTCGGCATTGGTGCATGCGGAGCTGGCGGGAGCGTTCGGCGCAGGGTGGGCACTTGGCTTCCATCGTCGCCCCGCAGGGCACGTCAATCATGGACGTTTCGCCGGTCGCGGTGTCCGTGACTCGCATCGTGACCGGCCGGACACACACCCCGTGCGAGATGGCGACCTCTTCGGCGACCGCCAGGGCAACGGGCATGCGGGCCCGTTCGGCGCGGCTGTTGCGGGTCAGATTCGCGGCCGACGCCGAACTGGGCGTGGGTGCCGGCGGCAGGGCGCCGGACGTCAAGCCGGCATTGACGCCAGGCTGAGCGGTTGTGTTGGTCACAGGTTGCCTTTCCACCAGTGAAGCCAGGACGGCAGGTGCGCGATCCGCGGTTGCGGGTTGATCTCGTGGGCCAGGGCGTGGCGGTCGGTCTGCTCGCGGATCTCGTCCGGGCCGGTGGCGGTGGCTTGCCAGGGGCAGGACGTGCAGCGCAGCCGCATGCCGATCGCGGTCGGGTTGGCCGGCGCGATCGAGAACGTCAACCCTGTCCGGGTGACGACGGCCCCGACCGGCGGGACAACCGTTGACCCGCGGACACTCAGCGTCCGGTCATGGGTCGTTGGCGTAGATTCGCGTTCATGAGGCGACGCGAAGGTCTGAGGCAGATCTTGTGGGGCCTGCTGATCAGCGTCCGGGCGATCTTCTGGCTGCGCGGCGACCTCACCGACGACCACGAGGCGGTCGGCGTCGCTATCCACGTTCTGGCCGCCCTGATCGGCATCGGACTGCTCGCCTACGGGCTCCGGGCCAGACTGCGAGCCCAGCGCAGCGAGGTAGGCAGCCCATCCGGGCGGCAGGTCGCCGCTCACGACTGACCACCGTCCACCCTGGCGGGTGATGATGTGGCCGGCCGGTGACGCACGAGGGTGGCGCGTCTGGGCTGGTCAGTCCCGTCAGTGGGCCTACCGTGTGCTGGGTGGGTCAACGACGGTTCGGGCTGCTCATCATGGTGGCCGGCGGTCTGGCCATCCTCGGCGGCTGCCTGATCCTCATCGACGACCTCCTCGACTCCACGTCGCTGGGAGCGACCATCGCTGATGTCGCCATCCCCCTCGTGCTGGGTGCCGTCTCGGTCGGCATCGGCATCGGCATCGGCAACCGCTACCGCAGAGGCACAGTGCAGGACTGATCCAGGGCTCGTCATGACTGACCGCCTTCAACACGCCCGTACGGCGATGCGGGGCTGATCGTCGGGTCGGTCAGGTCGATCACCCGACGGCCCGGGGCAGGCCACTGTTCGGCCATGGCGGTGATGTCGTTGTCGGTGAGGTAGGTGAAGCGGACGCGGACGGGTTCGTGGGCTCCTTCGACGTGGACGAACCCGACGCCGGGCAGCGTGGCGGGGATGAGGTGGCAGGCAGCTCCTCGGTCGAGGGCTCCATCGCCGAGGACCATGTCGACGTGGGAGTCTTCGGCCAGGCGTAGGGCGATGCGGTAGGTGAACAAGTCCCGGAACGGCAGGACGTCCTTTCGTGGGTCCTGCAACGCCGCCACCACACTGAACCCGACCGCGCGTCCCTGACTAAGCAGGACTTGCAGGGCGGCAGCGACTTTCAGCTTCACATCCTTCGCCGCATACGCCGTCAGGAACGCCAGCTCATCGACCACGATGACCTCGAGCGGGTCGACCGTGGAGGGGATGAATACCCTCTGCCCGGCCGCCTTCAACCGGTGCTTACGGGCGTGCATGTCGGCAACGGCGGTTTCGAGGACGGCGATCATGTCGGTCGGGCCCTCGTCGGCGTAGTACGCGAACAGGGCCCGGCCGGGGTAGAGCTCCATCCCACCCTTCGGGTCCACCCCACGCAGCCGAACCGTCCCCGCCGCGACCGCCGGGCCCAGGGCCCGGATCAGGGACCACAGGACCGAGCCTTTACCGGCGCCGGAGGCTCCGGCGATCAGGACGTGCCGGCCCAGGAGGGACAGCAGGTAGGTGGTGCCGTCTTCGGCCTTGCCGACCGGTAGGCCGTCGAGGGCCGGCAGTGCGGCCGGGTCGATGGGTGCAACGACGCGGGTCAACGGGTCGCGGGAGTAGAACACGACCCGCACCCGCCCGGGCCCGCCCTCCACCACCGAACACCGGTGCGCCGCGTAGACGTGCCGCAGGCCCTCGGCCTGCCCGGCCAGCTCGGCCGGCGTCTGCCCATGCAGCAACCGGACATGCAGAGTGTCGACCACAGCAGTCGAGCGCACCGCAGTCACGCGCGGGACGTAGACCAGGTGCTCGGGGGTGGTGCGGGTCAGGCCAGTCCCATCCATGGCGGGATGCCAACGACGCCGGTACTTGACCTGCCACCGCCAGGCGCCGCGGGCGCGGTGAGTGATGTTGCGGTGGAACGATTCCGGCCACCGCCGTAGCCACACCATGCCGATACTGACGGCCCACATGCTGATCGCCAGGACGCCGAGCGGGCCGCCCTTGGCATAGGCGATGAGCAGAACGAGGACGGGGATGGTCAGGGCCCAGCCCCGGACGGCGTGGACGCCGGCCCACCATGCGACCCGGGAGGTGAACTTTAGGACGGCCAGGGGGATGGTGACCCAGAGGGGGATGACGTATCGCTGGTTGGTGAGCAGGCCGGTTCCGGCCAGGTCTTCCACGCGTGTTCCGTTGACCTTCACTGCCGTCCGCCTTCCACATCGCTGGTGTCGTGGGTGTTGGTGGTGCCGTCCGGGGCGGGGCTGAAGTGCAGGGCTATCCGCAGGTCGGCGATGACCGCCCCGAGGCGCACAAGCCGGTCTCGGTCGCTGTAGCTGCATTCGCGGCTGAACAGGTATTCGGCGGCGCCGACCGCGAAACAGGCGGCGGAGATCATTTCCCGGTCTCGGGTGGCCAGGTCGCGCCAGAAGGTGTCGCTCACCGCGCACCCCCGGCAGTCGTGGTGGTGGTGGTGAGGGAGATGAACCGGCCGCCGGCCCCGCGCAGCGGCAGGGCGATCAGTCCGGCGCAGTCGGGGCACTGCCCGAACGTGAGCGCTCCGACGGGGTGCAGGTCGCCGCAGGTGCGGCAGGTCTTCGCCAACGGCCCCCGAGAGACGCGGTGGGGGTGGTTAGGGTTGGTTCGCATTGCTGGGCTCCAAGTCTTCGGTGGTGCGGCCCTCGGCCCGGTTGCAGCCAGGCCGAGGGCACCAACGGGTGATCACTGACGGGTGCAGCTCGCCGACCAGGGCGAACCGCGGATGGTTAGCCGGCCTGAGCGGCCCGACCGGTACGGGGACCGCGGAACCCGGTGGCCCGGTAGGCGATGGCGACTCGGGGCTTGGCCCGGTTGGAGTCCAGGTAGGGGATGACCTGCAACCCCTCGAACTCCACCGGGGCCATCAGCCCGTTCGCCGGGACCGGCTGCACGTCCGCGGCGATCTTCACCTTCACTTCCCGCTTGCCCTGCTGCGCGGTGGGGTCCAGCACCGACACTGACCACAGGCGCAGGCCGGTGGTCTTGTCACGGTCCTGCGGGTCACCCTCACCGGCCCTTTTCTTGTCGAAGTCCTCCACCGGATCCACCGACAGCAGCAATACCGGCTGGGTGAAGACATCCTCGTGACGAACATTGATCCGACCCTCAACAGCCATTCCTGTTTCTCCCTCTGTTCGCGCACCCCACAGAACCGGAAACAGCGGATACACCGCTGACGCCGGATCGTTTCCGTGGAGCTGAGCCACCGTCGGTGACCTGCAAGAACATCATGAACCGGTAATCAACCGCGTTTCAACCGTTAAGCAATAGGTGCAGGTGCGCTGTGCATATCTTCAGGTCGGGTATGTATATTCGGATTGGTTTACTAGTCATGGTTGGCATGGTCGTTCTGACGGGTGGGCAGAATGGGATTTCATGCCATTAATATTCGCCGTATGGCTGAGCCGAACACGTCCTCGGTGTACACATCCCGAGGCCAGGTCGAGGGTGAGGACTGGCCCGCCGTCGCGCACGCGCTGAACGAGCGGATGGCCGCCCGCCGGGTAGGACAGCAGGAACTGGCACAACTGTCCGGGGTATCGGTGTCGACGCTGCGTCAGGTCCAGCACGGCGCCGGCCGACGGGTGCAGAACAAGACCCTGACCGCGATCTCCCAGGCCCTCGGCTGGCCCGGTGACCACCTGACCCGGGTCCTCCTGACCAGCCACCAGGCCCGCCCGGCAGCCCAGGTCGAAGGCGGCGGTGATCAGGTGCTGGCGGCCCTGCATCGGGTCGAGCAGCACCTGCGGGAGCTGGGCGAGCGCCTGGCCGGGATCGAGACTGCCATCGGCACTCAGGCCGCCCAGGCTGACTCTGCGCAGGCGGACCGCTAGGAACGGATGGGGGCAGCGCCGGGGGCAGGGTGCAGCTGGACGAGCAGGATGGACCGGGTTTGTTCACTGACCCGCACCTGCGCGACCCATGGCAGGGCGCTGAGGCAGTGAAAAGCGTTCTCCTGCATCGCCGGGCCGCCCAGCCCGTGCAGGTAGACCACGATCCGGTCCGGGTCGCTCTCGCTGGCCGTCACCGCCAGCACCTGGACCCCCCGGGCGATGAGGACTCGACGCATCGTCGATGCGTCTTTCGCTGTGCGGCGGGGCATGCCCGTCAGAGCCGCTCGTGCAGCGCGTCGATGAAGTCCGGGGTGATGGTCCACCAGCCGACAGCGCGGATGACCAGGGCGACCTGGTGGCCGTCCAGGGGTGTCCACATGACGTCGTCCACCACGATCGTGGCGCGGCGGGTGCCGAGCCAGCCGCGGAACACGTCCCGGTCCATAACGGCCTGGCAGGTTCCCCGATGCCACAGCTCGACCGTCTCGCGGCGGATCCGGAACTCGATCGACACGTGCCGACCGGTGCCGCTCATCACCTCGATCACGTAGTGACCGGCGCTCTGCCCTGCCATGCCCTCACCCCGATGCTCGGATCCCTTGGTGGGCCGGCCGCCCCGCGGAGTCGATTCTCAGCACGGTGGCGGCCGGCTGAGCACGAGCCTTCTGCGAGCCGGACAGCCGCGAAACGCACCCTTGACCAGACCAGATGTGACTGACCCAGGCCCCATCCGAGCGGTTGGACGGCGGGTTGTTGGCGCGCGAGCGGGAAGAAAGCGGCAGAGCACCCATACCGGGTTGACTTGGGCGCGGTAACCTGTCGGCGACCGACTAATCACCGTGAGAGACCAGGGATGCAGCCGACGTCAAGCCCGCCGTACGTCACCTCGCCGCAGCTGATCGCCCGCGAGGACTTCCAGGCCGCCTGCATCGACGGGGACTTTGCTGAGGTCTTCCGGCTGATGGGCAAGTGGGACGGGGCCAGCCAGACCCGGATCGGCAACGCCGCCGGCCTCACCCAGTCCAGGGTCAGCCGGGTACTGCGCCGTCAGGACCGCATCATGTCCAAAGATGTCATCGCCCGCATCGCCGACGGCTTGCACATCCCCGGCCACCTCTTCGACCTCGCCCCCAGGGCCTGGGAATCCGAAGACGACAGCCCCGCCACCACGCCGTCCAGTACCCGGACCGCCTCAGCGGTCGAAGGCTTGAGCGTCATCCACGACGCGCCGCCGTCACTGATCGGCGCACCGGCCGGCGAGCTGATCGACCGGCGGTTGAGCCTGGACATCGACGTTGCCGAAAACGGGGCCGTCACCCTCAACTACCGGCAGGAACTGTTCAACGGCAGCGCCGTCCCCTTCACCCGCCTCACCCGCGAACTGTGGTTCGAGCACACCTCCGGACCGCTCGTGATCGAAGCGCTGCCGCTGGATGAGGACGACGACAACGCCCGGAACCTGATCATCCAGAAGATCCACCAGTCGAAGCTGAACGCCCACTACGCCTGCCAAGTGTTCCCCGCCGTCCAGCCCGGGGAGTCTGCGACCATCGCCTACACCTGCACCGGCGGGCGGTTCGTGGACGAGCACTACTGGCGGCAGTCGGTGCTCTACCCGACCCAGGAGCTGAACGTGCGCCTGACCCACCACGGCATCCGCCGCCTCACCGGCTGCTCCGCCACCGAGGAACGGGCCGACGGCTCCGAACTGTCCGCCGCCGACAGCATCGCCTGGACCCGCCACGACGACGCCGTGATCATCGAACTCACCCGCAAAGACCTCGCCGTCAACCAGGCCCTCACCCTGCGATGGGACTTCCCCCGTGCCCTCTGAGCACCCGCTGCGCGACGAAGTCGAAACCGTCATCCGCGGCTGGGACGCCCACGAGAGAGCACGCGGAGCCAGGGCGATCATCGACTACGACTTCGCCCCCACCGGCCAACCCGTCGCCCCGGCCAGTAGCCGCCTGGACGTCTACGAACGCCTCACCCACCTGCGTGAACGAGCGCAGGCCGACGGGGCCGAACGGATCAATACCAGCCTGACCGCGTACCTGGCTTACCTGCGGGCGGTCCTCGGTGAAAGGCCGCCGTTGGAGCAGTACGTCCAGGACACCCAGGGCTGCACCACGGCCGGGTGGTCACCGGACTACGTCACCGAGATCGGCCACCGCGCCCTCGAAGCCATCGCCGGCCAAGGCGTCGGCTGGGGACCGCACACCGACGACGAACTGACCCAGGTCGAGAAGCCCATCGACATGTACGAAGCCCGCGACCGGGTCCTCGAGATCGCCGCCGAAGCCGAACCCACCCTCCGCGCCCTCACCGGCAGCACCTCCCCCTACGAGGTGAGCATCGAGATCCACGACGTCGACGACTACTGGGCCTACTGGGTCGATGGAGCCGGCTCCCAAGTCCGCCTTCGGTTCAACCTGCGCCAAGCCACGTTCACCGAAGTCCGCCTGCGCCACTTCGCCTTGCACGAGATCCTCGGCCACGGCCTGCAGTGCGCCACCTACGCCGACCATGCCGCTCGCACGGACGTCGACTGGGTCCGGCTGTCCTCCGTGGTCCTGCCGTACCAGGTGCTTCTTGAAGGCCTGGCGCAGGCCATGCCGCTGTTCACCTCACCCGACGACCCGGCGCTGATCACACGGGTCCGGATCGAGCACTACCAGCAGCTCGTGCGCGCCGAACTCCACCAGGCCATCAACGCTGGGGCCACCGTTGCCGAATGCGCAGCCCACGCCCGCGGCCGCATCCCTTGGTGGACCAAAAACGACATCGCCAACGAACTCTCCGACCGCAGCGTCGACCCCTTCCTACGCTCCTACCTCTGGTCCTACCCCGCCGGCATCGACTGGTTCACCACCCTCGCCGACACCGCCGCCGACCAAACGATTTCAAACGTCCTACGAGGAGCCTTCCAACGGCCCCTCACGCCAACGGAGCTGACGGCCCTCTGGCCGGCCGGCCCGATCATTGGTGGCTACGCCCCGGCCAACTGACGTCGCCGCCTAAAAATCTCAGGGGTGCTTACTGCCGAAAGAATCTCTAGAGGATCAAGGCGGCCCACTACGTGGGCCGCAGCGCCGGGCCAGCCCGGCGGGCATGCGGCACCTTCGGCACCGACCCGCCGGACACCCGGCGCCCGGGATCCACTGACCACACAAAGCCAAGGCGTCCTTACGGCTGGCTTGCGATTGGTTGACATTGGACCGCAGCCAACCACCTTGGGAGCGGACCACGAGACCGTTCGCTTCTCAATTCCTGTGATCAATGGGGCGCAACGTAATCTATATCCGGCATATCATGATTCGAGTTCATACTCAGTCTCGAAGTAACTTGCAATTCCTTATACATCTGCTACATGATGCCGTTCATGCAGGTCACAGCACCGCCGCCCGTTGAAGTGGTCGAAGCGCCTGTTCGTAGAAGTGGTGACCGAGTGAGATCGAGGAAATCATGAAACCCTCCGAAATTCTCAGGCAAGCTCTGGCCGCTGTCGAAGAGGTGAAACTCCCAGATGATCTACGCGTCATCGGTTTCGAAAGAGCGATCGACCTACTTTGCCTACAAGTCGGACTATCGCAGTCCTCTGCACCCTTGTCCGTGGCCAGCACAGGTGCGCAAGTTGATTCCGAAAACGCCGTTGGCGCAGCCGGGGCCACCACACTCCTGAAGCTGACAGACGTTGCCCGAGGGCTCGGCATTCAAATCGGTCATATAGACCGAATTTTCCATGAGCACGACGGCGACCTCCAGTTTGTCGCCGACCTTGAGAAGCTCGGCAAGACTAAGGCAGCCAAGGTGCTCGGCGTGGCTACCCTCTACATGGCAGCGCGCCAGGAGGGCAAATACGATCCGGGCGCTACAGCAGACGCCGACTTAAGGAAAGAATTGGAACGTCACGGAATCCTAGATACTGGAAACTACTCTAAGCATGTCGCCCCATTGAAATCGTTGTATAACATTAACGGCACGGGCCGGTCGGCGACATACAAGATTAAATATGAAGGCAAACAAAAGGCGAAGGAGCTCGCTAAGGAGATCTCCGGGAGCCTCGGTGCTGGATAGATTCGCTTTACAGGTCCAATCGATGCGCCGAGCGCCTGATCGCATATTGGTAATCGCAGATCTAGTGGGACGTAGGTCTGAAGACGGAAGGTTCTCACCAAGTGATATCACGGGCGCTTTCTACGAATTGAGTATCCCGCCTCCTGGAAACGTCAGCGCGGCATTAGCGACACTTCGTTCCGAATCTAAGGTACTGCGGCATCCGCAAGGACGATGGATGCTCACGCCGATCGGTCGCCGAACACTCGAAGGACTAGCCGTACAGAATGCTGAAAGCGTCAGCCTGGCAGCGACGCCGGCCCCCGGCGCCGTTTTCGCACATACAGATCACACGGTCATACCCAGTTGGGCAGCGCCTCCACGCTGGGGCCCAGGTATCGCTCGATTGCTCGATCGATACCCATTCGATCAGAATGTGCTCTGCATGACTCGATTTCCCAGTGAAGGCGCAACGCCTGACCCTGTGGCTGACGCAATAGCCGTTTCTCGTGCGACCCTTGCTGACTGCGGCCTGACGCTGCACCTAGCCAGTGACTCCATTGTTGACGAGGATCTATTTGGGAATGTTGGCGCATACATGTGGGCCTGTCGATATGGTCTAGGTATTGTTGAAGATTGCGCCGGTCGCGGACTCAATTACAATGTTGTAATTGAGCTGGGTGGCATGATGCTAACAGGCAGGAGGTGCGTCATTCTTCGGGATTTGACGTCACCGAATTTGCCTACAGATCTTGCAGGTCAAATTTACAAGTCGGTCGATCTAACTAATCGCGAACTTGTATCCAAAACTGTAAGGGAGTGGGCGGTTAAGGACTTGGCTGTTCCGGGCGCCGCCGCTTAGATCGGGGCCCAGCGCCAGAAACGTCGCGCAAGACGGAACCATTGCTTGACACGTCACAGCGGGGAGGTCCTATTAGCTACTCACAGGGAGTCTCATGCCTCGTGCTGAATTCGAGGAGAAGGAGTTCGAGGTAGCTGCCGCTATTGAACTGGCGTGGGGCCCCGAAGGTAGAGGAGCCATCTACAGTTCCGGACAGGTAATCGAAAACATTCTTGGATACGATGCCGCCGCCTGTCCGTCGACCAATCACCCAATTTGGGGCGTGCTGGCGGTTTCGCGGCCCCCCGGTCTTCGTCTTTGGCCCTCATTTTGGCTCCCTGGAGTGATGCCACCCCTTGCCAGGTTGCCGAGCAATCCGGTCAGTCTCATTCTTCAATATAAACGTCCAACATATCTTCATGGTCCCGCTGCCAAGCAATGGCATCGATGGCATCGCCCGTATTTTCGATTCGAACGAACCGCCGACCAACAGAGCGTGCTGCTCAGGCTCGAGAAGTCAATATCAGACTCCTTGCTTGTTCGATATGCGGCACCGGCATTCTGGACATCCGGTCACCTTCAAACTCACCAGATTGCAAGGACGGTACTTATTTCTTCGGGATACGTCTCGCCAAGCATGTTGGTCGGACACAAGGTCTGGACATACGAGAGGCCGGGTACGGTGGGATATCCAAATCCCTCTGGCCGAGGTGGCCAATTCCAATCATTGGCCGATATTCTTTCTTCTATGTCCTCGGCCTCTACGTCCTTAAATCAAGTTGCCATCTTTGACGGTTTCGACGATCACCTAAGGAGGCTCGCCCAAGCTGCAACCGAGCGCGAACCGACTGCCAGGGCATTAGTTCGCGAATGGGTAGGAAGAATCTCTCCCAACCAAAATCTTGGGACTCTCACGATACAACGGCTTGCCTATGTGGCTTCGATCCAAACGGTGCTGAACCGCATCGGAGCGACGTGGTACATGCGCGACGCGAGGGAAGGATGACCGCCGTGCGCGTCCAACGGCTGACGACAAATTCTCATTGTTTATCGGCAAGCCCTGCGATCGTTCCTCTTGCGCCGAAGGATCAAGCGGCCGTGTCACGACCAATGACCGCAGTCGCCCAACTCCTCAGGGTGTTTGGGTCGGGACCGGGGACCGTGTTCCGTTCAGGCTAATACAAAAATCTTTAACGGAATTGAATTGCAAAAGCAGCAGCTTATAGGCGACAGGTCCTCCCAGCTCGGAAACGTCGTACCGCGTCCTGCGGCCCATCTCGAACAGACTGATATAGGCAACATGGATTGTGGGATAGAGATCACGAACCATTTGGTTCGTTCCCCGCCCTCCATTGACTATCCCGGAGGGGGCGGTGTGTTTCCTTGGGTGGCGTTCGTCCTTGTGGACGCCGATTTCATCGGCAAGCGAGGAATGAACATAGTGCAGAGCCGAATAAGCAAGAGCTACGCAAGCCCAGTCGTAGTGAGGGTCGACCAAGAAGTCCGCGACGTCCTTGTGGTGCTTCGCTCGCGCGATGTGCCAGTTCCGGTGGCCCATTAGACCTCAACGTATTCGTCATCCTGTACAGGCGCCAACGGCACTACGTCGAACTCAACGGCGAACTCATCAGCATGAGCAGTCTCGAAATCGAGCAGGGCCTTAATGGCTAGCATCCGAGTGTCCCATGTGTACCGGTCGATGCAGGCCCCGACACGCACGATCCTCGGCCCGGACTCCCAGCGAACACTCAGATGAGTCTTGCCAAGGTCACCGAGAAGCTTCTCGAAGCGGCCTATCAGTTCGTAGTGGAGGGTCTGCTGACTGATCATGACCTGACCTCGCCTCTCCTCCATGCTCGACACCGTACGCCAAGTAGACAGCGTGGGTACGACAGTTCTGTCGACTGTGCGTGTCCCGTCTTGAGCTCACTGCTCAAAGACTACGCGTTGTAGTTCATCTTGTCAGAACAAATAACGCATAACGGACTGATGCGTTGATAGAACATCGCTCCTCCGCCCCAGCGATGTGGAGGACTCTCGGGAGAACGGCAGCCTTCAGCGATTTCGTATGTAGCTCACCAGGCTTCGTCCGGCCCGCGCGTGTCTCATGCTCGTTCTCGTGAGGTGACGCGCGAGGCCGATCACCTTGGGTGCCGGGCTCACCTTCCGGTACCACGCCCGATCTCCCCGTCAATCCCCAACTCTGCGAGCTGGTCCGGGTATGTGCTCACCGCACATGCGCGCGGCTGGGTCGATCGGCAGGGGGGATTGACGGCGAGCCTCGCCGGGCGCGGTACCTGCGGCCTGTCGGCAGGGGCACACAACGCCCCCGCCGCCACTGCCAACGAAGGGCCACGGATCATGAACCTCACCATCGCCCGCTGGTACCCCGTCCTCCTGCTCCGCAACGCCCTCGGCCGCTTCATGGCTCTGCGCATCCCGTGCCCGAGCAAGCCTCGCCGTCGCCGATTCATTCGGCCGGCCACCGCGGCTGTCCAGCTCGCCCTCTTCTGATCGGGACCGTTTAGGGACCGGAAACCCTGAGGAACGACGCCAAACGACACCGAATGATGGCAGGCCCAGATCGGTTCCGCCGCAGGTCAGAGGCACTTTCCACGACCAACCCGCATGATCGTCCGAGAATCCGCGGGTTTGGGGTTGGGCCCCTTCTGGGCTTGTGACGCGCGTATGCCGCCCGCACGCGAAATGGGGGGCTGGAGATCAATGCTTCGGTGTGTGCATGGTGGCGCACGGGTAGCTTGGGGCTTGTGCCCGTCGTTGACAACCGCCTCCGGCCCGGGGAAGCCTATGGAGCGCTGCCATGATGTGGCCGACGCAGGCAGAGGCAGCAGCCAATCGTCGAGCTTGGGCCGATGAGCAACTGAGGCGCGTGCAGGACCTTTCGGGAGTCACCGTCAGCGGATGGCGGGGGGTCGAGATGGCGGTCCGCGACGGTGACGGGCCAGACCCGCAGTTTGGCGGGGCCGACGTCCCTTGCTTGGTGTTTTTGGAACTGCTGGCGCTGCTGGACGACGGGACCGCCAGAAGGGTCGGCATCGACGAGGACGACGGCGTTTGGGGGCTGTGCTTCAACGTTGACGGCCCGGACCCGTGGCACGACCGCGAGGACGGCAACGGCTACCGCAGTCGCGATGTCACCGAACTGCCGGTCGGTGCGATCACGGTCGTAAAGGTGCGGTTCGATGCCGAGCACGACGTTATCGCCGAGGTGGTTTTACGCATCGGTGCCCACGAGTTGCTGCTGATGGCCGGCGAGCCAGAGGAAAACTGGAGCGGCCGACTCACCTGGCGACGACTAGACGAGTCCGTTCTCGTATTCACCGACCCAGCCAGAGCAGACGACGTGTCCTGGACTCCCGAGCGGATACCTAACGCGTTCAGGGAAAGACCGGCGGCTCGGACGATGTAGCCGCCGGCCGCGGAGTCCGGCGGGGCGTCAGGCTCCACTGAGTGTCGAACTGAGTGACAACGACCACCCGCACAGGCGTACAAACATGGACGTCAGTGGACTCATTGTGCAGGTCAGGAGCACATTGCCCAAGCTGGCAAATGGCCTGATAAGGAAGAAGTCCTCCACCGGTGCCGCTGGCTCCTGCTCGGGCCGCGGCCCCATACGGCACAGTGTCAGCGTGACCCAACTTCCGCTTCCCGGTTACCAAGACCTGCTCTGGCCTGTCGTCGTGGCTGTCCGCCAACTCGGTGGTTCGGCCTCCATCGACGAGATCACGGAAGTCGTGATCGAGAACGAGGGCTTTAGTGAAGATCAGCAGCAGGTTCTACACGGTGACGGACCTCGTACCGAGATCGAGTACCGGCTGGCATGGGCGAGAACCTACCTCAAGGGGATGGGGGTGCTGGACAACAGCAGGCGAGGTGTCTGGAGCCTCACTGACGCCGGCCGCGCTGTGCTCCAACCGGAGCTACCGAGCCTTCATCGGGAGTTCGTGGCCCGCTACCGGGAGGAACGCCGTCAGAAGAGGAGTACCAACGACACCACCGACAACAACGTTGCTGACGAAGACGTCGATGACGATCCGCCCTGGCAGGAGCAGTTACTCGACGCCATGATGGGGATGAAGCCCGATGCTTTCGAGCGGCTGGCTCAGAGATTGCTCCGAGAAGCTGGATTCATCAGTGCCACGGTGACCGGGCGCACAGGTGACGGAGGAATCGACGGGCTCGGCGTGTATCGCATGTCGTTGGTCTCCTTCCCTGTCTTCTTCCAGTGCAAGCGCTACCGAGGCAGCGTCGGCTCGGCTGCCGTACGCGATTTTCGGGGAGCGATGGCCGGCCGCGGCGATAAGGGCCTCCTCATCACAACCGGCACCTTCACGGGAGACGCAAAGGCTGAGGCGACGCGAGACGGCGCTCCACCAGTGGATCTCATCGACGGTCTGCGCCTGTGCAACCTCCTCAAGGATTACGATCTTGGTGTCAAGACCACCGTCCGGCAGGTTGAGGATGTCGCCGTAGACCCTTCCTTCTTTGCTGAGCTGTGACGGCGTTATGAACAACAGCGTCGCTGGCCCTGAGCGCGAATTGCGATGCTGTATCAGAACGGAAGACTGCGTTGTGTTTCGGCCAGCATGATCATCTCCACCCTTTACCCACACGAATCACTGCGGATCGACCAGGACTAGTGGGCACTGTCCGGTGATCAAAGCTGTTCTTGCACAACATGTTCAGCACAGTTGAGAACTGGCCGGTAACCGCCTAAATGATCAGAAGGTTAGGGGTTCGAATCCCTTCGGGCGCACGCATTGAGACAGCCGGGATATGGCCTCTGACCAGCGGAAACGCTGATCGGAGGCCGATCTTGTTTGTATCTGACCTGGGCTAACCATCTACCGGGAATCAGGAAGTCGGGGCGGTGGTCCAGACTGCCCGAGGACGGACGGACGTTCACAGCGCCCGAAATCTGATCATCCAGAAGATCCACCAGTCGAAGCTGAACGCCCACTACGCCTGCCAGGTGTTCCCCGCCGTCCAGCCCGGGGAGTCTGCGACCATCGCCTACACCTGCACCGGTGGGCGGTTCGTGGACGAGCACTACCGGCGGCAGTCGGTGCTCTACCCGACCCAGGAGCTGAACGTGCGCCTGACCCACGGCATCCCGCCGCCTGACCGGCTGCAGTGCTACCGAGGAACGCGCTGACGGCTCCGAACTGTCTGCCGCCGACAGCATCGCCTGGACCCGCCCCGGCGACGTCGTGATCATCGAACTCACCCGCAAAGACCTCGCCGTCAATCAGGCCCTTACCCTGCGATGGGACTTCCCCCCCCGTGCCCTCTGAGCACCGGTGTTGGTGAGTGCCGCACGATAACTGACTTCGACCCTGATCGCGGCTCGCTCGCAGGACCAACCTGGTACAAGTGCATTCGCCCACCGCAGTGTCCGGCGAAAAGGTTGCAACCTCCGGCGCCGGCCACCCAGTCAACGCCTGGGCATGCGCCGGTTATCTCTTTCCGAACGGCTCCAACGGTCAGGTATCGAGCTGCAGCTGACCGCCGCGAGCACTCTTCTCAAGAGACGCGCGCGCCACTACGGCTGAGTCGACGAGCTGACCACTTTTCCGTGCGCCGGCCGAAGCAACCACTGCGGCCGCGTCATCGTGGAGCTCCAGTTGGAGAACGAAGGGCAGGCCCCTTGACTTCTTCAGGACTGGCCGTTCTCGCTCGCCGCTCAACCGATGGCTGAGCCTGGCGTGCTCAGATCGCGGCCGTCGATGCTGATCCGGCGGCGCTCGCCGTCGACCAGTCGAACAAGGGTGCGCCGATGCCGGCCTGTGGGGGTGGGGCCCAACGGAGCGTGGAAGCCAGCCACTAGCCCCAGGAGCATCCCGAGGTCCATGGCCAGCTCTTCCTCGTGGTTAGTGGTGTCGCGCTCGAATTCGCTGGTTCCGCTCAGCCGGGCCAGGTCATCGGCGAGCCTGCTCGCCTCGCTGAGCGCGAACCGGCAATTGTCAGCATGAATGAAGTCCAGTTCGCGCAACCAGAGCCCCGAGCAGTCAAGACACGTCAGGTCCTCAGCACTATCCCGCATGCGACCACCGTAATGGTTGCACATTCAGTGATGGTGAAGGCGACGTCGCCGACCTTGCGGTTGCTGTGCTGGCAGCACTCGGCCAGCAGGTCGAAGGCAGTCTCGCCATCGCAGCGAATCAGCAAACGGATGATGCCTTTGGCCTGCCCAAGGATGTCGCGGCCGCGCAGGGCCAGGTGCAGTTGATCGATCTGCACCCGTAGCGCGTCCACAAGCTCTTCGGGGTTGGGTCGCTCCCGGCAAGTGTCAAAGCCGGGGGATATGGCGATGGCCGAGCAGGGACTCAAGGACCAGAGTGATCCCGCGGCCGGCGACCATCAGTCGAGCCTGTTCCTTCTCCAGGGCACCGAGGGTGGCTTCCACGACGCAGGGGTCACGACGTCTGCGAGGTCGCTTCGGGCGCTGGCCACCGCGGCGGCCATAGCGCGCCAGGAAGCCTCGGCATGCCGACGGGCCAGCCAGGCCAATACCACCGGATGCCGGCGCAGCACGAGGTGGCCACGGTAGTCCGGCGGGCACTGATCCAGCAG
Source organism: Kineosporiaceae bacterium (assembly GCA_965200525.1). Lineage (GTDB taxonomy): Bacteria > Actinomycetota > Actinomycetes > Actinomycetales > Kineosporiaceae > JANNPJ01. The sequence goes on from OZ241368.1 coordinate 2,960,795, forward strand.
CCAGTTTTGCGCGGACTGCTCCCAATCCGGTGCCCCCGGCGGCAGCACCGACGCAGGCCACCCGGGCGGGACGAAGCTGCTCACCCTGGCACCGTACGCACACCCTCTGACAAACCACCGAGCGGAACGCCAGGGCGGTGTCGGCGGTGCAAGGGTCAGGCCCTTTGTGCCAGGCCGAGAAGAGCCATTGGGAGGGCAAGTCGCGCAGGGGCAACCCGGCGATGATGGCGGCTATGACATCGCCGTGGCAGAGGATCTCGGGTGCAGTCCAGGTCAGCACCGGCCAGCTCGGCTCGGGCGAACGCCATCCTGGCCCGTAGATGGACCATCGGGCACCTGCTGGAGGATGTATCTAGATGGGATCGAGCGTCACGCTGGTCAGAACTTGTCCTTCCGACCGGCCAAGTGAGGTCGGGGATAGTTTCCTGCCCCGCGCTGTGTGGATGGACGCCGAAGATGCGAGCCGCAGCTGGATTGGCGGAGCGGGACATTAGAATGTTTCAGCGAAGGCAACGGCTGCAGTGATCACAGCGATCACAAGAAGTGAAACCAAAAGTATCCAACTAGGTCTAACCAGTCGTGGATATTTGTGCTTACGCATGTGTAATCTAATAGCCACTATTGAGAGCGCCAGGGCAGGGATGCCCGCCATCGTGCGCGTCAAGCTCAACGCCGCGAGGGACGCCGCGATCCCAAGGGACACCAATACGCGATTTGTATATACAAAAGATCTCATCGGTTCGGCGGCTTACCGTTGCTCTGCATTAGCAGGTCGACGTTCCTGCCGCGACCCGATAAGGAAACATTACTGACCATCCACCGGCCGAGCCGTGCGCTGCAGTCGGCCTTGGCGGCCGATGGCAAAGATCAAGATGCCTGAGATCAGTCCAGCCGGGACGGCTGATCCGATCAAGGACTTGCTCAGAGGCATCCCGTTCTGCTCGTCCATCATCACGGACAGCCCATACGCGGCCGGCAGGATCAGCAGCGTTGCGATCCGCCGCCACCGCGCGGAAGGTCGTTCGCCGCGTCGATCGGGGTGATCGACCTTCTCGGTCTGGTCGGCCCGGTCGGTTTGCTGGCCCATCCGTCCTCCACTCCTCGCGTGATCTGCGGATCCGTATCATGCCTGCATGCAGTCAGGAGCGGCTCGCCGGGACGACGATGAAGTGGCTCGAACCCTGCGCGCAGGGTCCGATGCTGGTCCGGTTCTGGCCGTTGCCGAGTTTTCGCCGGGTCCGTGGTGGGGGTTCAACGGTGTCCGAACTGTGGTGCTGACTGCCTCTGCTGTCCATATTCAGCGCAAGCGCTGGCTGGGTGGGACCGCGGCTGACGCCACGACCATCGACCTGGCTGACATCCGGGACGTCACCTTCGAGGTGCGGCGGCGGGCTGGGCACGAGTCGGTTCGTCTCACTTTGAAAACTGGTGGCTTTCCGAGGGTCTTCACCTCGAAGTATCGCGAGGCTTTGGCCCTGGCCGAACAGCTTCAGGCCCTGGTAGCTGCCCGGCGAGACGCCTCTACCTGAGGCTAATGCGCCACGATCGCGCCTCAGTAGCAGGAAGCGGGGCCGTACTTGGACTCGGGCCTGACGTAGCCGACCCTGCGCAGATCCTGACTGAGCTACGACGCGCAGCTACAGTTCCATCGAGTGCGGCGTGAGCGTCGGCTCGTGAAGGTGAGCATGAGCTGACTCAGGTGACGGTGCGGCTCATCCGACAGGGGTGGAGATCATTCGCGGATGGCGGGTTCGTAGGTGGCCAGGCCGGCTGGGTCGTGGATGGTTCCATCGCGAAGCAGTCCGGGTGCACTTCACCACTGATGTCAGCCGCAGCCGAGAACGGCTTCAGGTGGCCCTCAAAGCCGCGAACAACCGCCGCATCGAACCCAAGTGGCTGTTCACCGGCGAGATCTTGAACCACCGCATCCGTGTGTCGGCACGGTGGCAGGATCAACGCCCGTCGCCGCGCACGCTGCGCGGAATCCTGGTCCCCGGACAGGACGGCGGCAGCGACTTCGTCGGCGGCATCAGGCAATCGCCAGTGAACATCCTGATCTCTATCGTCGCCTGGGTAGTGGTCACCGCCGTGATCGGCGCCACCATCGCCTGGGCGATCGCCGGCGGCGTCCTCGGCGACCACGCCCTCGCGCACAATCTGAGCCCCATCGCCCATACGCTGCCCGGCACGGTGGCCATCGCCATCATGATCTACCGATCAAGAAGTCTCCGGCAGTCGCCGCCCACCCTGGGCACCTCCGACGAGGCCCTCGTTCATTGGCTGACCCAGGTGGCCGACCCGCACACGGCATCCTCTGGCACCCGACCGCGGTAGCGAATACACGAACTCCATGCCTAGCCGCCAGCGAGACGGAATCGCTAGCGGGCGAGCTGCGGCCCGCGTTTGCGATAGGGGAGGACAAGGTCAGCATCGCCATTGCCGATCCGTGCCTGGACCGCCCGGCCGGGCTGGCGCACAACTTCCTAGCCTCGTCCAGCTGCCTGCAGAGAGTGCGATTTTTGACGCCCGCACGAGGCGGCACACCCAGACAGGGACACCCAGGGGCGCCAAACCCCGGAACATGACCCCGAACGATGACCATCGACGGCTAGACCCCTCAACTCCACCGCAGCTCACAGGTACTACCTTGCTCGATGCGTATGCGATGCTGCGGCGTGGTCCACGAGCAGCAGCGCCGGAACTTGCGTCTGGCCATCTGCACACTTGCCGTCGGGTGGCTCCTAATTGCATGGTCGCTGGCGGCCGCGGGGCGCCCACGACCTCTAATCTGGGTGGCCCTGGTCCTCCTGATTGTGGCAACGGCCGGTGTGGCCGTCGGATATGTGCTCGAGAGGCGCCGGGCCGACCGCTAGGGGCAGCGATCGTCGAGCCGGGAGAGCAGCGTTCGACGCTCGGAAAGGAGAACGACCTCGCTCGGTCTACCGTCAGGCTCATGCCGGGGCCGGGTTCGTCCCTGCCGCCTGCTGGACAGGGTCAGCTTGGGCACTACGATCGTGCGCCTGGTCGGTGAAACTCGCCGTTCAACACACCGCCGATGAACGCATCCCACTCGCCGGCGGTGAAGATGTGGACGGGGCCTTGGCCGTGATCCTTGCTGTCTCGCAGGGCGACCTCACCGTCAGCCAGGAATGCGGTCTCGACGCAATTGCCTTGGCCGTTGCTGCGGCTGCTCTTGCGCCACACCGCTCCGTCGAGCTTGTTGCTCTTCACGTCCGTAGCTCCTCTGTGATCTTGGAGATCAGGTCTCGTGACCTGGCTTCATTGAGAGATTTGTCCCAGATGTCATGGAAAGCCGCCTTGTATCGCTCGACCTCCTTGGTCTTGTCGAGGTAGAGCGCACCTGTGAACTCTTCGATGTAGACGGTCATGGGTTCAGATGCAGCACCGACGCCGTTCGTTGGGAAGCCAAGTATGACGAACGGCCCGGACAGGATGCCCGGGTGAAGGCCGGTCTCAAAGGGCATTATTCGTAGGCATACGTTGTCCAGGGTGCTAACGCCGAGTAGGTGATCGAGCTGGCCGAGGAGTACCTGCAGGCCTCCGACCGGCCGATGAAGTAGCGCCTCGCTGAGCACGAACTGCAGGTTCGGTCGACTTGCAGCACGAGTCAACAGGACCTGACGGGCCAGACGGACGTGAACCCGTCGCTCGATCTCCGCCTCGTCGATACCGGGGTTGTCGGCTCTGATCACCGTGTGCGCGTACCCCTGTGTCTGTAACAGGCCTGGTACCAGTTCGGCCTCGAAGCAGATGATGCTTGCTGCAGCTTCTTCGAGGCCGAGGAAGACGTCGAGGTACTCGGGGATGACGTCGCCGTAGCTGTGCCACCAGCCCCGAGACTTGGTCTCCTTGGCCAGAGCCTTCAGGGCCTCGGTCATGTCGGGGTCGGCGCCATAGATCTTGCACATCAGCTCGGCGTCGTGACTGCGCATAGACGTCTGGCCAGTCTCGATGCGCCAAATTTTGCCTTCGGACCACTCAAGGGCCTCAGCCGCAGCCTTCACGGTCAGGCGGCCGCGCATCCGAAGGTCCCGCATGTAGCGGCCCAGCTGGCGTCGGGGCACGGTCGAGCCGGTGATCTCGTCTGTCACCACGTCTCACATCCTCGGTTTGGAGTGGACCGAACCCTCGAAATAGAAGGGTAGGGCTGGTCGATTCAGAAGACAAACCTCGCTCGTAAAGGGCGAGAACCTGGGCTGCTAAATAGAATCTTGCAAAAGCGATTCTGCCACGCTTGACTCGTTGCTAACGAGAGCGCGTGGCCTCAAGAGGTTCTCGGATGGACTATTCGTTGGGCCTCGGTCCCGACCTCCGCGACAGGTACGACCCAGCCCTGCTTTGCGGCGATGAGGTGAACACCCACAATCGCCGGGCCGCCCGTGTTGAGCCCGAATCTCGCACGGGCGGCTCGGCCTCCACAGGAAGGTTGCGATGTCAGGCGACAACCTTGGCCGGGCTGAGGCCTCTTCGAGCCGCCTCTCCCCAGCAAGCAACATGTCTACAGCCACAGACGCCCGAGTAGGGCTTGACCTGTGACGCGCGCTGCAGCCGCGGGAACTCAGTGGACCGGGGAATTGATCTTGGATCTGAGGAACGGCCGTGATTGGTCTGTCGGTGACGCTGAGGTCAGCGTCCGTCGAGAGACTGTGATCGTGCGGCACTCCGGATGCTGTATTGCGGTGATGGATCGCGACTACTTCCGAGCTTGGCTGACTACCAGCGAGCCGGAGCCGTTGGCCCACGACGACGCAATCTGGACCGTGCAGGCCGGGATGACCTTCCTTGCTGTCATGTCCGGCAGTCGAGCGGCGTTCCGCGTCACTCCTGAGTCCTTGGCCAATCTGGTGGCGGTGATCTGAGTGCCCTGTCGTGTCGCCCGGAAGGGCGTGACCCTGCGTCGAGCAGATCCACTCTTGCTGATGGCAGTCAATGACCTCCGTCCCCATGAAGATGCCGTCCTTCTGCGCTGGTTCGGCGGAGAGTCGTGATCACGCGACCCAGGCGTCGTGGAGGCCCGCAAGCGCTCACCAATGCCGTCCACAGCTTTCACCGGAAGGTCAAGGAGAACTGCTGGGACTCCCTTGCCGGTGAACTGCTCCAACTGCACGCTCCGCGACTGCGTGACGGCCGGCCGCCGGTGTGTGAAGGATGCGACCGTCCCGAGCGCGGCTCTTGTCCGCCTCGGTGGCCGTGCCGCACCTACTCGACGATCGCTGCGACGATGCTCAATCTGCCTGCCCGAAGCGATACCGCTGCCGTCCTCGCGGCCTCGATTGCCGAACTGGCTGGCTCAGACTCCGGGGGAGAGCATCTTGGCCCTGATGGGAGCGGGTGACCGATGGGGGGCGCGTTGTTGATCGGTGGCTTCGCTCACGGGCGTGTCTGCGGTCTGCGCCGCTGGCGTGGTGCGATCTCCGTCAGCATGGTCAGCGGTGGCCCTGAGGCCTTTGAACTCGACGACCCCCGAGTCGCCGCTCAGTTGCTGTCGCGGGCTTTCGGAACCTGGCAGACCTATCACCTCCTCGACCAGCTCGGACCGAGTTCGGCAGGCCTTCGGGCGTATTACTGCCGGGCGAACCTGCCGCCGCCCTTCGCGCGCTTCATTCAGGCTCTCCTGGCTGGTCCCGCCGACCCCGACAGCGACAGCGTCCGCTGGGGTGCTCTGGAAGAACTGCTCAGGAGCTCTGCTGACGACCATGACCGGTCGCTCGGTCCAGGCGGCGACCTGACCAGTGCATTCACTCTGAACAGCAGGCACCGTGAATAGGCATCGGAGGAACCTCGTGACTGCCCTCGGCCCGTCCAGTACCGGAGCTTCAACCCATGATGACCTCGTCCCGTGGCGAGCCTTGAGACGCAGTGGACTGTCCGTGCCGGCTGTGGGATTGGGGTGTTGGGCTATCGGTGGCCCGGACTACAACTTGGGTCTGCCGATGGGGTGGTCCACCGCACCTGCGGATGACGAAGCGGTCGCGGGCTTGGAGGCTGCCTACGCGGTCGGGGTGCGGTTGTTCGACACCGCCGATGTGTATGGCCACGGCCGCTCCGAACGGCTGATCGGCCGCTTGGTGGCGCAGGTGCCCAGGGACGACTTGGTGCTCGTGTCGAAGGTCGGGTACTTCGCGGGCACCGCCGAGCACGGATACGCGCCCGGGCACATGCGCCATCAGTTGGAACAGACACTGACGAACCTGAACACCGATCATGTCGACATCTACTTCCTGCACCACAGCGACTTCGGTGACCATGACCAGTGGCTGCCGGGGGTCGTGCGGGCCTTGACGTCCTTCAAGGCCGAAGGCCTCATCCGGGCCGTGGGAATGCGCGGGCCACACCGGTTCACCCTCGACCGCCTCCCCCGAAATCCCGACGGTCCTGTGAGTGGCCGGGCCGACAAGGTGACTCGGTTCCGCGAGCTTTTCCCCTTGATCGATCCTGACGTCCTTGCGGTGCGGGACAACCTGCTCACGCCCCCGGCCGCCGCGGCGGGGCTCTTCGCCTTCGCGGATGAGGCTCAGGTGGGGGTCCTGGTCAACAAGCCACTGGCTCAGGGACTCCTGACCGGCGCCCACACCGCGGACTCCCCGAGAACGTTCGGGTCGGGTGACCACCGGTCCCGCAAACGATGGTTCACCGCCGGCGCGCAGCGCATCCTCGACGACGGCCTCCACCAAGTGCGAGTTGTTCTGGGAGCCGAAGATCCGGCCGGCCAGGCGTCAGCCCAGGTGATCCGCGCCGCCATCTGGTCCTGCCTTGACCGCTCACCGCACGCGGTCGCCCTGGTCGGGTTCACCTCCGCAGCGCAGGTACGACAGAACCTGGCCGCCGCAGCCCTCGGGCCGCTGCCGGAGAACGTGTTGGCCCAGGTCCGCGACATCATGAGCGGCGTTCAACGCAGCCTCGACGCCTCCGGCGAGGTCTTCCTCGACGAGGTCACCTCACCGACCGCGCCCACTCCGGGAGGCGCCTCATGACCAGCGAAATCGCGGAGGCTCAAGGCCAGACCGGGGACGGTACGGGTGCGTCGGTCACGGTGATGACCTGGAACGTCCAGAACGCCAACCCAGCCCGCGCCGTCCGACAGGCCGCCTGTATCGCCGCCTCACCCGCTGACGCTGCCGTGCTCACCGAAGTCCCCAGATCCGACGGCGGCCAGAACCTGGCCCGAGCCCTGCACCGTCACGGATTCACCACCCATGTCACCGACGCGGCAGGCGACTACAGCGTCATGATCACCGCCAGGGCCGGTGACCTGCGCATTGCCGAGCACCTGCGCAGCCCGCACCTGTCGCACCGGTTCATCGCCGCCACCCTCACCCTCCCTGTCACCCGGCCGGACGAGACCGCCAGAGGAACGCCGACCAGGCAACCAGCAGGGGTGATGGGGGCGGTCCAGATCGGGCTGGTCGGAATGTATGTGCCTTCCCGTGGCCCACGGCAGCGCCGCAATGTCGACAAGCGCGCATTCCAGGCGGCCGTCACCGACTTGCTGCCCGAACTCACCGCAGGCTTCGACCAGTCGATCCCCCTAGTAGTGGCCGGGGACCTGAACGTGATCGAACCCGGGCACGTCCCGGCACACACCAACTTCGGCGCCTGGGAGTACGACTTCTACCGTACTTTCGCCGACGCCGGCTTGACCGACGCCTACCGGCACCTGCACCCCGACGACGTCGAGCACTCCTGGTACGGACGGCGCTCCGGAGCCGGGTACCGGTTCGACCACCTCTTCTGCTCCCGACCTCACCTGCCCGCCCTGCGCGAATGCCGGTACGACCACGAACCCCGCCATCAGGGTCTGTCCGACCACGCAGCTCTGATCGCCGTCCTCGCACCCACCAGCACGACCACCGGCCCCGCCGCCGCAGCGTCCCTGGCCGTCAGCACCAGATAACCGCGTCGCCTCGACCTGCTCACTGCCGTCACGGCGCTGAGCCGATGCCGCACGCCCCGACCCACCCCCAGCGGGCCGGGTGAACGCGCCACCCTTGGAGGAGCAGTGCACCTTCCCCATCCGTCCCGCACCCGCACCACCGTCCACCCGGCGGTCCGGGTCATGACGGCTGTGCGCCTGGCTGCCGGCACCTACCCGTCGCTCATCACGCCCGACAACGATCAGGACCTGGAAACCCGGCTGCGCGCTCTGCTGCCGGGCGAACCCAACACCTGGGCCGATGCGATCCGGGGTGCTCTGCCGGGGGAGGCGTTCGTGGCCGTGACCGGGACCCTGGATCGGCGCCTGCTCGTTCTGCGCGTCGGTCCGGACGCCCCGTGGGTTGCTGCGGACCTGTCCGGGCAACCACACCGCACACGAACCTGGCCCCATTGGGCCCACGCCGGCATCCACCTGCACCACCCCAACCATTGGCTGTCCACCGCCGAGCTCACCGCGGACGCCCACCACCGCCTGTCACGACCGCGGGTCCTGCTCGCTGCGCTCTACCGGCGGGAGATCTTCCCCCTGCCCCGGTTCTCCTTGAGCATCAGCGACCTGGCCCGCGCCGCCCGGGCCACGCTGAGTGGATCAGTTCAGCTCATCGACATGCAGCTCGGCGCCACCCTCGACGACATCCTCACCGCAGCCCACCCCCGCGACGCCGACGATGCTGGCGGGGCGGACATCATCGGGATCTCCGCCACCTTCGGGCAGCACGACCTGCTCACCCACCTCCTCGACACCCTCTACCAACGCCCCGACCCGCCGCTCATCCTGGCCGGGGGCAGCCTCACCGCCCGCAACGAACACCTCCTGCTGCAGCGCTACCCCCACCTGCTCATCGCCCGCGGCGCCGGAGAGCCGACCGTCGCCGACGTCATCGCCCACTGGCACCACGACCTCAACCGCAACCACGTCCGCGGCATCGGCTACACCCGCCCCCACACCACCACCACGAACGACAACCCCCGCGAGACCATCCCACTTACCCTCGGGCCAGCGCCGCTGTCCCTGGAAGCTGTCGCTCAGGTCGGAAAGCAACTACGCACAGCCGGGGTCGCCAACCGGACCCAGACCGACTTCCTCCCCGAACTCGACCTCCTGGACGCCACGTTCACCGCCGGTGGCGTCGCTCAACTGGAAACCAGCCGCGGATGCACCAGCGCCTGCTCCTTCTGCCCCCGCGGACACAAAGGCCACTGGGCCGGAACCGGCCCCGACGACTTCACCTGGATCCTTCCCCACCTGCGCGAGGTCTTCACCCGCCACCCGGACATCGCACCCGTGCTGTACCTGGTCGACGAAGAATTCATCGGCCGCGACCCCGACGCCGTCACCCGAGCCCGACAACTCGCCGCCACCCTGCACACCGGCGGGTTTTCCTGGGAGACGTCCTGCCGCATCGACCAGGTCGCCCACCCCGACGCCGACCGAGCCTGGCACCACGAACGCGCCGACCTTTGGCGTCACCTCCTGGACCACGGGCTGCGCCGATGCCTGTTCGGCATCGAATCCGGAGTCACCTCCATCCTGCAGCGGTTCAACAAGGAAACCACCGCCGAACAGAACGCCACCGGAATCCGTACCCCGTCCGTACTTGGCGTCCCCACTCGGTACACGTACATCACGTTCGACCACCTCATGACCCTGGAGGAACTCGAAGCCAGCTACGCCTTCCAGGGGCGCACCGACCTCATCCTGCACCCCCGGCCCGACCTCGACCTGCACGACATCGTCGACGGCGTCCACGACCCCGACTTCATCGCCACCCACAGCACCGGGGCGCCGTTCTACCGGGGGATCTCCTACATGCTGGTCTCGATGGAATGCCTCACCGGCGCTGCGTACACCCGCCGCGTCCACGCCGCCGGTCTCACCCGCACCCCACGCCCGGCTATGGGACGCGTCGACGCCGACTTCGCCGACTGGCGCATCGGCATCTGCTCCGACCTGGCCCAACGCTGGGTCGACCGGCACTTTCCCCTCGACTACACCCTCAAAAGCCTCGAGAAGACTCTCGACGGCACCCCACGCCAACGCATCCGAACCACCCGAGAAGTCCTCAAAGACGCCGCCTACGACCTCCTGGGAGACATGCTCACCGCGATCCGCGGCCACGACCTCACCACGCCCGAACAGAGCGACGCCCTCCGAGCCTGCGTCATCGCCGACATGGACCGACGCCACCACGATCTGAGGCTCACCATGCAAGCCACCGTTCAAAAAACAGCCCCCAGCATCCCCGCCAGGTCGGCGAAAACCTTGACCCAAGAGCACGAACGGTGGCGCGAAACGACCGGTTGGAACCTCATCAACGAAACCGCCGAAGCCACCACACCTCGCTAAACCCATCTACCCGCCCGCCACCAGGAACGGCACATGGATCTCGAAAGCATCATCAGAAAAGGCTGGGCAGACCCAGCAGACTTCACCGCGGCCGAATTTACGCAGGCCGAACAGTTCTGGACCTCCCGCCGAAACCACGACGGGCCTCTTCTCGCAGCGTTCACGGAAGCTTCCCAGCTGATCCGCGAATGGACCGGCCGCACCCCTCGAGACGTTGGCTCGTTCGGGACTCGCCTCAACCTCGAAACCTCCGACCTCGACCTCGGAATCGGCTACCCCGTCGCCGAACGCGCCCACCTGCGTGGGGCACTGTCCGAACACACCACCTTCAAAGGCGAGCGCTACACCAGATTAGACACCACTCGCCTCGTCTTCGCCTTCACCACCCACGGCATCGACATCGACGTCTCCGCCCTCACCGAGGAAGATTTCACCATCGCCGGCCGGATGCTCGACCAGATCAAAACCGGCATGACCCGCGACGAACGCATCACCCACACCTGGATCAAGCACCAACTCCGGCAGGCCGGCCGCCACGAGGACTACGCCGCCTGGAAACTCGTCGTCTACGCCCGCTACTGCCCCGAATTCAACTGGGTCCCCATCCCCGACACCCCAGCTCCTGCAGGCTCGCGCACTCCTGACCAGGATCGCCCAACATGAGATCACCTCTGCTGGCCGCGCGTCCGCCTGACGGCGACCGAGCGGCGTGTGACCTTCGAGGGTTAACGCTCACATCGCCTCCGGGGCCAGGCTGAGTCAGTGGTCAGGACGTTCAGGCGCTGACGGGCTAGCGGAGGTGCTGGACCTCGGCCATAGCTCAGGCGCGCACTCGCGCTGAACTAGGCATGAAGTTGGTTGATCACCGTAATTAGTTCTCGTATGAGCACTTTCGGTGGGCCGGATGTTCGCCCAGTGGCGATTTGATCTATTGACAGAAACTAGTTTGCGTGTAATGCGCAATACGCGCAGTACGTCAAGAATGGCCTAAATACAAGCCTGTTTCCTGAGTGCTTCCTGTGAGTACGGTGCATCGCTGCGTGTCACTGGATCTCACCTCAGGGGTATGTCATGGCTTTGTTCGCCTCTCGTCGTGGGTTCTCGCAGGCATGCCGGGTCACGGTCGTCGTCGTGTCTGCGGTCTTGGTGGTGACGTTCGTCGGGGATGTGAACGCCTCGGCGGCGCCGCCTCCGGTGGCAGACAAGAAACCGGCGGCCAAGGCGGACGTGCCACGGGTGACAGTGGCCGACGACCCAGTCTCGGCGCGAATCGCAGCTCGCACCCAGAAGGCCAGGGTCGAAGTGGCGAGCGCCCGGACGGAGACGCTGCAGACGTTCATCAACGCCGACGGCACCACTACGGTGCAGGCGGCCACCGGCCCGGTGCGGGTGCATCGCGACGACGGATCCTGGGCGCCCATCGATCTAGGGCTGGTGCAGGGAAAAGACGGCTGGTCCCCGACCTCTTCACCGGCACCGGTGACGTTCTCCTCGGGGGGCGACTCGATCCTTGCGACCTTGGACATCGGCGAGCGGGCGCTGCGGATGCACTGGCCGGTGGGCAGTCTGCCGAAGCCGACCGTCGCCGGTGGCGTGGCCACGTACGCGCTGACACCCAATCAGGACCTGGTGGTGACGGCGACGTCGACCGGGTTCGAGCAGTCCCTGGTCATCAAGGCGCCGCCGGCCGTGGCCGATCCGGTTCGTCTCGTGCTGCCGCTCGACGTCGACGGTGTGGAACTGAAGACGGACAAGCACGGCGGCTACGTCCTGGGCGCCACGAAGGCCTCGGGCAAAGGCAAGGACAAGATCGACGTGGGTGACGCCGTGGGAGAGATCCCAGCGCCGGTGATGTTCTCCGCGGCCAAGGACGCCAAGACCGGGGAGCACACCCAGGTCGGCACCCTCGACACCGCGGTCACGGACCGCGCCGATGGCAAGGGCCCGCAACTGTCGTTGACCCCGTCGATGGACTTCCTCACCGATCCGAAGACCGTCTATCCGGTGACGATCGACCCAGTCATCGCCTCGGTCACTTCAGCCGGTGACACATGGGTGCGCAACGGAGACGGCACGGCGCACGGCAGCGACACTCAGCTGTCCACTGGGCTGTGGACGTCGGGGGCGATGACCAATGCGCTGGCGCTGATGAAGTTCAACATCGGGTCGTTCGCCGGCAATCACGTCACCAACGCCTCGCTGTCGTTGTTCAACTCGTACACCGGTTCATGCAACGCGGACGGCGTGGGGATCTACCCGGTCGGGCAGGATTTCAACCCGGCCACTGTCACCTATGCCACCCGCCCGAACAAGATCGACAACGGTGGGGTGTGGAAGGCGTTCGGGCACGGGTTCGACGCTTCCTGCCCGGCCGCGGCGGAGGCGTTCGACGTCACTGACATGGTGTCGCAGTGGTCCTGGGGGCAGCTGGGCAACTACGGCTTCCAAGTCGAGTCCGACATCAGTAATGCGAACATGCGCAAGACGTTCTGCTCGATGGACATCTCCGGCACGGTCGGGAACGTCTGTTCCTACGCCGCCCGGGTCCCGACGCTTTCGGTCACGTACAACACATACCCGTGGCCCCCGCAGGACGTCACCCACAGCCCGAAGGTTCTCGGGACGACGGGGAGCACGTATTCGACGTCGATCACCCCGACGATCAGCGCGATGATCGGCAACACCGACGGCACCCCCATCACCCTGACCGCTGAGGTCTCCCACGACCCCAACTACTCGGCTGAGGGCACCGGAGTCGTCTGGACCGGTGCGACCTCTGGGATTACCCCCGGTTCGGTCGGGCAGGTCAAGGTTCCACCAGCAACCCTGCCGGTAGGCAACCACTTGCGGTACAGAGTGATCGGCTCCGTGCCCGTTCCGGGTGGGGGGACCGACTGGAGTGCTTGGTCCGGCTACCAGCAGATGGTCATGAACTCCACCCCACCGGCGGCTCCGACCATCGCGTGCCCCTCGTACCCGGCGAACACCTGGACCGGCTCGGCCGGGACGGTCACCTGCTCGCTGTCGACAGCATCGACGGACGGATCGGGCTACTACTGGGCGCTGGACAACCCGACCCCGAACACCGTGGTCGAGAACGGCACCAACTCCGGCACCACCCAGTCATTCACGATGAACCCGGCCGTCGGGTTCCACACCCTCTACGCCCGCACCCGTGACACCGCACTGAACCTGTCCACGGCGACCACGAAGTACACCTTCGGCGTCGGGTCCGGCGGAGTCGTCACCCCAGCCGGCGGCGCTCAAACGCAGAAGGCCGTCCCGCTGACCGCGCAGTCGAAGAGCCTCTACACGCAGGTGTCCTACTCCTACCGCGCCGGCACCGACTCCGCCCTGCCCTGGATCAGCATCCCGGTCGCCAACGTCACCACACCCGGATCCTCCACACCCATCGCACCGTGGCCACAGATCGGCACCGTCTCCGGATCCATCACCAACTACACCCAGCTCAACTGGAACGTCGCCGCCACCATCGCCGCCGCCGGCGGCGCGGACGGGCCCATCCAGGTGCGCGCCTGCTTCACCCAGCCCGGGCAGACCGCCTACTGCGACAACGGCAACACCTTCACCCTGGCCAAGACCTCCTTCTCACCCACAGCCGCCACCGCACCCATCGGCCCAGGCACCGTCTCCCTGGTCACCGGAGACTTCGCCGTCGACGAATCCGACGTCTCCATCGCCGGCCTCTCAATCGCCCGCACCCACACCAGCCTGTCCCCGGCCGGCGCCAACACCGGCCCAGCCGGCGTCTTCGGGCCCGGCTGGACAGTGTCCGCATTCGGACCACCAGCCGGAGCCGGCGACATGACCCTGGATGACCAGTCAGCCAAGGGATACGTAGTCCTGTCCGACTCCTCCGGAACGAAGAGCACCTACGTCAAAAACGGCGCCGTCTACAACGGCATCGCCGACGCCACCGACGGCTCCACCCTGGTGAAATCAACGACGATCAAGAACCCCGTCGACACCTCCGACGTCACCAACTACACCGGCTGGCAACTGACCGACCTCGACGGCACCGTCACCAGCTACCTCCAACTCGGCACCTCCAGCACTTACCTGTCCAAGTGGATTAACGAAGCAGGCAAGGAATCGGAGTCCACCTACACCCGCGATGCCAACGGCCGGATCACCAAAATCCTCGCCCCCGTGCCGGCTGGGGTTACCTGCACCACCATGGTCGCTGGATGCCAGGCGTTGAACATCACCTACGCGACCACGACCACGGCGACGGGCACGGCTCAGGCGAACTGGGGTGACTACGCCGGGCTGGTCAAGACCATCACCTACACCGGCTACGACCCCGCCACGTCCGCGATGGTGACGACGCCGATTGCCGTTTCGCAATACCAGTACGACAACACCGGCCACCTGCGCGCCCAATGGGACCCCAGGATCAGTCCCGGCCTGGCCACCACCTACGGGTACTGGTCTGACGGGCGCATCGCCACTGTCGACAATCCCGGCCGCGCCATCTGGATCATGGGCTATGACAACACCGGGCGACTCAACAACGCCGCCCGCACTGACCCCGCCAACGGCAACGCCCAATACTCCGTCGCCTACGACATCCCCCTGTCCGGAACCAACACCCCGATCGACATGTCCGCCGCCCAGACCGCCACCTGGAACCAGACCACCGACCTACCTTTCACCGGTGCCGGTGTCTGGTCTGCTTCCTGGATCCCCAGCTCCAACACCAATGGCGTTCTGACTCCCTCCGGCGACGACTGGGTCAACGCCGACCTCGTCTACATCGACACTGAAGGCCGCCCCGTCAACACCGCCTCCTTCGGCGCCGGCGCCTGGCAGATCAACACCACCCGCCATGACCCCACCACGGGAAACACCTTGTGGGAACTGTCGGACCGCAACCGTGCCCAGGCCCTCACCCCCACGGGCGACACAGACCCATTCGTCGCCGCCCAAACCTCCCCAGCCGTCCGAGCCGACCTCCTGGCCACTCAGTCGGTGTACTCCTCTGATGGGGTGGACCTGCTGTCCACGAGCGGGCCGACGCACCCGGTGTACGTGGCTTCCGGCGCCCTCAGTTCGGTCCGGGTCAAAACCAGCAACACCTACGACCAAGGCGCACCCGCCGGCGGCCCGTACCACCTGGCCACGACCACAACCACCGCGAGCATCCCGCAGGACGGCACCCTTACGTCCGCAGCGGACACCATCACCAGGCTCACCGGGTACGACCCCATCGACGGCGCCTCCTCCACCGGACCCACCTCCGGCTGGATCCTGAAAAGGCCCACCGTCGCCACCACCGTCATGGGCACCAGCCCCGGCGCCAACGACATCACCACCAAAACCCGCTACGACGACGCCGGTCGAGTCCTCGAAACCCGGATGCCCCTTTCAACTGGGACTGATGCCGGAACCACGGTTGCCACCTATTACACCGCCGCTGCCAACGCCACCACCCCGGCCTGCGGGAACAAGCCGCAGTGGGCCGGGGCCAGGTGCAAGAGCGAACCAAAGGCTCAACCCGGCGGGACAACTATCCCCTCCGGCGTCACCACCTACACGATCTGGGGGGCCACCGACACCGTCGTGGAAACCTCTGGAACAACCACCCGCACCAGCGACACCGACTACGACAGCGCCGGCCGGCCCACCATCACCTCATTGGTCGTGTCACCGGCCGCCGATGGAGGGACCGCACTGCCCAACGTCTCGATCGTCTACAGTCCGACCTCCGGTGATCCCACAAGCGTGACGTCCGGCGGATCCACGATCAGCACGGTTACCAACACCCTTGGCCAGCAGACGTCCTATACCGACGCGGACGGCCAGGCAACCACGATGACCTACACCCTCGACGGGCAACTCAAGACTCGCTCCGACGGCAAAGGCACCTACACCTATACCTACGACGGCATTGACGCCGACGGCGCCGCCGAACGCCGAGGGCTTCTGACTTCACTCAACGTCGGCATGGGAGCAGCCCCATCCGTCTTCACCGCGGCCTACGACGCCGGCGGTAACCTCGTCAAAGAGGTCTACCCGAATACAGTTACGGCCGTTACAAGTTATGACAACATCGACGACGCGCGGCGCCTGGCCTACAGCAAGAACGGGTTCGCCTGGATGACCTACGACACCGGCTCCGACCGCGACGGCCACACCGTCTACGCCACCAGCCCTATGTCCCTGGACCACTACGGCTACGACAACGCCTCCCGACTCACCTTCGTCTCCGACAGCGTCGCTGGCACCTGCACCACCCGCCAATACGCTTTCTCCAAGAACGGCAACCGCGCCGGCCTCACCACCGGCGCCGCCCCCGACACCGCCGGTACCTGCCAAACCAGCACCACCACGACAGCCTCCAACTCCTTCGACACCGCCGATCGGATCACCAACAGCGGATATACCTACGACAAATTCGGGCGCACCCTCACCGTCCCCACCACTGACGTCACTGGCGGAGCCACACTCACCAACGCCTACTACGCCGACGACAAGGTCGCGCTGCTCACCCAAGGGACCAAGACCAAGGCGTTCACCCTCGACCCAGTCCGGCGGCTACGGCAGGTCACCGACAAAACCTCCGGGACCGAAACCCGGCGGATCATCAACCACTATGCCGACACCGGCGACTCACCCGTCTGGATCGCCACCAGCACCGACGCAGGCACCAGCTATACCTGGGACCGTAACGTCCAAGGAATCGACGGCAGCCTCGCAGCCATCCAATCGTCCACCGGCGTCATCCAGTTGCAACTCACCAACCTCCATGGCGACATCGTGGCTACCGTCGCCAACGACCCCAACGCCGTCGCCACTAACGCCTACTTCGAACAAACCGAATACGGCACACCCCGCACCCAGAACACCGCCAACCCCGGCCGCTACGGCTGGCTCGGAGCCAAACAACGATCAGTCGACTCTGTTGCCGGCCTCACCCTTATGGGTGTACGACTTTACAACCCAGCTGTCGGGCGATTCCTCTCAAGGGATGCTATTTCCGGAGGAAATGAAAACTCGTATAACTACCCAAATGATCCCGTGAATTCTAGTGACGTTAGTGGATTGTCGGGGAAGGGGGACTTCCATGATGCCGAGCGCAAACTGTGCCGCAAGAGAATATGGCAGTGCCATGATTATCTCAATATAATTGCAGAAGCGGGAGCTTACACAAAGGCTCGGTACGGCACACAAAATGGCCCTAAGGCCAATGCGTTCCGGCATATGTTGTACTCGGCTCTCCTGACGGCATTCTTCGGCGTCAAGGATGCTCATCTTTGGGAAAGCGCTCACGAATCAGGGTCGAGCCCAGGCGATCTCGATCATATCGTGGACCTCCGGAACAATAGCATGGGGGAAGCTATAGGCAAACGAGTGTCGGGAGTCCAAAAATTCTTCATGGGGATCCCCGGGGTGGCATACAAGCTGAACCGCACCATAGCGGAATACATTCGCGGCGGATGGTACTGGCGGCAATGTCACCATAATACGCAAATATGCTAGGATCCGGCCGTCACCCCGGCTATCCATCGGCAGATGGCACCCATGCGGGCGTGCAATCCACGGAGAGGTCGCAATGCGGTTACGCGTGATAGCCCTTGTTCTTGCGAGCCTTTGCCTGGTGACAGGCTTAGGTCTGTTTCTCACAGCAAAGTTCATCCATGGTGAAGAAGAGGGACTTTGTGGGTCAGATGATCTGACTGTGCCAAGGCAGATTCGGAGCCAGATCTTGGCGAAGCAGTCCGAGCCAATGAGCCTCTTTGAGTGTTCAGACTCTAGTGATGAGGAATATGTTGCCGCGAAAGGCAGTGAACCAATCAACTGCGCAGTGGCGACTTCCGCCTTCGAATCCTTTTTCAGATCTTCAGTTCGTCAGCCCTCTCCAGTTGATGACGACAGGACTTCCTATGCGGGTCCATACATAGATCACGCCGGATACCGCTATTACTTGAGTTGCTTCAATAGCTCTTTATACGTCACACAAACACCACTCAAGACCTTGGAATGAGGGCCTGACTTGAGTCAAGGGTACGTGCCCGTAAATATCTTGAGGATGGCAGCAAAATAATCGGGTAGTGGATTCGCGGCGGTGAATCGTGTTGGCCGCAGGCGTGGATGTGGATGGTGCGGTGCTACGTCGGGCCGCCAACGGACCCACCGTGACCTGCCCGTCCTAACGGAAGTATCCGGGCAGCAATGAGAATAAAGGTATGGATGTTGTTCTTTCCCGTGGGGTCGTGCTGCCGCAGCTAACTGGCCGCCGATTGAGCGACCGCCGGCGCAGGGCCAGGGTGGATGGCCAAGAGCAAGGGCGTCTCCGCAACATCAACTGGCTCGATGCCATTGGCGGCGGTGCAGCACTTCGGCTGTTCGTGGGGGTAAGTCTTCTTCGACCTCAGCGCCGTGGGTGGTGAGGATCTGTTGGATCCAGGTGTCGGCTTCAGCGTGGTGTCCTTGGGCGTCGCAGGCGGCCACGAGGTCCAGCAGGGGGATGTCGTCGTGCGGGGAGGCAGCCAGGGAGAGGCGTGCTGCGGAGACCGCCAGTTCGGGGTGTCCAGTGTTGAGGTGATGCGTGGCGAGCAGGTGGGCGACGTCGACAATCATCGCCGTGTATTCGATGTCGGTGGGGGTATCGATGAGCCAGGAATAGCCGCCGGCTCGTCGTCGGGCGGGGTCATAGGCCGGGCCGGTGACGAGGTCGAGGGCGGCCGCAAGGTCGTGAATTCCCTGCGGGCCTCGGGTAACTCCACGCAGGCGCAGCCGCCGGAAGAGTTCCGCATCAACGAGCACGTCGTTCAGGCGGTACAGATGCAGGGCGTCGCCGGGGTGGTGGCTGGCTTGGGGGAGGTAGTCCTGCCCGGTGTCGGGATTGGTGGCGAGCCAGCGGCGCACGTTGTAGACGGCTTGGCGCAGCTTCGGTTTGCTGGTGATGTCGGGGTCGTCGGGCCACAGGTCGGTACCAAGTCTTTCGGGAGTGACCCCTCTGGGGTGGGCGGCCAGGTAGGCGACGACTTCGGTGTGCCAGGGCACCCGGGGCCGCGGCGTAGGCAGCTGTCCACTGGCACGGACGGTGGGTGGGCCGAGGACGCTCAAGCGTGGGCGGGATGTGTCGGCGGCATACCAATCGGCGAGGTCGCCGTCCAGGTCGGGGTCGCTGTGTCGCACGAGCCGGCGAACAGGTTCGCTGACTCGCGGCGCGAGCGCCTTGACGTCGCGTTCAGTGCTGGCCGTCGCGGTGAGCAGCCCCTCGGGTGTGGGATCAAGGACTGACTCAGCCGGCATGTGAACCTGCGGACGCGGATCCGTGCTCTTGTCGGGTTGTCGCCGCGTGCCCTGCGATCGCTCCTCGCTGTTCTGGGTCGAACTCGGAGGCCACGAGGCTGGAGGGTCGGCGGTCTGTGCCGCCACCTCAGCTCCAGGCGGAAGGGCAGAAGGTGCGCTGATGAGGCGAGGCAGAGGGGCTCCGGCGGCGTCGCAGAGTGCGTCCCAGGGGGCCTGGCCTCGGGCGGGGGGCATGGGTTGGTCGTGGGTGTTGGCGTAGGCGGCCAGCAGTGACGTCGTGTCGACGCTGGCGGGCGCGGTGGCGCCAGCTCGGGTGAGACTCTTTTCGACGTCGACCAGGTCGGATGGGGTGGTCGCGATGCTCCGGCTGGGACGCCGGTGCCGCCATTGACGGCGGCGTAGGCGGGCCAATTCACGCAGGCTGACTCCGGCGACGAGACCCGCGCCGGCGCCCCAGGCAAATTCGGAAGGCACAGGGGACGCTGATCCGACGTCTCCTGCCTGCCGGTGCGTGGGACCGGACCGCGCGTTGCTCGCGCCGGCGGCACCGATGTTGCGGCCAAGAGGGCCGGGTTGGGCCTGTCCTTGCTCCGGTGGATCGGTCGAGGCGCCGGGCCGAACTCGGGTCGGAGGCTCTTCGCGGGTGACGAGGGGATGTCGAACGTTGTGCGGGGCGGTGGTGAGGGTGAGATGGGGGTTGGGGCCGGCGCCGAAGGCTGCGGGTGCGGTGGTCGGCAGGACCAGGAAGGCCGTGGTCACCAGCGTCCGGGCCCACTGCTGTGGCCTGCTCCAGGTCGCCCGCAGCGATGCGCCGGTGGGCAGTTGGGGGGCTGGCAGGCCCGCCGCGACGAGGACGATTTCGCGGGAGACGGCCCAGGTGAATTGGGCCCAGGCCAACCACGCGACGAAGGTCAGGACGTCGAGGATGACGTCGTCGGAGATGTCCCCGGCTCGCAGTGCCGGCCATCCACTCAGTGGGTTTCCGACGGTCGTTGCCAGGAGTAGCGGGGGTCCCGCGATGAGCAGGATCAGCAGCGCGGTGGCGGCCGCGGCGCGTAGGTACCGCATCAGAGGCCTGCGGTCGGGGTGCGCACCCCGTGGAGCACGATGGCGGTCGCGGTGGCTGTGTCGGAGAGGTCGTCGACGCCGATAGCGGACAAGATCGCGGTGTGGGCGCGTACATGGGCGCTGACCCGGACGACGTCGCCGTCCTCGACGCGGATCGTCCCGGTGGCGCCGGCGGCCGTCAGGACCCGCTGGCCGGCTTGCTGCGCGCCGACCGGGTCGACCTGCAGGTTCACGGGGCCGCCGGTGCGAAGGGATTCGGCGGTCAGGGCATCGGCGCCGGCCCGGGCGGCCTGGGCGGCGACGTCGGCGGCGCGTCCGCGCGCGGCCAGGGCGTTGCCGCCGTCGAAGACGAGCCCGGCGAACAGCAGCAGCACGAACGAGATCGGCACCATGTACAGCATCAGCGATCCCTGCTCTGGATCACCGACCCGTACGGCCAGGTGATGCGCCGCTCGCCGCCGGCCGCCGGTGTCCGCGCTGGAAGGCTGCGGTGTCCTGGGCCGACTGGGGGCGGGTGAGGTGGCGATGGTCATGGGTTCTGCGTCCCGGTGAAGGCGCGGTACTTCTCGAGAGGGCTGGTGGACGTGGCCGAGAAGGTCACCGCGCGGGGCAACCCCACTGCCGGGGCGCGCAGTTGGCTGGTGCAGCGCAGGGCGACACTGACCTGCCCGCCGGGCCGGAACTGGGTGACGTCCACCTGTGCGCTGAACGCCTCGCACGTGAGACCGCCCTGGCTCAGGACGTCCTGGGCGATGTGCTGGGCGTCAGTGGTCGCTTGTGCGGGGCCTGGGGCCAAGGACGCGGCGCGGGCGGCGGCTGCGGTCGCGTCGTCGACGAGTTGCCGGTCGTGGATGTAGCGGCCCAGACCGGTGATGAGCAGCAGGAAGAAGATCACCAGAGGCACGATGACCAGCAACTCCAGGGCCATCATCCCTTCCTGCCTGCCCTCGCCCGCCTCCGGTGGTGGGCCGGCCCTCAGGTAGCACCGAGCGCTAGGGGCGCGCATCGGGTTCCGCCACGAAATGTTCGACCGGCCCAGATGAGCGTTCATCGACAGTGAACATGAAAGGTGCTGCGGGGACGGCCAGGACTTGGGCCTGCACACGCACCGACACGTCCTCGCCGGTGCGCCTGACGTCGATGTGGGCATGATGCAGTAGAGCGGTGTTGATGGCGTCCAGGTAGTCCTGCGCTGCGCGGCGGCCGTCGCTGTCGGTGGCTCCATACCCGCGGGCCGCCAGAGCCCCTTGGCGGGCCGCGGCTTCGGCGACGTTACGGGCGTTCCACACTTGAGCGACCTGAATCACGAACAAGGTGAAGAGCACCAGCAGCGGCAACAGAATCACCGCCTCGACCGTGCTGTAGCCACCGTCGTCCATTCGCCTGCGGGAGAAGACCATCCGTGCCGGAGGTTTCAGCCCAGGACGCTGCACGACGCGGCCGGCTGACCGCATTGGCGTCTCGTGGGCGGGCGTCCGATTCACGAAGCCTCCTTCCGCTGCTGCAGATACTGAACGGGCTGACCAGGCGGGATTTCGAGCTAGGGGCCGAGGACGTTCACGATGGCCGGATACATCAAGAACATGACGAACCCGAGACCGATGAGGATCTGCGCGACGAGCATCGACTGGTCACGGCGATGCGCGCGTCCTTCGGCATCAGCCAGCAGCGCCCGCCGCATGGTCGTGGCCCGCGCGGTGAGCGTGTCGCGGACCTGCGCGCCGTCGCGCCCGACCAGGCGGGTCAGGGCGGCCATGTCGATCAGCTCGGGGACGCCGATGCGCTGGCCCAGGTCGGTGAGGGCCTCCCAGTGGTCGGTCCCGGACACGGTGGCCCGGTACAGGGTGTCGCGCAGGGCGAGCATCGCCCATCCGCTGCCGACCCGCGCGGCCGTCGGTAACGCTTCGGCCGGAGCGGCCGACCCGGCCATCTCCAACGCCACCAGATCCAGCCACGAGCCGAGCGCACGGCGGAACACCCGCCGACGGGCGGCGGCCTCCCGGCGCACCAGAAGGTCAGGGACGAATGATACGAGGGCGCCGGCCGCGGCGGCCACGAGGATCCGTTCGAGGGCCGGGCTGGTGAACTCACCGCCCACCTGGAAGGCCACCGAGGCGACGAGAACGGCGAGGAACCCGACGCCGAACGCGCCGGCTTTGAGGGCCAGGACGGTTTCGAACGTCCGACCGCTCAACGGCAGGTCCTGGCGCAGGGTGGAGTATCGGATTCCGCGGCGCTCGAACCAGGAGACCAGCACCGCCCCCACTCGCGCCTGCACACGGTCGACCGGTCGGGCAGGGCGTGCGGCCCATGTGGACGGGGCCGGTGATGTGGTGGTGGGGCGGGTATCGAAGCGGGCCAGCTGCACCCGGATGGACGTGCGGCGCGGGACGAGAAGCCACAGCACCGAGAACAGCAGGGCCCCTTCGAGTGCGCCGAGCCCGACCATGGCGATCACCGGGCATCACCTCTCTGTGCCGCACGCCCCGGTGGGTTCGCCGTCAGCAGCGGTCCGGGGTCCGGCCACTCGGTGAGGGCTGCGGCCAACTGCAGGTCTTCCGCGCTGATCGGGCGACCGGGGCGGGACAGGAACGGGACACTGTCCTGATCGGTGGACAGTTGCCGCATCCAGGCGAACCCGGCCGCGAACAATCCCACGACCAGGGTCAGGGCCAGCTGCCCGGCCACGCTGTCGTAGGGACGCAGGTAGGCCCCCCCGAACAACGTCAGGTACGCGGCCATGACCACGGTGATGACGACGATGATCTGCACCGCTCGGCGCAACCCGGCCCGCCCGGCGTTGATCCGCCGGCGCAGGTCGAGTTCTTCGCGGGCCGTGGTGGCCAGCCCCGACAGCACCTGGGCCAGACGATCACCGCGACGCCGCTCACTGAGCACCAGGGCGGCGATGACCAGGTCGGCGCTGGAATCGTCGAGGTCACCGGCCAGGTCCAGCAGGGCCTCATTCAACGGCGTCTGCACCCGCAGCTGCCCGGCCAGGCGCGCCAACGGTGATTGCAGTAGCGCCGGGGCCCGGTGCGTGCTGGCCGAGATGGCCTGTTCCAGGCTGGCGTTCGCCGAGACCAGGTCACGCAGCGACTCGGTCCAGATCACCAGGGCCTCCAATCGCGCGATCGCCAGCTGTTCGCTGGCCGATCCTCCGAACAGATAAGGCCAGGTGATGATGAGAGCCGCGATGCCGGCTGCGGCCACCGGCCAGCCGGTCATGAGCAGAACCGCCACTCCCACGCCCGCCGCCCCGCCCACCCGCACCCGCACCTGTGGGGAACGCAACCGCCGCACCACCACCTGGGCGCGGCTCGGCGCCGGGCTGCTCTCCTGGACAGGGCGTCTGCGTAGGCCCAGGACGAGCAGCACGAGTGCCCCGCCCATGCCGGCGCCGAGTGCTACGGCGGCCACGAGCCCGGGGTCAGGGACTTGCATGATCATCGCCTCCGGTCAGTCGCAGTCGGCCGCGCGCGGCCTTCTGAGTTCTCACACCTGGGTGGGTTGGGCGTTGTCAGTTCGGCCATTTCTCGTATCCGGCCGCCGGCCATGCTCGCGGGGCGCCGGGGGAGGCCTGCCAGTGCGAAGGCCAGTTCCGGTCGTCGTATCCGTGCTCACCCAGGGGGCCGGCCCGTCGGATCGGGGTCTCCACCTCGCGGCGGGCCCGACCGTCGGGGCCTTCGGTGAAGATGTGCGAGCGGCTCACCCGCCCGTCGTGGCTGCCGGTCACTTCGATCACCTCGCTGACGGTGCGCCGCCCGCCCAGCCGGGGGTTTTTCCGGATGAACACGACGAGGTCGACCGAGGAACCGATCAAGGAATGGGTGACCGCGAAGTCCAGGTGCTCGTGCTGGGCTGCGTACGTCGCGAGCCGGTTGAACACGTCGGTTCCGTCGCGGGCGTGGATGGTCGACAGGGACCCGTCGTTGCCTTGGCTCATCGCCGAGAGCATCTCCACGACCTCCGGGCCGAGCACCTCACCGACGATCACCCGGGATGGATTCATGCGCCGGCTGCGGCGCACGAGTTGCCCGATGCTCACCCCACCCCCGCCGTCCGGTCCTGGCAGGACCTCCTCCAGTTCGACGACGTCGGGGTGCAGGTGCGGCAGGCGGGCCAGGCCCAGCTCGAGGGCCCGTTCCACGGTCACCAGTCGCTCTCCGGCCGGCACGCAGTGAATGAGGGCGCGCAGCAGTGTGGTCTTGCCCGAGTCGGTGGCTCCGGCGACCACGATGTTCAACCGGGCCAGCACGGCCGCCTGCAGGAACGAGGCCAGCTGCTCGTCAACCGTTCCCAGTTGAAGCAGTGTCTGCGCCTCACCAGATCCCGCACCCGTGCCCGGCCCTGTGCCCGGCGGGCGAGTGCGTCGTCCCCGACCTGGCGTGGCTGCGGTGGGGATCTGGGCCAGGAACATCTGGGGGAACCGGTTGCGGCGGATGCTGATCGAGGGGTGAGGGGAGGCGGTCATGATTCCCGACAGGCGTGACCCGTCGCTCAATCGCAGATCCAGTTGTGGGCTGGCCGGGGTGAACGGGCGGGCGTTCGGGCCTTGGCTGGCGGCCAGGGCGGCCACGATGGCGATCAGTGCATCGTCGGTGTCGGCGATCGGGTCGGCCAGGATTTTCCCCCGCTCGTCGCCGTAGGTGACCCACACCGTTGTCCCGTTGATGTCGATGTTCTCCACGTCCGGGTCGTCCAACAGGGGTTGCAGTGCGCCGGCCCCGAAGATCGCCGACTCGACCGCCCGGGCCAGCAGGGCGTCATCGGCGGCATCGGGCAGTTCCAGGCCCTGGCGTACGCGGTCCTGGATGTACGCGGCGACCTCCTGCTGGATCAGAGTCAAGGCCAACTGCCGTTCGTCGGCCGCGCTCAGCTCGCCCTGCTGGGCGGCCAGCCGGCTCTGACGCACTCCGGTCAGCCGGTCAGCCACCCGCCGCTGCAGGCGGCGAACCAACTCGTAGTCCACCGTCGCCGCCCGCCCTGCCTGCTCAAGGCTCACCCCGGTGCTGCGCTGCGTGCCGTGGAGGAGCGACGGCGAGGAAAGCCAGGGCGGTCCGGGGAACCCGCCGGGTTCGCCGGTCACCGGGGGGACCTCAAGGCACGCAACGGCGACCGACCTCGCGCGGGCCCAGCCTGCGCAGACCCCGTGGCCTTGGTGCCTGCTCCGGTACCGAGCTTCGTCTCCGGCCACGTTCGCTGGATTCGAGCGACCAGGTCCGTGCCCGAACGCATCAGTGCCGTGCGCCGCAGATGCGCGGAGTCGAACCCTTCCAACAGGACCTTCACCCCGGTCGGGTCGTTCGCGAACCCACCGACGACTGGGACGAGGTTCGCCAGCACCTGACTGACTTCCCGCACGGCCGAGGAGTCTTTCGGCTCGGCGCGAACCACCACCCCCACCGGACTGCGCGCCTGCCGTCCTCCCAGCAGGACATCCAGTTCCCGGGCCCGCTCGCGGGCGTGGAACAGACCTTCTACCGTCGCGGAGGTGACGAGCAGCAGGACGTCGGCGGCTGCGGCCAGTTCCATGGCCGGGTGGCCCGGCTGCAGGCGACCCAGATCCACGATCACTGTTCCCGGCCATTCCCCGAGCACGCCGACCACGCTGGCCCACAGGGTGCTCATCGGGGTCCAGGCCTCAGCGTTCAACGGGCCGGGAATCACCCGGATCCCCAGGCTGGTGGGCTGAGCGAATTCGGGCAGCGCCGCCCCGCGAGCTCCGCCGCGTACGGCCGTGGCCAAGGTCAGGGTCGTGGGTTCGCGAGCCAGGTACTCCCCCCTCGGGGCATGCACCCGAAGAAGCAGGTCACCACCCGAAGGGTCGGCCTCCAGCAGTACCCTCTCGCCCGGCCAGGCCAATGCCAGCACCGTCGCCAAGGTGCTCACCCCCGGTGCGCCCTTTTCCGAACACACGCCCACGATCATCCGCGCCGCCCCCCGACGACCACGCGTCGCTCGGGACCTCGACGATCTGCAAGCCGTGACGTCGGGGTCATGAGGTGGCCGGTGACACTCGCACCACCGCGATCTGCCCGGCGCCGCTGGCCGAGGCGACCGGAGCTACGGCCTCGGCCGGAACCGTCACCGTCAGCAGGAAGCCACCGGCTCGAGCGGGGTCAGCCTGGGCGCTCCACACCACCGCCGCCGGCACCAGCACCTGCGCCGGATCTGCCCCGGCTCCGCCGGAAGAACCCGGCAATTGCAGAACTTCAACAGTGTCACCAGCGCGGACGCCTTCAGCGGGGACCTGCCCGGAGCTGACGGCCAGGCCGACCTGTGCCTGACCAGGCTGGACCGCTCCTGACTCGCTCAGCATCGAGCGTTGCAAAGGTGTGCCTGGTAACAACGTCACCGCCGCCCGGTGCCCGACAACTCGTGGAAGGTCGCGTGCGGCGATCGTCGTCAACGGTCCCGAAACGCTGATCGTCGACAGGTCCGTCCGCACGATCGTGTGCCCCGCTGGCACCTCGGCGACCACCACGACGATCGGTGTCTTGGTGCCGGCCTGCAGGTACAAGTACCCACCCAGCGCCCCCAGCCCGACTATCAGGCTCAGCGCCAGGGCTGCCCAACCCGGGCGTCGATCACGGGTCGGTGCAAGACCGCCAGTCCGCGCGACCCGATCACGTGCCAGGCCAGACGTCGATGTGGACATCAGCGATTCACTCCCTGAATCTGCTCAACAGCGAAACGACTCGTCGTCGTGGTCGTCATCGCGGGCAACTGCCCCGAACTGCCGTCAGAACCGGTCCACGACACACGCCACCGGATCGACAAAGACGAGGTCACGGCCGAGTTCACCGACCGGTACATGTACCCACACCCGCCTCGTGTCGGCGCCGCGTCTCCGTCCTCTGGTGTCCATGCGCGACCAGGTCCGTCGCACGACACCGCTACGGATCCGACGTCCGGTCGGAAAATGAGAGCCACTGGGCTGACCATGACCCTTGCCCAAACGTCGCCTACTGAGGCTTTTTTGAAGTGCTCCGCCCAGCTGGCCGGCGAAGTCCAGACCCATGTCCACAGATTCGCCCACGTCACGGGAATGCCGCCCGCGCCGTTCGACTGAGCCGGAGACCGAAAGATCACCGGCTCAGGGATCCGCAGCTCGGCCAGAGCCCGTCGCGCCAACTCACCTGGTGAGATCACAGGTTCGGCCACCGCACCACTATCTGCCGTCGGAGACCATACCCAATGCGAGTCCATCTGAAGCAGCAGCCAGCACGAGTACACCAGAATCACTCCGGTCGTGTGTCCCTCCCACACAGGATCAGACTTTGGTGGCTGCGGAACCGCAGCACGAGTGCGGCAGGAATTGGGTTGTGGGACATGGTTTCTGGTCGGACCCAAAGTCTTGGACGGGCGATCGGAAGGTGCCTTGCTTGAGGTATGCCGACTGCCAGGGCGCTTTACGATGACGGTACATACGTTGGTTTCTGGGTCGCATCGTTGCCAGCCGCTCGGAGTAGTGCTTGCCGCAGCCGACAATTGAGACGAGACGAGCAGGACGCCAAGTAGCACGACGGTCTGAGCAGATGATGCTAAGCCTCGCATGTACGGCTCGCATCCACATCAATTTTCTCGACGCCCCAATGCTTTTGAAACAGAATCATGGTGATAGTGGACTGATATGGCGGGGGCATGGTTGGCGTGCTCTGAGGCAGGGCGGTCCCTGACTTGGTGTCGTATGCGCGCCAGTTTCCGCCGTGAGTCTCACAATCCTCAAGGGTCACCCTGGGGTAAGGAGATGCTTGCATAGCAATGGATTTCACGGAAATATTATGAGTGGGAGGGGTTCCGCGAAACTGGACGCCGTCGTGTTCCAGGCCCCAGACGTAGGATTGATACTCCGCCAGAAACGGATCGAACGCGTACTTGGCGAAATCCTCGCTCGGTAGAGGGTGATCATCTGCCCCGTATGGGTGCCGCAGCGCATTCTTGGCTCGATCGCTGAAGCTTTCATATGCAGCGACTGCTGATTGAGCCCGAGGGTCCACCGTCGGCGTCGGTGTGACCACAGAAGCTGTGGGCTCTGGGGACAGTGTCTTTACGTCGCTGCCCGTGCAGGCAGTGAGGAGCGCAAGCAGCGCCAGTATGGCTGTCGCGGTGGCTGTGCGGTGGTGACTCGAGCTCACTGGCCCTCTCCGGTGTCGCCGGTTGCGTTCAGTGGAATACCGATCTACTCGCGCACGTGCCCGGATGTCAACCACTTTGTACCTAATTGCGATCAGTATTAACTTGACATGAAATGGTGTCATCCACGTCTTGCCCGCCGTGTCCCGGAGGCCGTGGACTCTAATCGCCAGCTTGGTCGTGTGGGTGAGACGAGGTGTTCGGCCAGCTGAAAGACGTCGGCTGAAGGATTTTGGTAGTTGATTTAATCGGTGGTGGATGCCAGCGATGTGGACCAGGGCCTGCATATTGCGTTGTGCGAGGTCTTCGTTGGTGGCGTCAAGGTCAGCGGCCCGGGTGGTGAAGGCGGGTGCTTCCGAGGGGTCGGTGTCGCTCAGTGCGGCCAGGGTGAGGTAAGCGCGGATCGTTCGCTGGGGGAGGTGCTGGCGGGGTGTGGTGATCCAGTCGTAGTCGCACCCTTCGGCTAGGACGCCGGCGGGCATGTTGAGAACGGCTCGCAGTTCGGTGGCTTGGTCGGCGGGGCTGGTGGTTGCTGCAGCCTTGACGAGGTGCGTGCCTTGTTGCCAGCCGCCCATGTCGAGCAGGCTGGGATCGAGGTGGTAGCGGCCACCGGTGTTAACGACGGGCATCAGAGTTGGGTCTTCAGCGGCGCTGCGGATGCTACGACGTAGGTTGACGGCTTCGGTGGACAGGCGCTGTGCAGCCCGACCAAGGGTGGCATCGGGCCAGAGAGCTTCCATGATTGCGGGTAGATCGGCCCCTGGACGGTGAACGGTCAGGTAAGCGTGGAGTTCGGCCAAATTGCCCTTGGCACCAACCGGTGTCATTGATGGTTTCGATTTTCCTGATCTCGGTCCGACGACGCTCATCGCCGTTCCTGAAGTGATGGCAGGGTGTGTTCGTCCGCAAGGTGAGTGGTGCCGTGCGAGGGCTGTTCGCCGATGGCGGCCAGGGCGTCACGCAGCTCAGCCAGCCGGAAGTGAACGCCAACGGCGTCGCCAACGGTGGCGAGGGCTCGCATGTTGCGCTGGGCGACGTCTTCGCTGGCCGTGTCGAGGTCGGCGGCTCGGGTGGTCAGGGAGGCGATCTCTGAGGGAGTCGTGTCTGGGTGGGAGGCGAGGGCGAGGTAGGCGCGGACGGCTTGGTGGCGCAGGTGTTCGCGCGGATGGGTGATCCAGTCGTAGTCGCAGCCCGCGGCCAGGGGACCGTCCAGGTCATTGATGGCCTCTTGCAGTTCGGTTCTCTGACGGTTCGTGTCGGTCGTGGTCGAGGCGGCAGCAAGGTGGTCGAGTAGTCGCCAAACGTCGATGTCGAGCAGGTTCGGGTCGAGGTGGTAGCGCCCGCCGGTGTTGATGACGGGCATCAGGCTCGGGTCGTCGGCAGCGATGCGAATGTTCCGGCGCAGGTTCGAGACTTCCGTGGACAGTCGCTGGCCGGCTCGGCGCAAGGTCGCCTCCGGCCAGAGGGCCTCCATGATTTCGGGTAGGTCAGCACCCGATCGGTGGACGGCCAGGTAGACCAGCAGCTCGGTCGCGTGCCGGCGCAGGCCGCTGACCGGTTCCCCGGTGAGCGCGTAGATCGTGGGTTTGCCCAGGAGCCGCACCTGCACTCGTGGAGGGGGGTCTGGTGCGTGGCCGTCGTTGTTGCCGGGGTAGTGCCCCTCTTGGCGCCCGGACGGTGACCGATCCGCCGCCGGTGCTCCGTTTTGGTCGGCGACAACGGGTTCCGCGGGTTCGGCCGGCACGAACTGGCTCTCCTTTTCCCTGATGGCGGCACTGGTGCTTGATCGGCTCTGGGGTGAAGCCCCGTCAAGAACGTGGAGGACATCGGTGGTCGCTTTTTCGTCGAGTACGGTCACCTGCGCCGGGTAGTTCTCGGGAACGGGATCTTCGAGGTATCCGTCCTCATCGACGGTGACGCTCGTTCCCGGCAGCCACGGGCCCAGCACAAGGATCCGGATCTTCTTGTTGGTGTTACTTCGCGCGAACCGAGTGAGGCGAGCCCGTTCCAGTGGCTGCTCGGGCAGTTCACAGATCAGCACAAGCCCCGGCGCTTGGCCCGTGGACCACCCACTGAACCTTTCCGGTTCAGGCGATAATGCTTCGCCGGCTTGGCGGGGGTACCCGTCGTGCTCGTCGTGGCCGGCCACGGCCTCGGCGTGATTCAGGGCGTCGGTCAGATCGCTCG
This sequence comes from Kineosporiaceae bacterium, assembly GCA_965200525.1. Lineage (GTDB taxonomy): Bacteria > Actinomycetota > Actinomycetes > Actinomycetales > Kineosporiaceae > JANNPJ01. The sequence continues at coordinate 2,991,774 of OZ241368.1, forward strand.
CCACGACCAGTCGACCGCCGAAGCTGTCAGTTGGGCGCCAGGCGGGCAGGAGGGAGCCCAGGACCCGATGGGTGATGATCACGGGGCACCCGCTGTGGCTGCCGGCAGGCATGGGCGACAGGCTCGCCGCGAGCAGCCCCCTTAGTGCCCTTTCGGCACCGGCGCCGCTGAGGCCGAGTCCTCGCAGGTGCACGGGCACGCCGACGCCGGTGGCGGCCGGATCGATCGTTGTCCGCCGGCCGGGACGTACCGGATCGTGCAGTGCTGGCGGCAGATCCGCGGCGTGCTGGCGTACCGCCCGACGTAACTGGGTGATGACGGCCGGAAAGACCGGCAGGTCACTATCGGTGTCGGTGGTGTCGTCAAAAGGCGGGTAGAGGTGGGTCATCCGCCGGCGCACCAGCAGGGCGCCGGCAGCAGCGACGATCGCCGCAGCCAGCGGCAGGTCCATCCACCCACCGGGCACCGTGATCCCCGGGCGGGTCTGCGCACGGGAGGAGACACCAGAGGGAGCACTGAACTGAGGCGCCGTCGGGATGGCGCTCGGCGTAGAAGCCGGTCCCGACACATCTGGTGGTGAGGGACTCGAAGGGGGATCAGCCGGGCCTGAGGGGGCCGGGGACGGGGGCTCGCCGACGCTGCCTGGCGCCTTCTGCAGGTGTACGAGCCCGGCAGCATGGCGGATGGGGCCCCGGTCCCGGGCTGCCCGGGGCAGGGTCAGATGCCAGCCGATCTGAAGATGATCAGCCCCGCGCGGACCGTACGCAGTGGGCATCAGGTCGGCGTTGACGGCGCGGATGTCGCCGTAGCGGCCGACGTCGCCCAGGAACCGCTCGGCGATGGCCCCGAGCTGGTCACCGCCTCGGACCACGTACACAAGGTGCCCGCCGTACTCCGGCTCACGTGACGGGCGGGAGGGACGCATCTTCGTCGCTGTGGTGGGGTTCGCGCTGACAGGCTCGTTCGTGGCTGACGGCAGCAGAACGGTCCAGCCGACCTGCAGTAGACCGGGGGTGCGCAGGCGGGTGCCGTCGGCCTGGCGACGGTTCTGGTTGAGCCTCCAGATTTCGGGCCAGCGTTGCCCGTCGCCGAGGTAGGTCTGCGCGAGTGCCCAGAACGAGCCGGGTCCGGTGCGGGCGATGACGTACTCGCGAGCCGGGGTGGGTTCGTCGCTCGGGGTGGGGTCGGCATGAGGGCTGGCTGTCGGTCCGGCGTTCCTGGCGCTGATCGCCTCGGCCGTGCTGCTCAGGCTGGGGGCGAAGCGGCCAGTTGATGCCGGGACGGTTGGCGTGGAGACGCCCGGGGGCGGGGTGTGAACGGCGGCTAGGGCTTGGGCGGGACCAGCCAGCGGCAGGGCGACGAAAGCGGCAGTGAGCAGAGTGTGGGCCAAACGCGGACGGGGTGCGGTTCGTGGGCGTGATCGCGAAGGCCGACGCCGTGACGTCATCAGACTGAACGCTTCGATGATCACCGTGCCGGCGAAGTAGGCCCAGGTAAACCAGGCCGTGCTCACCAGGGCAGCCAGAATCGCGGTGTCGCTGAGGTCGCCGGCGGCCAGGTCACTCAAGCCCGTACGAGGGTCCCCGACGCTCGCAGCCAGAGCCACGGGTACTGCGCCCAGGAGCAGCAGGAGCAAGGCCGCAGCGGCAACGGCTCGCAGGTAACGCAACACGGGTGTCTCCCTTCATCGATTGAATGGGGCTGTGACGCAGGAACGGAAAGCGGGTCCACGAGTCGGGTCAAGCCCAGGTGAGGTCGCGGAAGCCGGCATCAATGGCCGCATCGGTATCGGGCCAGACCTGCTCTGCTGGCGCCGGTTCCGGGCCGGGGCCGATGACCCACCGGCCGCCGTGCCACAGCATGCGCTGACAGTCGACGGCCACGGTTGTCGTGGTGCCGCCGTAGGTGATGTCGATGCTGAAGTCCACGCAGGCCACCACGAAGTCGGTGCCGACCGTGCCTTTGATCAGCCCCATCGCCGGGCGAGGTACCACCTGTAAACTTGCCGATCCCGATCCGGGCAACCCCGCGCTGTCCAGGAGGGACGTCATTGCCTGGATTCCTGACCAGGAGCGTGCGGTGGGTCCACCGGGCGCTGCCCAAGCGGTGATTATTTCCCGGACCCGAGGTAATCCGCCGGACTGCAAGGCGGCTGTGTCGATGGCCGTCAACTGGGCCAGAGCACCTGCCGGCGTTCGGGGAAACCCGAGCTGCACACCGAGCTCATCCACATCCTGGGCCGGGGGCAAGGGCAGGGCCGGTCCCGGATCGCGGGTCGACAGCTGAGGGCCTCCGAACTCATGACCGGTGCCGGTCTGCGGCATCGGACGTGCAGCCAAGGCGTCACGGGCCCGGGCTACCGCCGAGTTGACCGGTTCCGGCGGGCGAAGCGTCGGGGACGGGTTGTCCTGTCTGTGTGCACCGGAGGGGTGCGCCAAGTGGTAGCCGGTCAAGGCAAGCCCGGTCACCAGGACCAGGGCCAGGCCCGCTGTTCCCAGCACCAAGGACAGCAGGCGCACGTCGAGGACACCCGGGCGTCGCCCGGGGTGCGGGCGGTAGTGCAGCATCAGCACCACCGGTTCTGCGACTTACGGGGTCCGGTGAGCCCGGTGCCGTCGCGCCCGGGGGGCGGTCCTGACATCCGCAGGTTGTGATGGTGGACCCGGTGGCGGGAGGTTCTGCAAGGGGATGTGCGCGGCGCCGGGGCCGCGTCTAGGCGGTCCCCGAGTTCCACAGAAATGATGATCATGAGGTGTTTCCTGTTCCCCAGGTCGGCGCCGGCTGCTCCGGCTGATCGGGTTCGAGCCTGGAGCCGCCCTGTACCTCCCGCGGTTACCACCACCCAAGCGGGAGCACGCGGTTGACGCCTAGAGCGAGGCGACACGCGCATCTGTGCTGGTCACCAGGCCTCCTCGCTATCAGGTAGGGCCGGTTGGCACGTTCGTGGGCCAACGAAGAGGACCCGCAACGTTCGGGCAGACACCGGTGAGGTGAGGAAGGCCCCGGGTCCCGCGAAGGTGGTAGTAACCGCGGGGAGTACTGGCGCGCCGACCGTGGGAAGCATGAATACTTCGGTGGGGCCAGACCCGGCGACGTCGCAGCAACCCACCCGATCGGCCTTCGAACCTCCAGGCCCGCGGACCGGGCCAGCACCAATCAACTCGGAAGAGGTGTCGGTGGGCGCCGACGGCACTTCGGCGTTGAGGCAGACACCGGTGAAATGGCTGTGGGCGGGATCCGTAGTTGTCCTGTGCCCGGTCGCCGGTATCGGAGCCGTCCTATCGTTCACATCCTTGCGCGAGGGCGCCGAGCCTGTCTTCGGCGACTTGGCTGTGGGCTTTCCTCTGCTGGGCGACATGCTCATCCTCGGTTCGACGCTGGCGTATCTGGCCGGTGCCCTGGCCGGGCGCCCCCTACCCGGATGGCGGTGGACCGCTCACAGCGGAGTCGGTGTGACTCTTGTGCTCAACGCTATGGCCGCCTCCGACCTGCGCACCGTGCCGTGGCATGTCACCCCCGCCCTGGTCTGGTCGGTCCTGGTGGAGATGACCGCCCGGCAAGTCACCGGCCACTGGAAAGACCCAGCCTCTGTCGCGCCGGAGTCGATCTCCGTTCGCTTGTGGGTCAGTCACCCGTTCACGACCACGCAGATCTGGCTGCAGATGGCTCGCACTGGTGAACGCCGCTACCCGCAGGCCGGTGCACGGCATGGGATCGAGAAGGCCGCGATCCATGTGCTGAAAGAGGCCATGCCGAGACGCAAGCAGCGACGTGAGCGGCGGTTGTTGCAGGCCCAGCTGCGCAGCGGCACCCTCGACCCGCACAGCGTCCTGTCATATCTACAGACCGACGGCGACGGACCCCGCCGACCCGGCGCGGCCATCCAGGCCCTTGTAGGTCCCCAGTCAGGTACTGCCGCCTATCACCGACCTCAAAAAGGTGCCGCCGGCAGACCGGCACATCTAGAACGGTCGAGCCTCGCTGGGGCTCCGCGAACTAGGGCGTTGACGCCGACCGCACCATCAGGCCACCCCGAAGCAAGTGATGTGATCACTGAGGCGGATGATCGGCGAGGCCGTGGGCAAGCACCGGCCCAGACCCGGTCGACCTCGGATTTGCGCAGGCTCCGCGCCGGGAGCGTCAGCGAGATCCTGCAAGAAAAACCAGACATCGACGGGCGTGAACTAGTGAATGAACTGCGTGAACGCGGGTGGAATGTGAGTTATCGGACAGCCCGAAGACTCCTGGCCGTTGTTCACCGCGATGTGCGAGCAAGTGACTAGGGCGGCGCGGCCAATCCTTAAAACTTCGCCATCTCGCACGTCATTCGGCAAGAAGCCATTTACCGCAAGGCTTTTTCGGGTGGAGAGCACAACGTGAGGGGTACGAGACCGGGATCGACATCAGTTAGGACTACAATCCGGCTGGCCCAAGTATCAGAAGCTCGACCCGACCTGGCCTCATGTCAAGTTCCACTATAGGGATTGCTATGTCTGATGAAGTTTTTCTCAACGAGCTGGCTCAAGAACTCCGCTCGATCGATACAGGCGTCAGCTGGTTCGAGGCCAAGACCGTAGAAGAACGACGGGCCACTCTGCGAACCATGAACGTACTGGTGATACAGGCCGGAGCGCTGGACTCGGATGCGCCAGCTGCGATCCTCCGTTCGGGCCTAAGTGCCCGGTTCACTCCGAGCGTGCTTATTCAAGGGGGAGCACTAAAAGTGCAGCTCGCTAAAATCGGCAATCTTCCGGAAAATGAATTGACCAAGGCGTTTCGTTTGATTCTTGCCCTGTTCGCTGTGGCGGACGGCCGGCGCCGGTCTACTTCTTGTGCTGCCGGCTGCACTCATTGGTGGCATCATTTGGGTGGCCATACGTCCTGACAGAGATGATGGCTGTAGGTACGGCAGCGTGTGACTTCGATGCAGCTCGACCTGTCAATTAATGACTGCAGACCTTGGCGACCGGCGGGGTCGGATGATCAGAGTCCCGGAATAGCCGTCGGGTGTGAGGGCTGCTTGTGAGCCAGGTGCGTCGCGGAGGAACGGAGGTGGTCATCCGTTCCTCCGCGGATCCGTCTCAGACGTAGGGACGGGTGATCAGCTCTAGATAGTGGCCGGATGGGTCGAGGAGGTAGACGCCTCGGCCCTCGTGCTCGTCGTTGATCTCACCGGGTCGGGTCCGTTGTGGGTCGGCCCAGTGCTCACGGTCCTGGTCGGTGATCTTCGCGTAGGCGCGGTCGAAGTGCGCGTCGTCGAGCAGATAGGCGTAGTGCTGTGGAGGGAAATCGATGGGCGGTGCCGCGAACTGCAGCAGGACACCGTCGGCGATCTGGAGGTTGACGAAGGGCCCCCACGAGGGGGCATCGTCCGCTTCGAGCAGTTCCCGGTAGAACCCGGCCATCTTGGCCGGGATCTTTCGAGGCAATGATCGTGTGATTGAAACGCGCTGTCACGGTTCTCCCTTGTTTGCGTAGGTGAGGGTGAGGTCACGCAGACGCAGGAGGAGCGCGGATCAGACCACGACCAGATTGCCATCCCGGGAACGGCTCGTGCGAGCCTGACTGGTCATCATGGCCATCACCTTACCGCCGTTGATCTCGCCCGTCCCTGATGAGTGTCACCTTGGGCTGGCGGCGTAGGTGTCCAGGCGGCTCCGGCGAGTTGGGCCGAGCGGGTGGCTGTACTTGGTGACGATGCCGTGTCGGTCAAGGTCGGGTCAAGAGCTCCCGTGAAGCCTGGCGAGCACAACGTAGTAGTCCACGGCCTCCCCTCGGGTTTGGAAGGAGCGACGCAGGAAGAAGTGAACTCGGTTGTCCCGAGCATCCTTCTGCGAGAGGTTGCACGATCCGGCTTTTTTCGTGTCATTCCGCGAGAAATGGCTCGACGCAAGCGCTCTCGGACGCGATCGGGCAAGAGGTTTAGGCCCCGACTAAGCGGGTGGGTATCCCGAGGGGTGATGGACTCTCCGACTACCCTCTGAACCATGAGCCGTTTCCAACCTCCTGAGCCACAGGGTTCACGCGCGGCGTGGCGGCGCCCGCAATGAGAAAGAACTCCTGGTAGGACGGCGATTGTCTAGATCAATCCGCACCACCAGGAGTTCCTGTGCTTGTCTACCGCTCGGGCATGACCGTGTCCACCCAGACGCTGACCTTCGTCACCCAGAAGCTACGCGCGCACCGAGCAGCCAGCGGTACCCGGTGGCGTGTTTTGTTTTCTCACCGGCAGGCTTTGCTGGTTCTGGCGCACTTGCGCAAAGGTGAGACCTATCGTGATCTGGCCGTCGGGTTCGGGGTCGGCACGACCACCGCCTACCGCTACCTGCGTGAGGCCCTGAACGTCCTGGCCGCACTGGCACCCACCCTCGAGGAGGCCATCCGGATCGCGACCACGAAGGCCTACGTGACCTTGGACGGCACCCTGCTGCGGATTGACCGGGTCGCGATGGCCTCCAAAAGAGATCGGCCGTACTTCTCCGGCAAACACAAGGCTCACGGCGTAAACGTCCAGGTCATCGCCGATCCGATCGGCCGGCTGATCTGGGCTTCGCCCGCACTGCCCGGAGCCCGCCATGATGCCGGTGCTGCCCGTGAGCACACCATCCCCGACGCCCTGGCCGCCGCCGGGGTGACCGCGTCCGCCGACAGCGCTTACTGCGGTGTCGGGCCGACGATCCGGGCCCCGCACCGACGGACCCGCTACGACAAGGCCACGCGAAAGTTCGCCCGCACCGAGCTTTCCGCAGGTCAGAAGGCCGTCAACCAGGCCCACTCAGCGATACGGGCACCCGGTGAACGTGCCAACGCCCAACTGAAGAACTGGCGCATCCTGCGCAAGATTCGCTCCAGCGCCGCCCACACCACCAACCTCGTCAATGCCATCCAAACACTGATCGTTAGGAGCTGATGCAGGTTGGAAAGGGCCAATCCTTACTGGTGATCCGGATGCCGTCCTCGCGCTGGACCCGAAGATCGGCTTCGAGTCCCTCCCCTGAGGTTCTGCAGCCCGCCCTGGCCGGACCGTCGGAGGTAGGTGCTGAGCCTTAAGCCACGTGCTTGCCTTGCTGCACGCCTACGGTGACCCCGGGAAGGCGCGGCCAGTCGATCCCGGTCAGCACGATTCGCAGGGTGCATAGTGCCCCCGCAACTACGAACAGGACCATCACAGCGTCGAAGGATCTCGGGCGCGGGGCACTAGTACTCCAGCGACAGATCGTGTCAGGGTCCCCGAGATCAGGAGCGATGTGATCGGTCGTTACGTGTGACGCCCTGGCTCAGGTGACCGGCCGCTGGGATGCCTGCTGGGTGTGGTGGTCCAGGAGGCGGGTGAGCAGTTGCACGAACTGGTCACGTTCTGCGGGGAGCAGTGGTGCGAGCAGTTCTTCGTGGAGGTCGTCTAGAACCTTATCAAGGCGGCGCAAGGCCCGGCTGCCCTGTGCTGTGATCGTGATGATGTTGCGGCGGCGGTCGTTTGGATCTGATGCCCGCTCGACCAGGCCACGTTCGGCCAGTTCGTTGAGGACGCCGACCATGTCGCTGCGGTAGATGCCGGTGTGCCGACTCAGCGTCGCTTGACTGTTCGGGCCGTACTCCTGCAACGAGGCGAGCACGGCGTAGTGCCACCTGCGGGCGTCGGCCTTCGCCAGCCCCTCGGTCATCAGCCGGTCGGACTGCACGGACATATGCGACAGCAAGCGACTGGTCCGTCGGCGCAGCCTGTCCGGCGTTTTGATCTCGCCATGGTCGGGCATGTCCGCGGCGTCGGCGCTGCTGGTCATGGCGCCGATCCTACCCGGTTGCGTTAGTGAGACTAACGATGTAACTTCGTTCGTGTCATAAACGTTAGTAACATAAACGTTTTGCCGACGACGGACTGGAGCTCATCGTGACGACCCCCGCCCATACCTTCGGTGCCCCACTCATCGGCCAGACCGAAAAGGCGCTCAACGCGATCTTGAACCGGCTGCTGGCCGGAACCGGCATCACCGAGCCCATGTGGGTGACTCTCACCCTGACCGTGGTCAGCGATGGGGCCATCGACCGGACCGAACTCATTCGCCAGGTCGGCGGAGCCACACAGTTGAGCCAGGCGTCCGTGGCCGAACGCATCGCCGAACTGACCGCCGCAGGGTTCCTGCGCGACGGCGGCAACGGCCGTATCCAGGTCACCGACGAAGGACAGGCACGCTGGACGCACGTCCGCACCGCGATCGGCCCGATCATCCAGGGACTGTGGGGCGACCTGCCGGCCGAGGACCTGGTGGCCGCGGGCCGCGTCCTGGGCATCATCCTAGGCAGGGCCAACGTGGTGCTGACCGGCACCTGAAACATTGCCGGCTTGAACCGCTACCGCACGATCGAGATCCAAGCCGGCAGACATACGATCGCGCCCGCGGACCCACTGCCTGATGATCTTGACGCCATTCTCGAGATCATTTACGGAGCTGCACATTAATCTGGCCCAAGTTAGGAGCGACAGATCGTGATCAACTCTGCTCGGTGATCAGTTGGCGTTGAACGTGGCTGGCATGGGCCCGGGCTTGGTGGGTTCGTCGCCAGCTCGACCAGTTGAGAGCGTGGACGACGTCATGAACGGGTTGGATCGCGAGGGCGAGCAGACGGCGGATGTCGTTGCGGGTCAACCGGATCAAGGTGCTGTCGCGCTCAGGGACTGGTTCGGTGGCCGCCATGACCGACAGAAACGCGTGGGCCAAAATCGCCAGGACGCTCCAGCGTTGCCAGGAGGTCCAGGTCCGGACCTGGTGCTCGTCGAGGGCGGCGAGCTCCTTGCTGGCGGCGAAGGACTCTTCGATCGTCCAGCGTCGGCCTGCCACCTTGACCAGGGCCGATAGCGGGACGTCGGTCGGGGACCAGGCCCGGTAGAAGGCGTACTGGCCGGTCTTGTGGTTGCGGCGGATCAGCAGCCAGTGGTGCCCACCCTGGCCGGCGGCAGGGTCGGTGGTGTCGATGATGGCCCAGTCTTACCAGCGTTCGCCCTTGACACCGCGACCGGCGGAGATCCGGTTCCAGCAGTGCGGACGCAGCCGCACGGCCAGATTGATCGCCCGGCGAGAACCAATCCCGGTTCTGATCTGGTGGTTCTTAGCGATCGCCAGGACGTAGCCGATGCCCCGCTGTGCAGGGCTTTGCGCAGCTTGGAATCGCCGCCGTAGACCTCGTCGCCGGCGACCCATCCGGCTGGGACCTGCCCGTCCAGCGCGTCCAGGACCAGGTCCTGAGCCAGGGCCGGCTTCGTCGCGAACACCACGTCCTCGGGGACGCCGGCCTCGCGCAGTCGCTCGGGGTCATCGGTCCAGGCCACGGGAAAATACAGGGACCGCCCGATCAGGGCGTGGCCCTTGGCGGAGGTGTAGGTCAGGTAGACCGCGACCTGAGAGTTCTCGATCCGCCCGGCCGTTCCAGTGTATTGGCGTTGCACCCCGACCGTGGCCCGGCCCTTCTTCACATCGCCGGTCTCATCGATGACCAGCACCGCGTCCGGGTCGCCAAGGTGCTGCACGACCCACGCCCGCACGTCCTGCAGGACCGCATCCTCGTCCCGGACCGCCTCCGACAAGAACCGCTGCATCCCACGAGGACATCGCTCACCTGCGTGTTCGGCGATGCTCCAACAGTTGGTCCTCGGCAGACCCGCCAGCATCGCGAACACGAACCGCCGCATCCGCTTTCGAGGCTTCACCCGGGCCACATGGCCGCGGTCCGGGCCAGCAGGTCATCGATTCCCGCCAGCCATCGGTCAGGGTTTACGCTATGGCCCGCGGCCACCGTCCGATCGTTTCGCGTCCACACAACCCGAGATCATCAAACGGCGGCCGCACCCAGTTTGGGCCCAACACGCCGCAAGATCACGATCTGTCCCTGGAGTACTAGACTGGGCAGTCCGGGGCGTGGGTCAGGCGGTTTGGCAAACTCAACACCTCGACTCCCTTCGTGCGCAACTGCGTTCAGATTGCGACGAGGCGTGCGCCTCGGTCGGTGAGCTGGTAGTAGACGCCGGTGGGGCGGCGAGAAGCGGTGACGACCCCCGCTGACCGCAGCGCCTTCAGGTGGTATGAAGTCGTACTGGGAAGCAGCCCAAGTTCGTGTGCCAGATCTGTGGTTGACCCTGGGCGGGAACGCACTGAACGCAGGATCTGCGCCCGAGGGCGCCCTATCAGCAGCTCCAGCGCCGGGTAACTGTCATGGTTAGCTGTCGACCAGCCGGAGCGGAGGCTGGGTGGGGCCATCGCCAGGAACGCCTTGGTCACCCGGGGGTTGTCCGCCGTGCCGATATTGGAATACATGGTCGCAGGCGCAGCGACCATTGGCTTGATGACCAGCTCGCTCGACTTCCACGCAACCGGACCCGTACTGTATGAATCGGCCCGTATGAGCTGGCCGTGTTCGAAGCGCACACGCGAATGCAGCAGTGCCAACACTGTCGGGTATCCGTAGGCATCCAGCCCGGCGTCCAGGCGGGCGACCTCTCGCCGCAGACGCCGTTCCAGATCCGGATACAGCGGCTTCATAACATCACGCCAGTACAGGGTCAGGGCCGAGCACAGGCTTGCCAACGCGTGCTCGGGGTCACCCCGCCACAGGCGCGCAGCAGCACTGTCGGATTGCCCATAGACGAACAGATCCTCTGCAAGAACAGGCTGCGGAGTTTGGCGGAGCTGTTCGATCTGCTCGGCGAAGGTGGCGACCGGCTCAGAGACGAAGTCCGGCACCTGGAGACCGCTGGGGCCACCCGAGATCAGGTCTAACACGGTCGGGACCGGAACCCATCGGGCTGACTGCCTGGCCGCCCGGGCAAGGGCCACGGGAACCCGAGCGGACAGTGGCCCGAAGAACTCGACAACGCTGGTGAGGACGGTTGCTAGTGGATCTACGTGCACCGAGACCGGCTGCACGTGGGGCCCGGCGGTGTCGAGCGTGAGGAAGGAGTCCGCGCGCTGTGAAGCCGTTGCCATACTCACCCACCTCATCTTTCACGCAGCTCTCCTCGCGCACAAGACCATTCGACGATCTTCGATTGTCCTTGTGGGCGCGCTGCTCTTGAGCCAGGGTTGTCACCGCGGCAGCAAGATAAGCACCTACAGATTCATGCGTAAGGGAGCAGAAATGAATCGACGAACGTCAAGGCTGGTGGCGACAGCACTAGCTGTTGCCTCTTCGGTTGTGGGACTAACGGCCATCTCTGGGCCAGCGCAGGCCGCGCTAACAGTGAACTGCTCGAACGTCGATAACCACACGCCTCCCTTCAACTGGACGGACAGATGCTGGGTTTCCTCTATTGACCGCAGCACCAGTTTCATCGCCGACTTAACCGGGGCTAGCATTTGTGATTTCAGTTCTACTCGTTCGAATAGTCAACGCATTCGCGTCGTGGCCGACTGGCAGCCGGGTAAGCTTTTGATTAGGTCAATCGATATCCGCTACCTAAGCGGCGCTCCGAAGTGGGCGTATTACAATGTCCAGGTCGAGGACGGCAACGGGCAGTACTTTAAACGAGACTGGAACAACTACGAAGACGTTATCGACTGGGATGGCGCATCCGACGTCGTTGAGAACACGGTGCACCTGACGCCTAACCCAGGCTTCGCGCCGGTATTTGGCGCCCGTGGATACGTAAATGTTAGAATCACACCCCATTTTACGAATTACCCGCAATGGTATGGCGGCATAAATCAGGTGTGCACCGGCGACGCTGTTGTCGCTCAGTTCATGGCGCCCTAGAGTCGAGGTTGGGGGAGGCGCTAGTCGGCGACCTGCACACACCTGATTCCAAGGCGTTGGACATTGCCCGGCGTCCCGTGATCGCGCGCTCTCGGATGTTCAGATGGCCGGCGCCATGGCGATCGTCACCGCAGACGGGCGAGTAGTTGAACTGTCAACTACCCTGGTCCGACAGCGCGAAAGTTTCTGGACAGCAGTCGAAACGGGCGCAGTCCGTTCGACGTACTGGCGGCCCGTAGGACAACGTGAGGAAGACGCCATGCGTGACGTAGTGGTGCTGATGGGCATCTCCATCGACGGGAACGTCTCGGGTGCACCTGAACAGGACATCGTGGGCGGCGAGGCCGAACACGAGGACGTCGTCGCCAGAAAGATGGAGTGGGTCGGCGAGGCTGGTGTCCACCCGCCCGGCCGCCTGCGCAGTGGTGATCCAATGCTGAGCAAACTTCCGACGGGGCGGCGGCTCGAGCTTGGTCAAGCCACGCCGCACCTCGACGGGATCGTCATCTCCAGCTACCGGCGGCCGTGATGGCACTCATCCGCTGTGACATGACGGTGTCGTTGGACGGTTTCGTCGCCGGTCCGCACGACAGTGTCGATGAGCCGATGGGCGTCGGCGGTTTCCGACTATTCAACTGGCTCGACCGACGCCACGAACCGGACGAGAACGGGCAGGTGTTCAGCGAAGCGATGGCGACGCGGGCCGTTGTGGCGGGTCGCCGCACGTATGAGAACGCCGGCCGCTGGAACGGCGATCACCACGATGGCGTGCCGATCTTCGTGCTGACGCATGACGTCCCCGACGGTCCCCCGCCCGGCAATGTCAGCTACCAGACTGACGTGCGGACGTGCGCACAAGCGGCCCGCGCAGCCGCCGGTGACAGCGATGTAATGGCGATGGGCGCCGGCGCAGCGCAAGCCCTGCTCGCCGCCGGAGAGCTCGACGAGCTCGAGCTGCACGTCGTGCCCGTCCTGCTCGGTCACGGCCGCCGGCTGTTCGACAACCTGCCGGCCAAGCAATGCGAGCTCGAACTGGTTCGCTGCCTGATCCCGGACGCCGGAACCCGCGGACAGCAGGTCACCCACCTGCGCTACCGCGTCATATATTGAACACGAGCCGACCTCAGATCCACCTACCTACCGGAATGCAGGCCATCATGGCAATCGTGATCTGCGACATGTCCGTCTCACTCGACGGCTACGTCACTGGGCCGAATGACAGCAGGGAGAACCCCTTCGGCGACGGCGCGCACACGCTGCACGAATGGCTCTCCGACGCCGCGACCGACGCGGACCGGACGCTGCTGAGCGACTACATCGACGGCACCGGCGCAATCGTGATGGGACGCCGATCTTTCGACAAGAACGAAGGTGACGGGGGCTGGGGCGAGGCAGGGCCGCTCGGTGACACACCCTGCTTCGTGGTCACTCACAGCCCGCCTGAGCGGCAACACCCGCCGGTGTTCACATTCGTCACCGACGGGGTCGAATCAGCGCTCGCACAGGCAAAGGAGGTCGCCGCCGATAAGGCGGTCGGTTTGCACGGCGCGACGGTCATGCAGCAGGCTCTGCCGCTCGGGCTCGTGGACGAGTTCCGCCTTCACGTGATTCCGGTGCTCGTCGGCGGCGGAACGCTCTTGTTCGCAGGGCTCGACCAAGCGGTCAGTCTGCAGCGCACTGCCATAGTGGCGACGCCTGCCGCGACGCATCTTCACTTCAGCGTCTTGCCCGTACCAACGTGAGGACGCTGCACGTCGGGCTACGGGTCTCCGACCTGGAGCGCTCGCTCGGCTTCTACACCACCCTCGGGTACGGGGTGCTAGGCGACGTACCAGAGACTCAGTTCGGCAGTCTGACCATGCTGAAGCTTCCCGGCGACGAATTCGTGACGCTCGAATTGGTCCACGACCCTGCCCGGGGCCACCTGGTTCCCGGCGGGTTCAACCACCTAGTTATCCAGGTAGAAGCGGTCCATGCGGTTGTCTCGCACCTCGCCGCGCAGGGGTATCGTGCCGCACCCCCGACATCGCCTGACAGCTCGCACGATTTCTGGACCGCCTGGGTGACAGACCCAGACGGGTATCACATCGAGCTGGTGCAGTGGCCCGGTGACCATCCCGATGGAATGACGCGCTCCGATCTTGCGAAGCCGGACGCCGAAGGTAGTTGACTTGATTATGCGCGACGAACAGCTCACGGGCGGCGTGGTGACGCCGCGCGACTCGGGTGGGCCCCTCAACATTCGCGTCGGACGTCCCCGGGTTGCGCGCACTGTCCCGTCCCGCGTGCTCGACCAAGGCGATCAGCCTGCACGGCGACCCGGCGCGTGTGACCTCCCCCAAACCGGCTCCTCTGACCTGAACGGACTGTCATGGCAGAACTGGCCACACCGGACTTCAGCGCCACGGTCGTACGGACACAACGAGCAGTGGCGGCCCTTCTCGGGGGCAATCCGGAACCGGAGAAGGACCTGTGGTCGCGACGCGGCGACATCACCCTCGCCAACCCGGCCGGCGGATTCAGACGAGGCTGGCAGGAGGTCGAAGTAGGGCTGGATCTGGCAGCGAGTGGTTTCGCCGATGGTCGCAGCTGCACGTTCGAGGAGGTCACGGTAGAAGCCGGGACCGATCTCGCCTACGTCTTCGAACTCGAACGCTTCGAATCCGACCTCACGAACGGGCGGGGAGTGGTCACCGGGGCGCTGCGGGTCGTGATGATCTTCCGGTTGGAGGACGACTGGAAGTTGGTGCACAGGCAGGCTGACACCCTTACCGAGTTCGCACCATGAGCGCGTGCGGCGAGGACGCCAGATTGACCGCAATCACCGACGACGTTGAAGCGTGCTTCCAAGCATTGCCCACCGCCGCAGCCCGATTCGCATACCAGCGTCCCGTCACCCCGCTCACTCGGCGACAGGGGACTCTGAGCGAATAAAGTACAGAGAGGCTCAGCTGGAGGCCACGCTGTGCCCTCTGGGGGAATGGGTGAATGAGTACATCATTCTAGCGGCGGATGATGGCGCCGTCTTCGCTGAGGCAACCTACCAAGTGCTCTCGTTGGGTCCTGATCTTAACAACGCCCTGTTCTGTATCCTCACGGCCGAAATAAATCCTCAAGAACTCGACCTGCCAATTTAGGACCGAAGAACCCTTGGCTCAGAAGAGGCTGATGTGGATGTGGTCGTAGTGGCCTCCGGTGATGTCCCGGGGATTATAGATTCCGCCGCCATTGTAGGTGCGCCATCCTTCGTCGTCCCGTTTGATGTCCCAGATCCGCCCGTACCAGATCAGGTAGTGGACACCGGTCTGGGCGGAGCTGCTCTGGAGGGCTGCGGCCAGGCTGTCCCCGGCGCGCTTCTGGGCTGGGGTCGGGAGGTTGCCTGCTCGTCCGGGGAACACGTCGCAGGCGCGGCCTAAGGGGTGGTCGCTGGTGGGGTTCCAGGCGTGGGCGTCCCAGCAGGACAGCCGCCAACCTTGGTTCTGCAGTTGCCTGGCCAGTGCCAGGGTCCGCGGTGTCAGGCATCCGTGGCCGGTGGTCGGGTCAGGTCTGATGGAACACGGCTGCGGTGGAAAGTTGCCACCGAGCCCGGTAAACGAACCAGGGGCTCCAGGGCAAGGTAGTGGCGTAGCTGGACCGGAGGGGGTAGTGAGATCCAAGCCCTCTGTGCCGTCCGGCATCGATTTTCCGTCTGGCGCGGGTGTCTTGGGTTCGACGGTGGTGTCGTGATGATCGATGTAGCGCCTGACCGTGGGGCTCGCGGTGGTCGTGGCAGCCGTGGCTCGGGTGGGGCAGGACCCGGTGGCTGTGCCTGCAAAGAGTGTGGTGATTGCGAGAGTGAAGGCGAAGACGGCAGTGACGATGACGCTGACGCCCAGTGTGAGGGCCCGGCCAGTCATGGCGTCTGGCCGAGACCTGCGGGTAAGGCTGGCTGTGTCTTCCGGTTTCTGTGCAGCCGTAGCGGTGTGTTCGTGGGTCTTGGATGCGGTGGGGGCTGGTTCATGAGCGAGCTCCAAAATGAGTGAAGGCCGATGTCTTGCACCGGCTCGGGGTGATGACGTCGTCGGTCGTGCGGGCAGTGGAGGTTGACCGGCCACCGTCAAGGTTTGGTCTTGGCGGTGGCCGGTCGTGCTTGCCAGAGGCTTGTTGGCAGGCGTGACGTCGCAGGCGAATGGGTACGTGACGGCTCTGGACGAAGTCGCACCGAGACTGCGCCGGTGTGATGGGTGTCGACGGGCGTGGCCCGTTGCAGGGGTGGTGCTTTGGGTGGGTATCCGGGAAGCTCGCTGAGCCCTCACAGCAACTCTGCAGGCGCTTGGTCTGGAGGGAGGCTGAGTCCGGGTTCGAAGCTGTCGATCTTCACGTCGACAGCGCGGCCCGCAGCAGGGTGCGTTCGTGGCGCAGGGGGCCGCTGGGCAACGCGAGCGGATGATGCGTGAGTGCTCGCTCCTGCGTGGGGTGTCCGCGTCGGTGCGAGCTGTGTCTATTCCACCTGACGATTGACTCCCTGGTTCCGGGTCAGGTCGTCGGGGGTGAAGAGCTCGGTCAGGTCATCGGCGCCGGTGATGCAGGCCGCGCCGCTGCGCAGGAGGCGGTGGGGCCCGGCCGAGGCTGGCGAGGTGACGGGGCCCGGTACGGCGCCGACGCGTCGTTCGAGGAGTGCGGCGAGGGTGGCGGTGTACAGGGCGCTGGAGTGGGTGCCGGCTTCGACCACGACGGTCACCGCGCTGAGGGCTGCGAGCAGGCGGCCTCGACCGACGAGCCGGTTGCGGGTGAATCCCGCTCGGGGAGGGGCCTCGCTGAGCAGGAGCCCGGTCTGGGCGATCTGGGCGATCAGTTTCTCGATGGCCGGCGGGGTAGGAGTGTTCGATGCCGCCGGCCAGGACAGCGATCGCCGGTCCACCGGCGCCCAGGCAGCCGCGGTGCGCGGCACCGTCGATCCCGTACGCCGCCCCGCTGATGACGGTGATACCGGCCGCTGCCGCACCGCGGCCCAGGTCAGCGGCCACCTGCTCGCCGTAGGGCGTCGAAGCCCGCGCCCCCGTGATAGCCACTGCGCGACCGATCATCCGGGGCAGATCCAGCGGTCCACGAGCCCACAAGCAGAACGGGGCGTGGATGCCGAGGTCGTCCACAGCGGCGGGCCATTCGTCGTCGCCGGGAACGAGAAGTCGGGCGACATCCTGGCGTGGACGAAGGTCTTCGGGGTGCAGGTCGGTGAGGCGCTGCTGCCAGCGGACCGGGCCGTGACCGGCGTTGACGTGCTCGAGGGCGCCTATGGGGCCGTGGGTTGCGACCAGGGCGTAGGCGTCCAGGTCGGTGGGATCAGCCAGGGCACTCCAGATGGCTCTGGCGTTTCGCTCGTCGGTGCCGCTGCCATCCGTTGCCGACCCAGGCCTGGACAGTTCCGGGCGGGGCTCGGGTTGGGGGTGGTTCGGCTGAGCGCTGCTCGGGTCGATGGTCATCGCGGGAGACTCCTTGTCTGAGGTGAGGCGCTGAGGATCAGTGCCTGTGGTGGGTCGTTGCGCTTGCGTTCCGTTGGGGCGGTGGTCACCTGGACGACCCGGGGGTGATGTTCTGGGGATGGGTGCCGGTGAGGTCCGAGAGGTGGGCCAATCGCACGGCTGGGGGGATGGGGCTGTCGAGCAGCCGCAGTTGACCGGCCCGGCGGATGAACTGCAGTTGCCGGATGCTGACCTGGTGCTTCTGCGCGATGGTCACCTGTTGCGCGAGAGGCAGGCCCGTTGCTGCGGTGTTCGGGTCGGCGCCGACGTGGGCGCGGTCGGCGTCTTGGAGGTCCAGCCAGGCCGCCTGCCACCGCCGGTACGGTGCGGTCTGGACGGGGATCCGTCGCATCAGGTCAACCGGCCATTTGCCGGCGAGGGTGCCGGGTTTGACGTCCGCGGCGCTCGTGGCTTGGGCGTACGCATGGACCTGATGTAGGTGGCGCAGGGCGCGGGCGACCCGGATCGACCCATTCGGGCAGAGGAGGTGGTACTGCTGAAGGGCTTCGGTGAACGTCATCGCTTGCGGGATCAGCAGTTGGGTGCGGTAGGTGCCGAACGTGTCGGTGAACGACCCCAGGCCAGGAATCCACCGCTGCCAGGCCCGCGGCCCACGGCCGCCGTCGACACCGGGGGAAGGGCGCATCTGGCCGGCGTCGAGCCAGGACCGGATGCGGTGTAGGACGACTTCGAGGATTCCGGGGCCGGTCAGGCTCATCGCGGGGAAGAACCAGACGGTGTCGGCGGGGGCGTGCGAGGTGTGGGCGTGCCGCCAGTTGGCCAAGGCCGACGTCAGGGCGAACACCCAGATCAGGACGCTGAACGCGCCGGGGCGTTCGCCGCGCCAGGTGCACAGGACCGACATGAGGACGCAGGCGATGGCGGCGGCGTCCAGGGACAGGATGACCAGGATCGACCAGTTGCCGGGCAGGGCCAGGCCGCCCGGTGAGGCGGCCCAGGTCCGCAGGTCTCGGGAGCTGAGCGCCACCGGTGAAAACATGATTGCGCCCACCGCGAGTGCCACCAGGCCCAGCAGAACGGCCGTCATCGCCCGGGCTACCCAGGAGCGTGCTGGTCGCTCGTGCGCCGTTGAGGCGCCCGCGAAGCCGTGCGTTGTTGAGTCGCCTGCTGGTTGCCACGGCAGGGAGCCGGTCGGTTTCACCGCGGTCATCGAGTGCCGCCTTCACCCAGAGAGGAAGCGGACCCCGAGGACGCGGTGGTGGACAGGTCGCGGGTGGCGCGGCGCGCCGGCCCGGCCGGGCGATGCACGGGTACCGGTGGGTGGGGTCCGTCGTACAGGTGCACCGCTCCAGCTGCAGGACGGTCTTCACGAGCGTGCTTGGCGTCGTACATGGCTTGATCGACGGCGCTCAGCAGCGCGGTCGCGTTGGTTCGCGATGATGGAGGGATGCTCAACCCGAGGCTGGCTGCCGGAACGATCTGGTGTCCGTCGATGCGTGCCGGGGCGCTGACCTGGGAGATCAGGTTCTGCCCGACCAGTAGCGGGTCCGGTGGGGCGGTGTGCCAGATGAGCACGAACTCGTCCCCGGCTAGCCGGGTGGCCATCCCGGACTCGCCGATCACGGTGCGCAGGCGACGGGCGATCACGCTTAGAAGTTGGTCACCGGTGTCGTGACCGTAGGTGTCGTTGACGGACTTGAAGTCGTCCAGGTCCAGCAGCCCCACCATTCCGACCGGGCCGGCCTGCAGGATTTCGAGGGCAGCGTGACGGTTGGGCAGGCCGGTGAGTTCGTCGTGAGAGGCCTGCGCGAGGGCAGCGACCAGTTGTCGTCGCAGTGAGCGGGTGTGCCGGCGGCTCAGGAACACCATGAGGGCCAGGGCGAAGGTGCTGACACCCGCTGCCGTGAGGCGGCTCAGGAAGGATCGCCGGTGGTGGTGGCCGGTTCGGGGAATGCTGCCGGTTGCGGCCGGCAGGGTTCGGTTCATGCGGGGGCTCCCTATGAGGAAGGGTGCCCGGGGCCGCTGAGTCGCCGTGACGGCGATGTGCCCGGCCCCGGGCACCTGCGGAAGGCTCGCGGACCACAGAGGGTGCGAGCGGTGCCGTGCGTTGCCGGTAACCGGCGGGGGCGGGCTTCAGTCAGCGGGCGTACCTCTCCACCGGCTCTCATGGCGTCCGATGCGGAGGGGAGTGCTAGAGACTTCCGGTGGTGGGGTCGTCCGCCAGGGGGCCGCGGAGGGTCGAGCACGTCGGCTGAGCCGTCTGAGGTGGGTGATCAGCCCTGGTCGAGGATGTGCTGCAGGGCCTGCTCGAGCTGTTCGGTGTTGCCTGCGGCCAGTTCGTCCAGGAGCCGGCTCAGGGCCTCATCAGGGAATGGCCCAGGCGTGAACGTGTGCTCGGGCGGGACGTGGTGCTGCGGGTCGCTGATCCAGTCGGTGACGAACTGGCCGACGGCGACCAGGAGCGGCAGCGCAGCCGCAGCGTACGGGCCGTGACTGTCCAGGACCTGCCGTAGGACGGCGTTGAGGCAGTCGACGACGTCTTCGGGGTGGACGAACGCCACCGCGGTGGTGGGTTCGGTGATGACGCGGATTCGCTGGCCGTCCACGATTCGGGCGGTGCAGTCGGGTTGACCGCAGGTGCAGCGGTTGGGCACGGAGGGATCGAACACAAGAGTCTCCTGAAGGTCGTTTCGGGGGGTGAGGTCCGCGTAGGCAGGGCCGCCCCACCCGAGATGTCGGGTGGGGCGGCCCAGCGCAGCGGGTGGTGTGAGTGCTCAGTCGCCGGGGGTGAACACGAGCCCGGTGCCGTCGTCGTCGTAGACGATGCGCCCGGCGCTCAAGGTGTCCTGAACGGCGCCGGTAAGCAGGTCGCGCAGGACCTGCGAGAGCGGGTCAGGGCGGATCTGGTCGCTTTTGGCGGCGTGCATGTCGTGCTGTGGGCGAAGGAGGTCGGCGGCGGCGGTGAAGTCCGCCGTGGTCAGGACGTACTGGGGTGCGTGGGTGCGGATGTGGTGCTGGTCGAAGCCTTCGGCGCGCAACCGGTCGGCGTTGCGGATGAGGGCGGTGGCGCCGGCCTGGTCGAACACGGCCCGCACGAAGGCGGGCTCGAACTCGTCCAAGGCCTTCCAGATGAGGTCGAAGTCGAGGTCGGGGGCGAGGCGCTCGACGCCGATGACTTTGCGGATGAGTTTCTCGGTGCCGGGCCGGTCGAGGGCACCGACTTCGATCATCTGGTCGACCCGCCCGGCCCGCAGCATGCCTTTGCTGAACGAGGCGGCTTTGTTGGACGTCATGAGGATCATGACGCCGTCGCTCTTGGAGCTGACGCCGTCGAACAGTTCCAGCACCCGCGACTGGGTTGCCTGCCCTTCGTGGGTGTCGTTGACCAGCACGTCGATGTCTTCGACGAACAGCACCGCTGGGGCCAGTAGTCGGGCGGTGGCCACGGCCTGTTCCAGGGCGTCGAGGGTGGAGCCGGTCTCGACCTGGATGAAGGTCAGACCGTGCCGCACGGCGATGTCCGCGGTGATCCGGCCGGCCTCGGACTTGCCGGTGCCGTAGGGCCCGAACACCAGGGTGCGGGTGTTGACCTTGCGCCGGTCGTCGGTGAGGACCTGCCGGTTGCGGATGACACCCCAGACGGCGGTTTCGAGCAGGGCGTTGACGTGGTCGCTGTAGACGATGCTCGACTCGGTGTAGGGGGGAAGGAACGTGGGGTTCGTGGTTCCCAGGATCGCCTGCCCCTTGTAGATGGACTTCTCTTTGAGCCAGTCCTCGATCAGATGGAAGAAGCCCACGATGGACGCTTCGTGCTTCTTCGGTGCGGTGATTGTCAGCTCGAACAACGCCCCGAGGTTGGGGTCCTTGGTGATGTCGAAGTCCATGATGCCCTCGAAGACGGCCGTTTCCAGGCGCCCCCAGGGGACTTCGGCCTGCTGCCCGTAACCGATCTCAATGCTGATCATCTGTGGCTTCACCGGTCCGTAGGGGCCGGGGGTCGACAGGCCGCGCCCGGTGCTGCCGAAGAATTCACGCATGACGTTGAGGGTGGCCCAGGCGCCGTCGAAAGGACGGGCCCGGAAGGTGCGCACGAACGACTTCTCTTCTTCCTGGGCTCGGGCGGCGCTGGCCAAGGTGTGGGCCGCCGAGGACAGGGTCATGGTGCGCGGGACGCTGATCTGGGTGTGGTCGCTGTAGGCGACCGAGTTGTCCGGCTGGTAGTTGGTGCCCGCGGCGGCCCGAAGGGCTTCGCGGATGAGGGTCATGGACGCCGCGGCCTGCTCGGACGCGGGTGTGGCAGTCGACATGAGGTACTCCGATTTCTGGTGTGAGAACAGACGATGGGGGGGTTGGATTACTGGTGGACCGGCAGGGACGTCCTCCCGGTGAGGGTGGGTAGGTGGCGATCCGGATCTCGAGCCGGATCCCCTGCGCTCAGGTGGGTCGGGGACCCAGGAGGGGTTGGGCGTAGTTCGCCTCCCAGGGCATCCGGTGGGTGGCGTCGGGATAGACCATCTGCCAGGCCGGGATGGGCGCCGGCGCGTCGCTGTAGAGCGCGTGGGCCAGAGGCAGCCACGACGTCGAGTCGCTGACCTGCAGCATGGTGACCGCGAATCCACCGGTCACGACGTCGTCCAGGACTTGGCCGTGGGTGAGCCGCAGCCCGCCCTGGACGCGTTCGCACAGGTCGCTCAGCACCAGGACGCCGTCGTCGAGGTCCAGGCCGAGGGTGATGATCTCGAACCCGGCGTGCGGCCACAGCCCGAGCGTGTTGTGGATCGAGGGTCGTTCATCGGTCGGGTTCGAGGCTTGGATGACCCAACCGGCTCGGGCCAGGGTTGAACGAAGGTGCGCCAGGTAGGCGGCTGTCTCTTCGGGCATGTACTGCGGCCTTTCTGCGAGGGTGTGGGTGGGGCAGGAACGACGAAGGCGCCGTCCCGGAAGGGAGGCGCCGTAGAGGGATTCAAGAGCTGGTGCTGGTGAGGGTGGGTGTTCGCGGTCCGCGGGTGGGTTCCTGCGGGTGGGTCGGTGCGCACCGGCTCGGCGCCTGGCGTCGGGCCATGCGTGGTTCTGATCGTGCTCGATGGGTGAACGCGCCACTGGGCTGGGCCGTGGCGAGAGGTCGGCTCGGGCGCAGAGGTGAGTGATTGCGGTCAGGTGGGCGGGACGTCGACGCAGAGACTCAGGTGGTGGGCGCGAGCGTTGCGCCACGCCAGCTGAGCGCTCGTGTAGTGGCTGAAGTAGCCGTCGGCGACATCGCCGGGACACTGGGCGAAGTAGTCGCACACGGCCTGCGCCGCGCTGGCCACGACGCCGTCGGATGCCACGGCGTTGAGGTGAGGATCGCCAGCCTTGTTCTCGCCGTCGCGGGCCAGAACCTGCGGGCCGGTGCGTGAAGCGGCCTGGTCGGTGCTCGCGACGTTGGCGAGGGTGGGGGCGGCGATGACGCCCAGGTCGTCGCCGGAGAAGATCAACGGATCGGCGCCGGTGCCGGAGGCCCAGGCGTCGTCCAGGAGGCGGTATGACCACCAGGCCATTCCGGTCGGGGCCGGACGCCAGCTGGGGCCTAGTTCGATCCGGAACCCGTTGTGGCACCAGGTGTGGGCTGCGGTCTGCAGCGGTCGGGGCATGGGTGAACTCCTGTCACGTGAGGTGGGCCGGTTGGTGCCGGTCCCGGGCGGGTGGCGGGGAGTGACTGTGAGTCGAGGCTGCATCGGAGAGGTGCGGCCGGGTCGTGTGGTTCGGCTGGGTGGCGCGGATGCGCGGGGACTGAATCGTCCGAGTTCGGGTTCGGGCACGAGATGCCGTCGCGGACGAAGGAGGGTGATGTCCCAGTCGCGGGAGAGCTGGTGTGGTGGTTCTGGGTGGTCGCGGATATGAGCGTTGGAGAGTCGCGCTGACCGGCCGGTAAGGCGGGTGAGCTGGTGCGGGCATCTCCGGAGCTGGGTATCGCGCGAAGGCGGTGCAGGGTGGGTTTTGGAAGAGCTTTCAGAATGGGTGAGTGCGGTCGTGAGAGCTAGCCAACGAGCAGGTCAGCTACCCAACCGGGACCAACGGCTGACCGGACCGGCGCGGGTTCTGTGTGTGCTGCCCCCGGCGGGCGTTGCGCGGCGGGTCGTCCGGGCCGGCTGGACGAGCAGTAGGCAGGGTTAGCAAGGCGCGCGGGCTAGGGGCGGTTGTGCTGGTCTTCGCGGGTTCGGATTAACGGTCGTTAATCCGAGGCGGCTCGGTGGGGCCGGGGCAGCATGAGGGAGCCGGCGAGACCGTGAAGTGGGTCCTGGTCAGGGGTCGGCGGGCCGGGGTGATAGGGAGTGCCCGGTTTGCCGTGGTGGGCGGGCAGGGCACCGAGGCGGTGGCGGCTTCTGCCGTTGCCGGCGATCTTCCAGACCGGGCCACAGATCGAGTCGGACTGCCCGGTGATCGCGGTCGGGGTAGTGGTGGCGACGGTGATCCCCAGATGGGCGGCACTGCCGTTGAGAGCACGGTGGAAGTTGGCCTCGCGGGTGGGGTTGGGCAGCCAGAGCAGTACCGGGTAGTCGGGTCCGTCCTGGCGTAACCGGCGGTAGCTTTCCAGCTTGTTCTTCAGCGTCGTCAGGGTCTCTGTTCCGGTGTCGTATTCGAGGTAGAACCCGACTTGGACGGTGCGGCCGGTGCCGGGGTCGGGTTCCTGCCAGACGCCGTGCCCGTCGGGGTGGATCCGTTGACCGGCGGCGGCCGCGGTACGCGAGGGTGACCACCAGCGCACCAGGCCGGTTCCGGGGTGGGTGCGGGCGTGCACGAGCAGGTCGATGAACACCTGGTTCGCGCCGTCGGTGTGTTCCAGGTGGGTGCTGGCGGCGATCGCGCGGCGGGTCTCGCGTCCGGCCTTGGCGGTGGGTGGGGGACGGTTGTCCTGTCCGGCGGCCCAGTTGGCGCCGGCAGGTCCGAGAACCCAGTGGGTGTCCAGGCGCCCGGTGGGCCGGATGACGGTGAATCGGTCCAGCCAGTCAGCTCGCCGCAACCGGTACAGGCGGCCTTTCGCGGTCGCGTAGGAGTGGTAGAGAACCGCCGCGATCTGGGTGGTGGTTAGGGTGCGGTGCTCGTTCAGGAGCATCGTCAGGGCCAGGTCTCGTGGTTGCAGCCACCGGGTGTCGTCCAGCAGCGGGTCGCGTCGTTGACGCGTCCGAGGCCGTGATCGACTCCTGGTCCGGGCTGAGCCCGGCACCGGGTCCGGTGCGGTGTTGGTGGTGGCCTTTTCGACCGTGCCGCGCTCAGCCAGTGGTGGCCGGGGGCCGGAGGCCGGGGTCGGGACGGGAATCGGGGAGGGAACCGCAGGCGGGTCCGCATCTGCGGACCCGCCTGCGGGAATGGTCGTGCGCGGGCGATGGTCGCGAGGATCCCCCGTAAGGAAAGCATCCCCCTGGGGGGTTTGTCGGGGCCGTGGCCGGCCGCCGGTTGGGTTCATGCGATGCCTCCTGCCTGCGGTTTCGCGCTGGTTGGGTCCTGTGTCGGGCGGTTGGGTCGGTTCAGGATCTGGTTGGGGGTCGAGGTGGGGTCTCTATGGAGTCCGAGGTGCCCGCATCGCCGGGCTCGGTGGCTTGCCCGGGATGTTCCGGCCTCGTCGGCTGTCTTTGCCGTCGGGGCTGGTCCGCCCCGGGGCGCGGTTCCAGGTCTCGGGCCGTGTGGTCGGCGCCGGCCCGGGTCGTGCGTGCGGGGGTGTGAGTAGGGGTGGCGGTGCGGGCGATGGCGGCGCGCAGCTGCTGGATGGCGCCGGTTTCGGGGCGGGGTGGGTTGGTGGCCAGGGTGAAGGCCGCGGTTTCGCGGTTGCCGATGACGAGGCGAGCGGCGGCGATGTAGGCGTCCAGGTGGGACACGTCGTGCTCGTCCAGCTCGGGCTGGGTGTGGCGGGCCAACTGGACGGCGTCTTCGGGAGAGCAGTTGAAGAAGATCTTGTTGCGGGCGTTCGCGCTCAACGCCAGTTGAGTGTCGCGGGGCAGTTGGGTCAGGGCCTGGTGGGCCAGGACCATGGACAGGTGGTAGCCGCGGGCTTCGGCAAGCATGTCCGACACCGTCCCGGACAGATTGAGGACGTTGTGGGCCTCGTCGACATACACGGTGGCTTCGCGGCGCTGGGATTCGGGCAGGTGGGCGCGGGCCGTGGCGGCCTGCCAGACGGACGCGAAGATGAGAGAGCCGAGCAACCGGGAGGTGTCCTCCCCCAGTTGTCCTTTGGGGAGGCGGGCGATGAGGATTCCACCGCCGTTGAGGATGCGGCTCATGTCGAACGAGGAGCGGGCCGGCCCGATCGTGGCGCGCACGAAGTCGCGTAGCAGGAACGACCTCAGGCGAGCCAGGACCGGGCCGATCACCTGGGCCCGCAACTGCGGGGGCGTGCTCTCGTACCACTGCCAGAACCCTTGCAGGCCGGCCGGGTCGTCGAAACCGGCGGTGAGGGGGGCCCGGAACTGCTTGTCGTTCAGCAGAGGCGCGACGTTCGCCAAGGTCGGGTTGGGGTGGCGCATCAAGGTCAGGCACGACACGCGAACCACATCGTCGATCCGCGGGCCCCACGCCCTCTGGAAGATCGCGGAGAAGATCGACACGATGTTGTCGGCGATCAGGTCCGGGTCACGTCCGCCGCCCAGTTGCAGCGGGTTGAACGTGGCGCTGCCGACCGGCTGATCGGGATCGATCAGGACCAGGCGCTCGGCCACGTCGGGCGGCATGCGGTCCAGGACGTCGCGGGCCAGGTCGCCTTTGGGGTCGATCAGGATTGTGGCCCGCCCGGCCCGGATGTCGTCGACGATCATGTGAGTCATCAATGTCGATTTCCCGACACCGGTGGACCCCAGGATGTGCACGTGCTGGCGGGCGTCGATGACCGGCAGCGCCACCGAATGCCCGCCGACCTGGGAGCGGCCGAGCACTTTGGTGTTGCGGCCACCGGTCGGCACCGCGACGGGGGCCGGGACCGCTCGGGCCCGGGCGCGGTCCAGACCGGGGACCGCGACATCCAGGGGTAGCCCGGCCAGGGAACCCAGTTCCGCGGCTGAGAGCAGAAACCCGTTCCGCAACACCCGCCCGGCCAGCACGGGTGAGGCCTGGGCCAGGCGCACCCGCCGCAGCCGGTTCCTGCCGTCGTGGACGGCCAGAGCCGAGGCCAGGGCATGGGACAGCGTGGACAACCGGCGGGCCACCGCATCGCCGTCGCGGCGGGTGGTGCGCCCGTGGCGTCCTTGTGGGTCAGGGGTGCGCGGGCGGGTGGAGGTCAGAGAACGGGTGGTGGTGTGGGTGACGCCGATGCGGATGGCGACCTCCCACTGGGGCCCGGTGAGTTTTTCCAGGCCGGGCCCGGCGTCGCGTTCGCGCAACGGGTCACCGCGCCCGTCACCGGGCCGGGCACCGGTGGAGCTGGTGCGGGTCGCTCCGGTAGGTATGAACAAGTCGCTCACGGCCCGCAGCGCACCACTCACCAGACCTTCCACCCCTACGGGCCGGCCCAAGGGGCGGGCGGGTTTCAACGCGGCGGCCCCGCGCCGGGCCCGGGCTACCTGCCGGGGACCGGGAACGCGGGCCAGGATCTGCACGCAGGCGGCTTCACCGGCGTGCAGGTCACTGCCGGCCGCCATCAGCGCCCGTAACCGATCCGTGCGGTGGTCGGTCGCGGCCAGCGGGTACCAGGCGGCCATGGCCGGAACCAGGGCCGCGCCGGCCTGCCGGGTCACCACCTCCGGCCTCGTATCGTTCTCGTCTTGGCCTTGACCGCCCTGGGGTCGGGGCCGGTGGGGTGGGGGCAGCGGGGCGGTGGCCGGCTCGATCCGGGTGGAGGCTCCCGGCCACGCCGCCCGCGCCGCCGCGGCGACCGGCCCGGCGGCGAGCGTTCCGGGAACCCAGACGACGATCTGCAGTTGGCGTCCGGACCACCGGTACTCCAGGCCGATGTGGGCGGCTCCGTAGATCAGGCGCCGCCAAGGCGCCGGGCGCAGCAGACCGGACAGGTTGGCCCACCACATTCCGGCCCCACCCGGGTCGACGGTCGGTGGGTGTCAAGTACCGGGTTTGATGGACGCTCTGATCACACGCTGAGTGCGTGCTCGGCGGTGGTTGTGTCGTGATAGTTGGTCTCGTACTCGACGGGTGGGATGAGGCCGAGTTCGCCGTGCAGGCGACGGTGGTTGTACCAGTCGACGTATTCGGCGGTGGCGATCTCGAGGTCGTCGATGCCCTTCCAGGGGCCTCTGTTCCGGATCAGTTCGGCCTTGTAGATGCTGTTGAGGGCTTCAGCCATGGCGTTGTCGTAGGAGTCTCCTTTGCTGCCGACGGACGCGACGGCGCCGGCCTCGGCCAGGCGCTCGGTGTAGCGCACGGCCACGTATTGAACGCCGCGATCCGAGTGATGGACCAGGGATGACACGTCGACTCCAGCGTGGTGGCGGGTCCACAGGCCCATCTCCAGGGCGTCCAGCGCCAGGTCTGTGCGCAGGGATGTTGACAGTTGCCAGCCGACGATCCGGCGGGAGAAGACATCCAGGACGAACGCGGCGTAGACCCAGCCGGAGAAGGTCCGCAGATAGGTGATGTCGGCGACCCAGAGCCGGTCGGGGGCATCGGCGGTGAAGGCTCTTTTGACGAGGTCAGGGCGGTGGTCAGGCGCCTTGCCTGTGACCGTCGTTCGTGGACTCTTGGATCGTGAGACACCTTTCAGGTCAGCAGCTTTCATGAGACGCTGGGTCGTGCAGCGGGCGACACGCCGGCCATCGACACCGCCCTCGCGCCCTAGCGCGGCATGGACCTTGCGGATCCCGTAGACGCCGTAGTTGTCCGCATGGATTGCCTTGATCCGGGTGGTGATCCGCTCATCGCGCAGGGCTCGCGCTGAGGGCGGGCGGCTCTTGCGGGCGTAGTACGTACTCGGGGCGATCTTTACCTCAGCCTGGCTGAGTACCGTGCAGATCGGCTCGACCCCGAACTGGTCTTTGTGCTGGTCGATGTAGTCGATGATCAGTGGGAGGGGCGGTCGAGCTCCGCCGCGAAGAAAGCCGAAGCGCTCTTCAGGATGGAGTTAGCCCGGCGCAGCTCACGCACCTCACGCTCCAACTGAGCGATCCGCTCTGCGTCCGAACTCGTGGTGCCAGGCCTCACCCCGCCATCGACCTCGGCCTTCTTAACCCAGATCCTCATCGTCTCCCGGTGGATCCCCAACTGATCGGCGATCCGGTGGATCGCCCCAGAGGCCGTCGCGGGATCCCGGCGGGCCTCCACCGCCATCCGCGTGGCCCGCTCACGCAGCTCATCGGGGTACTTCTTCGGCGCAGCCATACTCCATTGTCCTTCCAGGCTTGATGGTGTCCATCAAACCCGGCACGAGACAGGGGGCAGGATCAGCACCTGCTGGGCGTGTTCGCTCAGTCGCCGGTGCCGCCAGCTGACCGCCATCGCGTGTACCCACTGCACGAGCACCGCACCCACCAGTACGGCCACCGCGGTGACGGCGAGCAACCAGGGCCGCGCCGACACCTGTGCGGACAGCCAGTCCCCGAACGCGACCACCCGATCGCCCGGCAGGGACACCGGTGCCGGCATCGGAGTCGGGGTCGGCGTCGGGGTTGCGGCGATCGGCACGCTGAGCAGCAGGTGGAGATTGTGCGGGAGCGGGCTCATGTCCAGAACCCGTCGTCGGCTGCAGTTTCCTCTTGCGACCGGCCGTGGCCGTGGCGGTCGTTGTGGCCGTGGTGGTCGTTGTTGTGGTGGTCAGGGGTGGGTGGGTCCTGGTCGGGCCAAGGCGTGCTGGGCTCGGGTAGATCAGCCCATCCCGCGGCCAGGACGTGCTCGGTGTCGGAGGCGACCGGGACGAAAGGAACCCGATGTGTGCCGGACAGCAGCAGTGCCTGCCCGCGCTCGGCGGACATCAGCATCCGCGACTCCCCTGCGCTCAGGGCGAAGGCAGCGGCGACGGTGTCGATGGCCTGGGGGGCCTGACGCATCAGGATCTGGGTGGCCGAGTTGGCCACCACGATCTGCCCGAGGTCGGAGGAAAGCAGGTCGGTGGCGTCCTGGGTGACCACCGCCAGTCCGGCCCGCCGTTTGCGGGCCGACTTGGCCATCCGGGCCAGGAACCGGGCGCCTTCGGTTTCTCGCATCAACGTCCACGCTTCGTCGACCACCACCAGTCGCCGCACCCTGGCCGGGGCCGGGCTGCCACGCAGGTGCGACCCTTCGGCCCGGGATGTCGCCGTGCTACCCGCGCCGAGGCTGGGGAACCGGGCGGTGCGGGGCGGGGGAGCATCGGGTGGGGTGTCGATGTCTCGCCAGATGGAGTCCAGGGCCAGGAGCATCCCGGCCGGGCGCAGTTCGTCGGGCAGGTGCCGGGTCGACCACACCACCAGCGCTCCCGACGCGGTGACCGTGCTCGGCCCGTCGAACAGGTCGTTGAACGACCCGCTCACCCAAGGCTGGAACCGGGCCGCCAGCGAAGCCGCCACCGAGGCCGTCTCGCCGGGGTTGTCGTCGCCCGGACCGGGTCGCGCCTGGCGGGTCAGGGTGTCGCTCAGGTCACGCATCAGTGGCGCCGCCCGGGTCCACGTCGCCGGATCGGGGGTGATCCCGGCCGCGGCGTAGGTCGTTGTGACCGCCCGATCGAGGACCGCGCGCTCGCCCGGTGACAGCTGCCCGAGCAGGACCGAGATCAGCGTGTGCAGGAACAGGACCCGACGGGTGAGGGCATCGGGGCGCCGGTCCCCGGCCGGCAGGTCGAAGGGGTTCAATCGCGCACCGGGGGCGCCGAGGCGGATCACGCTGCCGCCGACCGCGTGGGCCAGGGCGGTGTATTCGTCTTCGGGGTCGACGACCGCCACCGAAGTGCGGTCGTAGAGGTTGCGCAGGACTTCCAGTTTCATCAGGTAGGACTTGCCAGCTCCGGAATGGGCCAGGACGACACTGTTGTGGTTGTCGCAGGCCCACCGGTCCCACCACACGACGGATCCCGACATCAGGTTGAGCCCGTACAGCACCCCACCGGGGGTGTCGCTCTCGCCCGGAAGCGGGCCGGGAAGGTCCGGTGAGCCCAACGGGAACGACGCCGCCAGGGCGTCGGTGTCCATCACCCGGCGCAGGCCCAACCCGTCATGACCCAACGGCAGCGTCGAGACCCATCCGTGCAGGTGACGCCAGGTGGCCGGCTGGGTGTCCAGCAGCACCGAGGCTGCTGCCGCCCGGACCTGCGCCAGCGATTCGGTGAGCTCGTGGCGGGTACGGGCGTGAACGGTGAGGTAAATGCCCACGCTGAACAGGCGCGACTGCCCCCGCGCGACCAGATCAGCCAGATCAGCGGCGTCGGCGGCCATGGCCTCGACGAGCGGGTCGTCCAGGCGCCCGCGCTCGGCGCCGATGCGGCGCGCCGATTCCAGCCGCGCCCGCTGCTTACGCAACCGATTGACCGCAAGGGGGGTGGGGATGGGGTCGATGTGCACCCCGGCGTTCACCCGGCCGGGTCCGGTCAACACCGGTTCAAGCCACGACATCCCCACCTCAGGTGGATACCCGGTGACGACCAGGGTGGCGGCCCAGCCGTCACCGACCCGTAGCTGCCCCGCCTCGACCCGCACAGCCGACGGGCCGACATTCAGGGCGATGCCACCACCCGCCGGCACCCGAGTCCGGCTGGGGGCCCGGTCTGCGCCAGTGTCCTCAGCCGCGGTGTCCTCCAACCCGGTGTCCTCGAGTCCGGGGCGAGGGTTCGGGCTGTCGTCGTTCTCGATGTCGGGGTTCCAGTTGTCGTCGTTCCAGCTGTCCTCGTACCGGTCGGCCCGCTCGCCGTTGCGGCCACCGGCTTCGGTGGGGCGAGCCCGGCCTGCCGGTGCGGGGCGGTTCTGGGCTCGGCTGGGTTTCAGCTGCGGGTCGGCGGTGACGGTCGCGTCGGGTGGGGTGCGAGGCGTGGACAGGTCACCGGGGGCGTACGGGTCGGTGGCCGCCACCAGCAGCGCGCTCGCGTCCGGGCCGGTCAAGATCCGGCACCGTGCCCCGATCGCGTTCAAGGCGGAGGCGGTCCGTTCAGCCCGGCGGGTCGCTTCGGCCCCGGCCCCCGACCGTCGGGGCCCGCCCGTCGACGACCTGTGGTGAGGGACGCGAGGCGAAGCGCCCCCGCCGGTGGCGGTGGTGGCGATCGTGATGGTGCGGCTCAAACGGTCGCCGTCCTCGTTGAGGTCGAGCAGGTGCTCGGCGTGGGCGATCGCCGCCTGGGCCAGCGCGGGATGCGCCAGCAGATGGGCGGTTTCGGCGACGTGGATCGCCCGTGCTCCCAGGTCGATGCGGCGGGCAGATACGAGCACCTGCACGGGGCCGGTGAGGCTGTTGAGCCAGCGCGCGTATCCGCCCAGGAGCGCGGCCTGTTCGGTCGGGGTGTGCAGGCCGGCGCTGACCGTGGTGGCAGCCACGAGGACGGTGGCCGTGTTCGGGCCGGTGGCGATGATCCCGTCAAGCCCGATGTCCTGGGCCGGTAACCGAAGCACCCCCACCCGTCGCTGGGTCCCGCGCCCGGTCGGTGCCCACCGGGGCAGGCGGGCGCGGGCGGGGGAGGGGGTAAGGCGGTGCGGGCGCACACCGTGGGTGAGGGCGGCGATCAGCCATCGGTCCAGGCTCAGCCCGTCCCGGCGCCCCAGCGCGACCGCGACGGTGAGCGCCCCCACGATGGCGCCACCGGCCCCGAGGACCGCGCCCGGAACTCGTCCGTTCAGGACGACCCACAGCCCGTAGCCGGGAACGACGACGGCGCCCAGGAGAGCGAGTTGGCGGGCGGTGAACCCGGCCACGAGCTGGTCGGGTGTGTCCAGGTCGGCGGGGATCCGCGCCCGGATGGGTGGTTCGGAAGTCACGCCGGTGGGGTCCATCGACTGCTCCTGTCGGTAGAAGGGGGCCGGGGCGGCCCTGATCGCGAGACGGGCCCGGCAGGGCCCGAGCGCCGCCGGCTACCGGTGTGCTGGCTACCGGTGGGCTGCCTACCGGTGGGGCCGGCCACGGAGCTGCCCGGTGAGTTGGGGGAGGGGTTGCTGGGTGGGCGCGGGCGAGGGCCGGGCGGGGGCAGGAAGTCCTGCAATGGGTCGTCACCAGCGCGGCTCAGGCCTCGGCGGATGCGGTCGTCGCGGTGCGCGCCGATGCGTCCCCGGTTCGCGGACACGACGTCGGCGAACGGGTCCCCGACGGGCCGGGCGAGACCGTGACGGGTGCGGTCCTCGCGGTGCCCTCCCTCCCTCGGGTCGCCCAACCTCGAGCTGCCCGGCCGCGGGCCGGTCGGTGGGCTGCTCGATGCGGCGCCGGCCGCGAGGGCGCTTCGGCCACGGATGGCTTGCCCGACGCCGCGAGTGACGTGCTGGACCACGACCAACCGGACCAGCGCGGCGAACATGTTCTGCCGACCGCCGGACTGAGTGAGGTACCGGCTGACCAGAGCCGGGATGCGCACCGTCATCCACAGCAGGACCGCGACGATGAACAGGCCCAGCAGGCCGCTGGGATCAGGCGGCATCCCGTACCGGGTGAGGTCGGCGCCCGGGGCCAGAAAGATGCTCAGGCTGATGTTCAGGGCCAGGGCCTGCAAGAGGACGGTCAGGCACACGCCCCCGAGGCTGCGCCACCACAGGCGGGCGGCGCCCTCGGTCCACGGGGTGCCATGGCACGCCAACGCGAGCGGGGCGATCGCGCACAAGACGATCAGAACCACGAATCGGGTGATCCACCCGGCGGTCAGCAGCACCACCAGGACGACCAGGATGACCCCGATCACAGCAACCAACAGTCCTGCGACCGGGTTGGTCAGCTGCTGCGTGGTCAGTGTCACGACCCGGCCCAGCACCGCCTGGGAGGCGATGCCATCACCGGTCAGGGCCAGAACCAGCGTGTTCGCCCCGCCGATGACACCCGAGCAGAGGCGGGTGGCGAAATTGGCGGCGACCAGGCCGATGACCAGGCGGGGCAGGAGGTCAGCGGCCCCGAAGCGCAGCTGCAGGGTCGGCGCAGCCATCACCACCAGCCCAGTGACCATGATGAGCACCACGTATCCGGTGTTCACC
This sequence comes from Kineosporiaceae bacterium, assembly GCA_965200525.1. Lineage (GTDB taxonomy): Bacteria > Actinomycetota > Actinomycetes > Actinomycetales > Kineosporiaceae > JANNPJ01. Next base: position 3,025,021 of record OZ241368.1, read on the forward strand.
ACCAGCAGAGACCGCCCGGCCACGGTCTGCACCTGCGGCAGAGCCGTCACGTCGGGCAGGTGGAAGAAGGTCGCGACCAGGAGGCTCCAGACCAGGTTGAGAGTGTCGCGGACCGACCCGAGGATCCAGTTGACCGCCTGGTCCAGCATCCAGCTGATCAACTGATGCCCAGGATGCTCTGCAGGATGTTCAGGATCACCGGGGCCAGCATGGCCAGCGCGTACCCGATGCCGGCGTTGCGGAAGCTTCCTTTGGCTCGCTCAACCTGCGAGGGGTCACCTCCGGCCATCAGATACTGCACGCCCCCCATGGTCAGAAAGAACGTGGCCAGAACAGCGCTGATCCCGACCAGCCACCTGGTGGCGTTGTTGATCACCGTCGGCAGATTGGCGGGTTGACTGTCCGCGGCCAGTCTCGTGGGCGAAACACCGCTGGCAACGGTGGCGGCCGAGGCCGGACCGCTGAGCAGCAGAACTGCCAGGAAGCCCAGCAGCAACACACCGAGAACTGCCAGCACGCACCAAGCCCACCGAGATCCGCCCGGGCGCCATCGGGCGTGACGGGCGCGCCGGGGCAAAAAGGGCGTCGGTGCCTGTCTGCTCCGGCGAGCGCTACCTGCCTGCGCGGTGTTCTGTTCCCAGCCGAACTCCTTGCTCTGCAGGGTCCGGGTCGATCTGAGTTCCTTCACGTCGTTGGCCGGACCGGGCTGCTTTCGCCGGCCCTGACCGCTCGAGGCGGACCGGCAATGTCGCGGCCGGCGCGCAGCGGTGGAAGGTGCGGGAGTCCCGTTCGCTGCTGAACCGTTTCCCGCAAAAGGATTCCGGTTGGTGTTGTGGTTCATCGCATCAACTCCAGTTGTAAGGGCCGCGCTCGCCCGGGCAGCGCGAGAAGTCCACCGGCGCCGGGCCCGCTCAAAGGGGCCGCCACCGGCGTCGACGCGACGCACCGGGCCGGTGGCGGCGGATCCGCTGCACCTGTTCTCAGGCCGGCCCGGGTCGGGTCGATCACCACTGAGGAGGTCTCCCGAGGGATCCACCCCCCAATGGCCCGTACCAAGAACCCAACTCGTGGCCCGCGGTGCTGCACCGCACCAACCGTTGGGCAACCCGGCCCGGCCACCACACTCACGATCACAAGAGCGCACACATCCGGTTCCAGCTCTGTGGACGCACGAGGGAGCCGACACGCCTGGCCGTTCGGGAACAGAAGTCCCTGCCGGTCTCCAGTTGCGCCCTGGCTCGTGCAGGACGCGCTCACCCGGGTCCGCGCGGCGCTGGCTCAGCGTGGGTGGGTCAGGTCCACCCATTGCAGGTGCCCGGCAGCGATGGCCTCGCGCAGGGCCTGTTCGGCTCGCCACCGCCACGCCGTCGCTGTGGCGACCGAGACCCCCAGGCTCCGGGCGACCTCGCGCAGAGGAATGTTCTCCAGGCGAGTGCGAGCGATCAGGACACCTTCCTCAGGGCCGATGACGGCGGCTCTCACGGCCCGGGCCAGGACCAGGTCGGGGTGGTCCCACGGCCGGGCCGGCGGGATCGACTGCGCGCCGCCGGTGGACACGCTTTCCCGCACGCCGTCATGCTCGCGGGCTTTCTTCACGGCTCGGGCTCCGGCTTCCACAAGCCGGGCGGCGATGTTCTGGGCGTCCACGTCGATGGTCTTGAGTCGTTCGAGGAATCCCAACAGCAGTTCACTATCCAGATCAGCGACATCGCCGCGCCAACCGCGCGAGAGCAGACCGGCGCGAAAGCGCAGGGCCGGCAGCGCGATGCCCACCGCACCCACCACCCAGGCCGGCCCGTCTCGGCGGGCCCGGACCACCAGTTGCGACCACACCTGATCCGCGCTCGCCCGTGGGGTGGAACGGGCGATCAGCAGTCCCCGCAGCTCGTCCAACGCGACGATCCGCGCTGGCAAACCGTCGAAGCCACGGCAGTCGAACGCCAAAGGTGCCGGTGGGCGGGTGAGCAACTCGAACGCACGGTGGGCCGCATCGAGCGGCCCCGCCGGCCACCCGGCACCCGGGCCGCTGCCGTGCTCGGACCAGTCGTCCAGGTCAGGCTCAGAACCGTCCACCGCCGGACGGTCGTCGGTGGGACGGCTGGGCGGGTGGGTGATGGTGATGGGGGCAGGACGATGGGCAGGGATCGCGGACACGAGTGGCTCCAGCAGGTCTCGAGGGCAGGCACCAGGAATGTGGTGCAGGCCCATGGACTCACGCCGACCCAACCGGTTGATCCAACCAAAACCGTTCCACGCCAGTCAATAACGTGTCGTTGGGCGATCCGGACGCCCATTCGTCACCGCATCGCGCGCACCGCAGCCCAGCTGACCTGGGGTTCGGCCAAGCCGTCACCGGGGTTGGGTCTCGTTGACCCACCCTCGGACGGTCAATGAACCAGCGGCTGCCCAGAGCTACTACCGGCGAAGCCCCACCCACTGCGTTGCGCAGCCGCTGGCCAGGAAGCGGGGCCCCTCTGAAGGCCGGCGATCTGGGCGCCCTCGTCGGCCACCCGTTCGAGCGAAATCCCGGCGAGGTCCACCCTGGTCGCTGCCGTCGCCGCACCCCGTTGGATTCAACCGAGTCGGCCAATGCGCTGAACGGTGATCCGGCGACCTGCCCAACCACCAGAGGCTGCTCCGTCGGTGGAGGATCACGATCCGCGCGTACACCCAGTTGGGCCCGTGCCGCGGGCAGAACGGACCGAGCGTCAACAGGGCCTGACCATAGGCAGGCAGTTCATGGACGTCCGGTTGCGGGTGGGTGGGCGTCGGTGGGCCGCAGATGCTGGGCGGAGATCCAGGTGTCGGTCACGGTCAGACCCTGGGTGTAGTACGACCCGGCCAGCAGGCAGCGCCCCCACCATGCGCCGGCGCTGTCTTGACGCCATTCCAGCAGCAACGCGGGCCAATGACCGGGCCAACGGGTCTCATCCACGATCCAGCAGTGTCGCCCACCGCTCCGGACGCTGCTGCCTGCGCACTCTGGGCCGGGACCGGACCCGCCGCCCGGCGGGCGGCACCCGAATCCAACGCCCACCCCGGCGAGCGCGTCCGCTCGCGTCGTGCTCGTGCCTTGTCGTCCAGCATCTGCTGGATGTGAGGTGAATTCTGACCGCCAGCCACTCACCCACGATCGCACAAACGTTCGAATAAATTCGAGGGTTGTTCAGGTGATGGCACCGGCCTGCGCGGCGGCGGCTTGCAGAGCCCGGACGTGATCGCTGACGTCACATCCACACGGCTCGGCCACCGTGCGGATGCGCAGGCCCCCGGCCACGTAGCGGCCGTGATCCAACAAGCCGATCGTCTCTGCGGCACAGGCTGGGCAGGGCGGGCGATAGGTGTCGGGCCACTGCAACCAGACGTCCTGCGCGGACATCCGAGGCCGTCGAGCGTCGTTGAGGGACTGCGTCATGTCGTCCTCCTGCCACCAACAGCACTGCGTATTCGAGGTGACATTACGCTCAGGTAGGACTGCGACCTCGGATGCCAGGCGGTGGGTCGCGCGCTTTGTGCGATGGACGTGACTTCGGCGGCCACGCACGACGTGGCCACCAGTTGGCCCCGCCGGCCGGCGCCTCGGCCTTCTGTGGTCATCCGCCGGCGGTCAGGATCCAGTCACACGACATGGCCACGCAGTCCATCAGGGGTGTCGGCGGACATCTGCTCGGCGCGTTCGCCGGTCCTCTTCGGGTCAAGACCCACGAATGGAAATCGTCGAACATGCCGGCCCGGCCGGCCGCACCCGCTCACGGCTGGGCCGCCCAGCCGCCGTCCGCCTGAGCCCGCGAGCGCGGCGCCGGCGGACTGAGCATCACTCGACGCCGGCGGGGTCGGCGCGGGTCAGAAACAGGATCTGGTGCTCTTGAGGCAACTGCTCGCGAAGCATCCGCACCGCCTGCCCGCTGGTGTCGGCCTCCATGATGACTTGCTGCGTCGGCGCGGTCTCACTTGCCCGATGCATCAGTTTCCACTGCATGCCTCTCAGTATCGACGCCGTGGCATGCACATCGGCGGGAGGTGAGGCGTTGGAGATCGGAGTTGGCCACGTCGGGCTGAACCACTGCCCACCGGTGCGTGGCGCCACCAGGGTGAGGCAACGCCCACGCGCCGGACCTGCCGGCAATCCGTGGCAAGCCCGGAAGTCCGCAAGTGGCCATGGCCACCGGCGCCGGCCTTGCCGGGCAGTGACCCGCGGTTGGCCACCACCCCGACGGCTTGGCCACCGCCCGAGGGCGGCCAACCATCGGGCGGCCAACCCGGCGGCCAGTTGGCCAACGAGATGGCCAGTTGGCCAACTCGCCCTCGGCGACGCCGGATCCCCGCGGCGGCCCGGTCGGTCGACGGCCCCCTTGAGCAAGCGGGACTGATGGTCGCCGACCTCGTTGCCCCGGGTAACCGGAAGAGCTTGGCGGATCAATGCCTCGGTCTTGCGGAGGTTGGGTCGAGTTGGATACGGCGAGCGCCAGGAGAACGGCGAATCGCCCAACCGTCGCGCCATTGGTGGATGACACATCCCACCTTGAGCGCAGCGGAGGCTCCCATGGCGTGCCCGATCCCCCCCGACCCCGACCCCGACCGCCACCCCGACAACAACGACCAGACGCCTGACGACCAGGATCCACTTGCAGGACTGCAGGGGCGTAGGCAGAGCCCGGGCCCGGTGCCCGTCCCGGCTCGCCGCCGTCGACGCACACGCCGCACTGGCATTGCTGCCTCGACGGCAGACTCTCCAGCCACCGGGGACTGGGAGATCTCCGAACTGGTTGCCGCCGGCGTCCTGGACGCCGTCCCCGGCGACCCGCCGGTTCCGCTCAGCGTCTGGCGGGCCGGCGACCCCGACCCGGACAGCCTCCTCGACGGCGGCCTCGAGACTGCGACAGCGGGATCCGGACCGCTCACCACCCGACTGGCCGGCATGCTGCTGGCCGTCTGGACCGACCCCGGCGAACTTGTCATCGACACCCTGCCCGACCCCGCGGTGCGCGCCGCCGCCGATTCCGAGGCCCGCACCTACCTGCCCCTGCAGTTACCCCTGCCCACACCGCAGCGACAAGACCTGGCCGCCAGCGCCGCCCTCATCCTGCTGCGCTGGCCACAAGCACCAGCACCAGCACCGGCTCGCAGTACGGATCAGTCTGCCGGCGCGAGCACCTACGCTCCTTCCGAGCCTCGAGGCGAATCGACGGTTCCTGCGCTGTCCGGGCTGGTGATGAGTTCCTGCCGAGACCTGCTGTTGCCGGACGGGCACACCGTGGTCATTCTGATCCCACCTTCCGAGGCGCCCTACCGGGACTACGCCCGCGAGGTCATTGCCGCCGCGCGCGAGGCTGGCCTGGGTTACCTGCAGCACCTTGTCGTCATCACCTCCGACACCCCACCCCCCAGGCCCGAGGCGGATGAGCTCGCCCATCCCCGTTCGCACGTCGACCTCCTGGTCCTCGTCATCCGCCGCAAACCTGCTTCCACCGCTGCCGCTGGGCCTGCATGAGCGCCCCGGAAAGTACTGACCCCGCACCAGACCCGCTCACAGTGCAGAAGCTGGCCGGGACCTCTGTGTGGGCGGTCGCTCAGCGATCGCTACCCACCCAACGACGCGGCCGATACGTCCCCGAAGGTCGATCGCACCCCGCTCGGATGGCTCCTGACCTGGCCGCACACATCATCCGCACCTACACGCGGCCCAATGAACTCGTGGTGGACCCGATGTGTGGAACCGGCACAACCCTCGTGGAAGCCGTCGACACCGGCCGCCGGGGCCTGGGCATCGACTGCGAGAAACGCTGGACCGAACTCGCCCGACAGAACCTCGACCTGGCCCAAGGTCGTCGCGCCGGCGCTGACGCCGATGTTGTCACCGCGGACGCCCGGGAGCTGCCCGGCTGCCTGCCCGCCGCCCTGAAGACCACGTTCGGGGCGGCGGCGCTGATTCTGACGTCCCCGCCATACGGGCCGAGTTCCCACGCCTATGCTCGGATCCGGACTTCGGGCGAAACCGGACAGCCGGGCCTGTCACGCCGCCGTGACACCTATGGCGCACCTGGGAATGAGGTCAACCTCGCCAATGCATGCTCCCCCAGGGCCCAGATGGTCGCGCTCAGCCACGTGCTGCGCGGAGCTAAGGCATTGCTACGATCCTGTGGACACCTCGTCGTCACCGCGCGACCTTGGCGTCTCGACGGCGAACTCGTCGACCTACCTTCCATGATCATCGAAGCCGCTGAGAACGCGGGTTTCAGGCACGTCGAGCGCTGTGTGGCCCTGCTGGCCGGCTTCCGAGACGGCCGCCTGCAGGCGCGGCCCTCGTTCCTCCAACTGGCCCATGTTCGCAAGGCCCGCAGCATCGGCCAGACCCTGCACCTCATCTCGCACGAGGACGTCCTCATTTTTCGCGCTCGAGCAGAGCCTGATGTCGCCACGTGTCTTCCCACGCCGTCCCTCGTGTGGTCCGCCACGAATACCGATCCACGGGGCCCGCTTACCGATTCAATCGGCCCGCTCGACGACCGTTCGCGATGGCGGCTCGATGACTGAGCCCGCCGCCGAACCCAACAGTGATCTCCAGCCTGGCGCGCTGCTGAATGTGGCGGAGGTGTGCGCCTGGTTCAAGGTCACGAAAGACTGGGTCTACGACGAGGTAGAGGCCGGTCGCCTCCCCTACGTCCGACTAGGACGGCGCCATCTACGGTTTCGCCGATCCGACCTGGATCAGTACCTGGCTGCCAACGTGCAGCGCAGGGCGGTCCGCCCCACGTCAGCGGGACAGAACCCGCCCGGTGGTTTAGAACCACTGCACTGACCCGATCGCATCCATCGTGCTCGGCACCGAACGGCAGTGCGAGCTTGGTTGGCCGCGCCGCCGCGCCGGACCAGCCCGGCGCGTCGGGCGGAGGCAATCAACGTCCCTGACGCTTCAGGACAACCGTCGAAGTGGACAACACAACAGACAGGGCGAGCAGAACAGCCAACGGCAGACCGATTGGGCTGTCCTGCACGACAGCGCGAACGCACACCGCAGCCGTGAGAGCGGCGGCCACCACCGTGGCAATCGTCAGCCAGAAGCTTGGTCGGGAGATCATGCGCCGATCCTGACAGCATGGACGCGGTCCGTCACTCGTTCGCCCCGAATGCCGAATGCCAAATGCCTTGCCACCGAAACTTGAGCTACAAGAGCCCGTCAGGATTGCCCTGCTCTTGCTGTGCACCACGTACTTCAGCTTCGTGGCGAGCCTGAGGGACGATAAGGATTTCGTCGATCGGCTCCAGCGCCTCGCCCCAGGCCTGGTCAGGGTCGTAGGCGCCGGAGGCCGCCCGGGGATAGCGCCGCAGTGCCGCTATGGCCCTGTCGTACAGACTCTGATGTGACTCGCGAGCCTGACCTCGTTCAATCATCAGCCACCCGGGGGAACATAGGGCCTTGCCGTTCATGGTCCGGATTGGCCAACGACCGAACGCGAAGGTACCCCAGACCGTCCCACCACCGGCGGCTGTGCCACTTCCGCCAGTTCGCCGGCGACAGGCCGGGGGGGCAGCGGCCTCGCCGGGCCGGCCCATCCTGCTAGTAGCCCCGTAAGTGAACCGCCCGGCGCGTCCGTCGTCAGCCCTGACAACGCCTGAGGCTGAGCTCACGGCCAAAGGAACCTTTGTCAGGTGCGTGGCAAGTGCGGATCTTCTTCCGCCGCGTCAACTGGTTCCCCACCTACGCTCGCGTCTCCCAGCGTTGGCAGGTCCTCCTTTGCCTCGTCGCCGGTCGCCGGGGTTGGATGGACGTGCTCGACATCTGATCTAACAGACTCAAATTCGGTGGCCATAAGTTCGTTCTACCCTGGCGCTGCTGCGCTCGCGACCTGGCGCTCGAACTCTGTACGGATTCACGGCCAGGGCACCCTTGGCAGAGATGAATCGGAGAGCCCCCGCAGGTCTACCCTCTCGACAGGCAACGAAGTCTTCAGGAGCAGACATGGGACTCATCCACATCGAGATGTTCGCCACCCTCGACCTCGTCGCGCAGGCGCCCGGCGGCCCCGAGGAGGACCCGGCCGGGTTCGGCTTCGGCGGCTGGCAGGCGCCCCTTATGGACGACGTGGCCGGGGCTCAGGTGCTCGCCGCCTATGAGGGCACCGATGCCCTGTTGCTCGGGCGGCGAACCTACGACATCTTCGCGGCTTACTGGCCTCACCATGATGGCGGCCAGGACGGCGAGATCGCAACGCTGTTCAACCGCGTGCCGAAGTACGTGGCCTCTCGCGGGCGGCCCGACCTCTCGTGGGCCGGATCCAGCCACCTCGGCCCGGACCTGCCGGCTGCGGTGCGTGAGATCCGCGAGCGGCACGAGCACATCAAGGTTGTCGGCAGCGTGAACCTGGTGCAGACCCTGTTAAGTGAAAAACTCTTCGACCGCCTGGACCTCTGGCTGCACCCGATCGTGCTCGGCGTCGGCAAGAAGGTGTTCGATGGTGGCGAGGTGCCCACCAACCTCACCCTGCTCGAGTCGCCGGTGGCTAGTCCGAAGGGCAGTGTCTACCTGCGTTACGGACTCGCCGACGGTACGCCCGCGACGGGAGACATGACCGCACCCGATCGCGGTGTGGCCCCCGACAGTTGATGTCGCCCGCGATACATCTTCGCGAGAGCCCATCAAGCCCGATCGAGGTCGGCGGTCGCGGTCGCCAGGGCGAGGCGTCTGGGCATTCGGACAGCATGGGACAAATGAGTGGGTTTGCGTCCCAGCTATCCCTCGTTCATCAGCGGTGTGATGCCCAGGAGGCGTTCGACCTGCTGGCCGATCTGTCCCAAGGGACCAATCGCAGGCTGCGCGACCTCGCCGTCCTGGTCGTTGACTGCGCGGCCACCGGCCAGCCGTTGCCCCAGGATCTCGCCGTCATCTGGAACCGTCGAGTCGCGACTCCCATGGTGGGCGAGCCGGTCAAGGACGCACCGGGGCCAGCAGCAGCTGGAGTGGGGGTTCCCGGCGTGCCGCGCCTTGAAACGCCGGGACAAAAGAGACAGACACGACGTGCACGATCACTAGGGCCTCGATCGAGGCCGGTTGATCCACGATGACCAGGACTATGCCATGCGCCTGCAGGCGGGTCAGGACCTGCACGACGTCGTCCTGCTCGTTCGGCGGGGCCTTGTCGTGGATCTTCTTAACATTCGAGTCCAGCGCGCAGGCGTGATGGTCGGACTTGCCGACGTCGACCCCGCAGTAGACGTCGTACCCGCCCGTCGTGCTGTTGTTGATACCCGACAAAGTCGCCCCAAGCTCGTCCTCCAAGGAGGCCACCCTGGCACCCGCGCCGGCAGCCACGTTACGACAGACCTCAGATTCGGGTCGGGTCTCTATCAGCGGTCACTTGGCACCCTCGGCCCCGGTGTCAACACCCCCCGGATCATTGGTGACAGGGGAAGTAAGTCATGCCGGGCCCGGTGGCCTGCAACCCCGTTTGGGGCTGATCAAGAAGGTAACGGGGGCTGGGCAGCATCGGTGATGCCCCTGTTTCACCGCCAATGTAGGTAGGTCGTGTGCTTGTTGAGGATCGTGGCGTAGGTCCCCCGCTGGCTGATCAGCAGATTTACATCGTCGGTGCTCGCGTAGCGGCGCACGGTATGGAGGTCTAGACCGAGTTCCTTACTTTCCTGGGCGCGGTTGGGCCTGGCGTTCAGCAGGGCGTGAACCGCCTGGCGGCGTTCGATGGTTTGGGTCCCATCCGTCCCGCGGCGGCCAATGATGTTCCCTCGGCCGCTAGGATCGAGTTGTCGGGATCCCCGCCGGAGAATTCCTGCAGCGTCGGGCTTTTACCGTCATCCGTGACAGCGGTGGGTGGTTGGTCGGGCTGGTCGAGGTCGTGGCGGTAGCGGGCGACGACTTCCTGGACCACCTCGGCGAGGTTGTTCTACCGGTACCGGCGATTCGCCACCTGCGTTGCTGTCGGTCCGCCGGTCCGGGCGCCTTCGGCGTAGGCACCAGCCCGGTCGCGGCAGATGACGTCGATACCCGGGTGGGCGTTCAGCCGGTCCGCGACGGTGCCAGGCTCGATCAGTGCGGGGTCGCGGCCGCCATAGTAGATCTGGTCCCGCAGGCCAATCAGTCTCCGCGGGAAGGCGTTTACGGGCTCTCATCTGCCTCAACGGGGCCGTTGTCGAAGTCAACGTCGACGTCCTCGAATCCCTTAGCACGTTGGGCGGTGGCCTGATCGGTATACGCGCGCCGGTCACCGCGGGTGAGGCTGACATTGTCGGTGAACGGGGTCATCAGGGCCCGCGGGTGTAGCTCATCAACGCGCACGGCGTTGACCTCCACACACAGGACGACCATCACCGAAGTCAGGTAGAGAAAGCCAATCAAGCCCAACACCAGTGCGAAGACGCCGTTGGAGGCGCTTGCGGTCGCGACAATGTGCCGGACGTAAACCACCCCGAACGACTGCAGCAGCTGCCAACCCACCGCCGCACCCACAGCTCCCGGCATGATGTCCCACAGTGACAGGCTACGTGCCGTCGCGATCTTGAACCCGGCCAGAAACAACCCTATGTTGACCACGATGGAGACGAGAACTAGCACGACCTTCAACGCCGGACCCAGTGTCCCGACGTGAGCAGACCCTAGGACGGACAGCACTGTGGTCCCGAGCACCGCCGTACCGGCAGTGACCAGCAGCAGCAGGCTGCGGCCCCGGGCCAGAAACGGATTTGGACGATTGTTGCGCGGCACCCGCCAGACCGTGTTCATGGCGTACTGCAGGGCCTGCGCCACCCCAAGTCCTCCGTACAGTGAGCCGAGGATCCCCACAACTAAGCCAGCCACACCACCGCCGAGGTGCTTTGGGTCGCCCAACTGGGTCCCCACGACAGGGAATTGGCTCAGCGCTGAACCCACGACCTGTTGCTGCAGGGCAGGATGCCCAGACAGGACGAACCCCAGCACAGTCGAGAGCAGCAGTAGCAGCGGGAACAGCGAAACGAGGGAGTAGTACGCGATCAACGCGGCCAAGTAGGGTCCGAAGTCGTCCACGTACTTGTACACCACGGCCAACGGGAACCCGGCCCAGTGATGGCTCCTCTGGAATCGATCCAGCCTTCCAGATATGTCCACCCCAGTAGCCGATCACAGATGTGAGCGATCGGCATGACGAGGATGAATATCCCCAGGCCGAGCATCAACTGCAGGGTAAGGCCGGGCGGCTCCACCGGAACTTCGAGCGGATCATGGCCACCGCGAACGGTGGAATCTTGGTCGCCGGATCGCTGGCCTAGGTGTACTGCCTAGACAGATTGGTCAACCTGGTGATGGGTGGCACCTTGCCGATGGCGGAGTGAGGCTGGTGGTGTCCCGGGAGTCGGCGGGCCTTGACCCTCGATCTTGGACACGCTGAATCCAGCATCTGCGGGGGCAAGCGAGTTGATCTGTCTCAGGGCCTGCAAAAACTCCAGGCAGGAGTTCCGTCGTCAGGCGGTGCAGTTGTTCAGGTCGACGCCCGGGGCCACGTTCAAGGGCATCGCTGCTGACCTGGGGTTTCGCGGGGTGCACTGGCGGGATGATGCGGGTGCTGCGCACGGAACCGGAGGCTGAGGTCGTTGTACCGGCCACTGGGGGTGAGCCGGCGGCGCGGGTGGTGCAACCGCCCGGCAGATGCCTTCACCGGAGCGATCGTCGATCGCCTGGCGGCAGCACCTCAACCGCCATGCAACGCCACCGGGCAATACTCCGGGTCTCGTGGCACGCTTCGATATATCCAGGAGGCAGCCATGCTGAGGACAGGCCGTGGGTGTCTTGCTGTACGCACCGGCTGAGAAGAAGGTTTTGATGATCAACGCTGCCGTCGTCGGCACCGGGCACGCCCTCCCCGAGCGCGCTCTGAGCTCACGCGAGATCGAACAGCGCGTGAGCGACAGTAGCGACGGGTTCACGATGACCGCGGGCATGATCGAGGCGATCACCGGGGTCCGCGAGCGCCGTCACGCCGGTCAGGGGGTCAACTCCTCCGACCTGGCCGCCGAGGCGGGCCTGCAGGCCCTGCGGGCGGCCGACACCGACCCCACGTCGGTGGACCTGCTGATCTTCAGCGCGGCCTCGCACGACGTCTCCGAGCCGGCCACGGCGGCAATCGTGCAGGACAAGACCGGGTGCACGAACGCGACCTTCGTCGACGTCAAGAACGCCTGCAACAGCTTCCTCAACGGCCTGGACTTCGCCGCCGCGGCCATCGCCACCGGCCGGGCCCGCCGGGTCCTGGTCACCTCGGGCGAGGTGCTCTCCCCCACCATCAACTGGTCGGTGAAGGACGTGAGTGACCTGCGTCGCAAGTTCGCGGCGTTCACCCTCGGGGACGCCGGTGGGGCGGTCCTGCTGGAGGCCACCGAGGACGAGGAGCGCGGCCTGCTGCCGGGGCGGTTCGTCTCCGACGGCTCGCAGTGGCAGCTGTCGACCGTGCTCTACGGGGGCACGCTGATGGGCCGGGACAACTCCCGCTCGTACTTCGAGTGCGACAGCCGCGAACTGCAGCAGCTGGCCCTGGAGCACATCCCGCCGCTGATGGAGAAGACGCTCAGCGAGGTCAACTGGCAGCCCAGCGACGTGACCCACGTCATCCCGCACCAGGTTTCCCGGGGTGTGATCGACGCGTTGTGCGCCGCCATCGACTTCCCGCGCGATCGGGTGCAGGTGACGCTGGACCGGTTCGGCAACACCGCCGCCGCCAGCATCCCGCTGGCGCTGAGCCTGGCCGTGCAGGACGGCCTGATCCAGGAGCGGGACAAGGTGCTGCTGGTCTGCGGGGCCGCCGGCTTCACGGCCGGTGTTCTGCCGGTCATCTGGTGACGCTTCAGAGACGGGGTGAATGAGGCCGATCGTGGACCTGTTCTGCTGGCCTATCAGCGCAATTCATGCTCGCAGTTCTTGGCGCTGGTCGGCACGTCGTCCCCGAGATCGACGTCGAGCAGCACCACGTCCGCGGACTCACCGGCCGTTCTGCACGCGCTGGAGCAGCTGTGGGCCGTAGGGGTGCGTCTGGCCATCGATGAGTTGGGTACCCGGGTTCTTGTGCCTGAGCCGTCTGGAAACACGGCCGGTAGACGTCTTGAAGATTGACCGCTTGTTCATCAGGGTCATCACGGTCCGCGGTGGCGCCGCCCCGTTGGTGGATGCCATCCTCCAGCTTGCCCGAGTGCTTGGTTTTAGCGTCATCGTCGAAGGCATCGAGCGCGAGCATCAGCGCCAACGGCTCCTGGACCTTGGGTGCCTCAAGGGTCAGGGGTACCACCTCGGGCGCCCAGAATCCGCGGCGAGCATTTATGCCCTGCTGGCGGCTCAGGCCGCGCCCGCCACCCAGGCATCGGTCGGAGCGCCGGCATAGCCGGTGCGGCTCGACGTGCCCATCTGGCTTCAGTCCGGGTGGTCGCAGCCGATAATGGAGGAGTCCCTGTCGGGCTAAGACCATGCTGCGTCGCGACTGTGCCGCCTGTTCGGGATCCGAGGAGCCATGAAGCGCATCATCTACTGCAGTCAGGCCACCTACGACTTCGCTCCTGAGGAGTTGGTGGAGCTCCTGCGAACCGTGCGTGAGCTCAACCTTCGGGCTGGTCTCAGCGGCATGCTTCTCTACTGCAGTCAGAGCTTCTTGCAGATGCTCGAAGGTGACGCTGACGCACTCGAAGCGACCTATGCCCGGGTCGCCGTCGATCCACGTCACCAGAACCTTCGCTTACTCATGGACGCCGAGGTTCCGACGCGGCTGTTCCCCGATTGGTCCATGGGCTTCGAGCACGTCGACGAGGACGAGATCGCTGAGGAGTTGACGGGGTACACCCCGGCGACCACCTATCCGCTGCTGAACCCGGATCTGATCGTCAACGCCGCGGTGGCGCAGACCCTGCTCACCCTGTACGCCAAGAACAAGGTCTGATCGTCATCGAGTCCTCCAGCCCGGGCCGGCCCGAGGCGTCCGGGGCCCAGGCCAGTGAGGTTGAACTATTCTCCGTCGCCGACCACGATGGGCGCCTGCGCGAGGTCAACGACGCGTTCGCGGCCCTGTTGGGCCTGACCCCGGTGGAGGTCACCGGCCGGTCCCTGCTGGAGCTGGTGCATCCGGAGGACATCGCTGCGGTGGTGACGGCACTGGCGGCCTTGGAAGGCGGCGCCGCCGAGATCCAGCTGGAAAGCCGGTTCCTGCAACGCGACGACCGCTGGGTCCACCTGCAATGGGTGGCCCGGCCGGTGCCGAACACCGATCGGTGGTGGGCCGCCGGCCGCAACACGACCGAATTCCACCGACTACTGAGTGAACGCCTAGAACTGCGGGCCCGTTTGGATCTGGCCCTCGGGCAGGCCACCGCCGCCATGTGGGACCTCGACCTTCGTCAGGGCTTCTTCTCCTGGGAACCCCAAGCCACCCAGATCCTGGGGGTGCCGGCCGGGGCCATCCCCACGAGTCTGATGGACCTGGCGGGCCTCCTGCATCCCGACGACGTGCCTGGACTGCTGGCTGCCGTGACCGGCCTGCCCGAGACTGGGGCAGTGGAGGTCAGTCTGCGCGTGGGAGTGGGGCCGACTCTGCGTTACGTGTCGTTCCGCGGGCGGGTCCTGGACCGCGACCACCGCGGCAAGGCCCTGCGGGCGATCGGGCTCGTGCTCGACGTGACCAGCGAGAAGGCCATGGAGGAGCAGATGCTCCGCATGATCATGAGCGACGCCCTCACTGGTGTGCCCAATCGCCGGGCCTTCGATCAAGCGCTACGCACCGAGTGGCGGCGTTGCTCGCGGGCCGCGCAACCCCTGTCCCTCCTCATGATCGACATCGACGATTTCAAGTCGTTCAACGACACCTTCGGTCACCTGATCGGCGACGAGGCCCTGTGTGCCGTGGCGCGGGCGCTCACCGCGACCGTGCATCGCGGGGGTGACACCCTGGCCCGATTCGGCGGTGAGGAATTTGCCGTCGTCCTGCCCAACACCGACACCAGCGGGGCCGCAGCCATCGCCGAGCGGATGGTCACGGCAGTGCGCTCCGTGACCGTTCGTCAGGCCCCCGGTCGCACGATCAGCATCTCCGTCGGCACCGCGACCTGGCACCCACATGACACGACCCTGAAGTCCGCCGCGCTCTTGGCCCGATCGGATCAGGCGCTGTACGCGGCCAAGGTCGAGGGAAAGAACCGGACGGTCGCTTACGAAGGATTCATCGCCGCCCAGGACGCCTTCCAGGACGCCATGCGGGCCGGTCTCGCCGCCGACGAGTTCCAGCTCTTCTACCAACCGGTGATCGACCTCGCCGAAGGTGATGTCGTCGGATTCGAGGCCCTGATGCGATGGAACCGGCCCGATCACGGCCGGGTCAACCCCGATGACTTCATCCCGGCAGCCGAGGCCTCGACCCTGATCTGCGATCTCGGCCGATGGGCCCTGCACGAAGCCGCCGACCAGCTCGCCCGATGGTCACGCGACGGCCTCGATACCCACGGTGAGCTGCGCGTCGCCGTGAACGCCTCGGCCCGACACATCAGCACTCCAGCGATCGTGGCCGACATTGCCTCCGCGATCTCGAGCGCAGGGATTACCCCTGGGCGCATAGAAGTAGAACTGACCGAGACCGCCCTCACGGACAATGTACTGGCCGACACCCATCTCACCGCCATCCGGGCCCTGGGCGTCAGCGTCGCCCTCGACGACTTCGGCACCGGATACACCTCGGTGGGCCAGCTTCCCCACCTGCCCGTCGACACCTTGAAGATCGATCGCAGTTTCGTCTCCTCCCTCGACCCGCGTCAACGCGGCCTGGTGCGGCTCATGATCGACGCGGCCCACGCGTTCGGTCTGAGCGTGGTAGCAGAAGGCGTCGAGGACGCCGAAACCCTGCAAGCACTGCGCGATCTCGGGTGCGACACCGCCCAAGGATTCTTCATGGGCCGGCCCATGCCAGCCGAACTGATCGCCCCCTGGCTGGACGACTGGCGCAACGGCACCCGACAGGAGTTGTTCACCGTCGCATCGTCACGTGAGCCCCTGATCGGATCCACAAGACGCTGACCACGAGGAAGGCCCCCAGGGCGAACTCGAGCCAATGACTGCCACGACGAGACACGACGAGACACGACGAGACACGACGAGACACGACGAGACACGACGAGACACGACGAGACACGACGAGACACGACGAGACACGACGAGACACGACGAGACACGACGAGACACGACGAGACACGACGAGACACGACGAGACACGACGAGACACGACGAGACACGACGAGACACGACGAGACAGCCTAAGCCGTCCTCACTACACCCAACGCGGAAAGCAGCGCCATCTCACGGGGTGGAGGCCGCGGTTGGCGCGGTCGAGAAGGAGCAGGCCCGGTTGATGATCGTTGGGCGCGGGATCGTTCTTGTCCTTGAGTCCCTGGTGGGGCACCGGCATGTTCCCCGGCGCTGAGACGCCCGGCGCAGATCGTCGTCCTGCTGCGACTGGTCCTCGGTTCCGATCACTGGACTGACCTGGCATCGGACCTGTTCAGACGCTACTTGAGAGGGGCAGTCGTGTCCTCAAACCAGATCCATCTCGGTATTGGCGACGGTGAGGAGCAGCGCGATCAGCTATCGAGCTGAGCACCATGATTGAAGGTCGACCGGCCGAGGGGCCAGGCGCTCTGAACTACTCTTGGGCTGTTGAAGGCCCTGGCCCGCGACTTGCAACGCATTAACCGTGCCCTGACACCGTGATACCCGGTGTGCGCCGTGTTCGGTGTCGCCTGCTGTGTCATCACGCTCCTGTTCTCGAACGGCTGGACGAAGCTTCTCGCCCTGGTCTGGTTCGTCATCGTGCCGCTATGGCTGTTCCAGTGGTGGCGCTACCGCCAATCCCGCGTGTTAGCGCGGCCGCGGGTGTCGGCCGAAACGGCACCACCGGCCAAGCCAGGCGCCGGCCGGGCACCGCTGCACGGGGCCGGGTCGCAGGCATCAGAACACCCAAAACACGCCTCTGATGTTGCCGGCCAGGGTGCTGGCGCGGCTCAGCCGGTAGAAGCCAGGCTGCAGCGCGGGCAGGTGCACGATGAAGTTCAGTCTTTGGCCCGAGGCCGGTCCGGCAGCTAGCGATGCCAGGGGCGCCCATCCTCGCGCGTCCTGTCGTTCAAGCGTGACGGCGCCGGTCAGTCTTCCCAGCGTGGTGCCGGCGGCGACGGCGTTCTGTCCGTTGGTCACTTCGGGACTCACGGCGAGGTCCGCCTCTTCACCGGATTCAACCCCTCGCGCGACGCGAAGTATCGGGCCGGAACCGGGCAGGGTCGGCGGGTAAACCGAGCTCCGATCACTGACCTCCAGGACGCCAGGGATCCCGTCGTTGGTGAAGCGGTAAAAGCCCGACGTCAGCCCCCGGACGGCTACCCACCACACCGGCCCGTTCAGGTGAGCTCGGGCGGTGACGGCGACCTGAAACACGAGACCTCCGCCAGTGAGGGGGTCCAGTCGCCCGGCGCCGTCCCAGCCGGCGTTGGCCGGGACAAAATAGCGGAACGGCAACCACCGAGAGCCGTTCCACCGATCGACCGTGCCGCCCACCCCGTAGCGCACGTCCTTGTCGGTCGGGTTGGCCACGCTGAGTGCGACCTCGCTGCCGGACTGGGAGACGTGGGCGGGACCGAACACCAGGTGAGGGCGACGTGCGTCGACCGGTGGCGGTATGCGTGAGGAGGCGACGTTCACCTCCCGTGGGTCGGGCCCGGTGAGGAGACCATCCACGCCCAGGCCGACGACGAGCGCGGCAACCGCCGCCAGGGCCATGCTCCCGTTGCGTCGACGTCGCTGTGCGATTCTGGCTCGGCTCCCGACGCGCCAGGCCAGGTCAGGTGCTGGTTGTAGTGGCGGGATCAACGCGGTCAGCGCGGCTCCCAGTTCGGCTTCGAGGTCGTCGTCGGTTCTCATCGGCCCTCCCGATTAGTGGCCCGTTCAGGGAATTGGTGCTGGGTGGCAAGAGCAGCCCGCAGTCGAGCAAGGGCCTTGGCGGTCTGGCTCTTTACGGTGCCGACCGAACAACTGAGGGTTGCGGCGGTCTGGGCCTCGGTGAGGTCTTCGTAGTAGCGAAGGACGAGGACTGCCCGCTGGCCCGGTGTCAGCTGCGGCAGAATCCGCTGCAGGGCATCCCGCAGGTCGACGGCAACCAGGGGATCGGTGGGGACGGCCACGTCGGGCAGGGCATCGCCGAAGGGTCGCTCGCCGTGCCAGCGCCGGCGCCGGTTCGAGGTGTACGTGTTGACGAGCACCTTGTGCACGTAGGCGTCCGGATCGCCACTGTTGGTGATCTTGGACCATCGCGGCCAGACTTTGAGCAGAGCTGCCTGGACCAGGTCTTCAGCCAGTGGCCGGTCACCGGTAAGCAGCCACGCCACACGCAAGAGAGACCCCTGCCGTAAAGCGAGGTACTCCTCAAACGTGGGGCCTGCCACCATGTCACCCCCCATGCATCCATGTCAGGACCGCCTTCGGTTCAGTACACCGCCTGCAGTGGTCAAAAGGTTGCCAACGGCGTGTAGCTGAACACCGAACCACCTGTCTCGGTAGACCAGGCCGGCTCCGTGGGCGCCGATCGCGTTCTACACCCGGTTGCTCGCGTCCAGTTTGGTGAACAGGTGCAAGACGTGGCTCTTCACGATCGCCTCGCTCAGGTGCAAGCGGCCTTCCTGATGCTTGCGGCGGCCGTGTCGGGGGAGTACACCCTGATCGACGTGTACGGGTGGCTGGCCGATGAGGCCACCCCCGTGCCGCGCGGCATCCTGGCCAAGCACGGCTTCGAGCTGCTCTCGCGCACCGTCCGCGGCACGCAGGACTCCCCTCCCGAGACTCGCGGGTCGGTGTACTTCACCGCCCGAGCGGCAACGGCGTGCCTGCGCGATGGGCAGATCACCGCGTGGATCACCCCCCGCCAGGGCATGACGGAGTTCCAGCCCGAAGACTTCCCGCAGAGCCGTCAGACCCTCTACCTGCTGTCCAAGGACGAGGGCGGATCGGCCGGACCGCTGGTCGCGGCGCTGACCGACCGGGTACTGCGCGCCGGGGTCGTCGCGGCCGAGAAACGCGGCGGGCGCCTCGATCCGCCGATGGTCCTGGCCCTGGACGAGGCGGCCAACATCTGCCGGATCGCGGACCTTCCGGCGCTGTACAGCCACCTAGGCAGCCGGGGAATCATCCCCTAGACCATCCTTCAGTCCTACAGCCAGGCCGTCGGGGTGTGGGGCGGAGATCGGCACCAAAGCCTTGGGGGGCGCCGCGACGATCAAACTCATCGGCGCTGGCATGGACGACGCCTCGTTCGCCGAGGACATCTCCCGGCTGGTCTGGTGGCCAGCGTCGAGACCGAACCCCCGCCGGCACCGGAGCCAGCCGAGCAGAAGCTGCAGCCGCTGTACCCCGCCGTCCAGGAGTGGGTGCAGGGGGTGTGGACGGTGTTCGTGCGCCGCGCGACGAACACGTTCCGCTGGTGCCCGCAGTGGTGGCGCCACCCGGAGGCCATCGTCCGCCTGGAAGCACTGTGGCGGTCCTGGGAGCTGCTGCGCCTGGACCCCACGACCGGCATGGGCGTGTGGTTCAGGGATCACCTCGACCACCAGCTGCCGGTCCTGACCGGCCCGGCCGGCCCGTTTGCCGACTGCGACCCGCGCCAGCACTACGACCCCGAAGCGCCGTCCCTACCGGTCGATCCGGCCCCGGCCGGCTGGTGGCAGGTCCCCGCCACGCCCATCACCACCGACGAGAGCACGACGTCCTGATGTCCGGCACCACTTGACTTCTGAGCTGGAGCACCTCATGCCGATGACCTGAGCACCGCGACCACCACGCAGAGCGAAACCCCCACCGCTGATGCTGCCCAGTCAGCGGCGAACTACATCACCGGCGCCTTGGCCGCCGCCCAGCTCTACGTCAACCGCCGCATCCGGGCCGAGGACAGCGCGGCCGGCCAAGACGTGGACCCGATCCAGGCCGCCCGGGCCATCTATGCGCCCATGCTCGGGCGAGATCGCGGCCGCCAGGCCAGCAGCTCGGTGGCCATGGCCGCCTGGCAAGCCGCTCTGCCGTTCAGTGCGCAGTACCGCGACGCCGCTCGGGCAGCCGGGCGAGCCGAGGACCGCCTGAAGGTACTGCACCCGGACGCGATGGCCCGCTACGCCGCCCTGCGCAACGGCCTGGACCCGGTCGCGGCCATGCGGGAGGTCGCACCGCTGATCGGCAGGGAGATCGACAACCCCCAAGCCCGCGACGACTACGCGGTCATGCTCGGCCAGAACGAAGGCCGCGACGCGACCAGCGAGCAGGCCCTCAGAGCGTGGGAGGCGGCCCATCCGCTGCGCGAGCACATCCCCGACGCCGATACGGCCACCAGTCGGGCCGAGGACCGCCTACGCGAGCTGCACCCCGAAGCGATGGCCAAGTTCGACACACTGCGCTTGGAGCACAGCCCAGCCGAGGCCGCCCGCCAGGCCGTCCGGCTCGTGGATCCCGCCTACGTGAGCAGCATCCCCGAACCCTCACCCGCCATGGCACCGCAGCAGAAAGGCCCGGACCCGGCACCCGCCCAGGACGCTCCCGGGCCGGCCACAATGCACGCGCAGCAGCGGTACGCCGACGCCGTCAACGCGGCGCTGCCGCCCGAGATCGCCGCAGCGGTCCTGGCCGACCAAGCGTGGCCCCGCCTGGCCGAAGCGCTCGAGCGAGCAGAACACGGCGGCGCCAACGCCGCGGATCTCCTGGCCACCGTCGCCGGCAAACGGGAAATCGACACCGCAAAATCGACCGCCCTGGTGCTCACCCACCGGGTCGATCATCACACTCCAGAAGACGCGGCGACCGCAGCCAGCCCGGCTGACAACCGCCCGCCAACAACCGACGACCACACCGACACCAGCACGCCGGCTACCGAACCGGTCGCTGACGACGCCGTAGCCGAACCTGCCACCGGGCCGGCCCAAGTGGCCACAGCGACCGCTGCCCAGGAGCCTGCCGAGATCGCCGCGCGGAGCTTTCCAGTGCCGATCACCGAGGCCACCGTGCCCGCAGGCGAAGATTTGGCGACCGTTGACGCCGCCGCCCTGACCCGCGAAGCCGCAATTTTGACGGACGCAGCCCGCGACTCCTCAGCTACACCGGACGATCGCGCCACGCCCCTGATATACGAGCACCAAGACGGGCGGGTGCAGGCCGCCGGTCTAGACATGCGATCGGCGGCCGTCGACGCGCAGGCCCAAGCCCTCACCGAGTCGGCGCCGGCTCGATTCTTCCAACCCATCCGTATGTCAGGGGACCGCAGCACAGCCGGGCCCGGCGCGACGTCGATCGCGGCCGTCGCCGCGCAGAACTTCGCCACCCCGCTCAACCAGGCCACCACAGCAACGGCGCCCCCGGCGGCGGCAGCGGGCCGCTCAGCCACGCCACCACCAGCCCAGACCACCGCTCGACGGCAGTGATCCCCACCGCGCCCCGATCACCACCACCGGGGCCACCACCACGCAACTGCCACCCATGAACCGGCGGCGGCCTGCCATCCCCAGCCTCGCCGGTGGTCATCGCCGCGCAGAACTTCCCTGGACCGGTGCAGCAGGCCGCCACCTCCCAGCAGCCGGCCGACTCAGCTGCGCCGGTGGCGCCACCACCAACTGTGCCCACGATCCGGCGCAGTTGAGACCCGGCCCTGCGACCGGGGCTGCCCATTTCGAGAAGAGGACCGGACCCAGATCATGACTTTGGCCAGCACCGAAGTGGACCTCCCGATGGAGGCATATCCCGACGACAGCTGCAACTCTGGCGCCGCCAGATGCGCGTTGAGTACGTCAGGCGCCAATGGATGACCGACCTGGTACTGGGGACTGCTACCGATGGCGCTGGCCACCTCAGTAAGCACAGTGTCGTCACCGATCATGCCGAACTGCTCAAGCAGTCCGGTCAGCTGAGATCTGATCACGGATTCGTCCTGTCCCATCTCGAACGCCGTAACAACGGCGGCGGCCACGCCCTCGACGATCACACGACGCCCGTTCATGTCTCGATCTTGCCGCAAGAAAACTGAGCATCTGGTCGGATGCAGGGCGTGGTGTTGCGCAGTCGGCGCACGATCGAGGCTGAAACGCTCCCGGTGATCTTCAGGGCGTGCTCGGCGCCCGGGTAGGCCGTGGCACCAGTCTTCGTCACCCGCCCCATCTCGCCGGCCCGCCACCGCATCGCATCAGGCGCAGGTCGAGCATGGAACGGTGATGGCGATCTGGGAAGGTGGGGCATGAGCGGCAGAGCATCAGATGAAGACGCCAAGCAGAATCGTGAGGGCTCACAGTTCCCGCTGCGCCGGTCCTTGATCTTCGACCTGTTGGTGCTCGTCGCAGCCGCCATCCTTGCCCGCAACACTGACGGCTGGGTGCAGGAGCTAGCTGTCTTCCTGGCCGCGGTGGCGATCCTCTGGATCCCCTTCGACATCGTCCAGAACGTGCTTGCCCGGCGCAGGCAGGGCCGACCTCTCGACAGCTGACGTCACCCGCCTCGATCTGCTCCAGCACCCGTCGGTAGGTCGAGTCGATCTCGCCGTCCACCGTCACCACCGTGCGGGTGGCCGGCCGGGCCGCAATCACCTGCACCAGGCGCTCATACATCTGCGGCAAACCGCCCAGCCCACCGTTTCGCTCCAGCAATATGGCCGCGTCACGGTGCCCGTCGTTCTCCGGCCGCTGCGTCCGGCACACGAAACGAGCCACAGCATCAACCGGGTCCGACACCAGAGCAATCTCCACGAATTGCGCCCCTACCTGAAGGGCTAGCGCTTCCAGCTCCAGGACGAAATCGACCCGTCCAAAAATTGAGGAACCACCACATCGTGTCCTGCGGCCAAGTGGACACGGGCCATGGCAGCGGCCAGACGGAGTGTTGGTGGTGAATGCCCCGTACTCCCATTTCGGGATGTTCCCCCAGCTTGGCGGGTTTGCCCGCGGGTCTCGGGGGTCCGCCGGACGATGACCCGCCCGGCGACGTCGCCGTCATCGTGCCCACTGTGCCGGCGGCCCGCCAAGGGCGGCCTGGCCGGCCAACCCCCACCTGCAGTGCAGGCCGGCCAGGCCACCCCTCCTGGCGCAGCTGCCGGCAGTTCAGCCAGACGAATCGGGTGCCGGTACCGGCGCGTCGGCCTGCCGGTTGACTCCCAGCCAGTACACGCCCAACGCTTTCGCCGCTGCCAGGAACTCCTCGGGCGTCACCGGTTTCGGCACGTAGCTGTTGGCCCCGAGGCTGTAGCTCTCAGCCACGTCCCGGTCCTCCGTGGACGTCGTCAGCACGATCACCGGCAACGAGCGGGTACGCGGATCAGCGCGCAGCCGGGCCAGCACCTCCAGTCCACCCAGCCGGGGCATGTTGATGTCCAGCAGCACGATCGCCGGGCGCAAAGGCTCACTACCGTCCTGCGGCAGCAGCAGGGCCAGGGCCTCGATCCCGTCGCGGGCCACGACGATCTCGTTGCTGATGTCGTTCTGCTCAAACGCGTACCGGGTTAGGAAAACGTCATCGGGGCTGTCATCAACCAGCAGGATCACTCCCGCGTTCGCGCTGATGTCAGGCCTGGGCTCGTTGCAGGGCCCGCTCGATCCCGGCGGCGAGGCTGGCCTTCTCGACCGGTTTTCTCATTAGGGCCGCGTTCAGCGCCCACGCCTCCTCAAGATCGGAGACGAGGTGGCGGGCGGTCAGCAGGATCGCCGGCATCTGCGCGGTCAGCGGGTGATGGCGGCGCAGGTGATCCAGCAGCTGCAGCCCGCTGATCAAGTCCATCACGATGTCCACGACCGCCACATCCGGGACACCATGCTCATCCATCACCTGCAGAGCCTCGATCGCTGAGGTGGCGGTGAGCACGTCATGGCCCATCCCTGCCAGCCACACCTGCAGGAGCGCGGCGTTGTCCGGATCGTCCTCAACCAGTAGCACCGTGGGCATCGGCGAGGCTCCAGATCGCTGAAAGCAGCACCGGCTGCTCGCGGCACCCCAAAGGTATCGGACCCCACTCCCGGCGCCTTGAGCCGGGCAAGCCTCTGACCCAGCCCGCCCAGGCTCAAGGCCCAACCCCACCAGGTGCTCAGCTGGCGGTCGGTAGGGCCGCGACCTGGGTGAAGAACTCCTCGATCCGGGCCACAACATCACCGAAGTCATCGAAGTTGATCGGCTTGCTTACGTAGGCGTTCGCGTGCGCCGAATAGCTGGCCAAGATGTCGCCTGGGTCCTGGGAAGTGGTGAACACCAAGATCGGGATGGCCCGCAGCAGCGGATCAGACTTGGCCTCGGCAAGCACCTGCCGCCCGTTCATGCCCGGCATGTTCAAGTCCAGAAGGACGACGTCCGGGCGCGGAGCAGCAGCAAACCGCCCCTGCCGGCGCAGGAAGGTGAGGGCTTCGAGGCCGTCGCGAGCGACGTGAACGACCCGGACGCTGCCGACCATCTCGAGGGCCTCGGTGATCAGCAGGACATCCCCGGGATCGTCATCCACGACCAGCAGCACGAGCTCTCGAACGGCCTTCACCACAGGGCACCTCCGCTGGTTAGGAGCACGAGCACGGGGACTGCGCAGGTACCCGGAACGGGAGCATAGGGCACCTGGGCATACGGGAGGTGCCCCTGCTCTCGCCCGCGCTGGAATCCCGGCCAAGATGGAACCGCCACGGCGTGGCGGCCACAGTGAGAGCGGGGCAGCCACGCCGTGACCTGCACACTCGCCCACGCGCGGCCGTGCCCGCCGGGTTCAGTGCGGGGCGCCGGCCTGCAGAGCCGCGGCATGCTCATCGACCGGATGCCCGCAGGGGGCGGCGACAGCGACGATGACGATCTGGCCGTGGGCGCGGGCCCGGGTTTCGCGCAGGCCGGTGGTCGGCTGCTGTCACCCGGCTCACTTCAACTGCTCTCCCCCTGTCCGGGCCGGCCCGGTCCAGCGCCCGCTTGGCCCGGCGAGCAGATCACGCGCCTCCTGTGCCTTCGATGGCCAAGCCGCCGCGGCCCGCAGGCGCGTCAAGGCTGAGGATGATGTTCTCCTTCCCGGTGACCCGCTTGAAGGCGTTGACCAGTTCCTCGGTGACCTTCTTGTCCGCCCGCGCGCCGATGCGATGCACAGTGGAGATCAGCAACTCCACCAACGTGTCCGTGATCTCCTGCTGACGGGTATGCAGCAAGGCGGCCAGCAGCACGAGCATCAGCGGGCGCGGATGAGCACGCAGGTGCGACGGCGACTCCACCGCGGCCCGCGCCCGCCAGGAAGCAAGCACCCTCGGGGCGACGTCGGCGAACAACTCCGCTGGCAGGCCGATCGCCCGAACCGCGCGCAGCTTACGGATCTCGGTCAGCATCGAGTCCAAGCTGACATTGCCCGGCACCGACTTGATCAGCGCCAGCAGCGCGTCGAAGGCCTCGGCGTCATCACGGACCTGCACATCACCAGCGCGCCCAGCCGGGCCGCGACCTCGCCCGGCAGCTGATCCAAAATCCTGGCGGTCAGCACCTGCTCGCCCTGGTGCAACGCCGACCGCACGATCCGCTCGACCCGCCCACCCGCCGGCGGCTCGATCTGCTCTGCCCTGCACCGGGCCAGCAACTCGCCGCGGACCAGCTCAGGACGCCGTTCCGCCTCGCACACGTTCGTGGCCAGCCAACCGGTCAGCTCGTCCGCATCGGCCACCGAGCACTGTCGAAAGCCCAGATGCTCGCGGATCTGCGCCCGGTGGTACGCGATTGTGCTACCCGACCACTCGTAAAACCCCAGCGCCGACGCCGGCACGTCGATCTGGCGGGCAACAAACGCCACCGCCTCATCCGGCAGTTCACTACGCCCCCGCGGGA
Organism: Kineosporiaceae bacterium; assembly: GCA_965200525.1. Lineage (GTDB taxonomy): Bacteria > Actinomycetota > Actinomycetes > Actinomycetales > Kineosporiaceae > JANNPJ01. Next base: position 3,050,855 of record OZ241368.1, read on the forward strand.
ACCGGCCCACGCCCCCGTAGAACTTCAGCAGCAGCGCGAACCCCAACCGGGTCGCCCCACGCTTCCCGGCGATCAGCGCCTGCTCGTCATCCAGCAACGTCCAGTGCTCGACGAGCTCATCAAGCTCCAACGATCTGCCACGATGGGTGATCATTCCGTAACAAAAAGCCCAATGTGGCCCTTTTGACCCAGCTGCACCCGAGCTAAGGATCGCTGCTGATTCGATCTGGTGACACGTTCCTTACCGGCACGAAATTCGTGAGTTCAGCCGGACTGAAGGCGGTTCAGCGGGAACCCACAGCTTTTTCGAGAGTGATTTTGACGAACCCGCGCGGTTCATGGGGTGGGGCTCGTCTCGAGCCGGTCGTCGAGCAGGTTCTGGGCGATGCCGGCGTAGCGGCTGGCGGTGGTGTGGGAAAGGTTGAAGACGAGGGCGAGATGCAGCGGGTCGGCGCCGGTGGTCAGGGCCTCGTGCAGGATCCGGTCCTTGCGCACGCGTTCCAGGTCAACGCCGTCACGGCGGAGGTTCCAGGCGAGGTAGCCCGCGGTGATCGGGCCGGTTCCGAGGGCAGTTTTCTGCGAGATCAGGACGTGCCGGTTGGGGGTGGCTGGCCAGGTGCCGCGTCGGTGGTCCAACCAAGTCAGCAGCGTCCGGTGGGTCAGGTCACCCAGCCGTTGGGGGTTCCCGGCCAGGGTGATTCGTCGGTTGGGTAGATCGATGTCGTCGAGCCGGAGGGACCGGATCATTGCCGGCCGGGCTGCCTGGATGGCGGCCAGGGCGATGATCAGCCGCGGGCCGGGATGGGCGGCGATCTGCTTGACGGCCCGGATCTCGGCGTCGGTCATCGGTAGGAGACTGGATTCGATCTTTCTCGACTTCAGCCGGGTGGCGGGGTTGGTGAAGGTCAGGGCGTGCTTCTTGACGTAGCCGAACAGCGATCGCAGCGCCGTGATCGCCGTGTTGCGCTGCCATCCACGCACGGGCTCCAGTACCGCGGTGACGTCGGCGCTGGTGATCTCCCGCAGATGGCTGCGGTGGGTCGCCCACTGCGCGAGGAACGGCTTGAGTGCACCGAAGTAGACATAGAGCGTGGCCGGGGACCGGGGTCGAGCGCGCTTGTCGCCCTCAAGCAGGACCAGCAGCCAGGATCGGACCCCCTCAGCGAAGCCGGCGGGCAGCTCGCTGGTGCGGTGCTCGATCCAGGACCTGATCGATGCGGTGGTGTCGTCCTCGAGGAGCCCGAGGCCGGTGAGGACCTCAGCGACTCGCGGAGTGGAGGCGTGCCGGGGTGTGCGGGAGCGGACCTCGCTCAGCGTCACCGGTTGGCCGGGCGGGCGCTCCTGAAGCAGCACGGTGAGGCCGTCAACGACGAGCCTGAGCGTGGAGCGGCTCCAGCTGTGCGTTTGCCCGAGATCCCGGGCCTGGGCTGCCGCCGACTGCAGGACCGGGTTGTCCGAGCTGAACGCCGGATGCTGCCAGCGGGCGGGTGGTGCAAGCCCTGCCTTCCGGCGCAAGTACGAGGCCATAGCTGAGCAGTTGTTGTTGCAGTAGCGCCGATCTCGCCGGCTCCCGACCGGCAGCGGGGTCTGGCAGTACTCGCAGTTCACCGTGGCGGCAGCGATCGCCCGGTGCGTGCTCGAGGCGTGGGCGGGTGGGTCTCACCCACGGCGGCAACGTGCCGGGCAGGTGCTGGTTGGGGTGCGGGCACGGCGTCTGGCTCAGACAGCAGGAGCTCCTCGACACCACAGCCGAGCACGGCGCAGAAGATGTCCAGCTCATCGAGCTTGATCACGTTGGGGTTGCCCGACCACAGGCCGGACATCTTCCCAGCGCTGATCACCAGGCCGCGTTCGGCCAGCAGCCGCTGGAACTCACTTGCCTTCCAGATACCACGGTTGGCCGCGGCCAACCGAAGGTTCCACTTCATCAGCTGAGTCCTTCCCATCGGGTGCTTGCGCGTTCCTGGCCGGCGACCCAGGCGTCTTCGACATGACTGGCATGGACGTGGATGTACCGGGCTGTCGTTCCGGTCCAGGCATGGCCGAGCAGCTCCTGGATGGCGAACAGATTCATCCCGGCCAGATAGAGCCTTGAAGCGCAAAAGTGGCGCAGGACATGGGGTGTCAGCTTCCCGTCCCAGGCCGGAAGGTGCCTGGTGGCGGCCTCGGCCAGGGACCGTCTGAACACGTCCGCGGTGGCCCGAGCGCTGGAGCCGTCGATGTTCTTGCGTTCGGAGGGAAACAGCGGCGCACCATGGCGACTGGGGTCGGCATCGAGCTGTCCCAGGACGTCCTCGATGAACCAGCGCAGGCTGCGGTCAGCACCGTTGATCAGCGGCACCAGCCGAGCCTTGGGCCCTTTACGGCGCGAGCCTTTGCCATGGCGCACGTTGAGTTTCCCGAACCGGCCCAACTCCCAGCGAACGTCGTCCAGGTCAAGCATCCGGGCTTCGTTGATCCGCAGGCCGACGTCGGCCGCGAGCCGGGCGACCGCATAGTTGCGGGCGGTGGGGCCGAACTTGCGGGAGGTCACCAGTTCTTCGCGCCAGCCGGCGAAGAGCTGCTCGATCTCCTCCTCGGTCGGCGGGATCCGTAACTGCGGCTCGACCGAGGCTCGCGGCCGGTTCATCTCATCCAGCGGGCACTCGACCACCCGGCCGGTGAGGTTGTGCAGTTCGACCTTGTGCCGCAACTCCAGGAACTGGAAGAACACCGTCAGAGCGGCGGCCCGCCCGGTCCGCGTCGAGGGCTTGGCATCGCGCAGGACCTTTCCGAAGTAGGTATCGGCGTCGGCCTCCTGCATCTCCCACAACGGGCGGGCGAACCAGTCGCGGATCAGCTCCAGATGGTTGGTGTCGTTGCGGATGGTGCTGTCCACCAGCCCGGCCGAGGCCCGTGCCAGCACGAACCCGGCCAGGACATCGGTCTCGAAGGACGCAAGATCCTCCTCGGTCGCCGGCTCGTGGAACTCGCGCAGATCACGCACCGCGGCCAGGCCCACTGCACACCCCCGAACTTCACCCAGGCTGAACTTTCATGGCTGCCAGAACCATAGCGCCACTGAGAGTGAAGTTTGACCAACCAAGAGTGACAGTAGGTCGAGCGGGGGAAAGGCCCAGGTCCAGCCACGATCAGGCCAGGGTCCGGCTCAAGGAAGGGGGTCACGAACTCGTCGACTGTTGCTTACCCGAGTGTCGGTGGAGGCCGCACGGCGTGGCACGGGCGGGTGCACGGACGAACCCGGCCCGCCCTCTTGCCCGCAAAACTGAGCGACGAAACATGGTCGTCACAGCTGCGGGTGATGTGTGGCGGCCGGCGACATAACTCCCCTTGGCCTCTACTGACGCGGGCCGGAGGTTGCGGTGATGCTGACGTCGGAGCACTTGGTGGCCTTGGCCAGGCGGGCCCGGTAGGTGGCGTCGGTGGCGAACCATCGTCGAGGTAGGTGGTGGGCGAACTGCTGTGCGGTCAGGTCGACGACGATCAGCTGATCGGCGAGGGTGACGATCGTGGCGTGGTGCAGGAACGCCATGGTCTGTAGCTGCTCGTCGAGCCAGCCGGTGACCAACGCGGGCCTGGCCGGGAAGCCGGCGGCCGCGGCTGCGGCGTGGACCTGCGGTTGCCAGATTAGGCAGTCACCGTCGGCGGGGAAGGTCGGGCCGCACACCCCGCTGAGGACCTGGGCGAGCCCGAGCACCACGGAGACGTCACCGGGATGGCCCTGGTGCTCCAGGACGCAGGTCAGGTGCGCGGCCAGCGGGTCGACGCCGGCGGCCACGAATCGCAGGACGTCGCCGTGGCACGGCCCCGTGCCGGGCCTGCACCAGCAGGCCAGGTCGGCACCTGCCAGTTCGGTCCGGACGGCAGCGACGAGCTCGGGGGAGGAGTCCAGGTCGTCGGCGTAGGCGGCGACGGCGTCGGGCTGGTCGTGCCCGCTCCCGCAGGTGCGGCAGTGACTGCCGATGCGATGGCGGTTCTCGAAGCGGCTGGCGGGTGATGCGTGAGGTCAGCGGCCACATCTCGGTCACCACCGTGATCACGGTCCTGCGCGCCTGCGCGGCCGCGCACAGTGGTGGCGGGCCCGCGCTCATCGAACGCGCCGCCCGTTCCAAGTTGGCTGGGCATCCCCCCACTCTGAGCATCCCTGCGCGTGGCCCCACGTCCTGCGTTCGCAGCCCACCCTGCGGTGAAGCGGTCCGGTATCCGTGCCGTACGGCGTTCTCAGCTGTGGTTATCCGGTTGAGGTGCACCTCAAGGACACCGTGAAAGGAGTTCTCGGTTCCGGGCGCGTGATATGTGGCCTGTGCAGTGCTTTCGGGCGCCGGCACGCAACGGCACCGGCAGCAGCCGCCTACGACACGCTTTGCGGGCAGCACCGGCAGATCACGGCCTGTGGCCCAGGGGCCTAGCCACCCACCTTTCTGCGTGCCCAGCCATTGGCAGGCGACCATGAACGCGCACGAGCGCGCAGATCCGCCGCAGGACAGCAACCCCAGCGATGGCGCTGCCATCTCTCCTGGTCCTCCTGGCTGCGGTCCGCAGGCTATGGCGGCGGCGGTGCCGGCGTACGCGGAACTGGCTTCTTTGGTTGCGCCGCCCGCCTCCGTGGCTGTTTATGTCGTGACCGACAAGGACGCCTTCCGAGCCGCTCTAGACCGTACGCCTTGGAGCGCGTGCGGCCGGCGTTTGTCTTCTTCTTGAGGTGGCGTTTGGAACCAGACGCAAGAGTTTCTCAAGACGCGTAGACCACAAGATTGTCCCGGTAATGGCCTACCGTTCGATCGAAGGCGCCCCCGCAGGTGATGAGTCGTAAGACCGGTCCGGGCACCGGACCGTAGACCGCGGCCGTGGGAAATTTGGTCTTGGCATACTGGGCTACACCATCCACCGTGAAGGTGACCGTCTTTCCGCTTCCCGTGGTGATAATTATCTTGGCGCCCGACTTCAGATCGCGTAGACGATAGAAGACCGCAGGACCGCTCTTGCTGTCCACGTGTCCGGCGATCACCGCGGGGCCTTGCTGGCCGGGTGCAGGGCCACGATCGAGCCATCCGGGAGTCTGATAGTCGCTGGGTACCTGTAACGTCCCATCGGCCTCGACCCCAAGGTCGACCAAGGCCGAATTTACAGCGATGCTCGGAATCCTGATTCGTACCGGTCGGGCACCACGTGGCACCGACCCCGTCCTGGCCGTCGTGGACGGTACTGGCACTGAATCATTTGAAGAACCAGACCGGGCCGTCCTTTCGGGGCCAGGGCTGGGAGCGGTGGAGGTGCGTGACCCCGCTCCGGCCGCAACCTGACCGCCCTGACTGTGGCCGCACCCACCCAGGCACGCCACTGCGGCGATGCCGGCGCCGGCCAATCCGGCCGCCCATCTGCGGGAACGATCCATCAGGACCGTACGCGGCGGCCGGGCGCAGATGACAACAGCAGCACTGCCCCTGCGAGCAGACCCAGAACGGTGATGATAAGCACTACGGTCGAGGCAGAGATAGCGTCATCGGAGACAAGGTCGGTTGCTGTGCCACCACCACCGGTCTGCGCACCACCATGAGGGGCAGCCGTCGCTCCGGCGGCATCGCTAATGAGGTCCAGGCGAGGCTGACCGGCGTCACCGTTGAGGACCAGCAAGGTGTAGACGCTGCCGCTGGCGACTTTGATGGAGCTGTCCACCTGAGGCCCACCCTTGGCCGTGGTCTGCAGGTTCCATGTTCCGGCCGGAACGGCCGTATAAGCACTTGCTTGGCCTAGCACGGCGTTCTCGGCGATGGTTGGCCCGTCCTGGGCCATCACCGAGACCTGGGGCGCTTGTGTGGCTGCGGTCAGCACCCGCACCCGCGCATTGTTCGCGCTGGGCGGGGTCAAGTCATCGGAGAGCGTCACCAGACGCGGCTGGGTGGCTGAGCCCAGGACGGCCAAGGTATAGGCCTTGTTGGCCTCGATCGACAGCGCGCGAGAGAGCATTGGCTGCGGCGCCGATCCTGAGGCACTCAGGCGAACCTGCACCTCGTAGGTCCCCGGAGTCATCTTGCGGTATGACGTCACATCACCGTAGGTGGCGTTGGGTGACATCTGTACGGTCGTGGCGGCCCCGCCGCCACTGGGCAGAAGGTCGATACGCGCTGCCCCCAAGCCAGGCACCAGGTGCGCAATGCGGACCCAGGACTTGCCCGGCGGCGTACCGGTCGAACTAGGGGAGGTGTCCACCGCCCGGGACGGACCGGCCACGGCGACGACAGCCAAGAGGCCAACCGTCGCTGCTAACCACGAGCGGCGCACGAAGAAGGGACGGGTGCCCGGTGCTGGCGAGATGAGCGGCGACATGCGTCCTCCGTAGATAGGCCCGACAACAAGACGTTGTCGACGGGCTCATTCGACGCACCGCCGGGTCCGGATTGCTCTACGGCGTCAGTATTACCTGAAGTAATGACTCATCTACTCTGAGTGTAGGCACGACTCGTGGCCGAACTTACGAGCGCCACGTCCAGTGACGCAGCGCGACCCAGAAGCCACCAGCGGGTCGATAGCGAGCACAAACCTCAGGCCCACACTCCCCGCAGTCCGAGCCCAGGCGGAAGTGCTCGTGAGTGTCGCGTGAGTGACCACATCGGCATGGACGCTCGGCCATGGAGCACCTCCTGGTTGAACAACTGCCCCGCAGCGCCATCGACGTCTCCGAGCCGAACCAGCAGAGAATAGCCGCAGATCCGCCCAAGCGGTGGCATCAACTCACCGGCGGCCCGGAGATCAAAGAATTCACAGGCCCCAGGACCAAACCCCACGGGCATCGGCACCGAAGGGAGCGGTAGGCCAGAACACCGGGCTCCGTCAAGAAGTGGGGCGGACCAGTAGTTCATTGCCCATTTTCGTCGCGGTGTAGCGACGTTCCCGGCTATCTCCGTGCCTGTCACAGGAGGAAAACCATCATGAACGCCCCTGCACGACCCTCCCAGGACCCCAAGATAACGATCATCGTTCCGGCGCGCAACGAGGCCCGTAACCTGGAACTAGTCCTGCCCCAACTACCCCAGGCCCATGAAGTGATCGTGATCGACGGCCACTCCAGCGACGACACCGAGATGGTGGTTCGCCGCCATCTGCCCTCGGCCCGGTTCATTCAGCAGACCCGAAAGGGTAAGGGAAACGCCTTGGCCTGCGGGTTCGAGGCCGCCAGCGGAGACGTCATCATCATGTTCGACGCCGATGGCTCGGCCGACCCGCTAGAGATCGAGTCCTACGTCGCCGCCCTCATGTCAGGGGCGGATTTCGCCAAGGGCAGCCGAGTACTGGCGGCAGGCGGCAGCGAGGACATCACCCCACTGCGTGACATCGGCAACCGCACCCTCACCGCCCTCACCAACCTGCTGTTCAAGACCAGGTACACCGACCTGTGCTACGGCTACAACGCCTTCTGGCGCGACATCCTGCCCCATCTCGCGATTCCGCCGTCCGCCGGCGCAAATGCCCAATGGGGTGACGGTTTCGAAATCGAAACAATGATCAATTGCCGGGTCGCTGCCCGGGGCTTGCAGATCCACGAGGTACCCAGCGTGGAACTCTCACGCATCTACGGTTCCAGTAACCTCAACACGTTCAGAGATGGCCTGCGCGTGCTGCGCACGATCCTGATAGAGCGGATTCGCCGCCACGGCGCCCGGGGCATCGTTCCGGCCGCCGATGCCATCCCCGGTGCCACCGTGGACCTGAGGACTGCGGAGAGCCCTTCGCCGATCAGCGGACAGCAGTACGCGTTCCCCTCGCACGATGACAGGGAAGTGGGCATGCCCGCGCGCCGCAGGGACGAAACGGCATGATTCACGCCGGTGCATCCTCTTCGCGAGTACGGGTGCTCGTGGTCGGATCCGGCTGGCGATTCACCTCCGGCATCAGTTACTACACGTGCCGGCTCAGCAATGCCTTGGCCACGGTGAGCAGCACCCGCGTTATCCTGATGCGTCAGCTGGTCCCCACCTCCCTCTACCCGGGGCGGGCCCGGGTGGGCACGGTCGTGAATTCCCTGCAGTATCGCGACGATGTGGACGTCTTCGACGGGATCGACTGGTTCTGGGGCCGTAGCATCCTGCGTGCACGCGCCTTCCTGAGCCGGCAACCCCCCGACGCCCTCGTCTTGCAGTGGTGGACCGGCGCGGTTCTGCACAGCTATCTGTTCCTGGCCGTGCTGGCCCGCCGGCGCGGGGCTCGGGTAGTAATGGAATGGCATGAGGTCCAGGACACCGGGGAAGTGCGTATACCCGGTGTGGCCCGGTACGTGCGCGCGGCCATCCGCCAGTTGATGAAGCGCGTGGACGCCCACGTTGTGCACTCCCGCTACGACGTGGAACTGCTACAGCAGGCCTACGGCCTGGACTCAGCCCTCGTCACCCTTGTTCCCCATGGACCGTACGACCACGTCACTTCGACGCCGAGCGGGCCCGCAGACGGTCGAGCGGAGCCGGTGGCTGTCGAGGAGCCCAGCAACAAGCCGTTTAACATCCTCTGCTTCGGGGTCATTCGCCCGTACAAGGGAGTGGAGGACCTGGTCGCGGCCTTTTCCCAGTTGCCGCAAGAAGTCCGCTCACAGATGCGTCTGACCATTGTCGGTGAAACCTGGGAAGGCTGGCACGCCCCCCTAGAGGCGGTTGCCACCAGTCCCGCCCGTGAGCAGATTGAGGTCGTGAACCGTTACGTCACCGATGCCGAGGTCGAGCACTTCTTCGCTACAGCCGACGCCGTGGTTCTGCCCTATCGCCGTTCTTCGTCCTCAGGGCCACTGCACATCGCCATGAGCGCCGGACTACCTCTGATCGTCACCGCCGTCGGCGGTTTGATTGAAGCCGCCGGCGACTACGCAGGGGCGACCTTTGTCCCAGCGCGTGACCCGCAGGCCCTGGCCGTTGCCCTTGCCGGCCTACCGGCCAAACGAGGCCAACGTTTCGCGGACCCCCACAGCTGGGAAGCCTCGATCAACGCCTACGCGACTATTTTTGAACGACTCGGTTTGTCCGCGATGGCCACGCCGGAGGGGACACGGGCCCCGAACGAGATTGAGGCTCGATGGTGAATGGTGGGTCATTACTTTCCGCGTGACTGCGGGGGGCTGACTAGGCTTGGGCGCTCAGGTACTGAGCGCAGGCAACGTGACCAGCGCCGTCCAGTCATTGCAGGAAGCCCTGGCTTCCGGCCCTAACCTTCGTGCAGAGCGCCGAGAACTCCCGTGGTTGGTCGTCCCTTGGCGTGTGGAGGCCGACATCTCCCCCGTCGGGGCCCTGTCTTGTTCCAGGCCCCGGGGCAGTTCGGGGTGCATCCCTGTGGACAGCTCAGAGCCTTTCGCCAGCGTCGCCGATCTGACCGCGCCGCGCCGGCGATATTTTATGTACGAGCACAACGTGCTGGCGACGTCCCTGCTCAGGTAGGTGACCTCCTCACCGGTACGGCGGACCAGGCTGTCATCACGCGGTCCGCCATGATCGCGCGAGAGGCCGAATGACCCTGCGCAACGTCCCATCCCCGATGAGTCGGGCGTCGCTGTCTGGCTCAGTGAAGATGTGACTTCGATCAACATGTGTGTTGATCCGGCCGCATGTCATCAATGATCCGCCATCGGTCGCCCAGTCACTTACGATCGGCCGCAACCTCTGCTCCTGTGCGGCTGCGGCCGCGATCTGGGCTTGAGTGGAACAGCCGCAGTCAGCTGCTTGGATTCGCGGGCCGAGGCTCAGAAGCCTGGCTGAGTATGAACACTCCTGTCGACAACTTTCAGATGTCGCGTCCCCGCCAATCTTGAACATCCACCTCCGGCGCTGCTCGCTTTCGCGTTTGTTTCTCGCAGCAACGACTTCGCCCTTTCCTAACTCGCCACCGCCGGTTCAGTGGCAGGCGCACAACGTCCTATCGCCACATGCAGGTGCGGCGCGCGGCGCCGGCCCGGGCAGATACCCCGGACCAGGTCAGAGCCATGAGGATGGGCCCAGTAGCTGTGTCGTTGCTTCTGAGCGCGGGAGACTAACCCAAAGCAAGGATTTGTGCTGGGTCAGCTCGATACCTGCCACAGGTGGTTCGCAGCCTTGGGCGAGGGGGGTGTCCGGGCCTTAAGCGGCCAGCAAGGTGGACCGATGCGATGGACAACGTTCGTTGCATTGCAGGCCACTGGCCCATCCAATCCACGTGGCGCGGCATGCGGCCGTGGAGGCCAGTGCGGAGCCGACACAGAGTCACCTGAACCGGGCTCAGCTCTGCAGGCGATGCGAAAAGCCTTCCAGGACATTGAACACCGGGTCGTGCTGGCCGATCAGCACGCCGTAACCATCGGTGTTCTTCTCGTTCAACTGCCAGATTAGGTATCCGCTGGCCCCGGCCGTGAAAGCAGCGGTCATCTTGGCTTTGATTAGTTGGGCCCGTCGGGTGCGGGCGCCGCTGTCGTGCGCGGCAATACCGGCCTCCCCCACCAACAAGGGCTTGTTGAGCTGGGCGGCCAAGGAGAAGGAACAGGCGATCGGGGCGGTTCGGGAGGCGCATTCGGGTGAGTTAGGCTCCGGCAGGCCATTATTGACGCTGCCAGGCATGGCCTGTGTGTCGGAACCATAACGGGCCCAGTCGTGTACTTCAGCGAAGTCGAGGACGGGCTGGCGGTATATCGCTGCGAAGTCGGGCCCGCTAGAGCCAGGAGCGCCGTTGGCTTGCGTTCCCAGGGTGATCAGATGGTGCGGATCCACCGACCGGATCACCGTGGCTACGTCACTGGCGAAATCGACGAGTGCACTGACGTCACCGGAGTTGCGGGTGGTGGTCTCAGCTTCGTTCATCATCATCCAGGCCATTATTGTGGGATTGTTGCGGTAGTGGCGCGCAACTACTTCTGCATAGTCGCGGTAGGACAGTGCCGCGTTGCCGAACGGGCGCTTGTATCCCTGGGTGTACCAGGTGTCGTTCTGTGACTCGGCCTTGGACATACCGCTCTGGCCGGTCGTGCAGTCACCGGGTCCGTCCTCCAGTACGGGGATGACCCGCAGGTGGGCCGAGCGTGCGGCCTTGATTGTCCGGTCCATACCTGAAAAGTCCCGTCCACCGGCCGTGTACGTCTGGTAAGCCCAGAACCGCACGACGGTTACGCCGTGATCGTGCATCTGGTGCATGGCCTCGTGCAACCGGCTATCACTAAGGCGAGTGTCCGGAGCACATGAGTAAATGTCGGAGGCTGCGGCGTCGTAGAGGTTGAATCCCACGAATCGAAAAGGTTTTCCGTTCAGTTCGAAAGAACGTCCCGAGCGGGTGACGAACTGCTCGTCAGAGCCGGAACACGCGCCGAGGGTGACCAGTAGCCCAGCCACGACAACGGTCAGGACCAGGGCCTCGCGAAGGCGTCGCCGGGCGCTCATGAGGTCATCATCCTGTCCAGCACTGGAGCCATACGGTCGATCACGTGGTCCCACGTAAAGGCTTCATCGACACGACGCCGGGCCGCCGCACCGATCCGGGCGGCCACCTCCGGATTGGTGAGCATCCTGAGGAGCGCCTGGCTTAGGGCGTGAGCATCTCCCGTCGGGATCATCAGCCCGTCACGCCCGTGAGTGATGATGTCGGGAATACCGACACTGGAGGTGGTGATGCACGGCAGGCCGTAGGCCATGGCTTCCAGCAGGACCAGTGGCATGGGGTCGAAGAACGAGGGCAGCACGAACACCGACGCCTGGCGGTAAAGCTCGCTGACCCGCTCACGATCGTAAATGCGTCCCAGGACCTCCACCCCCGCGTGCGGCCCGATGCCCGGGTTGGTGCCCACCAGCTGCAACCGAGCTCGAGGCAACTGGCGGTGCACGTCGGCGAAAGCCTTCAGCACGACATGGCCCCCCTTGCGTGCGAAGTCGTTGCCGACGAACAGCACATTCATCGTACCGGCCGGGTCATGCTGACCTCGATTCACCGGCGCCAGCAAGGGAAGTCGGTCCAAATTCGCGCCAGCCCCCACAACGCTGACGCGCTCAGGCGTCACGGCGTAGGAGGTGATCAGCGACTGACGGGTCTGCTGCGAGAACGCAAAGATGTGTTCGGCCTGGGCGTAAGCACGTTGCTCACGCGCGTACCAGCGGGCCAAACCCGCCCCCCGCAGTGGGTTCCAGGCCGGCCACTGACGCGCCGACTGCTCATGGGTGCAGTCCACGTACAGCAAGCTTCTGGCCCCGGTCATCTCGAACAAGTTGTGGACCTGCAAGACGACGTCCTGAGGGCGGTTGAGTTCGGCGCGAAGACGGCTGGCGTTGGCGCTGCGCATCCGGTACCCGCGATGACTCTTGTAGAACTGCTCGCTCCAGGCACTGCGCGAGGGCCGGAAAGTGCCGACGGCCACGTTCAACCGCTGCAGATTCGTCAGCTCCGGACGAATCATTGCGCTCACACGATAGCGGGCGGCCAAGGCTGTTAGCAGATAGGGAGTCAGTGCGTCACCGCGTGAAGCCAGCAGCAGTCCGCGGGACTGACTGTCGCAGAGGTCCGCGATTCTAGGGGCGCGGGTTCCGGTGCGCGGGGTACCTGACCGCAGATGCGCCTCCGGCCCTGTCGAATGACGCTTGGTCGTCATCGCGGACCCACGGCACTGAACCGCTGGTAAACGGCATCAACTTTGCGGGCTGCTTGCTCGGCCCCGTACCGGCTCAGCAGCTGCTGGGAGACCTCTTGGCGACCGACCGGTCCGCCTGTCGCCATCGGTACATATGTCAGCGCCGAGTCCAGGGCGAAGTTCAGGGCGGCAATTTCCTGATCAGCGGCAAGTTCCGTGGCCACGGCCACGGCGTGCGGAATCGGCGAGCTCAGGGCCTCCAGCGCCGGGCACTGCGCGTAGACCACGGGTAGACCACTGCCCAGCGCTTCGATCACGGCCATTCCGAACGTCTCGTCCCGGGAGGCACTGATGAGCACGTCCATGGCGCTGAGAACTCGGCGCACGTCCGAACGCCCCCCAAGCCAGCGCACCGCGGCGTGCACGCCTAGTTCGGTGGCCAGGGCCTGCAGGTCAACCAGCAGGGGGCCGGTGCCGGCCACGATCAGAACAGCGTGCCCTGAGCGCAGCCGGGGTGCGTAGGCGCGCAGCACTTGATCGATGCGCTTGACCGGATCCAGCCGGGCGAGCATGCCGATTACCACGGTCTTCTCGTCGAGGCCAAGGTCGGCGCGTACCTGCGATCGGGCCAGGGGGTCGAAGGCCAGCGCCGTGAAGTCGATCCCGTTGTCAACCACGCTGATGCGGGTTGCAGGGATGTGCCAGCGGCCCAGCCGCGCCGCGGTGATGGCCGAGACCGCGATGGTGTGGGTGCTGAGCGCTTCCAGTCCCCGGTACAGCAGGCGTAGGCCCCGCGAATGGGCCCGGCCCTCGACGGTGTCCTGCATCAGGGAATGCTCGGTGGAGACAACGACTTTGACCCCGGCCAGTCGTGCTGCCGGGATGGCCCACAGCTGCCCCGCCAGGAGGTGCACGTGCACGACGTCAGCGTGGTAGCGACGCAGCAACCACGCCAGGCGCGGCCATGCCGCCGCCTTGCGCCAACCCCTCATGCCCAGGATCCGCACGGGATGACCGCTGGCCCGCAGGCTGTCGGCGACCGGCCCCCCTTCGTACAGGGCGATGACCGCGCTGCGGTGGTGTGAGCGGTTGACGAGCATCTCTAGCTGGCGCTCAGCGCCGCCTGTCGTCAGCGACGTAATCACATGCACGACCTTCATCGCGAGTCCTTGGCATGCGGGCCATTCGGATGGCGATCAGGTGAGGCCAGGACATCGTGATAGACCTGCGCCAGGCTGGCTGCGCTGCTCTCCCATGTCGGCAAGTCAAGAGTTACCGGCGTGTGCCGGGGGCTGCCCGAGGCCTGGTGAGACTGCAGCGCCTGCTGCAGGCTCTGCGCGATCTGCTGCGGGCCCGCCTGCGGTGAGATTCCGGTGACCAAACCGTCGTCGACCAGGTCACCGATGCCGGCGACGTCGAATCCGACGACTGGAAGCCCAAGGGTGACCGCCTCCATGACCGCCACGGGGTGCGCTTCGTAGCTGGACATCGCAGCCATGACCGTGCCGGAAGCCAGTTCTTCGGCCATCGCCGCTCGGTCGCCGGGGGCTAGGGATCGCCAGGTCACCGCATCGTGCACCCCCAGGCGATCAGCCAGCAGGCGTAAATGGGCTTCGTACGGGCCGCTGCCCAGGACGACCAGGTGCGCCTCGGGGCAAGAGCGGCGGATCAGCGGGAGCGCCTCGATGACCCGGTGGTGGCCCTTGTATTTCTCCAGCCGGCCACTGGAGATGATCCGGCCGGCTATCGGGTGCACGTGCGTGGGTACGGTTGGTAGCGCTCCTCCGTTGGGAATGACGGTGAACCGCGAGGGCTCGATACCTGTGGCCGCACTGAAGTGGGCCCGTTCGAAGCGGCTGACAGCCACCAGCCGGGCGGCGCGGCGCAACAGCGGTGTGAGTGCTTTCCACTGAAGGCCTCGTCCAGCCGATCGCCGGTCCGAGGAGTGCCCGCCGCTGTGGAAGGTGAGCACGTAGGGGATCCGGGCGGCGTTGGCCGCCAGCATCCCCAGTGGGGGCACCAGCGTATGCACCCCCTGCAGATGAACCAGGTCCCAGTCACCGCGAGCGATCACCGGTGCGAGCCCCGGACTGAAGTAGTAGTCCTTGTCCCGGGGCCAGGAGCGACGCCGGATGACCTGGTATCCGTCCATTGATTCGTACCGGGGCAACCGGGCACTGCGATCGGTGGTCAGCACGGTCACCTCGAAATCGCCGCGCGCAGCCAGGCGGCGCGAGACTTCCGCGACATGGGTCTCGGTACCGCCCAGCTCCGGGAAAAATCGTTGCACGACCTGCAGGACGCGCACAGGGCGACCAAGAGAATGCGAAGAAGTGTCCATATCAGCGCTCCAGGATCAACGTGCGCAGGGGGGCGCTCTGGTCAGGATTATTGAGAGTGATAACGAATCGACCGTTCTCGGGCAGGACCACGGATGTCGTGACCGGCTGACCCGACTGGAGACTGAACAACGGATAGCTGACGCTGGTCCCGTCACTGGCCTGGGTGCGCAACTCCAATGGGCCGCTGGACCGGTCACTGACAACACGAATGTCCACCCTCGTGTCCTGCACGGTCGCCAATGACATCTGCATGGGAGCGACGTCGGCATGGTCGGTGGCTCGCACGGACACGAGTAGGGCTACTACGACGACCGCCGTGCTGGGTACACCCCAGATGAGTGACGCCCACCCACCTGGCAGGTGAGGCATGCCCACCCCCGGTCGCGAGTGCGGCGCGAGCCACTCGGCCAGCACCAGGGCTATGAGGGCCAGTGCCGCCAGAGCCGCGGCCCACGGCACAGGCCGTAAGCCGATCCGACTCACTCCCAGCAGCAGGCCCGTCCCGATGAGTGTCACCAGGATCCCACCGACCCCGACCAGAACCTCGTCGACCGCCCCGAGTGCGCGGATGCGGCTCACCCGTTCGCAGACCACCAGCATGCTCAGGAGCACCAGGACACCCGTCAGTGGACCCGGCGCGTGCAGCAGCACCGCGAAGAGCGAAGAAAGCACCGGCACGAACCGAACCACAGCCGCTGGCTGCCAGGCGGCCGGTGGTGCCGGCGGCGAGGTGTTCTCAGCGGTCAGCATCGAAAACTCCTACGTCGTAGATGGCGATCGAGCCGTTGTCGTAGATCCGGTCCACACCGGGCACCTCGTCGAATTTGTCCAGCGCGGCGGCAGGCACCGGGGCGGTGCGGCCCAATTCTCCGAACTCGCCGCTCTCGACGTAGACGCCCTGGTTGGGTAGTCCGAAGGCGTCTCGGCGATCGACGATCAGGTACCGGATTCCCGCCTGGCGAATGAGGCGCACGTCTTCAGGCCCAAAGTGCGGATCCAGCAGTAGTCGTGAGGCGTCGATGCCAGTACTGATGTGCCGCACGGTGAACTGACCACCGTCAGCCGCGGCCAGGAGACCGCCGACCCGATCGGCGTAGACCCGGCTGCCGGATGGCAGATTTCGGGCAATCCACGCTGCCGCAGCCAGGTTAGCGGGATCAATACTACGTGCGTCCGCCGAGACCTGGTAGGGACCGGGTAGCTGCTCGATCACCGGCCCGGCGCCCAACACCACCCCGCCCAGAAAGGTGACCGTAGCGGCCACCGCGAACACTGGCGCGTGCCAGAACCGAGCACGGCGCTGACACACCCAGCAAGCCACGACGAAACCCACCCCGAGGAAGACGAAGCCCGCCGCCCGGTCACCCACTTCAGCTGTCGATCTCGTCAGATGGCCGGCTGGGATGATCGGGTAGATGAGGGCCACCAGGCCCAGGAGCACGGCGGCACTGACCCGGGCTCGCACCCACCGGCGCGATCGGAACAGTGCCGGGACCAGGACCAGGACCGTGATCGCCAGGGACGAGATCACCAGCACTTGCTCCCACCGTGCAGTTCCCACACCGGCGGAATTCTGGAACAACTGCTTGTCCTGACCACCATGAGCGAACTGCGTCAGCGCCGACTCGGAACTGGTGACGATCGCACCGAGATAGCTGCCCAGGGTGTTACCCGGATTGAGCACGCTGAGCGCTAGCAACCCCGTTCCCGAAACCGCCATCGCCGCCAAAGAGACGATTTCGTGCTCACGATCACGGCGCAGTACCACCTCCACGAGCAGCCAGACCAGGAGGGCGAGCACCAGCAGGCCGGCCGTCACGTGATGGCTCAACGTGACCGCCACCATCGTCAGCAGCGGCAGAACCAGGGACCAGGCCCGCCCCCGAGGGCGAGACACGAACAGGTAGACGCACAGCAAGGCCAAGGGCAGGGCAATGGTCTGGTAGGAGAACTGCGAGTTGAAAAACAGTAGCTGGGGGTTGCAGGAGTAGATCACGGCACTGACGGCCGCGATCCGCACCGATCCGGTGAGGCGTTCCACGACGGCGATGATCGCCAGAGCCATCACGGTGCGGGTCGCCAGCAGGACCAGTACCGCGCTCGTGTGTGGGGACAATCCGCTCAAGTCCGTGACCGCATCGGTGGCGATCTCCAGGCCGGGGTAGTAGCTGGTAATGGGCAGCAAAGGGTTCTCGGTGAACAGACGGCCCGTGGCCTCGATCAGGCGCAGCGCATTGGCGTGCAGCATCTCGTCGTGGAACATGAATCGAGTCGGGTAGAGCATGACTCGGCTCAGCTGCAGAAACAGGGGCATGCTTACGGCCAGCAGAATGCGTTGGGCTCGCCCGAGACCCGGCAACATGACCCCGAACGCCGCCGGGAAGAAGATCGCCACCAGACCAGCGACGAAGAACAACTGGGCCGTCTCGTTGTGCTGACCACGCCGGGCCAGGGACACCGACCAGGCGATGGCTAGCAGACCCAACGCCATTAGCAGCATCAGCGGCCCGACGCCCCCCTGCGGTGGGCGCCGGGTACGCCCCACGTGCACGCCATCGTCTTCGACCCCCCGAACCGGGGAGTTGTCGGGTTCAACCAGCGGTTCCACGTAACCACCCATCACACCGGGGAAAGGGCCCTCAGGCAGGTCCACAACCGGCTCGCGACGTCCGGCCGCCGCCGGTGCACGCACACCGCGGAACAACGCCACGCTTAGCACCCCCGCCTCGAGGAAAAGCACAGCAACCCAGCATGCGCTCAGGCCCAGAGCCCCACCCACCCTGGCGCCCAGTAACGCTGCTGCCACCTCGATCACCGTGAATCCGGCCAGGACCGACGTGGCCGCCAACGTGCGGCCCTGCACCCGCCGCAATGCCACGAAGTGATCTTTGATCACGAAGGGCAGACCGGCCAGGACGAGTACCCGCAGAACATCTGCCCCTTGGTCGGCGTAGGTGGAACCGAAGATGGAAAGGACTACCGGCGCCAGGGGGTACAGCACCAGGTCGGCCACGACGCTGATCCCCAGGGCCAACGGCACCGTCAGCCGCATACGATCGAGAACTTCGCGCTCATCGCCCTCGGCCGCAGCGAACAGACCGATCGAGATGGCGTACGGCAAAGCGAACACGAACCCGCTCACCTGCAGGGCAGTGGTGAACACCCCGTTGGCCCCCGGGGACACGGCGACGGTGACGATCAGCGGCAACACCATTAAGGCGGCCATCAACGTGGTGTTCAACGCGTGATGACCCACGGCCGCACGGCCCAGCCCTCGCAAGGAGGACAAGTTAACCAACTCTCGCACCGGGTGCACCGGAAGATCGAGACGCGTGCGCCAGGCCACGACCGGTAGGGACACCAGAGTCCCCAGGGCCCAGGCAGCAAAGACCGCCAGCCCGTCGTGTTGGCCCAGTACGCTGAGCACACCCAGCGCGAGCAACTTGGTCGCACTGGCCACGACATTGCGCTCCAACTGCACAGAACCGCTGCCAATGACGAGCACTGCCTGGTCGAGCACGAGCGCCACGGCCATCAGACCGGTTCCGACCGAGAACAACCCCAGTCGCACTGGCGACCCGGCCACCGAGGAAAGATCTTGCGCCCCGAACACGTGCGCTGCCGTCCACGGCATTACGATCGCCAGTACCGCTGCGGCCGCCCCGGCAACAGCCAAAGCTGAGCGCACCAGCAGGCGACGCGAAGCCAAGTCCGTGTGCGGAAGGCGGGCGATGAGCAAAGTGCCCAGGCCCAGCGTGCCCAGCGTGCCCAGCAGTGTCATCAACGAAATCGCTGCGCCGGCGACACCAACGGCCTCGACGCTGAAGCGGCGAGCCGCCAATCCCCAGAAGAGCAGTCCGAGCACACTGGTGGCGGCCTGCGTACCGACCAGCGACCCGCTGATCGCCGCGATTCGCCGCCACGACGAACGAGACCCGTCCAGGGACGTGAGATCGCCGCCCTCAAAGGCTTGGCTGGTCGTAACCGACTCCACCATGGCTATCCACCCCCCTGACCTGTCAGATCATGTTTAACTGTCCTCCCGCGACGCTGCGGACTCTTGTTCATGGCCTCCGAGCACCCTACGTAGGCACCGGAGCGAGCATCCGGCCTAGTTCGTCGGCCCAAGCCTGCTGGATTGGTCATGTCTTTAAGTGCTTCCGTCAACACATAGCGCACATGCCGGTCGGCAAGGGATCGCCGCGCCCGCCGGAGGAGCTGCGGCACACTCGCGATCGATGTCACACGACAAACCGGCGCAGCCGATCTAGAGTCCATCCCGCAAGCAGGTGCCCCCGAGCTCGCCGCCGTCCGCGCCGAGCTCGCCGGTGCCGAACTGGCCTGCTGATATAGGCCCGGCTCGGGGCCGGCCACGGCGACGTCTTTCGGTTCGTGGCCGCCGGCGTCGACCCGCTAGCCGCGCACCTGTCCTGCCGTCTGGAGCATAAGGCCGCCCCGGCGACGTCTCGCAGTTGTACTCGGGCTCGCCCCAGTCCTCAGCGGGGTGTCCGGCCCGACCTTCCCGGCCGACGGTGACGGCCTGATCTGGCAACCACAGGGCGGTGACGGTGGCGGTAGGGTGTTGGTAGGCCGTGCGGTCGCGGAGCATGGCGAAGATGACGTCGACTCGTCGTCGTGCCAGGCAGATGAGGGCGGCGTTGTGTCGCTTGCCTGCGGCTCGTTTCCGGTCGTAGTAGGCGCGGCTGGCCGGGTCGTGCAGGCTGGCGAACGCCGACGAGACAGAGCGCAGCCTTTCAGCCGGGCCAGGACGTCCGTCAGAGCAGCCTGCTCGTTCGGCTCAGCCTTGGCATGGAGCTTTTTGCCGGACGGGTCCAGTGCGCACGCGTGATGGTCGGACTTACCGACGTTCACCTCGCAGTACACGTCGTACTCGCCGGTTCTGTTCTTGCAGCCATCCGACAACACAACTCCCGAACTCGAACCTGTCCCCGATCAGCAGGTCGCCATGGAACCCTCACCGGCAGCCACGTTACGAGCAGACCTCAGGATCGGGCCGGTTCCCTATCAGCGGTCACTGGCACCCCCCTCGGACCCGGTGACAACACCCCCCAGATCATCAACGACAGGGGCATAAAGTCATGCCGGGACCGGCGGCCTGCAGCCCCGTTTAGCGTTACTAAAAGGTCACGGGGCTCTGCAGCCGGCGGAGGCGTGGTTATGCCCGGCGCTGAACGGCATGGCAGTGGGCCCCGATCGAACCGTAGGTCCCTTCAAGGTGCTGGTTAGCCGCAGCTCGCCAGAGATCTTCAAAGTGAGCGGGCGACCTGTTTCGGCGATCGCCTAGACCCCCAGCCTGTGCCGACGCACATCGGCGATCAGCAGGCACTCGCCGGGCACTGATCACCCGGACCTCTAGGCGGTCTAATGGTGGAGTGGACTCGACGCCTCACCGCAGCGGTAGGTCTTGAAACCGTTGGACCAGTTCGCCTCCGCCGATCGAGACATCCCCACCTCGCAGCGGCCGCGACCGTGGCCACGGTTCAGCCCTTGGCCCGCAGTTCCATGAACCGCTCCCGCTTAGCTTAGCGGACTGCCGACGGGCCCCTTCTTCACACGACGCGTCGACGTCAAAACGATCGCAAATGATCAAGGAAGTGTTGCGACGTCCGCAAGAACCTGCCCGGGAACGGCCGGGTCATGGTTCAACTGCACTGACAGGGTGACGTTCTGGCCGCCGGGACCGCCACCGACGAGCTCAAGTGGCGTTCGCCCGAACCTCTCCTATGGTCGGGTTTCGAGGACATGTCGCACGAACCGCGAATCGTCCGTCTGCTAGGCACTTGGGAGTACCCGCATGAGCACCCACCGCATCGAGTCGACCTTCACGAGGGCGATGGAACAGTGCAGGCTGCAACCTCGTGAGTTCTGGCTCAAGTACATTGAGATCGGCGGTAGCCACAGTGCTAGTGAAATGCTCACCTACCTTGATGGTGAGGCCGAATGGTCTACTCATGAGCACAACACCGCCGTGCACGCGTTGAACGAACAGTGCTTCGATCGCGGCCTCGACTGGCCTGTGCCGTACGAGACCGACGGACTGTGACCGTCGGGCAGGTCAGCTAATCACCTTACGACCTCGACGATCACCACCTGCTGCACCCGTGGTGCCGACACCCGCAAGGACGCGTTCGCGTGTCCCGGGGTCTCGTGCACTTCATCAGATCCGGAGGTCAGGCTCGGCCAGCATGAAGGCGGTTTGCATCTGGTGACGTGTGACACCGGTCGGTGGGGATGCCGGGTGACGGGCGTCGTCCGGGGTTAGCCGCTAGCGTGGTGTTTCGCCTTCAGACCCGGGCACCGGCTTGCGTTGGAGATAGGTATGGAAACGGTGAACGCTGGGTCAGCTATTGCTGCCGGTCTGGCCCTGACCGACCTGGACGCGCGTCAGTTGTGGTTACGGTATTTCGCGCTGGGTGGTAACTACACTTACACGCGCCTGTGTGCCTACGTGGATGGGCAGGAGCAGGCCAGTAGCGCCTACGAGCATGACATGGCCGCCCACGCCCTCAACGAGTACCTCGCCGACCGCGGTATGGATCACCTCGTCAGCTACACCAAGGATCTGTGAGCAACCGCCGCCCCCACGCACAACAGGCGGGGCGGGCGAGAGGCCAGTAGGTTCTGTAGTGCTCACCCATAGTTACCTGGACATCCAGGGGAAGTTACACGCATGCTGCTCGACAAGTACAGCCTCAGACCCGGGCTGCCTTCGCGCCACCCAACTTGAGCAGGCCATGAGCCAGAACCACCCGGACGATGCCCGCCCAGACCAGCAGGCGGCGACCGGCCACGACGCATCAATGGCTGCCGAGGCTGACCAGATCGCCCAGAATGCGGTCCAGGCTTACGCTGAGTTGGGCTTGATCGTCCTGAACGATCAGCCTTTGGGAGCCGTGCTACGGAAGATCGCTGACCTGGCCGTGGCCACGGTTCCCGGCGCGGACGAGGTGTCGGTCACGCTCCGGCAGCGTGGCGGCGCGCGTAGTGTCGCGTTCACCGGGCAACTTGCGGTCGTGTTGGATGAACGTCAGTACGCTGACGGATTCGGTCCCTGCATGGAGGCCGCCGCCACCGGCCAAGTCATCAGCATCGAGGACACCGCCCACAGTCAGGCCTATCCAGGGTTCGGCCGGCTGGCCCACCAGCACGGAATCTTCCAAGTCTTGTCTGTGGGGATGCCCACCGCCCAGGACACCGCCGGTTCCCTGAACGTCTACGGCGCCGTGACCACGGGCCCGTTCACCGTTCAGGCCCGTCAAATTGCATCCGCGTTCGCGGGGTACGCCGCCGTGGCCCTGCTGAATGCCGCGATCTACGCCGGCGCCGTGGCCGAGGTCACCCAAATGCATCAGGCGATGGCCTCGCGGGCAGTCATAGAACAAGCCAAAGGCATCCTGATGCGCGACCGCGCCTGCACCGCTCAGGAAGCATTCGAGTTTCTCAGGGACAACTCCTCACGGACCAACCGCAAGCTAAACGCCGTCGCCCAAGAGATCGTCACCCAAGCCAGCGGCCACCGGCCGACGCCGCCCCGCCAAGAGCACTGACCCATCGCGGACGAGTGTTCGCAACCTCCAGGTCGGTAGGTACCATCTGCTGGCACGGTAAAGGCGCCACGGCTGCTCACATCCGTGCCAGCCGCGGACACGGGTTCAGAGCAGGGCCCACGATCCGCACTTGCAGGGATGAGCACCAGGTGCCCTCTGCCGTTTGGAGTGTAACCGTGTCCGCAAAAGATTCCTTGGTACCGCGTTCGAACAGCACCGCCGATACCGGCTCGGAGCTAGGTCAGGTTGGGGCTGACCGGCGGATCGGGGCCGCCATCGGGATCATCATGGTGCAACGCGAACTGTCCTACCACGACGCCGCCGACCTGCTGGACGACGTGGTTCACCGGCACGGACGGCAACTACACGACGTCGCGGCCGACATCACCGCAACCGGCTCAACCCGACCCTTACGCCTCGACCCGCCCCCGGGGCGCCCACGGACGCGGGTCGAAGAACGCAGAGCGCCCATCGCCGAGTCCATCGCCGGGCGGCTGTTGGACATCCTGGTCGAGACCACCGAACTGGGGGACCTCCTGGGCGCCATCACCGAACTCGCCGTCGAAACCGTCCCCAACTGCGAATCAGCCAGCATCACCCTCATCCACGACGGTGCACCCGCCACCGTAGCGACCTCCGACGCCCGAGCCCTCGCCGTCGACGAAACCCAATACAGCGACGGACAAGGGCCCTGCCTGCACGCCGCACGCACCGACGACATCGTCCGCGTCGACGACATTGCCACCGCCCCCACCAAGGACCAGGCCTGGCGGTCCGTGGCGATGGCCGCCGGGATCACCGCGTCCCTCTCCGTGCCGATCGCCGCCGCAGCGAACATCGCCGCCGCACTGAACCTATACACCGGAAAAAACACCGGCTGGTCCCAACAGACCCTCGACGCAGCCGACACCCTGGCCACCTACGCCGGCGACGCCATCACCCTGGCCTACCGCCTCACAGACCCCACTCCCAAACCCGCCCAACCCCTGTATCCTGTCCCCGAACAATGATCCACACGGATTTTCGAGCTATCAACGGAACGAGTGTTCATCGTTCAGCGTTACAAAAGGCGGAACCCCGATGAAGGAGACGACATGGGACTTGATGACAAGATCAAGAACAAGGCCGACGAACTGTCAGGTCAGGCCAAGGAGACGGCTGGGGACGCGACGGACGACAAGGACCTGCAGGCAGAAGGCCAAGCCGACCAGGGCAAGGCAAACCTGAAGCAGGCTGGCGAAAAAATCAAGGACGCCTTCAAGTAGGCCATCAGCCGGACGGGCGGGGCCAGTCCTGTGCAGGCTGGCCTTTCCTGCAGCAATCCTCAGATGCTCGACCGCTCCCTATTGAAATCGCCACACGCTGCAGGCCGCTATATCGACAGGGTCGACGGCACCGTAATTGACCTGTGACTCCGTTCGTTTCCCACCGAACACCTCCGGGAGTCGAGGCTGAACTCACCGAAACGCTCAAGTAGGCAAACCCTGGACCCGGGTGGCTTGCCTGTGACATGAGCCTAACTCCGTTTTTCTGACCTGCCAGGTGGCACCACGCGCATGGAGTCAAATGGCCGCGGCCGCCGACTAGCGTGAGGCTGTCGAGGGCAGACCGGCAGCAGCACCTAGGGAAGCAGCCCCCGGCATGGCAGACCCGTGTGGGGGAGCCGATGTGATCGATTCAGAAGAAGTCGTCCCTGATCCTGTGGCGCCGGTTCAACGGCTCGAACACCCGTGACCCCGCCTGGCAAGATTCCAGGCCCTGACCGGGCCCGCCTGTGGGACCGGCGTCTCAGGTCACGACCTGGCGGAACTGCTGTGCGCGAGCGTCCGAGACGTTCTCAACGTTGACGCCGCGGCGATCTCGGTGTTCCTCGGCACGCATGTATCCGTGCCTGTCGCCGCCACCGACAACAGTGCGGCCCAGGCCGAGAGAATCCAGTTCAGCCTGGCCAAGGGGCCCTGCCTGAACGCCGAAAATCAGAACGCCAACCTTGTTGCTGACCTGTCGGCCCAGACCGTCACCGAGGCCTGGCCAATGTATGGCGTGCCGTGACCAGGCTCACTGCCTATCAGGCTGTCTTTGCTTTTCCCCTCAAAACCGTCGGGTCTGCCATCGGAGCGCTGAAACTGTACCGGCGCACCCGCGGGGACCTCGTCGATGTTTGTGCCGCAGTGGCCATCGCTGCCCGCATCACCGATCAACTGCTACACCTCAATCTTGTCACTTCCTGGAGGAGGACAAGACACCAGATTGGCTGAACGGGCCGGCCGTACGCCGCCGAGCTGAGGTATGGCGAGCCCAGGGCATGACCATGCACGCCAACCGCATCTCCTTCAACGAAGCTCTCGACGTACTACGCGCCCACGCCCATACCCATGACCGGCTCCTGGACGACCTCGCCGCCGACATCGTCACCGGCCGGGCACAGGTGTCGATCCTGTGAAACCAGGCGACGCACCGCGCCCTATCGCAACCCACACCAGACCCCATCCACGAACCGACCGACGCACCGCAAAGATCCAGGAAGTCCTACTTGAACAAGCTACGAGGCGATGCTTATGCTGACTGGCGCGGCCGAGCAAGAGCCGTTCTCTTGTTCGTACGGAAGACATCTCGTCGATGGCCGAGATTTCTCGCCTGCCCGCCACCGCCGTCTCGCTCTGGGAATGGCAGGCCTCTGGCGCCTGTCTGACAGCCGATGCTCGTCTCTTCTTTCAGCCCGAAGGTTCCCGTGGGCCCGGACGCCGCAACCGGACTACTGCAGCCCAGGCCGTTTGCGTCATCTGCCCCGTGATCCTCCAATGCCGCCGCCACGCCCTCACCGTTCGCGAACCGTACGGCGTGTGAGGTGGACTCACTCCCGAAGACCGCACAGCGATCCTCAGCGGCGGCCATACCGATCCCGCCTTGACCCCCTGCACTGCAGCAGGTTGAGACAAATGCAGATGCAAGCATTCACGCAGTCACGGCTGGTTGTCATGAACCTGTGTCGGCTTTCCAAGTGTGTGAATCCCGGCGTGTCCGGAGGCTCCGGACACGCCGGGGCAGTTGAGTGGGCAAGCGATGTCGCAGCTAGATTCTCTAGCACCCGCTGTCCGGGACTCTCACAGCTCTTTGGCCCTTCACCGATACGCGCGGGACTGTCCGGGGAACGGTGTAACGAAGTCCGGCCCGACACGCCGAGCGTGAGCGTTTGGCGGGATGGAGCAGGACATGTCCGACATCATCGAAGCCGTGACGGGGGACTTGATTACGCCCACTCAGGGCGATGAAACAGATGTTACGACAGTGACTTCCGACGTCGTTGGGGCCTTGCTGGACCGTTCCAGTCAGCAGCTGCTGGCGCAGGAACTGGTGCGGCAGGCTCGGGGCACGGGGGCTGACCTTGTGGGTTCGGAGGGCCTGCTGGCCGGCTTGACGAAGCTGGTGCTGGAGACCGCGCTGGAAGCTGAGATGGTCGAGCACCTGGGCTACGAGCCGCACGACCCGGCCGGCAGGAACGGGGAGAACTCCCGCAACGGGCGGCGGTCCAAGACGGTCCTGACGGGGCTGGGGCCGGTCGATATCGAGGTGCCCCGTGACCGTGAGGGCACGTTCGAGCCGGTCATTGTGAAGAAGCGTCAGCGGCGTCTGGACTCGATCGACAACATCGTGTTGTCGCTCACCGCGAAGGGTTTGACGACTGGTGAGGTGTCCGCGCACTTCGCTGAGGTCTACGGCGCCAGCATCGGGAAGGACCAGGTCTCGCGTATCACCGACGCGGTGATCGCCGAGATGACTGAATGGCAGAACCGGCCCCTCGACCGCGTCTACCCGGTGGTCTTCATCGACGCGATCATGGTGAAAATCCGGGACGGGAAGGTCGCTAACCGGCCGATCTACGTGGCGATCGGGGTCACCGTCAACGGTGAACGCGACATCCTCGGTCTCTGGACCGGGGAAGACTCCACCGCCGGGGAAGGAGCCAAGTTCTGGCAGCAGGTCCTGACCGAGATCAAGAACCGTGGCGTCGAGGATGTCCTCATCCTGGTCTGTGACGGCCTCAAGGGCCTGCCTGCCTCGGTCACCAACGTCTGGTCCCAAACCTGGGTCCAGACTTGCGTTGTCCATCTGCTGCGCAACAGTTTTCGGTATGCTCCTCGTCAGCACTGGGAGAAGGTCGCCAAGGACCTCAAGCCGGTCTACACCGCTATCAACGAGGCGGCAGCCGCAGCGAGGTTCGAGGAGTTCGCCGAGACCTGGGGCGAACGCTACCCGGCGATCGTGCGGCTGTGGCGCAGCGCCTGGGCGGAGTTCACCCCGTTCCTGCAGTTCGACGTCGAGATCCGCAGGATCATCTGCACGACCAACGCCATCGAATCCCTCAACTCCAGATACCGGCGGGCCGTCAACGCCCGCGGGCACTTCCCGACCGAGCAGGCCGCGCTGAAGTGCCTCTACCTCGTCACCCGCTCCCTCGACCCCACCGGACGGGGCCGGGCGCGGTGGGTGATCCGGTGGAAACCGGCCCTCAACGCCTTCGCGAACACCTTCGAGGGCCGGCTCACACCGAGCTCGACCAACTAACAACGCTGGACTTCGTTACACCGGAAATCGGACAGTCCCATACGCGCACCTCTGCAGCTTGGGAAGTTGGCTTGGCCGCATGCCAGGATGAGCGGGTGAAGTACCCTGATGAATGGTCCGGTGCCGGTTTGCGGCTCGCCTTGGCCGTAGTGTCGGTCGTGGTGGGATTATTCAATATCTTTATTTGGTTCGCCAGGTCCGAGCATCCGCCGCTCTGGTGGCTTGTACCGTCGCTCATCCTGGTGAGCTACGGCACCGCGGCGGCGGTGGCGTGGCACACGCGCCGGCGCGACATCGACTCCTGACATAGGTCGTGCGTGCGCGCTACTGAGCCCATCCATTCCTTGTCGTGCGGGTTCGGGCGCCGAACCTGGTGTAGGCCCTTCGCCGTAGGCCGGTTCGCCGTGACCTGCGGCCGCGGCTCGGTTAGCCAACCGGAGCCCGCCGGGGTTTGAAACTCAATCACCGTGCCGGTTTGGTCGATCAAGACGGTGTGGATATTGCTGTGGGTACCTCGCACCGGTGGGGCAGGTTGGGCGCGGGCTCACCGGTCCATGTCGTTGTCGACGTCGTTAACCGCCAGGTGCTCTCGTGCACCGGTGCGAAGGCGGCCAACATCCGACCAGTCCTGCTCGATGCGCTAATTGAAGAACTTGGCTGTCAGCCGTGCCGCGACTTCTGGGGCCGGGTGATGAAGGTGCCCAACGCCTGAGAGGTGAGTATGCGCAGACCGCCGGAGCAGATAACACGGGTGTCGGCGGTCTCGGGTCGTGGTGCTGCGTCAACGGCGGTCCAGTGATCGGGTCCGATCGGGGAGCCCGCAGTATCGCTTCGGATCGGATCCCCTTTCGCCACCCTGCTGGTGCTGGTCCGATGCTCAATCCCGGGGTTCGCTGGTCGCCCAGACGATGCAGTAAGGCCATGCACGCAGGGGTGGACGTAGTGGACTTATCCGGACAGATGATTTCGTGGTTATGTTAGGAATGCCCCGCTGACAGGACCTACCCCTCCAGGGCCCTGGCGCGGGACACCGCGGGAGGCCTACGCACCTGTCAACGCCGAGCCAACTTTGGCTCTGGCGCGCTTTATGTGATCAAGGGCCGAGGATGACGAGCTGTCGGAGTAGGTCGAGGCCGGCTCGGCCGTAGGTCTTTCGTTTGATCATCTTGATCCGGTTGATGTGTCCTTCGACGGGTTCGGAGCTGTGCGGCAGGGTGAGGCCTGCGCGGACGGCGTCGTAGTCGGCGAGCAGGCCGCGGACGAAGGAGTGCAGTTCAGGTGCTGGTCGGTCTGCACGGCGTGGATCCAGTCGTTGAGGTCATCGCCGGTTCAGGTAGTGAGCATGACCGCGAAGTCCCGGACGTGGCCGGCCAGGGTGTCCAAGTGTGGGCAGGCCTGGTGGACGTCGGCCAGGGTGCTCGTTTCGGTGTCGCTCAGGTCTTGCGGTCGGGTGCAGATCCACCGGGTGACCTCGCGGTTGCTGGGAACCCGCGGTCGCTGGCGGCTGGCCACCTGAGGCAGGCGCCCTTCGTTCTGGGCTGTACGGAAAGGCGGCAGGTAGTCGCGGACACTGGTTGCGCCGCCGGTGTATCCACGCTCGCGCAGCAGCTGGAGCATGACGGCGGAGTTGGTGACGCCGCTGGCCCACTGCTGGCGGATGAATCCGTCGTGGACGTCCAGGGCTCGGCCACGGGAGATGCGCCGGCCGTGGTCCAGGTCGGTTGCGCTGCCGGTCCGGGCGAAACGACGAACCGCGGCCCTGGAGAAACCGGTGTGTCGCATGACGTCGTTCAGGCTGGCGCCTTGGCCCAGAAGGTCATGGATGAGCTGCCATCGCTGTTCGTTGCGGACCTGCAACCCCGTGGACGCCGTTACGGAATAGAAGTGTCGCCTGGGCTGCGGTGACGGGGTTCACGCCCACGGCAGCGATGTTCGATTCCGGGGTAGACACGCGGGCGACCAGATCTGTCCTCATCACGCAGGCCCGCCAGCCCGGCGGCTTCGTACGGGCCCGCCAGCTGATCACCGTCGGACGCGAAACCCCGACCCGAGCCGCAATCAACGCGTTCGCCTGACCTTCACTGGCCGCCAGGATGATCCGCGCCCGCTGCGCCAGACCGGCAGGCGCGGTGGACGCCCGACTCAAGCGCAGCAGTCCCTCACGGTCATCCTCACGCAACACCAGCGAAGAGCAGGACGATTCGGCATCCACCAATCGTGCCACCCGCCCAAGCGTCAAACAACTACCCACGCGGAGCACTAGGAAACCCTTCAGCGACGTCATTGCGCGCCGGATCTTCGATGTGTCGGGCACCGCGTTCGGGCATCGGCCTCGTCCTCGTCGCTTAGACCGACCTTACCCAGGCCATCGAGCGTGCTGGGCACCGCCTGCGCGATCAACTTGAATCCAGGCGCGAGCTGCTGGCTCTGGCCGCCCCTGTTGCACCGCACCGTTGGTCTTCCACGCGATCTGCGCGTTGTCGCCCTGGATCTGGATAACCGGGCCGTCGCCGTTGTAGATGTGCGTAGCCCGGAAATGGCCAGACAGATCAGGGCCACTCGTCTCGACGGGCACCTGGTTCGGATGCATGTCGAACTCGTGCTGGATCTCGCTCATCATCTTTGCGATCACCTGGCGGTTGATCTTGAAACCGCCGGCCATGGTCACTGTCCTTTGAGATTGATTGGGACGCTATGCCCCAGACACCCCCCTTGCCCAACGTACACCGGGAGATCTGCACCCTCCGCCCCCTCAACCATTCAGGTGATCTTGCATGACGGCAATTCCCCGGACGCAACTAGACGCTTGGCCGGACAACAACTTTGCTCCAAAAATGGTGTTGTTGAGCGCAGAGTTGATGTCTGAGGAAACGCAGGGTTGTTGTCCGGGACGCGCACAGTTGCTGTCCACCGGGCGCCGGTCGAAGATCAGAATGCGGAGGCGCGAGGGTGGCCTAGGGTCATCTCGGCCTGGCGCCCAACAGCGCCGGTTTGCCACAGCCCCTGATGTTGGCGGCGTTGTGCTAGGCCGGGGTTCCCGTCCCCACCGTTGGCCCCGTCCTACAGGCAGTGACGCTGTCCAGTGCTGATCGGAGTACGAGTGTCCTCGCTGCCCTCAGCGATCCTCCTTCTGATTTTCGTGGTGTCAGCCGCGGTGATCTGGGGTGCAGGGATCAAGCTGTCCGCCTACACGGATGTCCTGGCCCAGCGCCTGCATCTAGGAACTGCCCTCGGCGGCGTGGTCCTGCTGGCGATCGCGACGAACCTGCCCGAGATCGCGATCACCGTCAGCGCGGCACTGTCGGGACAGACCGAGATCGCGGTCGGCAACCTGCTCGGCGGTATCGCACTGCAGACCGTGGTCCTCGTCGCGCTAGACGCGTTCGGGGTTCGTGACCGCAAACCGCTGACCTATATGGCCGCCAGCTTGACCCTCGTCCTGGAAGCCGCCCTGGTCGTAGCGGTCCTGCTGGTCGTCGTGGCCGGCACCCAACTACCCGCCGATCTGATCTTCGCCCGGTTCACACCGGCACCCGTGTTGATCGTCGTCCTGTGGGTGCTGGGCCTGGCGCTCATCGGCGGCCCCGGTAGCCGTCTGCCCTGGCAAGACAACGGTGAGGCACCCCAGGGGCAGGAACACCCCCGCGGCCATGCCCGCACTCAGAACGAGAAACAGGCCAGCGACCGGGGAACCAGCACCACCCGGGCGGTCCTCGTCTTCACCGCCGCAGCACTGGCCACCCTCGTCGCCGGGGTCACCATCGAGACCAGCGGCGAAACGTTCTTCAGTAAGCTCGGATTGTCCGGTGTCCTGTTCGGCGCCACGGTACTGGCCGCTGCCACCTCCCTACCCGAACTGTCCACCGGGTTGAGTGCCGCCCGGGCCGGGGACTACAGGCTGGCGATGGGTGACATCTTCGGCGGCAACGCGTTCCTACCCGTGCTATTTCTGGTCATCACCCTGATCAGCGGCAAAGCGATCCTTCCCCACGCCCAGGCCAGCGATATCTACCTAACCGGCCTCGGGGCACTACTCACCCTCGTCTACCTTGTAGGGCTGGTCTTCCGCCCCCAGCGGCATATCCTGCGCATGGGCATCGACTCCATCGCCGTCCTCGTCCTGTACGTCATCGGCGTCATAGGACTCATCGCGCTGTCATAGCCAGACCTCACAGCAAGTGTCACCACACCACTCACCGCAGAATCAGTCAATGGAGGTTGTCAAAAGCGACGCCCTGCACCCTCCACTGGAACAACCTTGAGTTTTCTACGACATCAACCCTGCGCTCAACAGCGGGACGTCGGCAGGGCCGGGACCGGTTCTTGGTGACAACTCAAGTACCTGAGCGGTTGGCGTTCTGGCGCGGCAACGTGGCCGCGGTGCACCGCGAGCTCGGCAACGCGCAGACGGCCAGAGGGGCGGTGGCGCCGAGCCTCCTCGCGGGGGATCCCCGCTTCTCATCGACGGAGCTGAGCGACGTCGCCGGTAAGGTTCTTGAGCTCCGCAGCGCGAACGCCGACCCCGGGGCCCGGCCGAACGCCCAACCCAGCGAAGCTCCGGCCGGGTCCCCAGCTGAAAATCTCGCGCGAAGTCCCTACCCCTGCCAGTGATCGGGTCGACCACACATGTTTGTCAGGGCCATTGACGCTGTCGGCGCCGACCGGACGCCGCAAGCCTGGAGTGGCAAGCGACACGGGAAAGGGTCAGGGGTGATCGGCGTCTTCGCGGGTTGTAGGTGGCGGGCGAGCCGTGTCCGAGATCCCAGCAGGCCTCGCTGAAGGCCTGGGCCGCGATGTCGTGTTCGAGGGCCACCCAGATGCCGCGGCGGCGTCACCGGTTGGCCGCACCAGGTGACCGCCGGTAAGTTCTGGTCGCCCGTCCGAACGACACATCGCTCCAGGCCATGCCGCAATGGCGGGGTTCATGTCGCCGGGAGTTGTTGATCTTTAGGAGGCTACCGTCGGTGGAACCACCGGAAGGAGCTCTGTCGCCAGAATTGATGTCGACGCCGGCATCATCTGGCTGGGCTGCTGCCGACATAGCGACCGGTTCTGTCTCCTGGGACCCGCCGCTGCCTACCGCCGGCAGCCCCGACGTGTGGTTGCCGTAGTGGCAGTCTTCTGCCGATTTACTTCCGATGTGATGGCGTACCGACCGTGGAGGGTGCAGTGCTGGCGTTAGTGATGATCGTGGTGCTTGGTTTTAGCGTGCTGGGCAGTGACTTGCTCGCTCACCGACTGACCATCGCCCCACCGATCGTCCTGCTGATCATCGGCGTACTGGTCGGGTTCGTCCCGGCTCTGCGCGATGCCCATCTGCCGCCGGAGACGGTGTTGTTGGTGTTCCTGCCCGCACTGCTGTACTGGGAGTCGCTGACCACCTCGCTACGCGAGATCCGCTACAACTTGCGGGCAATCATGTTGGCCAGCACCGTTCTGGTTGTCCTTACCGCGGCTGCGGTTGCAGCTGCCGCCCACCTGCTGGGGATGCCGTGGGCGCCGGCATGGGTCCTGGGCGCGGCCCTAGCGCCCACTGATGCGACCGCTGTCGGAGTCATGGCCCACCTGCTGCCGCACCGCACTGTCACCACCTTACGTGCCGAGAGCCTTATCAATGACGGAACCGCGCTGGTCGTCTACGGGCTGGCCCTCGGCGTCGCCACCGGTAGCAAACACTTGGGAGCACTGCACGTTGGCTGGCTTTTCCTCGTGTCCTACCTGGGCGGCGCGGCATGCGGTATCGCCACCGCGTGGATCGCTGTTCATGCCCGTAAGCGACTGAATGACCCGTTGCAGGAAAACGTCGCCACTCTACTCACACCATTTGTGGCGTTTCTCGCCGCCGAAGCAATCGATGCCTCCGGCGTATTAGCTGTTGTGGTGTGCGGGCTGATCATGAGCCAAGCCGGACCGCGCGTCGGAAGCGCCGACACTCGCCACCAAACTGCAGGCTTCTGGACGTTGAGCACGTACCTGCTCAACGCCAGTCTGTTCGTCCTTGTCGGCCTCGAGCTGCAATCAGCAGCCCGCGGCCTCACCAGTGTCGACCTTACTCGCGGCGTCATCTCCGTCGTTCTCATCGCAGCCGTTACCACTGGTGTCCGTTTCGCGTGGCTCTTTAGTACCCCATACCTCATCCGGGTGCTAGATCGGCGCCCGGAACGAAAAGGACGACGCACCAGCGCCCGCACCCGCATTGTGAACGGCTTGTCCGGGTTCCGCGGCGCCGTGTCCCTCGCCGCCGCGCTGGCAGTCCCGCAGACCGTCACATCTGGCCAACATTTTCCCGACCGGGATCTCATCATCTTCATCACCGGCGGTGTCATCGTCCTGACTCTTGCGCAAGGACTGTTACTTCCCCACGTCGTGGCCTGGGCCAACCTGCCATACGACAGCACCACCGATGACGAATTACGCATGGCCGACACCACCGCTACGCAAGATGCACTGAGCGATCTTAGCGAGTTGGCGAGCACCTCCGGCTCAGACCCCAAGGTCACCAATCGGATACGGCAAGAACTAGAGACCCGTTTACGGGTTCTACGCGCTGGGCACCCAGAGGCCGACGACGCGGTCACCCTCGACCACCACGCCCAGTACGCGGATTTACACCGCACCGTCATCGATCATGAACGCGCCACCGTGCTACGACTGCGCGACGAACAGCACATTGATGACACCTCGCTTCGAGCCCTACAAGCCCGTCTCGACCTCGAAGAACTACGCTTACCCAACGACGAGTAACTGGTTCCCTCGTGGTCCCATAACGCGACCACGAAAGCAAACCCGGTTCGTGAGTCGCTACTAAGCTAATTACCCGACCAAGCCGCCCCTCACGCCCAGCCCGGCGCAACGGCGCCAAGACCGACGAACTGGACGCCGCCCGAGCAGCCCGTGAGGCGCTCACCCGCGACCACCCGGCCGCCCCACGACCCCGCGGAGACCGCGAGGCCACGCGCGTCATGTTGGCCGCCCGACGATGCGCCGTAGCGGCCCGCAGCGAGGCCATCGGACAACTCAAGGCGCTGATCATCAACGCGCCCGGAGCCGTACGTGAGCGACAGCGTCGAGGCACCACCGACCAACAACTCGACCGCTGTTCCCGCCTTTGACCCTTCCTTCGCACTCCGTCGAGACCTACGCCGCCCGACGCACCGAAGGCAAACCCCCGCGCGAGATCAAGCGCTGCCTCAAAAGAGCCATCACTCGCGAGATTTACCGGCTCCTCGAAGCCACGCCAAGATCGCTCACCAATCCGAACACGCGTCTTGACGATAGAAGCATCTTCGTCGAAGCCATCGCCGACGAGGTCACGACGCCGGCATGCGGGTGGTTGCCGATGGGCGTCCTGGCTGAGGTCAGGTGTTGGAGACTCTCATCAGATGGCGCCAGAATTTGCGGCACGGCTGGCAGTCCAGTTCTTCCAAGACCGCATCGAAGGGGACCTGCCGGATGTCACCGGCCGTCCCACCGGTGCACACGAGGACCTGCCGGTTGGCGATGTCAGCCACGAGGTGAACTGGGGAGCCCGGTCCGAATCGGCCCCACCGGTACGAGGTACCCACCGCCACATCCACACCCAATGATCGGCCCAAATTGCGACCGAATTGAGCCACTCACCCAACTGACGCGAAATTGTGTCAATCTGACGTGCTGGTGCTTCCCAAGGTCAGCGGGCCGGTGATGAGCCCGGGCTGGCCGGCGGGGCGGATGACAGGCCGGCCGGCGCCTTAACGCCGCCAGCGTCAGTGGGGCCGTGCGGCGTGGCCTTGGGCGCCGGGTGCACGGACGCACCAGGCCCGCTCTTTGCTCGGACAGACCTGCTGAAACACCGTCGTCGCAGCCGCGACGCGGTGACCGCAGACATCCCCCTTAGCGTCTACTGACGTGGGCCGGTGGCTGCGATGATGCTGACGCTGGGGTACGTGGTGGCCTCGGCCAGGCGGGCGCGGCACGAGCGTCGATGTCGAACCACCGACGGGGCAGGTGGTATGCGCACTGCGGCGCAGTCAGGTCGACGACGATCAGACGGCCGGCGAGAGGCACGATCATGGCGTGGTGCAGGAACCCCATGATCTATGACTGCTCGTCGAGCAAGCCGGTGATAAGAGCCGGCTGAGCCGGGAAGCTGGCGGCCGTGAGTGCGGCTGGGATCTGTGGTTGCCAGATGAGGCCGTGACCGTCGGTGGGGAAAATTCCGGCGCAGGATGTGGTCAGGTGGCCCAGCCTGGATCCGGGGCGATGTTTCAACGGCTCCCCGAGATCAACCCTGGGCGGACCGATCGTGATCAGTTTTCAGGAGTCGCCGGGGGATGTTGCTGAAATCACAGGCGCAGATCATTTTGTTGGTTGAACAAGCTATGGCGCGGTTAGTACGGTCCGGATAATGGGTAGCGGGTCCCTCGCCCGCGTTCGCTGTGGAGGTTTGCCGTGGCTGAGTTGACTCGTTTGCCGGGGCCGATTGCTGATGTGTGGCAGTGGCAGCAGGAGGGGACGTGCCGGGAGGCCGACCCGCGGTTGTTCTTTCATCCCGAAAGTGAACGTGGCCCGGCCAAGCTGGCTCGTGATCGTGCGGCGGTCGCGGTGTGCGCAGGTTGCCCGGTGATCGAGCAGTGTCGCGGGCATGGGCTGTCGGTGCGCGAGCCGTATGGGGTGTGGGGTGGCCTTACCCAGGATGATCGGGAGGTGATCTACCGCCAACGTCGCGAGGATCGGCAGGGCGGTGG
This sequence comes from Kineosporiaceae bacterium, assembly GCA_965200525.1. GTDB lineage: Bacteria > Actinomycetota > Actinomycetes > Actinomycetales > Kineosporiaceae > JANNPJ01. The sequence goes on from OZ241368.1 coordinate 3,086,613, forward strand.
CAGACTAACGGACGTAACGGCTTCGCCCGGTTGAGTCAGGCGCGGCCCCGGCACGAGGCAGCAACCGACCGTCAGGCAGAGAAAGAGAATCGTCGTTGCCGGCGCGCCGCGCGTGAGCGGTAGCGCTGACGCAGTTGGTGCAGGTGCTTGGTGAGGTGATCGGACACCCCCGTACGTGGGGGCCGCGCTGTTCTGGTCTGTGGCATACGAAGCAGTCTGCGTCTGGTGGCGCGAATCCGCCTGATCAAGCCCGGCGGCCATCGCAGCCCTGGAGGGGGCTGAGGGTCAACCGGGGGCGTACGGCGTTGGCGTACGGTGCGCTGAGACCGCCAGGCGGCGTCAGGAACTGAGGCCGTACATCCACGACTCACCAGCGGGGGATTCTCTTGGTGCCAGCCCTGCCCGAAGACGGGCGCGCAGCCGATGAGCTTCCCACCGGCGGTCCGGCCTCGGCGCAGGACCGGGATGACAGCACGGTTCAGGAGCTCACCGGTGAGGTTGCCGGGTTGCGTCTGGCTTTGGACAGCCGGGACATCATCGGTCAGGCCAAGGGAGTGACCCGGGTTCTTCTGCGGTGTGATGCCCAGGAGGCGTTCGACCTGCTGGCCGATCTGTCCCAAGGGACCAATCGCAGGCTGCGTGACCTCGCCGTCCTGGTCGTTGACTGCGCGGCCACCGGCCAGCCGTTGCCCCAGGATCTCGCCGTCATCTGGAACCGTCGAACCGCGACCCCCGTGGTGGGCCAGCCGGCCACAAACGCACCGGGGCCAGCGGCAGCTGGGTGAGCGGGGTTCCCGGCGTGCCGCGCCTTGAAACGCCGGGCAAAAGAGACAGACACGACGTGCACGCTGGCTCTACCCCCACGGTCACCTTCCCAGGTGTGGTCAGTTTCGCCTCTTCAGACGCCGCGCTGAGGGCGTCACGCGGACGGAGTCCGCGATCCTCCTGAGCGGGCCCCGTCTGACATGCGCCAACGTCCTTCATGCCTCGCCGAAGGCCAGGGGTCCGCGGTCCGCCCATGCCCGCCGAGGGGTCGGAGACAACTCAAGCGCAGTTAGGCGTGCCCCGCTGGACGGGTCTACTGGGTGATGAGTTGGTGTGCACCAGAATTAAAGACAAAAGTGAACGCGAGTCGACTTCGACCGTTAACTTCCTTATGTCGGTATTGCTCGACTCACGGTTAGGGACTTAGCGGACAGCGTGGTTCGTTTTTCGCTTCCATGATGCGGGTTCAAAGTTTGTGCGTCATGGTCTCTGCACTGGGCCGTCTTCCCTGGTGAAGGCCTGCACGTCGGACACACACCGGTGTTCGTCTGGTGTTGGCTTTCGGGCCGTCCCTCGTCGGCTCTTCCTTTTTGACCATGGAAGGACTACCCCCTCATGCGTGCCTTCACGCCTGTTTCGAAGGTCGATTATTCGACCGGTGTCAGTAATGCCTGGTCGAACGTCGCGACGTTCGTGCCGAAGCTGATCGTGTTCCTGCTGATCTTGATCATCGGGTACATCATCGCGAAGGTCCTGTCCAAAGTGGTGAACGGGATCCTGGAGCGAGTCGGCTTCGACAAGGCGGTGGAGCGCGGCGGTGTCGGGCGGGCCCTGGAGTCCTCGAAGTACGACGCCTCGGACATCCTGGCGAAGCTGGTGTTCTACACGATCATGCTGTTCGTCCTGTCGACGGCGTTCGGGGTGTTCGGCCCGAACCCGATCAGTGGGTACCTGCAGGCGGTCATCGGATACCTGCCGAAGGTGTTCGTCGCCATCGTCATCGTCGTGATCGCTTCCGCAGTCGCGGCCGGCGCGAAGACCCTCATCGAAGGCAGCCTCGGCGGCCTGTCGTACGGGAAGCTGCTGGCCAACGCGGTCTCCATCCTGATCCTGGCGTTCGGGATCATCGCCGCCCTGGACCAGTTGCAGATCGCGCAGAACGTCGTCAACGGCATCCTCTACGCCACCCTCGCCGCTCTCGTGGGTGTCGTGGTCGTGGCTGTCGGTGGCGGCGGGATCGTCCCGATGCGCGCCCGGTGGGAAGCGGCCCTGGCCACGTATGACGTGGAAAAGCACAACGTGCGCCAGCAGGTCGCCTCCGCGCCCAGTGTGAAGGCACAGGCCGACGCGGCCCGGGCCAAGGTTCAGGCCGCCGGCGCCTACCGAGACGAGACCCCCGGAAGCCACCGCTTCTGACCGGGTCCGTCTCCCCCATTGCTGCCTGGTCGTCCCGGATATGAGGGCTGGGGCGACCAGGCCGCACCACCTAGATCATCTCGCGTCTTGCTGCTCCATCCGTACGGCCGCCGGCTGCTCGTGCTGGTGGGGGACTGCCGTCACCTGTGGGGGGACGGTGACCCAGACCCAGACTCCACCTAAGTTTCAGGAGACACCGCTGTGGCAGATCGCAACACCGACCCGAACCACTCCGTGGGCGCGCACCCGATCGGCGCACCAGCCAGGAAGTTCCCTGCCTGGCTGATCCCGCTGCTCGCCCTGCTCGTGCTGGCGGTGATCCTGCTGCTGCTGCTCAGTCGCTGCGGCGGCAATGACGACACCAAGAACACTGCGACGCCCACGACCACCAGCACCGCCGCATCTGCGGCGAGCACTGCGGCGACTGCCACGACGGACCCGACCGCCTCAGCGGTCGCAACCACGGCGGGCGGTGACGCAGTCGGCGGTGCCGGGATCATCACCGCCGATGACTCGCCCCTGCTGCCCCTGGCCAACGCCACCAAGATCGGCGCCAGCGGTGACCTCTCCGCGTATGCCGGCACCGACGCCACGGCCACGGCGGTCGCGGTGCAGTCGGTCCCGGCGGACGAAGGATTCTGGGTTGGCTCCAGCGCCAGTGACCGGGTATGGGTCCAGCTGACCGGCAAGGCCGGGGAGTCCCCGTACACGGTGAAGAGAGGCGACGCCGTGGCGTTCACCGGCAAGGTCGTCAAGAACGCCACCGGGTTCGCCAAGAGCGCCGGCGTCACCGACGCCGAAGGCAAGAAGCTACTCAATTCCCAGGGTCAGCACATCACGGTCGCCAAGAGCGCCCTGACCCTGGCCAAGTAACAACCCTCATTCGTGCCGTCACCGGCAATTGGTGACGGTCCTGCCCCTCATGGAAGAGACAGTTGGAGGCACTACCGTGATTGATCAGTCCCAGGCCCAGCAGCTCATCGGCCAGCAGTTGCGCACCCGCGACGGCGACAAGATCGGCACCATCGGTCAGCTGTACATCGACGACTACCACGGCGCCCCCGAGTGGGTCACCGTCAACACCGGCATGTTCGGCACCAACGAGTCGTTCGTGCCCCTGGCCGAAGCCACCCTCTCCGGTGACGACCTGGTCGTGCCTTACACCAAGGACCAGATCAAGGACGCCCCGAACGTCAGCGACTCCGGCCACCTCACCGAAGCCGAAGAGCAGGGCCTGTACGAGCACTACAACGTCCCTTACACCACCGAGGGCTCCACCTTCGCTGACACCACCGGTGGCACTGGCGGGAGCACCGGCGGCGCGGCGTACACCACCGGCTACCAGGACACCGACACCGACTACACCGGCACCGAGCGTGCCGTGGGGTATGACACCTCCGGCCCGAGCACGGATTCGGCGATGACCCGCTCGGAGGAGCAGCTCAACGTCGGCACCGAAACGGTGCAGGCCGGTAAGGCCCGGCTGCGGAAGTGGATTGAGACCGAGAACGTCCAGGTCAACGTGCCGATCAAGCGTGAGAAGGCGGTCCTGGTCACCGAGGCGATCACTGACGCCAATCGTGGTGACGCCTACGACGGCCCGGACATCAGCGAGGAAGAGCACGAGGTCGTCCTCAGTGAGGAGCGTCCCGTGGTGTCCAAGGAGACCGTCGCCAAGGAGCGGGTGCGTCTGGACAAGCAGGTCGTCGAATCCACCGAAACCGTGGGTGGTGACGTCCGCAAGGAACGGATCGAGGTCGAAGGCGACGTCGAGAACGACACCACCAACCGCTCGGGCAAGAACAAGCGCTGAACGAACTGGCATAGACCCGGCTGGCACCCGTCAGCCGACGTCCGCGCCCTGACCACAGGCGCGGACCCGGGCCGGGGACCAGGCACCACGCCTCGTCCCCGGCCCACCCGCACGACCCACCTCCACAACTGTGGAACCCAGAGGAGCTTCGACCCAGCCGGGTCGCTCACTGCCCTGCTAGGAAGGCAAATTCAATGGCCACCGAAGGTTCGCACCGCCTGCAACCTGACGACGACCGACCCACCGACGCCCATACCGGCCAGCACCAGTTCGACCGATCGCAGGTCGACCGCGATGATCATCCAGATCGTGCCGGGCAAAACAACCGGGTCGCTCCCGTGGAGGAGCAGCGGGTGCTGCCGGCCAAGACCAGCGCCGCCGCGGTATTTGCCCTGATCTTCGGATTGTCGGCGCTGCTGGCGGTACTGACGGTCATCCTGGCCCCCCTGGGCCTTGTTCTGGCCATCATCGGGATCATCCTGGCCGTCATCGGGATGAAGATGGCCAAACGAGTCGGCGTCACCGGCCGCGGCGTCGCCCTCGGCGGGCTGGTCCTGGCCGTGCTCGCCCTGATCCTGGGCATCACCCTCGCCGTCGGCGTGACGACCTTCCTCAACAACAAGACCGCCGTCGACCGCCTCGACAAGCAGGTCCAGAAACTGCGGGACAACCTCCCGGCGAAGGTCGACATCCCTTCGAAGTAACCCCCCTTCGAAGTGACCAAGGCGCGGTCAGGTGAGTGTGACGCAGGTCAGCTGACATGGATGCGGGATCTGGCATAATTTTCGGCTCCGGTTCCGCCCGTCTCAAGGAGTAATGATGGCAGCGAAATTTGAGCTTTACACCAGCTCGAACGGTGAGTTCCGGTGGCGGCTGAAGTCGGGCAACGGTCAGGTCATTGCCACGTCCGGTGAGGGGTACGCATCCAAATCGGGTGCCCGCAACGGTATTGAAGCCGTCCAGCGAGACGCCGCCGGCGCCGATGTCGACGACGAAACCTGACCCCTCAGAAGCGCATATTCGCGAATGAACGATGAGCCCCTCCCCAACAGGGAGGGGCTCATCGTCGTGCAGGTGGATGGTTGAGACCGATTCCGGTTCAGATGGGGTCAGGACGGGTTCAAGATCGGGTGTCCTGGACTGCCTGTTTGGCTTCGACGCCCTGGTCTTTGACGTCCTGAGCGGCGGAGGTTCCTTCAGACTTCACCGTGTTGAGGGCGTCGGTGGCCGTGGACTTGAGCGTCGCGACGGCCTCTTGGGCAGGCTGCTGAAGGTTCCCGCCAATTTCCTTGGCGACATCACTGACCTGATCGGTAACGACTGAAGCGTTCTCCTTGGCCTTGATCGCGGCGGCCTGTTCCGCCTTCGTGGCGGGGATCAGGGAGGCGATCAGCCAGCCGGCACCGAACGCCATCAGCCCGGCCGCCAAGGGGTTGCCCTGGGTCTGGGTCTTGACCGCGCCCGGAGCTGCCTTGATCGCGTCCTGGGAGGATGAGGCTGCGCCACTGACGCTGTCGCTGATGCTGGACCCGGTGTCGCTGATCTTGGAGCCGGTGGTGGAGCCGAGGTCGGAGGCAGTTCCCATGACCTTGTCACGTGCGCCACCGACGAGGCCACGCGCTTTGTCGACCTGGCGGCGCGCGACATTGCCGGGCTTGACCGTGTCGGCGAGGGTGTTGACGTCGTTGCTGAGTGAAGCGCGCGTGGCTTCGATCTGTTCGCGGATCTCGTCGGGGTCGTTGCTCATCGAGCGTCTCCTTCGTTGCCTTTGACGGCGTCCGGGATTTTCTTCACGGTGGCTGTCGTCTTGGGCAGCCCCGTTACCGACTTGAGCTGACCGCGGCCAACAACGGCCAGCACCGCGGCAATGACCACCAGCACGGCCATCACCACCAGCGCCGACCACCCATGGCCGATGCTGTCACCGAGGGCCCACCAGGCCGCGATGGCCAGGAAAACCAGGGCCAGATGAGCGAAGACGGCCGCCCCGCCCACCAACGCGCCGCCTTTGCCGGCGCGGGTGGCGGACTGGCGTAGTTCGGCCTTGGCCAGTTCGACTTCCTGACGCATCAGGGTCGAAATGTCAGTACTGATGTTGCTGAGCAGCTCACCGATCGATGGCGAGTCGTCCCGTGAGGCGGGGGTGTTGGGGTTGAGGGTCACAGGCGGGCCTGCGTTTCCCAGAGCGGGTCCGCCTCGACCGCGCCGGTGGTGACGTGGGCGGGGTCGGCGGCTGCGGGCGGCACGCTGGTGGTAGACAAGGACACTGCCGGTGGAGTGGTGGCTGGGCCGGCCTGCGGCGGGCCGTCGTCACGAGCAGCGTCGATGGCTCCTCGGGTCAGCCGACCCGCGAGCAGACCGGCGCCAACGGCGACCGCCAGAAACGCTCCCGGCCGGCGGCGCGCGAACGCGGTGACCTCCTGGACCAGGGCGCCGGGGTCGCGTTCTTCCAGCCATCCGGCGATGTCCTCGGCCCGAGCCGACACCTGCCGTACTAGGTCTGTGGCCGTGCCAGATCCATCTGAGTTCTGGGCCATTGATCCCAGCTCGGAGCTGAGCGAGCGGATGCCGGCAGCGATCCGGTCCTGCTGGGTGGCGGCCTGGCCCTGCAACTCGGTGCGGGTCTGCGAGAGCAGATCCTTGGCTTGCTTGGTGGTCTCAGCCGCAACGCCCGTGGCCTGGTCCTTTGCCACCCCGGCGACGTGCTTGCCGGCATCGGCCGCCCCCTGCCCAACACTGGCGGCCTGCTCCTTGGCCACATCAGTTGGGGAGGCGTCAGTGTTCGAGGCGAGGCTCGGGGCACTGTCATCGGACAAGTCAGTCGACGGTAGATCGCTGCCGCTGATGATCACTGTTTCAGGGAACGCCGCACTGCCCGCCGGCGGGTAAGCCGCGGGGGCGGTGGGTTCAGGCATATCGTGACTCATGTCAGCCTCGCTCAGCTAGGTTGCACAGGGCAGGAGAGCGCCCCCGGCCCGCAGGCCAGCGACGCTGTGGAAGTTATGAAGGCCAAGTACCGATCAGACCCACGAGCCAATCACCTCAGCTCTGCAGGCTCGATCAGCTGCCGATCGCGTCGTCGGCCTTGTCCTGAGCGCTGTCGATCTGACCGCTGAACTTGTCACCTGTGGCCTTGTCAGCGGCGTCGCCACCCTTGTCCAACGCCTGATCGCTGTACTTCTCCGCCTGCTCAGGATGCTCGGACGCCAACTTCTCGCCCTTGTCCTTCAACTCATCGAACGCGCCCATCACAAGTCCCTTCCACTCCATCGGATGATCATGAGTATCCCAGCGCACCGACGCCGACTCCGCCAGTCGATATGGCCCCCTGTCGGGCTTAGGCGAGCTGAGAGTTTCCGGACGGTTCTGCAGCAAATTGCTCCGACGATCTCGACGATGAGCGGTCGGTCCGTGATCCAGGGCGCCATGCAGATTGCAGACCGCTCATCTGTGACCGATACATGCATAATGTGGTCTTTCAGTGGTTTTCGTGAGATTGACATCTCGGGTTTCGAAAACTCCGGCTTGTGGGACTCTCAGTTCATGAGTGAGGGATCCGATCGCACGGCCCCGATGGAAGACCCGCCCAAGACGCCGGCGCAGTTGCCGAAGCGGTCGTGGTTCAAGGTGCTACGTGGGGCGATGAAAGAATTCTCGGATGACGAGCTGACCGACACGGCCGCGGCGCTAACCTATTATTCGGTGCAGGCGATTTTTCCGGCCGCCATCGTGCTGCTGTCGCTCATCGGGTTCCTGGGCAAGAGCGCCACCGCAAAACTGATCAAAAACTTGGGCCCGGCGATCCCCAAGGGCTCAGCCCACCAGCAGATAGTCAATCTGATTTACAATTTGCAAGGTAGCCATAAGTCCGCCGGCATCGCCCTCATCGTCGGGCTGCTCACCGGTATCTGGTCGGCTTCCGGCTATGTGGCAGCGTTCATGCGTGCCTCCAACCGGGTGTATGACGTGCCCGAGGGCCGCCCGATCTGGAAGACAATCCCAACCCGGGTCGCGACCACCATCGTGTTGCTGATCCTGATGTTCGCCGCCGCCGTGATCGTCGTGTTCACCGGTCCCGCGGCCCAGCAGGCCGGTGACCTGCTCGGCCTTGGCTCGGCCGCGGTCACAGCCTGGGGTATCGCCAAGTGGCCCGTCCTGGTCCTCCTGCTCATGATCATGGTCGCGATCCTTTACTGGGCTTCACCCAACGCCAAGCAAGGTTTCAAGTGGGTCAGCCCCGGCGGTGTCCTGGGCGTCCTTCTCTGGATCATCGCCTCGGCTCTGTTCGCGTTCTACGTCGCCAACTTCTCCAGCTACAGCAAGACCTACGGGACCATGGCCGGCATCATCATTTTTCTGATCTGGGTCTGGATCTCCAACCTCGCCATCCTGCTCGGCCTGGAATTCAATGCCGAACTCAACCGGGCCCGAGCCGAAGTCGACGGCCTGCCCGAAGGCGCCGAGCCCTACGTCGAGCTACGCGACACCCGCAAACTCGACGACGACGAGAGGGCCGAAGTTAAAAAATCCCGACTGCACCAGGAATGATGCCTTGCGTCGGGGACGCCCTGGCCGTGTTCTAGCAGCCAGCCCCGACGATCCTGACGACCCCCCGTGTGACGGGTGCGCCCCGCTGAGCTCGCGCATCAGCATCTCGCCCGAGGTCCGCTGCAAGGCTGCTCAGTGGTCGGTATGCAGCAATTCGACGGCCCGTTCGCGGTCAGCGGAGCCAGTGTCCTGAGTCGTTAGTTTGCGGACAGTACATAGACTTTGTGTATGCCGAGCCCGAAGGCCGTACCTGTCGTGCTGACCGATGAAGAGCGAAGCGTGCTGCTCGGGTGGTCACGGCGTCGAAGACCGCGCAAGCACTGGCGTTGCGGTCGCGGATCATCCTGTCGTGCGCTGAGGGCGGTACGAACGGTGAGGTGGCCGAGCGACTGGGCGTAGGCCGGCAGATGGTGTGGAAGTGGCGGGCCCGGTTCTTCGATGCTCGCCTGAACGGCCTCTCAGATGAGCCGCGTCGGGTAGGCCGCGGGTGATCGGTGACGAGCAGATCGAGGCGCTGATCACCAAACACTGGAAGAGGAACCCGCCAACGGTGATTCCCATTGGTCGACCCGGTCGATGGCGGCCCAGACCGGTTTGAACCAGACAGCGGTGTCTCGGATCTGGCGGCCTTCGGGCTGAAACCTCATGCGGTGCAGTCCTGGAAGCTGTCCACCACCCACTGTTCGTGGACAAGGTCCGTGACGTCGTCGGCCTCTACATGAGCCCGCCGGAGAACGCCCTGGTGCTGGCGGTCGACGAGAAAAGCAACATTCAGGCTCTCGACCGCAGCGCGCCGATCTGCCGATGCTCTCGACCACGCCGGCGCGGATGAGCCATGACTACATCCGTCACGGCACCACCAGCCTGTTCGCGGCGTTCGACATCAGGAGCGGCTCGGTGATCGCCCAGCAGTACCGCCGCCACCGCCATCAGGAGTTCCTGCGGTTCCTCAAAATCACCGACGCCCCAGTCCCCAAGGACCTGGAGCTGCATCTAGTCCTGGACAACTACGCCACCCACAAGACCCCGCAGGTCAAGGCCCGGCTGATCAAGCATCCCCGCTTCCAACTGCACTTCACCCCCACCAGCAGCTCCTGGCTGAACCTCGTGGAGCGGTGGTTCGCCGAGCTCACCAACCGCAAACTGTGCCGCACCGCGCACCGCAGCGTCACCGAACTCGAAGCCGACATCCGAAAGTGGATCAATCACTGGAACGCCGACCCCAAGCCCTTCGTCTGGACCAAGACCGCCGACCAGATCTCGACACCCTCGCCAGCTACTGCACCCGAATCACCGACTCACGGCGTTAAAACCGGTCCACCACTGACGACTGTCGCTGTCGACGGGCTGGTATCGCGCCTCACCGATCACTGCCCTGCGCTTGGCCCGACTTGACCTGGGCCCGCTTGGACCGATAGCGCGTGGCAGCCGCACATGGCCGCTGCCGGGATGGCGCCGCCTAGTTGCCTGCGGCGCGGTACTTTCGATAACTTCGCCGGGGATGCGTCCGCGTGAGGAGACCTCGGTGCCGCTGCTGGCCGCCCAGGCTCAAACAGCGGTGTTGTCCACTCCGGTCGCGACCGCCGTGGCATTGGCGCGCGTGAGACGTCCCCCGGTCCGCCGCCCGGCACTGATGAACGGCTCGAACGCCACGCGCAGCTATTTCGCGTTCTTCTCGGATAGAGCGATCTCGTAGCTGGTGCCGTCGATCCCGAACGCGGTCTCGGCCGCATGTTTGCCGTCGACGTCATCCAGGGGTTCAACCGTGGTTTTGCTCGCCATGCGAGGCATCGTCCACATAGTCGATGGGCAAGTCAACTCCCCGACCGCAGGCGGCTTGGTTTGCTCCGTCTCACGCTCGGCCGCTCGGCCGTGTCCAGTGGGTCTCGGGCGGCGGTCCCGGACCGGACGATTTCACTACCTAGCCAATTCAGGGAGCGATTCGGACCTGAGAGGCGGCCCCGGGACGCCGACGTGGGTGCGGGTGTCCTTCGTCCGGGACCTGCTGTCACTGATCGATCGCCCAGAGAGTTCGCCGGGAGTTGATTCGACAGCCCGGTGGACGGTGTGGGGTCGAGGCCCACAAGCCGTGACCCACGTCCGGCTCACTTTGACGCACCTGCTTGCAGATGGCGACCAGCCTGATGGTCCCAAAGGTCCATAGTACGGTACGTGATCCCGATCAGGCCATATCTTGTGCTTGGTCCATTTTATTTTGTATCGTACATAACTAGACATTAGGCCGCATAATTGCGATAGAGCATCATCGATGTTCGTCTACATCTAGGTTGATCAGACCGTGATCGGACGTCGTAGCCGATGTCGATTCGCGGGGCTCGGTGACCTAGCAGGAGGAGGCATCATGCCCGCAACCACACCTCTCCTCATCGCCGGACTCGGCCTGGTCACGAGTTACGGGTGGGGGAAGGACGCCTTCTACGACGGCCTGCTCAGCCAGCAATCCGGTGTCCGCTGCGTGGACCTCGACGGCTTCGACCATGGTGCTCTCGTTGGGCGTGTTCCTGATGGCGGTGACTTGGCCGAGTCCGCCAGCCGGTTCGGCCGGGCTTTGTTCGCGGCGGTGCGTGAAGCAGTCGAGGAAGCCCGAGGCGCTGGCTGGGTGCCCGGCCGCCGTGTCGGGCTTGTGATGGCCACGACGTTGGGTGAGGTCGAGATGCGGCGGGAATTGTACTTCGCGCTTGGCGGCCATACCCGCCCCCGCACCTATCTGACGGTCGTCCCGTCAACGTCGCCGAGCATGGTGATGAACGCCTTGGGGTTTTCCGGGGGGCCGGCGTTGAACGTCCAGGCCGCTTGCGCGGGCTACAACACGGCGCTCGTGCTGTCGAAAATGTTTCTCGATAGTGGCGTCGCTGACGACGTACTGGTCGTGGGCTGCGACTTCCCAAACACGGGAGAGGATGTCTGGCATTTCGCTCGGATGCGGGCTCTGCTCACCGGTGGTGACCCTCTCGATGTGTGCAGGCCGTTCCAGGTCGGCACCCAAGGCTTTGTCACTGGCGAGGCTGCCGGCGCGTTGGTTCTGACTCGACAAGAGATCGCGAGTTCCTACGGTCAGTTTCTGGGTGGGGCGATGAATCACGACCCGTACCATCCGATTGGGATCAATCCCAACATCCAACCGGTGTTCGACGTCTACCGGGCGGCCCTCGCCAACGCGAATGTCGCGGGTATAGACGTCGACTACTTCAACGCCCACGGTGCGGGAACGCATCAGGGTGATCCGGTGGAGATCTCCGTGCTTAACGCACTCCTTCCCCGGGCCGGCCTGTTCGCAGTCAAGCCGTTGACCGGACACGCTCATGGCGCCTCCGGGATCGTGGAGTTGTCAGCCAGCCTGCTCGCCGGCCGCCACGGGAAGCTGGCCGTCGCCCCGCGGGTCGCGGACGCACACCCCGACCTGGTCGCGAGGGGGCGGGAGGCAGACCTGCTCAGCGGCGTGAACGAGTACGCCGGTGGGATAACCGTCAAGGGATCGATGGGGATGGGCGGCTACAACGCGGTCGTTGTCGTGAAGCAATGACGTCCCGCTCAGCGAGACCGAGCCGGCCGCAGCACCTGAGAATGGTCGCTAAAGCCGGACCAGTTCAAGACCGATATCAAGCAAACCGGCATCAACGCCGGCGCCGAAAGGCGGGCTGCACCTTGTCTCCATACTCTGACCCGGTTGCCGCGGTCGGGATCGTACGCGGCTCAGAGAGCGGGCCCATGAGAGGAGGCACCTATGGCGGAACGGGCAAGCCACCCGGTCCGTTTCCTGGTACCGGAGCAAGGCAGACGCGATCTTGCTCGCGGTGGCGGCGACATTCTCGCGGGCATCGCCAGCAGGCTGGAACGCGAACGCAGCAGCCTTGTTGAGACAGCCACCCATTCCGGGACCTGGCAGTGGGATGCGCACAGCGACAGCCTGCGGGTTTCCCCCGGGTTGCTCATCGCGATGCCTGGCCTGCAGCTCGGCGACGACAACGGGGGCCCTGTCACAACCTCTCAGGCACTCGCCTTCCCTCCGGAGGTCGCCGGGGCCCTTCCCGGCAGTCTCGCCTGCGTCCTCGCCCTGGCCGCCGAGGAGGACCACCTGTCCCTGGCCGTCATGGTCGGCGCGTGCTGGACCCATCGTGCCGGCTTCGAGCTCACCCACACCGCCGGTGGTCGCGGTGAGCAGCCAGCCCCGAACACCACCTCACCAGCCGGCCACAGCGCCGCACCGGAGCCACGAACCACGGTCCGCCACGTCGGCACGGTAGTGACCGACGTGGACGGGCATCCGATCGGTGTCGTGGGTGCCATCACCGTGCAGCCTCTCGACGACGCCTGCGACCCCTTGGGAGACGTGGAGTCCGCCCGCCGATACCGGCAGCTGATGAGAGTCCTGCCTCACGGGGTCGTCATTCATCAGGACGGCGTGATCGTCGATGCCAACCCGGCGCTGGCTGATCTGGTCGGGGTCGGCGGGCCGGACGAACTGATCGGCACCGTCCTGATGGACTGGGTGGTTCCCGAAGGCCGCCGACGGCTGATGGAGCGGATCATCGCCATGTCCCAGCGAGGTGCCGTCGCACCAGCTGAAGAGGAGACCCTACTGCTGAACGACGGCAGCCACCTTCCTGTCGAAATCGTCTCGATCCGCACCACCTGGCGTGGCCAACCGGCGGGTCAGGCCGTAATCACCGACATCAGTGAACGCAAGGCGATCCTGCAGCAACTGATTCACGACGCTACCCACGACGCACTGACGGGCCTGGGCAACCGTCGCCTCATCGTCGATGAACTCACCCGACGGATGGACAGCGGCGTCTCGTTCAGTGTTTTGTTCGTCGATCTCGACAAGTTCAAGGAAGTCAACGACTCTTACGGCCACACCGTGGGAGATGATCTTCTAAGGCAGGCCGTCGTCGGCCTGCACGGTGTGGGAGCCGCTCACCCGGGCACGTTCATCGGTCGCCTGTCCGGCGATGAGTTCATCCTTCTGGTTCCGGCCGATCGCGACGCCACCGCAGTGGCAGAGGTGGTCTGCGCGACACTCTCCTCGCCTTTCACCATCAACTCGTGGGATCTGGTGGTGACCTGCTCCATCGGCATCGCGCACGCCGACCCGGTCGTCCAGCGAGACATGGAACCACTGGACCTCATCCGGGATGCTGACGTCGCGATGTATCGCGCCAAGGAACTGGGGCGCAACCGGTGGATCGTCTTCGACGACACCATGCGTCAAGTTCTGGACCGACGCATGACACTCAATGAACATCTACGCCGGGCTGTCGAAAATCCTGACGCGCACGGCATGAAACTGGTCTACCAACCGATATTGGGCACTGCTGACGACCGTGTGCACGCTGTTGAGGCTCTTATCCGCTGGGACGAACCCGCGCTCGGTCAGGTCGGTCCCGACGAGTTCATCCCCTTGGCCGAAGAGAGCGGCCTGATCATCCCGCTTGGGCGCTGGATTCTGATGACTGCCTGCCAGCAGCTTACCCAATGGCGTAAAAGCCATCTCCAGCTCGCTGAACTGCACCTGGCTGTCAACCTGTCGCCCCGCCAACTCGGCGACACGGGCCTCGTGAACCTGGTCAACGAAACCCTCGCCCTGGCCGGGTTGCCTCCGCATGCGCTCTGCCTGGAGATCACCGAAACCGCGCTGGCCGATGACGTCGAAACTGCCACTAAAACCGTGACCGCGCTTCACGACCTGGGCGTCGCCCTTTCGATCGACGATTTCGGCACCGGGTACTCTTCGCTTTCCTACCTGCGTAACCTGCCGGTTGACGAACTGAAGGTCGATCGGTCCTTCGTTTCCGGACTCGGTACCCAAGTGCGCGACGAGACCATCTGCGCATCCGTGATCTCGATGGCGCACCTGCTCGGTTTGGCCGTTGTGGCCGAAGGCATCGAAACGCAAGAGCAACAAGACCGATTGACGACCCTGGGATGCGACTATATCCAGGGATACCACAAGTCCAGGCCCAAACCTGCGAGCGAGCTCCTTCCGTACCTGCTCGCCTCCGACGGCACCACAACGCTGTAATTGTCTCGTCCAGGATTGACAGGCTCTTGGGGGGTTCTGCCCTTTCGATCCTCAGCGACGCAGGCGCCGGCCCGAGTGCTGACCTCGGTACGTAGGAAAGACACGTTCCGCTCGTTGTGCGCTCGCTATTTCTCAGCGCGGCTGAGGGTGGAGGCCGCCACAACGTTGCCGAACCTCGTCGCCGTGGTATTCCGGATGTTCGCCTTGCCCGGTCTGCTCGCCCTGAGCGCCGCCGTTCCAGGTTCCCAGCGAAATGATCGCTCCTCACCGCTCTTCACCACCAGTGAATGTGCCGGTTTACTGTCACCAATGCCGCCGGAAATCAGCTTCAGCTGGAACAAGTATCACCGCTCACTCAACGAACATCCTCAGGCTCGGCACCGACTACTTCCCAGGGGCCGCAATCTATCGCACAGGCTGGCGCACGCGCGAATGTGCATCCGAAGCAGGTTTTCGGTTTGGGCGGAGTGGGTGATGACCTCGGTACCGAGGATGGCTTGGGTCGCGTCCGTACGGATCACGCGCCCCGTCCGAAGGGCTGCCGGTGATCGCCGACGGCGCTGGCACGAGGACTACACGAACGTCGCCGCCATCGCGGTTGCCTGGCGCCCAAGCACCGTCGAGGTCAGGGGGAGTCCACGCGGGGTGAGCCTTGGCGCTCTGACTGGATCAACGCCGTCGCGGCCCCGCCAGGCACCCGGGAAAGACCGGACGCCGGACCCCAGTTGGCCGCCGTACATCGACCGTAAGACCCGACCGCCCCGGTGAAGGTGAACGGTGAGCTAGGACGTAGCGGGTTGCTGCTCCGCGGCTAGCCAGTACACCCCCATCGTTTTGGCCGCCTGGAAAAACTCGTGTGCAGTGACGGGTTTGGGCACGTAACTGTTGGCGCCGAGGTTGTATATCTCGGCAATGTCTCGGTCCTGGAGCGGGCCGGTCAGCATGATCACCGGCAAGGACCGCGTCGAGGGATCAGCGCGCAGCCGGGCCAGGACTTGCAGGCCACCCATGCGCGGCATGTGCAGGTCCAGCAGAACGATTGCCGGGCGCAACGGCTGGCTCCCGTCATCGGGTAGCAGCATGGCCAGCGCCTCGATCCCGTCGCAGGCCACCACGATCTCGTTGCTGATGTTGTTTTGTTCGAACGCGTACCGGGTGAGGTACACGTCATCCTTGTCGTCGTCGATCAGCAGGATGACACCCGACTGGGAGCCGTCCACTTCAGGGGCGGGCCGCTGCAGAGCGCGCTTGATCGCGGCGGCCAGGTTAGCCTTTTCGAGCGGCTTCTTCATCAGCGCCGCGTCCAGCGCCCAGGCGTCCGCGAAGTCAGTGTCCATCTCCCGGGCCGTGAGCAGGATGGCGGGCATCCGCGCGGTCAGCGACTCGTGGCGGCGTAAGTGATCGAGCAGGTCCAGGCCGGTGATCTCTTCCATCACGATGTCGATGATCGCGATATCCGGGACGCCGTGCTCGTCCAGCAATTTCAGCGCTTCAACGGCCGAGACAGCCGTGAGCACCGTGTGGCCCATGACCGTGAGCCACACCTGCATGAGGTAACAGTTGTCGGGGTCGTCCTCGACCAGCAGCACCGTGGGCATATGTGCAAGGCTCCCGATCGCGGGTGGACGCGTCCGGGTGTTCCCGGAGCCATGAGTATCGAAGGCTCAGCCAAGTGACTTGAGGTAGATGGCATTCACACATCTGCTCCGATGCTGGCGGCCTGTTCCGCCACGCCACACCACGCTGGGATCCGCTGCCGACGACAGGTTCGCACGCCTTCAATCGCCTCGGCCGGACGCCGCTCATCACGCAGCCGGTACGCCGCCGCATGCCGGCACTACCGCACCCGCGACGCCTCAGCCACTGCATCACGTCTCCCGCCAGTCGGCCGCGCACCGCCGCACCGGTTGGCCAACTCGTTGACTCCACGGTTGCCCACCGTGGATTAGCCGGTGCGCGCTGGTGCGGGCTCAATCAGCGCGGCCGGTCTACCGATCAAGCCGGTGTGGACGTTGCTGTGGGTACCTCCTATCGCTGGGGCCGGTTCGGACCGGGCTCACCGATCCATGTTGTCGTCGACGTCGCCAACCGCCATGTGCTTTCGTGCACCGGCGGACAGGCGGCCAACATTCGATCTGTCCCGTTCGACGCAGTCCGCGGGGAACTCGGATGTCAGCCGTGCCGCAATTTCTGGCGTCGGCTGATGCAGGTGCCCAACCCCTGAGGGCGTGGACGTGCCGACTGCCAGATCAGGCGGCAGGCGGTATCGGCCGGGCGCGGACAGTGTCGGGCTGCCGTCAAGGGGCCGGTGACCCGGCACGATTGGGTTTCAGTAAGCGATCCGGTCCAGATCTTCTCTCGACGGTCCGCTGATGTTGGTCCGGTGTGCAACACGGAGGTCGGCGGTTGCCCAGACCGTGCAATAAGGGTGTGTGGACACGTGGTGGTCAACCAGCCCGCGACGTGATTGCCGACGCAAACGCCTCCCGGTATCTCTCAGGCCAAGAGCTCGGGCCGGCCGCCGACCAGACACCCCGTGCGGCTCCGGTTGAGAGACGCAGTCACTGGCCGCAGACGGCAATGGTGTCAACGGACAGGACCACGTCCTTTTAGGCGGTCAGGAGGCGTCCCTGCTGGCGGACAGTTCATCTCCTTGTCCGCGGTCAGTTGATCTCCTTGCCGGTGTCGTGCTCGGTTAGTTGAGGGGCATCACCCCGCGGCCGGCGGTGGCCTCTGACAGGCGCAGGCTGTTGCCTTCGGTGAGGACGACGTGGGCGTGGTGCAGGAGCCGGTCGACGGTCGCGGTGGCCAGCGTCTTGGACATCAGCGTGTCGAAACCCGAGGGGTGGATGTTCGAGGTCACCGCCAGGCTGCGCCGCTCGTAGGCGGCATCGACGAGGCGGTAGAAGGCCTCGCCGGCGGCTTGTCCGGCCGGGAGCATGCCGATGTCGTCGACGACGATGAGGTCGGCGCGGATGATGCGTTGGATGGTCCGGGTGACGCTGCCATCGACTGCGGCCCGTCCGATGGTCGCGGTGAGGGATTCGAGGGTGAACCAGGCCACGCGCATGCCGGCGTCGATGACCTTGTTGGCCATGGCTTCGACGAAGTGGGACTTGCCGGTGCCTGAGGGGCCGGCGATGGCGAGGTTCTCGGCTCGGTGGATCCATTCGAGGGTGGCCAGGCCGGTTTGGGTGCCGGGCGGGATCGAGGAGTCAGCTTCGCGCCAGGAGTCGAAGGTCTTGCCTGCCGGGAGGTTGGCGGTCTTGCGGCGCATCCGCCTGGTGGCGGCGTCGCGACCGGTGATCTCCTCGGTGAGCAGGACGCGGACGACTTCGGCGGGGTCCCAGCGTTGGGCGCGGGCGGTGGCCAGGACCTCGGGAGCTGCCCTGCGCAGGTAGGGCAGGCGCATCCGGGTCAGGACCGCGAGCAGGTCCTCACCGATCGGCGGGGCAGCGGGGGTGGATCCGAGCAATGGTGTTGACATGGGACTGCCTGCAGTAGAACGATTCTGAGGTGAGCGGCGAGTAGCGGATCGGGTAGTCGTGGTCACGGGTGGGCCTCCTCATCGGCCTCGACAGCGGTCAGGTCGAGTTCGGGTCGAGCACCGTCATGGCGGCTCGGGTGGGTGGTGGTGAACCCGGCCCAGGCGCCGGTGCCGGGCTGGATCGAGTGGTTCTCGTCGGCGTGCACGAGGGCGGCGGTCTCGGCGCCGGCAGCGCGGTGCTCCACGATCGCCAGGAGATCGCCCTCAGCGAACCGGCCGGCTGTGGCTGCGACGCCGAGGGCAGCATCGACGGTGTCGGGGCCGACCAGGGCGGCTAGCTCCACGGCTTCACGCATCTTGGACCGCACCCTTTGTGCGCCGGCGGCTGCGGCCTCGATCAGCCAGGCATGGGCACCGGTTCCCAATCTGAGGAACGCCTTCTCCGCCGCTGTGGTGGCCTTCGGCTGCGGGGCCCTCGGCCCGCCATCGGGGGTTTGCGGGTGGTCGGGGTAGTGACCGAGGTCGATCCGTGGGCGGCCGGGGGTGGAGAGGCGGTGGCGGGCGACCTCGACCAGGCCGAGGGCGCCCTGCTCGGCAGCCCAGGCGGGGCGGATGAACAGGGCGTTCAGGTCGGCGACCACAACGAGTTCGTCGCCGTCGGCGCGGACCCAGACCTCGGTCCCGACCAGCCCTGGTGGGGTCGAGTAGCGGACCGAGCCGAAGCTGACCGTCTGGTCGGTGTTCACCGTCCGGGTCGTGCCCAGCGCCAGCGTGTGAGGGTCGCGAAGGCAGGACATGCAGGCGGGTCCGCTCCAATTGCAGAGCCGCGGCCGGAACCGCGGCGGACTCGCGATGAACACGGTTGTTCACGTGCTCACAGAAACCCCGGCAGGCAATCGCGAGTTCGGCGAACGAGGCGTACTGCGGGCGCAGGTTCGCCTCGGTCGGGACGAGGTCTTGGCGATCCGCACGGTCGCTTCGGCCCCGCCCTTGGACTCGGGATCGAACGGCACACACGTATGGACCGTCAGCCCATAGTGGCGGCCGGTTTCACGATGTCCGGGTGCCGGACGGGGATCCCGGCGACGTGCTCGACAGTCACGGTCTTCTCGTTGTCGGTCAACACGTAGGCCGGTGCCTCACCGATCGTGCGCAACGTGGTGTCCAGGCACGAGACGAGGGTGGGTAGGGTCCGGTCCCAGGTCGGGATCACGACCCGGAACCGCGACCAGGCCAGCCACGCGCAGAACAGCAACGTCTGACGCATGACGCCATGCGAGTCAGGCACTTTCGGGCCCCAACCCCAGTCGAACTGCAACCACAGGCCCGGCTCGGCGATCCACGGGCGGTAGGTCCGCCGGTGCCCGGCCCGCCACCGCGCCTTCGCCTCGTGCACCGCCCGCCGAGTGGTCCGCTCGTCCCCGTCGAACCCGAGCACGATGATCCGCTCATGGACCTTGTCCGCGCGGATCAGGCCCTCGGAGTTGTCGACCATCTCCTCGATTTTCGGCTGGAACGGGTCGATGATCCGCTCACGTCGTCCCGGGCCCTCGACCGGCACTCCCGCATCACGGGCAGCGACCAGACGACGGACGGTCTTGGGATCCACCCCGGCCAGCTTCGCGGCCGAATGGGCACTGCCGGTCTTGTCGAACGCTTCAAAGATTTCCGCTGAGTCGGCCTGGAGCGCGGTTCCAGCGTTGCCGCTGGCCCGTTTCTCCAGGCCGCTCGCCGAACCCGCCGTGCGCCTCTCAGCGCAACGGGCTCTCCACGGTTCTGCCTTCAGGCGAGGTCGGTCGCGGGCCACGGGGTGGGGATGTTGGTGCCGCGCCAGCGATACCGCACGATGGTATCGCTGCGGTGCGCCGCAGTTCGGTCCCGTCCGCCGCGCTGATCGGCTGCCACGACCCGGTGGGTGTGATCAACCGGCGGCGAACAGCCGTCCAGTTCCAGTGATGGCGCTCTTGCAGCATGTTGATCACTCGCCACCAGGCGAAGTTGTCGAGCATGCTGAAGACGTTCTTCGCGACCGCGTGCCGGAAGTAGTTGGCCCACCCGTGCATGACCTGGTTGAGCCGGGTCAGCACATATCCGAGGTCCTGCTGTGATGTCCTGCGTGTCAGCGCGCGGATCTTCGCCTTGACCGAACGGATCGGCCGTTTGGCGATGAACGTATACACGTGCCACTTGTTCGTGCCTCGCTTGCGGCGCCACTGGATGTGGAACCCCAGGAAGTCGAACCCGTCGCTCATCGGCACGATCTGGGTCTTGGCTGGCGACAGCCGAAGTCCCATCGGTGCCAGGACCGCTGCGACGTCCTCCCGCACGACGCGCACGTCGTCCTCGCTGCCGTTCACGAGGACCACGAAGTCGTCGGCGTAGCGAACCAACCGCCACGTCGGCGACCCCGCTATGCGCCGCCGGTATCGCAGCGTCGCTGTCGACATCGTCCCGCCAGGCTTCCACGGCCTCATCACGTGCTCATCGAGCACCGACAAGGCGATGTTGGCCAACAGCGGGGACAGAATGCCGCCCTGCGGCGTTCCGGTGTGGGTGTCCTGCCGGTCCCCGAGTTCGGTGAGGACCCCAGCCTTGCAGAACGCCTTGACCAGCCCCAGAACGCGTTTGTCCTTGACCCGCGCCCGCACCCGGTCCAGGAGGGCCGAATGGGAGATCAAGTCGAAGCACGCCTCGATATCCGCATCCAGCACCCAACGGTAGCCGTGGGTGCCGAAGTAGTGGATCTCAGCGATCGCGTCATGGGCCCGCCGCTTGGGCCGGAACCCGTACGAGACCGGCTCGAAGTCGGTCTCGAAGATCGGTTCCAGCACCAGCTTGACCGCCGCCTGAACGACCCGATCCGCGACCGTCGGTATCCCGAGGCTGCGGACCTTCCCTGACCCTCCCGGTTTGGGGATCTTCCGTTCCCTCACCGGCAGCGGATGGAACGTTCCCGCCTTCAGTTGGGCACGCAGGTCGTCCAGGAACCCGAGGGCGCCCATCTGGGCCTCGACGTCGGCGACCCGTAGGCCGTCCACGCCTGGTGTCCGGGAGCCCCGGTTACCAGCGACCCGGTCGAACGCCACCATCAGCGTTGCCGGGTCGTGCGCAAGGTTGAACAGGTCATCGAACCGGCGGCCAGGATCAGCCGCCGCCCAACGGTGAAGCTTGGCCTGCATCCTCGCTACCCGCTCGAGCGAGCCAATGGCAGGCTCGGGTGGTGCGTCGCTGTTCAGCGGCGCGTCTTGCGACATTGCAGTCTCCTTCCCATCTCGAAACCGCTGCCACCCTTCGCCATGTGGCCGGCTCTCCCGGCCTCGGACTACTACGGCGGCTCCGTCCCACCCGCCCCGTTCAGCGGTCGATGCGCCTATCCGTGGCCGACCGACTGGATGCCGACGACCGCGGAGTTGTGACCGGGTGGTTCCCGTGTTCCCTGCTGCTCGCTCGTTGGAGTAGGAGCCCGACTGTGTCCCAGCGGCATCGCCACGAGTACGCCGCAGACTTTCCTCGTGGCCTCCCGGACCGGGGATCATAATCCGACCGGAAGATCCCGACGGCCGCATAGCCGTCAGGGAAGCACCGCGTCCGGCCCATATCCGCCAGGTTGGAGCCGGTGCGAGTGTTGAAGGACGTAAAACGCCGGTTCCTTGCGTACTCCTCTCCATCACGCTCGCCGGACCCGCCCCATCTGGCAGTACTGACACGTCCCGGCTTTGTCAGGGCTGCTCCCACCCTCCCCGCCATCACGCGGATCAGGCTGCCCTCAGCTACATCAACCTGCTGCGACAGGCCAACGGCGGTGGTCTTTCACCTCCACTCGAACAGCACAACTTCACGGCGCAGATACGGTCCCTCGCAGACTTCTTCACGGTCCCTCCGGACGGTTCCTGCTCGTGCGTGGTCAGAGACCGCGAGCAAACCGCCGGAGGGATCACTGCTGCAGGACCGACACGCCGCCGGCCGATGGGCCACAGGCAGGGAGATCAGCTGTCCGCAGAAAGGGAGGCCTACTGTCCGCCTATAGGGAGTTGGCACGTCCGTCGTCAAATGGCTCGGCGGACGGAGTGGCGACCGCCTGACCTCCTGACCACCAGGTGGCGGCTGGGCGCCGATGGTCTGTCTGATCACCGAGGTGACGGTTGGGGGATCAAGCGTAGATGGGCGGCCACCGGCCGAGTGAGAGCGGCAACTGTGCGTGGGCGGCGGTGACGCCGACGTGCCGCGTGGTCTAGGGGCCAGCGCCGGCGGATCCGGCCCGCCTTGCCGCTCTGCCAGAGTGGCTGCACCGCCGTAACCATCGGCGGCCGACCCCAAATACCTGGTTGACCAGCCGGGCTCAGCACACCTACATCGGCGGTCGCCTGGCCTTAGACGCTGTCAACCTGGCGCTTGTGCCGTCAGCTCCAGGTGCTGCTGGACCACGGACCACCCACCTAGGTCCTACCGGTCCAGGTGCTGTCAGCCCAGGTGCGTCCGCTCCAGTCCTCGCTGATCCAGGTGCGTCCGGTCCATGAGGAGCCCACCCAGGTACGTCCGGCCCAGTCTTGGCTGGTCGTCCAAGTGGTTCCGGTCCAATCGGAGCCGGTATAAGTGCCGCCGTTCCAGCTGGCCCCTGCCTTGACGGCTGCGGCCCAGGTGTTGGCGTTCCAGGCTCGTCCGAAGATGTCTTTCTCACCCACGAGTTGGACTCCGTCGAGTACGGGGTGTGCGCTGCCTCGGGTGGCTTCGACGGATCCCGTGCCCGTGCCGTATTGGCTGCTGCTGGTGAGTGTTGCTGTCGCAGGTACGGTGGCGACCGCTTTAACGGCGGCCGCGACGTTGATCAGGCCGGCACCGGCCGTCAGAGTGGTGGTCTTGGGCAGCGTGGTCGCGGTGTGGACCAGCAGCCATTTTGCCTGGTCCGGGCTTAAGGCGGGCTTCGCGGACAGGAGGAGGGCGGCGGCGCCGGAGACCACGGCGCGGGCCTGGGAGGTTCCGCTGCCGCGGGTAAAGCGGTTGCCGACCCTGGACGTCGGGTAGGCGGTGTCGACGGCTCCGCCGGGCACGCGCACGCCCAAGATGTGGGCGCCGGGCGCGACCACGTCGACGTGACGCTGGGCGTTGCCACGCTGGGAGAAGGCCGGAACAGTGTCGTCAGAGGTGGCCGCGGTGCCCATCGGCTCTTCAGCGCCGAGGGAGAGCAGATTCGGATTGAGCGCCGGGTTGGCCAGAAACGGTCGGCTACGCCTACGCCCCGGTCAAGGACACCAAGTCCAGCGGCTGGCTCTGGGCCTGGTCCTGGGTGATGCCGAAGACGTCCAAGCACACGGACGCCGCGGCCAAGTTCGCGCTCTGGGCGACCAGCAAGGACTACGAGAAGCTGGTCGGCGACAAGCTCGGCTACGCCCGGGTGCCCTCGGGCAAGCGGGCCAGCACCTACGCCCTGCCGGAGTACCAGAAGGTGGCCGGCAGCTTCGGTGACATCACGCTGAAGTCGATCCAGGGTGTCGACCCGACCAACCCGGGCCTGCAGCCGCGCCCGACCGTGGGCATCCAGTTCGTGGACATCCCCGAGTTCGCCGACCTGGGCACCAAGGTGGCCCAGTCGGTCAGCGCGGCCATCGCCGGCAAGACCTCGGTCAAGTCGGCCCTCGACCTGGGCCAACGCCGAGCCGAGGTGACCGCCACTCACTATCAGGAATGAACCACCCCGGACTGCGGCGATCGCTGCAGTTCACGGGCTTAGAGCCGCCCCGAGATCTCGCGACTCAGCCGGTCCAACCGATCCGTGATGTCGTCTCCGGCCCAGATGTCCAGCAACGCTTCGGACCATCGGGTGCCGATGTCCAAGAAGTGACTCTGCGGAGTAAACAACACGGCACAAGTGTCACGGACCGCATCCACCGTTTCGAGGTAGCCCGCATGACGTCCCATCTTGGCCCGGTACAACGGGTGCTCGGCCACCGAACGCCGGACCGGGACGCCATGGTCGTATTCCAGCGCCGCACGCTTCAGGTGGCGCCGGCCCGTGGCCCATTGCAGGAACAGCCAAGCGGCGGGCTTGTGCGCCGAGCGGCTGTTGATGGCCAGTGACCACGCCCAGAAACTGGTGCTGCGCAGACCGGTGGGACCACTAGGGCCAGGATGCCAGGCCAATGATCCGGTCGCCGGTCCATGCGGGCGAGTGTTGAGCCCCGCAGTGCCGGCGATACCGTCGAAGATCATGCCGGTCCGTCCTGCGGCCAGGTCGTTCAGGCAGGCGGCGTGGTCATAGCTCGTCCAGTCGCTCGGACCCGAGCGGCTGACCATGCCCATCCATTTTTGATGGAACGCAATTGAGGTGGAGCTGTTGAACTCCGGGGTCAGCTGCATTCCTTGCGAGGAGATGAAGTCCTGCGCTCCTTCACGGGTGAACTGAGTCATAAACCCTGAATAGATGCTCGCCCAGGAACGCATGCCCTGGACCGCGATGCCGCAGGAATCAGCGGGTTGTGACCTGCGGGACGCCTCCTGGTACCCGGCGGCCACATCGACGAGTTCATCCATCGTCTCCGGTGGGCGAAGACCGAGCCGAGAGAACTCATCGCCGCGGTAGGTGAATACGCTCGGTTCCCATCCCCATGGCAGCGCCCACCGCCCGCCCAGGCCCGTGGGGCGGCCGTTGTTCAGGCTCCAGCGGTCGGCGGCGAGGAGAAAATGGTAGATGTCGTCGAGGTCCAGGTCGGGACTGGTCGCCGATGAATTGTCCAGCCAGGGCTGCAAATCCTCCATCCAGCCCGGCGGCGCGTACTGCCAAATCAGGTAGGTTCCGGTCATGAAGACGTCGTGGCCGGCTCGTGCGTCGATGAGCGCCCCGGTGACGGTGTTGAAGTAGTCGCGCTGGGATACCACCTCCCAGGTGACGTCGATACCGGTCAGTCGTCGGAAGTCGTCGATGTCGCCGAGCGCTGCCGTGGTGTACGGGTGCTCGACCAGCAGCAGTTTCAGCGGGGTGCTGCTCTGGCGTCGCCACGAAAACGCTCCGGTGATGTCGTCGGCCTGAGGTCCGATAACGGTGACCTCAGAGGAGAAGTCGAGTAGCGCCCCGTGATCACTGCTCAACGCTCGGCCGCAGCCGGCAAGCAGGGCAGAACCGGCGGCGCCCAGGCCGGCCGCACGCAGCAAGGTCCGCCGCGACAATTCCCCACCGCCATCTGCTCTCACGTGGCGACCTGCGCGACGGGTGGACCGGTGTCGGAGCGCTGCAGGCGAACCTGCACTTGCTCGGCGCTCACCGCCGCGCCCAGGTGAAAACCCTGCGCGGCATCGCAGCCCAGGTCCCGCAGCGCGTGCAGTGTTGCAGCGTCCTGGACTCCTTCGCCCACCACCCGCATCCCCAGGCTGTGGCCCAGACGCACCAACGCTCCGACGATTGCCGCGTCCTTCGGGTTTTCCCGCATGGAGGTCACGTAGGACTTGTCGATCTTCACCTGAGATACTGGCAGAACCCGCAGCGCGGTCATGGACGTGAACCCGGCACCGAAGTCGTCGATGCTCAACTGCACCCCGAGGTCGGCCAGTTCCTGCATCACCATCCGGGTGGCCTCAAAGTCCTGGATCAGCACTGTTTCGGTCAGCTCCAGGTGCAACCGACTGGCCGCAACTCCCACCTGGGAGAGAAGATGTGCCACCAGGGTGGGGAACTGCTGGTCCTGCAAGGTTCGGGCCGAGATGTTCACCGCGACATCCACGGCGTGCCCAGCTTGGCTCCACTGGTGTATCTGCTCCAGTGCGCCGAGAAGAACCCAGCGGGTCAGTGCGTCGATCAGGTCAGTTTGCTCGGCCACCGGGATGAATCCTTCCGGCTCCAGCAGTCCGCGAACAGGGTGCTGCCACCGGACCAGGGCCTCGACACATTCGAGGGTGCCGTCGGACAGGCACACCTGCGGTTGGTAGTGCAAGAGCAGGCCGCCATCGATCAGGGCATGGCGCAGGTCTGCCACCAGTCCGAGTTCGGCAGCATCGGCCGCCGCCATCTGGCTGCTGAAACTTGCCACCCCACGACCGCCTGACTTGGCCACATACATCGCCACGTCGGCCCGCTGGAGCAGGACGTTGATCTCGCTGCCGTCATCGGGGAACATCGCCAGACCGAAACTGGCCGACACGGAGAGAGTGACGCCTTCCAGATCCAAATCCTCAGCGATCGCCTGCCGTGCAACCCTCAAGAGCGGTTCCGCGATTTCGCGGCCGGCCCCCGGCAGGATAAGACCGAACTCATCTCCACCCAGCCGGGCGACGGTGTCCTGGGATCGCAGAACCACGCTCAGCCGATCCGCGACGGCACACAACAGCCGGTCCCCGGCGTGGTGTCCGAGCGTGTCGTTAACCTGCTTAAAACGGTCAAGGTCAACCAGGACGACGGCGCAGGAACCGTTCCCGCGCCCGGCGGCCGCGATCGCGCGCACGGCGTTCGCACGGAAGAGGCCCCGATTGGGCAGGCCGGTGAGGGCGTCATGGTTGGCCAAGTGGGCGTTCGCCGCCGACTGTCTGCGCAAGGCCGCTGTGACCACCCAGGACAAGCCCGCGATCATCAGATACACCGCCACCAGGCCGATGAGCAGGACGAAATTGAGTTCGCGGGTTTGCTTCTGCACGCTCTGCGCTACCTGCTCGTACGGCAAATAGAGTTCCAGGACGCCGAGACGGCGCTGGTCGGTGGGCGTGAATACCGGTACGAACACGTGAACCACATGGACCGCAGCCCGGCCCGGACCCTGCGACTGGTTGATCTCTTCCGCGACAGGACGACCATCCAGGACACCGGCGACAACCGAGGCCACCCGAACGGAGATCACCTCTCCAGCGGCCGGGGGTGGAAAAACCACCAGTTCGCGCATCGAGAACAGCCGCACTCGCAGCAACTTTCCCTGCCGGCTCGCGCTGTCGATCGCGGCACCCAGATCAGCCATCGCGGCGACGTCGAGGCCACGACCCAGATCCTGGCTGGCCACTGACGGCGCAACTGCAGTCATGGCCAACAGTTGGCCCCGGCTGATGGCATCACTCAGAGTCCGGTTCTGGGCGTCGTTCTTGTACGTACTATTCAGAATCACGCCCAAACCGAGCATCGGCAGAAGCATGGCTACCGCAAAAATCACGAAGACGCGCAGGCCCGAAGACGTTGTTGCTGGGGGCTGCCTCACTTCCTGATGCTCGGCAGATCAACACGGCCTCCTAAGAGAAAAAATCCATGCTCGTTCGATGCATCGCACCCAGGTTGGCCATCTACTGTTGGTATTCCTATCGGATCCCGCAGCATCGCCACCTTCGCGCGGGCGGAATGGGCTTCAGGCGAAAAGCGCGAGATTCACAGATCTTGTGCCACGTTGTGTCCGGATCGACCACTGGCTCGGGAATGAACCGTCACCAATGCCATCTGCCGGCCATGAACATCTGCTCGGATTCGCGATAGCGCTCACCGATACGAGTGATCACGGATGACCATGGCTTCAGTCCTCGCTGCGCCGGCCGAAGAACTAGGAGCCGGACACCGTCTCCTCAGTCTTCGAGTCGGTGTCCGGCCCGGTACCGCGCAGAGTAGCCGCCTCTCCTCGATGACCTACCAGCAACACTTGCGGGGGAGTCCAGGAGGGCGGGTAAGCAGGGAGTCTGTCGCCGAGAGCACGACAGCCGACCCGTGCGGGCGTCCGCTATGACGCTGGTGAACGGATGCGGTCGTACCGCCCGAAAGTAATGGCGAAGCTGGCGTACGACCTGGTCAGCAGTCGCAAGAACGAGCGCGGCACTCTTCTCCGAAGGCCTCGTTAAACGCCGGGCGGGAACCTCAATCGTCCCGACCCAAGGTGGGCACAACCGGGCCACACGATTGTCCTACCTACGTCCGATGGCGCAGCAGCTGGTTCGTCCTACGCGACCAGGGCCGCTGCGTGTCCATTAGTGCGTTGCATCGAATGTTCCAACTAGATTTAACGAACGCCTCCTGGAGGTCCGGCCGAGGGATATCTTTAGGTGTGCAGGGGCACAGCCGACGTCAGGACCAGGGTCGAACGCTCAGCGCCACGCGAGGGGAGGAATGGGTTGACGACGTTCCTCGGTGGCACGTCGGGTACCGGGACGGCCGCGGCAGTGCCTGGCACCGATGCTGAACTCACGGCGTTGTTGCGGCTGGCCCGAGCGCATCTATGCATGGAGGTTGTCTGGATCTCTCATTTTGGTGAAGGCCAGCAGTCTGTCCTGGCAGCTGAGGGGGATGCGGAGTCACTCGCGCTCATCGCCGACGAATCGTGGCCCGCCATCACCTCCTTGTACGTGAAAGTCAGCGCCCAGCAGAGGTCGCCGGTCATCAGTCAAAGCAGGCGCCAAACTCATGGCCTGCCGGGTCTGGGCCCGATGCTGGGAGTGTCGGTGACGGTTTGTGTACCCCTCGTCTGGAAGTCATCTCAGGCAATCGGGGGCCTGTGCTGCCTGCGGCGGACGGCGACAGAGGGCGATGCGGACGACATCGCTGATGTGCAGCGGTTCATGGAAATGATGAGCGAACCCGTGATCGCTCATCTGCAGGGACCAGCGGCGCTAGCGGCTGCCGCGGACCTGGCCGAGGCGGCCCGCGTTCGCTGCATCCTGCGCGGTGAGGCGTTACGCATGGTTTTTCAGCCCGTGGTCCAACTCCAGGGGCGTATTCCGGTGGCCTATGAAGCGCTGGCGCGATTCCAGGACCCATGGTCTCCCACGCCTGCTCACGCTTTCCTGGCGGCCGAACGCGCGGGTCTCGGAGTCTAACTTGAGCTCCTGGCCGTGCGTCGCGCCTTCGATCGCCTGCCGGCTCTTCCTGCGCCCCTGTGGCTTGGGGTGAACCTGTCCGCGCGGGCGCTGCTGGTCGAAGAGGTGCAGGAGGTCCTGATGCGTCGTGCCGGCGATCGTGTGAGGATTGAGATCACCGAACACGCTGAGGTGGAGGACTACACGCAACTGACGGCCGTGAGCGAGCACCTCAAAGCAGCCGCAATCCAAATTGGTATTGATGACGCCGGCGCCGGATACGCAAGGTTCTGCCACATTCTCAACCTGAGACCGACCATCATCAAACTCGATCTGGGCATCGTGCGTGGGATCGACACCGACCCAGCTCGACAGGCTCTGACTCGATCCTTCGTCTCTTTCGCGACCCAAACACAGGCATTTTTGGTCGCCGAAGGAGTGAGAATCGAGGCCGAGGCCGAAACGTTGCAAGAGTTGAGTGTCGGATTCGCCCAGGGATACCTTTTCGGTCGGCCCGCCCCCCCCGGCCCTGACCTGCCGTGCCTCATCACACGTGGACCTGGCCGAGAAACGCTCCCAGAAGCATGAGCGATCCCGAGCGACGAAACGTCCACCGGCCCAGGGCGATCATCGACCAACCCGTTCGGGGCGGATGTCCACAACTTTTTGGCCTCACCGCATCGGCTGATTGGTCAGACCTGAGACTCCGCATCTCAAGTCACCCAAGCCAAGACCGTCAGGACACGGATGCGCTAACGTGCTCGTGACCGATCGCCGCAGTGATGGCACCGGTCACGGCCAGCCGTAGGAGCAGGCGCTCTTCACGGTTGTCCTGGAGGCCTCTGACCGGGCCAGGTTCCCCCGTAGCCTCCGGTCAGAGGCCTCTTGGTCGATACAGCCAAATTTAGATATCATCGGCCCTTTTCGCCTTCGCATTTTACTATATGTGTGCATGCCTATATTTGATTGGCAAGGCATCGTGGACGGTCTGACACCCCTCCGGCGGAGTCGCTTCTCCCTTGGGATTGCATCCTGGGCCTTAGTCAAGGCTGTAAGACTGCACTTTGCCCGAGTGCTGATGCCCCCCACACACACATTCAGGCGGGATGCCGCCGAGCCGATAGGAAGAGTGAACTGTGCTCTATCGTTCCTTCGGGGTGCTCGGGGTCGACGTCGGATTCGCTTTAGAGCAGTCCCGGGCCCAGTTCGTGACAGGGATGACGCTGCAGGAACAGATCGATGCTGAGACTGCCCCGCGCGGTCGCGCGAGCAGGTATCGGGCTCGGGGACATTGGCTGCTTCGGACCCAGGATGGGTGCGCGGTCAGGTCGAGCACAGGGAGGGCGAACCAGGTCCATGAACGAATCGATCACAGCTCTCGGCCAGGAGCAGAGCTCGCTTCGGGCGCAGGTGTTCCTAGCCCTGACCGACGCCGTCGTGGTGACCGATCTTGAGGGACGGATCATCGACTGCAACCCGGCGGCCGAGGCCATGTTCGCGACTACACGCGATGACATGCTCGGCCAATTGCCGAGCGAGTTGGGCCGTGGCCCCGGCGATCGCCGCCGTCCTGACGGGCCTGTTCCGGCCATCGAGATCAGGGCTGCCCTGAACCAAGACGGTTACTGGCGAGGGGACGTATGGCTGCCTGCGGCGCACGCTGGTGCCGGCACGCTTTCGCGACCTCGCGCTGCTTCGCCTGATCTCGACCACTTGCACACGCACGCGGGGCAGGACGAATTGGCTGAGACAGGCCGATCTTGTCACCGCGTCGGGTCGGCACATCTGTTCACGGTGCTGGGCTTGGACGGGAAACGGGTGGGGCACGCAGGGGTGATCCGCGACGTCACCGACCAGCGCCGACTCGCTCAGGGGCTTGCTCGCGCCGAACAGCGATGGCGTTCGATGCTTGACGTGGCACCGATCGGTCTGGCCATCGTCAGCTTGCAGGGAAAGTTTATCCTAGCCAATGCGGCCCTCTCCCGCATCATCGGATACCCCGTTGCAAGACTTACCGAACTGACCATCCAACGGATCACCCACCCACAAGACCTGGCCGACGACCTCGCGTTGATCAACCAGCTCATCGGCGGCCAGATCGATCACTACACGCTGCCCAAGCGCTACTTGCACGCCGACGGTCACTATGTGTGGTCCCAGCTGTCCGTGGCACTCGTGAAAGAACCGCACGGCAATTCACCGGAGCAGTTCGTTGTGGCGATCGAGGACATCACCGCAGAGCGACTGGCCAGTGATCGGCTGACGTCCATCATCGCCGGTGCCAGTGACGCATTCATCGCGATCGCCACTGCAGGGTACGTCACCGAATGGAACACATCGGCCGAGCAGCTTTTCGGCTACACGAGAAACCAAGCGCTGGGGCAGTCGTTGGCTCAGCTGATCATTCCGGCGGAGCTTCGCCATGCCCATCACGCCGGACTGGAGCGGATGCGGCGAGGCGAACCTGGTCGAATCCTCGGCCACCGCATCGAAGTCACTGCCCAAACACGTACCGGACAAAAGATTCCGGTCGAACTCACTGTGTGGCATTCAGGGGAAGGTGGCAACGAGTTCTACGCTTTCGTGCACGACATTTCCGCGCGCGCTCTGGCCACTCGCCGGCAGTCGGAGATCGCCGCAGCGCAACTCGCGATCGCGCAGGTCGAATTATCCGCGCGCAAAGTCATGGAGGCGGTCTGTGAGCACGCTCAACGACTGACCGGCGCCGACGGAGCCAGTGTCGAACTACGGGAAGGCTCCGAGATGGTGGCCGCCGCCGTCACCGGAGCGGCCGTCGAATGCCTGGGGTTTCGTGTACCCATCGACGACAGCCTGTCCGGAACGACGGTGACCGGTCAGGAGGCGCTCATCTGTTTCGACACCGAGACGGATCCGCGGGTGAACCTCGCTGCTGCTCACAGCACCCGAGCCCGCTCCATGGTCCTGGCCCCCCTTCACCGAGGATCGGAGGTCTACGGGGTGGTGAAAGTCATGTCCTACGAACCGCACCGCTTCACCGACGACGACCGCTCAACCTTGGCGCTACTGGCCGCGCCGGTCGGCGCCGCCATGTCGAATGCGTGACATTTCGAGGCCGCCGCACAGCAAGCCACCACCGATCTGCTCACCGGGCTGGCCGATCGCGCTTTTGCCCTGCAGGAACTGGAACGCGCCTTGATACGCCAGGCCCGCCAGCACGGACACCTCGCGGTCATCTTCATCGACCTCGATCACTTCAAGCCCGTCAACGACACCTACGGCCACCACGCGGGAGATCAGCTCCTCACCGCCGTGGCCGCCAACCTCCGAAGTAGCGTGCGAAGTACGGATCTGCCCTCCCGGTACGGCGGTGACGAATTTCTGGTCATCTGCGAGGGCCTCACCGAACCCGAGGACACCACCATTCTGGCCCAGCGACTGCTGGCCAAGCTGCCAGGCACCTACACCCTCCCAGCCGACTCCAGTCGCCCGGCGACCAGTATGAGCCACCGTCCGTCGAGCACCTCACCGAACGACGTTCAACCCCGCACAGGTGATGAGTCGCGTCCCGTCGTTGTGAACATCGGTGCCAGCATCGGCATCGCCGTCGTCACCGGCGCGGTCCAGGCCGGGGCCCTCCTGCGTGCCGCCGACGAAGCCATGTACGCGGCCAAGCAGGCCGGCGGCAATTGCCACCGCATCCGCATTGTGCCCACCCCTGATGAGACCTAACCTCCATCACACCAGCACCATTCGCGACCTCGACCCAGCCCCCGGACTCCGGCGAACCGTTTGGATCACCGTGACGGGACACAGCAAGCTGGTCCGTGGCAGAGCGTGGCTTGCGGATGTTTACCGTTGCCACCGCGCGAGCCGGCGCATCTATGCTGACGAACATGGCCGACACAAGCGAGATCAATCACGGCGTGCTGGCGCTGGTAGAGCGTCTGGTCACCAACTATGCCGGACAACTTTCGGCCCTGGAGGTCATCCAAGCGGTACACAGCGTCTGGCGAACCAGCCCCGCCGCATCCGTGGCTGATCTGGAACGCCAGAGCCGCCAGGTGCTCGATGCGCAGGTAACAGGGTTTGAATCACCCGCGCCGCGCGGACGCATCGAAGACTGAACCTGGACTGGACTCTGATCGACCACCATCTTGGGTTCACCTGAAGATCTCTTAGGAACCTACGGAGTTAGATGCTTCCTGTCGCTCGGTGGCGGCATCTCGCGGAGACTCCGGTGCCGACATCAGCCGAGCCGAGATCAAATCCGATCCGCGTCTGGGCGCTATTCCGGTCCTCATCGTCACAACTTCCCAAGATCCGATCGACATCGAGACCGCTTACAACCTGTACGCCAACGCCTAAGCGATAAAGCCGACCAGCCTGGACGATTTCTCCGGCGTAGTTGGCCGGATCGAGGAGTTCTTCGCCCGCGTGGCCGCGGTTCCCGTCGCCGGCTGAGCCTTCTCGCGCTATCTCAACCGGATTGACTTGCATGCCCGATCGGAGGGACCGGTAATGCAGTGCTTTCGGTCGGTTGGCGAGCCTCACGTGGGCGCCATCCGGTCCTGACCTGCTGAACGGGTTAACGCCAGGCCGCGGCCTGAAAACCGTGAGTGGGGCGCACCAATCGCCTGGTCCAGCAGGGCGGAATTGTGTATAAGACGGCGACCAGACCTACAGGGCGCCTCGCGGAATACATCTACCGATACAACGTCTACCAGCTCGTGCGGGCGGGCTCCGCGTCGGCAAGGCGATTCCCCACCGTGGCCGGGCTTCCGCCGACGATCGCAAAGTTGACCGCTCCTCTCGTGCGGGGCGTGCACCCTGCGTACGGCGGAGGTGGTCGGACATGCCCGCCTTGCCACCCCCGCCGCACCCGAGCATGTTCGCATGCTCGGCTCACTGCCTGCTTTGAACGACACACCAATGACCGCGCCTGCCCCGGATGCACTGTGCGGACACTGCTACGCCTACCGCCGCGGGCAACGCCAAGATCCGCGCCCTCATCACCGGCTGGAACGACAACGCCCGCCCCTTCACCTGGCTCAAGACCGCCGAACAACGCTTGCAAAAGCCAACCGTCGCACCAACGCACGGCGCTAGGCATTGCAGATGCAGAAGGCCGAACTGCGAGCCGACTGCCGACTGGCGACCTCTGCCGGCCATGTTCTAATTTGCGCCAGTGTCACGTGCTGCCTTGGGCCTGGTGGTATGTCGATTCATCCCGGCGGAGGGAACCGACGATGGCGTTCATCTGTCCGCGACGCCCCACTCGCGTTTCGTCAATCTTGAGAGCAACAAAGGCTCCCGTCTCATCTTCACTTGCGCTCGACCCGGACCGGGACGCGGTGCCCATGGTCATAGAAGTGGATCGCCCAGACTCTTCGGCGACCCATCGGCTTGGTGTCCCTTGCCTGAACGAGGCATTGACGTGCCTACTCAGTCGACTTCATAGGCCGTCGAAGCATCGAACGGGAGTCGCACAATGAGGTTCTACCGAAAGCTCTGGGTGATCGCGGCAGTCGCCGCAAATACTACCTGCACTGGGGTGGCCCTGCTGGCCTTTACCCTAGGCACGCTGTTCTGGGCGGCACTGATTTCGGCGCTGGTGGCCGGCGCAGCGGGCATCCTGTCCTCGACCAGGCAAGAGCTCGGCGACCCTCTCCCTCGTACCGGCAGCAGTCTTGCCTGTGGGGCTTACATCGGCGTGGCCACGATGGGGGCTGGCGAAGCAGTCGGCCCGGTAGGGGTGCTCTTCGTCCTGGCCTGGGTCGTGGCGTCCCCGCCCGTTGTCGAGTGGTTGTATGCCCGCATGGCTGGCGCCAAATCGTCTGAGCCCGCCCACATGCGTGACGCTCGTGCCCCAGCATCCGTGCATCCACCAAGGCAGTGGACACACCGGACCTCACCGGCGTCCGATATGACGGATCAGGAACTGATCTTCATGTGGCGCCTGAGTTTCGTCCAGATCACCGGAGCCCAATCTACGGCCGACGTGTTCGCGGCTTGCGAGAACCGCGCGCGCCTCCTGGATGAGATCGAGAGGCGCGATCCCGTCGGCTTTTGCGCCTGGATGAACAGCGGAGCCCGCGCCGCCAGCGATCCCAGTCGGTTCCTGGGGCTACGTCCCGGAACTGACAAGGAGGATCGACCATGATCGCCACCGCGTCTGACTGGTTCGGAGATCGAGCAGTTCCTCAGATCACACGCGGTTGAGGCTGCGGGCCATGGTGGCCTGAGCCTCGAGGATCTCGGCGATCCGGACCTGCACCGAGTCCATCCGGCCGATAATCTCGCTGGTGGCGTGGATGCCGGAGGCGACCGCGCTGGTGTTGGCCTGGATGGCGGCGATCTGCTCGGCCACCTGGCCGGTGGCGGCGGCGGTCTCCCGGGCCAGTTCCTTGACCTCGGCTGCGACGACGGCGAAGCCCTTGCCGACGTCGCCGGCCCGGGTCGCCTCGATGGTGGCGTTCAGGGCCAGCAGGTTGGTCTGGTCGGCGAGACCCTGCCCGCCGCGTCGGCTCCAAAGGCCTTGTCTGCCAACTCTTCACCTCCTCCAGGACGGCGTCGATGATGTTACTGATCGTGTCGTGGGACAGATCCGTACCGACCGTGCGGGCCAGATGGTGGCGGATGTCGCGGACCGTCATCCCGCCGGCGTAGAGCAAGATGATCATCTCGTCCAGGCCGCCGGCACGGCGGGCGCCTTTGGGCACCAGCCGCGGCTCGGACGAACCCTGACGGTCGCGTGGAACCGCCAAGGGCACGTCGCCGACCTGGGTGGCCAGCGTCTTGGGCGTGGAGCCGTTGCGGGAGTTCGTCGAGCCCCGCCCGGCCCGATCGCCTTTCTCATAGCCGAGGTGATCGGTGCGCTCAGCCTGCAATCCCCGCTCCAGCACCGCCTTCACCATCTCCGGCAGGAACCCACCCTCCCCGGTCAAGGTCAGGTCACCGGAATCGACCCGCTCCATCAGCCGGTCCAGCAGGCCAGCCTCCAGCATTTCCTTCACCGCCGCCCGCGCCGCCGGTGGACCCTCAACCGGGGCCAGCTGCGACTCCTGCGACTGCTCCTGATGATCTTCGCTCACGGTCACGTGTTTACCCTCTCAAAAGGGATCTTGTACACAGACCATCTGACAGGCTCGGTCGGAGATCTTCAGGTGCCAGGCCAGCAACCTCGAGGACCAGTGCGTGACGGCGTACTTCTTCGGCGGCGGCGCCAACGTCACCGCGATCATCTGCGCCCGGTCGATGACCCGCAGACGGCCCGAACGTTCCTCATCCGAGAGGCCAGCGTTCCTTTGGCCTGATAGCGGTTTCGCCACTCGATGACCCGGGTCCGGGACATCCCGACCTGCACCCCGATCGTCGTGTTCCCCGCGCCTTGGGCGGCCAGCAACACCACCCGGGCCCGCTGCGCCAGCCCGGCCGGCGCAGTCGATGCCCGTGTCAGGCGCAGCAGCGGTTCCTCATCACCTTCACGCAGCATCAGAGCCGGAGCCGGACGACTCGCCATGAGCCGATTATCCCGACCCACCAACCGTTCTACAACTAACCACGCGCTGCACTAGTCGGCCGCAAGTCACGATTCCTGATCCTCGTCGCCCTGCGCAGCCGTCACACCGCAACGGTCATTCCGGCTCTGACGCAAGCGTACTCACGCATGGACAAGCGTCCGTATGGCACGCTGACCTGGGACCGCGGCACCCACATCCGCACCCTGCAAGACGGTGGGCGGCGCGTCCTGCTGGTCGGCGTTGGTGTCAAGGACGTCTCACGAAGGATCCACCCGTTCCTGATCGCCCAACGGCCCGCGCCTCCTGCGCCGCTCGGCCTCGCGTCCCTGACGCGGACCGGGCTCAGCGTGGTGCGCCGGCCTAGGCAGCTGCGTGCTCGTCCACCGGGTGTCCGCAAGGGTCAGAAACAGCGACGATGACGACCTGGCCGTGGGCGTGAGCTCGGGTCTCGTACAGCCCGGTGCTCGGCTAGTCGGACTTAGGCAGGAGGAGGGATAGCCGGTCGCCCAGGTGGTGCTTTAAAGAGACGACGAAGGCCTGCGCCGGACTGGCTCAGGGTTGGGGCGCGGTGGCGCTGCGCTGGTGTGGGCTACGGTGACCGGTTCGGGCGGGCGTGATGGCAAGTGGCGGTTGAGGCTGGTGCAGGTGATTCCGGTCTTGATGCGATCTCGGCGATCGAGGCGCCGGTGTCGCGCAGGTGCGCGGCGTAGGCGAGATTGTCGGGGTCGACGACGGTGGGCGCCCGATGCGCCGGCCTTTCGCGGTGGCGGCCTCGCGGGCGTCGGCAGCGCGTTCGCGGCTGTAGGTGCGTTCCATCTGAGCGAACAGCGCCAGCAGCGGCAGCTCGGGTCAGGTCACCGGGTCGGACATCGTGGAGGAGGCGGCCCCGCCTGCCCGCGGGTTGAACCGGCGGGGATGTTCACGCAGGCTCTGGCATGGTCGAGAATCTGCGCGTTCGGTTGGTAGATCGCAGCACCGGCATCGACGTGACACCAGTGGTGGACCCGGGCCGCGGGCGTCGTCCCGGTCGGGTCCCGTCCTGGGTCATGGCTGTGAGCAGGCAGTGAGAGTACCCGCGCGGAACGTGGGCGCAGCAGCTATAATATGCCCATCTGTGGTTGTCGCCCCCGCGCGGCAACGTCTGGTGGCGCCGTTTGGTCACCGTCTCCAAGGGTTTTTAGAACCCGGCCCGGCGCAGTTACCGGTTTCCCCGTGTCCAAGGCAACGGCACGGGCCTGGTCTCGTGCGCGGAGTTCCACTCACCGACATCGGTATAGGCGCCCTATACGACGACCCTGGGCGTCGTGGTGGCCCTGCGGCTGTAGGTGGTCCTCTGCACTAGCGGAAGAAGATGATCTTCCCCATGGCCGGTCACGACGATCTCGCCGCCGAGCCCGATCCCACCTCCGGTTCCACTCTCGACTTGACCTCGGACTCCGCCGCCGGCGGGCCCGGTAACGAGGCGCCGCAGGGCCAGGAATCGGCTCCCGGTTCGACCTTGCCGGGTCCTGATTTTGCGGTGGGGGTTTTTGCGGAGTTGGCGACCATCGTGTTGCCGGACCAGCCACTGAGCGCGACGTTGGTGCGGATCGCACAGATCGCCGCCGAAGTCATCCCGGGCGCGGATGAGGTGTCGATCACCCTCATTCAAGGGGAGAAGGCCCGTAGCGTCGCGTTCAGCGGCCAGCTGGCCGCCGCCTTGGACGAACGGCAGTACCGACGCGGGTTCGGTCCGTGCATGGACGCGGCCGCCTCCGGCACCGTCATCGCGATCGAGGACACCTTCGCCGACAAGACCTACCCGGACTTCGCCCGCGAAGCGGCCCGGGCTGGGGTCCGGCACAGCCTATCAATCCCGGTGCCCAGCGTGGCCGACGGGCGCACCGGGGCGATGAACATCTACGGCTCCGGCATACCGCTGGATGCCGGAGCCCGGGACGTAGCCACCACGTTTGCGACCTACGCCGCCGTGGCGATGGCCAACGCCGCGGTCTACGCCGGCGTCCTCGAACAAGTCGAACAGATGAAACAAGCACTGGCTTCCCGTGCGTTCATCGAGCAGGCCAAAGGCATTATCATGGCCCGACAGCGCTGTGACGCCGAGGAAGCCTTCGAGCTCCTGCGTTCGGCTTCCAACCGAGGCAACCGCAAACTGCGCGACATCGCCCAGAGCATTGTCACCAGCACCACCGGCTGAAACCGCTCCCTGACCTGCCTACCTTGCCGTCCGGCCGGAGACTCCACGAGAGGTGAGGATGGACGAGGCCCAAGGCGACAACACCGCCGGAGATCGCGACCCAGCTCGAGCCTTAAGGCCCCCCAAGGAGGCACACACGCCTCAATTGTGGTGGCGGTGAAGGGCAGTGTCATCAGGGTCAGGATCGGCCGCGATGCCCACGGTTCCTGGCGCGCAAGACCGTAGGTGGGCAGGGCTCGGGGCAGCCCGAAAAGGGCGATGCACGTGACGATGAACGGGACTGCGCCGAGCAGACGGGCCGTTGTCAGGGCGAAGCTCCAGTTGCCCTCGAGTACGGTGCCGAGCAGTGGCCAGGCAATGATCAGGACACACAAGACGAATACGCGTTGATTAGGTAGCTGCCGGGAATGAAGCCGTACTGATCCACTGCTGCGCGATCAAGTCCACGGCGACGGACGCCGTCGACACCGTCAAGGGCGAGGGCACCTCCGCTGCGCAGGATGCGAAGGACCAGAGCCTGGAAGCCAAGCAGGCCGTCCAGGACACCGCGCCTGAATTAGACGAGCACGTGCCGTCGATGGGCTCCCCGAGTGGCGAGGGGCCCACCGTCCTCATTGCCAGACCCTCGGTCAGGACCATCACGTGTGGATAGACCTGGCCGGCGAACACTGCACCTTCTGGCGTGACTCGGATGCGTCATCCCGCGCCCGCACGGCATTCGTACCTCTTCGCGCGGCCACGTAAGGGCCACGATGAGGGTGAACCATGCACGGGTAACGGCCCTTTGCGCCGCTGTCCACGGTGGCACCGCGAGGCCATCTCCACATCCGCCGCAGTGAGCTCTCTGTTGCCTTTGGTAGATGCCACGACGAGGGCTGCGGCCGTCGCTCAAGATGAGGGATCCGTTCGACGTAGTCTCAGTCCGAATTCGCCGACCAGACGTTCCCGGGGGGAGCTGATGACCGCAGGCTGTTCAAGCTGTGATGTGAGTCACGTCGGCTCTGAGAACCTGGGTGGGGTGGGGCGTCGACTTGCCGGACATGGAAGCCACGACTGGGACGCCACAGGGTGAGGCGGGTCTGTTGCACCGCTGCGCCGCGGGTGACCAGGCGGCGTTCGACGAGCTGTACCGGTTGACCGCGCCGTGGTTGCTGACCCGGTTGCGCCGCCGCTGCGCCGACGACCAATTGGTCGCTGAAGTCCTGCAGGACACCTATTTGGCGGTGTGGCGGGCGGCGGGGACGCTCAGCGATTTCGACAGCGACGGCGGGGCTGTCGGTTGGCTCTGGACGATCGCCGCCCGTCGCCTGGTCGACGGGTTTCGCCGGCGGGCGCGGGAGGCCACGGTGCCGACCGCCCTGGTCGGCGGTCCGTCCGGGCCGATCGCCCCGGCCGCTGAGGATCAGGCCCTGAGTGCCGTGTTGGGTGAGGACATGGAACGGGCTCTGATGAGCCTGGCACCGGAACTGCGGCAGGTCCTGCAGGCGATGGTTTTGGACGGCCTGTCCGTGCGTGAGACGTCGCTGCTGCTGGGCATGCCTGAAGGAACCGTGAAGACCCGGGCGCGACGCGCCAGGATCGCTTTGAGGGAGGCACTCACATGACGTCGGCGCACCGTCACCCACCGCGCGAGTTCATCCACCGGTACGTCGACGTGGACGAGAGCTTCGATGAGATCAGCGTCTGGACAGTGGAGTCGCATCTGGAGGTCTGCCTGACCTGCCGGGAGGTTGTGGCCGAGCGGGTGCTCGCCGACATCCCGACCCGGCGGGTGGGGGTCAGCGACCTGGCCCTGCTGGAGCAGGTGGCCTCAAATCTGTCGGAACCGATTCGGACCGGCCCGCCACCGGTGCCGATTTCTAGCCGCTGGGCCTGGGTGCTGCGGCGGTGGGCGGTGTGGTCCTTCGGTCCGTGGGTACTGATGAGTGGACTGGTCCTGGTGGTCGCGTTGCTCCTGGACCTCACGGCGGTGAAGCATTTCTCGCTCGTGCTCCTGGTGGCGCCGGCGGCTCCCTTGCTGGGGGTGGGCGCGGCCTGGAACCGGCGGACCGATCCGGCCTGGGAACTGATCGGTGGTTCACCTCGCTCGGGGCTGTGGCTTCTGCTGCGGCGAACCTTCCTCGTCCTGGTGCTCGTCGTTCCCCTGGCTGCGGCGGTCAGCCTCGTGGGCGGCCATTCGCCGGCGGTCTGGCTCACGCCCTGCCTGGCCTTGACCTCCACCACCCTTGCCTTCGGCGGGCGGTTCGGCGTTCAGCGCGTGGCAGCGGTGGTCGCCACGGGTTGGGCGTTTGCCGTCCTGTCACCCGGGCTGCAGCGTGCAACCGGCCCATTAGTACTGGAGACGCTGGTGATTCCGCTCTGGCTGATGCTGGCCGTCACCGCGAGTGCGGTTCTTCTGCTGCGGCGAAGCGACTTCCGGCATTTGGCCAGCCAGCAGTAGTCGGCCGCGATCATTCCTCCATGATCCGGGCCCCAGCACCCGGAGATGACTCTTGACGAACGAACGCACGGACGGGCGGGCGCAGCTCCTGCCGAAAATAGTTGTTGGACAAGTAGATGGAGATGTGATGGCCCGGGTAGTGACATCCGATGAGACGGTGCCGACGAGGTACGCCTGGTACGTGAAGGCCGATGGGCTGATGGTCAAGGCGGGCCGGCACCTGGCTGTCA
The DNA here is from genome assembly GCA_965200525.1 of Kineosporiaceae bacterium. Classification (GTDB taxonomy): domain Bacteria; phylum Actinomycetota; class Actinomycetes; order Actinomycetales; family Kineosporiaceae; genus JANNPJ01. Next base: position 3,127,797 of record OZ241368.1, read on the forward strand.
ACGGCCTTGACCTGCAGATGGGCGTCGGGGTGCACGGCCTGCTGGGACCCAATGGCGCCGGGAAGACGACGCTGATGCGAGCCCTGGCCACAGTCGTGCCGCCGAGCGGGGGTGACCTAGTGCTGCTGGGCCGGCGGGTGCAGGCCGGTGGCGACGCCCGGGTTGTACGTCGCTGCCTGGGCTACCTTCCGCAGAACTTCGGCTATTACCCGCGGTTCACGGTGCGCGAATTCGTGGAGTACTTGGCCTGGATGAAAGAGATGCCGGCCCAGGACATCCCGGGTGCCGTGCAGCGCGCGATCGAGAGGGTCGGGCTGGCTGACCGGGCCGAACGCAAGCTGAAGACCCTGTCCGGAGGCATGCTGCGGCGCGTCGGTATCGCTCAGGCAATTGTGAATGATCCGCAGATTCTCCTGCTGGATGAACCCACCGTCGGGCTGGACCCGGAGCAGCGGGTCGGATTCCGTGAACTCCTGCGTGAACTGGGCTCCGACGCTTGCATACTGGTCTCCACCCACCTGGTCGAGGACGTCGCAACCGCGTGCACCGATGTTCTGCTGGTCAACGAGGGCCGGCTGGTCTGGCAGGGCAGCCCGCAGGAGCTGGGCACAGCGGGCGGGGGCAGCGACGCCGGTGACAGCCCGGCCGAACGAGGGTATTCGGCCCTGCTGCGCAACCACCGCGCCGAGCCGGGTGAGCCGGCGAGGCCGAGCGATGACACCTGGGGCACGGGCCGGCGGGGCGTCCGATGAACCGGGCCCTGCGGATCGAGCTGCGACGGTCCAACGCCCTTCCTTTGGCGGCCGCCGTGATCGCCGTCACGGTGTTCGTCGATGTCCTCCTGGGCCAGCGGAAGTTCTGGGAGAACAACTGGATGAAGATGGCCACGGGCCAGCGAAGCGACCTGCTGCTCATGGTCGTGTTCGCGGTCGGCGCCGGGGCGATGCAGGCCGGACTGGACCAGCGCCGCGGGGTGCTCGAACTGTTTGCCAGCACACCCCGGCCGCGCCGGACCCGAGTCCTCCCGGTGGCCCTGGCCCTGGCGATCGCCGCAGCCGGCGCCTACGTGATCACCTTCGCCATCGGGAGCCTGTGGGTGGCCACCTACGCCACGTACGCCGATCCCGGAGCCATCGCCGGGGTGGTGGGCGTCGGTGCCGTGACCATGGCGACCGCGGTGTGGCTGGGCCTGCTTGTCGGGCACCTCGTGCGCTCCCGGCTGACCGCGCCGATCGCCAGTGTTCTCACCCTGATGGTCCTGGCTCTCGGGTCGGACATCCTGGGCAGTCTGGGCAACGGTGCTGCCCTGAGCCTGCTGATGCCTGATCTGTCATCCTCGGTCGAAGGGGCAGCCACCGTCGCGGAGCGGGTCAGTACCCTGCAGGGCCTGTGGCTGCTCGCCGTTGGGGTGAGCGCACTCGGCGGGTTCCTCGCGTCGAGTGCCCGGTTCCGCATCCTCGCGGTGCTGCCCGCGGCCCTCGCCCTGGTCCTGGTAGCACCGCAACTGCCGCACGGGCGCGGATACATCGCGGCTTACACGATCGATCCGCGGGCGGCCGAGTTGGTCTGTGCCACCGGAGCGCCCCGAGTCTGCGTCACTCGCGTGGACGCGTCCCGACTGCCACAAGTCGTGCCGGCGGCCCGGGCGGCTCTGAACGCCCTGGCTCGCCTGCCTCATCCGCCGACCGCGGTGATCCAGTACCCGCAGATAGAAGAAAGGACCTTCGAGCCGCCAGCCTCGAGCCGGGCCGACACCGTGTGGCTGGACCTCACCCCCTACGCCGTCGACGGCCGCGGCCGGTTGAGCGCAGAGGACGCCAAGACGCTCACGGGATCGCTGCTCAAAAACCTGGGTGTCACGCGGGGCTCATGCCCTCACGACGAAATCGATTCCGACAGGTCCAGCACCGCCGACGAGATCGGCGTGGCATGGCTGCTCGGCCGCTCTCCGGTCCCTGATCAGGAGCTGCCCGCAGCAGCCCAGGAGCGGATCCGAATCGGCTGGACGGCGTTCACGTCACTTCCGGCCGCGGAGCAACGCCGACGGGTCGCGGCGATGCACCGGGCCCTCCTGACCTGCCAAGGCGACATCAACACCATCCTCACCCACGGGAGCACTTCATGAGATGGGCCGTCCTGTACATGCGATCGCGCCGCGTGCCCGAGGCCATGCTCGCCGCCACTTTGCTCACGGCCGTCGTCTGGGCCCTCACCGCCTCATACAGCCACCATCGGGCCGCAAGCCCCAACCTGGTCATGCTGGCTGCAAGCCTGGCTGTAGCCGCCCTGTCCACCACCCTCAGCTCCACCGACGACGCCCTCGACCGGACCGCGGCTCTGCCCTGGCCGGCCCGGCGGGCAACTCACCTGCTCGGATTGGGGCTGGGAGTCGGGGTGCTGCTGCTCTTGACCATGTTCACGAAGGCGACCTTCGGTCCCGTCAGCTTCGCGGTGCGCGACGCCCTCGGGTTGACCGGGCTCGCCGCACTGGGAGCACTCGTCCTGGGACCGCACCGCGCCTGGTTCCCCGTGGTGGCCTGGTCCACACCGGTCGTCTTCATGGCCGTCGCCGGCCAGCACCAGGTGCTAACGTGGATGATCCAACCGGCCAACAGCCACCCCGCCACGCTCACGACGCTCGCGCTGGCCACGAGCGGCATCGGCGGCTACGCCGTCCTGGGACCACCCCGCCGGGCCCAGGCCGACCTCGCCGGCGCGATGAGCATGTAACCGCGTCTTGCCTGGGCGCCTGCGCAATGGCGGCCCCAGCGGTCGGATCGGTCGGGGACGTCGGCATTTAGAACGGCATGGACACCGGATTTACCGGTGCGGGTCCAGACCTCCCAAGGCTCGGGCATTTCCTAAGCGCCTGTGGCTCGTACGGAGATCCCGCGGGGTCCGGTTCGGCGTAGGACGCCGCACACGACCAAGAGCCAGGAGTGAAAGATGGTCGCGGCGTAGAGACCTTGGACATCCTTAAAGAACGTGGCGTCCAGCGGGCCGGTGGAGTTGTCAAGAGCCAGGAAGACCACACGGCGCCCGGGGCGGTCGGCGGGGTCTGGGTGGCCACCTTCACCCCGGCGACGAGCAACTCTCCGCCGTGCCGGCGGTCTTGAATGTTGCGCCAGGGGTGATCTGCAGGGTCGGCAGCAGCGGAGCGTAAAAGTCCAAGACGTGATGGCTGACGTCCAAGCCGAGCACCTCGTGCTCAGCGCGCACTCGTTCAGCGCCGGTCATCGATAGCCCGGACCAAACGATGCAATCGGGGGATCACCGAGGTCCTGGCAACGTCGAGGCCCAGGAGGCTCCCGGCGGTGAGCGATGCCCGGCCTGGACCAAGGACACCCTCCTTTTCAGCACGGCCACAGGTGCCATCGGTCGGCGACCTGCACCGCGTCGGCACGCCCTGCGCCGCGGCCTGGGCGTAGGCTCCGGCGCGGTCGCGGCAAATGATGGAAGCGTCGGCGGCGTTCGCACGCAACCATCCCGCGACGGTGTCGCGCTGCCGGTCGGGTAGGAGCTCGACGGGCCGCCGGGTTTCTAGGTCGACAAGGACGGTCCCGTAGACGTGACCGCGGCGCAGGGCGAAGTCGTCGACGCCTACGATATCCAAGGAAGGTGCTGGTGGCTGCGGTAGGGCCCAGACCAGGCGCAGCCCCGCATCCCTGCCGGTGGGCAGTCCGATCCCCTCGGCCAGGCGGGCGCCGGCGCGGCCGGCGAGAAGCAGCCCGATGTCGGCCAGCATCAGGGAGGCCGGCACCGTTCGTCGGGCATGAGCTTTGGTCAGGTCGGGGATCTGCTCGGCGAACGTCTTCGCCGAGCACGACTGGTTCTCACATCGGAACCGCCGCACGCTGAGCCGGATACTCACGCTACGTCCGGCCACCGGCAGATCGACCAGCGTTCGACGATACCGCGCGTGCAGCCGGACCGAACGCACCTGGCAGCAGGGACGATTACTGCCTGGATCGCGGGCGTGCGCTGTGATCACCACGCCATTGCCGGACGCCGAGACCTCCAGCAGCTGGATCTGAAAAGATGAGGAAGAAGTGACTCAACATCGCTACACCAAGAGATCACGGGTCAGATGGGCGCCCCAGACGAAGCAGGCGCGCCGTCACGAAGTAACTCAACCATCACATAAAGCGTGCCAGGGCAGCATTCTGAACCGCCCCAGCGATTCCGCCGACTCTGGACACGCCGGTTCACTGCGGCCGCCTGAGTCAGCAGCGGATTGGCAACGCCCACCGGAAAGAGTTGCCTGTAGCAGCCGCGCGGTTTACGTCGGTCATCGCGCTAAGGGATCGTCTGAGACGCTGCTATGAACCTGTGCAGGTTTAGGTAGACAGAGTTTCGACACGCCGCGGTACCAACGGATGGCTAGAGCGAACTAGGCTAGGCTAATCTTCACGAACTCGATCACCTATGACGTTCGAGGGGGACCTGAATGTCCGGTAGTCCGGGAACAGACGTAGTTGAGTCCGATAGCGGTTTGTGGCAGTTGGTCTACGTGAGCGCAGCTATGCCCAATTTTACTCCGGCTGACCTTGATGATGTTCTACGAGTAGCCAGAGCGCGTAATGCGCGCATACATGTTAGCGGACTTTTGTTGTATGTGAATTCATCATTTCTGCAGGTACTTGAAGGCGAAATTCATTGTCTTGACTCACTCTTCGAACGCATTAAAGCTGACCCGCGTCACAGTCAGTCAAAGTTGCTGCTGCGCACACCAATGACACATCGCTCCTTCGCGAACTGGACTATGGGTTACAGCCAAGTGACATTCGGAGAAATCGAGGAAACTACAGGGGTTAACAATTTTTTCGCTAATCCAAAAGCTTACGCAGAACTTGATGACGCCAAGGTAACCAAAGTACTGGACCTATTCCGGTCCGGTTCGTTTCGCCAAAAAATTGCACCATGACCGCTCATGGTGACTGCTCACCCCTCAGGGTGCAGGTCTCGTGCGGCCGGGCCAGCTACCCTGCAACCGTCGGGCGGGACTCGGGAATGTACGGGCCGGCAGGGCCTGACTCCTGACCAACAACGTGAGTCGGCGATAGCTCCGATCGCCCAAGCCTGGCGCCGGGGAGCCAAAGACGACCGTGTACGCTGGCCCGTTCGTCTGAACGATTTACGCCTATGCAAACGGCGACGACCCGCGCTGGCATAAGCCGAGGACTTCGCCGCCACCATGCACGGTACGGCCTGGATGTTCGGATCGGCCGTCTACCGTGAGTCCAACCACTGCCTGACGCCGCGGCCTGCCAGCTCAGAGCCAGACGGCTGGTACGCCAGCAATGGTCAGTGCCCGCCCACCCAGGTCATCGTAGGCAGGTCGCACCCAGCGGGCTTTGCCATCAAGCACCCCATGACTTCGTGCGCCTCAATGCCTTGAGCTTCCACCCAGTCGAGCATGCCTTTTGTCAGCAGCGTCCTCGGTAGCGGGCGCGGCCGAGGGCGCTGCCGCCAAAATCAAACACTAGGCCGCATCAGTTGGTGGTCAGGTTGGAGGACGGGGCACGCTGATCTTCGACTGGTACTGGGCCCAGCCCTGGTCGATGATCCGGAATCCCGCATCCAGCATTAATCCGTGTCACTCGTGACGAAGAGCTGAATCTGGGGGCCCGCTTGAGGATGTCCACGTCGTACTGCAACCGGCGGTTCTCCGCCCGCAGAGCCCGCAGCTCAGCGGCATCGTCGCTGCTCAGACCATCAGTACGGGTTCCGTCGTCAAGCTCGGCTTGCTTGGTCCAGGCCCGGACCGCGGTCTCAGTCAGATCGAAGTCCAGCGCCATCTGACGGACCGTCCGGTCACCTTGGCGACACCGGGCGACGATGTCAGCCTCGAACTCCGGGGTGAACGAGCAGCGAGGCCGTGGCTTCTTCTTGGTGTTGGTCTGCACGAGGAACATTCTTCCAGGGAGCAATCGCTCCCGATTTCGGATGTCCGTCGAACCGGGTCAACCCCACCAGTGGCCGTGGCCGCAGGGTGGACCTGCGGTTGCCAGATCACGCAAGTGGTAAGCGGCCCAGCTGTTCGTAGGCGCTCTTGTACGGGTAGCGGTCACTACCATTGCGGGCCAGGAAGATTGGTCCCGTCGTGCGGTCGGCGATGTAGGTGTTGAGGGCGCGGGTGACGGCAGGGGCCAGGGGGACGTGGGCGCTCTTGCCGCCTTTGCGGGTGATGCGCAGGACCCGGTGACCTTGGTCGTGGCCGTAGTCGCGGATGTTAGCGCCGAGAGCTTCGGAGATCCGGACCCCGCAGAAGATCAGCAAGGTGTCTAACGCGCTGGAGCGGGGTGAGTGTCCGTGGCGGGTCTGCAGCAGGTGGCGCAGCTGTTGCTGGGTCAGGCCTGTGGCCTGCGATTCTTCGGAGACACGGGGCCTACGGACGGAGGCGACGGGGGAGTGGGTGAGGACTCGGGCGTCGTGGATGCCGAAGTCGTAGAACCCGGTCAGCGCCGACAGCCGCCGGGCGATGGTCGCCGGCGACGCGGTGCGTCCGGTGCGTGGTTGCGGCTGCGTGGTGAGGTGACGGACCCAGGCGTCGGCGTGGTGGCGTTCTGCACTGAGGGGGTGGATGCCGAGCTGCTCGCACCAGGTGGCCCAGGCGTGCAGGTCGCGGCGGTAGGCGGTGGCGGTGTTCGTGGAATGCCCGATGGGCCAAGCCTCAGCTAGTCGCAGGAACGGGTCGTCATCGCCGGTACCGGCAAGCGATCCAGCGGCGCTACTCGCCGGCCCGGACCGGGTCGGCCGGGCTGGTGATAGGCGACCTCACCGCCAGGGTCATCGCCACCCGTGACGGTGAGGTCACCTGACCTTACCGCCACCACCCCGACGGCCACACTGCCGTCATTGCGTGACTTCTCATCCATAGTCCTGAGCGTACCTCGCGCACCCCGCCCTACCCGCAGATAAGGTCCTTTATCTGCGGATCTGGCTGGATGGTCCACGGTACGCTTGCAGGCGTACCTGTCGGCAGCAGTGTCGGGAAAGGATCGTTCTTCGACATTGAAAGGGCTGACGCGAATCTCAGTCCGGGGGCTGGTTGGGTTGTCCGGGTGGGCGTGGGAGGCCAGCGGCGGGTGGGTGTCCGTTGCCGGGGGCTTAGACGCAAGAACGTATGGACGCAGAAGGCTGCTCCCTTCGATCCTGCCCATCTGCGCGTAGGGGGTTGGTGCTGGTCGGCGGGTGCGTGAACTCGATTGGAGGCTGGGGGGGGATAACAGGGGAGAGCCCTGTTGAACCACCGGACGAGAGGATGCTTGTGACGTCCAGCATCGAGGAGCGGGTCGTCACTGACGCGCAGCTGCTGGCGCGGTCAGTAGACGAACCGGACCTTTTCTCTCTCGTGTATGACCGACATACCCGCGACCTGTATCGCTACGCCGCCCGCCGGTTGGGGCCAGATCTTGGCCAGGACGTTGTCGCGGACGCTGTCGTAGCGGCCTTCAGGCGCGCCATCGCTACGACCCCTGCTATGTCAGCGCCCGGCCGTGGCTGTTCGGGATCTTAATCCGTGAGATCTCGGAGTATCGGGTCCGAGCTCGCCCCGGTATCGGGCGCTGCGCCGGGTACCCCAGGAAAGGCAGGAGACGGGCGAGGACCCGATAGGGCAGGTCGTGGAGCAAGTCGCCGCCCAATCGGTGCGGGCGCCCCTGAGCGCGGCCCTGGCCGGCCTGGTCACCCGCGACCGTGACGTCCTGCTGCTCCCGCACCCTCATTCCAGCCCCACCGGCGTGTCGCAAACCCCGCGAATCGCCCACCGGCACGACTTTGCCGGACCCTCGCTTGCCATGGGTTAGGTAGGGCGCGACGGCCTCAAAAGGGGAACCTGATCGGCAGAAGACGCTCTAGTCCAGGTTCAGGAAAGGCGCTGGTGAGCCGATCAAGAACATACCCGCCGCGGACTCGGCTCGACCTACAACGACCCCCCTCGATACTGGGGCGCGCCTTGACTACCGCAGGGTAGGCGGGGAAGGGCCGGGTGTGACCAACCGCGTGGTCGCACCCGGCCCGCTTTGCTATGCGCAGAGGAATTTGTCACTGGGATCAACAGTGTACTGACCTAGCCTGATGCCAATTCTACCAAATGCTGAGATCGGCTACGTCGTCACTGCGTGAACACGGCGTTCGACGAACGACGTACGCAGAGGCCCAGCTCCGCGGGTCCGCCGATGCCTCCCACGAAATGCGCACTCCGGGACATGATCCACGGCTCGGCCGTCTCTACCTCAACGGCGAGATCACCGAATAGGCGCAAACCAATAGGGCGACGGAGCGGATTCCGGTCGGTCGACCCGCATGCAGCGTTTGGTGGGCTCGAAGCCCGTCTCAAGCTACCCACTCTGACGGGCAGTGCCCATTTCGGTACCTTGTTGTAACCCATTACTTTCAGCCCCGCGCCGCTGGCCCCCTCCAGCGGCATCTCCGCCTATGGTATTGCTCTCGGTATGCCCCCACGATGGCGTGCTCCGAGCTGCCGGCATCTGTTTGCGGTCCGGATGGGATGGGCGCGAGCGTGCCTCGATCGGGCAGGCAGCGGAATTTTCCCCTCAAGCCGGGCAGTCATCCGAACTGCGTTCTTCAGTTCGACGGTCTGCTGTCCGACGATGTGGTGGTCTTGATGACTGGAGTGAGGGCGCCGCTATGAATGGATCTTCTGGGTTCGGCTCAGTATCTGATATTGCGGGGTTCTTTTCCGGTGGCCCGTTTGCAGCGGTACATGATTGGTTCGGCAACCGTCGGGTGGCGACCAAGGTTCTCCTTGTGGCCAGCGTGGCCATCGTCGGCACGCTATCTACGGGAGCCTTGAGTTTGGCGGGAATCGGCGATCTTCAGCATACTCGCGGTGACGAGGTCGGCCGAGCCGTTCCCTACATCACCAATCTCAACGGTGCGGCGTTGGCGGCGAAGGCGGCCGCGAACGATGAACGCGGTTACCTGATCGCCGGCGATACTAAGTTCCGCGACGAGTCCCTGGGCCGCAAGAGCACGGTCGACGGTGACCTCAAGGCCGCCCGAGCCTTGGCCGAGGGCCCGGCCCGTAGCGCGATCGACTCCATCCAGGACGCCACTGATGCGTGGTTCGCTGCGTTGAACACCGAGTTCACCACTTTCGCGACCGATCGGGCCGCGGCAGTCACTTTCGCGCTCGGCCCGAACCGGGACCTGCGAAAGAACTATGAAGGTCTGCTGGACAAGGAGATCGCTCGGGCCAACGGCGCGTTGGTGGCCGGACAGCAGTTTGATGCAAGCGTTCACCGCACCCGCGCGAGCGTTTTGATCCTGCTGGCGCTTTCCCTGGCCCTGGCCATTACCTTGGCCCTCTACGTTGGGCGGTTGATCGTGATCCCGCTGAAGCGGGTGTCCGGAGTGCTGGATGCCGTCGCTTCCGGTGATCTGTCTCAGGACCCGCAGGTGCACCAGGGGGACGAGCTCGGTCGGATGGCCGACGCTTTGCGTCAGGCCATCACCACTCTTCGCCAGATGATGTCGGCGTTGGGGGAGCACGCCACTACTCTTGCCGGCGCCTCGGAGGAGCTCAGCAGCACCAGCCAGCACAGTGCGGCCGGGGCGGAAACGGGAGCTCGGCAGGCGGCTGCGGTGGCCAGTTCGGCTGCGACCATGTCGGCCAACATCGCGACGGTCGCCACCGGAGCCGAGCAGATGGGCGCCTCCATCCGAGAGATCTCTCAGAACACCAGCCGGGCGGTGGGTGTCGCCTCCCGAGCGGTGAACGTGACTGCAACGACCGCAGCAGTGATGGCCCGCCTTGGAGACTCCTCGACCGAGATCGGCAACGTGATCAAGGTCATTACCTCGATCGCCGAGCAGACCAACCTTCTGGCTCTCAACGCCACCATCGAAGCGGCCCGGGCCGGGGAGGCGGGCAAGGGCTTCGCCGTTGTCGCCAGCGAGGTCAAGGACCTGGCTCAGGAGACGGCCCGAGCCACCGGCGACATCGGCCGGCAGGTGAGCAAGATTCAGGAAACCACCTCGGGCGCGGTGGCCGCGATCGAGGAGATCAGCACGATCATCGCCCAGATCAACGAGTTCCAGACGACGATCGCCTCGGCGGTGGAGGAGCAGACCGCCACCACCCAGGAGATGAGCCGCAGCGTCACCGAGGTCGCCGACGCAGGCCAGCAGGTAGCCCGCACCGTCAACGAAGTAGCCTCCTCCGTGCAACTGGCCACCGTCGGCGCTGGAGAGGCTCACCGCGCGGCTGAACAACTCGCCCTCATGTCCGTGGAACTGCGCCATCTGGTCGACCGTTTCCAACTCTGACTTCAAAAGCGACCTGCCGCATTGAACCAGGTTTTTTCCCAACGCTCTCGCAGCCCTCGTGTGCGGGGAAGTTCGAGCCGTCAACGTCAGATAAGGGCTGCCTACGCAATCCCAATCTGCTGAATGCTTGTTTCCATTCGCCGCGGCACAACATGCCCGGTGACCCAAGGCTCACTGCACCGAGCCCGAAATGCAACGGAGGACGACTGCATGCCTGCCGCGGAGCACAACCCAAACCCCGCACTGATCTATGAAATCGATGAGATTGTCACCGACCTCAAGAGCGACCTGACCGGTCCGACCAGCTCATTCGGTCCTGAGGCTGCTGCGCTCTTTCGCCAATGCGCCCTTGAACTGTATCGAAACGATCGAACCCCTGAACAGATCATCGACGACACCGCCAAAGCCTTCGCGTTCTGGACTCTGATCGGACGTGAACACGCCCTGCGAGGCTACGAACTCCACCTCCACCGTGAGGGCAGCCACACCCTCCCGGACACCCTCGACAAAATGTTTCCCTATTCCTGACGAACTGGTATGCCGGGGCGCCTGCAGACGACCCCGTCCTGACAGGTTCCGACCTGATCATTGTTCTGCCGCCCTTCTGATCGGGACTGTCCGGGGAACGGTGTAACGAAGTCCGGCCCGACACGCCGAGCGTGAGCGTTTGGCGGGATGGAGCAGGACATGTCCGACATCATCGAAGCCGTGACGGGGGACTTGATTACGCCCACTCAGGGCGATGAAACAGATGTTACGACAGTGACTTCCGACGTCGTTGGGGCCTTGCTGGACCGTTCCAGTCAGCAGCTGCTGGCGCAGGAACTGGTGCGGCAGGCTCGGGGCACGGGGGCTGACCTTGTGGGTTCGGAGGGCCTGCTGGCCGGCTTGACGAAGCTGGTGCTGGAGACCGCGCTGGAAGCTGAGATGGTCGAGCACCTGGGCTACGAGCCGCACGACCCGGCCGGCAGGAACGGGGAGAACTCCCGCAACGGGCGGCGGTCCAAGACGGTCCTGACGGGGCTGGGGCCGGTCGATATCGAGGTGCCCCGTGACCGTGAGGGCACGTTCGAGCCGGTCATTGTGAAGAAGCGTCAGCGGCGTCTGGACTCGATCGACAACATCGTGTTGTCGCTCACCGCGAAGGGTTTGACGACTGGTGAGGTGTCCGCGCACTTCGCTGAGGTCTACGGCGCCAGCATCGGGAAGGACCAGGTCTCGCGTATCACCGACGCGGTGATCGCCGAGATGACTGAATGGCAGAACCGGCCCCTCGACCGCGTCTACCCGGTGGTCTTCATCGACGCGATCATGGTGAAAATCCGGGACGGGAAGGTCGCTAACCGGCCGATCTACGTGGCGATCGGGGTCACCGTCAACGGTGAACGCGACATCCTCGGTCTCTGGACCGGGGAAGACTCCACCGCCGGGGAAGGAGCCAAGTTCTGGCAGCAGGTCCTGACCGAGATCAAGAACCGTGGCGTCGAGGATGTCCTCATCCTGGTCTGTGACGGCCTCAAGGGCCTGCCTGCCTCGGTCACCAACGTCTGGTCCCAAACCTGGGTCCAGACTTGCGTTGTCCATCTGCTGCGCAACAGTTTTCGGTATGCTCCTCGTCAGCACTGGGAGAAGGTCGCCAAGGACCTCAAGCCGGTCTACACCGCTATCAACGAGGCGGCAGCCGCAGCGAGGTTCGAGGAGTTCGCCGAGACCTGGGGCGAACGCTACCCGGCGATCGTGCGGCTGTGGCGCAGCGCCTGGGCGGAGTTCACCCCGTTCCTGCAGTTCGACGTCGAGATCCGCAGGATCATCTGCACGACCAACGCCATCGAATCCCTCAACTCCAGATACCGGCGGGCCGTCAACGCCCGCGGGCACTTCCCGACCGAGCAGGCCGCGCTGAAGTGCCTCTACCTCGTCACCCGCTCCCTCGACCCCACCGGACGGGGCCGGGCGCGGTGGGTGATCCGGTGGAAACCGGCCCTCAACGCCTTCGCGAACACCTTCGAGGGCCGGCTCACACCGAGCTCGACCAACTAACAACGCTGGACTTCGTTACACCGGAAATCGGACAGTCCCTTCTGATCTGTGCAGTTATCGAACAAGGGGTAAGAAGATCTCGTCGATGATGCTGGTGATGGTGGCGTCCGGGACCGGTTGCAGAGTGATCATGAGTTCGTGCAGGTACAGGTCGAACGCGACCCTGCGGACGCGGGGGGTGAGCTTGGCCCGGTCGATCTCTCCGCGTTCGATTGCCCGGTCGAACATCTCGGTGATGGCCTTGGTGCGCGCTTGCAGGAAGGTTTTGCGCAGTTCAGCCTGATTGGAGCCGGTGTCGGCGTAGAAGGCGCCTAGGCGGGTCATCAGAACGAGCCCGGTTCGAGCTTCGGAGCGGTTGGCGCGGGCCATGAATTCGATCATGTCGCCCCGTAGCGACCCGGTGTCAGGTACGTCGATCTGTTTGCGGAAGCCCTGACTGGCCACTGCTGCCTGCACCAGTTGCGACTTGGTCGCCCATCTGCGGTACAGCACGGCGCGGCTGGTCCGGGCCCGCTCGGCCACTGACTCGATGGTCAGCGCGTCGTAACCGCTGTCGAGCAGTTCCTCCCAGGCGGCGTCCAGCAGTGCTTCCTCCAGCGCCGCCCCGCGTCGGCGGGTCGCGACAGGCGGATCAATAAGAGTCATTGTGTTTCCTCCAAGAGGGCCCTATCGTCTTCCTAGGATACAGTCTGCATCTTAAGGAGTCACGGTGTCAGAGAAGCTAGTCCTGGACCCCGCTGTGCGGCGGACCATCTTGACAGTGCTGGTGGGCGGTCTGGCGGTGCTGTTTGACACCACCATCGTCTCCGTCGCTCTGAACACGCTAGCCACGGACCTGAAGGTGTCGGTGGCCACGATTCAGTGGGTCAGCACCGGGTACTTGCTGGCCTTGGGTGTGTCCATCACCTTGACCGGTTGGGCGCACCGGGTCCTGGGCGCCAAGCGGTTGTGGATGATGGCGTTGGCCTTGTTCCTCATCGGTTCCATTCTGAGCAGTCTGGCGTGGAGTGCCGGCAGCCTCATCGCCTTCCGTGTCCTGCAGGGGCTGGGTGGCGGTGTCTTGATGCCGTTGATGTCGACGGTTGTCATGCAGGCGGCAGGTGGGAAAAACATCGGGCGGATCATGTCGGTCGTTGGGCTGCCGGCTGTTCTTGGTCCGATCTTGGGCCCGGTCGTCGGTGGTCTGATCCTGCAGAATCTGGACTGGCCCTGGCTGTTCTGGGTCAATGTACCGTTCTGTGTCATTGGCTTGGTGCTGGCTGCGCGGTATTTGCCTGCGGATGCACCGGCCCAGCGTGCCCGGTTGGACGTCATCGGCTTTCTCCTGTTGGCGCCGAGCCTCGTCAGCATGCTGTTCGGGCTCAGTCAGGCTTCAGGTTCGGACGCTTTCAGGCGCGCCAACGTGTTCGTGCCTGTGGTCGGCGGTCTGGTTCTTCTGGTCCTCTTCGTCGTCTGGGCGCTGCGGCGCGGTACCCGTGCGCTGCTGGACCTGCGTCTGTTGAAGTACCGACAGTTGTCCTCATCTGTGACGGTGCAGTTTTTCGCGGGTATCACGTTGTACGGTGCGTTGCTGCTAGTCCCGCTGTACTTCCAGCAAGTGCGAGGACTTTCTGCGCTGCAGACGGGTTTACTCCTGATTCCGCAGGGCCTGGGCACCCTGGCCATCCGGCAGTACATCGCTCGCCTGTCCGACTCCTTCGGTGCCCGCTGGCTCGTAGCCACCGGTTTCCTGCTCGTGCTGGTCGGTACCGTTCCCTTCGCCTTGGCCGATGAGAACACCAACCAGATCATCCTCATGATTGGCTTGTTCGTTCGTGGGGCCGGGATGGGGACGGTCACCGTTCCGCTGATGACGGCTGGCTTCCGAGGGCTCTCGCGCGAGGAGGTCCCCGACGCCAGCGTCATCAGCCGCACGATCCAGCAAGTCGGTGGGTCTTTCGGCACCGCGGTCCTGGCCGTGATCGTCGCGGCAGCCGCGACGAGCCCCCCGGTTGAGTCCGGGGGGGCCCTGCAACGCGCCTTTCAGCACGGTTTCTGGTGGGCTTTGGGCTTCACCGCCGTCGGAGTAGTGATGTCCCTACTGCTACCGGCCACCGTGCCTGCCGCCCAAGCATCTGAACCAGGTCGCGGCGTAGGCGTCCAGGGCTCAGTGAGCGCGTCCGCGGCGGGCCAATCACAGGCGGCGACTGCCCCCCTGGGCGGCCAGGTCCGAGACCAGAGCGTCGCTGCGGCTGCACGCCGATCGCATGGTTCTTCGGCAAGGGATAGGTAGTTCCAAGAAATCTGTCTGACACCGGAGTGTCAATGCCGCCCGAACCGTGTCCCGGCTGTTCCGGGGTGGTTTCCTAGTCAGTGGCGCAACGGTGGCTGGTTTGGGGAGGCTGGCAGCGCGGCGAACAGGGCCCGCTGGTTCCGGAACAGTCGGGTCGAGGTTCCGGCGGTATTGATACTACGAAGTAGTGCAGCAAATTCCATCGCAGACGCGGATAATGTACGTCGACAACGGTGCTGCTGCGGAGATGAGCACAGCCGTTGACGTCGTCAGATAGGTAGCGCGATATAGATAGACAAAGCTCATGGAAAAGTCGTATCAGACGTATCCCCCGATACTATTGTCAATTTGTACATAACATATGATACGCTTGCGTATAAGCACACGAGGCGCAATAAAATTGTTCTCAGGTCTTCGCAGTCACCGCCGATAGATTATCGAAGCCGTTCAGCTGCAAAATTGTTTAGTGCCCAAATCTGAGGAAGGTGAGTGAGATGCCCTTCTCGGGGGGTGAATTACGATCGGGTATCCGTCAGGATCAGTTGCGGTTGCTGTATCAGCCGTTGGTGAGTGCTCATTCCTCCGCCTTACACGGGGTCGAGGCGCTGGTGCGTTGGCAGCATCCTGGCCGCGGGCTGATGGGGCCGGATGCGTTTCTGCCAGCGATTGAGCGCAACGGACTGATGGCCGGATTGACTGATTGGGTACTCGAGGAAGCATTGAGGCAGTGCGCAGCTTGGCGCCATAAAGGGCTGGTCTTGCCGGTGTCCGTGAACCTGTCCGCCACGTTGCTTGCGGACCCTGGGCTGGTTGAACGTGTATCTGGGTCTTTGGCTAGCTGCGATGTGCCGGCGGGGATGCTCACGCTGGAGGTCACCGAGACCGCGCTGACTCAGCACCCGGGGTCGGCGGCGGAGATCTTCACGGCGCTACGAGCTTACGGCATGCGGATCTCGGTGGACGATTTCGGGACCGGTTACACGTCTTTGGCCATGTTGAAGGACTACACCTTTGACGAAGTCAAAATCGACCGTTCCTTTGTGGACGCGATGAAGCATTCTCCCGCGGATGAAGCGATCGCCCGGGCAATCTTGGAACTAGGGCACCGCCTTGGTCTGGAGGTGGTGGGCGAAGGTGTCGAAGATGCAGCTACGGTGCGGCTCCTGGCTGAGCTGGGTTGCGACATCCTGCAGGGCTACTACTTCAGTCGCCCGCTGACCGCTGACGCACTGACTTCCTACGCTCTCAAATCTGCAGTCCAGCGGACCGCAGGGACCGCCGAGGAACGCGAGGTGATAGGCGCCCGCAACCCAGTCTCCGGTGCCGTCGCCGCTGCCCGACCTGCCGATGAGCAGACCCGACTTGCGAGATTGCAGGCTTTGAACGTCCTTGACTCTGCCCCCGATCCTGTCCTTGACGGCCTGGTCAAAATCGCAGCTGTGCTTTGCGGAACCCCAACCGCGCTCCTGAGCTTCGTCGACGACGAGCGACAGTGGTTCAAAGCACGGATCGGTCTCGACGTTTCCCAGACCCCACGGGAGGAAGCCTTCTGTGCACATGCCATCCTCAAACCACACGAGATCATGGAAGTTGCTGATGCCCGCATTGACCACAGATTCTCGACTAACCCGCTGGTGACCGGCGATCCGCACATCCGGTTCTATGCCGGGTCTCCGATGCTTACCACTGAGGGCCACGCCTTGGGTACGCTATGTGTTCTCGACTCTGCCGCACGTACCTTGGACGCTTCCCAGCGCGAAGGCCTCGCCACTCTCTCGCAGATGGCCTCGCGATACCTCGAAGCCAGACAAGCGCAACGTTTGATGGAACGCCTGCTGGACGTGATCAATACCTTGGCCCGGATGCACAGTAAGGACAATCTAACCGCAGTCTGCGCCGAGGTAACGACCGCCGCCCGGGATCTCTACAATGCCACCGCCGCGGTGCTGTTATTTGCGGAGGAACCCGGCTCGGTCCGCTACCGACCGATCGCGCTCAGCGCGAACAAACCGCATCATGCCGCTGCCATTTCCGACGCGGTGGTAGACAGTCGTGGCGCCAGCGCGATGGGGGTCATCCGATCCACGGGCTCTGCATTATTCATCGCCGACGCGGCTACGTCGCCTCACGTGGACGGGGAGCGAGCCCGACAAGTTGAGGCCACCAGCATCCTCTACATTCCTGTTACCGATCAGACGGGAGTCACCGGTGCCCTGGTCATTTGGTGGGACCTGCCCCAGAGCCAGCCGGATCACGCCCGGACCGCCGCAGTCAACGTCCTGGCCGCCGAAGTCGGCGCTACCGTCTCCCGGTTGACCGCCGTCGCTGGAGTCCGTGACGCCGGCGACACCGACCCCCTCACCGGTCTACTAAATCGCCGCTCTTTCCTCGCCACCCTCAACCGGTTACCCGACGACAGCGCCGTCATTCTTCTGGAGCTACACGGCCTCGCGCGCACAAACAATGAATATGGCCACCACATGGGTGACCAACTCCTAAAAACATTCTCTGCCTATCTGCGGGCCAGTAGCCGGACTGCGGACATCCTCTCCCGCTGGAGCGGAACGAAATTCGCCGTGGCTCTCCCGGGCGACGCGGGGGGGGCACTAGAGTTCACAAACCGGCTACTGCAATCCTGGACAGGAACCAATGCTGAAGCCACATTCAGTTCGGGCCATATTATACCCACCCATCACGAGAAGCCCGCAGCTATCCTGACCCGCGTCGGTAAGGCTCTACAGGACGCCAACAGGATAAGTTCGCCGACTCGGCATTTGCAGGAATAATCTCACTCTGTTCAAAGGAATCGGCTCATCTTCAGGGTTTAGGCCATGATCCAATCTCAGACGGCCTGGGCGTCTCAGTACTGCCCGAAGGGACGGGCCCGGCAAGCACGGTCAACGATCGGCCACGAACAGACGAACCTATGACTCCTTGGCTGACTGAACCGACCCACGCTGCCAACCTCGGCGGCTATCGTTGTTAGAGACATATCTTGAAATATACTTTGGACAGAGTCTTGAGACACAAAAGATTCTGATTCTGATACTGATTCTGGGGCAGTGCATCGCCCCGGCGTGTCCGGAGGCTCTGATGTGCCCCGGGTTCCTTGGAGTCGGATTGCTGGACTCTGGGTCAGGCTACTGGGCTGATCTGTTCTGCTTGGCGTTCGTATTTGATGGGGCTGAGCATGCCGATGGCTGAGTGTCGGCGGCGGCGGTTGTGGAAGATCTCGAGGTATTCGAAGATTGCGTTGGCGAGCTCGATGCGGGTCCGCCAGCGGCGGCGGTTGAGCAGTTCGGTCTGCATCCTTCCCCAGAAGGACTCGATCATGGAGTTGTCGTAGCAGTCGCCGATGGAGCCCATCGACGGGACCAGGCCGGAGGCGCGGGCTCGCTGGGTGAAGGCCCAGGATGTGAATTGCACTCCGTGGTCGGAGTGAATGATCAATCCTGAGTGCGGTTCTGGGTTGCGGTGCCGGATGGCCATGTCCAGGGCGCTGGTGACCAGGGCCGCGGTCTGGGTGGAGTCGATGGACCAGCCAACAACCCGCCGGGAGAACGTGTCCAGGACCACGGCGCAGTAGACCTTCCCTTCGCGGGTGTGGTGCTCGGTGATGTCGGTGACCCACAGCTGATCGCGGCGGTCACGGTCGAACGCGCGGTGAACGAGATCCCCGGCCGCGGGGGTGTCGTGCCGAGGCTTGCGCCGCCGGTTGCCGGGCAGACCACGGACGTCAGCGCGGCGCATCAGCATCTCCACCGCGTTGTGCCCGACGTGGATGCCGAGGCCGAGGGTGAGTTCGGCGTGGACCCGGCGGGCGCCGTAGACGCCCTTGGACATGGTGTGGACGGCTTCGATCTGCTCGATCAGCCAGGCATGCCGGACGGCTCTGGCAGAGGGTGCCCGCTCGCGCCATTCGTAGTACCCGGACTCTGACACGTTGAGGACTCGGGTCGCGGCCTGGACCGGCAGGCCCTCCTCGGCCATCACTTTGATGGCCTCGTATCGGCTTTTGGGGACATCACCTTCCCCAACAGTTCCGTGGAACGCCGGTGGATCGCCAGCTCGGTCTCCAGCTCAGCGATCTTCTTACGGGCGGCGGCAAGTTCGGAGAGTTCCGACGTCGTCGAGCCTGGCAGCTTGCCGGTATCGATCAGATGCTGGCGGCGCCAGGTGTAGATCGTCTGCTCGCTGATGTCGAGGTCCTGGGCGATCTGGGTGACCGCCCTGCCGGCTTCGACCAGGTCGAGGACCTTGCGACGGAACTCGGGTGAGTAACTCCTGGGCACACGTTCCTCCGGTGATCACTGGATGGTCGATCATCCAGCAACCTGACTCCGGGAAGCCCGGGGCACATCACCGACCGAAGACTGACCCCCTCTGGCGCCGAGGCGCAAGAAGGGTCAAGATCGGCTCGGCGTTGACAACAGTCAGCCGGGAGGTCGCCCGCAACGGCGGGCGGGACGCCTATCGGGCGGTCGCGGCCGGTGAGCGTTGTCGCGAGCAGGCGCTCAGGCCGAAGCCTTCGGCCCTGAAACGAAATCCGGCGCTGTGCCAGGTCGTGATCGACCTTCTGGAGCAGGAGTGGTCCCCGGAGCAAATCGTTGGGCGGTTGCGGCGTCTGCACCCGGGTGAGGAGTCGATGAAGATCAGCCGCGAGAGTATCTACCGGGCGATCTACGTCACCCGTTGGAAGGTCATCCCCCGTCAAATGTACCAGAAGCTGCGCACCGGCCGACCGATCCGCAAGAACAAGCGGAATGTCGTCAAAGGCCAGTGGCGCTCATAGATCAAGGATGCCCGCCCAATCGGAGACCGTCCCGCGCTGGCCGACCAGAGGGCTGTCCTGGGCCACCTGGAAGGCGACCTCATCATCGGGTTGAAGAACAGTCAGGTCGCAACCCTGGTCGACCGCAAGTCGCGATTCCTGATCCTCGTCGCCCTGCGCAGCCGTCACACCGCCTCGGTCATTCCAGCTCTGACGCAAGCGTACTCACGCATGGACAAGCGTCTGCATGGCACGCTGACCTGGGACCGCGGAATAGAACTGGCCGGCCATCGACAGCTCACTGCCGACGCAGGCATTGATGTGTTCTTCGCGGCCCTCGCAGTCCATGGCAGCGAGGGACCAACGAGAACACGAACAAGCTGATCCGACAGTACCTGCCCAAGGGAATCGACCTCGGAATGCACAGTCAAGCCGACCTCGACGTCCTGGCCGAGCGGCTCAACAACAGGCCACGCAAGTGCCTGGACTACCTGACCCCGGCAGAGCCTGTTGCGTTAACTCCTTGAATTTAAGTCGGCTTTCTTCGCGGCCGAGCTCGACCGGCCCTTCCGGTAGTCGCGGAGTTCGTCCGCGAGCACGCAGACCGCCTTCAGCCTCGGGCTGTGGGCGGTCTGCGCTGGGGTGTCGAGCCGATCTGTGCCGTGCTCACCGAGCGCGGGATCAAGATCGCCCCATCGACCTATTACGAGCATCTGAACCGGGCGCCTGTCGCCCGTGAGCAGCGCGACGAGCTGCTGAAGATCGAGATCGCCCGGGTCCACAAGGAGAACTTCGCTGTCTACAGGGCCCACCGAGCGCAGGCGGTGCGGAAGGGCTTTTTGGCGCCAAGCACCACGACGGTCATCGTTTCAATCGCTTGAGTTTCCGGTCTTGATGCCCTGTTAACCGCGCCGCCGCGTGTCAGCCGCCGCTAGGACCTCGATCGCACCGTCGACCGCGGACCGAAGGTGGGCTGGATCGCGTTGAATCTGGGTCAGCAGTAGTCCTCCCTGGACGGCGGCGAGTCATCCAGGATTACACCGAGTGGGCTGCAGGGCAAGGGTGAGGTCGCAGTCGTGGAGACGGACATGGAATGACTCGTCACGGGCGCTGCGCCTCTGAAGCAACTGAGACGTCCGTCCGCGGGCCGACCCCGGCATGCTCGGACGAGCGCCACCGGGAGTGTGGATTGGCCACCGAAACTGACGAAAGTATGGCTGAGCTGGGGAAATGGCTAGGGGCGGGTTGCGAAATCAATGAAGTCGCCAGGTAAAACCATACTCGTTGCGTGGCGGCAGTACCCTCGGGTTGCCGATCGGCCTCGATCACCTACTGTCTGGTACGCCAAGCACCAGTTGTTTAGCGGCAATGGGTTTGGCTGGGTCGGCCAGCGTCCGCAGCGCTGGCCGACCCGAGCCCCCTCCGCGTCCTGGTGTCGAACCAGCGGATGAATGTTTGGCGGTATTGGCGGCATATCGCCCATGGTTCTCTGTCTGCACTCACGCTTGCGCGTGGGTTGAGTTCAAAGAATTTAAGAACTGGAGGTGCTGCTGAACCGGCAATGTCGGTCGGTTGAGGAGGCGCGGACCCACGGGACACCCGGATGGCGGGCTGACGCAGGATGACCCGACCGGGATAGTGGTTACGTTGAGTAGTTGATTCACCACTCTAATGGGAGTCCATGTGGCTGCTGAGACCTGCGCACCAGGGGCTAAGGTGCGGCGAACTGCCGCGGCAGTGGCCGTATCTGCCCTGGCCGTTACCGCCTGGGGTTTAGTTGCGCCGTCTGCGGCAGTCGCTTCGGGAACGTCCTCTCCCACGGGGGCCCAGTTGGCGGAATGGGGGGATCAGGTTGCGGACGCTCTGGCGAAGAACAGTAGCGGGAGAAATGACGCGCATCTGGACCCGGGTTCTTTGGCTTCGATCACCGATGCGATTGGCGCTCGAACCGTTTGGGCCGGAGCAGATAGCATCGCAGCCTCCCTGGGCACCACTTGGCCCGCGGCCAACAATCTGAAGGCCGTCACCGGCCAGGGCGTTACTGTCGCCGTTGTGGACTCTGGAGTATCGGGAACGGTGGGCGGCTTGAACGGGGCCGGCAAGGTTGTCCAGGGTCCGGATCTGTCGATGGAGGCTAACTCGTCCCTACGTGGTCAGGATACTTTCGGGCACGGAACGTTCCTGGCCGGCATCATCGCCGCGAAGGACTCGGTTGCCCTGACCGGTAGCGGCCAACCTCAGCCGAACACCGATGATCAGCAGCTCGGTGTCGCTCCGGACGCCAAGGTGCTTGCGGTCAAGCTCGCGAGCACGGACGGCAGTACTGACGTCAGCCAGGTAATCGCCGCTCTGGACTGGGTGGTCCAGCACAAGCATGACAACGGGATGAACGTCCGGGTCGTGAACCTCTCTTACGGTACGGATTCGGCGCAGTCGTATCTCACCGACCCCCTAGCGGCGGCCGCCGAAAATGCCTGGCGCAACGGTATTGTCGTCATTGTCTCGGGCGGGAACGAGGGGAACGCGGCAACGGGTCTCACTGACCCAGCCATCGATCCGTATGTCATTGCTGTTGGCGCCTCCAGCAGCGGAAACAGTGTGCAGGGGTGGTCCTCGCCCACTGTCGCAAGTTTCAGTCAGCACGGTAACGCGGTTCGTTCCGTCGACCTGGTCGCCCCCGGAACCTCCCTAGTTTCGCTGCGCGACAACGGTTCCTACATTGACATCAACCACCCCGAGGGCCTGGTAGCTGGTGACACCAGCGGCCGATTGTTCCGTGGAAGCGGAACATCTCAGGCGGCCGCCGTGGTCAGCGGCTCAGTAGCGCTTCTTTTGCAGGCGTTCCCCAGCCTGACACCGGACGAGGTCAAATACGCCCTCATCCACAGCGCCGATGCAATGGCCGGCTCGCCGCTGGACAAGGGCGCCGGCGAACTCGACGTGGTGGGAGCCATGGGAGTGGCGTACACCATCGTCACTCACCCCACCCTACGTACGACCACGTACCCTCAGACGTTCAAGGCCGCTACGGGCACTGGCTCCCTGGACGCTGCCCGGGGCGGGTATTACTTGAGCGACCCTGACACGGGGGCCGTGCTGACGGGTGAAGTGGATGTTCAGAGTCAGCCGTGGAAAGGCAGCACGTGGCAGAAGGCCTCCGCAGCTGCGACGGCCTGGAACGGCGGTAACTGGAACGGCGCCCGCTGGTCAGGCAGCGCCTGGTCCGGTGGGTCCTGGAGTAGCGCCAATTGGAGCGGTGCCCGCTGGAGCGGAGCGCGCTGGAGTGACGTCGCCTGGAGCGGGGCACGGTGGAGCGGGGCGCGCTGGAGTGGTGCGCGCTGGTCTGGGGTGCTGTGGCAATGACGCCTAGGCACGTGCCCTTGCGAGCAACCCCGGCGCGCGCCAGTGCCATCCGCTGTAATCGTGGCTGGAGAAACTTGCCAAATAAGAGTGAGTGGTCCGCAGCAACGCTGGCGCCGGCTTGTTTTCGCGCTACCTACCCGGTTCGTCATCTCGGTCCGCCACCGGTACCGGTACCGATGGCGGTACCGATGGCGAAAAGGTGAAGGTGCAGCCTGCCGTGGAACTGGCGACCGTGGGTCCCTCATGACATCGGCGCTTCGCCCGACCGCATCCCAGGGCACTGGCGTTCTATCAGTGGCCTTGGCGGCGGTGGCGCTTAGCATCAGTCTGCTGGTTCCTCCTGGCCGCATACTGCTGCAAGACCCGGCCGCCCCGGCCCGGATGTGGTTTGCTTGTTTCGTTGCGGCTTTTGCTTGTGCTGAAGTGGGCATGATGCATGTCGAACTACACCGGCACTCGTCCTCATTCTCGCTCTCGGGAGTGGCGCTACTGGTCGGTGTGCTGTTCGCCGATGCCCACGAAATGCTGGTGGCCCGTCTGATCGGCGCACTCATCGTGTTTTGCAGTCAGCGTCTGCCTGCGCTGAAAGTGACCTACAACCTGAGCGCCTACGCCCTCGAGACAGCCTTGGTCACGTTCAGCCTGCATGCTCTGCTCGGCTCCGAGCGCCGAATGACGCTAGCGGTGGCGGTGGCATGCCTGCTGGCCGTTAGTCTCGTTGACCTGCTGATGAGTTCGTTGGTGCTGCTGGTCATCACCTGGCACCAGGGAAGGTTGAACGCCGAGCAGATACTGCGGGTCTTTCTACCCGCATCGACGATGGCCGTTCTGAGCACCCTTGGCGCCGTCACCATCGTTGTACTGCTCAGCGAAGGAGCCATCGGGGCCAGCATAATCGTGATCATCGCCGGGCTGGGGGCGCTCATCTATCGGGGCTTCTTGATCTTGCGCCAGCGCCACCAGTCACTGGCGATGATGCGCGCGAATTCGTGGCCCAGGGCGTGGGGGCCGGCACGGTCGAAGAGCTTGCCGGGGTCCTGCTCGCCCGGACCCGTCGGCTACTCAACGCCGGTGAGGTGCAGTTGGTGCTTTTCAGCGAGCAGGGCGACCCCAGGCTGCACGTTATGGAGGACGACTCGCTGCTCGTCCAGGATGTCACCGGCTCCGGCGACCTCACCGGCGACCTGGCTGGTGACTGGCTGATCGCGCGGGTCCGCCAGAATGCTGAGTCGATCGTGATCGCCCGGACCACGCGCGAGCGCGGGATGAGGCAGTGGCTGCTGGACCATCAGGCCCGTGACGCGATGATCCTTGCGCTGCCCTCGACGTCCGTGGCCGGTGTGCTGATCGTCAAGGACCGGCTGGGCGAGACCTCGACGTTCACTCCTGAGGACCTGCGGTTGCTCGAGACTCTGGCCGGGCATCTGGCGGTGGCGCTGCGCGGTATTCAGTTGGTGGAGCAGTTGCGTCACGACGCGACCCATGACGCGCTGACCGGGCTGGCCAACCGGATGCTGCTGATGGAGGGCATCGAGCACTGCTTGGAGCAGTTCGGCCACAGTGGTGTCGAACTGGCGCCGGCTGTGTTGCTGCTCGATCTGGACAAGTTCAATGAAGTCAATGACGCTCTCGGTCATCACATGGGTGATGCGCTGCTGCAGGTGGTGGCCCAGCGGATCGGGGCGTCTGTGCCGTTTGGCTCGATCGTGGCCCGTCTCGGAGGTGACGAGTTCGCGGTCCTGGTGCCGCAGGCCGGCCGGACCGGGGCCACCCGAGCGGCTGAGGCGATCGAGGACGCGCTGCGTGATCCCGTCGTTTTGCCCGATGCGGTCCTGAACGCGCGCGCCAGCATCGGAGTCACTGTGGCCGCGGTCGGCCTGCTCGGGGCTGATCTGCTGCGCCACGCCGACACCGCGATGTACGCGGCCAAGGGCAGCGGCGCCGGTTCGATCATGCTTTACAGCGAGGCTCTCGACGAGGGGCGTACCGCACGTCTGAGTCTGCTCAGTGACCTGCATTTGGCTCTGGAGCGCGACGAACTGCAATTGCACTACCAACCCCAGGTCGATCTGCAGACCGACGAGGTGGTCAGTGTCGAGGCCCTCGTGCGGCGGAAGCACCGGCGGCAGGGACTGCTCTACCCGGACGTCTTCATCCCTCTGGCCGAGCAGAGCGGACTGATCGAGCAGCTCACCGATCAGGTGCTGCGCAAGGCGCTGATGCAGTGCCGCACGTGGCGCGATTGCGGGCTGGACCTGGTGGTGGCCGTCAACATGTCCGCCTACAGCACGAACAACGAGAGCCTAGCCGAGGACGTCGCGGTCGCACTGGCCGCAGCCGGTCTTGCGCCGGACCGACTGGTACTGGAGATCACCGAGAGCATCGTGATGGATGACCCGGCCCGCACGGTGCCGATTCTGCAGCGCTTGGCGGACCTCGGTGTGACCCTTTCGCTCGACGACTTCGGCACGGGCTACTCCAGCCTGGCCTACCTGCAGCGCCTTCCGGTGAGCGAGGTGAAGATCGACAAGTCGTTCGTCATGGGCATGAACTCTGGTGTGGACTGGCAGGCCAGTTCGGTTCTGGTGCGCACCATCCTCACCCTGGCAACCGCCCTCGGGCTGCGTGTGGTGGCCGAAGGAGTCGAGGACGCAGGCGCACTGGAGATGCTGCGGGACCTGGGTTGTGACCTGGTTCAGGGCTATCACATCTCCCGACCGCTGCCGGCCGACGGCATCAAGGCGCTCCTGCGCAGCCGCGCGGGCGTGCCCAGTCCCCGGCGCCTATCCGCGGTCGCCAACTGACGAGGCGCTGTGCCTGCGCTTGGGCGAGCCGTTCCAAGGACGCATGCGCCAAAGAAGAACGAACGACAAGGGCGGCCAGCCACAAGACGCGGATGCTAATCGGCGGCGATCTGGAACGAGGCTGGCGCAGAATCAACGAAACGACCGCGAAAGCTTGGTCCGCAACGTGTGAGCCCGTGCTCGGCCCAGAGCGGCACGGCCAGCTCGCATACGGAGCAGAATATGCCGCTGAGCATAGTCGCCAACGAGCAGTTTGCGCTGGTTGCGCGGCGGCCGGTCGCCGCGGTGATGATGTTGCGCATTCGGCAAGGACCGGCAGGCCTTGCAGGCGGACTCGGTGGGCCTCTTCGCTGAGGGCACGTCCCGCACGTGATGTACGCCGTTGCGCTCTCGACCGACGAGTGCCCTCCGATAAGCTCGGCCAAGCCTCCTGAGCGCCTGTGAATTCGGATCGGGCTACCCCGTCAGCAGCAAGTGTCGCGCGTCGTCAGGTTCATCGCATCCCAGCGACCGACCCCACGTCCGACGGCCATCTGATGCAGGCTTGCGTGCGTTCAACCAGTGAAGATCTCCGTTCGTTCAACGGAACATTTCATCGATGGTGTCCGGAAGTGCGTGATTACCCTGACGATGTAGGGGTAATTGGTAACCGCGACGAGCGTGTTCGCGTCCAATCAACGCACAAAAAGCGAGAGCGCGGGCTGTGTCATCGATGATGTCAACGGGCTCTCGACCGCGACTGAAGAGCTCGAGTGCACATTGGCGGAAAAGCCCGGTGGCCTCAGAGCTGAAGCTATCTACAGACTCACTCAGATCCTCGTTAAGATCCTTCACGATCTCGTGTATCTCAGCTGTCAGGCTCTGCGGCTGGCCGGACGGGTTCTGGGTCATAAGCGTTGCCTTTCGGGCCGTCGGCTATGTGAAGCAGGAGTTGGTGCGGTGTAGCTACATCAGGCGGTCGCTGCGGACGGCGAGACCGCCCAGTTGGCCTTCTTGTCTGTCGGCGGTTGTAACCGGGGGCCACCGCCAAAGGGGGCCCTGCTGTCACGTCCGGAATGATGAACCATCAGTCGGCATGTCGGTGCCCGTGCTGAACCGCAGATTCACATAAGATCGGTGCGAGAATCGGAACCATATATGCGGTGGATGATGTTCGGTGGGTGCGCACAATCACGCTGATCGATGCCTGCCGCTGTGCCCACGTCTTGCTGGTGAGGGGCTAATGGCCTAGATGTGAGCGACCCACTCGCCACTGGATCGCATACGTGGTGTACCAGCCGGTGGCCACAGTTGGATGTCCTCTAACGTCGTGACGTCCCGTCGTAGGGCGCGCCGGCTGGTATCCGGCGCATACGTGCGCGATGCGCCAGGCACGTTCGGTCACGTCCGAGGGCGGGACATCTCGCGTGTGCGCAGATGAGTGCCTGTCTGCCCGGCGTGGCTGGTGGAGCCGACGTCCCGCCGAGGCGTCGCGACCGGCCGAAGGCCGCACGCCCGGCGCGAGCGAGCGAGGCCCGCCCGGCCGCGGGCCGGGCTAGAAGAAGTACACAAGATTCGTAAAACGCGCCCGTAGTCGACTTGTCTGACTCGGGGGATACGCCGCAGGTTGGCTTCAGGACATGCGTGACTGTTCCGAACGGCGGCCTGTCGACCGTAATCGGCTGGGCCGCTTTGGGATGTCAGACCGGGGTCATCGCTGGCTCGGCAGTGGCGGCCCGTCGACGGCGCGAGGTCATGACCGTGATCACCCACGTCAAGACCACCATCGACGCCACCGCGATCATCGCTGTTCTTCGGACAGAACACCCGACCAGCGAAACCTCACCCTATCAACGGATCAGGGGAGGACCCTAGAAGGACGACGCATATGTGGGGTCTGAGCTACTTTTAGGTCATAACAATCGTATAGGCCAGGTCGATGGTCGATCGGGGAGGGCCCTTCCGGCGCAGCCTGACAGACCCGCAGGGCGCCAGCGGTCTGCAGCAATTCGCCTTGCAAGCAGGGTCCATTCCGGGTGATGTAGAGCACCTGGGTGGTGACTAGCACTCACCTCACGGGATCTGTGTTGACCGTCCTGAAGCCGGGGCTGGGCTCGATTGAGGCCTGCCGTCACCCGAGGCTCACCACCAGCATGGGACGAGAGCCGCGTACGCTGCCGCTGTGATGCTTGCCGCGAGGCGAACCGTCGCCAGGCCCGAGCCCGATCCAGGCTGATCGCCAAGGAGCCTGGCGGCAGTTGTTCGGCGACCGCGGCCCTGACGTCGGCGAACGCCGTCGTCAGGTCAGTGGACTTACGAGAGCGCAGCTGCACCCGCCCGAGGGCTCTTAGAGGCCCAGGTGGATGGCAGCGGCCTGGTCCCAGATGGCGCCGCGCGGTGGGGCCAGTTACGGCCGTCCCGCCGGGGTCAGTTCAGAGCGTCCCGATCGATACGTCGAGCACGACTTCATTGCAGGCCGGTCCAGATCAGGTCGACGGCCGCGGCGACGTCCTCGGTCGCGGGCGGGCGCGAGTACACGAACGCGGTCACGCTGAGCCGATCCGAGGTCCGCCAGCACAGCAGCTTGCCGTCCATTCTCGGCAGCGTGGCCGCCGACTTACCGTCGTCCGTACCGGCGACGCGCAGTACGACGTAGTCCGTGCACCACGCGTTCCCGATCAGGCGACCCCCGTTCCCGGCCAACCCCAGATCGAGCTTGCCGCTCAGGTCGGTCCGGGCGGCAACGACGTTGACGAACGCCGTCACCCCGATCTGCCCGTAGCTGGCGCCGGCCACCGGCGCACCGTCCAGCTCGTCGCGCACCATCGAGGTCCACGACGGCGTGATGCCGAAGTTATCCGGCTTGAGGGCCAGACCCATGAAGGTCGCCGGCAACGTCACCGGTCGCACGTCCACCGGAGCCGACGACCGGGCGTGCCAGAGCCCCGCGATCACCAGCAGGCCCGCGAGAGTCACGGCCACGAACACGGCCCGCCAACCGAAAAGGCGATGCATGGTCAGCCTTCGACTGATCCAGCGACCTTCTGAAGCCCGTCAGCCGGTCCGGCCTCGTGCACAGGGTCACTGCGCAGGGTTGTGTGCCAGCTCGACGGGTGCAGGCGTTCGCGCGGCGGTGTCAGCCATCGTGTCGCTGGTCGAGGCTGTAGCCGGCACCAGGCACGCTCACCTCGCGCAGGTGCATCGCCCCACCAAAGCGTGGACAACAACCCCCAGGGTGGCGGTGACGGCGATGCTTACCGCGACGATCGCCCGGCGGCGTCACGGGCGCCGGCGAACAGACCACGCGAAACCGACTGGGAGGCTCACAGCTGTCGGCTGGTGCTCTTGGCTGGTTACTCTCCATGCTCCTGGTCAAGCGGGCGCGTGCATGGGCGCCCGGGTCCAGGCCGGGCAATGCGCAATTGGTTCAGCAGCGGCGCTACGGCTGGCGAGTCCCCGGCCTGGCCAGGGAGACGATGACGACCAGGGGCCGGCCTGCACCGTCGAGGAGCAGATGCGCCTTGGTGCTCAGCCCTCCACGCGAACGCCTGACACCGTGATCTACCGGTTCGCCCCGGCGGGAAACGGAATTCGTGTCATTCGCTACTGCCCCCTGTGTAGGAGGACGGCCCGCTCTCGTCCCGGTGAACGTTCGTGCCGTGCTGATGGGCGCGCACCACCGTGGAGTCCACGCTGGCCCGCCTATCCACCTGCTCAGCCGCGTCCGCCTGCGTCAGCACCGCAGCCAGCACCCGATCCCAGGTTCCGTCCGCACTCCACTTGTGATGACGTTTCCAGACCGTCTGCCAAGCCCTGAACCGGCACGGCAGGTTCCGCCACGGGATCCCGGCCTGGTATGGGTACACGATCCCTTCCACGATCGGACGGTGCTCAGCCTGCGGCCGGCCCGTCGCTCCCTGAACCGCCGGCAGCAACGGCTCGATCCGAGCCCACTGCTCCTGCGTCAGAACATCACGATCCCCCCATACCGCAATGATCTACGAGAACAACCCAGCGACTTTAGAGACACGCCCTAGCCGACACCGCTATCCGTTAGACGCAGCCGTTGATGAGAAGGTCTCAGAAGGCGTCGAGAACGGGTACGGCCAGTCGCCCGGCGACGATGTCTGCGGCGATGTCGTCCAAGAGACGATCGGCGGTGAAAGCCTGAGCACGGAGTAGCTCGATCGCCTGTCCGGGGGTGATGCGGTTGCCTTGGAGCACCATTCCTTGGGCCTGCCAGACGCGCCGTCGCCGGTTGGTGGCCGGCCCGTCCATCCATCGGTGGGCCGGTTCCTCGTCGGGGCCGGTGAACGTCTCGGCGGCCAGCAACCGGACGGCGATCCGCTCAGCGATCACCGCAGCATCGTTGAGGTACCCCGGGGTCCCCTTGGTCCGCCGGTACAAGCTCAACGATCCGAAGGCGCTGCCGCCGGCGAGGAGCGGATAGGCGAACACGCCCTGGTAAGCGGTGTGCTGGGTCAGCTGCGCGGCGTAGGTCGGCCATCGCGACCAAGCCGAAGAACCAGGGTCATGAAGGTCACCGATCAGGATCGGACGGCGGCTGGTGTAAGACTCGAAGCATGGTCCTTCGCGGACGGTGAACTGCAGGGCCTCACCCATCGTGGCCTCGGCGTCGTTCGCGCCGACCGGCACCGCGATGTCACCACCCAGGTACACCGAGATCGCTGCCCCGTCGACGTCCAGAACTTCAGCCACCGCCCGGCACAACCGATCGGGCAGCAACTCCTGATCCAAGCCCACGTTGCTGACGGTGGTCGCCTCGAACTGGGCGATCACACTTCGTGAAACCCGGATCTGCTGCCGTGTCGCGAGCACGCGGGGTCTGCGCCGTACCAGGACTGTCACCAGGGTCGATCATCACATCTCCGCCGCAAATCCGGGTGGATAGGGATTTGCTCACCCTCCATCACCCAACAACGAACATCACACCAGCACTGCGCCGATCCGACATTCCGAGATGGCCATCGACCAAGACGAAGATCCACAAGAGCGGTCATAACGCGAACACGCCTGCTTGTGCTAACGCGTGTTGATTAAGTCGTGAGCAGCCAGATCAGTGCGGCGGCCAGGATGATGCCGGCGTGGTAGTTGCGGGCGGTCTTGTCGGAGCGCATGGCGATGCCTCGCCAATGCTTGAGTCGATTGAAGCTGCACTCAACGACGTTGCGTCGCTTGTGGATCTGCGCATCGAATGCCGGTGGACGGCCGCCGGCGCCGCCCTCGTTCACGCGGTTGCGGTGCTGGTCGGAGCGGTCGGGGACGGTCGTCTTGATCCGATGTGTGGCGAGGTAGGCGCGGTTGGCCCGGGAAGGGTAGCCCTGTCCGGCCAGCAGCCGATCGGGCGGGTACGGGGGCGTCCGCCGTGCGGGCGGGTACCCGGATCTGCTCCACGGTCTCGACCAGCATGGTGGTGTCGTTGATGTTCCCGCCGGTCAGGATCATGCTGAGGGGCCGTCCGCGCCCGTCGCAGATGAGGTGGATCTGCTGGTCAGGCCGCTGCGGGACTTCCCGATCGCATGATCACCGGGCTCGGGGGCCGAGAATCTTGTAGTTCGCTTGTGCCCCCTGTGCGGCGGGGCAGGACGAGAGTGCTCTACCTGAACCCCGCCAGGCCGCCGAAGAGCTCACCCACAGGGCCCACAACATCTGGTGGCACTACGGGGGAGAGGGCGGCGGCTGGTAGGCACCCACCACGATCACGCTCGTTAGGCCCTCACGATCACGACGTAGGGGTGCTAACCGGACCGAGCGCAAGGGTCAGTCGGCGTGTTTCATTCGTTCCTTCCGGCGGGTTCGACGTGTCGTCGAACTGCGGCACGGGTGGGAGTGCTGGGGGCGATGATCAGTCCGGCGCACGTCCGGTCGTCGGGTCGCGCCCGGTCGTCGGGTCGCGCTGATGACGCGCACACCAGGCGCGCCCGGCTCCTCACGATCAATTCACGCAGCTGCAACGGAGCAGCAATCAACCCAGCCGTGTTCGCATTCTCGAGCATGAGGACATACGCCGCTATATACCTGTTACACGGATCGCTCACCGGTCAAGCGGTGAAGAAGAAACTCTCGCAGGCCGCGATGGCCCGCCGGTAGGCGATGGAGCTGCGGTTGCCGGGATGGCTCGACGACCTCGCGCTTGGTTGGTGATTGGCTATCCGTGGTTTAGTAGGAAAGGCGATCGCGGCCAGCTGTCTTGGCCCGGTAGAGGGCGAGATCAGCGCGAATGAGAATGTCCTCCGTAGTGGACTCGTCAGGTGCGGACAGGGCTATTCCAACGCTGGCGCCTATTTGCATCTTTTCATCGTTGAAGGTAATGGGTTGTTTTAGGGCCTCGATAATTCGACGGCCGATGTCCGCAGCCACTTGAGAGTCGGCTAGCTCGAGCATGACCACGAACTCGTCGCCACCGAATCGGGCCACGATATCCTGATCCCGAAGTTGGGTCTGCATGCGTGTAGATGAGACTTGCAGGACGTGATCACCGGCGCGGTGTCCGTATGTGTCGTTGATCGGTTTGAAATGGTCGAGATCAATAAACAAAATACCGACACGTGGGGTAGGCCGGTCAAGCTTTGCTTGGAGAGCAGCGCTGAGCCGGCGTTCGAACTCGGATCGGTTAAGGAGCCCGGTGAGCGCGTCGTGGTTCGCTTGGTGGCCCAACTGTGTTTGAAGCTGTTGCCTTTCGAGGATCGCATTGATCAGGAGTGTGACGGAGGCGTGTACGGCGCTGCCAAGAGGTCCGGGCGTTTGATGATTGACTTCTGGCGAATTTATGTCGCCAGCCGCGAGACGTTCAGTAGTGACAACGATTTGGCGCAAATTCATGACGGCGTCATTGAGGCCCATGCTTGCCAGTGCGATTTCCCGTGGGCCTCGAACCCGCATGGGCACGAGCCGCCCGGCGCTCAAGCGCTGCGCGGCGGCGGCGACATCAGACAGTCTGCGGTGCAAGGTGCGACTT
The DNA here is from genome assembly GCA_965200525.1 of Kineosporiaceae bacterium. Taxonomy (GTDB): domain Bacteria; phylum Actinomycetota; class Actinomycetes; order Actinomycetales; family Kineosporiaceae; genus JANNPJ01. The sequence goes on from OZ241368.1 coordinate 3,160,298, forward strand.
ATGACTAGCAGCACGGCGAGCGTAAGAACTAGCAGTGTAAACGTGAGGATCACTGCGGTGCGGGCGCGATCGATGGCGCGGACCCTGTCGGAGGAGGCGGCTGTTGTTCCTTCTGCGACTGTCTGAGCCAAAAGCGAGTTCAGGCCTGCGACGTAAGCCGGGATCGTTGAGGCAGCGGCGGTAAGAGATAACCGACCGCTAGGTGAATCAGGTGGGTCAGGCAGAGATTGTGTGGCGCTGGAAAGCATGATTTGGTCAAAAGCGGCCCCGGGGCCGAGGCTGAATTGCTGCCAGGAGGCGGCCAAGTCTGGCGACAACATTCTGGGCAGTTCAGCCAAACTCAATCTGTAGGCGGCGTCAACATCGTTTAACCCAACCCGTAACTTGGGTACCGCCGCCGAAGGGGCCGCGTTGACGGCGTAGAGCGTAGCTGGGCGAAGGGAACCCAGGAGAACCAACCGAGAAACGGTCTGCAGCCGGGCGGCGGCGCCGGATAGCCCTCGACCCAGCCGGCCGTACTTGCCCGTGACGATGGCATTGGTTGCCGAAGTTTGCGCGGCAGCGAGAAGCCGTTCGACGGCGAGGTACTTTTGAACAGCGTTCCACCGGGCGGCCCGTGCCTGCGCCGGTGGGGCGCCGGTCGCGGCGTCTACCTGCCGGCGGGCGGCAGCAAGGACTGTGAGCGTCACGGCAATCTGTCGTGACGTCGATGGGTCGGTCCGCACCATTGCTAGGGCGGCATCGGTCCGGGCCCGCGCCTCTTCCAACGGCGAGGGCAACTTTGCGAGGCTAAAGTGGGGGGCGCCGCGGTCCGCAACGTCTAGTTCTGCCAAGAGGGCCCCACTGGCGCCGGCCTCAACGACAACCGCGGCGACGCGCAACTCGTCCAACCGCTGAATCGTCATCATGGCACGAGACATCCGGGCGGCCCCGGTGGCGTCATTAATCTGGATCGCAGCGACCAGAACGGTCAACGCCACCACGCCGAGACAGGGCACCAGCGCGAGAGCGACAAGATAATGCCAGACCGAAGTTCGATGAGGAGATACAGCGTCAGCCGACGCACCGTCAGCTGACGGACCGCTAAGCGTCGGGATGCTCCCTTCGATTTCTGCCGGGGTCGCACTCACGTGATGAATGTCGGACACCTCGGGGGTGGACTTGACATTTATGGCCGAGGAACAAGTGTGCGACCTGCCCGCTCACTCCCTCTGGAACATCCGACATCGCCGACCGTGCCCACGCCCCCGCGTCCATCGCCCGATATGTACTAACAACATGGCTCACTGTAACAGTGAACAAGTGTGCTTGGCATGGCGGGAGGCGCGCGAATGGTCGGGAATGACTTGCGTAAGTGAATGAACCTCAATTACCGAAGGGGGTCAAATGCTATGAGCGCGTTTTCGCGCCGTACGCAAACCGTGCGACCGTCACGGTTACCGTCTACGAATTCATGGGGGGATCAAGATAATAAAATTATAGTAACCTTACTGGGCTAAGTCACATCAGCTCCACTGCTTGCAATCAAGCAAAATCCAAAGTGAAGGGGATGGCATATCTTGGCCAGCCATCACTATCTTTCCGCTAAGAACAAAAATCATTGACGGTTAAGTCAATAGCCTGCCGACTGATGAAATGACCGTCTCTGACGATGGCACTGATCTTACCTAGATTTTCTACGTCTCGGAGCGGATCTGCCTCGAGCAATAGGATGTCAGCATTTTTTCCCGGTGCCACCGTACCCATTCGGTCTGATTCCCTGAGAAATGCTGCCGGTACTATAGTTGTGGAACGCAGAATGTCCAGAGGTTCAAGTCCGGCTGCTGCCATCTCTCGGAACTCGGCTTGGAGATCTTGTCCCGGATTTCCGCCCGGCCCGTCAGTTCCCGTCATGATCGGAACTCCGGCAATGTGCATTCTGTTAATCATTTCCAGGGTCATATCGTAGTACTGATGATACGTCGAACGGGTTGCGGCGGGGAGTGCGAGGAACTTGGCTTGTGCTTGCTGAAAATGAGTCCGTGCCTGGGCGGACATCATTTTCAGCCACGGGTGGTTCTCGTACTCTGAAGCGTCTGCCCGAAACTGGGTGCGGAGCCGCACGAGGGTAGGGGTCTGCCAGCTGTTGTTCCTTGCGAAAGTTTCGACCAGGTTTTGGGCAGCGTCCTTGTCGAAGGAGTCGAGTGCGCTTTGCAGGAGGGCGACGGTCTTGGGGGAGTTCATGAGCGCTGGATTGATGAGCATCTTCGCGGTGACGTTTGTGGCGATCCGGCTCGTGAAGATCCGTTGGGAGAAGGGCACGTAACCGAGCCAGTTGGGCAGTGGCCCGGAGGTGTCCTGTCTGCGGAGAAAGGCGTTGCGGTCGCCAGACGTCTCGACCCAGATGTTGGTGCTCGTCCCTAGGTGTTCCAAGCAGTCGTACCCGGCTTCCGACGCCTCCCGCGGGCTCACTGATGGCGGGAGGTGTCCCACGATTTTCAATCCTTTGCCGTGAGCCCAGGTGACGGCTTCGAAAAACACTTCCCGCTCCACCTTGATGAGCTTGATGAAGTCCGCTCCGAGATCCTGCTGTCGGCTGATCTCCTTGCGGACTCGTTTCACGGTGGGTGCGTTAAAAGGCAACAGCAGGGCGCCGGGCAGGGCGAGCAATCGTGGCGAGTTTCTGTCCAGGGGGAGACGTCCCTGCCTGCGGCGCAGCAACATGTCGTCGGAGCCTGCCATCTGGCGCATGCCCGTGGTGCCCTCGGCCAGCATGGTCGCCATGTACAAGCTGGTCCGTTTTTCCTGAAGGACGTGGGTATGCATGTTGTTGTAGCCGGGGACAGCAAAGCGACCCGTCCCGTCGATGAGCTGGACCCCGGCCGGGGTGTCGGCGCCCTCGAAGTCCGTGACGGAGAGGATCCTGCCGTCCCGGATCAGTACGGACATGTCGGGGCGGCTGAGCCCATCGCTCGGGTCGACAACAGTGACATGGTCGATCCGAAGCGCCCTGGCCGTCGAGATGGCGGATGCGGGCGGCCCGCTGTCCACCGCTGCTGCTCCTACGCTCACCTAGCAACTCCGTTTCTTCAACACGTGCGGCGCGGCGGACGCCGATTCACCGGGAGTACCCGATCGCGGAGCGAAGCGCCCGCTTGCAATGAGCGTAGCATCAGTAATGATGGAAACATCAGATTGTCGGTTCGATCACGGACACCTGCGGCAAGGCGGCGGTGGCGAGGGCCCGCGCTTCGGCATCGGGCAGGCCGAGCATGCGCAGTAACTGTTCAGCCAGCCGGTCATAGATCGCGTTGTCAGCGAACTCGGGGTCTGTGAGGGAGAGGTGCAGGGTGCTCAGCAGCGATCCTGCCGTGCCGGCCAGGGCCAACTTCGGGTTGTCGGCACGGAAGCGGCCGGCTTTGATGCCGGCGGTGATGTCCCGCAGGGCGCGTGGGGCTAGTCCGCGGTCGGAGTCCATGTAGGCGGGTCCGTGGCTGATCAAGATCCTGGCGATCTCGGGGCGAAGGTGGGCCATTCGGCCGGCTAGCCGGACTGATTGGGCAAAGGCTGCTGCAGGGTCGGCCACGTCGGAGCTCAGCGAGTCTAGGAGCTTGCCCATCTCCTCCAATACGTCGGCGACAGCGGTCTCGAACAGTTCACCTTTGCTGGTGAAGTGGTTGTAGAAGGAGCCGAGGCCGACGTCTGCGGCCTCGGTGATGTCTTGGATGCTGGCCTGCTGTGCGATGTCTGCCGCGAGCATGGATCGGGCCGCAGCGATCAGCTTTCGACGTGTCTGGGCTTTACGGCGTTCAAGCCTGGAGCCGGTTTCTGGTTGTGGTGTGGCCATGGGATCCACTGTATGCGATCACAAGACTGATGATCTCAGCGGCAGTGATGAGGTCGTCAGTGCCACTTGACCTGGGGGCTTGCTCGGGGTGATGATTCCATCAGTGCTGAGTGATAAATCAGATGGAGGACGACGATGACCTTCGGCTTCCCGGTCCCCGGTGAACTGCCCCCGTCCGCTCATGGCGGACTGCATGCCGAGCAGGGTGCACAGCGAGGTGAGCACTCAGGTCGCGATCGCAATCCAGTAGTCAAGGTTCGGGATCTGGCCTGGCTGCTGTTCGAGAAACCCGATCTGGAGCGCGCCGAGACGTTCGCGCGGGACTTTGGGTTTACGGTGGCTGGGCGTGCGGCGGAGCAACTGCGGCTGCGGGGCTCACTGCCTGGAACTGATGCGGTCGTGATCCGCCGCGGTCCGTCATCGCGGTTCGTCGGCCCGGTGTTCCAGGTGGACGAGCATGTTGACTTGGAGCGGCTCGCGCGCCATATGGGTGCGCACATTCGCCCGCTAGGTGCCGGCCGGCCCGGGTCGGTGGTCACTCTGGTGGATCCCACCGGGATCCAGGTCGGCGTCGTGCATGGCGCGCAGATGCACGCTTCACTGCCCCAGCAGCGGGCACTGCCCATCAACACCGGAGTCACCCGGCGTCGCGTCAACGCCACTCAGCGGGCGGCCCGTGAACCCGCCCGTGTCCAGCGGCTGGGCCACTTGGTGTTGGAAACCCCCCGCTTTGCTGCTGCCCTGGACTGGTACCTGAAAACGCTGGGTTTGATCGTCAGCGACTTCCTGTTCTTGCCTGGCCAGCGCGAACTGGGCCCGACGATGGCGTTTCTGCGCTGCGATCGTGGCGCCCTCGCGACGGATCACCACACGCTGGCGATGCACCTGAGCCCGGGGCGCGGGTATGTGCACTCGGCCTACCAGGTCACCGATCTCGATGCGATCGCTGCCGGAGGCGAGTACCTGGGCGAGCGCGGTTATCGCCGGGCCTGGGGGATAGGCCGACACATCCAAGGTAGCCAGTTGTTTGATTATTGGCGCGACCCGGACCGGCTGATGGTGGAGCACTTCGCCGACGGGGACCTGTTTGATGCCTCACTCGATCCCGGGTGGGCGGCCATGTCGGCGTCCGGACTTGCCCAGTGGGGCCCGCCGGTGACTCGCGATTTCCTCGGCCTCACGCCCTCCCCTGCCAAGCTACGCGAGATCCGCGCCGCGCTGCATGCCGAAGACACCGAACTGACCACCACCCGGCTGTTGGCTCTGATGAAGGCGATGTCCCAATGAGCGTCACCGTACTGCGCACCGCCGACCGCTGGTGGGTCGAGGACCCAGCTTCCGGCCGCGCACTCCAAGTGCCCACCTCCGCTCGCAGCACCGCCGAACTGCTGGCCGACCGCCGGGCCGTGGACCAGGTCGCCGCTGACGTCACCACTTCCCAGGATGCGGTGAAAGTTCAGGCACGTGATCTGCTATCGCCGGTCACCGCGCCCTGCCGGGTGGTCGCCCAGATGGTCAACTACCGTTCGCACGCCAAAGACAGCGGGTTCAACCCCGACGCCGTGCCGCCGACGTTCTTCCGCAAGGCCTCGAGCTCGATCACGGGACCTCACGCCACGGTAAAACGGCCCGCACATGTGAGTCTGCTCGACTATGAGGTCGAACTCGGCTTGGTTTTTGGCGGAGACCTGACCTTGGGTACCGCCGTAACCGAGGGTAGCCTGCACCGCTACGTGGCCGGGTTGGTGATCACCGACGACGTGAGCGCGCGGGACGTGCAGCTGCCCAAAGGACAGTTCTACGAAAGTAAGTCTTACCCGACCTTCACCCCGGTCGGGCCGCGTCTGGTTCTGCTGGACCCAGGCGAGTTCGCCCATCTGGACAGGCTTCGGTTGAGGCTGTGGGTTAACGGTGACTTGCGCCAGGACCGCACTGTCGCCGACATGATCGTGCGCCCGGATCGGGCGCTCACCCTGCTGGCCCGGTTCCAGGCGCTCGCCCCGGGTGACCTGTTGTTGACCGGCACCCCCGGCGGGACGGCACTCAAGGCACCGGCCAAACCACTTGAGATCATCGGCAACCTCCTGCCCCCCGCGGTCAAGTGGAAGACGTTTCTGGCCAGGCAGGCGAAGAACCCTGCCTTCCTGCAGCACGGTGATGTCGTTACCGCGTCCATAGCTACCGACGACGGCGCCGTGGATCTTGGTGCCCAGCGCACTCTTGTGGAGCATCTGTGACAACCGCGGCGCAGGCCGCGTGGTGGCCGCGCTACCGGGAGCCGGGCGACCTGACCGCCATCGAGGCTGTGCCACTGTCCGAGCGGAACCTGCCGACCAGTACCTGGGCACTGGTGGACCGCGCCGCCCGGCTCTGGCCTGAGCGCACCGCAATCACTGTGCTGCCCTCCACCGCAGACTGGAACGCCCCGCTCATGCTGACCTACGCCAACCTTCGCGCCGAGGTTGTACGCATCGCCGGTGCGCTGGCTCGCGTGGGTGTCAGCAGCGGTGATGCCGTGGGCGTGCTTAGCCCCAACACCGCGTCAGTGGTGTGCGCGACGCTGGCGGCGCAGGCGGTGGGCGTGGTCGCACCGGTCAATCCCGGCCTGGACGAGAACCGGATCCGGGCCCTTCTCCTAGCGACGCGCGCGCGTGTCCTAATCGTCGCCGGACCGGAACTCGATCCGAAGATCTGGCAGGTAGCGACCCGACTGGCCTCCGATGCAAGCGTGGCCACTCTTCTAGTGCTGCGCCCCGACGACGCCACCGGCCCCGCGCCTGAGTTGCCTCCGGTGGCAGGCGCGACCCTCGTTTATCTCAACCAACTCGCGGCCGTCGAACCCGGCGACCACCTGGCCGCCTACGCGCCACACGCCGAGGACGCGGCGGCCTATTTCCACACCGGCGGAACCACAGGCGCACCCAAGATGGCCGTCCACACCCACGCCAATCAGGTGACGATGGCATGGTCGCTGGCAGCCCACCCCAGCACCGACACCGATGGCCCGGTTTTCGCCGCGCTGCCCCTCTTCCACGTTAACGCCCTCCTGGTCACCTGTCTGGCCCCACTTATGGCCGGCCGGCCCGTGGTGTGGGCTCCGCCGCTGGGATACCGCGACCCGACCCTCCTGCCGGTCTTGTGGAAGCTCATTGAGCACTACCAGATCTCAGGGATGTCGGCGGTGCCGACCGTGTACGCAGCGCTGTGCGAGGTACCGGTAGATGCCGACATCACGAGCCTGCGCACACCCGTGGTCGGTGCTGCCCCCCTACCCGAGGCTGTGCGCCGCGGCTTTGCCGCGCGCACCGGCGTCGAACTGCTGGAGGGCTACGGCATGACCGAGGCGACCTGCGCCAGCGCTGTCGTCCTGCCGGGGTGCTCCCACCCGGGTAGTGTCGGACAGCGCCTGCCGTACCAGCACATCAAAGCCGTCGCCCTAGACCCCGACACCGGAGGCTGGAGCGACCTGCCCGCAGGCAATTCAGGCCTCCTGGTCATCTCCGGTCCCACTGTCTTCGCCGGCTACTTGCAGGACGGCGTTCCCACCCGAGACGGCGTCGTACGCGACGGCTGGCTAGATACCGGCGACTTAGGGGCCGTCGACGCGGATGGCCACATCTACCTGAGCGGCCGGGCCAAAGACCTGATCATCCGCGGCGGCCACAACATCGACCCGGCCGCCATCGAGGAAGCCCTGCTCTGCCATCCCGCCGTCACCGCCGCAGCCGCAGTAGGGCAACCCGACAAACATGCAGGCGAAGTACCCATCGCCTATGTCGTCCTACAACCAAACGCCGACGGTACTGACCCCAGCACCGAAGACTTGCGCGCCTGGGCCGCCGCGCGTGTCCCCGAAGCCGCCGCCGCGCCCAAAGACATACTCGTCATCGACCATATTCCGCTCACGGCCGTGGGCAAGGTGTTTAAGCCCGCACTGCGAACGGACGCCGCCCGCCGTTGCATCGCCGCCGACCTTGCCGCCCTCGGCAGTCGCGCCCACCTCGCCGAGCCAGACGGAACAACCTCGGTGCGACTGACCGCACCCGCTGAGGAAGCCGACCACCTACGCGACCTCCTGAGCCAATACGCCATCGACTGGCACCTAGCAATAGCCGCAGGCACCACGTGAATGCGCCCACAGTAGTCGTAGTCGGAGCCGGTCCGGTTGGGCTAACCACCGCCCTACTGCTCGCCCGCCGCGGCATCCAGTCCCTGATCCTGGAACGGCACCCGCAGCCCTATCCCCTGCCACGCGCGGTGCACATCGACGGCGAGGTTCTGCGCACACTCCAAGAGGCCGGGGTGGCGGGCGCCTTCCGCAGGATCAGCCGGCCGATGCCGGGACTGCGCCTGGTAGACGGCGAACTGCGGACCATGGCCGAATTTCGGCGCGCCGACGTCATCGGCATCTGCGGCCATCCTGAGGCGTCCATGTTTGACCAACCCGACCTGGAGCGAGTCCTCACCGAAGCCGTGACCGGCGAACCCGCGATCACGGTGTGCCGGGGCGCTGAGGTCACCGCCGTCGAGCATCGGCCCAATGGGGCCTGCGTGCGCTACGACCACCACGGGCGTTCCCACGAGGCGGTCGCCGACGCGGTCTTGGGCTGCGACGGAGCAGCGAGCACCGTACGCGCGGCGATGGACATCGGATTCCGGGACCTCGGCTTTACCGAGCCGTGGCTCGTAGTGGACATCCGCTCGCCCCGGACGCTGGCGATGTGGGAGGGCGTCCACCAGGTCTGCGACCCCCGTCGAGCTATGACGTTCATGCACCTGGTCGGAGACCGCTACCGTTGGGAGTTCCGTATCTTGGACTCGGACCGGTTTGAGGATCTCACCTCACGGCCAGGTATCGCCGAACTTCTCGCTCCGTGGATCGAGGACGACGGGGTCGACCAAGTCGAGGTCGTCCGCTGCGCCACTTACACCTTCCGTGCCCGCATCGCTGAACGATGGCGAGACCGCAGGGTCTTCCTCCTGGGCGACGCGGCCCACCAGTCGCCGCCTTTCGTCGGCCAAGGTCTCGGTTCGGGTCTGCGCGACGCCCACAACCTGGTCTGGAAGCTAGACCTGGTACTGCGCGGCCGCGCCAGCGATGCCCTACTCGACACCTACCAGGCCGAACGAGCGCCGCACAGCGCGAAACTGATCCGCGGCGCGATCCTTGTGGGCTGGGCACTGACTGGCGGCAGCGGCCGCACCGCAGCCCTACGACGCACCCTGGTACGAAGTCTATGCCGAATCCCGGCCGTGTCCGCAGCTGCTCTCAGCGCCACGTCACCTCGTCTAGGACTAGGTTCACGCCAGTGTGCCTCCTCACCAGTGGGACTGCTGTGTCCGCAACCTCGAACCGGTGAGGCCTGGTTCGATGACACGCTCGGCGACGGTTTCGCCCTTGTCACCCTCGACCCAGTCGAGGCGGTCGAGGTGGAGCCGGCCGGTCCGCGCATCGTGCGGGTGGATTCGAGCAGTGCGGTGGGCCGCTGGTTGGCGCGAGCGGGGGTTCGGGCTGCACTTGTGCGTCCCGACCGCGTGGTGAGTGCGACCGCCCGGCACGTCGAGGACATCCCCCGCCTGCTGGTCCTACCGCCGACGGGATTCTCCGGCCGCCGGCAGCGGCGTCGTTCCGGCAAGGAAGGACCGGTATGACCGGCTGGCTGGACGTCCACGCCCACTACGTCACCGACCGCTACGCCGTGGCCTGTCGCACAGCCGGTCACAGCCGACCCGACGGCATGCCAGGCCTGCCCAACTGGAGCGTTCAATCCGCTCTGGAGGTCATGGCACAGGCCGGAGTCACCGCTGCGGTGCTGTCAATCTCCTCACCTGGCGTCCACTTCGGTGACGATTCGCTCCACCCTGATCAGGCGGCCCGAGAACTCGCCCGGCACGTCAATGACGCCGGGGCACGGATCGTGACGGACCGGCCGGACGCCTTCGGCCTATCCGCGTTCCTGCCGCTACCGGACGTCGACGGCGCCCTCCTCGAACTGGCACGCGCCCACGACGAGTTGGGGGCAGACGCAGTCGCGTTGCAGACCAACTATCACGGCCGATACCTCGCCGATCAGGCCTTTGCACCGGTACTTGCTGAGCTGGACGCCCGCGCAGCTGTGGTGACCCTGCACCCGACCTCGCCGCCCGGCTGGGAGCGCACTGCGCTGGCTCGCCCCCGCCCGATGGTCGAATTCCTGTTCGACACCACACGCTGCGTGGTGGACCTAGCCCTCAGCGGCATCCTGACTCGATATCCGCACATCCGTTGGATCGTCCCCCACGTCGGAGCGGTCTTGCCTGCCCTGGCCCATCGGGTCGCGCTCATGTCACCGCTCACCGGAGCCCCGGTGGACCTGCCCGCCCTGCTCGGCGGCCTGTACTTCGACTTGGCGGGGACGCCGATACCGGTGGCCCTCGACGCCCTACTGACGCTGGTCGGGCCCGATCATCTGTTATACGGCAGCGACTTTCCTTTCACCCCCGCACCGGCTGTCAACCACCTTGCCTCCGTCCTCAAGCAGGCACCAGCCCTGCGGGAGGCCCAGCTGAATCTGGAACGCGGCTCGTCGGCTGCTGAGCTTTTTCCCCGATTGCTGGCCCATGCTAAGGAGCGATCATGACCGTGGCAGGACCTGGCCCCAGGATCACGACCACAGAGGCATCGGTGACTGAAGAATCACCACAGCGCTTACGCCGGCTCCTGAGCACGCTGTTCATCGGCAACGCCGCACTGTTTGCTCTCTACATCGGGGCGGGGACTCAACTGCTGCCCACTCAGGTCGCCCTGATCGACCCCGATCCGGTCCGCAAGGCGTTGAACCTCAGTGTCGTGACCGGTAGCGCCGCGGCCGTCGCAGCCCTGGCCCAACCCGTCTTTGGGACTCTGTCCGATCGCTCCCGGCGCCGCAATCCTTGGATCCTGTGGGGGAGCGTGGCGTCCTGCACCTGCCTGCTGTTCATCTCTTCCGTGCGTGATGTGTTGCTGCTCGCGATCATCTGGGCCGTGGTCCTGGCTTTCGCCAACGCCTGCCAAGCGGCGATGACGGCTGTGGTGCCCGACCGGATCCCGGTGGAAAGACGCGGGATGGCCAGCGCGGTCATTGGAGCCAGCACGCCGATTGCCGCCGTCGTTGGGGTGGTAATCGCCGCCCATTTCGTCACTGATCTGTTCACCGGATACCTGGTTCTCGGGCTCATACTCGCCGCGGCCGGTCTTTTCTTCGTCACTACTACCAAAGAGCAACCGCTCGCCGCGGTCGTCCCGGCCACCTTCGGTCAACAGTGGCGCTCCATCGTCAGCGCCCTGTCGCACCGCGACTTCCGCAGTGCCTTCCTATCCCGAGCGGCGATGATGTTTTCCTACTACCTCGTCTTCGGCTACATGCTTTACCTGGTCGAAGGACGGGTGCAGCTGCCCCCCGGCATCACAGCGGAGAAGGCCATCACCCTATTGACTGCGGTGGCGGCAGTCCTGATGGTGATCGGGAGCTTGCTCGGTGGTCTTCTGTCCGACCGCCTGGGTCGCTACCGCCCGCTCATTTACACCGCCGCGGTGACCATGATCGTGGCCTCGCTGGCACCGTGCCTGTCGCGCTCATTCGGGGCCATGATCGCCTATGCGGGCCTGACCGGGTTGGGCTTCGGCTGCTTCCTGTCTGTGGACGTCGCCATCGTCACCCTCGTCCTGCCCAATCCGGAACACGCCGCACGGGACATGGGCGTACTCAACATTGCCAACGCCGCCCCCCAGACAGCGGCGACTCTCTTCGCAGGACTGGTCGTCGCGGCATTCGGAGGCGGCGCTTCCGCCTACGGCTACCTGTTCATCATCAGCATGATCTTCGCCGCCCTAGGCGGGATCGCCATCTGGCGTGTCAGAGCAGTGCCATAACCACCGCTCTTCGCGCAGAAATGGAGACTTGCACCGTGAAAACACCACACGACGACACCCCCGCAAACGATGGCACCAAAGAAAAGCCAGTCGTGCCTTACCGCGACCCCTCAGTGCCGATGGCCACCCGCGTCGAAGACCTCCTCGCCCGGATGACGCTCGTCGAGAAGGCGGGCCTCATGTTCCATACGATGATTGTCGTCGGCCCGGACGGAGCACTGTCTGACGGCGAGCCAGGACTCGGCATAGACGACACCAAGCACATGATCCACGACCTGCGCATGAACCACTTCAACTTGGTCGGCGCCGCCGCCGACATCCGCACGATGGCCCAATGGTATAACCGGCTCCAGGAGGAATCCCAGGCAACCCGGCTCGCCATCCCGATCACGCTCTCCACCGATCCGCGGAACCACTTCACCGAGAACCCCCTCGCCTCAGCGTTATCCGGCCCATTCTCCCAGTGGCCCGAGACCTTAGGCCTGGCAGCCTTACGCTCACCAGAACTGGTGCGACGGTTCGCTGACATCGCCCGCCAGGAGTACATAGCAGTGGGACTGCGCGTTGCGCTCCACCCCCAGATCGACCTTGCCACGGAACCGCGTTGGGGACGCATCAGCGCCACCTTCGGCGAGGACGCCGACGTGAGCAGTGTTCTCGCCGCCGCCTACATCCGCGGCTTCCAGGGCGACACCCTCGGACCCGACTCCGTCTCCACAGTAAGCAAGCATTTCCCTGGCGGCGGCCCGCAGAAAAACGGTGATGACCCGCACTTCGCCTATGGACGCGAGCAGGTGTACCCAGGTGACCAGTTCCGCTACCACCTCAAGCCGTTCCAAGCTGCAATCGCCGCCGGCGGGTCCCAGATGATGCCCTACTACGGGGTACCCATGGACACCGAGTACGAGGAAGTCGCGTTCGGCTACAACAAGGGCGTCATCACCGGTCTGCTGCGCGAAGAACTCGGATTTCAAGGCATCGTGTGCACCGACTGGGCCATCGTCACCGACGGGGTCTTGCTCGGTGAGGACATGCCCGCCCGCGCCTGGGGCGTCGAACACCTCGACGCCCTCTCCCGGGTCGAGAAGATCATCAACGCCGGCTGCGACCAGGTCGGCGGCGAGGACTGCCCCGAACTCGTTGTGAAGCTCGTGCAGGACGGACGCATCAGTGAAGGACGCATCGACCTGTCCGTCCGCCGCATCCTGCGCGAGAAGTTCACGCTCGGCCTGTTCGACAACCCTTTCGTCGACCCGGACCGAGCCGAGGCTATCGTCGGAAACACCGCCTTCGCCGCCGAAGGCGCGACAGCCCAACGCCGCGCATACACGCTGTTGACCAACACCGACGCGACCCTGCCCCTGAAGCCCGGAATCAGCGTCTACCTGGAGAACATCGACCCGACAATCGCCAGCCGTTACGCCTCCGTCGTCACCGACCCGGCCCTGGCCAGTGTCGCGCTCGTGCGGCTCAAGGCGCCTTTCGAAGAGCGAGACGACTTCTTTGAGTCCCTCTTCCACAGCGGATCATTGGAGTACTCCGAACAGGAGCAGACCCGCCAGTCGGACCTGTACCGCAGTGTGCCGACGGTGGTCGACATCTACCTGGAACGACCGGCCGTGATCCCCAAGGTCGCCGCCGAGGCCGCCGCGCTCCTGGGCAGCTACGGCAGTAGTGACGAAGCGTTCCTCGACGTCGTATTCGGCTACGCCGAACCCGAGGGCGTGCTCCCTTTCGACCTCCCTTCCTCCATGGCAGCCGTAATCGCCGCCCGTGAAGACGTCCCCTTCGACACCGCCGATCCGCTCTTCTCTTTCGGGCACGGCCTGCGCTACGCACCGCGACCTGCCCATGCCGTCCCCGTTCACCATTCGATCCGCTCCGAGCAGGCCCGCGAGGTGTCACAGTCCACGCCGTCGACCCCCCTCATCGATGCCCCCAAAGCCCACCCCCCTGCGGACCTCGAGGGCATCTGGCAGCTGACGGTCCAGACCCCGCGCGGAGAGCAGCAGGCCACGCTTCTGCTCATAAAGGACGCCGACCGGCTCACCGGGCGCCTCAACGACACCGAGATCACCGACGGTAGGTACGAAGACAACAACATCAGTTTCAGGGCTGAGCTGACCTCCCCGTTCAAACTCAGGATCTCATGCAAGGCCGTAATCACCGGCGATGAGCTGATCGGCACCGCCACAGCGTCAATGATCCCAGCTCCGATCTCTCTGAACGGCATTCGAGACACAGAGCGCCTGACCTGAGTTACCTCCGCCAAGCAATGTCGGCGCGAAGCGCGCTACCGAGCTCAGAAACCCCGGGCCTTGACCCCGGATGTTGGACACGGGGGGTGTGTTTTTCAGGCTGCCAGGTCGAGGGTAGCTGCTGTTAGCGTGGTTTCGTAGTTGTTCGGGGTCAGGTAGCCGCAGAACGAGTGTCGGCGGCGTGTGTTGTATCGGGTGTTGTAGCGGAAGGTGTCGCGTCGGCAGGTGGCCTGATCGGGCCAGAGCGCCTCGCCCTGGAGGAGCTCGCGTTTGAAGGTTGCGTTGAATGACTCGGCCAGGGAGTTGTCCGCGCTGGTGCCGACCGCCCCCATCGACTGGTGGATACCCAGCTTCTTGCAGTGCTTGACGAAGTCCTTGGAGGTGTACTGCGACCCGTGGTCGCTGTGGAAGATCGAATCCTTGAGAGTTCCTCGTACTCTGAGGGTTTCGTCGATCGCGTCGATGATGAGGCTGGTGCGCATGTGGTCGGCGACGGCCCAGCCGACCAGTCGCCGGGAGGCGCAGTCGATCACGGTGGCCAGGTAGAGGTTGGACCCGTCCGCGATCGGCAGGTAGGTGATGTCACCGACGTAGACCTGGTTGATCGCGGGAGCGGTGAAGTTGCGTTTGACCAGGTCAGGGAACTTTTGGTCCGAGGGTTCGGGCACGGTGGTACGCACCCGCCGCCGCAGCCGGAACCCGGCGATGTCGTGCTCACGCATGACGCGGGCCACCCGCTTATGATTTACCCGCGCCGATGCTGGGACCCCGTCGTTGAGTTCGGCGGTGATCCGCGGGGCGCCCTGGGTGCGATCCGTATGGTGAACAGCGCGGATCTGCCCGGCCAGCACCGCATCAGCAGCCGTCCTCGCGGCCCTGGCCGGCGCCGCGGACTGCCAGGCGTAGAACGAGGAACGCGCGACCTCAACAACCTCACACAGCCGTTTCACCTCGAAGGTGTCCTGGTGGTCGGCGACGAACTGGAAACGGCTCACCAGTTCGTCTCGCCGGCGAAATATTTGGCCGCCTGGCGAAGGATGTCCCGTTCGGTCTCGAGCTTGCGTTGCTCAGCATCCTGGCGGGCCCGGTCGGCCTCCAGCGCCGCGACCTGCGCTTCCAAGGCCGCGATCCGGGCGTCAGCACCGCCGCCACCGCTCCCACGAGCCCGGCCGGTCCCCAGCGAGCCGACCGCCGTAGCTGCCGCCTCGCCCACCGGCCCCGCCGCAGCGGCTGGGCCACCACTGCCGAGCTCACGCACCCAGTTCGCCAGTGCACCCCGGGATATCCCCAGGTCAGCAGCGATCCCCTTGAACGTGGCCCCGGGCGTGGACTCGTACAACGCCACCGCCTGATGACGGAAATCCTGCGAATACGTCTTGCGGGCCATGAGACAGATCATCTCGCTTCCTCCAGCACGTGCTGGAATCAGCGTGTCCATGATCCGGGGTCAAGGCCCCCCAGCCCCTGGCCTGAACACAGCAGGCTGGCCTGGGGTTGACCCGCTTCGCCGGACAGGGTGATGTTATCTCCCAGGACATCGGTGACGGTTCTGCATCAGGACATCGGTGACGGTTCAGGCGGTCTTGGGGGTGACACTTCGGCCCCCGAGCTCGGGCAGTGGCTGTCAGTGAACCCATCGATCCTCGTGTCTGTATCGCGATCTCGCAGCGGCCTGAAGACGCCCCGCGTGGGGCGGTCTCGACGTTCTGTGCCGAACACGGCATCTCCCGGAGGTTGAGGCAGGCCACGCCTTCTAGCACGTCCTCGTCGTCAGCCACGGCCCCCGGACCGGCGCGAAGATCACCATCACCGACCTGCACGTCGAGATCCTCGCCGAACGCAGCCGGCCTGCCCCCGGCATCCGATACGTCGGCAACGGCCGACCCCCAGGAACCCGCCCGAAGAACCCCGCCAACGTCACCGAAGTCCTGAGACATCAACCGTCACCCATGTCGTGACACGGAACTGTCACCCATGTCCCGAGACATCGCAGCCGGACAGGATGATGTTGCCCTGGTTTTCCGGACTCGGTTGTTGACGGGATCTGCTGCCCGTGATCAAAGAGCAGTCATGCCGAAGCTGTATCCGCCTGAGTTTCCTGGCCGTGCCCTGGAGCTTTGGCTTCGGGTCGCGCGACCGTGGATGTCGCGGCGTAGTTGAGGATCGCCGAGTCCTGCCTGTGTCGGTGGAAGGCTCAGGACCTCGTCGCGAGGGGCCTGAAGGACGGCTAGCCGGCCGTGGAGTCCGCCGCGCTGGGGGCGGCGCACAAATGGATCGCGCAGTTGGAGCAAGAGGTGCTGATCTTGGCCAAGGCGGCCGCCGCGGTGGATGAGGTGGTGCTCTCAAAACGTCGGTTTGAGCCGTTGCCGCTCGAGGCTGAAGGAGTCCAGGTGCGCGGGCCCGGCTGGTCATGGGGGTGTCCCGGTCGGGCCTGTCGTGGGGGAGAGGAGGTGGGCGTGCTTACCGATCAAGGCGGTGGCGTTCACGGGATGGCCGCGTTCACCGCGTAGGTGCGTGGCGGTCACCAGTCGGCACAACCGCGCCCACCCGCTGCCGGCCTCCAAGCCGGCAGCAAGATTTTCGCCCAGGGCCAGACGGTGAGGTCAAGTCCCTGGAAGTGGTGTAGCGCTGCGTGATCTGTGAAGGGGTAGGGGTTAGGCGCTGAGGGCGGGCATGGCGTCGGCTCCCATCTGGGGTTCGATGTCGGGGTTGGTGAGGGTGAGCCGGGAGCGGGCTAGGACGTCGAGGCCGAGGTAGCGGCGCCCTTCGGCCCATTCGTCGGTCTGTTCGGCCAGGACGGCGCCGACGAGGCGGATGATGGCGTCGCGGTTGGGGAAGATGCCGACGGCGTCTGTGCGGCGGCGGATCTCGCGGTTGAGGCGTTCGGCGGGGTTGTTGGACCAGATCTGGGTCCAGACGTCCTTGGGGAACGTGGTGAATGCCAGGATGTCCTCCCGGGCAGCGGTGAGGTGCTCGGCGACCGCGGGCAGTTTGCTGCTGACGTACTCGATCAGCCGGTCGAACTGGGCGTGCACGGCAGGGGCGTCGGGCTGGTCGTAGACGCTGTGCAGCATCGCCTTGACCGCCGGCCACATGCTCTTTGGGCAGATGCCCATCAGGTTTGCCGAGTAGTGGGTGCGGCAGCGCTGCCAGACCGCGCCGGGCAGATTCGCCGCGATAGCCTCGACCAGCCCGACATGGGCGTCGGAGGTGACCAGCCGGACGCCACCGAGGCCGCGAGCGACCAGGTCGGCGAAGAACTCGTTCCAGGCCGCCTTGGTCTCGCTCGTGGCCACTCGCAGACCCAGGACCTCCCGATGCCCGTCACCGTTCACCCCGGTCGCCAGCAGCACGACGGCGTTGATCACCCGCCCGCCCTCGCGGACCTTCATCGTCAGGGCGTCGGCCGCCACGAACGTGAACGGCCCAGCCAGGCCCAGGGGCCGGTGGCGGAACTCGGCCACGGCCTGGTCCAGGTCAGCGGCCATCCGGGAGACCTGCGACTTCGAGAGCGCATCGATGCCCAGGGTCTTGACCAGCTTGTCCATCCGCCGGGTCGACACCCCGGCCAGGTAACAGTCGGCCACGACCGTGATCAGCGCGGCCTCAGCCCGCTTGCGGCGCTCCAGCAGCCACTCCGGGAAGTACGTGCCCTTGCGTAGTTTCGGGATCGCCACGTCGATCGTCCCGACCCGGGTGTCGAGGTCGCGGTGGCGGTAGCCGTTGCGCTGAGCCGTGCGCGCGGGCGTGGCGTGGCCCCACTCGGCGCCGACCACCGCGTCGGCATCAGCCGAGAGCAGGGCGTTGATGATCGACTGAAGCAGGGAACGCATCAGATCGGGGGAAGCCTCGGACAGGGCTTCGCCCAGCAGGCCGGCAGGGTCGACAATGTGCGGTGCGGTCATCGTGATGGTCCTCGAGGATTCTGTGGAAGGTTGACTCGAAGATCTCGCGGTGGCCGCGCCTGCGTCCACGACCATGTCGTCGACGATCCCGGCGACCGCGCTACACCACTATCGGGGACTCAACCGACGGTGACCTACGGATGGCGTGGATCCACGCTGGCCCCACCCCGAACCGGAGCCCGATCACTGGGTGCGGTGGGACCGCCCAGTCTGGCAGCCGGGCACTCAGCCCGGTCGCCTCGACCGCTAAGTCAACGCCCAGAATCGGGCTGATCCCCGCGCCGGTGCAGGCCTGCGCGAACTTCACCGCCCCGTACAGCCCATCCCGGTCAGTCAACGCCAGCGACGTCATGCCCTGCTCGGCCGCCAGGGCGACGAGGCGCGCCGGGCTGGACGCCCCGTACCGCAGGGAGTACCCGGACGCGACGGGCAGATGCGTGAACGGCCTGGTCACGAGCGACCCTCAGCGGCCAGACGCACCGGGAGAGCGGGCTGGCAAGGGCGTGCAGCAGTGAGGCGGGGGAGGGCGAGCATGATCACTCCTGAAACCGTGACGGCTCGACCCCGACCCGACCCACCGTAACTGCGGTCGAACAACGTTCGAGACGGCGAACGGGTGAACCTTGCTACCCGAGCACTCCATTGACGACGCGACGGAGCACGCCGGCCTCGGCCGTTGAAGTCGTCCAGACGGTCGGGAGGGTTCAGGGCGGGTGCGGGGCGGCCGATGGGTGTCGTGTCCGCCGCGCGGTCCCAATGCGACCGTGAGTCGCCCCGACCCCGCTAGTGTCGGTGCGGGCCGCGCGGCGTGGCTACGGGCCGGGTGCACGGACGCGCCCGGCCCGCCTGCTTGCCCGTGGGATTGGCTGAGGAAACATGGTCGTCACAGCTGCGGGTGATGTGTGGCGGCCGGCGACATAACTCCCCTTGGCCTCTACTGACGCGGGCCGGAGGTTGCGGTGATGCTGACGTCGGAGCACTTGGTGGCCTTGGCCAGGCGGGCCCGGTAGGTGGCGTCGGTGGCGAACCATCGTCGAGGTAGGTGGTGGGCGAACTGCTGTGCGGTCAGGTCGACGACGATCAGCTGATCGGCGAGGGTGACGATCGTGGCGTGGTGCAGGAACGCCATGGTCTGTAGCTGCTCGTCGAGCCAGCCGGTGACCAACGCGGGCCTGGCCGGGAAGCCGGCGGCCGCGGCTGCGGCGTGGACCTGCGGTTGCCAGATTAGGCAGTCACCGTCGGCGGGGAAGGTCGGGCCGCACACCCCGCTGAGGACCTGGGCGAGCCCGAGCACCACGGAGACGTCACCGGGATGGCCCTGGTGCTCCAGGACGCAGGTCAGGTGCGCGGCCAGCGGGTCGACGCCGGCGGCCACGAATCGCAGGACGTCGCCGTGGCACGGCCCCGTGCCGGGCCTGCACCAGCAGGCCAGGTCGGCACCTGCCAGTTCGGTCCGGACGGCAGCGACGAGCTCGGGGGAGGAGTCCAGGTCGTCGGCGTAGGCGGCGACGGCGCCGGGCTGGTCGTGCCCGCTCCCGCAGGTGCGGCAGTGACTGCCGATGCGATGGCGGTTCTCGAAGCGACTGGCGGGCAGGTTCGGGCCGCCCCTGCCCACGTAGACCGCCCCTACCGGTACGACCGGGTGGAACAAATCTCCCGTTACCTGCACCCTGCGTGCGACTGGCAGGACGGCCAGGGGGGCGGATGCGGTGCCGGAGCTGTGCCTGTCGGGCACAGGCAGTTCGTTGCCCTTGGACACGGGACGCCCCTCGACTCCAACGATGCGGACGGGGCTGAGGGTAACGGTGAGCCGCCTAAGACGGAACCAAAAGGCAAGACCTCATTGCCGCTCAATCCCCTTCGAGCCGGGGGGTCCAGACGGTATGGGTGGCGTTGCTACGGGGATGCAACGCCACCTATACGCCGTGTCTCAGGCATCTCCAACTGTAGGGATTTGCCGCCGCGCCGCCTTCTGACGGGCCGGGCGGGCCATCGTGGCGACAGATCACCCGGCGGTGCTGACATGTCTGCTGGATCCAGGTCGGGACGGGTGCGGATGAGGCGGGCCAGGTGACGGATCTGGCCGTACGTGTAGGAGCTGTCAACTTCGACCTCGACGACCAGGGCCGGCTGGACCCGGGTCACCGGTGAACGTCGCCGTCCGCTGTTCCAGGCCCCGCCGGTGGAAGACAGGGTGGGTGGCCACGGGTGGGCGCCGCCCAGTGGTGTCAGAAGGCCGCCGATCTGCAGGCGCTGGGTCGGTGACAGCGGTGCCGTGCTGCCCGCGACCAGGAGCCGTCCATCTGGGCCGGCCTGGCCGAGGATCAGTCGTTCGGGGGCGGCCAGGGTGCCGGTGACCGCCCCGACCACAACTTCGATGCTCGCTCTGGACCGCAGCTTGTCCTAGGCCCGCTGCCCGGGTCGATACCGGCCCGCCGGATTTTTCAGCACCAAGCCTTCGATCCCCACATCGGCCCGGCCGTAGTCGGCGAACCACTGGGCGGCCACGTTCCGGTCGCGGGTGGAGGGCACGATCTGCAGGGGGGGTGTGAGGGTGTGCAGGATCGATTCCAGCTGCCGGCGACGCGCCCGCTGCGGTTCATCGCTCAGGTCGCGGCCGCCGTACTGCAGCACGTCGAACAGCACATAGAGGCCGGCAGGGCCCTGGCCAGGGCGGCGGCTCGGCTGGGGCTGGCCAGCCGGCGCTGCAGCTGGCTGAAGTCCAGGCGGTCGCCGTTCCAGATCACCAGCTCGCCGTCGACCAACGTGCCGGCCGGCAACTGCTGCGCCAGGGCCGCGGCGATATCCGCGAACGCGGACGTGAGGTCAGTATTCTGGCGGGAGCGGATCTGGACGTGCCCCGATGCATCGACCCCGGCGAGGCCCCTGAAACCGTCAAATTTCGGCTCGAAGCTCATCGGCCCGGTGCCTGTGGGTAGCTCGCTGATCGTCCGGCACAGTAGCGGCTCCGACGGCCAGGGCAAGGGCGCGCTCTGGCGGCCGGGCACACGTGCTCACGACGTCACTCAACGTCTTTCTCGTAGAATCGCACGTCGTCGCTGCCGGTACTGCCGCGTCCCTTGGCGGTGTAGGACCCGTCGTTGTTGATGGTGAACTCGGTGTCGTCGAGGAAGTCGCTGAGTTGTGTGCAGGCGCGGCTGGCGACACTCAGGATGGGGTAGACGATCCTGGACACCACTGATGCGGGCGCGGAGTTGGACATGGCTGAGCCTCCATTGGTTCAGAAGGCGCCAAGACAGGGGGGGCTGGAACACTGCCTCTTCCAGCAGATTTCTTCCCATAGTGCTCCCTGGCGGGAGTGCTGACCAGGCTGGCGCGGCCACGATTGCGGGTTGTTCGTCGAATGCGCCGCTATACCCGGGCGGCTCGAAGGGAGTCGGTGGCCCTGCAGTGCTCTAGGCTGAGTGGTTATGGACCTTCAGGTCGTGCTCGTCGACGCTGAGGTGAGCGCCTTGACCGGTCAAAATCGCGGCGCCTTCACCGGCGCTGACGCCGGTGCGGCGTGCGAAACCGGCACCGTGTATGGCCACGGTTGCGGTGAAAGTGACGGTGTCGTGAGGGCGGACTTTGACCGGGGACTCGGCTCCGGCGTGAGTGAGCTGGACCCAGATCCGTCCTCGGCGGGTGTCGCCGATCCAGAACCCTTCGTCAGCCGGGACGCTCAGGACCGGTACGGCCAGGCCCCGCACGCGCTGGCCGGTCATTGAGGCCAGGTTCGCGGGAACGGGCAGCAAAGCCCGGCTGTCGCGCACACGCACCACCTGCCCAGGTCGCAACGTGGCTGGGGGGCTGGCGGAGACCGTGGGTCTGCTCGTGGCCGGCAGCGCGGCGCCCGGTGGTGCAGAGCCGGCGTGCACGGCAACCGCGACCAGGGCCACCGTTCCCAGTGTCAGCGCCCCGGTTGCTGCCGCGGCCTGGACGGGAGAGTTGCGGACGAGGCGGCGCAGGAACCCCAGCAGTGGTCCCAGCCCGAGCCAGGGCAGGATTGTTGCCAGGGCGCTGCGACGGCGCAGAAGCGGTTCGCTGAGCGAACTGCAGGTGGGGCAGTTCAGCAGGTGATGCGCGGCACGCAGTACACGCTGGCGGCGGGTGTCGGCCCCTGAGAGGGCCATCAGGACCGGCATGCAACGGTCGGTCGGCAGGTCCACGCCGCGCAGGGCCAGGAGGTACTCCACGCGCAGGCGAGAACGGGTGCGGGCCAGCTGGGCTACCAGGGATCCGCTGCTCACCCCGGTATCGGCGGCGATCGCCGTGACGGGTTCGTCGTCCAGGACATGAGCCAAGAACACCGTGCGCTGGGCTGGGGCGATCTCCTCCAGCGCTGCGTTGAGCGCGGCTCGTTCCTCCACCCGCACGAGCAGATCCTCGGGCAGGTCCGGCTGGGTCAGATCGATCAACCGGTGAGCGTTAGCCGTGGTGCGGGCTTCAGTGGTGGCTTTGTCTGTGATCACGTGCCGGGCCACGACGATCGAGTAAGCCAGCGCCACACCAGGATCAAGTCGGGGCTGGGCCGCGAGGACCCTGGTCAAGGTTTCCTGGACGACATCATCCAGGTCCTCACGAGAGCGCAGGTGCGCGCCGACATATCTGCGCAGAGGAGCTATCAAATCGGTGATCTCTTCGTGAGCGTCCGTGTCCGCCACGCGCAGGCTCCCAAGGGCTCAGGACGGGCCGATCGGCTGACGACCCAGGACATCATCAGTCACATCCGGGGTCAACCACGAATCGGGCACTCGTTTGGGCGAACCAGATACATGCGTCATCCGCAGGGCTTGCGAGCGTCTACTTCATGAAACATCAATGTGACGACCTGTATCACTGGCATGAACGCCGCCCCTCGCCCGGACGGGGAGTCCCGCGGATCGATGCCACACACCAACTAGGTGTGCGCCCGATGGCCGCGACGCCGATCAGTGATCTCCGGGGAGAGGTAAGCGTGACCGTTCACTTTCTGGCTGTCTTGAACGCCCTGGCGGCCCATGCCGGGGGGCTCCTGTCCTTACCCGACCGGTTGTGCCGGGCGGTTGTCCGTGTTCTGCCGGTGGATTCAGCATCTTTGTCCGTGTCGCTGGCACCGCACGTCTGCGTGCCGGTCGGCGCCAGCGACAGCGAAGCCGTACTGGCTGAACGACTTGAGTTCAGCCTTGGGGAAGGACCGGTCACCTACGCCGACGCAGCAGGAGATGCCCTCCTGGTTCCCGACATCGCCAGGCCGCATCGGTGGGCTGGACCAACTGGCCCACCTATACGGCCGAGCTGATCGCCCGCACTTCTTTGCGTGCGGTGTTCGTGTTTC
Organism: Kineosporiaceae bacterium; assembly: GCA_965200525.1. Taxonomy (GTDB): domain Bacteria; phylum Actinomycetota; class Actinomycetes; order Actinomycetales; family Kineosporiaceae; genus JANNPJ01. The sequence goes on from OZ241368.1 coordinate 3,183,495, forward strand.
CCCTGATAGCCGAAGGGGCTGCCATGGGCTCGCTGAACCTCTACCGCCGCTCGCCGGAGATATCGACGACATTGCCGCTATCACCGCCATCGCCACCCTGATCACCGGACAGCTCCTGGACGGTGAGCTGCCCGCCAACGACGATGAAGAGCCTGATCAGCGATGGCTGGAGGGCCCCTCGGCCAGCCGCCGGTACCAGGTGTGGCAGGCGCAAGGACGGGTCATGAAGGTGAACGGGCTTGGCGCGCAGCCAGCCCTCGACCTGCTGCGCGCGCACGCCTACACCTATGGACGGTTGCTGGAAGACGTCGCGACCGACATCCTTACCGGCCACATGCCGGTACCCGATCTGCGCCTCCCCAATTGACGAGAGCACGGACGGCCAGGCGGGGGGCTAGAGGCTGGGACGATCACCAGGGCCCGGCCGTCCGGTTCGAATATTGAGTGAAAGTGCGTACCAAATCAGCGCAAGCGCTCGGGCCTCGTACGCCGCGAAGGTAGTGTTCGACTTTAATATCACCACAGGCAATCCAAGACCCGCGCTTTTGCTCGCTTTAACTAACACCCATACAGCATGCTGCCCGGTAAACCAGCGTACACAGGATCGGCATCACGTCGCGGCTGCTCTATTCGCGGCGATTGCTGTGTCTAGCGCCGTCAGGGTGAGTTAGGAGTCATGTAAGGAGTGGGATCGCTCGCGGCGCGAGCACCATTCGACATCCATTGCGCAAATCCTGCGGGATTTCGCTTTTCTAGCTCGTCGAGACAACGGCACCGAAAGTCGATCACTGATAGTACGTCGATGGTCGACCAATCGTGCTGAAGTATGACGAAACTCACTCGCCATTCGAGAATCAACTGCCTATCGGACATCAGCGGAACGGTTTGCGGATTCAAAGAAACTCGGATTACCTCGGGGGTACCACCTGGGGTCGGTGGCTGGAAGGTTGCCTGTTTTCCGGCAAGGCCCCGTGGCCAGACGAGAGATCGACACCAGGTGATGGTGCGAGGTGCCATGGCAAGAAGCAGGACGGCAAGGCCTAAGCTGGACGGGCCCGTTGAAGCCAACCATCCAGCGACTGCCACACCTTCTACCCCGTTGAGCGCGGCTCGCGAGGAACTTTTTCGATTAAAGAAGGCTGGTTGTTCGTGTCTTTCGAAGCCCAGATAGCGAACGGTCATTCCCAGTAGAACTGCGGAGACAAAGGCTGAACCTAGCGACGCCAATGGGAAAGCAATGACGGCGATTAACGCGCCGATAGCTGCCCAAAAGGTCACAACTGCTGCCCAAAGATAGTAATATTTCAGCATGACTCTCCCAAAGTCATGGAGCCTATAAAGTTGGCTCGCGACGTGTGGCGTCCACAGGGGAGCGGCGGCGTTCGTGCTGAATAGGGCGCGGCATCCCATCAGCGGAAAGACGGCAGCTTTCCCTTGTATCTTTAACTCCTCGGAGCCTGAAACTGCAACCATCATGTTTCTCGTACTACAGGCAACGATCCGAGCAACGGCTCGGGCGCTGACGAAACTGCATCGATGCGCCCGAGCCGTTGGAGCGCCAAAAGGGGGAAGACGCCGACAGAATTTAGCCGCGCCGGTTTTTCTTGCCCTTGTTCTTCTTGGCCCGGCCGCGCAGAACCTGAGATGTTCGTTGCTGTTCCCCTTGCTGAGCGCCCAGCACCACGATGAGACCAGTGAGGACCGGGGTAACCCATTGCAGCGTCCGCAACCGGTCCTGCGCCGCCGCGACGTAGTCCGGTGTGTCGTCGTCACTTATGAGCGCCGAGTCGGCGTCCACCCGGCCGGCAGAGGCGATCCTGGAGCCGAGGAAACCGCTGTAGGCGGTCGTGGCAAGAGCCAATGCCGTGGCTACCGTCTTGGCGGCGGTGTTGGCGCTCACCCCGCTCTGGGCGCGAACACGGTCCCGGTTCGCCAGTATCAAACCCAGGCCACCGATGAGATGAGCGCCGATCGCAGCGGCATTGATCGGAGCCCACCGTCCCCAGCCGTCCGCAGCGATGGCGGCTCGCTCGTGAGGATTGCGGATGTCCGATGCGGCGCCGTTGAGAGCGACGGCTCCCATCAAGGCCCCGCCGAGCCAGACTGCCGCGCCCGTGTCATGCAGGGAACGGACCACAGTGTTACGGGTACTCATGAAATCTCCTAAAGATCGAAACGAAGCAGGCAAAACTTGGGCGGGCTGATGTCCTCCGCTGGAAGACAACGACGGCGAGTCAATGCCCCGGTGAAAAGCTCACGAGTTGTCCGGGCCGGCTCCAAAGGTCTAGTGCGTGCTCGAGACCACCGGGGAACAGCATCTGTGTCGGTTTCAACCATCTCAGGCAGTTCACTGTCGGCCGAGCGGCCTCAACGTTGCCGCGTGACCTGAATCTGGTCAGGGCCTAGCACCCCCTCGTCGATCTGCGTGGCTGATGCCTTCGGCCGGTCGCTAACGCGAGACCGCAGTCTGCAACCCACGCACTGCCCGCCCGGATCAGTGGCGATCGGTGTTGGTGGTGTCGACGTCGCCTTCGAGTTCGATGCGCTCCTTGCGGACGTCGCCGCCGGCCTGCACGACGTCCTCCTCGACCTGCTTGTCCAGACGCACCCGCTCCACCGCGACGATCTCCTTGGAGACCACGGGGCGCTCCTCGGTCAGGATCACCTCGTGCTCGTCCTCGCTGATGTCCGCCCCCGACAGGGCATCACCGCGATTGGCATCGGTGACCGACTCGGTGACCAGGACGGCCTTCTCCCGCTTGATCGGGACGTCGACCTGGACGTTCTCGGTCTCCACCCACTTGCGCAGTCGAGCCCGACCGGACTCGACCCGCTCGGTGCCGACGTTGAGGCGCTCCTCCGAACGCGTCATCGCCTCGTCCGTGCCCGAACCGGACGTGCCCCGCCCGGCTGCCCGGCGCCCGCTGGTCTGGTCCGTGTACGCGGTGTCGGTCTGGCCGGTGGTGTTCTGCCCGAGGCGGCTGGTGTCGGCGAAGGTGGAACCTTCGGTGGTGTAGGCAACGTTGTAGTGGGTGTAGAGATCCTGCTCCTCGGCCTCGGACAGGTGGCCGGAGTCAGAGATGTTCGGGGCGTTCTTGATCTGGTCCTTCGTGTAGGGGACGACGACGTCGTTGCCGGAGACCTTCGCCTCGGCCAGAGGGACAAAGGACTCGTTGGTGCCGAACAGGCCGGTGTTGACGGTGACCCACTCGGGGGCGCCGTGGTAGTCGTCGATGTACACCTGCCCGATCGTGCCGATCTTGTCGCCGTCGGTGGTGTGCAGGTTCTGACCGATGAGCTGCTGGGCCTTGGACTGATCAATCACGGGTCACGCCTCCAACTAGTTCTTCCATGAGGGGCGAACCGCCACCGTTGACAGCGAGGGAACAAGGCCTCAGACCTTGTGCCCCGCGCGCGCCGACGTTCAAGCGGTCGTTACAGAGGTAGACAAGGTCAGGCGCCAACGATGACGCACGTCTTTTGCGAGGACGGGTGTGATGCTCACGCCCGGCTCTGACGGGCGTCGATCGACCGCCTTGGTCTGGTTCGTGCAGACGTGATTCACAGGTGACGCGAAGCATTTCTCGAGATCCTCCCGAAGATTCTCACTTAGCGTAACGCCGTGTTACCTATTGAGGCAGTTTCACGAGCGAGTCTCAGTTTGATCACGAGGGCGCCCATCAGCACGGGCACCGTCACGATGAGCCCGCTCGCCCACGTTTCTGGGCGCCGCAGGTTCTTGACCGGGGCGTTCGCAGCGGCGGGAAGCGCTGCGTCCGCCACGATGCTGGCGGGGCGGGCATCGGTAGCGGATGCGACGCCGATCGCCACGCTTTCGCCGACGCCCAACCCCTCTGGTAGCCCGGGCGGACGACCCGGTGGGCCGGGAGGTCCCGCCGGCACCAGCGGTTCGCAACCGGCCGTCACGACCGTCACCGGGATGGCGGGGCAGGCCCGCGATGCTTCGGGGGTGCGGCGGGCCGCGGCCGCGCAGTCTCAGGCGGCCCGGCCGGTGGCGGCCGCCGGCGAGCAACCGGCCCAGCTGGCCCTGGGCGATGCCCCCGATGAGAACGTGCGCTCTGGGCTATCGGAGATGACCGGCGCCGAACGAGTCCGAGCCGAGCTGGAAGTGCTCGGCCTGGAGGGTGACCTCGACGCCGAGGCTCTCCACCCCATCAGCGGCCGTGACCGCCACCGACGACGGCAGATCGACCTCCGTCACCGTTCCCGGTGTCACCGTGAACGGGGTAGGCAATGCCCGCGGCAGTCGCCGTCCCGGTCCCCCCAGCAGCCCCTGAGATGAACACCTTCAACAGGGCAGTGGGGTAGAGGTTCACCGGGAACGCCATTCAGAAATGTGTCCTCACACTGGTGGGCACACTCGTCGCGGCCGCCGGCTGGGCCCAGACGCCGGTCAGCGACTCCACCAGGACCAGGACCAGGCTCAGACTGAGCATCCCCACCGCCCACCTCGAAAGCCTGGACGATCGCTCACGGCACTCTGGCAGGGGGCGGCCGGTGCCGCCAGGTGACGACTTCGGGGGGCAGGGCTCAAGCAGGCAGAGATCAGATCCGATAGGTGAGGTGTCGAGAAACGGCACACTAAGACCTGGCGTAGGGCCAACCTCGAGGCGGTCGCATGCCCACGGTGCTACTCGTCGATGCGGACACCGACCACCGCCGCCTGATCCACCTGTGGCTGAGCAACATCGGCCACCAGGTGCACGCCGCGGGCTCGGCGCTGCAGGCCCTGCACGTCCTGGATGAGCGCGGTGTCCCGGATTTGTTGATCCTGGACGTGGTGATGGAGGCGATCAGTGGCCTGCAACTGCTGCAGCACTTACGCCGGCACAAGCCGGCCTGCGCGCAGATGCCGGCGATCCTGCTGACCGCCCGCCACCAGGTCAGTGACCTGGAAGAGGCGTGGGCGCTGAACGTGGCGCTGATGACCAAACCCATCGAGGAGGCCGGATTGGCCGCCGCGATCGAGCGGGCCCTGCTCCGCGCGGGCGCCTGACACCGGCTCGCACCCGGGCGCGATCCTGCTGGTCGACGCCAGCCACGACGACGTCTACCTCACGAGGTACGCGCGCGTTCGCAGTCAACGACATCCGCAACGAGATCGTCGTGGCCCGCGACGGGGGTGGCGGCGGCCCTAGCCCTGCTGCCACCGGAGGATGAGCGCGAGCCGTTGCGCCCGGCGATCATGTGCTGGACATCAACATGCCCGAGATGGGCGGCCTGCAAGTCTGGCCCACCCGTGCCGATCCCTCGACCCGCGCGCCTGCCAGTGATGGTGCTGACCACATCGACCCATGCTCGGGACATGGCCGAGCTACGGCCTCGCGCCAACAGCTGCGTCTCCAAGCCGGCCACCCTGAAGAGTTCCTGCACGCGGCGAAGGAGCGCGGGGTGTATTAGCTGGGCGTCAACCGAGAGCCCGGCGCCAGCACGCCGAGCACGCCGAGCACGCCGAGCACGCCGAGCACGCCGAGCACGCCGAGCACGCCGAGCACGCCGAGCACGCCGAGCCTATGAACGCTGCGGGCCGGGTGTCTGACCCGGCATCGGATCGGATGAGGTGAGGCTATGTGCGTCGGCGGCAGGGGTGAAGTCGCAGGAGCCTTTGTGACTGTGCTCCAGGATGCAGACCCGCCCCGTTGCCAGGTGCACCTGCGCGCACGCCCCGCCTGCGGCAACCGATTCATCGACCGAGGGGTTGTGCAGTTCGTGGCGCTCGAGCGGGGACTGCGTGGGGTCGTTCATCGAGGCACATCCTTGACGCTGGCGCCAGGCACGTCACGCTTCAGCGCCTCGATGCCCTTTCGGGCGCCGGGCTGGTGGACGCATCCCTCACCGCTGGTGGCGATCACCTGATTGCTGCCGGACTTCAGCCGCCAGTCGTACTGGTCGCTGCCGTCCTGGTAGATCTCGAATGTGGCTGCCACATCAGGCTCCTTCTCAACGACGAGGTCTGCTGAGTGTCGGTGCCAAGCTCCGCTCACGCGACCGCAGCCGGGCACTCGGGCCACCTGAGGGAGCCGCTGGTGTGGGCGAGGTGAGCCTGACCGGGCCCCACTCATCAGCCATAACCCGCCAGCACGGGCGTCGAACGCGCTGGTCGGGCATCGACCCAACCTGATTGGCCATGTGCGCAGACACACCTTGGTCGGCCACTGCGGCCGCGGTGCCTTCACCAGCGGCCACGCGCCAGGTGTCCACCAGCTCGCACAAGCCCGGGCCGGTGCGTCGCTCTAGGTCAGGGGCGCACGCATTGCTGGCACCGGGTCCGTCTTCCGACCGTGTCCGCCATGATCACCAGTAGGCCGCGGGGGTGGTTGTCCCACTTCGCAGCCACGATGCCGCACCAGTAGGGTGGTATGCCTTCCCGGTGCGGGTGACGTAGACCTGGGCTTTGCCCACCAGCGGTGACTGGTCGGCTGTGTGCCTCGACTCGGGCTCCACTTCAACGATCGGTCCCAGCCATTCGGCTTGGGCTTGCAGCTCGGCCCGGTCGGCGGCGGAAAGGTTGTCGCGCTTCTTGGGGCTGTTGGGACTCATGGGGCACTTTATGACCTCGCGTCGCCTTGTAGTGAGCCCGCACCGGTAGACCCAACTGCCGCGCTAGTTGTTGTGGGTCATGAGGTTGGTGACGGCGGGGTTGTAGGCCGCTGAACTGGGGACGGGTCCCCTGGCAGAGGATGTGAATCGCCAAACACACATGCTCCGACGTCCAGGAGACCCGTCTTGTCCCACCGTAATGCTCCACTGACCCCTGCCGGTCGGCTGCGGTTGATTGACCGCTGCCAGAGCCGTCCGATCGCCCACGTCGCCGCCGAGGCCGGCATCAGCCGCCAGTGCCTGTCCAAGTGGGTTAACCGCTACCAACGCTGGGGCGAGGCCGGCCTGGACGACGTCTCCAGCACCCCGAAGGCCTGCCCGAGCCAGACATCACCGCAGGTCGTGGCCGAGATCGAACGGCTACGACGCGAGCACAAGTTCTCCGCCCGGGCCGTCACCGCCGAACTGCATCGCCAAGGCGAGCAGATCAGCCAGAGCACGGTCGGGCGATGGCTGAGGCGCCTGGGCATCAACCGCCTGCGTGACCTCGACCCCAACGGGGCCTCGAACCGCAAACCCGCGCAGAAGATCATCGCCCGCTATACCGGTCACATGATCCATGTCGACGTGAAGAAGGTCGGGCGCATCCCCGACGGCGGTGGGTGGCGCGCCCACGGCCGTGGATCCGAGCAGCACCGGGCTTCACGCCGGGCCCGCCACCGCGCCCATACCCGCTCGGCGAACAAGGCCGTCAGGACCGGGTACGTCTACCTCCACAGCGCTATCGACGGCTACTCCCGCCTGGCCTACACCGAACACCTGACCGACGAGAAAGCCGTCACCGCAATTGCATTCATGGCCCGAGCCCGCGCGTTCTTCGCCGCCCACGCGATCACCGCCGATCACTCGCGTCGTCACCGACAACGGCTCCTGCTACCGCGCCGCCACCTTCACTCGGGCCCTCAACAGTCTCGGCGTGTCCGTGCACCAGCGGATCCGCCCGTTCACCCCCCGCCACAACGGCAAGGTCTGTGAATACTGGCTCTTGGTGCTGCACCGTCCCGGCCTGACCCCGGCAAGGTGTGACCACGGTGTCCTGCGTTCGATTTGTCGGCCGGAGACGGTGCAGCACCGAGGCGCGCACCGCCAGACGGATTTGACCTGATAGGAGCTTGGCTAGAAGCCCCGTCACAGACCTGTCGCCCGTCCGGCCGGTTCGCTCCTGCGTCCGATCAGCCGGAACGGAAGAGCGAGGTCCAGCATGACAATTCCAGCCGCTTCTGTCATCGCACCTGACGACGTGCCATGTGTGATCGGCGGGGTCGACACCCACAAGCGCACGCATCACGCTGCCGCCATCAACGAGCATGGCCCACTCCTGGGAGACCACGAGTTCCCGGCCAACCAGGAGGGCTATCAAGATCTTCGCGATTGGCTGCGCGGCTTCGGAAACGTTGCCGTCATCGGTGTGGAGAGCACCGGATCGTTCGGGGCGTCCTTGGCGAATACGGTCTGCAAGTGGGCCAGCAACTGGTTGCCCACCGCGATCCGGGCAGCCACCAGATCCCGGCGAGCGCGCACGCTGGCCCGCAGCGTCGTGGTCGCCGAGGAGTCGAACACCATTGGCCGCAGCCGGTGCGCGTCGGTGCGGACTACATCAGCCAGCACGTATGCGTCGAACCGGTCGTCCTTGTTCCCTGCCGAACCGTATCGAGAGCGGAGGTTCTTCACCTGCCCCGGTGGAATGACATACAACCTCAGCCCGGCGCGAAGAAGCGCCGCCACTAACGGACCGTCCCCGCTCGATCCCGACCTCGTCCGCGCCTGCCCGAGTGAGCCGGCGACAGGCCTGCTTCAGTCCAGCGGCATCATGCGTCACGGCGAACCGGTCGATCACCTCTCCCTGTTCACCGACCACGCACACCACATGGTCGTCCTTCGCCCAGTCCACGCCCGCGGTCACACGAACGGCGGCCGGCTCGGGGATACTCATCGTCGTCTCCTCGCTGTTTGCCCAGTGGGAAGACACCCGGTGGTCCCGGGACACCACTGCCGGTCGCTCACTGATCGGCGCTCATTGGCGCATAGCCCTGTAGCCAGTCGGGGGTGTCCTGGACCGCCGGGCCTCGCAGAACTCATGCTGGATCTCGAAGACCGAGCGGATGTTGGCGATGACCCGGCGGGGACCAGGGTGCGCCGGAACCCTCTCACCCAAAGACCTGACAAGCGGATCCGACACAACGAGAGTGGACCAGTGAGCGGGAGTTGGTTCTTCCGTTTCTAACGGTCGAACTTCCAGTCATCGAGCCGTTCGTGAACCGGGATCAAATTCAGATAGAGATCGGAGCGGCCCTCGACTGCCAGCCGATCGAGACACGCCAGAGCCGAACCTCATGAAAGAAGGCTCCGTGCTGTGGCACCGAGCCATCCAGCCCGTGCTGCTGACAAACTTCAAATATTACTTCAGGCGAGCGATAGCTCTTCGGAAAGAGCATAAATCGGCTGCGCCAGGTTCTGAAGTGCCAGCGACCTACTCGTAACCGAATGCGGGTCGGGGACTGCACATAAAGCTCGAACACCGGTTGAGGGGGTAACGTCGCAGGAGGCCTGAGGTGGCAAAAGACTCGCTTGACCGTCTGTCGCCTGCAGACCGAACTCCACGTGCTGACGTCGACCCGCGGTCAGCGGCATAACCGGATGTTCGAGAACCGAAACAGGACCTGACTGATCAACCTGGACCGGGCGGTCCGGTCTGGGGTTCAGCGGGGCCGGCCCCAAGTGTGAGAGCCAGCGCCAGGGAGGCGCGGGTCCGCTCGACGAGGGTGCGGGGGTTGTTGTCGAGGTGTTTGACGGTCTGGTAACAGGCAATGGCGATTTGGGCGGCGAGGCGGGCGACGGCCTCGCCGGCCCCCCGGTGGACGAGAAGCTCGCACAGTTCGTCGGCGATCTGTTGCGTCTTCACAGCGTCGCGAGCGCGCAGTTCCGGGTGTCGCTCGATGAGCTGGAAGTGGCGGGTGTAGGCATCGGGGTCGGCGGCCGCCTGGGCGCAGACGGCGAGCAGGACCGGGCCCAGTTGCTCGACGGCTTCGGTAGCGCTTCGCGGGGCAGGGATGCCTTCCGCCCGAGCAGCCGCAGTGACCATGTCGAGCAGTTCCTGCTCCTTGCCGAAGACCACCTCTTGCTTGTCGCCGAAGTGGCGGAAAAACGTGGTGCGGCCGACTTCGGCGCGCTCGGCGATGTCACCGACCGAGACACCGTCGAAGCCCCGCTCGTCGAACAACTCCCGGGCGGCTTCAAGGATGCGCTGGCGGGCCTGGCGCTGCTTGCGCTCCACGAGCGGTAGAGGCCGACTCATGACGGCCAGCGTACCCGATCGGGGTTGTCGTTCTAATAAGTCCTCAGTATGTTACGGTACTTAGTACCAAATGGAACGAAGGTGCCTACCGATGAAATCCGCCTACAAAGTGAGGCAGTCATGATCGAGCCGCTCGTTGTCACCCGGGTCGCCCACAGCTGCCACCTGATCCAGTTCGGTGGCCTGACCGTGCTCACCGACCCCTGGTTTACCCAGAAGACCTTCTACTACCCGGGCGAGCCGGTCGCCTTTCAGCCGGAGACGCTGCCTCACCTGGACGCTGTGGTGATCAGCCACGAGCACTACGACCACTGTGACCTCGACGCCTTCAGCCGGTACCCCGACAAGGACGTGCCCTTCGTCGTCGCCGGGCCGGTGGTCCAGATGGCCCGCAAGGCGGGATTCAGCAACGTCCGCGCGCTCGAGCCGTGGCAGTCCACGCAGGTCGGCGACCTGACCATCGCCGCTGCCCCCGGCCAGCACGGCGTCTATGAGGTCACCTACGTGATCAGCGGCGGCGGGCGCAGCGTCTACTTCGCCGGGGACACCCTGCTCGTCCCCGAGCTGCTCACCCTGACCGACCGCTACGGCCCGCTGGACTTGGCGCTGCTGCCCGTCAACGGCCTGCGCATTCGGATGGCAGGTAACAAGCAGGTCGTGATGAACGCCGAAGAGGCGGCCGAGCTCACCGCCGCCCTGCGGCCCAAGCTGGTGGTACCGCAACATTACGCCTTCACCGCGGGCCGGGTGGGTGACCGGCTCATCCTCAAGAGCGACAAGGACCCCACGCAGTTCGTCGAGGCGGCGCGCCGCCTGGCACCGGACGTCCCGGTCAAGGTCATCAGCACCGGAGAACCGCTTACCGTCACTTCTACCCCGGACCGGCAAAGAGCGCCGGGCGACGACTCTGGCGCCCCCGCCCCCGCCCCCGCCCGCGTCTAGCGGACCCCGGCATCGGTGGACTTCACGCCATTGCCTCGGTCGTTGCTCGTCGCGCCCCATGACATCGCCCTGCTGGCCGTGCATCCGGCCCTGCCTCCGACCGTGAATGGGCGAGCCAGCCGTGCATCCACTCAACCCCGTTCCTTGGTGAAGCTTCTCGCTCGCCGTGTACAGGACGGGCGCAACGAGCGGGCCGTGGGCAATTGCGTGAGCGCCGATTGATCCAGCGACGGCGCGCTACCTGCACACACCGGCGATCGAAAGGGCTCCTGCTGTGCCAGACGTCAAAGGCCTGCCTCGCTGGCTTCGCGCCGTCAACCGTCTCGTGCACGCCATGTCTCGCATCGGGCTCACCACAGGGCCCATCCACATACTCACGGTGACGGGACGGCGGACCGGCAAGCCGCGCTCCACTCCGGTCTCACCGCTGACGGTCAGCCAACGCCGATACGTGGTAGCAGGTCTGCCATATTCTGACTGGGCCCGCAACGTCCGGGCCAACCGGCGCGCGCAGCTCTCCCGGGGACGCCGACCGAGGACATCACACTCACCGAGGTCACCGACAGAACACTGAAGAGCAGGTCATGCGCGCGTACCCGCGTGAGGTCCCCAAAGGTGCGCCGCTATTCGTCCAGGCCGGCATCGCCAGCAGCCCCGACCCGGACGCCTTCGCCGCAGCCGCCGGCCACGTCGCCGTATTCGAGATCCACCCGGTGCCACCGAGCGACTGAGCCATCAACGCGCCGCCCCAGAGACAGCACCAATCAAGACGGGAAGACGACAAGAGTTCGCCCCCATGTCTCGGACATCCGCAATTCGGCTACGAGCGGATGTTGAGCTGCGGATGCGGTCTCATCCGTGCGCCCGGGCTCTGGGGTCGCAGGCTCGAGTCAGCGCTCGTCAGCAGCGCATGGAGATGCCTGCAGGTTCAGTCACGGGTTGAGCTGACGTAAGCGCTGTTATCGGCGTTCACCGGCCGTGCGCGCACTGGTCGGGGAACGACACGGGCGTCCCCCGAGGGGATCGATACGTTGGGCGTGATGGCGCCCTACGGATCATGGTTACAGCGCTCGATGCAGTCATGATCGCCCATCCAACGACGGTCCCCCACGACGCGCTGGAGGTGCCGAAGTGGATCGTCGCGCTGTTCGACACCGCGCCGGCCGAAGGGGTAGCCCAATTGCTGGCGGACCTGACACGGGCATAGCTACCGCCAGAGACCTCGGTCCCTCCGTACCGTCCTCGGTCAGGGCCGGGATGTCCAAGGGTTCGGTCGTCGAGATTCTGTGGGCTACCCTGCGCGACATGCTCAACCATGCTGTGATGGTGGGGTTATGGCGCGGTCGTCTTGTTCGGCTTCGGTGAGGTCTATGTACGCCGGAGGACGGACTCGCTGAACCGCCTTGGTGAACGCCGAAGCGTCACGTCGCGCAGGGGTCGTGACCCAGTGCCGCAATGCTGTCCACACAGCGGCCTGACGCTCGCACAAGTCGACCATATCGTCAGCGGAAGGCATCACGGCTTCGCCCCGTGAGCAATGCTCGGCATACCAGATCCACGATCTCGTGTGGTCAAGGATAGTCGGAGGTGGAACGACCGACACATTCTCTGGGGATTCTGTGTGACCGTCCAAGGCTGCAGCGTTGCCCAGATTAGTTGCAAGATAGGAAAAGAGCCGCTCCATGCCCGTCAGCCGGCTCACAACATTGTCGGGAATGCCGACTCCGATAGTCATGTAGTCACGAATGATCTCAGGATAGGGGACGGGTACAGGCTCACCTCCGAACTCTGATATCAGGTTTCGTAAGCTGTCAAGTGCCGAACTTCGTGTTTGCCACTGCCGATGGAACCGCCCGAGCCTGATGCAGATCTCCCAAGCGCGACGCTCAGCTCGAAACCACGACTCCATCATTCGTCCATCCGGGCGCTCGGACTGGCTCTGGGCTCGTTGCAACCAGATCTGTTCCATCTGCTGAGCTCCGCGTTCGAGGCCCTGACGCAAGTAGTGAAAGAGTTCGTACTTGGCGGAATCGGGAGTCGAGGGTTGAGGATGAAGGTAGACCCGGCTCTCAAAGGCGCTGAAGCATTCGTACCGCCGTAGTCCTGCCAAGTCGGGGTCTCCAGCGAGAAGCCAATATCTTTTTGAGATCACGAACTCGAAATCGTTGCCGCAGCTTTGCGCACGCTCAAGAGCTCGCACCGCTGCCTCCGCGTAAGGGCGGTGGACTGGGATCTCTTCACTATCTTCCTCAAGCGGCAGGGCGTGGAAGCAGGCAACGATGTAATGTTGAAGCCAACTTCGGGAGGACTCATGATAGCCAGCGTTCGCAAGATCGATCTCGACCTGTTCGCGGCTGGGAGGCCAGCTCGTGGAGCGCTGTCCAGGGTTCGCCGCCTGGAATAATTCGGCTTGCAGCCGCTGCATCCGATAGCTCACAAATGTCTGCATGAGTTGGACCGTCACCTTATTGAGGCTTGACGGTGCCCGCCGCCAGCGCGCCTGACGGCGAAAATCCGCCAAGAACAGGCGAGTCTCCGCATCGGCAATGGCCAGAAAATATTGTTCGACCGCGAGTAGGCGGGCACGCGCAGGACTCAAATAACGCCAACTAGACTCGCTGGGAAGATTCTCAACAAAGGCAGGTGGTTCATCAGAGTGCGGCTCATTGAGGAGCACTCCGGCCAGGCCGAGCGGTGGATCCGTACGCGAGCCACCAAGAATAGCTACTGCCGCCAGTTCTTCCTGCCAGATGGGGTCAAGTTGTTCAGCTAATCGCCGTCGCAGGTCGCTGAGCTCCACGGATCGCCATGGGCGGTGCCCGCGACCTTCAGCCGGCTCTGTTGCCCCGCCTCCCTTTGATTGCCACTGAAGCCATTCCTGCAAGGCGAACCATTCGGGGTTGAGCAATTCCTTTGACAGACGCCTGGCCGTGCCCAGCGCCGATAAGTAGCGGTACCGAACCAAAAACGCGTCGCCATAACGGGAAAACTCTTTCTGCGACGAACGAGTCACAGGATGATGAATCGGTGGGGTTGTGAGAATGGCCGAACGTCGCTGCACGGCCCGCCAGCCATAAGACCTGAACTTGCGGTGCCCCGGTTCGACCACCCCCGGCTGGGGAGCCGCTGGGCGAGGCTCGACTGGAAAAAGACGTTCAGTAATTTCCGCATACTGGATCAGGGCGTCAGGATACAATTGCAAACGCTCGAGAATCTGACCTATGTCATACCGTATATAAAAATTATCAGAATCATACAGAAGTGCGTTGTGGTATAATGACAACGCTTCGTCGTACCGTCTTTCCCCTACCATGCGCTTGGCGCGTTGGTAGTGACGCATCAGCTCCATCGGCATCGGGATTCGCCGCCCGTGCCATTGGGACCAGGGCGGATTACGGCACGCCCGAGTCGAAGGCAGTATGTGCGCTGTCACCGCGAATGCCGCTCTTTGCAATGCCCGCTCGAAGTCCCGGGACCACTGCGTGTCGAGTTCCACCGTTCCCCACGGCAGGCGACGAACAACGACGGAGACACCACAATGCGGTGTCTCCGGACGCCTTCTCAGACTAGCTGTGACGATGAATGCTCGAGCAGGCCAAATAAAGCTCCAAACTGCCGCAAGAGTGGCCAGGCGACCACTGGGCTGAGTGGATTTGAAAACTTCGATTATGCGGTCGGTTTCCAAGTCGCCGGGCACGGTTGTCGTCTCGTATACTCGGGCGCTCGAAAGATATTCCCTGAATTCAGCCGTCAGTCGGCGCAGGTGCGCTTCCGCGCGGCCCAGATCATTGTCGTCGACGTCAACCTGAACCCCGCTGTTTTCCAATGGTCGCACTTCTATGGCGCCGGGCGTGACTGCCAGCCAGTCAAGGCGCGCTCGTCGCAAGACAATAAGGCCAAGGAAGAAGGCTATGACTTCTTCGGGTCGACCGACCAGTAGCCGGCCGTGAGTCAACCACTCCAGACCGGCTGAAAAGGCCTTGTCGATGTGCTGAGGTCGCTCCCCTGAGCCCTGGGCCAGCCCGATGAAGCAGATGGCCATCGAAGCGATAACCATGGTTGGGAGAACTATGAACGACCAGGGGGTGCGCCAGTAGCGCGCTCTACGAGGACGGCTTGGCTTTGTCAACCTTGCCACTCAACACCCCCGACGTGTCGTCTGGTCCACTGCTGACACTCCGCCTCCCTTCATGATAGGCAGCAAAGTCCGATATTGACCCCGGTCTTGTCGAATTATGAGAACACTGAAGGGCTGGCCTCGGAAACCGCGACCTGAGCGAGATAGAGGCTGCACCGAAATATTCGCATTGTGATGCTATAAGTCTTTTGAGGCATCTATGGGGGATGACTTTTTACACCGACGAGGAGGCCGGATCCTGGGCGTCGAGCAGGCGCCGTTCGGCGCTCAACCCTGACTTGCTGGAACGATGGGGCCCCCACCCCTCAATGGCTGCTAGCGGACCACCCAGGCCGGCTCCAGATCGACGGTGATTCCAGCCGGTCCAGATGCCGCAGCAGCCCACCCGCATCTCGCAGCCGCCAACCCAAACAGGTTCCTCACGTCGGCCCCGGCGCATCCAGCACGGTGCCACCCATCCCCGGCAGAATCACCACCAACGACCCCAACGCCACGTAGGTACCCGTCACGATTGGTTCCGTCGCGACGCCGAGCGGGCCATGACACCTGAGACTGCATGGGCTCGGGAATGCCAGAACGCTGGAAGGGACAGTCCCATGTCGTTGCGCGCGCAACACGTGGTCATGGCCGATGAGCGGTGTGTCCTACATGCGAATGGCGCGCGGCGGCCGAGGCTGCCGGGGAAGGCCGCGGGCACCGCAGCGGCCCGCCGGTATCGACGCCTACCCCTGCCCCTCAAGGGCTGGTCAATCGTCGGAATTCTTGCTCTCCAGCATGTGGCGGACGCTATACCTCCGGTCGGAGGCGAGAAGCTCACGGGCGCGGGTGGTCCGTCTATCGGCGGCGTGGCCGGCAAGCGCTTGAGCAAGGGCTCGGCGGACCCGCGGATCGGCGTCCAGGGCCAACCGTTCGCCGATCGCGGGGTCAAGCGTGTCCGACCCGGCCCAGGCAATGCTAGCGAGCGATCTCAGCGGCCACCCGAGGCTGGCGAGCAGCGGCACGTCCCGCTCGAGGTCGCCCTGCAGGATCTGCAGGGCGCGGGTCGCATGATAGCTGTCCTGCCCGCCTGCGCTGATGATCGCGAGAGCGCTTCCCCTAGCGAGGTCGCGTTGCTCTTGCGTGCGGGCCAGCCGCGCCGCTAGGAACGCGGCGGCGGCACGGCTGTCGCTGTTGTCCGAGTAGCGGAACGCCCCAAGGGGGTGATTGGACTGCCCCATCATCGCGTCGGCCTCCGAGGGGGGCGGGTCGAGGGCAAGAGCAAGCGCCTTTGGGAGAAGCTGGGCGATGTCGTCCTCGTCCAGGTTGGTAACGAGGTTGGCGGCCGCTAGCAAGTAGCTGCTTCGGTCGCTTGCGGCTTCGTACGGCGACCGTGCCCGCTCGATCTGGTATCCGATGAGCTCAGCGCGCCGGGCGGCGGACAGGCCAGCGGCGATGACCGACTGGCCGATAGCCCCAGTGCCCACGCTGTAGAAGCCGGGTCCGTTGGTCAATGGAGCCGCGAGCTTGACTGCAGCCGCTTCCATATCAGCCGCGTCGACCTGCGCGGGCCGGGCGTAGGCCAGCAGTTCGCTGGCTTCCACGTTGGTCGGGGCGAGGGCGCGCAAGCGCTCCTCGATCCGTTCGACGTTGTCGGTGAGCAGGTCACGCGCGTCGGAGCCGAGCGCGTGGCTCGCGCGCGCAAACAGCTGCAAGAGCTGCTCCAACGCCTGGTCTAGCAGTGCCGCGTGCGCCCGGCCGATGCGTCCGCACGCCTCGGCGTGTGCCTTGTCGGTGTGCCAGCCGCGGCCGGGCTCGGCGGGTGCGTAGGGAGCCAGCCGCAGGAGGAGTCGTTCAGCCTGTTCCACTGATAGGCGATCGCCGAGCTCGGCGAGCGCTTCGGCGGCCGCAAGGTGCACTGACGGCCCAAAGAGCCGCGTGTCCACCAGGGTCCGCGCCTCCGCGGCGTCCAGTACCGCGAGTGCGTGCTCGGCGATCTCGGTGACCTGGTCGTCGGGCACGAGATCGCCCTGCGCGGCGATGAGTCGAAAGGCCGCCGCCTTGGTCCAGTAAGTAGGAGTGGCGAGGTAGTGCCGAAGGTCGAGGTAGGTCTCACCGGCGCTGTTCCCAAGCTCGTGCGCCCGCTTGGCCTCCCCGGCCCTGACCAGGTGCTCGGCGGCCCGTGTCCAGTCATTGGTCTGCGCGTGCAGGTCGGCGAGCAGGGTCCGAGCGTCGTGCTCGTCCTGCCAGCTCGAACCGACGACGGCGTTCCGCAGATGTTGGCGCAGCGCCAATGCCGCCGATCGGTGGTTGCCGCGCTGCAGCGCTTCGAGTGCGTGCTCGCGGTGCCGGTTCGCTGAGCCAGCGATCAGCGGCTCGGTGGGTTGGCTGTTCAGGGCCCGCGCCAGTGGGTGGAAGAGGTCGCTCATTAGAGCGGTGTAGCGGCTGGTCAGCAGCCGCCGGCTGTATAGCCAGTTCGCGGCGTCGCCGTTCCGCCTGGCCAGGCATGCTTGCTCAACAGCCTCGATCCACGCGTTGTCCGCGGGTAGGTACTCCCCACGTAGGGCCAGGTGGCGGCCGTGGCGCGCGAGGATGAGCGCTGCGAGTTCGCGGGGGACCGCGCGTGTTCGGGCGCGGTGCAGTAGCGATTCCCAGTCATCCGACGCCTCGGCAGCGGCGAGCTCGAGACGCACCTTGACCGCTTGGTCGGGGCTGGCGGCCGCCAGATCGTTCAGGTCGTCGACACGATCGGACAACCAGTGTGTGTCGTCTGACATGGCGGTCTCGGCGGCCAGGAGCACAAGCCGGGCGCGATCCAGCGTAGTAGGTGCGTCACTCGGTAGGTCGTCCCAATTCGGGGCCCTTCCGAGAGGGTCCTGGAGCACGGCGAGAGCAGCGGTGGCTGTCTGGGACGCCGACAGCAGAACCTTCTGGTCGGCGTCGGCGGGCTCCGGCTCTCTGCCGCCGACGAGTGTCGCCTGTTCCTCAGCGAGCTGGCTGAGGGCGCGTGCGGCTATTTCGGTTTCCTGCAACCGGCCGTCGGCGACGGCTTGCCAGAAGCGATCCAGCATCAGTCGGGCCGCGTCCACTTTTCGACCCAATCGCATGAGCAACGAAATGACGCGCTCGTCTAGCGTAGCGGCGTGCGCTGGGAAGCCTGCTTTCGCCAGATGCGTCTGGGCCCTACGCACGTGCTCCAGTGCGGTAGCCGGATCGGCGGCCTCAGCTGTGTCTGCAGCAGCGAGCGCGCGCCCGGCCTCGCCGCTGGATTCGGGGCCAAGGGCCACGGCGTCGGCGGTGTTCACCGCGTCAGGTCCGGGTACCGGGATCGGTAGGCCGGCGTGAGGCGCGCAGAAGCTCTGTGCAGTGTCGGCTCCGAAGAACTCTATGACGATGTCCGGTCGGTCCCGGAGCATCTCCGAGAGGCGCTGCCGGTCCCAGAGCTCGATAGCGAGGTCTACGTGCTTCCCATTGAGCACAAGCAGGCGCTCTATGACGGTCCGTTCATGCGCCTCGCAGGAGATTCCGACGGCCAAATGGCGGACCACGAACTGGAGCGTGCCATCGACGAATTTCGTGACAGCGGCGTTCAGATCGCTGGCGGTGAACCGTTCGTACTTCTTCCCCTGGACCCCTTCGGCTTCCCCGGCGGCGTTTATGCCCACGACGTCCAGACCGTCTTGTGCTTGTCCGGAGTTTCCGAACAGCGAGACCGCGCGCAGGCCGCGGACCTCCCGGGCGACCCGGACTAGCAGCCGTTCGAAGTCGGGCCACTCCATCTGGTGTGTCGGGAGCAGCCGCAGTTGTGGGTTCACAGGCGTCGGCGTAATTCGCGTCGGAGGCGAGAAGCGAGAATCCTCGTCGAGGAGCGGGGTGAGAACGGCGCCCGATGGCGGGTCAACCGCAGCTTGGGACGCTGAAAGCAGCGGTTGACGCGCGTCGCCAGACTTGGTCACTTGTCCTCCAGGCTCAGACGGCGCCGCTGGGCACCAGGCGGATGGCTAGCCTACGCATCGCACCTCTCAGGACTCGCGTTCGCCCACCGTGGTGATGATGCCGGCGGTGGCGTCGATTCGGCGGATGAACCGACCCCTAACACTTGCGTTCTGCAAGGTTGTTATCGGCGGATGTCTACCCGGCAAGAATGACCACATGTTCCGCCGGAGATCGAGGTGTCCTCGTATTCGGCCCAGCCTCGCTGAACGGGTTGCCATGACCCCTTTCACCCGGGCACCCGGTGATTATGCCGACTCCACCGCGCCAAGCCTGGCCGACAGTGCACTCCCCGAGCGACCGAGCACCAAGAACGGGGTGGCAGCAGGGGAGGGATGGCCCGGGCGCGCCACGCATGCCCAGCAGGAACAGATGCACCACGGCGATCTGCTGCCATGCAAACCGCCCCTCAGTGCTAGGTCGGCGCGAGCGTGGGCATGAAACCCTGACATACAGGGGTGAATCGGTGGACTATCAACCGGCGGGAGCTGGTATGTCCGTGGCAAATATACGGGAATCTGCGGGCCCGCCCTACGCTGATGTGTGTGGACGAGGCCTGCACTGCGATAAGAGCGAAGCGAGATCCCGCGCGCTCCGTGTCGGGTACTGACGCTCGTGAACTCCGCTATACGCGCATCCATGAAGTGGGTCATCACTTGCTTGCCGGGTCGCCAGCTGTATCCCTCGAGCGGTGGGAACGCGGCGGCGGCAAGAGTGGCGGCTACACAGTGGCCAGGCTGGGCAAGACTACGGCCCTGTTCAACGCATGGTTGCAGGAGGAGTCCCGGTACAAGCTGGAAACTCTGTCTCGCGCGGCGGAACGACGGATCGCGAGCCTCGGGCCAGTCGGGTCCACTTTTGCCCACTTTGTCCCCTGCTCGAAACCCGCCGTCAGGAACGCCGTGACGACGACATACCGCGGTTTAAGTGCAGATCATGAACACGCGGGTGTCGTTCGGGTTTCGCAGCTCTGGCGGTATCGCGCTGAGGGCATTAAAGAGTCTCAGGGTGCGGCTCAAGATATCCTTTTTGCGCAGTACAAGGTTTGGGAGCAGCGACCAGAACAGCTGAGTTTGGCGACAGCCCTCTGGGCGCTGCTGGTACTGATGCCCTACCTCGTGGGGGCATGCCTGCGGATCTTCAGCCACGGCCTCATCCAGGGGGGCACGGCCCCGGGCAGGCTCATAAGAAATAGCGCGCGCAATTTGCGCGGCCCGGACTTCGCGAGCTGGACCATACATCCACTCGCCCGCGGGGCTGCTCTCGTCTGAGCGACGAGGCAACTCCCTCGCACTTCGGGAGTTGCTATGTACCCCAGTTCTATCGGCGCTGCTGGCGCTGAGTCCCACGCGGTCCAGTTTTACTGGTTTCTCGGCGGCTGCGTCGCGGTCTACCTGATTCTCATCAGCGTGACGCTTCTGGTCGCCCTTTTTGCCTCCGGCGCCCAGGCGCGTCGAGCCCAAGAAATCCTTGGCCGGCTGCTCGACTCCTTGGACCGCCTGTCCGGACGCGGAAGATGAGCCGACCTCGGGGTCCCGGAAGGCCCCCTCAATGCCCTGAGCGGATTTTCTGTCAGGTCGTCAGCATGCGCTTGGCCGGGGCGCGCCTGATTGATATCGCGACTCATATGAATGAGGCGGGGCACCGCACACCCGCAGGGAGCCCCCGCTGGTACGCCTCCCACGTCTCGCGGCTGCTACGGACGAACGCCGGCGAAGAAGCCCTTGCGCGGGCGAGCGCGAGCACAGATCAACCCATGTCTGCATCAAAATAAACAGCAGCCACCGAATGGTTAAGGATCTGTGCGACCGGAGGCGTGTCCGAAAGCCGCTCAAAGCTGGTCGAGCAGCGGGCTGGCGACGACCGGTGAACACTGACCCCTGGCAACGCCAACACCGTAGTCAAACGTGTGCAAACTTCGCTCGACGCAACCGGTGATGCCGGTTGTCCTGCCGATCGCCAGCGACTTGAGCACGCTGAACTCCAAATTGGCCTCGTGAGTGTCCTCAGCTGCTCTGACTGGACGTAGTCCAGTCTATGAGCCGGCTCCACGTGGTGCTGCCTGCGCGGAACTTAGACGCGTGCCGCAGGCGCGTCTGGTTCGTCCAGGACGGGCAGGACGATCATGCGCATGGCGGAGACGTAGCCTCGCTTACCAGTCCAATCGGAATGGCCGTCGTGTTCCTGGCCCAGGGCGTCGCGATCACCCTGTTCCGCTCGCTGCTGCGGCACATCTCGATCGCCGGTCTCGATCATCGGACGACGCTGGTCCACGTCGGGCACGGTCACCCGTTCCGGGCCGACACCGAACCAGAGGCCACGGTCGTTCACTATCCGAGCTAGTCCGAGGACTTCGGGTTCGCGCTCGGCAGGCGGTGCGCGACCAGCCCACGGCGGGGCTACTTCGTGTCCGGAGAGTGCAGCCTCCTGACGAAACCACCGGACTACGAGCCGATCTCAAGTTGGTCGCGAGGCAGATCACAGGACCGGTTCCTCGGGTACTGATCTTCCGACTCTCCCGCAACTCACCAGTTCAGAAGAAGTCCCCATGGCCGTATGGGCCTGCACTGTCAACCCGGCCCTGATCCTGGTTGGGCACCGTGATCGCGGTGCCTGAGGCAAGGCCGTGATCGCCGTCGTTGCCCGGTTGGCCGCGCTTCGAGCCAATACACGCCCTGCGGCCCGGCGCCTAATGCTCCTGACCGCGGTCGGCTTCGCCGCCGGCGCGGTCGGCTGTTGCCCGTCTGGCGCCTGGCCGGCACCCCGCTGACCGAACGCACCACACAGTCGAGCCCAACGCGGCCCCACCGATCAGCCCCACCGATCAGCCCCACATTGGGCGGGTCGGCTGGGGGCGGGCGCGCGATGGCCGGGGCCGGTCAGTCTGCGGCAGACCTGAGATGTGCTCGATGAGTTCGCCGATCAGCAGGTCGACGTCTTGACCGCGGGCGACGGCCGAGTCCCGGATCGTGCTGCGGAGGATGGAGACGACACCCACCACGACCGCGCCGAAGGCCCCTTCCGAGATCGTAACGAGCCGCAGCGCGGCGTTCAGCATGATGGGCCCGTCCTGGATAGCACTGGCTACGAGTCCCCGGGCCACGTTGCGAGTGCCGCCTAGTTCGGACGACCGCCAGATCGCGTCCAGCGAATCGTCGACGGACCGCCCTCGAGCAGCGGCGTTGTCGTGCATCAGGGTCGCCGCCAGAGGCAGTAGGGGGAGTAGGACGTCCCGTTCGCGAGCGTTCAGGTCGATCAGGCGGATGATGACGGTCCAGTCGTCCATGATCGCTGAAAGCAGGGTGGCCACCCAGTCCCAGTCGCGGGGTACGGCCTCCGGTTGGATGGGCCAGACGTCGAGATTGATCGGCGGGATCTCGAGCTCGTCCTCGAGCAGCCTGATCGCAGCTGTGTACACCTCGGCCATCCTGGCCGTCATGTGCTCGGGGGAGCCGAGGTTGGCTGTGCGTCGGAAGGTCAGCTGAAGGTTGCGCCGGACGCTTTCGAAGAGTGCCAGCCGTTCACCGGCGACCGCCTGCGCTGACACCTCGATCCGGCCGGTGAACGGTGAAGCGATCAACATGTCGACGAAGTCGGCAAATGGACCGTCGTCGGTCACCAGGATCAGTTGCGCGGGCTCGCGACGTCGGCCGTCGAGATCACTCTGCGCCATCATGTCTAGCCACTCCACGTAAGTGAGATCCCATGCGGCGCTCTGCGCGGCCTTGGCGATGTTTCCCTCGTTGAGGTGGAACACGCCGCTGCGGAGCGTGTCACGCACGGCGGGCTCCCCATGCTGGCAGAGCAGCGCGGCGAGCAGCGGAGCATCGGGCAGTAGCGGTGCGTCGCCCAGCAGGCGGTCGAGCTTGTCCCCGAGATCACCGTTCGATGCACCCCGGCACGTCGAATTGACGATCAACGCCACGGCGTAAGCCGGTAGGAAGGTCCAGGCGAAACGTCTGTTCACCTCGTCGAGGCCAGCCTGGATGCGTTCCTGATAGGCGAACTTGGCCTCAACCTCCTGCACGGAGCGGCCGTTCTCGACGAAGCGGTCGAACCCTTTCGGTCCGAGTTCCAGCAGGGTGCGTACGGACGAAAAGCGGCGTACCGCGTTGTAGAAGTCGAGGCCGCCCTGATTGAAGCCGCCGCCCTCGAAGAAGTCGATTCCATGATGAAGGCCGTCGGGCTCCTCCTTCCAGACCCTCCGCAGAAGTGTGGCAACCCGAGAGTCGGCCGGGTGATGGGAGCGGTACCCGCCTCGGGCCATCCCGTCCATTGCAGTGACCACGTTCGTGTCCAACAGCAGGTAGCAGCTGGTCCAGGTCGACGTAGGGACTCGACTTAGCGTGCAATACCGGAAGCTGGCCCGATTCCGCGCTACGTCGGAGGACACCTCAGTTGCCAGGTCCGTAAAGGATGACATCGCCCAGTCCGTCGGGCGGGCGAACGTCAGAAGAGATGAGTCGTCGGTAGCCACGGTCCCTGACGGCCGGCGGGAATAGGGTGTAGGCCGATGTCATCTGCCCCGCACCCAGCCAGGCTAAGGCGTTGCTCAGGCTGATCTCCAGGTAGGCAAGAACGTTGCCCTTCAAGGACCCGTCGTAGCCGGTGTCGAGGTGGGCCGGTGCCACGAGTAGCCCGTGCTGTGCGTGCGGCCTCAGGAAAATGGAAGGAACCGCGTAGCGGAGGTCGATCAGCCGGGTCTCGGTCCCGACCTGGTATCCCGCGATGCCGGTTGGGCTCAGCTCACCGGTTCGGATCACGGCGATATAGGTCGTCGCGCCGGGCGAAGATTCCGAAAGGCGTTGATGGTAGCCGAACCGCCCGGCCGTCACCTGTTCGTGCGTGGCGAACCAGAGAGCGACCCAGACGTTGTCGACCGCATCCAGCCAGCGAGTCTTCAGTCCATAATGCTGCAGAAGGGGTTCAAGGGAGGCGTACGGAGTTCCGGCAGCGATCGGGCCCGACTGCACCCGCTCGATGCATCGGTGCGCCTGGCCGAACGAGAACGGGCCGTCCAGGCACATGCACGCGCTGTTGGCCAGATCGGCCAGATGACTGCGGATTCGACCCGCCAGTGACTGGCGACCGACCTTACCGAGACCTCGCAATCCGCTCGCCATCATGTCGGCATGGCGTCGGGTCTGGCCGCGGAAGAGGACGTATCCGGCGGGTGCCTTGTACTTCAGGTACCCGATCGTCTGGATCAGCGCAGTCGGGTCGCGAACGGTGAGAATGGCGTGGTCGTCCTCGTGGCGAATGGACACGTCACGCAACTCGCTCGGCAGTTGCAGAATCTGTTGCGACGTCAACCTCCCCCGGGTGGCTCGACTGCTGTCGAGCATACCCACAGGGTCGTCGGGCCACCGTCCGCGCACAGTGAGTCCCTCCACCGTGCTTCACGACCGCTGCCTCTTTAATGCTGGGCTTAGGTAGCTCATCGTTACCCTCAGCCCCGTCCGCATCGTTGAGCGCCGCGGGGCCCGAGAACAGGCATCAGTGCGCTTGGAGTCTGTACCGACTTCACGGCGCACCGCGACCACGAGTTCCTCTCTGGCCCCGCCGACGGCCACCCGAGCTCTCATCCGGACCCCCTCGTCGCGTGGCTTACTGCTCGGGGTGACCGTGAAGGCTCCTGGTCAGCCCACGTACTGGTGCAGGAGCATTTCGGCGACGGCCGGGTTTTGGGTCAGGTCGTGGATCCGGATGGCATCGGAGTCGCCCTGGGTGAAGCCCGGCAGCACCTGCTGAAGTTCTTGGTCCGTGACGTATTCCAGGCCCATGCTCCAAGACCCGAACTGTCGACTCGTGGAGGGCTGGCTGCTGAGCAAGCTGAGGTCGGTGTGCCGTGAATCGGTGGCGATCTGGTCGTACGCGGCCTCTAGGACCTCCCGTTCACCCTCCAGGACCTGCAGGAACGTGGCCGGGTAGAGGCTGGTCGCCGGATGGTGCAGCAGCATCCCAGTCAGGCCCGCGGCCTCGTTGTTACGCCGGCTCACCCTTAGAATCGCTTCCAGCTCGCGCTGATCCACGCCAGTGGAGGCCAAGCTGGAGTACAGAATTCTGTGCACGCCGCACGCCTTCTCTCCTAACCCGATGGCTGGTCCGACTGGAGATCGGCAGGGATCGGGTCTGGGTTGAGCCACGGACCCATTCGTGCTCGCCGCGCATCTGCTCCGCGCGGGTATGGCGGGTTGGTGCTGCTTGGCGTCGGGTTCGAGCCCCGACGCGCCAGGGCAGGGCGGTGGGCAGCCCGCCCGGATAGGACGCCCTTCATGACTGATCACCGTCGGGCGGCCCGCCGGCGGCTGGCGCAGGTTGTGTTGCAGTTTGGTCGAAGCAGCGCAGCCTGCCCAGTCGTCGGGCCGCGCGGAGAGGTTCCTCTACGTGAGGGGTGCGATCCGGATGGGGTGAGAGGCTGAGTAGTGCTTCCGCGGGTCTGGTAGGCGTTGGGCACCGGTACCACGATCTGACTCATCACCAGTCACTGTGGAAGATCAGCTTCTGGACCGTTGGTGTGATCGTCTGCGTTCTAGGACGGCGTCCAGGCGACGGTGAGGTGGGCCCAAGCGGGGCCGCTGCGGCCGCCGGGCCAGCGCCGCCTTTACGGTCATGACTCCCGCTCCGCGCCTTGCCTGGTGACGGTCGAGCCGGCCTACGGCGAGTCGGCCCGGTGTCGACCTTCACCCGGGGCAGTTGCGCTCGGGCCTGCCGCCGGTGCGGTGGCTCGGATGGCCAGGACAAGACCGAACACCTCAAGCAGGATTCGGTTGGCCCGGGCGGCGTGCGTGTCGCCGGCGTACGGGGCGACTGCGCCGGCCTGATGGTGCTTGAGACGACAGATGCGGCAGAGGCCGGCCCTGTGGCGCCTGGCGTACCCGGCTGGCCAGGAGACCAGGCTCCCCGCCCCCCTCTGGTGACCTGGGGCATTGGATCCGTCGGAATTCCCTTTAGCGCGTACCTTGATGTTCTGGTCCTACGATCCATCCTCAACTCGATGTCCTCATTGAGGCGGGGCTGCCGGACTGTCTCACGATCCTGAACTTGGATCGAACTCGGTACGCTGACCCAGGCTTCGCGGATGCGGGTGGCCTTTAAACAAGCGCAGCGCCAATTACACCTTTCCCCGGAAAGTCCACCGTTGGTCAGGAGTCGGGTCAGGCAAAAAGACGATGTGCGTCGTGATCATTTCGGGCATCCTGTTGGAACGATGTGCGCTCGGGCTGCTCCAGTTCGCGCGGCGTCCACACGAGGGGAACCGTGGTCATGCGGCAACGGGGTGGAAGCTCGATTCGGTCGGCTGGGCGTGCGCGGCGGAAAGCAGTGGCCATTGCAGCCGCACTCACGCTGGCCGGCGTTGGTCTGGCTGCCGTTGCGCCGACAGCAGGTGCCAGCGTTGCAACCTTCCCGGTCATGAACACCAGCGAGTCGATGCCCGATGGGGTGTGGTTCCGCAACAGCCCGCGCCAGAACGACACCAACCGGGAGACCGGCTTCGGGGTCTACGCCGGTGAGTCGATGGCTGTCGACTGCTTTAGCTGGGCTGATCCGGTTGGGCAGTACAACAACCACATCTGGTACCGCGGCCTGGATGTTTCCCGACCGACCGTCAACGGGCACTCCAACTATGGCTGGATGAACACGCACTATGTGAATGACGGGATGACTGTGGATCGCGCCGCTCGTGGCGTCCCTGACTGCAATGCATCAGCGCCATCGTCGACCGTCGCGTTGTCCCAAGGACCTGCAGCTCCGGCGGGGTATCGGTACGCCCTTTCTTTGAGCGGCTTCGCTGCCAACGCTGCCGTGAGCATCACGTGCTACGACTCCGTGTCGCCTGGCGGCTTCTACACCTTCTCGCTCACGACCAATGGCTCGGGTGCAGCGTCGACGGCGTCGTACTGCTACTCAGGGGATGGACCTGACCACTGGGTGGTGGCCGGTGGAGTGGCGTCCAACCGCGTGGCTTGGGGAGGTGGGGCGCCAGGTGGCGGTACGCCAGGCGGTGGTTCTGCAGGCGGAGGCGGTTCCGGAGGAACTGGTAGCGGAAACATCAAATCCGTTTTCTACTCTCCGAACAATAAGCAGAAGCAGGCGGGATCCGCGGCGCGCTATACGTTGGACGACTTTAAGTCACCCATTGCCGATCGGGACTTGGCATTCGACTCATGGAAATCCCCGAATAAGGATTGCTTCGGTGGTCATGCCTTCTCGACGGATGCCGTTCCAGCAGGAGTTGGCACCATTAGTGGCTGGAGCATTGGGCGGGTCGGGCCGATGTACTTCCTTGCGGGAGCCGATGATGCGCGCCAGTTCGCATTGAAGACCATTGTTCTCTACGATCCAGGCACCCTTGCAAGCATGGAAGACTCCGATTCCTGCGATTGGCGGTTTGCGCCATCAATCAATTTCCTGATCAACAAATGGCTTACTCAATCAAGTGATCACCATCTGATCGTATATACCGGTTTCGTTACTGAGGAGCATCAGCACCATTTGCCCAAGGCCACGTATGGGTGGGGCAAGTCAAGGTACTCGGGATTATGGAAGCACTATTTCGCAGGCATCTGGGGTACTGATCAGAGCAAGCAGGCTCTGGTCTGTGACTACAACAACATGGATCACCAAAGCGTTTTGAGGAATTTCGCAAAGTATTCAAAAACACCCAAGTTTTCCTGCCCGAGCGCCCCTTCTGGGTTCACTTTGACGAAGTGGCAGCCCTGACCTTCTTGAGAGGCAGACTCAGTGCTTACTCTTGTAACGGGGCTCTTCACAGTTGAGGGTGTAAGACATCGTTGGCGCGTCGGTCGCCAGATAGGGGTCGAGGTCTTCCCAGGATGGACATTTCTGACGCGGCCAAGAACCTGAACTGCCTGGTGAGCGGAGGGCACCGGCCTCCTCGTCAGGGCTGTGCGCGTCGCGGACTTTCGGCATCGATCCCCAACATCTTGACGCAGTCGGGGGCCGGCGTGAAGTGCTTGGGGGAGGGCTTCGACTGGTACGACGCGCACGACTGGAGCTCGCCGTAATGGACTGGATGGCTATGCGATGAGCGCAGGAAGGCTGACAAAGGTGTTGAACCGTTCCAGGCCGTCGAGGGCGAGACTGGCCCGGGGGCGTGTTCGGCCAGGAGCACCACCCTGAACGCCGCCCTACAGCGCACCATCACGGACTTCGGACGCGTCGACGGCGCGGTCAGCAATGCCAGCTACGGAACTCCTCGAAGCCGCCGAAGAACTCAGTGACGGGACGGCACCTCCATCAAGAACAATAACGAAGGCGTGCTCACGCCGACTACGGCGGCGCCGCGGTCCACTGTGGGCCTAGCGGGGCCGCGACCAAGGCCGGTGCCCTTTACGAGACCCGCGATGCCCATCATGGAGATCAGCTCACTTCCCGACGTCCCTCGGCCCCCGCGCCGGTTAGTGACTGGCCGAAGGCCGCCCAGGAAGCTGATTGATGGCGTGGGTCTTCTCTTCGGCGCTGGTGTGGAGGTAGCGGCCGGTGGTGCGGGCGTCCGCGTGGCGTAGAGCGGCCTGGATGTCGCGGGTAGGGACGCCAACGGCTTTGAGCCAGTTGGCCATCGAGTGGCGCAGTCCGTGGACGGTGACCCGATAGGGCAGGCCGGCGTGAGCGCAGCCGTAGGTCAGGGCGTCGTTGATCAGGCTGGACCCGATCCGGCCCCCGCGGGGGCCTCGGAACACCAGACCACCGCCCCGGCTGCTGGTTAGGTGGCCGGTGGGGGTGCCGACGGGGCGGGAGTCCAGGGCGTGTCGCAGGGCGGTTTCGGCTTCCGGGTGCAGGGGCATCCAGTCTTCGCTCAACTCTGTCTTGACTGTGGACGCCCGGCCTTTGCGGTCCAGGTTGTGTCTGATCATGACCCGGTGGTGGGTCAGGTCGGGGTCGGTGTCGCGCAGGGCGGCGCCTTCGTTCACGCGCAGCCCGCTGTAGGCCAGCATGACGAGGATGTCGTGCAAGGCGCCGTCCCAGCGTTCGTCGATGTGGGCCAGGGCGGCCCAGAAGTCCGCGCTGGTGCGGAACCATTCCGGCTGGCGGGCGCCATGGATGGTGATCGACACGTTCGCGGCCGGGTTGATGTCCAGGTAGCCCTGGGCGACGGCGAAGTTGAGGACGGCGGTGAGGATCCGCAGGTTCGCATTCACGCTCGAGGACGAGATGAGGACGGTCTCGCCTTTACGGCGCGCGTCGGGTTTCTGCAGCATGCCGTTCACCCACAACCGGATGTCCGGTTCGGTGATCTCGTCCACGTTCATGGTCCCGAGCTCGACCCGATGCACGGCGCTTCGGCTGCGGCGGGTGTCGGTGAACGTCACCGGCGCGCAGATGTGCCGGTCGAGGGCCGCGGCGTAGTCCTCCACGGTGGGAGGGTTTGCCGGTGTGCTGCGACAGCCACCGCTCCGCCACCTGCCGCAGGGTCTTGGCGGTCCGGGTGGCGGGTTTCTCCCCGGCCGGGCGGGGTGGGGCGCCGTGGTAGCCGGCCGAGCGTTCCAGGTTGGCCCACACCTTCTCGGCGATCGCGAACGCCGCGGCCAGCGAGTGCCCGCCGTGCTCGGTGCGCTTCACCCGCTGGATCCCGGAGCCGTCGTCGGCCCGCACGTATTCGCGCCAGCGGATCTCGTAGGTCTCGCGGGCGCGGGCCAGGCGGATCACCGTCACCCGGTACGGGTGGCGCGGTGGGCCGACGTGGTCCACGACGCTGGCGTGGGAGCGGGCCCCGGTGTCCACCACCGGCCCGCGCCGCCCGCCCGCCCGGGGCCGGGGCGTCGTCCCGGGGGGCGGGTGTGCGACCTGCGGCCCGGGATCTGGCCCTGAATCCGGTCCGGTGTGAACGGCGCTCAGGTAGGGGAGCGCGGTGGTGTCGGTGCGAGGTGTGCGGCGTGGTGAGCGGGTCACGAGGCGGCTCCGACAAGGTCGTGACGTGCGGGTTCGGGGTGGTTCGAGTGTGCGCGCCCCCCGCGCGGACGAGCAAGCCGGCTACCTGATTCCCACAACTAAGCCAGAGGTTTTCCGAACCTTCCACACCCCGACACCCGGCCCCATCCCTCACCACTGTTCAGACTGGCGACCAGTATCTGCGCAGCTCAGCGGCTGTTTTCGGGTGGAGACGGGTGGTGCGCAAACCGGAACGACATGACTACGGATCAGAAGGTTAGGGGTTCGAATCCCTTCGGGCGCACGCATTGAGACAGCCGGAACCGGCCCTGACCAGCGAAAACGCGGTCGGGGCCGGTTTCGTTTGCCAGGCCGGCCCGAGCCCTCGAAAGACCTTTCGCGATGCGCAGCCATTCCGTTTCAGACGGTGAAGGTGACGCCGGTGAGGCGTTCACTCTCCCGCCACAGCGAGGCGGTACCGGCTGGGTCGTCAGCGCCGCGAGGCAGGCGGGCCGGCTTCGGCGTCCCGGAGTCCTGACGGCGTCCGGCCGGGCCGATGAAGGCGCCGCTCTCGATGGCCGGATCGGTGGCCGCGTAGAGCGAGGGCCACGCGGCGCCTTCGGGTGAGCCCATCGCCAGTCGCCCGAGCAGCGGCATGAGCAGCCGGGCGGCTGGTCCCTGGGAGTGCTGCTGCAGGTTGGTCAGGGCAGCACCGGGATGGACGGCGACGGCGGTCATCGGCGTACCGGCCAGCCGGCGCGCCAGTTCGATGGTGAACACGATGTTGGCTCGCTTGGATTTCGCGTAAGCGCCCATCGGCCGGTACTTCTGCTGGCTCATCAGGTCGGTCAGCTCCCCGCTGCCCCAGCGGGCGGCGATCGCACTGACCGTCACCACCCGGGCAGCCGGGGCGGCGCGCAGGGCCGGCAGGATCTGCGCGGTGAGAGCGAAGTGGCCCAGGTGATTGGTGCCGAAGGTCAACTCGAACCCGTCGGCGGTGGTCTGCCGCTGGGGAACGTTCATGACGCCGGCGTTGTTGATCAGCAGGTCCAGGGGGCCGCCATCCACGATCTGCTTCGCCGCGACGCCGATCGACGTGAGGTCGCCGAGATCCAGCACCAACGTGTCCACCTCAGCCGCGGGGACCTCGGCCCGAATCCGCTCGGCGGCCGGGTCGAGCCGGCCCGGATCACGTCCGGCCAGGATCACCCTGGCGCCATGACCAGCCAGTACCCGGGCTGTCTGCCACCCGATCCCGCTGTTGCCGCCGGTGATCAATGCGACGCGCCCGGCCTGACTGTCGATCGCCGCTGGGGTCCAGGAAACCATCGAACCGCTCCTTAATGAATGTTCATTTAGTAAGCACGACGGTAGGTCAGCCAGAATTACTTGTCAAATGAACGTTCATTAGCGAGACTGCCAGTGTGCGTTCGCGAGATCCGGAGACCAAGCGCCGGCTGCTGTTCGAGGCGGCGCTGGCCGAGTTCGCCGAGTACGGAGTAGCCGGCGCGCGGATCGACCGGCTGGCCAAGCG
The DNA here is from genome assembly GCA_965200525.1 of Kineosporiaceae bacterium. Lineage (GTDB taxonomy): Bacteria > Actinomycetota > Actinomycetes > Actinomycetales > Kineosporiaceae > JANNPJ01. The sequence goes on from OZ241368.1 coordinate 3,214,887, forward strand.
GGCGGGCATCAGCGCCGGGTTGGTCTACTCGTTCTACGACAACAAGGACGGCCTGTTCGAGGCGGTCTTCGACCTGATCGTCGAGCAGACCGTCAGCGCCGTCCCGATCGACGCCGATGATCTGGGCGAGTACGCCGGCCGGCTGTACGACGCCGGCACGGCCAACCCTGACGTGCTGCGCCTGGTCAGCTGGTATCAGCTCGAGCGCGGGAGCACGGCCGCGCGGCGGGCCTCGACCACGGCAGCGATGGCCGACAAGGTCGCCGCGATCGCGGACGCTCAGGCCCGGGGCGTCGTCACCGACGACCTCACCCCCGGCGAGATCCTCGCCCTGGTGCTGACCCTGGCCAACATGTGGCAGCACCGCGAACCGGAATTCCTCGACCTGGTCGAGCCGGACCGCCGCCGGGCCACGGTGGTCGACGCGGTCCGCCGTCTGACAAGGTGATCCGATGCTGAATCAGGTGGCCGACGGCGTGTGGGTGCGGCAGAGCGAGTGGGTGTGGAGCAACGCCACCGTGGTGCGCGGGGACGACGGGCTGGTCCTGGTCGATCCCGGCATCGACGGTTCCGACCTGAACGAGCTGGCCGACGACGTGGACCGGCTCGGCGTCCCGGTGGTCGCCGGGTTCTCCACCCACCCTCACTGGGACCACCTGCTGTGGCACTCGCGGTTCGGCGACGTGCCGCGCTACGCCACGGCCGCCGGCGCCCAGGTCGCCGGTGACGCCCGCGAGCGGGCCCGGGCGATGGCGGCCGAGAGCGCGTCCGGCATTCCGTTGGACCTGGTCGCGCTCCTCACCGCACTTCCGGCGGACGGCGGTGGCGTGCCGGGGGAGATCCTCGAGCATCAGGCGCACACCATCGGCCATGCCGCCGTCCTGCTCGCCGACCGCGGCGTCCTGCTCGCCGGCGACATGCTCTCCGACGTCCTGATCCCGATGCTCGACCCGCGCCGCCCCGATCAGCTGGCCAACTACGAGCAAGCCCTCGAGCGACTGGCCGAGGCCGCCCGGCACGTCGAGGTCCTGGTGCCCGGCCACGGTGCCGTCGCCCAGGGTTCCGAGGTCGAGGCCCGTATCGCCGCCGACCGGGCCTACCTCGAGGCGCTGCGGAGCGGCGCGGAGCCGCTCGACCCGCGCCTGGAGCTGGACTGGATGGCGGGCCCTCACCAGTCGAACCTGGCTCAGGCCCGCCAGTAGCATCCAGGCGGTAAGGCCGAGGCGGGGGCCTCGGTCGGAGGAAGGCGGGCGGCTCGCCGCGCGGGGTAGAGGCCGGCCAGGGCGCACTGACTCGACCAGGAACTGCCGGCGGATGTGACCCCGGTGGCGCCCAGGGCCCGGCGCAACCCGATCTCCTGCCGGCGTTCGAGCACCGAGATCACCATGATGTTGGCGATGCCGACCCCGTCGACCAGCAGCGCCACGGCCCCGAGGCCGAGAACAGCGAGTCGAACGCGCTGCGGGCGGCTAGCTGGGCGGCCAGGGCATCCGAGGGCCGGCTGACCCCACTGGGCTGGGACACCGTGCGCGAGACCGCCCCGGGCCACGTCGCCACGGTCCGCCAGGCGGTGATCGACGCCCTCACGCCCGAGCAGATCACCCAGCTGACGGCCATCGCCGACGCCGTGCTGCGGCGGATCGACCCCGACCGCGCGCTCGCCGCGAGGTACGACCGCCCGGACAAGTTCGACGGACAGCTGGTTTCGGGTCAGGCCCCGGCCGGCCGGCCGTTCGCCGCAGTCAGTGACCGCCGCCACGCCTCGGCCGTCGCGACGTCGTGGGTGCGGGTGAAACCGCAGCTCCAGGCCACCGCGTCGGTCAACGGCCGGCCACCCCGGCGAGGCTCACCGGAGACCAGCAACCGCGTGCCGACTGCGTACTCGCTCGCGCCGCCCTCGGCATCGACGCCGGCGACACCGGGCGCCGCGAGATCGAGGCGAACCATGGCCGCACTCCCACCCCGCAACCACTCGGCCACCCTGAAGTCGGCCGCGACCGTGCCCAGCTCGTCGTCCGGCTCACCCAGGGCGGTGATCGTGCCGTCGAAGGCGAACGCCCGATGGGTGAGCGTTTGCGTGGAATAGGTCTCAACGCAGGACGAGGCGGTCGGTCCGGATGCCGGTCGTCCGGATCGAGGAGCCAGGGCAACGCCGGTCGCGGTGACCACGACGGCCAGCAGGGCGACAACGCCGATCGTCCTGGTGCGGCTCATCGATGCTCCTCGACCTCGAGCGGTTCCGCGGAACCGTGTCATACCGTCATTGTGGTCGGTCCTACGGCGTGGAGCCGCCCGATGTTCCACACTCCGTCGGGTGGTTCGAGATCATCGGACATGCCCGACTTCGGTCGGTCACGTCGGCAATGATCAATTGATGGACTCTGCCCCGCAGGACGAGCCTGAACATGAGCCCGAGAACTGGTACGAGGCTATGCTGTTCAGCGCAGAGGGCGGACCGGTAAAAGAGTGGCCGCTCGTCCTAATCTGGGTCGTCCTCATCTGTGCCGTCGCCGGGCTCGCCTACCTGAGCGGCCGGCGCGACGAGGGGGAGATCTGGCCCTGGATAGGGGTCTCCTCCGGCCTCTACTGGCTTGTTGTTCTGCCCGTATGGTTCTCGCACCGGCGAGGCTCCGGCCGACAGTGATGAAGACGGCCATCCGAATGATCGCGGCCGCCCCGCCGTCCGGCTTAGCCGGCTTCGGCGCCCGGGCCTCTCAGGGTCGGTCGAGTCGTTCGGCCCCGGCCAACAGTTCGGGCGGCGCCAGTTCACGGGCCCCGACGAACTCGACGCCCAGCAGGGTGCCGGTCGTGGTGAAGTCCAGCACGATCTCGCCCTGATCGGGCCGCCCGATGACGACGTTCTCGACCGCTTCGCCGGCCCCGATCGGTCGGAAGGCCACGTAGGCCGCATCGGCCCCGGCGTCATGGGTGACGTGCAGGCCGGTCCGGAGCCGGCCCGCGGCCCGGTAGCCCTCTCGCAACGGCCCACCGGAACGCCGCAGAATCTCTCCGGCGGCCGTGAGCAGGCTCGTGCGGTCGCCCTCGGCAACCGTGACCCGGTGGGCCACGACGAGATCGTGCGCCCGGCCCGGGTCGAGTTCGGCCAGCCGCCGCAGCAGCCACTTGCCCGTGCCCAGCCAGTGCCGCGCCCCGAGCAGCGCGAGTTCGCTTGCATTCTGCAGTATTTCGGCGGCAATGAAGGGGATCTCGGCGGGATCGGTGCAGCCCTCGAGATCCACCAGCAGGCTGGTCAGGTGGTACCGACGGCGTTCCTGCTCCTCGCCGGTCAGCGGAGCCGGCCCGGCGGCCAGCGTCTGCCGGGCTCCGGACTGGATCGCCTCGGCCACGCCGTCCTGGCTGATCAGAACAGCCCCGGACGCGCAGAGGTCGAGCAGCGGGGCCCGGCGGGCGGCGATGTCCGTGGCGCAGAAGTGATCCAGCGAGCGGCGGGTGTGGACGAACAGTTCGACCAGCCAGCTGTGCGCCCGGACGGTCTGCCGGTAGGGGGCCGGCAAGGTCGGCAGAACGACCACAAGGTCCAGGTCGGACGTCGCCGTCCGGAACCGGGTGAGCGCGCTGCCCCCGAGGAAGGCCGCCACCGCGCTCGGGAACTGCTCGGCGATCACGGCTTGGGCGGCGTCCAGCGGTTCCATCCGGCGATTCTGACGGATCGACTCGTCACCCGTTCGGAGCAGGGGGCTGGTCGCGGGTGACCGCTTCGACCACGTCCTGACGGCGTTTGCCGGGCCTATGAGAGGCTTCCGCCATGTCGGAGCCCTCAGAGGAACCCGGGCGCAGCGACGCCGAAACCGTCGTCGTCCAGAGTTCGGTGGCCGAGCCGTCGGCCGCGGAGGGCGAGGGTGGCCACCAAGGCCCGGAGGGGTCCGGCGGTCCCGAGGACGACGCCGGCCACGGTGGTCACGGCAAGGGCATCGGCCTGGTCGTGGGCGCCCTCGGGGTGGTCTTCGGCGACATCGGCACCAGCCCGCTGTACGCCCTGCAGACCGTCTTCAAGATCGACAACGGCGCGGTCCAGGCTACCCAGAGTGACGTCTACGGCGTCGTCTCGCTGATGTTCTGGTCGGTCACCATCGTGGTCTCGATCAAATACGTCAGCATCGTGATGCGGGCCGACAACCACGGCGAGGGTGGGGTCATGGCGTTGATCGCTCTGATCCGGCGGGTCCTGGGCGAGGTTCGCAGCAGCACGAAAGCGGTTGTCCTGCTAGGGGTTCTGGGCGCCTCGTTGTTCTACGGCGACACCCTGATCACGCCGGCCATCTCGGTGCTGTCGGCGGTCGAGGGCCTGCAGGTGGCCGCGCCCAGCCTGTCGCACCTGGTGCTGCCCCTGGCCGTGGTCATCCTGACCGGGCTGTTCGCGGTCCAGCGCTGGGGCACCGGCCGGGTCGGGGCCCTGTTCGGCCCGGTCATGATCGTCTGGTTCGCCGTCCTGGCCGTCACCGGGGTCTCGGGCATCGTGAAGACGCCGCACGTGCTGGTCGGCCTGCTGCCCTACTACGCCATCGCGTTCGTCATCTCCCACCCCTACATCGCCTTCGTCGCGATCGGGGCGGTCGTGCTGGTGATCACCGGGGCCGAGGCGCTGTACGCCGACATGGGGCACTTCGGCCGGCCGCCGATCTCCCGGGCCTGGTTCTTCGTCGTCTTCCCGGCCCTGACCCTGCAGTACCTGGGCCAAGCGGCGCTGATCCTGCACGACCCCAAGGCCATCGAGAACCCGTTCTTCCTGCTCATCCCCGGCTGGGCCCGGATCCCGATGGTCCTGCTGGCGATGGCGTCGACCGTGATCGCCTCCCAGGCGGTGATCTCGGGCGCCTTCTCGGTCACCCGGCAGGCCATGCAGCTGGGCTTCCTGCCGCCGCTGACCGTGCGCCAGACCTCGGCCGAGGAGGGCGGTCAGGTGTACCTGCCGGCGGTGAACGCCGGCCTGTTCGTCGGCGTCCTGGTGCTGGCTCTGACCTTCCGGACGTCGGCCAAGCTGGCCACCGCGTACGGCGTCGCCGTCACCGGGGCCCTGCTGATCGACACCGTGCTGCTGCTGGTGCTGGCTCGTGCGGCCTGGAAGTGGAGCAAGACGAAGGTCATCGTCACCGGGGTCATCTTCGGCGGGGTGGAGCTGGCCTTCTTCTCCGGCAACATCGTCAAGGTGCTGCACGGCGGCTGGCTGCCGCTGCTGGTGGCGGGCACGGTGTTCACGATCATGACCACCTGGCAGGCCGGACGGCGTCAGGTCACGGCCGAGCGTCAGGCCAAGGAGGGCCCGCTGCGGGACTTCGTCAACCAGATGCACGAGCACCCGGTGCCGCGGGTGCCGGGGACGGCCGTGTTCCCGCACCCCACGAAGGACACCACCCCGCTGGCGCTGCGGGCCAACGTGCGGCACAACGGCGTCCTGCACGAACGGGTGGTGATCGTCAGCGCCCATGCTGCCACCCAGCCCACGGTGGCTCCGGAGAACCGCCTGCGGGTGGACGATCTCGGCTTCAGTGACGACGGGATCTTCCACGTCACGCTGAACTACGGCTTCTCCGAGAGCCCCGACATCGTGGCCGCCCTGCGCCAGGCCTGCCAGGAGGGGCGGCTGGAGGTGCTGGTCAATCCGGACACGGCGTCCTACTTCGTGTCCCGGGCGGCGCTGCGGGCCACCAGCAAGCCCGGGCTGAACAAGTGGCGCAAGTTCCTCTTCGTGGCCCTGGCCCACAACGCGATCAACCCGGCCGACTATTTCGGCCTGCCGCCGGATCGGACCGTGGTGATGGGCACCCACGTCGACGTCTGAGGGCCGGGCGTCACTTCAGCAGGGTGCGCAGTTCTCGCCCTCGTCGGTCACCGGGGCGGCACCCATGGCGGTGCAGGGATCGCCGGTGCCCTCGAGGGCCCGCTTGCGCAGGGCCTCGCCGATCTCGTGCAGGACGCGGATCTGCTCGGGGGTCAGCGGGTCGATCACGAACTGACGGACCGCCTCGACGTGACCGGGGGCGGTGTTCACCACCAGCTCCCAGCCGGCGTCGGTGAGCACGGCGTTGGTGTAGCGGCCGTCCTCCGGATCGGGCTCGCGGCGGATCCAGCCCCGGTTCTCCAGCCGCTTGACCACGTTCGACAACCGCGACAGGGAGCCGTTGGCCAGCTCGGCCAGCTCGCTCATCCGCAGCGTGCGGCTCTCGACGTTCGACAGGCTGCTGAGCACCAGGTACTCGAACATGCTGAGCCCGGCGTCGCGCTGCAGTTGGGCGTCGATCGCCGGCGGCACCTTGAACAGGATGCCGAGCAGGCCCACCCAGGCATTCTGCTCGGCCACCGTGAGCCAGGACGGTTCCGGCTCCGGCGCTGACTCGAGCCCGGTGGGCTCACTCTGCACGCTCATTCCCGTCGATCCTAAACCAGACCCGCCGGGCCGGACAGTGACGAGCCTCACCTTCACTTCAAGCTTGGAGTCATCGTGCTACGTTACTTCAGTCTTGAAGTCACGCGGTGAGGGCTCGCCCCGGCCGTACCCGAGAGGACCCATCACATGACCTTGTTCCGTCTGGACGCCAGCTTCCGGGTCGACGGCTCCGCGAGCCGGGAGATCGCCGACATCGTCGAGGCCGAGTGGCTGGCCGCGCACCCGGGAGACACGGTCCAGCGCCGGCACGTCGGCGTCGACGTGCTGCCCGCGGACGCCTGGGCCAACTCGGTGACGGCCTCGTTCACCCCCGAGGCCGACCGCACCCCCAAGCAGAAGGACGCCGCCGCCCTGGCCGCGACCCTGGTCGACGAGCTGCTCGCCGCCGACGCGATCCTGCTGGCCGTGCCGCTCTACAACTTCGGCGTCTCGCAGCACGCCAAGACCTGGATCGACCTGGTGATCAGCGACCCCCGGGCCGGGGCCGGGCAGCCCCCGCTGCTGGCCGGCAAGCCGGTCGTGCTGGCCACCGTGCGCGGCGGGGCCTACGGCGCCGGCACTCCGCGCGAGGGCTGGGACCACTCCACCGCCTACCTCAAGCGGATCATCGGCGACGTCTGGGGGGCCGACCTGACCCTGGTCGAGCGCGAGTTCACCCTGGTCGGCGTCAACCCGGCCCTGGACGACTTCAAGGACGTCGCCGCCGAGCTGCACGCCGGCGCGCTGGAGTCGGCCCGCGCGGCCGGCAAGGCGCTCGCCATCCTCTGAGCGGCCCGGGGCCCCAGGGATCGGCCGAGCCGGGTCAGGGTGAACCCTGACCCGGCTCGGGGCCTGAATCGGTCGGCTCCCTGATGTGACCGAGGGTGCCGTCCTGGGACCGTTCTACTCATGATCACGGTCGAAGCACTCACCAAGAAGTACGGCGGGTACACCGCCGTTGATGACGTCACGTTCACGGCGGGGGCGGGGCGGGTCACCGGCTTCCTCGGCCCCAACGGCGCCGGCAAGTCCACCACCATGCGGATCATGGTCGGGCTGACCCCCGCCACCTCGGGCCACACCACGATCTCGGGCCGCCGGTACGCCGATCTGCCCAACCCGGGCCGCGAGGTCGGCGTCCTGCTGGACGCCTCGGCCCAGCACGCCGGGCGTACCGGCCGCGAGATCCTGACCATCGCCCAGCGGACCATGGGCCTGCCCGCGGCCCGGGTCGACGAGATGCTCGCCCGGGTCAGCCTGAGCCCGGAGGAGGCCACCCGCCGGGTCCGCAACTACTCCCTGGGCATGCGCCAGCGGCTCGGCATCGCCACCGCCCTGATCGGTGACCCCGAGGTGCTGATCCTGGACGAACCGGCCAACGGGCTCGACCCGGCCGGCATCCGGTGGATGCGTGACCTGCTGCGCGAGTACGCCGACCGCGGCGGCACCGTGCTGCTCTCCTCGCACCTGCTGCACGAGATCGAGGTCATCGCCGACGACCTGGTGGTCATCGGCCGCGGCCGGATCGTCTCGCAGGGCACCAAGGCGGCCCTGCTGCAGCAGGCCGGCACGTTCGTCCGGGCCTCCAGCGGCCTGCAGTCCCTCGCCCAGGCCCTGGCCCTGGTCGGCGAGGAGGTCACCCCGACCGGCGACGGCGGGCTGCGCACCTCGGCCCACCCGGAACTGGTCGGCAAGATGGCGCTCACCGCGGGGGTGGCTCTGGTCGAGCTGCGCACCGCCGACGGCGCCGGACTGGAAGAGATGTTCCTCGAGCTCACCGCCGACACCCAGCGCGAAGGAGTCCCGGCATGACCGCCGTCACCGGCACCGTGTCCCGTCCGACCCGCCGGACGGCGGAACCGATCCGGCCGATCCCGATGAGCCGGATCGTCTCGGTCGAACTGCGCAAGATGTTCGACACCCGCTCCGGGTTCTGGCTGATGGCCAGCGTCGTGATCGTCTCGGTGATCGCCACCGGCGCGGTCATCATCTTCGCCCCGGACGACCAGATCACCTACGGGTCCTTCGCCGGGGCGGTCGGGTTCCCGATGTCGGTGATCCTGCCGATGATCGCCGTCCTGGCCGTGACCGGCGAGTGGAGCCAGCGCAGCGGGCTGACCACCTTCACCCTGGTGCCGCACCGGCAGCGGGTGGTGCTGGCCAAGCTGTACGCGACGGTCGCGGTGGCCGTGGTCTCGATGGTGGTGGCCATGGTGATCGGCGTGCTCGGCAACCTGCTCGGCGCGGCCGTCACCGGGGTCGACCTGACCTGGGACATGTCGGTCAGTGACCTGCTCTACGTGGTCTTCGGCAACGTGCTCGGCCTGCTGATCGGCTTCATGATCGGCGTGCTGGTGCGCAACTCGCCGGGGGCGATCGTCGGCTACTTCGTCTACGCCTACGTGCTGCCCGGCCTGTTCAGCCTGCTGGCTCAGAACGCCCACTGGTTCGAGAACGTCCGCCCGTGGGTCGACTTCCGGCTGGCTCAGGGCAGCCTCTTCGACGGCGACCTGACCGGCGAGCAGTGGGCCAACCTCGGCGTCACCTCGGTGATCTGGCTGATCCTGCCGCTGCTGGCCGGGATCGCCCTGGTGATGCGGTCCGAGGTCAAGTAGTCGCGGCTCGGGGCGATCAGACCCCGCACAGCCTCGCGCACCGCCGGCTCGGCCTCGGGCGTCGACGACGATCGTCAGCTGATGACGATCCCGTTGACGTCCGGGGCCGAGCCTTCGTCGTTGTAGAACTTGATCGAGCTGGTGCCGGCCGGCAGCGAGATCGACAGCCGGGTCACGGCCGGGATCATGAGGTCTTTCGCCCCGGCCAGTTTCACGACCCGGACCGGATCCTGGTTGACCGCGATCTTCAGCGTCCGCCGGGCCTCGGTCTCGTAGGTGACGGTCAGGGTGCGCCGGCCACCGGTGCGGACGCCCCGGACGAGCATGATCAGGGTGTTCGGGCCGCCGATGTAGCCGACCCGGCTGCCCCCCTGGCAACTGGCGCACTCGATCACCCGCGCCCCACTGCGCACGTTGCCCGGATCGGCGGCCAGCAGTCGGATCGGCGTGAACGGTGGCCTGGTCGCGGTGGCCGAGGCCGACACCGCCGGCGGCATCGCCGACGTCAGGATTGGGGACGGCATCAGGCTGGGGGACGACGTCAGGTTCGGGGACGACGGGCTCGGCCCCGAGGTGCCCCCGGTGGACGGCGTGGAGACGCTCGGCGGTGACGCGGACGCCGTCCCGGACCGGGCCTGGTTCTTCGGCGCCACCAGCGGCGGCACCAGCACCGTGATCGCGGCGACCGCCGCCACCAGCGCGGCCCAGCCCAGGCTGCGACCGGTCACGGGCGGCTGCTCCAGCGGGCGATCGCCTCGGTCCGGCTGCGCACCTGCATCTTGGTGAACACGTTCTGCAGGTGGTTCTTCACCGTTTTCTCGGTGACCAGCAGCCGGCGTCCGATGGCGGCGTTGGACAGGCCCTCGCCGACCAGGGCCAGCACCTCCTGCTCCCGCTCGGTCAGGGCGAACCGCAGACGCAGCTGATGCTCATGGTCCCGTCGCTGCTGCGAGGCCCGCTCCTGCGAAACCTGCTCGCGCAGAGCCGAGGTGGCCACCGAGACCGCCAGCGGGGAGAGCCAGCCCTGACCGTCGGCGGCCGCCTGCACCGCCCGCACCAGCTCGGGCGGGTCGAACTCGCCGTGCACCAGAAAGCCGCGGGCCCCGCCGCGCAGCATGCTCGCGATCAGCTCCGGGCTGGTGTCGCTGGTCAGCACCAGAACGGCGGACTGCTGGGCCAGTTCGCCGATCACCGAGAGGCCGTCGGCGATCGGCATCCGGTAGTCCAGCAGGGTCACGGTCGGCCGCAGCCGCCGGGCCTCGGCCAGGGCCTGCTGCCCGTCCTCGGCCTCGGCCACCACCCGGACCTGGTCGGCTCCGGCGAGGACGCCGCGCAAGGCGGCCCGCACGATCGGGTTGTCGTCCACGATCAGGACGTCGATCATCGGCTCGTCCCGGTGACCGGCAGCAGCCCCGGAACGGAAACCGCCGTCGGGACGAGCACTTCGAGCGTCGTGCCCCGGCCCGGCGCCGAGATCAGCCGCAGGGTGCCGTTCACCGACCGGGCCCGCTCGGCCATCCCGACCACGCCGTAGTGCCCGCCGGTTCGCAGGGCCCCCAGATCCTCCGGCACGGTGAAGCCGAAACCGTCGTCCCGGAGCCGAAAACCGAGACCGTTCCGGGTCCGGGTGATGGCCAGGTCGACCTGCTGAGCGCCGGCGTGGCGGGCGATGTTGTTCAGCGCCTCCTGCAGGATGCGGGTCAGCTCGTACCGGATCTCGACCGAGGGCTCGACGTCGGCGATCCGGGCCCGCACCGGGATCGAGCCGGCCTGGGTCCAGCGCCGGCAGATCTCCCGGATCGTCTCGGCGAAGTCCTGGTCGGGGCGGTCCAGGCGCAGCCCTTCGAGCAGCTCGCGGGCCTGATTGGCGGCGGCCGTGGCGCCCTGCGAGACCGTGCCGGCCAGCTGCTCGGCCAGCGAGGGGTGGCGGCGCAGCGAGGAGGGCAGGGCCAGGGCCGCGAACGAGACCCCGCGCAGGGTCTTGCTGACCGAGTCGTGCAGCTCCCGGGCCAGCCGCGAGCGCTCGGCCGCCGCCGCCGAGCGCTGGGCCGAGGCCACCGCCCGCACCGAGAGGTCGACGTAGCGGACCAGAGCCGCGGTGGCCACGGCCGTGCCGATGCCGGCCAGCCCACAGGCCATCGGGAAGGCCAGCACGAAGGCGGCGATGTCGACCGGCGGCCGGGAGCTGTGCAGCACACCGGCCGCGACCAGGTAGCCCAGGGCGGCGTAACCGGCGGTCAGGGCCAGGGATCGCATCCCCAGCAGTACACCGGCCAGGGCCGAGGCGCCGACCGCACAGCCGAAGAAGGCCACCCCGCCGTGGCTGAGGGCCAGCACCCCGAGCACGACGGCGCCGTCCACCAGCAGGATCGGCCCGGCCCGGCGCACCACCTGCGGTCGCCGGGCCAGCACCACCAGGCCGGCCACCGTGGTCAGCGCCACCACGCCCAGCACCAGGGCCAACCGGCCCGGGTCGTCGACGATGCGCAGCCCGGCCCCGGCGGCGGTTCCGGTGGCCGCGGCCCGGCCCAGCAGGACCGCCCGGCAGAGCGCGGCCCGCGCGACCATCTGGTCGACGGCCGGCTGGACCGGCTGGACCGGATCGGTCTGGTGGGCGCTCACGGGGTCCTTCCTACTCGAGGACGGCGACATCCGTCGAGCACGGCCAGGGGCGGGCCTTTTGCCTCATGTGTCCGGGGTGGACGGCTCCCTACCGTACGAACGTCCACGCTCAGCCGGTCAAGGAGGAAGTCCGTGCCAGACGGCTTCAGAACATCGAATCAGCCCGTATCAGGACGACGCCGGGTCGCCATCGCCCGGCGCTCGGCCACCGCCCACCTCCGGGGGCGCCGGGCCGGCGTCGGGCTGGCCGTCGGGGCCCTGGCCGTGGTGGCGGCCCTCGCCGTCAGCTCGGGCCTGGAGCCGCCGGGCAGTGTCCGGATCGCCACCGCGGCCGCCGTCATCGGCCCGGACGCCGCCCCGGCGGACGTCGCCCCGGCGGGCGCGATCAAGGCGGCCTCGTTCAGCGGTCAGTCCGGGGCCCAGGTCGAGAACACAGCGGACGTCGGCGGTGGCCAGAACGTCGGCTGGCTGGGCAACGGCGACTGGCTGCGGTACGACGGTGTCGAGCTCGGCCCGGCCGGCGACCTGACCACCACGATGCGGATCGCCGCCTCCCGGGACGACGCGAACCCGCGACCGGGCGCCGTGCAGGTCCGGATCGACTCGGTGACCGGCCCGCTGGTCGGCTCGATCGCGGTGGCCTCGACCGGTGGCTGGCAGACCTGGGTCACCCGGACCGACACCCGGGCCGCGGCCGGTGGCAAGCACACCGTCTACCTGGTGATGGCCAGTGACCAGGGCCGCGACTTCGTCAACGTCAATTGGTTCGCGTTCAACTCGACCGCTGTCAGCACCACTCCCACCAGCACCACTCCCACCAGCACCCCAGCCATCACCCCGACCATCACCCCCACCCCCACCGCGAGTTCCTCGACGGGCACCGGCTGGATCGACGTCGACCAGGCTGCGTGGAAGGCCCAGCTGGCCGCGTTCAACGCCATGACCCCGCGCCCGGTGCCGGCCGGCTCCCGCACCAACCCCGAGTTCAACGCCACCTGCACCTACAGCCACTCGGCGCCGGACGACCCGATCGTCTTCCCGGGTCTGAAGGGGGCCTCGCACCTGCACTCGTTCCTCGGCAACGACAGCACCGACGCCAACACGACCGCGGGCGACCTGCTGAAGTTCACCGCCTCCAGCTGCAAGCCGTTGGAGGACCACTCGGCCTACTGGATCCCGTCGCTGAACGAGAACGGCAACTGGGTCGAGCCGAGCCAGGTGGTTGTCTACTACGGCTCGCTCGAGGCCGACCCGGCCAAGACCGTGCCCATGCCTCAGGGTCTGCGGATGATCGCCGGCGACGCCAAGCTCCAGGTGCCCACCCCGAAGGGCGCGGTCAACCAGTTCTACTGTGCCGGTGGCCCGCAGGACGGCAAGGAGCGCAGCACGGACGGCAACTGGCCGGTCTGCGGTGACGGCGGCACGCTGCACTTCACCCTGCGGTTCCCGGACTGCTGGGACGGCGCTCACCTGGACAGCCCGACCCACAAGGGGCACGTCTCCTTCGGCTACGCCGGCACCTGCCCGGCCGCCTTCCCGGTGCCCATCCCGGCGGTGACGTTCTCGATCTCCTACCCGACCAGCGGCACCACCGCCGGCTTCCACCTCTCCTCGGGCCTGGCCTCGTCCATGCACGGGGACGGCTTCTTCGCCTGGGACGACGACGCCATGGCCCACCGGGTCAAGGACTGCGTGGTGCAGACCACGCCCTGCAACACCGCCGGCCAGTTCTGAGCCACTTCTGAGCCCAGTTCTGAGCTGGTTCTGAGCTGGGCGAGCCAGACGGGTGAGGTCCGGTCCCTCCGGGGGGCCGGGCCTCACCTTTGCTTCCCAGCTTCCGGCCCCTTCACCTTTGCTGCAGCTCAGGCGACGAAGAGTTTTTCTAAAGCTTAAATTTATGCGCATTTGATCCCGTTAACGACAGTCTGCGAACCGCCGCGCCCGGTATCGGCCGTACTGGGCGTCCTCGTCGTCCCGCCTGTCTTCGAAGGAGCATCATGTCCCGCACCCACCCGATCGCTGCCGCCGTCCTGGCCGCCACCACCCTGGGGGTCCTGCTGACTAGCCCGGCCGCGCCGGCCTCGGCGTCCCGAATCGGCGAGGCGGGCACCACGGTCGGCCCGCTGAGCGCCGCGGCGGCCACCCTGAACCCGTCCGTGGCCCCGGGCGGCAACTTCAACCTGTCCGTCTGGTCGCTGCAACTGCCGTTCGGTTCGCCGGGCTCGCCCACCACGATCGGCCCGGCCCAGCTCAAGGGCGCCTCCGGGTACACCAATCCGGCCTACTTCTGGACCGACAAGAACGACGGCTCGATGACGTTCTGGGATCCGGAAGCCGGCGTCACCACGCCCAACTCCAACTACGCCCGCAGCGAACTGCGGGAGATGAACGCCAACGGCAGCGCGGCCGACTGGTCGCTCAGCGGCACCCACCGGCTGAGCGCCACCCTGCGGATCGTCTCGGTGACCAAGAGCGTCTGCGTGGGCCAGATCCACGTCGGCTCGGGCGGCAGCTCGACCAAGCCTCTGGTCGAGCTCTACTACGCCCCCAACGGCGACATCACCCTGGGCACCGAGAACTCGACGTCCGGCGGCCAGACCCGGCACAAGATCACCAACGTGCCCCTCGGGCAGAAGTGGAGCTACGTGATCGCGGTGGTCGGCGGCCGGCTCAGCCTGACCGTCAACGGCAGCACCACGACCTACCCGATCCCGGCCTCGTTCAACGCCTACCACCAGTACTTCAAGGCCGGCGACTACAACCAGTCGTCCTCCAGCAGCACCTCCAACGGAGCCAAGGTCAAGTTCTACGCCCTCACCGTCGCCCACAGTTAGAACCGCCGGTCCATCCCGATCGCCCCCCGGCTCGATGATCTACGTCACTCGAGCCGGGGGGCTCTCGCGGCCTACCCTCGAGCAGGGGGACGTCGAGGGTGAACTCCTGTCGCGTCACGCCGGGCCCGATGACACGATCGCGGTCCGCTGACTATGGGAGATTCGCTTTGTCTGACGCCGTGAGTTCCAAGGACACCGCCGTGCCGCCGGTCATTCCGGCCGACACGCCGTCGATCGCGGATCGGGCCACCGGCCCGGTGCAGGTGTGGCCGGGCAAGGCCTACCCCCTGGGAGCCACCTACGACGGGTACGGCACCAACTTCGCCCTGTTCAGCGAGGTGGCCGACAAGGTCGAGCTCTGCCTCTTCGACGCCGCCGGCGTCGAGACCAGGGTGGAGCTGCCCGAGGTCGACGGCTTCGTCTGGCACGTGTTCCTGCCCGGCGTCGAGCCCGGCCAGCGGTACGGCTACCGGGTCCACGGCCCCTACGACCCGGAGAACGGGCACCGCTGCAATGCGGCCAAGCTGCTGCTGGACCCGTACTCCAAGGCGATCGACGGCATCTTCCACTGGGACCAGTCGCTGTTCAGCTACAACTTCGGCGACCCGGACAGCCGGAACGACGACGACTCCGCGGCCAGCATGCCCCGCTCGATCGTGATCAACCCGTTCTTCGACTGGGGCGTCGACCGGCCGCCGAAGCGCGAGTACGCCGACACGGTGATCTACGAGGCCCACGTCAAGGGCCTGACCAACACCCACCCGGGTATTCCGGAGCAGATCCGCGGTACCTACTCCGCGATCGCCCACCCGGTGAGCATCGATCACCTGAAGACACTCGGGATCACGGCGATCGAGCTGATGCCGGTGCACCACTTCGCCAACGACTCGACCCTGATCGACAAGGGCCTGTCCAACTACTGGGGCTACAACACGATCGGGTTCTTCGCCCCCGACCCGAAGTACACCTCCACCCGCACCCCGGGCGGGCAGGTGCAGGAGTTCAAGGCCATGGTCCGGGCTCTGCACGAGGCCGACATCGAGGTGATCCTCGACGTCGTCTACAACCACACCGCCGAGGGCAACCACATGGGCCCGACCCTGTCGATGCGCGGGATCGACAATGCCGCCTACTACCGCACGGTCGAGGACGACCAGCGGTACTACATGGACTACACCGGCACCGGCAACTCGCTCAACGTCCGGCACCCGCACTCCCTGCAGCTGATCATGGACTCGCTGCGCTACTGGGTCACCGAGATGCACGTCGACGGCTTCCGGTTCGACCTGGCCTCGACCCTGGCCCGCGAGTTCTACGACGTCGACCGGCTCTCCAGCTTCTTCGAACTGGTCCAGCAGGACCCGACGGTCAGCCAGGTCAAGCTCATCGCCGAGCCCTGGGACGTCGGCCCGGGCGGTTACCAAGTGGGCAACTTCCCGCCCCAGTGGACCGAGTGGAACGGCAAGTACCGGGACACGGTCCGCGACTTCTGGCGCGGAGAACCGGCCACGCTGGGCGAGTTCGCGGCCCGGATCACCGGCTCGGCCGACCTCTACGAGCACTCGGCCCGCCGTCCGGTCGCCTCGATCAACTTCGTCACCGCCCACGACGGCTTCACCCTGCGCGACCTCGTCTCGTACAACGAGAAGCACAACGAGGCCAACGGTGAGGACAACAACGACGGCGAGAGCACCAACCGGTCGTGGAACTGCGGGGTCGAGGGCCCGACCGACGACCCGGCGATCAACGCCCTGCGCTCGCAGCAGCAGAAGAACTTCATCGCCACCCTGCTGTTGTCCCAGGGCGTGCCCATGCTCTGTCACGGCGACGAGCTCGGCCGCACCCAGGGCGGCAACAACAACGGCTTCTGCCAGGACGACGAGATCACCTGGATCGACTGGAGCACGGCCGACGCCGAGCTGCAGGCCTTCACCGAGCAGGCGTCGGCGCTGCGGGCCGAGCACCCGATCTTCCGCCGACGCCGGTTCTTCGACGGACTGCCGGTGCGCCGGCGAGGCAGCGAAGGCGTGCCAGACATCAGCTGGTTCACCCCCGACGGCTCGGAGATGACCGAGGAGGACTGGGGATCGGGGTTCGGCAAGTCGGTGGGCGTGTTCCTCAACGGCCGGGGTATCTCCGGGACCGACGCCCGCGGCGAGCGGATCATCGACGACTCGTTCATCATGATCTTCAACGCGCACTACGAGGACATCGAGTTCACCCTGCCCTCGGCCGACTACGGGACGGCCTGGACGGTGGTGCTGGACAGCCAGCCGGGGGAGGGTCCGGACCCCGACACCTTGAAGGCCGAGGCCGTAATCACGGTCGAGGCGCGTTCTCTGGTTGTGCTCTCGCACCCGACCCGCTGAAACCAGTTCGGGGGCGGCGAGCCGATCGGCTCACCGCCCCCGCGAACGGGTGGGCGATCCGGATCAGGCGATCGTGTCCACGTAGAACGCGTCGCCGTCGATGACCCGGTAGATCTTGTAGAAGTAGGCCACCAGGCTCTGCGACTCCTTGCTGTTGGCCGCGGGCAGCTGCCGGGCCGTGAAGCGGTTGTCGCCCTTGGCCGCCCCCTCCTTGGTGGACCGGAAAGGGTACTCGTCGCAGGTGTTTCCACCGTCGGCGTAGTTCGGGCCCCAGACCGAGACGCAGGTGGCCACGGCCGCCTTGTGGTTGGCCGCCGTCTTCTTGCTGTTCACCAGGCGGTGCAGCGGGTGCTTGGAGGCGGGCTGCCCGGGCACCGTCTTGCCGTCGAACTGCGGGAAGGTGGCCGCCGGGTTGGTCTGGGCGTCGTGGATGTTGTTCGCGGTCGGGCCGTCCACGGCGTCGGAGAGGCTGTAGACCAGGATCGGCTTGGCCTTGCTGAACACGCAGCCGGACTTGTAGTGCAGGTACTTGACGCCGTCACAGCGGTAGGTGGTGAGCTTCTGCGACGAACTGGCGTGGCCGATCCGCAGTTTGAGCCGGAACTTGCCCGACGCGATCTTCGAAGCTGTCTTCGGAGTGGGCGCGGTGAAGACGAACTTCTTGGACGGGTGCTTGCGCCATGAAGAGACCGAGCTGGTGCGGGGTTTCGGGCTGCTGCAGCCCTTGCCCTTGCAGGGCAGCGAAACCGTGATCTTGGTGCCGCCCTTCACCGTGCCGGCGGTCTTGATCTTGTTCAGGCTCACCGTGACCGAGACCTTGCGCGAGCCCGAGGCGGTGGGCTTGGCGGTCACCGTGCTGCGCATGCTGAGCGTGCCCACCACGCGCTTGTCCACCGTGGCCTCGTACTGCCAGGCGCTGTTCAGGCAGAGCGTGAGCCGCTGCAGGTAAAGGGTTTCGCTCTTCTGCTTCTTGCAGTTCTTCTGGGTGAAGCCGGCCGTGCGCATCCGGGCCAGAGCCGCGCTGTCGGCGGCGGTCAGGGTCGACCCGGACTGCTTCGTGCTGGCGCTGCTCAGGGTCGAGGAAGTCGAGGAGTCAGCCTGCGCGGTGCCGGCCACGGCCAGTTGCGAGGCCACCAGCAGGCCGCCGATGACGGCGGCGACCGCCACCGCCCTGAATGGCCGTCGGCGACGGCAAGTTTGATTGTCGGTACCGGAAACACGGGGC
This sequence comes from Kineosporiaceae bacterium, assembly GCA_965200525.1. Classification (GTDB taxonomy): domain Bacteria; phylum Actinomycetota; class Actinomycetes; order Actinomycetales; family Kineosporiaceae; genus JANNPJ01. The sequence goes on from OZ241368.1 coordinate 3,232,937, forward strand.
ATGACACGTCCGATCATGGCGAGTTGTGGAAACTGGCCGAGGCAGGCGCGTATTCGTGACAGCCCCCCGGCCACAGATGACCTGAATTCGAGACAACATACTCGGGCAAAGGGCCTGAAGTATCAAGTGATCTGGTTGTAACGCCAGGGTGAGAAAAGTTCGGGGTGGGTGCCGTAGGGGTACGCCACGATGTGGTGCATGGTTCGGCTGAACGGGCGTCCGACCTGCTCGTAGGCCCAGTAGGCGGTGTGCGACGGGTCGGTCCAGCCGTCGAACAGCACCGTGTGGCGATGGGTCTCGGGCGTCAGTTTGAGCAGGACGTCGCCCGGCTGCAGCTCGTCGCGGGTGATCGGGTGGGCCACCTGGGCCAGCCCGGTGGTGTTGGTACCACCGGTCAGGCCGGGGCTCAGCCGCCAGGCCATCGAGACGTAGCCCGAACAGTCGGTGCGGTAGCCGTCGCTGTAGGCCTGCTGGCTGTAGGGCCGGGGCTGCGGCAGCCACTGCTCGGCCCGCAGGAGCACCTCGGCCCGGCTGATCGGCCGGTCGTACTGCTCCAGCACCGGACCGGGCTGGAGGGCGGCGGCCTGAGCCCGGACCCGGGGTGCGGCCGAGCGGGCCGCGGTGCTGCCGGCCGGCAGAGCGACGAGCGCGATGCCGATCGCGACCAGAACGATCGCGCCGCGAAAACGTGAGCTACGGGCGGGGCTCCGGGCGGCCTCGTCGTTGCCGTGATGGTCGGCTCGGACAGCGGCGGGGCCGCCCAGGAGCCGGCCGATGATCTCTCCTGGTCGTGCGACCGAGCGGCGTCAGTCGGCCTGACGCTGCTGCGGGATGCCGGCCAGCAGGGCCCGCACCTCGGACTCGCGGTAGCGGCGGTGCCCACCCAGAGTGCGGATCGCCGTCAGCTTGTCGGCCTTGGCCCAGCGAGTGACGGTCTTGGGGTCGACGCGAAAGAGAGCGGCAACTTCGGCCGGGGTCAGCAGCGCCTCAGCGGCGGTCATAGGGGACTTCATGTCAACCTCCAAGAGAGTGCGTCACCATGACGCACTGTTTGTTTACCAGGTGACGACCCATCGAGTCATCGACCACGCAGCTAGCCACGCCGCGACCTTCGTCCACATTCAGTTACCGACAGATGCGCACGTCAGCGTCTTCGAGAGGCTATTTGTTCCTACTCCATGCCGATGGTGACAGATTGACCCCGCAACGACCACACCGTTTTGGCATCAATTCTGCGGCAATATCCCGGCCGGTGGCGCTGAGAGCGCCACCGGCCGGTCCAGGGGTGGTTTTTTACGTGAAGTAGGTGGTGATGTTCGCCCCAACACGGACAGTGCCGATCGTCAGACCGGGCGTGAAGAGCTTGGTGCCGAAGTAGGCGTCCAGAGCCTTGGCCGCCTGACCGTTCAGCGTGGCCTTGACGTTGCTCACGGCCAGCTTGTTCTTGGTCGCGCCGACCTTGGCGTGCTTGAGGCTCAGGTTGAGGATGGTGATCCGGGCGCCGGCCTCGTCGGCGTAGCCGGTCAGCTTGCCGGTCGCGGTCCGCACGGTGAAGTCGCGAACGGTCAGGCTCTTGCCGCCGGCGGTGAAGGTCAGGCCGCCCTCGTGGGTGATGTAGCCGTGCAGGTTGGCCGGGTTCAGCACCCCGCCCCGGATCGGGAAGGTGATACCCGACTTGCCCGGCCGGGCCTCGCTGGCCAGCGTGACCTTCACCCCGTTGTCGGCCAGGGCCTTGGCGGTGCCGGCGTCGAGCTTGAGCATGGTCACCCCGCTTCGGGTGATCAGACGCTTGCTCCCGTGGTGGGTGGCCACGGCGGCCACCGGCGCCGAGGTGCGGGCGGCCGGCGCGGAGGCGCTGGCGGTGCCCGACTCGAGCAGGCCGAAGCCCAGCACGGTGGCGGCGGTGAACGAGGCGGCCATGACCGCGGCGGTACGGCGCTTCAACATCGGAGATCCTTTCGCCCGGACCGGTCCGGATGACCGGTCCTGGCACTGATGCGCCGGGCCGTCCCGATCCGGATGCACTTGCCCGAAGTCGGATTCAACTGTTTCTCCTAGGCCCGTTCCTCGGGCCGTCCGTTCGTCTTCCGGTCGGCGTTACCTGTCACATAGGTTTGTTCGACGCGGTGGCACAGGCAAGACCGACACCACCACTCGAAGGAGAACCGCCATGCGCTACCTGATGACGACCAAGCCCGGCGACAACGACACCGCCCCCGACGAGAAGCTCTACGCCGAGATGGGTGCCTTCGTTCAGGAGATGACCGCCGCCGGCATCCTGCTCGCCACCGGCGGGCTCGAGCCGGGCGGGGTCAGGCTCACCTCGGTCGGCGACGAGGTCACCCTGACCGACGGTCCGTTCGCCGAGACCAAAGAGGCCGTGGCCGGCTTCGCGCTGATCGAGGTCCGCTCCAAGGAGGAGGCGATCGAGCTCGCCCGCCGGTTCCGCAAGATCGTCGGGGACGGCGAGAGCGTGATCCAGCAGGTCTTCGGCCCGTGACGGCCCTGCCGGCACCGACGGCTCTGGTCGACCGGTGACCTCGGAATGACCGAGGTCCGTCGCATGATCGACGCCGTCTGGAAGCTGGAGTCGGCCCGGATCATCGCCGGGCTGACCCGGATGGTCCATGACGTCGGCCTGGCCGAGGAACTGGCTCAGGACGCCGTCCTGGCCGCACTGGAGCAGTGGCCCGAGGCCGGGCTCCCGGACAATCCGGGAGCCTGGCTGATGGCCACGGCCAAACGCCGCGCGGTGGACCATTTTCGGCGCTCGGAGCGGCTCGAGCGCAAGCAGGCCGAACTCGCTCACCAGATCGGCTCGGAGGCCGAACCGGGCGAGCAGCCGGACGACGTCCTCCGGCTGATGTTCATCACCTGCCATCCGGTGCTGGCCCCCGCGGCCCGGCCGGCCCTGACCCTGCGACTGCTCGGTGGCCTGAGCCCGGCCGAGATCGCCCGGGCGTTCCTGACCGACGAGCTGCGGATCAGCCGGCGAATCGCCGCGGCCAAGCGCGCCCTGGCCGAGGAGCAGGTGGCGTTCGAGTTGCCCGACCCGGCCCAGCTGGCCGGCCGACTGACCGCCGTCCTCGAAGTGATCTACCTGATCTTCAACGAGGGCTACTCGGCCACCTCGGGCGAGGATCTGATCCGGCCCGGCCTCTGCCTGGAGGCGCTGCGGCTGGGCCGGCTGCTGGCCGAGCTGGCTCCGGACCAGGCCGAGGTGCACGGTCTGGTCGCCCTGATGGAGATCCAGTCCTCCCGGTCGGCTGCCCGCACCGGGCCGTCCGGTGAACCGGTCCAGTTGCACGAGCAGAACCGGGGCCAGTGGGATCCGCTGCTGATCCGGCGGGGATTCACCGCGCTGTTGCGGGCTCGGGAGCTGGGCGGGCCGGCCGGGCCGTACGTGCTGCAGGCGGCCATCGCGGTCAGTCACGCCCAGGCCCGCATGGCCGACGACACCGACTGGGAGCAGATCGCCGGCCTCTACGAAGCCTTGGCCAAGCTCTGGCCGACGCCGATCGTGCAGCTCAACCGGGCGGTGGCGGTGGGCAAGGCCCGCGGGGCGGCGGCCGGGCTGGCCCTGACCGACGCCCTGGCCAACGATCGGGCCCTGCGCGACTACCACCTGCTGCCGGCGGTCCGGGGCGATCTGCTGGTCACCCTTGGCCGGCCGGACGAGGCCCGCCGCGAGTTCGAGCGGGCCTCGGCGCTCACCCGAAATGCGGCGGAACAGGCCTTTCTCCAGCGCCGGGCCCAGGCCCTGCCGGTCGCCGGGCCGACCGGGGCCGCCGGCTCGACCGGGGCCGCCGGGTTGAGCCTGGGCGAGGCGGCCGAGGCCTTCCTGCAGCGCGAGGGCCTGGACGCCGAGACCACCCGGGCCTACCGGCAGACCCTGCGCCGGCTGCGCCGCGACCTGGGCGAGCAGGTGCCCCTGGCCGACCTGACCGGGCCCCGGCTGGCTGAGGTGTTCAGCACCACCTGGAACGGCTGCGCCGCGGCGACCTGGAACCGTCACCGTTCGGCGGTGCGCTCCTTCGGCCGGTGGACCGGTCGGCCGGACCTGTCCGCCGAGCTGCCCCGCCGGGCCGGCGCCGGATCGAGGACGCCTTCACTCGGCCCGATCCGGCTGGCCGACGTCTGGAGCCGGCCCGGGACGGCTCTGCGGGAGCAGGCCTTGTGGCGGCTGCTGCACGAGTCCGGCGCCGGGGCCCGGGCCGTACTGGCCCTCAACGTGGAAGACCTCGATCTGGACGCCCGCCGGGCCGATCACGGGCCGGCCTCGATCAGCTGGCGGCCGCCGACGGCCGAGTTGCTGGCCGCGGTGATCGGCACGCGCCGGCACGGCCCGCTCTTCCTGGCCGATCGCCGGCCCGGCCCGGCCCGGACCCCCGGCCCGGCCGACGTCTGCCCGCACACCGGCCGCAGCCGGCTCTCCTACGAACGGGCCGAGTACCTGTTCAAACAGGCCACCCGCTCGCTGGATCCCGCCGGAACCGGATACACCCTGCGACAACTCAAGGCCTGATCGCGCGCCCCCTGGCTCAGGTCGTGGCCGTCGCCGGCGCGCTCGGCATGGTTCCGCCGGCTGCGGCTGCCCCCCCGGTTCCCGGACCGCCCTGGGTGGCCGAGCTGCCGGCCAGGATCCGGTCGGCCGTGTCGCTGCTGGTGGTTGTGGTCGTGGTCGCCCCGGGAACGGCCCCGGTGAACACCACGACCTGCTCGCCCACGGTCAACTCGGCCGCGGTCGAGGTGGCTCCGTTGTTCTGCACGGTGGTGGTACTCGCGATCTTGTAGGTCGACGTCCCGCTGGTGGTCTTCACCGTGATGGACGACGCGCTGACGGCCGAGATGGTGCCGGTCGCCGGGGCGACGCCACCCTGCCTGCCGCCCGGCCCGCCGCCGGGCCCGCCGGCGCCGCCGGGGCCGCCCTGGTTGCCGGCGGCCGAGGTCGAGGCGCTGCTGTCACCCAGATGGGTCAGCGCGAAACCGCCACCCACCAGGAGGACGGCGGCAGCCAGGCCGCCCGCCACCAGGTTTCGCAGACCGGTTCGGGGGGCGGGGCGGGGTTCTTCGATGGCGGGGGTGTACGGATCGGTGGAGGTGCTCATGATGGTGGTCTCCCGGAGTGAAGGTGTCTGCTCGCTGTTCGATAAACCTCGGGCGGCACCCTGCGCACACACTGGGTGAGCCCTGCGTGGCCGCCGGTAGCTGCCCGGGAGAATCCTGAGAGCGGCCACCGGTACCTCGCGGGGGCGATTCGACTTACAGCATTCGCTCAGGTGGTGCTCAGGGTCTGGGCAGCCGGCCTGCTGAACCTGGAGTCATGTCCTCTGTACCCCTGCGCCTGCGTCTGGTCGGTGTCGTCGTCCTGCTCTCCGCGATGGCCCTGACCCTGAGTGGGCTGGCCGCGACCACCGCGCTGCGCGGATATCTCATCGAGCAGGTCGACAGCCACGTCTCGGCGACGGCCGGCCGGCTGCTGGACGACCAGCGGCTGCCCGGCGGGGGCAACAGCAACAGCAACGGTGACGGCGACAGTGGTAGCGGCAACAGCAGTAGCGGCGGGACCGACGGCCCCGACCCGCTCAGCGACGCCTTCGCCGAGGTGATCAGTGGCAGCACCGTGCTCCGCTCGCAACTGCGGGCCGGCCTGTCCGCGCCGGCCCTGCCGGCCGACCTCAGCGCCCGGCAATCGGCTTTCACCGTGCCCTCCGTGGACGGCCGGCACACCTGGCGGGTCGAGGTCACGGTCCGGGACGGCGTGCTGGTGGTCGTGGCCCTGCCGCTGGACGGGGTCGAGGCCACCATGGCCCGGCTGATCATGCTCGAGCTGGTCGGCGGGGGCGTGGTGCTGGTCCTGCTGGCCGGGGTCGGCTACGTGGTGGTCCGGCGATCCCTGCGACCGCTGGCCCAGGTCGAGCTGACCGCCGAACAGATCGCCGACGGTGACCTGTCCCAGCGCGTGCCCGAGGGGCATCCGCGCACCGAGGTCGGCTCGCTGTCGCGCTCGTTCAACTCGATGGTGGCCCAGATCGAATCGGCGTTCAGCGCGCAGAGCGTCTCCGAGGCTCAGGCCCGGGCCTCGGAGGAGCGGATGCGGCGGTTCGTCGCCGACGCCAGCCACGAACTGCGTACCCCGCTGACGTCGATCCGCGGGTTCGCCGAGCTCTACCGCCAGGGCGCCCTGCCGACCGGGCCGGACGTCGACCGGGCGATGTCCCGGGTCGAGAGCGAGGCCGGCCGGATGGGCGGCCTGGTCGACGACCTGCTGCTGCTGGCCCGGCTCGACCAGCAGCGGCCGATCGATCGGGCGCCGGTCGACCTGGTCTCGGTGGCCGGGAACACGGTCCAGGACACCCGGGCCGCGGCGCCGGGCCGGCTGCTGCGGGTCCGGGCCGACGTCGCCGTCTGCCCGGTCGAGGGTGATGCCGGCCGGCTGGCCCAGGTGCTGACCAACCTGCTGACCAATGCGCTGGCCCACACCCCGGCCGATTCGACGATCACCCTGACGGTGGGATCGCTGGACGACCGGGCCGTGATCGAGGTCGTCGACAACGGCCCGGGCATCCCTGACGTCGATAAGGCTCAGATCTTCGAGCGGTTCTATCGATCGGACGTGTCCCGAACCCGGGCCAGCGGTGGCAGCGGGCTCGGCCTCTCGATCGTGGACGGCATCGTCAAGGCCCACGGCGGAACGGTTTCCGTCACCGACACCCCCGGAGGCGGGGCGACCTTCCGGGTCGAGCTGCCGTTGAGTGGCCCGGTCACGGGCTCGCCCACCGACCGTCCCCGGGTGCCGGCGTCGGCGTAAGGCGCCCTCCAGCAACTTATTTCCATTCCCAGCCCGCTTCCAGTGACCGTCCAGCCCCGCAGCGGGTTGAGGTCCGAAGCTGGATCCATGACCGAGACCCTCGCGCCCGACCAGACCACCTCCCGCCCCGCGCGGACCGCCACCGAGCCCGCCTCCCGGGCTGCCCGGGCCTCCCGGGCCTCGCGCAGAGCGAGTTCGTCCGGAACGTCCTCCTGGACCGGAACTCTGGTGCGCGGTCGCCCCGACGACCCGGGCTGGGTCCGGCCCGGCCTGCTGGCCCTGCTGGCCGCAACCGCCGTCCTCTACCTGTGGGGGCTGGGTGCGTCGTCCGGAAACAGTTTCTACGCCGCTGCGGTTCAGGCCGGCACCCAGAGCTGGAAGGCGATGTTCTTCGGCTCGCTGGACGCCGCCAACGCGATCACCGTGGACAAGCCGGCCCTGTCGTTGTGGCCGATGGAGATCGCGGGCCGGATCTTCGGCTTCAACAACTGGAGCATGCTGGTCCCGCAGGCACTGGAGGGGGTGGCCGCGGTTGGGCTGCTCTACGCCGCTGTTCGCCGGGTCAGTGCTCCGGTCTACGGCCTGCTGGCCGGTCTGGCCCTGGCGGTGACGCCGGCCGCGGTGCTGATGTTCCGGTTCAACAACCCCGACGCCATGCTGGTGCTGCTGCTCACCGCTGCCTCCTACGCGGTGGTGCGGGCTCAGCAGGCCGGCAGCGGTCGGTGGCTGGCCCTGGCCGGGTTGCTGGTCGGGCTCGGCTTCATCACCAAGATGGGTCAGGCCCTGCTGGTGGTGCCTGCCTTCGCGCTGGCCTACCTGTTGTTCGGCCCGGTCGGGCTCGGACGGCGAATCGTGCAGCTGCTCGGCTCGCTGCTGGCGATGGTCGCCGGGGCCGGCTGGTACATCGCCGCGGTCGACCTGTGGCCGGCTAACAGCCGGCCGTACATCGGCGGCTCGACCAACAACAGCCTGCTCGAGCTGGCCCTCGGCTACAACGGTGTCGGCCGGCTCTTCGGTCAGGGCGGCGGCAACGGCGGGGGTGGCGGTGGCGGCGGTATGGGCGGCAACGGCAGCTTCGGCGGAGCCACCGGCCTGCAGCGGCTCTTCTCCAGCGAGATGGCGGTGGAGATCTCGTGGCTGCTACCGGCCGCACTGATCGCGCTGGTGGCGGGCCTGGCCCTGACCCGGCGCGCTCCACGGACCGACCCGCGCCGCGCCGCCTTGGTCATGTTCGGTGGATCGATGCTGGTCACCGGGCTGGTGTTCAGCTACATGCAGGGCACCATCCACCCTTACTACACGATCGCGCTGGCTCCTTCGATCGCCGCCGTCCTGGCCCTGACCGGCTCGGTGCTCTGGGAGCAGCGGTCCACCTGGGCGGCCCGGATCGTCGCCGCCGTCCTGGTCGAGACCACTGTGATCTGGGACGCTCACCTGCTCGGCAGCTGGCACCCGGAGCTCAAGGCGGTGCTGGTGGTGCTGTCCGTGGTGGCCGTGCTCGGGCTGCTGTTCCGGGAGTACCTGGGCCGGTTCGCGGCGGTGGCCGTACTGGCCGGGCTGCTGGCCGGAGTCGGTGGCTCCAGCGCCTACGCCGTGTCCACGGCCGCCCACACGCACTCGGGCAGCATTCCCTCGGTCGGGCCGTCGACGTCCCAGATGGGTGGGGGTGGGGACGGCGCCGGCAGCAACACCGCGCTGAGCGCCCTGCTGACGACGACCACGACCCGCTGGGCGGCCGCCACCAGCGGAGCCCAGAGCTCGGCTCCGCTGCAGATCAGCAGCGGGCGTCCGGTGATGGCCATCGGTGGGTTCAGCGGGAGCGACAACGCGCCGACCCTGGCCCAGTTCGAAGCCTGGGTCAAGGCCGGCGACATCTCGTACTACATCAGCGGCGGCCAGGGCGGTGGTGCCGGCGGCGGTGGCGGTGGCGGCCAGGCCGGCGGCGGGAGCAGCAGCTCCGGCCAGATCGCGGCCTGGGTGGCGGCCAACTACACCGCCACCACCGTGGGTGGCAGCACGGTGTACGACCTCACCAGCTGAGCCGCCCGGCCGGCGTCACTCGGTCCAGCAGCCCAGCACATCGGAGGCGATCTCGTAGGCCAGGTCGGTCCGGCGCTGACCCTGGTTGCCGAAGACCCTGGGCAGAGCGGTGGTGTCGACCTCGAGCACCTCGTTGTCCTTGACCGTCAGAACCACTCCGGTACCGGTCCCGAAAGCGCCCTCGCCCAGCCCGGCGAGGGCCTTTTCGGCGTGGACCTTCGCGCTCCGGTCGGTGAGATAAATCTGGGCCGCGGCTTTGGACGCGGTGTGCTGGACCGACAGTCGCATCGAGCCCATCGGGAGCTCGTAGGTGCAGGTGTAGAGGCCGTTCATCATGGTCGGGCTGGCCAGCGGCTCGCTCTTCAGCCCGAGCACGCTCTGCACGGTCTCGCGAATCTCGTCGCCGCAGATCAAGGCCTGGGTGTCGGACGGCGCGGCGTCCGCCGGCATCACCATCGCCGCCGTGGCGGAGGCTCGGGGATTGGCCGAGCTCGCCGGGCTCCCAGCGGTGGTGGCCGCATTTCCGGCACAGCCGGTCAGGAGGCCCAGCGCTGCGGACAGCAGCAGCAGCCGGTTCACGCGGGAGGTCATGAGTCTTCCCTTCGGACTGGGCCCGGCTCGGATCACAGGGTCACCGGACCACAGGGTCACAGGATCAGGCGGAGTGGCTGGAGACCAGCGAGGCGTAGGCGACGATGTTGCTCTCGTAGCTGTGCTTGGTCAGGTTGAACTTTCCGCCGCAGGTGATCAGGCGCAGGGCGGCATGATCGGTGTTTCCGTAGACGTCGAAGGTCGGAAAGTTGTCCTTCGGGTACGACACGACCCGATCGACCCGGAACACCGCGACCTTGTGGTCGGAGCGGGTGACCGAAACGGTGGCGCCCGGGCGCAGCGCACCGAGCTTGAAGAACACTCCCGGCCCGTACTTGGCCGAGTCGACATGACCGAGGATGACAGCCGGGCCGAGCTGGCCCGGGGCCGGTGAGTCGTGGAACCACCCGGCCTTCGCGTGCGGGGTCTGGGGCGGGACCTGAACCGTGTTGTCCGACGCCAGGCCCAGGTCCAGCAGCGATCCCTTCACCCCGATGCTGGGGATCGACAGACTGGTCGGTGTGGCGGCGTCCAATATCGGGCCCCTCGTCGAACCCGCCTTTCGGGTCGGGCCCGGGCCGTCGGCCGAACCCGTGGTGGTCGGTGTCGTGGTGTCGGACGACGTGGCCGGGGATGAACTGCCGACCGGAGCGATCGCGGCTGAGGCCGGCGGTTGCGGGGCGTGCCGCTGGGCGTGCAGACCAACGACGAGGGCCAGCATCCCGCCGACGACGAGCAACCCGGCCACGATCGGCATCCAGGGAAGCCGAATGCGGTCGGGCTGCTCGTCGTCGCTCATCAGGCACTCCTCAATTCAGTTCGGCCAGCCCAGTTCGGCCAGCTCAGTTCGGTTCGGGTAGGTCAGATCGAGCGGGTCAGATCGTCGACGCGGTCCGGCGACGACGGGCCGCCAGCCCACCGGTGAGCAGGCCGCTGGCGATCAGCACGCCACCCAGGCCCAGGGCCGAGGTGTCCTGCAGGCCGGAGGTGCTGCCGCCGCCGGTGGCCATCGAACCGGACGGCATGCTCGACATCTGCGAGACGGTCACCGCGCCACAGAGGGCCGGCGAGGTGGCGGCCAGCGGCAGGGACGCGACCAGATCGCTCTTCTCGCCCTGGGCCTTCTTGCTCAGCGTCTTCGGGTCCAGACCGTGGACGACGACGACCGCGTTGCCGGCCTTCAACGAGGCGACGGTCTTGGCGTTCATCGTGAAAGTGCGCTTGTACGTGGTGGCCGCACCGGCCGGAGCCACGGTGAGGGTCGTGCCCGCAGCGGCACTGGTGTCGCCGCTCTTCGAGAGCGTGGTGCCGATGGCGCCGTAGCTGGGGCCGCCCTCGGTGGTGCTGATCACGCCGTCGTCGTTCTTGTCGGCCGAGGTGGTCGGGCAGGTGCCCTTGGCGCCGATGTGGATGTGCTGCACGTGCGGGTACGGGTCACCGCTGAAAGTAGCGGCCAGACCGGTGAAATGCTCGGTGATGGTGGCCTTGTTGCCGTTCAGGGTGAGCATGAAGTCACCCGAACCGGTGGAGTGGTTCAGGGGCTTGAGCGTGGCCTGGTACGAGCTCGTGTCGGCGGCGAACGCCGAGCTGGGAGCAGCCACGGCGGCGATGCCCAGAGCCAGGGCGGGAGCCAGCAACATCAGGGACTTCTTCATTGTCTTCTCCGTTTCCGCCCAGGCTGACGCCTGGCGCGCTCCATGCGCACCGCTGTGACGCGGTGAGATTGTCGCCCGAGGCGACCCGATGGCGGGCCGCGGCGACCGATGGGTCGTGCGATGGTGGACTGGAACTACTGGACGACCAGCACGCCTTGCATGTTCGAGTGATAAGTGCAGTGGAACTTGTACTTTCCCGGCTCGGTAGGAGCGGTGAAGGTGACGACCTTGCCCGGCGGGGCCTTGACGTCGAACGCCTTGCCGGTGTCGGCCGTGACCGTGTGAGCCTCGGAGTCCATGTTCATCACGCTGATCGTGGCGCCGGGGCTGACCGTCGTCGGAGTCATGTACTTGAAGGAGCTGATGTGAATCATTGCGTCCCCGGCGGCATCGGTCGTGGCCATGCCGGTCATGGCCGGGTCGCTGGACGCCGCGGCCGATGCGGTCGCCGCGCCAACGGGAGCGTTTTCTGCCGATGACGCGCTGCTACCGGATCCGCACCCTGTGAGCGCAACAAGGGCAAGGCCACCGACGGCGCCCAGAACTCCGACCGAACGCCGCGAGCGCCTGAAAAGCGTTGCGCCGAAAGCTGGTGCGGAGCCTTGTGCTGTTGGAAGAGACATCCTGTCCGTCCCTCGCTTCCTCGCCTTCTCGCGGTCAGACCGTGTGCCGGGCCGTCACAGGTACTTCGTCACACCTGTCCCATCGGATTGGTGCGATTTTCGCCGACCCGTCCCATCACCCGCCGGCCCGGCTACCGGGGCGGCCTGGCGGGAGCGGTTGCCGGTCCTCTGGGTCGGTGCCCGGTGCCCGGTGCCCGGTGCCCGGTGCCCGGTGCCCGGTGCCCGGTGCCCGGTGCCCGGTGCCCGGTGCCCGGTGCCCGGTGGCCGGTGGCCGGTGCGCGGTGCGCGGTGCGCGGTGGTCCGGCATCCTCGTGGGGTGGCTCGTCGGCTGGTTGGACGCCGCGGGCCGTGTTCAGCGGTGGCAGTGAGGGTTCGGGTTGGCGGTAGTCGTGGGGTCGGCTGGTGTAGGTGTGCCCGGTCCGGGTGGTCCAGGTCGACACTCCGTCTGTGAGGCTGACGCGCGAGGACCGAGACGGACCCCCGCCCGTCTGAGAGTGATTCTCAGCATCGAGTGGCTAGGATCTCGCGCATGGGCGGCCATCACTCGCACTCGCACGCCCATCGAGCCGAGGGTCGCTTCGACGAGCCGCCCCCGTTCGTTGCCGGCCGGCGCCTGATCACCCTGCTGCTCGCCGTCCTGATCCCGATTCTGCTGGCCACGGTGGTCGCGATGGTGGTGCTCTGGCCGCACGGCCGGCCCCAGGGCGGGTTGCAGGTCCAGGCCGGCGCCGGCGGGCAGGTCGTCAAGGCTCAAGTGCGGGCCACCTCGTCGACCACCTGCAAGGCGGAGTCGTCCGACCGGCTGCCGGACGGCACCATCCCGGCCACCGCCGTCTGTGCCGTCATGCGGGCCCGGATCGGCTCCGGGCCGGAACGCGGCACCGACGTCACGGTCGCCGTCCCGCCGCAGGTCTACCGGTCAGGCATCTCGCCCGGGGACGGCGTGGACCTCACCCGGTTCGCCGCCGCCCCGGCCGACGTCGCCTCGATCCGCGCCTCGAACCCGAACGCACTGGCCGACGGCACCACCTATGCCTGGCTGGACTTCACCCGCGGCCTGCCGCTGGCGTTGCTGGCCGCACTGTTCGCCCTGCTCGTGGTGGGTGTGGCTCGGCTGCGGGGAGTCGCGGCCATCGCCGGTCTGGCGATCGCCTACCTGACCGTAATCAAGTTCATGCTGCCCGCCCTGCGGCTGGGGGAGAATGCAGTGGCGGTGGCTGTGGTGGGGTCGATCGCGGTGATGACGGTCGTGCTGTATCTGGCTCACGGCGTCTCGGCCAAGACGACCACCGCCCTGCTGGGCACCATTTTCGGGCTGCTGCTGTCCGGTGGCATCGCGGCCTGGGCCTCGTCGGCGGCCCACCTCAACGGTCTCAGCAGTCAGGACAACTACCAGCTGAGCCAGCTCGCCGGCGGGATCGACCTGTCCGGGATCATCGTCTGCGGGATCATCGTGGCCGGCCTCGGCGTCCTCAATGATGTGACGATCACTCAGGCCTCGGCGATCTGGGAGATCCACGGCGCGGCCCCGCAGCTCGGCCCGCGGGCGCTGTTCCGCAGCGGCATGCGGGTCGGGCGCGATCACCTCGCCTCGACCGTCTACACGATCTCGTTCGCCTACGCCGGTGCGGCCCTGCCCACCCTGATCCTGATCGACCTGTATCAGCGCCCGCTGGCCCAGGTTCTGACCGGCGGCCAGATCGCCGAGGAGATCGTGCGGACCCTGGTCGGCTCGATCGGCCTGATCCTGGCCATCCCGGTCACCACTCTGGTCGCCGCCTTGATCGTGACTCACGGCCGGGCCCCCGGGGAAAGAGTGCCGGACCCGTCGCTGCCGGCCCATCGAGACCGGCCCGGGTCACTTTGAACGATCAAGTACCAGGAGAGAACGGCCGACGATGTTGAGGAACATCCTCAGCTGGCATCGGTCAAAAGACCCGTCATGCCGGATCTGCACGCCTCGACCCGGCGGGGGCCTCTCGCCGTGTTCGAGGACCTTCGGATCGCCTCCGAGCTGGTCAGCGTGTTCGCCGTGGTCCTGGTCCTGTTCAGCGGAGTCACCTGCTGGCCGTGGAACGCCTGATCACCGTGGCGGACCTGGCCGACAGCCTCTATCAGGACGACGTCGTCCCGTTGGGCCAGCTCTCTCGGATCAGGGACGTCACGGCCACCACCGAGTTGCTGTTCTACCGTGACGGCCTGTCGATCCATGCCGACGACCGCGACGAGATCGAAGCCGCGACCAAGCAGAACGACATCCAGTTGGACTCGATGCTGGGCGAGTTCGCCGGGCAGAGGACCGACCCTAAGGATCTCGACGAATTCCGCCGACTGCTGACGGCGTTCCGGACCATGCGGGACACCACGTTCCTGCCCGCTGCCCGCTGCCCGCAACCGGAACGCGGCCGAGCTCGACGAGCTCAGCGACTCCGCCTCCGGCGATCTGCTGGACCCGATGCACGCCGCCCTTCAGGGCGCGGTCGCGAACCAGACTCACCGGGCGACCGTGGCCGCGGCCCAGGCCCGGATCACCGCCCGGCACGCCGGTGAGTCGGTGGTGGTCGCCCTGTTCGCGGTCGGCCTGCTGACCCTGCTCATCGTGCTCGGGGTGGCCCGGTTGATCTCCCGCCCGTCGCGCCGGGCGGTGGAGGTGATCCAGGGCCGGCGGCCGGCGGCCGGCGGCTCGACCAGCGGCTCGGCCTCCGGACCCGGACGAGGTGGGCCAGCTGGCCACCGCTCTCGGCACCGCCACCGAACATGTGCGGACGACGATCAGCAAGATCGGGGGAAACGCGGCCACCCTGTTGTCGGCCTCGGACGAGCTCTCGGCCACCTCGGCCCGGCTCAACGGCTCGGCCCCGCGGTCGTCCGCTCAGGCCGGTGCTCTGTCCCAGAGTGCCGCGCAGGTGTCCGCGACGTCCAGGCCCTGGCGGCCGGCTCCGACGACCTGGCCGACGCCATCCAGGAGATCGCCCGCAACGCCACCACCGCCAGCCAGGTCGCGGCCGAGGCGGTCACCGTCACCGAGCCGACGTCGGCCGCGATCCGCCGGCTCGGCGAGTCGTCGATCGAGGTCGGCAACGTGGTCAAGGTGATCAACTCGATCGCCGACCAGACCAACCTGCTCGCCCTCAACGCCGGCCGGATCAACTCCAGCCAGTCGGCCATCGCCGGCGCGGTCGAGGAACAGTCGGCCACCACTGCCGAGATCGGGCGCAGCATGGCTCAGGCGGCCCAGGGGGCCGACGGCATCGGCTGGGAACTGTCCACCGTCTCCGACGCGGCCCTGGACACCACCGAGGGGGCGGCCGGCACGGCCCGGGCCGAGCTGACCACCATGGCCGGCACCCTGCGCGATCTGGTGGGTCATTTCACCCACTGAGAAGGCAGTTGCCCTCGGGTGGCCGATTTCGGCCGATCCCACCAGTCCCACCCAGTACAGTCGCCCCTGGAAAATCGATCACGGCGAGGGAAACCAGGGGGCTGGCCGATGGCGCCGGTTCGGGTCATGAAACGGGTCTGGGCGCAGAACGTCATCGTCGACGAGGCGGTGCTGCGCGGTCGGCTCGACGTCCTGGCCGCCCGTCGGGTGAGCGCACCGAACGCCGAGGCCGACGCGGTCGAGGACACGGTCCGCACCCTGCTGGACAAGGCTCACAACGCGGCGTTCCGGATCGATCCGAGGCCTGGGCTGCTGTCGAACTGGTGGCACGGAACGCTGATCGAGGCCTCGTACCAGAACATGCACGCGGCCAAGGCGGAGATCGTCCAGCTCTACAACGTCGCCGAACTGCGGTCCGAGATCCCGGAGGCGGTGGCCCGGGTCGAGGGCGCGCTCAACCGCAACGACCCCCGGCTGGCCGAGGCCCACCGGCTGATAACGCAGAGCGCGAACCCGGACCCGATCGCCCTGCGCAAGGTGATCGAGATCGGGTACGCCGGATCGGATCAAACCCATTCCCGGGTGCGCAGTTTCCGCAACGTGATCATCGTGGCCGCGCTGCTGCTGGCCGCCTTCCTGGCCGCCTTCGTGGCTTACGTCTCCACCAACCCGAACGTCGTGCCACTCTGCTTCCGGCCGGACGGCGTCACCGGGACCGTGCTCTGCCCCACCTCGCTGGCGGCGGCCGGGCACGGTGGGCCCAGTGGCAACGACGTGCTGGCCGTGACCCTGCTGGGACTGATGGGAGGCGCCCTGGCCGCAGCCATCTCGATCCGGAACGGGCGCGGCACCTCGACGCCCTACGATGTGCCGGTCGTGCTGGCTCTGCTCAAGGTGCCGGCCGGCGGCCTGACCGCGATCGCGGCCCTGATCGCCATTCGCGGCAACTTCATCCCGGGTCTGAGTTCTCTCGACAACCAGGAGCAGATCCTCGCCTACGCGCTGATTTTCGGCTATGCCCAGCAACTGCTGACCCGGCTGATCGACAAGCAGGGCGAGTCGGTGCTGTCGAGCGTGCCGAGCAAGGACGCGCAGTCCGAGCAGCCGAACGCGGTGGTGGTCGGGCCGGCCCCGGTCTCGCCGGTGGAGCCGCCCGCGGCCGTGCCCTCGGCCACCCCGGTGGCGCCGGCGGGGCCCGTGGTTGACGACGCCCCGGATGCCGACGTCCCGGACGCCGACATCCCGGATACCGACGCCCCGGATACCGACGCCCCGGATGCCGACGTCCCGGATGCGGATGCCGACGACAGCGACGTACCGGACGACGAGGCTCGCGACGTCCCCGGGGATGTGCTGGACGACAGCGGCACGCTCGAGGACCTGCCGGAGAACGAGCCCGACGAGCACGGCCCGGTAGAACCGACGGAACCGGGCCCCGAAGCCGCCGGCCCCGAAAACCCTGGAACGAAGGGCAGACCCTGATGAGCTCGGACGCCGTCATCAGGCACCTGCTCGCGGTCGAGCGAGGTGAACTCGGAACCGCGGAAAGCCCGCACGGCAGCAACAAGGTCAAGTACAACACCGCGTTCTACGGCCGCCCGGTACACAACACCGGAGGGCTGAACTACGCTTGGTGCGTCACTTTTCAGTGGTGGTGCTTCCAGCGGGCCGGCATCTCGACGGCCGTCTTCCCCAAGACGGCCAACGTCTTCGCGGTCCGCGACTGGTACAAGAAGCGGAACCGGTTCGACCACCACCCCCGGGTCGGCTCGCTGGTGATCTTCAGTTTCAGCCACATCGGGCTGGTCGAGAAGGTGCTCTCGGGTGGCCGGGTGCAGACCGTCGAGGGCAACACCGACCTGGCCGGCGGCCGTACCGGTGGCAAGGTGATGCGCAAGATCCGCTCCCGCGGGATCCTCGGCTACTGCCACCCGGACTACGCCGCGGTGAAGCCGGTGGTCCACCAGCCCGACCCGAAGCCGGTCAAGCCGCCGGCCAGGCCTCCGGTGCCGGCCGGCCCGGCCCACACCGCGGTCGAGGCTCACGACGTGATCGTCCCGGCCGGGGAGTTCGTCCGGGTCCCGTTCGACACGGCCGTCGCCGACACGGCCCGGTTCTGGACCCCGCCGAAGGACGGCGCCGGTGGCTTCAGCCTGGCCACCGGGCCCGGCCTGTTCATTGGCGACGTCAGCCTGCAGGCCCCGGCCCAGGCCGAAGGGGCGACCCTGGCCTACCGGCTGATCCAGGCCGACCAGGCCCCGGCCGGGAGCACGAGCCGGTCCTACCCGGAGGCGACGTTCCAGGTCGGGGCCACGCCGGCGGCGGATCACCGCTGCACGACGTCCCAGCTGGACCCCGGTGGCCACCTGATGCTCGAGGTCTACTGCACCGAGACGGTTACGCTGCCCCTGGTCCGGGTCGAGGTGGTCATGCTGTCCCGCTCCTGACCGGGCCGGCTGCCGTCGCCGGCTCCCTTTTCCGGACGACGGGAGCACCGCCCGATGCACCCTGTGCAGTGGCTCGCCCAGCACGACCGCAACTATGCCGCCCTGCGCCGGGCCGGGCGCACGGCCATCGTGATGCCGGCCCTGTTCGCCCTCGGCGACAAGGTGATCGGCAACGGCGACGTGGCCACCTTCGCCGCCTTCGGTTCGTTCGCCCTGCTGCTCCTGGTCGACTTCGGCGGGTCGATCCGGGACCGGGTGCAGGCCCAGGCCACGCTCGCCCTCACCGGGGCGGTGTTCGTCGGCCTGGGCACGCTCGCCTCCCGCCAGGTCTGGCTGGCCGCGACCGCGATGGCGGTGGTCGGTTTCGCGGTGATCTTCGCCGGTGTGGTCAGCTCGACCCTGGCCGGCGCGACGACGTCGTTGCTGCTGGCCTTCATCCTGCCGGTGTCGCTGCCGGGGCCGGTCTCGGCCGTGCCGGACCGGCTGGCCGGCTGGGCGATGGCCTCGGTGGCCTCGGTGATCGCGGTCGCGGTGCTCTGGCCGGCCCCGGTCCGCGATCCACTGCGCTCGGCCGCGGTCACCGCCTGCCGGGCCCTGGCCACCCGGCTCCGGTCCGAGATCGCGTACCTGCTCAGCGGCCACAGCGCCGAGTTCGCCGCCGACCATGAGCGGGCGATCGAGCAGTCGGACGCCGCTCTGGCCGGACTGCACGGCGTCTTCCTGGCCACGCCCTACCGGCCCACCGGCCTGAGCACGACCGGCCGGACCGTCGTCCGGCTGGTCGACGAGCTGAACTGGCTGAACGCGATCATCGCCCAGTCCGCGCAACTGCCCGGGCCGCACGAGATCAACCAGACCGTGTACGACGTGAAGCTCGCTGCCTGCGCCCTGCTCGAACGGGGCGCCGACCTGCTCGAGGCCACTGGCGGCGCGGTCGAGCCGGTGCACCTGGCCCTGATCGACCTGCGGCAGGCGCTCGACCGGATGGAGCAGGACGCGACCAGCAACCTGCCCGTGCGGCGAGCCCCGGGCCCGGCCGAGCAGCCGGGGCGGAACGAGCAGCCGGCCGACGAGTTCCTCAGCGCTCTCGATCCCAGCTTCCGGGCCCAGGAGCTGAGCTTCGCCGTCTCACTGATCGCCCGCAACATCGACCTGGCCGCCGCGGCCGAGCGCCGCAGCTGGCTGGAACGGCTGCTCGGTCGCCGGCCCGAGGGCCTGTCCGGAACCCTGTCCGCCGCGCAGGAGCGGGCCACCGCCCACGTGGAGCGGCACTCGGTCTGGTTGCACAACAGCGTGCGCGGGGCCGTCGGGCTGGGCCTGGCCGTGCTGGTGGCCGGCGAGACCGGGGTCCAGCACTCGTTCTGGGTGGTGCTCGGCACCCTGTCGGTGCTGCGCTCGAACGCGCTCAACACCGGTCAGAACGCGCTCCGGGGGCTGCTCGGCACGGTGGCCGGGTTCGTCATCGGGGCCGTGCTGCTGCAGCTGATCGGCACCCAGACGGCGGTGCTCTGGATCCTGCTGCCGGTGGCGATCCTGGTGGCCGGTGTGGCCCCGGCCGCGATCTCGTTCGCGGCCGGGCAGGCCGCGTTCACCCTGACCCTGGTCATCCTGTTCAACATCATCCAGCCGGCGGGCTGGCGGATCGGGCTGCTCCGGGTCGAGGACATCGCGATCGGCTGCGCGGTCAGCCTGGTGGTCGGCCTGCTGTTCTGGCCCCGGGGGGCCCGGGCGGCGTTGCGCCAGGCCCTGGCCGAGGCCTACACCGACAGCGCCGACTACCTGGCCGGGGCGGTCGACTTCGGCGTCTCGCGCTGCGACCCGACCAAGGCCACCCCGACCACCACCAGCGCCGCCGCGGCGCGGGCGGCCGCGTCGTCGCGCCGGCTGGACGACGCCTTCCGGGGCTATCTGGCCGAGCGCGGGGCCAAGCCGGTTCCGCTGGCCCAGGTCACCAGCCTGGTCACCGGGGTGGCCGGGATCCGGCTGGCCGCCGACGCGGTGATGGACCTGTGGCAACGCGACGACGGCACCGCGGTGGGCGACCGGGCCGCCGCCCAGCGCGAGCTGCTGGCTGGCAGCCGGGCGGTCACCACCTGGTACGGCGACCTGGCCGGCAGCCTGATCGGCGACCGCGAGCTCGACCTGCCGCTGGCTCACGACAAGGTCGCCGACGGCCGGCTGGTCGAAGCGGTCCGGCACGACCTGCGGGGCGACGACGGCAGCGCCACCGCCACTGCGGTCCGGATGATCTGGACCGGCGACCACCTGGACGCGGTCCGCCGGTTGCAGTCGAGCGTCTACGACCCGGCCAAGGCGGCGGCCACCGCCCAGGCGCTCGGCGCCCTGGAGCCGTTCAGCGCGATGGGTCCGGTCGACACGGTGGTGCGGGCGGTGCACCTCAGCCGCTGAGGCCGGACCGGTCGAACGAATGAAGGGGGACCGATGCTGACCCTGCCCGACGCCTGGACCTGGGACTTCTGGATCGCCGACACCGGCGACGAGTTCCACGTCTTCTACCTGCGCGCCTCCCGGGCGCTGCTCGACCCCGAACGGCGGCACCGCCGGGCCAACGTCGGGCACGCCGTCTCGACCGACCTGCGCTCCTGGACCGTGCTGCCGGACGCCCTGACCCAGCCGGACCCGCCCGCCTTCGACGACCTGGCTACCTGGACCGGCTCGGTTCTGCGGGAGCCGGACGGGCGCTGGCGGATCTTCTACACCGGCCTCAGCCAGGCCGATCAGGGCGCGGTCCAGCGGATCAGCAGCGCCGTCTCCGACGACCTGATCAGCTGGCGCCCGGACGGCGCGCCGGTGCTGGAGGCCGACGGGCGCTGGTACGAGAAGTGGGGGGACGCCGACCGCCCGGCCGGCGAGGACTGGGAGGCCTGGCGCGACCCGTGGGTGTACCCCGACCCGGACGGCGACGGCTGGCACATGCTGATCACCGGCCGGGCCCGGGCCGGAGCCACCGACGAGCGCGGGGTGGTCGGCCACGCGCGGTCGGCCGACCTGCGGCAGTGGCGGGTCGAACCGCCATTGAGCCGCCCCGACGCGGGGTTCGGCCAGCTCGAGGTGCTCCAGGTCGAACTGGTCGACGGGCAGGCGGTGCTGCTGTTCTCCTGCCTGGCCCCGGAGATGTCCGCCGCCCGGCGGGCGAGCGGTGAGCGCAGTGGGCGCGGTGAGCGGGGCGGGGTCTGGTCGGTGCCGGCCACCGCGCTGACCGGCCCGTTCGACATCGGCCGGGCCACCGCGCTGACCGGCCCGGAGCTCTACAGCGGCCGGCTGGTGCGGGACCGTTCCGGGCGCTGGGTGCTGCTGGCGTTCGTCAACCGGGACGGCGACGGCGCGTTCGTGGGCGGGTTGAGCGACCCGATGCCGGTCGGCTGGGTCGCGGACGGCAGCGGGGGGCGAGTCTTGCGCGTTCTCCAGGCGGGTGTTCCGGGCCGGGTGCGCTAGGCGGCCGTGCTGATGCCGTGCTGCAGGCGCTTGTGGATGGAGCGCAGATAGCCGGCCTCGGCCGCCGGGAACGGGCCCCCGACCAGGTCGCAGACATCGCACGTCATCAGCACGGACGCCGCGATTTGGCTGTCTGGCAAGGAGTTTTCGGACTGCAAGGTGGGGACGGCGCTCAAGGCGGACTGAGTGTTCATGGCGAACTCCCGAAGCCGGTTCTGATCTCTGTAAGCAGACGATAAGTCCGCTTCGGCCATCGTGACAGTCGATCTTGACACCGATTCGTGCCGGGACCGAGCGCAATGTATTCGTAACAAGCCGTTGACAAGGTCCGCATTGGAGGAGAAAGCTTCACTAATTCGAGTTAGGACTCGTATGGCGGTTGGTTCCTCGATGGCGAGCGACCCGGTCGAGGGGCTACTCAGTCATGCCTGCGGCGAGTAGGAGTCCCAGATGCGACGAGGTCCCGCCTTCGTAAAAGGGGTTGCAGCCGTTGGAGCTGCCGCGTTGCTGACCTCCGGATGCCTGGTCCAGTCGGGCGGCATCGCCGGTGGTGGCAACAGCAACACCAGCAAGACAATTGAGATCATGCTCGGGTTCACCGGCGATCAGTTCGAGGCGTTCCGGGCGACGGTCGAGCCCTACGCCAAGTCCCAGGGAATCAAGATCAAGTGGGCGCCGACGAGCAACTTCAACCAGCTGATCAACACCCGGATCCAGGGCCGCAACCTGCCCGACATCGCGATGTTCCCGCAGCCCGGGGTGCTCAAGGATCTGGCCGCCAAGAACCAGTTGGCCCCGCTCGATCCGATCTTCGACATGCCGACCCTCAAGTCGAGCATGACCGCCGGCACCCTGGACGCCGGCACCGTGAACGGCAAGCTCTACGGCCTGCTGGTCAGCATGAATGTGAAAAGCCTGGTGTACTACCCCAAGCCGGCCTTCACCGATGCGGGCTACACGATTCCGAAGTCGATCCCCGAGCTGCTGGCCCTGACCGACAAGATCCGGGCCAGCGGGACGTCGCCCTGGTGCCTGGGTATCGAGTCCGGAGCGGCCACCGGCTGGCCGGCCACCGACTGGTTCGAGGATCTGATCCTGCACCAGCAGGGTGTCACGAAGTACAACCAGTGGGTCTCGCATCAGATCAAGTTCGCGTCGCCCGAGGTGAAGCAGGCCGCGGCCACCTTCTCCCAGATCGCGTTCACCGAGGGTGACGTCGTGGGGGGTCGAAAGTCGATCGCCAGCAACAATTACAACACCGCCGCCAATCCCATGTTCAAGACTCCGCCCGGCTGCTTCATGTACAAGCAGGGCAATTTCGTGGCCGCTCCCGGTGGTTTTCCGGACAGCGTGATCAAGGACATCGACAACAAGGTCGGGGTGTTCGGATTTCCGCCGGCCACCGCCGGAGGCGACGACCCGGTGCTCGGCGGTGGCGACATGGCCGCCCTGTTCAGCCCGAACAACAACGCGGCCAAGAGCATCCTGCGCTACATGAGCACCAAGGACTTCGGCGCCTCGGACGCCAAGCTCGGCAACTACATCTCGCCGCACAAGGACTTCGATCAGAGCAACTATCCCAACAACGTGGTCCGGGATGCGGCGAACGTCGCGTACAAGGCCACCGCGTTCGCCTTCGACGGGTCGGACCAGATGCCCGGCGTCGTCGGATCGGGCTCGTTCTGGAAGGACATGACCGCCTGGATCAGCGGCCAGCAGTCCGAGGACGACGCTCTCAAGCGGATCGACACGAGCTGGCCGACCGGCTCCTGACCGGATCACGACGAACAAGGGAGCGGTCCAATGGTCAAGCTACTCAACGCAATCCTGACGGTGTTGTGCGGTGTGGGCGCGGCCCTCATCCTCTACTGGGCGCTGAACAAGATCAGCGGCCTGCTGCCGAACAAGTGGGAGGAGCGGGTCAAGCCCTATCTCTACATCCTGCCGGCCATCGCGGCGATCTCGCTCTATCTCATCTACCCGGCGATCCAGACCATCGAGTACAGCTTCGCCAACTCGGGCAGCACGGACTGGGTCGGCTTCAAGAACTACCGGGAGTTGCTGACCTCCAGCGACTTCCAGTCGACCCTGTTCAACACGTTGCTGTGGATCATCGTGGTGCCCGCCCTGACGATCTTCTTCGGCCTGATCATCGCCGTCCTGGCCGACCGGCTCCGGCCGCAGAGCGAGAAGATCGCCAAGACGGTGATCTTCTTACCGGTGGCGATCAGCGCGGTCGGCGCCGGAACGGTCTGGAGGTTCGTCTATGCCGCCAACCCGCCCGGTGAGAATCAGATCGGCCTGCAGAACGAGATCGTCACCAAGCTCGGGCACGACCCGGTCAACTGGCTGCAACTGTCCGACGGGCGGGCCAACAGCCTGCTGCTGATGGTCATCATGCTCTGGGCCCAGGTCGGGTTCGCCATGGTGCTGCTCTCGGCGGCGATCAAGGGCGTGCCCGGGGAGACCCTGGAGGCGGCCCGGATCGACGGCGCCAACGAGCGGCAGATCTTCACCCGGGTGGTGATCCCGCAGATCCGCCCGACCATCATCACCGTCTTCGTGACCGTCACGATCACCGTGATGAAGGTGTTCGACACGGTCTACGTGATGACCAACGGCGACTTCAACACCAACGTCGTCGGTAACCAGTTCTTCAACGAGCTGTTCACCAACTTCAACAACGGTCATGCGGCGGCGATCGTCGTCCTGCTGATGATTGCCATCATTCCGATCATGGTCTTCCAGGTACGCCAGTTCCGGGCCGAGGAGGCTGCGCGATGACCACCACCGTTACCCCCACCCTGGTCCCGCTGCCCGACCGCCGGGGCCGGCGGTCCTGGTGGCCGAAGCGTGCCGACGACGCCGCCGGCGGAGGTCAGGGCCAGGCCTCGCCGCTGGCCCGCGGCGTCATCGTCTTCATCTGCTTTCTCTGGATCATGCCGGTCCTGGGCATCCTGATCACGTCGTTCCGACCCAAGGACGACGCCAACAACGACGGCTGGTGGAACGTCTTCCACGAGCCCCACCTGACCTTCCAGAACTATTCCGACGCGCTGTCCAAGGCCCACCTGGGCCAGGCCTTCATCAACAGCTTCGCGATCGCCCTGCCGGCTACGTTCATTCCGATCCTGATCGCCGCCTTCGCCGCCTACGCCTTCACCTTCATGCGGTTCTGGGGCCGGGACACGCTGTTCATCCTGATCGTGAGCATGCTGGTGGTGCCCAACTACGTAGCCTTCGTGCCCCTGCTGCAGGTGTACGGGCACTTCCACCTGGTCGGCAAGTTCCCGGCCGTGTGGTTGGCGCACATCGGGTTCGGCATGTCGCTGGCGATCTACATTCTGCGCAACTACATGGCCACCCTGCCCAACGAGGTGCTGGAGTCGGCCAAGATCGACGGCGCCAGCCACTTCCAGACCTTCTGGCGGCTGATCGTGCCGATGTCGGTGCCGGCCCTGGCGGCCTTCGCCATCTTCCAGTTCATCTGGGTCTGGAACGACCTGCTGACCGCGCTGGTGTTCATCGGCCCGGGCGACAATCAGCCGATCACGGTGGCCGTCTCGCAGCTGATCGGCCAGCAGCAACAGGGCTGGCAACTGGTCACCGCCGGCGGCTTCTTCTCGATGGTCGTGCCGATCCTGGTGTTCCTGTCCCTGCAGCGGTTCTTCGTCCGGGGCCTGACCGCCGGTTCGGTTAAGGGCTGAGGGCGATCGATCAGGAGCGACGAGCGACGATGGCGGACGTCGGGCGCCTGGCCGGGGTCTCGGCGTCCACCGTCTCGTTCGTGCTCAACCAGAACAGCGGGCAGACGATCAGCCCCGGCACCCGGGAGCGGGTGCTCGAGGCGGTGGCCCGGCTGGACTACCGGCCCAACCGGACCGCCCGGGGGCTGCGGACCCGCCGCACGGCCACGATCGGCCTGGTCACCGACGAGATCGCGGTCGAGCCCTACGCCGGCCTGACCATTCTCGGCGCGCACGAGGTGGTCTGGGCCCACGGCAGCCTGCTGCTGGTCGTGAACACCACCCGGGACCAGCGGATCGTCCGCGAGGTGATCGACGAGCTGGTCGACCGGCCGGTCGACGCGATCCTGTTCGCGGTGATGGGCACCCGCCGGCTGGTCGTTCCGGACGCCCTCAAGGGGGTGCCGTCGCTGCTGGTCAACGGCTTCGCCCGGGCCGGTCTGCTGCCGGCCGTGCTGCCGGACGAGGTGGCCGGCGGCCGGAGCGCGACCGAGCTGCTGCTGCGGGCCGGGCACCGGCGGATCGCCTACCTGACCGGCCGCACCCAGGCCTGGGCCACCCGGGCCCGGCTGCGCGGCTTCCAGCAGGCTTTGGAGCAGGCCGGTGTGCAGCCGGCCGACCAGGTGGTCCGGGCCGGCAACTACGGCGCCGACTCCGGCTACCAGCTGACCCGCGACCTGATCGCCGCGGGCGACCTGCCGACGGCGATCATGTGCGGCAACGACCGGATGGCGGTCGGCGCCTACCTGGCGCTGAGCGAGGCCGGCCTGCGGGTGCCGTGGGACATGTCCGTGGTCGGCTACGACGACCAGGTCGACCTGGCCGCCCGGATCCGCCCGGCCCTGTCCACCGTGCGGCTGCCGTACTACCAGATGGGCCGGTGGGCGGCCCAGCACGTGGTGTCCGGGACCACCGGCCGGCTGCCGGCCCGCACCTACCTGCCCTGCCCGCCGGTGCCCCGGCAGTCCGTGACCTCGCCCCGACCGGAAGGAGCAATCCGATGAGCTCGACCGACCGCAAGCCCGACCCCCGCGCCGCCGCGCCCGCCCGCCGGCCGAAATGGGGGGTCCGGACCCTGCTCTTCCTGATCCTGGCGGTGGCCGGCATTCTGGCCTCGAACGTGCAGGGGCACTACACCCTGCTCACCCTGATCGGGCTGGTAGTCGGGCTGGGCGGGGCCGCGGTGTGCAGCGTGCGGGGGCTGGCCACCCTTTCGGAGTAGTCCGAGCGGCCCGTCCGGGCCAGTAGCCTGGGTGGATGCTCAGAACGGGCAGCAGTGATTCCCGACCGACCGCCGCGGATGTCGGGCGCCTGGCCGGTGTCTCCCCGACCACGGTGTCGTTCGTGATCAACGACCGGCAGGACCAGTCGATCAGCGCGGCCACCCGGCAGCGGGTGCTGGACGCCATCCAGGAGCTGGGCTACCGCCCCAACCGGGCCGCCCAGGGGCTGCGCACCAAGCGTTCGGCCACGATCGGCTACGTCACCGACGAGGCCGCCGTCGACCCGTTCGCCGGCCGGGCGATCGCCGGCGCCCACGACTTCGCCCGGCGGCACCAGAGCATGCTGCTCGTCGTCCACACCAACCGCGACACCCGAACCCGCCGGGCCGCCATCGAGGACCTGCTCGACCGGCAGGTCGACGCGATCCTGTTCGCCGTGGTCGGCACCCGCCGGGTGATCCTGCCCGAGATCATCGTGAAGGTGCCGGCCGTGCTGGTGAACTGCTTCACCGCCCAGTCGTCCCTGGTCAGCCTGCTGCCGACGGTCCTGCCGGACGAGGAGGGCGGCGGCTACACAGCCGCCCGGGCCCTGCTCGACGCCGGCCACCGCAAGATCGCGCTGCTGCCGGGCAAGACCGGTTCCTGGGCCACCCGGGCCCGGCTCAAGGGCATCCGCCGGGCGCTGACCGAGTTCGGCGTCGACCTCGGCGACGTCCCGGTGCGGCACGGCAACTACCGGGCCGACTCCGGCTACGAGCTGACCCGGGCCCTGCTGGCCGCCGGCCCCCGGCCGACCGCGCTGCTCTGCGGCAACGACCGGATGGCGTTTGGGGCCTACCTGGCCCTGGGCGAGGCCGGACTGCGCATCCCGGACGACATCTCGGTGATGGGCTTCGACGACCAGGACCAGCTGGCCTCCGACATCCGGCCGGCCCTGTCGACCGTGCGGCTGCCCTACTACGAGATGGGCTCGTGGGCGGCCGAGCAGCTGTTCCCCCGCACCCAGTCGCCGGAGATCGGCCCGGTCCACCTGCCCTGCCCGCTGGTGCTGCGCGACTCCATCGCCCCACCGGCCGCCTGAACCCGCACCGGCCGACGTCCGAAACATCCAAGACGGCGCCGGGACGCCGGGCTAGCGTCGACGTCATGAAGCTACGACCTGCACTCATCGAACTGGTGGTCGCGGACATGCCGGCCACCCTCGCCTTCTACCGGCTGCTGGGCCTGGACCTACCGGCCGCGGCCGACACCGAGGCCCATGTGGACGTTGACCTCGGCGGCCTGCACCTGGCCTTCGACACCGAGGACGTGATCAGGTCCTTCGACCCGGGCTGGACCCGGCCCGCTGGCGGTCACCGGGTGGCCCTGGCCTTCGGCTGCGACAGCCCGGCCGAGGTCGACGCGGCCTGGAAGGAGATCGTGGCCGCCGGGTACGAGGGGCACCTCGAGCCCTGGGACGCGCCGTGGGGGATGCGCTACGCCGTGGTGCACGACCCCAACGGGAACGCGATCGACCTGTTCGCCGACCTCAGCTGAGCTCGGCCAGCAGGCGGGTCGGCGTCGTCCCGGTCAGTTCACGCACCTCGCGGTTGAGGTGGGCCTGGTCGTAATAGCCCCCGCCGGCGGCCACCTCGGCCAGCGGGCGGTGGGCCCGGACCTCGTCCAGGGCCCGCCCCAGCCGCAGGATCCGGGTCAGAGTGCGCGGCCCGTAGCCGAACAGGGACTGGCACCGGCGGTTCAGCTGGCGAGCGCCGAGGCCGACCTGGTCGGCCATGGTGGCCACGGACCGGCCGGCGGCGGCCATCGAGACGACGGCCGGTCCGAGCGGGTCGACCGGGTGATCGGCGGCCCGGGCGGTGAGCCAGCTCTGCAGGGCCCGCTCCGGCCCGGCCGCGACCTGCTCGGCCAGTTCGCGGGCCGGCCGGGCCGCCCAGAGGTCGGCCAGGTCGACGGTCCGATCGCGGAGCTCGTCGGCGGGGTGGCCGAGCAGCGACGGGCCGAGGCCGGCGGAGAAGCGCAGGGCGGCCGAGCGGGACGCCGCGGGGAGGGTCAGACGACGAGTCGCCGTGTCCGGGCCGGCCACCAGGAGGCGCTCGCCGTCCCAGATCAGGTCGAGGCAACCGTCGGGCAGGATCACCGCCGGGCTCGGCACGGGCCCGGCCTGCTGCTGCCAGAAGACGGCCTCAGGCACCGGTGTCGGGTGCTCCCGATAGGTCACCGATCCAGCGTACCGATCGCCACCGGTTGTCGCCCGGGCGAACGGTCCGGCCTGGTCAGACACGGTCCGGCTTGGTCAAACTCGGTCCGCCCGGTCAGACACGGTCAGGCGCGGATGTCGACCATTCCGCCCTGGCTGCGGCGACCCAGGAAGTACAGGCCGTCGGCCAGGTTCTTCTTGGTCAGCGGCCGGGCCAGCGAACCCGGGCCGGCGTAGTTCGGGAACGCGTCCCAGACCCCCCGCAGGTAGCTGCTGGTCACCTCGACGCCGGCGGGCAGCCGGCCGGTGGTGCGGTCACCGACGAGGACGGCGACGAAGCCGGCCGCCTCACCGGACACGCCGTCCCGGTCGGAGCCGGTCAGCGCGAGCGGGCCGAACATGGCGTCGATGATGTCGCGGTCACCGGCGGTCAGGGACGACAGGCCGGACAGGCCGGAGACGTCGGAGCCGGCCGGGCGCGGAAGATCGGAACGGGTGGGCCGATGGCCGGCCTGGCCGTCCGCAGGCAGTACGGCGGCGGAGAACATCAGCGCCGGGTTGCTGACTGAGCGGATACTCAACGAAACCACCCCGAGTGGAGAAGGAAACGATCTTCACCGGTCTGTCGGCCCGCCGATCGGGTGACTTGAGCCTTGACAAGCACCAAAGAGCCGGCCGGTGCGAATGGTGATTCGCACCGGCCGGCCGGGTTCGATCAGGTTCGATCAGGTTCGATCTGAGTGGATCAGGTCGGACGGGGTGCGGTCAGGACGGCGTCACGGGTAGTCGGTGACGGTGGTCGGGGTGGAGTTGGTCGGCGTGATCGCTCCGGTGTCGTTGATGACGTGGGTGATCGTGCCGTTGTTGCCGAGGCTGACCGTGGACAGGTCGTGCATCTTGACCCCGGCCGCGTTCGGCACCTCGAAGGCGTGGGCCAGGTTCACGGTCGGGTCGACCGCGAAGTAGCAGTAGCTGCCCAGCCCCCAGGCCTCATGGCTGGTCACGTCGTCGGCGACCTTGTAGGCGGCGTAACCGTCCTGGGTGCCGTCCTTCCAGGCGGCCTGGTTCGGGACGTCGTAGGCCTTTTCGTTCTGGTAGAAGATCGTCTCGCCGCCGTTGCCGTTCCAGAGCACGTCGTTCTTCTCGAAGTGCTCGACGAACAGGCCGGTGGCCAGCACGTTGTCGCCGTTGACGATCATTCCGTAGTCGGCGGTGTTGATGTTCCAGCCGGTGGGCGAGACGCCGTGGTCGGCGCGCCAGGCCCAGATGTGGTCGACGATGGTGTTGTTGCTGTTGACGACCAGGCTGTTGGTGGCCTTGCCGGCGACGGCGCCGCCGATCCGGAAGAACACGTCCTGCACGGTGGTCGGGTCGGCGGCGTGGTTCGCCGACGATCCGGCCTGGCCGATGGTCAGCAGGGTGTTGGAGTTGGTGGTTCCGGCGTCGAACAGCAGGCCGGCCAGCTTGACGCCGTCCACGTCGGCGACGTTCACGCCGTTGACCCCGTTGTCGGGGATCAGGGTGGCCAGGCCGACGCCGAGCAGGACGGTGTTGGCCCGGGTGACGTTGATCGTCTCCGAGAGGTGATAGATGCCCGGGGTGAAGAAGACGTTCAGGCCCTGGGCCAGCGCCTGGTTGATCTTCGCGGCGCCGTCAGCGGGCTTGGCCACGAAGAACTGGCTCATCGGGATCGACGAGCCGGCCGTCGTCCCGCTCGCCCACGACGTTCCCTTGGAGTCGGTCCGCAGCGAGGGCACGAAGACCCGGTACTTGCCGGCGTCGTCCACGTAGAGGAAGGGCTTCTCCCGGGAGACCGGGGTGGTATCCAGCGTGGTGTAGGCCGGCTTCGGGAACGACTGGGCCGGAGCGCCGCTCACGCCTGAGAACACCATGTTCCAGTTCGAGCCCTCCCAGCTGCCGAAGTCGCTGTCGCGGGAGTACCACTGCTGCTGGGACGCCGAGGACACCTTGCCGTCGATCTTGGAGTCGGCGATGTACCCGCCCGAGGCCCAGCCGTAGCTGGCCGGGAACACGTCGAGGTTGCCCTTGACGTGGATCCGCCGGAACGGCGCGGCCTGGGCGACGGCCCAGCGGTCGGAGCCGCCGGTCGGCTTGATGGCCAGGTTCTCGACCGAGCGCCAGAAGTTCTGGGTGGCGTTGCCGGCGTCGGAGGCGTTGAACGCGTCGACCGTGACGCCCCCGTTGATCTGGGTGTCGTCCGGGCTCAGGCCGAGCCCGAGAACGGAGGTGTTGAAGCCGACGTTGGCGTAGGTGTTGTCATACGTGCCGGGCTTGAAGAAGAACGCATCCCGGCGAGTGCCGAACTGTGCGCTGTTGGTGTCCTTCTGCGCGTCGAAGGCCTCGTTCAAGGAGGTCTGCACGGTGGTGGTCGGCATCGACGGGTCGAAGACGTGGACGTTCGGGCCGAAGTCCGGGGTGTCGGACGTCTCGATGCCGCCGGTACCGGTCCCCGGATCGGTGGGGGCGGCCGTGGTCGGCGTCGGGTCCCCGGTGGCCGGGTCGCTCGGGGTGGCCGTGGTGGGCGCGTCGCTGGGAGCGGCGGTGGTCGGGCCGGCGGTGGTCGGGGCGTCGCTGGGGGCAGCGGTGGTGGGCCCGTCGCTCGGGGCGGCGATGGTGGGGCCGGCGGTGGTCGGGGCGTCGCTGGGGGCGGCGGTGGTGGGCCCGTCGCTCGGGGCGGCGGTGGTCGGGGCGTCGCTGGGAGCGGCCGTGGTCGGGGTCGCGCTCGGGGTGGTCACCGGACCGCCGGCGCCGGGGGTGCCGAACACCTGGAACTCCCACAACGAGAAGCCCCAGCCGGTGCCGCGCTCGCCGCCGTCCAACCGGACGTACCGGCCCTTGCCGGTGACGTCGAGGGTGTCGGTGCCGCCCTTGCCGTTCTTGGTCGTGTAGATCGGCGTCCAGTCCTCGCCGTTGTTCGACGTCTCGATCGAGAAGGACTTGCCGTAGGCCGTTTCCCAGTCGAGCACGACCTTGGTGATCGTGGCGTTCGAGCCGAGGTCGACCTGGAGCCACTGCGGGTCGCTGAAGGCGCTGGACCAGCGGGTCTTGAGGTCGCCGTCCACCGCTCGGGACGCGGCCCAGTAGTCACCCTCGATGGAGGACGCGGTCGCGGTCTTGCCCTCGGAGAGCAGGGTGTCGGCGGCATGGGCCGAACCGGCGACGAAGGTGAGAGAACCGGTGCAGAGGGCGACCATCACCCCCATTCCGGTGAGCCCGCGGACGCGGCTTTTTCGAGTGGACATGAACGAACGGGGAGACATCAAAACTCCTTAATAAATGACTTGTTCGAGGTGGGTCGGCGGGGCGGAAGAATCGATCGCTCCGCGGCCCGCGAAGCTGTGGCAGATTCTTTTCCGCCGAAGGTGAACCAAAGTGGCCGCTCATCCGTGTGGCGACGACTGGCGGTGGCCGGGTTGGCGCCTGGCCTGGTCGGCCATGGTCTCGGCAAGGTTGTCGCCACCTTCTTCGGAATCGGCTGTCGCGTGCGGGAGAGCGCTCTCCTGAGCTTCAGGGTCTTGATGCCCGATGTCAATCCCGACCCCCTTGTGGAGCTTGCCCCGATCCCTGTTCATTGTGGCCAACATTGTGGTCCAACGGGCGGGCCCAATTTGCTGGGCCCGGAAAGTTGGGCCCTTGTCATGAGCTCCGGCGGCGGCAAACGTTTGACAGTCCAATAGTCGGTGCATACGTTCGGAGAGCGCTCTCCCGAGCTGCCACCTCACGAAGGAGTCACCTTGAGAACCGATACCCCGGTAAGGCGCCAACGTCGGCGCCCTGCCGAAGCGAACCGGGCCGGTGGGATCGGCGTCCGTCGGATCGGCGCCGCCGCCGTCGTCGCCGCGCTGACTCTGGGCTCCCTGGGGGTGCTGGCCACCGCCGGATCCGCCGCCGCGGCCGACACCCTGCTTTCGCAGGGCAAGCCGGTGACGGCGTCGTCGATCGAGGGCGAGGGCACGCCGGCCGCGGCCGCCGTGGACGGCAACCCCGACACCCGCTGGTCCAGCGAGTTCAGCGACCCGCAATGGCTCCAGGTCGACCTCGGCGCCTCCGCCACCATCAGCAGGGTGGAGCTCGACTGGGAGTACGCGCACGCCAAGGCGTTCTCGATCGAGACCTCGGCCGACGCCAAGGACTGGACGCCGATCTACACGACCAAGGCGGGCCCGGGCGGTAACGAGACCCTCGACGTCACCGGCAAGGGCCGGTACGTGCGGATGTACGGCACCACGCGGGACAACGGCTACGGCTACTCGCTGTGGGAGTTCAAGGTGTTCGGCTCCGGTGGAGGCGGCGGCGACCCGACGTCGACCCCCACGACCAGCGCCACCCCGACGGACGCGCCGACCGACACGCCCACCGGCGGGCCGACGAGCACGCCCACCGGCACCGCCACCACCGGTGCGAGCGCCTCGGCGACGGTCGACCCGACCACCCAGGCTCCCTCGGGCCCGACGACCGACCCGGTGGACATTCCTGGAGCCTGGACGCCGGTCTGGGCCGACAAGTTCGACGGTCCGGCTGGCTCCGCTCCCTCCGGGTCCGACTGGCTGGAGCGCACCGGAACGCAGTACCCGGGCGGTGCGGCCAACTGGGGCACCGGTTCGGTCGAGACCGCCACCGACTCGACCAGCAACGTCGCGCTGAACGGCGACGGCAAGCTGGCCATCACCGCGGTTAAGGACGGCGCCGGCAAGTGGACGTCGGGCCGGATCGAGACCAAGCAGGACGACTTCGCCGCCGCGCCGGGTGAGCAGGTCAAGTTCTCCGCGGTATTGAAGCAGCCCGACGTGGCCAACGCCCTGGGTTACTGGCCCGGGTTCCGGGCCACCGGTGCGGCTTACCGGACGGCGTTCAACAACTGGCCGGGGGTGGGCGAGAGCGACATCATGACCGACGTCAACGGCCGGTCGCAGCTGTCCCAGACCCTGCACTGCGGCACGGCGCCCGGCGGGGCCTGCAACGAGTACGACGGCCGCACCAGCGGCCTGGCCTCCTGCCCGGGGTGCCAGACCGGCTATCACGAGTACTCGCAGGTGATCGACCGGTCGAAGACCAACGAGGAGGTCCGGTTCTACCTCGACGGTCACCAGACCTGGGTCGTCCAGGAGTCGCAGGTCGGCGTCAAGGCGTGGGAGGCGGCCCTGCACCACGGCTTCTACCTGCGCCTCGACCTGGCTGTCGGTGGTTCGCTGCCGAACGCCAACGCCGGGACGACGACTCCGACGGACGGCACGACGTCCGGGGGCGTGCTGAGCGTCGACTCGGTGTCGGTGGAGAAGATCGCCGCCGGAACGGTGCCGTCCGCGATGGACGACCCGGCCACCCCGGCCGGCCCGAGCGTCGTCAAGGTGACCGGTTCGCAGGGCAACTGGGCCCTGACGGTGAACGACCAGCCGTGGACGATCAAGGGTCTGACCTACGGCCCGCCGCAGGGTGCGGCCGACGGCTACATCCGTGACCTGAAGGCGGCCGGCGTCAACACGCTGCGCACCTGGGGCGTGGACGACACCGGTTCGCCGACGTTGCTGAACTCCGCCGCCCAGCAGGGCATGAAGGTGATCATGGGGGAGTGGCTGAACCAGGGCGCCGACTACGTGAACGACCAGGCCTACAAGGACGCGACCAAGGCCTCGATCCTGGCTCAGGTCAACGCGCTCAAGGGTTACCAGGGCCTGCTGATGTGGGATGTCGGTAACGAGGTCATCCTGACCATGCAGGACCACGGCCTGTCGGCGGCCGAGGTCGAGGCCCGGCGGGTCGCCTACGCCAAGTACGTGGACGAGCTGGCCGTGGCGATCCATGCGGCCGACCCGAACCACCCGGTGACCAGCACCGATGCGTACACAGGGGCGTGGCCGTACTACAAGCAGTACGCCCCGCACCTCGACCTGATGGCGGTCAACTCCTACGGCGCCATCGGCAACGTGAAGAAGGACTGGATCGACGGCGGCTACACCAAGCCGTACATCGTCACCGAGGGTGGCCCGGCCGGTGAGTGGGAGGTGCCCAATGACGTCAACGGGGTGCCGACCGAGCCGACCGACCTGCAGAAGCGCGCCGGGTACACGGCCTCGTGGGACGCCATCGTCGGTCACCCCGGGGTGGCCCTGGGTGGCACCGAGTTCCACTACGGCACCGAGAACGACTTCGGCGGCGTGTGGCTGAACACCTTCACCGGAGGCTGGCACCGGCTCGGCTTCTACGCCCTGCAGAAGGCGTTCACCGGTCAGGCGGCGGCCAACACCCCGCCCGAGATCACCGGTCTGGACCTCAGCTCCGAGACCTCGGTCCCGGCCGGGGGCCAGTTCACGGTGAAGACCACCGCCACCGACCCGGACGGCGACCTGGTCCGCTACAACCTGATGTACGACAACAAGTACGTTCCCGGCGGCGGAACCGGGCTGACCAACGCGAAGTTCACCGAGACCGCGCCGGGTCAGTTCACCGCGACGGCTCCGGCGTCGACGGGGGTGTGGAAGGTGTATGTGTACGCCTTCGACGGCCACGGCAACGTCGGGATCGAGCAGAAGTCGTTCAAGGTGGTCGCCCCGACCGTGCCCGGCACCAACATCGCCAAGGGCAAGGACGCCACCGCGTCGTCCTTCCAGCCGACCGGCCCGAACGGCCCGCAGTCGCCGGCGCTGGCCGTGGACGGTGACATCGGCACCCGGTGGGCCAGCGAGTGGCTGGTCGACCCGGAGTGGATCCAGGTGGACCTCGGATCGAACCAGACGTTCGACCACGTCCAGCTCGCCTGGGAATCCGCGTACGCCAAGTCGTACAAGGTCCAGACATCGACCGACGGCACCAACTGGACCGACTACTACAGCACCACCGCCGGTGACGGCGGGTTCGACCAGATCGACAAGGCCGGCTCCGGCCGGTACGTCCGGATGACGGGGACGGTTCGCGCCCTCGCCGACTACGGATACTCGCTCTACGAGTTCGGGATCTACAAGAGCTGACCGACCCGCACGATCCGCACGACCCGCCCGTCAGGCCTCGGAAGAGGTCTGGCGGGCGGTCGGCGTCCGGCCGAGATGAGCCAGCACGGCCAGCACCCGGCGGTGGCCGTCGCTGTTCTCGGCCAGGTTCAGCTTGATCAGCACGTGCCGGACGTGCCCCTCGACCGTGCGCTCGCTCAGCACCATCCGGCGCGCGATCGCGGTGTTGGTCAGGCCCTGGGCCATCAGGGCCAGCACGTCCCGCTCGCGGTCCGAGAGCACGGCCAGCGGGTCCTGCGGGCCGCGCGGGGCCAGCAGGGTGGCGACCACCTGCGGGTCCAGGGCCGAGCCGCCGTCGGCGATCCGCTGGGCCGCGGCCAGGAACTCACCGACGTCCAGCACCCGGTCCTTGAGCAGGTAGCCGAAGCCACCCGTCGTCACCAGGCTGACCGCGTGCGCGGTCTCCACGTGCTGCGACAGCACCAGCACGCCGACCTCGGGATGGGCGGCCCGGATCGCGCGGGCGGCCCGGGTTCCCTCGTCGGTGAAGGTCGGCGGCATCCGGACGTCCAGCACCACCAGGTCGGGCCGGTGCTCGACGACGGCCGGCAACAGGACCTCAGCGTCCCCGAACGTGGCCAGCACCTGGTGACCGCCGTCCTCGAACAACCGGGCGAGCCCGGCCCGCAGCAGCACCTGGTCCTCGGCGATCAGGAGGCGCACGGCAGCTCCACGATCACCGTGGTGCCCCGGCCCGGCGGGCTCTCGACCGCCAGCCGGCCGCCCTGGGCGGCCACCCGGTCGGACAGCCCGCGCAGGCCTGACCCCGAGGACGGCTCGACGCCGCCGACCCCGTCGTCGCGAACCGTGACCACCAGCTGCCCGTCCAGCCGCTCGGCCTGCAGTTCGATCCCGGTGGCCCGGGCGTGCTTGACCGTGTTGGTCAAGGCCTCGCAGGCGACGAAGTAGGCGGTCGCCTCGACGTCGGTCGGGTACCGCTCGGCGCCGACCCGCACGGTGACCGGCAGCGGGGTGCGGCCGGCCAGATCCCGCAGGGCCACCTCGAGGCCGTCGTTCAAATGGGCGGGCCGCACCCCGTTGGCCAGCTCGCGCAGGTCGGTGATGGCCTGGCCGATCTGGCCGACCGCCTCGTCGAGGCTGTCGGCGGCCTCGGACGGGCCGAGCTCGTGCTGGGCGTGCCGCAGGGCCAGCCCGACCGCGACCAGCCGCTGCTGGGCACCGTCGTGCAGGTCGCGCTCCAGCCGCCGGCGCTCCTCGTAGCCGGCAGCGACGATCCGGGCCCGCGAGGACTCGACCTCGGCCAGCCGGTGATTCACCTCGGCCCGCAGCCGGGCGATCTCGATCGCCAGGCCGGCCCGGGCCAGCACCTCCTCGAGCAGGTCGGGCTCGGATCCGGTGCCGGAGTGGATCACCACCGCCAGCCGGACGCCGCCGCGAGCCACCTCGGTCCGGATCCGGCCGTCGTCGTCGAGTTCGAGCTCCCGGCCCTGGCCGTCGATCGAGTGGGCCGGTTCGGGCAGGAAGTAGCGCAGCTCCAGGTCGGGGCGGGAGAGCACCTCGCGCAGGGTCTCCTCCAGGGTCTCGGGGCTGGCCCGGCCGGCCCTCAGGTCTTCGAGGAAGGCGTCCATCCGGGCCAGGCGGTCGTAGCGGGCCCGGCGGAACCGGCGATCGACGGTGTCCTGGATCCAGGCTCGCAGCGGCCGGAAGGCCGCGGCGGCGCTGAGCGTGGCCGCGGCGGTGACCCAGGCCGAGCCGTGCCGGCCCCCGAGCGCGGCCCCGAGCACCAGCGCGACCGCCTCGTAGGCCGCGGCCAGCAGCAGGGTCAGGGCGCCGTAGACCACGGTGCGGTTGATGATCAGGTCGATGTCGTACAGCCGGTAGCGCAGGATCGCGATGCAGATGGCGGCCGGGATCATCGGCACCACCACGGCGATGGCGACCCGGACGGCGAGGCTGTCGTGATAGAAGAAAATGGCCAGCGGGCCGACGACGGCGAGCACGGCCACCACGTAGGCGATCCACTTGAGCTGCTGCCGCTCCACCCCGGCCGCGTGCCGGAACCGGGCGACCAGAGCCGCGACCGCGGCCAGCAGGGTGACGGCGAAGCAGGCCTGGCCGGCCGCGTAGACCAGGTCGATCCCGGTCCGGATCCCTTCGGCCGCATAGGGGTTCGAGCCGGCGCTGAAGTTGGAGTCCGACGAGTGCCCGAACGCGACGCCGACCGCGGTGAGGGCCGAGCCGGCCGCGCCGAGCCGGACCAGCGGCCGCCAGCGCGGGCCCGGCGGCCGGCCGGTCGGGAACAGCAGCAGCACGATCGCGGTGAGGCTGGCGCCGAGGATCGACATCCAGGCCGAGACCCATTGGGACGGCACGGCGGCCGGGAAGTCCAGGTGGTACCCGTATCCCTCGGTGAGCTCGGTGAAGGCGGCCAGCACGCCCATGCCGGACAGCAGCCAGCCGATCGCATTGCCCGGGTGCCGCCAGGCGATTAGCCCTCCGGCCGCGCCCAGCGCCACCGCGTTCACCCCGTAGAAGACGGTGTCGTAGGCCGGCTCCAGGCCGGCCGAAAGAACGACCGAGGCCACGGCGAAGCCGCAGGTCAGGGCGAACAGCGCCGCGGGGAGCGGTCGTGCGCTGAACCTCGGCATGCTCGGATCGTCGCAGCGCGATCAGTCCGCGACAAGAGTGCTACCACTCGACGACGATCGAGTGGGCGCCCGGATGCCCCGAACCGGCCCCGAACGGAACCGTGAGTGGAGTCAGCATCCGCCCGATCCGGGGAGAACCGCCATGACCAGTCAGTACGCCGTCACCACCCAGGGGCCGACGCCGTCCGAGACCCGCAGCCCGGCCCTGCGCACGGCCGGCCTGCTGTGCGCGGCGGGAGGCATCATCGCCACGGTCGGCGCCACCGTGACCGCGAACTGGTCCACCTCGGTGTCACCGGACGACCTGAGCTATCCGTTCAGCCCGGGCGCGTTCCGGCTCACCGAGCTGCTCTGGACCCTGACCCACGTGCTCACCCTGTGCGGCGCGATCGGTCTGGCCCGCTCCGGCCTGGTCGGCCGCTCCCGGCTGGGATCGGTCGGGCTCTGGATCACGCTGGCCGGGATGGCCCTGCTGGTGCCGTGCGAGCTGGCCTTCGCCTTCGTGGCCGACGTGGCCGAGGACTCCGGTACCTCGGTCGCGCTGGGGTCGGCGATCGGCCTGGCGGCGACGCTGGCCGGGGTCGGCTTCCTGCTGGCCGGGATCGCGACCGTGCGCAACCGGGTCTGGGCCGGCTGGGGTCGCTGGACGCCGCTGCTGTGCGGCGGGTTCGTGATCGCCGTCCTGCTGCCGGTGCAGGCGGTGCGGCCGTCGATCTTCCTCTGGCCGATCGCGGGCTGGAACGCCTGCCTGGTGCTGTTCGGGCTGGCCCTCACCGGTTCGGCTCAGGACGACGTCAGCGGTTTCGACAGCACGGTGAAGTAGAGGTCGTCGCGGCGGGCGGTGCCGTTCAGCAGTTCGCCGTACGGGAACGGTCGGGTCTCGCCGGTGGCCTGATAGCCCCGCCGCCGGTACCAGTCGATCAGCTCGGCCCGCTGGGCGATCACCGTCATCTCCATGGCGGTGGCCGCCCAGTGCTCGTGGGCGAACCGCTCAGCCGCGGCCAGCACTGTGCGGCCGATGCCGGCGTCCTGGCGATCCGGGGTGACCGCGAACAGGCCGAAATAGACGACGCCACCCTCTCGCCGGACGATCTCGCAGCAGCCGACGAGCACGCCGCCAGCGTCCTCGGCGAGCAGGACCACGCCGTCCGGATGCTCGAGCTTGGCCTGCACCCCGGCGGCGTCGATCCGCTCGTCGTCCAGCAGGTCGGCCTCGGTGGTCCAGCCGGCTCGGCTGGACTCACCCCGGTAGGCACTGCGGACCAGGACGGCGATCCGGCTCGCGTCGTCCGGGTGCGTCGGGTTCGCCGGGTGGACGCTCAACTGGAGCCGTCCGGTCTCGGGGCGCGTGTTGCTCACGAGCGCAGCCTACGAGCTGAGGGCTCCGGCGGCGGTGCGCTGGGGACATCTAGCGAAGCTGGTCGGTCCAGGTGCGACCGTCCCAGTACCGCTGCCGGCCGGGCCCGTCCGGGGCCGGGTGCCAGCCGGACGGCGGCAGGGCGTTCGGCGCCGGGGGCCCGGCGTACGGCAGTTGCGCCGGGCCGGCCTGCTCCGGTGGATCGGCGGGCCGACGCCGTCGAACCACGCCGACGATCAGCAGAACCAGCCCGACGACGAACGCTACCGAGCTGCCGATCCCGGCGGCCAGCCAGCCGAGCACCGTCCGCAGACCGCTGCCGAACGAGGGGGCGATGAGTACCTTCGTGAGCGCCGGGCTCTCGACCTGAACGTGATAGATCCCCGATTCAGGGACGACGAAACGGGCCGTCCCGGAGTAGATGTTCTGGCCGCGGGTCAACGTCTCGCTGCTGGAGGTGAGCGCGGATGCGCTGATCGTGCGGCCGCTCGGGCCGGTGACCTGCACCATGTCGGGGGTCACCGTCGGGGAGGTGCCGGTGGTCGTGGTGACCGGGCCCGAGGTGGACTGCCTTCCGGTCAACTCGAAGACGGTGTACCGCCCGGCCTTGAGGTGCAGCTGGGCATCCACCGGAGTCGGCCGCGAGGGCGACGTCAGCGTTTCGGCCAGCGGGCCACCCACCGACCTGGCCACGATCACGCCCGCCGTGACGCCGACGATCAGGGCGACACCGGTGACGACGGCGCCCACGATGATCAGCCATCGGCCCCGGGCTCCCTTGGTGGGTGGGAACGACTCGGTCACCATTTGGCCGACCGTACAGCCGCGCCCAGAGGCACAGGGCCGAAATCGCCGATGTGTTCGAGTTGGCGGCAACCATTCGTTCAGTCGTCCGACGATCCTGGTGCGTCCCCTCAGTTCGTGTTTCGCAGGTGAGGCGGATCGAAAGGCCGCCCACCGGCCACGGAGAAGTCGCTGCGCTCGACGTGGTCGAGCACGATGAAGACATCCTCCGGGTCGACGCCGCATCGCTGCGCGAGGTTGGCGACTACTGTCTCGAAGAAGGCCTGCTTGACGTCGACCGAGCGCCCGGCAGCGGCCAGTACCCGGACCATCACGAAGGCATCCGTACGCGGACCGCCGAGATACGTGGGGTCATAGATCAGTTCGTCCGGTTCGCATTGGTGGATCACCTGAAAACGATCTTCCGGCGGGACGGCGAACTCCGTCACCAGGGCGTCATGGACGGCGTCGGCCAGCGACCGGAGCTGCTCGCTCGTGCGCTCCCGCCGCACCGTGATGTCAATGACCGGCATGGTGGTACTCACCCCGGATGACCATCAGCTGCTCGGCCGCGTGCTTGGCGTCGCGGATCGGCTCGCTGGTACCGGTGATGATCGCGTGCATCACGGCCGCGTCCAGCAGCATGGAGATGGTGCCGGCGGTGCTGTTCGGGGCCGGATGGCCGAGTTCGCTCAGAGCCGACGAAAGGTACTGGGCGACCTGTTTTTTGTAGTCGCGGGCGATTGCCGCCACCGGATGGCCGGGGTTGGCGGTCTCGATTCGCGTGATCACATAGATGCAGGCCGAGATTTCATCGGTGTCTGCGCACCGAGCCAGCCGGTCGAACGCCGACAGGATCCGATCGCGTGGCCCGACCTCTGCTGCATCGGGTGGTCCGAACAGAGCCGCCAGTTGGGTGGGGATGTAGTCGTGCAACGCTTCGGTGACGAGCGCGTCCTTGGTGTCGAAGTGGCGGTACAGCGACATCTTTCCGGCGCCGGCTCGCTCAGCCACGGCAGCCGGCGAGGCTGAGCGTAGGCCACCCTCACGCAGCAACTCGATGGTGGCCTCGAGTACTCGTCGACGCGCGTCCCGGTTCCCAGTCATTCGGTTATGATACCTCGAGGTCTCATCGAGACCAACTGGCCTCGTCAGTCTTCTGATTGGGCGACCTCATGGGCCCGAACCTCCGCCGCCCAGTCTCCACTGACCGTCTCGGCGCCGGAGATCGTAGAACCAGGTGGTCTTCCCGGAGGGGATCGTGCCGTGAACGCTTCCTGCCGTGTCGAGAACGGTTCCGTACTCGACCTCGTCGGGTCCCGGCGTCGCGGACGCCTTGTTCACTACGAACGCCTTCACCTCCACGTCGCCGCACAGCTCGCCGTTGCCCTTGATGAAAGTCGGGGCGGCGAGGCGACGGGCCGTACCGCAGTCTCCGGCGACGAGGGCGGGCAGATAGCTGGCGAGTACTGCGGACGACGATGCGTCGCGAGCAGGTAGGGGAGCGATCCCTGATGAGGTTTGGCCGCAGCCGGCCAGCCCGAGCAGGCCGACGAGCGCCGCTGTGACGACCGTAGGAGCCTGCATGGGCTCAGTATCCTGTGGTCGTCCGATCGTGAGGTGATCGGCCGGCCGGTCTCATAGGCTCACAGCTTGGTCATTTTGACGGGCGATAAGGGGAGAGCGTGAGCAGGATCAGGGTGTTGATATCCGGCGGGAGCATCGCGGGCCCGGCGCTGGCCCATTGGCTGCATCGTCGGGGGGCCGAGGTGACCGTGCTGGAGCAGGCATCCGAGCTGCGGCCGGGTGGGCAGGCGGTGGACGCGCGGGGCGTGGCCAAGGAGGTCATCCGACGGATGGGCCTCGACGCCGCCGTGCGAGCGGTGTGCACCGACACGGCCGGCGCTTACACGGTGGACGCCGATGGGAAGGTCCTGGAGACCTACCGCGCGGACGATGACGGCGGCGACGGCTACATCTCGGAGATCGAAGTCCTGCGGGGCGACTTCTCCCAGGTTCTCTACGACGACACCCGCGATCGGGTCGAGTATGTCTTCGGCGACCGGATCGCCGAGCTCACCCAGGACGCGGACGGGGTCGACGTCGTCTTCGCCGGCGGCGACCAGCGGCGCTTCGAGCTCGTGATCGGCGCCGACGGGCTGCACTCGGCGCTGCGGGCGATGGTCTTCGGGCCGCGGGAGCAGTTCGTCCGTCACCTCGGGCTGGTCCTGGCCTTCTACAGTGTGCCCAACGAGTTCGGGCTGGACCGCTGGATGCTCGACTATCAGGAAGCCGGGCGTTCGGCCGGGTTGCGGCCCATCCACGACGCCGATCAGGCGATCGCCATGTTGTCCTTCCCCGCGCCCGACTTCGACATCGACCACCGCGACGTGGAGGCGCAGAAGCGCCTGCTGCGCGAGCAGATGGCCGGCTTCGGCTGGTTGACCCCGCGCATCCTCGCGCACCTGGACGACACCCCGGACTTCTACCTCGACCAGGTCGCTCAGGTCGTGATGGACCGCTGGTCCAGTGGACGGGTGGGGCTGATCGGGGACGCCGCGTTCAGCGCGTCACCGATGTCCGGCGCCGGCACCGGCCTGGCCCTGGTCGGCGCCTACATGCTGGCCGGGGAGCTCGCGGCCGCCGACTGGGACCCGGCGACCGGATTCGCCGGCTACGAGCAGCGGATGCGCTCGTATGTCGAGGCCAACCAGGAGATCGGTCGGATGCACGTCCAGATGCTCGCCGCCCCTGTCCCGGACGCCGCCCCGGACGCCGCCCCGGACGCCGAGCCGGGCCCGGAGCCGGACATGGAGGCCATGACCGCCCTGATCGAGCGCGCGGTCAACGGTCCCGAGCTGCCTGACTACCCAGGCCTGCCCGACTCCGCGACCGGAGCCTCCGCGTCGCGGAAGTGACAGCGTTCAGCCGCGCCCTCACGGCTGCTTCCGGCTCTCCTCTGCTGCGGCCGTGACCTGCCGGATCGCCTCCCGGACGCCTCCGTTCCAGGGTCCGCCGTGGCCGGGCAGGACCCAGGTGGCGTTCAGGTCGGCCAGCTGGGCCAGAGACGCCAGGGCCTGGGCCGGGTCGTCGGTGAACGGTGCTGGTTGCGGGCCTGTCTGGCCGGTCAGCACGCTGCGGGTGGTGAGGGCGTCGCCGACGAAGACGGCGTCGGCCACCGAGGAGTGGACGGCGATGCTGCCGGGAGAATGCCCGGGCATGGAGATGATGCGGGGAGCGCCGGGCAGGTCCAGAACCTGTCCGTCCTTGATCTCGTTGACCTCGGTGAGGTAGGTGGTTTTCAGCCCGCCCTTGCGGCCGGAGTACCAGAAGAAGCCGGCCAGCGCGCCCACTTTGAACTGTCCCATCGGGGTCTTGGGCTTGGCCTCTCCGCGCGCCCGGCCGGCATCGGCTCCGTGAATGAAGACCGGTACGCCGTGCTCGCGCCGTAGACGCTCGGCGAAGCCGATGTGGTCGCTGTCGCCGTGGGTCAGGATCAGGCCGCGGATGTCCGTGAGGGATCGGCCCATGCCGCCGACCTCGGCGACCAGTTCTGAGTACAGGCCGGAGACGCCGGCGTCCACGAGGGTGATGCCGTCGTCGGTCTCGATGAGGTAGGCGGCCACGATGTCGTTGCCGATCCGGTGCAGGTTCGGGGCAAGCCTCATGCGTGCTCTCCAAATCACGTATTCGCCTCGATGGATACGGTCCATAGCCATCATGGCTACGGTACATAGCGATGCGGGAGGAAGGCAATTCAGCCCGGTCGGGGCGGCTGCCGGATAGTTCTGAGCTGGCCGTCGCCGTCATGGCTAAGCTGGGTAGCCGTCGGGATACGGCGGATAGCCGTGGGGTTGGGGTCTCTCTCGAAAGGTGATGTGGGAATGCCGACGCCGGAACGGACGTCGATCGAGGAGATCACGGCGGCAGCGCGCGAACTCCTGGAGTCACAGGGCTACGCCGGACTGACCATGCAGGCGGTCGCCGACCGGGTAGGGGTGCGTGCGCCCTCTCTCTACAAGCGGGTTCGCAGTCGCGATGACCTCGTCCGCCTCGTCACGGAGGCGACTTTCCAGGATCTGGCCGGTCACCTCAACGCCCTGGCGGTCACGAACGACGGCCAGGCGTACATCACCGAGTTCGCCCACACCATGCGGGCCTTCGGGC
The DNA here is from genome assembly GCA_965200525.1 of Kineosporiaceae bacterium. Taxonomy (GTDB): domain Bacteria; phylum Actinomycetota; class Actinomycetes; order Actinomycetales; family Kineosporiaceae; genus JANNPJ01. Next base: position 3,277,049 of record OZ241368.1, read on the forward strand.
ACGCCCACCCCCACGCCTTCCGCCTCATCATCGGCGCCGGCCCGGTGACGGTCCAGCCCGACCAGGAGCTCCTGGCCGACGGCGTGGCTCCACTGCTGCGCATTGCCGGCGATCTCGCCGGACCTGATCATGCCCTGCAGGCCGCGCGGACCCTGACCGCCTGGCTGGCCGGCTTCATCACGATGGAACTGGGGGGCGCCTTCAATCTCGGCGGCGACATCGAGGAGGCGTTCCGCTACGGGATCACCCACCTGGCTCGAGCGGTGACCGCGGACACCGTTTGACGGCCGGATCGGACAACGCTCAGTTGATGATCTCGCCGCGTTCGTCCGCGAGAATCGCGGCCACTCGGTCGCGCCAGGCCTGCAGTGCTGCCGGCGTCAGGCGCGTCCAGTCCGTCATCTCGCCGACGATCCGCAGCGGCTCGGTGCTGCGGTAGGACCGGGTCGGGTTGCCGGGGAACTTCTTGTCGGTCACGTTCGGGTCGTTCTCGAACGTCCCGGTCGGCTCAACGGTGTAAACGCGCGGAGCGCCGTCGCCGGCCGCCAGCTCCGCGGCCAGGCCGGCGCCGTCAGGCAGTGCGGTGAAGTAGATGTGGTTCATCACGATCTCGGGGCGGTAGTTCGACCGGAAGCCTGCCCTGAGAAGGCCACCCACTTGCAGGTTCGCTTTGGTGCCGTGGAAGAACGGCCCCTCGTCCAGCACGTATCTCACCGCTACAGCGTAGGGGGAGCGCCCTCCAGGTTGGCGGTCATGCGCTGCAGCACCTGGACGGTGGCGAGGTACTCCTCCTGGGCGATGCCGTCGACGATCCGGCTGCGGGTCACCGCGACTTTTTCGGCGACCATCGCTCGGGTGGCCCTGCCATCGGCCGTGAGCGCGTAGAGCGTGCCTTCGTGGACGACCAGTTCCCGGCGCTCAAGGTCGCTCATGACCTCATCCAGCGTGATGGCGCCCTGGTGCCAGAAGGGCGACAGCGCGCTTTCGAGCCTTGGTTCGGCGGCGGCCCCCTCGAGGAGCACGTTCATCACCTGCCAATGCCGGCGGGCGAGCCCCTCGGCGGCGAGGGTGGAGGCGAGTGCGCCGTCGATCGCGCCGTCCAACCGCTTGAGCCAGTATCCGATCGGATACCCGGCGCTGCCGTTGGTTGCGCCCCCCAGCGAATATCCTCGTGGTCCGTCGGCTGCCATCCCGTCTCCTTGTATGTACTCTCACAACTAGATGTCTAATAGCATGCTTTGGAGTTGTCGTGTCGCGCAAGCCCCCGGTCGGTGAGCAGGTCCCTGATGAACAGGACGATGAGCACGTCAAGGCCGTGGAGCGGGCCATGGTCGCCATCCGCCGAAGCCAGACCCGGCGCGCACTGAACCGCCTCGCCGAGGGGCGAGATGCCGCTGACCAGCCCGGCGTCGTCGCCGGCCCGGCGGTCGACGTCCTCGATGCGATCGAGGTGGCGGAGCAGGCCGGCACCCCGGCCACCGTCTCCGGAGTGGCGGCCACTCTCAATGTCGATCAGCCCAGGGCCAGCAAGCTCGTGGCCTCGGCCGTCGAGGCGGGACTGGTACGTCGGCAAGCCGATCAGGCCGACGGACGCCGGGCGCCTCTCGTGCGGACCGATCTGGGCCAGGCCCTCTTCGAAGAGCTGCACCGACATCGGCGTTCGATCTTCGCCCGGGCGATGGCCGAGTGGACCGGCGCCGAGCGCGCCGAGTTCGCCCGACTGCTGGCCAGCTTCGTCGAGTCCTTGTCCGTCATCACGGAGCGCAGTGGGCAGCGCGATGACGCCCGGTAGCCCGCGCGATGCAAGGACCAGGGGCAGCCAGTTCGCGTTGGGAGCCTTGCTCGGCGTGAGGTGATCGGGGGCGAGCCAGTTTCCAAGATCGTCTCCCCAGGGCCTCCCGGGAATGCAGAGAGGCCATTCCACGAAACCATGGAATAGCCTCTGACCTGCAATAACACAGTCGGGGTGACAGGATTTGAACCTGCGGCCTCGTCGTCCCGAACGACGCGCGCTACCAAGCTGCGCCACACCCCGGTGGAGCGTCCGTCACGATACCCGAACAGTGCCCCGACACTGAAACCGGTATCCGGCGGGTCAGTCGCGCCGAGCCTCCAGGGTGAGCAAAGTCGCCTCCGGGCGGCAGGCGAAGCGCACCGGCGTGTAGGGCGAGGTGCCCAGGCCGGCCGAGACGTGCAACCAGGGATCAGCCGGCTCGGCGGCGGCCTGGGGGCCGTGGGCGGGCCAGCGGGAAACGCCCTTGGCCCGGTTGCGGGGCAGGTCGCAGTTGGTGACCAGGGCGCCCAGGCCGGGCACACAGAGCTGGCCGCCGTGGGTGTGGCCGGCCAGCAGCAGGCCGGCGCCGTCGGCGGTCATGGCGTCCAGGATGCGCCGGTAGGGGGCGTGCACCACGCCGATGGTCAGGGCGGCCGCCGGATCGGGACGCCCGGCCACGGCCTGGTAGCGGTCGCGGTTGATGTGCGGGTCGTCGACGCCCACGAACTCCAGCAGGTGCTCGCCCACCTTCAGCTGGCCACGCTGGTTGGTCAGGTCGAGCCAGCCGGCCTCGGCGAATCCGGCGACCAGGTCGTCGGTGGGCAACCGCACGCCCTTGATCCGTCGCTTGCCGCCCTTGGGCAGCAGGTAGCGGGCCGGGTTCTTGGGCTTGGGGGCGTAGTAGTCGTTCGACCCCAGCACGAACACCCCGGGCCGCTCCAGCAGTCCGGAGTGGCTGGCCAGCAGGGGCGCGACCGCCTCCAGGTGAGCCAGGTTGTCGCCGGTGCTGACCACCAGGTCGGGCTCGAGCTCGGCCAGCCCGCGGACCCAGTCCAGCTTGCGCCGCTGGCTGGGCACCAGGTGCAGGTCGGACACGTGCAGCACGCGCAGCGGCGAGCTGCCGGCCGGCAGGACCGGCAGGCTCGCCCGGCGAAGGGTGAAGGCGTTGGCCTCCACCAGAGACCAGCCGAGGCCCGCGGCTCCGGCGATCAGGGCGGCGAGCGGAAGGGTCGATTTACGCACCCGCTCATCCTGGCAGCCCCGGCGGTGGGCCGCCTCCGGCTTCAGTGCGGCTGCCGACCGGCTGCGGTGCCAGGATGTAGCCATGTCCGAAGCCTCTACTGGTGGCCTCAAGGCCCGTCTGCGATCCGACCTCACCGATTCGATGCGCGCCCGGGACGCCGTCCGCTCGGCGACCATCCGGATGGTGCTCAGCGCCATCCAGGTCGAGGAGGTGTCCGGGGACGCCGCCCGCGAGCTCACCAACGACGACGTCACCACCGTGGTCGGCCGGGAGGCCAAGAAGCGCCGGGAGTCGGCCACGGTCTACGACGAGGCCGGCCGGACCGAGCTGGCCGACCGGGAGCGGGCTGAACTGGCGATCCTGGCCGACTACCTGCCCCAGCAGCTCTCCGACGAAGCCCTGACCGCCCTGGTGGCCGAGGAGGTGGCGTCCGCCGCTGCGGCCGGGGCCACCGGCAAGGCGGCCATGGGTGTGGTGATGAAGGGGGTCAAGCCGCGGGTGGCCGGCCAGGCCGAAGGCGGCCGGGTGGCCGCCGAGGTGCGCCGCCAGCTCGGCTGACTCGAGCCGGCTCGGCTGAGCCGAACCCCGGGATGTGACCGAACCGAGAGGGGCCGACCGCTGAGTCAGCGGTCGGCCCCTCTCGGCGTTATGCCGGGGTTGATCAGCCGTTTCCGGGGCCGCCCCCGCCGTTGCCGCCACCACCATTGCCGCCGCCGTTGTTGTTGCCCCCGCCGTTCCCGTTGCCGTTCCCGTTGCCCTGGCCGGGGATGGCCGGGCCGCCCGGATCGGTCGGATCGGTCGGGTCGGGCACGCCCGAGCTCACGTAGATCGTGATCTCGGTCCCGGTGTTGGCCTTGGACCCACCAGCCGGCGAGGTCTTGGCCACGGTGCCGGCCGGCTGGTTCGAGCCGACCGGGTCGTTGGCCGCGTGGGAGGTGAATCCGGCCGCCTTGAGCGCGGCCATGGCGTCACTGACCGAGAAGCCGTCCACATTCGGCACCACGGTCTTCGAGGTGCGGGTGAGCTTGTAGTCCGGCGGACCGAACTTCTCGACCTTCTTGCCGACCATCGCCGCGACCATGATGTCTTTCCAGATCGGGCCGGCGATGGTGGCACCGAACACGCTGGGGTAGTAGTGGCCGTTGATCGTGCGCCGGTTCATCGACTTACGCCCACCGGGGTAGGTGTGCGGGTCGCCGACCCAGACCGACGTGGCGAGCTGCGGGGTGTAGCCGACGAACCAGGTGTCGACCGAGTCGTTGGTGGTTCCGGTCTTGCCGGACGCCGGGCGGCCCGGCAGGCCGCCCACCCGGGCCGCGGTGCCGCCGGCGGAGAACACGTGGCTGAGGCCGGCGTTGACCGTGTTGGCCACGGACTTGTCCAGCGCCTGCTTGCAGTTGGCCTTCGGGATGGGCACGGCCTTGCCGTTGCGATCGGTGATCGAGGTGATGGCGATCGGGCTGCAGAACGTGCCCCCGGAGGCGAACCCGGCGTAGGCGGCGGCCATCGTCATCGGTGAGATGTCGGCGATTCCCAGGGTCAGCGACGGCACGCAGTTGGGCAAGCGCTCCGTGTCCGGGGTGGGACGCTTGCTGCTGCAGACATCAGGCGTGGCCGAGGCCAGGTGCACGCCCAGGTCCTCGGCGGTCTCCCGGATGTCGCAGAGGTCGAGCTGCTTCTCCATGGCCACGTAGGCGCCGTTGACCGAGGCCGCGGTGGCGTTCCAGACGGTCATCGGGCCGTTCTCGGCGCCGTCGGCGGAGTTGCCGAAGGTGTAGGTGCCACCCTGAACGGGCGAGCCGCAGGACGTGAAGTCGTGGTATGGGGTGGGCACCGGCGTCCCGTTGACCGTGGCGTTCAGTGACTTGCCGGCCTTCAGCCAGGTGGCCAGCGTGAACGGCTTGAACGTCGAGCCGGTCTGGAAGCCGTTGCTGCCGCCGTAGTCCTTGTCGGTCGAGTAGTTGATCGTGGTGTTCTGGGTCTTGTGCGGGCTGGGCAGGTAGTACTTGTTCTGCTGGATCGACTTGATCTTGCCCGTGCCCGGCTCGACCGACACGGTGGCCGTGGCCGCCTTGTTCTTCGGCGAGATGTACTTGGTGGTCGCCTTCCAGGCCGACTTCTCCATCTTCGGATCCATCGTCGTCTTGATCGTCAGACCACCGCGCAGGATCGCGTTCTCCCGGGCCTTCTGGGTCTTGCCCAGGGCCGAGAAGGCATTGTTCTCGGTGATCTGCTGGTAGACGTAATCGCAGAAGTAGGCCTTGTAGCCGGCGTTGGCGCAGCCCCGGACGACCCGGGTCAGGTGGGTGCCGAGCTTGGCCGCAACCGCCTTGTCGTGGGTCGGCTGGTCGATCATCTTCTGGTCGAGCATCTTGCCCAGGACGACGTTGCGCCGGTCCCGGGAAGCCTTCGGGTTCGCCCGTGGGCTGTACGTCGGCGGGGACTGGATCATCCCGGCCAGGGTGGCCGCCTGGGGCAGGGTGAGTTTCGCGGCCGTGGTGTTGAAGTAGTACTTCGACGCGGCCTGGACCCCGTTGACCTGGTCGCCGAACCAGGCGATGTTCAGGTAGGCGTTGAGGATCTCGGGCTTGGTCATCTTCTTCTCCAGGGCGATCGCGTAGTGGATCTCCCGGAGCTTGCGGGCGCTGGTCTTGTCCCGGGCGGCGTTCTTGGCGTCCGTGTCGCCGGCCGCCTGCGCCGTCTCGACCAGCTCGTTCTTCACCAGCTGCTGAGTGATGGTGGAGGCGCCCTGGGCGTCCTTGTGGGCGATCTTGTTGGCCACCGCGGCCCGGGCCAGGCCCTTCAGGTCGATCCCACCGTGCTTGTAGAACCGCGCGTCCTCGATCGCCACGATGGCGTGCTGCATGTTCGGTGAGATCTGCTCCAGCGGCACCGACTCGCGGTACTCGTCGAAGAAGGTGCTGATCACCTTGCCGTCGGCGTCCAGCATCTTGGACTGCTCGGACAGCGGCGGGGTGGCCAGATCGCTGGGCAGGTCGTTGAAGAAGTCGACCGAGTTGTTGGTCAGCACACCGGCGGCACCCACGGCCGGGATGGCCAGCCCGGCGGCCACGGCTCCGACCACGATGCTGGCGACGACGAACGCGCCGAGCAGGCCGAGCACATTGCGGGGGCTGGGGGCCGGAGACATAGCCAGCAGGGTAGTACGGCCTCCTGAGGAGCTCGTTCAGACTGAATAGGCCAATCGTGTATCTGGGCCTGCGGAGCGTGACTCCTCAGAGCAGGCCGTCCGAGAGGCGCCGGTCACCGTGGACCGGTTCCACCGATCGGGTGGCACTGCGTCACCGTTCACCGGATCCGCCGCCGTAACGAAATCAAGACCTTCAACGATCGAGTGTTCAGAGATGTCCGGGAAGGTGTGACCTGTGCCCGCTAAAGGGGTAAGAGCGCAGGTCACCGAGCCGTACCGGATCGCTCCGACCAGGGCCGCTCGATCACTCAGGCGTACCGACGAGCTGAGGGCGCACGCGCTCAATCCGGCACTTTCTGTAGTGAACTGATTGCGTTGAGTTACTCATCGTCACTTCGGCTGATGGAGATTCATCCATCCGGTCCTTATTGGCGTAGCGGAGGCTCACCTAACGTCATCAGCAGAGAGGTTCAGCTCGGGGGTTGAGCGTGGATCTACGGGGGTCCAGGGAGGGCCAGAGGAATGGGTGTGACGGTGAACCAGTGGGCAGCGCAAGGTGCATGTAAGGGCAGCGACCCTGATGCGCTCTTCGTTCAGGGTGCAGCGCAGAACCGGGCCAAGGCCGTGTGCCTGTCGTGCCCGGTGCGAACGGAGTGCCTTTCCGACGCGCTCGACCACAAGATCGAGTTCGGGGTCTGGGGTGGTATGACCGAGCGTGAGCGGCGGGCCCTGCTGCGGCGGCGTCCGAACGTGCAGTCGTGGCGCCGGCTCCTCGAGACGGCCCGGGCCGAGCAGGTTCGGATCATCGACCTGCTGGACGACGCGGCGGTCAGGGTCGGCTGAAAGAACAAGACCGGCCGGTCGGCCGGGCCGGGGGCAACGGGGCCTGATTCGACTGGGCGCTCGTGGTGATGGAGGGTCACCGCGGGCGCCCTTTCACGTCGGCCGCCCCTTTCAGGTCGGCTGGGCCGTCTGCTCGGCCAGGTCGTCGCCGACGCCGCGCAGCCCGTCCAGGTCGTGCACGTCCTGCGGCCGGGCCGGCACCCGGGCCACCGGCACCGTCGGATGGGCCTGGAAGAACCGGCTGGCCACCGCCTGCTCGCGCTCGTTGAGCCGCATCCGGTCGGCGTGGATCCGCAGCAGGCCCGCGGTCAGCGGGTGCTCCTCGGCGTCGTCCAGATCCTCGGCCCCGGTCAGGGCCCGCTCGGCCGAGAGGCCCTCGCCGGGCCCGGAGTGCACCCGGTTCAGCACCAGCCCGGCCAGCGGCATCTGCTCGTCGGCCAGCCGCTCCACGAAGTACGAGGCCTCCCGCAACGCGTCCGGCTCCGGCGCCGCGACCACCACGAACGCCGTCCCCGGCGCCTGCAGCAGCTTGTAGGTGGCGTCGGCCCGCTCCCGGAAGCCGCCGAACATCGTGTCCAGGGCGGCGACGAAGGTCTGGACGTCCCGCAGCACCTGAGCGCCGAGGATCTTGGTCATCAGGCCGGTGGCGGTGCCGACCGCGGCCGACATCACCTTCAGGTAGGCCCGCCCCCCGGCCCGGGCCGGGGAGCTGAGGATCCGGATGAACCGACCGTCGAGGAACGAGCCCAGCCGCTGCGGGGCGTCGAGAAAGTCCAGGGCCGAGCGGCTCGGCGGGGTGTCGACGACCACCAGGTCCCAGCCGTCGGGGTCGGCGTCGGCCTGGGCCCGCAGCTGGCCCAGCTTCTCCATCGCCATGTACTCCTGGGTGCCCGCGAACGAGCTCGACAGCGCCTGGTAGAACGGGTTGGCCAGCAGCTGGGCGGCCTTCTCGGGGGTGGCGTGAGCCTCGATCACCTCGTCGAAGGTGCGCTTCATGTCCAGCATCATCGCGTCCATCCGGCCGCCCTTGGCCTGGTCGACGTCGCTCACCGGGCGGGGCGTGTTGTCGAGCTCGACCAGGCCCATCGACTGGGCCAGCCGGCGGGCCGGGTCGATGGTCAGCACGACCACACGCCGTCCCCGCTCGGCCGCGCGCAGGCCGAGGGCGGCCGCGGTGGTGGTCTTGCCCACCCCGCCCGAGCCGCAGCAGACCAGGATCCGGGTCTGCGGGTCGTCGAGCAGCGCATCGATGTCGAGCCGGGCCGAAGCCGGGGCACCACCGGCCGGGCTCATGCGGCGCCCTGCTCGTGCAGCCGGGAGGCCAGGCCGTAGAGCGCGCCCAGGTCGATGCCGGAGGCCAGGGCGGGCAGCTCGTAGAGCGGCCGGTCCAGGGTCGCCAGCTCCTTGCGTTCGGTGGTCTCCATCGTGACCCGGGCCCCGTGCCCGGCCGCCTCGGTCAGCAGCGCGGTGGCCAGCGCCGCCGGTGAGGTGTCGTTGCCGGTGGCCCGGGAGCGGCGGCCCAGACCGGCGGCCGACAGGCCCTCCAGGACCTCGGCCCGGTCCAGGGTGCCCTCGGTCGCGGCGGTCAGGGCGGCCGGCGACAGGAAGGGCTCACGGACCATGTTGACCACCACCCCGCCCACCGGCAGGCCGAGCGCCCGCAGGTCGCCGACGGCGTCCGCGGTCTCCTGCACCGGCATCTCCTCCAGCACGCTGACCAGGTGGACGGCGGTCTGCCGGGAGCGCAGCAGAGTCATGATCGAGTTGGCCTGATTGCGGATCGGGCCGACCTTGGCCAGGCCGACGACCTCCTCGTTGACGTTCAGGAACCGGGTGATCCGCCCGGTCGGCGGCGCGTCGAGCACCACGGCGTCGTAGTCCGGCCGCTCGACCTGGGGTTCGCCCCGCCCACCCTTGATCGTGACCCGGCGCCGAACCGCCTCGTAGACCTTGCCGGTCAGCAGGACGTCGCGGATGCCGGGGGCGACGGTGGTGGCGAAGTCGATCGCGCCCAGCTTCTCCAGCACCCGGCCGGCCCGGCCCAGGTGGTAGAAGAGGTCGAGGTAGTCGAGCAGGGCGGCCTTGGGGTCGACGGCGAGGGCGAACACCTCGCCGCCACCGGGAGCGACCGCGACCCGGGTCTCGGCGTAGGGCAGCGGCGGGACGTCGAACAGCCGGGCGATGCCCTGTCGGCCCTCGACCTCGACCAGCAGGGTGCGCCGCCCACCGGTGGCCAGGGCCAGAGCCAGGGCCGCGGCCACGGTGGTCTTGCCGGTGCCGCCCTTACCGGTGACGATGTGCAGCCGGACGCCGGTCCAGTCGCTCTCGGGCTCGTCGGCGGAGGTTCTGCCGGCGCTGGACCGCTGGGACGAGCGGGTGCCGGAACGAGGGGAGGCCACCTGCCCAGGGTAGGCAGGCCACCCGCCGGTCGCAGGACGACATGGCCGAAGTCCACCGGCCGGCTCCGGGTGGATAGGCTCCGGGCATGGTCAAGTGGGAGTACGTCACGGTGCCGCTGATTGTTCATGCGACCAAGCAGATCCTCGATCAGTGGGGCGAGGACGGCTGGGAGCTGGTGCAGGTGGTTCCCGGCCCGGACGGTCAGGGAATCGTGGCCTACCTCAAGCGCCCCCGCGACTGAGGCCGGCCCCGATGTCAGGACGGATCGAGAAGCGGCTGGCCGAGCTCGGCCTGAGCCTGCCCACCGTCGCCGCCCCGGTGGCGGCCTACGTGCCGGCCGTGCTGGACGGCAACTTGGTCTGGACGTCGGGCCAGTTGCCGTTCGTGGACGGCGCCCTGCCGGTGACCGGCCGGGTCGGCACCGGCGGCGAGGGCCTGGTCGACCCGGCCGAGGCCGCGGCGATGGCCCGGATCTGCGCGTTGAACGCGCTGGCCGCGCTGCGCTCGGTGATCGACGACCTGGACCGGGTGGTCCGCGTGGTGAAGGTGGTCGGCTTCGTCGCCAGCGACCCCGGGTTCACCGGTCAGCCGATGGTGATCAACGGAGCCAGCGAGCTGATCGGCGAGGTGTTCGGCCCGGCCGGCAAGCACGCCCGGAGCGCGGTCGGCGTGGCTGCCCTCCCGCTGGGCGCCCCGGTCGAGGTCGAGATGGTGTTCAGCATCTCGAGCTGAGGCAGCACCGGCCGCCGCCGGACGGCGGCGGCCGGTGTCGCTCGTGGTCAGGTCACGAATCAGGTCACGGTGGGACGCGCGGCGGCCAGGCTGTGGTCGAGCACCTCCCGGGTGATCACCGTGGCCAGGTCGATGACCTCGTTCTTGGCCGGGCCCGGCCACTGTTCCGCGGCCGGAGCCTGCGGATCGGCGGCCAGCAACGTGATCAGGTCGGCGGCCAGGGCGCTGCCGGCCCGGGCCGCCTGGAGGGCCAGCAGCATCACCGTGGTAGGAGCGATGCCCCGGCCGGTGAGGGTCTGCATGATGGCGTAGGCCTGCGGATCCACCACGAACGACGGCAGGTCCAGCGAGGCCCCGGCGCCGGCCGCGGCCTGCCGTTCGCGCATCCGCCCGGCGGCCAGCCAGAGCATGCCCTCCGGGCCGAGGTCCTCACCCCGGTTGGCCGCCTCGATGATGAGTTTCAGCGGCAGCCCCGCTTCCCGAAGTTGCCTGATGTCGCGTAACCGGTGCAGGTGCGCCGTCCGGTAACGCGACGTGCGACCGACGCGAATGGGTGGCGACAGAAGACCCTTGGTCCGGTAGGCCCGGACGTTCCGCGGGGTCATGCCGGCCGCCTGTGCCAATTCGTCGATCGTGAAAGAGTCTTTTGCCCCCATCGTCATCCCCGTGTCGGCAGCCGAATCTCGTCCGCATCGTCAACTCTTTGACGCCCCGTCGTAGAGTTAGTGGCTTTCAGTTATCACCGTACTGCCTCTGTGCCGATGCATGCTCACCCAAAGTTGATGTCTGTGGGCTGACCGTGGCCCTTTCGGGGGCTGACGTAGCCTGAGCCGGTGGTCAACCCCTCGCCGTCGAGCGGGCCCTGGACCGGGGGCCAGATCCGTGAATCGATCTACTGCGTGCTGGCCGGCAATCCCGGGCCGATGACCCTGGACGGCACCAACACCTGGCTGGTCTCGGCCCCCGGGGCGGCGAGCGGCGTCGTCATCGATCCTGGTCCGGACGACGAGCGGCACCTGCAGGCGGTGATCGACATCGCCCGGCAGCGCGGGATCCGGATCGCCGCCACCCTGCTCACCCACGGGCACCCGGACCATGCCGACGGCGCCCGCCGGTTCGCCGAGCTCACCGGCACGGGGGTGCGCGCGCTCGACCCGGCCCACCGGTACGGCGGCGAGGGCCTCGGGGACGGCCAGGTGATCGAGGTCGAGGGGCTGCGGCTGGAGGTCGTCGGTACTCCCGGGCACACCGCCGACTCGCTGTCCTTCCTGCTGCCCGACCTCGGTCTGCTGCTCACCGGCGACACCGTGCTGGGCCGGGGCACAGCCGTGGTCGCGCACCCGGACGGGCGGCTGGGGGAGTACCTCGACTCGCTGACCCGGTTGCAGGAATTGTCCGCGACGTCCGGACTCGACCTGCTGCTGCCCGGGCACGGTCCGGTGCTGTCCCGGCCGGTCGAGGTGATCACCGGGTACCTGAACCACCGGCAGGCCCGGCTGGACCAGGTCCGGGCCGCGGTCGCCGCGGGCGCCCGGACGGCCTCCGACGTGGTCGCGGCGGTCTACGCCGACGTCGATCCGGTGCTCTGGCCGGCCGCCGGGCTCAGCGTCGAGGCGCAGCTGACCTACCTGGCCGAAAAGGCCGAAGAACAGTCCTAACGGGCGCGGCGGCGCATCCGCTCGACGTCGATCAGGACGACGGCGCGGGCCTCGAGCCGCAGCCAGCCGCGGGAGGCGAAGTCGGCCAGGGCCTTGTTCACCGTCTCCCGGGAGGCGCCGACCAGCTGGGCCAGCTCTTCCTGGGTGAGGTCGTGGGCCACCCGCAGCCCGTCGTCGGTGGGCCGGCCGAACCGCTCGGACAGGTCGAGCAGGGCCTTGGCCACCCGGCCCGGGACGTCGGAGAAGACCAGGTCGGCGAGGTTCTCGTTGGTCCGCCGGAGCCGGCGGGCCAGGGCCCGGAGCAACTGGCGGGCGACATCGGGCCGGCCGGTCAGCCAGGTGACCAGGTCGTCGCTGCCCAGGCCGATCAGGGAGGTGTCGGCCACCGCGGTGGCGGTGGCGTTGCGCGGGCCGGGATCGAACAGGGACAGCTCGCCGAACATCTCGCCCGGGCCGAGCACGGCCAGCAGGTTCTCCCGGCCGTCACCGGAGGCCCGGCCGAGCTTGACCTTGCCGTCCACGATCACGTACAGCCGGTCGCCCGGATCGCCCTCGTGGAACAGCACCTGCCCCCGGGGGATCTCTGAGCGGACCATGGTCGCCCGGAGGGCCGCGGCCGCCTCGTCATCGAGCGCAGCGAACAATGGCGCTTGACGCACGACGTCGTCGTCCACCCGTTCCTCCCTCACCTGCGCCGTCATATGAGACGGCGTGTCCACGGAGCATATTGCCCCGCCAAGGAGGCAGTCTGCCGCACCCGGCCGGTCGAGCACACTCTGGGTCGGCCCGCGGTCGGCCCGCGGTCGGCCCGCGGTCGGCCCGCGGTCGACTCAGACGGCGAGCTGGCGGCCGCTGAAGGCGACCACCCCGACCCGGAAGGCCAGGATCTGGGCGGCCTCCTCGGTGACCGCTTCCAGCACCCGGGCGTAGTCGCTCAGTTCGGTGAGCGCGCAGCGCAGACGGGTCAGCAGAGTGGTCTCGGCCAGGCGGTCGTCCAGCCGGGCCAGCCCGAGCAGGCCGCGCAGATCGCCCGGCGGTGGGCAGGGGCTGCCGTAGCCGGCGGCCTCGGGCACCCGCAGTTCCTCGACGTCGGTCACCGCGGCGACGGCCAGGTCGATCCGGGCGGCGATCAACCGCCGCCAGTGATCGACGTCGCGTTGCGCGGCCAGCAGGCCTCGGTGATGTTCCACCAGTTCAGCGACCGGCATGGCCGAGAACGACAGTGCGGTGAGCGGATCGGTCAGGCCCAGGGCCACGTCCTGCTCCTCTCCCTCGGTACGGTGTGGTGCGGTGCCGGCCGTGTTCGATGGCCGGCTGACGGGTAGGGAATCGTCGGCCCGGAATACCGGCTTGAGGGCAGTGGTAGCGGCTCACTCGCACGGCTGTGAGGATTCGGGCAAGATCCGGGTTGTCCTCGGCCGGTCGGGTCGCCGCGTAGGCTGACCCGGTGACGTCGCGGGCGGAGCCGAAGCCTCCACAGCTGGTAACCGAGAGCCCGGTAGCGCTCACGCGGCGGGCCCGCAAGATCCATCGGCTGCTGGAGCAGCGCTATCCGGACGCGCACTGCGAGCTCGACTTCCGCAGCCCGCTGGAGCTGCTGGTGGCCACCATCCTCTCGGCCCAGAGCACCGATGTGCGGGTCAACCTGACCACACCCGCCCTTTTCGCCCGATACCGGACGGCCGCCGATTACGCCGCCGCCGATCGCGCCGAGCTCGAAGAGATGATCAAGTCGACCGGGTTCTTCCGGGCCAAGACCGATTCGCTGCTGAAGCTCGGGGCCCGGCTGGTCGCCGACTTCGGCGGGGAGGTGCCCAACCGCCTGGACCAGCTGGTCACCCTGCCCGGGGTGGGCCGTAAGACGGCCAACGTCGTGCTTGGCAACGCCTTCGGAATCCCGGGGATCACGGTCGACACCCACGTCGGGCGGCTGTCGCGCCGGTTCGGCTGGACCGCCTCCGACGACCCGATCCAGGTGGAGAAGGACCTGGCCGCGCTGTTCCCGCGCAAGGACTGGACGATGATGTCCCACCGGGTGATATTCCACGGCCGCCGCACCTGCTTCGCTCGCAAGCCGGCCTGCGGGGCCTGCCCGGTGAGCTCGCTGTGCCCCTCCTACGGCGCCGGCGAGACCGATCCGGTCAAGGCGGCCAAGCTGATCAAGGGGCCCGCGGCCGATGTGATGACGGCGTGAGCCCCCGGAGTGCCTCCCCGGACGTCGCGCCGCCCGGACCGCCGCCCCCGGCCTGGTTCGAGCAACTCGCAGCGGTGCTGCCGAAGGCCGCCGACCACCCGTTCCGCCGGTTCGAGCCGCCGGTCGACGGCTCGGCCCGGCACTCGGCGGTGCTGGTGCTGTTCGGGCCCGGCTCCGGTTCGGGGCCGGATGTGCTGCTGACCCAGCGTTCGGCCGGGATGCGGGCGCACCCCGGCCAGGTCGCCTTTCCCGGGGGCCGGATCGATCCTGGGGACGCCGGCCCGCAGGACGCCGCCCTGCGGGAGGCGGTCGAGGAGACCTGCCTCGACCCGGCCGGCGTCCGGATCGCGAGCTCCGGGCCCGAGCTCTACCTGCCGGTGACCAGCTTTCTGGTGACGCCGGTGATCGCCTGGTGGCAGCGGCCCTCGCCGGTGGCGCCGGGCAACGCGGCCGAGGTCAGCCGGGTGGTCGGCGTCCCGCTGGCCGAACTGACCGACCCGGCCAACCGGTTCCAGGCCCAGCACCCGAGCGGATTCGTCAGCCCCGGCTTCGAGGCCGCCGGCCTGTTCGTCTGGGGCTTCACCGCGGGCGTGCTGAGCTGGCTGATCTCCCTGGCCGGACTGGAACGACCCTGGGACGTCGACCGCCGCCGGCCGGTGCCGGCGCCACCCGAGCCCGAACGGCCCGCCGGTCAGCCGGCCGGTCAGCTGGCCGGCCAACTGACCGAGCAAGTGGACGAGCACTTCGACGAGCGGATGACCCAGTGATCGACATCGTCCTCCTGCTGATCATGCTGGGGTACGCCGTTTCCGGGTTCCGCCAGGGCCTGCTGGTGGGGGCCCTCTCACTGGGCGGCTTCGTCGGCGGGGCGGTGCTGGCCATGCTGATCGCCCCGGAGCTGGTGAACCACCTGCAGCCGGGCCCGCAGCGCTCGGTGATCGTCCTGCTGGGCGTGATCCTGACCGCCTGGGTGGGCCAGTTCGTCGGCGCGGTGATCGGCGGCCGGCTGCGTGAGGCCGTGCCCCAGGGGCCGGTGGCCTTCGCCGATCACGCGGTCGGGGCGGTGGCCGGCCTGGTCGCGGTGGCCCTGGTGCTGTGGTTCGTGGCCGGCGCGGTGCGTGGCGGGCCCTCGCCGGTGCTGTCCCGCACGGTCGCGTCGTCCAAGGTGATCCAGACCATCGACAAGCTGGTGCCGAACCAGCTGGTCGGGGTGGCCGACACGTTCCGGGCCGCGGTCGGCGGCTCGACCTTCCCGAGGGTGTTCGCCGGGGTCGGCCCGGAGGACATCCTGCCGGTCCACGCTCCGGACCCGGGGATGCTGAACACCCCGGCCGTGGCCAAGGCCCGGCGCAGCGTCGTCAAGATCACCGGCACGGCCAAGTCGTGCAGCCGGGGTCAGGAGGGCAGTGGCACCGTCGTCGCCCCGGAACGCGTGGTCACGAACGCCCACGTGGTCGCGGGCGTGACCAACCCGCGGGTGCAGGTCGGCGGCACCGGGCGCACCTACAAGGCCAAGGTGGTCGCTTTCGACGCCCGCCGTGACCTGGCCGTGCTGGCCGTGGGCGGGCTGCCGACCAAGCCGCTGGCACTGGGCAGCGACCTCGACCGGGCCGACTCGGCCCTGGTCGCGGGCTACCCGAACGACGGGCCGTTCCGGATCTCGGCGGCCCGGGTCCGGCAGGTGATCAAGGCCAGCGGCGAGGACATCTACGCCCGGCCCGGGGTCGAGCGGCAGGTGTACTCGCTCTACGTCACGGTCGAGCCGGGCAACTCCGGCGGGCCGGTGCTGAACGCCCAGGGCCAGGTGGTGGGCGTGGTGTTCGCCCGGTCGCTGGACGACAAGGCCACCGGGTACGCGCTGACCCTGGACGAGGCCCGATCCACCATCCTGGCCGGTGAACAGGCGACGTCGCCGGTGTCCACCGGTGGCTGCGCCAGCGGCTGAACCCCGGCCTCAGGACGGCAGGGCGGCCAGCCAGGTCAGCAGGGCCCGGGTGACCCGCTCCGGGGCCTCCTCGGGCAGGAAATGACCGGCGGCGGGGATCAGCTCGTAGCTCAGCGGCCCGCTGACCCGCTGGTGCGAGGCCATCGCCGTCTCGGGCAGCACAAAGCCGTCGAGGTCGCCGTGCAGGTGCAGCACCGGCACCGTGATCGGGTCGCGGACGGCCGCGGCAAACCGCCGGCCGTCGCGCCGCGGCACCGAGCGCAGGGCCCAGCGGTAGTACTCCAGCGCGCTGTGAGCCACGAACGGCACCCGCATGGCCCGGGTGTAGACCTCCAGGGCCTCGAGGTCGGGAAAGTGGCCGGGCGGGCTGGGGGCCGACCAGAGGTCGAGCAGCCCGATCGCCCGGTCGCCTCGGGTCAGCTGCCGCTCGGGGCGCATCGGCAGCTGGAACTCCAGCACTGGCCGCCAGGCCCGGCGCTGGCCCGGATCGCGGGTCAGCGCCGTCCGCAGGGTCAGTGGGTGGGCCATCGACAGGGCGGCCACGGCCGTGGTCTCGCGCGGGGCCAGGCCCGGCATCGACCAGGCCAGCCAGCCGCCCCAGTCGTGGCCGACGATCACCGCGCTGGTCTCACCCAGGGCCCGGATCACGCCGGCGACGTCCGCGGTCAGGGTGATCGTGTCGTAGCCGCGCGGAGGTTTGTCGGACGCGCCGTACCCGCGCAGGTCGAGCGCCACGGCCCGGTAACCGGCCGCGGCCAGGGCCGGGATCTGGTGCCGCCAGGCCCACCAGAACTGGGGAAAGCCGTGCAGCAGGATCACCAGCGGCCCGCTGCCGGCTTCGGCGACGTGGAACCGGGCCCCGTTGGCGGCCACGAACCGGTGCCGCCACGGCCCCTCGATCAGGGTGTCCGCGGCGTCCACGCTCAGCGTTCGCACCGGCACGGTGGCGGGCTCCGCCGAGGTGAGGTCGGGGAGGAACCGCCGGATCACGATCCGTCGGTGTCGCCGCGGCTGCCCTTGACCGCCGCGATGGTCAGCTTGGTCGAGCGGATCGCCCGCTCCGGCGGCTTGATCCGCTTGATCAGCAGGATCGCCACCAGGGACAGCAGCAGGGCCAGCACCAGCAGGGCCCCGCTCACGATCAGGAACGCCAGCCAGGCCGACAGGCCGGCCGCGACCAGACCGTAGCCGGCCGTGATCACTAGCGTGATGGTCATCAGCAGCAACAGGAAGCCGGCCGCGCCGAACATCCCGCCGGCCATGGCCCCGCGCTTGACGTCGTCCTTGATCTCGGCCTTGGCCAGGGCGACTTCGTAGCGGATGAGTGCGGACAGGTCCTCGCTCGCCTCGGCCACGAGCTGCCCCAGCGTGCGTTCCTCGGCCATGTACGTCTCCCGTTGAGTGCTGCGGCCCGGGCGCCGCATCACGAGCCTATTGGGTTCGGCCGGGAATGCTCGCCGTGATCAGTAACTCAGGTTCCACCCGCCGAGGGTGGGCCGGCCGTCTGGATAGCTGTCAGCCTGATCACGACAACGGAGGATGAATGCCCGGGCAGCAGCAGGATCTGGCCGCGTTCGTGGCGGCCCGGGGGCCGGCCCTGCTCCGGCTGGCCTGGTTGCTCACCGCCGACGGCCCGGCGGCCGAGGATCTGGTGCAGGACGCCCTGGCCCGGGCCATCCCGCGCTGGCGCTCGATCAACCCGGGCGGTCACGAGGCCTACCTGCGGACGACGATCCGCTCGGTCTGGATCGACACCTGGCGCCGCCGGCAGGCCCGCGGCGGGGGCGACCTGCTGCCGTTCGGCGAGCCCGGCCCGGGGTCGGAGCCGGTCGTGGGCGACGCCGCGGTGGAGGGGACGGCGGACCGGCTCGCCCTCGGCGCCGCCCTGGCCCGGCTGACCGCCCGGCAGCGGGCGGTGCTGGTGCTGCGGTTCTACGAGGACCAGACCGAGCGCGAGACCGCCCGGGCCCTGGGCTGCTCGATCAGCACGGTCAAGTCGCAGACCCGGCACGCGCTGGAACGGCTGCGCACGCTGGCCCCGGAGCTGGCCGAGGCCTTCGGCCCGGCCCCGCCGGACCCTGTTCCGGGCCCGGGTTCCGGGCCGACCCGACCTGTCCGTCCGGCCCCCGATCTGGCTGAGGAGGCAACCCGATGAGCGTCCGAGTCCTGCTCGACGACGTCGCCGCCGAGGCGACCGCCGGCCTGCGGATCGACCTCGCCGCCGCCGTGCAGCAGGCCGCCGACCAGCGCTCGCGGGCCCGCCGCCGGGCGACGGCGGCAATGGCTTCGGCGGTGGCGGTGGCCGCGCTGGTGGCCCTGATCGCCGTCCTGCTGCCCGGCCCGGCGTTCTGGGCCCGATCGGTGACCCCGGCCGCGCCGTCCGGAGAACGGGTCGGCCTGCCCTCGCACTGGTACTACGCCCCGCCCTGGACGCCGCCGGTCACCCGGCACCCGATGCCCGCCGCCTCGATGGTGCTGGCCGCACCGCTGCAGACGAGCTGGAAGGGGGCCCTGTCCCTCGGTCCGGTGCTGGTGTCGGCCGACGGCCGGCAGTACGCGAGCCTGCCCTGGACCGCCGGATCCGGAAACGTCGCCCTCGCCGCCGACGGGCGGAACGTGGCCTGGACCACTACCGCCGGCGGGTCGGACCGGAACAGCGTCGTTCACCGGATCCGGCTGGCCGACGGGCACGAGTGGAGCGCGGCCCTGCCGGCCGAGGCCGAGGTCTCCCGGCTGGTGTGGCAGGGCGATCGGCTGATCGTCGCTCTGGTCGATAGGACGGGACTGGCGCTGCCGGCCGGCGACCGGCCACTCACCCGGCTGAGTTCGTTGCCCACGGCGGCGGTCGACAACGTTCCGCTGATGGACAACTCCGACTTCGCCGCTGGTGACCAGCTCGCCACCCCGAAGCAGGTGCGAGATCCGGCCGGAGCCCGGACAGCCGAGCTCATCCAATCGCTGATCGCCGGGCGGCGGGCCGTCTCGCTCCAGGTCGGTGCCGGCACTCGAGGCATCCCGATCACCGCGTCCGATCCGGTGGTCGCGGCCTGGGTGCTCGGCTGGGGTGAGGGCGGGATCGTGGTCCGGGTCCAGACATCCGGGTCGAACGGAACCCGGATGACGTCGTTGCGGCGGTACTCCCCGGACGGCCGGGACGTCAGCATCGTCTCGCGCCGGCTGGATGCCCCGAACTACCCGATCGCCGTGGCGTCGGAGGTGGCGGGCAGCGGCGTCCAGGTGCCGGGAGTGTGGCCGACATTCCCGGCCCGGGACCGCAGCCATCTGGGCTACTACGCTGGCCGGGTCTACTCCCAGCCGCACCTGCGAACCGCGGTTCTCGTCCTGGCCGTCCTGCTGGGGGTGGTCATCTTGTTCGTGGTGGTGCGGCGCCGGCGCCGGCGGCTGACACCGGCCTGACGTGGTGCTGGCCGGCTCCGCTCTGATGGAGGATGCCGACATGTCCAAGGAACTCCTGATCAATCTGCACACCCACCTGGAGGGACGGGTCCGGCCGGGAACCGCGGCCGAACTGGCCACCGCCGCCGGGCTGCCCGAGCCGGCCGGCGGCTGGGAGCAGGCCCTGCAACTGGACGGCCCGGCCGACCTCACAGTGTTCCTGGCCAAGGTCGCGGCGACCTATCCGTTCTTCGGCTCGGTCCAGGAGCTGGGCCGGATCACCAGCGAGGCGGTCCAGGACGCCGCGGCCGACGGGGTCGACTACCTGGAACTGCGGTTCGGGCCGGGCACCCACGCCCGGCCCGGCTTCGACCTGGACGACGTGATCCGGGCCGCCTGCGACGGGGTTCGCGAGGGGACCCGGCTGAGCGGGATGCCGGCCGGGATCGTGGTGGCCGCTCTGCGGCACCACCCGGCCGAGCTGAACCTGGCCGTGGCCCGGTCGGCGGCCCGGTTCGCCGGGGCCGGAGTGGTCGGTTTCGACCTGGCCGGCGACGAGCTGCGGTACCCGGCCCTGGAGCCCTACGCGGAGCCGTTCGCGCTGGCGGCGGCCGCGGGGCTGGGCCTGACCTGCCATGCGGCCGAGGCGGCCCCGGCAGCGGCCGCCCGGCAGGCGGTGGAGCTGTTCGGGGTGAGCCGGATCGGGCACGGCGCGCACGTGGCCGACGACCCGGAGGTGCTGCGCTGGGCCGCCGACAGCGGGGTGGTGATCGAGGTCTGCCCGACGTCGAACTGGTTCACCGGAGCGATCGCGACCGTGGCCGACCATCCGGCGGCGGCGTTCCAGCGGGCCGGCGTGCCGATCGTGCTCGGCGACGACAACCCGGTGCAGACCCGGTCCCCGATGTCGGCCGAGCGCGAGGTGCTGCGCACTCGACTCGGTTTCACCGACCCCGAGCTGAAGGCTATGGACCAGGTCAGCCTGCGGGCGGCGTTCGTCGAGGACTCGGTGCGGGCCGCGCTCGGCTGACGGCCCGGCTGACGGCCGACCGCAAAGGAGGACCAAGCGCGCCGGAACCGGTCCCACCGGCTCCGGACCGCGATCGGTCCTCCTTTGCGGTCGGTGACCCCGCCCGGATCTACTCGGCCGGGTTGGTCAGGCCCTGCTTGATCAGGTCCATCACCCCGGCGTCGGCCAGGGTGGTGACGTCGCCCACGGTCCGGTTCTCGGCGATGTCCTGCAGCAGGCGGCGCATGATCTTGCCCGACCGGGTCTTCGGCAGCTCGGCCACCACCATGATCTGCCGCGGCTTGGCGATCGGCCCGATCTCCTTGGCCACGTGGTTGCGCAGCTCGGCGATCACGGCCTCGGCCTGCGACTCGTCGTAGCCGGCGTCACCGCGCAGGATCACGAACGCCACCACGGCCTGGCCGGTGGTCTCGTCGGCCGCCCCGACCACGGCCGCCTCGGCCACCTTCGGGTGCGAGACCAGGGCCGACTCGATCTCCGTGGTCGAGAGCCGGTGCCCGGAGATGTTCATGACGTCGTCGACCCGGCCGAGCAGCCAGATGTCGCCGTCCTTGTCCTTCTTGGCGCCGTCCCCGGCGAAGTACATGCCCGGGAACCGGGACCAGTAAGTCTCCTTGTACCGCTCCGGGTCGCCCCAGATACCGCGCAGCATCGAGGGCCACGGCTCGGTCAGCACCAGGTACCCGCCGGAGCCGTTCGGCACCGGCTCGGCCGCCTCGTTGAGCACGTCGATGCTGATCCCGGGCAGGGCGACCTGGGCCGAGCCCGGCTTGGCCGCGGTGACGCCGGGCAACGGGCTGATCATCATGGCCCCGGTCTCGGTCTGCCACCAGGTGTCCACCACCGGGGTGCGGTCGCCGCCGATCACCCGGCGGTACCAGACCCAGGCCTCGGGGTTGATCGGCTCGCCGACCGAGCCGAGCACCCGCAACGAGCTCAGGTCGAACTTGGCCGGGATGTCGTCGCCCCACTTCATGAAGGTGCGGATCGCCGTGGGGGCGGTGTAGAGCTGGGTGACGCCGTACTTCTGGATGAGTTCCCAGAACCGGCCCTTGTGCGGGGTGTCCGGGGTGCCCTCGTAGATCACCTGGGTGGCGCCGTTGGCCAGCGGGCCGTAGACGATGTAGCTGTGCCCGGTGACCCAGCCGATGTCGGCCGTGCACCAGTAGACGTCCTTCTCCGGCCGCAGGTCGAACACGTTGCGGTGGGTGTACGAGGTCTGGGTCAGGTAACCGCCCGAGGTGTGCAGGATGCCCTTGGGCTTACCCGTCGTCCCCGAGGTGTAGAGGATGAACAGCGGGTGCTCGGCGTCGAACGGCTCCGGTTCGTGCTGGTCGGAGGCACTGTCCACGACGTCGTGCCACCAGACGTCGAGGTCGTCGTTCCAGGCCACCTCCTGCCCGGTCCGGCGGACCACCAGGACGTGCTCGACCGACGGCGACTTGGCCACCGCGCCGTCCACGGCCGGCTTCAGGGCGGCCGGGGCGCCGCGACGGTAGCCGCCGTCGGCGGTGATCACGACCTTGGCGTCGGCGTCCTCGATCCGGCTGCGCAGGGCCTCGGCCGAGAAACCGCCGAACACCACCGAGTGCGGGGCGCCGATCCGGGCACAGGCCAGCATCGAGATCACCGCTTCGGGGATCATCGGCAGGTAGATCGCCACCCGGTCGCCGGCCTGCACCCCGAGCGAGAGCAGGGCGTTGGCCGCCTTGGACACCTCGCGCTGCAGTTCGGCGTAGCTGATGCTGCGGGTGTCGCCCGGCTCGCCCTCGAAGTGAACGGCGATCCGGTCGCCGTTGCCGGCCTCGACGTGCCGGTCGACGCAGTTGTAGGCCACGTTCAGGGTGCCGCCCACGAACCACTTCGCGAACGGCGCGTCGCTCCAGTCCAGGGTCTGGGTCCACCGGGTGGCCCAGCTCAGCTGGTCGGCCTGAGCGTCCCAGAAGGCCAGCCGGTCGGCCGCGGCCTCCTGGTACAGGCTGGGCTGGGCCAGGGCGGCGGCGGCGAACTCGGCACTCGGCGGAAACCGGCGCTCTTCGTTCAGCAGATTGGACAGGGTCTCGTTCGTCATCGGATCCCCTCCGGCGTTGGCATGGGACGTCGCGGTGCGACGGGCTCGACCCTAATCGTCCCAGCCGAGGCCCGGACCGGCCGCTGCGGGTGAGATGGACCTCTACTCTTTCCGGGATGGCGGCCGACACTGCAGGTGAGCAGCGACAATGGCAGAACTGGTCGAGAACGGAACAAGTCCGGCCGGCGCGCTGGGTCCGACCGAAGAACGTGGCCGCGGTCCAGGCCGCGGCCGGCGACGGCCTGCGAGTCAAGGCGGTCGGCTCCGGGCACTCGTTCTCCGCGATCGCGGCTGCGCCCGACGTCCTGCTCGATCTGGGCGCGATCAGCCGGGTCCGGCAGGCCGACACCACCACCGGGCTGGTCACGGTCGAGGCCGGCCTGCCGCTGTACCGGCTCTCGGCCTGGCTCTGGCGGGCCGGGCTGTCGCTGACCAACCTCGGGGACATCGACCGGCAGACCGTGGCCGGCGCCGTCTCGACCAGCACCCACGGCACCGGACGGGCCTTCGCCAGCATCGCCTCGCAGGTCCGCGGGCTGGAACTGGTGCTGGCCGACGGGTCGCTGGCGACCTGCTCGGCCACCGAGCGGCCGGACCTTTTCGCGGCGGCCACGGTCGGGCTGGGCGCCTTCGGCGTGGTCACCGCGATCACCCTGCAGTGCGAGCCCGCCTTCCCGATCCGCGCGCTCGAGCGGCCGGCCCCGCTGGCCGAGGCGATGGAACGGCTCACCGACCCGGAGCACACCGCCGACCACCTGGAGTTCTTCTGGTTCCCGCACACCGCCTCGGTGTTGTTGCAGGAGAACCAGCGGCTGGCTCCCGGCACCGAGCTGGAACGCCCGGCCCGGTGGCGGGCCTTCTGGGACGACGAGGTGATCGCCAACGGCGCCCTGGACCTGGTCTGCCGGACCAGTTCGGCCCTGCCCCGGCTGATCCCGGCGGCCAACCGGTTCTGCACCTCCATGTTCAGCGACCGGACCTACGTCGACCGGTCGTACCGGGTGTTCGCCTCGCGTCGACGGGTCCGGTTCCGGGAGGCCGAGTTCGGCATTCCGGTGGAGGCCCTGCCGGCGGTGTTCGCCGAGATCAGCTCCTGGCTGGGGCGGCCCGGTCATCAGATCGGCTTTCCTTTCGAGGTTCGGGTGGGGGCGCCGGAGACGAGCTGGCTGGCGATGGCCCACGGCCGCCGCACGGCCTGGGTCTCGGCCCAGACCTACCACCGGCAGCCGCACGAACCGCTGTTGCGGGTGGTCGGTGAGATCTGCCGGGCCTACGCGGGCCGGCCGCACTGGGGCAAGATCCATTACCTGGACGCCGACGCGCTGGCCACGGTCTATCCCCGGTTCTCGGACGCGCTCGCGGTCCGCGACCAGGTCGACCCGGACCGCCGGTTCGCCAACCCCTACCTGGACCGGGTTCTCGGCCCGTAGGGGTTGGCGACCGCGGCGATTCGGCAGCGGATCAGTGGCCGGTGGCCCGCTCGGCGCCGGCCCCGGTCAGCGAGCGCACCTCCATCTCGGCGAACTTGGCCGCGTCGACCGGCTCCTTGCTGGTCACCGTGCCCAGCCAGCCGAGGAAGAAGGCCAGCGGGATGGAGACGATGCCCGGGTTCTCCAGCGGGAACCAGTGGAAGTCGACCCCGGTGTTCGTGATCATCGACAGCGAGGCCCCGGTCTTGGCGTCGATCTTGCCCGAGACCACCGGGGAGAACGCGATCAGCCCGATCGACGAGATCAGCCCGCCGTAGATGCTCCAGAGCGCGCCGCGGGTGTTGAACCGCCGCCAGAACAGCGAGAACAGGATGGTCGGCAGGTTGGCCGAGGCGGCCACGGCGAAGGCCAGGGCGACCAGGAAGGCGATGTTCTGGTCCTTGGCGTAGATCCCGCCGACGATCGCGACCAGGCCGATCACCACCGCGGTGATCCGGGCCACCCGGACCTCGTCGTCCGCCCGCACCTGTCCCTTCTTGATCACGTTGGAGTAGACGTCGTGGGCGAACGACGCGCTCGCGGTGATGGTCAGGCCGGCCACCACGGCCAGGATGGTGGCGAACGCCACCGCCGAGATCACCCCCAGCAGCAGGGTTCCGCCGAGCTCGAAGGCCAGCAGTGGAGCGGCCGAGTTGGCCTTGCCCGGGGCGGCCAGGATCTTCTCCGGCCCGACCAGCCAGGCCGCGCCGTAGCCGAGCACCAGGGTGAACAGGTAGAAGATGCCGATCATCCAGATCGCCCAGACCACGCTTCGGCGAGCCTCTTTCGAGGACGGCACGGTGTAGAACCGCATCAGCACGTGCGGCAGGCCGGCGGTGCCGAGCACCAGGGCCAGGCCGAGCGAGATGAAGTCCAGCTTGGTCGTGCCGGTCAGACCGTACTTCAGGCCGGGGTTGAGCACGGCGTCGCCCTTGGGGGAGGCGCTCGCGGCGTTCCCGAGCAGTTCGGAGAGGTTGAGCCCGGCCTTGCTCAGCACCCAGAACGTCATCACCGCGGCCCCGATGATCAGCAGCACGGCCTTGACGATCTGTACCCAGGTGGTGCCTTTCATGCCGCCGACCAGCACGTAGACGATCATCAGGACGCCGACCACGGCGATGGTCAGGTTCTGCCCACCGCTGCCCTCGACCCCGAGCAGCAGGTTGACCAGGCCGCCGGCCCCGGCCATCTGGGCCAGCAGGTAGAAGAACGACACGGCCAGGGTCGAGATGGCCGCGGCGGTGCGCACCGGGCCCTGCCGCAGCCGGAAGCTGAGCACGTCGGCCATGGTGAACCGGCCGGTGTTCCGCAGCAGTTCGGCCACCAGCAGCAGCGCCACCAGCCAGGCGACCAGGAAGCCGATCGAGTACATGAAGCCGTCGTAGCCGGCGGTGGCGATGGCCCCCGCGATGCCGAGGAAGCTGGCCGCCGAGAGGTAGTCGCCGGCGATCGCGATGCCGTTCTGGGGGCCGGTGAAAGCCCTTCCGCCGGCGTAGTAGTCGGCCGCTGTCCGGTTGTTGCGGGAGGCCCGGATCACGATCCCGAGGGTGATCACCACGAACACCAGGAAGATGGTGATGTTGACCCCGGGGCTGCCGATGGTGTCGTCCTTGGCCTGCAGGACCGCCAGTGCGCTCATCGGGCTTCGCCTCCTTCGATGTCGGCGCGGAGCCGGTCCGCGGTCGGGTCGAACTCGCGGTCGGCCCAGCGGGCGTAGATCATCGCGATGGCGAACGTCGAGACGAACTGCAGCAGGCCCAGGATCAGGCCGACATTGATGTTGCCGAGCACCTTGTGGCTCATGAAGTCGGTGGCGTATGCGGCCAGCAGCACGTAGAGGAAGTACCAGACCAGGAACAGGCCGGTCAGGGGAAAGACGAACCGCCGGAAGCGGCGGCGCAGGTCCTGGAAGTCGTCGCTGTCGTGCACCTCCTGGTAGCTGGAGGCGCCGGTCGCGCGGGCGGGCTGGTCGGTGGACATCCCGATCTCCTCACTGCAGGGCTGGAGGTCGCGGATCGGCCGGCCCGCGACATTGCGGCGTGGTGCGATTGCCACTGTGGGCCGGGTCACTTCGAAGGCGAAGACGGGTGGGGCGCTGCTGCGCCGGGCGGTAGCGCTACCGCGACGTGTGGCCGGCCGGTCTGCGCCCAACGGTCGGGAACTGCGGTGAGTGGCGGCCACCCGAACACGCACAAGGTCCGGCAAACCAGCTCAGGCGGGTTCGGCGGGCAGTTCTGCGTGCCGCAATGGCCGGGTCTCGCCACGATCGAGGTCGAGAGCCTCGGGCGCGTGCAGCCGGACCATGATCGTGCTCACCCCGGCCGGCCGGGAGTTCGGGCTGCTCAGCGACACCAGCACCATCACCGCGAACGCCAGGGGCACGGTCCAGGCCGCGGGCTGGCGCAGCAGCGTGGCCGGCCAGCCGGCGGTGACCAGGCCGGCCATGGTCAGCAGGACGGCGGTACTGGCCGACAGGCCGCCGACCACCAGGCCGGCCAGGGCGCCGCGGCGGGTCAGCCCGCGCCACCAGATGCCGAGCACCAGCAACGGGCAGAAGGTCGAGGCGGCCAGGGCGAAGGCCAGTCCCACGGTGTCGGCCAGGCCGGCCCGGATGCCCAGCAGCGACAGCGCCGCCGGAACCAGCACGGCCAGCCCGGCGCCGACCCGGAAACCGCTGACGCTGGCCCGGAACCGGCCTCGCAGCAGGTCCTGGCTCAGCACTCCGGCGACCGAGATGGCCAGCCCGCTCGAGGTGGACAGGAACGCGGCGAAGGCGCCCGCGGTCAGCAGGGCCGCGACCAGGCTGCCGGCCGTCGGCCCGAGCATCCGCCCCGGCAGCAGCAGCACCATCGCGTCGGTGTCACCACCGAGCAGGTCGCCGGCGTAGATCCGGCCCAGCGCCCCGTAGATCGGCGGGAACAGGTAGAACACGCCGAGCAGGCCGACCACGGCCAGCACGGTTCGCCGGGCCGCCCGGCCGTCCGGGTTGGTGTACAGCCGGACCAGCACATGGGGCAGGCCCATGGTGCCGAACAGCAGGGCCAGCAACAGCGAATAGGTCCGGTACAGCGGGTGGTCGGAGCCGGTCAGGGGCACCGACCAGTGCGCCCCGGCCACCGACTCTGGGCGGACCGACCCGTCGCCGTGCCAGACCCACAGCAGCACCACCACGGGCACGGCGATCGCGGTCAGCTTCAGCCAGTACTGGAAGGCCTGGACGATGGTCACCGATCGCATCCCGCCGGCGATCACGTTGGCCACCACGACCGCGACCACCACCACGGTGCCGAGCCAGCGCGGCGCCCCGGTGGCGGTCCGCAGGGCCAGCCCGGCCCCGAGGAACTGCGGCAGCAGGTAGAGCCAGCCGATGCCGACCACCAGCACCGAGGCGGCCCGCCGCAGCAGCGAGGAGCGCAACCGGATCTCGGCGAAGTCGGGCAGCGTGTAGGCCCCCGAGCGGCGCAGCGGGGCGGCCACCAGGACCAGCAGCACCAGGTAGCCGGCGGTGTAGCCGATCGAGTACCAGAGCATGTCGATGCCGGAGGCGAAGATCAGCCCGGCGACGCCGAGAAAGCTGGCCCCCGAGATGTACTCGCCGCCGATGGCCGAGGCGTTCCAGCGCGGGCTGACCGCCCGGCCGGCCACGTAGAAGTCGCTGGTGGTCCGGGACAGCCGCAGCCCCAGGGCGCCGACCAGCAGGGTGGCCAGGCAGACCAGGGTGACGGCGATGCCCGCCGTCACTGGTGGCGGAGGATCTCGGTGAAGTCGCGCTCGGCCCGCTCGGCGGTGCGCACCTGCCACCAGGCCGCCGCGAACAAGGCCGGGAAGACGGCGATCCCGAGCACCAGCCAGGCCACCGTCACCGGGCCGACCTGGTACCCGGCCACCTCGGGCAGCAGCATGAACAGCACCGGAAGGCCCCCCAGGCCGAGCATCACCACGGTCAGCAGGGCCAGGCCGGGGCGCAACTGGGAGCGCAGCAGGGCGGTGACGTAGACCTCGCCGACGTCGGTCTGCTCGTCGATCTCGCGGCTGGCCGAGCGCACGGCCGGCCGCCGGGCCGGGCCGCCGGGGCCGGTCAACCGCGGGCTGGTGACTCGGACCCGTTGCGGGGGCCGGGCGGAGCGGTCGTTCACCGCTGCCCCAGCCGGGACAGGCCCGAGCCCCGCACCAGCAGTTCTCGCAGTTCTCGGCTGTGCCGGCGGCTGACCTGCAGGATCCGCCCGCCGAGGCGGACGCTGAACCGGCCCGCGTCGACCTGCACCTCGTCGACGTGGGGCAGCGCGACCAGGGTGCTGCGATGGATCCGGATGAAGCCGGCCGCGGCCCAGCGCTCCTCCAGCACGGTCAGCGGAATCCGGACCAGGTGGCTGCCGGTGGCGGTGTGCAGCCGGGCGTAGTCGCCCTGGGCCTGGACGAACAGCACCTGGGAACGCTGCACGAACCGGGTGACGCCGGCCAGCTCGACCGCGATGGTCTCGTCGGCGGGCGGGTCGGCCGGTGCCGCCGGTGGTAGGGCCGGCGCCGGTTCTCCGGGCCGGGCCTCGACCACCCGCCGGACCGCTTCGGCCAACCGTTCCGGACGCACGGGTTTGAGCACGTAGTCCACCGCCTGCAGGTCGAAAGCCTCGATAGCGTGCTGGTCGTAGGCGGTGACGAAGATCAGATAGGGCCGGTGGCTGAACCGGTTGAGCACTCGGGCCAGGTCGAGCCCGTCCAGACCGGGCATCGAGATGTCACAGAACATGACGTCGACCGGTTCGGTTTCGAGGGCTTTCAAGGCCTGCTCCCCGCTGGCGGCCGTGCGAATCCGGCCTATCCGCGAGTCCTGGCCCAGGAGCCAGGCCAGCTCGCTCAAGGCCGGTGCCTCATCGTCCACGATGAGGGCAGCCAAGGGCTCAGGCGTCGTCGCCATGAGGGTGAGCCTAGGGCTACCGCCGCTCGCTGTGAACATGTGATTTTCATATCTGTTACCCAGGTAGTACCCAAGGTCGCCGTTCAGCCTGGTTCTCATGACCACCACCGACGTCGCGCCGGCCCGCCGGCCCCGGCCCGAGGCCCCGGCCCGGCCCTGGATGCAGCTGGTCCGGTTCGGTGCGGTCGGGGTGGCCAGCACGGCCGCTTACGCCCTGCTCTACTGGCTGCTGCGGCCGCTGCTGGGTGCCTTCGCGGCCAACGCCGTGGCCCTGCTGCTGACCGCGGTGGCCAACACGGCGGCCAACCGCCGGCTCACCTTCGGCGTCCGGGGCAGCGTGGGGGCGGTCGGTGACCACGCCGTCGGGCTGGCCGCGTTCGGTGCCGGTCTGGTCCTGACCACGGGCGCGCTCGCGGCCCTGCACGCGCTCAGCGACCCGGGTCGGCGGGTGGAGCTGGTGGTGCTGATGACCGCGAACGCCGTGGCCACGCTGCTGCGCTTCGTCGTCCTGCGGCTGCGGATCGCCCGGCCCGGAGCTCGGCCGGTCCCGGTTCCGGTCCCGGTCCCGGTCCCGACTCAGGGTCAAGTCCAGGTCCAGGCTCAGTAGGCCACGCCCGGGGCGTACTTGGGCACCCGGAAGCTGACCCGGGTGCCGGCCCCGGGGGCGGTCTCGACCACCAGACCGTAGGCGTCGCCGAAAACCTGCCGCAACCGCGCGTCCACGTTGGCCAGCCCGATCGAGTCGCCCTCGCCCTGCCCGGCCAGCACCCGCCGGATCAGCTCCGGGTCGGCGCCCACGCCGTCGTCCTCGACCCAGATCAGCGCCTCGGAACCGCTGTCCTGGGCGCCGAGGGTGAGGTGACCGACGCCGGGCTGGGGCTGCAACCCGTGCCGGACGGCGTTCTCCACCAGCGGCTGGACGGCCAGGAACGGCACCGCCACCGGCAGCACCTCGGGGGCGATCCTCAGCCGCACCTGGAGCCGGTCGCCGAACCGGGCCTGCTCCAGCACCAGGTACCGCTCGATGTTGCGCAACTCGTCGGCCAGGCTGGTGAACTCGCCCCCGCGCCGGAACGCGTACCGGGTGAAGTCGGCGAACTCCAGCAGCAGCTCGCGGGCCCGCTCCGGGTCGGTGCGGACGAACGAGGCGATCGCGGCCAGCGAGTTGTAGACGAAGTGGGGGCTGATCTGGGCTCTCAGGGCCCGCAGTTCGGCCTCGATGGCCCGGGTCCGGGAGCGGTCCAGCTCGGCCAGCTCCACCTGGGTCGACACCCACTTGGCCACCTCCTCGGTGGCCCGGACCAGCCCGGCGCTGACCGTCGGCCCGTAGGCGATCAGCGTCCCGACGACGGCGTCGGCCCCGGTCAGCGGCACCACCACCGCGGTCCGGATCGGGCAGTCGAGCTCCGGGCAGGCGCCGGCCCCGGCATCGATCTGCCGGGCGTCCAGGACGGCGGTCCGGCCGCCGGCCAGCGCTCCGGCGGCGTGCCGGATGGCCGCCGCCGAATGGTGATCGCCGGCGCCGTCCCAGGCCAGGGTGCCGGTGGTGTCGGTGAGGGCGACGGCCGCGGTGCCGAGCAGGGCCCGCAGGTGGCGGATCGCCCGCCCGGCCCCGGCCGGGGTCAGGCCCTCGCGCAGCGGCGGGGCGGCCTGGGAGGCGGTGTGCAGGGTGTCGAAGGTGGCCCGCTCGGCGTCCGTGCCCAGATCGGCGTGACCTCGCACCCGCCGGGCCAGCAGCACGCCCAGGATCAGCACGACCAGGACGACGATCACCCCGGTCGCGCGGATCCAGCCGTCCAGCGCCGCACTGCTCACGGGTGAAACGTAGCCCGAGCGTAGGCTCGCCAACTGTGATCAACGGTCCTCTTTCGCTGCCGCCCCCACGGCCCGGCCCCGGTGCCGCCGCCGACTCAGCGGTGGCCGGGGCGCTGGCTCAGCTGGTCGACCTGCCCGGCGTCGAGGCGGCGGTGCAGGCGGCCCGGGAGGCCTGCACGGCCCTGCGCTGGCACGAGGCGCTGCGCCGGCGCAGCGCCGAGGCCCGGGCCGAGGCCACGATCCGGGCCGCCCGCTGCTCGGCCGCGCTGGAAGGGGCCCGCTACCCGGTCGCCCTGATCCGGGACGTCGCCCGCGGTGCCGCCGAGCTGCCCGACGACGCCTCCGGCCGGCTGGCCGCGGGCGCCCTGCGGGTGCTCTCGCAGGCCCGGGAGCTGGAGGGCACGCTGGCCGGTTCGCCGGCCCGGGCCCTGGCCGGCCTGCACGTGGCCGCGGCGGCGGGTCTGCTGCCCGCGGATCAGCTCGGCCGGCCCCGGCAGGGTTTCGAGCCGCCCGGGGACGGTGTCGGCGATCCGGCCGCAGCCCCGACCGGCGCCGCCCTGGCCGACCGGCTGGCCGGGATCGGCGACCTGCTGGCCGCTCCGCCGTCGGCCCCGGCGCTGGTGGTGGCCGCCCTGGTGCACGCCGAGCTGATCACCGCCCGGCCCTTCGTGGCCGGGAACGGCCTGGTCGCCCGGGCTGCGGCTCGGGCCGTGATCATCGGCCGGGGGCTGGATCCGATGGGCGTGGTGGTCTGGGAAGCGGCCCACCTCGACGCGGGCCCGGCCTACGTCCTGGCCCTGCTCGGCTACGCCTCCGGCCGGCCCGACGGCGTGGCCGGCTGGCTGATCCACTGTGCCGACGCCGTGGTCAAGGGAGCCGGCGAGGGGCAGCACGTCTGCGACGCCGTCCGCGCCGGCCGGGTGGGTCAGGACTTGCCGTAGGTGTCGCACTGGCGGCCGGCGTTGATGCAGGTCTTGATCAATTTGGCGAACGACGAGGGCTGCCAGCCGGAGATGAAGCCGAAGCCGAAGGTGGACCCGTCCCCCGAGTCGAGGTGCAGCGACCCGCTGCCGTCCAGCGGGTAGATGATCCGCATCAGCAGGGCCGGGATGGCCACCGGATGGTCGGGCGGGCAGCGGCCGTTGACCGCCCAGGCCAGGTGGCCGCGGTGCCCGGCGACGTCCAGATGCCGCCCGTCCCAGCACCCCGGGGCCGACAGCCGCAGGGTCAGGTTGTGGTCGGGCGGGCAGGATTTGGGCAGGGCCGCCTGGTTGTAGTCCCCGCAGGCCCAGGAGACGGCCCCGTCATCCGGGGTGCTGAAGCCGGCCCCCGGGCCGCCGACGATCATCCGCAGGCCGGCCGGGAACGGCTGGACGCTCGTGTAGTCGTTCACCTCGGACTTGTAGAGCACGGTCATGTCGTCCGGCCGGATCACCTGCTTGCCCAGGTACAGAGCCGGTGCCCAGTAGCTGGAGCGGTCCCCCTCGGCCAGGCAGGAGGTCGTGCCGGACGGCACCCGGCCCGGGGCGGCCGGCTTGCCGGCGGTGCTGCCGAACATCAGGTAGTTCACCCCGGCGGGGGCGGCGCCGGTCAGGGGCGGCTTGGTGCTCTGCCGGACCGGCGTGCAGCTGCTCTCGAACTCGCGGTAGTCGCGTCGGGGCGGGTCGTCGTTCACCGGGCGCGGTTTGACCGGCGGGCTGAGCAGGAACTTGGCCGCAGTCGGCTTCGGGGTGGGGGTCGGCGTCGGCGTCGGGCTCGGCGTCGGGGTCGGGGTCGGCGTCGGGGTGGTCGACCCGGTGACGGCCGGCGTTCCGGCACTGGCCACGCTGGACGTGGGCGCGTCGGCGCGCTTCGGCGTCCGATCGGGTGAAATCAACAGGGGCACCACGGCGGCGGTGGCGATGAAGACCACCAGCAGCACCCCGGCCAGGGCGATCTGCCGTCGGCTCCAGTTTCCGGGCGTCTCGATGGTTCGTGCACCTTTCGTTCGCTGCTCGTCGACCCGGGCCGCTGGTCCGCTCGACCGACGCACTCAGAGGTACGGATCATTTGTCCGGTCGGTTCACATCGGGCCAGAGCCTATGCTGCCCGGATGACCTGGCCGACGGCCGACGAGGCTCAGCCTGCCGAAGACCGGCCACGCGTGCGCCGGGGCCGGGGTGCGCTCACGGCCGGCCCGATCGACCCGCGCCGCTCCGTGCTCGGCGCGACCGAGGGAGTGGCCCAGCTCTGCCGGTTCGTGCTGCTGCTGCGCCTGGCGGCCACG
Source organism: Kineosporiaceae bacterium (assembly GCA_965200525.1). Taxonomy (GTDB): domain Bacteria; phylum Actinomycetota; class Actinomycetes; order Actinomycetales; family Kineosporiaceae; genus JANNPJ01. The sequence continues at coordinate 3,309,951 of OZ241368.1, forward strand.
TTGATGCTGGTGGTGGCGGCCGTCCTGATCGACCCGGAGCCGGCCCGGCTGGCTCTCGGAACCCTGCTCGCCGCCGTCGTGACCCTGGCCGAGCTGGGCGTCCTGATCCGCCGGCCGTCGGCCGTGACCCGGGGTTGGGCCTTCGTCGTGGTCGAACTGGCGGCCGGGGCCGCGATCGTGGCGGTGATGCAGGGCGGCCCGGTCTACTTCTCGTTCTCCTGCGGTTCGGCCGCCGTGCTCGGGGTGCTGATGGGCCCCCGGTCGGCCGCGGTCTGGGTGCTGCAGACGGTGGCTGGCTACGCCGTGGTCGCCTGGGTGATCCGGACCGACGACGTCCCCTCCTCGCTGGCCGTGTACCTCACCGGGGTGCCCACGCTGTACGTGCTGGTCGGGCTGGCCGCGGCCACCGCCCGGACCGCGGTGCTGCGGCACGTCACGCTGGCCCGGACGGCGCTGGACGCGATCGAGCGCTCGGCCGTCACCGCCGAGCGCGGCCGGATGGCCCGGGAGCTGCACGACTCGGTCGAGAAGACGCTGCGCGGGCTGTCGTTCGCCGCGCTGGCCCTGCCGGCCTCGGTCCGGCGCCGGCCCGAACTGGTCGACGAGCTGGCCGCGACCGTGGCCAAGGGGGCCCAGACCGCGGCCGACGAGGCCCGGGAGCTGCTCGGCACGATGCGGGCCGACGATCTCGAAGCCGGGCTGGAGGAGTCCCTGGCCACCATCTGTCGGGCCTGGTCGGCCCGTTCCGGCATCCCGGTGACGCTCGAGCTGGCCCCGGTCGAGGTGGAGCTGCCGGTCCGGCACGAACTGCTGCGGATCGTGCGGGAGGCGCTCGGTAACGTGGCCCGCCACTCCGGGGCGAACATGGCCTGGGTGGTGCTGGAGGCCGAGAAGACGGGATTGCAACTGGTGGTGCAGGACGACGGGGCCGGGTTCGCCGTCCCGGGGGATCTGGCCGATCTGGCCGCGGCCGGGCACTACGGTCTGGTCGGGATGGCCGAGCGAGCGGCCGGGGTCGGTGGCCGGTTGCGGGTCTGGTCCGATCCGGACGGCGGCACCCAGGTGGTCCTGCGGGCCCCTCGGCTGACGATCGACCGGGTGTCCGGGTGAACGGCTTCCGGGCCCGGCCGACTCGGGTGGTGATCGTGGACGACAACCCGATGGTCCGGGCCGGCCTGCGGGCGCTGCTGGAGGTCGGCGGCATGGACGTGGTGGGCGAGGCCGGCAACGGCCGGCAGGCCCTGGAGGTGGTCGGCGAGCAGCGGCCCGACGTCACCCTGCTCGACTACCGGATGCCGATCGCCGACGGCCTCGAAGTGCTCTCCCGGCTGGCCGACACCACCCGGGTACTGCTGCTGACCTCGGACGGCAGCGCCGACGTGATCAGCACCGCCCTGGCTCGCGGGGCCAGCGGCTTCCTGACCCACTCCGAGCTGGGCCCGGACGAGCTGCTCCGGGCGGTGACGGCGGTGGCCGGCGGCGAGGCCTGGCTCAATCCGGCCGCGGCCGCGGTCGCGGTGCGCCAGCTGCGCGGCCGGGCCGAGCGGGAGTCGGCCGCCCGGATCCGGTTCGGCCTCACCCGGCGGGAGCGGGAGCTGATGGATCTGCTGGTCCGAGGCCTGACCAACGGCCAGATCGCGGCCGACCTGGTGCTCACCGAGAAGACCGTGAAGAACCACCTGAACCACATGTACGCCAAGCTCGGGGTGAGTCACCGGGCCGAGGCGGTCGCCCGCTGGCAGGGCTCGGAGTAGAACCCGCCCCTCCGGCCGGCGCTTTCTGAAAGGCGGCCGGGCCCAGGGATGTGGGCCTGCCGGTCGGGCGAAGCGGGGCCCCGGGCCCACCGCCGGGCCCGGTTCGATCCCTAATGTCGACCTCCTGAGCCCGTGTCGCCCTGGAGGGCCCTGTGTTGCGTCTGCCGTCGTTGCTGTCCGTCTTCGTGTTCACCTTCACCCTGGTGGTCGCGGGCCTGGCTGCGTTCGCCGTCGTCGGGCTCGACGGGTTCACCGAACCGGCCGGCGGCACCGAGACCGTGGCCCACCTGTCGCCCTCGAATCCCTCACGGTCGGACGGTCCGGTCAGCCAGGCGTCGGTGGCGGAGCGTGCTGATCGCGGGGGGTTCGAGGGTCTCCTCCGCCGCATCGCCGTCCGGGCCGGAGGGGCTCAGGGGGAGGGCTGACGGGCCGGCGGGACGGCGAGCAGGATCTCGCGGATGCCGGCCGCCCCGGTCGGCGGTGAGAACAGGAAGCCCTGAGCCCGCTGGCAGCCCAGCCCGACCAGCACCTGCCGCTGGGTCTGGGTCTCCACCCCTTCGACCACGACGTCGAGGTGCAGCGGTTCGGCCAGCCCGAGAATCATGCCGACCAGGGTCTGGGTGGCGCCGTCGTCCGTGAGCGAGGCCAGGAAGCTGCGATCGAGCTTGAGCACGTCCACCGGCAGGGTCCGCAATCGCGAGAGCGAGGCGTAGCCGGTGCCGAAGTCGTCCAGGGCGATCCGGAACCCCAGTGAACGGGCGTGCCGCAGGACGTCGACCGCCCGGCTGTCGTCTCCGAGCGCGGTCTCGGTCACCTCCAGACGCACCCGGTCCGGCGGGACGCCGTTGCGCCGGCACTCCCGCTCCAGTCGTTCGGGCAGGTCGTCGGTCAGGGACAGCACGCTGACGTTGATCCCGAGCTCCACGTCGTCGACGTCCAGCTCGCGACGCCAGTGCCCGAGCTGGGCCAGCGCCGCCCGCATCACCCAGTCGTCGATCGCCGCGACCGCTCCGGACTCCTCGGCGACCCGGACGAAGTCGTCGGTCGACACCGTGAAACCGTCCCGCCGGCGCCAGCGGACCAGGGCCTCCATGCCGGTCAGGGTGCCGTTGCCGGGGTGCACGTCCGGCTGGTAGACCACCTCGAGCTCGGACCGATCGGCCGCCGCCACGACGTCGCTGACCAGGCGGGCCCGTTCGGAGGCGGTCCGCAGCGAGAGCCCGTCCGAGACGACGATCCGGGCCTCGCCCCGCTCCCGGGAGGTCTGGGCGGCCACGGCCGCGTGCCGCAGGGCCTCGTGCGCGCCGACCGGCGGCTCCAGGCTGGACAGGCCCACGCTGCCGTGCACGGTCACCCGGCCCGCGGCCAGGTCGACCGGGGTCGAGACGGCCGACAGCAACTGCGCCGTCCGGGCCGGGTCGAGCCGGTTCGGGCCGGGCACGAAGACGCCGAGCTGATCGTCGCCGGTGCGGGCGACCAGACCGCCCTCCAGCTCCGGGCCGGCCAGGACGCCGTGGATCCGCTGGGCCAGGGCTCGCAGGGCGGCCGGGGCGTCGGCGCCGAGCAGCAGGGCCCGCCGGGTGACCTGGTTGAAGTCGATCACCAGCAGGATCGCCGAGAGGCCACCGGCCAGAGCCTGCTCGGCGGTGGCCAGCAGCAGGTCCCGGTTCGGCAGGCCGGTTTCCCGGTCGTGCGTGCGCTCCCAGGCCAGGGTGGCCTCGGCCGCGTCGGCCAGGGTGGTCTCGGTGGTCACGACCAGCGTCTCGCCGTCCGGCAGCGGGGTCACCCGGGTGACGAAGTTGCGCCGGTCCGGCTCGGCGTTCTGCCAGCGCAGTGTGCGCGGATGCCGCTCCCGGACGGCACTGGCGATCAGTTGCCGGTCGGCCTCCGGCAGGGCCCGCTCGACCGAGTCCCGGCTGATCGCCCCGGCCTCGCCGGCGGCGTCCTCCCGCCGCAGGCTGCCGTCGGCCGAGACTCGGGTGACCACCGCCGGGGCAACGGCCAGCAGAGCCTCCCAGCGGGTGCTGGCGGCGCTCTCCTCCCGGCGGGTGGCCGCCTCGGTGACGCAGGCCGCGGCCACGTAGAGGGTGGCCAGTGAGCAGCCGAGCACCATCACCTGGGCCCGGTACAGCTCGGTGCCCTCGCCGAACAGGCCCCGGGCCAGGGTGCCGATCGCCAGGGAGCTCACGGCGAGCACGCAGGCCGAGCGGATCAGGTCGCCGGTACCGGAGATCCAGATCAGCGGGACGGCGGCCAGCGGCAGCAGCCAGAGCTCGTTCAACCCGGCCCCGGGCAGGGCCAGGGCCAGGCCCGGGGCCAGCACGATGATCGCGGCCGGCACCAGGGCCTCGCGCCGCCCGGCCAGGGAGGCCCGCAGCACCGCCGGCGGCCGGCCGCTCAGCAGCACGGCGCCGACCAGGGCGCCCGGAGCCAGGGCGGCGATCGAGGTGCTGGTCCCGAGCAGCATCCGGGCCAGATCCTCGGCGTCCAGCCGGCCGCCGACGGCCAGCGACAGGGCGAACGTCCCCGCCGTGACCAGGGCCGGCGCCAGCAGCAACCCGGTGAGCACGAACAGGGTCAGGGCGCCGAACACCGAGCCGGCCGAACGCTGTCGCCAGGCCCGGTGCAGCGGATGGGCCGCCAGCGCCAGCAGCAGCGGGATCAGGACGGCGTGGGCCACCTCGGCACTCGGATCGGCGGCGAACTGGCGCGGCAGGGCCACGGCGTTGCCGGCCACCAGCGCGAGGGCACTGACCGGGATGCCGGCCGGACCGCGCAGCACCAGGTAGCCGAAGACGGCTCCGGCCGGGGGGTAGAACATGGTCAGGGGGTAGGGCCCGCGATGGTCGACGAAGACGAACAGGGCGGCGACCACACAGAGCAGGATCGCCGTCCGGGTGATCTCCAGCCGGGCCCGGACCCGAGCGTGCTCAAGGTCGCCGTAAGTCGCTCTCACGGCCGGACAAGACTTCTGGAACATGGTTCGTACTGGCGATCACCGGCGATGGTGCTGGCCTCTCGTCGTTCCCCGTGGACCGCTCGCCGTTGTTCGCGGTCCTGCTGACGACGCGGCAGTGGCGGCGCCCCGCAGCAGGGCGCCGCCACCCGGCACGGTGATGGCTACCAGGCGCGCTCGGCGAAATCGCCGGAGCGGGTCTAGCCCGTCTCGACGGGTCCTCACGTGGACTGCTCGCGCGTGGGTACCGACCGACCGTGCTGTCCGCTCGATCCGCAACACTGTGGAGGGTCGCTTGCGGATCGTGATCTCTTGTCTACTCCGCGCTGAAGGGAGCGTTAACCCCTACCCGTCAGTAGCGGCCAACTGTGCGACGAACGGTCGATCGACACGCACGAACTGCCCTGACCTGCCCCATTTGATATCGGACAGTGGGCGCGCGGTCACCCCTGGTGCTTGGTTGAGCGCTCGCCCGCGGTGCCGTCGCAGCTCGTCCGCAACCACCGGGTCAGGGCCGGGCCGATCACCACCAGCCGCTGCTCGATCCCCTGAGGGCCGTTGGCCAGGAGCTGAATGGTGGAGACGGCGGGCGAGCCGCGGTCGGTCTGCACGCACGGCGGGGGCCCCTGGAGCCGGAGCACGGCGGGCCGGCCGGCGAGCAGCCGGACCGTGGCCGGCAGCGACTGATCCCCGACGAAGATCGTCGGGCGCAACTGGTTGTTGCCCACCGCTCCGGTCAGCTGGTCACGGGTCAGACGGTCGACGGTGATCTCGAGGTCACGGCCGTGCGGCGCGGTGCGGCTCACCACCAGCGGGGACTGCCAGCCGCGGGGCAGCGCGAGGTCGATCTGGGAACAGAGCCCGCCGCGAGCACCGAGGCCGCGGGTGGCCGGCACCTCGGTCCACCCGTCCGACCCGCTCGACCCGCTCGACCCGGTGAAAGTCAGCTGAGCCTCCAGGGTCGCCGGCGGGCGGTCGGCCCGGCAGTCGGGCCGGACCCGGAAGTCGTGCGTGATCGAACCGTGGGCCGGCACCACGTCGTTCGCCGGCAGGACCAGTTCCCGGTCGGTGACGCCGTCCAGGCTCAGGGCTCGCAGGCGCAGGCCGATCGAGGCCGGGTTGACCACCTGCAGCCTCAGGACGACGACCACCGGCGCGGTGGTCTCGCCGGTGGCCGCGGTGGTGTCGAGATACAGATCACGGGTGCTGAGCGTGACCAGCGGTGGACGGCGGGCCGGATCGGGCGGGCCGAGGGCCGAGCCGGTGAGCAGGCCGGCGACCAGCCCGGCCAGGCCCACCGCCAGGACCAGCGAGCCGGTGCCGACCGGCGCCCCGGACCGGCTCGGGTCCGGGGCGGCGTCCAGGTCCAGGTCCGGCGTCATGGCGATCCGGCCGGGCTGGGGGCACCGGGGCAGGAGGCGGCCAGCAACCAGAAGATCAGTCCGGAGCCCACGATCACTGGTTGCGAGGTGGTCGAGGCGGCGCCCCCGGCGATCACCGCGTCCGGCGACAGGTCGAAGGTCAGTGCGCTCGGCGTCCCGCCGGCCAGCCACTCGGGCGGGCAGGACGGCGGGGCGCTCAGCCGGATGTCGACCGGCGTCCGGCCCGCGATCGTGACCGGTACCGGCGACCCGGCCAGATCGACCCCACCGGCGCGGACGGCGTGCAGCCGGATCGCCCGTCCGGTGGGCGAGGTGAGCCGCAGCCGCAGCCGACCGGCGGCCGGCGGCAGCACCTCGACGGTCAGCGGCCGGACCGTCGGCCGCGACCGGGAGCAGGCCTCCAGGAGCAGCCCGGAGTCACTGACCGGCAGGCCCCGGCGCACGCCGTCGATCAGCTCGATCTGCAGGTCCGGCAGGGCCAGGGGCACCGGCCGGTCGCAGTTGACCCGGACATCGGCCTGCAGCTGGCCCGCCCGCCCGGCCGGAAGGACCAGCAGGCCCGGGCTGACCTGGGTGATCACCGTTCCCGGGCCGGGGGTGGTGGGGCCCTGGACCCGGATCTCCTCGGGCCCGTCGTTACTGACCGCGAGGGTGAGCTGGATCGACAACGGTTGCCGGCTGCTGGCCCCGCCGATCAGATCGGTCGCCGTGGCCGTCGCCGCCGGTGGCGCCGCGGCGCCACCGAACTGCCACCAGCCCTGCCCCACCCAGCCGAGGGCGAAGGTGGCCACCGCCAGCCCGCTGAGCAGGGCCAGGCGCCGGGTCGGGCCCGCGTCCGGCGTCATCGCCGTCGAGGTCGCGTTGCCGAGAACATGCCCGGGCCGGCCGTCGGATCAGACGGCTGAACGTTCGCGGCGGCGGTTGGCGAACCAGACGATCCCGGCCGTGGCCGCTCCGGCGGCCCCGAGCGCGACGGCGACGGCCGGCCCGGTCCCGATCTCGGCCGCGGCGGCCCGGGCCCGAGGGCCGGCGCCGAGGGCAGCGGCCCGGGCGGCGGAAGCGCTCGGGAACCGGGAGTGCAGGCTGACCGGCCGGTTGAAGTCCAGGATCGGCCAGCCCCGGGTGCCGGCCTCGCGACGCAGCGCCTTGTCCGGGTTCACCGCGTAGGGGTGGCCCACGGCCTGCAGCATCGGCAGGTCGGTGACCGAGTCGCTGTAGGCGTAGCAGGCCTCGAGCCGGTAGCCGCGCTCCTCGGCCAGGCGCTGAACGGCCAGGGCCTTGTTCTCGCCGTAGGCGTAGTACTCGATCTCGCCGGAGTACTTGCCGTCGGCGATCACCATCCGGGTGGCCACGACGTGGTCGGCGCCCAGCATCGCCCCGATCGGCTCGACCACCTCGGCCCCCGAGGCCGAGACGATGACGACGTCGCGCCCGGCGGCGTGATGCTCGGCGATCAGCGCCGTGGCCTCCTCGTAGACCAGTGGCGCGATCAGCTCGGCCAGGGTGTCGGCCACGATGTCGCGAACCTGCTGAGCGTCCCAGCCGGTGGCCATCTTGGACAGGTAGAGCCGCATCCGCTCCATCTGGTCGTGATCGGCCCCGCTGGCCTGGTAGAAGAAGTGGGCGTAGGCACTGCGCAGCATCGCGGCCTTGGTGATCAGACCGCCCGCGTAGAACGGCCGGGAGAAGGCCAGGGTGCTCGATCGCGCGATGACCGTCTTGTCGAGGTCGAAGAACGCGGCGCTGCGTTCGGGGGCGATGGTCACCCGTTCAGGATAAGTGCCGGACGGCGAATAGTGATCGGTTGACCGGGTGCCCGTATCGGCCCGGCGAGCCTTATCTGTAATCGCTTGATCACCCATGGTCATGTTGGTTGTGATCTCGCTGTGGATCATCACCTTTCACCTCGCCGCCCCGATGCATTCTCGGCCCGCATCGGCGGAGAAGCCGTTGGATTTGCGTCACATGGGGTGCTTGTCCAGATGCGGATCCGAAGGTGAATGTCCGGTTTGGCTACTGATTCAGTTCAAGACAGAGCTAAATCCAGCGTTCTTGGTCCCGGTCTTCGTCTAGGTGTTGCGAGAGACGGCAACCGGGGTACAGACTGGCGGAGCCGGCTTAATGCCGTGCCCGCCCGGTCCGACTCCTCCCCCCCGAGCCGGACCGGCTAGACGGCCCCCGCTCCCCCCCAGCGGGGGCCGTCGCGTTTTGGGAGGCGGCCGGCCTGAATCATCAGGCCGGCCGCCTCAGCTTTGCCGTCCCTTCCCGGTCGAGCTCGCCGTCCGCTGCTGGGCCCCTTCCGGCATCTTTTCCGCAGGCCTGAGGACGGCGGGTTTGTCCACAGCTCGGTCGTCGGCGGCCCGGCGCCGACGCGTCGGCGGCAGGCTCGGCCGATGACTTCTCCCGGGGTGCTGTTGCTGACCGATGAACCGAGAATCCGGAGCTGCGCCGAGCGGCTGGCCACGCAGGCCCGGGTACGGCTGGGCGAACCAGGCCGCGGGGCCGCCCGTCGCTGGTGCTGCTCGGGGCCGACCGGCTCGCCGGCCCACTGCCGCCGGCCGAGGCCTCCGGTGTGCCGCGGTGCTGGTGGCGGTCGGCGAACCGACCGACCAGCTCTGGCGCTCGGCCCTCGAACTGCAGGCCGAGCAGGTCGTCCTGCTGCCCGAGGCCGAACCGGCGCTGCTCGACCGGCTGACCCGGCTGGCGGCTCAGCGGGCCCGCCAGGCCCTGGTGATCGCCGTCGCCGGGGTTTGCGGCGGGGGCCGGTGCCAGCGTGTTCGCGGCGGCTGGTCAGTTGCCAATGGCCCGCGGACTGCTCGGTCCTGGTCGGCGTCCAGGCTCTCGGTGGCCCGTCCTGGTTCGGTCGATCGGGCTTCAATCCCGGGTGAGCGCCCGAGCCGGACCAGGCGATCCGACCGGGTGAATACAAATCGCTCACTGCAAGTCAGGGAGACCGCGACCAAGAACATCTGCGTCCTGTCCCTGCCCTACGTCGGCGCTGATCCGGGCGGCTGATCCGGGCGGCTGATCCGGGCTGCTGATCTGGGGCGGCTGGGGCGGGCGAGAAGGAGGCGATCGGCGTCACTCGGCGGGTTTGGCCCCCGATTCCCCCAGTCGTAGCCCATATTGGTGACAGGCAGTGGGCCCTGTAGGTCATTGGAGTGACGTGCAGGTGATTGAATTAGGCCAAAGCACGCCCGGCTCGAGGGCCTGACACCGGAGACGGTCGGACGGGCGCAATGCAGTGGGAGGCGCAGTGGAGCTCAGCGTGGTGACCCGACGCGAAGGCGTTCGAACGGTCATCAGCGTGACCGGAGAGATCGACGTGTACACCGCGCCGACCCTTCGGGAACGGTTGAACGAGCTGGTCGCAGAGGGGGAGTACCACCTCGTGGTCGACATGGCGGGCGTCGACTTCCTGGACTCGACCGGGCTCGGAGTGCTGGTCGGCGGGCTGAAGCGAGCCCGCTCGCACGAAGGCACCCTGCAGCTGGTCTGTGATCAGGAGAAGATCCTCAAAGTCTTCCGGATCACCGGGCTGACCAAGGTGTTCCCCATCCATTCCTCGCTGGCCGACGCCCTTCGCGGGGCGGAACAGCCGGTCGGGGCGCCGCGGTCTGAGGTTCAGCCGCCCCGAGGCCCGGCGTAACCGGCACCGACATGGATGCTGCCGCCGGCGGCGTCGAGTTGCGATTCCCGCCCACGCCCGGACACGTGCGAACAGCCCGGCTGGTCGCGGCCGCGGTGGCCCGGCGCGCCCTGCTGGAAGAGGTCCGGCTGGACGAGCTGCGCCTGGCCGTCGGCGAGGCCTGCGCCCGCGCCGTCCGCCGCTGCGTGCTGGCCGACTGCACGGCGGCGGTGCTGCTGATCGTCGACGACACCGGCCCGGGCCTGGCGATCGAGGTGGTCGACGAGGCGCCGACCCCGCAGCGCGAGGAACCGGTGGTGCTCAGCCTGCTGCGCGGTCTGGCCGACTCGGTCGAGGTGCTGGACGGCAAGGGCGGGCGCGGCGGCCGGGTCCGGATGGAATGGTGGCCGCCGCTCTCCCCGCCGGCCGGCCCGGTGCTCAACCACCAGCGTCCTTCGGGCCACTGACGGCCCTGCAAGTACTGACATTCCGGTCGATATTCTGAACGTGACCCGGGACACAGCCAACCCGGTTTGGTGGTGACCGTCACGTTCCGTAGACTCCGCCGGGTTCGGACTCGCCGGAATACCGGCGTCCAATCACTGCCTCGGAACCGTCAGCCCACTGTCGCCTGTGCTTTCACGATCACCCGCGGCGGGTGACGGAGCCGCGCACACGTCGAGGAGGACGGATGCCGGAGCACGCCCTAGCTGCTGCGACCACGAATGTGACTCTCGAGGGTAAAAATCTCACCCTGGTGGCCGTGGTCTTTGTTGTCGCGCTCATCTCGCTCGGGGTGGCGGTGGTCTTCCGGCAGCAGGTTCTCGCTGCTGCCGACGGCACCGAGAACATGCGGAACATCGCCACGGCCGTCCAGGAAGGGGCCTCGGCCTACCTGACCCGGCAGTTCAAGACCCTGGCCCTGTTCGTCGTCCTGGTCTTCGCGCTGCTGTTCGTTCTACCCGGTGACGCCGAGGTGCGGGTCGGCCGGGGAATCTTCTTCATCGTCGGGGCCCTGTTCTCGGCCGCGATCGGCTACCTGGGCATGTCCCTGGCGGTCAAGTCGAACGTCCGGGTGGCCGAGGCCGCCCGCACCGGCGACCGTGACGCCGGGATGAAGATCGCGTTCCGGACCGGCGGCTTCGTCGGCATGATGACCGTCGGCCTGGGCCTGTTCGGCGCCTCCCTGGTGGTGCTGATCTACAAGGCCGACGCGCCGTCCGTGCTCGAGGGCTTCGGCTTCGGCGCGGCCCTGCTGGCCATGTTCATGCGGGTCGGCGGCGGCATCTTCACCAAGGCCGCGGACGTCGGCGCCGACCTGGTCGGCAAGGTCGAGCAGGGCATCCCCGAGGATGACCCGCGTAACGCCGCCACCATCGCCGACAACGTGGGTGACAATGTCGGCGACTGCGCCGGCATGGCCGCCGACCTGTTCGAGTCGTACGCGGTCACCCTGGTCGCGGCGCTGATCCTGGGCAAGGTCGCCTTCGGCGCCGACGGCCTGGTCTTCCCCCTGATCGTGCCGGCCATCGGCGCCCTCACCGCGGTGGTCGGTGTGCTGGTCACCCGGCCCCGGCCCGGTGAGAGCGGCCTGACCTCGATCAACCGCGGCTTCGCCATCTCGGCCGTGATCTCCGCCGTGCTCTGCCTGGCGGCGTCCTTCCTCTACCTGCCCTCGTCGTTCGACAAGTTCACCGGCGGCGACGACGCCGTGGTGAAGCTCGGCGGCGACCCACGGCTGATCGCCTTCGCGGCGGTGCTGATCGGCATCGTGCTGGCCGGCGTCATCCTCTGGCTGACCGGCTACTACACCGGCACCGACAAGCGACCGACGATGGATGTCGCGGCCACCTCGCTGACGGGCGCGGCCACCGTCGTGCTCTCTGGCATCGGCCTCGGCCTGGAGTCGGCCGTCTTCACCACCGCGATCATCGCGGCAGCGGTCTTCGCCGCGTTCAGCCTCGGCGGCGTCTCGATCTGGCTGTCGCTGTTCCTGATCGCGCTGGCCGGCACCGGTCTGCTGACCACGGTCGGCGTCATCGTCGCGATGGACACCTTCGGCCCGGTCAGCGACAACGCCCAGGGCATCGCCGAGATGTCCGGGGACGTCGACGGTGAGGGCGCGCAGATCCTCACCGAGCTCGACGCGGTCGGCAACACCACCAAGGCCATCACCAAGGGCATCGCGATCGCCACCGCCGTCCTGGCCGCGACCGCGCTGTTCGGCTCGTACACCGACGCCTGGCAGGGGGCGGTCACCGACATCGGGACCCCGCTCAACGGGCTGAACAAGAGCTTCAACCTGGAGATCGTCCGGCCCAACACGCTGGTCGGCCTCATGCTCGGGGCAGCCGTCGTGTTCCTGTTCTCGGGCCTGGCGATCAACGCCGTCACCCGGGCCGCGGGGGCCATCGTCTACGAGGTGCGCCGGCAGTTCCGCGAGCACCCCGGGATCATGGACTACACCGAGAAGCCCGAGTACGGCCGGGTCGTCGACATCTGCACCCGGGACTCGCTGCGGGAGCTGGCCACCCCGGGCCTGCTGGCCGCCCTGGCCCCGGTCGCCGTCGGCTTCGGCCTCGGCATCGGCCCGCTGGCTGGATACCTGGCCGGGGCGATCGGCACCGGCGCCCTGATGGCGGTGTTCCTGGCCAACTCCGGTGGGGCCTGGGACAACGCCAAGAAGATCGTCGAGGACGGCCACCACGGCGGCAAGGGCTCTGACGCTCACGCCGCGACCGTGATCGGTGACACCGTGGGTGACCCGTTCAAGGACACCGCCGGTCCGTCGATCAACCCGTTGATCAAGGTGATGAACCTGGTCGCGGTGCTGATCGCACCGGCGATCGTGCAGCTCAGCATCGGCGACAATGCGTCGGCGGCACTGCGATACACCATCGCCGGGGTGGCCACGGTGATCATCGTGGTCGCCGTCGTGATCACCAAGCGCCGCACGGTCGACTACGGTGACGCACCGAGCGCGGGCGCTCCGGCGACCACGACTCCGACCCAGTCCGAGTCGGTGGCCAGCCAGTAGCCGGCCCAGATCCACCAGATCCACCAGATCCACCAGATCCAGAGGAGCAGGTCACCGATCGTGGGTGAACACCCGGAGCCGGTCGGCGCGCAGCTGCAGGAGCGCGCCGACCGGCTTCGTGCTGACCTGTCCGGCTACACCGTGGACGCCGTCACCGACCTGCTCGGCCCGGTCGCCCACGGCGCCCTCGGCCGCGAACAGGCGCTGCCGGCCCGGCTGGTCGTCCGGGGGCGGCCCGACGACCCGCTGGCCACCCTGGTCGCCGTCTTCCTGCTCGGCCTCGACGTGCCGCGCCGCCGGCTCGCGGCGACCGTGCCCACGGCCGGGCTGAGCACCCTCGAGGAGCTCGGCCTGATCCGGTCGGCCGGGACCGGTCCGGACGACGCCGTGCGGGCCACCGTCGACCTGCGGCCCTACGCGGCCGTGGATGCGCTCGGGCCGGCCGACTGGCTGATGATCTCCGACCCGGGCGAGCTGGCCACCGGCCGCCCGCTGGCCGCCGACCACGTGCTCGGCGTCGGAGGCGCCTCGCTGACCCTGGCCCGCTCGACCTTGCGCCGGCCGGTGGAGCGAGTGCTCGACCTCGGCACCGGCTGCGGGGTTCAGGCCTTGCACGCGGCCCGGCACGCCCGTTCCGTGATCGGCACCGACACCTCGGCCCGGGCCCTGCGCACGGCCGAGCTGAACTGGGTGCTGAACCGTTCGACGGTGCCCGGGGCCGAGTTCAGCACCCGGCTCGGCAGCCTGCTCGAACCGGTCGCCGGGGAGCAGTTCGACCTGGTCGTCAGCAACCCGCCGTTCGTGATCACCCCCCGCTCGGTGCCGGGCCAGGCCTACGAGTACCGCGACGGTGGCCTGGTCGGCGACGAGCTGGTCCGCCGGCTGGTGACGACGGTCGGCTCGGTCCTGCGCCCCGGCGGCGTCGCCCAGATGCTCGGCAACTGGGAACAGCGCCGGGGAGAGGTGTGGAGCGAACGGGTCGCCGACTGGCTGGCGGCGTCCGGGCTCGAGGGCTGGGTGGTGCAGCGCGAACTGCAGGACCCGGCCGAGTACGCCGAGACCTGGATCCGGGACGCGGGCCAGCACCTGAGCAAGAACTCGGACGAGCTGTACGCCTCGTGGCTGGCCGATTTTGCCTCCCGGGACGTCGAGGCCGTGGGCTTCGGCCTGATCACGCTCCGGCGGCCCCTGGAGGCGGCGGACGCCCCGATCGGGCCCGGCCCGGCCCGGCTGATCCGGGTAGAGGAGCGCCGCACCGGCCCCGGGTTGCCGACCGGCGCCGAGGTGGCGGCCGGGTTGGCCGCCCACGACTGGCTCGCGATCCGGGACGACGCCGCGCTGCTGGCGACCGCCCTGCAGGTGGCCGGCGACGTCACCGAGGAACGCCACCATCGGCCGGGCGAGGACGACCCGGCGGTGATCCTGCTGCGCCAGGGCGGCGGGGCGGGCCGGGTGGTGCAGGCCTCGACCGCGCTGGCCGGGCTGGTCGGCGCCTGCTCCGGTGAGCTCACCGTGGGTCAGCTCACCGGCGCCCTGGCCGACCTGCTCGAGGTCTCCGAGCCGGACCTGACCGCCGAGCTGCTGCCCGCCGTCCGGGCCCTCATCACCGACGGCCTGCTGCTTCCGGACCAGCTGAACTGAGCCGGGATCCGAGCCGGTTGGCAGGTCGGATCCCGGCTGAACTCAGACGCAGAACAGGCGAGGGCTAGGCCCGGCTCCAGGTGGCCAGGGCGTGCTCGACGACCGAGATCAGGGTCTGCTTGGCCGACTCCTTCTCCCGCGCGTCACAGACCAGCACCGGCACCTCGTTGCCGAGCTGCAGCGCCTCACGGACGTCCTCGGGGCGGTGCCGGAGCAGGCCGTCGAAGGCGTTGATCGCGACCACGAAGGGCAGGTTGCGGGCCTCGAAGAAGTCGATCGGGCCGAAACAATCCTCCAGCCGGCGGGTGTCGACCAGGACCACGGCGCCGATCGCGCCCCGGACCAGGTCGTCCCACATGAACCAGAACCGGTTCTGCCCCGGCGATCCGAACAGGTACAGCACCAGTTCCTGGTCGATGCTGATCCGGCCGAAGTCCATGGCGACCGTCGTGGTCGTCTTGTTGGGCGTCGCCGACAGGTCGTCGAGCCCCACACTGGCCTGGGTCATCACGGCCTCGGTGCGGAGCGGCATGATCTCCGACACCGCACCGACGAAGGTGGTCTTGCCTGATCCGAATCCACCGGAAATGACGATTTTCGTCGACCGGGTGGCCCGGCTCTCAGAGCCGCTGAAGGCCACTGAGCACCCTCCTCAAGAATGCGGGATCGCGTTCGTCTCCGGACGCGTTCGCCGTGGCCAGTACCTCGACGAGGCCCAGTTCCACCATGTCAGCGATGATCACACGAGCTACCCCGAGCGGGGTCTGCAGCCGAGCTGCGATCTCCGCCACGGAGATCGTTCCTTCACACAGTTCGATCACTGTGCTGTGTTCGGGGGACAGCAAATCGTTCATCGACGGGTCCAGGCCGGTGACCGTTGTCACGACCAGAGCCTCCAGATCCAGATCATGCACGGGGCGGGTTCGGCCGCCCGTGCGTGCGTACGGACGCACCATTGAGGGCGGCTCGCCGCCGTCGTGGGAGTAGTCATCCATGGGCGGGGTCACGCGGGTGGCAGCGAGCCACCGTGCCCGGTCTGGCGCAGCTCGGGCGACAGGTGCTGCCCGACCCGGTCGACCAGAAGCGTCATCTCGTACCCGACCAGGCCGATGTCCGAGGTCGGAGCAGCGAGCACCGCCAGCCAGGACCCGTCCGAGATGGCCATCAGCAGCAGGAAACCGCCCTGCATCTCGACGACGGTCTGGACGACGGCTCCCGCGGAGAAGCACATCGCCGCGCCGTTGGTCAGGCTGCCGAGCCCGGAGGCCACGGCGGACAGCTGGTCGGCCCGGTCTCTGGGCAGGCCCACAGAGCTGGCGACGAGCAGACCGTCGGCCGACACGACGGCGGCGTGAGCCACCCCCGGAACTCGTTGAGCGAACCCATCGACGAGCCATGTGACGTCCGTACCGGTACCCGTGCTCACTGGTCTCCTCCCTGATCCCCGGAATGGCGGCCGGCGTCGTCGCCGGCCTCGCTGTTGACGGTGAACAGGCTGGCGCCCACCGGGTCGAACACCGGAGCCGGCGACGGCTGCGTCCGAGCGCGCCGGGCGTTGGCCAGGCCTCGCTGGTAGCTGCCGAGCCGACCTCGGACGAGTGCTGCTTCCTGAGCATTCTGCTCGGCGTCCTCGCTGGAACGCACCGGCGCCGGCCGGTTGATCGGCGGCGGTGCGGTCGTGGCCGCGGAGGGCAGCAGGTTGGCGCCGGGACGACGCTTCGGCAGGCCGGTCTCGGTGGTGCCCTCCGTGTCCGGAGCCGCGGCGGCCCGGGCGTTGGTGGCCAGCCAGCGCTGGTCGCCCAGCGAGGCCCAGCGGCTCGACGGCCGGCGCTCGTCCTGATCGCGCAGGTCGATCACCTGGTCGTGGTCGACGTCGGCGGACACCTCGGGGGCGTCGTCCTCGGCCGTGAACCAGACCGAGATCTGGTCGAAGATCGGCGTCGGGTCGTTGAAGTCCGGCTGGACGTCGTCGCCGATCATCGGCAGGTTCGGGTCGGACGGCCGGTAGGCGGCAGCCGCGGCGGCCCGGGCGGCCAGTTCGGTCGGCAGGTCGTCGTTCCAGTCACCGCCACCGTTGCCCGGCGCCGGCTCGGCCGGCACCGACGGGTTCGGCGTCGCCCGGAACAGCCCGGCCGGCGCGGTCAGCGGGTTCTGACCGGTCTGACCCGAGCGGTCGTACTGGTCGCGGTTCTGCAACGCCGCGATGCCCCGGCGGACCGGCGGAGCCAGGCCCGGCAGGCCGGTGATGCCGGCCGCCGGAGTGTCGAAGTGGTGCTCGTCCTCGATCGGCTCGTCGACCGGAACGTGGGGGATGAACGGCGAGTCGGTGCTCGGCGCGGAGCCCGGCGTGGAGAACGGCGCGGCGTCCCAGGGGTTGCTGTACGGCTGCGCCGGCTGCTGACCCGGGTTGCGGGCCGGCAGTGACGGGAAGGCCGCCAGGCCGATGCCGGTCGGGGAGGTCGGCGGCGGCGGCGTGGCCGACGGAAACTGGGCCTGCGGCTGGTACGTCGGCGCGGTCGGCTGGTACGTCGGAGCCGGCGGCTGGTAGGTCGGTGCCGGCGGGTACGACGGTGTCCGGGCGACGGCCGGGGCGGCGTTCTGCCGCTCGCCGGTCTCCTCGGAGGGCGGCGTGATCGGGGTGAACAGGCCCGTTGCCGGGCTGGAGGCAGCGGCGATCGCCTCGGGCGGCAGGCCCGCGTTCGGGCTGCCGGACGCTGCCCGGCGCCGGCGCGGCAGGGCCGCGTCGTCGGCGGCCACCTTGCGCACCTGGGCCGCGGCCTCGGCCGCGACTCCGGCCGCGGCTGCCGCCGGGGCCAGCTGACCGGCCGGGATCGGGGTGGACGGCAACTGCCCGAGAGCCGCCGGCGGACCGTAGGCCGCGTACTGCGACTGGCGGTTCGGGTCGGACTGGATCTGGGCCGGCTGCCGCTGCTGGATGCCGGTCGGCAGGACCGGCACCTCGCCGGTGCTGCCCGGAGCGCCGATCACCAGGGTGGCCGGCACCCGGACCAGGGCGATCGTGCCGGAGGCGTCGGGCCGGGCCTGGAGCATGACGCCGAAGGTTCCGCGCCGGGCCAGGCGGGCGACCACGAACAGGCCCATCCGGGACGGCACCTGGGTGTCGATCGACTCGGGCTGGCTGAGCCGGCCGTTGAGCCGGTCGAGCTCACCGGGGCTGATCCCGACGCCGGCGTCCAGGACCTCGATCTGCAGGCCCGCGTCGGCGGTGAAGGCGGCCGAGAGCACGATCGCGCTGGACGGCGGGGAGTACATCGCCGCGTTGTCGAGCAGTTCGGCCAGCAGGTGGACGAGTTCGCCGGCCACCGTGCCGGCGATCGAGGCGCCGCTGACCGGCTGCAGCCGGACCCGCTCGTACTGCTCCATCTCGGAGGTGGCGGCCCGGAACAGCTCGGCGATCTTGACCGGTGCGGTGGCCCGGGTGCGTACCGCGGAACCGGCCAGCACCAGCAGGTTGTCGTTGTAGCGGCGCATCCGAGCGGCCAGGTGGTCGAGCCGGAACAGGTTCCGGAGCTGGTCCGGGTCCTGCTCCTGGCTCTCCAGCTCGTCGATGATGGCCAGCTGCTTCTCCACCATCGACTGGCTCCGGCGGGACATGCTGACGAAGGCCTCGTCGAGGGCCCGCCGCAACCGGACCTGCGCGGTGGCCAGCCGGACGGCCTCGGCGCCCAGGTCGTCGACGGCCCGGGCGACCTCGAGGGTCTCCGGCCCGGCGAAGGCATCGGCCGGCAGCACCGGGGGCAGCGAGATGTCGGCGTTGACGCCGTCCTGCTCGATCCGGGCCACCGCGGCCGGCAGCTGCACGCTGGCGACCTCGACGGCACCGGCCCGCAGGCGGCGCATCGGCACGGTGATGGTGCGGGCGATGGTGGCCAGCAGGGCGGTCACCACGAGCAGGGTGAGCAGTACGGCACCGGCCACCGCGGCCACCCGGAACAGGGCCGAGGTCTCCTGGCTGCGGGCGTTGTCGAGCGTGTCGGTGGCAGCCTGGACGTTGATCTTGTCGATCGTGTCGATGCGCTTGGCCGCGAACGGGTCGAAGGCGGTCAGGTCGCCCTTCTGGGCGTTGTCGTTGTTCAGCAGGTCGGTCAAGGAGCTGCGCCAGTTGATCATCCGGGCGTCGTTCTCGCTGCTCAACGCGGCCAGCTGCTTCTGCTGCTCGGGGGTGGCGATGGCGACGGCGTTGTTGGCCGCGATCACCTGGGTGGCCACGTACTCCTGCCACTGGCTGAACCGGTCCTGGTTCAGGGTGTCCGCGTCGCCGGCCGGCCGCCACACGCCGTCGAAGATCTGCTTCTCCCGGGCGGCGGCGACGTCGTACGCGCTCATCGAGGCGACGAAGTTGGCCCCGGCGGTGGTCTGCCGGTTCGGGGCGACCACCGCGAGGTCGCCGCTCAGCCCCTGGATCAGGTTCTGGAAGGCGTTCAGCAGGGTGATCGTCGACCCGTTGACCTGCGTGGTGCCGGCCTGGGTCATCACCACCGGGATCTTCTGGACCGGGTCGACCTGGGCGCTCAACCGGTCGATCAGGTTACGGCTGCTGGACAGCGAGTCGAGGGCGTCGAGGGTGGCCTGGGCCTGAACCGGCACCGTGGAGCCGTTCGGGTCGCCCTTGGCCAGCTTGGCCAGGGTCGGGCGCAGGCCCTTGACCTCGGTGTCGGTGCGCCCGCGCAGCGCTTTGACCTCGGCCTGCGTGGTCGGGTGACCGCCGAGCTCGTCGAGCAGCGTCTTGCCGGTGGTCAGGGTGGTCAGCAGGGCATCCGCGTCCACCCGGGCGTTGTGGGCCTGGCGGTACTGGATGCTCAGCGAGCTGACCAGGACGCCGCCGCCGACGAGCAGCACGATGAGCGGGATGGTCACCAACAGACCGAGCTTGCGTCGAATGGTCCACGCGGCCATGGATGAGCCCCGAGGGGTCACCTGGACGCTCTCGACGTCGGCCCCCGGAGCAGCCGAACCGTGTCTCGGCACGCGTTCCTCCCTGCGGCCGTCCTCCTGGGACGGCATCCGGTCACCTGGCCCACCCGTCCGGCCGGCGGCGACGTCTTTGTCGTGGCCCGGCTGGGTGAGTGGCACACCCTTATTTGTCCAGCGTGTTGCTGATCGTGGCAGATGGTCTCGCCCGAGGCTACGTCCCGTCGAGTCCTGACACGAACCTGACGTCAACGTACCCTCCCGTACGAGGGTCCTATTCTTCTCAACTGCGGATCAAACCGTCCTGGTAACCCGTGAGTAGTACAGCCTCGGCCCATGATCAATCGGGCCGATCCGGACCACTTCGGGTTACTCGGTCATCATCATGCCTGCTTCGGATGTGATGGCGCACACCTCGAAGTGATCTTGCTGTTTCACTCGGGGGGGTGGCTTCTGGTCACTTAGCGTGTCACTCTCGCCGCAGAGATGTGATACCCAAAGTAGAGACAAGACCAGGGGCTACCGTGCTGGGCGGGTCGTCCTCCCTCGCCGGGGGACCGACCACGACCAGCGATCAGACCGGTGGCCGAGGTGAACGTCGCGGCTTGCGGCGACCGTGACGCCGACCGGCGTCAGATGTGAGAGTCAGGAAAGGTGAGCCTGTGGCCACCAGCAAGGCTGCGTCCGGCAGGCGGCTCGTGATCGTCGAGTCGCCCCGTAAGGCGCGCACCATCGCCGAGTACCTGGGCCCGGAGTTCGACGTCGAGGCCAGCGTGGGCCACATCCGCGACCTGCCGCAGCCGAGCGAGTTGCCGGCGGACATGAAGAAGGGTCCGTTCGGCAAGTTCGCCGTCGACGTCGACAACGGGTTCGAGGCCTACTACGTCGTCGACGCCGACAAGAAGAAGAAGGTCAGCGAACTCAAGCGGGCGCTGAAGGACGCGGACGAGCTCTTCCTGGCCACCGATGAGGACCGCGAGGGCGAGGCCATCGCCTGGCACCTGCTCGAGGTGCTGCAGCCCAAGATCCCGGTGCACCGCATGGTGTTCCACGAGATCACCCGGGAGGCGATCCGCCGCGCCCTGGAGCAGACCCGCGACCTGGACGAGCGGCTGGTCGACGCCCAGGAGACCCGCCGGATCCTGGACCGGCTCTACGGCTACGAGGTCTCGCCGGTGCTCTGGCGCAAGGTCCGGGCCGGGCTCTCGGCCGGCCGGGTGCAGTCGGTCGCCACCCGGCTGGTGGTCGAGCGCGAGCGCGAGCGCATGGCCTTCCGGGCGGCGTCCTACTGGGACGTGACCGGTACCTTCGCCCCGGCCGAGGGGGCTGAGACCGAGCGCGAGTTCGAGGCTCGCCTGGTCGGCCTGGACGGCGTCCGGGTCGCCACCGGCCGCGACTTCAGCGACATCGGCGAGCTGACCGGCAAGAACGTCGTCCACCTGGACGAGGACGCCGCGCGGATCTTGGTCGGCGCGCTCGAAGGGGCGCAGCCGACCGTCCGCAGCGTGGAGGAGAAGCCCTACCGGCGGCGTCCGGCGGCGCCGTTCACCACCTCGACGCTGCAGCAGGAGGCCGGCCGCAAGCTGCGGTTCTCGGCCCGGCAGGCGATGCGGGTGGCCCAGTCGCTGTACGAGAACGGCTACATCACCTACATGCGAACCGACTCGACCACGCTGTCGGAGCAGGCCCTCACCGCGGCCCGGCGGCAGGCGGCCGAGCTGTACGGCCCCGAGTTCGTGCCCGACACCCCGCGGGTCTACACCAGCAAGGCCAAGAACGCTCAGGAGGCGCACGAGGCGATCCGACCCTCGGGGGACTCGTTCCGGACCCCGGCCCAGGTCTCCGGCGAGCTGCGCGGCGACGAGTTCCGGCTCTACGAGTTGATCTGGAAGCGGACCGTGGCCTCGCAGATGGCCGACGCCCGCGGTTCGACCGCGACCATCCGCCTCGGCGCGGCGACCAGTGACGGCCGGGACGCCGTCTTCGGCGCCTCCGGCACCGTGATCACTTTCCGGGGCTTCCTGGCCGCGTACGAGGAGGGCCGGGACGCCGACCGGTTCGGTGGCGGGGACGACGACGAGCGCCGGCTGCCGCTGCTGACCGTCGCCGACATACTGACCGCCCGAGACCTGACCGCCGACGGCCACAGCACCTCGCCGCCGCCCCGCTACACCGAGGCCAGCCTGGTCAAGGCCCTGGAGGAGCTCGGTATCGGCCGGCCGTCCACCTATGCGGCCACGATCAGCGTGATCAGCGACCGCGGCTACGTCACCAGCAAGGGCTCGGCCCTGGTGCCGACCTGGCTTGCCTTCGCCGTCACCCGGTTGCTGGAGGAGCACTTCGGTCGGCTGGTCGACTACGACTTCACCGCGTCGATGGAGTCCGACCTGGACCGGATCGCGGCCGGCGAGGAGAACCGCAGCGACTGGCTGTCCAAGTTCTACTTCGGCGACGGCCAGGCCTCACAGCTCCTTCCCGACGGCAGCCCCGGAGCGGCTCCGCAGGGGCTCAAGCCGCTGGTCGACGACCTCGGCGACATCGACGCCAAGGACATCAACTCGGTGCCGCTGGGCGAGGGGATCGTGCTGCGGGTCGGCCGCTACGGCCCGTACGTCGAGGTCACCGGCGAGGACGGCGAGCCCAAGCGGGCCAGCGTGCCCGACGACGTGGCCCCGGACGAGCTGACCGTGGCCAAGGCCCGCGAACTGCTGGAGACCCAGGCCGACGGCGACCGGGTGCTCGGCACCGACCCGGAGAGCGGCCGCGAGATCGTGGTCCGCAACGGCCGGTTCGGCGCCTACGTCACCGAGGTGCTGCCGGAGGACGCGCCGAAGTCGGCCAAGCCCCGCACCGGCAGCCTGTTCAAGGACATGACCCAGCAGACCGTCGGCCTGGACGAGGCGCTCAAGCTGCTCTCGCTGCCGCGCCTGGTCGGCGTCACGCCAGACAGCAACGAGGAGATCACCGCGCAGAACGGCCGGTACGGGCCGTACCTCAAGCGCGGCACCGACTCCCGCTCGCTGGAGACCGAGGACCAGATCTTCAACATCACCCTCGACGAGGCCCTGGTCATCTACGCCCAGCCCAAGCAGCGGGGCCGGCGGGCGGCGGCGCCTCCGTTGCGCGAGCTCGGCGCGGACCCGGTGACCGGCACCCCGATCGTGATCAAGGACGGCCGGTTCGGCGCCTACGTCACCGACGGAACGTCCAACGCCACCCTGCGCAAGGACGACGCGGTCGAGTCGATCACGCTGGAGCGGGCGGCCGAGTTGCTGGCCGACAAGCGGGCCGCGGCTCCGCGAACGGCCAAGAAGGCGGTCAAGAAGGCCCCGGCCAAGCGGGCCCCGGCCAAGAAGACGACGGCCAAGGCGGCGGCGGGCAAGCCGGCCGCGGCCGCGGCCCGCAAGACGACCAGCAGCCGGGCCGCCACCGGCACGGCGGCCAAGAAGACGGCGGCCAAGAAGACGTCGGCGGCCGGTTCGACGGCCAAGAAGACGGCCACCGGGCGGACGGCGACTGCCCGATCGGAATGAGCGTTCAGTGACACGATCGTCACTCGTTGCTGACCGGTTTCCCGGCTCCGAGGCACACACGGTTACCCTGACCCGGTGACACCCTGGGGTAACGGAGACGACGACGGCCGAAGCGAGGGCACTGCGACCAGCGCAACCGGCGACGCCGGAGTGCCGGAGCAGGACCACAGCATCGGGGCCGTGCTCCGGGTGACCTCGTTCCGGCGGTTGTGGCTGGCCCTGGCCGGCTCGAGCTTCGGCGACTGGCTCGGCCTGCTGGCCACCACGGCGATGGCCTCGCAGCTCGGCAACGGCTCGTACGCCAAGGCCAACCTGGCCGTGGCCGGGGTGCTGATCCTGCGGCTGGCCCCGGCGATCGTGCTCGGCCCGCTGGCCGGGGCCCTGGCCGACCGGCTGAACCGCAAGTTCGTGATGGTTTCCGGCGACGTCCTGCGCGGGTTGCTGTTCATCACCATCCCGATCGTCGGCTCGCTGGAATGGCTCTACGTCGCGACCGTCCTGATCGAGTGCCTGGCCCTGTTCTGGTCGCCGGCCAAGGAGGCGACGGTGCCGAACCTGGTGCCGCGCAACCGGCTCGAGACGGCCAACCAGATGAGCCTGGTGACGACGTACGGCACGGCTCCGGTGGCCGCCCTGGTCTACATCGGGGTCGGCTTCCTGAACGGCATCCTCGGCCACTTCCTGCAGCGGTTCCACACCAACCCGATCGACCTCGCGCTGTACGTGAACGCTGCCACCTTCATCATCTCCGGCCTGGTCATCTCCCGGCTGCCGATCCCGGAACGGCAGCGGGGCGACGTCACCGAGCACGAGTCGGTGCTCCGCTCGATCGCCGATGGCTGGAAGTTCGTGGCCACCACGCCGCTGATCCGCAGCCTGGTGATCGGCATGCTCGGCGCGTTCGCGGCCGCCGGGTTCGTGATCGGCCTGGCCCAGACGTACGTCAAGGACCTGGGTGCCGGCCAGCCCGGTTACGGTGCGCTGTTCGCCGCCGTCTTCCTCGGCCTGGCCCTGGGCATGTGGGGCGGGGCCCGGCTGTTCTCCGAGTTCTCCCGGTACCGGCTGTTCGGGCTGTCGCTGATCGTGGCCGGCGGCTTCCTGGCCGCGCTGGCCATCTTCCCGAACATGGTGATGGCGTTCCTGTTCACCGTCGGCCTCGGCGCCAGCGGGGGGATCGCCTGGGTGACCGGGTACACCCTGCTCGGCCTGACCGTGGACGACGCGGTCCGGGGGCGGACCTTCGGCTTCCTGGCCTCGGCGTCCCGGGTGGTACTGGTCGGCGTCCTGGCCCTGGGGCCGACGCTGGCCGCCCTGATCGGCCGGCACACCATCCGGTTCACCGACTCCAGCCAGGTCAGCTACAACGGTGCCGCCTTCGTCTTCCTGCTCGGCGCGATCCTGGCCATCACCCTCGGCGTGGTCGCCTACCGGCAGATGGACGACCGGCCCGGGGCCCGGCTGCACCACGACATCCGCCGGCTCTGGACCGACCGGGTCGACCAGCCGGTCGCCCCGGCCCGCCCGGTGTACGCCGGGGTGTTCATCGCCTTCGAGGGCGGCGACGGCAACGGCAAGTCGACCCAGTCCCGGCTGCTGGCCGACTGGCTGCGCTCCGACCAGGGGCACGAGGTGGTGCTGACCCGGGAGCCGGGCGCCACCCCGGTCGGCGTCCGGTTGCGCGAGGTCCTGCTCGGGCACGGCCCCGACCTGGGCGCCCGCTCGGAGGCACTGCTGTTCGCGGCCGACCGGGCCCACCACGTGTTCTCGGTGGTCCGCCCGGCGCTGGAGCGCGGCTCGATCGTGATCACCGACCGGTACGTCGACTCGTCGGTCGCCTACCAGGGCGCCGGCCGCGACCTGGACGGCGAGGAGGTGGCCCGGATCTCGCGCTGGGCCACCGACGGCCTGACCCCGGACCTGACCATCCTGCTCGACGTCGACCCGGCGGTCGGCCGGTCGCGCCGGCAGCGGGACGGCGAGCGGGCCGGGGAGGACAAGCTCGAGTCGCTGCCGGACGACTTCCACAGCCGGGTCCGCAGCCGCTTCCTCGACCTGGCCCGGCGCGAGCCGCACCGCTACCTGATCCTGGACGGCAGCCTGCCGGTGGACGAGCTGCACGCCCGGGCCCGGGCCCGGGTGCGCGACCTGCTGCCCATCTCGGACCGCCGCCGGGCCGAGCTCAAGGAGCGGCTGGCCGAGGAGGAGCAGGCTCGTGAGCGCCGCGCCGCCGCCGAGGCCGAGGTGCACCAGATGGACGCCGACCTGCGGGCCCGCCGGATCGAGCAGGCCCGGGAGAAGGAAGAGGCCCGGCAGAAGGCCCGGGACGAGGCCGAGCGGCAGTTGCAGGAAGAGGCTCAACGGGAGCTGCGCAGCCAGGAGGGCCGGCGCAACCGCGAGGAGACCGAGCGGATGGCCGCGGCCGCCGCGGCGGCCGCGCTGGGGCCGGTCACCGAGCAGTTGCCGGTGATCGACCCGGAGCCGGCCCCGCCGCCGTCCCCGCCTTCTTCGGCGGCGGCGCCGTCTCAGCCGGCCGGCCGGTCCTCGGCCACGGTCCGGCTGTCGGTGCCACCGGCCGACCTGTTCGCGCCGCCGGTCGCCGCTCCGGCCCCGGCGCCGTCGACCGAGGTGTTCGTGCCGCCCGCGCCGGCGGCCGACCCCTTCGCGCCGGTCGGCGAGGTCTTCGTGCCGCCGGCCCCGGTGATCCCGCCGACAACGACAACGACAACGACACCGACGCCGGCGCCGGCACCGTTGCCGGAGACCGACGTCCGCGATCCGCTCGCGGCGAGCGCCCCGGAGGGCGACCCGCCACCGGTTCGCGGGCGGCACCGATGACCGTCTGGGACGACGTCGTCGGCCAGGAGAGCGCCGTCGCCACCCTGCGGCACGCGGTGCGGGCCGCGGCCCAGATGGTGACGGCCGGGGCGATGACCGGTGACCGGGGCCCGGTCGCCGGCATGACCCACGCCTGGCTGCTCACCGGGCCGCCCGGGTCGGGCCGGTCCAATGCGGCCCGGGCCTTCGCCGCCGCCCTGCAGTGCCTGGAGGGCGGGTGCGGGCACTGCCACGCCTGCCTGACCGCGCTGTCCGGGGCCCACGCCGACGTCAGCCTGGTCGCCACCGAACACGTCCAACTGCGGGTGGACGACGTCCGCCCGCTGATCCAGCTGGCTCAGCGCAGCCCGTCCGAGGGTCGCTGGCGAGTGATCGTGATCGAGGACGCCGACCGGCTGAACGACTCCTCCGGCAACGTGTTGCTGAAGGCGATCGAGGAGCCGCCGCCGCGCACGGTCTGGCTGCTCTGCGCGCCCAGCGCCGACGACGTGCTGACCACCATCCGGTCCCGCTGCCGGCGGGTCGGGCTGCGGATCCCCCCGGTGGAGGCGGTCGCGGCCCTGCTGGTCCGCCGGGACGGCGCCGACCCGGCGGTGGCGGCGTTCGCGGCTCGGGCCGCCCAGAGCCACATCGGGCTGGCTCGCCGGCTGGCCTTCGACGAGGGGGCCCGGATCCGCCGCCGGGAGGTACTCAAGCTGCCGGCCAAGCTGCGCAGCGTGGGGGCCGCGGTGCTGGCCGCCGGGCAGTTCGTCGAGGTGGCGGCCGAGGAGTCGAAGTCGCGGACCACCGAGCGCGATGCCACCGAGAAGGTGGCCCTGCTGCACTCGCTCGGGGCCGAGGGGCTGGCCACGCTGCCGCCCGCGGTCCGGGCCCAGGTGCGCCAGCTCGAGGAGAACCAGAAGCGGCGGGCCACCCGGGCCCAGCGCGACGTCCTCGATCGGTCGCTGGTCGACCTGCTGTCGCTGTACCGCGACGTCCTGGTGCTGCAGTTCGGGGCGGTCGGCGAGGACAGCAAGGTCGAGCTGGTGAACGCCGAGATGGCTGACCTGCTGTGGTCGGAGGCGCAGGCCTCGACCCCGGCGGCCACGCTGCGCCGGATGGAGGCGATCGGCCTGGCCCGGGAGCGGATCGAGGCCAACGTGTCGCCGCTGCTGGCCGTCGAGGCGCTGATGGTGCAGCTGAGGCCGGCGGCCTGAGCCGGGCCGGAGTCGGGCCTGAGCCTGGCCGGCGCCCGGCCGGAGTCGGGCCGGAGTCGGGCGGCCGGAATCGGGGGTTCACAACCAGGTCCGATACGGTGCCTCGAGTTGAGAAGTACCGTGCAGCCGACGCCGAGGAGCCGACCGCCTGATGTTCCGCAGCGACAGGCGGGCCGCCCGGGCCGCCGTCCGAGCCCTGCTGGTGACCGCCGTCGTCGGGATCGGGGTCAGCTCCTGCACCTTCCCGGGCTCGTCGGACGCCGGGCCGGACGTGGCCACCACGACGCTGCCGACCGCGGTGGTGGCCCCGGCCGGGGTGAAGGATCCGGCGCTCGACCCGGCCCTGCAGAAGTACTACAAGCAGGCGGTCAGCTGGTCGGACTGCGGCGACGGTTTCAGCTGCGCCAAGATCGACGTCCCGATGGACTGGAAGGAGCCGGCCGGACCGTCGATCAAGATCGCGGTCAACCGGCTGCCGGCCACGGGCAAGAAGCTGGGCTCGATGCTGATCAACCCGGGTGGCCCGGGCGCCTCCGGGATCGAGTACGCCAAGGTGGCCCGCCAGGCCTTCGGTCAGGCCCTGCTGCGCCACTACGACGTGGTCGGCTTCGACCCGCGCGGGATCGGCCAGTCCGACCCGGTGAAGTGCCTGCCCGACTCCCAGCTGGACGCCTACGTCGCGGCCGATGCCACCCCGGACGACCAGGCCGAGCTGGACTCCTCAATTGCCCAGCTGAAGCGGTTCGCGGCCGCCTGCCGGCAGAACACCGGGCCGCTGCTGGGCGACGTCGACACCCTGAGCGTCGTCCGCGACCTGGACGTGCTCCGGGCGGCGATGGGGGACGACGTCCTCACCTACCTGGGTGCGTCCTACGGCACCTACATCGGGGCCTGGTACGCGCAGACCTTCCCGTGGCGGGTGGGCCGGATGGTGCTGGACGGCGCGGTCGACCCGTCGCTCACGTCGGCCCAGTACGTGGCCGGTCAGGCCGAAGGCTTCTCCCGGGCCCTGAAGGCCTTCGTGGCCGACTGCCAGGCGCAGAAGGGCTGCCCGCTGACCGGCTCACTGACCAACGGCCTGAACCAGGTAGGGGCCCTGGTGGACAAGGCCGACGCCACCCCGCTGAAGACCGACGACGGCCATCGCCCGTTGACCCAGGCCCTGATGGTGACCGGGATCGCCGAGGCGCTCTACGCCGAGCAGCTCTGGCCGGTGCTGACCAACGGCCTGACCAATGCGCTCAAGGGTGACGGCTCGGGCCTGCTCCAGCTGGCCGACGAGTACCTGGAACGCGACAGCAAGGGCCACTACGGCCAGACGATCTCGGCCAACCCGGCCATTTTCTGCCTCGACGTACCCGAAACCCGCACCTCGGAACAGATCTCGACCGACGCCGCCGCACTGCAGGCCAAGTTCCCGCCGCTCGGCGGCACCATCGGCTGGGGCGCTCTGAGCTGTGCCGAGTGGCCGCTCAAGGCAGTAATGCCGCGGGAGAAGCTGACCGCCGCCGGGGCCGCCCCGATCCTGGTGCTCGGCACGGTCGGCGACCCGGCCACCCCCTACGAGTGGGCCCAGTCGCTCGCCTCGCAACTGTCCTCCGGCCGGCTGCTGACCTGGGAGGGAACCATGCACACGGCCTACCACCAGAGCAGCGACTGCATCGACGACAAGGTCGAGGCGTACATGCTCACCGGTGTCGTCCCGGCCGTCGGCACCCGCTGCACGTAGGGGACGCCCCGGCCCGGTCGCCGCGCCGGTGCCTGCTCGGCTCGGCGGGGTGCTCGGACCACGTATACTCGTCAACCGTGCCACCCGTTCGCGGGCCGCACGCCGCCTTAGCTCAGTTGGCCAGAGCAGCTCATTCGTAATGAGCAGGTCGTCGGTTCGAGTCCGACAGGCGGCTCCAGCAAAGCCCCAGGTCAGATCCATGATCTGGGGCTTTCTCGTGTTCGCGGAATCTCTTCGTGGCATGGATCGTGGCATGTTGTCGGTGTTGATGCCTACCGTTGGCTCATGGCCAGGGGATCCGTGGAGAAGCTGAAGCGCGGCTTTCGTGCGCGTGTTTACGCAGGCAAGGACCCGATCACCGGCAAACAGACGTACGTGCGAGGCCAGGTGCGCCGTGACTTGGGTGAGGCCGAGCGGGATTGCGTCCGTCTGCTGGCCGAGGTCGAGGCCGACGACCAGCCGGACCGATCGGCCACCCTTGCCACACTGATGAAAGCATGGGCGGAGGTTGCTGATCATGAGCTGACCACGCGGGAGACCACCGCGGCCTACGTCCGGCGAGTCATCAACCCGGCTCTGGGGGATTGGCCCCTCCGCAAGCTGCAGTATCGCGTCGACGTGTTGGACCGGTTCTATAAGCACCTGGGTCGCTGCAGCATTGTGTGCAAGGGGCAGCCCTTCATCGAGCACAAGCGCGACGCCGAGCACGACTGTGTCGCCCTGAAATGCCGACCTCACGTCTGCCGGCCGATGGCGCCAGCATCGGTCCGCCGGATCCACGGCATCCTCTCGCCGGCATTCGGTTACGCCGTCGCCTGGAACTGGATCGAGCGCAACCCGACCGAGCACGCTCACCCGCCAAAGCTCAAGCGCCGCCGGGCCAAGCCACCCGCGGAGGAGAAGGTCGCGAGACTCCTCAATCTGGCCTGGGCCACCTCCACCGAATTCGCAATGTTCCTCTGGCTGGCTACAACGACCGGGGCTCGCCGAGGCGAACTGGCGGGCCTGCGGTGGACAGCCGTCAACCTCCGCGCCGGCATCATCACGATCGAGAAGAGCTACGTTCAGCGGGCAGGTCAGAGCGAACTGAAGGAGACCAAAACCGACAGTGATAGGCGCCTCGCCCTAGATCCGCTCACCGTGCAGATGATGAAGGACTTCCGTGAGCAGCTTGGGCAACGACTGGCGCCAGCGCACCTCACGCTCGCTCAGGACGCGTTCGTCTTTAGTCCTGACCCGACTGGGCGGGTGCCTTGGCACCCAGACCATTTCAGTCACGCTTTCCGTGAGCTTGCCGATCTTGTCGACATCTCAGAGCCGCTGAAGAATCTGCGTCATTTCAATGCCACTCAGCTGCTCAGTGCGGGTGTGGATCTGCGGACAACCGCCGGCCGGCTCGGCCACTCGGACGGTGGGGCGACAACGCTGAAGGTATATGCCGACTGGATGCCGGCTACGGACCGCAAGGCGGCCGAGCAGCTCGCGTCCGACCTGATGACCCTACGAGGCGCCCAGGAGCTCAAGTCGGGGGCAGGAGACGCGACTAGAGCCCCTACACCGCAGCGTCTTTCAAGACCCCTCGGTGAGACCCTCGAGCCACCCAAGGATGGCCGAACAACCTACTTAGTGGTAGCGGCTAGCCTACGAACTGCCGTGAGCGCTGGCCGGTTGGCACCTGGCGACCTGGTCCCGACTGTCGATCAGCTGGCGGCCTGGTTCGGAATCGCTCGCTCGACAGCGCAGCGAGCCTTTGCTCTTCTTGGCGAGCAAGGGCTCATCGTGCGCAGCGGATCCCGGTGGGTGGTAGCAGAATCGGCCTAGTTGACGGCAGCGGAGGAAGCTCAGTGCCCCAAAAGATCGGTCGCCGGGCCAACATTCGCTCGCGCACGCCGGCTACTCGATATAGACGAACGACGGGTGAGGGTGCATCAGGAAATCATGGTGCGAGATATTCCATGCGTAGGCACCGGCCATCTCAAAGACCGCAAGGTCGCCCACGCCGAGATCGGTGACCGAGACACCGTACGAAAGCATGTCTTTGGGTGTGCACAGCTGTCCGACGAAGGCAGCGTTCTCGCTCGTCAGGCGCAGTCCGCCAGAGCCCTGGCTCGGAATGACCGTAACCGGCTGGCTGTGGCCCTTTGTGGCGGGGGTACGGATGTGATGAGTGCCGCCGCGGGTGATGGCATATGCCTGCCCCCGGGTCCACTTCACGTCCAGAACATCGGTGACGTAATAGCCGTCGTAGACCGAGATGGCTCGGCCCGGTTCGATACGAAGTTGTGCGTCATGAGCGCCAGCCAGCTCAGCCAGGCCCTTCGCGTACGCCGTCCAGTCGAAGCGGTTGCCGGGATCTGTGTAGTCGACGGCCATCCCGCCGCCGAGGTTAACTTCCGGTCGGTCGATGTCGGGCGTATGGCTTTTGAGCCAAGGCAAGGCCCACGAGAGCACGTTCTGGTCGAGCGCGAGCTTGGAGTCGGCGTCCAGACCGGAAGCGAGGTGAGCGTGGATCCCACGAATCTTGATCCCCGGCGCGTCGCGGGCCATCGCGGCGGCCTCGACCAGGTCCGGCTCATCCATGCCGAACGGCCCGCTCATGCTGAGCACGGCGCCGGCTGCCACGATGTTCAGGTTGGCCCGGAGCATGATGTCGACCGGGTTCCCGTTGCTGATGCGGATCAAGCGGGCCAGTTCGCGGGGGCTCTCGACGTGGAGGCGCTCGACTCCGAGTTTCAGGGCCAGGCGGAGTTCGGCGTCTGTTTTTCCGGGACCGCCGAAGGCGACCCGTGCCTGCGGCAACGCCGCGCGCACGTGCTGTAGCTCTCCGCCGGATGCCACTTCGATGCCGGTCGCGTGCGGGGCGATCGTGGTCAGCAAGTGGGGATCCGGGTTGGCTTTAGCGGCATAGAAGAACTCCACGCCGGCGCTCTCCAGAGCTGCCGCCACCGCTTGCACGTGTTCCTTCAGGCCGCGGAGGTCGTAGACGTAGCCGGGTAGCGAATCCTTGGCAGCCAGTTCTGCGGCCTTGGCTTGTACGGCGGCGGGAATCATGCTGGCTCCTTCCAGTCACGAGTAAGGGTTACGAGAAACCTCTAGCTGAGGGCAAAATCGCCAGTTTCAATAATGAGGTAGTGGGCCGGAGTGACCATGACGGTGACCTCGACGGCTCGTCCTTCGGCGGTCCGCCCGACGTGTGTGATGTCGTAGACGCTCCGCTCGGGACTGATCTCCAACCGAGCGACCTCTTCCTCAGTGGGGACGCGGTTGAGTACGCGCTCAGAAGCGCTGGTCTGTTCATACCCCAGTTCGGCGAGCGCTGACTTTACGCCACCCACGATCACCGATCCCGGCTGATCCAGCACCGTTCCGGCGGCGATGGAAAGCGGGATCCAAGTGACGTTCAGTCTGATGGGGATGCCGCTAGCGCTGAGTCGGCGCCGCCGGGCCACGCAGGACACCTCGCCTCTTGGGAGGCCGAGTAGATCGGCCACATCGTCCGGTGGGCTGGCGTGCTCGGTCGTGATCTCGTGCTTCGGTTCCAGGCCGATCGCCAAAATCTCGGCGTCGAAAGCACCCCGCGCGCCGCCCTGCTCTCGCGTGCGCCGGTCGTACCGGGCGGGGGAGTGGTGCAGCGGCGGGATCCAAGTCACGAGCGTTCCGCGCCCCTGACGGGGGTGGACGATCCCCTCGGCGGCCAACACGGACATTGCCCGGTTGATCAACGCCCGGGACACTCCAAACCGTTCGGCCAGTACGGGCTCCGCCGGGAGTGCAGATGCGGGTTCATACCTGCCCGTCACGATGTCGGACCGCACCTCGTCGGCGATCTGTCTGAAGGTCAACTTGCTGGGCGTAGCCATGCCCTCTCCTGTCTGTGATTGAAGGGGCCGAGCCGCCCAGGTCTGTGCCGTCCAGCATACACACCAAACGTTTGGCGTTCCTCTTGACATCAATTGCCCGGCGGCGCATGCTGTAGCTCAGAAACACCAAACGTTTGATGTATGAACTCAGCGAACCGGCTGAGCCCAGAGTTTCCCGCCCCGTTGTGACGGGAGCGGCCTCCCGTGCTCGAACACGGGAGGCCGCGGGGTGATCGATCCACGCAGCTCTTTCGACAGAGACGAGACCGACCAATGACCAGTGTGCATGACTCCAAAGTCAACCCAACGCGTGTGCTGCCTCCGCTCAGTACGCGCACCGTGAATCCCGCGTTGATGACTGTCCCGCAGGCGGCAGAGCTGCTGGGATGCTCCGCAATGACGATCCGACGGCGGATCGCAGTCCGGCAGTTTCCGGCGGTCAAGACCGGTCGTAAGTCGATGATCCCCCGAGCATTCGTCGAACGACTCGTAGCCGAAGCCGAGGCCGGTAAGACAGTCGTCGTCGACGAGGCCATCGAAGAGTGGCGCGGTCATGGATCGGACCTGTCCGACGCGCCACTGGTGTCAGCCGAAGAGCCGTGGCCGGCGCTGAACGGCTTTGGCCCGGGATCGGGGGTTCGGTCATGAGCCGCCAGATAGCCCGCCCGGCCCTCGTGCCGTTGGCCATGGCGGTTGGCGTTCCCATGAGCCTGGTGCGGATCTCGCCTCTGATCGCGGTTCTGTCGTTGCTGGTCTCGCTGCTGCTGGTCGGTCTGGCGCTGGTGATGGGCGCTGAGCGTCGTCGAAGCGCGGATATGGCGACTGCCTGGCGGACAGAGATCGGGCAGGCCTATGGGTTTCCTGCGGTGGATTCGGATCAGGAGATCGTCCGGTGAGCGGGGGAGTGAGCCCGGGTAAGGGGACACGTCCGCCGGCGAACGGGACCGTTCATCCGCCGCAGCCGGGTTGGGGTGGCAAGACGGACGGTAAGGGCCGATGAGCATCGTTGTTCACGAGCCGGCCGCGGCCGGGGAAGGCGCGCGGATCAGTTGCTTTGGCTGCGACGCGGCTTTCGACGTCATGAAGGACCACGGCGAGGCTGCCTACTTCGCGGGTGTGCACAACGACCTGTTTCACGGTGGCCGTGAAGATGCCGCCGTCGTTCTCCCAGGCGATCGCTCCGAAGTGAGCGACCTGGTCGACGACGACGCGGACGAGCTCTAACCACCATCAGTCCGCCCGTTCATCTAGTCCCCTTCTCGAAACTTCCCGGTACGGCCAGCCCGGTGGGGCCGTACCTGCCTGCAGCACGCCCAAAACCAGCTCCGACGAACGGATTGGAGGTGATCAGTGATGGGAACGAAGTGGCCCCGACCCTGAACCGCCCCGCTCACCGGTGAGGGGTTTCCGCCCGGGTTGCGAACGGACGGCAACCCCTCACCGCCCCAGCAAGTACCGCCAGCCCAGTCAGTTTCAGTGAGGAAGGACACCGTTGATGAGCATCACCCATCAGAACGACACCGCGGCCGAGGACTACGACGACGTCGATGCCGGCCCGTCCGCCGGCGAGCCGGCAACGCGCCCGGCTCCGCGCCTGGCCGATCAGGCGGGGTCGGACGACGTCGAGGCCGCCTACCGACAGTGGGCCCTCGACCAGGTCACCACCGGCCAGCTCACCCGGGACGAGGCCGTCCAGGACGTGCCCGGAGCGGCCCACCTGATCGACAACTCCGCGACGGCGGCCGGGTACGACGACGCCGCTGAGGTCGAGCAGGAGGGTCCGGCGCCGTCGGGTGTGACGTCCCGGTGGTACAGCACCGCCGAGGCCCTCGCGGGGGCAGCGCCGGCCGATACCGACTCGGTCGAGTACTGGACCTGGGTGGTGAAGGTGCTCGACACGTCCCCGGTTCACCTCGCGTTCGAGGACACCTCGGTCGGTGACTTCGATCAGTTCCAGGCGGTCTGGAATCAGCACCAGCACGTCCAGGACCTGCTGCGCAGCGGGCAGGTCGACTCCTCGCAGGTCACCGAGCTGTACGAGGGCGAGCACACCTGGTTCGGCCTCGCCGACCAGGACAACCCCCTCCTGGCCCACCTGACCTACACCGGCCAAGCCGTCGACTGCGACGACCTCTAACCACCCCCTGCAGTACCGCACCCCGCGGTGGGTGCGCGGGGTTCCGCCCGGATTGCGACCGGGCGGAACCCCTCCAAGGGGCACGCGAATGACCCTCACGAATATCTCCGGGCAGAGACAGGAAGGACAGGTGCCCCTGATGGGCAACGGTAATGGCAGGAGCGCGGCGTTCGCCGCGGTTCGGATGGCCTACCGGTATCCGTGGCAGGTCGCCGGCTGCGGCCTGGCGACCACCACGATGGGCGTGGGCCTGCACAAGCTGGGTGCCGACCGGGCCGGGATGGTGTTCATCCTGACCGGCCTGCTCACCTACATGGCGGCGACCGCCTGGTGGTGGCTGAAGCATGTGGCCCGCCCTCACACGACGAAGGCGCTGATCGCGCGGCGGGCGGAACTGGATCAGCGCAGCGACGGCGTCGCCTCCCGCCTGGACATCGCTGAGCACGCCAGCCCCGCCGCCCTACGTCAGAAAGCCGCCGTCCTGCGGCCCTCGCTTCGGGAGCTCAGCCGCCGCGACCGGCGGCGGGTGGATCCGAAGCAGTTGGGGGTGGAGATCGCCCGCCTCGGCTACGGCTGGTACGGCGAACGCGTCTGGTCAGCGAACGAGGACGCCACCGCCCGGGTCGCCGGCCCGCGGACCGGTAAGACGATCAGTCTGGCCTGCCACGGCCTGGACGCCCCCGGTGCCCTGATCACCACCTCCACCCGCCTGGACCTGGCTGAGCTGGTCCACCAGGCCCGCGCGAAGCGCGGCACCGTGCATGTGTTCAACCCCGCCGACCTGGGTGGGCTGGCCTCGACGGTGCGGTGGCGGATCCTGGACGGTTGCGAGAACTTCGCCACCGCTCAGCGCCGGGCAGCGGACTTGATCCCGCCGTCGGAGGGTGAGGGGGAGCGGTGGGACGAGCAGGCCAAGCGGATCCTCCCTCTGTACCTGCACGCCGCCGCGGTCACGGGGCAGTCGATGCGGGAGGTCATGCGGTGGATCTACGACCCCACCCCGCACTCCCTGGGTGAAGTCGTTGAAGCCCTCGTATCCGTGCCGATCGGCGGCAGGGAGCGGGCCGCGGCGATCCGCGCGCACCACGCCACCAACGACCGGACCAAGTCCTCCATCACCACCACCATGGCCACGCCGCTGGCGTGGATGTCCGACGACCGGGCCCGCGACCTCGGCGACGCCGACCCCCACGACCCCCAGCTCCTGGACGTCACCGCGCTGATCGAGCGGGGGCAGACCCTCCACCTGATCGGCCACGAAGACCGCACCGGCCTGTCCCCGCTCATCGGCGCCCTGGTCGCGGAGATCGCCCACGCCGCCCGCCGCCTCGCCGCCACCAAGCCCGGCGGGCGGTTGGACCCGCCGTTGACGATGCTGCTGGACGAGGCCGCCCTGGTCTGCCCCGTCCCCCTGGACCGGTGGACCGCCGACTTCGGTGGCCGCGGCGTGACCTTGCATATCGCGGCGCAGTCGCTGCATCAGCTGCGCCAGCGGTGGGGCGACCGCGGGGCGGCGGCGATCATCGCCAACGTCACCTCGTTCATGTGGTTCGGCGGCTCACCGTCCCCGGACGATCTGACCGACCTGTCGCTGCTGACCGGTGAGCACCGGATGAAGGTCATTGGCGACGACCACAAGAAGGACAGCAACCGCGACGGTGAACGCCGCGGGGAGTACCGGTGGGTTCCTGTTCTGTCCCCGGCGCAGATCCGGGCCTTGGCTCCCGGGCAGGTGCTGGTGCTGCGGCGTGGCCTGAACGCCCTGGTCGGGTGGGCCCCGACCGTCCTGGACCGCCGAGGCTGGCGCCCGGTCACCCTGAACAACCGGCCCGCAGCGGTTGGTGTCGGGGTCGGGGCGCAGGACGCGCCGGTGCCGACCGCGGCCGAGCTGGAAACCATGCTCGAAGACGACAACCGACCCACCGCCAACCCCACCACCCCGCACCCGGGCGGTGGCCAGTCATGACCACCACTCACAACGACGCCACCACCCGCGGCCCGCAGGTGGACGAACAGGCACCCACGGACGGGAGCGTGCTGCCGGACTGGGCTGAGCAGGACCCGGTGGTCTGCGTCGACGGGCCGATGGCGGGGCACTGGTACACCGCCCACGACTGGGCCACCCGCCAGGCCAGCGCCCACGCCATGGCCCAACTGCACCAGCGCTCCGTCTCCACCAGCGCCTACGTCCCGGCCGGCCGCCACGTCACCCACCCCAGTGCGGCCGGCGTCACCGGCACCGCCCTGACCTACCAGCCCACGGGGCCGGGCGCGGCCGATGTCAGCCATAGCCACCAGAACGAGCCCACCGCAGCGACTTCGGCACCCGCAGACCCGGACCGAGGCGCGGGTACGGGCGGGGCCGGGGTGCGGGTCCTGGTCACCGGTTCCCGCACCTGGACCGGATACCGGCAGATCGCCGACGCCCTCGAAGCAGTCCGCGAGCAGCTGCCGGCCGGGGCCCAGTTGACGATCGTGCACGGCGCCTGCCCCACCGGCGCCGACGCCCTGGCCGACCTGTGGGCCCGGCGCCACGCCGACGAGGGTGTCCAGGTCGAACGGCACCCGGCGGACTGGGCCACCCACCAGCGGGCGGCCGGGCCGATCCGCAACACCGCCATGGTCGCCGCCGGCGCCGACCTCTGCCTGGCCTTCATCCAGGACCACTCACCCGGAGCCACCCACGCCGCCCAGACCGCCCAGGCCGCAGGGATCACCACCCACCAGCACGAGCGGGCGACCCGGACCCGCGACCACGCCGACCTGCCGGCCGAACTGCCGGAGCCGGGCGACGTCGCCATGGCCGCCGTGGGCGCGAGCGACGTGGACGAGTCGGGGTGGTGGTGATGGCCCGCAAGTACCTACCCGAAGGCGAACTGCTGGCCGCAGCTCTGGCCGGGCGGGTCGACGCCACCGAACACGAGGTCCGCAAAACCTCCGCCGACGTGGCTGCCCTCGGACGCGGCCTGGCCGACCTCACCGCCCAGATCCGCACCCTCACCACCGGCGGCCCAGTCGGCACAGCCGGTGCCGTGCAGGACGACGACGACCAGCCGGCCGGGCAGTTGGACTGGTTCGCCGTCGACGACATCGAAACCGCCCGAGCAATCCTGACCGGGCTGCAGGACACCGTCGAAGCCATCCTGACCCACCACGGGATCAGCCTGGACGTGCCCTGCTGGCCCCTGCACCCCGCCGTCGTCGTCGACCTCCTGGCCCTGACCGCCGAACGGGACGGCGCCTACACCGGTCCGAAACCGACACCGGTCTCGGAGTGGCTGACCCGGTGGCTGCCGGCCACCACCGACCGCATCACCGCGGCCCTGGCCACGTGCCTGGCCGAACACGGCCACCGCGAACGACCCCACCTCTACGACACCACCGGGTTCGACCCCCTCTCCGCCGCGGCCTGGTGGGCGCGCGAGCGCCACCTGACCGCCCCCGAAGCGTTCGCCCTGCCCCGCCTCACCTGACTTCAAGCCCTTAGCGCACCCCCCGTTGTCGTCCCGTCTGTCTTAAGGAGACCGCCATGACCGAGAACACCGCCGACCCGACGAACCCGCAGAACGCGACCCTCTCCCAGCTACGCGACTGGGGTGTAGCCCGCGAAGCCGGTATGGCGTCGGCCCAGAGCTGGCCCGGTTCCCGGGAAATGCTGCGGGCACAGGAGGAACGCCACGAGCACGTCATGAACTACGACCCCAGCCGGCGACTGGAGGCAGCCCGCGACACCCTCGACGAAGTCTTCGGCTGGAACTACGGCCGCGGTCACCTGATCGTCACCGGCCCCGGCCTACCGACTCACACCCTCGACGCCCTCGCGCAGCTCGGATTCGCGCCGGTCGAGATCGAAACCGCCGTCGCCGAACGCATCGACGCCGACGGGAACCTCACCACCGCCGACATCGTCGCGGCCACCGCCGAACTCACCGGTGTGCCGGGCACGGAGGACGCCTTCCTTCAGGACACCCACGAACGAGCCACCTCACCTGAAGCCCTGCGCTACGCCGAAGAAGGCGCCTACCAGGACGAATGGGAGCGAGTCAGCGCACTGCCGTTGGCCGGCCTGCTGGCCGAGGCCGGCCACAGCGACCTGCCCGCCGCGCTGCAGGACGCCGCCGAACGCCACGGCTACGCCACCTACGACGACCTCGACGCCGTCCTGAGCGGCAAGTGGAACGACACCAGCAAGCAACTGCACCACGACATGTCGAACACCGACGCCGCGCTCTGGGGCGCCGTCGACACCGACGCCGACACCGGCGACGAAGACGGCGGCCTCGGTGGCAGCTGGCAAAACGACGACGTCGACGACCTGTAACCCCGGGGCCGGACTGGCCCGATGCCGCCCCTTCCGTCTGCCCCTGAAAGGACTCTGATGAGCGTGACCGTGATCCGGCAGCCTCGCCGCCGGTCGAAGAAAGACCAGGCCCACGACAGCGAACTGGCCCGGCTCGGCTCGAAGGCCGCGCAGGTGCGGTACGCCTGCGAGGTCGTTGCCGCCCAGCCCGGCCCGATGACGGTCCAGGTGGTCCGGCTGTGGCTGGCCGAGCACGGCGTCGCCGAAAACCCCGCCGACACCAAGCGCCGCACCTACGTGAGCCGGATCGTCAACGACTGGCGCCGCGAGCAGGGACTGGACGCCACCACCGACGCCCCGAGCCCAACCGGCGGGCCCACCGCCGGCGCCACCGAAGAGCCCACCGACACCGAGGCACCGGCGAGCACGCGGGCAGGAGCGAGCACGGTCGCGCCCCCCGACCCGGCACCCACGCCGGACCCGGTCACCGTCGCCGATGTGCCCGCGCTACTGCGCGCGCATCTGCCCGCCACCGTGCCCGCGACTGTGCCCGCGGCCCCGCACCCCGATGTGATCGTCGCCGAGCACACCGCCGCCACCGTCACGCGCGCAGTGGCGCGTGCCGCCGAACCCCTCACGCCGGCGCCCACCCAGGTGCCCGCGGATCTGCGCGGGAGCCAACCGCGGGCAGGTGCGAGCACCCCGGAGCCGCACCTGGTGAAGCGGGCGCGCCGCCTGCGGTTGGCGTCCTACCTCGTGCTGTCCGCCGTGGCCGCGGCCGGGGCGGCCCTGTCCTACCAGTCGCTGCAAAGCGCCGCCGCAGACGTCTTCCCGCACCGGCTGGCGCAGGTCTTCCCCCTCCTGGTGGACGCCCTCATCGTCGGAGCCTCCCTGGCCTACCTCGCCGGCGCCGTGATCGGGCGAGGCCGGGCCGGGTGGCGGCTGACCGCCCACGTCGGGGTCGGCGGGACCATCTTCCTCAACGCCCTGGCAGCAGACACGCTCCTCACCGTGCCGTGGCACATCGCCGCCCCGATCGTGTGGTCGGCCCTGGTGGAACTCACCGCCCGCGACCTGCTCGGCGACTACCGCGCCGCCCACGCCCGCCCGGACAGCATCCCGTTCGCGCTGTGGCTGACCGCCCCCGGCGAATCCGCCTCCACCTGGCTACGCGTCCGCCGCCAGGCCGCTCACGCGAGCGTCCGCGCGGACGTCGGCGCCCATGCCGCCGCCCGCGAAGCCCTACGCATGGCCCTGCCCGGCCGCGGCGCCCGCAAGGTCCGGCGCGTCATCTCCCGCCAGCTACGCGCCGGATCCATCACCCCCGCCGCCGTCCTCGCCCAGGCCGTCACGATCATGGGCACCGTCCCCGCCGGCACCCCCCAGGCCGTCCTGCGTGACGTCCTCGCCAACGCCGTCACCCCAGTCCCCGGGCAGACGCCCCGGCCCGCGGCCGAGCCGCGCACCCGGCCGCGCGCGCGATGCCGAACGGCCAGAACCCACCTCCAGGACAGCGATCACCTCCAGACCGTGATCCGAGCCCGCCAACAGCCGCACAGTGCAGCCGCCCCGGGCGGCGCAGACACGGCGCGGCACCGCCCGAACCCGGCACCCAGAGCAGGACAGCGCAACCCCTACATCGGCCTCCCAGCAGAAGCAGAACAGCAGCCAGAAAACCCCACCTAAGAAACCGATTCAGCAGTCAGAAAGAAAGCCCAGACCAGTACGCAGCCAGTCACCAAAGAAACCCATTCCGAAAGAGCCAAGAACCCCAAACCTATGCATCACTGATCGAGTAGGCCGAACCAAGATCAACTAGCAAGATCGTTTAGCTCATTCTTCGCGCTATTCAGCGCGGTCGAACCCTTTTCGCATGGAGGTGCTTTCGCATGGTGGTAACCGTGGCCAAGGCGACGTCGGCGGAGTACTACGTCGGCCTCGGCGGCGTGGCCGCCGGGCAGGAGTCGTACTACCTGGACGCTGTCACTGAGGGCGAGCCGCCGGGGCAGTGGTCCGGGTCCGGCGCCGACCGGCTGGGCCTGTCCGGTGAGGTCGACGCCGAGGACATGACGGCTGTGTTCGGTGAGTTCGTGAACCCGGTCACCGGGGAGGCGATCGGGTCCGGGCGGCGGGCGTACCGGTCGGTGCAGGACCGCCTGGACGCGGCCCTGACGGCCGAGCCGGCGGCTCTGCCGGAGCGGGTCGAGGAGCTGCGCCGGCAGATCGAGGGCTCGGCGCAGACAAACACGATCGGGTGGGACGCCACGTTCAGTGTTCCCAAGTCCGTGACTGTCGCTCACACCGCCGCGCACCGGGCGGAGGTCGCGGCGATCCGGTCCGGGGACGTGGAGCGGGCCGAGCAGTTCGCGGCGATCCGGACCGGGATCGAGTCGGCGATCCTGGAGGCGAACGCGGCGATGCTCGACTACGCCGAGACCATCGCGGTGGTCCGGACCGGCCGGCACGGCGGTCACTCCGAGACCGCCCGCTGGGAAGCGGCGCCGGGGTTGGTGGTGGCGTCGTTCTTCCAGCACACGAACCGCAACATCGACCCGCAGCTGCACGTGCACAACCCGATCCTGAACCGCGCCTACTCCGCCGACGGCAAAGCCCGCGCTCTGGACGGGCAGGATCTCCTGGCGCAGCAGCACGCCCTCGGCGCGGTCGCCGACCGGGTGCTGGAGGAGCGCCTCACAGGCATGGGGTTCCAGGTCGAGCTGCGCCCCGACGGCATGGCCCGCGAGCTGACGGTCGTACCGACCGCCATCGTCGAACTGTTCTCCTCCCGCGATCAGCAGGTGAGCGCGAAGGTCGCCGAGCTGCTCCCCGCGGCAGAAGAAAAGGCCGGCCGGGAGCTGACGGAACTGGAGATCTACCGCCTGAAGAAGGCGGCCACACTGTCCACTCGCACCGCGAAATCGGCCCACGCGCACGAGACCCGAGAGGAACTGCTGTCGCGGTGGTGGGCCAGCACGGTGGCCAGCGGTTCCAACCTCGACCAGGTCGGCGACGACATGGTCGAGCACCTGCAGCACCGCCGAGCCGCCGAAGAAGCGGGCACGGCAACCGCGGCCGCTGAATGGTCGGCCACCGCGATCATCAGCGAGGCGGTCGCCGCCTGCGGGCAGCGCAAGTCGGCCTGGCGGTCCTCCGATCTGATGCTGGAGATCGCCCGGCGGCTGCCGTCGCTGGGTGGGCTGGATGCCAAGAGCACCCAGCAGGTCCTGACCGGCCTGGTCGAGCAGGCCCTGGCCGGGGACCTGGTGCGGCAGGTCGCCGGGCGGAACATCGACGACCTCGCCGAACTCCTGGACAGCGACCCCGCCACCGCCAGCAGCGCCGCCGCGGCCCTGGCCGCCGACCCCTCCACGCCACCGTCGGCGCGCCTATATGCCACCACCGACACCCTCCTGGCCGAAGAGGCCCTGCGCCGGGCGTCGATCGAACGCGGCGCCCACCACCTGAACGCCGCCGCCGTGAACGCCTGGTTGGACGAGCACGCCACGACGATCGGCGCCGACCAGCGCGCCGCCGTCGCCGGGATCGCCGCCACGGACGCCCGGCTGGCCGTCCTGGTCGGCCCGGCCGGCACGGGAAAGTCCTACGCGGCCGGAACGTTCGCGCACGCCTGGGCCGACCTCACCACCGCCGACGGCCAGCCCGGCCGGGTGGTCGGCCTGGCCGTCTCGCAGATCGCCACGCAGGTCCTGCGCGATGACGGGATCGAGGACGCCCGCAACATTACCCAGTGGCTCGACGTGCAGGACAAGCTCACCGCTGGCAGCACCCACCCCGCCGACACCGCATGGACGCTGCGGCCGACGGATGTGGTGATGGTGGATGAGGCGTCCATGGTCGCCACCGCCGACCTGCACCGCATCCACACCCTCACCCAGCACGCCGGCGCCCGCCTCGTCCTGACCGGTGACCCGCGCCAGCTCGGTGCCGTTGAGGCGGGTGGGGTGATGGGCCTGCTCGACGGGCACGCCGAGACCTACACCCTCGCCGACGTCCGCCGCTTCGCCACCGACTGGGAACCAGCCGCCTCACTCGCCCTCAGAGACGGCGACCCCGACGCCCTGACCGAGTACGACCGCCACGGCCGGCTCCTATCGCACGACACACCCGACGACGCCGTGACCGCCGCTGCTCGGGCGGCGGTTGCTGATCGCCTGGACGGGCGGTCCGTCGTGGTCGTCACCGCCACCAACGAGCAGGCCGCGCAGGTCGCGACCACCGTGCGGGACCAGCTGATCGACCTCGGCCTGGTCGAACCGGACGGGGTCCTGCTCGGCCTGGACGGCGGCACCGCCGGGGTCG
Source organism: Kineosporiaceae bacterium (assembly GCA_965200525.1). GTDB lineage: Bacteria > Actinomycetota > Actinomycetes > Actinomycetales > Kineosporiaceae > JANNPJ01. The sequence goes on from OZ241368.1 coordinate 3,353,191, forward strand.
GCGACCTCATCGCCGCCCGCCGCAACAACTACGCCCTCGGCGTCATCAACCGCGCCCAATACAAGGTCACCGCCGTCGGTGAGGACGGCTCCCTCACCGTCGTGCCCGCCGACCACAACCAGACCGACCCAACGTCGGCCGCTCCAGCGCGGGAGCTGGTGCTGCCCGCCTCCTACGTGGGTGAGCACGTGCAGCTCGGGTACGCCTCGACCGTCCACGCCGCCCAAGGCATGACCGTCGACAGCGCCCACCTACTCACCGACGGGACCATGGACGCCGCCACCCTCTACGTCGCCATGACCCGCGGCCGGCTGACCAACACCGCCCACGTCTCCCTCAACACGCCGACCACCGCTGACACCCGCCCGGCTGCCACCACGGCCGCGGGCGGTCAGGTGCGGTTGGAGGACGCCACCACCCGCGCCTCGGCCCGCGCCGTCCTGGAAGCCTCCCTCCAGCGGGGCCAGAGCAACCGAGCCGCGACCGTCGAAGCTGAACTGGACGCCGCGCGCCTGTCGAACATGAGCGTCCTGGCGGGCCGGCTCGAAGCCGTGGTGCGGATCGCGTGCCGCGAGCGCCTCGACCGCCACCTCGACGAGCTCACCGCCCGCGGCGTCTTGGACCCGCACGCTCGGGCCCGGCTCGGCGCCGACCAGGGCAGCGAGCACCTCTCTCGCCTGCTGCGCGCGGTCGAGCAGACCGGGCAAGACCCCCGCCAGGTCCTCACCGATGCCATCACCGCCCGGTCGCTGAGCGATGCCGACTCCGTGGCGCAGGTCCTGTCGCACCGGATCACCGGCGGGCAGCCCCTGCCGCACCCGCTGCTGCCCGAGGCCCAGGCCGCGGGCAACGTGAGCGAGCGGGAGCAGGGCGACGTGGCCGGGCTCGTCGTGCCGGGGGACATCGCGCCGGCCCTGGTCGAGCATGTCGAGCACCTGCAGGCGCGCGTCGCCCGCCGCCAGGATGAGCTCGGCCAGCAGATCGCGGCCGACCCACCTGCGTGGGCGCTGCAGGCGTTCGGCCCCGTCCCCACTCACGCCGTCGACAGCACGGACAGCGGCGACAGCTCCCGCGGCGGCGGCGTCGCTTGGGATGACTCAGCCTGGCGGGCGTGGGTGCAGCGGGCCGGGACGGTTGCCGCGCATCGGGAGGCGACCGGTTGGGCGCACGAGCAGCAGGCCATCTCGACCATGCCGGGCCTGGCCGCCACGGAGCAGCGCGCCTCCTACACCGCCGCGTGGGAAGCCCTCGGCCGCCCCGAGGCCGCCCTCGACGAGACCGGGATGAGCGAAGGACGCCTACGCGCCCGCGTCCGCGCCGGGCAGCTGGAGCGGGCGTGGGCGCCCCCGCACGCCGACGCCGCCCTACGCGCGGCCGAGACCGAACGCGAAACCGCCCGGCAGGGCGCAGCGATCGCCCGTGCCCATGCCGAGCAAGCCGAACGGGCCGGTGACTCGGATGCTGTCGCCCGGCACGCGGCTGACGCTGCGGTTCATGAAGGCATCGTCACAGTCAAAGACGCCGCCATCCCCGCCCTGCAAGTCGCCGTGCAGGCCCGCAGCGCGTGGGCGTCCTCGGCCACGGTCGCGTTCGAGGTTGAGCAGCGCGGCAAGGTCGAGCTGGAACGGCGCGGTATCCGCATCGGCGCCGAACCCGACCGCATCGACACCGTCGCCTGGCTGGCCGCCGACCGCGCGGCGCGCGAAGCCGACGACGCCCACCGACCGATCACCGAACTCGACCTGCACGACACCACCGCCGACGAAGCTGCCGCCCTCATCGAGCAGGTGCCGGCCGACGAACTGGCGCACCTACCTGAAGCCACCACCGGCCCCGACCCGTGGAACCACACCAGCGACGCGGACACGGCCGACGACGCAGCAACCCCGACTGGCCGGGCCCCCAACGTCGATGACACGGCGATCGGCAATGACAGAGGCGAGTACGGGTGGGGTCATTCGCCCGCTCATGCCGTCCTGCCGGCCGACGCCAGCGCCGAGCAGGTCGAGGCCGGGGCGGCGCTGGCCGCGCTGGCCTTGCGCACGGTCGCTGACCGGGCCAGCCAGGACGCCGCCCACGTCGAAGACGCCGACCTCGACGACACCCACCACAGCAGCAGCGACAACAGCCGGGCTGAGTCGGACGAGCAGGGCCGCCGCCGTCGGGACGCCGCCGACCAGCAGCAAGCCATGACGACCAGGTCCGCGGCCCGTGAGGCCAGCGCGGATGTGGCCGATGTGTGAGTCAGTCGCGCGGGGGCGTGTCTTCCCCGGGGAGGTTCAGTTCGTCGCGGATGCCGGTGATCCACCCGAACCAGCCGGCCACGCCGACGGCGTACTCCCACCCGGCCAGCTTGTCGACCATCTGAACGGTGGCCAGGTCCAGCTGCCGGCGGATGCTGCCCCCGGTGACCGGCATGTGACCGCCGCCCATCGGCGCGGTGGGCATCTGCAGCGTGGTCCACCGGGCCGCGTTGAACATCCCGAACACCGCCCGCTCAACCCCATCCAGCGAGGCGTAGTCGTTCGGCAGCCCGTTGTTCACCACCGCCGCGACCGCGGTCTCCACCTTGTCCCACGCCACGTCGAGCTCGTCGCCGGTCCGGATCCACGGCACCCCGTGATCCAGGATCCGCACCACCCCCGGGACCGCGACGATCTCGTCCGGCCCCGGAGTGCGCCACGCCTCCGAACCGGTCGTGGTCTCGTTCTCGCCTGGCTGCGCAGCTGCCATCTCACTCACCCCGTACGTGGGCCCATTCCGTCACCAAAGACGTTACGCGCCAGCACCGACAGTTCCGGCCCGGACAACACCAGCCCCGGCAGGTACGGCCGGGCCGGTGGGAACGAGGAACGGGTTGCGTGCGGCCCGCGCGAGACCAATCAGGGCCGGGCCGGGTGACGCGCGAGGCCGATCACCTTGGGTGCCTTGGCTCACCTCCCGGTACCACCCGCGGTCTCACCGTCAATCCCCAACTTCGGTGGGTGGTCGGGGTATGTGCTCACCGCACATGCGCGGGGCCAGGTCGGCGGGGCGGGTGGGGATTGACCGCGAGCCTCTCCACGGGCGGTACCTAGCGCCCACGGCGGGGGCAGCAAGAACGCCCCCACCGCAGCACCACCACAACCCAAACACCCTTCGTCACGGGAGAACTCAGATGGACGAGAACCAGCACACCACGAGTGACCAGGCCGGTCCGGCGCGGCCCTCGATCGAGGCCACCTACCGGGCCGAGTACCAGCAGACGTTCACCACCGCCGTGCAGGCGTTGAGCGCCGCGGTCCGGCTCGTGCACCCCACCTACGGGCCGGTCGACTTCGCGGACTTCCTCGCCCACGCTCTGGCCGCCGTGGCCGCCAACGTCGGCAGCACCGATCGGCTCATCGTCGGTCGGCCCGGATCGTGGGAAGCCGACCTGATCGCGCAGTTGGTGGAAGGGACGGTCGGGGGTGGGATGGAAGACCTCATCTGGTACCGGACCGAGCCGGTCGTGATCCACCTGAACGTGGCCCGGCTGATCCATCAGAACATCTGGGTGACCCCGGGTGTGGTGGAGAGCGAGTTCGAGCAGGAATGCGCGGCCGTTATCGACCTGCACGAGGGCTTGCTGGCCGGGCAGGTCAGCCTGGAGGCCATGGACGCGGCTCTGGAGGCGACTCTGAACGTCGTCAGGGCGCGGTGGCAGGAGCGGTACCGGACCTACGCGGACGCGTTCACGGCTGCGGTGAAAGCCGAAGCGGCCCGGTTCAAGAACCTTCGAGTCGACGTGATCGTGGAAGCGATCACCGACCCGGAAGCGGAGCTGTTCGAGGGGCCCGAGCACCCGGACGATCAGGAAGCTGAGGATGTCGACGACTTGGCCCTGCACCTGTGGAACGCCGCCCACACGAGTATCCCGCTACCCACGGCCAGCAGCCCGGCCACCGGTGACAGCAAGGGGCAGGTATGAACCCCGCCGACAGCCAGCAGGTGCGCCATGCCCTGGTCGGGCACCCCGACGACACCACCATCAGCGAGGCGGACTGGCCGGCGTACTCGGCCGGGTACGAAGCCGGCCTGCGGGCCGGGATCGAGCTGGCCGATCTGCGGATCACCGTCGAGCTCGTCCCCACCGGTCCCGCCCACGCCGGGCTCAAGCTCTGGCGCGCCGTCACCCAGGCCCGCCTGCAGAAGGCCGCCAGGTACGCCGAATCGGGACGGACGGGCGAGCAGCTTCGTGAGCGCGCTCAAGCCTCGTGGGGCCTTGACCAGCAGGCAGAGCAGCACCAGGAGCAGGGTGTTCGGGGAGGGAAGGCGTCGTGACCGCGCTGATCAACCGTCTCGGGTGCGACCTGGACGTGACGGACTTCTTCTGCGGTGCCGGCGGTGCTTCCACCGGGCTGGCCGCGGCGGGGTTCCGGGTCGTGACTGCCGCCAACCACTGGCAGGTCGCCATCGACACCCACGCCGCCAACCACCCCGGCACCGAGCACCTGTGCGCGGACATCAACAACTACGACATGCGCCGCCTACCCTCGACCAGGGTGTTGTGGGCGTCGGTGATCTGCACCGAGGAAAGCCCCGCCGGCGGCAACAAGCGCCGCCACCGCCCGCGGGGGCAGCTGGATCTGCTGGAGGTTGAGGGGAAGGTCGACACCGCCGCGTTCGAGCGCACCCGGGCCACCGCCCTGGACGTGATCCGGGCCAGCGAGGTGCACCGGTACGACGTCGTGGTGGTGGAGAACGTGGTCGAGTTCTACGAGGACTGGGCCCTGTTCGACTGGTGGCGCGACGGCATGCGCGTCCTCGGCTACTCCTCGAAGGTGTTCTCGATCAACTCCGCGCACATCAGCGGCCCGGACAACGCCCCGGCCCCGCAGTGGAGGAACCGGATCTACGTCGTGTTCGTCCGCCAGGGCGTCCCGATGCCCGACCTCACCCCCACCCCGCTGGCGTTCTGCCAATTCTGTGACCAGGACGTGGAGGCGTTGCAGTCGTGGAAGAACGGCAACACGGTCGGCAAGTACCGCACCCAGTACGAGTACCGCTGCCCAAACACCAGGTGCCGGCACGCCCTGGTCGAGCCGTACATCCGCCCCGCGGCGGAGGCGATCGACTGGTCGGATCTCGGGCCCCGGTTCGGTGACCGGGCCCGGCCGCTGGCCGCCTCGACCAGGGCGAAGGTCGCCCGCGGGCTGGCCGAGTACGCCGACCTCCTGGAGCCGCTGCTGATCACCACCACCCACGGAGGGACCGACCCCAGAGCTATGCCGGCCAGGTTGGCGCCGCTGCCGACCCGCACGGTCAAGATCGGCGACGGCGTCGTCACGCCTGCCGGAGCGTTCGTCGCCGAGCTCCGTGGTGGCGGATCGTCCTACCGGCCGGTGACGCACCCGTTTGGGACGTTGTCGACGTCCAGGAATCACGGCCTGGTGATCCCCTACCGCAAGGGCCACGCCCGCCCGACGAACGAACCGATCCTGACCCTGGCCACCCATGACTCCGCTGCCGTGGTATTGGCGCCGGCGTACGAGGTCGACGACTGCCACTACCGGATGCTCCAGCCCTGCGAGCAGCTGGCCGCCCAACGCTTCCCCGGGGAGTACGTCGTGCACGGGACCAAGGGGGAGCAGACCATGCAGGCCGGCAACGCCGTCTCGGTGAACGTTGCACACTGGATCGGACAGCGCGTCGCCGACGCCCTAGATGGCCACCCCGGTCCGCGGCGACCCAACTCTGGCCGGTTGGCGCGGAAGGCTGCAGGATGAGCTCGATGGACGATCCTCGCCCGGACTGGGTACGCCGCCTGGAGGACAAGCACGGCCTCCCCATCCACCAGATCCCCGGGACCATCTACGGCCTCTGCTACGACCCACCGGTCATCGTGGAATCGGTCAGCCTCGACTATGCTGGCGACCCGCCCAAGCACAACAGCCACGGGTACCTCTCCGCCGGCCCGATCCGCCACTACGTCGGCTGGACCCAGCAACGCGACCCGAACCGGCGCATCGCCAACCACCATCGGTCCGGCACACCGGTGACGATCACCCTCGGGCACGGAACGATGGAACGCGAGGAACACATCAAGCGTGCTTCCAGATGCCCGACCTGTGCGCAGCTATATGCTGATTCCTTGACACGTTGATCGCGCGTATCCACAAGCTCAGTCATATGAGATCAGTTGAGGGAGGCGTCCTGACCGTTAGGTGAGTCGCTCTTGCTGGCTTTTGAGCCGCCGCTGAACGCTGACTTCAGTCGCGTGGCCGGACTCCTGACTAACCGGACCCATTCGCCATTTCGCGTTATTTACAGCCTCTCGAACTCTGCGTGCCGTGACCCGCTCGCTCAAGCCTTGACTATCTCGGCGAATTTGGTCGGCAAGATCAATTAAGGGCTTCGGAAGGGCATCGAATCGTCCAAACTCTGTTATCACCGGCAGGGAAACATGAAGGTCTGTTTCAATGGCCGTTCGAAGTGGTCCTAGACGTAGAAGCTCAGTGAGAAAATCAGGACTCAGAGCCGGAGATCTAGGAGCCTTTTCGCCCAGTCGATCTTTCAAAGAAGAACGCAGGCTGTAGGCAATTTTGTCTAAAGTCAGCCACCATGCCCGATAACCCAGGGGCGACATGGGTGTTTGCATCCGCAGCTGGATGACGCCGACACAATTCTCAACATCATGGGCAACTAGCCGCAGGGCGCCGGCCGGTGTCAGATCGCTTTTACCGCCGCCACGTTTGCGGCGCCGATCATGAGCTTCATGCCATATCTCTTGCACCGCTGCTCTCAGGTCGTCGTCGGCTGCTGAAGCCTCGGCGTGCAGATTCCTTCCGATTATGCCAAAGTCCTCCGCAAGATATTGCTTCACGTCCTCTTCTGGGACAATCGCCCCACGGAACTCTTCCAGCCAATCCGCGAAACTCGCACGAGCTCGACCGGAGAGTGCGTATGCGCTATACAAGAACGGAGGGTCGCCCTGCCAATCCGTCGTTGCTGTTCGGGCAAACATTAGAGAGCGGTTGATGTGCCTCTCTACTTCTTCAATAATGCCGTCGGTAACAAATAAACGAAGTCCAGCATCGCGCGCTGCCTGAATCAGAGCCGTATGGTGCCTCTGGCTTGGTTCTTCAATCAATGTTTCGGCTAACAGCGGAAGTACCACATTCGTATCTAACCACAAATCGCCTTCAGAAAAAATTTGTAGTACGACACGTTGCACGTCAGGTGTTTGACGAAGGAACGCGAATAGCGTGTAGCCGTCGGCTAGCGAGCGCAGGTATTTGAAAGTCTCAGGCCGAGGTTCTTCTAGAACTCCGAGAAGCACAGCAGTGGCCGACTCACGTGATAGACCGGGCAAAGATACGCCATCCCTCGCCAGGGCCTCGAATACAGTGTCAGCATCGACGTGTGAGATGTGGCCAGTGGCTACCACGGCCTGAGCGAAAGCCTCGCCTCGCTCCCAAAGAACCCTCTGAAGCCCCGCACTGAGTCCCATAGCGGTTTCACTGACGCTTTCGTCAGGCATCTCGGGGTTGACATCACGGAGAAGATCCGTGATTTGACGCAAGAGTGCTTCTTCCTTTAAAAGGAAATTAGTAGTTTGATTTTTTAGCTTTTGCTGTTCCTCGAAACTTAAATGGTAACTGTCCGTCTTTCCCACCTGTTTAACAGGACCGTTACGAACGGAGAGTCGCGTTAATGCGCCTTCTACTTGAGCGTCAACTTGCACTTTGTCACCCGCAGGCAGCAACGACCGCACATCCGCCTGCATTTCGGACGTGCTTCGTGTGCTAGCAGCACTACTATCATGCAGGGTCGACATAACAAGAGACTCGAAGCAACTCTTAGTAAGACCCTTGTCTGATGACTGGTCGTAACCTTCAAGCGCAAGATGCAAAAGTGCTACCTGAGCACCACCTTGATCTAATGGCGATGCCACTCGCTCGGCTAATCCTCTAGCCGCCAATAGAGGTGTAACAAACCGTTCTGCCAGTTCGGCACTAGCCGTCTCGCGTTGCGGATAGGTGAATTCGCGATCAACGAACCATGACCGATCACGAACGTCCAGGGATATACCATCGAGGCGGAATTCTTCCACTAAATCGTCTGCCAAGGGCCCGATCACCTGATTCGTACAATAGATTAAGCGACGAACAGTAAACCCATTTTCTTCCAAGATCTTTTTTGTGGAGACAACTTTGGGCAACCATGCCTTGGTGACTGAATATTGGCAGAAAGTAGTTGGCTGCCCCTCGGGGGCATAAATTTGACCGTCGCGTCCCTTATCCCCGGCGGTAGCTGCCGTCGTCCGGAGGCTGGGCATCTCGACGGCCAAGAACTCAGCTGCGAAACGCTCAAACTGCAGCCAGTCGCCCGGCTGGAGGCGTTCCAGGGCCAAGGACAGTCGCTCAGATGGCATATCGACAGTGTAGTGACGAGTGATCGATCGCTGACCATCTCCACGCACCGCCGAGTCACGATCCCGTGGCGCAACGGTCGACTCGAAGTTGAGTTGGGGTGCAGGTCATGGACAGCGCAAGGATACTGGGTGACGAGAGCGGCAAGTCGAACAAACCCGGCTCCTGTGTTCTTGTTGCTCAACGCAAGGAGGATCGAGCGGCCCACGAAGGTGACGGGGGCCGTGGAGCAACTCATGAGACGAACTCAGCACCATCAAAGCAAACGGGTGGCCGTCAAGACGCCAAATCGGGTGCTCCTGGGTGCTCATGAAGCTCAAGATCAGGCGAAGTATCGTCCTCCGGAGGCGGTTGTCGGTAGGTGACATATCCGCTTGCGGCCGGTTTTGCGGTGCTGGACCGGACGAGTTTGGGGGGGCACCGGGCCGGCAGCGAGCGCTTCACTTTGGGTGCATCGGTGGACTGCTGACTTGGCCGTCCGGTAGCGCAGTAGGCGTTTGTCCTCGGCGTCGGCGGGCCAGTAGATGCTCGACGATATGGTAAGGAATGTTGGCAATGGCGACGAATGCCCAGATGTTCGTCAGCCACTGCACGGAGGCGAGGGTCGTGTGGCGGTTCACGGCGATGTTGGCGGCGGCGAATGCCAGGTCCACGCAGATGACGTAGACGAGTTTCCTTACCGAGCCATCGGCCGGCAACCCTCGCAGTCGCATCACGCCTACAGTGTGCCCGGCAGGTCCCGCACCCGCGCGTCAGGCTGCCGGTCTGAGCCTTGCTCGTGGCGCGGGCGCGCCCCCTACGGTCACGACAGGGAACGTCACCGTTCTCCGCTGTGCCCCGCCCTTGACTGACCACTGTCGACTGCTGGCGCCGGAGGTCATGGTTCAAGAGGGTTCTTACGTCGTCGTATGAACTGGTCTTCGGAGCCCCTGCCGGCCTCGAACTTGTTGATCGCGCGGGCGCGCACCTACGGTCGCGCAGGAACGCGCCCGCTCCTCGTCTGGTATCAAATCTGGAGCGAAACGCTGCCGAACGGTGGGGGAGTAGCGGCCTCAGATGCCGATGCTGTTGGCATCGTCGCAGGTAGATGCTCTAGTAGCCGTGGTCCGGCACTCTCATAATCCGCCCTTCGCCTGGCCCTGAAATCGTCGATATCCTTGGATGCAGAGTCCAGGTGGAGCCGGGGTCCTAGGTGCCGGTGAACAGCTTTGGGCCGCCGGGATGGCCTGCGGAGGTGCTGCCGCCGGGCGCGCACCGGGCTGGGAGCAGTCCGCGCAGGGGTGGCTTCTGGACCAGTGTCCGTCTGAGTATCGCGGGCACCTGGTGTTGCGCCGGCATCCGGTGGTGCTGGCCTGGCTGGCTCGCCGGCACGCCGAGGCCTCCTGGCGGGCGATGGGCTCAGCGCTGGCTGGTGCCCGCGCCGAGCTGGCCGGCGTCGTGGGGCCCGACGTTGTCGAGGCCGCGATCGGCGCGGTCGAGCAGGAGCAGGCCCGGCTGGTGGGCACCGGGCGCGCGATCACTCTCGGTTAGGAGTCCTTGCTCGGTCACTGGCACATCCCCCGGCTTTGACCCTCGTTTGTCCGTGCAGCCGATACCCGGCTCGTGCGTCTGCGCGGTGGCGCCGAGGGGGGCTGGCGGATCTTGCCTGCGGTCGGGTACAAAGCCGCCCCGCGGTTTCGGGACGTCCTCGTACCTGCGGTCGGCCGGAGCCGGGCGATCACCGCGACGCCCTGCCGGGCCGTGATCACGCCCGTTGACCGGGCCCGCCCTCCGGGGGCTTATCTTCTTGGGCGGAGGTCACGTATATGGGAATGGAACCGGATGTCGAAGCGCTAGCCGAGGAGATCGCTCAGTTGCGCGCGGGGTTGCAGAACCGGGATGCGATTGGTCAGGCCAAAGGCATCATCCGGTTCCTGACCCAAACCAACAACCAGGAAGCGTTCGAGCTGCTGTCCCGGCTGTCGCAGATGTGCAACATCAAGGTCCGGGATCTGGCCGAGCTGATCGCCGACTGCGCCGGCACCGGTGCCGGCCTGCCGGGTCCAGTCGCGGCAGCGTGGCGTCAGGTGATTGCTTCGCCACCGTCAGGGCCTCAGCCCCTCGTGCAAGATCTCATCCTTCCGTGAGGAAGGAGACCGCTCCAGAACGTTGCTGCTTAACGCCCTGGAGCGGGGGAGATGCAACGGTCTCGACATCTCCCTGGTATCTCACGTTGACAGGCCCACAGACGTTCGCAAACCCAGACAGCCAGTCCGCCCTGACCCTGGTCCTAGAGTTCGACGATCGCCACGGCGCAGCCGGCACCGATCACCAGCCCGCGATGGTGGCGCAGGATTCACGCCTGCAAGTTGGAAGGTGGGCATGTGCCGGCGGTGTCAGGATGGGCCGGTGAAGTACCCAGACGAGTGGTCCGGTGCCAGTCTGCGGCTCGCCTTGGCCGTCGTGTTGGTTGTGGTGGGACTGTTCAACATCTTCGTCTGGTTCGCCAGGTCCGAGCATCCGCCGCTGTGGTGGCTTGCACCGTCGTTCGGCATGGTGGCATTCGGCACCGCGGCGGCGGTGGCGTGGTACGTGCGCCGGCGAGACACCTCAGACTCCTGAAAGTGCTTATACCTGCGCGCGCACTACTGACCGCCACAACTTCCTACGTCCGCGCCGTCTCACTTTGGTGATCCGTCCCGGACGTAGGTTGCCGTCGATCGTCCAGCCCGACCCACGGCCCGGCGGGCTCTGGTCGTGTTTGCTGTACCGGCCTTAAGACCGGACGCAGCCCTGATCGGCCGCCGGCGGGCTCAGCCGTTGACGCTACTCGTGGTGGTCAGGGTCAAGGGCTGAGGACACAGCCCACTGAATCAGGCCGAAGCCGATGCTGCTTATGACCACGCCGAGGCCCAACAGCGCGAAGAACGGGAACCCGTGGTATTCGAAGGCCCACATGCGCCAAATGAGACCGCCGCCGACCACGAGGGAGGCTCCCAGGGCGAACCCCAGCCAATGACTGCGACGACGAGACACGCACCGGAGCCTAAGCCGTTGTCGACGCCGTGGACCGTTCCCGCTTTGGTGACACCGCCCAGGGCTGCCGATCTGTAGGTGGTACCCCTACGCGAGGACACCCACCGACGGCAAGAACTGAAGGCCAGATCGATCGGTCGTGCATCAAAGTGGTGCGAACCCACGTCGAACGGTGTTGGTCGAGCTGGCCGTGACGTACATTCGGCAAGCATCGTCGCAGGTAGATGCCCCAGAAGGCGCCGTCCGGCACTCTCACAATCCGTTAGACGTGGGTGACTTAGTCGCGGCGTTCGCGGGCCGCATCGCGTTGTGCGGCCCATTCACCTAGGACGAACATGCCGGCCAGGAAGAGGGTGGGGGTGGCCAGTCCGATGAGGTTATGTTCCAGGCCGCCGATCCACCCCGGGTGTAGGTGCACCCCGGAGTTGAACGGAATGGTGCTGAAGCCGGCGACGATGAGGGCGATGCCCCAGGCCGGGTGGCGGCGCTTCAGGAACGCCTCCATCCACCTGACCGCAGGTACCTGGCCGAGCGAGCGACCGGGGCGGTGCGCGGCCGGGTCGAATACCCGCGGCGTCAGGTTGGAATGTTGGCGGCGGTAGCCGGTGGGGCTCATCAGTCCGCTTGCCGCGCGGATGTTCAAGGAGCCGGGCGTGGAGGAGAACAGGCTCAGGCGCCAGGGGGCGCCTACCTCAACGGTGACCGATCCTTGCTCAGACACTGACAGCGTGAGGGAGTGGCTTCTGGACCACTGCAGGCGCGCCTGAACCTGGTAGGTGCCGGGAGCCAAGGTCAGAGACACTTCGTGTTTCGGACGAAGCCGGGCGGCGATGGCCCCGTCGATGGTGACCCTCATGTGCACCAACCTGGCAAAGGTGTCGGGGCCCCGGCGAATGATCACTGTGCCCACGCTTATCGGCCGGTCACGTCGAAGGACCAGGAAGTGAGGAGGGCTGCGCGTTGGTGATGGTGTTCTCCTGGTTGAGGGTGTGAGCGCGCGCGTATATACGCCAGCTCAGGACCACCACCGGGGTTAAGACAACCATGTAGACGATCACGGCGAGGCGCACCCACCGGTTCTCGGTGGTGAACGCCTGGACACCGAGGGCGAGGAGCGCCACGAGGGGGCTCCAGCGGGCCCACCGGACCCGGTCGGTGGCCTGGACCATCTCCAACGCCAGAGCGCGGTCGGGTTCCTCGGTCGGCAGCTGCCCCTTGCGGACCATTCGACGCACGCGCCGTCGTGTGGCCCGGTCGGCTCCGAGCAGGCGCACGGGCTGGGGAAACCATCGATGCCCACGTCGCTGCAGACGCACGATGATCACCGTCATGACGCCCAGCACCACGACGGGCAGGAAAAAGATGCCGATCACCCACCAGTGCTCCAGACCATGCCGAACCACAGAGATGGCAGTAAAACCGACCGCCATCAGAGTGAGTGCAATCAGCGGCCAGGCACGCAGGGCGAGCGCCCGCTGGCGGGCGCGCCGGCGCAGATCGTCGTCCTGCTGCGACGGGTCCTCGGTTCCGATCATGGCCTCAACTTGGCATTGGACCTGGTCAAGGGCTAGTCGAGAGGGTCGGTTCGGTCCTTAAACCGTATGCGTTTCGTATCTGCGAGGGTAGGAGCAAGGCGATTGGCTACCGAGCTGACACCCCGAGTGAAGGCCGACCGGCCGAGCGTCAGTGGCTCTGATGACGTCTGGCCGGCACCAGGGCATCAGTGGGCGCTGGGCTGGGGGCGGTTCTGCCTTGCGCTGCTGAAGCCATGATCAGTATTCGGACGGATGCCATCTGGTCGCGGCACTGAGACCATGACCCATGCCCAAGCGACCGCGCCCCCAAATCCCGCGTTGGTACGCCGTCGTCCACGCTGCTCTGGTCCCGCTGTACCCGATATCTGCTGCGATCGGGATTGCCGCCGCGATCTACCAGATCGGGTGGGAGGACGGCCGCGAAAAATGGCATGCACTGGTGTGGGTCATATTGGTTCCGCTGTGGCTGCGAAGCTGGTGGACTCACCGCACAAACCGCGCGTAGCGCACCCTGCCACAGTTCCTCGGTTAGGCCAGCTCCTCGGCTGGTGACTCAGGCAGCTGCGGCGCCCAGCACCATGGGCGTCGCGTGCATCAAAGTGGTGCGAAACTCCGCCGAAGCGTGTTGGTCATGCTGGCGATGACGAGAATTTGGAGAGCATCGTCGCAGCTAGATACCCTAATGCCCGTCATCCAGCACTCTCACAATCCGTCGGTCTGGCCGACCGCCTCCAGGCATTCCTGCGTGAAACAGATCGCTGCCCGTCTTGGCGGACGGCAGTTCCGTTTCCTAATCCGATGGGGCCTGGGTGGCCGAGAAGCATTCCGTGCACTTGCCGTCGTAGCTGATCGCTTCCCACCGCTGGGGGAGCGTCTCCATCGTGGCTGCGTCCAGCCCGCAGGCCGTCTCGACCGACCCCATCTCCCGAGCGTGGGGCTCACTGGGCCTGAACTCGCCTTCGGACTCCGAGTCGATCATCTGCGCGACTGCTTCCCATTCGATCATCTGCGCAAGCTACAGCCAGTCGGCACCAGGTGCTCGTCTGCGCAACAGAGTCGACGCCGGCCAGTGCTGCTTGGAGGCCTACAAACCGTGCGACCATCTCGCCGCTGCGCAAGCGTTTGGGCCCGACACTGGGGACCTGTGACGCGGCGGCTCGCGAACCAAGCGCCCGGTGGATGCGATGGCATGGATCGTGGCATGACGTTTGGCATTCGCCCAGCTCGACCAGAGCGTAGGGGGCGTTGAGATGTTCATCCAGTGCTGGTCAGAGCGGTGTGGGAGTGTCCGCAGCGTCTTCGTAATGAGCAGGTCGTCGGTTCGAGTCCGACAGGCGGCTCCAGTGAAGCCGATGGCGTGGCCGGTGCTTCTCCATCCGGGGGTCGAGGCATGGTTCCTCGGCTTCTGTCGCGATGACCCGATCTCGCCGATGGGCTCTCGGACCGATGGGCTCTCGGACGCGATCGATCAACTCGTCGAGCTGGGCCCCGGCCTGGGCAGACCCCTGGTCGACCGGATTCAGGGCAGTCAGTTTCACAACATGAAGGAGCTGCGGTCGCCATCGACCGGGAGCAGCGAGGTTCGGATGCTGCTCGCTTTCGACCCGGCCCGTGAACCCAGCTTTCTGGTCGCCGGCGACAAGGCCGGAAACTGGAACCGCTGATACCGAAAGGCCATCCCAATGGCCGATGAGCGATGCACCGAGCATGTGATCGATCTCAAGGAGGACAAAACCTGAGCACCGAGCGCACTCCCTGAAATAAGGTCAAAAGACAAGGCGCGTCAGGCGGACCCCCGTCCGGACGAAGAGCGCGAGGCCGGGCAAGTTCAGGCGGTCGAGCGGCGAGGTGGCACATGGTCCAGGCCGATGCAGCTCAGATGCAAGCCCGGTCCCTCGCGCTTCAGCCGTCGCTATCGTTCGACGGATGAAGCGCGTTCTGCTCGACGAGGTCATTGACACGGACTACGGCCAGTTCGACCTCGTATGGTCGGACGAGGCCGGCTTCGATGGCGAGTGGGACCGATTTTTCAAGGGTCAGGTCAACGGTTTGGTTGGGGCGGCCGATCCCGGCGGTGTCTATCTCAACCTCGGACGCCGATCCGGAGGCTCACGAGTACGCCTGGATCTCCTGGATGCCGAGCCGCCCCTTCCTCCGTCCCGTTACGAGGATGTCGTGGAGGTGTCCATGGACGTTCCCGCACATGCCGAAGTTCAGTGGATGTCCTGGGCCGGCGAATCCGCTGGGCCGGTTGAGGGTGTCGAACCGGGGGAGTACCGACTGCGAGTCAGTGCGCGGGGCCGAGACGCCGGGAGGGACGACGAGTTCGCCGAGAGCGTGGTCGACGAGTATCTGCTGGAGTTGTGGCCCTCACCCGTGGCGCCGGACGAGATCCTACGAGTTGGCAGCCAGGACGCGCAGTACTGGCACCAGGAAGTCGGCGGGCGGCGCTGATCCGTCCCCTGCGGGTGGCGCAGCCCGTGAAACAGGGATCCTGTTCGCCGCGTCGTCAGATCACCAGCTCCGGCCCGAATGATCAGTTCCTGAGCCGTACGACCGCGTCAATCGGCCCTCCGCCTCGGGACTGACCTCGAGCGGGCTCGGCGGCTCACCGAATCTCGGCCCGGGCACGTTGGCCAGATGGACGACGGGTTCGAGCCTCAGGGGCAACAGGTCCACCTCGATCACTCGGCGGTCGCCGAGCGCCAGGCGGGCCAGCACCGCCGCCGACCCGGCCATGGCGACCAGGCCGTAGACCACCGAGGCCCCCACGCCGCGGCCCAGCCCGTAGCCGAGGAACAGGATCCCCTCGGCGCTGAGCACCCACCAGGACCCGGCGGCCAGCCCGGACACGTCGTGACTGCGCCAGGCCTGCACGACGGCCGGTACGACCAGCCAGCCGATGGATGCACCGACGGTCAGGCGTACCAGCTCCCAGCCGCTGACGGCCTGAATGGCGCAACTGCCGAGCAGCACGGCCACCCAGACGGCGGAGAGCCACAGCCCGGTTCGCTGGGCGGTGAACCACCAGGCGGCGACCGCGGTGGCGGCCGCGAACGGCAGGCCGACCGCCGAGGAGGCGATCAGCCAGGTGTCGCCGATCCAGAGCGCGTACATGGTCCAGGCCAGGAAGCTGATCGCCGAGTTGAGCACGGCCGGCAGGCTGACCCCGGCGGCGGTGCCTCCGCGCCACAACCGGACGAACTGCGGCACGCTGACCCCGATCGCCACCAGCACGGTGCCGGCGCCGAACCCCCGGGTCAGTGCCTCGACCGACGGAACGTGCAGCAACCAGGCATCCGTGAGCAACGCTGCTCCCCTTCTGATGGTGCGAGGGCCCCCCGCCGCACCCCGACGTCGCGGCGCGCGAACGCACGCCGACCCGGAAAGGCTCACCTGACGGCGTCCCATCCGCATGGGACCGGAGTCCCGGTCCGGCTGGGAAATACACGCGACTTTCCTGGGTCTGGTCCTGGCCGGAGCAGGCTGATCGCGTTCCGACCGGCTCGCCAGACTGTCCTGCCCGGACGCCGGCCGCTGGAGGCTCGCCGGACGGTTCCGCGGAACCGTCCGGGCGGGCCGGGCCTTCCGGTCGGCGTAATACGCGCGTAAACTCGGCTGGTGGGGTACGAGTGGCTCGCCGTGGCCCTGGAGAAGTTACGCGGGGTCGAGCCCGACGAAGTGGTGCAGGTGCTGACCGCCGAACGGCGCTGGCCCCGGGTGGCGACGAGTTCGACGACCGGGATCGGCGTGCTGACGGTGTGGGCGAGAACAGCGTCCGGTCGGCCGCTGATCGTGGCGGTCCGCCGGGTCGACGAGTGGGACTGGCAGATCGTCGGCGCCCGGGGCCTCCGGGACGGCGAGTTGGCGGAGTTCGAGCAGTGGGAGGCGGACGGCGATGAGTGACCTATCGCAGGACCCGAACGAGTTCATGGACAGCTTGACCTTCGGCGCGGATGCCCCCGCCCCGCCGGTGCCGGACGCCGAGCATCCGGTGATGGTGGTCCGGTCGGTCCGTTGGCCGCTCGGCCTGGACGCGCGCCTCAAGGCCGCCGCCCAGGCCCGCGGGGTGAGCATGTCCCAGCTGGTTCGGGACTGGGTCGAGCTCGAGCTCACCGCCTTGGAGAACGACCAGCCGATCTCGCGGGCCGACGCCCTTCGGGCCCTGGCCTCGCTGCGCCCCCTCGGCGGCGCGGCGGCCTGAGGTGGGCCCGGGCGTCAGTCCCAGGTTCCGACCGGGCGGGGGACGCCGTGCTCGGCGTACGGGTCGTCACCGTCGGCCGCGCTGATCGCGGTCGAGATCCGTCGGCTCAGCCGGGCCGGCATCAGGTTCGGCAGCTCGCTCGGGTCGAAGAACCGGGCCTCGGAGATCTCCTCGCCGTCCGGCAGGGCCTCACCGGCGTCGTCCAGCCGGCCGCCGTCGAAGACGAACAACAACTTGTCGCCCTCGTCCGGGTCGGGGGCCCAGTCGACCAGCAGCAATCGGCCGGCCCGGCGGTGCAGGCCGATCTCCTCGGCCAGCTCGCGCGAGCAGGCCTCGGCCGGGCTCTCGCCCGGTACCGCGAACCCGCCGGGGATCTCCCAGCCGTCCTTGTAGGTGGGCCTGACCAGCAGGATCCGGCCCTCGACGTCCCGGATTACGGCCCCGGCAGCCACTCTCGGCGTCGCCACCTGAAAACTCTCGTCCGCACCCATGGCAGCGACGGTAGCAACGGCGGGCCGGCGGTGAGGACGGTGTGCGAAGCGGGGCATAACCGGCCGACGACAGCTGCTGAAGCACTACGATGCGGGCTCGGGTCGTGGCTGTCACGAGGGGACGTCGGCTGTGAGCACTGAGGTTCGGGAACCGGTGGTCGACGACCCGGATGCGGTGCCCGCGCCGCGCTCGCGCGCCGTCCTGGCGGTCGCCGGGCTGGCCTCGCTGGGGGTGCTGGCCTTCGCCACCCGGTACGGACCGCACCGCGACGAGCTGTACTTCGTCGCCGCCGGCCACCACTTGCAGTGGGGCTACCCGGACCAGCCCCCGATGACGCCGTTCGTCGCCCTGATCGCCGACGAGCTCGCGCACGGCTCGATGGTGGTGCTGCGCCTGATCCCGGCCCTGATCGTGGGGGCAGTCGTGCTGATCAACGCCGGTCTGGCCCGCGAGCTCGGCGGCGACCGGCGGGCCCAGCTGCTGACCGCGATCACGGTCGCGCTGAGCGCGGGCCTGCTCGCGGTGGGGCACCTGCTGTCCACCGCGACCCTGGACGTGCTGTTCGGCACGATCGTGATCCGGCTGTTCCTGGGCGCGCTGCACCGCGACGCGACCCGAGGCTGGCTGCTGGTCGGGCTGGCCGCCGGCCTCGGCCTGGAGAACAAGAGCCTGATCGCGCCGCTGGTCGGAGCCCTGGTGGTGGGGGTGGCCCTGACCCCGTCGCGGCGCCACCACCTGCGCTCGCTCTGGGCTCTGGCCGGTGGGTTGCTGGCGGTGCTGCTGTGGCTGCCCAACCTGTGGTGGCAGGCCGATCATGGCTGGCCCCAGTTCACCCTGGCCGGCGAGATCCGCGACGAGTACGGCTCGCTGGGCGGCATCATCGGGCTGCTCGCCCAGCAGCTGATCATGCTGAGCCCGCTGGGCGCCGTGCTGGCCTACCTCGGTCTGCGGGCGTTACTGCGCCGGCCGCCGTGGCAGTGGGCCCGCCCGGTCGCGATCGCCTACCTGGTCCTGGTGGTGTTCTTCGTGCTCACCGGGGGCAAGGCCTACTACCTGATCGCCCTGCTCGGCCCGCTGGCGGCGGCCGGCGCGGTGACGGCGGCCCAGAACTGGACGCCACGGAGCTTCACCCGGTTCGGCGTCGTCCTGGCGCTGGTCGCGCTGTTCCCGATCCCGGCCCTGCTGCCGGTGCTGCCGGCCGGCACCTTCGCGTCGTCGTTCTACACCGCGCTGAACGACGACGAGCTCGACACCATCGGCTGGCCGCAGGTGGTCGACCAGGTCGAGGCCGTGGTGGCCACCCTGCCACCGGCTCAGCGGAGCACCGCGGTGGTGGTCGCCGGCAACTACGGCGAGGCCGGGGCGCTGCGCTGGTACGGCGGCTCGCCCCCGGTCTACAGCGGGCACAACGGCTGGGCCGACTGGGGCCCGCCGTCCTCGCCGGGGCCGGTGATCTATGTCGGCGAG
Organism: Kineosporiaceae bacterium; assembly: GCA_965200525.1. Taxonomy (GTDB): domain Bacteria; phylum Actinomycetota; class Actinomycetes; order Actinomycetales; family Kineosporiaceae; genus JANNPJ01. The sequence continues at coordinate 3,372,297 of OZ241368.1, forward strand.
CGGGCGCCGGCCGCCCTGGCCGGCTGCCGGCGGGTGGCCACCCTGAACACCGGGGTGGACAACGAGGAGGACGGCAACGGGGTGTGGATCTGCACCGGTCCGGTCGGGTCGTGGGCCCAGGCCTGGGAGCAGATCCGCCACCTCGACGCCTGATCGCCGGCCTGAGCATCGGCCTGAGCATCGGCATCGGCATCGTCGGCGTCGTCGGGCAGGTCGTTCTGGCAGACTCCGCGGGTGCCTGAGACTGAGCAGCCGGTGCCCGGTTCGCTGCACCACGTCGAGCTCTGGGTTCCCGATCTCGACCGGGCCCGGGCCGAATGGGGCTGGCTGCTGGGCGAACTCGGCTACCGGCCCGACCAGGAATGGCCGGCCGGCCAGAGCTGGCGACTGGGCGCCACCTACGTCGTCCTGGAGCAGTCCCCGGCGATGGCGCCCGGCCCCCACGAGCGGCTGCGGCCGGGCCTGAACCACCTCGCCTTTCACGCGGCCGGCCCCGATCAGGTCGACGCCCTCGCCGCCCACGGGCCGGAGCGCGGCTGGGCGCTGATGTTCGCCGACCGGCACCCGCACGCCGGTGGACCCCAGCAGTACGCCGCCTATCTGGAGAACTCGGACGGATTCGAGGTCGAGCTAGTCGCCCCCCGAATTCGAGCGGCGGAGCAGCCCGGCCGGCGGTAAGAATGGGAACCCGGGCAGATCACTGTTCGCGCACACCTCAGGGGGAGCACCACGATGACTGGACGGCTCGAAGGAACAGTGGCCCTGGTGACCGGGGCCTCCAGCGGGATCGGCGAGGCCTCGGCCCTCGCGCTGGCCGGGCAGGGAGCGGCGGTGGCCGTGGTGGCCCGGCGCACCGATCGCCTCGAGACCCTGGCCCGCCGGATCGCCGACGCCGGTGGCACGGCCTTCGCCATCACCGCTGACGTCACCGACGAGAAGGAGGCCAAGGACGCCGTCGACGCGGCGGCCGCGAAGTTCGGCCGGCTCGACACGGTGATCAACAACGCCGGGCTGATGCTGCTCGGCCCGATCGTGGACGCCGACATCACCGAGTGGCAGCGGATGGTGAACCTCAACCTGCTGGGCCTGATGTACGTCGCCCACAGTGCCGTGCCGCACCTGCTGCGGGCGGCCGAGGACAGCCCTCGCGGAGTGTCCGACCTGGTGAACATCAGCTCGGTGGCCGGCCGCCAGGTGCGCAAGGGCAGCGGGGTCTACAACGCGACCAAGCACGGCGTCGGCGCGTTCAGCGAGGCGCTGCGCCTGGAGGTGACCAGCAAGCACCTGCGGGTCTCGCTGATCGAGCCGGGCGCGGTCGAGACCGAACTGGCCGGCCACAACCGCCCCGAGATCCAGGAGGGGATGAACCAGCGGTTCGCGGCCATGGACCGGCTGCAGGCCGAGGACATCTCCGAGACGGTCAGCTTCATCGTCAGCCGGCCCCGGCACGTGGCGATCAACGAGATCCTGATCCGGCCCACCGAGCAGGACAGCTGAGCCGGCCCTCACGAGAACGGTTCCCACCAGAACGACCAGTGCGGGACGCCGACCAACTCCGGGGCGTAGCCGCGCAGCGCCCCGGCGCCGTAGGACACGTTCGGCAGCGCCTCGGCCTCGGTGCCGGGCGGGGCGCCGACGCTGAGCACCAGCGAGTTCGCCCCGATCCGGATCACCCGGACGCCGAACCGGTCCTCCCAGCTGCGCAGCACGGCCGACAGGGCCCCGGGGTGCGGCTGGTCGGGCGCGCCGGCCCAGCCGGTGTAGGCCGGGATGTCGGCTCCACGAGCCACTGGTACCAGCCCGAGCCGGGTGTCCGTTGTGTTGACGATGCGCCCGGCCAGGTCGCCGGCGACCTCGTCGGCTCGCCGGGCATCGGCCGGCCCGAGGGCCAGGCCGGGGGCAAGCCCGGGCCACGAGCGGCCGAAAGGGGCGGTCTCGGCTTCCATCTCGGCGATCTCCTCGGGCCCGTCGCCCGGCGGCACCGCGGTGTTCTCGGCCCAGAGTTCCGCCAGGACGGCGTCGGCGTCGTACTCCTCGGGCCCGTGCATCCGGAACCGCCCGAGGTTGCCCTCCACCCAGGGCTCGGTCGGCTCGTCGTCGTCGCCGCGCAGGTAGACCGGCCGCAGCCCGGTGGCCTTGTGCCTGAGCGCGAAATCGGCCCAGGCCCAGGAAGGTGGCGGGTAATCGCTGATCCAGTAACGGAACACCTGGGCCGACCAGGGTCGGAACGAGGTGCCGTCCGGCAGCAACTCCGACGGCAGTGCGTCAAGGGAACTCTCGAGGTCGCGGATCTCCATGGCGCTGGACCCTAAGCTCACCGGGCCGGCCGTGAGCGCGCTCGACGAGAGCCTGTGGACACGGCCCGGCGTTGTCCACAGGCGCGAGCCGATCACGGGCGGATCCGGGGGGCAGGGGTTACGGTCGGTCCATGTCGAACAGCGCCTCATCGGCGGCACCAGGCGAGTGGTGGCAGCGCGCCGTCGTCTACCAGATCTACCCGCGCAGCTTCGCCGACGGCAACGGCGACGGCATCGGCGACCTGCCCGGAATCCTCAGCCGGCTGGACCATCTGGCCGAGCTCGGGGTCGACGTGGTCTGGCTCTCGCCGGTCTACGCCTCACCGCAGGACGACAACGGGTACGACATCAGCGACTACCAGGACGTCGACCCGCTGTTCGGCTCGCTGGCCGACCTCGACGCCCTGATCGCCGGGCTGCATCAGCGCGGGATCAAGCTGCTGATGGATCTGGTGGTCAACCACACCTCCGACGAGCACCCGTGGTTCGTCGAGAGCCGGTCCTCGCTGGCCGCGGCGAAGCGGGACTGGTACTGGTGGCGGCCGGCCCGCGAGGGCATGCAGGCCGGCGACCCGGGGGCCGAGCCGAACAACTGGGCCTCGTTCTTCTCCGGCCCGGCCTGGCAGCTCGACCCGGCCTCGGGGGAGTACTTCCTGCACCTGTTCTCCCGCAAGCAACCCGATCTCAACTGGGAGAACCCGCAGGTCAGGCGAGCCGTGTACGAGATGATGCGGTGGTGGCTGGAGCGCGGGGTGGACGGCTTCCGGATGGACGTGATCAATATGATCTCGAAGGATCCGAAGCTTCCCGACGGCCGAGTCAGCGCCGGCGGCGGAGCCCTGGGCGACGGCTCGGCCAGCTACATCTGCGGGCCCCGGATCCACGAGTTCCTGCAGGAGATGCGGCGCGAGGTCTTCGCCGGCCGCGACGGCGCGTTCCTCACCGTGGGCGAGATGCCCGGCGTCACCGTCGACGAGGCCCGGCTGTTCACCGATCCGGCCCGGGCCGAGGTCGACATGGTGTTCCAGTTCGAGCACATGTCGGTCGACCAGGGCTCGTCCAAGTGGGACGTCCAGCCGTTCGACCTGCTCGCCCTCAAGGCCTCGCTCGGGCGCTGGCAGGCCGGCCTGGCCGAGACCGGCTGGAACAGCCTCTACTGGAACAACCACGACCAGCCCCGGGTGGTCTCCCGGTTCGGGGACGACGGCCGCTACCGGGTGCAGTCGGCCACCCTGCTGGCCACGGTCCTGCACCTGCACCGGGGCACGCCGTACATCTATCAGGGCGAAGAACTGGGGATGACCAACTTCCCGTTCCGCCGGATCGAGCAGTTCCAGGACATCGAGTCGCTGAACCACTACGCCGAGGCGGTCGCCCACGGCCGCGACCCGCAGGACGTGCTGGCCGGGATGCGGCGGATGAGCCGCGACAACGCCCGCACCCCGATGCAGTGGGACGCCGGCCCGCAGGCCGGGTTCACCACCGGCGACCGGCCCTGGCTGGCGGTCAACCCCAACCACGACCAGATCAACGCCGAGGCGGCCGGTGCCGACCCGGGCTCGGTGCTCGCGCACTACCGCCGGTTGATCGACCTGCGGCATACCGAACCGGCCGTCGGGCTCGGCGATTTCAGCATGCTGCTGGCCGAGCACCCGCGGATCTACGCCTTCACCCGCCGGCTGGAGGCGATCGAGCTCCTGGTGCTGGGTAACTTCTCGGGTCAGGACGAGCCGGTCGCCGCCGATCCCGAGCTCGCCCCGGGCGACTGGATGGCGGCCGAGCTCGTGATCGGCAACTACCCGCCGCCGGCCGATCCGCTCGGCCCGCTGCGGCCCTGGGAGGCGCGGGTCTACCGGAGATCCGTCGTCCCAAGCTGAGCGGCGGGCCGGCGGCCGGGTCGCCGCGGCGGGCCGATCTGCTGATCGGGGCCGGTCACGCCCTGGCCGCGCTGGCCGTCATCGGGCTGCTCTATCGCGGGCTGGGCGGAGCCGGCCGTCAGGGTGTGGACGGCGCGGGCCTGCAACTGCTGCGGGCATCCGGGGTCGCCGCCCTGATCTGGGCCTACGCCGGGCTGGTGATCGGCCTGCTGGTCGGCATCCGGTTACCGCGCCCGCTGCCGGCCGGCCGCCGGGCCTGGGTCGCCGTCCATCGCCGGCTCAACCTGGCCACCCTGGCCCTGATCGCCGCTCACCTGCTGTGTTTCACTCTGCTCGCGCCGGGCGGTTCTTGGCTGGTGGCGCTGGTCCCGCAGACCGCCGCGGTCGGGGCCCTGGGCTACAGCGCCGGAGTGGTGGCGTTCTACCTGGCGATCGTGCTCGGGCCGAGCTACTACCTGAGGGACCGGATCGGGCGCCGGTTCTGGTTGGTGGCCCACCAGTTCGCCGCCCTCACCTACGCGGCCGCGCTCTGGCACACCCTGGTGCTGGGGGCGGACGCCCGGGTGGACGGCCCCGACCGGACCCTGCTCTGGGTGCTGCAGTTTCCGCTGCTGACGCTGTTCGCCGCCCGGCTGCGCTACCCGTTACGGGTCGCCGACGAGGTGGACGAGCGGCGCCGCCCGGCCCGGCTGGCCGGCGGGCGGCACGCGGTGCTGCGCACGGCGGTGATTCTGGGGGTCGGCCTGGCCGGGTTCGGCGTCCTGTACGTGGCCCTGGCCGCGATGGGGCCGGGCCTGCACGTGCGCTGACCGGGCCCGGTCAGAAAGCGGTGTAGCCACCGTCCGTGACCAGGATCGAGCCGGTGGTGAAGGACGACGCGTCGGACGCCAGGTAGACCAGGCTCGGCCCGAGCTCGGCCGGGGTGGCGTAGCGCTGCAGGGGAGCGTCCTCGATCCACTGCCGGCGGAACCGGGGCTCGTCCACCGGCGCCATCTCGGTCTTGACGTAACCCGGGGCCAGGGCGTTCACCCGCACGCCGAGCGGCCCCCACTCCGCGGCCAGCGACTTGGTCAGCTGGTGGACGGCGGCCTTGGAGGCGTTGTAGGCCGGTTGCCACTGCGGGCGGTTGACCACCAGCCCGGACATCGACCCGATGTTCACGATCGAACCGCGCCCCCGGGCCACCATCACCGCGCCGAAGGCCTGGCAGCCGTTCCAGACGCCGGTCACGTTGGTGTCCATCACCTCTCGCCACTCCTGCTCGGTGACCTCCAGGGCCGGCGCGTGCACGCACGTCCCGGCGTTGTTCACCAGCACGTCGACCGACCCGAAGAAGGCCACCACCTGGTCGGCGGCCCGTCCGACGGCGGTCCGGTCGGTGACGTCGGCGGTGAACACCTCGGCCCGCACCCCGAGGTCGCGCAACTCGGCCAGCAGAGCGGTGCCGGTCTCGGGTCGGCGCAGCAGCAGGGCGACGTCGCTGCCGGCCTCGGCCAGGGCCACCGCCAGGGCCCGCCCGATGCCCCGGTTGGCGCCGGTCACCACGGACACCCGCCCGCTGAGATCGAAGGCATCCAGAACCGCCATCGGTGCACCCCTCACGCCGTCGTGTATTCGTGTCAGTATTGCTCTCATGACCGAGCGTCGGCAGAGATGGGCCGGTTTGGCCCTGTTCGCGGTCTCGGCCGCGGTTCTGCTGGGGCTCGGGGCGGTGGCCCCGGCGGGCGGACCGCCCGGGCTGGGCGCGGCCACACTGGTGGTCACGGCCGTCCTGCTGGCCGGTCACCTGAGCCGCCCGGCGGTGCTGGCCCCGGCGATGGTCCGGGTTCAGCCGGTCGGCCGCGCGGCCGGCACCCGGCCGCCGTCGCCGATCCGCTCCTGCGATCCGGACGCCGCGGGCCGGGTTCGACCTCGGGCTCCCGGCGAGCGCCGACACCGCGCGCCCGGCCCGAGCTGACCTCGATCTGCTCCCGACCGGTCCGGCAGTCGATCCGGTAGACCGGGTCGGGCCTCGCCCCCAGCGCGCGGTGACGGTTGTCGCCCACCTCACCCGCTGTGCCCGGAGGATCCGATGTCCCTGCTCGCTGTGCTCGACCCTGCCCTCGACCTCGCCTATTCCGCCCTCACCGCCTGCGCCGAGGGCCTCCGCCCGCTGGCCGGTGGTGCTTCGACGGCGCTCGCACTGGTTCTGATCACGCTGGTCGTCCGGGCCGGCCTGCTGCCGCTGGCCGTCTCGGTGCTGAGGGCCGACCGGGCCAAGCAGGCCCTCGGGCCCCGTCTGCAGCACCTGCGGCGGCGCCACGCCTCCGATCCGGCCCGGCTGTCCCGGGAGGTGCTGGCCGCGCACCGGGAGGCCGGGATCAGCCCGCTGGCCGGGCTGCTGCCCGCTCTGGCCCAGGCCCCGGCCATGCTGGTGGTCTACCGGCTCGCCACGGTCCCGGTGGTGGCCGGTGGGCCGAACGCCCTGCTCAGTTCCCAGTTTCTCGGCGTCCCGCTGGCCGGGCACCTGCCGGCCACGATCGCCGCGGCCGGCCTGCTCAGTGGGCCGATGCTGCTGGTCGCGGCCGTGGTGGTGGCCTTGGCCGGGCTGGCTCACCTGACCTCGAGGCAGCAGGTCAGCCGGGCTCGGACGGCGGCGGCCGTGACCGGGCAGCCGGTGCCGCCGGCGCAGATGCTGGTGTCCCGGCTGATGCCGTACGGCACGGTGGCCGCGCTGGTGGTGGTGCCGTTCGCGGTGGCCCTGTACCTGGTGACGTCCAACGCCTGGCTCGTGCTGGAGCGAGCGCTGCTGCCCCGGCTGGTCTGAGCCGGCTCTGAGGCTGCGGGCGAACCCGGCCGGGCTTGGGCAGGCGGGCGGGTCGACCGGGTCGTAGGGTCCGGGGATGGCCGCCCAGGGATTCCTCGCAATGCTGTCCAAAATGGTGGGTCAGCTGGTGCGCGCCGGCACCACCGCGCCCACCGACCGGGCGCCGTCCGGCCGAACGCGAACCGGTTCCACCTCGACCCGCTCGGCCCCGGCCCCGGCCCCAACCTCCGCCTACGCGGGAGACTTCGCCGGCCGGGCCGAGCTGGTCTACGCCCCGCACGACGACGGCCGGCCCGACCCGGGCGAGGTGGTCTGGGCCTGGGTGCCGTTCGAGGAGGACCACAGCCAGGGCAAGGACCGGCCCGTCCTGGTGATCGCTCAGCACGGCCGGTACCTGCTCGGCCTGATGCTGACCAGCAAGGATCACGACCGCGACCAGGCCCAGGAGGCCCGGCACGGCCGGTTCTGGCTGGACGTCGGCACCGGGGCCTGGGACCGGCAGGGCCGCCCGAGCGAGGCTCGTCTCGACCGGGTGCTGCAGCTGGACCCGGCCGCCGTCCGCCGCGAAGGGGCCGCCCTGGACCGGGCCACCTACGAGCAACTGGCGGCCGAGGTCCGCCGGGTCAAGCACTGGTGAGGCCGGTTCAGACCGGGTTGGCGCCCGGTGTCGGTGTCGGTGTCGGTGTCCGTGCCGGTGCCGGTGCGGGGGTCGGCTCCGGGTCGGCGAGCACGCGCCGCCGGCCGGCGCTCTTGGCCGCGTAGAGCTGCTCGTCGGCCCGGTTCAGCAGGTCGATCGCCGGCTCGTCCGGCCGCCAGGTCGCTACCCCGGCCGAGAAGGTCTGGCCCATCGGTGTCCGGGCCATCAGCTGCTCCAGGACGGTGACCGCGGTCGGGGTGTCCTGGCCCCGGAAGATCACGACGAACTCCTCGCCGCCGTACCGGGCCATGAACCCCCGCGGGGCCAGCTCGGCCAGCCGGTCGGTCCAGTGGGCGGCGCACTCGCGCAGCAACTGGTCGCCGCGGCTGTGCCCCTCGCTGTCGTTGAACCGCTTGAAATGGTCCAGGTCGAGCAGTCCGACAGTCACGGTCAGCCGCTCGCCGCCGGCGGCGAGGCTGTCCAGTGATTCGCGCATGGCCCGGCCCAGCTCGAAATCGAAGGTCCGGCGGTTGGCCAGCCCGGTCAGGCCGTCCGTCCGGGCCAGCACGGCGAGCTGGACGCTCTGCGACTCCACCGCCCGGATCAGCATGGACATCCGGACCAGGGTCAGGGCGAACAGGATGATCGCCCCGATCGCGGCCGCCCGGACGTGCTCGTCGTCGCCGTCCAGGTTCTGGGCCAGCAGGGTGACCGGCGCGAGCAGGGCGCCGAAGGCCAGGACGGCCAGCCGCAGCGGGCCCAGCCGCTCGTCGGCCCCCCGGTGCCGGTCGACCATCCGGGGGGTCTCTTTCTGCCAGAGCGAGAAGGCGACCAGCAGGTCGAACATCAGGTACAGCAGCTCGATCCAGCTCGCGTAGTTGTCCCCGGAGCCGCCGAACACCTGAACGGTGAAGCCGAAGTCACCGGCGGTCAGGCAGAACAGGCCGCCGGCCAGGAACAGCACCGGGGCCCGGTGCCCGGCCGAGCTGAACAGCAGCCGGGTGATCACCCCGAGCACCAGGACGTCGCACAGCGGGTAGAGGACGCCGACCGTCTTGGCCGCCGTGGTCACGCTCGAGTCGGCGGCGATGTCGGCGATCACGAAGCAGTAGGCCAGCACCCCGACGCCGACGGTCAATATGGTGGCGTCGATGACGGCGGCCAGGTTCCGGGTCAGCTGGCGCTTGCGGATGATCAGCAGGGCCGCGGCCATCAGGAACCCGTAACAGGACAGGTAGAACCCGTCGGTCCAGTTCGGTGAGGCGTCGGAGTGGACGTAGAGCTGGTTGACGGTCACCCCGATGCCGCCGATCGCGGTGGCGGCCAGCCCGACGAAGATCAGCAGGCCGGCCCAGCCCAATGACCGGCGGTGACGCCAGGCCCCGACGCCGCTGAGGCTCACGGCGAAGAGGGAGACCATCTGGAGGCTGATCCGGTAGGGCGCGCCGTCGACCGGCCCGGTGACCTGGGTGGCCAGCACCGAGGCCAGCAAACAGCCCGCCAGCGTGCTGCCCCGACGTCCGAGGCGCCAGCTGCCCACCGCGCCCATCCCCCAGCCCATGCAAGAAGCATCGACCCGGCCCGGCGTGATCTTGAGCCGACCCGGCCTGCTCCGATCCGAGCCGGCCCGGTCGCACCCCTAGCCCGGCGTGCCCCGGTTGAGCCGGGTCTGGGCGGCGGCGGCCAGCCGGCGGGCGGCCGACCGCGGAACCGTGTAGTCGACCGCGAACAGGTCGGCTCGCTCCCGGGCTGCCAGCAGGTAGTCGTCGCTGGTCACGATCTCGTCGACCAGGCTCAGCTCGAGGGCCCGGGTGCCGTACCAGTACTCCCCGGTGGCCACGGTGGCCAGATCGAGCTGAGGCCGGTGAACGGCGACGAAGTCCTTGAACAGGTCGTGCGTCTCGTGGATCTGCTCGGTCAGCTTGGCCCGGTCGGCGTCGGTGTTCTGGCCGAACATGGTCACCGTCCGCTTGAACTCACCCCCGGTGAACTGCTCGACCCCGACCCCGACCCGGTCCAGCAACCTGTAGAAGTTCGGCACCTGGGCCACCACGCCGATCGAGCCGATCACCGCGAACGGCGCGGCCGTGATCCGGGAGGCCACGCAGGCCATCAGGTACCCGCCGCTGGCCGCGACCGTGTCGACGCAGACGGTCAGCGGAATGCCCCGATCGCGCACCCGCAACAGCTGGGACGCCGCCAGCCCCTGCTCGTTGACCAGGCCACCGGGGTTCTCCAGGCGCACCACCACCTCGTCGGCCGGGGTGGCCAGGGCCAGAATCGCGGTCACCTCCTCCCGTAGGCCGGCCACCCGGGAGGCCCGCAGGTCGCCGTGGAAGTCGAGCACGAAGACCCGCGGCCGGCCCGGGCCGTCGCCCGAGCGGGCCTGCTTGCGGGCCGCCTTGGCCGCCTTGACCTGGGCCTTGAACACCCGTTTGGGCAGGACGGCGGCGGCCAGGGCCTGGTTCAGCCCGTCGTGGCGCCGGCCCAGGTCGGTGATCCGCAGCCGGGAGCGGGGCCGGCCGCGGCGCGAGAGCAGCCCGATCAGCGCGGCCAGGGCGGCCAGCAGCACCACGACCGTCAGGGCCTCGCCCAGGAAGAGCAGGTATTTCACCAGAGAAGGGGGCACAGGTCCACGTTAGTTCGGCGGCGGCACCGGCGGCACCGGCGGCGGGGCGGCCAGCAACTGACGCTTGATCTCGGTCTTCAGCACCTTGCCGACCTTGGACCGGGGCAGGTCGGCCCAGACCTCGACCTGCTTTGGGGTCTTCACCCCGCCCAGCCGGGCCCGGGCGAAGGCGACCACCTCGGCTCCGGAGGCCCGCGCGTCCGGATGGAACTGCAGGACGGCGGTGACCCGCTCCCCCCATTTCTCGTCGGGCAGGCCGACGACGGCGCAGTCCCGCACGGCCGGGTGAGCCATCAGGGCCTGCTCGACCTCGACCGAGTACACGTTGAAACCACCGGTGATGACCATGTCCTTGGCCCGGTCGACGATGTAGAGGTAGTTCTCGTCATCCAGGTAGCCGATGTCGCCGGTGTGGTGCCAGCCGAAGCGCGACGCCTCGGCGGTGGCGGCCGGGTTCTTGTAGTAGCCGGCCATCACCAGCGAACTGCGGATCACGATCTCGCCGCGCTCGCCGGCCGGCCGCAGCCGGCCCTCGGCGTCCATCACGGCCACGGTGACCAGGGGAGCCGGCCGCCCGGCGGAACCGAGCCGGCCCCGGGCGATCGACCCGTCGGCGGCGAAGTGCTCCCGCGGCGGCAGCATCGAGATCATCATCGGCGCCTCTGTCTGGCCGAAGAGCTGGGCCATCACCGGGCCGATCCGGGTCAGCGCCTCCTCCAGCCGGGCGGTCGAGATCGGGGCGGCGCCGTACCAGAAGCACTGCAGCGAGCTGAGATCGGCGTCGTCCAGGGCCGGGTGGCCGAGCAGCATGTAGATCAGCGTCGGCGGCAGGAAGGTGTGGGTGACGGCGTGCTGCCGGACCAGCCGCAGGAACTCGCCCAGGTCGGGCTTCGGCATGATCACCACCTGGCCGCCGGAAGCCAGGATCGGCAGGCAGAGCACCCCGGCGGCATGGGTCAGCGGAGCCAGGGCCAGGTAGACCGGCCGCCCCTCGAACGGGTAGCCGATCAGGGTGATCGCCGACATGGTCTCCAGGTTGCGGCCGGTCAGCATCACCCCTTTGGGCGTCCCGGTGGTGCCGCCGGTGCCGACCAGCATGGCGACGTCGTCCCCGGTCGGCGGGGTGTCGAAAGGCCCCGAAGCGGCGTCCTCGCCGGCCAGCCACTGCTCCAGGGACGGCGCGCCGGCGTCCTCCCGGTCCAGGCAGATCAGCGTCTTGAGCTGGGCCAGCCCGGGCCGGATCCGGGCCACCAGGTCGGCGTAGGCGCCGGCGAAGATCAGCGCCCGGCAGTCGAACAGGTCCAGCAGTTCCTGATTCTCGGCCGCCTCGTTGCGCGGGTTGATCGGGCACCAGACCGCGCCGGCCCGGGCGATGCCGAACACGCAGCTGAACGCGGTCGCGTCGTTGCCGGACAGGATGGCGACCTTGTCTGCGGGGTTGATGCCGGACCGGGCCAGGGCCCGGGCCACCCGGTGGCTGAACTGCTGGACGTCGGCGTAGCTGAGCGTCGTCGTCCCCATTACCAGGCAGGGGGCCTGCGGGCCGAGCGAGGCCCCCTTGTCGAGGTAGCCGGTGAGCCCCATGACGGCGCCCGGTTACCCGTGCACGGTGAGCACGGGGTCGAGGACGAGCCCGAAACTGCGCAGCGCGCCGAGCAGTTCGCGGTGGCCGAAGGCCTGGCAGCCGGAGCCGAAGCCGACCCGCCGGGGCGGCTGTTGCAGCAGCGAGCGGGCGGCCCAGGCCTGCAGCAGTCCGGTCTGCTTGTAGTTGCTGTTGCCGTGGATCACGCAGTGCGCCCGGCCCAGCGGCCCGGACGCGTAGACCGAGTCGAGCGAGGTGTTCACCCGGGCCTTCTCCCGTGGCGGCATGCCCGCCTGCACCGAGCCGGCCACCTGGGCCAGGGCCGCTTCCTGCTCCTCCGGCGGCAGGGTCTTGATCTGGCTCTCGACCAGTTGCTGGGCCGCGACCACGCCCTCCATCACGGCCCGGTCGAAGACGCCGCCCATCGCCTTGCAGGTGGAGACGCGCGGATCGTCCTTGAACCAGACCGGGTGCGCGGTGCCGCCCCAGGGCAGGGCCAGGGCCGTCTCGTGCCGGCCCGGAACGCTGACCTCGGCCGAGGCCGCCGGGTCCCACTGCACGTACCGGTCGTGCTCCAGGTGGTACCAGTCGGCCTTGAGGATGGTGAAGATGGTCTGGGTCGAGGCGTAGGTGGGCAGGCCCTTCCACAGCACCAGGATGTCGAGCGTGTCCAGGCCCGGCGTCTCCAGGCAGATGTTGGCCGCGATCTCGCCGGTGGTGTACATCTGCGCGATCGCCGGGGCCAGCAGCAGACCGGCGTCGGCGAAAGCCGCACCCCAGCGGGCCTGGGCGGCCAGCATCCAGTCCTGCTCGCCGGTGGTGTCCAGGTAGTGGCAGCCGGCGGCCAGGGCGGCCTGGACCACGTCCGGCCCGTACTTCACGAACGGCCCGACCATGTTGCTGACCACCGACGCCCCGCGGAACAGCTCGGTCAGGGCGCCGACCTCGTGCTCGACCTCGACCACCTCGTGCTCGACGGTCTCGATGCCGGGCACGGCGTCGACCACCTCCTGCAGCCGGCCCTTGTCCCGCCCGGCCGCGATGAACGGCACGTGCAGTTCGCGCAGGTATTCCATCACCAGCCGGCCGGTGTAGCCGGAAGCGCCGTAGACGACGACGGGGTAGTGGCTGCTCATGGCTACATCCCCATCCCGCCGTCGACGGACAGGCCCGCGCCGGTGATGAACCGGGAGGCGTCCGAGGCGAAGAAGACGACGGCGTCGGCCATGTCGGCGACCTCGCCGAGGCGGCCCAGCGGGGTCAGCCCGATGACGTCGCCGACGGCGGCCTCGGGGCTCGGCCACAGGCCCAGTTCGGCCATGTCGGCGGCCAGCTTGGCGCCCATCTCGGTCGGCACCAGGCCCGGGTAGATGCAGTTCACCCGCACCCCGTAGCCGAGCTTGCCGGACTCGGCCGCGGCCACCCGGGTCAGCCGGTCGACCGCCGACTTGGTCGCCGAATAGCCCGAGATCCCGGGGAAGGCGATGGTCGCGGCGACCGAGGAGATGTTCACGACCACGCCGCCGCGCCCGGCCGGGCCGCCCGGTCTCATGGTCCGGAAGGCGTGCTTGATGCCGAGCGCGGCCCCGACCACGTTGACGTCGAGCATCCGGCGCAGGTCGTCCGGGTCGGCGTCGATCATCAGCGACGACAGCTCGATCCCGGCGTTGTTGACCACGATGTCGAGGCCACCGAACTCGGTCACGGTGTGCGCGGTGGCGGCGGCCCAGTCGGCGTCCGAGGTGATGTCCAGCTTGACGAAATTACCTGCTCCGCCGTGCTTCTCGAGCGACTCGGCGGTCTCCCGGCCGGCCTGCTCGAGAATGTCGCCGATCATCACGGCGGCGCCGGCGGCGGCGAAGGCCTGCGCGATCCCGGCGCCCAGCCCTCGGGCGCCGCCCGTGACCAGCGCGGTGCGCCCGTTGAGGTCGAAGACGCTCATGAATTACTCCTTGGTTCGACGATGAACTAGGACGTAGTGACGCGAGTCACAGCTTCGTGACAACCTTGGACAGTTGTCAAGGAAAATTTGGGCAATCGTCCAGAGAAGGGGTGCGAGCTACACTTCGGTTGTGACGAGAACCGCGGAGCAGGGCTCCGAACGCGTCTCGCGCCGGCAGATCGACAAGTTCGCCGAGCGGCGCGGGCAGCTGGCCGATGCTGCCCTGCTGACCCTCTCCGAGCTCGGATACGCCCGCACCAGCCTGCGGGAGATCGCCCAGAACTCGGAGTTCTCGCACGGCGTCCTGCACTACTACTTCACCGACAAGTTCGACCTGATCACGCACTGCGTGCGGCAGTACAAGTCCGGTTGCGTGGCCCGGTACGACCAGATCTTCGACGCCGCCACCAGCACCGACGAGCTGCGCCGGAGCTTCGCCGCCGGCCTGGCCGAGACCATGGTCAACGATGCCGCGATGCACCGGCTCTGGTACGACCTGCGAGCCCAGTCGCTGTTCGAGCCGTCGTTCCGGGCCGACGTGGCCGAGATCGACCAGAGCCTGGAACGGATGATCTGGCGGATCGTCAGCCGGCTGGCCGAGCCGACGTCCACCCGGCCCCGGCTGTCGTCGCCGGTCAGTTACGCCTTGTTCGACGGCCTGTTCCAGCAGGGCCTGCTCAAGCACCTGGCCGGTGATCCGAACGCCGCCGCCGACTTCCAGGACGCCGTCCGTGACCTGCTCGATCTGCTGCTGCCCGGGGCCGGCGTCCGGGACGCGCACTGATCGGCTCAGGCTCTAAGGTCGCGGTTATGGAAAAGCGAACGTTGGGCCGCACCGGCCGCTCGGTCGGGGTCGTCGGTCTGGGGGCCTGGCAGCTCGGCGCCGACTGGGGCGAGGTCGACGAGGCCGACGCGATGGCCACCCTGCATGCGGCGGTCGAGTCCGGTGTCACCTTCATCGACACCGCCGACGTCTACGGCGACGGCCGCAGCGAGCGCCTGGTCGGGCGGCTGCTCAAGGAGCTGCCGGACGCCGGGCTGACCGTCGCGACCAAGATGGGACGGCGGGCCGACCCGTTCGTGCCGGAGGCGTTCACCAAGGACAACTTCAAGGCCTGGCTGGACCGCAGCCGTTCCAACCTGGGCGTCGACACGATCGACCTGGTGCAGCTGCACTGCCCGCCGACCGCCGTCTACTCGATCGACCGGGTCTACGACGAGCTCGACCACCAGGTGTCCAAGGGCCGGATCGCGGCCTACGGGGTGAGTGTGGAGACCTGCGCCGAGGCTCTGACCGCGATCACCCGGCCCGGCGTGGCCAGTGTCCAGATCATCCTCAACTGCCTGCGGCAGAAGCCGCTGGAGCAGGTGCTGCCCGCGGCCGCCTCGGCCGGCGTGGCCGTCATCGCCCGGGTGCCGCTGGCCAGCGGCTTGCTGTCGGGCAAGTACGACAAGAACACCACCTTCGCCGCGAACGACCACCGCAACTTCAATCGCCGGGGTGAGGCCTTCGACGTCGGTGAGACCTTCGCCGGGGTGCCGTTCGAGGCCGGCGTCGAGGCGGCCCGCAAGCTGTCGATGGCCGTCCCCGACGACGCCACCACGGCCCAGACGGCGCTGCGCTGGATCATCGACCAGCCCGCGGTGAGTGTGGTCATCCCCGGCGCCCGCTCGCCCGAGCAGGCCCGGGCCAACGCCGCCGCGGCCGATCTGCCCGAGTTGAGCGACGACGTCCGCGGGGCGATCCGCAAGATCTACGACGACGACGTGAAGCCGCTGGTCCACGACCGCTGGTAACGGCGCCGGCCTGGGCCCGGTATCGGAGGGTTGCCCAGGTCACGCCGTTGCCGGGTCAAGGCAGCGGGTCGGGCTGTCGACTCAGCAGTGTGGAATGGGTGCGGTTCCAGCTGGGACCTCGTAACGAGCGGACGGCTGCCCGCACCGCGGCGTGGATCTATCTGGTGTCGGCCCTGGTCATCGCCGGTTCCAACTTCACTATTCCGGTGGACAGCGGTGCCGGCAACCGGATCGTGGCCTGGATGGCGCCGGTCCCTCTGCTGCTCTTCGCCGGCCTCATGGCGTTGCCCTCGTTCCCGCACAAGTTGCCCTTCCTGGTGGTCACGCCGTTCATCGGGGTCGGCGCCGTGGTCACGCTCGACCTGGCCACCAAGGACGTCTCGGCCGGCGCCCAGGTCGCGTTCTGCCTGCCGGTCCTGTTCGCGGCGTCCCAGCTGCGGTTTCTCGGGGCGGCGCTGACGGCGCTCGCCTCCGTGGCCGGTGACCTGCTGATCGTGGTCCGGATGCTGCCGACCGGGGTGGGCATGCTCGACGTCGTCGACCTGGCCCTGGTGGTGTCGCTGATGACCGGCCTGCTGGTGATCGCCGGTCACCGCCAGGACCGGCTGGTCGCCCTGCTGGAGAGCCAGGCCTCGCTCGACCCGCTGACCGGCCTGGTCACCCGGCGGGTGCTGGACGAGGCGGTGCGCCAGGCCCTGGGCCGGACGGACGGCCTCGGCACCGCCCTGGTCCTGGTCGACCTCGATCACTTCAAGTCGATCAACGACAGCTACGGCCACCCGGTCGGGGACGACGTCCTGATCCACGTCTCCCGGTTGCTGACCCAGCTGGCCCGGGCCGACACCGTGATCAGCCGGCTCGGCGGCGACGAGATCGCGGTGCTGCTGCCGGAGACCACCGAGGCGGTGGCCCGGGAGCGGGCCCACGCGTTCCGGCGGATCGTCCGGGACACGCCCCTGCCGTTGCCGGACGGCTCGCCCCTCACGATCTCGATCAGCCTGGGCGTGGGCCACGTGCCCAGCGGCCGCGCGCAGCTGCGGGACCTCTACACGGCTGCGGACGCCTCGCTCTACGAGGCCAAGCGGAGCGGGCGCGGGCGGGTCGGGCAGGCGTCGTCCGGGCATCCGCTGTTCGAGCCGCCGGCCGCCGTGATCCCGGCGCCGGCCGGCGCGCCGTCAGAGCGCCTGGTGGACGGAGCGCTCGAAGTGGGTGACGTGCCGGGCGGCGTACTCCCGGGCGACGTCGGCCTGGCCGGCGACGATCGCATCGATCATCGGTAGGTGCTCGGCGGCGTGGTCGACCTCGGGCAGCCGGTCGAGGAACAGGTACCAGATCCGCAGCGACAGGTTGTAGTACTGGCTGAGGTTGGCCTCGAGGTAGTGGTTGTGGGCGCACCGGTAGACCTCGCGATGGATCAGCGTGTCGAGCCGCATGCCCTCCTGCCGGCCGCCGGGGGAGGCCTGGATCGTGCGGGACAGCTGGCGCAGCCGGTCGCGATCCGGGTCGGTGGCCCGCTGCGCCGCCCGGTGGGCCGCGTGCCCTTCGAGCTGGCGGCGGACGTCGGAGATCAGGCTGTGGTCGGTCAGGTTGACCTCGGCCACGAAGGTGCCCCGGCGGGGGTAGATCACCACCAGGGTCTCGGCCTCCAGCCGCTTGACCGCCTCCCGCAGGGGGGTGCGGCCGACCTTGAACCGGGCTCCCAGAGCCTCCTCGTGCAGCGGCGCCCCGGGGGCCAGCTGCAGGGTGAGGATGAGATCGCGCAGGGCGGTGTAGGCCTGCTCGGCCATCAGTGGACCGGCGGTCTCGTCGCTCTCGCCGGGTTGGCGATTGACGGCGGGGGACATGGCCCCTAGCCTAGCCGACGATTGATATATCAGTTGTGGATCAGTGGGAGGCGTCCGTGAGCGAACCGGATCGGCCCGCGTCCGAACAGGCCGGGCCGCAGACCGGCCAGCAGCACCCCGACTGGCTCTGGCGCACCCCCGAGCCCAAACGCTCGTACGACGTGATCGTGGTCGGGGCCGGCGGCCACGGCCTGGCCACCGCCTACTACCTGGCCAAGAACCACGGCATCACCAACGTGGCCGTCCTGGAGAAGGGCTGGCTGGCCGGCGGCAACATGGCCCGCAACACCACGATCATCCGGTCCAACTACCTGTGGGACGAGAGCGCCGCCATCTACGAGCACGCGCTCAAGCTCTGGGAGGGCCTGCCCGCGGAGCTCGACTACGACTTCCTGTTCAGCCAGCGCGGCGTGCTCAACCTGGCCCACACCCTGCAGGACGAGCGCGACTCCAAGCGCCGGGTCTACGCCAACCAGCTCAACGGCGTCGACGGCGAGTGGCTCACCGCCGACGAGGTGCACAAGATCTGCCCGATCCTCAACATCTCGCCCGACGTCCGCTACCCGGTGATCGGGGCCACCTGGCAGCCCCGGGCCGGCATTGCCAAGCACGACCACGTGGCCTGGGCCTTCGCCCGCCGGGCGGACGAGCTCGGCGTCGACCTGATCCAGGGCTGCGAGGTCACCGGCTTCCTGCGCGACGGCGACGCCGTGGTCGGGGTAGAGACCTCGCGGGGGCCGATCCGGGCCGGCCGGGTCGCGCTGGCCGCCGCCGGGCACTCCAGCGTGCTGGCCGACACCCTCGGCCTGCGGCTGCCGGTGCAGAGCCACCCGCTGCAGGCCCTGGTCTCGGAGCTGCTCGAGCCGGTCCACCCGACCGTGGTGATGTCCAACCACGTGCACGTCTACGTCAGCCAGGCCCACAAGGGCGAGCTGGTGATGGGAGCCGGGGTCGACAGCTACAACTCCTACGGCCAGCGCGGGTCGGTGCACGTGATCGAGGCCCAGATGGCCGCCGCGATCGAGCTGTTCCCGCTGTTCGCCCGGGCCCACGTGCTGCGCACCTGGGGCGGCATCGTCGACGTCTCGCCCGACGCCTCGCCGATCGTCGGGCCCACCCCGTTCGAGAACCTGTACGTCAACTGCGGCTGGGGCACCGGCGGGTTCAAGGCCACCCCGGCCGTCGGCTGGGTGATGGCCCACACCATCGCCACCGGTGAGCCGCACCCGCTGAACGCCCCCTTCGGTCTGGAGCGATTCACCAGCGGGGCCCTGATCGACGAGCACGGCGCCGCCGCCGTGGCCCACTAGACCGAGCGCCCCGAGGAGCCGGATCGATGCTGCTGATCAGCTGCCCCTGGTGCGGGCCGCGCGAAGAACCCGAATTCGGGTACGGCGGGCAGGCTCACGTCGCCTACCCGGCCGACCCCGAGGCCCTGGACGACGCCCAGTGGGCCCAGTACCTGTTCTTCCGGGACAACCCCAAGGGGCCGTTCGCCGAGCGCTGGGTGCACTCGGCCGGCTGCCGGCGCTGGTTCAACGCCGTCCGCGACACCGTGACCAACGAGTTCGTCAGCATCTACCGACCGGGGGAGACACCGTGAGCCGACTCGCCTCCGGCGGCCGGGTCGACCGCGACCGGCCGGTCAGCTTCACCCTGGACGGCGTGCCGCACATCGGGTTTCACGGCGACACCCTGGCCTCGGCGCTGGTCGCGGCGGGAGCCCTGGAGGTCGGCCCGTCGATCTACCGACGCCGGCCGCGCGGCATCCTGACCGCCGACGTCACCGAGCCCAACGCCCTGGTCCAGCTGGCCGAGGTGTTGCCGGCCACCGTGGTCGAGCTGGTCGAGGGCCTGGCCGCCCGGACCCTGAGCGGCGTCGGCCGGCTGGCCCCGGAGCCGGCCGACGCCGTCCACGACAAGAAGTTCGTCCACGCCGACGTGCTGGTGGTCGGCGCCGGCCCGGCCGGGCTGGCCGCGGCGCTGGCCGCCTCGGCCGGGGGCGCCCGCGTGGTGCTGGTCGACGACCAGCCCGAACTCGGCGGCGACCTGCTCTCCGATCACCAGAGCCTGGACGGCGCCCCGGCGCTGGAGTGGGTGGCCGCGGCCCGGGCCCAGCTGGCCGACCGGCCGCAGGTCCAGGTGCTGAACCGGTCGTCGGTGTTCGGCTACTACGACCAGAACTACCTGCTCGTGCTCGAGCGCCGCACCGACCACCTGACCGGCCCGATCCCCGACGGTCTGTCCCGGCAGCGGGTCTGGCACGTGCGGGCCCGCCGGGTGGTGCTGGCCACCGGGGCCCGCGAACGGCCGCTGGTGTTCGAGAACAACGACCGGCCCGGGATCATGCTGGCCGGTGCCGTGCGCAGCTACCTCAACCGGTACGCCGCGGTGGCCGGCCGGCGAGCGGTGATCGCCACCACCGACGACAGCGCCTACCCGGTGGCCCTCGACCTGGTCGCCGCCGGCATCCAGGTGGCGGCCCTGGTCGACAGCCGCACCGCACCGCCGGCCGATCTGGTGGCCCAGCTGGGGGCCGCCGGCGTCGAGGTGATCGCCGGCTCGGCGGTCTACGGCACCACCGGGGCCGACGACACCGGCCGGCTGACCTCGGTCAAGGTCCGCGACCTGGTCGACAACGGCTCGATCGCCGGGTTCGGGCGCTCCGACCGGCAGTTCGACGTCGACCTGCTGGCTGTCTGCGGAGGCTGGAGCCCCGACGTCCACCTGTTCAGCCAGTCCCGCGGAACGCTGCGCTGGTCCGACGACGTGGCCGGCTTCGTCCCCGACCAGGCCGTTCAGGCGGTTCGCTGCGCCGGGGCCGGCAACGGTGTCCTCGACCTGGCCGGATGCCTGGCCGACGGGGCCGCGGCCGGGGCCGAGGCGGCCGAGCTGACCGGTTGGCCGGCGCCGGAGGCCCTCGGCCTGCCGCAGCCCGGATCGGCCCGGGCCGGGGGAGCCCGGGTGCGGCCCCGGCCGATCTGGCTGACCCCCTCGCCCGACGGCGGCCCCGAGGACTGGACCGAGCACTTCGTCGACCTGCACCGCGACGCCACGGTGGCCGACGTCTGGCGGGCCACCGGTGCCGGCATGCGCTCGCTCGAGCACATCAAGCGCTACACCACCATCGGCACCGGCCACGACCAGGGCGCCACCTCCGGGATCAACGCGGCCGGCGTGGTTGCCCTGGCGCTGGCCGCCGGCACCGGAAAGCCCGGCTCGCCGGCCGATCTGGGCACCACGACCTTCCGGGCGCCGTCCGTGCCGGTGTCGTTCGCGGCCCTGGCCGGGCGCGACGTCGGCCCGCTGCACGACCCGGCCCGGGTCACCCCGATCCACCCCTGGCACGTCGCCAACGGGGCCGAGTTCGAGGACGTCGGGCACTGGAAGCGGCCCTGGTACTTCCCGCAGGACGGCGAGGACCGCGAAACCGCCGTGCTGCGCGAGTGCCGGGCCGCCCGCACCGGGGTCGCGGTGATGGACGCCACCACCCTGGGCAAGATCGAGGTGGTCGGCGCCGACGCCGGCGAGTTCCTGAACCGGATCTACACCAACGCCTTCGCCGGGCTGGCGGTGGGCTCGGCCCGGTACGGCCTGATGTGTACCGCCGACGGCATGGTGCTGGACGACGGCGTGACCATGCGGCTGGCCCCGGACCGGTTCTACATGACCACCACCACCGGCGGCGCAGCCAAGATCCTGGACTGGCTGGAAGAATGGCACCAGACCGAATGGCCTCACCTCGACGTGGCTTTCACCTCGGTCACCGAGCAGTGGACGACGATCGCCGTGGTCGGGCCGCAGTCCCGGGCGGTCGTGGCCCGGCTGGCGCCCGAGCTCGACGTCACCAACGACGCCTTCGGGTTCATGACCTTCCGGGAGACCGAGCTGGCCGCAGGCGCGGCCGGGGTGCCGGCCCGGATCGCCCGGATCTCGTTCTCCGGCGAGCTGGCCTACGAGATCAACGTGGCCGGCTGGTACGGCCTGGCCGTCTGGGAGGCCGTGATGGCGGCCGGGGCCGACCTCGACATCACGCCCTACGGCACCGAGACCATGCACGTGCTCCGGGCCGAGAAGGGGTTCCCGATCGTCGGGCAGGACACCGACGGCACGGTCACCCCGCACGACCTGGGCCTGTCCTGGATCGTCTCGAAGAAGAAGGACTTCGTCGGCAAGCGCTCGCTGCGCCGGCCCGACACGACCCGGCCCGACCGCAAGCACCTGGTCGGGCTGCTGCCGGTCGACCCGGCCGAGCTGCTGCCCGAAGGGGCCCAGCTGGTCGCCGACGGCACCGACCTCAGCCCGGCCGGCCGGGCGACCCCGGTGCCGATGCTCGGGCACGTCACCTCCAGTTACCGAAGCGCCGTTCTGGAAAGGACTTTCGCGCTCGCGCTGATCAAGGGCGGTCGCGACCGGATCGGCGAGACCGTGCTGGCCCCGCTCGGCGACCGCACCGTCGCCGCCACGATCACCGCCCCGGTGTTCTACGACCAGGAAGGCGCCCGCCGTGACGGCTGACCCCGTGATCGCCGATGCCGGCCTGCTCCGGCTGCGGCGCAGCCCGCTGGCCCACCGGGCGGCGGCGCTGGCCGACCTGACCGGCGGCGTCTCCCTGATCGAGCTGCCGTACCTGGCCCAGGTCAGCCTCCGGGTCGATCCGGCGTCCGAAGCGGCCGCCCGGGTCGAGCAGGCGCTCGGCCTCAGCCTTCCGGCGGCCGGTTCGGTCAACAGTGTGCTGGTCGGTGAGGTGGACGGCGT
Organism: Kineosporiaceae bacterium; assembly: GCA_965200525.1. Classification (GTDB taxonomy): domain Bacteria; phylum Actinomycetota; class Actinomycetes; order Actinomycetales; family Kineosporiaceae; genus JANNPJ01. The sequence goes on from OZ241368.1 coordinate 3,394,466, forward strand.
CCTGGCCGGTCAGGTCCGCTCGGTGCTCTGGCTCGGCCCCGACGAGTGGCTGGTGATCGGCGCCGACGGCGACACCGTCGACCTGGTCGACCTGCTGATCGAGGCGCTGGCCGACAGCCCGGGATCGGTGGTCGACGTCAGCGCCAACCGCACCACGCTGGTGCTCAGCGGCCCGCGGGCCCGCGACGTCCTGGAGAAGGGCTGCACGCTCGACCTGCACCCGCGTACGTTCAGCGCCGGCCGGTGTGCCCAGACCACGTTTGCCCGCGGCCATCTGCTGCTCTGGCAGACCGGCGCCGAGGGCGAGGATGCCGGCCCGGTCTACCGCCTGCTGGTGCGAGGGTCCTTCGCCGACTACTTCGCCGACTGGCTGCTCGACGACGCCGCCGAGTTCAGCGCCTGAGCCGGGTTTGTCCACAGGTCGGCGCTGAGCGGCCTGGTTCTTCGCAGCTCGCTCGGCCCGGCCGCCTCGCCGTGGGCTGAGCGGGCAGGCTCAGGTCAGAGGAGGCGGGACCCGCGAGGTCAACGAGTTCGGCCTGCGCGAGTCGGCCACCACCTGGCTGGCCGACGTCGACCTCACCGGGATCTGGCCCGCACCCGGGGCCTGAGAGCAGCATCTCCCGCCGCCGGAGACGGTTCCGCCGAACCGTCTCCGTCTCCCCAGCGGTGCCGCAGAACCGCTGACGGTTGAGGAGAAGGGAACAGTCTCAGGCGGCGCAGAACTCGTTGCCCTCGGGGTCACGCATGACCCACCAGTGCCCGGCCGGCCCCTTGTCGACCTCCTGCACCCGGGTGGCGCCGAGACCTTCAAGGCGGGTGACCAGGTCGTCGAGCCCACCGGCCGGGCCGTGAACGTCGATGTGCAGCCGGTTCTTCACCGTCTTGGCCTCAGGCACGTCCTGGAACAGCAACCGCCGCCCCTGACCGACCCCGCTGGTCGGATCGAAAGGGTCGTCGGGATGCCGGATCGCGGCCATCCCGCGAAAGATCCGGTGCCCGCCGTGTTCGACGACTGCTTGCTCGGGAAGCAGGCCCCCGGCGAGCAATTGCTCGATCAACGAACTCGGGTCCTCCACCTCGTACTCCAGGGCGGCGGCCCAGAAATCGGCGAGCACGGGTGCGTTCCGACTGTCGACAACCAGCTTCCATCCCAAAGCCATGCCCTCGGTTATACCCGAGTGTCAGAGATTCGCAGCTCAACTCGCCCTCTCGGGATCAGAATCCGTCAGCCCGGGCAGGCCCCCCGATATCAGTACGGCGTCGTCTTCCGTGCTGTCCACGGTCATCGGAGACGACTCAACTGGTGCGTGAATCGGGGTGGCGCAATCCTGGACGGATCAGCCACATCCACGAAGGGTGGATCCGATGACCGAACTCGACCAGCGATCCCGCCGAGATGATTCCTCGCCGAACATGCGGCGGGACATCGGCACGGTCGGCCTTCTGTTCGCCGGAGTCGGCTCGATCATCGGCTCCGGATGGCTTTTCGGGGCCCTCAACGCCTCGGAGATCGCCGGCCCGGCGGCCATCTTCTCCTGGCTGATCGGTGCCGTCATGATCATGCTGATCGGGCTGGTCTACGCCGAGCTGGGCACCATGTTCCCGGTCTCCGGCGGCGTCATCCGGTTCCCGCACATCGCCTACGGCTCGTTCGCCAGCTACACCGTGGGCTGGGTGAACTGGATCGCCGCCGCCGCCGTGGCCCCGATCGAGGTCGAGGGGGCCCTGCAGTACGCCACCCGGTACGCCGGTTTCACCCACGAGCGCGAGGTCGGCGGGGACACGGTCTACACCCTGACCGCGCTCGGCTACGCGGTCGCGGTGGTCGCGATGGCGGTCTTCGTAGTGGTGAACTACTACGGCATCCGCTGGTTCGCCCGGGTCAACAACGTGGCCGTCTGGTGGAAGCTCGCGATCATCACCGTGGTCGTGGTCGCCTTCGTGATCACCGAGTTCCACGGCAGCAACTTCCACAGCCACGGGTTCTCCACCGACGGGCTGCACGGGATCTTCACCGCCATCGCCACCGGCGGCATCGTGTTCTCCTTCCTGGGTTTCCGGCAGGGCGTCGAGCTGGCCGGCGAGACCAGCAATCCCCGGCGCAACGTGCCGGTCGCGGTGGTGGGCTCGGTGCTGATCACCGGCCTGATCTACGTGCTCCTGCAGGTGGCGTTCATCGCCGCGGTCGACCCGGACGCCCTGTCCAAGGGCTGGTCCGGAGTGTCGGGCCAGCTGGAGAACAGCGCCGGCCCGCTGGCCTCGATCGCTACCACCATCGGCCTCGGCTGGCTGGCCACCCTGCTCTACATCGACGCCGTGGTGTCACCGGCCGACACCGGGCTGATCTACACCACGGTCACCGGCAGAATCTCCTACGCCATGGCCAAGAACGGCAACGCGCCGGCCGTGCTGGCCCGCACCACGCCGCGTGGAGTTCCGCTGATCAGCCTGATCCTGACGTTCGTGGTCGGACTGATCGTGTTCCTGCCCTTTCCCAGCTGGCAGCAACTCGTCGGGTTCATCACCTCGGCCACGGTGCTGTCGTTCGGCTCGGGGCCGATCGTGCTGGCCGCGCTGCGCCGCCAGATCCCCGACCGTCCCCGGCCGTTCCGGGTCCCCGGTGGTGACGCCGTGCCGTTCCTGGCCTTCTACTCGGCCAACATGATCGTGATCTGGGCCGGCTGGGACACCAACTGGAAGCTCTTCGTCGCGGTGGCGCTGGGCTTCGTGCTGCTGGCGGTCTTCCACCTGGTCAGCCACGAGAGCCTGCCGCCGATGGACTGGAGAGCCGGAGCGACCTGGACCGTGCCCTGGCTCGCCGGCCTCTGCCTGGTCAGCTACCTGGCCGACTTCCCGGAGCAGAGCGACGGCGCCGGCAACACTTCGACCATCGGCTTCGGCTGGGACTTCGTGGTCGTGCTGGTGCTCTCGGTGATCGTCTACTGGCTGGCGATGCACGTGCGGCTGCCCCGCGAGACGGTCGAGGCCAACATCGAGGCGACCACGGCCGAGGCGGCCGAGGAGGACCGGCAACTGGGCGCGAGCTCGTCCTGAGCGCCGCTCAGGAGCGCAGGCGGGTCATCTGGGGGTCGAACAGCGGCTCGGCGGCCACCGTGGCGGGCAGCCGCTGCTCGAACCAGCCGATCTGGAGAGTTTGCCCGGGCGAGGCGAACTCGGTCGGCAGCCAGGCGTAGGCGATCGAGCGGCCGATGGTGTAGCCGTAGGCGGCGCTGGTCACGTAGCCCACGCAGTCGGGCCCGTCGAACACCGGCTCCTTGCCGAGCACGATGCCGTCTCCCGAGCCGCCGGGGGCGGCGTCGACCAGCAGGCAGCTGAGCTTGCGGCGCACGTCGTCCTGCCGGGCGACGGTGGCCTCCCGGCCCAGGAACTCCTCCTTCTGCAGCCGGACGGCGAACCCGACCCCGGCCTCCCAGGCACTGTGCTCGTGGGTCATGTCGGTCCCGAACGAGCGGTAGCCCTTCTCCAGCCGCAGGCTGTTGAAGGCGCCCCGGCCGGCGGCGATCACGCCGTGCTCCTGGCCCGCCGCCCACAGCGTGTCCCAGAGCTTCAGGCCGAGATCGGAAGTGGTGTAGAGCTCCCAGCCGAGCTCGCCGACGTACGACAGCCGAAGGGCCGTGACCGGCACGTTGCCGATCGAGAACTGCTGCCCGCGAAAGTATTTGAAGGCCTCGTTCGAGATGTCGGCCGTGGTCAGCGGGGCCAGCAGGTCGCGGGCCCGGGGCCCCCAGAGGCCGATGCAGCAGGTGCCGGCGGTGGTGTCGCGGACCTGCACACTGCCGTCGTCGGGCAGGTGCCGGGTCAGCCAGTCGAGGTCGATCGCTCCGTTCGCGCCCACCTGGTAGGTGTCTCGCGACAGCCGGGCGATGGTGACGTCGCTGCGGATGCCGCCGGCGGCGTCCAGGAACAGGCCGTAGGTCACCGAGCCGACCGACTTGTCGACGTTGCCGGTGAACATCTCCTGCAGGAACGCCGTCGCGCCCCGGCCGGAGACCTCGAGCCGCTTCAGCGCCGTCATGTCGTACATCGCCACCCGCTCGCGGGTGACCTGAGCCTCGGCGGCCACGATCGGCGACCAGTACCGGGCCGCCCAGGCATCCGGTCGGGGCACCGAACGGCCGGCGACCAGGTGCGAGTTGGCCTCGTACCAGTGCGGCCGCTCCCAGCCCGACGCCTCCAGGAAGACAGCGCCCAGCTCCTGTTCACGGGAGTGGAACGGGCTGGTCCGGATCGGCCGGGGCTCTTCCATCGGCTCCAGCGGATGCATGATGTCGTAGACCTCGACGAAGTTCTGGCAGTCCCGGGCCAGCACATAGTCCGGGGCCAGCTGGTGGGTCTCGAACCGGTTGACGTCGCACTCGTGCAGGTCGAACGAGGTGCAGTGACCGTCGATGAGCCATTCGGCCATCGCCCGGGCGACGCCGGCCGAGTGGGTCACCCAGACCGCCTCGGCCACCCAGAAGCCCTCCACCGCCCGGGCCGGGCCGAGCAGCGGAAAGTTGTCGGTGGTGAACGAGAACAGGCCGTTGATGCCCTCGTCCAGCTTGGCCTCACCGAGGGCCGGCAGCAGTCGCCGGGTCTCGTCCCAGGCCGGGGCGAAGTCGTCCTCGGTGAACGGCAGCACCGAGGGCATCGAGTCGGCCGACTCGGCCGTCTCGACCGAGACCACCTCGAACGGGCTGACCGGCATCGGGTCGTGGCCGTAGTAGCCGATCCCGATCTGGTCGAACCGGTCCCGGTAGTAGAGGTCGGCGTCCTGATGGCGCAGGATCGGGCGCACCGCCTCCTGCTCCTGCCCGGCCAGGGCCGGCACCGGGCCGGTCCAGGCCAGCTGGTGAGCCAGCGGGGTCAGCGGCAGGTCCATGCCGACCATCCCGGCGACCTTCGGCCCCCAGAACCCGGCACAGCAGACCACGACGTCGCACGCGATCTCGCCCTGATCGGTGACCACGGCCCGGACCACCCGGCCGGGGCCGCCGTCCGCGGCCGGGTCGGTGCGGATGTCGATTACCTCGTGCCGCTCCAGCAACCGGACCCCGCGGCTCTGGGCCCGCCGCAGCTGGGCGCCGACCGCCCGGACCGACTTGGCCAGACCGTCGGTGGGTACGTAGAGGCCGCCGAGCACCGAGTCGGCGTCCAGCAGGGGGTGCAGCTCCAGGCACTCGGCCGGGGTCAGGAGCCGGGCGTCCAGGCCCCAGGCGGTGGCCCAGCCGTGCCGGCGGTGCAACTCGGCCTGCCGTTCGGGGGTGGTCGACACCTCGAGCCCGCCGACCTGGAGGAAGCACGGCTCGCCGTCCAGGTCGAGGCCGGTCAGCTTCTCGACCGTGTACCGGGCCAGCTCGGTCATCGTCTTGGAGCTGTTGGTCTGGAAGACCAGGCCCGGGGCGTGCGACGAGGAGCCGCCCGGGCTGGGCAGGGCCCCCTGGTCGACGACCGTGATCTCGCCCCAGCCGCGCGCCGACAACTCGTCGGCCAGCGAGGCACCGACGATTCCGGCCCCGATGATGACGACGCGTGGTCCGGTCATGAGAAAGCCTCCAGTGCGTAATACGCAACTCATTACATCAGGCGCAACAAGACTGTCTCCCGGGCCGTGAGGGCGCGTCAAGAGATGCATCCCGTGACTCCGGACCCAAACCGATCCGGGTGGGCAAAGCAGAGCCGCCGTGAGCGGGACGCTCACCTACCGGAAGGCAGGTGGGCGGCCCGATCACGGCGGCTCGGCCGGATCAGCCGGATCAGCTGGCCGTGGTCCAGGCCTTCACCTTGTCCGGGTTGGCGTCCACCCACTTCTTGGCCGCCGCCTCCGGGCTCATCTTGTCGGCGGCGATGTACTTGGCGACCAGGTTCTGGTCGTCGTTGGTCCACTGGAAGTTCTTGATCAGGGTGGCCGCGGGGCTGCCCGAGCTCATGAACTTGGTGCTGGCGATCTTCGGCAGCGGGGTCGACGCGTAGTCGCACTTGATCTTCTGCGGGTCGGCGTCGCAGCCGGTGGTGTACTTCGGCAGGTTGATCTTGACCAGCGGCACCTCGGAGAGGAACCACTGCGGGGCGTAGAAGTAGCCGATGACCGGCTTCTTCTTGGCCTCGCCCTGCTTGAACGCGCTGATCAGCGCGGTCTCGCTACCGGTGTAGACCACCTTGTAGTCGAGGTTGAGGTTCTTCACCAGGGCGCTGTCGAAGGTCTTGTACGACGGGTCGCCGTCCAGGAACGCGCCCTTGCTGCCGGACTCCGACGTCTTGAACATCGCGGCGTACTTGTTCAGGTTCTTCCAGTCGGTGACGTCCGGGTGCGCCTTGGCGAACGACGGCGTCACGAACCAGCCGATCTGACCGACCAGACCGGTCTGGCCGACGACCTCGGCCACCTTCTGCTCGTCGACGTACTTCTTCTGCAGGTCCGGGTGGCCCCAGTCCTCCAGGATCACGTCGACGTCGCCGGTGGCGAAGCCCTGCCAGGACACCTGCTCGGTGATGTTCTTCTCGGTCACGGTGCAGCCGAGGGTGTTCTTGGCGACGTAGGAGACGACCGCGGCGTCCGCCTCGTAGCCGACCCACGGGTTGACCGCGATGTTGACGTTGCCGCACTTGGCCGCGCCCGCACCGCCGGCGGCCGTGCTCGGCGAGGAATCGGCGACTGTGGCTCCGCCACAACCGGCGAGGGCGACCGCGATCATGGCAGACATGACGACGGCGGCGCGTCGACGGCGGGGTCCGGCGATCCGGGCCGCGCTCTCAGCAGATCTGGTGTCTCGCAAGGTGTTCGATCCTCCTGGTCCGGCCACGTCCTGTGGCGTTGGGATGGTTTGGCTGGGGCTGTTCGTGGTGCTCACCCTCGGTGCTCCCGCCGGGCGGCAGCCTGGGTGATCCGGTTGAGCATGATGCCCAGCACCACGATGGCGATGCCGGCGGCGAGGCCCTTGCCGTAGAGGGTGCTCTGGGAGAACCCGGCCACGACGTCGTAACCGAGAGCTCCGGCTCCGACCAGGCCGCCGACGACGACCATCGACAGCACGTAGATGACGCCCTGGTTGGACGCCAGAATGAGGGCTTCGCGGGCCATCGGAAGCTGGACCTTGGTGATGATCTGCCAGCTGTTGGACCCCGAAGCGGTGGCCGCCTCGATCGTGGTGACCGGGACGCCGCGGATGCCGTCAGCGATGATCTTGATCGCGATCGGCGCGGCGTAGATCACCGCAGCCACGATGGCGGTGAACCGGCTCGACGCGAACAGGGCCAGGAACGGCACCAGGTAGACGAAGGCCGGCATGGTCTGGGCGCCGTCCAGGATCGGCCGGATGACGCCGTCGGCCCGGGCGCTGCGGGCCATCCAGACCCCGACCAGGACGCCGAGAATCATGGTCACGGCCGTGGCGATCAGGGTCATCGCCAGCGTGGTCATGGTGTCTTCCCAGACCCCGGTGCCGACCAGCAGGCCGACGCAGACGGCGGTGACGACGGCCGCCCGGCGGTTGCCGACCAGCACGGTCAGCGCGACCAGGACCACCGCGATCAACCACCACGGGGAGTCGACCAGCAGGTTCTGCAGCGGGTCGATCACCAGTGAGGTGAAGTGGTCCTTCAGGCCGTTGGTCAGGCCGGAGGCGTTCAGCTGCACCCAGTCCGAAATGATGCTGGTCCGCTTCGAGATGTGGGAGCCGATCTCGATGCTGTGTTCCTTGCCCCCCGACGTCACGGTGGCGGGGAAGGTGGCGGCCCAGAGGTAGGTCCGGGACAGGTAGATCAGGACCACCGTGACCACTGCTCCCACCGCCAGCAGGGGGCGGCGCAGCCGGGCGTTGACCGGCGAGCGCTTGCGCCGGGCGGTTTCGGTCCGCTCGCTGGCCGCGGTGGTCACCCGGTCGAGCACGATCGCGATCACCACGATCGCCAGGCCGGCGTTGAAAGCCGTTCCCACGTCGAGGGTCTCCAGAGCCTGGAGCACGGTCTGGCCCAGGCCGGGGGCGCCGATCAGGGCGGCGATGGTGACCATCGACAGGGCGGCCATGATCGTCTGGTTGATGCCGAGCACGATGGTGCGCTTGGCCATCGGCAGCTGCACGGTGAGCAGTCGCTGCCAGTCGGTGGCGCCGAGCGAGGTGGCGGCCTCGACCGAGGTCGGCGGGACGCCGCGGATCCCGTGATCGGTGAACCGGATCGCCGGGGGCAGGGCGTAGATCACGGTCGAGATGGCGGCCGAGGCCGGCCCGATCAGGAAGATCAGGGTCAGCGGGGCCAGGTAGACGAACGACGGCATGGTCTGCATGAAGTCGAGAACCGGGGTGACGACGGCGTGGAACCGGTTGGAGACCCCGGACAGGATGCCGATCGGAACGCCGATCACCAGGCAGATCAGCACCGAGGCCAGGGTCAGGGTCAGGGTGTCCATGCTTTCCTGCCAGAGCCCCTGCAGGCCGAGGAAGGTGAAGCCGATCAGGGCCAGCGCGCCGACCTTCAGGTTGCCCAGCGCGGCGGCGAGGAACGTGATCAGCGCGACCACGCCGAGCCAGCCGATCGCCGGCACCGGGCGGCCGTACGAGGGCTGGGCGATCAGGCCCTGGATGAAGACGACCAGATGGTCGACCACCAGGCGGATCTCGTTGAAGAAGTACAGGAACAGCGGGTTGCTGTCGCGGTTGTCGCCGATCGAGTTGTTGACGTCGTTCAGCCACCGGTGCAGGCCGTTCGTGTCCGACGTGGCCAGCGACAGGGTGTCCTTGCCCTTGAAGATCGCGGCCAGTACGGCCCAGCCGATCAGCAGGGCGATGATCAGGGCGCCGCGGCTGGGCCGGCGGAAGGTGGGGCGATCGGTCGTCGCCGTCACGGTGGCCATCAGACGTTGCCCGCTACCACCGCGAGGATCTCCTCGTCGCCGACGATGCCCAGCAGCTTGCCGTCCTTGACCACCTTGACCGGCTTCTCGGCGGCCAGCACGGCCCGGGTGGCCTCCCGGACGATCACGTCCGGGCCGAGCTCGGGGCCGTCCATCGCGTCGCCGTCGACCGGCGGCCGCATGATCCAGCGCAGGGTCAGGACGTCGGCCTTGGGGATGTCGCTGACGAAGTCGCGGATGTAGTCGTTGGCGGGCGCGCCGACCAGCTCGTCGCCGGTGCCGACCTGCGCCACCACGCCGTCCCGCATGATCAGGATGCGGTCACCCAGCTTCAGCGCCTCCGACAGGTCGTGGGTGATGAAGACCATCGTCTTGCTCAGCTCGCGGTGCAGCCGGATGACCTCGTTCTGCATGTCCCGGCGGATCAGGGGGTCGAGCGCGGAGAACGGCTCGTCGAAGAACAGCACATCGGGCTCGACCGCCAGGGCCCGGGCCAGACCGACCCGCTGCTGCATGCCGCCGGAGAGCTGGTCGGGGTAGGAGTTCTCGTAGCCGGCCAGCCCGACCAGCTCGATCACCTCCATCGCCCGCCGGCGGCGCTCGGCCTTGGCCGCGCCGCGCACCTCCAGGCCGTAGCCGACGTTGTCGATCACCCGGCGGTGCGGCAGCAGGCCGAAGTTCTGGAACACCATCGAGAACTTGTGACGGCGCAGCTCCCGCAGCCGCTTCTGGTCGGCGTCGAGGATGTCCTCGCCCTCGAAGACGACCGTGCCCGCAGTCGGCTCGATCAGCCGGGTCAGGCACCGGACCAGGGTGGATTTGCCCGAGCCGGACAGGCCCATCACAACGAAGACCTCGCCCGGGGCGACGTCGAACGAGATGTCACGGACGGCGATGGTATTACCTGTTTTGTCCATCAGGTCGCGCCGGCTCAGATCGCACAACTCGGCCGACCCGGGCACGCTCTGTGCTTTCGGGCCGAACACCATCCATAGGTCGCGAACCGACAGCAGCGGCTGCGGTGATGCGGTATCGAGCCTGGCGTCGTCAGCGGTCTGGCTGCGCTGGGTGACGGCTGCCATGGTCCACCTCTCTGGTGATCATCCGGCGTGGACCGCCCCGAGGCGCGGTGCCCTAGGTGCTCTGCTGTTGCGTAATACGCACACCCGCCTCTTCCTGAGCGACACACTCTGCCCGGGTTGAGGTGAACGTCAATGTCTTGAGCGGTTTCCGTGCGGTAAATCTAGCCTCGTGATGGTGCCGTGATACTTCGCCAACGATGACAAAATGGCCACGAATGTCCCGAACTACCGCTCCGCACTACGGTAAGTAACGTTAGTGGGTGTTCGGGGTGCCATGTGACGGTGTCAGTGTGCCGTCTGTAGCGGCCCCGGCGGCAGGGGCCAACTGGTGGCGGTAGAACGGCGTCGTCTCGGCCGGCAACGGGCTGTTGCCCTTGATCAGGTCGGCGGCCCGCTCGGCCAGCATCATCACCGGGGCGTAGATGTTGCCGTTGGTGACGTAGGGCATGGCCGAGGCGTCGGCCAGCCGGAGCCCCTCGACCCCGTGCACGGCCATCGTCAGCGGGTCGACCACCGACATCTCGTCCACGCCCATCCGGGCGGTGCAGGAGGGGTGGTAGGCGGTCTCGGCGTCCCGGGCGACCCAGTCCAGGATCTCCTCGTCGGTGCTCACCGTGGGCCCGGGCGAGATCTCGCCGTCGTTGTAGCCGTCGAAGGCGGGCTGGGTCAGGATCTCGCGGGCGACCCGGATCGCCTCCACCCACTCGCGCCGGTCCTGGTCGGTGGAGAGGTAGTTGAACCGCAGGGCGGGGGCCACCCGGGGGTCCTTCGAGACCAGCTTCACCGTGCCCCGGGCGTCGGAGTACATCGGGCCGATGTGCACCTGGTAGCCGTGCCCCTTGATCGGGCTGGTGCCGTCGTACCGCACCGCGATCGGCAGGAAGTGGAACATCAGGTTCGGGTACGCGACGTCCTCGTTGCTACGGGTGAAGCCGCCGCCCTCGAAGTGGTTGGTCGACGCGGGCCCGCTCTTGCGCAGCAGCCACTGCAGCCCGATCGCCGGGCGGTTGCGCAGCTTCAGGGCCGGGGCCAGCGAGACCGGCTGCTTGGAGGCGTACTGCACGTAGGCCTCCAGATGGTCCTGGAGGTTCTCGCCGACGCCGGGCCGGTCGGCGATCACCGGGATGCCCAGGGCGGCCAGCTCGTCGGCGTTGCCGATCCCGGAGAGCTGCAGCAGTTGCGGGGTGTTGATCGCGCCGCCGCTGAGAATCACCTCACCGGCCCGGACCGTGCGCGGCCGGCTGCCGACCCGGCCCAGCCGGCCGCCGAACGGCAGCGAGCGGGTGTACTCGACCCCGACCGCCCGGTTGCCCTCGAAGACCACCCGGTGCACCAGCGACCAGCACTGCACGGTCAGGTTCTTGCGGGCCTTGACCGGGTGCACGTAGGCCCGGGCCGCCGACAGCCGCTTGCCGCCCCGGATGGTGCGGTCGAACCGGTTGAAGCCCTCCTGCTGGTACCCGTTGACGTCGCTGGTCAGCGGGTAACCGGCCTGCTGGGCGGCGTCGAAGAAGGCGCCGAACAACGGGTTGGTGGCCGGCCCTCGCTCCAGCACCAGCGGGCCCTCGCCGCCACGCCAGTCGTCCGCCCCGGCCAGGCAGGTCTCCATCTTCTTGAAGTACGGCAGACAGTGCGCGTAGTCCCAGCTCAACATGCCCTCGTCGGCGGCCCAGCGCTCCAGGTCGAGCGGGTTGCCGCGTTGGAAGATCATCCCGTTGATGCTGCTGGAGCCGCCCAGCAGCTTGCCCCGGCCGTGCGAGACCCGGCGGCCGTTCATGAACTTCTCCGGCTCCGAGCGGTAGCGCCAGTCGTACAGCGGGTTGCCGATGACCATGGTCAGCGCGGCCGGCATGTGGATCAGGATGTCCCAGGGGTAGTCCGACCGGCCGGCCTCGAGCAACAGCACGGTGGTGCCCGGGTCCTCGCTGAGCCGGTTGGCCAGCACGCAGCCGGCCGAGCCACCGCCGACGATCACGTAGTCGTAACTGCTGCGGGCCTCGGCGTCGCCATCCGTGGCGGCCGAGGCGTCGAGGCGGGTCATGGGGGCTCCTCCTGGGATGGCACGGCCGCGACGACGAGCCGTACGAGGTGATCAAGGCCCCCCGAACGCCTTGACGGCACGGTAGCGACGGCGCATCGTGACGTACATCGTTGCGTAATACGCATCTAGTTTCATCTCATGCAACAGCAAAGTGAAGCCCGGATCGGTAACGAACCCCCGGATCGACGTCACCAAGATCTACGGAGGCCTGATGCCCAGCGACGAGTTCGTCCTCACCCTCGCCTGTCCGGAGCAACGCGGCATCGTCCACGCGGTGTCGGGCTACCTGCTCGAGCACGGTTGCGACATCGTCGACAACCGGCAGTTCGGCGATCGCAAGGCGGGCCGGTTCTTCATGCGGGTGCACTTCGTCGCCGATGACCCGGCCGTCGATGTGCAGAGCCTGCGGGCCGACTTCGAAGCCCTCGGTGAGACGTACCGGATGTCCTGGCAGCTGGTCGGGCTGGACGAGCGCCCGCGCGTCCTGATCATGGTGAGCAAGTTCGGGCACTGCCTGAACGACCTGCTCTACCGGTGGAAGACCGATCAGCTCAAGGTCGAGCTGCCGGTGATCGTCTCCAACCACCGCGAGCTGGAGGACGTCGTCACCGCGGCCGGAGTGCCGTTCGTGCACCTGCCGGTGACCCGCGACACCAAGGCCGAGGCCGAGGCCCGGCTGCTCGAGGTGGTCGCCGAGCACCGGATCGACCTGGTCGTGCTGGCCCGGTACATGCAGGTGCTCTCGGACGACGTCTGCAAGCAGCTCGAGGGCCGGGCGATCAACATCCATCACTCGTTCCTGCCCAGCTTCACCGGGGCCCGGCCCTACACCCAGGCCTACGAGCGCGGGGTCAAGGTAATCGGGGCCACCGCGCACTACGTCACCCCCGAGCTCGACGAGGGCCCGATCATCGAGCAGGAGCTGATCCGGGTCGACCACGCGCTCGGCCCGGACGACTTCATGGTCATCGGCCGGGACGCCGAGTGCCTGGCCCTGGCCCGCGCCGTCCAGTGGCACGTCGAGCGCCGGGTGCTGTTGAACGGATCGCATACCGTCGTGTTCCGCTGACCAAACCTTCCTTCAGGAGAGCGATCCGCTGATGTCCACCCCCGACACCTCCCTCCATCTCGACGGCGCGCTGTTCATCGGCGGCACCTGGCGGGCCGCCGCCTCGGGAGACACCCGGGAGGTGATCAACCCGTTCGACGGATCGGCCCTGCAGCGGGTCGACGAGGCGAGCGCGGCCGACGCACTGGCCGCGGTCGCCGCCGCCCGGCAGGCCTTCGACGAGGGCCCGTGGCCGACCACCTCGGCCGCCGACCGCTCGGCCCTGCTGTTCCGGGTGGCCGACCTGCTGCAGCGCAACCGGTCGCGAATCGCCGAGGTAGAGACCCTGGACACCGGCAAGACCCTGGTCGAGAGCGGGATCGACGTCGACGACGTGGCCGCGGTGTTCCGCTACTACGGCGCCCTGGCCCTGGGTGATCCGGGCCGGCTGGTCGACGCCGGCAACCCGGCCGTGGTCAGCCGGGTGGTCTACGAACCGGTCGGCGTCTGCGCGCTGATCGGGCCCTGGAACTACCCGCTGCTCCAGATGTCCTGGAAGGTGGCCCCGGCCCTGGCGGCCGGCAACACGGTGGTGCTCAAGCCGAGCGAGGTGACTCCGCTGAGCACCCTGATCCTGGTCGAGCTGCTGGTCGAGGCGGGCGTGCCCGACGGTGTGGTCAACCTGGTGCTCGGCTCCGGGGCCGAGGTCGGCGCGGCCCTGGTGGCCAGCCGCGACGTCGATCTGGTCTCGTTCACCGGCGGCGTGGCCACCGGCAAGGCGATCATGCGCTCGGCCGCCGACACGGTGAAGAAGGTGGCCCTGGAGCTGGGCGGCAAGAACCCGAACATCGTGTTCGCCGACGCCGACCTGGACGCCGCCCTGGACGCCGCGCTGACCGGTGTCTTCCTGCACGCCGGGCAGGTCTGCTCGTCGGGCACCCGGCTGCTGCTGCACAGCTCGATCCACGACGAGTTCGTCACCGAGCTGGCCCGCCGGGCGGCGCTGATTCGGCTGGGCAGCGGCCTGCTCGAGAGCACCGAGAGCGGCCCGCTGGTCTCGGCCGAGCACCGGGCCAAGGTCGAGGCCTACGTGGAACTGGGCCTGGCCGAGGGGGCCCGGTTGCTGACCGGCGGGGCCCGGCCCAAGGAGGCCGAGCTGCAGGACGGCTACTTCTACTCGCCCACGGTCTTCGTGGACTGCGACCGGAGCATGCGGATCGTGCAGGAGGAGACCTTCGGCCCGATCGTCACGGTCGAGCGGTTCGAGACCGAGGCCGAGGCGATCCGGCTCGGCAACGACACCGACTACGGGCTGGCCGGAGCGGTCTGGACGAGCGACCGGGCGCTGGCCCACCGGGTGGCCGGCCGGCTGAGGCACGGCACGATCTGGATCAACGACTTCGGGCCGTACCTGCCGCAGGCCGAGTGGGGCGGGTTCAAGCTCTCCGGCACCGGGCGCGAGCTGGGCCCCTCCGGCCTGGCCGAGTACCGCGAGGCCAAGCACGTCTACGAGAACACCGCGCCGGAGCCGGCCTACTGGTTCGCCGGTACCAAACCGGCTGTTCCGCCAACAGATTGAGGGGACAACCAGAACTCCTCGCGCCAATGGGATGAATAGGGTGTCCGCCCGATCACCGGTGATGCTAATTTCACACGCTCACAACCTCGCGAACGATCACCTGGAGCCTTGCCCGTGGACATCCAAACAGCCGTCACAACGGTTCTGACGAAGAAGTTTGCCGACTTCACGGGTCGGGCCCGGCGCTCCGAGTTCTGGTGGTGGGCGCTGGCCTACTCCATCGGCTCGATCATCATCGGGATCATCGACCGGGCCATCGGCTCGGAGATCCTCGGCGTGCTCTACTTCTTCGGTCTGCTGATCCCCGGCCTGGCGGTCGCGGCCCGCCGGCTGCACGACACGGGCAAGTCGGCCTGGTGGTTGCTGCTGATCCTGACCTTCATCGGCTGGATCGTGCTGTTCGTCTGGTACGTGCAGGAAGGTACGCCCGGCCCGAACCAGTACGGTCCGAACCCGAAGGGCGAGGCCGGCGGTTACCCGGGCAACCCCTACGGCGGCGGCCCCGGCTACCCGCAGCAGGGCGGATATCCCCAGCAGGGTGGTTACCCGCAGCAGGGCGGATATCCCCAGCAGGGTGGTTACCCGCAGCAGGGCGGCTACCCGCAGCAGGGTGGATACCCGCAGCAGCCGGGCCAGGGCGGATACCCGCCGCCCCCGCCGCCGAACCAGGGTGGTGGCTACCCGCCGCCCCCGCCGCAGGACCAGGGCCCGTCCAACTGGGGCTGACTCTCACCTGACCGGCCGTCTCGTTCCCGGGCCTGAGCGCCGGGACGGGGCGGCCGTGCTCGTTTGTCGGCCGGGTTGGGCTAGCTCAGGGGTGAAAGCCGAGCCGGGCGCTGATCTCGCCCGCTCCCTGGATCAGCCGGACGGCGACCGGCGGGAACGACTCGGCCGTCAGCCGGTACGACGGCCCGGACACACTGATCGCGGCCACCACCCGCCCGCTGCCCCCTCGGATCGGCGCGGCGATCGCGGTCAGGCCGACCTCGAGCTCCTCGTTGGTGCCGGCCCAGCCCTGGGCCAGCGCCTCGTCCAGTTGCCGGTGCAGTTCGACCGGGTCGGTCACGGTCAGCTCGGTGTACCGCTCCAGCGGCCCGGTCAGCACGGCCTTGCGCAGCGTCTCGTCGGCCGCCGCCAGCAGCACCTTGCCGCTGGAGGTGGCGTGCAGCGGGGTCCGCTGGCCGATCCAGTTGCGGGTGCCGATCGCGGCCGGGCCGTACTCCTGGAGCACGTTCATCGCGGAGGTCTCGTCCAGGATGGCCACGTTGACCGTCTCGCCCAGCTCGCGGGCCAGCCGCTCGCAGACCGCCTGGCTCTCCCGGGCGACATCGAGGCGGGCCGAGGTGGCCGCGGCCAGTCGCAGGATGCCCAGGCCCAGGCGATACTTGCCCCGATCGCCGACCTGTTCCACCAGCTGACGCCGTTCCAGGGCGGTGACCAGCCGGAACGCAGTGGACTTGTGGACGCCGAGCTCGACCGCCAGGTCGGTGACGCCGACCTCGCCCCGCTGGGCCAGCAGATCGAGCACGGTCAGGGCCCGGTCGACCGACTGGACCTGGGCCGGAGCAAGTTCTGGATCCCCCATGTCTGCACCTTAACTGTCGTACACCTGTCGAAACGGGACCATCGGGGGCGACCCGGGTGGCCGGGAACACGGCGGGCCCGGGGCATCAGCTCTTGACGGACCACCGCGCCGGCCGCACGCTTGTTGCAGATGGCACACGCTGTTGTGGATAGCGCAACAGTAGTCGGTATTCAGGGTCTTGAGGAGGCGCGGCGTGATCTCAGTGTGCGCGGTCGCGGACCTTCCCGAGGGGGAGGCCGTGCGGCTGGACGGCCCGGTGCCGATCGCCGTCTTCAACGTGGCCGGTGACTTCTACGCCATCGACGACACCTGCACCCATCAGGACGCCTCGCTCGCCGACGGCTACCTCGAGGACGACTGCACCGTCGAGTGCCCGCTGCACGCCTCCTGCTTCGACCTGCGCACCGGGCAGCCCAGCGGGCCCCCGGCCAAGGTGGCGGTGCGCACCCACGCGGTCGTGGTCCAGGACGGCACCGTCTTCGTCGTCCCCAGCACGGCGCCCGCGCCGGGCATCGTCGTCTGAGCTCCGAGGAGCACCGCATGGACACCATCGCCGTCGTCGGGGCCTCGCTGGCCGGGCTGTCCGCCGCCCGGGCCCTGCGGACGGCCGGCTTCACCGGCCGGCTGATCGTGATCGGCGAGGAGAAGCACGACCCCTACGACCGGCCGCCGCTGTCCAAGGACTTCCTGGCCGGCCGGCAGGAGGCGGCCGACCTGGCCCTGCTGATGCCCTCCGACGCCGACCTGAAGCTGGAGTGGCGGCTGGGCGAGCGGGCCACCGGGCTGCGGCCCGCACCGGACGGCGGTTACCTGGTCGAGCTCGAAGGCTCCACCCCGGTGGCCTGTGACGGCGTGGTCGTCGCCACCGGGGCTCGGGCCCGGCAGCTGCCGAGCGCCGGCTCGCAGCCGCTGCGCGGCGTCCACACCCTGCGCACCCTGGACGACGCCCTGGCCCTGCGGGCCGAGCTCGTCGACGGGGCCAGGCTGGTGGTGGTCGGCGGCGGCTTCATCGGGGCCGAGATCGCTTCCACCGCGCGCGAGCTGGGGGTCGAGGTGACCCTGGTCGAGCTGGCCGCCACCGCGCTGGCCGGCCCGCTGGGCGAGGAGCTCGGGGCCGTCTTCGCCGCCCTGCACGTGGCTCGCGGGGTCGAGGTGCGGGCCGGGGTCGGCGTCGAGGCGCTGCTGCCCACGGCCGGCGGCGACCGGGTCGGTGGGGTCCGGCTGGCCGACGGCCGGGAGCTGCCCGCCGACGTCGTCCTGGTCGGCATCGGGTCGATCCCGAACACCGAGTGGCTGGCCGGCTCCGGGCTGGTCGGAGCCGGGCCGGACGGCGACCTGCGCGGCGGGGTGGCGATCACCGAGTCCGGGGCGACCAACCTGCCCGGCGTGGTGGCCACCGGCGACTGCGCGGCCACCCACAGCCGGTTCGCCGGCCGGGTGGTCCGGCCCGAGCACTGGACCAACGCTCTGCAGCACCCCGGCCGGGCCGCGGCCACGCTGCTCGGCGTGGCCGAACCGAAGCAGACCGCCACCGCCGGGGTGCCCTACTTCTGGTCCGACCAGTACGGCCTGCGCCTGCAGTTCGCCGGCCACTACCACCCGGGCGACGTCGTGGAGATCGTCGAGGGCGACCTCGCGGCCCACAGTTTCGTGGCCGTGTACCGGCGCCAGGGCCGGCCGGTCGCCGTCCTGGGAATCGGGCAGCCCAAGGTGTTCGGCCGCTGGCGCAAGCAGCTCGCCACCGACCCGCCCGCCTGACCTGCCCCCTGACCCGCCCGGCCTGCCGGTCCGATCAGCCCGCCCCACCGGCCCCGATCCGCACCTGAGCCCGACCTGCACCCGAGAGGACGTCGATGACCAGCACCAGCCTGCCGCCGAGCCTGATCCAGACCCTGCCCGGCCGCCTCTACACCGACCCCGAGGTGTTCGCCCTCGAGCAGGCGCGGATCTTCGAGAAGATGTGGTTCGCGGTGGCTCGCAGCGGCGAGCTGTCCGAGCCCGGCAAGTTCGTGACCAAGCAGGTCGGCACCGAGAACGTGATCGTGATCCGGGGCCGGGACGGCGCCCTGCGGGCCTTCCTGAACGTCTGCCGCCATCGCGGCGCCCGGCTCTGCGACGTCGAGGCGGGCCAGGTCCGCCGCAACCTCCAGTGCATGTACCACGCCTGGACCTACGGCCTGGACGGCGCTCTGGTGGCCGCCCCCAACCTGACCAAGATGCAGGACATCGACCGTACCGAGTACGGCCTGGTCGCGGTCCACCTGCGCGAATGGCTGGGCTACGCCTGGGTCTGCCTGGCCGACGAGCCGCCGTCGTTCGAGGATGAGGTGATCGGAGCGGCCGACGAGCGGCTGGGCGGGGTCGGGGTGATCGGGGGCTGGCAGGTCGACCAGCTCGAGGTCGGCCGCCGGATCACGTACGACGTGAAGGCCAACTGGAAGCTCATCATCGAGAACTTCATGGAGTGCTACCACTGCGCCACGATCCACCCCGAGCTCACCGAGATGCTGCCCGAGTTCGCCGAGGGCAACGCGGCTCAGATGTTCGTCGGTCACGGTGCCGTCTTCGCCGACGACGCCCTCGGCTTCACCGTCGACCGCAGCGAGGGCCAGCAGAACATCCCCGGGGTCGACGAGGACCACGACCGCCGGTACTACGCGATCACGGTGAGGCCGCAGGTCTTCATCAACCTGGTGCCGGACCACGTGATCTTCCACCGGATGTACCCGATGGCGGCCGACCGCACGATCGTCGAGTGCGACTGGCTCTACCTGCCCGACGTGGTCGCCTCCGAGGCCGACCTGTCCCGCTCGGTCGAGCTGTTCGACCGGGTCAACCGGCAGGACTTCGCCGCCTGCGAGGCCTGCCAGCCGGCCATGTCCTCGCGGGCCTACAAGGACGGCGGCGTCCTGGTGCCCAGCGAGCATCACATCGGGGAGTTCCACGACTGGCTCGACCGCAAGCTGGCCGACCCGAGCTAAGTCACTCTCAGTAGCAGAACCTTTCTTGAAGTAACAGGACGGCGAGCGCCTCCAGGCTGGTGACAACCGGCCCAGAGGCTCTCGCCGTCCTCAGTTTTGCCGAGCGGGGACACCAGACGCCTACCGTTGGGGCGCGCGATCCCTGCCGGGCGTTCGGCCAACGCTGGGTGAACATTTTCGAGCGGCTCTATGAACGTGAGGCCCCGGACCACACACTGTCTTGACTCCATTCACCGAGAAAGGCTCCACCTCATGGACGGCAACACCGTGCTCCTGGTCACTGTGGTGGCTACGGCGCTTGCCTTCGACTTCACCAACGGCTTCCACGACACCGCCAACGCGATGGCGGCCTCGATCGCGACCGGGGCCCTGCGGCCGAAACTGGCCGTGGCCCTCTCGGGAGTGCTGAACTTCGTCGGCGCCTTCCTCAGCCTCTCGGTCGCCGCGACGATCGCCAAGGGCATCGTGGACAGCTCGGCGGTCACGCTCAGCGTCGTCTTCGCCGGCCTGATCGGCGGCATCACCTGGAACCTGCTCACCTGGTACCTGGGCCTGCCGTCGAGCTCGTCGCACGCCCTGATCGGCGGAGTGGTCGGGGCCACCCTGGTCGCCGCGGGCAGCCATGCCGTGATCGGCACCGGCCTGGTGGCCAAGGTGCTCATCCCGGCCGTGCTGGCCCCGGTTGTCGCGATCGTCATCGCCACCGCCGGGACGGCGCTCACCTACCGGCTGACCGCCGGGATCTCGGGCCGGGTCCGCGACCGCGGCTTCAAGATCGGCCAGGTCGGGACGGCGTCCCTGCTGTCGCTGGCGCACGGCACCAACGACGCCCAGAAGACGATGGGCATCATCACGCTGGCCCTGGTCGCCAACGGGAACCAGGGCTCCTCCGCCGGGACGCCGTTCTGGGTGGTCCTGGCCTGCGCCACCGTGATGGGCCTGGGCACCTACCTCGGCGGCTGGCGGGTGATCCGCACCCTGGGCAAGGGCCTGGTCGACATCGAACCGGCCCAGGGATTCACCGCGAACGGCGCCGCGACGGCGGTGATCCTGGCCTCCAGCCACTTCGGCTTCCCGCTGTCCACCACCCAGGTGGCCACCGGCTCGATCATCGGCTCCGGGGTCGGACGGCGAGCCTCGCGGGTGCGCTGGGCCCTGGTCGGCCGGATGGGCGTCGCCTGGCTGGTCACGCTGCCGGCCGCGGGACTGGTCGGTGCGGCCGGCTACGGGCTGATCCAGCTGATCGGCGGCAACGCCGGCGTGCTGGTCGTGGCCCTGCTCGCCCTGGCCTTCGTGACCGGGATCTACCTGCGCTCGCGCCGCGACGGGGTGGATGCCGGCAACGTCAACGCCGAGTGGGACGCCGAGCCCGGCCCCGGTGCGGCGCCGGCCGGGGTGCTGGCGCCGCTCGACCTGCTCGAAGACGTCCGCTGACGCCGGTTCCACCGAAGGAGAAGCACAAGCATGGACAAGTACATCGACGCCTCGGCGCTGGGCCAGGTGCTGCTGGCCGCCGTGGTCGGCGGGGTCGGCCTGGTCGGGCTGTTCGCGCTCGGCCTGCGGGGCGTCTCGGCCGCTCAGGACGACGGCCACCCGTCCGGCTACGTGGTCGCCGGTGGCAGCTTCGCCGTGGTGCTGGCCGGGATCGGGCTCGGCCTGTACGCCATCCTGGCCAAGTAGCCCCGCTCAGGCCGGCTCGGGTGCCGGTTCGGCGGTGGCCAGCACCCGCCCGTCGCTGAGCCGGAACCCGTCGGCGCAGCGGGCCTCGACCAGGCCCCCGCCGTACTGCTGCTGGTACAGCTCGGCGTACCGCCCACCGGCGGCCAGCAGGTCGTCGTGGGTGCCCTGCTCGACGACCCGACCGGCGTCCACCACAAAGATCACGTCGGCCGCCCGGATGGTGGACAGCCGGTGCGCGATGGCGATTGTGGTCCGCCCCTGCATCAGCGGCTCCAGGGCGGCCTGGACGTGCCGTTCGCTGATCGTGTCGAGAGCGCTGGTGGCCTCGTCGAGCACCAGCACCCGCGGATCTTTCAGCAGCACCCGGGCGATGGCCAGCCGCTGCTTCTCGCCGCCGGACAACCGGTATCCGCGCTCGCCGACCACGGTCTCGTAGCCGTTCTCCAGCTCCAGGATGCGGTCGTGGATGTAGGCCGCCCTGGCCGCCGCCTCGACCTCCTCGTTGCTCGCCTCGGGCCGGGCGTAGGCGAGGTTCTCCCGGACGGTCGCGTGGAACAGGTAGGTCTCCTGCGTGACCATGCCGATGGCACCGGACAGTGAGTCGAGCGACAACGTGCGGACGTCGTGCCCGTCCAGGCAGACCGATCCCTCGGTGACGTCGTACAACCGGGGAATCAGGTAGCTGAGCGTGGTCTTTCCGGCTCCGCTGGCACCGACCACCGCGGCCAGCCGGCCCGGCGGCACAGTCAGATCCATACCGCTCAGGGCCCAGCGCCGGCCCCGCTCGGCGCCCGGCTCGGCCGGCGGCTCGTAGGAGAACCAGACGTTGGTGAGCCGGACCTCGCCGCGCACGTCGTCGGGGGCCAGCCGGACCGGCTCGGCCGGCTCGACGATGTCGGCCTTCAGGTCGAGGTAGGCGAACACCCGGGTGAAAAGGGCCAGGCTGCTGGAGATCTCGGTCGAGGTCTGGAGCAGTTGCCCGATCGGCATGAACAGCCGGGTCTGCAGCGTGGTGAAGGCGACGATGGTGCCCGCGGTCGGCCCGGTGCCGTCGCGCAGTTGCAGGCCGGCCACGAGATAGACCAGCACCGGGGTGATCGAGAAGAAGGTGGAGACCACCGCGAAGAAGGCCCGCCCGACGATCTGCTGGCGCACCTGGAGCCGGGCCAGACGCTCGTTCTGCTCCTGATAACGGGCCGCGTCGCGATCCTGCCGGCCGAACACCTTGGCCAGCAGCACTCCCGACACCGACAGCGACTCCTGGGTGATGGCGCTCATCTCGGCCAGGGCGCTCTGGGTCTCGCCGGTGATGGTGCGCCGTAGCCGGCCGACCCGGCCGGTCAGCCAGACGAACAGCGGCAGCATCACCAGTGAGAGCAGGGTGAGCTGCCAGCTCAGCACGCTCATCGCGACCAGGGTGGAGATCAGGATCACCGAGTTGCTGAGCAGCGTGCTGGCGGTGTCGGTGATGACGCTCTGCAGACCGCCGACATCGTTCTGCAGGCGGCTCTGGATCTCGCCGGTGCGGGTACCGGTGAAGAACCGCAGCGACAGCGACTGCAGGTGGCTGAACAGTGTGGCCCGCAGGTCGCGCATCACCTGCTGGCCGACGAAGTTGGTCAGGTAGCTCTGGACGACGCCCAGGACCGAGGCCAGAGCCGGAATGGCGATCATGGCCGAGCAGAGCGCGACCAGCAGCCCGACCCGGACACCGCCCGGGCCGAACAGGGCCTTGTCGAACACCTCACGGACCAGCAGTGGGCTGGCCACTCCGAGCCCGGCGGTGACCAGGATCAGCAGGCCGACGCCGGTTATCTGGCGGCGATAGGGACCGAACAGCACGACCACCCGGCGCAGCAGGGGCCGATCGGCCGCCGCCGCCCGCAGATTGGCCGCGGCCTCGGACACGCTGGCGCCGCCCATCCGGCCCCCGCCGGGTCCGCCGCCCCGCCCCGGCCCGCTCGCTGGGCCGGCCTGGCCTCCGCTCGGGCGCCCGGAGGAACCCGACGACGGCGTAGGGCTGGTCATCGGGGACTCGTCCCTGCGGCTGGGCTGGTCATTCTCACGCTCACGACGGTAGCTGCCACCACCGACAGTCGCAGATCGCCTTCGAAAAACTCATCTATGAGAGTATCTGGAAAGAGAGTCTTTCTGAAGAGTGCTTAGGGGGCGGTATGTTCGGCTTCAGTGGTCGGGAGGGGCAGCTTGCGGCGCTCTACCGGCTGCTGGCCGAGGTGTCGGGCGACCCGGGAAGCACGCCGGGCCAGGCGGTCCTGGTTCGCGGGCCGCGCCGCAGTGGCAAGTCCCGGCTGGTGGAGGAGTTCCTGGCCCGCGCCGTCGTTCCGTACCGGTACTTCAGCTCGGCCGACCCGCTCACCGGCCCGGCCCTGCGCTCATTCGCCGAGGGACTGTCCGCCGCCGAGGCGGGCGTCGTCGTCATCGACGATCTGCCCGACGACGCCGACGCCGACGGCTCGGATCCGACGATCGGAGCGATCGATCAGCGGGCCCCGGACCAGTTCGACCTGATCGACCGAGAGCTGGCCGGCCGGCGAATGCTGCTGATCGGGATCGGCTCCGAGCGTGCGCGCCTGCCGGTCCGGCCCGGCCCGGCGTTCGGCCGGACGGCCACCCGGCTGTCGGTGCCGGTGCTGTCTCCTTCCGAGCTCGCGACCCGGCTCGCCCTGCCCCCGGCCGAGGCTTTCGAGGCCTTTCTGGTGACCGGCGGGCTGCCGCTGGTGGTCGACGGCTGGCCGGCCGGCGCGTCCCGCCGCGACTACCTCGACGAGGCCCTGGCCTCGCCGACCTCAGCTCTCCTGGTCAGCGCCGAGCGCCTGCTGGCGGCCGAGTTCCCGGCTCAGGTGCAGGCCCGGCAGGTGCTGGCCGCGATCGGCTCGGGGGAGCGGACGTTCGCCGGCATCCGGCGGGCCGCCGGCAGCCCGCCCCCGGGATCGCTCTCCCGGGCGCTGGCCACGCTGCGCGAGCGCGGGCTGATCCGGGCCGAGTTGCCGCTCTCGACGGCCCGGTCGGCCGAGACCCGCTACCGGGTGGCCGACCCCTACCTGCGGTTCTGGCTGGCGTTCGTCGGCCCGCACCAGGCCGAGATCGAGCGGGGCCGAGGCGATCTGAGCCTGGCCCGGATCGAGCGGGCCTGGGCCGCCTGGTGCCGCCGGGCGATCGAGCCGGTGCTCCGGGAAGCCCTCTCCCGGCTGCTGACTCGAACGCTGAGTGCCCCGGCCGGCCCGGACGCCGCCCGGTCGGCGGGCGAAGGTGAATCCGGGCCGCTCGAACCCCGGCCGGTGGTCGAGGTCGGCGGGTACTGGACCAGATCGAACCGGCCCGAGATCGACATCGTCCTGGCCGACCGGGCTCCGATCGCCGGCACCGTGCTCGGCGTCGGGGCGATCGAATGGCTGCGGGACAGTATTTTTGACGACGAGGGTTACCACCGTCTGCTGACCCACCGGTCTCAGCTCCCGGGAGCGGAGCGACAGACCCCGGTGTTCGCCGTCTGCCGTTGCGGGTCGGTCGTGCCCGGGGTGCGCAGCTACACCCCGTCGGAACTGCTGCCCGCCTGGTAGCGCTGAGCGGGCTTCTCGATCGGCTGGGTGAGCGCCGCCGGCTTGGGCCGTCTCGATACGATGGAGTCGTGCCGGAACCGGTCGAGATTGCTTCTCGGGCCCATGACCCGGCTCGCGATGATGCGCTCCTGGCGGTCCTCGGCCGGCTGCTCCTCGTGGCCGCGGGCGCGGGCGCACTCGTCGGGGGCGTGGTCGCCGCACTGCCGTCCGGGTGGAGTGCCCCGAATGCCGGGTTCTTCTTCGTGGGTGCCTCGGTCGGCCTGGTCTGTGGGCCGGTGGTCCAGACCGTCAACATCTTCGTCGTCCATCGGGTGTTTCGCATCGGCCCGGCGATGCCGCCGGTCGCCGTGCGCCTCGCTCTCGTGCCGATCCCGGCCCTCGGCGCCGGCGGGGTGGTGCTCGCCTTGTTCGGCACGACCTTCCCGGTGGCCCTCATGGTCGCCGTTCTCTTGAGTGTCTCCTTGGCCTGGGTTCTGGCCCCGTGGTGTCTCCTTCCGGGATCTACCATCGGGGCGTGGCAGAAACAGTGAAGATCGGTCTGGTCGGGTACGGCTTCGGCGGCAAGTACTTCCATGCTCCGCTGATCGCGTCGGCTCCGGACGTCGAGTTCGCCGGCGTCGTCACTCGATCGGCCCAGCGGCAGGCCGAGGTGGCGGCCGACCATCCCGGCACGCCGACCTACGACAGCCTGGCCGAACTGGCCGCCTCCGGCGTGCAGGCGGTGGCGATCTCGACCCCGGCCGACACCCACCTGCAGCTGGTTCACGAAGCCCTCGGGCTCGGACTGGCCGTGGTCTGCGACAAGCCGTTCGCGCTCGATGCCGGGGATGCCCGGGCCGCCGTACTGGCCGCCGAGGCCGCCGGGGTGCTGCTCACCGTCTACCAGAACCGCCGCTGGGACGCCGACCTGCTCACTGTCCGCCGGCTGCTGGCCAGTGACGAGCTGGGCCGGGTGGTCCGGTTCGAGTCGAGGTTCGAGCGGTTCCAGCCCGAGAGCGGCCCGCCCGCGGCCGGTGGCGGGTTGCTGCGTGACTTCGGGGCCCACCTGTTCGACCAGGCCCTGTACCTGTTCGGCCCGGTGAGCTCGGTGTACGCCGAGCTCGAGGTCACCGACCGGGCCACCGAGGACCAGTTCTTCGCCGCCCTCACCCACGAGAACGGCGTGATCTCGCACCTCGGAGGCAACTGGGTCGAGGGCGCACCCGGCCCGCGGTTCCGGGTCACCGGTTCCGAGGGATCGTTCGTGCTCGACAAGCCGATGGAGGTCCAGGAGTACCTGCTGATCGACGGTCGCTCGCCGGCCACCGACGGGGACGGCTGGGGGGTCGAGGCGGCCGAGGACTGGGGGCGGATCCAGCGCGGTGGGGTCAGCATCCCGGTGCCGACCGAGCGCGGCCGGTGGGACACGTTCTACCCGGCGTTCGCCGCGGCCGTCCGGGGCGAAGGGCCGGTACCGGTCGACCCGTGGGACGCCGTCCAGGCCCTCGAAGTGATCGCCGCCGCCCGGGCCAGCGCCGAGACTCAGCGCGTCGTCCCGCTGGCCCCGTTTTCCAGAAAGAGCTGATCAAGACCCGAAGAGCCGCCCGCGGGAGCGGCTTCGTCGGCTGGCGAGGACGGCGGCCAGCGGCCAGAGGGCCTGGGCGCCGGCGGCCACCCGCTCGCTGAGGCCGACCCGGTCGGTGTCGCTGGTCAGCTCAACGAAGAACCAGCTCAGCCCGGCGACCAGGACGGCAGCCACCGGCAGCGCCACCTCCGGCCGGAAGACCGCCGGAACCTCGGCTCCAGCACTTCGGCGTTTGTGCCAGCTGAGGGCCGGCCAGACCCCGAGACTCACGAACGCCACCCCGGCGGCGGCGAAGTGCCGGGGCGAGCTCGCCCCCTCGGCGGGCAGCGGATTGGCGGCGACCAGGGCCGTGCCGATCCCTCCGGCGGCGATCAGCCAGCGGCCGGCCGGCGCGCTCGGGCGCAGCGCCAGCGCGGTCGTGACGTGGGCGGCCCCCACGCCGGCCAGGGCCGCCGTCATCACCCAGCGGTGCTGGGCGTCGTCCGCGGCCAGGGCACTGATCGTGCCGCTGACCGAGTCGAAATGCCCGGGTTGCAGCCGGGCCGCCACGGTCCAGCCACCGATCAGCAGAGCCGGCGCCGCGGCCGACGAGAGCACGCCCCACCAGGGCACGGATCGCATGGTCCGGACTCTATGCGCCTGGGTGGGCGCAGGTGCGGGACGGCGCGGGGCGACCGGCATCTGACCGCGAGCCCACCGGGGCGATTCCGTGCGCTCAGGGCGCACCGGGCTGACCCGCTGATCGGGACGGGCCTTCCGGGACCGGACTGGGGTGAGGTCGTGAGCTCAGGGCGCACCGGATCGACCCACTGTCCGAAAGCGTCCACCTCTGGCCCGGACCAGTGTGAAGTGGTGCGTCTGAAGCGGACCTCAGAGGTCGAGGGCGTAGGCCAGCGGGACGCCGGGCCGGTAGACCAGGTGCAGGTAGCTGGGGGCGTCGATCACGGTCAGGTCGGCCCGGGCGCCGACGGAGAGCCGGCCGATGTCGGTGCGGCGCAGGGCCAGCGCCCCGCCGGCAGTCGCGGCCCAGAGCGCCTCGGCCGGTGTCATCCGCATCTCCCGCACGGCCAGGGCCATCATCAGCGGCATCGACGAGGTGAAGCAGCTGCCCGGGTTGCAGTCCGTGGCCAGGGCCAGCACCGCCCCGGCGGCCAGCAGCCGGCGGGCGTCCGGGTAGGGCGAGCGGGTGGAGAACTCGACCCCGGGCAGCAGGGTGGCCACCGTGCCCGGGCCGGCGGCCTGGCCCGCGCCGTCCAGGGACAGGCCCTTGCCCCCGGCGGCCAGGGCGTCGACGTCGGCCTCGGTCAGGTAGGTGCAGTGGTCGACCGAGGCCGCGCCGAGCTCGACCGCGAGCTGGACGCCGGGGCCGGCCGAGAGCTGGTTGCCGTGTACCCGCAGGCCCAGCCCGGCCGCGGCCGCCGCGGTCAGCACCGTGCGGGCCTCGTCGCCGTCGAAGGCGTACCGGCTGGCCGGTTCGCAGAACACGTCGGCCCACGTGGCGTAGGGCCGGCAGGCCTCCAGCATCGGGCCGGCCACCAGCCGCACGTAGTCGTCCCGTCGTCCGCTGTACTCCATCGGGACGACGTGCGCGCCGAGGAAGGTGACCTCGTCGGTCACCTGGGCGGCGATCCGCAGGCTGCGGGCCTCGT
This sequence comes from Kineosporiaceae bacterium, assembly GCA_965200525.1. GTDB lineage: Bacteria > Actinomycetota > Actinomycetes > Actinomycetales > Kineosporiaceae > JANNPJ01. The sequence goes on from OZ241368.1 coordinate 3,422,107, forward strand.
GCTCGACGTCCAGGCCGTACCCGCTCTTGACCTCGACCGTGGTGGTGCCCTGAGCCCGCATCTCGCCGATCAGGGCCCGCAGGTGCTCCAGCAGGTCCTGGTCCGAGGCGGCCCGGGTGGCGCTGACCGAGGTGGCGATCCCGCCTCCGGTGTAGGGCTTTCCGGACATCCGGGCGGCGAACTCGGCCGACCGGTCGCCGGCGAACACCAGGTGCGAGTGCGAGTCGACGAACCCGGGCACGACGGACAGGCCGCCGAGCTCGACCCGGCGATCGGCCGCCGGGGCGTCGACCTCGGCCCCGACCCAGGCGATCCGGTCGCCGTCCACCACCACCGCGGCGTCGGTGATCAGGCCCAGCGGGGAGCCGTCGCCGACCGTCGGGTCGTTGGTCACCAGTTCGCCGATGCCGGTGATGATGACCGTGCTCATGCTGTCGTCCGCTCCTGTGGTCGTTCCGGTGCCGGTCGGGCTGTGGCGGCCGCGCGGGCGGCGGTTCATCCGGTGCTCAACGCGCTGATTGCAGCGGACAGTAACGCGCCCACGTCGCCGAGCGCATGTACTCCGCCGCTAACGATTTCGCGTCCATTCACCAGGACGGTGTCGACGTCGGCCGCGGTGGCCGACATCACCACCTGATCCGGGCGGGTACCGGCGGTCCGGACCGAGTCCAGCCGGACGGCGACCAGGTCGGCGGGCCGGCCGGGGGCGATCAGGCCGAGCTCGGGCCAGCCCAGGGCGGTGTGCCCGCGCCAGGTCAGGGCCTCGACCAGCTCGGCCGGGGCGAACCGGCCCCGGTGGCGGGAGTCGAGCCGTTCGTGCAGTTCCACCGCCCGGGCCTCCTCCAGCAGGTCGATCACGGCGTGCTGGTCGCTGCCCAGGGCCAGCGGGGCGCCGGCGGAGCGCAAGGCCCGGGCCGGGCCGATGCCGTCGGCCAGATCGCGTTCCGTGGTCGGGCAGAAGCAGGCCGTGGTTGCGGCCGAGCCCAGCAGCCGGACGTCGTTCGGGCTCAGGTGGGTGGCGTGGATGGCGGTGGTGTGCTCGGTCAGCAGCCCCTCGGCGGCCAGCAGAGCGGTCGGGCTGCAGCGGTGGAACGCCTGGCAGGCCTCGTTCTCGGCGGGCTGCTCGGACAGGTGCACGTGCAGCGGCGTGCCGTGGCTGAACGCGGCCACGGTGGCCAACTGCTCGCGGGGGACGGCCCGCACCGAGTGCACGGCCGAGCCGACCCGCATCATCGGCGTCTCCGTCAGCCGGCCCACCCGGGCGGCCCAGCCGTCGGCGTCGCCGTCCCCGAACCGGCGCTGCACCCCGGCGAGCTCGGTGTACCCGTCGGCGCTGAGACCGCCACGCAGGTAACAGGTGTCGAGCAGGGTCAGCCGGATGCCGGCCTCGCTCGCGGCCTGCCGCAGCGCGGTGGCCATCGCGTTCGCATCCGCGTAGGGCCCGCCGTCCGGGCCGTGGTGCAGGTAATGGAACTCCCCGACCGTGGTGACGCCGGCCAGGGCCATCTCGGCGTACGTGGCCCGGGCCAGGGCGAGGTAGGAGTCCGGGTCGAGCCGGGCCGCGACGTCGTACATCTGGTCCCGCCAGGTCCAGAACGAGCCGCCGCCGGCGTGGGTCCGGCCGCGCAGCGCCCGGTGGAAGGCGTGCGAGTGGGTGTTGGCGAAGCCGGGCAGCACGACTCCGGGCAGCCGGCGATCGCCGGCCCGGGCCGGCACCCCGGTGCTGACCGTGCTGATCAGGCCGTCCTCGATCTCGATCCGGACGCCCGCGACGACGCCGCCGGGCAGCCAGGCCTGCTCGGCGAAGTAGCTGTTCACCACGTGGAGGCCGGTCACGAGGCGAGGTCGCGCAGCACGGCCGTCAGGGCCTGGACGCCGGCTCGGCAGTCGTCGAGGTCGGCGTGCTCGGCCGGCGAGTGCGAGACGCCGGTCGGATTGCGGACGAACAGCATGCCGGTGCTGATCCCGGCCGAGGCCAGGATGCCGGCGTCGTGCCCGGCGCCGGTTCCGAGCACCGGGGCCGGCCGGCCGTCGGCGCCGGCGAGCAGGCCGGCCATCCGGTCGCGCAGCTCGGGGCCGAAGCTGGTGGTCGCCGTCCAGGACTCCTCGGCCACCCGGGCGCCGGCCGACTCGGCGTGGCGGGTCAGCTGGGCGACGACCTCCCGGACGGCCCTCTCCTGCGGCGCCCGCGCGTCCAGCCAGGCCGTGACCAGGGAGGGGATCGCGTTGACCCCGTTCGGCTCGACCGCCACCTTGCCGAAGGTGGCCACCGCCCGGTGCTGCTGGGCCGCCCCGCGAGCGACCAGCACGGCTCGGGCGTAGTCGAGCATCGGGTCGTGCCGGTCGGCCAGCCGGGTGGTGCCGGCATGGTTGGCCTCACCGGGAAAGTCGAACCGCCAGCGGCCGTGCGGCCAGATCGCCTCGCCCACCCCGACCGGGCCGGCCCGCCCGGAGCCGGCGTCGGTGTCGGCCAGGGCGAACCCCTGCTCGACGTGCAGCTCGACGAAAACGCCGATCCGGCGCAGGGTCTCGTCGTCCCGGCCGAGCTGGTCGGGGTTCTGGCCGGCGGCCAGCAGGGCCTCGGCCATCGGCACGCCGTCGCCGTCGCGCAGGCCCCGGGCCCGGTCCGGAGCCAGGGCCCCGGTGATGATCCGCGAGCCGGCGCAGGCCACGCCGAACCGGGCCCCCTCCTCGTCGACGAAATTGACCACACCGATCGGCCGGGCCGGCCGAAAGCCCTCGGCCTGCAGGGTCTCGACCGCGGCCAGAGCACTGACGACGCCGAGCGGCCCGTCGAAGGCCCCGCCGTCCGGCACCGAGTCCAGATGGCTGCCGGTCACGACGCCCTGACGTCCGGCGGCGACCGCGGAATCGATGTCGCCCCACCAGGCCCACTGGTTGCCGGCCCGGTCCACGGTCAGGTCCAGCCCCAGCGCGGACGCCTGGCCGGTGAACCACTCCCGCAGGACGGCGTCCTCGCGGGTCCAGGCGAACCGCCGGTAGCCGCCGGTGGCGGCGTGCCGCCCGATCGGCTCCAGCTCGGCCCAGCGGGACTCGAAGGTCACGGCTGCTCGCGCATCGGGATCCGGACGCCGCGCTCGGCCGCCACCGTCTCGGCGATCTCGTAACCGGCGTCCACGTGCCGGATCACGCCCATCCCGGGATCGTTGGTCAGCACCCGCTCGAGCTTGGCCGCGGCCAGCTCGGTGCCGTCGGCCACGGTGACCTGACCGGCGTGCAGCGACCGGCCGATGCCGACCCCGCCGCCGTGGTGAATCGACACCCAGGTCGCCCCGGAGGCGGTGTTGACCAGGGCGTTCAGCAGCGGCCAGTCGGCGATCGCGTCGGAGCCGTCGAGCATCGACTCGGTCTCGCGGTAGGGCGAGGCGACCGATCCGGAGTCGAGGTGGTCGCGGCCGATCACGATCGGCGCACTCACCTCGCCCGAGGCCACCAGTTCGTTGAACCGCAGCCCGGCCTTGTCCCGTTCGCCGTAGCCGAGCCAGCAGATCCGGGCGGGCAGGCCCTGGAACTCGACCTTGTCCTGGGCCTTGGTGATCCAGCGACGCAGGTGCTCGTTCTCCGGGAACAGCTCCAGCACGGCCTTGTCGGTGGCGGCGATGTCCTTCGGGTCACCGGAGAGCGCGGCCCACCGGAACGGGCCCTTGCCCTCGCTGAACAGCGGCCGGATGTAGGCCGGCACGAAGCCGGGAAAGGCGAAGGCCCGGTCGTAGCCGCCCTGGCGGGCCTCGTCGCGGATCGAGTTGCCGTAGTCGAACACCTCGGCCCCGGCGTCCAGGAAGCCGACCATCGCCTCGACGTGCTTGGCCATCGAGACCCGGGCCCGGTCGGTGAACTCCTCGGGCTTGGCCGCCGCGTAGTCCGGCCAGTCGGCAAGGTCGACGCCTTCGGGCAGGTACGAGAGCGGGTCGTGGGCCGAGGTCTGGTCGGTCACGATGTCGATCTCGACGCCCCGGCGGAGCAGTTCGGGGAACACCGTGGCCGCGTTGCCGACCACCCCCACCGACAGTGGACGGCGGGCCGCCTTGGCCGCCAGCACCCGGGCGATCGCGTCGTCCAGGCTGCTCGCCACCTCGTCCAGGTAGCGGTGCTCGACCCGGCGGTGCAGCCGGGCCGGGTCGACGTCGACCAGCAGGCAGACCCCCTCGTTCATGGTGACGGCGAGCGGCTGGGCCCCGCCCATGCCGCCGGCCCCGCCGGTCAGGGTGAGCGTGCCGGCCAGGGTGCCGCCGAACTTCTTGGCCGCGACCGCGGCGAACGTCTCGTAGGTGCCCTGCAGGATGCCCTGGGTGCCGATGTAGATCCACGATCCGGCGGTCATCTGGCCGTACATGGTCAGGCCGAGCTTCTCCAGCCGCCGGAACTCGGGCCAGGTGGCCCAATCGCCGACCAGGTTCGAGTTGGCGATCAGGACGCGCGGAGCCCACTCGTGGGTGCGCATCACGCCGACCGGCCGGCCCGACTGGACCAGCATGGTCTCGTCCTCGCGCAGCGTGGTCAGGGTGCGGACCATCGCGTCGAAGCTGGCCCAGTCGCGGGCCGCCTTGCCGGTGCCGCCGTAGACGACCAGGTCGTCCGGGCGCTCGGCGACCTCGGGGTCGAGGTTGTTCTGCAGCATCCGCAGCGGAGCCTCGGTCTGCCAGCTGCGGGCGGTCAGCGCGGTGCCGCGGGCGGCCCGGACCGGGCGCGGGCCGGAGGCGGGTGGGGTCGAGGTAGCAGAGCTCATGCCTCCATTGGACCGGCTGCGGCGACCGCACGGGTGGTCCGCCACTCGAGTTCTGTCTGTCATCCGAGACACTGGACGGGTGTCGAAACCTCAGGTGCCCGCCGCGACCCGGGCGCTGACCGTGCTCCGGCTGCTGGCCCAGGCGCCCGGTCCGGTGCCGGCCGCCGTCCTGGTGCGCTCGCTCGGGCTGCCCCGGAGCACCGTCTACCACCTGCTGACGGCGATGGTGGCCGAGGGTTTCGTCACCCACCTGCCCGAGGAGCGGCGGTACGGGCTGGGCGTGGCCGCCTTCGAGATCGGCTCGGCCTACTCCCGGCAGGAGCCGCTGCAACGGCTGGCCCGGCCGGTGCTGTCGCTGCTGGTGGACACGGTCGAGCAGACCGCCCACCTGGCCGTGCTGCGCGGCCGGGAGGTGCTGTACCTGGTCGAGGAGCGGGCCCCGGGCCGGCCGCCGCTGGTCACCGACGTCGGCGTCCGGCTGCCGGCCCAGCTCGCGGCCAGCGGCCGGGCCCTGCTGGCGGCGCTGCCAGCCAGCCAGGTGCGGGCCCTCTTCCCCGACCGGGCCGCCTTCGTGGAACGGCACGGCAGCGGGCCGGCCTCGTTGTCGCAGCTGCGCCGGGTGCTGGCCCAGGCCCGTCGGCAGGGGTTCGCCGAGGAGAACGACGAGATCACGCCCGGGTTCTGCTCGGTCGCGGCGGTGGTGCGCGACCACACCGGCTACCCGGCGGCGGCGATCGCGGTCACCTTCGAGCCGGACCGGGTCCGGGACGACGCCCGGGCCCGCCTGGTCAGCTCGGTCCAGCGGGCCGCGGCGGCCCTGGAACGACGGGTCAGCGGCCGGACCGCTCTGTGATCTGCGGCGAAGGGCTGATCTGCGGCGAAAGGGCCGGGGGACGGGTCAGCGGGCGCGGGCGGCGGCCAGCACCGCCTTCGGCGGCTTGCTCACCTTCTCGTACTTGCGCAGGTCGAGGCGCACCAGGTGGCCGGCGTCGGCGAGGCGCTTGAGGACCACCGGGCAGCTCTTGCAGCGCGGTTTGTCCTTGCAGCACTTCTTCTTCGCGGTCAGCTTGGCCATGCCGGTACTTTAGGTGAGGCTTGCCTTACTGCATAGCCCGGACGGGCAGCAGAATCCTGTGGTCAGTAGTCGCCCGCCGTCAGGCCCGCGTCGTCGTCCGAGTCCGAGGTCGGCACCACCAGCAGGGTGCCGACCTTGCTGTGCAGCACCCGCTGCGCGTCGGCGTGCAGGTGGTCGTCGGTGACCAGCACGTCGACGTCGTCCAGCCGGGCGATCGAACTCAGGCCGACGACGTCCCACTTGGAGTGGTCGGCGACCACGATCAGCCGGCGGGCCGAGCGGACCATGGCCCGGTGGGTCTCGGCCTCGACCAGGTTGGGCGTGGTCAGCCCGGCCCGCTCGTCGATGCCGTGCACGCCGAGGAAGGTCCAGTCGACGTGCAGCGTGCTCAGCGAGGTGACCGCGACCGGCCCGACCAGGGAGTCGGACGGCGTCCGGGTGCCGCCGGTGAGGATGACGGTCAGGTCCTGCCGGCCCGAGGTGTGCAGGAGCTCGCCCACCGGCACCGAGTTGGTGACCACGGTCAGGTCGGGGATCGACAGCAGTTCGACGGCGACCGCGTAGGTGGTGGTGCCGCCCGAGATGGCCACCGAGTCGCCCGGCCCGACCAGGCTGATCGCGGCCCGGGCGATGGCCGCCTTCTCGCTCTTCTGCAGCTGGAACTTGGTCGCGAACCCGGGCTCGTCGGCGGCCCGCCCGGCCAGCGCGGTGGCCCCGCCGTGCACCCGGGCCACCTTGCCCTTGCGGGCGAGGGTCGAGATGTCGCGCCGGACAGTCATGTCGGAGACGCCGAGCAGGTCGACCAGATCGCTGACCCGGGCCCCGCCGGCCGACTGGACCAGCTCGAGTATTCGCTGCTGCCGTTGTCTGGCCAGCATCAGTCGCCCTCCCGAACCACGGCGCTGCCCCCGGCCTGCACCGTGAGTCCTCCGCCCACCTCGGCCTCGGAGACCAGATCGTACCCGCTGGCCGCCACGGTCACCGCGTTCCGGGTGTGGTTGAGCACAAACAGGTACGACGCCTCGGCCCCCCGGCGGCGGACCACCTCGACCCCCGGTGGCGCCTCGACCGGCGGGTGCAGGTCGGCCGCCTGCCGGACCCGGTCCAGCAACGCCCCCAGCGAGGGTTCGTCCAGGGCGGTGCCGACATACCAGGCGGCCCCGCCGAGACGGCCCACCGGATGGCGGGTGACGGCCGGCTGCCCGGCCACCGGCCCGTCCTGGTACCGGGCGATCGCCTCGGCGCCGTCGAGCCGGGTGAGCTCAGTCCAGGTGCCGCCGCTCCAGGCGGCGTCCGGCCCCTCGATCCGGACGGCGGTGTCCGGGGCCAGCGGAAAGATCTCCTCGCTGCTCAGGCCCAGCAGTTGCCGGAATGCGCCCGGGTAGCCGCCGAGCCGGACGTGGTCGTCGGCGTCCACCAGGCCGGAGCAGAACGTGATCACCAGCTGGCCGCCACCCTCGACGAAATCGGTCAGCCGGCGGACGGTTTCGTCGTCCGCCAGGTACAGGGTGGGAACCACGACCAGGCGGTAGGCGGACAGGTCGGCGCCCGGGCGGACGCCGTCCGTGGTGATGCCGAGCCGCCACAGCGCGTGGTGCACGGCCAGCGGCTGCTCGGTGTAGGCGAAGCCGGTCGGGTGCGAGGACTGGTCCCAGGCCCAGCCGGCCTGCCAGTCGAACATCACCGCGGCCCCGGCCTCGACCCGGCTGCCGGCCAGCTCGCCCGCCCGGCCGAGGACGGCGCCCAGTTCGACCACCTCGCGCCAGATCTTGGTATCGGTGCCGGCGTGCGGCAGCAGGGCCGAGTGCCACTTCTCGCCGCCGGCGGCGCCGGCTCGCCACTGGAAGAAGCCGACGGCGTCCGCTCCCCGGGCGACATGACCAAGGCTGTTGCGCAGCAACTGGTTCGGCGCCTTGGCGAAGTTGACTGGTTGCCAGTTGACCGCGCTGGTCGAGTGTTCCATCAGGAACCAGGGCCCACCGTCGGCCAGGCCCCGGGTGAGATCGCCGCAGAACGCCAGCTCGGCCGGCTGGGCGCCGGCCGGGTCGAGCCGGCCGTCCAGGTAGTGGTCCTGGGAGATCAGGTCCTGCTCGGGAGCCCAGTGCCAGTAATCCATCCCGGTGACCGCCGGCATCACCATGAAGTTGGTGGTCACCGGAACCCCCGGGCTGAGCCGGCGCAGCAGGTCGCGCTCGGCCACGAATCCGGCCAGCACCTCGTCGGAGCTAAACCGGGCGAAGTCGAGCGCCTGGGTCGGATTGGCGAAGGTGGTGGTCTGCCGGGGCGGCAGGATCTCCTCCCAGTCGTGGTACCACTGGCTCCAGAACGCCGTCCCCCAGGCGGTGTTCAGGGCCTGCAGGTCGCCGTAGCGCTCGCGCAGCCAGTTCCGGAACGCCGCCGCCGAGACCTCGCAGTAGCAGTGGATGTTGTGGCCGCCGAGCTCGTTGCTCACGTGCCACAGGGCCAGGGCCGGGTGGCCGGCGTAGCGGGTGGCCAGGGCCTCGACCATCGCCTGGGCGTGCTCGCGGAACACCGGCGAGCTGGGGCAGTAGTTCTGCCGGCTGCCCGGGTAGAGCCGGCGGCCGGAGTGGTCCACGATCAGGGTCTGCGGGTGGGCCCGGGAGAGCCAGGCCGGCGGCGAGGCGGTGGCGGTGGCCAGGTCGACCGCGATCCCGCCGGCGTGCAGCAGGTCGAGCACCCGGTCCAGCCAGTCGAACCGGAAGGTGTCCGGGGCCGGCTGCAGCAGGGCCCAGGAGAACACCCCGACGGTGGCGAAGCCGACGCCGGCCTCGCGCATCAGGTCGACGTCCTGGGCCCACACCTCCTCCGGCCACTGCTCCGGGTTGTAGTCACAGCCGAGGGCCAGGCCGGGAAGCGGCCAGGTGGGCCGGGGGGTTCCGGGGGTGTCGTCGTCGCTCACCCTGGGAGCGTGATCGCCGGTCAACGCGAAAGTCAACAGATATCAACAGGCGATTGTGAACGTTGATCGCTCTTGGGGAGCGCTCTCCAACCCACCGAAACCTTCCAATCCACCCATCCGGCCGCACACAGGCCCGAGTCTGCGTGTGTTACGGATGGATAGCTTTCCTTGACAACGGTCTCGCGATTCCCTCAAGGTGTGCTTGATCCCGATCGTTCATGTGTGAATATGTTCGGATCGTTCATCGTTGCCCGTGCCAAAGGAGGCACCCATGTCCCGCCCCGACACCGAGGCCGAGTACCTGGCCCGCTTGGTCCCTTCGTCGGTATCGGGGGCGGTGATGGGACGCCGATCGCTCTTCAAGGGTGCTGCGGCGGGGGCCGCTTTCGGCCTGCCCGCGCTGCTCGCCGCATGCGGCGGCGGCAGCTCCGCCGGTGGGGGAGGCGGTGCTTCGGGTGCTGCCTCCGGCACCCTCACCGTCGGGTCCAACGCCTCGGACCCGGTCCCGAAGCAGGCCCTGGCCGACGTGCTGACCGGTTTCAAGACCGCCGACGCGAGCATCACCTCCAAGGTGAACACGGTCGACCACAACACGTTCCAGGAGAACATCAACAACTACCTCCAGGGCCGCCCGGACGACGTCTTCACCTGGTTCGCCGGGTACCGGATGCGCTTCTTCGCGGCCAAGGGCCTGATCGGCGACGTCAGCGACGTCTGGGACAAGCTCGACGGGTTCACCCCGGCCTTCAAGGCCGCCTCGACCGGTGACGACAAGAAGCAGTACTTCGTGCCGATCTCGTACTACCCGTGGGCGGTCTTCTACCGGAAGTCGGTCTGGAAGAAGTACGGCTACACCGAGCCGAAGACCCTCGACGAGTTCACCGCGCTGTGCACCCAGATGAAGAAGGACGGGCTCACCCCGATCGCCTTCGCGGACAAGGACGGCTGGCCCGCGATGGGCACGTTCGACATTCTCAACCTGCGGATCAACGGTTACCAGTACCACGTCGACCTGATGGCCGGTAAGCAGTCCTGGGACTCCCCGCAGGTGGCCAAGGTGTTCGACACCTGGACCGGCCTGCTGCCCTTCCACCAGAGCGACTCGCTCGGCCGGACCTGGCAGGAGGCGGCCCAGAACCTGCAGCAGAAGAAGTCCGGGATGTACTTCCTCGGCCTCTTCGTGGCCCAGCAGTTCAGCGCGGCCGAGCAGGACGACATCGACTTCTTCAACTTCCCGGAGATCGACTCGACCATCGGGGCGGGCGCGCTGGACGCCCCGATCGACGGCTGGATGATGGCCAAGAAGCCGAAGAACGAGGAGGCGGCCAAGGCGCTGCTGGGCTACCTCGGGGGCGCCGACGCCGGCGCGATCATCGCCAAGTCCGACCCGGGCACCCTGGCCGCCAACTCGAACGCCGACAAGACGGCCTACGGCGCGCTGAAGAAGAAGGCGGCCGACATCGTCGGCAACGCGACGTCCATCGCCCAGTTCCTGGACCGCGACACCCGGCCCGACTTCGCCTCCACGGTGATGATCCCGTCGCTGCAGAGCTACATCAAGAAGCCGGGCGACATCTCGTCGATCCTCAAAAGCATCGAGGCCCAGAAGAAGTCGATCTTCGCGTCCTGATCCGGATCGGAAGAGGAGTACGCGATGGCCGACGCAACGCCCATACCCCCGGTCGCTGAGGCGGCCGTCGCGACGGCCGCGGAGGACGTGCCCCTGCGCGTCCCCCGCGGCAACCGGATCCGCCGGCTCGGTCGAGGTGACCGGCTCACCGTCAGCCTGATGGTCGTGGTCCCGACCGTGCTCGTGCTCGGGCTGGTCTGGGGCCCGGCCCTGGCCACGGTGATCCTGTCGTTCACCAACTGGGACGGCATCGGCGGGCTGAGCACGATCAAGTTCGTCGGGGTGAAGAACTACCACGACGTGATCACGATCTACCCGCCGTTCAAGCCGGCGATCGAGCACAACCTGCTCTGGCTGGCCTTCCTGTTCCTGCTGCCGACCGTGTTCGGGATCTTCCTGGCCGTGCTGCTGGACAAGGAGGTGCGGGGGAGCCGGTTCTACCAGACCGCGCTCTACCTGCCGATCGTGCTGTCGCTGGCCCTGACCGGGTTCATCTGGCAGCTGATCTACTCCCGCGACGAGGGCCTGCTGAACGCCGTCCTGGGCACGCACGTGGACTGGTACGGCGATCCCAAGGTGAACATCTGGGCCGTGCTGGTCGCGGCGTCCTGGAAACACACCGGCTACATCATGTTGCTGTACCTGGCCGGGCTGAAGAGCGTGGACCCGTCGCTGCGGGAGGCGGCGGCGATGGACGGCGCCAGCGAGGTGCGCACCTTCTTCGGCGTCATCTTCCCGGTGATGCGGCCGATCAACGTGATCGTCCTGGTGGTCACCGTGATCGAGTCGCTGCGGGCGTTCGACCTGGTCTGGGTGATCAACAACGGCCGTAACGGCCTGGAGCTGATCTCCACCCTGGTCGCCTCGAACGTGATCGGTGAGGCCAGCCGGATCGGGTTCGGCTCGGCCCTGGCCACCATGATGCTGGTCATCTCGACCGTGTCGATCGGGATCTACCTGCCCACCCTGATGCGTGAGGACAAGCGATGACCGTCAGCGATATCGGCGCCCCGCCGGTCGTGGTGGACCGGGTGATTCCGCAGCCCCGCCGCAAGCCGCTCACCTGGAAACGCATCCTGCTGCAGGGATTTCTGATCACGGTCGCCCTCGGCTGGCTGTTCCCGCTGGCCTGGGCGGTGCTCAACTCGTTCCGCGACTACCAGTACACGGCCAAGCACGGGTACGTCTCGTTCGGCGGGTTCACTTTCCACAACTACTCCGAGGCCTGGTCGCGGGGCGATTTCGGGCACCACTTCCTGAACTCGGTGATCATCACCGTGCCGGCCGTCATCCTGACCCTGTTCTTCGCCTCGATGATCGCGTTCGTCCTGGCCCGGTTCAGTTTCAAGCTCAACCTGGCGCTGCTCGGGGTGTTCATCGCGGCCAACCTGCTGCCCCAGCAGGCCCTGCTGATCCCGCTGTTCCGGCTCTACCGCTCGGTGCCGCTGCCGTACTGGATGAGCGACTCGGGCCTGCTGCTGGACAGCTTCTGGGGCCTGATCCTGATCAACGTGGCCTTCCAGTCCGGGTTCTGCATCTTCGTGCTGAGCAACTACATGAAGGCCCTGCCGCACGAGCTCTACGAAGCGGCCCAGGTCGACGGGGCCAGCGCCTGGCGGCAGTACTGGCAGATCACCATGCCGCTGTGCCGCCCGGCCCTGGCCGCTCTGGCCACGCTCGAGTTCACCTGGATCTACAACGAGTTCTTCTGGGCCGTGGCCCTGATGACCTCGGGCGACAAGTTCCCGGTGACCAGTGCCCTGTCCAACCTGCGGGGCGAGTTCTTCACCGACAACAACCTGGTCTCGGCCGGCGCGACGATCATCGCCCTGCCCACCGTGGTGATTTTCTTCCTGTTGCAACGACACTTCGTCTCGGGTCTGACCCTCGGCGCGAACAAGGGCTGAACCACATGACCGACGCCGGACTGCTGCTGCTGCGGGCCGCCGGAACCGCCGTCCTGCTCGACCTGCGGCCCCGATCGGGCCCGGGCCTGCCCGAGGTGCTGCACTGGGGCAGCGATCCCGGCCCGCTCGGGCCGGAGGAGCTCACCGCCCTGGCCGACAGCCTCGGCACCGGGGTCTCGCACAACGCCCCGGACGAGCCGTTCCGGCTCAGCCTGCTGCCGGCCGAGCCGGACGGCTGGGCCGGGCGGCCGGCGCTGGCCGGGCACCGGGAGGGGCACGCCGTCTTCCCCCGGTTCACGGTCACCGACCAGACCCTGACCGAGGACAGTGACGACGGCGCCGAGCTGGTGGTCATCGCCACCGCCGACGAGGCCGGCCTGGAACTGACCACCACGCTGCGGTTGGAGGCGGCCGGGGTGCTGCGGATCCGGCACGAGCTGACCAACACCGGGGACGGCGTCTACACCCTCGAGGGTCTGACCGCGGTGCTGCCGGTGCCCGACCAGGCCGGTGAGATCCTCGACCTGACCGGCCGCTGGTGCCGCGAGCGCAGCCCGCAGCGCCAGCCGTTCCACCAGGGCAGCCGGGTCCGGGAGTCGCGCCGGGGCCGGACCGGGCACGACGCCAGCCTGCTGCTGGCCGCCGGCAGCGAGGGCTTCGGCTTCCGGCACGGCCAGGTCTGGGCCGTGCACGCTGCCTGGAGCGGCAACCACGTGCACCTGGCCGAGCGGTTGCCCGGCGGCGCCGGGCGAGCCGGTGACCGGGTGATCGGGGCCGGCGAGCTGCTGCTGGCGGGCGAGGTCCGGTTGCCGACCGATGCCTCGTACACCTCGCCCTGGGTGGTCTTCGCCTGGTCGGACGCCGGGCTGGACGGCGTCAGCAGCCGGCTGCACCGCTGGCTGCGGGCCCGGCCGAACCACCCCGCCCGGCCCCGCCCGCTGGTGCTGAACACCTGGGAGGCGGTCTATTTCAACCACGACCACAACACCCTGGTCCGGCTGGCCGAGCAGGCCGCGGCGATCGGGGTGGAGCGGTTCGTGCTCGACGACGGCTGGTTCCTCGGCCGGCGCGACGACACCGCCGGGCTCGGCGACTGGTACGTCGACGCCGCGGTCTGGCCGGCCGGGCTGCGGCCGCTGGCCGACAAGGTCCGCGAGCTCGGGATGGAGTTCGGGCTCTGGGTCGAGCCCGAGATGGCCAACCCCGACTCGGACCTGGTTCGCGACCACCCGGACTGGGTGCTGGCCGCGGCCGGGCACTGGCCCACGCTGTCGCGCAACCAGGTGGTGGTCGACGTCGCCAATCCGGATGCCTACGCCTATCTGCTGGAACGCCTGGACGCGCTGGTCGGCGAGCTCGACGTCGCCTACCTGAAGTGGGACCACAACCGCGACCTGCTGGAATCGGTGCACGCCGGCCACGCCGGGGTCCACGACCAGACGACGGCGGTCTACCGGTTGCTCGACGAGCTGCGCTCGCGCCATCCGGGGCTGGAGATCGAGTCCTGCTCCTCCGGTGGGGCCCGGGCCGACCTCGGCATCCTGGAGCACACCGACCGGGTTTGGGCCTCGGACACCAACGACCCGGTCGAGCGCCAGCCGATCCAGCGCTGGACGTCGGCCCTGATCCCGCTCGAGCTGATCGGGGCCCACGTCGGCCCGCCGGTGGCCCACACCACCGGCCGGCCCTCGGACCTGAGCTTCCGCTGCGCGACCGCGTTGTTCGCCCACGCCGGGATCGAGTGGGACATCACCACCTGCACCGACGACGAGCTGGCCCGGCTGACCGCCTGGGCCGGCCTGTACCGGGAGCTGCGCCCGCTGCTGCACTCCGGTGACGTGGTGCGCGACGACCCGCTCGAGGAGGGCAGCTGGCTGCACGGCGTGGTGGCGGCCGACCGGTCCGAGGCGGTCTACTCCTACCTGCGGCTGGAGACGTCGCCGTCCGCGGTGGGGGGCCGGATCCGCTTCCCGGGGCTCGACCCGCAGGCCCGGTACGAGGTCGTCCGGCGCGACGAGGTCGGCGAGGCCGGGATCAAGCAGGTGCGGCTGCCGGACTGGTGGCAGGCCGGCCGGACCACGGCCCGGGGCGCCGTCCTGGAGCAGATCGGCCTGCCGGCCCCGATCCTCAACCCGGGCCAGGCCGTCGTCCTGCACCTGCGCGCCCTCTGAACGACCCGGCGGAGTCAGCCGCGGATCAGGGCCAGGGTGAAGGCCGCGGCGGCGCCGAGCGAGCTGAGCGCTCGCAGGTGGTTCCAGCGGGTCCAGCCGGTGGTGTACTCGTGCCAGCGGGCCGCCGCGTCGGCGTGGGCCGGGTCGAACTGGGCCAGCGAGTCGTTCAGTGGCACGTGGTAGGCCATGGTCAGGCCGATCGTGCCGATCAGGTACAGCCCGCCGCCGATCAGCAGCAGGGTCGAGACCCGGCTGTCGCGGTGCCGCAGCGCCGAGACGATCAGCGGCACGGTGGCGGCGGCGGTGCCGAAGATCAGCAGCATAAACGCCGGCCGCACCGCGGTCACGTTGATCGACTGCATGGCCGCGATCGCCTGGGCCGGCGGCAACCGGTCCAGGCCGCTCATCACGAAGGTCGAGAAGGCGAAGAACACGCCGCCGGCGAGGCCGCAGCCGAGCGCGGTGACCAGAGTCAGGTTCTGCAGGCCGGAAAGGTGCTGAAGTCCCGGGCTCACCGGGTGCGTCGTTGTCATGCCTCTATTCACGGCCCTGGCGGTCAGACTCTCCATGGTTGCCCCGCGCAGATCCATTCGCGAGCGTCTAACCTGAGTCGATGGACTCCGTCGCCGGCTTGCTCGACGGGCCGCGGGCCCGCGAGGCGTTCGTTCTGCGCTCCTGTCTGGAGCCGCCCTGGTCGATGCGGATCCAGGACGAGGCGCCCCTGACCCTGGTCACCGTCGTGCGGGGAACGGCCTGGGTGCTGCCCGACGACGGGGACGACGTCGAGCTGCGCCGCGGCGACGTCACCGTGATCCGCGGCCCGGGGCACTACACCGTGGCCGACGATCCGGGCACCGCGCCGCAGGTGGTGATCCATCCGGGCCAGCGCTGCACCACCCCGGACGGCACCGAGCTGGCGGTGATGCGCGACCTGGGCGTGCGGTCCTGGGGCAACCGGGCTGACGGCGCGACCGTGCTGCTCACCGGCACCTACCAGCTGCGCAGCGAGGTCAGCCGGCGATTGCTGGCGGCCCTGCCGGGGCTGCTCCTGCTGCGCCGGGAGAGCTGGGACAACCCGCTGACCGACTACCTGAACCAGGAGGTGGTCCGCGACGAGCCGGGCCAGGAGGCGGTGCTCGACCGGCTGCTCGACCTGCTGCTGGTCGGCGTGCTGCGGGCCTGGTTCGCCCGGCCCGAGGCGGCCGCTCCCGGCTGGTACCGGGCCCACAGCGACCCGGTGGTCGGCCCGGCCCTGCGCCTGCTGCAGGACGACTCGGCCCATCCGTGGACCGTGGCCGAGCTGGCCCGGGCCGGGGGCAGCTCCCGGGCCGGCTTCGCCCGCCGGTTCAAGGAGCTGATCGGCGAGCCACCGATGGAGTTCCTGACCAACTGGCGGCTCACCCTGGCCGCCGACCTGCTGCGCGAGCCCGGCGCCACCGTCGGCTCGGTCGCCCGCCAGGTCGGCTACGCCAGCCCGTTCGCCTTCAGCGTGGCCTTCAAACGAGTCCGCGGCGTCACCCCGCAGGAGCACCGCACCGCCGTCTGACCCGGCCCCTGCCGGTCCCCACTGCCGAACTTGTGATTGTGCTCGATCGGGCGGCCCCGGACCGTCGGATGTGCCACGCACCCCCCTTCCCCTCGCCCACCGGCCCAGCCGCGGTGATCAGGAAGACACTGTCGGTCCAGGGCCGAGGGAGACTTCAAGATCATGGCGGGCGGCGGGCGGCGGGCGGCGGGCGGCGGGCGGCGGGCGGCGGGCGGCGGGCGGCGGGCGGCGGCAAACGGCGGCAGCCGCCGACCCGATCGGGCCGGCGGCTGCCGAGGTGGAACCGGTCTGGGCCGAGGTCAGCTCAGGCCGTTGTCGCTGAGGAACTTGTCGGCCACGGTGGCCGGGTCGGACTTGTCGCTGATGACCTGCTTGACCAGGCCGGCCAGCACCGGGGTGGTGAGCTTGGCCGAGACCGCGTTGAGGGCGGCGGTCACCGCGGGGGTGGCCTTGGCCTTGTTGATCAGCGGGACCACGTTCTGGGCGGCGAACAGGAACTTCGGGTCCTGCAGTGCGACCCAGCCGTTGGCGGCGATGTTCGGGTCGGTGGTGAAGATGTCGCCCGCCTGGATCTGGCCCTTCTTGAGGGCGTTGATCGTCAGCGGGCCACCGGCGTCCAGCGCCTTGTAGCTCTTGAACGTGATGCCGTACTTGGCCTTCAGCCCGGGGACGCCGGTGGAGCGGGTCTTCCACTCCGGCGGGCCGCCGAGGGTGATGTCCTTGCCCACCGCGGCCAGGTCGCCGATCGACGTGAGCTTGTACTTGGCGGCCGTCTCCTTGGTGACGACGACCGCGTCCTTGTCCTCGGCCGCGGACTGGTCGAGCACGGTCAGGTCGGAGCCGGTCGCCGTCTTCAGGGCGGCGTAGACGTCGTCCGAGGAGACCGCGGTGGCGGACTTGTCCAGGTAGGCCAGCAGGTTGCCGGTGTACTCCGGGATCAGGTCGATCGAGCCGTCCTTGAGCGCGGGGATGTAGGCCTCGCGGCTGCCGATCGGCGGCTTGACGCTGACCTTCACGTTCTTGGCCTTGAGGGCGCCGGCGTAGATGTCCGCGAGCAGCACGCTCTCGGAGAAGTCGGCCGAGCCGACGACGATGGTGTCCGACGCCGCCGGGGTGGCGGCCGGGGCGGACAGCGGGTCTCCGCCGCTGCTGCTGCCGCCGCAGGCGGACAGGGCCAGGGTCGCGGTGGCAACGACGGCCGAGGCCAGGACGAGTCTGGTGCGCTTCATAAACGGTTCTCTCCTGTTGAGCGGTAACCGCCGGACGGCGGAGGCTTGTCCAGTCCTTCGATCAAGAATCATGGTCCATGGGTACGACAGTTCTGCGTCGTGGAGGTCTCGCCTCGGCCACAGTTGCGACCTCAGGCCGGGACAACCTCCTCATTCGGGGCAACTTCGACCACGGCCGCGGTGGCCGGATCGACCCGGGCCGATCGCGTTCCCCGGGCGTAGCGGCCGGTGATGCCCCGCGAGACGACCACCGACTGCAGGCCGGCGAACAGCAGGTCGAGCACGATGGCCAGGGCGGCCACCAGGACGGCGCCGGCCGCCATCTGCGGGTAGTCCCGCTGCTGCTGGCCGTCCAGGATGAACCGGCCCAGCCCGCCCAGCGACACGTAGGCGGCGATCGTGGCGGTGGCCACGATCTGCAGCATGGCGTTGCGGATCCCCGAGATGATCAGGGGCAGCGCGTTCGGTACCTCCACCCGCCAGAGAACCTGGCTACCGGTCATTCCCATTCCCTTGGCCGCGTCGCGGGCCGCCGGGTCGACGTTCTGCACCCCGGCGTAGGTGTTCGAGAGCACGGCCGGGATGCCCAGCACGACCAGCACCAGCAGGGACGGGCCCAGGTAGGTGATCCGCGACGGCAGCGAGCCGGAGATGGCGATCACCACGTAGATCAGCAGGCCCAGGGTGGGCACGGCCCGCAGGGCGTTCGCGGTGCCGGCGATGGCCACCGCGCCGCGGCCGGTGTGGCCCACGTACAGGCCCAGCGGCAGCCCGATCAGCATCACCAGCAGCAGGGCGCCGAACGAGTAGCCGAGGTGCTCCAGCAGGCGGTGCGGCACGCCGTCCTCACCGTGCCAGTGCGACCCGGTGGTGAGGAACGTGATCATCCCGCTCATCGGGTTCTCACCGCCCGCTGCCACGGCGTCAGCGCCCGCAGCCCGAGCACCAGCAGGCCGTCCAGCACCAGAGCCAGGGCCAGGCAGAGCAGGATGCCGAGCAGGACGACGCCGTTCACGTACCGGGTGAAGCCGGTGGTGAACAGCGACCCGAGCTGGGAGACGCCGATCAGGGCGCCGACCGAGACCAGGCTGACGTTGGACACGGTGGCCACCCGGACCCCGGCCGCGATCACCGGGACGGCGATCGGCAGCTCGACCCGGACGAACCGGCCGATGCCCTTGAAGCCCATCGCGGTCGCCGCCTGCCGGACGTCGTCGGGCACCGAGCCCAGGCCGTCGGCCACCACCCGGACCAGCAGGGCCACGGTGTAGACGGTCAGCGCCACGACCACGTTGACCGGGTCGAGGATCCGGGTGTGCAGGATCGACGGCATGATCACGAACAGGGCCACCGACGGGACCGTGTAGAGGATGCCGGCCAGGTTGGTGATGCCCGGGTAGGTCCACCGGAACCGGTTCGCCAGCCAGCCGATCGGCAGGGCGATGACCAGCCCGATCAGCACCGGCAGGACCGACAGCCACAGATGCGAGACGAAGTCGTGGAAGACGTCGTCGGGGTGGTCCTTCAGGTACTGGATCATGGAGTGACCTCCGCCTGGCGCCGGGCGGCCAGCTGCTTCTCGATCCGCTCGATCACCTGGGACGCCGTGATCGTGCCGAGCAGGGCCTGGTTCTCGTCGACCAGCACGCCCCGGCCGGACGGCGCCGACAGGGCCGCGTCCAGAGCGGCCCGCAGGGTGCCGTCGACCGGGGCCAGGGTGCCGCCGCGCTGCAACAGCTCCGGGACGACGCTGCGCCCGGGCGGGACGGCGTGGGCGTTGACCCAGCCGATCGGCCGGCGCTCGGCGTCGACCGCCAGCACCCAGCCGTCGACCGCGGCCGACTGCACCGCGGCGCCGTCGTCCCCGAGCCCGACCGTCTGCTCCTGGTGGGTCGGCAGGTCGCCGGCCTGTTCGAAGCCGAGCGAGCGGTAACCGCGGTCGCGGCCGACGAAGCCGGCCACGAAGTCGTCCACCGGGTCGTTGAGCAGGGTGGCCGGGCTGGCCAGCTGGGCCAGCTTGCCGCCGACCTTGAGCACCGCCACCTGGTCGCCGAGTTTGACCGCCTCGTCGATGTCGTGGGTGACGAAGATGATCGTCTTGCCCAGCTCCGACTGCAGGCGGAGGAACTCGTCCTGCAGTTCGTGCCGGACGACGGGATCGACCGCGCTGAACGGCTCGTCCATCAGCATCACCGGCGGGTCCGCGGCCAGCGCCCGGGCCACCCCGACCCGCTGTTGCTGGCCGCCGGATAGCTGCCCGGGGTAGCGCTTGGCGAAGGCGGTGTCGAGGCCGACCCGCTCCATCAGCTCCGTCGCCCGGGCCCGGGCCTTCTTCTTGTCCCAGCCCAGCAGGTACGGCACGGTCGCGATGTTGTCCACGATGGTGCGGTGCGGGAACAGGCCGGCGTGCTGGATGACGTAGCCCATCCCGCGGCGCAGGGTGGCGGCGTCCATCGTGCCGGTGTTCTGGTCGTCGAGCCAGATCTGGCCCGAGGTGGGCTCGATCATCCGGTTGATCATCCGCAGCGAGGTGGTCTTGCCGCAGCCCGAGGGGCCGACGAAGACCGTGATCTGCCCGGAGGGGGCGATCAGGTCGAGGCCGTTCACCGCGACCGTGCCGTCCGGGTACTGCTTCACCACTGAATCGAACTTGATCATGCGCTCATCACTGCTCTCCGCCTCGTCACTGCTCAGGCTCCCGTCGTCTGCTCGACACCGAGGGATCGTGCGACGGTGTGCGCCTCTGCCGCGAGAAGCTGTCCGTAGCGCTCGGCGGTGGTCTGGTCTATTCGGTAGTCGGGGCCGACCACGCTGAGCGCGCCGGCCACTCCACCCGGACGCCGGATCGGCGCCGCGATGGCGGTGACGTCTTTCTCCACCCCGGATCGCAGGGTGACGTAACCACGATCGGGGATGCGGCCGAGCAGGACCGTGCCGGCGGCGCTGCCCTCGATCGGGACCGTCCGGCCGATCCAGCTGGCGTGCCGGATCGAGTGGGTGCCCTCGACCATGGCGATGTACAGCGAGCTGGCCCCCGGCCCGCGCACGCTGAGGTAGGCCGACTCGCCGGTGGCGTCGACCAGGTTCTGCAGGGCCGGCAGGCAGAGCGGGATCAGCTGCTCGTGGGCCAGGGCCCGGGCGCCGAGC
This sequence comes from Kineosporiaceae bacterium, assembly GCA_965200525.1. Classification (GTDB taxonomy): domain Bacteria; phylum Actinomycetota; class Actinomycetes; order Actinomycetales; family Kineosporiaceae; genus JANNPJ01. The sequence continues at coordinate 3,442,479 of OZ241368.1, forward strand.
TGCACCATTCGCGGGCCGGGCCGGTAGCCGCCGCCCTCGTCGTCCCGGGCCACGAACTCGCCCTGCTCCAGGGTGCGCAGCAGCCGCAGGGCGGTGCTGGCCGGCAACTCGGTGAGCCGGGCGCACTCGGCCAGCGTCGAGGCCTGGCCCCCGCAGACCGTGGCCAGCAGCGTGAGGGCCCGCTCCACCGAGCGGGTGGAAGAGATCGCGGGGGACTTGCCGTTCAGGGCGGCACCCCCTCTCGTGGGGCTGATGATGCTGACGGCGTTCCGGCAGGTGGAGTGGGGCCCTTTTCTACCAACTCCGTCAGCAATCCGCGCCCCCGAGCAAATAATTTCATACAATGGAAACACCGTGCCGTTGAATGAAACGAGCCGCTCGCACAATCATGGACCGGTCCCGGCTGGAGGTTCTCGGAAGTGATCTGGTGGTGCGAGTGAAGGCCGACCTGCTGCCGGTGCTGGCGATCGACGGGCGCACCCTGACCTGCGGGCGGCTCGCGGCTCAGGTCGAGGCCCCGGTCCGGGTCCGGCTCAGCGTGGCCGCCCGGCGCCGGGCCGAGGCCTCGTTCCGGGCCGCCGCCACCGCCGTCACCGAACGGCCGGTCTACGGCCGGACCACCGGGGTCGGGGCCAATCGCTCGATCGGGGTGGACGCCGCGGACGCCGCCGCCGGGGCCGCGCACACCCTGGCCCTGCTGCGCAGTCACGCCACCAGCGCCGGCCGGTTGCGCAGCTCGACCCGGGTCCGGGCGATGCTGGTGGTCCGGCTCAACCAGCTGGCCGCCGGCGGCAGCGGGATCTCGATGACCGCCATCGACGCGTTGACCGCGATGATCAACGCCGACGCCCTGCCGCCGATCCGCGAGCACTCCGGGATCGGCACCGGCGACCTGACCGCCCTGGCCACCGCGGCGCTGGGGCTGCTGGGCGAGGTGCCGCTGAGCCGGCCGCTGCCGCCGGTGCAGCTCGGCGTCCACGACGCCCTGCCGTTCTTCAGCTCGAACGCGGCCACCCTGGCCGACGCGGCCCTGGCCACCGCCCGGCTGCAGACCCTGGCCCGGGCCGGGCTGGCCGTGGCCGCGCTGACCGGGATGGCGGTGTCGGCCAACTTCGAGGCGTTCGGGCCGGTGGTCGAGCGAGCCACCCCCGGGCCCGGGGCCCGCCGGGTCTGCCGGACCGTGCTGGCCCTGTGCGACCCGGACGAGCTCGGCCTGCCCGCCCTGACCACACGCAGCCCCCGGATCCAGGACCCGTTCGCGATGCGCTGCCTGCCTCAGGTGAACGGACTGTTGCTGGACGCCCTGGACCGGCTCGACCAGGTGGTCTCCGGCCACCTCAACGTGGCCGCGGAGAACCCGGTGATCGTGGCCGCCCCGGTCGGGCCCGACGGACCGCTCTCGGCCCGGCCGGTGGTGGTCGCCCATCACGGCGGGTTCCACATCCCGGCGGTGTCGCTGGCCTGTGACAGCGCGGCGATCGCGGTGGCCCAGTCGGTGCCGCTGCTGCTCGGCCGGCTGGCCATGCTGGTCGATCCGGCCGCCACCGGGCTGCCCGCCTTTCTCGGCGACGGCACGCCGGGCGCCTCGGGCGTGATGATGCTGGAATACCTGGCCGCCTCGGCCCTGGCCGACCTGCGGGCCGCGGCCTCGCCGGCCTCGCTCGGCTCGGTGACGCTCTCGCGGGGCATGGAGGAGCACGCCAGCTTCGCCTCCCAGGCCGCCGTCCAGCTGCTGGAGACGGCCGAGGCCTACGCGACCGCGCTGGCCTGCGAGCTGCTGGCCGCCGTCCGGGCGCTGCGGATGCAGGGCCTGCCGGTGCCGGCCATCGGCTGGGGAGCGGTGCTGCGGGCCTGCGAGGGCCTGGGCCACTCGACCGAGGACCGCGACCTCACCGACGACCTGGTCGAGGCCGAGCAGTTGCTGCCCGCCCTGGCCGAGCTGGCCGCCGACGCGATCCGGTCCGAACCGCCGATCCGCCCCCGGGCGCTGCGCCGTGAGGCCCTCCGCCCGGCCCTGTGAGGGTGGCTACCGCGGGGCGTCGAGCAGGGCGTCGCGCAGCCGTTCCTCGCCGGCCGGGAACGGCTCGTCGACCGGGCGCAGCTCGTCGGCGTACGAGACCGAGGTGCGCCGCAGCACGCCGGTGCCGCTGATCGCGTACTGGCCCATCCGCCACAGCGGCGGCGAGTACACGTGGATCGAGACGCTGTCCGGGGCCGAGCCGGTCATCCGGTGGATGTGGTCGGGGCCGAAGCTGTAGGCCTGCCCGGCCGGTACCGCGGTCTGCAGGCTGGCCGTGCCGATGGCCAGGTTGTGCTCCACCAGCTCGCCCTGGGTGACGGCGACCGCCCCGGCCGAGGTGTCGTGGTCGTGCCAGCCGGTGTCGTTGCTCGGCGTCCAGCAGAGCACCCAGACGTCGACGTTCGTGTCGCGGTGCAGCGACACGTAGTGCCGGTGCTCGTCGCTGAACCGCACGTGCGGTTCCCAGACCTCACGGTCGGCGGCCACGGCGGTGGCCAGTGCGAGCAGCTCGGGCCGCTCCAGCGGCCGGTCGGGCAGGTTGTCGAGGGCGGTGGAACGGACCTCCGGCAGGGTGGTCATGGTCTACCTCCGAACAGGAAACGCCGAGGATTGGTGACGTCGATGGCGTGCTCGGCGGCTCTGCCGAAGCCGAAACGAACGGGGTCGGCGTAGGGCCGGTCGCTGCCGCGGATCACGGCGTCGATCCCGAGCACCCGGATCAGCGCGTCGACCGCCTGCGGGCCGTAGCTGGAGGTCTCGACGAACACCCCCGGATCGATGACGCCGAGCCGCCCGCCCCGGGCCTGCAGGCGCTCGTGGTGCAGCGGCGCCAGCCCGGCGCCGGCCACGAAGCCGATCCGCAGGTGCGGCAGCAGCGACCGGCCGCGCTCGTGCCAGGACCACCAGGCCGCCTTCAGCTGGGCCGGGTAGTCGACGACCGCCGGCCACCAGCTCGGCAGCTCCTCGACCGGGGTGTCCGGGCCGCCGTGACCGTCCGGGGCCGCCGCCGCTCCCGGGTGCACCAGCACCGGGCGGTCGGCCTGCTCGCAGACCGCCAGCACCGGGGCCAGCTGCTCCAGCATGGTCGGCGTGGCCAGCCAGGTGGCCGGCACCTGCAGGCCGGCGAAGCCGCCGGCCAGCCGGGCGGCGAGCGAGTCGAGGTCGGGCTCGTGCCGGGCCACCGCGGCCCAGGCCCCGAAGCCGGCCGGCAGCGCGGCCGCCCCGGCGTGCCAGCTGTCCAGCAGGTCGTGGGCCTGATCGGGGGGCAGGTCCTCCAGGCCGAGCGGGCTGGACAGCGAGATCAGCCCGAGCCGGGGCGCGTCGGGGAAGGCCGCGTCGTCCATCAGGACCCGGGCCTCGACGTCGTGGTCGTGGGGCTTGACCTCGTACGGCGGCTCGCCGACCAGGTGCAGGGTCCAGCCCCGCAACATGGGCGGTCGCGAGCGGGCCCGCAGGGCCTCGATCAGGGCGTCCGGCCAGAGATGCTGGTGGACGTCGATCCGGGTGCCTTCGATCGGCTGCACCTAGCACCTCCTCCTGGCAGCATCTCACCTGGCCGTGTAAACAGGCCGTTAACCTGCGGTGAAGCGCTTCACCGGTGATCTCAGTGAAGCGCTTCACCGGGGAGAGTGTCAAGGTCGGGCTACCGTGGAGTCATGAATGGGGGGCGTCATCGGCCGACGCTGCGCGACATCGCCGACGAGACCGGTCTGTCGCCGGCCGCGGTGAGCTACGCGCTACGCGGCCTGCAGGTCACACCGGAGACCCAGGCCCGGGTCCGGGAGGCGGCCGAGCGCCTGGGCTACGAGGCCGATCCGATCGCCCGGGCCCTGGCCTCGGGCCGGACCGACACCATCGGCGTGCTCTGTGGATCGCTGGCCGACGGCTGGCACCAGGAGGTGGCCGCCGCGCTGGGCCGGGGCCTGATCGCGGTCGGGCGCAACGCCTTCACGCTCGACGCCGGCAACGATCCCGACCGCGAGACCATGCTGGCAAAGCGGCTGGTCGATCAGCGCGTCGATGCGCTGATCGTGCTCCCGGTGAACCCGACCGCCACGGCCTGGACCGACCTGGCCCAGCGGACCGTGCTGGTCGCGGTGGGCGACGGCCTGCCCGACGCCGAACCCGCGGCCGAGGTGGTGTTCGACAACATCACCGGGGTGACTCACGGCCTGCGCCTGCTGGCCGCGGCCGGCCACACCCGGGTGACCGTGCTGACCCCGACCGATCGTTCCACCCCGGACCGGCCGGCCGTACAGGTCGTGCATCAGGTGGCCCCGGAGCTGGGGCTGACCGCGCAGGTGCTGACCTGCCCGCACGATCTGGAGAGCGCGGCCGCGGTGGTGCGCTCGCAGCTCACCGGCGATCGGCCGCCGACCGCCTTCCTGTGCCTGGCCGACTCGATCGCGTTCGGCGTCTACGCCGCCGCCCGCGATCTGAAACTGTCGGTGCCGGACGACGTCTCGGTCGTGGGTTACGACGACCTGGCCGTGTCGCGGCTGCTCACCCCGCCGCTGTCGAGCTACCGCTGGCCGGTGGACGAGCTGGTTGAGGCGGTGGTGACCCGGACGGTCGCGGCGATCGAGACCGGCGAGCGCCGTCCTCGGGCCGTGATCGTGCCGGAGCCGATGCCTCGAGGAAGTGTCGCCGCCCCCCGGAAGTGACCTCGCGGTGGGCGGTCGCTCACATCTGCGGAGTCGGGCCGGCCGGGTAGTCGGGCGTGCCGTAGACCGTGCTCGGGGCGATCTCCTTGGGCATCAGCAGCCAGAGGATCGGGTAGATCAGGATCTGGGAGCCGGGGATCAGGAGCAGGACCAGCACGAACAGCAGCCGGGAGGGCCACGGGTCGAAGCCGAAGCGGCGGCCCAGGCCGGTGCAGACGCCGGCCAGCAGCCGGCCCTCGCTCGGCCGGACCAGGCCCTGGTCGCGAAACTTCTGGTGGATCTGGTTCATGTCGGTCGTCTCCGTGGTGAGAAGGTCTGAGTGTTTCTGACCTCTCCAGAGTGCGCCCGAACCGGGCGCCCCGGCATCCGGGACGGCCCTGGCTGATCCCTGACCGCAGGCCCGCCGGCCCGGTCCGGAGCCAGGGTCAGGCGTTGCCCGCCCGAACCCCACTGAGGGCGCTCATCACAGCGAAGGCCAAGGTCAGGGCGGTAATGGCGGCGCCGATGGTCATTAGGGTGCGGTAGTCCCGTTCCGTGGCCGAGCGCAACGCGTGCCGGCCCGGTGGACCGAAGGCCGCGGCCGGCCGATCGGTCGCCCGCAGGTTCAGGTAGATGCAGGCGATCGTGATCACCAGGCCGAGGTACTGGCAGAACTCGATCCACTCCTGCAGCCGCACCGCGAAAGCGATCTCGCCGGGCTCGAAGATCCGGAAGATCCGGTAGCCGATCATCATCGCGAACAGCGGCACGGTGAACAGGGGCGGCGAGAGGGTCCGCCAGAAGAGGCCGGTCAGGATCGGCGGCTTGGGCCGGGCCAGCAACGGCACCACCGTGCCGACCAGGCCGATGGCCAGGCTGATCTGCCGGAACATCGACTCGATGTCGAACCCGACGGTGATGTTGTGCAGGTTGGTCTCGGCCTGCGCGTTGACCGAGTCCAGCTCGGCCGGGGTGACGATGCCGAGCACCCGCTGCCCCCACGAGATCTCCTCGCCGGCCAGCACGAACGTGCCCAGCCCGAGCAGCAGGACGGTCACGGCCACCGCGTACTGCCGGCGGCGCGCGAAGTACGGCGCCGCGCTCAGCGCCACGATGCTGGTGAACAGGCAGAACGAGAACTGGGCCCATTCGACCGGGTAGTCCTCCTGAAGCATCCGGTCGTAGGCGGGCCGGAAGACGACCCCGGCGGCCAGCAGGGCGGCCAGCCCGGCCAGCGGCAACCAGAACACGGCCCAGGCCGGACGGCGGGAGATCCCGTCGCGGGCGGCGTCCCGTTCGATCGCCCGCCCGGCCCGCCGGCTGACGTGCTGCAAGGGCGTGGCCTGCAACATTCTCGCGCTCCCGTCCGGTCACTCGCTGTCATGAATTCTGACGCCGGACATCGGTCAGGCAAACAGCTGGTGAAACCAGGGGAGCTTAGTGCGGATTCTGAGCGGAGATGACCCGATCTGAGTACCCGCTGAGAGTGACGTTGCGTGAGAGATGCCCGGATGCCACCGAGCTACTAATGTCTTGAATTTAGTCCCGGATCTAGTGCCGGAGCCGCACCGGGACGTCGACCCGCAGCTCGGCTCCGAGCGAGCTGCCGCCGAGCAGCTCGAGGCCGTCGCCGCTCCAGAACCGCCCCGGGTCGTACCAGCCCGGACGCCGGTCGGCCGGCAGGAGACCCATCGCCTGGTAGGTCAGGGCCACGATCTCGGCGCAGTAGGCCGACTCCAGGCTGTCCTCGCTCCGATCCGAACCGCTGCCGCTGCCCGTTTGGGTGCCGGTGCCGGTGCCGGTGGCGGTGTCGGCCCGGACGGGTCGGTTGGTTCGGCGGCGGTGACGCCGGGCCCGGGCCAGCCAGCCGGTCGTCGGGCCCTTGCTGGTCAGCCAGCGGGCGGCCAGCCCGGCCGAGGTCGGGAAGGGAGTGCCGTCGACCCGGGCGATGGTGCGCAGCACCGCGTCCTCGGCCTCCCGGGTGACGTCGGGCTGCAACTGGCGCAGCCAGGCCCGCTGGCCGTACCGCTCGGCCCAGACCACCACCGAGTCGTGCAGGTCGTGCAGCTGGGCCCCGCGGCGGTGCTCGCCGGCCCAGACGTCGGTCAGCGACCGGCCCAGCTCGGCGTGCCACATCAGCGGGGGCAGGTCCTCCAGCACCACGGCCATGCCGACGTGATTGACCGGGCTGTTGGTCAGCGTCTGGATCGCCCGGTCGGCCCCGCTCTGGCCCCGGAACAGCCAGATGTCTCCGGTGCGGGTGAGATCGACCGCGTCGGTCAGCGACATCCCGGTGGGCATTCTCGTAGCCTAGGGGGATGAAGTGGTGGAAGGCGCTCGGGCTGGCCGGTATCGCCGGGGTCGCGGCGACCGGGGTGATCGTGGCCCGCAACGAACGACGCCGGCGGGCCTACACCCCCGACGAGGTGCGCGCCCGGCTGCATCAGCGAGTGGCCGAGCTGCCGCCGGCTCCGGCCCACCGGGGCTGACCGGAATACCCGGCCGTTCGCGAGCCGTTGGGCCTCGCATGAGCATTCACTCCGTGCCGGTGTCGACTCTCAGCGGCGACCCGACCACTCTGGGCCAGTTCGCCGGTCAGACCCTGCTGGTCGTCAACGTCGCCTCCAAATGCGGGCTGACCCCCCAGTACGAAGGCCTCGAACGGCTTCAGAAGGCCTATGCCGAGCGCGGTTTCAGCGTGATCGGAGTGCCGTCGAACCAGTTCGGGGGTCAGGAGCCGGGCAGCGCCGAGGAGATCGAGAGCTTCTGCTCGGCCACCTACGGCGTCACCTTCCCGATGCTGGCCAAGACCGACGTCAACGGCCCGGGCCGGCACCCGCTCTACGACGAGCTCACCGCCCACCCGGACGCCGCCGGCGAGGCCGGCGACATCCAGTGGAACTTCGAGAAGTTCCTGGTCTCGGCGGACGGCGACGTGGTGGCCCGGTTCCGGCCCCGCACCGAGCCGGAGTCGCCCGAGGTGGTGGCCGCGATCGAGGCCCAGCTGGCCGACTGAGCCGCCTGATCGGGCGGGTCCGGCCGGATCAGACCGGCCGGTACTCCGGCTCCGCCGCTCGTGTGGTCACCGCGCGGTGGCGGGTGGCCGCGCCGGTGTAGAGGGCCACGATCAGGGTGCCCACGCACAGGGCGGTCGAGCTGAGCCCGAGCGACCAGTGCACCCCGATCAGCCCGCCGAGCAGGCCCACGGTGATCCCGCTGCCGAACCGCAACCCGCTGGCCGACATGCCGTAGACGCCGATCACCCGGCCCCGTTTCTCCGGCGGGGCCATCAGTTGGACCACGGTCTGGCCGATCGACATTGCGGCCAGGTTGGCCGCGCCCCCGATCACCAGCAGCAGGATCGCCAGCGGGTAACTTCCGGTGACGGCGAAACCCAGGGTGCTCAGGCCGAAGACGAGCGTGCTGACCACTGCGGCCCGCACAGTCGGGCGCAGCCGGCCGGAGGCCTCCAGCAGCAGGCCACCGAGCACCCCGCCCAGCCCGTTGGCGAACAGCAGTACGCCGTAGGCGCCGTCCCCGGAGCCGAGGTCGCCGGCGAAGATCGGCATCGTCGACTGCAGGGCCACCCCGATGAAGAACGAGGCCAGCCCGCCGAGGGCGATCATGCTGACCAGGGTCGGGTTGTCGGCCACCTCGCGCAGCACCCGCACGGCGTCCAGCGCCGACAGCCGCACCCGGTTCACCGCGACGTCCCGGGTGTGGCCGGTAAAGGCGGTCCGGGCCAGGAAGACGGTCAGCGGCAGGTAGATCAGCACGTTGGCGAAGATCCCCCCGGTGGCGCCGAGGCCGTGCAGCAGCACCCATCCGACCACCGGCCCGAACAGGATGCCCAGGCTGCGGGCGGTGGCATTGAGCCGGACGGCGCTCGGCAGCTCCCGGGTGCCGACGAAGTCGTGCAGCATCAGCTGCTCGGCCGGCGCCCACAGCGAGCCGGCCAGCCCGTGAACGACCAGCAGCACGCAGGCGTTCCAGATCTGCAGGGTGCCGGTGAGGAAGAGCACGCCCCAGGCCACCGAGACCGACATGAACATCACCTGGGCCACCTGGATCACCCGGCGGCAGTCGAACCGGTCGGCCAGGCCACCGAAGTAGACCGAGAACAGCAGGAACGGGATGAAGTGGCTGATCACCTGGAAGCCGGCCAGGGCCGGGGAGTGGAACGTCTGCCACAGCACCCAGTAGGTGATCACGTGCTCGACGTTGTCGGCCATCATCGACAGCAGGGTGCCGCCGAGATAGGTCCGGCAGTCCCGGTTGCGCAGCGCGATGAACCGGGCCGGGGGCGGTGCGTCGACCGGCCGGGGCCCGGCGGCAGCTGCGACGACGGCGGGCTCAGCCGGTTCGCCGTCCGCCGGAGCGAGGTCGACGTGGATCTGGCCCGGAGCGCAGGCAGCGCACATCGGTGAAGCCCTCCGAATTCATGGGATGAAACCCATCGTAGCCAGGCGGGCGCTCAACGAACAGGTAGACCAACGTGTACGCAGGTCACATCCGGCCGGCCCGGCAGCCATGATCACCGCGGCCGGCCGGGCCTAGGGGCGGAGCAGGCGGCGGAGCTCGCGGGCGGCCACCCGGGCCGCCCGGTTGGCCCCGATCGTGCTGGCCGACGGGCCGTAGCCGACCAGGTGGATCCGTGGCTCGGCGACCACCCGGGAGCCGTCGACCCGGATCCCGCCGCCGGGTTCACGCAGGTGCAGCGGGGTCAGGTGGTCCAGGGCGGCCCGGAAGCCGGTGCACCAGAGAATGACGTCGGCGGCCACGAAGTCACCGTCGGCCCAGCTGACCCCGCCCGGGGTGATCCGCTGGAACATCGGCCGGCGGACCAGGACGCCGCGTTCCCGGGCGGCGGCCACGGCCGGGGTCAGCCCGAGCCCGGTGACGCTGACCACGCTGGCCGGCGGCCGGCCGGCCCGCACCGTCCGCTCCACCTGGGCCACCGCCTCCCGGCCGGCTAGTTCGTCGAAAGGGCCTTCGTGCCAGACCGGTTCGCGCCGGGTGACCCAGGTCGTGGTGGTCCAGGTGGAGATCTCGGCCAGCAACTGGACGGCCGAGGCGCCGCCGCCGACCACCACCACGTGCCGGCCGGCGAACTCCTGGGGACGGCGGTAGTCGGCCGTGTGCAGCTGGCGCCCCTTGAAAGTCGACGCCCCCGGGTAGGCCGGCCAGAACGGCTTGGTCCAGGTGCCGGTCGCGTTGACCAGGGCCCGGGCGGCCCAGTCGCCGTCGCCGGTCCGGACCAGCAGTCGCTCGCCGTCCCGCTGCACCGCGCGGACCCGGACCGGCCGGTGCACCTGCAGGTCGAACCTCCGCTCGAACCGGCCGTAGTACCCGGCCACCACCTCGGACGCGGGCCGGTTCTCGTCGACCGGGCCGAGCGGGTGGTCGGGCAGCGGGAACAACCGGTGCGTGGCCCCGAACCGGAGGGTGGGCCAGCGGTGCTGCCAGGCTCCGCCCGGCCCCGGATCGGCGTCCAGCACGATCAGGCCGTCCGGCGGGTCGAACCCGGCCCGGCGCAGGAAGTACGCGCTCGACAGGCCGGCCTGCCCGGCACCGATCACCACGACGTCGACCGGCCGCGCGGGCCCGGGGCCGGATTCGGTGGCCCCGGTGGCTGGTCCGGTCATCACTCCGGCAAGAGTAGAGGCGAGCCGGTCATTCCCGGCGGCGCCGGCGCTTGGCCCGGTACATGGCCTGGTCGGCCTCGCGGATCAGATCCTCCGGAGCGGCCGAGGGGTCCTCGGTCGTGGCGTGCCCCACACTGCCGGTGACCGGCCGTTCGAGCGAGCCGGTCAGTTCGGCCCCGACCCGGTCGACCGCGGTCACGATCCGGGCCACCAGCTGCCGCACCGCGGCGGGCTCCAGCCGGGGTGCGATGACGACGAACTCGTCGCCGCCGAGCCGGGCGGCCAGAGCCGACTCCGGCAGGGCCCGGCCCAGGGCCTCGGCCACCCGGCGCAGCAGCTCGTCCCCGGCCTCGTGCCCGAGAGTGTCGTTGACCTGCTTGAAGTGGTCCAGGTCGAGCATCAGCACGGCCAGCGCACCGGCCCCGTCCCGCAGCCCGTCGATCTCGGCCACCAGCCGCTCCCGCATGGCCAGGCGGTTGGCCAGACCGGTCAGGCTGTCGGTGGTGGCGTGCCGGGTGAGCCACTCCTCGTGGGCGTGCTGCTGGGTGACGTCGCGCAGCTGGGCCAGGGCGTGCTCGGGCCGGCCCTCGCCGTCCCGGGACAGGGTGATCGAGGCCTGCACGTAGATGTGCCCGTGCCCGGCCCGGAGCCGGCAACCGCGCTCGAACAGGTCCTGCTCGCCATCCGCGACCAGCTCGAAATCGGTCAGGACGTCGACGGCGTCCTGACCGAGCAGGTCGGCGAACAGGCGACCGACCAGGTTCTCCTGCCGGGTCATGGCCACCAGGGCCGGGTTCACCCGCAGCAGCCGGCCCCGCTCGGCCCCGCGGACGCCGATGATCGCGGTGCCGTGCGGGGCGTGCTCGAAGGCGATCGTGAGCAGGCTCTCGGCCTGCCGGCGGGCCCGCTCGGCCGCCCGGGCCTCGGTGATGTCCTCGACCTGGCTGATCATGTAGATCGCGGTGTCGGTCCGGGCGATCGAGGCGGTCAGGCGGCCCCAGACGATGTGCCCGTCCGCGTGCACGTAACGCTTGTCGGTGCGGTAGATCTCAAGGCTGCCGTCGAGCAGCTTGGTGGCCGCGGCCAGATCCCGGCCCAGGTCGTCGGGGTAGGTCACGCCGATCACGCCGAGCTGGCGGATCAGCTCCAGCGAGTACCCCATCATGTCGCAGTACTTCTGGTTCGCGGTGACCACCAGGGCCCGGCCGGGGGTGCTGAGGTCGCTGACCGCCATCCCGACCGGCGCGTGCTCGAAGGCCACCCGCCAGCGCTCCTCGACCGCCGCCTGCTCCTGCTGGGCGGCCACGGTGGCGCTGACGTCGCGGGCGAACGCGTGCCAGCCGGGCTGGGCCTGCGACGGCCAGATCATCAGGTCGACGGTCCGCTCGCTACCGTCCTTGCAGCGGACCACCACCCGCATCTGGCCCCGGGCCTGGGTGAGATTCTGCGGCCTCCGGGCGCGGAACAGATCCTGGAACCGCTCGGGCACGATCAGGTGCTCCAGCCGCTGCCCGATCGCCTCGGCGCCCGAGTAGCCGTAGAGCTCCTCGGCGGCCCGGTTCCAGGCCCGGACGATGCCGTCGGGGTGCATCGAGTAGTACGCGTCCATCGAGGTCTGCAGCACCTCGTCGGCCTGGTCGGCCAGCTCGGCCAGTTGCTCGGCGGCCCGGACCGACCGGGTCAGGGCCAGCCGCAGCTCCAGGATGCCGGTCACCTGCTCGGCCAGCGTCCGCAGCAGGCTGACCTGGGTCGCCGACAAATCATGGGGGACCAGGTCGTAGGTGCACAGGGTGCCTACCGTCTGGCCGTTCTCGGTGGTCAGCGGCACCGAAGCGTAGAACCGGACCAGCCCGTCCGGCGGCCGCACGAACGCGTTGTCGGCGAATCGAGGCTCCAGCCGGGCGTCCGGGGCGATGATCTCCACCCCGCTGCGCACCACGAACCGGCACAGCGAGTCCTCCTGCGGGTGCGGGTAGGTCTCCAGGCCGACCGAGGCCAGCGGGTGGACCAGGGCCTCGTCGAAGATGTTGAGCATCGCGTTCGGGACGTCGCAGACCTCAGCGGCCAGCCGGACCAGCTCGCCGATCCGGGGCCCGAGCGGATCGTCCAGGATTCGCAGCGAGCGCACGGCCTCGAGGCGGGCCTGCTCGCGCAGATCCGCCGCCGGGGACACCGGTGCACCGGTGGCTGGCGTGCTCACACCTCCTGCTATCGGCAGCGGCCAAGGGCGGCCTGAGGGGTGGAGCGGGTGGGGCCGGGCGGGATCAGCCGACCAGCCGGGCGACCAGGCGGGTCAGCTCGGCCGCGGGGTCGGCGGTCAGGCCCGAGTGCACGGGGCCGGCCTGCACCACCGTGCTGCGGGGCGCGGTCAGCCAGCCGAACCGGGCCCGGGGTGATCCGGCCGCCGAGGCGCCGGCGGCCGGGCGGGCCTCGCAGACGGCGCAGATCCCGTCCAGGGCGGCGGCGACGGCGTCCAGGTCGATCTGGGGGTCGATCGCCCGCAGCCGGTCCGGGACCAGGCCGGCGGCGCAGCCGAGGAAGTCGTGGCCCTGGCTGTAGAGCACCACACCGATGTTCACGAACTCGCCCCGGTCGACCCGGGGAACGGCCCGGACCAGCGCGTACTCGAAGACGGCGAGGCTCATCGAGGCACCTCGGGCCGCCACGGGTCGCGCCGGCCGAGTCGGGCCAGCAGGTACTCGTGGTAGCGCTCGCGCCAGGCCGCGGCGTCCCGGCCGTCGCCCTGGGCGGCGTTCATACCGAGCAGCCAGCCGTCCGGGATCAGGGCCAGGACCTCGCCGATCAGGGCCGGGGTGAGCCGGCCGGCCAGCTCGTCGTCCAGTTCGTCGAGTTCGGCCCGGCTCAGCCGGTCGGCCACCGGGCCGAGCACGTGCTCGGAGAGGTCGTAGCGGCGGCTGGCCCAGGTGGCCACCGGTGGCCAGGCGTGCTGGAAGATCAGCGCCGCGCCGTGATCGATGGCCCAGGCCCGCCGGTGCCAGATCAGCAGGTTGGGATTGCGCCAGGTGCGGTCGATGTTGGCGCTGTACGCGTCCAGCCAGCGGATCGTCGCCGCCTCGGCCGCCGGCGGCGGCCAGTGAATGCCGTCGTAGCCGAACGAACCGGGCAGGAAGTCCAGGCCCAGGTTCAGGCCGGCACTGACCGAGAGGAGCTCCTGTACCTCCTCGTCGGGCTCGAGCTTGGCGATCTGCGGATCGAGCTCGACCGCGACCAGTTCGGGCACCCGGACGCCGAGGCGGCGGCCGATCTCGCCGACCACCACCTCGGCCACCAGGGCGGCCGTACCCTGCCCGGCGCCGCGGAACTTGACCACGTACATCCCGTCGTCGTCCGCCTCGACCAGGCCGGGCAGGGAGCCGCCCTCGCGCAACGGGGTGACGTAGCGGGTGGCGGAGACGGTGCGCAGCACACCGCCGACCCTACGGGCTGGGCGACTACGAGGTGACCGCCCGGTCGGGGTCGTGCTGCGCGTCCTGGGCGGCGGCCCGTTCCCGGTCGCGGACCAGGGCCATCCGGGCGAACACCTGCTGGTCGGTGGCGGTCCGCTCGGAGCGCCCCCGGCCGATGAAGGTGACCGCCCAGTGCAGCAGCGTCGTCACCCGGTTCTTGAAGCCGACCAGGTAGACGATGTGCACGGCCAGCCACATCAACCAGGCCAGGAAGCCGGCCAGCCGGATCCGCCGGCCGACACTGGTGACGGCGTGGAACCGGGACACGGTGGCCATGCTGCCCTTGTCCAGGTAGTGGAAGGGGGGCAGCGGCTCGTCGCCCCGGAGCCGGGTCCGGATCGTCTTGGCCGCGTACTTGCCCTGCTGCATGGCCACCTGGGCCACGCCGGGCAGGTTGTCGAGGGCCATCATGTCGCCGATCACGAAGATCTCGGGGTGGCCGGGCAGGGTGGTGTCCGGGTTGACCTTGATCCGGCCGGCCCGGTCGAGCTCGGCCCCGGTCTGCTCGGCCAGCAGCCGGGCCAGCGGCGAGGCCGACACCCCGGCGGCCCAGATCTTGGTGCGGGCGGCGATCCGGCGGGGCGTGCCGTCCGGGTCGAGGACGTCGACCCCGGAGTCGTCGACCCCGACCACCTTGACGTTCAGCTCGACCGTGACGCCGATGCTCTCCAGCTGCTTCTGGGCCTTCTGCGAGAGCCGCTCGCCGAACGTGCCGAGTACCGCCGGGGCCGCGTCGAGCAGCAGGATCCGGGCCCGGGTGGGGTCGATCCGGCGGAAGTCGCGGCGCAGCGTGCTGTGGGCCAGCTCGGCGATCTGGCCGGCCATCTCGACGCCGGTCGGGCCGGCCCCGATCACCACGAAGGTGAGCCATTCCTCGACCTCGGCCGGGTCGTCGAGCAGCTCGGCCATCTCGAACGAGCCGAAGATCCGGCCGCGCTGCTCGAGGGCGTCGTCGATGCTCTTCATGCCGGGGGCGAACTCGGCGAAGTGGTCGTTGCCGAAGTACGACTGCCCGGCACCGGCGGCCACGATCAGGTTGTCGTACGGCGTGACCGTCTCCCCGATCGGGGTGAGCGAGGTGACCGTGCGGTTCTCGACATCGATCGAGATGACGTCGCCGAGCAGGACCTCGGCGTTCTTCTGCTTGCGCAGCACCTCGCGGGTGGCCGGGGCGATCTCGCCCTGGGACAGCACTCCGGTGGCGACCTGGTAGAGCAGCGGCTGGAAGAGGTGGTGCGACGTGTTACCGATCAGGGTGACCTGGACCGGCGTCTTTGCCAGCTTCCTGGTGGCGAACAATCCGCCGAATCCCGTCCCGATGACAACGACGCGAGGCTCGGCCTCGGACTGGTTCGACGTGGTCTGGGTCGACATCTGTATCTTTTTCCACTCCTGGAAGTCTTGCTTTCCGGCTTCCTATTGTCTCACTGACGTCGTTGGCAACAGCGGCATCGAGACGTTAGTTCCGTCCCATCACGTTAGCTCGGTCGCATCGACCGGCAACGGGTCCGAATCGTTCAACAACTACATTCCGTTAATGAGACACAGCTCCGTGTAATGTTCGCGGTCATGAAGCAGACCGCCCGCCGCGCGGTCGTCCCCACCGTGCGCAACCCGGGTGACGACCGGCTGCGGCTGTTGCTGGACACCATGCCGGACTACGCGATCTGCATGATCGGGCCCCAGGGCATGGTCCTGACCTGGAACGAGGGCGCGGCCCGGATCACCGGGTACACCGCCCACGAGATCATCGGGCAGCGGTTCTCGGTGTTCTACCCGCCCACCGACGAGGCGCTGGGTGAGCCTCGCCGGGGCCTCGACCGGGCGATCAGCTCCGGCCGGTACGAGGACGAGGGCTGGCGGGTCCGTAAGGACGGCAGCAGCTTCTGGGCCGGCGTCGTGATCACCCCGATCCGCGACCGGGAGGGCCGGCTGCGCGGCTTCGGCACGGTGACCCGCGACCTGACCGACCGGCTGCGCTCCGACGACCTGCTGGCCGTGCTCGACGCCGCGGTCGAGCCGATTCTCGGGATCGACGACGACGGCCGGATCATCTTCACCAACGGCGGGGCCCAGCAGGCGTTCGGCTACCGGGCGGCCGAGCTGGCCGGCCTGCCGCTGGAGCGGCTGCTGCCGTCCATGGTGCACGAGCGGGTGATCCTGCCCGGCCTGGACGGCGAACCCCGGCCGGAACCGCGGCTCACGGTCAGCGGACTGGAGCTGGACGGCGTCCGCAAGGACGGCACCGTGTTCCTGGCCGAGGTCTCGCTGGCCGCCGTGCGCACCGCCCGGGGCCAGGTGGTCACCGCCACCGTGCGGGACATCACCGAGCAGCGGGCCGCGGCCGCCTCGCTGCTGGCCTCGCAGCAGCGACTGGAACGCAGTGAGGCCCGGCTGCGCGACACCCTGGACGCGTTCGCCGGGGTGCTGGCCGTGACCACCGAGCAGGCGATCGTGGTCACCGACCCCACCGGCCGGATCACGTTCTACAACCGGGGGGCCGAGCTGATGCTGGGCCACTCCTCGGCCGATCTGCTCGGTCGCGAGCTCGGCGTGCTGCACGACCCGGGCGAGCTGGAGGAGCTGGCCGACCAGCTCGCCCTGCCGCCCGAGCGCGACCCGGTGGCCGACTACCTGCAGCTGGCCGCGGGCGGGCCGCCCCGGCACTGGACCTACGTGGCCGCCGACGGCCGGCGCTGCCCGGTGTCGGTCACCGTCACCGCGGTCGGCGATCCCTACCAGCCCGGCGGATACGTCGAGATCATCGCCGCCCGCTGAACCGGGTTCATCCAGAAGCGGATCCGGGCCCGACCGGCTCGCGGGCGGCCGGTTCGCCGGTACCGTCGAGCGGGTGCGTACTTTTGCTTGTGAGGTCTGCGGGGCCCGGGTCGCGTTCGAGAACACCTCCTGTCTGACCTGTGGCTCGGCTCTCGCGTTCAGCCTGTCGGCCCGCCGGGTGGTGGCGCTGCGCAGCGGGCTCGACGGTTCGGGTCAGCGCGAGTACCGGCTCGGCGCGGGCACGCCGATCGAACGGCCCTGCGC
Source organism: Kineosporiaceae bacterium (assembly GCA_965200525.1). Taxonomy (GTDB): domain Bacteria; phylum Actinomycetota; class Actinomycetes; order Actinomycetales; family Kineosporiaceae; genus JANNPJ01. The sequence continues at coordinate 3,459,295 of OZ241368.1, forward strand.
CAACGAGGTGGTGGCGGCCTGCAACTGGCTGGCCGACGAGGAGGCCGCCAACGGCCTGTGCCTGAGCTGCCGGCTGACCCGGACCCGCCCCGGGGACGACGACCTCCTGGGCCTGGCCGCGTTCGCCCGGGCCGAGGCGGCCAAGCGGCGGCTGGTCTACCAGCTGCTCGACCTGGGCCTGCCGGTGCTGCCCTGGATGGACGACCGAGACCACGGCCTGGCCGTCGACCTGCTCTCCAGCCGGAACCGGTCGGTGGTCACCGGCCACGCCGACGGCGTCATCACGCTCGACCTGGCCGAGGGCGACGACCCGCACCGGGAGGCGGTCCGGGTGAAGCTGAACGAGGCCTACCGCACCCTGCTCGGGCACCTGCGGCACGAGAGCGGCCACTACTACTGGGACCAGCTGATCGGGCCGGACCAGCGCGAGGCGTTCCGGGAGCTGTTCGGCGACGAGCGGGCCGACTACGGCCAGGCGATCAGCCGGCACTACGACCAGGGCCCGCCGGAGGGCTGGGAGGCCGACTACGTCAGCGCCTACGCCACCATGCACCCGTGGGAGGACTGGGCCGAGACCTTCGCCCACTACCTGCACCTGCGCGACCTGCTGCAGACGGCGAATTCGTTCGGGCTGGCCATCCGGCGCCGGGTCGGCGACGGCCTGAGCGCCGGGATCAAGGCCGGCGGCTTCGACACCCTCGACGACCTGGACGCCGTGGGGGACCAGCAGGGCGTCGGGGCCCTGGTCGACCGCTGGCTGCCGTTGAGCTACGCGCTGAACGCCGTCAACCGGAGCCTGGGCAAGGACGACCTGTACCCGTTCGTGCTCACCGAGCCGGTGATCGCCAAGCTGGACGCCGTGCACACCGCGATCCGCCGGTCGGTCGGCGGTCAGCACCCGATCGGCGTCTGACCGGCGTCGGGCCGTCTAGAAGCCGAAGTCGGGCAGCTGCTGCAGCACGTTGCCCAGGTGCTCGGCCAGCCGCAGGCCCAGGGCCACGATGGTCAGGGTCGGGTTGACCGAGCCGCCGCCGGGGAACACCGAGCTGCCGGCCACGAACAGGTTGGCCACCCCGTGCACCTTGGTGTCGGCGTCGACCACACCCTGGGCCGGATCGACCGACATCCGGGTGCCGCCCATGTGGTGGTGGTTGCCGCCGAGCATCCGGGGCTGGCCGCCGTCCCAGTCCTTCTGGATCACGGTGCCGAGGCGGGCCTTCTGGAACGCCTCGGCGTAGATGTCCCGGGAGCGGGTGATCCGGCGGCGGTCCTCCGGTGTCCAGTGCCAGTCCAGCACCGGTAGCCGGCGTCCCTGCTCGTCGCGCTCGTCGCTGAGGGTGATCCGGTTGTCGGGGTGGGGCGACTGCTCGGTCTGGTGGACCATCTCGAAGACCCGGAAGTGCCCGGCGTCAGGGCGGGCCGACCAGCCGGACTGGTCGAGCCCGGGCTGGGTGGCGAACAGTTTGTGGGCGGCCAGCAGGTCGCTGGCGCCGAGGGCGACTTTGGCCGCCATCTTGGCCTGTTCGGCCTTGCCCGCGCTCTTGCCGGAGGGGCTGCGGACGGCGGTGAACGCCTGCACGGCCGAACTGGCCACCACCTCCTCACGCGGGATCAGCAGGGCACTGGTCGACAGCAGGCCCTCCCGCCGCATCAGGTCCGGAGCCACGGAGAGCTTGGCCATCACCTTGCTGCCGCCGTGCCAGTGCGAGTCATAGAGCCCGAGCTTGAACCCGAGACCGGCCACCTGTGGGGCCACCAGCAGACCGCCGCGGACCAGCGGGTGCTCCATCCAGTACCGGCCGACCTGGTCGTGGGCGTTGCCGAGGCCGCCGCGGACCTGCTGGTCGGAGACCAGCAGGAGCCGGGAGTTCTCGATCCCGCCGCCGGCCAGCACCACGCAGCGGGCCTGCACGATGTCGCTGGAGGCGTCCGGACGGCGGAACCGGACCGCCGTCACCCGGGAGCCGGCCTCGTCGGTCTCCAGTCGGGTCACCGCGGCCCCGGTGAGCACGGTCACGTTGTGCTGGGCCCGCAGCTTGCCCAGGTTCACCTCCCGCCAGGTGGAGCGGGGGGCGAATTGGAACATCTGGGACTCGACCAGAACCGGGTCGAGCGGCAGCGGGGCCGCCTGGGGCGTGGCCCAGCTCTGCGGGCGGTAGTCGAAGGCCCCCAGCCCGCAGACGGACTGGGCCCGGTCGTACCAGGGGTCCAGATCGGCCCGGGTCAGGGGCCAGCCGGAGTGCGCGATCTCCGGCCGCTGCTCGAAGTCGATCGGGTCCAGCGGCGCGTACCGGCAGCCGCGCTCGTCGTTGCCCGGGTCGCCGTCCTCGTTCGACATCTCGTAGCTCCACAGGCCCGAGGTGCCGCCCAGGCCCACGCCCCGGGTCTGGGTGACGTCGCTCTGCGGGTAGGCGTTCTCGCCGACGGCCCGGACCGCCTCGTTGAGGACGGTCGTGCTGTCGTCGCCCGCCTCGAGCACCACCACTCGCAGTCCGTCGGCGGCCAGGGCTCCGGCCACGCTCAGCCCGGCCGGCCCGGAACCGACGACGCACACATCCGCCGTGATCATGCTCACTCCGAGGTTGCCGGGTCGAAGGTGCTGCCGTAGCCGGACGGGCTGACCGGGACCGGAGCCAACGCCGGCTCCGGGGCGGCGACCTCCGGCCGGGAGCCGTCGAGCGAGAGTTTCTGGTGCAGGAAGCCGCCGCTGCCCCAGCCGGCCAGCCTTTTCAGCCGCCGCAGGGTGCTGGGGGAGAAGGTCTGGTTGGCCCGGATCGTCCAGCGCAGCCGGCGATCGGAGTCGGCGACCACCTTGGCCAGTTCGTCGCGCAGCACCGGATCAAGGTCGGCCCGCTGCACAAACCGGCCGTGGGCCTGCAGCACCGCGTCGGCGTGCCGCTCGGTCATCCGGTGCTCGCCGTCACCCCGAACGTTGACCACCGAGAACCCGGAGCTGGCCGAACTGCCGTGCACCAGGTAGCCCGACAGCGGAGCGGTGAGGAAGCCCACGTCGCTGCGGGCCCCGATCCGCAGCCAGAGCGCGATGTCGGCGTAGGGGCCGTCGTCAGCGTCGAACTTCTCGCGGGCGACCAGATCGCTGCGCATCATGACCGAGGAGACGCAGACGATGCCGCCGATCGCCAGCGAGCGGCGGACGAACGACTCGCCGGGCTCCAGGGTGTCCTCCGACAGCCGCGACCAGCTCTCGGTCGGGCCGAACGGGCGGGCGTGCTCGTCGAGGTAGCGGAAGGCCGAGTGGACCATGCCGGCGCTCGGGTGCTCGTCCAGGAACCGGACCTTGGCCTCGAGGTTGCCCGGCAGCATCAGGTCGTCGTCCGGCAGCATCACCCGGTAACGCCCCGAGCCGAGCCGCAGGCAGCGGGACAGGTTGCCGAACAGGCCGATGTTCTCCTCGAGCCGGTCGTAGCGCAGCCGGGGATCGTCGATCGAGCGGACGTAGTCCTCGGTGTCGTCGGTCGAGGCATTGTCCGAGACGATGATCTCAGCGTCCGCACAGGACTGAGAGAGCACACTGGTGAGGCTGGCGGTCAGCAGCTCGCGACGGTTGTAGGTAGGAATACACACCGTGACGGATGGTCGTTCGCTCATGACATCTTCCTTCAGCCTGGTCTGCCTCAAGGACGGACAATAGTCCCTGCCTTCACCTCGGACGTTGCATTCGTATGACTAACCCCATGTGGCCCAGGATGTCCGCTCTGCCTCGGGGTGGAGGGTGTCTCCGAGCGACCAGCGACGTTAGGGTCGTCGGGTGCCGACGACAAATGATCTCGACTCGACCGCGTCCGCAGCCGGCCCGGCCGGCGTTCCCCGGTGCCTGCTGGTGACCAAGGAGTTCTCGGCCCAGCCGACCTCGGGCGGAACGTTGCGGACCCTGGCCCTGCTCGACCAGCTGGCCACCCGCTACGACACCACCGTGGTCAGCCCGGACGGCGTGGTCGCCAAGGGCCCGGGCCGCCCCCTGACCGGCCTGCGCGGCTCCGGCGGCGGCGGTGGCCCGCTGAACCAGCTGCGGACGGCGGCCCGGTACCGCTCGATCAGCGGCGTCCGGACCGCGGGGGCGCAGCTCATCGACAACCTGCGCCGGGCCGAGGGGCGCTACGAGGTCGGCATCATTGACCACACCGTGCTGGCCGGCCTGGCCGACGACGTGGCCGCCGGCTGCGACCAGCTCGTGGTCAGCATGCACAACATCGAGTCCGACCTGATGGCCCAGCGCGCGGCCCTGGCCGGCTCGGCCAAGGCCCGGGTGGCGATGCGGGCCGAGACCGAATTGTTGCGCCGGCTGGAGGCCCACGTGGCCGACCGCTACCCGATCGTGGTCTGCACCGAGGCCGACGCCCGGGCGCTCAGCCCGAAGCGGGGCGCGATCGTCTGCCGCAACGGCGTCTTCGCCGGGCCGGTGGCTCCGACCGGGGCCCGGCCGCCCTACTCGATGGTGTTCTCCGGGGCTCTGGACTGGGAGCCGAACATCGACGGACTGGTCTGGTTCGTCGAGCGGGTCTGGCCCCTGGTCCGGCCGCGGCTGCCGCAGGCCACCGTCACCATCGCCGGGCGCAACCCGGGGGCGGCCGTGATCGAGGCCTGCTCGGCGCCCGGGATCACCCTGCTGGCCAACCCGCCGCAGATGGCGCCCGTGCTGGATGCCCACGTGCTCGGCATCGTGCCGCTGCTCAGCGGCGGCGGCTCGCGGATCAAGATCCTGGAGTACCTGGCCGCCGGGATCAACATCGTCTCGACCGAGGTCGGCGCCTCCGGGCTGGAGGACATTCCGGACGAGCTGGTCGACCGGCTGCCGGCCGATCCGCAGGCGTTCGCCGACAGCCTCATCGCCCGGTTGCAGTCGCCCCGGGACACGGCCGTCCTGGCCCAGGACTGGGTGCGCAAGCACTACTCCTGGGACGTCACGCTGCGCCCGTTGCTGGACTACCTGCAAGGCTGACCAGCCTTCCGGTCAGCTCGCCTGGTGGCTGTGCGGGGTGATCCGGCGCGGGGCCGGCGGGGGCTCCACCGGCCGCCACTCGCGGTGACCGACGTGCCAGCCGAGGGTCCAGAGCAGGCCGCCGAGGCTGCGCTGCTCCAGCACCAGGGAGACCAGCCGGCTGATCGCGCCGGGCCGGTGAGCGGCGCCCCGCGGGCCGGGTCGGCTGGTGATGGGGCCGGTGTGGGAAGGGTCGGGGTAGCGGTGCTCGAGAAGGGCCGAGGCCCCGCCGTAGGCCCGGCCCTGGGCCCACATCGTGCGCAGCGACGACCGCAGCCGCACGTGCATGACCGCCTCGGGGCGGAACACCAGAGGAGTGCCGGCGAGCTGGATCCGCCAGCACAGGTCGGTGTCCTCGAGATAGCCCACGTCGAGGTCGAAGCCGCCGACGCTGAAGAACACCTCCCGGGTCAGGCCCAGGTTGCCGGCGCCGGCGTGCGGCAGGCCCGGGCCGAACGGCGACTCCTGCAAGGTGGTGTCCTGCTGCAGGGAGCGGGAGCGAAGGGCGCCGGCCCCGTTCAGCTTGCGGGACTCGAAGCGGCCGGCCACGAACTGGTCCGTCTTCAGGGCGTCGACCATCGCGGCCAGCCAGCCCGGGGCGGCCTCGTCGTCGGCGTCGCAGAAGACCAGCAGCGGGGCCTGGGTGGACAGGGCGCCGACGTTGCGGGCGTGCCCGGCGCCGGCCCGGTCGGAGCTGTCGACGACGGTCAGCCCCGGCAACCGGGAGCTGAAGCTGCGCGCGATCGCGACACTACGGTCGGTCGAGCCGTTGTCGCTGATCACGACGTCCCACGGGACCGGGCATTCCTGCCGGGCGAGCGCCTCGAGCTGGACGCCCAGGGTGGCCTCGGCATTGCGGCAGGCAATCACCACACTCACCATCGCAGGCACGAGCCCCTCCTCCCCAGCATCGGACACATGCTTGTAACGCGGACAGCCCCAAGGACATCACATCACGCGTTTGCTCGAACGCCGGAGTGGATCATTTCACCCAAGCATTACCTGAGGGTCATCCCTTCGGATGAACCCCGGACGAGCACTTCCCACCCATTGATCACTGTGGGGCCCGCCGATCGGGTCAGTCAAGGCCGGGGCGGGCAGCTCTCAGCCGGCCTGAAGCTAGGCTGGGCTCGACCCGCGACGGATTGACCCGGTGTGCCCGCCTGGGCGCGGCCCCCGGTCCGTCCGTCGAAGGGTCACGGATCAGCCGTCCCGAGGGGGGCCGGCGGCCCGGTCGACCGGTACCGAAAAGGGGTTACATGTCCGCGCGCTCCGTTCCGGATCGTTCTCAGGTCCGGACCTGGTGACCACGTCGGACGCCGAACTGGGCGTGGCCGCCGTCGCCGAGGAGATCCCGCAGTCGTCGGGCCGATCCCGGATCATCTGGACCTTCGCCGACCAGGGCCTGTCCAGCCTGACCAACGCGGCGCTGGCGATCGTGGTGGCCCGCACCGTGACCAGGCATGACTTCGGTGCGTTCAGCCTGGCCCTGATCACTTTCGGGTTCATCGTCGGTCTGGTCCGGGCCTTCGTCGGCGAGCCGTTCGTGGTGCGGTTCAGCGCGGCCGGCCCGGCCGAGCGGGCCCGGGCCACCCGGGACGCCAGCGGCGCCGCGCTCGGCATGGGCCTGATCGGGGCGATCGTCTGCCTGATCGTGGCCGCGGTGGCCGGCGGCGACACGGCCGCCACCTTCACCGCCCTGGCCGTCTCACTGCCCGGTCTGGTGCTCCAGGACACCTGGCGGCACATGTTCTTCGCGGCCGGCCGGCCGCGCTCGGCCACGATCAACGACTTCATCTGGACCGTTCTGCAGTTCGGGCTGTTGGGCCTGCTGCTGATGGGCGATCACCACTCGCTGTTCCTGATCACCATCTCGTGGGGCATGGCCGCCACGGTCGCCGCCCTGGTCGGGTGCCTGCAGATCAAGGCCGTCCCGGACCCGCTGGCCGCCCTGGACTGGTTCTACGAGACGCGTGACCTCAACGTGCGCCTGGGCCTCGGGTACATCCTCAACATGGGCGCCGTGACTTTCGGCACCTACGGCATCGCCGGCATCGTCGGCGAGGTGGCGGCCGGGGCCTTGCGCGCGGCCCAGGTCGTTCTTGGCCCGCTGAACCTGCTGTTCGCCGGCTTCAATGCGTTCGCCCTGCCGATCTTCTCCCGGCGGGCGGTCGCCGGGCAGCGGCTGTTCAAGCAGGCCGTGATGGGCAGTGCGCTGCTCGGTTCGATGGCCGCGGTCTGGGTCGCGATCCTGGTGCTGCTGCCGGCCCGGTTCGGGCGCGACATCCTCGGTGACAGCTGGGCCGGGGCCGACAAGGTGATGCTGCCCTCCGGCCTGCTGCTGCTGGCCGGGGCCCTGGTGCTGGGGGCGAGCAACTCCCTGGCCGCGCTCAGCCGGGCCGATCAGGTGCTACGGGTCACCCTGGTCCAGGCGCCGCTGATGCTGATTCTCGGGCTGGGCGGGGCCTGGCAGTGGGGTGTGGCCGGCGCCGCCTACGGTTTCGCGATCACTCAGTTCGTCGGACTGGCCTACACCTGGATGCTGTTCCTGCGGGCCGACGCCGACCCGCGCCGCTGGTCCGGGGAAGAACCGCAGCCGGCCTGAGTCAGGCCCACATCGCGGCCAGGGTCTCCAGCCGGGCCTTGTGCTTGACCAGGCCGGTGGACAGCAGTTCAGGGTCCGCGGCGTACTGCTTGAGGTGAGCGGTGACGACCTCGGCCGGGCTGAACCAGCCGGCCGAGGTCTTCCAGTCGACGTGGTCGGCCGGGGTCGGCTCCGCGCCCAGGGCCCGCAGAACCTGGGCCTCCCGGGGGGCCTCCATGTGGTCGAGGTAGACCTGGCGGGAGTCGAGCACGGTGTCGGCGTCCGCGTAGCCGAGGTGATCCAACAGCTGGCGGGCCACCTCGGTGATCAGGTCGTTCACCGGGTGGTTGATCGTGTTAAAGCTGGTCGTCGGGTTCTTGCGGATCGTCTCGGAGAGCTTCGCCGTGAGCTGGGTCTCACGCTTGGCCAGCTCCTGCAACGAGCGGTCGGCATTGTCCTGCACCCAGGCCGGGTCGAGCTCGAGCTCGGCCAGCCGGCGCAGCGTGGTCGCGACGTCCCAGCCCTGACTGGCGGCGTAGATCGTGCGCAGGTCGTGGTAATCGGTGATCGGGGCCGACTCCGCGAGCGGGTTGCCGGGCCGGTTCAGGTAGACGTGGAACGGGAACATGCCCTCGAAGTAGGCCACCGGGTAGAGCAGCACGTGAGCGCTCGGCGACAGGCCGGCCACCAGCTGCTCGGTGCCCAGGTGCAGGTTTCGGTAGTCGTTCTTGACCTGCTGGCCGACGAAGACCTCGACGTCGGGCAGCCGGCTCTGGATCAGGGACAGCTCCCGGGAGCTGATCTCGTGCACCGCCGGGATCCGCAGCAGCTGGTAGTTCTCGGCGAAACTCGGGTGCGTGACCAGGATCCGGCGCAGCGCCTCGGCCTGGCAGTTGCCGAACACGAGGGCGATCGGGCGGCTGTCCCGCTTCATGATCGGCGACAGGTACAGATCGCGGTGGACGGCGACGTTGAGCACGGAGGGCGGCAGCGCGCCGGCCACCTTGCGGGTCAGGCTCATCGGACCTCGTTCTGTGCGAAACCGGGGAAAATCGTCGGCCGCGAGGGTGCTGCGGGTGCGTCGAGCATAGGCCAGCGATCTGACATCGGTGGAAACCGGACCGGATCATCACCGGCTCAGCCGCTGCTCAGCGGCCACGTTTTACAGTCGTAGGACGAAAGTCCGGCGCGCTGCCGGACTGTTCACCGCCACCGGTTTGGACCCCTTCCGTTGAATGACTCGCTCACGTCCCCGACGCCCTCGGCCCGGCCTCAGACGGGCCGCCGGGCGATGACGCCGCCCTCGGACCCGCCCAGTGCGGGCCTGGCTGCCGGCCGGCGTCGCTGGTTGCGTGGGGGTGTGCTGGTGGCGCTGGTCGTGGCCCTGGTCGCCGGTCTGCTGATCTACCGCGGCCGCGACAGCAGCACCCCCCTCGTGCCGGACACCCGAGCGATGGTCACCCCCCAGGTCGGGGTGTTCCGCGGCGACGACCCCGGCCAGGTCAAAGAATTCAGCACCTGGCTCGGACGCGACGTCACCTACGCCGAAACCTTCACCTTCCGCTCCACCTGGGCCCAGATCGCCGAACCCCAGACCCAACTGGCCACCTGGCAGAACTCCGGCTACCGGATGATCTACTCCGTCGCCCTCCTGCCCGACGAACCGGCCGACACCATCCAACGCGGCGCCACCGGTGAATACGACAAGTACTACACCGACCTCGCCCAACGCCTCATCGCCACCGGCCAGGCCAACGCCATCATCCGCCTCGGCTGGGAATTCAACATCCAAGGCTCCCGCTGGGCCACCCCCGACACCGCCTCCTTCATCGCCTTCTGGCGCCACGTCGTCGCCGCCATGCGCGCCCAACCCGGCCAGCAATTCCAATTCGACTTCAACCCCAACAACGGCGACTCCGCCTACGACGCCGTCAACTACTACCCCGGCGACGACGTCGTCGACTACATCGGCATCGACGCCTACGACAACGCCTGGGCCGACGGCTCCTACCCCTACCCCACCAACTGCGACCAGACCTGCCGCACCAAAGCCCAAAAAACCGCCTGGGACAAATCCATCTACGGCGGCGCCCGCGGCCTCAAATTCTGGTCCACCTTCGCCCGCGAAAAACACAAACCCATGTCCATCCCCGAATGGGGAGTCTGGAACCGCACCGACGCCCACGGCGGCGGCGACGACCCCGACTACATCAAACGCATGCACACCTTCATCACCGACCCCACCAACCGCGTCGCCTACCAGTCCTACTTCGAATACGACGGCGCCGACGGAACCCACCGCCTCATGACCACCTTCCCCCAATCCGGACAGACCTACAAAGACCTCTTCGCCAAATAGGTCTCAGGGTTGGCCCCTGAGCTTGAGTAGGGGAGATCACGACGTTCAGCGGATCTGGCCGGGGTTCTGTCTGATGAGGGCCAGAATTCTTGTTGCCGTCTTGTAGCTGAGCGGCCATCCGCGGACGCCCATCTCCTGCATTAGTTCACGCCCTCGGATATCCGGTCGTTCCGCGATGATGTCCATGGCGACCTGCCGGCGGCGGCGGCGATCGTCGGGCCGGTCGTGAGGGTGGCCAGGCGGCGGGTGCTCGCTCACGCGGCGAGTACCCCCAGGCTCAGTCGCCGTCGGCCGAGCTGGAGAAGGCGAGCCGTTCGCCGTTCTGGGCGAGGTCGTCTCGGTCGTGCCAGCGCTGTCCTGGTGCGAGCACGGTGGGACGCTCTCGCCGCTGTGGCTGTCCTGGCTCAGCAGTGCCCGAATCACTGTCTCAAAGGGTTGCAGGGCGACGTCGTGACCTTCATGCCGCAGGAGGTTCAGGATTACGTACGCATCAAGCGTGCCCGTCCGCACGTGAGCCTGCAGCAGGCGTCGGACTCGGCGCTGAGAGCGCCGCGGCATCGCCGCCTTCATGATCTGGATGGTGGCCTTCTGCCTGACCTGTCTCGCGCTGGCCTGCTGGTAGTTGCGCTCGCCCGTGCGGGCCATCTGGAGCCAGATCGTCGTGGTCTGCAGTGGGCTGCTGATCCACAGCCGGGCGGGGATCGATTCGGGAACTGCGGCCGGGGTGGTCTTCCAGCGGCTGGTGACCTGCCTGGCGGTCATCTCCACCAGGATCGACCAGACCAGCGCGGGAGTGATGTGCCAGGGCACCGTGGCCAGGTCCGTGGCGGCCAGGGCGTTGAGCAGGAGCGTGACGGCGACGCCTGCGTGAGCGGTCCAGCGCCATCCGGGCAGTCCTCGGCCGGCTACCGCTCCGGCCAGGTAGGCCAGGGTCGAGCCGAGAATCAGGGAGTCGCCCAGAAGCGGGTAGCCGACCGCGAGCGGGCCGAAGATCGGCGTGGCGCCCTCGCGCAGGGAGTCAAAGGACAGCACCGCACCGATGCCGGCGACCGGGCAGAGCACGGCGACGGATCCCGCCCACAACCACCGTGCTCCGCGTCCGGCTGAGCTCGAGGATCTCTCGTGGGAATCCGGCGCGACGGCTGCGGGCACTGCAGTCGGCTGATCACCCGGCTTCAGCACGACCAGGACCCGCCGGTCGCACCGCAGCCCCGGCCGAGAGCAGTCCGCGGCCACCATCCGCCCCGGCGGTGCCGGGCCGGGGCCTTGTTGTAAAACCCAAGCATTGTCGCCACCTCGTCATGAACCACGCCCCTCCCGATCGGAACGGCCTATTCCGAGGCTGTGACACCGGCGTTCACCACTGCGTCCCCCATGGCCGACGCCCAGGCCAGGCCAGGTCGGGCCAGGTCAGGTCAGGCCAGGCCAGGCCAGGCCACAATCCCTTACGAGCGGAAGCTCGGGTGATGTCCGCGAGCAGGGGGCCGAACCGGCGAAGCGGATCGGCTCAGGGCTGGCGTCAGCGCCCTCGAGTGCGGCCAGGACCTCTGGTCGAAGGCAGGACCACCTGGGCCAGATGTCTGGCTACGACGAAATTCGTAGTAGTGGTAGCTCGTCCGCGCCATCGAGGAGGCTCCACAGGGGCACGTCGAACACCTTGCAGAGCGCGGCCAACTCGCCGATGCCGACGTCCCCGCGTTGTCCGCTCTCCAGGCGGGAGACCGCGCGCTGGGTCACCTGAAGCCGGGCGGCGAGCTCCTCTTGCTTCCAGTCGTGTCGGGCACGCAACGCGCGTACGTTCGCGGCGATCGCCCGGCCCAGCTCCATGGTCGGACGCTAAGCCTGTAGCCGTCTGAGAAGCACGCAGCCGAACGGTTGAAAGACGTCTAGAGGCTCATCTAGTTGTTTAGTAGCTAACTAGACGTAAAACGTCTAGACTGCCTTTTGCCGTGATCCTGGGTTCGACCTATCTGGAGGAGCAACGCCATGGCGATCCATGCACCGTCCCTGTTGGCTTCGTGGAGTGCCCCGGCATGGGCCGATGCGTTCACGACCGACGACGACGCCGTGATCTATTCTCGAATGCTCGGTCACATGATGGATCTGGATGGCAGTGACCTGAGTGTCGAGCTGGTTCAGCGTGACGAGTTGGACGCCACGGTCGAGTCCGTGGCGGTCAGGCGGCAACTGCCCTACCTGCGTCTGGCCGGTGAAAGAGTGTCCGCGGATGTGGCTGCCCAGTTGGCTGACATGCTGATGGCGGCCGATGCCTTGCTCCACGAGCGATCCGACGATGCTCAGCCCGATCGGGCACCCATTGACCGCGTCGGTCGGCTCGCGAGCTGATCCACCTCGGTGAAGAAACCGCAACATGGGCCAGTTACGGTTCCTGAAGCGAGGAGTCTGGGTGGAAGGCGTCCACCGCCACCGGGCTGACGAGCCGTTGCCCGAAGAGGCCCGTGGCCAACGTGCGATGGCATAGCCGCTCGGGTCGTACATGAACCGCGCGGCCCGACGACCGTCACCGGAGCGCTCGAAGTCTGCACCGGATGGCCGGTGGCGCCATCGACGCTGGTCGAGAGGACTGCAAGTGCGCCCGTCGAGCGCGGCCAGGACGCCGGAGTCCAGGCCGCTCCGACAGCAGCGCTGACCGGGACCTCGGTTGCCATCTGGGCCGCACGCCCACGCGGACCTCGTCGACGCGGCTACCACGCCCATGCTCAGGTTCATGGCGACCTGGCCCTTCCGGCTCATGCTTCCAGCATCGCGACGGGATCAGGCCGGAGGTGAGGCGCGAAGGATGAAGGCGATGAGTGCTACGTCCTCATTCGCGCGCTGGTCCACGGGCGGGCGGGGCGACAGGGCGGCATTCGTGTCCAGGGGGAGCCCGGCCACCACCATCAGGTGCTGAACGTGGCCCAGCCCGGCGCGCCGCGACGCCGAGATCAGGTGGGCAGCGTCGGCGACCGGGTTGTCGTCGACCGGCAGCGCGATGACCGCATGCCCGCCGGGGCCGAGCAGGTTCCCGGCAGCAAGCAGGCCCGATGGGGGCGTGGGTGGGCGTCGCGGCCCGGGCATGGCGGCCACAGGATCGGGATCGGCGGTCGATATCTGCTGGTGTGCAGGGTAGGTCAGCGATTGGCTGACCAGGTCCGGCCAGCGCATGAATACCAGAGCGGCGCCGGGGGAGGTTTCGGCCGTTTCGCGTGGCCCGGCAGTCAGGTCCGGGACGACGTAGCGGCGTCGGGTGAGGATGCAGGCATTGCGCAGGGCCACGTCGCCTGCCGCGTCGGCGACCAGTTCGCCCGTGTCGGCGTAGGCGCTCACCAGCAGGTAGGCCAGCGCCCGGGGGAGGGTGACGTGTGCGGTGCCGGGCACGGCCGGTGTCGTTGTCTCGGGGGTGGGTGACCAGACGCTGACCGGGGTTGTTCGAGTCGTGTCGTCGAAGAGTTCCGAGGCCAGCAGGCGGCCGAGGGTCCAGGTCTGGGTGACTGTGCTCGGCTCCCGGGTGGCGGCCGCGCTGCTTGAAAAGATGCCGCTCGAATGACGGGGCTTTCGCCGCCACGACCTCCATCCGGCACCGATCGCCGCTGGCGACGCCGTCGGGTATGCGGACGAGCTACCCGCGGTCGGGTTGTCGGGGGTGCTGGCGTTCTGAGCGGGTGAGGTTCGGTCCGGCACGGTCTTCTCCTGGGGACGGCGTGATTGCTACACCCCCAAAAGGGCCGCCGTTGGCCCACTCGTTGCGGACGACTCGAGTGTGTTGGCCAACCGAATCCAACACAGCCCAACGAAACCACCCGTTGGCGCCCCGACCCCGGGCAATGTGTCATCGCCCTGGCGCAGCATCGTTTGGCGCGTGGCGTCCGGGCGGGTCGCCTGCGGCGCGGGGCGGCTCGTCCTGTCCCGTCGCCGGGTGCGCGTCCCGTTGCCGGCCGTGCTCCAGAACTAGCCGGGGTGGCTTCCCTGGGGCGAGTCGGCCGACCGTTTGCTGACGGCTGAGCCCGCAGAGCCACATTGGCTCAAGCGACGGCACGACGGGCGTGCGCGTCGAACCCCCTCGATGCGCCGTCCGGCGAGGACGGGGTGTTCTCGGTGGGTTCGGGCCTGGTGGTTGTTGGGGCCGGTTGGATTTGGGTGGCCAACGGTTGGGTGGGTGGCTGCGAGATACCGGTCTCCTGGTGGGGTCGGCGTGCGCAGATGGAACGGTCCCCGTCCGAATCGCTGCCTGCGGAGGCTTCCATGTCTGCCTCGTTCTGCTCTCGAACCCACCGTCCTGCTGGTAGTTCCGGCTCGCCCGAGCCGCTGGGCACGCAGCCGCCTGACGGCCCGCTGGACATCGCGCAGCGCGCCTTCGACCTGCTCGTCACCGGTCCCGGCGCCCTCACCTTCGATGGTCGCGGCATCCCCGGCCTGCCCGCCAGGCACCTGCGCCTGGGCGAGCTCAGGCGGCTCCTGTTGGCCCGGGGCACCACGCGGGCGACGCACGACCGCGTCTGGGCGCACCTGCTCGGGCGGGCCCGGCGCGACGGCGGGGCCTGGATCCTGGCCTGCGCCGGCATCGCGATGCCGGGACTGAAGGCGCGCGCCGCCGCCCTGGCCCGCGGCTGGGTGGGCGACCCGGCCGACCTCGACAGCGAACTGCTGACCGGATTTCTGGAAGGAATGCGCGCTCTCGACCTGGAGTCGAGCAGGATCTGCGCCCAACTGATCGGGGCCGGCGCCGCGGCGGTGCGGCGCTCGCGTTACTACGGCGATCACGAGCCGGCTCTGCGAGGTGACTCCTACGTTTCGGCGCGCCCGCTGCGGCCGTGGGATCACCCGGACCTTGTCCTGGCCCGGGCCCTGGAGGCCGGTGTCATCGACGCCGAGCAGCACCTCCTGATCGGAGCCACCCGGCTGGGAGGCGCGTCGCTGGCGCAGGTGGCCGAGTGCCTGCAGGTGAGCGCGTGGGTGGCCGCGAAGAGGCGCCGCGACGGCGAACGCGACCTGGCCGAGGCCATCGGCCAGGGCCAGCTGAGCGAACCCACGGTGAGGCGTCGCCGCACCCGCGGCTGAGCGCATCCACCTGCGCTGTCCCGGTGATGGTCCCCCGACTCGCGTGAGTCCTGACGCACGAACCGGTTTCGCCGGTGACCGGCCCACACCACGTGCCTTGTTGGGTTCGGTTGGCCGAATTGTCAACAGCAACCGCAATCAGTTGGCCCACCAGGGCTCTTTTGGGGATGGGAGCACCGAACGCCGCACGGCAGCCGGCGGTCCGGTCCGCACCCGGCACGCCGGTACAGCCCCATCGCCAAGCCCCACGAAGAGCAACGACACGGCGAACCTTTTTCGCCAGAAACCTTCTCCCGCTGGTTCCGGCGGCTCCACGCCATCGCCGTCCCCGCACCCATCGATCCGACATCGGCCCGTCACTGTGCTGCACGCAGTTCGGGCCCGCGACGTCCCGACCCGTTCCGGCAGGACCGGGCCGAGACCGGAGGTGAACCCCGTGACTGCTCGCCCGCCCAACCCACCGCACATCGCGTCCCGCACCCGGGACCGACCCCACCCACGGCGCCGGCCGCACCAGCAGCCACTGCTGCTGGCGGTGCTCGTCAGCCTGCTCCTGCTCGGGGCCTCGGTGCCGGCCGCCTCAGCAACGCAAGCTCCCGCGCCGGCCGCCGACACCAGCCGGGCCTTGCTGGCCGCGACTACCTCGCGAGCGCCCTCGGCCGACCTGAGCCTGGCCCCGGTACCCAGAACGGTGAACGACGTGCCGACGGTCGTGAACAACGCCCGCCGCTGGCTGGTGGGCATCGCCCTGACCGTGGCCACGTTCTTCCTCACCCTGGCCGGCGTCCTCTACATGAGCGCCGGGGCCGACCCCAGCGCCGTCGAGAAAGCCAAGACCGCCTTCAAGAGCGCCCTGGCCGGCTACGCCATCGCCGTGATGGCACCGGTGTTCATGACCATCCTTCGCACCGTGGTCGGCGTCCAGTGACCGGCTGGATGCTCGACGGCGCCCTCGGCTGGCTGACCGCCATGGTCCGCGACACCCTCAACGCGGTCTGGGCCCTCCTAGCCGCCACCGTCTTCCACCTACCCGACGTAACCCGCCTGCCACAGGTAGTGGCCCTCAGCGGGCGAGCGCTCATCGTCGTGAACCTGCTAGGCCAGGTCCTGGGTGCGGTGACAGGCAGCCTGTTGGCCCACCCGAAGGCCAACGTGATGGCCAACTGTCAGGAATGGTCAGCGCGATGGCCAGGACACTGACCACGTGGGTGGCCACCACAGTGGTCAGAGCGATGCCCATGGCGCTGGCTCCGCTGGCCGCGCCGCGGCCGGCGGCGGTCACAGCCAAGCCGAGCTATACCTGCGTGGGCAGGGCGGCCGAGGGGCTGGGCACCCACGCGCCTTGGCCGGTTGGTACCCATCGGCGTGCGGCGGCGGCCAGCTTGGCCACCCGCCTGGCTCCATGGACTCAGGGGTCGTTCCGGCGGTTGTTCGAAGGTCCGGGGCACCGTCGTTGCGCGGGGACATCTGGTCGTCCGGTCCACCCGTCACTTGCCGGACGAGCTGTGTGCGGCTGGGATGCTCCTGGCCCTGCAGGTCTGGCAGGACATCGACGTGGACACCTACCCATGTCCCGACCCGTCGCGCGTCCGACACCACGCAGTCCGGTGTCCCACACCCCGGGGCCGAAATGTCCGCCGGGACCACCAGACAGACGCCGTTGGCCAACCCCAAGGGTTCGTTGGCCAACTGGCGGCCCCACCAGGTGGCCAGCCACTAAGGGGGGCCGGGACAGAACAGCCGGCCACCGGACCCAGCGCCCGTCCCGTTCGCCTTTCGGGCCACCAACCGGTCCGGTGGCCATCCAGGTGGCCACCCTGCCGGCGGGACACCGACCGGACAGTTGGCGGGACACCGACCCGGTCACCCGGCGGGACACCGACCGGCCGGTGGGGCCACCTCGGTGGTTGGTCGTCGTGGACGAGGCCAACCAGTCCCTGATGCGCGAAGGGCAGGAGGGCCGCTTCCTGGCCCGGGTGGCCAAGTTGGCACGCACGCGCCGGGCCGGCTTAACGGTGGCGACGCAGGACATCCTCGACCTGCTGGGCTCCGACCTGGGGCGGATTGTCGTGTCCCATGCCGCCACCAGATCCCGGTCGCCGGCCGGAGAGCCGGCGGCCCGAGGCGGCGGCGGCCTACGTCGACAAGGTCCACAACGTCCTGAACATGTCCGGCTCCGTCTCGGACATGCTCGCCGAGGCCCGCGGCTACCACCTGTCGATGACCCTGGCCCACCAGAACCTCGACCAGCTGCCGCGCGAGACCCAGGTCGCGCTGTCGGCGAACGCCCGCAACAAGATCTATTTCACCTGCAGCCCCGAGGACGCGCGGGTCCTGGCCCGCCACACCACCCCGGAACTAGATGAGCACGACCTACGCCACCTGGACGCCTTCGTGGCCGCCGCCCGGCTGATCGTGGGCAACCGTGAGTTGCCGGCGTTCAACCTGGCGACGGCAGCGCCGGCTGCGGTGGTCGCCGACCTTGCCGAGGTGCGGTCAGCGATCGCCCAGAACACGGGATGCGCGAGTCCCGCACGCCTCCGATCGCAGCATCGGCTGCCGACTGGCGAACGGGATGCGGGCCGCGAAGCTCAGCGAACCGCGTGAGGGTGGCACCAAAAGCCGGGCCACGACCGGCGAATAAACACGGAGCGTAGCCATCAGGCCCAACGGAATCGGCACTCCTCCCCGGTGGATTGCCTGCCCGTGACAGGCGATGAGCCCCGGACTGGTCCCCGTTGGGGCCCTCTACGTAGGCCGGACCATGTCCGAACGTCCCGACCTGACCCAACCGAACCCAACCGGACCGCAACGGTGCAGGTGAAAGGGCTGCCCATGACTCGGGCAGTTCCTCCGTCCGGAACCCGACTTCCCCCACTGGGGGACCTTTTCTTCCTAGGAGATTCTTCATGGCTGCACGTGCGTCTTTCGCCGTCAGGACACCCACTGTGACCTCTCGCCGGGCCGGGACTACGGATCGGTCCCGGTCACGCATCGTTGATCCGCTGACCGTCATCAGCCGGATGCAGCGGCGCGATCAGGCAATCGCGCGCCTGCTGGATGAGCACCGCACACTGACCACCACCCAGATCGCGGCGGTGTTCTTCAGCACGGACAGCACCGCTGCCAACCGGCTGTACGAGTTGCGCCGGGTGGGCTGGCTGAACCGGTTCATTGCCGCCCCCGGGCTTGGGCGACCGGGCGTGCACTGGGTGCTGGGACCGACGGGTGCGGTCTGGTCGGCCGGGTACGACGACCGCATCCCTCCGCACCCGAACACCTCTATCCGGCGGGCGATCGCCCTGTCGGCCAGCGCCAATCTGACTCACACGGACGGAGCCAACCAGTTCTTCGTCGACCTGCTGGCGCGTGCTCGGGCGCAGCCGGACTGCCGTGTAGAGCGCTGGTGGTCGGCCACGCACGTCGGTGAAGCGTTCGGGCAGCGGGTTCACCCGGACGGGCACGCGGTCTGGCGCGAGGGCGCAAGGCAGGTGGGGTTCCTGCTGGAGTACGACACCGGGACCGAGACCCTCGGGCGGCTGAAGGACAAGCTGGACCCCTACGTGCGCCTTCGCCGCGACGGCGGTCCGGATTATCCGGTGCTGTTCTACCTGCCCTCGCCGGTGCGGGAGACGAACTTCCACCGCAAGCTCAACGGCCTGGCCGCCACCCTGCCGATCACCGTGGCCACCGCCACCCCCAGCGGCGCGGGCGCCCACCCGGACGGGCCGGCCGGACCGATCTGGAAGGTCGCCGGGAACGGGCGCTCAAGGTACCGACTCGCCGCCCTGCTTTCACACCCGGGCCGCCTGGGCGCGTACCACCCGGGACCACCCACACCAGAGCAGGACCCCCTCTTCCTGCTGACCGACCCGCACGTGGCCCCGCAGTGAGCGTCTGGCGCGACGAACTCGAAGGCCTCGACCTCACCCAGGACGTCCGGCAGGGCCAGCGTGAGCAGACCCCGCCCACTGAACCACCTGATACCCACCAGGTGGGCAGAGGCCCCCCAGACGCAGATCGGCCCAGGGGGCTGGCGCGATCTCTCGTACACCCGCGCTATCCGGTCCCCTGTGGGGTGGGGCAACGAGACCCCAACCTGCCGAGTCGCCAGGAGAGCGGCCCGAGCCGGGACTGCGCAGTTGACGGTGTTCCGGCCGACTCAGTCGGGTGAAGCTCAGGTCACACCCGGGACCGGGGTCGGCCCGGCCTTGGTGGCCGGCCGCCGCAGCGACGCGGCCAGGGCGTCCGAGACCCCGACCGTGACCGGGGGCCCCCAGAGACTGGTGAGCATCCAGGCCAGCATGATCGTGTGCGGTTGGAGCAAACTGCCGGACAAGAAGAAGATCATGAAGGCGATGGCGGTCGGCAGCACCGGTAACGGTGGCCCCCGCAGGATCGACAGCAGCAGGAAGGCGATGAACAGGGTGGCCGCGATGAAGCCGTATTCGAACGCCATCTTGGTCGCGATGCCGTAGACCACGGCCGCCTGGTCCTGACCGCGGGCCGACGAGGTCAGCAGCCGGTCGGCGGCGCCGGCGCCGGCGCCGATGAAGTACCGCGAGGAGTCCTGCGAGAGGCCCTTCGAGACCTCGGTGTACGGCTGCACGAACCGGATGTACCCGCTCGAGCCCTGGGTCGAGGTCTCGTCTCTTCGATCGAGCAGGATGCCCGCCGCCGGCGTGCTGAACACCACCGCTAGGCCGACCACGGCGGCGATAACGTAGCTGGGCCGGATCCGGTTGGGCACCCGGATGACCAGCAGCGCGACGCCGACGATGATCAGCAGGATGCCGGTGCCGGACAGGGTGGCGGCCATGCCCAGGCCGAGCACCAGCGGCTTCCAGGCGGGTGCCCGGATCAGCAGTGAGATGAGCAGGCCGAGGGCGCAGAACTGGCACAGGAACGACGGTTCCAGGAACAGGAAGGCGTTGGCCTTGGTGGTCGGGTCGTTCCAGGCCAGCTGGTAGTTGGTGTTGAAGTTGACCGCCAGCCAGTCGGCCGAGACCCACTTGGCCAGGTAGTCCACGTAGTTCCAGTGAAAGACGAGCTGGGCCACCATCTGGCCGGCGCCGACCGCGGCCGCCACCACCATCAGGTTCACGAACGTCTTCAGCAACGGGATCATCAGATCGGCGAACTGGCTGGAGACGCAGAACACCCAGGGCAGGTAGATCACCAGCAGCAGGAACAGCGAGTTGAGCGAGATGTCGTCGCCGCGGAAGCTGGTGAACCAGGTGCACAGCACCAGCGCCGCGCCGGAGGCGATGTAGAGCTCGCTGCGCACCCGGTTGTACTGCACGCCGCCGCGCAGCCGGGCGAACACGATCCCCACAAACGCCGTGATCAGGGGCAACGAGACCGGGACGCTGCCCAGCGGCACGAAGATCCGCTGCCCCAGGACCATGACGATGATCATGGTCTGGAACACCCGCAGCACGTACTTGCGGTCGCGCTCGGAGACGACCTTCACCGGCCGGGCCTCGAGCACCCGCAGCCGGGCCGCCTTCTCCTCGTAACTGGCCTCGATGTCGGGGCTGGGTCGTTCGCGGTCGCGCCGCCAGCGGCTGCGGACCTGCTGGATCAGCCCGGTCTCGTTCGGCTGGCGTACGTGGATCTGCGGGATCGCGCCGGTCTGCGAGATCTGCCGGGCCCGCAACTGCTCCAGCAGCCCGGTGTCGGTCGGGCGGCGGGGCGGCCTCGGGCTGCGGGGGGCCGGCTCGTCCGGCCGGAGCTGGTCAGTCACTGACCACATTCTTTCCCGCCACCGTGGCCCGGGCGGTCAGAACGCCCAGAACGTAACTCCAATGCTCCAGCGCCCGGGGCCGGTTGCGGGCGGCCAGCTGCTCGGCCACCCGGGTCAGGTAGCCGATGGCCAGGCTGACCCGGATCAGGGTCGCGACGCGGGGGGAGTTGTACCGGTTGACGTAGCGAGCCATCGAGGCCCCCCGTAGCCGGAGCATCTCCCGGGACGGCGCCCCCGACCCACCGGCCGCGTGCGGCACCAGGATGTCGGTGCGCAGGGCCTGGACCAGGCCCTTCTCGCGAGCGGCGCGACCGAAGGCGACGTCCTCGTTGTAGACGTAGAACCGCTCGTCGAAGCAGCCGAGGCCGATGAACGTGCTCACCCGCACGGCCATGCAGGCGCCGGTGGTCCACTCGACCGTCAGCGGCAGGTAGGGCCGCGGGCGGGCGAAGAGGCCGGCCTCGGGCAGCAGCTTGTGCAGCCCGACCGCGTGCACCACGGCCCGGCGCAGGGTCGGCTCCCAACCGCCGGTGCCGATCTCGACGTCGCCCTCGGGCGAGGTCATCGTGGCCGCCGAGGAGGCCAGGATCGGCGAGGCGACCAGGGTGGCGATCAGCGCCTCAAAATTGTCCGTGGTGGGGCGGCAGTCCGGATTGACAAAAATCACATATTCGTACGATGTGCTCCGGGCACCGAGGTTGGCCGCCGTGGCAAATCCGTGGCCGCCGCCGTCCAGATAGCGGGCGTTCTCGCGGCCGGCGGCCAGCTCGGCCAGACCGTCCTTGCCGGCGGCGTTGTCAACGATCACCAGAGGAAGGTCGTGCGGAAGTCCGGCCAGCAGACCCTCGATCTGTGGCCTGCTGTGATAACTGACGATAACCAGCTCGTAACCCGGTTTCGTCGCGCCGTCCGGGGCGCTTCCGTCCACGTCTTCCTCCTGGAACTGATGCGGCTGCTGTTACCGGCTGATGTCACACGAGTTGCCGAGACTCCCCCATCCGTGGGTTCGACCCGGCCTGGCTCCCCTAACCCTCGCATCTCTGCGGCTCAGGCTAGGCGCTCGTGCGAGACTGTGCTGACGGATCAGGGGTGGCTCGTAGTCGAGGAACCCGTACCTACCGGCCCGGGGGCGCTGGACAGACCGCTCACAGGCAGGCCAGGGACTACCAGAGGAGTGCGCGTGCAGGACAATGTGGCGGCACGGCCGGCGGAGACTTCGACCGCTGCCGAGGAGGCGCCCAGCCTGATCCAGGCGGTCTGGCGAGAGCGACTGGTCGTCCTGGCCGTCGTGGTGATCGCGGCCCTGGCCGGAATCCTGCTCAGCCAGCTGCAGGCGCAGCGGTTCACCGCCACCTCGCAGATCTTCTTCTCGGCCACCGGCCCGTTCCAGCCGCTCGACCAACAGAACAACGGCACCGGCGACCCGGTCCGGTTCCTCACGACCGAGGTCGCGACCATGGAGTCGACGCCGGTCCTGAAGGCGGTCATCTCGCAACTCGGGCTGCAGATCTCGCCTGACGACCTGAAGGCCAACCTGACCATCTCGACCGCCGCCGACACGAACGTGATCACGGTCAAGGCGGTTGCCGGTTCGGCCCAGACCGCCCAGGTGATCGCCAACACCGTGCCCGCGGTGTACAAGAAGGCCGTCATCACCCAGGTGGCGGCCACGGCCGACCAGGCCAAGCAGAAGGCCAACTTCGCCGGCAAGCAGCAGATCGACATCGCCGTCGCGACCTTCGGCTCCGGTGTGCAGTCGGTCGACGAGGCCGGCCTGCCGGCCGGGCCGTCCAGCCCCCAGCCGATCCGCAACGCCCTGATCCTGGCTCTGATCGGCTTCCTGGCCGCCACCGGGTACGCGCTCTACACCCAGTCGTACTCGCGCCGTCGGGTCGGGCCGGTCGAGGCCTCGGCCATCTTCGGGGCGCCGGTGCTGAGCGAGGTGCCCGACCGGGGCCGGATCACCGCCGAGGACGCCATCGCGGCCGCCTACTCCGAGCCCGGGGACGCCTACCGGATGGCCGCCGTCGGCCTGGACTACATCCGCGGCACCGCGCCCGGTGTCTTCCTGGTCACCGCCCCGCACGACGGGGCCGGCTCCAGCCTGACCGCGCTGAACCTGGCCGCGGCGGCGGCCGACCACGGCCGGCGGGTCTTCCTGCTCAACATCGAGGACACTGTCCGCCCGCAGTCCGACGCCGACCACGGCGTGCTCCGGGTTCCGCTGCACGACCTGGCCCAGGGCCGGATCGACCTCGGCCACGCGGTCGAGCGGCGCGCGGCCTCCCGGGCCCAGTTCGGCATCATCCGGTTGCAGGTGCTCCAGCCGGTGCAGGGGCACCCGGTGCCCGACGTCCAGTCGATCCTCGACCAGCTGCCCGACGACACCGACCTGGTGCTGCTCGACGCCCCACCGCTGCCGGCCAGCTCGGCCTCGTTCGTGCTCGCCGGCCAGGTCGACGCGGCGGTCGTGGTGATCGACCAGGCCACCACCCCGGCCGACCTGGAAGAACTGCAGCGCCGCTGCCGGCTGGCCGGGATCCCGGTCGCCGGCGTCCTGGTCAACCACATCCGGGGGCGCAGCACGGTCGGCGGCCGGCGCCGTCGCCGGGCGGCCATGGGCTCGATGCCGCCGCGGATGTACGACACCTCGCCGCGGGGGCTGCCCATCCTCACCGGAAACTCCTCGCAGCCCGAGGGCCGGCCGCGCCCCGAGCGGGGAGCGTTCCCGCCCGCGCCGGCACCGGCCAACTACGGGATCGACCCGGCCAACGGCTTCAGCCCGGCCCCCAACGGGTTCGGCCAACAGCAGCCCGACCAGCAGTACGCGCCGGCCTTCCCGCCCGCTCCGCAGGAGCGCCCGCCGGCCGACCTGCCCTGGTCGGCCGTCACCCGGGTCACCCCGGGCTGGGAGCAGGACGGCGACCGCGGGGCCGAGGGTGACCAGCCGACCAGCCGCAACCGCAATCGCCGGTAGTGGCCGGGTTCGACTCCCTGCTGCAGTCCCGGGTCGAGCAACCCGAGCCTGACTCCGCTTCACCGGCCCGGCCCCGGCGTCGGTGGCGTATCGCCGTCCTGGCTCTGATCAGCGCGATCGTGGTGCTCGCCCTGGCCGCCGTGGCCCTGGTCGTGCTGATGCAGCGCGATCCGAGCGGCGAGGCGGCCCTGGCCGGCACCGTGCCGCCCCGCCCGGCGGCGTCCGGCGTGGCCAACGGGGCCTTCACCGGGGCCGAGACCTGGCGGTTCGAGGCCTACCAGAAGTGGTTCGGCGGCGACCTGGACCGCGTGGTGATGTTCTCCGACCGCGACACCTGGGCCCAGATCGCCGATCCCCGGGACATGATCAAGGAGTGGAAGGGTAGCCGCTACCGGCTGGTCGACTCGGTCGCCCTGCTGCCGGAGAAGGACTCGACCGCCTCGATCGCGCTGGGCGCCACCGGGGCCTACGACCAGTACTTCGCCACCTTGGCCCGAAACCTCGTCAAGGGCCGCCAGGGCGATGCCATCCTGCGCCTGGGCTGGGAGTTCAATCTCCAGGGCTCGCGCTGGCACAGCGCCGACCCGCAGGCCTTCATCGCCTACTGGCGTCACGTCGTCGCCGCGATGCGGGCCGTGCCCGGGCAGCACTTCCAGTTCGACTGGAACCCGAACAACGGCAAGGCCGTCTACGACGCGGTGAAGTACTACCCCGGCGACGACGTCGTCGACTACATCGGGATCGACGCCTACGACGTCTCCTACGCCTGGCGGGCCTACCCCTACCCGAGCGACTGCGACACCGCCTGCCGTACCGGCCGGCAGACCACGGCCTGGGACAAGTCGATCTACGGCGGCAAACGCGGGCTGAAGTTCTGGTCCGATTTCGCCCAGCACAAGGGCAAGCCGATGTCGCTGCCCGAGTGGGGCCTGTGGAACCGGCTCGACAACCACGGCGGCGGTGACGACCCGGCCTACCTGAAACGGATGCACGACTTCATCGTCGATCCGCGCAACGACGTCGCCTACCAGTCGTACTTCGAGTTCGACGGGGCCGATGGGCCGCACAAGCTGATGACCACGTTCGCCGACTCGGGGGACACATTCCGTGCTCTGTTCGCCCATCCGTGATCGCGATCGGTGACCCCGCGTGGCTTAAACAATTCGGACTGATCCGCTCAGTTCCGGGCGAAGCTGGTCGGCGCTGAACGTGGTTAGATTCTCCCATCATGACGCTGCGCGACTTCGCTGCCGGCCCTGGCCGTGGGTGCCGTGCCTGACGACCGGCAGCCCCGGCCCCGCGCTCGCGATGCCGCCCGGGCCCAGCGGAACTCGGGGTCGATCCCGATCGGCGGGCCACCCGAGCCCGGCTTCGGTGCGCTGCTGTCCGAACCCCGGCCGTCCCGCTCGTCGTCGCCGACCCAGGGTGGCCTGCGACCCCCGCGCCCCCCTCGCCGTCGGTCCGGCTGGTTCGACCGGGCCCCGCTGCCCCTGATCGCCGGCGCGCTGGCCGTTCTGGTGGTGCTGGCCGGGGTGGTGGTTGGCCTCAGCCACCTGCGGTCGGCCGGCTCCGACCCGGTCGCGACCCTGGTCGGCGGGGCCTCCGCGGTCCCGGTGACCGCCGGGCCGGGAGCGTCCCTCGCGGCGGCGGCCGGCACCGCCGGCCCGACTCCCGCCCTGACCCCCACACCCTCGGCCTCGGCGTCCGACGACGCGGCCGCAGCCGGTCCGGCGGTCAGTCGCAAGGGCCGTGCCGGGCAGGTCAAGCTGGGCGTGTTCCTGGGCACCTCGAAGGGGGAGGCCCGGTCGTTCGGGGGCTGGCTGGGGCGCCGGCCGGACTACGTCGTCGACTTCTCCACCCGCGGTACCTGGCCGGAGATCTACAACCCGAGTTACATGCTGAAGGAGTGGCAGGGCAGCGACTACCGCACGGTCTACTCGGTCGCCCTGCTGCCCGCCAACCAGGCCGCCACCATCAAGGACGGCGCCCACGGCGACTACGACAAGTACTACAAGATGCTGGCCCAGAATCTGGTCGCGCACGGCCAGGGCGACTCGATCCTCCGGCTCGGCTGGGAGTTCAACCTCGGCTCGTCGCACTACTCCACCCCGAACCCGGGCGACTTCATCGCCTACTGGCGCAGCATCGTCACCGCCATGCGCTCGGTGCCGGGGCAGAAGCTGCAGTTCGACTGGAACGTCAACGTCGGCGACACCACCTACGACGGCACCCTCTACTACCCGGGCAGCCAGTACGTCGACTACATCGGGGTCGACGTGTACGACGTCTCCTGGACGCCGTCCACCTATCCCTACCCGGCGGGCTGTTCGGCCGCCTGTCGGCGAGGGCGGCAGGAGACGGTCTGGGAGCGCCTCTCGGACGGCACCGGTGGCCTGAGCTACTGGTCCAGCTTCGCCCGCGCCAAGGGCAAGCCGATGACCCTGCCGGAGTGGGGGATGTGGACCCGGCCGGACGGTCACGGTGGCGGCGACGACCCCTACTTCATCACCCAGATGTATAACTTCATCGACGACCCCAGCAATCACGTGGCCTACCAGTCCTACCTGGAGGCCGACTCCTCCGACGGCAAGCACCGGCTGACGACGCTGACCGAGGCGGGCAAGACCTACCGCCGGCTCTTCGGCGGCTGATCGCCGAGCCGGGCCCAGAACGGCCGCCGGCCGCCGGTTCGCCCCCGGGAAGGGGCTGAACCAGCGGCCGGAGGCCGTTCGGTCGATCTACCGATCGAGGGTCAGGCGTAGAGCGCGGCCTGCTCGATCCGGAGCTGGTCGATCAGCCGGCCCTCGGGCAGCACGACGTCGGCGTAGGTGAGCACCTCGTCCTTGCTGATGTCGCGGGTGAGCACGCAGCCCTCGGCCACGCCCATCGGCAGCAGGTTCTCGGCCTTCGTCACGTCGGCCTTCTCGGCCACCGAGTAGGTGTCGTACCCGCCCAGGCCGTCCAGGGCCTGACCGGCCTTGAGGTCCTGCTTGGCCACCGCGACCACCTCGACCGTGGGGGCACCCAACGGCGCCAGCGCGGCGTCGCCGAACAGCACCGCCCGGGCGACCGTCAGCGGGACCTCGAAGTGGCACAGGTGGTACGGGGTGTAGAAGCTGTACAGCGGGCCCTCACCGAGCTTGTACAGGTTCAGGTAGTGCCGCTGCTTCGGGTCGTCGTGAGTGGCCAGGACGAAGACCCCCGGGCCGGGCTGGCTGCCCACCACGTAGTCCACGTAGCCGCCGGCCGCGCGCAGCTCGTCGACGTCGTAGTGGGTGGTCAGCTCGTCGATGTGCCCCTTGTGGTCGGCGCCGCGCATGCCGCGCTTCTCGACCGTCATCCCGGTCGCGTTGGCCACGATGGCCTGCTCGAACGAGATCTTGGTGCCGTCGGCGAACGACGTCACCATGTGCGGGTCCTGGCCCCACTTCTCGGCGAACGCCTTCTGGGTGGTCGGCGTGCGGTACTCGTCCTGCAGGCCCTTGATGTTGCCGCAGACCAGCGGGGTGAGGCCGATGCTCTTGACGAACCGGACCAGGTTGCCCTGGACCCCCGGCTGGTCGCCGTCGCAGCCGGTGATGATCACGCCCTTGGCGTCGGCCCGGGCCTTGAGGATCGAGCCGACCGTGCCGTCGACCTCGGCGTTCAGCAGGACGACGTGCTTGCCGCCCTCGATCGCCGCGGTGACCACGTGGGCGCCGTACTCGACGTGCCCGGTGGCCTCGACGATCGCGTCGATCGACGCCGAACCGGTGACCGCGGCGTAGTCGGAGGTGATCGCCGGGACGCCCCGGGCGATGGCGGCGTCCACTCCGGCGGCGGAGTCGACGACGTCCCACTCCTTGACGCCGGCCTCGGTCAGCGCCCGCTCGGCGTTGGCCTGGGTGCGGTTGACGATGGCCGCCAGCTGCATGCCCGGGACCGAGTTGACCACCTGGTTCACGAAGCCGCGGCCCATGAAGCCGGCTCCGACCAGGGCCACCCGGATCGGGTTGCCCTCGGCCTCGCGCTTGGCCAGCGCGGTGTCGACGATGATCACGCGTTCACGTCCTCCAGCAACGCCCAGCCGGCGTCCTTGGCGCTGATCGTGCTGACCTCGAGCGGCCAGTCCAGCTTCAGGGCCGGGTCGCTCCAGCGCTGGCCCCGCTCGGCGTCCGGCGTGTACTTGCCGGTCACCTGATAGATCACCTCGGTGTCGTCGACCAGGGTCTGGTAGCCGTGGGCGAACATGGCCGGCACGTACAGCGCCCGCCGGTTCTCCGCGGTCAGCTCGACCGAGACGTGCTGCAGGTAGGTCTCCGAGTCGGGCCGCATGTCGACGATCTTGTCGACGATGGCGCCCCGGATGCAGCGCACCAGCTTGACCTCGGGGGCGTACGCGAGCTGGTAGTGCATCCCGCGCAGGGTGCCGGCCTTGTGGTTGAACGAGGCGTTGCACTGCTCGACGGCCGGGTTCAGGCCGGCGGCCTCGAACTCGGCGACGTCGAAGGTACGGGCGAAGAAGCCCCGGTCGTCCTCGCGCAGCTCAAGATCGATGATCGCGACGTCGGCGATGTGGGTCTTGGTGATGATCATGCGCGGGCCTCCGTCTGGGTGCTGCCGGTCCAGAACAGGTCGGCGTCCAACTGCTTGGTGGCGATCAGGTGCTCGAGCTGCTTGAGCCGGGTGTGGCCCCGGCCGGTGAAGGTCGCGGCGTCCATCCCGATCTGCTCGAAGACCTCGTGCAGCTGGTGGGCGCCCTTGGCCGCGTTCCAGTCGCAGGAGAAGCCGGGCAGCTGCGAGGAGATCTTGTCGAAGTTCACCTTGTAGCTCCGGTCGTCGCCGCCGGCCGGGCCGAAAGTGACCTCGCAGCCGGGGAACTCGGCGCCGACCGTCTCGGCGATCTCGCGGACCTGGTAGTTCTGCTCGTTGCTGCCCACGTTGAACTTCTCGTTGTGGACGGCCTCGCGCGGGGCCTCCAGCGCGCAGTAGATCGACTTGGCGATGTCCAGGCCGTGGACCAGCGGACGCCACGGGGTGCCGTCGCTGTTCATCGCGATCTTCCTGGTGGTCCAGGCCAGGCCGGACAGGTTGTTCAGCACGATGTCGAACCGCTGGCGCGGGGAGGCGCCGAAGGCGGTGGCGTTGCGCATGAACGTGGGGGTGAAGTTGTCACTGGCCAGGGCGGTCAGGTCGCGCTCGACCAGGGTCTTGCAGTCGGCGTAGGCGGTCAGCGGGTTGACCGCGCTGGTCTCGTCGACGGTGCCCTCGGCCACGCCGTAGACGCTGCACGAGGACATGTAGACGAAGCGCTCGACGCCGGCCTCGATGGCCAGCTTGGCCAGCCGTACCGAACCCTGGTGGTTGACCGTGTAGGTCACCTCACTGAGCAGCTCGCCCAGCGGGTCGTTGGACAGCTCGGCCATGTGGACGATCGCGTCCACGCCTTCGAGGTCCTCGACCGTGATGTTGCGGATGTCCTTGGCCAGCGTCTGGGCCGTCTCGGTGACGCCGTTGTAGAGCCAACCCTGCCGGTAGTAACCGGTGTCGACACCGATCACCTCGTGGCCGCGCCCCATCAGGGTGGGGGCGACCAGGCAGCCCAGATATCCCTCGGTTCCTGTGACCAGGACCTTCATTTCGGTGCTCCTTTGTGGATTTCGTTCACGATTCAGCTGAGGCGACCTTGCGGAGAGTCGGGGAAGGTCAGGCTTCCCAGAGCTTCCACGGGGCCTGGCCGGCGTCCCAGAGCTTGTTGAGCTCGGTCCAGTCGCGGTAGGTGTCCATGCCCATCCAGAAACCCTCGTGACCGTTCATCGAGAGCTGGCCGTCGCGGGCGATCTGCTGCAGCGGGGTCTGCTCGAGCATCACCATGTCGTCGACGTCGGCCAGGTACTTGTCGATGAAGCTGCGCTCGAACATGAAGAAGCCGCCGTTGACCCAGCCGGTGGCCAGGGTCGGCTTCTCGTTGAACTCGACGACCGAGTCGCCGTCGACGTGCATCTCGCCGTACCGGCTGGCCGGGTGGACCGCGGTCACGGTGCCGGTGCGGCCCTGCTCGTTGTGGAACTTGACCAGGGCGGTCAGGTCGACGTCGCCGATCCCGTCACCATAGGTGAGCATGAACTGGCCCTCGGTCAGGTGCTGGGCCACCCGCTTGACCCGGCCGACGGTCGCGGTCTGCAGACCGGTCTCGACGAACGTGATCTCCCAGTCCTCGACCTCGCCGGTGGAGTGGAACACCGGGTCGGCGCCGTCGTGGGTGAGGGTGAAGTCGGACAGGCTCTCGCGGTAGTCCAGGAAGAACCGCTTGATCTGGTCGCCGCGGTAGCCGAGGCAGAGGACGAACTTCCGGAAGCCGTGGGCCTGGTACATCTTCATGATGTGCCAGAGGATCGGCCGACCGCCGATGTCGACCAGGGGCTTGGGCACCTTGTCGCCGCTCGCCTCCCGCAGCCGGGTTCCCATCCCCCCGCAGAGGATGACCACGGGGATCTCGGACACGGGCAGTTGATCAGTCTGATCAGTCACGGAAAGATTCCTCGCACGATTTGATTGACTCACTCGGCGGTCAGCGGTGTACGCGGTGCATCCTTGCCCCACTGCCGGCCCGGGCGACACGCACCCCGGCCGAGCGACCAGTATGAAGGGTCTGCAGAGACGAATGCGCCGGTCAGGCGCCTTCCGCCCGGACGACTGACATCGCGGTCCTCAGGAGGATCTTGATGTCGAGCCACAGGGACCAGTTCTCGATGTAGTAGTTGTCGAACCGGGCTCGCTCGGCGATGGAGGTGTCTCCGCGCAGCCCGTTGACCTGCGCCAGGCCGGTCAGACCGCAGGGAACCCGGTGCCGGGCGACGTAGTGCGGGTGCTGGCTGCGGAACGTCGCCACGAAGCTCGGTCGCTCCGGCCGGGGACCGACCAGGCTCATGTCGCCGCGCAGGATGTTCAGCAGCTGCGGCAGCTCGTCGATCGAGTACCGCCGCAGGAACTTGCCCACCGGCCCGAGCCGCGAGTCGAGGGCGATGTTCCAGTTGGTGGCCGATTCGGTCTCGTCCACCGGCTTCAGCGAACGGAACTTCATCAGCGAGAAGTGTTGACCGTCGACCCCGACCCGCTCCTGCCGGAACAGGACGCCGGGGCCGCCTTCGAGCCGGACCGCCAGGGCCACCGCCAGCATCAGCGGCGAGAGCATCAGCAGGGCCAGACCGGAGAAACCGATGTCGATCGCCCGCTTGATCTGCCAGCCGCGGCTGCGGTAGGCCGCCCGGCGCAGCCGGATCAGCGGCATGCCCCAGGCGGTGTCCATGTCGCCACCGACGTGGTGCAGTTCGAACAACCGGGGGACGACGAAGATCTCGCAGTGCAACCGGTCGCAGGTGCGGATGATGTCGACCATTTCCGATTCGCGCATCGAGCCGAAGGCCACGATCACGTTGCGGACCTGGTGGTCGAGCAGGATCTCGACCAGCTGCTCGGGCCGGCCGAGGATCCGGTGCGAGGCGCTCACGCCCTGCCGGGGCGGGTCGACGTCGAGGAACCCGATCGGCTGCAGGCCGTACTGCGGGTGCTGCGAGAGCGACTCGGCCAGGTAGGTGCCGACCCGGCCGGCGCCGAGAATGAGGGTGCGGTGGGCGATCCGGCCGGTGCGCCGGGCGTAGCGGACCAGGGCGTAGGCGAGGGTGCGCAGGCACATCGCGACCACACCGGTCACGGCGGCCGCCGAGAGCAGCTTCCAGTCGACCAGCTCGGTGTCCCAGCGCAGCTGGTTGAGCACCAGCTGGCCGGTCATGGTCAGGGCCAGCACGATCAGCAGCCGGCCGGAGAGCAGCGGCAGGTCGTCGAGCAGGGACGGCGAGAGCCGGGACCGGTAGAGGCCGCCGGTGCCGTAGGCGAGCAGCAGCAGGAGCGTGAACAGGCCCATGATCGGGCGCAGCCCACCGCTGGCCAGCGTGCCGGCCAGGCAGGCGATCAGGTCGAGCAGGATGAGCAGGGGCCGGATGCCGGCCCGGACGATCAGGCCCTTCCAGGTACCGGCGGGCGGATCGTCGTCCTCGGAACCGCCCGTCGGGGCCACGACTGGCATCGGCGCGGTCTCGGGAGCCACGGACCGCGGCTCGTTACCGTAGGCGCGCTGCAGGTGCTGGGCGTGCCGTACGTCGATGATGAGGCGGGGGTCGACCGGCGGTTGGACGTCACCGATCGGCAACGCCTCCGAACGTCGCCCGGCCCGTCCCATCTGATCACGGAGCGTCACTACTTCCCCTCCCGGTTGTACGTGTCTCTCACAGCAGCCCCCGCGCTGCAACCCATGTCAACGTACGTTCTGGCTGTGCCCACCGCTGCCAAATCCGTAACTCGTTACCGGTACGCATGCGCTCGGTAACCTTTCAGGACCCTCCGACTACTGAACGTAGTCACTGACGTAACTCCCGTCATCAAATCGGGCAATCTGAAACCTATCTATCGGACTAATCGCCACGGAAGCTATGAACTTACAGGTTGGCAGATATGTCCGTTCGGTGGAGGCATTGCATGGACCTAATCGGCCAGCAGGGGGATCTGTCAAAACACTGTCGGCAGGTGGGGGGCTGAGCCGTAGATCACAAGTGGGTTCCGAGCCGGACCGGTTCGGAACCCACTGGCGACTGCGTTGAGTCACGCTCGCGGCCACCTCGATGGCCGTTCGCCATCAGTGCGTGCGGGCGCCGAGGTGCTCGCGCAGCTGCTCGGTGATGTGCTCGGCGATCGCCATCGACGACGTGGCCGCTGGTGAGGGGGCGTTGCGGACCGCCACCACGTTGCCCAGGACGGAGATCCGGAAGTCGTCGACCATGCTGCCGTCCCGGTCGAGGGCCTGGGCCCGGACGCCGGCCTGGGCCCGCTCGATATCGGCTGATGTGACTTCAGGCACGTAGCGCCGGGCGAACCGCAGATAGAGCGACTTGCTCATCGAGCCGGCCATCTCCTCGGCGCCCATCCGCCAGTGCTTGGCCGCCAGCTTGCGGAAGCCCGGCCACTTCAGCGTCTCGTACAGTTCACGCGGGTTTATCTGAGCCTTTGTGTAGCCCTCCCGGGCGAAAGCCAGGACGGCGTTCGGGCCGAGATCGACCCCGCCGTGGATCCGCTTGGTGAAGTGCACGCCCAGGAACGGGTAGTCCGGGTTCGGGACCGGGTAGATCAGGCCCTTGACCAGGTGCGTGCGCTCCGGCTTGAGCCGGTAGTACTCGCCCCGGAAGGGCACGATGGCCGGTCCGGCGTCGTCCCCGGCCCAGGCCGCGACCTTGTCCGACTGCAGTCCGGCGCAGACCACCAGCAGGTCGAAGGTCAGGGTGCGCGGACCGGCGCTGACGTCGACCTGGTTGCCGCGCTGGCGGATCCCGTCGACCTCGAAGCCGAACTCGACCGTTCCGCCGCCGGCCCGGATGTCGTCGGCGTAGGCCTGGGCCACGGCCACGTAGTCGGTGATCGCCGTGCGGGGGGAGAACAGCGCGGCCACCCCGGCCGCGTGCGGCTCGATCTCGCGCAGGCCGGCGCCGTCCAGCCATTTCAGGTCGGGCACGCCGTTGGCGATCGCCCGCTCCCGGATCTTCTCCAGGGCCGGCCGCTCGGACTCGTCGATCGCGACCACGAGCTTGCCGCATTCGTCGTACGGCAGGTTCTTCTCCTGGGCGTACTCGTGCAGCAGGCTCACGCCGCGCCGGCAGAGCGTCGCCTTGAGCGAACCCGGCTGGTAGTACAGGCCGGCGTGGACCACGCCGCTGTTGTGCCCGGTCTGGTGGACGGCGACCCGGTTCTCCTTCTCCAGGACGGTCACCCGGGTGCCGGGAAAGAGTTCACCGATCCGCCGAGCTACCGCAAGGCCGACGATTCCGGCGCCGATCACGCCGACGTGCTGTTCGGACATCTGAGAGATCCTCCGATTCGAGAAGGATTCGAGCCTATCCAGACCGCTGCGGCACTCGAGACCAACGGACCCCGGGACCACCCGTTCACCCTGAGATCCTGGTGACATCCCGGTAACATCCGGCACCGAACACCCCCAAGCGGGCGCTGAGCGCCCGCTGAGAGCCCTAGGGTCATCGTCCATGACCAACTCGACCTCGGGCGCCGCGCCGTCCGCAGCGCCCCGTCGCCGGCCCCTGGTGGACCTGAACGCCGTCCTGGTCCGGCGTGGCTACGTCTGTGACTACGAGGTTGGCGAGCGCCCGCTGCCGCCGCCGGACAAGGTGCTGCGGCTGGGCCGGCCCGCGTTCCTGCCGATCAGCACCGTGGCCTGCGTGAACACCGAGGAGCCGGTGGTCTCGCTGACCTTCGACGACGGCCCCGACCCGCAGTTCACCCCCGGCGTCCTGGATGCGCTGGCCGCGCACGGGGCCAAGGCCACCTTCTTCGTGATGGTCGAGCCGGCCGAGGCCCACCCGCAGCTGATCGCCCGGATCCTGGCCGAGGGGCACGAGGTCGCCCTGCACGGCATCGATCACACCCGGCTGAGCAAGCTGCCGCTGCGGCAGGCGATCAGCCTGATCCGGGAGGCCAAGCAGCGCCTGGAGCGGGTGTCCGGCCGCCGGACGACCCTGTTCCGCCCCACCTACGGCGCCCAGACCGTGCAGCAGTACCTGGCCACCCGGGCGCTGGGTATGGAGGTCGTGATCTGGTCGGCCTGGGCCCGCGACTGGGACAGCTCGCCGGCCGAGGTGGTGGCCGAGCGAGCCGTCCAGGCGCTGCACCCGGGCGGGTTCATGCTGCTGCACGACACCTCCGGGGACGGCGTCGGCGCCCTGGTCGACGGGGCCACCGTCGGCGAGGACGGGGCCCTCGACCGGGTCAAGGCGACCGAGTTGCTGCTGGCCGGGATGGCCTCGCGGGGCTACACCTCGCGCACGGTGAGCCAGTTGCTGGCCGAGTACCCCGGCGTCCGCACCGTCTGGGCCGAGCGCGGCTGAACCGCCGTCGGGCCGTTGTCGGGCCGGCCGGCTCAGCCGAGGTGGAAGATCTGGTCGTAGCGCTTGCGGACGACGGCCGGGGAGTAGCGGGCGTCCCAGGCCTGGCGGGCGGCGTCCGACAGTTTGCGGTTGGTGCCCGGGTCGACCGCCGTCCGCATGGCCGTGGCCAGCTCCTGCGGGCTCTCCCCGGTCAGGCAGCCACTGAGCTCGCCGCCCTCGATGCCCTGGACGCCGGCCGCGGTGGCGACCACCGGCAGGCCCCGGGCCAGCGCCTCCAGCACCTTGATCTTCACTCCGCTGCCGGTCCGCAGCGGCGAGAGCAGGGCGGCGCTGCCGGCCAGCACGGCGTCCAGGTCGTCGACCCAGCCGAGGAACCGGACCGACCGGCCCCAGGTGGCCGCGGACGGGAGCCCGGCCTCGGTCCCCGAGCCGATCACGTTGATCACGACGTCGGGCAGTTCGGCCTTGACCGCGTCCCGGCAGGTGCTCAGGAACCAGTCCAGCCCGTCCCGGTTGGGCGCGTAGTCGAAGCCGCCGATGAAGGTGAACTCGGGCTGACCGGCGTAGTGCCGGGCCAGGGTGCGGGGCTCGCGCAGCAGCGGGGGCAGGGTGCCGATGGTGGCGTCCGGAACTCGCGCCTGCAGCCGGGCGGTCTCCTCCGGCGCGATCAGGTAGGTGGCGTCGAACCACCCCGGCTGCCGGTTCTCGGACGCCGCGACCAGGTCGCGCTCCAGGCGCAGCAGCGGGCGGTGGACGCGTGGGCTGGCCAGCAACCGCTTGGCCGGGCCGGGCAGCAGCTTGACGAACTCCCCGCCCGGGTTGCCGTTGGCCCCGCCGCTCTCGCTCTCGGTCAGCATCGCCGCGTAGCGCTCCGAGAACAGGTCGTCGGCGTACAGGATCCGGTGCGCAGGACGGGCGTCCGGGCCGGTGCCGACCCGGGGCCGGCCAGCCACGTACTGCCCCATCCGCACGGTGTCCCAGACCTCGAGGTCGGGGTCGATCCGGTCCAGCAACGTGCTCAGGGCCTGGACCAGGCCGCCCGAGTGCAGTACCGCCTCCTGCAACGGGTGCCGGTGGCTGGGCTTGCCGGCGTTGAAGGTGTTCAGCCGGGTCCGGGCCTCGTCGCGCAGCCGGGGCGGCAGGACCACGTTCTTCAGCACCGAGGTGGCCTGCTCGACCGTGCCCGGCTTGGGCAGCACGTGGCGCTGGTAGGGCACGTCCGGGCGCTCCGCCTCGGGCCGGCCGACCAGGATCAGGTGCACGTTCTCCGGGCCGAGCCGGTCGCAGAGATGATCGAGGATGCCTCCGATCACCACCGGCTTGCCGTAGCGGCGAGGCTCCGGCTCGGTGGCGGTGATGAAGACTGCGGTCCGGACCGAATCGCCATTCATGGGGCACAACTTAGTCCAGGGCCGGCGGTGACCTGTCGATCATGCTGGTCGGAGGGATGCGCCCGGGCCCGTCCGCAGCTAGTTTGCTGATATGGCCGGAATCTTCAGCAAGGTGAGCGCCTTCGCTCGTTCGCCGCAGGGCAAGAAGCTGATGGCGCAGGCCCAGGCGGCGGCCAAGGACCCGAAGAACCGGGCCAAGCTGCAGGAGCTCGGCGACAAGGTCAAGGATCCGGCCAACCGGGCCAAGGTCCAGGAGCTGGGCCACAAGCTCAAGAACCGGGCCGGCAAGACCGACCGGCCGGCCACCGGCGAGCCGCCGAGCACCGAGACGCCGAAGACCGAGCGACCCGGCACCCCGCCGGCCCCCTGATCGACGAGATACCGATCCGGCCAGTGGGCCGGATCCACCGTGACCGGCGGCCAGGGGCGGCCGGTCAGCCGGGCGGGTGCCCGGCGATCTGGTCCAGCAATCGGTCGGTCTCGCGTTGCATGGCGGTCAGCAGCAGCGCGTCCACCGTGCGCTGGGCGTAGGGCCGCAACCGCAGCAGCCGCTCGGCCGCCTCGTTCGACAGCGGGCCGGTGAGGTGGCGCTCGTCGTCGGTCTCGGCCAGGTGGGTCAGCATCACGTCGATGAACCGCCGGGCCACCGCGTTCAGGTCCTTCTGCAGGTCGGCGCTCAGCTCCAGAACGACGTCCAGCGGCACCCCGGCCGCGACCAGCTCAGCGCCGGCCTCGAACAGGCTCGGACTGGTGATCAGGTAGTCGTCGCCGTCCTCGATCAGCATGCCCAGCCGGCCGGCACAGGCCAGGGCATCGGCCGACAGCAGGCCGAACCGCCGGGAGACCTCCTCCCGGCTCAACCGGATCGGCCGCTCCGGGTTCCAGGGAGCGGTCAGGGCCTCGCGCAGGCCCAGGGCGTCGGCCAGGTCCTGACCCCGGTTCCAGGAGTCGAACAGCTCCAGGATGGTGGCGAAGGTGTAACCCTTGGCCAGCAGTCGGCCGATCAGCCGGAGCCGGGCCAGGTGGCTGTCGTCGTAGAGGCTGATCCGGCCCTGGCGGCGAGGCGGTGGCAGCAGCCCCCGGTCCTGGTAGACCCGCACGTTGCGGACCGAGGTCTCGGCCGCCTGGGCCAGCTCGGCCACCCGGTACTCGGTCACCGGCCCAGCCTACGAGGCCGGTCACGGCCTCCGGCCGTTCGTCAACTCTCTGTGATGCTGAGGCGACCTTCAGTGATTACGGTTCATCGCCTCCCGGTCGGCCCGGCCGCCGGCTCCCACCGGAAGTGAGGCCTCGACCCCCCGGCGGGCCAGAGCCTGCTCATTGCGGGCCGACCCGCGCCGGGTGGCCCGGTAGATCAGGCTCGGCAGCAGCCACCGCAAGGGCCGCACCCACCGGATGAACGGCTGCCCGTAGACGAACGGAGCCCGCCGTTCGATCCCGGCGGCCAGCCGGACCACGGCCTCGTCGAGGTCGTAGAGCTTGCCCAGCGCGCCGGGCAAGGTCTGGCGCAGCTCACCGGTCTCCAGTTGGGCGTAGGCGGAGCGGGTCATGTCGGTGTCGGTGAACGACAGGTAGGCCACCCCGGCGTCCACCCCGTGCCCGGCCAGCTCGCTGCGTAGGGAGAGGGCGAACGCCTCGATCCCGGACTTGCTGGCGCAGTACCCGGCCAGCATCGGGGCCGGCGCCATCGCGGCCAGTGAGGCGATCTGCAGGTAGTAGCCCTCGGCGGCGATCAGCAGGGGCAGGAACGCCCGGACCGTGCGCACGCTGCCGAGCAGGTTGACCTCGATCACCCGGTCGAACGAGGCCGGGTCGGCCAGCCGCACGGTGCTGCCGACGGCGATCCCGGCGTTGGCCACCAGCACGTCCACCCGGTGGAACCGCTCCTGGACGCCGGCCGCGGCGGTGGCCAGGGCCCGCGGATCGGTGACGTCGCACTCCCACCACCCGGCGTTCGGCCCGCAGCGCTCGGCCACCTGCTTGAGCCGGTCCGGCTCGAGGCCGAGCAGGGCGACCCGGGCGCCGGCCCCGGCCAGCCGGACGGCCAGGGCCTCACCGATCCCGCGAGCGGCGCCGGTGATCACCACGACCTTGCCGCCGATAGGGCGGGGAATGCGCATGGGTGGAATCTCCTCGCTGGTGGGATAGATCACTTGATGGAACCATCCGGCCCGAGGTCGCGCACCCGGGCCGGCGGTGCTGACGATATGACCCTTTTGTTAGCTATTCTGATACAGCTTGCGCGGCACTGATGCCCGGTCGGCCACCCGGACGGCGCCGCCGAACCGGCCCGCCCGAACCGGAATGCCCGCCGGGCCCGCGTAGGTTCGTACTGGCGACGTCCGAACCGGGGTTACAGGAGACGCAATGTCGAGCGAGCACACACCCACCGAGTCGGCCATGCGCAGAGCCCTGCGCCGGGCCGCCGACGGCGTCACGCTGGACCAGGCCGAGGCCGAGGTGCTGCTGCACGCCCGGGGCGCCGACCTCGATCGGTTGCTCCCGGCCGCCGCCGCGGTTCGGGACGCCGGCCTGGCCAGCGCCGGCCGGCCGGGAGTGGTCACCTACTCGCGCAAGGTCTTCGTCCCGGTCACCCACCTGTGCCAGGACCGGTGCCACTACTGCACCTTCGTGCAGACCCCGCAGCAGCTGGCCCGGGCGGGCAAGGCGATGTACATGACTCCGGACGACGTGCTGCGGGTGGCCCGGCAGGGTGCGGCCCTGGGCTGCAAGGAAGTGCTGTTCACCCTGGGCGACCGGCCCGAGGAGCGCTGGCCGGAGGCCCGGGAGTGGCTGGCCGAGGCCGGCTACGAGTCCACTCTGGGCTACGTCCGCGCGCTCGCCGTCCAGGTGCTGGAGGCGACCGGCATGCTGCCGCACCTCAACCCGGGCGTGATGAGCTGGCAGGAGCTGGGCCGGGTGAAGCCGGTCTCACCGTCGGTCGGGATGATGCTGGAGACGTCGTCCCGGCGGCTGTTCGAGACCCCGGGCCTGGCCCACT
Source organism: Kineosporiaceae bacterium (assembly GCA_965200525.1). Lineage (GTDB taxonomy): Bacteria > Actinomycetota > Actinomycetes > Actinomycetales > Kineosporiaceae > JANNPJ01. The sequence continues at coordinate 3,498,335 of OZ241368.1, forward strand.
ACGGCAGCCCCGACAAGGACCCGGCGGTACGGCTGCGGGTGATCGAGGACGCCGGCCGGCTGAACATGCCGTTCACCACCGGGGTGCTGATCGGGATCGGCGAGACCCACGCCGAGCGGGCCGACTCGTTCTTCCAGCTGCGCCGGCTGGCCCGTGAGTACGGTCACATCCAGGAAGTGATCGTGCAGAACTTCCGGGCCAAGCCGCACACCGCGATGCGGGGCGTGCCGGACGCCGAACCCGAGGAGTACCTGGCCGCGGTGGCCGTGGCCCGACTGGTGATGGGCCCGCGGATGCGGATCCAGGTACCGCCCAACCTGTCGGCCCCCGACCAGCTCGGCCGGCTGCTGGCGGCCGGGGCCGACGACTGGGGCGGCGTGTCCCCGCTGACCCCCGACCACGTGAACCCCGAGCGCCCCTGGCCCCACCTGGACGACCTGGCCGCCTGGAGCGCCGAGGCCGGCTTCGAGCTGACCGAGCGGCTGACCGTGCACCCCCAGTACGCCCTGGCCGGCGAGCCCTGGCTCGACCCGCGGCTGAGCGGGCACGTCAACGCCCTGATGAAGGACGACGCCACGGCGATCGCGGCGGGCCGGCCCGGCCTGGCCGGGCTGGCCGATCCGGACGCGCGGCCGGTCGGCCGGCCCTGGCAGGAGCCCGACCCGGAGTGGGGCAGCAGCGGCCGGATCGACCTGAACCTGACCATCGACACCGCCGGCCGCACCACCGATCGGCGCGGTGACTTCGATGACGTCTACGGCGACTGGCAGGCTCTGCGGGAGAAGGCCCAGCTCACCGGGGCCCCGGAGCGGATCGACGGCGACGTGGTGGCGGCCCTGCGCACCGCCGAGACCGATCCGCGAGCGCTCACCGAGGAGCAGGCGATCGTGCTCGCCCACGCCGAGGGGCCGGCGGTCGCGGCCCTGGTTCGGATCGCCGACGACCTGCGCCGAGAGACGGTCGGCGACACCGTCAGCTACGTGGTGAACCGGAACATCAACTTCACCAACGTCTGTTACACCGGGTGCCGGTTCTGCGCCTTCGCCCAGCGCCGCAAGGACGACGACGCCTTCACCCTGTCCCTGGACGAGGTCGCCGACCGGGCCCGGCAGGCCTGGAACCTCGGCGCCACCGAGGTCTGCCTGCAGGGCGGGATCGACCCGCACCTGCCCGCCACCGCCTATTTCGACATCGCCCGGGCCGTTCGGGCCGCCGTGCCGGAGCTGCACATCCACGCGTTCAGCCCGATGGAGGTGCTGAACGGCTCGACCCGGACCGGCCTGCCGATCCGGGAGTGGCTGGTGCGGGCCAAGGAGGCCGGCCTGAACTCGCTGCCCGGCACCGCCGCCGAGATCCTCGACGACGACGTCCGCTGGGTGCTGACCAAGGGCAAGCTGCCCACCGCGAGCTGGATCGAGGTGGTCAGCACGGCTCACCAGGTGGGCCTGCCGACCAGCTCGACCATGATGTACGGCCACGTCGACACGCCCTCGCACTGGGCCCGGCACCTGATGCTGCTGGCCCAGGTCCAGGAACGCAGCCTGGAGTACGGCCAGGCCGCGTTCACCGAGTTCGTGGCCCTGCCGTTCGTGCACCACAACGCGCCGATCTACCTGGCCGGGGTGGCCCGCCCGGGGCCGACCGCGCGCGACAACCTGGTCGTGCACGCCCTGGCCCGGCTGCTGCTGCACGGCCGGATCGACAACATCCAGACGTCCTGGGTGAAACTCGGGGTGGAAGGCACCCGGGCGATGCTCCGGGCCGGCGTCAACGACCTGGGCGGGACCCTGATGGAGGAGACGATCAGCCGGATGGCCGGCTCGCTGCACGGCTCGGCCAAGAGCGTCGAGGAGCTGCGCTCGATCGCCGAGGGGATCGGCCGCCCGGTCCGGCAGCGCACCACCGGCTACGGCCAGGCCCCGGCCACCCTGCGCGAACTGCCGATCCAGGAAGTGGGCGTCTAGGGCAGGGTCCAGTCGATCGGGTCGGCGCCGAGATCCTCGAGCTCGGCGTTGACCCGGCTGAACGGCTTGGACCCGAAAAAGCCGCGATCGGCCGACATCGGGCTCGGGTGCGCGCTCTCGATCCGGGGGACGTCGCCGAGCAGCGGCCGCAGGTTCTGTGCGTCGCGGCCCCAGAGGATCGCCACCAGCGGCTCGTCCCGGTCGACCAGGGCCCGGATGGCCTGGTCGGTGACCTCTTCCCAGCCCTTGCCCCGGTGCGAGCCGGACGCTCCCGGTGCGACCGTCAGCACCCGGTTCAGCAACAGGACGCCGCGCTCGGTCCAGGGGGTCAGGTCACCGCTGGTCGGCCGGGGCACCCCGAGGTCGTCCTGCAGTTCGCGGAAGATGTTGACCAGGCTGCGGGGCGGAGCCACGCCGGGGGCGACCGAGAAGGACAGCCCGACCGGATGACCGGGCGTCGGGTACGGGTCCTGGCCCACGATCAGCACCCGGACGTCGTCCAGCGGCTGTTTGAAGGCCCGCAGGACGTTGGCCCCGGACGGCAGGTAGCCGCGCCCGGCTGCGACCTCGGCCCGCAGGAAATCTCCGACCTCGGCGATCCGGCCCGCGACCGGTTCGAGGGCCTTGGCCCACCCCGGATCCAGGAGCTCGGCCAATGATTGGCGCGTCACGATCGAGAAATCTACACAGGCCCGGCCCCTCGGCAACTGGGTCAACCGGGAAGGGCGCTCTAGACTCCACCCTCGTGCACCGCTTCGATGCTGGGTCCGAGATCTTGGCTGAGGCCGTCCTGGCCTATTCGCGCGAGCGGATGAGTCTCTCGCCGGTGCCGCTGGACGGGCCGCGCTCGGCCGAGGAACTGTTCGCGGCCGTCGGTACCACCATCACCGCCGAGGGCCTCGGTGGCGAGAAGGCGCTGCGGTTGTTCAGCGACGAGCTGGCCCAGGCCTGCATCTCCACCGACAGCCCGCGCTACCTGTCGTTCATCCCGTGTGCCCCGACCAAGACCAGCGCCCTGTTCGACCTGGTGGTCAGCGCCTCCTGCCTGTACGCGGGCACCTGGATGGAGGGCTCGGGCGCGGTCTACGCCGAGAACGAGGCCCTGGCCTGGCTGGTCAGCCTGGCCGGGTTGCCGGCCGGTGCGGGCGGGGCGTTCGTCCCCGGTGGCACCATCGGCAACCTGTCGGCCCTGGTCGCGGCCCGGCACCGGGCTCGCCTGGACCGCGCCGACGAGCTGCCTCGCCGGTGGGCCATCGCCGGCACCGACCACGCGCACTCCTCCATCCTCAGCGCCTGCGAGGTGATGGACGTCGACTTCATCGGGGTCCCGGTCGCCGACGACGGCCGGCTGACCGGTGCCGCCCTGGCCGCGGCCCTGGACGCGGCCGGCCACGACGGTGTCTTCGCGGTCGTCGCCACGGCCGGCACCACCAACCTCGGCATCATCGACGACCTCGACTCGGTCGGTCAGGTCTGCGCCGACCGCGGGCTCTGGTTCCACGTGGACGGCGCCTACGGGCTGGCCGGGCTGGCCGCACCGAGCGTGCGGCACCGGTTCGCCGGCGTGGAGCGGGCCGACTCGTTCGTCGTCGACCCGCACAAGTGGCTGTTCGCGCCGTTCGACTGCTGCGCGCTGATCTACCGGGACCCGGTGGCGGCGAGGGCCGCGCACACCCAGCGGGCCGGCTACCTCGACGTGGTCACCGAGGGCGGCGACGTCAACCCGTCTGACTACGCCATCGGCCTGACCCGCCGGGCCCGGGGCCTGCCGTTCTGGTTCTCCCTGGCCGTGCACGGCACCGAGGCCTACACCGCGGCTGTGGAGCGGACCCTGACCGTGGCCCGTTACGCCACCGAGGAGATCCGGTCCCGCCCCTACCTCGACCTGCTGCACGAACCCGACCTGTCGGTGGTGGCCTTCCGGCGCCAGGGCTGGGCACCGGCCGACTACAAGGCCTGGTCGGCCCGGCTGCTCTCCGACGACGTCGCGTTCGTGGTCGCGACCACTCATCGGGGCGAGACGGTCACCCGCTTCGCCGTGGTGAATCCGGAGACGACCGAGGCGGATATCGCCATGATTCTCGACACGATGTCCTGACAATGCCGGGTGGGGAAGAAATGACGCGGTTGTGGTTCCGCCCGTACAGTGGCGGTGTTCTTCGGAAACGGGAGGAGTGCAATGGACCCCGTAACAGCAGAGCCCACGCCGGAGCCGTCCGCGGGCCGATCCGAGAGCGAGTCCGAGGGCCGATCCGAGAGCGAGTCCGAGGGCCGATCCGAGAGCGAGTCCGAGGGCCGATCCGAGAGCATCGCCGTGGCGTTGACCGCTCGCGAGGTGGAGATGCTGGCCTTCGAACGACAGTGGTGGAAGTTCGCGGGTGCGAAGGAACAGGCGATTCGCGAACTCTTCGACCTCACCGCCACCCGCTACTACCAGGTACTGAATACGCTGATCGACCGACCCGAGGCCCTGGCCCGCGACCCTATGCTGGTCAAGCGGTTGCGGCGGACCAGGCAGGCCCGTCGCCGGTCGGGTTCGGCGCGATCACTGGATGCTCACGGCTGAGCCGCCCCGGGTCGGGTCCCGACCGGCACCGCTGCGGGTGGTTCGACGGATCGACCACTGCGTTGACGGACGACCAGCGGGTTCTTGCTAGTTCGACAGTTCTGGGAGTTGTGCGATGAGCGCCACCCGGCCTCCGGCCTTCGATGACCGTTTCACTGCGCCGATCGAGGCCAGCCGCCGTGGCGCCCACCGGGCCCGGCCCAAGCCGGTCTCAGCCGGCCTGCCGGTGATCGCCGGTGCGGCCGTCGTGCTGCTGGTGCTGGGTGGTGCCTACACCTTGCTCGGCAACCGCAGTGACACCGACTCCAGCCCGTCGGCGGCGATCACCGACGACGACGGCTCGGCTCCGACGGCCACCGGCGGGGCCGGGGCGGCGACCACGCCGGCCCCGGCGAGCACCACCGCGCCGGCCGCCGACCCGACCACGGTTCCGGCCGACCCGACGACCAGCAGCCCGGCCGCAGGTGGCGGTGCCGCCGCCGGGGTGGACAAGTCGATCGACGTCATCGTGCTCAACTCGGGCAAGATCGCGGGCCTGGCCAAGCGGCTGGGAGCGACGCTGAAGACGAACGGCTGGAGTGTGCCCCGGACCGGCAACTCGATCCAGCACAACTTGCCCACGACCAAGATCTACTACGGTACGGACGCGCAGAAGGCCACCGCCACCGCGTTGCAGCAGGAGATCGGGTTCGGCGATCTGGTGCAGGACTCCTCGGTGACCACCACGGCCAAGGGCATCGTCGTCGTCCTGGGCAAGGACGCCGAGTAGGGCCGAGCAGTCGCACCGGCCGGCCTCGAGCCGGGCCGGCCGGGCCGGGGCCGGTCAGCGCAGGTAGCCGCCCTGGATCAGGTCGGCCTTGGACTCGAAGTGGTTGCCCAGGGCCGGGTCGCCGGTGTGCCACCACGACCACAGCGAGGCCAGACCGTACGCGGGCAGAAAGCCGATCGGCCCGAACCAGCGGGCGTACTGGGCGCTGTGCCGGGCCTCGTGGGTGAGCAGGTGCGGACGCCGGGCCAGGGCGTCGTCGTCCAGCCCGAGCAGGACGACGTCCCCGATCGTGATCGCCCGGCCGCGTACCGGCGGGACCGACCAGCGGTAGCCGGTGGCCAGCAGCAGGCCGTGGGGCCCGCGCCGGATCCGGGCCCGTCCGGCCAGGGCCACGGCCAGGCCGAGCGGGGTGGCCAGGTTGATCCAGTTGGCGGTCCGGCGGGCCATGATCGCGCTCGGACGGACCGCCGGACCACCCCCCGGAGGGCGGATTCCACCACGCGGATGGCGCCTCGCACCACCGGCAGACCGCATGCATCCAGGGTAGATCACAGTGCGTATTGCCATCTCCCCACCGGACGGATGAGGCGCTAGGGTAGTAACTGGTCGAACAGTTCGATGAGCAACGTCCTCTCCAGCGTCACGCTAGAGGCCCGCACGTTGGACCATCCCGGACCAGCCCTTTCGGGGGATGGGTCGGCGAGCGTGAGACCCGGTCCAAGTGCAGTGCTCGGGCCGCGCCGCAGTGACACAGCAAGCAGGAGTAGGAAATGGCTCTGGGAACCGTCAAGTGGTTCAACGCCGAAAAGGGTTATGGCTTCATCACCGTCGATGGTGGTGGCGCCGACGTCTTCGTGCACTGGTCAGCGATCCAGATGGATGGCTACCGTGCGCTCGATGAGGGTCAGCGGGTGGAGTTCGAGGTCGGTCAGGGCCAGAAGGGCCCCCAGGCCGAGGCTGTTCGCCCCGCCTGATCGTCGGTTACACCGGGTCCATGCCCTAATGGCACCCACAGCACGTCTTCAGTGAAGCCACCCCCGGCCGCCGCCGGGGGTGGCTTTACTGTTTCGCGTCGCCGTACGAAGCGACGACCGTGCCGATCAACGGAATCCGCACGCCCCGATCGCCGACCACCAGTCGAGTGGCCTCGGCCCCGCTCTCGGTGATCGCGGCGATCACCGACTCGGCCTGAGCCTGTGGTGCGTGCACGACCACTTCGTCGTGCTGGAAAAGCACGAGTTCGGGACGGCGGCCCCGGTCGCCCTCGGCCAGGCGGCGGCGCAGCCCGGCCACCAGCACGTTGGCCCAGTCGGCGGCCGAGGCCTGGATCACGAAGTTGCGAGTGAAGCGGCCCCGGGCCCGCGACCGCGCCAGGGCGACCGATTCGGCGCCCTGCTGCCAGTTCGGGTTGGGTGGCGGGCAGGTCCGGCCGAGGGCCGAGCGGACCACGCCGCCGTCCTCGCCGGTGCGGGCGGCGACCTCGAGCAGCTCCAGGGCCCGGGGAAAACGCCGCCGTAGGGCCGCCATCGCCGGTGAGTTGGCCCGGGCCCCGTACATGGCCGCCAGCAGGGCGATCTTGGTCTCGGCCCGGGCCTCGGACCGGCCCAGGGCCTGGGTGGCCAGGGCGGTGTAGAGGTCGTCGTCCCGGGTGGCCGCGATCATGCCGGGATCGCCCGAAAGAGCTGCCAGCAGGCGAGGTTCGAGCTGACCGGCGTCGGCCACGACCAGGGCCCAGCCCGGGTCGGCGATCACCGCTGCCCGCATTGCTTTCGGAATCTGAAGCGCACCGCCACCTTTGGTGGCCCAGCGACCGGAAACAACTCCGCCGGGCACGTATTCGGGCCGGAACCGGCCGTTGCTGACCCACTGCTCCCGCCAGGCCCAGCCGTGGGCGACGTGCAGCCGGGCCAGTTCCTTGTACTTCAGCAAAGGTTCGATCGCGGGGTGCTCCACCGATTTCAGTTCGTGGGCCCGGGTGGTCTCCAGCAGCACGCCCTGACGGCGGAACGCGCGCACCAGCTCCAGTGGTGAATCGACGTTCAGCTGAGGCGCGCCGCCGCGCCGGCCGGCGTCCAGGGCCTGGGCCACGGCATCGGCGAGCTCTTGCAGAACCGGCGGTCGGCCGCCGTGTTTCGGGCGCGGACCGAGCAGATCGGTGAGCACCTGGTCGTGCACGTCGGCGCGCCAGGGCAGGCCGATGTGGCCCATCTCGGCCGCGGCCAGCGCCGCCGCCGACTCGGCCGCCACCAGCAGGGCGAAGCCGGGACTCGCGGCCCGCGCGGTCTCGATCCGGGCCAGCTGATCGGTGTAGAGGCCGAGCAGCCGGCCGGGTTCGTCGTCCGGCTGCTCGTGCGGCCGGAGCTCGGCGGCCGCGGGGACGTCGAACAGCGAGGCCTGGGTGGACGCCGCCGCGGCCGACGGGCTCGCCCCCGGACCGTCGGTGACGGGCGGCCGGCCCTCGTGAGCCCGCAGCAAGGACTCGGTCAGGGCGAGGTCGTGACACCGGCTCACCCGCACCCCGGCCGTGAGCAGCCCGGGATAGAGCGAACCGGTGCCGGCCCAGATCCAGCGGGGTGCGTTCGTGCGCTCGAGGGCCGCGACGGCCTCGGAGAGTTGCGCCGGACGGGTGAACCCACCCGTCGCGACGCCCTGCTCGTCGACCGGCAGCAGCGCCCAGGCAGGCCCGGCGGGGCCGGACCCCGATGGGGCTGAGTTCGGCCCCGGATCGGGCGCCACCAGTACCGGCACCCCTGGATCCTCTCGCCCACCACCGACAGTTCGCTCGGCGGCCTTCGCTCGGCGGCCTTCGCTCGGCGGCTCTGTGACCGAGTCCTCAAGAGTTTAGTTTGCGCACAACAAGTATCATGGCGAGCTATGAGCCTCCTGAGCGAAGAGAAGACCCCCCGGGGTCGGCGCCCACCGCGCTACGACACCGACCATCCGATGTACAAGTGGGTGGCGCTGTCCAACACCACGCTCGGGATGCTCGTCGTCACGGTCAACGGCTCGATCCTGCTGATCTCGCTGCCGGCCATCTTCCGGGGCCTGCACCTGAACCCGCTGGAAGCCGGCAACATCGGCTACCTGCTGTGGATGATCATGGGATATCTGCTGGTCACGGCCGTGTTTGTGGTGACCCTGGGCCGGCTCGGCGACTCGGTCGGCCGGGTCAAGATGTACAACCTCGGCTTCGTCGTCTTCACCATCGCGTCGGTGCTGCTGGCCCTGACCCCGCTCGACGGCGGGGCCGGGGCGCTGTGGATCATCGGCTGGCGCCTGGTCCAGGGCATCGGCGGGGCCATGCTGTTCGCCAACTCGACGGCGATCCTGACCGACGCCTTCCCGCCGCACCACCGTGGTACCGCCCTCGGGATCAACCAGATCGCGGCGATCGCCGGTTCGTTCATCGGGCTGATCGTCGGCGGCGTGCTCTCCGAGGTGTCGTGGCGGGCGGTGTTCTGGGTCAGCGTGCCGATCGGCGTGCTCGGCACGATCTGGTCGTACCGCTCGCTGCACGAGCTCGGCACCGGCCGAGCGACCAAGATCGACTGGCTGGGCAACGTCACCTTCGCCGGGGGGCTGTCGATCCTGCTGGCCGGCATCACCTACGGCATCCAGCCCTACCGCAGCCACGCCACCGGCTGGCTCAACCCGTGGGTGCTGGCCGGCCTGATCGGCGGCGTTGTCCTGCTGATCGCCTTCGTGATCGTGGAGAAGAACACCGCCCAGCCGATGTTCAACCTGGCCCTGTTCCGCAACCGCGACTTCGCCCTGGGCAACCTGGCCGGACTGCTCGCCTCCACCGGCCGCGGCGGGCTGCAGTTCATGCTGATCATCTGGCTGCAGGGCATCTGGCTGCCGCTGCACGGCTACAGCTACGAGTCCACCCCGTTGTGGGCCGGCATCTACCTGCTCCCGCTGACCATCGGCTTCCTGGTTGCCGGGCCGATCTCGGGCTTTCTCTCCGACCGCTACGGGGCCCGGTTCTTCGCTGTCGGTGGGTTGCTGCTGGTGGCGGCCACCTTCATCGGTCTGCTGCTGATCCCGGTCGACTTCAGCTACCCGGCGTTCGCGGCGCTGGTGTTCTTCAACGGCGTCGGCTCGGGCATGTTCTCCTCGCCCAACGCCTCGATGATCATGAGTGCCGCCCCGGCCGACCAGCGCGGGGCCGCGGCCGGCATGCGCGGCACCTTCTTCAACGCGGGCTCGTCGCTGTCGATCGGCATCTTCTTCTCGCTGATGATCGTCGGCCTGGCCAAGAACCTGCCGCAGACCCTGGGGGCCGGCCTGCGAGCCCACGGCGTCCCCACCGGGGTGGCCGACCAGATCGCCGGCCTGCCCCCGGTCGGCAGCCTGTTCGCCTCGTTCCTCGGCTACAACCCGATCGGTGCCCTGCTCGGCCCGAGCGGGGTGCTGCCCACCCTCAGCCCGGAGAACTCGGCCGACCTCACCGGCAAGACGTTCTTCCCACAGTTGGTGTCCGGGCCGTTCCACGACGGTCTGATCGTTGTTTTCACGGCCGCAGCCGTGATGATGGTGGTCGGGGCCATTGCATCGGCGCTGACCGGGGGAGCTGAGCGGGAGGAATCGTGAGCGTCCACGTCGAGCGGACCGAGCCGGAACTGGCCGAGGCGGCCGGCCGCCTCTCGCTGGCCATCTCCCGGCTGGTCCGCACGCTGCGCCGGGACAATCCGTCCGGACTGGGGCCGGGCAGCTTGTCCACCCTGGCCACCGTGGTCCGGTTCGGCCCGATCCGGCTGGGCGATCTGGCCGCCCGCGAAGGCATCGCCCCGCCGACCCTGAGCCGGATCATGACCAACCTCGAGGAGGCCGGGTACCTGACCCGGACGCCCGATCCGACCGACGGGCGGGCCAGCCGGGCCGAGCCCACCGAGCTCGCGGTCGAGCTGATCAGCGGGACCAAGTCGAGCCGGGCCGAGGTGCTGCGGGCCCGGATGCAGGCCCTGCCGGCCGAGGATCGGGCCGCTCTGCTGCGGGCCCTGCCGGTGCTCGAGACACTGGCCGCCGACGAGCCCTGAGGTTTGCACTCACCGGCCTCGAGTGCTAATCATTGAGCTGGCACTCTCGGCTCGAGAGTGACAGTTCTGGTTTACGATTGCATGAGATCGGACCGGTGAGGACGGCGTTCGGCGGGACAGGACCGCCGGGTGCCGCTCCGTCCGTCGCGGGCACCGTCCGATCCACCGCCCACCCGTACGCGGAGGGAACACCACACGATGGCCAAAATCATCGCGTTCGACGAGGAAGCCCGTCGCGGCCTCGAGCGAGGGATGAACATCCTTGCCGACGCCGTGAAGGTCACCCTTGGCCCGAAGGGCCGCAACGTCGTTCTGGAGAAGAAGTGGGGCGCCCCCACGATCACCAACGACGGTGTGTCCATCGCCAAGGAGATCGAGCTCGAGGACCCCTACGAGAAGATCGGCGCCGAGCTCGTCAAGGAGGTCGCCAAGAAGACCGACGACGTCGCGGGCGACGGCACCACCACCGCCACCGTGCTGGCGCAGGCGCTGGTCCGCGAGGGCCTGCGTAACGTCGCGGCCGGGGCGAACCCGCTGGGCCTGAAGCGCGGCATCGAGAAGGCCGTCGCCGCGGTCAGCGAGCAGCTGCTCGAGCTGGCCCAGGAGGTCGAGACCAAGGAGCAGATCGCCGCCACGGCGTCCATCTCCGCAGCCGACCCCGCCATCGGCGCGCTCATCGCCGAGGCGATGGACAAGGTCGGCAAGGAAGGTGTCATCACCGTCGAGGAGAGCAACACCTTCGGGCTCGAGCTTGAGCTCACCGAGGGCATGCGCTTCGACAAGGGATACATCTCCGGTTACTTCGTGACCGACCCGGAGCGGATGGAGGCCGTCCTCGAGGACGCCTACGTCCTCATCGTCGAGTCGAAGATCTCGTCGGTCAAGGACCTGCTGCCCCTGCTGGAGAAGGTCATCCAGTCCGGCAAGCCGCTGGTCATCCTGGCCGAGGACGTCGACGGCGAGGCGCTCTCCACGCTGGTCGTGAACAAGATCCGGGGCACCTTCAAGTCGGTCGCCGTCAAGGCTCCCGGCTTCGGTGACCGCCGCAAGGCCATGCTGCAGGACATCGCCATCCTCACGGGTGGCCAGGTGATCTCCGAGACCGTCGGTCTCAAGCTGGAGACCGCCGGCCTGGAGCTGCTGGGCAAGGCGCGCAAGGTCGTCGTCACCAAGGACGAGACCACCATCGTCGAGGGCTCGGGGGACGCCGACCAGATCGCCGGTCGGGTCAACCAGATCCGCAACGAGATCGAGAACAGCGACTCCGACTACGACCGCGAGAAGCTGCAGGAGCGGCTGGCCAAGCTGGCCGGCGGCGTTGCGGTGATCAAGGCCGGAGCGGCCACCGAGGTGGAGCTCAAGGAGCGCAAGCACCGGATCGAGGACGCCGTCCGCAACGCCAAGGCGGCCGTCGAAGAGGGCATCGTCGCCGGTGGTGGCGTTGCGCTGATCCAGGCTTCGGTCAAGGCCTTCGAGAAGCTCGAGCTGGTCGGCGACGAGGCGACCGGGGCGAACATCGTCAAGGTTGCCGTCGAGGCTCCGCTCAAGCAGATCGCGGTCAACGCCGGCCTTGAGGGCGGCGTCGTGGCCGAGAAGGTTCGCAACCTCGAGCCGGGCTGGGGCCTCAACGCCGCGACCGGTGAGTACGTGGACCTCGTGGCCGCGGGCATCATCGACCCGGCCAAGGTGACTCGCTCGGCTCTGCAGAACGCGGCCAGCATCGCGGCCCTGTTCCTGACCACCGAAGCGGTCATCGCCGACAAGCCGGAGAAGGCGTCGGCTCCGGCCGGCGGCGGCGCCCCGGACATGGGCGGCATGGACTTCTAGTCCTTCCGTCCGGTCGGCACCACCAGCACGAAGCACCACCAGCACCGGCGAAGGGCCGGCTCCTCCTCGGAGGGGCCGGCCCTTTCGCACGCCCGCCCGGATCGGCCGGATCACGGGCCGGATCGGCCGGATGACGGGGCGTATCGGCCGGATCACGGGCCGGATCGGGCAGACTGGAGCGGTGCCGCCCTCGCCCTCCACGTCTCCGTCCCCGCGGGTGGGTACGACGGCCGGGATCCTGCTCGCGGCCGGGTCCGGCTCCCGGATGGGGATTCCGAAGGGGCTGCTGCGCACCGCCGACGGCACCTCCTGGGTCAGCCGGGCGGTCGCCGCGCTGGCGGTGGGCGGGTGCGCCCCGATCTTCGTCGTCACCGGGGCCCGCTCCGAGCACGTGCAGGCCCTGGTGCCGACCCTGGCCGAGATCGTGGTGGCCACCGACTGGAGCGAGGGCATGGGGGCCTCGTTGCGGGCCGGGCTGCGGTCGGCTCAGGACCGGGCCCCCGACGCGACGGCGGTGATCGTCACCCTGGTCGACACCCCCGGCGTGACGCCGGAGGCGGTGGCCCGGCTGCAGCGTCAGGCCGGGCCGTCGGTGCTGGCCCGGGCCGCGTATCACGGCCGGCCGGGCCATCCGGTGCTGATCGGCCGGGACCACTGGGCCGGGGTGATCGCGGTGGCGGTCGGGGACGCTGGGGCCCGGCACTACCTGGCCGGGCGGGACGTCGTCCTGGTCGAGTCGGCCGACATCGCCTCCGGGGAGGACATCGACACCCCCGAAGGCCTCGGCTGACCGGTCGTTGCCTACCCTGGACGACGTGACCAGTGAAACCGCTCCCGACGTCAGCCGGCTGGTGGCGCCCGCCCGCCGGGTGCTGCGGGCCGAGGTCACCGACCGGCCGATCGACGTCGTTGCGCTCGGGGACGAGGTCGAAGGGGCCTCGTCCGGGGCCGTGGTCAGCTTCGCCGGCGTCGTCCGCGATCATGACGGCGGCCGGCGGGTCTCCGCCATCGAGTACGTGGCCCATCCGATCGCGGCGCTGGTGCTGGCTCAGGTGGTGGCCGAGGTGACCGCGGCCGGTGACGCCGAGGCGGTGGCCGTCGCGCACCGCACCGGCTCGCTCGCGATCGGGGAGGCCGCCCTGGTGGTGGCGGTCGCCGGAGCACACCGGGCCGAGGCCTTCAGCACCGCGAGCGAGTTGGTGGACGAGATCAAGCGCCGGCTGCCGGTGTGGAAGCGGCAGGTCTTCGCCGACGGCACCGACGAGTGGGTCGACTGCCCCTAGGGGAAGTCTCCCGGCGCTACGACGAGGTGCCGCTGACCGGCACGATCGGCACCGAGTTGCGCTCGTACAGCCGCACCTCGTACCGGTTGACGAAGGTCACCCCGGCCAGCCGGTAGCTGTTGTAGAGGATCTGTTCCTTCTCCTCGTCGCCCGGATCGCTGAGCAGCTCTCCGGAGCGCTTGGCGCCGGTCACCACCCAGACCCGGTTGCGGCCGTGCAACGAGGCCATGATCTCGTCGGTCGGCTCCTCGACCCCCCACAGCGTGGCCGTCTGCTCGCCGCTGCCGGCCAGCGCGACGTCGTCCACGCCGCGGAAGTCTTCCGGGAAGGCCAGGGAGACCACGCGGCGCGAGGCGGGCAGGAACAGCACCGCATCGCCCGGCTCCGCCTTCTCGGCGATCACCTGGGCCACGCCGCGGATGTTCTCGCCGTGCCCGGAGGCCGTGTAGCGGTAGACGTTCTGCATGTGCAGGCCGCCGAGAGCCAGCACCAGCAGGGCCGCCACGATCCAGCGCCACCGCAGCAGGGTGGCGATCGAGGCCAGCGCCAGCACCGTGCCCGGCACGGTGAAGAACACGTACCGCCAGTCGAACAGCGGGTGCAGCTGGGACACCGTCCACAACACCACGGTCGGGACGACGGCCCAGGACAGGCCCAGGGCCAGGGCCGGCTTGTGGGTGCCCCGGCCCAGGCCGACGATCGCGATCAGCAGGATCAGCAGCAGGGTGATCGTGCTGGCGTACTCCACGGCCAGGAATCCGGTCAGCCGGTCCAGGGCGGGCCGGGGCAGCCAATCCACCTGGTCCTTCTGCCGGCCGGAGGCGATCAGCAGCGGCGACAGCAGCACCAGGGCGGCGCCGGCGTGCAGGTACCAGCGCCGGCGCAGGGCCGGGCCCTCGGTGCTCAGCACGTGGATCAGGTGGACCAGCAGGATGAGCAGAGCCAGCACGTTCAGCAGCCCGACCGCGACCAGAGTGGCCGTGTAGATCAGCCAGCGACGGCGCTGCCAGGGCTTTCGGCAGGCCCGGACCAGGGCCAGGGTGGCGGCCGTGGTGGCCAGCGCCACCATCGCGTAGGGCCGGGCCTCCTGGGCGTAGCGGGTGACCAGCGGGGCCGCCGTCCACATCAGGGCGGCGACGATCCCGACCCGGGCCGAGCCGAGCTCGCGGCCGAGCCACACCAGCAGCGCGGTGGTCAGGGCGGCGGCGACGACCGACAGCATCCGGATCGGGGTGACCGTGGCGCTGCTGCCGAGCACGGCGTGGACCAGCAGGTAGTAGCTGGTGTGAACCAGGTCGACGTGCTGGGCCAGGTCGACGATCTGGGAGGCCGAGCGAGAGGTGACGTCGCGGGTGATGGCTTCGTCCCACCACGGGCTGGGCTTCTGTACCCGCCAGCTGAAGACCAGGGCCGAGAGCACGGCCAGGAGAACCTCGGCCCCGCCCGGGCGGGCCAGCCGGTGCCGGAGCCGGTCGAACCGGCCGAGTGGGGGAGCGCCGGCCGGGCCGGTGCTGGTGACAGCGCTGGTGAGGGTACCGCTGACGGTGCTGTTGACGGGGTCGGGCCGGGGGCCGGGAATCGCCGCCGCGGACCGGACATCGGGGCTCTCGGGCTCGGTGGAACCAGGCCCGATACGCTCCGGGCCTCGGCCCGTCGTCTGGGTCACCGGGCGATGTCTCCTGACAGTTTGCGGCTGTACGCGGGCTCACATGATGGCGGCGGACAGCGATGTCGGCGAGCTGGCATGAGCTCTGCTCGGACCACGGCTCTGGTCACGGACGGCAACACTGCCGCCGGGGGGCCACCTCAGCCGTCCTGCTTCTCGACCGGCTGGGGCCGTGAGGCCACGCAAACACCATCGTTTGAACGAATGCTGACGTTACCGTGAACTGGTAACCAGCCTACGCGACGTCCGATGTCGGAACGGTCACGGGCCGACAACGGAACGGGAAGTTCCGATGCCTCAGCCACCTGCGAAGGGAGGCAGAACGTCGACCACCGAGCCGGCCGTCACCACCCGGTCGCGCGGACCCGCAGTCTCGTTCACCAGGAACGAGGCGGCGGCCAGAATCCGGGCCAGGGCCGGGCCGTGCCGCTCGGCCAGATGCTCGGCCAGGTCGGGCAGTGGCCAGGGCCCGCTCAGCGGCAGGTACTCCTGGTCAATTCCGGTGGCCGCTCTGGCCCCGGCGAAGTAACGCACAGTTATCTGATCTGACACGGTCATCCTCCGATCGCGCTCATCGGGCGGTCCGGTTGCAGGAAGGATGCATCGTTGATGCCGTGCCCCGGCTGCTTGGCCCACATCGCGGTGCGCCAGACCCCGGCCAACGTGTCGTCGTCCGCGCCGGCCCGGAGCAGGTCCCGCAGGTCGGTCTCGCTCCGGGCGAAGAGGCAGTCCCGCAGCTGACCGTCCGCGGTCAGCCGGGCCCGGTCGCAGTCGCCGCAGAACGGCCGGCTGACCGAAGCGATGACGCCGACCCGCGGCCGGAGGGTCCGGTCGTCGGCCGGCCCGACGAACCAGGTCTGGGCGGGCGAGGCACCCCGGCGGGCGGGATCGGTCGGCGTCAGCTCGAAGGCGGTGCCGAGCGCGGCCAGGATCTGGTCGGCGGTGACCATCGAGGCCCGCTGCCAGGCTCCCTGGGCGTCCAGCGGCATCTGCTCGATGAACCGCAACTCGTAGCCGTGCTCCAGGGCCCAGCCGAGCAGGGCGACCGGCTCGTCGTCGTTCAGCCCGGGCAGCAGCACGGTGTTCACCTTGACCGGGCCCAACCCGGCGGCAGCGGCCGCAGCCAGGCCGGCCAGCACGTCGGGCAGCCGGTCGCGCTGGGTGATCTGCCGGAACCGGGCCCGGTCGAGGGTGTCGAGCGAGACGTTCACCCGGGTCAGCCCCGCGGCGGCCAGGCCGCGGGCCCGCTTGGCCAGGCCGATGCCGTTGGTGGTGAGGGCGGTCACGGGGGCCGCCCCGGACGCCGTCCGCAGCCCGGCCGTGGCCTCGACGATCTTCTCCAGACCCCGGCGCAGCAGGGGCTCACCCCCAGTGAACCGGACCTGTTCGACCCCCAGTTGCTCGACCGCCAGCGTGACCAGCCGGATCACCTCGGCGTCGGTCAGGGCCTGCTCGGTCGGCATCCAGTCCAGCCCCTCCGGCGGCATGCAGTAACTGCAGCGCAGGGAGCACTTGTCGGTCAGGCTGACCCGCAGATCGGTGGCCACCCGGCCGAACCGGTCGATCAGTCGCGGATCGCCGGGCCGCGCGAGCGGACCGAGGGACGACGCCGGGGCCGGGCCGGGCCGGGTGGTCGGCAGACCGAGCAGCACGCTTGTCACTTTTTCAGGGTAACTGTGCGACTGACGACCTGCCGACCGCAGCCCGGTGGTCAGGATTCCGTAAGGTCGCGGACCTCGGCGTACCTCCGGCGGACGGCCGGGGCCGGTTCGGCCTCGTAGGTGCGCGAGCCGGCCAGCGGCCAGTCCGGCGGCTGGGCCTGGGCCCGTCCCTCGGACTCGGCCAGGGCCCAGGCCGCCTGCCGGGCCGCGCCGTCGGCCACGTACTCGCCCGGCGGCGGAACCACGACCGGATGACCGAGCACGGCCGGGGCGATCCGGCAGACCGCCTCCGAACGGGCCCCGCCGCCGACCAGCAGCACCCGCCGGACCTGGGCGCCCTCGGCGACCAGGGCGTCGAGCCCGTCGGCGAGCCCGCAGAGCAGCCCCTCGACCGCGGCCCGGGCCAGATGGGCCGGCGTGGAGGTGTGCAGCCGCAGGCCGTGCACGGCCCCGCTGGCCCCGGGCCGGTTCGGCGTCCGCTCGCCCTCGAAGTAGGGCACCAGCACCAGGCCCTCGGCCCCCGAGGGCGCGCTCAGGGCCAGTTCTGACAGCTCCTCGTGGCTGACCTTGAGCAACCGCGCGGTGGCGTCCAGCACCCGGGCCGCATTGAGGGTGCAGACCAGCGGCAGGTACCGGCCGGTGGCGTCGGCGAAGCCGGCGACGATCCCGGTCGGGTCGGACGCCGGCACATCACTGATCGCCGAGACCACGCCCGAGGTCCCGATCGAGACGATCACGTCACCGGGCCGGGCCCCGACGCCGAGAGCGGCGGCCATGTTGTCGCCGGTGCCCGCACCGAGCACCGCGCCGCGGCTGGCCGAGCTCTGGCTGGCTCCCGGTGAACCGGTCGGCCCCAGCACCCGGGGCAGCCGCGCATCGTGCCCGAGAGCGGCGATCAGCAGGTCGCGTCGGTACTGCCCGGTGGACGGGGCGAAGTAGCCGGTGCCCGAGGCGTCCCCCCGGTCGGTGGTGAGCGCGTCCAGGCTCGGGCCGACCGGGCCCTCCGAGCGCAGCCGCCAGGTCAGCCAGTCGTGCGGCAGGCAGACCGCCTCGACCCGGGCCGCATTGTCCGGCTCGTGCTCGGCCAGCCAGGCCAGCTTGGTCACGGTGAACGAGGCGACCGGCACGCTGCCGATGCCGGTGGCCCAGGCGTACGGCCCGCCCTGCTCGGCGATCAGCTGCTCCGCGGCGGCCGCGGAACGGGTGTCGTTCCAGAGCAGGGCGGGCCGGACCACGTTGCCCTGGGCATCGAGAGCGACCATGCCGTGTTGCTGGGCGGCCACCGAGACCGCCTCGACGTCGTCCAGCCCGCCGGCGGCGGCCGCGGCCTCGACCAGGGCCTGCCACCAGACCTCCGGATCGACCTCGGTGCCCTCCGGGTGAGCGGCCCGGCCCTCCCGAACCAGCTCGCCGGTCTCGGCGTCCCGGATCATGACCTTGCAGGACTGGGTCGACGAGTCGATCCCGGCGACCAAACTCATCGCGCGTTCATCAGGTGCTCGACGGCGAGCTGGGCCAGCTTGACGAAGCCGTAGCCGCGGGCACCGGTGGTGTCGGCGTCGAACTCCTCGAACGCGGACCGGTCGGCCAGCAGGTCGCTGTAGCTCTCGCCGGGCGAGAGCGTGGGCACGGCCAGCTCGGCGTACTTGGCGTAGGTCAGCGCCTCCTGGACCTCCGGGTCGGCCCGGTAGGCCTGGGCCCGCTCCTTGAGCAGCAGGTAGGTGCTCATGTTGGCGGCGGCCGAGGTCCAGACGCCGTCGAAGTCCTCGGTCCGCAGCGGCTTGTAGTCGAAGTGCCGGGGGCCGGTGTAGGCCGGGCCGCCGTTCGCGCCGTGCTCGAGCAGGTCGACCAGGAAGAAGGCGTTCAGCAGGTTGCCGTGACCGAAGATCAGGTCCTGGTCGAACTTGGGCCCGTTCTGGCCGTTCAGGTCGATGTGGAAGAGCTTGCCCATCCACAGCGCCTGGGCCACGCCGTGCACCATGTTCAGGCCGGCCATCTGCTCGTGCCCGACCTCGGGGTTGATCCCGACCAGTTCGTGGTGCTCGAGGGTGGAGATGAAGGCCAGGGCGTGCCCGAGGGTGGGCAGCAGGATGTCGCCGCGGGGCTCGTTCGGCTTCGGCTCGAGCGCGAACCGCAGGTTGTAGCCCTGGTCGATCGAGTACTGGGCCAGCAGGTCGATTCCTTCGCGCATCCGCTCCAGGGCGGCCTGAACGTCCTTGGCGGCCTCGGTCTCGCTGCCCTCGCGACCGCCCCACATCACGAAGGTCTCGGCGCCGAGCCGGCCGGCCAGGTCCATCTGGCGCATCATCTTGCGCAGCGCGTACCGGCGCACCGACCGATCGTTGCTGGTCAGGCCGCCGTCCTTGAACACCGGGTGGGTGAACAGGTTGGTCGTGACCATCGGCACCTTCAGGCCGGTGTCGGCCAGGGTGCCCTCGAAGCGCTCGATCACCTTCTCCCGCTCGGAGTCGGTGGAACCGAACGGGATCAGGTCGTCGTCGTGAAAGGTGACGCCGTAGGCGCCCAGTTCGGCCAGGCGCCGCACCGACTCGTTGGGGTCCAGCGGCGGCCGGGTGGCGTCGCCGAAGGGGTCACGCGCCTGCCATCCGACGGTCCACAGCCCAAAGGTGAAGTGGTCCTCGGGGGTGGGGGTGCTGGCCATCTGGCCCTCCATGCTCTCGGTCTCTGAATCGTTCCATATGAATCGTTCCATATTCCGCTGGCCCGGCCCAGTACCGCTAACTCTCATGGCCTCATCGCCGTGTCAGGTCGTGGTCCGATCGTATGCGCAGAAGCCGCTGGGCGGCTCGGCCAGACGCAGTGGCAGCACCTCGGCCCCCTTTTAGCAGGTGTCTGCTAAGGTTGCCTTAGATGAACAAAAGGTGAACGAGAGGTGGACCAATGGCAACCATGAGATCAGGACACGTTGATCTGGCGGCCGGCTTCGCCCCGGAGCGCTCGGCGGCGGTCCCACAGCAGGCAAGTGGTTCCGAATGGGACGCCAGCCCGTTGCGACCCGTGGCGCACTGGGTGCAGATGCCGACCTCCGGCGGCCGCACCCGACTGCAGATGGTCTGGGAAGTCCCGGACCCGATCGCCCCCTGAACGTTCGCTGACCGACCGGTCCTGACTGCCTTCCGGGTGAACTCACCCGGAAGGCAGTCGCCCTTCACCCGCTGAACATCCGGATCGCGGCCGCTTCGACCTCCTCGTGCTGTCGGCAGGCGGTGGCCAGGGCGGTCTGGATCTCCTCCAGGGCGGCCCGCACCCGCTCCTGGGTGCTGCGCCACTCGCCCACCACGTGCTGGAACGACGTCGCGGCCTGGCCCTGCCAGCCCGCCTGCAGGTCGAGCAGGTGGCGCATCATGCGATCGACCTCGGGGCCGATCTGCTGGGCCGACGCCTGCGCCGCGGCGCCGGCCTGGGCCACCTGATCGCTGTCGACCTCGAATCTGGTCATCTCAACCCCGTGGCGATAGTGATGCCGCCCCCCGTGGCGGCCACACCTCGACTGTGCCACCACCTCGGCGGGCCTCGCTCCCGTCGTCCACAGGGGTGGATGACTTGTGGACAACCCTGTGGACGACCCAAGCCGGGCGGCACAAAAGAGTCCCGCTCCTGACGCACGGGGAGGGCGTCAGGAGCGGGAGTTCGGGATGGTCGATCAGCCGGCCGTGGCCGGCCGCGTGCCCAGCGTGACCTTGATCTCCATCGACTTGCCGTCCCGGATCACGGTCAGGGTGACCTGGGTGTTGACCGGCCGCTCGCGCAGCTGGCCGACCAGCGAGAGGTCGCTGTTGACGGTGTCGCCGTCCACCGCGATCACCGCGTCGCCGACCTTGAGGCCGGCCTTCTGGGCCGGAGTGCCGCTCTGCACGGTCTTGATGATCGCCGCGTCACGGCTGGCGCCGTTGAACTTCACCGTGCCGTCCGCCGGCGTCACCCCGAGGTAGGAGTGGGCCACCGTGCCGCCCTTGATCAGCTGGCTGGTGACGTCCTTGACCTCGTCCACCGGGATGGCGAAGCCGAGACCGATGCTGCCGGACTGGCTGGCCGCCTGGCCCCCGAAGCTCTGGCTGGAGCCCAGGCTGGCGATCGACGACGGGATGCCGATCACCCGACCCTGATCGTCGACCAGGGCGCCGCCGCTGTTGCCCGGGTTCACCGCCGCGTCGGTCTGGATGGCGTTGGTCACCACCGGGTCACCGCCGCCGGTGGCGTTGGGGTCGGTGGACTCGGCCTGGGTCGTGGTCGGCCGGTCGGTGGCGCTGACGATGCCGGTGGTCACGGTCCCGGCCAGGCCGAGCGGGTTGCCGACGGCCATCACCGGGTCGCCGACCCCGACCGTGCTGGAGCTGCCCAGAACGGCCGGCGTCAGATCGCTCGGCGGGTTGGACAACTTGATCACGGCCAGGTCGGTCGCGGAGTCGGTGCCGACCACGGAGGCCGCATACGTGTCGCCGTCGTTGAGGGTCACGGTCACGGTCGCGCCGCTGCCGACCCCGGAGACGACGTGGTTGTTGGTCACGATCCGGCCGGTCTTGTCCAGGATGACGCCGGAGCCCTCGCCGCCGTCACCGTTCTGGCCGACGACCTTCACCGCGACCACGCTCGGCTCGACCGCCTTGGCCACCGCTCCCCAGTTCGGTGAGCTGCCGGCGCCTCCGCTCACCGGCGCCGGAACGGCAGCAGCGGCGCCCGCGCCCGCCCCCGTTCCGCCACCCGAGGACGAGGCCGAGGTGGTGGCCTTCGGGTCGTCCTGGGTCTGGAGCACGATCCCCGCCGTGAGCAGGCTCGACAGTGCGGCGGCGCCGGCTCCGACGGCCAGCACCCCGCCCCAGCCGGGCCGTCCGCGCTCACGCCGGGACTTGCCCTTCCCGCCGCTGGGCGGGGCCGGGGGCAGGCCCGCGGAGCCGGCCGGAGTGAACTGGTGGCCGGGAGCGGGCGGAACGCTCGCGTCGGCCGCCCACGGTGCTGTGGGCGCCGGGTGGGGGGCGTCCGCCGACGGCGGTGCGCCGACCGGAGCCGGAGCCGGGGCCTGGGTCGGTGCCGAACCGGCTGCGGCCCACGGGGAGGTGGCCGCCGGAATCGGGGCGGTGGCCTCCGTCCGGGCGTCGGACCGGCCCTCGGCCGGAGCCCAGGCAGACCCCCCGGGTGGGGCGAACTCGCTGGTCGAGCCGGCGACGGGCGCCTGCGCGGTCGCGGCGTCAGGAGACTCGGACGAGCCACCGGGACGCCGCGCCCAGATGTACTCGTTCTCGTTCTGATCGTTCGTGGTCTGCGTCATCGTTCTCACCCTCATGGCCCGCGTGCTGACAACTGATAGTTGACCGGGCCACCCTCGACGTTCCCTGCGCCAGATCTGTGAATTACCTGGGAAACCCAGAAAATCCGGCGAGCCGACCGGGAAAGCCGTGGACAGCACGATGCCCCGGCCGGGGCCGGGGCATCGAAGAGCGGACTACTGGTGGAACCGGGGTGAACCGGGCCCGGGCGCTGTCGGTGGGGACCGGTCAGTCGCTGGTGGTGGTGACCGGCCCGACGATCGGGCGACCGTCGGCGCCCAGGCGGGTGCGACGCGGGTTGGCCAGCGGCTGGATCGGTGAGGATTCGCTGTGACCGTCACTGTCCGGCGTGGTCGTGGTGTGATTCATTAATCCTCCTCGGACGTTCGGCGTGAAGCTGGGCAAGCTCTTCAGTCGGTGTCCTGCGGGAATCGCGTGACTCGTGAGGTGTCAACTGAAGAAGAACTCTAGGTAACCCCGTAGGACTGACCGTAGGCCGGTGCAGTCCTGTACGGACATGTTATCGCTGCAGGCCAGAGCGTGCAGGATGAACGTCGCTGAATTCTTGTGGCAGGTGTCACGCCACTGGGTGGATTCTCCGGCCACGACTCGGGAATGCCTGCGGAAACCGCGATCACGCTGGGCCGATGACCTCCGCCGCCGGATGAATTCATGGGTCGAGGAGCGACTCGTGAGTCGATCTGCGCACCAGTGAACTCACCGAGAGTGAGCAGATGTCTCTCGGGGTTGATCATTCGGCGAACAGTTCCGGTCAGTCCGGGTCGGAAATGTCCTCGGCCACAGTGGTGGAGGCGAGCGGCAGTTCCACCCGGAAGGTCGCGCCGCCGCCGGGCGTGGTGGCCACTCCCACCCGGCCGCCGTGCGCGCTGACCACGGCAGTGACGATGGACAGCCCCAGACCGGAGCCGCCGCCCTGGTGGCGGGCCCGAGAGGCGTCGACCCGGTAGAACCGCTCGAACACCTTGGCCGCGTGCTCCGGGGCAAGGCCCGCACCGTGGTCGCGCACCTCCAGTACCGCCAGCCCAGCGGCCCGGCCCACGGCCAGCTCGATCGGGCTGCCGGGCGGGGTGTGCCGGGCGGCGTTGCCGACCAGGTTGGCCACTACCTGGCGCAGCCGGTTCTCGTCGCCGGTCACGACGCTCGGCTCCGGTCCCCGGCCGGGCGCCAGCCCGACCAGGCGAACCTGCCGGTCCGGGGCCAGACCGCGGGCGTCGTGGGTGGCGTCGCCGGCCAGCACGGCCAGGTCGACCGGGTCGGTCCGGGCCGGCCGCTGCTCGTCCAGCCGAGCCAGCAGCAGCAGATCCTCGACCAGAGATCCCATCCGGCGGGACTCGTCCTCGATCCGGCTCATGGTCCGGGCCACGTCCTCCGGTTGGCTGACCGCGCCCTGGCGGTAGAGCTCGGCGAAGCCGCGGATCGAGGCCAACGGCGTCCGCAGCTCGTGCGAGGCGTCGGCGGCGAACCGCCGGGTGCGCTGCTCCGAGGCCTCCCGGGAGCGGAAGGCGCTCTCGATCTGAGCCAGCATCCCGTTCAGGGACGACGTGAGCCGGCCGACCTCGGTCGACGCCGGATGGTCGGGCACCCGGCGGGACAGGTCGCCGGCCGCGATCGCGGCGGCGGTCTCCTCGACCTCGGTCAGGGGCAGGAACGCCCGCCGGATCGCCAGCCAGCCCAGCGCCGCGCAGACCAGGGTGACCAGCAGCCCGATCAGCAGGATCAGCCACCGCTCGTGTCGCACCGCGTTGGACACCCCGTCCAGCGGCAGGGCCAGGGCGAGCGAGCCGGACTGCGGGGCCGAGCCGTCGCCGGCGTTGTACGTGGCCGGCAGCACCACCACCCGCCACGGTCGCTCGCCGGTGGTCGAGCCGACCGTGAACGGCGTCCGACCGCGCTTGGTGGCCTGCGCGTTGGTCAGCTTGGGCAGATCCGGCTCGCTCGTCCCGCTCATCGGCGGGCCGACCGGGAACCGGGTGCCGTCGTCGGCGGTGAACCTCACCACGTAGTCGGTCGGGAAGTTCGGGCGGCTGCCCTGGCTGCCGTAACCCTGCTGGGACGCCGTGAGCGCCTGCTGGGCGCTGCTGTTCAGCCGCACGTCGACCTGGCTGATCAGGAAGGTGTGCAGCACGTGCTGCGCCGTCCAGCCGGACGCGGTCAGGGCCCCGATCAGCAGCACGACCAGGATGCCGACCAGGCGGGCCCGCATCGGGACGCCGTCCCAGGAGGTCCGCAGCCCGTTCAGGGGGCGGCTCGTGGACGGCTGCAGGGCGGGCAGGTCCAGCTCCTCGGCCGAGGCGGCCGAGTCGGTGGGATCCGGTTCGGGGGACAGGGCGGTGTCCGTGCTCGGAGTGGTCACCGCCGGATCAGCCCTGCGGGGGCAGGCGCAACACGTAGCCGACGCCGCGCTTGGTATGGATCAGCGGGGGATCGACGTCGTCCACCTTGCGGCGCAGGTACGAGATGTACGACTCGACGATGCCGGCCTCGCCGTTGAAGTCGTAGGCCCACACATGATCCAGGATCTGGGCCTTGGACAGCACCCGGTTCGGGTTCAGCATCAGGTACCGCAGGAGTTTGAACTCGGTCGGCGAGAGCTCGATCAGCCGGCCGGCCCGGCGGATCTCGTGCGAGTCCTCGTCCAGCTCGAGGTCGTGGAAGACCAGCCGGCCGCTCTCGCCGTCGGCCGCGACGCCGGTGCGCCGCAGCACGGCCCGGATCCGGGCCACCACTTCTTCGAGGCTGAACGGCTTGGTCACGTAGTCGTCGCCGCCGACGGTCAGGCCGGTCACCTTGTCGCCGGTCTCGTCGCGCGCGGTCAGGAAGAGCACCGGCATGTCGCGGCCGCGCTCGCGCAGTTTGCGGGTCACGGTGAAACCGTCCATGTCCGGCATCATCACGTCGAGCACGACCAGGTCGGGGCGATGCTGCTCGGCCAGCTTGAGCGCCTCGGCGCCGTCCGCCGCCGGCACAACGTCGAAACCGGCGAACCGCAGACTCGTCGTCAGCAGTTCGCGGATGTTCGGCTCGTCGTCGACCACGAGCAACTTCGCCTCAAACGTCTTCTCAGCCACGAGACGAGTATCGGTATCCATCCTGAAAACTTGCTGGGAACCTCCCGTCCGCCGGCTGAGGGTCAGTCGGTCGGGTCGGGCGCCTGCTCGCTGGGCAGGTCCTCGGCGTCCACGATCCGGTAGGCGTAGCCCTGCTCGGCCAGGAACCGCTGCCGGTGGGCGGCGAACTCCTGGTCCAGGGTGTCCCGGGCGATGACCGCGTAGAACCGGGCGGTCTTGCCGTCGTGCTTGGGCCGCAGCAGCCGGCCCAGCCGCTGGGCCTCCTCCTGCCGGGAGCCGAACGAGCCCGACACCTGGATCGCGACGCTGGCCTCGGGCAGGTCGATCGAGAAGTTGGCCACCTTGCTGACCACCAGGGTGGAGATCTCCCCGGTGCGGAAGGCCTGGAACAGCCGCTGGCGCTCGGCCACCGACGTCTCGCCCTTCAGCACGGGCGCGTTCAGCCGCTCGCCGAGGTCGTCGAGCTGGTCCAGGTACTGGCCGATCACCAGCAGCTGCTCGCCGGCGTGCCGGCGGACCAGCTCCTCGACCACCTTCGACTTGGACGTGCTGGTGGCGCACAGCCGGTAGCGCTCCTCCGGCTCGGCGGTGGCGTAGGCCAGCCGCTCGCGCTCGGGCAGGGTGACCCGCACCTCCACGCAGTCGGCCGGGGCGATGTAGCCCTGGGCCTCGATGTCCTTCCAGGGGGCGTCGTACCGCTTGGGCCCGATCAGGCTGAAGACGTCGCCCTCCCGGCCGTCCTCGCGGACCAGCGTGGCGGTCAGGCCGAGCCGGCGCCGGGCCTGCAGGGACGCCGTCATCCGGAACACCGGGGCCGGCAGCAGGTGCACCTCGTCGTACACGATCAGGCCCCAGTCGCGGGCGTCGAACACGTCCAGGTGGGCGTAGACGCCCTTCCGCTTGGTGGTCATCACCTGGTAGGTGGCAATGGTGACCGGCCGGATCTCCTTGCGGGAGCCGGAGTACTCGCCGATCTCGTCCTCGGTCAGGCTGGTCCGGGCCAGCAGTTCGTCGCGCCACTGCCGGGCCGAGACCGTGTTCGTCACCAGGATCAGCGTGGTGGTGCCCGACTTGGCCATCGCGGCCGCGCCGACCAGGGTCTTGCCGGCGCCGCAGGGCAGCACCACGACGCCCGACCCGCCGTGCCAGAAGTTGTCCACCGCCTCGCTCTGGTAGGGCCGCAACACCCAGCCGCCGTCGGTGTCCAGCGTGATCGGGTGCTTCTCGCCGTTGACGTACCCGGCCAGGTCCTCGGCCGGCCAGCCCAGCTTGAGCAGCACCTGCTTGAGGTTGCCGCGCTCGCTGGCGTGCACCTGCACGTTCTCGGCATCGAGCCGGGTGCCGACCAGCGGGGCCACCTTCTTGCTGCGCAGCACCTCTTCCAGCACCGGGACGTCGATCGCGTGCAGCACCAGCCCGTGCTCGGGATCCTTGACCAGCTGGAGGCGGCCGTACCGGGCCATCGTCTCGGCCACGTCGACCAGCAGGGCGTGCGGCACCGGATAGCGCGAGTACTCCAGCAGGACGTCGACCACCTGCTCGGCGTCGTGCCCGGCGGCCCGCGCGTTCCACAGCCCGAGCGGCGTCAGCCGGTAGGTGTGCACGTGCTCGGGGGCGCGCTCCAGCTCGGCGAACGGCGCGATCGCCCGCCGGCAGGCGGCCGCCTGGTCATGGTCGATCTCCAGCAGCAGGGTCTTGTCGCTCTGGACGATCAGTGGTCCGTCGTTCACTCAGTACATCCGTTCATCGCAGCGGTCTCGGGCCCCGGCCTCACCCGGCCGGCGGGCACAAGGACAGAGAACGCCGGATCGACCAGGAAAAATGCCCGGCCGGCGTTTGGCTCAGGCCGAGCCTACGGCGTCGCCGCGAGCCTCGATCTCGTCGGCGACGGCGTCCGGGCCGCTGCGGGCACCCGGGGCACCCGGTGCACCGTCGACCGGAGCCACGGCGATCACCCGGTGCACCGAGTAGCTGCGGATCCGGCCGGTCTGGCGTTCCAGGGCCCGGATCCGGCCGGCCTCGACCGCCAGCGGCTCGACGATCTGGCGGACCGGCCGGCCGGCCTCCTCCAGGTAGCCGATCCAGACGTCCTGCCGGGCGGCCAGCGCATCCCTCAGGACGGCGAGCGCGCCGGCCGGGTCCATCGGCACCAGGGCCGGGGCGTCGTCGTCGGACGCCGGGACCGGACGCCGGGCGTTGGCGTCGATCGCCCGCAGACCCTGCACGGCCCGGCGCAGATCCGGCCGGGACGCCGTCGGCATCGGCTGGCGACGGGGGCCGTCCGAGCGCGGAGCGGTGGCCCGGCGGGCCGGGGGCCGGCGGATCAGCAGCTCGCCGTCGGGCGACTCGGCCGCCGGGGCCAGGCCGATGCCCCGCAGCACCGACAGCACCGTGTCCGGGGTGGCCTGGGCGGCCAGCACGGTCGGGGCCAACCGGCGCAGCCGCAGCGACGCCGCCCGCTTGTCGGCCAGCACCTCGGCCAGCACCGACTCGTCGTCGGCCCGCAGATAGGCCCCGGCCACGCCGACCCGCAGCCGGCCGTAGCGCCGGGCGCTGTCGGCGATCAGGTAGCTCAGCGGCTGCGGGACGGGCGTGCGGGAATTGGCGCTCAACCAGGCCAGCAGCTCGTCGCCGGTCCGGCCCGCGTCCAGGGCCCGGCGGATCGAGGCGGCGGTGAACCGGAACACCCCCGCCCCGCCCCGGCTCTCGATCTCGGCCATCACCGAGAGCTCACGTTCCAGATCGGGCAGCAGCTGGCCCGGGGCGACGGCGGTCAGGTCGGCCTGCAGCAGCACGTGATCCACCGGCTCGGGCAGGGTGGCGTCGAGCAACGCCCCGGCCGGGCCGGGGTCGTCCGGGGCCGTGACCAGCAGCCGGCCGAAGCCGGAGAGCGCGCCCAGCCCGATCAGACCGAGCCAGGCCGCCTCGTTGAGGGTCCAGCTCAACAGCGAGGCCCGGGCCGCCCCACCGCGGCGGGGGGCGGCCCAGTCGAGCTGGGCCAGCAGGCCGGAACCGGCCGGGTCGGCCAGCGCCGGCCGGGTCTGGCTGCCGGACGCCGGCGCCGCCCGGGCCAGGGCGCTGAGCGCCTGCTGCCGCACCGTGCGGGCCTGCGGCCGCTCGACCTCCGGCCCGAGCGCGGCGATCAGGCCGTCCTTCGGCCCGCGCGAGCCGATCAGGCCGGCCGCCCGTGGGCTCTCCAGCCAGCCCGCGGCCAGCCTGGTCCAGCGCTCGCCGGTGCCGGCGGCCCGCCACAGGTCGTACTGCGGGGTGGGCAGCCAGCTCGGGTCGGCCTCGCCGTCGTCCGCGACCAGGCCCGCGGCCAGCGCGATCTCGGCCACCAGAGCAGCGGTGGACTCGTCGACGTCCAGGGTCGAGGCCAGCCGGCGCAGGTCACGCACGCCGATCCCGCCGGCCCGCAGCACTGACAGCGGGGTCGTGCTCCAGTGCTCGCACAGCTCCTCGACCAGCCGGACGGCCTCGGCCGCGGCCTGGCCGGCCGTGCCCTCGACCTGCCGGGCGGGCCGGTCCTTCAGGGCCAGGGCGGGCGGGCCGACCTCGGCCCGGCGATGCACCTTGCCCCCACGCAGGGCCAGCCCGATCTCCCGGGGCAGCAGCACGTGCCCGGGGTCGGCGACCGCCAGCAGGCCGTGGGCCAGCAGCCACTCCACCGGCGAGCCGGCGCTGCCGGCCCGGACCGGGCGGTCGGCATCGGCGACGGCACCCACCGGCGGCCCCCAGACCAGCCGGTCCAGGACCTGCCGGGCCTGCGGCGGAGCGTTCTCGAGCAGCCCCTGGACGACGTCCGGGTCGCCGAGGTGCGCGGCCAGCCGGCGCAGCGCCTCCTCCGGGTCGCCGGTCGGCGGCAGGCCGAGATCTTCCATCACGTCGGCCAGTCGCTGGGGCGAGCGCCGGCCCAGGGCGTCGGCCAGCGGTGGCCCGAGGCCGGCCGGGTAGGCGCCGAGGCTGTCCCGCGCGGCCCGGACCAGGCGCAACGATCGGGCCCCGCCCCAGACCAGGGCCAGCCCGCGCAGCTCGGCCAGCGGCGCGGTCGCCGAGGCCCCCCAGCGCCGGGCCACCTCGGCCCCGGAGACCGGCTCGGGCAGCACCGCCAGCACCTCGAGCACCTGCAACGCGGCCGTGTCGAGGCCGTCGACCGCGCGCTGAACGCTGAGCCGGCTGGCCGCGGCCACCGCCAGACTGCCCAGATCGGTCGGGACCGGGACGGTCAGGTCAGGTCGCCGCTCGAGCAGGGTCACGAGCGCCTCGTCGTCCCACCGCCGCAGTTCGTCGGCCAGGCTGCGCGATGGGGTGGGGGGCACCCCCCAACGTTAATCGCACCCGGCCGGAGGCGGCGGCCGTTGGGGCCGGTGAGCGCTCCGGGTGCCGTCTCGACAGGCGGTATGACCGATCCGTGACCATTATCTCGGCGAGGCCGCGGGCCGGAGCCAATCAGGACTCCCGGTCGCGCCTGCGTCGAAGGAGGACGCATGGTAATCGCCATTGTGATCGTCGTCGTGCTGGTCCTGGCCGCTCTGGTGGCCGGGGCCTACCTGCAGCAGAACCGGCGTCGGGCCGCGCTGCAGGAGCGCTTCGGGCCCGAGTACGACCGGGCCGTCGAGGGGGCCTCCACCCGCCGGGAGGCCGAGCAGCACCTGTCCGGCGTCGCCCAGCGCCGCGACGAACTGACCGTACGTGATCTGGACGAGTCCGAGCGCTCGCGGTTCAGCGCCGAGTGGGACGTCGTCCAGGCTCGCTTCGTGGACGAGCCGGCCGCGGCCGTCGACTCGGCCGAGACGCTGATCTCGACCGTGATGCGTGAGCGGGGCTACCCGGTCGAGGACTTCGACGAGCAGGCCGATCTGGTCGCCGCCGACCACCCCGAGGTGGTGCAGCACTACCGCGAGGCGCACGCCGCCCACGAACGACACCGCTCGGCCGGTGGCCTCGACACCGAGGACCTGCGCCAGTCGTTCATGCACTACCGCGCCCTGTTCGCCGTCCTGGTGCAGAACGACGAGCTCGTCCCGGACAGCGCGGTCGACCGCCACGAACCGGTGTCCGACCAGATCGACGACGAGCCGGTTTCCGCGCCGGCCGCCGCTTCGGCGTCCGACCCGGTGGCCCCGCCGGCCGGTCCGGCGTCCACCGACCCGGTCGTCGCGCCCGAGGCCGACGTCGAACGAACCAGCCCTCAGTCCAGCTACCCGCAGGAGACCCGATGAGCTCCGACGACACCCGCTTCGACGGCCACGACACGGTCGTCGACCACGACCACTCTCATGATCACGACCACTCGCACGATGACAATCCGTTCCGGAACGACACCCTCGACGACGACGAAAGCGTCGCCTCGTCCGCCGGTGACCAGCCGCGGGACGGCGACGAGAACAGCGACGGCACGGTGACCGGTGAGTCGGTGGTCGTACCGGTGGACGACAGGGACTCGGACGAGGTCTCGGACCTGGACGTCAAGCACTCCGACGCCGACGCCGACGCCGACTTCGACGCCGACTCCGGCGCCGAGGACGACAACCGGACCGTCGACGGCGAGCCCGTGCTGCTGCCGGTGGCGCCCGAGTCGACCGCGACCTCCGGCGACCCGGTCTCGGACGACGTCACCAGTTCGCCCTTCAACGGCCCGGTGGAGTCGGAGTCGGTGCGCCCGGCCCCGGACGCCGTGTCCGACGCCGCCCCGACGACGATCGTCGCGGCCGAGCCGGTTGTCGACGACGAGCCGGTTGTCGCCGATGAGCCCGTGACCGCGGCTGACCCCGTGGTGGCCGCGAGCGTCGCCGGAGCCACTACCGGGGCCACGGCCGATGCCACGCCGTCCACCGTCGACGCCGACTGGCAGAGCATCCAGGGCAAGTTCGTCGACGACCCGGCCGCCGCCGTCCGCGAGGCCGGCAGCAAGGTCGAGCAGGCCCTGGCCGACCTGAGGAGCCGGCTCGAGTCGGGTTCCACCGAAGATCTGCGGACGGCGTTCCGTCGGTTCCGCGACCTGCACGCCAGCCTGCGCTGAGTACGACCGGCTGATGCGTCGGCGGTGAGGTGGATCGTCCGGGAGGGCGGCCACCTCACCGCCGTTTAGGCTGCGGCAGTGGTTACTTCTCAACTCGTCGTCGGCTTCGACCTCGACATGACCCTGGTCGACTCGGCCGACGGAATCGCCGCCACGATGCTGGCCGCGGTCCGGGCGAGCACCGGTGGCCAGGCGGTCACGTTCGGCCGTGACGAGGTCTGGCCCTGGGTCGGCCTGCCTCTGGAGCCGACGGTCTCGGCGCTGGCCCCCGGCCTCGACGTGGACGAGGTGGTCCGCAACTACCGAGCGCACTACCAGGCGATCGGGGTGCCCAGGACGACGTTGCTGCCGGGGGCGGTCGCCGCGGTCCAGGCGGTGCACGCGGCCGGCGGCCGGGTGCTGGTCGTCTCGGCCAAGGCCGAGGCCGGAGTTCATGACGTCCTGACCCAGGTCGGGCTCGATCACGGCGACCGGAAGCCGGATCTGGTCGTCGGCGGCCTGTTCGCCGCGGCCAAGGGGGGCCGCCTGATCGAGGAGGACGCCGCGGTCTACGTCGGCGACCACCCCGGCGATATGCAGGCGGCTCGGGTCGCGGGCGCTCTGTCGGTCGCCGTCCTCACCGGCCCGCAACCGGCCGAAGCGCTCGTCACCGCCGGTGCCGACGTCGTCCTGGAGAGCTTGCTGGAATTCCCTCAGTGGTTGTCAACCTATTTGCCCAGGTTTACTCGTTCGCGGCTTGCCCGCTGACGGCTAACCTGGAGTGACTTGAAAGATCGTGAACATCGACCGGGCTGGCGCGACAGTTTTTCGCGCACCGGTCACGTGACAGGGGACAGACGTGCCGACTGGCAAGGTCAAGTGGTTCGACGCCGAGCGTGGCTTCGGTTTCGCGGCGAACGATGACGGGGGCGAGGTCTTCGTTCACGCTTCGGCGCTGCCCGAGGGCACGACGACGCTGAAGCCCGGTGCCAAGATCGAATTCGGTGTGGCCGAGGGTCGCCGGGGTCTGCAGGCGCTCTCGGTCCGGCTGATCGATCCGCTCCCGTCCGTCTCCCGGGCCACCCGTAAACCGGCCGAAGACATGACCGTCATCCTGGAGGACGTGATCAAGCTGCTCGACGGCGTCTCCAACGGTCTGCGCCGGGGTCGCTACCCCGATCGCTCCTCCGCCGGGAAGGTCGCCACCGTGCTTCGCGCCGTCGCCGATGATCTAGAGGCGTGAGCGGGCGCCCGACGCGCCGACCTCGCCTGCTCGACGTACTGCGCGGATGGGGGAGACTGGCTCGCGTGTCCTCATCGAACCTGCACCTGACGAAGGATCTGCCGACCTCGGCCGAGCCTGAGGAGTCGTCCGTCGGCTCGACCTCGGGCGCCGCTTCGGAGTTGCCCTCGGCGATCGGCGACGGCCGCTTCGACCTGGGTGGATCCCTCGACGCTCCGACCGAGCCGGCCCAGCCCGACGAGCTGGCCGCCGCCGCCGTCGATCTGGCCCGGGCCGCGGCCGAGGAGACGGCCGAGCCCGGCACGGTGGGCGACCACCTCGGCGTGAGTGTCGACGAGGGCGGCCTGACCATGCACGCCTTCGCCAGCAGGGCGAAGGGTTACCGGGGCTGGCGCTGGGCGGTCACGCTCGCCCACGTGCCGGGCTCCGACTATGTGACCGTCTGCGACGTCGTCCTGCTGCCCGGGACCGAGTCGATCCTGGCCCCGGCCTGGGTGCCGTGGTCCGACCGGCTGGCCCCGGGCGACCTCGGCGCCGGCGACGACCTGCCGTACCGGGCCGACGACCCGCTGCTGGTGCCGGGCTACACCGTCACCGACCCCGACGACGCCGACCAGGAACTGTTCTGGGAACTCGGCCTCGGCCGGGAGCGGGTGGTCGGGCTCGAAGGGCTGCAGGCCGCGGCCGAGCGCTGGGAGCACGGCCCGCACGGCCCCACCTCGGAGATCGCCATCCAGGCCTCGGCCGCCTGCGTCACCTGCGCGTACTTCCTGCCGGTGTCCGGCTTCCTGCGGCAGCACTTCGGCGCCTGCACCAACGAGTGGTCACCGGCCGACGGCACCGTGGTGACCACCGACTTCGGCTGCGGGGCGCACAGCGAGACCGACCTGGAGCTGCCGGCCCCCGAACCGCTGCCGCCGCACATCCTGGACGAGACGATCATGGAGCACGTGGTCATCGACCGCTCGGCCGAGCCCGGCCTGGAGACCGGCGGTTCCGCGGAACCGTCGTCCTCACCGGAAACGGTAGCGACGGCCGAACCGGAGGTGACGGTCGCGCCGGAGCCGCTGGTTGAGGCGGAGTCGCTGACTGAGCCGGAGCTGCTGGCTGAGCCGGATGATGCTCTGGGCCAGGACGGTTCCGCGGAACCGGCGACATCAGCGGAACCGGTGGCTGAGATCCCGGCTGAGCTGGGCGAAGCCGCGCCGCCGGAGCCGGAGGCCGTGACCGACGGTTCCGCAGAACCGCCGGCCGGCTCGGAGCCGCGGTCGCCCGCGCCGTCTCTCGACGGTTCCGCGGAACCGCCGGTGGAGCCCGAGTCGCTGGTCGAAATGGTGGTCCAGATCGCTCCGGAGTCGGTGCTCGAGTCACCACCGGTCGAGTCACCACCGGTCGAGTCTGTGCCGGTCGAATCTGAGCTGGTCGAGCCGGAGCTGGTCGAGCCGGAGCCGGTCGAGTCGAAGGCTCCGGCCGACGAGGTGCCGCCCACGCCGTGACCGAGGACCGGTTCGGCGCGAACGACATCCGGCAGAACGTTCTCACCGCCTGGTCGGCCTCACCGGCCCGGTTCCGCGAGGACGCGAACGCCGAGGAAGACCTGGTCCTCGGCGGCTACCGGGACCGGCTGGTGGTGGAGCTGGCCCAGAACGCGGCCGACGCCGCGGTCCGGGCCGGCCGACCCGGACGTTTGCTGCTGGCCCTGCGCGAGAGCGAGGGACACGGCGTCCTGGTGGCAGCCAACACCGGGGCCGGGCTCGATGCTGCCGGGGTACAGGCCCTGGCCACCCTGCGGGCCTCGGCCAAGCGGGACGGCGACACGATCGGGCGGTTCGGGGTCGGGTTCGCCGCGGTTCTGGCGATCAGCGACGAGCCGGCGGTCCTGAGCCGCTCCGGCGGCGTCCGGTTCTCGGCCGCCGACACCCGACAGCTGGTCGAGTCGTCCGGCAGTTCGGCTTCGGGTGCCTCAGGCTCGGTGGGCTCGGTCGTGGGTGGCTCGGTCGCGGGTGGCTCGAACTCGGGCGGCTCGGTCTTGGGCGGCTCGGTCTTGGGCGGCTCGGTCTCGGGGGGCTCGGTCTCGGGCGAGACGCGGTCCGGCGACCTCGCGGTCGAGCTGGTCCGGCGGGACGGGCACGTGCCGGTGCTGCGGCTGCCGTTCCCGGCCGAGGGCACGCCGCCGGAGGGGTACGACACCGTGGTGCTGTTGCCGTTGCGGGACGCGGCGGCCGAAGACCTGGTGCAGCGCCTGCTGGCCGACGTCGACGACGCGTTGCTGC
Organism: Kineosporiaceae bacterium; assembly: GCA_965200525.1. Taxonomy (GTDB): domain Bacteria; phylum Actinomycetota; class Actinomycetes; order Actinomycetales; family Kineosporiaceae; genus JANNPJ01. The sequence goes on from OZ241368.1 coordinate 3,533,001, forward strand.
TGGCCCTGCCCGCCCTGACCGAGATCGTGATCGAACGCCCGGGACGCCCGTCCATGGTCCTGCGGGACGTCGCCGAACGCTGGCACGTGCTGCGCCGGGAGGGCCGGCTCAGCCCGGCCGGCCTGACCGGGCGACCCACCGAGGAACGAGGCCGGGACCGCTGGCAGCTGACCTGGGCGCTCCCGCACAACCCGGCTGACCTGCCCGAACCGGGCGTGGTCCATGCCCCGACACCGAGTGACGAGCCGCTGCCGTGGCCCGCGCTGCTGATCGCCACCCTGCCGCTGGATCCGTCCCGGCGGCACGTCGCCCCCGGCCCGGTGACCGACGAGGTGCTGGCCGCGGCGGCCACGGCCTACGTGGAGCTGCTGGTCGAGCGGGCCGCGGCCGGCGACGAGGTCTGGCCTCTGGTCGTCGGCGGCCTGGCGATCGGGTCGTTGGACGGCGCGTTGCGGGCGGCGGTGGCCGAGCTGCTGCCGAGCGCCCCGATCCTGCGCTCGGCCGAGGACCCGGCGATGCTGTTGCGCCCCCGGGAGGCTCTGGCCCTGGCCGGGCCGGTCGGGGCCGACGTCCCGACCGTGACTGTGTTCTCCCGCTGGCTGGCCGGTCTCGTCCACGCGCCGAGGACGGCGACCGCGGCCTTCGACCGGCTCGGCGTGCGCCGGTTGTCCCTGGCCGACGCGGTCGAGACCCTCCCCCCGGTGGCCGATCCGGTCCGGTGGCACGAGGTATACGCCGCGCTGGCCCCGCTCGCGGGTGACGCCGCGGTGCGCGAAGCACTGGCGTTCCTGCCGGTCCCGTTGGCCGACGGCACTGTCGCCCGGGGCATCCGGGGCCTGCTGCTGGCGGCCCCCGAGTCACCCGAGTCACCCGAGTCACCCGGCGCGATCGGCGCGGCCGGACCTCAGGACTCGGCGGCCGAGATCACCGCGGCCGAGGTGACGGCGGCGCTGGTCGTGCTCGGCGCGCGGGTCGTGCATCCGAACGCCGTCCATCCGCTGCTCGAGCGTCTGGGGGCGGTTGTCGCCGGCCCGCGGGCCCTGCTCGAGCTGCCGGCGGTCGCGGCCGCGGTGGCGTCCCTGGCCGACGGCGACAGCGAGCGGGGGGTCGGTCCGGCCGGGCTCGAAGGGCCCGGCGAACAGCAACTGGTGGACGCCGTCCTGACCCTGGCCGGGGCGGCCGTGCGGGCCGGGGAGCTCGGCCCGGGAGACCGGCCGGAGCTGGGTGATCTTCCGCTGAGCGATGACGGCGGGGAGTTGACGCCGGCGTCGGCGCTGGCCCTGCCGGGCAGCCCGGCGGCCGAATGGTTCTCCGCCGACGAGATCGGTCTGGCCGCTGCGGAGCTGGTCGAGCGCTGGGGTGAGCCGACCCTGGCCGCGGTCGGCGTGCTGCGCGGCCCGGGGCTGGTCCGGGCCCAGGACGTGCCGATCGACGCCGGGTTCGACGACGAGCTGGGGCCGGTGGCCGACCTGGACGGCTGGGACACCTGGTGTGCGCTGGTCGCCGACGAGCTCGACGGTCTGCCGCCGGGCGCGGTGCTGGCCGAACTGGTCGCCGTCCGGGATCTGGACGCCGTCCGGCCCGAGGCGCTGCCCGACCTGGTGGCCGCCATCGCCGCCGACCCAGCCCTGCGTCCGGCGCTGGTCGGCCCGGCCCGGATCATCGCCGACGGCCGGCCGCTGGACGTGCCCCCGTACACCGCCTGGTGGCTTCGAGCCGAACTGGCCCCGGACGGCGGTCCGGCCGGTGCGCTGGCCGGACCGGACGCCGAACCCGGGCTGCTGGCTCTGTTCGAGCCGGCGCCACCCTGGGTGACCCGGCTCGACCCGGTGGCTCAGCGGGCGCTCGGGGTGATCTCCACGATGGCCGACCTGGACGCGGCGGCGGTGCCGGGGCTGCTCGAGCGGCTCTCCGACGACCGGCTCGAGGTGTCGGCCGAGCTGCTGGTCGAGGTGCTGTCGCGACTGGCCGTCCTGGCCCGGCGAGGAGTCGAGGTCGACCGTCCGGAACGGGTTCGGGGCTTGGACGACGAGGGCGGCAGCATGGTTGTGCCGGCCGCCGAGGCGGTGGTGATCGAAGCCCCGATGTATCGCCAGCGCCCGGATCTTGGTGTGTCGCTGCCGGTTTCACCGGCCGGAGCGGCGGCTCTGGCTGATCTGCTCGACCTGCCGCTGGCCGGCGAGCTGGCCCCGGGCGAGGTGGCTGAGGCGGCCGGGCCCGAGGCCGGCGCGAGCCAGCCGACCCCGGCGGCGCTGCGGCGGCTGCTCCCGGACGGCCCGGCGACCTGGTGCGAGCACGACCGCCTGCTGGTGGACGGCGTCGAGGTGGACTGGTGGGTGAACGGAGCCGGACCCGGTGCGGTGGTGCACGCGGCCACCACCGACGGGCTGGCCCGGGGCCTGGCCTGGGCCGCCGGGCGGTGGGAACTGCGCGGGTCGGTGGCGGCCGTGCTGGCCGAACCGGAGATCGGCACCGACGTCGTGATCGATCAGGCGTTCTCGGACTTGCCTGCCGAGACGATCCGGCCGGCCGCGGCCGACAGGTGAGCCTGCCGCCGGAGCATGAACCAGTAGCCGAACAGGCCCAGGACCACCCCGGCCGCGGCTGACCAGATCCACCAGCCTCGGCCGTGGTCGACCAGGCTCGGCCGGATCACCAGCCCGATCACGAACAGCAGGGCCCAGACCGCGGTGCCGATCGCGACCGGCGCGGTCTCGCTGAACTCCGGCGGCCTGAATTCCTGCGGCTCGAACTCGGGTTGCTCGCTACCCTCTGTCACCCGTCGAGACTACTCCGCTCGGCCGGGCCGACCGGCTGGGGTGGATCCGACCCACCAGAAGGGCCGGACCTTCCCCGATGAGGAGGTCGGGTCGACAGTGGAATAGTTAGCGAGGCTAACTAGTTGTCGACTGTTGTGAGTGGTCTTCAGGCAGCTGAGCTGCGAGTTTCCCTGTTGAGGGTGGCCCGGCGGCTGCGGGCGGAGAAGTCCGACGCCGAGCTGTCGGACGGGCAGTTCTCCGTCCTCGCCGTCCTCGACCGGGGCGGTCCGCTGACGGCACGAGCCCTGGCCGAGCATGAGCGGGTCCAGCCGCCGTCGATGACCCGCACGCTGGCCGGGCTGGAGGAGCGCGGGTTGATCCGGCGGACCGGCGACCCGGCCGACCGGCGCCAGTCGATCGTGCAGCTCACCGAGCCGGGCACGCTGGCGGTCAAGGAGACCCGGCGGCGCCGGGAGGCCTGGCTGGCCCGGCAGCTGGCCGACCTGCAACCGAACGAGCGAGCGGTTCTCGCCGAAGCATCCGAGATCTTGAGGAGGATCGCCGACTCGTGAGCCCCACGTTCCGAGCCCTGAAGAACCCCAACTACCGGTTGTGGGCCACCGGCGCCATCGTGTCGAACACCGGCACCTGGATGCAGCGCATCGCCCAGGACTGGCTGGTCCTGACCCAGCTGAGCAACAACTCCGGCGTGGCCGTCGGCATCACCACCGGGCTGCAGTTCGCCCCGGTGCTGCTGCTGGCCCCGGTCTCGGGCATGGTGGCCGATCGGTTCAACCGCCGCAAGATCCTGCTCACCACCCAGATCTCCTCCGGGGTGCTCTCCCTGATCCTCGGCCTGCTGGTGGTCACCGACCTGGCCCGGCTGTGGGAGGTCTACCTGATGGCCGCGCTGCTCGGCGTGGTCGCGGCGATCGATGCCCCGGCCCGGCAGTCGTTCGTCTCCGAACTGGTGCCGATCGAGGACCTGCCCAACGCCGTCGGCCTGAACAGCGCCTCGTTCAACGGCGGCCGGCTGATCGGGCCCGGCATCGCCGGCCTGCTGATCCACTGGTTCGGCACCGGGCCGGTCTTCCTGATCAACGCGGCCACCTTCGGCGCGGTGGTGCTCTCGCTGACCCAGATGCGGCTGTCCGAGCTGCGCCCGCAACCGCGGACCGGCGGCAAGGGATCGATCCGGGCCGGCCTGTCCTACGTGCGGCACCGGCCCGACCTGATCCTGATTCTCGGCATCGTCGGCATGGTCGGCACCTTCGGGCTGAACTTCCAGCTCACCTCGGCCCTGATGGCCCGGCTGGTGTTCGACAAGGGCGCCGGCGAGTACGGCATCCTCGGCTCGGTGATGGCGATCGGCTCGCTCGGCGGGGCCCTGCTGGCCGCCCGCCGCGAGCATCCCCGGCTGCGGCTGCTGATCGGGGCCACGCTGGCCTTCGGGGTGTTCTCGATCGTGGCCGCGCTGATGCCGACCTACTGGTCGTTCGCGATCGCGCTGATCCCGGTCGGGCTCTCCTCGCTCACCCTGATGACGGCGGCCAACGCGACCATCCAGCTCAGCACCGCCCCGGCCATGCGAGGCCGGGTGATGGCCCTCTACATGGCCATCTTCATGGGCGGGACGCCGATCGGCGCCCCCATCATCGGCTGGGTCGGGCAGACCTTCGGTGCCCGGTACACCATCCTGATCGGCGGGGCCGCGGCCATCGCGACGGCGATCGCCGCCGTGCTCTGGCTGCGCTGGTCCCAGGGTCTGAAGGTGCACTACCGCTGGGCCGACCACCCGCACCTGAGCGTGTCGGCCGATGGGCCCGACCCGGAACTGGACGAGGCCGAGCTGGAGGCCGAGGACGCCAAGTCGGCGGCCTGAGCCGATGCCTCTACTTCAGCCCGAGCGCCCCGCCGAACAGGTCGTAGCCGACGAAGCTGACCGTGTCGAGGATCGTGTGGGCGATGATCAACGGCAGCACCCGGCCGCCCCGGCGGTACCACTCGGCGAAGATCACGCCCATGATCGCGTTGCCGACGAACGGCCCGAAGCCCTGGTAGAGGTGGTAGCTGCCGCGCAGCAGGGCACTGGCCGCGATCACCGCCGGTACCCGCCAGCCCAGCCGCTGCAACCGGGTGACCAGGTAACCGACCACGATCACTTCTTCCAGGACGGCGTTCTTGGCCGCCTGCAGGATGAGGACGGGTTCGGTCCACCAGTAGGCGTTCAGGTCGGCCGGCACGATGGTCGCCGTCACCCCGAGGGCATGGCCGACGAAGTACAGGGCCAGGCCGGGCAGCCCGATCAGGGCGGCCAGCCCGGCCCCCTGGGCCAGATCGAGGCCGGGTCGGCGTCGGTCCAGGCCGAGCATCCGGGCGACCCGCGGCGAGTTGGCGCTGAGCAGCCACAACGCCAGCGCGACCGGAACCAGGGTGAACACGATGCCGTAGATCTGGTAGCTCAGGTCCAGGTAGGGCCGCGGGCTCTGGGACTGGTTCAGGGTGGCCGTCTGCGAGGCCAGCGACTGCCCCTCGGTGAGCTTGCCGACCAGGTCGATGATCGCGTAGACGCCCGACTTGCCCAGGGACAGGCCGATCAGGATGGCGATCTCGAACGCCAACCGCCGGCGGGCGGCCGGGTCGGTCTCGGGGGTCGCGGCCGCAGCCCGGTCGGCCGCGACCGGATCGCCCTCCGGCGGGTCGGGCGGACCGTCCGGACGGCGAGCGACTGAAGGATCGAGCGGACCGTTCATCGAGCGCAGCTTAAGCCCCCAAGATGTGCGTCCCGGCCGGTCACGGGCGGTTCGAGCCGGCTTCGGCGCCCACCCCGGCCCCGACCGCAGCGTGCACGGTGTAATGGACCGGGGGCGAGATCGGGTCGGCCGGGCTCGGCGGCCGCAGGGTGCGGCCGTTCAGCGACTCGGTTCCGGCCCGCGGCGGCGGCGCCTGGTAGGCGTGCGCGATCTCGGCCCGCAGCCGGGCCCGCTCGGCCGGGTCGATGCCGGGCAGCCGAGACTCCTCGTACAGGGATGGGTCGCCTGGGTGATCCGCCAGCTGGGCGGGGTGTGGAACTGCGCCTCGAAGGCGGCCCCGCCGGCCGGGTCGAGCCAGGTGGTGCTGAGGCCCCGGTACCGGCCCGAGAACCAGGCGTTGTTCGGCTTACCGAGCAGGTGGAACCCACGCTGCTCGAGCTGGGCCGCGACCTGGGGCACGGCCCGCACGTAGTCGGCGTCGTCGATCACCACCGTGTAGCGGACGGCGTCGTTGGCCTCGGCCAGCAGCCGGGGAGCGGCCGGCCGGTGGCGGCGTGCTGGGTGGCCAGCTTGCGCTTCAGTGAATCCACCTGTTTGAGGCGTGTTCTCAGCCCGGCCAGCTCGGCCTCGGCGGCCCGGGCCACGTCGTGGACGGCCGCGGTGATCTGCGGTTCGCGACCGGCGCTGAGCCGGTGGAAGGCCTCGGCCCGGGCGCCCTGTCGAGCCGTCAACCGGGTGCGGCCTCTCCTCGCCACGGCTGGGACGCGGCCCGGTCGGCCACGATCAGGGCCTGCCGGACCAGGTTCTGCCGCGCCTCGCGGGCGGCCTCGGCGGTGGCCGACCGGCGCAGGAGGTCGCGCCCGGCCGTGACCGCCCGCTGCCCGCGGCGCGCGATCTCCGCCGCCCGAGCGCCACCGGCCACACCCCCACCGGCCAGGGCCAGGGCCAGATCGGGCAGCACATGGCCGATCGCGCGGGGCGGGTTCTGCCGCCAGGTATCCCAGTCGACGATCGCCCGGCCGGTGCGCCCGGGATGGGTCGCGGCGTCGGCCAGGCCTGCTCCGAGCGTACCGATATCACTGAGAGTGGAAGACTGGTAGGGCATTTCGAGGCGGACGCCGACCTCCCCGGCGAGGTCGAGCAGTTGCTCGGTGGACTCGGCGGCCCTGATCGCGACCTCGCTGCGCCAGGCCTCCACCCGGCCGGCCGCCCGCTGTCCACAGGCCGGCCCCGAATCAGGCCGGGCCGACGTCAATCAGCCGTGTCAGCCCCGATGTCGTGCCGGTGATGGACGACGTCGTGCAGGAAGTACCGGGCGAAGGTGTCCACGGTGAAGCTCGATCCGCCGGTGCGCCGGCCGGGCCGGTTCCACTGCGAGCCGCTCACCCCGGCGAACCGCCGGGCGATGGCGTCGGCCGCCTCCACCAGTTCGCGCGAGACGACCACCGGATCCTGTTCCCAGTACCGGCCGGTGAGCGCCGTCTCGTCCTGGTCCCAGTTCGGGAACAGCGGGTTCACCTCCTCCAGCATCAGCCGCAGGCGCTCGTCGAAGATCTGGAAGACGTCGCGGACGTGGCAGCCGTACTCCAGCGGCGACCAGATCCTCGGCGCCGGCCGGCGCCGAACCCCGGGCGTGGCCAGCACTTCCAGGAAGTCGACCGTGTACCCCCGGATCAGGGAGGGCAGGTGGTCGCGGGCCACGGCCCGGGCGTCGTATCCGCACTCGTCGCAGACTCGGTCGAGGACCCAGGTCCAGTCCTTCGTGTCCGGCACGATCGTCATGCAGACACGATAGTGCGGGGACGAAAAGGACGGAACGGGGCCCGGATCACGGGTTGGCGGTGAATTCGGCGGTTTCGGTCATTCCGGTGATTGCCTGGGTCAGTCGAGCAGGTGGGACCGCAGTGCCGCCGGGATCGTGCCTGCCGACTGGAACGAACGGCGGGTCCGGATCGACTCGGCCTCGGCGTCGGTCAGTTCCGGCACCCCGGCCAGGACCCCGGACAACTGCGACTCGGGCAGGGCAGCCAGCCAGCGCACCCCGATCTTCTCCAGCGCGGACTCCTCGAGCTCACCGAAGAACCGGACCCGGGCCATCCCGCCGTCCGGGAACACCTCCATCCGCACGTGGGTGACGCTGTCCGAGCCGATCCGGAACCGGTGCTGGGTGTCCGGCCGGAGCCGGGTGCGGGGCAGCAGTTCCTTCCAGGCCCGCTCGTCCTCCAGCGGGCTGACCCGGGCGTCGATCCCGACCAGCCGGGCCTCGCCCGGGGCGTTGCCGGTGAAGTGACTGGTGTCGATCTCGGCCCGGCGGATCGAGCCCGCGCCCGCCAGGGCGAACAGCACCCAGTCGTGGCCGCCGTCGCGCCGTCGCGCCGTCTCCCAGCCCTCGGCGATGGTCAGCGTGGTGCCCGGCCGGATCAGGTTGCCGGCCGAGGAGTAGAACATGTCCGAGCAGCCGACCACCCGGCCCCCGTTCACCAGCCCGGCCAGGTCGACCGTGCCGGTCAGCATCCGGGGGTCGGGGACGACGTCGCCGAGCACCCGCAGCCGGGCCACCCCGCCGTCCGGGTAGATGGTCAGCCGCACGTGGGTCCAGCGCTGGTCGCTGACCACGTCGAAGGAGTTGACGCTGTCGCCCTTGAGGGCCGACTTCGTCACCAGCGTCGTCCAGGCGCTCTCGGGCAGCTCCTGGGCGATCGGGTGGCCCTCGCCGGCGGTGCCCTCGATCGACCCGTAGGGCGGGTAGTTGCCCCGGAAGTGAGCGGTGTCGACCACCACCGAGCGGATCACTCCGGGCGCGCCGAGCCGGACGATCGCGAAGTCGCGGTCGCCGCCGTCGCGCCGCCGGCGGGTCTCCCAGCCGTCGTAGATCTTGCCGTCGGCCCCGTAGGTGCCCGGCTGCCAGGCCGACGGCTCGGGCCGGATCAGGTGCCGGCGATCGGCGAACAACTCGTTGTTGGCGTGGACGACCCGGCCCCCGATCGCGTTCGAGGCCAGGTCGATCGGTTCGGACAACGGGCTGCTCATGCTGCTCCTCTGACCAGTAGCCGGCCCCGCGGCGGGACCCCCTCGCTGAGATCGATCTTCTCGCCCCGCAGCCAGGTGCCGCGGACCACCCCGGCCAGGGCCATGCCGTCGTAGGGCGTGACCGCGTGCCGGTGCTCCAGTTCGGCGGCCGAGACCACGCTCGCCTCGTCCGGAGCGAACAGGCACAGGTCGGCGTCGTAACCGAGGGCGATCCGGCCCTTGCGGGCCAGCCCGGCCAGCCGAGCCGTGCGGGCCGACATCCACTCGGCCACGTCGACCAGGGTGAAGCCGTGCACCCGGGCCTGGCTCCAGACCGCCCGCAGGCCCAGCTGCAGCGAGGCGATCCCGCCCCAGGCCACGCCGAAGTCACCGATGTCGAACCGCTTGAGCTCGGGGGTCGAGGGCGAGTGGTCGCTGACGATCATGTCGATCACGCCGTCCTTCAGGCCCTGCCAGAGCAGCTCCCGGTTGGCCGACTCGCGGATCGGTGGGCAGCACTTGAACTGGGTTGCGCCGTCCGGGATCGACTCGGAGGAGAAGCTCAGGTAGTGCGGGCAGGTCTCGACCGTGACCAGCACGCCTTCGCGGCGGGCCGAGGCCAGCATCGGCAGCGCGTCCGAGCTGGACAGGTGCAGGATGTGGACCCGGGCCCGGGTGTAGCGGGCGGCCTCGATCACCTCGGCGATGGCCACGTTCTCGGCCCCGCGCGGCCGGGAGGCCAGGAAGCGCCGGTACCGCTCGCCCTCGGCGCTCGGGGCCCGGTCGATGGCCTGGGAGTTCTCGGCGTGCACGATCATCAGCGCGCCGAAGTCGTGCATCGACTCCAGGGCCCGCTCCATCTGGGCGGTGTCCAGGTGCGGGAACTCGTCCACCCCGGAGTGCAGCAGGAAGCACTTGAAGCCGAACACCCCGGCGTCGTGCAGCGGCCGGAGCTGGTCGAGGTTGTCCGGCACCGCGCCCCCCCAGAAGCCGGTGTCGACGTAGACCGCGCCCTCGGCGCACTTGCGCTTCACCTCCAGGGCCTCGACCGTGGTCGTCGGCGGGATCGAGTTCAGCGGCATGTCGATCACCGTGGTGACGCCGCCGGCCGCCGCCGCCCGGGTCGCCGTCTCGAATCCCTCCCACTCGGTCCGGCCGGGCTCGTTGATGTGCACGTGGGTGTCGACCAGCCCGGGCATCAGGACGACGTCGTCGCCCAGCACCTCCTCCCGGGTCGCCTCGAGCGGAGCGTCGAAGGGCTCGATGGCCACGATCCGGCCGTCCTTGATCCCGATCGCCCGGGACACCTCGCCCACCACGGTGATCACCCGGGGGGCCCGAAAAACCAGGTCAAGCATGGTCACTCGCTTTCGTCAGTCGGTTCGGCGGGCCAGGGCCAGCAGAGCCGGGCGGTCCAGACCGGTGGCCTCGGTGATCTCCTCGAACGAACCGGCGCCGCAGTCGACCGCCCGCAGCACCACCCCGGCCAGGGCCACCGCGGTGGCCGGCTCGTCCATCACGCCGGAGCTGACCCGGCCGACGTAGTGCCGCAGCCGCAGGCCGGCCGGCTGCAACTGCATCCGGTAGAACTCGTAGTTGGCCGCGAACCGGGTGACCAGATGGCCCGGGTGCATGTCCCAGCCCTGGTAGACGGCCCGGCGCAGCGAGCGGGTCACCAGCCCGGCGTGCAGCTGCCAGGCGTGGGTCACCGAGTCCGGGCTGCCGGTGGGGATGACATTGGTCGAACCGTCGCTGATCCGGACGCCGGTCTGGGCCGCGGCCAGCTGCATGACCGCCTTGGCGTGATCGGCCAGGGGATGGGCCGGCGACTGCTCCGAGGCGACCACGCCCATCGCCGCGCTGAAGTCGAAGGTGCCGTAGTGCAGGCCCTCGCACCGGCCCTCACTCGCGTGCACCAGCCGGGCCACCGAGGCCGTGCCGTCCGGGGCCATCACCGCCTGCGGGACCTCGATCTGCAGCTCGAACCGCAGCGCGCCGGCGGGCAGGCCGTGCACCGACTCCAGCCGCTCGCAGATCCGGACGGCCGCCGTGACCTCGGCCAGGTGGGCCACCTTGGGCAGAGTGACGACGAACCGCTCGGGCAGGCCGCCGGCCTCGGTACCGGCCCGGACCACCAGCCCCAGGGTGCGCAGCCCGCGGGCCCGGGTGTCGGCCTGCAGGCCCTTGATCCGGATCCCGGCCAGCAGCGGAGCGTTGTCGTCGGCGCGGGTGGTGGCCAGCGCGTGCCCGGCGGCCCGGGCCGCGGCGTCCTCCTCCTCGTCCGGGTGCGGACCGTAGCCGTCCTCGAAGTCGACCCGCAGATCCTCGATCGGCTGATGGGCCAGCTTGGCCCGGACCCGGGGGTAGACCTCGTCGATGAACACCGGGGCCAACCCGGTGATGCCGGCGAACCGGGCCGGGGTCGGGGCGTGCTCGTCGAGCAGGGCCAGGGCCTGCTCGCCCCAGCGGGCCGGGGTGTCGGGCCGGTGGTGATCAGCCGGCACGTACACCGTGTGGACCGGCTGACGGCGGCTCGACTCACCCGGGTAGAGCGCCGCCTGGGCGTCGGCGGGAGCCAGCCAGGAATCCAGCTCGGCCAGGAACTCCCCGGTCAGGAAGCCGTCATCCACCGTGCCGTCCGCCAACCCGTTCTCCCTCGTCTCGCCGCCGCTCTGACTCTCGCTGCTGAACATGTCGTCGGCGTAAATTGCCGAGGCGTCGATTCTCACGGCCAGTACAGCACGCAGAAGTAGGGCCGACCGGGCTCCGGCGACCGCTCGACCGACATCTGCGTGCGGGCGTGGCCGGTCAATCGATCAGGGCGTAGGCGGGCACGGTCAGGAAGTCGGCGAACTCCGGGGCCAGAGCGACCTCAGCGAACAGCTCCCGGGCCTGTTCCAGTTGTTCCTTGCGGTCGGGGGCGGCCGCGGTCAGGGCGGCCACCTCCTCGGCCAGCACCTGCTCGACCAGCTCGGCCGTGACCACCGCGCCGGTGTCCAGCACCACCTCGTAACGCACCCACTGCCAGATCTGCGAGCGCGAGATCTCGGCCGTGGCGGCGTCCTCCATCAGGCTGTTGATCGCCACCGCACCCGATCCGGCCAGCCAGGCGGCCAGGTACTGCAGGGCCACCGACACGTTGGTGCGCAGCCCGCCCGCGGTCGGCTGGCCCGGGGTGTCGGAGAAGGCCAGCAACTGCTCCCGGATCACGTGGACGTCGGGCCGCAGCCGGTCGAGCTGGTTGGGTCGGTCGCCGAGGGCCGCGTCGAACACCTCGGCACAGATGGCTACCAGGTCGGGGTGGGCCACCCAGGACCCGTCGAACCCGTCGCCGGCCTCGCGCTCCTTGTCCGCCCGGACCTTGGCCAGGGCGACCGCGTTCACCTCCGGGTCGCGCCGGCTGGGGATGAAGGCGGCCATCCCGCCCATCGCGAACGCACCCCGCCGGTGGCAGGTGCTGACCAGCAGTTCGGTGTACGCCCGCATCATCGGCGCGGTCATCGCGACCGAGCCCCGGTCGGGCAGCACGAACTGCGGCCCGGCGTCCCGGAGGGTCTTGATCGCGCTGAACAGGTAGTCCCAGCGGCCCGCGTTCAGGCCGCTGATGTGCCGGCGCAGCTCGTAGAGGATCTCTTCCATCTCGAACGCGGCGGGCAGGGTCTCGATCAGCACGGTGGCCCGGATCGAACCCTCCGGGACGCCGTCCACCTGCTGCTCGGCGAAGGTGAAGACGTCCTCCCAGAGCCGGGCCTCCAGGTGACTCTCCATCTTGGGCAGGTAGTAGAACGGGCCGCTGCCCCGGCTGAGCAGTTCAGCGGCGTTGTGCCAGAAATGCAGGCCGAAGTCGACCAGCGCGCCCGGCGCCGCGGCGCCGTCGACCACGAAGTGCCGCTCGTCCAGGTGCCAGCCCCGGGGCCGCACCAGGGTGACGGCCAGCGGCCCGTCGGTCCGGAGCCGGTACTCCTTGCCCTGCTCGCTGACGTGGCTGAGCGTGCCGCGGGCGGCGGCCCGCAGGTTGACCTGGCCCTCGATCACGTTGTGCCAGTGCGGCGTGTTGGCGTCCTCGAGGTCGGCCAGCCAGACCCTGGCCCCCGAGTTCAGCGCGTTAATCGCCATCTTGGCCTCGGTCGGGCCGGTGATCTCGACCCGCCGGTCGAGCAGGGCCGGTGGGGCCGGGGCGACGCTCCACGACGGATCGGCCCGGATTCCGGCCGTCTCGGGCAGGAAGTCGGGGCCGCCGGTGGCCGCGAACCGGGCCCGCCGGACGGCCCGGGCGGCCAGCAGGCCGCCCCGGCGCTCGCCGAAGGCGCGGACCAGGGCGGTGACGAAGGCGATCGCCTCGGGCGTGAGGATCTCGGCCTGGCCCGGCCGTTCGACCGCCTCGATCCGGGTGCCGCCGGTGCTGGGGTTGCTGGGGCCGTCCGCCGTCATACCGTCTCCTCGATCGTTCGGTTCTGGTGGATGTGGGGCGGAGGCTCTACACGAAGCCGGGGACGGAGTCCCAGGCCCGGCCGGGGCCGGGCGGGTCGTCGTCCCGGGTCACCTGGGCCTCGATCAGGCCGTAGGGCCGGTCACCGGCGATGAACACCTCGTTCGGGTTGTCGAGTCCGAACGGGGTCAGGTCGGCCAGGTAGTGGTGCTTGTTCGGCATCGACATCCGGATCTCGGCGACATCGGTGAACGCCTCCAGGACGGCGCTGCCCATCGTGAAGAGGGTCTGCTGGAGGGCCAGGCTGTGGGTCTTGGCAAACGTCTCCAGCAGCAGGGTGCGGATCTGCGGGTAGATCTCGCCGTAGGCCACCTCGGCCCGGTACCGCCAGCGAGCGGTGACCGAGGTGGCCAGGATCCGGTCGGTGGTCTCGGGCAGGGTGGTGTAGCTGTCGCGCGGGAAGCCCCAGAACTCCGAGCCGGTCGACTTGAGCACCACCAGGTCGGCCAGGCCGGAGACCACCCAGCGCTGGTCGCCGTCCAGGGTCACGACGGTGGTCCGGCGCTCGCCGCCGACCTGGACGAAGGCGTGGTCGTGCGGGGCGCCGCCGACCCCGATCCGGTCCCAGGCGTACTGGTCGATGGCGATCCGGGCTCCGTTGATCTGCGGCAACGACTCGATGAAGTGCTCGCCCAGGCGCAGGGCGAAGTCTTCCGGCTGGCCGACGCCGTACTGCCGCGCGAACGCGTACACGGTGTTCTTCTGGGTGTCGGTGGCCAGCACGGCCGAGTTGTCCCCGGACAGGTGAGCCGCGGCGAAGTCGCCGCGCAGCTGGCTGGTGACGTTGAAGTCGGTGATCACGTGCTGCGGCTGCGACCGGTCGACGTGCACCAGCCGGACCTCGGCCTTGCCGTACTGGTTGGCTCCCAGAACGATGCCCATGGGCGATCAGCTCCCTCGGTAGGTCGAGTACGCGTAGGCCGCCAGCAGCAGCGGCACGTGGTAGTGCGAGCCGTCGTCGTCGACGGTGAACGTGATGATCACTTCGGGGTAGAAGCACTCCCGTCCGTGGCCGGCGAACCAGGCCGCGGTGTCGAAGACCAGGCGGTGCTCACCCGGGCCGAACGGGGCGCCGTCACCCCAGGTCTTGAGCCGCCCGTCGGCGTCGGTGCGGCCGCCACCGACTGCGGCCCACGACCGGCCGCCCGCGCCGGCCGCCTCGTCGATCGTCACGGCCGTCTCCAGCCGGACCACCATGCCGACGGCGGGCCGGCCGGTAGCGCTGTCCAGGACGTGGGTCGAGAGGGTGGTCATGACGTCGTCTCCGGACGGTCGAGAAGGTCGTCGGGCAGGTCGTCGGGCAGGTCGTCGAGCAGGGCCTCGAGCCGGAGCCCGGCGATCTGGGCCAGCTGGTCGCGGACGACGACGGCCTCGGTCCGGTGATCGTGGGTGAGCCGCTCGGTCAGCGCGGCCAGGATCTGCGGCCCGTCCCGGCCGGCCGCCCGGATCAGGAACACTTGACCGAATCTCTGCTCGTAGGCCAGATTGCCGGCCCGCAGATCGGCTGCGAGCTGGGCGTCGGCGGCGTCCACCCCGCCCTGCTCGGCCCGGGACGCCGCGGCGTCCGCCCCCGGACCGGCCGGGCGCTCGCCGATCCGGGGATGCCGGGACAGGGCGCTGAGCAGGTCGTCGTCGCTCAGTTCGGTGCCGAGCCGGTAGGCGGCGGTCAGCAGAGCGGCGCGGTCCGGGTAGGGCCGCCTGGCCAGGACCGCCTCGACCCAGCCGGGGGCGTGCAGGCAGGCCCCCAGCCGCGGCCGGGCGGCCGGCTCGGGCAGCGCGTTGAACGCGTCGATCGCCGTCACTGCACCTCACCTTCGCCGGGTCCGGAGCCCTACCCCATCACGCGCAGATTACCGGCGCGGGTCATGACTCAGCCGTTTCGGACCCAGAGGACGACGACGCCCAGCACCAGCAGCAGGATCGCCGCTCCGCCGCCGATCAGCTCGATCCAGATCGCCGGGTCGTCCGGCCCACCCAGCAGGGGCCGGGTCGGCGCCACGGTGCCGGCGGCCTCCGGCCGGGCCGCGGCCGGGGTGCTGCCCGCCGAGGCCGGCAGCGTTGGGGCCGGCAGGGTCGAGGCCGGCTGCTCGCCCGCCACCACCGGCACCTCGATCCGCAGCACCGGCTCGTCCTTGCCCTCGGAGCCGATCAGGGCCCGGCGGCCGTTGTCGATCACGGCGATCGACTCGCCCTGGTCCTGGTCGGGCAGGCCGGCCCGGGCCAGCACGGCCAGCCGGCCGTGGTGCACGGCCGAGGGCTGGTCGACCACGTACACCTCGCCGTAGCCGCGCAGCAGGATCCGGCCCGAGGGCAGGAACGCGCCGTCCGTGACGAAGCCCGCGCTCATCGTGGCCACCTCGGTCAGCGTGGTCAGCCGGGAGACGCCGGTCCCGCCGCCCGGCCACACCCGGCGCGGCACGGCGTAGAGGGTGGAGCCGAACAGTGTCTTGCTGACGATGTAGAGCCGGCCGTCGCGCGGGTCGCTGAGCAGGGTCTCGGCGTCCCGCGGGCCGCCCGGGTAGCGCAACCGCAGCACCCGGATCGGGGTGACCGGGCCCGAGCGCAGGTCGGACGGCTCCCGGACGATCGCGATCCGCACATTCGGGTGGACGGCGTTGTTGTCGCCGATGTCGGCGACCGCGATCAGGGCCGCACCGGGGGCGATGCCGCCCTCTCGCCCGCGGAAGCTGCTGATCGCCTCCCAGTCGAGGTCGGGTTCGCCCCGCACGGTGAGGGTGGCCTTGGTGTGGCCGCCCTGGCCGATGGCGTACAGCCGGGGCGGGTTGCCCGAGTCGTTGTGGGTCCACAGCACGCCCGGGTGCAGCAGGCTCGGGGCCAGCCCGGAGGACTCCTGGATCCGGTTGTCGGTGATGGTCCTGTCGACGTGCCGTTCGGTCACGGCCTGGGCTCGCGGCGTCCCCGCCCCGGCCCCGAGCAGGGTCGCGCCGAGCAGGCCGGCGGTGAGCAGCGCGGCCGGCCGCCGCCTCACGCGAGACCGGTGAGGGCCGCTTCGAGCTCCGTGCTCAGCCGCTCGGCCAGGGCCGGCCGCAGCTGCCAGCCGGCCACCAGTTCGGCGTACTCGCCGGCCCGGCGGGCGGTCGGCGGGGCGCCGGTGTGCACGGCCCGGATCAGGGCGTTGCGCGGGGTGTGCCGCGAATCGATGAACTCGACCACCTCGACCCGGTAGCCGAGCAGTCGCAACAGGTCGGCCCGGACGGCGTCGGTCAGGACGTCGGCGAACCGCTCCCGCAGGATGGCGTGCCGGGTCAGCCCGGCGAACGGCAGCCCGGCCTCGGCGCCGGTGGCGGCCTCGGTGAGCTGGCGCTGGACGTCGTGGTGGCAGCACGGCGCGGCCAGCACCGCCCGGGCCCCCCGCCGGACGGCCAGGGCCAGCGCGTCGTCGGTGGCGGTGTCGCAGGCGTGCAGGGCCAGGGCGAGGTCGATCACGGACCCGTCGGCCCCGGCGTCCTCGATCGAGGCGGCCACGAACGACAGCCCGTCGAGCCCGAGCGACCCGGCCAGGGCGGTGTTGCGCTCGGCCATCTCAGGGCGGATGTCCACGCCCAGCGTGCGGGTTCGCGGGTCGACGTTCTGGACCAGGTAGCGGTGCGCGGCCATGGTCAGGTAGGCGTTGCCGCAGCCCAGGTCGAGCACCGTCAGCGGCCGGTCGGCCGGGGCCAGGCGGCGGGCGACCGGGGCCAGCTGGCGCAGGAACGCATCGACCTGCCGGCGCTTGGCGCCGTCGGCCCCGAGCGCGGTGAACAGCGGGTCGGCCGGGTCGATCAGGTGCTGCTTGGGCCGGTCGTGGGCCAGTGGTTCGGCCGGGCCCGGGCCGGCGTCGCCGTCGGCCGGGCGCTGTTCGCGGTGCACCTGGGCCTCGCCGCGCTTGGTCACCCGCAGCTGGACCACCTGCCCGCGGGTCTCGACGTGCCAGGAGCCGAACGGCTCGGCCAGCAGCTCGTCGATCGCGGCCCCGGCCGGATCGCCCGGCTCCAGGTTGCGGGTGGTCGGGGTGCGCCCGTCGGTGGTGACCAGCTGCACCCGGCGGCCGGCCTTCAGGTCGACCGCCCGCAGCTCGGCCCGGACGTGGGCCGGGACCTCGCCCCGGCGCCGCCCGGTAGCAACCGCTTTGACCAGACCGTCGGCGTCCAGCAGGAGCGGGCGCAGTTCGGTCAGGGCGGCGTTCAGCGGTTCGGGCACGCTCTCATTGTCCCAGCCTCAGCGCGAGATCCAGGCATCCGGCGACTGTGCCATCAGCCGCACGTGCTCGGGCAACCGGCCGGTCAGGA
This sequence comes from Kineosporiaceae bacterium, assembly GCA_965200525.1. Lineage (GTDB taxonomy): Bacteria > Actinomycetota > Actinomycetes > Actinomycetales > Kineosporiaceae > JANNPJ01. The sequence goes on from OZ241368.1 coordinate 3,550,300, forward strand.
CGTGTTCCAGGGTGGTCTCGTCCAGCACCGTGCGCAGGCTGGCCCGCATCGCCACCCAGACGTCGGGCAGGTGCTCGGCCACCCCGACGTACGTGGTCTCGTTCGGGCGCAGGCCCCGGACCTCGGCCAGCGGACCGTCGACCACCCGCATCACCGCGCCGATGGTGATCTCGGCGGCCGGCCGGGCCAGGGCGTACCCGCCCTCCGGGCCGCGCTGGCTGCGCACCAGCCCGGCCCGCCGCAGCTCGCTGAGGATGGCCTCGACGAACTTGCGCGGCAGGGTCTGGCGATAGGTCAGGACGTCGACCTTCACCAGTTCGGGCGATTCGGAGGCCAGGATCAGCAGCGCCCGGACGGCGTAGTCGGTCTTGGCGGATATCTGCACAGCCCTGATTCTGTTCGGCCGACGAGCTAGGAGGCTGCCAGTGTGCTCGCTCGACGGCCGGTCCGGAGCCAGACCGTGCCGTCCTCGACCAGTTCCAGGTCTTCGGCCTGGCCACGGGTCAGCTGGACCCACGGCTCGCTGTTCTCGGTGCGCAGCTCGGCCCGCACCTCGAAGCCGACCCGTAGCAGCCGGGTGATCTTCGCCGGGACGGCGCCGGAGTCGGCGTCGCGCAGCACCTCGATGTCGTGCGGGCGGATCAGCTTGCCGTCCAGCCGGGTCACCGGGCCGAGGAAGCCCATCACGAAGTCGTTGGCCGGGTGGTCGTAGAGGTCGGTCGGCGAGCCGATCTGCTCGATCCGGCCGTTGTTGATCACCACCAGCTCGTCCGAGACCTCCAGGGCCTCCTCCTGGTCGTGGGTGACGAAGATGGTGGTCACGTTGACCTCGTCGTGCAGCTTGCGCAGCCAGTCCCGCAGCTCCTTGCGGACCTGCGCGTCGAGGGCCCCGAACGGCTCGTCCAGCAGCAGCACCTCGGGCTGGACGGCCAGGGCCCGGGCCAGCGCCATCCGCTGCCGCTGCCCGCCGGACAGCTGCGAGGGCAGCCGGTCGGCGAAGTTCTCCAGGTGCACCAGCTCCAGCAGCTCGGTCACCCGCTTGCGGATCTCGGCCTTGGGCCGCTTGCGGATCTCCAGGCCGAAGGCCACGTTGCGGTAGACCGACAGGTGCTTGAACGCCGCGTAGTGCTGGAAGACGAAGCCGACGCTGCGCTTCTGCGGGGCCAGCCAGGTGGCCGGCTTGCCCTCGATCCGGACCTCGCCGCTGTCCGGGAACTCCAGCCCGGCGATGATCCGCAGCAGCGTCGACTTGCCCCCACCGCTCGGCCCGAGCAGCGCGGTCAGCCCGCCGCGGGGCACTTCGAGGTTGATGTCCTGCAGGGCCACGAAGTCGCCGAAGTTCTTGTTGATCCCCGAGACGATGATGCTCATTCGGTGCTCTCCTTCGGCCGAACCAGCGCGATGATCACGATGAACAGGACGGAGACCAGCATCAGCACGAAGGCGGCGGTGAACGCGCCCTGCTCCGCGGCCGGCCCGAACTGCTGGTACTGGTCGTTGACGTACAGGGTGGGGGTCTGCGAGACCCCCGGGACACTGCCGCTGACCACCCGGACGGCGCCGAACTCGCCCAGCGAGCGGGCCAGGCTGAGCACCACGCCGTAGGCCAGGGCCCATTTGATCGTCGGCAGGGTGATCCGGACGAACCGCTGGGCCGCGTTGGCCCCGAGCGACTGGGCGGCCTGGTCCTGCTCGGTGCCGGCCTCCTCGAGGACCGGGATCACCTCGCGCACGACCAGCGGCAGAGCCACGATCACGGTGGCCATCACGATCGCCGGGGTGGCGAAGATGATCTGGATGCCGCGGTCCTGCAGCCAGCCGCCGAACCAGCCGTTCTGGCCGTAGACCAGCACCAGGGCGATACCGACGACCACCGGCGAGATCGAGATCGGCAGGTCGATGACGGCGTTGAGCAGGCGCCGGCCGGGGAACCGGTAGCGGACCAGCAGCACGGCCACACCGACCCCGAACACGGTGTTGATCAGGACCGAGATCACGGCCACGATCAGCCCGAGCCGGGCCGCCGAGATCAGGTCCGGCTCCTGCAACGAGTCGAGCACCGGCTGCAGGCCGTGCTCGAAGGTGTGCTTGGTCACCGTGATCACCGGCAGGGCGACCAGGCCGAGCACGTAGACGACGGCGATCAGGCGCAGCACCCAGCGGGTCACCGGGTTGCCCCGGCGCCGGCGTCGCCCCGATCGCGGCGGCCGGGCCGTCGTCGTCGCCGGGGGGTCGGTGGTCACGCTCAGGGTGTCGTCGGTTGAGGTGGTGGCGATCTCAGTCACGGCGGGCCGCCAGTCGCTGCAGGGAGTCAAGGATGACCAGGACGACGATCGCGACCACCAGCAGCAGGGTGGCCACCGAGGCGGCCCCCGCGGTGTCGTCCGACTCGATCAGCTTGAGCATGTAGGCGGAGGAGACCTCGGTCTTGCCGATCAGGTTGGCCGAGATCAGGATCACCGAGCCGAACTCGCCCAGCGCCCGGGCGAACGACAGGGCCGAGCCGGCCAGGATCGCCGGGGCGATGGTCGGCAGGATGATCCGCCGGAAGGTGGTGAACCCGCTCGCCCCCAGCGACGCCGCGGCCTCCTCGACGTCCCGTTCCATCTCGATCAGCACCGGCTGCACCGAGCGGACCACGAACGGCAGGGTGACGAAGAGCAGGGCCAGGAACACGCCCTTGCGGGTGCCGACCAGGTTCACCCCGAACGGGCTCTCCGGGCCGTAGAGCGAGATCAGCACCAGCCCGGCCACGATCGTCGGCAGCGCGAACGGGATGTCGATGATCACCTCGATCACCCGCTTGCCCCGGAACTGGTCGCGGACCAGGACCCAGGCGATCAGGGTGCCGAAGATCGCGTTCAGCACGGTCACCAGCAGGGCCGCGCCGACCGTGAGCCGGAGCGTGGCCAGCGCCTCGGGGTCGGTGACGTTGCTCCAGAAACTGGCCCCGCCGTCCTGGAACGACTTCACGACGATGGCCGCGATCGGCAGCAGCACGATCAGGGACAGCCAGAGGACGCCGACGCCCAGGCCGAGGCCGGACGCCGGCGTCAGCCGGCCGGAGGCGACACTGCGCGGCCTCCGGCGCGGCGGGGGCGGAACAGTGATCGCTTCCGGGGAGGTCATGGAGGTCAGAGCTTCCGCAGTTCGGTGACGATCCCGGTGGACTTGTCGAAGAACTTGGTGTTGGCCGTCTTCCAGCCACCGAGGTCGTCGATCGTGGTCAGGTGGGCCACGGTCGGGAACGGGTTGGCCGGGTCGTTGGCCCCCTTGACGTCGGTCGCGGTCACGCCGCTGCCCTCGACCGGCCGGAAGCCGTTGGCGGCCAGGATCTTCTGCCCGTCGGCGCTCTCGATGTACTTGAGAAACTCGCTCGCGGCCGGAGCGGCGCCCTTGGTGACGGCGGCCGGGTTCTGGATCAGGACGGTGCTGTCGGGGACGATGTAGTCGAGCTCGACCCCGGCGGCGCGGGCCGCGATGGCCTCGTTCTCGTAGGAGATCAGCACGTCGCCGGTGCCCTTGGAGAACGCGTCGGTGGCCACCCGGCCGCTCTCGTTCCAGCTGACCACGTTCTTGACGAAGCCCTGCAGGTAGGACTTGCCGGCGGCCTCGTTCTCGGGCGTGCCGGCGGCCTGGGCGTAGGCGGCGAGCAGGTTCCACTTGGCCGAGCCGGAGGTGCCCGGGTCGGCGGTGACGATGCCGATGCCCGGCTTGACGAGGTCGTTCCAGCCGGTGATGTGCTTGGGGTTGCCCTTGCGGAAGGCGATCACCACGACCGAGCTGGAGGCGATCCCCTTGGTCGGGCCGTCGGCCCAGGTCGGGTCGACCTTGCCGGCGTCGGCCACCGCGGTCAGGTCGGGAGCCAGCGAGAAGGCCACGACGTCGGCCTTCTGGCCGGCGATCACGGCCCGGCTCTGGGCCCCGCTGGCGCCGTACGACCCCTTGAAGCTGACGCCGCTGCCGGCCGGCGTCTTGGCGAACGAGGTGCCGAGCTCGTCGTAGGCCGACTTGATCACCGAGAACCCGACGACGTTGAGCTGCTTGGAGGCGCTGCTGCCGCTGGTGCTCCCGGCGCTCGAGCTGGACCCGCAGGCGCTCAGGCCGATCGCGGCGGTGGCGGCGATGGCGAGCGCGGCGGTCAGGCGACCGCGCCGGCGGAGTACGTCCATGGTCAAGAGCTCCTAGATCTGTGGCGGCACACCTCGCGGCGCACCATTCCTATCGGGCTACTAGACAATAGCCGTTCGATCGGAGAATGGCTACCGAATCGGTCGAGAATGCCGATCAGAGCTGGGTGACGATGTGGTCGACGCAGGCGATCAGGGCGCTGACGTCGGCCGGGTCGACCGCCGGGAACATGGCCACCCGGAGCTGGTTGCGCCCGAGCTTGCGGTACGGCTCGACGTCGACCACACCGTGGCGGCGCAGCACCGAGGTGATCGTGGTGGCGTCGATCCCGTCGGCCACGTCGATCGTGCCGACCACCTGGCTGCGGGCGGCCGGGTCGGTGACGAACGGCGTCGTCCACGCGGTGCGCTCGGCCCACTCGTAGAGGCGGGTCGAGGAGTCCAGGGTGCGCGACGTCGTCCAGGCCAGGCCGCCCTGCTCGTTCATCCACTCGATCTGCACCGCCAGCATGGCCAGGGTGGCCACCGCCGGGGTGTTGTAGGTCTGGTCCTTGCGGGAGTTGTCGATCGCCGTGGTCAGGTCGAGGAAGTCGGGGATCCACCGGCCGGACGCCGCGATCGTGGCCACCCGCTCGAGCGCGGCGGGCGAGAGGATCGCCAGCCACAGGCCGCCGTCCGAGGCGAAGCTCTTCTGCGGGGCGAAGTAGTAGACGTCGGTCTGGCCGATGTCGACCGGCAGGCCCCCCGCGCCGGACGTCGCGTCGATGACCACCAGCGGGCCGCCGTCGGCCGAGGTCGCGGTGCCGGGCACCCGCCGGATCTCGGCCATCACGCCGGTCGAGGTCTCGTTGTGCGGCCAGGCGTGCACGTCGACGCCGTCCTCGGCCACGGCGACGGCCCGCGCGCCCGGGTCGGCCTTGATGATCGTGGCCGGGCCGAGGAACGGTGCCCGGTCGGTGACGCTGGCGAACTTGGCCGAGAACTCGCCGAAGGCCAGGTGCTGGGCCCGCTCGCTGACCAGGTTGAACGCTGCGACGTCCCAGAACGCGGTGGACCCGCCGTTGCCGAGCACCACCTCGTAGCCCTCGGGCAGCGAGAACAGGTCGCTCAGTCCGGCCCGGACCCGGTGCACGATGTCCTTGACCGGCTTCTGCCGGTGCGAGGTGCCGAGCACGGTGGTGGCGATCGAGCTGAGGTAGGCCACCTGCTCGGGCCGGATCTTGCTCGGGCCGGAGCCGAAGCGGCCGTCGGCCGGCAGCAGTCCGGCCGGAATGGTGATCGAGGTCGCGGGATCCGTCGAGATGCTCACGGTCCCCAGTGTCTCAGTTCAGCAACGAGGGGACGACGGCATATCGGTTCCGGAACTCGCCCCGCCGGCCCGGGCCGCCGACCCGGCGTCCTGGCCGGGCGACACGACCTTCTGAACGATTCGGCGGATCGCGGCGAAGTCCGGACGGGCCGGGTCGACGCCGCTGCGCGGATCGAGAGCCACCGACCGGACCGGCGCATCCCGCATGAGGGAGACCAGCTCGGCCCAGGCCGGCAGGTCGCGCACCGCGATCGAGGTCTGCAGGCTGCCTCGCAGTGCCCTCGCGATCTTCGGGTAGGCGGTGATCAGCTGCGCCGGGCCGACCTGCTGGACCAGAGCCCGGACCAGGCACTGCTGGCGGGCCATACGCTCATAGTCGTCGTTGCTCCAGCGGGACCGGGCGAACCACAGCGCGTGGTAGCCGTCCAGATGCTGCTTCGGGCCGGCCTCGATCCAGCCGCCGGTGGCCCGGTGGTAGTCGCTCGAGGTCGGATCGGCGTTGCCGCCGATCGGCAATCGTTGGTTCACGTTCACGGTGACCCCACCGACGGCGTCGATCAGCCGGCTCAGCCCGGCCATGTCCACCACCACGGTGTCGGTCACCCTCAGCCCGCTGACCTGCTCGATCGCCTGGGTGGTGGCGGTCAGCCCGGGGTGCGGATCGCCCGGGTAGTAGCGGGCGCCGCTGCCCTCGGCCCAGGTCCAGATCGAGTTGAGCAGGCACTCCTGGTCGGCGCAGACGTAGCCGTGCGGGAAGGCCCGGGCCGCGCCGGAACCGGCCGGGAACGGCACCCGCTGCATCGCCCGCGGGAAGCCGAACATCGTCGTCGTCCCGGTGCGGGTGTCGATGCTGGCCAGAATCATCGTGTCCGGGCGGACGCCGATCCGGTCGGGAGCGGCGTCCGAGCCGATCAGCAGCACGTTGTTGCGGGCCCGGGCCAGCACCGGGGACGTCGAGGTGGCGCTCGAGCCGGAGGCGGCCGGGCCCGGCGGCGGCCGGTGGGCCTCGGGCGCGCCGCCGGCCACGGTCAGGCCGATCGTGATCACGGCGACCGTCGCGGCGGCGCCGGCCGCGGCCAGCGCGCCGCGCCGGCGGCCGCGGGTGCGGGCCCGGGCCAGTACCCGGTCGGCCAGGTCGGGCCGGGCCGGGGCGGTCGAGCCGTCGTCGGCCAGCAGGTGCAGGGCGGATTCGAGGGCGTTCACAGCCAGACCTCCGTGGTCGACTCGGGCCGGGCGGTGAGGGGGGTTCGGACCGGGCGGAAGTCGGCCAGTTCCGGGCCGAGGGCCAGCAGCCGGGCCAGGGCCCGGCCGTTGATCGAGCGCACCGAGCCGACCCGGATGCCGAGCCGGCGGGCGGTCTCGCGCTCGTCCAGGTCCTCGATGTGCCGGCAGATCAGCACCGAGCGCTGCCGCGGGGTCAGCCGGGCCAGCGCCGCGGCCAGCACCATCCGGTCGTGAACGGCCCCGCTGTGGTCGCGCGAACCGGCTCCGGGGAATTCGGCGAACTCGGCCACCGAGTCCTCCGTGACCACCGCCCGCCGGCGCCAGCGGCTGATCTGCAACCGGTGCATCGTGACCCGGGTGTAGGCCTCGGGGTTGTCCACCCGGCCCCACCGGGGCACCAGCCGGGCCAGGGCCTCCTGCAGCAGGTCCTCGGCCGCGTGGGCGTCCGGTGTCAGCAGCCGCGCGGTGTGCAGCAACGAGCGGGACCGGGCGTCGACGAACGCCCGGAACCGGCTCTCCTCGTGCGGATTCATGACCACCTCCACCCTGCCGGACGAGTGGCGGGCCGATCGCTATGCCACTCGCCCGGGGCGGATCTGATCAAACCCTGATCGAACCCGGGTTTCAGCCGGCCTTGGCCTGGTCCCAGCCGGCCACGCTCTCGACCCCGCGGGGGCCCTCGCCGATGTACCGGGCCGACGGCCGGATCAAGCGCCCGGTGGCCTTCTGCTCCACGATGTGGGCCGACCAGCCGGCCGTCCGGGCGCAGGTGAACATCGGGGTGAACATGGCCGCCGGCACCTCGGCGAAGTCGAGCACCACGGCCGCCCAGAACTCCACATTGGTGGCCAGCACCCGGTCCGGACGGCGGGCGTGCAGCTCGTCCAACGCGGCCTTCTCCAGGGCCCGGGCCACCTCGTAGCGGGGAGCCCCGAGGCGCTCGGCGGTCTCGCGCAGCACCCGGGCCCGCGGGTCCTCGGCCCGGTACACCCGATGACCGAAGCCCATCAACCGCTCGTTGCGGTCCAGCAGGCCCTTGACGTAACCCACGGCGTCGCCGGACTTCTCGACCCCTTCGATCATGTGCAGCACCCGGGACGGCGCCCCGCCGTGCAGCGGCCCGCTCATCGCGCCGACCGCGCCGGAGAGGGCCGCGGCGACGTCGGCCCCGGTCGAGGCGATCACCCGGGCGGTGAAGGTCGAGGCGTTCATGCCGTGCTCGGCCGCCGACACCCAGTAGGCGTCGACCGCCTCGACGTGCCGCGGGTCGGGCTCGCCGCGCCAGCGGATCATGAATCGCTCAGCGATGGTCGAGCCCCGGTCGACCTGGCGCTGCGGAACCATGGCGATGTTCTGCCCCCGGGCCGACTGGGCCACGAACGACAGCGCCATCACCGAGGCCCGGGCCAGGTCCTCACGGGCCTGGGCGGCGTCGATGTCGAGCAGCGGGCGGAAGCCCCAGAGCGGGGCCAGCTGGGCCAGGGCGCTCTGCACGTCGACCCGCACGTCGCCGGTGTGCACCGGCAGCGGGAACGGCTCGGCCGGCGGCAGGCCCGGGTTGAAGGCGTTGTCGACCAGCAGGCCCCAGACGTGCCCGAACGACACCTTGCCGGCCAGGTCGACCAGATCGACGCCTCGGTAGCGCAGCGATCCGCCGTCCCGGTCGGGTTCGGCGATCTCGGTCTCGAAGGCCACGACGCCCTCGAGTCCGGGCACGAAGTCGCTCATCGGTTCTCCTCGGTGATCGTTTACGCAGGATGAAACAGTGGTATTTCGGTTTGATGAACTCGTGAGTACAGCCTGCGCCCATTCCAGCGCACCTGGCCGCTCGACGGCGAGTTCGGAACGCCACAATGGGAGGCATGTTCAGTGCCCCCGACCGGCCCGATGATCCAGACTCGGCACCTTCTGTGATCGACCGGATCGATCCCGTGTTCAGTGGTCAGCGGCTGGCCTACGACGACGGGCCCGGGGGGCTCGACGCGGTCGAGCTGGCCGCCCATCCGCTCGACCAGTTCCGACGCTGGTACGACGAGGCCCGGGCCGCCGGGGTGGTCGAGCCCAACGCGATGACCCTGGCCACGGTCGACGCCGCCGGCGCTCCGAGCGCGCGAACCGTGCTGCTCAAGACGGTCGACCGCACCGGTTTCGTCTTCTTCACCAACCACACCTCGCGCAAGGGCGCCGAGCTGGCCACCCGGCCGGTCGCGGCCCTGGTGCTGCCCTGGCTGCCGTTGCACCGCCAGGTCGGGGTGCGCGGCGCCGTCGAGCCGGTCAGCCGCGAGGCCACCGCGGAGTACTTCCGGTCCCGGCCCTGGGGTTCCCGGATCGGGGCCTGGGCCAGTCACCAGTCCCGGCCGGTCGGATCCCGGGCCGAGCTGGAGCGGCGCTGGGCCGAGCTGGCCGTCCGCTGGCCCGATCGCGGCCGGCCCGACGACGTGCCGGTGCCCGAGCACTGGGGCGGCTACGTGGTGCGGCCGGTCGAGGTGGAGTTCTGGCAGGGCCGGCCGTCGCGGATGCACGACCGGCTGGTGTTCCTGCCGCTCGACCCGGCCGGATCACCGGCTCTGGACGACGCCGCGGCCTGGTGGGTGGAGCGCCGCCAGCCCTGAGCTCGGGAGTACTCGCGCTCAGGCGAGCTGGGTCTGAGCGCAGAACCGCTGCCAGGCCCGCTCGGCGTCGGCCGGCAGCCCGGCCTCGGCCAGTACCGCGGCCAGCCGCTCGCCCAGGCCGTGGGCCTGATCCTGGTCGCCGGCCCGCTGGGCCTCCTCGGCCGCCTGCAGCAGGTCGTCCAGGGCACCGTCGAGGTCGTCGAGCTCGGCCCGCAGCTGCCCCCGCAGCCCGAGCAGGTCCCGGGCCGACCAGTCGTCACCGAGCTCCTGGTACTCCCGCTCGAGACCGTCGACCACGGTCATCGCCTCCCGGAACCGGCCGCCGACGGCCAGCATCCGGGCCCGCTGCTCGGCCACCGCGAGCCGGTGCCAGCGCAGTTGCCGCAGGGCCCGGTCCTGCTCGTCCGGGCTGATGTGCCGGCCACCAGTGCCGCCGGTGCCAGAGGTGCCGGAGGTGCCGGCGGCGTCGGCCACCCGGGCGCCGAGCGCGGCATCGGCATCGGCCAACGCGGCCAGGGCGGCCTCCATGCCCTCGGCGTCCTTGATCGCGGTGATCCGCTCCCGCCGGCAGGTCGCGGCCGTCGTCCAGTCGCCACCGGCCTCGGCCAGCTCGGCCGCCCGGGCCAGGTCGTCGGCCACCTGGGCGGCCGTGCCACCGAGCCGGGCGGCCAATTGCCAGGCTTCGGCCTGGGCGATCAGGTTGCCGTTGCGGGCGTGCCAGCCGGCGCTGCGCTCGGCCAGCTCGCGCGCTCGGGCCCGGTCGCCGATGGCGGCGTTGGCCTCGGCCGCGGTGAACGCGGTGGCCCCGGCCAAGTGCACCTCGCCGCTGCCGCCGGCGGCGATCCCGCCGCCTCCGGCGTCCTCGGCCCGGGTCGGCGGGACCGGCGCGAACAGGCCCTGGGTCCGGAGCTGGTCGGTGAGGTCGGCCAGCGCCGCCTCGGCCGCCTCGGCCGCCTCGTAGGGGCGGTCCAGGTCCATCAGGGCCCGGGCCAGATCGAACCGGGCCTGGGCGGCCAGGGCGCCGATGGCGTGCTCGTCCAGCAGCGGGACGGCGCGGGTGAGGTCGGCGACCGCGCCGGCCGGGTCGCCGAGGGCGTGCCGCGCGGTCGCGGCCGAGGCCAGCAGGTTGCCCAGCAGGTTCGTGGCCTCGGCCCGGCCGGCGTCGAGAATCGCCTGCTCCCAGGCGGTCAGCCCGGTCGCCGGGTCGGCGGCCTGCAAGGCCCGGGCCAGGTCGGCGCCGGCCAGTGAGCGCTCCATCGGTCGCACCCCGTCCGGCAGCACGGCCACGGCACTGAACAGCGTGGTGACCGACTCCTCGGCCGGCTCGTCGATCGCCCGGATCCGCAGCAACCGACAGGTGGCCCGCAACTGCTGGTGGGTCAGGTGCTCCGGCGGGACCGAGTCGAGGGCGGCCAGCCCGGCGTCCAGCGGATCGACGCCCAGCAGGTCGCCGAGCGGATCGGTGCTGATCCGCCGGCCCGGGTTGGTCCGGTCCCCGGCATCGCCCGCGCCGCTGTCGTGCCCGGCCGCGGCGGCCACCTCCCGGATCAGGACCAGCCGGGACAGTGCCAGCCCGGCGTCACCGGGCCCGGCCGACCGGCCGATCTCGGCCGCCAGCCGCTCGATCCGGTGCCCGGCCGTGCTCAGGTCGATCCGCCCGTTCTGGGCCGCGGCCAGCAGGAAGGCCTGCTCGTGCAGCAGGGCCTCGACCGGCAGGCCGGCGGTGCGCAACCGCTCGGTGGCCTGGGCGGCCGAGGCCAGCGCGGCCTGCCGCAGATCCGGCTGGTCGAGCCCGGGCCGGGTCAGCTCCTCGATCGCCAGCCAGCCGTCGAGCCGGGCCGCCGCGACCTCGAACGCCGGATCGACCGGCTGCCGGCGCAGATCCCGCCAGGCTTCCAGGACGGCGCCGCAACGGGAGCCGGCGTCGATCCGCAGCGCCGCGTCGAAGGTCTCGGCCAGCGCGTTCAGGTTGCCGGTGGGCAGGGCGGGGCCGCTGTCCCGGCCCACCGCGCGCCGTCCGCGCCGGGCCTTGGACCCCGGCCGGGTGACCCGGGCCGTGCGGGGGGAGCGGGACAGGGCGTCGAGCGGCAGTTCGGGCAGCGGCGGGGCGTCGAGCATGCGCTCGACCTGGTCGCCGATCGTGGTCGTGCCGTTGCGGGCGTCGAACCGGGCTCCCAGGTCACGGGCCTCCCGGGCCAGCCGGGCCCCGAGCTCGTCGACCGTCGTCGGCTCGGTGCTGTCCCCGTCGGCGCTCACCACCAGGTGACCGTGCCCGGCCTCGGCCAGGCCCCGCAGCAGCCGGCCGGCCGCGGCCGCCGTCTCCAGCCGGGCCGACGGCGGCTCGACCCGGGCGTACCAGGGCAGCCAGCTCTCCATCAGGTCCAGCCCCCGTTGCAGCCGCCCGCTGCGGGCGGCGATCAGCAGGTGGTCGGCGCGACCAGTCCGGATCGTGTGGTTGGCCGCGGTGCCGTCCCGGCCCAGGCGTTCGAACAGCCGGACGGCGCGGACGTGCTCCTGGGCGGCCCGATCGGCCCGGCCGGTCTCCAGCAGTGGGCTCAGGGAGGCCGCGATCAGTGCCGCCGGGTGGGCCTCGCAGCCGCTGACCGCGGGTTGGTCGAGCCGGGACAGGGCCAGGTCGGCGGCGGGCTGCAACCGGCCGACGGCGGCCAGCTGGCGGACCTGCTCGGCCGCTTCGCAGTCGGCGCACTCCGAGAGCGAGGTCGGCCCGGCCGTGTTGGCCGCGACCCAGGCCTCGAATCCGGCCTGGGCCGCCTGCGGGCCGGAGACGTGCGCGGTGATCAGGTACTCGGCCCGCAGGACGGGGGCCATCGACTCGCCCGCCGCTGCGAAGTGCTGCGACATCGCGGTGAGGATCTGCTCCAGTGTGGCCAGCGCGACGTCCGGGTGCTGGAGCAGGCCGACCGTGGCCCAGTTGAAGCTGAACAGCACGCTGCGCCGTTCCCAGGCGCCGAACCAGTCCGGAGCCTCGTCGTACCGCTGCAGCAGCCAGGCCAGCAGGGCCGGGACCCGCTGGTGCTCGCCGCCGTACAGGCAGGCCGGCAGCAGCGAGACCCGCACCGCGGTGCTGAGCTCGGCGTCGCCGAGCTCGTCGGCCCGGGCGGCCAGTTCTTCGAGGCGCGCGATCCGGGCCCGGCCGTGCGGCAGCGCATCCGCCGGCTCGATGGCCTGCCAGATCTCGTCGGTCGCGCCGGTCACCCGGTCGATAATGCCGGGTTCCGAGCCGGATTGGTCACCTCGTCCCGCTATGTAATTGTTTCTTTACTCACAGTGATCATCGAATCGGGCGCTCACGGACGTGAGTCGGGATTCAGCCCACCGGCCGGGTCAGATCCCGGCCCCGACCACCTGGGCCGGGGACGGCTCCGCCCAGGGCGAAAACCGGTTGCCGTCCGGCGGAGTCGGTCGTACGGTTTTGGTACACGAGGAAGGAGGTGGTTCGAAGCGTGAGTATCAATCGGACACGTGAGGTGGCTGCCCGCTAGCCGCTGTTCCAGGACGGACTGCTTCTGACCAGACCAACTGATCAGGAGTGATCGACGGCCGGACACGGCCGGCGAGTTCCAGGCAGTCACCGCAGCCCGCAGGGGTCGCACCCCGTCCAGTGCGACAGGCCGATCGGCGCCCTGCGGGCTGTTGCCTGCCCAGCTCCGAACACCGGAGCCGGCTTCGAATGCCGGCCCCGGCTCCGAACACCAGAGCCGGCCGGCCGTCAGGCCTTGATCTCGGCCAGGCGGGCCAGGGCCTCCAGGCGTTCCGCCGAGTGGTCGACGATCCGCTCCGGGTAGCCCTCCGGCAGCCCGTCGGGATTTTTCCAGGGCTCATGGGCGGCGGCCCCGGCGAGGCCGGCCAGCTCGGTCACGTACCGGCGCACGTAACCGCCGTCCGGGTCGAACTTCAGCCCCTGGCTGACCGGGTTGAAGACCCGGAAGTAGGGGGCGGCGTCCGTACCCGATCCGGCCACCCACTGCCAGCCGTGCTGGTTGCTGGCCAGATCGCCGTCCCGCAGCCAGCGCATGAACCAGCGGGCGCCGTGCTGCCACTCCACGTGCAGGTCCTTGATCAGGAAGCTGGCCACGATCATCCGGACCCGGTTGTGGATCCAGCCCTCGGCCTGCAACTGGCGCATCCCGGCGTCCACGATCGGGAATCCGGTGCGGCCGGCGCACCAGGCCTCGAAGCCGTCGCCGGGGGAGTCGTACCGCATCCGGGCGTACTCCGGTCGCAGGTACTGCCGGGCGGTGGCCGGGCGGTGCCAGAGCACGTCGGCGTAGAACTCTCGCCAGCACAGCTCGCTGCGAAAGGCGTCCACCCCGGGGCCCCGGGCCGAGCCCGGTGCGCTCAGGGCGGCCAGCAGGGTGCGGGGGTGGACCTCGCCGTACTTCAGATGTACCGACAGGCCGGAGGTGCCCTCGACGCCGGGCCGGTCGCGGCGGTCGGCATAGTCGGCCAGGCCGGTCTCCTGGAACTCGGCCCAGCGTTCCAGGGCCGCTCGCTCGCCGGCCGGAGGTAGCCGCATCGCACCCAGGTCGGGCTCGGCCGGCGGTTTCTCGCTGTCGATCGAGCGGGCCCAGCGGACCGCCCCGGCCGGATCGGCCGGCGCCGGCCAGCCGTGCTCGCGCCAGGCCCGGCCGAACGGGGTGAACACCTGGTAGGGCCGGCCGCTGCCGTTGAGGATCGTCCCGGGCCCGACGGCGTAGGGCGTGCCGATCCGGGTCAGCGCGCGACCGCCGGCCCGGAGGGCGTCGTCCACGGCGGCGTCCCGGGTCCGCCCGTAGGGCCCGCAGTCGGCCGAGGCGAACACCGTGCCGGCCCCGGCCTCGGCCGCCACCGCGGGCACCACCTCGGCCGGATCGCCGTACCGGATCACCAGGCGCCCGTCGCAGTCGGCGTCGAGGGCGGCCAGCGAGCGCACCAGCCAGGCCTGCCGGGGCGGCCCGGCCGGATTCCACAGGGCCGGATCGATCACGAACAGCGGTACCACCGAGGCGTCGCCGGCCGCCGCCGCCAGCAGCGCCGGGTGATCGCGCAGCCGCAGGTCACGGCGGAACCAGAGCAGTTGAACGGGCATCGCGGCAACTTTAGGGCCTCGGGAACGGCCCGAAGGTATGCCGAACCCCCGCTGGGCCCGACAATGGTCCTGTGAGCGATCTCATCGACACCACCGAGATGTACCTGAGAACCATCTTCGAGCTCGAGGAGGAAGGGGTTGTTCCTCTTCGGGCGCGGATCGCCGAGCGCCTGAACCACTCCGGGCCCACGGTTTCGCAGACCGTCGCCCGGATGGAGCGCGACGGCCTGCTGCACGTGTCCGGCGACCGGCACCTGGAGCTGACCGAGGTCGGCCGGTCCAAGGCGACCCGGGTGATGCGCAAGCACCGGCTGGCCGAGCGGTTGCTGCTCGACGTCATCGGCCTGGAATGGGAGCTCGTTCACGACGAGGCCTGCCGCTGGGAGCACGTGATGAGCGATCACGTGGAACAGAAGCTGCTGGCCATGCTCAAGGACCCGATGGAGAGCCCCTACGGCAACCCGATTCCGGGGCTGGAGGAGCTGGGCCGGCCGCGGCCGGTACCCGGGGCAGCGCGCGCCGGCGTGGTCAGCCTGCCCGAGGCGGTCGCGTCCGGGGTCGAATCGGCGGTTCGCTCCGGCGACCCGGCCGGCCTGCTCGTGCGGCGCCTCGGTGAACAGCTCCAGATCGACGTCGACCTGATGCGCCGGCTGCAGGACGCCGGGATGATACCCGGCGCCCGGGTACATGCCGAGCGGACCTCGACCGGGTTCCTGGTGAGTGTGCTGGGCCATCCGGTGCCGGTCGCTCCGAGCGGTGATCCGGCCGGGATCGACATGCCGGCCGACGTTGCCCGGCATGTCTTCGTCCAGGCGATCTGACCCTCGACGAATCGGGATAATCGGGCGCTGACCTGCTGCGGAACGGTGGAGCCGGTAGAGGCGATCCGAGGAGGTCAGGGATCACCCAAACAGCTGGTGCTCGTCACTTTCCGTAAAGATTTTGGGTGAAGATGTGACCCAGACGTGACATCTGCCCTCCAATTCATGTACGTTCGGCGTCGCTTCTCCCCCTCCAGAGAAGCCCCTCAGGTGGACGCCGAGCTCTGCCACCTCCCGAGGGTCGTACGACACCGCATGGCAGAGGCGGGGGACCCACATTCGGGGCGTCGCGAGACGCTCCTTGGGGTGAAGCCGGGAAGAACGCTCGAACTCCGAGCGAACCAGCGGCCGGGTAACTTCTCCTACCCGAACCCGACAGCTGACCTCGTAGGCGTCGGAGAGGTTAACCGTGTCTTCTCGAGTCACGGCGCGCCACCGCGCGCCTGTCAGACCGAACACCCCGCTGTCGGCGTTATCCAGCGCCGTGACCGATCACGTAGGAACCCTCGGTCGCGGTGGAGTAGTGATGGCCATGTCTTCCGGCCTGGTAGCCACGATGGGTCTGCCCGCTCAGGCGGTCGCCCGCAACGCTGCCGGTCTTGAGGCGGCCGCTCCGGCCACGGCACCGATCGCGGTGCAGCCGGCAGCCGCCTTCCAGAGCGGCCTGATGGCCGCTCCGGCCGATCCACAAGCAAGCGTGGCGCCACTGACGGCACCCGCAGCTGCCCAGGTGTTTTTCGAGAACGGCGCTTTCAAGGCGGTTCCCAAGGTGGTCGCACCGGTGAGTATTGACACGGATAGTCAGTCCACGGTTTCGCCCGGTCTGGCGAGCGCGTTCGGCAGCGCCCGCGGATCCTCGGTGGTCGCCGTCGCCTCCCGGTACCTGGGGGTGCCCTACCTCTACGGGGGCACGACCCTGGCCGGCTGGGACTGCTCCGGCGCCGTCGGTTACATCTTCCGCCAGATCGGCATCTCGCTGCCGCGGACCGCGAACGAGCAGATGCTGGCCACCACCCGCATCCCGCGGTCCCAGGCCCGCGCCGGCGACCTGGTGTTCTTCGTCTCGGCCGGTGCGGCGTACCACGTCGGCATCGTGGCCGGCGACGGCATCATGTACGACGCCCAGCGCACCGGCAAGCGGTTCACCAAGCGCGCGATCTACAGCAGCGCCGTCGTCTACGGCCGGGTTCGCGGCTGATCACCCGGCGCCGCTGAGTCCGCGGCGCGGTTCCACCGGCTGAGAACAGCCCCTCGATCGTTCCGGGTCGTCGCACGAGCGCTGCCTGGAGCACGTCCGAAGAAGGCCCCGTCGTCCCGGCGGGGCCTTCATCGTTTGCCTGCTTTTAGCCCAGGCGTGATCTGACGAACGCAGATCCCTGGCAGAAAGGGAGTGATCTGAAGTACTGCTGTCGCTTACTCTCGCGGTAGAGCGCAGTAGCACATCCGCTGAGGAGGTCGCGATGCCCGACGCCATACGAAGCGTACGAGCCGCGCTCGCCTGTTCGCCGGGCGAGATACCAAGCGTGGGCCTTCAGCTGCTGGCAGGCGTCGTTCCGACAGGGACGGCGCCTTCTGCCGTCCAGGAGGTGGGCTGAGATGCGAACCCTGGTGCTCAATGCCGGCTACGAGCCGCTGGCCGTGGTCTCCTTCCGCCGGGCGCTGGTCCTGGTTCTGGCGGGCAAGGCGGTGGTGGTGGCCGACGGCCCCAACCCGGTGATCAGCGAGACCCTGGTGCTGCCCCGCCCGACCGTGATCCTGCTGGTGCGCTACGTGCGGGTGCCGCACGGGCGAGCCGTGCCGGTCAGCCGGCGGGGGGTGCTGCGGCGCGACGAGCACCGCTGCGGCTATTGCGACGGGCACGCCACCACCATCGACCACGTGCTGCCCCGCAGCCGGGGCGGCGGCGACACCTGGGAGAACCTGGTCGCCTGCTGCGTGCGGTGCAACAACGTCAAGGGCAACCGGACGCCGGAGGAGATGGGCTGGACGCTCTCCGTTCGGCCGCGGGCTCCGCGGGGGCCGGCCTGGGTGGTTCGCGGGGCCGATGTGCGTGAGCCCTCGTGGGAGGAATACCTCGGTTCGGCCGCCTGAGCCAGGGCCGGAGAAGCGATCACGGTGGGTCTGCGGTACCCCTGTTCGACTGTCCCCCAAACTGGTGCACCGGCGCTCTCGGCGCCGGTGCGTGGGAGACTCTGCCACATGAAAGGCACCCTCGCAAAGTGCTCTTACTCTCCGTAATCGACCGAAGGTATCGCTGCAGGTCAGCGGCCTATTGGCGATACGGATCGCAATAGCACAAGTGGTTGCTCAGGGCATTACCTGCAAGATCTGACGGCCATTCCAGGTCTCGCCGGGCTGAAGAACGACCGGGGTCAACAAGGCCGGCTCCAGGCAGACGAAATCGCGTTCTGCTTCGTCCGGGACATCTGCCAGCCCGTGTCTCGCCCCCGGATTCCACATCACCCGATCGGGAAATCCTTCGGCCGTGACCCGCAGTCGCCCGAGGACCGGATCGTCGAGCACCAGGGGGGCGTCGACGGCCAGGACGGCGACGTCCCGGGCGTCGGTCGCGACCAGGCCGGCCCCGGGCGGGCCGAGCGTGATCGCGGTGCCGCCGGTCGCGTTGTCCTCGGCCGGGCGCCCGCCCAGCCCGTGCACCACGGCCCGCGGATCGCCGAGGGCCAGGTAGCTGTGCAGGGCGGCGGTGAAGGCCCATGGGGTGCTGCCGGTGTTGCGGACCGTGAGGGTGGTCTCCAGGCGCGGCCCGAGCGCCCGGGCCGCGATCGTGAGTTCGAACTGCTGCGGCCAGACGGCGAGCGTCTGCTCGTCCGCTGTCAATGTCGCCCACCAGGTCGCACCCTGAGCGGCGTCCGGGCCCGGTTCGCCCGGCAGTGGCCCGCCTGGCGCCCGCCAGGCCCGGTTGCGGGCGACACCGTGCTTGGGCAGGGGGCCGCGCCCGGCGAACTGGGGAAAGATCACCGGGATGCCGCCGCGGACGGCCAGCCCGGGGCCGCACTCGGCGGTCGGGCTCAGCCACAGCCGGGGCCGGCCGCCGGCCGGGGTCCAGCCGAGCACGTGGCCGCCGTGCGCGCAGGCGGTCAACTCGGCCCCGTCGTCGCCGGTCACGGTCTGCGCGACGCAGGCGGGCGACGTCCAGCCGGGTGGCGTCTCAGTGGGCATGGTGTCCGGCCTCCGGTGAACCGATTGAACCGATCTCGAGCGTGCTCGGGGCGATGTGGTCGACCTGCAGGGTGCTGTGCTCGATCTTGAACGACCCCACCAGCAGCGCCTCCAGATCGAGCCGGACGGCGTGGCAGTCGGCCCTCGGGTCGACCAGCACGTGCGCCGACAGGGCCGGCTGACCGGAGGTGATCTCCCAGACGTGCAGGTCGTGAATCTCGGCCACGTGGGCCCGGGCCGCCAGGTCGTGCCCGATCCGGGTCGGATCGAGGCCGGCCGGGGCCGCCTCCAGGAAGATCCGCCCCGACTCGCGGACCAGCCCGATCCCGGAGCGCAGCATCAGGACGACGACGACCAGCGAGGCCAGGGGGTCGGCGCGGGACCAGCCGCTGATCACCACCACCAGGCCGGCGACGGCGGTCGCGACGAACGCGAACAGGTCGGTCAGCACGTGCTGGAAGGCGCCCTCGACGTTCAGGCTGCCCCGGTCGGCCCGGCTCAGCAGCATCGTCGCGGCCAGGTTGACGACGATGCCGGCCAGCGCCGTCCCCAGTACCAGACCTCCGGTGACCACCGGCGGGTCGATCAGCCGCCGGACCGACTCGACCGCCAGCCAGACCCCCAGCAGCACCAGGGTGAGCCCGTTGGCCTGGGCGGCCAGAATCTCCACCCGTCGCCAGCCGTAGGTCATCCGGCCACTGGCCGGGCGCAGGGCCAGCCGGGCGGCGGCCAGGGCCAGGGCGATCGCCGCGGCGTCGGTGAGCATGTGGGCCGAGTCGGACAGCAGGGCCAGCGACCGGGCGGCGATGCCGAGTCCGACCTCGACCACCATGAAGCTCAGAATGAGGGCCAGCGCGCCGCTCAGCCGCCGACCGTCGGCATTGCGCAGGTCATGGCCGTGACTGTGGTCATGGTTGTGGTCATGGTTGTGGTCGGGCCCGGTCTCGTGCCCAGGCGCGGAAGTCACGTCGGGAACGATACGCCCGCCGGTCGGCGCCGGGCCGATATGGCTCTTCGCCGCCGGGGCGTTCTTGCTACCGTCGACATTCACACCCGCCCGCGCTGGAAGGTTCCACCATGCACGACCCCCGTGCCCTGCTCGAACCGGGTACCGAGGCGGTCCGCCGGCTCGGTCGCCGTGGCTACGTGCTCGACCAGGCCGCGCTGGAGAGCCTGCTGTCCCGGCGCAACGCCAGCATCAAGGCGGCCGACGACCTGCGGGCCGAGTCGAAGCGGGTGGCTCAGGAGGTCGGCACCGCGGCCCGTACCGGGGGTGACGTGGCCGCGCTGAAAGATCGGGCCCGCCGGCTGAAGGACGAGATCAAGACGGTCGAGGCCGACCACGAGGATGCCGCGACCCAGCTGCGCGACCTGCTGCTCGGCATCCCGAACCTGCCCCTGGACAGCCTGCCCGACGGTTTCACCGAGGCCGAGGCGGTCGAGATCCGCCGCTGGGGCACGCCCACGGCGTTCGACTTCACCCCGCTCGACCACGTCGAACTGGGCGAGCGCACTGGGATTCTCGACTTCGTCCGGGCGACCAAACTCTCCGGCCCGCGGTTCAGCGTGGCCCGGGGGGCCGGGGCCGCGCTCGAGCGGGGGCTGGCCTCGTTCTTCCTCGACCTGCACACCCGCCGGCACGGGTACACCGAGTTCTCGGTGCCGCACCTGGTCAACCCGGCGGCCCTGCTCGGCACCGGACAGTTGCCCAAGTTCGAGGAAGACCTGTTCCACACCACGGCCGGCACCCGTGATCTGTATCTGATCCCGACGGCCGAGGTGCCGCTGACCAACCTGCACGCCGACGAGATCATCGATCCGGCCGAGCTGCCGCTGGCCTACACCGCCTGGACGCCGTGCTACCGCTCGGAGGCCGGATCGTACGGCCGCGACACCAAGGGCCTGATCCGGCTGCACCAGTTCGCCAAGGTGGAGCTGGTCCGGTTCTGCCGGGCCGAGGAGTCGCAGGCCGAGCTGGAGAAGCTGATCGGGCACGCCGAGGCCGTCCTGCAGGCGCTCGGGCTGGCCCACCGCACGATCCTGCTGGCCGCGGGCGACACCGGCTTCGGTTCGCAGAAGACCTACGACGTCGAGGTCTGGCTACCCGGGCAGGACCAGTACCGCGAGATCTCGTCCTGCTCGGACTGCGGCACGTTCCAGGCCCGCCGGGCCAACATCCGCACCCGCACGGACGACGGCAAGCGCGAGTTCGTGGCCACGCTGAACGGTTCCGGGCTGCCGATCGGCCGCACCATGGCCGCGATCCTGGAGCAGGGGCAGCAGGCCGACGGCTCGATCGTGCTGCCGTCGGCGCTGGCGCCGTTCACCGGCTTCTCGGTCATCGGCGCGGACGGCACGCCGGCCTGAGCCGACCGGCGTGGTGGGTCGACCCGGTCCGAACCTCTACATTGGGGGGTTCCTGGAACGTGCACCAGACCGGATCCGTACACCCAACCGGAGGCCTCAGCCGTGCGGTACATCGATTTCCTTGGCCAGGTCCACGGCCTGCTCAAACCACGGACGTACTTCGAGATCGGGGTGCGCAACGGCCACAGCATGGCGCTGTCCTCGTCCCGGAGCATCGGTGTCGACCCGGCCTACAAGATCGCGGACGACGTCGAGATCGGCCCCGACGTCACGCTCTACATGGAGACGTCGGACGACTTCTTCGCCGCCGCCGACCCGCTGCGCGCGTTCGAGCAGCCGGCCATCGACCTGGCCTTCATCGACGGCCTGCACCTGTACGAGTTCGTGCTGCGTGACTTCATGAACGTCGAGAAGTACGCGGCTCCGGGCAGCCTGATCATCTTCGACGACGTGCTGCCCAAGGCGATCGAGCACGCGGCCCGCGAGCGGGAGACCGTCACCTGGACCGGCGACGTCTGGAAGATCATACCGACCCTGCGCGAGGTCCGGCCGGACCTCATCCTGCTGCTGGTCCGGACCACGCCGACCGGGCTGCTGATGGTCCTCGGTGGCGACCTGACCAACGACGACCTGACCACCGCCTACGACCGGCTGCTGGCCGAGCACGTCGACTCCGACCAGGAGCCGCCGATCGAGTTCATCGAGCGCAAGACCGCGGTGTACCCGACCTGGGTGCTGGCCGCGCCGTTCTGGGACGTCCTGCGCAGCCAGCGTGAGCGAGGCATCAGCGCGGCCCAGGGTCGCGACGAGCTGCTGGCCAGCCTGCAGTCGTGGAGCTCGACCACGCTCAACGACACCCAGGCCAAGGCCATTCACCCGTCGCTGACCGGCAAGCCCAAGGTGGCCAAGCCGAAGCCCAAGCCGGCGGCCAAGAAGGTCGCCCCGGCTCCGGTGACCGTCTCCGGCCGGACCGTGCTCGAGCGGCAGGCCCGGCGGGTCGTGGTCGCGCTGCGCTGGCGGGTCCGCAAGGCGATCCGGCTGTCCAAGGCGGCTCTGGCCGAGCGGCGGGCCGCCAAGGGCGCCTGACAGTCCCGCCCGAGTCGACCGGGCCGCCGTCCCGGGACCGGGACGGCGGCCCGCTCCGTTCCCGGCTCCCTTCCCGGCTCAGCGTCCGGCGCTGCGCACCAACTCCCGCAGTCGGCCGGCCATCCGGCGGACCGGGGCGGGCAGCCGGCTGAGGGCGGTCGGCGTGGGCACCGGCCGGGCCGGCTTGGGAACCACCGGCTTGGGGGCCGGGGCCGGCGCCTTGCGGGCGCTGAGCATCACCCGGTTGGTTCCCTTGACGTAGATCTTGAGAATTCGCTGCCCGATCCGGCGTTCCCGCGGCTCGACGGCGGCCAGCACCTCGTCGTTCACCCGGATTCCGACGCTGAAGTTCCGCCCAGCCCGGCGGACCTGGCCGATCAGCTCGGAGTTCTTCGTCACCCGCCGGCCGAACCGCGCCGTCCGGGGGTCGATCAGCGCGGTCGCGTGCAGGCCCGAGCTCTCGGTGGGTTGCGGGTAGTCGGCCTCGTCGTACTTGTCCCGCAGGTAGACCTGGATCGAGTCCTCGGCCAGGTCGGCCCCCGGGTCGAGCCGGTCATCGGTGAGGACGTCGGGGGCGATCGGCTCGGGCAGTCTCATCCGGACCCGGTCCGGGTTCTGCGGGGTGGGGTTCGGCTCGAACTCCAGCGGGGTGCCGTCGGGCAGCCGCACCTCGGCGTCGAGCTCCAGTTGCAGCAGGCCACCGGCCGTCCAGCCGATCGAACGGGCCCGCACCGTGCAGGTCATGCCCTTCTCCAGGCGGGCCAGGGCGAGCAGGTCGTCGTCCCGCTCGGCCCGCAGCAGGGCCGAGCGCAGCCGCCACGGGAAAGGCAGCAGGGAGTCGAGCTGGGGACCGAAGCGGGCCGGGACCAGCGGCCGCAGGAGCTCCAGCAGTTCCTCGCGGTAGTCGTCCTCGTAGCCGGTCATCTGCGGGCCGACCCGCTTGAGCACCTTGGTCGTGTACCAGTGCCTGATCAGCGAATCGCGGTACGGCCCGGGCTCGGTGTTCTCCTCGACGATGTCGAGTACTTGTTCCAGGTAGGGAAAATACGTTTTCCACTCGATCTGCTTGGCACTGGCGCTGAGCTCGTCGCGCCGCTGAACCCAGTAGTAGCAGGGGTGATCGGCCAGGATCGAGATGACGTCGGCGGCGAAGTACGACCGCATCACGAACATGTGGTCCTCGAGCCGGACCCGCCCGTCCGGGAACCGGATCCCGTGCTCGCGCAGGAACGCCGTCCGGAAAAGCTTGTGCGGCGTCAGGAGTTCCAGCAGCGGGTCGGTGCCGAGCACGGCGTTCGGGATGTTCCGGCGGAAGATCCCCCGCGGGATGCCGCGGCCCACCCCGACGACCTTGCCGACCACGACGTCCGAATGATGTTCGTCGGCATAGTCGCAGAGCCGCTGCAGGGCCTGGGGGGCGAGGCGGTCGTCGTGGTCGACGAAGAAGATGTAGTCCCCGGCGGCGTGGTCGATGCCGTAGTTGCGCGGCGTCCCCGGCCAGCCGGAGTGCTCGAGCTTCTTCACCTTCAGGTGCGGATGGGCCGCCCCGACCGCGTCAAGGCGGGCCTGGGTGGCCTCGTCCGAGCCGTCGTCGCAGATCAGGACCTCGAACTGGTCGGCCGGCAGGCTCTGTGCGAGGAACGATTCGATCAGGTCGTCGAAATGCGGGCCGGGGTTGTACACGGGGACGACGACACTGACACGGGTGGACATCTCATCGATGGTAGACAGAAGAATCGCCCCCACCCCTACCAGAGCCCCGTTTTCATGGAAATCACATGTTCGGTTGGTTACATTCGCCGGCGATCGGCACTCCTGGCACCACCCGGCGGCCGGCACCCCGCCTCTGTCTCAGCCTCAGCCGCTGATGTTCGGCCCGGCCGTGGTCGGGGTGATCCGGACCAGGCAGCGCTGGTCGCGGACCATCGCCGCCCGGTAGTCGTCCCAGTCCGGGTGCTCGCCGGACAGCGACCGGTAGTAGTCCTCCAGCAGGGGCAGCGCCTCCGGCAGCGAGACGACCTCGACCGGCCCGGAGAGCTGCACCCAGGGCCCGTAGAACCCGTCGCTGAGCACCAGCAGCCAGGCCCGCGGATCCCGGAGCAGGTTCTTGACCTTGGCCGCGGTCTGCCGGGTGCTGATCGCGACCCGTCCCTCGCCGTCCACCCCGACCGTGACCGGTGACAGTTGTGGCGTCCCGTCCTTGCGCAGTGTGCTCAGCACGGCGTTGCGGTGCGTCCGGACGAAGTCGATGCCCTCGGTCACGTCCATGTCAGACGGGGACGCTCGACTGGTCGATCCGCTTGGCGTCGAGCCGGTCCGTCTTGGGCCAGCGCACGTTCCAGGCCCAGCCCATCTTCTCGAAGAACCAGATCACCCGGGCCGAGATGTCGATCTGGCCCTTGTCGACTCCGTGCCGGGCGCAGGTCGGGTCGGCGTGGTGCAGGTTGTGCCACGACTCGCCCATGCTCAGGATGGCCAGCCACCAGACGTTGGTGGCCTTGTCACCGGTCTTGAACGGGCGCTCGCCCATCACGTGGCAGACCGAGTTGACGGCCCAGGTGATGTGGTGGACGAAGCCGATCCGGACCAGGCCGGCCCAGATGTAGGCGGTCAGGGCGCCCTTCCAGGACATCGTGATCAGGCCGCCGAGCAGGGTCGGCAGGCCCAGGCTGAGCAGCATGATGAACACGAAGTTCTTCTGGAACCAGCGCACGTCCTTGTCGGCCACCAGGTCGGGCGCGAACCGCCGGGCGTTGGTGTTCTCCCGGGTGAACAGCCAGCCGGTGTGGGCCCAGACCATGCCCTTGGCCAGCCCGGAAACGCTCTCGCCGAACCGCCACGGCGAGTGCGGGTCGTTCTCCTCCTCGGCGAACTGGTGGTGACGGCGGTGGTCGGCGACCCAGCGAATCGGTGCGCCCTCGATCGCCATCGTCCCGGCCAGGGTGAGCACGATCCGCAGCCAGCGCTTGGCCTTGAACGCGCCGTGGGTGAGGTAGCGGTGGAAGCCGATCGTCACGCCGAGCGCGGTGAAGAGGTAGAACGGGATGAAGATCGCGACGTCGGTCCAGGTGAGAAGGTCGTACTTCCAGGCCAGCGGCGCGGCGATCGCGATCGCGATGAATGGCCCGGTGACGAAGAACCAGAGGAAGGCGATCTCCAGGTTGCCCTTGCGGCCGTAGGTGAGCGGCTTCTGCTCACGCCGGGGCTGGCCGGGCTTGCCGGACGGCCGGGTCGGGTCGCCGGCCGTGCTCGTTGCTGCAGTCATCAGGACACCCCTGTTGAGGTCGGTCGTCACGTGAGTGGCGGAACGGCCCGCCGGTGCTTACGCAACCGTAACCTACGACCCCGTAGGTTTGGCAACACCAGGACGCAAATACTTTGGACCGGAGGGCTTTCACCTGCCCGAAACGTGAAGTGACGTCCTCGGCGCGCACTATGTCGAGATGCCTCCCTCTGCGCATGTCACCAACGGCGGGTACCTCCCGATCGAGGAGCACGCGATCGTGGGTGACCTGCGAACCGTGGCCCTGGTGGGCACCGACGGCACCATCGACTGGTACTGCCCGGCCCGGTTCGACGCGCCGTCCCTGTTCGCGGCCCTGCTCGACGCCAAGAAGGGCGGCCATTTCTCGCTGAGCTGCCGCACCTCGGCCCGGCCCCGACAGCTGTACCTGCCCGACACCAACATTTTGATGACCCGGTTCCTGGCCGCCGAGGCGGTCGGCGAGGTGATCGACTTCATGGTGCCCGAGACCAGTGGGACGGCGGCCCCGCGCGACCTGCTGGTCCGCCAGGCCCGGGCGGTACGCGGCCGGGCCACCTTCGAACTGGGCTGCCATCCGGCGTTCGACTACGCCCGGGCCCCGCACACGGTCCAGGTGATCGACGGGGTGGGCGCGGTCTTCACCTCGGCCCTGGGGCGCTGCGTGCTGCGCACCGACGTCCCGTTGAAACTCGAGGGGGACGGCGTCGGGGCCACCTTCACCCTGGACGAGGGCGAGACGGTCGACTTCGAACTGGAGTGGCAGGGCGAGATCCGGCCGCTGGTGCGCGGCGAGGCCGACCGGCTGTTCGAGAGCACGTCCGCGTTCTGGCAGAACTGGCTGGGGCAGTCCCGCTACACCGGTCGCTGGCGGGAGATGGTGCACCGCTCGGCCCTGGCCCTGAAGCTGCTGGTCTACCACCCCACCGGGGCGCTGGTGGCCGCGCCGACGACGTCCCTGCCCGAGGAGCTCGGCGGGGTGCGCAACTGGGACTACCGGTACAGCTGGCTGCGGGATGCGGCCTTCACCATCTACTCCCTGATGCAGCTCGGCTTCCTGGAGGAGTCGGCCGCCTTCATGGACTGGGTCCAGAAACGCTGCGAGCAGGCCAGCCTGGAGCGCGACGTCATGATCATGTACTCGATCAACGGGGACGAGCACATCCCCGAGGTGATGCTCGACCACCTCGAGGGCTACCGGGGTTCGAAGCCGGTCCGGATCGGCAACAACGCCGTGGGCCAACGGCAGATCGACGTCTACGGCGAACTGATGGACTCGGTCTACCTCTACAACCGCGAGGTGCCGATCTCCTACGACCTGTGGACGATGCTCTCGCGCCGGCTGGACTGGCTGGAGAAGCACTGGCAGGAGCCCGACGAGGGAATCTGGGAGGTGCGCGGGCCGCGACAGCGGTTCACCTACTCGGCCCTGATGACCTGGGTCGCCTTCGACCGGGCCCAGCGACTGGCCCGCGACCGGGGCCTGCCCGCGCCGGTCGAGCGGTGGCGCAAGAACGCCAGCGCGGCCTACAAATTCGTCCAGCAGGAATGCTGGGACCCGGAGATCGGGGCGTACATGATGCACCCCGGCAGCGTTCACCTGGACGCGTCGGTGCTGGTGATGCCGATCGTCCAGTTCGCCGGCCCGACGGATCCGCGGTTCCTGATGACCCTCGACCGGATCGGGGAGCAACTGGTCTCCGACAGCCTGGTCCATCGCTACGCGATCACCGGGCACGACGGTCTGGCCGGGTCCGAGGGCACCTTCAACCTGTGCTCGTTCTGGTACGTCGACGCCCTGACCCGAGCGGGCCGACTCAAGGAGGCACGGACCGTCTTCGAGAAAATGCTGACCTACGCCAACCACGTCGGGCTGTACGCCGAGGAGATCGGGCCGTCCGGCGAGGCGCTCGGCAACTTTCCGCAGGCCTTCACCCACCTGGCGCTGATCAGCTCGGCCGTGAACCTGGACCGGGCCCTCGACAACGAGCCTCGCCGCCGCGCCTGAGCAGTCCTCAACCACCAGCCGGTCGGTGATCCGCGGGCGGCACTGCCGCCGCAGCGCCGGTGCATTTCCGGCACATCGGCTGAGAACCCTCCGGTCTCGATTACCGCTGACTCGCTCCGGCCCGACACAATCGGGCTCGTGCCGTCGCTGCGCCTCCTCTCTGTCGCCGTCCTGGTCGGGATGGGGGCTGCTGCGGCCGCGGTCAGCGGGCTGACCGGCTCGGACCACTCGGACCAGGCCGATGCCCCGACGTCGGCGGTGCGCGGGGGGTTGGTCGCAGGCGCCTCGGTCACCCCGTCGGCCACCGGTGCTCTCGACGTCCAGGCCGAGAACGCCCGTCCCGGCACCAAGGGGTGGCGGATCAGTCGGGCACAGGGGGGCCGAGCCGGCCTCGAGGCCTACGCCGGCGCGATCTCGGTGCGGGCCGGCGAAGCGGTGCCGTTGCTGGTCAGTGGCCAGGGAGTGGTCCGGGTGACCGCCCTGCGGATCGGCTGGTACGGCGGAACCGGCGCTCGGCGCCAGTGGGAGGGCAGCCTGCGCGCTCATCCCGAACCCGCGGATCCGACCAAGTGGCAGGCTCGCGGCTGGGCCGTCACCACCGGTTGGCCCGAAGGTCACTATCTGCTGCGGCTCGACCAGACCGGCATCGGCCAGCAACCGGTCAGCCGGTACGTGCCGTTGACCATTCGCAGCGCCGACTCCCGCGGTCGGATCCTGGTGCTCACCTCCCCCCTGAGCTGGCAGGCCGAGAACAGCCCCGCCTCAGCCGCCGACAGTTCACTGCCGCACGCCGCTTCGTTCGACCGGCCGTACGCCTCCGGGTACGGAGCCGGCGGCTTCCTCGTCGATGATGACGGCCTGGTCGAGCAGGCCGAACGCAGTGGCCGGCCGTTGGCCTACGCCACTGACCACGACCTCGCCGTCCACCCTGAACTGCTGGCCGGAGCCACGGCGATCCTGGTCGGCGGCGACAGCCGCTACTGGACGACGTCCTTGCGGTCCGCTGTTCGCAAGGCGGCAGATGCCGGCACGAACCTGGCCTTCTTCGGCACCGGAACCGGCTCGCGCCGAGTTGTTCTGGCCGATCAGGGCCGCACCGAGAAGATCCTCGGTGGCGCTCCTTCCAAGTCCGTCCGGCTCACCGGTCAGCGGCCCAGCTGCCCCGGCGCGTCCAGCAGTTCCACCGCCTTCACGGTCCCGGGCGGCGGGGTGGCCGGTTGGAACGTGGCCAACGAGGCCTGGTGGGGCTACCGCGGCACCAAGATCCACACTGGCGACGTCGTGCCTGGCCTCGTCGCCGCGAGCGCCGACCGATCATCCGCCACCGCTACGGCCCGTATCTACGGAACGACCAAGCCCTCATCGTCCAGTTCCGCTGCGTCCAGCTCCACTCCCTCCGGTTCCGCTTCGCCTGGCTCCGCCTCGTCTGGGTCTGCCCCCTCATCAGCCAAGGGTGCTCCTGCCCCCGTGGCGCAGGTGTTGGCTTTCACCCAGATCAACTGCGGTCCATCGGGCAGCGATGTTCAGGCTGCTGTCCAGAGCGCCGTCTACCAGGTCCGATCATCGAAGGCCGGAGTCTTCGCCACCGGCGCGGGACAGTGGGTTTGTTCGCTCGCTGACGTCTGCATCGATTCCTCTGGCTCTCCAGTCACAGTGAAGCCTCGGACCCGCCGTTTCGCGCGCAAGGTCACCTTGAACGTGATCGATGCCTTCGCTACCGCCAAGGCCGGACGCCACTACCCGGCGCACGACTCCGTGGCACAGTACGCCCTACTCCGTTGACCTACGGATTCAGCATTCCGTTGACTTATGGAATCAGCTTCGGCCAAGCGCGCAGCTCCCTCCGGAAGACGCGATTGCCGGCAGCAGCCAGAGTGATCGGTCTGCGGCGGTCGGCTGGTTCTGACGGATCGGCGGTCCTGGGTGGCAGATCGGACGAGTCGCCGGGGCGGGGAGACCTCGTGGCCGAGGACGGTTCCGCGGAACCGGGTGACCTACCGATCGAGTCGAGCGTCGCCTCCGGCAACAGGTCAGGGCTTGTCTCCAGGCCACCCTCGAACCTGGTTCCGGCGCTAGTTTGCCATGGCCGAGATGGTCTGCTCGGCGGTCAGTGCCCCGATTCACGCTCCTTGCGCCGACGTCATCGTGTCCATCGACGCCGATGCGCTCCGCGAAGCCTGCAACGAGAGGGGCCAACAGCCGGAGACCGCTGAGGCCTTCACTCAGGCCGAGGCTACGGGGAACGCCGGCTCAAGCGCTTTTGATCAGGCTGCCACTGGCCCGGAGAGCCCTCGCTCGGACAGCACCGGCCCGCAGGGCAGCGGCTCGCCCCGCACCGTTTCGGGGGGCACTGGTTCGGGGTCGCCGGTTCAGGGGCAGGAAGCGTGATCGGCCGGCCTGTTGTGGGCCGAGGCCGACTCGATGATGGACCCGCGCTGAGCGATTCGGTGATTCGTCGCCTGCTTGACGACAGCTGGTTGAGGGCGGCAGTGCTGGACCGAGACGGTCGGACGGTCGATCTGGGGCGAGCCCGGCGGGCACCCAACGCGGCCCAGCTGCTGGCGCTGTGGCGGCGTGACCGGGGGTGCGCGCGGTTCCGGGATGTGGACGAATCCGCTTTCTGCACGCTCACCACGTCGTCTTCTGGTCGCAGGGCGGGGAGACGAACCTCGACAACTTGGTCCTGCTTTGTGGCGATCATCATCGAGCGCTTCACGAGGGGGCGTTCGCGGTGCGGTCACTCGGTCGCCAGCGGTTCAGCTTCCACGCTCCCGACGGCTCTTCTTATGCGGCGAGTCCGCGGACTGAAGGTTCCGCCGACGCGCTCAAGGCGCGCTACGCCTGGGTGGGATCCGAGGACATCCTGCCGGACTGGAACGGAACTCCGATGGGTGACGGGTGGGCCGTGGGCGCCTATCTGGACATCTGGACATCTGGACATCTGGTCGGCCAGAGCCCGGGCCCGTAGAGAAGCAGAGGCTCAGACCAGAGCAGCCAGTTGAACGGAGCCGGGCTGGAGAAGGTGAGAGCCGTGGCCGGCGCGCACCAGCCTGCGTCGGCCCGCGCCGGTCGTGGCCAGGCGGGGGCCAAGCGGGGGTCAGGCGGGGGTCAGGCGGGGTCGGGACGGGGCCAGGGCCCGGGCCGGGGCCGGGCTGGGAACAACCGGCTCGGCCGCTGACTTGGCTGATTGAGAGGGCGCCGAGTGGCTGGGCGACTGAAGTCGGGTGACGCTGCTTCGAAAGGCTCCACGAGAACTTCAAGTGAAGGACGTGTTCTGTGACTAACGCTTCCGCTTCCGGTACGTACTCGATCGGTGGGGATCTCCCGGTTACCCGGTTGGGCTACGGCACCATGCAGTTGACCGGTCCTGGGGTCTGGGGTGATCCGCGTGATCCGGACGAAGCCGTTCGGGTGCTGCGGCGGGCCGTCGAGCTCGGGGTGAACTTCTTCGACACGGCCGACTCGTACGGCCCGGTTGTCGCTGAGCAGTTGCTGCGCAAGGCGCTTCATCCCTACGGGGAGGACATCGTGATCGCGACCAAGGCAGGCCTGAGCCGTTCCGGCCCCGGTGACTGGCGCCCTCTGGGGCGTCCGGAATACCTGCGCCAGCAGGCGGAGATGAGCCTGCGTCACCTGGGCCTGGATCGGATACCGCTGTTCCAGTTGCACCGCATCGACCCCCAGGTGCCGCTGAGCGACCAGGTCGGTGAGCTGAAACTGCTTCAGGACGAGGGAAAGATCGCTCATATCGGGCTTTCCGAGGTCAGCGTCGATGAGGTCACCGCCGCGGGGGAGTTCGCCACCATCGCGAGCGTGCAGAACCTCTACAACCTGGGCAATCGCAGCTCCGAGGCACTGCTTGAGCACGCCGAGGCCAACGACATCGCGTTCATTCCGTGGTTCCCGCTGGCGACCGGCAAGCTGGCCCAGCCCGGCGGGCCGCTGGACGAGATCGCGAGCCGGCTCGGAGCCACGCCGTCGCAGTTGGCTCTGGCCTGGTTGCTTCACCGGTCGCCGGTGATGCTGCCGATTCCGGGTACGTCCTCGGTGGACCATCTCGAGGACAACGTGGCGGCCGCGGACCTCAAGCTGTCGTCCGAGGATCTGGACACCCTGACGGCAGCCGTTGCCTGACCGCAGCTGAGGGTTGAGGCGTCGAAACGCTGATGTGGCCACCGCTTGGCGCCGGTCAGTGGGGCGGAAGCGGTGACCACATCGTGCGGTGCGGTGCTGTGCGGTGCTGTGCGGGGCTGTGCGGGGCGGTGCCGGCGGGGGCCGGGCTGCGGCTATTCGGCGGCGACCTCGCGGTTCTCGTCGAGAGGCTCCAGTTTCAGGGCCATGAAGGCGAAACAGGTCACGGCGAAGAACAGGTAGCCGAGGCTGACCTGCGGATTGGCGGCCCATTCGACCTTCTCGCCGTGGATCAGGCCGATCCAGGACAGGGCCGCGCCGAACAGGGCGAAGAGTCCGGCCTGGAAGAACTTGCGGTCGATGATGAAGGCCACGATGGCACCGAGGATGAGGCCGGCCAGGATGGCCCCCTCACCGAGGATCTTCGTGCCGTTGTAGATCACTCCGGCGCCGACGATGTTCTTCTCGCCGACCTCAGCGGCGCTGGTGCCGGCGGCGGCCAGCACGTTGTCCATCAGGCCGGTCGCCCACTGGGCGATGTTCGGGATCAACGCGGCGATGATCGCGGCAGCGTGCACCTTGGGCGAGGCGTTGAACGCCTGAGCTCCGATCATGAAGCCGATGAAGAGCAGGATCGGCACGATCGCCGGGATCGGCAGCAGGGCGTTGAGCAGGCCGAACAGCCCGAGGAAGCACATCAGGGCGATCACCGCGCCGCTGGCCATCGAGTAACCGGTACGGCCGCCGGCGTCCTTCCAGCCCGGGTGGCCGATGTAGACCGCGGGCGGGAACGGCGAGCCGAGGCAGGAACCGATGACGGCGCCCGTACCGTCGGCCAGTAGGACGGCCCGCAGGTTGTAGTTGTCGCCGGCGGCGGCGGCGCTCTCGACGTTGGTCATTGCCTCGGTGAAGTTGTACACGCCCAGCGGGATGGCCGTGGCCAGCAGTGGCGAGACGTCCTTCAACCCGTTGATCAGGTGACTCAGTTCCAGCGACGGCAGAGCCAGCGAGATCTCCTTGACGCCGTCACTCACGGCCGGAGTGTCCATGTAGCCGCCGATCCAGGCGATCGCCGTCCCGACGAGCAGGGCGGCCAGGCCCATCGGGAAGTTGCCGGGCAGCCGGACACCGGCCAGGAAGCCGATCAAGATCAGGCCGAGCACCGGGAACGCGATCCAGGCGGCCTCCCACATCTGGGCCGCCGGGCGCATCGA
This sequence comes from Kineosporiaceae bacterium, assembly GCA_965200525.1. Classification (GTDB taxonomy): domain Bacteria; phylum Actinomycetota; class Actinomycetes; order Actinomycetales; family Kineosporiaceae; genus JANNPJ01. The sequence continues at coordinate 3,582,733 of OZ241368.1, forward strand.
GATGAAGGTGATCGAGATACCGGCCAGCGTGCCCAGCATCGCCGCCCGCGGCGTGTACTTGCGGATGTAGGGCCCGACGAAGGCCCCGATCAGCACGATGATGCCGATCACGAAGGCCCAGGCGATACCCGCCTCCCAGGCCTTGATCGGGTCCTTCGTCTTCAGGTAGATCGGCAGCATGATGACGAAGACGACGATGAACATGTGCGGCACGCTGGGGCCGTAGGGCAGCGCCGCGACGTCCGAACGGTTCTCCTTGCGGGCCAGGCGGCGTCCGAGGAACGAGTAGAAGATGTTGCCGAGCACCAGGGCGATGCCGAGGGCCGGCAGGATCGTGCCGAAGACGTCGTCCTTGGGGAGCTGGATCACCCCGACCATCAGCCCGGTCAGCACCAGGACGTTGACCAGGATGTTGAATCCGAGGCCGAAGAAGGCGTTGGTGTCGCCGCTCACCCAGTAGGGCAGGTTGAGACCGCCGCCCTGGGACGGTGGAGCCGGCTCGGGCCGGGCGTCAGTAGCAGTCGTGGACATGATTTCTCCTCAGCGGGACGGGCTCAGGACGCCGAAGCGGCGGACGCCGCGGGGGCGGGAACGGCAGGCGGTTCTGAAGGAGCCTCTGGAGCGTCGGACAGAGCCGACAGGCCGGCCACGAAGCCGGCTGCCGGTGCGACCCAGCCGAAGATGCCGCCCTGTGCGGCGATCATCTGCAACCCGATCCGCTGGAAATCCGGGAAGTACGAGCCGACGCAGTCCGCGAGCACCAGGCACTCGTAACCGCGATCGTTCGCCTCCCGGACCGTGGTGTGCACGCACACCTCCGTGGTCACCCCGGTGACCACGAGCTTGGTGATCCCCCGCTCGGCCAGGATCTCGGCGAAGTCGGTGGCGTAGAAGGCGCCCTTGCCGGGCTTGTCCACCACGTACTCGCCCTCGATCGGGTAGAGCTCGGGGATGATGTCGTGCCCCTTCTCGCCCCGGATCAGGATCCGCCCGTTCGGGGTTGGGTCACCGATCCGCTGCGAGGGCTTGCCCCGGTTCAGCTTGGCCGGCGGGCAGTCGGACAGGTCCGGCAGGTGACCCTCGCGAGTGTGGATGACGACCATCCCGGCGTCTCGGGCCTTTTCCAGGACGTCGGCGAGAACCGGGATGACGGCGCGGAGCTGGCTGACGTCGTTGCCGAGGCTCTCCCCGAAGCCGCCGGGCTCGACGAAGTCGCGCTGCATGTCGATGATGACCAGGGCGGTGTCGTCGAGCGAGAACTCGAACGGGTAGGGCTCGGCCGGCACGCTCGCTGTCGGGTCGAGTTCGGACATGGTTGCTCCTCGGTGAAAAGCGTTCAACTGGGATGGTTCTCGTTCAGCTGGTTCTCGTTCAGCGTGGTTCTCGTTCAGTGCGGTGTTTTGGGAGGTCGAGCTGTCGGGGCGGTGCCTGGTTCAGCTCGGCTTCTCGTGGAGCAGGGTGGCGGCGACGGCGGCCAGGGTGAGGTCGCTGTTGGCCGGCCCGATCAGCATCAGGGCCACCGGCCGGCCGTCGGAGGTGACGCCGATCGGCAGGCTCAGGGCGGCCAGGTCGAGCAGGTTGGTGAAGTGGGTGTAGTGGCCGAGCATCGCGTTGCGGGCCATCGGTTGCTCCAGCACCTGCTCCACCGTGAACGTCGTCCCGATGGTCGGTAGCAGGAGGGCATCGACGTCGTCCCAGACCTTGGAGGTCACGTGCCGCAGGTTGCGCAGCTTGTGCTGGGTCCGGAAGGCGTCGGCGGCGCTGAAATCGGCTCCGCTCTCGATGATTCCGCGAACCACCGGGTGGACCGAGCCCGGGTGGGTGGAGACCGGGTGGGCGGCCAGGAAGCCTTCCAGGTCGGCCAGTCGCTCGGCCACCCAGGCACCTTGGTAGAGCAGGGCGCCGGCTTCGAGGAACGGCGCCAGGTCGAGCGGCACCTGCTCGGCGCCGAGCAGCTCGACGGCATTCTCGCGGGCCGCCAGGTGAGCTTCGCGCATCGGCTCGTCACCGAAGAACTCCAGGTCGGCGACCGGAGGCAGGCCCAGCCGGAGTGGCCGGCCGGCCGCCGGCAGGTCGAGGGCCGGGGCCAGTTCGGCGGGGGTGCGGCCCCACGGATTGTCCGGGTCGGGCCCGACGATCACCTCGAACAGGGTCAGCGCGTCGGCCATCGTGGTGCCCATCACCGTGATGCCGTCGATCGTGCGGCAGGCCGGCTGCAGGCCGAGCGTGCTGACCAGGCCCAGGGTGGGCTTGATCCCGATCACCCCGTTCAGGGCGGCCGGCACCCGGCCGGAGCCGGCCGTGTCGGTGGCCAGCGCGACCGGGACGATGCCGGTCGCCACGGCCAGGGCCGAGCCGGAACTCGATCCGCCCGAGACCATGCCCTGGCCGTACACGCTCAGCGGGATGCCGTACGGCGAGCGGGCCCCGACCAGGCCGGTGGCGAACTGGTCGAGATTGGTCTTGCCGACGACGATCGCCCCGGCGTCGACCGCTCGCTGCACCGCGGTGGCTGAACGATCGGGCCGGTAGCTGAAGTCGGGGCAGGCATTGGTGGTCGGGAAGCCGGCTACATCGATGTTGTCCTTGACCGCGAGCGGTACGCCGTAAAGGGGTAGGTGCTCGATCCCGCCCGCCGCCTGCGCGGCCGCCTCCAGTCGGCCCGCCTCGGCCAGAAGAGCCTCTGCCGTTCCGACGGTGATCCAGGCATGATCATCGAAGGTTCGCTCGATTTCCGCCAGGACGGCAGTGATCACCTCGGTGGGGGTGGTGACGCCGGCGGCGTAGGCGTCGTGAAGCTCTGCCAGTGACCGGCCGAAAGATCTGCGCTCCGAACTCATGTTGTCGACTGTCGACCGTTTGTGTATCCACTACCGCCACCAACAAGTTACGGCTATGTGACAGAGGGTCTTAAAGCGGTCAATCCGCGGCTCAGCGGAGGTAGGTCTGAGCTCCGTGGCTGGCCAGAGCGGCGATCACGGTGTCGACGTCGTTGCTCTCCACTGCTTCCAGCAGGACGGCGTGCCGGCGGATGCCGTCCAGCGGGGCGGCCACCTCGGACTCGCGGCGCAGGTTGAGGGCCATGTGCATCTGCAGCTTGAGCAGGATCGGCTCGTAGGCCTGCAGCAACTGCCGGTGGCCGGCCAGGGCGACCAGCTCGACGTGGAACCGGCGGTGGGAGTCGGCCAGTTCGAGCAGGTCGCCGGTGGTGGCGGCGCGGCGCATGATGGCCAGTTCGGAGCGGACGGCGTGCAGGTCGCCCGGCGTGCAGGGCAGCGCCTTGGAGATCGCGAACCGCTCCAGGACGTCGCGCACCTCAAAGAGCTCCTCGGCGTCCAGTGCCGACAGGGTGGCCACCCGGACTCCGCGCCGGGGCAGATGCTCGACCATGCCCTGCTGGGCCAGCAGCCGCAGGGCCTCGCGCAAGGGAGCCCGGCTGATCCCGAACCGCTTGGTCACCTGCTCCTCGACCAGGCGCTCGCCCGGGACCAGGGCGCCGGCCAGGATCTCCCGGCGGAGCCGGTTGACGCTGAGCTCGACCAGGCTGGAGGGGCCAAGGCCGATGTCGACCGGCTCGGTCATCTTCTCGCTCATGCCGTGCCCCCTCTGTGCTCGATCATGACGTTTGCTCCATGGTGCCCTGTCCTGGGCCGCCGGTTTCCCAGTGATCTCACAGTGCTACCGCAGTTCATCCACACGTGAGCGGCTGACGCTGACGGCATGGTTGAGAACGAAGCACAGACGATGACCGTACCCGTGACGGCCGACCCTTCCGCCACTCCACCGCCGGTCGAGGCGCCGGCTCAGCCGTGGGCGGCGGCTCCCGACCGTCCGGCCGACCCCGGGTCGACGAGTGGGTCGGTGAGCGAGCCGACGAGCCGGCCGGGGAGTGAGCCGATCGGTGAGCCGGTGCCCGGTTCGGCGTCCGTTCGCTCCCGGGATCTGGCCGCCCGGTTGCGCACGCCGGCAGTGGTGGCGGTGGCCGGTGGCATCCTGCTGTTCGGGGTCGGTTTCGGGTCCGGGTTCGTGGTCGGGCATGACGGCAACAGCTCCGGCGGGACCGCCGTCAACCCCGGATTCCCGCGCGGGCGAGGCGGTTTCGGCCCCGGCGGCCAGGGTCAGACCGGTCAGGGTCAGGGGCAGCAGGGGTTCGGCGGCCAGCAGGGCCTCGGCGGTCAGCTCGGCCAGGGGCAAACGAGCCAGGGTCAGACCGGCCAGACGCAGCCCGGGCTCGGCGGGCAGTCGGACGGCACGACCGGATCAACCGGTACGACGACCGATACGACGGCGCTGACTCAGACGCTGTGACGTCGGCGGGAGTCCCGGAACTCCAAGGGCCGGGCCGGGCGGTCTCGAAGGCAGTGGCAGAGATGAACACGACCGGCAGTCGGTGGGCCGTCCCCTCCGGCGGCCCGGCGGCTGCCGGTCATGTTCATCTGGCGATCGGCGGCGAGCATCCCCCGCGCTATCGCTGTGTAAGCGATCTGCGACCGAAAGTAACGATATCCCGCGTGGCGAGTGGATAGCGACGCTCGACGGCCGGAATGGTCAGTTCGGCCGAGAGTCGGTTAGGGCGTGTGCGGGGCATCCGCGGCGATCAGCCGACGAGCCTGTTCGACGTCCAGTTCGCCGTTGGCCAGCGCCTGCAGGGTGCTCAACCGCGGGTCGGTGCCGGGCCCGGTGACGGGCGTCCCGGCCGCGGGCTCCGCTTCGGGAACCGGAGCGAGGTCGAGCTTGCGCAACAGATCGTCGAACCGGGCCCGGGCGGTGGGGTAGCTGACGCCGAGGTGGCGCTCGAGCTCCTTCATGTTGCCTCGCGAGGTGAGGAACACGGTGAGGACATCGAGGGCCCCGGCGTCCAGGGCGCAGAAGTCGCAGCGGTCGAACTCGCCCGAGATCCCGGTGCCGCAGGCGTCGCAGCCGAGCTGGGTCACCCGCAGCCGGTCGGCGCACACCGGGCACTCCCGGGGTGCGCGAAAGCTGTTGCGCTCCGGTCGATCTGCGGCCGGATGCTGATGGTTGAACCGGCCGCCGGTCATGCCGGCACCCAGCCCCAGGCCTGGGCCTGCACGGTCACCGAACTCATCACGGCCTCCAGCCTCAGTCGGTCTCGGCCGCCGCCGATGGTCAGCTCGCTGGTCTCGCCGTCGAACGGGAACGTGGTGCCCGGCTGATCGGGCAGTACCAGCCGGCCCATCCGGTTGCTGCCGGAGATGGTCAGGTCGGCCCCGGACGGGATCGACAGCCGCACGGACGACGACTCGCAGAACAGCCGGGACCGGCCGGTCGGGACGGCGGTGAGCTTCGCCGACGACGAGACCGCCTCGACGTCGAACGGGCAGCGCATCCGGTCGGCCTTCAGGGACGAGGCGACCAGGTGAGCTTTCAGTCCGGACTGCAGGCCGGAGAGTTTGACCTCGGCCCCGGTGACGTCGAGTTCCAGGGCCAGGGCTGGATTGATCCGCACCGTGAGCTGGTGATCGCGCCAAGCCCGGGCCCAGGCGATGGTCCGGGGCAGGTCGCTGAACGAGAACCGGCCGCCGCTGGGTGATCCGGCTCGCTCGCGATCGGCCTCGTCGTCGTCCAGGGGCCCGGGGGTGCTGATCTCGAGCACCGAGCCCGAGCGCTGCACCGAGTGGCGGCCGACGACGTGCAACTGGGCCACGCTCGGGTCGGTGGTGACCTGCACCGAGCGGTACGAGGTCTTCAGTCGGACGGTGGTCACCGGTTCGTCCGGCTCGGGCCGGCCGTGGTCGGCCTCCGGGCTCGGGCCGGCAGGAGGCGAAGGCGGGGCCGGCGGATCGCCGCCCAGGGCGTGCAGCGCCTCTTCGGGGGTGAGCTCACCGGCGGCGACCCGCTGGAGAACGGCTTCCAGATCTTCACTCATAGCCATAAATGTAAAGCGAACCTACCAAACAAGGAAGGGTCGCTTTCTAATCTCAGGGCTTCGGCATCTCAAGATGCGCCGAGCCTGGCGTCGATGAATAGTCGTAGCAGGCGCTCGCCCCGGGGGCCGTGGCCGCAACAGAGCTGGCCGCGAGCCGGGCGAGAGTGCTTGATAGTCGAGTGAAGGAGATCTCATGAGTGCGACTGACAAGATCAAGAACGCCGCGCAGGACGTGACCGGCAAGGTCAAGGAAGCGGTCGGCAAGGGCACCGACAACGAGCAGCTCGAGGCCGAGGGTAAGGGCGACCAGGTGTCGTCCGACTTCAAGCAGGCCGGCGAGAACGTGAAGGACGCCTTCAAGCACTGATGTTCATCGATGCGTGGCCCCCGATCCGGCGTGGATCGGGGGCCACGCTCCCTTTTGCGGTGCAGCATGGGGGGCAACGGTCTGCGCACGGGCGCAGCGATCTCAAGGAGTGAGTGCAGATGCCCAGTCGCGATGCGACAACCCACTGGACCGGCGGGATCCGGAACGGCTCCGGCAAGGTCAGTCTGGACTCGTCGAACCTGGGCGAGTACACCGTCTCGGCGGCCACCCGGTTCGCCGGCCCGGACGGTCAGACCAGCCCCGAAGAGCTGATCGCCGCGGCCCACTCGTCTTGCCTGGCGATGAACTTCGCCGGAACCCTCGCCGCGGAGAACCTGGAGGCCGAGTACATCGACGTCTCCGCCGAGGTGACCGTGGACCCCGACCCGGCGGGCGGTTTCTCCATCACCGGGATCGACCTCACCATCTCGGTCAAGCTGGACGGGGTGGACGAGGCCCGGTTCCAGGAGCTCGCGGCCAAGGCCGAGAGCACCTGCCCGGTGACCAAGGCCCTGGCCGCCACCAAGATCACGTACCAGGCCGGCCTGGCCTGACGTCGGCGAAGCGGCCGACCGCTTCATCTGCCGGAGGAGTCCACGTACTCTCGAAGTCCGTGGACTCCTTCGGCATGAGCGAGGTCTGATGGCTGCCCCGATCGTCACCTGGGCCGCACGGCACGGCCTGATCAAGGTCGCCCTGAACCGGGCCGCCCGCAGGGGGGAACCGCAGGCTCTGCTGATGATCGACCGCAAGTCGCGGGAGAACCCGTTCCCGCTCTACGACCGGCTCCGGGCCGGCGGGCCGATCTCCCGGGGCCGGCTGACCTACGTCGCCCCCTCGCACGAGGCCGCGTCGGCCGTCCTGCGCAGCGACGTCTTCAAGGTCGGGCTCAACCTGGCCAACGTGCCCTGGTACCTGCGCCGGGTGCTGGCCCCGAGCGGCGACGGGCGGATCGTCGGCCCGATGGAACCGCCGTCCCTGCTGGCCGTGAACCCGCCGATGCACACCCGCTACCGCCGGCAGGTGGCCAAAGTCTTTACCCCGCGGGCGGTGGCCGCCCTGGAGCCGCGGGTGCGCCAGATCGCCGACGAACTGCTCGACGACCTGGCCGGGCGCGACCCGGTCGCCCCGATCGACCTGGTCGCCGACTTCGCCGAGTTGCTGCCGGTGACCGTGATCGCCGAGATCCTCGGCGTCCCGCTCGATCAGCGGGACGACTTCCTGCGCTGGGGCAACGGCGCGGCGCTCTCGCTCGACCCCGGGCTGAGCTACCGGGAGTACCGCGAGTGCCTGCGCGGCATCACCGCGCTCAACGAGTGGATGTACGCCCACGTCGAGCGGCTGCGCCGGCACCCCGGCGACGACATGCTGAGCAAGCTGATCACGGTCGAGGACGACGACGTGCGGATGTCCGACGTCGAACTGGTGACCACGGCCAACCTGTTGCTCGCGGCCGGGTTCGAGACCACGGTCAACCTGATCGGCAGTGGCGCCCAGGTGCTGCTCAGCCATCCCGACCAGCTCGAGGTGCTGCGGCGGGACCCGTCCGTCTGGGCCAACGCCGTCGACGAGATCCTGCGGTTCGAGTCGCCGGTGCAGAACACCGCCCGCTACGCCGCGGCCGACACCGAGATCTGCGGGCTGGCGATCCCCGAGAGCGGGTTCGTCCAGGTGCTGATCGGCGGGGCCAACCGCGATCCGAAGGTGTTCGCGGAGCCGGACCGGTTCGACGTCCGGCGCCCGAATGCCCGTGACCATCTGGCCTTCTCGGCCGGCGTCCACTACTGCATCGGCGCCTCGCTGGCCCGCGCCGAAGGCCGGATCGGGCTGCGGGCCCTGTTCGAGCGGTTCCCGGAGCTGGCCCTGGCCGGGCCGGCCACCCGTCGTCCGACCCGGACCCTGCGCGGTTACGCGACGCTGCCGGTACGAACCGGGCCGAGCCGTTCGGTCAGCGCGCCGGCCTGAACCGGCCGAGACCGATAACGGAACGCTGACGTTCGGCCGGCCCCGGCCGCAAATGCCCTCCGGGACCGGACGGCCGTGACAGCGTGGCCGGATGCGCGTACTCGTCACCGGCGGAGCCGGCTTCATCGGATCGGCCGTGGTTCGCGAGCTCACCCGGCAGGGGCACCAGGCGGTGGTGATCGACTCCTGGCGGGCCGACGTCCACGGCGAAGGGGCCGGGCCGGTCGAGCCGGGTGAACCGGCCGGGGTCGAGCAGGTTCGGGGCGACGTCCGCGACCCCGGGGCGATCGCCGGGGCGCTGGCCGGCGTGGACGCCGTGGCCCACCTGGCCGCCAAGGTCGGGTTGGGGGTCGACCTGGACGACCTGGACGACTACGTCTCCAGCAACGACCTCGGCACGGCGGTACTGCTGAAGGCGCTGGCGCACGCCCCGGCCCGGCGCCTGGTGCTGGCCGGCTCGATGGTGGTGTACGGCGAGGGGGCCTACGAGTGCTCGGTCCACGGCCCGGTCGCCCCCGGGCCGCGGCGCGAGAGTGACCTGGCGGCGGGCAATTTCGAGCCGCCCTGCCCGATCTGTGACCGGTCGCTGAAGCCGGGCCTGGTCACCGAGGAGGCCCCGGCCGACCCACGCAACGGGTACGCCGCAACCAAGCTGCACCAGGAGCACCTGGCCGCGGTCTGGGCCCGGGAGACCGGCGGCACGGTGGCCTCGATGCGGTTCCACAACGTCTACGGCCCGGGCATGCCCCGGGACACCCCGTACGCCGGGGTGGCGGCCATCTTCCGGTCGGCGCTGGAACAGGGCCGGGCTCCCACGGTGCTTGAGGACGGCGCCCAGCGGCGCGACTTCGTCGAGGTCAGCGACGTGGCCCGGGCCGTGGTGGCCGCGCTCAGCGTGTCCGGCCCCGAACCGGCCTTCCGGGCCTACAACGTGGGCAGCGGGCGGGTCGGCACGATCGGCGAGCTGGCCGGCCTGCTGGCCGAGACCATGGGCGGGCCGGAACCGGTGCTCACCGGCGGCTACCGGCTCGGCGACGTCCGGCACGTCACCGCGTCGTCCGAGCGGGCCGCGGCCGAACTCGGCTGGCGGGCCCGGATCTCGCTGGTGGACGGCGTCCGCGAGTTCGCCACCGCCCCGATGCGGCGCTGAGCCCGGCGCGCGGCCCTAGTGGGCGAGTGGCAGGTCGAGCTCGAACCGGCAGCCGCCGTCCACGTTGCGGACCATGATGCTGCCCTCGTGCGACTCGACCACGCCCCGGGCGATGGCCAGGCCGAGGCCGGCCCCGCCGTCGTCGGGGGTCCGGGCCGGGCTGCCCCGCCAGCCGGCCTCGAAGACGTGGGCCAGGTCGGAGTCGGGGATCCCGCCGCAGCCGTCGACCACGGCCATCCGGACCTGACCGTCCGGCCCGCGGCTGCCGACCACATGCACCGCGCCACCCGGTTCGGTGTGCCGCACGGCGTTGACCACCAGGTTAGTCATCGCCCGGGCCAGCTCGTCGGCGTCGCCGAGCACCGGCAACCGGTCCTCGGCGCCGGGCAGGTCGACCACCAGCTCGACGTCGCGGGCCCGGGCGTGGTCGCAGGCCTCGGTGGCGACGTCCATCGCCACCTCGGCCAGGCTGACCAGCCGGCGCGGTCGCTGGGTGCCGCCGCCGGTCACCCGGGACAGCTCGAACAGGTCGTTGACCAGCAGGCTCAGCCGGTCGACGGTGCTGCGGATCCGGGTCATGGCGGCCGGCACGTCGTCCACCACGCCGTCCTCCAGGCCTTCGGCCAGGGCCCGCAGGCCGGCCAGCGGGGTCCGCAGGTCGTGCGACATGAAGGCGACCAGCTCCCGGCGGCTCTGCTCGAGGGCGTGCTCGCGCTGTCGCGAGGCGACCAGGCGCTGCCGGATCACGTCGAGTTCGGTGGCCAGCGCGGCCAGCTCGGCCGGGGCCCGGCCCGGATCGGCCGGCTCGGTGGACGGCAGCTCGGCCACCGGGAGCCGATCGGCACTGCCCAGCCGGTCCAGCCCCTGGCGGACGGCCAGCGCGCCCTCGCTCACGCTGCGCCCGATCACCACGGTCAGGGCGACGGCGATCAGCGTCGACCAGCCGAGGGCGATCAGCACCACCACCGAGTCGTGCTTGGACAGGAACATCTGCTGCACGTTGGCCAGCACCGCCGCCCCGACCGCGAGTGGCGGCACCAGGCCGGCGACCACCACGGTGGCGGTCAGCCGCTGCATCCGGCGGCGCATCACCTGCACCACGAGCAGGCCGATCAGGCCGACGAGCAAGCAGGAGAGCGTGGTCAGGGCGAGGATCAGCCCCAGGTCACGGTCACGCACCGGGCGACTCCTGGTCAGTGGTCTCGGTCGGGTCGTCGGTCGGGGAGCCGGTCTCGGGCTCGCCGTCCAGGTCGGTGAACCGGTAGCCGACCCCGCGCACGGTGAGCACCAGGCGGGGGTCGGACGGATCGCGCTCCAGCTTCTCCCGCAGCCGGCGAACGTGCACGGTGACGGTCGAGGTGTCGCCGAAGTCCCAGCCCCAGACCCGGCGCAGCAGCTCGCGCTTGGTGAACGCCTGGCCCGGGTAGCTGGCCAGGTAGCTGATCAGGTCGAACTCCCGCTTGGTCAGCTCGACCGGCCGGCCCGCCTGGCTGATCGTCCGGCCCGGGACGTCGATCACCAGGTCGCGGCGGGTGATCGAGCGGGGCAGCGGGGAGTCGCTGCGCAACCGCTGGTCGCGCCGCAGCAGACCACCGATGCGCAGCACCAGCTCCCGCGGGCTGAACGGCTTGACCAGGTAGTCGTCGGCGCCGATCTCCAGGCCGACCACCCGGTCCTCCTCCTCGCCCCGGGCCGACAGCATGACCACCGGGGTCTGGTCGCCGTCCTGCCGGCGCCGGCGCAACACCTCCAGACCGGACAAGCCGGGCAGCATGACGTCGAGCACCACCAGGTCGGGCCGCCACTGGGCCCAGATCTGCTCGCCCTGCAGCCCGTCGGCGGCGACCTGGCAGTCGTACCCGTCGCGCTCCAGGTAGGCCGAGACCACCTCGGACACGGTCGCGTCGTCCTCCACTACCAGTACCCGGGCGGCCATCCCCCGACTCTAGGTGCAGCATCGGGCGGCCTCGCCGAATCCGAGAGCTTCCCGGACGACGTAAGCATGCCGTCATCTTCTGAGCCCGCCCCGGGGCCGGGCCGGACCCTAGCGTCAGGGCCATGAGCGAGCAGATCTGGGTCGACGTGGTGCTGCCCTGCCTGGACGAGGCCGAGGCGCTGCCCTGGGTGCTGAGCCGGATGCCGGCCGGCTACCGGGCCGTGGTGGTCGACAACGGCAGCACCGACGACTCGGCCGGGATCGCCGCCCGGGCCGGGGCCCTGGTCGTGACCGAGAGCAGGCGCGGGTTCGGGGCCGCCTGCCAGGCCGGGCTCGAGGCGTGCGCGGCCGCGACGGTGGCGTTCATGGACGCCGACGGCAGCCTCGACCCGGCCCAGCTGCCCCGGGTGGTCGATCCGGTCCGGGCCGGGGACAGCGACCTGGTGCTGGCCGCCCGCCGACCGACCGAGCGCGGGGCCTGGGCCTGGCACCTGCGGCTGGCCAACCGTGAGCTGGCCCGCCGGGCCCGGCGGCGCTGCGGCGTCCGGTTGCGGGACCTGGGCCCGATGCGGGCGACCCGGCGCGAGGCCCTGCTGGAGCTGGACCTGAGGGACCGCCGGTCCGGGTACCCGCTGGAGATGGTGGTCCGGGCGGCCGACGCGGGTTGGCGGATCCGCGAGGTCGAGGCCGACTACCACCCCCGGTCGGGCCGGTCCAAGGTGACCGGGACGCCGCTCGGGGCGGCCCGGGCCGTGCGGGACATGAGCAAGGTGCTGCAGTCATGAGCGACCTGACCGTGATCGTGATCGCCAAGGAGCCCCGCCCGGGCCGGGTCAAGACCCGGCTGCAGAGCGAGTTCACCCCGGATCAGGCCGCCGAGCTGGCGGCCGCTTCGCTGGCCGACACCCTGGACGCCGTCACCCGGGCCGATGCCGGACGCCGGGTGATCGCCCTGGACGGTGAGCCCGGACCCTGGCTGCCGCCCGGCTTCGACGTGGTCCCGCAGTCCGCGGGCGGTCTTGACCTGCGGCTGGCGGCCGCCTTCGAGGCGGTCTTCGCGACCACCCCGGATCACCGGCCGGCCCCGGTGCTGCTGATCGGGATGGACACCCCGCAGGTCACACCGGGCCTGCTGAACGCCGACTGGGGCGAGGCCGACGCCGTCCTGGGGCTGAGCGAGGACGGCGGGTTCTGGGCCGTCGGCCTGCGGCAGCCCGGTCCGGCCGCCTTTCCCGGCGTCCCGATGTCGACCGCCCACACCGGTGCGGCTCAGCTGGAGCGGCTGCACTCGCTCGGCCTGCGAGTGCGGTTGCTGCCGATGCTGCGTGACGTCGACACCCCGGCCGACGCGCTCGCGGTGGCCCGGCTGGCTCCCGGCAGCCGGTTCGCCCGACGGCACCGGCAGCTCCTGGCCGACCGGCCGGTGCGGCCGGGCCCGCGACCGGACCGGCCGGCGCCCTCGGAGCACCCGCTGGACCTGTACGCCGCGGCGCTGCGGGGCGAGCCGGTCCGGGTCGAGCTGGCCGGCGGGCAGACCGTTCCGCTGGCCGTGGAGCACTGGCTGGGCGATCCCGACAGTGCCGATCGGCTGATGCTGAACCGCTGCGAGGGAACGGTTCTCGACCTGGGTTGCGGCCCCGGCCGGCTGGTCGGGGCGCTGGCCGAGCTGGGCACGCCGGCCCTCGGGATCGACATCTGCCTGGACGCCGTGCAGCTCACCGCCGACCGGGGTGCGAGCGTGCTGCACCGCACCGTCGAGGGCCCGCTGCCGGCCGAGGGGCGCTGGGGCACGGTGCTTCTGGCCGACGGCAACCTCGGGATCGGCGGCGACCCGGAGGCCCTGCTGCGCCGCTGCCGGCAGTTGCTGCGCCCGGCCGGGCTGCTGCTGGTCGAGGCCGATCCGAGCGATCACCTGGACGACCGCGGCCGGGTCACCCTGGTCGACGCGAACGGACGGCGGGCCCACCCGCTGCCCTGGGCCCGGCTCGGGCGCACGGCCCTGGCCGAGATCGCCGAGCGGACCGGGTTTCTCGTGGTCGAGGAGTGGCGGGTGGCGGGCCGGGTGTTCCTGGCCCTACGGGCTACCTCCGGCGCTGCCTCAGCCGGCTGAACCCGGCCACCAGGACGGCCCCGCCGACCAGCAGGGCCAGGCTGATCGTGATGTTCAGCAGCGGCCGGCCCGGGATCACGGTCGGGTTGTTCCGGTGCCCGGTGCCGCCCAGGAACGGGATCTTGCCCGACCCGCCGATCAACGGCAGCCCGATGATGACGACGGCGCCGAGGGCCAGCCAGGCCGCGCGGGCGGCGTTGCCGGTGACCGGGCCGAGCAGCGGGCGGCGCAGCACCCGGCCGAGCAGGAGTGAGGCCGGAGCGATCAGCCCGTCGTGCAGCACCGACCCGGCGGCCAGCCAGAACACGATCGAGCGGTACTGCAGGAACTGGAAGTGCATGTGCAGCACCAGGGAGGCGCCGCGAGCCATGGCGGCCAGGCCGAGCAGGATCAGCACGCCCCGAAAGATCTGATCACCCAGGGAGACCCGCTCGGTGTCAGGCTCGGTACCGGGATCGGGTGCCGACTCGGTGCCGGGCTCGGTCAGGGGCGTGCTCATGCCTTGCTCCCGTCGCTCACGGTCAGCTTCTTGACCCACTTGGTCTGCAGCACGCCCGGCCGGTTGGGGGCGATGATCCGGGCCGGGAAGCCGTGGTCGAGGTGCAGCGGCTCGCCGTTGAGCCGGGTGGCCAGCAGCGAGCGCGGGTCGTCGGCCCAGGCGGCGGGCAGCGTCGTCCTCCGGTAGTAGCCCTTGACCTCGACCGACTCGATCAGCACGCTGCTGCGGGCATCGCCCCCGGCCATCCGGACCAGGTCCCGGATCCGGACCCCGCTCCAGGAGGCCTCGGTGCTCCAGCCCTCCACGCAGGCGATCGGCAGGTCGGCCTGGTTGCCGGGCAGGGCGGCCAGCTGGTCGTGGCCGAGCATGGTGGTGCCGGCCGGCCCGACCAGCTCCAGGGCCCAGCCGGCGCCGGTCAGCTCGGCCGTGACCCCGGCCATCTTGGCCGTCCGGTTGATCGGCAGGCCCTGCGGTCCCAGCCGGGCCCGGCGCGGGGCCAGCAGGGCCAGCCGGCGCAACGGGGAGAAGGTCTGCCCGGCGGTCAGGACGACGATCCCGCCGGTGACCGAGAAGGCCGCGACCAGGAAGCCGCGCCGGGTCCGCCCGGTGCGGTCGGCGCCGAACTTCTCCGGCACGGTGTCACCGTCGGCCAGTGGCGTGCCCAGGGCCCGCTTGGTGACCGGCAGCTTGGCCGCGATGTGGATCAACAGCGAGCCGATCGAGACCCAGGCGATGGCGAAATGGGTTCCGGTGAAACTGAATCGCCACGGGTACCACTGGGCGATGTTGAGCAGGCCGGTGAGCAGCTGGAACGAGGTGGAGGCGATCAGCACGGCCACGCTGACCCGCTCCAGGGCGTTGACCAGCCCCCGGACCGGCGGGTTGGCGAACAGCCGGGGGTAGGCCGCGTACAGCTTGGCCAGCAGCAGCGGCACGGTGGCGGTGCCGGTGACCACGTGCAGGCCCTGGGTCACCCGGTAGCCCCAGGCCGGGTTCGGCCCGAGCGGCAACCAGGCCACCGGGTTCTGCTGGTAGTGGCTGATGAAGCCGGTCAGGAAGCAGATCCCGACACACGCCCCGAGCCAGACGCCGATCCGGGCCACCACCCGGGTGTCGTGCAACGGCGAACCGAAGTCGTCCTCCGTCGGCGGGCGGGGGAGCGGGAGTTTCGACAGTTTCGACTGCTTCGACGGAGCCAGGGCCATACCTGCGACCGTAGGCAGCCGCCGCCCGCAGCGGTGGCTCGGCGCGCTTACCGGCCGCTAACGCCGTCCGGGGCCATGGTCGGCGAGGTCAGCTCGACCGGCGCTCGCCGCGGCGTCATGCCGAGCGCGGCCGGGGTGGCGGCGGCGGCACAGATCGCCGCGAACCACCAGACGTGCTGGAAGCCGGCGTGGGCCTGGTGGAACGTGTGCGGCGTGCCCAGCAGCACGACCAGCCCGCTGATCCCGAGCACCGAGCCGAGCTGGCGGCTCATGTTCACCACCGCGCTGCCGGTCGCGGCCGACGCGGCGGGCAGGTCGGCGGTGGCCGCCGAGAGCAGGGTCGGCAGGGCCAGGCCGACTCCGATTCCGCCGAACAGCCAGGCCGGCAGCAGTTCGGTGGCGTAGGCCGGCTCGGCGCCGAGGGTGAAGGTGAACAGCAGCGCGCTGATCCCGCAGATCGCGGTGCCGGTGGCGGCGATCCGGCCGACCGGCACCCGGTGGGCCACCGACTGGGCCACCGCGGCGAAGATCGGCACCATCAGCGGGCCCGGGGCCACGCCCAGCCCGGTGCGCAGCGCCGAGTACCCCCAGACCTGCTGCATCCACAGAATGCTGGCCAGCAGGTTGATCGCGAAGGCCACGCTGAACAGGATCGTGGTGACGTTGGACCAGGCGAACGCCCGCACTCGGAGCAGGGCCGGCTCGATCACCGGCATCGGGTGCCGGGCCGAGCGCCGGGCGAAGAGCGCCGCCGTCAGCACCGACAGGGCGAACAGGGCGAGCGGTCCGGCACTGGTCCAGCCCCAGTCCGGGCCCTTGACCAGGGCCATCGCCAGGGCCCCGACGGCGATCGCGATCAGTCCGGCACCGGGCAGGTCGGGCAGGCCGGACAGCGAGCGGTCCCGCGAGTCGGGCACCAGACGCCAGGCCGCGACCAGGGCGAACAGGCCGATCGGCAGGTTGACCAGGAACACCCAGCGCCAGGAGGCGCTGACCAGCAGCCCGCCGATCACCGGCCCGGCCGCGGCGGCCAGGGCCCCGGTGGCGGCCCAGATCCGCACCGCCCGGACCCGGCCCGCCGGCGGGATGGCCGTGATCAGCAGCCCGAGGCTGGTTGGGGTCAGCGCGGCCGCGCCGACCGCCTGCAGGGCCCGGAAGCCGACCAGCCACCACAGCCCCGGACTGGTCGCGCAGGCCAGGCTGGCCAGGGTGAACAGGCTCAGGCCGAGCAGGAAGCCGGCCTTGCGGCCGAACCGGTCGGCCAGCCGACCCAACGGCACCAGCAGGGCCGCGTACAGGATCGCGTAGGCGTTGAGCACCCAGCTCAGGTCGGTCAGGCTCGCGCCGCCGAAGCTGTGCTGGATGTCGCCGAAGGCGACGTTGACGATGAACAGGTCGAGGCTGCTCATGAAGGCGGCCAGCGACAGCACGGCCAGCACGGCGCCGGGCCGGCCGCCGGAGCCGGGGTCGGTGGTGGGAGCGGCGGGCCCCGACCCGGACCGGATCGGCTGACTATTGACTGGCATAGTCAGACGGTAGGGGGCTGGCTCTGGTTGGCACAAGTCAGCGGGGTGGACTTATTCTGGCCGCAGTGCGCGCACGGTGCCTGCCGCAGCCGAACCACAGCAGAGCCACAGCCGAAAGGTCGGGATGGAGGCCGGATGGAGTCGGGGATGAGCGGATCCGCGGGCGAGGTGGCCACCGCCGGCCCGTTGCGGGGGCGGATGGCCGATCGGGACTCCTGGCTGCCGGGGCCACGCTGCTCGATCGCCCGCGCGCTGGAGGTGGTCGGCACCCGGTCGTCGATGCTGCTGATGCGCGAGGCCCTCTACGGCACGACCCGGTTCGACGACTTCGCCCGCCGGGTCGGGATCACCGAGGCGGTCGCCGCGGCCCGGCTGAAGGAACTGGTCGCCGCGGGCCTGCTGGAACGCACTCCCTACCAGGACCCGGGCCGCCGGACCCGGCACGAGTACCGCCTGACCCGGATGGGGCGGGACCTGCTGCCGGTGGCCATCGCGCTGATGCAGTGGGGCGACACCTACCTGGCCGGCGCGGACGGCGGTCCGGTGCTGCTGCGGCACGACGGGTGCGGGGCCGAGGTCGGGGTCGAGGTCCGGTGCGCCGAGGGTCACCCGGTGCCGATCCGGGAGATCACGGCCGAGTTCGCCGGGGATCCGACCGTCTGAGGGGCGGACGGCGCTGAGGCGGGCTTGCCGTCCCACCTCAGAGGGGGTGGCGGGACGGCAAGCGGATCTGGGTGGACCCGAGGAGTCGCGGATCGGAGGGGTGTGGTGCGGTTATTCGGCGTCCGGGGTGCTGGCCTCGACGTCCCCGTGGGCGGCCGGGATGCTGCCCAGCCGGCCGGCCTGGAAGTCCTCGAAGGCCTGGACCAGCTCGGCCCGGGTGTTCATCACGAACGGGCCGTGGGCGGCCACCGGCTCGCGGATCGGCCGGCCGCCAAGCAGGAAGACGTCGAGCGCGCCGTAGCGCGAGTCCTGGCTCGCGTTCGCCGTCACGGTGATCGAGTCGCCCTCACCGAACACGGCCAGCTGGCCGGTCGCGATCGGCCGGGCCGGCCGGCCGCCGAACGAGCCGCCGCCGATCGGGGCGCCGACGGTGCCGTCGCCGGACAGCACGTAGGCCAGCGCGTTGAAGTCCTCGTTCCAGGGCAGCCGCAGCGAGGCCCCGGGGGCGATGGTGGCGTGGACCAGGGTGATCGGGGTGTAGGTCGAGCCCGGCCCGGCGTGACCGGCCACCTCGCCGGCGATGACCCGGACCAGGGCGCCACCGTCGGGGGAGCTGAGCAGGGCCACCTTGCTGCCGGTGATGTCCTGGTAGCGGGGGTGGGCCATCTTCTGGGCCCGGGGCAGGTTGACCCACAGCTGCAGGCCGTGGAACAGGCCGCCGCTGACCACCAGGTGCTCGGGCGGGGTCTCGATGTGCAGGATGCCCGCGCCCGCCGTCATCCACTGGGTGTCGCCGCCGGAGATCAGGCCGCCGCCGCCGTTGGAGTCGGAGTGGGCCATCTCGCCGTCGATCATGTACGTGACGGTCTCGAAACCGCGGTGCGGGTGCCACGGGGTGCCCTTGGGCTCGCCCGGTGCGTACTCCACCTCGCCCATCTGGTCCATGTGGATGAACGGGTCGAGGGCCCGCAGGTCGACTCCGGCGAAGGCGCGCCGGACCGGGAAGCCCTCTCCCTCGAAGCCGCGCGGCGACGTCGTGACCGAGACCACCGGGCGAGGCCGGTCGGTGGTCGGGTCCGCCTCCGGAACACGCGGCAGGGCCAGGGGGTTCTCGACGGTGACGGCGGGCATGTCGGCCTTCTTTCCACTGATGAGGCAATGACTATGCTGGCTCAAGGTCGTTGCTTAGTCAACTATTCCCGGGACTGAGAGGGTGAGCGGTATGGCGATGAACGGTGAGGCCCATGGCTGACGACGTGAACTGGCTCAACGACGAGGAGCAGGCCGCCTGGCGGGCCTACCTCGACGGCACCCGAGGGCTGATGCAGGCGCTCGACCGCCGGCTCAATGCCGATGCCGATCTCTCGCTGACCGACTACGACCTGCTGGTGCGCCTGTCCGAGGCCCCGGACGGCACGCTGCGGATGCGCGACCTGGCCGACGCCACGCTCTCCACCCGCAGCGGCATGACCCGGGCGGTCACCCGGGCCGAGCGAGCCGGCTGGGTCCGCCGGGTGGAGTGCGAGGACGACCGGCGGGGCATGAACGCCGAGCTCACCGCGGCCGGCCGGGCCAAGCTCGCGTCCAGCGCCCCGGACCACGTCGCAGCGGTCCGCGAAAATCTGATCGACCTGCTCACGGCGGAGCAGATCGCCCAGCTGACCGAGATCGGCCGCCGGCTGCAGCACCGGTTGGTCTCCTCCGGTCCCGGCAGCGGGGTCAAGTAGGCCCGGGCAGCCGCCGACAGGAGAGCATGAACCCGTCGGACCCTCTGATCGAATGGCTGCTCGGCGTCGCCGAGGGCGTCGCCGCGTACGGCGACCACCTGGACAGCCTGCAGGGAGACCAGGTCGCGATGGCCGCCCGGGAGGCGGTCGACCGGTTCTGGCAGGAGGTCGGCAACTACCCGCCGGGCGCCCGCCCGCACCGCGACCAGATCTTCAGCCTGCTGCTCAACACCCAGCCGTCACTGCTGAGCTGATCACTGCTGGGCCGACAGCAGGCGCGCCGACTCCCGCTCGGCGCTGGTGTTCGCGACCAGGCCGCGCGAGCCGTTGAGCTTGGCCGCCAGATGGTCGGAGACGGTGACCGACTCGTACCGGGCCGGGTTCTCCTCGGTGGCGCAGCCGGGCAGGCAGGAGATCACCGCGTCGGCGTTGCCGTCGTGGAAGAAGGCGGCCGAGCGGCGCCGGACCAGTTGGCCCTCGCCGTCGGTGGGCGGCAGCACCCGGTGCAGGGTGGAGATCCAGCGGTCGTTGGTCCACCGGGCCAGCAGGTCGCCCAGGTTGACCAGCAGCGCCCCCGGGGCCGGGACGACGTCGTGCCAGACGCCGTCCGAATCGAGGATCTGCAGGCCCAGGATCGGGTCGGCCCAGAGCACGGTGACGATCCCGTAGTCGGTGTGCGCCCCCATCCCGACCTGGCCCGGCTCGAGCCGGGTGGGCGCCGGCGGCACCCGGTAGTTGTTCATCCGCAGCACATCGAGTGAATGGTCCTGACAGCCGGTGAAGTAGTTCGGGTCCAGACCCAGGGCGACGGCCATCACGGTGGTGATCTCCCGCGAGACCCGGGCCGCCTGGTGAAACCAGGCCAGCACGCCCGCCTCGAACGACTCCGGCCGCAGCGGCCACAGATTCGGTGCGTACTGCACCTCGTCGAGCTCCAGGCCGGGGAAGTCGTCGGTGCCGTTGCCGATGTTGAACGCCTCGAACAGGTCGGCCGGGGAGTCGACCCCCAGGCTGAGGCTCAGCCGCTCGGCCTTGGGTGGGGTGTAGCCGCGGTTCAGTTCGGTCGAGGCCGGCCGCAGGGCCTTCTTCTGCCACATCGGCAGGCCGAAGAACCCGTCCATCGCCGCGGTCAGCCCGGCCTCGACCTCGGCCGGCACGTCATGGCCGACCACCTGCATGAAACCCACCGTCCGGGCCGCCTGGTCGAGCTGCGCGGCCACCGCCGCGCGTTCGGCCGGGCTGCCGGCTCGGAATGCCGCCAGGTCGATGACCGGGACGTCGAGCACGCCGTCGTGCGCCTGTGCAGTACTCATCGGGAGGTCCCCCCAAGGGTGTGGTCGGCGATGTCGTGCGGATGAAACTGGTTCATCGGGCGGCGTTCTTGACGAACACCTCCCGCCGGCCGTCCCCCTCCCGGTCGCCGGTGAGGTAGCCGCCGCGCACGTGCCGGCGGGTGGTGACGTCGTCGGTGGCCCGAGCGGCCGAGTGCCACAGATACGCGTCGTGCAGCAGGACGTCGCCGCGCTGGGTGTAGACCGGGATCTCGCCGGTGATCTTCTCGAATCCCAGCGGCATCGCCACCGGAGGGGCGGTGTGGCTGTAGCCGCCGGTGGGCCGGGCGTCGGCCGGGACCACGGCGTTGTTGATGTTGCGGTACGGCGCCGGCGTGGCCCAGCGGTGACTGCCCGGCACCACCCGCAGGAAGCCGTTGGCCGGGCTGGTGCCGTCGAGGTGGAAGGTGAACGCCGTGGCCGGCCAGATGTCGAGGTTGGGCGCGGCCTGCCAGTCCGAGTGCCAGCCGATCCGGGTGTAGCCGGACTCCCGCCCGGGCCGCGCGTCCTGGTAGACCACGCCGGCCCGGCTGGCCTCGTTCAGCCAGCAGCCCGGCCCGAGCAGCGCCGTCATCACCGCGACCAGGCCCGGATGGCCGGCCGCCTCGCGCACCGCCGGCGACAGCTCGTTGACGTACTCCACATAGTTGGCGAACCTCTCGGCCTTGGCCGCCTCGTCGAGGAACCCGGTCGAGCCGTGGCGCCGCGGCAGTTCTCCGGCCACCACCTGCTGCTGGGCCTGGACGCACTCGGCCTCCATCCGGCCGGTCAGCTCATCGGGGAACAGATCACGGATGACGACGAAGCCGTACTTCCGGTAGTGCCCGACCAGCTCGTCGACCCGGTCGGGCGCGAACACGCCCGGGTCGGTGAGCAGCGAGAAGCCGAGATCGAGGGACATCGTTCGACGGTAGGGGCCGCGTATGACAGCCGCGTTACGCCGTCCTCGATCAAGTTCTCGGAACGGCACTGTGTTCGGGCCCGTGTTCCAGCCGGGTTCTAGATGGAGTACGACCAGGCCGTCGGCCGCTCGCGGGCCGAGAGCAGGGCTCGGGTCGAGACCACCAGCCAGGCCGTCAGCAGGCCGGCGAACAGCAGCGCGGCGCAGCCGGTGAAGACCTCCGCGCCGCTGATCCTCTCCAGCCCGCTCGCGCCGGTCACGCAGGTGCCGACCGGGAAGGTGAACGACCACCAGGTCGGGGCGAACGGCAGGCCGGCCCGGCTGCGGGCGGCCCGGATCGTGATCGCCGCCGCCAGCGCGACCCAGAGCAGGGCGAACCCGAACACCGGGACGCCGTAGACCAGGGCCAGCACCCGCAGCCCGGTCGCGTACGGCTCGCCGATGGCCGCCGGGGCCCGCTCGCCCAGCAGCACCACCGCCGTCACCGACTGCCCCAGCGGGCCGAGCACGATCCACAGGGTCGGGATCAGGCGCGGCTCGGGCAGGCCGAAGCGGGCCAGTCGGGCCCAGATCAGGGTGATCACGATCAGCGAGGCGATCAGGCTGATCCCGAACAGGGCGTAGCAGCCGACCAGCAGGCTGAGCCGGGCCTGGCCGGCCGGGCTGTGGGGCAGCAGCAGGGCCCCGGTCGAGGCCGAGACCATCGGCGGCACGACCGGCATCAGCCAGCCCCCGAAAGCCGCCTCCGGGCGACCGGCCGACGGGCCCAGCCGGCCGGTGAACAGCAGGAACGGGACGGCGACGGTGGTGACCAGGCCGAGCGCGGTGCCGGCGGTCCAGAGCACCCAGTCGATCCGGACGGCGAGGCCGGCGCCCAGCAGGTCCGGCCCGACCAGCAGGGTGCCAGCGCCCACGGTGAGCAGGGCCATCGGGACGGCGCCGTAGAAGTGGGCCCGGACCGGGTGCCGGTGATGGCTGCGGGCCGCCTGCGGCCGGGCGATCCACTGGGCCGCGGTCAGCAGGCTGATCCCGGCCAGCAGGACGGCGGCCAGCAGCCAGCTGCCGACCGCGAACGGCCGCAGGGCGGCCGCGCCGACCGGCAGCCCGGCGGCCGAGGTGGCCAGGATCCCGGTGCCCATCACGGCGGCGAACCAGTTGGGGGCCACCGAGGTCAGCAGATCGTGGGGCTCGGACCGGGCCGGATTCGCCGTCCGCGGCAGGGGTGGCATTACCTCGGTCATGGTCACGGCACCTACGATGGTTGCCGCCGGTCCCCCGGGGAAGTGGGGCTGTGCCTGTCCGGTCACAACCTGAGGTTGTCTCCAGGCCCTTTGTTCTGTTTCTTCATTCCGACTTTTCGGTCGTAGCAGCGTCGCTGGCGTACCGCGAACGCAGTACGCGCAGGTGTCCGTGACTGGAGGACGACTCCGGAGCTGTCGATCAGCATCCTGGGAGAGTCCTCAGTCTTCGCCGGTCCACCGTCGCGCCGCCGTCCTGTTCCTGGAGGTTTGTCAGTCATGGCAGTTCTTGCTCGATGGTGCTTCCGGCACCGCGGCGTGGTGATCGGGCTGTGGCTGGCGGTGCTGGTCGGGCTCGGCGCGGTGACCGCCGCGGTCGGCACCGGCTACGCCGACAAGTTCAACCTGCCCGGCACCGAGTCGACCAAGGCTCTGGAGCTGCTGCAGAAGGCCAGCCCGCAGCAGGCCGGCGACACCGACGAGATCGTGGTCCACGTCAAGGACGGCAAGGTCACCGACCCCGCGGTCAAGGAGAAGGTCAGCGCGATGCTGGCCGAGGTGAAGAAGCTGCCCTCGGTCGCCGGGGTGACCAGCTTCTACGACCCGGCCGGGGCGGCCCAGATCAGCAAGAGCGGCACGATCGCCTTCGCCACCGTGCAGTTCGATGACCAGGCCAACCTGATCCCGCTCGGTGACATCACCAAGGTGATCGACACCGCCCAGGCGATCGACGGCGGCGGGCTGCAGATCGAGCTCGGCGGCCAGGCGATCGACACGGCCAGCCAGACCCCGCCGGGCAACAGCGAGCTGATCGGCATCGTGGCCGCCGGCATCATCCTGTTCGTCACCTTCGGCGCCCTGTTCGCCATGCTGACCCCGATCCTGGTCGCCGTGGCCGGGCTGGGCGGCGGCATCCTGACCATCGGTCTGCTCTCGCACCTGATCACCCTGGGCACGATCGCGCCGATCCTGGCCGCGCTGATCGGGCTGGGGGTCGGGATCGACTACGCCCTGTTCATCGTGACCCGCTATCGCAGCGGGCTGCAGGCCGGGATGGAACCGGAGGACGCCGCCGTCCGGGCCCTGGACACCTCGGGCCGGGCGGTCCTGTTCGCCGGCGGCACGGTGGTCATCGCCCTGCTCGGGCTGCTGGTGCTGCGGGTCAGCTTCCTGTCCGGGATGGGCATCGGCGCCGCTGTCACCGTGCTGTGCACCGTGCTCGCGGCGGTCACCCTGCTGCCGGCCATCCTCGGCGGGTTCAAGATCAAGCTGCTGAGCCGGCGCGAGCGTCGCCGGCTGGCCGCGGACGGCCCGCACAACGCCGCCGCCGCCGGATTCTGGTTCCGCTGGTCGAACCTGGTCTCGCACCGCAAGGCCCTGTTCGGCACCCTGGCCGTGGCGGCCATCGTCGTCCTGTCGATCCCGACCCTGTCGCTGCGGCTCGGCTCCTCCGACGCCGGCAACAACCCGACCACGACCACCACCCGGCAGGCCTACGACCTGCTGGCCGACGGTTTCGGGCCCGGCTCCAACGGCCCGCTGCTGCTGGTCTCCCAGGTGAAGACCGCGGCCGAAGCGACCGCGCTCGACGGTCTGGTCTCCACCCTGCAGCACACCCCGGGGGTCGCGTCGGCCCAGGGCGCGCCGGCCAAGGCCGGGGCCCTAAGCATCGTGCAGGTCACGCCCACGACGGCCCCGCAGGACAAGGCCACCAGCGACCTGATCCAGCAGATCCGCAGTGATCTGGTGCCGGCCGCCGCCGCGGGCAACGGCCTGCAGGTCTACGTGGGCGGGACGACGGCCATCTTCGACGACTTCGCCGACGTGCTGACCGGCAAGCTGCCGCTGTTCATCGGCGTCATCGTGGTGCTGGGCATGCTGTTGCTGCTGGTCGCGTTCCGCAGCATCGTGGTGCCGCTGACGGCGGCCGTGATGAACCTGCTCGCCGCCGCGGCCTCGTTCGGCGTGGTGGTGGCCGTGTTCCAGTGGGGCTGGGGTTCCTGGATCCCCGGCGTCGGCGCGGCCGGACCGGTCGAGGCCTTCCTGCCGGTGATCATGCTGGCCATCCTGTTCGGCCTCTCCATGGACTACGAGGTCTTCCTGGTCAGCCGGATGCACGAGGAGTGGACCCAGACCCGGGACAACAAGAAGTCGGTGATCCTGGGCCAGGCCGAGACCGGCAAGGTGATCACCGCGGCCGCGGTGATCATGATCTGCGTGTTCGCCTCGTTCGTGCTCGGTGGGCAGCGAGTGATCGCCGAGTTCGGCATCGGCCTGGCCTCGGCGGTGGCGATCGACGCCTTCATCCTGCGAACCGTGCTGGTGCCGTCGGTGATGCACGTGCTCGGCAACGCGAACTGGTGGCTGCCGGAGTGGCTGGACCGGATCCTGCCGCACGTCTCGGTCGAGCCCGGCGACTCCGCGAGCGCCCCGGCGCCGCGGATTCCGGCCCCGGCCGGCCCGAGCAGCGCCGGGGCCACCGAGGACGACAGCGACAACGCGATGGCCGGTCGCTCGTGACCGGCCGGCGCCGGCCCGTCGACATGACCGTCGACATGGCCGTCGACGTGGCCTCGACTCGAAACTAGAGTCCGCTCATGGCCACCATCACCAGCAGCTTCACCAGCAGTCGGGTCCGGGAGGCGGTCCGCTGCCACCCGTACACCACCGATGCCCTGGTCGCGGTCGCTCTGATGGGGGCCGCCCTGGCCGTCGGCCGGCGGATGCCGGACCAGGCCGGGGTGGTGTCGTCGCCGGGGTCGGTGGCGCTGGAAGTGCTCATCTTCTGCGTGCTGGTGTTCCGCACGGTCCGGCCCGAGCTGGTGCTGTCGATCACCACCGGCGGCGCCCTGCTGGTGATGGCCCTGAACGGGGGCGTCTCGGTGGTGGCGCCGGCGGTGGTGCTGGCCGTGCTCACGGTGGCGTTCAAGACCGACCGCCGCACCGCCGTGATCATCGGCCTGACCGTGGGGCCGCTGCTGGTGGTCGGCGCCTCCTGGCGGGAAGGCACCTGGCTGGAACCGAACAACCTGGCCCTGCTGGCCTGGACCGGCTTCGCCGCGGCGGTGGGCGACGCCGGCCGCAACAAGAAGGCCTACGTCGAGGCGGTCGAGGAGCGGGCCCGCCGGGCCGAGCACACCCGGGAGGAGGAGGCCCGCCGCCGGGTGGTCGAGGAGCGGATGCGGATCGCCCGGGAGCTGCACGACGTCGTGGCCCATCACATCGCCGTGATCCACGTCCAGGCCGGAGTGGTCGGGCACCTGCTCGAGGACCAGCCGGACGCCGCCCGGGAGGCCCTGGGCCACGTCCGCCGCTCCAGTTCCGCGGTGCTGGACGAGCTCGGGGGCCTGCTCGACGTCCTGCGCCAGCCCGACGAGAGCCCGACCCCGACCGACCCGGCTCCCGGCCTGAACCGGCTGGGCCAGCTGATCGACTCGTTCGCCGCCTCCGGCCTGAAGGTGGACTGGCAGCTGAGCGGCGAGCCCTGCCCGCTGCCGTCGGCGGTCGACCTGGTCGCCTACCGGCTGGTCCAGGAAGGCCTGACCAACGCCCACAAGCACGGCACCGGCTCGGCCCGGCTCGGGGTGGTGTTCCGCGACGGCGACGTGGCCATCGACATCGTCAACCCCAGCATCGTCACCCCCGGCATCGAAGATCCGGCCCCGGTGCTGGCGGCGCCGGCCGGCGGTCACGGCCTGATCGGGATGCGCGAGCGGGCCCGGGCGGTCGGTGGCAGCGTGCTGGCCGCGGCCCAGAACGACGGCACCTGGCGGGTCTCGGCCCGGTTGCCACTGTCCGCGCCGATCTCGGGGCCGATCGCCGGGCCGATTTCTGCGCCGATTTCTGTGACCACGTGAGCATCCGGGTCCTGATCGCCGACGACCAGGCCCTGATCCGGGCCGGGTTCAGCGTGCTGATCGACTCCGCGCCCGATCTCGAGGTGGTCGGCGAGGCCGCCAACGGCCGGGAGGCGGTCGAGCTGGCTCGCAGCACCCGGGCCGACGTCGTGGTGATGGACGTGCGGATGCCCGAGATGGACGGCTTGCAGGCGACCCGGGAGATCTGCGCCGACGAGGACCTGGCCGGGGTGAAGGTGCTGGTGGTGACCACGTTCGAGATCGACGAGTACGTGGTCGAGGCGATCCGGGCCGGGGCCAGCGGGTTCGTCGGCAAGGGGGTCGAGCCGGCCGAGCTGCTGGCCGCGATCCGGACCGTGGCCCTGGGCGACTCGCTGCTCTCGGCCCGGGCCACCCGGGGCCTGATCACCACGTTCCTGGCCCAGCCGACCGGTCCGCGCTCGACCGGCCCGGCCCAGCTGGCCGTGCTGACCGAGCGGGAGCGGGAGGTGGTGATCCTGGTGGCGCTGGGACTGTCCAACGACGAGATCGCCGAGCGGCTCAGCGTGAGCCCGCTGACGGCCAAGACCCACGTGAACCGGGCGATGACCAAGCTCGGGGCCCGGGACCGGGCCCAGCTGGTGGTGGCCGCCTACCAGAGCGGCCTGGTCAGCGCCTCGGTCCCGCCGGCCTGAGGCTCGTCACTCCTCGATCGTCACGCCCCGCCAGAAGGCCACGTGGTCCTTGATCTGGGCCGCGGCGTCCTTCGGGGCCGGGTAGTACCAGGCCGCGTCCGGGTTCACCTGGCCCTCGACCGACAGCGAGTAGTACGACGCCGTGCCCTTCCACGGGCAGACCGACGTCGTGTCACTGGCGACCAGCAGGTCCTGCTTGACCGAACCGACGGGAAAATAGTGATTTCCCTCGACCACCACGGTGTCGTCGGACTCGGCGATGACAGTGTCGTTCCAGGTTGCACGCACGTTGGCCTCCAGGTCGAGCGGTGGATTGTTTCGTAAACATGTCGTACGGACCGATGTCAATACGCTGTAGGGGCTGCGGTTTCCTCAAGTCTTGCTTAAGGTCTAACCGTGCACCTGAGCGATTCGTCCGGGATTAACCGCTCGCACCTACTGATCGCGACCAAGCGAGTGCTGGCCGCGACGGTGGGTGCCGTCGGTGTCCTCGTCCTTTCCGGATCACAATCCTTCCTACCAGTGGCAGCGGCATATCTCACGCCGAGCGCCACGCCGAAGGCGTACTCCGCCGCCGGAGCTTTTCCGGCCACCGGGCCGACCCCGATCGCCGGGCCGACGACGCCGCTGCTGGTGCCCACCCCGCCGGCTGCGGCGGCCACCACGCCGCCCGCCGTCGACACGCCCACCCAGCCCTACGGCCTGACCACGCCGGCCGGGCTGACCGCCTCGGGCATCCCGCAGGCGGCCTACTCGGCCTACGTCGCGGCCGCCAACCAGCTGGCCACCAGCGATCCGACCTGCAAGCTGAGCTGGACCGTGATCGCCGGCATCGGGCGGGTCGAGAGCAACCACGGCCGGTTCGGCGGCTCGTCGATCGGGGCCGACGGCGTCGTCAGCCCGCCGATCCTGGGCGTGCGGCTGGACGGTTCGCGGGCCGGTACGGCCCGGATCAGCGACACCGACAACGGCAAGTACGACGGCGACACGGCGTTCGACCGGGCCGTCGGGCCGATGCAGTTCCTGCCCGGCACCTGGAAGATCTACGGCGCCGGGGCCAACCCGCAGAACATCACCGCCGCCGCCCTGGCCACCGGCCGCTACCTGTGTGTGGGCAACTCGGAGCTGGGCACCAAGAAGGGCCGCTGGGCCGCCGTCTACCGGTACAACCACTCGGACAGCTACGTGTCGCTGGTGCTCTCGCTGGCCGACTCGTACGCCACCGGCACACCGGCCGGCTTCACCAACCCGCCCGGCGGCGCCACCCCGCCGACCACGACGCCGCCGGCCACCACGCCCGGCCCGCCGCCGGCCGTGCCGACCCCGCCGAAGGCGACCCCCACGCCGACCCCGAGCCGCACGCTGGTGCCGCGACCGACGATCAAGCCGCCGACCCCGACGACGGCCCCGCCGACCACCACGGCCCCGCCGACAACGGCCCCGACCACCACCACCCCGCCGACGACGGCGCCGACCACGGCGCCGCCGACCACCGACCCGGTGCCCACCACCACCCCGCCGGCTGCGCCCACCGGAGCGCCGACGACCACCACCGAGCCACCCGCACCCACCACCACCAGCCCCAGCACGGCCCCGACGACCAGCAGCCAGGCGGCGAGCACGACCACGCCGATCTCGGCCGCCTCACCCACCTGTGTCGCGGCGGCCAGCAGCGCGCCGGCCACCCCGACCCCCACTCCGCCCCCCACCCCTACCGGCTCGGCCGGGTCGAAGGTCAGAATCGCGGCCTGCGACTCCTAGCGGTGATGGACCGGCGGCGGTCCGTTCACGGCGCAGTGGTAGCCCGCCGGCTCGGCGGGGGCCGATGGCTGATCCGGGGCCGGATCGTCCAGCACGTCGTCCTGGATCCCGAACCAGGCGATCACCGCGCTGGCCGCCACCAGCCCGGCCGCCCACGCCATGGCCAGGTGAAAGCCGTGGGCCAGCGGCCCCGGCCGCTGGAAGTCGGCGCCGCTGAGGCCCATCACCAGCGGGGCCACGGCCACCGCGAGCAGCCCGGCCGTGCGGGCCACGGCGTTGTTCACCCCGGAAGCCACGCCGGCGTGCCGGGTGTCGGCGGCGGCCAGCACGGTCGCGGTCAGCGGGGCCACGGTCAGCGACAGACCGAGGCCGAGCACGATCACGGCCGGCAGCACGTCGAGCAGGTAGCTCGAGCCCGGGCCGACCCGCAGCATCAGCAGTAGGGCGACGGTGACGATCAGCGGCCCGAAGGTCATCGGCCGGCGGGGCCCGATCCGGGCCGCCAGGGCCCCGGCCCGGGCCGACAGGGTCAGCATGATCAGGGTCAGCGGCAGCAGGGCCGCGCCGGCCCGCAGCGGCGACAGGCCCACGCTGACCTGCAGGGTGATCGCCATCAGGAAGAACACGCTGCCCAGGGCGGCGTACAGGGCGAAGGTGACCAGGTTGGCCGCGGTGAACTGGCGGGAGGCGAAGATGTCGAGCGGGATCAGCGGGTGCGAGCTGCGCCGCTCGATCTGGATGAACGCGGCCAGGGCGGCCAGCCCGACCAGGGCCGGCAGGGCGATCCCGGCCAGGCCGCGATCGGGTGCCTCGATCAGGGCGTAGGTCAGACCGCCGAGGCCGACCACCCCGGCCGCAGCGCCGGAGTAGTCCAGCCGCCGGGCGGCCTCGGTGTCCATCGACTCCGGCACGTGCCGCAGCGCCAGGACGACGACAAAAGCGGTCAGCGGCAGGTTGATCAGGAACACCCAGCGCCAGCTGAGGTCGAGCAGGGCCCCGCCGATCAGCGGTCCGACCGCTCCGGCGACCCCGCCCAGCCCGGACCAGGCGCCGATCGCCCGGGCCCGGTCGTCCGGGTGGAAGGACGCCGAGATCATGGCCAGACTGCCCGGCGTCAGCAGGGCCCCGCCGATCCCCTGCAGGGCCCGGGCCAGGATCAGCGTGGTCAGGTTGGGGGAGATCCCGCAGAGCAGGGACGCCGCCCCGAACCAGATCACGCCGATCACGAACACCCGGCGGCGGCCGAACCGGTCACCGAGCGAGCCGCCGAGCAGGATCAGGGCGGCCAGGGTGAGCGCGTACCCGTTCACCGTCCACTGCAACCCGGAGACGGTGGCCCCGAGGTCGCGACCGATGGTCGGCAGGGCCACGTTGACCACGGTCGCGTCCAGGCTGACCACCGCGCTGCCGAGGACGGCGGCGGTCAGCACCCACCGCCCTCCGGCCGTGGACAGGCGGAGCAGCTCGGGACGATCGGCATCGGGCATGTCGTGAGCTTGCCGCACCGGCGGGCGGTTGTGCGAGGGTGGTCGGCATGGAGTACGTGAAGCTCGGATCCACCGGTCTCGATGTGTCCACGATCTGCCTGGGCTGCATGAGCTACGGCGAGCCCGGCCGCGGCGCCCACCCGTGGAGCCTCGACGAGGAGACCAGCCGGCCGTTCGTGAAGGATGCGCTCGAGGCCGGGATCAACTTCTTCGACACCGCCAACATCTACTCCGACGGCAGCAGCGAGGAGATCGTCGGGCGGGCCCTGGCCGACTTCGCCCGGCGCGACGAGATCGTGCTGGCGACCAAGGTGCACGGCACGATGCGGCCGGGCCCGAACGGCGGTGGGCTGTCGCGCAAGGCGATCATGCACGAGATCGACGCCAGCCTGCGCCGCCTCGGCACCGACTACGTCGACCTCTACCAGATCCACCGCTGGGACCCGAGGACGCCGATCGAGGAGACCGTCGAGGCCCTGCACGACGTGGTCAAGGCGGGCAAGGCGCTCTACGTCGGGGCGTCGTCCATGTACGCGTGGCAGTTCGCCAAGGCCCTGCGGGTGGCCGACCTGAACGGCTGGACCCGGTTCGCGACCATGCAGAACCACTACAACCTGCTCTACCGCGAGGAGGAGCGGGAGATGCTGCCGCTGTGCCTCGACGAGGGCATCGGCGTCATCCCGTGGAGCCCGCTGGCCCGGGGCCGGCTGACCCGCGACTGGGACGCCACCAGCGCCCGCAGCGAGACCGACGAGTTCGGCAAGACCCTCTATCGGGACGGCGACCGGGTGATCGTCGAGCAGGTGGCCCGGATCGCGGCCGAGCGCGGGGTCTCCCGGGCCCAGGTCGCGCTGGCCTGGGTGAGCAGCCGGCCGGGGGTGAGTGCTCCGATCATCGGGGCGACCAAGCCGCAGCACCTGGCCGACGCGGTCGGATCGCTGCAACTGCGCCTGACCGAGGATGAAGTGTCCGCTTTGGAAGCCCCGTATGCGTCTCGCGACATCGCCGGGCACTCGTGATCTGAGGTCGCCCTCACGCTCCGAACACGCCGGGCCGTCGCCCCGGGCCGGTCATCGCTCTTTGTAACGGTTCAGTCTCGTCGATGATTGAAGATCGCCTGATTGAGACGTGGCCTTCCTCGTCCGTTTACGATCCGGTCAACCCCTCGCCGTCCGGGACCACCGGCAACGTAGCCAGGATCCTGACAACGTGATCTAGGTTCAGTTCGAGGGTAAGGCCCAGAGGAGGCACGGCGCGTGAAGAACTCAATTCGCGGTATCGGCGCAGGTATCGCGGTAGGTGCGATGTTGGTGACAGCGGCCTGCTCGCCGCCGGCCAAGGACTCGTCCTCGTCGACCGACAGCGGCCCGAGTGCGGCCACGGTCACCTCGGCGTCCGCCTTCGGTGGCATGGACAAGCTGATTGCCGCAGCCAAGAAGGAGGGAACACTCAACGTGATCGCCCTCCCGCCGGACTGGGCGAACTACGGCGAGATCATCAAGACCTTCGGCACGAAGTACGGCATCAAGGTCGCATCGGCCACCCCCGACGGCTCCAGCCAGCAGGAGATCGACGCGGTCAAGCAGCTCGGCACCACCCAGCGGGCGCCCGACGTGATGGACATGGGCGGCGCGGTCACCGTGGCCAACAGCGCGCTGTACGCCCCGTACCAGGTCGCCACCTGGGCCGACATTCCGGACTCGCAGAAGGAGTCCACCGGCCTGTACGTGAACGACTACGGCGGCTACATGTCGATCGGCTACGACAGCAAGAAGCTGCCTGCGGTCACCGCGTTCAGCGACCTGCTCAAGCCGGCCTTCAAGAACAAGGTGGCCCTGAACGGCGACCCGACGGAGGCCAACGCGGCCCTGAACGGCGTCGAGATGGCCTCCCTGGCCAACGGCGGCTCGGTCGACGACATCAGCAAGGGCGTCGACTTCTTCAAGCAGCTCAAGAAGGCCGGCAACTTCTCGAAGGTCCAGGCCACCTCGGCCACGGTCAAGAGCGGCAACACGCCGGTCGTCTTCGACTGGGACTACCTGCAGGTCGGGCACAAGACCGACGTCCCCAGCTGGCAGGTCTTCGTGCCGCCGAACGCCGTCCTGGGCGGGTACTACAACCAGGCGATCAACAAGAACGCCCCGCACCCGGCCGCGGCCCGGCTGTGGGAGGAGTTCCTCTACTCCGACGAGGGCCAGAACCTGTGGCTCAAGGGTGGCGCCCGGCCGGTCCGGCAGGACGCGATGACCAAGGCGAGCACGCTCGACGCCACGGCCGCCGCCGCGCTGCCGAAGGTCGGCGGCACTCCGGTCTTCCAGACCCAGGACCAGGTTGCGGCGGCCAGCAAGTACCTGGCGTCCAACTGGGCCGGCGCCATCAAGTGATCCCTGGTGACAACAACTGTGACTGAAAACGTCACGGTGGACGGCGACCAGCCCACCCGGGCTGGTCGCCGGTTGCCGCTCAGCTGGCTCGGCGTGGTGCCGTTCCTGGCCTACGTCGGGCTGTTCCTGCTGCTGCCCACCGGAATCGTGATCTTCCAGGCGTTCTTCACGTCGACCGGTCAGCCGACCCTGGACAACATCCACGCCCTGACCGACAGCGTGATCCTGCACGCCTTCGGTGAGAGCATCCTGCTGTCGCTGGCCAGTGCCGTGATCGGCGCCGTGCTGGGCGCGGTTCTGGCCTACATGATCGCCAGCGGTTCGCCCGACGGCGTGGCCCGCCGGCTCTGGATGGCCGCGGCCGGGGTACTGGCCCAGTTCGGTGGGGTCACCCTGGCCTTCGCGTTCATCGCCACGGTCGGCCCGGTCGGGCTGATCACCCTGGTCATGAACAACCTGGGCATCGACGCGACCGGCGGCTGGCTGCAGAACCTGACCGGCCTGGTCGTCGTCTACACCTACTTCCAGGTGCCGCTGATGGTGCTGGTGTTCCTGCCGGCCCTGGACGGCATCCGCCCGCAGTGGCGGGAGGCGGCCGAGAGCCTGGGCGGGACCAGCTGGCAGTACTGGCGGCACGTGGCCATCCCGCTGCTGACCGCGCCGTTCCTCGGGGCCACCCTGCTGCTCTTCGCCAACGCCTTCGCCGCCTACGCGACGGCGGCCGCGTTGATCGGACAGGGCAGCCCGATCATCCCGTTGCAGATCCGGGGTGCGCTGACCAGCGAGACCGTGGCCGGACGGGAGAACGTGGCCAAGGCACTCGCACTCGGCATGATCATCATCGTCGCGATCGCGATGACCCTGTACGCGATGATGCAACGGAGGTCGGCGCGATGGTTGCGGTAACGACGGAACTCACCGATCCGGCCGGTCGGGCCAGCGGCTCGCCCCGGCCGGAACTGGGCCTGCGGGCCCGGCGGGCGCGCCGGCTGCAACTGACCCGCCGGCTCGTGCTGGTGGTCTTCGGGCTGATCTTCGTGGTGCCACTGCTGGCTCTGATCGAGTTCAGCACCCGCAAGGCCGACCTGTCCGGCCCGCGCACCCTGGAGTACTGGAAGCAGATCGGCGACTCGCCCGACCTGGTCTCAGCCATCCGGTCGTCCCTGGAACTGGCCGTGATCACCTCGGTGTTCGCGCTGGTCCTGCTGGTGCCGACCATGGTCTGGGTGCGGCTGAGGTTGCCGAAACTGGCTCGCACGGTGGAATTTCTATGCTTGCTGCCGCTGACCATCCCGGCCATCGTGCTGGTCGTCGGCTGGGCCCCGATCTACCTGTGGGTCAACTACCTCACCCCGGTGCAGTACCAGACGTCGCCGCTGGCGCTGACTTTCGCCTACATCATCCTGGTCCTGCCGTACATGTACCGCTCGCTGGACGCCGGGCTGCAGGCCATCGACGTGCCCACCCTGACCGAGGCGGCCCGCAGCCTGGGGGCCGGCTGGTTCACCGTGATGTGGCGGGTGATCACGCCGAACATCCGGGCTGCGGTGCTGAACTCGTCGCTGCTGGCGGTGTCGCTGGTGCTCGGCGAGTTCACCGTGGCCTCGCTGCTCAACTACGTCAATCTCCAGGTGGCGATGAACAACCTGTCCCAGGCCAACGCCGGGGTCTCGGTGGCCGTCGCCTCCGGTGCCCTGCTGGTCGTGTTCGTCCTGCTGATCGGGCTGTCCTTCGTGGGCCGCCGCCGTCGCTCCGACCGCAGCGTCGAGGCCGGCGTCGCCGACCTGGTCCAGACCGTCAACCATCACTGAGTTGAGGAGAAACTGACGTGACCGAGACTCAGGTAACCGACGCCCCGCCCCGGTCCGGCGTCGAGGTGCGGCTCGAGGGGCTGACCCGTCGCTACGGATCGGTCACCGCCCTGGACCGGCTCGACCTGACCATCAAGCCGGGCGAGTTCATCGCCCTGCTCGGCCCCTCCGGCTGTGGCAAGACCACCGCGCTGCGGTTGCTGGCCGGCCTCGAGGACGCCGACGAGGGCCGGGTGATGGTCGGCGGCAAGGACGTCACCCGGCTGCCCACGAACAAGCGCGACATGGGCATGGTGTTCCAGGCCTACTCGCTGTTCCCGAACATGACGGCCCGGCAGAACGTGGCCTTCGGGCTGCGGTTGCGCAAGGTCAGCGAGACCGAGCGGAACAAGCGGGCCGGCGAGATGCTCGACCTGGTCGGCCTTTCGGTGCAGACCGAGCGGTACGCCTACCAGATGTCCGGCGGCCAGCAGCAGCGGGTGGCGCTGGCCCGGGCTCTGGCCATCCAGCCGACCGTGCTGCTGCTCGACGAGCCGCTGTCGGCCCTGGACGCCAAGGTCCGGGCCCAGTTGCGCGACGAGATCCGCCGGATCCAGCTCGAGGTCGGGATCACCACCCTGTTCGTCACCCACGACCAGGAGGAGGCCCTGGCCATCGCCGACCGGGTCGGTGTCATGCACGGCGGCAAGATCGAGCAGCTGGCCCCGCCGGCCGACGTCTACCACCGCCCGACCACGCCGTTCGTGGCTGGGTTCGTGGGCCTGAGCAACCGGCTGCCGGCGGTGGTGAACGGCAAGGAGGCCGACGTCCTCGGCGTCCGGATGCCGCTGGTCGACGGCACCTTTCCCAACGGCAAGGCGCTGGCCCTGGTGCGGCCGGAGGCGATTTCGCTGGTCTCGCTCGAGGACGGCGCCCACCGCGCTGACGACGACCCGCTGGTCGGCCACGTCGTGGCCACGTCGTTCCTGGGTGCGGTCAGCCGGATCACGGTCGACCTGGGTCAGCACGGCACCGCGGTGGCCCAGCTGCCCACCTCGCAGGCCGCCGGGTTCGCCCCCGGCAGCCTGGCCCGGCTGACCCTGCGCCAGGACCCGGTGCTCGTCGTCCCGGAATAGCCCGGAACAGCCCGGAGTGAGTCAGACCGCGCCGGCCCGGTCCGGGTCGCGCAGGTCGGTGGCGCCGTCCAGCCAGAGCTGCTGGACGGCGCTGCCGCCTTTGGTCCGGGCCAGGGCGGCCTCGGAGGCGGTCATCGGCAGCACCGGGTAGAAGCGCACCGGTTCGGCGTCCCCGGTCAGGGCCCCTCCGGCGACCAGGTCCAGGTCCGGCACCAGTCCGGAGGGCTCGCCGAGCAGGGCCGCGCTGACCCGCGCCCCCGCCCACAGCGGCAGCTGCAGATCGAGGGTGACACCGGCGGCCAGCACCACGCCCTCCACGTCCGGGGTGGCCGCCAGCACGGCCAGCGCCCGCAGCACGTCGTCCCGGGCCGGTCGCAGGCTGAGCACAAGTTCGGCGCGTGGGCCCCGGACGGGATCGAGCACGCTCGCGGTCGGCGGGTGCATCGGCCGGCGGCAGACCCCGACGGTCGCGTAGCGGACCACGCCGGCGTCGTCCGGGCCGAAGCGGAGCACCTCCAGTGGTTCGGTGCCCAGAAAGGTGACCGAGGCCGAGACCACCGGGCCGGGAAAGGCCGCCCGCAGGTGCTCGCCCACCACCGACGCGAGCGCCGGCACTACTCCGCGACCAGAGCGGTGATCCGGGGGGAGAGGTTGAAGCCGGCGGTGAGCGCAGCTTCGGAGACCTCGCGCATCCGGTTGAGCACGGTCATCGCGTCGGTCCCTTCAGGCGTCACCCAGACCCGCGCCGGAGGCAGGCCGTGAAGTGTGACGAGGGTACCGATGGTGGAGACGTCGCTGATGTCGCGGACCACGAAGTTGAAGTCGATGTCGTACCGGTGCGCCAGCCGGCCCCACTCGAGCAGCACCTCGCCGTTCAGCCGGGCCCAGGCCGGATCGCCGGAGTGGGCCAGCTTGGGCGACACCGTGACCCAGCTGACCCGTTCCAGGGTGACCTCGGCCGGAGCGATCGTGCCATTGGTCTCCAGGCCGATCTCGTTGCCGCTGAGGCTCTCCAGCAGGGGCAGCCAGCCGGGTGACTTCTGCTGCAGCAAGGGCTCGCCGCCGCTGATCACCACCACCGAGGGCCGACAGGCCAGGGCCAGGGCGGCCACGTCGGGCACCGGCCAGTAGGCCAGCTCGCGGGCCATGTCGTACCGGCTGCTGTCCCAGGTGAAGGCCGAGTCGCACCACGTGCAGGACAGGTTGCAGCCGCCCATCTGGATCACCGAGCACCGCCGCCCGGCGGACGCTCCCTGGGCGTGCAGCGTGGGTCCGACCACACCCGCGACGACCAGGGTGGGCGGGGCCGCGTTCTCCGCGATCGGAAACTCCCCATCCAATTCGTACAGGCCCCGGATAATGGCGCCCCGAGGGACGACGGATTACCCCATTTGTCATCACGATAGACCCAGGGTGAGAAATTGGATATCGCCGGGTGGCACTATCGCGGGATGACGACGCCGACGACGCGGGCCGACCGGGTCCGCATCGTCACCTGAGGTCGGCCAGAGCCT
The DNA here is from genome assembly GCA_965200525.1 of Kineosporiaceae bacterium. Taxonomy (GTDB): domain Bacteria; phylum Actinomycetota; class Actinomycetes; order Actinomycetales; family Kineosporiaceae; genus JANNPJ01. The sequence continues at coordinate 3,619,841 of OZ241368.1, forward strand.
GGACGAACTCCGGCAGCCGGGCCCCGAGCGCGGCGAAGAAGGCGGCGTCGCAGGCCTCGACGACCGCCACCGCCCGGTTGGCCAGGGTCGCCCCGGCCGGGGTGACCCGCAGTGCCCGGGCCCGCCGGTCGGCCGGATCCGGGGCCCGTTCCAGCAGCCCGCGCTGCTCCAAGGCCCGCAGCACCTGGGAGGTCATCATCGGATCGGTGACCGCGTGCTCGGCCAGCCGGCGCTGGCTGACCGGGGCGCCGTCCTCGGCCCGGCCGTTGAGCCAGGTCAGCGAGGCCAGCAGGACGAACTGGACGTGGGTCAGGGCGAGCGGCTTGAGGGCGGCCCGCTGCGCGGCCTGCCAGTGGTTGGTCACCTGCCAGAGCAACAGGCCGGGGCTGTCGTCGCCGTCCGGGTGAACGGTGTCGAGCGCAACCGGCTCGCTCACCGGGCGCTCGTTTTCTCCTGCACCAGGCGGACCAGGTGGTCCAGGTCGGACTGGGAGCGCCGGCGGAAGTCGCCGCCCAGGAGCAGGTTCCAGACCCGGCTGAGCGGGCCCTCGAGCCGGACCGTGACGTCGACCGCGCAGCCGCCCTCGGGCCGGGGGCGAACCTGGTGGTCGACCACCAGGCGGGCGCCGAGGAGCAGCGAGACGTCGACGAACTCCCGGCCCGGAACCAGGCTCTCGATCACGAACTTCACCTTGGGGCCGCCCTTGGGCTTCATCTGCCCGGTCGATCCGGTGGCGAACGGCCCGTCGAGCCGGACCCATTCCATGTCGTCGTTCCATTCCGGCCAGGCGGCCATGTCGGCCCACATGGCGAAGAACCCGTCCGGACCGGCCGGGGAGGAGGCGTGCGCCTCGGCAACAGTGATCATGCAGATAGTATGCGCACTTACTATTGCTTGACGCAAGTGGCCCGGCTCAAGCCTGTCCGGGTGACGCCGATAGCAAACGAGTGAAACGCATCGTCACGGCTTCCGCGATCCTCGCCAGTGTGCTGCTGACCGCCGTCGGGACCGGGCTGGCGCCCTCGGCCCGGGCCACGGTCGTGACTGTGTCGCTGCCGGCCTCGGCCACGATCAGCACCCGGACCGTGAGCCTGACCGGCACGGTCAAGGTAGGGGACGACGGCACCGGCCTGCGTTCGGCCACGCTGTGGTTCAGCTATCCCGGCGACCTCGCCCCGACCCAGGTCGGGCAGGCCGCCTCCCGGCGCACCAGCCGGCTCAAGATCACGGCCCGGCTCGACGCCACCCGGATCAGCCCCGGCGTCAACCAGGTGACGGTCCGGGACGAGGCCGACGGCACCAGCCAGAGCGTCACCGTCGACCTGCGGCGCAAGAGCCAGGTGGCGATCACCCATGCCGAGTTCCGCCCGCACGCCAAGATGGCCCTCGCCGTCCGGGTGCTGCACTACGACCCGGCCCGGGACGCGTTCGTGGCCTCCCGGCTCTCCCCGGTACGGCTGCAGGAGAGTCTCGGGGGCACCTGGAGCACGCTGGCCACGGTGACCAGCGATGCCCAGGGCCTGGCCGGAGCGGTGATCCCGGCGGCCAAGGGGGCGCACTACTACCGGGCGCTGCGACCGGACGGCGCCACCGTGATGGCCGCCGTCTCGTACACCGTGCGGGCCGGCCACGGCATCACGGCAACGGTCCTCAGCCCGGCCGTGATCATCCCCAACTGAGCCGGGCCCGGCCTTCCGGGCGCCTCAGCGCTTCTTGAACTTGCGGGCCGCGTCGAACGGGGCCGGTGGGGCGTCGGTCTTGGTCAGCCGGATCAGCTTGCCCGAGATCCGGGTGCTCAGCAGAGCCTCGACCGTCTCCCGGGACAGGTTGGCCGGCAGCTCGACCAGGGTGTGATCGGCCTGGATGTCGATCTGGCCGAAGTCGGCCCGGCCCAGGCCGCCCTCGTTGGCGATCGCGCCCACGATCGCGCCCGGCTGGACCTTGTGCCGGCGGCCCACGCTGATCCGGTAGGTGGCCAGCGGAGTGTCTCCCCGGGGACGGCGCGGACCGGCCACCCGGGGGGTGCTGCTGCGGGGCCCGGCGTCCCGGCCGGTGCGGGGACGGTCGCGATGGGCCTCGCGGGGCGGCACGGCCGGATCCGGGGGCAGCAGGAACGACTTGCCGGCCTGCGAGATCACGGCCAGCGCGGCTGCGATGTCGACCAGGGGGACGTCGTGCTCGCGGGCGTAGTCGTCGATCAGCCGGCGGAAGGTCGGCAGCTCGTGGGCCTCGAGGTTGGCCGTGATCGAGTCGGTGAACCGGGCCATCCGGGTCGAGTTGACGTCGTCCGCCGTGGGAAGCGAGATCTCGGTGATCGGCTGCCGGGTGGCCCGCTCGATCGAGGTCAGCAGGTGCCGTTCGCGCGGGGTGACGAACAGGATCGCGTCGCCGGAGCGCCCGGCCCGGCCGGTGCGCCCGATCCGGTGCACGTACGACTCGCTGTCGTGCGGGATGTCGTAGTTGAGCACGTGGCTGATCCGGTCAACGTCCAGGCCCCGGGCCGCGACGTCGGTGGCCACCAGGATGTCGAGCGCTCCCGACTTGAGCTGGCCGATGGTCCGCTCGCGCTGGGCCTGAGCCAGGTCGCCGTTGATCGCGGCGGCCGAGAAGCCACGCGAGCGCAGCCGCTCGGCCAGCTCCTCGGTGGCCTGCTTGGTCCGGACGAACACGATCATCGCCTCGAAGTCCTCGACCTCGAGCATCCGGGTCAGGGCGTCGAGCTTCTGGTGCTGGGTGACCAGCAGGTACCGCTGGCGGGTGTTGGCCGCGGTCACGGTCCGGTTGGTGACGGTGATCTCGGCCGCATCGGTCAGGTACTTCTTCGAGATCCGGCGGATCTGGGCCGGCATGGTGGCCGAGAACAGGGCCACCTGCTTGCTGTCCGGCGTGGTGGCCAGGATGGTCTCGACGTCGTCCTGAAAGCCCATCTGGAGCATCTCGTCGGCCTCGTCCAGCACCAGGAAACGCAGCTGGGACAGGTCCAGGGTCTTCTTCTCCAGGTGGTCGATCACCCGGCCCGGCGTGCCGACCACGATGTGCGCGCCCCGGCGCAGGCCGGAAAGCTGCACGCCGTAGCTCTGACCGCCGTAGATCGGCAGCACGTGCAGGCCCGGGATGTGGTGGGCGTAGCGGCCGAAGGCCTCGGCCACCTGCAGCGCGAGCTCGCGGGTGGGGGCCAGGATCAGGGCCTGCGGGGTGCGCTGGCGCAGGTCGATCCGGGACAGGATCGGCACCGCGAAGGCGGCCGTCTTGCCGGTGCCGGTCTGGGCCAGCCCGACCAGGTGCCGGCCCTCCATCAAGGGCGGGATCGAGGCCGCCTGGATCGGGGACGGCGCCTCGTAGCCGGCGTCGCTGAGGGCCCGCAGGACCCGCTCGTCGATCCCGAGATCGGCGAAGGTGGGTTGCGGTTCGTCGTCAGTAATCTCTGTTTGCTCTGTCATCACTGCCTCCCAATCTACGGATGATCGGAGGTACGGGCGAAACCGGGCCCACGGATTGAGCTGATTGGTCCCCGAGTGGGCCTGTCAGGGCCTACCTGATCGTTCCTGACCGGATCCGGCGGGGGGTAGTGGCCGGGAAGCGGGCCGGAGTCGGAATAGGATGTCAACGTGTTCCTCAATGAGCCGAAGGGCCTTGCCGATGCCAAGCTTCTGGAGGAACGGCGGGCCATGCTGCTCACCGAGCCGCGAGTCCAGCCGCTCCGGGAGTGGTGTGCCGATCTAGCCGAGCGTCGCGGGGTGGTCGTCCCCGACTTCGATCCGGCCGAGGCCGGCATCGAAGCCCGCGTCCTGATCTTCCACGAAGTGCCTCCGGGCCCGACGATCGACCGGGGCAAGGCGAGCGAGCGCCCGGTCAGCGGTTTCGTCTCGGTCGACAACGACGACCAGAGCGCGGCCAACATGTGGTCGCTGCGCGAGGAGTCCGGCCTGGGCGAGACCGAGGTGGCCCACTGGAACATCGTTCCGTGGTGCCTCGAGCCGGCCGGCCGCAAGCCCAACGCGCAGGAGATCGCCCAGGGGGCTCGCGAGCTGCTCTCCCTCCTGCCGCTGTTCAAGCGGCTCGAAGTGGTGATGCCGAGCGGTGTGGTGGCCCAGAAGGCCTGGCGCGACCACTCGGCCACCCGCTTCCCGAGCCTCACCACCGTGCCCACCTGGCAGCCCAGCGCTCTGGCGATGAAGCAGCCCGGCAAGCGCGAGGAGATGCTTCAGGCGCTGCGCCGGGTGCGCGGGCTGATCGGGCCGACCCGCCCCTGACCTGCGGGCCGACCCGAGGGCGGGCCTGCGGGCCGACCCGAGCGCTCGTCCCTAGGTGATCGTTTCGGCTGTCGCGGCGCTCGCCGCGGCAGCAGGCGGCGGTTCGTCGGGCGAGCGGTCGACGAAGTAGTCGTCGACCGCGGTGGCGTCCCCGAAGTCAGGGGCGTTCCCGGCTCGTAGGGCCGCGGTGACGACGACCGCCACGACCAGGTTGACGATCACCGCGACGAAGCCGACATAGATCTGCTTCTGGCTGTCCAGGCCGATCTCGGACAGCTTGTAGGCCGAGCCGCCGAAGTGCAGCTTTCCGTTGTTCGGGTTGGGGATTTGGTACAGCATCCCGATCCCGACAGCCAGCCCGGCGACGAGCCCCGAGATCAGCCCCCACGGGTGCCACCAGCGGGTGTACAGCCCGAGGGCTACCGCGGGCAGGGTCTGCAGAATGAGCACCCCGCCGATCAACTGCAGGTCGATCGAGAACTGCGGGTCGATGAAGATGACGAAGCCGAGCGCCCCGAGCTTGACCACGAGCGAGGCGAGCTTGCTCACCGTGGCTTCCTGCCGCGGGGTGGCGTCCGGTTTCAGGTACTCCTTGTAGATGTTCCGGCTGAACAGGTTGGCCGCCGCGATGGACATGATCGCGGCCGGTACCAGGGCGCCGATGCCGATCGCGGCGAACGCGACGCCGGCGAACCAGTCCGGGAAGAGCTTGTCGAAGAGCACCGGGACGATCGTGTTCCCGTCGGCCTTGCCGTCGGTGATGATCGGCGCGACCCCGAACTTCTTGCTCGCGGCCAGGGCCATGTAGCCGAGCAGCGCGATGAGCCCGAGCAGGAAGCTGTAGGCGGGCAGGGCCGACATGTTGCGCTTGATCGTGTCTCGGTTCCGGGCCGCCAGCACGCTGGTCAGCGAGTGCGGGTAGAGGAACAGCGCCAGGGCCGAGCCCAGGGCCAGGGTGACGTACTGCAACTGGTTGTTGGCGTTGAGCAGCACGCCGCCCTTCGGGGCGCCGGTCTTGGGATTGGTGACGGCGAGGGCCTTCTCGGCCGAACCGAAGACGACGTCCCAGCCGCCCAGCTTGTAGGGGATCACGATCACCGCGACCACGATGACGATGTAGATCAGCGTGTCCTTGACGAACGCGATCAGGGCGGGAGCGCGCAGGCCCGAGCTGTAGGTGTAAAGGGCCAGGATCAGGAAGGCGACGATCAGCGGGGTGTGGCCGTTCACGCCCATCGCCTTGAGCACGGCCTGGATGCCGACCAACTGCAGGGCGATGTAGGGCATGGTGGCCACGATCCCGGTGATCGCGACCAGCAGGGCCAGGGTGGGCGAGCCGAACCGGCCCCGCACGAAGTCGGCGGGGGTGACGTAGCCGTGGGTGTAGCTGACCGACCACATCCGGACCAGCACCAGGAACGCCAGCGGATAGATCAGGATCGTGTAGGGGACGGCGTAGAAGCCGATCGCCCCGGAGGCGAACACCAGAGCCGGGACGGCGACGAAGGTGTAGGCGGTGTAAAGGTCGCCGCCGAGCAGGAACCAGGTGATCCAGGGGCCGAAGTTGCGACCGCCCAGGCCCCACTCGTCGAGGTGGTGCATGTTCTCGCCGCGGCGCCAGCGGGCGGCGGCGAAACCCATCCCGGAGACCAGCAGGAAGAGGGCGACGAACACGGTCATCTGGACGACGTGATCGGAGAGTTTCGGGGCCATGATCAGTCCCTCCGCTTGGTCATCCGGTAGACCAGCGTGGTGCTGGCCACCCCGATCAGCACGAAGAACAACTGCAGCCAGTAGAAGGCCGGGAAGCCGAGGAAATGCGGGTCGTCACGGTTGTAGAGCATGGTGAGCAGCGGGATCACGATGGGGACGAGAAGCAGCCAGTTCCAGGGGCTCGCGTCGGGAGCTCGGCCCCCGGGGGATGCGGAAGTCGTGGGCGGCGGATCGCTCTCGGGCCGGTCTGACGTCATTGCGTGCCCCTCTCGTCACTGAGATGGATCTCCACTTGGCCGATGACGTTAGCTGGCCGTGGTCAACTTGTCACCGTTGTGCAGTTGGTCGCTTTCTTTCACTGGGTGAATATCCAGTTTGAACGAGCTGGGGGCCGGGCGCAGCTTGAGCTGGAGCGCACTCCAGCCGCCAGGGTGAGGTGATGACATCCACACCGAGTGCCCACCCGGCTCCAGCCGCTCCGGAACTTGTTCTGGGCGCGATGAACTTCGGCACCACGGTCGACGAGGGCCGCTCGCGCGAACTGCTGGACCGGTTCGTCGAGCTCGGCGGGCGCTGGATCGACACCGCCGACTGCTACTCGTTCTGGAACGACCCGAGCGGCGTCGGCGGGGCCAGCGAGCGGGTGATCGGGCGCTGGCTGGCCGATCGCCCGGGGGTGCGCGAGCAGGTGCTGATCTCGACCAAGGTGCGCCAGCAGCCACTGGTCGCCCACCACTGGCCGGAATCGGCCGAGGGACTGTCGGCCGAGGCGATCCGCAACGGCGTGGCGGGTAGCTTGGAGCGGCTCGGGGTGGATCAGGTCGACCTGCTCTGGGCTCACGCCGAGGACCGATCGGTCGAGCTGGTCGAGACGGTCGAGGCGTTCGGCCGGCTGGCCGCGGAGGGGGTCGTCGGCCGGCTGGGCGCCTCCAACCACGCCACCTGGCGGGTCGAACGGGGCCGGGCCCTCGCTGAGCAGCAAGGACTGCCCGGCTGGACGGCTCTGCAGCTGCGCCACACCTACCTCCAGCCCCGGCCCGGGACGACGTTCGGTGAGGCCGGCCATGCTGCCATGACCTGCGATGCGCTCGACTACGCGGCCACCGAGCCCAGTATCGCCGTCTGGGCTTACTGGACGCTGATGCTCGGCGCCTACGTGCGCCCGGACCGGCCGCCGGCCGAGATCTACGATCACCCGGGCAGCGCCCGGCGGCTGGTGGTGCTGGAGGAGGTGGCTCGGGAGCTCGGCGCCACCCGCAACCAGGTGGTGTTGTCCTGGCTGCTCAGCGGGACTCCCGGGATCTGCCCGATCGTCGGGGTGAGCTCGGTCGCGCAGTTGGACGAGGCGTTGGGCGCGAGTGAGGTGATGCTGGGGCCGGAGCATCAGCGCAGAATGGACGAGGCGGTCTGAGCCCCCGCACGGCCGAGGTGAGCACGGCCGAGGTAAGTGGACGGCCGAGGTGAGTGGACGGCCGATGTGAGTGCAGCGGAGATGAGATGCAGACGTACGACCCTTCGGATGCCGCGACGGCCACCGGGCTCAGCCTCGATGCGCTGCGCTACTACGAACGCGAAGGCCTGATCGGCCCGATCCAGCGCTCGGCCGGCGGTCGGCGGCGTTACGACGAGGACGACATCGCCTGGATCGGCCTCGTCACCTGCCTGCGCGAAGCGGGTCTCGGCATCGCTGACCTGCGTCGATTCACTGCCCTGCTCCGCTCCTCCGACGCCTCCATCGACCGGGTCAGCTTCCTGCGTGACCGCCGAGACGAGTTGCTCGAGCGCCTCCGCCAGACCCAGGCGGCCCTCACCGTGCTCGACGACAAGATCGCCCACTACACCGCCGACGGCACCTAGCCGGTTGACTTGTGATTTCACCTGGCCGCCGAGGGCGTGAGTCGGGACTGCTGCACGGATAGGTGACATCTGATCTGTGGGGCTGTGCGCCCTGCTGGAAGGATGTTGATCGTGCCTAGACCCCATCCCAAGGAGTTCCGTGACGACGTGGTGGCCGTGGCCAGGCGTGGTGAGGCTCCGATACCCCAGATCGCGAAGGACTTCGGGATCAGCGAGTCGTGCCTTCGTAACTGGCTGACCAAGGCTGATGTCGAGGACGGCAAGCGGCCCGGGGTGAGCGAGACCGAGTCGGCTGAGTTGCGGGAGCTGCGTCGGCGTAACCGGTTGCTGGAGATGGAGAACGAGGTCCTGCGCAAGGCCGCCGCCTACCTGTCGCAGGCGAACTTGCCGGGAAAATGATGTACCCGCTCGTCCGTGAGCTGGCTGCGGCCGGTGCCCCTGTACGGGTGCCGGTCGCGGTGACGTGCCGGGTTCTGAAGATCGCTCGTCAGCCCTACTACCGGTGGCTGGCCCAGCCGGTCACCGACACCCAGCTGCGTCAGGCCTATCGGGCTGATGCCTTGTTCGACGCCCATCGTGCGGATCCGGAGTTCGGGTACCGGTTCCTCGTCGAGGAGGCCAAGGGTGCAGGTCAGGGCATGTGTGAGCGGACCGCGTGGCGGATCTGCTCGTCCGGCGGGTGGTTCTCGGCGTTCGCGAAGAAGAAGCCCAAGTCCAAGAGACCCGGCCCGCCGGTGCACGACGACCGGGTGAAACGGAAGTTCACCGCGACCGGCCCCAACCAGTTGTGGCTGACCGATATCACCGAGCACCGCACTGGTGAGGGCAAGGTCTACCTGTGCGCGATCAAGGACGTCTGGTCCAACCGGATCGTCGGCTACTCCATCGACTCCAGGATGAAGTCCCGCCTGGCCGTACGCGCACTGAACAACTCCGTCGCCAACCGCCTGGCCCAAGGTCATACGCGCACCGAAATCTCCTCCTGCATAGTGCATTCGGACCGAGGGTCCCAGTTCCGGAGCAGGAAATTCGTTCGCGCCCTCAAACGCCACGATCTGCTCGGATCGATGGGCCGAGTCGGGACCTGCGCAGACAACGCCGCAATGGAATCGTTCTTCGCGCTACTGCAGAAGAACGTCCTGGACCGCCGAACCTGGACCACCCGCGAGCAACTACGCCTGGCCATCGTCACCTGGATCGAACGCACCTACCACCGCCGGCGCCGGCAGAACCGACTGAACCGATTGACCCCCATCGAATTCGAGACCATCATCACCACACCGGCCGCCCAGGCCGCTTAACCCGACTGTCACCTATCCGTGCAGCGGTCCCGACGGGACTGTCCGGGGAACGGTGTAACGAAGTCCGGCCCGACACGCCGAGCGTGAGCGTTTGGCGGGATGGAGCAGGACATGTCCGACATCATCGAAGCCGTGACGGGGGACTTGATTACGCCCACTCAGGGCGATGAAACAGATGTTACGACAGTGACTTCCGACGTCGTTGGGGCCTTGCTGGACCGTTCCAGTCAGCAGCTGCTGGCGCAGGAACTGGTGCGGCAGGCTCGGGGCACGGGGGCTGACCTTGTGGGTTCGGAGGGCCTGCTGGCCGGCTTGACGAAGCTGGTGCTGGAGACCGCGCTGGAAGCTGAGATGGTCGAGCACCTGGGCTACGAGCCGCACGACCCGGCCGGCAGGAACGGGGAGAACTCCCGCAACGGGCGGCGGTCCAAGACGGTCCTGACGGGGCTGGGGCCGGTCGATATCGAGGTGCCCCGTGACCGTGAGGGCACGTTCGAGCCGGTCATTGTGAAGAAGCGTCAGCGGCGTCTGGACTCGATCGACAACATCGTGTTGTCGCTCACCGCGAAGGGTTTGACGACTGGTGAGGTGTCCGCGCACTTCGCTGAGGTCTACGGCGCCAGCATCGGGAAGGACCAGGTCTCGCGTATCACCGACGCGGTGATCGCCGAGATGACTGAATGGCAGAACCGGCCCCTCGACCGCGTCTACCCGGTGGTCTTCATCGACGCGATCATGGTGAAAATCCGGGACGGGAAGGTCGCTAACCGGCCGATCTACGTGGCGATCGGGGTCACCGTCAACGGTGAACGCGACATCCTCGGTCTCTGGACCGGGGAAGACTCCACCGCCGGGGAAGGAGCCAAGTTCTGGCAGCAGGTCCTGACCGAGATCAAGAACCGTGGCGTCGAGGATGTCCTCATCCTGGTCTGTGACGGCCTCAAGGGCCTGCCTGCCTCGGTCACCAACGTCTGGTCCCAAACCTGGGTCCAGACTTGCGTTGTCCATCTGCTGCGCAACAGTTTTCGGTATGCTCCTCGTCAGCACTGGGAGAAGGTCGCCAAGGACCTCAAGCCGGTCTACACCGCTATCAACGAGGCGGCAGCCGCAGCGAGGTTCGAGGAGTTCGCCGAGACCTGGGGCGAACGCTACCCGGCGATCGTGCGGCTGTGGCGCAGCGCCTGGGCGGAGTTCACCCCGTTCCTGCAGTTCGACGTCGAGATCCGCAGGATCATCTGCACGACCAACGCCATCGAATCCCTCAACTCCAGATACCGGCGGGCCGTCAACGCCCGCGGGCACTTCCCGACCGAGCAGGCCGCGCTGAAGTGCCTCTACCTCGTCACCCGCTCCCTCGACCCCACCGGACGGGGCCGGGCGCGGTGGGTGATCCGGTGGAAACCGGCCCTCAACGCCTTCGCGAACACCTTCGAGGGCCGGCTCACACCGAGCTCGACCAACTAACAACGCTGGACTTCGTTACACCGGAAATCGGACAGTCCCCCCCCACAACAAGGTTCCCGAACATCGACAAACGACCTGTGCCCCACCGCAAGCCAACGGTGGGGCACAGGTCAAGTGCGGCGAGACAGTCAGTCGATCAGATGATCGAAGGTTCCGTTCTTCGCGCCAGCAAGCCAGTCGGAGAACTGATTCGTGGTGAAGCGAAGGCTTGGACCCTCGCCATGCGCCTTCGTGTCGCGCACCTCAACGGCGTCATCGTGCCGCCGCAGTTCCACACACTGCCCATTACTCCCCGATGCGCTCGCCTTGACCCACTGTGACGGGTCGGTGGTCATTGCATGTACTCCTTCAGCGGGACGGACTGCTCGATGATGAGGCGAAGGTTCGTACGGTACCGGTGGACAGCTTCGTCGGCCTCGATGTACCGAGCACCAGCGTGGGTCTCAAGGTAAACCACGTCGGGGTGGTCGTCGTCGCTGTCGAAGGCCAGCACGGTAAACGGACCCTTCATGGCGACGTGTGCACCAGCGTTGAACGGCAGAACACTGACCTGTACGTTGCCCATCTCTGACAGCTCAAGCAGACGTCGCTTCTGTTGGGCCATCCCTTCCGCTCCGCCAACCGTACGCGCAAGGGCCCCTTCGCCGAACACAGCCACCACCTCCAAGGGCTTGACCCGTTCGAACGCGGCCTGCTGGCGACCACCTCGCAGGCGTAATTGCAGATCTGCTGACTCCGCCGACCGTTCCGGGTCAACCTCGATCAGGGCGCGGTGGTAGGCAGGCGTCTGGAGAAGGCCGTGAATCAGGTCCGGGTCGTACACGTACAACCGGCTAGCAGCGGACTCCAGTTCGACATAGGTCCCGAACCACGACGGCATCACCGCGTCGTAGCTCTCCCACCAGCCCTTTTCCGTGGTGTTCCTCGCCATCTCGGCAAGCCGATCCGTAGTCGAGCTATCCGCGTCGTAGAGACGGCAGAAAGCCCACACGTCGGCCACCTTGACCGGCACGGCCCCGGCTTCGACTCGATGCAGCTTGCTGGTAGAAGCGACTTTGGCTGTCTCCACGGCGGCCGGCGTCTTTCCCGCTGCCGTGCGCAGAGCCTTGAGCTGACGTCCCAATGACTTGCGGACCACAATCGACATGCGGCGATTCTGTCACCGAGCCACACGCAGCGCTACACCTGTCGGCGATGGACGCGCTTCGCGGGACTCGCTCGAGGGGACTGTCGGCAAGATTCATTGATCCGAACCCAACGTGACGAGACGCTTACAGAGGTGAGCCCGGCGGTATCGCCCGAATCGACCCGCCGGGCTCGCCCTCCAAGCCACTCGACGGGGAACGGGGTACACGAGGTGGACACGGCAGCCCATGACATACGAGCCGGGCAGTGGACCGGTGAGCTACTGCTTGATCTGCGCAACGGCCGTGACTGGTCCATCGGCGATGCCGAGGTGAGTGTGCGTCGAGATACTGTCGTGCTTCGTCATCAAGGCCGTGGTTTGGCTGTCTTGGATCGAGAGTTGTTCTCTGGCTGGCTTTCTCACGGTAACCCCGAACCGTTGGCCGTCGACGACGTTGTGTGGCGAGTAGAGCGCGGCGTGACCTTCATGACCGCCGGTGACTCGTGGTACCGCGTTCTACCCGAATCCCTCGCCACGCTCGTGGCCCGCATCTGATGCGCCCGCACACCGACCACACGGGCGGATTCTGTGCTACATGCGGCACGCCGTGGCCCTGTTCGACCTACCGCCGCACCCTCATAGCTCCGGCCGCTGACGCCCCGATGGACCAGCCCACGCGGCGGCCGGACTCAAATCGCTCGGTCCCTGCACAGGTTGAACACGATTCAGCCCGCGTTCCCTGAAAAGCAGAGACCGAGCGGGCCCGGTTCCGCGCCCGCCCACCCCGACCGCGCGGAACCGGGCCATCCCCGCCCACATCGACGACCCGGAGATCTCCGAGGTGAAGACCACACCGCACCCCCACGCACCTCACATCCCCACCCAGCGCACCCCGCACCATGATGGCGTCTACGAGCACCGGACTCCGCTCCGCCGCCACCCGTTTCTGCTCACCGTTATCACCAATACCGGCCATCTCGAATACGTCACGTTCCTGCTGAACTCCTACGACGCCGTCGAAGCCTGGTGCCTCAACCACCATGCCGGGACGCTGGATCGTCGTCGTCTCCTGCACTGGCTCACCGGGCCGGCACCGCAGACCGAGCTCACCGACACCCAGTTCGTATTTGCCTGCGACGCGGGAACCGGGATCACGCTGACCCTGCCGGGCATCACCCGCCACCGCATCACCCGCCCCGAACGCGACCGGCTCCTCAGCTGGCTGCGGACAGACATCCCATGAACGCTCCACCCGTAGAACCACCGGGCGATGTCGGCCGTCACGCGCGGGAGCTCCTTGCACGAGCAGTCCGTGACTTTCACGAGCGGATTAAGGAGAACTGCTGGGACTCCCTGGCCGGAGAACTTCTCCAACTCCACAGCCCCCACCTGATGAATCACCGGCCCCCCGAATGCCACGGATGCGACCAGGGCAGCTCTACCCCGCGCCGTCCGTACTGGCCCTGCACCACCTATACGGCCATCGCTGCCACCGTCCTCAACCTGCCCTCGCGCGCCAACGTCGCCACCACCCTGACCGACCTGGTCACTGAACGTACTCACCGCTCAGCCCGAAAGTCGCCGCGATGACCATTAGACGACGCGAACCGGAGCCCCAGCGCATCGCGCGACTTATCGGCGGACCGGCCGACCGACACACCTGCACCATCCCACCCAAAAGCCGCCAGCTCATGATTACGCTGGTCAGCGGCCAACCCGAAGTCCTCAACCTCGCTCAGCCCGACACCGCCCGAGAGATCCTTGACCGCGCCCGAGGCGACTGGCACGCCTACGAGCAAATCCGGGCCCTCCCTGCCGACGAGCACGGCCTGCTTGGATTCCGCCACGCGCGCGATCTACCAGCGCCCATCGAGGAGTTTTTGGAATCTATCCAGTCAGCAAACAATGCAGGCGACAGTCACTCGGCGTGGTGGAGCACGCTTGAAAACCTGCTCTCCGCATACAGGATCGGCCCCGACCCGCCAAGCTCACAATAAATTTCCTCTGTACGAATACACAGGTCACGCGCTCTCGTATCAAGAATGTCTGAGCCATGCCAAGAAATATAGTGATCCCGCAGTTGGAACATTTGACATGCGGGTAATTAATTAGGACGCTCGAATCTCTCTCCCCCCAACGTTCCGGAGGACAAAGTGAATCGTCAACGACGCGCAAGTTTCATGGCGGCAGCATCGCTGGCCCTGACCATCGGGTTGATGGCAAACACAGCTCAAGCTCAGTCCGTTCCGCTCCCCAGTGCAACCACCGGCACCCCGGCGGGAATCTGGCTTCTCTCAGACACGACCACGTCTCTCGAGGACTCTCTAAATCAGGCAGTCGAGTATTACGGCCGCCCAGCTGTCCTTACTGAGCTGGAATCGATGATGCCGGTCGCTCAGAAGAACAGCTTGGCAATGCCCGATCATGCTGCGCAAACTAAGGTTTCGCCAGCTGAGCTGACCGACCTCATCGACTCCGTCTCCGCGCCCGATGATGCGATTCATCCCAGCAATATCGCGGACAGTTGGCCGATCCGCGGGGCTAAAGGAAGCGGCAGTACGTACTGGACCGGCATGCCACTGGACTTGGTCGGTGTCTATTGCGGCTCTTCATGCACTCTCACAGACGAGCTCACCATCAGTAGTGTGAGAACTAACCCCGGAGCTAAGAGCAGCACAGCCAGCTACACGCTGATTTATTCGCCGAATAGCCACAACTTCACGAACATCTTCGTGCGCATGTACGCGCTCTGCAACTTCGCAGCCAGCGACTGCGGCCACGTGGACACCGTCGGAACTGGGGGCAAGTCGCCCTTCTTGGCCAGCAACTCAGCCATGAACGGGAGCACCATTTCCCATGGCTTCCAGTTGTTCGGCCACTTCACCCCCCGCGCACAGACCATCACCGATCAAGCCAAGACCGGGATGGCCAACTGCAACAAGACCAACAACGTCTGCAAGTACCCGTAACGATAGGCGCCTCGACCGATCCATGGTCAGCCGCCTCAATCCCTTGGTAGACTCCAGTCATGACAGCCAAATCTCCCAACTGGAACCGCTTCAACGAACCGCCAAGCGACGTCATTCCAGGCCTGTCGGACTTGCGCTATAAACTAGTTTCCAGCGCAGACAAGTCGATCGACATCGGGTCGTTTGAAGTATGGCCGGTAGGAGTGAGGTTTGGTCTTCTGCTTCGAGTCAACCAAGAAGTTTCCGACCTCTCCCCGAGCTATCCGTGGCTCAACGGTTCCCGCGACTACCAGAGAAACCTGGCTAGTCGCGGGAATCGCGCACATAAGGACTCGCAATCTGAAAACCTGATTGAATCCCAACCGTTCGACGGCCTTGAACTTGGCGTGTCAATAGGGCACGGAGAGCCAGTATGGGTCTCACCCAACGGCGGATGGTCTCACTCCAAAGATTGGACCATCGAATACTCCGGCGGAACCGGATTCCTTGACGGAGGAGAATACAACTGGTGGATTTCACCTCTTCCGGTCAATGTCGAATTCTCATTAGCGTGTCGCTGGAACGCAGTAAACCTCGCCTCACCATGGGTTGACATCGACACTAACAAGCTCGCGGCCTCCGCCCTGCTATCCACACCAACAAGTTAATGTTCACTCCGGTGCGAGTCGCACGGTGCGTTTAGAAAGAAGACCATTTACGCCGAGCGGCGGTCAACAGTCACGCTGCTACCGAGTAACTCGGCTCCGCCTCCTGACTCGTTCGACCGACCCCCAGCCGCTCAGGCCTCGCCAGAACTCAGACCGCCCACCCAACAAGAGCACCCTTCAAGCGGGAGCGGCCAGCTTGGATGTGGTCGGGTCCTGGTGCTCTCGCCGGACGGGCACCCCAGGGCTACACCGGGCCGGACAGGGCCGCCGCCATCGTGAGTCACACTCACCCGAGCAGCTCGGGGCGGCCCTGTCCAGCCCGGTGTCGGATTACATCTGCCCGCCCGACGAGAGCACCAGGACTACCAGCGGGGTTGGCAGAACAACCAAAATCACCCGCCACCTGTGCCAACGCTGGAAATGAGCAGGGGCACCATGTAGAAGGCACTTGCTTGCAGGCGGCGGTGATTCCGCCGTGCTACCAGGGCCGGCAATGGTCGACGTCGCAGAGTTTGGCTGGTTGGCGGCAGTCCGCGCCGCCCTCGGCGCCAACCGCAACATCAGAGCGAGCTCGTCAGCGGCGAACTCATCCACCCCTCGTAACCTCACCGAATTGGCCGAATTGACCGAATTGGTTGGGCGCCGGCGGGCCGGTTCGGCCAGCTCGACCACCAGCCCCCCGTCCAGGACGGCCTTCTCCTGCTCCCACGCCGCCACCTGCTCGGCCAACTCCGGATCCGGCACATCCACCGCAAGCACCTGCTCCAACACCGCCCTCCGCAACGGCCCCGCAGGCAAACCGACCATGGAGCGAAACCCTGATCTCGTCGTATCCAAACCCTGGTCACCCCACTCGCGTATCGAACTCCCCAACTCGAACACGTGTGGCAATTCTAACAAGCAAGCAACGCAATCACACTTGTCCACAGCCCGATAGCGTGACCAATCGCACCGATCCGCCGGCTCACAAAACGGCAGGCCTGCGGATCGGAGAAGGGCCGGGGCGGACCCCCATCTGAGAGTGATTCGCAACATTGAGTGCCGAGTGCCGAGTGCCGAGTGCCGGGTGCCGGGTGCCGGGTGCCGGGTGCCGGGTGCCGAGTGCCGGGTGCCGACGGGTCGATCGGGCGGGCCGCCAAGCTAGTCGGTCGGCGAGTCCGATGGCAGGTTCGACAGTTCGGACGGCGACTCCGGAGGCAGGTCGGCCCCGAGCAGGTCGATCCGCCGTCGGGTCCGCTCCGGGCCGAGCAACGTGGCGACCAGCAGGCCGCCGAAGATGAGTCCGAGCACCGCCCATCCGGGGGACGACAGCACTCCGGCGATCAAACCGGCGACCAGCCCGAAGCCGCACAGAGCGGCCGTGTACCAGCGACTGGCCAGGCTCTGCTCCAGCCGGAACTGAGCCAGGCGCCAGGCGGCCCGCCGCACGATCGGATCGGCCGGCACCGGGCCCCGGACGGCGGACCGTTCGGCCTGGCGCCGCTGGTCGGCCGGCAGCGGCCCCATGGAGGCCTGGGCCCGGGCTCGGCTCTCGAAGACGATGGTTCCCATCACGGCACCGAAGATCAGCCCGCTGATCACGCCGCTGGCCAGGGCGGACGCCACTGAGCTGTCACCGACCACCAGGTTGAACCCGGTGAAGAAGACACCGAAGAAGAGTCCGACGGCGATCGACATCGTGCGGCGCGAGGCGTTGGCCCAGTAATCGCTCACAGGGTCCAGCATCGCGGTCGACGTGGGGAGGCGCGACCCCGCCCCGTGGCCCTCTCGGCGCGCCAGTGAGCCTCCGGCAACGGTGGGTACAGCGGGCGACGTCACCGTTTCGAAAGAATGAGTGCCCTTGATTCCCAGGGATACTTGAAGGTGGCGACATACAGTCGGGCTCGTGTCGGTCGTCAGTGGTCAGGCGAGGCGGCGCTGGGCCCTGGTCGCGGCCGGCGTCGCGGTGCTGCTCTGCCTGCCTGTCGCCACCTCGGCCGCATCGTCAGCCATTCATGGCCTGACCAGCAGCGACGCGCCCGTCCCGACCGCCCGGGAGTTGGTCGAGAAGGCCCGGAGATCGACGTCCGTGCAGTACACCGGGCTGGCCCAGAGCACCGGTGCACTCGGCTTTCCGGACCTCCCGCAACTCGGGGACGTCGCCGCGCAGCTCGGCGGCACCACCCGGACCCGGGTCTGGTGGGCCGGTTCGCAGGCCTGGCGGGTGGCCGCGATCAGCCCCACCGGTGAGCAGGACATCTACCAGCACGACGCCCAGACCGTGCTCTGGGACTACGAGCAGGCCCGGCTCACCGCCGTGGTCGGCACCTCCCCGGTCCGGCTGCCCCGGGCCGACGACCTGCTCCCGCCGCAGGCCGCCCGCCGGGTGCTCGGCGGCCTGGGCCCGGACGACCAGGTCACGTCCCGGCCCGGTCACCGGATGGTGGCCGGGGTGCGGGCGGTCGGCATCCGGATCAAGCCGGGCGACCCCCGCAGCACGATCGGGCACGTGGATCTCTGGCTCGATCCGGACAACGGCCTGCCGGTGGCGATCGAGGTGGTCGACACCCGGGGCGTGACGGCGATCCGTTCGGCCTTTCTGGACCTGTCGTTCCGGGCCCCGGACGCCGGGGCGCTGAAGGTGCCCTCCGCCCCCGGCGCGATCCACGACGTCAGCGCCGCCCCGGACCTGGCCGCCCGGTTGCAGCGGTTCACGTTCTTCCACCTGCCGGATCACCTGGCCGGGCTGGCGGCGTCCACCCCGATCGTGGGTGGTACCGGCACCTACGGCTCCGGTCTGGTCGCTTTCGCGGTACTGCCGTTGCCGGGCCGGCTGGCCGGCCAGGTGCTGAGCGCCACCCGAAGTGGCGGCGGCGTCGACCTGAAACTGCCCGGCGGTCAGGCCCTGCTGGTCAGCAGCGGGCTGGTGAACCTGGTGGTGGTCCGCTCCGACGACGGCCGGCGCTCGTTCCTGCTGGCCGGGCTGGTCAACAGCGACGTGCTCGAACAGGCGACCCAGGAACTGCTGCAACTACCGCGACAAGATCCGTTCGGGGGGACCAGATGATCGTCACGCGCGGCCTGACCAAGCGGTTCGGCGGAGTACTGGCCGTGGACGGCGTCGATCTCGACGTCCAGGAGGGCGAGCGGTACGGCTTTCTCGGGCCCAACGGCTCGGGCAAGACCACCACTGTGCGGATGCTGCTGGGCCTGGTCTTCGCCACCAGTGGGCAGATCGAGCTGCTCGGGCACGAGGTCCCGGGCCGGGTGGGCCGGGCCCTGCCGGACGTCGGGGCCCTGGTCGAAGGGCCGGCCGCCTACCCGCACCTGTCGGCCCGGGTGAACCTCGACCTGCTCGACGCGGCCGGCCCGCGCGGTCACCGGCTGCCCGGCCGGGCGGCCCGGCGGGCCCGGATCGACGAGGTGCTGGAGCAGGTCGGGCTCGGTGGGGTGGGCCGCAAGCCGGTCCGGGCCTACTCGCTGGGCATGCGGCAGCGGCTCGGTCTGGCCGCGGCCCTGCTCGGCCGGCCCCGCCTGCTGGTGCTGGACGAGCCGACCAACGGCCTCGACCCGCAGGGCATCCAGGAGGTTCGGGAGTTGCTGCTCAAGCTCAACCGCGACGGGACGACGATCTTCCTCTCCAGTCACCTGCTGGCCGAGGTGGAGCAGCTCTGCACCCGGGTCGGTGTGATGGACTCCGGCCGGCTGGTCACCCAGGTGTCGATGGACGAGGTGCGCGAGCCGACCGGCCGGGCGCTGCTGCGGGTCGGCGATCCGCGGGCCGCGGCCGGCTTGCTCGACGGGCGGGTGGTCGAGGTGGCCGGGGACCGGCTGATCGTGGACGGCGTCCCGGTCGAGGAGCTGACCCGCCGGCTGGTGGCGGCCGGGATCGCCGTCCACGAGGCCGTGCCCGAGCGGGACAGCCTGGAGGCGCTGGTGCTGCGACTGACCGGGCCGGGCTCGGACCGGGTGGAGGCGCGCGGATGATCGCCGTCGAGCTGCGCAAGCTGTTCCGCCGTCCGCGGACCTGGATCTCGGTGTTCCTGCTCTGCCTGCTGCCGACCGTGGTGGCGGTGTTCCTGACCGTGACCGGGGTCGGCCCCCGCCCGGGCCAGGGCCCGGCCCTGCTCTCGGCCGTGCTCACCAACGGGCAGCTGTTTCCGGCGGCGGCGCTGGCCATCGTGCTGCCGGTGTTCCTGCCGCTGGCCGTGGCCGTGGTCGCGGGGGAGTCGGTGGCCGGCGAGGCGAGCGTGGGCATGCTGCGCTACCTACTGATCCGCCCGGTGTCCCGAAGCCGGCTGCTGCTGGCCAAACTGGTCACCGTGCTGGCCTTCACCGCGCTGGCCGTGGTCTCGGTGGCGGTGGTCGGCTTCGTCGTCGGCGTCCTGGTGATCGGCAAGGCCGACGCGAGCGCGGTCACCGCCACCGTCACCGTTTCCGGAACCCCGCTCACCTCGGGGCAACTGGCGATCCGGGCCGGTCTGATGCTGCTCTACATCGGCTGGTCGATGCTGGGCGTGGCCTCGGTGTCGCTGTTCCTGTCCACCCTCACCGACTCCGCGCTCGGCGCCGCCCTGGGCGGGATCGCGGTGCTGGTCGGCAGCACGGTCCTGGTCGGGCTGGACGCCGCCAACTCGGTCAACAACTGGCTGCCGACCCGGTACTGGCTGTCCTGGGTGGACCTGTTCCGCGACCCGATCCTGTGGCACGACATCCAGCGCGGTGTCCTGGTGCAGGCGATCTGGATCGCCGTCCTGCTAGGCATGGCCTGGGCCAACTTCGCCACCCGCGACGTCAGCAGCTAGTTCCCGGACCCGGTCCGGCGCAACGAGGAACAACTGTCGGCGGACGGCGGCGCCGACCGGGCCGGACCGTCCAGGGCCAGCAGCACCAGGCCGACGGCCAGCGGATCCTTCGGCAGGGCACTGTGTTTCACCCGGTCGTCGGCGCAGACCGACTGCAGCTCGATGTTGACCGCGCCGCGCAGGGCGGCCGAGTTGGGTGGCGTCACCAGGTCGTCGTAGGCGGTGTAGACGCTGGTCCAGCCCGGACCGGCCGGCGTCTCGGGCAGCCCGGCCAGGACGGCGCTGCTCGGCGCCAGCTGTTGGCAAGCGGTCGGGCAGGCGCCCGGCAGCAGCCCGGCGGCCAGGCCGGCCACGTCGGTGCCGTGCTGCGGCGAGCCCAGGGTGACCACCCGGCGGGCCAGGTCGGCCCCGCCCAGCTCGGCCGCCCAGATCCGGGTGACCACGCCCCCGGCCGAGTAACCGACCACGTCGACCGACGGCGCGCCGGCCGCGATCGCGGCTCGGGCGGTGCGGTCGAGCGCCTCGGCCTGATCGCGCAGCGGGCCGGTGTTGTCGCCGACCGGCGGCACGATCCTGACCGTGCGCCCGGCCGCGGTCAGGGCCCGGGACAGCTCGCTCAGGGACGCCGTCGAGCCGCCGTAGCCGGCCACCAGAAGGACCGTGCCGGGTCGGTTCTGAGCCACATCGGTGCCGGCCGGGGTGGAACGGCCGGCCCGGTTGTGGATCGCGATCCCGGCGACGACCAGGATCAGGACGAGCAGCGGCAGCAGCCCCAGGGCCCACACCCGCAGGCGCCGGCTCAGGATGCTCCGGCCGGCGGGGCCGCCGCTTCGGCTCGCGTCATCGACCCTCCCGGGTGTCACGGCCGCGGGCGCTGGAACCACCGGCCTGTCGTCGTCCCAGTGTCGCAGCCCACGCCCGTCGCGCCGATCCGAGTTCGGAGTAGACGCATCGCCGCATTCGGTACAAATGTGTATCCGTGGCTGTTGTCGGCCGGGCCCGCGCGAGGCCGTCTCCGGCGCCTCGAAGATCGTCTCGTTGACGGCCTGCTCAAGAAGAGCGGGACCGCACCCGATGGATCTCTAGTTGCGTTGACCGGCGTTTGCCTGAGGAGTGTGTGTCCGGCATGGAAGCCATCGACGAGATCGTCGCCGAGTTCCTGGTTGAGTCGCACGAGAACCTCGACCAGCTCGACGCCGACCTCCTGGCTCTGGAGCAGTCGGCCGGTTCGCCGGAGCTGCTGGCCAGCGTGTTCCGGACGATCCACACGATCAAGGGCACCAGCGGCTTCCTCGGCTTCCACCGGCTCGAATCGGTCACCCACGTCGGCGAGAGCCTGCTCAGCCGGCTGCGCGACGGCAAGATCGAGCTGACCGAGTCCCGCTCGACGGCAATGCTCAAAATGGTGGACGCCGTGCGCGGCCTGCTGGCCGCCATCGAGCGCACCGGCGTCGAGCCGGAGACCGACCTGAGCGAGCTCACCGAACAGCTCGAGACCCTGCTCGAAGACGGCGATTCGCCCGCCGACGGGCCACCGGCGGCACCGGCGGCACCGGCGGCCCAGAACGCGACCGCTGAAGGGGCTTCGGCGGCCACTCCGGCCTCGACCCCGCTCGTGCCCGCGGCCCGCGCCGCCGCCGAGCCCCCGGCGGCCCCGCCGGCCCGCGAGATCCAGGCCGAGCACAAGCGCTCGGTCGTGGATTCCTCGGTGCGGGTCGATGTGGAGCTGTTGGACACGTTGATGCGGATGGTCGGCGAACTGGTGCTGGCTCGTAATCAGCTGGTGTCGGAGTTGGATGATCAGAAGGACACGGCTCTGGCTCGGTCGGCGCAGCGGTTGTCGCTGGTGACGTCGGAGTTGCAGGAGCAGGTGATGAAGACCCGGATGCAGCCGGTGGATTCGGTGTGGTCGAAGTTGCCTCGGGTGGTGCGGGACCTGTCTCGTCAGCTGGGGCGGACGGTTCGTCTGGAGATGGATGGTCGGGACACTGAGCTGGACCGTTCGGTGTTGGAGGCGATCAAGGATCCGCTGACTCACCTGGTGCGTAATGCGATCGATCATGGGATCGAGCCGCCGGAGGCCCGGATGGCGAAGGGCAAGGCGGCTGAGGGTCTGTTGCTGCTTCGGGCGTATCACGAGGCCGGTCAGGTTCATCTGGAGATCGTGGATGACGGGGCCGGGATCGATCCGGCGGTGATCTCGGCGAAGGCGTTGGAGCGGGGTCTGATCTCGCAGCCTCAGTTGGAGCGGATGAGTGCGCGGGAGGTCATTCAGTTGATCTTCCTGCCGGGGTTCTCCACGGCGGGGCAGGTCACGAACGTGTCCGGCCGTGGGGTCGGTATGGACGTGGTCAAAACTCGGATCGAGGCCATCGGCGGGTCGGTCGACGTGATGTCGAACAAGGGCTCGGGCTCGACGTTCCGCCTGACCATCCCGCTCACCCTGGCCATCATTCCGGCGTTGACGATCGGTTGTGCCGGACGCCGGTACGCCGTCCCGCAGGTCAGCGTGCTCGAGCTGGTGCGGTTGTCGGGCGAGCACGCCCGGGGCGGGATCGAGCTGATCTCGGGAGCTCCCGTGTACCGGCTGCGCGGCACTCTGCTGCCGTTGGTCCGGCTGGACGAGCAGCTCGGCCTGGTGCCGGCCGGCTCCTCGGCTCACGACCTGGGTTCGTTCGACGTCACCGCCCACGCCGACGGCGAGCTCGGCGAGGTCGAGTCGCGCGGTGGGTTCATCGTGGTGTTGCAGGCGGAGCAGCATCGGTTCGGTCTGGTGGTGGATGACGTGCTGGACACGCAGGAGATCGTGGTCAAGCCGCTGGGCCGGCATTTGAAGGGCCTGCCGATGTATGCGGGGGCCACGATTCTGGGTGACGGCAGCGTGGTGCTGATCCTCGACGCCACGACGGTGGCGCGGCGGGCGGATGTGCTGGCTCAGGCGGTGGGAGCGGCGGTGTCGGGTGTGGTGGCGGAGTCGGTGCCGATTGATCCGGTGCTGGTGGTGGAGTTGGCCGGGGGGCGTCGGGCGGCGATTCCGTTGGACATGGTGACGCGGTTGGAGGAGATCTCGGCCGAGTCGATCGAGCGGGTCGGTGGGCGTGAGGTGGTGCAGTACCGCGGGCACATCATGCCGATGGTTCGTCTGGCCGGGTTGTTGGGGGCGTTCGGTGAGGGTGGTGAGGAGGAGCGGGTTCAGTTGGTGGTCTACACCCGGGGTGAGCGCAGTGTCGGGTTCGCGGTGCAGCGGATCATCGACATCGCCACCGAGCGTTCTGGTTCTCGTTCCGACATCGACGATCACGCCCTGCTCGGCTCCGTCGTCGTCGGCGATCGCGTGGTCGAACTGCTCGACGTCTCGGCCGCGGTGCTCGCGGCCGACCCCAACTTCTTCGACACCCCGGTCTTCAATTCATCGACGGACAGCCTGCTCGGCGCCGTCACCAACTCGGAGGCATTGGTATGACGCAGCTTTCAACTTTCATGGTCGGCCGCTACCTGTTCGGCGTGGACGTCACCCTGGTCCAGGAGATCATGCGGGTCCGGTCGATCACGCCGGTGCCGCTGTCGGCCCCGGAGATCGCCGGTCTGATCAACCTGCGGGGCGAGGTGCTGACCGCGGTCGATCTGCGGATCCGGTTCGGCCTCGACTCGGCCGAGAGTTCCACCAACCCGGTCAACATCGTCGTGCGGGTGGACGACGAGCCGATCAGCCTGCTGGTCGACGCCATCGACGGTGTGGTCGAGGTGTCGAACCTGCCGTTCGAGGCCACGCCGTCTACCGTCGACGAGAAGGCCCGCGATCTCATCCTCGGCGCCTACACGCTGCCGGACCGCCTGCTGCTGGCCCTGGACGCCCGAAAGGTGCTGTCCGATCTGGAGGTTTCCGCCGCCTGAGCCACCTGAGCCACCTGAGCCACCTGAGCCGCCTGAGCCACCTCAGCCGATCGGGAGCCCGCCCCCCGAGCCGGTGAACCGTCCGGACCCCCTGCCTGAGCGCCCTGTACCGAAGGAAACCCGATGACTGTCGCACCAGCTGTGAGGTCGATCCGCCGCGGATCGATCGCGCGGACGTCGCCGCGCCGGTTCTTCGGTGATCTGCGGATCGGGATCAAGATCCTTTCTCTGGCCGCCCTGGCCGTGGTGCTCACCGCGATCGTCGGCCTCACCGGCCAGCTGACCGTGCTGAGCACCCGCGACACCGGCAACGAGATCGGCTCGGTGACGGCTCACCGGGCCGTCGTCGCCCTGCAGGCCCAGGCCGGCTGGGCCGACTACCGCCGCTACGCCCCCTCGGTCGCGGTGGCCGCGGACAACGCCGACATGGCCGCCGAGTCGGACGCCGTCGACAAGAGCTACGACGCGGTGGCGGCCAAGGTGCTGGAGCTGACCAAGCTCGACCTGCCGGCCGCCGACCAGGCTCTGCTGCAGAACGTGATCCGGCCCAACATGGCCCAGGCCAACCTGGTCTGGGCCACCCAGCTCAAGCCGATCGCCCAGCTCAAGAACGCCACCGGACCGCAGTACCAGGCCTTCGGGCAGCAGCTCAACGCCAACTTCAACCCGCCCGCGAACAAGACCCAGGACGCGATCAACACCATTGCCGAGGACGCCTCGGACTCGATCAAGGCCAAGCTGGCCGCGTCCAGCAGCTCGGCCAGGCAGGCGATCATCCGGATCTGGCTGTTCACCGGCCTCGGCGCCCTGGTCCTGTTCGGGTTCGGCTACTGGATCGCCCAGCTGGTCTCGCGGTCCCTGGGCCGGGTCCGGGACTGCCTGGTCGCCCTGGCCGACGGCGACCTGACCTTCACCGTGTCGGTCGACACCTTGGATGAGGTCGGCCAGATGGCCCAGGCGCTGCAGCAGGCCCAGGTCTCGTTGCACGCCGCGATGAGCCAGATCAACGGGACGTCGACCACCCTGGCCGGCAGCGCCGATGCCCTGAGCGCGGTCTCGGCCCAGATCGCGGCCAACGCCGAGGCCACCTCGGCCCAGGCCTCCACCCTGGCCGGCACGGCCGGCGAGGTGTCGTACAGCGTGCAGACCGTGGCCGCCGGCACCGAGGAGATGACCTCCAGCATCCGGGAGATCGCGTCGTCGTCCGCCGATGCGGTGCGGGTGGCCTCGAACGCCGTGACCGAAGCGGTCACCGCGACCGAGACGGTGGCCAAGCTGGGCGCCTCGAGTGCCGAGATCGGCAACGTGGTCAAGGTGATCACGTCGATCGCCGAGCAGACCAACCTGCTGGCCCTGAACGCCACCATCGAGGCGGCCCGGGCCGGTGCCGCCGGCAAGGGCTTCGCCGTGGTCGCCGAGGAGGTCAAACAGCTGGCCGCCGAGACGGCCCGGGCCACCGAGGACATCTCGAAACGGGTGGAGACGATCCAGGCCGACACCCAGGAGGCGGTCGGCGCGATCGCGCGCATCTCGCAGACGATCGAGGACGTCAACTCCTACCAGACCACGATCGCCTCGGCGGTCGAGGAGCAGACCGCCACCACCTCGGAGATCTCCCGCAGCGTCATGGAGGCGGCCAGCGGTTCGGCCACGATCGCGACCAGTGTCGAGTCCGTGGCGTCGGCCTCGCAGTCGTCCACCCAGGGCATCGCCGAGGCGCAACGGGCTGCCGGGGAGCTGGCCGGCCTCTCGGCCCAGCTGCGACAACTGGTCTCGACCTTCCGGCTCTGACCACCGACCGACCAGCACCATCCGACCGACCAGCACCATCCGACCGCCCGACATCCCGACCGGACAGACAAGGAGACAGATCGATGCAGGCACTGGTCGTCGACGACTCGCGCGCGATGCGCACCATTCTGACCCGTCTGATGACCGGGCTGGGGTTCAGCGTGATCCAGGCCGGGGACGGCGCCGAGGCCCTCGCCCTGCTCGACGCGGGCGAGCGGCCCGAGGTCGCCCTGGTGGACTGGAACATGCCGGTGATGGACGGGCTCACCTTCATCAAGAGCTGCCGGGCCAACCCCGACTACCGGGACATGGTGCTGATGATGGTGACCACCGAGAGCGAGCGTTCGCAGATCGTGCGGGCGCTGGCCGCGGGGGCCCACGAGTACGTGATCAAGCCGTTCAGCTCCGAGACCATCGCCGAGAAGCTCGAGATGCTGGGGCTGATCGCGGTATGAGCGGTACGAGCGGCAGGAGCGGGGCCCGGACGACGATGCTCGAGGGCTGGGACGAGGAGGCGACCGGTGTCTGAACCACACGGCTTGGAGCGGGCCCTGCCCGATCTGGAGATCCTGCTGGTCGAGATGGTGGCGATGGTGCTGGGCGAGACGGCCACGCCGACCGCGGTGCCGCTGCCCGACGTCCCGCTGGCGATGGCCCGCCTGATCATCCAGGACGAGGCCGACGACACCTATCTCGGCGTCGAGATGCGGGCCGAGAGCGGCCTGGCCCGGATGCTGGCCGCGTCGCTGCTCGGTGAGCCGGACCCGAGCGAGGCCGACGTCCTCGACGTCATCGCCGAGCTCGGCAACATCGCCGCCGGCAACGTGAAGTCGCTGCTGACCGAGAACGGCCGGCTCTCGCTGCCCGCCCCGACGATGGTGATCGCCCCGCCACCGGTGCCGCCGGGCACCGTCCGGGCGGTGGCCAACCTGCTCGGGCACATCCTGGAGCTGGTGGTCATGCCGGTGCCGGGTGCGGACGTGGCCACCCGGTGGCCCGGGTTCGCCAGCGTCTGAGCCGACCGCCGGTCAGCGGTGGGCGTTGCGCAGTTCGGTGATCCGGGCCAGCTCCGCCTCGGTGATGCTCGGGTGGTCACTGGGAACGGTGGGCGCGCGAAGACCGGCCAGGTGGATGTCGAGCTGACGCCGCCAGGCCTGTGGGGCCACCGCGGCGCTGGCGTCGACGATCCCGCGGATCGCCCAGGTGGTCGCCTTGATGTCGCCCATCGTCACCTCGGGCCCGAGCCGGCCGTGCTGCTGAGCCTGCTCGAGCAGGTCGGCCATCAGCTGGTTGAGCACCAGCCCGCAACCGGCCTTGATGTACCCGACGAACTTGTCGGCGTACCCGCGGTGGACGACGAACGATTCGCCGATCGCCCGCAGGAACACCTCCATCCCGGTGCCGTCGGGAAGGGCCAGAGCGGCCCGGGCGCTGGTGATCAGGTCGTCGACCATGATCCGGACCAGCTCGTCGATCAGCGCTTCCTTGTTCGGGAACCGCCGGTAGACGGTGCCCACGCCGACCCCGGCCCGGGTGGCGACCTGCTCCATGCTGGCCTCGGTGCCGAACTCGGAGATCACCGCCCGGGCGGCGTCCAGGACCAGTTCGTGGTTGCGCTGCGCGTCGGCCCGCATCGGCCGCAGGGTGTTCACTCGGATTCGTCGCCCACGACCGTGCCCGCCGCGACCAGGGCCAGCTCGCCGTGCTCGGGCTGCGGGTCGGCCGAGGCCGTCCGCCGGGCGCTCGGGATCAGCAGAGCGGCCAGCGCGGCCACCACCAGGGCCCCACCCAGCAGGGCGAAGCCGTGGGTGTAACCGGCTTCCTGGGGCAGGCCACCGGCACCCAGGTTCGAGGTGACGATGCTGGCCATCAGGGCCGCGCCGATGGAACCACCGATGGTCCGGATGTTGGCGTTCATGCCGCTGGCCACGCCGGTCTGCTCGCGCGGCACGGCACTGACGATCAGGCTGGACATCGCCGCGAAGACCAGGCCGAAGCCGGCCCCCATGATCGCCGTGGCCACGTAGAGCTGCCACTTCTCCTGGTGGGCGAAGGCGAACATCGCCATCGCCCCGACGCCGACCAGGCAGCCCACGATGACCACGGTCTTGGCCCCGATCAGCTGCGCGATCCGGCCCGAGAACATGCCGAAGACGAACATCGTGAAGGCCGAGGGCAGCAGGATCAGCCCGGACTGGGTGATGCTGGCGCCGAAGCCGTAGCCGCTCGAGCTGGGGGTCTGGACGAACTCCGGCACGAAGGCGAAGACGGCGTACATGCCCGAGCCGATCAGCAGGGCGACCAGGTTGTTGGTCCACACCGCCGGGCGGCGCATCATGTCCATGTCGATCAGCGGGCTGGCCGAGCGCTGCTCGACGGCGACCCAGGCGACCAGCAGCACTACGGCGCCGGCCAGCAGGCCGAGCACCTTGGCCGAACCCCAGCCCCAGCTCGGGGCCTCGCTGAGGGCCAGCAGCAGGCAGACCAGCCAGGCCGACAGCAGCACGGCCGGCAGCCAGCTGATCCGGCCCTCGGTCCGGATCGGTGACTCGGGGACGAAGAAGTGGGCGGCCACGGCGGCGGCGATGGTCAGGATCATCGGCAGCCAGAAAAGCCAGTGGTAGTCGAGGGCACTGACGATCGGGCCGGCCAGCACGATGCCCAGCCCGGCCCCGACCGCGCTCAGCGAGGCGATCAGGCCGATCGCCGAGGACACCTTCTCCTTGGGGAATTCGTCACGGATGATGCCGAAGGCCAGCGGGAGCACCCCGCCGCCGACCCCCTGGATCACCCGGGCGATGATCATCACGGTCACGTTGGTGGCGATCGCGGCCAACAGGGAGCCGGCCCCCAGGGCGACCAGGGTGATGACGAAAACTCGCTCCTTGCCGACGATGTCGCCGATCCGGCCCATGATCGGGGTGAAGATCGAGGCGGACAGCAGGTAGGCGGTCAAAACCCAGGTGACGGTGTTCTGGGTGGTGTGCAGGTCGACCGCGATGGTGCTCAGCACGGGCGTGACCAGCGACTGCAGCAGGGTGTAGGCGGCAACCCCGGCGGCCAGCACGGCGAACGTGACCTGGTGGGGGGTGCGGCGGGCTTCGGATGCCACGGGGCTCCTTGGTTCAAGGGAGTTTGGTTCAGGCGCTGGAGCCGGGCGTCGATGGCCGGGGCGACCGTAAGCGGAACTGTCATTCCGCTGGACTGACCTTACGGCATCCGGAATCTCGATTCCGCTCCCGTTCGGGTGAGATCGGTGTGGCTCCGGACACGGCACCGTCCGCGAAGGTGATCGGGAACCGGGCGATCCGGGGCCGGAACGGCTTGATCACGACGAAGACGCGGATAACGGTCAGAGATCGATTCGTGCTGAAAGAGTGGGGCGAGACGGTCCGTTCACCGCAGATGTATTGCAATAGCCCCAGGGGTAACGAAACAATCCGTCGGGCGCCCGACGGATCGGGCCCCGTGCCGGGATCCCGGCAGACGCCGGAGACCCGGCAGACGAACGAGGCAGGTAATGAAGAGACTTGTTGTGACCGTGGCTGCGATCAGCCTGACGGCCGGTGGGGCCGCAATTGCACCGTTCGCGCAGGCCGCCCCGGCCGTGTCCGGCCCCTCCGTCGCGGCGGTGGCCAAGGCCGCGCCCACGCAGGTCGCGTACACCCCGAAGGCGATCAAGTGGGGCAAGTGCGGGATCAAGGGGTTCGACGAGCTGGGGGCCGAGTGCGGCTACCTGACCGTGCCCCTCGACTACGCCCACTCCAGCGGCAAGAAGATCAAGCTCGCGGTGTCGCGGATCAAGAGCAAGGTCACGGCCGACAGGTACCAGGGCGTCATGCTGGTCAACCCCGGTGGCCCGGGCGGCTCCGGCCTGACCCTCTCGTCGCTGGGCCAGTACGTGCCGAACGGCGCCGGTGACGCCTACGACTGGATCGGCTTCGACCCGCGCGGCGTCGGCTCCAGCGTCCCCTCGCTGAGCTGCGACGGCAACTACTTCAAGCCGGGCCGGCCGAACTACGTGCCGAGCACCAAGAAGCTCGAGGACACCTGGCTGGCCCGCTCGAAGAAGTACGCCAAGGCCTGTGACAAGTCCGGCGGTGCCCTTCTCGACCACGTCAAGACCATCGACTCGGTCAAGGACATGGACAGCCTGCGCAAGGCGCTAGGCCGCGACCAGATCAACTACTACGGCTTCTCCTACGGCACCTACCTGGGCCAGGTGTACGCGACCACGTACCCGACCCGGCTGCGCCGGGCGGTGCTCGACGGCAACGTCGACCCCCGCGGCGTCTGGTACAAGGCCAACCTCCAGCAGGATCTGGCCTTCGACAAGAGCGTCGGCGTCTACTTCGGCTGGGTGGCCAAGTACGACAGCGTCTACCACCTCGGCACCACCGCGTCCGCGGTCAAGGCCAAGTACTACTCGGTGCTGAAGGCACTGGGCCAGAAGCCGGCCGGCAAGCTCGGGCCGGACGAGTGGAACGACGTCTTCGTGTCGGCCGGGTACTACGTCTACGGCTGGGAGGACGTCGCGTCGGCCTTCGCCGCGTACGTCAACAAGGGCGACGCCAAGCCGGCCCTGACGCTCTACACCGACGCCAACGCGACCGGTAAGGGCGCCGACAACGGTTTCGCGATGTACCTGGCCACCCAGTGCACCGAGGGCGCCTGGCCGGCGACCTGGTACAAGTGGCGCCTGGACAACTGGACCACCTACGGCAAGGCGCCGTTCATCACCTGGAACAACGCCTGGTTCAACGCCCCCTGCCACTACTGGGGCGCCAAGACCAGCAAGCCGGTCGCGATCGACGGTTCCAAGGCTCCGGCGTTCCTGCTGATCAACGAGACCCTGGACGCGGCCACGCCGTACTCCGGTGCCCTCGAGGTCCGCTCGCTGTTCCCGAAGTCGGTGCTGATCGAGGGCGTCGGCGGCACCACCCACGCCGGCTCGCTGTCCGGCGTCACCTGCACCGACGACAAGATCGCGGCCTACCTGACCGACGGCACGCTGCCGGCCCGGGTGGCCACGAACTCCTCCGATGTGCAGTGCGACCCGGTGCCGGCTCCGGACCCGACCGCTCCGGCGGCCGCGGCCAAGCTCAAGACGGCGAACGCGAGCGCGTTCTCCCGTCAGGCGCTGCAGCAGTTGATCGGCACCCGGTAGTTCGTCCGGTAGTTCGTCCGGTTGCTCGTTCGCACCACCGCACTTCCTGAACTGGGGTCGCCGGGAGACCGGCGGCCCCAGTTCTGCGTTCGTGAGAGGCCAGTCGCTTACGGTGGGTGCAAGCTCGATAACTGGAGGAACTGATGGCCGCCAAGAGCGGCGAGGTGATCGCCGCGTCGTTGCGGGGCCGGATTGTTCGCGGCGAGCTGGTGGTCGGCGACAGCCTGCCGTCCGAGGTCGAGCTGATGGCCGAGTTCGACGTCTCCCGCCCGACCCTGCGCGAGGCGTTCCGGATCCTCGAGGTCGAGCAGCTGATCAAGATCCGGCAGGGCTCGCGCGGGGCCCGGATCCTGGCCCCGGACGTCGCGGTCGCGGCCGGCTCGATCGGCCTCCTGCTGCAGATGGCCGGCGCCACCCTGGCCGACGTCTACCAGGCCCGGGCCGTGCTCGAGCCGGCGGCGGCCGGCCTGCTGGCCCGGCGCCGCACGATCCAGGACGTCGAGGACCTGTCGGCCGGCGTCCAGGAACTGGAGCGGCTGATCGAGGCGGGCGAGCTGCCCGGCCAGATCACCGGCTGGGTGGAGGCGACGGAGCGCTGTGACGAGCTGATCATGGAGCGGGCCGGCAACACCACCCTGGCCGTCCAGTCCCGGGTGCTGCGGCAGGTGGTGGCCCGGCACCGGGCCACGGTGGCCCGCCGCCCGGGCCAGGCCACCGGCCGGCAGCGCGACTTCCGCCGCTCGGCCCGGGCCTACCGGACCCTGCTCGACCTGATCGCCGCCCGCAACGCCGAGGGGGCCGAGCGGCACTGGCGGGAGGAGATGGAGGCGGCAGCCCGCTCGCCGCTGCCGGCCGACGTCAGCTCGCCGACCGTGCTGGACCTGTTCACCTGAGGGATGATCGAGCTGGAGGTGCGACGATGAGGTCGACGTTCTACGAGGCCGATCACGAGCTGTTCCGCGCCGTGGTGCGGGAGTTCGTCGAGCGCGAGGTCCGGCCGCACCAGGAGCGGTGGGAGTCCGAGCATGGCACCGGTCGCGAGGTCTGGCTGGCCGCGGGCCGGCAGGGCCTGCTCGGGCTGGGACTGCCCGACCGCTACGGCGGCGGGGGCCAGAGCGACTACCGGTTCCGCTGCGTGCTGATGGAGGAGCTGGCCCGGGCCAACGCCACCTCGCTGAACTCCGGCTTCGGGCTGAACGACGACATCGTCACGCCGTACCTGCTCGACCTGGCCACCCCCGAGCAGCAGGCCCGGTGGCTGCCCCCGATGGCCCGGGGCGAGCTGATCGTGGCGATCGCGATGACCGAGCCCGGCGCCGGCAGCGACCTGCAGGGGATGCGCTCGAGCGCCGTCCGGGACGGCGACGACTGGGTGCTGACCGGCAGCAAGACCTTCATCACCAACGGCATCAACGCCGGCCTGGTGGTGGTCGCCTGCCGGACCGACCCGGCGGCCGGATCGCGCGGGATCAGCCTCCTGGTGGTCGAGGACGGGATGGCGGGCTTCCGCCGGGGCCGGCGGCTGGACAAGGTCGGGATGCACGCCCAGGACACCGCCGAGCTGTTCTTCGACCAGGTCCGGGTGCCGGCGGCCAACCTGCTCGGGGTCGAGGGCGGTGGGTTCGGCCACCTGATGGAGCGGCTGCCCAAGGAGCGGCTCTCGATCGGCTGGTACGGCCTGGCTTCGGCCCGGGCCGTGTTCGACTGGACGGTCGTCCACTGCAAGCAACGGCAGGCTTTCGGCGCCCCGATCATCGACCTGCAGAACACCCGGTTCGTGCTGGCCGAGCTGTCGACCAAGCTCGACCTGACCCGCAGCTACCTGCAGGACCAGGTGCTGGCCCTGAACGCCGGCGAGCTGACCGCGGTCGACGCGGCCAAGGGCAAGTGGTGGGCCACCGAGCTGCAGAAGGAGGTCACCGACCGCTGCCTGCAGCTGCACGGCGGCTACGGCTACATGATCGAGTACCCGGTGGCCCGGGCCTACCTCGACGCTCGGATCCAGACCATCTACGGCGGAACCACCGAGGTGATGAAAGAGATCATCGGGCGCGACCTGGCCCGCTGACCTACTCGCGGGTAAGTTGAAGGGGTGTTTCCCGCTCGAAGGAGAGCCAGATGCGTGACGCAGTGATCGTCGAAGCCGTGCGAACGCCGACCGGCCGGCGCAACGGGGGCCTGTCCGGGGTGCATCCGGTCGACCTGTCCGCGCACGTGCTGGCCGCCCTGGTCGAGCGGGCCGGGGTCGACCCGGCCCTGGTCGACGACGTCCTCTGGGGCTGCGTCGGCCAGGTCGGCGAGCAGTCGCTGGACGTCGGGCGCAACGCGGTGCTCGCGGCCGGCTGGCCCGAGTCCGTACCCGGGGTCAGCATCGACCGGCAGTGCGGATCCTCCCAGCAGGCCGTGAGTTTCGCCGCCGCCGGGGTGATCGCCGGGCACTACGACCTGGCCGTGGCCGGCGGCGTCGAGTCGATGAGCCGGGTGCCGCTGGGCGCGAGCGTGGCCGGGGCCTGGCCCTACGGCGACGGTTTCCGGGCCCGGTACGGCGACACCATGCCGAACCAGGGCCTCGGGGCCGAGATGATCGCGCAGCGGTGGGGGCTGAGCCGGGCCCGGCTCGACGAGTTCAGCCTGGCCTCGCACGCCAAGGCGGCCCAGGCCCAGGACGAGGGCCGGTTCGTGGGTCAGATCGCCCCGGTGACCGCGGCCGGCACCAAGGTGGAGGCCGACGAAGGCGTGCGGCGTGGTGGCACGGCGGATAAGATGGCTTCGCTGAAGCCGGCTTTCGCGGCCGACGGGGTGATCACGGCCGGGAACTCCTCGCAGATCAGCGACGGCGCCTCGGCCGTGCTGGTCACCAGCAGCGAACGGGCGGCCGAGCTGGGGCTGACCCCGCTGGCCCGGGTCCACACCGCCGTCGTGGTCGGCGACGACCCGATCGTGATGCTCACCGGCCCGATCCCGGCCACGGCCAAAGCCCTTTCCCGCAGTGGTCTCTCGCTCGCCGACATCGGCGTCTTCGAGGTCAACGAGGCGTTCGCCCCGGTGCCGCTGGCCTGGCTGGCCGAGACCGGCGCCGACCCGGCCCGGCTCAACCCGAACGGCGGCGCGATCGCCCTCGGCCATCCGCTCGGCGGCAGCGGCACCCGGCTGCTGGCGACGATGCTGCACCACATGCGGGCCGAGGGAATCCGTTACGGCCTGCAGACCATGTGCGAGGGCGGCGGGCAAGCCAACGCCACCATCCTCGAACTGCTCTGACCTCCCGGAACTGCTCTAGCGCGGGCCCATCCGGATCGCGCCGTCCAGCCGGATCGTCTCGCCGTTCAGCATCGGGTTGGCGATGATCTGGGTCACCAGCAGTCCGTACTCGTCCGGGGTGCCCAGCCGCGACGGGTGCGGCACCTGGCCACCGAGCGAGACCCGGGCCGCCTCCGGCAGGCCGGCCAGCAGGGGCGTGTCGAACAGTCCGGGGGCGATCGTCATCACCCGGATCTTCAGCCCGGCCAGGTCCCGGGCGATCGGCAGGGTCATGCCGACGATGCCGCCCTTGGATGCCGAGTAGGCGGCCTGGCCGATCTGCCCGTCGAAGGCCGCGATCGAGGCCGTGTTCACGATCACGCCCACCTCGCCGTCCACCTCGGGCGCCGGGGAGATCCGCTCGGCCGCCAGCCGGATCACGTTGAACGTGCCGATCAGGTTGACCCGGACCACCCGCTCGAACTCGGCCAGGTCGAACGGGCCCGACTTGCCCAGAGTGCGCTGGGCCGAACCGATTCCGGCGCAGTTGACGGTGATCCGCAGTTCGCCGTCGAGCTCGCCGGCCCGGTCCAGGGCCGCGCTCACGTCGTCCGGGTCCGTGACGTCGCCGGGGTGGAACAGGATGCGCCCCGCGGAGCGCGCGGCCACCTCGGCCCCGGCCGAACCGGGCCGGTCCAGGATCACCACCCGCCCGCCGCCGTCGACGATCCGGGTGGCGGCGGCCTGGCCCAGACCGGAGGCACCTCCGGTGACCAGCGCGACGGAACGGGTGAGCTGCACGTCAGGTGGCCTTTCGCGACGGTGGCACCGGCCGGGCGGCCGGCGTGCGGGAGAAGCGCGGAGCCGGAGCGGCCTGGTGGACGCCGTCCAGCTCGATCAGGGTGCCCCGGGCGGCCAGGTGCGGGTGCGCCGGGGCCTCGGCGAAGGTCAGCACCGGGGTGACGCAGGCGTCGGTGCCGGCGAAGACCCGGGCCCACTCGTCCCGGGTCCGGGCGGCGAAGATGGCGGTGAGCCGGCCACGGAGGGCAGGCCAGCCGACCGGGTCCATCCGGTCCGGGAACTCGGCCTCGGCCAGCTCCAGGCCCGCCAGCAGGGCCGCCCAGAACTGCGGCTCGAGCGCGCCGACGGCCACGTACCGCCCGTCGGCGCAGGTGTAGGTGTCGTAGAACGGGCAGCCGCCGTCCAGCAGGTTGTGGCCCCGCTCGTCGCTCCAGCCGCCGGCCCCGCGGAACGACCAGGTCATCTGGGCCAGCAGGCTCGCGCCGTCCACCATGGCGGCATCGACGACCTGCCCCGCCCCCGAGCGGGTGCGTTCCCAGAGCGCGGCCAGGATGCCGACCAGCACCAGCATCGAGCCGCCGCCGAAGTCGCCGACCAGGTTGAGCGGGGGCACCGGGCGGTCCCGGCCCGGCCGATCGCGTGCAGGACGCCGGTCAGGGCCAGGTAGTTGATGTCGTGCCCGGCGGTACCGGCCAGCGGGCCGTCCTGGCCCCAGCCGGTCATCCGGGCGTAGACCAGGGCCGGGTTGAGGGCGCGGCACTCGTCCGGTCCGACGCCGAGCCGCTCGGCCACCCCGGGGCGGAATCCCTCCAGCAGGACGTCGGCCTCGGTGACCAGCTCGAGCAGGCGCTCGCGGCCGGCAGTGGACTTCAGATCGAGGACGAGGTGGCGGCGTCCGCGCAGGAGCTGGTCCTGGGGCCCGTCCGGAGCCGGGGCCGAGCGGTCGATCCGCAGCACGTCGGCGCCGAGGTCGGCCAGCACCATGGCCGCGTGCGGGGCCGGCCCGAGACCGGCCAGCTCGAGCACCCGCAGGCCGGCCAGGGGCCCGGCCCGGCGCGGCTCGGCGCCGGTCAGGGCACGACCGTGATCGGGCAGGTGGCGTTGCGGACCAGGTGCACGGCCAGCGACCCGACGAACCGGTGGCCGGCCTTCTGGGACGCCCCGACCACGATGGCGTCGGCCTTGCGGGCGGCCGACAGGTCCATCAGCACGCGGTACGGGTTGCCCTCGCGTTCGACGAACTCGACGTCGATGTCCACCGCCTCCCGGATCAGCTCCAGGTCGTGGCGCAGCTCGGTGCCGATCTCGTCCTCGGTCTGCTGGATCACGGCCGCCGCGGTGCCGGTACCCATCGCGGTCAGGGCGCCCAGCTGCCGGACGTAGACGATGACCAACTGGGCGCCGGAACGCCGGGCCAGGCCCACGGCGTAGGCCCGGGCCCGCAGCGAGCTCTCGGAACCGTCGACGCCGACGAGCATGACAATTCGCTTGCAAGGCACCGGAACGGCAGACAAGACCCGTCTCCTCTTCGTGACGACCTCTGAGGAGAACTGTAGTTCAGGCCGATATCTGTGGCTCATCCAGTTCGGGTCCGGCCTGGTCGAGCAGGTAGGGCGGCAGGTGCCGTTCGGGCTTGAACGGCTTGAACCAGTCGGCGAAGCCCATCGGGGCCGCCCCCAGCGTGGCCAGGAAGTCGGCGTCGTCCTCGATCCCGTCGAGGCTGGCGTCGAACAGCATCTCGTGGTCCGGGTCCTCGAACAGGGCGGCCTCGACCACCGCGCGCCAGTCGTCCTCCAGGTCGACCTCGGCCAGCTCGAGCTGCACCTCGGCGCCGTTCAGGATGAGCCGCAGCGCCAGCTCCTCGGCCACACAGCCGAGCGGCTCCCAGCCGGCCGTGAACCGGCGGGTGACGTCGACCATGGCCACGATCAGCTGCTGCGCGAACAGCGTGTCGTAGCGGTGGGCGTACCGGACCGGCAGTTCGTCCAGCACCAGGAAGGTGTCGTCCTCGGCCTCGCCCACGGTGCTGCCGAACCGCTCCTGGCGCAGCGTGTCGAGGTCCTCGAACAGGTCGTCGAGCACGATCACGCTGGCCTGGAACAGGGCCCCGGCCACAAAACCGGCCTCGGTCAGGGCAGTGGCCTGCTCCTGCTCGTCCTCGGCGTGCAGGTTCAGCCGGGTCAGCCAGGAGAGGTCGATCGCCTCGGCCAGGTGCGCGCCGTCCTCCAGGAGCTGGCGGCGCCCCTCCTCGGGGTCGAACTCCTCCATCAGGTCGAGGTCCTCGGGCTCGTCCTCGTCCGGTACGTCGAGCGTGTCCGAGTCGTCCTCGAGCTCGCCCGAGGGGTTCTCGTCGGTGACGCTGACCGAGAACGGCCCCCAGCCGGCCACGTCCGGGTCGTCCAGCAGGGCCGCCACGCTGTCGCCGACGAAGCTCAGCACCTCGTTGGAGGCCAGACCGGGGGCGGCGATGACCAGCCGCACCTCGGTCTCCTCGGCCGAGCCGTTGGTGATGTAGCCCTGCATCGCGATCTCGGCGATGGCCAGGGTCACCGACTCCTCGAGCCGGCGCAGCATGCCGTCGCGCTCCAGCGCCGAGGCTCCCGCCATGGCGTTCACCACGATGGTCAGTTCGTCGTCCTCTTCCTCTTCCACGGGGGAAGTCTGCCCTACTGCCGCCCCTACTTCACCGAGCCGGCGGTCAGGCCGCCGACCAGATGCTTCTCGATCACCGCGAACAGGACGACGACCGGCACGATCGCGATGACGGACGCCGCGAAGAGCTGGTCCCAGTGCTGCTCGTAACCGGTGACGTAGGAGCTGATCCCGACCGTGAGCGGCTTCTTGTCGTCGTCCTGCATCAGGGTCAGGGCGACGACGTACTCGTTCCAGGCGGCGATGAAGGTGAAGATGGTGGCCGTGACCAGGCCGGGGCGGGTCAGCGGCAGCATGATGTGCCGCAGCGTGCCGAACCGGCCGCAGCCGTCCAGGTAGGCGGCCTCCTCGACGTCCTTGGGGATCGAGGAGAAGAAGCCCTGCAGGATCCAGACCGCGAAGGCCAGGTTGAAGGCCGAGTTGGTCAGGATGATGGCCAGGTAGGTGTTGACCAGGTTGAGCTCGAAGAACTCCCGGTAGATGCCGACCACCAGGGAGGTGGGTGAGAACATCTGGGTGATCAGCACCAGCAGCAGGAAGGCGCCCCGCCCGAAGAACCGGAACCGAGCCGTGAAGTAGGCCGCCGGCACGGCCACCACCAGCACGATCGCGGTGGAGCTGACCGCCACCAGCAGCGACGTCTTGAGCCAGGCCAGGAACCGGGCGTCCTCGAGGACCGTCCCGAAGGTGGAGAACTGCCAGGTGCGGGGCAGGAAGGACGGCGGTGACTGCAGCACGTCGCCGCTGGGCCGCAGCGCGTCCAGCAGCATCACCGCGTAGGGCGCCACGAACACCGCCGTGATCACCAGGCCGATCGCGGAGAGCAGGTAGGGCCGGATCCGGCGCCGGGTGCTGATCCGATGAACGGTGACGGTGCTCATGCCTGGGTCACCTCCTTCCAGTTGATCACACGCAGGTAGATCATGACCACGATCAGGATCAGCACCACGTTGAAGATCCCGGCCGCGGCCGACATGCCCACGCTGTGCTCGGCGCTCTTGAAGGCGAGCTTGTAGCTGAAGGTGATCGACGTGTCGTGGGCGTAGCCGGGGTTGCGGTCGTTGAGCGTGTAGACCACCGGGAACGAGTTGAACACGTAGATCAGGTTGAGCACGCTGGCCACCAGGATCGAGGGGCGCAGCAGGGGCAGCGTGATGTGCCGGTAGATCGCGAACGGGCCGGCGCCGTCCACCCGGGCCGCCTCGTACACGTCCTGGGGGATGGAGTTGAGGCCGGCCAGCAGCACGTAACCGGTGAACGGCAGCGACACGAAGACGCCGACGCCGATCATCGAGGCCATCGTGAACCGGTCGTCGCCGAGGAAGTCGACCGGCGCGCCGATCACGTGCAGGGCGATCAGCAGCCGGTTCAGGATGCCGTGGTCGTAGTCGAGGATCAGGGTGAACAGCCGGGCCGTGATCACCAGCGAGGCGGCCCAGGGCACGATGATGGCCCAGCGCATCAGCCGCCGGCCGACGAAGTCCTTGGCCATGAACTGGGCCAGGCCGAGGCCGATCAGGATGGTCAGCGCGACGACGGCGACCACCCAGATCGCGGTGTTGCGCAGCACCACCCCCAGGGCGGGATGATCGAGCACGGCCCGGTAGTTGTCGAAACCGGCCGACCCGCGCCGCAATCCGGTGATCGAGTAGTCGCTCAGCGAGGCCCGGACCAGCTCGTAGGCCGGGAAGATGACGACCCCGAAGATCAGGACGAGGGACGGCGCGAGCCACACCAGGGCGGTGAGCGGGTTGGCCTCACCGGGCCGGGACCGCAACCGCGGCCGCCGGCGGCGGGGGGACGGCGGAACGAGCGTGGCCGGCGAACCGGCCACGCTCGCATCGCTTTCCAGCTGAGCGGGCAAGATCAGCTCCCGGACTCGGCTTGCTTCTGCAGGGCGTCGAGCACGGCCTTCGGGTCGCCCTTGGGCCCGACCGCGGCGCCCAGCGACTGCTGCACGGCCAGCTTGACCTTGTCCCAGCCGGGGTCGTCGGTCGGGGTCAGGTGCGCGTTGGGCAGGGTGTCGAGGTAGACCTTGAGCTTGGGCTCGTCGGCGAACTGCTTGACCCCGGAGGTGGTCACCGGCAGGAAGCCCTCGGCCTTGATGAACGTGTTCACCTGGTCGGGCTGGTAGTAGAGGTCGTAGAAGGCCTTGACCGCGGCCTGGTTGCCGGGCTTCTTGAACGCCATCAGGTAGTCGGTGACGCCGTAGGTCTGGGGCGTACTGCCGTCCTTGGTCGGCATCGGCGCGACGCCGTAGTCGACCTTCTTGTCGGTGTCGAGGGTGGCCGCCAGCGGCGAGAAGCCCACGACCATGCCGGCCTTGCCCGAGGAGAACAGCGAGAACGCGCCGTCGGTGCGGTTGGTCTTGCCCGGGTTGTTCTGGGTGACCTTGTCGGTGACGGCCAGCTTCTTGAGGAAGGTCAGGGTGTCGATGTTCTGCGGCGAGTTGATCGCCCACTTGCCGTCGGTCTTCCAGTCACCGCCGTTGTTCACCAGCCAGATCGAGAACTCGGCCTGCGACTCCTCCGGGCCGAGCGGCTCGGCGTAGCCGGCCACACCGCCGCCCAGGGCCTTGATCTTCTGGGCGTCGGCCTCGAACTCGGCCCAGGTCGTCGGCGGGTTCGCGATCTTGGCCTTGGCGAACAGGGTCTTGTTGTAGAACAACGCGCGGGCCGAGGAGAGGTCGGGCATGCCGTACATCTTGCTGTCGTAGGTGCCGCTCTTGACGAAGTTCGGCAGCAGGTCGGACTTCACCGACGGCGAGAGCACGTCGTCCGCGCTGTAGAGCAGGCCGTCCTTGGCGTAGGAGGCGTACACGTTCAGGTTCAGGATGTCGGGCGCGTTGTTGTTCTGGATCATCGTGCTGCTCTGCTGGTCGATGTCGTCCCAGCTGATCACCTGCACGTTCAGCGTGATGCCGGTCTTGGCCTTGTAGGCCGTGGCGAACTGGTTCCAGAACGCGGCCGTGTGGTCCTTGGAGTACTCGGCGGCGACGATCTTGATCGACTTGACCGAGTCCGTCTTGCTGCCGCTGTCGCCGCTGGAGCTGGCGCCGGTGCCGCCGCCGCACGCGGTCAAAGTCACTGCGAGACCGCAGATTCCCGCGACGAGAACCCGAGAGCGTGTGTTCATGGGGGAGTCTCCTGATGAAGGTGGGGCGCCGTGTGACCTACCGCGGGAGCTCTCCGTCGCGTAGGTTTGTAAGTCTTACATACGATTAGTAAGGCTCACGTACGAAC
The DNA here is from genome assembly GCA_965200525.1 of Kineosporiaceae bacterium. Taxonomy (GTDB): domain Bacteria; phylum Actinomycetota; class Actinomycetes; order Actinomycetales; family Kineosporiaceae; genus JANNPJ01. The sequence continues at coordinate 3,660,742 of OZ241368.1, forward strand.
CTGGTGGTCGTCAAGGGTTTGCCGACCGGTAACTCCGAACCGTTATCTGGTTCACGGTCATGTTTCGGCCGGCCTCACCGCAGGTCAACCGCGCAGGTCGACACCGTCGTCGACCCGGGGCCCGGCGCGGGGACGACAACAGACCGTGTGCGATTGTTTGCGTCGTGTACGAACCGGTTGCCTCAGGGTAGGGACGGAGTTGGGGTGCCAGTGAGTGGTTCGTCCGGGTTGCCGACCGTTCGGCCGGTGCGCAAGCGCTCGGCGATGGTCTCGACCACCCGGGCCGGTGAGCTGAACCGGGCCCGGTTGCTGAAAACCCTCTACGCCCACGGCCCACTGGCCCGCCCCGAACTGGCCCGGCTGACCGGCTCCACCCGGGCCACCATCGGCCAGATCGTGCAGCCGCTGATCGACGAGGGCGTGCTCGACGAGCACGACCCGATGGCCAGCGGCATCCGGGGCGGCAAGCCGGCCCGCCCGGTCTGGTTCGCCGCCGACGGCTGGCCGGTCGCCGCGGCCCTGCTGCTGCCCGACGGCGCCCAGGCCGCCCTGGTCACGGCCAGCGGCCGGATCGTCACCGCCGCGAGCGTGAAGTTCGAGCCCGGCCAGTCCGACCACGCCGTCATCGTGCAGCAGGTGACCGAGTGCCTGAACCAGGTGATCGCCCAGGCTCCGGCCCCGCTGCGCGGGATCGGGATCGCCGTCGGCGGCATGGTCGACACCGAGACCGGGGACGTCGTCCGGTTCGACCTGGCCCCGGCTCTGAACGGGCTACCGCTCGGGCCGCAGGTGTCGGGCAACACCGGGCTGCCCACCTTCGTCGACCTCCAGCCGCGGGCCCAGGCCCTCGGCGACCTGCTGTTCGGGGCCGGCCGCGGGGAGGAGAACCTCTGCTCGGTCTACATCGGTGAGGGCATCGGAGCCGGGTTCATCCTGGACGGCGCCCTGCACCGGGGAGCCCGGGGAGCCGGCGGCGAGGTCGGTCACACGGTCGTCGACCTGCAGGGCCGGCCCTGCACCTGTGGGCTGGTCGGATGCTGGGAGACCCTGGCCACGACCCGCTGGCTGCGGGCCGAGGCGGCCCGGCGGGGGCTGGACGGCGCGAAGACGATCAGCGCTGCCCGGCTGGCCGCGGTCGCGGCCACCGATCCGGTCGCGGCCGAGCTGCTGCGCGAGTACGCGCTGAACATCGGGATCGGGATCGCCAACATCCAGCAGTCGCTCGGGATGGGGCTGGTGATCGTGCACGGCGATCCGGTCGGCGGCGGCGAGCCGTTCCGGGCCGAGGTCGAGAAGCAGGTTCGGCGAAGGGCTTTCGATCATCCGGGGGGGCCGGTGCGGATCGTGTTCGCCGAGGCGGACGACTACGCCACCCTGCGCGGGGCCGCGGTCAGCGTGCTGTTCCGCTCGATGCACGTGGCGTTCTGAGACTCAGTGGTGTTCTGGATCCCCGATGGCGGCCCGCGGACCGCGGCCCGAAAAATGAGGTGCCGGCCTCGGACCGGCCTGCCAGCCTGAGGGCATGAGCATCGCGTCGGGAGTGCGGATCGGCTGGATCGACCTGCCCGAGCCGGTGCGGGCCGCGGTCGAGGGGATCATCGGCAGCCCGGTGGTCGGGGCCGTCTCCCAGCCCGGCGGGTTCTCGCCCGGCACCGCCGACCGGGTCGTGACCGTAGACGGCAGAAGAGCTTTCGTCAAGGCGGTCAGCCCGGCCCAGAACCAGGACAGCCCGAAACTGTATCGCCGCGAGGCGCTGATCACCGCGGCCCTGCCGGTCTCGGCGCCGGTCCCGGCGATGCTCGGCAGTTACGACGACGGGAACTGGATCGTGCTCGTGCTGCAGGACGTCGAGGGCCGCCACCCGGCGACGCCCTGGCGGTCGGGCGAGCTGCGGCAGGTGCTGATCACCCTGGAGGACCTGGCCCGGTCGCTGACGCCGTCGCCGCTGCCGGAGCTGCCGCCGGCCACGACCCGGATGGCCAACCTGTTCGGCGGTTGGCACCGGCTCCGGGCCCACCGGCCGGCCGATCTGGACCCGTGGGCCGCGAGCCGGCTGGACCAGCTCTGCGACCAGGCCGAGCGCGGCCTGGCCGCCTTGGGCGGCACCACGCTGGCGCACACCGACCTGCGGGCCGACAACCTGCTGATCGACGAGGACGGCGCGGTCACGGTGGTCGACTGGCCGTGGGCCTGCGTCGGCCCGGCCTGGCTCGACACCGTGCTGCTGCTGATCAACGTGCGGTTGTTCGGCGGGCACGACACCGACGCCCTGCTGGCCGACTGCGCGAGCACGTTCGACGCCGATCCGGCCCACCTGATCGCCGTGCTTGCCGGGACCTGTGGGTATTTCCTGGACGCCGCCCGCCAGGCCCCGCCGCCGGGGCTGCCCACGGTCCGGGCGTTCCAGCAGGCCCAAGGCGACGCCGTCCTGGAGTGGCTGCAGGAGCTCCTGCCGTGACCCGGTTGCCGTAGACCGGTTGCCGTAGCCCGGATCCGGAGGTCAGCGGCGGCGATCGAAGGTCAGCGCGGCCGCGGCCCGGTCGGCCAGCTCGTCCAGGTAGCCCTTGGGCAGCGTGCCCCGGACCACGGCCAGCCGCCAGTACAGCGGCCCGACGGCCAGGTCGAGGGCGAGCTGGACGTCGGTGCCCGGGTCCAGTTCGCCCCGCTCGACCGCGTTCTGCAGTATGCGGGAGCTGAAACCGAGCTGGGCCTCGCGCAACGCCGCCTGCAGGGTGGCGCCGATCTCCGGGTTGCGGGCGGCCTCGGCCAGCAGGTCGGGCACGATCTGCCGGGCCAGCGGATGGCGCAGGGCCATCGAGGCCACCGTGAGCATCGCCCGCAGGTCGCCGCGCAGGGTGCCGGTGTCGGGCAGGGCCAGACCCTGAACGGCGATGGCCGAGACGACGTCGATCACCATCTGCAGCTTGGAGTCCCAGCGCCGGTAGATGGTGGTCTTGCCGACCCCGGCCCGGCGGGCCACACCCTCGATCGAGAGCCGGCCGTAGCCCTGCCCGGCCAGCTCCTCGAGCACGGCCTCGTGGATCGCATCGGTCAGGTCCGCCCGGCGCACCGCGGCCCCGGCCGGGGCTCGGCGGGAGACGGGGTCAGGAGCGTCGCTCATCCGGCCGAGCCTAACGGTTGTAGGCGCTGACGTCGCAACGCAGGCGTTGCGTCGGTGGTGATGCTGAGCTACCGTCGTCCAGCAGCGACGGAACGCTACCGTGTCGTCGTGCCGTAACCGTATCGACCGAGCTCTGTGAGGCCTGGATGAGCAGCGATGTTGTGCTCGGTGACTGTTCGCCGGCGCCGATCGAGCCCGGGGGGTTCCGCGAGCTGGCCGCCTGCCACGGGCTCGCGGCGAGCGGCGCTCGCCCACCATTGGCCGCCTACCTGCGGCAGCTGTGGGAGCGGCGGCACTTCATCGCCGCGTTCTCCCGGGCTCGCACGAGCGTGCAGTACAGCGAGGCCCGGCTCGGGCATGCCTGGCTGGTGGTCACCCCGTTGCTCAACGCGATGGTGTTCTACCTGGTCTTCGGTGTCCTGCTGCAGACCCGGCGCGGCGTGCCGGACTACATCCCGTTCCTGGTCACCGGGGTCTTCATCTGGACCTACACCCAGCTGTCGGTGACGGCGGGGGTGCGGGCGGTCAGTGGCAACCTGGGCCTGATCCGGGCCTTGCCCTTCCCCCGGGCCGCCCTGCCGCTGGCGCTCAGGGCCCAGCAGTTGCAGCAGTTGCTGTTCTCGCTGGTGGTCCTGCTCGGCGTCCTGCTCGGGTTCGGGATCGCGCCCACCCCCCGCTGGCTGCTGGCCGGGCCGGCGCTGGCCGCGCAGTCGCTGTTCAACGTGGGGCTGACCCTGATCATGGCCCGGCTGGGCAGCCGGACTCCCGACCTGGCCCAGCTCACCCCGTTCGTGCTGCGCACCTGGATGTACCTGTCGGGGGTGATGTACGACCTGGGCGCCAAGGCCGAGCACCTGCCGGCCCTGGCCCGCGGCGTCCTGGCGTTCAACCCGGCCGCGATCTACCTCGACCTGGTTCGCTACGCCCTGATCGACAGTTTCGGCCCCGGCCGGCTGCCGGCCCACGTCTGGCTGCTCGCCGCCGGCTGGGGCCTGCTGGTCGGCGCCGTCGGGCTGATCTACTTCTGGTCGGCCGAGCAGAGCTACGGCCGTGGCTGAGTTCACCGCTGACTCCGCAGGTCAGGAGCGGATTCCGACCGTGCTTGTGGACGACGTCCACGTCAGCTACCGGGTCCGGGGCGGACCTGGCTCGGCCCCCCGCCTGGTGCCCGCCGTCCGGGGGGTCAGCTTCGCGGCCCACCGGGGGGAGGCGATCGGCCTGATCGGCTCGAACGGATCGGGCAAGTCCACCCTGCTGCGGGCGATGGCCGGGCTGCTGCCGATGGACCGGGGTGAGGTGTACACCGCTGGGCAGCCCTCGCTGCTCGGCGTCAACGCCGCGCTGATGAACGACCTCCCGGGCCGGACCAACGTGATCCTCGGTGGCTTGGCCATGGGCCTGAGCCGGGCCCAGGTACGCGAGCGCTACCAGCAGATCGTCGACTTCTCCGGGGTGAACGCCCGAGGGGACTTCATCTCACTGCCGATGCGGACCTACTCCTCGGGGATGGCCGCCCGGCTCCGGTTCTCGATCGCCGCGGCCAAGGATCACGACGTCCTGCTGATCGACGAGGCCCTGGCCACCGGCGACCGGGCGTTCCAGAAGCACTCCGAGGACCGGATCCGGCAGTTGCGGGAGCGGGCCGGCACGGTGTTCCTGGTCAGCCACAACCACCGCACGATCCGGCAGGTCTGCGAGCGGGTCCTGTGGCTTGACGGCGGTCGGCTGCGGATGGACGGGCCGACCGCTGCGGTGCTGGCCCGCTACGAGGCGGCGACGTGAGGCGGCGACCGGCCGAAGGAAGCGCTGGGAATGGGTGCCGGGCGGGGCTAAAGGGGAGAAAGGGAAACGTCGATGCAGAAGGGTGGCAATGACGGATTTGACGCCCTGCGGAGGCCTGCGTAGAGTTCTACTCGTTGGAAGAGCGGGAGTAACGGACACCACGGTGGCCGGTTCCGGTTCCAACATCCCCCGCCGAAGGCACACCGAGGCGTGGTCATCACTGACCAGAACTTGGTGTAACTTACGGGGTGTCGGGTGAACAGCTTCGGTACGAGCCGGTAACACGGATTTGACCGGGCTGGAACATCTGGCTAAGCTTGAACGGTTGCCCCGATGATCGCCACTTAGCGGTGGTGGTTCGGTGCGCGTCCGCTCTTTGAGAACTCAACAGCGTGCCAAAAAATCGATGCCAAAAACCCCGTCTGTGATGGGTGCGGTTCGGTGCTTCTTGCCTTCGGGGTGGGTGGTTCTGGGTTGTATTCTAGACGGTTTTTCCTTTGGTTGTAAGTGGGTGTGGCGGCTTCCTTACCGGGGAGTGTCTGCGCATTGGTTTACAGTCAGAGATCAATTATGGCTCGGGCGATGCCTTATTCCGGGTGTTGTTTCGGGTTTCTTTTGTTAGGTCTTGTATTCAAAGCCTCTTCGGGGGTTTTGGTCAAGCATCAACGGAGAGTTTGATCCTGGCTCAGGACGAACGCTGGCGGCGTGCTTAACACATGCAAGTCGAACGGTGAAGCCCTTCGGGGTGGATCAGTGGCGAACGGGTGAGTAACACGTGAGCAATCTGCCCTTGACTCTGGGATAACTTCGGGAAACCGGAGCTAATACCGGATATGACATGCGACCGCATGGTCTGTGTGTGGAAAGATTTATCGGTCAAGGATGAGCTCGCGGCCTATCAGCTTGTTGGTGGGGTAATGGCCCACCAAGGCGACGACGGGTAGCCGGCCTGAGAGGGCGACCGGCCACACTGGGACTGAGACACGGCCCAGACTCCTACGGGAGGCAGCAGTGGGGAATATTGCGCAATGGGCGAAAGCCTGACGCAGCGACGCCGCGTGAGGGATGAAGGCCTTCGGGTCGTAAACCTCTTTCAGCAGGGAAGAAGCGAAAGTGACGGTACCTGCAGAAGAAGCACCGGCTAACTACGTGCCAGCAGCCGCGGTAATACGTAGGGTGCAAGCGTTGTCCGGAATTATTGGGCGTAAAGAGCTCGTAGGCGGTCTGTCGCGTCTGCTGTGAAAACTCAGGGCTTAACCCTGAGCTTGCAGTGGGTACGGGCAGACTAGAGTGCGGTAGGGGAGACTGGAATTCCTGGTGTAGCGGTGAAATGCGCAGATATCAGGAGGAACACCGGTGGCGAAGGCGGGTCTCTGGGCCGTAACTGACGCTGAGGAGCGAAAGCATGGGGAGCGAACAGGATTAGATACCCTGGTAGTCCATGCCGTAAACGTTGGGCGCTAGGTGTGGGGACCTTTCCATGGTTTCCGTGCCGCAGCTAACGCATTAAGCGCCCCGCCTGGGGAGTACGGCCGCAAGGCTAAAACTCAAAGGAATTGACGGGGGCCCGCACAAGCGGCGGAGCATGCGGATTAATTCGATGCAACGCGAAGAACCTTACCAAGGCTTGACATGGGGTGAAAACTCGCAGAGATGCGGGGTCCGCAAGGGCGCCTCACAGGTGGTGCATGGTTGTCGTCAGCTCGTGTCGTGAGATGTTGGGTTAAGTCCCGCAACGAGCGCAACCCTTGTTCTATGTTGCCAGCACGTAATGGTGGGGACTCATAGGAGACTGCCGGGGTCAACTCGGAGGAAGGTGGGGACGACGTCAAATCATCATGCCCCTTATGTCTTGGGCTTCACGCATGCTACAATGGCCAGTACAAAGGGCTGCGAGACCGTGAGGTGGAGCGAATCCCAAAAAGCTGGTCTCAGTTCGGATCGGGGTCTGCAACTCGACCCCGTGAAGTTGGAGTCGCTAGTAATCGCAGATCAGCAACGCTGCGGTGAATACGTTCCCGGGCCTTGTACACACCGCCCGTCACGTCATGAAAGTCGGTAACACCCGAAGCCGGTGGCCCAACCCTTGTGGAGGGAGCCGTCGAAGGTGGGACTGGCGATTAGGACGAAGTCGTAACAAGGTAGCCGTACCGGAAGGTGCGGCTGGATCACCTCCTTTCTAAGGAGCACTTAAAACCTTTCCTCGCTGGTTCTGCTGGTGGGGTGTGGTTTTCAGGTTGGTCATTGCTCGGACGTCACGGGCCGGAATTTCTCTGGTGCGGATTGTTTCGGGGTGGCTGCTCATGGATGGAACATCGATTAGTTGGCCATTGTCCAGGTCATGTTTCCTAGTACGCCGGCTTCTCCTTGTGGGGGGTTGGATGGAACGGGGTGTGGGTGGGTGGTGGTTTTCGGCACGCTGTTGGGTCCTGAGGGAGCGGGCAGGTTGGGTTCGGCTTTCGGGTCGGGTCTGGCGCTTGTTTTCTTAGGCATTCGCTGCACTGGTCGGCTTCATCTTTCGGGGTGGGTTGGTGTGTGGTGGGTGTGGGTTTCGTCCCTTCGACAGACTGGTTCTGCGCCTTTCGGGTGTGGGGTTAAGTGTTGTGTGTGGGTCGTTTCTGCCCGTAGCTTGAGAACTGTACAGTGGACGCGAGCATCTTTGTATCTGTGCAATTTTTTGCATGATGTGTGTGAAAGTTTTTAAGGGCGCACGGTGGATGCCTTGGCACCAGGAGCCGATGAAGGACGTAGGAGCCTGCGATAAGCCTCGAGGAGTTGGCAACCGAGCTGTGATTCGAGGATTTCCGAATGGGGAAACCCGGCTGGAGATATGTCCAGTCACCCTCACCTGAATATATAGGGTGTGGGGAGGGAACGACGGGAAGTGAAACATCTCAGTACCGTCAGGAAGAGAAAGCAACCGCGATTCCGTGAGTAGTGGCGAGCGAAAGCGGATGAGGCTAAACCGATGATGTGTGATAGCCGGCAGGCGTTGCGTTATCGGGGTCGAGGGACCTTTCGGTCATCACTGCCGTGATGGCGAGGAGTTACAAAGTTGTGTCATAGTCGAAGGCCATTGAAAGGGCCGCCGTAGTGGGTGCCAGCCCCGTAGACGAAATGGCATGACCTCCTGAGAGTGTTCCCAAGTAGCACGGGGCCCGAGAAATCCCGTGTGAATCTGGGGGGACCACCCCCTAAGCCTAAATACTCCCTGGTGACCGATAGCGGACAAGTACCGTGAGGGAAAGGTGAAAAGTACCCCGGGAGGGGAGTGAAATAGTACCTGAAACCGTGTGCCTACAATCCGTCGGAGCCTCCTTGTGGGGTGACGGCGTGCCTTTTGAAGAATGAGCCTGCGAGTTAGTGGTGTGTGGCGAGGTTAACCCGTGTGGGGAAGCCGTAGCGAAAGCGAGTCCGAATAGGGCGTTTGAGTCGCATGCTCTAGACCCGAAGCGGAGTGATCTACCCATGGCCAGGTTGAAGCGCGGGTAAGACCGCGTGGAGGACCGAACCCACTTAGGTTGAAAACTGAGGGGATGAGCTGTGGGTAGGGGTGAAAGGCCAATCAAACTCCGTGATAGCTGGTTCTCCCCGAAATGCATTTAGGTGCAGCGTCACGTGTTTCTTGCCGGAGGTAGAGCTACTGGATGGCTAACGGGCCCTACAAGGTTACTGACGTCAGCCAAACTCCGAATGCCGGTAAGTGAGAGCGTGGCAGTGAGACTGCGGGGGATAAGCTCCGTAGTCGAGAGGGAAACAGCCCAGATCACCAGCTAAGGCCCCTAAGCGTGTGCTAAGTGGGAAAGGATGTGGAGTTGCTTAGACAACCAGGAGGTTGGCTTAGAAGCAGCCACCCTTTAAAGAGTGCGTAATAGCTCACTGGTCAAGTGATTCCGCGCCGACAATGTAGCGGGGCTCAAGTACACCGCCGAAGCTGTGACATTTACATATTTACCTAGCCTTCGTGGTTCAGGTGTGTGGATGGGTAGGGGAGCGTCGTGTGGCGAGTGAAGCGGCGGGGTGACCCAGTCGTGGACGCCACACGAGTGAGAATGCAGGCATGAGTAGCGAAAGACGGGTGAGAAACCCGTCCGCCGAATGACCAAGGGTTCCAGGGCCAGGCTAATCCGCCCTGGGTAAGTCGGGACCTAAGGCGAGGCCGACAGGCGTAGTCGATGGACAACGGGTTGATATTCCCGTACCGGCGAAGAACCGTCCACGCTGAACCCAGTGATACTAAACTTCTTAAGTCTTGCCGGCCTTCGGGTTGGTGGGATGGCGGTTGTGACCTGATCTGGTAGTAGGTGAGCGATGGGGTGACGCAGGAAGGTAGCCTCCGCGTGGCGATGGTTGTCCACGTTTAAGAGTGTAGGGCGGGCCGTAGGCAAATCCGCGGCCCATATAGCCTGAGACTTGATGATGACCGCATTAGCGGGAAGAGGGTGATCCTATGCTGCCTAGAAAAGCCTCTAGCGAGGTTCGAGCCGCCCGTACCCTAAACCGACTCAGGTGGTCAGGTAGAGAATACCAAGGCGATCGAGTGAATTATGGTTAAGGAACTCGGCAAAATGCCCCCGTAACTTCGGGAGAAGGGGGGCCTGAGGCGTGAATCCCACTTGCTGGGTAAGCGTTTGAAGGCCGCAGAGACCAGGGAGAAGCGACTGTTTACTAAAAACACAGGTCCGTGCGAAGTCGCAAGACGATGTATACGGACTGACGCCTGCCCGGTGCTGGAACGTTAAGGGGACCGGTTAATCCTTCGGGGTGAAGCTGAGAACTTAAGCGCCAGTAAACGGCGGTGGTAACTATAACCATCCTAAGGTAGCGAAATTCCTTGTCGGGTAAGTTCCGACCTGCACGAATGGCGTAACGACTTCTCCGCTGTCTCAACCATAAACTCGGCGAAATTGCACTACGAGTAAAGATGCTCGTTACGCGCAGCAGGACGGAAAGACCCCGGGACCTTTACTATAGCTTGGTATTGGTGTTCGGTACGGCTTGTGTAGGATAGGTGGGAGACTGTGAAGCTGGCACGCTAGTGTTGGTGGAGTCAACGTTGAAATACCACTCTGGTCGTTCTGGATGTCTAACCTCGGTCCGTGATCCGGATCAGGGACAGTGCCTGGTGGGTAGTTTAACTGGGGCGGTTGCCTCCTAAAGAGTAACGGAGGCGCCCAAAGGTTCCCTCAGCCTGGTTGGCAATCAGGTGTCGAGTGTAAGTGCACAAGGGAGCTTGACTGTGAGAGAGACATCTCGAGCAGGGACGAAAGTCGGGACTAGTGATCCGGCCGTGGATTGTGGAATCGCGGTCGCTCAACGGATAAAAGGTACCCCGGGGATAACAGGCTGATCTTGCCCAAGAGTCCATATCGACGGCATGGTTTGGCACCTCGATGTCGGCTCGTCGCATCCTGGGGCTGGAGTAGGTCCCAAGGGTTGGGCTGTTCGCCCATTAAAGCGGTACGCGAGCTGGGTTTAGAACGTCGTGAGACAGTTCGGTCCCTATCCGCTGCGCGCGCAGGAAACTTGAGAAGGGCTGTCCCTAGTACGAGAGGACCGGGACGGACGAACCTCTGGTGTGCCAGTTGTTCTGCCAAGGGCATCGCTGGTTAGCTACGTTCGGAAGGGATAACCGCTGAAGGCATCTAAGCGGGAAGCTCGCTTCAAGATGAGGTTTCCATGGGGTTTACCCCGAGAGGCTCCCAGCTAGACTACTGGGTTGATAGGCCGGATGTGGAAGTGGGGACTGAAGACCCATGAAGCTGACCGGTACTAATATGCCGATAACTTTCCAACACATTTTTTACAAATTTGTTGCTTGCGTCCACTGTACGGTTCCCGAGATACGGTCAGCCACGAACCATGTTCGGGTTGGTATATCTCCATAGAGTTACGGCGGTCATAGCGACAGGGAAACGCCCGGTCCCATTCCGAACCCGGAAGCTAAGCCTGTCTGCGCCGATGGTACTGCACTGGTTACGGTGTGGGAGAGTAGGACGCCGCCGGACAATCATTAGTGTTGGCGGTCACCCATCCGTGGGTGACCGCCAGCACTGTTTTGCCGTGCAGAATTGTTCGGCACGTAATGGTGGGCGGCAGTCCGACAGGAAAGCCGCCCACCACTGCCTTGCCGGCGTCAGTCGAGAATGATCTGGGCCACTCCGGTGACCTCCAGTCGACCGGCGGCGGGCCCGAGCAGGCCGCTCTCCGGGTCGACCGGGAACCAGCAGACGTCTCCGGATCGCTCGTTGGCGATGTAGAGCCACCGGCCGGTGCAGTCGAGGGCCAGGTGCCGCGGCCAGTCCCCACCGCACGAGGGAGTGGCCAGCAGTTTCAGCTCGGCGCCGCCGTTCTCGACCGAGAACACGGCCACCGTATTGGTTTTCGCTCCCCGGTTGGTCAGGTACACGAAGCGGCCGTCGGCCGAGATGATGATCTCGCCCGGATAGTTGGGCGGATCCGAGCGCAGGTCGGGCGGCAACACGGTCGAGACCACCGACCCCGGTTCGAGCCTGCCCTTCGACCAGTGGCACACCGTCACGGTGGAGCCGACCTCGTCGGCCAGGTACACGTATTCGCCCTCCGGGTGGAACACCAGGTGCCGGGGGCCGGTGCCGTCGGGCAGTTGCCGGTGCTCAACCTCGACCAGGGAGCCGGCCTGCGGGTCGAGCCGGTACGACGTCACCGAGTCGAGGCCGAGGTTGACCGCCAGCACGTGCTCCCCGGTCGGGTCGATCACCACCTGGTGGACGTGCGACTCGCGGCCAGGGGCGGTCTGCTGCTGCACGTCCGAAGCCGGTGAGACGATCCCCTCGCCGATCGGGTGAACGGCCACGCTCCCGCCGTCGTACAGCGAGGCGAACACGAACGGCTCGTGCGGATGACGGGCCAGGTGAGCCGGTTTGGCTCCGGTCACCACGGTGTTCACCAGTACCGGTGGGCCCGGCGCGGCCACGTTCAGGGCGTGCACCAAGCCGCCCGGCGTCAGCTCGCTGATCACGTAAAGGGTCTGGCCGTCCGGGGTCAGCTCGAGCCACGACGGGTCGGGGACGACGTCGCTCCAGCTGTCCACCGTCGGCCGTCCGGTCTCCAGGTCGAGGTGACCACGGCCGATGCCGGGACCGCCGCGGCTGGTGTACGTGCCCAGGAAGAACGGTTGCGACAGCCCGGTCGGTGGCCGGTCGGCCTCGGCCGGGGTCTCCGCCTGGATCTCGGCTGGGGTCTCGGCTGGGGTCTCGGCTTGGTCCTCGTTGATCTCGGGCTCCGTTCGAAGTGCTTCGTCGACAATGGTTCTCGTCGCGGTCAGGGTCGAGCCGGTAGCCGGGTCACGCTCCATCGAGTGCGAGCGGCCACCGCAGCCAGGTTATCCGGCGGCTCCTGCCATGGCATCGCACGGCATCCACCCTCCGGTCCGGGGGTCCCGCCGCGGGCCGCACGGCATCCGCTCTCGTACCCTCCGGACATGACTGTTCTCTCCGCCGTCGGCTCCTTCGCCTTGGTGGCCGGGCTGATCACGATCATCCCCGGCCTGGACACGGCGATGGTTCTGCGAGCCGCCCTGAACCGAGGGGGGCGGGCGGCTTTTCTGACCGCCGTCGGGGTCGGCACCGGCTCGCTGGTCTGGGGAATCGCGGCCGCGGTCGGCGTCTCGGCGCTGCTGACCGCCTCGACCGTGGCGTACACCGCGCTGCGGATCGCCGGGGCCGGCTACATGCTGGTGCTCGGGATCCGGATGATCCGCGGCGCGCTGGTCACGCGAGCCCCGCGGGACGGCGTCCCGGCGGTGGAGGAGGTGGCCGCGACGCTGTGGGGGGCTTGGCGCCAAGGGCTGTTCACCAACCTGCTCAACCCCAAGGTCGGCGCGTTCTACCTGTCGGTGCTGCCCCAGTTCATCCCCGCCCACGTCGATCCGCTGGCCATGGGCGTGCTGCTGGCTCTGGTGCACGACGTCGAGGGCATGCTCTGGTTCACGCTGATCATCGTCGGGGCCGGGCGGGCCCGGACCTGGCTCGCCGGCCGTCGGGTGCGCCGGGCCACGGACGGCCTCACCGGCGCGGTCCTGGTCGGCTTCGGCCTGAAGCTCGGCCTGTCCGACCGTTGAGCGACCCGGCGGGGGATTCAGGGGCGAACGGTGCTGGGGTCGAGCGCGGTGCGGATGAACTGGAGGGCCTCGGCCGGGTCGACGGCCAGGTCGTGGGCCAGGGCGGCGTAGCTCTGAGCGGCCGTCTGCAGGCGTTCGCGGGTCTGGTCGCCGGCCGCGGTGACGATGGTGCCGCCCCGCCCACGGGTCTCGACCAGCCCGGTCGACTCCAGATCGCGGTAGGCCCGGGCCACCGTGTTGGCGGCCAGCCCGAGATCGTCGGCCAGCCGGCGCACCGGCGGCAGCCTGGTTCCCGGGGGCAGGGCGCCGCTGGCGATCTGAGCCGCGATCTGGCCGCGGACCTGCTCGAACGGAGGCGTCGCGGAGCGGGGGTCAAGAGTAATCATTTGCGGTCAAGGGTAGTAGCAAAGATCGACTCGATGCGTTCTCGCGGGTTGCGGGCCCTGGTCCGGCGAAGGAGGGTGTGGACATGACAAGTACGAGTTCAGTTCCGGTCCTCGAGCTCCACGACGGCGTCTCGATTCCCCAGCTCGGGTTCGGGGTCTTCCAGGTTCCGCCGGAAGACACCGAGAAGGCGGTCACCACGGCCCTCGAGATCGGCTACCGGCACATCGACACGGCGCAGATGTACGGCAACGAGAAGGAGGTCGGTCTCGCGGTCGCGGCCTCCGGCATCCCCCGCGACCAGATCTTCATCACCAGCAAGCTGAACAACGGCTTCCACCGCCCGGACGACGCCCGGCGGGCCTTCGACAACACGCTCACCGCTCTGGGGTCCGACCACGTCGACCTGTTCCTGATCCACTGGCCCCTGCCGACCCGCTACGACGGCGACTACGTCTCCACCTGGACGACGATGGAGGAGTTCCACGCCGACGGCCGGGCCCGCTCGATCGGTGTGTCCAACTTCCAGGTCGCGCACCTGGAGCGGCTGGCCGCGGAGACCGGCACCGTGCCGTCGGTGAACCAGATCGAGGTGCACCCCTACCTCACCAACGAGGTCGTCCGAGCCTACGGGGCCGAGCACAACATCGTCACCGAGGCCTGGTCGCCGATCGCCCAGGGCGGCGTGCTCGAGGACAAGGTCATCGTCGGGATCGCCGAGCGGCTCGGCCGGACGCCGGCCCAGGTGACCCTGCGCTGGCACATCGAGCGGGGCGACATCATCTTCCCGAAGTCGGTCACGCCGTCCCGGGTGCAGGAGAACTTCGCGCTGTTCGACTTCGAACTCGATGACGACGACATCGACGCGATCAGCGCGCTCGACCGCGGCGAGGACGGGCGGACCGGCCCCAACCCGGACGACTTCGACTACATCCCGAAGTGAACCGGGTGAGCTGAGTCGGGCTCGGGCCCGCTACTTGGCGGTGTACCGGGTGATGCTCACGTCGGCGACGGTCCGGGTGTCCCCGGCCTGGTACCCGGTGGCCAGCAGCTGCAGGCTCTGCGGGTCGAGGTCGCCCGGCGTCACCGGCAACGCGTAGAGGCCCTTGATCAGCCACACCCGGCGGTGCGCGGTCAGCCGGCCGGCCAGCTCGGCCGGGGCCACCGGCGTGCCGACCAGATTGGCCGCCTGCAGCGGCGTCCGGGAGACCGCGACGTCTTCCACGCCGTTGAAGGCGGCCGGGTACACGTCGCCGATCACCCGCAGCTCGGAGGGCACGAAGACGACGGCGTCGCCGGACTGGGCGTTGGCGTACAGGTAGTCGGCGATGTCCTTCAGGTTCTCGGTGTGCCCGAACACCGGATCACGGTAGGTCTTCTGCGCGTTCAGCCCGAGCCCGGCCAGCAGCAGCACCGGGACGGCGATCGCGGCGGCGATCTTCAGGTCGAAGTACTCCCGGTCGACCTCGGGCAGCACGCCGGCCAGCAGCAGGGGCAGGCCGGGCAGGCTGAACAGCAGGTAGTGCTCGTCCCACATCGGCAGGGCCTGCGACACCACGAAGAGCATCAGCGGCGGCAGCACAGTCCAGGCCCCGCCCAGGATCAGCGCGGCCAGGTTCGGCCCGGGCAGCGGCGAACCCAGCAGGAAGCGCCCGGCCATCACCAGGACCACCAGGCCGACCACCACCACCGGGGCGAGCCGGGAACCGAACTCGTCGGTGGCCAGAGCCCGCAGGTCGAAGATGTGCGGGGCGGTGATCCAGGAGACCTGCCCCCGCTGGGTGAAGGTGAGCAGCGCGAACGGCGTGATCACGGCCAGCCCGACGACGGCCGAGATCAGCCAGCGAAGGCGGCTGCGCGGTTCGACCACCTGCACGTGGACGGCGTGCACCACCACCAGCATCAGGGCCAGCACGTTGAACAGGCCGAGCAGGGCCAGCGAGACGGCGTAGGCCACCGCCCGGCGCCGTCCGGTGTGAGGTTCGCACAACCGCAGCAACAGGTAGGTGCTGACCGTGGCCAGCAGGGCCACGATCGCGAACGGCCGGGCCTCCTGCGCGTACCGGCTGGCCAGCGGGTTGACGACCAGAGCGAGCCCGGCCAGGACGCCGATCCAGAGCGAACCCAGCCGGCGGCCGATCTGCACCAGCATCCCGGCGGCCAGGCTCATCGCGACCACCGAGATCAGCCGGACGGCGGTGACCGAGCCGTCGACCTGCCAGATCGCCCGGGCCAGCAGGTAGTAGGCCAGGTGGACCAGATCGAGGTTGCGGCTCAGGTCGAAGGTCTGCCCCAGGCTGCGCCGGCAGACGGCGAAGGTGGCGGCCTCGTCGCGCCAGACGCCGGCCCGGCCCACCTGCCAGCCGAACACCACCAGCCCCGCGATCACCACCGCGGCACCGGCCAGCCGGGCCGGCCCGGCCGGGAGCGGCGGATCGGCGTGGTCGGCAGGCGGGCCCGGCAGTTCGTGGTCCTGCGCCGAGCGGGAGGTGAACTGGGCCGCAGCAGCGTCCATGGAGGAAATGTCGTCCTTCTCTTGAGATGACACACGAGACATTACGACATCCGTATTTCCGGTCGGGGCGATCCGGCGGGTTTGCCGACCGAAACCCGGAGTCGACTACCGCGGGCGGGGGTACTGCTCGGCCAGGCCCTCGACGTCCACCAGGGGCCGGGTGAGCAGGTCGCGCACCGCCTGCTCGCGGTGCTGCAGGGCCGCGCGCTGGGCCGGGGTCAGCGGGATCCAGGGCGCCGGTGGGGCCGGCAACCGGGCCGGCAGCCGGCGGCCGGAGCGATAGGTGGCCCGGTTGACCAGCCGGGCCGGGGCGATGCGCTGCTGCCGGTGGCAGTCGACGACCGGGTACTGGCCCGGTTCGACCTCGAAGACGGCCAGGTCGGCCGGGGCCCCGACGGTCAGGGTGCCGGTGCCGTCGGCCAGGTGCAGGGCCCGGGCCGGGTTCACGGTGGCCGCGGCGACCACCTGCTCCAGGCTCATCCCGACGGCCAGCAGCTTGCTCATCGTCGTCGGCAGGTCGAAGACCGGGCCGTGCAGGCTGCGGGCGTGCAGGTCGGTGGACACGGTGAACGGCTCCAGACCGGCGGCCAACTCGGCCTCGAGCACGTCGAAGGCGAAGCCGCCGGACCCGTGCCCGAGGTCGAACCGCACCCCGGCGGCGTGGGCGGCGGCCAGGGCCGGACTGATCAGAGCGCCGTCGGCGTGGGTGGCGGCGGCGATCCCGCTGGCGCAGTGGGTGACGATGTCGCCCGGCCGCAGCAGGGCCAGCACTTCGTCCAGAGCCGGCGGCCCGGCACCGATGTGCACCATCACCGGCACGTCGCAGGCCGTGCCGACCGCGATCGCCCGGCGCAGCGGTTCCAGCCCGCTGGTGCCGACCGCGTTCCGGTCGATCCGGACCTTGAGCCCGACCACCAGGTCGCGGTTGGCCCGCACGCACGCCTCGGCCAGCTCCGGGTCGACGTTGTCCAGGTCGCGACCCTCACCGGTGGCGCCGGTCAGCCCGATCGCCGAGATGTTCAGCAGCACCGGCGTCCGGACCGTGCGGGTGCTGATCGCGGCCCGCAGCCCGGCCAGGGTGAACGCGCCCGCCGATCCGGCGTCCACCCAGGTCGTGACCCCGCTCGACCAGGCGATCGGGTCGGGGTCGATCCCCCAGTAGGTCGACCCGGGGTGAACATGGGTGTGCAGGTCGACCAGGCCGGGGGTGATCAGGTGCCCGCCGACGTCGATCACCTCGGCCGCGCTCTCGACCGGGATGTGGGCGGCCACCGCGCTGACCCGGCCCGCTCGCACGGCCACGTCGTAGCGCCCCACCCGGCGATCGTCCGGCCCGTGACCGGGGTCGATCAGCCGGCCGCCGGTGAACAGCAGATCGTGGGACACGAAGAAGTCCTCCTGAGGGTGATCGGTCGATCGGGGCCCGACCATCAGATAGTAGGTTCCGCAGCATTGCGGCCGGCAGTTCGGCAACAGAGACCCGATCCGTGGAGCGAGCCCGTGAGTGAGCCCGTCAGCAGCAACCGCACCGAACCCCGCAGCCACGACCAGGCAGCCGTGACCGCCCTGTCGGCGGCGCCGATTCCGTTCGGCACCAAGGGTTTCAGCGTTCTCCACGCCGGCCCGCCGGACACCGGGCAGGCCCTGGTAGCGGCCGGGGCGACGCTGCTCGGCGGCCGGCTCAGCTTTCCGGTGCTGGCCCTGCGCGACAGCGCCGTCGGGCAGAACGTGGCCGCGCTGGCCCGGTTCGCGGCGGATCACGGGGTCGAGCTGGCTCCGCACGCCAAGACGGCCATGGCCCCACAGTTGTTCGCCCGCCAGCTCGAGGCCGGCGCCTGGGGACTGACCGTGGCCACCATCGACGAGGTCCGGGTGCTGCGCGCGTTCGGGGTGCGCCGGGTGCTGCTGGCCAACGAGCTGCTCGACGCCGGGGCGATCGCCTGGCTGGCGGCCGAGCTGCTGGCCGACGAGGATTTCGAGTTCTGCTGTTACGTCGACAGCCGCGAGGGCGTGCTGCGGCTGGCCGAGGTGCTGGGTGCGAACCCGGCCTGGACCGACGCCGACCGCCGGTTCACCGTGCTGGTGGAGCTCGGCTTCGACGGCGGCCGGACCGGTTGCCGCAGCCGGGCCGGGGCCCAGGCGGTGGCGGCGGCCGTGGCCGCGACGTCCACCCTGGCCGTGATCGGGGTGGCCGGCTACGAGGGCGGCCTGGGCGGGGAACGGACCCCGGAGGTGCTGAGCCGGGTCGAGGACTGGTGCAGGCAGTTGCTGGACCTGCTCGAGCAATTGCGGGCGGACGGCGTGCTGGCCGGTCCAGGCCTGGTCAGCGCGGGCGGCAGCGCCTTCCCGGACGCCGTGGCCGAGGTGTTCGGGCAGCGCCGGGGCGGCGTCACCGCCTTGCTGCGCAGCGGCTCGTACATCACCCACGACGAGGGCCTGTACGCCGGGCTGTCGCCGTTCACCGTGGCCGCCGGCAGCGACTACCCGCTGCGGGCGGCCCTGGAGCTGTGGGCCCAGGTGTTGTCCCGCCCGGAACCGGGGCTGGCCGTGCTCGGGGTCGGACGCCGCGACGTCGGCTTCGATCAGGGCCTGCCGCCGGTCGACCAGGCCCAGACCGGGGACGGTGAGCTCTACCCGGCGGCCGAGCTGCGGATCACCGCGCTGAACGACCAGCACGCCTACCTCGAGGTGCCGCCCGAGCACGCCCTGAAGCCGGGCGACCTGGTCCGGTTGGGCATCTCGCACCCGTGCACCACGCTCGACCGCTGGCGGTACGTGGTGCTGCTGGACGACGACGACCGGGTGATGGACGTCGTCACCACGTTCTTCTGATCCGTGCTTGGCTGGCGTCGAATCGGGTTGTGAGTTGCTCATCGAAGGAGAGACCATCGTGACCAGGCAGGCGATCGAGACCGACGGCGCCGTCAGACCGGCCGGCGCCTACTCCCAGGGCGTGGTGGCCAACGGCTTCATCTACACCGCCGGGTTCGGCGGCCACGACCCGGCCACCGGCGAACTGCCGGAGGGCGTCTACGAGCAGACCCGCGGCGTGCTGCGCAACATCGAGGCGGTGCTGGCCGGGCACGGGCTCGACCTCAGCGACGTGGTCAAGGCGACCGCGCACTTGAGCGACCTGGGCCGCGACTTCGCCGACTTCAACCGGGCCTACTCCGAGCAGTTCAGCGCGCCCTACCCGGTGCGGACCACGGTCGGCTCGACCCTGGCCGGGATGCTGGTCGAGATCGACGTGGTGGCGGCCCTGCGGTCGTGACGGTTCGGGCGATCGGCTCCGGATTGGTGGCCGGTGGGTCTCAAGCGGTAGGAAGGGGCCTGCGCATCGGGAAGGGGTGAGCGGTGTCCGGGTCTTCGCGGGTCCAGGAGCCGCTCTCGCACGACGATTTGCCGCCCGCCGGCACCTGGTTCGCCCGGCGCCCGGGCCGGTACCGGCGGGGCCCGGTCAGCCGCCGCGTCCGTCGCCGGCTGACCGCCCTGGGGCTGGTGATCGTGCTGGTGGGGGCCGGCCTGTGGAGCGGCAAGAACGAGGTGCTGCCTCGATACCGGCCTTCGCTGCGGGCCGGCGAGAGCTACGGCATCGACGTGTCCAACCACCAGGGCGACATCGACTGGGGCCGGGTGGCCACCGGCGGCAAGGTGTCGTTCGCCTACATCAAGGCGACCGAGGGCAACGACTTCCTGGACAAGCGGTTCGGCGTCAACTGGGCCGGGGCCGGCACGGCCGGAGTGAGCCGGGGGGCGTACCACTTCTTCACCCTCTGCTCGCCCGGGGCCGAGCAGGCCGCGAACTTCCTCAGGGTGCTGCCGGCCGATCCGGCCGCCCTGCCGCCGGCCGTCGACCTGGAGTTCTCGGGCTGCGCGGCCCGCCCGGACCAGGCCACCTTCCAGAAGGAACTGACCGCCTTCGTGACCACGGTGGAGCACGCCGTGCACCGGCCGGTAGTCGTCTACACCGTGCCGAGCTTCGAGAAGGCCTACCCGATCGAGCCCGCCCTGCAGCGAGATCGCTGGCAGCGCAGGCTGTTCCGGCGGCCCCAGGTCGGCCGGTGGACGCTCTGGCAGGCCTCCGACCGGGCCCGGGTGGCCGGCATCCAGGGGCCGGTCGACCTCGACGTGAGCCACGCCGCCGCGAAGCCGTGACCGTCGCCGGCGGATCGGCTCGCCCTCGCCCGGGCGCCCGTTAACCTGAGCGCCGTGGAGATCAGGACCGCGACCGACCAGGACTGGCCCCGGATCTGGCCGTTCTTCGACCAGATCGTGGCGGCCGGCGAGAGCTACTCCTACCCGCTCGACCTGACCCTGGAGACCGGGCGGTCGTGGTGGCTGGAGCCGCCGCCGGGGCAGACCGTGATCGCGATCGACGTCGACAGCGACATCGTGCTGGGCTCGGCCAAGATGGGCCCGAACCGGCCCGGCCGCGGCTCGCACATCGCGACCGCCTCGTTCATGGTCGACCCGGCCGCCCGGGGCCGGGGGGTGGGCGCCACGCTGGGCCGGTACGCCGTCGACTGGGCCCGGGCCGCCGGCTTCCGCGGGATGCAGTTCAACGCCGTGGTCGAGACCAACACCGTGGCCGTCGCGCTCTGGAAGTCCCTCGGCTTCGAGATCCTGGCCACCGTTCCGCGGGCCTACGACAGCCGTACCCGCGGACTGGTCGGCCTGCACGTGATGTACCAGCAGTGGTGAACGAACCGGCGTCGTCCCCGGTCCGGATGTCCCCGAGGGCGGTCCGGGTGCTGGTGGTGGTGTTCGTCGTCCTGGTCGCCCTGGCCCTGGTCTCGGTGCTGGTGAACCGGGCCGACGACCACGGGCCCGGGCCGTCGTCGCGGCCCGATCACCGGGTCGGTGTCGGCCGCGACGGGCTGACCACGGCCACCGTGCGGATCGAGACCGGCGCCGACCGGATCCAGGTCACCACCGCCGATCTCGGCGGGCAGCTGGCCGTGGTGAACACCCCGCCGGCCGGTGCGCTGGCCCCGGCGCTGCACCTGGACCACGGCGTGCTCAGCGTCACCGCCGGCAATGACCCGGCCGGTGACGCGGGGGTCCCGGGGGAGATCGACGTCCGGATCGCCCAGGGGGTGCGCTGGGACGTCGTCCTCGATCAGGGGGCGAAGCAGATCGGGCTCGACCTGCGGGCCGGACCGCTGCACTCGGTGACCCTGAACGGCGGTGCCGATCAGGCCGACCTGCGGTTGCCGGCCCCGGACGGCGCCGACGCGCCGGCCGTCACCCATATCGTGGCCGGGCTGGGCCGCGCCTCGGTCCACGTCCCGGACGGGCTGCCGGTCCAGGTGGAGTTCGCGGCCGGCGCCGGTACCGCCGTGCTGGACGGCCGGACCACCTCGGGCATCGCGGCCGACACCGTCCTCACCGTCGGATCGGGCCGGATCCTGCCGGCGAACGGCCTGCGGATCGACGCGACCGGCGGGATCGGCACCTTCACCCTCGACCGGCTGGATCGCTGAGCCGGACCCCGGCCGAACGCCCCGCTTCTCCCCGATCGGCTCTCACTGGCTGAATCTGTATGATTACTCTCA
This sequence comes from Kineosporiaceae bacterium, assembly GCA_965200525.1. Classification (GTDB taxonomy): domain Bacteria; phylum Actinomycetota; class Actinomycetes; order Actinomycetales; family Kineosporiaceae; genus JANNPJ01. The sequence goes on from OZ241368.1 coordinate 3,682,200, forward strand.
GCCGTGGATGCGGGTGGGGTGCAAGCGCTGGTGAGCGTCGCCGTCTCGATCGGTCTGCTGGCCACGGTGATCCGGCTCTGGCCCGGGCCGTGCCGGCCGGACGACGAGGCCCGGGTCTGGCGGCTGATGCTGACCGGCGTCCTGAGCGTCGCCCTGGCCGCCCTGCTCGCCCCCCTGCTGGAGCGAAAACTGCTGCCCGGCATCCTTTCCGAGGGTTCAGTGGGAACCTTCGCCGGCCCGCTCGCCTGCGCGCCGTTCTACCAGGGCCTGATCCGCTGGAACCGGACCCGGACCCGCACCTCCGACCCGGGCGACTGGCTCAACGGGATGAGCGCGGTGCTGATCGCGGTCGCGCTCGGCAATCTGGCCCTCGATCAGCTGCCCGGCGGGCCCGCGCCGGTGTCGGGGTTCTCGACCCAGGTCTCGCTGTTCGGCGCGGCCGCGGCGGTGATGCTGCTGGGCACGTCGGCCCTGGTCTCGGTGATCGGCGGGCTACTCCGCGACCCCCGGATCTGGCTGGTCGTGCTGGCGATGGTCCTGCTGGTCACCGGCGAGCTCACGGTGCTGCGGCTGGGGCCGCCGGCGGCGTCGATGAACCAGGCCCTGTGGCTGCTGGCCGGTTCCGTGATCACGCTCAGCGCCGCCCTCGCGTCCCGGCCCGGGTCGGTGCGGCCGGCCACCAACCAGGCCACCATCATCGGGTCGCTGCTGGTCCTGCTGGCCGGGGTCGGCGTCCTGACCGTCAACAACGACCTGGTGCTGCCGGGCAACCGGTTGGCCACCGGCTACGCCGCGGCCGGGGTGCTGCTGGTGAGCCTGCGGGTGCTGCGGCTGGTGCGCGACCTGGCCCACCTGGCCCGGACCCGGCACGAGGCGATGACCGACGAGCTGACCGGAGTGGCCAACCGCCGGGCGCTGCTCACCGCTCTGGACGACCAGCTGGCCCGGCCCGGCTCGACCAGCCTGATGATCGTCGACCTGGACCGGTTCAAGGCGATCAACGACCGCTACGGCCACGCCGCCGGCGACCTGCTGCTGCGGCACACGGCCACCGCGTTCGCCGCGCATGTGCCGGCCGGGGGACTGCTGGCCCGGCTCGGGGGCGACGAGTTCGCCGTCCTGCTGGCCGGGACCGATCCGGCGCAGGCGGCCGCGGTAGCCCGCCGCCTGGCCCAGGCGGCGGCCCCGCTGAGCGACGTCAAGGGCCGGTTGCTGCAGGTCGGAGCCAGTGTCGGGGTGGCCACCACGGAGCAGCCGGGGATGGCCGGCGGTGAGCTGATGCGCCGCGCCGATGCCGCCATGTACCGGGCCAAGACCTGCGGTTCCGGGGTGAAGATCTACGACAGTGCCCTGGACGCCGCCGACCGGCAGCGCCTGGACTTGGTCGAGGATCTGGCCCGGGTGCTGGCCGCCAACTCGACCGAACTGCAGGTGCACTTCCAGCCCCAGGTCGACCTGGCCACCGGGGTCGTGGTCGGGGCCGAGGCCCTGGCCCGCTGGCAGCACCCCCGGCTCGGCCTGCTGGCCCCGGAGTCGTTCATCGAGCTGGCCGAGCAGAACGGGCTGATGCCGGGCCTGACCGCGCACGTGCTGCGGGAGGCGGCCGAGCAGGCCGCCCGCTGGCGGGCCCACGGCTTCGGCCTGCGGGTGTCGGTGAACCTGTCGGCCGGCTGCCTGGCCCACGCCGGCCTGCTGCCGCTCATCGACGAACTGCTGAGCGAGGGGCTGAGCCCGGAGAACCTGGTCCTCGAGGTCACCGAGACCAGCCTGATGAGCGAGCCCGAGCAGGCCCTGACGGCGATGCGGCGGCTGGCCGGGCGGGGGGTGGGGATCAGCATCGACGACTACGGCACCGGCTACTCCTCGCTGAGCTACCTCAACGACCTGCCCGCCACCGAGCTGAAGATCGACCGTTCGTTCACCGCGGGCACGGTGCGCGACCCGCGCACCGCGGCCATCGTCGGAGCCACGGTTGAACTGGCCCACCGGCTCGGCATGCGGCTGGTGGCCGAGGGGGTGGAGGACGAGCCGACCCTGGTGGCGATGCGCGAGCTCGGCTGCGACGAGAGCCAGGGCTGGCTGCACGGCCGGCCGCTGGAGGCCGAGGAGTTCATGGCCTCGCTGGCTCGATCGACCGTTCGGGCCCGGGTGGCGGTGGGCTGAGGAACAGGGCGTGCAGCCGCCGCCGGGCATCGGTCACGGTCGGGCTGCCGGAGAGCGACTGGCGCCAGAGCAGCTCGATCACCCGGGTCGGCACCGGGTCGGTGACCGGGATCGCGACCACGCTCGGTGGCAGCGGCCCCCGGCCCAGGCGCGGCACCAGGGCCACGGCCACCCCCTCGGCCACCAGTCGCACCTGCGAGGCGAACTCCCAGGACCAGAACCGCACCTGGGGCAAGGTGGCGAAGCCGGCGAACATGTAGGTGAACCAGCCGTGGCAGATGCTGCCGACCGGGGTCGAGGCCCAGGTCTCGCCGAGCAGGTCGGCGGCGCCCACCCCGGGCCGCCCGGCCAGCCGGTGGCTGCGGTGGACCAGCAGGTCGGCGACGTCCTGGCCGAGCAGCTCGCCGCACAGGTGCTCGGGCCGCTGCAGGGCCACCCCGACCCAGTGGTGGATGATCCCCAGGTCGGCCTGGCCCGCGGCGATCAGGTCGATCGTCTCCGGCGGGTCGCGTTCGATCAGTTCCAGGACGACGTCGGGCGCGCCCCGGGCCAGGTCGGCCGCCAGCGGGGCGACCAGCCCCCGGACCGCGGTCGAGAAGGCGGCGATCCGCAGCGGGCCGCGGGGCACGCCGTCCTCGGCCTGGAGCCCGGACATCGCCGCCTCGAGATGCCGCAGGATGCCGTGCCCGTGCTGGACCAGCATCCGGCCCTGCTCGGTGAGCACCACGCCCCGCCCGACCCGGTCGATCAGGTCGACCCCGAGGTCGCGCTCCATCCGCTTGATCTGCTGGGACACCGCCGAGGGGGTGTAACCGCCGGCCGCCGCGGCGGCCGCGACCGTGCCGTGGGCCTCCAGGGCCAGCAGCGAGCGCAGGGCGATCAGGTCGATCATCCCGCGAGTCAACCACGCGACAGGCCGATCGTGAAGTGCTGCTACCGAATGACCGGTACCGATAGTCGCTGGACGTACCGGGTGCCAGGGGTCATGGTCGGAGGGTGCCGATCAAAGACTCCCTGCTCGCCATCATGGTCGCGGTCATCTGGGGAATGAACTTCACCGTCATCGACGAGGGCCTCGGCGGCATGCCCCCGCTGCTGTTCGTCACCATCCGGTTCGTCGTGGTGCTGCTGCCGGCCGTGTTCCTGATCCCGCGCCCGGCGGTGCCCGCCCGGGTGCTGGTCACGGTCGGGCTGTTCCTCAGCGTGGGCCAGTTCGGGCTGCTGTACTCGGCCCTGGCCCTGGACATGCCACCCGGCCTGGCCAGCCTGGTGCTGCAGGCCCAGGTGCTGTTCACCGTGCTGCTGGCCGCCCTGCACCTGCACGAGCGGCCGACCGGCCGGCAGATCGCCGGGACCGCCGTCGGCGTGATCGGCCTGGCCCTGGTGGCCACCGGGCGTTCGGCCCAGACGCCGGTGCTGGGCCTGCTGCTGACCCTGGCCGCGGCGCTGTCCTGGGCCACCGGCAACATCGCCAGCCGCCAGGCCAAGGTGGCCTCCGGCCTGTCAATGACCGTCTGGTCGGCCCTGGTCGTACCGGTCCCGCTGCTGGCCCTGTCGTTCCTGATCGACGGCCCGCACGAGATCGGTCACGCGCTGGCCCACCTGAGCCTGGCCAATGTGCTGTCCACGGCCTACACCGCCTACCTGGCCTCGCTGGTCGGCTACGGGATCTGGAACACCCTGCTGGCCCGGCACCCGGCCGCGGTGGTGGTGCCGTTCACCCTGCTGGTGCCCGCGGTTGGCCTGCTGACCGCCTGGATCGTGCAGGGCGAGCAACCGGGCGTCTTCGAGGCGGCCGGCGGGCTGGTGCTGCTGGCCGGGGTGGCCGTCACCTCGATCACCCTACGGGCCCGCCCCCGGACCGGCCCGGTGCGGACCGAGGAGCAAATGGCCGGTCTGTGATCCATTGGCAGCGGGCAGATAGTGGAGCAAGATACGAATCACTGTGCTGAGCGACGACTTCCACGGCGAAAAGCCGCTACGGGCCCTGATTCTCTTCTTCTCCGGCAACCGCCGCCGGCTGGCGTTTGCCGTCCTGCTGTTCATCGTCAAGTCCAGCCCGATCTGGCTGCTGCCCCTACTGACGGCGAACATCATCGACATCGTGATAAGGCGCGAGCCCGAACGCGAGCTCTGGATCCAGGCCGCGATCCTGCTCGCCCTGCTGGTGCAGAACGTGCCGCTGCACACCTGGTACGTGCGCGCGGTCAGCAACGCCATCCGGGACGTCGAGACCCGGCTGCGCGGGGCCCTCTGCCGCCGTCTGCAGCAACTCTCGATCGGCTTCCACCGCCGCTCCGACCCGGGGGTGCTGCAGTCGAAGGTGATGCGGGACGTCGAGAACATCGGCCTGGCCGTACGGGACTCGTTCGACCTCGGCGTGGGCGCGCTGAGCAGCCTGGTCGGCGGTCTGGTGATCACCGGGATCAAGGTGCCGATCTTCCTGCCGCTGCTGCTGCTGGCCCTGCCGACCGGGGCCGCGCTCGGCTACGGCCTGCGCCGGCGGATGCGTGAGCGCAACGCCGCCTTCCGGCGCTCGATCGAGCGGCTGTCCTCCGGGGTCAGCGAGATGACCCAGCTGGTGCCGCTGACCCGGGCCCACGGCCTGGAACCGGCCGCGATCTCCCGGATCGACACCCGGCTGGAGGAGGTGCGGGCCGCCGGGGTCGCCGTCGACACCGAGGTCGGCTTCTTCGGCTCACTCTCCTGGACGGCGTTCCAGCTGCTCAGCGGCGGATGCCTGCTGGTCGCGGCCTGGGTCGCCTACCACCGCTATCTCGACGTCACGGCCGGGGACGTCGTCCTGGTCAGTGGCTTCTTCGTGACCCTGACCGCGAGCGTGAGCCAGCTGATGAACCTGGCCCCGGCGATGGCCAAGGGCCTGGAGTCGGTGCGCTCGCTCAGCGAGGTGCTGCAGTCGCCCGACCTGGAGCAGAACGAGGGCAAGCCGGCGGTGGGCGACGTCCGCGGTGAGTTCCGGTTCGAGCGGCTCGGGTTCCGGTACCCGGACGAGGCCGGCGGCACCGGGCAGACGGCCCTGCAGGACATCGATCTGAGCGTCCGGCCGGGCGAGACGATCGCCTTCGTCGGGCCGTCCGGCTCGGGCAAGTCGACCCTGCTCAACCTGGTCATCGGCCTGATGAGCCCGACCTCGGGGCGGTTGCTGCTGGACGGGAACGACCTGACCGAGATCGACCGGCGGACCTTTCGCCGGCACCTGGCCATCGTGCCCCAGGAGGCGCTGCTGTTCGCCGGGTCGGTGCGGGACAACGTCACCTACGGTCAGCCGGACCTGCCCGACGAGGCGGTTCACGCCGCACTGGTGGCGGCCAACGCCTGGGAGTTCGTCGAGCGCCTGCCGCAGGGCCTGGAGACGACCCTGGGCGATCGCGGAGCGCGGTTGTCGGGCGGGCAGAAGCAGCGCCTGGCCATCGCCCGGGCCCTGATCCGCGACCCGCGGGTGCTGATCCTGGACGAGGCCACGTCGGCCCTGGACACCGCCTCGGAGGAGCTGGTGCGCCAGGCTCTGACCCGTCTGACCAGCGGCCGGACCTGCTTTGTGGTCGCGCATCGGCTGTCGACGATTCGCTCGGCGACCCGGATCGTCGTCCTGGAGCAGGGCCGGATCGTCGAGGTCGGCCCGCACGACGAGCTGGTCACCGCGGGTGGCGCCTACTCGCGTCTGCATGCCGCCTCTTTGCGCTGAAAGCTGACGCCGACCGGCTCCATCGCCGCCGTTCGGGGACCGAACGGCTGATCCGGATCCGGGTCAACCGGTTGACGCTGTGTGACCAGTGACATTGTCGGGAGACAGGTTTCGGCTGGTTGTCCGTTGTACGACGATACGTTACGAACGTAAAACCGCAGGTCAGAACGGTTTCTAGGGCCGAGTGAGATGAACGATGCCCGCTATCGATGCCCGAATCGGACCGCTGAGCTATCTTGGGCTCATGACGACAGTTCAGAGGGGACGCCGCAGCCGCAGTTCGCTGTGGTCCGTGCTGCGTAGACCGACCTCACGGTCCCGGACCGTGATGATCTGTGAGTTGTGCGAGTTGACCGGTGGGCCGTTCGCGGCGGGTGAAGCAGCCCACCTCCTGGAGATTCACCAGCAGTTGCACCACGGAGCGATCGCCCGCCACCACACCGCCCTGCCGCCGATGGCCTGAACCATCGACCGCTGAGATCCCCCAACCTTCGAAAGGTCTGACCCGGTTCCGATCAGCGAGGACGAACGGCGCCGCCGGAAGAATTCCTTCCGGCGGCGCCGCTGTTTTGTGCTCCTAGGGCTGGAGTTACGGGTTGACGGTGATGTGGAACGTGCTGGTGGTGTTCTGGATGTCGACGAAGTTGCCGCTCTCCGTTAGGTGGTTGAACACCGCCGTGCCCACCGCCGGGCCCTGTCCGGCTTCCGGCAGCTGGTTGGCCCAGATGCCGTACCCGGACTTGGCGTTGTAGGCGTCACCGCTCTGCTTGGCGCCGGTGATCGAGACGTCGGTGAAGATCGTGTCGGTCACCGGGTTCTGCGCGGTCCCTCCGGAGTAGTTGGTCTGGAACATGATTCCGGAGTAGGTCGGGTCGACGATGTCGACACTGTTGACCCGGATGCCCTGGAAGACCTTCGAGGCCGAGAAGACCCAGATGGCCGGGAACACCTGCCCGTTCCAGAAGTGGCCACCGTCTCGCACCAGCGAGGCGTTCTCGATCGTCGTCGGCGGGGTGGCCCCGAAACCCGTGAACGGGTAACCGAAGTCGAGCGAGCTGATGGTGACACCGGCGTAGCAGAGGGTGTCGGCCACGTAGAGGTTCTTGAAGGTGTTGCCGAACCCGCCGTAGACGGCGATTCCGGCGGCCCGCCAGGTGAGCAACGAGGTCAGGTTCTGGAACACGTTGCCGGTCAGGTCGGCCGAGTTGTGGTCGGTGGCGGCGAACAGCGCGAAGCTGTCGTCACCGGTGGCCCGGGTCTCGACGTTGCTGACCAGGTTGTTCTGGCTGCCGTTGGTCAGGTTGATGCCATCGGCGAAGGTGTCCCGGACCCGGGAGTTGGTCACCGTGACGTGGTCGATGTGCGTGGCCCAGACGAAGCACACCGTGTGCTCCACCCACAGGTTGTCGATGGTGATGTTGGAGATGTCGGTGAGGTCGAAAACCTTTCCGGGGCCGTCGATCCGGGAGGTGTAGTTGCCGAAGAAGGAGAACCCGGAGAACGACGAGCCGTTCGCGGTGGGCTGCACCGAGAAGCCGGCGTCGGTGTTCTCCTGGGCGGCGTCGGTGTGGAACGTGGTGTACCACGGCCCGGCGCCGACCACCTTGATCGCCTTTCCGGAGATCTGGAACTTGTTGGTGGTCGGGTAGTCACCGGCGGGCAGGTAGACCCCGACCAGGCCGGTGGTGTCCGACCGGACCTTGTCGAAGGCGTTCTGCACGTCCTGCTGGGTGAATCCGGCCGGCACCGTGTACTTGGTGGCGTCCGGGTTGGCGATCGGCGCGACCTGCTCGGTGTTGACGAAGTCGATCGCGTACTGCGAGGTGTTGGCCGCGTCCTTCTGCAGCTTGATCACGGCCCCGGCCGGGACAGTGGTCCCGAGCATGATGTGGGCCTCGTCGTAGATGTGCCGCGGCCCGCCCGAGCCGGCGTCGTTGCCGGGGCTGGTCTCGCTGCCGTACAGCCAGGCGAAGTGCGACGTCAGCGTGATCGGCTTGAGCAGGGTGCCGTTCACGTAGATGTCGAGCGTCGTGCCGGCGGTGCCGTCCGGCACCGAGAACCGGGTGACGAGCGTGTTGGTGCTCGCCTTGGTGGTCCACTGCACGTAGCTGCCGGTCGAGTTCAGCGTCACCGCCTTGCGCCCGGAGGCCTCGCCGGCCAGGTCTCCGATGGTCCGGTTCGGGCCGACGACGGCCGCGCCGCCACCGATCTGACCGTCCTCGGCCTCGTACATGTCGTAGGGCATGTTCGCCCCGCGGCCGACGAAGAAGGCTTTGGAGTCGGTGTTGTTGGCCTGCTTGACGGTCAGTTCGGTGCTGTCCGCGGCCAGCACCGTCTTCACGGTGTACTTGCCGTTGACCGCCGTCCAGGTGCCCATCGAGACCGGGGCTGCACTGGCACCGGCCGCGATCACACCGCTGACCGAACCGGTGAGCGTCTTGACCGTGCCGTTGTTGGCGTCCAGCAGGGTCAGGGTGATGGCGTGGGCGCCGCTGGAGGTGGCCACCGTGCCCTGGTTCTTCACCGTCACCGAGAAGGTCACCGGGTTGCCGGCCGCCGGGTTGCTGGGCGACCAGGTGACCGCCGAGGCGACCAGGTCCGAGCTCTGCACCGGGCTCACGGTGAGCGTGGTCGGATCGGTGTAGCTGTTGTTCGCGTCGCTCAGCTCGATCACCGAGTTGGCCTCGTCGACCTTGCTGACCAGGCTGTAGGGCCCGGCGGTCTGGGTGCCGATGTTGGCCGAGACCGCCACCGAGGCACCGGCCGCGAGAGCGCCGACCGAGGCCGTGCCGACCTTGGTGCTGCCCAGGTAGAAGTTGACGTTGCTGGCCGGCGAGGCCGCCGTGCCGGCGTTCTTCACCGTGGCCGACACCGTGATCGGGTCGGTCTCGACCGGGGCGGCCGGGGTCCACGACGAACTGGTGACGGTCAGGTCCGGGTTCGGGGCCTGGGTGCCGATCACCTGGAACTCGGCCACCTGGCCACCGGGAGCCCCGGTGTTGGTGGTGATCGAGAGCCGGACGTCGGTCGCCCGGCCGCTGACCGGGATGGTCACCGTGTTACCGGAGGCCGGGTCGAAGGTGTACTCCTTCGCGTCGGCGAGGCTGGTGAACCCGGTCGCGCTCTGCTCGCGGCCCAGCACCTGAACGGTCTGCTTGCGCAGGCCCCAGGCGGCGTTCGGGTTGAGCTTGACCACGACCGAGGTGAGGTCGGCGTTCGCCCCCAGGGCCACGGTCAGCGTGCTGGGGTAGGCGGCCCCCTCGAAGTAGGTGGTCAGGTCGTTGTCGTTGGCGAAGGCCGGGATGAATGTGCCGGTGTTGGCCGAACCGGTGACCGGCCTGCCGGTGGCCAGGTTGGTGCCGCCCCCGGTGACGGTTCCGGTCCGGGTCACGGTGTTGCTGGCCGCGGACTGGTTACCGGCGGCGTCGTGAGCCTTGACGTAGTACGAGACCGTGGCCGAGCCGGCCTGGGTGTCGGTGTACGTGAGCACGTTGCCGGCCACCGTGGTCAGCAGGTTGCCGCCGAGGTAGACGTCGTAGCCGGTGACGCCGACGGCGTCGGTGGAGGCGCCCCAGGTGAGCTTGATCTGGCCGGTGGCGGGCTGGGTGTAGGCCAGGTTGGACGGCGCGGTCGGGGGCGTGGTGTCGCCGCCGGCCTGCCCGGTGCGGGTCACCGTGTTGCTGTTGCCGGACTGGTTTCCGGCCGCGTCGTGGGCCCGCACGAAGTAACTCACCGTGGCCGTGGCCAGCTGGTTGTCGGTGTAGGTCAGGGTCGTTCCGGAGACGCTGGTGAGCAGGGCGTTGTTGGCGTAGATGTCGTAGCCGGTGACGCCGACGGCGTCGGTGGAGGCGCCCCAGGTGAGCTTGATCTGCCCGGCGGCCGGCTGGGTGTAGGCCAGGGTCGACGGCGCGCTCGGCGGGGTGATGTCACCGGTGGTCGGGCCGTAGACCTCGAGCTCGGAGATCTGGCCGTTGTCACCGCCGGTGTTGGCCGTGATGTTCAGCCTCAGGTACCGGGTGCCGGCCGCGGTGAAGTTGATGTTCACCGTGTTGCTGGCGGCCGGGTCGAAGGTGTACTGCGCGGAAGCGACGATGTCGGAAAAATTCGTTCCGTTGGTGCTTCCTTGCACTGCAAGCGTTTGCTTACGTAGTCCCCAGTTGGCGGTGGGCAGCTTCAGCACCACCTTGTTCACGCTGACCGAGGCGCCCAGGTCGACCTGCAGCCACTGCGGATAGGCGTTGGCACCCTCCCAGTAGCTGGACTGGTTGCCGTCCCCGGCGCCGGCCGGGGCGTAGGTCTGGGTGTAGCCGCTGGAGGTGAACGTCTTGTTCAGGGCCAGGTTGGTGGTGGCGCTGGTGGTGCCGCCGTAGATCTCGAACTCGGACAGCTGGGCCGCCGTCCAGCCGGTGTTGGCGGTGATGTTCAGCCGCAGGTACCGGGTGGTGGTGGCGGCGAAGTTGATCGTCACCACGTTGTTGGCGGCCGGCGCGAAGTCGTACCCCTTGGAGGCCACCAGGGTCGAGAAGGTCGAGCCGTCGCTGCTGGTCTGCACGCTCAGGGTCTCGGTGCGGGCGCCCCAGCCGGCCGGCAGCTTGAGCACGGCCTGGTTCACGCTGGTGGCGCTGCCGAGGTCGATCTGGGCCCACTGCGGGAACGAGCTGCCGGCGCTCTCCCAGTAGCTGCCCTGGTCGCCGTCGTTCAGGTTGCCGGCGGTGTAGGGGGCATTGGTGCTGCTCGCGCTCGTGCTCCGGCCGGTGGCCAGGTTGCTGCCGGCGGCGTGGGCCGGCAGGGCCAGGACGACCGCCAGGGTCGAGACCAGTAGTCCGGTCATCAGCCCGGCGAGCACCCGGGGGGTTCGATGTTTCGTGTTCATGTGCCTTGCCTCCGTCATCTTTGACTGGAACGGCAGAGTGCGAGCCGGCGGACCGGAACTTCGCGCGGCGTCTGCCGGCGTCGTGCGGGCGATGCCCTCGCGGGCACGAGGGCAGCTCTTCGACGTGCTGAGGGCGCCCTCGGGACGGGTCGCGGTGACCCGTCCCAGGGGCGCTGGACGTGGCTCAGGAACTCCTGGCGGGGCCGCCAGGAGCGGAAGTTGCGATGGATGCAAGCGTTACGAGCGCAGTTTTGTCGGGTTTTTGCGCGACGTGTGCTTAGAATTACATCGAGAATTGGAGTCCGTCAACGGTTCGTCCGGATCTGACCCCAACTGTGCGCCGAGCTGCACTTCGCGGGGTCGCCGCATCGCGGGGTTCGGCTTGGGGCTCAGCGGGCGGACGAGCTGACCGGCGTCGTGCCGGCCTCGAGCGTGCGGGCCTGGAGCCACTGCCGGAACACCTCGGCCGGCAGCGGCCGGCAGTGCAGGTAGCCCTGGCTCTCGTCGCAACCGAGCCGGCGCATCACGGCCAGGGTGGCGTCGTCCTCGATGCCCTCGGCGATCAGCCGCAGGCCCAGCCGGTGGGCCAGATCGACGGTCGCCCCGACGATGGCCGCGGTCCGGGGGTCGGTGGCGGCCCGGGCGGTGAACGAGCGGTCGATCTTGAGCTCGGTGGCGGGCAGGTCGTTGAGGTAGCTCAGGGAGGAGTAGCCGGTGCCGTAGTCGTCGATGCTGATCCCGACGCCGCTCTCGGCGATCCGGTTCAGCGCCCGCAGCGCCTGCTCGGGCTCGTTCATTAGGCTGGTCTCGGTGACCTCGAGGACGAGGTCGTGCGGGGCCAGCCCGCCGGCCAGCACCTCCTCGATCAGCGGCAGCAGGTCGCGGTGCCCGAGGCCGCCGGCCGACAGGTTCACCGACACCCGCAGCCGGTGGCCGTCCCGGCGCCAGGTCCGGGCCTGGGCGGCCGCCTCCAGCATCACCCGGCGGGTCAGGCTGGGCATCAACTCGTTCTGCTCGGCCAGGTCGATGAACTCGTCCGGGGCCAGCAGGCCCAACCGCGGGTGCTGCCAGCGGACCAGGGCCTCGGCGCCGACCACGGCGCCGTCGGCGAGGTCGAGCTGAGGCTGGAAGTGGACGACGATCTGCTCGCGCTCGGTCTCCGGGCCCTCCAGGGCGCGGTGCAGGTCCTCGACCAGGCCCAGGCGTTGCTGGGCCACGGCGTCCAGGGCCGGGTCGTAGACCTCGACCCCCGATCCGGAGGTCTTGGCCCGGTACATCGCGGCGTCGGCCCGGCGCAGCAGTTCACCGCCGCCGAGTCCGGCGACGTCGACCGTCGAGATCCCGACCGTGGCCACCCCGCCTGGGGCCACCCCGACCGTGGCCACCCCGACGCTGGCGCCGACCTGCAGCAGCCGGCCCTTGACGTCGCTCAGCGGGGCGGCGGCCTGGGCCAGGTTCCGGGCCACCGCGGTGGCCGCCGCGGGCGGGACGTCGATCAGCAGGACGGCGAACTCGTCGCCTCCCAGCCGGGCCAGCAACCCGCCCGGCGGTACCTGGGCCGCGAACGCCGCCGTGGTGTGGCGCAGCAGCAGGTCGCCCGCGGCGTGGCCGTAGCGGTCGTTGATCGCCTTGAACCGGTCGAGGTCGATGATCAGCAGGCTGGTGGACCCGGCCGTCCGGAGGGCGTCATCGATGGCGCCGAGCAGGGCCCGGCGGTTGGCCACCCCGGTCAGCTCGTCGGTCATCGCCTCGTGCCGGGTCTGGGCCAGGTTGGCCAGGTCGCGCACCAGTCGCAGCACCCGGAAGCTGACCCCGACCACCCCGGCCAGGGCGTATCCGGTCGGCACCAGGCTGTCGTCGGCCACCAGGGTGTTGTCGACGGTCAGCACCGCGACCCCGCACAGCAGCACGACCAGCGAGCCGAGAATGGTGGCCTGGCTGTCCAGGGCCCGGGGCCGGCTGAGGGTGGAGGGAAACGCCACCGCCGCCGGGATCAGCGCGGCCGACAACAGCCAGGCGATCCGGGTGTACGGGTGGGACAGGTCACCGGCGAGCAGGCTGACCGCCTGAGCTCCGACGAAACCGGTCAGGCCGGTGATGACCAGCCAGATCCGCGCGTCCCGGAGCAGGAGGCCCAGGCCGGCGATCGAGGCCGCGGTGCCGAACACGACGATGATCGATCCGCAGGCCCAGAACGAGGCCTCCAGCTCCCAGCGGGCCAGGCCGGCCGGCGTGTCGCGCACGTGCGGCAGGATCAGGTCGGCGATGCCGACCAGCACCAGCACCGCGCAGAAACCGTTCAGCTGCTCGCCGGGATCACGGGCCCCGGTGCGGGCCCGGTTCCACTCGATGAGGCCCTGGTAGAGCAGGCCGCAGACCAGGATGCAGCCGACGCTGAAGGCCAGGTTGCCGAGCGAGTAACGGTGAGGGCCGTCGTCCGGGCCGACCGCGTCGAGCCCGATGGCGATCAGCGCGCTGACGGCCAGGGCGCCCACGCCGGCGAGCATCAGCTGCCAGCCCCGGTCGCCGTCCCGCACCCGGACGCCGCGCTGCCACAACCGCCCGAGAACGGCCAACAGGGCCAGCGCGAGCAGGACCGTCACCACGGTGCTCACCGCCGGGTTCCGGTTCTCATCCTGCGGGGCGCCACGAACTGGTCATCGACGGTGCCCGGGCCGGGCACAAGAGGGCCAGAACCACATCACTCCTCCGGCCGCACGGCAGGTGCGGGCTGATCCGCCACATTCGAGAAACTTGAGTGTTCCGGCAAGTTGTGCTGGATGTCAGTAGTTCGCCGTGGGAAAATCTGCCCCCTGTTCGAGTGTAGGTCGACCTCGAGAACGGGAGGACGGGTGCGGTCCTTTATTGATCTATGGCCACAAATCGCCGCCCGCCGAACGTATGGCGGCGATGGTAGACCAACGTGGGAGTTTCGGTTCACACCGCGAGCGCCGCGCGGCGGAGCCTGGCGGGCGCCGGTCGTTCCGGCCCTGACCTCGACGCCGCCGGTGATCGTCCCGGCCGAGCCGGCCACCGGCCGCGCCCTCGAGCCGGTGCCGACCGAGGCCGGGCCGATCTTCGCCGGCGACGAGGTTTTCGAGACCGGCCGGCCGGCCCCGGCCCACGCGGTCAGCAGCCGGTCGGTGCGCAACGGCGACGACGTGCTGCGGGTGGACGAGTTCGCGACCGTCTCCGAGCAGCCCGCCGTCGATTTCGGCCAGCTGGTGGATCGCACCGACATCGCGATGGCGCTGATCGAGCTGAGCGCCGACCCGCAGGACGATGACCTGCGCCGGCAGGTGATCAGCCGGCTGGCGGTGGCCCGGGGCTGGTTCCAGAACGCGCCCAGCCTGCAGATCCGCTCGGCCCAGGTGCACGGCGAGGGCGTCGGCCATTTGCTGGAGGGGGTTTTCCTCTGGCGGGCCGCTGGCGGCGACGACGTCTTCACCTACGTCGTGAGCCCCAACCTGCCGGCCAAGGATCTGCTCAAGGCCGACCCCGACCTGGTCCGGGCGCTGTTGCGGTGCGCCTGCCCGGCGGCCGACGACGCCTACGCCCAGATCCAGAACACCCTGTGGGACGCGATGAACCGGCTCGAGGCGCTGGCCGCGAGGCCGGTGGCCGGCGCGGCGGAGGTCGGCTCGGGCGACACCGCGGTGGTTCTGGAGGTCCGGGGTACCGGCGGGGCCACCTCGGTGCCACCGCTCCATCAGGATCCGCAGGGCCTCGCCGGCCGGCGGGCCCACGACGAGAAGAGCGAGTCCGAGCGGGCCCTGTCCGACGAACTGGCCCAGCTGGCCCGCAAGGTCGGCACCGCCGCCGTCCGCCCGGCTTCCCCGCACCAGCCCCGCCAGGCGGGCTGAACTCCTAACCGCTGCGGTGATGGTCGGCCATCACCCGGATCAGGCCGGCCAGGCCGAGCCGCAGTCCGGCCCGTTCCGGCTCGGTCAGGGCGTTCAGCAGCCGGCTGTGGTGGGCCCTCAGGTCGTCGCCGACCCGGCCGGCCACCTCCCGGCCCTGGTCGGTGAGGCTGAGCCGGTACAGCCGACGGTTGCCCGGGTCGCGCTCGCGAACCAGCCAGCCCCGCTCGGCCAGCCCGGCCGCCAGCCGGCTGACGGTGCTCTTCTCCAAGCCGAGCCGAACCCCTAGATCCTGCTGGGAGAGAGCGCCGTTCTCGGTCAGCTCGGCCAGTGCGAACACCTCCGAGGCCGACACCTGGACGCCGCCGTGTGGGTGCGGGCTGTGGCCGGGCTCGAGCAGGCCTGCCCGGCGCACGAGCTGCTGCAGCAGGCCCCGCAATTCGTCGTCCGGAAAGCCTCCGGGGTCGCCCGGGCTTACGGTTGTGTCGTACAACTATTGCCTCTACTCTCGACCTAAGAGTTGTTCCGTGCAACTGTAGGGGAGAGTTCCATGTCGGCAAGCCGTCAGCATCACCCGCGGATGTTCGGACTGGCCGGGCACGCCGATGCCTACGAGCGGCACGCGGCCCGGATCGGCGGCCGGCTCTACGACCGGGTCCGCGACGACGTCCTGGCCACGGGGCTGCCGGCCGGGGCCCGGATCCTGGATGTCGGCACCGGCCCCGGTCTCGTGCCACTGCGAATTGCCGCTGCCGCCGGGCAGTTCGGGATCGACGCGATCGACCTGGCCCCGGAGATGATCGAGCAGGCCCGGGCATCGGCGAGCCGTGAGGGCCACACCTCGATCGACTTCGCGCTCGGCGACGTGAGCCGCCTGCAGTTCGCCGACCGGTCCTTCGACCTGGTGATCTCCAGCCTCAGCCAGCACCACTGGAGCGACCCGGCGGCCGGGCTGGTCGAGATCGCCCGGGTGCTGCAGCCGGGGGCCACCGCCTGGATCTACGACGTGCGGTGGGCCCTGGGCCGAGCCGAGCGGGCCACTCAGGGGCTGGACCCGCGGGTCTCGGTGCGGCGGCAGAGCCCGCTGCCGGGCACGCCCTGGTACAACCCGATCGGCCGGCTCGTCCTGCGGGCCCAGCCGGATGCTCAGCCGGATGCCGAGCCGGAAAGAGGCTGACCGGCAACGATTTCGGATCAGCGCGCCGGCTGGGCGCGGAGCCGCTCGCGCAGGCCGGTGGCCCGGGCGGCGGGCCGCTCGACCGCGGCCACCAGGGCCTCGGCCGAACCGATCACCCGCACGTGCCGGCGAGCCCGGGTCACTGCCGTGTACAGGGTCTCGCGGGTGCCCAGCGGGGAGTCGGGCGCGGGCAGCAGCACGCTGACCCGGTCGAACTGGCTGCCCTGGCTGCGGTGCACGGTCATCGCGTACAGCGAGCGGACGGCGCCGAGCCGGCCCAGCGCCACCGGGATCGGCGCCCCACCCCGGCCGAACACCGCGATCAGCCCGGTCGCCGGGCCGGAGTCGAGCACCACCCCGGTGTCGCCGTTGTACAGGCCGACCTCGTAGTCGTTGGTGGTCACCAGCAGAGGCTCGCCGGCGTAGCGGCCGTCGGCCCGGGGCGCGACCAGGTGCTGCTCGCCGATCCAGGCCGCGGCCACGCCACTCCAGTGCTGCACCCCGCGCGGTCCCCGCCGGTGCGCGCACAGCAACCGGTGCCCCTCCAGGGCCAGCAGGGCGGTCTCGGCGTCGCCGGCGGCGGCCGCGGCGTGCAGGGCCGCGCCGCCCTGCTGCACGTCGGCCCGGACGCCGCTGAGCCGTTCCGCGGTGAGCAGTTCACCCTCGTCGACCTCGACGAACTCGACCCCGGCGGCGCCGGCCCGCAGCACGGCCAGGGCGGCCGGGCCGTCCCCGTTCTGGATGGCCGAGGCCAGGGCCGCGATCTCGCCGCCGGCAGAGAACCGCCGGTTGGTCGAGAGCGTGCTGACGCCGTCCCGGAACCGGGTGCTGGGGGAGTCCGGCTGCTCGGCGACGGTGACGTCGTCGTCCGGCAGCAGATCGCGCAGCGTGGCCGCCAGCCGGGGCGTGCGCCGGCCCAGGGTGGCCCGGTCGACCAGGTCACCGAGCACGGCGCCGGCCTCGACCGAGGCCAGCTGGTCCGGGTCGCCGACCATGACCAGGCGGGTGCCCGGGCGCAGCGCCTCCAGCAGCCGGGCCATCATGGTCAGCGAGACCATCGAGCTCTCGTCGACGACGACGATCTCGACCGGCAACCGGTTGCCCCGGTGGTGCCGGAACCGGCTGCGCGCGTCCGGGCGCCAGCCCAGCAGGCGGTGCAGGGTGGTGGCGGCCAGGTCACCGAGGCGCTCGCGGTCGTCCGGGCCGAGCAGGGCAGTGGACGAGCGCACCGCCTCCTCCAGCCGGGCCGCGGCCTTGCCGGTGGGCGCGCTGAGGGCGATCCGCCAGGTCGGGTGCTGCTCGCGGATCAGGGCCAGCAGGCGGGCCACGGTCGTGGTCTTGCCGGTGCCGGGCCCACCGGCCAGCACGCTGACCCGCGACAGGGCGCAGACGGCGGCGGCCTGCCGCTGGTCGGCGTCCTCGGCCAGCGGGAACAGTCGCTGCAGGCCGGAGCGCAGCCGGGGCAGGTCCAGGTCGTCCGGCGGCTCGGCCGACCGGGCCAGCAACTCCTGGGCGACCTGTTCCTCCTGGTCCCAGTAGCGGGTCAGCCAGATCCGGGAGCCGACCATCCGCAGCGGACCGTCGATCAGCGGGCTGGCCGCGCAGCGCCGGATCCAGTCGCTCGGCTCGCTCGGCCACGGCAGGTCGGCGGCCGGGTCCGCGGTCGGGCCGGCGGATCGGGCGGTGGTCATCGAGGGCGGGAGGGCCGGGCCGAAGACCAGGTCGCCGTCGTCGTCCGGGCTGGTGGTCTCCTCGGCCGTGTTCAGATCGAGGACGACGGAACCGTGCCGGGTGGAGCGGACCACCAGCGCCGCGGCCAGGAGCACGGCCTCGTCGGTCTCGCCGCCGATGGCGCCCAGCCGGGTGGCCACATGCACGTCGGCCGGCAGCAGGATGCCGGCCCGGTTGAAGTCGCGCAGCAGACCCGTGGCCCCGAGGGCCAGCTCGGCCTGGTGCTCGCCCGGGTGGGCGGCGGGCGCGACCGGCAGCATGTCGGCCATGGTGTCACTGCGGGCGGCGGCCCCGGGACGGGCTCGCCGTCAGGAGCGCAGCAGCCCCTTGCCCTCGACCAGGGCCACGAAGGCCTCGGTCTGCGCGGCGTCCAGGGCGTCGTCCGGGAAGGCCAGGGCGGCGATCCGGGACACCTTGAGCACCCAGAACCCCCGCCGCCGGACGACGGCCCGCACTGACGTCCAGGGCCAGGCCCGGGACTCCTCGCCCCCGTCGACCCGGTACTCCTGCTCGGTCACGGTCACCGTCACCTCGCGGTCCTGACCGAGGTAGGGCCGCAGCCGGCGGCGCACCGACCATTCGCTGAAGAACGGGAAGCCGACCCCCAGCACGATCAGGATGATGTTGCCGAGCAGCAGGCCCAGCAGGACGACGAGGGCGGCGCTGCCCCAGCGGATCCAGAGCGAGACCGGGTGGCAGGCCCGGTACGAGCCCAGCACCGTCTGCGGGGTGGAGGTGAACGTGGCTGAAATCGGTGGCACCCGCGCCATGATGTCGTACTGTCCGGCCTCGCTGATATTCAGCCCGATTGCGCTCGCGCAATGTGCCCGATCGAGATTACGTCGTCGACGATCTCGTACAACAACCGATAGTGCCCGACTCGTCCGGCGAGCCGAACGCGAACGACCCAGCCGGTCGTGGGTCAGTGGCCAGGTGGTCGACCGCGTCCAGAACCGTGCGTAGTCCGTCCGGGTCGTCCTTCAGGAAACCGGCGGCCTGGTCGATTGCCTTCGCTTCATAGACGATGTTCCACGGCACTTCGGTCAGGCCAGACCCAGACGTCGGCGCACCTCGTCCGCCGGTACGTAACTGGCCTGGCCGCTGGCTTGCCGGTCTCGCCATTCCCGCAGGCCCGCGAGGTCTTCAGCATCGGCAAGAGCCTCTTGGGTGGCGGAGGCTTCCAGCGCCCGCAGGCGCAGGAAGTCGGCGATGGGAACGACAACGGCGGCCTGGTCGCCAAGATGGATAACCTCGTACCCGCCCGTGTCCGGGTTCGGGTCGATCGGCTGAGCGGTCATGCTGTCAGCGTAGTTCACCGCATGCGGGTGGGGCCGGGTCGATCGGCCCGGCGGCCTTGAGGTTGAGGTAGCGCTGTTCGGGCAGGCTCGTGGCCAGCCGGGCGGCCAGCGCGTAGGCGGCGCGGGCCTCCTGGTCGCGGCCGTCCAGCTCGAGCAGGTGCGCGTGGACGGCGGGCAACCGGTGATACCGGCGCAGCTGCTCGTCCTGCAGCAACGGCTCGAGCCGGGCCAGCCCGGCGGCCGGGCCGTCGACCATGGCCACCGCGACCGCGTGGTTCAGGGTGACCACCGGGCCGGGCACGAGGTCGTGCAGCATCCGGTAGAGGATCTCGATCTGGGCCCAGTCGGTGTCCTCGGCCCGCCCGGCCTCGGCGTGGACGGCGGCGATCGCCGCCTGGAGCTGGAACGGGCCCACCGGACCGGCCGGCAGCGCGGCCTCGATCAGGCTGATGCCCTCACGCCGGCCGGCGCCGTCCCAGAGGCGGCGGTCCTGCTCGGCCAGGGGCACCAGCGAACCGTCGGGCCGGGTGCGGGCGGCCCGCCGGGCGTCGGTCAGCAGCATCAGCGCCAGCAGCCCGGCGACCTCGGACGACGCCGGCAGGCAGGCGTGCAGCCGCCGGGTCAGCCGGATCGCCTCGTTGGCCATCGAGGTGTCGTACAGCCCGGCCCCGGTGGTGCTGGTGTGCCCCTCGGCGAAGACCAGGTACAGCACCTGGGCCACGACGGCGACCCGCTCGGGCAGCTGCTCGGCCGGCGGGACGCCGAACCGGGCCCGCACCTGCCGCAGGCGGCTCTTGGCCCGGCTGATCCGCTGGGCCATCGTCGCCTCCGGCACCAGGAAGGCCCGGGCGATCTGCCCGGTGCTCAGCCCGGCGACGGCCCGAAGGGTGAGCGCCACCTGCGCCGGCCGGCTGAGTGCCGGGTGGCAGCAGAGCAGCAGCAGGGCCAGCGAGTCGTCACCGGGATCCCCGCCGGTGTCGGCGGCCGGGGCGTCCCGGTCCGGGGCCGGAACGAGGTCGGCCAGGTGCTGCTCCCGCCCGGCCCGGGCCTGCTCACTGCGCCACTGGTCGATCAGCCGGCGGGAGGCCACCGTGATCAGCCAGCCCTTCGGGTGGTCGGGCACGCCCTCGACCGGCCACTGCCGGGCCGCGGCCAGCAGGGCCTCCTGGGCGGCGTCCTCAGCGGCCTCGAATTCGCCGTGCCGACGGACCAGGGCGGCCAGCACGTCCGGCGCGTGAACGCGCCAGACGTGCTCCAGATCGGCGTCCGTCACTGGTCGTCGCTACCGGCCCACATCGCCGGACGCAACTCGATCACCCCTCCGGGCTGGGCGAACCGGGCCGCGATCTGCTCGGCCCGCTCCCGGGTGGCGCAGTCGACGATGAAGAACCCGGCCAGCTGTTCCTTGGCCTCCGCGTACGGGCCGTCGGTGGCCAGGGCCCCCTCCGGGCTCCAGCCGTACAGCGTGGACGCCGCCGGGTCGGCCAGGGCCTCGGCACTCACGAACTCGCCGCTGGCCGAGATCTCGGCCAGCAGGGCGTCGAACTCCCGGCCGCTGCGGTCGTGGTACTCCTGCGGCTGGGCCCGCCCTTCCGCGGTGAAGTGCGAGGTCGGGTGGCCCCACGGGTCCGGGTTGGCGTGGATCAGGATGACGTACTTCACGGGGGGTCTCCTTCGGCTGAGGCGGGTGCCGGGTGCGGCACCTTCGTCAGGGACGTCGGAACCGTCCGCGCGTTCTCGACACCCGGGTCGGGACTATCTCATCAATGAGCGGCACCGGCCTCAGGTCCGGCCGGCCAGCAGGTCGGAGGTGGCGGTGATCAGGGTGGCGGGCGGGCGCCAGGCGAAGACGCCGGGCGGCGAGCCGTCGACGCCGATCACCTCCGGCCCGGACAGGCCCCGCAGGAACAGGTACAGCGACCCGCCGAGGTGAACGGCCGGGTCGTAGCCGGGCTGCCGCCAGCGCAGGTACCGGTGCAGGGCCACGTTGTAGAGCAGGGCCTGCAGCGGGTAGTGGGCCTCGATCATCTCCCGCTCCAGCGCCCGGGGCCGGTAGTGCCAGGCGGTCAGCGGCTCGCCGTACCCGCCGAGCCGGTTGGTCTTGTAGTCGACCACCAGGTAGCGGGCGCTCGCTCCGGCTCCGATCCGCAGGACGACGTCGATGCTGCCGTTGAGGTAACCGCGCAGCGGGGCCGGGTCCAGGCCGGCCAGGGCATCGGCGTAGTCGGCCAGCGGGCCGGTCGGCAGGTGCCGGCGCCACAGCCGGGTCAGGTCCGACAGCAGCACCCGGGCCGGCCCGGGATCGTCGCCACCGGCCAGCGGCAGCTCGAAGTCCAGCTCGCACAGCCGGTCGCCGGACGCGACGGCCTCCAGGGCGAGGTCGTCCGCGAGTGGGCCGAGCGGGGTGGACAGGGCCTGGCCCAGGGCCTCGGTGAGCAGGGGGACGTCGGTCTCCGGCCCAGAGCGGGCCATCTGGTCGGCCACCGCCTCGGCCAGGGCGGTCCGGTCGCCCGGGTCGGTGACGACCTCCAGCGCTGAGTGGACCAGGGTGCCGAACGCGGCCCCGCTGGGCAGTGCGTCCCACCGGGAGACGACCGCTCGCAGGGCCTCGTCGGCCGGGCCGCCGCTGTCGCCGGCCTCGACCGCGGCCAGCGGGCCGGCGTCGGTCTCGTCGTCCTTCTGGCTGATCTCGGGCTCGCTGAGCAGGCTCGGGTCGGCGGCCGGGCCGTCATGGGCGGTCGCGGTCAGGGCGCTGTAGGAGGTCCGGCGCCAGGTCAGGTCCAGGGGCCGGTCCAGGACGGCGGCGGCCAGTTCGGTGCTCGCCGGCACCGGGCCGGACCAGGTCGCGGGCGGCCGCGACCCGATCAGCTCCACCGCCAGCCCGCCGTTGCTCGCCGCCGCCCGGGCCCCGAACGTGCTGAGCACGGCGGTGTCGGAGGGCACCGCGATCCGGGCCGGAGGCAGACCGGCCGGATCGTCGTGCATCAGCAACCGGTGCAACGGCGACTGCTGGGTGTTGAACGACGGCGCCCACCACAGCAGCAGGTGCGACTGGGCCCGGGTCAGGGCGACGTAGGTCAGCCGCAGCTCGTCGTCGGTCTCCTCCTGCTTGTGCTGGGCCACGTGCGCGGTCCAGTCCGGGGTGCCGGGCCCGCCGACGTCCCGGCGTCGTTGATCGTCGTCGTCGTGAAAAGTGGCGGTGGACGGATCTTTCCGGGCGAAAAGGTCCCAGGCGAACGGCACCAGCACGACCGGGAACTCCAGGCCCTTGCTGGTGTGCACGGTGATCACCTGAACCGCCGCCGCGTCGGACTCCAACCGCCGGCTGCGCTCCAGCCCGCCGTCCCGGGCCGCCTCCTCGCGCCGCCGCCGCAACCAGCCGAGCAGCCCGGACAGGCCGAGACCACCCTGCTGGGCGGTCTCGTGCAGGGTCTGGGCGATGTGCCGCAGGTCGGTCAGCAGCCGCTCGCCGCCCTGCCGGCCCAGGATCCGCTGCTGCAGGGACTGGGCCAGCGCGACGGACTCGAACAGGGCCGCCACCCCCCGCTCCTGGAGCACCCGCAGCCAGGCCCGCAGCCGCAGGGCCAGTTCCTCGGTGGCGGCCTCGCCGCGCGCGTCGAGCTCGGCCGCGCCGAGCCCGACGAAACAGCCCAGGGCCAGCCGGCGGACCCGGGTGGTGCGATGCGGCTGCTCCAGAGCCTCCAGCAGCAACTGCCACTCCGCCGCCGCGGCGGTGGTGAACACGCTGGCCCGCCCGGTCACCACCACCGGCACCCCGGCCGCGCCCAGAGCCCGGCTCACCTGCTGGGCCTGCGAATTGGTGCGGACCAGGACGGCGATCTCGCCCGGCCGCAGGGCTCGCTCGGGGCCGCCGTCGCGGGGCTGGACCCGGCCGGCCCCGGACAGCATGGTCACCACCTCGCCGGCCAGGTCGTCGAGGACGGCGGCCCGGGCCTCACCGGTCTTCACCGTGCCGTTCTGGGTCAGCGGCAGGCTCCCGCGCGGCAGCACCCGGACCCGGACGGCGGCCTCGTGCCCGGCCACCCGGACCAGCCGGCCCTGGTGGGAGGCCCGCACCGGCCCGACCCGGATCCGTGGATCGCCCAGCGCCGCGCCCCGGAACACCGCCTGCAGCCCGTCCAGCAGACGGGCGTCGCTGCGAAAACTGGTCGGCAGCGTGCTCACCCGGTCGGCCACCCCGACCGCGGCCAGGTAGGCGTGCACGTCGGCGCCGCGGAAACCGTAGATCGCCTGCTTCGGGTCACCGATCAGCACCAGCGTGCCGGGTGGCCGGCCGGGGCCGTCGACCAGCCCGTGGAACGGCTCGCGCAGGATGCTCCACTGCACCGGATCGGTGTCCTGGAACTCGTCGACCAGGACGACCTGGTACCGGGCGCGCAGCCGGGCCCGGGCCGGCGGCCCGAACCGCGGATCGGTGAGGGTCGCGGCCAGCCGGATCAGCATGTCGTCGTAGTCGATCAGGTGCTGGCGACGCTTGCGCCGGGTGACCTCGGCCCGCACCGCACCGGCGATCCGGGCCCGCAGCCCCGGCAGGCCGTCGACGCCGGGGGACGGCACCAGGGCGGTGGCGGTGTCGCCGACCACGGCCTGGGCCAGTTCGTGGAAGGCGGCCCGGGTCAGCTGGGCCGGCTCGGCCCTGGGACTTCCCCATTTGCGCAGGTAGAGGTCATCGGCGACCTCCTCGACGAGGTCGGAGACGTCCTCGACCAGGATCGCGCCCGGATCCTGGTCGCCTGCGGTGCCGAGCGCGGTCAGTACCTGCTGGCAGAAGCCGTGGGTGGTGGTCACGGTGGCCGCGTCGAACGCGGAGAGGGCCTCACCCAGGCGGCGCCGGCGGGCCTGCCGTTCCTCGGGGCCGACGGCGGCCAGGTGGGCCAGCACGTGGTCGCCCGGATCAGCGCCGCCCGGGTCGCCCAGCCCGTCCCGGGCGCTGACCAGCCGCTCGCGGACCCGCTCGCGCAGCTCCCGGGTCGACTCCCGGCTGAAGCTGACCACCAGCAGCTCGTCCATCGTGGTCACACCCTCGGCGACGTACCGGGCCACCAGTGCGGCGATGGTGAACGTCTTGCCGGTGCCGGCACTGGCCTCGAGCACGGTGGTGCCCACCGGCAGCGGGCCGAGCAGGTCGAACGGCGGTGCCCCGGCCGGCGCCGTCATCAGGTTCGCTCCTGACGTTCGGCGGCCAGCAGCCGGCCCCACAACCGCCAGGCCAGGACGCCGAACCGGTCGTTCTCGTCGCGGGCCCAGCCGGGCCCCTGCTCGCCCGGCTCCGGGGCCGGTGCGGTGAGCACGCCGAGGCCGGCCCCGGCGCCGTGCAGCAGGACGTGCTCGGCGTCCGACTGCTCGCCCGGGAAGTTGCCGTCCAGCCAGTTCTTCTCGGCTGCCGTCCGCGCGGCCGAGACCCGGGAACCGCGGGCCCGCTGGGCGGCGTAGGCGGCGGCCGTCTTCAGCGGCAGGGGCAGCGGGGCGTGCAGCCCGGCCCGGTACAGGCCGACGACCTCGAGCAGCGCGGCCCGGGCCTCGCCGGCCTCGATCGGCCCGAAGATGCTGCGGACGGCGCCGTTCCGGTCGCGCCCGATCGCGATCGCCTGCCACGGCCGGCTCGGATCGGTGACGATCAGGGCGAGCAGGTTGACCCAGGCCTGCAGCCGGTGCCGGGCCCCGAGGCTCGAATAGGTCAGCGAGAGCACCACATCGGCCCGCACGTCGCCCACGGTCCCGGTCAGCCGGGTGCCGTCGGGCAGTTCGACGTCGACGTCGGCCGAGTCCGGCGGATCGGCCCGCCCGGCGGCGGACGCGGCGACCACGGCCTCGACCTGGCTGCCGACCTCGCTCAGCACCGCCCGACCGATCGGCCCCGGCGGCAACAGGCCGCGCCGTCGCTCCAGGTCGATGCACGCGGCCGGCTCCAGCCCGGCCAGCCGCTCGGCCAGCAGCCGCTCGCCGACGGCCCACTTCTGCAGCGCGTCCAGCTCCACCGGCAGGGCGTCGGCCGGCTCGTCCTCGGCCCGGGTGGCGGCCACCTCGAGCCGCTGCCGCAGCCAGCCCCGGGCCGGGTGCTGCAGCAGCCGGTGCAGGTCGGCCAGGTCGATGTCGGCCGGCGCCGGGGCCGGCAGCGGGCCGGGCAGGAACGGCGGCACCGGCGTGCGCACCCCGGTGGCCGCGACCGAGCCGGCCAGGCCCAGCTGGTCGAAGCTGAACGGGCCGGGCCGGCCGAGCGCGCCCGGGGTGAAGTTGCGGGCGTCGAACGGCTGCAGCGGATGGCGGATCGTCACCGCGTCGCGGACCCGCCCGCCGGCGGGCACCGAGGCGGTCCGGTCCAGGGCGTCGAGCAGTTCACCCAGCGGCACGGCCGGCGGGATGTTCGCCCCGGTCCGGTCGTCGGCCCCGGAGTAGGTGATCACCAGGTGCTCCTCGGCCGCGCCGACGGCGTCCAGGAACAGCTGCCGGTCCTCGCTGCGCGGATCCCGCTCGCCGATCCACGGGTCGCGGGCCAGCACGTCGTCCCCGTCCCGGATGCTCTGCCGGGGGAAGGTGCCGTCGTCCAGGCCGAGCAGGCAGACCACCCGGTGCGGCACCGAACGCATCGGCACCAGCGTGCAGACCGTCAGCGTGCCGGTCCGGAACCCGCTGCGGGTCGGGCGCCCGGCCAGCGCGTCGGCCAGCACCGACCGGATGTCGGCCAGGCTGAACCGGGCCGTGCTGCCCGCGGCGGCCTCGGTCACCTCGGCCAGTTCGGTGTGCAGTTGCGGCTTCTGCCAACCGGTCTCGCGGGTGGTGGCGGCCAGGCTCAGCACCGCGCCCGCCAGGCCGGCCGCCCACTCGCCGGCCGGGTGCGACGCGGACATCAGGGCCTGGGCCCGGCTCAGCCGGTCCAGCAGCTCGGCCAGCCGGCCGGCCAGGTCGATGTCGGCGCTGTCCACGTCGTCGACCGGGACCACGTCGCCCAGGCCGGCCAGCTCACCCTCCAGGGCCACCCCCAGCAGCAGCCGGTCGAGCCCGGCCCGCCAGGTACCCTGCTCGAAACCGCCCAGCTGCCAAGCGCTCCGGTGTTCGGCGTCGAGCCCCCAGCGGATCCCGCCGGTGACCAGCCAGTCGCGCAGCCGTTCCAGGTCGTCGTCGTCGAAGCCGAACCGCTGCCGTACGGCGGGCCGGCCGGCCAGGTCGAGCACCTGCCCGGCGGTGATCCGGGCCGTGCCCAGCTCCAGCAGCCGGCCCAGCACGTCGAGCAGGGCATTGGTCTGGCGCAGGGCCCGGTCGGCCACCCGGACCCGCAATCGGGAGGCCGGGTGCGCGCCGGCGGACGGCTCGTCGGCCGGCGCGGCCGGATCGGCCGGGTCAGTCGGCGAGAAGGCGGCCGCGACCAGCGGGGCGAAAGTCTCGACGTCCGGGCACATCACCAGGACGTCGCGCGGTTCCAGGGTCCGGTCGGCGGCCAGCAGCCCGAGCACCGCCTCGCGCAATACCTCGACCTGACGCACCCGACCGTGCGCGGCGTGGATCCGTACGCTGTCGTCGTCCGGGTCGAGCGGGTCCGGGTCGACGGGCACCCGGTCGGCGGCCAGGTCGCCCTTCAGCCGGCTGAGCAGGGAACCGGCGGGTACCGGGCGCCGCCCGCCCGGATCGGCCGGGTACTCGAGCGTGATCGCGTTCGGCGCGTGCCGGGCCAGCAACTGCTGGAGTTCCAGCAGGTCACGGCCCAGGGAAGCGAGCAGCGGGTTGGCCAGCCCGGGCCGGACCGGGTCCTGCCGCCGGTGTCGCGCCCCGGGCCCGGCCGGGCTCGACGCCTGCTCCCCGGCCCGCCAGAGCGCCGGGGAGGCGTGATGCAGCCACAGGTGGACGTCGCGGTGCTCGGCCAGCGCCGCCAGCAGGCTCAGCCGGGCCGGCGAGATCCGGCTGACCCCGAAGACCGAGAACCGCTGCGGCAACGCGGTCAGCCCGGGCTCGGCGAGCAACCGGGCGCAGGCCTGCGGCAGCAGTTCGGCCGGGGCCGGGGTGCCCAGGGCGCCCCGCAGCCGGCGCCAGAGCTCGGCCTGCCAGAGCAGGTCCGGCGCCAGCGGCGTCCCGTCGCCGAACTCGTCCCGCCCGTCGGCCCAGGCCCGCAGCATCTGCGGGCGGGCCTGGCCGTACTCGTCGAACGAGGCGGCCAGCCGGGTGGCGACGGCCAGCCGGCGTCCCTTGTCGTTCTCGCCCGAGCCGAGGTGATGCTCCAGGGATGCGCACCAGGCCTGACCGAGGACGGCGTCGATCACCTCGACCAGTGCCCAGCGGGCCCGGGCCGGCGTCCAGGCCTCGACCGCCCGGGCCTGGCCCGGGCCGATCGCGGCCACCGCCTCGTCCAGGATCACCGTCGGCGAGGGGAACCGGATGTTGGCGCACACCCCATCACCGCCGCCGGGCCCGGCGCCCAGGGTGTGCGACAGTCGCTGGGCCAGCCAGCGCTCCACCCCCTTGGCCGGGACGGCGATCACCTCGGCCGTGAACGGATCGGCCGGCCCCTCGGCCAGCACCGCGGCCAGCGCGCCGACCAGGGCGGTGCCGCTGGCGGAACGGTGGACGGTGAGCACGACTCACGGTATCGACGGTTGACGACCGGGCCGCCATCCGGGCGCCGGACACACCGGCCCGCCCGCCGCACCGCGAGGACGCGCGGTCGGCAGCGACCGGGCGGTTCCGCGGAACCGCCCGGGGTCAGCCCGTGATCCGGCTGATCGAGCTGACGGCGCCGTTCTGCTTGAGGATCACCTTCTGGTGGGTCGAGTGGCCGAAGTGGAACAGCGGATCGAGGCGGCCGGCGGTGGCGTCGAACGAGGCGTCGCCGATCCGGCCGAGGCGCCAGTTGTCCTCGATGAAGCGGGTGATCGAGGCCTGGGTGGTCACCGTGTGCCCGACGTGGTTGGTCCGGGCGTAGGGCGAGATCACCAGCAGCGGCAGTCGCGGCCCGGGGCCGCACCGATCGGCGTAGCCCCCGGCGACCGGCGCCGACGATGCGGCGCAGATCGCGGCGTCCTGGGCGGGGTCGTGCGAGGAGTTGGTGATCTTGGGGGCGGCGTGGTCGTACCAGCCGTCGGAGTCGTCGTAGGCCACGATCACCGCGGTGCTCTTCCACTGCGGTGACCTCTGCAGGGCGTTGATCTGGGTCACCAGGAAGTGCTGCTCGTCGATCGGGTCGGAGTAGCCGGCGTGCCCGTCCTGGTACGAGCCGGCCTTCAGAAAGCTCACCGCGGGCAGGCGGCCGGCCTTCAGGGCGGTGGCGAAGTCTTTCAGGTCGTAGTTGTGGTTGGCCCGGTCGGTGTGTCCGATCTTCGCGACCGAGCTGGGCCGCAGGTGGTGCGGGTTGGCGGTGGAGGCGTAGTAGGCGAACGGGTTGTGGTGCGGGCTGTAGTCGATCACCGAGGCACCGCCGACGTTCGGGTGGGCCGCGCCGCAGACGGCGTAGTGACCGCCGGTGGCGGCGGTCGTGGGGGCGAAGCCGCCCTGGAACCAGCCCCAGGTGACGCCACGGGCGTTGAGCAGGTTGCCGATGTTCTTGCCGGTTCCGGCGATCAGGGTGTTGGTCGAGGTGTGGTTCTTGTCGGAGCAGTCGTCGAAGGCCGGGTCGGGGTCGTTGATCACCGTGCCGACGCCGTTCTGGTCCGGTGAGGCCAGGGCGTACGGGCCCGGGGTGGGCACCTGCTTGCCGGTCACCGAGTCGACCTCGCGGAAGCCGTGGGTCTGGCCCGAGACCAGTTCCAGGGCGCCGGGGGTGGACGGCCCGAACGCCGAGCCGAAGAAGGCGTCCGACAGGGCGTAGTGCTGGGCGTAGTTCCACAGCCCGGTGACGGTGTTGCCGTCGTAGTAGTCCATCGACAGGCCGGGGGCGCCGTACTCGCCGGCGCAGGAGTCGACGCTGACGTTCTCGACGAACTTGTCCATCGCCCCCGCGTCGGCGGCCTTCTGCTCGGCGCCGTAGTTGTGGTTCTGGTCGCAGGTCAGTGCCTGGGCCGGGGTCAACCGCGACGGCGGGTACAGGTTGGGGTTGTGGGCCAGCAGACCGGAGCTGATGAGGTTGTCGTTCTTCGGGGTGTGCTCGGCCGCGGTGAACCTGGTGCCGTCGGTGTTGGCGGCCCTGGGGTAGGTGCCGAAGTAGTGGTCGTAGGAGACGTTCTCGTCGAAGATCACGACCACGTGCTTGATCGGGCCGGCCGGGGTGTTCGCCGAGTCGGCCGCAACTGGCTGCACGGTGGCCGCCAGTTCAGTGGTGTCGGACTTCGGCGCCGGTGACGACGGCAGCGTGCCGGCCAGGACCAGTGCGCCCACGACCGCCGTGACCAGCCCACCGACGGCCACCAGGCGCCGCCGCGATGCGGTGATCGACACGATGTCCCCCTTCGTCGCCGAATTTCCAGCCTACGCCGAAAGGCCCCGGGAACCAGGTTCCCGGGGCCCTTTCGCGACGAACGGTCGAGCCGGTTGGTCAGTGACCGTTGATCGGGGTGATCTTCTTGACCGAGCCGTCCGGCTTCAGCAGCACCCGCTTGTTGTTGGAGTAGCTGAAGTTGAACAGCGGGTTCAGCCGGCCGGCGGAGGCGTCGAATGAGCCGTCCCCGACCCGGCCGGTCAGCCAGTTGTCCTCGATGAACCGGGTGATCGAGGCCTGCGTGGTCACCGAGTGGCCGACGAAGTTCGTCCTGGCGAACGGCGAGATCACCAGTAGCGGCAGCCGCGGGCCGGGCCCGCAGCGGTCGGCGTACCCGGCCCGGGTGCCGGCGCCGGCCCCGGTGCAGATCGCGGCGTCCTGGGCGACGTCGTGCGAGGAGTTGGTGATCTTCGGGGCGGCGTGGTCGTACCACCCGTCGGAGTCGTCGTAGGCGACGACCACCGCGGTGCTCCTCCACTCCGGCGACTTCTGCAGCGCGTTGATCTCCTCGACCAGGAAGTGCTGCTCGTCGATCGGGTCGGAGTAGCCGGCGTGCCCGTCCTGGTACTCGGCCGCCTTGAGGAAGCTGACCGCCGGCAGCGAGCCGGCCTTCAGCGCGGCGTCGAAGTCGGTCAGGTCGTAGTTGTGGTTGGCCTGGTCGGTGTGGCCGATCCGGGCGACCGAGCTCGGCGGCAGGTGGTGCGGGTTCGACGTCGAGGCGTAGTACTGGAACGGGCTGTGGTGCGGGCTGTAGTCGACCACCGAGGCCCCACCGAGGTTGGTGTGGGTGGCTCCGCAGACCGCGTACTTGGCGGCTGCTCCGGCGGGGGTGGTCGGGGCGAAGCCGCCCTGGAACCAGCCCCAGGTGACTCCGCGGGCGTTCAGCAGGTCACCGACGTTCTTGCCGGTCGCGGCGGCCAGGGTGTTGGTCGAGGTGTGGTTCTTGTCCGAGCAGTCGTCGTACGCCGGGTCGGGGTCGTTGATCACCGTGCCGACGCCGTGAGCGTCCGGCGAGGCCAGGGTGTAGGTGCCGGGCGTGGGCACCTGGCTACCGGTGACCGGGTCGACCTCGCGGAAGCCGTGGGTCTGACCGGAGATCAGGTTGAGCGCGCCCGGGGTGGAGGGCCCGAAGACCGACCCGAAAGAGCTGTCCGACATCGCGTACTGCTGGGCGTAGTTCCACAGCCCGGTCACGGTGTTGCCGTCGTAGTAGTCCATCGACAGGCCCGGGGCGCCGTACTCGCCGGTGCAGGAGTCGACGCTGACGTTCTGGACGAACTTGTCCATCGCCCCGGCGTTCATCGCCTTCTGCTCCGGACCATAGTTGTGGTTCTGGTCGCAGGTCAGCGCCTGGTCGGCGGTCAGCCGGGCCGGGTAGTAGAGGTTGCCGTTGCTGGTCAGCGAGCCGGAGGTGATCAGGTTGTCGTTCTTGGGGGTCCGGGTGGCGGCGGTGAACTTCGTGCCGTCCGTGTTGGCGGCCTTCGGGTAGGTGCCGAAGTAGTGGTCGTAGGAGACGTTCTCGTCGAAGATCACGACCAGGTGCTTGATCGGGCTGGTGGTGACGCTCGAGCGGTTCGGCGCGACGGCGGCCGAGGCCGGGGACGACAGGGTGTTGGCGACGACGAGTCCGGTCGCGGTCGCGGCGGCCAGGCCGGCGGCGGCGAGCAGGCGCCGTCGAGGTTGGGTGATCGGCACGGTGGATCCCTTCGATCGGTCGACGGGCAGTGAGCTGCGGCGGCCGAGGAACCCGCGGCGCCGGGCCTGCGGGGGCCACTGTCGTCCGGCGATCCGTCGTCGGTGCGGATCAGGGGCGGATGACGGATGACCGGAATGTGAATTCCGGTCACCGAGCCGGTCACCGGGCCGCCGGCTACTCCAGCAGGGCGCGGCCGTACCAGTCGGAGGCGTCGCGGACGCCGGGCAGGGCGAAGAAGTAGCCGCCGCCGACCGGGGAGATGTAGTCCACCAGTGGCTCGTCGGCCAGCCGTTTCTGGACGGCGACGAACTGGCGGTCCAGGTCCTGCTGGTAGCAGCTGAAGATCAGCCCCATGTCGAGGTTGCCGTTGCTGTCGATCCCGGCGTCGTAGTTGTAGCCGCGGCGCAGGATCCGGCCGGCGTCGGTGGCGGTGGTGCGCGGGTTGGCCACCCGGATGTGGGCGTCCAGCGGGATCGCGGCCCCGGTCGGGTCGTCGGTGTACTTCGGTAGGTCGGTCTCCTGGCTGCCGGACAGCGGCGCCCCGCTGTCGCGGCGGCGTCCGATCATGCGTTCCTGCTCGGAGATCGTCACCCGGTCCCAGAACTCGACCAGCATCCGGATCAGCCGGACGACGTGATAGCTGCCGCCCGCCGCCCAGGCCGGCTCGCCCGAGGCCGCCTGGACCCAGACCAGCCGGTCCAGCTCGGCCGGATCGGTGACATCCGGGTTGGCGGTGCCGTCCTTGAAACCGAGCAGGTTGCGCGGGGCCCCGGTCGGCCGGGGCCGGCCCGCGAAACCGTCGATCCGCCAGCGCGGTTGCATCCCGCCGCGGGTGTGCCGGGTGAGGTCGCGCAGCGCGTGGACGACGGTGTCGCGCTGGTCGGCGCAGATCTGCAACAGCAGGTCGCCGTCGCTGATCACCGGGTCGACGTTGTCGTTGGCGAAGGTGTCCATCCGGCGCAGCCGCTTCGGGCGGGCCGCGGCCAGACCGAACCGGCCGTCGAAGAGCGAGGCCCCGACGCTGACGGTCACGCTCAGCCCATCGGCCGGCACCTCCGGGCCGAGCAGCCCGGAGTCGGACGGCGGGGCCGAGATGCCGAGATTGGGCGCGGCCCCGCCGCCGGTCAGGTACCGGGCCCGGCCGGTCAAGGCGCGGGCGAGGTCGACCAGCTCAGAACGGTTCCGGGCGGTGACGTCGAAGGCCACGAAGGTGGACTGGTCCTGCCGGTCGGTGACGATCCCGGCCTGGTGCGGACCGTGGAAGCCGATCACCCGGTCAGCCCCGGCGGGCGGTGCGGGTGTGGCGGTGGCCGCCTGGGCCCGGTCGGCTCGCAGCCGTTCGGGGGCGGCCGAGGCCAGCCCGGCCCCACCGACCGCGGCTGCACCGGCCCGCAGCACCTTCCGGCGATCGAGTCCGGCCGCCGGCCGTTCGGCCGGTCCGGCGGGTGAGCCGGACGAGGTGGGCGGCGGGGGCTGCTGCTCGGTCATGAGTTCCGCCGGGGTTCGAGGATCGAGGCGACCGGGGCCAGCATCTCGCTGAGCCGGCTCAGGTCGGAGTTGATCAGTTCGCGATCGGGCCGGCTCAGGTCGGCCGGGCCGGGCCAACGGCCGGCCCGGTGCTGGGAGTCGAGGTCGTGCTCGGCCCGGGTCAGGGTCTGCTTCAGCGCCTCGAGCTGGGGGTATCTCGACGCCAGCACCGGGGTGACCAGGTCCAGCACCACCCGGGTGCCGGCCAGATCGGCCCGGGTGGTGGCCAGTCCCGAGTGGCTGCCGTAGTCGGACTGCCCGGTGAGCTCGAACTGCAGGGCGTTCTCGGTGATCTCGTGGGCCCGGGTCGAGATCACCAGCGGGTCGATCTGGGCGGTGGCGAACTGCGCACCCAGGGCCCGCACCGCCGTCACCAGATCAGCGGCCGCCTTGAGCAGGGACGCCGTCGGCCGGCCGTGCCAGAGGCCGTACTCGATCCGGTGGAAGCCGGTCCAGCCCGGATCACGGACGCCGCGAGGCAGCCCTTCGGGCCGGCCGTTGATCGCGGCGTCGGCCTCGCCGAACGCGTCGTAGGCGGCCCCGAGCCGTTCGTAGGCCAGGTGGGCCGTCAGCCAGGCCGCCCGCGCCTTCGCCCGGTCGCCGTCCCGGATCGCGACCTGCAGCGCGCTGCTCAACCGGACCAGCGAGGGGATCTGGCCGCTGACGTAGTGCTCGTAACCCTGGGTCGCGGGGATCAGGTCGGCCTGGGTGACTGGTGGCACCGGCGCCACCGGCTGCGGCACCGTGCCGGGGACGACGACGCTCGGCCCGACCACGGTGCCCTCGTCCTCCATCGCGCAGCGAAAGGTGTAGCGGCCCGAGCCCAGGTCGATGTCGAGGTCGGTGCTGGTGCCGGCGGCCAGCGGCTCGACCTCGGCGAACACCGCCGTCGTCCCGGCATCGGTCAGCAGCACCTCGCCGGACCGGGTATCGGTGTTGACCAGGACGAAGTGCTGCCGGCCGGCCACCGGGCGGGTCCAGCCCCGGCCGCACTCGCCGACCGAGATCGACACCCGGGTGGCGGTGGGCGCCTTCGGGGCCGAGCCGCTCGAGCCTGAGGACGACGACCCGCTGCACCCGGTGATCGTCGTGCTCAGCGCGAGAGCGGTGAGCATCCCCAGAATCCGGCCGACCATGCCGACAGGGTAAGACCGGTCCCGGCCGGTGCCGAGGGGGCGAGGCAGAGGTTCAGCCAGGGTTCACCGTCCGCATTGCCGGTCACCATCTGATTTTGCCGCCGGCGACCTGTCGTTGCCGGCTTCAGCTGGTCCGACGGCTGGTCGATGCACTCCCAAAGGTCCGTTCACCCTGGGGAGGCAACGCGGTGCTGTCTCCTCGGCCTGCCTCCTTCGCGGTCGTGATCATCGGGGCGGCGCTGACCGCGCTGTACGCCGTCCAGGTCTCGCCCCTGCTCAGCGGGGTCGCCTCGCTTTTGATCGGGGTCGGCGGCTGCGTGCTGCAGGGCGTGGCCCTGAAGGTCAACCGGCCCCCACGGCCGGCCCCCTGGCGGCTCAGTCTGGGCGCCAGCATCGTGTTCCTGGCCGGGATCACGATCCGCCCGAGCGTGATCACCCATTCCGGGCCGATCTCGCTGTCGGGCGACGCCTGCACCCTGACCGGATACCTGCTGCTGGCGATCGCCCTGCTGCTGTTCCTGCGCGAGGACGGCGGGCTTCAGCGACACGCCCTGACCGACGGCGTCATCGTCTGCCTGGGCACCGGCCTCGTCGTCACCGAGTACCTCGGTCTGCCCGCCGCCCGGATCGGCAACCGGCCGGCCGGGATCTCGCTGCTGGCCGGGCTGTACCCGCTGTGCGACGTCGTCCTGCTGTTGCTGCTGCTCAACATCGGGTTCTCGACCGCCACCCGGCTGGCCAGCTTCCGGTTCTACGCCGGGTCGATGAGTGGGCTACTGATCGGTGACCTCGGGTACGCCTGGATCGGGGCCAAGGGCCAATTGACCGGTTCGCCGCTGCTCGACGTCCCGTTCCTGCTCGGCTTCACCCTGATCGGGGCCAGCGCCCTGCACCCGAGCATGACCCAGATGTCCTCGGCGTTCTCCCTCCCGGTACTGGCCTGGTCGCCCGCCCGCCTGGCGCTGATCCTGCCCGCCCTGGCGACGCCGGCGGTGGTCATCCTGATCGGTGGCCTGACCCCGGTGGACCGGTCCGTGCTGGCTGTGGCGACAGCCGGGCTGATGGGCGCGCTGCTGTTCCGGGCGATCTCGGCGGTGCACAGCCACGCCCAGATCCAGGAAGGGCTGCTGCACCGGGCCGGGCACGACCAGCTCACCGGGCTGCCCAACCGGGCTCTGCTCACCGAGCAGGTGACCGAACTGCTGCGCGGTCGCCGGTCAGAGGGGGCGTGGCTGCTGTTCCTCGACCTCGACGGGTTCAAGCTGGTCAACGACCACTGGGGGCACGAGATCGGCGACGTCCTGCTGATCGAGGTGTCGCGGCGACTGTCCGGTCTGGCCGGCTCGGCGGCGATGGTCGCCCGGATCAGTGGCGACGAGTTCGTGCTGGCCGGCAGCGGTTCGCTGGAGCAGGCCGACGACCTGGCCCGGCGGATCCGGGCCGACCTGGCCCGGCCGGTCGAACTGCCGGGGATCGAGCTGATGGTCACCGGCTCGATCGGGATCGCCGAGGTGTCCGACCAGCTCACCGCCGAGTCCTTGCTGCGGGACGCCGACCTGGCGATGTACCGGGCCAAGGCCGATGGCCGCAACCGGTCCATGGTGTTCGACCCCCAGATGCGCCAGAGCGTGCGCGATCGGGTCGAGATCGAGCTGGCCCTGCGTCACGCTGTCGCCCGCCATCAGCTGTGGGTGGCCTTCCAGCCGATCGTCGACTGCCGGACCGGCCAGGTCGTCGGGGCCGAGGCCCTGCTGCGCTGGACCCACCCCGAGCGAGGCTCGATCCCCCCGACCGAGTTCATCCCGGTGGCCGAGGAGACCGGCCTGATCGACGAGATCGGGGCCATGGTGATGGAGCAGTCCCTGCACCAGCTGGCCCTCTGGCGGGACGAGGGCATCCTGCCGGCCGACTTCTACCTCTCGGTGAACGCCTCGACCCGCCAGTTGCGCGACCACGGCCTGCGCGACCTGATCTCGGCCGCCCTGCGACGGCACGACCTGGGTCCGGAGCGGTTGGTCGTCGAGATCACCGAATCGATCATGATGGACGAGTCGCAGTCGGTCAGCGACGTCCTGGGCGGCCTGCGGGACGTCGGTGTCGGGCTGTCGGTGGACGACTTCGGCACCGGATACTCCTCGCTCAGCTACCTGAGCCGGTTCCCGGTGACGTCGGTGAAGATCGACCGGGCCTTCGTCAGCGGGCTGGGGATCGACCCCGGCGACGAGGCGATCGTCAAGGCGGTGGTGGCGATGGCGTCGGCGCTCAACCTCTCGGTCATAGCCGAGGGGGTCGAGACCGAGCAACAGCGACTGAGCCTGGTGCAGCTGGACGTCGAACGGGCCCAGGGCTGGCTGTGGGCCAAGGCCGAGGACCCGTTCGCGTTCGCCGAACGTCACCTGCGTGACTCCGACGCGGACGCCACCGCTGATGCGCTGGCCGGGATCTGAACCGGCCGTGAGCGCGCTCGGCTCAGCCCTGGCGGGCCTTCAGGCGCGGGTTGCGCTTGTTCATCACGAATGTGCGGCCTCGACGGCGAACCACGTACGAGCCGTCCTTGGACTTCAGCGAGGCCAGAGAATTGCAGACCTTCATTTCGATCGCCTCCTTCGGTCGGGTCAACGTGGCGGCTGCGGTGGGCATTCCGGCGCCGAGGAGGTCACGCTGAAGTCTCGACGCCCCCCCCGCACGCTCGGCCTGCTTCGTCGGTGATCACCCCCGGGTTCAGCTGAGCAGGCGGAACCGGACCGCGAACCCGGCCGGCCGGAGGTGCAGGCGGTAGGGCTCGAGGACGTCGGGGCCGCAGCTGTGGCTGCCCAGGCCGTGCTGGGCCTGGTCCAGGTGGATCCAGGTCACGCCGTCCGGGAGCAGGTCGCTGACGTGGTCGGCCCGGGTCAGCGCCTCGGTCGACCAAGGGTGGACGCCGAGGCCGAAGGTGGGCTCGCCGTCGATCCGCAACCCGCGCCCGTCCGGCCCACTGAGCTCGACCCAGCGCACGTCGAGGCGCTGGCCGTTCTCCTGCGGGCGCACGTACGGGGTCTGCAGCTCGGCCCGGTCGGCCTGCCAGCGCCCGAGCCGGACCCCTTCGGCCGAGTCGGCGTAGGCCTCACCGGGGCCCAGGCCCAGCCACTCGACCGTGGTCAGGTCGCCGGGCACGGCCATCCGCAGCCCGAGCCGGGGAATGGTCACCGGCCACTCGCCGGTCGGCTCCAGCTGCACCCGCAGGTCGAGGGCGGCGCCGTCGGTGGACCAGGTGTAGGTCACGTCGAGCCCGAACCGCTCGGTCGGTGGGGCCACCCGGGTCTGGACGACGAGCCCCGACTCGCTCACCCGGAGGTCGCGGACCCGGTGCTGCAGCCGGTGCAGCCCGGCCGCCCGCCAGATCCCGGCCGCGGCCGGGCCCCGCGAACCGAGCTGGTCGTTGTCGGTCGGGGCGCGCCAGAGCTCGACCCGGGGACCATGGCGGACGTCGAGACCGGCCAACTGCAGCAGAGAACCGTCGACGGCGTCGAAAAGAGCCGGCCCGAGCTCGATCCGGGGCCCGGTGACGGTTGCGGCCACGGCCGGGCCGGCCGCCGGTGAGAGCGCCGGCCGCGAGCGCAGGACGGCCTGGCCGAAGGCGACCTCGTGCCCGGCCGGAGCCCAGGCGGTGTCGGCCCGTTGCCGGGCGCTGACGATCAGCCAGACCTCCCCCTGGCCGTCGAACCCGACCACCGGGGGAGGCGGCACCGGCGACGGCAGCACCGGCGACGACTGGCCGGCGGCCAGCACCGGGCTCTCGAGCCCGCCCTCCTTGGTGATCCCCCCGCCGATCTGCAGCTGCCAGGTCAGTTCCAGGTCGGCGGTGTCGGCGGTGTCACGCAGGTTGTGCCAGCGCACCGAGCCGTCCGGCTCGACCGTGATCCGGACCGGCGCGAAGACCGCGGCCAGCTGGGTCATCGCCGGGCTCGGGGTGGCGTCGGGGAAGACCAGTCCGTCGATGCAGAAGACCCCGTCGTGGATCGGCTCGCCGAAGTCGCCGCCGTAGGCGTAGAAGGGCGTGCCGTCGGCGGTCGTCGTGGCGATGCCGTGGTCCTTCCACTCCCAGACGAAACCGCCCTGGGCCCGGGGGAACCGCTCGAACAGGTCCTGGTACTCGCGCAACCCGCCGGGGCCGTTGCCCATCGCGTGGGCGTACTCGCAGAGGATCACCGGCCGGCCGGCCGGTACCGGGCCGAACGGGTTGTCCTCGCGGGCCAACACGGTCGCGTCGGCGCCGGTCAGCAGCGCCTCGACCTCCTGCACGGAGGGATACATCCGGCTGTAGACGTCGGTGTAGGCGTTCTTCAGGTCCTGCTCGTAGTGCACCGGACGGCTCGGGTCGCGGTGGTGGGCCCAGTCGGCCATCGCGGCCAGGTTGGGGCCGTCGCCGGACTCGTTCCCCAGCGACCACATGATCACGCTGGCGTGGTTCTTGTCCCGCTCGACGGTCCGCTGCATGCGCTCCAGCAGGGCCGGGGCCCAGCGCTCGTCACCGACCGGGTTGCCGGGCCCGCCGTACTGGCCGAAACCGTGGGTCTCCAGGTCGTTCTCCAGGATCACCCAGAACCCGAGCTCGTCGGCCAGGTCGAGCAGGTCCTGCCGGGGCGGGGCGTGGCTGGTCCGGATCGCGTTGATGTTGTGCCGCTTCATCAGCAGCAGCTCGGCCCGAGCCAGACCGTCGGGCAGGGCCCGGCCGTGCTCGGGGTCGAACTCGTGCCGGTTGACGCCGCGGAACTGGATCCGGCGGCCGTTGACGGTGAGCACGCCGTCGTCGATCCGCACGGTCCGGAAACCGAGCCGCAGGGTGAGGGTCTCGACCGGGGAGGAGGCCGGGCCGGCGACGAGCAGCGCCTCGTGGAGCACCGGCTGCTCCGCCGACCAGGGTTCGACCACCCCGACCGGCACGGTCGTCGAGCCGGCGGCCAGCTCGACGTCCAGCCCCAGGGTGGGGATCTTCAGCTGAACCGGTACCGCGCACTCGACCTCGACCGAGCCCTGACCGGTCCGGTGGTCGTATCCGGCCCGGACGAAGACGTCGTCGATCCCGCCGGCCGGCCGCCGCAACAGGGTGACCGGGCGGAAGATGCCCGGCAGCCACCACTGGTCCTGGTCCTCCAGGTAGCTGGCCGCCGACCACTGGTGCACCCGCACGGCCAGCACGTTGCTGCCCTCGCGCAGGTGCTCGGTGACGTCGTACTCCGAGGTCAGCCGGCTGCCGGTGTGAAATCCGAGCTCGACCCCGTTCAGCCAGACCCGGGCGCAGGACTCGACGCCCTCGAACCGCAGCCAGGTGCGGTCGCCGGCCGAACCGGAGCCGGCCCAGTCGGCGGGCAGGTCGAAGCGGGTCCGGTGGTCGGCGGTCGGGTTCTCGGTCGGCACGTACGGCGGATCGATCGGGAACGGGTACACGGTGTTCGTGTACCAGGGCGAACCGTGGCCCTGCAGGGGCAGGGACGAGGGGACGGCGACCTGGTCCCAGCCGCTGTCGTCCAGTTCCGGGTCGTGGAAGTCGCCGGCGTCGGCGATCCGCGGCGTCCGGCGCAGCCGCCAGGTGCCGTCCAGGCGGAGCCGGGGGGCATCGCCGGTCAGCGCGGCGCGGGGGGCCAGCGTGCCCTGGCTGGGGCGGAAGTCCTCGATGTACGACGCCATTGTCGACCCTTCTGAGCGGATCCGGAGCCGGACCCGGTCACGGGCCCGTTGCCGCTATCGAACCACCCCGCCGGGAAGGCTGAACCAGAAGGTGGCTCCCTGGTCGAGGGCGCCCTCGGCCCAGATCCGGCCGCCGTGCCGGCGGATGATCCGCTGAATGGTGGCCAGCCCGATCCCGGTGCCCTCGAACTCGCTCGGGTGGTGCAGGCGCTGGAACAGGCCGAAGAGCTTGTCGGAGTGAGCCATGTCGAACCCGGCTCCGTTGTCGCGGACGACGTAATGGCCGTCCTCGACGCCGAACTCGATCCGGGCCTCGGCCCGGCCCCGGGTGAACTTCCAGGCGTTGTCGATCAGGTTGGTCACCACCACGTCGAGCAGGTCGCCGTCCCCGATCGTGGTCAGGCCGGGCCTGATCACGGCCTGCACCACCCGGTCCGGTGACTCCTCCCGCAGCCGGGCGATCGCGGTCTGCGCGATCCGGCTCAGGTCGACCTCACCGCGGCTCAGGAGCTGGCGGTTCACCTGGGCCAGTCGCAGCAGGCTGTCGATCAGCCGGCCCATCTGCCGGGCTGAGGCCCGGGCCCGGTCCAGCTGGGCCTGAGCCGGGCCGGCTTCCCCGTCGCGGTAGTACTCCTGGCCCAGGTGGATGAAGCCGTCGATGCCGCGCAGCGGGGCCCGCAGGTCGTGAGCCACGGCGTAGGCGAAGGCTTCGTACTCCCGGCCGGCGATCAGGGTGGCCTCGTGGGCGGCCTTCAGGTCGCGCTCGGCCTGCTTGCGCTCGGTGATGTCGTCGGCGAAGGCGGCGAAGCCCACGATGCGGCCGGCGGCGTCCCGGATGATCGACGGGCTGATCGAGACGTCGACCCGGGTGCCGTCCTTGTGGATCCGGACCGTGTCGTAGGGCGGGATGACCTCGCCCTGGCGCAGGCGCTCGGCCCGGGCCCGCTGCTCCTCCTGGCGCTCGGGCGGGATGAGGAACGCCATCGGCCGGCCGGCCACCTCGGCCAGGGTGTAGCCGAACAGCTTCTCCGCGGCGGCGTTCCATGCCGTGACCCGGGTGTCGATGTCGCCGGCCATGATGGCCGCGCCGGAGTGCTCGATCATCGCGGCCAGGTGGAACCGGGCCGCCTCCTCGGCGTGCTGCTGGGTGAGGTCGCGGGCGATCAGGCAGACGCCGAGCACCTCGCCGTCGTCGTCCAGGATCGGCGAGTGGGTGAAGGACACCTCGACGTCCCGCCCGTCCTTGGTCCGGCGGACGGTGTCGAAGGCCGGCACGGTCTCGCCCTGCCGGAGCCGGGCCACCTTGTCGCCGCTCCGGCCGACGAGTTCCGGTGGCTTCAGGAACGAGGCGGGTTGCCCCACGGCCTCGGCCGCGGTGTATCCGAAGAGCTTTTCCGCGGCCTTGTTCCAGCTCGCGATCCGGCCGTCCGGGCCGGCGCTGATGATGATGTCCTGAGCGGACTCGACCAGGCAGGCCAGGTAGCGGAGCCGGTCGGTGTGCTCGGGCTCGGCCACGACTACAGCGTGATGCAATTCCTCACTCAATGTCAGTCCGGCGCGCCGTACCGGGCGCTTCTCGGATCGGGATCAGCCCGGTGGGCCGCCGCGGCCGAGGCCGGCTTCGCGGGCCCGCACGATGGCCTCGCCGCGCTGGGTCAACTGCAGCTTGACCAGGATGTTGGAGACGTTGTTGGCCACGGTCTTGGCCGAGAGGAACAGTCGCCGGCCGATGTCGGCGTTGCTCAGCCCGGCGGCCACGCCGTCGAGGATCTGCCGCTCTCGCTCGGTCAGCTCGGGGAACGGCGCGCCACCGGCCGGCCCGTCTGCGAACCAGGTCCGCAGCCGCCGGGCTAGGGCCGCCCCGAACACGGCCTGGCCGGCCGCGGCCGCCCGCACGGCGGTGACGATGTCGGCGCCGTCCGATCCTTTGAGCAGGTAGCCCGAGGCCCCGGCGGCGACCGCGGCGAACACCGTGTCGTCGTCCTCGAACATGGTCAGGACCAGCACCGCCACGCCGGGGCAGGTGTCGACGATCTGGCGGGTGGCCTCGATCCCGTGCAGGCCGGGCATCTGCAGATCCATGACGACGACGTCCGGGCTCGACTCGACGGCCAGCCGGACGGCGTCCAGCCCGTTGCCGGCCTCGTGCTGCACGCTCACCCCCTCGGCCGAGTCGAGGACGGCGCGCAGCCCCTGCCGCACCAGCGGGTGATCGTCGGCGATCAGCACGGTGATCATGCGTCGGCTCCCGGCCGGGCCGGGACCGGCGGCGAGGTGCGGGGGAGCGGGTAGCGGGCCCGGACCTGTCCGCCACCGGACGAGGGCCCGGCGGTCAGGTCTCCTCCGAGTTCTTCGGCCCGTTCGCGCATGGCGGTCAACCCGACGCCGGGCTGCCACTGCCGGGCCGACCGGCCGTCGTCGTTGACCTCGAGGACCAGTTCCGGGCCCGGCTGCGCGGACAGCCGGACCGTGGCGTGCCGGGCGTCGCTGTGCCGGACGGCGTTGGTGACCGCCTCGATCGCGGTCCGGAAGGCGGCCACCTCGACCGCCGCCGGCAGGTCGGCCACCGCGGCCGCGTCGATCTCGACCTGCAGTTCGGCGCCGGCGGCCAGTCGCCGGACGTGGATCTCCAACGCTCCGGCCAGCCCGAGGTCGTCGAGGGCGGGTGGGCGCAGGTCGTGGACCACGGTCCGCAGATCACCGATCACCTGGGACGACGCCTCCTTGGCGAAAGACAGGTATTCCTCGACCTGCTTCAGTTCCGCGGCGGGCCGATCGGGGTCGGCGCCGGCGGTGACCACGGCCAGCCGGGCCCGGGCGGCGTCGATGTTCAACCCCAGGCCGGTGACCAGCGGGCCGAGGCCGTCGTGCAGTTCCCGGCGGAGCCGGCGGCGCTCCTCCTCCCGGGCGCGCACCAGGCGCTGGCGGGAGTCGAGCAGATCGGCGGTCAGGGCCTCGGCCCGGACCGCGGCCCCGGCCTGCCGGGCGATGTCGGCCAGCACCTGGCGGTCGCGCTCGTCGAAGGCCGATTCACCCCGTCGGGGGGCCGCGGCCAGGAAGCCGACCGGCGCCCCCTGGTAGGTCAGGGCCCAGCGTTCGATCCGCTCGGACGCCGCCCGGGTGACGTCGCCGGACACCGCCAACGGAGCGCCGTCCCCGGGCCGTTCGATCGCGACGTAGGGCAGATGCAGCGAGTCGGTCACC
Source organism: Kineosporiaceae bacterium (assembly GCA_965200525.1). GTDB lineage: Bacteria > Actinomycetota > Actinomycetes > Actinomycetales > Kineosporiaceae > JANNPJ01. The sequence continues at coordinate 3,724,658 of OZ241368.1, forward strand.
GCCCGGACCACCGCCGGCAGCACCTCGCCGGGGGTGGCCACCGTCTCTAGCCGGCGCCCGACGTCACTGAGCACCTGGTAGGGGTCGTCGCGGCGTCCGTAGAACAGTCGGTCGACCAGTCGCTGGCTGAGGTTGCGCACCGGGACGAAGGCCAGCGTGACCCCGACGGCCGCGGTCGAGGCACCCACGGTCTCGGTGGCCAGGGCCGCGCCGGCCGCCGCGATCAGCAGATACCCCGCGACCAGGACGGCGGTGACTCCGGCGTACACCGCCGATCGGCGCACGATGACGTCGATCGCCCAGAGCCGGTACCTCAGCACCGGAACGGCCAGGGTGGCCACGAAGACCGTGCTGTCCAGGGCGCTGACCACCGCGTTGAGGTGCTCGGTTACCGCCGGCGGGAACAGGCAGAGGGAGGCCAGCACGCCGGTCGCCCGCCATTTCAGCTGCTGGCGCTCGATCCCGCCGGCCCGCCACCAGCGGGCCACGACGCCGAGGCCGGCGACCAGGCCCAGCAGCACCACCAGTGGGGCCACGAAGAGCAGCCCGTCGGCGACGTGCCCGACCAGGGTGCCACCGGTGAACGGACGATCCAGGCCGGCCGGCGCCGAGGCCGGCAGCTGGTCCGGCGGCAGGCGGGAACCGAGCGCGCCGCTGAGCACCACCAGGACCAGACCACCGATCAGCAGCCGATCCAGGGCCCGGCCCCAGCGCCCGGTCGGTCGCCCGGACGGGAACCGGACGTTGATCAGGCCCTGCACCGCGATCGGGACGAAAGCCAGCCCGGAGAAGACCAGACCGGACAGGGCCAGGGTCGAGTAATTGTCCGAGGAGACGGACAGCAGGGTCGAGCCGACGGCGACCACCTCGATCGCCAGGCCCGCCGCCGCGGCCGAAAGCAGCCAGCCGAAGGGCAGATCCGGGCGCTGGTGGATCAGCACCGAACCGGCCAGGCCGTAGGGCAGGATGGTCAGCAGCCCCTGGACCAGCATGCTGCGCGAGTCCGGCGGTGGATCGGTGAGCAGCACCAGGACGACGACGCTGGCGATCGTCCCGACCGCCGTCATCAGCAGGCCGGCCCGGGCCCACCGAGGAGCCTGGCGCCTGAGAGCTCGGAAGATCCGGTCGGTGACGATCATCCGACCATGCCTGAGCCGGTGACAGGCACGCAATGGCCCGGCCTTCCCGCGCCGCCGGGAGATTCTTCCCGGACGGCGCGGGATCGGTGGCTCTGGGGCGGGGGAACGCCACCGGCGCAGGGTTGTACTCGTCAGCCGGAGCCCGTCGAGAGGCCCGGCCTCATCCCGGGAGACACCATGAAGATCATCCGCTGGGCCGCCGTCGCCGTCACTGTTCTGATGTCCTTGATGAATGTCGGGCTGGTGTTCGGCAGCGACGACGACATTCCGGTCGCCGTGGTGGTGCTGGCCGTCGGGCTGGGCCTGCTGGGCTTCGCGGCGGCCGCCGGGCTCGGCGCCCGGACCGCCTGGGGCCGGCCGGCCGTACTGGGGATCGGTGCCCTCAACCTGGTCGGCGCCGTCATCGCCCTGATCGTCGGCGGGGAGGGAGCGGCGATCGGACTGGTCGTCAGTGCCCTGATCCTGGTGCTCGGTTTCCTCAGCCCGGATGCCGACGTCAGCCGGCGTCCGGCTGGAGCATGGCCAGCGTGAGCACCTGACCCCGGATGCCCCAGCCGCCGTCGACGACGTCGTCGATCAGGACCATCGTGTTGTCCCGCACCTCTGGACCGAACTTCTCCACGTACAGCTCGGTGACCTTGGTGACTAGGTCCTGCTTCTGCTCGGCGCTCAGCGTGCCCGCCGGGACCTTGAGGTTGGCGAACGGCATGTTCGGCTCCTTCGTTCGTGGGTGTCCCTCGACTGTGGCACCGCGGCCGTGACCGTGGCAGGAGGCCCTGACCCAGGGGTCGCCGACCCCCGGATCGGCTCTGGAGCCCGAGGTCGGCGACCGGTCACACTGGTGGGGTGAACCTGGCTGAACTGGGCGTCTTCCTGCAGTCGCGGCGAGCGCGGATCACCCCGGCCGAGGTCGGGCTGGTCACCGGCCCGCGGCGGCGGGTGCCGGGGCTGCGCCGGGACGAGGTGGCCACCCTGGCCGGCGCGTCGGTCGACTACTACATCGAGCTGGAACGGGGCCGGGGCGTGCAGCCCTCGGGGCAGATGCTGGGTGCGCTGGCCCGGGCCCTGCGGCTGGACGAGGACGAGACCGAGCACCTTTTCCGGCTCGGGGGTCGTACCTCACCGGCGCCGGCCGGCCCGGGGGCGCACGTTCAGCCGGCGATGCTGGCCCTGCTCGACCGCCTGGCCGGCACCCCGGCCCGGATCATCAGCGATCTGCACGAGACCCTGGCCCAGAACCGGCTCGCCGAGGCGCTGCTCGGCTCGGACGGCCCGAGCTCGGCCGACGCGGCGAGCTTCGTCTACCGCTGGTTCACCGATCCGTCGAGCCGCTCGATCTACCCGGTGGACGACCACGCCCACCATTCCCGGGTGCTGGTCTCGGACCTGCGGGCCGCTGTCGCCCGCCGTGAGCACGACCCGCGGTCGCGCGAGCTGCTGGCCCGGTTGCGCCGAGACCCCGAGTTCAGCGAACTGTGGGACACCGGGGACGTCGCCGTCCGCCGCGGGGAGCGCAAGCGGATTGTTCACGGCGAGCTCGGCGTCATCGACATCTTCTGCCAGAACCTGTTCAGCGAGGACGGTTTTCAGCGGTTGCAGTTCTTCACCGCGCCACCCGGCAGCCCGGCGGTCGAGCAGCTCGAGCTGCTCGCCGTGATCGGGATTCAGGACGTCGTCACCCGCCCGGCGCTCAGCTGATTCCGGGCCGCCCTGGCGGCGGCTCGGGCGGTGGCTCGGCGGCGGCCGTCCGCGGTGGCCGTCCGCCACGCGGCTGCGATCATGCTCAGCGTGAATCTCTCCAGCCTCAGTCGCTCCGACGCCGTCGTCCTGGCCGGCAGCGCCGCCGCCGTGGCCGTGGCGGCCGTCACCCGCTACACGGATGTGCCCGCCGTCCTCGCCTTTGTGGTGGCCGGCCTGGCCGTGGCCCTGCTGGCCTCCGTGGTCGGGCGCAGCGTCGAGCAGCTCGGCGACCGGTTCGGGGCCGGCGCCACCGGGGTGCTGCAGAGCGCGCTGGGCAACCTGCCGGAGTTGTTCATCGGCTTCTTCGGGCTGAAGGCGGGCCTGGTGGCGGTGGTCCAGGCGGCCATCATCGGGTCGATCCTGTCCAACATCCTGCTCGTGCTGGGCCTGTCGTTCGTGGTCGGCGGCTTGCGGCACGGGGTGCAGAAGTTCAACTCCGATCGGGCCCGGACCTCGATGGTCCTGATGGTGCTGGCCACGGCCGCCCTGGTGCTGCCCAGCCTGGCCGACTACGTGCACGCCCCGGCCGCCCCGCACGAGAAGGCCCTGTCGCTGATCGTCTCGGTGATCCTGCTCGGGGTGTTCCTACTGTCGTTGCCGGCCGCCCTCAAGCGCACCGCCATGGAAGGCGCCGGAGCGGGCCCGGCCGCTGAAACCGGCTCAGCTACCGAGCCCGCGTCAATCTCCGAGCCGGCGTCAATCTCCGAGCCGGCGGCGGAGGGGCACACCGGCTGGCCGCTCTGGCTGGCGATCACCTTGCTCAGCGTGGCCAGCGTGATCGCGGCGCTGGTGTCGGACTGGTTCATCCACGCCCTGGAACCGGCGATCGACACGCTGGGCATATCGCCGGCCTTCGCCGGTCTGGTGATCGTCGCCATTGCCGGCAACGCCATCGAGAACGTCGTCGGGATCCAGTTGGCCTACCGCAACAAGTCCGACTTCGCGATGGCCGTGATCATCCAGAGCCCGCTGCAGGTGGCCCTGGTGCTGGCCCCGGCCCTGGTGCTGCTCAGCCTGCTGACCGCCAGCACCCTGACCCTGGTGTTCGCGCCGATGCTGGTGGTCGCGGTCGTCGTCGCCGTGATCGCGGTGGCGTTCGTCGTCTTCGACGGCGAGTCGACCTGGCTGGAGGGCGTGGCCCTGATCGCCCTCTACGCCATCATCGCCACCGCCTTCTGGTGGGGCTGAGGCCGGTGCGGGTGAGGCCGGCTCTGATCAGCGCCGACTGCGGGTGAACCCGAAGCCACCGGTGAGGACGAACAGCACAATTCCGATGATGGCCAGCCAGAACAGCCCGTGGATGACGAAGCCGAGGACGGCCAGCACGACCCAGATGACCAGCAGCGCGAAGATGATTCCCATGATCGCAGGTTAGATCGGCCGGGCTGATTTCGCTCGCTCAGACCTGGCCGAGATCTACCTCGACCGCGAATGGCGCGGACACCTTCACGACTCCAGTGTGGATCTCAGCGTCGTGATAGCGGCCCGTCGCCGGGTCGAGTACGTGGATATAAGCAATTGGGACGCCGGTGGCTGCCTGCTCGATCCGCCAGTAGAACGCGATGCCGGCCCTGGCGTATTGATCGGCCTTGACGATCCGATCGGTGGTCTCCGAGCCGGGGGACACTACTTCGGCGACGAGCAGGACGTGGTCGGGGCGGGCCGGATTGAGATCGATCGTGTCGGCTCGATACACGGTGACATCGGGGCGGCGGTTGTTCAGGGGCACGTCCTGCAGGCGGACGTCGAAGTCGGTGTCGGCGTTCCACTCGGGGCCGGCCGCCGAGTCCAGGGCGTTGGCCAGGATCCGGGCCAGGCGGTTGTGGCGTTTGGAGGCGCTCGGACTCACCAGGACCATCCCATCCAAGATCTCGATCCCGGCGCACTGATCTTCGGTCCACGTGGCGTAATCGGCGGCGGTGATAGGTAGGTGCATCCAGGCCGGCGCGACCATGTCGGCGGTCATGAGCACCTCCTGGACTGGCTCGAATCGGGCCGCGCTGAGGCACCCAGGATATCGCGAATAATTCGACCTCAGGGCGCCCCGACCAGCGCATCGGCCGTCGTGGTGCAGTTGCGGTCAGCCCGGCCGTGGATTCGGGTTTGCCGGATCGGCAACGGGAGTGGCGCGGGCCGGGGGTGATGGGCGACGGTGGTCCGGTGAACGACAACAGTGCGCCGGCGCCCGCCTTCGACCCTTCCTCGCCGGCCGGATATGTCGGTGATCCGGCAGTTCAGGCCGAGTGGGACAGCCGGTACGCCGACCGGCAGCAGTTGTGGAGCGGGCGGCCCAACGGCGCGCTGGTGGCCGAGGTGGCCGACCTGGAGCCCGGCAGGGTGCTGGACGTCGGCTGCGGCGAGGGTGCGGACGCGGTCTGGCTGGCCCGCGGCGGCTGGGACGTGACCGGCCTCGAGGTCTCCGGGGTGGCACTGGAGCGAGCGGCCCGGCACGCCCGGGACGCCGGGCTCGCGGTGCGCTGGGTGCATGCCGGGCTGGCCGAGGCGGGGCTGCCACCGGCTTCCTTCGAGCTGGTGTCCGCGCAGTACCCCGCCCTGCTGCGCACTCCTGACGGCGCGGCCGAGCGAGCCCTGCTCGCGGCGGTCGCGCCCGGCGGGGTCCTGTTGATCGTCCACCACGCGGGAATGGACACCCATCAGCCGGACGACAGCGGCTTCGACCCGGCCGACTACGTCTGGCCCTCGATGGTGGCCGCCCGGTTCGACGACGACTGGGAGGTGGAGGTGGACGAGCAGCGACCACGCGTCGTCCCCGAGGGTGGTGCCGGCGCCCATCACACCGATGACCTGGTGCTGCGCGCCCGCCGTCGCCGCTGAGGTCGGCGAAACGACTCACGGCGACGCGGGCCGGTCGGACCATTCGGTCAGCCGGCCGGCGAATTCGCGCAGCCGGTCACGTAGTTCGGCCGGCCCCTCGACGACGAACGGCCGGTCCAGGCCCGCGATCAGGGCCGGCACCCAGTCCAGGCGCTCGGCGTTCAGCCGGACCCGGACCCAGGAGTCGTCGATCGGTTCCAGGACGGCCAGGCCCAGGGGCAGGCGCCGGTCGAGCTCGTCGACGTCGGCTCGCACCCGCAGCGACACGGCGTGCGCCCAGGGGGCGCGGGCCAGGGAGTTCAGCACGGCCTCGGCCGGGTCCGGGCCCGGACCCGGGCCGGAAGGTGAGCCCGGCGCCGGCCCGAACGAGCCCGGTTGCCTTGCCGTGGCCGTGATCCGGTCGAGCCGGAACGTGCGCGGCTGACCGGCGGCGGGATCGCCGGCGGCGAGGTACCAGTGCCCGGAGTGGGCCACGATGCCGTGCGGGTGGACGATGCGCAGGCTCGATCGACCGTGCCGGTCGGTGTAGGTGATCTCCACCGGACTCCGGTCGTGGGCGGCCTCGGCCAAGGTCAGCAGTACGGCGGTGTCGACCGGATCCGACGACCGCGGCGGGGCGGTGAAGGACGCCGTCGCCAGCAGGGCCTCGAGCCGGTCGCGCAGGGACGTCGGCAGCACCCGCCGCAGTTTGGCCAGGGCGCTCTCCGCGGCCGGTGACTGCGGCACGAGTCCGGCTCGCCGGCCCACGACCAGGCCGAGCAGGACGGCGACGGCCTCCTCGTCGGTGAGCATCAGCGGCGGCATCCGGTAGCCGGGAGCCAGCTGGTAGCCGCCGTGACGCCCCCGCACCGAGCGGACCGGCACGTCCAGGTCGACCAGGTGCGCGGCGTACCGGCGCACGGTGCGCTCGTCCACACCCAGGCGATCGGCCAGGTCGCCGGCCCGGCGGGTGCCGCCGCCCTGCAGGATCTCCAGCAGGGCGAGCACACGCGACGTGGGGCGGGTCATGGCTCACAGATTGCCACCAATACCGGGCCGATCCTGTCCGGTATCACTCCTACCGTGGACGACGAGGCGCCACCCGGCCCTCGCCGTCCGATCCTCGATCAGGAGCACACCCATGACCGGCACCAGCTTCGCCTCGATCCGCGTCGTCACCTCCGACGCCCGACGCCTGGTCGGCTTCTACGAGCAGGTCACCGGGGTACCGGCGGCCTGGTCCACCGACCAGTTCGCCGAACTGCGCACCAGCGCCGGCACCCTGGCCGTGGCCGGGACGGCGACCCTGGCCGTCTTCGGTGGCCCGATCGCCCGGCCGGGCGCCAACCAGAGCGTGATCATCGAGTTCCGGGTCGAGGACGTCGACGCCGAGTACCGGCGCCTCGCGGACGAGCTGGAGCTCGACCTGGTGCAGGAGCCGACCACCATGCCGTGGGGCAACCGCTCGCTGCTGCTGCGCGACCAGGAGGGCAACCTGGTCAACCTGTTCACCCCGGTGACGGCCGCGGCGATCGAGCGGCTCGGGGCCTAACGGCTGCGGCGCGACTGCAGGTCGCGGCGGGCCTCGGCGTCCTTACGCTCGTCGGCCAGTTCCTGCCGCAGGGCGCTGACCTCCTCGATCAGCAGGGCCAGTAGCTGATCGGTCGGGTTCTTGGTCTCCTTGGCGATGCCCTCAGCCTTGCGTGCCGGTGATCCCCAACCCATGACTGGCTCCGTTCCCGTGCTGATCCATGCCTCTCACAAATGCGGTGAGACCATCATGATCTACCCGGAGTGGTCCGCCGTTCGAACCACAGGTGGGCCAGGACCACCAGGGCCACGTAGAGCACCAGGGCCCGGCCGCCGACGTCACCGGCGAACAGGCCCAGCAGCAGCGGGACGGCGATACCGGTGGCGACCCAGGCGATCACCGGGCCCAGGTGGAAGCCGCGGCTGGCGACGCCGGCGACCAGGCCGAGGGCGAAGTAGGCCGCGACCGCCCCGCACAGCAGCCAGCGCCCGCCGTCGGGCAGTGGTTCGTTGCCGTGCTCGATCACGGCCGCCAGCGACACCGCGACCGTCGCGATCACGCCCGTGACCAGGCAGTGCAGGCCGAGCGCGGCCCGGGTGGGCAGGCTGCCGGCCCGCAGGTGCGGCAGCCCGGCGTACCCGTACACCACCGAGAGCCCGAACATGCCGGCCAGCAGCACGAACGACACGATCCCGGCGCCCAGCAGGCCACGGTCATAGCGGGCCTCGGAGGCGGCCTCGACGACCTCCACCACCGACTCGCCGAGCACGATGATCACAAACAGGCCGAGCCGTTCGGCCAGGTGGGCCGGATCGACCGACACCCCCCGGATGACCGGTTCGTCGCCGCGAGGGCGGCCCGGGCGGGTGGCCCGGAGCCGGGCCGGTGCTCGGGCGGTGAACTTGGCCTGGATGCTCTCCAGCATCTCGTCGCCGGAGACGACCAGGATCAGCAGCAGATCGAGGGCGACCCCCAGCGCCCAGAGCCAGAGCTTCGCCGGCGGGCTCACCCAGAACGACACGATCCACGGCAGCAGCCCGGCCGAGTGCTGGACCACGGGAAAGTCGAGCAGCACCTCGCCCCGCCGCCACGACTGGCCCCCGTAGATCCGGGTGGCCACGTAGGCCAGGGCGAAAACGGTCAGCGGCCGGGTTCCGTCGCCGTCCTCCAGCAGCACGTGGGTCACGCCCGGCACCGACGCGGCCATCACGCCCAGCCCGAACATGCCGAACATCAGCCTGATCACGTGGGTCTGGGCGGCGGCGACGTTGCTGTAGAGCATGAACGTCGTCCAGGAGAGCCAGAAGGCCAGGAACAGCAGGGTGTAGAGACCGAGGGCCCGGGCGTCGAGGTCGGACGCGAGCACATGGGCCAGGGCGGCCACGCCGGCCACGGCGACCAGGTCGAAGAACAGCTCGGCCCAGCTCGCGTGCCGCTCGACCTCCGCGACGGACTCGGCGGGATCGTCGGCGGTGTCCGGGGCGCTCACCGCCTCAGCGTAGACAAGACCGGGCCCGGGGTGGTGACGCCGTCGGAGCGGTTCGGCGCACGGGTGCGGTCATAGGCTGAGCGCATGCTGCGTCTGCCCGACCCCTCGCTGGTGGTCCTGGTCGGCGCCTCGGCCTCGGGCAAATCGACCTGGGCCCAGCAGTACTTCCCGGCCGACCAGGTGGTCTCGTCCGACCGGCTGCGAGCGGTCGTCGGGGAGGGCGAGCACGACCTGGCCGCCAGTGCCGACGCCTTCGCCGTGCTTGAACAGATCGTCGGGGCCCGGCTGGGCCGCCGGCTGACCACGGTGATCGACACCCTGGGGCTGGACGAGCAGCGCCGGCGGGGCTGGCTGGAACTGGCCCACCGGCACCGGGTCCCCGCGGTCGCCGTGACCTTTCCTGCCGCGCCGACCGAATGCCGGCGGCGCAACAGTTCTCGCGAACGCCGGGTGCCGGCCGCGGTGCTCACCCGTCAGCTGGCCGAGTTCGCCCGGGTCGGGCCGGAGCTGGCCGCCGAGAGCTTCGACGAGGTGATCGAGGCCGAGCCGGTCCGGGTGGTCGCGCCCACTTTCGCGACGGCCGCCCGGGCGGTCGAGCCGCAGCTCGGACCCCGAACACCCGAGCACCAGGCGAACAGGACGCCGTCCCTGCGGTTCGGGTTGCACCTGTCCGGATTCGGCGTCCCGGGAGGTCCGGCCGCTCTGGCCAGGCAGCTGACCGCGGTGGCAGACGCGGCCGAGACGGCCGGTTTCAGCTCGCTCTGGGTGATGGACCACTTCCGCCAGATCCCGCAGCTGGGCCGGCCCTGGGCGGACATGCTCGAAAGCACCGCGGTGCTCGGCTATCTGGCCTCGGCCACGTCGACCGCCACGATCGGCTGCCTGGTCAACGGCGTCACCCATCGAAACCTGGCTCAGCTGGCCAAGATCGTCGCCTCGCTGGACGTGCTCAGCGGCGGGCGGGCCTGGTGCGGGCTCGGGGCCGGCTGGTTCGAGGCCGAGCACGTCGCCTACGGCATGCCGTTCCCGTCGCCGGCCGAACGGCTCGACCGGCTGGAGGACGCGCTGCGCCTGCTGCCGATGATGTGGGGCCCGGGCACCCCGGCGTTCACCGGTCACCAGGTGCGGGTGCCCGAGACGATGTGCTACCCCCGGCCGCTGAGCTCGCCGTTGCCGATCCTGGTCGGCGGCTCGGGGGAGAAGCGCACCCTGAAGTTGGTCGCCCGGTACGCCGATGCCTGCAACCTGACCGGCGACGTCGACGTCGTCCGGCACAAGCTGGCCGTGCTGGCTGGGCACTGCGAGCAGGTCGGCCGGGATCCGGCCACGATCGAGGTCACCCACCTGTCGACCGCGCTGATCGGGGCCGACGAGGCCGAGCTGGAGCGGGAAGTGGCCGCCCGACGGCCCGCCCACGGCCGGTCCCGCTGGGCCGCCCGGGTCAATCCGGGCACCATCGAGGACCATGTGCTGCGGGCCCGGGCGCTGCAGCAGGCCGGGGTCCAGCACGTGATCGTCAGCCTGGAAGGGGTCTACGACAGTCCGGCGATCGAGCGGTTCGCCGAGGTGATCGCCGCCTTCCCCTGAGGCGCAGGGCTCAGACCGAGGCCGAGACCGTGCGGGAGGCTGCCCGCACGGCCTCGGCCGGTGTGGTGGTCAAGCCACCGGTCCCGACGTCGGTGTCGGAACCGGTGGCCTGACGGTCTGGTTCAGACCATCGGAGAACGGATGGTCAGTTCTGGTAGACCCGCACGTAGTCGACCAGCATCTTCTGCGGCAGCACCGTGGTGGCATCGGGCGCACCCGGCCAGTCACCACCGACGGCGTTGTTCAGGATGAGGTAGAACGGGTGGTCGTAGACCCAGGGCCCGCGGGTGGCCTCGACGTCCGCCTTGTTCAGGGTGAAGAAGGCGTTGCCGTCGACGTAGAACGTCATGTGGGTGGCGTCCCAGTCGACCCCGTAGGTGTGGAAGGCGTTCATGAAGTCGGTGCCGGCCACGGTGTAAGGAGCGCCGTCACCGTTGCCGCCGTTGTAGGCGGGCGCGTGCAGCGTGGAGTACACCGAGTCGGGCACCTTGCCGACGTGCTCCATGATGTCGATCTCGCCCGACTGCGGCCATCCGACCTGCGGGAAGTTGGCTCCCAGCATCCAGAACGCCGGCCACAGGCCCTGCGTGCCGGACACCTTGATCCGGGCCTCGGCGTGACCGTAGGTGAATGAGAACTTGTTGAGGGTGGTGATCCGGCCCGAGGTGTACTGGCTGCCCGGGTTCTCCGGCGGGCTCTCCTTGCGCGCCTCGATCGACAGGTTGCCGGCGCCGTCCATGGTGGCGTTCTTGTTGTTGGTGTAGTACTCCAGCTCACCGTTCTGGCCGGTTCCGGTGTCGGCGTTCCACTTGCCGGCGTCCGGCGTGGTGCCGGCGGCGCCGTTGAACTCGTCGTCGAACACCATCTTGGCCGCCGGGAACGTGACGTTCGGCGGCGAGGCCGGCGGGGCGATCGGGCTGCCGCCGGTGCCGTAGACCTGGAACTCCCACAGCGAGTAGCCGTAGGCGCTGACCCGGGCGGTGCCGTACATCCGCACGTACCGGCCGGTGCCGTTCAGGCCGGACAGGGTCTCCTTGAAGCCCTTGCCGGTGGTGGTGGAGTAGATGTCGGTCCAGGTGTTGGCGTCGTTCGACACCTGGATCTTGTACGCGGTGGCGTAGGCCGGATCCCACTGCAGGACGACCTTGTGGATGGTCGCGGTGGCGCCCAGGTCGATGTAGATCCAGCCCGGATCGACCCAGCCGTTGGTCGGGTTGGTCGCCCACCGGGTGGTCACGTTCTGGTCGGTCACCTTGTTGGAGGTGCAGCCGCCGCACTGGGCGTCGTCCTGCTGGGTCGAGGCGGTGGCCGTCTTCTGGTACGACAGCTCGACGTCGGTGCCGTTGTTCGGCGGCGTGGTGGTCGGGGTGACCGGCGGGGTGGTCGTGGGGACCGGCGGAGTCGTGCCGGTGACGGTGCCGCCGACGCGGACCGCGAACTCCCACAGGGAGTAGCCGTACTGGGTGGCCCGGGCGGTGCCGTACATCCGCACGTAGCGGCCGGTGCCGGTGACGGTGAGGTTCTGGGTGCCGCCGGTGCCGGTCGTGGTGGAGTAGATGTTGGTCCACGCCGTGCCGTTGGCCGAGACCTGGATCTGGAACGCCGTCGCGTAGGCGGTCTCCCAGTTCAGGCCGATCCCGCAGATGGACTGGCTGCTGCCCAGGTCGACCTGGAGCCACTGCGGGTCGGAGGCGGCGCTGGACCAGCGGGTGCCGGTGTTGCCGTCGAAGGCCGAGGAAGCCGGCGTGCCACCGTTCTCGGTGGAGGAGGCCGTGGCCGGCTTGCCCTGGGCCGCGTTCGGCGTCTGGCAGACGACCGGATCGACGCCGCCGCCGTAGACCTGGAACTCCCAGAGCGAGTAGCCGTACTGGGTGGCCCGGGCGGTGCCGTACATCCGCACGTACCGGCCGGTGCCGGTGATGTTCAGCGTCTGGTTGCCGCCGGTGCCGGTGGTGGTGGAGTAGATGTCGGTCCAGGCGGTGCCGTTGGCCGAGGTCTGGATCTTGAACGCCGTGGCGTAGGCGGTCTCCCACTTCAGCTGCACCTGCGTGATCGACTGGCTGCTGCCCAGGTCGACCTGGAGCCACTGCGGATCGGAGGCGGCGCTGGACCAGCGAGTGCCGTTGTCGCCGTCGAAGGCCGCGGCGGGAAGGGTGCCGCCGTTCTCGGTGGAGGACGCCGTCGCGGTCTTGCCCTGCGAGAGCAGGGTGGTCGCGGCCTGGACCGGCTGCGAGGCGTAGACGGCGGCGTAGGTGGCCAGCAGGCTGACGATGACGGCGGCCAGGGTCAGGCGGCGTCGTCGAGTGCTGAGGAAGCGGACCGGCATCGTTGCCGGGTGTGCGGTCATCGGATCCCTTTCGGTGGTGGGAGGTACCCAGGAGCCGGGGCACATGGCTCCTGGAGAGCGGTTGTCCCAGGGGTGGAGCGGTGATGCGGGGTGGCGCAGCCTCAGAGAGCGCTCTCTCACGGCTTGAACGAAGTCTGTGTGTCCGACTTGTCACCCGTCAAGTAGCTGTGGTTCCGGTACCGAACCGGTTGTGGATGGCGCTTACCACTGGGTGTAGCCACGGCTACACAGCGCTGCGACCGTCTCCCTGATACAGCCCGATGCAGCCCCGGTGCCGGGGGCCTGCCGATGACTTCTCGCTCTCGTACCGGTCTGGAAGGGTGAGACCGAGCGAAGGAGGCCTGATGGGTCGCGTAGTAGTGATGAACCACATCAGCCTGGACGGCGTGATGCAGGGCCCGGCCCGCCCCGACGAGGACACACGAGGCGGGTTCTCGCTCGGCGGCTGGGCCGTGACCGACGAAGCCGCCGGCCGGGCCATGGGCGAGCGGATGTCGGCCGGTGGTGGCCTGGCGGGTTGGATCTTCGGACGACGAACCTACGAGGACGTACTCGGTCAGTGGACCCGGCGCACCGACAGCTCCTTCGGCGACGCTCTCGTCGGTTCGGCCAAGTACGTCGCCACGACCCGGCCGCAGGAGCCGCTGGCCTGGCCCAACTCGACGATGCTGCCGGGCGACGTCCCCGAAGCGGTCGCCCAGCTCAAGGGCCGGACCGACGGCGTCCTCGGGATCATGGGCAGCGGCCGGCTGATCCGGACCCTGCTGGCCCATGACCTGATCGACGAGTTCCTGCTGCTGATCAACCCGTGCGTGCTCGGCTCCGGTCAGCGCCTGTTCCCGGAGGGGACGCCGCCCGCGCGTTTTCGCTGCCTGGACGCGCACACCGGGGCGGCCGGGCTGGTGATCGCCACCTACGAACTTCGGTGCTGACCCAATACGAGCTCGAACGCGTTGATCCCCGCAGTCGGTAGCATCGATTGCCGACAGGAAGGATCGACCAGTGACTGTTCTGCCGCCCGAACTTCGAGCCCTCATCGAGTCGGGGCCGATGGCCCACCTGACCACCATCAATGCCGACGGGTCACCTCAGGTGTCGGTCATCTGGATCGGGCTGGACGGCGACGACGTGGTCAGTTCCCACTTGTCCCGGCGGCTCAAGCTGAGCAACATCGAGCGTGACCCCCGGGTCGTGCTGTCTTTCGACGCACCGCGGCAGCCCGGCGTCCTGCTGAACGAGTACGGGGTGCTGCACGCCCGGGCCGTCGTCGAACCGAGCGACGACGCCTGGGACCTGCTCAATCGCCTGAACAAGGTGTACGTCTCGGCCGACACGGAGTTTCCGGCTCCGAAGGGGCCGGGATTCATCGTGCGCTACACGGTCGAGCGGGTCGGCGGAGTAGGACCCTGGGTGACCGCCAAGCACTGACGTGGACGACGAGATTCTGCAGGACACGCCGCATCGACAGGTGGTGCGGGTCGGGGCCACGGTGCGCCGGCCTCGACACCCTGGTCAGGGACGATCCACCAGCTCCTGGACCACCTCGAGCCCGTCGGATTCCCGGCCTCGCCCCGGACGCTCCCTGGGCCGGTGGTCAGGGCCCGCCGGGCCACTGCCTCAGTCAGCGGGATACCCGCAGCCGCCGGACCGCCGGCGACGGGTGGAGGTTTTCGCCGAGGCCTATGGTCTCAGCTCCACCGAGGGCCTGGTCGACGAAGTGATCCGCCAGCAGGAGCTGGTGCTGCGGCGGGCTCGCGACCTGGCCGCCCAGGGGCGGCAACCGCAGGTTGACCTGCTGGCCGGCGGCCAGTACGACCAGGTTGCCGAGCGGATTCGCTGGAGCCGCGAGAACCGTCACCGGTTCGACTGAAAGTCCCGGCGGCGCAGGCGCTTGTCGGTCAGGGCGGGATTGGTGAAGAAGATGTCCCTGGCGTTGACGTTCACCCCGGGCGGGACGATCTCGTCGATCGCGTCGAGCACGTCCGGGCCCAGGTCGACATCGGCTCCGGCGAGCAGGTCCAGCAGATGCTCGGGCCGGCGCGGGCCGATCAGCACGGAGGTGACCGCCGGGTGAGCCCGCACGAAGGCCGTGGCCAGGTGCGACAGCGGTAGACCGGCCTCGGCCGCGACCTTGGTCAGGGCCTCGACCACTTGCAGCTTCTGCCGGTTGGCCGGGTCGCTCAGGTCAAACAGGGGCGCGCCTCGGCCGGAACTGCGGTGGCCCGAGGCCGGATCGGCCCGCCCGGAGAGCCAGCCCGAACTGAGCGGGCCGAACGTGAGCACGCCCATCGCGTACTTCTGCGCGGTCGGCAGCCGGTCGGCCTCGATACCGCGCAGCAGGATTGAGTACGGCGGCTGATCGGTGCGAAAACGCTGGTGGCCGTGCCGTTCGGCGACCCACTGGGCCTCCACGATCTGCTCGGCCGGGAACAGCGACGAGCCGATCGCCCGGACCTTGCCCGAGCGCACGAGATCGGTCAGGGCGGCGAGCGTCTCGTCGATGTCGGTCTCCGGATCGGGCCGGTGCATCTGGTAGAGGTCGATGTAGTCGGTGCCGAGCCGGCGCAGGCTGTGCTCCACCGCCTGTTTGATCCACCGCGGCGACCCGCCCCGCTGGTTGGCGTCCGAACCCATCGGCAGGCCGAACTTGGTGGCCAGCACGACGCTCTCGCGCCGTCCCTTGATCGCCTTGCCGACGATCTCCTCGGACTCGCCCTGTGAGTAGACGTCGGCCGTGTCCAGGAAGTTGATGCCGGCGTCGAGGGCCGTGTGGATGATGGCGATCGACTCGTCGTGGTCGGTGTTGCCCATCGCGCCCAGCATCATCGTGCCGAGCGCGTACTCGCTGACCGAGATGCCGGTCCCGCCGAGGATCCTGCGTCGCATCGGGTGTCTCCTCGATCTCAATGTAAGATAACTCTTACATTGAAAGAGTAAGAGGCCACTAACATCGCTGTCAACGAGGAGGGCCCATGCCTGCAGCCCGGCGCACCGGAGCGGCCTATCACCACGGCGATCTGCGGGTCGCCCTGGTCCGGGCCGGGCGTGAGCTCCTGGCCGAGGCCGGGCTGGCCGGATTCTCGGTCGCCCAGGTGGCTCGCCGGGTCGCCGTCAGTTCCGCGGCGCCGTACCGGCACTTTCCCGACCGGGAGACGTTGCTGGCCGCGGTCGTGCGGGCGGCCGCCGCGGAGCTGGCCGAAACCGTTACCGCGGCGGCCGCTGGGGCCGGGCCGGACCCGGCTGACCGCCTGGCGGCGGCGGCCGGGGCCTACACCCGGTTCGTGCTCGCCCAGGGTGTCGGCTTCGACCTCATCTACCTGCGAGAACTGCAGGACGAGCGGTTCGCCGACCTGCACGAACAGACGCGGGCGCTGATGGATCTGTTGTTCCGGCTCGGGCAGGACGCCGCGGCCGGGTCGGATCGGGACCGGTCGATGCGGTTGCTGTCACAGGTTCTGGCCGCGGCCCACGGCTACGCCAAGCTCGTGGCCGCCGACGGAGGCCCGGGTCTGGAGCCCCTGTCGGCGGGCGAGGCCGCCGAGCGCTCCGTGGATGCCGCCCGCACGCTGATCGCCGGCTGGCCGCGCCGGATCAGCGGGTGATCGACGGCTGATCGCCGGCTGGCCGCGCCGGATCAGCGGGTGATCGACGAAGGTCCGGAGCCGGCGGCGTCCTCAGGGGTCTTGAGCTGCAGGCTGGTGCCGGTGTTCTCCTGGAGCTGGCGGACCACGGACAGCTCGGGGGAGTCACCGCCATAGGTGTTCTCCGTGCGCCGGAAGATCTGCTCCACGTGAGCCCCGAGCTCGATCGGCACGTTCAGGGTGCCGGCCAGTTCCGAGATCAGCCGCAGGTCCTTGGTGCACAACCGGGTGGTGAAGCTGGGGTCGAAGCTGCCGTCGAAGATCGACGGGATGTCGTGCGTGGCCACCCAGCTGGTGCCGCAACTGTTGAGCACCACCTGCTGCAGCACGGCGAGGTCGATCCCGGAGCGGGCCCCGAGCACCAGGGCCTCGCCGATGGCGGCGGCGTTGATGTACCAGAGCAGGTTGGTCAGCAGTTTCGCCGACATCGCCGAGAACTGGTCCCCGGTGTGGATGATCGTGTCGGCGATGGCCTCGAAGATCGGGCGGCAGTGCTCGAGGTCGCTTCCGTCACCGCCGACGAAGATCGACAGCCGGCCGAGTTTCGCGTTGTCCACCCCCTGCGAGACCGGAGCGGCCAGGTATCGGATGCCGAAGGCCGGCTGGGCCTGGACCAGCCGGGGAATCAACCCGATCGACACCGTGGTCAGGTCGATCAGGTAGCTGCCGGGCCGGATCGTCGAGAACAGGCCGTCCAGGCCGAAACAGACGGTCTCGACCTCGACGTGGCTGGGCAGGGACAGCAGGACGGCGTCGACGTCGCCGGCCACGGCGGCCGGATCGGCGCACCAGGTCGCTCCGGCGCCGATCAGTTCGGCCGCAGCCTCGGGTCGCCGGTCGTGCACCAGCAGGTCGTGCCCGGCGGCGAGCAGGTTGCCGGCGACCGGAGCCCCCATCGAACCGGTGCCGACGAATCCGATTCTCATCGCTTGCTGAACTGCAGGAACAGGGCGGGGCCGGACGGGCTCGCCTCCCTGCCGCGGCTCGGCTCGAAGCCGGCCTTGTCGAGCAGGGCCAGTGCCTCCTCGAACGGGTAGACCCGGTAGTCGGTGGTCTGCTCCATCATCACCCGCCCCTGGTCGGTCAGGCTGTACCGCTTGCGGAAGCCGTCGGTGATCGGGCTGATCGCCTGCGCGTACCGCATCCCGTTGCTCACCGGGCGGGCGTAGTCGGCATGGGGCGCCTGGATGCCGAGCAGCAGGGTGCCCGCAGGCGGCAGGTGGGCGGCCAACCGCTCCAGACCGGTCTGGTTGTCGGGCTCGGACCGGATGTGGCTGATCATCGAGAAGGTCTCCCCGCCCGGGTCGGGCACGAAGTACCAGACGCCGCCGTAGGAGAAGGCCAGGTCGTACTGCTGATCAAGGTCGAGCGTGACGACGTCCTGCTGGTGCAGGCCGATCTGCGGATGAGCGGCCAGCCGCCGGGCGGCGATGTCGAGCATGGCCGCGGTGAGGTCGATCCCGGCGATCCGGGCCTCCGGTCGCCGGGCCACCAGTTGTTCCAGGACGAGCCCGGTTCCGGCGCCGACCTCCAGGATCGAGTCGGCGCGGTCGAACGCGGCGATCTGGTCGGTGACGGCGGCGTAGTCGTAGTAGCCGGACGTCATGATCAGGTCGTAGTACGCCGACATGCCGGTGTAGTCGCCCATGTTGAGTCCTGCCTCCGCCGTGCCGGGTCGCCGGATCTAGTGCGATGGGCCGTGAGCCCCGGCATCAGGCGGACCTGATCACGGCCCACAGAATAGCCATAATCTTGGACATTTTGGCAAGTCGTGGACCGGATGAACCCGAATAATTCGGATCTCTCGGTCAGGAGAGGTTGGGGACGGCCTCGGCGCCGCGCGCCGGCTCGGTGAGGGCCGTCCGGCCCGGTTCGTCCGCGCCGTCCACGGGATGCCGTCGCGACCACAGCCGGCCGACCCCGAACTGAGCGGCCAGCACCACCAGGGTGATCCCGGTGGCGGCCACGCCGTCCAGCCACCAGTGGTTGGCCGTCGCCGTCACCACGAACACGGTCATCGCCAGGTGCACGCAACCCAGCCAGCGCAGCGGCCCCCGGCCCAGGACGGCGATGTACCAGGCCACGATGAAGGCCCAGCCGACGTGGACCGACGGCATCGCCGTCAGCTGGGCCGCGACGCCGGTGGAGTACTGGCCGTAGACCGACTGCCCGTAGAGCAGGGCCGTGTCCACGTAGCCGCCGCCCTCCAGCAGCCGCGGTGGGGCCACCGGGACGGCCTGGACCAGCAGACAGATCAGGGTGCTGCCGACCACGGTGTTGCGGACCGTGCGGAACGAGCCGCGCCGTCGCCACCAGACCCAGATCAGGAAGAACGTCATCCCGTTCAGGTGGGCGAAGGCGTAGTAGAAGTTGAGCACCCGGATCAGGTCCGCATGGGGCAGGACGTGGTGCTGCAGGGCCAGCTGGTTGGGCAGGTGCAGCCAGTCCTGCAGCCGCTCGACGTCCCGGGCCCGATCCATCGCCCCCACCGAGTGGGTGCGCACGAACCGCCCGACGTACTGCCACAGGCCGAGCAGGGCCATCACCACGGCGAACTCGCGGGCGAAAGAGTGCACCAGGGCCGCGTACCGGTACCGACGGAACCGCCAGGTCGCGAGGGACAGCACGGTCAGCGACGCGCACAGGGCCGCCGACAGCTGCCAACTCGGACTCAGGAAATGCACGAGGTGCAGCTTATGCGCAGCTGTGCACCCCCATCTCGAGGGCGTCGGCGCCCCACCGGATCGGCCCACCCGTGGGCGACATCACGTCGCCCGGCCCGGCTACGAGTGGCGCCATCGCCGGGTCCGGCGAGACTGAGGGCATGTCCAAGACCGTGCTCGTCACCGGTGCGTCCGGTTTCGTCGGATCCCACCTGAGTCAGGCCCTGGTCGAGAAGGGGCACCGGGTCAGGGCCATGACCCGGCATCCGGACAGCTACCAGGGGGCGGGCACGCCCGTGTACGGGGACGTGGCCGAGGCCGACAGCCTGGCCGCCGCCCTGGAGGGGGCCGATGCCGCCTACTACCTGGTTCACTCCCTGGAGTCGGACGACTTCGAGGACAAGGACGCCGACGCGGCGCTGAACTTCGGCAAGGCCGCGGCCGACGCCGGCCTGGAACGGATCATCTATCTCGGCGGGCTCGGGGTGGACGACGGCGATCTCTCGGCTCACCTGCGCTCACGCCGCCAGGTGGAACAGCTGCTGCCGCTGGCCGGTGTGCCGGTGACGGTCCTGCGGGCGGCCGTGGTGATCGGGCACGGCGGCATCTCCTGGGAGATCACCCGCCAGCTGGTCGACCACCTGCCCCTTATGGTGACGCCCGGCTGGGTGAACACCCGGACCCAGCCGATCGCCCTGCCGGACGTGCTGCGCTACCTGGTCGGGGTGCTGGAGCCACCGCAGGCCCGCGGGCAGGTCTACGAGATCGGCGGGCCGGACGTGCTGCGCTACATCGACATGCTCCAGCGGGCGGCCAAGGTGCAGGGCCGCCGGCTGCCGAACATCAGCGTCCCGTTGCTCACCCCGAGCTTGTCCTCGCGCTGGCTGTCGCTGGTCACCGACGTCGACACGGCCACCGCCCGTAACCTGGTCGACTCGATGACCAACGAGGTGATCGTGCGGGACCACTCCATCGAGGACGTCGTGCCCGGGCCCACCATCGGTTACGACGACGCGGTCCGCCTGGCCCTGGCCGACCGGGCCGCCGAGCAGGCCGCCGCCGAAGCGGAGGCACCCACCTCGGAAACGACCCGGTCATGACGTCGAGCCGGTCCGCCACCTGGCGCTCGCGCCTGGAGCGGGCGGTCGAGGCGGCCCTGATCGAGAAGGTGCCGCGCGATCATCACCAGTCGGACGCCGAGTTCCGCCGCCGGCGGATCGTGGTCGCGGTCGTGCTGGTGGTCGGGGCCACGCTGCTGGGCATCTCGCTGTCGGTCCGCCCCGGGGACAACGTGTTCTACCCGCTGACCCTGGCCGTGGCCGCGACCTGGATCGTCGGGGGGTTCCTGTCCGGCCCGCTGCACCTGGGTTACCTGCCGTTCCGGGGCTCGCTGCACCGCCCCGTCCTGACCGGGTTCGTGGTCGGGGTGCTGGCCGGGGTGATCTTCATCGTGGGGGCCCTGGTCGTGCGGGAGATCCCCCCGCTGCACGACTACGTGCAGAACGTGCTGGACCATGCCCGCTACGGTTCGCTGCCCCTGATCACCGTGGTGACCCTGGTCAACGGGGTCGCCGAGGAGGTGTTCTTCCGCGGTGGGCTGTTCGCGGCCATCGGCCGCAAGCATCCGGTGGTGATCTCGACGGTGATCTACGCCCTGGCCACCCTGGCCACCGGCAACCCGATGCTGGTGTTCGCCGCCGTCACCCTCGGCCTGGTGCTGGCCCTCCAGCGGCGCGCCTCAGGAGGGATCCTGGCGCCGATCATCACCCACGTGACCTGGTCGGCGATGATGCTCTTCGTCCTGCCGCCGCTCTTCACCTGAGCCCCGCCGGGACGAACCGGGGGCGGGTTCCGGAAGTTTGTGGGCATTTGTGAACCAGACATGACCGCGGATCGCCTGAATCACTTGAATTTAATGTGACATCCACTTGAAGCGCACGACCCGGGCGATCCACTACGGTCTGTTCTTGTCACTCGTTCATTGGGGGGAGGCCCGTGCACAGCGAAACAGATGACGTCGATGTCAGCGCCTCGCCGGACGCCCCGCCCACGGGCTACTCGGGCACGCGCCTGTTGCGCCGGGCCGGGACCCACCGCGAACCGCGGATGGTCGACTGGCGACGCCGGGCCGGGCGCCGCTCCAATGTGGCCGGCCCGATCGGACGCAACCGGGGCTGGCTGGCCGTCGTCGCGGTGGCGATCGCGGCCACGGCCGTCGTCGGCGGCACCCACTATCTGTTCGCGGCGACCAAGGTGCCCACGGCGGCCGCCCGCGGCGTGGCCGCGCCCTCACCGCTGCCCTCGTACTCCTCCACCGTGCCGTCGACCGTCGTCTCGATCACCGACGCGCCGTCCTCGTCCACGTCGACCGCACCGGCGACGTCCACCCCGAGCACGGCTGCGACCACGTCCCCGGTTCAGGCCGTGCCGCCGGCGCGGGCCAGCACCACGCACGCCGCCGTCCCGGTCCGGACCAGCGCGCCGGCGCACACCACGGCGCCCCGGCCGAGCACCACGACGAAACAGCCCACCGCCACCAAGAAGCCGACGACCAGACCGCCGGCCACCACCACGCCCGCGGCGGTCCCGGTGACCGGTACCGGCGCCGTGGTCGGTACCGGCGGCCAGTGCCTCGACGTCATCAATGCCCGGGACGACGACGGCACCGGCGTGCAGATCTTCACCTGCAACGGCTCCTCCGCCCAGACCTGGAGCGCCCAGGCGGACGGCACCGTCCGGGGGCTGGGCAAGTGCCTGGCCGCCGGCGGCGGCGACGGCAGCACCATGGAGATCACCACCTGCGACGGCTCCGACAGCCAGAAGTGGCAGGTCATTGCCGGGACGGTCAAGAACTCGGGCTGGGGCCTGTGCCTGGACGTGCAGGGCGGCAGCGCGGCCGACGGCACCGTCGCGATCGCGGCCACCTGCAGCGGCAGCGCCACCCAGAAGTGGTCCCTGAACTGAGTCGCCGGGAACTCTGAGCCCGCGCCGCCAGTTGGCTGAGCAAGCCCTGGGCCGGTCGCGATCGGGTGCTGATCCGGGAGAGGATGGGTACACCGCGCACCGTGCAGCGGTCAGGCTTGGAGGCATTCGGTGAGCAGCAGCCCCGTCGAGGGTGGCCGGCCGCTTCTGCGGGCGAGGCTGTTCGGCTTCCCGGTCCACCTCGACATCTCGTTCGTCATCATCATGGGCATCCTCGGGTACTACCCCGGCGTGAGCCTGCGAGACATGGTGCTGTGGCTGCTGATCACCCCGGTCGCCGTGCTCGTGCACGAGCTCGGGCACGCCGTCACGGCCCGGGCCACGGGGGCTCGTCCCGAGATCGCCCTGGCCGGCTTCGGCGGCGTGACCAGCTATGTGCCGCCCCGGCCGCTGTCCCGGGCCTGGTCGCTGGGCATCTCGCTGGCCGGCCCGGGCATCGGGCTGGCCCTCGGGGTGGTGCTGATCTTCGTCAGCCGGGGCCTCGACTACGACCTGGGCTCGGACCAGTGGCAGGCCTCGGCCCTGCGGATCGGGATCTGGACCTGCATCGGCTGGAGCGTGCTGAACCTGCTGCCGGTGCTGCCCCTGGACGGCGGGCAGGCGATGCGGGAGTTGCTACCCGGCCCGCCGGCGGTGCGCTCCCAGCGGGCCGCGGCCGTCTCGGTGGTGGTGGCCGTGCTGGTCGCGATCGTGGCCTACACCCAGTTCAACGAGGCCTTCATCGCCCTGTTCATGGCCTTCTTCGCGGTCAGCAACGTGCTCACCCTGCGCGAGTCGGGCTGGCGGCTGGGTGGTTCGCCCCCCGCCGGGCGCCCCACGACCGGGCCGGTCACCCCGGAGCGCGTGGTCGTCGATCTGCTCTGGAACAGCGAACCGGCCCAGGCCCGGCAGGTGCTGGAGTCGCTGCCGCCCGGCACTCCCGTCGACCTGGCCGTGCACGGCGCCGTGCTGGCCCTGACCGGGGACGCCGATCAGGGGCACGCGCTGCTGGCCCAGGAGCTGGAGCGCCGGCCCGGCGATCCGGACGTGACGGCCCTGCTGTTTCTGAGCCTGACCCTGGAACACGACTGGGACGGCCTGATCCGCCGGCTGGAGAGCCCGCTGGCCGCGAGCGTGCCGCCGGCCGTCGTCGAGCGGGCGATCCTGGAGGCTCGGGGAACCGGTCGTGAGGACGTCGCCGGCCGGCTCACCCTGCTGGCCAACCGCACGGCCGGCTGACCGGCTGGTGCTGCCGGCCCACCGGCAGGCGGCTTTCGCGATCCGCCTCGACTGGGGAAGGGCCGGCGCCGAGACCATCCTCGACGGTGCCGACGTCGCGGTGCTGGTCGACGTCCTGTCGTTCAGCACCGCAGTCACCGTGGCCGTCGAGGCCGGCATCGAGGTCTGGCCCTACCGGTGGAACGACGAGTCCGCCCGGGAGTTCGCGGCCCAGCACCAGGCCGTACTGGCGGCCGGCCGGCGCCGGGCCCGGCCCGGGCAGATCAGCCTGTCGCCGGCCACGATCGCGGCGAGCCGGGGGGTGAGCCGGCTCGTGCTGCCCTCGCCCAACGGCTCGACCATCGCCGCCCGGCTGGCCGAGGCCGGGATCGAGGTGCTGGCGGCGTCCTTGCGCAATGCGAGCGCGGTCGCGGCCCATCTCGCCAACCGGAACCAGGGCGGGGACCGGATCGCGGTGATCGCGGCCGGCGAGCTGAGGCCGGGCGGCGAGCTGCGGCCGGCGGTCGAGGACCTGTGGGGGGCCGGCGCCGTGATCAGCGCGCTGGGCCGGTTCGGATCGTCACCCGAAGCCGAGGCCGCAGCGGCTGCTTTCGCCGGGGTGCGGGTTCGGCTGCGCGACGTCCTGCCGGCCTGCGCCAGTGGCCAGGAACTGGTGGACGCCGGTTTCGAGGCCGATGTGCGGATCGCGGCCGAGCTCGACGTCAGTGCGGTGGTGCCCCGGCTGCGCGACGGCTGCTTCCGGGCCACTCGAAGCGCAGGCTGAACCAGCCCAGATCTGGGTGCCGGGCTGGTTCTGGCCGACTTCGGCCTGCATTTCTGGCGGTCCGACCGGTGAACCGACATAGCAACGGGCCGCGGCCGAGGCGATGAGCCTCGGTCGCGGCCGGCCGCGGGTACTCAGTGGCCCAGCGGCATGTCGTGGTCGAGCGCGGCCACGTCGTGGTGCTCGGGCTCGGCGTCCACCTGCGGAGCCAGGTGCTCGGCCGGGGCGTCGTAGTGGCTGGCCTCGTGGCTGACGTCCTGGTGGTCGGGGGCGTCGACGTGCTCGGCGACGGTCTGGATCCGGGTCGGGTCGTCGTCGCCGCTGAGCAGGTGGCTGCCGTCGGTGTTGTTGTCGCCCGGGCCGTGCTCCTCGTTGACGGTCGAATCGAGGTTGAGGCCGAGGTTGGCGCCGTGGGCGTCGCCCCCCTGGGAGTTGGCCGCGCCGGCCTCGTTGTAGACGTCGCCCTGCACGTTGCCGTCGCCGAAGCCGAGGCTGGAGTCGTCGATCGAGCCGCCGTCGTGGTTGTCCAGCACGGTGCTGCCGTTCGAGGCGCTGTGGTCGTCGAAGCTGGCGTCCTCGTTGTCGACGATGTAGTTGCCGTCGCCGACCGCGCTGTGGTCGAGGTAGACGTCGCTGTCGTCGCCGGCCACGACCGCGCCGGCGCCGGAGTTGGACGTCGCGCCCTCGCCCTGGGCGGCCGAGGAGTGGTCGCCGGTGGCGGCGTTCTGGTCGCCGTAGCCGGTGTTCACGGCGCTGTGGTCGCCGATGTCGTGCACGTCGTCGTTGTCCTGGTCGATGTCGATGTCGCCATTGACGTTGCCCATGATGTCGATGTGGTTGTCGTTGATCTCCTGGTAGTTGTAGTTGGAGGTCACCTGCTGCACGATCTGCGCGTTGGCGCTGGCCCCGGAGCCGCCGCTGTAGCCGCCACCACCGGAGTAGCCCGAGCCGCCACCGTTGTAGCTGGAGCCGCCCTGGCTGACGTTGCCGTAGTTGTTGTAGTTCTCCTGGGCTCCCTGCAGGTACTGCTGGACGTCGGGCGAGAGGCCCGGCTGGCTGCTGGCGTGCTCGAGGGCCTGGCCCATGTCGGCCTGGTCGAGGGTGCTGTCGCTGACGCCGGTCACGGCCTGGGCATGAGCAACGGCTTCTTCCGGGCCGAGGCCCAGGGTGTTCTGCAGAGCGTTGACGATCATCTGGCCGACCTGCTCGGCGCTTTCGGTCACATCAGGCATGGTCTTTCTCCTTCATCGGGTGGAGCAGGGGCCCGACCTGACCGGCTGGGCTGATGAGTCAAGATTGCCGCCCGGCCGCCACCCGCCACATCGGGGATCCCCCCGTCCCTCAGGGGGTGGGGTGGGGGATGCCAGGGCCGGAGTCGACGGTCTTTCTCAGGTGCAGGCCCAGGGCGCTGGCCGCCACGATGGACAACCCGCAGACCAGCAGGGCCCCGGCCGCCCCGAGCGAGCCGTCGGTGTAGTGGATGATCGCCTGCGGCACGACCACGGCCAGGGCCAGGGCCCCGATCGCCAGCGCGCTGACCTGCCGGAACCGGAGATAGCCGGCCAGACCGGCCGCGGCCAGGGCGAGCATCAGCGCGTAGCCACCGAGGGGCGAGCCGTTCTCGGCGATCACCTCAGCGCCGAGGAAGGCCATTGCCCCGGCGACGGAATATCCCAGGTCGGGCTGGTCGATCAGCCGGCGGGCGGTCAGCGCGGCCCAGGCGATCGCGGTCAGCATCAGCACGCCGCCGGCGGCGATCTCGTGCTCGTCCCACGAGGGGGCCACGAGGGCGAACACCAGCCAGGTCAGGGTGCCGGCCGTCGCCAGGTGCAGAACCGCGGCGCGGGTCAGCGCGTAGCCGCAGGCCCAGACCACCAGCAGGGTCAGGGTGACGGCCCGGTCCTGCTGGGCGCTGTCGCCCAGAGCGGTGACGGTCACTCCCGCACTCAGGACGCCGATCGCCAGCACCAGCACGCTGACCAGCCGCCGGCGAGGGCCGCCGGATTGCTCGCCCGGCCGCCCGGACCATCCGCCGGGGGTTCTCGTGACCAGTAGGACGGCGCCCAGCAGCAGGAGCAGAGCCGGCCCGGCCTGGATCGCGATCCGGGCCGCGGTGGAGAGAGAGTCCCAGGTCGGGGCGACCAGCGCGGTGGCCGCCGCAACCACGAAGGCGGCGCCGACGTAGCCGCCGACCTCGATCAGGATCGCCGAGCGGATCGCCGGCTCGAGCCGGGGCACCGGGGCCGGGGCCGGCCGGTGGTAGGCGGCGGTGAAGTCCTGGCTGACCGCCTCGGCCTGCGGGCGGGTCAGGGTGGTCGATCCGACCAGCCGGCTCAGGGTGCCGGCCAGGACGAGCTCGGCGTCGTCATTCATGGTGGGCTCCTCATCGCCCCGGCGCCGGGCGCCGGGAGGTGGGCTCCGCGGGGAGCGGTGCCCTCCCGGCCAACGCTAGGCAGGCGCCTGCGCCGGGGGATGAGTAGCTCTGCTCAGTTCTGCATGTCCTTGCGGTACTGGGTGGCCGCCTTCGGGTTGAGGTTCGGGCCGACCAGCGAGCTGGCGCAGTAGCTCTTGTCCTCGTTGAAGTACGACTCGTAGCCGAGTTTGGCCCCCAGGCTGCGGAAGAACGCCTCCATCTTGGCGATGTAGAACGGGTTGTCGCCGCCACTGCCGCTGGTGCCCGGGTACACCCCCCATTCGGGCACGCTGAACAGCTTGTGGTGGGCCTCGGCGAACGCGGCCCAGAACTTCAGCCCGAACGGCCCGCTGTACTGCGCCTGCCAGCCCGCCTCGGTGTTGGCGGCCGGCCACGCGTCGTAGGAGTCGACCCCGATGAAGTCGACGTAGGCGTCGCCGGGGTAGGCCTGGCGGGCATCGGCCACGCCCTGCCCGACGCCCCGGTTGACCGTCCAGTCCCAGCGCAGCAGGGGAGCGACGGACTCGGCCGCGGTGTGGATCCGGCGCCAGCAGCCCGCGAAAGCGGCCGGGTCGGTGGCCTTCCACTTGTACCAGTTGCCGTTGAACTCCCAGCCGAGGCGGATGACGGTCTCGTCGTCCAGGCCCGCCGCCTTGATGTTCTGGGCGAACCGGACCCAGTGCTGGTCGTAGTCGCCGGCGGCGCAGTCGGCCAGCGAGCTGCTCTCGCCCTCGGGGATCGGGGCGACGCCGAAGACCTTGGTGTAGGGGGTGTTGTCCCAGATCTGGTAGAGCCAACCGGGTGACTCGATGTCCGACCAGGTGGACCGGGCCGGCCAGGCCACGACCACGTCGGCCGGGCGCCCGCGCCAGGCGGCGAACTGCTCGGTCTGGGCCACGGTGTCGTTCGAGACGTACACCCCGCTGGCCCAGTTCAGTCCGGAGCGGTTGGGCAGGGCCGCGGTGGTGATCGCCGAGGAGCCGACCGGGGTGGTCGTGGGCGCGGTCGGTCGCACGGTCGGGGTGGCGGCCCGGGTCGGCGTGGGCACGAGCACCGGGGCCGTGGTCGGCCCGGCGGTCGGCCCCGGGGTCGGCTTGACCTTGCCGGGCTTGGTGGTGGTCGGAACCGGCCGCTTCCGAATCGGTTTCGGTTTCTTGGTCGAGTGATACATCGGCAGCGAGTTCGACGTCCACAGCTTTGAGGTGCTGGAGTCGCTGACCGGGCTGGTGCTGCCGGTCAGGTCGGCCCGGGCCGGGCCCAGGGCCAGGCCGAGGGTGAGCGCGACGGCGGTGGCCCCTGCGGCTGCGGCGGCCGCCCGAATTCTCGCCTGCACGAGTCGCTCCTTCTGCTCGGCGGGCAGCAGGCAGCGACCCCGGGATGCCACGCCACCTCTGGGATCGACGAATAGATAGGGCCTATGAATCCCCCCGTCGTCCGGCGAGGCCAACAGTTGACGCCTTCCGGCGGACCAACTTCACCGAGCTTGCCGATCCGGCAACTTTAGTTGTCATTCTCGCGGTACCTCGACGACAGTGAGCGGGCATCAGGGGTGGCCGTTCGCGGTCGTCCCGGAACCGAGCGAAGGAGCGGGCGATGAAACAGAACCAGATTCGGGCGGAGTACGACGTCGTGGTGATCGGCGGCGGCGCGGCCGGGCTCAGCGGCGCGGTGGCCCTGAGCCGCTCGCGGCGGTCGGTGCTGGTCATCGACTCGGGCTCGCCCCGCAATGCGCCGGCCGCCGCGGTGCACAACTACCTGGCCCGCGAGGGCACCAGCCCGCTCGACCTGCTGGCCGCCGGCCGGGCCGAGGTGGCCGGCTACGGCGGCCAGGTGGTCACCGGAACCGTCACCTCGGCCGAGGACGAAGCTGGAGCCGAAAACAAGGCCGGGCGGCTCGGCTTCCGGGTCGGTCTGGTCGACGGCCGGTCGGTCCGGGCCCGCCGGCTGCTGGTCGCCACGGGCCTGGTCGACGAACTGCCGGCGGTTCCGGGGCTGGCCGAACGCTGGGGCCGCGACGTCCTGCACTGCCCGTACTGCCACGGCTGGGAGGTGCGTGACCAGGTGATCGGCGTCCTGGCCTCCGGTCCGATGGCCCTGCACCAGGCCCAGATGTTCCGCCAGTTGAGTGACGACGTCACCCTGTTCCTGAACGGCCGGCCGGACCTCGGGGGCGAGGAGCTCGAGCAGGTGCAGGCCCGCGGGATCAAGGTCGTCAGCGGGGAGGTGAGCGACGTCGAGGTGAGCGACGACCGGGTGCGCGGACTGCGGCTGGCCTCCGGCGAGGTCGTGCCGGTCCAGGCCGTGGTGGTCGCGCCCCGGTTCAGCGCCCGGGCCGACGTCCTGCTCGGCCTCGGCCTGCCGACCAGCGACCTGATGATGGGCGACCACGTGGCGGGCAGTTACGTGGCCGGCGACCCGATGGGCGCCACCGGCGTGCCCGGGGTCTGGGTGGCCGGCAACGTCGCGGCTCTGCAGGCCCAGGTGATCAGCTCGGCCGCGGCCGGGCTCACTGCCGGAGCCGCGATCAACGCGGATCTGATCACCGAGGACACCCGCCTGGCGGTCGAGGCGGCCCGCGCCGGGAAACAGCGGATCGAGGCCTGAACGGCCGACTTCCGGCCCGCGAACCGGCCCGACACGGCAGGATGGGCCGATGGCCCCGATCAGTCTGCGCCCGGCCCGGCCCGACGACTACGAGCCGATCGCGGCCGTGGCCGACGACTGGTGGGGCCGGCCGATCGTGCGGGTCCTGCCCAAGCTGTTCCTCGACCACTTCCACCGCACCAGCCTGGTCGCCGAAAGGGAGGGCGAGCTGGCCGGATTCCTGATCGGCTTCTGTTCGCCGTCCAAACCGGACGAGGCCTACATCCACTTCCTCGGTGTCGCTCCGGCCGAGCGCCGCCAGGGATTGGCTCGTCGGCTGTACCAGGAGTTCTTCGCCATGGCCCGGGCCGAGGGGCGCGGCGTCGTCTCGGCGGTGACCTCACCGGTCAACGAGGCGTCGATCGCCTTTCACCGGCGGCTCGGATTCGCGGTCAGCGATCCGCTCCCGGAGCTCAACGAGCGCGGTGGCGACCTGGTGCGGTTCCGCCGGGCGTTGTGAGTCCTTTTCTGGCCGAGGCTTTCAGCTCAGCGTGGCCGGCCGGCGGTCAGGGCGACCAGGAACTGCTCGCCGCCCGGCTCCACGCTGCCGGTGACGGGTAGCGCCGGGGCCAGGCGGGTGAAGCGATCGACCAGCCAGGTCGACGTCGCCTCGGCGTCGGCCCGATCCGGGCAGCGGGCCACGACCTCGCGCCCACCCTTGCGGGCCAGCCGCTCGGCCACTCCGACCAGCGGCGCCGGCTCCAGCACGAACAGGTCGGCGGGCCAGGGGATCACCGGCGTCACCGCGCCCTTGCGGGTGTTGCAGGCCCGGTGGGCCAGGCGCTCGCCGCCGGCGAAGTCGACGGCGCCCTTCTTCGACCCCGGCTTGCTCGAGCGCGCGTCGACGCTCGGGCCGCGGGCGTCGTTGACGGAGGCGTCCGGGTCGACCGGTTCGTCGCACACCCAGCACCGCCACCCGTCGCGGGAGCCGACCTCGTCGAGAGTCATGCCAGGACGCCGTTGATCGCCAGGGTGCGCATCCGGACACGGTAGCGGGCTCCCCCGCCCAGCACTGCCCGGCACCGCCCCGGCACCGCCCGGACCCGCCCCGGGAGGGGTGCGGGCCCGGGCCTCAGCTCAGCCGGCCGGATGGATCGGTGCAGCTCAGTCCAGCGCCGGGGCCGGGCGGTGGAAGAGCTGGTTGCGCAGGGCCCCGCCCGGGTAGGCAGCGGTGTGCAGGTTGACGTAGTACGAGCCCGGCGAGTACCGGATGCTCCGGACCAGGCTCTTGTCCAGCCCGCGGACCGTGCCGGTGATCGCGAAGATGTGCTCCGGGATCGGGCTCATGAACAGTGGGACGACGACCGGCCCGGCGACTCCCTTGGCCCCGACGTGGATGTGCCCCATGATCGGCTGGCCGATGCCACCCCAGGCGAAGGTGTAGTTCACCTTCTTGCCGGAGGCCCGGATCATGCCGATGCCCTGGCCGTCCGGGTCGCCGACGGCCGGCCCGCCCGGGGTGGCGACCTCGTGGGCGCCGTCCATCAGGGTCTGCAACGGCAGGCCCTTGAGCAGGTGCAGCGGGTCCTTGTCCGGGCGGGAGGGGGCGAGCTGGCCGCGCACGGCCCCGGCCGGGAACTCGGTGGTGTGCAGGTTGACGTAGAAGCCGGCCGGGTCGGCCACGATGGCCGAGGCCAGGATCGCGTCGGTGACCTGGACGACGCCACCGGCGGCGACGGTCGTGTCCGGCATCGGCGTGGTGAAGAACGGCACCGACACCGGGCCGTTCACCCCGGCGGCACCGGTGTGGATGTGGCCCATGGTCGGGGCCGGAATGTTTTTCCAGGACAGGGCGAAGGTGACCAGGTCGCCCGCGACCTCCACCTCGGCCTTGCCCGAGCCGTCCGGGTCACCGGCCGGGGCGATCTCGTTGGCGCCGGTCAGGGTGGCGGCGAAGAAGTGCGCCACCACGCCGTTCGGCGACTTGGGCGGGTGCTGGCCGGCCTGGGCGGGAGCGGCCACCGCGGCCAGGGCCAGAGTCAGGGCAGGCAGGAGCAGGGTTTTCTTGGGTATCACGGTCATCCCCGGCAAAGTTAGGAGTCGGCTTGCTGACCATGCGATCCCGGACGAACCCCGGTTGGTGTCGTTCCCCCCTGGCCCGGCCGGGATCGCATGCAGGCAACACTTTTCCCGACCGGACAAGCAAAAGAACTCACCGACATGGCTATTTCGAGTCCCACCAGGCGCATCGGCAGCTACAGCAACAGATGTCACAACCAGATCCGAGCGGATCGAGAACGCCGTTCGGCCCGTTGTCCGGTCCTGGGAGGGTTCGGCCGCGGTGGTCCCGCGGTGGGCGCATTGAGTCACAGACGCCCCGCCGGTACGGTTCGTTCTCATGCGTGACTGGCTGAGCGACTTGTTCACGGTCGTGGTGGCCGGTACGCGCCTCTGGCTGCGGCACTGGCCGGTACTGCTGAGCATCGCCCTGCTGGGCGCCGCAGGCCGGACGGGAGCCATCTGGGCGGCCACGGTGATCAGCGATCACAACAACACGCTGGGCGTTCTGGTGCTGGTCCTGGCCCCGCTGGCCTCGGTGACGGCGATCGTGCTGATGCTGTATGCGCTGCGCGGATCGCTGCCCCACATCGCCGCGGCCGCGGCGTCCCCCGGTTCACCACCGGGCGGGGCGAGCGGGGTGGCCCGCCGGCCCCGGCGGCTGGTCGACCTGCTGGCCGGCGTGCTGGTGCCGTTCCTGGCCGTGTACGCCTCCTACGGCCTGCTCAAGGAGGACACCGACCGGTACGTCAACGCGGCCGTGGCCGACGAGTTCCTGAACAACGCCAACCTGCTCTACCACCCGGCCACCGCGATCGACACCGACCGGTTCGTCTTCGCCACCGGCTGGACGGCCGTCGCGATCGTGGCCGGCGCGCTGATCTTCCGGTTCGCGCTGGACAAGATCGAGGGGCTGAAAGGACGCCGCGGGCTCGGGTTCGTCGGGGCCTACGTCGAGGTGCTCTGGCTGACCACGCTGGCCGCGCACCTGACCCTCTACCAGGACGAGGTCTGGAGCTGGGCCCAGAGCCGCCGCGGGGTGGAGATGTTCGCCGGCTGGTGGCTGGATCTGCTGGACCGGCTCGGGCCGCTGGCCAACCCGGTCGACTACGTCACCAACTGGCTGTTCGACCTGCTCGGCAACTTCGACGCGATCGTCGTCGTGCCGGTCTCGTGGCTGACCGTGGGAGCCGTCGTCTACGGGTACAAGCTGGCCGAGGAGCCGGCCGAGGAGCCGGAGCTGAGCAAGGAGGAGGCGGTCGAGCGGGAGCGGCAGCGGCTCGGCGTGCTGGCCCGGGTGCCGCGGCCGGTCCGGCGCTGGAGTGGTGAGGTCACCTCCGACCTGCGCGAGCGGTTCGCCGGGCTGAGCGCCGGGTTGCGCCAGCTGGCGATCGCCGGGCTGGCCCCGATGCTGATCTTCGGCCTGGCCTTCCTGGCCTCGGCCCGGCTCGAGGACGCGCTCAACCTGCTGGCCCGCATCCTGATCGGCCCGCAGGACCTGGACACCTGGCTGGCGTTCTCGCCGCACGTGATCACCGTGACCCGGGCGGTCGGGCTGACCGTGACCATGTGCCTGCTGGCGGCGGCGGTCGACCGGGTGCTGGCGGCGACCGCCCGGGCCAAGGCCGATCAGCCGGAGACGGCCAGCGCCACGTAGTTCGGCATCTGCCACCACAGGTCGACGTCGCTGATCGTCGCTCCGGCGGGCACGATCACCACCGGCGACACGGTCCAGCTCCGGGGCCGCGGCTTCTGGTCCGGGTCGGGGGCCAGGGTCAGGTCGCCCATCGCCGGGTACGGGCCCTGGGCGTCCGGCGGCACGCAGGGCGAGACCGGCTGGCTCGCGCCGCCCAGGCCGGGCAGGTAGTCGTACCGGGTACCGTCCCGCCCCCGCAGGCCGAGGTTGCACACCGACAGCGGCAGATCCGGGTCGGCGTCCAGGCTGAGCGTGACGGCCAGGGCCCGGCTGCCCGGCGGCACCGGCAGCGGGTCGCTCGACTGCCAGCCGGTGGTGGCCGGGCGGACCGAGTCGAGCCGGACCCGTACCCGCCGCTCGTGCGAACCGTTGCTGTCGCTGTACGTGTCGTGGAAGTCGACCCAGTGACCGCCGGTGGCCGTGGTCGGGTGGTGCAGGCCTTCGTCCCAGAAGTACAGCTGCACCCGGTCGGAGCTGCCGGCCAGGGCCGCGACCAGGGCCAGGGGCAGCACCAGCAGGCCCCAGCGGTTGTGCCGCCACCAGGTGGGCCGGTACCGGGCGTGACGGACCGCCTCGCTCACGTCGTCACCGCGCAGGACGGGCCGGGATCGTTGCCGGCGGCCGGCCGGTCGGCCGGGTCGGGGACGGTGATCTGCGGGTTCAGGGCCCAGAGGGCCTCTTCGCTGGTGCTCAGCTCCAGGTCGATGTCGGCCATGTCGTCCCGCCGCTGGTCGAGCCGGTTGAGGGCGATCCGCAGGTGGGCCCCGGGCACGGCGTCCGCGGGCAGTTCGATGACGACGCTGGCGTACCGGGGCACGCCCGGCTGGGCCACCCCCGGATCGAACGAACTGCGGGTGCCCGAGGCCAGGAACGTACGTCCCTGCCGGTCCTGGATCGCGGCGTAGCGCAGGGCGGCCGGTTGCCCCTTGGTCACGATCTCCACGGGGACGACGACGAAAAGCCCGGGGGTGCGCAGCTGGTCGGCGCCGGCGCCGCTGGACACACAGGTCGAACCCTGGACGGTGCCGGCGGTCACGTCGGCGTAGCGCAGCGCCACCGGCTGATCGAGCCGGCCCGGCCGCAGGTAGGGCGCGCTGATCGAGTCGTCGACCGGGAACAGCGTGGTGACGGCCCGCCCGGCGGCCAGGGCGGCCAGGACCAGGGCGGCGGTACCGGCCCGGCGGGAGATCGAGCTCACCCGGACGCCCCGACGCTCGGGGTGGCCGAGGCCCGGGCCGCTGCGGCCGCCGAGGCCGAGGCGATCATGGGCAGGGTGGACTCGGCGATCACGGTCGGGTCCAGCCAGGTGTACGTCTTGTCGATCGAGTCGGCCCGCCAGGTGTGGTTCACCAGCTGCACGGTGACCACGGTCGGCGGCGGTACGGCCGCCTTCTGCTCGAACAGGAAGACCATGCTGTAGTCGATCCCGGGCTGCACCGGGTCGAGGTCGCTGGTGTCGGCCAGCAGCTTCTGGTAGTCCGAACGGACCCGGTCGGTGCCGGGCTCGGGCCGGTGCACCAGCCCGTCCACGTGGCTGAGGGTCATTGACTCGGCCAGTTCGGCCCCGCCGCCCAGCGACGTCGTGTGGGTGTTGCGGACCGTGGCTGTGACCGCCAGCCAGCGGTCGCCCTTCTGGGCCGGGTAGACGTTGGGCAGGCTGTCGGCCCAGACCACCTTGTTGATCCGGATGTCGTAGGGCGCCACGTGGGTGCTGACCCCGACCTCGATCGGGGCCGGCGTCGAGCCGCCGTGGGCGGGCTGCAGACCGCCGAACGCGGCCGTCGACCCGAGGACGACGACCGCCCCGGCCACGCCCAGGTTGCGTAACGGCTGGTTGAGCAGCCGGGACGCGACCCGGCTGCGCTCGGCCCGTTCCTCGGGCGCCGGCTCAGGCGGGGCCGGAGCGACGGGGGTGTGCTGCGTGGCGGACATCGGTGGTGATTCTAGACATTTGACTGACCGGCGGGGAGAGGCTGCAGATCAGCGATGCCCGAGCGAGTACAACGTCAGCACCACGGCCAGCACGAACAGGATGGCGATCACCAGGCCGGCGATCTTCCAGGCGCTGTACGGGCGGTCGCCGATCACCTCGCCGGTGCGGGCGTTGATCATGACCTGCCAGACCCGGTTCTGGTACCGGTAGGCGGCGAGCCAGGCCGGCAGCAGCAGCAGCTTGAACGTGACCGAGCCCCACTCGGTCTCGGTCGACTGCACCCGCTGCTCGTCGCCGCCGATGTCGCTGCGGCAGTCGCTCTCGATCGTGCCCTGGACCGTCTGCTTGAACCGCTCGAAACCGTCCGGCGGCTCGACCTCGTAACGCAGGGTCTGGAAGCCGGCCAGGTACTCCGGGCGGTACCGGGTGACCTGAGGCATGTCCCAGGGCTCGAGGTCGTCCAGCCGCTTGGCCGGCAGGCTGGTCACCGCGGGCACGATGATGTCGTCGAACACCCGCTGGACCGAGCCGTAGGCCGGGTACCAGCGGATGTTGCGAACCTCTCGGGTCTGCTGCTCGCCGTCCGAGTCGGTGTAGGTCTCGGTCGTGTAGTAGTAGTCGCCGCGCTGGCCGCGGTACATGGTCACGGTGTCGCTGTCGAAGGTCCAGTGCGGCAGGTAGGTGCCCTTGATGCCGTCGTGGGCGGCCAGCGACTTCAGCGAGTTGAGCGCGAACCAGCGCGAGCCGATCCAGTCCCGGAACGCCTCCATCGCCTTGCCTTCCGGGACGGCGAACGGCAGCACCGCCTCGGGCGTGATCATGGCCGCGGCGTCCGGCTCGACCACGATCGCGGCCCCGCAGAACGGGCACTTGTCCGAGAGCTTGTCGGTCTCGGTCCGGGCCCCGCACCCGGAGCACTGCACCGCGTACTTGCCGACGTGCCCGGTGGGCTTGTCGGCCGAGTTCAGCCAGTCCGCGAACGAGTGCTCGCGGACCAGGTCGGTGGCCTCGATCACCACTTCCTGCTGGTGACCGCAGTACGGGCACTGCAGGGACGTCGTCCCGGCGGCGAACTGCAGCCGGGCGCCGCAGGCCTCGCACGGGTACTGCACCTGGGCCACGGACGGCGCCTCGCGGCCGTCGCCGGTGAAACTGGGCTGACTCATCGACTCGCTCATCGATTCGGGTCCTCGGTCAGGCCGGCGGCAGCGGCGGCGGGCCCTGGGGGAGCAGCTGGGCGACCTCGGGGACGTCGGCGGCCGGGGTCCAGGCCGGCATCCCGGCCCGCCAGACCAGGGTGGCCGCCGTCAGCTGACCGCTGGCCACGTTGGTCTGCAGTCCGGCCGCGTCGAGCGGGCCGACCTGCTGACCACCGGCGCCGATGTACCACTGGGTCGCGGTCGGCAGCGGCGGTGGCCCGGCCGGAGCCTGCGGGGCCGGCGCGGGCGGCGCCGGGGCCTCGGCCGGGCGGGCCGCCATCGCGGCGGCGGCCTGCTGGCCGAGCCCGACGCCCAGGCCGAGACCAAGGGCCTCGCCCGACCCGCCGGGGTTCTTGGCGGCGTCCTCGATCGCGTTCGCGGTCTGGAACTGGGTGTAGCGGCCGAGGTCGCCGATCACCCCCATCTGGGTGCGCTTGTCCATCGCGGCCTCGACCTCGGCCGGCAGCGAGACGTTCTCGATGATGAACTTGGGGATAGCGATCCCCATCGGGGCGCATTCCTCGGTCAGCGTGCCGGCCAGCACGGAGGCGATCTGCTCCTGGTGGGCGGCCAGGTCGAGCACCGCCACCTGGGCGTGGGCCAGCGCCCCGGCCAGGCGCCCGACGATCATCTGGCGGAGGAACTCCGAGACCTCTTCGGTCTTGAACAGGGAGTCGGTGCCGACCAGCTCCTTGAGGAACTTGGCCGGGTCGACCACCCGGGCGGCGAAGGCGCCGAAGGCCCGGACCCGGACCATGCCGAAGTCGGCGTCCCGCATCATGATGGGGTTCTGGGTGCCCCACTTCATGTCGGTGAACTGCCGGGTGTTGACGAAGTAGACCTCGGCCTTGAACGGCGAGTCGAAGCCGTACTTCCAGCCCTTGAGCGTGGTCAGGACGGGCATGTTCTGGGTCTGCAGGGTGTACGTGCCGGGCTGGAAGACGTCGGCGATCGTGCCCTCGTTGACGAACACCGCGACCTGGGACTCGCGGACGATGAGCTTGGCGCCCATCTTGATCTCGTTCTGGTACCTCGGGAACCGGTACACCATCGTGTCGCGGCTGTCGTCCAGCCACTCGATGATGTCGATCAGTTCGTTCCGGAGCTTGTCCATCAAGCCCATCGGTCCTCCTTGACTCAGCGGTGCGACCCCCCGGCCTGAGCGAAGCTACCCGCTGGTGAGCGGGGCTGTTGCTGAAGTCCGGCCTTCTCCGCGGTGATGCTATCCGCCCGGTGATCACCAGGCCGGGCCGACGCCCGTCGTGTGTCCGGACGCCGGCCGCGGCCGTTCTGTTGCATTCCCTTCAAGGAGTCCGGCCGCGACCTCGCTGATGCAGGTCAGCCGCCGGCTCAGCGCACCTTGTCCCGCAGGAAGCCGACCGCCCGCTGCCAGGCCGTGTCGGCGCTCTCCTGGTCGAAGGTGCCCAGCCGGTCCTGGTCGTTGTGGAAGGCGTGGCCGGCCGGGTAGTAGAAGAACGTCACCTCGGCCGGCGACTCGGTGCTGATCTGCTTCTCCTGAGCCTGGGCCTGCTCGACCGGGTAGAACTGGTCGTCGCGGCCGTAGTGGCCCTGGATCGCGGCCCGGACCCCGGTGTAGGTGTCGGGAATGCCCTGGCCGACGCCGTAGAACGGCACGGCCGCGCTGACCCGCTCGCCCTGCTGGGCGGCCAGCTGCAGGACGAACCCGCCACCCATGCAGAAACCGACCGCACCGACCGTGGCCGACGTCACCGCGTCGGAGGCCAGCAGGTAATCGACGGCGCCGCCGAGATCGCGGGCGGCCTGCTCGACCGGCAGTTCGCTCATGAACTGGCCGGCCTCGTCCGAGTCGTGGGTGACCCGGCCGCCGTACAGGTCCGGAGCCAGGGCGACAAAGCCCTCGGCGGCCAGCCGGTCGGCGATCCCGGCGATGTGGTCGTCGAGCCCCCACCACTCCTGGATCACGATCACCCCGGGTCCCGAACCGGAGGCGGGGGAGGCCAGGTAGCCGTGGGCATGGCCGCCGTTGCTGGCGAAGGTGACGTTCTGGCGGGGGTTCTCATCGGTCATCGAAGTGCCCTTCCGGACGCAGGCTCGCAACTACGTGAACGTTGAACAGTCTGGCCCTCAAGCCTGTGGACGGCGCGCCGGACCGGCCGGGCCGCCGTTGACCGGGTCTTCACCATGCGGAGATCCATGTACGAATCTGGTTGCGATCACCACCGCGGCGGTACATGGATCTCCACACGCCTGACCGAAGGGGGCAGATCGGGTCAGCTGTGGATGAAGGCCAGCAGTTCCGCGTTGAAGTCCTGCTCGAACCGGCCGACCAGGCCGTGCGGCGCGCCCGGGTGCACATGCAGGGTGCCCTGCTTGAGCAGGCCGATCGCCTTGCGGCTGGAGATGTCGATCGGCACGATCTGGTCGTCGTCCCCGTGCGAGAGCAGCACCGGGATGTCGATGGACCTGAGATCCTCGGTCATGTCGGTCTCGGAGAAGGCCTTGACGCAGTCGTAGGCGCCCTTCACCCCGACCGTCATGGACATCGACCAGAAGGCGTCCCGCAGCCCCGGCGAGACGTTGGCCCCCTCGCGGTTGTTGCCGTAGAAGGGCTCGCTCAGGCCTCGGTAGAACGCGGCCCGATCGCCGGTCACGCCGGCCCGCAGTTCGTCGAAGACCGAGATCGGGGCTCCGACCGGATCGGCCTCGGTGGCCAGCATGTGCGGTGTGACCGCGCCCCGCAGCACCGCCTTGGCCACCCGCGAGGTGCCGTGCCGGCCCAGGTAGTGGGCCACCTCGCCGCCTCCGGTGGAATGCCCGACCAGGACGGCGCCGGTCAGGTCGAGGGTCTCGATCAGGGCGCCGAGATCATCGGCGTAGGTGTCCATGTCGTTCCCGGTCCAGGTCTGGCTGGACCGGCCGCCGCCGCGCCGGTCGTGGGCGATGGCCCGGAAACCGTTGTCGGCCAAGAACTTGAGCTGGTTGTCCCAGACGTCGGCGGTCAGCGGCCAGCCGTGGCTGAAGACCACGGGCGGCCCGCTGCCCCAGTCCTTGTAGAAGATCTCGGCGCCGTCCTCGGTGGTGATCGTGGGCATGGTCGCTCCTCGGGCAGATCAGCGGGTGGGGGTGCTCAGGCGGTGGCGCGGGCGGCGCAGACGATCAGGTCCTCGACCGCGTTCGGGTGCGAGATCATCGACAGGTGCTCGGCCTTGATCGTGGTGACGTGGGCCTTGGCCCGGGCGGCCATGAACGCCTGGGTGGCCGGGGGGATCACGTGATCGAGGGTGCCGACCAGGTCCCAGCTCGGGATGGTGGCCCAGGCCGGGTCGCCCGAGGGCTCGCCCAGGGCGCCGGCGGCCAGCGGTCGCTGGGTCGAGGCCAGGACGGCGGCGTCCTTGGCCGGCAGCTCGTTGGCGAACGCGCCGGGGAAGACGTCCGGCTTGATGTAGGTGTCCGGGTTCGGGTTCCCGGTCGGCGGCACGAAATTGATTACAGCGGAACTGATCTGGCTGCCCGGGTCGTGCCCGGTCAGGCTGAGCAGGGTGTCGCCCTTGGCCGGTACATAGGCGTCGATGTAGACCAGCGCTTTCACGTTCGGGTTGCCCAGCGCGGCGTTCGAGATCACGAAGCCGCCGTAGGAGTGGCCGACCAGCACGATCGGGCCGGTCACGGTGGCCAGGTAGGCGGCCACGTAGGCCGAGTCACTGGCCACCCCGCGCAGTGGGTCGGGGACGACGTCGACGGTGTAGCCGTCGTGCTGCAACTTCGCGGTGACCTTGCTCCAGCTCGAGCCGTCGGCCCAGGCGCCGTGGACCAGCACCACGGTCGGCTTGGCCTCGGCCTGGGACGACGCCGAGGCGGCCGCGCCGGGCACCAGCGCCGCCAGGGCGACCAGAGCGAGCGCGACGCCGGTCTTGCGCAGGGACGGCCGCGGTGTTCTACGCCATGAACTCATCGAGCATTCCTTCCGGAAGGGTGGCTTACCTGCTGAGGACAGCAGGGCCGCCCCGGGACCGGAACCAGGCCGGCCCAGTGGTGCACCCGGTGCCGACAACCGTGCACGAACCGAGCAGGACGGCGACGGGCGTCGTTGACAGTGCCCAACGGTGGGCCGAGTATTTCCCTGATGACCGATGTCATTGACACCCGCGAGCTGGCTGCGTCCGAGCGCTACGACGCGGTCCACGAGGCGATCGCGGCCAACCTGGCCCGGGTCGACATGGAGTTTCCCGAGTCCACCGGGATGGTCCTGCGGGGAGCTCTGACTCATCTGGGTGATGTCGGGCACTCGGCGGTGGAGTCGAACGTCACCCGGGTCCGCCGCACGCCCAGCGGGTCGCGGGACGTGCTGCCGCCGAGCATCTTCCTGGGAATTCAGAACGCCGGGTCCACCCTGATCACCCAGGGTGGGCGCAGTGCCGTACTGCGGCCGGGGCGGATGGTGCTGTGGGAGACGACCAGCCCGTACACGCTGACCGATCCGGCCGGCATGAGCCATCACTACTTCCGGGTCTCCACCGACGCCCTCGGGCTGCCGGCCGACGCCGTCCGCGCGGTGACCGCCCAGACCTTGACCCCGCAGCACCCGATCGCCGATCTGGCCCTGGCCTACTTCCAGCGGCTGGCCGCCCGGCCCGACACCTTCTCCCGGGCCGACGCGGACGCCGTCAGCCGGCCCAGCATCGAACTCTTCCGGGCTCTCATCTCGACCCATCTGGGGGCCGAACACCTGTCGGTCGAGCCCCTCCACGCGACCCTGCGGCTTCGGATCCTGGAGCACGTCCGGGCCAATCTCGCCGACCCGGAGCTGGGCGCGCACCGGATCGCGGCGGCGCACCACATCTCGGTCCGCCAGCTCTACAAGGTGCTGGCCGAGGGGGAGGTCTCGCTCGGCGACTGGATCCGCGGCCAGCGCCTGGAACGGTGTCGCGCCGAACTGGCCCGCCCGGCGTCGCGTTCGATCACGATCGCGGCCCTGGCCCGCCGCTGGGGATTCACGAATCCCTCGACGTTCAGCCGGCACTTCCGCGAGGCCTACGGCGTGTCCCCGCGGCAGTGGCGCGACCGGCGTCGTCCCTGACGATCAGGGCGCGGCCGGGACGACGACCTCGATCTGCCCGGTCTCCACGGCGTAGACGTAGCCGGAGCAGCGCATCGCGGCCGGCAGCCGCGGGTCGGCCCGCAGCGCGGCCACGTCGAGCTCGACCGCCGCCCGGGGGTCGCCCACCTGCTTGAGGCCCAGGTCGGGCTCGGGGACGCCGAAGAAGCCGGCCAGCATCTCGGTCTGGCTCTGCATTCGCAGGATTCCGCAGTCGGTGTGCTGCAGCACGACGAAGTTCCAGCCCTGGTCGAAGTCGCCACCGGCGCCCTGGGTCAGCTTTCGCAGCAGGGCCAGTTCGTCCAGGACGGCCGGGGTGATCCGGCCGCCGATGTTGCGCAGTACGGCGGCCTCGCCCAGGGCGATCCCGAGAACGTGGGCCGGGTCGACGCGCGGGTCCACGCAGCCGATGACGAAGGTCTTCAGCGACGGGATGATCCGCAGGCCGGAGGTGAACCGGTGGGCCGCGAAGTCGGCGTTGCGCTGGGTCAGCGGGTCAAGGGCGTCCATGCCGGCAACGCTAGGCGGCGGCCGGCGGGATCACGGTGGTGCCGGGCCGGGCGTGCACCGCAGGCGCACAACCGGGCACGAAACGGTGCCTCCGGCGTCCCGGACCGGGTGGATCTGCGGTCAGACCCGGGCCTGCTCGTAGAGGGTGCTGTAGTGGACGGCCAGGCTCAGGTCGGCCCGCAGCCGCTCCGGCCAGCCGTTGGCCGCCACGGACCAGGCGCCCGGTTCGACGCCGGCGCTCTGGGCCCGGGCCACCACGGCCCCGGCGCGCAGGCCCTGGCCGACCGCGCCCTTGATCACGTAGACGTACGTGGCCAGATCCACCCCGGCGATCGAGGCCAGCCGGGGATCGCCGGGCCGGATCGGCGAGCCGCAGACGACCGGGCGGACCGGTCGCGGCCCGGCGCCGAAGGACGGCGCGTTCGCCGGGCGGCGACGTCCCAGATCGATCATCAGCGGTGCCGCCGCCATCACGT
Source organism: Kineosporiaceae bacterium (assembly GCA_965200525.1). Lineage (GTDB taxonomy): Bacteria > Actinomycetota > Actinomycetes > Actinomycetales > Kineosporiaceae > JANNPJ01. Next base: position 3,766,517 of record OZ241368.1, read on the forward strand.
CGCGCATGTCCTCGATCTGCTTGAACGTCCCCACCGGGATTCCCTTTCGCTTCTGCGCCAACGGCTGTTCCGCGGCTGTGACCGATCTTGCCCGCCGACCGGGGGCACCGGCCACGGTGCGCTCACCACTCGCCGCCGGCGGCGAGCACCACCGACGTTGTGGTGCAGGCACCACAACCAGAGCTCAGGACTGGGCGGCCAGATACATCAGGACGGCTCCGACCCGGCGGTGCACCTCGGCCTCCTCGGCCAGGCCGAGCTTGGCGAAGATCGCGTTGATGTGCCGCTCCACCGCCCGCACGGTGACGAACAGCCGCCCGGCGATCGTGGTGTTGTTGGCCCCGGTGGCCATCTCGGCGAGCACCTGCCGCTCGCGGTCGGTGAGGGTGTGCAGCGGGCTGGCCTGGGGCCGGCTGCGGGTGAACAGCATCGACTCCACGATCCGGGGGTCGATCACCGACCCGCCGGCGGCGACCGTGCGGACGGCGTCGGCCAGCTGGCCCGGCTGGGCGATCCGCTCCTTGAGCAGGTAGGCCCGCCGGTCGACCCCGTCGGACAGCAACGCGGTGGCGTGCCCGGGATCGTCGTACTGGCTCAGCACCACCACGCCGACGTCCGGATGAGTGCGCCGCAGCGTCAGGGCCGCCCGCACCCCCTCGTCGAGCAGGGTCGGCGGCATGCAGATGTCGGTGACCACCACATCCGGTGACACTTCGTCCACGATCTGCAACAACTCGTCCAGATCCCCGGCCAGAGCGATCACCGACAGGTCAGAATGATCACCAAGAAGCGCCCGCACACCCTCGCGGACCAGCAGACTGTCGTCAGCCACCACCACCCGGATCTGCATGATCCCGAACCTACGGCACCCGGCCCGGGAGGGATGTGCACGGCGTGGACCCCGCCCTGCTGCTGCGCCTGGAGCACTCCGTCTCCGACCTGCTGGCCGAACCCGAGCCGGACGACCTGGTGGCCGGAGCGGACGGGCTCGCGCCATTGTTGCCGGCCATCGGCCAGGCGCTGGGCTGGCCGGTCGCGATCGCCTGGACCCGGCCCGACTCACCACCGACATCGACACGGGCACCGGCACCGGCACCGGAGAGCCGGCTGCGCTGCGCCGCGACCTGGTCCGGCGACTCCTTCAGCGACACCGGATTCCTGGCCGGCAGCCGGAAGCTGACCTTCGCCGTCGGGCAGGGACTGCCCGGCCAGGCCTGGCGAACCGGCGAGCCGGCCTGGATCGGTGACCTCAGGCAGCACGACCCGTTCCCGCGGGCGGCGTCGGCCGAGCAGGCCGGCCTGCGGGCGGCCTTCTGCTTCCCGCTGACCAGTCGCGAGGGGCTGGAGGGCGTGCTGGAGTTCTTCACCACCGACGTCGTCGAGCCGCAGCCGGCCCTGGTGTCGACGGCGGTGAGCCTGGGCCGGCGGATCGGTGACGAGCTGCGGCGCCGCCGGGTGGAGCAGGCCGGCCGGCGCAGCGAGGCCCGGCTGAGGGCCATGCTGGAGTCCGCGCTCGACTGCGTCGTGATCGCCGACAGCGACGGGTTGGTGATCGAGTTCAACCCGGCCGCCTGCCGGACCTTCGGCTACTCCCGGGAGCAGGCGATCGGGGCCCAGCTGGCCGAGCTGATCATCCCGCCGGCGTTGCGCGACCGGCACCGGCAGGGGCTGGGCCGTTACCTGAGCACCGGCCGGCCCCAGGCCCTGGACCAGCGCCTGCAGATCACCGGGATGCGCTCGGACGGCAGCGAGTTCCCGGTCGAGCTGACCATCACCCGGGTCGCCCTGGCCGGCCGGCCGGTCTTCACCGGCTACCTGCGCGACCTGAGCGACTGGCAGCAGACCCAGCAGGAACTCGCCGCCTCTCGGCGCCGGGTGGCCGAGGCCGCCGTCGCCGAGCGCCAGCGTCTCGAGCGCGACCTGCACGACGGCGCCCAGCAACGGCTGGTCTGGCTGGGCACCACTCTGGCCCGGGCCCGGACCGCGCTGCCGGACGAGCCGGACCGCGGGTCGGCCCTGCTCGAGGAGGCGATCGACTCCCTGGAGCAGATCGCCGGTGAGCTGCGCAATCTGGCCCGCGGCATCCATCCCGGGAGCCTGACCCACTACGGCCTGAGTGCCGCGATCGCCGACATGGCCCGGCACAGCCCGCTGGCCCTGCGCTGGGACCGGACCATGACCCGCCGGTTCACCCCGGCCGTCGAGGCCGCGGCCTACTTCGTGATCAACGAGGCCCTCACCAACGTGGCCCGGTACGCCGGAACCGGAACCGCCCGGATCGACCTGGACGTCGAGGAGCCGGCCGGGTCGCGGCCGGGCCGCCTGGTGCTGAGCGTCACCGACCGGGGCCCCGGCGGCGCGCAACCCACCGGCGGGACCGGGCTGCGCGGGCTGGCCGACCGGGTGGCCCTGCTGGAAGGCACGCTGGAGGTGCACAGCCCGCCCGGTGGCGGCACCCGGGTCCGGGCCCGGATCCCGCTGCCGCCCTGACCCGCTCCGGCGTCGATCCTGCTGCCGACCGTGCCCGTTCGGCCCCGGAATCGGGCAGGCGGGCCTCCTGATTCGGGCTTCGCGGATCCGGAGGCGGGGTGCATCATCAGAAGGATGGTTGCGGGCTGCCTCCCTGAGCGGCTCGGATCACCGGAACGACGTCACCGCAACGACGCGGAGGAGAGTGGCATGCACGTACCGATGGATCGCCAGCACGAGATTCTGGTCCGTGCTCGTGAGGCGGGCCGGGTCGACGTGAACAGCCTGGCCAGCGACTTGAACGTGGCCGCCGAGACGGTTCGCCGGGATCTGCGCGAGCTCACCGACCAGGGGCTGGTCCAGCGGGTGCACGGCGGCGCCTACGCGGTCGAGAGCGCCGGGTTCGAGAGCTCGGTCGAACACCGCTCGACCAGCCTGCTGCCCGAGAAGCACCGGATCGCGGCGGCCGCGGTCGAGCGGCTGCGCGGGGCCGAGACGGTCTACATCGACGAGGGCATCACGCCCAAGCTGGTCGCCGAGGCCCTGCCCCGCACCAACCCGCTCACCGTGATCACCGCCTCGATCCTCGCGGCCCAGGCGGTGGCCGACATTCCCTCGATCACGGTGCTGCTGCTCGGCGGCCGGTTACGCGGGCGGACCATGGCCACCGTCGACCACTGGACCACCCGGATGCTCAACGACCTGGTCATCGATCTGGCCTTCATCGGAGCCAACGGGGTGTCCCGCGACCAGGGCCTGACGACGCCGGACCCGGCCGTGGCCGCGGTCAAGAGCACCGCCATCGCCCGGTCCCGCCGAACCGTGTTCGTGGGGGTGCACTCCAAGTTCGGGGTCAGCAGCTTCTGCCGGTTCGCCGGCCTCACCGACGTCGAGGTCTTCATCACCGACGTCGGCCTCAGCCCCGGCGATGCCCACCGCATCTCCGCGGCCGGCCCGCCGGTCGTCCGGGTCTGATCCACCTGAGCTCCGGGCGTCAGCTCCAGGCCGTGACGTCCCGGCCGTAGAAGGCGACCAGTCGGAGGAGGGGGGCGGCGCCCTCGGGGAGGGTGACGGCGTTGGCGTAACCCACGCCGTCCGGGCGGATCGAGGGGGTGCCGGTCACGCTGTCGAGACAGGCCCGCACGACGGTCTCGTCGAACGGGGCGGGTCGGCCGACGGCGACCGCGAGGTCCCAGCCGTGCACGACGGTCTCGCGCAGGTGGGCCCGCAACGGCATCTCGGCCGGTACGTGCCGGCCGCCCTCGGTCAGGGTGGGCCGGTCCAGGAGGTCGGGCGCCCGCCAGGCGGTCAGGAACGGGCCGATCGTCTCCCGGTAGGTGCGGGCCGGATCGTCGCCCAGATCGACGTCGAGCACGCCGGGCAGCCAGGGTTGCCCGGCCGGGATCTGCGCGTACTTCCGGTTCACGGCGACGATGTGTTCGAGGAGTTCCCGCACGTTCCAGGCGGTGCAGGGCGTGGGTGACTCCCACTGACCCGGTTCGATCAGGGCGACGGTCTCGGCCAGCTCGTGCAGCGCCCGACCGTCCACCTCGACAATCTCGGACATGTCTTCACCGTACTGGCCGGACCGGGCCGATCAACCGGCGGTCGGGCTGAAGGCGTCGCGGAACCGCTGCAGGGCGAGGACGTCGTCCCCGGAGGCGAAGGCCTCCAGCCCGACCGGACCGGTGTAGCCGAGGTCGACCAGGGCCCGGGCCACGGCCGGGTAGTTGATCTCGCCGGTGCCGGGCTCGCGCCGGCCGGGTACGTCGGCGACCTGGATCTCGCCGATCCAGGGCAGCGCCCGGCGGCACAGGTCGATCAGGTTCCCCTCGCCGATCTGGGCGTGGTAGAGGTCGAGCATCAGGCGCAGGTGCGGGTGGTCGACCGCTGCCACCAGGGCCAGGCAGTCGGCGGCGGTGGCGAACGGGACGCCGGGGTGGTCGACGGCGGTGTTGAGGTTCTCCAGCACGAAGGTGACGTCGGCGCCGGCGCCGAGCTCGGCCAGGCGGCGCAGGGTCCGCTGTGCGGTCAGCCACATCGCCCCGGTCACGACCGGCTCCGGGCGCACCGGCCGGCCGTCGCCGTCCAGGCCGGTGCCGTGCAGGTTGAGCCGGGTGATCCCGAGGCGCCGGGCGACCGGGATCGACTCGGCCGCGGTGGCCAGCAGTTCGCCGGCGCCGTCCTGGTCGCTGAGCCGGCCGGAGCGGTATCCGGTCATCGAGGAGTAGACGACGCCGTCCTCGCGCAGCTTCACTAGGTCGTCGAGGTCGTGCCGGGTCCAGTCCCAGATCTCGACCTGGAAGCCCAGCTCGTGGATCCGCCGGATCCGCTCGACGATCGGCAGGCCGGTGAACACCATCTCGGCGCAGACGGCGAGCGTGAACGGGCTTGTCGTGTTTCCGTTCTCGCCGGTGTCGCTCACGGTGTCACGACCCGGTCGACGTCGCGGACGGCCACGGGGGTCGCGGTCTCGACCGCTTCGACGCAGGCCAGGGCGATCCGCAGCGCAGCCCGAGCATCGGTGCCGTCGACGGCGGTGGCGGTCTCGGACCGGACGGCGGTGCAGAACGAGGCCAACTCGCCGGCATAGGCGTCGGCGAACAGGTCGGTGTCGGCCCGGGCGGTCGGGCCGGCCACCCCGCCGGCGCTCCAGAGGCTGGTCCGCAGGTGAGCCGGGCTGCCGGCCATGACCATGCCCTGCGAGCCGAAGACCTCGGCCCGCACGTCGTAGCCGTAGGCGGCCGAGAAGCTGGCCTCGGCCACGGCGATCGCGCCGTTGTCGTAACGGATCGTGACCACCGCGGTGTCGAGCAGGCCGGCGTCCCGGTAGGCGGGCGCCACCAGGGCATCGGCCATGACGCTGACCTGCACGGCGGTGGCGCCGGGGTTGAACCAGTTGAGCGCGTCGAAGTCGTGGATCAGGGTCTGGGTGAAGATCGTCCACGGCGGGACGGCGCCCGGGTTCGCCAGCCCGGGGTCGCGGGTCAGTGAGCGCAACAGGTGCGGGGCGCCGATGCCGCCGGCGGTCACGACGTCCCGGGCCCGAGCGAAGTCGCGGGCGAAGCGGCGGTTGAAGCCGACCTGCAGCGGCACCCCGGCCTGCTCGCAAGCGGCGATCGCCCGATCGGCGTCGGCCAGGGTCATGGCCATCGGCTTCTCGACGAAGACGGCCTTGCCGGCCCGGGCGGCCGCGACCACCAGGTCGGTGTGGGCGGTGCTGGCCGAGGTGATGGCCACGGCCTCGACCCGGGGGTCGTCGATCAGAGCCTGGGCGTCGCCGAGCCAGTCGACCCCGAGAGCCTCGCCCAGGCGCCGGGCCGAGGCCTCGACCGGGTCGGCGACGGCGATCAGATCGGCCTGGTACAGGTCTCGGGCCAGGCTGGTCGCGTGGTGGGTGCCGATCCGCCCGGCACCGATCAGGCCGATGCGGACCGGCTCGAAGTGGGTCATCCGATACTCCTCGCTGAGTCGACTAGAGCGCTCTAGTTTTCATCGAACAACGGGCATCTGGGTGCGTCAAGGGGCGGTGGCGGTTGATCGGTGGAGCGCTCTAGGGTTGAGCCGTGGCAGCCGAGCGGATCACGATGGAGGACGTCGCGGCCCGGGCCGGGGTCTCGCGAGCGTTGGTGTCGATCGTGTTCCGCGGGGTCGCCGGGGCCTCCGAAGCCACCCGGCAGCGGGTACTGGCCGCGGCTCGCGACCTCGACTACCGCCCCGACACCCGGGCCAGCCGCCTGGGTCGCAGCCGGACCCGGACCATCGGGGTCACCTTCGGGGTCGGCCACGCCTTCCACGGCGACCTGCTGCAGAGCCTGTACACCCACGCCGACGCCGCCGGGTACGAGGTGGTGCTGAGCGGAGTCACTCCCTCACGGGACGAGGCCGCCGCGATCGAGACCCTGCTGGCCGAGCGCTGCGAGGCGCTGATCCTGATCGCCCCGGCCCGGTCGCCGGCGGCTCTGGCCCGGCTGGCGGCCCGGCTTCCCGTGGTCAGCCTGCTGCGCAACGTCAGAGCCGACAACGTGGACGTCGTGCGCTGCGACGACGCCGCCGGCCTGCGCCTGGCGGTGGAGCACCTGCGCGACCTCGGTCACACCCGGATCGCCCTGCTCGACGGCGGCCGGGCCGCCGGCGCGGCCGACCGGCGGGCCGGCTACCGCGCCGCTCTGCGCCGCTCGCCCCGGCTCACCGAGTTGCTGCTGCCCGGCGGTCTCACCGAACTCGAGGGCGCCGAGGCGGCCCGGGCCTTCCTGGCCTCGGGGCCGAGCCGGGCCGGCGGGGTGGTGGCCTTCAACGACCGCTGCGCCCTGGGCTTCATCGACGTCGTCCGTCAGGCCGGGCTGCGCGTTCCCGAGGACGTGTCGGTGGTCGGCTTCGATGACATCCTGCAGGCCGGCTACCCGCACATCGGCCTGACCACCGTCCGTCAGGACGCCGAGCGGCTGGGGTCGGCGGCGGTCCACGCGGTCACGTCGCGGCTGGACGGCGCCGGCCCGCGGCTGTCGGTCACCGAGCAGCCCGAGCTGGTCGTCCGGTCGAGCACCGGCCTCAGTGCCGGACCTTGAGCGTGCTCTTGCCGGTCTTCAGCTCCACCGGGGTCAGCCGGCCCGTCTGGATCTGAAAAGCCTTGCCGCTGGTGCACTTGATGGTGCTCGTGTTGATGTTGAGGTTCCACAGTTGCCAGCGGCAGACGTGCCCCTGGTACAGCACCCGGTCGCCCTTCTTGATGTCCTCCAGCGGCTTGACCTCGGCCGCCCGCTGCACCAGATCGGTGGTGGTCGGGGCCGGCGTCGCGGTGGCGGTGCGGGGGATGATCGGCACCATCGGCACGATGGCCCGCGCGTAGGCGGCGTGCTCGGTCTTCGTCATCCGGCCGACGGCGATTCCCCCGGTCGCGGCGACCATGATCGCGATGGCCGGTACGGCGATGACCCACATGTCATGACGAACCCTCATTTACGCACCGTGACACAGTCGGCACGCTCAGTTCAAATCGAGGGAGGCTGTCCCCCATCCGGGCCCCGCTCTCCTGGGCCCATGATCGGCTGAAAAGGCCGGCTGATCACTGAACTCCGGCCCGGGCCAGGCCAATGTCGGCCGAGGACGTCGTCCGGCCCGAACGGGGGTGGCGTTTTGTCGGTGCCCCCCGCGAACGCGGTCGCCGGGCCCGCCCGGCCCCGAGCTCACGCCGGGCCGGATCAGGTGGCGAAGCGGATCTCGACCCGCCGGTTCTTGGCCCGGCCGGCCGGGTCGTCCTTGCCACCGGACGTGTTCGGTGCCACCGGCCGGGACTCCCCGTAACCGTGCTCGCTCAGCCGCAGGTCACCGCGGGCGGCGTGGATCGCCGCGGCCACCGATCGGGCCCGCGCCTGCGAGAGCCGGCGGTTGCTGGCGGCACTGCCGATGTTGTCGGTGAAGCCGTAAACCCTGACCCGCGCCTTCTTCGGCACTTTGGCCAGCAGAGTGGCGATCTTGGCCGAGGCGGCGTCGGACAGGCCGGCCTTGCCGAAGGCGAACAGCACGTCCGACCTCAGCGAGACGACCGTCTGGGCGCCGTCGGTGGTGGTGGTGTCGACGTCCTTCACCGGCAGCTGGAGATCCGACACCCGCAACGAGAGGTCATGCACCGAGGAGTCGAGCTGGGCCTGGGTGATCGCCGGCAGGGCGTTGACCCCGTCGGCGGCCGAGCTCTGTGCCGGGACGACGACGGCCGCCGTCAGGGCCACGGCCACGACCAGAGTGCGGCCGATCACGAGATCGGGATGTCGTTCAGGGCCGGGACCGAACTCGCGAAGATCAGGTTGAGGGAGGTGACCCCGGCCGGTGGCGCGGCGAACACCGCGTACAGGTACATCGGCTGACCCGCGGCCGCGCTGACCCCGGTGACACCGCTCTGCAACTGCCCGCTGCCGCTGACCGTGTCGTACTCCTTGAGGTTCACCGAGTCGATCAGCGCCGGACTCCAGAAGTGGTTGCCGAGCAGGGTGAAGAGAGCCTTCGGGCCGGAGAGCGAATTGTCCGGCGTGACCTGGAGCGTCAGAATCAGCAGCTTGTCCTTGCGTTTCAGCGACAGGACGTCGATCTTGAGCTTCGCGTGCGCATCGTCGAACATGGCCACCGGCGCCGTGGTGGTGGCGACGGGCGGGCCCGGGTTGCCCGGATCGACGCCGGCCGCGGTCGCGCCGTTCGCCGTGGGGTCAACGCCGGTGCTCGGCGACGAGACGGGCGTGCTGGTGGTGGTGGTGGCTGCGGGAGGCGCCGCATCGCCCGGGTCGGAACTGCCGGAACACCCCGCCGTCAGGGCGGCGACGAGTCCCACGACGACGAGCGCGCGTACCTTCACGGTCTGGTCCCTCTTCCCCCGGTGACGAGCTGGTCGGGGGTCACCTTAACCAATCAATCATGATCCAGACATTTCGATCTGCGGCCACCGGGGGAACGTCAAGACCCTCGTCGCGCCCTGACCGCCGGCCCGCTCTGGGGCCAGTTGTGTCAGACCTAACATGAACCACCTGCGACCACAGCCTGGCCAGACCTTCGTTTGTAGCTTTCCTCCAAGACGTGAGCCTGATGTTTGCCGTGGGCCACGTGTTGCCGCCGGGGGCCGATCGACCAGGCTAGAAGGTGGAGTGGTCGACGTCCCGGAACCGGACGTCGTCCTCAGGCTGTAGGTCTTGGAGGCTCAACCGGTGTTCAGTCGTGTCGCCATCGTCAACCGTGGTGAGGCCGCGATGCGTCTGATCCACGCGGCGCGGGACATCAGCGCCGAAACCGGGACGAAGGTCGAGACGGTAGCGCTCTACACCGACGCGGACCGGACCTCGACCTTCGTGCGGGAGGCCGACATCGCCTACCCGCTCGGCCCGGCCTCGGCCCGCCCGTACCTCGACCTCGCCGTGCTGGAACGGGCCCTGGTCGAGACCGGGGCCGACGCCGCCTGGGTCGGCTGGGGCTTCGTGGCCGAGGACCCGGCGTTCGCCGAGCTGTGCGAGAAGATCGGCGTCACCTTCGTCGGGCCGAGCCCGGAGGCGATGCGCCGGCTCGGGGACAAGATCGGCGCCAAGCTGCTGGCCGAGGAGGTCGGCGTCCCGGTCGCACCCTGGAGCCGGGGCGAGGTCGCCACGCTGGAGGACGCCCTCCGGGCCGGGGACGAGATCGGCTACCCGCTGATGCTCAAGGCCACCGCCGGTGGCGGCGGGCGCGGCATCCGGATGGTCGCCTCGGGCGCCGACCTGGCCGAGGCCTACGAGCGCACCAGTCAGGAGGCCCTGCGGGCCTTCGGCTCGGGCGTGGTCTTCCTGGAACGCCTGGTCACCGGGGCCCGGCACGTCGAGGTCCAGGTCGTGGCCGACAGCCACGGGACGGCGTGGGCGCTGGGGGTGCGCGACTGCTCGGTGCAGCGGCGCAACCAGAAGATCATCGAGGAGTCGGCCTCGCCGATCCTCAACCCGGAGCAGACCGCCCAGCTGAAGGCCTCGGCCGAGCGGCTCGCGGTCGCCGTCGGCTACTGCGGCGCCGCGACCGTGGAGTTCCTGTACCACCCGGGCGACAAGCTGTTCGCCTTCCTGGAGGTCAACACCCGCCTGCAGGTCGAGCACCCGATCACCGAGGTCACCACCGGCACGGATCTGGTCCGGCTGCAGCTGCATGTGGCCGGCGGCGGCGCCCTGGAGGGCGAGCAGCCCGGCGAGCTCGGCCACGCCGTCGAGGCCCGGCTGAACGCCGAGGACCCGGACCGCGACTTCGCGCCGTCCCCGGGCCGGATCGCCCGGCTCGAACTGCCGGCCGGCCCCGGCGTCCGGGTCGACAGCGGGGTCAGCGAGGGCGACACCATCCCCGGCGACTTCGACTCGATGATCGCGAAGATCATCGCCTACGGCCGCGACCGGGAGCAGGCCCTGGCCCGCCTGCGCCGGGCCATGACCGAGACCACGGTGATCATCGAGGGGGGCGCGACCAACAAGAGCTTCGTGCTCGATCTGCTGGCCCAGCCCGAGGTGCTCGACGGCAGTGCCGACACCGGCTGGATCGACCGGGTGCGGGCCGAGGGCCGCCTGGTCAGCCACCGGCACTCCGCGATCGCCCTGGCCGTGGCCGCGATCGAGGCCTACCAGGACGAGGAGGAGATCAGCCAGCAGCGGTTGATCGCCACCGCGCACGGCGGCCGGCCGCAGGCCCGGCACGAGAGCGGGCGGCCCCTTGACCTCAAGCTGCGCGGGGCCGGCTACCGGGTGAGCGTGGCCCGGATCGGCCTGGACCGGTACCGGGTCGGGATCTCCAGCGGCGGCGCCGAGCACTCGGTCGACGTGCGGATCGAGCGGTTCGACGAGCACACCGGCCGGATCCTGGCCAACGGGCAGCGCTTCCGGTTCGTGTCGGCCACGCACGGGCCGATCCACGTGATCGAGGTGGACGACGTCACCCACCGGATCAGCCTGGACGAGGGCGGCGTCGTCCGGGCCCCCGCACCGGCCGTGGTGGTGGCCACACCGCTGGCGGTGGGCGACGAGGTCGCCGCCGGGGCGCCGATCCTGGTGCTGGAGAGCATGAAGATGGAAACGGTGCTGCGGGCGCCGTTCCGGGCCCGGGTACGCGAGAGCGCGGTCTCGGTGGGCAGCCAGGTCGAGACCGGCTCGCCGCTGATGCGGCTGGAGCCGTTGGAATCCGGCGCCGAGGAGACGGCCGCGCCGGCCGAGAAGTCGGTCGAGATCGACCTGCCGGCCGAGCCGGTCGACCTGCCGGCGGCCGACCGGGTCGAGCGCGGCCTGGAGGACCTGCGCAGCCTGTTGCTCGGCTTCGACGTCGATCCGCAGGACTCCTCGCGGGTGCTCTCGGGGTACCTGAAGGCGCGCGCCGAGCTCGGCGGCCGGCCGCTGTCGGGCGAGATCGACCTGCTGACCGTGTTCGCCGACCTGTCCGAGCTGAGCCGCAACAAGCCGCGCGGCGAGCTCGAGGTGCAGCCGGGCAGCCCGGTGCACAGCCCGCGGGAGTACTTCTACAGCTACCTGCAGAGCCTGGACGTCGAACGCTCCGGCGTCAGCAAGGGTTTCGAGTCCCGCCTGAAGCAGGTGCTGGGGCACTACGGCGTCACCGACCTGGAGCGCACGCCGCAGCTGGAGGCCGCGGTCTTCCGGATCTTCCTGGCCCAGCAGCGGATGTCCAGCGACGTGGCGATCGTGTCGGAGCTGCTGCGGCAGTGGCTGGCCGGCTCGCCGCCGCTGGAGTCGCTGAGCGAGCGCGTCGGGCTGGCCCTCGGGCACCTGGTCGAGGCCACCCGGGTACGGTTCCCGGCCGTCTCGGACCTGGCCCGGGGAGCCATGTTCCGCTGGTTCACCCAGCCCCTGCTGCGCCGCAACCGGGCCACCGTCTACGCCGCCGTCAGCGACGACCTGCGCTACCTGGACGCCGAACCCGACGCTCCGGACCGGGCCGAGCGGATCCAGACCATGGTGGCCACGGCCGAGCCGCTGGTCCGGCTGATCAGCCGGCGGATCGGGCGGCCCGGCTCGGACCACACTCCGCTGCTGGAGGTGCTGACCCGGCGCTACTACGGCAACCGGGGGCTGTCCGGGGTGAGCACCCGCGAGGTCGGTGGCTGCCGGTTCGTCGTCGCCGAGCACACCGGCGCTCGCGGTCTGACCCGGGTCGTCACCACGGCGCTGGACATCTCGGCCCTGCCCGACGCCATCGGGGCGGTCGGAACCCTGGCCGCCGACGTCCCCGAACGGGGTCTGGTCGCCGATCTGTACGTGACCTGGGAGGACCAGCCCGACGCGGACGGGATGGCGGTGCGGCTGGGGCAGTTGCTGGTCGAGAACCCGCCGCCGGTGGGCGTTCGCCGGATCACCACCACGGTGGCCGGCACCAGCGGGGCGCTGATGCACCACCACTTCACCTTCCGGCCCGACGCCACCGGTACCGGATTCGTCGAGGACCGGCTGATCCGGGGGCTGCACCCGCAGATCGCCCAGCGCCTGCAGCTGCAGCGGCTGCGCGAGTTCGACCTGACCCGGCTGCCGTCGGCCGACGAGGAGATCTACCTCTTCCGGGCGGTCGCCAAGAGCAATCCGGCCGACGAGCGGCTGTTCGTGATGGGCCAGGTCCGCGACCTGACGCCGCTGCGCGAGCCCGACGGCCGGCTGATCTCGCTGCCCGCTGTCGAGGATGCGATCACCGCCGGGCTGGACGCGATCCGGGCCATCCAGGCGCAGCGCCCGCAGAACCAGCGCTTCGACACCAACCGGATCATGATGTACGTCTGGCCCTCGACCGAGCTGACCGCCGAGGAGCTCCAGGCCCTGGTCCACCGGGTGCTGCCGGCCACCGCCGGCGCCGGCCTGGAGGAGGTCCAGTTCCTGGTTCGCCAGCCCAACGCCGAGGGCGAGCTGGTCGAGGTCGCGGTGCGGATCATCCCCGACGCCAGTGTCGGAGCCCGGCTCGAGGTGGGTGAGCCGTCGACCGAGCCGGTTCAGCCGCTCGACGACTACCGGCAGAAGGTGCTGCGCGCGGCCCGGCGCGGCAACGTCTACCCCTACGAGTTGGCCGACCTGCTCACCGGCGCCGCGGGTACCTTCGTCGAGCACGACCTCGACGAGCACGGCGCGCTGGTGCCGGTCGAGCGGGCGCGGGGCCGCAACAGCGCCGCGATCGTGACCGGGGTGGTCAGCACGCCGACCGAACGCCACCCCGAAGGTGTCACCCGGGTGGTCCTTTTCGGCGATCCGGTGAAGGCGCTGGGCGCGCTGTCGGAGCCGGAGTGCCGGCGGGTGATCGCCGCTCTGGACCTGGCCGAGCAGTTGAAGGTTCCGCTGGAATGGTTCGCCCTGTCGGCCGGCGCCCGGATCTCCATGTCGTCGGGGACCGAGAACATGGACTGGGTCGCCGCCGCGCTGCGCCGGATCGTGCTGTTCACCCAGGACGGCGGTGAGATCAACATCGTGGTGGCCGGGATCGCCGTCGGGGCCCAGCCCTACTGGAACGCCGAGGCGACCATGCTGATGCACACCAAGGGCATCCTGGTGATGACGCCGGACTCGGCGATGGTGCTGACCGGCAAGCAGTCGCTGGACTTCTCCGGCGGGGTGTCGGCCGAGGACAACTTCGGCATCGGGGGCTACGACCGGGTGATGGGCCCGAACGGCCAGGCCCAGTACTGGGCCCAGGATCTGAGTGCGGCCCGCGACCTGCTGATGGCCCACTACGACCACACGTACGTCGGGGCCGGGGAGTCGACACCGCGAAAGGCGAGCACCACCGACCCGCTCGACCGCGACGTCTCCGCCTTCCCGCACCTGAGCGCCGGCAGCGACTTCACCACCGTCGGGCAGATCTTCTCCGCCGAGCACAACCCGGACCGGAAGAAGCCGTTCGACATCCGCACGGTGATGCGGGCCCTGGCCGACCAGGACCACCTGGTGCTGGAGCGCTGGGCCGGGATGGCCGACGCCGACACCTCGGTGGTGCAGGACGTGCACATCGGCGGCCGGCCGGTCTGCCTGATCGGGATCGAGTCCCGGACCGTGGCCCGGCGCGGCTTCCCGCCCACCGACGGGCCCGACACCTACACCGCCGGCACGCTGTTCCCGCAGTCGTCCAAGAAGACGGCCCGGGCGATCAATGCGGCCTCGGGCAACCGGCCGCTGGTGGTGCTGGCCAACCTCTCCGGGTTCGACGGTTCACCGGAGTCGATGCGCAAGCTCCAGCTGGAGTACGGCGCCGAGATCGGCCGGGCCGTGGTCAACTTCGACGGCCCGATCGTGTTCTGCGTGATCTCCCGCTACCACGGCGGCGCGTTCGTGGTCTTCTCCAAGGCGCTCAACCCGAACCTGACCGTGCTGGCCCTGGAGGGCTCGTTCGCCTCGGTGCTCGGCGGTGCCCCGGCCGCGGCCGTGGTGTTCTCCGGCGAGGTGAACCACCGCACCGCCACCGACCCGCGCGTCACCCAGGTGCAGGCGCAGGTGCTCAGCGCCGAGGGCGCGGAGCGGGCGGCACTGAACACCCGGCTGGCCGAGGTGCAGTCGGCCGTCCGGGCTGAGCGGCTGGCCGAGGTGGCGGCCGAGTTCGACCGGGTGCACAGCATCCAGCGCGCGGTCGAGGTCGGCTCGGTGGACTCGATCATCAAGGCCGCCGAGCTGCGGCCGCGGATCATCGACGCCATCGAGGCGGGGATCAAGAGCTGACCTTGCTCGCCGGCCGATTCCCGCAGTACCCGTGGATCGGCCGGCCGGTCATCCCGAGACGAGTTCGACGGTCACGCTGACCTCGTCGCCGACCTCGAGATGTTCGGCGGTGCGGATCGCCCGCTTCACCGGCAGCACGTAGGCGTTGCGGCCGCCGTCCGGGAAGATCGACGTCTTCCAGGTGCTGGCGCCGATGGTGGCCCGCACCCGGACCGCGCCGAAGCCGCGCCGCTCCCCGCCGATGCGGTGCCGGATCTCCTCGGAAGGGTCCACCGGCAGGGTCACGAAGGTCCAGTTCTCACCCGGACGGGCGTCCCAGACCCACAGCGCAGCATCGAAGTCGATGACCATGCGAGCCACCCTAGTGAGACAGTCGCACCGATCCGAACCGAGGCCCACGAAAAGCAGGTGCCCGTCGGGCCTGCGGCTGAAAGAGTCCGGTCATGGAGCGTGACCGCATCTCCCGCCTGGCCCACGCGGATCATCCGCTGGCCTCTCCGCTGGCCGACGATTCCGTGCGCCGGCTGCTCACCGCTGCCGTTCCCCGCGGCGACGAGCGGCTTCTCGACCTCGGCTGCGGTGGTGCCGAGTGGCTGCTGCGGGCGTTGATCACCTATCCGCAGGTGCGGGCCGAAGGCGTCGACACCTCGCGTGCCGCTCTGGATCGAGCCTGGAGTGAGGCCGGACGGCTCGGGGTCCAGGATCGCCTGGTGCTGCACCAGCAGGATGCGACCTCGTTCACCTCACCGCACCGGTTCGACCTGGTTCTCGGCTGCGGCGTCTCGCATCTCTTCGGCGGGCTCCTGGGCACGATCGCGGCCGCGGACACGTACCTGTCCCCATCGGGCCGGATCCTGGTCGGGGACGGATTCTGGGCCGGTCCCCCCTCGCCCGAAGCGGTCGCGATGCTGGGCCAGGCGACCGATCTGCCCACCGCCGTGGAGCTCGTGGTCGCCGACGGCTGGACGCCGGTGTCCGGCCACGTGAGCACACGACGGGAGCTGGACGACTACGAATGGGCCTGGACCGGTTCGCTGGCGTCCTGGGCCCTGGATCATCGCGACGATCCGGACCATCAGGCCGCGCTCGAGGCGGCCACCATCCACCGCACCGAATGGCTGCGCGACTACCGCGACACGTGGGGGTTCGTCTGCCTGGTGCTGCGCCGCACTGAACCGTGAATCCTTCTCACTCCGGGGTGGACGGCGTTCGGACGGCCCGGGCGCAGCGCTCGGCCAGAGCCGCGCACGCCTCTTGCAACGGCTTCGGGCCCAGGACGTCGAAATCGACGTCGTAGCGCGCGATCGCGGCGGCCAGCCCGGTCCACGACCATGATCCGGCGGTCAGTCGGCAGCGGTCGGGCCCGAGGGACTCCAGCACCCCGTCGCCGATGAACGGAGCGACGTCGGCCGCGGCTGTGTGCAGGACGACCTGGCCCCGGCAGGGCCAGGTGTCGCCGCTCGGTGATCCCTTGAACCGGCCCGCCACGAAGGCCGCGACGTCTCCGCCCGGCAACGGGCGCGGAGTGAAGCGGGGGCCGGTCGGGGTGCGCGGCGTCATCCGGTCGATGCGATAGGTGCGCCAGGCGTCACGGTCCAGGTCCCAGCCGACCAGGTACCAGCGCCCGTGCCGGCTGACGATGTGGTGGGGCTCGACCCGGCGCGGCGGGGGGTCGACGGCCGGGGCGGCGTCGTCCTGGTGATCAGCCGGCCGGTAGTCGAAACGCAGCACTTCGCGGGCCCGGACGGCATCGGCCAGCGTGATCAGGACGGCCGGGTCGGCCTGCGGAACCGGGCCGGCGCCGGAGCGCACCGCCGTGACCTGCAGGGTGTCGATGCGGTGACGCAGTCGCGCGGGCATGACCTGCCGCACCGTGGCCAGGGCTCGGCCGGCCGCCTCGCCCACTCCGGCCCCGCCGGTACTCACCAGTTGCAGGGCCAGGGCCAGGGCGACGGCCTGCTCGTCGTCGAACAACAACGGTGGCAGGTGGGCCCCGGCGTCCATCCGGTACCCGCCGTCCGGGCCCTTGGTCGCGGCGATCGGGTAGCCGAGCTCGCGCAGGCGGTCGACGTCCCGGCGCACCGTGCGGGGGCTGACGTCGAGGCGGTCGGCCAGAACCTGACCGGGCCAGTCCCGGCGGGCCTGCAGCAGCGACAGCAGTGACAGCAGCCTCTCCGACGTTCCGCTCATGCATTCCATGATTGCTCGAGAAGAGGCCAGAACCTGACCGCTACCACTGCGAGGGTTCTTCCAGGCCCAGGGCGCCAGCCACCGGGACGGACCAGCACAAAGGGAGTCGATCATGAGTGTCACCACGGCCACGCACCTGAACTTCAGAGGCCAGGCCCGCGAGGCGCTGGAGTTCTACC
Organism: Kineosporiaceae bacterium; assembly: GCA_965200525.1. GTDB lineage: Bacteria > Actinomycetota > Actinomycetes > Actinomycetales > Kineosporiaceae > JANNPJ01. Next base: position 3,783,537 of record OZ241368.1, read on the forward strand.
AGTCGGTGTTCGGGGGTGAGCTGATCGCGGTCAGCTACGCCGACGCCCACATTCCCGCGCCCGCCCAGGAGAGCGACCAGCTCACCTGGGGTCAGGTCCGCTCCGACGAGGGCTTCCACGTGATGGCCTACGACGTGCCGGCCGCACGGGCCTACGAGCCCGGTACCGACCCGGTCTTCGTCTCGGTCCGCGGCCAGGACGAGGACGAGATCCGCCGCTACTGGGACGGCCTGGTGAAGGACGCCACGATCAAGGCGCCGCTGGAGCCGTCCGGGTGGGCCCCGCTGTACGGGATGCTCACCGACCGCTTCGGCGTCACCTGGGTGCTGGACGTCGCCGTCCCGTACGCCGGCTGAAGCCCGGGGCGGGCAGGAGACGCGGGTCGACTGCCCGCCCGACCGGGTCGCACGGGCTCAGAGCCGGTAGGTGGTGCTGCGGCAGTAGGGGCAGTTCAGTTGGCTGACGCCCTCGGGGAAGCAGAGCGCCGCCCCGCAGCCCTGGCAGGGTGACTCGCCGGCGCGCAGGTCGAGCCGGCGGCCGCAGCCCTGGCAGACCACGGCTTCGGCGCCGTCCAGGCTGAGCAGTTCGCCGCCGCACCCGCCGCAGCGCCGGGGGACGGCCCCGGCGAGGTCCACCGGGGCGTACTCCCCGGTCAGGCCGAACATCGACAGGAGTCTTGGTGCCTCGGCCGCCGGCAGGTGCGGGAGCCAGCCCTGGCAGAACGTCGAGTACTCCATCCGCAGGGGCACTCCGGGCGGGGCCTGGTCCGGATCCAGGGCCAGGACGCCGGCGCTCTCCAGCCGCAGGTAGGTCGCCTCCATCAGAGCCCGGAAGGCTGCCGCCACCGCCCAGATGCCGTCGCTCACCAGCCAGGGCTCGCCCGGCCGGGAAATCCGCTGCAGCGACGCGGTCAGACCGTTCAGCTGCCGCTCGAGTGCGGCCAGGGCCGGGTCGAAGTCCTTGCTCACCGTGGATTCCACGAGGTAGTCGACCATCCGGCGGCGGAAGTCCTCGTCGTTGGCCGCCCGCGGGGAGACCGCCTGGGGGCACTGGCGGACCCACTGTGCGAACACGCCCCGCATGACGTTTCGGTAGCCGTCGGTGTCGCCCGCGGCCCGGGCCTGCTGGGCCTGCAGCTGGACCGGGGCCATCAGCTGGTGGAAGACGGTGTTGGTCAGGCCGGCGTTGGTGTCGGCGTTCGCCCTCCGGAAGTCGTAGTCCATCAGGGCGCCGCAGTGGTCGCAGTACAGGTAGGCCGTCGCCGACGGCAGCTGCTTGCGGGCACCGCAGCGCGGGCAGTTCGCCTTCTTCACGAATTCCGAGTGGGCGAACAGCGAGGGCCGGCCGCCGGTCGACACCAGCCGGTTCAGCGACTGGGCAACCGTCTCGGGCGCCGGCGCCGGCGCCGGCTGCGGCTCGGCCCGGCGCCGGAAGAAGTTCACGCCCCGGACTCTAGACGCCGGACCGGTCCGCCGGTCGCCTCGCCTGCTTCAATCAGGTCCATGGGTGATCTGGACCTGCGTCGTCTGCGCTATTTCGTGACCCTCGCCGACACGCTGAACTACGGCCGGGCCGCCGCCGTCCTCCATATCGCGCAGCCCGCCCTGAGCCGCTCGATCACCGCCCTGGAACGGGAGCTGGCGGTCACGCTCTTCGTGCGCTCGCGCGCCGGCACCCGTCTGACGCGGGCCGGTGAGCTGCTGCGGGAGGAGGCGCACGAATTGCTGGGTTCGGCCGAGACCCTGCAGCGGCGGATCCGCGTGGCCGAGCGCGAGGACCGCAGCGTCACGATCGGATTCATGCCCGGGCTGATCCTGACCCCGGTCGTTCGTCACCTGGAGGAGAGATTCCCGGGGTTGCGAGTCGACGTGGTGCGGACCTCGTGGACCGAGCAGATCGCCGCCGTGCGGGACGGGCGGTTCGATGCCAGCTTCGCCCACCGCCCGTTCGACACCGAGGGGCTACGGGTCGCGGAGCTGTACTGCGAGCCGCGGGTCGTGGTGCTGCCCCGGGAGCATCCGCGCACCGGGAGGCCCGTGCTCGACCTGGCCGACCTGGCCGAGGACGTGCTTCTGCAGCCGCTCGAGGCGCTTCCGTGGTGGCCCGGTGCGGTGGAGCTCCCCGGGGCGGATCGCGAGGATTCGCCGGCCTGGTCGCCGACCGTGGAGGAGAAGCTCGAGAGCGTGGCCGCCGGGCGGGGGATCGTCGTCGTGCCCGAATCCGTGGCGCGGTACTACCACCGCGCCGACCTGACCTTCTCGCGGGTGAGGGACCTGCCCGACGCCGAGCTCTGCCTGGTCATCGAGGCGCGACGAGTCTCGCCGGTGCTCGGCGAACTGGTCCGCTCGGCCCGGGCGCTGCTCCTGGCCGGTCGGCCTGACCAGGGCTGATGCCGCTACGGCATCAGCTGAGGCCCAACCGGTCTTGGACGGCCGGCTGGAGATGGCCGCAGGCTCGAAGTCACCTCTTCGAAAGGACCTTCCGTGCCTCTCTCGTCAACCCATCGCGTCGTCGTCATCGGTGGCACCAGCGGGATCGGCCTGGCCGTCGCCCAGGCCGCGGCCGCCACCGGTGCCCGGGTGATCGTCGGATCCCGTTCGGAGCAGTCCGTCAAGCGGGCTCTGGCCGAACTTCCCGCCCAGGCCGATGGAGCGCTGGTCGACGTGACCTCGCCGGCGTCCCTGGAGTCGTTCTTCGCCGGGGTCGGTCCGTTCGACCACCTGATCTACACCGCCGGCGACGATCTCGCCCGAGGGGTGATCGCCGACTACGACCCCGTGCGAGCGCGCGACTTCTTCGACGTGCGGCTCTTTCGGGCCCTGGACGCCGTTCGCGCGGGGCTGGCCACGCTCGATCGGCACGGCTCGGTGACCCTCACCGCCGGCGCCGCGGCCCTGCACGGTGGGCCCGGCAAGCTGCTCGGGGCCACGATCGGTGGCGCGGTGATCACCGCCGCCCGATCACTGGCGGTCGAGCTGGCCCCGATCCGGGTCAACGTCGTCGCGCCCGGAATCGTGCGCACGCCGCTGTGGTCGACGCTGCCCGACCAGGCCCGCGAAATGCTCTTCGAGCAGGCCGGCCGGGACACCCTGCTGGGTCGGGTGGCGGACGCCGAGGATGTGGCCAAGGCTTACCTCAGCTTCATGGAGCAGGACTACGTCACCGGAAACCTGTCCGTGCTCGACGGCGGCAGCACGCTCAAGTAGCGACGCCGCCGCGGCCGGGGCCGGTTGTGAAAGGACGGCGATGCGACCCGATCCGGGCCGAAGCGCAGCCGGGGCAGTCGATTACGATGCCGAGCTGCAGAGGCATGACGTCGTGCTGAGCCGGGTGGCCGACGTCCGGGTGCACGAGCATGTTCTCGACATCGGCTGCGGGTCAGGGCCGACGACCCGGCGGGCCGCCGTCCGGGCGTCGGCCGGCAGTGCTCTCGGGGTGGACGTCTCGGCGAGCGCGATCGAGCGCGCCGGCCGGGCGGCCCGGGCCCAGGGACTGTGCAACGTCACCTTCGAGCAGGCCGACGCCCAGACCCACACCTTCGCCCAGGGGCACTTCGATCTGGTCATCAGCCGGTTCGGCACGATGTTCTTCGACGACCCGATCGCCGCGTTCACCAACATCGGCCAGGCCCTGCGCCCGGGCGGGCGCCTGGCGATGACGGTCTGGCAGAGCAGCGACCGCAATGCCTGGGACGTGGCCATCAGGCAGGCCCTCACCTCCGGGCCGGAGCCGACCGGCGGTGCAGAGGGGACGGCGAACAGCCCGAGCCGAGGGCGGGATCCGTTCTCGCTGGCCGAGCCGCCCAGGGTGGAGCAGATCCTGCAGACCTCTGGATTTGCCGACGTCAGATTCGTTGACGTGCGCGAGCCGGTCTACTACGGCCCGGACGTCGACACCGCCCTCGCCTGGGTCTGCGGCTTCACGAGCACCAGCGAGGCCCTGGAGCGGCTGGACCCGACCGCCACGACCGAGGCCCGGGAGCGTCTGCGCTCGGCCCTGCGGGCGCGACTGGGCGACGACGGGGTCTGGTTCGACTCCCGGGCGTGGATCGTCACCGCCCACCGCTGACCGAGCCAAAAGCAGGGCTGGCCCTCCCGCCGTCGACCGTCCAGCGATGCGACGATGATCCGGGAGGAGGGGCGATGAACCCGCTTGATCGTAGAACGGCCCTGCTGGGCCTGCTCGGCGTGGCCGGCGTGGCCGTGGCGGGGTGCTCCGGCTCCTCGGACGGGCAGGCTCCCGGACCGACGTCCTCGCCGACGCCGACCGCGTCGCCCTCGGCCACCGCCGCTGACCCGCCGCGCTGGCCGCTCACCGGTGCCCTGGTCACGAACCCCTCGGACACCGCGCACGCGGCCGTGGCGGTCAAGGTGCCGGACAACAAGAACGAGCACCCCCAGGCCGGCCTGGCCTCGGCCGACATCGTGTTCGTCGAGCTCGACGGGTACCGGGACGCCGCCGGCTACGCCGGTACCCGGCTGGTCCCGGTCTTCCACTCCCACTTTCCGGACGGCGTGGCCCCGGTCCGCTCGATGCGCCCGGTCGACGTCCCCTTGCTCAGCCCGATCGGGGCCATTCTCGCGAGCACCGGTGCGACCGGCTGGGTGGTGAACTACGTCAAGCACTTCGGGCAGTTCGTCGAGGGCTCGCTGACCTACCTGGCGACCCGGGGGACCGGCTCGTACTCGATCGACCGGGCCCGGGTCCGCACGTACCAGGGGGCCACCTACTACGACCGCGCCGTCGTCTGCCATCCGCGGGTTCTGGCCCAGCAGTCGACGAAGTTCCGTAATGATTTGCGGCCGGCCTATTTTCCGTTCGCCGCGACCGAGGCCGAGATCAGCACGGCCTCGGGGACGGCGGCCCGCGGCATCCGCGTGCCGTGGAAGTCGGGCGACACCTACGACATGGCCTACCGCTACGACGACACGACGGGTCGGTACCGGCGCAGCATGCCCTGGGGTCCGCACGTGCTCTCGGACGGCACCCGGGTGGCCCCGGACAACGTGCTGGTGATCCGGGCGGTGCAGCGCTACGCCAAGATCTACTCCGGCTCCGGCCACGACGAGCCGCTGCACGACATCATTCAGACCAGCGGTACGTTCTACTACTTCCACGGCGGGGCGTACGTGAGCGGCACCTGGACCAAGGGCACGGTCGAGCAGACCTTCCAGTTCACCCTCTCCGACGGCCGCCCCCTGGCGATGGCCCCGGGGCAGACCTACGTCGAGCTGGCGCGCGCCGACGCCGACGTGCGAATCACGGCCTGATCCCCTGATTTCGATGCCTGGTGGGCTCTCAGTTCTGCGCCGCCGCGGCGGCCAGGATCCAGTTGGTGAACTCGACGGCCAGGTGCTGGCGGTGGTGCTCGAAGATCTCCTCCGGGCACGAGACCGGGAAGTAGCAGGTCAGACTGGCGTTGAAGCCCTCGCTGGTGTCGCCGAACTGGGTCAGCATCCGCCCGACGACCGTGCCGTCGGGCAGGCTCATCGACGCGATCCGATGGAACGGGTACTCCGATTCGGGCAGGCGCTCTGCCAGTGCCGGCCCCTCCCACTTCGCTGCGGCGTCATAAGCCGGCAACTGGACGTGGGCGACGTAGGGCCCGAGGTTCTCGATGACCGAGACGCTGCCGTCGGGGTTGGGGGCGATCACGAAGTGATCGGGCTCGGCCGCCAGCAGGGCGGGCTCGTTGGCGAAGCAGGTCTCGAGCCAGCGCAGGAACTGGACCGCCTTCAGGCCCCGAACGGCCAGCCGGGTGGTTGCCGACCGGAGCTCGCCCTGCGAGATCTCGGCCTGCTCGCGCAGGAACGCGTTGCCCTGCTCGATGTCGTCGGCCAGCAGGTCGAGCAGGCCTTGACGGCCGACCAGAGCCTTGAGCCGGGCCAATACGCGGCGGGCGTGCTGGAGCTCGAAGTCCTCGGCCCGGCCGGGGGAGCTCGGTCCGGACACGAGCTCGACCGTGGTCGTCGTCACCGTCGTCATGGGATCGGGAGCAGTTTCCTGGGTTGTCATCGTTGACATCCTTCGATGGGGAGGGGCGAGAACTATTGTCCTGAGACGGCTTTGATCGGCAGCTGGAGGTAGGAAGCGCAGGCGCCACCGGTGTGGACGACGTGCTGCCCGCTGTTCGGGGCCACGTAGTCCCTGGTCATCGGCATGATGGGGCCGAGCGAGCTCTGCGCGCTGATCACCAGTCGCAGTTGCTGGCCCGGGTAGAACACCAGGCCGGTGGGGAACAGGTCGATCTCGACGTCGACGATCTCGCCGGACTTGAGCTTCTCGATCCGGTCGAAGGCATGGGCCGGCACGGTGTCGGTCGACAGGTTGTGGTCCAGATGCCGGGTGGAGACCCGCAGGCGGCCGTTGATGCCCTTGTACCGGAGCACCGAGGCGCCTCGCTCGGTCAGATCCTGCATCAGGGCACCCTGGTTGGGTACCGTGAACTGCTGCAGCGGCGTCCCGTGCCGATCCAGCTTCTGGGCCAGCAGGAAAAGGTCCATGTCGTCGGCGTCCACCGCTTCGACCCACAGCCGGGCCTTGGGGTATCCGACCACGACCGTCTCCTCGGCGAAGCGGACCGAGAAGGAGACCAGGGCCGGGTTCGACTCCGTGTTGTACGACACCTTGGCCGCCTCGGACGGCGCCTGGAGGCTCAGCGACCGGGTGCGGGCGTCGAGGTAGTACTTGACCTGGGTGACGTCGGTCGGCGGGAACTCGGTCGCGATCTCGTCGACACGGTCGCCGCCTTCGAGGTCGAGCAGGCTGTAGCGCACCCGCGGTGTCTGCTCCCAGCCGTTGTCCTCGCCCTTCAGGTAGTGGTCGAAGAACCGGCGCAGGTCCTCGACGTGGGCCGGGTCGTAGTAGTCGGGCCACTCCTGAGTGTTGTGGATGCGCAACCACTTGTCGGCCGAGGCGATCCGGCGCCAGGCCCGGAACGTGCCCTGGGTGTGCAGCGTGTTGGAATAGCTGGCCACGACGTAGGCCGGCGTGGTGATCTTCTCCAGCGGGGCGGCCTTGTCCTGCCACAGCTCGTTCATCAGCGGGTGGCGCTCGGCCTCGGCGAGGATGTCCTCGCGGCGGTTCTGGCCGGCGTAACTGTTCTTCTGCAGCCGTTCGGCGAAGCCGATGTCGGGCATGCCGCCGCGCATCAGCAGATCGCGGTAGACGTCGCTCAGGCCCTCGCACGGGTTGATCGCGGCCAGGTGCGGGGGGTGCTCGGCGGCGGTGTACCACTGCGCGATCGTCAGGTAGGAGGTCCCGGTCATCGCGACCATGCCGTTGGACCACTCCTGCACGCCCAGCCACTCGATCAGGTCGTGACAGTCGCGGCCCTCCTGGCTGCCGAACATGACGCTGTCACCCTCGGAATGGGCGATGCCACGCGGGTCGGGATTGCAGATCGCGTAGCCCTGGGCGCACCAGTAGGCCGGGTCCGGGCCCTCGAACTTGGCCAGCCCCGAGAGGGCCGCGTTGTCCATTCCGAGCATGCCGAACAGTCCGGTGACGCTCGGAGCGGTGCCTTGGCTCTTCCCGTAGGGGCTCCACGCCACCAGGACGGGAACCGGGTCGTTTCCGGTGGGGCGGAACACATCGACGTAGATGATGGTGCCGTCACGCAAGGTGACGGCCACGTCCTTGTCGAACACGATGTCGACCGGAAGCGCCCGGAAGCGGGGATCGACCTGGTAGCCGGCCGGCAGGGTGCGGCGTCCCGGCTCGAACGCGCTCAGCAATCCGTGCGCCGTGCCGCCCTGGTAGCTCGAGGGCTCAAAAAGTGTTTGATCCTGGCTCATGCGTGGTCCTTCGCCTTCACAGCTGTGGGAGTGCGACGGGCGGACGGCGAGAAGCGGGGTCATCTCGCATAAGAGAACGAACGTCCGCTTTGAAGGTAGGACGGGGGTTGATGGTTGTCAAGAATGAACGTTCGCTTTTAGTCTGGGTGGATGCCCCGGGTCACTGACGAGTACCGCGCCCTGCGCCGCACCGAGATCGTGGCCGCGGCCGGGCGCCTGTTCGCCGTCAACGGGTTCCACTCCACCTCGATGGCCGACATCGTGGGGGAGTCAGGTCTGTCCGCCGGGGCGGTCTACCGGTACTTCCGGAGCAAGGAAGAGATCATCGGGGCGGTCGCCGAAACCGCCCTGAACAGCGCGGACGACACCTTTGCCCGCTTGCTGGCCGACGGTGCGGCGCCCTCACCGGCGAGCGCGGTGATCGCGATCATCGAGAGCGTCGTCGCCCGGTCCGCCGACGATCCGGGCACCGGTCAGGATCTGACCCGCATCGCCCTGCAGGTCTGGGCCGAGGCCTTGCGCAACCCCGACCTGAGCCTGCGGGCCAACGAGGCCCTGGGGCGACTGCGCGATCACTACGCCGAGGTGGCCCGCCGGTGGCAGGCTGCGGGCAACCTGCCCGCGAGTGCCGTACCCGGGCAGGTCGGCGCGGCCATGCTCGGGCTGACCCAGGGATTCCTGCTGCAGCACCTGTTGGTCGCCGGCACCACGGTGGCCGGCTACGAGGCGGGCGTCGAGGCTCTGCTGGGCGCCTCCGCATAGGACCGCCGTCCGCTGCGGGTCCGCCGGAGCTCACCCGCTCGGGTCGAAGCGCTCGGCGGCCGGTCAGGTACTGATCAATGTTCCGAAAAGGTTTTCCTGACGACCACTTCCGCACCTGGACCAGTACGCGCCCGGGCGGCCCGGGTCCCGCCCGGTGGGCCTGAGCGAGCGGTGCCGCGTTGTGCTGGGCGAGGTCGGGCAACTTCTTGACAGGCCCCCACCTGCGAGGCATGGTAAGGCCTAATGGTTCGGTTCATTTATCCATCACTGAGCCGCGTTGCTGTGCGGCACCCGGCGTCTCCCGGTCCGGGCCGGCGAAACTGAACGTAGGAGAGGAACCGATGATGGTTGCGACTCATGATTCGTCCGAGAGGGTCGTGTCGATCCTCGGTCAGGTCCGCGAGCTGGGGCCCACCCTGCGCGAGCGTGCACTCAAGGCCGAACGGGCAGGCCGTCATTCGGACAAGACCATCGCCGACCTGGATGCGACCGGCGTCTTCAACATCGGCAGCCCGGCCGAGTTCGGCGGCGACGAGCTCTCGGTGCGTGAGCAGTTGGACGTCGTGTCCGAGGTGTCCAAGTGGGACGGCTCCTGCGGGTGGACCGTCTGGGCCGGCGCCTCGACGAACTGGATCCCGGCCGGCTCCGGCGCCCGCGTCGTCGAGGAGGTCTACGGTCCGAGCTGGGTCGGGCCCCGGGTGGCCGGCTCCAGCCATTTCCCGGCCAGCCGCGGCCGGGCCGCGCGGGTGGACGGCGGTTGGATCGTCTCCGGTGGGCCCTGGACCTTCGGCAGCGACTCGCTGTGGGCGCCCTTCACCAACCTCGGGTGCATCGCCGACGACGGGCAGGGCCCCTACCTGGTGGGCCTGCAGGTCCCGCTCGAGGACCTGCGATTCCTCGACGACTGGCAGGTGGCCGGCATGCGGGCCACGGGCAGTGTCTCCATCACCCTGGCCGGCGACGAGCTCTTCGTCCCCGAACATCGGGGCGTCGACTTCCGCGACATCACCGGCGGTGCGCTCGACAGCGGTCTCAAGGGAACGCTGTGGAAGGCACCGACTCTCGGCTGGGCGTTCAGCCTGATGGCCGGGATGTCGATCGGCCTGGCCCAGGGCACCCTGGAGCGTTTCCTCGAGCGCTCGGCCGGGCGGCCGCTGCGCGGCACGGCCTACAAGAACCAGCTGGAGGCTCCGCTCACCCATCTGATGCTGGCCGAGGTCCACTCCAAGATCCAGTCCGCGACGTTGATGACCCGGGCCAACGCCGAGGAGACCGACCGGATCGGCGTGCTCGCGGCGGCCGGAACCCCGCCCGACCCGCAGTACATGCAGTTGTTCAGTGCCCGGGTGCTGGTGGAGACCGCCTATGCGGCCAAGTGGTGCGCCGAGGCGATCGAGCTGCTGCAGCGCAACTCCGGATCGACCGCGATCATGGACAGTGAGCCGGTTCAGCGGGCCTGGCGCGACGCCCGCGTCATCACCCTGCACGGTGCGCTGAACCTGGAGGCGCTCTCCGAGAACTACGGCCGGCTGATGGCCGGGATCCAGCCGCACCAGTTCGCCGGCATCACCACCCTGGACCGCTTCGCGCCGGCCCCGGCGAAGGTCTCCTGAGCGGCTGCCGCAGGCTCTTCGCTCTGAGTACGGCTACTCATGCGGGTTCTGCCCTCGCCCGCACACCATGTCCGGATGGAGCAGGAAGGCACCTTTGAACGACCGAACGTGGGCCCGGCCATCGGTTTGGCCGCATCGGTGATCGTCCAGTTCGCCCTGTGCGTCGGCCTTGTTCTGATGGTGGTCATCGGGGTGTCGACCACCTGCGGCGAGCCGGCGAGCAGGCACAACGTCGACCGGGGGCTCAGAGCACTCCTGATCGGGCTGGCGGTCGTCTCCCTGCCCTGGTTGCTGGCCACGGCGCTCACCCGTCAGGCCCGGTACGTCGCCCTGGCCGTCGTCGGCGCCAGCCCGCTCCTCGTCGCCTCCGGCCTCGGCCTGCGGCCGGACTTCTGGGTCGGCAGCCTCTGCTTCTGAACCCGGCGCACTTCTTAACCGAGGCGTGGTTCTGAACCGGCCGGACCGCTCGCCCCGGGATATCCGTCGTGCTCGACCGGGCCGGTCCGGTGGTCGTGCTCCAGGTGGTGGCGGATCAGCAGGTCGGCACCGAAGTCGTTGGACGGGTCGCGCCACACGCTGTGCACGTGATTGCCGTCGTCCTCGGCGTTGTCGAACTCGATGAGCGTGACCGGGCCCTGGATCCGGAAGTAGTGCGGCTGCTCGATCGAGGTGCCGCCGGCCCAGGCGAAGTGCAGGTCGTCGACGCCTCCGGCGGCCGCGATGCGATCCATTTCGAAGCCGACCAGACCGGGCCGGGCTCGCTCGACGAACCGGGCCAGCAGGGCGTCGAAATGGCTGCGCTGGACCGGCGACAGCTCACCCGCGCGCAGGCCCCGCGGGTGAGCGCGGAAGTAGGCCAGGGTTTCTCGGTCCTCGTTGGTGATCATCGCGTCTCGGCGGCCGACGCCGTGGTGTTCGGGGTACTCGACGTCGCCGATCACCGGCACGGTCCGGGTGACGAAGTCCGCCGGCGGGCGGGTGTGAATGATCGCCTTCTCCTGCTGGGAGCCGGTCAGAGCGTCCAGCAGCAGGAAGGCCGCGTCCTCCTCCTCGCCGAGGATCCGGAACGGCCCGAAGCGGGCCGGCTCAGCGCCGAGCAGGAACGGGGTAGTGCTCATCAGGTCGCCGTCCACGACCGTGACATTGATCGACAGGTGATGTCCGACCAGCCGCCAGCCCCAGGTGGTGTCCGGCTGCGGCTGGCCGAAGAACGTCAGGAAGTAGCCCCGCGCGTCCCGGAAGGTGGCCGCGACGTGACCGAAGACCGGCAGGTTGAGCTCGCGCAGCAGGTGCTCGTTGGCCATTACCTGCACCACCCGGGCGTAGGCCGGGATCGACATCGCCTCGGCGATCAGCCGGTGGGCCAGCACCTCCTGGTGGCGGTCCAGCTCGCCGAGCGCGAGCCCGGTCCGGCCCGATTCGGGCAGGAAGTTCCAGTGCGTGCGGCCCGGGTCGGTGGCCGGCAACAGCACCCGCGAGCGCTGGTCGGCCGTGAGCGCGTCGAACAGGCCCATCGCCGCGAACGTGACCAGCGTGGCGTCGAACGAGCCGCCCGGTCGCGGCTGGTGGGCCGGTGGGAGCTGCGCGCCGGCCCGGGGGTGCGGCGTCGTCGTCATGGTGATTCCTCCAGGAGGGCCTGGCGCAGGCGCGAGACGAACAGCGGGATGTCGGCGTGCTCGCCGGCCGCGAACACGTAGAAGTCCGGGCGAGCCAGGAACACCTGGCACCGGTGGTCGGTGAACCACCGCTCGTAGCCGCCGTCGAGGTCCTGCACCGGCCCCGGGCCGGACAGATCGACGAGCACGCCACCGATCTGCCGGAACCAGGATGCGGCCTGCTCGTCCAGGATCTCGGCAGGATCGCCGATCCGGCTGATCAGTTGCCAGTCACCACCGACGACGTCGTCGAACAGACCGACCCGGTGACCGGCCCGCACTCGGGCCTGAGGGGCCAGTCGCCCGTCGGTGCCCCGGCTCGCGAGGGTCAGCGACGGCTCGCCCAGGCGTGGGTGCGGGGGCTGGCGGGTGGCAGCCTCGGGATCGCTCGAGCGGGCCCGCATCCCGGCGTCCCGGGCGGCGGCCCGCTCGACGTCGAGTTCGCAGATCAGGCGCCCGGCGGCCACCGCCTCGTCGATGATCTCCCGGACGTGCCCGATGCGCTCGGGCTCGTACGTGTCGAGCACGGACGGTCTCGACCGACCACGGTGGAGCATCGCCAGCCGCCAGCTGAGGGCCCGGGCGTCGCGCAGACCCGCGCACAGCCCCTGCCCGAGGAAGGGCGGCATCAGATGGGCGGCATCGCCCAGCAGGAAGGCGTTGCCGGCCCGCCACCGGCGGGCCCAGCGCCCGCGGAACGTGTAGACGGCGTGCCGCTCCAACTCGGCCGTGTCCGGCGTCACGCCCCAGGGCGCCATCAGCCGCCAGGCGGTGGCGTCCCGACCCAGCTCGGTGACGCTCAGGTCAGCACGGCGCATGAACTCGAACCGCCGCCGGCCGGGGCCGCTGTTGACCGCGGTGGCCGGCTGGGCCGGGTCGCAGTACTGGATGACGAAGGCGGTCCACTTCTCCTCGACCAGCGGGCGGTAGTCCACCACCAGCCAGTCGGCCTCGAAGCCGGAGTCCTCGACCTCGAGGCCGAGGTGGGTGCGCACCGGGCTGTTGGCGCCGTCGGCCCCCAGCAGCCAGCGGGCCCGGACGGTCCTCACCTCACCCGGCCGATCGGTGGGCGCCACCCGGACCGTGACCACCTCGTCGTCCTGGGTCAGGGACTGGAAACTCCAGCCGCGGTGGACGGTGACACCCGGCGTCCGGGTGGCCAGATTCTCCAGTGCTGCCTCGAGGTCAGGCTGGTGGAAGCCGTTGGTGTTCGCCCAACCGGACTCGGCGGGGCGGTTCCAGTCGATCGCCTGCAGCAGCTCGCCCTCGCCGTTGCGGAACTCGTACCCGCCCCGCTCGCCCTGGGACGGCGCGAACAGTTCGGCGTGCTCGGCCATCAGCCCGGCCGCCTGCAGGATCCGCAGGGCCTCGTGGTCGATGGTGCAGGCCCGAGGCAGTGGGTAGCGCTGCGACTGGCGCTCGATCACCGACACCTGCAGCCCGGCCCGGCCGAGCAGGACGGCGCTGAGCAGCCCGACCGGGCCGCCGCCGATGACGACGACGTCGACCACCGGCCGCAGCGTTCCGGCCTCCGAATCGGGGACGGCGGGGGTGTGGTTCACGCTCCGTGCTCCGCTCTGGTCGAGGTGAGAGCCGGCGGGGTACCGCCGGCCGGAAGGACCACGCATTTCGTGTGCGGCGAGAGCGCCTGCGCCCGCCAGGCCGCCGGAAGGCCCGCCAGGGGCACGGTGTTCAGGCCGATCTGCAGCCGGCCCTGGGCCAGGGCGCTCCACAGCCAGGTCAGCGCGGCCCGCTTGTCCCCCAGGGGGGTGTGCAGCCCGGCGAAACCGGACAGCGTGAGCCGCTTGCCGCGCAGCAGCCCGGCCGGCAGTTTTAGGTCCGGCCCGGCCAGGTTGCCGATGTTGACCACCCGCGCGCGGGGTGCGCACACCCGCAGGGCCGCCTGCAGCGGCCGGCCGAACAGCCCGTCGAGCACCACGTCGACCGGGCCGGCGGCGGCCAGCAACCGGGCGGCCAACTCGTCGTCGTCCTCCCCGGTGCGCAGTTCGACGACGGCGTCGGCCCCCAGGGCGAGCAGCCGCCGCAATGCGTCCTGGTTGCGGGCGACCCCGACCACCCGGCCCGCCCCGTACCGGCGGGCCACCTGGACCGCCAGCTGCCCGACCGCGCCGGTGGCCCCCAAAACCAGCACGGTCTCGCCGGAGCGCAGCCGAGCGTCCTCGACCAGGGGCAGGTACGCCGCCGTCCCGGAGTTGCCGACGGCCGCGCCCGCCACCGGGTCGAGGCCGTCCGGCAGTTCCAGTACGTCCTCGTCGGCGACCCGGACCTGCGTGGCGAAAGCCCCCGGCGTGGACGGCGAGGCCCGGCACTCGGCGTAGACCCAGGACCCGGGCCGGTACCGGTCGGAGTCGAGCACGATCCCGACGCACTCGCTGCCGGGCACGTAGGGGGCCTCGTGCCGGGCCGAGTGGAAGGTGCCGGAGGCGATCAGCAGGTCCAGCGGGTTCAGTGGCGCCGCGACCACGGACACCAGGGTGGTGCCGGGCGCCGCGGGCGGCAGCCGGACCGAGCCCAGCCGCGGTTCGGCGCCCGGCTGCCCGACGATCGCCGCCGGCACGCGATCGGGGGAGTCGCTCATCGCAGCCGGCCGCGGATCGCGGCGCCGTCGGCGTCCAGCTGTGGCGGCGCGCCGTGCGCCGTGCGCGTGCTCTCGTTCAGCTCGCCGGAGGCGGACATCTCGAACGTGCGCAGTGCCATTCCGGGCAGCGTGATCGAGCCGAGGCCGGCGTGCTCGACCTCCAGGGTGAGCCGCTGCGAGCGGGCCTGCTCCCACTGGTAGACCTCGTCGATGCTGCGGATCCGCCCGGCTGGAACGCCGGCGTCGGTCAGCTTCGCCAGCAGCACGTCTTGCCCGAAGGAGCTGAAGCACCGCTCAAGCCGCTCGGTGAGCGCCTCGACGTGCTCGAGGCGGCTGCTGTTGGTGGCGTAGTCCGGTTCGTCGGGGTCGAGGCCGAACTGGGCACACAGGCGCCGCCACATCGTCTCGTTTCCGCACGCGATCTGGACCGTGCCGTCGGCGCAACCGAACGCCCCGTAGGGCGCGATCGAGGGGTGCCGGTTGCCCTGCGCCCGCCCGACGTGGCCGGCCACCGTCCAGGCGGTGCCCTGGAAGGCGTGGACGCCGACCAGCGCGGCCAGCAGCGAGGTGCGCACCACCTGCCCGCTACCGGTACGGTCGCGCTCCCGCAGGGCCCCGAGTACGCCGAAGGCCCCGTACAGGGCCGCCGTCAGGTCGCCGATCGGAACCCCCACGCGCTGCGGGTGCTGCGGATCGGGCCCGGTGAGCGACATCAGGCCGGCCTCGCCCTGGGCGATCTGGTCGTACCCGGGCCGTCCGGCATCGGGCCCGTCGTGGCCGAAACCGCTGATCGACAGGGTCACCAGCTCCGGATTGAGCTCGGCCAGCCGCTCGGCCCCGAAGCCCAGCCGCTCCAGCACCCCGGGGCGGAAGTTCTCCACCAGGACGTCGGCCCGGCGGATCAGCTCGGCCAGGACGTCCGCGTCGGGCGCTGACTTCAGGTCCAGGCAGATCGAGGACTTGTTGCGGTTGCAGCTGAGGAAGTAGGTCGATTCGCGCTCGCCGGTCTCGGCCTGGACGAACGGCGGCCCCCAGCTTCGGGTCTCGTCGCCGGTGCCGGGGGCCTCGATCTTGACGACATCGGCGCCGAGATCGCCGAGCATCATGGCCGCGTGCGGGCCGGCCAGGGCCCGGCTCAGGTCGACGACCAGGACGCCGGTCAGCGGGGCGAACGTCCTCGTCATCGATTGGGCCGGATGACCAGCATGCTGGCCGGCAGGTCGGAGAGGTTGTCGACCGCCCGCACGCAACCGGCGGGCAGGAACATCGAGTCGAGATGGGTGAGCTCCACCTGCTCGGTGGCCAGCGTGACGGTCAGGCGCCCGGTGAGAATCAGGTAGACGGTGTCGAGGGCCACCGGCGACAGATCGGCGTGGGCGCCGGGCTCGTAGCTGGACAGCACCACGCTCATCGACTCGTCGGCCGCGGTGCCGGTCAGGCGCACCGGCAGGACGCCGGTGTGCCCCTCGGGGGCGAAGGCCGCGGCGTCGCCGATCCGGTGAAGGCGCGCGGTCATGACGCGCTCGCAGGGGTCGCGACGATCGGGGTGCGCACAGTTCCGACCCGGTCGATGTCGACCGTGACCTCGTCACCGGGATGGAGCAGGCGTGGTGGCCGGCGAGCGTACCCGACCCCGTTGGGGGTGCCGGTGACGACCAGGTCGCCGGGGTGCAGAGTCATCGTCTGGCTCAGGTAGGCCAGGATCTGCCCGACGCTGAAGATCATGTCCGCAGTGGTGCCGTCCTGCACGATCTCGCCGTTGACCCGGGTGACGATGCGCAGGCCGGCGGCTGGGTCGCCGACCTCGGCGGCGGTGACGATCTCGCTCATCGGGCCGCTGTGGTCGGCGTTCTTGCCGACCGTCCACTGGGTCGTGCGGTGCTGGGTGCGCCGGGCGGTGAGATCGTTGAACGCGGCGTAGCCGAACACGCCGGTCAGGGCGGTCTCGGTCGAGACGTTCTTCAGTTCGCGGCCGACCACCGCCATCAGCTCCCCCTCCCAGTCCAGGCCCTCCTCGCCGTTCGGGACCGGCGCGGGATGCCCGGAGACGGTCAGCGAGCGGGTCCAGCGGCCGAAGACAGCCGGGTGGCTCGGGCGCTGGAAGGTCCCCTCGGCCACATGCTCGGGGTAGTTCAACCCCACGCACAGCACCCGGGCCCCGGCGGACACCGGAGGCCGCAGCGTCAGCTCGCCGACGTCGAGCACCTGGCCCGTGGTCTGCCGGACCGCTTGGTCGGGATCGGCCCAGAACTGCTCGAGGCGGCCGAGGGGCACCAGCTTGGACTCGCCGTCGAGCCGGCCGATCCCGCAGCCCTCCGCAGTACGGTAACCGATCAGTTTCATCGCCACGCCTTTCCGCTTCGCCGTGCTCTGGAGATCATAAATAGACCTAACCATTAGGCCTGAACATCATCCGTCTGGCCGGCGGTTTCGTCAAGGAGTCGCTGCCGTTTCGGCCGGGGACCGGGGCGATCCGTTAGGCTCCATCCATGGCGATACCTGCCCACCGGAGCCGCGCCGAGGACGTCGTCGCCTATGTCGAGGACGGCATCGAGCAGCGCGGGCTACGGCCGGGCGATCACATCGGCACCCGGGCCGGCCTGCGCGACGAGACCGGGGTGGCCCGGGCAACCGTCAACGAGGCGATCCGGCTGCTGCAGGAGCGGCGCCGGATCGTGCTGCGCCCGGGCCCGGGCGGGGGGCTGTTCGTCGCGGCGAACGACCCGGTGGTCCGTCTGGGGCGCACGCTCCTGACCGTTCACGGCGAGCCGCTGGCGGTCGCCGGCGCGATCGAGGTCCGCGAGCAGCTCGAGCCGCTGGTGGCCGCGCATGCGGCTCAGCACCGCAGCGCCAAGGACGGGCGCGAGCTCCGGTCGCTGATCACCGCGATGAAGAAGAGCCTCGACGACGTCACCCAGTTCGTCTCGCTCAACTGGGATCTGCACACCCGGATCGCCGCCATCTCGCCCAACGCCGTGCTGCGGGGCACCTACATCGGCCTCTACGAGTTCGTGAACCAGGTGTCGCTGGTCAACCCCCAGCCGCGGGACGCCGTCTACCTGGCGCAGCGGCTGAAGGTTCACGGCGATCTGGTCGCGGCCATTATCGCTGGTGACGTCGACGCCGCCCACCGCGCCGCCGAGGCGCACCGGCACCCGAGCTGATCCCAGGCCTCACCCGCTCTCGTCGCGTCTTCCGAGTCCATCTTCGGGCTCGTTTTCAAGCCTAACCATTATCTCCGTTGATGACGGCTGCCCGAAGGCCGCTGTCGCGGCGAGGATTTCCTTGACAGGCCTGGCGGGCCGATGCAAGGTAAGGCCTATTGGTTCGGTCTATTTAGTTCGACCCGAGCCATTCGACGCAGTCGCGGCAGGTCGTGGGGGGCCTGCAACGCGATCCCCGTTCGGCAGTTCTCGGCACCACCTCGTTGGCGGACAACAGGAGAGTGGAAGATGCTCGCAAAGATGCGGGGCAGTCTCGCCCGTGCACGTTTCGACGGACCGGCCTCACGCCCGGTCGGCGCCCGGACGGCGGCCATGGCCGTGATGGCCGTGGCGGCGGTCCTGCTGGCCTCGGCCTGCGGCTCCTCCTCCAGCGCCGGTTCCACGGCTGCCTCTTCCGGAGCGACAGTGAACGTGGCCGCCGCGAAAGCGGCTCTGGCCCCCTACACCGGCCGGCCCAGCGCCTTTCCGGTGAGCGAGGCCCTGACCCAGAAGCTTCCGGCCGGCAAGAAGTTCGCCTACCTGCAATGCGCGACGCCGATCTGTGCCCTGGCCGGCAATCTGCTGCGCCCGGCCGTCGCGGCGATCGGCGGCACGCTGACCACCGTCAACGCCGGCTCGACGGCCCAGGCCTCGCAGGCGGCAGCGTCCAGTGTGCTGGCCCTCAAGCCGGATGCCGTCCTCTACAGCGGCTCGACCCCGGCCCTGTTCGGCGGCGGCCTCAAGAAGATGTCCGACGCCGGCATCAAGGTAGTGTCCATCTCGATCAGCACCGACGTGAAGCCCTACGGCATCACGTTCAACTACATCGGCGCCAGCACCACCGAGCTGTACGGCAAGCTCCTGGCCGACTGGGTGATCGCCAACCAGGGGGCCAAGGCCGACGCGGTCTTCTACGGGGTGCCGGCCCTGGACCTGTCGGCCTCGGTGCAGAAGGCCTTCCAGGACGAGCTGAAGCTCAACTGCCCCTCGTGCACGGCGCGCACCGTCCCGATCGACGTCGCCACCATCGGAAAGACCTCCGCCGCAACCGTGGTCAGCGATCTGCAGGCGCATCCGTCCACCGACGTGGCTGTCTTCGTCAGCTTCCAGGTTGCCGCGGGCCTGCCGGCGGCCATGAAGGTGGCCGGTCTCAAGATCCCGACCGTGGGCTTCGGGCCCAGCCCGGGCAACCTGGCCGACATCAAGACCGGCGGGCTGACCGCCGCGCTGGCCATCGACTTCCCGGTGTCGGTCTGGACCGCGGTCGACTCGGCCGCCCGTCTGATCGAAGGTGCCCAGCCGACCGCGGGTGAGCAGGCCGGCGACGTCCCGCTGCAGTTCCTGGAGCAGAAGGACATCACGTTCGACCCCACCAACGGGTGGTCGGGCTACCCTGACTTCCCCCAGCGGTTCGCCCCGTTGTGGCACACGTCGTAACCGCCGGCGCCTCGCCGCCGCTGCTTCGGGTCAGCGGCCTGTCCAAGACGTTCCCTGGTCTGAAGGCTCTGGACGACGTGTCGCTGGAGGTCCGTTCCGGCGAGGTCGTCGCGGTGCTCGGGCACAACGGCTCGGGCAAGTCGACCCTGGTGAAGATCCTCGCCGGTGTCTACCAGGCTGATCCCGGGGCGTCGGTCGAGGTCCGCGACGCCCAGGGCCGGGCGATGAGCGGCCCGGCCGCCCGCGAGGAGCTCCACTTCATTCACCAGGATCTTGGCCTGGCCGACATCCTGACCACGGTGGAGAACCTCGGGCTGAACCGGTCGGCCCGGGGCCGGGGCCTGGCCCCGGTGGGCAGCGCGGCCGAGCGCCGCCGGGCCCAGCAGTTGCTGGCCCGGTTCAGCACCGGCCTCGACGTGAGTGTTCCGGTGGGCAAGCTGTCGCCGGCGCAGCGGACGGTCGTCGCGATCGCCCGGGCCCTGGACGGCTGGAGCCGCCCGGACAACGTGCTGGTGCTGGACGAGCCGACGGCGGCGCTGCACGGTGACGAGGTGCAGGTGCTGTTCACCGCGATCCGGCGGGTCGCCGCCTCGGGGGCCGGGGTGGTCTTCATCTCCCACCGGCTGGACGAGGTGCTCGAGCTGGCCGACCGGGTGGTCGTACTGCGCGACGGGCGCGTCGTGGCCGAGGAGGCCACTTCCCGGCTCGATCACGAGACCATGGTCAGGCTGATCGCCGGCCGCGAGGTCGCCGAGACCAGCGCGACGGGCTGGGACGGCTCGGGCGAGCCGGTGCTGAGCGCGAGCGGGATCAGCGGTACCCAGGTGCGCGACTTCTCGCTCACCCTGCACGCCGGTGAGATCGTCGGCATTGCCGGGATTCTCGGATCCGGCCGGGAGCAACTGGGCCCGATGCTGTTCGGGGCCCAGCACCGCTTCGGCGGCCGGGTGGAGGTCGCCGGGGGAGAGCTGGTCGCCGGCGACAGCGTGGCTGCGATCGAGAGCGGGATGGCCTACGTGCCGGCCGACCGCCGCCGGGCCGGCGCGGTGATGGAGATGAGCGTGCGGGAGAACCTGACCCTGCCCCTGATGCGGCCGCTGCGAAGGGGTTTCGGGCGCCTGGACGGGCGGGCCGAGCGGGCCCAGTCCCGCTCCTGGATGCACACCGTCGGGCTGCGACCGCCCGACCCGGAGAAGGCGCTGAAGCTGTTCAGTGGTGGCAACCAGCAGAAGATCGTGCTGGCCAAGTGGCTTCGGGTGCGACCGCGCGTGCTCCTGCTCGACGAGCCCACGCAGGGCGTCGACGTGGGAGCCAAGGCGGCCATCTACGAGCTGATCCTCACCGCGCGCCGTGAGGGAACCGGGGTGCTGCTGTGCTCCTCGGACCCGAAGGAACTCGTGTCGCTGTGCGACCGGGTGCTGGTGCTGCGGCAAGGGCGGGTGGT
Organism: Kineosporiaceae bacterium; assembly: GCA_965200525.1. Lineage (GTDB taxonomy): Bacteria > Actinomycetota > Actinomycetes > Actinomycetales > Kineosporiaceae > JANNPJ01. The sequence continues at coordinate 3,804,046 of OZ241368.1, forward strand.
CAGCGAGATCGCCCGCGAGCAACTCAGTGAGGAGCGACTGGTGCGCGACGAGTTACAACTCCCGGAGGGCGGCAGCGATGCCGTCCCGAGCAGAGCGGAGTGATGGACATGCCCGCAGTCACGATCGCCCCGGGCCCCGGCCCGGCCACTGAGCAGGTGCCGCCGACCCGGGCGCCCGAAGTGCGCTGGCCGGCCCGGGTCCGGCAGGTGGTGGCGTTCCGTAATGCGTCGGCGGTGTATCTGCTGGCGTTCATGGTGGTGGTGTTTGCGGTCTGGGTGCCGGACACGTTCTTGACGGTGGGGACGTGGCGGTCGTTGGTGTCGGATCAGGCGGTGACGTGCCTGGTGGCGGTGGGTTTGGTGGTGCCGACGGCGGCCGGGGTGATTGATCTGGCGATCGGGGCCGAGGTGGGTCTGGGGGCGATCCTGGTGGCCCGGTTGCTGGTGGGTGAGGTTCCACTGCCGGTGGCCGTTGTGGCCTCGTTGCTGGCGGGTGCGGGCGTCGGTTGGTTCTCGTGGTTGATGATCGTGCAGGCTCGGGTGCCGTCGTTCATCGCCACGCTGGGCGTGAGTTCGTTGCTGGCAGCCGGTATTGCCTGGATCTCCAGCAGTCAGCAGATCGTGAACCTGCCGGCCGGGTTCGCGAAACTGGGTACTGGCGAACTGTTCGGGGTCACGTATCCGGTCTATGTCATGCTCGTCGTCGCGGTGGTGCTCTGGTACGTACTCGAGCGCACTGCCGTCGGGCGCCGGGTCTATGCCACCGGCGGCAACGTCGACGCCATGGGTGGCAACAGCGAGGCCGCGGCGCTGGCCGGCGTGCGGACGTCGCGGATGGTCCTGTTCGCGTTGCTGACCTCCGGGGTGGTTGCCGGGTTGTCGGGGGTGTTGCTGACGGCGCAGTTGTCGGCCGGTGATCCGACGGTGGGGCCGGGGTATCTGCTGCCGGTGATCGCGGCGGTGTTCCTGGGCTCGACCCAGTTCCGGGGTGGTCGGTTCAACATCTGGGGCACCGTGGTGGCCGCGTACACCTTGGCGGTCGGGGTGAAGGGTTTGCAGCTGGCCGGGTTGCCGGTCTGGATCCCGGACCTGTTCAACGGCGCTGCCCTGCTTCTGGCCGTCGGTCTGGCCGCCTGGCGCCGGCCGCCGATGACCCGCCGGGAGGCGGTCGCCCGATTGATCCGCAACAACACCAGCAGAGCCCGGGCCCGCACCCGAGCCCGGCGAGCCGACCTGATCGCCCGGGTCGCCAGGGCGGCCCCCTCGCACGAGGTGGCTGCCGGCGAACCGGCGTCGTCGGAGACATCCCCGCCGACGCGGTGGGCGGGGCTGCGCCACCGGACGGCGTTCCGTAATGCGTCGGCGGTGTATCTGCTGGCGTTCATGGTGGTGGTGTTTGCGGTCTGGGTGCCGGACACGTTCTTGACGGTGGGGACGTGGCGGTCGTTGGTGTCGGATCAGGCGGTGACGTGCCTGGTGGCGGTGGGTTTGGTGGTGCCGACGGCGGCCGGGGTGATTGATCTGGCGATCGGGGCCGAGGTGGGTCTGGGGGCGATCCTGGTGGCCCGGTTGCTGGTGGGTGAGGTTCCACTGCCGGTGGCCGTTGTGGCCTCGTTGCTGGCCGGGGCGGGGGTGGGGTTGTTCTCGTGGTTGATGATCACGAAGGTTCGGGTGCCGTCGTTCATTGCGACGTTGGGTGTGAGTTCCTTGCTGGCGGCCGGTATTGCGTGGATCTCGAGCAGCCAGCAGATCGTGAACCTGCCGTCGGGTTTCGCGAAACTGGGTACCGGCGAACTGTTCGGTGTCACCTATCCGGTCTATGTCATGCTCGTCGTCGCTCTGGTGCTCTGGTACGTCCTCGAGCACACCCCGCTCGGACGCCGGGTGTACGCCACCGGCGGCAACCCGCACGCCGCCCTGCTCGCGGGCGTGCGGACGTCGCGGATCGTCCTGTTCGCGTTGCTGACCTCCGGGGTGGTTGCCGGGTTGTCGGGGGTGTTGCTGACGGCGCAGTTGTCGGCCGGTGATCCGACGGTGGGGCCGGGGTATCTGCTGCCGGTGATCGCGGCGGTGTTCCTGGGCTCGACCCAGTTCCGGGGTGGTCGGTTCAACATCTGGGGCACCGTGGTGGCCGCGTACACCTTGGCGGTCGGGGTGAAGGGTTTGCAGCTGGCCGGGTTGCCGGTCTGGATCCCGGACCTGTTCAACGGCGCTGCTCTGCTTCTGGCCGTCGGTCTGGCCGCCTGGCGCCGGACCCCCGGTTCGCGCGGCCGTGCTCGTGGGAGTGTTCGCGGCTGGGCTCGCGGCAGCAGGCGCACGTGATGGAGGTTTCCATGTCCAAGCCCATCGATCCCGCCCGGTTCCGCGAGACGCTGGGGCACTACCCGACCGGCGTGGCCGTGGTCACCGCTGTGGCCGAGAACGGCCGACCCGCAGGCATGGTCGTCGGCACCTTCTCGTCGGTCTCGCTGGACCCACCGCTGATCGCGTTCTTCCCGGCCACCGGATCCCGGAGCTTCGAGCAACTGCGAACCGCCCGGGTGTTCTGCGTGAACGTCCTGGCCTCGGACCAGGAGCCGCTCTGCCGCCGGTTCGCCGGCAGTGGGCCGGACAAGTTCGAGGGCGTCGGCTGGCGGCCCGGGCCACTCGGCTCCCCGATCCTGGACGGCGCCGTCTCGTGGATCGAGTGCACGTTCGAGCAGATCAGCCAGGCCGGCGACCACTACGTCGTGCTCGGGCTGGTCCAGGAGCTCGCCGTCGAACGGTCCACCCTGCCGTTGCTGTTCTTCCAGGGCGGCTACGGTCGATTCTCGCCGGGCTCGTTCATCGCCGGGCCGGATCCCGATCTGATCCAGGCGGCCCAGCTGGCCGAGGTGATGCGGGCCGACGTGGAGCAGCTGAGCGCCGAGTTCTCGGTCGACTGCAGTGCCCTGGTCAAGATCCGTGACGACGCGGTGCAGGTGCTGGCGGTGAGCCAGGGGTCACGGGGCGAGGCCTTCCCGCTCGGCCACCGCCAGCCGATCGTTCCGCCGATGGGAGCGGTGTTCCTGGTGAACTCGCCCCCGGCCGAGGTCGAGCACTGGCTGGCGCGGGCCCCGGACGAGCGCCAGGACCGCCGCGACCTCTACACCGCCCTGCTCGACACGGTACGCGAGCATGGCTACTCCCTCCTGGTCGCCGAGCCCGACCTGCTGCGCCGTCATCAGGCCGTGCTCTCGGAGTTCGAGCTGTCCGACCGCTTGCCCCGGCAGGAGCGGGCGGTGCAGCGGGCAACCGCCGACCTGGCCGACCTGTTCTGCCCCGACCTCGTTGCGGGGCAGCGCTACGACCTCGCCTCGATCGTCGTCCCGGTGCCGATCCGGGCCGGGGACCTGCCGGCGATGGCGATCCGGATGACCGCCCTGCCGGCGTCCGCGGCGGCCGAGCAGATCGAGATCTGGGTCGAGCGACTCACCCAGGTCGCGGCCCGGGCGGCGTCGGCCATCACCGGGATCCGGGGATGACCGGCGAGCCCAGCCGCTGGGCCATCAAAGTTTCAGGAAAATCCAGGCAGGAAACCAGAGTGGAGATCACCAGCATGACTGAGCAGGACGACAAGGCCGCCATCATCGAGATTCTGAACCTCTACGGTTTCGCGCTGGACGCGCGGGCCTGGGACCTGTTCGATCTCGTCTTCGCCGAGGACGTCGTGGCCGAGTTCGGCCCCGCCGGAGCCGCGTGGAAGGGCCTCAGCGAGTTCAAGCGCTCCTTCGCCGAGTTCCACGCCACGTTGGACAGCCACCAGCACACGATGATGGGCCAGCTGGTCCACCTCGACGGGGATCGGGCCAACGCCTTCAGCTACGGCAACTGGCTGCTGGTGCGCGATGCGGCCGAGGGTGGCCCCACCTGGCTGGGCACTGGCTGGTACGACGACGAACTGGTGCGGACCAGCGCCGGCTGGCGCATTCAGCACCGGGTCTGCAAGCTGCTGTCCTGGACCGGCAACCCGGCCGTGCCCGAGCCGAACCGCGAGCACAACCCGGATATGAAGGCCAACGTCCTGCACGAGTTCGCGGCCGAGGGAAAAATTGCCTTCCTGAACGCGATCCAGGCCAGGTAGTCAGGCCTGCAGCAGGCGCGACGACCATTCCAGGGCCGTTGCCGCATCGGCGGCGACCGATGCGACGACCGAGTCCGGCCGCACCAGGATCGCGCCGTTCGCGAGCCCGGCACGGCCGGTGCTGCCGGTACCGACAGCGCCGGCAGCATCGCCGTCCGGTACCCGGGTCACGGTGAGCGGCAATCCGTTCGGGCCGCCGAAGGTCTCGGGCACCTCGGCGTCCCGGGCATCGCCGGTCAGCACCAGTTCGGCCTGAGCGCCCGCCGACAAGGGCCAGACATCGCCCGACCGGGCCCCGTGCGGGACGGCGGTGCCGTCGGCCAGGGGGCCGTGGCGATAATTGACCGCCTCCTCGGTGAGAAAGGCGATGAACTGCCGCTGGAGCTGGGGCATCGAGAGGGCCACCGGGGCCACGTGGTCGCGAGCGAAACGCAGCGGGCCGGTGGCCATCCCGGCCTTGAGCAGCAGCCCGGACTGGCGGACCACGGCGGCGCCGACCGGGTGCCGCTCGGCCTGGTAGGTCGCCAGCAGGCTCGCCCGGGCCGCTCCGCGCTGGACCAGGGCGATCTTCCAGGCCAGGTTGGCGGCGTCCTGCATGCCGGTGTTCATGCCCTGACCCCCGGCCGGGCTGTGGACGTGGGCGGCGTCCCCGGCCAGTACCACGCGACCGTGCGTGTACTGCTCGACCTGGCGCTCGTTGATCCCGAACTCTGAGCTCCAGTGGGTGGTCTCGATCCTCCAGCCGAGATCGGTGTGGCTGTCGAGCACCGCCTGGACCTCCGCGGTGCTCAGCTCACGTAGCTCACCCTCACCGCCCTCGCCGTCGGGGCCGCGCTCGGCGATGAGCCGCCAGCGCCCCGAGCCCATCGGGAAGAGCGCCGCCACCCCCTTGCGTAGATCGATCTGGATGTGGCGATCGTCGGAGCCCCGATCGGACGGCGTCGCCCCGGCCGGCCGGGCCTCGGTCGCGACGTCGAAGTCGGCCAGCAGCCAGCGCCGGCTGATCGTCGCACCGGGGAACGAGAGGCCGAGGGCGGCCCGGGTCGTGGAATGGGCGCCGTCGCAGGCCACCAGCCAGGGCGCGCGTACCGGGGTGGTCCCGGACGGGCCGGCGATCCGGGCCGTGACGCCGTCCTCGTCGCTCTGCAGGCCCACCAGCTCGCTGCGCCGCTCGACCCGGATGCCGAACTCGGCCAGGCCCTCGATCAGGATCCGTTCGGTGGCGCTCTGGGGAACCATGACGCACGGCGGCACCGCCGATCCGCTGACTGTGGGCAGGTCGACCTGGGCCCGGTGGCCGGTGCCGAGCGTGAGCACCATCCGCTGCAGCACCGGATGCCCGTGGGAGAAGCGCTCCGGCGGCAGCACCGGGCCCAGCGTCTCCATCGTCCGCTGCCACACGACGAGGGCCTTGGACAGGTCGGTGGGGCCCTCGGAGCGGTCGATGATGCGGACGGCCGTGCCGTGTCGGGCCAGCATGAGGGCGGCCGTGAGACCGACCGGGCCGGCCCCGACCACGAGAACCGGGGGATTCGGGCTGGTGCCGGATGTGGTCAAGTGGGTCTCCTTCGGTGAAGCCATTCATCGACTGCTGAATTATCTCACCTTACTGCCGGAAAGGATCGCCATGCCGCTCGGACTCGCCCTGCCTCAGCTCGGCCCGCTGTGCGACGCACCGCGGATCGCCGACTTCGCCCGTTCCGCGCAACAGCTCGGCTACCGCTCGCTCTGGGTGGGCGACCGGGCCCTGACCCCGGTGCGCCCCAACGATCCCTACCCCGGCGCGCAGCAGCCGTACCCGCCCGAGCAGACCAGGATTCTCGACCCGATCGTCATCCTGAGCATCGCCGCGGCCGGCACCACGACGATGCGGCTGGGCACCAGCACGCTGAACGCCCCCTGGTACAGCCCGCTGCTGCTCGGGCGGGCCCTGACCAGCCTCGATCTGGCCAGTTCGGGCCGGCTGGACGTCGGTGTCGGGTTCGGCTGGATGCGCGACGAGTACGAGGCGCTGAACCTCACCTGGGCCGACCGGGGTGACCGGCTGGAGGAGATCCTCGACGTCTGGGCGATGCTCTGGACCCAGACGCAGGGGCACTACCGCGGCGCGCACTTCACCGTCCCGGAGTCGGTGTTCGGTCTTCGCCCCGCCCAACCGGGCGGCCCGCCGGTGCTCCTGGCCGGGTTCACCCCTCGGGCCCTGGAGCGGGTCGGGCGCCGGGGCGCGGGCTGGCTGGCGGTGGGCGGGCTGCCGGGCCCGCTGAGCACCCGGTTGTGGGACGTCGCCCGGGCCGCCGCCGAGTCGGCCGGTCGGGATCCGCAGACGCTGCGGCGGGTGGTCCGCCTCAACCCGCGGGCCGGTTCGAGCGACGGCGACCTCGCGGCGGCGGTCGAGGCCGCGCGGGCCGACGCCACCGAGGTGTTCGTCGACCTCACCTTCTGTGCCCGCAGTGTCGATGATGCCCTCGAGCGAGCCGCCACCCTGATCGCCGCGGTGGGTGAGTGATCCGGCATGCAGATCATCGAGGGTGCGGGAACGTGGCGCTCGCCCGGCGCGACGGCGAACGACTGGGTCGAGCACCTCGAGGTGCCCGACCTGTCCGTGGGGACGTACTGCATCCCGGCCGGCGGCCTGGACGACCAGAATCCCCACGGCGAGGATGAGATCTACGTCGTGACCACCGGGCGGGCCACGATCGTGACGCCGACGGGCTCCGCGACCGTCGGTCCGGGAGCGGTGATCTTCGTGCCGGCCGGTGAGGAGCACCGGTTCACCGACGTCAGCGAGGATCTGGCGCTGCTGGTGATTTTCGGTCCCGCGTACGGCTCGCGCCGAGGCGACCTCGATGGGCGGTGACGACTGCCACTATGGGCTGGTCGTTGCCATGGATGTCGTTTCCGTGAATGCCAGTGGAGGAGTCAGATGTCGAACCCGGTGAACTATTTCGAGCTCGGATCGCCCGACCCGTCGGCGACGAAGGCGTTCTACGGCCGGCTCTTCGACTGGACGATGGAAGCGCCGACCGGGCCGGCTCCCTACGGCATGGTCGAAGGTGGCAAGGGCGGTCTCTGGGACACCTCCGAGACCGGTGGTGAGCACTGGGCCATCTTCTACGTGCAGGTGGACGACGTGCCGGCCGCGATCGAGCAGGCCACGAACCTCGGCGCCACGGTGGCGGTCCCGCTGGTCGACAACGGTCAGATCGAGTTCGCCCACCTCGTGGACCCGCTGGGCAACCGGTTCGGGATCTGGCGGCCCAAGGACGCCTGACCGGCGAGCGACCGGTTCTACTGCGAGCGGGTGACGAAGCCGGACTCGTAGGCCAGGACCACGGCCTGGACCCGGTCCCGCACGCCCAGCTTGGTCAGGATCCGGGCCACATGGGTCTTCGCCGTGGTCTCGGCCACCACGAGTTGCGTGGCGATCTCGGCGTTGGACAGTCCCCGGGCGATCAGCCGCAGCACTTCTAGCTCGCGATCGGTCAGGGCCCGCACCGCCTCCGGCGGACCCGACGGCTCGACCGGCGCTCGGGCGACGAACTGCTCGACCAAGCGCCGGGTGATCGACGGCTCGATGAGTGCGTCGCCGTTGGCGGCCGCGCGCACGGCCGAGATCAGCCGCGAGGCAGGCGCGTCCTTGAGCAGGAATCCGTAGGCCCCGGCCCGCAGGGCCCGGACCACGTACTCGTTCTGGTCGAAGGTGGTCAGCACGACGACGCGCGGCCCGTCGGGCTGCTTGGTCAGGTGCTCGGTCGCCGAGAGCCCGTCGAGTCTGGGCATCCGGATGTCCATCAGGACGACGTCCGGGCGCAGGCTGCGGGCCTGGTCCACGGCGTCCACGCCGTCCACCGCCTCGCCGACCACCTCGACGCCGGGCTCGGCCTGCAGGATCACCCGGAAGCCGGCCCGCAGTAGTTGCTGGTCGTCCGCGATCAGCACGCGGATCGGCTCGCTGGAGTCGCTCGACGGCTCGCTCGGCGGGGGCACGGGCTCATTGTGACCCGGCGTCGTCCTTGAGGAGTACGACTTGGCCACAAGAGCGTCCGCAGGGACGACGCTGACGACAACCGCTGATTCCTACCTTCGAGACACACCGGACCCGCCGGTGACCAGCTGAAGGAGAGTCCACGATGAACAGCATCCTGCGCGGCGTCCGGCCCCTCGACTACCTGCTCGCGATCGCTCTGACCGCGCTCGGCGTCGTCCTCATGATCGCGAACATGCAGGGCACGGACGGCACCACCCGGATCGACTCCACCTCATGGGTGATGATCCCGCTGTTCGTGCTCGTGACCGCGCCGATCCTGTGGCGCCGGGCCAACCTCTGGGCCGTGCTCGCCGTCACTGCGGTGGCCCTCGCCGTTCACGATGTCGCGTTCGGCTGGGTCGTTCGCTGCGGGGCCGGCCTGCCCCTGGCATTCGCCCTGGCCTATGCGGTGGGCCGGCTGATGGTCGATCGCAAGCAGTCCTACGCCGGCCTGGCCGCGGTCGTCGGCCTGCAGTTCCTTGTGCTGGTGGTCGACTCGGCCGCAGGATTGGGCATCATCCCGTTCACCGCGGTGATCTCGGCGGCGTTCTGGGGTGCTGGGCTCTACCTGCAGAAGCGCTCGACCGCCGGGCCGGCGCTCGAAGCCGGCACCGTCGCCGAGACCGCTGACACGTTCGCCTGAGCCGACCGACCGAGCTGAGACTGTGACCCAGGAGGTCGACATGAGGTCGCGAGTGATGCCGGGGATCCGCCCGATCGACACCGTGATGGCGGGGATCCTCGGCGTGCTCGCGGCGGTCCTGGCCGTGATGAACATCGAGAACACGGACACCACGATCCGGGTCGACTCCCAGTCCTGGCTGCAGCTGCCCCTGTTCGTGGCCACCGTGCTTCCGCTGCTGTGGTGGCGGCGCAGCCTGGTAGCGGTACTGCTGGCCTCGTGCGGCCTGATGCTGGTGCACCTGCTCACCTTCGGGCACCTGGTGCGGTGCGGGGCCGGGCTGCCGCTGGTGTTCGTCCTGGCCTTCTTGTGCGGGCTGGCCGCGGTCGGTCAGGCCGAGCGGCTCGCGGACCTGGGGCTGACCCTGGTGCTCTCGGCGCTGGTGCTCGCGTGGGACACGGCGGCCGGCCCGGAACTGCTGCCGGTGGTGGCCCTGATCGCGGCCGGCCTGTACGGGATCGGCCGGGTGGTGGCCCATAGGGGGCCCTGGGTCAGGAGCTTCGCCGGCGCAACGAGGACCTTCGGCTGCTGCGTGACGAGCGGGCCGCCCTCGAGGTGAGCGACGACCGGGCCCAGCTCTCGGCCCGCCTGGAGACGCTGCTCGAAGCCCGGCTCAGCCAGCTGGCGGACGCGGCCGAGCAGGGGACGCACGCCGACCCGGCGGTAGCGCAGGCCCTGCTGGTCAGCCTCGAGGACAGCAGCCGGCAGACCCTGGGCGACATGCGTGAGATCGTCGGGCAGTTGCGCGGCGGAGAGGTGGCGCTGGCCCCTGCGCCGTCGGTGGCCCACCTGGACGCCCTGCTCGCCCGGCACATGAACGGCGGATCGCGGCTGCAGGTCAGCGGCGATCCGCGGGTGCTGCCGGCCAGTGTCGAGCTGTCGGCCTACCGGATCGTCGAGCACCTGGTCACCGCCCTGGCCGACAAGCCGTCGGCCCGAGTCGGCGTCACCATGACGTTCTCGCCCGACGCCCTGGAGATCCTGGTGGCCGGTGCGGTGTCCAAGGGGGCCGACCTGCGCGGCGCAGCCGCCCGGGCCCGGGAGCGGGCCCTGCTGCACGCCGGGTCCTTGGACCTGAAGGTGTCGCGCGGGCAGGCCCGGGTACTGGCTCACCTGCCCGTTCTCGGCGGCGCCTGAACCATGGAGCGCTGGCGGGCGCTGGCCTGGCGCTACCAGGAACTGCCGATCGCGCTGGCCGCGCTGGCGGTCACCATCATCCCGCTGGTGGTGGACGGCGGTGCCCACGGGGCGGGGCAGTGGGCCGGGGCCGCCTGCACCGTCGCCGGTGCCCTCGGCCTGACCCTGTGGCGTCGGTACGCGCTCGCGGTCCTGCTGATCGGGCCGGTCCTGATCCTGGTCAGTGCCTTCACCGGGCCGGAGCCGAGCAACTTCGTCCTGCCGGTGTTGCTGGCCTACGCGGCCCTGGCCGCCGAGCAGTTCAGTGGCCGGGCGGCCTGGCTGTCAGCAGCGGGCTGCACGGTGTACGTCCTGGCGCTGTACGCCGTCACGGGCGACAGCAGCCCCGGCTTCCTCGTCCTGGTTGCGCCCGGCTTCGTGGCCGGTACGGCGCTGCGCCTGCGCCGGGAGACGGCCGAGGAGCTGGCCGAGCGTGGCCGCGAACTGGAGGCCGAGCGGGAATTGTTCGCCGAACTGTCGGTCCGCAACGAGCGGGCCCGGATCGCCGGCGAGCTGCACGACATCGTCGGGCACGTGCTGACCGTGATGGTGGTGCAGGCGGCCGCCGGTCAGCGGCTGGCCGCGTCCTCGCCCGAGGCGGCCGCGCAGTCACTGAAAGTGATTGCCGAGTCCGCGCGCCAGGGGCGGGCCGATCTGCTGCGTCTGATCGATCTGCTGGCCGGGGCCGAGGTGGCCAGCCCGGACCTGTCGCTGGTCGACGAGGTCGTCAACCAGGCGGCCCGTAGCGGGCTGCGGGTCACCTGCCGGCTTGAGGGCACCCGCGAGGGATTGGGCTCGCAGGCTGCTCACGCGGCGTTCCGGGTGGTCCAGGAGAGCCTGACCAACGCGCTACGACACGCCCCGGGCGCGGAGGTCCGGGTGCTGATCCGCAGCGAGGCCGGCGGGCGCGCGGTCACCGTTCGGGTGGAGAACGACCCGCCCCCCCAGCCTGCCGGGACGACTGAGGATCAACCCGGTCTCGTCGGCACCGGGCGCGGCCTGCTGGGCCTGCGCGAGCGGGTGTTCGCCCTGGGTGGTTCCTTCTCGGCCGGGCCGGTTCCTCGCGGTGGCTGGCTGGTCGAGGCGCACCTGTTCAGCTGAACCGGCAGGGTCAGGACCGGATCGCCTCGGCCACGGCACTGAGGTCGTTGTTGAACTGGTGGTCGCGCCCGGGCAGGAGGTGCACCTGGGCCTGCGGGATCGCCCGGGCGTACAGGTCGGCGTGCGCGGGCGGGGCGGTATCGTCGTCCTGGCCGTGAAAGACCTGGATCGGCACTCCCTGCGGCAGCCGGGCGCCGAGGTCATCGGTCAGCTCGAACTCCTCGCCGGGCCAGCCGCCCGCACCCACGAACGGGGCCGAGACGAGCACGATCGCGCCGAGTGCGCGGCCCGGCGGCTGTTCGGCGAGCGTGTTGACCAGGATCGGTGCGCCCAGGGAGTGCGCTACGAGCACCGCGCCGTCCTCCAGGGTGTCGATCTCGGCCCGGATCGCTGCGCTCCAGCGGGAGTAGGCCGGATCGTCCTCGTCGGGCATCCGCGGGTAGTACACCTCGAAACCGTCGCCGAGCCCGCGTTCCAGGCTCTCGACCAGCTGGTTGTCCCACTCGTCGTGCACGCCCGCGCCGCCGCCCTGAATGAACAGGATCTGCTTGGTGCCGGTCATCTCGGTCTCTCCTCACTTCGTCCGGGTGGACCACCAGGCCCAGGCGACCAGCAGGGGCTGGCCCAGCAGGCGCAGCGCGCGCTTGCGGTCGGTGTCGAGGCCGAAGGCGTCGCGCCGCTGGCGGTACTGGGCGATGTTGCCGGGAAACACGGCGATGAAGAACAGGGCCGCACCCGCGCCGATCAGCCGCCGGCGGCCGGCCGGAGCCAGGGCGACCGTGGTGCCCAGGGCGATCTCCACGACGCCGGACGCCAGCACAACGGCATCGGGGTCGACCGGGACCCACGGCGGCACCTGGGCCTGGAAGTCGCGCCGGGCGAAGGTGAGGTGGCTGGTTCCGGCGAACACCAGCATGGCTCCGAGCAGCCCCCGGGCGGCCTGCCGGGCCCCGTCGGGCCGAGCCGTACCGGGATGGATGCTGAGGGTGGCGGTCGACTGGCTCATGCACTTCATGATGCCCGCCAGGGGTCTGGGTGCCAGCCGAGGACCGGCCTGCGACCGCCTCGACCCGGCCGGATGAAAAAGAAATCAGAAAATGTGGACGGCGATGTCGAGAACCCGCGACCGGCTCCGTCCCTGCCTCGAACGCGACCACAATGGGCCGCACCAGTACGAAGGAGAACCACGATGGCCAAGTACCTGCTGCTCAAGCACTACCGCGGCGCCCCGGCGGGCCTCAACGACGTCCCCATGGACCAGTGGACGCCGCAGGAGGTCTCGGATCACATCCAGTTCATGCGCGACTGGGCCGCCCGCCTCGAGGGCACCGGCGAGTTCGTCGACGGCCAGGCGCTGGCCCCGGAGGGCACGTTCGTCCGGTACGACGGCGAGGGTCGCCCGCCGATCACCGACGGCCCGTTCGCCGAGACCAAGGACCTCATCGCCGGCTGGATGATCATCGACGTCGACAGCACCGAGCGCGCTCACGAGCTGGCCGGAGACCTGTCGGCCGCTCCCGGGGCCGGGGGCAAGCCGATCCACGAGTGGATCGAGGTGCGCCCGTTCCTGGCCGAGCCGCCCACCATCACGGAGTGAGCTCTCCGGTGGACGAGGTCCTGCTGCGCAGCCTCACCCCCAGCGTGCTCGCGATCCTCGTCCGCCGCGGAGCCGACTTCGCGGCGGCCGAGGACGCCGTGCAGGAGGCGCTGGTCGAGGCGGTCCGGGTGTGGCCGGCCCAGGCGCCGCAGGACCCGAAGGGCTGGCTGATCACCGTGGCCTGGCGCCGGTTCCTCGACGCGACCCGTTCGGACGCCGCCCGGCGCCGGCGGGAGGACCTCACCGACGAGGAGCCGGGGCCCGGCCCGGCCAGCGCCGTGGACGACACGCTGCAGCTGTACTTCCTGTGCGCCCACCCCTCGCTCACGGCCTCGTCGGCGGTCGCGCTCACCTTGCGCGCCGTCGGGGGGCTGAGCACCCGCCAGATCGCCCAGGCCTACCTGGTGCCCGAGGCGACCATGGCTCAGCGGATCAGCCGGGCCAAGCGCACCGTCTCCGGCGTCCGGTTCGACTCGCCCGGCGACGTCGCCACCGTGCTGCGCGTGCTGTATCTGGTGTTCAACGAGGGGTACTCCGGCGACGTCGACCTGGCGGCCGAGGCCGTCCGGCTGACCCGGCAGCTCGCGGCCGCGATCGAGCACCCCGAGGTGGCCGGGCTGCTGGCCCTGATGCTGCTGCATCACGCCCGGCGCGGGGCCCGGACCACGCCCGACGGGAGCCTGGTGCCGCTGGCCGAGCAGGACCGCGGCCGCTGGGACCGAGCGCTGATCGCCGAGGGCGTCCAGATCCTGCAGGCGGCCCTGGCCCGGGACCGGCTGGGGGAGTTCCAGGCCCAGGCCGCGATCGCGGCCCTGCACGCCGATGCCCTGGCCGCCGAGGAGACCGACTGGGTGCAGATCGTCGAGTGGTACGACGAGTTGGTGCGCCTGACCGACAGCCCGGTCGTGCGGCTCAACCGGGCCGTGGCCGTGGGGGAGGCCGACGGGCCGCGGGCCGGCCTGGCCGCGCTCGCGACCCTCGACGAGTCGCTGCCGCGGCACACCGCGGTGGCGGCGTACCTGCACGAACGCGACGGTGACCTGCGGTCGGCGGCCCGGCTCTACGCCGAGGCCGCCCACCGGGCCCCCAACCTGGCCGAGCGCGAGCACCTGACCCGCCAGGCCGCCCGGCTCAACGCCGAACGGCCCCGCTGACCCGGGATCGTGCGGCCGGCCCGGCCCGGCTCAGGCCGCGGCGAGGTAAGCGGCAACGATCTTGCGGATCGTGCTCTTGTCCGGGGAGAAGACCAGCACGACGTCGGCGTGGTTGCGGAACACCCCGGCATTGACACCGATGCCCTCGGGGTCGTCGGCCATCAGCAACCGGACGCCGGCGACGGTCTTGGACGTCGTCGCCCGGCCGTGAACCAGGGCCGTCGCCATCCGGGAGGCGAGACCGTTCAAGGCCGGATCGCCGGCCCGGGACGGGTCCATCCGGACCAGCTCGAGCGAGGCGGTCGGCATCGCGTTCGGGCTGTTCCCCTTGGCCACGGCGACCAGGGCCACGCCGTGAATCTTGGGCTGCTTGGAGACTTTCGGCAGTGTGATCGGGTCGCGCTGCTCGACGTCCAGGTAGGAGAAGCCGTTCAGCACCGGCAAGGCGCTGGTCGGGATCGGCGGATACTTCGAGGCTGCGCTCGTGCTACTCGATCCGGTGCCGGGCACGTAGGTCACGGACGCCTTGGTGTCGGTGCTGACGGCGGCGGCCGGGGTGCTGGTCGGGTCGTCCGGCGGGGCGGTGAACACCGGCAGCGGCGGCTCTCCGGTGTCCAGTTGGCCGGCGCCGCCGCACGCGCTCAGCCCGGTCGCCCCGGCCAGCAGTGCGACCAGCAGGGCCGTCAGGGTGGTGCTCTTCAGACCTGTCACGGAGCCAACCATGGTGTGCCCGAGACCATTCGCGCAATTAGTCCCATAAATGACACATTATGGTGTCAGTGCCGAGGCGGGCGGGGACCCGCCCCGGCGTCTGCTTCAATTCGTCGATGCCACTCTCCGCGACGGTTCACGGGTCCGGCCGCCCGGTCGTTCTGCTCTCCGGGTTCGGCCTGGACGGCGCCGTCATGGCGGCCGCCTGCGAGCCGGCCTTCGCCCGAGCTGAGGCGAGCACCCGCGAGCCGGTCCGGCGGATCTACGTCGATCTGCCCGGCACCGGAGGCTCGGCCGGCGTCGAGCCCACCTCGGAAGCGGTGCTGGCCGCCGTCCGCCACACCGTCGCCGAACTGATCGGCGCCACCCCGTACTGCCTGGTCGGGCATTCCTACGGCGGCTACATCGCAGCCGGGCTGGCCCGCCGCACCCCTTCCGGCGTGGCCGGGCTCCTCCTGGTCTGCTCCGGGGTGCGCATCCTTCCGGCCGACCGAGACCTGTCCGACCTCGGATTGCCCCACACCGAACCCGGATGGCTGGACGGCGTCCCGCCAGACCTGCGCGAGCACTTCACCCAGGCCGTCGGCCGGCAGAACGCCGGCGTCGCCGGCCGGCTGTCCACGGCGTTCGCGCAACTCGGGCCGGTCGACGAGCCGTACCTGGACACTCTGCGCCGGGACGGTTACCAACTGGACGACGAGCGCTCGCCGGCCTCGTTCGCCGGCCCGGTCAGTCTGCTGGCCGGACGCAGCGACCGGATGGCCGGATACCGCGACGCGTTCGCCGCCCTGTCCGGGTATCCGCTCGGCAACTACACGGCGCTCGCGGGAACCGGGCACTATCTGCCTTTCGAACAACCTGATCCATTCGCCGGAGCCGTCCTTGACTGGCTGATCTCGACCAGCAGATCTTGAACGCATCGCGGATGTGGATCACATGCTGGGGACCCTTAGACTGACCACGGTTTCATGCAGACCGAGGTGGGTCGCTGGGGGCGGGACAGCCTGGCATCCGTAAGGTTCGGGTGGCCGAGGAGGTGCCGGAGTGAGCGGGGCGAAACCGACCATCAACGACGTCGCGCAACGGGCCGGGGTCTCGCGCTCAGCGGTGTCGCGGGTGATGAACAACGAGCCGGGCGCTTCCGAACCGGTGCGGGCCCGGGTCCGGCAGGCGATGGCCGAGCTGGGATACGTGCCGGACCAGACGGCACGGGCGCTGGCCTCCGGGCGGCAGCGCGCGGTGGACGTCGTGGCGATCACGAACGGCCCGGTGATCGGCTGGCTGGGGGCTCATCCGTACTACAGCCGGGTCCTGGCCGGCGCGATCTCCGCGTTGCAGGGCACCGACGTCCAGGTCCGGGTCCAGGCCCTGACCAGCCCCGGCGATCTCGATGCGGTGGACGCGATCGCGGACGGCGCGACCGTCGGCGCGGTGCTGACCGACGTCCCGCCGGCCCTGGCGCTGCGATTCCAGCGGCGTTGCCCACGAGTCGTGTCGTTGGCCGCGACCTCGGCCTTGGTGCCGGCGATCGAGGCGGACAACGCCGGCGGCGCGTTCGCGGCCGTGCAGTTTCTGCATCGTCGGGGCCGCCGCCGGATCGCGGCCGTTCACGGGCCCGGGCACAGCGCGGACGCCCGTGACCGCCGGCGGGGTTATCTGCGGGCCATCGGGGAACTCGGCCTGCCGGAGATCAGCGACGGCGGGGACTTCCGTCTCGAGGACGGTCTTGCGGCGGCCCAGCGCCTGCTGGCCGAGGATCCCGAGATCGACGCGATCGTCGTGTCCTGCGACCTGATGGCGGCCGGGGTGGTGCAGGCGATCACCGCGACCGGCCGCACGGTGCCGGACGACGTCAGCGTGGTCGGGTTCGACGACAGTGTGGCCGCCGTGTGCGCCAATCCACCGCTGACCACGATGCGCATCCCGGTGGAGGAGATGGCGGTCCGGGCGGTCCGGTTGCTGCTCGATGGCGTTGTCGCGCCCGGATTCCGGCAGACGTTCCCGGTCGAGCTGGTGGAGCGGGGCAGCACGGTTCGCCGAGGCGGCTGAACCGGGTCAGGAGGCGTCGCTCGTCGATTTGGCCATGACCGCCAGGCCGACGACCGCGAGGAGCCCGAGGGCAGCCGGGATGAGGAACACGTGCGGGAGCCCGATGGTGCCGGCGCCCAGGCCGCCGGCGACGCCGCCCAGGGCGGAGCTCAGCGCGGTCGAGCTCAGGAAGATCGCGGATGCGGTGGCGACGGCGGACGGCAGCAGTCGCTGGGCGACGATGATGCCGAGCGCGGCGAACACGCCCCACACCCCGCCCATCAGGATCTGCCCGGCGAACAGCCCCGCGGCGGTGCCGGTCAGGGCGAAACACAGGTTGGCGGCGACTCCGAAGGCGGCGCCCAGCACCATCAGCCGCAGCACACCGATCCGGCGGGACACGATCACGGCGACCGGCATCAGCACGATCTCGACGAGCGGCTGGATGCCGATGATCGCGCCGCTGAGTCCGGAGGCGAACCCGAGCCGGTCGTTCATGTAGATCGGCAGGTAGGCGTATTTGATCGATTCCCCGGCGTAGACGAGGACGTACAGCCCGGTGAAGGCGAGCAGCGGCAGCATGGTGCGCACACCGGGGCGCTTGTGGTGTTCCACCACGGCGACGACCCGCGGAGTGCGCAGCGTGCCCAGCGGGACGATCTGGGCCAGCGTGCAGATCGCCGTCGCCAGCAGCATGGTGCGCAGTGACGTGTGTGCGGCCAGCAACGATCCCGCGACCGGGCCGACCACCCAGCCCGCGGTGAGCGCCATCCGGACCACGGTCACGACGCCGTCGTTCGCCGGATGCGGGTGAGTGCTCAATTCGTCGTGGAGGGCCGCGAACAACTGGGAGGTGGCGGCGCCGGCCAGGCCGAGCAGCAGGGCGCTCACCACGTACGGCATCCACAGTTGGGGCGAATACGCGATCGCGGCCCAGCCCGCGAACCCGGCGACGGCACAGATCCGGAACAGCCCCAGACGTCGGCCGCTGCGGTCGGACCGCGCGCCGACCAGATAGCCGGCCACCGGGGCGGTGAGGTTGGTCAGATAGAACAACCCCGCCGCGGTCAGCGACGCACCCAGATCGTTGACCAGGTACGACGCGATCTGGGGCGCGGCGGCCGAGAACCCCAGCGCGGACAGGAACACCGCCACGGTTGCCCCCCGGTAGAGCGGGGACGCCAGGGTCAACTGCATCGCCGACATCCCCGCACCGGGTGCCGGCTCAGGCCGCTTCTCGCCGGCCGGGTGCTCTTCGGTCGTCATGCCGTCCATGCCGCTCCCACCGCCGGAATCCGGGGCCCAGATGCCGGCGGGGCCGGGCGAGCCGGATCGCACGCTAGGGGCGGGAGCGGTTCCAGGAACACCGTCGAGGTCGATCTTCCCCCGGCGCGGCCAGTGGTCCAGGCCCGACCGAAGAGGGTTTTGGCCGCGAGCCGGTAGAGGGATCCGTTTTCGCAGGACCGGATGACTCCGGAGAATCGCCGTTTCGTGGAGGCCTCGTGAAGTGGATCTCGGTGGACGTTTCCAGCGATCCTGGATACCGGGGGGTTGATAGGAGCCGTGATGTTGGGCGTGACTCCAGTTCGGTCCGTGGACGGCATGATTGTGGGTGATCAGGGTGCCCCCGGCAGGAATCGGACCTGCGACACTCGGTTTAGGAAACCGATGCTCTATCCACTGAGCTACGGGGGCCTTGCTCGCCGCGAGCGCGAGCGCAGCGGGGCAAACCGCCACCGGAAAGGTTACCGGACGGCGAGCGCTCACCCGGATGGTCGCCGCCGGACCGCTGACAACCGGCCACCACCCTCGACGCAGGCAGCAAGATCGGCGGGCTGAGCAGGCCGGATACCCGCAAACCGGGCCGTCGCTGGGCCGATCGGGCCAGTGTCACCCGCTCGGAGGCTGCGGGAATGCGGGGCCGCGGTCGACGATGTAGGTACGAAAGTTCCGCACAGATGGCCGGCGACCGCCGTACATCGAGAGATCAGCGAGAGAGGTGAGTCATGAGCGTTGGTGGAGTGGAGCCTGCACCAGCCGTTTACCTCTCGCCGCAAGCGATTAGTCCGCTGTCGGCGAGTCATGAACCGATTGCGTTGGCCTTGGCCGCGCGTCCCGATCTGGCTGAGCCGGCCGGGACCTCCGCATCCAAGAATGCCAACAAGAACCAGGACGCCCACACGTTGGCCCAGCAGAAGAAGCCTCCCGTGCAGGAGCTGCAGCCGCAGCCCACCACCGCGGGGGTGGCCTCTGTGGGTCGAGTGGACGTCTACGTCTGAACCGCCAGGAGGGTCCGGGTCTGGTTGCCGCTGCAGCCGCGCCCGGGCCCTTCATGGTTTTGCCTGATCCCGCGGTGAGGCCGGTGAAGTCATACCGGCGTCTCGGGGCTGAGGACGGGCGTGCCGTCGCCCCCGCGTTTCGACTCGTACATCGCGGTATCCGCGAGCGCGACCAGCGAATCCGCGCTCAGGTGGTGAGAAGAGCCGGCGGCCGCCACGGCCAGGGACACACCGATGCTGGCCTGCAGGTCGACCACGCCGCCGACCACCGGCACCCGATGTCGTAGGCAGGCGCTGATCCGCTCACCGACGGCCAGGGCCTCCGCGGGCGTGCTCACGCCGTGGCAGATGAGCAGGAACTCGTCGCCGCCGATCCGCCCGACCAGGTCGCGGCTGCGCAGTTGGCCGCTCAGGGCGGTGGCGACGTGAACCAGGAGGTCGTCGCCGACGGCGTGGCCGAACTCGTCGTTGACCGGCTTGAACTCGTCCAGGTCGACGAAGACCACCGCCAGCCCCGCGGCAGACTCCAGGTCGCCGAGCTCAGCCAGGGCCTGATCGAGCGCGGTCATGGTCGAGGCCCGGTTGTGGCACCCGGTGAGGGCGTCGAAGGTGGCCCGCACCCGCAGTTCCTCGCGCATCCGGGCGGCCTCGGTGACGTCGCTGACGGTCACGATCGCGCCGGGCGCCCCTTCCTGGTCGGAGAGGGCGGTGAGGGTGATCGCGCACCGGCGGGCTTCGGGGCCGGCCCGGCGCCCCGGATCGGGCAGCAGGACGGCGACCTCGATCTCCTGGTCGAGCTGGTCGTCGAGGACGGCGCTGAGCGCGGCCTCGAGGGCGGGCCGGTCATCCGGGGCCACCGTGGCCAGCTGCTCCTGCACCGTGGTGGCGTCGCTGACCCCGAGGATGCGCGGCAGCCGGGCGTTGATGTAGCCCACGGTCCGGTCGGTGTGCACCAGGAACAGGCCGACCGGCAGCGACTCGGTGAGCCGGCGGAACAGCTTCTCCCGCTGGTCGATGGCCTCGTAGGCGGCCATCTCGTCGGAGATGTCGGTGAGCTCGGCCAGCACGTAGGCCTGTTCGGGATCCTCGTGGTGGTGGTAGCTGTGCTCGACCTCCACCCACAGCCAGCCGCCGTCCTTCGTCCGGTGGCGCACCCGGATCCGCATCGGCCGGCGGGTGGCGGTGAAGTCGATCCAGTCCGAGATCGCCCGCTCGTGGTCCTCAGGATGCAGGAAGGCCAGCGAGCGCCGTCCGACCAGGTCCTCGCGGTCCAGGCCGAGCATCCGCTCCGCCTGCTCGTCGACGTCGGTGATGGTGGCGTACGGGTTCTTGGTCAGCCGGCCGGTCCGCGGGCGCAGGGTCGCGGTCGTCCCGACCACCACCTCCTCGCCGCCGGCGGCGCCATCCTCGAGGGGCACGACCAGGCCCAGCCGGACGCCGTACCGGTGGCGGGCGTCCAGCAGCAGGATCGTGATCGGCCGCTCCGGGGCCCCGAGCAGCCGGACGGCGCACCGGGCCATGCCCCGCTGGCGGGCCTGGTCCCAGGCCTTGAGGGCGATGCCGCGATCGGCCGGCACGATCAGGCCGAGCATGCCGGAGGGGACGTCGGGCACGGGGATGGTCTCGAAGCCGGCGAACTGCTCCGCCGGCGGCAGCTCGACCTGGGTTCCGTCGTCCGACATGGCGGTCAGCCGGGCGTCGGGGTGCTTGCTCAGCAGCGCGTCCAGGGCCCGGTCCAGCACCTCGGTCTCGAGAGCGCCGTCAGTCACGGACAATGCATCGACCGGGGCCACCGCGTGCTTGAGCCGGCGGCCGGGCACTCGCGGCCCGGTGGCCGGGATCAGAGGATGGTGATGGTCTCGGTCTCGCCGCGGGTCGGGCGGTAGGCCCGGCCGTTCTGCTCCGGCGCATGGTTCATCGCCAGCAGGAAGAACCGGTAGGCCCCACCGCTCTTCAGCCCCGGAATGGTGACCGCGACGTTCTTGCAGGTCTTCGGGGCGGCCACGTCGACAAAGGTGATCGGCGTGCCGGCGCCCTGGACCGGGTACCCGACCGGGTTGCTCCCGGTGGTCCCGACCGGCACCACGGCGATCTGGTACGACACGGTGTCCGGGTCGCCCAGGTCCCACCAGGTCACCTTGGCCGAACCGGTGCCGACCGGCACCGCCGTCAGCAGTTCGGCGTTGAAGCCCTGGCTGTGCGGCTGGGGGCACGACGTCATCGGCTTGAGCGAGTAGCGGCGCATCGGCGGCGGCGCGGAGAAGTGGAAGTGGATCGGGTCCTCCGGCGGGGCCACCGCGGGCCGTTCCGGGGTCATCGGCGCGGCCGGCTTCTTGGCCTGGGGGATGCCGCGCAGCGACGACCACTCGGGCCGGTCGTCGAAGTACTGCCAGTCGGCGACCTTGGCCGCCTTGATCGCGGTCCCGTCCGGCGCGGCCGGCGCCTTCGGGTGCGAGGTCAGGCCTTCGGCATAGGTGACGGCGTCGGTCAGCACCGGGTCGAGAGTGCCCGAGGCCACCAGGTAGCCGCCCAGGACGGCGACCGCCAGCCCCGCCGTCATCCAGTTCCGGGCTCTGGGCACGCTTCGCCGCATCCGCCTGTGTCCTTCCATGGCCTGACCGATGAGCCGGTCCGTCGGCGCACCGAGACCTCCGGCCTCACCACAGGTCATCGGCATCCGGTGCGGGCACTCGCGGACGGGCCCCGCCGCGTCACCCGGACGGCGCACCCGGTTGATCGTGCGGCCGACCGCCGGGCGCGCAACTGCCCTGGTCAGCGGCCGTTCACCCGTTTGTCGCTTTCCGTGGCCGACGAAAGGCGCGTATGGTGCATCGACGTCGAGGGCGGGTCAACGCCCGAGGCGAGGGAAGTCTCTGACGGGGGTCTGAGGAAGGTTGGCAATGTCTGCGCGCGGCGCTCGCCGGATCGGCGGACGGCTGGCAACGGTGGCCGTCCTGTCCGGACTGCTGCTGCCGTTCGGCTCCCTGCTGGCCGTCACGAGCGCGCAGGCGAGCGCCCGGGCCGCGGCCCCCTCGTCCGTCGTCGCGGCGACCAAGCCCAAGAAGAGCTCCTGGAAGACCCACTTCACCGAGACGTTCAGCGGCAAGTCGCTGCCGGACAACTGCAGCCCCTACACCGGCAAGTACAGCGCCGGTGAGAGCGCCTGGAGCAGCAAGGACGTCGCGGTCTCCAAAGGCAAGCTGCGCCTGACCCTGGAGAAGAAGTCGATCAGCGGCCAGCCCTACCGCTCCGGCGGTATCGCCTGCCTGAAGTGGGCCCAGAAGTACGGCCGCTACGAGATCAAGGCCAAGATCCCGGCCGGCAAGGGCATCGACAGCACGATCGCCCTGTTCCCGGTCAAGACCAGCCTCGGCGCCTGGACCGGGATGGAACTGCTGGGCCCCGGCCCGGACACCGCCTACCTGACCAACGGCTACAAGGACCAGTTCGACCGGGCCCAGGTGCCGGGTACGTACGCCGGGGGGTTCCACACCTACGTCATCGAGTGGTCGCCCAAGCAGGTCCGAATGACCGTCGACGGCAAGCAGATCTACTACTCGACGAACTCGTTCAGCGGTTCGCGCTGGTTCGCCGTCCTGCTCAGCAACGGCGACCAGCTCACCGGCGTGCCGGACTCCTCGACCACCCTGCCGGCCGTGCTGCAGGTCGACTCGGTGAAGCTCTCCACCTACACCGGGGTACCGCCCAAGGCCCAGCCGGTTCCGGTGGCCTCGCCCACGACCGCCGTGGCCGGCCCTTCGCCGACGGCGGTGACGCCGACCTCGGTGGCCAAGCTGCCCGGCACCTCGGTCACCGCGGCGAGCAAGGCAAGTGCCGAGGACTCCCCGGCTCTGGCCGGTGGCGTCTGGCCCTGGCTGCTCGGCGGCAGCGTGATCGCGATCTGCGCGATCGCCAGCCTGAACTATCCCGGCTCGCGCCGGGCCCGGCAGGTGGCGGTCAAGCAGGCCGCCGCTCGCCAGGCCGCCGGCCGACGCTGACCCGGGGGGCCGGGCCCGACGGCTCGGACCCTGGCTTTACGTCGGCAGGGGCGCGGCCAGCGGGGCCAGCGCCTGGGCGGTCGCGGCCAGCAGGTGCTTCTGGGTCGGCAGCAGCTCGGTCCCGGTCGCGGTCACCAGCAGGCCGCCGGCCGCCAGCGGCATCGCCACCGCCGACCCGGCGGTGGCCGGGCGGGCCTCGACCCCGGAGTGCAGCAAGGTCGAGATCACCCTGGTTCCGTCGACCGCCAGCAGCTGCGAGCGCAGGGTGTGGCGCAGTTCGGGGCGGCCGTCGCGGGTCAGCCGGGCCCGCCCCGTCCAGGCCCCGCCGGGCTCGTGCGAGCGCCCCAGCAGCACCTGCTCGACCAGCCGGACCTGCCCCGAGCCGGCCAGTTCGACGACCGTGCTCGCCTCGTGCTCGGCGCCGTGACAGATCACCGTCGGCTCGGTCGCGACGTCGAGGAACGCCTCGTCGGCCACGGTCAGCTCCAGCCGCAGCCGTGAGTCCGGCCGCTGCCCGCCGGGCTGGATGATCGTCGCCCCGGCGCTGCGCACGGCCAGGGTGGCCCCCGGGCCCACCTCGATCGCGATGGTCACGTCGTCACCGCCGAGCGGCCCGGCCGCCGTCCCGACCAGGTGGACGACGGCCTCGCCGGTCTGGCGGGCGGCGTAGTGGGTGCCGCCGCGGATGCTGGCGACCACGGTGCGGCCCGCGCGCAGGTGCGCGCTGATGTCGATCCGGCTGTGCATTTAGCCGGCCGCAGCAGCCGTGGGGTGGGTGTGGCTGTGCCCCTCGTCGTGGCGGTGGGTCGGCTCCAGATAACTCATCACCCAGTTGACGACGTCCGTGGCCTGCGGATCCTCGCGCAGCGACTGCAGCACGACCGGGCCCTCACCACGCACCCGGTGGGCGTCTCCGGCCATCACCTCGAGGTCGGCCCCGACCATCGCGGCCAGGTCGATCTTGTTGATCACCAGCAGGTCGGCGGTGGTGACGCCGGGCCCGCCCTTGCGCGGCACCTTGTCGCCGCCGGCGACGTCGACCACGAAGATCTGCACGTCGATCAGGCCCTTGCTGAACGAGGCGGTCAGGTTGTCGCCACCGGACTCGACCAGCACCAGGTCGAGCGGGGGCAGCCGCTCGATCAGGTCGTCGATGGCGTCCAGGTTGGCGGTGATGTCGTCGCGGATCGCGGTGTGCGGGCAGCACCCGGTCTGCACGGCGACGATCCGCTCGTCGGGCAGGACGGCGTTGCGGCGCAGGAAGTCGGCGTCCTCGGTGGTGTAGATGTCATTGGTGACGACGCCCAGCGACAGGCGCTCGCCCAGTACCCGGCACAGGGCCGCGACCAGCGCGGTCTTGCCCGAGCCGACCGGCCCGCCGATGCCGACCCGCAGCGGGCCGTTCTCGCCGGACAACCGGCCCGGGCCGGCCAGGTGGCCGTGCGGGTCGAGGTCGGTGATCTCGTGGGGCAGGGCGCCGAGCCGGGGCACGGCGCTCGTCCGGAAGGCGGTCGATTCGCTCATCGGCAGGTCAGGACGCAAAGAGACGCTCCTCTCGGGCTGCGTGGCGCTCGGCCAGCAGGTCCAGCAACGGATCGGAATCATCAGGAAGGTCGATGGCGGCCGCGGCCACCTGCTCGATCGCCGGGCCCAGGCGCACGGTGACGGCGGCCACCGCCACCGGGTCGAGGGCCAGCAGGCGCTGGGCCGCGGTCGAGGGGGCGCTGACCGACAGGTAGGCGGTCACCAGCGCGGCGCCGTCCGGGGCGACCCCGCCGGCGGCGGCCGCGCAGCCCAGCACCAGCGGGTGGTGCGGCCGGAGCCCCAGGTCGCTCCAGCTCAGCGTGGCCGAAGGGGCGGCCCAGGCCGAGCGGGCCGTGCGGATCAGCCCCCGGCCCTGAGCGCGCGACGCCGCTCGCTGGGCCGGTGAGGGGGTGCGGGCGTCGGCCTCGACGTCCAGCCGGCGCAACTGTTCGGCGGCGTCCTCGAACTGGGTGCCGGCACAGGCGGCGGCGGCCAGGCCCGCGCTGACCAGGCCGGCCGTGCGCAACCGGCGCTCCAGGAACGCCTCCAGCGTGAGGACGTCGTGCACGAGGCGATCGGTGATGGCCTGCTCGACGCCGCCGGAGTGCACGTGGCCACCGCTGGGCAGTCGCTGGTCGGCGAGGGCTAGCAGGGTGGCGGAAGCGATCGGCAGCACCGGGTCAGCGTAGATGTCCCGTGTTACGGGTGATAGCCGGACACTGGAACACGCAGAAGTGCGGTCCGAAGCCCTGAAGGGGGCTGCGAGCCGACTTCTGCGTGTTCTGGTGTACCTCGATCTCAGAACAGGAAGTAGCGCTGGGCCATCGGCAGGGATTCGGCCGGTTGCTCGGCCCAGACCTCGCCGTCGATCCGGACGGTGAACGTGTCCGGGTCGACCTCGATCCGCGGGGTGGCGGTGTTCTCCGGCATGTCGGCCTTGGTCTTGGACCGCACGTTGCCCACCCCGACCAGCCGGCGGCGCACGTCGATCCGGTCGGCCAGGCCGTCCTCGACCGCCTGCTGGGAGACGAAGTGCACCGACGTCGCTGCGGCCACCGGGGGCGCCGCCCCGAACATCGGCCTGGGCAGGATCGGCTGCGGGGTCGGGATGGAGGCGTTGGCGTCGCCCATCTGGGCCCAGGCGATCATGCCGCCCTTGATCACCGCGTGCGGGCGGACACCGAAGAACGCCGGGTCCCAGAGCACCAGGTCGGCCAGCTTGCCCGGCTCGACCGAGCCGATCTCGGTGTCCATGCCGTGGGCCACGGCCGGGCAGATCGTGTACTTGGCCACGTACCGGCGAGCGCGCAGGTTGTCGTTGTCGACGTCGCCGGCCAGCAGGCCGCGGCGGGCCTTCATGACGTGGGCGGTCTGCCAGGTGCGCAGCACGACCTCGCCGATCCGACCCATCGCCTGCGAGTCCGAGCCGATCATCGAGATCGCGCCCAGGTCGTGCAGCAGATCCTCGGCGGCGATGGTCGAGGGCCGGATCCGGGACTCGGCGAAGGCCAGGTCCTCCGGGATGGAGGGCGAGAGGTGGTGGCAGACCATCAGCATGTCGAGGTGCTCGGACAGGGTGTTGACGGTGTGCGGGCGGGTCGGGTTGGTCGAGCTGGGCAGGATGTGCCCGTAGCCGGCGACGGTGATGATGTCCGGTGCGTGCCCGCCCCCGGCGCCCTCGGTGTGGTACGTGTGGATGGCCCGCCCGTTGATCGCGGCCAGCGTCGACTCGACGTAGCCGGCCTCGTTCAGGGTGTCGGTGTGGATGCTGGTCTGCACCCCGGAGGCGTCCGAGACGGTCAGGCAGGCGTCGATCGCGGCCGGGGTCGTGCCCCAGTCCTCGTGCAGCTTGAACCCGCTGGCGCCGGCCCGCAGCTGCTCCCACATCGACTCGTGCGAGGTGGTGTTGCCCTTGCCCAGCAGGGCCACGTTCACCGGGACGCCGTCCATCGCCTCGAGCATCCGGGCCAGATACCAAGCACCAGGCGTAACCGTCGTGGCCTTGGTGCCCTCGGCCGGGCCGGTGCCGCCGCCGATCAGGGTGGTGATGCCGTTGCCGAGCGCCTCGGGCACGATCTGCGGGCAGATGAAGTGCACGTGGCAGTCGATAGCGCCGGCGGTGACGATCTTGCCGTTGCCGGCCATGATCTCGGTGCTCGGGCCGATCACCAGGCCGGGGTGGACGCCGTCCATCGTGTCGGGGTTGCCGGCCTTGCCGAGGGCGACGATGCGCCCGTCGCGCACGCCGATGTCGGCCTTGATCACGCCCCAGTGGTCGAGGATCAGGGCGCCGGTGATGATCAGATCGGGGGCGCCCTCGGCCCGGGTGGTGCGGCTCTGGCCCATCGACTCGCGGATCACCTTGCCGCCGCCGAAGACCGCCTCCTCGCCGGCGCGGCCGGGGCCGCCGCAGCGGTCCTCGGTGGGGGAGATGAACAGGTCGGTGTCGGCCAGGCGCACCCGGTCGCCGACCGAGGGGCCGTACAGCTGCGCGTAGCGGGCACGGGTCAGGTCCACGCGGTCACCCTTCCTGGGGTTCGTCGGCCGGCTGGTCAGCGGGCGCATCGAGAGCGTCGGGGGCCGGCAGGGTCAGCCCGGGCACGACGCGGGCGCCGTTGAGCGGCACCAGCGTCACCTCGCGGTCGACGCCCGGCTCGAACCGGACGGCGGTGCCGGCCGGGATGTCCAGCCGCAGCCCGTGGGCGGCCGCCCGGTCGAACTGCAGAGCCGCGTTGGCCTGGGCGAAGTGGTAGTGCGAGCCGACCTGGACCGGCCGGTCGCCGGTGTTGACCACGGGCAGCGTGGTGCGCTCGGCCCCCTCGTTGATGGTGATCGAGCCCTCGACGGCGATCACCTCACCGGGGCTGAACCGGCCCGGGCCGGCGGCGGCGCTCACGGGATCGGCTGGTGCACGGTGACCAGCTTCGTTCCGTCGGGAAAGGTCGCTTCCACCTGTACCTCCAGGAGCATCTCGGGAATGCCGTCCATGACGTCCTCGCGGGTCAGGACCTCGCGCCCGGCCTGCATCAGGTCGGCCACCCGGCGCCCGTCACGGGCTCCCTCGAGCAGGAACGAACTGAGGACGGCGACGGCCTCGGGATAGTTGAGCTTCAGCCCGCGCTGCCGTCGGCGTTGAGCCAGGTCGGCGGCATAGGAGATCATCAGCCTTTCCTGCTCGTGCGGTGTCAGCTGCATCGTTATCCGTTCGTCGTTCGTTCTGTCCTGTTAATCGGGCCTACCCCTGGCCCCGATGATCGAGGCTAGGGCAGGTTACGGCCCAGCGATGTCAGTCATGTATCCACAGGCCGGTATGTGAAACTGCCGATCAGGCCCCGGAGAGATTAGGACAGTCAAGCGTCATGACGAACGCCAGGAAGTCACGCGAAGCGACCGCCGAGAAGGCCGCCCTGCTGCGCAAGCAGCAGCAGGTCAAGGACCGCCGGCGGCGGATCACCCTGATCTCCACCGCCGTTGTGGTGGTCCTGGCCATCGCCGGTGGCATCACCGCGATCGTGCTGGCCGAGGGCGGCAAGAAGGACTCGACCTCCGCGAGTGGAACCACGGTTCCGGGCGACCTGACCGGGGTCAAGACCTACAAGGGACTGACCCAGAACCACGTGCAGGGCAAGGTCAACTACAAGCAGACGCCGCCGGTCGGGGGCGATCACAACCCGGTCTGGCTGAACTGCGGGATCTACACCTCGCCGGTGGCCAACGAGAACGCCGTGCACGACATGGAGCACGGCGCGGTCTGGATCACCTACCTGCCGAGCCTGTCCAAGGCCGACATCAAGACCCTGACCGACATCGCCAAGGGCCAGACCTACCTGGACCTGTCCCCGTACCCGGGCCTGCCCGCGCCGGTCGTCGTCTCGGCCTGGGGCAAGCAGCTCGTGCTGACCGGCGCCGACGACCCGCGTCTGGCGCAGTTCATCAAGAAGTACAAGCAGGGCCCGCAGACGCCTGAGCCCGGTGCGGCCTGCACCGGCGGTACGGGCACCCCGAACGGCTGATCGTGAGCCAGACGACCTCCGGTGCGCGGCGCACCGGCCCCGACTCCGAGGGGCCGGGCGCCGACAGCTTCGACGGCGACGACTTCGACGGGTTCGACGGCGAGGACGGCGACGACGACGGCGAGCCGGACGACGAGGACGGTGCGCCGGACGACGACGATCCGCGCCCGTCCGGGCGGACCGCCGTCCGGGTGATCCGGCTCGTCCTCGGAGCGGTGCTGTTCGTGGTCGCCGTCCTGGTCGTCAGCTCGATCACCAACTCCGGGCCGGCCACGCCGAGCGACAACTCGGTGGCGGCCGGCCTGGCCCGGGACATGACCGACCACCACGCCCAGGCGGTCGACATGGCCACGATCATCCAGGCCCGCACCACCGACCCGGCGATCCGCACCCTGGCCACCGACATCGCCCTGGGCCAGACCAACCAGATGGGCCAGATGCAGGGCTGGCTGAACGAATGGAACCTGTCCATCGGGCGCAGCGGCAAGCCGATGGCGTGGATGGGCGACATGAGCAAGGGCATGCAGATGAACGGCAGCACCGCCAACGTCGACCCGTCGATGATGGAGCTGCGACCGGACGGCCTGATGCCCGGGATGGCCACCCAGGCCGAGGTCAACCAGCTGCGGACGCTGCCGCCGAAGCAGGCCGATGTGCTGTTCCTGAAGCTGATGATCAACCATCACCGGGGTGGGGTGGCGATGGCCCAGGCGGCCATCGACCTGACCAAGGTGCGGGTGGTGGTCAACCTGTGCCGGACCATGGTGGCCAGCCAGAGCAACGAGATCAACCAGATGACCCAGATGCTCCAGCAGAGGACCTGACGCATGGCGACGCCCGACTTCATCCTCGAACTGCGAGCGATGATCGGACACCACCCGCTCTGGCTGCCCGGGGTCACCGCCCTGGTTCTGGACGACGACGGGCGGCTGCTGATGGGCCAGCGTTCGGACAACGGCCTGTGGGCGCTGCCGTCGGGGATCGCCGAGCCGGGTGAGGAGATGGCGGTGGCCTGCGCCCGGGAGGTGCTGGAGGAGACCGGCATCGAGATCGAGGTCGAGCAGCTGATCTCGATCAGCACGATCGCGCCCACGACCTACCCGAACGGCGACGTCAGCGCCTATGTCGACCACTTCTTCCGGTGCCGGGCGGTGGCCGGGACGGCGCAGGTCGGGGACGACGAGTCGCTCGCCGTCGGCTGGTTCGACCTCGACGCGCTGCCCGAGCCGAGCACACCGCGCACGGGCGAGCTGCTGGCGGTGGCGGCCAAGCAGGCCGTCACCGGACTGGCCGTCTTCTGAGCCCGGTCCCAGTCCTGGCCCCCGCCCCGATCTCGATCTCGGCCCCGATCTCGCCACGATCTGCGCCGCCGGCGGACCGCCTTTAGCCTGGAGCTTCGGATCTTCTCGGCTCTGACGGGGGCGAAGCATGATTCTGGTGTCCGGAGCGACCGGCAACGTCGGTGGTCAGGTGGTTGCGGCCCTGGCCGGGCGGGCCGGCGAGGTCGGCGCGCTCAGCCGTAAGGAACCGGCCATACCCTGGCCGGACGGCGTCCGGCCGGTGATCGGCGACCTCGGCGAGCCGGAGAGTTTCGCGGATTCGCTGGCCGGGGTGACGTCGGCGTTCCTGCTGTCCGGGTACCCGAAGGAGGGCGAGCTGCTGCGAAACCTGGCCCAGGCCGGGGTCGAGCACGTCGTGCTGCTGTCGGCGAACTCCGCGGTGAACGGTGATCTGGAGAACGTCGTCTCGCGTTACCACGTGCTGTCCGAGAAGGCCGTTCAGGAGTCGGGGCTGGGCTGGACCATCCTGCGCCCGGTGAGCTTCATGTCCAACACCCTGCAGTGGGTGCCGCAGCTGAAAGCCGGCGACCAGGTGGAGGAACCGTTCGCCGACGTCCCGGTCGCGGTCGTCGATCCGGCCGACATCGGTGCCGTCGCGGCCGAGGCGCTCCTGTCCACCGAGCATCTCGGCCAGACCTACCGCCTCACCGGCCCCGAAGCTCTGGTGCCGGGCGACCGGGCCCGGATCCTGGCCGAAACCCTCGGTCGGCCGATCCAGTTCGTGCCCCAGGACGACGAGCGGGCCCGGGTCGTGCTGAGGGAGCGGATGGAACCGCCGTACATCGACGCGTTCTTCGACTTCTTCCGCGGCGGCCGGTACGACGAGGCCACCGTGTCGGACGTCGTGCCCACCGTGACCGGGCGCCCGGGCTCGACGTTCGCGCACTGGGCCCGCGAGCATGCCGGTGAGTTCAGCCGCTGACCGGCCTGATTCGAGCCGGACCGGCACCGTGGTGCCGGCCGGCCGGGCGGCGGCCCGAAGGTGGGCTCAGGCCTCGGCCTGCTCGAGCACCTGCTCGGCGCGCTGCGGGCTGCCCTCGGCCAGGCCACGCTCGATCGCGCCCCGGGAGGCGAGCGACGTGATGACGCAGACCAGGAAGACGATGCCCTCGGTGACGGTCAGGGCCCAGATGATGCCGCTCAATCCGAACCAGAGGTTGCCCAGCAGCACGATCGGGATGAACAGGATGCCCTGGGTCAGTGACATCGCCGTGGCCGCGGCCGCGCGTCCGGTGGCCTGGAACAGCGAGGTGATCAGGCCGGTGAACCCGTTCATGATCATCGCGGTGAGCTGAGCGGTGAGCACCGTGACGCCGATCGCCAGCACCGAGTGATCGGCGGTGAACGCGGAGATCACCTGCTCGCGGAACAGGAACACGGTGCCGGCGAAGACCAGGGCCACGGCGCCCACGGTGATCGCCGAGGCGCGCAGGGCCGAGGTGAGGCGGGCGCGGTCGCCCTTGCCGTACGAGTAGGCCAGCAGAGGGAGCACTCCGAGCGTG
Organism: Kineosporiaceae bacterium; assembly: GCA_965200525.1. Lineage (GTDB taxonomy): Bacteria > Actinomycetota > Actinomycetes > Actinomycetales > Kineosporiaceae > JANNPJ01. The sequence continues at coordinate 3,835,280 of OZ241368.1, forward strand.
ACCCCCATGATCAGGAACTCCGGCACCTGGGCGATCCGGACCGCCACCCCCATCGCCGCGAGCGGGCCGTCGCCGTAGCCGGCGGCCAGGTTGTTGAGCACCAGCGACGTGACGATCAGGAAGGCGGACTGCAGCAACTCGCCGATGCCGACGCCGAACACCGGCTTGAGCACGGCGGGCGAAAGGGTGAACCAGCGCGGGGCCAGGCTCAGGTTCTCGCTGTTGCGCTGCAGCCAGTAGGCGAAGTAGCCGACGACCACCAGGTTGGCCAGGCCGACGGCCAGGGCCGCGCCGGCGACGCCCCAGTTCAGCACCAGGATGAACAGGACGTCGAAGACGACGTTGGCGAGGGTGGAGGCGATCAGCCCGATCATCACCTGCCGGGCGGCGCCCTCGGCCCGCACCAGCTGCTCGAGGCAGAATGCCGCCGCCAGCACCGGGACGAAGGCGAGCATGACCGCCACGTAGTCGCGGGTCGCGGCCACGGCGGCCGTGTCCGCTCCGAGCAGCGACACCAGCGGGTGCAGCAGGAGCAGCCCGGCCGCGCCGATCACCACTCCGGTGATCACCGCGCCCCACAGGGCGAAGGACGAGACGTGCTTGATCTCGCCGGCTTTCGCGGGCTCGTTCTCGGCGGCGCCGAGCAGCCGGGAGATCACCGCGCTGCCGCCGACCCCGAACACCCCTCCGACGCCCATCACCAGGCCGAGCAGCGGTGAGCCGAACGTGACCGCGGCCAGCAGGGCGGTGTCGTGCCGGGAGCCGATGAAGCCGGCGTTGATGACGTTGTAGACGGCGCCGACGATCATCGCGGCGGCCATCGGAACGCAGAGGTGGACCAGGGCGCGCAGCATCGGCGCGGCCGAGAGGTACCACCGGTTGGTGCCGACGGCGTCGGACGGGGCTGAGGATTCAGGGTTGGTGGTGGTCATGGCGGAGCTCCCTTTTCGGGCAGGGTGGCGCGCACGCCGGCGAATGCCGGAGTGGTGTGGTGCGGAAGGCGCTGAGCGCCGGTCGGTTACGAGCGGGTGGGCTGCGGCAGGTGGTCGGTGATCTTCGTCAGGAGGGCCTGCAGGGTGGCTCGCTCGGCCTGGTCGAGCGGAGCGAGGATGGTCTCCTCGGCGGCGAGCATCGCCGTCTCGAAGCCGGCGATCAGCTCGGTGCCGGCCACCGTCGCGTAGACCCGCTTGCTGCGCACGTCGCCGCCCTCCGAGCGGCGCTCGATGAGCTCGCGAGCCTCCAGCCCTTTCAGCAGGCTGGACACGCTGGCCGCGCTGGTGCGGGTGATCTCGGCGATGTCGCGCTGGATCGCCCCGGGGTTCTGAGCCAGGTAGCCCAGCACGAAGCTCTGCTCGTGGCTGAGCTCGCGAGCTCGGATCCAGTCCTCGCCGGCCTTGCGCTGAGCCCATCCGATCCAGCGGACCAGGGCGAGCGGGCTGGTGAACTTCGGTTCGTCCATGGTCAGAACTCTAATTGTTTGAGTTCTAACTGTCAACGATCAAACCGAGCCGTCGCGGTTGTGGTCCAAGGCCTGTCGGTCGACTCCGCGCTTACTTTATGACCAAAACTATCCCTTGACCCTGACGGGGGTGTGAGAGCGCTCTCTGAGGATCTAGCTTGAGCTTTGCGACCCAATGACGGGTCGCGTGCTCTCGTTTCCGGAGGTCCACCGTGCTCAACCACCCCCAGGATCAGACCGGCCCACCGGCCGGCTCCGCCTCCTCGTCGCTCCCCGCGGCCCATCCGCGGCACCGGCTCTTCGCCCGGCGCCCGGCGGCCCTGGCCCTGATCGGGGCTCTGGTCGTGGGCCTGGCCGGAGTTACCGGGCTCAGCGCCGGCAGCGCGAGCGCGGCGTCCGAGCTGGTGGTCCAGGCCGAGTCGTTCGCCACCCAGTCGGGTGCCCAGACCGAGGGGACCGCCGACACCGGCGGCGGTCTGGACGTCGGCTGGCTGGCCGCCGGCGACTGGATGAGCTACTCCGCGATCGACCTGGGCGCGGCCGGCCCGCTGACCGTGAACCTGCGCGAAGCCTCGGCCAATGCGAGCGGGGGCACGGTCGAGCTGCACGCCGACACCCAGACCGGAACTCTGTTGGGCAGCTTCGCGATCACCTCCACCGGTGGCTGGCAGACCTGGGCCACCAAGAGCTCGACCACCACGTCGACGCTGAGCGGCAAGCACACCGTCTTCCTCACGCTGAAGAGCAGCCAGAGCGGCGACTTCGTCAACCTCAACTGGTTCTCCCTGGTCAACGGCACCACCACCACGCCCACGCCGACCCCGACGGGCAGCACCACGGCGTCCGGTATCGCCTCCGTGGCGGTGATCAACGACGTCACCAAGACCCCGGTCGCCGGTCTCAACCCGCTGCTCGACGGCGCGGTCATCGACCTGCCGACCCTGCCCAACCGCAACCTGAGCCTGCAGGCCACCCCGCTCACCCCGGCCGGCGTGGCCAGCGTCGTCTTCACCCTGACCGGCGCCAAGGGCACCAGCTACACCCGGACCGAGAGCGTCGCGCCGTACTTCCTGTGCAACGACTACCTCGACTGCCCGCTGCTGGCCACCCCGGACAGCTACACCCTCACCGTGCAGGCCTACAGCGCCACCGGTGCCAGTGGTTCCAAGGTCGGCGGCGCGCTCGTCGTGCACTTCACGGTCAAGGACGCCACCGCGGCCGCCTCCGTCAACGTGCTCTACGTCGGCAACAGCCTGATCGGCACGGCCACCGGCGCCACCGGTGAGGACACCCCGGCCCTGGTGAAGCACCTGGCCACCTCAGCCGGGCAGAACATGACCTTCACCGAGGTGATCCACTTCGGCAACACCCTGCAGCAGACCTACGACGCCGGTGAAGTGACCGCCGCGCTCAACGGCTCGACCAAGTACGACTACATCGTGCTGCAGGAGTACAGCACCCTGGTCGCCACCAATCTCACGTCGGCCCGCAACACCCTGCTCAACACCTACGCACCCAAGTTCGCCGGGGCCCTAAAGCCGGGCGGCAAGGTGATCCTGTTCAAGGACTGGGCCCTGGTCGACCCGGCCCCGTTCGCCACCCGGGCGGCGAACGTGGCCGCCATCAACACCAACTACGCCGCCCTGACGGCCGCCCTGAGCACGCCCGACGTGCTGGCCCCGATCAGTGACGAGTTCGAGAAAATCATTGCCACGCATGGCACCTCGTACCTGATCGTCGCCGACGGCAAGCACCCGAACGACACCGCCATCTACCTGGACGCTGCCACGCTCTACGGCATCCTGTTCCACGTCTCGCCGCGCACCCTGTCCGACCAGTACCTGGCCCCGGCCACGGCGTCCTCGATGCGCGACGTCGCCGCCACCCAGCTCGGTTACTGATCGGCGATCATCGCCAGAACTGACGGTGCAACCCCCGGGAAATCGGGCTGGAAGCCGCTTTCCGGGGCCGTTTCACCGTCAGTTCTGGCGATGCTCCGAGTAGCACCCCTCGCCGGTGAACGTGAGCCGCCGGAAAGCCCGGCCGCGCTAGGGTGCTGAGTCGTGCCGCAGACCCGCCTTGACACCGACCGGATCCGGGCGGCCCGGGAGGTCATCGACCCGGTCTTTCTCGACACCCCGCTGTACCGCTGCGAGGGTCTGGAACCGGTGCTCGGCTGTGCGGTGAGCATCAAGCTCGAGACGGTCAATCCGGTCCGCAGTTTCAAGGCCCGCGGCACCGAACTCGTCGCCGCCGAGCTCGCCGCCGGCGGTGCCCGGGCGGTGGTGTGCGCGAGCGCGGGCAACCTCGGGCAGGCCCTGGCGTGGTCCGGCCGGGCCCGGGGGATCGACGTCACCGTCGTCGCGTCCCGCCTGGCCACGGCGGCCAAGCTGGAGCGCATCCGCGCCCTGGGCGCCACCCTGGAACTGGTGGACGGCGACATCGAGACGGCTCGTGAGCGAGCGGCCGAGATCGCCGGGCACGAGGGCATCCGCCTGGTCGAGGACAGCCTGGACATCGAGACCTGCGAAGGCGCGGGAACGATCGGCCTGGAACTGGTGGACGCCGGGGCGTCGTTCGACGCGGTCCTGGTCGCTCTGGGCGGGGGTGCCCTGGCGACCGGGGTCGGGCACGTGGTGAAGGCCCTGGCGCCGCCGGTCGAGGTGGTCTGCGTCCAGCCGCTGGGTGCGCCGGCGATGACCCTCTCGTGGCGCGAGCGGCGGGTGGTCACGACCGACTCGGCCGAAACCATCGCTGACGGCGTCGCCGGGCGGTTCCCCATCGCGGCTGTCCTGGACGACCTGCTGGTGGTCGCGGACGACGCCGTCCTGGTCCAGGAGACCTCGATCATCGCCGGAATGCGGTTGCTCCTGGAGCACGCCGGTCTGGCCGTCGAGCCGTCGGCCGCGCTCGGCCTCGCCGCGATCCTCCAGGACCGGGACCGGTTCGCCGGCCGGCACGTCGTCACCGTCGTGTGCGGCAGCAACGTCGATCTGGGCGCCTACCACCGCTGGATCGGCCCGGCTGCGGTCAGCTGAACCGTTGCCGGAGGTGGAACGCCACCTCTTGTCCGGCCTGGTCCTTGTGAATCAGCGTGCACAGGGCCGCCTTGATCGGTAGCCAGTGTGGTCCGGTGCCGGAGGGCATCAGGGTCGCGGTGAACGGGTGGCCGTCGATGGTGCCGCCGACCTTGACCGCTCGCCTCGTCCCGAACACCTGGGCCGAGTCGGGGACGGTGACGTAGGTCGCGAAGGCCCCGTCCTTTTCGATCGCGGCGCTGAAGCGCACGTCGATCTCCTGAGCCGCCTTGTCTGTGGCCATGATCAAGTTCTCCGTAGCTCGCCCGGCGTGTTCCGTCGTGGGTAGGACCGCCCCGACCGGTGAAGCTCATCGCCGCCGGTAGAGCGTTTACTGCTCGGCGGCAGGGCCCGGCCTTGGCGGCGTGAATGTCGGGACTGGATCACGGACGTGACATTTATGGAAATTTTAGGACGTCGCGCGCTATACAACGTTGTTCCAACGATGTAAAAAGGTGTCACCACCCCAGGGAGTGACGCACGTCACTGACCGTGGGTGCCCTGATGCTGGCTGCCCGTCGGCCCGCACGATCTGCTGTTGCAGCGGAGAGGTGTTGTCATGGAGTTTCGATCCCGACCCGAACGTGGCCTCCGGGCCGTGTTCCTGTTTCTGTTGACGATCGCGCTGAGCGTGATGGGGCTGGCGTTCATGCCCAGCTCGGCGCAGGCAGCAGGATCCCTGCCGTGCGACATCTACGGTGCGGCCGGCACGCAGTGCGTCGCCGCCCACAGCACGGTCCGCGCCCTGATCACGGGCTACAACGGCCCGCTCTACCAGCTGCAACGGGCCTCGGACGGGGCCACGCACGACGTCGGGCTGCTGTCGGCGAGTGGCTACGTCAACGCCGCCGACCAGGATGCGTTCTGCAACGGCACGACGTGCAGCATCACCAAGGTCTACGACCAGACGTCGCGGCACAACGACCTCACGGTCTCGCCGGCCGGCACCGCCGGCGCGGCCGACTACGCCGCCGACGCCAACGTGATCAAGGTGACCGCCGGCGGTCACAAGGCGTACGGGCTGTGGATCTCCCCGCAGCACGGCTACCGCAAGGCCTTGGCCTCGGGAACCGCCCGTGCGGGCCAGGCCGAGGGCATGTACATGGTGGCCAGCGGCACCCACGTCGGGTCGGACTGCTGCTTCGACTACGGCAACGCCGAGGCGGTGCCCTCTGACACCGGCAACGGTCACATGGACGCCGTCAGCATCGCCACCACCTGCTACTTCGCCCCGTGCGCGGGCTCCGGGCCCTGGGTCGAGGCCGACCTCGAGAACGGCATGTTCCAGGGGGCCAACGGTTCCAACACGGCCAACCTCGGTAACAACAGCACCTTCGTCACGGCCCTGCTGAAGAACAACGGCCAGACGACGTACGCCCTGAAGGGCGGCAACTCCCAGTCCGGCGGGCTGTCGACCTGGTGGAGCGGCGCGCTGCCGAACCGGGGCGGGTACATGCCGATGCAGCAGGAGGGCTCGATCATCCTGGGCACCGGCGGCGACAACAGCAACCGGAACATGGGCAGCTTCTTCGAGGGCGTGATGACCTCCGGGTACCCGACCGACGCGGCGGACAACGCGGTCCAGGCCAACGTCGTCTCGGTCGGCTACAGCGGTCAGACCAACGTGCCCACCGCACCCCAGGGCACGGTGACCGGCCCCGGCGGCAAGTGCGTCGACGTCGCCGCTGACGACACCGGCATCAACGGCACCGGCGTCCAGTTGTGGGACTGCCAGGGTTACGCCGAGGACCAGCACTGGGAGCACTTCGCCGACACCACGCTGCGCACCCTCGGGCGCTGCCTGGACATCGTCGGCAACGGCACCGCGGCCGGCGCCCAGGTGGAGCTGTGGGACTGCAACGGGGCCGGCGGCCAGAAGTGGGTGCAGCAGGCCGACGGTTCACTGAAGAACCCGCAGTCCGGCCGGTGCCTGGACTCCCCGAACGGCACGTCGGCCAACGGCACCCGGCTGCAGATCTGGGACTGCAACGGCGCGGCGGCGCAGAAGTTCGCCGTCAACGCCGGCGGCCCGACGCAGAGCCCCGGCGGTAAGTGCATGGACGTGGCCGGCGACGACACCGGCGCGAACAGCACGTCGGTGCAGCTGTGGGACTGCCAGTCCTACGCGGTCGACCAGCACTGGGTGCACAACGCCAATGGGTCGCTGCGGACCCTGGGCCGGTGCCTCGACATCGTCGGCAACGGCACCGCGAACGGCGCCCAGGTGGAACTGTGGGACTGCAACGGGGTCACCGGCCAGGTCTGGCAGCAGCAGGCCGACGGCTCCCTGAAGAACCCCCAGTCCGGTCGGTGCCTCGACGCACCGAACGGGGCGACCACCAACGGCACCCGGCTGCAGATCTGGGACTGCAACGCCTCGGCCGCGCAGAAGTTCGCCCTGACCTGAGGTCGGGCGGACGACGACCCGCCGGTTCAGCTCCGGCGGGTCGTCGTCCACACCCGGACGCCGAAGACGGCGTCCACCGGGTCGTCGTGCGGGACGAAAGCAGAGATCCCGGTGACGACGCGAGCGCGCAGGGTCTCGGCGTCCACCTGTCCGGACTCGATGGCCAGGGCGGCGTAGCTCTGGCTGAGCAGGTAGTCCGCGAGCTGGCTGCGGGTCAGGGCGATCTGGACCTCGTCCTCGACGAAGCCGGCCGCCTCGAAGCCGCAGTTCTGGGCGAGCTCGGGATCGAAGTAGGCGTGCCGGGTGGCAGGCGGCAGGCTGGGCAGGTATTGCTCGTTGAGCCAGCTGGTGAAAGACGGGTGGCCGAGCAGTTGGCCGTGGAAGGCGTCGGTGTAGACGACCAGGCCGGCCCCCGGGCGCAGGCACCGGGCCAGCTCGGTCAGGGCCCGGGCCTGGTCGAACCAGTGAAATGCGGCTGCGATGGTGGCCAGGTCGGCGCTCGAGTCGGCCAGCGGGATCCGCTCGGCGTCGGCCGCGACGTACTGGACGCCGTCGATCGGCTCGGCCGAGCGCAGCATCGCCGGCGAGGCGTCGAGGGCGACGACCCGCTCCGCCCGGGCGCGCACGGCCCGGGACGACAGCCCGGTACCGCAGCCCACGTCGACGGCCAGGCCGGCCCGGCCCAGATCCGCCTGCAGGTAGGCAAGATCAAGTGCGGAGGCGTGATAGTACGGCCGGCCCTGGCGGTAACGGCGGGCGACGGGATCGGCGGTGAAGGGGTTGCTGACGCCGGTCTGGTCCATCGATCGAGAATAGCTGGCCGGCGTTTCAGGCCCCGGCACCGCCGTCCACCGGCACGATCGCCCCGGTCACCATCGAGGCTCGGTCGCTGAGCAGCCAGGCCGCCACCTCGGCGACCTCGCGCGGCTCGGCCATCCGCCCGAGCGGGATCGAGGCGTTGATGTGATCGACGACGCCGGGGCTGGCCGCCTCCCACGCGTCGATCATCTCCGTGGCGGTGCCGCCGGGAGTGATGGCGTTCACCCGGATGCCGTGCCGGGCCCAGGTGACGGCGGCGGTCTCGGTGATGCTGTTGAGGGCGCGCTTCATCGCTCCGTACGCCGGCAGGGCCGGGTTCGCGCGCCGGCTGCCGATGCTCGAGGTGTTGACGATGGCCCCGCCCCGGCCTCGGCGCATCAGCGCTGCTTCGGCGTTCATCGCCGTCCAGTGGGCCCGGAAGTTGACCTCGAACTGCTGCTCGATGTCCTCGTCGCTGGTCGTCTCGAGCGGGCCCGGCTGCTGGATCGTCGCGCCGTTGTTGAACGCGCCGTCGAGCCGGCCGTGCCGCTGCTCGACCTGGTCGAGGGCCGAACGGATGCCGGCCCGGTCGGCCAGGTCGACGGTCACGGCCTCCGCGGTGCCGCCCTTGGCCCGGATCTCGGTGACCAGTTGCTCCAGAGCCTCGGTGCCGCGGGCCGCCAGCACCACGGAGGCGCCTTCGGCGGCGAAGAGCCGGCCGGCCGCCGCGCCGATGCCGCGGCTGGCGCCGGTGATGAAAATGACCTTTCCGGACAGCAGGCCGATGGGGGCGATATCGGTGGTGTTCGTCATGCCGTCAGCATCATCCGGCCTGCCGAAGCGGATACAGGCACAGGTGGTACCAGGATCCGCCGCCGGAGAGGGGGCAGACTGAGAGGCATGGACAAGCAGGAGCTCGGGGCGTTTCTGCGCAGCCGCCGCGAGCGGCTGCGCCCGCAGGACGTGGGCCTGCCGGCCGGACCGCGACGGCGGACGCCGGGCCTGCGCCGCGAGGAGGTGGCCGTGCTCGCGCACATCTCCACCGAGTACTACGTCCGCCTCGAGCAGGGCCGCGCGCCGCGCCCGTCCGGCGAGGTCCTGGCCGGGATCGCCGGCGCGCTGGGGCTCACCGATTCGGAGTCCGACCACCTGCACGTGCTGGCCGGGACGGCGCCGATCCGCAACGGCCGGCATCGGCGCGATGTGCGTCCGAGCATCCTGGCCGTGCTGGAGCGGCTGCCGCAGACGGCCGCCTTCGTCACGTCGGCCGTGTTCGAGGTGCTGGCCTGGAACGACCTGGCCGCCGCGCTGATGGAAGACTTCGCCGAACTCAGCCCCCGCGATCGCAATCTCGCCCGCCGGGCCTTCCTGGAGCCGATGCGCGGCGGCGTGCCGCTGTACGGGGTCTCCGACGGCCTGGAGTTCCGCCGGCACGTCGTGATGGAGTTGCGCTCGGCCCTGGCCCGCTACCCGGCCGACCCGGACGTGGCCGGGCTGATCAACGAACTGCGCGAGGGCAGCGCCGATTTCGCCCGGCTCTGGGAGAGGCACGACGTGCACGGGACGGCGATGCTGACCAAGACCTTCCGGCACCCGGTGGTCGGGCCGATCACGGTCGACTGCGACTCGCTGGCCCTCACCGACCGCGACCAGCACCTCACCCTCTACACCGCGCCGCTGGGATCGCGCGATGCCGAGGCTCTGGCCCTGCTCAACGTGATCGGCGTCGAGAGCCTCAGCTCGAGGCCGGGGCCGGCTCCGGGGCGGTGAGCTCGCCGAAAAGGTCGGCCACCAGGTCGCGCTCGGGAAAGTCGAGGTTCCACCGGTGGGCCCGCCGGCTCGCCCGCTGGGAGAACCCCATGACCGGCGAACTCTGAAGCCGCACCCGACCGGCCCCGCCCTCCAGGCCATCGCGAACCGCGCCGAGCGAATCGGCCCGGTCGCCCTTGCCGTTCAGGCTCACCCGGTGGCGGGCCCGGGTCAGGACGTCGTCCGGCACCGGCCCGACGCGCACGCGCCCCCGAACCGACGCCGGCAACATCCGGGGGCGGTCGGCATCGTCCCGGTCCAGGTAGATCCCCAGATTGATCGGGCTGCGGAGCAGGTCGAGCACCCCGCTGGTGAGGCTCTCGTCGTCCAGATGAGCGGTGCCGGCCCAGGTCACGACCAGGTCGAGGGGAGCATCGGGCTCCTCGCCGCGCTCCGGGCCGGGGATGAGCCGGGCCAGTGCTCTCAGCTCCTCGGCCTTGACCAGTTCGCGCTCGGCGGTGTCTCCGCGCCCGGCCCAGTCCGGGCCGTCGTGCCAGGCCACCGCCCGCGGCTCGTGAGCCAGCACCGCCCCGGCGTTCCAGGCCCGGAAGGCCAGCTCCCAGTCCTCGCCGCCGTAACTGGTGAACGACTCGTCGAAACCGCCGAGCTCGTGGAACAGCCCGGCCGAGCAGGCCATGACGGCGCTGATGATGAACCGGTAGCTGCGTTCGTCGCAGTCGAGCAGGTTGCCCGAGCCGCGGTAGGCGTCGTCCAGCCAGGCCGGGGCGGGAAACTGCTGCGGTGGCTCGCCGGTGCCGCTCAGCCAGGCCCCCAGCCGGGCCGGGGTCCAGCCGCGCAGGTCGGCGTGCCGGCGACGGCCGACCACCAGGGCGTCCGGCAGCAGCGCCGGCAGTCGGGTCAGCCGGCTCAGGTAGTCCGGCTCGGGAACGGTGTCCTGGTCGAGGAAGCACAGCAGCTCGCCGTCGGCCACCCTCGCGCCCAGGTTACGAGCAGCGGCGGCCCGAAAGCCCTGGTCCGGCTGGCGCACAACTTTGATCCTGGAGCCGCCGGCCGGCCCGGAGTTCAGGATCAGAGGATCGGGCGAGCCGTCGTCGGCGACGATCACCTCGAACCGCTCGGCCGGATAGTCCTGGAGTCGCAGCGCTTCCAGAACCAGGTCGAGCTGGGGCCGGGACTGGTAGTAGGGGATGATCACGCTGACGTCCGGCTGCCGGGCGGGGGCGGTCTCGGGGACGAGGTCCCACCGGTTGCCGGGCACCACGAACCGGCCCCCGGGCAGGCTCAATGCGGTCGAGATCAATGAACCGGAACCCTTTTCGGTACCGCCCGGAAGAGCCGGCGGTACCCGGCGGCCACCCGGGCTCCGCTCAGGTGGGCCGGCAACGGCTGCTCCAGCCAGGTCAGGTGCGGCTGGGCCAGTCGCTCGGCGATGAGCCCGGCCAGCTCGGCCGGGCGGTAGAGCTGGATCGCCCCGGGGTACGACTCGGCGAACTCCCGGGTGTAGGGGCCGGTGGCGGCCAGCGGGCGGCGTCCGGCGGCGATCCAGGTGTTGATCGAGCCCGAGGCCGAGATCATCCGGGCCGGCGCGACCGGCACCGCCACCTGGCGCAACCTCGATTCCAGGACGGCGTCCGGCACGAACCCGGTGACCTGCAGCCTGCGGTTCGAGCCGGCGGCCAGCTGCGACAGCGCGGTGTGCAGGTCGTCGTGGCCGTCCGCGGTCCGGCCCAGGGCGGTGAAGCCAACGGACGCCGGCAGGCCGGCCATGGCCCGGATCACGTCGTCATGGCCCTTGCCCGGGTAGACGAACCCGAACACGGCCACCTCCGGCAACGGCGTCCGCCGATCGCGCTCGGCCACGATCCAGGGGGGCTCGACCGGCAACGGGACCACCATGGCCACGACGTCCGCAGACCCGCCGCCGGCGGCCAGAAGCTGCTGCAGGAGGTCGAACTCGTGCCGGCTGGAAACGGCCACCGCGTCCACGGCCGCGACCACCCGGCGGTAGCTCTCGGCCCGGCGCCGGTAGCGGCCCGGCTCGTCGCCCGGGTCGGGCAGATCGTGCAGGGTCACGCTCACCGGGGCGCCGATCCGCCGGCGCAGGTCGACGAACGCGGTTGCGGCGGCGGCGGTCCGGTCGGCGTAGAGCCCGTCGGTGTACTGCAGGTGCACGACCGCGCTCGCCGACCCGGCCGCCGCGAGCACGTCGCCGGTGGCTTGCTCGGCCTGCTCCAGGTGTATGGCCTCCTGCCGCATCAGCTCGGCCAGGCGCAGCCCGAACCGGACCACTCCGTGATCGGCAGGACCGATGACGATATGGACGGCGTCCGGGCCCTCGACCTGCGTGAGGTCCGCGATCACAGGCCCTCCCGCAGGGCCAGCCGGCCGGCCCGGGGGTCGAAGTCGATCAGGCCCAGCTTCTGGAACTGGGTCAGCCAGCCCTCCATCGGGTACCAGCCGTGCAGCTCGGCGAACAGCCCGGCGTTGCGCACGATGTCGCCGACGTGCTGCACCGGCGGGCTCTGGCTGTCGTGGTGCTGGTGGTAGGCCACCGCGTCGTCGATCCACCACACGCCCAGGCCGGCGTCCTTGGCCCGGAACGCGAAATCGGTGTCCTCACCGCCGTACCCGCGGAACCGCTCCTCGAAACCGCCGATCAGATCGAACGATTCGCGCCGCAGGGCCAGGGACGTCGTCCAGGCCAGCTCGTGGCGGTCCTCGCGTACGAGCTCTCCCGGCCCGCTGACCGGGCGGGCCGCGTGCGGGTGCGAGGCCGCCATCAGGTCCGGCTCGCTCCAGCCGGGCGCCGGATGCCCCGGCGCCAGGTAGCGCAGACCGCCGCAGATCAGCCCGTCCGTCTGCGCCGCCGCCCGGGCGTAGGACTCGACCAGTGCGGCGCCCGGGATGCAGTCGACGTCCAGCAGCACCGCGACCGGCGAGCTCAGGGCCCGCACGCCCAGGTTCCGGGCCGCGGCCAGCGGAAGCTGCCCGGTGGTCTCGGCCCGCAGGCTCTCGTCCGGTGGCAGGTCCAGCACGCTCACCCGGCCGGCCAGGGCCGGGGGAACCTCGACCGGCAGCCGGTCCATCCGCACGATCACCACCTCGTCGGCGGCGCGGGTCTGGCGAGCCAGGCCCTCGAGCTGGTGAGCCAGGTGGCCCCGGCGACCGGCCACGATCGTGACGACGCCGACCCCGCTCATCGAGCTGGTCGGGCTCATCGGGCCACCGTCGCGCGTCGGTCCACCGGCCCGGGCAGGCGCAGCACCGGACCCGACGCCTCCGCCCCGGTGAGTTCCAGAAGGTTGCCCGGGCCGGCGTCGGCGCCCAGGGTGCGGGCCAGTTGCTCGACGGCGTCCGCGAACCGGGAGGCGCCGTCGGTGGGCAGGCTCAGCGGTCCACCGGCGGAGGCCCGGGCCACCGCCGCGGCCCAGCCGCCCGGCCCGGGCAGGTCGTTCAGGACCACCGCATCGCCGCGGGCGGCCAGGGCCCGGGCGGTGGCGTGCTGCTCGTCGAACGGGCGTGACTCGGGGACGGCCACGAACGGGCGACCGGCCGCGGCGACGTCGCTCACCGTGCCGAGGCCGGCGTTGCCGATCACGACCGAGGCCTCGGCCAGGTGCGGCCGGGGATCAGCCACCCGGCCGGCAAAGGTGAGGTTGCGGCCCGAGCGGCGCCGCCCGGCCGCGCCGGACCGCAGGCCCAGCACGCGCACGTCATGTCCGGCCAGCTCGGCGGCGATCTGCTCGCAGAGGCGCACGTCCAGCCGGGAGCCGCCGGTTCCCACCACCACGAGCACCAATGGCCGGGCTCGGGCCGGGGGTGGGGTGCCGGGGCCGGCTCCGGCGGTGACCAGCCCGACCGATCGGGTGCGGGCCAGGTCGTCGTGCAACCCCCAGGCCGGGGGTACCGGCATCACGATCTCGTCGGCCAGGGCGAAACCCAGCTCGTGCGGGGCGTCCGTGCGCTCGCCCGGCAGCCGCACCGCCAGCACCGGCACACCGCTGGTGCGCAGCAGCACGGCCACCTCGACCGACACGTCGACCACGGCCAGGATCGGCGCCCGCCGGGAGGCCTCCGCCAGCAGCAGCTGGTGGCGGCGCAGCAGCCCGCTGTGGTGAGCCGGCGCCCAGTGCAGCCGCCCGCCGGCGTCGTGCCCGCTGCCGCCGGACGCGGCCGGGTGGTCGGGCGGCAGGGGCAGGTAGGAGGCGTGTGCGGGCAGGTCGCGGGGCGGCGGCGTCGAGGAGGCCAGGATCACCGGCCGGGTCAGCTCGGCCGTGACCGCCAGCGCCCGGCGCCAGTGCCCCAGCCCCTGGTGGTGCACGTAGTACAGGACCGGCCTCATGCCGCCCCGCCCTCGGCCAGCAGCATGCGGTCGGCGGCGGCGAGCATCAGCCGCTCGTACCGCTCGACCATGCGGCGCACGTCGAAGCGTTCCTCGGCCCGCCGCCGCACGATGGCCCGATCGCAGCCCAGGGCCTGCCGGATCGCCGCGGCCAGGGCGTCGGGCTCGGCCGGGGCCAGGGCGCCGACCTCGTCGTCGATCAAGGTGCTCAGGGCGCCCCGTTCGATCGCCGCGACCGGGGTGCCGCAGGCCATCGCTTCGATCGCCACCAGCCCGAACGGCTCTTCCCAGGCCGGGGTGACCAGGGCCACCGAGGCCGAGCGCACCAGCCGGGCCAGCTCGGGCTGGCGCAGATGGCCGGCCCAGGTGACGTCGGGGCCGAGTTCGGGCTCGACGTGCTCGGCGAAGTACTCGCGGTCGAAGGCCGGCCCGGCCAGCACCAGCGGCAGGCCGGCCCGCCGGGCGGCCGCGATGGCCAGGTGCGGGGCCTTCTCCGGCACCAGGCGCCCGGACCACACGGCGTAACCGCCGTCGCCGGCTCCGGCCGGCCAGGCCTCAAGGTCGACGCCGTTGTGGATCACCGGTGGTCGCCAGCCGGTGGCCTGCTGCCAGGAGCCGGCCAGGTGCTCGGAGACAGCCACCGTCTCCAGGCCGAACCCGTCCTCGTGGGCGCTGCGGTAGGCCAGCTCCAGCCAGGGCGTCGGCGGGCTGTGCAGGGTCGAGGTCACCGCCTTGCCCAGGACGGCGCTCATCGCCACCGGCAGCTGGTGCACGCAGTTGAGGTGGACGACGTCCACGCTGTCGTCGCGCATCAGGTGCAGCATCGTGCGCTGGTAGGCAAGGTGTTCGGTGAGGATCGCCTCCGGCCCCATCGACACGTCCTGGCGGGCGGCGCGGCTCAGGCGCAGCGTGCCGTCCCACATGGACACGGCCCCCAGGTGCGGGTCCGATCCGGGGCCGCCGTAGACGATCACCTCGTGCCCGAGCCGGCGCAGGCCGCCGGCCAGGTCCCAGCCGTGGGCCTCCATGCCGCCGGCGAAGGGCTGGCGGAAGCCGAAGTTGGCGCTGCTGATCATGGCGATCCGCAGCCGGCGGGCCTGGCTGAACCCGCTCATGAGGCCACCGCGACGTTGGCCACGACCTGGGCGTAGATCTGCGCGTGGACGTCGCGCACCCGCTGCAGTTGCTGAGCCCGGAACGCGCCATCGAGGGCGGTCACCGGTCCGGCCTCCAGCGCGCCCCGGACGGCCTCGGCCAGGCTGAGGGGGTCGAAGCCGGCCGACTCGTCGTTCTGGTAGGTGAGAACCTCGTCCCACTGGTCGGCATAGAAGCCGCAGGAGGGGCTGACGATCCGGGTCCCGACGTCGCGGCAGGCCTCCAGCCAGCCCGAATGGGTTCCGAAGCGGTGCGGCAGCACGTACACGTCCAGCCCGGCCAGGTACGTGGCCAGCTCCTGGTCGCTGAACCGCTCGTGCACGGCCAGGTCGAGCAGGCCGTTCTCGGCCAGGGCCCGGGTGCGGGACAGCTCGGGCCGTTGCAGGGCGCCCGGGTGCAGGTCCACCCGCAACCGCCCACCGGCCGAAAGAGCCCCTTGGCAGGCGGCTTCGACCACGCGGTCGGGCTCGACGACGTTACGGCGCAGGTCCTTCAGGTGGATCCCGACCACGCCGGCCGCCCCGGCCCGGGTCGGCCGCTGGGCCGGCTCGATCACGTAGGGGTGGGCGATGACCGGGGCCAGACGCCCCCACCGGCGCCGGATCTCGCGGGCCGCCCCGCCGGTCAGGGTCAGGACGGCGGCCGCTGTCGGGACCAGGACGTCGAGGTGCCGATCATGGGCCTGGGGCGAGTCCTGGTGCGGGTTGCGCAGGTCGTGAACGGTGTACACCAGCGGCAGGCCATACCGGTCCAGGTCCTGCACCCACAGCCGCAACTGCTCGGCGTCCAGGTGCTCGAACCCGAAATGCAGGTGCACTAGATCGAACTCGCGGTGGTGGCGGGCCAGCCAGTCGCGGTCCAGGCCCGGGCTCGGCCCGGCGCCCGGCGAACCGGTCGGGTCGACGTCCGCCTGCGGGGTGGACTGCTGGACATAGGGGTGATCGCCGGGGATCTGCAGGAGGCGGTTCATCGCCGTCCGACGGCAGCCATCAGTGACCTCTCTTCCGTGAGCCAACTCGTTCGTCTACGTGCTTCAGCCGGGCCGGGCCGGGCTGCGCGCGAGCGTGCCGTCGGTCAGGACTGCGCCTGGGGCACGGTCCGCCGCTCGTACACGCCCACCTCACTGCCGGTCCACCAGTCGGTGATCCCCGCGAACGACGCCAGCACGCGCTCGTGGTTCCAGTCGTCCACGACGTGGACCTCGTGGTGGTTGCCCTCGATCTCGCCCTGCGGGTAGTGCACGACCGGGATGGACAGGTACACGGCCTGGGAGGCCGCCGAGCCCGCCTTGGCCCACAACTGCAGGGCCTCGTCCTCACTCATGTGCTCGGCCACGTCGCCGATGATCACGACATCGGCCTCGGGGAAGGGCACGGTGCGCGCGTCGCCGATGGTGATGTCGTCGTAGTACTCGTTCAAGCGGTACGTGTGCACGTACGGCTCATAGATCTCGATGCCGCTGACTCGTGAGGTCGGGACCTCGGCCAGCAGCTTCGCGTACGTTCCCACCCCCGGCCCGATGTCGAGCACGGATACGGGTCCGTCGGTGGCCAACTCCGCGACCTTAGCGCGGATCCAGTCCTTACCTTCACGCGAGCTCATGGGCATTGACGCAGAATGGCAGGCCCGCCGTCATCGCACATTTCGACGACCCCTCCAGTGGCCCGTCCGGTACTCCTGCTCACTTGCGGTGACGGCCCGGGCCCGCTCTGATGTGCGCATGGACGAGGGGCGTCGCCGGCACTACGGCACTTTCTACGGGTTGAATCCGCTGCCCGAGGACGGGCGCCCGATCCTGCTCGTACACGGAAACTGCCAGGCCGAGGCCCTGCGAGTGATTCTGGCCGGGCCGGGACAGACCACCGACGGGTCCGCGGACGGCGGCCGGGTCGCCCCCGTGCGGATCCCGCCGGTACACGAGCTCGAGGCCACTGACCTGCCGTTTCTGACGGCGCTGCTGGGCCGGACCGGCGTCCTGTTGTCACAGCCCGTGCGCGACGGTTACCGCGATCTGCCCCTGGGCACGGCCCAGTTGGCCGCTCTCCTGCCGCCCGGGGCGCGGGTGCTGCGCTTTCCGATCGTGCGCTACCTCGGGCTGCACCCTTACCAGGCGATCATCCGCCACCCGTCGGATCCGGCCGCGGTGCCGGACGGTGTTCCATATCACGATCTTCGAATCCTGGCCGCGGCCCGCGACGGGCTACCGCTGCCCCAGGCGGTGGCGCAGGCCCGAAGGGTGGACGCCGATGCGCCCACCCTGCGCCAAGTGGGCGAGGACTCCCTGGCCGAGCTGGCCCGCCGCGAAACCCGCTGCGACGTGGCCGTGTCCGACGTCGTGGCCGGGCTCGGGGTCGGGGCCGTCCACACGATCAACCATCCCGGCAACGAGCTGCTGCTCGCCCTGGCCCACCGGATCCAGGAGGCGCTCGGTGGGCCGGGCGACGCCGCCGATCCCGGCCGCACCCTGCTCGGCGGCGTCCACGCGCCGCGGCAGCCCGAGGTGCTGGCCGCTCTCGGCCTCCCCGGAACGGGCGAGCAGGACTGGGTCGTGGCCGGCCAGGCCATCGCGCTGACCGACATCGTCGAGGCTCAACTGGCCTGGTACGCCGTTCACCCACAATTCATCGAGGCCGGATCGGCCCGCCACGCGGAGCGGATCGCCCAGCTACACCTGTGAGCCGGCTCTACCGCGACAGGTTGTCGAGGTCGCCGCTCTTGGCCGCCTCGATCCAGGTGGCGAACTTGTGGGCCGACAAGCCCAGCGTGGGGCCGGCGCCGCGGTCCTTGGTGTCGCGGACCTCGACCGTCTGCCCGTGGCGACGCATCTCCACGCATTCTCCGTTCCCGCCGGAGGCGCTGGCTTTGATCCACGGGGTCGGGTCGCTGCTCATGTCAGGTACTCCTTGATCGGCACGGACTGCGCGGCCAGGACGGCAGCATTCCGGCGGTACCTGTCGACGAGATCCTTCGTCTCCATGTACCGCCCACCACCCATGGTCTCCAGGTAGACGACGTCGGGGTCGTCGACGTTGTCCGTAGCCAGAATAGTGAATGCTCCCTTCATCGAGGTGTGAGCACCGGCGCTCACGGCAGAACCAACACGTCCACGTGATCACTCGCGGCCATCTGCAGCAGGTGCCGGCGCTGCTCGGCCATGGTCTGCGGGCCGCCGACAGCCCTCAGCAGGGCTCCCTCGCCCAGGACGGCGGTGATCCGCAGCGGTGGGGTCCGGCTGAAGGCGGCCCGTTGCCGCTCGGCGCGCAGGCCCATCTGCCGCTCGGCGTCGTCGGCGTGCAGGTCGGCGTCCGCGTCGAACACGGCCCGGTGGTAGGCGGGGGTCTGCAGGAGCCCGTGGACCAGTTCGGAGTTGAAGGTCGTGATGCTCGCGGCCGCCGTCTCCAGGGCCACGTACTTGCCCAACCACAGAGGCATGGCGTCGGTGTAGTCGGCCCACCAGTTCTGTTCGCGGTTCAGGGACATCTCGACGAGCTGCTCGGTGGTGGCGGCGTCGGCCCCGTACATGAAGCACAGCGTGCGGACGTCGGGCATCCGGATCGGCGGTTGCCCGGCCTCGATCCGTCTGATCTTCGCCACCGATCCGACCGAAGCGACGTCGGCGTGCGTCTTGCGCGCGGCCAGTCTCAGCTCCTTGAGCCGGCGACCGAGCGTTCTGCGGACATAGACCGAACCCGTCCCCGTGGCCATGGCGAAAAGTCTGGCACAGCTCTCCGACTCAGGAGAAGTAGTCAAAATGAGCAGTCGAAATTGAGCCCGCACGGCGGAGCTATACCGACAGGGCCGTCCGGACGGCGTCGCGCGCCTGCTCGCCACCGGCACCGGAGGAGGTCACCCGGCCCGACTCCAGCACGTAATAGTGCTGCGCCGCCGCGAGCGCGAACCCGACGTGCTGCTCGACCAGGAGGACCGAAAGACCCCGTTCAGAAACCAGACTCATGATCGTGGCTTCGATCTCAGAGACTACCGAGGGCTGGATGCCCTCGGTCGGTTCGTCCAGCAGGATGAGCTTGGGCTCGGTGATCAGCGCCCGGGCGATCGCCAGCTGCTGGCGCTGGCCGCCGGAGAGCAGGCCGGCCCGCCGTTCCAGCAGGCCCGTGAGGGCCGGGAAGAGCCCGAGGGCGTCGTCGATGGACTGCTTGCCGTTCTTGCGTCCGTCGGCCACCAGCTGGAGGTTCTCCATGGTGGTGAGCTGCTGGAACGACTGCTGGCCCTGGGCGACGTAGGCGATGCCGCGGGCCACCCGCTCGTGCGGCAGGCGGCGGGTGATGTCCTCGCCCTGGAACATGATCTGCCCCGAGCGCGGGCGCAGCAGGCCGACGGCGGCTCGCAGCAGGGTGCTCTTGCCGGCGCCGTTGTGGCCGAGCACGGCCGCGACGCCGTCCTGGGGCACCTGGGCACTGACCCCGTGCAGCACGATCGAGCGCCCGTACCCGACGTGGACGTCGCGGAACTCCAGCATCGGCCCGGACGGCGCCGCCGGTGCCGGTTCGGTGGAGGGGGCGGTGTCGGTGAGCGTCATGCCGGCTCCTCGGTGCGTTCGCTGGTCGTGCTGGAACCGCTCGCGGCGGTGGCGGCGAGGGCCTCGGCGGTGGCGTTCTGGCCGAGGTAGACCTCCTGCACCTTGGGGTCGGCCTGGACCTGCGCAACGGTGCCCTCGCTGAGCACCTTGCCCTGGTGCAGCACGGTCACGGTGCGGGCGAACTTTCGCAGGAAGTCCATGTCGTGCTCGACGATGACGACGGTCCGGTCCTGGGCGATGACGCCGAGCAGCTCGCCGGTGGCGTCGCGCTCGTCCTGGCTCATCCCGGCGACCGGCTCGTCGAGCAGCAGGAGGGCGACGTCCTGGACCAGGAGCATGCCGATCTCCAGCCACTGCTTCTGCCCGTGGGCCAGGGAGCCGGCCTGCTTGGCGACGTGATCGGTCAGGCCGATGGTCTCCAGCGCCTTCTGGATCGGCTCCGGGACGCCGCGACGGCGCCGGACCATGGTGCGCAGGTTGCGCCCGGCCCCGGCCGCGATGTCGAGGTTCTGCAGCACGCTCAGCTCCTCGAACACGGTCGAGGTCTGGAACGAGCGCCCGATCCCGAGCCGGGCGATCTCGTGGACCTTGCGCCCGAGCAACTGCTGCTCGCCGAACATCACCGAGCCGGTGGCCTTGGCCAGGCCGGTGACGGCGTCCACGATCGTCGTCTTTCCGGCGCCGTTGGGCCCGATCAGGAACCGGACGTCGCCGCGGGGGACGTCGAGGTCGACCCCGCCGACGGCGACGAAGCCGTCGAACACCACCCGCAGGTCGCGGATCTGGAGGCCGACGAAGATCTGGTCGGTCACGCGTTCACCTCCTGCGTGCTGCCGGCGGTGGTGCCGGGAACGACCGGGGTCTCGGCCGTGGGCGGCTCGTCGGGGGAGTGGCGGCGCTCGGCCAGGCGGGCCTTGACGATCGGCAGCACCGAGGCCAGGCCGCCCGGCAGGAAGGCCACCACGAGCACGAAAAGCCCGCCTTGGAAATAGGTCCAGCCCGATGGGAACTGGTCGGACAGGTTCGAGCGGGCCCAGCCGACCGCGACCACGCCGAGCACCGGGCCCAGCAGGGTGGCCCGCCCGCCGACGGCCACACCGATCACGAACTCGATCGAGAAGACGATCCCGACCTGGGACGGCGTGATGAACTGGATCACCGAGACGAACAGCGCCCCGCCGAGGCCGGCCATGCCGGCCGCGATCGTGTAGGCGACGATCTTCACGGTGGCCGGGTCGTAGCCCAGAAAACGCACCCGTTCCTCGGAATCGCGCACCGCCACGAGTAGCTCGCCGTAACGGCTGTGCATCAGCTGGCGGGCCAGGGCCACCACGACCAGCAGGGCGACGGCCGTGATCGAGTAGACCATGGTCTGGTTGATCGGGTCGTCGAGGTCGTAACCGAACCAGGAGGTGATCCCGGTCAGCCCGTTGGTGCCGCCGGTGATGTCGGCCTGCCCGACCAGCAGGATGGCGAAGGCCGCGGCCAGGGCCTGGCTGAGGATGGCGAAGTAGGGCCCGCGCACCCGGCGGCGAAAGACCAGCGAACCGAGCAGAAAAGCCAGGATCATCGGCAGGACGACGGTGGCCGGCACCGCGAACCAGGCCGAGGCGAACGGCCGCCACAGCTGCGGCAGTTCTTCCCGGCTGCCGATCATGAAGCTGGGCAGCTCACCCGGATCGGTCTGGGCCAGGGTCAGATGCATGGCCATGGCGTACCCGCCGAGGCCGAAGAACACGCCCTGCCCCAGGGTGAGCATGCCGCCGCGGCCCCAGGCCAGGCCGATGCCGACCCCGACCAGGGCGTAACACAGGTACTGGCCCAGCAGTTGGAGGCGGAAGTCGCTCAGCGCGGCCGGCGCGATCACCAGCAGCAGGACGGCGCCGAGGGCGAAGCCGACGACGGTACGGACCGGGCCTACCCGGGTGAGCACGTTCATGCCAGGCTCCTCGTCTTGACCGTGGTCAGGCCCTGCGGACGCCACTGCAGGAAGGCGACGATGATCAGGAAGACCAGCACGCTGGCCAGGCTGGAGGTGGTGTAGAGCTCCACGAAGGCGTTCAGCATGCCGAGCACGAAGGCCACGATCAGGGTGCCCTTGAGCTGGCCGATGCCACCGACCACAACCACCAGGAAGGCGTTGATGATGTAGCTGGTGCCCATCGTCGGGCTGATCGAGCCGAGCATGGTCAGGGCCACCCCGGCGACCCCGGCCAGGCCCGAGCCGATGAAGAAGGTCGTGCGGTCCACCCGGCCGGTCGGGATGCCGCTGGTGGCGGCCAGGTCGCGGTTCTGGACGACGGCGCGGATCCGGCGGCCCAGCGGCGTCAGACGCAGCACCAGCGTGAGCACGCCGACCGCGGCCAGCGCGATCGCCAGGATGAACAGCCGGCTGGTGGCGAAGGTGACGCTGCCGATGCTGAAGGAACCGGCCAGCCAGTGCGGGGTCTCGGTCTGCACGCCCTGGGCGCCGAAGATGTCCCGGGCCCCCTGCTGCAGGATCAGCGACACCCCCCAGGTGACCAGCAGGGTGTCGAGCGGGCGCCCGTAGAGCCGGCGGATCAGCAGGATCTCCAGGATCAGGCCCATCACCCCGGCCACGCCGAAGGCCAGCGGCAGGGCCAGCAACAGCGAGCCACCGGCCGAGCTGACCACCTTCTGCACGACGTAGACGGTGTAGGCGCCGGCCATGATGAACTCGCCGTGAGCCATGTTGATCACGTTCATCTGACCGAAGGTGAGAACCAGGCCGAGCGCGATCAGCAGCAGGACGGCGCCCACGCTGACGCCGGTGAACAGCTGGTTGAGCAGAAGGGTCACGAGGGCCACCTGACTGACGTCGACGGGGGAGGCAGCGGGCGGTGATCACGGGCACGGTGATCACCGCCCGCCGACCGGGCGAGGCTCAGGTGGGGATCAGGACAGGCCCTCGGCCCAGCTGTAGCCCTTCAGGAACGGGTCCGGCTTGATCGGTTCGCCGGAGTTCCAGACCTCGTTGATCTTGCCGTCGGCGCTGATCTTGCCGATCCGCGCCGTCTTGTAGATGTGCTGGGAGGCGCCGTCGATGGTCACCTTGCCCTCGGGGGCGTCGAAGGTGATGCCGTCGGAGGCCGCCTTGACCTTGGCCACGTCGAACGACTTGGCCTTCTCGACCATGGCCTTCCACAGGTAGACCGACACGTAGGCGGCCTCCATCGGGTCGCTGGTCGGCTTGTCGGCGCCGTACTTGGCCTTGTAGGCGGCGACGAACTTGGTGTTGGCCGCGCCCGGCGTCGTCATGTAGTAGTCCCAGGCCACGAGCTGGCCGGCCAGGTACTGCGGGCCGATCGCCTTGGTCTCCTCCTCGGCGATGGACACCGAGACCACCGGCGTCGTGTCGGCCTTGAGGCCGGCCGAGACGTACTGCTTCCAGAAGGCGGTGTTGCTGTCACCGTTGAGGGTGTTGAAGACGGCGTCCGGCTTCTTGTCCTTGATCTTGGTCACAACGGTACTGAATTCGGTGTTTCCCAGTGGTATGTAGTCCTCGCCGGCGATGGTCATCCCGTTGGCCTTGGCGTAGGCCTTGATGACCGCGTTGGCCTTCTGCGGGAAGACGTAGTCGCTGCCCACCAGGTAGATGGTCTTCTTGCCGGCCTTCTTCAGATAGTCCATCGCCGGCACGATCTGCTGGTTGGTGGTGGCCCCGGTGTAGAAGATGTCAGGAGACTCTTCCAGGCCCTCGTACTGCACCGGGTAGAAGAGCAGCGCCTTGTCCTTCTCGAACACCGGCTTCATGGCTTTCCGGCTGGACGACGTCCAGCCGCCAAATACTGCGGCAACGTGATCCTCTTCGATGAGTTTCTTCGCTTTTTCTGCGAAAATCGTCGGATCGGAGGCGCCGTCCTCGCTGACCGGGACCAGTTGCTTGCCCAGAACCCCGCCGCTGGCGTTGATTTCGCCGATCGCCAGGTTGAGCGAGTCGCGAACGGTCACTTCGCTGATGGCCATCGTGCCGGACAGCGAGTTCACCAGGCCGACCTTCACGCTGCTGCCGGAAGTGTCGGCGGTGGGAGCCGCGGCGCTGGTCGCGCTGGAGCCTGACTTGCTGCCGCAGGCGCTCAGGGCCAATGTTGCGGTAAGTGCGACAGCGGACGCGGCGAAAAAGCGTCTTCTGGGACTCAGCATGGATCCTCCAGGCGCGAAGGGATGGATCGCCAGGTCAGACCCTGTACGACCGTTGATGGCCTGGTAAAAGTAGGTACGCTGCTTTTCGCCTGTGAACGCCCAATGTTTCGATCAGGGGCTGAATATCTCGGTTCGCATTGCTTGCGGGTAAAGCGCGGCGAGTTGTCCGGGGTGTCAGAACCGAGTCGAGATGTGGCTGGCACTCGAGGGGGCTTGTGTGCCAGCGCCCTTATGCCTCACTCTGCGAACACGTGCGACGGTGCCGTTGTCGCGCAAAGGTGCGGTCGCAGCCCGCCCCCCGGGAAGGACGAGCCCATGTCTGAGCCCAGCTATCAGCCCGAACACCGGCTGAACGTCGAGATCGCCCCCTACCAGGGCGGCGGTGCCCTGCGCGGCTTCGTGGTCAGCGGTCGCTGGCCCTCCTCCACCCGCGAGTGGGCCCAGTTCCTCACCCTGGCCGTGCGGCTGGCCGCCGTGCCCGGCCTGGTCCCGACCACCACCGTGTTCCGAGCGGTCGAAGACACTCCCGACGACCCGCCACCCGGCACCGTCGGCCTGGTCACCTCGGCCGGCCCGGTCCTCGGTGACGGCGCACCCACCCCGGGGCAGTTCTACGAGCCGGCCCCGCCGGCCCTGCTCCTGCTGCACCCGCCGTCGGAGAGCCGGCCCTCCACGCCCGAGGCCCTCGGCGCGGCGTCCGGGTGCGTGCTGCTGCCCGGCCTGCCGCACCTGGGCCTGGAGCACCGGGCGGCCTGGGTCGAGGCCGAGCGCGACGGCACCGTGACTCGGCTGATCAGCAAGGTCGGCGTCGACCCGGCGCTGGACCCGGACACCGCCGTCCTGGCCATGCTCCTGGCCGCCTGACCTTCAGCCGGTGGTTCCCGAGCTCACCCGTTCCGAATTGCGCTCCTGGCGGCTTCATACTCAGTTGTCTTCGCACCTGACTCCGATCCGGCGGTGGATACGGGCCGGTCAGGGCACGTGGATCCGCAGGAACAGGTGAAGCACGAGGACATGGGTGCTGAGCTCATAGCTAGTCGGATGAACGGCTGCTCAGTGCGGTGGACGGCGGCCAGATTCATGTGCGCGCGGTGAGGAACATCGTCACGGCGTCGTCGATCAGGTTGCGCCAGCGGGTACCGCCCGGGTCGTTGCTGATCTGCTGCGAGGCCAGTCCAGTGACCAGGGCGGTGTAGAGGTCGAGGTCCTCCGTGCTCCTGGCGCCGGCAGCTGTCAGCAGACCCGCAGTGCGCTGTACGGTCTCGACGGCGAGCGCGTAGGAGGCGGGGGAGGGCTCAAAACCGCTGATGGTGCGTTGAAACAGGAGCTGGTGGCGCGGCGGGTTCGCGACGGCGAAGTCGACGAACAGCCGAGCAGCTCGACGGACGGCTTCCTCCGGTGTGAGGGCGCCTTCGATACCTTCGGCGGCGGCCAGGAAGTCGGTGTACCCGTCGGCGAAGAGGGCGTCGTACAGGTCGTTCTTGCCTGAGAAGTAGACGTACAGCGAGGGAGCGCGCATGCCGACGGCGTCGGCGACGTCCTTGAGGGTCCAGCCGGTGAGACCGAGTTCCAGGGCCAGCTTCCAGGTCTGGTCGAGGATCTGCCGCCGCGTGGTGGCATGCCGGGCGCCCCGTCGCTTCGGTGCGGTCGGATGGTCGGCATTCACCTAACAACATTAGGAGAACGTCTTGACGGCAGGCAAGCGGTCGGGCTACACCTAACGACGTTAGGAAGAACGACCGGAAGGATTGCGATGGCCCCGCTCGACCACGAGGCCTGGATGGCGTTGGCCGCCGAGGAGTACCGCCGGCTCCTCGATCTGTTGCGCGCCCTGACCTCGGACGACTGGCACCGCCCGACCGAGTGCACCGGCTGGGACGTCGCCGACCTCGTGGCCCACCTGTGCGGAGCCGCCGAGAGCACGGCCCGGATGCGTGAGGCGGCCCGGCAGGCTCTGGTCGGGCGGCGTAGGTTTCGCGGCGGCATGCTGGTCGACTCCATGAATGCCGTCCAGGTTGCCGACCGGCGCAGTCGCACGCCGGCCGAGCTGATCTTCGAGCTTGAGGACGCCGGCCGCCGGGGCGTGCGGGCCCGTACTCGCCTTCCGCGCCCGCTGCGGGCGTTGGTCGTGCCGTTCGGTCCGCCGGTGGGCACCAAACCGCTGGGTTACTTGATGGATCGCATCTACACGCGTGACGCCTGGACCCACCGGATCGATCTCGCGGTCGCCACCGGGGCCCGACTCGACCTTTGCGCCGAGCATGACGGGTTGCTGGTGGCCGACCTCGTCGATGAGTGGGCCGACCTGCACGTCGAGGCCTTCGCGCTGGAACTGACCGGCGCGGCCGGGCTGACGCGCCGGCGCGGGAGCGACGGGCAGGTGATCCAGATGGACGCCGTCGAGTTCGTCCGCTCGCTCGCCGGCCGTTTGCCCCGCCCCGGCCTGCTCGCCGTCGACGTGCCGTTCTGAGGTCCTGAAGTCAGGAGCTGAATGAGCGGATGTAGTTGATCATCGCGTCGAGAGCGGTTTCCAGCGGCGCGGTCTCCTTGCGGGTCTGGGTCAGCAGCAGGCCGCCCTGCAGGGCCGCGAGGGTGGCCAGAGCCAAGGCGGCGGGATCGGCGTCCGGGCGCAGGTCGCCCCGATCGAGCATGGCCTGCAGCCCGGCGCGGATCGGTGCCTCCCACTGCGCGAATCCGGCCACCAGTTGCTCGCGGGCCACCGGGTCGATGTCGGCCAGTTCGCCGGCCAGCGACCCGATCGGGCATCCGCCCTGGCACTGCCGCTCGCGTTGCAGTTCGACGAGCAGGTCGCGCCAGGCCGCAAAGGCCTCGAAACTGTCGAGCCGGCCGAGCTGAGGCTGCTGGGCGGCGAGCACGGCTTCGGTCTGGCGTGGGATCACGGCGCGTACCAGCGCCTGCTTGTCGCTGAAGTAGTGGTACATCTGCGAGGCGCCGACGCCGGCCTCTCGCTGGACGTCGTCCAGGCTGGTGCCGGCCACTCCGCGCTCGAACATCAGCCCGGCCGCGGCGTCCACGATCCGGGCCCGGGTGGCTCGGCCCTTCGCCGTCAGGCGGCTGCCGCCCGGGGTGGTGGCGGTCATCTCCTCGCTCATACCGGAATCCTATCAAATTTTGTAGTTGACACTACAGAATTTCTGCGTAACTTATGTAGTACGCGCTACAGAAACGACGAAAGAGGTTACGACGATGAGCGACCTGACTGGAATGACTGCCCTGATCACCGGCGGCACGAGCGGGATCGGCCGGGCCGCCGCGACCCGGCTGGCCGCCGACGGCGCGCACGTGGTGCTGTCCGGGCGCGATCGCACCCGGGGTGAGCGAGCCGTCGCCGCGATCCGGGCCGACGGTGGCAAGGCCGACTTCGTGGCCACCGATCTACGGGACGAGGCCAGTGCCCGATCTCTGGCCGAGGCCGCGACCCGGCTCGGAGGTGGTCACGTCGACATCCTGGTGAACAGCGCCGGGATCTTCCCGTTCGGGCCCACCGATCAGATGAGTGAGGTCGACTTCGACACCGTCTTCGCGCTCAACGTGAAGGTGCCGTACTTCCTGGTGGCCGAGTTGGCGCCGGCGATGGCCGAGCGCGGGCAGGGCGCGATCATCAACGTGACCACGATGGTCGCCGAGTTCGGTGCGGTCGGAATGGGCTTGTACGGGGCCAGCAAGGCGGCGGTGGTGCTGCTCACCAAGTCGTGGGCGGCCGAGTTCGGCCCGAGCGGGGTGCGGGTCAACGCCGTCAGCCCCGGGCCCACCCGCACCGAGGGCACGGCCGGCATGGGCGAGGCGCTCGACCACCTGGCCGCCGCCGGCCCGGCCGGTCGGACGGCCGCTCCGGAGGAGATCGCCTCGGCCATCGCCTATCTAGCCGGCAGCGACGCCAGCTTCGTGCACGGCGCCGTCCTGCCGGTCGACGGCGGCCGGATCGCCGTCTGAATCGTCGGCCGTACGTCGAGGCGGCGCAGGTTCGCTCAGGAAGGGCTGAGGCGCAACGTCGTGACCACGGCCGCATCCGCCACCATGGGGTCGAGGGCGCCGTCGCCGTAGCGCCCGTACTTGGCCCGGTAGGCGGCGTCCACCTCCGTGCGCCCGGCTTCGGCGACGTCCTCGATCGTGACGTCGATCTCGACGCCGGGCACGCGGATCCGGGCCCGGCGAGTGCTCAGGGCCTGCCCGTACCAGCCGGTCTCGCGCCGGTGCCAGGTGCGCACGAATACCTCATCGCCCACGCACACGACCCAGATCGGCGTCAAGGGTCGCAGGGTTCCGTCGTCGCGGGCGGCGGCGATCTGCAGCTCATCCGCCTCGCCGATGCGTTCCAGCTGCTCTGCGGTCCACGAGGTGCTCACGCCCGCGACCCTAACCCGGCCAATGGCAACGCGATGGCCCCGCCTGGCTGGAGCCGAGTCAGGTGGTGATGGTGGTGAGGGTCCTCTCCAGGAGGGCGAGGGCGGCCAGAGCTTCGGCCTGCTGCTGCCGGGTGAGCGCGCCGACGGTGTACCGCTCCAGTTCGCGCCAGGCGTCCTCGACCTTGACCCGCAGGGCCTGGCTGGCCTCGGTCGCCTCGACGATCATCACTCGCCCGTCGGTCGGTGAGGGCTTGCGGGTGACCAGGCCGGCCTTCTCCAGGCGCGCGACGCTGCGGGTCAGGCTCGGGGCGTCGGACTCGATCGCGGCGGCCAGATCGACCATCCGCTGGGGTCCGTCCACCCACAGGGTCATCAGCAGGAGTTCCTGGCCCGGATACAGCCCGGCGTCGCGAAGCAGCCGGCCGGCGATCGACTTGTGCACCCGGGCGAGCGTGAAGATCGCGTGGCTCAGCGGGCCGACGGCGGACAGACCCTGCTCGCTCATGGAGCCAGCCTAGCCCGAGAAAGTTGTCCGGCTAAGGAATGGGCCTAGCCAGTTACTTGTTCGGCTAAGTATCTGGATCGGCCCTACCCCCAGGAGAAGCTTCATGACCACCGCCTTCGAGCCCGTGACCGCCGGCCGCCTCAAGCTGGCCAACCGCATCGTGATGGCCCCGATGACCCGCAGCCGGGCCAACGGGACCCTGCCGACCAGCGACACCGCGACCTACTACGAGCAGCGGGCCGGTGCCGGGCTGATCATCACCGAGGGCACCCAGCCCTCGGCGGTCGGTCAGGGCTACCCCTTCACCCCGGGCCTGCACACCCACGAGCAGGTGGAAGCGTGGCGCCAGGTCACCCGCGCCGTCCATGAGGCCGGGGGTGTGATCGTCGCGCAGTTGATGCACACGGGCCGGATCGGGCACCCGAGCAACACCGAAGCCGTCGGTCACGGAGCGCTCACGCCGGTCGGGCCGTCGCCCGTGCCCGCGGCCGGCCCGCTCTTCACCGCCGCCAGCCCGAAGGAGCACGTCGTGCCGGACGAGCTCACCGAGGACCAGATCCAGCAGACCATCGCCGACTTCGCCACCGCCGCCCGCAACGCCGTCGAGGCCGGCTTCGACGGGGTCGAGATCCACGGGGCCAACGGCTACCTGCTGCACCAGTTCTTGGCCACGAACACCAACCTGCGCACCGATGCCTGGGGTGGTCCGCCCGAGAATCGGATTCGCTTCACCCTCGAGGTCGCCAAGGCCGTCGCCGAAGCGATCGGTGCGGACCGCACCGGCATCCGACTCTCGCCGGCCAACGGCCTGGGCGACACCGTCGAGGACGACCACGAAGAGATCTACCCACTGCTCGTGAGTGAGCTCGACAAGATGGATCTGGCTTACCTGCATCTGGTCGAGGCCGGCGACCCGTCACTGACCCCCGTGCTGCGCCGGCGCTGGTCCGGGACGTTCATCCTCAACCCGGTCGGCCGCGACCTGGCCGGCCACGCTGCTCGGCTGGACCTCGTGGCCGGCGGTGCGGCGGACGCCGTCTCCTTCGCCCGGCTGTTCATCTCCAACCCCGACCTGGTGGCCCGGTTGGCGATCGGTGCCGAACTCGCCCAGCCCGACCTCAGCAAGGCCTACGGCGGCGACCGGACCGGATACACCGACTACCCCACCCTTGAGGACGCCGAAACGTCCTAGGCCGCAGGTGAACACCGGGCTCAGTTGAGCCGGGTGTTGGCGATCCCGCCGTCGACGTCCAGAACGGTGCCGTGGATGAAGGCGCCCTCGTCGGACACGAGATACCTGACCGCGAAGGCGATGTCGACCGGTCGCACCGGGACCCCGGCCACCGTGGCCTTGGCCATGGTGGCCAGGAGGTCGGCCGACGCCGCGTTGCCCGGGGTGGCGGTCGCGCCGGGAGCCACGGTGCTGACCCGCACGCCGTGCGGCCCGTACTCGGCCGACCAGGTGCGCGTCATCTGCTCGATCGCCGCCTTCGACGCCGTGTACATGGCTCCGGCCGGGATCCCGACCCGGGCCATCCAGGAGCCGATGTTGACGACGGCGCCCGAGCCGCGCTCGGCCATGGCCGGGGCCAGTGCGGCCACGAGCACGTGCGGGGCGCGGATGTTCGTGGCCAGCACGGCATCCAGGTCGGCGTCGGCGAGCGCCGCTGTCGGCCCGACCGGATAGATGCCGGCGTTGTTGACCAGGATGTCCACCCGGCCACCGAGAGCCGAGCCGGCATCGCGAGCGAAGGCCCGCAGGTCGTCGTAGGAGCCGGCCAGGTCGGCCGGAACGGCGTGGGCGGTTCCGCCCTGACGGCCGATCGCCTCGACGACGGCCTGGGCCCGGGCCCGATCGCGGCCGCTGATCACGACCTCGGCCCCGGAAGCGGCGAGCACCCGGGCGATCGCCTCACCGATCCCACTGGTCGAGCCGGTGATCACGGCGGTGCGCCCGGCCAGGCGGGTGTCGGTGGGCAGGGACTCGAGGACTGCTTCATTGGACTGCATGGTCCATCAGTAGCACGCATTGGACCTTGTGGTCCAGTGACGTAGGCTGCGGTGGTGGACGAGGAAAAGATCACCGAACGGGGACGCCGGACGCGGCAGCGGATCATCGAGGCGACCGGTCAGCAGATCCTTGCCTCCGGGATCGGGGGCACCACCCTCGACACCGTGCGGGCGGCCACGCTCACCAGCAAGAGCCAGCTGTTTCACTACTTTCCCGGCGGCAAGACCGAACTGGTGCTCGAGGTCGCCGGGTGGGAGGGGCGCCAGCTGCTCGCCGCCCAGGAGCCCGAGATCCACGACCTGGGCACCTGGGACTCGTGGGAGCGGTGGCGCTCGGCGCTGGTCGACTACTACATCGGGCGCGGGCGCTGGGCCTGCCCGATCGGCTCGCTGGCGATGCAGGCGGCGATGACCGATGCCGGCCTCGAGCGGATGATCGCGCAGAGCATGAGCCAGTGGCGCGAGATGCTGGCCGACGGCATCCGCCGCATGCAGGCCGCCGGCCTGGTCGACGCCGGTGCCGATGCCAGCCGGATCGCGGTGGTCGTCCTGGCCGCGATCCAGGGTGGCCTGGTCCTGAGTCAGGGCGAGCGCGCCGGGTGGCCGCTCGAGGCGGCCCTCGACACGGCGCTCGACAGCCTGCACCGGGCGGCGATCGCGCCCGCCTGAGCGCGCGGGTCAGCCGGCCGGCCGAGTCAGCGGTCGGTCAGGCGTGGGCAAACTCTCACAGACCGGGTACGGGGGACGAAAGGACGAAGCGCACGCTCGAATGAGCGTATTGCGAAGATTTATGAGGGGTCTGGCTGGGTTCACATGCGACTCACGCCGCCTGGACGGTCGCCCGCTCGGCCTCGGAGGGCAACACGACGAGCAGCGGCCTGCGCCCGGATGCCGGCTCATCGTCCGGACCGCTGATCACTGCCAACGGGCGGGCCTGCGGGCGGCCGGCCCGGACCAGGTCGCCGGCCACCCCGAACCCGGAACCCCGGGGAGCGATCAGCAGTTGCTCGGTGGCGAAATCGCGGTCGGCGAGCAGGCGGACGCCGGCGCAGATGAGCATCAGGCCGATGGCCAGGGCAACTGCGAGCGATCCGAGGACCAGCAGGCCGATGTGCATCTGCTCTCTCCCTTCCCAGGTCGCCTTACGGGATCGTGAGCGACTCCCTCCAGGGTGGATCACGGGACGCTGACTGGCGTCAGCCCCGGGTCTGAACCTTCGTCATCACCCGGGTGGACCCGGATCAGGCTATTGACAGCGAATCGAACGCCTTTGACTTGAACCTCGGTGGAGGTTGCAGAGTTGGGTGGTGACCGAGACCCAGACCCTCACCCAGCCCCCGACGGCGGAGTCGGACAGGCCCGGCGTCCTGTCCGGGCCGCTGCGGCTGGCCACCGTCGGCCTGCTGATCGTGGTCACGCTGGTCGCCTTCGAGGCCATGGCGGTCTCCACGGCGATGCCCACGGCGATGCGCGACCTGGGCGGTCTGGCCCATTACGGTTGGGCCTTCTGCGGTTTCGTGGTGGCCGACATCCTCGGCATCGTGATGGCGGGCGTGCTCAGCGACTGGCGCGGGCCCAAGCCCGCGCTGCTCGGTGGGCTGGTCACCTTCGTCGCCGGGCTCGGGCTGGCCGGTACGGCGATCACGATGCTGCAGTTCGTCGCCGGGCGCGTGGTGCAGGGCCTCGGCGCCGGATTCCTGGTGACCGCGATCTACGTGATCATCGGCGAGACCTATCCGGAGCACCTGCGGCCCAAGGTGTTCGCCGCGATGTCCTCGGCCTGGGTGCTGCCCGGGCTGGTCGGACCGCCGCTGTCCGGCCTGCTGACCCAGACCGTGGGCTGGCGCTGGGTCTTCCTCGCCCTGGCCCCGCTCGGCCTGGTCGGCGCCCTGCTCATGACGCCGCGACTGCGGGCGATGCCGATGCACCGCCGCGCCGGGGTCTCGGACGCCGGCCGCCGCCGGCTGGGCCGGGCCGTCGGGCTGGCGCTCGGCGTCGGCGTCCTGTTGCAGGCCGGGCAGGACCCGAGCGTGGCCTGGATCGGACCGGTGGCGGTGGCCCTGGCCGCGGTCGGCTGGACGCTGCGTGGCCTGCTCCCGGCCGGGACGTTCTCGATGCGGCCCGGCGTCCCGGCCACGATCGCGTTGCGGGCGCTGCTGGGTGCGGCCATCTTCGGTGGCGAGGCGTTCATTCCGCTGTCCCTGAGCGTGCAGCACGGCTGGAACGCCACCCTGGCCGGCCTGCCGCTGGTCGGGTCGGCCCTGGCCTGGTCGTTCAGTTCCTGGTGCCAGAGCCGCACCAGCCTGGCCAGGCATCGCCCGGCGCTGCTGCGGGTGGGCTTCGGCGCGCTGACGACCGGGCTGGCCGGCGCGGCGGCGGCCGCCGTCCCGGGGCTGCCGGGCTGGCTGATCTATCCCGGCTGGCTGTTCGCCGGCCTGGGCGCCGGCCTGGTCAGTCCCACCCTCAGCGTGCTCCTGCTGGACCAGACCACCGACGCCGACCGGGCCAACGACTCGGCCGCGCTGCAACTGGCCGACGGCATCGCCACCGCGGTCTCGATCGGCGTCGGCGGTGTGCTGGTGGCCGCCGCGGCCCGGGCCCAACTGAGTTACACCACGGCGTTCGTGGTCATCGACGTCTCGCTGATCGCGCTCACCGCGCTGGGCGTCGTGGCCGGCGCTCGGGCCCGGACGTGACCGACGCCACGCGCCGACGGGCTCAGGCTGGTGGGGCTGCGCGTCGATCCCCCTGCTGGGTACGCGGAGCGGGCTAACTGACGAATGACCCGGGCGCATCGTCACGAAGGAGGATGCGGTCATGGGCCTGAGCCCGCGAGCCGGCAACGGAGGCCAGGCCGGCCGCGATCGCCTGTCCCTGGCCGGGCGGGTGATCGGGTCGGTGTCGACGGTCCACGTGGGCCGCCAGACAATCTTCGACGTGGCCGGTGGCCTGTACGGGTACGAACTGCTCTTCCGGGACACCTCGCACGCGGCCGGCGCCACCCAGGACGGGGACGACGCGACCAGCGCCACCATCCTGGCCGCGTTCTCCGAGTTCGGCGTCGGGCAGTTGCTGCAGGGCAAGCGCGGGTTCGTGAACCTCAGCCGCCGCTTCGTCACCGGCGAGCTGCCGTTGCCGTTCGGCCCCGGCGACGCCGCCCTGGAGATCCTCGAGACGATCAGCCTGGACCGGCAAGTGGTCACCGGGGTGACCCGCCTGGCCGAGCAGGGCTACGCGATCGTGCTGGACGACTTCACCTGGGAGCCGGCCGCCGTGCCGCTGCTGGAGGTCGCCGACATCGTCAAGATCGACGTCCTGGCGATGACCTGGGACGAGGTGCGGCGGACGGCGGATCACTGCCGCCCGCACGGCGTCCGGTTGCTGGCCGAGAAGGTCGAGGACGCCGAGATCATGAAGCGATGCGAGCTGGAAGGGTTCGAGCTGTTCCAGGGCTATCACCTGGGCCGGCCCGAGACCCACTCGGCCCGGACGCTGAGCCCTTCCCAGGTGCAGGCCATCGAACTGCTGGGCCGATTGAGCGACCCTGAGATCACCGCGGCGAAGATCGAGGACGCCGTCAGCCGCGATCCGGCCCTGATGTACCGGTTGCTGCGGATCGCCAACTCGGCCTCGGCCGGGCTCAGCCATCGGGTCTCCTCGGTGCGCGAGACCTTGGTGGTGGTGGGCCTGAACCGCCTGCGGGCCTGGCTGGTGCTGCTGGCCCGGGGCACCGCGATGGGCTCGGAGGTGCTGCTCACCGCGGCCCTGACCCGGGCCCGCACCTGCGAGGAGACCGCCACCAAGATCGGCACGGTCCGGCCCGACGTCGCGTTCACCCTGGGGTTGCTCGACGGCCTGGCCGAGTGCCTGGGGGTGAGCACCGCCGACCTGCACTCGCTGCTTCCGCCGCTGGCCCCCGACCTGTCGGCCGCTCTGACCGGCGGCCGGGGCCGGATGCGGTCCCTGCTGGATGCCGTGCTGGCCTACGAGCGTGCGGACGAGGCCGCGATGGCCGCCTGCGGGATCCCGCTGGCGGTGCTGTCGGCCTCGTACATCGACGCCCTGGCCTGGACGGCGGAGCTCACCCAGGAGATCGACGACGTTGAGCAGCCCTCGATCTGAGCGCCCGGGACTTGTGACTGTTTTGGACTGTGAGTGGGTATTCTTCCCAAAATGCAGGATCACGTTCAGTTACGGATCAGTAACGGATCGGCTGTCCGGCCGGGCCTGGCAGTAGACCGAGCGGGCCGGGCTGACCCCAGCTTCGGCGCGCCGCACGGGGATTCTGGGTCCGAAGGGTCGTGAGGGCTAGCGTTGTGTGGTGCCCGAGCAATCCACTGGCGGGTCGCTCACGCAGCGACCGCCGCAGCCGCGTGTCGAGCGCCCGGGGCATCACGCGCCGGGTGCTCCGCTCGGCGACGGCGGTGCCGGTGACCAGGGCATTGGCGTGAACGCCGGTGGTGTGAACACGGGTGCGGTGACCACGGACGGCGTGAGCGCTCGGGTCGACCCGGGCGAGGTCGCGGCCCGCATCGCCGCGGCCGTGGAGAACTGGCGGCGAGCGGTCGCCGGTTCCGGGATGCCGGACACCCTGCTGGCCTCGGGCCCCCAGGCGGCGGCGTCCTGGCTGGACCTGACCCACGCCCATCCTTCCGGCCTGGCCCAGCTGTTCGCCGCGCGTCCCACCCGCCTGTCCAGTCTGTTCCGGGAGTCCGACACCCACGCCGGGGCCTGGCGCCAGGCCCGCTCGATCCGGGCCTCGGCCCTGGTTCTGTCGGCCCAACGCGGGGTCCAGGGCTGCTGCCTGGCGATCGGCGTGGCCTCCTGGCGGCCCCAGGTGGCCGAGTCGTCCGGGCCGGTGCTGGCCCCGATCGTGCTGCGCGGCTGCTCGGTGCGACCGCGCGGCGCCGGGGACGACGACTTCGATCTGGACCTCGAGGACGCCGTCCTGATCAACCCCGAGCTGATCCGCGAGCTGGTCGAGACCTACGGGATCGAGGCCGACGGGGCTCACCTGGCCGCGCTGGCCCAGGGCCCCAAGGGCTTCGACCCCCGCCCGGTCTACGCGTGGCTGGAGGAGCGCTGCCGCTCGCTGCGCGCGTTCAAGATCGAGCGCAGCCTGGTGCTGGCCACGTTCGCGGCCGGCTCCGGGGCGGTGCTGGCCGACCTCGACGCCGCCGTCCCGGCCATCGCCGCTCACCGGCTGCTGGCCCGGGTAGCCGCTCACGAAGGAACCTCCGGCCCGCAACTGCTGTCCCTCGACGGCGGCGAGCCGGGCACCGGCGACCTGGTCGTCACCACCCGGGCCACCGAGGACGGGCCCGCGATCGTCCGCACGGCGGGCGACCCGTTCGACCGCACCGACGCGACCGGGCCGGACGAGCCCGAGCCCAGGCCCGCCGTCCGTAAGCCTCTGGAGTTCCGCCCGACCGCCGAGCTGATCCCGGCCCAGTTGCGGGCCGGCGAGCCGCTGACCACCGAGCCGCCCAGCGACCCGCCTGACTCGCAGGTCGAGGGCGACGACAGCGCCGCCGGCCTCGACGAGCTGAGCATCGAGACCGATCCGGGCGTCAGCCTGAGCAGCCCGGCCCAGCCCGGGGAGTCGCGGCGGCTGGCCGTGGTCGGGCGCCTGGGCCCGCGCGGGGCCCGCCCGATCAAGCCTGCGCCCGAACCCGACCCGGCCGAGGAACTGCTGGTCCTCGACCTCGACCCGGCCCAGCACGAGGCCCTGGCCGCCGCTCTGCGGGGCGAGAACGTCGTGATCGAAGGGCCGCCCGGCTCCGGCGCCACCCACACCGTGGCCGCCGCCATCGCCGGCCTGGTCGCGGCCGGACGCCGGGTGCTGGTGCTCAGCCCCCGCCGGGCCAGCACCGAGGCCCTGCTGACCCAGCTCGAGCAGGCCGGCATCAGCGACCTGGTCCTCGACCTGCGCGACAGCATCAACGGCCGGCCGGCCACCCGCACCACCGGAGCGGCCGCCGCGCTGCGCTCGGGCCTGGAAGCGGCCACCGCCGGGCGGCTCAGCGAGCTGCCCAAGCCGGGGCGGGCCACCGACAACGACGAGATCGTCCAGACCATCCGCCAGGCCCGCGCCCTGCTCGACGGCGAGGCCGAGGCGCTGCACGAGATCCGCCCGCCCTGGGGGATCAGCGCCTACGACGCCATGGTGTCGCTGGCCGAGATCAACGGCCGCCTCGGCGCCCCGACCGGGGGAGTGCGGCTGGGCGACGACGTCCTGGCCCAGCTGGACGCCGTCACCCGCGAGCGCCTGCGGGTGCACCTGCACGCCGCGGCCGGCGTCGGGGCGTTCACCCTGACCCGGGTCGACACCCGCTGGTACGACGCCCAGGTGACGACGAACGCGCAGGCCCGGCGGGCCCTGGAGGCGGCGCTGGTGCTGCGGGCCGGGCTGGAGCGGGCGATGAGCGCGATGGACGCCGTCACCACCGCGGCCGGCCTGCGCCCGGCCACCACGGTGGCCGGCTGGCTGCCGCTGCTGGACCTGCTGCTCGGGGTCCGCGCCGTCGTCGACGCCATGGTCCCGCAGCTGTACGGCTACCCGCTGGAGGACCTGGCCAACGCCGTCGCCCCGCGCGGGCAGCGGATCGAGGACGATCGCAGCCGCGGCGACCGGCGCCGGCTGCGCCGCCAGGCCCAGGCCCTGGTGCGCCCGGGGGTGCACGTGGCCAACCGGTACGAGGTGCTGCTGACCGCCGCCCGCCAGCGCCGCCAGTGGGCCGACTACTCCCTGACCGACGAGGGCCCGCGGGTGGTGGTGGGCCTGAGCGAGGCCGAGGCCGCCGTCCACCGGG
This sequence comes from Kineosporiaceae bacterium, assembly GCA_965200525.1. Classification (GTDB taxonomy): domain Bacteria; phylum Actinomycetota; class Actinomycetes; order Actinomycetales; family Kineosporiaceae; genus JANNPJ01. Next base: position 3,872,683 of record OZ241368.1, read on the forward strand.
TGAGCGAGGCTCTCGACGTCCTCACCGAGGTGTTCGCCGGCACGCCCAGCCCGGACCTGCGCGAGATCGACCTGGAAGACCTGCAGCAGCGGGTGTTCGACCTGGCCGGAGACACCGAGGGCATCCTCGGCCAGCCCCGCCGGGCCACCCTCGTCGACGGGCTGGCCGCGGCCGGGCTCGGCGAGCTGGTCGACGATCTGCGCTCGCGCCGGGTCGGGCCGGATCAGATCGACGCCGAGTTCGACCTGGTCTGGTGGTCGTCGGTGCGGGACAGCATCGTGCGGGCCGATCCGCGGCTGTCCCGCCACGACCCGAATACCCTGCGCCAGGCCACGATCGACCTGCGCGAGGCCGAGACGGCCCGGATCGGCGCCGGCGCCGCGCTGGTCCGCACCGCCGTCATCGCCCGCGCGGCCAAGGTCGTCGCGGGTCGGCCCGACCAAGTGCGCTCATTGCGCCGCGAGCTGGCCCAGGACGATCGCCGCCCACGGATGGTCGACCTGGTCCGCAGCTGCGGTGACGTGCTGGCTGCCCTGACCCCGATCTGGATGATGAGCCCGGACACCGTTGCCGCCTGCCTGGCCCCGGCCGACCCGGGGATGGCGCCGATCGTCGACACCGTGGTGGTGGACGACGCCGGCAGCATCGGCCTGCCCGAGGTGGTGGCGGCCCTGGCCCGGGGCGCCCAGGTGATCGTCGCCGGCGACCGGCGGCGGCTGGCCCCGCCGGACGGCAGCACCTCGGTGATCGAGGCCCTGGCCCCCTTCACCCGGGTCTGCCGGCTCGACCGCGACCACCGGGCCCGGGACGGGCGGATGCTGGTGCCGCTGGCCCCGCGCTACCCCGAGGGCTGGCGCCTGACCCCCGGCACCGCGGCCCTGCCCCCGCTCGACCTGGAGGCCGTGCCGGACGGTGTGGCCGTCCCGCCGCCGGGCGAGGAACTGCCGGTCAGCTCGGACGCCGAGGTCTACCGGGTGGTTGATCTGGTCGAGCGGCACGCCCTGCGCCAGCCCGAGGAGTCCCTGGTCGTGGTCACGCTCAGCGAGCGTCACGCCGAGCGGATCGAGGAGGCCCTGCGCCTGGAGGTGGCCGAGCGCCCACTGCTGGGCCGCTGGCTGGCCGAGCAGTGGCAGGACGGGCACCCCGAGCCGTTCGTGGTGCGCTCGGTGCAGGGGGTGCTCGGGGTCGAGCGCGACGCTGCGATCGTCTCGATCGGCCTGGCCCGCACCCCGCACGGGCGCATCCTGCACCGCTTCGGCGTGCTCGACGGCGACAAGGGCGCCGCCGCCCTGACCACCGCGATCAGCCGTTCGCGCGGGCGGACGACGGTGGTCTGCTGCTTCACCGCCGACGACCTGATCGTCGACCGGCTGCGCACCGCCGGGGCCCGCCTGCTGCGCGACGTCCTGCTGGCCGCCGGGGGCAAGGGGACGGCAGGGGTGGGCCGGGTGTCCGCGACCACGGACGGCCTGGTCGCCGACCTGCGCGACCGGTTGGCCGCGGCTGGGCTTCCGGTCCGGATGCGGGTGGGGGACGGGGCCTGGCCGCTCGACCTGGCCGTGTCCGACCCGCGGGTGCCGGGCCGGATGCTGGTGGCGGTCGACCTGGACGGGCCGGCTTTCGCCTCCCGGGCCTGCCGCGAACGCGAGCGCAACCGCCCGGCGCGCTGGGAACGGGCCGGCTGGGCCTACTGCAAGGTGTCGGCGCTGGACCTGTTCCACGACCCGGCCCTGGAGGTGGCCCGGATCCGGGACGCCTGGAACGCGGCGATGGACCTGCCGCTGCCACCGGAGGCCTACGCGGCCGGGTCCGAGGTGTCCGTACGCTCCGGGGCTGTGGCCGGCTCGCGGCCGGTCATCGAGGTCGAGGTTCTCCTGGACGAGGGCGGCTTCGACACCGCCGACACATTCGGTGACCAGGGCGGCTTCACCGCTTCGGTCGGCGTTGAGGTCGAGGTGTTCGACCTCGACGCCGACCGGTCGGGCGCGGACCCGTTCGCCGGCGCCGGCGCGGAGCCCCTCGAGGGGCCGGAGTACGACGGCTCGCTACCGTCGTACCCCATGGACGAGAACGGACCCGAGGACGACGACACCACGCCGGTTCTGCCGGAACGCGCCGGCGACGACACCGACGAGGGCTGGGGCGAGCGCGAGCCCGAGAACCGCGACGACGAGTACCTGCGCGACCGTCCCCCGCACTGGGACTGACGCTCGCGCCGGACGGATCAGGCCTGCGGGCCCTGCTGCATCGGGCGGTCGCGGAGCAGGTCGCGGATCTCCTGCAGCAGCACGATGTCCTCGGAGGGCGCGGCCGGGGCCGGCTCCTCGCCCCGGCGGCGGCGCTCGAGCAGCGCGTTCATCGGGACGACGACGAAGAAGTAGATGACCGCGGCGACGATCACGAAGTTAATCAATGCGGTGATGGTGCCGCCGAAGACCACCTTGCTGTGGTTGATCGTGAAGCCGGAGTCGCCGAAGTCGGGCGAGCCGCCGAAGATCCCGATGATGCCGCCGATGACCCCGTCGGAGAAGGCCTTCACCACGGCTGCGAAGGCGGTGCCGATGACGACGGCGACGGCGAGGTCGACGACGTTGCCGCGCATCAGGAAGTCTTTGAAGCCCTTGATCATGAGCGTGCCTCCGAGGTCTGGAGCGTGCTTGACGTCGCGAGCGTAGTGCCGGGACCTTCGGCCGTCATACGGCCTTACCGCCGAGTCACCCGGTCGAAAGCATCACCACGGTCAAGGCCCCGCTCACCTGAGCCTGGGCCAGCCGGGCGGCCTCGGCGGAATTGACCGCGAGGACCAGAACGCCGGACGACGTCGCGTCGCTCGACCCCGAAGCGGGCCCGCCGAGCCCGCCGAGCCCGCCGGACCCGGACCCGGTGCCGGAGCCGCTGCTGTCGCCGGCCGCTCCCGGTGCCGCCAGCACCAGGGCGTCGGCGGCGACCCGAACCGCACCACCGGCGCCGGAACCTTCGCCCGGTGCGCGGCTGTCGGTGATCGCCTCGATCGGGCCGGTGGCGGCAGCTGTCGGGTCGGCCGTCGCGTAGGTGGACGAGTCGATCGACGTGCCGTCGGCCAGGCCGGCGGTCGAGGACCAGCCGGCCGTGGCCGAGCTGAGGATGTCGACATGATCACCCGCTCGCACCAGCAGGCCGGCGGCCAGATCGCCGAGCCGGACCGGTACCGCGACCGTGCCCGGAGCCTGCCCGGCCAGCGGGCCCGGGCCGATCACCCGGGCGTCGGTCAGCGGCTCGCCGGCCCGCACCGGAGCGGCCAGCACCTGCCCGGCGGCGGCCCTCAGCCGGCCCTGGGGTGCGGCCCGAGCCGGCCACGGGCCGGGCCGAAGGTCGTCGGTGGCCAGCCGGTGGCCGGCCGGCAGGTCGCGCGCGGCCAGGCTGACCAGAACTGTCGGCGCCGGCGACGGCGCCGCCGACCGGATGGTCAGCCAGGACGCGAGCAGGACCGCAGCGATGCCCAGTGAACGCCGGTGCCGGGCCAGGAAGAGCCGGGCCCGCCGTTCCGGACCCTGCCCCAGTCGAGGGCGGCCCCGCCGGTCGAGGATCTCGATCACCCGGCCGACCCCGGCCGGCCATCGTGACCGGCGGCGGACCCGGCTCGACCGAGCCGGACCGGCGGCACGGGGTGGCCGGACCGGTTTCTCGGGTGCGGGTTTCGCCTCCCTCGGGCGCGCTTCGGCGGCCCGGTCGGCGTCGGCCCAGCCGGGTGGCAGACCGGGACCGGGAGCGCGGCCGGGCTGGACTCTCGGCCGGAAAAGAGACTCCTCAGGCGGTATCGGTCGCTCGATGAGCGCGGTGACGGACGGGACGGCGAGCGGGACCGGCCCGGGCGCGGGTCGATCCGTCGGTACCCAGCCGCCGTCCGGAGGGCGGCGCGGCGGTTCCATCGGGGCGGGCCTCCTCGAAGCGAGAACGATCGGACGAGAACTTCGGTGGACGAGACGGTAGCCAGGCGCCGGGCGGATCACCCTGGTCCCAGCCACTCTGTGGACAACTCCGCGGTCGAGTGGACTGTGGAGGGCGGGTCTCAGCGTTGGTCTCGGGTCGGAGATGACCACCTTTGGTTGCCGCGATCTGGCCGAAAGAGGTGGGGCCGTGGGGCGGCCCGCCGCTGAAGATGCTCTCCATGGGAGTGAGGGGTCGTACCGTCCGCGCCTGGCGTCCTGCCGTGGTGATCCTGCTTGTGGCGCCGTTCTTCGGCGAGACGCTGTCTGGGGCCACACCTCCGCTTGAGCTCCTCCAGCCGTGGAATCTGGCCCTCATGGCGGCCCTGTACGGCAGTGGCGCCCTGATCTGCCGTGAGGTCGCCCGGCGCTTCGGACTGGGGCTGCTCGGGCTGTGTCTGCTGGGAGCCGCCTACGGGGTGTACGAGGAGGCCCTGCTCGATCGGTACTGGTTCTACCCCCAGTTCTGGAGCGAGACGGGTGTCGGCTCGTACAGCCGGTTCTGGCACACCAACCTGCTGCTGGCCGTACACCTGACGATCTTTCACACCGCCATCAGTATCGGTTCGTCCGTCCTGGTCGTGGAGCGGCTCTTTCCCACCTACCGCGATCGCGACTGGGTCGGACGCCGCGGCCTGGTGGGCGCCGGCGTCACGCTGCTGCTCGTGGTTCCGGTGCTCTACGGCCGGCCCCCGGCGGATCCCGGTCCCCTCGTGCTCGTTGCCGCCGCCGGCCTCGGTGCCCTGCTGGTGGCGGCGGCCTTCGCGGTGCCCCGTCTGAGCCGTCGCGCCTGCGACCCGGGACGGCGGCGGCGAAGGGGGCTCGGTGTCGTCGCCTTTGCCGCCACGTCAGGGCATTTTGTGCTCGTCTATGCGCTCCCGGCCACCGGCATGTCCTGGCCGGCCGGGATCGCGGTCGCTCTCTTCCCGGTTGTGGTCGGCGTTGTCGTCGTCCACCGGTTCGCGGTCGGCGGTGCCCATGGGGTCGACGGTCTGCGAGTCGTCACCGGCATGGTCTTCTTCTTCGTCCTGCTCGACGTGGCGGTCGGTCTGGGCGGGCGCTACGACCTCATCGCCGGCGCGTTGGCCACCGCGTTCCTGCTGGCCCGGCTGAGGGCTCGCAGTCGCGCCCCGGTGTCCGTCCTCTGCTGCGCGGATACGCTCCACCGCACCCGGTAGCACTGGTCACCAGGCTCGCGGCAGAACAAGATCCTCGGGCCCGGCCGGGATCCTCGTGTCAGGGTGCATCGTGACCACATCCACCGACACCGGCCTGTTCGGCCCCGACTCCGTCACCTGGCGGGTGCACGCCGACCCCGCGATGGTGATCGGTGGGCTGCGGGCGCTCCTGCTGCAGTCGGTTCATCCCCTGGTGATGGCCGGGTTCGACGACAACTCGTTCTTTCGGGCCGATCCTTGGGGGCGCCTGCAGCGGACCGGTCAGTTCATCGACGTGGTGACGTTCGGCACCACCGGGCAGGCCGAAAGGGCCGGGGCCCGGATCCGCGCCGTCCATGCGCGCCTGGCGCCGGGGATCGAGCCGGAGTCCGGGCAGTCCTATCGCGTCGACGACCCCGACCTGCTGATGTGGGTGCACTGCACCGAGGTGGAGTCGTTCCTGTCGACCTACCGCCGCTGCGGTGGGCGGCTGGCCCCGGGTGAGGGGGATCAGTACGTGTCCGAGATGCGCGAGTCGGCCCGGCTGGTGGGGCTGGACCCGCGGCTGGTCCCTTCGACCGAGACCGGCATCGACGACTATTACGACCAGGTTCGCCCGCAGCTTCGCGTGAGCGCGGCCGCCCGACGCAACGCCATCTTGGGTTTCACCCCGCCCATGCCGACGTGGGTGAGCCTGGCCACGCCAGCCCGCCCCGCCTGGGCCGGTCTGGTCGCCACGGCCGCCGGCATGCTGCCTCGCTGGGCCCGGCGCCTGTACGGCCTTCCTGGCCTACCCACGACGGACCTGGCGGCCACGGTGAGTGGGCGCACCCTGCGCTCGCTGCTCGTGACGCTCCCGGGGGCCTGGACCCGGAGTCCGGCGCGGCGTGCGGCCCTCGGGCGGCAGGCGGCCTGAGCGGGCGCCGCGGAACCGGTGCTCACCCGCCGGAACGACGCGCCGACGAATCCGGCCGCGTCGGTCGTCAGGCCCCCACCTACGACACCCACGACACCCACAACACCCACGACCAGGACCGGTCCGTTGCGCAGCAGGGCCAAGCGGTGGGTGGCCGCTCGCTCGGAGGTGTCGGCGAGGGTGTTGACGGAACCGAACGCGGCTGGGACCGATCGATCGCGAAAGGCCCCAGCCACTCATGCCCGAGCTTCGGTTTCAGGCCCGCCCGGCGAACGGCAGGCGATCAGCCGGCGTTGTCGACGTCCCCGCGCCAACCACCGGTCTGGGTGCCCTGGCTCTCGATGAAGGTCTTGAACTTCTTGGCGTCGCTTTTGACCTGTCGATCGTCCACGCCCACGGCGCTTCCGGCCTTCTCCACCAGTCCCTCGGGCTCCCAGTCGATCTGGATCATCACGCGGGTCTGGCTGTCGCTGAGGCGGTGGAACGTCACCACCCCGGCGTGCTTGGTGTCGCCGCCCGTGCTCTTCCAGGCGACGCGCTCGTCGGGGTGCTGCTCAGTGACCTCGGTGTCGAACTCCCGTGTCACTCCGGCGATCTTGGTGACCCAGTGGCTGTGGGTGTCGTCGGTCTGGGTGATCGACTCCGTCCATGAACTGCGGGAACGACTCGAACTGGGTCCACTGGTCGTACGCCGTACGGATCGGGACGTCCACGTCCACCGACTCCTGAACCTGACTCATGCCGAACTCCTCCTCGTCTGTACCTGGGCCTGACTAACCACAGGTATCAGTGAAATGGGCCGAGCGCTCATGGATCTCACAGTGCCCGACCGTTGCTTGGTCATGCGGGCAGATTCGTGTGTAAGCGGCCCCGAGGGCTTCTTCTGGCCTACTGCTCAGTGCGGATGCAGGTGGATGCACCAAATCGCGGTCGAGTTCCATTGCCGTCCCGGCATCGGGCTGCCGGAAAGTGCGAGCGATCAGCGCTCCCGCGGCGATCCGATCTTTCCCGAACTCGTGACCTCGCCCTGGCCGCCGACCGACAGATCGCGGCCACGACCCCGACGGCCGCGCCGGGCCGCCAAGTCTCCCACGGAGAAAAGGCCACGGGACAGACGAGTGGGGCCATTGCGCTTCTCCAGGCGCCGGGCCGCAGCGCGGGCTGCAGCCCCGGCGAGGGGAACGGCGACGGCCACCAGAAGCCAGGTGCGCAACCTCGTCGAGAATAGGGCCCACATGGATGTTCTCCTCGGCTTCCGTCTGACGATTGTGTCTGAGGGCTCCGATCGAAACACCTGGCCTCGACGTGCGCGATTCGACCGGGCCTACTTGATCGGATCGTGTCCCCAGTTCATCAGCGAGAACCGCCATGGGGTGTCCCTGACATCCCCGTTCGGTCGCTGCTTGCTGTGCCGGGCGACGTAGCCGACCACCTTGCGCATGTGCTCGTAGTCGGCGGCGCTCAGGTCGGCCACCTTGGTCTGCTTGATCTCGATGATGCGCCGCCCGGAGTGATGCCCCACCGACTCGCCGCCGCCGTTCTTCTGCCCGACCGCCGACGATTCGTCGGTTGCGAGCCACTTTTTCAGCTCGGCCGGCGTCATGTTGACGGCCTCGTCGAATTCTTTGCGCGCTGCGCGCTCCTCGTCATCGTCCATGCCCAGATCCGATCGCGCGGCCGGCCGGCGCGCCACTTGGGCGGCACCTCCGAGACCTGTCCCGTGCCGTCATGGCGTGTCGATTGGCGCGCGAGGAGGTGAGCGGGATTCTGGATGCGTTCAGTACGCCGACCAGCGGGAGGGTGTGTCCATGGGCGACGATCTCAGCCAGGGTGACCATGTCACCTGGCAGTCCCACGGCAGTCAGGCCGAGGGCACGGTGGAGAAAAAGATCACCGAGGACACGAAGGCCGCGAAACGCCAGGTGCGCGCCTCGCCCGATGATCCGCAGTACCTGGTGAAGAGCGAGAAGTCCGGCGGCGAGGCCGTGCACAAGCCCTCGGCTCTGAAGAAGGACTGACTCGCGCGAAAGGCACACCACCGGGTGTCGGGGTAGGCGCACAGCAGGCTTGCCCCGCCTCGGCGGCGGTCTGCGCCGGCTCGCCCGGAGGGCTCAGCCGGCCTCGCCTTCCTCGGCGGGGGAGAAGAGAACGGGAAGGTCCGCCGGGATGCGCGGTGGTATGTCGGACGCCGCCACCGGCTCGTCGGTGAACTCCAGGCGCTTCATCAGTCCGTCAGGAACCGAGTACGTCATAGGCCGGCCTCCCAGTCCGCGAACGCCGCGAGCTCGGGAGGCTTCATGTCGCGTGCGCCGAGGCACTGCCAGTCCCACTCCGAGCGCTTGCGGGTGGCGATGACCAGAGGTCGCCCCTCTGCGGTCCGGGCCCAGATGGTCAGCACCCGCAGCCCCAGTCCGCTGTCGCGAGCGGCTCGCGGCCACCGGCGTTCAGCGGCCAGCGCCTGATGCACCTCGACCGGCTCGATGCCCTCGAGCTGGCGTAATGAGTCGTGCAACCACTCAAATGCCATGGGTCGAAAAGTAGCAGCGTGAACAACGTGCGCATCCTGGAATCAACCGCCGCACCGAATGAGCGCGGGGCTCAGGTCCAGTAGAGGAAGCGAGCAGTGGGCAGGTGCTCGCCGATCAGGCCCATCAGTTCGGTGCGCAGTGCGGCCATGGTGTCCGGAACGTAGACATGTTTGACCCCGCCGAACTTGGAGCGCTTCGAGCGCCGGCCGGCCTCGTTCATCTCCAGCTGAGTGTTCGGATACCACCCGAGAAGGATCTGCTTGCTGTTAGGGGTGAAGCGGTGGGTGATGCATTCCACGGTCAGGTCCAGCCCGGGGACGTCGTTCAGTACGGCGGACGCCTGGCTCAGCAGGTCCTCGTAGGCCTGTTGCCAGCCGGCCACCGGCATGATCGGGGCCAGCACCAGACCGACCGGGTACCCGGCCTGGGCGAGCCGGCGGGCCGCATCCAGCCGGGACAGGACCGGGGCGGTGCCGCCCTCGAAGCGCTGTGACACCGGTGCGGCGTTCACCGACACCCGCACGCGGGTGCGCCCACCGTGATCGAGGACCAGCAGGGGCTCGACGGCGTCGTACTTGGTGGTGAAGCGCAACTGGACCGGTGCGGTCCAGTCGTGCCGGCCGAAGTGCGATATGGCCGCCGACAGCGAACCGGTGACGTGTTCGATGCCGAGCGGGTCGGTGTAGCAGGACGCCTCGTAGGTGGTCCCCTCGCCGGCGCGGGCGGTGGTGCCCGATGTCACGGCGCCCTGACCGACGGCGGCGTCCAGGCCGGCCAGGATCTCGTCCAGGTTGGCGTACACCCGGGTGATCGGCGGCCCGGCGAGCGAACCGGCCAGGTAGCAGTACTGGCAGTGCGCCGGGCAGCCCTCGGCCAGGTCGAAGCGCCAGTCGGCGCTGGGCGGGATCGGCTGCAGGCGCAGCTTGCTCGGTGGGGCCACCGTGACCGCCAGGGTCTGCTTGGCCGCGGCGTACGTGGCCCGCTCGTTCGCACCTCGCAGTGACGGGAGCCGGTCGCCGGTGAGCACCTCGATCTGCGTCACTCCGAGCGCCTCGCAGCGCCTCACGATGGCCTGAGCGTGCTCGCGCTCGTACGCGGACCGGGTGACGAGCACCCGCCGGGGGATCCACAGCCGTGGCTTCTTCGTCGCCGTTGTCATCTCGTGCAGTTGAACGACGGCGCCATGATCGTCGGTGCCGCCGGCTCGCCGACGCGGACGTGGTCTGCCTTACAGCTTCGAAATCGTCACCGGATCGGGTGTTGTCGTGAGGTCACGAAGGGGCGCCTCGGTCGAGGATCGTGATGGATTCATCGCGTCTGATTGGCGTGCACGATCTCGACCAGGGCGGTGAGGAACTGGTCTCTGCCTTCGGGCGCGAGGGAATCGGTGAGCTGGGCCAGTTCGGCCGTGGCTTCGAGCTGGAAGGCCCGTGCGGTCCCGCGACCGAGATCGGTCAGCCTGACCTGCAGCGAGCGGCGATCGCCGGGGGTGGCCGATCGGTGGGCCAGACCTCGGCGCTCGACCCGATCCATCAGGCCGGTGAGGGCAGCCTTCTCCACCCGCAGGGTCTGGGCCACGTCGGCCATCCCGCGCGGGCCTTCCAGCAGCAGGCACAGGAGCCTGGCCTGGACGGGCGTCAGGTCGTGGCGGACGGCAACCCGGGTCTGGACCCCCTGGACCAGGTGGCTCAGCTGGACCAGGCCGCTGGGAATGTCCACGACCGGACGGGTGGGCCCGGGGAGCCCGAGGTCGGCGGGCGCGGCAGGACGGTCCGGCGCCCCGTCGGCGTCCGATGCGGTCCTCGCTCGCGGTCGTTCCACGAGAGCTACCCTACAGTCCGCGTACAGTTAATGACGCGTACAGTATGGTGCATGAACAATCATGAGGACGTCGACGCGCGAGTCCGGCGTCCTCTCCCTGAGCAAGGAGAGCGCTGATGACGAAGCTTCTGGTGATCATGGGCAGTACCCGGCCCACCCGGGCGGCCGATCGGCTCATCCCCTGGGTGATGTCCCGGGCGCAGGCCCGTGCCGGTTTCGACGTCGAGCTCATCGACCTGCGGGACTGGCCCCTGCCCTTCTTCGCCGAGCACTCCGGCACCATCGGCGACCTGGCCGACCCGACATACTCGGAGCCCCTCGTGCGGGCCTGGAACGCGAAGGTGAAGGCGGCGGACGCGTTCCTCATCGTCACCCCGGAGTACAACCACAGCGTCCCGGGCGCCCTGAAGAACGCCATCGACAGCGTGTGGCTGTCCTTCGGCTTCCGCAACAAGCCCGTCGCCGCGCTCGGCTACAGCGCCGGGATCGGGGGAGGGATCCGCTCCATCGAGCACCTGGCCCAGATGTTCGTCGAGGCCGACGCCGTCCCGTTGCGCAGCGCCACGGTGGTCCCTTTCGTCAATGACGCGTTCGACGAGCAGGGCCAACCGGTCAACCCCATGACTGCGGCCAGCCTGAGCATCACGCTCGATGACCTGACCTGGTGGAGCGCTGTTCTCGAAAAAGCACGCGCCGAAGGTGAACTGGTTCCCGGCCAATTGCGCGCCCGGGCGGCCATGGCCGCGATCGTCGAAGCTCGGTCGTAGCCCCCAATAGCCCCGGCGGCGGATACGCCGCCGCCCCGGGCCAGACGTGGGCCGGGAGGTCGGCGTGCGCACCGCGACAGCAGGCGGTAGACCGGCACCATGCTCAAGCAACTGTTCCAGCGTCTGACCGGCCGGTTCCCCGGAGACGGTGATGCCCCGCCGGACACGGGCGTTGCCGCCAGCCGAGTCACCGGCGGGGTCGAAAACCCCCGGCATCCCGACCAGCAGTCGACCACCGGGACCACCCCGGACGAGTCCTATGTCGGACGGGTGGCCGGCGACGATGTCGGGTATGCCGGTGAGACCGGTGCGGAAGTGCGAGCCGAGGCCGAGCGCACCGGCCGGATACCTGGTCGGGACCAGCAGTAGGACGCCCGCTGCGTGCCACCTGTCTCACCCCCGGCCTGGAGACCGGGGGAGCTCAGCTGATGCTGAGGTGGGCCAGTGCGGTGATCATCCGCTCGGCGATGTCCGCCGGCCACGGAAAGGCCGCGGTCACCGACCGTTGATGGGCCAGGCCGTGCAGGCCCAGCCACACGCCGACCGTGTCGGCGAACAGGTCGGTACTGGTGGCGTAGCCGGCGCTGACGCAGTCCTCCAGGGCCTGCGACAGCAGCTGAAGAGCGGTCCGGCCCAGCGCGAACAAGTCGTCCGCGGTGACTGAGCTGTTCTCCAGAGTCGGAACCCAGACGCCGCCGAACATGGTGCGGTAGCGCTCGGGATGTTTCTCGGCGAACCGCAGATACGTGCGGCCGAGGGCGAACAGTCGCTGCCTCGGATCGCCGTCGGCGGCGTCCCGGGCGGCGAGCAGCTCTGCGTCGAACTCGGCGAAGGCCTCCTGAACGACGGCGAGCATGATGGCCGGCTGATCGGGGAAGTGGCGGTAGATCGAGGGCGCGGCGATCCCGACCCGACGGGCCACGGAGCGCAGGGTGACCGCGCCCTGGTCTCCGTGCTCCTCGAGCAGTTCCACCGCCGCGGCGACGATCTCGCCCCGCAGGTGGGCGCCCTGCCCGCGAGGGTTGCGGACGCGGGAACGTGGTGGTGTCTCGATCTCGGGCATGGCCTCAGCTTACACTCGAAAACTTATGGGTGAAAGGGCTTGTCCTGATCAACCTCTCATGTGTAGGTTTACGGGTGTAAGTTTAATTCGAGGTCAGCCCGAGCAAGGAGAGCGTCATGAGCGATGTCACCGGCGAGACGACCACCGGCCCGGCCGGGGCGGTGTCCGGATCAGTGACGGCGATCGAGGTGATCCTGCCCGGCGTCGTCGAGGCGGACGGACTGGTGGTGCGAACCCGAGTCCTGGCCCCGCCGGCCGCCGGTCAGGCGCTGGTGAGAGTGGATGCCAGTGGAATCTCCTTCGCCGAGCAGGCCATGCGCCGCGGTGTCTATCCGGGCCAGCCGAAGTTCCCCTTCGTGCCGGGGTACGACATTGTCGGAACGGTCGTCGCCGCCGGCGACAGCGCGGATCAGGGGCTCGTCGGCCGGCGGGTGGCGGCGATGACCAAGACCGGCGGCTGGGCCAGTCACGTGCTGCTGCCGGCGGCCGATCTTGTTCCCGTCGCGCCGGATCTGGACCCCACGGAGGTGGAGACGTTCGTCGTGAACGGCGTCACCGCCTGGCAGATGCTGCATCGCCGGGCTCGCGTCCGCCCCGGGCAGAGCATCTTCGTCACCGGAGTGGGCGGAGCGGTAGGCACGACCCTGGCTCAGCTGGCCGTGCATCATGGCGTGCGGGTCATCGGCACCGCCGGCCCCCGTCATCACGAGGCCCTGCGTCAGCTGGGCGTGATTCCGATCGACTACAACGATCCCGACCTGAGCGCGCGGGTCCGGGAGTTGGCTCCCGGCGGTGTCGACGCCGTCTTCGATCATCTCGGTGGCGACAGCGTGGTGCGGTCGTGGAAGCTGCTGGCTCCCGGCGGGACCCTGGTCTCGTACGCCATCGCCGCGGCGATGAACAACGAGGGCTCGCTGTGGCCGGCCTTCCTGGGCAACCTCGCCCGCGTCCTGACCCTGAACCTGCTGCCCAACGGCAAGAAGGCCTACTTCTACGATCTCTGGTCGGGTCATCTGCTGCAGCCGAAGGCTTTTCGGGCCCGCACGCGCGACGACCTGGGCCACGTGCTCGATCTGCTCGCCGGCGGTTCGATCTCGGCCCAGATCGCGGCCCGGATGCCCCTCGATCAGGTGGTCGAGGCCATGAAGCTGTCCGAGTCGCGCACCGCGTACGGCAAGGTCGTGCTGGTCCCGGTCGAGAACGGATCCGGCCCGGCCGCCGTCTAGCCTGACATGAACGCTGACCACCTGGCCCTCCTGGACGAGGACGGGCGCTACCGGGAGAACGGCGGACGTCGGCTCACTTGCTGAAGCCCGCCGTCAGGCCGCTGACCAGCTGGCGCCGGCCGAGCACGTAGAGCACGATCACCGGCAGCGTGGCCAGCACCACCGAGGCCAGCACGGCCGGGATGTCGATCTGGAACTGACCCTGGAATGCCTGCAGGGCCAGCGGCAGGGTCCGCTGCTTGGGGCTCTGGGTCAGGATCAGCGGCAGGATGAAGCCGTTCCACACGGTCAGCCCGTTGTAGATCGACACCGTGACCAGGGCGGGCCGGACCAGCGGGAAAGCCAAGTACCACAGCGTTCCCCACTCGCTCGCGCCGTCCAGCCGCATCGACTCGAACAGCTCCTTGGGCACGTCCCGGATGAAGTTGGCCAGGATCAGCACCGTCAGCGGGATCGCGAACGCGATCGAGGGCAGGATGATCGCCAGCAGGGTGTCGTAGAGCTTCAGCCGGATGATGATCAGATACACCGGGATGACGACCGCCTGCAGCGGCAGCGCCAGGCCGGCCAGGAACAGCACCGTCGTCCCGCGCAAGAACCAGCCGCTGCCGCGCACGATCGCGAAGGCGGCCATGAAGGAGATGGTCACCGCCGGAACGACCGTGGCCACAGTGACGATCACGCTGTTCAGGAAGTAGCGCGGGAAGCTCGACTCCAGCACCCGCCGGTACGGGTCCAGGCTGGGGTGCGACGGCGGCCTCATCGTGTTGGTGACGAAGTAGGTGGACTGGTCCTTGAAGCTGGTGATCACGATCCAGTAGATCGGGATGATTACGATCGCCAGCCAGAGGAGCGAGATCAGCCCGCCCCACCAGTTCGGGCGCTCCCCGCTGCTCGACCGGAACCGACTCCGCCTGGACGTCCGCGGAGGATCCGACCGGTGTTCCAGTGGCGCTTCGGCGTTCATCGTGGTCGCCATCTCAGGCCCCTTCCAGCTGACTGTCCGAGGCGCTGCCGCCACCGATCCGACGGAACAGCAGGGACAGCCCCAGCCCGAACAGCACCAGGATCACCGCGATCACGCTGGCCGGCCCCATCTTGTCGCCGCGGAAGCCTTGGATGTACATCTCCAGCGCCAGCACCCGGGTGGAGTCACCCGGACCGCCCGCGGTGAGCACCCAGATCAGGTCGAAGAAGGCCAGCGAGCCGACCACCATCAGCGTGGAGGAGGTGACGATCGTGTATCTCAGCGTCGGCAGCGTGATGCTCCAGAACTGGCGGACCCGGCCGGCCCCGTCGAGCTGGGCCGCCTCGTACAGCGAGCGCGGGATCTGGCGGATCGCGCCCTGATAGAGCAGCGAGTGGAACGGCACGAACTGCCAGGAGACGATGAAGATCAGCACACCCATCGCGAGCCGTCCCTCGCCCAGCCAGTCCTGCGACAGCAGCGGGATGCCCAGGCCGGCACCGAGCCCGAAGTTCGGGTCGAGCAGGCCCTTGAAGGTGATCGCCAGTGCCGCGGAGCTGAACAGCAGCGGGATGAAGTAGAAGACCGCCAGCCATTCCCGGTAGCGCTGGTGGCCGGCCAGGAAGGCGCCGGTCAGGATGCTGATCGGGGTCCGCACCGCCCAGGAGAGGATCATCACCAGGAAGGTCACGTAGAGCGAGTGCCGCAGGGCGGGGTCGGTCAGGGTCGAGCGCCAGTTGCTGAGACCGGCCGGGGTGATCTTCCCGATCCCGTTCCAGTTGCTGAAACTCAGGTAGAAGACGCCCAACAGCGGAACGACGCCGAAGGCGACGAAGAACAGCAGGGCCGGGACGGCGAGGAAGGCGACCCGGCCGCTCCGCCCGGCCTGCGAGGCGACCTTGCGGGGGCGGCGCACCTCGATGCCGGGCGGAGCGACTGCGGTCACGGTTGTTTCCTCACTCCCACGTTCCCGGCTTCGGCGCGGCTCACTGTCCGATGACCTTGTTCATGTTGTCGGCGAACTGCTGCGGGGACACCTGCAGCTGGAACAGCTTGGCAATGTTGTCCAGCAGCACCTCCGAGGCGGCCGGGCTGAGCGCCTGGTCCCACGACTGCGCGAACACCTTGGCGTTGGCCGAGGTGTCGTAGATGTACTTCAGCCAGTCGGCGTCGGTCGCGTTGCCGAACTTCGAGTCGACCCCCTTGACCACCGGCACCGAGCCGGTGTCCACCCAGCCCTGCTGGGTGGCGTCGGAGTTGACCTCGGTGGCGAAGAACTTCTTCGCCAGCTCCTTCTGGGCGTCGGTCGCCTTGGAGGAGATCGACAGGTACTGGCCGGGGTTGCCGACGGTGTCGCTCGGGTCGCCCTTGCCGCCGTCGACCGGGGGGAAGTTCATGTACCCGAGGTTTCCGCCGGAGACGAACTTGCCGCCGTCCTTCTTCATGCTGCCGTAGGTCCACGCGCCGTGAACCATCATCGCGGCCTTGCCGGTGTAGAGCAGGGCCTGGTCGGCGTTGTTGTCGGCCGCGATGGAGGAGAAGCCCTTGACGAAACCCTTGGCCTTGACCAGGTCCTGGGTCTTGGTCAGCGCATCGATGGCGGCCGGGTTCGACCAGGAGTTCTTCTCGCCGGCGAAGATGGCGTCGAAGACCTCCTTGCCGCCGATCCGGTCGAAGAGGAACTCCAGCCACATCATGTTGGTCCAGCGGGACTGCCCGGCCAGAGAGAACGGCGCGATGCCCTTGGCCACGAACTTGGGTACCAGGGCCATGATGTCGCCCCAGCTCTGCGGGGGCTTGGCGCCGATCCGGTCGAAGGCCTGCTTGTTGTAGTAGAAGACGATCGGCGTGACCGTCTCGGTCGGCATGGCGTAGACCTTGCCGTCGATCGTGGCCGCTCCGAAGGCGGACGGGAAGATCTTGTCCTTGACCGCGGCGTTGTCGCTGAAGAACGAGGACAGGTCCTCGACCTGGCCGGCGTCGACCCAGCTCTTCAGACCGCCCCCGCCCCAGCCCCAGAGGATGGTCGGGGCCTGGCCGGCCCCGAGCGCGGTCTTGATCTTCGTCTTGTAGTCGTCGTTGGCGAACATCGAGGTCTTGAGCGTGCTGCCCGGGTTCGCCTTGTTGAACCGTTGGACGCTGGCGTTGCGGACATCCTCCTGCGGCTTGCCGGACAGGAACCAGTAGGTGGCGTTACCGGTCGCGCCGCCGCTGGTGCCGCCGGCGCTCGTCGCGTTACTGGGGCCCGAGCTCCCGCAGGCGGCCAGCGATGCGCCGATCGGAACGCCCAGCGCGAGGCTGAGGAAGGTGCGGCGTGACGTCGTCTTGGGATCCACAGTGATCTCCGTCTTTTCCAGCCGCGGTCGCGGCAGTTCGATCGTCCGAGGTGGTGGCCGTCGCCCCGTGCAGGTGCGAATGCCCAGGGCTTGCCGACCCGGGCGAGAATGTTTCGACTACGACCGTAAGGCAAGCTAGTTTTTCGAGATTCCTCATGTCAATAGGGTTGCGTAACGGTTGCGCACACATGATGGTGGAACCGACCTGGATCGCAAACGCGCTGGACAGATGGTCTTTACTTGCCCGGGCCGGTCATGCGATAAAGGCTCCCTGCTCTTCGAAACATTTCGAAGACGAGTTGAACTTCTGTTGGAAGGACCTCCAGTGACGACAGCGGATCTCGGTGCGCGCACCGACGGCGCCACCTCTCAGCCGTGGCGGGACACGTCCTTGCCCGCGCCCGAGCGGGCTGAGCTGCTGCTGGCCGAGCTGACGCTCGAGGAGAAGGTCGGCCAGCTCGGCAGTCGCTGGGCCAGCAACGACATGACGCAGGACGAGCCCGCGCCGGACGACGAGGCGACCCTCAACGTCGCCCCGATGCAGGATGTCTTCGCCGCTTCCGGCACCGTCTCGCTGACCGAGGCCGGCCGGTTCGGGTTGGGCCACCTGACCCGGGTGCACGGCAGCAAGCCGCTCACCCCCCAGCAGGGTGCGGCCGACGTCGTCACGCAGCAGCAGGTCGTGGTGGCCGGTTCCCGGCTCGGCATCCCGGCGATCGTGCACGAGGAGTGCCTGACCGGCTTCACCGCCTTCGGCGCGACGGTCTACCCCGCCGCGATCGCCTGGGCCGCGACCTTCGACCCGGAGCTGATCGAACGGATGGCCGCCGCGATCGGGCGGGACATGGCGGCCGTGGGCGTGCACCAGGGACTCTCGCCCGTGCTCGACGTCGTGCGGGACTACCGCTGGGGCCGGGTCGAGGAGACGATGGGTGAGGACCCGCACCTGGTCGCCACCCTGGGCGCGGCGTACGTGCAGGGC
Source organism: Kineosporiaceae bacterium (assembly GCA_965200525.1). Taxonomy (GTDB): domain Bacteria; phylum Actinomycetota; class Actinomycetes; order Actinomycetales; family Kineosporiaceae; genus JANNPJ01. The sequence goes on from OZ241368.1 coordinate 3,890,411, forward strand.
CTGCAGAGCGCGGGGGTGATCGCCACGCTGAAGCACTTCGCGGGCTACTCGGCCTCGCGGGCGGCGCGCAATCACGGTCCGGTGCCGATGGGCCGGCGCGAACTGCTGGACGTCATCCTGCCGCCGTTCGAGACCGCGGTCCGCATCGCCGGCGTCGGTTCGGTGATGAACTCCTACTCCGACGTGGACGGCGTCCCGGCCGGTGCCGACCCGTGGCTGCTGACCGAGATCCTGCGCGAACAATGGGGTTTCACCGGGACGGTGGTCTCCGACTACTGGGCCGTGCCGTTCCTGGCCACGATGCACCGGGTCGCCGCCGACTTCGAGGATGCGGGCGTCCTGGCCCTGGCGGCCGGGATCGACGTCGAACTGCCGGACACCCTGGGCTACGGGCAGTCGCTGACCGAGCGGGTGCTCAGCGGGAAGGTCCCGCTCGAGCAGGTCGACCGCTCCGCCCGCCGGGTGCTGCGGCAGAAGGTGGAGCTGGGCCTGCTCGACCCGGACTGGACGCCGGAGGGTTCCGTGGCCGGCGCGGACACGGTCGAGCTGGACTCCGCCGCCAACCGGGAGATCGCCCGGGAGATCGCCGAACGCTCCGTCGTGCTGCTGGACGCCGGCACCGCGCTGCCGCTGCTCGGCCCGGGCCGGCCCGCACCCCGCCGGATCGCCGTGGTGGGTCCGGCCGCCGATGACCCCCGCACCTTCATGGGTTGCTACGCCTTCCCCAACCACGTGCTGCCCCGCTACCCGCAGTTCGGGCTCGGCATCGAGGTTCCGACCGCCGTCGACGCGCTGGCGGCGGAGCTGCCCGACTCCGAGGTCGTCTACGAGAAAGGTTGCGAGGTCGAGGGTTCGGACCGGTCCGGGATCGCGGCGGCGGTGGCCGCGGCCACCGGTGCGGACCTGTGCGTGGCCTTCGTGGGCGACCTCGCCGGGCTCTTCGGGCACGGATCGTCCGGCGAGGGCTGCGACGCGGAGGACCTCCGGCTGCCGGGGGTCCAGGCCGACCTGCTGAGCGGGCTGATGGACACCGGCGTCCCGGTCGTCGTGGTGGTCGTCTCCGGCCGACCGTACGCGCTGGGCGACGTCCGGGACCGGGCCGCCGGCCTGGTTCAGGCGTTCATGCCGGGCGAGGAGGGCGGCAGCGCCCTGGCCGGCGTGCTGTCGGGCCGGGTGCAGCCCGGGGGCAAACTGCCGGTGCAGATCCCCAGGACGCCGGGCGGCCAGCCCGGTACCTACCTGCAGCCGCCGCTGGGCGTGGAGAACGTGGGGATCAGCAGCCTCGACCCGACGCCGCTGTTCCCGTTCGGCCATGGCTGCTCCTACACCATCTTCGAGCTCGACGACCTACAGGTCAGCGCAACCGAGGTGCCCACCGACGGCGACTTCACCGTCTCCGTGCGGCTCCGCAACACCGGCTCGCGCGCCGGTGACGAGGTGGTCCAGCTGTACCTGCACGACGTCGTCGCCGAGGTCACGCAGCCGGATCGCCGGCTGGTCGGGTTCGCCCGGGTTGCGGTCGAGCCGGGCGAGCCGGTCCGGGTCACCTTCCGGGTGCACGCCGACCGGGCCGCCTACACCGGCCGGGACCTGGCCCGTAAGGTGGAAGCCGGCGAGCTGGAGGTGCTGGTGGGCACGTCGGCGGCCGATCTCCCGTGCCGCGCGAGTGTCCGGCTCAGCGGCCCGACCCGGGTGGTGGGCGCCGATCGTATGCTGACCACGCCGATCACCATCGAACGCGCGGAGACGATGACCGAGGATGACTGACGCAGTCCCACCGCCCGCGAACGGCCGGCAAGGCTCGGGCCGAGCAACCCTGGCGGTCATCGCGGCCTCGGCCGGGGTGTCCGTGGCCACCGTCTCCAAGGTGGTCAACGGCCGGGCGGACGTGTCCCCGACCACCCGAGCCCTGGTCCAGGTGCTGCTCGCCCAGCACGACTACGTCACCCGACGGCCGGAGCCGGCCGGCGCGGTCGCGAAGCCGGCCCAGCTGACGGTCGAGCTGCTCTTCCACACCGACATGAACGGCTACAGCATCGAGCTGGTCCAGGGGGTGCTGGATGCCGGGGCCGCCTCGGGGGTCGCCGTCGTCGTCACCCGCCATCCCCAGGATGCGACCGCCCCGGATCGGGTCGCGAAGTGGGTGTCCGACCTGGTCGCGGCCGGTCGCCGGGCGGTGATCTCGACCATGGATCACAACCTGACCGCCGAGGCGGTCGAGGCCCTGGCCGCAGCCCGGATACCGCTGGTGGTGGTGGACCCGCTGCACCTGCCGGTGGTCGAGATCACCAGCGTCGGCTCGACCAACTTCGCCGGCGGGGTCACGGCCACCCGGCACCTGCTCTCGCTCGGGCACCGCCGGATCGCGTACATCAGCGGGCCGGCGTACGCGATCTGCAACCAGGCCCGCCAGCAGGGCTACCGGGCCGCGATGGAGTCGGCCGGGGCCGACGTGCCGGAGGGGTACCTGCGCACCGGGGACTTCCTCTACGAGAACGGCGTGCGCGAGGGGCTGGAGTTGTTGAAGCTGGCCGAGCCGCCGACCGCGGTGTTCGCCGGCAGCGACGAGATGGCGCTCGGCGTCATCGAGGCCGCCCGCTCGCTCGCCGTCCGCGTGCCCGAGGACCTGAGCGTGATCGGGTTCGACGACACCAACGTCGCCCGGTTCTCGTCCCCGCCGCTGACCACGATCCGTCAGCCTCTGCGGGACATGGGCGCGGTCGCGCTGCGCACCGCCCTGCGACTGGCCGCCGGTGAGACCCTGGACTCGCACCACGTCGAGCTGGCCACCCACTTGGTGGTCCGCCGCTCGACCGCACCGCTCGACCCCACCTGACTTCTCCGACGCTGCCGCACCCTGTGAGGGCTGGGTGTCAGCGCAGCAGCGGCAGCGCTCCGACGAACTTGTTCACCTTCTTCTTGGGTCCGAACAGGGCGATGCCGATGACCTCGACGTCCGCGGTCCGGACCGCGCCCAGGCGCTGGATGTACTCGTCGTACGTCTTGCAGCTCTGGGCCAGCGCGCTGAAAGTCGCGAAGAAGACCTCTTCGTCGCCGGCCACGCTGGTCAGAATCTGCGAGATGCCCTCCGCCGAGTGGCTCAACACCGGCAGCGGGGTGTAGATAACGCCTGGATGGGTGACACCGTCAGCGTCTTTCACATCGCTCCCGACCAGTCCCTGCACCTTGGCGCCGAGGGTCACCGAGAGGACGCTGGCGGTATTCACGGCGAGACCGTTGGGCAGGTGGTCGGCGACGACGACGGCGCACTTCTGAAGGTTGTCGGGCATCAAGATTTCCCTTCCGATGCAGTTGGCCCGGCCGGCCGGGGTGAGGTCGGATCAGGGGAGCTCGAACGGCAACTCAAGTCCGTCGAGGCTGTGCCGGCACGAGCAGTCGTCGTCGGTCGGCAGCGCGGCGATGATCCCCGAGACAACGGTTTTCAGTCGGTCGATGCTGCCGGCGAACGTGGCCAGCACCTCGGCGTGGGTGACGCCCTCGCCGGCGTCCACTCCGGCGTCATGATCGGTGACGACGGCGAGTGAGGTGTAGCAGAGCGCCAGCTCGCGAGCGACGGACGCCTCCGGGACGCCGGTCATCCCGACGATGTCACCACCGGCGGCGGCGTGCCAGTGCGATTCGGCCCGGGTCGAGAACCGCGGGCCGTTGATCACCACGAGGGTCGCGCTGGGCTCGGCCGGCCATTCGGCCGAGCCCGCGGCGGCGATGGCGACCGCGCGCCCGCGAGCGCAGTACGGGTCGGCGAAGGAGGTGTGCACGACCGGCCCGATCTCGTCGAACACGGTGTGCGGCCGGCCCCAGGTGCGGTCGATGATCTGGTCGGGGACGACGAGCGTGCCCGGCCCCCACTCGGCCCGCATCGAGCCGACCGCGCACGGGCCGATGATCTGGCGGACGCCCACCGCCCGTAGGGCCCACAGGTTGGCCCGGTAGTTGACCCGGTGCGGTGGGAAGCGGTGGTCGCGCCCGTGCCGGGGCAGGAAGGCGACCCGCCGGCCGGCGACCTCACCGACCAGCGGCGGTTCGCTCGGTTCACCGAATGGGGTCTGGACGACGACCTCGTGGGCGTTCTCCAGGAACGAGTAGAACCCCGACCCGCCGATCACCCCGATCTCGGCGCGGGCGTCGAACGAGGGAGCGGAACTCAGTGCGCTGACCGACATGGCCGAAACGGTACCCAGGCCGGAGCTGGAGGCGACCCACCAGGGTCAGCGAGCCGATCTTTGGGTCAAGAAAGAGCGGTGATCAGGCCGCGCTGCCGCTGGAGGACTTCGAGCCGGACCCGGACGACGAGGACGACCCGGACGACGAGGAGCTGCCCGAGGAGGACGACCCGGACGAGGACGGCGTGCTCGAGGAGGACGTCGAGGCGGCGGCCGGCGTCTTGGAGTCGGACGAACTGCTGCTCGAGGACGACGAGGAGTCCGAACCGGACGACGTCGAAGGGGCCGCGGTGTCGGAGCCGGTCTTGCCGTTGGTCCGGGAGTCGGTCCGGTAGAAGCCCGAGCCCTTGAAGACGATTCCGACCGAATTGAACACCTTGCGCAGCTTGCCGCCACAGTTGGGGCACACGGTCAGGGCATCGTCACTGAACGCCTGGTGCGCCTCGAAGCCGTGATCGCACTCGGTGCACGCATAGACGTACGTCGGCACGTCGTCCTCCTGGTCGTTACTGCTCGGGGGCTCTCTGGCACTCGGTCATCCGGAGTGCCAATGATAATGCACGGTACGGAGCCCAACCGACCGCCGCCCGGCAGGAACTGCGAGGCCAGAGACTGGAACCGCGGATCGGGGCCGCAGATTCCCCACCGGTGGCCGGCCGGGCCCGCGGGGAGCGGGCGGGCGGCGTCCCCCAGGCACGGCAGAGTACTCAGCGCGGGGGACAGGGTGGTCCCGGAGCAGCCTCACGGTGGATCGACCCGAACAGGAGCCCAGGTGGCCAGTGAGATCGAGATCGCGGCGATGCGGCGGGCGGTCGTCCTGGCCGCCCGGGGGACCGCGACCGCGCTGCCCAACCCGGTGGTCGGCTGCGTGCTGCTCGACCCCGACGGCAGCACGGTGGCCGAGGGCTGGCACGAGCGGCCCGGCGGCCCGCACGCCGAGGCGATGGCGCTGGCCGAGGCGGGCGCACGGGCCCGGGGCACTACGGCTGTGGTCACGCTCGAACCGTGCTCGCACCACGGCCGCACCCCGCCCTGCGCCGACGCCCTGATCGCGGCGGGCGTGAGGCGGGTGGTGTTCGCCGTCCCCGATCCGTCCGACGCCGGTTCCGGCGGAGCGGACAAGCTGCGGGCGGCCGGGATCGACGTCGAGCTGGGCGTGCTGGTCGAGGCGGCCGTCGCCGTCAACGAGCCCTGGCTGACCGCCACCCGGCTGGGCCGGCCGTTCGTGACCTGGAAGCTGGCGGCCAGCCTGGACGGGCGGATCGCGGCCGCGGACGGCAGCAGCCACTGGATCACCGGCGAGGCGGCCCGGGCCGACGGGCAGCGGCTGCGGACCGAGGTGGACACCATCCTGGTCGGGGTGGGCACCGTGCTGGCCGACGATCCGCAACTGGCCGCCCGGGACGAGAACGGGACGGCGCTGGCCCGTCAGCCGCTGCGGGTGGTGCTGGACTCCACCGGGCGCACCCCGCCGGCGGCCCGAGTGCGCGACAACACCGCCCGGACCTGGATCGCGACCGCGGCCGAGCTCGGCACCGACGGCTCCGGCCGGGTCGACCTGTTCGCCTTCATGGACCAGCTCTACGCCCGGGAGAAGCGCCACGTGCTGCTGGAGGGCGGCCCGAGGCTGGCCGGGGCGATGATCGGGGCCGGCCTGGTCGACCGGATCGTCGCCTACCTGGCCCCGACCCTGCTGGGGGCCGGCGCCAACGCCCTGGACGACGCCGGGATCACGTCGATCGCGGGGGCACGGCGTCTGGAGCTGCTCGACGTGAGCCGCGTCGGAGGCGACGTACGACTCCTGGCGCGCCCGCAGCCGGGCGCACCGATCGACTAGCCCCCGTCACGGTCGCGCCGGTGGGGTCGGCCTGGTGCCAGCCGGTCAGCTTGCCGCCGACGCTGACCGCGTGCAGCTGGTCCTCGACCGCCTCGCGGACCTCCTCGGCGGTGACGATGATGACGTCGTCCCCGTGTCGCAGGGCGGTGCGGGCGTCGGGCACGAACGCCTCACCGTCCCGCAGCACCAGCGTGATGTTGGCGCCCTCGGGCAGCCGCAGCTCGAAGATCTCCACCCCGTGCAGCCGTGAGCCCGGCCCCACGTGCGCCTCCAGGACGTCGGCGCCCTGGGCCCCCAGCGGGGAGGACTCCACCTCCAGCCCCACCGTCGTCCGTGAGCTGGTCAGCCCGAGCCGCCTGGCCACCAGCGGCAGCGTGGGCGCCTGGACCAGGGTGAAGATCACGACCAGGACGAAGACCAGGTCGAACAGCTGGCGCGAGTCCGGGACGCCGGCCGCCACCGGCACGGTGGCCAGCACAACCGGAACCGCCCCGCGCAGGCCGGCCCAGGACAGGAACACCTGCTCGCGCAGCGGCACCCGGAACCAGGAGACCGAGAACAGCACCGACAGCGGCCGGGCCACCAGCAACAGGACCAGACCGATCAGCAGGGCCGGGCCGATCTGGTCGGCGAGCCGGCTGGGCGTGGCCAGCAGCCCGAGCAGCACGAACAGCCCGATCTGGGCGAGCCAGCCCAGCCCCTCGGCGAACCCGCGCACTGCCACCCCGTGCGGCAGCCGGGAGTTGCCCAGCACCAGTGAGGCCAGGTAGACGGCCAGGAACCCGGAGGCGTTCAGGGTGGCCGCCGCGCCGTAGGCACCGACCGCGAACCCAAGGACGGCGATCGGGTATAGGCCCGAGGAGGGCAACGCCACCCGGCGCAGGCCGAGCGAGCCCAGCCAGCCGATCAGCAGCCCCGTCGCCGCCCCCACGCCGAGCTCGTACAGGGCCTCCACCAGCAGGTGGGCCAGGCCGTGGGCCTCCCCACCGTGGGCCACCTCGGTCAGCGCGATCACGATGATCACCACCGGGGCGTCGTTGAACCCCGACTCGGCCTCCAGCATGCCGACCAGCCGGCTCGGCAGCGGCACCCGGCGCAGGGTCGAGAACACGGCCGCGGCGTCGGTCGAGGAGATCGCCGCGCCCAGCAGGAACGACAGCGGCCAGCTCAGCACCAGCACGAAGTGGGCGACCATCCCGGCCACGGCGACCGAGACGCAGGTGCCCAGGGTGGCCAGCACCGCGGCCGGCGCGACCGAGGGGCGGATCGTGCTCCACCGGGTGGTCAGGCCACCCTCGGCCAGGATCAGCACCAGGGCGGCGTAGCCGAGGACGGCGGTCAGCTCGGCGTCGTCGAACTGCAGGCCGAGGCCGCCCTCGCCGATCAGCAGGCCCAGGGCCAGGTACAGCAGCAGCGAGGGAAAGCCGGTGCCGACCGAGAGCCGCACGGCTGCCACCGCAATCAGAAGGACCGCCGGGCCGGCGAGCAGCGCGAGATTGAGCTGCTCGATCGTCAAGCCGCCATCCTCTCGCCCACTCAGCGTCGCAACGGAGATCCTATCGGTGAGCCTCGCGTGGGCCTGGTCTCACCGGCACCGCACCCAGGCGCCTCCCAGGGCCAGTACTCGTTAGAGTCCTGCCCGTGAACCGTCGCCGTGCCCTGCGAGCAACGGCCTTCGGGGCCGCGGTCGTCGTCGCCACGGCAGTGATCGTCGTCCTGGTCCTGGCCATCACCTTCATCCGCCGCCCGCTGCCCGAACGCGGCGGCGACGTCTCCCTGCCCGGCCTGATCGGCAAGGTCAGCGTGCTGCGCGACGACCAGGCCGTGCCCCAGATCTACGCCGACCACCCCGAGGACCTGTTCCGGGTCCAGGGCTACGTCAATGCCCAGGACCGGTTCTTCCAGATGGACCTGGACCGGCACATCACCGCCGGGCGCCTGAGCGAGCTGGTCGGGGCCGACGACGACGCGCTCAAGGTCGACGCCACCGTGCGCACCCTCGGCTGGCGCCGGGTCGCCGAGCAGGAGTGGACCCAGGCCAGTGCGAGCACCCGCGAGTACCTGACCGCCTACGCCGCCGGCGTCAACGACTACATCCACGACCGCTCGCCCTCGCAGCTGTCGCTCAGCTACACCCTGCTCGGGCGGGCCAACAAGCTGCAACCGATCGAGGCCTGGACGCCGGTCGACTCGCTGGCCTGGCTCAAGGCCATGGCCTGGGACCTGCGTAGCAACTACTCGGAAGAACTGCAGCGGGCCCGGGCCATCCCGACGGTGCGCGACATCGACCGGGTGGCCCAGCTCTACCCGCCCTACCCGTACGCGCAGCACCCGCCGATCATCCCCGGCTCCGGCGCGGTCAGCGACGGCCCGACCAAGGGCGACGGCACCACCACCAGCAAGGACGGCGGGACGACGAAGAACTCGACCGGCACCCCGTCGCCGAACCCGAGCCCGAGCTCGGGCGCCACGCCCACCGCGACCGAGAGCCCGAAGGCCTCCGCCTCCCTGATCCCGGCAGCCGGCACCGACTCCACGACCAAGGCCACCACGAGCAAGGCCGGCAGCGATCCGGACCAGCTGCAGCAGGCCCTGGAGAGCGATCCCGCCCAGCAGGTCTTCGCCGACGCCGACAAGGCCATCTCCGCGCTGCCGAACCTGCTCGGCGGCGGCGAGGGGATCGGCTCCAACTCCTGGGTGGTCAGCGGCGACCTGACCGCCAGTGGCCTGCCGATCCTGGCCAACGACCCGCACCTGAGCGTCGCGATGCCCGGGGTGTGGACCCAGGTCGGCCTGCACTGCACCAAGCCGTCGGCGGCCTGCCCGTTCAACGTGGCCGGGTTCGGCTTCGCTGGGATGCCCGGCGTGGTGATCGGGCACAACGACCGGATCGCCTGGGGCCTGACCAACCTCTACCCCGACGTGACCGACTTCTACCTGGAGAAGATCGTCGGCGACCAGGTCGAGAAGGACGGCACCTTTCAGCCGCTGACCACCCGGCAGGAGACGATCAACGTCGCCGGGGCCAGCCCCAAAGTGATCACCGTGCGCTCCACCTCGCACGGCCCGCTGCTGTCCGACGTCCTGTCCGACGTCGCGGCGGTCGGCAGCACCGCCCCGGTGCCGGGGGAGAAACGCAACCGCAGCACCGACTACGCCGTCGCCCTGGACTGGACCGCCCTGCAGCCCGGCCACGCGATGGACGCCATGCTCGGTCTGGACGTGGCCACCGACTTCACCCAGTTCCGGGCGGCCGCCCTCAAGCTCGACGCCCCGGCCCAGAACCTGGTCTACGCCGACGTCGACGGCCACATCGGCTACCAGGCCCCCGGGCGGATCCCGGTGCGCGGCCCCGGCCGAGCCGGCTCGGCCATCCCCGCGGACGGCACCTGGCCGCACCCGGGCTGGGACTCCTCCTACGACTGGACCGGCTTCGTCCCGGTCAAGGATCTGCCCTGGGTCGAAGACCCGGCGCAGGGCTACATCGTGGCCGCCAACCAGGCCGTGACCGGCCCCGACGGCCCGGTGAAGATCACCTCGGACTGGGACTACGGCTATCGCTCCGACCGGATCGACACGCTGATCGCGAACGACGTGAAGAACAACCGCCGGCTGACCGTCAACGACATGCGCACCATCCAGTCGGACACGCTCAACCCGATCGCCCAGGTGCTGGTGCCGCGACTGCTGAAGATCAAGGTCACGGACAAGTTCACCCAGGAAGCGATCGACCTGCTGCGCAACTGGGACTACACCCAGCCGACCGATTCGGCCGCGGCCGCCTACTTCAACACGGTCTGGGAACAGATCATCAACCTGACCTTCTCCGACGAGCTGCCCGAGGGCTTCAAGCCGGACGGCGGGGACCGCTGGTTCGCCGCCGTCCAGGCGCTGCTGAGCGAGGACAAGGACCCGTGGTGGGACAACCGCAAGACGCCGGACGTCGTGGAGTCGCGCGACGAGGTGCTGCGCGAGGCCCTGGTCTCGGCCCGCCTGCAGCTGACCAGTTCGCTCGGTAAGGACCCGAAGCGCTGGGAGTGGGGCCGCTTGCACAGCATCACCCTCAAGGCCACCCCGGTCGGCACCGACGGCCCGTCGATCCTGCACAAGCTGTTCAACCGCGGCCCCTACCCGGCCCCGGGCGGCTCCTCGATCGTGGACGCCTTCTCCTGGGACGCCTCCACCGGCACTTTCAAGGTCACATCGGCGCCCTCGATGCGCATGATCGTCGACCTGGGCACCATCGACTCCTCGCGCTGGGTCAACCAGACCGGCATCTCCGGGCACCCGGGCGACAAGCACTACGACGACCAGCTCGGCACCTGGCTCAAGGGGCAGGACTACGCGTGGCCGTTCACGGCCGGCGCGGTCCGCGCGGCCGGCGACGACGAGCAGGACTTCAGCCCGGGCTCGGGCTGAAGTCCCGCTCGTCCATGAGCCTGGCGATCGCGATTTCCCGACCAGACCAGGGTCAGGACGCGACGATGCCCTCTCCGCCGGCGCCACCGGGCACGGTGACCGAGCCGATGTTGATCAGGGTCCCGTTCGGACGGACCCGGAACTCGTCGACCAGACCGGCCACGCCGGTCTGCAGGTACAGGAAGTGCCCGTTGGAGCTGACGGCCGCGTCCACCGGTCCGGCGTCCGTGGCGGTGTCACCGGTGGAGACCAGGGCGCCGCCGCGGTCGACGTCGTATCCGGTGACCGTGTTGGTGCCGGAGTTGGAGGCGAACAGCCGGTTGCGGCTGGCCACCACCCAGCAGGTCGCCGCGCCACCGGTCAACGCCCGGTCGATCAGCTGCACGGTGCCGTCCCTCTTGACCTGAAAAGTGGCCACCGCGCTGGGGCCGGCTTCGGTCAGCACCAGGTGGTCGGCCCGGTCGAAGGTGAAACTGAACGGAACGTTGCCGGGATCGGCGTTCACCACGGGGGTGGCCGACAGGGCCCCGGCCCGGCTGACCCCGAAGACCAGGATCGACTGCCCGCCCGCCTTGGTGGTGACCACGAGCTGGGAGCCGTCCGGGGTGAAGCCGATCTGTCCGACCGTGTGGGTGAACTCCGGCGTCCGGGTCGGGTCCAGGCCGAGGCTGCGGTTCCAGCCCGGGATCTTCAGCAGGTGGTCACCGGCGCGCAGGTAGCCCTGCACCGAGCCGCCGTTGCGGGCGTTCAGCACGTAGACGAACTTGCCGTGCGCGGTGATGCTGACCGGGAACTCGCCGCCGGAGTCGATGACCTGGCGGCGGCTGAGCCCGTCGCCCCGAACGGCGAAGGTGGTCACGCTGTTGCTGCCGGCGTTGACGGCGTAGAGCAGGTCGTCGTCCTCGAGCAGGGAGCCCTGGGAGGCGAGATGGTCGGCGACCGATCCGGTCAGGACGCCGCCGAGCCCGGTGGTCGGATACACCCCGGCCGGGCTGAGGGTGCCGTCCCCGGCGCGGTGGTAGGCGACCACGGTGTTGCCGGCCGGGTTGTCGGTCTGGACGAACACGGCCTTGCTGCTGAGCGCCGTGTGCAGCGGCTGGGCGCTGGCTCCCGTCGCGCCCAGAGCCGTGGAGCCCAGGGCCGTGGAGCTGAGGGCCAGCAGGGCGATACCGGCAAATCGAGCTTTGATCTTCATGATGGTTCCCTTGCGAAGGTCAGGCGGTCGGGTTGACGAGGGCTTGGTGTCGCCCGCCGGGCCGTCCTTACCTGCCGCAGAGCCGATCGGCCCATACGTTCGCTTCCCGTAATCCGGCCGGACCGAGAAGTCCGGCTAAAGGCCGCGTTCCGGCGGCCGGCTGATCGCCGCGATCAGACCCCGGAAGTCCTCGGAGCAGGGGCCGCAGGCCTCAAGATGGACGGCGATCCCGGGGAAACGCTCGGCCGGGTCGTGCCCGGCCTGCACGAGATCCGCATAGATGTGCAGTATCCCCATGGCCTGGGCGCAGCCGACGTCTTCGGGATCCGTCCGCAGGAAGCGTTCGAGCGCCGACCAGCCGTTCATGAGCGCCCCGAAAGGCCGTCGCTCAGGTGACCGCCGGCCACGAGCGCGACCCGCAACTTGCGGCGGGCGTCAAAAAGGATCTTGTAGATGGCGTTCCGGTTGGAATCCATCTCGAACACCAGGGCGTCCAGCGATGTGCCGTTGAGCACGATGGCCACGAAGACCGCCCGCTGCCGGTCGGACAGTTCAGTCTCCACCGCGTGGCGCAGCGCCGCCATGAGGTCGCGCCATTCGGACTGCTGGGCCGGTTCGAATCCGAACCGGTCCGGAAGCCGTTCCCAGTCCTCGGCCGCCAGGGCCACGGTCGGATTGCGCCAGAGACTGCGCCCGACCTTGCTCGACACCTCGATGATGGCGAATCGGTAGGCCCAGGTCGTGAACCGGCTCTCGCCACGGAACTCCCCGAGCTTGCGCAGCAGGGACATCAGCGCGTCGGCGGCCGCCTGATGGGCGAGGTCGTCCAGTTCCGGTCCGCTGATCCGCAGTTGCTCACTGCGCCGGCGCAACTCGTTGCGAGTGACCCGCAGCAGCATCCGGTGCAGCTCGCCGACGGCGCGCTCGCGAGGCTCCCCGCCGGACTGGAGGGCGGCGAGCCACTCGTCCGAACCGAGTTCCAGCGAGGGCAGCACATCAGGCACCCTACGTGCGTTCTGCCGGCAGTCACGTAAGACGGGCCCGTTCTTCGTCGCCAACGAGCTGTCAGCCTGACCGATCCCCCGACCCGACCGGAGAACTTGATGCCTCTGCTCAGCCCCGGCGACGCCTTCCCGTCGCTGCTCCTGACCCTGCCCGACGGCCCCTCGGTAGAGATCCCCGGCGCCCTGAACGGACACTTCGGTGTGGTCTTGTTCTACCGGGGAGCGTGGTGCCCGTACTGCAACGCTCAGCTACGGGCCTTCCAGCGGGCTCAGGCCGAACTGGATGCGGTCGACGTGAAGGTGGTCGCCCTGTCGGTGGACGACGAGGCGACCACCGCGGCCCTGATCCACAAGCTGCACCTGGAGTTCGCCGTCGGGCACAGCGCCGATGCCGACGCGATCGCGGCCGCCACCGGCGCCTTCGTCAACGCTGAGCCCAAGCACCTGCAGTCCACCGGCTTCGTCCTCGATCCCACCGGCCGGGTGCTGGTCAGCGTCTACTCCAGCAGCGCGATCGGGCGCCTCGTGCCCGAGGACGTCATCGGCCTGGTCAGGTACGTGCGCTCGCACGCGCCGGCCTGAGGCCCGCAGCGGCTGAGCAGCCCAGAGAGGGACCGGGGGTGCGGGGAACGCTGGATGTGACGCTGCCTATGGGGCCGGGAAGAACATCCACCGGGTCGGAGTGATCACCCCGTGCACGCCCAGGTCGTGGGCCTCGCGCGGGATCGGCGAGCTCGCGGCGTCCAGTACCTCGTCGTCGTGCACCAGAGCCAGGATCAGGGCGTCGGGACGGGCGTGGAGCAGGGCGGTGTCGTAGTAGCCGCCGCCGCGGCCCAGCCGGGTCCCGGCCGTGTCGACGGCCAGGGCCGGCACGAGCACTACTTGTGCGGCGCTCAGCTCTTCCGGCCCGAAGTGCTCGCCCTGCGGTTGGGGCAGCCCGAGCGGCCCGGCCGGCTCCAGGGCGCCGGCCCGGTCGCCGGCATCCAGGCCCCACTCGAGTTCGCGGCGGCCGTCGGTGCTGATCAGCGGTAGCAGCACCCGAATCCCCAGTGCGCGCAGGCCGGCTCGAAGCGGAGCGGTCCCCGGCTCCTGGTGCAGCGAGGCGTAGGCACTCACACACATCGCACCGCGCAACCGGGGCAACTCCAGCCCCACGGCCGCGATCGACACCGCCGCCTGCTCGCGCTCGGCGAGGCTGCGGGCCTCGCGCCGGGCCTTCATCGTGTGCCGCAGCGCGAGCTTGGTCGGACGCAACTTGCCCGGCGACGCCGCCATCGAAACCCTCCTCGATCGAGCCTGAGCGCTACTCTCGGTGTGTACCTGTTTACACGGCGTTGTCACACCTGATCACACACGACCACCCTGCACCACCAGAAACACATTCACGACCATGACTACTTTCAGAGCGGGTGAGGGCCGGTGTCCCTGCGAATCACAGAAGCCTCGTCGTCACTGCGCGCCCGGCTGGTCCTGGTCCTGGCCGTGGTGCTGATCGCGCCGCTGGTCACGGCCCTGATCGTGGCCGCCGCGCTGGCCCCTCGCGCGGCCCGTCAGGAGGCTCAGCGGGCGGCGGCCCGCGATGCCGGCGGCGCCGTCCTGGCCCTGTCGGCGCGGTGCGACGCCGTCACGGGTGCGGCCAAGGTGATGGCCTCCGAGGTTCAGGGCTACGCCATCAAGTACGGCTCGGTGTCGGCCGACGTGGCCGCGATCGCCGTGCGACACGCCGTGGCCCGCCGCCCGGACGTGGCCGTCGCCGTCTTCGACGCGCACTCGGCCCTCCTGGCTTCCGGCGGCGCGGCGGCCGGGCTGGCCCCGGCCCGCGAGGCCGGTTACGGGGCCGCGTGCGCCGATCAGCAGGCCGGCAGCAATCCGGACGCCGCGGGGCTGGGCGCGCCGGTGCCGGTGAACACCTACACCGCCTCGAACGTCGCCCTGGTGGTGGTCTGGCTGCCGCTGGACGACAGCACCCTGCACGAGCTGCGCAGCGGGCTCGGCACCGACGGCCAGCTCTCCCTGCTCGGGGCCGGTACCGGGATCGGCAACAGCCCGGACGGCGTGCTGGCCACCACCGCCCTGGCTGCCGGGCCCGAGGCCAGCGGCCCGCTGCCGGCCGCGGCCCGGGCGGTCACCACCGGGGCGGCCTCCGGGGTGGAGCAGGGCATCGGCTACGCCATGCACCCGCCGGCTGACGGCGTGCCGTTCCGGGTGCTGGCCACCTACCCGGTCGCCGGCACCAGCTGGCTGCAGCCCCTGGTCTGGCTGGCCCTGCTGGTCCTGGCCCTGGCGTTGCTGCCGTTGCGGCTGCTCGCCGGGCGCCTGACCCGGCCGGTCGCGGTGCAACTGGAGCAGGCCCAGGGCCGGCTGCGGCTGAGCGAGCACACCCTGGCCGAGACGTTCACCAGTTTCGGCGACGCCCTGCAGCACACCCACGACTTGGAGGAGCTGCTCGACATCGTGGCCGCCGCCTGCCTGCGGGGGACCGGGGCCGTAGCCGGCATCGCCCTGCTGGTCGAGGACGTGCCGCCGGCTCCGGGCGAGCCGGCCGGTGAGCCGCCCGCCGAGCACTTGCAGGTACGCGGTCAGGCCTGGGCCCACAGCCCCACCGCCCAGCGGGCCGGGGTCGAGCTGCCGCGCTTCGCCGCCCGGTACTACACCGGCCTCGACCCGGCGGCACCGTTGCCGCTCTACGCCCACCTGTCCGGCGGGGGCCCCGCGGTCGCGGTGTCGATCCTGGCCGACGGGCGCGCGATCGGCGTCCTGGCCCTGGCCAAGGGCGACGGCGCCCGGATCTTCGACGCCGATGCGCTGCCCCGGATCCGGGCCGTCGCCGACCGGGCCGGAGCGGCGATCCAGAACATCCGCCTGCACGAGGAGGCGATCCGCCAGTCGGTCACCGATCCGCTGACCGGGGTCGGCAACAAGCGCCAGCTGTCCTCGACCCTGTTCCGCGAGATCGAGCGCTCGACCCGGTTCAACCGGGCACTGACCGTGCTGATGCTCGACATCGATCTCTTCAAGCAGGTCAACGACCAGTTCGGACACGGCTTCGGTGACCTGGTGCTGCGTGAGTTCGCCCACCGGCTGACCTCGTGCGTTCGCGACGTCGACGTGGTGACCCGGTTCGGGGGCGAGGAGTTCGCCATCGTCCTGCCCGAGACCGACGTCGAGGGAGCCGGCCGGGTGGCCGAGCGCATCCTGAACGCGATCCGGGCCCAGCCGTTTCGCCACGGCGAGCAGCAGTGCTCGGTGACCGTCTCGATCGGGATGGCCTCCTTCCCCGGTCCGGGGCACTCCGGGGCAGAAGTGATCCAAGCGGCGGACGAGGCGCTGTACCAGGCCAAACGGGCCGGACGGGATCGGTGGAACGTCGTGGAGATTGCCGCCACCCCCTCACCGGTCTCTCAGGCTGGGTAGCCTTGCCCAATGACGGAACCAACGGTGGCCCCTGATCTCGCGGTGCTCGGCGGGGGAGAACCCGGCCCTCGAGTGGTCAAGGCAGTGATTCCCGCAGCCGGCCTGGGCACGCGGTTCCTGCCGGCGACCAAGGCCACGCCCAAGGAGATGCTGCCGGTCGTCGACCGCCCGGCCATCCAGTACGTGGTCGAGGAGGCCGTGTCGGCCGGCCTGAGCGACGTCCTGATGATCACCGGGCGGAACAAGCGTTCTCTGGAGGACCATTTCGACCGGGCCTGGGAGCTGGAGGCCGCCCTCGAGGCCAAGGGCGACCGGTTCCGGCTGGAGAAGGTCCGCGAGTCCAACGTGCTGGCCGACATCCACTACACCCGTCAGGGCGACCCGCGCGGCCTCGGGCACGCCGTCCTGTGTGCGGTGCATCACGTGGGCAACAACCCGTTCGCCGTCCTGCTCGGCGACGACCTCATCGACGAGCGTGATCCGCTGCTGACCCGCATGATCGGCGTCCAGCGCCAGACCCACGGCAGTGTCGTGGCCCTGATGGAGGTCCCGCGCAGCCAGGTGCACCTGTACGGGTGCGCGGCCGTGGAGCGGACCGAGCTCGACGACGTCGTCAAGGTCACCGGCATGGTCGAGAAGCCCGACCCGGAGGACGCCCCGAGCAACCTGGCCGTGATCGGCCGGTACGTGCTCAGCCCGCGGGTGTTCGACGTCCTGCAGGAGACGAAACCGGGCCGCGGTGGGGAGATCCAACTCACCGACGCCCTGCAGGACCTGGCCCAGAAGCCGAACGAGCCCGGCGGCGGCGTGTACGGGGTGATCTTCTCCGGGCGGCGGTACGACACCGGCGATCGGCTGGACTATCTCAAGGCCGTGGTACGCCTGGCCACCGACCGGGCCGACCTGGGCCCCGACCTGCGGGCCTGGCTGCGCACCTTCGTGGCCGACCTGCCGCCGGAGGCCATTGCCCAGGGGACCGACGACCTGAAGGCATAGTCGTCCCCATGCGCTCCGTCGAAGAACACCTCACTGCCTGCCTGGCTGCCATCCGTCCCCTGCCGGTGCGGGAGGTGGCGCTGCTGGACGCGCTCGGGTGCGTCCTGGGCGAGGACGTCGTCTCGGCGATCGACATGCCTCGCTTCGACAACTCGGCCATGGACGGGTACGCCGTGCGGTCCGCCGAGATCGCCGGGGCCGGCAACGAGAACCCGGTCCGGCTGCCGGTTCTCGGCGACATCCCGGCCGGTCACGGTGAAGCCGTGGAGGTGGCGCCGGGCACCACGATGCGGATCATGACCGGCGCGCCGATGCCGGCCGGAGCCGATGCCGTCGTCCCGGTGGAGTGGACCGACGAGGGCACTCAGCAGGTGCTGATCTCCCGGGAGGCCCCGGCCGGCAACTACGTGCGCCGCTCGGGCGAGGACGTGCGCTCCGGGCAGACCGTCCTGACCGCGGGAACCCGGCTGACCTCGCGGCAGATCGCCCTGCTGGCCGCGGTCGGGCGCGCTGCGGTGATCGTGCACCCCAAGCCTCTGGTCGTGGTCATGCCCAGCGGCAGTGAGCTCGTGCCTCCGGGAAAACCGCTGGGGCCGGGGCAGATCCACGACTCCAACGGCTACGCCCTGATCGCGGCGGTCCGCGAGGCCGGCGCCCGGGCCGAGCACGGCGGAGTCATCGATGACGAAGCCGGTGCCGTCACGGCCGCCATGGACGCCGCGGCCCGGCGGGCCGACCTGGTCATCACCACCGGCGGGGTCAGCGCCGGGGCGTACGACACGGTCAAGGAGGTCCTGCGTGAGCTGGGCACCGTCGCCTTCGAGCGGGTCGCCATGCAGCCCGGCTCGCCGCAGGGGTTCGGCGCCATCGGCCCGGACGCCACGCCCATCTTCACCCTGCCCGGCAACCCGGTCAGCGCGCTGATCTCGTTCGAGGTGTTCGTCCGGCCGGCACTGCGCATCCTGGCGGGTGAGCCGGAGCTCACCGCAGAGCCTTCGACCGCCGTGGCCGCGGTGGACTGGCGTTCTCCGGCCGGGCGGCGTCAGTACGTGCGGGCGGCCATCGATCCGGGGCCTTCGGGCGCCCCCGGTGGTGGCGACGACGACGGCATCACGGTCGGGATCAACCTCGGTGAACCGGACGACGACCTGCCCCGGGTGCGGCCGGTCGGCGGCCAGGGCTCACATCTCGTCGCCGACCTGGCCGAGGCCACCTGCCTGGTGATCGTGCCCGAGGACGTTACCCAGGTGAGGGCGGGCGACCGGCTCGACTACCGGCGGCTCGACGGCGCCCCGCGGTGAGCGAGCGCCTGACCCACCTCAACGAAGCCGGCGCCGCCCGGATGGTCGACGTCTCGGGCAAGGCCGTCACCACCCGCGAGGCCACCGCCACCGGCCGGGTCCTGTGCTCGGGCGCCGTTATCGACCTGCTGCGCGGGGACGGCGTCCCCAAGGGTGACGCGCTCGCCGTCGCCCGGATCGCCGGCATCCAGGCGGCCAAGAAGACCCCGGATCTGGTGCCGCTGGCGCACCCGGTCGCCGTCCACGCGGTCGAGGTCGACCTGGTGGTGCAGGACGACGGGGTCGACATCCGGGCCACCGTGCGCACCGCCGATCGGACCGGCGTCGAGATGGAGGCTCTGACCTGCGTCGCGGTCGCCGGTCTGGCCCTGATCGATATGATCAAGGCGGTGGACAAGCGCGCCGAGATCAGCCAGGTGCGGGTGGTGGCCAAGAGCGGTGGCAGATCGGGAGACTGGCGGCGGTGACGGACGTGAGTGATGGCGCCTCGGGCAACGGCCACTCGATCGGCCGGGCTCTGGTGATCACCGCCTCGAACCGGGCCGCGGCCGGCGTCTACCCCGATCGGGGCGGCCCGATCCTGGCCCAGGGCCTGCTTGACCTGGGCTTTTCCGTTGACGGGCCGCTGGTCGTCCCGGACGGCGATCCGGTCGCCTCGGCCCTGCGGGACGCCGTGACCGGCGGGTACGACGTCGTCCTGACCACGGGTGGGACCGGCCTGTCGCCCACCGACCTGACCCCCGAGGCCACCCGCGGCGTCCTGGAACGGGAGATCCCCGGCCTGGCCGAGGCGATCCGCTCCAAGGGGACCGGCGCCGGCGTCCCCACCGCTGCCCTGTCCCGCGGGCTGGCCGGTACGGCCGGGCGGACCCTGATCGTCAATCTGCCCGGTTCGCCCGGAGGCTGCCGCGACGGGCTGAGCGTTCTCGAGGCCGTTCTGCTGCACGCAGTGGACCAGATCCACGGCGGGGACCATGCTGTGGCTGTGACCTCCAGCCCCGCGCCGCACCCGTCGACGGACGACGTCGATGGGTGATCACGGCATCGGCACCGGCTGGCCGATAGAGCTGCGCGACGGGGCCGTCGTGCTGCGCCCCCTGCGCCGCCGCGACGGGCGCACCTGGAACGCCGTCCGCTCGGCCAACGCCGAGTGGCTCGCCCCCTGGGAGGCGACCCATCCGGAGGGCTCCGGTCGCCCGCTGACCTTCGGCGCGATGGTACGCGGCTTCGACCACGAGGCCCGGGCCGGGCGCATGATCCCGATGGCGGTCGAGGTCAACGGCAAGCTCGTCGGTCAGGTCACGGTCAGCGGCATCGTCTGGGGGTCGCTGCGCTCGGGGCAGATCGGCTACTGGGTCGACCGGGGCATCGCCGGCCACGGCGTCATGCCGACGGCCGTGGCGATGATGGTCGACCACTGCTTCTTCGGCCTCGGCATGCACCGGCTCGAGGTCAACATCCGGCCCGAGAACACCGCCAGCCTGCGGGTGGTCGAGAAGCTCGGCTTCCGCTCCGAGGGGCTGCGGCGCAACTACCTGCACATCGACGGCGCCTGGCGCGACCACGCGACGTTCGCCATCACGCCGGAGGACGTGCCCGGGGGGCTGCTCACCCGCTGGCGGCGGGCCCAACGGGTGCTGACCCAGAACGACCGCCTGGCCGGCTGGACCGAGTAGCGCAGCCCCGGTCTCCGGCCGAGGAGTCATCCTGAAGCACTCGCTCGCCGGCGACCGGGCGTCACGGTGCCGGCGCACGGCGGTCAGAGACTGAGGCCCGCGCTCCGACACGCCGGAACGGTGCGTGATCACCCGAGCCTGGACACGTAGCGTATGTTCTCGTGGAGCCTAGTAGCCTTGTGTTCGTCGCCATCATCGGCGTGTGGGCTGCCTATCTGGTCCCGCACTGGCTGCGCCGGCGCGACGACCTGGCCCAGTCGCGCACCGGTGACCGATTCTCCGGTGGTCTGCGCGTCCTGCACCGGCGCTCACGCTCGGTGAAGAGCACCCACCGATCCGGTGACGCCGTGCTCACCTCGCCCCGGGTCGTCGTCGACGCGGACGGCGAGTTCCTCTACATCCCGGCCGACCGCGCGCTCCAGGCGCGTCTCGACCGGGAGAAGGACGCCGCCGAGGCGGCCCGGCGCGAGACCGCGGCGGCCGAGAACGGCAAGCCGGCTCTGGCCGAACTGGCCGCGCTGGACGACGACGAGCCGGCTGAACACGACCGGGCCGACACCAACGACGTCCCGTTCGTGCCGGGCACCATCATCGCGAGCACGCCGATCGCCGCCGAGGACGTCGCGGCCGAGTCGGCGGTCGCCGCCGTTGTCTTCGTGCCGTCCGAGCGCTCGAACTCCCGGGACGCCGCCGAGCCGGCGGCCGCCGTGGAGCGCCCACGTCCGGCGGCGCCCTCCGACCCGTCCGAGCGGTCGGTGCACGCGGCCGCGGTGGAGCGTCCGGTCCCGGCCCGGGTGACGGTCACCGTCGACGCGCGCACGGCCCGCCAGCCCGTCCCGATCGCCGAGCAGGAAGCCGCGGTCGTCATCGGACGGCCCGCCCGCGAGCACCAGGCGGTCGCGCGTCCGGCCGCGAAGCGCCCCGCGTCCTATCCCGTCGACCGGCGGCGGCAGCCGGTCAAGCCCGGCCGGGCCTCGTCCGTCCTGGCCGAACTGGAGGAGGCCGAGCTCACTCACGAGTCCAACGAGCCGGTCCTCCTGGTCGACGAGTCCGGTACGCCCGCCACGGCCCGCTCCGCCGCTCGGACCACCACTACCACCACCGCCCGGCCGCCGGTGCCGGCCCGCCCGCACGATCTGGAGCCGGCCCGCACCGGAGCCCGGGTCGCGGCCCGCCGCCGCGCCGTCATCATGGTTCTGCTGTTCGTGGCCTCGCTGGCCTCGTGGGGCGTTGTCGCCGGTACCTCAGTACCGGTGTGGGCCGCCGTCCCGGCGACCGGGCTGCTGGTGATCCACATGTTCGCCTCCCGTGTCGCCGGCCTGCGCAGCCGCGAAACCCTCATCCTGCTGTCGGCCCAGTTGCACGCCGCAGAGGTCGCCCTGGCTCGTGAGCAGCAGCACCCGGTGGCCAAGGCTCGCCCGGCCGAAGCCGTCGCCGAGGCCGTGACCGCCCCCGTCTCGGACCGCATGACCCGCCGGGCCGCAGCCGTCGGGGCCGAGACCTGGGAGCCCGTCCCGGTCCCGCCACCCACCTACACGCTCAAGCCCGCCGTCCACCGGCCTGAACCGGCTCCGCTGCCGGCCGTCGACGTTCCCGCTGCTCAGACCGGCACAGCGACAGCCGCGGTCTCTCGTGGGGCCCTGCCCCGGCGGGCGGCCGACGTGGAGCGCATCCTGGCCCTGGAGTCTCACCTCGACGAGCTGTTCGAGGAGCGCAAGGCGGTCAACGGCTGAGGGGTCGGTGTGCCGATTCGGAGCTGACCCGCCGCCAGTGATAGCGTTTCCGCCTGTTGGGGCTGTGGCGCAGCTGGTAGCGCACCTCGTTCGCATCGAGGGGGTCAGGAGTTCGAGTCTCCTCAGCTCCACAAGGCAAGGCAGCAACGCAGCAAGTCAGAGGCCCTTCCCGGTAGCACCGGGGAGGGCCTCTTTCATGATCCGTACGGGATCGGTACGTGGATCCCTATCCCCGGACGCGCCGCAGCCCCCGTGGCGGTCCACGGGGGCTGCGGTGGTGCGGTGCGAAATCAGGGGTTGAGACGGCCGAGCGGACCGGCTGCGGGGGCGAAGTTCTTGGTGCTCAGGGCCTGCACGCCGGCGTTGTGCTCCCCGTTGAAGGGGGTCGTGGCGCCCAGGCATCCGGCGGCCGCGGCCTTCTTCGGGGAGTTGAACCACAGGCCGAGGTGGAACTGGTGCACCGGAGCCGTCGCCGGGTTGCTGGCGGCGTCCCCCCAGTCCTTGACCGGGGCCGGCGCCGACCCCGGGGCGACGGTGAAGGTCTCGGAGTTGAAGCGGCCGATGAATTTGCCGGTCGCGACGCCGTGGCGGTTGCTGTGCATGTCGCCCTGATACCAGGACAGACCGAAGGGCGCGTCGGGCACCTGGTTCACGAAGAGGTCGAAGTCGGTGTGCTTCGGCAGGTGGTGGGCCTTGATCGTCATGATCTCGACCGGCCCCACCGAGTTGATCTTCACGGTGGCGTAGGCCTTGGTGAGGCAACCGGCGTTCACGGAGGCGCTCGAACGCACCATCTTGAAGGTGTTGGTCGTGGTGGCGGCATCGGCGGCGACGGCCGCGCCGGCGACGAGCGTGAGGGTGCCGGTGAGGGTCAGGGTGGTCTTCAGGATGCGGTTCATGGCAGAGTCTCCTCAGGTGACGGTATGGGTGTCGGACCGCCCGCCGCGACTGGACCCGACCGGATTTGCGGCCCGGATCCCTTGTCGTGCTTGGTATTTGTTGCACTTGATGTTGGTCGCGGTGGGCGTTCACCAGAGGTACGTCCCCGCCGGGTGCCGCGGTTCTCGGTATGGAGAAATTTCTTCTCGACCCGTGCCTGCGGCTACCGGAGAGAGGTGATCACGGTCGAAAGAGAAAGCGGGGAAAACACTTTCGGGTTGCTGGCCTCAGTAAGACCGGCCGACGCCCTCGGCGCTGATCAATGTGACGTCACCGCTGCCAACGGCTTTCAATACCAAAACCTCCGGCTGGACGGCGGTGCTCGCGATCGGTGCGGTGGGGAACGGCACGTCGGACCGCGGCACCGGCCCGCAGTGGGCGTCCGTCAGCATCCTGGCCGTCAGCAAATCTCGTCCGACGACACCGCCTCGGTGAACGCGATCACCGAGGCCCCGAGCTCAGCCTCCACCGCGACGGTGCGGACGCTTTCGCGCTCGCTCACGCCTGGTTCGGCTTGAGGTTCTCCTCGATCAGCGGCGTCTCCTGAGGACGGTTCGCCGTGGGCACCCGAAACGGTTCGCGGTCGTCTGAAGTTTGGTCAAACTGACGAAACCGCGCACATCACCCTATGGTGGCCTCTGTGCCTTTCCGGGAAGACAGGGAGCTGGACGACGACGTCCTGGCCCAGTTCCGCGATCGGAACGTCGATGCGCTGGGGGCCGTCTATGATCGCTACCACCGCGCCGTCTGGTCGGTTGCTCTGCGAACGACCGGTTCGGAGCACCTTGCGCAGGAAGCCGCCCAGGACACCTTCATGCGGGCCTGGCAGGCGGCCGGGGCCTACGATCCCGCGCGACCACTGGGCCCATGGCTGATGACAATCGCCCGGCGCACTTCCCTCGATCTGCTGCGCCGCGAGTTCCGGCCCACTCGTGGTGGGCACGAGCAGGAGCAGGACGCCGTCGTCCAGGCCCCAGGGATCGACGAGGCCTGGCTGTCCTGGGAGGTCCAGGAGGCCCTGAGCAGGCTCGGGGACGACGAGCGCGAGATCGTGCGGTTGTCGTTCTTCGAGGATCTCACTCAGACCCAGATCGCCGAACGCCTCGGCATCCCGCTGGGTACCGTGAAGTCCCGCTCGCACCGAGCGCACCGGCAGCTGGCCGAACTGCTGGCGCACGTCAGGGAGGATGTGCCGGCCGAGTTGATCCGGGAGCCGCCTCCGCGGCGTACTGCGGGTAGAGCACCCACAGGCCGCACAGTCGAAGGGAGCGAGCGATGACCACCGATCCCCAGGCGGATCTATCGCGCGATGCCTTCATCGCCCGGCTCACCGCCCACCTCGGTCGCGCCGCCGCACCTGATTCCGGGGACGACGCTGCTGCCGGCATCGACGGCGCCGACGACCTCGACGGCGCCGACGACCTCGAAGGCGCCGACGACCTCGAAGGCGCCGACGACCTCGAAGGTGCCGACGACCTCGAAGGTGCCGACGACCTCGACGGCGCCGACGACCAGGAAGAGCTCGATGGCATCACCGCGGCCCTTGCGTCCCCGGCCGCCTGGCAGGAGCCACCGAACTTTCGCGAGGCACTGCTGGCCCGCGCGCAGCAGCAGGCCTCTCACCCTGATCGTCCTGAGGGCGGGACGGTGGTTCCGCTGCGTCCCCGCCGGGCCCGGCCGGCTGTCGTGGTTCCCCTCGCCGCCGTCGCCGCCGCCGTGATCACCCTGCTGTTGCTGGGGGTGCAGGGAACTTTCCGACCGGGCCCGGACGAGACCTTCGCCGCGCTGGGCGCCGACCGGGTCAGGGCCGAGGTGTCCGTGACGAGCAAACCGTCCGGCTTCGAGATCAAGCTCGATGCCGAGAACCTGCCCGCGGCCGCACCCGGCTTCTACTACGCCGCCTGGCTGCGTCGCGGCCCCGGCCCGGGCGACGTCGTCCCGATCGGGACGTTTCACGCCCGGCGGGCCGGCGGCTCGATCGTGCTGTGGAGCGGCGTCGATCCGGCCGAGTACCGGACGTTCTCGGTCACGCTCCAGCGAGCCGGCGAGCCGCCCCTGCCGAACTCGCCATCGGCCCACCGGGTGATGGTCGGCACCTTCCACAACTGATCCTTCGTTCCCCCTCCGATGGGCTGCTGCAGGTCGGCCGGTGGCCTGGGACCACGCCCGGGCTGGGCTACCGTCGGCGTCTGTGATCTCTTCCTCGCCCAGGCTCCGACTGGCCACACCTGGGGACGCCGCGGCGATCTCCGCGCTCATGGAGGCTTCGGTGCGCTCCGAGTTCCCCAAGTTCCAGACCGCGCGCCAGACCGAGAGCGCCACCAAGTACATCTCCCGGCCCGACCCGGTCCTCATCGATGACGGCACCTACTTCGTTCACGAAGCGAACGGTGCCGTGGTGGCCTGCGGCGGCTGGAGCAAGCGCAGCAAACTGTTCGCCGACGGTGCCGCGGCCCAGGACGACCTCCGCCTGCTCGACCCGGCGACCGAGCCGGCCCGCATCCGGGCCATGTTCACCCATGGCGACTGGACCCGCCGGGGCCTCGCTCGCGCCATCCTCGAGGCCGGCGAGCAGGCCGCCGCCGAAGCCGGCTTCCACGCCCTGATCCTGATGGCCACCCTCGCCGGCGTCCCGCTGTACCGCGCCTACGGCTTCACCGAGATCGACCGCCGAGACATCGCCATGCCCGACGGCGTCACCACCGCCGGCGTCCTCATGACCCGTCCGATCACCATTCGCGCTATCGAGAGTTCGGGCCCATGACAGCCGGTAGAGGCTTATCGCTGATCCGGCATTGTTCGGGGAGGTCGATGCTCTTCATGGCCCAGGAAGGCATCGATCCGGCCCAGATCATCCGGGCGCAGCCCGCGGCCCGGCTTCGGGGTGATCAAGAGAGCTCCGGCGTCGTCGAGTAGCGCCCGGTCGTGGCCCTCGATGGGGATGGCGTCGTCGTCCGTCCAGATCAGCCGCCGCCCGGAGTGCGCCACAGCCAGTGCCGCAGCCAGTTTGAGAGGGGCAACCATCGCCTGGGTCGTCGTCTCGCCGCTCATCTCGAAGGCCGCCGGGAAGGTGGGCAAGGAGAACACTCGCGAGAGGTCGTCGATCTGGCCGGCCCAGGTCGTGGCCCACCGGATCTCGGCCCGTGAAGCTGTGGCGATGGCGCGAATCCTGGCCACGGCCTGCGGCGCGAACCTCATCCGCCAGGACAGGCCCTGCGAGGTGATCGAGCGAGTTGTCGGGGGACCACCCCAGCCGGGTCGGGTGGCATTCAGGACGCCGTCGACGTCGAGCAGCCAGACCGGCACCATGCTGCTCATGCCGCGAGTATCGCATCGGGGGCGCGAGTGGGCACGGCTCGTCGGACGTCAGGACGTAGAGATGGTCGCCGACGGACTATTCACTTTTTGCTGACGCGACCTCCGACGGGGCGGGACGGTCGATGTACCGAAACCTGATGCACATCAGGGGAAGGTGACTTCGACCAGGGGGCTGCTCTCGACCCAGGCCTCGGGCTCATGACCCGGCCTGCCGGTGAACTCAGCCAGTGGAGCCAGAAGGACGGCGAGAACCTTTCGACGTTCGGCCGGGTCGGTGACCGGCCGAGCGGTCGCCGGCAGATCGGCGGTCGCGGACTCTTTGAGGTGAAACGTGAACCCCGGGTGGGCGACCAGGTTGGCGTACCAGTCACGGGCCCGGCCGGGGGTGCCGGTGATGTAGTACTGGCCCTCCACCCGGTGGAACCAGATCTCGATCCGCCGTGGTTCGCCGGTCTTGCGCCCAGTGGTGGTGATGTCGATGACCCGGTCCTGGGCCAGCGCCGCGTCGGTCTGGTCATTCATCTGGTGCTTCTCCTCGTGTGGTCTGATCGTCTCTGGTCAGAACCCCGCGGTTGGTTGACGGTATTTCCGGGGCAGCACGGGAATGTTCCCTACCGGATACTGTTGATAGCTCAATCAGATCGACCGCGCTGCGGTCGCTCGATCCACAGGAGGACACCATGCACGTCGGCGTCGACAGTTTCGTCTCCACGGTGACCGATCCGGAGACCGGACGCCGGGTGGGGCCCGAGGAACGGATCGAGCATCTGCTCGAGGAGATCGCGCTCGCGGACTCCTCGGGGCTCTACTCGTTCGGCATCGGGGAGCACCACCGCGAGGAGTACTACGACTCCGCGCCGGCGATCCTCCTGGCCGCAGCGGCCGCGCGGACCTCCCGGATCCGCCTCGGCAGTGCCGTGACGGTGCTCAGCGCGGCTGATCCGGTGCGAGTGTTCCAGCAGTTCGCCACACTCGACCTGATCGCCAAGGGCCGCATCGACCTGATCGTCGGACGAGGTTCGTTCACCGAGGCCTTCCCGTTGTTCGGCCTCGACCTGGGCGACTACGACTCGCTCTTCAGCGAGAAGCTCGACCTGCTGCTGAAGATCCGCGACTCCACTCATGTCACCTGGTCCGGGCGGCACCGCCCGCCGCTCACCGGGCAGGGCATCTACCCGCGCCCGGCCCAGAATCCACTGCCGATCTGGGTCGGGGTCGGAGGGACGCCGCAGTCGTTCGTGCGAGCCGGTCTGCTCGGCCTGCCCCTGATGGTGGCCATCATCGGTGGTGAACCGCGCCAGTTCGCACCGCTGGTCGAGCTCTACCGCCGGGCCGGAGCTGAGGCCGGGCATGATCCGCAGAGCCTCCAGGTGGGCCTGCACGTGTTCGGGTACGTCGGCGAGAGCCGCACGGCCGCCGCCGACACGATCTACCCCGGTTGGCACCAGATGTTCACCCAGGCCTCGCGCGAGCGCGGCTTCGCCCCACCGAACCGGGCCTCGTTCGATGCCACCAGCGGCCCGGACGGCGCGTTCTTCCTCGGCGACCCCGACACCATCGTCACCAAGCTGCAGCGGGTGTCGGACCAACTGGGCGGAGTCGATCGGATCTCCCTACAGATGACCAACCCGCGTCTGTCGCACGCCGATCTGCTGCGTGGCATCGAGTTGCTCGGCACCGAGGTGGCCCCGAAGGTGGCCGACCTCTGAAGGCAGCTTGAGGTCGAGGGGTGCGATCAGGCGCCCAGGTAGCGGCCGGGGCGGTGGTTGAGAGCCAGGACCAGGTTCAGCACGACGGCCCCGGCCGCCGAGAGCAGCACGTTCTGCGGGGCGACCAAGGTGAACGCGGTCAGCACGACGATCACGTCGAGGACCATCTGAACGTATCCGGCCCGCCAGCCCAGCCGTTCCTGCAGCAGCAGGGCGAGGATGTTGAACCCGCCGAGGCTGGCTCGGTGCCGGAAGAGAATCAGAATTCCCACCCCGGCCAGGAGGTTCCCCAGGAGCACGCCGTAGACCGGCGTCAGGTGCCCGATCGTGATCACGTGGGCCTGCAACGCGGTGAAGCCGGACACCATGGCGACGGCGATGACGCTTCGGAGGGTGAAGTCCCATCCCTTCTTCCACAGGGCCAGGGCGAAGAACGGCACGTTCACGCCGAAGAACAAGACCGCGAACGGCACAGCGGCGGCGTAGCTAAAAAGGAGCGCCAGTCCGGCCGTTCCGCCGGTGACGGCGGAGCTGGTCCTGAGCAGCAGGAGCCCGACGGCGGTGACGGCGGTGCCGGTCAGCAGGCCGAGCAGGTCGTCCACGAGCGAGTGCGGCTGCTGCCGGGGCGCTACCGGCGCCGGCGCAATCCGCGCACTCAGGGTCGGTATCGGCGGGGCGCTCATGACTGTGCTCCGAAGCGATCACGGTCGGCGAGAACGGCCAGGACGCGGTCGTTGGACGCCGCATCGGCCAGCGAGATCCGGATGCCGTCGTCGGCGTAAGCCCGCACCAGCACGTCGGCCTCGGTGAACGCGTCGAGGAGCCGGCGGCGCAGTTCGCTCGTCGTGCGGATCCAGATGAAGTTGGCCTGGCTGTCCGGTACCCGCCAGCCGAATCCCCGGACGGCTTCGAGGATCCGAGCTCGCTCCGAAACAACCCCTTGCACCCGCTCGCGCATCTCGTCGGCGGCGGCCAGTGAGGCGATGGCGGCGCGCTGGGCGATCGTGCTGACCGCGAACGGGATGGCGGCGCTGCGCAGCCCGTGGGCCAGGGCGGGGGCGGCGACCGCGTACCCGACCCGCAGGCCGGCCAGCCCGTAGGCTTTCGAGAAGGTCCGCAGCACGCAGATGTTCGGGTGCCGGTGGTAGAGCGCGAGCGCGTCGACGGCGTTGTCGTCGGTCGCGTACTCGATGTAGGCCTCGTCGATGACGACCAGCACGCCGGGCGGGACCTGGGCCAGGAACGCCTCCATGGCGTCGGCCGGGATGGACGTGCCGGTCGGGTTGTTCGGGGAACACAGGATGACCAGCCGGGTCCGCTCGGTGATCGCCGCGGCCATCGCGGCCAGGTCGTGCCCGTCGTCGTCGCGCAGCGCGACCGGCACGCCCCGGGCCCCGGCCAGCGCGACCAGGATGGGGTAGGCCTCGAACGAGCGCCAGGCGAAGACGACCTCGTCGTCCTGGTCGCAGAGGGAGGTGATGATCTGTTGCAGTACACCGACGCTGCCGGGGCCGACGGCGATCTCGTCCACGCTGACGTCGAGGTGCCCGGCGATCTTCTGCCGCAGCTCGGTGGCGCCGATGTCCGGGTAGCGGTTCAGGTGCTGGGTCGCCGCCTGTACCTCGGCGATCACCGACGGCAGCGGCGCGAAGTGGCTCTCGTTCGAGGCCAGGGCCGCGGCCAGCGCGGACTGTGATCGGCGACCGGCCACGTACGCGGGCAGGCCGGAGACGACGGCCCGCAGAGCGGGGGCAGTGGCCGGGCCGGGCAGGGTGATGGTGGCGCTGCTGGTCATCTCAGAAGTCTGCGGACCATCTATCCCTCTGCGCAACACAACCTGTTTTGGCTGATCATAATGACTTGGGAAGCGAGCTCAGCGTGCCATTATGCGTCAATGAGCTCGATCGATCCGCTTGATGCCCGCCTGCTCCTGGCTCTGGACGACGATCCCGAAGCGACCACGCTGGCGCTGTCCCGCTCGCTGGGGGTCGCCCGCAACACGGTGCACGCCCGGCTGAGCCGGCTCACGGCCGACGGAACCCTCAAGGGGTTCAGTCGCCGGGTCGATCCCGCCGCGCTCGGCTACACCCTGGTCGCCTTCGTCTCGATCGCGATCAGCCAGACCGACGACGACCTGGCCATCATCGGGTTGCAGAAGCTCCCGGAAGTGGTGGAGATCCACTCGACCACGGGCGAGGCCGACCTGCTGGTGAAGGTCGTGGCTCGCGACACCCAGGACCTGCACCGGATCACCACCGCCATCCTGCGGATCGAAGAGGTGGTGCGCACGAACACGACGATCTCTCTGGTCGAGGCGATGCCGCTGCGCATCCGGGCCCTGCTCGAAGCCGCTGCCCGAGGCTGAACCGGCCAGGCCGGCCCTTGCCTGTGTGCCATTGGTTGCTCTAACGTGACCGTTGCTGATGAGTAACCAATCTGCCGACTCGGTCTTCGACGCGCTGGGCGAACCCGTGCGCCGGCGCATCCTCGAGCTGCTGACCGACGGCCCCACTCCGGTGGGGCAACTGGCCGATCAGCTGCCCGTCGGCCGGCCGGCGGTGAGCAAGCACCTGCGCGTGCTGAGCAACGCCGGGCTGATCGAGCACTCCAGCATCGGTACCCGCAACCTGTACAGCCTGTCGCCGGGCGGGCTGGCCGCAGCCCAGCAGTGGCTGGTCCGCACCTGGGACACCGCACTGGGCGCCTACGCCCAGGAGGTCCGCCGGGTGAGCGAAGAGCGTGACGCGCAAGCGCGCCAAGATTCGTCCGAGGGGAGCCCATCGTGAGCGCACAGCCGCCGATCCGTCGTCAGGTGCTGGTGGACGCCGACCCGGCCACCGCATTCACCGTGTTCACCACGTCGCTCGGGCGATGGTGGCCGCTGGCCGAGCTCAGTGTGTTCGGCACCGGCGCCACGGTGGCCTTCACCGACGAGCAGATCGTCGAGACCGCCGGCAACGGTGAGACCAGCGTGTGGGGAACGGTCAGCTCTTGGCAGGCGCCCGACGTGGTGGCCTTCAGCTGGCATCCGGGCCGGAAGCCCGAACTGGCCGGCCAGGTCGAGGTCACGTTCGTCACGGCCGGCGAGCAGACCCTGGTCACGCTGACCCACACCGGCTGGGAGACCTACGAAGACCCGGCGGCCGCGCGGGCCGAGTACGACTCCGGCTGGCCCACCGTGCTCGGGCGGTTCAAGGCCTCCGCGGATGCGGAAGACGGCCCCGCTTAGGCGACTCGGCTCGCCATCGAGGACGACGACCCCGGTGGTCACGTTCTTGCCGGGCTCATGCCCTCAGGTGTCGTACTCCTCGCCGTCCCAGGGTGCGTAGTAGCAGATGAAGTCGCCAGGCTCGATGCTGACGTAATAGGTACCGTCGTCGTAGCGGTCGACCTTCCATCCGAAGTCTGTGCCCTCGACCTCCTGGGTGAAGGGTTCGACAGTGATCGGTTCGAGGACGTATTTTCCCAGCTCGGCAAGGCGGTTCTGGACCGCGCCGCCCGCCCCGGCCGGTCCTGCTTGGCCGGGCGGCAATCCAGCGGCTCGTCCGACGGCGCTGACCTTGACCTCGTCGAACGTCCCATCGGCCGTCCAGAGGAAAAGCCCGACCCAACCGGTGTCGGCGTCGAAAAGTTCGTCGCTCAAGAAGAACTTGCGCCCGTCCTCAGCCGTACCGGCGTGCGGAACGTGGTAGTCGTCCGGCCGGATCGTGAACCGGGATGGTGTTTCGCCCATTGGCCTCGCTCCT
This sequence comes from Kineosporiaceae bacterium, assembly GCA_965200525.1. Lineage (GTDB taxonomy): Bacteria > Actinomycetota > Actinomycetes > Actinomycetales > Kineosporiaceae > JANNPJ01. The sequence goes on from OZ241368.1 coordinate 3,921,882, forward strand.
CAGGAGTGCGCTTCGTTGATGTTGCGGTCGCTCGTCCGTTCGCGAACATTGTGGCATTCTTCCGCAATGACCGGATCGATGAGCCGAGGGACGGACCCGCTCGACGAAGTCCGCAGGTTCAAGGATCTGGCCATCGCGGCCCAGAGCCGGGGCGAGTATCAGGAGGCTGATCGTTGCTACCGGGTGGCCCGGGATCTCTTCGATCAGGGTGGCAGCCAGAGCGGCGTCTCCAGTACCTACAACGGTCTGGGTACCCTTGCCCGGCTGCACGGCGACTACCCGGAAGCAGAACGGCGCTACCGCCAGTCCCTGGAGATCGACGAGCGACTCGGCGATCAGCAGGGGATCTCCGCGAACAGCCGCACTACGCGACACGATGGGCCTCGATGCCTTCCTCGCCGCCGTCCGGCCGATCCTGACCGAGGCGTCCATCCCCAACCTCCTTACAGCGCTGGACCAACCGTAGGCGGCAGCCGGCAGAGCCGGATCCTGACTCTCTCGGCGTCAGTTCGGCTCATCGATCTCACCAGAAGAACCAGGCCAGCGCCGCCAGGGCCAGAGCCGGGAAGAGGCCGGCGAACACGAGCCGCACCGGGGCGGCCGTCGGGCGCTGTGTCTGGTAGACCCGGACCGCGACGAACGGCGAAAGGATCAGGAGGGATGCGGTTCCCGCCTAGGTGGCGATCTGGGCCGGAGTGCCGCAGGCGTCGAAGCAGACGTAGCTGAGCAGTGCGATGCAGGCGGCGTAGTAGGAGGGCGCCGCGGCGCAGGCGGCGCCCACGACGAGGATCCCCCAGGCCGTCCAGGAATGTGGGAACCAGGGGTGCGCACTTCGTGGCCGGTCGAGCTGCGACGGCGGAACGTTCGTGTTTGTGGTCATGTCGAAAGCGTGGCCCGGACGGCGGGCCGCCACCTGAGTACGCCTGCTCATCCCGCAGGGCCGGGCCGCTGAGGGGGCTCGTGATCCGGATCGAGGGCCCATCAATGATTTCCACCGGAACCTCCGGTTGAATCCGTTCTGGACAAGTTGCTTCCGAGACTCTGAGAGTGTGTGACATCAGACGGCGTCTCGTCGATCTGCGCCGTCGTGCTGGGACGGCGTTCTGATCCCCACTCGGCCGCTGATCGCGTCGTCATCCAGCCTGATTGTTGCGGGCCAGATCGTTCCAGAGTGTTCCACCTGTACCGGTGGTGAGGGCGACCTTGGCTGTGGCCACGACTTGTCCTGCCCCGTCGGTGGCGGTGGCGGTTGCCTGGAGTTCGCCGGTGGGGACGGCGAGCCGGGCCATCCCCTCGGTCAGCGGGAAGCTGGTTGTGCCCAGGGCGATGTGTGTGGCCGTCGGGGGCGCGATCACCAGAACCGTCTCCTGTCCCGGGTTGGACGAACCGCCGTCGACGACGGCCAGCAACGGCGTCTGAGGTGGCGATGCCGGGACGAGGGACTCCGAGCACGAGGTCCCTGGACTTTTCGTCGTTCCCGTGAGGCAGGCTCCGACGAGGTGGGCGCCCTGAGGGGTACGCACCGTCACTGCGGCCAGCGTGGTGCCGTTCGCGAATCGGGCGATGCGCCCCTGGTCGACAACCATGCCCGGGAGCAGGCCATAGTGAACGACGGTGGTCAGAGCGGTCACCAAGCGGGCCCGGTCCGGACGGTCGACACCGTGGACGACCGGAGCCAAAGCGCTTGCTACCCAGCTGGTCTGATGAACCACTGGCTCGACCGGCAGGGAGTAGCCCTTGACCGTGCCGTCCGGGTAGAGCACCCGCAGCCCCCCATACGTCATTTCGGCACCGGACAGCGACCCGGTCCAGACCGCGCCCGTCCGGGTCAGCGGGCGCCACTGGGTGCTGACGTGCCGGCCGGGGCCCAGTTGCACCTGGGTGGCCACATCGACCCGGATCGCCGATGGCGCCGGAACGAACACCGTCCCGCCGGAAGCGGCGCTGGTGGGATCGAGAAGGTCGGCCTGGGTGGCGAGCGCGTCGCTGTGCCCGCCGTCGTCGTGATCCTCCAGAGTGCTCACCCCGGAGAGCTGCATCTGCGTGCTCGCAGCACCGCGCTGAGCAGTCAGCATCGTGACCAGCCAGGGGCCGGCGCCGGTGGTGAACGCGACCAGCGCCACCCGATGATCGCCGATGTCACCCGCCCACAGAACCCGTTCCCAGCTGCGGGGATGTTTGCCCAACTGCTGCTGGGAGGCCACCTGCTGCACGATTCCGCTCAGCCACGAGGTGTCCTGGGCCAACGACCCGGCCGTGGGCAGGTCGAAGCGCGCCGGAAGCGCCTCGAAGTGGGTCACGAACGGCTGTGAGGCGCTGGGCGGCGGCGTTGGGGCCGGGCTGACGGCCGGCAGGGCCTGGCGGCCGGGCAGGTCGGCCAACAGAGCCACGGTCGAAGCGAGGACGACGGTGACTGCGGTGGCGCCGGCCGTGATCGCCCACCCACGCCGGCGACGGCGTCGGTCGATCGCGTTGCGCAGGCCCGGGCCGGGGCGGGACCGGACGGTGGCGGCGGAGGCGAGGTCGTAAAGGCGGGAGGTCAGTTCCGGTGGCAGGGCGCCGTCGGGCTCCAACATGTCTGTCCTGGTCATTCCGGCTCTCCTGTCCGTGCCGCTTCCAGCAGTGCCCGCAACCGGCTCACCCCTCGGCTGCTTGTGCTCTTCACCGTTCCGATGGAGCACCCGAGGTCGGCGGCCGTCTGCGCTTCCGAGCGGTCCTCCAGATAGCGCAGCACCAGTACTGCCCGCATTCGCGGGGGCAGTGAGCGCAACGCCCGCAACAGCACCGGATCGAAGGCGGCGCCCAGGTCCTGAGTCACCCACAGCGCCTCGGACTGCTCCGAGAGTGCGACCTCGGCAACCCGGCGCCGGCGCCGCCAGGACAAGGCCGCATTCACCACCGAGCGGTGCGCGTAGGCGGCCGGATTGCCGTCCTGCTGCAGTTTGCGCCAGCGGCCGTACAGCCGCGAAAGGGCGTCCTGAACGCAGTCCTCGGCGATACCCCGATCGGTGGTGATCAGGTACGCCGTGCGCACCAGTCCCGGCCACTGTCCGGCGACGAACTCCTGGAATCCGTCCTCAGCTGCTCGATCCACGTCCCTGCCTCGCCGCTCCACACTCCCTCAACGCCCACGAGGCCGGGCAGGTTGAGTCGCCCGGCTCGGCCGGACCGATCCGGGCCTCGCGAACACTAACGACGCCGGCCAGGCAGTCGCTCGTCCGGGAACGCCGTGGCGTCCATCGCCTCCTCCTCCACCAGTTCAGGCATGAGTTGGCCGAGCTTGACCGCGAGCGTCTGCTCACGACGAATGCGGTCGACGGCGCGGTTGCGGGCCGTCCTGATCAGGGTGGCCAGGACGCGCCCCCACTCGTCCCGGAAGACCTGCTCGAGGCCCGTTACCAATAGACCTCCGAGGGACCCGCAAAAGCGACACCGGTTGACGCCGAGTGCGTCGACCGGCAACACTAAACCGTATGGTTCACCATCAGTTCGCGGCGCTCGGCGACCCGACCCGCCTGGCCATCGTCGAGCGACTCGCCCGCGGCCCGACGTCCGTGGGCGAGCTCGCTGCGCCGACGACCCTCTCGCTGCCCGCCGTCCTCAAGCACGTTCGTGTGCTCGAGGAGGCCGGTCTGGTGACCACGCTCAAGCGCGGTCGCGTTCGCGAGTGCCGGCTGAACGACGACGCCCTCGTCGACGTGGCCTCGTGGACCGCACACCAGCAGGCGCTCTGGTCGAGCCGCCTGGATGCTCTCGCAACCGTCCTGGAGGACACGTGACTGCCACCCCGCTCCTGTCGTTCGACCTCGAGCGCACCTACCCCGCACCACCTGAGCGTGTATGGGCCGCCTGGACCCGCGCCGACCTGCTGCGCCGCTGGGTCTGCCCTCACCCCGAGTGGAGCGTGTCGGCTTGCGAGGTCGACGCCCGCGAAGGGGGTGGCTACCGGCTGCGGTTCGGTCCCGGCTCCGCCGGGGACGCCTACCGAGAGGTGGCGACCTTCGCGGTCTTCGAACCCGGGCAGCGGCTCGAGCTCGACGTGCTGACCGAAGGGGAGGGCACGGCCGAGACCTCCCACTGCACCGTGCTGTTCCTGCCGGTCGAGGGTGGGACCCGGCTGGAGCTCAGGGTCGAGGGCCTCTCCGGCCCCACGGCCTTCGAGCACCTGCAGGTCGGCTGGAAGTGGTGCTTGGAGGGCATCGCCGAGCACCTCGGCGACCCGTCCGCATCCCTGCCCGCCCCCACCCGGCGATCTGCGGTCCGCCTCGGCCCGGCACTGGCAACCGGCGCCGTCGCCGGCGTGATCGCCGCGGCCACGAACGTGGTGATCTCCGTGATCGCCCGCGGCCCGCTCGGCGCCGGCGACGACTTCGTTCCGCTCACGCCCGGCCCCATCATCCTGTGGACGATGGTCGGCGCAGTGGTCGGTGCCGTCGGTTGGCGACTGATCGTCAACCGGTCCGCCCGCAGTCGCGCCCTGCTCACCAGGCTCGTTCCGGCCGTCGTGGTCCTCTCGCTGGTTCCGGACGTGGCGCTGCTCGTCTCCGACTCGACGCCCGGGCAGACCACCGCGGGCGTGGTGGCTCTGATGGTCATGCATGTCATGACCGCCGCGATCGCCGTGAGTGCCTATCGCAGGACGATGCCTCCCCGCTGAATCGCGGATGGCCGGGTGGCCGGATGGTTACTATCCGGCGATGAGTACTCCCTGGCGGTGGGTGATGGCCGGCCTCCTCGCCGGAGGGGCGGTGGCCCTGGTGCTGGTCGTCATGACCGCCTCGGCGAGGACGCCCGCCCATCTGCGAAGCGCTGCCCCGACCAGCCCGACCAGCCCGACCAGCCCGACCAGCCCGGCCCGGACCACTGCGCCTGCAGCCCCCCAGGCGACGCTGATCGCCACGCCGCCGGTCCGGCCCGCGCGGATCCGGCCGGGCCTGCCGACCTGTGCGGTGTCGGAGCGGCCGTATCCGGCGTCGGCCCCGGTGCGTGCCACCGGGCCCGCGACCCTGTACTTCGTCAACTCGGCCGCCGCGCCGGGCTGGCAGCTCGACGTCCCGGATCTGGGAATCACGGCCCACGACTTCGACGACCCACCGCCCGGCCAGATCCCGACCGTCGTCTACCTGTATGCCCGCGACCTCGACGACTCCCAGGCCGGTCCTCACACGGCCACACTCACCTGGCCGGCCTCCACCCCCGGCGGCCGCGACTGCTCGTATCCGTTCTGGCTCAAGCACTCGTCCAGGCTGTCGATGACGGTGACTCAGACGGGCGGAACCCGGACCATCAGCGGACGGCTGACCCAGGCAGCCTTCGGCCCGGACGCCAGGTATGTCGGGCACCCGGGCCAGAGAATTCAGGTCCGTTACCGCGAGGGCCGCAAGTACGTGTACGTGCGAACCGTGACCACTGATTCGGACGGCGACTACTCCGTGACAGTGACCGCCGCGCAGCACATCTGGCAGGCGACCTACGCCGGTATCAGCACGGCGAACGGACTGCTGGCCCGCGAGACGACGGGCTAGTACGGCCGGCGATGACGAACGTCTCCGCGCCACTCGCAATCACGGGGCGTGGATTCGATCGGGTGAATGCGGTCTCACGGAAACTCGTCGGCCAGTCGGATGGCCAGTTCTGTGCGCCATCGGGTCTTCATGCGCTCAGACCGCGGGTCGGTGAGGTAGGCCTCGTAGCGGCAGCCGAACCGTTCTCCTTCCGGGGTGGCCACGAGGTCCGGTGTGAGGCCTTGCTCCTGAACCCAGTTGCGCAGGGTGCCGTTGGCGCGCCGGCCATGGTTGACGTAGGTCAAGGTGGCGTATCGGCCGGCCGGTAGCGCCCCGGCACGGATCCGGCCCCGGCCTTGGACCACCTCGTCGGTGATGACGCCGACCTCGACGTCCATCGGCCCGTCCATGTCCACCACGTGGAGCCGGAAGAACGTGTGACCGTACACGATGGCCTGCTCGTCGGCCCAGGAGTACAGCTCCTCCATCAGTCGGTCCCGCACGGCGAACATTCCGCGAAACGGCGTGACCAGGCGGATGCCGAGGTAGTGCCGATCGGGCCTGGCGACGACCGTCGGCCCGTCGATGATCTCCACCGGTGCCCCTCTCGTGTAATTCCAGCCGGGCGAATGTCTCAGATCGGGATGCGGCCGCTGCGCCACTGCCAGTGGCGTCCGGCCTGCAGATGCTCGACGACCGCGCGCTGGAGCACGGTGCGGCGGGGCAGCTGGTCCAGCGGGGTGCTCAGATCCCGGAAAACGAATCGCCGAACCTCGACGTCGCAGTCCATCCCCTCCGGCTCCTGGTAGGGATCCAGCTCGAACCGGCGCTGGAAGCCGAGGATGTTCGAGCCCTCGGGCAGGTACTCCTGCAACTGCGGGTCGAGCAGCCACGATCCGCAGGAGAACGCCGGGTAGTGCTCGTCGGGAAAGTGGCGCGGGAAGAACGCCCGAGCCTCGTCGAGCGACGCCTCGACCGCGGGCGGGGTCAGCGGGCCGGAATCGGGGATGTGCAGGTCGATGGCGGTGGCGCTGCGCTGGTGCTGCAGGCGCCCCAGTTCGTAGAGGCCGCCGCGCGAGTGCAGAGTCAGCCAGCTCTGCATGACCGGCCAGCCCTCGCGGTGCATCCGCCGGTCGACGGCGAGGTTGCGGCCCAGGTCCGAGAGGGTCGCCCGGGACACCGCAGCAGGGACGCCGCGCTCGCGGTGATACGGCAGGACGACGTCGGTCAGGGCCAGATAGGCGTACACGTACAGGTGACGCCACGCCGGACCGCGTTCGCGGGGGAGCTCCGGGCCGGGGGACAGCCAGCCGTGGCCGCCGAGGTCGGCGCGGACCAGGGCGATCGAGCGGTCGAGCAGCCAGCGCAGCTCGGACGTCCACAGCGGCGATCCGTCGTCGGGCCAGCCGGCCATGATCTCGGCGGCATCGTCCGGGCGCACTGCCAGCCACTCGAGGATCGCGGGCGCGTCACCCGTGGCCGGGACCGGAGCCGACGGCCGGTCGCCGGCGAGCCGGTGCACTCGCTCGACGGCCTCGACCGGCACCCCGAGCCGGGCAGCCGTCGCGTCCAGATCCACGCGGACGACCCTACCGGCCGGTGAGGTGCGGATCAGCTCTTAGAGTTTGAGGCCGGTCTTCTCCAGGATCAGCCGGGCGGCGCTGTTGCGGGACTTGTCCTTCGCCGAGTCCGACAGCGGCTCGGCGATCGTCACCGTGCCCGTCGGGCCGATGATCTTCATCTTGCCGGCGCCCGCGCGTTCCACCTCGCCGCCGGCCTTGGTGATGCTCTTGACCAGGTCCCGTGCTGCTGCCGACCGCCACCGCTCTGCCATGCGATCAGGGTAGGCGGTGCCCGGGCGGCCGGCACCTGTGCTGGTCCTTGGTGCGGCCTCGGCCTCACTGGGGCAGGCAATTGATATGTATCAGTTGATTTGTAGCCTTTGGTGGTTCCGCAACTAAAAAGGGTTTACATCACTACTTGTGCCAATGAGGATGTCAAAGGTCGCGGGGGGTCCGCGGAGGCGCACGATGCGCGAGTGACTCATGGGGGTTTCGATCGATGGCGGACGTCGCGCCACTGACCGTCGCCGTGGCGGCCACCTTCACGGCCGAGCCACTGGCCGGTCCGCTGGAGTTCTGGCTGGCCGAGCTCGAACAGCCGGCCAACCTCGTCTTTGCCCCGTACGGTCAGGTCTTTCCCGCACTGCTCGATCCGGGGAGTGCGCTTTCCGCCAACTCGCGCGGCGTCAACCTGCTGCTGGTCCGGTTCGAGGACTGGGCCGAGGGGGCCGGTGTCGAGCCGGGCGGGCCGTCCGTCGTCACGGCCGTCACCGACTTCGCGGCGGCGCTGCGCACCAGCGTCGCCCGCACCGGCGTCCCGCACCTGGTCGTCGTCGGGCCGCCCTCACCGGGAGGCGTCGGTGCCGGTGAGGCACATCACGACCTCGAGGCCGGACTGGTGGCGGCGCTCGCCGGTGAGGCCCTGATCGACGTCACGACCAGCCGCACTCTCGTCGAGCTGTACGGCGCCGATCGGTACGACGACTACGCCGATCGGATCGGCCGGATGCCCTACACCGCAGAGTTTTACGCAAGCCTGGCGACCATGGCGGCGCGCCGGCTGGCCGCACGCCTGCGGGTCGCGCCCAAGGTGCTGGTGCTCGACTGCGACGGAACCCTGTGGGACGGCGTGGTCGGCGAGGACGGTCCCGACGGGGTGCAGGCCGGCCGGGCCCGGCGGGCCGTTCGCACGCTGCTGGCCGACCAGGTGGCCCAGGGTCGGTTGCTCTGCCTGGCCAGCAACAACGACGAGCGCGACGTCCATGAGGTCTTCGCCCGGCACCCGGACTGGCCCCTGACGCTGGAGCAGGTCACCGCCGGCCGGATCGACTGGACACCGAAGTCGCAGAAGCTCAGGTCCATGGCCACCCAGTTGGGTCTCGGGCTGGACAGTTTCGTGCTCATCGACGACGACCCGGTGCAGTGCGGTGAGGTTCGCGCCGCCTGCCCCGAGGTTCTGACCGTGCAGTTGCCCGCGGATCCCGAGGCGGCCCTGGCCGTGCTGCGCCACTGCTGGCCGTTGGACCCGCGACCGCTCACCAGCGCCGACGGGGAACGCTCGCGGTACTACCGCGAGGCCGGCGAACGCGAGCAGCATCGCGCGCAGCTCTCGCACGCCGACTTCATCGCCTCGCTCGACCTCGTGGTCTCCATCGGCGCGGTCCGGCCGCACGAGCTGGAGCGGGTGCGCCAGCTGAGCGAGCGCACCAACCAGTTCAACCTCACCGGTGCGCGCGCTCCCGGCGGGCCGGCGCCGTCCGGGGAGATTCTCACGGTGCAGGTGCGCGATCGCTTCGGTGACTACGGTCTCGTCGGCGCGGTGGCCCTGCGCACCGGGCCGGAGGCGCTGTCCGTCGAGATGTTCCTGCTCAGCTGTCGCGCGCTGGCCCGCGGGGTCGAGCACCGGATCGCCGCCCACATCGGGGAACTGGCGGTGGCCCGGGGCCTGGACAGCGTGGCCCTGAACCACCGGGCCACCGGCCGCAACCATCCGGCGCTGGCGTTCCTGGCGACCCTGCCGGTGCAGGAGAATCCCACGGACGCTTCCCGGTTCGTGATTCCGGCCGCCGCCCTGGCCGCCGTCCGTCACGATCCCGGCGCGGGCCCGGCCACCCCGGGCCCACACACCGGGTCGCCCATCGCCGCCGATCCCGCACCGCCGACCGTGCTTCCCGCGCCGCGCCCAGGAACAGCCGGCCCCCCGGCCTACTCCTGGGCGTGGGTGGCCCGCGTCGCGACCGAGCTCGCCTCACCCGCCGCCGTGCTCGCCGGCGGCCGGGCCTTCGCCCGCCGGAACGCCCCGGCCGCATCCGGCGTCACGACGGACCGGGCGCCCACCGCGACGGAGCTGTCCGTGATGCGAATGTGGGCCGACCTTCTCGGGTTCGAGCCCGGCTCCATCACCGACAGCCTGCTCGATCTCGGTGGCAACTCGCTGCTGCTGGTGCAGTTCATGGCCCGTGTGCACGCCGACCTGCGGGTGGAGCTGCCGATAGACATCCTGTTCATGTCCGCCTTCACGGTGGAGCAGGTCGCGCAGGAGATCGACAACCGGCTCCTGGGCGGTGCCACGGACGACGAACTGGCCGGCGTGCTGCGGGAGCTCGACGGGCTCTCCGACGCCGAGATCGACGCCCTGTTCGCCGGGGACGGTGTGTGAACCACATGACCAAAACGTTCATCCTGCTGACCGACGGCACCCACGGTGACGTCATGCCGTTCCTGCGACTGGGCCGCGAGCTGCGCGAACGCGGCCACGAGGTCGCGGTCCTCACGCACGGAACCTATGAGAGCGCCGCACGCGCGGCGGGTTTCGATTTCGCGGCGATAGACACCGAGGAGGAGCACCGCCGCCGCCTGGCCGCCGAGCCGGAACTGCTGCTCAACATGAAGTCGTACCTGCCGTCCCTGCCCGGGCACTTCGAACGGCAGGGGCTCTACGCACAGATGCGTCGCTCGGTCGAGCTCATCGAGGAGCGTTACCGGCCCGGCCGGACCGTCCTGGTGGCTCGTTTCACGTCGTTCGCCGCGCTGATGGCGGCCGAGCGTTGCGGCGTCCCTCTCGCGACGATCGCGCTGGTGCCGCACCTGCTGTTGTCCCTACCTGTGGCCACGCACGTCTACAGCTCGGTGGTCGGTGCGGGCATCACGCAGCTGCGCGCCGGCTTGGGATTGGAGCCGGTGCGCGACTGGGATGCCTACTGGCGCTCAGCCGGCATCGCCCTGGGTACCTGGCCGGCTTGGTTCGACGCCGCCGGGACGGCGACCGACGTCGTCACCTGCGGGTTCCTGCTCGACCACGAGTCGGCGGGCAGCCCGGAGTCAGGCCTCGGGCACCTGCCGGCGGCCGTCCGCGAACTGCTCGCCGGGCCGGTGAGACCGGTGCTGATCACCGGGGGAACCGGCAAGATCCTCGACGAGCAGTGGTACCGCCTCGCGGCCGAGGCCGCCGCCCGGGCCGGGGTGCCGGCGCTCCTGGTCACCCGCTACCGCGATCTGGTGCCGGACCCACTGCCGGCCGGCGTGCTGGCGGTGGAGGCACTGCCGTTCGCCGACGTCATGCCGCACGTCTCGGCGATCGTGCACCACGGCGGCATGGGCACCTGCGCCCGGGCACTGCAGGCCGGCGTGCCGCAACTCATCCTCACCCAGAGCCTCGACCGGCCCGACAACGCCGCCCGGCTGGCCCGGGTGGGCGTGGCCCAGGCCCGCCCGGCCAAGCACACGGGCCCCGAAGAACTGGCGGGCCTGCTGCGGGCCATGGTGAGCGACCCGGCCTACGCCGAGCGCATCGGCGGCCTGTCCCGCTCCGTCGACCCGGCGGTGAGCGCCGCCACGATCGCCGACCACGTCGAGACGCTGTTCGGCACCGACCGGGCGACCGGACCGCTGCCCGTCCAGCACCCCGAGCCGGCAGCGGCTCCGGCGCCGGTCGACTCGCTCGACAGCACGCTGGCCGATCAGGTGGCCGGGCTCGACCCGCGCCGGCGCGCCGCCCTGGCCCGGCTCTTGGCCGAGAAGCGGGCGCAGCGGCCCAACACCGAGGCCGCGCCCGCGACCATCCCGGTCCAGCCGCGCACCGGGGACCGCAGTGAGTTCCCCTGCTCGCCAGCGCAACAGCGGATGTGGATCGCCGTCGAGCTGGCGCGCTCGGCGGCCCAGCGCCCGGCGCGGGAGCAGTGGGATCCGTCCCAGAACTCCGTCGTCAGCCTGCGCCTGACCGGCCCGCTCGACGTCCCGGCGATGGTTGCCGCGTTCGACGACCTGGTGGCCCGGCACGAGACGCTGCGGACGGTCTTCGTCGAGGCCGACGGCGAGCCCCGGCAGGTGGTCGGCCGGCCGTGGAGCGGTGGGCTGGCCCACATGGACCTGCGTGAGCCCGGTCATCGGCTCGATGCGTGGGCCCGGGCTCTCAGCGCGGCTGAGCAGTCGGCGGCCGAGCCGTTCGACCTGTCCGCCGGGCCCCTGGTGCGCGCCACCCTGTACCGGGCCGGCGACGACGAGCACCTGTTCCTGCTGACGGTCGCGCACATCGTCGTAGACGGGTGGTCGATGGGTGTGCTGTGCCGCGAGCTCGCGGCCGCCTACAACGCCCGCCGCCGCGGCTCGGTGCCGGTGCTCCCGGCGCTGCGGCTGCAGTACGCCGACCTCACCGTGTGGCAGCGCGAGCAGTTGACCAGGCCGGCATTCGAGGAGCGGGTGCGGTACTTCACCGACCGGCTGGAACCGCTTCCCGCACCGGCGATCCTGCCGACCGTCAGCGAGCGCGAAGTCGGCCACCGGCCGGTCGGCGCGAAATTCGGTTTCGAGGTACCGGCCGGGTTGCTCAGCCGGCTGGTGGGCCTGGGCGGGCCCGGCACGACGCCGTTCGCGGCGCTGGTGGCCGGGCTGAAAGTGCTGCTGGCCCGCTACGCCGGCACCGGCGACGTCACCGTCGGCACGCTGTTCGGCGGGCGCGGCCCGGCCGAGGCCGAGGCCGTGGTGGGCAACTTCGTGAACATCCTCGTCCTGCGCTCGGCGATCGATCTGGACAACGGCTTCCGCGCGGCGCTGGGCGAGGTCCGCGGCACCGTCGCGGGCGCGTTCGCCCGTCAGGACGTGCCGTTCGACGTCCTGCTCCAGCGGTTGGCGCCGGAGCGCGACCCCGACCGCTTGCCGCTGTGCAACGTCGGTTTCGTCGTGCACAACGTTCCCGGTGACGACGCGGTGTTCGACGGCCTGCGGGCCGATCCGGGTGAGGTCGCCTTCGACGACATCGCTTTCGAACTCGCCTTCGTCGGCTACCCGGCGAGCGACGGCGGCATGCGCATGGTGGTCGAGTACCCGACCGATCTCTTCGACGTCGCGGCGATCGAGCGTCTGGCAGGCCATTTCGGACACGTCCTGGAGCAGGTGGCCGGCGATCCGGACCGGCCGCTGACGGCCCTTGAGCTGCTGGACGCCGCCGAGTCGGCGCAGGTGCAGCCGGCGGCCGCACCGCTGGGCGGGCCGGTCGTGCCGGTGCCCGCTCTGATCAACGCCCGGATCGCGGTGGACCCCGAGGCCATCGCGGTGGTCGACGGATCGGGAGTACTCACCTACGCCGACCTGGGCACCCGCGCGCACCGGCTCGCGGCCGGGCTGGTCGGCCGGGGAATCACGCGGGGCTCGCGGGTCGGGATCTGCGCCGAGCGCTCGGGCGACCTCGTCGTCGCCGTCCTCGCCGCCTGGTTCGCCGGCGCCGCCTACGTGCCGGTGTCGCACACCGCCCCCACGGCGCGGATCGCCCGGCAACTGGCCGACGCCGAGGTCGCGACCGTCCTGGTCGATTCGGCGGGTCTGGCGGCCCTTCCGGGCGACGGGGCGGTCCGGGTCCCGATCGTCCGCATCGACGAGCCGCTCACGGGCCCCGAGCCGGCGGCCGGCGTGGCCCCGGTGACGGGCGACGACCTGGCGTACGTCGTCTACACCTCCGGTTCCACCGGCGAGCCGAAGGGGGTCGCGGTCAACCACGCCGGCCTCGGGGCCCTCGCCCGGGCCTGGCGGCAGGAGTACGACCTGAGCGCCGACGATCGGCACCTGCAGATGGCCGGCGCGGCCTTCGACGTCTTCACCGGTGATCTCGTGCGGGCCCTCAGCACGGGTGGAGCTCTGGTGCTGTGCCCGAGTGACCACCTGCTGGACCCGGCCCGGCTGCACGCCCTGATCATGGCCGAGCGCGTGAGCGTCGCCGAGTTCGTGCCCGTCGTCGTCCGGGCCCTGATCGACCACCTGCGGGCCGAAGGCTCGGCTCTCGGAGTGCGCCGACTGGTCATCGTCGGCTCCGACGTGTGGCCGGCCGCGGACCACCGGGCCCTGCGCGAGCTCGTCGCACCGGGCGTGCGCGTGCTCAACTCGTACGGCGTGACCGAAGCGACCATCGACAGCGCCTACTATGAAGGGGCTTTCGACGGTCACGGCCCGGTGCCGATCGGGCGGGCCCTGCCGGGGACTTTCGCCCACGTGCTCGACTCCGCCGGGCGTCCCTGCCCGCTGGGGATTCCCGGGGAACTGCACCTGGGCGGCCTCGGGCTGGCCACGGGATACCTCGGCCGTCCCGACGCGACCGCGGCGGCCTATCTCGACACCCCGCACGGCCGGCTGTACCGGACCGGCGACCGGGCGGTGCGCCACGCCGACGGCACCCTGCGGCTGTTCGGGCGCCTCGACGACCAGGTGAAGATCCGGGGCCAGCGGGTCGAGCCGGGCGAGGTCGCGGCCGTGCTGCGGCTGCACCCCGGGGTCGGGGACGCCGTGGTGCTCGACGACCCCGGCCCCGACGGGCAGGGCCGGCTGGTGGCGTTCGTGACCGGGCCGGCTCACGAGCCCGGGGCCGGTACCTCGGCCGTTTCCGCCACGCAGCTGCGGGCGTTCGTGCGTGACCACGTCCCGCTCGCGCTGGTGCCGGCCGCGTTCGTCACCGTGCCGACCATCCCGCTGACCGCCAGCGGCAAGCCGGACCGGCGCGCCTTGCCGTCACCCGATGTGCTGGATGCCGGCGCCCAGTACGTCGCTCCCGCGACCGCCGCCCAGCAGTGCGTCGCGGACATCTTCGCCGACCTGCTCGCCCGGCCCCGGATCGGCGTCGGCGACGACTTCTTCGACCTCGGCGGGCACTCGCTGCTGGCTGCCCGGGCGGCCTCGCGCCTGCGGCTGGCCTTCGAGGTCGACCTGCCGCTGCGCACGATCTTCGAGCACTCCACCGTCGCCGCGCTCGCCGACGCGGTGGAGGAGCTGATCATCGCCGAGATCGAGGCCCTGTCCGAGGAAGAGGCCGCCCTGCTGCTCGATGCCCCGGCGCCGGCCGCCGTTCCGGCCGCCGCCTCCGGTCCGACCTCATCGACCTCATCGACCCCCAAGGCTGGTGGCCAGTGACCTCGACCCTTCCCGACGAGGACGTTCCCGGGCCGCAGCGCGTGGCCCTGTCGGCGGCCAAACTGGCCCTGCTGGAACGCCGCCTGCGCGGCCGCGCCCCGGCGACCGCCCCGCGCATCCCCCGCCGCACCGGTTCCGGGCCGGCGCCCCTGTCGTCCGTCCAGCGGCGCATGTGGTTCCTGGAGCAGCTCGACCCGGGCCAGGGCGCCTACAACGTGCCCGAGGTCGTGCGCCTACGCGGTCCGCTCGACGTCGAGGCCCTGCACCGGGCGTGGGCGCAGGTCGTGCGCCGTCACGGGGTGCTGCGCACGTCGTTCGTCATGGACGGCGACGAGCCGGCCCAACTGGTGCTGCCCACCAGCGAGGCCCTCGAACGGCTCGAGTCGTTCGACGCACCGGACGCCCGCACCGCGCTGGCCCGGGCCGAGGCACTGACGCAGGAACCGCTGACGCCCGGGGACGCGCCCTTGTGGCGGGCCGCGCTCATCACCATCGCTACCGCGGCGTCGCAACCGGCCGAACATTTGCTGGCCATGGTGTTTCACCACGCCATCGTGGACGCGTGGTCCGCCAGCATCCTGCTGGGCGACCTCTCCACCGCCTACGTCGCCGCAGCCGCCGGACAACCGGCGGCCGGTGACCGGTTGCCCGGGTCCGGCATCGAGTTCGCGGACTACGCCGTCTGGGAACACCAGCGCCTCACCGGCGACGTCCTGGAGAAGTCGCTGGCCTACTGGCGCGGCAAGCTGGCCGGGGCGCCGCCGAGGCTGCAGATGCCCAGCGACCGGCCGGGTCCGGCGATCGCGCGCAGTGACGGCGGCGAGCACGTGTTCCACCTGAGCGCCGAGGTCGGTGCTCGCCTGCGCCGACTGGGCGCGCAGGAGTCGGCCACGCCGTTCATGGTGCTGCTGGCCGGGTACGCGAGCCTGCTGGCCCGGTTCAGCGGGCAGGACGACATCTGCATCGGCAGCCCCGTGGCCGGGCGGGCCCTGCCCGAGCTGGAACAGGTCGTCGGGTGCTTCCTCAACACGGTCGTGCTGCGCGTGCGCCTGGACGGTGATCCGACGTTCCGCGAGCTCCTGCGGCGGGTCAGCCGCACCGCCCTCGATGCGTACACCCACGCCGAGGTGCCGCTCGACAAGGTCATCGACGAGTTGCGCCCCGAGCGCACGCTTGCTCATGCCCCGGTCTTCCAGGCGATGTTCACGCTGCAGAACGCCCCCGCGGCCTCCCTGCGACTGCCCGGAGTGAGCGTGACCGGAGTCGGAACCGCACTGGTGGCCTCGAAGAGCGACCTGTCCCTGAGCCTCGACGAGCTCGAGGACGGCGGCCTGGCCGGGCACGTCAGCTACCGCACGGACCTCTTCGACGCCGTCACGATCGCCCGGCTCATGGAGCACCTGGCCCACCTGCTGGCCGCCGTGGCCGCCGATCCCGACCAGCCCGTCCCTTCGCTGCCGCTGGCGGCCGCGGTACCGATCCAGAACGCACCGGTGCGCCCGGCCGGCACCCGAGCCGCCCATCACCTCGTCGCGGACGTCGCCGAGCGGCAGCCGGACGCCGTCGCGCTCGTCTCGGGGGAACGACACCTGACCTACGCGCAGCTGGACCGCGAGGCCGACCGGCTGGCCCGGTGGTTGCACAGCGACGGCGTGGGCCACGGTGACCTGGTCGGGATAGCGGTGGACCGCTCGGTCGAGATGGTCGTGGCCATGCTGGCGGTCTGGAAGGCCGGGGCCGCCTACCTGCCCATCGACCTGACCCACCCGCCGACCCGGACGGACGCCGTGCTCGAGCGTGTGGCCCCCCGGCTCGTGCTGGCCCAGGGCACCCCGCCGCTGCGGGGCCGGGTGGTCGACATCGCCTCGATCGACCTGTCCGCCGAGCGCTCGGAGGCCCTTCCGGCGACGACCGGAACCGATGACGTCGCCTACGTGGTGCACACGTCCGGCTCGACCGGGGCCCCGAAGGGCGTCGTCACCCGGCACGGCGGGGTGTCCAACTACCTCGCCTACGTGCGCGACGAGCTGGGCGTGGGCCGGGCCGACACCGTGCTGCAGATCGCCGGCCTCGGGTTCGACGCGTCCGTGCGCGATCTCGTCGGGCCGCTGACCGCCGGCGCCCGGGTGGTGCTGCTGGCGCCGGGACAGGCCCGTGAGCCGTCGGCGATGCTGGAGCTGGTCCGCACCCACCGGGTGAGCGCGATGCTCAGCGTCGTACCCACGCTGCTGCGGGCCCTGGTCGAGTCGGGAGAGCCGGCCGGGAGGAGCCTGCGCATCCTGGGGCTGTCCGGAGAGCGGCTGCTGCGCAGCGATGTTCGGGCCGCACGGGCCCTGTTCGGCGCCGGCCTGCGGGTGGTCAACCAGTTCGGGCCGACCGAGTGCACGATGACGACCACGTTCTACGACGCGCCCGGGGACGACGACCCGGACGACACCTCGGGGCTGCCGGTCGGGCGCCCGATCGCCGGCGCCCAGGTGCTGGTCCTGGACGCCGCCGGGCACGCCGTCCCGGCGGGGGTGGTCGGGGAGATCCACATCGGCGGCGCGGGCCTGGCCCGCGGCTACCTGCACGACGAGGCGCAGACGGCGCAGCGGTTCGTCTCCCGCAACGGCTCCGGGCGGCTCTACCGCACCGGGGATCTGGGCCGGTGGCGGTTCGACGGTGATCTGGAGTTCCTCGGCCGCCTCGACCAGCAGATCAAGATCCGCGGGGTCCGGGTCGAGCCGGGTGAGGTGGAGGCCGCGTTGCGCGCCCATCCTCAGGTCCGCGATGCCGTCGTCGTCGGGCACGGCGAGCCGGCGCGCCTGGTCGCCTACGTGAGCACCGGCGCCGGCGCCGGCCCGCAGGTGGGCGCGACCCCGGCGGACGGTGGGCTGGTGGAGTCTCTGCGGGCCCACCTGCGCGACCGGTTGCCGGAGTCGCTGCTGCCCGCCGGCTACGTTCGCCTGGACGAGTTGCCGCGCACCAGCACGGGCAAGGTCGATCGGGGTGCTCTTCCCGCGCCGGTCTTCGAAACCGTCGCCACCGCCTACGTGGCGCCGGTCACCGACGGCGAGGTGCGCATCGCCGAGGCGTGGAAGCGGGTTCTCGGCGTCGAGCAGGTCGGCGCGGGCGACAACTTCTTCGACCTCGGCGGTGACTCGTTCGCCGCGGTGAAGGCGACCCGCGACATCGGTGACGGCATGAAGGTCATCGACCTGTTCCGCCACCCCACGGTTCGCGCCCTGGCGGCGGCCCTCAGCCCGGTCACCGCGGCCACCCTCCTCGACGGCCCCCACCTGCTGATCGAGCTGACCCCGCCACGAAGCTCCGCCGTCCGGCTCACCGTCGTCGCCCTGCCCTACGCCGGCGGCAGCCCGGTGAGCTTCGCCCCGCTGGCACAACAGGCGCCGACCGACTGCAGGCTGATGTCGATCGCGCTGCCCGGGCACGACCTCGGTGAGGCCGACGAGGCCCTGGCCCGGCCCGTCACCGAGGTCGCCGCCGAAGCCTGCGAGGAGATCCTGCGCTACGTCGAGGGGCCCGTGGCGCTGTACGGGCACTGCTCCGGCAACGCCCTCGCCGTCGAGATCGCTCACCGGCTGGAGGCCGCCGGCCGAGAGGTCGAGACCGTGGTCGTGGCGGCCGGCTTCCCGAACACCCGCCTGCCGGGCCGGCTGTTCGACTGGTTCTCCCGGCACATCTCCATCGACCGCTGGGCCGGCGACCGGACCTACCACACCTTCTTCCGCACCATGGGCGGCTTCGGCGACGACCTGTCGTCCGACGAGGTCCGCCAGATCGTGCGCAACCTGCGATACGACTCCAAGGCCAGTGAGGACTACTTCACCGCAACGGTTCACGAGCCGGGCCGGCCGAAACTGGCGGCGCCACTGGTCTGCATCGTCGGCGACCGCGACCCGCTGACCGAGTACCACTCGGAGCGCTACCGCGAGTGGGGCGCGTACGCGCAGGACGTGCGCCTCGTCGTCCTGGAGCAGTCGGGGCACTACTTCGTGAAGCACCGCGCCGCCGAGATCATCGAGCAGGTGACGGCCCCGGCCCTCCCGGAGCCGCGTCGGTCGGAACCTGCGCCGCCGCCGGCTCGCGCACCCGGTCTCGGCGTCTTCGCGCTCGTCGCCCTGGGCGAGTTCGTCTCCCTCACCGGGTCGGGACTGACGGCGTTCGCGCTCGGCGTGTGGACGTTCCTCAGCACCGGCTCGGTGACGATGTTCGGCCTCATGTCGGCCTGCGCCCTGGTGCCGGCCATCCTCGTCGCGCCGTTCGCCGGCGCCGTGGTCGACCGCACCGACCGGCGGCGGGTGATGCTCGTCGCCGACCTGTGTTCCGGGCTCGGCACCGGAGCCATCGCGGCCCTGCTGGCCACCCACCGGCTGCAGACCTGGCACATCTTCGTCGTGCTCGGTTGGATGTCGGCCTGCGGGGCGTTCCAGCGCCCGGCCTACCTTTCCGCGATCCCGCAGCTGATCCCCAAGCGCTACCTGGCCCGCGCGAACGGGATCATCCAGACCGCCGAGGCTCTCTCGACGACCATCGCACCCCTGCTGGCCGGCACGTTGGTCGTGACGATCGGCCTGGCCGGGGTCATCGTCGTCGACGTCGTCACCTTCGTCGTCGCCGTGACCGTACTGGCGCTGGTGAAGTTCCCGAACTCGCTGCCGTGGCGCCGCCGCGAGCCGCTCCTGGCCGAGGTGGCCGGCGGCTGGCGCTTCATCGTCGCCCGCCGCGGCATCGTGGCCCTCCTGCTGCACGCCGCCCTGACCAACCTGTTCCTGTCGGCCATGGCCGTGCTCCTGGCGCCCCTGGTGCTCACCGGGTTCGGTGCCGCCGACCAGCTCGGCTGGGTGCTGGCCGCCGGTGGCGCCGGAGGAGTCGTGGGCGGTCTGGCGATGGCCCTGTGGGGCGGCCCGCGCCGTCTCATGACCGGAGTTCTCGGCTTCTGCCTCGTCGGCGGAGCCTGCATCAGCCTGATCGGGGTCGGGACGTCGCTGCTGTTCCCCGCGGCCGGCATGTTCGGCTTCATGGTCACGCTGGCCATGAGCAACGGCTGCTACGTCTCGCTCATCCAAGTCAAGGTGCCGCACCACCTGCACGGGCGGGTGTTCGCCCTCAACCAGATGATCGCCTTCTCGACCATGCCGCTGGGCTACCTGCTGGCCGGGCCGCTGGTCGACCACGTCTTCGCGCCCCTGGTGGCGCCCGGCGGTGCGGCCGCCGCGATCAGCGGACGGCTCGGGGGAGGCGGCGCGGGGCAGGCGATCGGGCTGACGCTGGTGGCGCTCGGCGTCCTCACCGTCCTGGCCACCGCGGTGGGTTACGTGTACCCGCCGCTGTGGCACATCGAGGACGAACTCAAGGACGCCAGCCCGGACGCCGACCTCGCCGCCCAGTTGGCGGCATGACCGCCGCGCTGCGCTGCGCCGAGGGGCACACCACCGCGGAGCGGCTGGCCTGGCGATGCCGGTGCGGTCGCCCGTGGGAGTACGCCTCGCTCCCGGAGTTCGACGCCGCGTCGATCGAGACCTCGACCTGGTCGATGTGGCGCTACGCGGCCATGCTGCCGATGCCGGTCGGCGTCAGCCTGGGGGAGGGCGCCACACCCGTGGTCGACGTCGACCTGCCCGAGGGCCGGTTCCACGCGAAGCTCGAATTCCTCGCCCCGACCGGGTCGTACAAGGATCGCGGGACCGCCGCGTACGTCGGCGAGATGTGCGCGGCCGGAGCCGGCCTGGCCGTCGCCGACTCCTCCGGCAACGCCGGTGCCTCCCTGGCCGCCTACACGGCCGCCGCCGGGGTGAAAGCGCGGATCTATGTCCCGGACGGCACCTCGGTGGTCAAGCAGCGCCAGATCAGCGCGGTGGGGGCCGAGGTCCTGCCGGTGGTGGGCAGTCGAGCCGAGGTGGGAGAAGCGTGCCGGCGCGATCCTTCCGGCGTCTACAGCGGGCACTCCTGGCATCCGGCGTACATCTGCGGGCAGCGAACCTGCGCCTGGGAGATCTGGGAGCAGTACGGTGTGCCCGCGGCCATCGTCTGCCCGGTGGGGCAGGGCGGCCTGTTTCTCGGTCTGGCCCGCGGTTTCTCGGCCCTGCGGGCAGCGGGGGTCATCGGGCGGGTCCCGCGCATGTTCGGGGCCCAGGCCGGCGCCTGCGCTCCGGTGGCGGCCGCGTACAGCGCGGGCAAGTCACATCCCGAACCGGTGACGCCGCGCCCGAGCGTCGCCGAGGGCCTGCGAACCGTCGCTCCCGTGCGTGGCGCCGAGATCCTCGCGGTCATTCGGGCCACGGACGGCGGGGTCGTGGCCGTCGACGAGCCCGCCATCGAGGCGGCGCACCGGCACCTGGCCGATGCCGGTCTGCTGGTCGAGCCGACGTCGGCGGTGGCGGTCGCGGCGATGGGTCTGCTCCGGCTGGGGGAGGACACCGTGATCCCGTTGACCGGGTCGGGCCTGAAGGCGCTGGCCGGCCTGGCCTCGGCCGCCGCCGGCGCACACTTCGGATGATGATCCACACCGGGTTCGGGCCTAGATTGGTCGCGTGGACGAGGTCGAGCATCAGCTGATTCGCGTTCGCGTACGTCCCTTCCTGAAGCCGATTTATCTGTTGCGCCACGTGGGAGATCCCGTGGCGGGCTACCCGGGCGCGGATCGCGTTCATTGCGCCGGGTCGCGCCTGTTGGCCGCACACAGTCCTCGTCGTCTTCTGCTCGAGGCCGGCTTGTCGGAGCTCGTTCCGCTGCCGATGCTCTTGCTGAATCTGCGACACGGACGACGGTGGATCAGCCGACCTCCCCGGCGGTGGTCGCGCGTTGCCCGGGGAACGCTGAGGGAGGCCGATGACCTGATCTTCGACGTCGCCGCGTCGCTCGGGGCGTCGGACGTGGCTCGTGCCTGTTCCGAGCCGACCGCATTCCATGCGACGTACCGCTACTTGTGGGGAGACGAGGCCCAGCTGCCGCCCGCTTCGGTGCGCCTGGCCGAATGGGACTCGCAGGTGAGCTGGTTCGTGCGCCACCTGAGCGTGCTCGACCGATAGGGCGCGCGCCGTGAGTGCGGCGGCGCCGATCACCGTCAGCAGCAAGGCGAACCTCTCAAAGCAAGTACGTCGATGGCCCGGTTCTGTGGCGGACGGCGTACTAAGGTCGCGGCCATGGGCCCGCTGGCACGCCGTTCTCCGTGGCGCCTGGCTCGCAGCGGAGCCTGGGGTCTGCTGGTCGCCGGGGCTTTCCTGCTGCTGGCCACGGCGGCGGCCGCCGGCCCGATCTTCGCCGAGGCCACCGACAACGCCTCGCTCGACGACCGGCTCGCGGCCGTGCCCGCGTCGGCGGTCGCCGCGGAAGCGCCGGTGGTCCGGGTGGTCGGCGGGCTGGGCGCCGCCGATCAGGCTCGGCTGGCCAAGGACCTGGCCGGCATTCCGGGTCTGAGTCCGGCCCGGAGCACGGCCTTCTCGACCGGGGTGGAGTCGAACCCGATCACCAGGTTCGACCCGTTCGTCTCGGCCGGGCCCGGGGATGCCCGGACGGCTCGGGCCCGGATCTTCGCTGACGACGACCTGGCCCACTCTCTGGTGCCGGCACCCGGCTCGAAAGCCTCCGCCCCCGCTTCGGCCACGGGTGAGGCGCAGGTCTGGCTACCGGCTCCGGTGGCCGCGACGCTCAAGGTGGCCGTCGGTGACCAGGTCCATGTGGGGGTGCAGTTGCGCGAGCGGAGCACCCGGACGCCGGCCCGGGTCGCCGGGATCTACGCGGTCGGGCCGGGAGGGCGGCTGCCGGCCGATCCGCCGGGCGTCCATGAGTGGTCCTTGCGCCGGGCCGAGGTTCCGACCGACAGCGAGTTCCGGACCCTGCCGGCGTCCCTCATCGTGACCGACGTGGCCACGGCGGCCCGGCTGGCCCCGGCGATCGGCGACGAGCTCCTGTTTTCGGTCGAGGCTCGTCTGCAACCCCACCCGCGGTTGAACCAGGCCCGGGCCACCGCGGCGGCCGTGCTGCGCAGCCAGGACGAGGTGCGTGACACCGGGTCGAGCGGCTCCGGCCCGCTCGACGTCGACCGGCACGAGCAGGTGATATCGGGCCTGCCGTCGATCGTCGGCGACGCCGGCGACGTGGCCGATCGAACCCGGGCCTGGACGTCGACCGCGGAGGCCGCCGCCCTGGCCCTGGGCCTGCTCGCCGTGCTCGCGGTGTCGGTGTTCGGGCTGGTTCGCCGGGCGGTCGAGCTGCGCCTGATGCTCGGCCTGGGAGTGCGCCCGGTGGCCGTCGCGGCCCTGGCCGGGGTTGAGGTGCTGCCGCTGGCTCTCGTCTGCTCCGCGGCCGGATGGCTGGCCGGCTGGGGCCTGGTCGCCGTGGCCGGGCCGCCGGGCGCGATCACCGAGGCCGGGTTGCGGTCCGCCGCCAAGCGCAGCCTGGTTGCGGTGGCCGCCGGCGTGCTGCTGGTGGCGGCGGCGGCCCTGCTGGCCGCGGTCGCGGCCGGCCGGCTGACCGGGCTCGAACGGGTCCGCCGCAGCACGCCCTGGGAGCCGGCGCTGCTGGCGATCGCGCTCACCGCCTCGGCCGGCCTGCTGCTGCGACCGGACGACGCCGGCCCCCCCAGCGCCCTCGACTTGCTGGTGCCGGTGCTCGTACTGGCGGCGACCGGCGCCGTCGGTGGGCGGCTGATCCTTCTCCTGGCGGCCAACCGGGCCACGGGCGAGCGCTCCACCACCACGGCCTGGGCCCGCCGGCCGGCGGTGATCCTGGCCGCGCGCCGGCTGTCCGGTGGCGGCCGGCCGGCGGTGCTGCTGATCACCGTGCTCACCGTCGGATTCGGTTTTCTCATCTACTCTTTCGCCGCCGCCGCATCGGTCCGCCAGATCACCGGCGACCGCACGGCGGTGCTCAGCGGGGCCCGGGCGACCGCCGACGTCGACGCCTCGTGGCTGCTCGACCCCGGTGCCGCGCGACTGCCGGTCACCACACCCGACGACGTGCCCCTGCCCGCGCATCAGCCGGTGAATGGCGTGCGGATCCCACCCCTGCCGGACGGCACCACGATCGTCTGGCGCAGCCGGATCACCATGCCGCCCGAGTACGACACCATTGACCTGCTGGTGATCGACCCGCGCCGGTTCGCCGAGGTGGCCGGCTGGGGGACCGGTCCTGAGCTGGCCCGGGCCCGCCGCCTGGTCTCGACCATGGGCGCCACCGACGCGCGGGTGACGGCCCAGCTGGCCGCCGGCGGGACCGACAGCCCGATCCCGGCCCTGACCGTCGGCCCGGTCAGCGCAGGCCGGGGCGACACGGCCTCGATCGCCACCCTGGCTCACGGCGAGGTGCCGATCCGGGTGCTGGACGCCGTGCCCGCCTTTCCCGGTTACGGCGGCAACCTGCCGATGATCGTCGTCCCGGCGGACAGTTTCTTCGGCTACCTGGGCCCCGGCGACCCGCGGATCCAGCCGCCGCTGCGGCAGAGCCAGTTCGACCACCCGACCGAGTTCTCCCCATCGCTCTGGTCGTCGGCCGGGCTGAGCGCCCTGCAGGCCTACCTCGATCCGCGGGGGATCGAGCAGAGCCACCCGACCACCTCCGAGCAGGCCGCTCAGGACCCGGCGATCGTCGCCGCCCGGCGCGCGATCGGCTTCCAGCTCGCCCTGGGGTTGTGCGTGGCCGGGCTGGGCGTGCTCGGGCTGGCCATGTTCGCCGACCGCGCGGCCGGCCGGGCCCGGGCGGCGGATCTGATGCTGGTCCGGATGGGAATGGGCCGGTGGGGGGTGGGCCGGGCCCGCGCGCTCGAGCTGGGGGCGTTCGCCGTCATCGCGCTGGTGCTGGCCGGCGTCGGAACCCTGCTGATCCTGCCGATGGGCGCCCGGCTGCTGGATCCGGGCGGCGGCCCGGCCCCGGCGTTCGTGCTCCGGCTGGACCGGCTCAGCCTGGAGGTGACGGCCCTGACGGCCGTGGCCGCCCTGCTGTCGGGGCTGCTCGTGTCGCGGTCTGCTCTGCCGAGCGGTTCCGGACGGTCGGCGGGGGAGGTGCTGCGCGATGTCGAGTGAGACGGCCATGATCCCGGCGGCCCGGTGTGCCCGGCTGATCCGGATCTACCTCTCGCCCAGCGGCGAGACCCACGCCCTGCGCGGGATCGACGCCACCTTCCCGGCCCACACGATCACGGCCGTCACCGGGCCGTCCGGCAGCGGTAAGTCGAGCCTGCTGTCGGTGCTGGCCCTGCGCGAGCGCCAGAGCGGCGGCGATCTGTGGATCGGCCCGGTGAGCACGACCAAGATGTCCCGCCGGACCCTGCGCACGTTGCGCCGCCACCAGGTCGGCTGGGTCGCCCAACGCCCCACGCACAGCCTGTTCGAACACCTCAGTGCCGTCGAGCAGATCGAGCTGGCCGCCCGGCTGCGTGGGGTCTCCGGCGTCGATGCGGGCGAGCGGCTGGAGCGGATGGAGCTGTCGGCCCGCCGCGGGGCCCGGGTCGGCCAGTTGTCCGGGGGCGAGCAGCAGCGCCTGGCCGTGGCCGCCGCCCTGGTCGGCGAACCGGCGCTGGTGGTCGCCGACGAGCCGACCGCGGAACTGGACGACGACAGCTCCCGGGTGCTGCTGGCCGAGCTGCGCCGGGTCGCCGACGCCGGTAGCGCGGTGGTCTTCGCCACCCACGACGCCCGGGCCGTCGCGGCCGCCGACCGGGTGCTGCACCTGAGGCACGGTGTCCTCTCGACCGAGGCCGACGGCCGGGGGCAGGCCACCGCCAGCATCGACTCGACCGGCCGGCTGCAACTGCCGGTGGCGGCGCTCGGGCTGTTCCCGGACGGGCGGGCCCGGGTCGTGATCGAGGCCGACGGCGTCCGCCTGCTGCCCCCCGATGACGGAGCCGGAACCAATGAGTGACGCACAGCCACGACTGTTGGTCGAGGCGGTCACCCACCGGCTCGGCGGCCCCGACGTGGGCCCGGTGCTGCGCGACGTCAGTCTGGCCCTCGCGCAGGTCCAGGTGCTGGCCCTGGCCGGTCGCTCGGGATCGGGCAAGTCCACCCTCTGCCACCTGGTGGCCGGCCTGGGCCGACCCGAGTCCGGCAGGATCGCCATCGACGGCCGGCCGGCCCAGGACATCAACGACTGGTCTGTGGTCTCGCTGTTGCCGCAGCGACTGGCCCTGGTCAGCGAGCTCAGCGTGGCCGAGAACATCCTGCTGCCGGCCCTGCTGCGCGACCGCCGGCCGGTCGAGGACGCACAGCAGCTCACCGCCGTCCTCGGGCTGGACGCGATCGCCGCTCGGCCCGCCACCGAGACCTCGCTCGGCGAGCAGCAGCGCACCGCCCTGGCCCGGGCCCTGGTTCTGAACCCGCGCCTGGCCGTCCTCGACGAGCCGACCGGTCACCAGGACGACGACCACGTCGACCTGGTTCTCGCGGCTCTGGCCGAGGCCCGCCGCCGAGGCACCGCCGTCATCGTGGCGACTCACGACGAGCGGGTGCTGGCCATCGCCGACCAGGTGGTCCGGCTGCACCGGGGACAGGTTCAGGAGTCGGCGTCCTGAATGAATTGGCGCTCGCCCCAGGAGTTCAGGACCGCAGCCGCCGGCTGATTCGTTCGGCTCAGCCTCGGGCCGTCACCGCTCCCAGGCGGTCGAGGGCGGTCTGCATCGTGGCCGTGAGGCTGATGTCGCCCGACTCCACGAGCCAGCGAGCGAACCCGACCCGCAGCGCGACCAGCCCGGCCTCGGCGACCAGGCCGGCGTCCGGTTCAGGTACGCCCCGGCGGCGTAGCTCGTCGGCGACGGCGGTGGACAGCCGGGCCATCTTGATCAGCTCGCGCTCCTGGAGCTCCGGATTCGCCTGGATCAACGTCTGGCGCTGACGGGAGAGCTCGTGGTGCTGCCCGAGAAAGTCGCCGGCGGCATTCAGTACGGCGACGACGATCTGGATCGGGGTCGCATTCGCGGGCGCGTTCGCCACTGCCTCGACCATGCGTTCCTGCAGCAGTTCGGAGCCGGCGAAGAGCACTTCGCGCTTGTCGGCGAAGTGGCGGAAGAAGGTTCGTGCGTTGAGCCCGGCCCGCTGGGCGATCTCGGCGACGGTGGTCTGCTCGAAACCCTGCTCGGCATACAGCTGCATCGCCGCTGCCCGCAGCCGCCCGCTCGCGTCGCCCTCCCACCGTCCCACGCCGTCGATTCTAGTCATGTCATCCTGCGACATCACATGCTACGGTGATGTCACTGACTGACATTGAGTCGTCGTCCTACGAACCGGGAGAACCTCATGCGCATCTTCGTCACCGGAGCCAGCGGCTGGATCGGTGCCGCCACCGTCGCCGAGCTGCTCGCGGCCGGCCACCAAGTCGTCGGCCTGGCTCGCTCCGACACCTCCGCCGCCGCCATCGCGGCGGCCGGCGCCGACGTGCGTCGCGGCAGCCTGGAGGATCTCGACGTGCTCAGCGAGGTCGCCACCGACTCGGACGGCGTCGTCCACCTGGGCTACAGCCACGATTTCTCCCAGATGGAGGCCGCCGCCCGGATGGACGCGGCCGCGCTCGTCGCCATCGCCACGGCTCTGGAGGGAACGGACAAGCCGCTCGCCATCGCTTCGGGCGTTGCCGGCCTGGTCGCCGGCCGGGTGGCGACTGAGCAGGACAACCCCGAGGCCGGTCGTCACCCGCGGATCGCCGGTGCCAACGCCGCGCTCAGTTACGCCGAACGCGGGGTTCGCACCAGCGCAGTGCGGTTCGCCCCCACCGTCCACGGCCCCGGTGACCACGGATTCATAGCCGTCCTCGTCGCCATCGCCCGGGAGAAGGGCGTTTCGGGATACGTCGGCGACGGCAGCAGTCGCTGGCCCGCGGTGCACCGGCTCGACGCCGCTCGCCTCGTCCGCCTGGCCGTCGAGGAGGCACCGGCCGGGACGAGCCTGCACGCGGTGGCCGAGGAGGGCGTGGCGTCGCGGGAG
Source organism: Kineosporiaceae bacterium (assembly GCA_965200525.1). Lineage (GTDB taxonomy): Bacteria > Actinomycetota > Actinomycetes > Actinomycetales > Kineosporiaceae > JANNPJ01. The sequence continues at coordinate 3,949,257 of OZ241368.1, forward strand.
ATCGCCGAGGCGATCGGGCGGGGACTGAACCTGCCGGTCGAGGCCGTCCCGGCCGAGCGGGCGGTGGAGCACTTCGGCTGGATCGGACCCATCTTCGCCATCGACTGCCCGGCCTCCAGCACCCTCACCCAGGAACGGTTCGGCTGGAAGCCCGAACAGCCCGGCCTGATCGCCGATCTGGACGCCGGGTACTACTTCCAGGGATGACCCGTGGCTATCGAGCCTCGAAGGTCAACGGATCCGGGCTCAGCGAGCTCAGGAAGTCCCGTGCGTCACCGAGGGCGCCGACGGCCATGACCCCGGTGAGGCCGTCCGGCCCAGCCAGAACACGACAGGTGGCTTCCACGACCAGCGGGGCAGTGATCGCGTAGATGTCCTGGCCGCCCGCTGCGGCCCGCCGAGTCGAGCCGCCTGAGGAGACGACCGCCTCGACGAAGAAGGTCTGTGCCGAACGGCCCTGCTCGTCGATGGCCACCGGCGGTGACACATCCGGGGCGCCCAGGTCGTCGAGTGCCGCCAGCGACATGTAGCTGCGAATGTCGCGCACCTTCAGATGAGTGGGGAGGGTGGCGCTGTCGGCCGTCGTGAAGTCGGCCACGACGGCCTGGGCGCCGATCGGCGCGGGAAAGGTCCACTCGTGCACCGGCGCCTCGCCGGTGCGCAGCTCCATTCCGTAGTTGGTGTAGACGATCCGGCGCCCCTGCCGTCGCCTGGTCGAGACCAGGCCCGTGGCCCTGGTTCCGGGCGTCGGGCGCCACATGCTGAGGGCGTACGCGATGGTGATGTCGTCCGCGGACACCCAGTCGCCCGCCGCGGCGGTGGCGAGCAGATCGCCGAGGCCGCCGTAGAAGGCCACCGCCGGGACGACGACCACTCCGGCGTCGCGAGCACGCTCGGAGTACCGCGCGAACGTCTCCGCGACGACCTCGACCTCGGCCGTGACGTCCAGATAGGGAATCCGGGCGCGCAGCGCCGCCTCCAGTACCGGCGCGGACGTCTCGGCAAAGGGGCCGGCGCAGTTGATGACCGCCGCCGCGCCGGCCAGAGCGCGGTCGAGGGCGACTGGATCCTCGAATGAGGCAGGTCGTACCTGAGACCCGGGCGTCGCTCGACCCAGAGCCTGAAGCTTGTCGGCATCCCGACCCGAAAGGATCGCCACCATTCCGCGTCGCCGCAGCTCGGCGACCACGAAGCGGCCGGTGTGGCCGTAGGCGCCCATAACGGCAACCCTGTGGGTGGGGGAGTCCTCAACGCTCGGCTGGCTCACGCCGTTCATCGTCGTCCGTGCGGGTACCGGACACCAGTGGCCGCAACGACACGTGCCGTACAGTTTCGGACATGCACTCGGTTGCGCTCGCGGTCACCGAGGGGACGCCGCTGTTCGAGCTGGCCGCGGCCTGCGAGGTCTTCGGCGTCGACCGCGACCTCGCCCACCCCTGGTACCGCCTGGCCATCTGCGGCCCGGACGCCGCGGAAGTCGGTGGCTGGTTGAGGGCAGGAACGCAGCACGGACTCGACGAGCTCGGGAGGTCGAACACCGTGATCGTCCCGGCGGTCCGCGACGTCGAGACCGAACCGCCGGCTGATCTGGTCGACGCCGTGCGCCAGGCGCACGAGGCCGGCGCTCGCGTGATCTCCCTGTGTACCGGGGCATTCGTCCTGGCCGCGGCCGGCCTGCTGGACGGGCGGCGGGCCACCACCCACTGGGCCCACGCATCCCTCCTGGCCAGCAGCTACCCCCAGGTACGGGTGGACCCGGACGTGCTCTACGTCGACGACGGCACCGTCATGACATCGGCCGGCAAGGCCGCCGGGATGGATCTGTGCCTGCACGTCGTCCGAACCGACCACGGAGCGGCCGTGGCCAACGCGCTCGCGCGCAGCCTGGTGGTGCCGCCCCACCGGCAGGGAGGGCAGGCCCAGTTCGTCCCCGCTCCTCTGTCACCCGGTGCGGACCACGTCCTGGCCGGGTTGCTGGACTGGGCGAGTGCCCGGCTGGACGAAGCACTGACGGTGCAGGACCTGGCGCGCCAGGCGAACATGAGTTCACGCAATCTCGCGCGTCATTTCCAGGCCGTCACCGGCACGAGCCCGCTGCGGTGGCTGCTGACCCAGCGGGTGCACCACGCTCAGCACCTGCTGGAGACCACTGACGACAACCTCGACCTCATCGCGGCCCGGACCGGTATGGGAACCGCCACCACCCTGCGCCGCCACTTCAACCGAGTGCTAGGTGTGCCTCCGGAGGCCTACCGGCGTACTTTCCGCAGCGAGCGGATTCCGTCGTCGGCCAGGTCGAGGAACTAGGACCCCTGGCCGGCCAGGGAATCTAAGAGATCGAGCGGGGCCGGCTCAATCGAACTCGGCGTGATGAGGCGAGATGGTGCTCAGGCGGCGGGGCGCTCGGCCGATGAGCGGCGGCGCAGGCTCGGCCTCGTCAGGGTCGGAGGCTGGTAGGTCTGGTCGAGCGCGCCGATGTCGGTGCCGGCCGGGACGATCTCGTCGATGCGATCGAGGACGTCGTCGGTGAGGGTGACGTCCAGGCCGCTCAGGAGGCTGTCGAGGTGCTCCGGGGTCCGCACGCCGATCAGGGCGCTGGTGACACCAGGGTGAGCGATGGCGAACGCCATCGCGAGATGGTTCAGGGGCAGGCCTGCTTCTTCGGCCAGGGGGATGAGTTTTTCGACCGCGTCGAGGCGGTGTTCGTCGTTCAGGTGCCGGACCAGCCCGGCACGGCGCAGATCGTTGGGCTGGTTCCGGCGCACGCGGCCGGTGAGCAGTCCCTGTCCCAGCGGCCCCCAGACCAGGGTGCCCATGCCGAAGCGTTGCGTGACGGGCAGGATCTCGCGTTCGATGCCCCGGTTGAGGAGGGAGTACACCGGCTGCTCGGTGTGCAGGCGGGCCAGCCCTCGTCGCTCGGAAATCCACTGGGCCTGGACGATGTCGCTGGCCGGAGTCCCCGAGGCGCCGATCGCACGGACCTTGCCGCTGCTGATCAGGTCGCTCAGTGCCGAAAGGGTCTCCTCGATGTCGGTCTGGGGGTCCGGGCGATGAATCTGGTAGAGGTCGATGTGGTCTGTCCGCAGGCGGCGCAGTGAGTTCTCCACGGCAGCGACGATCCAGCGTCTAGAGCTTCCTCGGTGGTTGGGCTCCTGCCCGATGGGCCGGCCGAACTTGGTGGCCAGCACGACGTCGTCCCGCCGGCCCTCGAGGCTTTACCGACGATCTCTTCGGAGTCGCCGTAGGCGTCGGCGGTATCAAGAAAGTTGATGCCGGCGTCCAGCGCCTTGTGGATGAGACGCACAGAGTCCTCGGGCGCGTTGCCCATGGCGGTGGCGAGCATCAGGGTGCCCAGGGCGTACGGGCTGACCTGGATGCCGGTCCGGCCCAGGGTGCGGTACTGCATGGTTGGTCTCCCTGTGGGTGGTTCGCCTACGGCCCATGCCGTACGCTGGCAATAACCGGAAACTGTTTCCGGTAACTATACGGAAAGATTTTCCGGTTAAGCAAGTGGAGGTACTGGGGTGGCTGAATCCGCGACGCCGACGGAGGTCCCGTCGACCGCTGTCCAGCCGGTCGGGGAGCGCACGCCACGGCGGCGGGCCGATGCGCGCCGCAACGTCGATGCGCTGATCGAGGCGGCGGGCACCGTCTTCGCCACTTCCGGGGTGGATGCGCCGGCCAAGGAGATCACCGACCTGGCCGGGGTCGGGGTCGGCACCCTGTACCGGCACTTCCCGCAGCGCGCCGACCTGGTCAAGGCCGTCGTGGAGAGCGGGATCGACGCCGTCGCCGAGGCGGGGCCGGCCCTGATGGCCGAGCAGTCGCCCGCTCAGGCGCTGACTCGGTGGGTGCAGCGGTTCGCCGAACTGCTGGCGACCAAGCGCGGGCTGGCCTCGGCGCTGCACTCCGGTGATCCGGCGTTCGAGGGGCTGCCCGGTTACTTCCGCCAGCGGCTCGGCCCCGCGCTGGCCCAACTGCTGGCTGCCGCCGTCACCGACGGCGCCGTCCGCGACGACATCAGCGCGGAGGACCTCTTGCACGCCATCACCCAGTTGTGCCAGCCCGTACCCGGGCGGGCGCTGGAGTACAACCAGCGCATTGTCGCGATCTTTCTCGACGGTCTGCGCTGCGACGGCTCCTAGAGTCCGGCCAGGCGCGGGTGTCGCCTCGGTGGCAGGAGCCTCCCGGGCAACGGCGCTCGCGCCGAAGGGCTGCGTTCTCCGCCGAGCGAAAACCGTTGCCGCACCGGCCGGGCATTGGTGGACTCGGACGATGGACATCCTCATCCTCGGTGGCACCCGGTGGCTCGGCCGGGAGATCGCCCAGCAAGCTGTCGACCGTGGCCACACCGTCGTCTGCCTGGCTCGGGGTGAGAGCGGACCGATAGCGCCCGGCGCCCACCTGATCCAGGCCGACCGCCGGGATCCCCGGGCCTACGACGACGTCCGCCACCAGGCCTGGGACGCGGTCTTCGAGGTGTCATGGCAACCCCGTTTCGTGAAGGCAGCTCTGGCCGCGCTCAGCCGGCAGGCCCGCCACTGGACATACGTGTCCTCGGTCAACGCCTACGCGGACTTCGCCACACCCGGTGCCAATGAAGCCTTTCCGCTGCGGGAAGGGACCGAGCAGGACGAGGTTGGCCGCGAGCTCTACGGCGAGGCCAAGGTGGCCTGCGAACAGGCCGGTGCTACCGCGCTGGGCGAGCGACTGCTGATTGCCCGGTCCGGTCTGATCGGCGGGCCCGGAGACCACAGCGGACGATCCGGCGCCTGGGTGGCCCGGGCCGCCCAGGCACCCGAGGAAGCCCTGCTCGTGCCCGACACCCCCGACCTGCCGACCCAGGTCGTCGACGTCCGGGATCAGGCCGCCTGGATTCTCGACTGCGCCGAGCGCGGCACCACGGGCGCGTACGACGTCGTCGGCCCGACGGTCCCCTTCGGTGAATGGGTGGAGCTCAGCCGCCGGGTCGGCGGGCACACCGGGCCGGTGGTGCGCGTGCCCCGGCGCTGGCTGGTGGAGCAGGGCGTCGAGCAGTACATGGGGGAGGACTCGCTGGCGATGTGGCTCGTCGAGCCGGGCTGGGAAGGGTGGTCCGCCCGCACCGGAACGGCGGCCGTGGAGGCCGGCCTGCGTCATCGCGAGCGGGCCGACCTGATCGCCGACGTCCTCGCCTATGAACGAACGACGGGGCTCGACCGGGCTCGGCGGTCCGGCCTGAGCCCGGAACGCGAACGAGCCCTGATCGCGGCCTATCGCTCCTGACGTCCGGGCCCAGGTTCGCGAGGCACGGTTGACGATTGTGGCTAATGAGAGTAGCTTTTAGCTAACAACATTAGCCAAGGCCACGGAGGACACCATGACCGAGCAGCTGAGCATCGGCCCCAACACCATCGCCTACGACGTGAGCGGCGAGGGTCCCCTCGTCGTCCTTGCCCACGGCATCGGCGACAGCCGGCACTCCTACCGCTTCCTGGCCCCCGCCCTGGCCGCCGCCGGATACCGGGTCGCCAATGTCGACATCCGCGGCTGCGGCGACTCCAGCCTCGGCTGGGACGGCTACAGCCGTACCGACATCGCTGGTGACCTCATCGCGCTGGTGCGCCACCTGGGTGGGCCGGCCGTGATCATCGGGCAGTCGATCAGCGGAGGAGCCGCCACCATCGCCGCCGCCACCGCACCCGAGCTCGTCACCGGTGTGATCGAGCTGGCCCCCTTCACCCGCAAGCAGTCCGTCGACCTCGCCGGCCTGGCCCGGGTGAAGCGCTTCCGGTCCGGGTACACCCAGATGGCCAAGGTCATGGTCGGCGGGAGCCTGGCCAGCTGGAAGAAGTACCTGGACGTGGCCTACCCGAGCAAGCCCGCCGACTGGGACGCCGAACTGGCCCGCATCGAGGCCAAGCTGGGCGAGCCCGGTCGGATGAAGGCCCTGCAGGCCATGTGCAAGGCCAACCCCGGCGATGCCGGCGCCCAGCTGGCCAACGTCCGCTGCCCGGTACTCATCATCGAGGGCAGCGCCGACCCCGACTGGGCCGACCCGAGGGCCGAGGGCGAGAAGATCGTCGCCGATCTGGCCGCCGGCCTCGCCGAGCTGGCCGTCATCGACGGCGCCGGGCACTACCCGCACGCCCAGACCCCCGCCGAGGTTCTCGCCCTGGCTCTGCCGTTCCTGGCCCGGACGACCGCCCGTGCCTAGGGCGGGCCTGGCGACGGCAACGGTCACCGTGGCCGGGGCCGACCTGGCCGACGAGATCGGGTTCGACCAGCTCAGCATGGGCGCGCTGGCCGAACGGCTCGGGGTCAGGACGCCGTCCCTGTACAAGCACGTGACCAGCCTCCGTGACCTCGCCCACCGGATCGCCGTCCTGGCCGCGAACGAACTCGCCGACGCCCTGCGCGAAGCCACCCAGGGCCGGGCCGGGTCGGACGCGCTCGCCGCCGGCGCACAGGCCATGCGTCAGTACGTCAAGGACCACCCCGGCCGGTACGCCGCCGGCAACGGCCGTCGCCCGACCGGGCCCGACGACCCGTTCATCGCCGCGAGCGGCCGGGTCCTGACCTCCCTGGCCGCCGTGCTGCGCGGCTACGGGATCGATCCGGACCAGGAGATCCATGCACTGCGGATGCTGCGCAGCATGCTGCACGGGTTCGCCACCCTCGAGGTCGACGGCGGCTTTCAGATGAACACCGACGTCGACGAAAGCTTCGCCTGGATTGTCGACTTCATCGATCAGGGGCTCAAAGTGACCACCCGAGGCGTAGACGCCGATCAGCTCTCGCAATGACCTAGGGTCACCAGCCGCAACCGTGATTGATCCCGGCCACCCGCAAGATGGCCGCCGCTGCTGTGCGTCCGCAAATCCGTTCCGTTCGGCCTGCTTGCCGAGTACGGTCTCGTCTGATGATTCCCGAAGGGATGCAGGGATGACGCTCGCGCGCAAGGGTACGAGAGTCATCAGCCTGGACGGGGTCCGCTACCGATGGCAGGTCAGGTGGAAGTCCACCTACCTTCAGGGCCCGGACTGGGAACCCCTGCGGTTTGTGGTTGAACACATCGAAGGGCGAGGAGCTCTGCTCATCGTCGAACTGCCCGTCCCGTATCCCGGCAACTGGCTCGATCTGCCCACCGCACCGGTCACCCCGAGCTTGGTGGCCTCGAGCATCAGGTCCGCGCTGGCCGAAGGCTGGTTGCCCCAGCAACAGGGGCCGCCCTATCGAATCAACGCGGACCTCAGCCATGTACGTTGGTGACCCCCGGCTCATGGATCTACCTCGATCTCCCTGCTGGGAAACGGCGTTCGCCGGGACGGGCAATCGCAGTACCGCAGCACGTCAAGCGACAGAGTTGGTCGGCCAGGGCCGGCAGACCACGATGGCGGCCGGAGCCGTTGAGCGCGGCTCAAGGGCTCCGGCCGGTTCGCGAATCGTCGCTGTCCCGGCCCACCGTGTGCAGTTTCGGGCGCAGCAGAGGGTGCCGTCAGGCGGCGGGCGTGATCACCATGGCGTTGACCTGGGGCTGGTCGGCGCTGTTGCGGTTGAAGTCGATGGAGACGGTGCCGTCGGCCTTGACCGTGGCGGGGAAGTCCTTCTCGACTCCGAAGGGCAGTGCGCCGTCGGCTCCGCGGTCCTGGGCGGCGCCGATGATGTCGAAGTTGGTCAGGACGTTGGTGCCGTTGATGACGACGTCGAACTTGCGCTGGCCGGCGTGGGTGAAGTACCAGTCCATGAAGTAGAGCCGAACCTGGTAGGTCGCGCCCGGGGTCAGCCCGGGGACGGTGTAGTGCGTCTCGCCGACGTGGGAGGTGTTCCACACGGCCACCGGCAGGGGGTGGGCGACGGTGGGGCCCCAGTTCGGCAGGCTCGGCCGGCCGGCCGGGAAGGTGTCGGTGCCGCCGCCGACACCGTACTGATCGGCGATGAAGCCGTCGCCGGCCTTGCCGCCCAGATCGACGGACACGCCGCCGGCGTTGCTCGGGGCGGGGGCCGGGCTGGTGTTGTCCGGCGCGATGACGATGGCGTTGACCTGGGGCTGGTCGGCGCTGTTGCGGTTGAAGTCGATGGAGACGGTGCCGTCGGCCTTGACCGTGGCGGGGAAGTCCTTCTCGACTCCGAAGGGCAGTGCGCCGTCGGCTCCGCGGTCCTGGGCGGCGCCGATGATGTCGAAGTTGGTCAGGACGTTGGTGCCGTTGATGACGACGTCGAACTTGCGCTGGCCGGCGTGGGTGAAGTACCAGTCCATGAAGTAGAGCCGAACCTGGTAGGTCGCGCCCGGGGTCAGCCCGGGGACGGTGTAGTGCGTCTCGCCGACGTGGGAGGTGTTCCACACGGCCACCGGCAGGGGGTGGGCGACGGTGGGGCCCCAGTTCGGCAGGCTGGGCCGGCCGGCCGGGAAGGTGTCGGTGCCGCCGCCGACACCGTACTGGTCGGCCACGAAACCGTTGCCGTCGGTTACGGCACCCAGATCGATCGACACGCCGCCGGCGCTGTCCGCATGGGCCGGAGCCACGGCCAGCAGGCCGCCGGCCAGCAGGCCCAGCAGGGCGGTGGCCACGCCGGCGCCGCGGGCCCGGACACGTGGGGATGGTTCGGTCAAACGCCTGCTCATTCGCTCTCCTACTTTTAGGTAAGGGCTGTCCGATCGTTCGCTTCGCCCCTCCGGGCGAGGCGCCGGCCAATGCCGATACCACCGTCGGAGAGCGCTCTCCAAGCACGGTCGATATTACCTGTGGATCATCGGCCGTCAATGGTTCAATCCTCAAATAAAGTTTGGCTGAGCTTTCTTCCTCTTCGAGGAGGTCCTCCGGATCTCAAGTCCTCACGGACTGCGACATGGATCACAGGGTCGGACTGCATCTGAAATCGCCTTCCGGGGTGCTGGCTGCATCGATCCGGCCCCGGCACCAGGCGGTGTCGGTGGGACGGCGGGTCGATGCCCGACCCGGAATGGTTGCCGGCGAAAGGGCGGGGTAGAACCGGTCCATGGCTCTGCAGCGCGCGCTCGCAACGGTGCGAGAGGCCCCGTTCATCGTCGACGTCCTGCAAGCGGCCGATGATCTGGCTCTGGCCGCCACTCGTGACGGCAGTCGGCGAGCAGCCGACCTCCTGGCCGCTGCGGCCCAGGATCCCGACGACGAGCTGACCGCGATCGCGGCCGTGCACGCGCTGGGCCGGGTCTTCGACGATCGAGCCGACGCGGTCCTGTCCGACCTGCTCTCGCACGATCGCGCGTTCCTGCGCGAGCACGCCGCCTGGACGTTGGCCGCCCGGCTGCCCCGCCTCGACGCGATCGGCCGGCTCATCGCGGTGCTCAGCGCGGGTGGCTTCTCCGGCATGCTGGCCCAGCGCACGCTGGGACAATGGTCACGGGCGGCGTCGGATCACGTGGCCCTGGCTCTGGAGGGTGCGCTCGCGGTCGAGCGGCACATCCCGGCCCGGGCCGGCCTGGTCGAGACCCTGGGCCTGGTTCCGGGGCAGCTCGCCGGCCCGAGCCTGCTGCGGATCGCTGCCGACTCGCGCGAGGACGACGCCGTCCGGGTGGTCGCCCTCAGTGCCCTGGGCGATCGCGAGCCGCACCCCCACGTCGTCGACCTGCTGCGGCAACTGTCCCGCGGGGCCGGCGACGTGGCCCAGGGGGCCCGGCTGGCTGCCATTGACCTCGACCTTCGCCCGGCCGGCTCCTCCCCGGTGGCGACGAGCACCCGAGGTGGTGGGCTGAGGATCGCCCAGCTGTTCCTGCACGCCGACATCGATCGCGAGTTGTCCCGAGCCGGGATGGGTGACAACGGTGGGGTGGCGACCCTGCTGCTGCGCCTGGGCGACGCCCTGGCCGCCGATCCCCGCATCGAGCAGGTGCTCACCCTGTCCCGGGGCACGGTTCAGGCGGCGGCCGAGGCGCTGAGCGGCTCCGGTTCGATCGTCCCGGAGGCCGGGCACGTGCTGGTGCCCGTGCCGCTGCTGCGCCCGCCGACCGGCAGCGCGCAGGCCTGGCCGGCCCGGGTCGCGGCCGAGCGCGGCATCCGGCGGATGCTGCGGGCGGCGGGCCCGATCGACGTGCTGCACCTGCGGATGGGCGATGTCGGCAGCCTGGCCGCCGACACCGTGGCTCGGCAGTTGGGCATCCCGGTGGTGTTCACGCTGGCTCCCGATCCGCACGCCGTCATCCATTCCCTGGACATGACCGGCGCCCTCACCCGCGCCGGTTTCGGAGCCGGTGACGAACAAGAGCACTACTGGTTCCGGGCCCGGCTGGTGCAGCGACTGGCCGCGACGTCCGCTCACAACGTGCTCTTCCCCCGCCCCGAACTGGAGCACGACCTGCGCGAACTGCTCGGGATCGAGGTCCGGGAGGAGCCGCACCGCTATACGGTGGTCCCGGAGGGGATCGACCTGGCTCTCAGCCGGGCGGCCGGGTCCGAGGTCGCCGCCCGCAGGAGTGGTGACCGTCCCGCGGCCGGATCCGGTGGGGTGGCCGCCGAGCAGCTCGAGCGCTTGCTGGCCGCCCTGCCCGCCCACCGCCGAGGCCTGCCCCTGGCGGTCAGCGTGGGCCGGCTGCACCGGGTGAAGGGGATGGCCGCCGTGGTCGAGGCCTGGGCCGGCGACGAGCAACTGCGCGATCGGTGCAACCTGCTGGTCGTCGGCGGCGACCTGGCCCGGCCCTCAAGCGACGAGCGGGAACAGCTGGAGCTCATCGACCAGGTCGTCCCGTCGTCGGCGCAGGCCGAGGCCGGTCTGATCCTGGCCGGTCACCGGCCCAACGACGTGGTCGCCCAGTGGCTGGCCCTGGCTCGGCTGGGCTCGACGTCCGCCGCCGGTGACGGCATCTATGTCTGCGGCAGCCTCAAGGAGGAGTTCGGCCTGGCCGTTCTCGAAGCCCTGGCGGCCGGCCTGGTGGTGGTCGCGCCGAACGGCGGCGGCCCGGCCACCTACGTCGAGCAGGGCGTGACCGGGCTGCTAGTCGACACCCGCGATCCGGCCGCGCTCGCCGCCGGAATGCGGGCCGCGCTCGTCCGGGCGGGCGAGCCGGATCGCGAGCAGCGCGCGGCCCGGGCCCGGGCGCTGATCGAGCAGCGGCTGACCGTGCAAGCCATGGCCACCACGCTAGCGGGCATCTACGCCGGCGTCCGCCGGCCGGCGGCCCGGCGATGACACTGCTGGTGATCAGCCCCGACTATGCCTCCCACCTGCTGCCGCTGGCCACGATCGCCACCGGCCGGCGCCGTCCGGGGGAGAGGGTGGTGGTGGCCACCGGAGAGGCGACGGCCTCAGCGGTGGCCGGTTTCGGCTTCGAACGGGTCCAGCTGCGGCTCGGGCGCGGCTCCAACCCGGGAGTCATCCGGGCCGAGCAGCAACCCCGCGGCGAGGACGACGTCCTGCGCGGCTTCTTCGAGGCCACCCGGCACGGCCTGGTCGAGACCCTCACCTACCAGGCCCGGGCCCGGCGCGGCGACCTGCTCTGGGAGCCGGTGCTCACCGGGCGGGCCGTGCTGCGGGTGGTCGAGCAGGTCGCCCCGGACCGGATCATCGTGGACCATCTCGCGTTCGGCGCCACCCTCGCCCTGCGGGCCGCCGGAATTCCTTACGAGGACGTCGTTCTCGGCCATCCGAGCGCTCTGCCGGTGGGCGGGGAGATCTACGGCTACCCGCAGGCCTGGCCCCGCCGGTTCGAGCCGGACCCGCAGGCGCTGGCCGCTCTGGAGAAGCTGTGCCGCGAGGTCCGCGACGAGTTCACCGCCGAGTACAACGCGGCACTAGGTATTTTGGCCCCGCAGGCAGCAGCGGTTGGCGACGCGTTCGCCGCCCACGGCCCGAGCCTGCTCCTGAACTACCCCGAGCGGCTGCACGATCCGCGGCGCACGGCCATGCTGCCGGCGCACCGGTTTCTCGGAGCCTCGATCCGGCCCGAACCCGTCCCGGCCGACGTCGACGAGTGGCTCGCCGGAGCCCAGGATGAGCGGGCGCCGGCCGATCCCCGGCCGATCGTCTACGTCAGCTTCGGCAGTTTCCTCTCGGCCCGCGCCGACGTACTGGCCGAGGTGGTCCGCGCGCTGCGGCCCCTGCCGGTGCGCGTGGCGCTGGCCACCGGTTCGGCCGACCCCGCCGTCCTGGGGCAGCTACCGGAGCACTGGCTGGTGCGCGAGTTCCTGCCCCAGATCACCATCCTGATGCGCTCGGCCCTGGCCATCAGCCACGGCGGCAACAACAGCGTCACCGAGGCGCTCAGCTTCGGCGTCCCGATGCTGCTGCTGCCCTTCTCCACCGACCAGTTCGCCGGCGCCGCCGCCGTCGAGGCCGCGGGTCTGGGCGAGGCCCTGGATCCGAACCGGGCCTCGTTCCGGCAGGTTCGCTCGCTGGCCGAGCACCTGCTGGCTCCGGCGCTCATCTGAACGATCGGCCCGGGCCGCCGAAGCCGGACGCCGGCAGCGGTCAAGCCCGAACCGGTCGATGTCGATGTCTTCTACGTGTCGCCCAGCGCCTCCGGCGCCGCGGAGCTGTACGCCCAGGTCCGCAACGCGGGCCGGACCTGGCGGGCTGCGGTCGTTGCGGTCCTCACCGGCGTGTTCGCGGTGTACCTGTGCGGGCTCTTCCTGCAGGCGCCGGGCTACTCCTTCTGGGTGGACGGCGTGGCCTACAACGCCGTCTTCGTCGCCTCCATGCTGGTCTGCCTGGGGCGGGCCGTGTTCGTCACCTCTCGCCGGGTCCCCTTCGCCCTGATGGGGCTGACCGCTCTGATGTGGGTGGCCGGCAACGGCATCTACTCCTTCCACGACCAGTTCCTGGTGCCGGTGCCCTACCCGAGCCTGGCCGACGCGGCCTACCTGTCCTCGTACGTGCTGTTGATCACCGGTGTCCTGGCCATGGCCTACCCGGAGGTCAAGGGGCTCTCGCTGGGCGCCTTCCTCGACGGGGCCCTGGCCGCACTCGCCTGTGCCGCCGCCGGGTCCGTCCTGATCGTGGAACCGGCCCTGGCCGACTTGGGCGGCTCGGTGCTGACCCAGGTCGTCGGGGCGGCCTACCCCGTCCTGGACCTGGCCCTGGTCGCGGTCACCGTCGCGGTCATCGTGCTCAAGCACGGGCAGGTCGCGCCGACCTGGATCTGGCTGACCGCGGGAGTGGCCATCGAAGCAGTCGTCGACACCGTCTACCTGCACCAGGTCGCCACGGGGGCCTACCACGTCGGTGAGCCCATGGATGCACTGTGGCCGCTGGCCCTGGTGTTCATCGCGGTGGCGGCCACCTGCGTGGGCGAGCCGGTCCAACTCGAGCCCCGGCCCGCAGCGGCCCGCCAGGCGCAGGTGCTGCCGAACCTGTTCATCCTGGGATCATTCGCTCTGCTCAGCTACGGCAGCCTGGAGGGACACTGGCTGCCCACCTACGCCCTGGTCCTGACCAGCCTCGGGCTGCTGGCCGCGCTCCAGCGGACCGCGATGGGGATCAGCACGCTGCGGATGCTGGACATCAGCCGGCGCCAGGCCCAGACCGACGAGCTCACCCAGCTGTCCAACCGGCGGCACTTCGACCAGGCCGTCCAGCAGGCCCTGCACCAGCGGGCGCCCTCGGCCCGGGTCGCGATGATGATGCTGGACCTGAACGGGTTCAAGGCCGTGAACGACATCTTCGGCCACCACGTCGGCGACGAGGTGCTGCGCCAGGTCGCCGCCCGGTTGCGGACGGTCGTGCGCGCCGGGGACGTGCTCGCCCGTCTGGGTGGGGACGAGTTCGCGCTGCTGCTGAACGGCTGCTCCGGCCCGGACGCCCTGGTGATCGGCGAGCGCATGGTGACCGAGATCGCCCACCTGATGCTGATCGACGGCTACGTGCACACCTGCGGAGCCAGCATCGGGATCGCAGCCTGCCCCGAGGACGGCATCGACATGGCCACCCTCATGCAGCGCGCGGACGTGGCGATGCTGGACGCGAAGTCCACCCGGGCCGGCCCGACGAGCTTCGACCCGGCCCGCCACCGCGGCGAGGCCGAGCAGCTGAATGTGCGCGAGGCCCTGGAGCGGCACGAGCTGTTTCTGCACTACCAGCCGCAATACGACTGCCGCAGCGGACGGATGAGCGGGGTCGAGGCCCTGGTGCGCTGGAACCACCCCACCCGGGGGCTGCTGTTCCCGGACACGTTCCTGTCGTTCTTCGAGCAGGCCGGAATGATGGGGGAGCTGACCATCGAGGTGCTGCAGATCGCCGCGGCCGCCCGCCGGCAGTGGTCGCAGCAGGGAAGCGACCTGGACCTGTCGATCAACGTGGCGCCCTCGGCCCTGAACCACGGCGGCCTGGTGAGGGCTGTGGCCGAGAGCCTCAAGCGCTTCGGCCTGCCGGCGACCGCGCTCGTCCTGGAGATCACCGAGGACGCCATGCTGGCCGACCTCGAGCGGTCCCGTCTGGCCCTGCTGGAGCTGTCCGAACTGGGCGTGCAATTGTCCCTGGACGACTTCGGGACCGGCTACTGCTCGCTGACCTACCTGCGCAACCTGCCCCTGAGCGAGGTCAAGATCGACCGGTCCTTCGTCATGGAGCTGACCGCCGGCTCCCGGGACGCCACCATCGTCGCCTCATCGCTGAGGCTCGTGCGGGAGCTGGGCCTGCGTTCGGTCGCCGAGGGGGTCGAGACCGTCGAGGCCCTGAACCTGCTGCGCCTGCTCGGTTGCGACCTGGCCCAGGGGTATCTGTTGGCCCGTCCCATGCCGGCTGAGCAGATCCTGGGCGCCGCCCGCCGGCTCACCGACCTGAAGGTCCTGGCCACCTGAGGGGGGCGCGTCGAGCTGGAGCTTGTAGCCCTCGTGGGAGGCGACGAACCCGAGCCGGTCGTAGAAGCGGTGCGCGTCCGGGCGGGACTTGTCCGAGGTGAGCTGGACCAGGTGGCAGCCCCAGGACCGGGCCTGCTCCAGCGCCCACTTCATCAGCGCCTGCCCCAGGGCCTGCCCGCGCCGGCTGCCGGCCACCCGCAACCCCTCGATCTGAGCCCGAGTGCTGCCCCGTCGTGACAGGCCGGCCAGCCGGGACAGCTGCAGCGTCGCGACCACCACACCGTCGCTCTCGGCCACAACCAGCAACTGGTGCGGGTCAGCATCGATCACCGCGAAGGCCCGCCGGTAGGGCGCCAGGTCGTGCGGTGACTCCCGCTGGGCCCCGAGCTCGTCATCGGCCAGCAGCGCAACGATCGAGGGCAGGTCGTCCTCGACGGCGCGGCGGATCACGACGTCCTGACCGATTCTCACGGTGTCCATCAGTCCTCCGGCAGCGAGCTGAACTGCAGTCCGGCCAGCCTCCAGCCCCCGGGCTGCTGGACCCAGACCTGGCTGCGCCGGGTCCGCAGCACCATCGCCTGTCCCTGCCAGGTGGCCCGGCTGAGGTGGACGTCGCGGACGATCGCGCATCCGGCGTAGTGACGCACGTCCGTGTCGAGGCACTCGGTGCTCTCGTAGGCGAACTCGGCATGCCGGGCCACCCACTGGCTCTTGTCCAAGACGAACCCGCGCTCCCCGATGGACAGGAAGTCCTCGGCCAGCAAGGAGGCCACGCGGTCGGTGTCGGCGCGTAGCTCGGCCTCCTCGAACGCCCGGTAGTTGCTGAGTAGCTCATCCATGCGGTCATCATCGCCGAAGGTGGCAGGAGTCGGGAGATGGTCCGTGCTGCTGCTCTCACGCTGATCTCAAGGTTTCGAACGATCGCCGGACGAAGCCGACGTGGCTCTACACCAGGTGGGGTGCTCCAGCATCAGACCGGCTTCGGGCGACCGGGCGCCTCGCTCGTGCTCGGGGCGTTGAATGCCATGAGGAATGCCAGCTTTTCGGCGCTGTCGGTGTCGGGCTGGGGATGGTAGATCACCAGGATGATGCCCTCGGTCCCGGTGACCGCAAGCTTCTCCCGGTCGAGCTGGATCTGGCCGACCTGAGGGTGGTTGACGACGAATGCGGCGCCGGTGCGGGGCCCCACGTCGTGTCGGGCCCAGATCGTGCGGAACTGGGGGCTGGCCAGCGACAGCTCGCCGACCAGTTCGATGACGCGCGGATCGTCGACGTCGGTTCCGAGCGAGCGGCGGAACCCGGCCACGAGCACCCGTGCGGCCTTCTGCCAGTCCGAGAACAAGGCCTGCTCCTCGGTATTCAGGAAGACGTCGCGCAGGCGGTTGCCGCCCGGAGCCAGCCGGGGTGACAGGGCCAGGGCGTGAGAGTTGGAGGCCAGCACGTCGAGGTAGCGGCCCTCGATGAACGCCGGGAACTGCAGGGCCGTCAGGAGCCGGACCGTACTGGCCGGCACCGCCTCGCGCCGCGGGTGAGCTCGCGCTCGCCGCGGTTGGGCTGCGACCAGGCTCAGCAGGTAGCTGTCGTCCTCCAGCAGCAGCACCCGGGCGATGGACTGCAGGACCTGCGCGCTCGGATTGCGGTCGCGACCCTGCTCCAGGCGCAGGTAGTACTCCGCGCTGATACCCGACAGCATCGCGACCTCTTCGCGGCGAAGCCCCGGCACACGCCTGGTCCGCAAGGCCGGCAAACCGGCGGATTCGGGGGAAACCAGCTCCCGGCGGGCGCGCAGGTACTCGCCCAGCAGGTTCGGCTCACCGGTCATCCAGCCATCGTAGGTAGCCGTAGCCAGCGGAGCGTAGGCCCTGCCACTACCAGTGTCAGCGGGAGCCTGGTTCAGCGTCCACGCGCCCCGCAGGATCGCTCTCGGGGTGAAAGTCACCCCGCAGGACGAAAGGACCATTCATGTCCGAGGGTCGTGTGCTCGTCACCGGTGGGTCCGGTTTCATCGCCGGGCACTGCATCATCCAGCTCCTGCAGCAGGGCTACGAGGTTCGCACCACCATCCGATCGCTCTCCCGCGAAGGCCAGGCGCGGGCCGTCCTCACCGACGCCGGCCTGGTCCGCGGCGAGGCCCTGACCTTCGTGCCGGCCGATCTCACCGCGGACGCCGGCTGGGCGCAGGCGCTCGCCGACGTCGAGCACGTCCTGCACGTGGCCTCCCCGGTCCACCTAGGCCCGGTCAGCGACGAGAACGACGTCATCGAGCCGGCCCGGGACGGAACCCTGCGCGTTCTGCGGGCTGCCCGCGATGCCGGCGTGAAGCGGGTCGTGCTCACCTCGGCCTTCCACGCGGCCGGATTCGGGCACGGACAGATCGAGCACACCTTCACCGAGGACGACTGGTCCGTCCCGGACGGCCCCGGCATGGCTGCCTACGGCCGCAGCAAGATCTTCGCCGAGCGCGCCGCCTGGGACTTCATCACCGCCGAGGGCGGGACGACGGAACTGACGACGATGCTGCCGGTGGCGGTCATGGGCCCGGTCATGGGTACCGCGATCACCGGCGCCAACCACATCATCCAGCGCATCCTCACCGGGGCGATGCCCGGCTACCCGAACGCCTTCATCCCGATCGTCGACGTCCGAGACGTGGCCACGGCCCACATCGAGGCGATGACCGCCCCGGGTGCGGCCGGGCAGCGGTTCCTCGTGGCCACCGACCAGCCCGCCGTGGCGATGAAGCAGATCGGCGCCATCCTGCGGGGCCGGTTCGGTGACCAGGCCCCGCGGATCCCCACCCGCACCATCCCGGACGCCGTGCTGCGCGCCACCGCCCTGGTGAAGCCCGAGTTCCGTTCGATTGCGGCAGATCTCGGCTACTCGAAGAAGGTGTCCACCGACAAGGCCCACCGCCTGCTCGGCTTTCAGGCGCGTCTGCCGCAGGAAGCGATCATCGCGGCCGCCGAGAGCATGATCGCCAAGTCTCTGGTGGAGGTCTGATCACTCGGCGCTCAGGCCCAGGTGCTCGCCGTCCCAACGCCGGCGCAGCCACCGGTCGTGGCTGGCGATGACCACCGTCGCGGTGGCCGTCCCGAGGGCCTCCTCCAGTTCGCTGACCAGGGCCAGGGACAGGTGGTTGGTCGGCTCGTCCAGCAGCACCAGGTCGGGGACGTCGGCCAGCAGCACGGCCAGGGCCAGGCGCCGCTGCTGCCCGATGCTCAGCGACTCGACCGGCAGGCTCAGCGCGGTCGGCGGCAACAGCCCCAGCGAGCTCAACGGCACCCGTTCGGCCCTCTCCTCGCCGACCGCCGCGACGTAGGCGGCCTGCGCGGTGGTGCCGAGGGGGACCGACAGCTGGGTGTCCTGCTCCAGCAGGCCGGCCCGTCCCGTGACCCGGATGGTGCCCCGGTCGGGAGCCAGCCGCCCGGCCAGAACCGCAAGCAGGGTCGACTTGCCGCTGCCGTTGGTCCCGGTGACCAGCAACCGGCCCCCCTCGGTCAGGGAAAGGGCCGGCAGGCGCAGCCGCCCGTCCACCCTCAGGTCACTGACCTGCACCGTGGCGCCGGAACCGGCCAACTTCGTACGCAGGCGCAGGGGAGCCGGTGGGCGGGGCAGCGCCTCGCGCTCGGCCACCTGGAGGCGGCGCTCGGCATCGTGCACCCGGCGGGCGACCGTCCGATCGACCCGGGCACCCTTGAACTTGGTGATGAACTTGTCGTTGTCGCGGGGGCCGCGACCGGCGGCGACGTCGCGGTCCTGGATCGAGGCCGCCACCCGCAGCCGGGCCAGCTCGTCCTGCTGCTCGGCGAAGGCCAGCTCCCAGCGCCGCCTCGCTGCCGCCTTGACCTGCAGGTAGTCGCTGAACCCGCCGGCGAAGCGGTTGCCGCCGCGCCCGTCGGTCCCCAGCGCCGCCGGATCGAGGTCGACCAGGTGCGTGCAGACCCGGTCGAGCAGGACCCGGTCGTGACTGGCGATCACCACGACCCCGGGCAGTTGCAGGCAGGTCTGCTCCACCAGGTCGACGGCGTCGTCGTCCAGGTGGTTGGTCGGCTCGTCCAGCAGCAGGCAGGCCGGACGCCGGGTCAGCACCGCCGCCATCGCGATCCGACTGCGCTGCCCACCCGAGAGCGTCTCGAGCGACCGCGAGCGATCCAGGCCGGCCACGCCGAGGCGCTCGGTCGCCTCCGCCGCCCGGCGGTCGGCACCCCAGGCGTCGTGGTCCTCGGCCCAGGCCAGAACCTCGGCGTACGCCTGCTCGGCCCGGGCCCGCTGCTCTCCCCCGAGGGCCAGCCGCGTACCGAGGCGTTCCAGGTCACGCACCGCCTGGTGCAACGGCGCCAGCGCCTCGTCCAGGACCGATCCCACGCTCGCACCCGGCGCGAAGACCGGCTCCTGGGGCAGGTAGGCCAGATCCGCCGGCCGCTGCACCACCCCGCCGTCAGGTTGATGGATGCCGGCCAGCACTCGCAAGAGGGTGGACTTGCCCGATCCGTTCTCGCCGATCAGGCCCACCCGCTGACCCGACGAGGCGCGCAGGTCGACCCCGGCCAGCACGGTGCGCTCGCCGTAGCTGACGAGGATGTCGGTGGCGACCAGGGATGAGAGCAAAGAGGAAAGCTGTGTGGTCACAAGAGCTCCAGAAGACGAGTCGGTGCTCCGCCGGGCCGCTCTCCTCGAAGGAGGCGGGCCGCGGGCGCGGGGCGCGGATTCGTCAGCTCTTCATGTTCCGACCAGCGTAGACGCGGCCCGCGGCCCGCGGCCAGTCCTTTTCCGCGGCCCGCATCCAGGCGCGCGAGCAATCCGTTACCGGGACGAGGCAGCTACCGAGCCGTTGACCGAGCGGTAGTACCTACGGTTCCCACCATGAGACCCGTCACCTACATTGCGACCCAGGTCGTCGGGTCAGCGCTGCTCATCCTCCTCACCCTGACCATCGCCGGGCTACAGGGCCAGAGGTGAGCGGCGTCGGCCACGATCGTTTGGGCGTCGACAGCCTGGTGGCAATCGTTCATGAACACGACTTCGTGATGGCTGAGACCAGCGTGCCCTGGCGGCGACGGCCGGCCGAAAGTCAGGCCCCGCCCCAAGCCTGTGACCTCTGGGCGTGGTGATGGCCCAGAACGGCTCGCCTCGCCCCCATGGGCAGAAGGCCGGAAACTACGGGCATGAGTTCAGACCCGACCTTGACCGACGGCCTCGAAAGCACGCCGGAGTGGCTGGAGGCCTATCGCGGCCTCACCACCGAGGAGTGCCGTGAGCTCGCGCGGCAGCAACAGCGCCCGATCCGGGTGATCGGGGCGGACAGCGTGGTGACGATGGAGTTCGTCGACCAGCGGATCACCGTGCAGGTCGGTCAGGCCGACCAGGTGGTGGCCATCTACCACGGCTGATGAGAGTTACACCAGGGGCAGGTCCAGCCCGGCACGCTACTAGCAGCGAGGATCTGGGCCGGCACCAGGGTGCGGTACGCATCACGCGACGCCATGCCGGGAGCGAAAGCAGTCGGATCGAGCGGTCGCACCGGCTCAGTCGTAGAGCGCGGACACCCAGAGATGAGTGAGGGTGTTGACCAGGGTGGTCCGGTCGTCGAACGGCGGCACGCCACTGGCGGCCAGGTAGTACGGCCGTTCACCGGTGCAGGTCAGCGAGGCGGCCAGAGCCGGCACGTCGACGCCCGCCAAGCGGGCCGCGACGGCCGGATCGGCCCTGCGGTCGGCGTCGATCCGGGTGATCGCGGCTTCGGTGAACGTCGCCGTCTGGGTCAGCCACAGTTCGCGCAGGTGGGGGTCCGACGCCCAGCTCTCCACGATCGCACGCAGCACGCCCGCGTTGGCCAGCCACAGCCCCGCCCCGGCGTCGACGCCCGCCCGCAGGGTCTCGTACGGATCAGCCGTGGACTGCACCCAGGGTTGGGCGGCCTCGTGGCCGGCGCCGACCGCGCGGCGCACCAGTTCGGCCAGCACGGCCTGCTTGCCGGCGAAGTAGAAGTAGAAGCTGGCCCCGGAGATTCCTGCGGCGGAGATGATCTCGGCGACGCTGAGGGTCGCGAAGGTGCGCTCGCTCAGCAGCCCGCGCAGCGCGACCTCATCGCCGGCTGACAACGTCCTGACAAGATCTTCACATCGGATCGGAACTATGGGCGCCATGCACAACAAATCACCACGCGACCAGCGGCGACCCCGGACGGCGCCCGCGGCCGAGTGGGTCCTCGCGGTGCCGGCCATGTTGATCCTCGTGCTGGCCGGATGCTCCGGTCGAGCAAATCCGGTGCTGGCCGCCGCGACGTCGAATCCCACCGCGACCGGTGCGGTCACCAGTTCTCCGGCTCCGACGGCCACCCCGGTGAGCGACCCGCCCGGGACGTCGGCCCCGGCGGCCCCGACCGACCCGGTCCCCCGAAAGAAGGCGAGCACGTCCGCCGCCGAACGGGCCCGGCTCGGGAACATCTGGGCCGACTGCCTGCACGCCAACGGCGTCCCGATCGCGGAGAAGGGCGACGCGAAGATCAGCTGGAAGTTCCCCGTCGGCGGCAAGGCCAGGTACCCGAAGGCCTGGGCGGTCTGCGCCGACAGGAAGCCCCCGGCCGCCTCGTCCAGGGATCCGAAGCGGGCGGCCCAGGCCGCGGACGCCGTCCAGCTGTGGGTCAAGTGCATCAACGACACCTCGTCGGTGATGAAGGTGGTCGAGACCAAGGACGGCTGGGCCCTGGCCCAGAACTACAGCCCGGCCAAGGCGACCAAGGCCGACTTCGACCGGGTCGTGCGTGGTTGCAAGATCAAGACCTCCGGATCCGGATGACCTCGCCCGGCACCCGGCCGGGCCCACAGAACCGGCCGGCGCCGGCCGTCGGAGGGGGACGGCCGGCGCTCGCCACACTGGTAGCGGTCCTGCTCGTGCTCCTGGCCCTGCTGGTCACGACCGGGGGAGCGCAGCGCCGCAGCGGCCCCGACGACCGCGGCGCTGGTACCGTGACCGGCGTCCTGACGACGACCATCGATACCCGTTCGCCGGGCCGGGACGGGGTGGCGGCACTGCCCAGGCCTGCTCAACCGGCCGTGCGGTCATGATCGGCCAGGCTGCGGGAAAGCGTGACTCACCCCTCGATCCGGGCCCCGCGATCGCCCCCGACCGGCGTGCGACCTCGGCCCGAGTCCCGCACGAGGGAGAGGAGACCCGGTGAACGCGACCGTGATGGTGGCCGAGGACGACGCCAAACAGGCTGAACTGGTTCGCCTGTACCTGAGCAACGAAGGCCACACGGCCGTGGTGTTGAGCGACGGGCGGGCTGTTCTCGACGCGGTCCGTCTCGACCCGCCGGACCTGCTCATTTTGGACCTGATGATGCCGAAAGTGAGCGGGTGGGACGTCTGTCGCATTCTGCGGGCCGAGAGCGACGTGCCGATCCTGATGCTCACGGCCCGCTCCACCACCGATGACCTGCTGCTCGGGCTCGACCTCGGCGCCGACGACTACCTGACCAAGCCCTACGACCCGCGCGAGCTGATGGCCCGCGTGCGGGCCCTGCTGCGCCGGGTCCAGCGGCTCGACGAGGCCGAGGACGCCGTCCTGACCGTGGGTGACCTGCGACTCGACCCGCTCGCGCACGAAGTGGTGATTCGCGACGGCCCGGTGGACTGCACCGCGGGAGAGTTCGCCATCCTGCGGGCCCTGGCCGAGGCTCCCGGGCGGGTGTTCACCCGGATGGCCCTGCTGGAACACACCCGGGGCGGCGATCAGTTCATCACCGAGCGGACGATCGACGTCCACATCTCCAACCTGCGCCGAAAGATCGAGGTCGACCCTCGCCGGCCGGACTACCTGCTGACCGTGTTCGGCGTCGGGTACAAGATGTCGGCCCAGCACTCGAACCCCGGCCCGGGCCGTCGCCGTCGATGACCCGTCGATGACACCCGAGAACGGTCCGCACCGGGTCGCGATCCACCGCAGCCTGCTCACCCGCCTGCTGGTGGTCTCGCTGCTGATCGCCGTGGGCTCGATCGCCAGCACGGCCTGGCTGGCCGTCACCTCCACCACCCGTGCCCTCCAGCAGGAACAGGGCCAGGCGCTGGCCGGGGAGGCGCACGTCTACGACGCCCTGATGGCCTATGCCGCAACCCATCACAGCTGGGACGGCGTGCAGAGCAAGCTCGACGCCCTGGCCGACCAGCAGCACCGCGGGATCCGGCTGACGACTCCGGACAACGTCCCGATCGTCGCCTCCCGGGCCAGCGGCGGGTCGGTACCGGCTCAGCCGACGGCGGTCATCGATCCGCTGAACGTGGTCCCCAGCCTGGTTCCGGCGGCCGGTGCCAGCCAAATCGACCCCCGGGCGGTCGGGCCCTATCGGCTGACCAAGAACGAGCGCCAAAGGCTCTACGGGACAGCCCAGAAGGTCGCCTCGTGCCTGCAAGGGCTCGGCATCAAGATGGGCGAGGATCTGAACGTCACCATCGACGTCGATCCGAGCGGGCGCCCGCACCTGAACTACAGCCAGCCGCTCGACCCCGAGGTGATGTACAGCTGTCAGACCGGTGCGGTGGCCGCGTCCGCCGAGACCGACTCCTCGGCCCTTGTTCTGCTGAACAAGGCGGTCGCCGGCTGCCTGGCCCGCAAGGGCCTCAAGCCGGTCGAGGTCAACCTGCAGTTCACCGCGAGCACCTCTGAGGGCCACAGCAGCGACGTGCAGGGCTGCATCTCCTCGGCTCGCCGGGCCCAGCTGGCGCCCTATGTGGCCCCGGCTGCTCGCCTCTACATCAACAGCTCCAGCACGATCACCCCCTCCCGGTTCACCCTGTCCCGCTCCAACGTGCGGCGGATCGTCCTGGTCACCAGCCTGGTGCTGCTGCTGACCATGGCCCTGACCGCGCTGGTGGGCCTGCGCCTGGTGCGCCCGCTGCGGGCCCTGATCCGCAGCCTGCAGCAGCCGATCTCGCAGAACATCCGGGTGCCGGTTCGCACCAACGACGAGATCGGTTCCCTGGCGACCGCTTTCAACGACCTCGCCGACCGCCGGGAACGGCTCGAGACCCAGCGCAAGGCCATGATCAGCGACATTGCTCACGAGCTGCGCACCCCGCTCAGCAACGTGCGCGGCTGGCTGCAGGCCGCCGAGGACAACATCACCGCTCGCGACCAGGCCCTGACCGCATCCTTGCTCGAGGAGGCCCTGCACCTGCAGCGGATCATCGACGACCTGCAGGACCTGGCCCAGGCCGACGCCGGCGAGCTGCGCCTGGACCGCCAGGAGGTGCAGCTCGGCGAGTTGCTCGCCCTGATCGCGCACACCCATCGCGGCCAGGGGGACGTTGCCGGCGTCACCCTGCTGAGCGACGCCCCGACCGGCCTGAACCTGGACGCCGACCCCACCCGCTTGCGCCAGGCCATCGGCAACCTGGTGTCGAACGCGATCCGGCACACGCCCGACGGGGGAACGGTGACGCTGCGCGGCTACCGCAACGGCCCCGACGTGCGCATCGACGTCATCGACACCGGATCCGGCATCGGCGCCGAGGACCTGCCGCAGGTGTTCGACCGGTTCTGGCGGGCCGACAAGTCCCGCTCAAGGGCCAGCGGCGGCAGCGGGCTCGGCCTGGCGATCACCCGCCAACTGATCCAGGCCCACGGCGGCGACATCAGCGTCACCAGCACCCCCGGACAGGAGACCGTCTTCCGCATTCAGCTCCCCGCTTCGGTGGTGAGCGCTCGCACCCCCGGCGGACGGCGCGGGTAGGTGCCGGCCCACCGGCGGCCGTCCGAGGAGACATGCTGACTCGCCGGCGAAGCCACGGCGCGGGGGCCCCGACTCCGAAGGCTGTCTCGCCTTGAGCCTGGCAGGCTGTGACCAGATCGTCGTCCAACTGTCAGGAGGCCAGCATGAACGACGGACGTGCCGACTTCGACTTCATCTTCGGCCGGTGGCTGGTACGCAACCGCAAACTGCGCGACGTCGCTGATCCCGACTGCACGGACTGGATCGAGTTCGACGCAACTGCCATCGCCGAGCCCATACTCGGCGGCCTGGGCCACATCGACCGAATCTGGAGCACCGCCCCGCCCGGCGGTTCAGCGTTCGAAGGTTTCACCCTGCGACAGTTCGACCCGCAGGCACGGGTGTGGCGGATCTGGTGGGCTTCGAGTCTTCGACCGGGACATCTCGACCCGCCGGTCGAGGGGGCCTGGCGCGACGGCCGCGGCGTCTTCGAGTGCGACGACGTGCTCGGCGGACGAGCGGTGAAGGTTCGGTTCGAGTGGACCACCGACGGTGGCGACAGAGCCCGGTGGCAGCAGAGCTTCTCCCACGACAACGGCCTCTCGTGGCGAACCAACTGGGTCATGGACCTATCGCGTCCGGCCGGGGACGAGCATCCGCTCGGTACGGAGGTCTGAGCTGATCGTGGCCCTGAGTTCGCCTACTCAGGCCTGAATCGCCCGGTTCGGACAGTCTGGGGGACATGGAAACCGATCGCCGGGCGTCTTTCGCCCGCACCGTGTGGACGGTGGCCGTTCAGGTCGTCCTCGCCTTGACCCAGGGCCTGCTGTCGATCTACCTCGCCCTGGTCATCGGCTTCGACTCCAGTGACACCTGCGCCGGCCCGACCACGTCGAGCACGGTGATGCACGGCGAGGCCGCTCTTCTGGTTGCGGCCGCGGTCATGGTTGCGCCCTGGGTGGTCTACGCAGCAGCCGCCTCCCGCTACCGGTACGTCGTCCTGGGGCTCAGCGCGATTGGCCCCCTGCTGTACCTCGCCTACCTGGGCCGGCACACGGGCTGGGTCGGCGGCCTGTGCGTATGAGCAGCGCTCCTTCGCCGGACGCGCTGCCGGTGAGCCTGAATCCGATGAACCACCAGGTCCAGGACCGGTACCGGTGAACCGCAGCGTCATCGTCAGAGCGGACTTCGACTTCTCGGACCCACGGTTCACACCGGTCCGGGTCCGCGCCCGGGGCGGAGATCGAGCCGGGCCGAAACCGAGGCGGCCGTCCCCGCTGACGGGTCCCGGTCGGCCGGCGACCCGGCGTCCCGGGAAAGGTCTCGGGGGAAACTGAACGCGGCCGTCAGCGCCCCCAGCCCGGCGACGGCGAAGATCACCCAGAACGCGGCGTGAAAGGCGTTCACGCCGGCCCGCGAGACCAGGAGCGCGGAGACGGCCGCCACGCTGACGGCGCCGCCGATCTCCCGCATGGTCTCGACGAGTCCCGAGGCCAGGCCGCTCATCGACTCCGCAACCCCGGACAGCGCGCCGATCTGTGCGGCCGGAGCAGCGATCCCCCCGGCCAGGCCGGCCAGGATCAGAGCGGGCAACAGCGCCGTGACGAAGCTCGCGTCCGGTTCGATCCGGGTCAGCAGCAGGACAGCGACCGCGAGCAGGGACTGGCCCACGATCAGCAGGCGTTTGACCCCGACGAGCGCGACGAGCTTCCCCCCGGTGATCGCGGCCGCCGGGAACGACGTCGCCGTGGTCGCCAGCCAGGCCACGCCCGTGCGGGTGGGCGAGTACCCCAGAACCTGCTGCATCAGCAGCGAGCCGAGGAAGATGAAGGCGAAGAACGCCCCGAAGGTGAAGAACGCGGCCAGGTTGGCCGCGACCAGGGTGCGGTTGCGCACCGCCGCGGCGGGCACCAGCGGCGAGGCCGAGCGCCTCTCGATCCCCACGAACGCGATCAGCAGGACGACGCCGGCACCCATCAGCCCCAGGGACGAGGCCGAACCCCATCCGGTGTCGGCCGCGCGGTTGAGCCCGTAGACCAGCAGCAGCAGTCCCGAGGTCACGCTGATCGCTCCGGCGAGGTCGAAACGTTCGCCGCCGCGGCCGGTGCCGGTGTCGGCGGGCAGGAAGATCGCGGCCAGGGTGATGAGAGCGGCACCGATCGGCACGTTGATCAGGAAGACCCAGTGCCAGCCCGCGCTGTCGGTGATCAGCCCGCTGGCGATCACCCCGACGGACGCCGAGACCCCGGTGACCGCGCCGTAGAGGCCGAGCGCCCGGTTGCGGGCCTCGCCCTCGGTGAACGTCACCGCCAGGATGGCCAGGGCGGTCGGCGGGATCAGCGCCGCCCCGAAGCCCTGCAGGGCCCGGGCCCCGATCAGCAGCCCGGCCGATCCGGCCAGCCCGGCCAGCAGCGAGGCCAGCGTCATCACCACCAGTCCGCTCAGCAGCACCCGCCGCCGTCCCAGCAGGTCGCCCAGCCTCCCGCCGAGCAGGAGGAAGCCGCCGAGCATGAGGCCGTAGGCGATGATGATCCACTGCACGGTGTTGCGACCGATGCCGAGATCCTGCTGGATGGAGGGCAGGGCCACGTTCACGATGGCGACGTCGAGCACGACGATGAACTGGGCCGCGCAGGCCAAAGTGAGGATCCAGCCCCGGTGGAGTCGAGTTCGAGCCGCCACGTCAGATTCCTCTCGAGAGGGAGTCCTCGGCCGGGGAGTTCTCAGCCGCGACCGGGCGGTAGGTGAGCAGGGGCAGGCCGTCGCCGATCATCCGCGACTCGACCAGGCGCAGGGGTTTGGCCCGCGTGGTCGTGTCGAAGAGCCGCAGGCCGTCGCCGAGCACGATCGGCAGGACCATCAGGCGCAACTCGTCCACCAGGTCGTGCTCGATCAGGGCCCGCCCGAGCTGATAGCTGGCGTAGACGACGATGTCGCCGTCGAGGTCGTGCTTCAGCTTCGTGACCTCGGACACCAGGTCGCCCCGCAGCACCGTGGAGTTGCTCCAGCGGGCCGACGGCAGGGTCGAGGACACCACGTACTTGGGCAGGGCGTTGAGCCGGTCGGCCCAGTCGGTGGTGCGCTCCTGCCAGCGCTCGGCGAACCAGGCATCCGACCGCCGGCCCAGAAGCAGCGCCGCGGTGTTCAGGGCCTCCTCGAACTCGACCTCGGCCCAGGCCTCCAGGTCCTTGCCGCCGGAGGTGTTGAACCAGCCGCCCCGGGCGAAGCCCTCCTGGCCGTCGGGGTCCTGAACGACCCCGTCGAGCGTGACGTTCGTGCTGATGACGATCTTTCCCATCGCGGTTCTCCCAGTGTCGTGACGTCAGCGGTCAGCGAGGTAGACACCACCGCCCCGAAAAAAGGGGCGCACCCGCGAGCGCCTCCTTTGCCCGGTTGCCGGTGTCGGTACAGCAGGCAGGACAGGATGCAGGCCGGGCGAGCAGAAGGTGGGGCGCAGTGACAGTCGAGACGATCGCGCGGGCGCAGGCCGGGGACGACGACGCGTTCCGGGAGCTGACCGAGCCCTACCGGCGGGAGCTGCAGGTTCACTGCTATCGGATGCTCGGGTCGTTCCAGGACGCCGAGGATCTTCTGCAGGAGACGCTGCTGGCGGCCTGGCAGGGCTTCGCCCGGTTCGAGAGCCGGGCCTCCCTGCGCACCTGGCTGTACCGCATCGCCACCAACCGATGCCTCAACGCGCGCCGCTCGGCCGCCCGGCGTCCGGCCAAGGAGTGGGACGTGCCCCACGTCCAGCCGCCCGAGCCGACCCGGCTCGGCGAGGTCGTCTGGCTCGAGCCGGTCCCCGACGCCGTCCTGGAGGGTGCCTTCGACGTGCCCCTGGGTCCGGAGGCGCGCTACGAGCAGAGCGAGTCCGTCTCCCTGGCCTTCGTGACCGCCCTGCAGGTCCTGCCGCCGCGGCAGCTGGCGGTGCTGATCCTGCGCGACGTCCTGGGATTTCACGCCGACGAGGTGGCCGACATGCTGGACACCAGCGTCGAGTCGGTCAAGAGCGCGCTCAAGCGGGCCCGCGCTCGACTGCAGGACACCCAACGCATGCCCGACCGGCCACCGCCACCGGTCGGCTCGGCCTCGGAGGGGGCCCTCGTCTCGAGGTTCATGCGGGCCTGGCAGTCGGCCGACCTCGACGCGCTCGTGGCCCTGCTCACCGACGACGTCTTCATGGCCATGCCCCCGATGCCCTACGAGTACGAGGGCCGGGACGTCGTGGCCCGCTTCTGCGCCAACATCTTCGACGCCGGACGCCGATTCGACCTGGTCGCGACCCGGGCCAACGCCCAGCCGGCGTTCGGGGTGTACCTGCGCTCGCCCGGCGGCCTCAGCCACGGCGTCGGCCTCTACGTGCTCACTCTCGCCGGCCAGCAGATCTGCGGGCTGACCCGCTTCGAGAACAGCGTGATGCCCTCGTTCGGGCTGCCGCGGTCGCTGCCCAGCCCGTAGCCGCCGCCGGGCTTCGCGGGGGATCTCAGGCTTCGGGGATCTCGCGGCCGAAGTTCTCCAGGGTGATGGCCTCCGGCTCGGGGCCACCACGCTGCTCGGTGTTGAGATCGTCGATGGCCGACAGTTCGTCGTCGGACAGCTCGAAGTCGAAGACGTCGAAGTTCTCGGCGATACGGTGGGTCTTGGTCGACTTCGGAATGACCGAGCGTCCCTGTTGCAGGTGCCAGCCCAGCATCACCTGGGCCGGGGACTTGCCGTGAGCCTCGGCGATCTTGACAATGACGGGGTCCTCGAGGGTGCTGCCGTGCCGGCTGTCGCGGTAGAAGGTGATGCCACCGATCGGCGACCACGCCTGGGTCAGGATGCCGTGCTCGGCGCCGAAGGCCTGGGCCTCGCGCTGCTGGAAGTAGGGGTGCAGTTCGATCTGGTTGACCGCCGGCACGACTGTGGCTGTCTGCAGCAAGCGCGTCAGGTGCTCGACCATGAAGTTGCTGACCCCGATGGCGCGGACCTTGCCCTGTTCGAGCAGGGTCTCCAGCGCTCGGTAGGCCTCCAGAGTCCTGTCGAAGGCCGACGGCAGCGCCTGGTGCAGGATGAGCAGGTCGATCTGGTCGACCCCGAGCTTGCCCGCGCTCTTCTCGAAGCCGTGCAGCGTCTCGTCGTAGCCGTAGTCGCTGATCCAGATCTTGGTCTCGATGAAGACCTCGTCCCGGGCCCGCCCCGAGGCCTGCACAGCCACGCCGACCTCGCGTTCGTTGCCGTAGGCGGCAGCGGTGTCGATGTGCCGGTATCCGGCCTCCAGCGCGGCGGCCACGGCCGAGCGCGTCTCGTCGGGCGGGGTCTGGAAGACGCCCAGGCCGATCGCCGGGATCTCGACGTTGTTGTTCAGGGTGAGCTTCGTCATCGTGCGGCTTTTCCCGTCGTGGTGCGGTTCATGGTGGTCCGGTTCAGGTCGATCGGCCACCCGGCCAGACAAGCTCACTGCGCGGCGCGCCGACAGTGACGGTCCTTCCCGGTACTGCCAGAGCCCCTCAGGTGTGCGGTGGTGCAGGAGAGTTTCCCGAGTCGTGATCCGTTCGGGCCCCTGCCCGCGACAGTAGGGGCATGGAGATGGCCCAGCCCACCGACGCCGACCTGCTCACGCAGGTCGCGGCCGGTGACGAGCGCGCTCTGCGGGAGCTGGTCGAGCGGCACTCGGCCTGGCTGCTGCTGCGCCTGCGGCGGCGCACTCCGGACGAGGAGCTGGCCGCCTCGGCCCTGCAGGACACCTTCGTCGCGGTCTGGCGCAACGCCCGGAACTACCGCGGGGACGGCGACGTGGGGGCCTGGTTCTGGGGTATCGCGATCCGGCAGCTCGTCTCCCGGCTGCGGGTCAGGCAGGGACCGCAACCGGTGAGCCAGCAGGTGATCGCCGCGCTCTCGCCGACCCTGCGCAGCGCCGAGGACGAACTGCTGCTGGCGGTCGAGCACAGCGATCTCGGCTCGGCCCTGACCGGGTTGTCACCCGAGCTGCGGCAGGCGTTGCAGGCGACCGTCGTCGACGGGCTGAGCACCCGGGAGGCGGCCCACCTGCTCGGCGTGCCGCAGGGCACGGTCAAGAGCCGGGTCCGCCTGGCCAAGGCCCGGATGAGAGAGCAGCTGATGGAGGGGCCCGCATGAGCTGGCACATCGACGAGCCGACCTGGCAGGCGTACGCCGGGGGCCGGCTCGACCCGGCGGCCGAGGCCGCCGTCGAGACGCACGTGACGGCCTGCCCGCACTGCCGGTCCGGCGCGCCGGCCCTGATGCCGGACACGGAGCCGCTGTGGCGGACGATCCGGGCCGAGATCAACCGGCCCCGGCTGCCGGCGCCGCTGCGGGCGCTGGCCCGCCTTGGCGTCCCGGAGGACGATCTGGTCGTCCTGGCCGGTGCCCGCGACCTGCTGCTCTCCTGGTCGGTCGCCGTGGGCGCGGCGCTGGTCTGCGCGATCGTCACCGGTCTCGCCCCGGCCGGCCTGCCCGGCGGACCGCGGGCCCTCTTCCTGATCCTGGCGCCGCTGGTGCCGGTGCTGGCCGTGGTGGCGACGTACGACGCCACCGACCCGTTCCGCGAGGTCACCGAGGCCTCGCCGTTCTCCAAGCTGCGCCTGGCCCTGCTGCGCACGTCGGCGGCGCTGGTCGCGGCGATCCCGCTGACGGTCGCGGTGGCGCTGAGTGTGCCGGACCTGAAGGGCTACTTCGCGACCTGGCTGCTGCCGGGGCTGGCGCTGACGGTGGCCACGCTAATCCTGCTGACCTGGCTGACCGCCTGGGTCGCCTGCGGGGTCACCAGCCTCGCCTGGGTCGCCTGCGGCTCGGTCGCGGCCGGCCACGGCATCATCGACGCCGTCGCCACCGCGGCCGGTCAGGCCGGTTTCGCCCTCGCCCTGGCCGCCCTGGCCGCGGTGTTCGTCCGGGCCGGCACCCTCCAGCACACCCGGGGAGTTCTGCGATGACCGCTCGGCTCGACAACGTTTCCAAGAGCTACGGCCGGACCGTGGCGCTGCACCCGACGACGCTCGCCCTCGAGCCCGGCGTGGTCGGCCTGCTCGGGCCCAACGGAGCCGGCAAGACGACCATGCTGCGGCTGCTCTCGACCGTGCTCGCGCCGGACGCCGGGACCGTCACCGTGGCCGGCCACGACGTCACCGGCTCGCACGCCGAGCGCACCGAGGCCCGCCGCCGGATCGGATACCTGCCGCAGGAAGTGGTCTTTCCCCGCGGCATGACGGCGTTCGGATTCCTCGACTACATCGCCGTCCTCAAGGAGTGGCGCGACACCGCGCGCCGCCACGAGGAGGTGCGCCGGGTGCTGGCCCTGGTCGACCTGGCCGATCGCGGCCGGATGAAGGTGAAGGCTCTCTCCGGTGGCCAGCGTCGCCGGCTGGCGATCGCGCAGGCCCTGCTCGGCGTCCCGGACCTGCTGATTCTCGACGAACCGACCACCGGACTCGATCCCGAGCAACGGGCGTCGCTGCGCGGCCTGCTCTCCGGGCTGCCGGGGACGGTCCTGATCTCCACCCACCAGACCGAGGACGTCGCGGCGCTGTGCGACCGGGTCGTCGTGCTCGACGCCGGCCTGGTCCACTTCGACGGGACGGTGCCGCAACTGCTGGCCACCGCCGCGGGCCGGGTGCACCAGGGCCCGGTCGCCGCCCCCGGCGCCGTCCAGACCTGGAGGACCGGGACCGGGCTGATCCGATCCGTCGGCGGGCTGCCCGCCGCCGGGCACTCGGCCGTCGCACCGACGGTGGAAGACGCCTATCTGCTGCTGAGAAGCGAAACGACCACGGGAGTGACGTCATGACGACAACCACGAGCGCCCCGCCGGTGCTGGCCGTGCTGGCCCGCCAGGAGATCCGGAACTACCTGAGATCCAAGCTGTTCTGGGCCGGGACGGCGCTGCTGGCCGCGGTGAGCGTAATCAGCTTCGTCACCGCCGTCCAGGCCGGTGCCGGTGACGATAACGCGTCGTCGGCGATGGACATGATCGCGCCGGCCGCCCTGCTCGGGGTGTTCGGGCTGATCGTGATGGCCGGACTGGCCAAGCGGTCCGACCGGGCGGCCGAGGCCGCCGGGTCCGTCGCCGTTCCCGAGCGCACTCGGACGATCGCCCTGGCCGCCGCCGTGGTGGTGCCGCTGGCCGTGGCGCTGGTCTGGTTCGCGGTCGCGCTGATCACCTATCGGGCCGACCCGCCTGCGCCCTCGACGGTGCCGTTCGCGCCGATCGGCGACGGCTTCGTCCTGACCGCGATGTTCGCGCTCGGCGTGGTGCCGGCCGTCAGCGGCCCGATCCTCGGCCTGCTGATCGGTCGCTGGCTGCCCCGCCGGGGCGTCACCCCGCTCGCGGTCGTCCTGGTCGTGCTGGTCACCATCGTGATGCAGGGCAACTTCCGGTCGACCTGGCACTGGCGCGTGCTCTGGCCCTGGACGCAGTGGTACGGCCCGGTGGGCTGGAACTCCGGTGACAACCACTGGGCCGCGCTGCCCGGATCGCCGCCGGTGTGGCTGCTCTACCTGCTGGCGGTGTGCGCCCTCGGCATCCTGGCCGCGATCTATCACGACCGGGAGTCGGACCGGATCACGCTCCGGAAGCTGATCGCCGGGGTGGGGGTCGTCGCCCTCGCCGCCCTGGTGCTGACCATGACTCTCGGATTGGACCAGGTCGCCTACAACCCGGTCATCGGCAGCTGATGGTGCGCCACGCCGCCCGAGGACTGCCGTGGTCGCTGATCGGCGCCGCAGCCGTGCTGATCCCCGGTCTGCTGGCCCTGGTCCGGGCCGACCCCTGGACACTCTGGCCGTTGCAGGGCACCGCGGTCGGTCTGCTGGCCGGGGCGGTCGGCTGGTGCCTCGACGAGCCGGCCGCCGCCGTGGTCGACCCCGCCCCGCGAGGACTCGCCTGGCGCACCCTGGCCCGGGCGGCAGGCATCGCCGTCCTGCTCCTGGCCTGGTCGGCCGGGATCTGGTGGGCCCGTGCTGGTCTCTACGGCCATCCGTGGGCCGTGCTCGGCCAGGGCTTCGCGGCCACGCTGATCGCGGCCGCCTGGGTGACCTGGCGGCGGGCCCGCGGCGAGGCCTCGCCGGGCCAGCGCTGGGCGCTCGGCGTCGTCCCGGCGACCACGGCCTGGGCCCTGGTCAAGCCGCTGAAACGGCAACTGCCCGTGTTTCCCTACGCTTTCGGCGGCCGGTACGGCGACTGGGCGCTCAGCGCCGCGGGCTGGACCGCCATCGGGCTGCTGTCCGGCGGGCTGCTCATCCTGATCCTGACCCGCGAGGGACGGTCCTGGGAGCGGATCGTGGGCTGATCGGCCGGCCTGCTGGTCAACACCAGGCCCATTGACGAGAGCCCAATATGTCGGCAAAGTTACGTACGCAGCCAACCCCTGACCCTGGCTGAGCAGTACCCCCGCGCGTCCCTGATTCGCCGCACTGGCCGCTGTCCGCAGACGTCCAGGCCGCGAGAACGGGCACCGCACGAAAGGTGCACCGGTGACAACGTTGTCCCATGATCGCGGCCGAACTCGGTGGGCCCGAAAGGCGCTGCGCGCTTCGGTGGCGCTCGCGCTGGGCATCTCGGCCGTCACCACCGCTGTGAGTCCGGCCTGGGCCGCGACCGCCCCCAAGGGTGCGGCGGCCACGCCGGTGAAGGTCATGCCGCTGGGAGCCTCGATCACCTGGGGCACGGCCTCCAGCGACGGCAACGGTTACCGCGAGAACCTGCGCAAACTCCTGGCCGGCAACGCCGGGGTGCCGATCGACTACGTCGGCTCGCAGCAGTCCGGCACCATGGCCGACAAGGACAACGAGGGCCACCCCGGCTACCGGATCGACCAGGTCGCCGCCGGTGTGGACGGGTGGCTGAGCACGGCCCATCCAGACGTCGTCCTGCTGAACGTCGGCACCAACGACAGCATCCAGAACTACCAGCTGGCCACCGCCCCGGACCGCCTCAGTGCCCTGATCGACCGCATCCTCACCGACGACCCCGGCGTCAGCGTGGTGTTCTCCACCCTGGTGCCCTCCAAGGACGCCGGCAACAACGCCGAGGTCACCACGTTCAACGCCGCCCTGCCCGCGATCGCCCGGGCCAAGGCCGCGGCCGGCCAGAAGGTGCGCCTGGTCGACCTCAACTCCTCGCTGAGCACCGCCGACATCGGCCCGGACGGCATCCACCCCACCGACGACGGCTACGTGAAGCTGGCCAATCTGTGGTACTCGGGACTGCAACCGGTCCTGGGCGCGGGCAAAGCCTGGCCGCTGTTCACGGAGGACTTCGGGGACGCCGCCCCGTCGATCACCTGGACCAACACCGTCCAGTCGAGCCTCAACGTCGGCGGCTACTGCTGCGGGCTGGGTGCGATGGAGACCGGCCGCCGGGCGGAACTGGCTCATGGCGGCACCTATGCGCTGCTGTACTCGGGCAACGACACCAGCGCCTCCCAGTCGTACTCCTACAACCGGGTGTTCGACGTCCACCTGCTGATCGGCGCCGGGACGATGCTGTCGTACTGGATCTACCCGCAGCAGGCCAACGGGCGGTCGGTGGCGATCGACCTAGCCCTGACCGACGGGCGCTCGTTGCGCGACTCGGGCGCGGTCGACCAGTACGGCGTGCGCGCGCACCCGCAGTTCCAGGGCCAGGGTGGCCATCTCGTGGTCGGGCAGTGGAACTTCGTTCAGGTCAACCTCGGACGGCTGGCCGGTGCCGCCGTTGATCAGATCCGGCTCGGCTACGACCAGCCCGCCAACACCGGCCTGTTCCGCGGTTACGTCGATGATCTCCAGATCGTGAATCCGGCCGGCTGAGAACCGCGTCGGCTCAGAGCCGGAGCCGACCGGCCCCAGAACACCGAAGGCCCACCCCAACGACGTGGCAGGAGCCTCATGAACGCGACCGAGATCCGCCGTCCCTACCGGAACCGCCTCCTGACGGGCGCCTTCGCGCTGGCCCTGACCGCCGGGGCGCTGCTTGCCCGGGCCGACCCGGCCACCGCGACCGTCGTTCGCTCCGCCGCGCTCGCCGCCGCCCCCGCGGTCGCGCCGACCCCGATCGTGGAGGGAAACGCCCGGTTCGAGGTTCTCAGCCCGACCCTGGTCCGGATGGAGTACGCCGGGGACGGCGCCTTCCAGAACGCCACCACGTTCAGCGCGGTCAACCGCGACTTCCCGGCCCCGGCCTACACCACCGACGTGTCCTCCGACGGCTACCGCGAGATCCACACCAGCGCCCTGACCCTGCGTTACCAGCAGAACAGTGGCCCCTTCACCCCGGCCAACCTGTCCGTCCTGCTGGCCGGCACAAATGTCACGGCGGCACCGGCCTTCCCGTCCTACTGCGCGTTCGGCACCACCTGTGAGGCCGAGAACGCTCTGCTGGCCGGCTTCGCCGCCCCTGCCTACGACCACACCGGTTACACCGGAACCGGATTCGCCGCCGGCTTCACTCACACCGGCAGTGCTGTCAGCCAGGACGTCGCCGCCGTGCCCAGCGCCGGCACCTACCGGCTGGCCGTGCGATTCGCCAACGCCAACGCCGCGCGGACCCTGTCGACCACGATCAACGGCAGCGCCGGGCCGGCCGTCACCCTGCCCTCCACGTCGTCCTGGAACACGTGGTCCACGACTGCGGTCGACGTCAGCCTGCGGGCCGGGTCCAACACGATCCGGATCAGCATGGCCGGCTCCGACTCCGGCAACGTCAACCTCGACAGCCTCGCGGTTACGCCGTCCACCACCACCACCTACCCGGCCGCGCAGACCGCTCTGGCCCTGACCGGCTACGGCGCCGGACCGAAGAACGTTCTCGGCGGCTGGTCGCGCTCGCTCGACAACCCGGGCGTGCTGCCGGTGCCCACCCATCCGGGCCTGCTGGACCGGGACGGCTGGTACCTGCTGGACGACACCCGCACCGCCCTCCTGTCGGCCGGTCACACGGTGAGCGACCGGGCCGGCCACGGCGCCCAGCCCTACCAGGACGGCTACTTCTTCGGGTACGGGCAGAATTACACCCAGGCCCTGGCCGACCTCAACACCTTGACCGGCCCGAGCAACCTGCTGCCCGAATCCGCCTACGGGGTCTGGTTCTCGCGGTACGGCGCCTACACCACGGCCGACTACCAGAACACCCTGCTGCCGACCTTCCGCAGCACCCACACCCCGATCGACTGGCTGGTGGTGGACACCGACTGGAAGTCCCCGAGCCAGTGGAACGGCTGGAACTGGAACTCAGCCCTCTTCCCCGACCCCCAGGCGTTCCTGACCTGGACCAAGCAGCAGGGCCTGTCGGTGTCGATGAACATCCACCCGACGATCGACAGCAACGACCCGAAGTTCGCCGCCGCCAACAGCGCCGCCGGCGGGCTGACTCTGGACGGCGGCAGCACCTACCGCTTCGACTGGTCGATACCGGCCCAACTGTCGGCCTACCTCAACCTGCACCAGGGCTTCGAGCAGCAGGGCGTGCGCGAGTGGTGGCTCGACTACTGCACCAACTGCGGGGCCTCCACCGCCTCGGACGAGCACCTGGCCCCGGACAACCTGATCAACCAGGCCTACGCCGACGACGGCACCGCCAAGGGCCTGCGCGGGTTCTCGTTCGCCCGGATCGGTGGCTCGGAGGAGGGCAACGACGACGGCAACTACCCGATCGGGCCGTGGTCGGAGCGGCGAAACAGCCTGCAGTTCACCGGTGACACCCCGGCCACCTGGGACATGCTGGCCAACGAGGTGCAGTTCACCGCGGGCGAGGCCGCGGCCGGCTTCTCGAACGTCAGCCACGACATCGGCAGTTTCCACGGCGGCCACCTGGCCGACGACCTCTACGCCCGGTGGGTGCAGCTGGGCACCTTCCAGCCGGTGGACCGGCTGCACTCCGACCACGGCGACCGGCTGCCCTGGAACTACGGCGCCGCCGCCAACGCCAGTGCCGGCCGGTTCCTGCGGCTCCGCGAGGCACTCGTGCCGTACACGTACACCCTGGCCCGCCAGGCCAACACCACCGGCGTGCCGATCGTGCGCCCGCTCTACCTGCAGTACCCCGCTCAGGCCGGTGCCTACACGGCGTCCAACGAATACCTCTTCGGGCCGAACGTGCTGGTCGCCCCGATC
The DNA here is from genome assembly GCA_965200525.1 of Kineosporiaceae bacterium. GTDB lineage: Bacteria > Actinomycetota > Actinomycetes > Actinomycetales > Kineosporiaceae > JANNPJ01. Next base: position 3,986,802 of record OZ241368.1, read on the forward strand.
ACCACCGCCAGTGACGCCAACGGCAACGCCGCCAGCAACGTCTGGGTGCCGCCGGGCAGCTGGAGCGACTTCTTCACCGGCCAGACCTACACCGGCCCGGCCAACGTCACCATCACCGACCCGCTCGCCCAGATGCCGGTCCTGATCAGGGCCGGCGGCATCATGACCACCCGCACCGACTACGTCGACCACGCCACCGCGGCGCCGCTGAACCAGCTGACCGTGAACGTTGCCGCCGGGGCCGACGGCCGCTTCAGCCTCTACCAGGACGCCGGCGAGGGCCCCGGATACAGCAGCGGGCAGTCCACCAGCTCGCCGATCTCCTGGAACGACGCCGCTCGCACCCTCACCGTCGCCGCGACCACGGGTACCTTCAGCGGCGCCGCGACGTCGCGGGCCTACACCCTGCGGCTGTCCAACTCGGGCGCGCCGACCGCGGTCAGCCTCGACGGCGTCCAGCTGCCCGAGACGGCCTGGTCGTACAACGTCAACCGGCGCACGGTCACCGTCACCACCGCCGCCCTGCCGGTCACGGCTGCCCACACCGTCAGCCTGAGCGGGAGCGCCACCGCCAACCCGGCCGCCGGTGAGGTGATCGGCACCGGCGGGCTCTGCCTGGACGTGCGCGGCGGCACCGCCGCCGACGGACAACCGATGCAGCTGTTCACCTGCAACCACACCGCGGCCCAGACCTTCGCCCACCCGGCGGCTCAGACCCTGACCGTGCTGGGCAAGTGCCTCGACGTGGCCGCGGGCGCCACCGCCAACCACGCCCTGGTCGACCTGGCCACCTGCACCGGCTCGCCGGCCCAGGTGTGGTCGCTGCGAGCCGACGGCGAGCTGCTCAACCCCGCGTCCGGGCGCTGCCTCGACGATCCGGACGGCAACACCACACCGGGGGCGGTCCAGCTGCAGATCTACGACTGCAACGCCGGCCGCACCCAGGTCTGGAAGCTGCCGCCGGTGCCGGTCACCGGGCCGGGCGGCCTGTGCGCCGACGTCCCCAACGCCGATCCCGACCCGGGGGCCGCGGTGCAGTTGTGGACCTGTAACCAGAGCGACGCCCAGCGCTGGTCGGTTCCCGGTGACGGAACCGTCCGGGTGTTCGGCAAGTGCCTGGACGTCGCCGGCGGGCTCACCGCCAACGGCACCGCCGTCCAATTGTGGGACTGCAACGGCTCCGCCGCCCAGACCTGGTCCAGTGCTGCCGACGGCACCCTGCGAAACCCGCAGTCGGGCCGGTGCCTGGACGATCCGGGCAACACCCGGAAGGCCGGTGACCGGCTGGAGATCTACGACTGCAACACCTCCGCCGCCCAGCAGTTCCGGCTGGGCTGACCGCTCAAGGACCAGGGGGTCGAACCGGGGCCTGCGGACGCTGGCCGGCCCGGCCCTGATTCGGGCCGGCCGGCTCCCACGGGCTGCCGCGCTCAGCGCCGACGCGCGGTCGCGGTCAGTTCGGCGGCGCCGTAGCTGTTGTCATCGGGGTTCAGCGTGACGCCGGGCGCGATGAGCTCGTCGATCCGGTCCAGGGCGGCCCGGCTCAGGGTGATCTCGGCGGCGGGCAACTGCGACTGGAGTTGCTCCAGCGTCCGCGGCCCGATGATCGCCGACGTCACGCCGGGGTGGTTGATGACGAAGGCGATGGCCATCTCGATCAGGGTGATGCCCTCGCGTTCGGCCAGCAGGGCCAGCTCCTCGACGATCTCGAGCTTGCGCTGGTTGGCCGGGCTCGACATGTCGAACCGGGCGCGGGGGCGGGCCGCGGAGGTCGGGGTGCCGGCGGCGTCCTTGCGCCAGCGGCCGGAGAGCCACCCGCCGGCCAGCGGGCTGTAGGTCAGCGTGCCCATGCCGTGGCGCCGGGTCGTGGGCAGGACGTCCTCCTCGATACCGCGCACCAGGATGGAGTACGGCGGCTGCTCGGTGACGAACCGCTCCAGGTTGCGCTCGCGCGCGGCCCACTGCGCCTCGACGATGTGCGAGCCGGAGTACGAGGACGAGCCGAGGTAGCGGACCTTGCCCTGCCGCACGAGATCAGTGAGCGCGCCCAGGGTCTCCTCGACGTCCATCAACGGGCTGGGCCGGTGCACCTGATACAGGTCGATGTAGTCGGTGTCCAGGCGGCGCAGCGAGTCCTCGACCGACCGCATGATCCACTTGCGGGAGCCACCACCCATGTTCGGGCCCTCGCCCATCGGCATGAAGAACTTCGTGGCCAGGACGACGTCGTCACGGCGGCCCTTCAGGGCCTCACCGACGATCTCCTCCGAGACGCCGCCGGAGTACACGTCGGCGGTGTCGACGAAATTGATCCCGGCCTCCAGCGCCCGGTGGATGACGCCGACGGAGTCGGCCCGGTCGTCGTTGCCCCACGGGCCGAACATCATCGCCCCCAGGCAGAGCGGGCTGACGGACAGGCCGGTGCGTCCCAGAAGTCGGTATTCCATGGTCGTTCCCCTTCGCTGTGGTGCGGTGCCGGGTGCGGTGAGGTCAGCCGAGGTAGTCGGCGTCCGCGACGTGCTCGAGCCAGGTCGTGGTCCTCGCCGGATCGTCGGCGGCATCGAGCATGGCCAGGTGCTCCATGAAGGAGTCCGGGGCGGCGCCGTGCCAGTGTTCCTCTCCCGGCGGGCAGTACGCGGTCTGACCGGCCTGCAGCTCCACCTTGTCGCCGCCGCGTGACTGGACCCAGGCCACGCCCTGGGTGATATGCAGGGTCTGGCCGTGCGCGTGAGAGTGCCAGGCGGGGTGGGCTCCGGGCGCGAACCGGACCCTGGCCACGATCATGCGCTGCCCCGGCTCGCGGGGCGAGGCGATCGGGTCGAGCCAGACATCGCCGGTGAACTGCTCGGGCGGGTTCTTGGTGGTGGCGGTGCGCGGGTCGATCTGCACAGCAGCTCCTCAGGTTTGCTCAGGTTTCCGATGTCGCGGTCGAACGGCTCTGGGCTGATCTACGCCGGCTCTCGAGCGGCCCGGCTGCGGGCCGGTCCCTGACAGCCAGTCAACTGCGCTGGTGGGCGGCGGGGGAGTTCCTGTCGTGACCGGTACTGGCAGTGCCTCCCGGTTGCCGGCTGGGCCGCCTACCGTGGAGGCATGGGCACCCTCGACCTTCGCTCCGAGATCCGCGACTTCCTCGGCACCCGCCGCGCCCGGCTCACCCCGGAACAGGCAGGTCTGCCCGCCTACGGCGGCAACCGCCGGGTCAAGGGGCTGCGGCGCGAGGAGGTGGCCATGCTGGCCGGGGTCTCGGTGGACTACTACGTCCGGATGGAGCGCGGCAGCCTCGGCGGTGCCTCCGAGAGCGTCTTGGACAACCTCGCCGACGCGCTGCGGCTGGACGAGGCCGAGCGCGCCCACCTGTTCGCGCTGGCGCGGGCCGGCGGCGCCCCCACCAGTCGGCGCCGCAAGACCCCCGCGCCCACGGTCCGCCCGGCCATCCAGCAGGTGCTCGACGCCGTCACCGACGCGCCTGCCTGGGTGCGCAACGCCCGCCACGACATCATGGCCATGAACGATCTGGCCCGGGCCCTCTACGCGCCCGTCCTGGCCGATCCCCGCCGGCCCGCGAACACCACCCGGTTCGTCTACCTCGACCCCGAGGCGGCCGAGAAGTTCTTCGTCGACTACGACCGCATCGCCAAGGACGCCGCGGCGATGTTGCGGCTGGAGTCCGGGCGTAACCCGCACGACAAGGCCTTCATCGAGCTGATCGGCGAGCTGTCCACGCGCTCGGAGCTCTTCCGCCGGCGGTGGGCCGCGCACGACGTCAAGTTCCACCGCAGCGGGCAGAAGCGACTGCGGCACCCCATCGTGGGTCAGCTCGACCTCGACTTCGAGTCGATGGAGCTGGCCTCCGAGCCGGGCTACCAGCTGAACATCTACACCGCCGCCGCCGGCACCCCGACCGCGGACGGGCTGAAGCTGCTCGCCTCCTGGGCCGCCTCGCAGGATCTGGCCACCGAGACCTCGGCAGCAGCATCGGGCGAGGCGACCTGAGGTCCCTGCGTCCGGTCGAAACCTGGCTGCTGTCGGGGTGTTTTGGTGATATCACTGCAATTATGCCGGACCTGATTCGGCCCACTGTCCTCGTGTACGCGTCCTTCCTGGCGGCCATGAGCGAGTTCGGTGACGAGAACCGCGGGACAGAGAGCGACCTCACCGCGATCGGTTACGAGATGCGCACTTTTGCCGGGTCGTGGGCCTCGCCGACCGGCTTCGCAGGGTACGTGCGCTGGCTGCGGGAGCAGGCGCGGGATGATGCGCCGCGGCCGGACGGATACGTGCCGAGCACGAACTTGTGGCTGGTGGACGGCGGCGACTACCTGGGCCGGATCGGCGTCCGGCATCGCCTGACCGCGCAGCTGCTCCAGGGCGGGGGGCACATCGGCTACGACGTGCGGCCCTCGGCCCGCCGGCGCGGACACGCCACCGCGATGCTCGCCGGGGCACTGTCGGTGGCCCGAGAGCTGGGAATCGGCCCGGCCCTGGTGACCTGCACGGTCGACAACGTGGGCTCGCGCGGGGTGATCGAGCGCAACGGAGGTGTCCTCGAGGACGAGCGCGCCGGCAAGCTGCGATTCTGGGTGCCGACCGAGCCGGCCGATCTCTGAGTGATGACGACGCGTGCCGTCCGCGCTGAGGGGTCCTGGCGTTACCGGGAATCTCGCCCTCCCACGCCACGGCGATCTGCGCTTGGCTGAGTACGAACGCAGCACCTGCCCTCCCGAGAGAAGACCATGACGACTTGGACACCGGAAGACCTCGACCGCGTGGCGACGGCGGACGAGCTCGACATCGCGACGTCGCGCGCTGACGGATCGTTGCGCGATTACGTCACGATCTGGGCGGTACGCGTCGACGCCGGCCTGTACGTGCGCTCGTACAAGGGCAATGACGGCGCCTGGTACCGGCACGCCCTCGAGCGGCCCGAAGGTCGCATCCGCGGCACCGGAGTGGAACTGGACGTCGCGTTCGAGCAACCGGACGACGTCGAGATCGCGGCCGTGGACGACGCCTACCGCCGCAAGTACGCCCGCTACGGCGACAACTACCTGGCGCCGATGACCGCCGCGAGTGCCCGGGCGGCCACGCTCCGGCTGGCCTCCCGGTGACCTTGGCCCATGACGACGTCGGTGACGGTGACCGCCCGACCGATATCGAGCCGGGCCCGGCACTGGGCGCCGGGCCCGCCACGACCAGGATGAGGCCGGGGCTGACCCTGCTGTTCGCTGTGGCCGGAGGGGCCGCGGTCGGCAATCTGTACTGGGCCCAGCCGCTGCTCGACTTCATCGCCGGCGATCTGCACGCCGCCACCTCGAATGCCGGCTGGCTGATCACGGCCACCCAGCTCGGCTACGCGCTCGGCATCCTGCTGATCGTGCCGCTCGGCGACGTCACGGATCGGCGCCGGCTCATCCCGGTGATGATGCTGCTGGCCACCGCAGCCCTGCTGGCCTGCGCCGTTGCCCCCTCGATCGGCGTCCTGCTGGTCGCCGTCACCGCGCTCGGGCTGACCACCGTCGCCGGGCAGATCCTGGTCCCGCTGGCCGGTGACCTGGCCGAGGAGGCCAAGCGAGGGCAGGTTGTCGGCACGGTGGTGTCCGGCGTCCTCACCGGGATCCTGTTGTCGCGGACCATCAGCGGCCTGGTCGCCGGGGCGGCCGGCTGGCGGACCGTCTACGTCGCCGCCGCGATCGTGGACGTCGTGCTGGCGGCCCTGCTGTACCGGGCCGTCCCGCCGATGGAGCCCAAGACCCGGATGCGCTACCCGGCCCTGATCGCCTCGGTCGGTGCCGTGGTGGTCCGGGAGCGGACCGTGCGCTGGACCCTGGTTCTGGGGGCCACCGGGTTCGGGCTGTTCACCATGTTCTGGACGTCCCTGACCTTCTTGCTGTCCGGCCCGCCGTTCGACTACTCGGTCTCGGTGATTGGCCTGTTCGGACTGGCCGGTCTGGCCGGGGCGGTGGCGGTCCAACGAGCCGGGCGCCTGCACGACCGGGGCTGGTCGCTGCCGGCCACCGGCGCGGCCTGGACCCTGGTGCTGGTCTCCTTCACCCTCGCCTCGTTCGCGAAGCACAGCGTCGTCATCGTGCTGGTCGTGGTGGTCCTGCTGGACATCGCCGTCCAGGGGCTGAACATCCTCAACCAGGCCCGGATGCTGGCGATCTCCAGCACGGAACGAAGCCGGCTCAACACCGCCTTCGTCACCGGCAACTTCCTCGGCGGCGCGGCCGGATCCGCAGCGGCATCAGCGCTCTGGGCGGCCGGAGGCTGGACGGCGGTGACCGTCGCCGGGATGGTCGCCAGCATCTTCGCACTCGGGGTGTGGGCGGTAGGACGCCGGCACGCGCTCGTGGTGTCGCCCCCCGCCTAAGCGAGCGGCTCGTCGCACGATCGATTGCCGGCGCGGGTCGCACGCCGCTTGGCCGACCCGTCGCCACGGGCTCAGACTGGCACGGTGGCCAATCTCCCGACCGCAGGCGCCGAGCCGACGCCCGACGGTCACTTCGTGATCATCAAAGGACGCCGCTGGCGGGCCACCGACCCCGACCTGCCGCCGGAAGCAGGCAAGGTGCTGCGCCACGAACTGATGAGTGCCCGCCGGGCGGTCGGGGCGGCACTGCGGGCCGAGGATCCGCCCGCCGAGCGGGCCGCCCGCGACCGGGTGCAGCGGGCCAAGGTGGCTCTGGGGGAGCGGGGTACTCCGTGGTGGGAACAGTCGGCCCTTGAGCGGCGCGAACGCTGGCAGTCACTGGTGGGGGAGCTGACCGCCGATGAGTGAGCACGACCCCGAACGAGGCGAAACCGGCGATCGACGTCTGGAGCAGACCATTCTGACCTTGCTGGAGCAGCGCCGGGCCGGCGCCACCATCTGCCCCTCGGAGGTCGCCCGGGCTCTCGGCGGGCCGGCCTGGCGAGAGCTCATGGACCCGGCCCGGGCAGCGGCCCGCCGGCTGATGGCGGCCGGAGAGGTTGAGATCACCCAGCGGGGTCAGGTGGTGCCCGATCCGACCGCCGTGATCGGCCCGATCCGGATCCGTCGCGCCGGCGCGAGCTCGCCGCCCTCGGGCCTCACCACCTGACTCGAAGTGACAGCAGGTCAGCAGCTCTCGTGCTGGTGCGCCGGCTGGGGTCTGCGTGATGTCGACCGACCATAGGCAAGATCGAATCGGGAACACAAGCCACATTCACGGACCTTACGCAAGCTTGAACTTCGCGAAGGGTGGCCGGTCCTTCACATCACGGCACGCCGTCCGCGACTACAGGCGTCCGGATCGGATCGTCGTCACACGATGGACGGGGTGTTCGTGAGCTGGACCGAAAGATCCCACAGCCGTCGACCGAGTTCCGGGTCCTGTGCGGTCCTCGACGGGGTGGCCAGTTCCGGGTAGCCGCGCAGGTGGCGGAACCCGTTCGGCCCGACGTACGAGCCGCCGGGCAGGTCCGCGGTGGCGGCGAAGAGAATGGGGAGCGCCCCTTTGGCCGCGTCCTGGCCGACCCGCCTGATCATGAAGGCCTCCAGGCTGCGGCTGTGACTGAGCAGGCTGGTGCTGGACAGGCCCGGATGGGCGGCCAGGGACCGAACCGTGCTGCCGGCGGTGGCCAGGCGCCGCTGCAATTCCAGGGCGAAGACCAGGTCGGCCAGTTTGGAGTCGTTGTAGGCCCGGGCCGCCTGGTAAGGGCGATGGTCGGAATTGAGGTCGGCCAGGTCGATCTGACCCTTCTCGTGCAGGAACGACGACACCGTGACCACCCGGTCCCTGAGGTGCGGCAGCAGCAGGTTGGTCAGCGCGAACGGCCCGAGGTAGTTCGTGCCCAGATGTGGTTCGAACCCGTCGGCGGTGCGCGCGGGCGGTGCGTCCATGATCCCGGCATTGTTGATCAAGAGGTCGAGGTCGCCGGACCAGTCCGCGGCGAAGGCCCGGACCGAGCCCAGATCGCTGACATCCAGCGTGCGCACCTCGACCAGGCCGGGCATGCGAGCCGCTGCCGCCTCGCCCTTGGCCTGGTTGCGCACGGCCAGCACCACGCGGGCTCCGGCCCGGGCCAGTTCGCTGGCGGTGACCTCGCCCAGCCCGCTGGAGGCTCCGGTGACGACGGCGGTTCGTCCGGACAGATCGGGCAGATCGGAGGCGTTCCAGCGAGCGGACGACATGTCGAGCTCCTTGTCCTGACAGACCTCTGCCGGGTTCAGGCGGGCGAGGTAAGTAGCTATGTGCTACTCACTAGCTGGACCCTAGTCTTGGCGAGTTGCAATCCGCAACCTACTGGTCGGAGGAAGTTCGACCGCCTGTGCCGGCCAGGATTGCCGGAGGTGCGTTGCGAGATGCAACTGACTACACTGAGGGAATGAGCGCGAAGAAGACACCGGCGCCGCCGGATCCGTCCGCTCCGGCGGCGCCCGCCCCTGCCGGCCCGCGCCTGTGCACGATCGCGGACTCCCTGCAGATCGTGGGCGACCGCTGGTCGCTGCTGGCGATTCGCGAAATGGTCTACGAGGTGAACCGCTTCGATCAGATCACCGCTCAGACCGGGATGGCCCGCAACATTCTGACCGACCGACTGCGGGCCCTGCAGGCCTCCGGAATCGTCGAGCGGCGCCAGTACAGCGAGCGCCCGCCCCGGTTCGAGTACCACCTCACCGAGGCCGGCCTGGAACTGGCGCCGGTCCTCCTGGCCCTGTCGCAGTGGGGCGACAAGTGGACCCGCGATGAGCCGACCGTATCGTTCCAGCACTCCTGCGGCCGGCCGCTGCTGGTGGACCAGCTCTGCCATGAGTGCCACGAACCGGTCGTGGTGGGCAGCGTGCGCATCCGCTGACGGCTCGGTTCAGCCGCGTGAGGTGGTGCCGCGCCAGAACTGACGCCGACCCTGCTCGTGGACCACGACGCCGATCCGGGAGAGCTCCTCGCGCAGGGCGGCGGCATCGCTGGTGTCGCCGGACTCCAGGGCCTTCTGGCGCGCCCGCAACAGCGCGTCGGCGCCGGTCGGCAGGCCGGGCAGGCCCTCGACCCAGCGAGCGAACTGCCCGGCCCAGGGGTCACCGTCGGGGTGCCACCGGTAGCCGTGGGCCAGCAGGGTCCGGCGCAACCGGTCGGCCGGCAGGCCTGAGGACTCGCGGGCCACCTCGCGGGTGTCCGGGCCCAGCAGCACGAGGTACTTGCCCTCGGTGAAGGCGCCGGCGATCTCGGTCGCGGGAACCGCACGGGCCTGCCCACCCCGGCGGAGCACGACCTCGCGGGCCGACACCAGCACGACCAGCCGCTCGCTCCAGCCGATGACCGCCAGGGTGAACCCGGCGAGGGCTCCGACCAGCAGGGCGACGACCGTCGTCCCGGGCTCGGGGGCGTCGCGGATCAGCCTCACCACCGCGCCCATCGGCAGCACCGGCCAGCGCGAGATCCGGTCGGCCCCGAAGGTGACCAGCCAGCCGGCGCCCGCGCCCAGCAGTGGGAACCCGAGGAACACCAGCACCCACTCCCCGGCGGGCTCGGCCACGACCGTGCGCTCGCCCCCGCCCGGGCCGGCTGGACTCATCGCGAAGCCTTCGGAGGACGACCTCATTTCAGCTCGCTGCGCATCAGCCGAACGGCGCCCAGGGCCAGTGGCAGCAGCACCCACACCGCCGAGGACGTCGCCAGTTGCCCCCACTGCCGGCCCGACAGGTGCTCGCCGATGAGCGGCGAGGTGGCCTGGTTCAGGTCCAGCCAGGCCAGCGTGCCAGCGATCGAGCTCACCAGATCGCGGATCGCCGACAGGGCGATCGGCAGCACGAAGTACAGGACGATCGCCACCGGCGAGCTGAGGAACACCATGCCGAAGGCGACGCCCATCGTCACCGACAGGGTGACCAGCAGCAGGGCCTGCGCGACGTCGCCGGCGGGCAGGCTCCAGCCGCTGCTGCCGCGATCGAGCGCGAGGTCGACGACGTTGCCGGCCAGGCTCAGCAGCAGGCAGGTGAGCAGCGCGAACAGCGACCAGGCCAGGCCGGCCAGCACCTTGGCCAGGACGATCCGCTCGCGCCAGGGCACGAGTGTGAACGTCGTCAGCGCCGTCTTCTGTGACCACTCGCTGGTCACCAGCAGGATGCCCAGCACCGGCAGGAACACGGCGGTCGGCAGCAGCGTGAACGAGAACAGGTTCACCAGGGTGCGGTCGTCCCGGGTGCCGACGACGACCCCCACGGTCACCGCGGCCAGGGACAGCAGTACGATAACGCCGGCCAGCCACTTGCCCGAACGGGTGTCGACGGTCTTGCGAACCTCGACGAGGCTCAGGCGGGCCAGGCTCGGGCGCACCGGTAGGTGGGCGCCCTCCAATGCCGGCGCGTAGCTGACGGCGCTCATCGCCGCACCGCCGTTAGCTCGCCGGCGGACCCCACCGGAGCCGGAGCCGGCCCACCCGGCCCACCCGGGCCGGCCGCGACCTTGCCGGTCAGCGTCAGGAACAGGTTCTCCAGCCCGTCGTCGTCGGCCCGGCCCAGTTCGAGCAGGACGACGCCGGCCTCGGCCGCCGCGCGACCGACCGCCTCGGCCGGCGCCGGCACCACGAACGAGCCGTCCCGTTGCGTCGCCACCGCCAGCCCGGCCCGCTGCAGGGCCGAGGCCAGCAGGCCCGGATCGAGCCCGCGCACTCGTACGCCCGATCCGGACAGCAGATCGGCCTTCGACCCGTCGGCGGCGATCCGGCCGCCCCCGATCATCACGAAGTGGTCGGCCACCGCCTCGACCTCGCGCAACAGGTGCGACGACAGCAGCACGGTGCCGCCGCGGTCGGCGAAGTCGCGCAGCAGGCCCCGCATGAAGAAGATGCCCTCCGGGTCGAGGCCGTTGGCCGGCTCGTCCAGGATCAGCACGCTCGGGTCGCCCAGCAGGGCGTTGGCCAGGCCGAGGCGCTGGCGCATGCCCAGGGAGTAGTTGCCCACCCGGCGGCGCGCGGCCACCGGATCGAGGTCGACCAGCTCGAGCATCTGACCGACCCGGGCCCGCGGGACGCCGAGCACCTCGGCCGAGAGCAGCAGCACCTCGGCCCCGGTGCGCCCGGCGTGCTGGGCCGAGGCGTCGAGCAGGACGCCGACCTGCCGGCCCGGGTTGGGCAGCCGGCGGTAGCTGAGGCCGTTGACGCTGCTCGTGCCCGAGGTCGCCGGAGTCAGCCCGGTCAGCACGCGCAGGGTCGTCGACTTGCCGGCCCCGTTGGGGCCGAGAAAGCCGGTCACCGTTCCCGGTTCGCAGCAGAACGACACGTCGTCGACGGCGGTGTGCCCGCCGTAGCGCTTGGTCACGTGCTCCACGGAGATCATGCGGACCACCTTCGTGCGGGCCGGCGCCGGGCGGCAGTCGTCGCCGGGCCACCGGTGCGCGACCGAAGTCGTCGATCGGAGCCGATCTTCGAGACTTTGGTCGCTGGTCCTGGCCGCCCGAGCCCACCTACGCTGCTGGAATGCCCTCCAGGTCCGCGCGCGCGACCGGGCTCGAGATCCGTCCCGAGTTCCCCGGCCTGCTGCCGGCCGCCCTGACGGCGGGCACCGTCGACGGTCCACCGGCTCGTCGTAGCCCCCGCGACTGGATGGTCGACGTCACCGCGTTCGCCCTCGCGACCGCCGGCGGGCTGTTGCTGTTCTTCCTGCAGGCCGGGGTCGAGACCGCCGCGGACGGGCTGCTCCTGGCCGACCTGGCGGCCGGCGTCCTGCTCTCGATCGCCCTCTGGTGGCGGCGGCGGTGGCCGGTTCAGCTGGCGGTGCTGGCCGCCCTGCTCAGCACGTTCTCGGCGGCCGGCGCGATAGCGGCCGGCATCCTGCTGTTCACGGTCGCCGTGCACCGCCGGGTGGCGGTGGTCTGGGCGGTGGCGGCCCTGCACCTGCTCGCCGGCATCACCTTCGTGTGGTTGCGGCCCGACCCCAGCCTGCCGGTCTGGGCCCAGATGGTGATCAACCTGCCGATCCTGGCCGCCGTCGTCGCCTGGGGGATGTTCGCCCGGGCCCGTCGCCAGCTGGTCGAGTCGCTGCGCGAGCGCGCCGCCCGGGCCGAGTCCGAGCAGCAGTTGCGCATCGCGCGGGCCCGGTACCTGGAGCGGGTCCGCATCGCCCGGGAGATGCACGACGTCCTGGCTCACCGGATCTCCCTGCTGAGCCTGCACGCCGGAGCCCTGGAGTTCCGGGTCGACGCGCAGCCGCGGGAGGTGGCCCGCTCGGCCGCCGTAATCCGGGCCAGCGCGCACCAGGCCCTGCAGGACCTGCGTGAGGTGCTCGGGGTGCTGCGGGCCGAGGGCGAGACCGAACCCAGCCGGCAGCCGCAGCCGTCGCTGGCCGACGTCGCCCGCCTGGTCGAGGAGTCGCGCGAGGCCGGGATGCGGGTCTCGCTGGACTGTTCTCTCCCCGACCTGGCCGCGGTGCCGGTGACCATCGGGCGCACCGGGTACCGCGTCGTCCAGGAGGGGCTGACGAACGTGCGCAAGCACGCCCCGGACGTCGACACCCGCGTGATCCTCTCCGGTGGCCTCGGCCCGGGGCTGTCGGTGGAGGTGCGCAGCCGCCGGCCGATCGCCGGCTCGCGCGCGACCCCGATCCCGGGGGCCGGGCAGGGGCTCACCGGCCTGAGCGAGCGCGCCGCCATCGCCGGCGGGCGTCTCGAGCACGGCCGCACCCCGGCCGGCGACTTCCGGCTCGCGGCCTGGCTGCCCTGGCCGGCCGAGGAACTTCACGGAGTTCGAACGAGACCGGCGGCCCCGGACCCGAACGCGGAGGGGGCGGCGTGAGCGCCGGGCCGGATGCGGCGCCGATCCGGGTCCTGATCGTGGACGACGACCCGCTGGTGCGGATGGGCCTGGTGATGATCCTCTCCGGCGGGCCCGGCCTCACGGTCGTCGGCGAGGCCGCCGACGGCAGCGAGGTCGAGGCCGCGGTCGACCGGCTCCGGCCGGACGTCGTCCTGATGGACATCCGGATGCCCGGCCTGGACGGGATCACCGCCACCCGGCGCCTGCGCCGCCGCCCGCAGTCACCCCAGATCATCGTGCTGACCACGTTCGACGCCGACGAGAACGTGCTGCGGGCGGTGCGGGCCGGAGCCGGTGGGTTCCTTCTCAAGGACACCCCTCCGGCCGAGATCGTCCGGGCGGTCCGGCTCGTGGCCGCCGGCGAGGCCATGCTCTCGCCCGCGGTGACCAGGCAGTTGCTCACCCACGTCGCCGACCCGGCTCTCAGTGACCGCCGGGAGCGGGCCCGGCTGCTGCTGGAACCGCTGAGCGAGCGCGAACGGGAGGTGGTGCTGGCGATCGGCCAGGGCCGCTCCAACGCCGACATCAGCAGCGAGCTGTTCATGAGCGTGGCCACGGTGAAGGCGCACGTGTCGCGGCTGCTGCGCAAGCTGGAGCTGACCAACCGGGTCCAGGTGGCGCTCCTGGCCCACGACGCGGGCTGGGTCTAGCGGCGGACAACAGCGTGGCTTCGGACTCTCTTGGCAACTCTGAGTTATATAGTATTACTCCGTGTTGCCAGCGTTCTTGGTGTGCGTCATCGTGCCGCGCGGGCGCCCGTCGACAAGCTGCTGCGAGGTTCGTAATGCCGATTTCTGTGACAAGTGTCCGGCTTCGCCAATCCGTCGGTCTCGCCGGGCTGGTCGGGTTCGCGCTGGCGTTGGGGGCATTGTCCGTCGCCGACCCGGCGCGCGGCGCGGCATCAACGGGATCGACGCTGGCCCTGGCCGCGGGTACCGGTAGCTACAGTGCCATCGTTCCCGGCCCGGCGATCAGTTCGCCGGTGTACTACCCGGCCTACCTCAGCTCTGACGCCTCGAACAACGTCTATGTGGGCTTCAACAGCGGTAGCTCGGACCAGTACTCGGTCGCCAAGATCACGAGTTCGGGGACAATCAGCTACCTGCTCAACGCCTCGCGAGCTTACGGAACAATAGTCCCCGGCCCGGCCGTGAGCTCCCCGTTCAAGAGCGTCTACGGCTTGGCGGCCGCCCCCAACGGCGACGTGTTCGTCAGCGACGGTGGCAACTATGTGGTGGCCAAGATCGACACGTCGGGCGTGCTCAGCGTAATTGCCGGGACCGGTACGCGCTCCACGGTTGGTGCATCCATTGCCGGTGGCCCGGCCACGAGTGTCAACATCACACCGAACCAGGTCGCTGCCGGCCCCGACGGCTCCGTCTATGTCACCGATGACCGGGCCTACCAGATTTCCAAGATCGACCCCTCGGGCACGCTGTCTACCCTGGCCGGCACGGGCGCTTCCGGCACCCCGACCCCCGGCACGGTCGGATCCCCGGTCGCCGCCACCACTTCTCCGTTCTCAGGGGGCTGGGGAGGCCTGGCCGTCGACAGCCAGAACCGCGTGTTCGTCTCCGACTCCAGCGCGAGCTGCGTGCTGATGATTGCCGCCGGCAACCTCACCACGATCGCCGGCACCTGTGGCGCATCCGGGGCAGCCTTAGCAGGGCCCGCGGCGTCCTCGTCACTGACGAACCCCCAGAGCATCGCGGTCGACCGGTACGACAACCTCTACATCGTCGACCGCGGCAACCAGTACATCGAGAAGGTCACCTCCCCGGCATCGGGCGCCGGCACGCTGTCCATCATTGCCGGCACCGGCGCCGGCGGCAGCCTGGTTCCCGGCCCCGCGACCTCCAGTCCGGCCGGAAGCATCAAGTCCGTCACCGTCGACCGGACCCTGAACGTGTTCCTCGGCCAGAGCGGCGGGCCCTACATGGCCAAAATCAACGGCTCGCCGTCGGTTCCGGACGCACCGACCGGTCTCGGCGCCACGCCCGGAAATGCCTCCCTGGCCCTGTCGTTCACGGCGCCAGTCGACGACGGGGGCGCCACCGTTACGGCCTACGAGTACAGCACCGACGCCGGCGGCAGCTGGAACCCGCTGAGCACGAGCGGGACCGGGCCGATCACCGCGACCGTCTCCGGCCTTACCAACTCCACGGCTTACACCGTGGCGGTGCGGGCCCGAAACTCCGTCGGCGCCGGCACTGCATCAACGACGGCCACCGCCACTCCCACCGCTCCGCCGGCCCCTCCCGCGCCTCCCGCCCCTCCCGCGCCGACCGCGACCGCCACCCCCACGCCGACCCCCATCGCCACGCCGACTTCGACGCCAACCCCCACTGTCACTGCCGTTCCCACCCCCACGCCCACTCCGACGACGCCGGTGACCCCACCACCGCCGACCAAGACCCCGGCGCCGCTGCCGAAGATCGACCGCTCCAAGCTGGCGAAGATCCCGGCCGATCCGACCTCGGTCAAGGGCAAGGAACGCAAGACCAAGGCCTACAACTCCTCGTACACCGGTGTCGATGCCTACCCGATCCCGGCGCTGGGAAAACGTGACCTAGAGAAGGGCCAGGCGACGACGCTTTCCGGAGACGGGCTGTTCGACTTCGACAGCGCCCGGCTCACCAAGAAGGGCCGCGCCCAGGTGAAGGCCGTGGTCGCGAACCTCGACGAGGCTGACGCCGTCAGGTGCGAGGGCTACACGGACTACGCCGGCAGCCACGACCACGAAATCGACCTGTCGACGGCCCGGGCCAAGGCCATCTGCACCGCACTGAAGACGTACGGCGCGAGGGTCACCACCGCGACCAAGGGCTACGGGCCGAAGCGACCCGTCGTGGTCGGCGGTACGGCCAAGGGCCGCAGGGAGAACCGGCGGGTCGTCATCCTTGTCACCCGATGAACGGGATCGCGGGCGGTCCGATCGCGGGGGAGCACCGGGCAACCCTTGACCAGGTTGGCGGCCGTGCTCGTCCTGAGCGCTGCGACCGCCGGGCTCGGCAGCCCATCTGCCCGCAGTTCGGTCGCGGGCCTGCCTGGCTGAAAGGTGGCAAAAGTCAGTGCGGCCAGGCGAGCCGGTACAGCCGGCGGATGCGGTCGTGCTCGTGGGGCCAGGTCCGCCAGACTTCCTAGGCCCAGGCCCAGGCCCAGGCCCAGGCTCGGGCGCAGGTGTCGTAATTGTGAGCGTCCAGATCCGGCCCCAGCGCCTCGGCAAGATTGATCACGGTGAGGTCGCCGGCATCCGTGCGCGGGCTCAGGGCCGCGACCTCCTCTTGCCGCAAACGCTCGGCGCCATGCTGCAGGAGAGGTCCGACGACAGGGTCGCCGAGGCCGTGTTCGAGCCGGGCGCACAGCCCGATGAGGTGAATCACGGGTGAGCGCCGAGCCCGCAGATCTGCGTCCCCCGGGCCGGGGTGCTGAGCCAGGTAGGCGTCCACGACCGTGCCGTGAGCCGGAGCCCGGCCCCAGCGTTGGAGTTCCTCGCCCTGCACGGCGGTGAACGCCGACCAGCAACCGGGCGCTGCCGGGACGTAGGCATGCCCGGGCATCGTGGTCTCCGGCGTCTGCGATCCGCATTCCGGACACATCACCATCCGACCATCATGCGCAGTCGAGCATCGCGCCGCGGACACGCGCCGAACGCGGTGCCGGATCGGCCCGACGGCACACGCTGGTGGACGTACGGTAGAGATCGTGGATGCCAATGACGGAGTACGCACCCCGGCCTCGTGGGTGGTGGTGGGCCTCGACAGCGGTGGCACCTGCAACAACGCCACCGTGCTCGATGCGACCGGCGAGTTCCTGGTCGACCGGCTGGTCGAGACGCCCAGCTGTGTGCAGGAGGGGCCGGAGACCGCGGTCGAGGCCCTGGCCGAGGCGTTCACCGGAATCCTGGAGCTGACCGCGACCCCGCTGACTCTGGTCCGCGCGGTCGGCCTGGACACTCCCGGACCGGCCAGCGCCGAAGGCGTCATCTCCTCGCTCGGATCGACCAATTTCTCGCAGGTCAGCTGGCACGGGTACGACATCCGCGGAGCACTCGAGGCCCGGCTCGGCCTGCGCGTGGTCTACCACAACGACGCCAACGCGGCCGCGCTCTACGCCCACCACCGGCACTTCGGCGCCGACGCCAACTCGACGTCGTCCGTGGCCTGCATCGTCGGCACCGGGCTGGGTGGCGGCGTCGTCGAGAGCGGGGTGGTGGTGCGCGGGGCAGCCGGCATGGCCGGGGAGTTCGGCCACATCCAGATCCCGCTGCAGGGGCTGCTCGGGCCCGGCCAGCCGATGCCCCGCTGCAACTGCGGCCTGGAGGGCGACGTCGAGAGCATCGCCTCGCTGACCGCGATCAAGAACAACCTGCTGCCGTACTGGCTCACCCAGTTCCCCGACCATCCGCTGGCCTCCGAGCCGATCGGCAAGGCCGCGAAACTGCTGCGCGGCTACGGCGAGCGCGAGGATCCGCTGGCCCGGGCCGTGTTCGGCCAGCAGGCCCAGGCGATCGGGCGGCTGTTCACGATCGCCTCCAACTTCACCGACCCGGCCGCCTACTTCCTCGGTGGGGGAGTGGTCGAGGCCGCGCCGTCCTTCCGGCAGTGGTTCCTCAACTCGGTGCGCGAGGCGACCCAGCTGCGCCGCGAGCAGGCCGCCGCGGCCACCTTCGCCCTGGTGCCCGACCTGGACATGGCCGGCGCCCGCGGCGTCGCGGTGGCCGCCCTGGAGACCGTCGGAGCCGACTGATGCGAACCGACTGATCGGCAGCCGAGGACGGCACCTCTCGCGTTAGTGTTGGTGGGCCCACGAGAGGGGAACCAGATGCCGGTCGAGCTCGCCGAGGTGATCGCCCGTCTGCGCGCGGAACTGATCGAAGCCATGAAGGCCGGGGTCGACTCGCCCCTGCAGTTCGAGCTGGGGCCGGTCGAGGTGGAGCTGGCCTTCTCGGTCGACAAGGAGGCCAGCGCCGGCGGCAAGGTCAGGTTCTGGGTCGTCGACGCGACCACCGACGGCAAGCTCGCATCTAGTACCCAGCAGCGGATCAAGCTCGTCCTGGATCCGCGCACGCCGGGCCGGCCCGGGCGGCCAACGATCTCCGGCGCCACGGAACCCGATGAGGGCTGACGGCCGTGCCGACAGCGGCCCCTGAGCGCGATCTGGCGCCCTCCGGCGCCGGTCCGCGGCCCGCCCGGGTCGCGGAGGTCATCGTCTCGGGAGAGCGGGCCGCCCGGGGCTGCGGGTACCGCGTCACCGACGCGCTGGTGCTCACCGCCGGGCACGTCCTGGACGACGCTGTGAACGTCGACGTCCGCTTCGACGCCGGCTTCGAGTCCGAATGGACGGTCCGGGCCCATGGTTGGCGCCGGCTGTCCGGCACGGATGTCGCCCTGATCGACATCGACCCACCCTCCGGGGCCGAGCCCGTGGCGCCGGTGCGCTACGGCCGGATCGGTGATCGGGCTGCCGGAATCGTGGTGCAGGCCATCGGTTTTCCCCGCTGGAAGCTGCGCCCCGATCCGAACCGGCCCGGCCGCTACCGCGAGCCCGCCCACGTCGTCGGCTCGGTGGCCACGCTGTCGAACCGGCGCGGGCACACCCTGGAGATCGTCGTGCCGAGCCCGCCGGCCGCCGAGCCGGACCCGCGGCGCTCGCCCTGGGAGGGAATGTCCGGGGCGGCCGTCTGGGTCGGCAACACCCTCGTCGGTGTCGTCACCGAGCACCATCCGGCCGAAGGCCTGGCCCGCCTGAGCGCCGTGCGCCTCGATCACGCCATCGACCGGCTGGACGACGCCGAGCGCGCGGCCCTGTCCGGCCGGTTGCCCTTCCCGGCCCATTCGCGCCTGCTGGTCGACGTGCTGCCGCCGCCCGCCTGGCGGTTGAGCACCTCGGCCCACCAGGCCCAGCTGGGCGACATCGCCCCCGAGACCCTGGTCGGGCGTGGGGACGAGGTCGACGCGATCGTCCGGTTCTGCGCAGACGACTGCCAGTATGCGCTGTGGCAGGCTCCGCCCTGGGCGGGCAAGACCGCCCTCATGTCGTCGGTGGCCCTGCACCCCCCGGCCGGCGTCGACGTGGTCTCGTTCTTCATCACCAGCCGACTGGCCGGGCAGTCGGACAGCAACTCGTTCACCAGTTCGCTGATCGAGCAGCTGGCCGCCCTGGTCGAGGAGGATCCGGCCGGGCTGGCCGAAGCCGGCGCCCGGCGTGGGCACCTGCTGCGCCTGCTCACCGCGGCTGCTGACCAGGCCCAGGCCACGGGCCGGCGGCTGCTGCTGATCGTGGACGGCCTGGACGAGGATCGCAGCCTGGAGAGCGGTTCGCCGATCCCGAGCATCGCCTCGCTCCTGCCGCGCCGTCCGCCCGCCAACGTCCGGGTCCTGGTGTCGAGCCGGCCGGACCCGCCGTTGCCGCTCGACGTACCGGCGGATCACCCGCTGCGGGCGGTCGACCGGTGGCAGCTGGCCCCCTCGGACCACGGCCGGGACATCGAGGCTACGGCCAAGGACGAACTGAGGCGCCTGTTTCGCGGCCCGGCCCTGCAACGAGACGTGCTGGCCCTGCTCACCGCCTCCGGTGGCGGCCTGAGCGGGACCGACCTGGAAGAACTGACCTCCAGCCCGCCGTACCTGCTCGAGGACCTCCTGAGTGGGCAACTGGGGCGCTCGGTGAGCGCCCGGCCCTCGGCCATCCCGGGCGCGGACGGCGTCCACGAACGGGTCTACCTGTTCGGGCACGGGCAGTTACAGGATCTGGCGGTCGGTCAGTTCGGTGGGTCGCTCGGGGCCTACCTGACCCAGATCCACTCCTGGGCCGAACGTTTCGCCCAGGCCGGCTGGCCCGCCGACACGCCCGCCTACCTGTTGCGAGGGTATGCCCGCCGGCTGGCCACCCGGGGCGATACAGCCCGGATGATCGCACTGGCGACCGACCGCGCCCGTCACGCCTGCCTGCTCGCGCGCACCGGCGGTGACATGCTCGCGCTCGAAGAGGTCGCGGACGCCACGGTTCTGGCCGCGACCCAGGGCCCGGTCGACCTTGGAGCCCTGCTGAGGCTGGCCTACGTCCGCGACGAGCTGCTGGAGCGCAACCGCAACGTGCCGGTCCGATTGCCGGCGGTGTGGGCGGCGGCCGGGCAGACCGTGCGGGCGGTGACCCTGGCTCGTGAGATGCGCGATGCCCGGGCCCGGGTGGGCGCCCTGTGCGCCGTGATCCGGACACTCTCGGCCGCCGGACAGCGCAGTGCCGCCGTCAGCCTGGTGTCCGACGCCGAGGAGGTGCTGAACGAGGTGCGGTACTACGCCGACCGCGACCGGGCCCTGTTCGCCCTCGCGTCAGCGGTACTGACCAGCGGCGACTACGACCGGGCGGAGCGGATCGCCTGGGACATCGCCGATCACGCGGCTCGGTCCCGGGCGATGCACCACCTCGTGGCGGCCATGGTGGACGACGGTCACCCCGACCTGGCCCACGACTCGATCCGGGCCCTGGAGTCCACGATGTCGCTGCTCACCGGCCAGGCCCGGGACGAGGCCCTGCAGGGCCTGGCCGTCTCGGCGACCGCGGCCGGCGTCCGCGACGTCCTCCTGCGCACCCTGCCTCACCTGCGCGAACCCCGGGCCGTGCGTGACGTGTTCTCCCGGCTGGGCCAGGCTGGTCAGTTCGCCCTGGCCGACCAGGCGATCGAGGCGGTCAACGACACCAGCCGGCGGGCGATCGCCCTGGCCGAGCTGGCGGTGACCGGCCGCCGGCACGACGAGGGTCGGGCCCGGGCCTACCTCGAGCGGGCCCGGGCCCAGGCCCAGGCGATCCATCACCCACCGTCCAGGGCCGGGATCCTTCGGGAGATCGAGGAGGTTTGGTCGGGCCCCGACCTCGGACGGCGCCAGAACCTGAAGACGGCGGCGATCGCGGCGGCGCGGGCCGGCGATCTCTCGGAAGTCTTCCGAACCGTGCGGTATGCCGGAGACCAGGAACGGCGAGCCCGGCTGCTGCTCGAGCTGTGCGAGTTCGCCCCGACCCCGGCCGAGCACGCCGAGCTGCTGCAGACCGGCCTTCGAACGCTTGAGGAGCTGGGGAACGACGAGCGAGCAGCCGACCTGCGGTGCGAGTTCGCCGTAGCCCTGATCATGCTCGGACGCCTGGACGAAGGCGTGGCCCTGGCGGTCCGGGTCGAGTCCACGGCCCGGGCCAAGGCCCGGCCGATCGCCCGCAACCGCGCTCTCAGGGCGCTGGCCCCGGTACTGGCCCGGGCCGGTCGCCACGACCGGGCCAGCCGGCTGTTCCGGTTGATCAGCGAGCCGGCCGAGCGGGCCGAACTGCTGGGCGAGCTGGTGGGCGGCGCGGCCGAGGCGGGCGACCTCGATGCTGTCGCCCGGCTGCGCGCGGCCACGGACGACCCCGTCCACTGGGACGAGGTTCTGATCCCGGTGATCGTCGCCGCCCGGACCCGCGACGCCCAGGACGTCGATGAGCTGGCTGGGCAGCTCCAGACCGACAGCGGACGCGCCCAGCTGCGGCAGGAACTGGCCCGGCCGGCGCTCGCCCATGGCGACCTGGCCCGGGTTCACGAACTGGTCCGCGAGGCGTCCTCCGACCGCGAACGGGTGGACCTGTTCCGGGCCCTGGCCCGGAACGCCCCCGCGCCTGCCGTCAGCGGGCTGGTCGATCTGGTGGTGAAGTCGGTGCCGCTGATGGGCGAGGCGATCGAGCAGATCCGCTCACTGGTCGTGGCCGCGGAAGCGGTCCGGGGCACGCCGCGCACCGAAGCGCTGCTCACCGCGGCCAGCCGGATTTTCGCCGGCATCTTCGACGAGTTACTGAGGGCGCGCGCCCTGGTGGAGCTGATGGAGGGCGTGCTCGCCGCCGGCGAACCCGAGCGGGCTCGGCAGTTGCTGACCGAACTGCCCCCGCAGGCTCCTCGGGACGTGGCCGTCCGGCTGGCGGTCACGGCCGCCCGGGTGTCGGCCCCGGCGCCGGTGTTCGCCCTGGTCGAGCCCTTCCCTGACGCCCGCGAACGGCAGGCCGCCCTGGGCGAACTGGCCCGGGTCTTCTCCCGGCGCGAGCCGCAGGAGCGAGCGGCCTGGCTCGAGCAGACGCAGGCCGAACTGGCCGTAGCCGTGGACGCGGACCCGCAGCGGTACGACCGGCTGGGCGACCAGTTGGCCGTCCTGTACGTCGCGTCCGGCGATCTGACCTCGGCGATGAACACCGCCTCGCCGGGGGTGGCCCGAGAACTGCGCCAGATCCATCACGAGTTGTGGCCACCGGCCCGCCCGGTGACCGGAGCCCGGTCCGAGCCCGAGCCCGGTGCGGATCCGCCGCTGAGCCAGATCGTGCGGAACTGTGCCGAAGCCGGCGATCACCAGCGGGCCGAGCAACTTGCCGGCGGGCTCACCGGTGCGGCCCAGCAGGTGGCGCTGCGCTGGCTGGCGGAGCTGGCCCTGGCCAGGGGCGATCACGCGCGGACCCAGCGCCTGGCCCGGTTGCTGCAGCGCCGCCGGCGCCAGGAAGTCCTCAGCGAGCTGCTCCTGGCCGCCGTCGCCGACGGCGACTTC
The DNA here is from genome assembly GCA_965200525.1 of Kineosporiaceae bacterium. GTDB lineage: Bacteria > Actinomycetota > Actinomycetes > Actinomycetales > Kineosporiaceae > JANNPJ01. The sequence continues at coordinate 4,009,130 of OZ241368.1, forward strand.
GGCCGCGTCGAGGCGGTCGCGACCGAGCTGGGTGAGCCGAACGCCCTGGCCCGGGCCCTGACCGAGGTCGCCGTCCGCGCTCAGCCCGTCTCGGACGTCCCCGTGCCGGTGGCCGGAGCCCCGCCCACGAGCCACGTGTCGGCGACGATCGCGCTGGGCCTGGCCCGGCGTCCGGCGACGGCGGCCGGAGTGGAGCAGATGCTCGTCGACGTCATCGGCAGCACCGCCTGGCCCGCGGGCCTGGACGCGGTGGCCCTGGTGGCGCTGCCGGCTCTGCTCAGCCTCAGCGACGACCTCGACCACGACTCCTGATGACGGGTCCGCTGCTGGGCGTTCGCTGGCCAATACGACAGTAACCTGAGAGGCCCGGGTTCGTAGCGGCCCGGGGGCCGAGTGCCGGGTGAGCTGTTTCGTGGAGGATGAGCAATGAGCCAGAACGCCGAGACCATCGACTTCCAGGTGGAGACGCGTCAGCTGCTGCAGTTGATGATCAACTCGATCTACTCGGACAAGGACCTGTTCCTGCGCGAGCTGATCTCCAACGCCTCCGACGCGCTCGACAAGCTCCGCCTCGAGCGGTTCCACAACAACGACCTGGACGCCGACACCTCCGACCTGCACATCCGCATCGACCTGGACGCCGTCGCGCGCACCCTGACCATCACCGACAACGGCATCGGGATGTCCCGCGACGAGGTCGTGGACCTGATCGGCAAGATCGCCAACTCCGGGACGGCGGCCTTCGTCAAGGAGCTCAAGGAGCTGCAGCGAGAGGACGCCGGCACCGAGGAGCTGATCGGCCGGTTCGGCGTCGGCTTCTACTCCAGTTTCATGGTCGCCGACCGGGTCACCCTGATCACCCGCCGGGCCGGGCAGAGCGAGGCCACCCGCTGGGAGTCGGCCGGCGAAGGCACCTACACGATCCAGTCCCTGGACACCGCCCCCCAGGGGACGGCGATCACCCTGCACCTCAAGCCGGCCGATCCGGAGGACCGGCTGTTCGACTACACCGAGGCCTGGAAGGTCCGCGAGATCGTCACGCGGTACTCCGACTTCATCACCTGGCCGATCCGGATGGCCGCGATCACCCCGGACACCTCCAGCAGCGACGAGGACGACGACAGCCCGGACGCCGACCAGCCGGTCGAGCTGGAGACGGTCAACTCCCGCAAGGCCCTCTGGACCAGGCCGGCCTCCGAGGTCACCGACGAGGACTACGCCGAGCTCTACAAGCGGATCAGCCACGACTGGAGCGACCCGCTCGAGACGATCCGGATGAACATCGAGGGCACCCTGCAGTACCAGGCCCTGCTGTTCCTGCCCAGCCACGCCGGGCCCGGCCTGTTCAGCGAGCAGTCCAAGCACGGCGTCCAGCTGTACGTGAACCGGGTCTTCGTGATGGACGACTGCGAGGCCCTGCTGCCCACCTACCTGCGGTTCGTCAAGGGCGTGCTCGACTCGCAGGACCTGGCCCTGAACGTGTCGCGCGAGATCCTGCAGCAGGACCGCCAGATCGAGGCGATGCGCCGCCGTCTGACCAAGAAGATCCTCACCACGATCAAGGACATGGCCGCCAACCGGCCCGAGAAGTACGCCACCTTCTGGAAGCAGTTCGGCCGGGTGCTCAAAGAGGGCCTGCTGCAGGACTTCGCGAACAAGGACGCGATTCTGGAGGTCTGCTCGTTCGGGACCACCCAGGACGCCGAGACCGACACCACGTTGCGCCAGTACGTCGAGCGGATGAAGGACGGTCAGGAGCACATCTACTTCATGACCGGCGACTCCCGCGCCGCCATCGAGAACTCGCCCTACATGGAGGCGCTCAAGGCCAAGGAGCTGGAGGTGCTGCTGCTGACCGACCCGATCGACGAGATCTGGGTCGACGCCGTCGGGGAGTTCGACGGCAAGCGGCTGCAGTCCATCGCCAAGGGCGAGATCGACCTCGACAGCTCCGAGGAGAGCGACGAGAAGGCCCAGCAGGCCGAGCAGTTCGCCGGACTGCTCGCCTGGATGACGACCGTGCTGGACCAGGACGTGAAGGAGGTGCGCCTGACCTCCCGGCTGACGACGTCCCCGGCCTGCGTGGTCGGCGACACCAACGACGCCTCACCCACCCTGATCAGCATGTACAAGGCCATGGGTCAGCACATCCCGGCCGGTAAGCGGATCCTGGAGCTGAACCCGAAGCACGAGCTGGTGACCCGGTTCGCCGGCGCCCACAGTGCCCGGGCCGAGGACCCGAAGCTGGCCGAGACCGCCGAACTGCTCTACGGCATGGCCCTGCTGGCCGAAGGCACCCAGCCGGAGGACCCGTCCCGCTTCGTGCACCTGATGGCCGACCACCTCAGCCAGTCGCTCTGACCCGGACGGCGTTACCGACCAGTCAGTAACGCTGAGTAAGATTGATCTACGGAGTGTGTATCTTCGGGTGAGGTGATCAACTCTGTTTCGGCGTCAGGGCAGTCCGCCCGACGTCCCGAGACAATGGAGTTTCAGATGTCCGCACCCACGTCCCGTCCCGGCCGGAGGCATCGCGCGATCGTCGCGGCCGCCGTCGTCACCAGTGGCGCGATGCTTCCGGCGTTCGGATTGGGGCAGGCCGCAGCCGCTTCCGGGATCAGCATCGCGCCGGCCCCCCGAGGGGTGGCCGCGCCGCTGACCGCAACCCTGTTCAAGGTGGTCCAGGAGGGCCTGACCCCGGACGGCGGGGCCGCACTGGCCAAGTCGGCCCGGATCGGCAACGCCCTGCTGGAGGACGGCTCGTTCGCCTTCGTCGACCAGGACCGGTTCGGCGTCGTCCCCTCGAGCGTGGTCGGCAAGGGCGTCGACGAGTCCAGGCAGGCCACCGTCGACCAGGCGATCGACTTCGGCGCGCTCGACAAGATCACCACCCTGTCGGACGCCGCGGCCACCGAGCGGGCCCGGGCCCTGCTGGCCCCGCCGGCCGGCTACCGGGCCACCGCCACGGTCGGTCACACCACGCTCGACCAGGCCGACTCCCGCGGCCGGACGCTGCGCAGCAGCAACCTCGACACCACCGTGTCGTACCAGCTCTCCCTGGCCGGTCTGCCGGTGGTCGGCCCCGGCGCCAAGATGCGGGCCTCGTTCGCCGGTGACGGCAGCGTCGTGCAGCTCAGCGAGGCCGTGCGCACCGTCGCCCTCTCGGACTCGGTGGCGATCATCAGCCCCGAGCAGGCCCAGGCCAGTTGTGCCGCCCTCTACGGACGCCAGGCCGCGCAGAACACCCCCACGCTCGGCTACTACGCACCGGCGCTGACCGCGACCAAGGCCTCGGGCCAGGGCACCGTGCAGGTGCTGGTGCCGCACTACATCTGCCAGCCGGCCGACAGCAAGGACGGCGCCGGCAAGCTCAGCGGCAAGCTGGTCCCGGCCGCCCCCTCGCTCTCGCCGAGCGTGCAGATCAAGGTCTCCGGTGACGGCAGGACCGTGACCGGCGCGGCCGGCGCCACCGGCGGGACCGCCCCCTACACGTTCGCCTGGTCCTCCTCCTCGGCCGCGCTCGACAGCGCCGGCCAGGGAGCCCGGGTGCAGTACAGCCCGCTGGCCCGGTTCCGGGCCGACGAGGTGCTGACCGCCACCGTCACCGACGCCAACGGCCTGGCCACCACGGCCAGTGTCAGCCTGCCCGGCGCGGTCGGCTCGGCCTCCGCCGTCGGAACCCCCGGCGGCCTGGGCGGAGTGCTGGCCAGCAACGGCATCGAGCAGACGGTCGACGAGTGGCAGTGCGCCCAGGACAGCGCCAACGGCTACAAGTCCTCGATGCAGTCGCACGGCCAGAGCGTGAACTTCGACTGGCGCGGGGCCAGCGCGTTCGAGAAGGACTTCAAGGATCCGAGCCTCAACGGCTGGGACTCCAGCTACACCGACGCGGTCGACGCCCAGTGGTACACCGGGCACGGCAACTCCGGCGGCTTCAGCTTCAAGAGCAGCGTCGACGACACCTGGATCTCGCCGTCCGACGCCCGCTGGGGCAACTCCAACCTGGAGTGGATGCAGCTGGAGAGCTGTGACGTGCTTCAGGACACCACCGGCACCCACGACTACTTCGGCCGGTGGGCCCAGTCGTTCCGCGGCCTGCACCTGCTCAACGGCTTCGACACGGTCGCGACCTGTGTCAACGGCGGCACCGGACGCCGGTTTGCGGACTACCTCTTCCCGGCCAAGTTCCTCTGGTGGACCACCCGCCCGGCGCTGACCGTGCAGCAGGCCTGGGGTTCGACGGCCAACGACCTGGAGCCCTCGGGCACCCGGTGGCGCTCGATCAGCCCGGCCACCACCGGCTGGGTGACCAACCTGGGCGACCACTACTGGGGCCAGGGCTCGACCGGCCCGGACATCGCGCCCGGCAACACGGTTCACCCGCTGATCGGGTTCGTCTCCATCAGCGGCGTCGCCTGACCCCCTCGGTCCGACCCCGATGAACCCCCGATGAACCCCGCCCGGGTTCAGGACGACGGTGCCTGCGCACCCGTTCCTGGACCCGGGCGCTCGGGCGTGCGGGTGGTCAGGTCGTCGTCGGTGACCGGGCGCACCACCCGGCACGGCACCCCGAGCGCGACCACCATCGGCGGCACGTCCCGGCTGACGACGCTGCCGGCCCCGATCACCGAGCCGTACCCGATGCGCACCCCCGGCAGGACGACGACGTTGCTGCCGATCCAGACCTGGTCCTCCAGCACGACGGGCTCGGAGAAGCGGGCGAAGTCGACCCGTCGCGCCGGATGCACCGGATGGCCGGTGGTGGTCAGGGTGACGCCGGGGGCGATCATGACGCCGTCCCCGATCCGGATGTCGACGTCGTCCACGCAGGTGAGGTTGACGTTGCCGAAGAAGTCGTCGCCGATGTGGACGTTGCTGCCGAAGGCGGCGTGGAACGGCGGCAGCAGCACGGTGCGCTCGCCCACCGAACCGAGGATCGCGACCAGCAGTTCGCGGCGCCGCTCGGCGTCACCGGGCGGGGTGTGGTTGTACTCGAAGACCAGATCCTCCCGCCGGCCGGCGGCCTGGAACGCGGCCTGCGACTCGGTGTAGATCCGGCCCTGCCGGATGTGGTCCAGGACCGCCTGCTCGTCGTCCTCCCGCATGCCGCGATCCTACGTTCGTCGCGAGAGCACCTGTGCCCTGGTCAGAGCGCGGGTCGTGGTTTCAGCCCGGCGGCGAGGTAGCACTGGTCGATCAGCTCCATGGTCCGCAGCGCGTCCTCGGCGTCGGTGGCGAAGGGCCGACCCTGCCGCACACTGCGGCTGAATGCCTCCAGCTGGTAGGTGTAACTGGACCGCCGGCCGAGGTTCTCGCTCCAGGATCCCGCGGAGGTGCGGATGAGGATGCGGTCGTCGAGATGCGGCTGCACGAAGTTCGTCACCGTCGCCTCGCCTTCGGTCCCGACGACGAGGTAGCTCATCTGCCAGCGGTCGGCGTTCATGTCGCACCGGGCGCGCCCACGAGCCCCGCCGGGAAAGGCCAGTTCCGCCTCCAGTTGTTCGTCGACCCCGGGGGCCCCGGGCCGCTCCCGGGCGCGGGCCCCGACCAGGACCGGTTCACCGCCGGCCCAGGGGGCCAGAGCCCGCTGGGCGTGCAGGGCGTAACAACCCAGGTCCATCATCGCCCCACCGGCCAGAGCCAGTACCCAGCGTGGATCGTCCGGGCCCGGATCCGGCATCAGCATGGTGGTCTCGACCGAGACCACGTCACCGAGCCGGCCGGCGGCGATCAAGGCGTGCAGGCGGACGGTCACCGGGTGGTGCAGATAGTGGAACGCCTCAGCGACCACCAGGCGCGAACCGCGGGCGGCGTCGCGAACGGTCCGGGCCTGCTCGCCATTGGCCGCGAACGGCTTCTCGGAGAGCACATGCTTGCCGGCCTCGATCGCGGCCAGATTCCAGCGCGCGTGCAGCCCGTTCGGCAGCGGGTTGTAGACGACGTCGACCTCGTCGTCCTCGACGAGGTCCTGGTAGCTCGCCACCACCCGTTCCACCCCGTGGGCGCGGGCGAAAGTCGCGGCCCGCTCGCCGTCCCGCGCGGCCACGGCGACCAGCCGCATGCCGGTGGCCTGCGCGGGCTTGACGATGGCGAGCTCGGCGATCCGGGCGGCTCCGAGGATCCCGATCCGCAGGGGCTCGTCTCGCCCGGGTCCGTCTCGCCCGGGTTCGAGCGGCCGAGCCGGCGTATCGCTCACGGCGTCCGGGCCGAGAGCAGGCCGCGCACGTAGTCGGTGCTGCTGCGCACGTCGGCCAGTGGCCCCTCGCCCCGGGGTTCCTCGAGCAGGATGGTGTCCTGTTCCAGGACGTACCAGCCGGCGTAGCCGTGAGCGTCGAGGTGCTGGACGATCGCGGCGATGTCCACGTCGCCGGTCCCCAGCGGCCGGTACAGGCCCTGACGCACACCCTCGGTGTAGCTGAGCCGTCCGTCGCGGACCTGGCCGGCGACGGTGTCGTCTACGTCCTTGAGGTGGGTGTGAGCGATCCGTTCGGGCGCCTGGCGGGTCAGCTCGGCCGGGTCGGTACCGCCGATCAGCAGGTGGCCGGTGTCCAGGCACAGCGAGATCGCCGAGCCTTCCAGTACCCGCTGGACCTCCTCGCCCTGCTCGATCATCGTGCCGACGTGCGGGTGCAGGACGGCACGGATGCCCTGCTCGGCGGCCAGCGCGCTGAGCCGGTCGAGGTTGTGCAGCAACCGCGCCCACCCGCCGTCGTCCAGTTGCGGGCGGGTGTCGTAGCCGTCCAGCCCGCTGGCCGCCGACAGCACCAGCACGCCGGCCCGGGCGGCGACGAAGCCCTCGAGGATCTGCTCGACCTCGGGCACCGGATCGTGCTCGCGCTCGTGCAGCACCACCGGCACGAACCCGCCGACGGCTTCGAGGTGGTGCTCGGCGAGAACCCGGGCCATGGCAGCCGGTTCGGCCGGCAGGAACCCGGCCGGGCCGAGTTCGGTGGCGGCCAGGCCCACCTCGCGCATCTCGCCCAGCACGCGCTCGGGGCTGAGCTGGTAGCCCCAGCCGGGTACCTCGCAGACCCCCCAGGAGATCGGGGCGGCCGCGATCCGGGTGGCCGCCGGGCGAACGCCGGTGCCGTTTTCGTGGGTCATGAGCGCACCTCCTCGATCCGCACCGCACGGTGCTGTTGCAGGGACAATGTGGCGGCCTCGGCCACCCAGCCAGTCTCCAGCGCGTCGGCAATGGTGCAGGGGGAGGGGCGCGTGCCCGCCACGACCTCGGTGAAGGCCCCCAGCTCGGCCCGGAACGCATCGGCGAAGCGGTCCATGAAGAAGAAGTGAGGCTTGCCGGCCGGGAACGTGACCCCGGGCTCGACCGAGCGCAACGGCAACCGGTCCTCCAGACCGACCGCGATGCTGTCGCCCGAGCCGTGCAGCTCCAGGCGCACGTCGTGCCCGCGGGGGTTGTAGCGGGAGTTCGAGACCACGGCCAGGGTGCCGTCGTCCAGGGTCAGGACGGAGGCCGCGGTGTCGACGTCGCCCACCTCGGCGAAGAAGTCCGCCCCCCGGTTGCTTCCGGTGGAGTACACCTCGACGACCTCGCGGCCGGTGACCCAGCGCACGGCGTCGAAGTCGTGCACCGCGCAGTCGCGAAAGATGCCGCCGGAACCGGCGATGTAGGCGGCCGGGGGCGGGGCCGGGTCGAGGGTGGTGGAACGGACCGTGTGCAGCCAGCCGAGCTCGCCACCGGCCACCGCGGCGCGGGCGGCGGCGAAGCCGGCGTCGAACCGGCGCGGGTAACCGATCTGCACCGGCACCGAGCTGTCCTCGACCTGCTGGAAGACCTTGAACGCGTCGGCGGCGCTGCGGGCGACCGGCTTCTCGCAGAACACCGGCAGCCCGGCCTCGACCGCGGCCAGCAGCAGGGCCGGGTGGGCGTCGGTGGCCGCGGCGATCAGCACGCCGTCGATCCCGGCGGCCAGGACCGCTTCGGGCGTGTCCAGGGCCTCGGCCCCGAACCGATCGGCGATCTCGCGGGTCAGGGCCGGCGCGGCGTCCGCGACGACCAGTGACTCCACGACGGGAAGGGCCGAGAGGGTGGCGGCGTGGAACGCGCCGATGCGGCCGAGGCCGATCAGGCCGAGTCTCATGACTGTCTCCTGGGTGATGGGCTGTTGGGTGGGCGGCTGCGGGTGCGGTGGGTCGTCGAGCCGGTCAGTCGAGGCCGCCGAGGACGTTCTGGTCCCAGTCGATGACCGAGCCGGTGACCACGCCGCTGCGCTCGGAGAGCAGGAACACCACGAACTCGGCGATCTCGTCGACCTGGCCGAGCTTGCCCATCGGAAGGGCGGCCGCGGCCTGCTCCAGCCAGCCGTCGTCGGCCGCGTGGAAGGTGCGCTGGGTGAGATCCTCGCCCTCGGTCTGGGTCCAGCCGATGTCGAGACCGTTGATCCGGATCCGGTCCCAGCGGTGGGCGTGGGCCACGTTGCGGGTCAGGCCGGCCAGGCCTGCCTTGGCCGCGACGTACGGCGCCAGGTACGACTGCCCGCCGTGCTCGGAGGAGGAGATGATGTTGACGATGCTGCCGGGCTCCTGGCGGGCCAGCATGTCGCGCACGACGGCCTGCATCGTGAAGAACGGCCCGCGAAGGTTGATCGCGATGTGCGCGTCGAACAGCTCCGGGGTGGTGTCTACCAGCGTGCCGCGCGCGGTCAGCCCGGCCGAGTTCACCAGGGCGTCGATCCGCCCATGAGCGGTGATGACGGCGGCCACCGCGCTCCGGGCGGAGGCGACGTCACCCACGTCGCTGCGCACGAACATGGCCGTGGCACCGGCGTCCCGAAGCTGCTCGACCAGCGCCTCACCCACCTCGGCCCGGCGCCCGGTGACGGCCACCACGGCCCCTTCGCGGGCGGCCGCGCGGGCCACCCCGGCCCCGACGCCCTGGGTGCCGCCGGTGACGAGAACGACCTTGTCCTCGAGCAGTTTCACTTCTCCTCCTGAGAATGGTTGATCCAGGTTGGGTTCGCGACCGCCTGCGGTGTGCGCCCGGCCAGGACGTCGCTGACGCCGCGGGCGGCGTCGGTGAACGTGGCCCGGGTCGCCCGGCGGGTGAGCCCCATCAGGTGGGGTGTGAGCACGACGTCGGGATGGTCGAACAACCGGTGGTGGGTGGGGGGTTCGGGGTCGAAGACGTCCAGGCCGACGCCGCCCAGCCGGCCGGTGACCAGGGCGTCCAGGACGGCGTCCAGGTCGAGCAGGCCGCCGCGCCCGCAGTTCACCAGGACGGCGCCCGGTCTCACGGCCGCCAGCAGTTGCCGGTCGACGAGGTGGCGGGTCTGCGCGGTCAGCGGCAGGTGCAGGGTGAGCAGATCGGCCTCGGCGACCAGATCGCTCAGCTGCCGGCAGTTTCGCTCGGCCGGCGGCGCGGTGATCGGGTCGTGGGCGAGTACCCGCATCCCGAACGCCGCGGCGATGTCGGCGACCCGCCGTCCGATCCGCCCGTAGCCGACGATGCCGATGGTCGCACCGTCCAGGTCGCCGACCGGGATCGAACCGCGCTCGGCCCAGTTGCCCTCCCGGACCAGGGTGGTGAGCGGGCCGAGTCTCTTGATCAGATGCAGGCCGAGGGCGAACACCCCCTCGGCGACCGCCCGGGTGCCGCTGCCGGGGGTGATCACCACCGCGATCCCGCGGGCGGTCGCGGCCTCGACGTCGACCAGTTCGACACCGACCCCGGTGCGGGCCAGCACCCGAAGGCGTGGGGCGCGATCCAGGAACGGGGCGTCCACCACCGCGTCGGCCCGGACGATCGCGCCCACCGCGACGGCCAGATCGGCCGGGCCGGGGTTCTCGACGAACGTGACGTCACCCAGAACGGGTCGCACGACGTTCGCGTCGACCGGGCCCAGCCCGACCACGACGGACTCAGCCATCGGAACGGGCCTCTCGCAGTTGCGTGGCCATGGCCGCGGCCAGCAGCGTCGTGTCGGAGCCGACCGCGACGAAGGCCCAGCCCTCGCGCCGGCTCTCGGCCGCGGCGACGCCGTCGGGAACCAGCAGGCCGCACGCCTTGCCGTGCCGCCGGGCGGCGGCCCGGACGCGATCGAGTGCGGCCCGGTACCGCGGCGCGCCGATGTCGCCGGGAACCCCCAGGTCATGGCTCAGATCCCGGGGCCCGACGAAGAGCACGTCGACGCCGTCCAGTTCGGCGATCGCCTCCACCTGCTCCAGAGCCCGGGCCGATTCGATCTGGACGACGCCCAGCACCTGCTCATCGGCTCGATCGAGGGCGCCGGGGTCGAGCCCGAACCGGCAGGCCCGGTTGTAGGTGGCCACGCCGCGGTCGCCGTGGGGCGGGTATCGCAGGTGCGCCAGCGCGTTCCGGACCTCGTCGGCGGAGTCGAGCCGGGGCAGCATGACCCCGGCCGCCCCGAGATCCAGGACCCGGCCCAGGCGGATCCGCTCGGCCGACTCCACCCGCACGACGGTGGGCACCCCGTAGGCCGCGGCGGCCGGGACGACCGCCCGGACCTGCTCCTCCCCGCCGGCGCCGTGCTCCAGATCAACCAGCACCCAGTCGACGCCGGCGGCGGCACAGACCTCGGCCGTGACCGGGGAGGCCGAGCCGATGAAGGTGCCGACGGTCTGCTGCCCCTGGCTCAGCCGGGCCCGCAGCCGACCGTCGTCCAGCGGGGAGATGGGGCGAACGTCACCGGTCGTGGGCGCGCTCACCCGAACCACCGCTGGGTGGCCAGCCCACTCTCGTACTCCGAGCGCAGCGGGGCGATTCCGGCGCGCACGGACACCTGCGCCGGAGCGACGTCCCACCACACACCCGCGCCGGGAAGGTCGGCGTGCGGGATCGTCGGGACGACGATGACGACCGGCCCGGGATGGTCACGGGTCTCGGCCAGCGCCTGGCGGACCTCGGCCGCAGTGGTGGCCCGCAGGCTGCGCGCGCCCAGACCGCTCGCCACCTGGACCAGGTCCAGCCGCAGGTAGTCGCCCTCCAGGCGGGCGGGCTTGGCCGGGGTGCCGGCCTCGGCGTCGCCTGTCAGTTGCAGATGCCCGTCGCGATAGCGGAACTCGTTGCCGAACTCCTGACCGCTGCGACCCAGTTGTAGCCGGTGGATCACCTGGTACCCGTGGTTCTCCGGCACCACGACCGTGACGGCCAGGTGCTCCTGAGCCGCCGTGACGAGTTCGGTGGGGGCCATCAGGAAGGTGCCGTCGCCGATGAGGACGACAACCCGGTGCGAGTCGTCCGGGTCGGCCAGCCGCACGCCGATGCCGGCCGGGATCTCGTAACCCATGCACGAGAATCCGAACTCCAGATGGCAGTGTCGCCCGTCGGTGGCGTCCCAGACCTTCTGCAGGTCCCCGGGCGGGCCGCCGGCGGCCGCGACGATCGTGTCCCCGGCCCGGGCCTGCTCCTGTAACAGGCCGATGAGCTGCCCCTGGGTGAGCACGGCGTCGGTGTCGAGCACCACGTCCTCGGCACCGGCGCCCAGCCGGGCCAGGTCGAAGGGAACGTCCGGGTCCAGTGCCGCCGCTCGTACCGGTGCCCACCGGGCCACCTGGGAGCGGACCTCGTGCTGCCATTCCGGGGCACTGGTGATGCCGGCCGCGTGCACCGCCTGCGCCAGGGCGGCCAGGGCGAGCCGGGCATCGGCCACGATGGCGGTGGCGCCCAGGCGGTCGCCGTCGCGCGGGTCGACGTTGATGCCGGCGAAGCGCACGTCGGGATTCTGGAAGAGCGACTGGGAGGCGGTCGCGAAGTCGGTCAGACGTGAGCCCACGGTCAGGACCAGGTCGGCCCGACCGGCCAGCTCGTTCGTGGCCGGGGTGCCCTCCAGCCCGATGCCGCCGACCTGCCACCAGGCCGGATGCTGCACCGCGCCCTTGCCGGCGAAGGTCTCGGCGACCGGTATGCCACCGGCTTCGGCCAGCGCCTGAAGTTCCCTGCCGGCCTGCGAGTAGTGCACGCCACCACCGGCAATGATGAGCGGACGCCGCGAGGCGGCCAGCAGCCGGACGACGGCGTCGACCTCGAGCGGGTCCGGCAGCGGCCGGCGGATGATCCAGTCACGCTCGGCGAAGAGGGCGGTGGGCCAGTCGAAGGCGTGCGACTGCACGTCCTGCGGCAACGACAGCACCACGGCCCCGGTGCTGACCGGATCGACCAGGGCCCGCATGGCCGCCGGCAGCGCGGTGAGCAGGTGCTCGGGCCGGCTGATCCGGTCGAAGAACCGTGACACGGGCCGGAACGCGTCGTTGACGCTGGTGTCGGCCTCGACCGGGTGCTGCAGTTGCTGCAGCACCGGGCCCTGGCGCCGGGTGGCGTAGGTGTCGCCCGGCAACAGCAGCACCGGCAGTCGGTTGACCGTGGCCAGACCGGCACCGGTCACCATGTTGAGCGCGCCCGGGCCGATGGACGCCGTGACCGCCAGCGTGGCGTGGCGGTGGCTGGCCTTGGCGTAGCCGGTGGCCAGGTGGACCAGGGCCTGCTCGTGCCGGCCCTGGACGAACGGCATGACGTCGCTGAGCTCGTCGAGGGCCTGGCCCAGCCCGGCGACGTTGCCGTGCCCGAAGATGCCCAGCGTGGCCGGGATCAGCCGGCGCCGCTGCCCGTCGGCCACCGAGTACTGGCGGGACAGGTAGGTCAGCAGGGCCTGGGCGACGGTCAGCCGGACGGTCCCTGAGGGGTGCTCGCTCATCGGTCGAACTCCTTCTGACGCATCGTGATTCACCAGGCCCGCCCGTGCAGGACGACGGTCTTGACCTCGGTCATCTCGCTGACGGCCGACCGAGGGCCCTCCTTGCCGTAACCACTGCCCTTGAGCCCGCCGTAGGGCATCAGGTCGGCCCGCCACAGCGGCGTCCAGTTGATGTGGACGGTGCCGGCGTCGATCTCCCGGATCGCCCGTACGGTGGCGGCCACGTCCGAGGTGAAGATGCCGGCCCCCAGCCCGTAGGGGGTGCCGTTGGCCTGGGCAATCGCTTCGGTCCAGCCGGACGCGGTGCTCACCGCCACGGCCGGGCCGAACAACTCGTCCTGGCTGAACGCCGAGGCCGGGTCGACCTCGGCCAGGACGGCCGGGCTGATCACGGCCCCGTCCCGCTCGCCGCCGGTCAGCAGCCGCGCGCCGGCCTCGACGGCTGCGCTGATGCTGCGCTGCACGCGCTCGGCCTCGTGAGCGTTGATCAGCGCACCCACCCCGGTGTCCGCGGAAGCCGGGTCACCGGTACGGATCGCAGCGACCTTGGGCACCAGCGCGTCCAAGAAGTCACCGGCGATCGAGGGATGGACGATCACCCGCTGCACCGAGATGCAGACCTGCCCGGCGTTCACGTAACCGCCGACCGCCACGGCGCCGGCGGCCAGCTCCAGGTCGGCGTCCGGCAGGACGATCACGGGGCATGAGGCCCCCAGCTCCAGGGACAGCTTCTTGACTCCAGCCCGCCGGGCGATCTGCTCGCCGACCGCGGTCGAGCCGGTGAACGAGATCTTGCGGACCCGCGGGTCGCTCACCAGAGCCTCTCCCAGCTCGCCGCCGGGGCCGGTGACGACCGACAGCACTCCCTCGGGCAGGCCGGCATCGACGAAACAGCCGGCCAGAGCCAGTGCCGTCAGGGGCGTGGCCCGGGCCGGCTTGAGAACGACGGCGTTGCCGGCCGCCAGTGCGGGGGCGATCTTGTGCAGCACGAGCAACGCGGGATAGTTGAAGGGAGTGATGGCCACGACCACGCCGCAGGGCTGGCGCAGGGTGAAACCGAGCTTCTCCTGACCGGTTCCGGGATTGGCGTCCAGCGGCAGGCTCTCGCCGTAGAGCTGGGTGCCTTCGAAGGCGGCCAGGCGGATCAGTTCCCCGGAGCGGCCGGCCTCCCCGGTGGCCTCGGTGATGGTCTTGCCTGATTCGGCGCTGATGGTCGTGGCGATCTCGGTGGCGCGCTCGTCGGCCAGTTGCGCCGCGCGCAGCAGGATCCGCATCCGCTCGTGGGCCGGGGTCCGGCGCCAGAGCGCGGCGCCGGTCACCGCGGCGCTGAGGGCGGCCTCGACATCGGCGGCGGCGGCGACCGGGACGGCGCCCACCACCGATCCACTGAACGGTGAGTACACGTCCTCGACGCGGGCCGAGCCCTGCGCGGAACGCCAGTGGCCACCGATGAGCATGTTCGGACCCGTCATTGGGACGCCCCACGAGGTGAAAGGAGATCGACTCAGGGACCCATCACGGAGCCATCAGAAACGCGACGACATCGGCGGAAACCCTGCTGACACACTCAGCGTGCGGGCCGGTCACGGTATCCGTCAACGTCAGAAATCCATCATATTTCCATCAGTCATCTCAGCGACCTAGGTCGATGTCATGCCTTCGGGCAGGTTGAACGGGGTGATCACGTTCACCGCCGAGGGCACGGATCGGATCGGGCCCGGAAGGGCCCGGTTGGCCGCCATGATCAGCTGGCAGGCCCGTCGCATGTCCTGGTTGAGGTCGTGGTGCAGCACCGCGGTGATCCGCCGCCGGTTCAGCAGGCGGCGGTTGTCCTGGTCGAGGTCGTGCGCGACGAAGGCCCGGCACTCGCGCCCGGCCGCGTCGAACGCCTCGACGGTGGCGACGTTGCCGCCGCCGATGGAGTACACCGCCACGATGTCCGGGTGGCTGCCCAGAGCCCCGGCGACCCGGCTGTGCAGCGCCGCGTCGAGGCCGTCGGTCTCGCTGATCTCGACCAGGGCCCGCTCCGGGTGCATCGTGCGCATCGCGCTGCGGAAGCCCATCTCCCGCTCCTCCTCGCCTCGGAAGTAGCTGCTGCTGACCGAAACCAGGATGCTGCCGGGCTTCTCGCCCAGGGCCAGTCCCAGGAGATAGGCCGCGGTGGCCCCGGCGGCTCGGTTGTCGACCCCCACGTAGGCGGCCCGCCGGCTACCGGGCAGGTCGGTGACCAGGGTGACGACGGGGATGCCGGCCTGGGTGAGGCGGGCGACCGCCTCGGTGATCTCCGGGACGTCCGGCGCCTTGAGGAGCACCCCGTGCGAGCCGCGCTGCGCGATCCGGTCCAGCACGGCGACCAGGTCGGCCGGCTCGCCCGATTCCCGCAGGTGGAACCGCGAGCGGATGATTGCCGGTCGGAGGGCCGGCATCTCCTGCTCCAGGGCGGAGCGGACGGCGCTGGAGAACCGCTCCGGAGCTTGCACCACCAGGTCGACCATGAAGGTTCGCCCGCCCAGCTGGAGCTGTGAGCGCTGGCGCTCCAGATCGGCGATCGCCTGCGTGACCTGGGCCGCGGTGTCGGAGCGAACCATGCCGCGCCGATTGAGCACCCGGTCCACGGTGGCCTCGCTCAGGCCCGCCTGGACGGCGATCTCCCTGATCCGGAAAGGGTGGCCCATGACCGTATCCTTTGATGGGTTTTTGATGTGCTATCGAGGGTGGGCTGATGGCCCAAGCCATCGTAGTCTCGAAGAATCCTCAGCCCGCACGAGCCCTCCGCCGACGATCTCCAAGGACGAGCCATGACCGCCCCCACCCGAGGCACCGCCCCTCTCAGCAGCCCGCTCAGCCCCGTCACCGCCACCGGCTGGTTCAACGATCACGCCTGCCGCCTGGAGGACTTCCGCGCTCTGGTCGAGTCGCGAACCGATCTGCTCCACTACCCCCTGGCCGACGCGGTCGAGCAGAACGTCCTGATCTACGGCACCGCTCTGGCCCGGCAGATCACCGCCCCCGAAGGCCGTCGCCGCGCCCAGACCGAGCTCGCCCGGGCCCTGATGGACGGCCCGGGCATCGTGGTGATCAGAGGTGCCTTCGCCGACACCTCTGTCGTCGACCGGGCCACCGAGGCGTTCGAGGCGATGATCGCCGAGCAGAAGGCGGCCCGCACCACCGCCGGTGACCACTTCGCCAAGCCCGGAGCCAACGACCGGGTCTGGGGAGCCTTGGACAAGCTGGCCCTGAGCGAACCCGAAGTCTTCGCTGACTACTACGCCAACGACGTCCTCGCCCTGATCAGTGAGGCCTGGCTCGGCGCCAACTACCAGGTCACCTCCCAGGTGAACGTGGTCAACCCCGGAGGGACGGCCCAGGTCGCCCACCGCGACTACCACCTCGGATTCATGTCGAGCCGCACGGCCCAGCAGTACCCGGCCCAGGTGCACCGGCTCTCGCCGGCCCTGACCCTTCAGGGAGCGGTCGCGCACTGCGACATGCCGCTGGAGACCGGCCCGACCATGTACCTGCCGCACTCGCAGAAGTACGCCCCCGGCTACATCGCCTTCCACCTGCCCGAGTTCACCGAGTACTTCAACGCCAACTACATCCAGCTGCCGCTGCGCAAGGGCGACGCCGTGTTCTTCAATCCGGCGCTGTTCCACGGGGCCGGCACGAACCACTCCAGCACGGTCCGGCGGGTCGCCAACCTGCTGCAGGTCTCCTCGGCGTTCGGGCGGGCCATGGAGTCCGTCGATCGCACCGCGATGTGCCAGGCGCTCTACCCGGCCCTGCGGGCCCGGCAGGCCGATGGGGCCTCGCCGTCGGTGCTGGAGAACGTCGTCGCCGCCTGTGCCGAGGGCTATGCCTTTCCCACCAACCTCGATCACGACCAGCCGATCGACGGCCTCACCCCGCCGAGCCAGGCCGACCTGCTGCGGCAGGCCCTGCGGGAGAACTGGGACGAGGCAACCCTTCGGGGCGAACTGCAAGCCCAGGGCCGGCGCCGCAGCCCCGCTTCGGCTCAGACCGGCGACTGACCGGAGATCAGCTGATCACCGGTAGACCGCGCTCAGCGGATCCGGAAGCCCTCCAGCCCCTGCGGGGCCTCCTGGCGAATCTTCACGTCGGAGACCGTGGCCAGGTCGGGCCCCTGCCGGGCCCAGTCGATCACGGCGTCGACCGCCGCGACGTCCCCTTCGAACACGGCCTCGACCTGGCCCTTGCCCACGTTGCGAACCCAGCCGGTGACGTCGTGGGCCTCAGCCACCCGGCGGCAGCTGTCCCGGTAGGCCACCCCCTGCACGTGGCCCGACACGATCAGATGACGCCGCACGACCTCCATGGGCATCACGGTACCGAGGCGGCTGCCCCACGCCGGACCACCGGTCAGATGAAGGCCCCGATTCCGGTGATGGCCCGCCCCACCACCAGGCTGTTGATCTCGCGGGTCCCCTCGTAGGAATAGAGCGCCTCGGAGTCGGCGACGAAGCGCCCGATGCCGTACTCCAGCACGATGCCGTTGCCGCCCAGCAGCTCGCGGGCCCAGCCGACCACCTCACGCATCCGCATCGTGCAGTAGGCCTTGGCCAGGGCCGAGTTCTCGTCCCGGAACGTGCCGGCCTCCTGCAGTTGGGCCAGCCGAACGACCAGCCCCAGCGAGGCGGTCGCGTTGCCCAGCATCCGCACGAGCAGGTCCTGCACCAGCTGGAAGCCCGCGATCGGGCGACCGAACTGCTCACGCTGCCCGGCGTACCGCAGGGCGACCTCGTACGCGGCCAGCATCACGCCCACCGCCTGCCAGGCCACGCCGCTGCGGGTCTGGCGCAGAATGCTCGAGGTGTCGCGGAAGGACCGGGCCCCGGGCAGCCGGTTCGCCTCGGGCACGCGGCAGTCGTGAAGCTCGATGTCGGCGTTCTCCACGATCCGCAGCGCGATCTTGTTCTCGATCTTGGTGGCCGTGAATCCGGGCGTGCCCTTCTCCACGACGAAGCCCTTGACCTGGCCGTCGGCCTCGTCCTTGGCCCAGACCACGATCAGGTCGGCGAAGGTGCCGTTCCCGATCCAGCGCTTGGCCCCGTTGAGCACCCACTCCGGCCCCTCCTGCCGGGCCGTGGTCTGCATACCGCCGGCGATGTCGGAGCCGCTGCCTGGCTCGGTCAGCGCGAACGCCCCGATCTGCTCCATCCGGCCCATCGCCGGCAACCAGCGCTCGCCCTGCTCCGGCGATCCGCAGGCGGCGATGCTGCCCATGGCCAGGCCCGCGTGAACGCCGAAGAAGGTGGCGATCGAGGGGTCGGTGCGGGCCATCTCCAGGGCCAGGAAGCCGTTGAGCAGGCTGTGCGGGACCGGCCCGGTGCCGACCGGATGGGCCAGCTCGCCGAGGCCGAGCCCGGCGAAGCCCTTCACCAGGTGAAAGGGGAACTCGGCGCGGGCCCAGTAGTCGTCGGCGATCGGGGCCACCTCGGTGCGCAGGAACTCCCGCACCCGGGCCAGCACCTCCCGATCGGCCGGCGGCAACAGCATCTCGAACTCGAACAGGTCCGATCCTGGGACGTCCACCATCACACGCCTTCCCACGCCTTCGCGGAGGCCTGCGCCGGCGGCCCGGTCCGTTCTACAGCCCGGCGCCGCTGCTTCGGCCACGTGCCATTGGGTCTACCCCGCGGGCCGCCGCAACGCGAACGGACATGTGCCGCCAGCAGTCCAGGCGGTCGACGTCCTTCTCCGCGAGTGCCCGACCACCTCGGTTCTGTTGTCCGAATTCGTCGAAACCTAGAAGACCCAGGCGCTCGGGTCCTCGATCGTCTCCTTCACCTGCCGCCCGACGGCAGAGTGGTCGACGTGGCTCAGATCCACATCGGCGAGCTGGCTGCTCAGCCG
Organism: Kineosporiaceae bacterium; assembly: GCA_965200525.1. Lineage (GTDB taxonomy): Bacteria > Actinomycetota > Actinomycetes > Actinomycetales > Kineosporiaceae > JANNPJ01. The sequence goes on from OZ241368.1 coordinate 4,027,675, forward strand.
CGGGTCGTGTTGAAGCATGGAAGTTACGCATCCCTCGATGAAGGCACGCCCCAGTTCGGCGTCCTCGGCGGTGATCCAGTCCGTGCCCGGAGGACCGTACGATTCCGGATCTCCGCCCAGGTCGGCGATGAACTGCCCGACCAGGGCTGGAGCACTCACCATCGCCTGAAGCACGCGCTCGGTCGAATCATTCATGACCAAACCATCGGACGCTGCTCTTGTCCGCTTTAGGCGGGGTTCACGCGGGGACGGCGTCCTGGGCGGGCGCTGTTGTCGAGTCGCTCGCGGCCCGGCGTGAACGGATGATCCCCCAGATGACCAGGGCCGCGGCCGCGAGAGTGAGGGTGAGCCCGGCGATCGTGATCACCTGATGGAACTGGCTGGTCTGGTGCGGGTTCCAGGTGGCGGTGGCGATGTCGCCGGTGAACAGCGTGGCCAGCAGGGTGCCGGTGACGGCGATGCCGACGCCGGTCGCCACCTCGGAGGAGGTGTCGACCAGGGCCGCGCCGATCGACGTCCGGTTCGCCGGCAGCCCGCGCAGCACATTGGTGCCGGCAACCACGCCGTTCACCCGGATCCCGGCGGCCACCAGCACCAGGGCGAGCGCGACCCAACCGTAGGCGAAGCTGCCCAGCAGTGCGTAGACGGCGAGCCCGAGCACCACGACCACGGCACTGATCCACGCGGCCCGCTCGAGGCCGACCCTGGTCACGAAGGGACTGACGAACGAGCCCCCCGCGATCAGGACGACGACCTGCGGCAGCAGGCCGAGGGCGGCGTGGGCGGGCGACCAGCCCCAGTCGAGCTGCAACTGCAGCGTCACCAGGTAGCCGAGGCCGGCCACGGCCAGCCCGGTGGCCGCCTTGAACGCCAGGCCGCTGGACACCAGCGGAAGGGCCACCAGTTTGAGGTCGAGCAACGGATGGCGCGCCGAGCGCTCGCGACGGACGAAGGCGATCGCGCCGACAGCGACGGCACTGATCGCCGTCCAGGGCGCCCACGAGCCGGAGCCCTGGTTCACGAACAGGGTGGGGGCCACGAGGGCGAGTCCGATCGTGGCGGTGCCCAGCACCGCGCCGATAACGTCCACCGGGTCGCCATGCAGATCAGCGGGCTCGTCGGCCGCGATGCCGGTCCGGATGCCGATCATGGCCAGGACGGCGATCGGCACGTTGACCAGCAACAGCACCGGCCAGGGGGCGATCGCGAGCACAAACCCGCCGGTGGTGGGGCCGATGGCCAGGCCGACCAGGCCGACGGTCGAGATGACGGTCATCGCCCGCACCCGCAGGCCGTCCTCCTGGAACAGCCGGAAGGCCAGCGACATGGACCCGGGGGTGGTCATGGCCGCGGCGACGCCCATCAGCGCCCGCACCAGGATCAGCTGCTCGGCGGTCGTGACGACGGCGGTGGCCAAGCTGGCCAGGGCGAGCAGGCCCAGCCCGATCAGCATGATCCGCCGCCGGCCGAACCGATCGGCGATCGCCCCGAACGCCAGCATCAGGCCGCCGAACACCACGGCGTAAGCGCCGGTGACCCACTGCAGGGCCGTCGTCGAGGCGTGCAGGTCGTGGCCGATCGTGGGCAGCGCCACGTTCAGGATCGAGTTGTCCAGCATCTCGAAGAGGAACACCGCGGACAGCCCGGCCAGGGCCACCCAGGCCTCCCGCAAGGATCGGGGGGAGGGGGCGGAGGTTGAGACACTGACGGTGGTCGGTTCGGAGGACATGCCACTAGGTTATGCGACTAAGTTTAGTTACACAAGAGAGTGGGAGCGGATGCCCAGGACGAGCGAGCGCGGCGGGCCGGCGACGCGGGCCCGGATCCTGGAGGTCTCGACCCGGTTGTTCCTGGAGCGCGGGTACGACGCGGTCACGGTCGCCGAGGTCGCCCGGCAGGCGGGGGTCTCCAGCGTGACCGTCTTCAACCACTTCGCGCGTAAGGAGGATCTGTTCCTGGATCGCGCCGTGGACGCGGTGGAGATGCTGCGTGCGGCGGTGCGCGAGCGTCCGTCCGACGTCGACGTGCTCGCATCCCTGCGCGAGGCGTCGTTGCGCCTGTTCGACGAGCGTCACGCGCTCTCCGGCGTGAACGACCGGTCCGTGCCCTTCTTCCGGACGGTCGCCGGCTCGCCCGCGTTGATCGCCCGCGCCCGAGAGATCGCCTCCGATCTGCAGCGGATACTGACCGAAGAACTCGAGCTCGATCCGGCCTTCGTGGGCAACGGACCACTGCTGGCCGCGTTTTTCATCGCCGGCTACGGCACCGTCCTGGTGCAGACCGCGGGCCGCCTCATCGCCGGCGAGCCGCCGGAGGTCGTGGTCGAGGACCACCGCGTTCGCCTGGAGCAACTGTTCAACGCCCTGCGGAGCGGCGTCGTCACGGCAAGCCCTGGGTGAGGAAGCGCAGCGGCATCGTGGGCGAGTTCTGCACCGGCCCGACGTCGACGAAGCCCAGGGACGCCGCGGTCAGGTGCGAGTCTCCACGCCAGGTGGCGGCAGCCAACAGCGTGCGCTCGAGCAGGGGGGCGTCGGCGGCCACGGCCGGCCGCACAAGAATGGCCATGAGCGGTAGTCAATCAGTGGTCATTCAACTTCGGTGAGTGATTATTGAGGTGTGCACATCGGTATGCGACTGAGTTCACTGAGTGACGAAGATCGTCAATCCAATGTTTGCGGATAGCAACGAATCACATACAACGAGTCACGGGTCTCATTCAGGTGCACCACGCCCCAAGGTTGCCGACCGGCGTGGCTGAACCACACTCCCAGCAACGAATTTCGCCGAATGTCTCGATGGTAGGCATATAACTGATAGCGACTGGCGATGAGATAATTTAACGGTGCGTAGATGCCCGGGAAATGGCCGCGCTCACATCGGTCGGGTCCGTTGACACCGACCGCGGTGACACCTAGCGTGTGCCCCTGATCCGCGGCTTTGCGACGAATGAGGCCTGGCAGGCCCCTGCGGTTTGTCGTCCATGAAATCCGCTGGGAGGCGTACCGGTCGTGAGAGCCAACTCCAGGCCTCTCGGGGCGCGGCGATCGATCCGAATCAAGATCCTCGCCATTGCCTGGGTGCCGAGCCTCGTGCTGCTCCTGGTCGGAGCCGGGGTGGCCGCCGTCCTGGCCCGCCAGAGTGCCAACGAGGACAAGTTCACCACCAGCTACGTGCAGGCGGTACAGCTCGCCTCCCGGTTCGCGGCCGAGGACCAGCGCGAGCGCAAGCTCACCGTCACCTACCTGCTCGACCCCGGTCTCGGCGCCAACCGGACCGCCCTGGAGGCGCAGCGGCACAAGACAGACGCCGCGCTGGCCCAGGTCGGTCCGGTGATCGAGACCCTGCGCCGGACCGGCTCGGCCAGCTTCGTCTCGACCATCACCAACACCGGCGCCCTGGTCGGTGGCCTGCCCCAGCTGCGCCAGGCGATCGACGGCGGTGCCCTGACGCCGGTGACCGCGGCCTCGGCCTACTCCCAGACCCTCGACGTCTTCCACGCCGGCTTCGAGAACCTGGCCACCAGCGCCGCCTCGGCGTCCATCGCCTCGCAGTACCTGCTCACCGCCAGCCTGTTCGAGGTCGCCGAATGGCGTTCCGAGGCAGAGGCTTTCGAGCAGGTCATCTTCAGCCCGGTCGGCCTGACCGACCAGGAGTTCGGCGTCTACCTGGATCGGGTCGGCGGCTACCGCAGCCTGCTGACCACCACCGTTCCCGGGCTGCCGCCGGCCCAGCAGGCCCAGTTCAAGGCCCTCACCTCCAGCCCGGCCTGGCAGCAGCTCGCGGCGCTGGAGAACGAGGCCACCCGCACCAACAGCAACGCGGTCGGTGACGGCGCCACCCTGACCCACAAGGCCGGCTCGCCGCCGATCGGGCGCAGCGCCTGGCAGTCGGCCTCGGCCGAGGTGTCGCAGAAGCTGATCGACCAGTACCTGGCCCAGAGCACCTTCTCCACCGGACTGGCCAACGACCACGCCCACAAGCTGCTGATCCGCTCGCTGACCGCCGGCGCCGGCCTGCTGGTGCTCTCCCTGCTGGTGTTCGCGATCGTGACCCGCCTGTCCAACCGCCTGATCCAGCGGCTGCGGCGGCTGCGCAGCGAGACCCTGGAGATGTCCGGACGGCGGTTGCCGGCCATCGTCGAGCGACTCGGGCGGGGCGAGCAGGTCGACCTGGAGAGCGAGCTGCCGCCGCTGGCCCACGGAACCGACGAGATCGGCCAGGTCGCCGACGCCTTCAACCAGGCCCAGCGCACGGCGGTCGCGGCCGCGGTCAAGGAGGCCGAGACCCGGGCCGGCACGGCCAAGGTGTTCCTGAACATCGCCCACCGCAGCCAGATCGTGGCCCACCGCCAGCTCAAGCTGCTCGACCAGGCCGAGCGCACCCAGGAAGACCCCGACCAGCTGAGCCTGCTGTTCCAGCTCGACCACCTGACCACCCGCTCGCGCCGCAACGCCGAGAACCTGATCATTCTCGGCGGCGGCCAGCCCGGCCGGCGCTGGCGCAACCCGGTGCCCCTGATGGACGTCGTACGCAGCGCCGTGGGGGAGTCCGAGACCTACACCGGCATCGCGATCGGCGCCGTGCCCGACGTCGCCGTGTCGGGGGCGGCCGTGGCCGACGTCATCCACCTGCTGGCCGAACTGGTCGACAACGCCACCAGCTTCTCCCCGCCGACGGCCCGGGTCGAGGTGCGCAGCAACATGGCCGGTCGCGGCGTCGTCATCGAGATCGAGGACCAGGGCCTGGGAATCGAGCCCGACCAGCTCGCCGAGCTCAACCAGATGCTCCAGCGGCCGCCGGACTTCGGCGTGATGGCCCTGTCCGAGGAGCCCCGCCTCGGCCTCTTCGTGGTCACCCAGCTGGCCGTGCGCCACGGGGTGCGGGTGACCCTGGCCGAATCGCGCTCCTACGGCGGCATTCGGGCCGTCGTGCTGATCCCGATGGAACTGATCACCTCGACCCGGGCGCTCGGAGAGCTCGGATCCGGGGACGACAGCGACCAGCTCGACCTGCGCGAGGGCATCCAGGGCCGCTCCGAGGTGATCGGCAGCGTGCTGCCCTCGCGACGGACCAGCCGCATGCTTTCCCGGGCCCCGGCCTCGGCCCCGCCCGCGGTGCCGTCGGCGCCGTCGGGCGAATCGCCGTCCTACCGCGGGTCGCTGCCGCAGCGCCCGGCCCCGCCGCGGACCTTCCCACCCACCGCGGCGCCCACCCCGGCCCGCGGGTTCGCGGCCACGCTGCGCCCCGGCGCCCGTCAGGAGGGCGAGCGCAACACGGCCGAGATCCCGGTGATCCGGCCCGGCCAGCCCGCTCCCGCCACCGGTTCGGTGCCGTCGCCCTCCGCGCCGACCGGTTCGCCGCAAGCCGGCCCGGCGCACTCGGCCCCGCCGTCCGGTCAGTTCGCGCGCCCGCCGGCGCCCGCGAGCCCGCAGAACCGCCCGGCGACCGGCCCGGTCGGCCTCGGAACGGACAGCCGACGCCCGGACCTGCCCCGGCGGACCAAGCAGACCCACCTCGCCCCCCAGCTGCTGCGGGAGGCCAGGCCCGGCCCGGCCGCCGCGCCGCCGTCCTCGGGCGACACCCAGCCCACCCCCGAGAACGCCCGCGACCGGATGGCGGCCTTCCAGCTCGGGACCAGGCGGGGCCGGCAGACCGACCCCGACCTTCGTTCATGACCACCCGATCCGAGAGTTGAGTGGACGAGAAGATGACGATCAATACCAGCGCCGGCGAACTGAACTGGCTGTTGGACGAACTAGTGGATCGGCTCGGTGGATCCGAGCGGGCGGTCCTGCTGTCGGCCGACGGCCTGCTGATCGGGCGCTCGCGCAATCTCTCGGTGGACGACGGCGAGCACCTGTCCGCGGTCTGCTCCGGCTTCCAGAGCCTGGCCACCGGGGCCGGGCGGCAGTTCGGCGGGGGCCAGGTCCGCCAGACCGTGGTCGAGATGGAGAACTCGTTCCTGGTCGTGACCGCGGCCGGCCGGGGAGCGTGCCTGGCCCTGATGGCCGGGTCCGACGCCGACATGGGCATGGTCGCCTACGAGATGAACCTGATGGTCAAGCGAGTCGGCCCGGCCCTGAAATCGGAGCCGCGCAGCGTCGGCGGCTTGCCCGGGGTCGACTCGGGCCCGTGATGGTGGACAACGATCACACCTGGTTCGACGAGGACGCCGGTCCGCTCGTCCGCCCTTACGCGATCACCGGTGGACGCACCCACGCCCACCAGCCCGACCTGGACATGATCACCCAGGTCGTGGCCGCCCGCCGGCACGCCGACCCGACAACCCTCGAGCCGGAGTGCCTTAAGATCCTCTCGATCTGTCAGAGTCCGATGTCGGTCGCTGAGATCTCGGCCCATCTCACGCTGCCGCTGGGCGTGGTCAAGGTTCTGCTCGGCGACCTCATCGAGCAGAAGCTGATCCACTTCCGCGCGGCCGCAACTCCCGACTTCCAGGTCCTTCAGGCGGTGCTCAATGGTATTCGCAGGCTCTGACACGGCCGGCGGGCGGACGGCGCGCGACCACGTGCCGGTCGCCGCGGTGAAACTGCTCGTCGCCGGAGGCTTCGGCGCCGGCAAGACGACCATGGTCGCCTCGGTCAGCGAGATCGCTCCGCTGCGCACCGAGGAGCTGCTGACCGAGCTCAGCGTCGGCGTCGACGACCTGACCGGGGTGGAGCGCAAGACCACCACCACCGTCGCGATGGACTTCGGCCGGATCACAATCGCTCCCGAACTGATCCTCTACCTGTTCGGTACCCCCGGGCAGGACCGGTTCTGGTTCATGTGGGACGAGCTGGCCCAGGGCGCGATCGGGGCGATCCTGCTGGTGGACACCCGCCGGCTGGACACCTGTTTCCCGGCCATCGACTTCTTCGAACGCCGCGGGATCCCGTTCATCGTCGGGGTGAACTGCTTCGACGGCTCCCAGCTCTACACCGTGGACGAGGTCCGGGTGGCCCTGGACATCGACGACCGGGTGCCCATCCTGCTCTGCGACGTGCGCCACCGGCAGTCCAGCAAGGAACTGCTGATCGCCCTCACCGAGCACGTGCTTTCGCTCAACCAGCAGCCGGTCTGAGCGCAGCGCAGCGCGGCGCCGGCGGGGCCCCGACCGGCGACCGCGCTGCCTGGCTCTCAGGCCAACCGGGCGGGCATCAGCAAGCTGACCGACTCGGCCTGCCGCGGGTCCCGCAGGGCCAGCGGGGCGATCGGGCCGTCCAGTTCCAGCAGCAGTTCCGAGGCCCCCCGAGCGTCGAGCGCCTGCAGCAGGAACTCCCGGTTGACGCCGATCTCGGCCTCCGCCCCGGGCTCGCCCGCCTGCCCCTCGTCGGCCACGTGCACGGTGCCGTCCGGCCCCAGCACGAGCACGCTGACCTCGTACGGTTCGCCGTCCTGCGCGCGGAACTGCCGGCGGGTGCCCGCCGCGACGACCTCCTGCCGGAACCGGGCCACGTCCAGCGTCACCGCGGTGGTCCGGGCGGTCGGGATCAGACGCCGGTACGGCGGGAAGTCGCCGGCCAGAGCGGTGGCTCGCACCTGCTGCGGCCCGGCCTCCAGCACGATCGCTCCCGGCTGAAGGCCGAGCCGAACCGGGCCCGCCTGGTCGTGCAACAGTTCGATCATCCGGCCCACGAATTCCGAGGCCGCCGTGACCTGCATCGGCGATCCCGGCCCGTCAGCGGTGCTCACCACGCCCACCGCCATCCGGTACCGGTCGGTGGCGACCAGCCGCAGCCGGCCGGCGGCCGGGTCGGCGTCGAGCAGGATCCCGCCCAGCGCGGGAAACTCGGGGTCCTGGCCGGCGGCGAACCGCACCGCCTCCAGCTCGGCCGCCAGGTCGGCGCCGTTGATCGTCATCCATGTGGTCTCGCTCATGGTCGTCTCCATCTGCTCGAGTAGGGCTCTGGCGCAGGAGAGCTCGTGCTGGGCGGCGTGCAGGCCGTCGATCAGACGCTGGTGGTGCTCATCCAGAACGGCGAGCGCCTGGACCTGGTTGTCGGCCGCCAGAACCGACGCGATCGCCGGCAACGCCATCCCGACCCGGCGCAACCGGGCCACCAGGCGGGCCTGGTCGACCTGAGCGAGCTCGTACCAGCGGTAGCCGTTGTGCTCCTCGACCACGGCCGGCCTCAGCAGCCCGGCCGTGTCGTAGAAGCGCAGCGCGCTGATGCTGAGCCCGCTCAGCCGGGCGACCGGCCCGATCCCCAGCAGTTCGTTCTCCATGCGAGCCACCCTCCGGCCTCGACCCACTCGAGGGTCAATCACGCGCCGACCTCCTCTTGCGGGTCCGGGGAGGCAGACGAGACTGACCTCAAGACCCACGTTCCATCGATGGCGGGAGAGACCATGGCAGTCAACGACGAACGCCCGGTACTGCGCTCACCGGCGCCCGAGCGCGGCGGAGCCACGATCGACGAGGCCGTGGCCACCGCCGAGGCCGGCAGCCAGGTCGAGGGAGTCCACACCCCGTCCGGGCAGGCCGCCTCGGGGGACTCACGGGTCGAGCACATGGTCGACGAACCGGTGAGCCAACCGCGGGTCGAGGGCGAGCCCGGGCACTGACCGCCCCCCCCTCGGGCCCAACCCCTCAGACCGGGCCGGAGAAGCGCTCGGCCAGGTAGGTGGACCGGTCGCCGTCCGTGCGCTCACCACGCAGGTAGGTCGTCCAGGCCAGGCGCTCGTGATTGACGACGGCGAGCTCCCAGACGCAGAAGGTGGCCTTGGTCGGGCCCGGTCGGGTGAGCTCGAAAGGCCCGGCGCCGTCCTTGGTGTAGACGGTCTCCCACAGTTCGTTGGTGCCTCGCCAGCGGCCCACCAGCAAGAAGTAGAACGACTCGCCGCACAGGTGCAGCAGCACGAAACCGACGTCGTCGGCGGTGAACTCGCCGTCCGCGGCCACCAGGGCCCGGGCCTCGGCCCGCACGCCGTCGTCGATCTCGGCGGTCGGCCTCCGGATCTCGTACCACTTCAGGCCCGGGCTGGTGGCGACGCCCGCCGTCGGCTCGGCCACCTTGTCGTAGTGACGGTAGCCCGGGTCGACAACCCGGTCGGTCGGGAGACTGGCAGTGGTCATGCTCGAAGGCTACGAGCCGGGTACGACAGTTCGGCGGGTCAGTGATGCTTCGAGGACGACCCGGGCGGCCAGGTATCGCTCGCGCAACCGGTCGCGGTCGACCTCGTCCAGGGTGTCCAGGCCGGCGAGGTTGTGCCAGTTGTCGGCCAGCTTGACCAGGCGGCCGAGCGGATCGGCCGCCGCCCGCTCGATCAGCGCCGGGTAGAGCTCGCCGTCCTGCCGGGTCACCGAGCGGACCGCCTCGACGACCGTGGCCGGCAGGCCCAGCGCCGTCAGCTGGGCGTAGGTGGTGGCTGTGTCCTCGACGACGTCGTGCAGCAGCCCGGCCAGGTAGGCCCGGCGGCCGAACGGGCGAAGCGACTCGGCGATCGGCCGCAGGTGGTAATCGAAGTAGTCGCGGCCCTGCTTGTCGACCTGCCCGGCGTGGGCCCGGGCGGCGAACGCCTCGGCCACCGCCTCCAGCTCGGCCGTCACGGGTTCGACGTCGTCTTCCGGGTTCGCCACCCACCCAGGATGGCGCAAATCCGGCATGATGAGGAGGTGAACGTCGCCGGCAGCAAGAGCCGCCCTCCCCGGGTCTGGCGCGGGCTGCCCACCGCGATCCTGCTGTCGGTGCTGCTCATCGGCGGGTCCACCGCGGCCGGCAAGCTGTCTGCCGGAGCCAAGGACGCTCCCACCAACCTGAGCATCACCGGGCCCGGCCCGAGCGTGAGCAGCGCGCCGGCGTTCACCGGCTTCCCGGCCGGGGTGACGCCGACCGGCCCGATCCCCACGGCGACGAGCAGCTACGCACCTGGTGACCCGGCTGCGGGCCTGCCCACGACCACCTACACCCCGGCTCCCGGCCGCCCGGTCTCCGGCCCGACCACGGGCCCCGCGGTCCCGCCCGTCCCGGGCCGGTTCGCCACCCCCGCTCCCGGCACCACCACCCCGGGCCGGGCCGCCAACGGCGCCACCGCGGCGCCGTCCTGGCTGGGCACCCGCAAGCTCACCTCCGGCAGCTCGAGAACCACCCCGCGCGAGCTGCGTAACCGCAAGATCATCACCACCGACCTGCTGCCACCGCCGAATGACGGCAAGTTCCACAGCACCGTCGCCACCGTGCCGCTGGCCGTGCTCGACCGTTCCACCTGGTCGGTCGGCTGCCCGGTGACCGTGGCCCAGTTGCGCTACGTCACGGTGAGCTTCCGCGGCTTCGACGGCGCTGCCCACACCGGTGAGCTGCTGGTCAACGCGAAGGTCGCCACCAAGGTGGTCACCGTGTTCGGCAAGCTGTTCGCGGCCGGCTGGCCGATCGAGCAGATGCGAATCGTCACCGGCGACGACCTGTCCGCCCCGGCCACCGGCGACGGCAACAACACCAGTGCCTTCACCTGCCGCCCGGTCACCGGGAGCACGACCACCTGGTCGATGCACGCCTACGGGCTGGCGATCGACGTCAACCCGTTCCACAACCCCTACGTCTCCGGCCGGACGGTCATCCCCGAGCTGGCGACGTCGTACCTCGACCGCACGCGCTGGCGGACGGGAATGAACGCCCGCGGCTCGGTCCCGGTGAGGGCCTTCGCCTCGATCGGCTGGGGCTGGGGCGGCAACTACACCTCCAAGAAGGACTGGATGCACTTCTCTTCCAACGGCGCCTGACCGGCGCCGCCGGCCGTTCGACAGGGCCGGCACCGATCACATCTCGGTCTACCGCCGCCCCTGACGAGCCGCCGTCAGAACCCGGTGGCGGGTTCACCTGGCAGCCAGATCACGGTCGCCGCCCGGTCATCTGCCCCGGCCAAGGTGTGCCCCATGACGATCGGACTCACCTCAGGACCCTGGCCGAACCGCACCAAGGGCCTCGCTGTCGCGGCCGTCTCGGCTGCGCTGGTCGCCGCCACCGGGCTGCCGGCCGGCGCGCAGACCACCACGCCCCGGCACCGGCCCGCCCGCTCCGCGACCGAGGTCTACTCCACCCACCTGCCCCCGCTGGCCACGGTCGGCGGCGTCAAGATCAGCGGCGGCGGGTACGGCTCGGCGATCGCCGCCCGGCCCGGCTCGCGGACCCAGTTCTACGGCCTGACCGACCGCGGGCCGAACGTCGATGCCCCCAACGGCAACGACAAGATCGAGCCGATCACGTTCAACCCGGCCATCGGCCTGTTCCAGCTCCGGCCCGACGGCTCGGCCGGGCTGATCCGCAAGATCACGTTGCGCGACCCCAGCGGGCAGCCGTACACCGGCGCGGTCAACCCGGCCAACTCCACCTCCGAGTCGATCGTCGACCTCAACGGGAGCGCGATCGCGCCCAGCAGCACCGGCTACGACCCCGAGGGCCTGGTCGCGATGCGGGACGGCACGTTCTACGTCTCGGACGAGTACGGCCCGTTCATAACCCGTTTCAGCGCCTCGGGCCGGCAGATCGGTCGGCTGTCCCCGATCGACGCCGGGCTGCCGGTGGAATTGCGCAACCGCGTCGTCAACAAGGGCATGGAGGGCCTGACCCTCACCCCGGACGGGCGCACCCTGGTCGGCATCATGCAGAACCCGCTGGCCAACGGGATCAGCAGCAAGAAGGCGAAGAACGACGTCGCCGTCCGGATCGTCACCGTCGACCTGCGCACCCACCGCACTCACGAGTACCTCTACCTGCTCGACAGCGCCTCGACCGGCAACAGCGAGATCACCGCCGTCTCCGACCACGAGTTCCTCGTCGACGAGCGGGACGGCGCCTACCCGAGCGCCACCGGCGACAAGAAGCTGTGGAAGATCGACCTGCGCGGTGCCACCGACGTCGGCCCGCAGGCCACGGTGGCCGGCGCCACCTACGACGCCTCGGCCGCCGGCGGGTACCCCGGCCTGACCATCGGCGGCACGTCGATCGAGGCCCTGCTCGACGGCCAGGACGCCGCGACCGCGGCGACCACCCTGGCCGGCCTCGGGATCACGCCCGCGGCCAAGCCGGCCACCCCGTTCCTGGACGTCGACGCCCTGCTGCTGTCGATCGACCCGGCCGGAAAGTACTTCGCCCACGACAAGATCGAGGGCGTGGTGGCCTTCGACGGCGGCCGGACCGTCGTGATCAGCAACGACAGCGACTTCGGCATCGACGGCGCGACCAGCGTCGATGCCGGCGGCGTCTCGCCGCCGTACGCGCTGCACGCCAAGATCACCCCGGCCGGCGTGCAGGACGACGGGCAGTTGCTCGTCGTGCACACCGACCGGCTGAAGTAACCGCCGGCCTGAGCTGCTCCCCGAGCCCGACCCGGGGAGCAGCTCAGGCAGCCGTGGACCGGTGCGCGGCGCAGCTGTTGCGCCGGTTCAGTTTCCGCCAAGAATGGTCGCGGCCTGCGACCACGCGTGGGCCCGTGCGAGTTCGCCGTCGGCCCCCCGGAAGCCCGTCCACCAGCCCCGGTCCGCGGCCCAGAGCGCGGATTCGATGCCCCGGGCCGTCGACCACGCCGCGATCCGCGCACCGTCCAGGCCGGCCAGATCGGACACCAGACGGGCACGCTCAGCGAGTCGGCCGGCGGCCGGCGTGGTCGTCGCCCAGTCACCGACCTGGGTGACCAGGGGCCACAGGTCCCAGGTGAGGTCGCCGATGACGGCCTTGGGGTCAATGGCGATCCACCCGGTCGGGGCGGAGTCGTCCCGCAGGATGTTGCCCGGGTTCAGATCGCCGTGGGTGAGCCCCTCCCGGGGTGCGCCGAAGGGCAGAATGCGCATGAGGTCGACCCCATGGACGAGGAATCCCTCGTCCATGGGGATCGGTGCGGAGCCGAGCAGCCGCTCGATCCGCTCGCTCGCGACGTCGGCGAGGTCGGCCGCGACCCGGACCAGGGTCGGAAAGGGTCCGTCGACCGGGACCGTCGCGGTGGCCATCAGCCCCATGAGTTCGGCGCCGATCCGGAGGTGTTCGGCCTCCTGAAGCCCTTCGTCGCGCAGCGCCGTACCGGGCGCGCACCGGACCAGAAGGAGAGCCCAGTCGTCCTCGTGAGCGTCGAGGAGCGGCACTGCCCCCCGCCCGGCCCACACCCGCAGCGCCGCGGCCTCGGGCCGGGCCTCGCTGTGCGGGTAGGAGATCTTCAACACCGCCGCAGAACCGGAAAGCGTGGTCACCGGAGCGGTCCAGGCCGACATGCCGTCCTCGAACGGTCGGCCGACGACGAGCCCCCACCGCCCGGCGGCCCGGGCCACAAGATCGGGGAGAGCTTCGAGCCACTGCTCGCCTCCCTCGCCGCCCGTCACGGAATGGCGCAGCCGGTCGGGCACAGTGATCATCGAAGAAGCGTTCCACATCGCGGAGCCGGAGCTTGACCTACGTCCAGGAGGATCGAAGTTCTTGCTCCCGGCGACGAGGTCGCGCACCCTGAGAGGGTCACGTCGTCCACAGGGGGTTCGATGCCTTCCGATGCCCAGGCCCGGCTGTCCGCCGCCCATCATGACGCCCACCATGGCGCGTATTCACAGGCCCTGGAAGGTTTTCTGTGGTTCCACCACCACGCTCTGGAGCACGACGAGGGGATGCGGGGGGTGCGGCACTCCTTCGCCCTGGCTTATTGGGCCGACCTGGCCCGGTTGTGCCTCGGCGACCCCGAGCAGCGAGTGCGCGCTTCGGCCTACCTGCTGGCCCGGGCCGAGAGTGAGGCCTCGGAACGGCACCTCGGGTGGTGCGTTCGCAACTACGTCGAGACGGTCGAGCAGACCCTGTCGGTGCTGCACGCCGTGGGGGAGAGCACCGAGGCCGACCGGGTCCGCCGGCTGGCCCTGGAGCTCACTCCGCCGCCGTTCCACCAGGTGAGGGCCGCTCTGACCACCGATCAGAGCGAGGTCGGGGCCGAGGACTGAGCCGTGGTCCTCACCGCGTCCGGTTCGTCGATGCGGTCCTGATCCTGGGTCAGGGCCCAGGAGCAGATCGCGGCCAGTGGTTCCTGAAGGGTGGCGCCCAGGTCAGACAGCGCGTACTCGACGTGCTGCGGCGAGGTCTGTTTCAGCACCCGGCGCTCGACGAGCCCGTCGGCGGTCATCGCCCGCAGGGTCTCGGTCAGCACCTTCTGGGTGAGGCCGGGCAGACGGCGCCGCAGTTGGGCCGGCCGCTGCGGCCCGGCCAGCAGGGCGTAGATCAACAACACCCGCCACTTCGAGGCCAGTCGTTCCAGCGCCTGGCGGGTCGCGCAGGCCTCCTGGAGCACGTCGGGGACGACCAGGGCCATGAGCTGCCTCCAGCGAGGGTGGTCCGTCGAAACGGTGAACGGGCACCGCGAGGTGCCTTCTGGCCAGGGGGCCGGCGTGAACCTAGCGTCGTTCAGGGCCGGGCACTCGCGCTCGGACGCCGAACGAGAGGAGAGCCTGCCGATGTACGTCTCCCGTGCCAGCATTCAACGGCGACCCGGATATTCCGTCGAACCGGTCCGGTTCAGGGCCGAGGGCATCGAACTGGTCGGAGAGCTGCGCCTGCCCGACTCGACCGCCTCCGGTGACCCGGTGCCGGCGGTGGCTCTCACCGGCCCGTTCACCGGCGTACGCGACCAGGTGGTCGCCACCTACGCCGAGCGCCTCACCGCCGCCGGAGTCGCCACCCTGGCCTTCGACCACCGGGGGTTCGGTCAGAGCGGTGGTCGTCGCGGCCACGAGGACAGCCAGGGCAAGCTGGCCGACCTGAGGTCGGCGCACGACCTGCTCGCCGGGCGGCCCGAGGTCGACGCCGAGCGGATCGGGCTGGTCGGGATCTGCCTCGGTGGTGGCTACGCCGTCCGGGCGGCGGCGAGCGATCCGCGGGTGCGGGCGGTGGTCGGGATCGCCGGGGCCTACAACAGCCCGGCCTGGTTCGCGGCGGGAATGGGGCTGTCTTCCTATCGCTCCGCGCTGAACTCGTTCCTGCAGAGCTACGACGAGTACCTGCCCGCCGTGGCCCGGGCCGGCGGGCCGGCAGCGATGGGAGGGGAAGAGCCCTTCGCCTACTACGGCAGCGACCGCTCGGCGTCCGCGTACTGGAGCAACCGGGTGACCCGCGGATCCCTTTACTCGCTGATGACCTTCGACGCGCTGGGAGCCGGCGACCTGCTCACGGACACCCCGGTTCTGCTCGTGCACGGGCGGATCGATGCCTACTGCGCCCCGGAGCTGGCCGATCAGCTGCAGGCCCGGATCAGCGCGGCCGGGGGCACGGTGCAGCTGGAACGGGTCGACTGCACCGAGCACATCGACCTCTACGACGTCGAACCCCACGTGAGCCGGGCGGTCGCGCTGACGGTGGAATTCCTGCACCGTCACCTGTGATCCACGGGCCCGGCGGACGTGACACAATTCCACCAGGCCCGTAAAAGGAGAACACGTGATTCTGGGTGACGGAGTGTTCGCGCTCCTCGAAATCGGTCTGTTGATCTTCTGTCTGATCGACATCATTCAGTCCCCGGCCGACGAGATCCGTGGGGTCAGCAAGGGCATCTGGCTCCTTCTGGTCATCATTCTCCCGATTGTCGGCGGAATTGCCTGGATCGTGGCCGGGCGCCCGGTCCGCAGTGTGGTCGGCAACGGCTGGCGGCCCGGAGCCGGATTCCCGGAGAGCCAGCGGCCGCGGGTCAATCGCGCCCCGCTCGGGCCGGACGACGACGCCGAATTCCTGAGCGAGATGCGCAAGGTGAACACCGAGCAGGAAGAAACGCTCAAGCGCTGGGAGGACGACCTGCGCCGGCGCGAGGCCGAGCAGCGCCGCCGGGAGAACGACGAGTAAGCCTGAGCGGGTGGCTGGGGCAGCCGGGCCGGGCGGGGCCGGTCGCAACTGAATGGGCCGGACGGGCGAACCCCGGCTTATACCGGCGCCGCGCTCGGTCGATGGGTTTGAGGTAGACGCCCAGAGAATCGAGGTGCGCATCATGACAGTCACCCCTATCGGTATCGGCGACCCGACTTCACTCAGCGCGATCGCCATTCAGCGGCAGCTCATCGAGGAACAGCAGGCTGCCGCGGCCGCGGAGGCCGATCGGATCGAGCAGGAGACGATCGCCGCCACCCAGGCCCGCCAGGACCAGCAGGACGCGATCCAGCGGGCTGCTCAGCAGCAGGACGAGCAGGACCGTCAGGCCCTGGCCATCCAGCAGGCCCGGGTGAACGACGAGATCCTGGCCAGCCAGGACATCCAGGCCGGCCAGGAAGCCCTGGCCGCGCAGCAGGCCCAGCAGACCCAGGACGCGATCCAGGCCCAGGCCGTCCAGCAGGCCCAGCTCAACCAGGACCTGACCGACCGGGACAACCAGGTGACTCAGGGGGTCACGACGACTCAGCAGATCCTGGTCAGCCAGTCCACCCGGGTGGGCACGGATTTCGCCACCCAGCAGGCCCAGTCGGCTCAGCAGGCCGATCAGATCCATGAGATCGAGGCCATCCAGGAGGCGACCGCCAGCGAAGCGGCGGCCACCGGCGGGTCAGGGCTGGCGCTCGACGTCCTCATCTGAGCCGGCTTCCCGGCCGGGTCCGGGCTCCAGGGTGACCAGCCGGTGCAGGGCCGGCCAGGCGATCGGGGCGTACCCCAGCACGAGAGCGGTCGGACCGTTCAGCACCAGCCAGGTCCGGCTGCCGGGGCTCGCTCCGATCGCCTCCACGCCGTGATCCAGGCGCAGTTCCAGCGGGCCCCGGCGCACCCGCCAGCTCCAGCGCCGGGCCTCCTCGTCGACGTCCAGCACCGAGAAGTCGGCGCTCAGCCCGAGCGGGCCGAACACCCGGCCGCCGGCCCCGGCGACCAGACGGCGACCACCGTCGTACTCGACCCGCCGCAGTTGCGGCGACCACTCGCTCCAGCGCCGCGGTTCGGCGTAGCGCAGCCAGGCCGGCCCCGGCTCCACCGGGCCCTGAGCGTGGATCGTCACCGAGGTGTGCAGCAGATGCGCGGCGATCGCGGAGAGGGACATGCCCTGATGCTGTACCCGGGCCACCCGGTGCGCATCACCGGGAATATCGCCCGTCACATCACGGAAACGGAATATGCCTAACATGTGAACATCTGCTGAAGGCCAACGGCTGACGCGGGCATGCTCGCTCCGGGAGGGCCGCCGTGAACGGTACGTACGTCGGTTACGTCCCGGGGCACGATCCGCTGCACGGATTCCTCAGCCGCATCGTGCGCGACCGGCTCGGCGTGCGCGAGGCCGACCCGGCGTTCCGGGTGTTCCGCTACTCCGGCAGCAACGAGGTCTACGGCTACGAGGAGAAGCACAGCCGGGCCAAGCTGGTCTGCAAGTTCTACGGCCCGCGGTTCGGCTGGGACCGCGACCGGGCCGCCCACACCGCCCACCAGGAGTACGTCAGCTACCAGACGCTGCGCGGCTACGACCTGGTCGGCTCCCCGCACCACGTGGTCCGCCCGCTCGGGTTCAACCGCGACATCAACTGCGTGCTGGCCCTGGAGTACTACGAGGGCGAGGAGTTCAGTCAGGCGATCCGCCGCTCGATCGAACACGGGGAGGACGCCCATCTGTTCTGGCGACTCAAGGCGCTGGCCTACTACCTGGCCAACCAGCACCGCCGCACGGCCAACGGCATCGGTGTCAATTTCGACTGCGACGCCGGATATCTGGACGTCGTGGTGGGCCGGCTGCGAGACAGGGGCCGGGTCGGTTCCTGGGACGTCGACGAGCTGTCCTGGCTGCGGGACCGCTGGCGCGAGCGCCCTCAGATGTGGCAGGACCAGGAGGTCTGGCTGCACGGCGACGCCACGCCGGCCAACTTCCTGTTCGGGGCCGGGATGGACGTGGCCGCGATCGATCTGGAACGGATGAAGCGTGGCGACCGGATGTTCGACGTCGGCCGGGTGGCCGGCGAGCTCCAGCACGCCTTCATGAGCGCCACCGGGGACAAGTACCGGGCCGAGCCGTTCATCGGGCACTTCTTCTGGGAGTACAGCTGCCATTTCGATGATCGCCAGGGCACCTTCACCTCCCTCACCCGGCGGGCGCCGTACTATATGGCCCTGAATCTCCTGCGGATCGCCAGCAACGACTACATCGGTCCCGACTACGGCGGCCGGCTGGTGGCTCAGGCGAAGAAGCTGCTGCGGGCCAGCTGAACGCCGACCGGGCCGGCCGGTCCGGTCGCCGGGCGCTCCAACCGGGGATGTGACAACGCGGTATGCAGATCCAGGCCATCGCCTTCGACGTGAACGGCACGCTGGTCGACATCCTCACCGAGGACGGCTCGGAGCAGATCTTCCGCTCGGCCGGCCACTTTCTCACCTACCAGGGCATCACCCTGCGTCGGCACGAGCTGCGCGACCTGTACTTCCAGGCGGTCAAGGAGCAGGTCGCGGCCAGTGCCGAGCAGTACCCCGAGTTCGACGCCGTGGCCGCCTGGCGCAGCATCATCGAGCGGCACCGGACCGATTTCACCGATGCCCTGCCGGCCGGGAAGCAGGCCCAGCTGCCGTTGTTCCTGGCCGAGCTCGCCCGGGGGATCGCCCGGCGCCGGCTGCGGCTGTACCCGCACGTGCGCGAGATGCTCGACATCGTGAGCCAGCACCACCAGCTGGCCCTGGTCACCGACGCGCAGAGCGCCTACGCCCGGGCCGAGCTGCAGAAGGTCGGCCTGCTGAAGTACTTCGAGGTGATCGTCGTCTCCGGCGACCACGGCTACCGCAAGCCCGACCGGCGGCTGTTCCAGCAGGCCCTCGACGCCCTCGGGGTGCCGGCCGAGCACACCCTGTACGTGGGCAACGACATGCACCGGGACATCTACGGGGCCCGCGAGGCCGGGATGCGGACCGTGATGTTCGACTCCGACCAGGGCACCAAGGAGCACCTCGGCTGCGTGCCCGACCACACCATCCACGACTACCGCGAACTGCTGGAGATTCTCGACCTGCGGCCCTGAGGCCGGCCGGCGGCCCGGAGTCAGTCGCGAAGGTCGGCGATGTCGTCGGTGCTCTCCTCGAGCTCCTCGTCGCTCATCTCGAACAGGGTCTTGGCCGTCGGGCCGATCGACCACTGGGCGCCGGCGTCCTCCAGGCCCGGGTAGTCGAGCATGCCCTGGTGGCCGACCAGGGAGTTGAGGGCGGCGCCGGGCTCACCGGCGTGGGCGGCCAGGGTCTCCTCGTCGATGTCCGGGATGTCGGCCTTCAGCTGGTGCTCGGCGTGCTCGCGCAGGGCCTGCGGATCGCGAACCACGAAGTCCCAGCGCCCGGTCAGGCTGATCCGCTGCACGCCGTCCTCGACCACGAACGGCGGTTCGAGCTCGCCGTCGTCGATCTCGTCGTCGTCCCAGAACTCGTCGATCTCCTCGTCCAGGTCGGCGAAGGCGTCGCCCAGGCCGCTGCGCTCGAAGACGGCCTCGTCGTAGGCCAGGGCGGCGGCCCGCAGGGCGTCGATGGCCGGGTCGATCGATTCGGGCCGGGCGTCCGGGTGGGCCAGGTGCTCGACGGCGGCGGCGTGGGCCCGCAGGGCCTGGATGAACTCTTCCACCGGTAGCGGTGCGGATGCGTCACTCACAAAGTCTTCTTACCATGCGCGGGAACCTCGGCCCGGTCCTCAGGAGTTGTCCGTACATGATGCAGTCCGATCTGAGCCGGGCCCGCGCCTGGTCGATCCGCCGCGCTGAACTCGTCGACGTTCCCGCGGTGTCCCGCCTGCTCGGCGTTCCCCACGATCCGGGCCACCCGCTGGCCGGATCCTCCGACGAGGCGATCACGTCGGCCACCCGCCTGGTGCTCACCCACGTCGCTCTGGAAATGGGCGAGTTCTGGGTCGCCACCGACGAGGACGAGCACGTGCTGGCCGCCCTGGTACTGCTGCCGGCCGGCGAGGGCTACGCCGACGGCGAGCGCACCGTGCGCCTGGCCGTCCGCCAGGAGCTGGGCCTGATGCTGCTGCCCCGCCCCGAGCAGGCCCTGGCGGCCGTGCCCGAGCCGCACTGGCTGCTGCTGCCGGCCGCCCCGGACGGCACAGACCCGATCCTGGCCGACCTGCTGGCGGCCGCTCTGCCCGCGGTCGAGGCCAGCGGCATGCCGGTGCTCAGCGTGCAGTCCGGAATGCTGTCCCCGGCCCTGGTCGAGGCCGGGTTCGCGGCCCTGCCGGCGAGGTCGATGAGCTCCGGCTCGGCCGCGCTGCGGCTCGGCGCGCCGGCGGCCGTCGCGGTCTGATCCGTCGCGGTCCGATCAGTCGCCCGTCCGATCGACCGAGGGGCCGGGGCGGCGATCTATCCTGGTCGGCCATGATCGAAACGCAGAACGTGGGGGTCCGGATCACGGCCGGGGCCGTGGTCCAGGTGGTCCGGGGCGGGCGCCGGGTGATCGACGGCGTCAGCGTGCGGATCGAGCCGGGCCGGCTGGTCGCGGTGATCGGCTCCAGCGGTGCCGGTAAGACCCTGCTGCTGGAGGCCCTGGCCGGAATCCGCCGTCCCACGAGCGGCTCGGTGCGCTACGACGACGGCGCCGGCGACCGTGACCCCGGGAACGTCGCGATCGGCTATGTGCCCCAGGACGACATCGTGCACCTGGACCTGCCGCTGAACCGGATGCTGCGGTACGCGGCCCGGCTGCGGCTGCCGGCCCGGACCGGCCCGGTCGAGTTGCACGAGCGGGTGGACGCCGTCCTGAGCGACCTGGGCCTGGACGAGCGGGCCGAGGTGCGGGTCGGCCTGCTCAGCGGGGGCGAGCGCAAGCGGGCCAGCATCGGCGTCGAGCTGCTCGCCCGCCCGGCGGCGTTCTTCCTCGACGAGCCCACCTCCGGCCTCGATCCGCTGACCGGGGCCCAGCTGCTGGCCCAGCTGCGGACCCTGGCCGACAGCGGGATGGCCGTCCTGCTCACCACCCACCAGGCCGCCGACGTCAGCGCCTGCGACGAGGTGCTGGTGCTGGCCCGCGACGGCCGGCTGGCCTTCGCCGGCCCGCCGGGGCCGGCCTGCCGGCACTTCGGGGTGGACGACGTGGCGCAGATCTACCCCGTGCTCGCCCAGGCCCCGGTGCCGACCACGCCCCACGAGAGCACCCCGCTCGAGTCGCCCCCGCCCCCGCCCCCGGCCGCCGCGGCCGGGCCGTCGGCCCCGCGGATCGGGGCGGCTCGCCAGTGCCTGGTCCTGGCCCGGCGGGCCGCCACGATCATGGCCCACAACCAGCTGACGCTGGGCATCCTGGTTGGCTCGCCGCTGGTCATCCTGGCCATGTTCCTGATGTTGTTCCGAGCCGGCGCGTTCGACCCGCGCACCCCCAGCCCGAGCATCAGCGTGATGATCCTCTTCTGGCTGGCCTTCGGCGGGTTCTTCTTCGGCCTGACCTACGGCCTGTTGCAGATCTGCACCGAGCTGGCGATCGTGCGCCGCGAGCGGATGGCCGGCGTCGGGCTGGGTGCCTACCTGATCTCGAAAGTGCTGGTCCTGCTGCCGTTGCTGGCCGGAGTCGACCTGGTGCTGCTCGGCCTGCTGCGGGTGCTGCGGCGCCTGCCGGCGGTGGGGCCCGCCGGGTTCGGCTCGCTCTACCTGACCCTGCTGCTGGCCACCGCCGCCGCCCTGGCCCTGGGCCTGCTCTGCTCGGCCGCGGTGTCGGACGCCTCCCAGGCCGCACTGGCCCTGCCGATGCTGTGTTTCCCCCGGTGCTGTTCGTCGGCGCCATCCTGCCGGTGCCGCTGATGGCCCCGGTCGGGCGCTGGCTGAGCTACGCGATGTCCAACCGCTGGTCGTTCGAGGCGCTCGGGCACACCGCCGGCGTGACCCGGCTCTGGCAGCACGGTTCCTCGCCGCTGGGCCCGCCCCTGCTGGCCGACTACGGTGACAGCTTCTCCCGGCCGGTGGCCCAGAACTGGCTCCTGCTGGCCGGCTTCGCCCTGCTCTTCCTGTGCGGTGCCTGGTCGGTGCTCAACCGGCGCTGTCGCGGTGACCGCCGTGGCTGAGCCGATCGACCGGCTGCGGCGCGAGCAATACGGCTACCTCGACCGCGACGGGCACCTCTACCTCGACTACACCGGATCCGGACTGGCCGCGACCAGCCAGCTGGAGGCCCACCACAACCGGCTGAGTGGGCGGCTGTTCGGCAACCCGCACTCGCAGAACCCGACCTCCTCGGCCTCGACCGAGCTGGTCGAGTCGGCCCGCGCGGCGGTGCTGCGATTCGTCAACGCCGACCCCCTGGAGTACGCCGCCGTCTTCACTCCCAACGCCTCCGGCGCCTGCCGCCTGGTCGGTGAGGCCTACCCGTTCCAGCAGCCCGGCAGCCGGCTGGTGCTCACCTCCGACAACCACAACTCGGTCAACGGCCTGCGCGAGTTCGCCCGTCGTGGTGGAGCCTCGACCGTCAACGTCCCGGTCCGGGCCCCGGGCCTGCGGGTGGACGACGCCGGCCTGAGCGCCGCGCTGGAGCCGCTGGTGGACGGCGCCCGGGGCCTGCTGGCCTACCCGGCCCAGAGCAACTTCAGCGGGGTCCAGCACCCGCTGGACTGGGTCGAGCAGGCGCACCGGCACGGCTACGACGTCCTGCTCGACACGGCCGCCTACCTGCCGACCAACCCGCTGGACCTGTCCGCGGTGCAGCCCGACTTCGTCACCGCCAGCTGGTACAAGGTGTTCGGCTACCCGACCGGGGTCGGCTGCCTGATCGCCCGGCGCCAGGCCCTGGCCCGGCTGCGGCGGCCGTGGTTCTCCGGCGGCACCATCGTCGCGGTCAGCGTGCAGGCCGACTGGCACTGGATGAGCGAGGACGAGAGCGCCTTCGAGGACGGCACCCTGAACTTCCTCAGCATCCCGGACGTGGAGGTCGGGCTGGACTGGATCGGCTCGGTCGGTCTGCCCTCGATCCACGAGCGGGTCCAGGTGCTCACCGGTCACCTGCTGAGCGGCCTTGCCGGCCTGCGGCACGGCAACGGTGAGCCCCTGGTCCGCATCTACGGGCCGACCGGCACCGACCGTCGCGGCGGCACGGTCGCCCTCAACCTGCTGGATCCGGGCGGCGTGGCCGTCGACGAGCGCCTGGTGGCCACCGAGTCGGCGGCGGCCGGGATCTCGTTGCGCACCGGCTGCTTCTGCAATCCGGGCGCCGGCGAGGGGGCCTTCGACCTCACCCAGGGGCAGTTGCAGGACTCGTCCGGCTGGGGTGCGCGCACGATCGATGACTACCTGGAGCTGATCGGGCTGCCCACCGGCGGTGCGGTCCGGGTCTCGCTGGGCATCGCCTCCGACCGCGGCGACGTCGATCGGTTCCTGGCGTTCCTGGGCGACACCTACCGGGACCGCCCGGCCCTCGTCACCGGCCTGGAGCCCCGGCGCCGCTGCTGAACGGTCCGGCTGAACCAATCGGGCACCACGGTCGTGAACACGGCCGGGATGTGTCTCACCCGGGGCTGTGCGTGCACCATCCGTTCCGATATTCTCAAAAATGACATCATTCGGTGCACCCGTACGGGTTCCGGTGGTCAAGCCGGATGTCGCCGGCGTCGAGAGAACTCAGGTGTCGGAACCCGTCGCACCTAGGTCAGGGGTGCGATCCACGGTGAAGTCGACAGACCGGCCGAGGCCGGGGGCTCGCGGATGAGCCTGGACGCCTCCGCCGTCGCCGAGGCGCTCGCCCGGGGCGGCCTCGAGGTCCACTACCAGCCGATCGTCGTGCTGCCCTCGCGCCAGGTGATCGGCTTCGAGGCGCTGGCCCGGCTGCGCGGGGCGGACGGCGTCCTGGCGCCACCGGCCGCGTTCATCCCGGTCGCCGAGAAGTCCGGGCTGATCATCCCGCTCGGGTACGAGGTGCTGCGCCGGGCCGTGGCCGCTGCCGCCGGCTGGCGGGCCACCACCGGAACCCTGACCACGGCCACGATCAGCGTGAACGTCGCCCCGGCGCAGCTGGAACAGCCGGACGTGGTCGAACTGGTCACCGGCGTGCTCAGCGAGTACGACGTGCCCGGGTCGGCCCTGATCCTGGAGATCACCGAGTCGGCCGCCACCTCGCCCGGCATCCGGGCGGTGATCGAGGAGTTGTCGGCCCTCGGTGTCCGGATCGCGATCGACGACTTCGGTACCGGGTTCGCCACCCTGGACACGCTGCGCCGGTTCCCGGTCCAGATGCTCAAGCTGGACCGCAGCTTCGTGGCCGGCGTGACCAAGGACGGGCCCGACCGGGCGATCATCCGGGTGGTCATCCAGCTCGCCGCCAGTCTCGGCCTGTCGGTGGTCGCCGAGGGGATCGAGACCGAGGAGCAGGCCACGGCCGTGCTCACCCTGGGCTGCGCGGCGATGCAGGGTTACCTGTTCGCCCGCCCGGCTCCCGATCCGCGGGCGGCGGCCACCGCGGTGGCCGCCAGCGGGGTCAGCACCGGCGCCGGGCTCCCCGGCCGGGAGGGGCCCGAACGCTGGTCACTGGCCCTGGAGGAGACGGTGATCGCCGCCGCCCGGCTGCTCGGTGAGGCCGACTCGGCCCACCGGGGCGCCGTCCACGCGGTGGCCATGGCGCTGGCCCGCCGGGCCGGGCTGGACGACTACTCGGTCCGGATCGTCGGCCGGCTGGCCCTGGTGCACGACGTCGGGCGCCTGATGCTGGACGGCGAGCTGCCGGTCGTGCTGCGCGACGAGCCTCTGCTGCAGGCCCTGAACGACCAGCCGAACGCCCTCGCCTCGGCGGATCGGGCGGGATCGGAGGATCCGGTGCCCCGGGAGATCGTGCTGGTCCGGGCGGCGGTGGCGGCGATGGACCGGGCCCTCGAGCAGGACCCCGAACTGGGGCCGCCGGCCCTGGTCGCGGGTCTGCTCTCGGCGGCCGGACCACCGGCCCCCGAAGGTGGGCGCGCCGGCGTCCCGGCGCCGGCCGAACTGCTGGTCGCGGTGGCCCAGGACCCGCCCGAGACCATGCCGTTCGGTGAGCTGATGGACGACCTGGACCGGCGGCGGATGGGTCGTCGGGGCATGGAGGAGCGGATGCGCTCGGTCTTCGGGATCACCAAGGTGCTCAGCTCCAGCCGGGACACCCGCGAGCTGATGCGGGTGGCGCTGGAGGAGGTGCGCCGGATCGTCGGGGCCGCCACGGCGTCGGTGGAGCACTGGGAACGCGACGCCAACCAGTTGCGCTGCCTGGTCAACGTGGGCCAGCTGTCGCCGGAGGACGTGACCTTTCCCGAGCACGAGGTCTACCCGCTGGCCGACTACTCGCAGGCCCGCCGAACCATGCTCACCGGACTGCCCTACATCCACCGGGTCGACGATCCGACCGCCGACCAGGACGCGATCAACCTGCTGGCGCACCTCGGCTGGTTCTCCTCGGCGGCCGTCCCGATCTACGTCGAGCGCCGGATCTGGGGCCAGCTCTGGTTCGCCACCGATCACGGCGAGCCGCCGTTCGAGGCCCGCGACATCGAGAGCCTGATGGCCGTGGCCACCCTGATGGGCGGGGTCGTGGTCCAGGCCGAGAGTCTGCAGCGGGTCGACCGGATGGCCTTCGAGGACGCCCTGACCAACGTCGGCAACCGCCGCAAGGTGGACGACGTGCTCGAGCGCCTCTCGGGGCGGGGCCAGCAGACCGTCGTCGCCCTGCTCGACCTGGACCGGCTCAAGGAGATCAACGACCTGGAGGGCCACGCCAGCGGGGACGCCGCGATCCGGGACGTCGCCGACGCCCTGTCCGAGGCGATCATGTCCTGGCCGAACGCCCTGGTCGGCCGGCTCGGCGGGGACGAGTTCTGCGTGGTCCTGCCCAGTTGCCCGCCGGCCGAGGCCGGCCGGTTGCTGACCGAGGCGCTGAACCGGGTCCGGGCCGACGGCGGGCCGTCGGTCTCGATGGGCCTGGCCCAGTCGCCGGACGGGCCCTGGTCGGCCCGAGACGTTCTGGCCGGCGCCGACGAGGAGCTCTACCGGGCCAAGCGGGCCGCCCATGCGGCCCAGGACGCCCTGGAGCGCCGTCACGACCCGCGGGTGTCTCGTCCTCGCCGCTCCGAGCGGGCGGGCCACCTGCCGTAGCCGGTCGGGCCCACCGTCACGGGCCTGGCGATTCGATATACGTATCTTTAGTGACATACCCGTAGAACTCGGAAGTATCCCGGCTTAGCGTCTACCCCGACGGCAGCGGAGAGTCAGCTCTGGCTCACGAGCACTGGGGAGGGCGTGGCTGATGTCGGGCCGGATTCTCTTCCTCAACCGCTGGCCCCGGAGCAACGACAGTCGCCGGTGGGACGACGAACTCGCCCGTTTCGCAGACCTGTCCCACGGCTGGGAGGTCACCTACCTGGTCGATCCGGCCGGAGCCTCGGCGGTGCCGAAGGGGGGCGATCTCCACCTGGTCGACGACTTCGGGGACGTCGACGCC
Source organism: Kineosporiaceae bacterium (assembly GCA_965200525.1). Lineage (GTDB taxonomy): Bacteria > Actinomycetota > Actinomycetes > Actinomycetales > Kineosporiaceae > JANNPJ01. The sequence goes on from OZ241368.1 coordinate 4,053,990, forward strand.
GTGCTGCGGTGCACAGACCGGATAGTCCGCACCAGCGGCTCTTTCGACCGGGTGATCGCCTTCTCGGAGTTCCTGCTCGACCTGGCCGCGAGCATCCGGGCCCGGTACGGCATCCCGGGCCTGACGCCCGAGGAAACCGATCGATTCCGGGACAAGCGGATCATGAAGGCGGTCCTGGCCCGCGCCGGCGTCCGGGTGCCGCGCTGGGTCGGCTGCACCACCGGCGAGCAGGTGCTGCGGGATGCGGCAGAACTGGGCTACCCGTTGATTCTCAAGCCGGCCCGGGGCGCTTCGAGCCTGGGCGTACACAAGATCACCGGCCCGAAGGAGCTCGAACTTCTCTGCGCCCGAACCGGTCTCGCCGACCACCAGATCGAGGAGTTCATCACCGGCGACATCATGCATGCCGACGGCGTGGTCGACCGCGACGGGCGCTGCCTCTTCGTCAGCCTGGCCCGGTACGTCTCCACCTGCCTGGACTTCGAGCAGGGGGGCGAAATTCTCGGCTCCGTCCTGCAGACCGATCCCGCGATCCGGGCCCGGCTCACTCCGTTCGTGCTCGACGTCCTGGCCGCCCTCGGTCTCACCGGCTCAGCTTTCCATCTGGAGTTCTTCGACACCGGAACGGATCTGGTGTTCCTGGAGATCGGTGCGCGAGTTCCGGGGGCCGACGTCCCGTACGTCATTCACGACGTCCACGGGGTGAACCTGTTCCGGATGTGGGTCGACGTTCAGCTGAACCGGCCGGTCGAGGTGCCGGTTCCCGGGGTTTTCGGGTCCACCACGAGTGGCGGGTGGCTGACGATCGCCCGGCCGAGGCCGCTGCCCCGGCGGGTCGTCAGCGTCACCCCGCTGCTGGGGCAGGTTCCGTACCTCTACCGCGAACTCGTGCCGCGGCCCGGTGAGATCCTGCGCGAGCACGTCGGCAGCTACGCCACCGTCCAGAGCGCCCGGTTCCTGTTCCGCGGCGGCGACGCCGGCGAGATCGGCGAGGCGATGCGCCAGGCCCACACCAGCTTCCGTCTCGAATCCGATCCCGTAGAAGTGGATCCCGGCTCCCACGAATCTCCCCGGAATCCCCCCGAGTCTCCGATGAATGAGGACTGATGCCCGGACCAACGACCGAAGAGCTCGTCCGCGGGCCGTTCGTCATCTTCGCCGAGGGGTGCTTCGGCCTGTTCAGCAGCAAGATCGCGGCCTCCCTGATCCGCTACCGCGGTGACGACTGTGTGGCCGTGATCGACAGTACGCAGTCCGGAAGGACGGTCGAGGACGTGCTCGGCTACGGCGGTGCGATCCCGGTCGTGGACAGTGTCGAGGCCGCCCTGCCGTTGCGGCCCAGGGTGATGGTGATCGGCAAGGGTCTGCACTCGGCCGAGCTGCCGGCCGAATGGCGCCGGCCTCTGCTGGCCGCCATCCGCGGCGGGTTGCACCTGATCAACTCGATCCACTTCCGGCTGGCGTCCGATCCGGAGCTCCACCGGGCCATCGAAGCCGGCGGCGTCACCGTCTGGGAGACCAAGGACGCGCCGGTCGTGCCCCTCAACAAGGCCCGCGTCCTCGACCTCGACACCTGGATCGTGCACACCTGCGGCAGCGACTCGAACATCGGCAAGAAGACGGCCGCGCTGGAGATCTGGCGCGAGGCCAACCGCCGGGGCATCCCGACCGGCTTCGCGGCCACCGGCCAGAGCGGCATGGTCATCTCCGGTCACGGCATCGCCATCGACGGTGTGGCCGGCGACTTCATGGGCGGGGCGGTCGAGCAGGTGGTGCTGGCGGCCGCGCCGGGTAACGACTGGGTCGTGGTCGAAGGGCAAGGTTCGCTCAACCACATCGGTGCCAGTGGGGTGGCCCTGGCCATCCTGCACGGCGCCCTGCCTCATGCTCTGGTGTTCTGCCATCGGCTCGGCCTGGAGCGAACCAAGGTCTGGAACACGCCGCTGCGTCCGATTCCCGAACTGATCCGGATGAACGAGCAGCTCAGCGTCTTCGAGCGCCCGGCGAAGGTGGCGGCGATCAGCGTCAACAGCGCCGGCTTCGCCGCATCGGACTACGAGCGCGAAGTCAAGGAGCTGGAGGCGCAGACCGGGCTGCCGGTGATGGATCCCTGCCGCGACGGCCCGGAGCGGCTGGTCGATGTGCTGCGCGACCACCAGGCCCGGTCGGGGAGGCAGGCGTGAGGCCCGCGCTGCTGCTCCTGATGCACCAGGGCCGGTCGTTCACCCAGGAAGTCGCCGACGCGGCCCAGGCCGGCGGCGTCGCCCTGGTCGCTCTGAGCTCTCGTCCTGAGCACGACGGCGACCTCGACCCGGCCCGGCACCTGCTGGACGACGTCGAGGTGAGTGAGGCCGACCGGCTCGCCCCGGCCGACATCGACGGGGTCGTCCAACGCTTCGCCGAGCGTGGCTTCGCGATCGAGGCCGCGGTCGCCACCTACGAGGGCTACCGGCTGCTGATGGCCACCCTGAACGGCGCCCTCGGCGCACCCGACGCCTCGGTCGTCGGGCTGAGGCTCTGCCTGGACAAGTACGAGCTGCGGTGCTTCCTGCGCGAGCGCGGCCTGAGCGCGGTGCGCACCCACCTCCTCGCGGACGACCAGGTGCCCGACCTCGATCCGGCCCGCCGCTGGTTCGTCAAGCCGGTCCGGGGGGCCTCTTCGTTCGCCGCGTTCCGGCTCGACGACGTGGGTGATCTGGCCGAGCTGCCCGCCATTCAGCGTCAGATGCGCGCCGACCACCGGATGGCCGCGATCTTCATGGACCGGTTCGACTTCCTGGTCGAGGAGTACGTCGAAGGGCCGGAGTTCAGCTTCGAGATGGTGCTGCTCGACGAACCGCATCATGTCTGCGTGCACGAGAAGGCCCGGGTGGAGCGACTGGCCCGCACCACCCTGGAGGTGATGTCGGTCAGCCCGCCGGTGACCCTGCCGACCGAGGTCCTCCTGCGGGGGGTCGATTTCGTCACCAGTTGCTTCCGCGAGCTGAAGAGTGTCGGGATCACGGCCGGCGCCTATCACGTCGAGGCCAAGTACTGGATCGAGCACGACCGCTGGGAGATCATCGAGATCAATCCCCGCCCCGGTGGCAGCCTGATCGACGCCAGTGCTCGCGTGGTGACGGGCGAGTCGATCCTGAACCTGTGGGTGACCTCGCTGCTGGCCTCCGGACCGGAACGCCAGCAGTTGCGCGAGCGAGTGCAACGAGCCTCGCAGATCGACCGGCTGCGCGCCGGCACCGCGACCCGCGGTTCCCTGTTTCTCAGCAAGTACGGCGAGAAGGGCCGCACCGTCGATGAAATCAGTTTCGATTCCGATGACCGGCCGCCGCACGTACTGAGACTGCACGCGCGGGCGGGCACCGTGATCGCGGACTCGGACCGCGCGATCTGCCTGATGGACGCGCTGTGGGAGGTCGCCGCCCAGGACCTGGCGAGCGAGATCGACCGGCTCGACGATCATTCGACGAGGAGATTCCGTGTCCGCTACCGTTGACGATCAGGTTGACGAGATCCTCCGCCTGCACGAAGGCGGCAAGCTCGAAGTGCGAGCCACGGTGCCGTTACGGGATCGGGCCGACCTGGCCCGGGTCTACACGCCGGGTTTCACGACCGTGGCCGGCCGGATCGCGACCCGGCCCGACCTGGTGGATCGTTGGTCGCTGCGCTCGCACACCGTTGCCGTCGTCACCGACGGAACCTCCGTCTCGGGGCTCGGCGACCTCGGACCACGGGCCGCACTGCCGGTGATGGAAGGAAAAGCGCTGCTCTTCAAGCGCTTCGCCGGGCTGGACGCTTTTCCGATCTGCCTGGCGACCACGGATGTCGACGAGATCGTCCGGATCGTCACCTGTCTGGAGCCGACCTTCGGGGCGATCATGCTCGAGGACATCTCGGCCCCACGCTGCTTCACCATCGAGGAACGGCTTCGGCAGAACCTCTCGATTCCGGTGCTGCACGACGACCAGCACGCCACCGCCGTGGCGGCCACCGCCGCGTTGATCAACGCGGCTCGATTCGTCGGGAAACAACTGTCCGATCTCAAGGTGGTCATCAGCGGGGTGGGCGCGGCCGGCACCGCGACGGCTCGGCTGTTCACCCGGATCGGCGTCGCCGACGTGGTGGTCTGCGACCGGCAGGGCGCGATCACCGCGCACCGCGCCGGGCTCGAGGAGGCCAAGCGCTGGCTGGCCGCGAACACCAACCCGCACCAGGAGCAGGGCGACCTGCGAAAGATCCTGGTCGGTGCCGACGTCTTCGTCGGGTTCTCCGGTCCCGGAGTGATCAGGCCCGAAGACCTCCGGACCATGGCCCGTGACCCGATCGTCTTCGCGCTCGCCAATCCGGTGCCGGAGTTGCACCCGGACGACGTCCGCGGCCTGGCAGCGGTGATCGGGACCGGACGCAGCGACCTGCCCAACCAGATCGACTGTGGGCTCTGCTACCCCGGCCTCTTTCTGGGAGCCCTCCATTGCGGTGCGCTCGCGATCACCGAGGAGATGAAGGTCGAGGCCGCGCGCGCGATCGCCGGGCAGGTCACCGACGAGGCCCTCGCCCGAGGGGTGATCGTGCCCGACATCTTCGACGACGTGGCGCCACCGGTGGCCGCCGCGGTCGTTCGAGTCCACGAGAAGTTCACATCGAGAAAGGAAATGCCACGATGAATCGCGTACACGGAACCGGGATCGACTACCCCAAGCCGTACTTCTCCGAGGCGGAGGGCGTGCGACGCAAGGCCGAACTCGACGCCTACATGGATCAGAAGATGGCCGAGTGGAAGGCGACCGTGCCGTTCGCCTCGCACATGACCGACAAGAGCATCCACAACGCCTACTACCGGCGGACGCTGATCGAGCACGTCTGGCGGATCCGGCTCTCGCGGGTCAGCCAGACCAAGGCGATCTACAAGATCGCTCAGATCTCACCGCGGGCCGCGCAGGAGTACGCGCACTACCAGGCGGACGAGATGCTGCACGACAAGCTGTACGTCGCCGACTGCGAGGCGGTCGGGGTCAGCCTGGAAGAGATCCTGGCGACCGAGCCGTACCTGTCGACGAAACTCTTCGAGGGCTGGTTCTACTACGCCCTCGAGCACGAGTCGGTGATCGCCCCCGTGGTGTCGAACTACCTGGTGGAGTACACCCAGGCCAAGCTGCAGCCCAAGATCGTGGCGTCGCTGCAGGACGTGATGGGCAAGGAGAAGGTCAAGGGGCAGAGCGCCCATCTGCACATCGACACCGAGGACGACCACTCGATGGAGATGTGGCGGATCCTGACGCAGTTGATCTTCAGCGAGCAGGACTTCCAGATGGTCTTCCGCTACATCGACGACGTCCAGGAGATCCTGGCCATGTTCTTCCGCGAGATCTACGCCGACACGGTCACGAATTCTGAGGTCGCGGCGCTGGACGCCGTCGCCGGCCGGTGAGCGAGGGTCACCCGCCCGAATCGTTGCGGGTCGAGCCGCTGGAGTCCTTCGCGGGGCAGTACCGGGTCCCTTCGTCCAAACCGGAGACGCAACGCGCCGTGGTGGCCGGGTTGCTCGCCTCGGGGGAGTCGCGGGTCTTCAACGACCTGCGGTGCGACGAGACCGAGACGATGAAGCGGGCCGGCCGCATTCTCGGCGCCGAGATCACCGAGCGCGAAGGGCATCTGGTGGTGCGGGGGGTGGGCTCCGTTGCCGCCCACGGTGGACGGGTCATCGATGCCGAAGGCTCGGGGCTGGTGCTGCGCACGATGACGGCGATCGTCTCGGCCGGAGGGGCGCCGGTGATTCTCACCGGCAACGCACGGCTGCGGGGCCGGGTCGTCGACCCGCTCCTGGAAGCTCTGCGGCAGTTGGGGGCTCAGATCGAGCCGATCAACGCCGGGGGCAGCGTGCCCCTGGTCAACTGGGGTCGCGGCCTGCCGGGCGGGTCGTGCCGGCTGCCCGGCGACGTCAGCTCGCAGTTCGTGACCGCAGTGCTCTTCGCGGCCCCGCTGGCCGAGCGGGCGGTGGAGATCGAGGTCAGCGGCGGGGTCTACTCGCAGTCGTACATCCAGCAGACTCTCACCACGCTGCGTCACGCCGGCGTCGAGGTCGAGGCCTCAGAAGGCCTGCGCCGGCTGAGGGTCGAGCCCGGCGGGTATCGACCGGCCGACGTCGTCGTGTCGGGCGACTGGACGTCGGCCTCGTACCTGCTGGCGGCGGCGGCCCTCTACCCGGGGCGGACGGTCCTGGCCAACCTGCGCCCCGGCAGTCAGCAGGGCGAGGCCGCGATCGTCCCGATTCTCGAACAGTTCGGGTTGAAGACCTTGTTCGAGCCGGACGGGACTCTCGTCGTGGACAGCCCCGAGGAGGGCCTGCGGGGCGACATCGAGATCGACGCCAGTGACTGCCCGAACATCGTGCCCACCCTGGCCGCCGTGGGCGCCTACCTGCGGGGCCGCATGCGCGTCCGGGGAGCCCGGCTGACCCGGTTCCACAAGGCCCCGCGGGTGGAGGCCGTCGTGACCGAACTACGCCGGGCCGGAGTGGACATCGAGGCCCAGTACGTGGACGGCGTCTGCGACGGGTTCGAGGTGCGCGGCCGTTCCTCGTACCCCGGGGGCCAGACCTTCTCCAGTTGGGGCGACCACCGGATCTTCATGTCTCTCTTCGTGGCCGGACTGCGGATGCGCTCGGCCAACCACTTCGAGGGCTTCCATGACGTCGGACTGTCGTTCCCGGGCTTCTTCGCGGAGTTCGCCCGGTCCGGGGTCCGGATGACCCAGGTCGGGCCGGCCGAGCCCGCCGGCCCCGATCGTTCCGTGGACGCGCGATCCCTGGCGCCGTCCGAGTCCTGACTTCGTCGCGTTGGAAAGGTTTGTGAAGTGACTGTTATCGATCTGAATCCGATTGCCAAGAGCTATCGGGAGGACGGATACGCCGTCCTGGAGAATTTCTTCGACGCGGGACAGGTCGCCGTCCTGAACGGCGCCATCTCCCAGACGCTGGCCGCCGAGGAGATCGGTTCGGTGGCCGAGGTGGAGCCCGGCGACCCGAAGGTGGCCCGGCGGATCTGGTCGCCCACCACGAGGCACCCGGCGTTCGGGCAGGCCGCCGCCGACCCGCGCCTACTCGACGTCATCGAGCAGTTGATCGGACCCGACATCCTCTTTCACTACAGCAAGCTGCACCTCAAGGCCCCCCGGGTCGGCAGCGAGGTGGACTGGCACCAGGACTTCGCGTTCTACCCGCACACCAACACCGATCTGGTCACCGCGATGATCTATCTGGACGACGCGACGGTCGAGAACGCCTGCCTGCGGGTCAGCCCCGGATCGCATCGTCTCGGCCTGGCCGACCATCGGGTCGACGGCTGGTTCCGGGGCAAGGTGACCGGGCCGCAGGCGCCGAGCCTGGAGTCGGCCGTCGCGCTGGAGGCGCCGGCCGGCAGCGTCATCCTCATCCACTGCCAGCTGCTTCACTATTCGGCCCCGAACACGTCGGACCGCTTTCGCCGGGCCTACCTGCCGGCCTATCGCGCGGCCGACGCGTTCCCGATCTACTTCGGCCCGCACGCGGCCCACAACGAAGCCGGCGTGACGGTCCTGCGGGGGCAGACCACCGACGTGGCCCGAACCGAAGCCGGCGCCTGGCGGCTGCCCTTGGCCGAGCGGCCGTTCGGCTCACTGTTCGAACTCCAGGAGGGCCGGCCGTCGGGGCCGCCGGCCGATGCCACCGACTCGACGGAGTCCACCGGCTACGCCACGGTCGCCGACGGCGCCGACCGATGACCACACCCGTGGGTGGCTGAGTGTCGAACCGGCTGATCCCCACCGACGGCGCGGGCCGTCGGTGGCTCCTGATGAACCTCGTCAACTCGATCGGCGACGGCCTGTTTCTGAGCGGCAACGCGGTCTTCGCCACCCGGGTGATAGGTCTGTCCGGTGATCAGGTCGGGATCGGCATCGCGATCGGCGGCGTCGCCGGCCTGATCGGCGCGGGGGCCCTGGGAACCCTGGCCGACCGGTTCGGGGCCCGGCGCATGCTGCTCACGCTGACCGTGGTGCAGATCGCTCTGTATCTGGTCTACACCACGGTCAGCACCCTGGTTCCGTTCGTGGCGGTGTTCGCGCTCCTGGCGATCTGCAAGAGCGGTGCCTACCCGGCGGCGGCCGCCCTGGTCGCCAGCATCGCCGAGGGCGACCAACGGGTGCGTTTGCGGGCGCAGGCCCGGTCGGCCTACAACGCGGGCTTCTCGATCGGCGCGGCCCTCGCGGCGCTCGTGCTGACCGTCGATGCCGCCCCGGCCTACTACGCCCTGCCGATCGGCAACGCGCTGTCGTTCGTCCTGGTCTGGTACGTCGTCCGTGGCCTGCCCGAAGTACCTCGGGTGACGACGGGCCCGGCGAAGAAGCCCGTTCTGGCGGCCCTGCGCGACGGCCCTTTCCTCGTGACGGTCGGGCTCACCTCGGTGATGTCGGTGCATGCCGCGCTGATCACCGTGGTCGTGCCGCTGTGGATCGTCGAGAGGACGACGGTGCCGCGGCCGCTGATCGGCGTTCTCCTGGTGCTCAACACCGGGATCGCGATCGCGCTGCAGGTCGCGGCCAGCCGGGGGGCCGAGACCCTGGCCGGCAGTGCCCAAAAGGCCCGGTGGGCGGGGCTGGCGATGGCGGCGGGCTGTGCCGTGCTGGCCCCCTCGGGGGCGGTGTCCACCGTCGCCGCGGTCGGGCTGGTGCTGGGGGCGGTGCTGCTCCTGACCGCCGGTGAGCTGCTGCAGTCGGCCGCCTCGTGGGGGATGTCGTACGAGCTGGCCCCGCCGGCGGCTCAGGCCGAGTACCTCGGCGCCTTCTCGATGAACATGCCGGCCGCGTCGATCATCGGCCCGGCGCTGGGCACGGTGCTGGTGCTGCACCAGGGCGCGGTCGGCTGGCTGACGGTCGGTCTGATCGTCCTCGTGGCCGCGGCCCTGGTGGGGCCGGCCGCCACCCGGGCGCAGGCCTCGATCGCGAGGCGGTTCGCGAGCACCACGGTCTGACCGCTCCGGGCCCCGATTCGCGGGTCGCCCGGCCGAACTCGTACTACCGGCGGATTCGGGCCGTTCCGCCGACGCGGGTGGAGATGCCGTCACCGGTCCGGGAGGCCGTGGCGTACACCGTCGAGGGCCGGCCCAACGCGTCGCCCTGGTCGACCGCAACCGTGGGGTTGCGACCGGAGGCGAGGAGATGCGCAGCCAGGCATCCGGTGCTGTTGGCGTTCGCGACGTCCTCGGGAACACCGATGGCGGGGGCGAACATTCGGGCCGTGGCCGGCGACTGCGGGCCCGCCGGCACGTAGACGAAGCACCCCAGCTGGTCGAACTGGCGGCTCTGGGCCGTCAGCCGCTCGTGGTCGGGCCGGATCGCGGCCAGCACGTCTCGATCCGCGACCGGGATCAGCAGCCGTTCGCGGCCCGGCGACGCCACCGCGACCGTCTCGTCCGGGTGCAGGTCGGTGGCATCGAGGCCGAGCGCGGACAGGAACGCCGTCTGCTCGACCGGGCTCACGGGCCGATGCCGGACGATGCCCTGATCGAACCAGGCCTCCACCGCCGGACCGGCCCCGGCGGCCGGGTCGGGAGTGCCGGTCGCCCTGAACACCCTTCCCCCGGAGTGCAGGACGCCGTCGAACGAGGCCTCGCCGGCCAGGACGGCGATCGCCGCCACCGTGCCGTGACCGCAGGCCGGAAGCTCACCCTCGGAGGTGAAGAACCTCACCTTCCGGCTGCCGTCGGCGGATTCGGGCCCGTACAGCACGGCCACGTGCGAACTGCCGGCCCGGGCCGGGATGCCGGCCAGCAGGGCGTCGTCCAGACCGGTGCCGTCGGGCAGCACGGCGGTCGGGCTGCCACCGGCACCGCCACGTTGACAGGCATCGACCATCACGAGGTCGACCGGAGCGCTCACTGATGCACCATCCTCGGGTGGGAACGGTCCCTCACCCTAGACGAAACCGGGCCCCGGCTACAGCGAGCGGGCCACCTGCCGGAGCCGGTCGTGCAGGCCACCCATGGCGCTGACGTCGCCGAGCACCGCCTTGGGAATCTTGGCCACCATCGTGTAATTGGTGTCGACCACGTTGGCCACCGGCGACAGCGCGGTCTGCGAGACCAGTTGGTAGGCGTCGAGTTGCGACTGGCCGGTGAGCTCGGCCACCCAGTGCACGAGTTGCTGGTGGGAGATCCGGAAGGCATCCTCCAGCGGCCGGGTCGAGCCCGTCGTCATCAGATGGGTGTCGCTCTCCAGTCGGGGCCACGGCGTCGGCACGCCCTTGATCAGGTCGACGATCACCACCGAGTCCATTGCGCACTCCACGGCGACGCCGCAGGTCTCGCCCTCGCCCTGGCGGGCGTGGCCGTCGCCGAAGCTGAACAGCGCGCCGGGCACATTGACCCCGAGATAACAAGTGACGCCGGCCCGCATCTCGGGGGTGTCCATGTTGCCGCCCCAGTCGCCCGGCGTCAGCGACGACCGCACCTCGCCGAGAGCCGGGGCCACGCCGACGGTTCCGTGCATCGGATCGAGCGGCAGGTCGGCGGTGAAGTTCGTGTCGTGAGCGGCGTACCGGACGATGCCGGCCGGCACGTCGATCTCGTAGATCCAGGTGCGCTCGGGCAGCGCCGGGTGCAGCAGGGCGGTGGTCGGGGTGGCGGTGAGCGCGCCGAACAGCGGGACCGTGCTGCTCACGCCCCGGCCCCCGCGGGGGGTGATCGAGACGAAGTGCACGGCCAGGGTGTCGCCCGGCTCGGCGCCCTCGATGAAGAAGGGGCCGGTCTGCGGGTTCAGCATCCGCGGGTCGCAGACCTGGCTGGGCAGGTCGGCCGTGGTGCGCACGGCGCCGGCGAAACAGTCCAGGGTCCAGGTGTCGATGACCGTGCCGGGCCGGACCGAGGCGACCGGCGCCACCCCACCGAAGGTGTAGGTGAGGCGGGCCGGATCGCCGTCGGGTTCAGGGGCCCAGGTGGACCGCTCGATGCTCATGCTGACGAACCTAGTGAAGCGGGCTCTCCTCGCGCGCGTGGGTCTCCTCGAAGACGGTGCGCCCGATCGCGTCGTACACCGGCCGGTTGCGCGAGCGCAGGTAGAGGACGCCGGCCAGGCCCAGGGCGAAGGTGAGGACGACGATGTACGGGATGGCGTGGAAGAACGGCGAGCCCGAGGCCGCGCCCCCGGCGAAGTCGATGTTGCTCAGCAGCAGGTAGACGACGTAGAGCATGCCCAGGCCACCGAGGCCGGGGATGATCCCGGTGGTCAGGATGTTGCCCGGGGCCGCCTTCTTCACGTGGAAGTACCAGATCACCGCGACCGACGTGATGGCCTGCACGATCAGAATCGCCATCGTGCCGAGCAGGGCCAGCAGGCCGTACTCGTACACGTACCCGCCGGTGGTCGGGTCGCTGCCGTTGTTGGTGAAGAAGTAGAAGCCCAGGGTCAGCAGCAGGGTGATCGCGGTCTGGGTCATCGAGGCGATGTGCGGGGTCTGGTGGGTGCCGTGCGTGGCGCCGAGAGTCTTGCTGGTGGCCGGGATCTCGCGGCCGATCGCGTACAGGTACCGGCTGGCCGCGTTGTGGAAGGCCAGGCCGCAGGAGAACGAGCCGATCACGATCAGGAACAGGTAGATGTCGCCGATGAAGTCGCCGCCGAGCTTGGCCTCGGCCAGGTCGACCCAGAGGCCGATGGCGTCGGTGTTGGCCTTGGTGATCGAGACGTCCTTGCCGTTGCCGGCGATCATCATCCAGGACACGAACGTGTAGAACAGGCCGAGCGAAACCACGGCGATCAGGGTGGCGCGGGGCACGATCTTCTTCGGGTTGCGCGACTCCTCGCCGTAGACCGCGGTGGTCTCGTAGCCGACCCACGACCAGAAGGCGAAGAACAGGCCGATCGCCGCGCTGCCGGCCGCGATCGCCGTCCCGTCGATCTTGAGGCCGGAGCCGCCGCCCTCGGGCAGGGACTTGAACGCCTCGACCGGGTTGATCGCCGACCACACCATGCCGTCCGGGCCGCCCCCGCTGAACAGCACCGACAGGGCCAGGGCCCCGAGCAGGACGACCTCGCAGACCAGGGTCACGGAGAGGAAGCCGGCCGCGATGTTGATGTCGAAGTAGCCCAGGACGCCGATCAGGGCGATCCCGACCACGGCGATCAGCAGCCAGTTGACGTCGATGCTGAACCAGCGGTTGAGGGCGTCGTTGCTGAAGTAGGCGAAGATCCCGATCAGCGAGCCCTCGAACACCACGTAGGCCATGGTGGCCAGCACACCGCTGGCCATGCCCCAGACCTGGCCCAGGCCGTGGGTGATGAAGCCGTAGAAGGCGCCGGCGGTGGTGATGTAGCGGGCCATCGACACGAAGCCGACGGTGAACAGGGTCAGCACCACGGTGGCGACCAGGAAGCCGGCCGGGGCGCCGATCCCATTGCCGTAGCCGACCGAGATCGGCACGTTGCCGGTCATCGCCGTGATCGGGGCCGCGTTGGCGACCGCCATCAGCAGCACCCCGACCAGGCCGACGGCACCGACCTTGAGGTTGCCGCCGCCGCCCTTGGTGGAGGCGTCGGGTGCGATCTCCCGTTCCAGCTCGTCGCTTGTCGCCACGGGTCTCTCCATCCGGTGTGGTCCGCGCACGACCTTCGTCGCGCAGGGTGATCGTCGGCCCGGCTCGTGTCGTCGCGGAGACAGCGGTGCAACAAACCGATTACGCCTGACGGCGGGCCGATCGGTTCCGTTGGTTCACGACGAATGGACGGTTGCGTGCATGTTGACAGCCGGTGCCTACGCTGACAAGGGTGTGCTGCGGGAACCATTTTCCAGACCAATTCGTGAATCGGTATGCGGCCGGTGAGGTGATCACCGGTCACCTTCTGTGCGGGCCTGACAAGGGTGCTGATGACTTTCGACTACGAGCAGTACCGGCACCGGTCCAAGGCCGACGTGCTTCGCGCGTCGGGCGAGTTCTGGAACCCGGGCAAGACCGATTTCTGGTCCGAGGCCGGCATTCCCCTGGTGATCGACCGGCGTGAGGGCTACTTCCTCCACGACCTGTCCGGCAAGCAGCTGCTCGACGTCCATCTGAACGGCGGCACCTACAACCTCGGCCACCGCAACCCCGAGATCGTGCAGGCCCTGACCGAGGCGATGGGCCGGTTCGACATCGGCAACCACCACTTTCCCTCGGTGGTGCGCGCGGCCCTGGCCGAGGCCCTGATCTCGACCGCCCCGCCCGGGCTGAGCAAGGTGATCTACGGCAGCGGGGGCGGCGAGGCGATCGACATCGCGATCAAGACCGCGCGCCACGCCACCCAGAAGCGCAAGGTCGTCTCGGTGATCAAGGCTTACCACGGGCACACCGGGCTGGCCGTCGGTACCGGCGACGACCGGTTCAGCCGGCTGTTCCTCTCCGACCAGCCGGCTGACTTCCCGCACGTCCCGTTCAACGACCGGCCCGCGATGGAGCAGGCGCTGCGCGGCCGCGACGTCGCCGCCGTGCTGATGGAGACCATTCCGGCCACCTACGGGTTCCCGCTGCCGGAGCCGGGCTATCTGGAGGCGGTCAAGGCCCTGTGCGAGGAGTACGACGCGCTCTACATCGCCGACGAGGTCCAGACCGGCCTGATGCGCACCGGCGAGCTGTGGGGGATCAGCAAGCACGGGATCAGTCCTGACCTGCTGGTCACCGGCAAGGGCCTGTCCGGTGGCCTGTACCCGATCTCGGCCGTGCTGGCCTCCGAGCGGGCGGCCGGCTGGCTCACCGAGGACGGCTTCGGCCACATCTCGACCTTCGGCGGGGCCGAGCTGGGCTGCATCGCGGCCCTGAAGACCCTGGAGATCACCACCCGGCCGCAGACCCGCTCGATGGTTCACTACATCAGTGACCTGATCGGGCGGGGGCTGCGCGAGATTCAGGCCGAGCACCCGGACTGGTTCGTCGGGATCCGGCAGAACGGGGTGGTGATGGGCCTGGAGTTCGACCATCCGGAAGGAGCCAAGTTCGTCATGCGCGAGCTCTACCAGAACGGCGTCTGGGCGATCTTCTCCACCCTGGATCCGCGTGTCCTGCAGTTCAAACCGGGTCTGCTGATGACGCCGCAGCTGTGCGAGGACCTGCTGGAGCGGACCGCGAGCGCGATCGCGCGGGCCGAGCGGGTGGCTCGTACGGGGGCCACACGGGCCGAGGTCACCGCATGACCGGCGACCCGCGCACCGACCAGATCCTGCAACAGGCGGCCTGGGCCGCGCACGCCTATGCTGGCTACGACCGGGCCGGGGTGCGGGCGATCGCCGAGGCGGTGGCCGCGGTGGCCGCCGACCAGGCCGAGCCCTTCGCCCGCCGGGCCGTGCTGGAGACCGGGTTCGGCCGGGTCGAGGACAAGACGGTGAAGAACCGGCTGAGCTCGGCCGGCCTGCTGGCCGCGCTCGCCGGCCGCGATCTCGTCGGCCCCCGGGTCGGCGGCGGCACGCTGAGCCTGCCCGCCCCGCTCGGTGTCGTGGTCGCCCTGGCCCCCGTCAGCCGCCCGGTCTCGAGCGCCTACCGGGCGATCCTGCTGGCCCTGCTGACCCGCAACGCGCTGGTGATCAGCCCCGATCCGGCGGTGTCGGGCTGCGTGTCGGCGGTGGTCACGCTGCTGGGCCGGGCGGCGGTGGCGGCCGGCGCCCCGGACGGGCTGATCCAGGTGGCCGAGGCGGGGGAGGCGGCCCGCGCCACGCTGCTGGCCCCGGGAGCGGCGGCCGCGGTGCTGCCGGCGGCCGGGCGGCCGGTCAACGTGCCGGTCTTCGTCGACGCCACGGCCCGTCCGGGCCCGGCCGCCGAACTGCTGGTGGCCGGCCAGGCGTTCGACAACGGCCTGCTCGACGGCAACGAGAGCGTGCTGATCGTGGAACGGCCGGCCGCCGCGGGGCTGCTGGAAGCGATGGCGGCGGCCGGGGCCCACCGGCTCGGCCCGGCCGACCGGGACCGGGTCCGGGCGCTGCTCTTCCCAGCCGGCGCGTTCGATTCCGGGCTGATCGGGCTGGACGCCGTCACCCTGGCCGAACGGGCCGGCGTCCGGGTGCCGGCCGGCACCAGGGCGCTGCTGGCGCCGATCGAGTCCGCGCGGGCCGAAGAGCCCCTGGCTCACCCCAAACGCGGGCCGGTGCTGGCCGTGCTCGAGGTCGCCGACGTGGCCCGGGGGCTGCGGGCCGCGGCCGCGCTGGTCCGGATGGGCCCGCCGCACTCGGCCGCGATCCACAGCCGGGTGCCGGGCACGGTGCTCGACTACGCCGCCGCGGTGCGGGTCCCGGCCCTGGTGGTCGACGAGAGCGGCAGCCTTCACGACGCCCGGTCCGGCCCCGAACCCGAGACC
The DNA here is from genome assembly GCA_965200525.1 of Kineosporiaceae bacterium. GTDB lineage: Bacteria > Actinomycetota > Actinomycetes > Actinomycetales > Kineosporiaceae > JANNPJ01. The sequence continues at coordinate 4,069,332 of OZ241368.1, forward strand.
CTGCTCGGCTGGACCAGGTTCGAGGTCCCGACCCCGGACGCGATCGGGCTGGGCGAGTTCGCCCGGCAGCCCGTGGGCCGCACCCCCGGTGGTCCCGTCCCGGCCTACCCGAACCCGGCCACGTACCGGGCGGCCCTCCGATGAGCGAGCACGACCTGTCCGCGGACGGCGCCTCCGACCGCCTGGAACCGGTGGCCCGGCGGGCCCTGGCCGAGTTCGGCCTGGCCGCCGACTGCGGGCTGAGCCTGATCAACGTGAGCGAGAACGCCACCTACGCCGTCCAGGACCCGGACACCGGCGAGCGGACCGTGCTGCGCCTGCACCGGCGCGGCTACCACGACCGCCCGGCGATCGAGTCCGAACTGGCCTGGATCGACGCCATCCGGACCGACACCGCGCTGCGCACCCCGACGGTGCTGCCCGCGCCGGACGGGCGCCGGGTGGTGGCCCTGACCGACGGCCCGGGCCCGCCCCGGCACGCCGTCCGGTTCGAGTGGCTGCCCGGCGTGGAGCCGTCGGCCCAGGACGAGGCTCTGCCGGTCTGGTTCGAGGTGCTCGGCGCGATCACCGCCCGGCTGCACGCCCATGCGCGCAGCTGGCCGGCACCGGCCCGGTTCACCCGGTTCGCCTGGGACTACGACGGCGCGTTCGGCGCGGTGGCCCGCTGGGGACGCTGGCAGGACGGGATCGACGTCGGCCCGGCCGAGCACGAGTTGCTGGGCCGCCTGGACGCCCGGCTGCGCCGGCGGCTGGCCGATTACGGGCAGGGCCGCGAACGCTACGGCCTGATCCACGCCGACCTGCGCCTGGCCAACCTGCTGGTGGACGGCGAGCAGACCCACCTGATCGACTTCGACGACTGCGGCCAGGGCTGGTTCATGTACGACTTCGGCTCGGCGGTCAGCTTTTTCGAGCACGACCGGCGGATCCCGGAGCTGGCCGCGGCCTGGGCCCGGGGTTACCGCACGATCGCGCCGCTGCCGGCGGCGGACGAGGCCGCGCTGGCCGATTTCGTGATGATGCGCCGGCTGCTGCTGGTGGCCTGGATCGGCTCGCACGCCGGCACCGACCTGGCCGCCTCGATGGGGGCCGAGTACACCCGGGTGAGCTGTGATCTCGCCGACGACTATCTGACCAAGGAGAACCGCTGAGATGTTCACCCCACTGGACGGCCGCTGCGTGATCGTGACCGGCGCGAGCATGGGTATCGGCAAGGGCATCGCCCGGGTGATGGCCCGCGCGGGGGCCGACGTGCTGCTGGCCGCGCGCGGCGCCGGGCCGCTGGCCGAGACGGCCGCGGACCTCGCCGGCGAGGGCAGCGGCCGGATCGCGACCGTCGCCGCCGACGTCAGCTCGGTCGCCGACTGCCGCCGGATCGCCGAGACCGCGCTGGAGGAGTTCGGCCGGATCGACGTGCTCTGCGCCAACGCCGGCATCTTCCCCTCCGCCCCGATCGCCGAGATGCGCGAGGAGGACGTCGACGCGATGTTCGCGGTCAACGTCAAGGGCGGCATCTTCATGGTCCAGGCCTGCCTACCCGCCCTGGCCGCCGGTGGGCGGGGCCGGGTGGTGCTGACGTCGTCCATCACCGGGCCGATCACCGGCGTCCCGGGCTGGTCGCACTACGGCGCCAGCAAGGCGGCCCAGCTCGGCTTCCTGCGCACGGCCGCGATCGAGCTGGCCCCGATGCGGATCACGGTCAACGCGGTGATGCCCGGCAACGTCGTCACCGAGGGGCTGGCCGAGATGGGGCCGGACTACCGGGCCGGGATGGAGGCGGCCATCCCGCAGCGCCGGCTCGGCTCGGTCGACGACATCGGCTACGCCGCCCTGTTCCTGGCCAGTGACCAGGCCGGCTACGTCACCGGGCAGACCATCGTGGTCGACGGCGGCCAGGTGCTGCCGGAGTCGCAGGCGGCTCTGGCCGGGATCTGAGGACGACGCGGTGAGCCTCCCCGAGACCGAGATCGGGCCGGCGGCCCAGGACGCGCGGCGCCGCCTGCTCGAGCGGATCAGCACCGGCGCCCTCGGGCCGGGAATGCGGATCGGCGCCGAGCGCGAGCTGGCCCCCCAGCTCGGGGTGAGCCGCTCCACCGTCCGGCAGGCCCTCTCCGCCCTGGCGGCGGACGGGCTGATCAGCCGGGTGCCCGGCCGCGGCGGTGGCACCTTCGTGCGCCCGCCGAAGGTCGAGCGCGACCTGTCCCAGATCGTCGGGGTGCCGGCCCTGCTCCGGGCCCAGGGCATGACGGCGGGCTCGCGGGTGGTCAGCACCGCCCTGACCCTGGCGGACGACGACACCCGGGCCGCGCTCGGCCTGGCCGCCGGGGAGTACGTGATCGACGTGGTCCGGATCCGGCTGGCCGACGGCACCCCGATCTCGCTGGAACGGGTCCGGTTGCCGGCCCGCTACTTTCCCGGCCTGCTCGACCTGCCCCTCGGCGGATCGCTGTACGACCTGATGGCCGAGTACTACGACACCGAGCCGCACGAGGCCGTGGAGCGGATCGAGGTGGCCGGCGCGGCCGAGGACGAGGCCTCGATCCTGGGCATCGAGCCCGGCTCGGCGCTGCTGTCGATCACCCGGGTCACCCGTGACGACGCCGGCCGGCGGTTCGAGTTCTCCCACGACCTGTTCCGGGCCGACCGCACGGTCATCACGATGACCTCGCGCGGTCAGTCCTCGTGGAGCCCGCTGAGCAAGCCGTAGGCGACGGCGTACCGGTGCCCCAGATCTCCGCCACCACCGACGTCGCCGCGCCCCACGGCCACCCCGGCCGGCAGCACCCGGGCGATGGTGGCCAGCACCTCCTCGTCGCCGGCCGGGCCGCCGACCACGATCACGGTGCTCAGCTCGCCGCCGAGGCTGCGCAGGGCCCGGGCCACGTTGGCCCCCAGCGCCTCCAGTTTCAGCCGCAGCCGCAGCGCCCGCCACTCGCCCGGGGCCAGGGTCCGGCTGAACGGCAGCAGGCCGGCCGGGCCGGCGACGACCAGGGCCCCGATCGTCTCGGCCGGCGCCGGCCGGTCGGTGAAGGCCCGCGCGCCGTCCTCGCCGAGCAGCAGCTGCGGGGCCTCGACCCGTTGCGAGGGGCCTCGTTTCACGTACTCGGCGGCCGCCGTGGTGCTGCCGGTCAGGGCGGCCGCGCTCGCGGTCAGCAGCTCACCGCCGCCGGCCGCGATCACGCCGTGGTGGGCCGAGGTCACGTCGATCGTGCCGCCGCCGAGGTCGATCACCACGCTGGCGGCGTCCGCCCCGGGCGTCGAGACCCCGCCGAGCCAGCCGGCGCTCGACTCGATCCGGGCGGTGACCGGCACCCCGAGCCGATCGGTCAGCGCGGCCGAGGGATCGCGCAGCGGGGCGTCGGCCCGCAGGGCGGCCAGCCCGAGCGAGCGGTTCTCCGGCCCGGCGCCGGGGCGCCGGGCCAGCACGGTGTCGGCCACCGAGGACAGGTCCACCGTCCACAGGTCGTCCACGCCCCGAACGTGATCGTCGAGGGCATAGGCGGTGGCCAGCCCCACCGCCCCGGCCCCGATCAGCCGGTGCGCCGCGGCGAAGGGCCGCCGGTCCCCGCCGGACAGCTGGACCCAGTCCGGCGGGGACGACGCCCTCGCCCGGGCCGGCGCCCCCACCGCCACCACGGCGTTCGTGCTGTCGTGCAGCCGGACGGCCAGCCGAGCCGCGTCGGCCCGTTCCGCGGCGTCCAGCCCGAGTGCCGTGACCAGGCGCAACGGGTCGGTGAGGGTGTGCAGGCCCGCTCCCGGGCCGGCCACCTCGACGGCGATCAGGTCGGCCTTCAGGGCGGCGTCGGCGTCGATCTCGTCCACCACCGGAACCGGGTGGCCCAGCCGGTTGGCCACCAGCACGGCCTCGTCCTCGGCCAGCAGCACGGCCAGCAGCCGACCGGTCGCGGCCAGCGGGACCAGCCGCTCCAGGGCCGCTCGGTAGCCGGTTCCGGCCGGCACCACCGCGATCGCCGGCTCGCCGCCGTCCCAGCCGGGATCGTCCAGCGGCCGCGGTTTTCCGACCGCGAAGCCGGCCCCGGCGGCGGTCCGGGCGCCGGCCCCGATCACGGCCAGCCGCCCGGTCGCCGCGGCCGGCTCGGCGATCGAGGCGGTCAGCGTCTCCACCGGCCGCAACCAGGCGGCCACGGCCGCCTCGACCCGGAGCCCGTGCTCGCGCTCCAGCCGGCGGACCAGACCGGCCGCGCCGTCCAGGCTGGCGTCGCTGCCCTTGGCCCGGCGGGTCGGGGCCCGGGCCGCGCCGATCACCTCGAGCTGCCGGCCCCGGGCCCGGGCCAGCACCACCTCGGTGCTGGAGTTGCCGACGTCGATCCCGGCAACCAGCCTCACGCCAGCAGGCCGCGGCGGGCGTAGACGCCGGCCGCCTCCCGCACCAGGGCCGCGCACAGCGGGGCCGGGTAGGCCTCCAGCCGCACCGCCAGGGCCTCCAGCTCGGCCGCGCTCGAGCGGTGCGGGCGCAGGGCCTCGTAGAGGGCCATCACCTCGGCCTCCGGTACCAGGCTGAGCTCGGCGGCCCGGCGGAAGTTGGCCGCCAGCTGCGGGTTGCCGTGCTGCTCGGCCACCTGGGCCTGGTGCTCCAGGGTCTCGGGGTGGATCCGCACGTCGTCGGCGGCCAGCTCGCCGGCCGCCAGCCGGCCCACGGTCAGCTCCTCGGCGTCCCGCCCGGAGAAGGCCCGGCTCACAGCGAGACCCCCAGCTCCTCGGGCCCGAGCCCGGCGTTCACGTCGGCCCGTTCCAGCGCGATCAGGGCGATCACGCTGGTGTGGTAGCGGGCCTCGATCGCCTCGTCGGTGTAGGGGTTGCGGGCCGGCACCGGGGTGGCGCCCTTGGCGTGCCGGCCGGCGTTGGCCCCGAGCAGCCGGTACAGCGCGGGCGTGATCACCGGGGCCATGCTGTAGAGCTCCAGGTTGGCCAGCGGGGGCAGGTCGCGGCGGTGGATCAGGGCGGTTCCCTTGCCCTGCAGGCCGATCCCGATCCCGGAGCCGGCCAGCCGGGCCGCGGTCAGGCCGACGAGGCCCAGGTCGAGGGTGTGGTTGATCCGCACCAGCCGGGCCCGGCAGCCCTCCTCCTCCAGGCCGGCCAGCAGTTCGCGCAGCACCTCGATCACCGGCAGCCCGGACAGGGTGCGCCAGACCGAGCGCCCGACCCCGGGGGACAGGCCGATCACCACCTCGGCCGGATCGCTGCCGGCCGCGGCCGGGCCCAGCACCCGCAACTGGTCGCCGGCCCAGTGGGCCTGATCGGCCCGCAGGTCCTCGACCCCGCGGGCCTGCCGGATGTTGTCGATCTCGGCCTGCCGCCGCGGCGAGGGCTCGTAGCCGGTGCCCGGGCCGGCGTAGTCGTTCGGGTCGGTGACCAGGCTCAGCACGTTCATCTCCTCGTCGAAGATGGCCGCGGTCTGCAGGTGGTCGCCGTGCACCCGGGCCCGGAGCATCTGCAGCACCCGGTGGGCCTCGACGTCGTAGCCGCACTCCAGCAGGGCCCGGGCCACCTCCAGCGAGCCCAGCCCGGAGCTGCGGATCGCCTGGGCCGCGCCGAGCACCACCATCGCATCGGGCTCGACCCCGTCCACCACCAGATCCTTGGAGCCGACGGCATCGATCGCCCGCTCGACGTGGTCGTCGTCGAAGTCGGCCAGCCCGAGCCACCGGTAGACGTCGCGGGTGGCCTCGGCCGCCCGGCGGCGCAGCCGGCCGACCTCGTCCGGATCGGCGGTGCGCAGCCCGCCGTCCACCCCCCAGTCGCGCTGGATGGCCAGCCAGTCGTCGAAGTCCTCGGCGTTCCACTGCGAGGGCCCGAACATGTTGTCGTAGCGCTGGATCGAGCCGAACCCGCTGCACACGTAGTCGCTGCCGGCCAGCAGGATGGGCAGCGTGCGGGAGGTGCGGCGCACGTCCGACTCGGACATCAGCGCGTCGTTGCCGGAGCACGACTCCAGGTTGCGGGCCATCACCATGACGTTCTCGGCCATCAGCTCCCGGACGCCGCGCGGCACCGCCCCGGCCACGCTGGCGCCGTCGATCCCGCCGTTCTGCACCCCCTGCGAGCCCATCGCCCGGGCCAGCGACACGCATCGTGACTCCAGGTAGAGCATCGAGCAGCGCTCGGCCCCGCCCATCAGCACCTCGGAGCCGGCTCCGGAGGAGACCCGCATCTTGACCCCGCGGCTGGCGTAGCCGGCGGCCAGCATCGCCTTGCTGTACGGGGTGTCGTCGCCGTCCACGAACACCGACTCGGTGCCGTAGAGACTGACCGTCTCGGCGTAGGAGACCAGGCCGCGGATGCCCATCTCGAGCTCCATGGCCTCCTCGACCGAGCACTGGACCAGGATCCCGGCCGAGGCCACAGCGGCCCCGACGGTCACCGCGACCGCGTTGGACGGCGCGTCGGCCAGCACCGGCACCGTGGTCTCCAGTTCGCGGAAACCGTAGGCGGCGGCGGTCGCGGCGTCGGCGGCCAGCAGCAGCGGATCGTCGAGCCGGTTGGTGACGTGGGCCTGGTTGCTGGGGGTGCGCCGCACCCGCAGCTTGGTCATGGCCATCATCAGCTCGCCCGGCCGCAACCAGGACACCACCTGGGCCAGCTTGGCCGGGGTGATCCCGGCGACCAGCCGCACGATCTCGGCCCGGGGCACGGCCGGGTCGACGAACATCCGGGCCAGCGCGACGTCGTCCAGGGCCATCGCCTCGGCCGCCACCGACAGGTCCAGACCGTGCCCGGCGATCAGCGCGTCGAGGGCGTCGAAGTCGGCCGCGGCCCGCCCGTCCAGCTCGACCACCACGCCGTCCTCGATCACCAGGGACGGTCGGGGATCGGCGGGGGAATTCATCGCGATCAGGCCCAGGTCGACGTCCTCGTGGGCGAACCCGTCGAGGTTGACCCGCTGCTGGTCCATGAACCGGATGCGCCCGACGTGCTGATCCGCCATTCAGGAACTCTAACCGCCGGCGTGGTCGCTGCCGCTACCGTGATCAAAGAGTAACAATTTCTCGCTTTGGCTACCAACAGTCACACACGTACACCACCCAGTGGTTATTGCTAAGGGATTTGACATAGGCTTGATTTTTAGACAATCCGGACCCCCCATGCTGTTACTGGAGTCGTATGGGGCTCCACTACCGCCCGAACGGGGGACTACGCGTGCGAACGAACAACCGAGCGATCGGGGCCGGGTCGGCCGTTGTGATCGCCATGGTGATGTGTGCGGTACCGGCCACGGCGCGAGCGGCCAACGGTGGCGAGGCCAAGACGGCCGGTAGCAGCGGCCAGATCGGCACCGCCTACAGCTGGACCGGCGCCGGCAACCCGGACGCACCGACCGGCTGGAGTTCGGCCGGCTGGGAGTACTACCAGGACGCGCCGGGCAACTGGCCCAATCAGTGGGCCGGCACCTGGCCCGGCGACGGCCCGGCCCCGACCGCCACCTCGATCACGCCGGTGTCGACGGCGACCACCGATCCGGCCGCGCCGGTCGCCCCGGTCGGCACCGAGCCGCCGGTCGCCGCCCCGACCACCACGATGAGCGACCCGATCGTGACGTCGACCGCCACCGGCACGGCCCCCGCGACCGATCCGGCCGCACCTGTTCCCACCGGCACCGCCACCCCGCTGCCGTCCTCCTCGGTGCCGGTCACCGGAACCGGCCGCGCGGTGCCGAACCGGTCCGGCCTGCCCTGGGCCAGCGGCGTCTTCGTACCCAGCTACAACCCCGGCGACGTCGAGAGCTTCGCCGCCTGGCGCGGCCGCCCGGTCGACGTGGTGGTCACCTGGTCGGCCCGCCAGACCTGGGACGACATCATCAACCCGGCTGCGCTGTACGCCGCCTACAAGGGCACCCCGTACACGATGGCCTTCGGGGTGGCCCCGGTGCCCGAGGCCGACGGCAGTGCGACCATGGCCGGCTGTGCCTCCGGCGCCTACAACGACAAGTGGACCCAGTTCGGCACCAACATCGTGGCCGCCGGCATGGGCAAGTCGATCATCCGGCTCGGCTGGGAGTTCAACGGCAACTGGTACAAGTGGCAGGCCAGCGACCCGAACCAGTTCGCCGAGTGCTACCGGCAGATCGTCAGCACGGTCCGCAAGGTGGCCCCCGACCTGTTCTGGGACTGGACGGTCAACCGCGGCGCCGGGCAGAGCGTGGCCGACGCCCGGCTGGCCTACCCGGGTGACGAGTACGTCGACTTCGTCGGCCTCGACTCCTACGACGCCTGGCCGGGAGCCACCGGCGACGCCAACTGGGAGCAGCAGTACGCCGGCCAGTACGGCCTGAAGTTCTGGGCCGACTTCGCCAAGGAGCACGGCAAGAAGTTCAGCGTGCCCGAGTGGGGCCTGTTCAACGGCACCTCGGCGGTCGGCAACTCCGGCGGCGACAACGCCTTCTACATCCAGAAGATGGAGGAGTTCTTCAAGGCCGAGGGATCCGACCTGGCCTACGAGTCCTACTTCAACGACCACGCCGAGTACTACGGCGGGGGAATCTTCGCCCCGATCCAGAACCCGAACGGCTCGGCCCGGTACCACGCCTCGCTGGTCGCGCCCTAGCCCCGAAACCTGCTCGACCCGTCAAGGCCCGTCGCCGGCCTGGACCCGACCCGTCACCGGGTCAGTCCAGGTCGGCGATCTTGACGATGGCGGGAATCCTCAGGCAGCCGGCCCCGGCCCCGATCTTCTTCAGCCCGGCCCGGTCGCCGGCGGCGAAGCCGTCCGGGGCGGCCGCGGTCAGCGCCGGGTTCATCAGCTGGCCACCGGAGTGCACGTGGTCGAGCCCGGTGGCGTGGCCGAGCTCGTGCAGGATCAGGTTGCCCTGGGTGCGACCCGGTCCGAAGCGGGGAGCGAGCTTGTGCAGCCCGGCCGGGTCGAGGACGACGTAGCCGCGGACCACCGCCGCGCCCGCGCCCGCGCTGCCACCGGACCAGGTCGACCACAGCACCCCGCCGAAGCCGAGCGAGTTGGCGGTCAGGGCGAAGTCGGTGGCCTTGGGGCTGACCGCGGCCACGACGATCTCGGCCGGCTGCTGGGCCAGGTTGCCCTGCTTCGGCACGAACGTGGTGCTGCCGGTGTAGCGGTAGGTCAGGCCGTCGACGGCGGCGAGCTTGCGGAAGGCGGTCCGGACCCGGCCGAGCAGGGCGGCCCGCTGGGCCGTGGCCACGCCGCTCAGGTTCACTTTGTACGTGATGGCGTCCTGGCACGGGTTCCACCGGGCGGCGATCTTCTTGCCGTTGGCCAGCGTGATCGTGCGCAGCTCGTAGCTGGTGGCGCTGAGGTGCTCGATCGGCGGCAGGGAGGTGGCCGGGACGGTGCTGGTGGCGCCGGAGTCCAGCGAGCTGAAGGAGAAGAAGGGAGCGCAGATCGCGATCGCGCTGACCACCAGGGCGACCAGCAGGCCGGGCCAGATCGCCGGCCGCCGCTGAGTGGTGATTCCCATCTTCAAGCCTCCCTCAAGATTTCCGCTGCGTTCAGTCACAAGTGGTCACTGCCTGTAGTGAAAGAGTCGCTGAGAAAGCGTGACTGAGGTATGCGCCAACGGAGTGACGGGGATTTCAGGACGCCGCGATTCGGCTACCGATCGTCGAACTCCACCGAGGCCGGCCAGAGGCGGACCGGAGGTATCTAGGAGTAATCGGTCGTCAACGCTGAGCCGTCAGAGTGAATGCGCTCTCTTGAGCAAACTCGGGGCGACCCATAGGCCGGCTTGAGATTTCCGGGCCGTGAGCGACGTCGTCACTCGAACGGCCCAGCCCGGTGCTGGTCACTGCTGAGAATCGCCTGAAGTTTCGATACCGGGAACGCAAATCCGGCCCCGTCTCAGATGGAGGCGGAGCCGGATGGTGATCTCGCGATCACGTGATGCGCCCGCTGGTCAGGGTGAGCGGGGTTCGAAGGAAAAAGGGTGTCAGTTGCCCGCGGCGCGGTACTGCTCGACCACGTGGCCGGGTACCCGGCCCCGGGCGGACAGTTCAATTCCGTTGCTGGCGGCCCAGGCCCGCACCGCCTTGGTGTCGACCTCGGTCGGGACCCGGACCGGCTTGCCGGACGTGCGGCGTCCGCCGGTACGGCGAGCGACGTCGACGTAGGGCGACAGTGCCTCGCGAAGAGCCTCGGCATTGTCGGTGGCCAGATCGATCTCGTACTGCACTCCGTCGAGTCCGAAACTCACAGTTTCGTCCGCCGGCTTGCCGTCAACATCGTCGACCAGTTCAGTAACCGTTTTGGTGGCCATGGGACAGATATTCGCGATGACACCGGCTTGTGTCAATCTGACACGGCGGGATGGCGTTCGGCCCGATCAATCCGATCCGGAATTTCATCCCGCGGGACGCGGCAATGGGCTCGTTCGCCGGTTCCCTGACAGTCACCGGATGGTCACCCGTCTCGTTGCCGAGAGGGTCGTTGCTGATCGTCAGGCGCCCTCGGAGCCGTGACTGCAACCTCGGATCGTGTTTCGGGCCGAAAAATTCTCGGGCCCATCTTCGTGGGCCTGTGCCTTCTCTCGGGCAAGAAACGCTCAAGCGTTGGTTAAAGTCGGCTCCGCGGCCGTACGAGCGGAGCGGAAAGCCGCAGTGGGGCGATGCTGGGGGGAGGCTGCCTTCCGGCGGGACAGTGTGGTGGAGGGGTTGGCTCGCGATGGATCGCAAACGCACGACCGGTCGGGACATCCGGCGGCAGAACCGTTCGGCCCTGTTGTCGGAACTCTTCTTCAACGGGCCGCTGAGCCGGCTCGAACTGGCCGAGATCACCGGCCTGAGCCCGGCCACCGCCAGTAACGTCACGGCCGAACTGTTCGCCGAGCGGCTGATCGTCGAGGCCGGTCAGGTCGATTCGGACGGCGGCCGGCCGCGCGTTCTGCTCCGGGTCGATCCCGAATTCGGCTCGGTGATCGGGGTGGCGGTCGCCGAGACCGGGATCCGGGTCGAACTGTTCGACCTGGGCCTGATCTCCCGGGCCGAGGTCACCTACCCGCCGGGGCCCGGCGGCCTGGAGCCGGGCGCCGTGGCCGACCTGATCGCCGCCGGGGTGGCCCGGGTGCTGTCCGAGGCCGAACTGGACGACACCGGGCTGATCGGCATCGGGGTCGCCGTCCCCGGAGTGGTCGCGCAGGAGGTGCCGGGCACCGGCGACGGTGAGCGGGTCCACGCCCCGACGATCGGCTGGGCCGGCGTCGCCCTGAGCCGGCTGCTGCGCGAGCGGGGCCTGACCCCGTCGATCCACGTTGACAACGGTGCCAAGACGCTGGGCCAGGCCGAGATGTGGTTCGGCGCCGGTCGCGGCGCCGGGCACGCCGTCGTCGTCCTGATCGGAACCGGGGTCGGGGCGGCCGTCTTCAGCGACGGGGTGGCCTACCAGGGGATCAACAACAGTGCCGGCGAGTGGGGGCACACCACGATCCGGTACGACGGGCGGGTCTGCCGCTGCGGGGCCCGCGGTTGCCTGGAGGCCTACGTCGGCGCGGAGGGCATCCTCGGGCGTTACCGCGAGGCCTCCGGCGACGAGCAGATCGAGGAAGTGGCCGCGCTGCTGAGCGCGGCCGGCGACTCCAAGGTCGCCGCCGACCTGCTGGACGAGACCGCCGACCTGGTCGGGGTCGGCATCGCCGATCTGATCAACCTCTACAACCCCGAGCGGGTGCTGGTCGGCGGCGCGACCGCCCTGCTGCTGGGGCCGCGAATGCTGACCCGGATCCGGGAGTCGGCCGGGCGCAGCGCCCTTTCGTACCTGTTCGAGCAGGTCTCGATCGAGCTCGGCGCGCTCGGCTCGGGGGCCGCCGCCCTCGGTGCGGCCACCCTGCCGGTCGCCGCGCTGCTGGCGCTGGCCGCCGATCCGCGCCGCGCCCGTGAGCAGCCCGACGGCGGCGAACCGGGGTAGGTGAAAATGGGCCCGTGATGAACGTGCCTGAGGACGACGATGCCAACCGGGAACTGCGCGCCGCCTACAGTGCCTTCCCCAGTGGGGTGGTGGGCCTGTGCGCCGAGGTCGACGGCGTCCCGGTGGGCCTGGCGGCCAGCAGTTTCGTCTCCGTGTCGCTGGAGCCGCCGCTGGTCGCGGTGTGCGTGAGCCGGGCCTCCACCACCTGGCCCCGGCTGGCCGGGCGCCCCCGGCTCGGGGTCAGTGTGCTGGGCGAGTCCCATGACGCCGCGGCCCGGCAGCTGGCCGCGGCCACCGGCGACCGGTTCGAGGGGCTGAGCCTGACCACGACCGCCCAGGGGGCGGTCCTGATCGACGGGGCCGGAGCCTGGCTGGAGTGCTCGCTCGAGTCGCTGATCCCGGCCGGCGACCACTGGATCGTGCTGATGCGGATCGAGAGCTTCGAGGTCCGCCCGGCTGTCCGGCCCCTGATCTTCCACTCCAGCACGTTCCGCCGTCTGTCGGCGTGATCAGATACCCCTCGTGCAGACCTTCACCGCGAAACGGGCCACCGCCGGGCTCCGGCACCTGCTGGCCGAGGGGCCCCTCTGGGATCCCGTCCGGGAGCGCGTGCTGTGGATCGACAGCGACCGCGGCGAGGTCTATCTCGGGGTGCTGACCGGCGACGACCGGGTCGAGCCGGCCGGCCGGCTGAGCTTTCCCGGTGAGAGCGTCGGGGCCGTGGTCGTGGCCGAGGACGGAGCCCTGCTGGTCGCCCTGCGACGCCGGTTGATGACGGTGCTGCCCGGCGGGCAACGGACTCCGGGAATTCAGTTGCTGCCGGACGGCGTCGGCAGCCGGCTCAACGACGGCGGCTGCGACCCGCTGGGCCAGTTCGTCGTCGGCAGCATGGCCCTGGACGGGCGAGCCGGCCAGGAGTCGCTCTGGCGGCTGCCCACCGGCGGGCCGGTGCAGACGCTCGACACCGATCTCAGTCTGTCCAACGGCCTGGCCTGGTCGCCGGACGGGCGCACGATGTACTCCATCGACACCACGCCCGGGGTGGTGTGGGCCCGCTCGTTCGATCCCTCGACCGGCCGCACCGGAAGCCGGTACGAACTCTTCGCGCCGCTGCCCGGCGCGGGTGACGACGGCCCGGACGGGGTGTGCGTGGATGTCGAGGGCAACCTCTGGATCGCCGTCTGGGGGTCGGGCCAGGTGCGCTGCTGCACGCCCTCCGGCGAGGTGCTGGCCGTGGTCGAGGTGGATGCCCCGCACACCGCGAGCGTCGCCTTCGTCGGCCCGCGGCGCGACCTGCTCCTGATCACCACGGCGAGCGGCGACCTTTCGGCCGATCAGCTGGCGGCGCACCCCGATTCGGGGCAGCTGTTCACCGCCCGGGTCGGGACCCGCGGGCTCCCGGTGCCGTACTGGGTCGGGTCCACCTGACTCAGCGCAGAACCGCGTCCCGGATCACGCCGGCCACCAGCTCCGGCTGTTCCAGGTAGGGCAGGTGAGCGGTGCCCGGCAGCACCCGGGCCCGGGCCTGCGGCAGCAGTTCGGCCAGGCTCCGGCAGCGCCGGCGGATGAACGGCAGGTCGAGTTCGCCCCAGGCCACGGTGGTCGGAACCTTCACCGCGCCCAGCTGGGGCCAGGCCTCGGCCTCGCTGCTGCCGGCGTCCTCGGCGACGGCGTGCCCGAGCACGATCGCGTTCATGGCCAGGGTCAGGTCGCGGGCCGGGCCGCCGACCCGGCCCTCGGGACCGGCCGGTCCGTCCAGCCACAGCCAGGCCTCCAGTCGGTTCACCTCGCCGGAGTCACCGGCCGCGTCGGCGGCGTCGAGCAGGTCGCTGATCAGCTGGGTGTCGGCGTCCAGGTCGCCGTCGTCCGGGGCCCCGGTGACCGCCGGGGCCAGCAGGACCAGCCCGGCGACCCGGTCGGGAGCGGCCAGGGCGGCGTCCAGGGCCACCCCGCCGCCCATCGAGCTGCCGACCAGCCAGGCCGGCTCGTCGAACGACTGCGCCAGCACCGAGAGCAGGTCGTGCCCGTGCCGGAACGGCTGTGCGCTGGGCCCGGTCTCGCCGAAACCCCTTCGGTCGTAGGCCAGCACCGGGCCGAGCCCGGCGAGCCGCTCGGCCGTGGTGTACCAGCTGCGCCGGTCGCAGATCCCGGCGTGCAGCAGTACGACCGGAGCTCCCGAGCTCTGGTCGTCGGCCGGCCAGAGGTCGGCCGCCAGCCGGGCGCCGTCGACGTCGATGAATCGGGATACCCTCGTCATCCGGGCATTATCGACCATCCCGGTGACGCTCAGATCAACTCGGCGTACCCCCGGTAGCGCTGCGTCCGTACCGGAGCCGCCGGCCCGCCCCGCCGCAGTGCCGGCAGGGCCGGTGCGCGTAGCTGAAGACGCCGCCGAAGTGCCGGCCCGTTCCCGAACACCAGCGGCACTTGCGGTACGGATGAATCCGCAGCGACACCGCGTATCCGGCCACCGCCAGAACCGCGATCACCACAAGTAAGAGCATCCCCACAGCTCACCATGTGAACACCGGCCCGACCGGCCCGCTGCCCGAACGTCCGGTACCGGCCGGTCCGGACGGCCGAGGCGCGAACCACCGCGATCGGGTCAAACGGTCAGATCCAGCTGGGGAACCACATCCGGTCGCTCCAGGAGGACTGGGGGATCACCTCGGCGCTGTAGATCGGCAGGAAGAACCAGAACGACAGGACGGCGACCACCACCACCGCACCGGCCGCGACCGCGCCCCGCTTGCGCCGGACCGGGTCGGCGTCCGGGCGCCCGAGAGCCAGGCCCAGGGAGTAGGTCAGGGCCAGCACCACCCAGGGCGTGAAGGCGATGGCGTAGAAGTCGAAGATCGTCCGGTGCTGGTAGTGGAACCAGGGCAGGTAGCCGCCGGCCAGCCCGGCCAGGACGGCGCCGGCCCGCCAGTCGCGGCGCAGGGCCCACTGGAACAGCAGCACGAAGATCGACAGGGCCGCTCCCCACCAGATGATCGGGTTGCCCAGCGCGGTGACCGCCTGGGAGCACTGGGCCACCTTGCAACCCTTCTGGCCGAGGGTCGGGCCCTCGTAGAAGAACGCGGTCGGCCGGCCGGCCACGATCCACGACCACGGGTTGGCCTTGTACTGGTGGAACGACGAGAGGCCGACGTTGAAGTCGTACATTTGCGTGTGGTAGAACCACAGGCTTCTCACGGTCCCGGGGATCCAGTGGTGAGTGGCCGGGTTGTCCTTGGCCCACTGGCGGTCGTAGCCGTCCTTGGTCACGAACCAGCCGGTCCACGAGGCCAGGTACACGGCCAGCGTGATCAGGCCCATCGCCAGCCCGGACAGGGCGGCCCAGATCACGGCCCCTCCGAACCAGTGCTTGAGCCCGGCGGCCCGGCGCAGCCCGGCGTCCCAGAAGAAGATCATCAGCAGGAACACCAGGGTGAAGTACAGCCCCGACCACTTGGTCCCGCAGCACAGCCCCAGGCAGACCGCGCCGGCCACCCGCCACCAGCGCACCCCCAACCACCAGCGTGCCGCCCGCCAGGAGGCCAGTTGCTCCGGATCGGCGTCGGCCACCCGCCGGGCCAGCCGCCGACGCCCGGTGTCCCGGTCGATCACCAGGCAGCCGAAAGCGGCCAGGGCCCAGAACATCACGAAGATGTCGAGCAGCGAGGTGCGGCTGTGCACGTAGGCCTCGCCGTCCACGGCCATCAGCAGGCCGGCCACGGTGCCGAGCAGGGTCGAGTCGAACAGTCGGCGGGCGATCAGGGCCAGCATCAGGATCGACAGGGTGCCGCAGAAAGCGGCCGAGAACCGCCAGCCCCAGGAGCTGGTCGGTCCGAAGATCCACTCCCCGAAACCGATCATCCACTTGCCGACCGGCGGGTGGACGACGAAGTCGGGCTGGTTCAAGAACACGTGGACGTCGCCGGCGTTCCACTTCGGGTCGACGACCTTGCCCTCGCCGGCCCACTTCAGCTCGTAGCCGGCCTTCCACATCGAGTAGCCCTGCTTGACGTAGTACGTCTCGTCGAACACCAGCTTGTGGGGCCGGTCGAGCCGCCAGAACCGCAGGATGCCGCCGAACGCGGTGACACCGAGAATCGCCAGCCAGCCCCAGGCCGTCAGGGCGGCTCGGGGCGGGGTCGGGAGCGGCTCCCGGTTCGGGGAGGGGCGCGTGGCCACCGCCGTGTTGGTCACGCCGGTCATCGTAGGGGCAGAAACTGAGTGATCTGCCCGGTGGGGCGGATACCTGGAAGACTGCCCCGATGCGTTCCGACGACACCGCGGTCACCGAGCCCCGTGCCCCCGCCTCGCCCCGACCGGGGCCCGGTGGTCTGCTCACCTTGGCCTCGGGCGGGCTGATCGCCGCGGTCGCCCTGGTCGCGCTCGGGTTCGGCCTGGCCACCACCTCGGGCCTGTGGGCTCACCTGGGCGATCGGCTGGTCGGCGGCAACCTGCCCGACGACATTCATTACACCTGGTGGCTCGGCCACACCCCGCACGCCCTCTGGAACGGCGACAACCCGTTCCAGACGCTGGACCTGAACTGGCCCGAGGGGGTCAGCGCCATGAACAACACCACGCTCATCCTGCCCTCCCTGGTGCTCTCGCCGATCAGCTGGCTGGCCGGCTCGCTGGTCAGCCTGAACGTGCTCAACGTGCTGGCCGTGCCGGCCTGCGCGGCGGCCGGCTACTGGGCCCTGCGTCAGATCCCGTGGGACGAGCCCATCGAGGAGGAGGACGCCGAGGACGTCGATTCGGCGGTGCCCCTGGTCGGGCGGATCAGCCGGCCGGCCGCGCTGGTCGGCGGCGTGACCTTCGCGATCTCCCCGGCGATCGTGAACTCGCTGATCGGCCACATCACGATGGCCTTCGCCCCGGGCCTGCCGCTGCTGATCGGGCTCAGCGTGCGGGCCTGGTACGGCCGGACGCCGGTGCGCACCGGCCTGCTGCTCGGGCTGGCGGCCACCGCTCAGGTGTTCACCGGCGAGGAGGTGCTGTTCCAGGCCGTGCTCGGGGCGATCATCGTCCTGCTGGTCTCGGCCCTGTCCCGGCCCCGGGCGGTGGCGGCGGCCGGCTGGTCGCTGGGCCGGGCCCTGGTCATCGCCTTCGCCGTGTTCCTGCCGATCACCGCCTACCCGCTGTACGTGCAGTTCTTCGGCTCGCTCAAAGAACACGGCAGCCCGTTCCTGCTCGACTTCTTCGGCGCCGACGTCACCGCCTTCACCACCCCGACCAGCCGGGTCCTGCTGCACAGCACCGCCCAGGCGGCGGCGTCGGCGAAGTTCGCCGGCGGGATGGAGGAGCACCTGGCCTACCTGGGCTGGCCGCTGCTGGCCGCCTGCCTGTTCACCGCCGTGCTGGGCCGGCGCCGGGTGGCGGTCCGGTGTGCCGCGGTCGGCCTGGTGATCGCGTTGGCCTTCTCCCTGGGCGGGCGGGTCTGGGTCGACGGAACCTGGACCGAGCACAAGGGCCCGTACGCGCTGTTCCAGAAGCTGCCGGTCACCGAGGCCTCGCTGGCCACCCGGTTCGGCCTGCTGGCGGCCCTGTTCGCCGGGGCGCTGCTAGCCTTCGCCGTCCACGAGCTCAGCACCCGCGCGTTCCGGCCGATGATCGGAGCCGTGCTGGCCGCCGGGCTGAGCTTCGCCTGCCTGGCGCCGCTGGTCCCCACCCCGCTCGACGTCGTGGCCGCCCCGGCCGTGCCGCAGTGGTTCACCGGCACGGCCCCGCACCTGCCGGCCAACACGGTCGTGGTGGTGCTGCCCTACCCGGTGGCGACCAATCCGGTGGCGATGCGCTGGCAGGCGAGCGCGCACTACTCGTTCCGGATGCCCGGTGGGTACTTCCTGGGCCCGGCCGTCGGTGACGGGCACGCCTACGTGGGGGGCTCGGCCGACCCGCCGACCGCCAACCTGCTGGCCGACGTCGCCCGGACCGGTCAGATCCCGGTGGTGACGCCGGAGCTGCAGGCCCAGGCGGCCCGGGACTTCGCGGCCTGGGGCGCGACCCAGGTGGTACTCGGGCCCGATCCGAACGACGAGCCCCTCCTGGAGACGGTCAGCAGCCTGCTCGGCCGGCCGCCCGAGCACGTGGACGGCGTCGTCCGCTGGAATCTTCAGTGACCGAACCGGCCGCCGTCCCGGCCGCGGGCCGGCTCGTCCTGGCCGCCACCCCGATCGGTGACCCGGCCGACGCCTCGGTTCGGCTGGCCCGGCTGATCGGCCGGGCCGATCTGATCGCGGCCGAGGACACCCGCCGGTTCCGCCGGCTGGCGGCGGCGCTGGACGTCGTCCCCACCGGCCGGGTGGTCAGCCACCACGAGCACAACGAGGAGTTCCGCTCGGCCGAGGTGGTGGCCACCGTCCGCGACGGCGGCACCGTGCTGGTGGTCACCGACGCCGGCATGCCCGGGGTCTCCGACCCGGGGTTGCGGGCGGTGCGGGCCGTGCTCGAGGCGGGCCTGCCGGTGACCGCTCTGCCCGGGCCCTCGGCCGCCCTGACCGCCCTGGCCCTGTCCGGCCTGCCCACCGACCGGTTCTGCTTCGAGGGGTTCCCGCCGCGCACCGGAGGCAAGCTGGCCTCGGCGATCGCCGCCCTGGCCGGCGAACCACGCACGATGATCTTCTTCGAGTCGCCCCGCCGGACGGCGGCCACCCTGGCCGCGATGGCCACCGGATTCGGCCCCGACCGTCCGGCCGCGGTCTGCCGCGAGCTGACCAAGACCTACGAGGAGGTCCAGCGCGGGCCACTGAGCCGGCTGGCCGAGTGGGCCGCCGCGGGGGAGATCCTCGGCGAGGTGACCGTCGTCGTCGGCGGCGCCCCGGCCGTGGTGCCGGTCGATCTGGCCGACCCCGGGGCCGCGGACGACGTCGCCGCCCTGATCGCCCGGGTCCGGGCCAAGGTGGCCGGGGGCCAGCGGCTGAAAGAGGCGGTCGCCGACGTGGCCGCCGCGTCCGGCGTCCTCAAACGGGCTCTCTACGACGCCGCCGTCCGCGCCAAGTAGGTGGCCGCCGCGATCCGGTAGACCACGTGCGGGGCGCCCCACCAGCCGGGCGTCCGGGGGTTGTCGAAGTCGTCAGCCGGATCGTGGGTCATGCCGATCTTCTCCATCACCCGCCGGGACGGCGCGTTGGTCACCGTGGTGAACGAGACCAGGTCGGTGAACCCGCCGGGCCCGAAGGCGAAGTCGAGCACGGCCCGCGCGGCCTCGGGGGCGTACCCCCGGCCCCAGTGCGCCGCGGCCAGTCGCCAGCCGATCTCCGTCGCCGGCGCCACCGGGTACTCGTCCGGGGCCGGGTTCAGGCCGACGAACCCGATGAACTCCCCGGTCTCGATCACCTCGACCGCCCACAGGCCGTAACCCCGCTCGAGTAGCAGGGCCTGGAAGCGGTCCACCGCCTCGTCGCTCTCGACCCGGGTGAGCGGGCCGGGGAAGAACCGCCGTACCACCGGGTCGGCGTTCATCGCCGCCCACGGTTCGCGATCCTCCGGCCGCCAGCTGCGCAACCACAGCCGTTCGGTCCGCAGCTGGGTGATCTCCACCGGGGCCGGCACCGGTTCGCTCATGCCCGCGAGCTGAGCACGCAGAACTCGTTGCCCTCCGGGTCGGCCAGCACGACCCAGTTGACCAGCCCGGACGGCGCCTCGCCCTGGCCGATCTCGGCCGGCACGGCGCCCAGCTTCTCCAGCCGGGTCACCTCGGCGCTCTGGTCGTCGTCCAGGTACGGGGCGATGTCGAGGTGGATCCGGTTCTTCACCGCGTGCGGGTGCCGGTTGGTGACGAACTCCAGCCAGGGCCCGCCGCCCGGCGGGATCAGGTCGAAGTCCTCGTCGCGCAGCCGGTAGCCCGAGGCCTCGACCCAGAACCGGGCCAACGCCTCCGGACCGAGCGAGTCGACGACGATCGCGGCCAGCCGGCCGTTGGTGGCGTACTCCGGGCGCGGCTCGAGCACGCAGAACTCGTTGCCCTCCGGGTCGGCCAGCACCGCCCAGGGCACGTCGCCCTGGCCGATGTCGGCCTCGGTGGCCCCCGCCGCCATCAGCTGCTGGATCTGATCGTCCTGCTCGGCGAGGCTCTGACTGCTCAGGTCGAGGTGGACCCGGTTCTTGCCCACCTTCTCGTCGGCGACCGGGACGAAGGCCAGCTCGATGCCGGGTTGCCCGGGCAACGGCTGGATGTCGGTCTCGTCGTCGTCCTCGTGGCTGACCTCCCAGCCGAGCGCGGCGGCCCACCAGCGGGCCAGGGTCCTCGGGTCGGCGCTGTCGATCACGATCTGGGTCAGTCGGGTCGCCATCGGGCCAGTCTGCCGCAGTGATCCGAGCCCGCAACAACCGTTTAACCCCTGAGCCGGAGGCTGCGGAACGGTTAGGCTGCGGAGGTGGAATTTCGCCGGATCCCGGGCCTGCCGCCGTACGTCTTCACGATCATCGACAGCCTCAAGCTCGAAGCCCGGCGAGCCGGGCGCGACATCGTCGACCTCGGTTTCGGCAACCCCGACATCCCCAGCCCCGCGATCGCCGTCGAGAAGCTGACCGAGGCCGCCCACAACGCCCGCAACCACCGCTACTCCTCCAGCCGGGGCCTGCCCAAACTGCGCGAGGCGATCGCTCAGCGGTACGTGAACCAGTACGGCGTCAAGCTCGATCCGGACCGCAACGTGATCAGCACGATCGGCGCCAAAGAAGGTTTCAGCCACCTGATGTGGGTGCTGCTGCAGCCGGGCGACTCGGCCCTGGTGCCGTCCCCGTCGTACCCGATCCACATCTGGGGCCCGTACTTCGCCGGTGCCGACGCCCGTCAGGTCCGGATCGGCCCGATGGACGACGAAAGCGCCGCCGATTACATCAGCGCCGTGATGGAGTCGTGGGAGTACGGCTGGCCCAAGCCCAGGGTCGTCGTCCTGTCGTTCCCGCACAACCCGACCACCGCGACCGTGGAAAAGGCCGACCTGCAGCGCCTGGTGAACTGGGCCCGCGAGCGCGACGTCGTCCTGGTCCACGACTTCGCCTACGCCGACGTCTGGTTCGACGGCTACCGGCCGCCCTCGATCCTGGAGTGCGAGGGGGCGCTCGACTGCGCGGTCGAGCTGTACTCGATGACCAAATCGTTCTCCATGGCCGGCTGGCGGATGGCCTTCCTGCTCGGCAACGCCGAGGTGGTCCAGGCCCTGGCCAAGCTCAAGAGCTACCTCGACTACGGCTCGTTCCAGCCGGTCCAGATCGCGGCCACGGTCACGCTGAACGAGGCCGAGGAGTACCCGGCCGAGGTCAACGCCATCTACCAGGGCCGGCGCGACGCGCTCTGCGACGGCCTGGCCCGGATCGGCTGGGAGGTCAGCAAGCCGCGCGGGACGATGTTCGTCTGGGCCCGGATCCCGCAGCCGTACCGGGCGATGGGCTCGATCGAGTTCGCCAAGCGGCTGATCACCGAGTCCGACGTCGCGGTCTCGCCCGGGGTCGGTTTCGGCCCGGACGGCGACGGTCACGTCCGGTTCGCGCTGATCGAGAACGAGCACCGGATAGCCCAGGCGGTCCGCCAGATCCGCCGCGGCCTGCCCGAACTCGGCTGACCCCGGCCGATGTCCGCGGTCGGGAGCAGGCGAGCGACCGGGGGTGTCTGGGCCCGGTCGCGGGTCCGGGTCTCGGTCCGCCCGGACGCGGTCCGGGTCGGCGTCTGGTTCATGCTGGCCGCCACCGCGCTCGGCCTGCTGGCCCTGATCCTGCCCGGCTTCGTCCGGCCCGGGGACTGGCGGGTGGTGTTCACCGCCGACACCGTGGGTCTGGCCCTGTTCACCATTCTGGTCCAGCGGATGCAGCGGGTGTCGATGCTCGGCGTGCTGTTCACCATCCTGCTGATCGACGGCATGATCGTGCTGTCCGGGTTCTGCCTGGCCGATCGCAGCGGTGGCCGGGTGATCGCCGAGCTGTTCGCGTTGCCCTCGCTGTACGTGGGCCTGTACGCGGCCGCCTGGATGATGATCCCGCAGGTGGTGGCGGTCGGTGCCGGAGCCCTCACGATCATGGTGCTGGGCGGCGACCTCAACGCGATGGCCGTCGTCGGCACCTTCACCATTCTGGTGTCGGTGTTCACCCCGGCCGTGGCCGCCCTGGTGCTGCGCCGGCGGCTGGTCGCGGCCCTGCGCCGGGCCCGGGCGCTGTCGGTCACCGATCCGCTGACCGGTCTGGCCAACCGGCGGGCGGTGTCCGAGCAGGTCGGGCCGGTGACGGCGCGGGCCCGGGCCGGGCGACTGTGCCTGGGCGTGGTGGTGGCCGACGTCGACCACTTCAAACGGATCAACGACGTGCACGGTCATGCCGTCGGCGACGAGGTGCTCAAGCTGGTGGCTCGGGCCGTCGTCGACTGCGTGCGCTCGGCCGACCTGGTCGTCCGGCTCGGCGGTGAGGAGTTCGCGGTGCTGACCGCGGCCGTGCCCGACGACCTGGCCGACCTGGCCGAGCGGATCCGGCGGCGGGTCGCGGTCTGCACCCCGGCCTGGCCGGTCACGGTCAGCGTGGGGGTGGCCTGGACCGAGCCGGCCGGCCTCGACGGCGACCCGGCCGAGGCCGTTTGGGGCCTGGTCGATCAGGCCGACGACCGGATGTACGCGGCCAAGCGGACCGGCCGCAACCGGGTCATGCTGCCGGCGGTGGGCTGAGAAAACCGCTCGCCCGGACGTGGCAGGATCGGTGTATGACCAGCATTCTGTCCGCCGTCGCCTGGCCGTACGCCAACGGCCCGCGGCACATCGGCCATGTCGCCGGATTCGGCGTCCCCTCCGACGTGTACAGCCGGTACATGCGGATGGCCGGTCACGACGTGCTGATGGTCAGCGGCACCGACGAGCACGGCACCCCGATCCTGGTCCAGGCCGAGCAGGAGGGCGTCACGCCCAAGGAGCTGGCCGACCGGTACAACCGGGTGATCGTGGAGGACCTGCACGCCCTGGGCCTGTCGTACGACCTGTTCACCCGGACCACCACCCGCAACCACTACGCCGTCGCCCAGGAACTGTTCCGGGTCGTGTACCGCAACGGATACATGATCGAGCAGAAGACCACCGGCGCGATCTCGCCGTCCACCGGTCGCACCCTGCCCGACCGGTACATCGAGGGCACCTGCCCGATCTGCGGCTACAGCTCCGCCCGCGGCGACCAGTGCGACAACTGCGGCAACCAGCTGGACGCCGCCGACCTGATCAACCCGCGCAGCAAGATCAACGGTGAGACGCCGGAATTCGTCGAGACCACGCACTTCTTCCTCGACCTGCCGGCCCTGGCCGACGCGCTCGGGGCCTGGCTGAGGACCCGCGAGGGCTGGCGGCCGAACGTGCTGAAGTTCTCCCTCAACCTGCTCGACGACATCCGGCCCCGGGCGATGACCCGCGACATCGACTGGGGCATCCCGGTGCCGCTGGCCGGCTGGGAGGACAATCCGAGCAAGCGGCTCTACGTCTGGTTCGACGCCGTCATCGGTTACCTGTCGGCGTCCATCGAATGGGCCCGTCGCACCGGGGACGACGAGGCCTGGCGCAAGTGGTGGAACGACCCGGCCGCGGTGTCGAACTACTTCATGGGCAAGGACAACATCACCTTCCACTCCCAGATCTGGCCGGCCGAGCTGCTCGGCTACGCCGGCAAGGGCTCGCGCGGCGGGGAGCCCGGGGTCTACGGCGAGCTGAACCTGCCCACCGAGGTGGTCAGCAGCGAGTTCCTGACCATGGAGGGCAAGCAGTTCTCCTCCAGTCGGGGTGTGGTGATCTACGTGCGGGACGTGCTCTCGCGCTACCAGCCCGACGCGCTGCGCTACTTCATCTGCGCGGCCGGGCCGGAGAACCAGGACACCGACTTCACCTGGACCGAGTTCGTCCGGCGGACCAACGACGAGCTGGTGGCCGGCTGGGGCAACCTGGTCAACCGGACGGCGTCCCTGATCCACAAGAACCTGGGCGCCATCCCCGAGGCCGGCGAGCTGCAGGAGATCGACCGGGCTCTGCTGGCCGCGACCCGGGCCGGCTTCGACACCGTCGGCGAGTTGCTGCGCACCCACCGGCAGAAGCAGGCCCTGGGCGAGGCCATGCGGGTGGTCGCCGACGTCAACAAGTACCTGTCCGACACCGAGCCGTGGAAGCTGCGCAAGACCGACGTCGAGCGGATGAAGACGGTCCTGCACGTCACGGCCCAGGCGGTCAGCGACTGCCGCACCCAGCTGTCGCCGTTCCTGCCGCACAGCGCGCAGGCCGTGCACGAGGTGATGGGCGGCACCGGGATCGTCTCGCCGCTGCCGGAGATCCGCGAGGTCGAGGATCTGGACGGCGGCCCGGGGTACCCGGTGCTGATGGGCGACTACCGGCTCGGCGAGACCATGGCCGCCTGGCAGTCGACCCCGATCGTGCCGGGCACGCCGATCGCCGCGCCGACGCCGATCTTCCGCAAGCTGGAAGAGTCCGTGATCGCCGAGGAACTCGCCCGCCTGGGTTGACCGCACGGCGGTATGGCGTTCGGTATGGCGCTCGGCTATTCTGGGGGCTGTGTCAACGGTCAAGGTCACGGTCACCCTGGGCCGCGACGAGCTGGCTCAGGTCCGTGCGCTGGTCCAGGAGGGGCGGGTAGCCAACGTGTCGGCATTTGTGCAGCATGCAGTCCGTAGATCGCTGAATGATGTCGCCGGCTGGGCCGGAGTTCTGGCCGAGGCCCTGGAGGGCACCGGCGGTCCCCTCACGCCGCAAGAAATTCAATGGGCCGACGAGGTGCTGGCCGGCGGGGGCATCCGGTTCGACGCCGTCAACAATCAGCCCCAGCCCGACCCGGCGTCGGAAGCGAATCCCGCATGATCGGTGTGACTCTCGACGCCGGCGCCTTGATCGCCCTGGAGCGAGCCGACCGGCGGGTGATCGCTCTACTGGCCCGGGCCACCGCCACCGATGCCGTCATCACCGTTCCCTCTGCCGTCGTGGCGCAGGTGCTGCGCGACCCGGCGCGGCAAGCTCGTACCTCGACGCTTTTGCGTCAACCCAACACCCGGCTGCCCGCGCTCGATGCCGCGGCCGCCGTACAGATCGGCCGGCTGCTGGCCGCCAGTCGCACCAGCGACGTCGTCGATGCTCACGTGGTGCTCTGCGCCCGGGAGGCCGACGACTCGATCGTCACCTCGGATCCGCGTGACCTGGCCCGGCTCGACCCGTCCGCCCGGCTCGTCGTGATCTGAGAGTTCATGAGTAGCAGCAAGATTCCGACCGGACCGGTCCCGGCGCCCGAACCACTGCCCGGGCCGGTGGTCGACAACCACACTCACCTCGACCATGTGCGGGGGGCCGGTCCCGGTCAGTTCCCGGACGACGCCATCGTCGCCGAACTGATCGCCGCCGCGGTCGCGGTGAACGTGCCCCACCTCATCCAGATCGGCTGCGACCTGCCGGCCGCCCGCTGGACGGCGCTCGCGGTCGACCGGCACCCCCAGCTCCTGGGCGGCGTCGCCCTGCACCCGACCGAGGCCACGAAACATGCTGCGGCGCAAGAGCTGGATCAAGCTTTTGCCGAGATCGAGGTGCTGGCCGGGCACCCCCGGATCCGGGTCGTGGGGGAGACCGGCCTCGATCACTACTGGGTGGACGACGACGCCGGCCGGGCCGCGCAGGAGGACTCGTTCCGCCGCCACATCGACCTGGCCAAGCGGCTGGGCAAGGTGCTGCAGATCCACGACCGCGACGCCCACGACGACGTCCTGCGGGTGCTGCGCGAGGAGGGCGCGCCCGAGAAAACCGTCTTTCACTGCTTCTCCGGCGATGCCGCGATGGCCCGGTTCTGTGCCGATCAGGGCTGGTACCTGTCCTTCGCCGGAACCCTCACGTTCAAGAACGCCCAGGCTCAGCGGGAGGCGCTGGCGGCCGTGCCGTTCGACCGGGTCCTGGTCGAGACCGACGCGCCCTACCTGACCCCAGCACCGCACCGCGGGCGCCCCAACGCGAGCTACCTGACCCCGCACACGGTCCGGCAGATGGCCACGGTCACCGGGCGTGACCTGTCCTCGATCTGCGCCGAACTGTTCACCAATTCGGAGGAACTTTACGGGAAGTGGTAACCGCCACGTCACCCCTTGTGACCTGCGCATACCCCGTTCGGACGCTTCCGGGCCAGGGTTCGGGGCTGTGTGTCGGCTTGGGATTCGGTCTCGGTTCGATTACGTTGGGCGGCTGACAGCCGGGATCGGAGACTTCCCGGGGGCCACGAGGGCAGCGAACCCGGACATGGACGACCGGGGTACGCGACCTGCCTGAGCAACCTCCGCGAACCGTGCCCGGGCAAATCGAGGCTTGGAGCACGGTGCTCGCACTCGCCAAGGGTAGACCGGGCCGGCTTGCCGCCCAGGCTGCCGTACTCGCCGCCGTCGTCGGCGCGAGCTACTTCTACACCACGGTCCACAAGACGGTTACTCTCTCCGTCGACGGACAGACCAGCGAAGTTCACGCCAACGCCAAGACCGTCGACGATCTGCTCGACGACCAGGGCATCGCGGTTGGCTCCCGAGACATCGTGGCTCCGGCCCGGTCCTCCTCGCTCAGTGAGGGGGAGACCGTCGTCGTCCGGTATGCCCGTCCTCTCACTCTCACCGTCGACGGCAGCAAGCGCGTCTACTGGACGACGGAGACCTCCGTCGACCGGGCCCTGACCGCCCTCGGCGTCCGGGCCGACGGCGCCCAGCTCTCGGCCTCCCGCTCGCAGCGGATCACCCGCGACGGCCTGGCGATGTGGATGTCCACGCCCAAGCAGGTCACGCTGATCTCCGGCGGCAAGAAGCAACACCTGACGACCGTGGCCCCCACGGTCTCGGCGCTGCTGACCGAGCAGAACCTGGCCGTGAACCCGCTCGACCAGCTGTCCGACGTGCCCACCACCGTGCTGCGCGACGGCATCCTGATCAAGCTGGTCCGGATCACCCAGAAGCAGGTGACCAAGACCGAGTCGGTCTCGTTCGACGTCACCCGCAAGAAGAACGCCAAGCTGACCAAGGGCACCACCCGGGTCATCGTTCGCGGTCACAACGGCACGCGTTCGGCCGTGTACGACCTCACCCTGGCTGACGGCAAGGTCAAGAAGCGCGCTTTTGTCAACGCGACCACGACCTCCGAGCCGGTCACGCAGGTCGTCGAGTACGGCACCAAGCCGGCTCCGGTGGTCAAGACCACCGGTGGTGGCAGTCCGAGCGGCAGCGGGCTCAACTGGGCCGCCCTGGCTCAGTGCGAGTCCGGTGGCAACCCGAAGGCGGTCAACTCCTCCGGCGGTTACTACGGGCTATACCAGTTCAGCCTCTCCACCTGGCACGCCCAGGGCGGATCGGGCAACCCGATCGACAACAGCGCCTCCGAGCAGACCCACCGAGCTCAGATCCTGTACGGCAAGATCGGGGCCTCCTCCTGGCCCAGCTGCGGTCCGCGCCTGTTCAGCTGATCGTCCGACCGAACGTTCAGGCCGCCCCCGACACGACATCGTCGAGTCGGGGGCGGTTCTGCGTTCCGACACGTGCCGATAGCCTGGGCGGTCACATGTCTGTTCAGCTGCTCGGGCCGGCCGAGATCCGCAGCCTGGCCGAGGGGCTGGGAGTGCGCCCGACCAAGACGCTCGGGCAGAACTTCGTCCACGACCCGAACACCGTGCGCCGGATCGCCCGGCTGGCCGCGGTCGGCCCGGGTGACCTGGTCGCCGAGATCGGGCCGGGCCTGGGTTCGCTGACCCTGGCCCTGCTGGAGACCGGGGCCGCCGTGGTCGCGGTCGAGATCGATCCGGTCCTGGCCGCGGTCCTTCCCGAGACGGTGGCCGCCCGGGCTCCGGAGGCATTTGCCCGGTTACGGGTCATTATCGCGGATGCGCTCACGGTGACCGACGACCAATTGGCCGGCTCCAAGGCCCCCAGCGGCCCTCAGACGGGCCCGAACGCCCTGGTCGCCAACCTTCCCTACAACGTGGCCGTGCCGGTCCTGCTCACGCTGCTGGAGCGGGTCGACACGCTGCGCAGCGGGCTGGTGATGGTCCAGGCCGAGGTGGCCGACCGGCTGGCCGCCGGCCCCGGCGAGCCCGCCTACGGCGTCCCGTCGGTCAAGGGCGCCTGGTACGCCGACGTCCGGCGGGCCGGCTCGGTGCCCCGGCAGGTGTTCTGGCCGGTGCCGAAGGTGGAGTCGGGCCTGGTCGCCTTCACCCGGCGTGAGCCGCCGCCGACCTCGGCCGGCCGGGCCGAGGTGTTCGCCTGTGTGGACGCCGCCTTCGCCCAACGGCGCAAGACCCTGCGCGCGGCCCTGTCCGGCTGGGCCGGTTCTCCGGCTGCCGCCGAAGCGGTGCTGCGGGCGGCCGGCATCGACCCCTCGGCTCGGGGCGAGCGACTTTCGATCACCGAGTTCGCCGCCATCGCCGAGGCCCGGACGTCCGCCGGGATTCAGGGCGGGTAGACGGGGCTACTGCTCGAGGTCGGCCAGGTAGCGCTCGAGGCCCTCGACGACCAAGGCGTGGTCCTCGGCCTGGGGCAGGCCGGAGACGGCCACCGTGCCGACCATGCCCACCCCGCGGACGATCACCGGGAAGGCGCCCCCGTGCGCGGCGTAGCCGTCGGCGTCCAGGCGGAACTGTTCCTCGAAGGTGCTGCCGTCGGCCACCGACCGGCGTCCGACCAGGAAGGACGAGGCGGCGAACCGGTCCACCACGGCCGTCTTGCGCCGGATCCAGGCGTCGTTGTCGGCGTTGGTCCCGGGCAGGGCGTAGTGGAACAACTGCTGCCGGCCCCGGCGCAGATCGATGGTGACCGGGGCCCGGCGGGCGGCGGCCAGTTCGACCAGGGTGATTCCCAGTCGCCAGGCGTCGTCGTTGTCGAAGCCGGGCAGCCGGAGCCGCCGTTCGTGCTCCTCGAGGCGGGCGATCAGTTCGGCGAGCTCGGCGGCGGGGTCTGCGGCGGGATCCATGCCGTCAGTATCCCGGCCGATCGCCCGCCCGGGGCGCCGACTCAGCCGACGGTGATGGCGTCCAGTCGCTCGCGCAGGAACTCCGAGGCCAGCACCGGGGGATGGGTGTTGGGCCGGCCGGCCGGAGGTTGCAGGGCCTCGACCACGGTGTCGTGGTTGGTCTCATGGAAGTAGACCAGCGAGATCAGGCTCTCGGTGGGGGCGTCGGACGAGGGGGCGAGCACCCGGTGCCGGTTGGACTTCCAGCGGTCGCCGCTCCAGCGGGCCAGCAGGTCGCCGGTGTTGATGGTGAAGGCGGCCGGGTCGTAGGGGGCGTCCTGCCATTCGTCGGTCTCGGCGGCCCAGACCTGCAGCCCGCCCGAGCCCGGCTCGCGGTCCAGGATCGTGACCGTGCCGAAGTCGGTGTGCGGTCCGATCCGGTACTGCCCGGGCAGGGGGTCACCGACCGCGGTGATCGGCGGGTACCAGTTCAGGTTGAGCGTGTGAGTCGGGTGGTCCGAGGGAGCGGTGAAGAAGTCCAGCGGCTGGCCCAGGGCCACCGCGCACAGCTCGAGCAGGTCGTCGGCCAGCCGGCGCATCTGAGTCAGGTAGTCGGTGACGACGCGCTGCAGATCGGCCACCTCGGCCGGCCAGACATTGGGCTGGAACCAGTACTCGTCCACGGTGGCGATGCCGACCGGCTGGTCGGCGCCGACGCTGTAGGACTCCTTCAGGTCGGGCGGGGTCGCGGTGCCCTCGGCGTAACCGTTGGCCTCGACGCCCGGCGGCAGCCAGCCCCGGCCGGCCACGGTGACGGCGTACTTCTGTTTCACCTCGGCCGGCAGGGCGAAGAAGGCGCGGGCGGCCCGGCGCACCGCGGCCCGCAGCGCGGACGGCACGCCGTGGCCGGTGACCAGCAGGAAGCCGACCGAGCTGAGCGCGGCGTCCACCTGCTCGACCAGGGCGGCCCGCGCGGGCGGGCCGTCCTCGGTGTCACCGGAGTACCAGGGGGTCAGGTCGAGCACCGGAACCGATGACGGCATGCGCCTACTCCTCGCCGATGTCTTCGGCCCAGACCTCGGGCCGGCTGGTCACGAAGCCCTGCAGCAGTTCGAAGCACTCCGGGTCGTCCATCAGCATCACCTGGACGCCGAGGCCGGCCAGCCAGTCGTGGCCGCCGTGGAAGGTGCGGGCCTCGCCGATCAGCAGGCGGGAGATGCCGAACTGGCGGACCAGCCCGCTGCAGTACCAGCACGGTGACAGGGTCGTGACCATGGTCGTGCCGGCGTAACTGCGCTGGCGCCCGGCCTTGCGGAAGGCGTCGGTCTCGCCGTGGGTCGAGGGGTCGCCGTCCTGGACCCTGCGGTTGTGACCGCGCCCGAGCAGGCTGCCGTCGGCGGCGAACAGGGCCGCCCCGATCGGGATGCCGCCCTCGGCCAGGCCGGCTCGGGCCTCCTGAAGGGCCACGGCCAGCATGCCGTCCGGATCGGGAAAATTCTCCGGATCGCCGGGGTGAGCGATGTGGCTCGGCAGCAGGGGCAGGGGTGCTTCGGTCATGAACCCACCCTCCGGCACTTGCCCACATGACGACAATGGACGAACCAGCCGCCTCAGCCGGTTCGGTGGCGTGCACTTCGTCCAGTTCAGCGTACGAGACGGCCCGGAGGTTCCGGTCGGGACAGGGAGGCTCGGGTCCATGGCGCTCACCCTGCGCGAACTGCTCGACCTCGACGTGCTGCGCGAGGCCAAACCGGAGGTGCTGGTCGGGCGCTCCAGCCTGGAACGGGTGGTTCGCTGGGTGCACTCCAGCGAGATCTTCGAGATCGGCCCGTTGCTGTCCGGCGGCGAACTGCTGCTGACCACCGGCCTCGGGCTGGCCGGCCCGGACGCCGGGGCTCGCCGTCACTACGTGCGTGACCTGGCCGATCGTGGGGTCACCGCCCTGGCCCTGGAGCTCGGCCGGACCTTTCCGACCCCGCCGGAGGAGCTGGTCGAGGAGTCCCGGCGCTACGGCCTGCCCCTGATCGTGCTCAACGCCGTGGTCCCGTTCATCACGATCAGCCAGGTCGCCAACACCGCGATCGTGGACGGCGACTCGGCCCGGTTGCGGCTCGGCGACCAGGTCAGCCGGGCTCTGAACGACAGCCTGATCGCCGGGGCGGGCGTGGGGGGCCTGCTGGCCGCGGCCGGCTCGGTGACCTGCTGCCCGCTGGTGGTGCTCTCGTCGGCCGGGGCCCTGGTGGCCGGGCACGGGGTCGGCGACCACCGCGACGCCTGGGAACTGGTGGACGTCGCCCGTCACGTGGTGCCGGTCAGTGTGCACGGGCAGACCTGGGGTCGTCTGGTGGCCGGCCCTGGTTCGCCGCTGCCGGAACCGGACCTGCTGGCGGTGCTGGAACGCATCGCCGCCGCGTTGTCTCTGGCAGTGTTGCTGACGGGCAGCCCGCCCAGCGAGCAGGACCGGCAGATCTCGGCGTTGCTGGCCGACCTGGTCGGCAGCTCGGTTCCCGGTGACGCCGACTACCGGCTGCGGGCCGGGCTGGCCGGCTTCCAGCCGCGCCCGAACCAGCAGATCGTCGCGGTCGCCGTCGACGGCCCGGAGAGCGGGCCGGCGCTGGCGATGCTCGAGCGAGCCTCCCGCCGGCTCGGCTCGGCCCGGCTGGCCGGCCGGGTGATCGGTGACGTGCTGGCCCTGATGGTGGTCGGGCCCGAGGTCCGGGACGCCGTCGGTGCGGCCCAGTCGGCGATCGAGGAGGCTCGCAGCCGGACCGGTGCCCCCGAGCTGACCGTCGCCCTGGGCCATGCCGTCAGCGCTCAGGCGGGCGCGGCTCAGCTCGCCGCGAGCCTGCGCGCGGCCCGCGCGGCGCTGCGGCTGACCCTGACCGAGCGCGCCTCCCGACCCGGCGGAGCGCCGGCGGTGGCGACCAGCCGGACCATGGCGCTCGACCTGGAACTGCTCGGCGACGGAGACCCGGCCCGGCTCGGGCCGCTGGCGATGAGTCTGATCGGCGCGCTGATCGAGTGGGACGCCGCTCACCGCAGCGAGCTCGTGCGCACCCTCGAGGTGCTGCTGTGCCACGGAGGAAGCCCGACCCGGGCGGCGGCGGCGCTGCACCTGGGCCGCCAGTCGCTCTATCAGCGGATCGAGCGGATCGAGACCCTGCTCGGGGTGCGGGTCGACGACCCGGCCCTGCACGCCTCGCTCCTGCTCGGCACCTGCGCCCACCGCCTCAGCGGCCGTTGAGCTCGAAGAGGTGCTGAGCTCAACGGCCGAAAGCGGCTCCGCCCCGCTACAGTGCGGCTCGGCTGGGCCGACGCGGTGCGAACACCGCCGAATCGATGGGATGGGGCTCAAGATGGACAGCACGCGTGGGCCGTCGGGTGTCGCGCCCACCCCGGACGAACCGGCTCCGTCGACGGTGCTCGGGATGAGCCCCGCTCGCCTGGAGGCCTTCAGCGACGGCGTCCTCGCGATCGTCATCACGCTGTTGATCCTCGACATCCATGTGCCGGGCCGGGGTGAGGAGGACCTCGCGGCCAAGCTGGGCGAGCAGTGGCCGGAGTACGTCGGCTACATGTTGTCGTTCATCACGGTCGGAATCGTCTGGCTGAATCATCACGCCATGATCAACATTTTGCGGCAGACCAATCACACGCTGCAGACGCTGAACCTGGTCCTGCTGCTGCCGCTGACGATCCTGCCGTGGCCGACCGCGTTGTTGGCCGAGTACGCCGGCGGCACGGGCGGGCAGCAGAAACTGGTTGTGGTGGTGTACGGGGTCACGATCTCGTTGATGGCCTCCGCGTTCAACATCATGTGGCGGTACATCCTGCGCCATCCCGAACTGTGGAAGCCGCAGATCACTCGCAGGATGCTCGAGGTTCGCAACCGACGGTTCAATGCCGGACCGGCGATCTATCCGCTGGCCACCGTGGTGGGGTTGCTGAACGCCTACCTGTTTCTCGCGCTGATGCTCGCGCTCGGGGTGTTCTATCTGCTGCCGACGCCGGAAGTCCGAGGCGAGCCCGGCGCGGCGGTGCACTGACCCCATGCTGAGGCGGAATCGACCACGGGGATGGCGGTTCGGCGCCCGCATCAGCTCTCCCCGCACTCGGTGTCCGGTGGCCCGGTGTCGTCCAGATCCGCCGGGGAGGCCGACGGTTCATCCTCATGTCGTGCAGCGGGTGGTTCTGGTTGGCGGTAGTCGTGGGGGTGGGTGGTGTAGGTGTGTCCGGTGCGGGTGGTCCAGGTGGACACTCCGTCGTCGAAAGCGACTCGCCAGGCGGGTGTTTGCTTCAGCCGGTGATGCCGGCGGCACAAACAGGCCAGGTTGCAGTCGGCGGTCGGCCCGCCGTCCAGCCAAGGCCGCACGTGGTCGATGTCGCACCATGTGGCGGGTTGGCGGCAGCCGGGGAACCGGCAGGTGCGGTCGCGGTGTTTGATGTGGCGTTCGAGGTCGGCCGGCAACCGGTAGGACGGGCTGGAGGCGGCGAGGAAGGTTCCGGTGTTCTCGTCGAAGACGACGGCCCGGAACCCGGTGCCCTTTCGCTCGATCAGGTCAGCGACGAGGTTGCGGGCGACCCAGGCCGGGACGAATCCGAGGCCGTCGATTTCCCCGACTCCACCGGACAGGTGCGCGGTCTCATCGAAGATCGCCACGCCCTTCTTCTCATCGATGTGCCCGGCCCGCATCGCGGCCATGACCCGCGGTAGCCGGTCGGCCAACGTGATGAGCCGCTCGAACCAGCCCCGCGCGGTGCGCGGCGACAACGTCAGAGCCGGGGCCAGTTCGTCGGCGGCGAACTCCTCCACCGCCGGTAGCCGCACCCCGACCGGGGCGGTCGGGTCGCAGCGGCGCCGCCACGCGAACTCCAGCAGCTCATCGATCATCCCGGCCTCGACGCGGGACTTCAGTGCTTTCCACGCCTGGATCCGTTCGACCACCTCACGATCCGGCACCTCCGCCACCACCTGACGTTCCAGGACGGCCAGCATCCGCAGACCCGGACCCAACCCGGTCACCGACCGGTACCCCACCGACGACGCCACCACGCATCACCCCCGACCCCGTATCGAACACCCCAACTCGAACACGTGTAGCAATTCTACCGCACCGGGAAAGGCAAAACGGAGTTATCCACAGTGATGATGGGGGGTGCCTGGTCCTGGAGGATCGGGTCGAGCTCCCGGGCGGATGACCCAGTTATCCATTGACGAGGCTGTCCAGCGCCTGATCTGTCTTCGCTTGGGGGCGCACGCACCGGCCGGACGGGTGTGACCTGATAGGAGCTTGGCCGCGTCCCGTCACTGTGCTGTCCGCCCAACCGGTGGTGCGTGCCGTCCCATCGGTCGATTGTGAAAGGACAGCTCTCCCACGATGACAGAGGTTCTGGTTCAGATCACTGGTGGTGTGGATACTCACGCCGACACCCACACCGTGGCTGCTTGCGATGCTCTGGGGCGCCTGCTGGGGCACCAGACATTTCCGGCCACCCCCTCGGGTTACCGGCAGGTCCTGGCCTGGTTGCGAGGCCATGGTGAGCTCGTCGCCGTCGGGGTCGAAGGCACCGGCAGCTACGGTGCCGGGCTGGCCCGGTTCCTGAGCGGCGCCGGCGTACGTGTACTCGAAGTCGACCGGCCCGACCGACGCGCTCGCCGCCGGCACGGAAAGTCCGACCCGGTGGATGCCGAGGCCGCTGCCCGTGCCGTGCAGGCCGAGACGGCCACCGGCACACCCAAGTCCCGCACCGGTCCGGTCGAGGCGATTCGCTGTCTGCGCGTAGCGCGCCGTGGAGCGATCAAGGCCCGGACGGCAACCATCAACGCCTTGCATCAGGTCCTCATATCCGCCCCGGACGCGGTGCGTCAGCGATTGGCCCCCCTACGAGGCAAGGCCCTGGTCGCTGCTGCCGCTCAGTTGCGGCCGCGACCTGACCTGCGCGACCCCGAGCAGGCCACCAAGACCACCCTGCGACGACTGGCCCGACGATGCCTCTACCTCGACAGCGAGATCGCCGAGGCAGACGCCGAACTCGTGCAGCTCCTGCGGGCCACCGCCCCGCGCCTCCTGGAACAGGTCGGGGTCGGACCCGAGGTCGCCGCCCAGCTCCTGGTCACCGCCGGGGACAACTCCACCCGGCTCAGCAACGACGCCGCCTTCGCCGCACTCTGCGGGGTCAGCCCGGTCCCGGTGTCCTCGGGACGCACCGACCGCCACCGCCTCAACCGCGGCGGAGACCGCCACGCCAACAGCGCCCTCTACACCGTCGTCCTGGTCCGCATGCGCCACCACCAACCCACCCGCGACTACGTCACGCGACGACGCGCACAAGGCCTCAGCACCAAAGAGATCATGCGCTGCCTCAAGCGCTACGTCGCCAGAGAACTACTTCCGCTCATCCACGAAGCCCTCCAACCACACCGCCAGCCCGCTTGACGCTCTATAGGAGCATCAGACGGTCAAAGAGGGCATAATGGTTCCCGGTGGGGGCGCCGCGCAGGGCTGGTTCGCGGCATCACGAATCGTTCGACGCCCGCAGGGTCGGGCTCTGTCCGGTTGTGTGGCTGAGCGTCCAGTCACCGGAAAATGCGTTGCGTAGATCGCCCGTAACCGCGTTAGATCGAAGTCCGCCCCCCTTTTCTGAGGAGCATTTTCATGCGTCTGCTCCGCGACCTGTGGACTGCGTCGCCGCACCGATCGATGGTGGCGACGATCATGGTCGTGGTCGCCGCAGCCGGGCAGGCGGCGGCCTCGGCGCTGGCCGGGCCGGTGCTCCTGAATCACTCGCACACCCTGTTCATGGCCCTCGTGGTGGCCCTGGTGGTCAATGTCTTCGGCGACCTCGCGGTCAACCTGGTGCTTGCCCGGCTGACCGCCGACTGGACCGCCGACGTGCGAAGGCGTCTGTGCGACACCGCTTTCGCGCAAGATCTACCCACTCTCGAGGCCACCCCGGTGGGCGAGCTGCTCGACCGGATCGACGGTGACGTCTACCAGGTGGGCGCGGAGGTTCGCGGCAGTGGTCTGCGGATCTTCCAGTCGCTGGCCGTGGCCACGCTGTCGGTCGTCATCGGACTGTTCGTCTGGTGGCCGGCCGGGCTCGGCATGATCGTGGTCACCGGCGTGCTGGTCGTCGGTCTGAACAAGCCCACCCGCCGGATCGGCCCGGCCCGAATGGGTGAGGAGGAGGCCTGGTCGGATCTGGCTGCGGTGATGGAGGAGTCGATCCACGGCCAGGACGACGTGCGCACCAGCCTGGCCCGGCCTTACGTGATGAATCTGTTCGCCCAGCGGGCCAGCAGGGTGCTGGGCCGCGGCCGGATCGTGTGGGCGGCATCGGCCCAGGTGACCACCATCGCCGCCGCCGTGATCCGGACCGGGATCGCCGCGGTCGTGATCGGCGGCGTCTGGGCCCTGGCCACGGACCGGATCGACGGCGCCCGGCTGACCTCGATCTGGCTGCTGGCTCTGGCTTTCGGGGGCACGATCGACAACGTCGGGCGGATGGTGCCGCACCTGCAGCAGGGCCTGGGCGCCTGGGGCCGGGTGCAGTTGCTCGGCGGGGCCCGCCAGGAGCCGACCGGCGGAACCGCTCCGGTCGACGGCGACCTGACCGTGGAGGGCCTGACCTTCCGGTACGGCGCGAGTGACACCACAATGCGCCGGCCCGCCCTGCACGACGTCCATCTGACGTTCGCCCGTGGCCGCTCCTATGCGCTGATCGGGCGCACCGGCTCCGGAAAGTCCACTCTGGCCAAGGTGCTCACCCGGGCCGTGGAGGTGCCTCGGGGCACGGTCCGGCTCGGCGGGGTCGACCTGATGGATCTGGACATCGAGGAGCTGCGCCGCTGGGTGGCCGTCGTCCCGCAGCGCACCGACGTGCTGGCCGGCACCCTGGCCGAGAACATCGCTCTGTTCGACCCGGCCCTGCTCGAGGCGGCGGCTACCGCCGTCGACGAGCTCGGGCTGAGTTCCTGGGTCGCCGACCTGCCCGGCGGGATGCAGACTCGGCTCGGCGAGGGCGGATACGTGCTCTCGGCCGGCCAGGAGCAGCTGGTCGCGTTCGGCCGGATCCTGGTCCGGGATCCGCACGTGGTGATCCTCGACGAGGCCACCGCACGGATGGACCCGGTGACCGAGGCCCGGGTGCAGAAGGCCTCGCAGCGATTGCTGAGCGGGCGGATCGGCATCGTGATCGCGCACCGGCTCTCCTCGGTCCGCGACTGTGACGAGGTGGTGGTGCTCGCTGACGGCCGGATCGTCGAGGCCGGCCCGTTGCGGGAGTCGCAGCGCTTCGCCGAGTTGCTGGCCAGCAGCCAGCCGGCCGAGTCGAACCTGGCCGTGGTGCCGATCCAGGGCGGCCGCGGCCACGACCGGTGGATCGAGGCGACCTCGGACGGCAACCTGGCCGAGCCTCCGGTGCTGCCCGAGCCGGCCCGGGTCAACACCCTGGGTCAGATCTTCCGGCTGGCCCTGAACGACGCCCGGTTCGGCCTGGCCTCGGTGGCCGTCTTCGCCATCACCATCGTGCTCGGCCTCGACGGCTCGATGCTGCCGTGGCTGTGGGCCGATCTGGTCGACGGCTCCGGCAGCCTGTTCTGGCCGGCCGCCGGGATCGTGGCCGGGTTGCTGGCCACCGTGCCCGGCCCGTACCTGACCGACCGCTGGTTCCCGGAGTGGTGGGTCCGCCAGATGCTGCGGATCAGCCTGCGCCTGGTGCACGGCCAGACCGGCCCCAGTCGCGGCAGCTCGCACACCCCGGCCGAGGTGATCGCCCAGAGCGGGGACACCGAACGGGTGGTGCAGCTGGCCGACAACGTGATCGACCAGTTCGTCTGCCTGTTCTTCCTGATCTCGATGACCCTGATCTCGGGCAGCCTGGTGCCGGCCCTGTTCTTCGGCGGCACCATGCTACTCTCCGGCCTGGCCGCGACCGGGTTCGGGCCCCTGCTGGAGCGCTCGGCCAAGGCGACCGTGGCCGCCCGGGCCTCGTTCGCCACGGCGCTGGTCTCGTCGCTGTCGGCGGCCCGGACGGTCAAGCTGGCCGGCGCCACCCGCCCGGTGCTGGGCCACCTGGCCGGGCTGGACGCGGTCCGCAGCAACCGGCAGCGCCGGGAGATCGTGATCCAGGTCTGGGCCCGGTCCACGCCGTCCGTGGTCGCCGGGTTGCTGCCGATCGCGGCCTGGGCCCTGTACCTGTCCGGCGGGCTGTCCGCCGGGGCCACCCTGGTCGCGGTCTCGACGCTGGCCGCCGCCCGCTGGTTCGCGTGGACGACGGCGTCCCTGGTCTCGTCGCTGCCCGGGGCCCGGGTCTGGAGCCGGCGCACCGCCGCCATGTCCGGGGTGGGCGCCTACTCGGCGGCGGTGCCGGGGGTGGACCTCTCCGCCGGGACGGCGCCGGCTCCGGTCGCGGCCCCCCGACACCCGCTGCGACGGCTGGACCTGACCGGGTTCAGCGCCGTCCACGAGGACGGGATCGTCGGCGCCGAGCAGATCAACCTGACCGTCGAGCGGGGCCAGCTGGTGCTGATCGTGGGTCCGGTCGGGTCGGGCAAGTCGTCACTGCTGCGAGCCCTAGCCGGGATCGTGCACCACACCGGCACGCTGCGCTGGAACGGCCGGCCGGTGACCGAGCCGGACCGGTTCCTCCGGCCCAACCAGGTCGGCTACGTCGGCCAGCTGCCCCGGGTGCTGTCCGGCACGATCGCCGACAACATCAGCCTGGGTCACCAGGTCGACGCCGTCGGCGCCGTGTCGACGGCCCAGCTGGAGCGCGACCTGGAGGACTCCGGCGCCGGCCTGGAGCTGCTGATCGGGCACAAGGGCAGCCGGCTGTCCGGCGGGCAGCTGCAGCGACTGGCGCTGGCCCGGGCCCTGGCGCCGAGGACCGAACTGCTGATCGCGGACGACGTGTCCTCGGCTCTCGACGTCACCACCGAACTCGCGCTGTGGCGGGCGCTGCGCGAACACGGCGTCACGGTGATCGGCTCGACGTCGAAGCGGGCCGCCCTGACCCAGGCCGATCACGTCGTCGTCCTGCTGGGCGGCAAGGCGGTGGCCCAGGGGTCCTGGAGCGATCTTGAGGACGCCTGGGGCCACCTTGCGGGTTGAGCGGGGTGAGCCCTAGCTGCGGGCAGCGGTTCTCGGCTTCAGCACGGTGAACAGAGCCCAGTACGACAGGGCCGAGATCGCGAAGCCGACGAACAGGGTCAGGTCGCCGATCGCGCCGTCGTTGAGCTTGGCGATCGGGCCGGTGTACTTCTCCTGGGCCGAGAACAGCCAGATCGAGATCACCATGCCCAGCAGCATCGAGATCGGCCCGGCCAGGTTGACGTACTTGGTGTCCTCCAGCGCGCCGCTGATGTCGGTGCCCCGCCGCAGCCACCGGTCGGTCAGCACCACGCCCAGCCAGGGCGCGATCCAGTAGGCGATGACCAGCAGGAATGCCTCGTAGTTGCTGCCCGCGTCCTTGAGCCCCCGCCAGGCCAGGACCAGGCCGATGGCGCCGAAGCCCAGGGCCACGATGGCCCGCCGCAGCGACAGCGGCAGCTTGATCCCCATCGCCAGGAACGACATCGCCCCGGAGTAGATGTTCAGCGCGTTGGCCGAGACCGCGCCCAGGGCGATCCCGAGCAGCACCAGCTTGGCGATCCAGTTGGGCATCACCCCGGTGAAGTCGCCGGCCGGGTTGTCGGTGACCGCGGCCCCGATGGTCACCGACGCCGCCCCGACGATCATCAGCACGCTGCAGGCCACGAAGTTGCCCAGCCCAGCCATCAGGCCGACCCGGTTGCGGTCGATGCTCAGCGGCAGGTAGCGGGTGTAGTCGGTGGCGTAGGGGTTCCAGCCGGCCGCGTAGCCGAAGGCGGCGCTGAAGGCGAGGGTGAAGCCGGCGAACCCGCCGATCCCCTTCGGGTCGGCCCCGTAGCCCGGGTGGGCCTTGTGCAACACGGCGATCGCGCCGAGCGCGAACACCACGACCAGCACCGGGAAGGCGAACTTCTCGAACGCCTGGACCAGGTTGTGACCGAAGAAGGCGATCCCCAGCTCGGCCGCGACCACGATCAGCAGGGTCAGCTTGGACGACCAGCCGGTCAGCGAGGCCAGGGCCAGCGCCCCGGAGACGCTGTTGACGGCGAACCAGCCGATCCCGGCCATCACCGCGTTCAGCCCGGCCGGCAGCAGGTTGCCCCAGTAGCCGAAGGCGCTGCGGCTGACCACCATCTGAGGCAGCCCGAACCCGGGCCCCCAGGACGACAAGACGCCGTGAGTCAGGCCACCGAGGGCGTTGCCGAGCACCAGTGCGGCCACGGCCTGCCAGAACGACAGCCCGAAGAACAGGATGGCGATCACCCCGACGAAGACGGTGGCGAACTCCAGGTTCGGCGAGGCCCAGGTCCAGAACAACTGGGTGGCCGAGCCGTGGCGTTCCTCGAGCGGGATGCGCTCGACCCCGCCAGGCTCCACCGCGGTGATGCTGTCGCCGTAGTTGGCGAGCGTGGGGGTGTCCTTGGCTGTGTTGGCCGTCATGGGCCCACTCTGCGCATCGGGCCGCGCTGGGGCAAGGGACGGATGGTCCGCTTGAGTGCCTGCTCAGACGGGCATTGCGTCCGCCGTCAGGGCGGGCGGTTAAGGTGGCGGTCATGGCTGCGAACGGTGGGGTGACTGTCCGTGCGCCCGCCAAGATCAATCTGGAGCTGCGGGTGGGCCCGTTACGGGCCGACGGGTTCCACGAGCTGGCCACGGTCTTCCATGCCGTGGCCGTCTTCGACGACCTGATCGCGCACCCGGTGGAGCCCGGGCACGGGATCACCCTGAGTCTCGAGGGCGGGCCGGGCGGGCCGGTCCCGACCGACGGCACCAACCTGGCCGTGCGGGCGGCCCGGCTGCTGGCCGAGCGGGTCGGGCTGGACCTGGAGCACGACGCCGGAGCCGACCTCCACCTGCGCAAGAGCATCCCGGTCGCCGGCGGCATGGCCGGTGGTTCGGCCGACGCCGCCGCCGCCCTGGTCGCCTGCGACGCCCTCTGGCACACCGGCCTGGACCGCGAGCAGCTGCACGAGCTGGCCGCCGAGCTGGGCTCGGACGTGCCGTTCTCGCTGATCGGTGGCACCGCGGTGGGCAGTGGCCGGGGCGAGCGGCTGACCCCGGCCCTGGCCCGCGGCGAGTACCACTGGGTGGTGGCGGTGGCCGATCACGGCCTGTCCACGCCGGCCGTCTACGCCGAGATCGACCGGATGCGGGCCGCCGGCCAGGCCCCCGAGCCCGATCCCGAACCGCAGATCAGCGACCAGCTGATGCAGGCCCTGCGAGCCGGGGACGCCGAGGCGCTCGGCGCCTGCCTGGTCAACGACCTGCAGCCGGCCGCCTGCTCGCTCGACCCGACGCTGCAGCGGGCCCTGGACGTGGGGGCCAAGGTCGGCGCCCTCGGCTCGATGGTCTCCGGCTCGGGCCCGACCACCGTGTTCCTGGCCCGCGACAGCAGCCATGCCCTCGACCTCGCGGTCGCTCTGACCGCGTCCGGGGTGGCCACCGACGTCCACCGCGCCCTCGGCCCGGTTCCCGGCGCCCGACTCGTGGAAGCGGTCCGAAGCTAGATGGCACACCTGCTGAATGCCGAGGCGGTGACCGTGATCCACGGTTCCCGCACGCTCCTCGACGCCGTCTCCCTGGGGCTGGACGACGGCAACCGGATCGGTGTCGTCGGCCGCAACGGCGAGGGAAAGTCGACCCTGTTGCGCATCCTGGCCCGCCGCCAGGAGCCGGACGGCGGGCGGGTCACCCAGAGCCGCGACCTGCGGCTGGGCGCGCTCTGGCAGGACGACACCCTGGACGCCGAGCTGACCGTCCGGCAGGCCGTGCTGGGCGAGCTGGCCGATCACGAGTGGGCCGGGATAGCCCGGGTCCGCGACGTCCTCGGTGGGCTGCTCGGCGGTCTGGAGGCCGAGACGGTCGGCGGTCTGGACGCCCGGTTCGGCCGGCTGTCGGGGGGCCAGCGCCGCCGGGTCGGCCTGGCCAAGCTGCTGATCGAGGACCACGACCTGGTCATGCTGGACGAGCCGACCAACCACCTGGACGTCGAGGGCGTCGCCTGGCTGGCCGGTCACCTGAGGAACCGCTGGCCGGCCGGGCGCGGCGGGCTGATCGTGGTCACCCACGACCGGTGGTTCCTGGACGCCGTCTGCGAGAAGATCTGGGAGGTCCACGACGGCGTCGTCGACAGCTACGAGGGCGGGTACGCCGCCTACGTGCTGACCCGGGCCGAGCGGGCCCGGATCGCCGCCGTCACCGAGGAACGCCGGCAGAACACCCTGCGCAAGGAACTGGCCTGGCTGCGGCGCGGGCCGCCGGCCCGGACCAGCAAGCCCCAGTTCCGGATCGACGCGGCCTGGGCCCTGATCGAGGACGAGCCGCCGCCACGCGATCAGCTCAGCCTGACCCGGATGGCCACGGCCCGGCTCGGCAAGGACGTCTTCGACCTGGAGGACCTGACCCTCGCCGTCGGTGAGGGCGAGAACCGTCGGGTGCTGTTCGACGACGTCACCTGGCGGATCGGCCCGGGGAACCGGATCGGGCTGGTCGGCGTCAACGGATCGGGCAAGACCACCCTGATGCGGATGATGACCGGCGAGGTGCGGCCCGACACCGGGCGGATCAAGCGGGGCAAGACCGTGAAGACGGCAATCCTCAGCCAGGACGTGCGCGAGCTGGCCGAGGTGGCCACGCTGCGGGTGCAGGAGTCGGTCGAGTCGGTCCGCGGCTCGATCCAGATCGGCGGCAAGGAGGTGACCGCCGGTCAGCTGCTGGAACGGCTCGGCTTCAGCAAGGAGAAGATCTGGACCCCGGTCGCCGACCTGTCCGGCGGCGAGCGGCGCCGGCTGCAGCTGCTGCGCCTGCTGATGGCCGAGCCGAACGTGCTGCTGCTCGACGAGCCGACCAACGACCTGGACACCGACACCCTGGCCGCGATCGAGGACACCCTGGACGAGTGGCCGGGCACCCTGATCGTCGTCTCGCACGACCGGTACCTGCTCGAACGGGTCTGCGACACGCAGGTGGCCCTGCTCGGTGACGGCAAGATCCGGGACCTGCCCGGCGGCGTCGAGGAGTACCTGAGCCTGCGGGCCGCGATGGAGCCAGGCGGCTCCGCGCCGGTGGCTCGAACCCAGGCCCAGGCCGCGACGACGGAGGTCTCGGCCGCCGACGCGCGGGCGTCCCGAAAGGAACTGGCCCGGCTGGAACGGCAGATCAGCAAGCTGACCGATCGCGAGCAGAAGCTGCACGCCCAGATGGCGGCCAAGGCCACCGATCACACCGCGATCCAGAGCCTGGACGCCGAACTGCGGGCCCTGGTGAGCGAGCGCGAGAGCCTGGAAGAGGAATGGCTGGAAGCGGCCGAGGCCGCCGGCTGAGCCTCAGCCGCGTTGCGCCTCAGCTGCGTCTGGTGGCCACCACCACGGCGGCCCAGTACACCAGAGCGGTTGTCTTGCAGGCGTATCGCAGCGGGTTGTACTTGCCGTACCAGTACTCGCAGTTGGTGTACATGTCGGCCTTGAGCCCGTCGTCGCACGGGCTGCGGTCGCTCGGCGCGGCCCCGATGCACAGGTCGTGCCGCGCGCACGGCCCCCGGAACGAGGCGTTCTTGGCGTGCGGCGCCGGGAACGAGTCCGGCGCGTCGGTGCAGTAGTCGTGCAGTGCCCCGAGGCTCGGGTCGTAGACGTACTCCGGGGGCACCGTGACCTTGTGCTTGCTCGCGGCCGTGACCGGTACGGAGGCGGCGGACCGGGCCGGACCGGCGCTCGCGGCCGGGCCGGTGAGGACCCCGAGGCCCAGCAGCAACAACGTAGCGGCCACGACCGCCGGCAACCCCCGGGTCCGAAATCTCACCTTTCGACTGTAAGTTGCGCACAGTCTGGAGGCAACAACTCTCCGTAGATCAAACTGATGGTTCAGGTTTCGGCCAGCAGCCGCAGCAGCAGTTCGGCCTCGGCCCGCACTGCCGCCCGGGCCGGGCCGAGATACCTGCGCGGGTCACTGAGTGCGGGGTCGGCGTCCAGCCGCTCGCGGATCACCGTCGTCAGCACCTGGTTCAGCCGGGTGCCGATGTTGACCTTGGTGATCCCGGCCCGGACGGCGGCGACCAGGCCGTCGTCGTCCACCCCGGACGAGCCGTGCAGCACCAGCGGCACCGGGACGGACGACGCCAGCTCGCCGATCAGGGCCAGGTCGACCGTGGCCGAGCGGTCGGCCATCGCGTGCGAGGTCCCGACGGCCACGGCCAGGCTGTCCACTCCGGTCGCGGCCACGAACGCCTTGGCCTCGACCGGAGAGGTGCGCACTCCGGGGGCGTGGGCGCCGTCCTTGCCGCCGATCTCGCCCAGTTCGGCCTCGACCATCACCCCGGCGGCATGACAGATATCCACGACGGCGGCGGTCCGGGCCAGGTTCTGCTCCCAGTCCAGCCGGGAGCCGTCGAACATCACCGAGTCGAAGCCCAGCTCCAGGGCCTCACCGACCAGGGCCTCGTCCTCGGCGTGGTCGAGATGGACGATCACCGGCACCGACGCCCGCCGGGCCAGCAGCACGGTCGCCGTCCCGATCGCGGCCAGGCCGCCGTGGTAACCGGCGGCGTTCTCGCTGATCTGCACCACCACCGGCAGGCCGGTGGTCTCGGCCGCCGCGATCAGGGCCTCGGCGTGCTCGAGCTGGATCACGTTGAACGCGCCGATGCCACGGCCTCCGGCCTGAGCGGCGCGCACCACCTCGACCGCCCTCATGCCGTCGCCGCCGCGAGGTAGCGCCGGTAGCGCTCGTCCCGGTAGGCCACCCGG
Organism: Kineosporiaceae bacterium; assembly: GCA_965200525.1. Classification (GTDB taxonomy): domain Bacteria; phylum Actinomycetota; class Actinomycetes; order Actinomycetales; family Kineosporiaceae; genus JANNPJ01. The sequence continues at coordinate 4,113,963 of OZ241368.1, forward strand.
CTCGGTTCCGGGTGCTGGTGGCGCACCACGTGCACGGTCCGGTCCACGGCGTCGTCCAGATCGGTGTAGAGGCCGGTGCCGATCCCGGCCAGCAGGGCCGCGCCCCGGGTGCCTGCTTCCTTGGCGTCGGTCACCTGGACCGGCAGGTCGAGCACGTCGGCCAGCAACTGGGTCCAGTCGGCGCTGCGGGCCCCGCCCCCGCAGACCCGAACCGGGCGCTCGATCTCGAACACCTCCCGCAGGCCACTCAGGTGGGTGCGGTGGTTGAAGGCCACCCCCTCAAGGACGGCGTGCAGCATCTCGGCCCGCCCGTGCCAGCCGCGCAGGCCCAGCCAGGAGGCGGGCACGCCGTCACCGTGGGGCGAGCCGTAGAGGAAGGGCAGGAACAGCGGCGCGTCCGACTCGGCCGCGGTCATCGCCTCGGCCACGGCCGAGGCCGGATCGGGCGAGCCGTCGGGGTTCAGCGGTCCGAGCCGGCGGATCGCCCAGTCGAGGTTCACCGCTCCGGCGGCCGAGGTGGACATGTGCAGCCAGCGGCCCGGGCGCAGGAAGGCCCGGGCCTGCCAGCGCGGATCGGCGACCGGCCGGTCGGCAACGATCTGGTTGATGTTGAAAGTGCCCAGGACGACGCTGGCCGAGCCGGTCCGGACCGCTCCGATGCCGAGCGCGGCGGCGTCCACGTCGTGGGCCCCGGTGACCACCGGGGTGCCCTCGACCAGCCCGGTGACCGCGGCCGCCGCGGCCGACACCGTTCCGGCCACGGCGGTGCTCTCCAGGATCGGCGGCATCGCCGCCCGCAGATCGGCCAGGTCGAACAGCTTCAGGGCCGGGTCGCTCCACTGCCGGGTGGCGGCGTCCACGAACGAGGCGCTGGCATCGGTCGGGTCGGTGCCGACCAGCCCGGTCAGCCGCAGCCGGATCCAGTCCTTGCAGAACAGGGCCCAGCGGATCGAGGCGTAGCGCTCCGGTTCGTGATCGCGCAGCCAGGCGTAGACCGAGGCCGGCGAGGCCGCGAACGGCACCTGCCCGGTCAGCTCCAGGGCCCGGGCCGCGACCGGGCCGACGGCGGTGCGGGCGCTGTACTCGTGGGCCCGCGAGTCGGTGGCCAGGATGGCCGGCCGGACCGGCGACAGATCCTCGGTCACCGGGTAGGCGCCGTCGTTGTGACCGCAGATCCCGATGCCGCGGATCGTCACGTCCGGGCCGACCTGGGCCAGCACGTCCCGGATCGCCGCCGCGACCTGCCGCCAGACCTGCTCCATGTCCCGTTCCATCCAGCGCGGCCGGGGCGTGCTGGTGTCGGTCGGGGCCGAGGCGCCGACCACCTCCCGGCCGGCCGCGTCGTACAGGCCGACCTTGCCGACCGTCTGCCCGCTGTCGATGCCGAGCAGCAGCGGCTCGGTCACGGCGTCCAGCCCAGTTCGGCCGCGTTCACCGCGTGCGCGACCTTGCCGGTGCGGGCGAACTCCAGCACGGCCGCGGCCACCAGCCTGGCCGAGGTCCGGTTGGTGCTCTCGGTGTCGCCGCCGAAATGCGTGGTCAGCGTGACGTTGTCGAGGAACCGCCAGGGGCTGTGCTCGGGCAGCGGCTCCTCGTCGAAGACGTCGAGCCCGGCGCCGCTGATCGCGCCGGCCTGCAGCACGTCGAGCAGGGCCTTGGTGTCGACCAGCCGGCTGCGCGAGACGTTGATGAAGTAGGCCCCGGGCTTCATCAGGGCGAACTGGGCCGCACCGACGAACCGGTCGGTCTGCGGGGTGTGCCGGGCCTGCACCGCGACGAAGTCGCCGGCCGCGAACACCTCGTCCATCGTCTCGGCCCGCTCGACGCCGTACTCGGCCAGCTGGGCGTCGTCCGCGTACGGGTCGAAGGCCAGCAGCCGCGGGCCGAAACCGGCCAGCCGGCGGGCGAAAACCCTTCCGACGTGGCCGAAGCCGATCATGCCGACGGTACTGTCGGCGATCTCGATCCGGGCCCCGGGGAAGTCCTTGCGCCAGCCGCCGGTCTTGATGCTGACGTCGGCCCGGGAGATGTTGCGGGTCTCGGCCAGCATCAGGCCGATCTGCAGCTCGGCCACCGCCCCGGCGTTGCGGCCCATCGCCGGCACGACCCCGATCCCGCGGGCGGTGGCCGCGGCCAGGTCGACGTTCTCCAGCCCGGCCCGGGCCACCGAGATCAGTTTCAGGTCGCCGGCGGCGGCGATCAGCTCGGCCCCCACCGGGGCGAAGTGCAGTCCGAGAGCCTGCACCCCGTCCACGGCGGCCAGCAGTTCCGGTGGCGCCGGGACGGCGTTCGCCCCGGACACCTCCATCACCTGCTGGAGTTCATGGTGCCGGGCCTTGGCCCCGCTCCAGTCCACCCCGTGCGCGTCGACCAGACCGGTGGCCTCGGGCGTGGCCGCGAACGACGAGAGATAAGCCGACGCCGGGATGAAGCCGTCGCCGATGACCAGGCACTGAAGCACGTGAGACCTACCTCTGCGGGGTGGGGTTGACCTGAACCTTGCGGCCTATACCGTTCTTGAACTGGGCCAGGGCCTCGGCGTACTGCTCCAGCGGATACCGATCGCTGATGAACACCTTCGGATCCAGGACGCCGGCCGCGAACATCTCGGCCGCCCGCTCGAAGGTGTGCAGCACCGCCATCGAGCCGGTGATGGTGATCTCCTGGTTGTAGATCCGGAACGGCGCCCACGTGGCCTGCGCCTGCTCGGCCGAGACGCCGAACTGCAGGAACGTGCCGCCCTTGCCGACCCGGCCCAGGCCGTCCTCGATCGCGGCGACCACCCCGGTGCAGTCGATCACCACGTCCCAGCCGTGGGCCGGGCGGGGCAGATCGTCGGCCGAACCGGCGGCGGACGAGCAACCCAGCTGGACGGCGGTGGCCAGCCGGTCGGGGTTGAGGTCGACCACGTCGACGCTCGCCGCCCCGCACCGCTTGGCCAGCTGCAGGTTCATCAGCCCCATCGTGCCCGCGCCGTAGATCAGGTAGTGATCGCCGATCATCCGGGGCAGCACGTCGAAACCCCGGATCGCGCAGGACAACGGCTCGATCAGGGCGGCGTCCGAGGTCTGCACGCTCTCGGGCAGTTTCACGCAGTTGGCCACCGGCGCCACGGCGAACTCGGCCGCACCGCCGGCGGTCGAGACCCCGATCGCCGCCCACCGCTCACACAGGTTGTTGTGCCCGCGCCGGCAGTAGTAGCACTCGTTGCAGTACAGCGACGGGTCCACCGCCACCTGGTCACCGATCGCCAGTTCGGTGACGCCCGTACCGATCGCCACCACCTCGCCGGCGAACTCGTGCCCGGGCACGATGGGCAGGCTGGGCGCGAACTCCCCTTCGAGGATGTGCAGGTCGGTGCCGCAGATCCCGACCCCGGCCACCGCGACGACCACCTCCCGGGGGCCGGGAGCGGGGTCGTCCAGGGTGACGATGTCGATCCGGTCGACCCCCGAGATCTGGGCCGCCCTCACTTGACCGCCCCGAGGGACAGACCCCGAACCAGCTTGTCCTGGGCCGCGAACCCGGCGATCAGCACCGGCAGCGACACCAGGGTGGCCGCGGCGCACAGCTTGGCCAGGAACAGGCCCTCACTGGTGATGAAGCCGACCAGGAAGACCGGGGCGGTCGAGGCTTGGGTAGCGGTCAGATTGACCGCGAACATGAACTCGTTCCAGCTGAAGATGAAGCAGATCAGGCTGGTCGCGGCCAGGCCGGGAGCGGTGATCGGCAGGATGATGCTCCACAGCACCCGGAACAGCCCGGCGCCGTCCACCTCGGCCGCCTCCAGGATCTCCTTGGGCACCTCGGCCAGGAACGACTGCAGCATCCACAGGGCGATCGGCAGGTTCATCGCGGTGTAGAGGATGACCAGGGTCCAGATGTTGTCCAGCCCACCGATGCGCTTGACCAGCAGGTAGATCGGCAGCAGGGCGCCGATGGCGGGCAGGAACTTGGTGGACAGGAAGAAGAACATCACGTCCGTCCACTTCTCCACCGGCTTGATCGACAGGGCGTAGGCCGCCGGCACCGCCAGGACCAGCACGATCAGCGTCGAGATGATGCTGGCCGTGGCCGAGTTGATCAGGAACGGCGCCACCCCGCGATCGAACAGCTCCGAGTAGTTGCTCAGGGTGAACGGCGCGAACGGGGTCGGCGGGTTGGTCGCGGCGTTGGCCTCGGAGTGGAACGAGGTCAGCACCATCCAGGCCACCGGGGCGAAGAACAGCAGGGTGATGACCCAGGCGATGGTCGTCCAGGCCCAGCCGGCCTTCTCGGCGACGTCCTGGCTGGGGGCCTTCTTCCGGCGCAGGATGCGGGTTCTGGTGGCGTCGGGCCTGGAGAGGGTCGTGGCGCTCATCGGCTCAGCTCTTCCCGGAAGAGAGACGAGACGAACCGCAGCCCGATGGTGGCGACGATGATCGTGCCGACCACCACCACCACACCGGCCGCGGCGGCCTCGCCGTACTCGTACTTGCGGAACATGGTCTGGTAGATCTCGTAGGGCAGGTTGGTGGTGGCGGTGCCCGGGCCGCCCTGGGTGATCGAGAAGATCGCGTCGAAGGTCTGGACGACGTAGATCGAGCCCAGCAGGGTGGCCAGTTCGATGTACTGGCGCATGTGCGGCAGCGTGATCCAGCGGAAGGTCTTGAACCCGCCGGCGCCGTCCACCCGGGCCGCCTCGAGGATGTCGGTCGGCTGGGCCTGCAGGCCGGCCAGCAGGATCAGCATCATGAACGGCGTCCACTGCCAGACCAGCGCGGCGATCACGGCCGGCATCGGCATGCTCGAGACCCAGTCAACCACCGGCCCCTGATCAGCCCCGAACAACTGCCAGATCCAGTTCAGGACGCCGTCGAACAGGCCGTAGGTGGGGTTGTAGAGCACATGCTTCCAGATCAGTGCCGAGGCCACCGGCATCACCAGGAACGGCGCGATCAGCAGCGTGCGGGCCACCCCCCGGCCGGGGAACTTGCGGTCCAGCAGCACGGCCAGGCCCAGTCCGAGCAGCATGCTGATCACCACGACGGAGACGGTCAGCACGATGGTGTTGATCACCGCACTGCGGATCCGGTCGTCGGTGAACACCGTGACGTAGTTGTGCAGCCCGGCGAAGCTCTCGTACCGGCCCAGGCTGGCGAAGTCCTTGTCGCCGGGGGTGAGCACGTTCCAGTGCAGCGACGAGATCACCAGGGTGACCACGAACGGCACCTGGGTGACGACGATGGTGAAGATCAGGGCCGGCAGCAGGGGGGCGCGGCGCAGCCAGCGGGCCCGGCTGCCCAACCGGCGCGGCGGGGGCGGCGGGGCGGTGGTCTCCGGCGGGGCTTCGGCGATGGCAGTCATTGCCACTCCTCGGGTTCGGTGCGAACGGGCGAACAACGGATCGGCTCGGCGTCGGGCCGGGGGTCGGCCGGGCGGCGTCGACTGCCGCCGCCCGGCCGGGCTCTCCCGATCACCTACCGAAAGGTGCTGCTAACCGGTCACTGCCGGTACTTGGCGGTGGCCTCCGTGGCTTCCTTCTGACCGTCGTTCAGTGCCGACTGCACCGAGGTCTTGCCGGCGATGGCCGCGCTGACCGACTGGGCCACCTTGGTGCCCAGGTCGGCGAACTCGGGGATGTCCACGAACTGGATGCCCACGGTCGGGCGCGGCTGCAGGCCCGGGTTGGTCGGGTCGACACCCTGGATCGACTTCAGCGTGATGTCACCGAAGCTGCCGGCCACCTTCTGGTACTCCGGCAGGGCGTAGGTGCTGGCCCGCTTGCCCGAGGGCACCCGGGCGTAGCCGAGCTTGTCGCCGACCAGCTTCTCGTAGTCCTTGCTGGTCGCCCAGAGCGCGAACTTGGCCGCGGCGTCCGTGTGCTTGGACGTCTTCGGCATCACCCAGGACCAGGCCCAGAGCCAGCCGCTGGACTTGGTGTCCTTGACCGGGGCGTAGGCGTAGCCGATCTTGCCGACCACCTTGCTGCTGGCCGGGTCCTCCAGCGAACCGGCGGCCGAGGTGGCGTCGTACCACATGGCCACCTTGCCCTGGCTGAGCGCGTTCAGGCACTCGGTGAAGCCGGCCTGGGCCGCGCCGGGCTCGCCGTGCTTCTTGACCAGGTCGACGTAGAACTGGGTGGCCGCGGTGAACTCGGGCGAGTTGACCTGCGGCTGCCAGTCCTTGGTGAACCAGGTGCCGCCGTAGGTGTTCACCACGGTGGTCAGCGGGGCAAAGATCTCGCCCCAGCCGGGCAGGCCACGAAGGCAGATCCCCTTCATGCCCGGCTCGGCCCCGTCCAGCTTGGCCGCCGCGCTCGCGACCTGGTCCCAGGTCGGGTGCTCGGGCATCGTGATGCCCTTCTTGGCCATCAGGTCCTTGCGGTACATCAGGAACGACGACTCGCCGTAGAACGGCAGGCCGTAGAGCTTGCCGTCCTCACCGGACAGGCCCTTGACGATCGGCGGCAGCAGGTCGGACTTGTCGTAGCCGGCGTCGGCGTCGGCGTAGCTGTCGAGCGGGTGCAGCCAGCCGTTCTTGGACCAGATCGGCACCTCGTACATGCCGACGGTGGCCAGGTCGTACTGGCCGGCCTGGGTGGCGACGTCCTGGGTGACCTTGTCCCGCAGTTCGTTCTCCGGCAGCACGGTGTAGTTCACCGTGATGCCGGTGTCCTTGGTGAAGCTGTCCGCGGTCAGCTTCTGGATGTCGGTCATCTGCGGGTTGGCGACCATCAGGACGTTGATCGACTGCTTCTTGTCCCCGCTGCTGCCGCCGGCACCGCCGCCGGCGCCGGAGCAGGCCGCGGTCACCATCATGGTGCCGACGACACCCACTGCCAGGCTCGCACGCCACATCGTTGTGTTCCGAGTCACGAATCCTCCTATGGAATGCTGATTTTCGGGGTGGAGCCGTTCATCACGGGGTTCCGCGAGGTACGTCAGGGTGCTTTCAGCAGGTCGCTGACCAGCACCACGTCATTGGCCGGCGGGGGCGGGCCGGTGGCCACGGTGGTCGGGGCCAGGCACCCGGCCGTGCCCCAGGCCACGGCGGTGACCAGCCGCCGGTCGGGGTCGGCCGGATCGGAGTGGTCGGTGAAGAACCAGCCGGCCAGCAGGGCGTCGCCGGCTCCGGCCGAGTTGACCGGGACGACGGCCGGCCCGCGGGCGTGCCGGGACTGCTCCCCGTCGGTCCACAGCGCGCCGTCCGCGCCCAGGCTGACCAGCAGCTGGCAGCCGCGCCGGGCGGCCTCGGCCGTCGCCGCGTGGAACAGGTCGGCGTCCGGGTTCAGGTTGAGGGCGGTGGCCAGCTCGGCCGCGTTGGGGGCGAGCAGGTCGGCGCCGGCCGCGAAGCCGGCCTCGAGGCCGGGGCCGGAACTGTCCACCGCGACCCGCCAGCCGTGACCGTGGGCCAGGTCGACCAGCCGGGAGAACAGCAGCCCGGCATCGACGCCCGGCGGGAGCGACCCGCACAGCAGCAGCCAGTGGCCGATCGGCCCGGGTTCTTCGCTGCTCAGCGTGGCCAGTTCGTCATCCACCGTCCTGACAAGGTTGTCTAGATCGTTCCGGGACGGCGCGCCGCCGGGCGCATTGAGCTTGAGCGTCGGCCCGCCCGGGGTCAGCACGGTGGTGTTGACCCGGGTCGCGGTCGCCTGCGGGATCGCCCGGTACGGCACCCCTTCTGCGGTCAGCAGGTCGGTGAGCTGGCGCCCGGTCGCGCCGCCGGTGAACAGGATCGCCGGGGCCGGCCGGCCGGCCCGGGTCAGCGCCCGGGACACGTTGACGCCCTTGCCGCTGGCCTCCAGGCTCACCGAGCGGGCCCGGTGCACCTCGACCGCCGGGTCGTCCAGCCCGCTCGCGCCGTCCATCAGGTAGGTCAGATCGAGGCTGGGGTTCGCCGTCACCGTGACGATCACACCGCCACCGCCTCGACGCCGAGGGTGCGCAGCCGCCGCAGCTGGCCGTCGCCGGCCGAGCGGTCGGTCACGATCGTGCTGATGTCGCGCACCTGGGCGAACCGGTACGAGGAGTCCGAGCCGATCTTCGAGCCGTCGGTGAGCAGCACGCTGCGCCGGCTGGCGCTGACGGCCCGGGCCTTGACCGCCGCGACCGAGGCGTCCGGGCAGGTCAGACCCCGTTCCAGAGTGAGGCCGTTGGTGCCCATCACGCTCAGGTCGAAGACGAAGTCCTCCAGCATCCGCACCGCCCAGTGGTCGATCGTGCCGAGCGTCTTACCCCGCACCCGGCCGCCGATCAGGATCACCGTGACGTGCTCGCGTGGGGCCACCAGCAGAGCCACCGGCAGGGCATTGGTGACGACGGTCAGGGGCCGGCGCGGGTTCAGCCGCTCGGCGAAGGCCTGGGTGGTCGAGCCCTCGTCGATGTAGACCGACTCGGCCGTGCCCAGCAGGCCGATCGCGTAGTCGGCGATCCGGCCCTTCTCGTCCGGCCGGGAGCTGTTGCGCAGGGTCAGCGTGCCCTCGAAGCCGAGCCGCTCGACCGGGATGGCCCCGCCGTGGACGCGCCGCAGCAGGCCCTCGGACTCCAGGGCGGTCAGGTCCCGCCGGACGGTCTCCTTGGCCACCGTCAGGGCGCGGGCGACCTCGGCGACGTCGATCCGCCCAGCCAGCCGTGCCTGATCGACGAGCCATCGTCGCCGCTCATAGGCATAGAGCTCCATTGCCCGCCTCCGCCCGCTCCTGGCCGAACCGGCCCGGTGCATGTGACTGTGATTTCAACCTCAGTCGACTTCAGGCACAAGGCTTCGACGCAAACGGGCGGTCGTTCGGGGGACTCGGTCACAGCCGGGCACGCTGTGTCGACGGAAGATATCGGTACGGTCTCGGCCGAGTCTCGGCGAGGTCTCGGCCCTTTGGGGACGTCGAGCGGCCGGCCGCGTCTATCCGGCGTCGAACCCGGTGAGCAGATCGCGCAGCAAACGGGACAATTCCTTGTGCTCGCCCGGATCCAGGACGGCCAGCAGCCCGCTCTCGACCTCGAGCAGGTCGGCCAGGGCGGCGTCGGCCACGCTCCGGCCGCCGTCCTCCAGCCGGACCATCACGCCCCGACCGTCGGCCGGATCGCGCAACCGGCGGACCAGGCCCCGCTCGACCAGGCGATCGACCCGGTTGGTCATCGTGCCGCTGGTCACCATCGTCTGACCGACCAGCTGGCCGGCCGACAGCTGATACGGGGCTCCGGCCCGGCGCAGCGCCGCCAGGACGTCGAACTCCCAAGTCACGAGGTCGTGCCGGTCGAAGGCGGCCGATCGGGCCCGGTCCAGGTGGCGGGCCAGGCGGGTCACCCGGGACAGGACCTCCAGCGGGCCGACGTCCAGATCCGGGCGCTCCCGCCGCCAGGCCGCGACGATCCGATCGACCTCGTCCATCGTCAGTCGTTCTCCGCCGCGCTGGTCAGGCCCGGCCGGCTCTCCAGCCCGGACAGGCCGTTCCAGGCCAGGTTGACCACGTGAGCGGCCACCTCGGCCCGGTCCAGGGTGCGGTGGTCGAGCCAGAACTGGCCGGTCAGGGCGACCATGCCGACCAGCATCTGGGCGTACAGCGGGGCCACCCGGGCCTCGAAACCGCGGGCCGCGAACTGGGCCGCCAGGATGTGCTCCACGTGGCTGGCGACGTCGCTGATCAGGCTGGCGAACCCGCCGCTGGAGGTGGTCACCGGGGAGTCGCGGACCAGGATCCGGAAGCCGTCGCTCTCGGTCTCGATGTAGCCGAGCAGGGCCAGCGCGGCCTGCTCCAGGATCTCCCGGGACCGGCCCTGAGCGGTCAGGGACGACGTCATGATGGTGAGCAGGGTGGTGATCTCGTGGTCGACGACGACCGCGTAGAGCCCCTCCTTGCCGCCGAAGTGCTCGTAGACCACCGGTTTGGAGACGCCCGCGGTGGCCGCGATCTCCTCCACGCTGGTGCCCTCGAAACCCTTCTCGGCGAACAGTTGGCGGCCGATCAGGATGAGCTGCTCACGCCGCTGCTGACCGGTCATCCGAGGCCGCGATCCGGCCCGGGGGGCACGGGGCCGGTCCGGCGGCGAGGGCGGGCTGGTACTGGTCACCCCGCCATTATGTTCGGTCCGCCCGACCGCCTCAGGCGGCCGTGCGCCGGGCTTCGATCCGGGCCGGCTGCGGCCAGCGCACGTCGGTGGCCCAGCCGAGCCGTTCGAAGATCCAGATCGTACGGGCGCTGGCGTCGATCTGGCCGGGCAGGACGCCGTGCCGAGCGCAGGTCGGGTCGGCGTGGTGCAGGTTGTGCCACGACTCCCCGAAGGAGAGCAGGGCCAGCCACCAGACGTTGCCGGAACGGTCGCGGCTCTTGAACGGCCGCTTGCCCAGAGCGTGACAGATCGAGTTGATCGACCAGGTGACGTGGTGCAGCAGGCCCACCCGGACCAGCGAGCCCCAGAAGAAGGTGGTCGCGGCCCCCTCCAGGGTGCCGGTGATCAGCCAGCCGAGGCCGGCCGGCAGGGCTAGCGACAGCACCACCAGCGGCGTGAAGGCCCGGGACACGAACATCACGCCCCGGTTGCGCATCAGGTCGGGGGCGTAGCGACGGGGATTGGTGTTCTCCGGGTCGAACAGCCAGCCCAGGTGGGCGTGCCAGAGCCCTTTGATCAAGGCGGGCACGGTCTCGCCGTAACGCCAGGGGGAGTGCGGGTCGCCGTCCCGGTCACTGAACGCGTGATGACGGCGATGGTCGGCCACCCAGCGCAGCACCGGGCCCTCGATCGCCATCGACCCGGCCACGGCCAGCGCCACGGTCAGGGCCGGGCCGGCCCGGAACGAGCCGTGGGTGAAGAACCGGTGGAACCCGACCGTGATCCCGAGACCGGTGAAGACGTAGAGCACGAAGGTGATCACCACGTCGTGCCAGTGCAGGGCCCGGCCCCAGGCGAACGGCACGGCGGCCAGCAGGGCCACGAACGGTACGACGATGAAGACGAGTAGTGCGGTCTGCTCACCGGTGCGCTTGCGCAAAGGCATCATCGCGGGCTCGACCGAAGGGGCCGGTGTGGTCATGATGTCTCCTGCCGATCGAGCCTGACTGGATGCCACTTACCGAAGCGTAACCCGCCTCCTTCGGCGACCGATGCGACGCCGGGGCCCCGGAGTTGGCAGACTGACCCCCGGTCACCGCCGACAGCGGGTGGGGGTTGGCCGGTCCGCCTTGGTGTAACGGCAGCACACAGGCCTTTGGAGCCTTGAGGTACCTGTTCGAATCAGGTAGGCGGAGCTGGATCCAGTTTGTCGCAGCGACAATCGAGAGGCTCGCACGGTGAATCTTCAGCGCCCGGCAGCGGTCGTCGTCCTGGCCGCGGGGGAGGGCAAGCGGATGCGCTCGGCCATGCCCAAGGTGCTGCACCGGATCGCCGGGCGCTCGCTGCTCGGTCATGCCCTGGCCGCGGCGGCCGGCCTCAACCCGGATGAGCTGGTCGTGGTGGTCCGCCACCAGCGCGACGAGGTGGCCGCGCACGTCACCGAGGTCGACCCCAAGGCGGTGATCGCCGACCAGGACGAGATCCCGGGCACCGGCCGGGCGGTGGCCTGTGGGCTGGCCGCCCTCCCGGCCGGCCTCACCGGCACGGTCGTCGTCACCTACGGGGACGTGCCGCTGCTGTCCGGCGAGACACTGGCCGACCTGGTCGCCGCCCACGAGCGCGGGCACGCGGCCGTGACCGTGCTGACCGCCGAGGTGGACGACGCGACCGGCTACGGCCGGGTGCTGCGCGACGAGGACGGCGCCGTGGTCGGCATCGTCGAGCACCGCGACGCCGATCAGGCCCAGCTGGCCGTCCGCGAGATCAACTCCGGGATCTACGCCTTCGACGCGGTGGTGCTGTCGGCGGCCCTGGGCCGGATCGGTTCGACCAACGACCAGGGCGAGCAGTACCTGACCGACGTCCTGGCCCTGGCCCATGCCGACGGCGAGCTGGTCCAGGCGGTTGGGATCGACGACCTGTGGCAGGTCGAGGGCGTGAACGACCGGGTCCAGCTGGCCACCCTGGGGGCCGAGCTCAACCGGCGCCTGGTGACGGCCTGGATGCGGGCCGGTGTCACCGTGGTCGACCCGGCCACCACCTGGCTGGACGTCGACGTCCGGCTGGCCGAGGACGTCACCCTGCTGCCCGGCGTCCAGTTGCAGGCCGGCACCACGGTCGGGGCCGGCGCCAGTATCGGGCCGGACACCACGCTGGCCGGGTGCCAGGTCGGGCCCGGGGCGAGCGTGATCCGCAGTCACGGCAGCGGGGGGCGGATCGAGGCCGGCGCGTCGGTCGGGCCGTTCAGCTTCATCCGGCCCGGGACCGTGCTCGGCCCGAACGCCCGGATCGGGGCTTTCGTCGAGTCCAAGAACGCCGTCATCGGGGCCGGCTCGAAAGTGCCGCACCTGACCTACGTCGGCGACGCCACCATCGGCGTCGGGGTCAACATCGGCGCGGCCACGATCTTCGCCAACTACGACGGGGTGAACAAGCACCACACCACGATCGGCGATCACGTCCGGATCGGCAGCGACACCGTGCTGGTGGCTCCGGTCACGGTCGGGGACGGCGCCTACACGGCCGCCGGGTCGGCCATCGCCGAGGACGTCCCGGCCGGCGCGCTCGGGGTGGCCCGGGGCCGGCAGCGCAATGTGGAGGGCTGGGTGCACACGCGCCGTCCAGGAACGGCATCGGCCGCAGCCGCGGCCGCGGCGCGCGAGCAGCAGGGTGAATCAGGGGCCTGATTCTGTGAGGTAAGCTTGCGCAGTTACCTCGGCGAGGGTTGCAGACACTACGCGCAGCCGTGATCGACGCGGACTTCCACAGCAGAGTTCCGAGAGCAGAGTTCCGAGCTGTGGTGTTGATCAGGCAGGCGCCTGTGACTCCGCCGGGCGTGCCGTCAACCATCGCGATCCAGACATCGTGAACCAGTGAGACCGACTTTCGCGCGACGTCGTCGTGCCGATGATTGAGGAGATCAGTGTGTCCGAGGTGAAGCTCAGCGCCCAGCCGCGCAACGAGTTCGGCAAGGGTGCTGCGCGTCGACTGCGTCGCGAGCACCAGGTGCCGGCCGTGCTGTACGGCCACGGCGCCGAACCGGTGCACGTCGCGCTGCCCGGTCACGCGACCATGCTGGCGCTGAAGAACGTCAACGCCCTGCTGACCATCGACATCAACGGTGACACCCAGCTGGCTCTGCCGAAGGACGTCCAGCGGCACCCGATCCGCCGCACCATCGAGCACGTCGACCTGATCGTCGTGCGCCGGGGCGAGAAGGTCACCGTCGACATCCCGCTGCACGTCGTCGGCGAGCCGGGCCCGGGTGGCCTGCTCCAGGTCGAGCTCAACACCCTGAGCATCGAGGTCGAGGCAACCGCGATCCCGCAGTCGATCGAGTTCGACATCGACGGCGCTGCGATCGGCACCCAGTTGCACGCCTCGCAGATCCCGCTGCCGCAGGGCGCCACCCTGGTCACCGACGGCGAGACCATCGCCGTGATCGTGTCCGACGTCGAGCGCTCGGTCGACACCGAGGACGCCGAGGCCGAAGCGGCCGCGGCGGCCAGCCAGAGCACCGCGGCCGCGGCTGCGGCCGAGGCCTGATCCGGAGGCGCTCAGCCGCCACCAGCACCAGCGCAGTAATCTCAGGCGCAATCAGCCTGACCCGAGAGCGACGGTCCATCCGGGCCGTCGCTCTCGGCGTTTTTCGACCGAGAGGATCTCCAGATGGACCTGCCCTGGGTTGTCGTGGGGCTGGGCAACCCCGGCGACCGCTACCAGCGCAACCGGCACAACGTGGGCTTCATGGTGGCCGATCAGCTCGCGTCCGAGATGGGCGGTAAGTTCTCGGCTCACCGCTCGCGGGCCCAGGTGCTGGAGGGCCGGCTGCCGCCGTCGGGCGGGCTGCCGGGGCCTCGGGTGGTGCTGGCCAAGCCGTCGGTGTTCATGAACGAGTCCGGTGGACCGGTGGCCGGCTTGCTGAACTTCTTCCGGGTTCCGGTCGAGCGGCTGATAGTCGTGCACGACGAACTTGACCTTCCCTTTGGAGTCCTGCGCCTCAAACAGGGCGGAGGTGAGGGCGGTCACAACGGTCTGCGTTCGGTCAGCCGTTCAGTGGAGAGCAAGAACTACCTTCGGGTGAGGCTGGGCATCGGTCGACCGCCGGGGCGGATGGATCCGGCCGACTATGTGCTCAAAGACGTTCCGGCAGGGGAACGCGAAGAGCTCCTGCTCTTGGTCGGTGACGCAAATGACGCGGTGATCTCCATAGTTACGTCCGGTTTTGTCATGACCCAGGTTAAGATAAATTCGCAAGGTTAGCCGCCGTCACGGAGCGTAGTGAAAAGTATCGGTCGGGCGTCGTTCTGGCCCGGATCCCGTTAACTATTGGGAACCGCCAGGTGTCGGGATGCCTGCCGGACTATATTCGAATCGATCCCGTGACCGGCCGCTCGTAACTTTCTGTGACAACGACGTTGGGCCGTCGGGTAGAGGTTTGCTTAGGAAGCGCTTAACCAATGGGGAGGTGAGACAGTGGCAGTGATCGAGCCTCAGGAGCGCGATCTGGGTTCCTTGGACGATGGCATGGCCCTGTCTTCGGCAACCACAACCGTCCCCGGAACGCTCGGCAGCCCCCGCCACGGCGGGGCCGGCCAGGGCGACCCGGGCCTACTGCTCCGCCGCTACCAGCGACTCGCGGTCGCCGGCGACGCCGTCAGCTCGCTGATCGGCTCCGGGCTGGCGCTCACCGGTCGCTTCGGTACGGACACGAGCCGCTTCAGCAACGCCCACTGGGTCGCCTACCTCCTGTTCACCCTAACCCTGCCGATCGCCTGGGTGCTCTTCATCGCCATGCAGCGTGGATACGAGCGCCGCTTCCTCGGCACCGGCCCGGACGAGTATCGGCGGGTCTCCTCGGCCGGCTTCGTGATGTTCACCTCGATCGCCGTCGTCTCTTACGCGCTGCGCAGCGAGGTCGCGCGGGGCTACGTCTTCATCGCCATCCCGGTCACCCTCCTACTCAGCCTGCTGGTGCGCCGTCAGCTGCGCAGCTGGATCTACCAGCTGCGAGCCAAGGGCCGGGCCCTGCAGCGGGTCCTGGTGGTCGGCCGGGCCGACGCCGTCGTCTCGGTGATCGAGAAGCTCGACCACGAACCGCAGCACGGTCTGGTGCCGGTCGGGGCCTGCGTGCCCTTCGTCGGGGTCGGGGTCTCGCACGTCAACAACGTGCCGGTGGTCGGCGATCCCAGCCGGGTGCTGCAGGCCGTCGAGGAGACCCAGGCCGACGTGGTTGCCGTCGTGTCCCATCCGGACCTGTCCGGCCAGGCCCTGCGTCGCCTGTCCTGGGCTCTGGAGGAGCGCAACGTCGAGCTGATCGTGTCGCCCGGGATCATCGAGGTGGCCGGCCCGCGGTTGTCGATCAGGCCGGTGGCCGGATTGTCCCTGCTGCACCTGGAGCGGCCGTCGGCCAGCGGCGGGCGGATGCTGGGCAAGCTGCTGTTCGACCGGTTCGTCGGCGCGGCACTGCTGGTGCTGGTGGCCCCGCTACTGCTCGCGATCAGCCTGACCGTCCGGCTGACCAGCAAGGGGCCGGCGTTCTACCACCAGATCCGGGTCGGCATGGACGGCCGCGAGTTCCGGATCTTGAAGTTCCGCTCGATGGTGGTCGGCGCCGACGCCCAGCGGGCCGCCCTGATGGCTCAGGCCGACGGCAACGGGGTGCTGTTCAAGATCCGGAAGGACCCCCGGCTGACCAAGGTCGGCGGGGTGCTGCGCCGGTTCTCGCTCGACGAGCTGCCGCAGCTGATCAATGTCGTGCGCGGCGACATGTCCCTGGTCGGGCCCCGGCCCCCGCTGCCCGAGGAGGTCGCCGGCTACAACGACGACGCCACCCGGCGGCTCAAGGTCAAGCCCGGCGTGACCGGTCTCTGGCAGGTCAGCGGTCGCAGCGACCTGACCTGGGAGGAGTCCCTGCGGCTGGACCTGCGCTATGCCGACAACTGGTCGATGGCGCTGGACCTGTCCATCCTCTGGCGCACACTGCGGGCCGTGGTCCGGGGCCACGGAGCATACTGACGTAAAGTCGACCTCTTTACTGCGGTACGGTCAGGCAGTGCCTTCCGCCGACCCGCAGCCCGTGACCGCGGCTCGTCCTCCGGACTCAGCCCCGGTCTCAGCCCAGGCATCCGACTCCGCGACCGACGTCCTCACCGATGCCGCTCTGGCCCGTCTGCTGGCCGAGCGGGCGGGCGCCGTGCTGCTGGAGGTCCGGACCGGTCCTGAGACCGGGCGTGACCTCAAAGATGCCGGTGACCGGCGGGCCCAGGAGGTTCTGGCCGCTCTGCTGGCCCGGTACCGGCCGGCGGACGCCGTCCTGAGTGAAGAAGCCGCCGACTCGGCGGCCCGGCTCTCGGCCGACCGGGTCTGGATCATCGACCCGCTGGACGGCACCCGGGAGTTCTCCGAGCGGCCCCGGGCCGACTGGGCGGTGCACGTGGCCCTGTGGGAGCGCGGAGCGCTGAGCGCCGGCGCGGTGGCGCTGCCGGCCGAGTCGCTCACCTTCGGCACCGACCGGCCGCCGGTGGTGCCCGACCGGTCCGAGGCCGACGGGCCGATCCGCCTGGCCGTCAGCCGGTCCCGGCCGCCGGCCTTCGTCGTCGAGGTGGCCGAGCGTCTGGGGGCCGAGCTGGTGCCGATGGGGTCGGCCGGCGTCAAGTGCGCCAGTGTCTGGCGAGGTCAGGCCGATGCCTATGTGCACGGCGGAGGCCAGTACGAGTGGGACTCGGCCGCTCCGGTCGCGGTGGCCCGGGCGGCGGGCCTGCACACCAGCCGGATCGACGGGTCGACCCTGGAATACAACCGCCCCGATCCGCTGCTGCCGGATCTTGTCGTCTGCCGTCCGAACCTGGCGGCCGGAATTCTTCGAGCCATCGCTGAGGTGAATTCGTGAGCAGCCCGTCCGAATACCGGCTGTCCCAGTTGGACACGCTTGAGGCGGAGTCGATCCACGTGATCCGCGAGGTGGTCGCGGAACTGGAACGCCCGGTGCTGTTGTTCAGCGGTGGCAAGGATTCCATCGTGATGCTCCGGCTGGCTGAGAAGGCGTTCTGGCCGGCCCGGATTCCGTTCCCGGTGCTGCATGTGGACACCGGTCACAACTTCCAGGAGGTGCTGGACTTTCGTGACCGTCGGGTGGCTGAGCTGGGGGTGCAGTTGTTGGTGGCCAGCGTTCCGGAGGCGATTGAGAACGGCACCGTCCAGGAGCCGCCGGACGGTACCCGCAACCGGATCCAGACGCCGGTGCTGCTGGACGCGTTGGAGAAGCACCGCTTCACCGCGGCGTTCGGTGGGGCCCGCCGGGACGAGGACAAGGCCCGGGCCAAGGAGCGGATGTTTTCCTTCCGTGACGATTTCGGCCAGTGGGATCCGAAGAATCAGCGGCCTGAGTTGTGGAACGTCTACAACGGGCGGATCCACAGCGGGGAGAGCATCCGGGTGTTCCCGTTGTCGAACTGGACCGAGCTTGACATCTGGCAGTACGTGCAGCGTGAGCAGATCGCTCTGCCGGGGATCTATTTCGCGCATCGCCGGGACGTGTTCGAGCGTCAGGGCATGCTGTACGGGGTGCATGAGGTCTGCCGGCCGAAGGCCACCGAGACGGTGTTCACCGAGACGGTCCGCTATCGCACGGTCGGGGATGCGTCGTTGACGGCGGCGGTGCGTAGCGAGGCCGACACCCTGGACAAGATCATCGAAGAGGTCGCCTCGACCCGGATCACCGAACGCGGCGCCACTCGTGGCGACGACAAGTTCAGTGAGGCCGCGATGGAAGACCGCAAGCGGGAAGGGTACTTCTGATGGTTGCCGCGCACGCGCCCGGGCTCAAGGGGCACACCATGGACATTCTGCGTTTCGCCACGGCGGGTTCGGTCGACGACGGCAAGAGCACGCTGATCGGGCGGCTGCTGTACGACTCCAAGTCGATCTTCAGTGATCAGATGGCGGCGGTCGAGGCGGCCAGCGCGGCTCACGGTGACGACTACGTCAACCTGGCGTTGCTCACCGACGGCTTGCGGGCCGAGCGCGAGCAGGGCATCACGATCGACGTCGCCTACCGCTACTTCGCCACCCCGCGACGCAAGTTCATCATCGCCGACACGCCCGGGCACATTCAGTACACCCGCAACATGGTGACCGGAGCCTCGACCGCGGACCTGGCGATCGTCCTGGTGGACGCGCGTAAGGGGGTGGTGGAGCAGTCCCGCCGGCATGCTTTCATCGCCACCTTGCTGCGGGTGCCGCACCTGGTGCTCGCGGTGAACAAGATGGACCTGGTCGACTACTCACGATCAGTGTTCGAGGAGATCCAGGACGAGTTCCTGAGGTTCGCCACCCGGCTGGAGGTGCCGGACCTGACGGTGATCCCGATCTCGGCGCTGAACGGCGACAACATCGTCACCCGCTCGCAGAACATGCCCTGGTACGACGGGCCGTCCCTGCTGCACCACCTGGAGCACCTGCACGTCTCCAGCGACCGCAACCTGATCGACGTGCGGTTCCCGGTGCAATACGTGATCCGCCCGCAGTCGGCGGCGTTCCCGGACTACCGCGGGTACGCCGGAACGGTGGCCGGGGGAGTGCTCAAGGCGGGCGACGACGTCCTCGTCCTGCCCTCGGGCCTGCCGAGTCGGATCGCCTCGATCGACACCGCCGACGGCCCGGTCGAGCAGGCCTTCCCGCCGATGTCGGTGACGGTGCGGCTGGAGGACGACATCGACATCTCCCGCGGTGACATGATCTGCCGGCCGGCGAATGCCCCGAAGGTCACCCAGGACATCGACGCCACCCTCTGCTGGATGACCGACCAGCCGCTGACCGTCGGTCGCAAGCTGGTGATCAAGCACACGACCCGGACGGCGCGGGTGCTGATCAAGGAGCTGAAGTACCGGCTCGACGTCAACACCTTGCACCGGGACGAGTCCGCGACCCAGCTGGGGCTCAACGACATCGGCCGGATCCGGCTGCGCAGTACGGTGCCGTTGCTGGCCGATGAGTACCGGCGTAACCGGGCCACCGGGGGGTTCATCCTCATCGACGAAGCCACCAACGCGACCGTCGGCGGAGGAATCATCACCGGGACGAGCTGACCGGCGGCCTCGCCGCCCGATCGAGACCGGTCGGGCCATGGTCACCTGGGCATGGTCACCGGCCAAGCTTCCGACGGGTCAGTGTGTCGCCAAGGGGCGATGACCTGGTCCGTCGTCCAGACTGGCCGGATGGCGACTGAGCAGGCGAAACAGCCTGGGCACGGCACCGGCGCAGGCTATGTGATTCCCGGCGCCGAGTTCACCCGGGACACGAACTACATCTCCGACCGGATCACGGTGGACGGCGCGGACGGCTGGCCGGTCGAGGCCGGACGGTACCGGCTGGTGGTGGCCCGGGCCTGCCCCTGGGCCAACCGGGCCATCATCGTGCGCCGGTTGCTGGGCCTGGAGGACGCGATCTCGATGGGGATCTGTGGTCCGACCCACGATGAGCGCAGCTGGACCTTCGACCTGGACCCGGGCGGGGTGGACCCGGTCCTCGACATCGCCCGGATCCAGGACGCCTACTTCGCGCGCTTCCCCGACTACCCGCGCGGGATAACGGTTCCGGCGATGGTCGACGTCCCGACCGGCCAGGTGGTGACCAACGACCATCCGCAGATCACGCTCGACCTCTCCACCCAGTGGACGGCGTTCCACCGGGACGGTGCGCCCGAGCTGTACCCGCCGGCTCGGCGGGACGAGATCGACGAGGTCGCGCTGCTGGTGTTCAAGGATGTCAACAACGGGGTCTACCGCTGCGGGTTCGCCGGTTCTCAGCGTGCTTACGACCGGGCTTACCAGCGGTTGTTCGACCGGCTGGACTGGCTCGAGGAACGGCTGACCGGGCAGCGCTACCTGGTCGGGGACACGATCACCGAGGCGGACGTGCGACTGTTCACCACCCTGGCCCGCTTCGACCCGGTTTACCACGGGCACTTCAAGTGCAACCGGGCCAAGCTGATCGAGTTCCCGGCGCTGTGGGCCTACGCGCGAGACCTGTTCCAGACGCCTGGATTCGGCGACACCATCGACTTCGTCCAGATCAAGCAGCACTACTACATCGTGCACAAGGATCTCAATCCGACCCAGATCGTGCCTCAGGGCCCGGAGCTGGCCAACTGGCTGACGCCGCATCACCGCGAGCAGCTGGGCGGCCGGCCGTTCGGTGACGGAACTTCGCCGGGCCCGGTCGCCGCAGGTGAGCAGGTCGCAGCGGCGCACACTCCCTTGGCCTGACCCTGCCCGAGCTTGAAAGGTCGGGTCTGACGGTTTCTGGCTGATCAGGTTCAGAAGGGCGGCTCAGCGGAGTCCCTGGCTGCTTCCCCGGTTCCGGCCTCCGAGCGACCGGTGGGCCGTTGGTGGCCCGGTCGGAGCATCTGGGGGGTAGGCGGGGAGCAGGCGGGTGGCGGGCGGGGGCAGGCGGGAGCGTGCGGGGGAGCGGCCTCGGCGACGCCGTAAGCTGGGGGACCTTCTCCGGAGTGCCGGAGCGGGTTTTTGTGTTGTCTAAGCGTCAGACCACCTCACCAGCATTACGGAGAGTCTTGAGTCTCACCGGAATTCTTGATCTGCTCGGCGCCGACCGCGCCGTCACCGAAGCCATCCGGGTCGCCCGTGACGGCAGCGAGGCGCTGGTCGACCTCACCGCCCCGCCCGGGCTCAGGGCCCCGCTGGTCGCGGGCCTGGCTCGCGCGACCCCGGAAGGCGCCGGCCGCACCGTGCTGGCCGTGACCGCCACCGGTCGCGAGGCCGAAGATCTCGCCTCGGCCCTGCGCTGCTTCATCCCCGGGCACGCCGTGGCCGAGTTCCCGGCCTGGGAGACCCTGCCGCACGAGCGGCTCAGCCCCCGCAGCGACACCGTCGGGCGCCGCCTGGCCGTGCTGCGCCGGCTGGCCCACCCCGACGCCGACGGCGAGGGCGGCCCGATCCAGGTGGTGGTGGCCCCGGTCCGCGCCGTCCTGCAGCCGCTCGTGAAGGGCCTGGGCGAGCTGGTCCCGGTGGCCCTGGAGGCCGGCGAGGAGGTGGAGCTGACCGACGTCGTCGAACGACTCGCCGCCGCTGCCTACGCCCGCACCGAGCTGGTCGAACGGCGCGGTGAGTTCGCCGTGCGCGGTGGCATCCTGGATGTCTTCCCGCCGACCGAGGAGCACCCGCTGCGGGTCGAGTTCTGGGGCGACCAGGTCGAGGAGATCCGCTGGTTCGCGGTCGCCGACCAGCGCAGCCTGGAGATCGCCCCCGGCGGCCTGTGGGCCCCGCCCTGCCGCGAACTGCTGCTCACCGACGAGGTGCGGGCCCGGGCCGCGGCCCTGGCCGACCGGCTGCCCGGGGTCGCCGACCTGCTGGCCAAGGTCGCCGCCGGGCTGGCCGTGGAGGGTATGGAGTCGCTCACCCCGGCCCTGGTCGACGGCATGGAGCCGGTGCTGGACGCCCTGCCCGAGGGCACCGTGGTTGTGCTCTGCGACCCCGAACGGGTCCGGGCCCGGGCCCACGACCTGGGCGCCACCAGCAAGGAGTTCCTCGACGCGAGCTGGATGAGCGCGGCCGCGGGCAGCGCCGTCCCGGTCGACCTGGAGCCCGTGCTGGGGACGGCGTCCTTCTGGTCGCTGGCCGAGGTCCGCGAGCACGCCCTGAACGCGGGCATCCCCTGGTGGAGCATCTCGCCGTTCGGCCTGGACGACGCCACCGCCGGTGGCAGCGGCCCGGTCGACGAGGGCGAGCTCAGTGCCCGGGTGTTCGTGCCCGACGTCCAGGCCCCCGAGGCCTATCGGGGCGACCGGGAACAGGCCATCGCCGACATCGGTGGCTGGCTGCACGAGGGCTGGCAGGTCGCCGTCGTCACCGAGGGCCACGGCCTGGCCAAGCGGGTGGTCGAGATGCTCTCCGAGGCCGACCTCGCCGTCACCCTGGTCGACGACCTCTCGACCCCGCCCGAGCCGGCCATCGCCGCGGTCGGCACCGGCGGCCTGGGTCACGGCTTCGTCGCCCCGGCGCTCAAGCTGGCCGTGCTCACCGAGTCCGACCTAACCGGTGGCCAGATCGGCGGCACCACCACCAAGGACATGCGCAAGATGCCGGCCCGGCGGCGCAACGTCGTCGATCCGATGCAGCTGGCCCCCGGCGACAACGTGGTCCACGAGCAGCACGGCGTCGGCCGGTTCGTCGAGATGATCCAGCGCACCATGGGCGGCGCCACCCGTGAGTACCTGGTGATCGAGTACGCCCCGAGCAAGCGCGGCCAGCCCGGCGACCGGTTGTTCGTGCCCAGCGACGCGCTCGACCAGGTGACCCGATACGTCGGCGGGGAATCGCCGACCCTGAACAAGCTCGGCGGCTCCGACTGGGCCAAGACCAAGGGCCGCGCGCGCAAGGCGGTCAAAGAGATCGCGGCCGACCTGATCAAGCTCTACTCGGCCCGGATGGCCACCTCCGGGCACGCGTTCGGCCCCGACACGCCCTGGCAGCGCGAGCTCGAGGACGCCTTCGCCTACGTGGAGACGCCCGACCAGCTCGTCACCATCGAAGAGGTCAAGGCCGACATGGAGAAGCCGATCCCGATGGACAGGCTGATCTGCGGTGACGTCGGCTACGGCAAGACCGAGATCGCCGTGCGGGCCGCGTTCAAGGCGGTCCAGGACGGCAAGCAGGTGGTCGTGCTGGTGCCGACCACGCTGCTGGTCCAGCAGCACCTGGACACCTTCACCGAGCGGTACGTGAACTTCCCGGTGGTGGTCAAGGGACTGTCCCGGTTCTCCGCCGAGGCCGACGCGAAGCTGGTCAAGGCCGGTCTGGCCGACGGCTCGGTCGACATCGTGATCGGCACCCACCGGCTGCTGACCAGCGATATCAAGTTCAAGGACCTGGGCCTGGTCGTGGTCGACGAGGAGCAGCGGTTCGGCGTCGAGCACAAGGAGAAGCTGAAGCAGCTGCGGACCAACGTCGACGTGCTGGCGATGAGCGCCACGCCGATCCCGCGGACGCTGGAGCTGGCCGTCACCGGCATCCGGGAGATGTCCACGCTGGCCACCCCGCCGGAGGAGCGCCACCCGGTGCTGACCTTCGTCGGCGGCTACGACCAGCGGCAGATCACCGCGGCCATCCGCCGCGAGCTGCTGCGCGAGGGCCAGGTGTTCTACGTGCACAACCGGGTCGAGTCGATCGACCGGGCGGCCGCGAACCTGCGTGAGCTGGTGCCCGAGGCCAGAATCGCCGTCGCTCACGGCAAGATGGGCGAGCACCAGCTGGAGCAGGTCATCGTCGACTTCTGGGAGAAGAAGTTCGACGTCCTGGTCTGCACCACGATCGTCGAGACCGGCCTGGACATCTCCAACGCCAACACGCTGATCCTGGAGCGGGCCGACCTGATGGGCCTGTCCCAGCTGCACCAGTTGCGCGGCCGGGTGGGGCGCGGTCGCGAGCGGGCCTACTCGTACTTCCTCTACCCGCCCGAGCGGCCGCTGACCGAGACCGCGCTCGACCGGCTGCAGACCATCGCGGCCAACACCGACCTCGGGGCCGGCATGCGGGTGGCGATGAAGGACCTGGAGATCCGCGGCGCCGGCAACCTGCTCGGCGGCGAGCAGTCCGGCCACATCGCCGGGGTCGGGTTCGACCTCTACATCCGCCTGGTCGGCGAGGCCGTGGCCGACTTCCGCGGCACCGCTGAGGAGGAGTACAGCGAGGTGAAGATCGACCTGCCGGTCGACGCCCACCTGCCGCACGACTACCTGCCCGGCGAGCGGCTGCGCCTGGAGGCCTACCGCAAGATCGCCGAGATCTCGGCCGAGGACGGGCTCGAAGCCGTCCGGGCCGAGCTGGTCGACCGGTACGGGCCGATGCCCGAACCGGTGGCCAACCTGCTCGAGGTGGCCCGGTTGCGGGTGCTGGCCCGTCGGGCCGGCCTGTCCGAGATCACCGCCCAGGGCACGTCGATCCGGTTCGGGCCGGTCGAGCTGGCCGACTCGGCCGAGATGCGGATGATGCGGCTCTACCCGGGCACCTCGATCAAGCAGACCGTGCGGGCCGTTCTGGTGCCCCGGCCGATGACCGCCCGGTTCGGCGGCCAGCCGCTGCGGGACACCGCCGTCCTGCGCTGGGCCAGCGAGTTCATCGAGGCGATCGTGATCGGCAAGGTCTCCGCCGCCGCCACGGTCGGCGCTCGACGGTAGCCGCCTGATGTCCGGCACCGGTGAGCGATAGCATCGCCTCGTGACTCGCAGCCCGCGCCTCGTCGGCGCCGTCGCGGCCCCCGCGCTGGCCGCCGTACTCGCCCTCACGCTGTCCAGCTGCGACACCTCGCAAGCCGGGGCCGCGGCGACCGTGGGAGACCGCCGGATCTCGGTGTCCGAGGTCCAGAACGGCTACCGCGACATCGTGGCCGTGGTCGGCCCGGACCAGCAGATCACCCAGACCCAGATCCTGAACCTGCTGATCCTGGAGCCCTACCTGATGCAGCAGGCGTCGGCCGAGGGTCGCGGCGTCTCCGATCAGGACGCCCGGCTCGACCTGCAGAGCGCCGCCAACGGCAAGAAGGTCGACGTCAGCGCGGCCGGTCTCAAGGTCTGGAAGGCCAGCATGGCCAACTCGGCCCTGCAGAGCGACCAGCAGACCGCCCCGGCCAAGCTGCAGGCCGCTTACCAGCAGATCGGCGTGGAGCTCAAGAAGGACAGGGTGCACGTGAACCCCCGCTACGGCGGCCGACTCGACTACACCACGTTCAACATCCTGCCCGAGACGCCGGACTGGCTGGTGACCAAGGCTCCGGCGGCCTCGGCCACGCCGGTGCCGGGAGCGACCCCCACCCCGTGAGCGCGAGCGTGCCCGCCGAAGGCCGGGTCACGCTGATCCTGACCAGCCCTCGGGCCGCTGTCGGCCTGCTCACCTGGGCCGGCTGGGAACGGCTGCGCACGGCGGGCCGGGTGCTGGCCGCCGATCCCGACCCGGGCTGGCTGGCCGCCTTCGACGAGGCCGGGATCCAGATCGAGGACGTCGCGGGCCTGCCCATCGGGCAGCGGGCCGGTCGGCTGGTCGAGGACGCCGCTACCGGTCGCGAGCTGGTCTGGTGGGGCAGCCCGGACGGCGATCCGGGGCTGACCGACGCCCTGGCCGAGCACCTGTCCCGGCGGGCGGTGGCCGGCCGCCCGCCCGAGATCGAGGTGCTGACCGCCTCGCACGACGTCCCCGGTTCGCGGGTACTCGACCTGGTCGCCGTGATGGACACCCTGCGCTCGCCCGGCGGCTGCCCCTGGGACGCCGAGCAGACCCACACCTCGTTGCTGCCGTACCTGCTCGAGGAGACCCATGAGGTGATCGAGGCGGTGGAGGCCCGGGACCGCCACCACCTGGTCGAGGAACTCGGAGACCTGCTGCTGCAGGTGGTCTTTCATGCCCGGGTGGGCCAGGAGAACCAGACCGAGCCGTTCGACATCGACGAGGTCGCGGCCGGCATCGTGGCCAAGCTGATCCGCCGTCACCCGCACGTCTTCGGCGGCCCGGAGCAGCAGCTCGACTCGGCCGCCGAGGTCGAGCAGAGCTGGGAGCAACTGAAGGCGGTCGAGAAGCCGCGCCGCCAGGCCTTCGAGGGGATCCCGGCGTCCCTGCCCGCTCTGGCCCGGGCTCAGAAGATGCTCAGCCGCCTGCAGCGGGCCGGCACCGAAACCGACCTGGCCGCCGCGATCAGCACCGCCGCGGCCGGCGACGCGCTGGCCGAGAACCTGCTCACCGCCGTCCGTACGGCCTTGCGCGACGGCCTGGACGCGGAGGCCGCGCTGCGCTCGTCGCTGGCCCGGCTGCCCGACCCCGGAACCGGCGCCTGACCACAGCCGTCCGCTCCGACTCCCCAACCGTGCAGGTCTGAGGCACGATGGGGGCATGCGTGAGCAGCAGGGAGACGACCCGATCACGACCGCGCGGTTTCGCGACGTCGCCACCAAGGTGCTCGACGCCCTGCTGCAGGCCGCCCCGGAACAGGCGACCGCCCACGGCGACCACCGGTTCGACGAACAGCTGACCGACTACGCGGACGACGCCGTGGTGGCCCGCGGGGCCATGCTCACCGAGGCGCTGGCCGCCCTGGACGACGTCGACGACACCGGTCTGCGGCCCGCCGACCGCGTCGACCTGGAGATCCTGCGCTCCCAGGTGACCGGCAGCCTGTGGGAACTGAGCGAGCTGCGCTGGTACGAGCGTGACCCGCTGATCCACCTGCCCGGCGAGGGCCTGTACCCGCTGATCGCCCGGGCCGGCGGGCTGCCCTCCGACCGGCTGCGCTCGCTGGCCGGCCGGCTGGCGCTGGTGCCCGACCGGCTGGCCACCGCCCGGCAGGTGCTGCACGACATGCCGCGGGTGCACGTGGAGACGGCGATCGCCCAGGCCCGCGGCACCCGCTCGCTGCTCACCGACGAACTGCAACCCCTCCTGGCCGAGGACGCCGCGCTGGCGCCCCGGGTGGCCCAGGCCCGCGACGAGGCGCTGGCCGCCCTGGCCGAGCACACCCGCTGGCTCGAGGCCCAGCTCCCGGTCAGCGACGGCGACCCGCGCCTGGGCGAGCAGGCCTACGCGGCCCGCCTCTGGTACGCCCTGGACACCGAGACCGGCCCCGACGCCCTGCTCACCCGGGCCGAGAGCGACCTGCAGGGGATCGAGGAGGAGATCCGCGAGCTGGCCGCCCGGATCGAGGGCGGCCCGGCCCGCGACGGTCAGGTCCGCGAGCTGCTCGACCGGGTCGCGGCCCAGGCCCCGGTCACCGATCAGAGCGTGCTCGGCCTGTGCGAGCAGGCCCTGACCCACCTGGACGCGCGGGTGCGTGAGCTCGACCTGGTCAGCGTGCCGGACGCTCCGGTCAGGATCATCGTGATGCCACCGGCCCGGCGCGGGGTCGCGGTGGCCTACTGCGACGCGCCCGGGCCGCTGGAGCCGGACGGCGCCGGCCTGCCGACCTTCTTCGCCGTCTCGCCGGCCCCGGACGACTGGGACGCCGAGCAGGTGGCCTCGTTCTACCGCGAGTACAACGGCCACATGCTGCGCGACCTGGCCGTGCACGAGGCGATGCCCGGGCACGTGCTGCAACTGGCTCACGCCGCGCGCTACCGGGGGGCGACCCGGGTCCGCTCGGCCGCCGGCAGCGGACCGTTCGTCGAGGGCTGGGCGGTCTACGCCGAGGAGCTGCTGGCCCACGCCGGGCTCGGCCTCACCGCCGCCGAGGACGACGCGTTCCGCCTGCAGCAGCTCAAGATGCAGCTGCGGACCACGATCAACGCGATCCTCGACGTCCGGGTGCACTCGCGCGGGATGACCGAGGACGAGGCCGTCCGGCTGATGACCCTGCGGGGCCACCAGGAGGAGATCACCGCGGTGGGCAAGTGGCGCCGGGCCCTGCTGACCTCGGCCCAGCTGTCGACGTACTACGTCGGCTACCGGGAGATGTCCGACATCGCCGCCCGGCTCGGCACCGCCCGGCCGGCCTGGTCGGCCCGCCAGGTGCACGACGAGATGCTCGCCCACGGCACGCCTCCGCCGCGCCACCTGCGCACCCTGCTGGAACTCGACTAGGGCTGGAACTCGACCAGGGCCGGAACTCGACCAGGGCCGGAACTCGACCAGCCGCCGGGTCGAACAGCTCACGAACTCTGGACTGTCCGGACAAGGTCGCCTCAGGGTCGGCCGCTAGGCTCTGGGCGTAGGAGAAATAACACGTTCGGCGACGAGCAGGAGCGATTGACGCATGGCAACCATCGAAGCCGTTGGAGCTCGGGAGATCCTCGATTCCCGAGGCAACCCCACCGTTGAGGTCGAGGTGGCCCTGGACGACGGGACGCTGGCCCGCGCGGCCGTCCCCTCCGGTGCCTCCACCGGGGCGTTCGAGGCCGTCGAGCGGCGTGACGGCGACAAGGCCCGCTACGGCGGCAAGGGTGTCGAGCAGGCCGTTCAGGCCGTCCTCGACCAGATCGGCCCGGAGCTGCTCGGCTTCGAGGCCAGCGACCAGCGCCTGATCGACCAGGCGATGATCGACCTGGACGGCACCGACAACAAGGGCTCGCTGGGCGCGAACGCCATCCTCGGGGTCTCGCTGGCCGTGGCCAAGGCCGCCGCCGACTCGGCCGAGCTGCCGCTGTTCCGCTACATCGGCGGCCCGAACGCGCACATCCTGCCGGTGCCGATGATGAACATCCTCAACGGTGGCGCGCACGCCGACAGCGGCGTCGACATCCAGGAGTTCATGGTCGCCCCGCTGGGTGCGCCGACCTTCAAGGAAGCCGTCCGCTGGGGCGCCGAGATCTACCACTCGCTGAAGTCCGTGCTGAAGTCGCAGGGTCTGAGCACCGGCCTCGGCGACGAGGGCGGCTTCGCCCCCAGCGTGCCCAGCAACCGGGCCGCGCTCGAGGTCATCTCGACCGCGATCGAGAAGGCCGGCTTCTCCCTCGGCACCGACATCGGCCTGGCCATGGACGTCGCCGCGACCGAGTTCTTCGCCGACGGCAGCTACACCTTCGAGGGCGCCAAGCGCACCTCGGAGGAGATGATCGCCTACTACACCGAGCTGGTGAACGCGTTCCCGATCGTCTCGATCGAGGACCCGCTGGACGAGAACGACTGGGACGGCTGGACGGCGATCACCGCGGCCCTGGGCAACCGGATCCAGATCGTCGGCGACGACCTGTTCGTGACCAACCCGGTCCGGCTGCAGAAGGGAATCGACACCCTCGCCGCCAACGCCCTGCTGGTCAAGGTCAACCAGATCGGCACCCTGACCGAGACCCTGGACGCGGTCGCGCTGGCGCACCGCAACGGGTTCCGCTCGATGATGAGCCACCGCTCGGGCGAGACCGAGGACACCACCATCGCCGACCTGGCCGTGGCCACTGACTGCGGTCAGATCAAGACCGGTGCCCCGGCCCGGACCGACCGGGTGGCCAAGTACAACCAGTTGCTGCGGATCGAGGAGGAGCTGGACGACGCCGCGGTGTACGCCGGCGCCGGCGCTTTCCCGAGGTTCAACCGCAACTGAACCGGCGCAGGCTAGCCTGAGTCGATGAGTCCGCGACGTCCTCCCGCTCCCGGTGTTCCCGGCCCCCGGCCGACGAGCACCGGGAGCAGTGGGCGTCGCCCGATGGGCCCGCCCTCGGGCAAGCCCCGCTCGGCCAGCGCCCCCGGCTCACGCCCGGCCGCCTCGACCCGCCCGCGGGCCGGTACCGCCGGGCGGACCGACTCGACCCGCGGTGGCACCCGGGCCGGCAGCGGCCGGCCGATCTGGGTGCTCGGCGCGGTGGCCGTCGTCCTGGCCCTGCTGATCCTGCCCTACTTCCAGAAATGGCTGATCCAGCGCTCGGAGATCGAGTCGGCCCGGGCCGCGGTCAGCCAGTCCCAGAAGGACGTCGCCGCGCTCACCCAGCAGCGGGCCCGCTGGGCCGACGACGACTACGTGAGAGCCCAGGCCCGGCAGCGACTGAAATACGTGATGCCGGGCGAGACCGGCTTCGTGGTGGTCGACCCGAAGGTCCCCACGGCCCCGTCCACCGATCCCGCCGACGTGGCCGCCGCTCCGACCGGCGACCGGCCCTGGTTCTCCCGGGTCTGGCTGTCGGCGCAGGTCGCGGCCGATCCCACCGACCCCCAGAAATGATGATCGAGATCAGCCGGACCGACCAGCACGAACCCGTCAGCGACGCCGACCTCGATGCCGTCCGCCGCGAGCTCGGCCGCCCGCCGCGGGGGGTGGTGGGCATCGCCCATCGCTGCCCCTGCGGCCAGCCGGACGTCGTGCGGACCGCTCCGCGGCTCGACGACGGCACGCCGTTCCCCACGATGTACTACCTGACCTGCCCGAAGGCGGCCGGGGCGATCGGCACCCTGGAGGCGCAGGGCGTGATGCGGGAGATGACCGCCCGGCTGGCCTCCGACCCGGAGCTGGCCGAGGGCTACCGGCGGGCCCACGCGGACTACCTGCGTCGCCGGGCCGAGCTCGGCTCGGTGCCGGAGATCGACGGCGTCTCGGCCGGCGGCATGCCCGATCGGGTGAAGTGCCTGCATGTGCTGGCCGCCCATGCGCTGGCCGCCGGGCCCGGCGTCAACCCGCTGGGCGACGAGGTGCTGGCCGCCCTGCCCGACTGGTGGGCCAAGGGCCCCTGCGGGGTCGTGGCCGGGGAGGCGTCATGACCAGGGTGGCCGCGATCGACTGCGGCACCAACTCGATCCGGCTGCTGATCGCCGATCTCGACCCGGCCGCCGGCACCCTGGTCGACGTCGACCGGCGGATGGAGGTGGTCCGGCTCGGTCAGGGGGTCGACCGGACCGGTGAGATCGCCCCCGAGGCCCTGGCCCGCACCCTCGAGGCCACCGCCGGCTACGCGCGGCTCTGCCAGGACGCCGGAGTCGGCGCTGTCCGGTTCGTGGCCACCTCGGCCGCCCGGGACGCGCGCAACGCGGCCGAGTTCGTGGCCGGCGTCCGGGAGATCCTGAACGTCGAGCCGGAGGTGATCCCCGGTTCCGAGGAGGCCGCGCTCTCTTTCGCCGGTGCCACCGGGGACCTCGCCGCGAACCACGAATCACCCTTTCTGGTGGTCGATCTCGGTGGCGGTTCGACCGAGGTGGTGCTGGGGGAGTCCGGTGCGGTCGAGGCGGCCCTGTCGGTCGACATCGGCTGCGTGCGGCTGACCGAGCGCTTCCTGCACAGCGACCCGCCGACCGCGGCCGAGCTGGCGGCGGCGGCGACGGCCGTCGATGCCGCCCTGAACCGGGTGGCCGAGCAGGTGCCGCTGGCCTTGGCCCGGACCCTGGTCGGGGTGGCCGGCACGGTGACCACGATCACCGCCCATGCCCTCGGCCTGCCCGGCTACGACCCGGCCCGGATCCACGCGGCGGTGCTCCCGGTGGCCGACGTGCTGGCCGCCTGCGACGACCTGATCGCGATGCCGCGGGCCGAGCGGGCGGCGCTGCCGTTCATGCACCCGGGCCGGGTCGACGTGATCGGAGCCGGCGCCCTGATCTGGCGCCGGCTGGTCGAGCGGGTGGCCGCGCTGGCTCCGGTCACCTCGGTCGTGACCAGCGAGAAGGATATTCTGGACGGTATCGCCTGGAGCCTGGTCGGCTCGACTACCGTGGAGTAACGTCGAGCGCACCCGCTTGAACGGAGGCCGATGATGGCCGGCGATGCTGCCCGTGACGCTGTCGACGACGCTGACGTGATCGTGATCGGCTCCGGGTTCGGTGGCAGCGTCGCGGCCCTGCGGCTGGCCGAAAAGGGTTACTCGGTGCTGGTTCTGGAGTCCGGCCGGCGGTTCGCGGACGACGAGTTCGCGCGCACCTCCTGGCGGTTGCCCCGGTACGTCTGGGCGCCCCGGCTGCGGCTGTTCGGCATTCAGCGGATCCACCTGCTCAAGGACGTCCTGGTGCTGGCCGGAGCCGGGGTCGGCGGGGGCTCGCTGGTCTACGCCAACACCCTGTACCGACCCCCACCGGCCTTTTTCGAGGACAGCCAGTGGGCCGGGATCACTGACTGGGCCGGTGAACTCGACCCGCACTACGAACAGGCGAGCCGGATGCTGGGCGTGGTCACCAACCCGACCCACACCCCGGCCGATGTCGTGATCAAGGCCGTGGCCGAGCGGATGGGGGTGGGCCACACCTTTCACCCGACGCCGGTCGGGGTCTACTTCAACCGGCCCGGTGAGGACGACGCCGACCCGTTCTTCGGTGGCGCCGGCCCCCGCCGGACCGGCTGCACCGAGTGCGGCGGCTGCATGACCGGTTGCCGGGTCGGAGCCAAGAACACCCTGGTCAAGAACTACCTGTACCTGGCCGAGAAGGCCGGGGTGCGGGTCGAGCCGCTGACCACCGTGACCGGCCTGACCCCGGTGCCGGGCGGCGGCTGGCAGGTCGAGACCCAGCGGACCGGAGCCTGGTTCGGCCGGGGCCGGCGCACTCGGCGGGCCGGGCAGGTGGTGCTGGCCGCGGGCACCTGGGGCACCCAGAACCTGCTGCACCGGATGCGGGACGCGGGCCGGCTGCCGGGCCTGTCGCCGGCCCTGGGGGAGCGGACCCGGACGAATTCCGAGGCGATCATCGGCAGCTCGCGCGCCCGCCTCGACCCCGGGGTCGACTACAGCGCCGGGACGGCGATCACGTCGTCCTTCCATCCGGACCCGAACACCCACATCGAGCCGGTCCGGTACGGGCGGGGCAGCAACGCGATGGGCCTGCTGCAGACCGTGGCCACCGAGGGCGACAGCGAGATCTCCCGGTGGCGGCAGGTTCTCGGCACGTTCCGCCGCTCGCCGGGCACGCTGGCCCTGCTCAACCTGCGACGCTGGAGCCAGCGCACGGTGATCCTGCTGGTGATGCAGAGCCTGGACAACTCGCTGACCACCTTTCTCACCCGAAACCGGTTCGGCCTGCGCGTACTGACCTCTAAACAGGGCCACGGTGAACCGAATCCGACCTTCATCCGGGCCGGCTACGAGGCCAACCAGCTGGTCGCCGAGCAGATCGGCGGCCTGGCCGGCAGCACCTGGAACGAGATGCTCGGGGTGCCCCTGACCGCCCACTTCATCGGCGGCTGCCCGATCAGCGCGGACGCCGCGACCGGCGTCGTCGACCCGTACCACCGGGCTCACGGCTGCCCGGGCCTGCACATCGTGGACGGCTCGGCGATCTCGGCCAACCTCGGGGTGAATCCGGCGCTGACCATCACCGCCCAGGCCGAGCGGGCCTTCGCGCACTGGCCCAATCGCGGTGAGCCGGACCTTCGTCCGGAGCTGGGCCGGCCCTATCGCCGCACGGCGGTCGTGCCGCCCCATGCTCCCGTTGTCCCGTCGAGCGCTCCGGCCGCGCTCCGGGCCTGAGCCCGCCGTACCCGCCGGCACGCAGAACCGGGTCGATCGCGCCCCGACGCCGGTCGAGGCCCACTTCTGCGTGCCCGGGTGGCCTCCCTATCCACTACCGCGCAATGTGTACTACTGTGCAGGAGCGAACACTGGAGGACGGAATGGACACCACGCAGCTCCTCAAGGGGGTGCTCGACCTGGCCGTGCTGGCCGTGGTCGCCGAGGAGGACGGCTACGGCTACCAGGTGCTCCGCCGCCTCCGGGCGGCCGGGCTGGAGGACGTCGGCGACGCCTCGGTCTACGGCACGCTCCGCCGGCTGTACGCCGCCGGGGCGCTGACCTCGTACGTCGTGCCCTCGGACGAGGGACCGCACCGCAAGTACTACGGCATCAACGCCCACGGCCGAACCACGCTGGAGGCCCAGACCAAGACCTGGGCCGGCTTCGCGGACACGATGAACGGCCTGCTCGGCGCCCGGACCATGAAGGAGAACCGATGAACAGCCCGGCGCCGACCCAGCCGCTGAGTCCTTCCGGAGGGGAAGGGGCTCAGCCGCAGATCGCCGCCTTCGTGCGGGCGGTCCGGGCTCAGCTCGACGACCTGTCCGCCGACGAGGTCACCGAGCTCACCGGTGGCCTCGAGGCCGACCTCACCGATGCGCTGGCCGAGGAGGGGGCGTCGCCGGCCGAGCGGTACGGCGACCCGGCCGAGTACGCCCGCGAACTGCGCACCGCGGCCGGCCTGCCGGCTCGAGGCGAGGATCGCCAGGCCGAGCGACGTCGCCGACTGCACCGGGTGCTCTTCGGCCCGGACTGGCTGGTGCAGCCGGGCCGGCAGGCCTACGGCCGCGGGTTGCGGGCCCTGGAGGAGCAGCCCTGGTGGCCGGCGGCGCGGGACTTCCTGGTCGTGCTGCGACCGGTCTGGTGGGTGTTGCGGGCCTGGATCGCGGTCCAGGTGCTGGGCCAGTACTGGGGCCAGCGCGGCCTGCTGGCCGGCGGGGTGCTCGGCGTGCTGTTCCTGCTGGCCGCCGTGATCGCCAGCGTCGAGCTGGGACGGCGCGCGAGCCGGCTGAACGAGTGGCAGACCAACCTGATGGTGGTCGGCAATGTGCTGGCCGCCCTGGTGTTCCTGCCGGTGGCGGTGCAGTCGGTGCACACCGAGTACTACTCGAACAACAACTACTCGTCGGCGCCGGCCGGGCTGAGCAACGGAGACACCCAGATCAGCAACGTGTTCCCGTACGACTCGGAAGGCCGGCCGCTGACCGGCGTCCAGCTCTACGACCAGGACGGCAGCCCGCTCACCGTCTCGGAGGACAACCGCACCCGCAGCACCGACTCGGGCGATCAGTTCCAGATGCTGCCGGGCTCGCCGGCCGGCTCGGCCCCGCGGTGGAACGCCTTCCCGATGCAGCAGCGCCGGATCGACCCGGACACCGGCGAGGCGACCGGCCCGATCCAGCCGGCCGAGCTGCCGCTGACCGGGGTGCCACCGCTGCTGGCCTCGCCCACGCCTACCGTGACGCCGAGCCAGACGCCGTCGGCGGCGCCCAGTGCGAGTGTGAGCGCCGGCGCGGGTGCCGGCCCGACGGCGAGTGAGGCACCGAGCGCGACTCCTACACCGGCAGCGACGAAGAAGAAGTGAGTCGCGGCTCGACCAGCACCCGCTCCGGTCCGGCGTAGACGTTCATCGAGTCGCCCCGCACGAACCCGATCAACGTGAGCCCGGCCTCGCGGGCCAGATCGACCGCGAGCGTGGACGGCGCCGACACGGCCGACAGCACCGGGATGCCGGCCATCGCCGCCTTCTGGGTGAGCTCGAACGACGCCCGGCCGCTGACCTGAAGCACCAGGTCGGCGGCCGGCAGCAGGCCGGCCTGCAGGGCCCAGCCGACCACCTTGTCGACGGCGTTGTGCCGCCCGACGTCCTCCCGCACGCACAGCGGCTCGCCGGTGGCCGTGAACAGCCCGGCCGCGTGCAGACCACCGGTCCGGGCGAAGGCCCGTTGCGCCGTCCGCAGGGCATCGGGCAGCCCGGAGATCACCTCGGCCGGGACCACCGGCCCGGCCGCCGGAGCCGGGCCCCGGCGGGCCAGCACCTCGTCGATGGTGTCGCTGCCGCAGACCCCGCAGGCGCTGCTGGTGGCCCCGAGCCGGGCCTTGGGCGGCGCGATGCCCGGCGCCAGCCGCAGCTGGACCGTGTCGACGTCGCAACTCGTGGCCCCGAGCACGTCGCCCGGCTCGCGGACCACTCCCTCGGCGACCAGCCAGCCCAGGGCCAGCTCCAGGTCGTGGCCGGGGGTGCGCATCGTGGTGGCCACGGTGTCGGCGCCGACCTTAAGGGTCAGCGGGGCCTCGACCGCGAGCTGGTCCGGCTGTTCGGTGGCGACGGCGGCCTCGGTGCCGGCCCCGCGCACCCGCAGCACCCGGCGACGATCCACAAGATGACCCATGGCTTCAGGGTATGCCGGGGCGCTTAACCTGGAACCATGAGAGTGCCGGGTCGCCCCGGCAGGCCCTCGTAGCCCAACGGCAGAGGCAGGCGCCTTAAAAGCGCCCGAGTACGGGTTCGAGTCCCGTCGGGGGCACCTTCAGGGCCGGTCAGAGCCGGCGGAAGTCGAGGCCGGCGGCCAGGCGCCGCTGCAGCAGTTCGGCCAGTGACATGGACTCGCCGTCCCGGGCGCCGCGCCCCACGGCCAACGGCGGTGGGGACGGCGCGACCTGCACCCCGCGCACCCGGGCGGCCAGCCCGGCGACGGCCACCAGCACGTAGTACTCGCCCTCCTCGCTGATCGCCAGGGGGCCGGTCGGCTGCAGGTACCAGCCCCGCACCGGCGTCCGGTAGGTGGTCGTGCCGCTGTAGGACCGGGCCCGCAGCGGTTCGGCCGTCAGCCCCTGCTCGCGGGCCCGGCGGACGAAGTCGGCCACCAAGGGGCGGGCCCGCTCGGCCTCGGCCGCCTCGGCCCGTTGCTGGGCCCGGGCATGTACCTCGAACGCCTCGCGTCGCGAAGCGCGCCACTCCTCGCCGTCCGCCGTCATGCCTTGAACATACCTCGTCGGTGATCGATTGGGATATTGCGATCAAGGTATTGTCAATAGCATTCTGTTCCGGAACCGTCCGGTTGAAAGAAACTTTTGAGAAACGCTGAAGGTATGCATTCCTGTGAGTCCTGGTTCGCCGGGATTCTCGGCGCCGAAGGTCTTGTCACGCGACGGTAACCCGAAGTAGCTTGGCCGAGGTGCCGGGGGATTTGTCGTTAATAAGACTTCGCGCGGCATCTGTCCCATCCTTTTCAGGTCGAGTTCGGAGGCAATCTTGCGAGGAATGAAAAAGGTTTTCCAGGTCGCGGTGGTCTGTGCGTTGATCGCGCCCGCAGGGGTGATGATCAGCGAGTCGTCGGCCTCGGCGTCCGGGTGCTCGGGCTCCTACGGCGACTCCGGCCGGTCCTACACCTCGGGTCCGTGCACCGGATACCCGTCGTACTTCCACCAGAAGGCCAAGGCCACCTGCTCGCCGATGGGCAGCGGTTCGTCGTACACCACGTACGGGCCGCTGACCACGATCTCCGGCAAGTCCAAGGCGCTGTGCCAGTCGGGCTACTACGCCCACGGCGGCACCGCGGTCGTCTACGACAACTGAGCCGGCCGTGACCGGGTAACACCCGAGGTCTCACATCAGGGGGCGGCGACGGCCGCGCCGTCCCCGCGCCGAGAAGCGCATCAGTCCGGTGATTGCCGGTGGGTAAGAATGACAATTGTAGAACGACAGATTCTGAGATCGATCATTCAGACCGTCGGGGGCGGGTGATTTCAATCAATGCCCGAGTCACTGCTTGTGTGGCCGGGCCGGGCGTCAGCTCGCTCCGCGCGCTGACGCTGACTCGCCGGGGCGCGTGCTGGGGCAGTTCAATACTGCGGACCTGAGAATCCCGGGCGGCCTCCAGGGCCAGTGCGGGCAACAGGGCCACCCCGAGGCCGGCGGCCACCAGCGTCTGGGTGACGACGTAGTCGTCCGTGCTGTGCCGGATGTCGGGTACGAAGCCCCGCGCTGCCGCCGCGGTCAGCAGGTGCGTGCGGCATCGCGGGCAGCCGGCGATCCAGCGCTGATCGGCGGCGTCACCCAGGTCGGCGTCGTCCGGGTCGGCGTCGGAGCTGGTGCCGAGCGGATGCCCGGCCGGGACCACGAGCAGCATCCGGTCGTCGAACAGCGCCGTCGCGGCCGGGCGATCGGCCGGCCCGGGCAGGTTGTCGTAGTCGAATGTGACGGCCAGGTCGGCCTCGGCCCGGGCCAGCAGGTCGAGGGCCTGCTCTGGCTCGGCCTCGGTCAGGCGCACGTCCAGCCCCGGGGCGCGCTCGCCCAGCAGGGCGATGGCGGCCGGTACGAACGTGGCGCAGCCCGACGGGAACGCGGCCAGGCGCACCCGGCCGGCCCGCAGGTCGCGCAGTGCGCTCAGCTCGGCCCGGGCCGCCCGTAGCCGGGTCAGGAGCGCCTCGGCGTGCCCGGCCAGCGACCGGCCGGCCTCGGTGAGGGTGACGCCACGGGAGTTGCGGACCACCAGGGCACAGCCGGCCTCCCGCTCCAGGTGTTTCACGTGCTGGGCGACCGCCTGCTGGGTCCAGCCCAGGACGGCCGCCGCGCCGGCCAGCGATCCGCTGCGGGCCACCTCGGCGAAGACCAGCATCCGGCGAGGGTCGAGCAGGTCGCGTTCGTCGTCCGGCCCGGGCTCGATGACGTCGTCATGGCTCATACCTCAAACCCAAGCACAGCTTGGGTCTGGTGGCTGAGAGGTCGCACTTCCACACAGGCCCAGGACGGGTCAGGCTGAGAGCATGTCACCGGACACCACCCTCACCGCCGCGCCGGACCTGGACGGGCGGGCCGCTCTGGCCCGGGCGCAGGCCGAGTTCAGCCCCGACGTCACCTATCTGAACACCGCCTCCCTGGGCCTGCCGCCCAGCCGCGGCCTGCAGGCCCTGAGCACGGTCCTGCAGCAGTGGCAGGCCGGGACGGCGAGCCCGCCGGACTACGACGGCCCGCTGGAATTGTCCCGCCGGGCCTACGCCGCCCTGGTCGGGGTCAGCCCGGACCGGGTGGCCGTGGGCAGCCAGGTCAGCGTGTTCGCCGGGCTGGTCGCGGCCGCCCTGCCCGCCGGCAGTGAGGTGCTGCTGGCCGAGGGCGAGTTCACCAGCATGGTGTTCCCGTTCCTGGCTCAGGCGGAGCGCTCGGTCGTGGTCCGCACGGTGCCGCTGGAACGCCTGGCCGAGGCCGTGACCGCCCGGACCACCCTGGTCGCGGTCTCGGCGGTGCAGTCCGCCGACGGTCGGCTGGCCGACCTCGACGCCCTGGTCGCCGCCGCCGCCGCGACCGGCTGCCGGATTTTCGTGGACACCACCCAGGCCACCGGCTGGCTGCCGGTCGACGCCGGCCGCTTCGCCTACACCGTGGGCGGCGGCTACAAGTGGCTGCTGGCCCCGCGCGGCACCTGCTTCTTCACCGTCGACCCGGACCTGGCCGGCGGTCCGGCGGGCGAGCTGACCCCGCACGCGGCCGGCTGGTACGCCGGTGCGGACCGGTGGCAGTCGCTCTACGACGGGCCGCTGCGGCTGGCGGCGGACGCCCGCCGGTTCGACGTCTCCCCGGCCTGGCACTCCTGGGTCGCCCAGGCCCCGGCGCTCGACCTGCTCACCGCGGTCGGGCCGGCCGTGCTGCACGAGCACAGCCTCGGGCTGGCCAACCAGTTCCGGGCCGGCGTCGGCCTGCCGCCGGGCGACTCCGCGATCGTCAGCCTGCCGACCGGGCCCGACGGGGCCGAGCGGCTGCAGCGGGCCGGGGTGATCGGAAGCGTCCGGACCGGGCGGCTGCGGCTGGCCTTTCACCTCTACAACACGAACGAGGACGTCGAGCGGGCGCTGGCCGCCCTCCGTCCGGACGCGCGCTGAGGCGGCGGAGCCGTATGCTGCCGCGCTAGGCGACCGCCGGTTGCCGCCGGACCGGAGGCGTCGTGAGCGCACAGGACGACCAGCCGGCCGAGGTGCCGTCGGCCCAGTCCTACGAGCAGTCCATGGCCGTTCAGATCCGTGGCCTGGCCAAACGTTTCGACCAGGTGGTGGCCGTCGACGGGGTCGACCTGGACGTGCCTCGGGGCCGGTTCTTCGGGCTGGTCGGGCCCAACGGGGCCGGCAAGACGACGACGCTGGCCATGGTCACCGGGCTGTTGCGGCCGGACGCCGGCCGGGTGAGGGTCGACGGCGTCGACGTCTGGGAGCAGCCGCTGCTGGCCAAGCAACGGATGGGGGTGCTGCCCGAGGGGCTGCGCCTGTTCGAGCGGCTGTCCGGGGCCGAGCTGCTGCACTTCACCGGCCTGCTGCGCGGGATGGACCCGGCCGAGATCGACGCGCGGGCCCAGGAACTGCTCTCGGTGCTCGGCCTGGCCGGGGCCGGCAACCAGTTGGTCGTCGACTACAGCACCGGCATGCGCAAGAAGGTGGCCTTGGCCGCGGCCCTGCTGCACAACCCGCCGGTGCTGTTCCTGGACGAGCCGTTCGAGGCCGTCGACCCGGTCTCGGCCCGCACGATCCGGGAGGTGCTGCGGGCGTTCACCGGTCGCGGCGGCACGGTGGTCTTCTCCAGTCACGTGATGGACCTGGTCGAGCGGATCTGTGACGACGTCGCGGTGATGGCCGGCGGCCGGGTGCTGGCGGCCGGCACGGTGGACGCCGTGCGCGGCGGTCGCTCGCTCGAAGAGGTGTTCGTCGAACTGGTCGGCGGAGCCGTGGGCGTCGGCGACGGCGGGCTCGACTGGCTGGGGGTCAGCTGAACGCCGTCGCGCCCTCGCCTCGACCGTCGCTGGTCGGTACGGCCGCCCGGCTGCGCCTGGCCCTGATGCGCGGAAGCCTGCGCAGTGGGCCGGGATCCACGGCCCGCCGGTTCGGCTTCGCCATGAGCCTGATCCTGGGCGGTACGGCGGCCGGGTTCGCGTTGCTGGTGCTCGCCCTCACCCGCGGTGACGGCCGGCTGCCCCAGGATCTGTCGGTGCTGGTGTTCACCGGGCTGCTGGCCGGCTGGGTGGTGCTGCCGATCCTCACCTTCGGCAGCGACGATCTCCTCGACCCGGCCCGGCTGGCCCTGCTCCCGCTCAGCGGCCGGCAGTTCCTGACCGTGATGGGGGTGGGGGCCCTGGTCGGGGTCGCCCCGGTGGCGACCGTGGTGGCGGCCCTGGGGCTGCTGCCGGCCACCGGGACCGGACCGGCGTCGTTCCTGGTGGCCCTGGTGGCGGTGGCCCTGGAACTGACGCTGTGCGTGGGGGCCAGCCGGGCGGTGGTGGCGGCCCTGTCCGGAGTGCTGCGCTCGCGCCGCGGCCGTGACCTGGGGGTGGCCTTCGCCGCCGTCGTCGGGCTGTCGTTCCAGCTGGTCAACCCCCTGTTGCAGCTGGCCCTGCGGGACAGTGCGGACACTCGGGACGCCGTCGCCGCGATCGCCGGCCCGCTGCGCTGGACGCCGTCCGGCCTGCTCGCGACCGCCCCTGGCCGGCCCTTGCCGGCCGCCCTCGGCTCGCTGGCCCTGGTGGCCGCCCTGATCGCCGTCCTGCTGGTGCTCTGGCAGCGCAGCGTCCGCCGGGCCCTGGAGCGCACCGAGGTCTCCGGCAACCGCGGCCGCGCCGCTACCGTGCTGGTTCCGCGGGGGATCCCGGTGCCGGCCGGCCGGGTCGGCGCGATCATGGCCAAGGATCTGCGCTACGTGACCCGTGAACCGCGCCGTGCGGTGATGGCCGTGACCAGCGCCCTGTTGCCGGTGCTGGCCGTGGTTCTCGGCCCGATCGCGTTCGCCGGCGGCCGGCCG
Source organism: Kineosporiaceae bacterium (assembly GCA_965200525.1). Lineage (GTDB taxonomy): Bacteria > Actinomycetota > Actinomycetes > Actinomycetales > Kineosporiaceae > JANNPJ01. The sequence continues at coordinate 4,154,677 of OZ241368.1, forward strand.
GGGCCGGGGCTGGTCTTCGCGGTCTGCGGGATGGGCCTGCTTGGGCCGCTGAACACGGCCAACCGGTTCGGTCTGGACGGCACGCCGACCTGGATGCTGATCAGCAGCGCCACCGATCCGCGCGACGCCCGGCGGGACCTGCTCGGCGGGGACCTGGCCGCCGCGATCGTCAACCTGCCGATCCTGCTCGTGCTCAGCCTGGTGATCGCGGCGATCACCGGCGGCTGGCCGTACGTCCCGGCCGCCGTCGGCCTGGCCTATGCCCTGTACGGGGTGGGCCTGGGGCTGGCCGGCCTGCTCGCGGTGAACGCCCCCTACGCCGTTCCGCCCTCGCAGAACGCTTTCGGTGGCGGCGGAGCCGGTCAGGGCTGCACCGCCGGTCTGCTCGTCCTGGCCGCCATGCTGGTTGAGGTGTTCGCCTGCCTGCCGCTGCTGGGCCTGCTGGTCCCGGCCGTCGTCTTCTCGGCGCCGGTCTGGGGCCTGGCCCTGCTGGTGGTCGGCCCGCTCTACGGGTTCGGGATCGGAAACCTGCTCCGGCGCCGGAGCGCCCGGCGCTGGAACGACCGGGCCCCCGAGGTGCTGCAGATCCTGGCCTCCGCCCGCCAGTGACCCGTGCGCGCGTACCCACCGAACCGCCTCGGCGGTGAGGTTGTCCACAGGCTCGAGAAGGGCCTTGATCCTGCCCCCAAGTCAAGGGACATTGTTCCGGTGAGGTCCGGTAACGAGTGGTCGCGCCGAGAAGTGCGCATATCTTGGGTCGGGTCACCGGCGATGCCGAATGGCGGCGAGATTCATCTTGTCGTGAGTCGGGTCGGGCGGGCGATGCAATTCGGTGATCATTTCTGGTGAGTTTCAAGTATCTCGTGACAGCGGGTCACTGAATAGTCATCAGTGGCCCTGAACTGGAAGAACGTGCCTGTAATTCCAGAATTGACCCAGGGTTCCGCTTCGGTGAGCCACTGGGTCGGAGAATCGCGAATCAGCCGACGGGGGTGCACTCGTGATGACGGTGGACAGGTGGTCCGGTCGGGAGACGCGATTACTCCGGCATGCCCTGCGGCTCACCGTCCGTGCCTTTGCTGAGGATCTCGGAGTTTGCGTCCGGACCGTTTCCAAATGGGAGGCCGCGGGGGCCGGCCTGATTCCCCGGCCCGAGATCCAGGCTGCTCTCGACACGATGCTGAGCCGGGCCGGGGAGGACGATCGCCAGCGGTTCCGGGCGGCCCGGCCGCCAGTGGTCCCGTCGGCCCCCGAGATCGAGGATCGGGCCCAGCCGGCCGGACCCGCAGAACCAGGGGTGCGCGCCGAGGCGCCGGAGCTGCCGGTGGATCCGGAGCACCTGAACGCGGCCCTGGACGACGCCCGGCGCTACCTCGACCGGGCGGTGGTGGCGCACTTCCGGGATCAGCTGGTCCGGATCAAGGCCGACGACGGCCGGTGCGGGGCGGTCGCCGTCCTGCCCCGGTTGCTGGGCACGCTCGGGGCCGTGCAGCGCCACGCGGGTCAGGTCCGGCCCGACGTCCGCAAACAGCTTCTGAAGGCCGGAGCGGACGGCGCCGAGTTCGCGGGCTGGCTGTACCGCGACCTGAACGACACCGCCCGGGCGGTGTTCTGGCACGACCGGGCCACGGAGTGGGCCCAGGAGGCCGGCGATGCCGCCATGCAGGGATATGTCCTGCTCAAGAAGGCTCAGCTGGCCTACGACGGGCGCGAGCCGTTACGCATGCTCACCCTCTCGCAGGCGGTGCGCAGCGGGCCCTGGCGGTTGCCGCTGCGGGTCCAGGCCGAGGCCACCCAGCAGGAGGCCCGGGCCGAGGCGATGCTCGGCGCCTCCACCGATGCGGTCCGTCGCCGGCTCGATCAGGCCCAGCACCTGCTCCACCGGGGCGACGACGCCGAGCCGCCGGCTCTCGGGGCGCACTACAACCAGACCCTGCTCACGATGCAGACGGCGGCCTGTCACGCCGAGGCGGGCCGGCCGGAGCAGGCCCTGGAGCTGTACCGGGCCTCGCTCGACGCGACCAGCTTCTCGCCCCGCGACTACAGCTTCTTCCTGTCCTGGATGGCCGGGGCCCAGGCCCGCGCCGGGCAGCCGGACGAGGCCGCGGCCACCGGTCTGGCCTCGGCGGCCGGTGCGGCCCGGGCCGGGTCCGGTCGCACCCGCCGCGAGCTGGGCCGGGTTCTGCACACTCTGCGCCCCTGGCAGCAGCGCCCCTCGGTGCGCGAGCTGGCGGCGGCCGTGGCCGGGGGATGAGCCGGCGGCGACGAAGATCGTCCGGACGGGAACTCTGGGACCGGTTCACGCATTAGCGTCATGAGAGTGGTGTCAGACCACTCCTGTCAGCGAACTACGGTCGGAGGACCGATGGAAAGCAGAAATCCCATCTTCGGGCGCAGCAAGGAGTTCGCGCGCGGGGGCTACGCGACGTTCGACACGCGGACGCCCAGCGCGGGAGAGCTGCAGGACATGTACGTCGCCCCCTCGGCGACGTCCGCGGACACCGGCCGGATGACGATCGACGACGTCGTGATGCGCACCGCCATGCTGTTCGGCGTGCTACTGGTCACCGCGGCCGTCACCTACGAGGTGGTCAAGCCGGTCAGCTTCGGCCTGACCATCGTGGCCGCCCTGGTCGGCTTCGGGCTCAGCCTGTGGATCACGCTCAGCAAGACCATCCGGCCGCCGCTGATGTTCCTCTACGCGGCGGTCGAGGGCGTCTTCGTCGGTGGCATCAGCTACGCGTTCAACCAGTACTACGACGGCATCGTGATCCAGGCCGTGATCGGCACGCTGGCCACCTTCGGCGCGATGCTGGCTCTGTACCGGTTCAAGGTGATCCGGGTCACGCCCAAGTTCCAGCGGATCATGTACATCGCCGGCGCCGGCTACCTGGTGTTCAGCCTGATCAACGTGGGCTTCTCGATCTTCGGCGGTCACAGCGTCTACGACGTCGGCGGCCTCGGCCTGCTGGTCAGCGCCTTCGGGGTCGGCCTGGCGGCGCTGTACCTGGTGCTCGACTTCGACTTCATCGACCAGGGCATCCGCAACGGGCTGCCCGAGCGGTACGCCTGGACGGCGGCCTTCGGCCTGGTCGTGACCCTGGTCTGGCTCTACATCGAGATCCTGCGCCTGCTGGCCATCCTGCGCGGTGACAACTGATCAAGTGCCGGTAGGGCCGGCGACAGCTCGGTCAGTACGCTCGCTGCGTGTCTGACCTGGGTTCTGTCGCCGACCTGCCGCACTGGCACCCACCGGCCGAAGTGCTGGAGCGGGCCGAACTGGCCCTCGTCCAGGCGCTGGACGCCGCCGAGCTGACCGGGATCGAGGTTCCGCCCGAGGTCACGGCGGACGCCGGGCAGGCGGTGGTGCTGGAGGACGCCGAAGGCACCCCGGTGGCCACGCTGCACCGGCCGGGCGGCCTGCCGTCGGTGAGCCGGCTGCGGCCGTTCAGCCACGGTCCGCTCCGCGCCGCCCGCCGTACCCCGGCCCAGATCCGGGCCGTGCTGGCCGAGAGGGTGCGGGCCGGGGCCGGTCGGGCCGAGGTGCTGGCGGTGCCGGTCGGCCGGGCCCTGAGCACTCAGCAGGTGGACGCCGTCCTGGAGCGGGCAAGGACGTCCGGGCAGGCGCTGCTCTGGATCGCGGTGCTCGGCAGCGGACGGTCGAACCGGCCGAGCCGGCCGGGCGGTCCGGGCGGTCCGGGCGGGCCGGCCGGACGCCCCGGCGTCCTGGCCCCGGCCGCGCTCTGGCGGGCGGTGCGGGGGCTGTCCGAACAGGCACAGGTGGCCGGCCTGGAATCGGTCGCGGTCCCGGTGGCGGTGCCGGTCCGGCCGGGCGACGCCGAGCGGGTGGCGGCCGTGGCCCGGGCCTACGGTGGCACCGCGGTGCTGAACCTGACCGGCACCGACTCCGCCACCGACTCCGATTTCGGTGAGGCCGAGGAGCACCCGCTGTTCGCCGCCGAGCGGGCCCGGACGGCGGCCGGGCCGGGCCGCGGCGTCACCGTGTTCTTCACCGGGCTCTCCGGATCGGGCAAGTCGACCGTGGCCAAGGCCCTGGCCGACCGGCTGGAGGAGAACAGCGGCCGGACCCTCTCGCTGCTCGACGGCGACGAGGTGCGCCGGCTCCTCTCGGCCGGCCTGAGTTTCAGCCGGGCCGACCGCGATCTCAACATCCGCCGGATCGGGTTCGTGGCGGCCGAGGTCACCCGGCACGGCGGCCTGGCCGTCTGCGCCCCGATCGCACCGTTCGCCCGGGCCCGGGCCCAGGTGCGGGCCGAGGTCGAGAAGGTCGGCGACTTCGTGCTGATCCACGTCTCGACCCCGCTGGCCGAGTGCGAGCGACGCGATCGCAAGGGCCTGTACGCCAAGGCCCGGCAGGGCCTGATCCCCGACTTCACCGGGATCTCCTCGCCCTACGAGGTGCCGGTGGACGCCGACCTGCGGATCGACACCTCCCGGCTGGACGTCGCCGACGCGGTCGAGGCGGTCTGGGCCCTGCTGGTCGACCGCGGCTACCTGGCCCTGGACTAAAAGGATCGCTCCAAGACCATTGGATCAGGTTCGCTGCCTCCATACCGTTGACACGATCGGCAACCCGGCAGACGATGTGCCTGCGCCGCGCGTCGGCGTCAGCCAAATGGGCTCAGAAGGCCCCATTGACTGCGGTGCGGCTGTCGCGAATCAGGGGATTTCGGCAATCTCGCCCCGGTTGAAGGCTGACGCGGCACGTTCGGTGATCGAGACTAGGATTCACCGTGAACGGGGCGGTCTGCGACGGTTTGTGAAGGCGAGGAAGGCATGACGAGCACAGCCTCGTTGTCCGACGCCGTGCTGCGACCGGTCCGCGAGGGCAATGCCTTCGAGTCGACCGTCGAGCACCTGGCCATGGCGATCCGGCTCGGCGTCTTCGCCGAGGGCGAGCGGCTGCCCTCCGAGCGGGAGCTGGCCGAGCGGCTCAAGGTCGGCCGGGCCACCCTGCGGGAGGCGATCGGCGCCCTGCGGCAGGCCGGCCTGGTGCAGACCAGCCGCGGCCGCACCGGCGGCACGGTGGTGCTCTACCGGGGTGATCCCTCCGACCGCCCGCACGACGCCACCCGCACCCGCCGCACCTCGACCGAGGTGGCCGACGCGCTGGCCTTCCGCAGCGTGGTCGAACCGGGGGCGGCCGGTCTGGCCGCCAGCTCCGATCTCAGCGCCGACCAGCGCTCCTGGCTGCGGGAGGCGCTGAAGGCCACCCAGGGCATTCAGGACGCCGGCGCTCGCCGGGTCGCCGACTCCCGGTTGCACCTGGCCATCGCCACCCTCAGCGGGTCGGCCATGCTGATCGACGCGGTCACCCAGGCCCGGTCGATCACGGCCGAGCTGCTGCAGCAGATCCCGGTCCTGGCGCCGAACATCGCGCACTCCGACGCCCAGCACGCCGAGATCGTCGAGGCCGTGCTGCACGGGGATCATGTGCGGGCCCGGGTGGTCATGGAGGAGCACTGCCAGGCGACCTCGGCATTGGTGCGAGGTCTGCTCGGCTGATCGGGCACCAGCAACACCAGCCCCACCCTGATCTCTCAAGGACGAGCGAGACGAGTGAAAGGAACACCGCGATGACCGAGAGCAGCTCACCGCTCTCCATGTCCAAGTTCGGCCAGACCGTCGAGTCCGGTCATGTGGACACCGTTCTCGTCGTCTTCACCGACATGCAGGGCCGGTTGCAGGGCAAGCGGGTGCACGCCCGGTACTTCCTGGACACGGTGATGGACCACGGCATGGAGGGCTGCAACTACCTGCTCTCGGTGGACGTCGAGATGAACACCGTTTCCGGCTATGCGATCTCGTCCTGGGACCAGGGTTACGGCGACTTCCTGATCAAGCCGGACATGTCCACCCTGCGGGCCGCGCCCTGGCTGCCCGGCACGGTGATGGTGCAGTGCGACCTGGCCTGGCTGGACGGCACGCCGGTGCGGCAGTCGCCCCGGCAGGTGCTGGCGGCCCAGGTGCAGGAGGCGACCGAGCTCGGCTGCGTGCCGTTCGGGGCCACCGAGCTGGAGTTCATCGTGTTCAACGGCACCTACCAGGACGCCTCGGACGCCAATTACCACGGCCTGCAGGGCTCCACCCGGTACAACGTGGACTACTCGATCCTCGGCACCAGCGGCGACGAGCCGCTGATCCGCGACATCCGCAACACGATGTACAACGCCGGGCTGACCGTCGAGTCGTCCAAGGGCGAGTGCAACTTCGGCCAGCACGAGATCGCGTTCAAGTACGACCAGGTGCTGACCACGGCCGACAACCACGTGGTGTTCAAGACGGCAGCCAAGGAGCTGGCCGCCCGGCACGGCAAGTCGCTGACCTTCATGGCCAAGTACGACGAGCGCGAGGGCAACTCGTGCCACATCCACATGAGCCTGCGCGGCGCGGACGGCTCGTTCATCTTCGCCGAGCAGGACTCGCCCGACTTCTCCGACGGCCGCAGCCCGATCTTCAAGAGCTTCGTGGCCGGTGTGCTGGCCACCCTGCGCGACTTCACCCTGCTCTACGCGCCGACGATCAACTCCTACAAGCGTTACCAGGCGGGCTCTTTCGCGCCGACCGCGATCGCCTGGGGGGAGGACAATCGGACCTGCGCGTTGCGGGTGATCGGTAACGATGGCGGGTTGCGGGTGGAGAACCGGGTGCCCGGCGGCGACGTCAACCCCTACCTGGCCCAGGCCGCGATGCTGGCCGGGGGCCTGTTCGGGATCCGGGCCGGCCTTCCGCTGGAGCCGGCCTTCGTCGGCAACGCCTACGAGTCCGACCTGGCCCGGGTGCCGACCACGCTGCGCCAGGCCCGCGACACCTTCGCCGACTCCGAGCTGGCCAAGAGCGCCTTCGGCGAGGACGTCGTGGCCCACTACGTGCGGGCGGCCGACGTCGAGCTGGAGGCCTACGAGAGCGTCGTCACCGACTGGGAACGCCGGCGCGGATTCGAGCGCTTCTGATGGGCGTCTTCGAGATTCTCGACCCCTCGACCGAGGAGGTCGTGGCCAAGATCGAGATGCTGGACGTCGACCAGGTGGACGCCGCGGTGGCTCGATCGGTGGCCGCCGGCCGGGCCTGGCGCGAGGTCACCCCGGCCGACCGGGCCGGTGTGCTGCGCCGGTTCGCCGCGCTGGTCGATGAGCACCTGGAGGAGCTGGCCCAGCTCGAGGTGCGCACCGCCGGGCACACCGTGGGCAGCGCCCGCTGGGAGGCCGGCAACGTCCGCGACGTCCTGAACTACTACGCCGGCGCCCCGGAACGGCTGTTCGGCCGGCAGATCCCGGTGGCCGGCGGGGTCGACGTGACGTTCCGCGAGCCGCTCGGCGTCGTCGGGATCATCGTGCCCTGGAACTTCCCGATGCCGATCGCCGGCTGGGGGTTTGCCCCGGCCCTGGCCGCGGGCAACACCGTGCTGCTCAAACCGGCCGAGCTGACGCCGCTCTCGGCCCTGCGCCTGGCCGAGCTGGGCCGGGCCGCCGGGCTGCCCGAGGACGTGTTCCAGGTGCTGCCCGGCACCGGCCCGGTGGTCGGCGAGCGGCTGGTCACCCACCCGCAGGTGCGCAAGATCGTGTTCACCGGCTCGAGCGCGGTCGGCAGCCGGATCCTGCACCTGGCCGCCGACCAGGTGAAGCGGGTGACGCTCGAGCTCGGCGGCAAGTCGGCCAACATCGTCTTCGCGGACGCCGACCTGGAGAAGGCGGCCGCCGGCGCCCCCGGCGGGGTGTTCGACAACGCCGGGCAGGACTGCTGCGCCCGCTCCCGGATCCTGGTCCAGCGCTCGGTGTACGACCGGTTCCTGGAGCTGCTCGAACCGGCTGTGAGCGCCTTCCGGGTCGGCGCCCCGGCCGACGAGAACAGCCAGATGGGCCCGCTGATCAGCCAGGTCCAGCGGGAGCGGGTCCGCGGCTTCGTGGAGAACGCCGCGCAGCCGGTGCGGATCGCGTTCCGGGGGAGCGCGCCCGACGGAGCAGGTTTCTGGTACCCGCCGACGGTGGTGCTGCCCGAGACCGCCGCCGATCCGGTCTGGCAGCAGGAGGTCTTCGGCCCGGTGGTCGCCGTCCTGCCGTTCGACGACGAGGCCGAGGCGATCGCGATGGCCAACGACAGCGACTACGGCCTGTCCGGGTCGATCTGGACCCGCGACGTCGGCCGGGCCCTGCGGATGGCCCGGGCGGTCGAGTCTGGCAACCTGTCGGTGAACTCGCACTCCTCGGTGCGCTACTCCACGCCGTTCGGCGGGTTCAAGCGCTCCGGGCTGGGGCGCGAGCTCGGCCCCGACGCGCTGGACTCGTTCACCGAGGTCAAGAACGTGTTCTTCGCCGACGACTGAGCCATTTCCGAGTACTTTCCCGAACAGCTTTCCCCGGCGTTCACCTCAAGCACGGTCGAGCTAGGAGGCACCTCAGCGTGGAGCGTTTCAAGGATCGGGTCGCCGTCATCACCGGCGGCGCCGGCGGGATCGGCGAGGCCTCGGCCGTCCGGCTGGCCGAGGAGGGCGCCACCGTGGTCGTGGTCGACCTGAACGAGACGGCCGGCTCCGCGCTGGCCGAGAAGCTCGGCGGGCGGTTCATCGCCGCCGACATCACCAGCCCCGAGGACAACGAGCGGATCTACGCCGAGACCCACGCCGCCTACGGCCGGATCGACGTCGCGTTCCACAACGCCGGCATCTCCCCGCCCGACGACGACTCGATCCTGGACACCGGCCTGGAGGCCTGGAAGCGGGTCCAGGACGTGAACCTGACCTCGGTCTACCTCGGCTGCAAGGCCGTGCTGCCCTACATGCTGGCCCAGGGCAAGGGCGCGATCATCAACACGGCGTCCTTCGTGGCCAGCCTCGGCGCGGCCACCTCGCAGATCTCGTACACCGCGAGCAAGGGCGGGGTGCTGGCGATGACCCGTGAGCTCGGCGTCCAGTTCGCCCGGCAGGGGGTGCGGGTGAACGCGCTGTCCCCCGGCCCGGTGGCCACCCCGCTGCTGATGGACCTGTTCGCCAGCGACCCGGAACGGGCCCAGCGCCGGCTGGTGCACGTGCCGCTCGGCCGGTTCGCCGACCCGACCGAGATCGCCGCCGCGGTGGCCTTCCTGGCCAGCGACGACGCGTCGTTCATCACGGCGTCCAACTTCCTGGTGGACGGCGGGATCACCGGCGCCTACGTGACCCCGCTCTGAACGGCGACCGGGTGAGCGCCCCCCTGATCGGGCTCACCGCCTACCAGGAGCAGGCCCGCTGGACGGTCTGGGACCTGCCGGCGGTGCTGCTGCCGAGCCGGTACGTGGCCGCGGTGACGGCGGCCGGCGGCATCCCGGTGCTGCTGCCGCCGTTGCCCGGCGTGATCGAGGCGGCGCTGCCCCGGCTCGACGGGCTGATCCTCTCCGGCGGGCCGGACATCGACCCGGCCCAGTACGGCCGGACGCCGCTGGAGACGACCGGGGCGCCCCGGCCGGACCGGGACGACGCCGAGCGGCGCCTGCTCGACGCGGCCCGGGCGGCGGGCACCCCGATGCTCGGGATCTGCCGCGGGCTGCAACTGCTGAACGTGTCGCGGGGCGGCACACTGGTCCAGCACCTGCCCGACCGGCTGGACGGCAGCACCGAGCACGCCCCGGCCCCGGCCGTCTACGGACATCACCCGATCACGGTCACCCCCGGGACCGGGCTGGCGGCGGCGCTGGGCCGGACCGAGCTGGACGTGCCCTGCTACCACCACCAGGGCATCGACGCGCTGGGCGCGGGGCTCACCGTGACCGCGCTGGCCGACGACGGCACGATCGAGGCGGTCGAGGACCCGTCGCTGCCGTTCTGCCTCGCCGTGCAGTGGCACCCGGAGGCCGACGAGGACCGGTCGCTGTTCGCCGCCCTGGTCGCCGCCGCGAGCAAGCGGTGAGCCGCCGATGAGTGACGAGCCGGTGACGCTCAGCCCGACCTACCCGGAGGCGGTGCGGCGGCTGGACCGACTGGCCGACCGGCTCCGGGTGGTCGGCCCCCGGCTGGCCGCCCGGACCGGCCCGGACGCGGCCGACCTGCTGGCGGCGATCAGCGCCGGGCTCCAGGAGCTGGCCGATCTGGCCGCCGACGCCGACGGCCGGCCCCGCCGGCCGGTGCCGCGGCTGAGCGGGTACGCGCTCGCCGACCAGGCCCTGGTGCTCGGCCACGACCTGCTGCCGGAGCGCACCGACGTGTTCCGGGCCCGGGCCGACGAGGCGATCGGCCGGCTGCAGCAGCTGGTCTGAGCGCTGTGATCCCGATCGGTCACGGCCCGGCCCGGGAGGCCTGCGCCGGGGAAGCGTTCCCGGTGGTTACGGTGTTGCTTCGGGAGTAACCGAAGGGAGTTCCACTGTGAGTCGAGCCAGTCGGGCCCGTCGAGTCGCCGCCGCCGCGGCCTTCGGCGGCGGCGGTATCGGGGCTCTGGGGGCGGCCGCCTACGGGTTGCTGCTCACCGAGGTGAAGATGACCCGCAAGCTGATCGGCCAGCCGTTCGGCAACGCCGGGCCCGGCGGCGAGGGGGTCTACGGCGACGGTCCGGGCGAGCCCATCCAGCTCGCCTTCCTGGGCGACTCGACCGCGGTCGGCCTGGGCACCAACCACCCGTGGCAGACGCCGGGCGTGGTGATCGCCCAGGGGCTGGCCGGGATCTCCGGCCGGCCGGTGCGGTTGCGGGTCTACGGCCGGGTCGGCGCCCAGTCGCAGGAGCTGGAGGGCCAGGGCAAGCGACTGCTGGACGACGTGGCCGTGCCCGACCTCGTGGTGATCATGGTCGGGGCCAACGACGTGACCCACCGCAAGTCGCTGGCCGAGGCCGTGCGCAGCCTGGACGCCGTGATCCGCCGGCTGCGCGAGGCCGGCACAGAGGTGGTGGTCGGCACCTGTCCCGACCTGGGCACGATCGAGCAGATCCCGTACCCGCTGCGCTACCTGGCCCGCCGGCTGAGCCGCACCCTGGCCGCGGCCCAGACCATCGCCGCGGTCGAGGCCGGCGGCCGGTCGGTGTCGCTCGGCGACCTGCTCGGCCCCGAGTTCGCCGCCCGCCCGTCGGAGATGTTCAGCTCGGACAAGTTCCACCCGTCGGCCACCGGGTACGCGCGGGTGGCCGAGGCGATGCTGCCGAGCGTGGCCGCCGCCCTCGGCTACGGGACGGCCGAGCCGGAGAGCCGGCCCGACGTCCGCCGGGGCGAGGGCATCGACGACATCGCTCACGCCGCGGTCCGGGCCGTCGCCTCGGCCGGCACCGAGGTCACCGGGATCGAGGTCTCCGGGGCCGAGCGCGGCCCGGGTGGGCGCTGGGCGGCGTTCCGGCGCCGGCTGACCCCGCCCGCCGGCAGCGAGGCCGCCGAGAGCGAGACCCCGGCCGCCGGCAGACCGGCCCCGGCCGGCCGGGGCGGGACAAGTGACCTGAGTGTGGCCACGACCACCACCGACCACGGGAGCGATCCGGTCTGAGCCGCGGTTAGCATCGAGAGCAGCGGCGACGGCGCCGCCGCCGTCGAGAAGGAGATTCACCGTGCCCGAGGCAGTCATCGTCTCCACCGCCCGCTCGCCGATCGGCCGGGCGTTCAAGGGGTCGCTGAAAGACCTGCGCCCCGACGACCTGCTGGCCCAGATCACCACGGCCGCCCTGGCCCAGGTGGCCGCGCTCGACCCGAACACGATCGACGACTTCTACGTCGGCGCGGCCGACAACTCGGGCCAGCACGGCAACAACATCGCCCGGATCGTCGCGGTGATGCTCGGCCTGGAGAGCGTGCCCGGGGCCTCGATCAACCGGTTCTGCGCTTCCAGCGTGCAGACCCAGCGGATGGCCTTCCACGCGATCAAGGCCGGTGAGGGCGACGTCTTCATCGCCGCCGGGGTGGAGTGCGTGTCGCGCTACATGGGCCTGATCGACGGCGACCAGGCGCTCAACCCGGTGTTCGACGAGGCCCGGGCCCGCACCGCCGCCACCCAGGCCTCCAACGCGCCCTGGACCGACCCGCGGGCCGACGGCACGCTGCCGGACGCCTACATCGCGATGGGGCAGACCGCCGAGAACGTGGCCACGCTGCGCGCGGTCAGCCGGCTGGAGCAGGACCAGTGGGCCGTGGAGAGCCAGAACCGGGCCGAGAAGGCCATCGCGGACGGCTTTTTCGCGCGGGAGATCACCCCGGTCACGCTGCCCGACGGCACCGTGGTCAGCGCCGACGACGGCCCCCGGGCCGGTACCACGCTGGAGAAGCTGCAGAGCCTCAAGCCGGTGTTCCGCGAGACCGGCACGATCACGGCCGGCAATGCCTGCCCGCTCAACGACGGCGCCGCCGCCCTGGTGATCATGAGCGACACCCGGGCCGCCGAGCTCGGCCTGGCCCCGCTGGCCCGGATCGTGGCCACCGGCGCCTCGGCCCTGTCGCCGGAGATCATGGGGCTGGGCCCGGTCGACGCCTCCCGCCAGGCCCTGGCCCGGGCCGGTATGAGCGTGTCCGACATCGACCTGTTCGAGATCAACGAGGCGTTCGCGGCCCAGGTGCTGCCCAGCGCCGAGGATCTCGGGATCGACCTGGGCCAGCTGAACGTGCACGGCGGAGCGATCGCGCTCGGCCACCCGTTCGGGATGACCGGCGCCCGGATCGCGACCACGCTGATCAACGGCCTGCAGACCCGCGACGCCCAGTTCGGCCTGGAGACCATGTGCATCGCCGGCGGTCAGGGAATGGCGATCATCTACGAGCGACTCAGCTGACTCGGGCCCGCCCGGACCGGCCGCGCGCGGCAGTACCTGGCACGATGGGCAGGTGAAGTACGCGGAGTCGATCGTTGATCTGATGGGCAACACCCCCCTCGTGCGGCTGGGCCGGGTGACCGACGGGCTGTCGTCGCCCGGGCCGCTGATCCTGGCCAAGGTCGAGTACCTGAATCCGGGCGGCTCGGTCAAGGACCGGATCGCCACCCGGATGATCGAGGCGGCCGAGGCCGACGGCCGGTTGAAGCCGGGTGGCACCATCGTCGAGCCGACCTCAGGCAACACCGGGGTCGGCCTGGCCCTGGTGGCCCAGCGCAAGGGCTACCGCTGCGTGTTCGTCTGCCCGGACAAGGTCAGCCAGGACAAACGAGACGTGCTCGAGGCCTACGGGGCCGAGGTGGTGGTCTGCCCGACCTCGCTGCCTCCGAAGCACCCCGGCTCCTACTACTCGGTCTCCGACCGGCTCGCGGCCGAGATCCCGGGTGCCTGGAAGCCGGACCAGTACTCCAACCCGGAGGGCCCGGCCAGCCATTACGCCACCACCGGCCCGGAGATCTGGGCCGACACCGAGGGCCGGATCACCCACTTCGTGGCCGGCGTCGGGACCGGTGGCACCATCACCGGCACCGGCCGCTACCTCAAGGAACAGTCCGGCGGCCGGGTTAAGGTGATCGGCGCCGACCCCGAGGGCTCGGTCTACTCCGGCGGGACCGGCCGGCCCTACCTGGTCGAGGGGGTCGGCGAGGACTTCTGGCCCTCCGCCTACGACCCGAGCGTGCCCGACGAGATCATCGCCGTCTCGGACGCCGACTCGTTCGCGATGACCCGGCGGCTGGCCCGCGAGGAGGGCCTGCTGGTCGGCGGTTCCTGCGGGATGGCGGTGGTGGCGGCGTTGCGGGCCGCCCGCGACCTGGGCCCGGACGACGTGGTCGTCGTCCTGTTGCCGGACGGCGGCCGCGGCTACCTGGGCAAGATCTTCAACGACCGGTGGATGGCCTCCTACGGGTTCCTCAGCGACGCCGGCACGCTGACCGTCGGCGACGTGCTGCAGGCCAAGTCGGGCGGTTTGCCGGCCCTGGTCCACACCCATCCGACCGAGACCATCCGCGACGCGATCGAGATCCTGCGCGAGTACCACGTGTCCCAGATGCCGGTGGTCAACGCCGAGCCGCCGGTGATGGCGGGCGAGGTGGCCGGCTCGGTCAGCGAACGCGACCTGCTCGAGGCCGTGTTCACCGGCCGGGCCGGCCTGGCCGACCCGGTCGAGCGGCACATGTCGGCACCGTTGCCGCTGGTCGGGGCGGGCGAACCGGTCGAGGTGGCGCGCAAGGCGCTGGAGTCGGTGGACGCGGTGATGGTGGTCATGGACGGCAAGCCGTCGGGCGTGCTGACCCGGCACGACCTGCTGGGCGTGGTCACCGGCTGAACCATCACGAACCATCACGAACCATCCCGGCCGCAGTCACCCTGCGTGAGTGGAGGCCGGGTCGGTGGGTCGTTCGGGTGGCCGGGCCCGGCCGGGCTGAAGTCGCGGGGGTCATCTCGCCGATGACGGGTCGAAGAGGAACGCCCGAATCGAGGAGGCATCATGGCCCGACTGCTGGTGGTCGAGGACGACCCGGACGTGCGCGATCTGATCTCCATGCGGCTGGTCATGGTCGGACACCGGGTGATCGCCATGCCGGACGCTGATCTGGCTCTCGACTCCGTGGAGCAGTTCGGTGCCCCGGACGCCTACGTGCTCGATGTCGGCCTGCCCGGCATGGACGGTTTCACCCTGCTCGGCCGGTTGCGCGAGAACATCATGAACCGGGTGCCGGCGATCTTCGTCTCGGCCTCGGCCCTGGAGCGCGACATCATCCGCGGGCGCGAGCTCGGTGCGGCCTACCTGACCAAGCCGTTCGCCGCCTACGCCCTGCTGGACGCCGTCGACGAGGCGGTCACCGGGCGTCCCGTCCCGCCTGTCACCGAGCATGCCTGGTGACCTGAACCCCGATCCACCGGCCGCCGGGTTCCGCACCCTGGCCACCCTGCTCTGGCAGGACACCGAAGCGGCGATGATGGTGCTGGACGGGGACCAGCAGATCGTTCACGCCAACCCGGCGGCCATCGAGATGCTCACCGGGCGCGAGCCACGAATCGACCGGCCGCTGTACGAGCTGGTCGAGGAGATCCGCACAAGTGACGGCAGCGAGCTGATCCCGCCCGATCAGTGGCCGGGCGCCCGGGCCCTGCGAGGCGAGAGTGTGCTGCGGGAGGCCCTGTGCCTGCGGTTCGGGCACGCACCCTCGCGCCGGATGGTGCTGTCGGCCCATCCGATCCAGCTCGACGACGGCACCGATGGCGCGCTGATCACCTGGCACGACGTCACCGACAGCTGGCAGTTCGCCGAGAACAGCCAGACCGAACTGGCCCGGCTCGGCGAGCTTCTGGAGGGCGCGTCCGACTACGCCATCATCATGCTGGACCCCTTCGGGCGGGTGGAGACCTGGAGTACCGCGGCCCAGCGGATGCAGGGCTACACCCGCGACCAGGCGATCGGCCTGCCGTACGCCACGTTCTTCGACGACGGCGCCCAGGCCGCCGGCCTGCCCGGGCAGATCCTGCGCACGGCCGTGAGTCAGGGCAAGGTCCAGGTCGAGGGCAAGCGGGTGCGCTCGGACGGCTCGGTGTTCTGGGCCCACGCCTCGCTCACCGCACTGCGGGACGGCGACGGCCAGCTGCGGGGCTTCGTCAAGGTCACGCACGACGTCTCCGAGCGCCGGGCCACCGAGCGGGCCGTGGTCGAGCTGAACGAGCTGCTCGAGGAGCGGGTGACCGAGCGGACCTTCCAGCTGGAGCAGCAGGCCGCCGACCTGGCCGCGGTGAACGCCGAGCTGGAGGCCTTCTCCTACAGCGTCTCGCACGACCTGCGGGCCCCGCTGCGGGCGATGAGCGGCTTCGCCCGGATCATCCAGCAGGAGTACGGCGACCAGATGCCGGCCGACGCCCTGTCGTACCTGCGCAAGGTGACCGAGAACGCCCAGCAGATGGGCAGCCTGATCGACGCCCTGCTGGAGTTCTCCCGGCTGCAGCGCACCAGCATGCAGCAGGCCCCGATCGACATGACCGAGCTGGTGCGGGAGTGCTGGACGGCCCTGACCCCGGCCCGGGGCGACCGGCGGATCGAGTTCGTGCTGGCTCGGCTGCCGTTCGCGGTGGGGGACCGGCAGCTGATCCGGCAGGTGTGGCTCAACCTGCTGGACAACGCGATCAAGTACACCGGCCGGCAGAGCTCGGCCCGGGTGGAGGTCCAGGTCGGGCCGTCCGAGGACGACAACACAGTGACCTACGTGGTTCGGGACAACGGGGCGGGGTTCGACATGAGATACGCGGGGAAGATCGGCCAGGTGTTCCAGCGCCTGCATCATCCGGAGGACTTCACCGGCACCGGCATCGGCCTGGCCCTGGCCCAGCGGATCGTGCAGCGCCACGGCGGCCAGCTGACCGCGACCGGGGAGCCCGACCTCGGGGCCACCTTCGGCTTCTCGCTGAGGCCGGCGCCGTGAGCCTGACCGACCCCTGGGTGCTCCTGGTCGAGGACAGCCCGCACGACCGCGAGCTGGCCCTGCACGCGCTGCGCCGGGGCAAGTTTCCCGGCCGGATCGAGGAGGCCCGGGACGGTGTCGAGGCCCTGGACCTGCTGCTGTGCCGCTCGCGGTGGGCCGGGCGGGACCGCGACGACCATCCCTGCGCCGTCCTGATGGACATCAAGATGCCGATGGTCAACGGGATCGACGTGTTGCGGGAGCTGAAGAAGCACCCGGACCTGTCCGAGATTCCGGTGGTAATGCTGTCGTCGTCGGCCGAGGCCGGCGACGTCACGACCTGTTACGGCCTGGGGGCCAACAGTTTTATCGTCAAACCGGTGGAGATCGAGCTGTTCTTCCAGGCCGTGCTCGACATCGGCCGTTACTGGCTGATTCTCAACCGCCCACCTCTGGAGAAGCGCCATGGCGTCACCTTTGCGGTTGTTGATCGTTGAGGATCGTCCCGACGACGCCGAGCTGCTGCTCGCAGAGCTGAGACGGGCCGGCTACGACCCGAAATGGACTCTGGTCGAGACGCCCGAGGGCTTCGTCGCCGGTCTCGGCGAGCGGCCCGACATCGTGATCTGCGACTACTCGCTGCCGGCTATGACCGCGCTAGACGCGCTGCGGATCGTCAGCGAGCTGCAGCTCGACGTCCCGGTGATCGTGGTCAGCGGGGTGATGGACGAGGACACCTGCGTCAACTCGCTGCGCCTGGGCGCGGTCGACTACCTGCTCAAGGACCGGCTGGTCCGGCTGGGCCCGGCGATCGAGCACGCCCTGGCCGCGCAGCGGCTGTCCGAGCTGGCCCGCACCGCCCGCCGTGAGCGCCGGGAGACCGCCGACATCCTGCGCGGCGTCGTCAATCACGCCCCGGCCGCGATCTGCGTGCGGGACGCGGCCGGCGACACCCTGCTGACGAACACCGAGTTCGACCGGTTCACCCCGGCCGGGCCGGGACGCGGCGACCGCCGGCGGCTGTCGTCGGTGGAGCAGGCCTGCCTGGACGGCGCCGACAAGGTGGAGAGCGAAGAGGTCTTCACCGTCGACGGCCAGGAACGCACCTTCCTGGTGGTCCGCTACCCGGTGGTCGACGGCACCGGCCGGCGGTTCGCGGTCGGCGCGATCTACGTGGACATCTCCCGGCAGAAAAAGGTCGAGGAGGACCTGCGCGAACTGGACCGGCTTAAGGGCGAGTTCGTGGCCACCGTCAGCCACGAGCTGCGCACCCCGCTGACCAGCATCTCCGGCTACGCCGAGCTGCTGCTGATCGGCGAGGTGGACGACGCCCAGCGCCGCATGGTCGAGGTGATCGACCGCAACAGCCGCCGGCTGCTGACCCTGGTCGAGGATCTGCTCACGTTGTCGCGGGTCGACTCCGGGGAGGGTGGCCGGCTGGACGGCGAGGTCGACGTGGCCGAGCTGATCGGCGCGGCCGAGGCCGTCCTGGCCCCGGCGTTCGCCTCGGCCGGGGTCGAGGTTGCCGTGGAGCTGCCGGAGCAGTTGCCGGCGCTGGTCGGCGACCGCTCTCAGCTGGAACGGGTGCTGCTCAACCTGCTGTCCAACGCGGTGAAGTTCTCCGAGCGGGGCTCTCGCGTCGTGATCGCGGTCGAGCCGGGGTCAGGCGACCTGACGCTGCGGGTGCAGGACTTCGGGGTCGGGATTCCCGAGGAGGAGCAGGGCCAGCTGTTCACCCGGTTCTTCCGGACCGCCGAGGCCCGGCGGCTGGCGATCCAGGGCACGGGGCTGGGGCTGGCCGTCGTCCGGGAGATCGTGGAACGTCACGGCGGCGAGGTGGGCGTGCGCTCGGCCCTCGGCGAGGGGACCACGATGATCGTCCGGCTGCCGACGGTCTGAGGCCGGCGGCGGGAAAGACTACTTCTTGGGGACGACGATCGGCTGGCGGCCGGCCGTCAGCATCGACTCCACCCGCCAGACCAGGGCCCGCGGGCTGAACGGCTTGACGATGTAGCCGTCGACGCCGGCGGCGTAACCCCATTCGATGTCGGCCTCGGTGCCCCGCGCGGTCAGCATGACCACCGGGATGCCGTCCATCATCGGGTCCGAGCGCAGGTGGGCGCAGACCTCCAGGCCGCTGCGCAGCGGCATCATCCAGTCCAGCAGCACCAGATCGGGCGGCAGGCTGACCGCAGAGGCCAGGCCGGCGTCGCCGTCGGCCTCGACCCGCACGTCGTGACCGGCGTTGCTCAGCGTGTCGAAGAGCAGGGCGAGGATGTCCGGGTCGTCGTCGATGACGAGAATTTCAGCCATGTCAGCATCCCGAGGTCGCGGTCCGGCGAGTCTCGGGCTGTATCGACGCCGGCCGGGCCGCCCTTGAGCCGATCGACCCGATCCGAGCCCGATCCGAGCCCGATCCGAGCCGGGTGCGGGCCGGGTGCGGGCCGGTGGTGAGCCGCCGGCGAGCTGGTCAGCGCACCTTGCGGCCGAGCGAGGCCTGCGGATGGGCGGCCAGCCAGCTCGGGACCGTGTCGTCGGCCACCGCCTGCCAGAGCGCGGCCCCGGCCGACTTGTCCAGCCGGACGATGTCCTGCTTGCCGTCGGGGCTGCGGCCGGTGCCCGCCACCGGGGCGGTCAGGAACGTCAGGTCCGAACCGCCGACATCGCGCAGCGACAGGGCCAGCGAGCGCATCTGCCCGATCGAGAAGCTGTCGTCGACCGCGATCGAGGAGGTCAGCGAGCCGAGCACCCGGTTCAGCTTGAGCGGGTTGGTCAGCGTGCTGCCGGCCAGGGTCTTCAGGGCGACGGCGCGGACCCAGTTCTGCTGCCGCCTGACCCGGTCGAAGTCGCCGCCGGGCAGGTTGTGCCGCTGCCGCACGTAGTTCAAGGCGGTGGCGCCGTCCATCGTGTGCACCCCGGCGGTGAGGCTGGAGCGCTCGTCGTGGGTGGCCACCGGGACCCGGATCCTCACCCCGCCGAGCTCGTCGGTGATGCTCTTGAAGCCGTCGAAGTCGACGATCACCACGTGGTCCAGCCGGACGCCGGTCAGGTTCTCGATGGTCTGCACCATCAGCGTGGTGCCGCCGAAGCTGAACGCCGCGTTGATCTTGTTCATTCCGTAGCCGGGGATGTCGACCCAGCTGTCCCGGGGGATCGAGGTGACGGTGACCCCGGAGCGGTCCTCGGGCACGTGGGCGATCATGATCGCGTCGGTACGCTGGGCGCCGTAGATCCAGTCGGACGGGTCACCGGCCGAGATCCGGCTGTCCGAGCCGAGCATCAGGATGTTCTCCACGCCGGCCGAGGCGGCCTGGGGGCGGGAGGCGACCGGCAGGTTCTTGAACGGGTCACCGAACCGCTCGATGTTGCGGTCGTAGCGGTGCTGCAGCAGCAGCGCAGCGCCCAGCCCGGCGGTGGCCAGGATCAGGCCGAAGGCCAGGACGATCACCAGCAGGCGCAGCAGCAGCCGGCGCCGCCGGTGCGGCGGGACGGGTGGCGCGGTGCTCGAGGGGAGAGCCGGTACCAGCTCATCCAGGTGCGTCACCGCGGGCCTCCTTGGCTGCGAATCAATCGCAACTCTGAGTAGTCATAGAAAACTGACATCCCCCGATGTCGGACTGTAGATCACCATGAGTCATGGTGGAACCATGATTCCCCCGGATCTTCCGAGGATGTGGTCACGATTGGTGACGTGGGGCCCGTACCGCCCCGAGATCAGCCGGATGACCCAGCGAAACGGGTGCCCGCTCACGGACGGCGACGGGGAGTCACGGGCAGGCAGCAGGAAGCCCCCGTGCTCGGCACGGGGGCTTCTGGGCGGGAACAGGCGGTCGAAGGGGTCTAGCGGCGACCGCGGCGGGCCTTGAGGTAGTCGTTGACCACGTACTGCCCGAGCCGGTCCAGGCCCGGGGTGAACACCCGCCCGCCGTTGCGCCGGGCGATGGCATCGACGAACCGATGCAGGCCCGGGTCCTCGCCGAGCATGAACATGTTGATCGCGGCGCCGTACCGGGTCAGCGCGTCGACCTCGGCCACGGTGGCCCGGACGGTGGCCGGGGTGGAGGGCCACTGGAAGACGGCGGTGCCGTCGTCGGTCAGGTGGGCGGTGGGCTCGCCGTCGGTCACGACCAGCACCACCGGCTCGGAGTCGGGGTGCCGGCGCAGGTGCCGGCCGGCGATCGACAGGGCGTGCTGCAGGTTGGTGCCCTGCACGTAGTCCGGCTCCACCCCGGCCAGCTGCTCCACCGACAGCTTGGCCGCGTACCGGCCGAACCCGATGATCTGCAGTGAGTCCTGGGGGAACCGGGTGGCCACCAGGTGGGCCAGGGCCAGGGCGGTCTCCTTCATCGGCCCCCAGCGGCCCTCGCTGATCATCGAGAAGGACAGGTCGACGCAGAGGGCGACGACGGCGCTGGCCCGGCGCTCGGTCTCGACCACCTCGAAGTCCTCGGCCAGCATCCGGACCCGCCCGTCGATCGGGCCGGCGGCGGCGCTGCGGCGCACGGCGTTGCTCAGCGACCGGACGACGTCCAGCGGCTGCTCGTCACCGAACTCCCAGGCCCGCGAGGCTCCGGTGGCCTCGCCGGAGGCGCCGGCGTCCCGCACGTCGTGCTCGCCCCGGCCCCGGCTGCCCAGGTGGGCGAACACCTGCCGCAGCGCGGTCTGGCCCAGCCGGCGCAGGGCCTTGGGGGTGAGCGTGAGCGCGCCGTCGGCCCGGGTCAGCCAGCCCTGGCGTTCCAGCTCGCGCTCCAGCTCCTGCAGGGCCTGGACGTCGGCGGCGGCACCGGCGCCGAGGGCGCGCTCGACCGTCTCGACGTCCACGTCGTCCAGGGTGGCGCCGGGGTGCTGCTGGCCGAGCTGGTCGATCAGGTCGTCGAGGTCGGCCAGCTCCTGCAGCGCGGTGGCCGCCTCGCCGTAGCCGAGCGGGTTCTCGCCCCGCATCCGCCGGCCCTCACCCTGACCCGGCCGGCCCCAGTTCAGGTCGGGTCGCAGGGCCTGGAGGTTGTCGCTGAGCTCGGCCATCTTGCCGGCCAGGCCGCCGTCGCCCAACGCCTGGGCCATCAGCCCCTGCAGCTCCTCGCGCTGGCGCGGGCTGAGCGAGTTCATCAGCCGCTCGGCCGCGGCCGCCTGGCGGGCCAGGGAGTCGATCAGCTCGTCGACGTTCTGCGGGTCGTCGGGGAACATCTGGCCGTGCTTGGCCATGAACTCGGCGAAGTCCTCCGGAGTGTCCTCATTGCGGGCGTGCTTGGCCAGCAGCCCGTTGAGGTCGTCCATCATCTCGTTCATCGCGGCCATCGCCGCCGCCCGGGCCTGTGGGTCGGCGTCCGGGCCGAGCCCCTTCAGGGCGTCGCGCAGGCCGGCGAACTGCTGGTCGATCACGTCCTCGCGCAGGCCGTCGAGGATCTGCCGGTAGATCTGCTCGGCCTCCTTGCTGGCCCAGCGGTACTCGGACAGCTCGGCCACGGCCTGGGCGGTGGACCGAGGCAGGGCGTCGAGCTGGGCCTCGGCGAACCGGGCGTCGTCGCCGTCGGTCATCGCCAGCTGCTCGCGCTCGGCCGCCAGGGCCTGGTCGAGCTGGGCCCGGGCCTTGGTCACGGCGCCGTCCAGCTTGCCCCGGCGGGACACCTCGCGGCGCATCCGCTCGGCCCGGGCCCGCAGTTCGTCCAGGCCGCCCCGCCGGCCCTGCTGGTCGGGCAGGCCGCGGCGGAGCAGGTCGCGCAGCGCCTCGCGGACCCCTTCGCCGTTGAGCACCTGCTCGCCGACGGCGTCCAGGGCCTGGCGGACGTCGTACGGCGGGGCCAGCGGGTCGGGCCCGCCGCGCCAGGGGCCGTACCGGTAGCGGGGATCGCGCCTGCGGTGAGAACTCACCCTCAGACGGTACGTCGATCCGAGGCCAAATGCTTACTCGGTATCAGTGATTACCCAGTGATACCCGACTCGCGGCGGTCATTCCGCGGGCAGGTCGATCGACGGGACGCCGAACACCCGGCCGAAACCGAGACCGGCCCGATCGCCGCCGCGCGGGCCGACGGTCACCCGGTAGCCCCGGCCGTGGCCGGACCAGAGCGTGGCCCGCCCAGCGTTCGTCGTCGGCCCGACGTCCTCGCCCGGGACGCCGACGACCAGGGCGTCGAGCCGGGTCGAGCCGCTCGCGGTGTCGGGGCCACCGGGGACCGTCCCGATCGAGCTGCCCACACTGTCGCCGGTCTCGGCCGAACCGCCGAGCAGACCCCGGGCCGAGCCCTGGGTGAGCACCCTGGAGGCGCAGCCCTTGACCCCGCGCAGGCCGTCGACGTAAGTCACGGTGACCGAGCCGGCGTTCTTCGTCCGGCCGACGTCCTCGCCGGGCGAGCCGATGGCGAACTGGTAGGCGTCGTAACAGCGGAAGAAGCCGACGCTGATCGCGGCGCCGAACCGGTCACCGGCCTCGGCCCGGCCCGGGATGCCGGGGCTGTTCTGGCTGAACGACCCCCCAGCGGTGTAGCCCCTGGTCGAGAACCCGTCCGACGCGATGACCTGGACCGTTCCGGCGTCCTGCTTCTTACCGACGTGCTCGCCGGGGACGCCGATCAGCACGCCGTATCGGCTGACCGCCGCGCCGAAGTGGTCACCGCTCTGCGCGACGCCGGGCACGCCGGGACTGTTCTGGCTCACGACCACCGCTTTGGTCAGATTGTTGTCCCGGTCGGTCTGGATGTAGGCCACCTCACCGGCGTCCACCGCTTTGCCGATGTCCTCGTGCGGGACGCCGACCACGACACCGGTGACGTTGGGCGCGAGCACCTCGCCGAACCGGTCGTTCTTCTCCGGCAGCTGCGAGACGCCGAGCAGGTCGTCCTCCGAGACCGTGTCGCTCAGGGTGGCGTCGCCGTTGGCGGCCAGCTTGAAGCGGCAGACGACGCCGGCGTTGCTCGCCGTGCTGGTGCCGGTGGAGAGCTGATCGCTGCCGGGGGCGCCGACCCACAGGTTGCCGATCTTCGGGCCACCGGTGAGCGTGGTCACGGCCAGCGCCGCGCCGAACTCGTCGCCGCTGTGCACGCCGTTGATCGGCGTGCTGTAGCCGGCGGCGAAGCCGTGATCGGACTGGATCAGCAGGTCGACGTGGCCGGCCAGGCCGTGACCGGGAACGCCGGGGGCGCCGACCACCAGGTCGGGCCGGCCGTCGTGATTCAGGTCGGTGACCACGATCGAGGCGCCGAACCGGCCGTACCGGGTCGCTCCCAGGCCGAGCACCTTCTCGGTCAGGGTCTGCTTGCGCCCGTCCGGGAAGTACACGTCGACCGAGCCGGCCCGGGGGGCGCCGGGCTGGTCGCGGTCCGGCCTACCGACCGCCAGCAGGTCGTGGATCTTGCTGCCCACGGTGGGCGCGGCGGCAGCAGCGGCGGTGGTCGCCGTCAGTACGGCGGCCGGGACGACGAGCGCGGGCACGGTGACGGCGACGGCCAGCAACCGTCGTCCCCGAGTAGTCAGCTTCTGCACGTCGATCCGCCTGCCGGCCGGGGCGGCCCGCGCCGCCGGAGATCCCCCGAACGGTCGAAACATATCTCGCGTTCGGCCGGATTGTGCGGCTTTCCCGACAGTTTCAGCGCCGGTCGCCGGCGGTGGCCTCCAGGCCGAGGACCGAGCCGTAGCGGAGACCGGCCCGGTCGCCGCCGCGAGCGCCGAAGCCCTGGCTGAACACCGTGCTGCCGCGGCTCGACCAGAGCACGGCCCGGCCGGTGTCGCGGTGCGAGCCGACGTCCTCGCCGGGGACGCCGATCAGCAAGCTCTCCCACCGGTTGGGCGCGAACACGGCCGGGTCGCCGCCGGCGGTGCCGACGCCGCGGCCGAGCGCGTCGCCGGCCTCGGCCGCGCCGGGCAGTCCGTGGCCCTGGTAGAGCTGCCGGGAGGGGCAGCTGTCGCTCGCGCCGCGGTTGCGGGCGAACACGGTGACCGAACCGGCGTCCTGGTGCGGGCCGATGTCCTCGCCCGGCGATCCGACGGCCAGCGAGAACTGGCCCAGGCAGTCGTAGACGCCCCGGGCCAGCGAGGCGCCGAACTCGTCGCCGGCCTCGGCCACGCCCGGGATGCCGGCCGAGTTCTGGGTCAGCTGGAAGCGGTCGGGCCCGAGCCGTCGATCCACCTGGACCTCGAACTCCTGGATCGCGCCGGCCTTCAGGCGCTTGCCCACGTGCTCACCGGGAATCCCGACGGCCGCCCCGCGGGCGCTGACAGCGGCGCCGAACCGGTCGCCGGCCTGCGGCCAGCCGGGCACCCGGGGGGAGTTCTGGGTGATCACCTGCGGGGTGTCCCAATCGTCCGTGGTCGGGCCAGTGCGCAGCCGGACCACCTCACCGGCGTCCTTGAGCGGGCCGATGTCCTTGTGCGGGACGCCGACCACCACGCCGTTGTCGGCCGGGGCCAGCACCTCGCCGAACCGGTCACCCGGGCCCGCCGGGCCGGGCAGCCGGCCGTCGTCCTCGAAGGTCGGGCCGAGCAGGCTGATCGCGCCGGCCGCGGTGACCTCGTACCGGTAGACGGTGCCGGCGTCGATCACCCGGTTCCCCTGCGAATCGGTGACGTTCCGGCCCGGGGCGCCGATCCAGAGGTCGCGCCCGGTGGTGCTGCTCTGCCGTTCGCTGACCGCGAGGGCCGTGCCGAAACGCTCGCCGGCCTGCAGAGTGACCCGCGGGTCCAGCACCGAGGCCCCGGCCGGGGTGAATCCGTCGGCCGACTGGAGCGCGACGTCGACCCGGCCGGCTGATCGGCCCGGCCCGGCCGCCCCGATCAGCAGGTCGGCCAAGCCGTCGTTGTTCAGGTCGGCCACCGCCACGCTGGACCCGAACCGGGCCTCGGTCGCACCGCCCAGGTGCAGGCCGGCCTCGGTGAGGGTCTGCTTGCCCCCGTCGTGCCGGTAGACGTCGACCCCGCCGGCGTGGGTCGAGCCGGAGGGGCTGAACAAGGGCATTCCCACCGCGATCAGGCCGAAGGTGTGCGTGGCCGGTGACGTCGCGGCCGGGCTCACCGAGGCCGGGCTGATTGCCGCTGCGCCGGCCGCCGGCGCCCAGGCCTCAGCGGCTGATCCGAGGACGGCGATCGCGAGGGCGGTGATCGCGAGCGCGGAGCGGCCGGGGGCCGTCACTCGACGAACGTGCCGAAGACGGAACCGAACCGCAGACCGGTCGCGTCACTGCCGCCCCGGAAGGTCAGGGTGGTGGCGAACTTGCCGGAGAAGGCGTACACCCGGCCGGTGTCCGTGAATGCGCCGACGTCCTCGCCCGGCGCGCCGGTCAGCATCCGGTCCATCCGGTCCTCCTCGCTCTCCGGGTCGCCGGACTTCTCGCCCATCGCCGCGCCGACCTGGTCGCCGGCCTCGGCCTTACCCGGCAGCCCACTGCCCTGGCTGAACGCCTGGGCCGGGCACTGGCTGAGTTTCAGCCCGCTGAGGGCGGGCAGGATGATCTGGGTGACCGAGCCGGCGTCCTTGATCCGGCCGATGTCCTCACCGGGGGCGCCGATCGCGGCCGACACGTTCTCGTTGCACTGGAAAATGCCCTCGCTGATGGCGGCCCCGAACCGGTCGCCGGCCTCGGCCGTGCCCGGGATCCCGGGGCTGTTCTGGGTGTAGGCCACCGACGGCACCAGCGAGTCCAGCGGGCTGCGCGACTCCCCGAAGGTCTGCACCAGGCCCGCGTCCTTGAGTTTGCCGATGTCCTCGCCGGGCACGCCCACGGCGTGGCCGTTGGTGGTCACGGCCGCGCCGAACCGGTCGCCGGCCTCGGCCGTGCCCGTGACGCCGGCGCTGTTCTGGTTCCGGTCGGTGGCCTGGATCAGGGCGTCGGTGGCCGGGTCGGTCCGGATCCGCTGCACGGTGCCGGCGTCCTTGAGCTCGCCGATGTCCTCGTCGGGGACGCCGACCACCACGCCGTTGGCGCCCTCGCCGGCCAGCACCGCCCCGAAGTGGTCGCCGGCCTCGGCCACCCCCGGAACCAGGGCGCTGTCCTGGGTGACGGTCTCCAGGTAGGTGGCCACCCCGGACGGGCTGAGGCCGAACCGGAAGACCGCCCCGGCGTCCTTGATCCCGTTGACGTCGTAGTCGGGGGCGCCGACCCAGAGGTCCCGGGTGCCGGTGTCGTCGCTCTCCCGGTCGCGGCGCACGCTGATCGCCAGAGCGGCCCCGAACCGGGCCCCGCTCTGGGTCGTGGCCGACAGGATCTGCGCGCCGGTCGGGGTGAATCCCGTCTCCGAGCCGAGGATCACGTCGATCCGGCCGGCCCCGGCGCCGGGCGCACCGATGATCAGGTCGTCCGAGCCGTCGAAGTTCAGGTCGCTGGACAGGACGGCGGTGCCGAAGGCGGCGCCGTCGAGCCCGCCGGCCGGGGACAGGCCCAGACCCGATTCGGTCAGCTTGGCCCCGCTGGCCCCGGTCGGCCAGTAGTCCACCGCGCCGGCCCCGGAATAGGGGCTGACGTCCACGTTCGGGACGCCGACCAGGTAAGCCTGGTCGGGCGGATCGGCCTGCGCGATCCCGGCGCCGAGCCCGGCGACCAGGGCCGCCGCGAGCGGTGCGGCCAGGATGAATCGACGTCGGAAGGTCGGCGCAACGCTGCGCCGGCGCGGTGAGGCGGCCATCTGTCGACGGTACTCCGATCACCGGCCCGGTGGCGGCTTCGCCGACTCAGTTGCCGTAACCGGTGAGCACGGAGCCGAACCGGAGCCCGGCGAGGTCACTGCCGGGGCGGCCCACGGCGGTGGCGCCCCTTCCGGTGCCGGTGATCACCCGCCCGGCGTCCCGGACCGGGCCGACGTCCTCGCCCGGCACCCCGGTCTGGACCTGGTCGTAGCGGTCCTCGGCGTCGGCCAGGTCGCCCTTGAGCACGCCCATCGCGGCCCCGGCCCGGTCGCCGGCCTCGGCCTTCCCGGGCAGGCCGTGGCCCTGGCTGAAGGCCTGGCTGCCGCACTGGCCGGGTACGCCGGTGTGGAAGGGTTCGACGATCAGGGTGATCGACCCGGCGTCCTGGACCCGGCCGACGTTCTCGCCGGGCGCCCCGACCGCCGCGGTCAGGGCGTCCTGGCAGGCGAACACGCCCTCGCTGATCGCGGCCCCGAACCGGTCGCCGGCCTCGGCCAGGCCCGGCACCCCGGCGCTGTTCTGGGTGAAGGCGCGGGACGGAACAACTTTCAGGCCGGCATCGCCGTCGAAGGAGAACCCGAAGGTCTGAATCGCACCGGCGTCCCTGATCGCGCCGACGTCCTCGCCCGGGACGCCGACCACCTGGCCACTGCCGGACAGGGCCGCGCCGTACCGGTCACCGGCCTCGGCCCGGCCGGGCACGCCGGGAGCGTTCTGGCCCCAGTCCTCACCCTTGACCAGCTTGTCGGTGGCCGGGCCGGTCCGGATCCGCTGCACCGTCCCGGCGTCCTTCAGCCGGCCCAGGTCCTCGCTCGGGACGCCGACCATCACGCCGTTCTGCTCCCCGCCGGCCAGCACCGCGCCGAACCGGTCGCCGGCCTCGGCCCGGCCCGGCACCAGGGCACTGTTCTGGGTGATCGTGGACCGGTAGGTGGGATTGCCGGCCGGGTTCAGGGTGTACCGCAACACCGCCCCGGCGTTCTTCTTCCCGTTGACGTCGCGATCGGGAGCACCGATCCAGAGATCCCGGATGCCGGTCGCCGCCCGGTTCAGGTCGAACCGGGGGCTGATCGCCAGGGCCGCGCCGAACTCGTCGCCGGCGTGGCCCGGCGGGCTCAGGGTGATCGCGCCCTCGAGGGTGATCCCGGTGGCCGTGCCGAACAGCAGATACACCCGGCCGGGCCCGGCGTGGGCCGAGCCGGGAGTGCCCGGGGCTCCGACGATCAGATCCTGACGGCCGTCGCCGTTGAGATCGCCGGTCAGCACGGCGGCGCCGAAGCGGGCCCCGGCGACCTGACTTCCGGTCGGCAGGGCCAGTTTCGCCTGGGTCACCTCCTGGTTGCCCCCGTCCAGCCGGCGCACGTCGACCGCCCCGGCCGAGCGGTGGCCGGCCACGGTCCGGGTCGGCAGGCCGGTGGTGACCGTGAAGTCGGGCGGGCCGGCCTGGGCCGGCGCCGCGACCCCGACCCCGAGCACGGCCCCGAGCAGGGTCGCGAGCAGGGTCGCTGCGACCGCCGCGGCCCGGGTCGGCCTCATGAGGAGAACACCGAGCCGAAGCGCAGCCCGGCGACGTCGCCGTCGACCAGGCCCTCGGATCGGGCGTGGATGCCGGTGCCGAGATAGACCCGGCCGACATCCTTGAGCGAGCCGACGTCCTCGCCCGGATCGCCGATCAGCAACTGGTTGACGGCGTCCTCGTCGGCGTCCGGATCGATCTCGCCCCGGCCCAGCGCCGCGCCCACCTCGTCGCCGGCCTCGGCCGCGCCGGGCAGTCCGCTGCCCTGGCTGTAGGCCACCGAGGGGCAGTGGTGATCGTCGGCCTGGGCCTGGGCCGGCAGCATGGTGACGGTCACCGAACCGGCGTCCTTGATCTTGCCGATGTCCTCGCCCGGCGCTCCGGCCGCGAACATCTCGGTCTCCGAGCACGAGAACAGGCCGACGACGACGGCGGTCCCGTACCGGTCGCCGGCCTCGGCCGTGCCCGGCACCCCGGCGCTGTTCTGGGTGAAGGCGGCCGAGGGGATGAGCGCCCCGGTGGTCGGGTCGGTACCGAAGGTCTGCACCGACCCGGCGTCCTTGAGCGCGCCGATGTCCTCGCCCGGCACCCCGACCGCGATCCCGGCCCGGGAGACGGCCGCCCCGTAGTGGTCGCCGGCCTCGGCCACCCCGGGCACGCCCGGGCTGTCCTGAGTCCACTCCACCGCCTGGGTGAGAGCGTGGTTCGCGTCCTCCCGCAACTGCACCACCGAGCCGGCGTCCTGGGCCGAGCTGACGTCCGCGAGCGGGACGCCGACCATCACCCCGCCGGTGGCGGTGGCCAGCACCGAACCGAACCGTTCGCCGGCGGCCGCGGCCCCGGGAACTAGGGCGCTGTCCCGGGTGACGGTGTCCAGGTAGGTGGGCGCGCCGCCGGTGCCCAGGGAGTACCGGAACACCGCCCCGGCGTCGGCCTGCCCGGCGACGTCGTGACCGGGGGCGCCGACCCACAGTTCGCCGTCGCTGACGGCCAGGGCGGAGCCGAACTCGTCCTCGGCCCCGGCCGGCGCGCTGAGCGTGATCGCTCCGGCCGCGACCAGCCCGGTCGGCGAGCCGAACAGCAGGTACACGTGGCCGGGGTCGCCGTTGTTGGGCCGGCTCGGGGTACCCGGCGCCGACACGATCAGGTCGCTGTGGTCGTCGCCGTTGAGATCGGTGAACAGCAGGGCCGTCCCGAACCGGGCGCCGCTCTCGTTGGCGGCCGAGCCGAGCAGCAACTGGTGCTGGGACAGCAACTGCTCACCGCCGCCGTCGACCCGGTTCTGGACCGCGCCGACGTCGGTGTGGCCATTGTAGAAGACCGAGGGAATGCCGACCGTGACCGAGTGGTCGGGCCCGTCGGCGCGGGCGGTCGAGGCCCCGGCCAGCGCGAGCGCCCCGAGCAGGGGCACGGACAGGGCTGCGACCGCGCACCGGCGCCGGCTGCTCGGCGCAACGCTGCGCCCTTGCGGGTCTGCGAACATGAACGGACGGTACTACTCAGCCTTCGCTGCCGCCGTACACCGTGCGCCCGTCGTCGAGCACGTCCTTGGCCAGCCTGCGGGTCAGGTGCAGGCCCTCCAGCACGAACTCGACCGCCGAGGCGGCGTCGGCCTGGCTCGGCACCTCGTCGAAGCCGAGCCGCTCGAGCACGGTCGACAGGCCGGGCACGGTGCCGAGCTGGGCCAGCAGGTCGCGCGAGGCCACGGCGTCCCCGGTCGAGACGCCTTCTCCTTCGGCCACCAGGGCGACGATCCCGCTGAGGTCGACGCCGCCGAGCCGGGCCCGCCAGGTCTCGGCCACCGAGCGGCGCAGCAGGTGGTCGAGCAGTTCGACCTCCCGGCCTTCGCCGTCGGCCTCGAACTCGACCTTGCCCCGCAGCGTGGTGGT
Organism: Kineosporiaceae bacterium; assembly: GCA_965200525.1. Classification (GTDB taxonomy): domain Bacteria; phylum Actinomycetota; class Actinomycetes; order Actinomycetales; family Kineosporiaceae; genus JANNPJ01. The sequence goes on from OZ241368.1 coordinate 4,184,949, forward strand.
GATCACCTCGGTGTCGCCGACCCGGGCCACGGCGTGCTCCTCGCCGCCCAGGGTGGCCCGGCGCAGCGCCGCCGCCGCGACCGTCTCGGCCGCCGCGATCGAGAACCGGGCCGAGACGCCGGAACGCTGGTCGACCGCGGTCGACTCGCGCACCGCCCGGGTGAACCGGGCCAGCACCTCGAGCAGGTGCTCGGGCACGGCCGCGACCAGGTCGGCCTCCTGCTGCACGAGCTCGATCTCGAGGTCGAGGTCGATCGGGTAGTGGGTGCGGATCTCGGCCCCGAACCGGTCCTTCAGCGGGGTGATGATCCGGCCCCGGTTGGTGTAGTCCTCCGGGTTGGCGCTGGCCACCAGCAGCACGTCCAGCGGCAGCCGCAGGATGTACCCGCGCACCTGGACGTCGCGCTCCTCGAGCACGTTGAGCAGCGCCACCTGGATCCGCTCGGCCAGGTCGGGCAGCTCGTTGACGGCGATGATGCCGCGGTGCATCCGGGGGACCAGGCCGAAGTGGATGGTCTCCGGGTCGCCCAGGGTGCGGCCCTCGGCCACCTTCATCGGGTCGACGTCGCCGATCAGGTCGCCGACGCTGGTGTCCGGGGTGGCCAGCTTCTCGGCGTAACGCTCGTCGCGGTGCACCCAGGCCACCGGCAGGTCGTCGCCGAACTCGGCCGCCCGGCGGCGCGAGGCCGGCGTGATCGGGTCGTACGGGTGCTCGTTGAGCTCGGCCCCGTCGATCACCGGGGTCCACTCGTCGAGCAGGCCGACGATGGTGCGGATCAGCCGAGTCTTGCCCTGGCCGCGCTCGCCCAGCAGAACCAGGTCGTGGCCGGCCAGCAGGGCCCGCTCCAGGTCGGGCAGCACGGTGTCGTCGAACCCGACCACCCCCGGGAAGCGCGGCTTGCCCGCCCGCATCAGCTCGAGCAGGTTCTGGCGCAGTTCGGCCTTGACGTTGCGGTGCACGTGGCCGGAGGCCCGCAGGGCGCCGAGCGTGGTCGGCAGGTGCGAGGGCCACGCGGTCACAGCGGTGAGATCCGAGGGGATGTTTTCGTGGGGGAATTCTTGGGGAACGGCACTCACTGGGTTCGGCTCTCCCGAGGTTGGCACGGTCACCGTTCGACGGTACGTCGCCGCGGTGCCTCGTCGCACGCGGGGGCGCTCGAGGCGGTCACCCTATTCTGTTACAGAGTAATCATGATTTCAGGCGGTGCCGAATCGGGCCGCCGAGCGGGCCTTGGCCCGGGCCGCCTCCACCTCGCGGTCGCGCGGCGGGGCGGCGATCACCAGTTCGGCCAGCAGCCGGTCGGTCTCCACCGTGATCGCCCGGACCGCCCGGGCGAAGATCTCCTCGTTGGCCTTGGACGGCTTGGTCGTGCCGGCCACCTTGCGCACGTACTGCAGGGCCGCGGCCTGGATCTCGTCCGGCGTGGCCGGCGGCTCGAAGTTGGCCAGGGTTCGGATGTTGCGGCACATCGCAGGCTCCTTCAGCGGTCGGACTTCAGCGGTCGAACTCGGGGATCGGGTCTCAGCGGTCGGGCTGGTTGCGGGCGTCGGCGCCGAGGCGGGCCAGCAGGCGCTCGCGGACCGAGGGCCATTCCTCGGCCACGATGGAGAACAGCACCGAGTCGCGCATCGTTCCGTCGGCCCGGCGCTTGTGCCGGCGCAGGGTGCCCTCGTACCGCGCGCCCAGCCGGGCGATGGCCTGCTGCGAGCGGACGTTGCGGACGTCGGTCTTGAGCTGCACCCGGCCGGCCCCGATCTCGTCGAAGGCGTGCCGCAGCAACTGGTACTTGGTGTCCGGGTTCACCGCGCTGGCCCACACCGCCGGGGTGTAGGTGGTCGAGCCGATCTCCAGGTTGGCGTCGGCCACCGAGACGTCCAGGAAGGTGGTGGTGCCGACGATCGTTCCGGCGTCCAGGCCGGCCAGGGGCCGGCTCAGGCGCACCAGCCAGACGAACATGCCCTGGGCCTGGCGCCGGGCGATGATCGCGGCGAAGTGGTCCGGGTCGCGCGGGCGGCCGTTGACGTGCCGCCAGACGATCTCGTGGTCGAGCGCGGCGAACAGCCCGGCCGCGTCCAGGGTCGGATCGAACGCCGTCAGCTCGACGGCCGTGCCGCTCAGCCGCAGCCCGGAGGGCGGCGGCCAGCTCAGGGCCGGCCAGATGACGTCGTCCGGGCGGGTGTCGGTGACCGGACGGAACCGGCCCGTCTCCTCGTCCTCTCGTAGCACATGGTCACGGTACCCGACCTCGGGTGACCCCGACCGGCCACGCTCAGGTGGTCTCAGATCCGGCTCAGCCGGGCTGGTCGGGGTTGATTGGCACGGCGATCTCGTGCCGGATGCCGCTCTCGTCGACGTACGACTGCAGCCGGTAGCCGGTGGGCACGGTCCGGTCATCGGGGTTGATCGGCGCGGGCGGTCCGTTGGGCCCGACGTCGGCCGGGCCGAACACCTTGAATAGGGCGAGGTAGACGCGCCGTCCGAAAGAGGGCCGGGGTTCGCTGCTCATGCCGAGTCTCTGATCATGGATTCATTCCATCACGAGGGACGCCGGGCACCGCGCGGCCGGGCCACCGGGCCGGCCTGCAGCGGCAGCGGGACCGGGGCCTTGAGCTGCTTGAGCCGCAGGTACGTGATCACCCGCTGGCCGCCGTGGGTGGCCACCCGGGTCAGCACGTGCTCCAGGTCCTGGATGTCGCGGGCGACCACGGTCAGCCAGTAGTCCATCTCGCCGGCCACCATGTCGGCCGAGATCACCTGGGGCAGGGCCTGGACCTCCTGCTCGAAGCGCTGGGTGGCGCGGGCCCCGGCGGTCGTGACGGCGACGAAGACGCTCAGTGGGAACCCGAGAACGGTGGGGTCGACCTGAGCGCTGATGATCCGGATCGCCCCGCTCTCCTTGAGGCGCCGAACGCGGTGCAGGGTAGCTGCCGGTGACAGCCCGACCAAAGCGGCGAGCTCCAAGTTCGTCCGATCGGCGTCCTGCTGAAGCTGAGTTAGCAGCCGTACATCAATTTCATCCAGTTCAATGGCCATGAGGCCAAATATTAGTTGGCTAAGGCTTCAAACCGCCATCGATCGGGTTTTGCCGGCGCATGATCTCTACATGAACACCGCACGTAACCATGCCCTCATCGCCCTTGCCACAGCCGGGCTGCTGTGGGGAACGAGCGTGCCGCTCAGCAAGACGGCCCTGACCGGGTTCGGCCCGGCCTGGCTGACCGTCGTCCGGTTCGCGATCGCCGGCCTGATCCTGCTCGTCGTCCTGCGCCCGAAGCTCCGCACCGTCAGCCCGGCCCTCACCTGGTGGGGCGCCCTCGGCTACGGCGGCTGTATCATGATCCAGAACATCGGCCTCGGCCGGACCAGCGTCACCCATGCCGCCCTGCTGATCGGCGCCGTCCCGGTGATCGTGGCCGCCCTGGCCGTGGTCTTCGACCGGGCCCGGGTGAGCGCCGTGGCCTGGGGCGGCTTCGCCCTGTCGATGGCCGGGATCGCCGTCGTCGCCGGGGCCGGCGGGGGAGACGCCTCGCTGCTCGGGGACGCGCTCGTCCTGCTCTCGGTGGTGATCGGCTCCGGCTTCACCATCCTGCAGGCCCGCCTGCTGCCCGGCCAGGACGTCGTCGCCGTCAGTGCCGCCCAGTTCCTGGCCTCCGCGCTGGTGATCCTGCCGGTCGCGGTCCTGACCGAGGGCCTGCCGATGCCGAGCGGTTTCGGCGGAGCCGGCTGGCCGGTCGCGGCCGTACTGGCCGCAGCCGCCCTGACCACGATCGGCACCGTCCTGCCGTACACCTTGTTCGCGTTCGGGCAGACCGGGGTCGCCCCGCAGGTCGCCGGGGCCTTCCTCAACCTCGAGACGCTGGTCGCGGCCCTGCTCGGGATCACCCTGTTCGGGGAGCCGAAGAGCATCGCCCAGGGCCTCGGTGCCCTGGCCCTGCTCGGCGGCATCTACCTCAGCACCGGCTCGCGCAGTGTCCCGGCGCAGGTTCCGGCGCCGGTGCGCGAATCGGCCCCGGTGCTGGCCCTGGTCCGGACGCGCCTGTCCGGCCCGGAATTCGAGCCCGAGTGGGTGGACGGTCTGGAACGGGCCGGCGAGCCCGCGTTCGCGCACTCGTCCTGGCGGGCGGCGGCCTAGAGCCACTCGCTCCGCCCCGGTCCCGGCTGGATTCACCCGCCGGGGGCCGGGGCCCTCAGTTGTCGAGGGCCGGGGCTTTGTACTCCTCGACGCAGATGTCCCGGTAGTCCGGGCCGACATGCCGGCGGTAGGTGTCGCGGTCGGGCGTGAACTCCTGCAGCACGCTGACCAGCGAAGCCCCTTCGCGGGCCGATTCCAGATCGGTGGCCGACCGGTCGGCCACGGCGTTGAACAGATCCTCGGCCCGCAGCCGGTATCCCTGGGCCCGCAGCGCGTCACCGGCGTCGAGAGCCAGGAACGTCTCGTGCAGGGCGTCGCACCCGCCGGCCATACCGGTGCCCTTGACCGGCAGTTCGGACTCCACCGGATCCGGTGTGGCCGGGGCGGACGCCGTCACGTCGGCCGCCGTGGTGTCGGCCGGCACCGCCGCCCGGGTCGGGTTGTCGCGAGTGGCGGAGGCGTAGGAGTCGGTTCCGCAGGCGCTCAGCGAGAGGACGGCGAACACGACAACAGGCAGGGCTCGGATCCTCACCCGGCCGAGATTACCGGTTGAGCCTGAGGCCCGAGGCGCAGACTCGACCACCGACCGCGGTTGTTCATCCGGCCGTCGGCGTCGGCGTCGGCGTGCTGGGCGCATGCTCTGCACAGACGCTCCAGCAGTCCATCGCAAACGTGTACACCTGGTACACGCGGTACCAGGTGCACACCATCGATGGTTCTCCCAGGTCTGGCGTGACCGTGCGGGCCACACTCGGACTCAGCGTGATCGGACTCGGATTCCGTTGTCGCAGGCCGTTCGAGGTCGAGTCGGCCCCGGGAATTGGTTACTCGGGGGTGGCTGAAGGGCCGGTCACGCCCAGGCCGATCGGGCAGCTGACGCTGGTGCTGTGGCTCGGGCAGTAGCCGTTCGGCACCTTGAAAAGGCACTGCTGGTGGGAGTACTACCGCTCAGCACATAGCTCCCGCGTACGACAGCGGCCATACGCAGAGACCGTCAGACGGCTGACTCGCATCACGAGCGCCAAGAGCATCAAGGCCAACCGCAAGGTGGCTTGCAAGGGTTTCAAGAATAAGAACCACAGCGACAGTTGCGATGAGTACCCCTTCGCGTCGACGGGACAAGGGGCGTTCTTCAAGGGCCGTGCCCGAACCGCCCGCGGGCACGTACCCGTGGGCCAGAACAAGCAGGCCGGCGCGGTGCTGGGGGCGTTCTACCGCGGCAACCGGATGCTCAACAAGGACGCCTTTTACGTGCAGGTCCAGCAGTGACTGGCCCGGCAGGGGGCAAGGTCCTGTTCTCCGGGCAGGTGGAGGGCCTGGACCATCAGTATTTTGTGTTCGCCGACGGAGGTGAGGACGTCCCGGCCGGGGAGGATCTCACGGGTGTCCTGTCCGTCACCGATGACACCTTGGTCGTGTTCTGCGGGGTCGATACCGACTCCGTGGACGTCACGATCACGGCCGGCGACCCTGGTTCAGCCACCAGTTGGGCGGACTGGGACGACGTCGCGGAAGCCAGCCTGGACGGCGGCGAGGAAGGCTTGTGGTTGGCCCATGGCGACGGCTCGGCCGTCGATGACGGCGACCTGGCTCCTGGGCGGGTGCCCTATCGCATTCGGGTGATGGTCAAAGGCCGTGACCTGCGAGACACTGAAGGTGGAACAATTCGGGAACACCATCACCTGCACATATGGCAGCAGCCGTATTCGGCTTCAGTCCTGCTGCAGGCACGTGACCAGACCGGAGAGGTCCACGGTCGAGCATCGTCTGTCCAGGGGGAGCGGAGTTGAACCTGCGATGAGCAGCCCTACACAAGAGGTGTCCACTCGCACGCGCTCTCGCATCGGGGCGATCTCCCTGACGACGATCGTGGTAGCGGCCATCGTGGCTTTCGGAGGTTGGTGGGGCCTCGGAAGCCCCACCCACAGCCCGTCAGCCCATGCGCAGGCCCCCGTCCCCGCGGCAGCAGCCCAGGGAGCGAAGCTCAGCGGCACCGTCATAGACGACCCCTACCCGGCCGGAGCACGAGCGGCCTACCTGGCCGCCCTGCCTCCCACGGCCACCACGAGCGCTGTCATGCTCGACGCCGGCCTGAAAGTCTGCCAGGCGAAGCGGTCGGCAGTCCCTGCCAAGGACCTTCCCACCACCGCCACTACCGCCGGCGCCAAGAAGCAAGACGCACAAACGGTGGTGACCACAGCCCTGGCCAAGCTGTGTCCATAGACAGCACCCTGCCCGGGAACGACACCTGGTTCTGGGACGTCATCGCCCAAGCACAACCCCCCGATAATGCGGGGGGTGTCTCAGCGCGGGTCAAACGGCTGTGCAAGGCCCTCAAAGAGCTCACGCCTCAGCAGCTGCGAGACTTCGACGCCCAACTGTTCTTCCACGCTGCGCAGTTGACAAGCCCGGCATTGCAAGGCGCCCTCTTCGTCATGCACGACGGCCTCAGTGATGAAGCCTTCGGCGACTTCCGCATCTGGATCATCGCCCACGGCAAGCAAGCCTTCGACGTAGCAGGAACTAACCCCGACGAACTCGCCACATACATCCGCGACGGTGAACCTGACATCGCCGCTGCCGACGACTTCGCCCGAGCGGCAGAGCAGGCCCACCGCCGTAAGATCGGCCCCGGGAATTGGTTACTCGGGGGTGGCTGAAGGGCCGGTCACGCCCAGGCCGATCGGGCAGCTGACGCCGGTGCTGTGGCTCGGGCAGTAGCCGTTCGGCACCTTGAAAAGGTACTGCTGGTGGTAGCTCTCGGCGAAGTAGAACTCCCCGGCCTCGGCCGCCGGCCGGGCCTCGGTGGTGATCGTGCCGTAGCGGGCCCCGGTCAGGGATGCCTGGTAGCCCGCCTTGGTCGCCTCGTAGGCGACGCGCTGCTCGTCGGTCGTCCAGTAGAAGGCCGAGCGGTACTGGGTGCCGAGGTCGTTGCCCTGCCGATAGCCCTGGGTCGGGTCGTGCGACTCCCAGAACACCTTGAGCAACTGCTCGGTGCCGACCTGGCCCGGGTCGTAGGCGACCATCACCATCTCGGTGTGGCCGGTCCGGCCGGTGCAGGTCTCGTCATAGGTCGGGTTCGGGGTGTACCCGCCCTGGTAGCCGACGGCGGTGGTGACCACGCCGGGTACGCCCCAGAACGCCTTCTCGGCCCCCCAGAAACAGCCCATGGCCACGTAGAGCACCCGGGTGCCGAGCGGCCACGGGCCCTGCAGCGGGGTGCCGAGCACGGCGTGCCGCTCCGGCACCGGGTAAGGCCGCGTCGCGCGCCCGGGCAGCGCCCGGTCCGGGGTGATCAGGGTGTTCCGGAATCTGCTGCCGAAGATCATCTGGTCCTCCTTCGGCCGAGTCCTGACGGGCATCGGCCGGACGCCGGGCCTGCGCACCCGGCTGGTGCGGGGCCCGCTGAGCACAACCGGGGCCGCCCGGCCCACGTTCCCGGGCGGGCCGTCACCGGCCCCGACGTAAGCGGCCGGTAATCCGGCCCGGCCGCCACCGGTTGCTGATTGGCTCTGGATCCTGCGGCCGGTGTGAGGTCGGATGGAGCCATGGTCATGGAACACCCGCTCGTCGCCACGGCCGAACCGGCCGGGATCCGCCCGAGATCGGCCGGTCTGCCCGGTCGGCTGACCGCCCTCTACCTGGGCCTGGTGATGTTCGGCACGAGCATGGCTATGTTCGTCAACGCCGGCCTCGGTCTGGTCCCGTGGGACGTCTTCCACCAGGGGGTCTCGAACCACACCGGCTGGTCGCTGGGCACCTCCAGCATCGTCGTCGGCGCCTTCGTGCTGCTCGTGTGGTGGCCGCTGCGCGAGCGCCCGGGCCTGGGCACGGTGAGCAACGTCTTTGTCATCGGCCTGTCGCTGGACGCCGCGATCCAGCTGCTGCCCACCCCCTCGGCCCTGGCCGGGCGGATCCCGCTGATGCTCGGCGGCATCCTGCTCAACGCCTTCGCCACGCTGTTCTACCTCAACGCCCGGTTCGGCTCGGGCCCGCGCGACGGGCTGCTGACCGGTCTGCTGCGGCTCACCCGGCTGCCCGCCGGAGTACTGAAGACCGGCATCGAGATCAGCGTGGTCGGGGTCGGCTGGGCCCTCGGTGGCAGCGTCGGGATCGGTACCTTCGTCTTCGCCCTCGGCGTCGGCCCGGTGATCCAGGCCCTGGTCGCCGTCTTCCCCCGCCTCGCCCTGCCCGGTGGTCCCTCGCCGGTCGCCGTCCCGGAGTAATCTCGGTTGACGTGACTGAGCCGTCGAAATCTCATCGCTGGGCCGATTCCGGATTCTCCACCCGGGCCATCCACGCCGGTTCGGAGCCTGATCCGGCCACCGGGGCCGTGGTGACGCCGATCTACCAGACCTCCACCTACGCCCAGGACGGCGTCGGCGGGCTCCGGCAGGGGCTGGGCACCGGCTACGAGTACTCCCGGTCCGGCAACCCGACCCGCAGTGCCCTGGAGGAGTGCCTGGCCGTTCTGGAGACGCCGTCCGGGCGCAACCAAAGCCGGGCCTTCGCTTTCGCCTCCGGCCTGGCCGCCGAGGACACCCTGTTGCGCGCGCTCCTGCGCCCCGGGGACCACCTGGTCATCCCGGACGACGCCTACGGCGGCACCTTCCGGCTGGTCTCGCGGGTGGCCGGCCCCTGGGGGATCGAGAACAGCGCGGCCCACCTGGCCGACCTGGACGCCGTGCGCGCCGCCGTCCGGCCCGGACAGACCCGGTTGATCTGGGTCGAGACGCCGACCAACCCGCTGCTGACCGTGGCCGACATCGCCGGACTGGCCGAGATCGCGCACAGCGCGGGCGCCCTCCTGGTGATCGACAACACTTTCGCCACGCCGTACCTGCAGCAGCCCTTGGCCCTCGGGGCCGACATCGTCGTGCATTCGACCACCAAGTACGCCGGGGGCCACTCGGACGTCGTCGGCGGCGCGCTGGTCGTGGCCGACGGCGCGAGCGCGCCCTGGATGGACGGCGTCGGTGAGCTCGGCCCTGAGGTGGCCGAGCGGATCGGCTTCCACCAGAACGCGATGGGCGCGGTGGCCGGCCCGTTCGACGCCTGGCTGGTGCAGCGCGGTCTGAAGACGCTCGCCGTCCGGATGGAACGGCACTGCGACAACGCCGAACGCGTGGTCGAGATGCTCACCGCCCACCCGCGGGTGGTGCAGGTCTACTACCCGGGCCTGCCCGACCACCCCGGTCACCAGGCCGCCGCCGCCCAGATGCGCCGGTTCGGCGGCATGGTGTCGTTCCGGGTGCACGGCGGGCGCGAGGCGGCGCTGTCGGTCTGCAAGCGGGCGTCGGTGTTCACGCTGGCCGAGTCGCTCGGTGGGGTGGAGTCGCTGATCGAGCATCCCGGGCTGATGACCCACGCCTCGGTGGCCGGTTCGGCTCTGGAGGTGCCCGACGACCTGGTCCGGATCTCGGTCGGGCTGGAGGACGCCGAGGATCTGATTGCCGATCTGCAGCAGGCGCTGGGCTGAGTCGACGAGGCAAACCGTGAGAGATGGTTGCAAGATGGTCAGGTGAGTAGCACTCAACGCCATCCTGCGCCGGTGCGGGCATCGGAGGTGCCGCACGGGTTGAGAGTGGTCGCGGCCTGGGCCTGGCGGGTGCTGCTGATCCTGGCCGTGCTCTACCTGCTGGGCAAGACCTTCCTGATGTTCGAGGTGCTGTTCGTCCCGGTCCTGGTGTCGCTGCTGCTGGTGGCCCTGGTCCGGCCGATCCACCGGGCGATGGCCCGTACGCCCACCCGCCGCGGCCTGCCGAACAGCCTGGCCGCCCTGCTCACCATCATCTTCGCCCTGCTGATCCTGGCCGCGCTAATCGCCCTGATCGGCCAGCAGGTCACGGTCGGCTTCCCGAGCCTGCGGGACGACGCCGCGGCCGGCCTGTCCGAACTCCAGCGGCAACTGGCCAACAGCCCGCTCAAGCTCACCAGTGCCCAGCTCGACCAGTACGTGCAGCAGGTCCAGGACAAGATCAAAGGCAACAGCGGCACGGTCGTCTCCGGCGCCCTGACCGTCACCTCGACCGCCGAGAAGTTCCTCACCGGGCTGTTCCTCGTGCTGTTCAGCAGCTACTTCTTCCTGTCCGGGGGCGAGGGGATCTGGAGCTGGATCGTCGGGCTGTTCCCGCGCGAGGTCCGGCCCCGGGTCCGGCGGGCCGGTACCCGGGCCTGGGCCACGCTGACCGCCTACATCCGGGCCACCCTGATCGTGGCCCTGGTCGACGGCCTGGGCGTGATGATCGGGGCCGCGATCCTCGGCGTCCCGCTGGCCCTGCCGCTCGGGGTGGTGGTGTTCATCGGTGCCTTCGTGCCGATCGTCGGGGCCCTGGTCTCTGGCGGGGTGGCCGTCCTGGTCGCGCTGGTCGCCGTCGGCTCGGTGAAGGCGCTGATCATGCTCGGCATCGTCGTCCTGGTGCAGCAGGTCGAGGCCCACGGGCTGCAGCCGTTCCTGCTCGGGCACGCCGTTCGGGTGCATCCGCTGGGGGTGATCCTGTCGATCACGGCCGGAGTGCTGCTGGCCGGGATCGTGGGGGCCCTGTTCGCCGTCCCGCTGGTGGCGGTGGTGAACGTGGTCGGCACGTACCTCTCGGGCTCGGACGACGACGAGGGGGCCAATCCGGAGGAGGAGCGGGTCGGGCCGCTGGCCGACTCGACCGAGGAGTCGGCCGAGAAGGAAGCCGACGAAGAAGCAGAGCAGGAAGCGGACAACGAGAAGGAGTCGGCCGAGAAGAAATCAGCCGATTCCGTGAGTCTGTAACCAGAGCTCCAGCAGCCCGAGCTGCCAGAGCTTGTTGCCCTGCAGCGGGGTCGGCCCGGCATTGGGCCGGGCCAGCAACCGCGTCACGTATCCGGGCCGGAACAGCCCGCGGTCCAGCGCCGCCGGCGAGCGCAGCACCTCGGTGACCCGCTCCAGCAGGGCGCCCTCCAGATGGGTCAGGCCGGGCACCGGGAAGTAGCCTTTGGGCCGGTCGATCACCTCCCACGGCAGCAGCCGCCGGCCGATCTCCTTGAGCACGCCCTTGCCGCCCTGGGCCAGCTTCAGCTCCGGCGGGCAGGATGCGGCCAGCTCGACGAACTCGTGATCGAGGAACGGCACCCGGGCCTCCACCCCGTGGGCCATGGTCATGTTGTCCAGCCGCTTGACCGGGTCGTCGACCAGCATCACGGTGGTGTCCAGCCGCAGGGCGGCGTCGACCGCGGTGTCGGCCCCGGGCCGGCCGAACGACTCGGCCACGAACCGGCCGGCCGGGTCGGGGTCGCCGGCCGCCCGCAGCCGGTCCGGGTCCATCACCGCGGCCAGCCCGGCGGCGTCCCGATCCAGGAAGGCCCGGGAGTAGGCGGCCACCGCCTGGTCGCCGCCGATCCCGGCCAGCGGCGGGTACCAGTGGTAGCCGGCCAGCACCTCGTCGGCCCCCTGACCCGACTGGACCACCGTGAGCTGCCCGGCCACCACCGCACTGAGCAGGTAGAACGCCACACAGTCGTGGCTCACCATCGGCTCGGACATGGCCCGGACGGCGGCCTCCAGCGGGGCCGGCAGGTCGGCGCTGAAGACGCTGATCCGGTGATGATCGGTGCCGAACGTGCGGGCCACCAGATCGGAGTACACGAACTCGTCGCCGCACCGGCCGTTCACCGGGTCGAAGCCGATCGAGAAGGTCGACAGCCCGCGCTGACCCAGGCGGGCCAGCAGGGCCACCACCAGGCTGGAGTCCAGACCTCCGGAGAGCAGGACGCCGACCGGCACGTCGGCCACCATCTGGCGGCGCACGGCGATGGTCAGCGCCTCCTGCAGGGCGTCCTGCCAGTCCCGGGCCGACCAGCCGGCCCGGGACGGGCTCCGGCTGAACTCGGGCGACCAGTAGACCCGGTCCCGGACCCGGCCGTCCGGCTCGTAGACCCGCACCGTCGCCGGCGGCAGCTTGCGGACGCCGGCCAGGATGGTCCGCGGGGCCGGGACCACGCTGTGGAAGCTCAGGTAGTGGCTCAGCGCGACCGGGTCGATCGAGGTGTCCAGCGGCTCGTCGCCGGTCCGGCCCGGCCCGGCCGCCAGCAACGCGGGCAACGTGCTGGCGAACCGGACGGCGGACGGCGTGTGGGCCACGTAGAGCGGCTTGATCCCGAGCCGGTCGCGGGCCAGCACCACCCGGCCGGAGTCGCGCTCGACGATCGCCACGGCGAACATCCCGATCAGGTGGTCGACGAAGTCCAGGCCCCATTGGGCGAACGCCTTGAGCACCACCTCGGTGTCGCCGGCCGAGAAGAACCGGTGCCCGAGGGCGGCCAGCTCGGCTCGCAGCTCGCGGTAGTTGTAGATGCAGCCGTTGAACACCCCGACCAGGCCGGACGCCGAGTCGACCATCGGCTGCCCGGCCGCCTCGGACAGGTCGATCACCTTCAGCCGGCGATGGCCGAGGGCCACCCGGCCCTGCGACCACGAACCGGAGCCGTCGGGGCCGCGATCACCCATCGTCGCCGTCATCCGCTCCACCGCGGCGGTGCTCACCCGCCGGGAGTCCAGCCGGATCTCGCCGGCCAGACCACACATGGCGGCCGGGTCAGCCGGCCCGGCTCATTCCTTGAACGGGGTCGCGTCGAGGATCTTGACCGGGATCTGACGGCCGTTGGGGGCGGCGTAGGTGACGCTGTCGCCGACCTTGTGCCCGACGATGGCCGCCCCGAGCGGGCTCATCTCGCTGTAGACGTCGAGGTCGGTGTCGCCGGCCACCTCGCGGCTGCCGAGCAGGAACTTCATCTCCTCGCCGGCCAGGTCGACGGTGACGACACTGCCCGAGGACACCGTGCCGTCGTCCGCGGGGGCCTCACCGACCTGGGCGTTCTCCAGCAGGTGCCGGAGCTGGCGGATGCGCGCCTCCTGCTTGCCCTGCTCGTCCTTGGCGGCGTGGTAGCCACCGTTCTCTTTCAGGTCGCCCTCGGAGCGGGCCGCCTCGATCCGCTTGGCGATCTCGACCCGACCCTCGCCGGACATGTAGTCGTATTCCCTCTTCAGCCGGTCGAAGGCGTCCTGGGTCAGCCATGCGGCAGCCGTCTCGCTCACGTGGCAACTCCGATCACTTGGTCTGGGGTGGAGCTCACTGGTTCGTCGGTCGGCGTGGTCCAGCCAGACCCACGACCCTTCAGCCGGCGCCAACCATGACGCCGTACTGGCGAAACGAAGAGCTTAACAAGAACGAGCCCGGCAATTCAGGCTCCGCGGCCACCGACCCGGCAGATACCGGATTGGGCCGGACCGAGACCGGGTGATCAGGCCAGGGTGCAGGCCGTGACGACGCCGGTGACGGCCCGTTCGCTGGTCGGCAGGACGACCGAGACCCGGGCCCGGCCCCCGGAGCCGCCGCGGACCCGGACGTCCTGGCGGCCCACCTCGGTCTGCACCTGGTTCAGGGCATGCACGGTGCAGATCGCCGTCGGCCGACGGTCCGGCGCGCCGGACCGGGCCCGGCTGCTGAACGAGACGTCGAACATGACCTGCACCTCGGCGTCCGAGCGGACGTTGAAGCCGATGTCCTGGTAGTTCACATCGGGGCGCTTGATCACGGTCACCCAGCCGATGAAGCCCAGGGCCAGGGCGACCACCAGCGCCGCGACGGCGATCAGCACGCGGCGCCGGACCGGCGAGGCGGCCCGCCCGTAGCGTTCCTGCACCAGCGTGCTCACAGTGGCGATCCGTTTCTGCCCGGGACTCAGGTGGGGGTGGGTCCGGGAATGACCTCCGGTCCGACATGATTGTCTCCTATTCAGGGCGACTGAAATTCAGGAGGATCCGCAGGTGGCCGAGCGACTGAGGCTGATGGCGGTGCATGCCCACCCCGACGACGAGTCGAGCAAGGGTGCGGCCACGCTGGCCAAGTACGTCGACGAGGGTGTGGACGTGCTGGTGGTGAGCTGCACCGGCGGCGAGCGCGGCGACGTGCTGAACCCGAAACTGAAGGACGAGCCCGACCTGCTGCGGGACATGGCCGAGGTGCGGCGCCGGGAGATGGCCAGTGCCGCCGCCCACCTCGGGGTCAAGCACGAGTGGCTCGGGTTCGTCGACTCCGGCCTGCCCGAGGGCGACCCGCTGCCGCCGCTGCCGGAGGGCTGCTTCGCGCTGCAGCCACTGGCGACGGCCTCCGCGCCGCTGGTCCGGCTGGTGCGCCGGTTCCGCCCGCACGTGATGACCACGTACAACGAGCAGGGCGGTTACCCCCACCCCGACCACATCATGACTCACAAGGTCTCGATGGAGGCCTTCGAGGCGGCCGGCGACCCCGACCGCTACCCCGACAGCGGCGACCCCTGGACGCCGCTCAAGCTGTACTACGACGTCGGGTTCTCCCGGCCCCGGATGATCGCCATGCACGAGGCGCTGCTCGAAATGGGTCTGGAGTCGCCGTTCAAGGACTGGATGGAGCGCGCGAAGGACCGGCCCGACCGCACGGTGACCACGCGGGTGGAGTGCGCCCAGTGGTTCGAGCGGCGCGATGCGGCCCTGCTGTCGCACGCCACCCAGATCGACCCGGACGGCTGGTTCTTCGCCATCCCCCGGGAGGTCCAGGCCCGGGTGTGGCCGACCGAGGACTACGAGCTGGCGCGTACGCTGGTCACCTCGGAGATTCCCGAGGACGACCTGTTCGCCGGGATCCGCGACCGAGTGGTGGTCTGACGTGTCCCTATACGCCCTGCTGAGCACGACGGTGACGACCGATCCCAACCCGGACAAGGTCACGCCCGGGTTCGCCGGCTTCTCGGTGATCTTCCTGCTCGCGGTGGCCACCATCGTGCTGATCCGGAGCATGACCCGGCACCTGCGCAACGTGCGCTACAGCCCCGACCCGAGCGACCAGGTCGAGTCGGGGCGGCCGGGCGAGCCGGTCCTCTCAGGCGGTGCGGCGCTCGAGGATCATGGCCAGCGCGCCGGGAATATCGTCGACGATCAGGGCATCCACTCCGGCCGCGAGTAGCTCCGCACCCCGTTCCAGCGGCGGGCACCAGGCGATCACCTGGAGCCCGGCCCGGTGGGCGATGTCGATCGAGTAGGCGATCTCCCGGTGCTGCGGCGCCGGGTCGGTGGCGTTGGCCGCGAACGACTTCCAGTGCACCGACACCGCCTCCAGTCCGAGCTGGGCCGCGGCCGGGATGGCCTTGCGCAGTGGGAAGGCCAGCCAGCTGAGCAGCCCCCGGGCCAGCCCGGGAATCCGCTCGCCGACTAGCACCAGCGCCGCCGGGTCGAACGAGGTGACGCACAGCGGACGGCGCGAGCGCTCCTGGGCCAGCACCGGCAGCAGCAGCCCGGTGGTGGTCAGGTCGGGCGGGCGCAGAGCGTCCTCCAGCGAGGTCTTGACGTCGAAGACCACGCCGACGTCGGCCGGAACGGCGGCCAGCAGGTCGTCCAGGGCCAGCACACCGGCCGCCCGCATCTGGGCCGAGGTCAGGTCGATCGCGAACCGGTCGTCGTCCACGGTCGGGTGGTGCAGCACGAACAGCCCGTCGTCGGCGCATCGCCGGACGTCGACTTCGAGCCAGTTCACCCCGCGGCGCAGGGCCTCCCGGAACGCGGGCAGGGTGTTCTCCCGGATCCCGTCCGGGTTCGTGCCCCGGCCGAAACCGCGGTGGGCCACGATCGCCGGCAGGGAGCTGAACGGGCCCGGTGCGGGCGAGCGCCGCAGGGTCGGACGCCGCGGTTCGGTACCGGGGCGAGGAGCTGCGACGGTGGCCCGCACCGGGCCTCGGGCCGGCGTCACCGAATCGGCATTCCTCCCGAGGCCGGCTGTCCGACCGGCGATCCGGTGGTCCGGACCACCCCTTTCGCGGTCGCGGACACTGCTGCCGAGTTGCCGTTGCTCATCGCTGCCTCATCCAGGTCGTCGTCCAGCTCGTCGAGGTCGTCACGATCCACGTCGGCGGCCTGGTGCGCGGAGGCCGCCACCTCCTTGGCCGCGGCCAGTGCTCCCTCGGCCGCCGCCAGAGCGTCGTCGGCGGCGATCAGGGCGCTGTCGGCGGCGAACCGTGATTCGTCGTCCTCGCCCATGTCACCGGTCGCGGCCGCCGCCCCCGAGGCGTGCACCTGGTGGTGCGGCGGCAGCTGGGCCAGCAGGTCGTCGCGCTGGGCGATGACCTGGCCGACGGCGGCCAGGAACCGCTCGGTGCTCTCGCCCGGGCCCAGGTCGCCGAAGTAGAACCGGCGCATGTCCTGGCGCCGGGCCAGCATCACGTCCTCGGCCAGCCGCGACGCCGCGACCGAGCCGAAGGCGCCGACCGTGGCCGAGTTGATCACGTCGGCGGCGCCGCTGATCGGGGCGTCGGCGGCCAGCTCCTCGGCGTTGTCCCGGCGGTCGGTGATGAACAGCGGCTTGCCGGTCTGCAGGTAGAGGAAGTCCAGCCCGACACTGGAGACGTCGGTGACCATCGCGTCGCAGTGCTGGAACAGGGCCAGGATGCTGCCCTCCATGGCCACGCTGTGCCCGGCCGAGAAGTTGTGCCGGGCGGCGGCCTCGATCAGGGCCAGCACCTCGGCGTGCGCGCCGGTCACCTCGGGAGTCGTGCTGGAGGCCACCCGCGGGTGCGGCCGGTAGATCACCCGGACGTCGGGCAGGGCGAGCAACTGCCGGACAATCTGGACGCCGTAGCGATCGATCGACGAGTAGTTGTTGAAGTCGTTCTCGCCCTCCCAGGTCGGGGCGTAGATCACGGTCTTGCGGGTGGTGTCCGGCAGTGCCGGCGGGAACTGCAGGTCGAGCTGCGGTCGCCCGACCCGGACCAGGCGGGTCTGATCGAAGTCGATCAGGGCGGCCGCGTGCCGGCGCTCGGCCGCCTCACCGGCGACGAACACCCGGTCGTAGGCCTTGGCCTGGTTGGACACCATGCTGACCTTGTCGCTCTCACCATGGTTGATGTGAACGTGAAGGATCGTCGCGACGGCCAGCGACTGGAAGTTCGCCACCCCGTTGTTGACGTAGATGGCCACCTTGGGGTCGAGCTCGTCGTAGATCTCCAGCACATCGGCCAGCCGGCGGGCGTAGACCGCGGGCAGGGTGGTGAGCTGGCGGACCTCGTGCAGCGAGTACATCTTGCGCAGCACGATCAGCACCCGGTGCTTCTCGTGCAGCTGCTCCAGTACCGGCAGCCACTGCTCGAGCTGGTAGATCCGGCGCGGGTCCTCGGCGAAGTAGATGATCACCTCGGCCGGTGGGGTCAGGCCTTCGGGCTCGCGGTTGACCCGCGGGCCGCGCCTTCTGAGCCGGCGCAGGCGCAGGACCCGGCGCTGGCGATTGCGGACAGCGTTGGCCATCGCGGCGGCGGTGCCGCGACTGGGCGAACGCAGGAAGTTGGAGACGGTGACCGGCAGGGCCATCTTCTCTGTCCTCCTCAGGTATGGATTTGGACGGCGTGGTCAGGACGAGCGGGAGTTCAGTGCTGAACCAGGACGGATCAGGAGTGCATCGAGTTGGCGCGGGCCAGGTCGTCCTCGAAGTCGACCTCGACGCAGCCGTGCTCGGAGATGTCGACCGGGACGATCCGCACGCCGTCGCCGGCGATGGCCAGCTCGAGACCGCGCTCGAAGTAGTCCTGGTCGCTGCATTCCTTGAGCCGCTCGATCAGCTTCGGCTTGTCGCGGCCGGAGATGAAGTTGATCCCAACGGCCTCGCCGAGACCGCCCACGACCTGCTTGGACAGGTTGTCGATGAAGCCCTCGCGGTCGACCGTGTACTTGACCTCCTCGTCCGCGACCGTGGCCGTGTTCACACAGACGAAGCTCTCGTCGGCGCTCACCTGCTTGGCCACCGACTCGAGGATGCCCTCGTCGAACACCACGTCGCCGTTGAGCCAGAGCGCACCGCCGTCGACCGTGCTGCGCAGACCCTTGAGCAGGCTCTTGGACGTGTTGGTCTCCGAGTAGACCTCGTTGTAGACGAACAGCGCGTCCGGGAAGGCTTCCATGATGAGGTCCATCTTGAATCCGACGACCACGGTGATCCGAGCCGCCTCGCCGAAGGCGGTCCGGATCCGGTCGAACTGCTGCGCCATGATCGACTGACCGGTGTCGAGGACGGTCAGGGGCTTGGGGTGGGGGCGCCCCAGCCGGGTTCCCATCCCTGCTGCCAGAATGATCACCTGAACGCTCATGCGGACACCGCCGTCTCTGCTGACACCTGGCACATCGTGAGATCTCTTCCTGTGAATCGACCGGGAGAGCGGCCGAGCCGGGACTAACTGGCCTTTTGATGACTCAAAGCTGCTGACCAAACGCGGAGAGTCGTAAAACGACCTCTACGCCGTGACCCATGGTGGTTCGGGCCGCGCGGTGTGGAACGAGACTATGCGCTCAGACGGCTCCGGGATGAACGCGGTGCTAACCTTCCCCGACCCAGCTGAGCAGAATCCCTGGTCGGCCGGCCACGAACCGGCGTCAGGACAGAACGGGCGTGGAGACGACAGATGGCACGAGAGCGGTCGATGGCACCTGCGATCGACGTCGTGTATCTGGTCGGTTCCCCCGAGGCCGGCTCCGGGGTCGCCCGGCTGCAGAAGGCGCTGAGCGATCAGGGAGTCCGAACCGCCGGCACGGTCCTGATCGATGACGCCGACCCGGGTCCGGCTCGCACCGGGCTGGCCGCGGCGCTCTCCGGCTCGGCCGGTGACCTCGACGGCCCCGCCGGCTCGTTGCCCTCGGTCGCCCTGCTCGACGCCGCCGTGACGGTCAACGCGCCGCCGCTAGGGGCCGTGCTCGACGATCCCCGGGTCCGGACGGCTGCACTGAGCGCTCCGGAGGACGGCGGCCAGGCCCACCTCGGCGTGCTCGTGGTGGCCGGTGCCGATCGGGCCGCCGCAGCCGCGCTCGCCCACGACCTGCCGGCCGGCGTCCCGGACCCACTGCTGGAACTCACCCGGGCCCTCACCGACTCCGGCGTCGACGTCCGGCCGGTCCCGATCGGTGGCTACGCCTGGGCCCGCACCGACCCGCGGACCACCACCGACCCGCGCGCGGTCGAGGCGGTCGACGAGCGCTACGTCCGGCTGCGCGAGGCGGCCCGCGGCGGCGACGGGTTCTACTCCACCTTCGTGCTGCGCCGGCTCTCCTGGCGACTGACCGGCCTGGCCGAGCGCACCGGCCTGACGCCGAACCAGGTGACCTTGATCTCGTTCGGCCTCGGCCTGATCGCCGCCGGTTGCCTGGCCGTCGGCAGCCGCCCGTGGTCCGTCGCCGGGGCCGTGCTCTTGCAGGTCTGCCTGGTCGTCGACTGCGTGGACGGCGAGCTGGCCCGCTACCGCCGCCGGTTCTCCCGGTTCGGGGCCTGGCTCGACGCCACCACCGACCGAGTCAAGGAGTTCGCCACCATCGCCGCCCTGGCCATCGGGGCCGGCGTCGGCGGGCGCCCCGGTCAGGACCTGTGGTGGCTGGTCGCCGCCGCCCTCGCGGTCCAGACCTTCCGCAACCTGTTCGACCTCGGCTGGGCCATCCAGCGCACCGCCGACGGGCCGCCGGCCGCGCCGCCGGTCCGGTGGCTGGCGGCACCGCCCGGGCTGCGGCCGGCCGGCAGCCGCCCGGCCGGGCCGGGGGCGGCCAGCTGGGTGCGCCGGGTCGGGCACTTCCCGATCGGCGAACGCTTCCTGCTGATCTCGCTGGGCGCGGCGTTCTGGACGCCGCGCGCCACCCTGATCGTGTTGCTGGTGGCCGGCCTGCTGTCGGCCGGCTACATGATCGTCGCGTTCGTGGCCCGGAGCCGGGCCTCGGCCGCCTCCGGCCGCCGGGTGGCCGCGCTGGCCGACACCGGTCCGGTGCTCGGGGCACTCGTCCTGCGCCTGGGCCGCGAGCGGGCCGGGCGTCTGAGCGCCGTCCTGCCGGCCCTGTTCGCGCTGGTCGAGCTGGCCCTGATCTGGCTGCTCGCCCACGGCCTGGCCGGCGCTCGCGGTTCGGCCGCGGTGCTGCTGCTGGCGGCCACCGCGATCGCGCACTACCAGCAGGCCTACGGTGTCCGGGACGGCGACGTCGAGCCCGGCGAGCAACCCGCCCGGGGGCTGGTGATCGGCACCGACCTGCGGCTGGCGGCCCTGCTGGTGGCGGTCGTGCTGCCGGCCGCGCTGCTGTCCGGCAGCGCGGGTGACCGGTGGGCCACGGTGGCCACCTGGGGGCTGGCCGTGGTCGTCGCGCTGAGTTCGACCGTCCGCAGCCTGCGGGCGTGGACGGGTCCGGGCCGCCGGCCCGGGCCGACGGGGGAGACCCCGGTGATCGCCGAGGGCACCTCGCCCACGGTGCTGCGGGAAGCGATCGGTGGAGTTCGATGAGTGGTCCGACGATCGAGGAGCTGCGTACGGTCACGCAGCCCGAGCAGGTGCGCACCCGCGCCGCGGCCGAGCACTGGGTGGCCCACGTCTACCTGCGGCAGATCTCGCCCTACCTGACCCGCCCCTTGCTGGCCGCCGGCTTCTCGGCCAACGCGGTCACCTGGCTGATGATCGCCGCCGCCGCGGCGGCCGCTGTTGCCACCACCTGGATCGGCCTGGCCGGGGCGGTGCTGGCCGCGGTGCTGGTCCAGCTGCAGATGCTGCTCGACTGCTCGGACGGCGAGGTGGCCCGCTGGCGGCGTACGTCCTCCCCGGTCGGGGTCTACCTGGACCGGGTCGGTCACTACGTGGCCGAGTGCGGCATCGCGCTGGCGATCGGGATCCGGGTGGCCCGCTCCGGTGGTCTGCACGGCGCGCCGGCCGTCGTCACCGACGGCTCGGGGGCCTGGGCCCACCTGCTGGCCGCGCTGACCGACCCCGCGCTTTTCCTCGGCGCCCTGCTGGCTCTGCTGGTGGCCCTGAACAAGGTGGAGAATGACCTCGTGCACGTGTCCAGAGGCCAGGCCGGCATGGTCGCGATGAAGGACGCCGAGCAGGTTCGGGTGCCTTCGGCGGGCCTGGTCCGCAGCCTGCGCCGGCTGGCCCGGGTGCTGCCTTTCCACCGGGTCTTCCACTCGGTCGAGCTCTCGCTGCTGGTGCTGGTGGCCGCGGTGGTCGACGCCGTCGGCGGCACCTCCGGGGCGACCCAGGTGTTGCTGGTGGGGTTGGTGCTGGCGGTCGCCGTCACCGTGGTCGGGCACCTGATCGCCGTGCTGTCGTCGGCGCGGCTGCGATGACCGGCCCCGAGCTGGCTCGCACCGATGCGGCCGCGACCACGCTGAGCCGCTTCGGCGTGGTCGTGCTGACCCAGGGCAAGCGCCCCGACGACCTCACCCGGGCCCTGGAGTCACTGCTGGCCCAGGAGGACGTGATCTGCGACATCGTGGTGATCGGCAACGGCTGGGAGCCCACCGGCCTGCCCGCCGGCATCCGCGGGGTCGGCCTGCCCGAGAACCTCGGCATCCCGGCCGGCCGTAACGCCGGCGTCCCCTACGTCCAGGGCGAGCTGCTGTTCTTCCTGGACGACGACGCCTCGCTGCCCACCCCGGGCGTGCTGCACGAGGTGGCCGGCCGGTTCGCCGCCGATCCCGGCCTGGGGCTGCTCCAGCCCCGGGTCGCCGATCCCCAGGGACTGCCCTCGCCCCGGCGCTGGACCCCCCGGCTGCGGGTCGGCGACCCGGAGCGCAGCAGCGACGTCACCGCGGTCTGGGAAGGCGGCGTGGCCCTGCGCCGAGAGGTGTTCGACGCCGCTCACGGCTGGCCGGGCGAATTCTTCTACGCCCACGAGGGCATCGAGCTGGCCTGGCGGGTCTGGGACGCCGGCTACCGGGTGCGCTACGACGGTGACATCGTGGTCAACCACCCGGTGATCGCCCCCACCCGGCACAGCGTGTTCCACCGGTTCTCGGCCCGCAACCGGGTCTGGCTGGCCCGGCGCAACCTGCCGTTCCCGATCGGCGCGATCTACGTGAGCGTCTGGTTCTTGATCTCCGCGCTGCGACTGCGCAAGACCGCCGACGCCAAGGAGATGCTGCACGGCTACTGGGACGGCGTCACCGCCGAGTGCGGGCCCCGGCACCGGGTGCGCTGGCGGACGGTCTGGCGGATGACCCGGGCCGGCCGGCCACCCGTGGTCTGACCTGCGCCTTTTGTCTGACCCGGTCGAGCCGGCCGGTCGGCGAGCCGTGATCGCCGTTCTTCCGGCGGAAACGAGCGGTGGCTAGCGTTCGGGCCCATGAGCAGGGACTGGACCGGTCACGTGATCGTCTGTGGTCTGCACGGCGAGGGCCTGCGCACCATCGAGCAGTTGCACCTGGCCGGCGTCCAGGTGGTGGTGATCGACGACCGCCCGGACACCCGGCTGGTCCGGACCGTGCAGAACTGGGGCGTGCTGCACCTGGAGCTCGACTCCCGGCTGACCGAGACCCTGACCGAGGCCGGCCTGGCCGGAGCGGTGGCCCTGATCGGGGTCGAGTCCGACGACCTGCACACCCTCGAGACCGCCCTGCTGGCCCGTGAGCTGCGCCCGGAGCTGCGGGTCGTGGTCCAGATGCGCAACCCGGCGGTCGGCCGGGCGGTGGCCGGCTCCGGGGTGGCCGTGCTCGACGTCGCCCGGCTGTCCGCGCCGTCACTGGTCGAGGCCTGCCTGCAGACCGGCTCGCACGACGTCGAGATCAGCGGGGTCCGGTTCGTGGCCGTGACCGCCGTGGCCACCGGCCGGGGCAGCATGCGGGCCCTCTACGGCGACCTGGCCCCGGTCGCGGTCAAACCGGCCGGCGACGACGTGATCGTCTGCCCCGGTCGCGACGTCCGGGTCCGACCCGGAGACCTGGTGACCGTGCTCGGGACCGTCGCGCAGCTGCGTCAGGCCCAGGTGCTGCCGCCGGAGAAGGTGCCCGAGGTCCTGGTCGGCGCCCGGTACGGCGGGGTCCGGTCGCTGGACGACGACGAGGACGACAAGCCGACGCGGCTGGGCCTGCTCGGCTGGTCGCGGAACCTGGTCCGCTCCCTGCTGGCCGCGGCCGACCGGCGGATCCGGATCGTGCTGATCCTGCTCTTCGTGCTGGTGATCGCCTCGACCCTCGTTCTGCACTACGGGTATCACGAGGACGGCGGCGACGGCATGAGCCTGCTCGACGGGCTCTACTTCACCATCGAGACGATCGGCACGGTCGGCTACGGCGACTTCTACTTCCGCGACCAGGAGACGATCCTGCGGCTCTACGCCATCGGCCTGATGATCGTCGGCGCGATCATGGCCACCGCCTTCTTCGCCCTGCTGACCAATGTGCTGGTGTCGCAGCAGATCGAGGAGTCGCTGGGCCGGCTGCGGGTGACCCGGCTGTCCGGCCACGTCGTCGTCGTCGGGCTCGGCTCGATCGGGATCCGGGTGGTCGAGCTGCTGGTCCGGCAGGGCTCGCAGGTGGTCGTGGTCGAACCCGACGCGAACAACCGCTACCTGGCCCAGGCCCGCGCCCTCGGCGTCCCGGTGGTCGACGGTGACGCCACCCAGGTCGAGGTGCTCGACTCGGTGCACCTCTCCCACGCCAAGGCGGTCGCGGTGCTGACCAGCGACGACCTGGTCAACATCGAGACCGGGTTGGCGGTGCGTGACCTGCTCGCCCGGGACGTCGGCCGGGGGCTCGCCGGCCCCGTCCCCGCGCGCGAGATTCCCCTGGTGATGAGGCTGTTCGACAACCGGATGGCCAGATCCCTGCAGAGCAGCT
The DNA here is from genome assembly GCA_965200525.1 of Kineosporiaceae bacterium. GTDB lineage: Bacteria > Actinomycetota > Actinomycetes > Actinomycetales > Kineosporiaceae > JANNPJ01. The sequence goes on from OZ241368.1 coordinate 4,208,701, forward strand.
TCGGCTTCAGCTCGGTCCGCTCGAGCGCGGCGCTGGCCGCGCCCTGGTTCGTCGGGGCCGCCCTGGGGCTGGACGTGCTCGGCACCTTCTACGTCTCCGACACCCCGCTGCTGGTGGCCAGCCTGAAGATCAGCGCCGGGGGCGGCCTGGACGGGTTGGCCATGCTCGAACTGGCCGCCCGGACCCGGGTGGTGGCCCTGTCCCGGGCCGGTGACGCCTGGGGTGCGGCCGGCGGTCTGGAATACCCACCGAGGCGGGACACTCGGTTCTCCGCCGGGGACGTCGCCTACCTGGTCGGGCCCTACGAGGAACTGCTCCAGGTACTGCGCAGCAACGTCCGCGAACGGGCCGCCGGGCCGACCTGACCGCCCCGCGCCCCACCGGATCAGTGGTGAGCTTGAAGACTTCGTCGGGTCCGGGCCGACGGAGTCTTCGTGATCAGGCGAGTGCAGGGCGGGCCGGCGGGTGCGATCTGGTCGCCCGGGTAGGTTCGGGGGGTGGCCAACCGTCTCGCGAATGCGACCAGCCCGTACCTGCTGCAGCACCAGGACAACCCGGTCGACTGGCAGCAGTGGGGCGACGAGGCGTTCGCCGAGGCCAGGCAGCGCGACGTCCCGGTGCTGTTGTCGGTCGGGTACGCGGCCTGCCACTGGTGTCACGTGATGGCCCACGAGTCGTTCGAGGACGCCGAGACCGCGGCCGAGATGAACGCCGGCTTCGTGAACGTCAAGGTCGACCGGGAGGAGCGTCCGGACGTCGACGCCGTCTACATGTCGGCCACCCAGGCCCTCACCGGGCAGGGCGGCTGGCCGATGACGGTCTTCCTCACCCCCGAGGGCCGGCCGTTCTACGCGGGCACCTACTTCCCGCCCGGCCCCCGGCACGGGATGCCGTCGTTCCGGCAGGTGCTGACCGCGATCAGCGACACCTGGCGGGAGCGGCGGGACGACGTCGAGACCGCCGGGGCCCGGATCACCGAGGCGCTGGCCGAGTCGACGTTCCCGGTCGGGGCCCGGCCACCGGACGCCGCCGGGCTGGCCGAGGCGGTCCGGGTGCTGGCCGGGGCCGAGGACCGGACCCACGGCGGGTTCGGCGGGGCACCCAAGTTTCCGCCGTCCATGGTGCTGGAGTTCCTGCTGCGCCACTCGGCTGCGAACCCGCTCGACCCGGCTGACGGACCGGCCGGCGACGTCGCGCTCGGCGTGGCCGCCCGGACCCTGACCGCGATGGCCCGCAGCGGGATGTACGACCAGGTCGCCGGGGGCTTCGCCCGGTACAGCGTCGACCGGGCCTGGGTCGTGCCGCACTTCGAGAAGATGCTGTACGACAACGCCCAGCTGGCCCGGGTCTACCTGCACTGGTGGCGGCTGACCGGCACACCGACCGGAGCCCGGATCGCGCTGGAGACCTGCGACTGGATGCTGGCCGCGCTGGGCACCGAGCAGGGCGGGCTTGCCTCCTCCCTGGACGCCGACACCCCGGTGGCCGGTTCGGCCGGGTCCGGCGTCGAGGGGCTGACCTACGTCTGGACGCCGGCCGAGCTGATCGAGGTGCTCGGGCCGCAGGACGGCGCGTGGGCGGCCCGGCTGCTCCAGGTCACCGAGGGCGGCACGTTCGAGCACGGGAGCTCCACCCTGCAGTTGGCCCGCGACGTCTGGGCCGGCGACGAGGCCGATCGCTGGCTCGCGATCCGCGGCCGGCTGGCGGCGGCGCGCTCGCGGCGGCCCCAGCCGGGCCGCGACGACAAGGTGGTCGCGGCCTGGAACGGCCTGGCCGTGGCCGCCCTGGCCGAGACCGGCGCCCTGCTGGCCCGGCCCGACCTGATCACGGCGGCCGAACGGATCGCCGGCCTGCTGCTCGACGTCCACCAGGTCGACGGCCGGCTGGGCCGGGTCAGCCGGGACGGCCTGGTGGGAGCGCCGGCCGGCGTGCTGGAGGACTACGGCGACCTGGCCGAGGGGCTGCTGGCCCTGCACTGCGTCACCGGCGCGGCCCGTTGGCTGACCGCGGCCGGGCAGTTGCTCGACGTGGTGCTGGCCGAGTTCATCGGGCCCGGCGGGGTGTTCGACACGCCGACCGGGGCCAAGGACGTGGCGTTGGCCGCGGTCCGCCGGCCCAGTGACCCGACCGACAACGCCTACCCCTCCGGAGCCTCGGCGGCGGCCGGTGCCCTGCTCGGCTACGCCGCTCTGACCGGGTCCGACGCCCACCGCTCAGCCGCCGAGACTGCTCTCGGTGCGGCCGGCGCGGTGTCGCCGCGGGCCCCGCAGGCCTTCGGCTGGGCCCTGGCCGTGGCCCAGGCCCGGCTGGACGGCCCCCGGGAGGTGGCGGTGGTGGGCCCGGACGGAGATCCGGGCCGGGCCCGGCTGCACGAGGTCGCGCTGGCCTCGACCGCCCCGGGGCTGGTGATCAGCGCGGGCGCCCCGGACGCCGGCGACGTTCCGCTGCTGGCCGGCCGGCCGCTGCTCGAGGGCCGGGCCGCGGCCTACGTCTGCCGCAACTTCGCCTGCCGGTTGCCCACCACGGATCCCGGCGAACTGGCGGCTCAGCTCACGGCGGCGGCTCCGGCCTGAGGCCGGATCGGCCCGTACCTGAACCACCGCCGATCACCGTCGATCAGCGCAGGTCGACCAGGTCGATCCCGTCGGCGCGGTCGGGCTCGCGGCCGTGCAGGGCGTTCCAGGCGGGCAGGCTGAACAGCAACGCCGGGCCGCCCGGGTGGCGTGCGTCCCGGACGGCGACCCGGTCGCCCGAGTCGCTGGCGGCGATCAGGGTGGCCAGTTCCAGGCGAGCGTCCACTCCGTCCTCGGAGGTGCCGGTGAACCAGGCCGGGGTGGTCGAGGCGGAAACCACGCTGAGGCCGCCGACGTCCGTTCGCTGAGTGGTGGTCATAACACCCAGAGTAGCGGCGCACCACCCTGGCGTAACAGGTCACGCATGAGCTTGCCCTGCTCTTGTAAGTGAGTAATCATGATTACATGAGTAGCGACGAGAGCACCGAAACCGAGGTCCCGACCGTTTCCGGGGCCAACACCGCCGTCGCGGCCTGGTTCGGCGAGCGACTGCCGGCCGAGTGGACGGCAACCGCCCCCAGCATCACGGTCGACCGCGAGGAGATCATCGTGATTCTCTCGGTGCCGGCTCCCGAGACGCCGGCCGCCCCGGCGGCCGAACCCGGCAGCCCCGAGGCCGACACCCCCACCGATGACGCCACCCAGGCGGCCCGGGCCGAGGCTGTCGCCGGTCGGATCGCCCGGTTCCGGGAGGAGACCCGCGGTCACCGGATGGCGATCGCCCGCGAGGCCGAACACCGGTTCGGCCGCAAGGTGGCCTGGGGAGTGGAGTCCGGCGGCACCGAGCAGGTGTTCACCAGCCTGGCCATCCCGGTGATGACCCGGCTGCGGCAGTCCGAGCGGCTGGTGCTCGACACCCTGGTCGAGGCGGGCGTGGCTCGCTCGCGCGCCCACGGCCTGGCCTGGTGCGTGCGCCTGGTCGGCGACAACGCCGCCACCTGGCTGACCGAACTGCGCTCGGCCATGGCCGAGGTCGAGAAGGTCCGCGACTCCGGCCCGACGCCCTCCAAGTAAGGGCGGTACGGCTCGGCTCAGCTGACGCCGGCGTGGGCGGCGATCGAGATACCCACGTAGTGGGCCAGGAAGGCCAGCACGGTGAACGCGTGGAACACCTCGTGGAAGCCGAACCAGCGCGGGCTCGGGTTGGGCCGGCGCACCCCGTACACCACCGCACCGATGGTGTAGAGCGCCCCGCCCACCACCACCAGCACGAAGACCGCCACCCCGCCGCCGGCCAGGAACTGCGGGATGTAGGCCACGGCGACCCAGCCGAGCGCGATGTACACCGGCACGTACAGCCACCGGGGAGCGCCGACCCAGAGCACCCTGAAGGCCACCCCGAGCAGGGCCCCGGTCCAGACGATCCAGAGCAGCGTCCGGGCCGGGCCCGAGCCGAGCAACAGCACGCTGAACGGGGTGTAGGTGCCGGCGATGATCAGGAAGATGTTGGCGTGGTCCATCCGCTTCAGCACCCCGGCGGCGCGCGGGCTCCACTGCCCTCGGTGGTAGAGCGCGCTCACCCCGAACAGCAGGGACGCCGTGACGGCGAAGACCGCCGTCGACACCCGGGCCTTGTCGTTCGGGGCCAGGATCACCAGGATCGCGCCCAGCAGCACCGACAGCGGGAACGTGCCCGCGTGCAACCAGCCCCGGAGTTTGGGCTTGATCAGATCCCGGACCGTGTCGAGCTTCTGCTCGATTCGGTCCTCGATGCGCTCGAGCCGCTCGCGGCCGGACTCCAACCGGTCGCCCACGAAGGACCGGCTCTCAGCGCTCTCAGCGCTCTCGTCCCTCGGTTCGGATCTCATCACGCCGAGAGTACCTGCGGATCCTGAGTTTCAGCTTGGTAACTTTCGGTTGCTACCAGCTCGCCCGAAATGAGGGCTCTGCGGTGTCGGCAGGACCACGTGGGTGATCCGTACTTCACCGGCCGGTGTCAGCGATACCGTTGCTCTCATGGGGTTGCGAGAACTGGTCTACGGCGCCTATCAACGGCGCGTCGCGGCCAGCTTGCCGCCGACCGCCCTGCCCCGGCACATCGGGGTGATCCTCGACGGCAACCGGCGCTGGGCCAAGGCCTCGGGCGCCGACACCAGTGAGGGGCACCGGGCCGGCGCGGCCAAGATCCTGGAGTTCCTCGGCTGGTGCGACGAGTTCGGCGTCGAGATGGTCACCCTCTGGCTGCTGTCCACCGACAACCTGGTCGGCCGCTCGCCCGAGGAGCTCAAGGTGCTCTTCGGGATCAGCGAGGACGTCGCCGGCCAGATCGCCGACACCGGTCGCTGGCGGGTGCACCCGGTCGGCGCCCTCGACCTGCTGCCGGCGGCCACCGCGCGCCGGCTCAAGGAGCTGGAGGACTCCAGCCGCGACGTCGTCGGACTGCACGTGAACATCGCGATCGGTTACGGCGGGCGGCGGGAGATCGCCGACGCCGTCCGGTCCCTGCTGCAGTCGCACGCGGCCCGGGGCACCTCGATCGAGGAGCTGGCCGAGATCCTCGACGTCGAGCACATCGCCGAGCACCTCTACACCCGGGGCCAGCCCGACCCCGACCTGGTGATCCGGACCTCGGGCGAGCAGCGGCTGTCCGGCTTCCTGCTCTGGCAGAGCGCCCACAGCGAGTTCTCGTTCTGCGAGGCCCTGTGGCCCGACTTCCGCAAGGTCGACTTCCTGCGGGCGCTGCGGCAGTACGCCCAGCGCGATCGCCGTTACGGCGCCTGACAAGCTCCCCCCGACCCCTCGTCGACCCCGAACGGCCCGCCCCGGAAGAGTCCGGGCCGGGCCGTCGTGGTGCAAGGGTCTTACTGGTTCGGGTCGAGCTTCCAGGCGGCGTCGCTCTCCGGGATGGCGTCGTTCGGCACCGGTGGAGCCAGCTGCAGCACCGGCAACGGCTTGCCCATCTTGGCGTGCCGGCGATGAGCCTCCACCGCGGCCTCGTGATAGTGCTCCAGCTCCTCGATCAGCTCCGGCTCGACGTAGGGCGTGCCGTCGACCAGCGGGCCCGGCCGGCCCTCGAGGACGGCGACGACGTCCTCACCGGTCAGCGTCTTGTGCTGCTCCAGGGCGTGGGCCAGGGCCAGCACCTTGGGGCGGTGCTCGATCAGGCTGGCCTCGGCCTTGGCCAGCAGGTCGACCAGGTTCTGCTCGATCCGGGCGCCGAGGTTGGGCCCGGCGCCGTCGTCGCGTCGGGGCCCGTTGCCCGACTCGCTGCCGTCGTCGTGCCGGCGCTGATCGGTGGGATTGGGCCCGCCGCCGCCGATCCCGAGCTGCTGCAGAGCCGGTAGCGAGGTGACGCCCTTGCCCATGCCCCAGTGCGACTCCATCAGCGCCGTCAGCGTGGTGGCGCTGCCGAGGTCGCCGGAGACCCCGGAGGAGTTGTCGCCGTTGTAGAACATCCGCTCGCCGGCCAACGAGGCCAGGGCGACGAGGATGTCGCTCTCGTACTCGCTGCGCCAGCGGGTGAACTGCTCCTCCGGCGGGATCGAGGCGACCATGCCCAGGTAGCCGCTGCCCTTCTCGATGGTGGCGATGTCGATGTCCATGTGCCGCCGGGTGGCCCAGGCCAGGACGGCGTGGCAGGCCTCGTGGACGGCGACGGCGTGCCGCTCGCGCTCGATGTATTCGACGTCCTCGCCGGGGCCCAGGTCCTTCAGGTGCTTGGCCCGGACGACGTCCTTCCAGGTGATCACGTCCCGGTCCTCGCGGATCGCGCTGATCAGGGCCTCGTTGACCAGGTCCTTGATGGTGGCGCCGGTGGCGTACGGGGTGATCGTGGCCAGCTTCTCGATCTGCTCCTCGGTCAGCTCGTGGCTGGTCTTGTCCAGGTAGCCCTGGTAGGTGCGCACCCGGCCGGCCTTGCTCGGGTAGCCGACCCGGTAGATCCGGTCGATCCGGCCCGGCCGCAGCAGGGCCGGGTCGAGCGAGTCGGGCTGGTTGGTGGCCATCATGACCAGGATCCGGTACTTCGGCGGCGGCTTGGGCCGCATGCCCAGCGCCCGGCGGACCACCCGGTTGAGGAAGCCGCGCGGCTTCTTCAGGCCGGACAGCTCGGTCAGCAGGGCCTGCAGGGTGCCCATCCCGCCGCCGCCCATCATGCCGCCGCCGTTCATCGCGCCCGGGATGAAGCCGTTGGCCCCGCCGACCATGGCCGAGCGGGCCAGCACCTCGCGGGACGGCTCGGACAGGTGGCTGAACCCGTTGCAGCCGCTGATGTCCCAGGCGGCGGCCGGGTTGTGCTGGTGCTGATGCGCGGTGGCGCCGGCCACGGCACCACCGCGGCTGCCGAGCGAGTCGGCCTCGTCGAAGAACACGATCACGCCGCCGTACCGCACGGCCAGCTTGCGCAGCTTCCGGAACAGGCCCTTGACCTTGAGGATGCCGACACCCATGAACATGTTGGTGAAGGCGCCCGGGTCGACGAACACGTAGGGCTTGCCGGTCTCACCGGCCACAGCCTCGGCCATCAGCGTCTTGCCGGTACCGGGCGGACCCCAGAGCAGGATGCCGGACGGCACATGGCCGCCGCGGTCCTCGATCGCCTCGGGCCGCTCCAGCAGCATCATGTTCTCCTTGACCCGCCCGACCACGTGGTCCTGGCCCCAGACGTCGGAGAACCGGGTCTCGATGTCGTCCGGGAAGTAGGTCTCCACCCCGCCGCGGGACATGAACCAGAACAGGGCCGCGAACTGACCGATGGTCAGCAGCAGGATGAGCACGATCTGCGCGATCATCGGCAGGGCCTTGACCAGCAGCACCGGCGTCTGGAAGACGGCCGCCACCGGGGTCTTGTCCAGGGCCCGGCCCATCGCGAACGCGATCACCACGACCCAGAACGCGATCAGCACGACCCGCTTGATCCGGTACCTGGTCCAGGCGCTGAATCGGCGCTCGGCGAACCGGTTGGTCCGGCCGAACACCCGGTCGGCCCAGAACCCGTTGTACCGGGCGCTGTGCTCGCAGATCACGAAGTGGAACTGGCGGATGATCTCCAGGGCGCCGAGCACCACCAGCCAGCGCTGCTGAGCGGCGATGTTCTGGGTCGCGTTGCCCCAGCTGCCCAGGGGCGAGATGCGCAGGTACTCGTTCCAGACCAGCAGCCCGAAGATGATGGCGATCAGCAGGATGAACTTGGTGCGGTCCCACATCACCATCGGCTTGCGGGTGCCGCGTTCCTTCCAGGCCGGGGTGGGCCGGTGGGACGCGGTCGGATCGGCCGGTGCTGTGGGTGGCGACCCGGCCGGTGCGGCGGTGCCGGTGCTCATCGAGGCCTCCGTGCTGCTGGACGAGGTGCTGCTGGACGAGGGGTGAGGCGACCGCTCGGGCGGCCGGCCGGGTGAGCCATCAGGTCGGCTTCAGCGTCAGCGAGTTGACGACGTCGCGGATCTCGGTGGCGTGCGCGGTGTAGCAGCTCTGGCTGCAGTGCACCGAGACGACGTGCACGCTGTGGTGTTTGGGATCGATCAGCGTGACCGCGTCGTAGATCTCGGTGTCGGTGCCGCCGTCCGAGAACGAGTACCGGACGTGGGCCCCGCGCTCGCCCGGCTTGATCACGGACTCGTTCTCCAGCAGCGCGAACGTGTGCGCCTTGGTCGCCGTCGTGCGCTGCTCGGCGGTGCCGGGCAGCACCAGCTCGCGCAGGTCCTCGCCGGTGATGCTGGCGCCCTCGTCCTTGCTCAGCGGGATCGCCCGGGCGACCAGCAGGGGGTCGGCGGCCGAACCGGTCTGCACGTGGGCGACCTTGGGCTTGGGGGAGGCGTCGTAGAACACCAGCCAGCCGGTCTGGGCGGCCGGGTCGGCCCCGCTGGCCTTGAGCACGTCGTCGGTGTTCACCGCGCTCCAGGAGCGCGGCACCCGCAGGATCGCGTCGCGGTCGGAACTGCCGACGTACTTGTAGGCCGGCTCACCGCAGCCGGTGAGGATGACCACCAGCCCCGCCACGAGCCCCAGACCGACCGACCGTGCCAGCCTGCTGCTCGTCTGCCGCACAGGTGCCTCCGCGTTCTCGTCGGATCCGCCAACCGGCCCGGCCCGCCCTCGGGTTGCCGCAGGTCGTGAATCTCCTGACATCAGGGTCACCTGATTCCCGGATTTTCGCATCCCCGTAGCGAGGTATTTATTTCGGGTCCCGGTCCTGACGACGACCGGGTTCCGGTCGCGGTCCGAGCACGGGGAACATCTGATCGTAATCTAGCTGTGATCCAGCCGAGATAACACCGTGATTGACGCCGAGCCGTGGAGAAGTTTGTCGGGAACCGGGTGTTTCGGTCCCCGATTCGCGCGGGCGCGGCGCATGATGGCGGGGTTCGGGCCAACCCGGCCCGGGTGGACGATCCGCCCCGGACGGCGTATTCGACATCACCTGTCGTGATGACGTTTACGTCGAACGGGTTGACGGCGAGTGGTGGCAATGGCGAACGTTGTACCTCCGCGTAGCGTCGTCGTGCCGCCAGGTGACAAACGTCGTCCGGCGGGGCGCTCGTCCTGCTCAAGCGAGGGGAGTCACCGTGGCATCTTCCACGAACAGCACCCGCACCTCATCGACTTCGGCTGACGGCCGTCGAACCTTCGTGCTCGACACGTCGGTTCTGCTGTCGGACCCGAAGGCCGCGCTCCGGTTCGCCGAGCACGAGGTGGTCCTCCCCGTAGTCGTGATCATGGAGCTGGAGGCCAAGCGGAACCATCCGGAGCTCGGATACTTCGCCCGCCAGGCTCTGCGACTGCTGGACGACCTGCGGGTTCGCCACGGCCGGCTCGACGAGCCGATGCCGATCGGTGATTCCACCGGAACGCTGCGAGTGGAGCTGAACCACTCCGATCTCTCCGTGCTGCCGGCCGGTTTCCGGCTCGGCGACAACGACAGCCGAATCCTGGCCGTGGCCCGCAATCTGGCCGCCGACGGGCGGGCCGTGACGCTGGTCAGCAAGGACCTGCCGATGCGGATCAAGGCCTCGGCCGTCGGCCTGCCGGCCGAGGAGTACCAGGCCGGGCTGGCCGTCGACACCGGCTGGACCGGGCTGGCCGAGCTCGAGCTCGACACCGAGACGGTCGGCGCGCTCTACGCCGGTGAGGTGCTGGACGTCGACGCCGCCCGCGACCTGCCCTGCCACACCGGCCTGGTGATCGTCTCGCCCCGGGGCTCGGCCCTGGGCCGGGTCACGGCCGACAAGAAGGTGAAGCTGGTCCGCGGCGACCGGGACGTGTTCGGCGTGCACGGTCGTAGCGCCGAGCAGCGGATCGCGATCGACCTGCTGCTGGACGCCGACATCGGCATCCTCTCGCTCGGCGGCCGGGCCGGGACCGGCAAGTCGGCCCTGGCCCTGTGCGCCGGGCTGGAGGCCGTGCTCGAGCGCCGTCAGCACCGCAAGATCGTCGTCTTCCGGCCGCTGTACGCGGTCGGCGGGCAGGAGCTGGGCTACCTGCCCGGCAACGAGGCCGAGAAGATGGGGCCCTGGGGGCAGGCGGTGTTCGACACCCTGGGCGCCCTGGTCGCCCCCGAGGTGGTCGAGGAGGTGCTCGACCGGGGCCTGCTCGAAGTGCTGCCGCTGACCCACATCCGGGGCCGGTCTCTGCACGACTCGTTCGTGGTCGTCGACGAGGCCCAGTCGCTGGAGCGCAACGTGCTGCTCACGGTGCTCTCCCGGATCGGCCAGAACAGCCGGGTGATCCTCACCCACGACGTCGCCCAGCGCGACAACCTGCGGGTCGGCCGGCACGACGGGGTGGCCGCGGTGATCGAGGCGCTCAAGGGCCATCCGCTGTTCGCCCACGTCACGCTGACCCGGTCCGAGCGGTCCCCGGTGGCGGCCCTGGTCACCGAGCTCCTGGAGAACCTCGTCCCCTGACGCCGGCGAATCGGGCCGGGGTCCGACCCGAGGAATGGGTCAGACCCCGGCTCGATCCGGAGTTTCGGGGCGTGAGCCTGCTCACCATGTAAACACTGGGTAACGGGAAACCGGGTTTTGCTCACCGGTTGTCGATTACACCGGTGGCATTCGTTTGGCGCTGCCCCGGCCTCTTGCGACCGTGGGGGAGCTGTTCATCCGCTCCTGCGGGCGCCGTCGCGATCTGCTGCACCGATCGTGACCGTGCCCGGCGGGGCCCCCGAGGTGTGACCGTGATGCCGAATGCCAGGCATCGCCGGGCCCGGAGCGGGTGATCATCGTGGTGCCGGACGCCCGGGGCGCACCGTCGAGAGGTCGTCCGTGGTTCCCAGCGCTCTGCGCACCCTGTCCGTCGTCACCCTGCTCTCCGCCGTCTCCGGTTCGGTGATGCTGACCCACCAGCATCATGCTCCGACCGCCTCGTCCGTGGACTCGACCGTGGATTCGGCCGTTCTCGCCGGTTCGGTGATCCCGCAGCCGCGGACCGACGGCACCTCGGCCCGGATGCGGGCCCGGATCGATGCTCTGGCCCGCACCGAGGCCACCCGGATCCACCGGCACGAGGTCGCGGTCGCGGCCGCCCATCGGCAGGCCGTCCGGGACCGGATCACCCGCTCGGCGGTCCGGGACCCGCAGGCGGTCGCGCGCCTGCTGCTGGCCGACCGGGGCTGGGGCGCGGGGCAGTTCTCCTGTCTGAGGTCGCTCTGGAACCGGGAGAGCCGGTGGAACTACCGGGCCGCCAATCCGTCGTCCGGGGCCTACGGCATCGCCCAGGCGCTGCCCGGCCGCAAGATGGCCGCCGCCGGAGCCGACTGGCGGACCAATCCGGTGACCCAGATGAAGTGGGGGCTGGGCTACATCGCCGGTCGCTACGGCACGCCCTGCGGGGCCTGGGGGCACAGCCAGGCCACCGGCTGGTACTAGCCCGTTCGGCCGGGGCGGCTCCTCCCGGACGGCCGAGGCGAAAAAGGAGCCGGGCGCTCGGATGACACCAGACAGTGGCGAACCATTCATTTTCGCTACGCATTGTGATCGCAAGGCACTCAGTGTCGATCGAAACGCTGCTTGTACGTCAAACCTTCCTTAACCCTCACCGGAGGACTTGTGTCGGACCCGTCCCCTTCGCCACGGTAGGACGCGTGAAGACAGCCGCACGGTCCGCAGACGACCTCGCGGACGACTGGCTGAGCACCGGACCGCTGGCCACCGCCGCGGTCGGCGGCGCTCCGCGGGCCTACCCCAAGCGCTCCGAACTGCGCCGGGCCGAGGCCCGTGCCGCTGGTCGTCGGGGCGCCGATCGTCGGCCCGCCGGTGGCCGCCCGTCCGGCCCGGCCGGCACTCACGCCCCGCCCGCGCCGACGTCCTCGGCCCGCACCGCCGAGGCGCTGCGCCGGCAGAGCTCCGGGTTCGCGCCGGCCCGGTTGCCGATCGCCGTCTCACCCACGCCGGCCGTGCTGCCGATCCGGCAGACCTCGAGCCCGTACCGCCCGGCCGGCATCGATCTGCCGGTGCCGCCGGCCGAGCCCAGCTTCGACGCCTTCCACCAGACCGCTCCGCGCGGCATCCCGATGGTGCCGATCGCGGTACCGGCCCCGCCGATGGCGCCGGCCGAGCTGGCCGCCCCGGTGCTGCCCGCTCTCGACCCGGCCCTCTGGGGTCTCGACATCGAGGCGGCTCCGGCCACCGGTCGCCGTCGTGGCGCCGACGAGGCCGAGCAGGCCCGACGTGGTCGTGCCCCCAAGTCGCCGGCCACCACCGGCCTTCCCCGGCTGCTGGGCCGGGGCAAGTCCGGCGCCGCCCGGTTGCTCGTCCTGGCCCTGGTGGTCGGGGCCGAGGGCGTGGCCGTCACCGCGATGAGCGGCACCGCCCGGGTGGCCCCGCACGATCCCAGCACCGCCGGGGTCAACTCGGCCTTCGAACTGGCCCCGGTCACGGTCGCCGCCGGGGCGGCGGCCACCGTCAGCACGGTCCCGTCGGCCGGCGACTCCCGGACGACGGTCCCGGCGTCGATCGACCCGCTGCTGCTCACCCAGGCCCAGGAGGCCTCCTCCGGGGCCAAGGTCACCGCCGCGATCGCCCAGGCCAAGGCGGCCGCGGCCCGGATCCGGCTGGCCGAGGCCCGCCGCGACCGGGCGATGCGCAACGCGCAGAGCGACCCCAAGCCGGTCGCCCAGATCATGGTCACCGAGCGCGGCTGGGGCTCGTCCCAGTTCTCCTGCCTGGTGTCGCTGTGGAATCGCGAGAGCATGTGGAACTACCGCGCCACCAACCCCTCGTCCGGCGCCTACGGCATCGCCCAGGCGCTGCCGGGCAGCAAGATGGCCAGTGCCGGCGCCGACTGGCGGACCAACCCGGTCACCCAGATCAGGTGGGGCCTCGACTACATCGCCGACCGGTACGGCACCCCCTGCGGGGCCTGGGGCCACAGCCAGGCCACCGGCTGGTACTGAGCGGCAACGCTTTTCGCCCTGAGGCGCGCTCCTGATCGATCGGAGCGGTTCAGGGTCCGGTCATCGTGGTGACGTCGAGCAGCTGGTCCAGCTCGGCCTCGGTCAGCTCCCCGCGCTCGACGACGCCGAGCTCCAGCGCCGCCGCCTTGATCGTGATCCGCCGGGCCACAGCATGTTTGGCGATCTTGGCCGCCGCCTCGTAGCCCAGCGGCCGGGCCAGTGGGGTGACGATCGAGGGTGACGACTCGGCCAGCGCCCGGGCCCGTTCGACGTCCGGCTCGATCCCGGCCACGGTCCGGTCGGCCAGCAGGGTCGCCGCCCGGCCGAGCAGCCGGATCTGCTCCAGCAGGGCCCGGCTGATCACCGGCACCATCACGTTCAGCTCGAAGTTCCCGCTCGCCCCGGCCCAGGCGATGGTCGCGTCGTGGCCGACCACCTGCGCGCAGACCTGGAGCACGGCCTCCGGGATCACCGGATTGACCTTGCCGGGCATGATCGACGATCCCGGTTGGAGGTCGGGCAGGTGGATCTCGCCCAGCCCGGCGTTCGGCCCGGACGACATCCAGCGCAGGTCGTTGCAGATCTTGGTCAGGCTGACGGCGACCACCCGGAGGTTGCCGGACAGTTCCACCAGGGCGTCCCGGGCGCCGTGGGCCTCGAAGTGATCGCGGGCCTCGGTGATCGGCAGCCCGGTGCTGCGGTTCAGGTCCTCGATCACGGCGGCGGCGAAACCGGGCGGGGTGTTGATCCCGGTGCCGACGGCCGTTCCGCCCAGCGGTACCTCGGCCACCCGGGGCAGGGTGGCCAGCAGCCGCTCGATGCCGCGCCGGAGCTGGGCCGCGTGCCCGCCGAACTCCTGGCCGAGCATGACCGGGGTCGCGTCCATCAGGTGGGTCCGGCCGGCCTTGACCACGGTCGCGGTTCGCTCGGCCTGCCGTTCGAAGGCCCGGGCCAGGTGATCCAGGGCCGGCACGAGGTCGTGCGCCACGGCTCCGGTGGCGGCCAGGTGGACGGCCGTCGGGACCGTGTCGTTGCTCGACTGGGAGGCGTTCACCTGGTCGTTCGGATGCACGGCCCGACCCAGTCGGCGGCCGGCCAGGGTCGCGACGACCTCGTTGACGTTCATGTTGGTCGACGTGCCGGAGCCGGTCTGGAAGACGTCGATCGGGAACTGGTCGGCCTGTTCGCCGGCCGCGATCGCCTCGGCCGCGCCCGCGATCGCCTCGGCCACGTCGGCCGGGATCACCCCGAGACCGGCGTTGACCCGGGCCGCGGACGCCTTGATCCGGGCCAGTGCCGCGATCACGGCCGGATCGATCCGGACTCCGCTGATCGGGAAGTTCTCCACCGCCCGCTGGGTCTGGGCTCCCCACAGGGCGGTCGCCGGGACGGCGATCTCGCCCATCGTGTCGTGCTCGATCCGGGTCTCGGCAGGAGTTTCCATCCCCTGATAGTTGCGCCTTTGCCCAACGGTCGCCATCGGCCGCGTCTACGCTGTGACTCTGGGTGCTTCGAATAGTACGCAGAGTCATACGGGGGTTCTGTCTCATGTTGATACGGGTGCCGGCAGCGTGGCCGCAACCACTGGTGGCCACGATCGCGATGATCGTCCTGGCCGCTCTGGACCTGGCCGGGGCGTTCGCGGCCAAGGAGGCCGTACAGCGGGGCTCGGCCGGGATGGCGGTGCTCGGCGCCGTCCTGTTCCTGGCCCTGTTCTGGGTCTACGCCTCCAGCCTGGAGGTGGCCGAGCTGTCGTCGGTGACCTTCGGCTGGATCGTCCTGCTCCAGGTGGGCGTGGTCATGCTCGACCGGTACCGGTATCACGTGATGCCGGCTCGCGGCGCCTGGCTGGCAATCGCCGTCCTGCTGGCGGCCCAGGCCTACTTGGTGCTGGCGCCCAGCGCCGGTTCCACGCCGGAGAAGGCGGAGAAGGCGGCCGGGGCGGTGTCGGAGCCCGCGAGCTCAGCGGCTGAGGGCGAGCATGAACGTGCTGAGGGTGTGCACCACGAGCTGGCCCAGCTGGGCCGCGGTGAGCGCGCTGATGGCCACCCCGGTGATGAGCAGGGCCTGCCCGACCGTCTCGTGTCCGTTGTCGGACATGTTTCCCCCCAGCGTGCGATGACCCACACAGCCCCGACGACTACACGAGCGTAAGGCGTCATTGCTTTCCGTGACCGGGTAGGCGCGCCGGATCCGGTGAACGGGGGGCCGTCGCAGTCAGCCGCTCCACGCCGAGCTACTCGTCGGTATGCTTCGAAACTGCCACCGCCGTCAGCAGCTTCGGAAAGGTTTTGCCGTGCGCCCCACTGATGCCGGGCCGGCCTCCGGCAGTCCCTCGGAGCACCGCCCGTTCGAGCAGGTCTTCGACTCCCTCACCGAGGTCCAGGGCTGGATGACCCAGGCGCAGGCCCAGCGGCTGTGGTCGGCCGCCGCCCGGCTGCCGGCCCCGGCCCGGATCGTGGAGATCGGGAGTTACCACGGCCGTTCGGCGATCATCCTGGCCAGCGCGTCCGCGGACGGCGTGGAGGTGTTCGCGATCGACCCGCACGCCGGGTTCGACCGGGGGCCGCAACAGATCGAGGGCGAGTTCGAGGACGGCCAGCGCGATCACGAGACCTTCCTGCGCAATCTGGGTGCGGCCGGCGTCACGGGCCGGGTCACGCACGTCCGCAAGCCATCGCAGCAGGCCACGGACGACGTCCCCGGGCTGGTCGAGGTCGTGTACATCGACGGTGCGCATCGGTTCGAGCCGGCCCGGGCCGACATCGTGCGCTGGGGGGCCAAGGTGGCGCCCGGTGGCACCCTCCTCATTCACGACTCGTTCAGCTCGATCGGCGTCACCCTGGCCCTGCTGGTCACGCTGGTCTTCGGTGGGCAGTTCCGCTACGTCGGGCGGTCCGGTTCGATGACCGAGTACCGGCGCGAGCAGCTGGGGCCGGTCGATCGGCTGGCCGGCTCCGGTCGGCAGCTGGCCCAGCTGCCGTACTTTGCCCGCAACGTGCTGTTCAAGGTCATGATCGTGCTCGGCCTGCGCCGGGCCACCCGCTGGCTGGGTGGCGACGGGGAATGGCCCTACTGATCGCTGGTCAGTTACGGATCGCCTCGGCCACCGGGCCGACGTCGCCCAGGGTGGTGAGCAGCCGGACCTCGCCCTCGGCCAGGGTGTACTCCATCGCCACGATCGCGCAGCGGCCGTCGGCGACCCGTTCGGCCACCGCCCGCGAGCGCTCGGCCAGCAGTTTGGCGGTGGTCTGGGCGTGCTCGGCCACCACCTCGTCGACCGAATCGATGCCGGCCTGGTGGGCGGTGAGCACGCTCAGCATCACCAGCTCGACCACGTGCCGGACGTAGCCGGTGGGCATCTGCCCGGTGATCCGGGCCTTGATCGTCTCGGTCACGGCACCGCAACCGTCGTGGCCCAGCACCACGATCAGCGGGATCGCCAGCGGGTCGACGCCGAACTCGATCGAGCCCAGCACGCCGTTGTCGAGGATGTGACCGGCGGTCCGGACCACGAAGAGGTCGCCCAGGCCGCGGTCGAAGATGATCTCGGCCGCCACCCGGGAGTCGGAGCAGCCGAAGATCAGGGCGAACGGTTTCTGCCCCTGGGCCACCTGGGCCCGTCGGTGCGCATCCTGGTTCGGGTGCAGTCGCACGCCGTCCACGAAGCGCCGGTTGCCGGCCAGTAGCTCGGCCAGCGCGTCGGCCGCGGTCAAGGATTCGCTCACCGACACATCGTGACAGTGCGGCCTGCCCGCCGGGGAGTCCCGAAGAGTGTGATTCCTGCCCTGACATCCCCTCTGAACCACCACTGAACAGCGGAGACGGGGTGGAGACAGGTGTGGACCGAACACCCGACTTTCCGCGAGCCACGCGCAAGTTGCTACACAATACGCAACCGATCATCTACGTTCAGTCACGAGTGGAGAAGCCTGTCGAAAGGGGACGTGGTGGTTCCGGAGTCAACATTGACCGCGCTGGGCAGTGTCGAGGCCCCTAGTGGTCAAGAAATCGAAAGGCTCAGGCGACAGGTCGAGGTGATGCTCGGCTACGTGCTCGACAAGGGCCTCACGCCGGCCCCGCAAGCCTGGATGTTCGAGGCGATACGGCCCCGTGGGCAGGTCGTCGATCTCGGCGGCGGGGAGGGGTGGAGCTCGACCGGCTCGGACGCCGACCGGATGCTGACCACGGAGGCCCTGGTTCGGGCCCACCGGGACCTCAGCCGGAGCGTCGCCCCGGCCCGGCCGGCCACGCTCGAGCTGCTGCACAGCTACCGCGAGGGCCGGCGCCCGGTCCGGCCGACGCGGATCCCGCGGCAGAAGTCCGGCTCGGCCGCCCCCGGCGGCTCGAGCGGCCCGGCCAACGGAACCGCCCGGCCGCTGCCGCGCCCACCGGCCCGGCGCGGGCTGTCACCGGCCGGCAGCACCGTGCCCCTGGTCCGCTGGCTGGTGCTGGCCACCGGGGTGTTCCTGGTCGCCTTCGTGCTGCTGGCCTCGACCCCCCAGGCCCGCGCGGCCAGTGCGGGGCTCGGCCTGGGCCAGGGGGTCTCGGACCAGACCTTCCGGGTACTGCTGCTGCGCGAGCTGTTCCTGCTCTGCGCGGCCGCCCTCGGCGCCGGCCTGACCGCGCTCTACCGGGCCGGCAAGGAGGTGGCTCGCGGTAGCTACGACCCCGAGTTCGACCACACCTACCTGCAGCGCATCCTGCTCGGTATGGCGGCGGGCCTGGTCGTGGCCGAACTGCTGCCGTTCGGGGCCGGCGGTGACACCGCGCTGTCCACCCTCGGCCGGCCGGCGGTCGCCCTGGTCGGCGGGTTCGGGGCCGACGTCGCCCACAGCGTGCTCAGCCGGCTGATGGCCGCGCTCGGCACCCTGTTCAGCGGCGACCAGGAGGGTCAGGAGGAGGCCCGGCGGGAGCTGGCCCAGAAGCGGGCCGAGGAAGTGCTGGCCCAGGCCGACCGGGCGTCGCTCAACAAGCTGCTGGAGATCCGGCGGATCGCCTCCTCCGGAGCCCCGACCCGCGCGATCATCGAGGAGATCGACCGGTTGATCACCCTGGTCGCGGCCCCGGTCTGACCGCCCGGCGCGAGCGGTGTCCGGACAGGAAGCCTAGGATCTGAGCATGGCTGCCAGTCCTGAGTTCCTGTACTCCGACCTGCTCCCCGCCGCGCCGTCCGGGACCGAGGCGGCGACGCCGTACCGGTTGCTGACCACCGAGGGGGTCCGCTCGATCGAGGTCGGCGAGCGCACCTTCCTGGAGGTCGCCCCGGAGGCGCTGGCCCTGCTGACCGAGACCGCGATGCACGACATCGCGCACTACCTGCGCCCGGCCCACCTGGCCCAGCTGGCGCGCATCCTGGACGACCCCGAGGCCAGCCCGAACGACCGCTTCGTGGCCCTCGACCTGCTGAAGAACGCCAACGTGGCGGCCGGCGGCGTGCTGCCGATGTGCCAGGACACCGGCACCGCGATCGTGATGGGCAAGCGCGGCTCGCAGGTCATCTCGGCGTCCGGCGCGGTCGACGGGGTGTTCGCCGGGGCCCGGGTGAGCGACGAGGAAGCGCTCAGCCGCGGCGTCTACGAGGCGTACACCCGGCTCAACCTGCGCTACTCCCAGATGGCTCCGCTGACCATGTGGGACGAGAAGAACACCGGCAGCAACCTGCCGGCCCAGATCGAGCTCTACGCCGACACCACCCCGGGGCACGAGGCCGGTTACAAGTTCCTGTTCATGGCCAAGGGCGGCGGCAGCGCCAACAAGTCGTTCCTGTTCCAGGAGACCAAGGCGGTGCTCAACCCGGAGGCGATGATCCGCTTCCTGGACGAGAAGCTGCGCTCACTGGGCACGGCCGCCTGCCCGCCGTACCACCTGGCCGTCGTGGTCGGCGGCACCAGCGCCGAGTACGCGCTCAAGACGGCCAAGTACGCCAGCGCCAAGTACCTCGACGACCTGCCCACCAGTGGGTCGGCGTCCGGGCACGGGTTCCGCGATCTCGACCTGGAGCTGCAGGTGCTGGAGCTGACCCGAAAGTTCGGGATCGGCGCCCAGTTCGGCGGCAAGTACTTCTGCCACGACGTGCGGGTGGTCCGGCTGCCCCGGCACGGCGCCTCGCTGCCGGTGGCGATCGCCGTCTCCTGCAGCGCCGACCGGCAGGTGCTGGGCAAGATCACGGCCCAGGGGGTGTTCCTGGAGCAGCTCGAGACCGACCCGGCGCACTACCTGCCGGCCGTGACCGACGAGCACCTCGACGACGACGTGGTCCGGATCGACCTGAACCGGCCGATGAGCGAGATCCGGGCCGAGCTGACCAAGTACCCGGTGAAGACCCGGCTGTCGCTGACCGGCCCGCTGGTGGTGGCCCGCGACATCGCCCACGCCAAGATCAAGGAACGGCTGGACGCCGGCGAGCCGATGCCCGACTACCTGCGCGAGCACGCCGTCTACTACGCCGGGCCGGCCAAGACCCCGGAGGGCTACGCCTCGGGCGCGTTCGGCCCGACCACGGCCGGGCGGATGGACTCCTACGTCGAGCAGTTCCAGGCCGCCGGCGGCTCGCTGGTGATGCTGGCCAAGGGCAACCGGTCGGCCGCGGTGACGAAGGCCTGCGCCGCCCACGGCGGGTTCTACCTCGGCTCGATCGGTGGCCCGGCGGCCCGGCTGGCCCAGGACTGCATCCGCCGGGTCGACGTGCTGGAGTACGCCGAGCTCGGCATGGAGGCGGTCTGGAAGATCGAGGTCGAGGACTTCCCGGCCTTCATCGTGGTCGACGACAAGGGCAACGACTTCTTCGCCGAGGTGACCAAGCCGATGGCGATGACGATCCAGCGCCGGCCGGGCATCTGAGCCGCCCGATCGGTCGCCCGGTCGCCCGGTCGGCCCGGTCGGCCCGGTCGGCCCGGTCGGCCCGGTCGGTTCGGTCGGCCCGCCCGTCGTTTGGGCCCGGCTTCGGGGTATTTGTGACTGTCCTCAGCTGGGAGCTTGTCACTGCGGCGTGAGGCATGTCACGGTGTGCATCCCGGACCGTGCACCGAATCGTCGGGTGTCAGGAGTGCTCAGGTTGGCTGGCAGCATCAGACCCCGACCGGCATCGGTGCCGGTCAGGGCGAGCATCGTGGACGTCGCGCGCCTGGCCGACGTCTCGGTGGCCACCGTCTCCCGGGCGTTGCGGGGCCTGCCCAACGTCTCGGCGTCCACCCGCGAGCGAGTGTTCAGTGCCGCCCAGCAGCTCGAGTACACCGCCTCGCCGCTGGCCGCGGCCCTGGTCACGGGCCGGACCCGGTCGGTCGGCGTGATCGCCTCGTACGCCGACCGGTGGTTCTTCGCCGAGGTGGTGCGGGGGATCGAGGAGGGGCTGCGCGAGCGCGGCTACGACCTGGTGCTGCACGTCCTGCCGGAAGGGGTTCGCCGGGACCGGTTCTTCGCCGGCCTGCCGGTGCGCCGCCGGGTGGACGCCGTGCTGGTCGCCGGGCTGCGCCTGACCGGGGCCGAGCTGGCCTCGCTGCGGCAGCTGCAGCTGCCGATCGCCTGCGTCTCCGAGGCCCTCGACGGCGTGCACACCGAGCGGATCGACAACGAGGCGGCGGCCCGGTTCGCCGTCCAGCACCTGATCGACCTCGGGCACACCCGTATCGCGATGATCGGGGGCGACCCGGACGGTGACGCCGGCAGCGCCCCGGCGGCCCGGGCCCGGGGTTACCGGGCCGCCCTGCGGGCCGCCCGGCTGACCCCGGCCGGGGTGGTCGACGGCCACTACACGCCCGAAGGCGGTGCGGTGGCGATGACCGAGCTGCTGGCCGGTGCGGGCGAGCCGGTCAGTGCGGTGTTCTGCCAGTCCGACGAGATGGCCTTCGGGGCCCTGCAGACCCTGCGCCGGGAGGGCCGCAGCTGCCCGGAAACGGTCTCGGTGATCGGCTTCGACGACCACGAGCTGGCCGCGGCCCTCGACCTGACCACGATCGGTCAGCCGATCGCCGAGCAGGGCGCGGCCGCGGCCCGCTGGCTGACCAGCGACCTCGACCGCGGCCCGGACGACCGGCCGGCCGGCACCGAGGTGCTGCACCCGGTCCGGCTGGTGCTGCGCGGCTCGACCGGCGCGCCGGCCGGCTCGGGGGCGGCTATCGGCGCGCGCTGACCGGGTCCCAGGCGCCCAGCTCTTCGCGGGTCGGCGGGTCGGCGCCCGGCCGGGTGCAAGTCAGGGCGGCGATCCGGACGGCGTGAGCCAGCAGGGGGCCGAGGTCGTCGGGCTGGGCCGAGCGCAGGTCCTCGACCCGGTCCGGGCTCAGCAGCCCGGCGCCGTCGAGCCCGTCCAGCAGACCGGCCATCAGGGCGTCGCCGGCCCCCACGGTGTCGGCCACCACGATCTGCGGGGCCGCCACCTCGACCACGCCCGAGGCCAGGACGCCGACCGCGCCGGCCCCGCCGCGGGTGACGACGACCAGCGCCGGCCCGGAGGCCCGCCAGCGCTCGGCGATCAGCAACGGGTCGACGCCCGGCTCCAGCCAGGCCAGATCCTCGTCGCTCACCTTGACCACGTCGCAGGCCCGCACGATCCGCTCGATCCGCTCCAGGGCGGTCCGCGGGTCGCCCATCAGGGCCGGCCGGGCGTTCGGGTCATAGCTGACCAGCGATCGACCGGCGACCGCCTCGACCAGCCGGACCACGTCGTCCCCGCCGGGGCTCTGGGTGGCCGCGATCGATCCGGTGTGCACGGCCCGGGCGGCACCGGTGCCGGCCTCGGCCGGCAGGCTCCAGTCCAGGTCGAACTCATAGCTGGCGACCCCGGCCGGGTCGAGGTGGGCGGTTGCGGTCGACGTCGCTCCGGCGGTGACCGAGCCCCCGACCAGCCGCACCCCGGACGACTCCAGATGACGGCGGATCATCCGGCCGCGCTCGTCGTCCCCGACCCGGGTGAGCAGGTGGGTGGCGATCCCGAGCCGGGACAGCCCCAGGGCCACGTTGGCCGGGCTGCCGCCGGCGTGTTCCACGGCCGGGCGCCCGGGGGCCGAAACGATGTCGACCAGTGCCTCACCGATGACGAGAACGTCCTGCACGCCGCCTCCTTGCGTCGTGGGCCGACCGCGCGGATCAGCGGACGAGCACCGTGATCGATGGTAGGTGGGCCGTCGCGGTGCCGGGAAGGCCGCCGAGGAGCAGGCCCGGTTGGCGGTGCGGGCCACCGCGGCGTCACCATGGTCCGGTGACCCAGACCGAGAGCGAGGTCCGGCGACGCCGGTCGCTCAACACCACCTCGCGCGACATGCTGATCTCGATGGCCGTGATCGTGGGGATCGTGGGGGCGTTGTTGCTCCTGGTACCGCGGCCGAACCGGATCCCGGAGCGCTCGATCGACGTCGCCGCCGCGGCCGGAGCGGCCCGCCCCGAGCTCGGCTTCGCCCCGGCCGATCCGCGGCTGTCCGCGGACTGGACGGCACGCACCGCCGACGTCCAGCGGGCCACCGACGACATCGCCACCTGGCACCTGACCTACAACACGCCGTCCGGCCACTACGCCGGTATCCAGCAGGCGGCCGAGCCGACCGCGGCCTGGGAGGACAACCAGGTGACCGGGGGCAACCCGGCCCAGGGCACCCGGGTGATCGGCAGCACGACCTGGATCGTCCGCAGTCGGCTGGACCGGGGGATCACCAGCCTGGTGCTGCGCCGGCCGGCCGGCGGTGCCGGGCTCCCGGCGATCACCACCGTCGTCACCGGCACCGCGACCGACGTCGAGCTCAACCAGCTGGCGCTGGCCGTCGCCCCCTGACCAGGGCGCGGACGGCGCGCTCGCGGCTCAGCTCTCGGGTTCGGCGGTGGCGGCGTCGAGCCGGGCCTGGGCGCCGGCCAGCCACTGCTCGCAGTGCCGGGCCAGCGCCTCGCCCCGCTCCCAGAGCGCCAGCGACTCCTCCAGCGTCTCGGCCCCACCCTCAAGCCGGCGGACGACGTCGACCAGGGCATCGCGGGCCTGCTCGTAGCTGAGCTGGGCGAACTCGTTCTCGGGCGGCTCGGCGGACACCGCCGGCTGCGACTTGGCGGTCTTCTGGCTCGGGGTCACGTCGAAAGCCTAGGCTCTGCGGCGGGGGGTATCGATCGGCGGCGCGAGGGTGGGCGTGATGCATGATCTGACCGAGGTGGCCAGCGGGGTCTTCGTGGCCCGGGGCACCCATGTCAGCTGGATCCTGGTGGTCGACGGCAAGGACGTGACCCTGGTCGACACCGGGTACCACGGTGACGCGGCCCGGGTGGACGCGTCACTGACCGAGGTCGGCGGGCGGGGGGCCCGGCTCGGCGCCGTGGTGCTGACCCATGCCCACGCCGATCACCTCGGATCGGCCGCCCGGCTGGCGGCCCGCTACGGCGTCGGGGTGCACGCCCACCAGGACGAGGCCGCCCACGTCCGCGGCGACGTCGTCGAGCAGATCAGCGCGTCCCAGGTCGCCGTGCGCAGCTGGCGGCCCCGGGTGCTGCGCTGGACCGTCGACATCATGCGGGCCGGCGGCGCGAGGTCGGAGCGGGTGCCCGGGGTGATCGGGTTCAGCGGCCCCGAACCGCTGGACGTGCCGGGCGGTCTGGTGCCGGTGCCGGCTCCCGGGCACACCAGCGGGCACTGCACCTATCTCGTCCCGGGGCAGGGCGTGCTGCTGGTCGGCGATGCGCTGGTCACCGGGCACCCGATGTCGCCGGTGAGCGGTCCGCAGCTGATCCCGGCGGTGTTCAACCACGACCACGACCGGGCCCGGGCCTCGCTGCGGGCCCTGGCTGCGGTGCCGGCCGAGGTGGTCGTGCCCAGCCACGGGCCGGCCTTCCGGGGGACGCCGGGCGATGCGGTGCGGGCCGCCTTCGACCGGGAACGCGGGTCCTGACCGCTGACCGTGCAGGTGGCTACAGCACCTGGGTGCTGAGGTCGCCGCCGTCCAGCCGGACCCGCAGGGCGTCGCCCGCCGAGACGTCGCCGGGGGAGCGGACCACCCGGCCGTCGGCGGTCTGGGCCACGGCGTACCCCCGGGCCAGCGTCGCGGCCGGTGACAGGGCCCGGACCCGGTGCCGCAGGTGGTCGACGTCCTGGGCGGCCTGGGTGAGGCGGGCCTGGCCGGCCCGGGTGGCCCGGGCCCGGGCCGAGTGCAGTTCGTCGGCCAGATGCCGGATCAAACGGCCCGGGTCGGCCAGCACCGGTCGCGACCGCAGGGCCTGGACAGCGGTGACCTCCCGGGCCAGCCGGGCCCGGACCGCGCCCTCGGCCCGCTGCCGGAACTCGCCGATCCCGGCGATCTCGGCCCGGACGTCGGGCACGATCCGCTTGCCGGCGTCGGTCGGGGTGGACGCGCGCAGGTCGGCCACCAGGTCGAGCAGCGGCTGATCCACCTCGTGGCCGATCGCGCTGACCAGCGGCGTCCGGCAGGCGGCGGCCGCCCGCAGCAAGGTCTCGTTGCTGAACGGCAGCAGGTCCTCCAGCGAGCCGCCGCCCCGGGCGATCACGATCACGTCGATCCGGGGGTCGCGGTCGAGCTCCTGCATGGCCGCCACCACGTCGTTCACCGCCTTCGGGCCCTGCACCGCGACCGGGCGGATCTCGAACCGCACGGCCGGCCAGCGCCGCCGGGCGTTCTCGACCACGTCGCGCTCGGCCGCACTGGCCCGACCGCAGACCAGCCCGACCACCTGGGGCAGGAACGGCAGCGGTCGCTTGCGGTCCAGGGCGAACAGGCCCTCGGCGGCCAGGATCCGGCGCAGGTGCTCCAGCTGGGCCAGCAGCTCGCCGACCCCGACCGGGCGCAACTGGTCGGCGACCAGGCTGAGCGAACCGCGCCGGGGCCACAGCTGGGCCCGGGCGTGGACCACCACCCGGGAGCCGTCCGGCAGCGGCACGGCCAGGTTGTCCAGCACCCGGCTGTGCACGCTGACCTGGAAGGACAGGTCGACGTCGGGGTCACGCAGGGTGAGGTAGCAGGTGGTCTGCCCGGGTCGGCGGACGAGCTGCACCACCTGCCCCTCCACCCAGACCGCCGGGGCCTTGCTCAGGTAGTCGGTCAGTTTGGCCGACAGCAGCCGGACCGGCCACGGCTGCTCGGCGGTGGTCTCACTCGCTGTCGCCGGGATGGTCCGGACGGGCGGGGTGGTCACGCGGCCAAAGTAACCCGACTTACGATTGGCCCGTGACAGAACCGAGCACCGCGTCCTCAGTCCGGCCCGGCGAAACCACCGGGCGGGTTCTGCTCGCCGCCCCCCGGGGGTACTGCGCGGGCGTCGACCGGGCTGTGGTGGCGGTCGAGAAGGCCCTGGACCTGCACGGAGCTCCGGTCTACGTGCGCAAGGAGATCGTCCACAACCGGCACGTGGTCAGCTCGCTGCAGCGGCGCGGAGCGATCTTCGTGGACGACACGGACGACGTCCCCGAGGGGGCGCTGGTGATTTTTTCGGCTCACGGGGTGTCACCGGCCGTGGTCGAGGCGGCCGGCCGGCGGAACCTGCGGACGATCGATGCCACCTGCCCGCTGGTGACCAAGGTGCACAAGGAAGCGGTCCGGTTCGCCGGTGACGACTTCGACATCCTGCTGATCGGCCATGCCGGTCACGAGGAGGTCGAGGGCACGGCGGGCGAGGCCCCCGACCACATCCAGCTGGTGAACGGCCCGGAGGACGTCGACCAGATCACCGTGCGCGATCCGGCCCGGGTGGTGTGGCTGTCGCAGACCACGCTGTCGGTGGACGAGACCATGGAGACCGTCCGGCGGCTGCGCGAGCGGTTCCCGTTGCTGCAGAACCCGCCCAGCGACGACATCTGCTACGCCACCCAGAACCGTCAGGTGGCGGTGAAGAAGATCGCCCCGGAGAGCGACCTGGTGATCGTCGTCGGGTCGAGCAACTCCTCCAATTCGGTGCGGCTGGTCGAGGTGGCCCTGGAGCACGGGGCCCGGGCCTCCTACCGGGTCGACTTCGCCAGCGAGATCGACGAGTCGTGGCTGGTCGGGGTGCAGACGGTTGGCGTCACCTCCGGTGCCTCGGTGCCCGAGCTGCTGGTTCGCGAGGTGCTGGAATTCTTGGCCGAGCGCGGTTTTCCGCAGGCCGAAGAGGTGGTGACGGCCGAGGAGGACCTGCTTTTCTCCCTCCCCAAGGAACTGCGCCGGGACATCAAGGCGGCCAACGCGGCCAAGGCCGTTCCCTCCGCCTGACCTGCTCCCTCGGCCTGGTTCGCTCCGCCTGGGTCCGTTCCGCCCGCCGGGCCCAGGCCCTCAGCCGGTCAGCAGTTCGCTGGAGGTGAGCGGGCGGGGGCTCTCCTGGATCGGCGTGGGTGGAGGCAGTTCGGTGTCGACCAGCTCCAGATCCTGCATCCGGCGGGCGGTGACCAGCACCCGCCGCTCCAGTGTGCCGATCAGCGCGTTGTAGTCCTCCACCACGCGGTGCAGGTCGCGCCCGAGCTTGCCGGCGTGCTCGCCCAGGTTGCCCAGCCGGCGGTACAGCTCGCCGCCGATCTCGAACAGCTCGCGGGCGTTGCCGCTGACCGCCTCGGTCTGCCAGGTGAGCGCGACCGTGCGCAGCAGGGCCAGCAGGGTGGTCGGCGTGGCCAGCACCACCCGCCGGCCCATCGCGTGCTCCAGCAGGGCCGGATCCGCGGTGCAGGCCGAGGCCAGGAACGCCTCACCGGGCACGAAACAGACCACCAGTTGCGGGGTGGGCTGGAACGCCGTCCAGTACTCCTTGGCCGCCAACCCGTCGACGTGCGAGCGCAGCGCCTTGGCGTGGGCCACCGCGGCCACCCGCTGCGCGTCGTCCCCGAGCTCGCTGGCCTCGAGAAAAGCGGCCAGCGGGGCCTTGGCGTCGACCACGATGTACTTGCCCCCGGGCAGCTGAACCAGCAGGTCGGGCCGGACCCCGACGCCGTCGGCGTTGGTGCCGACCGCCTGCGGGAAGAAGTCGACCCGGGCCAGCATGCCCGCGTGCTCGACCACCCGGCGAAGCTGGACCTCGCCCCAGGCCCCGCGGGAGGTGGGCGAGCGCAGGGCCCCGGACAGGGCCGCGGTCTGGGCCCGCAGCGACTCGCTGGACATGTGGGCCGCGGTGAGCTGCTGGTCGAGCCGGGAGAACTGCTCGACCCGGTCGCGCTCCAGGGTGAGCACCTGCTGCTCGACCCGCTGCAGGGTGGCGGCCAGTGGCGAGAGGGTGGCCACCAGTTCGTGGTCCTGCCCGGAGGCGGCCTCGAGGTCGGTGATCCGCTCCCGGAGCAGGTCGCGCTCGGCGGCCAGGGCGGCCTGACCCGCCCTCATCAGGGGCCCGAAGGTGAGCGCGGCCAGGCCGGCGCCGAGCAGAACCCCCACCAGGAGGCCGATCAGCAGGGCCACGGTCGTCGTCATGGATCAGAGCGTGCCAGCCGGCACCGACAGTTTCGTCCGGCTCGTCCGGTGCCGGGCCGCGGGCCCGTCGGCGATCGAGGGCCGATCCGGGCGTTAACCTTGACGATCGTGGCACTCACCATCGGAATCGTCGGTCTCCCCAACGTCGGAAAGTCGACGTTGTTCAACGCCCTGACCCGGGCCAACGTGCTCGCCGCGAACTATCCGTTCGCGACGATCGAGCCGAACACCGGCGTCGTCCCGCTGCCCGACCCGCGGCTGGCCGAGCTGGCCGGGGTCTTCCACAGCGAGAAGGTGGTTCCGGCCGCCGTGTCGTTCGTCGACATCGCCGGGATCGTCAAGGGCGCCAGCGAGGGCGAGGGGCTGGGCAACAAGTTCCTGGCCAACATCCGCGAGGCCGACGCGATCTGCCAGGTGGTGCGCGCCTTCGTGGACGACGACGTGGTCCACGTGGCCGGCCGGGTGGATCCGGCCGACGACATCGAGACCATCCACACCGAGCTGATGCTGGCCGACCTGCAGACCCTGGAGAAGGCCGTCCCGCGGCTGGAGAAAGAGGTCAAGGGCAAGAAGACCGACAAGGCGGTGCTCGACGCGGCCGTGGCGGCCCAGAAGCTGCTGGCCGAGGGCACCACGCTGTACGCGGGTGCGGCCAAGGCCGGGATCGAGGTCGCCGCCCTGCGGGAGCTGTCCCTGATGACCTCGAAGCCGCTGATCTTCGTCTTCAACGTCGACGAGGACGGCCTGTCCGACGAGAAGCTGCAGACCCGGATGCGCGAGCTGGTGGCCCCGGCCGACGCGATCTTCCTGGACGCCAAGCTGGAGTCGGAGCTGGTCGAGCTGGACCCCGAGGAGGCGGCCGAACTGCTGGCCAGCGTCGGGCAGAGCGAGTCCGGCCTCGACCAGCTGGCACGGGTCGGCTTCCACACCCTCGGCCTGCAGACCTACCTCACCGCCGGCCCCAAGGAGTCACGGGCCTGGACCATCCACCAGGGCTGGACGGCGCCCCAGGCCGCCGGCGTCATCCACACCGACTTCCAGCGCGGTTTCATCAAGGCCGAGGTGGTCGGCTTCGACGACCTGATCGCGGCCGGTTCGATGGCCGAGGCCAAGGCCAAGGGCAAGGTCCGGATCGAGGGCAAGGACTACGTGATGGCTGACGGTGACGTCGTCGAGTTCAGGTTCAATGTGTAGTAGCGAGTTTCATCGAGCGTCGTCCTCGGGCCTGGGTACCGATCCGCTCCAGGTCGAGCGCCGAGGACCGAGTGACCGCGAGAGCCCGGCCCAGTACGCCGCCGCGACCGACGCGCTCCGAGCGCCTGCTGCCCTGCCGCCCGGATTCCGGAGCGAAAGGCGGCGCATCGGCGACGCCATGGTGCATTACGTCATCGGCGGCTCAGGCCCTCTTGTCGTCCTGCTGCACGGCTTCCCGAACACCTGGTACGCCTGGCGGGAAGTGATGACCCGACTGGTCCCCACCATGACCGTTCTGGCGGTTGATCTTCGTGGCCTCGGTGACTCGGACGCCGGAGATCTTCCCAACGACGTCCCGACCGGCGCCCAGGATCTCGCGCTCCTCCTGGACGAGATCGACGCCGGCCCGGCCCTTCTCGCCGGACAGGACTGGGGCGGTTCGACGGCCTTCGCCTTCGCGGCCGCTCACCCCGAAGCCGTCCGGGCCCTGGTCGTCATCGAAGCCGTGCCCGGGGGCGCCTGGACCGACGTCACCGCGGCGACCCCGTGGTTCGTCGGCTTTCACCAGGTCCCCGATCTGCCCGAGCAGATGGTCCGCGGCCGGGAACGGGTCTACCTGGACTGGTTCTACCGGGCGTACTCCGCGACCCCAGGAGTGCCCGACCAGCAGGCTGTCGACGAGTACCTGCGGACGTACTCCCGCCCGGGCGTCATGGCCTCGGCCCTGGAGCGCTACCGCGGTGTGGAACGCGAGATCGAGCACAACACGCGCCACCTTCAGAACGCGATGGCGGTGCCGGTTCTCGCGGTCGGCGGGGAGCATTCGTTCGGCGGCGCCGTCGCCGAAAACGTGCGCCGGGCCGCTTCGAACGTCCAGGCGGTGGTTATCGATGGATGCGGGCACTACGTCAGCGAAGAACGGCCGGACCAACTGGCCGCCCTGCTCCGACGCTTCTCCGACGAGCACACCGAGGTCCAGTAGTAATCGTGGTGGCGCTCCACCTCGGCCCATTCGAGAGGATCCCGGGGTAGGGCAGCGCGGGCGCGAACGACGGTCGTCTCGGGCTCGGCCGCGTACCACCGACTCACTCCAGGCTCTGCTCGAGGCGGGTCCGGATGGACTTGTGGCCGATGTGCCAGCCCTTGGCGTCCTCGCAGTAGAAGACGTCCATCGCGCCGCGCTCCAGGCCCTCCTTCAGCTCGACGTTGCGAGCGGCCTGGATGGCAGGGCCCTGACCGGGGTGCACGGACTTCTGGTGGACGAAGCAGCGCTCGGGAGCCTCGTACACGACTCGCCACTTCTTGCCCATGTCCGCCCTCGCCTCGGTTCTCGCCTGGTACTCGCCCGGTACTCGCCCGGTGACCGCCCGGGTCTTCGTGGGAACAACGGTACGGCGGTGCGGATCACTCCCGGCGCGGCTGTGAGTTCGCTACCCACGGTGTGCGGACGGCGGGCCCGGAGGTAGCTTTGCTCCCGAACGACCGAAATTTCGGTGCCGGCTGAGACGATGTCAAGCCGGAGCGTCACATCTCGGTAACGCCCTGTCGACTTGCTTGCGCCGTCATGGGCGCGGAGGATTTATTGGCAGAGGTACGGCCCGCAGCTCAGGAAAGGAACGAACTTGAGCGAAGCGAGGCCCGGGGCCCGAGTCATCGGTGCTGTTGCCGTTCTGCTCGCTCTGGCCCTGCTGGCCGGTTGCACCGGTGGCTCGAGCAAGGGTGATCACTCCGCGGTCACCACCCCGACCAGTGCGCCGTACACCTTGAGCTACGCCCACGAGCAGGAGTTCTCCTCCTACAACAACAACACGGCGGCCCAGGCCAGCCAGGCCAACGCGGTGGTGCTGAACCAGGTGCTGCGCGGGTTCTGGATCGCCGGCCCGCAGGGCGAGGCTCAGCCGGACACCGAGTTCGGCACCTACGAGCAGGTCACCAGCAATCCGCTGACCGTGCGCTACACCTTCAACCCCAAGGCCACCTGGTCCGACGGCAACCCGATCGACTGCGACGACGCCGTCCTGGCCTGGGCGGCCTACAGCGGCCGCTGGCCCACCGGCAAGCGCAACCCGGCCACCAGTGACAAGCTCACCGCCTTCACCACGGTGAGCCCCGGCGCCTGGGCCAATGTTCAGCCCCCGAAGTGCAAGGACGGCGACCGCTCGTTCACCGTGACGTTCGACACGGTCTACGCGGACTGGGCCCTGCTGTTCGGACCAGGCACGATCCTCCCGGCCCACATCGTGGAGAAGCAGTCCGGGGTCAAGGACGTGATCGCCGCGGTCAAGGCGGGCAACCTCAAGACGATGATCAAGCTCGGCGACGTCTACGACAGCCTGTGGGCGTTCAAGGCCGGCCAGTACCGGACCGAGATCAGCCCTTCGGCCGGCCCCTATCAGGTCTCGGGCTGGGACGCCGGGCAGTCGATCACGCTGAAGGCGAACCCGCGCTGGTGGGGAGTTCCGCCGAAGGCCTCGACGCTGATCGTCCGCTTCATCCCG
Organism: Kineosporiaceae bacterium; assembly: GCA_965200525.1. Taxonomy (GTDB): domain Bacteria; phylum Actinomycetota; class Actinomycetes; order Actinomycetales; family Kineosporiaceae; genus JANNPJ01. Next base: position 4,239,641 of record OZ241368.1, read on the forward strand.
CAGGACAAGCAGGTCGCGGCCCTGCGCTCGGGCAAGGTGCAGGTCATCGATCCGCCGCCGACCACCGAACTGCTGGCCCAGCTGTCCCAGAACGGATCGCCGGGCACGGTGACCACCCACGACTCCTTCACCTGGGAGCACCTGGACTTCAATTTCAAGACCCAGTTCAAGTCGAAGGAACTGCGCCGGGCCTTCGCGAAATGCGTTCCCCGCCAGCAGATCGTCGACAACCTGATCAAGCCGCAGAACGGGAACGCGCAGATCCTGGAGTCCCGCTTCCTGCTGCCCTTCCAGCCCGGCTACGACCAGGTCAAGACCCAGGGCGGGCAGGCCTACGACAAGGTCGACGTCGCCGGGGCCAAGAAGATCCTGCAGACCCAGCACAAGACCGGGATGAAGGTCCGGATCGCCTATCAGACCCCGAATCCACGGCGTAAGGCCGAGGTCGACCTGATCCGCAGCTTCTGCAACCAGGCCGGCTTCAAGGTGGTCGACGCGGGCACGGACACCTTCTTCAACGGCGTCCTGGACCAGGGCGCGTTCGACGTCGCCCTGTTCGCCTGGACCGGAACGCCGCTGGTGACCCAGAGCTATGCCACGTATCTCACCCACGGTTCGCAGAACAAGGGCGACTACAGCAACCCGGACGTCGACCAGATGCTCAAGCAGCTGTACTCGGAGCTCAACCCCAAGAGCCAGCTCGACCTGGAGAGCCGGCTCGACGCGGCGATCTGGTCCGACCTGGCCACCATGCCGCTGTTCGCCTTCCCGGCCCTGCTGGCGACGGCGCCCGACGTGGGCAGCGTCCGGTACAACCCAGGCCCGCCCGGCGTGACCTACAACGCCGACGACTGGACCCGGGCCAACCCCTGACCAGCGCCTCGGGCATCGTTCGGTCGGGTGAAGACCGGCCCTGATCGCGGTGATTTGGGGGGACTCGGGCGAGTGCCGCGAGCGCGGATGTGGCAGGCTCGAGCAGTGAACCTTCGTGAGCCGGTCCTGGTTGTCGGCGGGGCCGTCGTCGACGACCTCGACCGGCCGCGCACCCTGCTCTCGGCCCGGCGGACCGAACCGCCCCGGCTGGCCGGCGGCTGGGAACTGCCTGGTGGCAAGGTCGAGCCGGGTGAGGAACCGCTGCAGGCCCTGCATCGCGAGCTGGCCGAGGAACTCGGGGTCGAGGTCGAGGTGGGGGAGGAGCTGATCGCTCCGGACGGCGTCGGCTGGGCCCTGCCCCCGTCGTACCGGATGCGGGTCTGGCTGGTTCGGGTGACCAAGGGCGTCCCGGCCCCGATCGAGGATCACGACGCCGTCCGCATCCTGGAGCACGGCGACTGGCTCAACGTCCCCTGGCTGCCGGCCGACGTCCAGATCGTCGAGGCCCTGATCGCCCGGGCCGCGGACTGACCCTCGGGCCGAACCAGACCGGACCTCAGACCGGACCTCAGACCGGACCTCAGGCCGGACCTCGGGGCCGAACGAGGGGCGCCGCAGCGACGTCGTCCGTGGTCACCGTCGCCAGCGCGTACGATGGAGTGACCCACCCGCCAACCGGATCGGCTCCCGCATGCCTACGCGCACCCGTGACGACCTGCGCAACGTCGCCATCGTTGCCCACGTCGACCACGGCAAGACCACCCTTGTCGACGCCATGCTGTGGCAGACCGGCTCGTTCGGTGACCACCAGCACGTCGACGAACGGGCGATGGACAGCAACGACCTGGAGCGCGAGAAGGGCATCACCATCCTCGCGAAGAACACCGCGGTGCGGTGGGAAGGCGCGAACGCGCCGGCCGGCGGTGTGACGTTCAACATCATCGACACCCCGGGCCACGCCGACTTCGGCGGTGAGGTGGAGCGCGGGCTGAGCATGGTCGACGCGATCGCGCTGCTGGTCGACGCCTCGGAAGGGCCGTTGCCGCAGACCCGCTTCGTGCTCCGCAAGGCCCTCGAGGCCAAGCTGCCGGTGATCCTGGTCGTGAACAAGACCGACCGCCCGGACGCGCGGATCGCCGAGGTCGTGGACGAGACCTACGAACTCTTCATGGACCTGGTCGACGGCACCGGGATGGACCCGGACGACGTCCTGGGCTTCCCGATCGTGTACGCCTCGGCCCGGGCCGGGCGCGCCTCCCTGAACCGGCCCGAGGACGGCGGCCTGCCGGACAGCGAGAACCTCGAGCCGCTGTTCGAGACCATCCTCAACACCGTGCCGGCGCCGTCCTACGACGACAAGATGCCGCTGCAGGCGCACGTCACCAACCTCGACGCCTCGCCGTTCCTGGGTCGGCTGGCGCTCTGCCGGGTGCACAACGGCACCATCAAGAAGGGCCAGCAGGTGGCCTGGTGCCGCAGCGACGGCTCGATCACCCGGGCCAAGGTCACCGAGCTGCTGATCACCAAGGCCCTGACCCGGACGCCGGCCGAGGAGGCCGGCCCGGGCGACATCATCGCCATCGCCGGTTTCCCCGACATCACCATCGGCGAGACCCTGGCCGACCCGGACGACCCGCACCCGCTGCCGCTGATCACCGTGGACGAGCCGGCCATCTCGATGACCATCGGCGCCAACACCTCGCCGCTGGCCGGCCGCGGCCCGACCAAGAACACCAAGGTCACCGCCCGGCTGATCAAGGACCGGCTGGAGCGCGAGCTGGTCGGTAACGTCTCGATCCGGATCCTGCCGACCGAGCGTCCGGACACCTGGGAGGTGCAGGGCCGAGGTGAGCTGGCCCTGGCCATCCTGGTCGAGCAGATGCGCCGCGAGGGCTTCGAGCTGACCGTCGGCAAGCCGCAGGTGGTCACCCGCGAGGTGAACGGCAAGATCCAGGAGCCGTTCGAGCGGCTGACCATTGACGCCCCCGAGGAGTACCTGGGCGTGGTCACGCAGCTGCTCGCCGTCCGCAAGGGCCGGATGGAGCAGATGACCAACCACGGCAGCGGCTGGGTCCGGATGGAGTTCGTGGTGCCCTCCCGGGGGCTGATCGGCTTCCGGACCGAGTTCCTGACCGACACCCGGGGCACCGGCATCGCGCACGCCACCTTCGAGGGCTACGAGCCCTGGGCCGGCGAGATCAAGACCCGGCCGTCCGGCTCCCTGGTGGCCGACCGGGCCGGCCCGGTGACCGGCTTCGCGATCACCAACCTGCAGGAGCGCGGCACGCTCTTCGTCGAGCCGACCGACGTCGTCTACGAGGGCATGATCGTGGGTGAGAACTCACGCATGGACGACATGGACGTGAACATCACCAAGGAGAAGAAGCTCACCAACATGCGCCAGTCGAGCTCGGACGTCTACGAGCGGCTGGTGCCGGCCCGCAAGTTCTCGCTCGAGCAGTGCCTGGAGTTCTGCCGCGACGACGAGTGTGTCGAGGTGACGCCGGACGCCGTCCGGATCCGCAAGGTGGTTCTGGACCAGGTGGAGCGGGGCCGTTCGACGGCCCGGGCCAAGCGCGCCTGAGCCCTTTCGCTACTCTCGGGTCCGCTCCCGCCGGCTGTGCCGCGCGGGGGCGGGCCCGTTCGGCGTTCTCCGGACGATCCCCGACAAACCGCTCCGACGACGCAATGATCTTCAAGTTATGCACTCAGTGTGACGATGTCATCCAAAGGAGTGGTCATGGCGGAGATCGTCCGGCTGCGAGGCAAAATAAGAGTGGTTTCGTCGTGCAAAATCGTGGTTGAGGATGCATCCTTGTCCGGATCGTAATGCTCGATGTTCGCTGCCCGTGCCCCGAATCCGTTATTAAGAGTCATGGCAGCAAATGCCGTCCAATGAGGCCTGTCCGGACGGCGGTCGTCTGGCTCGGTGCCCTGATGTCGGAACATAAGGAGACCTCTGTGAAGCAGCGCAAGCTGATGGTTGCGAGCGCCCTGTGCGCTGCGGGTGCCCTGGCCCTCACGGCCTGTGGCGGCAGCAGCAGCGGTAGTGGCAGCGCAAGTACGGGCGGCACCACGGGCAAGAGTGGCGGTTCGATCACGGTCTACAACTCGAAGCCGCAGAACCCGCTGATCCCCTCGAACACCAACGAGCAGGGTGGCAGCAACATCATCCAGGCCATGTTCCGCAGCCTGGTGCAGTACAACCCCGACACGGCCGCTCCCGAGATGTCCATGGCCGAGTCCATCGACAGCCCGGACAAGATCAACTGGGACATCAAGCTCAAGACCGGGCAGACCTTCCAGGACGGCTCCGCGGTCGACGCGAAGAGCTTCGTGGACGCCTGGAACTGGGGCGCCTACGCGCCCAACGGTGCGATCAACAACTACTTCTTCGCCCCGATCGACGGCTACGCCGACCTGAACCCGGCCGACCCCGACGGTGACGGCCCGAAGAAGGCGCCCACGCCCAAGGTCAAGACCATGTCCGGCCTGTCCGTGGTCAGCCCGACCGAGTTCAAGGTCAAGCTGAGCACGCCGCAGTCGTTCTTCCCGGTCGAGGTCGGCTACACCGCCTTCGCGCCGCTGCCCCCCTCGTTCTTCACCGACCCGGCCGCCTTCGGCAAGAAGCCGATCGGCAACGGCCCGTTCAAGTTCGTCTCCGGTGACGGCGACACGGGCTTCACGCTGCAGAAGTGGGACGGCTACAAGGGCGCCGACCAGCCCAGCATCAACGAGGTGACGTTCAAGACGTACACCTCGGACACCGCCGGGTACGCCGACCTGCTGGCCGGCAACCTCGACTTCATGGAGCAGGTGCCGCCGTCGGCCCTGGTCGACGACCAGTACAAGCAGGACCTGCCGGACCGCTGGGCGAACAAGCCGCTCGGTTACATCGCGACGACCACGTTGCCGACCTACGACAAGGACTACGCCGACCCCAACGTGGGCAAGGCCCTGTCGCTGGCCATCGACCGGGTGTCGATCGCCAAGAGCGTCTACAACAACGGCCGCACCCCCGCCACCGGCTGGGTCTCTCCGGTCGTGGACGGCTACAAGGCCGGCGCCTGTGGCACCTACTGCACCTACAACCCCACGCTGGCCAAGGAGTACCTGGCCAAGGCCAGCTTCAAGGGCCCGTTCAGCTTCGCCTACAACAGCGACGGCCCGGGCAACAAGGAAGCCGCCGAGGCGATCTGCAACAGCGTCAAGGTCGCCCTCAGCGTGGCCTGCACCCCGAAGTCGTACACCGACTTCGGTAGCTTCCGGGCCGCCATCACGGCCAAGAAGATGGACGGCATGATCCGTACCGCGTGGTCGATGGACTACCCCTCGATCGAGAACTTCCTCGAGCCGCTGTACGTGACCAACGCCAGCTCCAACGACGGTCACTACTCGAACCCCAAGTTCGACGCGCTGATCAAGAAGGCCAACTCCGAGGAGAGCGCCACCGCCAACCCGGACTACCAGGCCGCGGAGAAGCTGCTGGCCGACGACATGTCGGTCATCCCGCTGTTCTACGTCGCCCAGCAGTCCGGCTGGTCCGACAAGGTCACGGGCGTTCAGCTCACCCCGCTGTCGTTCCTCGACCTGACCGGTATCAAGGTCAAGTGACTCATCCGGTAGGTGCGCGGGCCGCTTCGTCCTTCGGGACGGGGCGGCCCGCCGCCGCCGGCAGCTGCCGGCTGTGGAATGGAGGCCGATCGTAGATGGGTCGGTACATCGCTCGGCGCATCCTGCAGATGATCCCCGTGGTCATCGGCACGACGCTGATCATCTTCGCGTTGGCCTGGGCGCTGCCGGGTGACCCGTTCGCGGGCCGCTGTGGCCAGCGCCCCTGCGCCCCGGCATTCGTGCAGGCCGAGACCCTGCGGTTGCACCTCGACAAGCCCCTGCCGGTGCAGTACGGCTATTTCGTCTGGAACATGCTGCACGGCAACTTCGGCACGCTCTCCAACGGCGACACGGTGCTGTCGGCGATGGGCCGGGCCTGGCCGATCACGATCAAGCTCACCATCGTCGCCCTGCTCTTCGAGCTGTTCCTCGGCATCGGGGTCGGCGTCATCGCCGCCTTCCGGCGCGGCGGCTGGTTCGACAACTCGACCCTGTTCATCTCGCTGGTCGCGATCTCGCTGCCGACCTTCGTCATCGGCTACGTGTTCCAGTACCTGCTCGGGGTGCAGTTCGGCCTGTTCCGGGTGACCGTCCGCTCGGGCGCACCCTGGGCCGACCTGATCCTGCCCGGGTTCATCCTGGCGGCGCTCTCGCTGGCGTTCGTGCTCCGGCTCACCCGGGCCAGCGTGCTCGAGACCATGACCGCCGATCATGTGCGCACCGCCGTCGCCAAGGGCCTGCCCCGGGCGCTGGTGATTCGCCGCCACATCGTGCGGAACTCGCTGATCCCGGTGATCACCTTCATCGGGGCCGACGTCGGGATCCTGCTCGGCGGGGCGATCGTCACCGAGGGCATTTTCAACATCCAGGGTGTCGGCGGGTTGCTGTTCCGGGCCACCCAGTTCCGCGAGACCTCCACCGTGGTCAGTGTCTGCACGGTGCTGGTGCTCATCGTCCTTCTCGTCAACCTTCTGGTCGACCTGCTCTATGCGGTGCTCGATCCGCGGATCCGTTATGAGTGAGGCCCTGACCCATGAGTGATCCTGACGCGCTTGCCGATCTCGAGGTCGTCCAGCCGACCGCCCTGGCCGAGTCCGAAGGCCGATCCCTGGCCCAGGACGCCTGGGGCCGGCTGCGATCCAACTGGGTCTTCTGGGCCTCGGTCATCCTGATCGCCATCCTGATCGTGGTGAGCATCGCCCCCGGCCTGTTCTCCCGCAGCGATCCCGGGTACTGCATCGCCGGGAACGCCCGCAAGGGCCCCTCCGGCCATGCCTGGTTCGGGTACGACGTCCAGGGCTGTGACGTGTACGCCCGCACCGTTTACGGGGCCCGGGCCTCGATCGTGGTCGGTGTCTCGGCCACGATCTTCTCCCTGGTGCTCGGAGCCGGCGTCGGCGTCTACGCCGGTTTCTACGGCGGCGTCGTCGACACCCTGCTCTCGCGGGTCACCGACATCTTCTTCGCCCTGCCGCTGCTGATCACCAGCATCGTGATCCTGTCGGCGCTGCCGCTGTCGAGCACCAACCAGTTCCTGTCGATCATCAAGGTGGCGTTCGTGCTCGCGGCGCTGGGGTGGACCTCCACCGCCCGGGTGGCCCGATCGTCGGTGATCCAGGTCAAACAGGCCGACTACGTCAGTGCCAGCCGGGCCCTCGGGGCCAGTAAATGGTGGACGATCCGGCAGCACATCCTGCCCAACGCGGCCGCACCCGTGATCGTGGTGACGACCATCGGTCTCGGTGGCTTCATCGCGGCCGAGGCCACCCTGTCGTACCTCGGCATCGGGCTGCAGCCGCCGGTGATCTCCTGGGGGATCGCGATCAGCGACGCCCAGGCCTACGTGCGCACCACCCCGCACATGCTGTTCTTCCCGGCGATCTTCCTGTCGTTCACGGTGCTGGCGTTCATCGCGCTCGGCGAGGCCGTGCGCGAGGCGCTGGACCCGCGGGCGGCCGCGGTCAAAGATGCTGCCGCTCTCGCCGAGGGTGGAGCCAGTACCGGGATCGGAGGTGGCGTATGAGCACGATCCCGGAAATCGACCTGGAGCTCGACCCGAAAGCCCCGCTGTTGAAGGTTCGCGACCTGGACGTCGTGTTCCGCACCCGCGAGGGCGTCGCGCACGCCGTCAACGGGGTCAATCTCGACCTGGCGCCGGGCGAGACCCTGGCCGTGCTGGGCGAGTCCGGCTCGGGCAAGTCGGTCACGGCGCAGGCGATCATGGGCATCCTCGACGTGCCGCCGGCTCACGTCGAGCGCGGCTCGGTGCTGTTCCGGGGCGAGGACCTGCTCCGGATGCCGGAGAGCCGCCGGCGCCTGTTCCGCGGCCAGCGGATCTCCATGATCTTTCAGGACGCCCTGTCGGCGCTGAACCCCGTGTACTCCGTGGGCTTCCAGCTCGGCGAGATGTTCACCGTGCACCGGGGCATGTCGAAGCGGGACGCCAAGAAGAAGGCCATCGAGCTGATGGACCGGGTGCGGATCCCGGCGGCCGCCTCCCGGGTGAACGACTACCCGCACCAGTTCTCCGGCGGCATGCGCCAGCGCATCATGATCGCGATGGCCATCTCGCTCGACCCGGACATCATCATCGCCGACGAGCCGACCACCGCTCTCGACGTCACGGTGCAGGCTCAGATCATGGAGCTGCTGGCCGAGATGCGCCGGGAGACCGGCAGCGGGCTGATCCTGATCACCCACGACCTCGGTGTGGTGGCCGAGGTGGCCGACCGGATCAGCGTGATGTACGCCGGCCGGATCATCGAACACGGCACCGCCGCTGAGGTTTTCGCTGCTCCGGCCCACCCGTACACGCAGGGCCTGTTGGAGTCGATGCCCAAGCTGACCGGCGAGGCCTCGCGGCTCTACGCCATTCCGGGCCTGCCGCCCAACCTGACCCGAATCCCGCCGGGCTGCCCGTTCGCGCCGAGATGCCCTCGGGCCGAGGACATCTGCCGGCAGGACCCACCGCCGCCGGTGCACGAACTGGGCTACAACCGCTTGAGTGCCTGCCACTTTGCCGAGGAGGTGATCGCACATGGCGCCCACTGACACAGCGGCCGAGTCTTCCACCGGCACCTCGCTGATGCAGGTGCGTGGCCTGGTCAAGCACTTCCCGCTGCGGCGGGGGGTCCTGATCAAGCGACAGATCGGAGCGGTTCAGGCCGTGGACGGCGTCAATCTCGACGTCGCCCAGGGCGAGACCCTGGGCGTGGTCGGCGAGTCCGGCTGCGGCAAGTCCACCCTGGCCCGGTTGCTGGTCCGGCTGGAGAACCCGACCGCCGGCAAGGTCAGCCTGCTCGGCCGGGACCTGCTCGGCGCTCGCGGAGCCAAGCTCAAGGAGCTTCGCCGCGACGTCCAGATGATCTTCCAGGACCCGTACACCTCGCTGAACCCCCGGATGACGGTCGGCGACATCATCGCCGAGCCGCTGAACATCCACTCCGAGGTCGTGGCGGCCAAGGACCGGCCCGATCGGGTTCGCGAGCTGATGCGCGTGGTCGGGCTGAGCCCCGAGCACGTGGACCGGTACCCGTACCAGTTCTCCGGTGGGCAGCGTCAGCGGATCGGCATCGCCCGCGGGCTGGCCCTCGACCCCAAGCTGCTGATCTGCGACGAGCCGGTCTCGGCGCTCGACGTCTCGGTGCAGGCGCAGGTGATCAACCTGCTGCAGGACCTGCAGGGCCGGCTGGGGATCTCGCTGATCTTCATCGCCCACGACCTGTCGATCGTGCGGCACATCTCGACCCGGGTGGCCGTGATGTACCTCGGCCGAATCGTGGAGATCGGCAACCGGGCCTCGGTCTACGAGAATCCGCAGCACCCGTACACCCAGGCCCTGCTGTCGGCGGTGCCGGTGCCGGACCCGACCCAGCGCAACCGCGGCACCCAGATCGTGCTCCAGGGCGACCCGCCGAGCCCGGCCAACCCGCCGTCGGGCTGCCGGTTCCGCACCCGCTGCTGGAAGGCCCAGGACGTCTGCGCCCAGGTCGACCCGCAACTGGAGCCGGTCGAGGGTGTCGAGGTGGCCTGCCACTTCCCGGGTCGCTGACCGGGTAAGAATGGCTGGATGACAACGTCCACCCGGCCCGGGCAGCAGTCGGTTCGCCGGCTGCTGCTCGTGCACGCCCATCCGGACGACGAGACGATCAATCACGGCGCCACGATGGCCCGCTACGCGGCCGCCGGCGTTCAGGTCACGCTCGTCACCTGCACCCGTGGCGAGCAGGGCGAGGTGATCCCGGCCGAGCTGGCCCACCTGGCCGGCGACGAGCTCGGCACCTACCGGGTGGGCGAGCTGGCGGCGGCGATGAGCGCGCTCGGCGTCCTGGATCACCGGTTCCTCGGCGATCCGCAGTCGCCCGGTCGGCCCGCGTCGGCGGCCCTGGCCTCGGGCGGTGCGGTGTTCCGGGACTCCGGGATGGCCTACGACCACGGCGGCGGCGTCGTCCCTTCCACGGATCCACCGGCAGGCGCCTTCGCCCTGGTCGAGCCGGAGGTGGCCGCCGAGCAGCTGGCGGCGGTGATCGTCGGGCAACGCCCGCAGGTGGTGGTCGGCTACGAGCCCGGCGGGGGCTACGGCCATCCCGATCACGTACAGGCCCACCTGGTCACCATGCGCGCGGTGGAGCTGGCCGCCCTCGACGGGTGGAACGTGCCCAAGGTCTACTGGGCGGTGATGCCGGAGTCGCTGGTGCGGGCCACCTGGGGAACTCTGGCCCAGGCCGAGGGGACCGCCTACCACGGCCCCGATCCGGGCGGCCGGCTGCCGAGCGAGGTCGTGCCCGACGACCAGGTCACGGCCGCGATCGACGCGATGGCCTTCACCCCGGCCAAGATCACCGCTCTGCGGGCCCACACCACCCAGGTGACGGTGAGCCCGGACGGCGCCTTCTACGCCCTGAGCAACGGCGTGCGCCGTCCCGTGATCGGCCTGGAGTACTACCGCCTGGCCCGCGGCGTCCCGGCCGCCCCCTTCGACGCGGAGGGCCGCGAGACCGAGCTCTTCTCCGGCACCTGACCGCCGCTCGTCGACCGGCTCAGGCCGCAGCGGGGTGATCGCGAAGACTTCATCGGCTGTGGAGCAACGGAATCTTCGTGATCATGAACGGCGCTGGGTTGTCCACAGGTGGTGAGATGAGTGGGCGGGCGGGGGCAAGGTTGGTCGGGTGCGGAAAAGGGAGGCGCGGGTCTGGGTTCCGGGGGCAGCCGATCAGGAAGGGCTGGTGGCCCGGCGGCAGTTGCTGGAGGGTGGGCTGAGCCCGGCCCAGGCTCGGCGACGGATCGATTCCGGCCACTGACGGACGGTATTTCCGGGCGTGTACGCCACATTCACCGGGGGAGGTGTCCGAGCGAGCCAAGGTCTGGGCCGCCCTGCTGTATGCGGGCCCACCGTCGAGTGCCTCGCACCGGACGGCGCTCTGGCTGGCCGGTGCCCTCGAGCGACCGCCGGTGCCGATCCAGATCGTGATCCCGGCTGATCGCCGAGTGCGGCCACCGGAAGGTGTGCGCATCTTTGTCAGCTCGGCCTTCGCCGAGCGCCTCCACCCCTCGGCCCGGCCGGCCCGGACCCGGATCGAGGACGCCGTCCTGGATGTGATGGACCAGGAGTTGGAGGTGGATCGGGCGCTGGACGTGGTCCTTCGGGTGACTCGGCGACGTTTCACCACTGCCGGCCGGATCAGAGCGGCCCTGACGCGGCGCGCTCGGCACCGATGGCGGTTGCTGCTCACCGAGGTCCTGGCCGAGATCGATGACGGCGTGGCCTCGGCCCTCGAACTTCGATACGCCCGGGACGTCGAACGCCGGCACGGGCTGCCCCGCTCGGAGCGGAACCGGGCCGAGAGCGCACCTGGCGGTGGCCACCGGTACCGGGACGTGCGGTACCGCCGGTGGCGGACGGTGGTCGAGCTGGACGGCCGGGAGGCTCATCCCGAGGACGAACGATTCCGTGACCTGCGCCGGGACAATCAGGCCGTGGTCAGTGGCGACCGGGTGCTGCGCTACGGCTGGCGCGACGTCGTGGTTCAGCCTTGCCTGGTCGCGGCCCAGGTCGTCGCCGTCCTCAGGGCCGAAGGCTGGCCCGGCGTCCCTCGTTCCTGCTCGGCCGGCTGTCCCATCGGATGATCACGAAGACTTTTTCGGCTGTGGACCGACAGAATCTTCTTGATCATGGAGTTGGCGGTGGAGGGGGCACTGAGGGAGCACGGAGGGTTAGGGGGTGACGCTGTGTGTGGTCGGCGTGCCTGCCGGGTGGGTGGTTGGACACGGAGAGTGGCGCATCGGGGGTGGGCAGGGCGTCTGCTGGGACCATCGACGATGGAGGATCCCCGGTGCCGAGCAAGACCAGAACGCTGAACCCGCTGACCCCGACCAGCCCGGCCGACCGAATCGGGCGGCCGGCTCCGGCCACCCGGCTCAAGGTGCGGGACGTGGCTCAGGCGCGGGAGCGGCGGTGGCTGCGCCGGATGGCCAAGATCGCCGCGGTCGGGGTCGCGATTGCCGCCGGGCTGTGGTTCCGGTGGCTCAACGGTGACCCGATCGGCCTGCCGGCGTTGCCCTCGGTGGACCCGTTGTACCTGATGAGCGGCCTGTTTTTCTTGGTCCTGATCATCACCATGCTGGGCACCACGGTGGCCGCCGGGCGTTCGCCGCACATCGTCTACCGGCCCGAGCAGATCGACGTGCGGATGGCCGACGTCAAGGGTCTGGCTCCGGTGACCGAGGACGTGCGCCGCTCGCTCGACCTGTTCCTGGCCGGTCGCACGTTCCGGCACGACATGGGCGGTACGCCGCGGCGCGGACTGCTCTTCGAGGGTGCGCCCGGGACCGGCAAGACCCACATGGCCAAGGCGATGGCGGCCGAGGCCGGGGTGCCGTTCCTGTTCGTTTCGGCCACCTCGTTCCAGTCGATGTACTACGGCGCCAGCGCCCGCAAGATCCGGTCCTTCTTCAAGGCACTGCGCAAGGCGGCCCGGGCCGAGGGCGGTGCGATCGCCTTCATCGAGGAGATCGACGCCATCGCGACCGCCCGCGGCGGGATGAGCAGCACCCCGACCGGCACCGGCCGGCACGGCAGCAGCGTGATGAGTTGCGGCGGGCTCACCGGCCTGCCCGGTCTGGCGGTGAGTCCGGCGGCCGGCTCGGCCGTGGTGTCGGCCTCGATGACCAGCGAGGGCACCGGTGGTGTGGTCAACGAGTTGCTGATCCAGATGCAGTCGTTCGACACCCCGACCGGCGCCCAGCGGGTCCAGTCCTGGTTCGTCGACCAAGTGAACCTGCTGCTGCCGGCTCGCCGCCACCTGCCCCGGCCGCGTCCCGAACCGGTCGACATCCTGGTCATCGCGGCCACCAACCGGGCCGACGCGCTCGATCCGGCCCTGCTGCGCCCGGGCCGGTTCGACCGCCGGCTCGTGTTCGACCTGCCCGACAAGGCCGGCCGGCGTGAGCTGGTGGACCACTTCCTGGCCCGCAAGTCGCACGAGCCGATGCTGGACGACGAGGAGTACCGCGACGCGCTGGCCGGCGTCACCCAGGGCTACAGCCCGGTGCAGATCGAACACCTGATGGACGAAGCCCTGATCAACGCCGTCCGGCGGGACGCGGCCGGGATGTCCTGGGGCGATCTGGAACACGCCCGGATGGTGACCGAGGTCGGTCTGGGGCAGCCGGTGGGCTACACCGAGCACGAGCAGAGGCTGATCGCCACCCACGAGGCCGGCCACGCCGTCACCGCCCACCTGCTGGCCCCGCAGCGCCGGCTCGAGATCCTGACCATCGTCAAGCGGGCCGGCTCGCTCGGCCTGCTGGCCCACGGTGACCGGGAGGATGTCTACACCCGGTCCCAGGGCGAGCTGGAGGCCCTGATCGGGATCGCCTTCGGTGGCCAGGTGGCCGAGGAGCTGTTCTTCGGCGAGGTGTCGACCGGCCCCAGCGGCGACCTGGTCTACGCCACCACCGTGGCCGCGCAGATGGTCGGCGCGGCCGGCATGGAGGGCACGCTGCTCTCGTTCGCGGCCGCGCCCCAGGGCATGCTCGGTGGCGGCGACCTGGTCTCCCGGGTGATGGGGGACGGCGACGGCCGGCGGATGATGGAGGACCTGCTGAACCGGCGCAAGGCCGACGTGCGCAGCCTGCTCGCCGCCAACCGGCACCTGGTCGAGGCCCTGCGGGACGCGTTGCTGGAGCGGCACGAGCTGATCGGCCGCGAGATCGAGCAGGTGCTGGAACAGGCCGAAGCCGCCCACCGGGCTGCCCGGGGCAAGCGCGCCTAGTCTGAACCGGTGGAAGCAACCAGCCCGCTCGACGTCGGCCTCTACCGTCGCACGGTGGGCCGGTTCGCCACCGGCGTCTGCATCGTGACCAGCCACGACGCCGGAATTGATCACGCCATGACGGTGAGCTCGTTCAGCTCGGTGTCGCTGGACCCGGTGCTGGTGCTGATCTGCGTCGAGATCGAGGCCCGGTTCCACGACGCGGTGCTGGCCTCCGGCACCTGGGGAGTGAGCGTGCTGGCCGGCGCTGGCCGGCCGGTCGCCGACTGGCTGGCCAGCCGGGGCCGGCCGCTGCACGGTCAGCTCGACCGGGCCCCGCACCATCGGGGCCCGGCCACCGGGGTGGCCCTGCTCGACGCGGCGACAGCCACCCTGGAGTGCCGCACCCAGGCGGTCTACCCCGGGGGCGATCACAGCATCATCCTGGGCGAGGTGCTCACGGCGGCGACGTCCTCCGGTGAGGAGAGCGCGCTGGTGCATCACCGCGGGGCCTACACGCGGCTGGACTGACACCGAACCGGGTTCGGAGGTCGCTGATCCGGAATGCCTGAAACGCAGTAGTTTTCCGGACGCAACCATTCGGTAATCTGGCCGCCCTTCACTGGTGCACATGGCCGAAGAGCTCGAATCGCTGGAAGGCGTGCACCGCTCCGTCGTCGTGATCGGCGGTGGGCAGGCCGGTCTCTCCGTCAGCCACCAGCTGGCCGAACGCGAGATCGACCACCTGGTACTCGAACAGCGCACCGTCGGCCACGAATGGCGCGAGCGTCGCTGGGACAGCTTCTGTCTGGTCACTCCCAACCGGCAGTGTCTGCTGCCCGGATTTCCCTACTCCGGGCCCGATCCGGACGGCTTCATGGTGAAGGCCGAGATCGTCGACCACCTCCAGGCCTACGTGCGGGCGTTCGGGCCGCCGCTGATCGAGGGGGTCGGGGTCACCCGGTTATCGCGGGGCGAGGCTGGCCGGCTGGTGCTGCGGACGGCCCGGGGCACGCTCACTGCCGACCAGGTGGTGCTGGCGACCGGCCCCTACCACAGCCCGGCCGTGCCCCGGATGGCCGAACGTCTGCCGAAAACCGTTCTGCAGCTGCATTCCAGCCAGTACAAGAGCCCGGATCAACTTCCGGACGGCGCGGTCCTGGTGATCGGCACCGGGCAGTCCGGTTGTCAGATCGCCGAAGACCTGCATCTGGCCGGGCGTGAGGTGCATCTGGCCACCGGGACGGCGCCCCGGGTGGCCCGGTTCTACCGGGGCCGCGACTGCATGACCTGGCTCGACGAACTGGGCCACTACAGCAGGGGGATCGACGAGTTCGCCGATCAGGAAGCGACCCGGTTCAAGGTCAACCACTACGTCACCGGGCGCGACGGCGGGCGTGACATCGATCTGCGAGCCTTCGCCCGCGACGGAATGCGGCTCTACGGAAGGGCTTCGGCGATCGAGGCCACCGGTGCCGACGCCGAGCTGCGGTTCGACGACGACCTGGCCGCCAACCTGGACGGCGCCGACCGGATCGCCGACGGCATCAAGGATCTGATCGACGCCCACATCGACAGCGCCGGCATCGAGGCCCCGCCCGAAGAGCGGTACCGGCCGGTGTGGCGACCCGACGACCTGCCGGACGCCGACCGCTCCCGGCTCGACCTGGCCGCGGCCGGCGTCAGCGCGGTGATCTGGGCCACCGGCTACCGGCGCGACTACGGCTGGGTCGACCTGCCGATGTTCGACGGCCGCGGGTACCCCACCCACGAGCGGGGAGTCACCGGCCAGCCCGGCGTGTACGTGGTCGGTATGCCCTGGCAGTACACCTGGGGGTCAGGTCGGTTCCGCGGGGTCGGTGCCGATGCCGCCCACCTGGCCGGCCGGATCGAGCAGTACGCCGCCGCCCGGGCCGGCTCGCGGATGGTGGCCTGATGGCGAAGCTGCGCCATTCCGACGCCCACCGCCATCTCGGCGTCCTGCCCGCGTATCCGTTCTACGGCGGCCCGCCGGTGCGGCCCGACGTCACCGCCCGGGCCACGATCGAGGAGCTGATCGCCGAGCTCGACGCCGAGGGCACCGAGCGGGCCCTGGTGCTGCCCAACTACGGCGTCCCCGATCCCGACCTGGCCTTCGGGTTCAATCACCTGGTCGTCGAGGCGGCCCAACGGGACGACCGGATCCGGGCCGGGCTGTGGGTCTCGGCCAAGCCGGACGACGCCGAGCGCACCGCCGATGCTCTGAAACTGGCTTCCGAGCAGGGAGTCCGGGCTCTCAAGCTGAGCTTCCTGCTCGGCGGCGGGGTGGACGAGGAGGCCTGCCGCCCGCAGCTCGACGCGATCTTCGCCGCCGCCCGCGAGCACGGCCTGATCGTGCACGTGCACACCTCGCCCGGCGCGGCGTCCGACATCGACCGGGTCGGCCTGCTGATCGACCGCTACGGCGACGACGCGGCGATCCACCTGGTCCACTTCGGGGGCGGGATGAGCGGCCACATCAAGCTGATCGGCTCGCGCTTCTTCGACTGGATCGAGGCCGGCAAGCAGGTCTACACCGACCTCTCCTGGGCCATCGGCTTCGCCCCGCGCTGGCTGGCCGAGGAGATCTCCCGCCGGGGGATCGGCCACGACCGCGTGCTTTTCGCCAGCGACCAGCCCTGGGGCGACTTCGCCGGGGAATACGCCCGCCTCGCGGCCGCGACCGGGGACGGCGAGCTCGCCACCCTGGCCTTCCGCGACACCTTCGACCGGCTCTACTCCTAGTTCTGTCCTGCCCCACCACCACGAAGGAGAACCGACATGAGCGAGCTGACCAACGGTCTGACCGAGGCCGAGCAGAAGAGCCTCGAGGAGATCCCGCACCCGTCGATGCCGGAGGGATCCTCGATCTACGGTGGCACCAAGGTGTTCCCCGACTACAAGGCCGAGGACGGCGAGACCTACTTCACTCTCGTGCACGGCATCGCCCACGAGTCGTCGGTCAGCTTCGTGGCGATCCTGCAAGCCACCCGGGCCCAGCGGAAGGGCTTCGAGTCGGCGATCTACTTCTACGGCCCGGGTTCGCTGAACTGCCTCGCCACCCGGGGTTTTCCGACCACCGGCAACTCGGCCTTCCCGGGTGAGCACAACATCAACGACTCGCTCAAGACGTTCATCGCCGAGGGCGGCAAGGTCTACTGCTGCCGCTTCGGGCTCTCGCTGCACGGCGCTCGCGAGGAGGACCTGATCGAGGGCGTCATCCCGACGCACCCGCTCGACGTCCAGGACGCCCTGATCCACTACGCGCGCAAGGGCGCCATCATCAACTCGACGTACATGTTCTGAGATGGACATCGCCACGAGAGTTGATCTTGCGGTACGTGGGGTGCGGGTCGACGCGCCGGTCCGGCGGCACCAGGGCGCCGGGCCGAGCGACGATGGGCACCTGGTTCTCGACGGCGAGAACGCGGCCCTGCCGATCAGCTCGACCAGCCCGTACGAGGTGCGCGGCGGTCGGGTCTGGTCGAGCAACGGACGGGTCGATCTCGGGCTGAGCGTCGAGACCGTGAAGCGTCCGCGGTTCTACGATCTCGTGACGGCGGACGGCGTGCGGTACGAGCAGATCGCCCTGCTGCACGGCCAGGACGTGCTGGCCACCACAGTGGTGCAGACCTGCATCCGGTACGTCGAGGAGCAGCGCTGCCGGTTCTGCACGATCGAGGAGTCGCTGCGCAGCGGGGCCACGATCGCGGCCAAGACGCCGGCCCAGCTGGCCGAGGTGGCCGAAGCGGCGGTCCGGCTCGACGGCGTCCGGCAGATGGTGATGACCACCGGCACCACCACCGGCCCCGACCGCGGGGCCCGCAACCTCGTCCGGTGCGTGCGGGCGGTGCTGGCCGCGGTGCCCGGGCTGCCGATCCAGGTGCAGATCGAGCCGCCCGGCGACCTCTCCGTGCTGGCCGAGCTCAGGGCGGCCGGGGCGACCTCGATCGGGATCCACGTCGAGTCGATGGACGACGGCCTGCGCCGGCAGTGGATGCCGGGCAAGGGCAGTGTGCCGATGGCCGAGTACGAGGCCGCCTGGGACGAGGCGGTGCGGGTGTTCGGCCGCAACAAGGTCTCGACCTACCTGCTGATCGGCCTGGGCGAGGACCCGGACGAGCTGGTGGCCGGGGCGGCCCGGCTGATCGAACGCGGGGTGTATCCCTTCGTCGTCCCGATGCGGCCGATGCTGGGCACCCTGGCCCGCCGGGACGGCGCGGTCGCCGCTCCGGCCTCGGTGGTCGCCGACGTCACCGAGCGGGTCGGGAAACTCCTGCAGCAGGCCGGCATGACCGGGGCCGACCAGGAGGCCGGCTGTGCCGCCTGCGGGGCCTGCAGCGCGCTCAGGGTGGCGGGCGGATGAGCGTCATCGGCGAGGTGCTGCTGCACGACCTGACCGCTCCGGCCCCGGCGCCGGCCTTCGGGATCGAGCCGGCCGAGGCCGGCTCGCTGGCCGCGTACCACCGGCTGCGGCACCGCGAGTTCGTCGCCGGCCAGGGCCTGTTCGCCGGCAGCGACCGCGACGACACCGATGCCGACCCGCGAACCGTGGTGCTGGTGGCCCGGTCCCGGGTGGACGGCGAGGTGCTGGGCGGGGTCCGGCTCGGCCCGGTCGGCGACGGCCCGGACATCGGCTGGTGGCAGGGCGGGCGGCTGGTCGCCGACCGGCGCCGTCCCGGTCCGGGGCCCGGCTCCGGCGTGATCGGGTCGGCGCTGGTCCGGGCCGCCTGCGCGTGGGCCGAGAA
Organism: Kineosporiaceae bacterium; assembly: GCA_965200525.1. Classification (GTDB taxonomy): domain Bacteria; phylum Actinomycetota; class Actinomycetes; order Actinomycetales; family Kineosporiaceae; genus JANNPJ01. Next base: position 4,258,146 of record OZ241368.1, read on the forward strand.
CGCCGGCGCGCTGCGGTTCGAGGCTCAGGTGCAGGCCCGGCACCAGGCGTTCTTCGACCGGCTCGGCTGGCTACCGGCCCCGGCCACGGTGCCGCCGGCCCCGGCCGGCGCCGAGCCGCCGCGCGTCCCGCACCTGCGGATGCGCTGGCCGATCGGCCGGATCGCGGCGCTGGTGGCCGCGACCAAGCGGGATCTGGGGCAGCTGCTGGCCGGCCTGACCCCGGGCGGGGCCGGTTTTGTCGGCGACGACGGCGCCCCGGTGCCGGGCAGTGACCTGATCGCCGCCTGCGACGCCGTCCTGCCCTCGATGGTCGAGCGCGACCCGGAATGGGCCGGCTGGTGCGCCGTTCTGGTCAACCTGAACGACCTGGCCGCGATGGGAGCCACCCCGGTCGGCCTGCTCGACGCCCTCGGGGCCCGGGACGCCTCGTTCGCCCGCCGGGTGCTGGCCGGGCTGCGCCGGGCCGGCGCCGCCTACGGGGTGCCGATCCTGGGCGGGCACACCCAGCTCGGAGTGCCCGCGGCCCTGTCGGTGACGGCGCTCGGCCGGACCGCTCACCCGGTCCCGGGCGGCGGTGGCCGGCCCGGTCACGAGGTCCGCCTGACCGCCGATCTGGCCGGTCAGTGGCGGCCCGGATACGCCGGGCGGCAGTGGGACTCGACCACCGGGCGACGGACCGGCGAGCTCCGGGCGATGCTGGCCGCGGTCGGTATCGCCCAGCCGGCCGCGGCCAAGGACGTCTCGATGTCCGGGCTGGTCGGCACGCTGGGCATGCTGGCCGAGGCCAGTGGCTGCGCGGCCGAGCTCGACGTGGCCGCCGTGCCCCGACCGGCCGGCGCGAGCGTGGGCGACTGGCTGACCTGCTTCCCCGGGTTCGCGATGCTCACCGCCGACCGGCCGGGAGCGCCGGTGATCGAGGCCGGCCCCGCCGTCAGCGCCGGGTGCGGCCGGCTGACCGAGGGCCACGGCGTCCGGCTGCGTTGGCCGGACGGCGAATTGACCGAGGCCGTCAGCGACCGGGTGACCGGGCTCGGGGATCGCAACGGCAACCGGGACGGAGCCGGGACGAACCGGCGGGACGAGGACGAATCATGAGCAGGCTGACCGTGGCGGCCGTGGCGGCGCCGTTCGACCGGGACCTGGAGGCGGACTTCGCCCGGATCGCGGCCCTGATCGAGCAGGCCCGCGAGCGCGGGGTCGGTCTGCTGGCCCTGCCCGAGGCGGCGCTGGGCGGGTACCTGTCCGATCTGGCCGGATCGGCGCCGCCACCACCGGCGTTCGAGCTCGACGGCCCGCAGATCGCCCGGCTGGCCGAGCTGGCCGGCGACCTGGTGGTCACCGCCGGCTACTGCGAGCAGGACGGCGAGCGCCGGTTCAACAGCGTGGTCTGCGTCAGCGGCGACGGTGTGCTCGGCAACCACCGCAAGGTGCATCAGCCGCTGCGGGAGGACGCCCACTACACGCCGGGGGACCGGTTCCAGGCGTTCGATACCCCGGTCGGGCGGATCGGCATGATGATCTGTTACGACAAGGCGTTCCCGGAGTCAGCCCGGGCCCTGGCCCTGGACGGCGCTCAGGTGGTGGTCTGCGTCTCGGCCTGGCCGGGCAGCCGGACCGACGCCCCGGCCGACCTGGCTCAGGACCGCTGGAAGAAGCGGTTCGACCTGTTCGACCAGGCCCGGGCGCTGGAGAACCAGGTGCTGTGGCTGTCGGCCAACCAGAGCGGCTCGTTCGGCTCGCTGCGGTTCGTGGCCAGCGCCAAGGTCTGCGGGCCCGGCGGCGACGTCCTCGACCACACCGGGGTGGCCGCCGGCATGGCCCTGGCCGAGGTCGACCTGCAGGAGGTGCTGGACACCGCCCGCCGCTCGATGGGGCACCTGCGCGATCGCCGTCCGATGGCTTATGGTCCGGCGGGTGAGGACGCAGCCCGGCCGCAGGACCGGATCCAGCTCGCCACCGGCTGAGCGCCGGTGACCGGCCTGACGATCGGTGCGGTGGCCGCCAGTTTCGGTCGCGACCTCGACTTCGACCGGCAGCGGATCGGCACCCTGATCGAGCAGTCCCGGCGGGCCGGGGTCGGGCTGCTGGTGCTGCCGGACGCCGCGCTCGGCGGCTACCTGGAAGACCTGCGGGCTCCGGACGCCGGCGACCTGCCTCCGGCGCTGGCCCCCGACGACGACCTGATCCAGGAGGTGGCCCGGCAGGCCGCCGGCATGGTGGTCTGCTTCGGTTACTGCGAGCGGGAGGACCGCCCGGACGGCGCGATCACCCGGTACAACAGCGCCGTCTGCGTGAGCGGGGACGGCGTGCTCGGGCGGCACCGCAAGGTGCACCAGCCCGCCGGCGAGGCCCTGGTCTACGCGGCCGGGGAGTCGTTCGCCGCCTTCGACACCCCGGTCGGGCGGATCGGGATGCTGATCGACTACGACAAGACGTTCCCGGAGTCGGCCCGGACCCTGGCCCTGGACGGCGCCCAGGTGCTGGCCTGCCTGTCGGCCTGGCCGACCAGCATCAGCAACCGGGCGCCGCGGATGAGCCAGGACCGGCAGTCGCGCCTGTTCGACCTGTACGACCGCTCCCGGGCGGCCGAGAACCAGGTGGTGCTGGCGTCGTCCAACCAGACCGGGGCCCTGGGCGGGATGCGTTTCCTGGGGCAGGCCAAGGTGGTCGGCCCGGGTGGTGACATCCTCGCCCGGACCTGGGCCAAGGCCGGGCTGGCGATCGCCGAGGTGGACGTCGGGGCGGAGATCACCGCGGCCCGCCGGACCCTGGACCACCTGTCCGAGCGCAAGCCGGCCGCCTACCGCTGAGCCGGTGCGCCGGGTCGGGAGCTCACCAGCCGGTCTGCTGGGTCCGCAGCGAACTGGTCAGGGCCTCGTCGATCGCGGCCAGCAGGGCCGAGGCGATGAACGGCTTGGTCAGGTACGAGGCCCCCAGGGCCCGGCCGGCCTCGATGTCCTCGGGCAGCACCCGGGCCGAGAGGAAGATGGCCGGCAGGCTGCCCTGACCCTCCCGGGCCCGCAGCGTGGCCAGCAGGTCGAGGCCGGTCATGTCGGGCATGGTGACGTCGAGGATGACCAGATCCGGATTGCCCAGGCTGGTGACGGTCTCCAGGGCCTCCCCGGCCGAGGTCGCCCCGACCACCCGGTGCCCCTTGGCCTGCAGCCGGAAAGTGACGATCTTGACGGTGTCCGGATCGTCGTCCACCACGAGCAACCGGGCCATGGCCGCAACATCCCTTTCCTCGCTCCGCGACGGCTGACCTGCGCGTCGGCAGGGGGAACCGCGATCGGGTCGATCCGGCCCGCTCCTGTCGTCAGCTATCGACATTTTCGGCCGCCGGCTTGAGAACTCGCCAGGACCGGCCAGAACTGGCCGGAACTCGCCGGAACGGAGTCCCGAGGCCGGGGAATCGCTACACCTGGCTGGCCCGGGTGTCGATGCTGGCGGCGTGAATCCTGTCATCCGCAGACCGTCCCCGGTCTTCGGGCGCCGCTCGGGCCGGACCCTGATACCGGCGCAGCTGGTGCTCGGGCTGCTGGTCGTGCTGATCACGGGGGCGGCGGTGGTGTCGTACGACCGGATGGTCTCCAGCACCGCCGAGCGGCAGATGCAGAACACGGCCGACCTGGCCGAGGTGTTCCTGAACCAGGGCAACGCGGGCGTGGCCGCGGTGATCACCTCGGTGATGGAGGCCGGGGACGTCAACGCGGCCCTGAGCGACCCCGGCTCGGCGCAGTCCCGGCGGGTGTTCGGGCGCACCCTCAACGTGCTGGACGTTCCCGGCAGCGACGTCTCGGCCGTGGTCGTGACCGACGCCGGCGGAGCGGTCCTGGCGAACCGGCCGGCCCGGGTACCCGCCGGGTTCGACCTGAGCGGCCAGGCGTGGTTCCGCCAGGCCCGGGCGAGCAGCTCGTTCTCGACGTCCTCGGTCTTCGAGAGCCTGGTGATCAAGAATCTCTACCTGACCATCATCGCGGTCCCGGTCCGGGCCGGCGGGACGCCGGACGGCCGGCTGCTGGGGGTGGTCGCGGTCGCCCGCCGGCTGGACGGCTATCAGCAGTTCGTCGACGCCTACGCCATCAACCGGGGCATCCGGTTGAGCGTGATCGACGGTTCCGGGGCCGTGGTGGCCCAGGCCCGGCCGGGTGGCCGGGGCCCGGCGCCCGGGAGCGTGGCCGAGCGGGTCCGGGAGGGCCGGGCCCTGCTGGCCTCGCACCACGGCCAGGTGCAGGCGGTGAGCGCCGGCAACAGCAGCGGGGTGCAGGGCGCCGACAACGGTGACGACTGGCGGGTGATCAGCCAGGAGTCCCGGGCCCAGGCGATGCGGCCGGCCTACTTCTTCCGGGCGGTCGCGCTGATCGCGGCCGGCCTGGTGCTGGTCGCCCTGGTGCTCTTCAGTGCCGTCCGGGGGCGGGCGGCCCGGGCCCGCGCGGACGCCGCGCGGCACCTGGAGCAGAGTCGGTCGCGGATCCAGGACCTGGCCGAGACGTCGTCCAATGTGCTGTTCCGGCTCACCCCGGACGGCTCGGTGATCTTCGCCTCCCGGGCCGCCGAGCAGGTGCTCGGGCAGAGACCGGACGAGCTGGTGGGTCAGAACCTGATCCTGCGGCTGGAGGCCGAGCTGGTCCCGGACACCGGATCCCGGTTGAAGCAGCTGATTCTCGAGGGGGTCCCGCAGACGTTCGTGGCCCGCACCACCGGTGCCGACGGGGCCCGCCGGATCGTCGAGTGCGCGATGCGGCTCGGCCTCACCGAGGACGTCACCGAGGTCTGGGGCGCGCTGCGGGACATCACCGACCGGCGCACCGCGGCCGACCAGGTCGAGCAGCTGTTCCAGCTCTCCGAGGACTTCATGGCCGTGGCCGACTTCGAGGGTCGGCTGGTGCAGGTCAACCCGGTCTGGACGGCGGCCTTCGGGGTCGGCCCGGAACAGCTGCTGGGCCGGGACTTCGGGGATCTGTTCGAGTTCGAGGACCAGGCCAACGTGTCCGTCCGGCTGGCCCGGCTGATCGCCGAGCCGGTCGTTCAGACCTTCGAGAACCGCTTCCAGCGGGCCGGGATCACCCGCACCCTGCTCTGGACGGCGGCCCCGGACCCCGACCGCCGGCTGATCTACGCCGTCGGCCGGGACATCACCGAGCGCAAGGAGCTGGAGCTCGCCCTGTCCGAGACCCGGGATCAGGCGCTGGAGGCCTCCCGGCTGAAGTCGGAGTTCGTGGCCACCATGAGCCACGAGATCCGGACCCCGATGAACGGCGTGATCGGGCTGACCGACCTGCTGCTCGGCACCCGCCTGGACGCCACCCAGCGGCGCTACGTCGAGGGGGTGCGCACCGCCGGCGACGCCCTGCTCTCGGTGATCAACGACATCCTCGACTTCTCCAAGATCGAGGCCGGCCGGATGGTGCTCGACAACGTGGACTTCCGGCTCGAGGACGTGGTAGACGACGTCGTCACGCTGGTCCGCCAGGCCGCCGGGGCCAAGGGGCTGGAGCTGACCGTCGAGTACGAGTCCGGGGTGCCGTTCGCGCTGAACGGCGATCCGGGCCGGCTGCGGCAGATCCTGCTCAACCTGGCTCACAACGCGGTCAAGTTCACGGCCGAGGGCGGCATCTCGGTCCGGGTCGAGCCGGGCCGGCCCCGCGCGTCCGGGGGAGTGCCGGTGGTGTTCAAGGTGATCGACACCGGGATCGGGATCGAGCCGACCCGGCTGGAGGAGCTGTTCGAGCCGTTCCGGCAGGCCGACGAGGGCGTCGCCCGGGCCTACGGCGGCACCGGGCTCGGGCTGTCGATCTGCCGGCGGCTGGCCGACCTGATGGGCGGCGACATCCACGCCGAGAGCGAGCTCGGCCGGGGCGCCACCTTCATCGCCGAGCTGGTCTTCTCGCCCGCGGCCGACTGGGGCCGGTCGGTCCGGGGCCGGGACGCGCGGGGCCTGGCCGTGCTGGTGGTCGACGACAACGAGGTGAACCGGCTGGTGATGCTCACCCAGCTGACCCGGTGGGGGATGCGCCCGATGGCGGCCGCCTCGGCCCAGGAGGCGATCGAGCTGCTCACCCTGCGCTCGGCGCCGGCCGGCGGTTACGACCTGGCCGTGGTCGACATGCACATGCCGGACATGGACGGGATGGGCCTGGTTCGTCTGTTGCGGGCCACGCCGGCGCTGTCCAAGCTGCCGGTGATCCTGCTCAGCTCGGACGAGATGATCGATCCGGGCACCGCCCTGGAGCACGGGATCAGTGCCCGCCTGACCAAGCCGGTGCAGCAGTCGGCCCTGTTCGACGCCCTGACCCGGGTCGGGCTGCCGGGGGCGGTGGCCGAGCCGGCCGCCGACTCCGGAGCCGGGGAGGCGGGGACGCCGGCCGAACTTTCCGGAGCCGGGGCGCCGGCCCCGGCCCCGGCCGGGCCCGAGCGCAGCTTCCAGTTGCTGCTGGTCGAGGACAACGACATCAACCAGACCGTAGCCCTGGGCATCCTGTCGCAGCTCGGGTACCAGGTGGACGTGGCCGGGGACGGCATCCAGGCGGTCACCATGGCCGGCCAGCACGCCTACGACGCGATCCTGATGGACTGCCAGATGCCCCGGCTGGACGGCTACGCGGCCACCGTGGAGCTGCGTAAGAAGCCGGCCACCCGGGACACCCCGATCATCGCGATGACGGCGGCCACCTTCGCCGCCGACCGGCAGCGCTGCTTCGACTCGGGGATGAACGACTTCATCGCCAAGCCGGTCCGCGCGGCCAGCCTGCAAGCCACCCTGAACCGCTGGCTGCGCCCGGAGGACGGCGCGACCACCGCCGGTCCACCCGAATCGATCCGTCCGGTCGACCTGGTCGAGCCGGAGCCCGCGACGGGCGTGGCCGACATCCCGATCCAAGGAGGCAGCGATCAGATGCCCGGTGACCAGACCGGGGCGGCGCCGGAACCGGCCCCGCCCGCGCCCGCCATGGCCGGTGTCGACGAGCGGATCGCCGAGCTGCTCGGCGACCAGACTCCGATCGAGCTGGAACTGGTCCGCGACATCATCGCCTCGTTCCTGAACCGGACCGTCGACCTGCTGCAGCGCCTCACCCTGGCGGTGGCCGCGGACGACGCCGAGGCGACCTACCTGCACGCGCACACCCTGGCCGGAGCCGGGCTGAACCTCGGAACGGTGCGGGTGGTCGAGATCAGCCGGCTGATCGAGGCCGACGCCAAGGCCGGCCGGGCGGCCCAGAGCGTGCCCCGGCTGGTCGATCTGGAGGTGGCCCTGGACCGGGCCCGGATCCAGCTGCGGGACATCGCCGCCGGGCTGCCCGAGCCGGAGGACGCCGGGTCGGGTCAGCCGCCGGGGGCCAGGTAGTCGTAGCGGTGGTGGACGCCGAAGCCGGCCGCCCGGTAGAGGGCCTGGGCCCGCTCGTTCTGCTCGGCCACCTGCAGGAAGATCGACCGGGCCCCGCGCTGCCAGCCCCAGCCGGCGATCGCCGAGATCAGGGTCAGGGCCAGGCCCTGCCGGCGGTGGTCCGGGTCGACCTCCATCGCGGTCAGCCCGACCCAGCGCTCGGCCAGTGAGCCCCGGGCCACGCCGACGGTCCGCTCGCCGTCCCGGATCGAGGCGAACACCTGCTCCGGGGCCGACAGCAGCAACCGGATCCCGTGCTCCGGCACGGCCAGGCCCCGGTAGTGGTACTGGCTGATCCAGGCCGGGTCCGGCTCGTCCTCCAGATGCAGGCTCAGCCCGGCCGGCAGCGGCCGGCCGGCGCCCGCGCCCCGGACCTCGCCGATCGCCCCGGTGAGCACCAGCGAGGCGCCGCCCTCGATCGGGCGCCAGCCGGCGGTCACGAAAGCGCCGGCCGCGGCCAGCAGTTGCTCGGTGTCGTCCTCGCCCAAGGCCGCCTCGGGGGCGGCCGCCACCGGCCGCAGGCCCCGGTCGGTGTACCAGTCGGTGACCTCCAGGACAGCGACGTCCATCGGCATGCCCGGTTCGCCCACCGCCAGCACCGAGTTGGCCCGGTTGGTGAAGCCACCGCTGGCCCGCAGCAGCCAGCCGCCCAGCCAGTCCTGCTCGGCCGCCTGCCAGTGCTGGGCCATCAGCAGCTCCAGGCTGCCGACCGAGAGGGCCCGGTGCGGCGGGGCCGCCCGGACCGGGGCCGGCGGGACCGGATGGCCGGCCACCACGGCATCCCGCCGGACCGTCACCTCACCGCGCCGGGTGAGCACCCGCAGCTCGTCGTCGTCGGCGGCCAGCAGGTCACCGAGAACGTCGTGCAGCCCGGCGGTACCCTTGACCCGGACCACGATCCGATGGCCGACGTGGTTCTGCCAACGGGTGTCCGGCGGGGGTGGTGACGACATGTGGAGCCCCTCCGAAGACAGCTGGACGATCGTCGGCGATACTAGGCGCGGCCGTTCCGTGATGCTCGGGCGGCCTGCGCATCCCCGAGGCCGGGTCGTGCTCACAGGACCGCTGTACATGGAGGACTCGACGTGACGTACGTCATCGCACAGCCGTGCGTAGACCTGAAGGACAAGGCCTGCATCGAGGAGTGCCCGGTCGACTGCATCTACGAGGGCGAACGGATGCTCTACATCCACCCCGACGAGTGCGTCGACTGCGGTGCCTGCGAGCCGGTCTGCCCGGTCGAGGCCATCTACTACGAGGACGACGTCCCCGAGCAGTGGACCGACTACTACAAGGCCAACGTCGAGTTCTTCGAAGACCTGGGCTCGCCCGGCGGCGCGGCCAAGATGGGCCTGATCGCCAAGGACCACGCGCTGATCACCGCGTTGCCGCTGCAGGAGCAGGAAGGCTGACGGCGCTCTGACGGTGTCCACCACCACGGCAACGACGCCGGGACCACAGCTTCCGGACTTCCCCTGGGACCGGCTGGCCCCGCTGGCGGCGCGGGCCCGGGCCCATCCGGACGGCGTGGTCGACCTGTCGATCGGTACCCCGGTCGACCCGACCCCGACGCTGATCCGCGAGGCCCTGGCCGCGGCGTCCGACTCCCCGGGCTACCCGCAGACCTACGGGACGCCGGCGCTGCGCGAGTCGGTGGCCCGGTGGTTCGCCCGGCGGCGGGGCGTGCCCGGGCTCGACCCCGACGGCGTGCTGCCGACGATCGGCTCCAAGGAGCTGGTGGCCTGGCTGCCGACCCTGCTCGGGCTGGGCGCCGGCGACGTCGTCGTCCATCCCGAAGTGGCCTATCCGACCTACGACGTCGGCGCCCGGCTGGCCGGGGCCACTCCGCTGCCGGCCGACGGCACGCTCCAGGTCGGTCCGGCCACCGGCCGGGTGAAGCTGGTCTGGCTGAACTCGCCGGGCAACCCGAACGGCCGCGTGCTCGGGGTCGAGCACCTGCGCAAGGTGGTCGACTGGGCCCGCTCGATCGGCGCCGTGGTGGCCAGCGACGAGTGCTACGCCGAGCTCGGCTGGGACGGCGTCCAGGTGCCGAGCGTGCTCGACCCGCGGGTCTGCGGCGGCTCGCACGAGGGCCTGCTGGTGGTCTACTCGCTAAGCAAGCAGTCGAATCTGGCCGGCTACCGGGCCGCCTTCGCGGCCGGTGACCCGGTGCTGGTGCGGCGGTTGCTGGAGCTGCGCAAGCACGCCGGCATGATCGTGCCGGGCCCGATCCAGGAGGCCATGCGGGTCGCCCTGGACGACGACGAGCACGTGGCCGCCCAGCGGGCCCGTTACGCCGTCCGGCGGGAACTGGTCGCGGCGGCGCTGGTCCGGGCCGGCTTCGAGATCGACCACTCCGAGGCCGGGCTCTACCTGTGGGCGACCCGCAACGAGCTGGGCTGGGACACGGTGACCGCGCTGGCCGACCGCGGGGTGCTGGCCGCGCCGGGCGAGTTTTACGGGGCGGCCGGTCGGATGCACGTCCGGGTGGCCCTGACCGCCACCGATGAGCGGATCGGCCGGCTGGACGCCCGCCTCGCCGGTCTTGCCCCGGTCCGGGGTTGATGTCGTTGTCTTTCCTCCCACACTTTCCCGTGTGGCCGTAACCGTCGGGCGAGGGGTAGCTTCAGAACAGGTCGCGGCCCGACCCCGCCGTACAACCCTTATGTGTTTGACGCACCCCCACCACGCAGGAGCGTTCAATGTCTGACGGACCTGATCAGGTCACCCTCACCTACCCCGGCGGCGAGCTTCCGCTGGGTGTGGTCCCGGCCACCGAGGGCGGCGCGGGGGTGAACGTCTCGTCGCTGCTGTCCACCACCGGATACGTGGCGCTGGACCCGGGATTCGTCAACACCGCCTCGTGCACCTCGGCCATCACCTACATCGACGGTGACGCCGGCATCCTGCGCTACCGCGGCTATCCGATCGACCAGCTGGCCGAGAAGTCGTCCTTCCTGGAGGTCAGCTACCTGCTGATCTACGGCGAGCTGCCGACCGCCGACGAGCTGGCCACGTTCAGCAGCAAGGTTCAGCGGCACACCCTGCTGCACGAGGACCTGAAGCGGTTCTTCGACGGATTCCCGCGCGACGCCCACCCGATGCCGGTGCTCTCCTCGGCCGTGTCGGCGCTGTCCACCTTCTACCAGGACAGCCTGAGCATCCGCGACCCGGAGCAGATCGAGCTGTCCACCATCCGATTGCTGGCCAAGCTGCCGACGATCGCGGCTTACGCCTACAAGAAGTCGATCGGGCAGCCGTTCCTCTACCCGGACAACTCGCTCGGGCTGGTGGACAACTTCCTCCGGATGACCTTCGGCTTCCCGGCCGAGCCGTACGACGTCGACCCGGCCATGGCCAAGGCCCTCGACCTGCTGTTCATCCTGCACGCCGACCACGAGCAGAACTGCTCGACGTCGACCGTCCGGCTGGTCGGCTCGGGTCAGGCCAACCTGTTCGCCTCGGTGTCGTCCGGCATCCACGCGCTGTCCGGCCCGCTGCACGGCGGCGCCAACTCGGCCGTCCTGGAGATGCTCGAGCAGATCAAGAACAGCCCGGACGGCGCGGACACCTTCATGAACAAGGTGAAGAACCGCGAAGGCGGCGTCCGGCTGATGGGTTTCGGCCACCGGGTCTACAAGAACTACGACCCGCGGGCGGCGATCATCAAGAAGACCGCCGACCAGATCCTGGCCAACCTCGGCGGCAACGACGAGCTGCTCGACATCGCCCTGCGGCTGGAGGACATCGCGCTGCACGACGACTACTTCATCGAGCGCAAGCTGTACCCCAACGTGGACTTCTACACGGGCCTGATCTACAAGGCGATGGGCTTCCCGACCAAGATGTTCACCGTGCTGTTCGCGATCGGCCGGCTGCCCGGCTGGATCGCCCAGTGGCACGAGATGATCGACGACAAGCAGACCAAGATCGGCCGGCCCCGGCAGGTCTACATCGGCCCCACCGAGCGCGACTACCCGGCCGTCGGCGACCGCTGAGCAGTTGGTCACCCGGGCCCGCACCTCTAGGTGCGGGCCCGGCTCTGGGTTACATTCTTGACATGTCTGATCCACTTGATCTGGTTCACCTGCGCACCGTGGTGGCCATCGCCGACTGCGGTGGTTTTCACCGGGCCGCGGCGGCCCTGCAGCTGAGCCAGTCGACGGTCAGCCAGCACGTGCGCCTGCTGGAGCGCGGCTTCAAGGAGCCGCTGGTGCGAAAGTCCGGCCGGGGGAGCAGTTTCACCGTGGCCGGGGAAGCCCTGCTGGTCGAGGCCCGGCGGATCCTGGCGGTGCACGACCAGGCCCTGCAGCGGCTGGACCTGAAGGCCGATCCGGCGCTCCGGCTGGGCTGCACCGAGCATGCTGCCGACACCCTGCTGCCGCAGTTGCTGTCCGCCCTGCGGGGCGCGTTCCCGGGGCGGGTCGTGCGGTTCCGGATCGCCCGCTCGACCGTTCTCGAGGACGACGTGGCTCGCGGTGACCTCGACCTGGCCCTGGTGCTGGCGGCGGGCGAGCCGAACGGCGTCGAGGCCGGCCGGCTGGGCTTGTTCTGGTACGCCGCCAACGGCTTCGTCGGGCCCGAGGCCGGCCGGCCGTGGCCGCTGGTGGTGTTCGAGGAGCCCTGCGGTCTGCGCCGCCGGGCACTGACCGCGCTGGACGGGCACGGCCTGACCGCCGCCGTGGTGGTGGAGTCCAGCGGCCTCGAAGGGGTGGTGGCGGGCGTCCGGGCCGGGCTCGGCGTGGCTCTGCTGCCGGGCACCGGGCGGGTGCCCGACGGCCTGCGGGAAGTGCCCGAGCTGCCGGCTCTGGGGTTGATCGGCATCCAGGTGGTGGGCCGGCGCGGGGTCGACCTGGGCCTGGAGGGAGCCGTCACCGCGGTCGCCGGCCGGCTGCTCCAGGCCTCCGCGGCCGCCTGACCGCACCACCGATCGGGAACCCTGATCAGTGGGGTACAGGAATTCATGTTGGACATATTCTTGACCAAATTAGTAGAGTTACCTTCATGACCAGGCAGCACACCTCGGCGGCGCTCAGCGCACCTGCCGACGGCTGCCCCGCCCGGGGCTGTCGTCCTCGGCGCTGTTGTCGGCCTCGCTGACCCCTCCCGGCCCACCACCTCAACCGTCACCGCCGATCCGCCCCGGATCCGGCTGATCGCCGCTGCCCGCGGCCCCACCCCGCCGACCGGCCGACCCGGTTGACGGTGGCCCACCTCGTCCCCTCGGACAGCCACCCGCCGTGGCTGGACCTGTCCTGTCCTGTCCTGTCCTGTCCTGTCCTGTCCTGTCCGGGCCCGCCCGAGTCGACGCCCGCCGTCCTCAATCCTGCTTGGAGCCTCCTCATGACGGTCGAATTCATCAGTGCGATCAACGTCAACCCGTCCAACGAGATCAACCGGCTCGGCCGCTTCGACATCGACGTGCCCTACCTGAAGCGGTACTCCCGGATCCTCGAGGACGCCGGATTCGACTACACCCTGGTGCCTTACGGCTCCTTCGGGCACGACCCGTTCACCATCGGCGCGGCCGTCACCCAGTTCACCGAGCGGATCAAGCCGATCATCGCGCTGCGGCCGAACACCGTCTACCCGACCGTCGCGGCCAAGGCCCTGGCCACCCTGGACCAGCTCTCCGGCGGCCGGGCCGTCGTCCACTTCATCGCCGGTGGCAGCGACCACGAGCAGGCCCGCGAGGGCGACCGGCTGAACAAGACCGAGCGCTACGCCCGCCAGGAGGAGTACATCCGCATCCTGCGCCGGGTCTGGACCGAGACCGAGCCCTTCGACCACGCCGGCACCTACTACTCGTTCGAGGACTTCGTCTCCCGGGTCCGGCCGGTGAACGGCACGATCCCGGTCTCGGTCGGGGGCTCGTCCGACGAGGCCTACCGGGTGGGTGGCGCACTGGGCGACATCTTCGGCCTGTGGGGTGAGCCGCTGGCCGAGACCCGCCAGCAGATCGAGCGATTCAGTGCGCAGGCCCGCCTGGCCGGCCGGACCGACGTGCCCCGGACCTGGGTCACCTTCCGCCCGATCGTCGCCGCCACCGAGGAGCTGGCCTGGGACAAGGCCCACCGCACGCTGGAGATCCTGCAGGGTGGCAAGGGCAGCGGGCCCTGGGTCTCGCCCAAGAACTGGAACCCCGGCAGCGACGGCCCGGCCAACGTGGGCTCCCAGCGGCTGCTGGAGATCGCCTCCCGCCAGGACCGGCACGACCGGGCCCTGTGGACGCCGACCGCCACCGCCACCGGGGCCCAGGGCGCCTCGACCGCCCTGGTCGGCAGCTACGAGACGGTGGCCGCGGCGATCCTGGACTACGTCGAGCTCGGCGCCGACCTGATCTCGATCCGCGGCCACGACAACCTCAACGACGCGATCGACTACGGCCGCTACGTGATCCCGCTGGTGCGACAGGAACTGGCCCACCGCGAGGCCACCGGCCGGCGGGGTGCCGTGGTGGCCCAGCCGCCGCTGGACGCCGAACCGCTGGCCAGTGACCTGGTGACGTCGTGACCGTGACCGACCGGCCGGACCGCCGTCCCGCCGACGGCCCGGCCGAGCCGCCGACCCTGCCATCGACTCTGCCACCGGTGGATCTGTCCGACGCCGCCCTGGCCCGGGTCACGGCGGCGCTGGCCCGGACCGCGGCCGAGTACGACCGCAGCGGGGACTTTCCCTGGAAGGGCATCCAGGTGGTGCACGAGGCCGGCCTGCTGCGGGCCGGGATCGGCCCGCGGTACGGCGGGGCCGGGCTGAGCACGCTCGACGGCGTCCGGCTGCTGGCCGCCCTGGGCCAAGGCGACCCCTCGGTCGCCCTGCTGACCGCGATGACCGTGTTCCAGCACGCCGCCCAGGCGAACACGCCCTGGTGGCCGGAGTCGCTCTACCGCCAGGTGGTGGCCGACTCGGCGTCCCGCCCGGTGTTGGTCAACGCGATCCGGGCCGAGCCGGAGTGGGGCGCCCCGGCCCGGGGCGGCCGGCCCGCGACCACGATCCGCCGCGACGGCGACAGCTGGGTGCTCAACGGGCACAAGGGTTTCGCCACCGGCTCGGAGGGCCTCGACCATCACCTGGTCTGGGCCGCCACCGCGGATCACGACCCCTTGCTGGCCCACGCCGTCGTGCCCGCCGACGCCCCCGGTATCGAGATCGTCCGGACCTGGGACCACCTGGGCCTGCGGGCCACCAGCACCCACGACGTGATCTACACCGACGTGCGGATCCCGCTCGAGCACTTCCGGGGTACGCCTCAGTCGCAGTTGCGCCCCGACAAGGCCTTCGCCGGCACCGGCCTGGCCCTGTCGGCGCTCTACGTCGGCATCGCCCGGGCCGCCCAGGAGTTCTTCGTGACCTTCACCAACGAGCGGGTACCGACCTCGCTGGGCCGCCCCATCGCCACCACCGAGCGGATCCAGACCGTGGCCGGCGAGATCGAGGCCCAGCTCGTGCAGGCCGAGGAACTGCTGCTTGGGTTGGCGGTCAAGATCGACGCCGGCGACGAGCAGGCCCGGCAGCGGGCCTTCCTGGCCAAGCTGCTGGCCACCCGGGCCGCGATCAGCGCCGTCCAGACGGCGGTCGCGACCCTCGGCAACCCGGCTCTGACCCGGCACAACCCGCTGGAGCGGCACCTGCGCGACGTCCTCTGTTCGCGGGTGCACCCCCCTCAGGACGACGCCGCGCTGCTGGTCACCGGCAAGCGCGTGCTGGCCGGATACCGGCCCCCGACCGACACCCCCACCACGGCCTGGCAAGGAGATTCGTCGTCATGACCAGTTCAGTCACCCGTCTGAGATCGGGGCGGGCCCTCGGCGCCGTCCTCACCGTCGTCGGCGCGCTCGTCCTGGCCGCGTGCGGCAGTTCCTCCGACGGGAGCACCGGCACCACCGACGCCGCCGCCGGCGCGCCGCGGCCGGGCGGCACCCTGAAGATCGCCTTCTGGGACGACCAGCAGGGCTGCATCGACCCGAACCAGGTGTACTGGATCGAGAGCCGTTCTCTCGACCGACAGTTCGCCGACTCGCTGACCGACCAGGACCCGGAGACCGGCAAGATCGTGCCCTGGCTGGCCAGCAGCTGGAAGATCAGCAAGGACGCCAAGACCTACACCTTCACTCTGCGCGACGGCGTCACCTTCAGCGACGGCACCGCGTTCGACGCCACCGCCGTGAAGACCGCCTACGACGGCACTTTCGCGCTCGGGGCCAAGTCGCTGCTGGGCCTGACCTACCTGGCCGGCTACAAGTCGACGACGGTGATCGACCCGCACACCGTCCGGGTCGACTTCACCAGCCCGAACGCGGCCTTCCTGCAGGCCACCTCGACCACCACGCTGGCCGTCCTGTCGCCCAAGACGTACACCGAGACCCCCGAGGAGCGGTGCGCCGGGAAGCTGATCGGATCGGGCGCGTTCACCCTGGACAGCTACACCGCCGCCACCTCGGCCCACCTGACCAAGCGCAAGGACTACGCCTGGCCCTCGAAGCTGGTCAAGAACCAGGGCGCGGCCTACCTGGACGCGATCGCGGTCAGCTACATCAAGGAGGACAGCGTCCGGGTCGGCAGCCTGACCAGCGGGGCGATCGACATCGCCTGGCCCCGGCAGCCGATCTCGGACGCCGACCAGAAGGTGATCAAGGCGTCCGGCGCCTCGATCGTGTCCCGGCCGCTGCCCGGGATCAGCGACGCCTACCTGCCCAACGTGAGCAAGGGGCGCATCCTGTCCGACCTCAGGGTCCGCCAGGCGCTGCAGAAGTCGATCGACCGTAAGACTTACGCCTCGACCATCTTCTGGGACGAGTACCCGGTGGTGTCGGGAGCTTTCGACTCGACCACGCCGTACGCCACCGACGAGTCGGCGGCCCTGGGTTACGACCCGGCCGGGGCGGCCACGTTGCTGGACCAGGCCGGCTGGAAGAAGGGCCCGGACGGCTACCGGTACAAGGACGGCAAGAAGCTGACCCTGCTGCAGCCGCTCACCGCGGCCGTGCCCGGTGACCAGTTGCTCCAGGACCAGTTCAAGAAGGTCGGCATCGACCTGCAGCTCAAGGTCTACACCGCGGCCCAGTACCAGCCGGCCGTGGCGGCCGGCAACTTCGACCTGGTCGCCACGTACTACACCCGGGCCGACCCGAGCGTGCTCGGCTCGGTGCTGGACCAGGCGGTCAGCAAGGCCGGCACGGCGACGTTCAGCCAGGACCCGGCGACCGCCAAGCAGGTCAGCACCCTGTTCGGGGACGGCCTCAAGGCGATCGACGACGACCAGCGGGCCGCGGTCTACGGGCAGCTCCAGAAGTACCTGATCGATCAGGGCGTCAGCTTCCCGATCTTCGAGCGGGTCCAGCTGGCCGGCATCTCGGCCGAGGTGCACGGGTTCGCCTGGACCAGTGAGGCGTTCCTGCGGGCCAACGACATCTGGTTGTCCCAGTGAACCCGGCTGCGAACCCGGTGCTGCGGTACCTGCTGAGCCGGATCGCCCAGGCGGTCGGCGTGCTGTGGGCCGTCTACACGGTCACTTTCGCCATCCTGTACCTGCTGCCGAGCAACCCGGTGGCCCTGGTCCTGGCGGCCGGCAACGTGCAGGTCGAGCAGGTCAGCCCGGCCCAGCTGGCCCGGATCACCCACCAGTACGGCCTGGACCAGCCGGTCTACCAGCAGTATCTGAGCCAGCTCGGGCACCTGGTCCGGTTCGACTTCGGCGACTCGATCTCGCTGAACGTGCCGGTGGTCCGGCTGCTGCAGGAACGCCTGCCCTCGACCCTGGAACTGGGGGCCACGGCGATCGTGATCGCCCTGGCCCTGGGGGCGGGCACGGCCTACCTGGCCGCGTTCGTCCAGTGGCGGCCGGCCAAGCTGCTGCTGAACCGGCTGCCCGCGATCGGCGTCTCGCTACCGCCGTTCTTCGTCGGCCTGCTGCTGATCCAGGTGTTCGCGTTCTCGCTGGGCTGGTTCCCGGCCACCGGGACGGTCGGCTGGAAGAGCCTGGTGCTGCCGGCCGTGACGATGGCCATCCCGACCGCGGCGATGCTGGCTCAGGTGCTGAGCAGCAGCCTGGAGGACACCCTGGCCCTGCCGTACATCGTCACGGCCCGGGCCCGGGGGCTGTCGCGCGGTTACATCCAGCTGCGGCACGCCTTCCGCAACGCCACGCTGCCTGCGCTGACCCTGCTCGGCCTGCTGCTCGGGGCGACCGTGACCGAGGCCGTGATCGCCGAGACGGTGTTCACCCGGCAGGGCATCGGCCAGCTGGCCCAGCAGGCCGTGCTGGCCCAGGACGTGCCCCTGGTCCAGGCGATCGTCGTGATCGCCGCGGCCGGCTTCGTCGTCATCAACCTGGTGATCGACCTGGTCTATCCCTTGCTCGATCCGCGGATCACCCACACTCCGCGCGTGTCCTAGGAGAGCAGTAGCCATGTCAGTGGATGTCGCGGGCAGCCCCGCCGTCACCGAACTCGTCGTCCGCACCGCACCGGAAGCGGTCACCGTCGGATCGGGCCGTGAACCCGGCCGGGCCACCGGTCGCCGCCACCGGCGCCGGCCCGGCCTGGTCCTGGCGATCGCGTTCGTCGCGTTCGTCATCGTCTCGTCGGTCTTCCCGGGCTGGTTCACCAGTCAGGACCCGGACGCCACCGACCCGGTGGCCAAGCTCTCGGGGCCCAGCTCGGCCCACCTGTTCGGCACCGACGAGCTCGGCCGGGACCTGTTCAGCCGGGTGCTGCACGGTTCGACCCTGACCATCGAGGCCACCCTGAGCGCGGTCAGTCTGGCCGTCGTGGCCGGCCTGACCATCGGGGTGCTGGCCGGGTTCTTCAGCGGCTGGGTCGACTCGGTCCTGATGCGGGTGGTCGACGTCCTGCTGGCCGTCCCGCGGCTGCTGCTGGCGCTGACCGTCGTGACGGCGCTCGGCTTCGGCACGCTGCCGGTGGCGGTCGCGGTCGGTGTCGGGATCGTGCCCGGGTTCGCCCGGATCACCCGGGCCCAGGTGCTGACCGTCAAGTCGCTGCCCTACATCGAGGCGGCCCGCACCGGCGGCGCCTCCTGGCCCCGGGTGCTGCTGCGGCACATCCTGCCGAACTCGTGGGGGCCGGTCCTCGTGCTGGCCGTACTCGACTTCGGGGTGGCCATCCTGGCCATCTCGGCGCTCAGCTTCCTCGGCTTCGGCGCCCCGCCGCCGGCCGCCGAGTGGGGCACGCTGATCGCCGCCGGGCGCAACTACCTGATCACCTCGCCCTGGCTGACCCTGCTGCCCGGGTTGTTCGTCGGGCTGGTCGTGTTCAGCCTGAACCACATCTCCAGGAGCCTCGAGGAGTTCCAGCGATGAGCACACCGGTGCTGTCGATCTCCGGGCTGTCGGTGTCCTACGGCCCGAACGAGGCCGTGGCCGACCTCGATCTCGCCCTCACGGCCGGCGAGACGGTGGCCGTGGTCGGGGAGTCCGGTTCGGGCAAGAGCACCCTGGCCGCGGCCGTGCTCGGCCTGCTGCCGGCCGGGGGCCGGGTCACTGGGGGCTCGATCGAGGTGGCCGGCCGGCCGGTGGTCGGGGCGGCCGAGCGGACCCTGCGGGCGATCCGGGGCCGGGTGGTGGCTCTGGTCCCGCAGGACCCCACGGTCAGCCTGAACCCGACGCTGCGGATCGGGCCGCAGATCGCCGAGGCGGTCCGCCGCCGCGGTGACGTGCCCCGCCGCTCGGTCGACGCCGAGGTGGTCGAGGCCCTGGCGACGGCCGGGCTCGACCGCCCGGTGCTGCGGGCCCGGCAGTACCCGCACGAACTCTCCGGCGGCATGCGGCAACGGGTGCTGATCGCGGCCGCGCTGGCCGGCCGGCCGGAGCTGATCATCGCCGACGAGCCGACCAGCGCCCTGGACGTTACGGTGCAGAAGCGGATCCTCGACCACCTCGAGAAGCTGGTCGCCGAGCGGGGGATCGGCCTGCTGCTGATCACCCACGACCTCGGCGTGGCCGCCGACCGGGCCGACCGGGTGCTGGTGATGCAGCAGGGCCGGCTGGTCGAGCAGGGGCCGGCTCGCAGCGTGCTGGTCGCGCCGCGGACCGCGTGCACCCGGGCGCTGATCGAGGCCGCCCCCGGGCTGTCGGCGACCGGCGCGCTGGTGGCCGGGATCAGCGCGGTGCCCGACGCGCCCGCCGTCCTGCGGATCGAGAACGTCACCAAGGACTTCCGGCTGCCCCGGGCCTCGGACGGGCCCCGCTCGGTCCGGGCCCTGGACGACGTCAGCCTGTCGATCCCGGCCGGACAGACCCTGGCCCTGGTCGGCGAGTCCGGGTCGGGCAAGACGACCGCGCTGCGGATCGCCCTCGGCCTGGAGAAACCGACCAGCGGCCGGGTCTTCTTCGAGGAGCAGGACATCACCGACCAGGGCTGGCGGCAGTTGCGGCCACTGCGCCGGCGGTTCCAGCTCGTCCATCAGAACCCGTTCTCTTCGCTGGACCCGCGGTTCTCGATCCGGGAGACGATCACCGAGCCGCTGGTGTCGTTCGGGATCGGCGACCGGGCCTCGCGCCGGGAGCGGGCCCGGGAGCTGCTGGAGCAGGTCGACCTGCCGGCCGCCTACCTCGACCGGCGCCCGGCCGAGCTGTCCGGCGGGCAACGACAGCGGGTGGCCATCGCCCGGGCCCTGGCCGTGCAGCCGGACCTGGTCCTGCTCGACGAGCCGGTCTCCGCGCTCGACGTCCGGATCCAGAAGCAGATCCTCGACCTGCTGGCCGGGCTGCAGCGCGAGCTCGGCCTGAGCTACCTGTTCATCTCGCACGACCTGGCCGTGGTGGCCGAGGTGTCCCACCGGGTCGCCGTCCTGAATCAGGGGCGGGTGGTCGAACAGGGCCAGACCGCACAGATTTTCGCCGATCCGCAGAGCGAGTACACCCAGGAGCTGCTGGCCGCGATCGCCGGCCGGGCCGAGAGGACGTCGTCATGAGCGCCACCACCAGCCGCCGGTACGTCGTGATCGGGGCCGGCGCGATCGGGGCGCTGCTGGCGGCCCAGCTCGAGCTGGCCGGGATCGACACCGTGCTGGTGGCCCGGGGTCAGAACCTGGAGGCGATCCGCCGCGACGGCGTGAAGGTCCGCCGGCCGCAGGGCACCGACACGGTCCGGGTGGACGTCGTCGCCGGGCCCGATGAGCTGCGGCTGACCAGCCACGACGTGCTGGTGCTGGCGACCAAGACGCAGGACGCCGAGGCGGTGCTGGCCCGCTGGGCCTGGCTGCCGGTGCACGCCGCCGACGCCCCGGACACCGACCCGCTGGACACTGCCGGCGAGCCGCCGGCACTGCTCGGTGCCGACCTGCCCGTGCTGACCTTCCAGAACGGCCTGGCCACGGAGGATCTGGCCCTGCGCCGGTTCGCCCGGGTCTACGGCGTCTCGATCGGGGTGGCGGCCAGCTACCTGGTTCCGGGAGAGGTGGTCTCGCCGTCCTACCCGACCATCGGGGTGGCCTGGCTGGGCCGCTACCCGGACCAGGCCGACGAGGCCCAGGAGGAGTACGTCCGCGACCTGGTCGCGGCCGGCTACGCGGTCGAGAGCGTGCCCGACATCTCCGCCTGGAAGGCCCGCAAGCTGATCGCCAACGCCGCCAACGGGCTCGACGTGCTGGCCGGTACCGACGAGCAGAAGGCGCAGGCCCGGGCCCTGCTCATCGCCGAGGCCCAGGCCGTCTACGCGGCTGCCGGCATCCGGGTGCCGGCCGAGGCGCCGGGCTTCGGCCCGGGCGGCCCCCTGGTGGTCGAGCCGGTGCCCGGGCACACCCTGGGCCGGCTCTCCACCTGGCAGAGTTTCGCCCGGGGGGCGTCCAGCGAGATCGACTACCTCAACGGCGAGATCGTCCGGTTGGCGCGGAAGTTCGGCGTCCCGGGACCGGTGAACGAGAGGTTGCAGCGGCTTCTCGGAGCCCAGGCCGAAGCCGGGCGTGGGCCCGGTTCGGCCGATCTGGACCAGTTGCTGGCCGTGGTCGAGCGAGTGGTGGAGCGGGTCGGATGAGCGAGAGCCTGGAGGCCGTGCTGGCCGACCTGGCCGTCGTCGCCCCGGGGGCGCGGGCCGAGGTCCGCTCCGACCGCTCCGGCTGGTGGCCCGACGGCGAGCCGCGGGCGCTGATCCGGGCCCGCGGCGTCGAGGACGTGCAGCGCGCCCTTGCCGCGGCGTCCCGGGCCGGGGTACCGGTGGTGACCCGGGGCGCGGGCACCGGCCTGGCCGGGGCGGCGACCGCCGGCGCCGGCGCGATCGTGCTCGATCTCTCCGGCCTGAACCGCATCCTTTCCGTCGACCCGGTGAACGGCACCGCCCGGGTCGAGCCGGGGGTGATCACGGCCGAGCTGGACCGGGCCGCCGGTGAGCACGGGCTGGTCTACGCCCCCGACCCGGGCAGCGTGGCCATCTCGACCGTCGGCGGCAACATCGCCACCAACGCCGGTGGCCTACGGGGAGCCAAGTACGGCGTGACCCGGGACGCCGTCCTGGCCCTGGACGTGGTGCTCGCCGACGGCCGGCTGCTGCACCTCGGGCACAGCACGGTCAAGGGCGTGGTCGGGCTCGACCTGGTGGGCCTGGTGGTCGGGTCCGAAGGCACCCTGGCCGTCGTGGTCGGGGCCACCGTGCGGTTGCTGCCCCGGCCGGCCCGGGTGGCCACCGCCGCCGCCTTCTTCGCCACTGTCGGCGAGGGCGCGGCGGCCTCGATCGAGCTGGCCACGGCCGGCGTCCGGCCCGCCGTGATCGAACTGGTGGACGGGCCGACCCTGGCCGCCATCGACGACCTGCGCGGTTCGTCGCTGGCCGAGCGGGGCGGGGCGTTCCTGCTGGTGCAGACCGACGGCTTCGGGGCCGAGGAGGAGATCGGGCTGGTCGCTGACGTCCTGGCCAAGACCGCGACCTCGGTGACGACGACGCTGGACCCGGTCGAGGCGCTCGCCCTCTCGGCCGCCCGGCGCGACGCGCTGCCGGCCGTCGAGGCCCGCGGCCGGGTGCTGATCGAGGACATCGCCGTGCCCCGGGGCTCGCTGGCCGCGGCCGTCGACGGGATCCACGAGATCGCGGCGTCCACCGGGGTGCAGATCTTCGTCTTCGCCCATGCCGGGGACGGCAACCTGCACCCGATCATCCTGCTCGACGCCGCTGACCCGGCGGACCCGATCCCGGCCGCTGCTCAGGCA
Organism: Kineosporiaceae bacterium; assembly: GCA_965200525.1. GTDB lineage: Bacteria > Actinomycetota > Actinomycetes > Actinomycetales > Kineosporiaceae > JANNPJ01. The sequence goes on from OZ241368.1 coordinate 4,280,688, forward strand.
GCGGCCGAGGCGATCTTCGCCCTCGCCCTCGACCTCGGCGGCACGGTCAGCGCCGAGCACGGGGTCGGCGTCCTGAAACGGGACTGGGTGTCCCGCGAGGTCGGGCCCGACTCTCTCGACCTGCAACGCCGGATCAAGGATCTGTTCGATCCGGCCGGCATCCTCAACCCCGGAAAGGTGTTCTGAGATGAGCATTCCCGAGACCGACCGGCCCGTGCGCCCGCTCTCCGTGGTGGCCGTGGTGGGCAGCCTGCACGCGCCGTCCAAGACCGCCGTCCTGGTCGACGCGATCCTCGACGAGCTCGGCGCCCGCCTGCCGATCACCGCCGAGGTGATCCGGCTCAGCGATCTCGGGCCGTCGTTCGCCGGCACCCTGGTGCGCTCGCAGCTGCCGGAACCGGTGCAGGCCGCGCTGGCCCGGATCGAGCAGGCCGACCTGCTGGTGGTCGCCTCGCCGGTCTACCGGGCGTCGTTCACCGGCCTGCTCAAGCACCTGTTCGACTTCGTCGACCAGTACGCGCTGGTCGACACGCCCGTGCTGCTGGCTGCCAGCGGTGGCAGCGAACGGCACTCGCTGATCCTGGAGCACCAGCTGCGGCCGCTGTTCGGCTTCTTCCAGGCCCTCACCCTGCCGCTGGGAATCTATGCCCACGACTCCGACTTCACCGATTACCGGGTGTCGAACCCGCTGCTGGCCGACCGGATCGCCAACGCTGTCCGGCGGGGGCTGCCGCTGGTCCGGTCCTCGCTCGACGAGCGCGACCGCGCGCTCGCACCGCTCGCCGCACTGCCTGGAGGAAGCTTGTGAGCCCGTTGATCTCCACCACCGAGCTGGCCGAACTCCTCGCCGCCGGTCGTCGTCCGCACCTGCTGGACGTGCGCTGGCGGCTCGGCGGCCCGCCCGGCCGCGACGAGTACCGGGCCGGGCACATCCCCGGAGCGGTGTACGTCGACCTGGACGACGAGCTGGCCGCCCCGGCCGGGCCGGGCGTCGGCCGGCACCCGCTGCCGCCGCCGGCCGATCTGGAGGCCGCGGCCCGGTCCTGGGGCCTGCGGGCCGGCGACCCGGTGGTCGCCTACGACGACGCCGGCAACCTGTCGGCCGCCCGGGCCTGGTGGCTGCTGCGCTGGGCCGGGGTCGAGGACGTCCGGCTGCTCGACGGCGGTCTGGCCGCCTGGCGGGCCGCCGGCCTGCCGGTGGCGACCGGTGACGAGGGCGCTGAGCCCGGCGACATCGAGCTCAAGGCCGGGCAGCTGCCCACGGTCGATCCGGACGGCGCGGCCGCCCTGGTGGCCGCCGGCGGGCTGCTGCTGGACGCGCGGGCGGGGGAGCGGTACCGCGGTGACGTGGTCTCGATCGACCCTCAGCCGGGCCACATCCCGGGTGCGGTCAGCGCGCCGACCACCGAGAACCTCGGCGACACCGGCACCTTCCGCAGCCCGGAGGAGCTCCGGGCCCGGTTCGCGGCGCTCGGGGTGGTGCCCGGCCGGCCGGTCGGGGTGTACTGCGGTTCGGGCGTCACGGCCGCCCACGAGATCGCCGCGCTGGCCCTGGCCGGTGTCGACGACGTCACGCTCTACCCGGGCTCGTGGTCGCAGTGGGCCACCCTGCCCGGCCGGCCGGTCGCCACCGGGGCGTCCTGAGCCCGGCTCCACCGGTTTCTGCTCATCCGTGCACTCACCAAGGAGATTCGTCATGTCCCAGACCGTCGACCGGTCCACCGGTTCCACCGGGTCGAGCGCCGACTCCGGCCCGGCTCCGCTGATCACCGCCGAGGAGGCCCGGCAGCGGGTGGCCGGAGGCGCCGTCCTGCTCGACACCCGCAGCCCGGGGGGCCGGGAGAAGACCGGCCCGATCGACGGCGCGGTGCTCGTCGACCGGGACGCCCTGGAGGCCGAGTTCGGCTTCGACTCGCCCTCCCGGCACCAGGAGGTCACCGACCTGCAGACGCCGATCGTGGTCGTCTGCGGCTCGATCAACGGATCCGGGCCGGTGGCCGAGGCCCTGATCGCCCGCGGCTTCGTCAACGTCGTGCACGTCGACGGCGGGGCGCCGGCCTGGCACGACGCCTGAGTTCAGCCGACCGGTTCAACCGACCTGGATGACGACGGTGCTGCCGGTGGCCGCGCCCGTGACCTTCTTCCAGCCGTCGGTGGAGTGCTTGCGCTCCCAGACCTGGCCGGCGACCTGGACCTTGACCACGTCCAGGGCGCCGGCGCGGGCCACCGCCCAGGAGGCCAGCGACCAGGCCTGTCGGTCGTCGGCCCCGGTGGGCACGGTGAACCGCAGCGTGGTCGGCCCGGCGGCGGCGACCGAGTCCCGCCCGGCCTCCTTGGCCGCGGCCGAGCGCACCGCCCGGGCCCGGGCCGTCAGCCCACCGCTGCCCGCGGTCTGAGCCGCCGCCGAACTGGGCCGCAGCACGCAGCTGAACCCGGCCGGCGAGAAGCCGGTGAGCGTCGAGGCGAAGATCTTGGCCTGCGGTTCGTGGTCGGCGTAGGCCTCCGGGAAGGCCGAGCGCTGGACCTTCTGGGCCACCTTGGTGATCGGCATCGTCTGGTACCCGTCGATCTTGGACAGGACGTCGTAGAACGCGTTGGCCGCGTAGACCGGGTCGGAGATCTGCTTTCGGGTGCCCCAGCCCTGGGACGGGCGCTGCTGGAACAGCCCGAGGGAGTCGCGGTCGCCGTAGGTGATGTTGCGCAGCTTGGACTCCTGGATCGCGGTGGCGATCCCGATCGAGGCGGCCCGGGCCGGCAGACCCCGGTCGTTCGCCACCGCCGCGATGATCGCGGCGTTGCCGGCCTGCTCCGGATCGAGTTCGGACGGCGTGCCGTTGGCGACGGCGGTGCAGTGCTCCCGGACCGGTACCGGGCCGACCGAGCCGTTCCACCAGGCCCAGGCGCCCACCCCGGCCAGCACGACCAGACCGACGACGACCAGGAAGGCGGTCGGGCGACGGCGCCGGGTGCGCCCGCCCCGCCCGCCCGGCGAGGACGAGGGCCGGGCCGGCAAACGCAGCGTGTTCTCAGGCATTGGCGTGCAGCGCGGCGTTCAGCGAGAACCGCTGACCGCGCCGCGCGAGCGCCTCCACCGCGCCCGTCCCCGAGTTGCGCCGGAACAGCAGCCCGCCGGCACCGGACAGCTCCACCGCCTTGACCACCCGCGGCTGGTCCGACGCCGACCCGGCCGGCTCGTCGCCGGCCGGGTCGATGGCCGGCGTCAGCAGTCGCACCTTGGTACCGGCGGTCAGGTACAGGCCGGCTTCGACGACGCAGTCGTCACCGAGGCTGATCCCCAGCCCCGAGTTGGCCCCGAGCAGGCAGCGCTCGCCGATCGAGATCACCTGCGTGCCGCCGCCGGACAGGGTGCCCATGATCGAGGCGCCGCCACCGACGTCGGAGCCGTCCCCGACCACCACCCCGCCGGAGATCCGGCCCTCAACCATCGAGGTACCGAGCGTGCCGGCGTTGAAGTTGACGAAGCCCTCGTGCATCACCGTGGTGCCCGGGGCCAGGTGGGCGCCGAGCCGGACCCGGTCGGCGTTGGCGATCCGGACCCCGGTCGGCAGCACGTAGTCGGTCATCCGGGGAAACTTGTCCACCCCGGTCACCTCGACCCGGGTGCCCGGGCCGTGACCGGCCCGGATCCGCAACCGGGTGGCCTCGAAATCGTCCACCGGGCAGGGGCCGTGGTTGGTCCAGACCACGTTGGGCAGCACGCCGAACAGGCCGTCCAGGTTGACCCCGTGCGGCTTGACCAGGCGGTGCGAGAGCAGGTGCAGCCGCAGGTAGGCATCGGGCACGGTGGTCGGGCCGGCGTCCAGGTCGATCACGGTCCGCACCACGGTCTGCCTGACCCCGCGGTGCGGGTCGGACTCCTCGAGCGAGGCCAGGTCGGCCGGGACGTCGTAGGGCCCGTCGTGCTCGGGGGCGGGCCCGAGCCGGGGCTGCGGGTACCAGGTGTCCAGGACGGCGCCGGCGTCGGTCACCGAGGCCAGGCCGTACGCCCAGGCCGTGCGCGGGCCGGCTTCGGCTGCCGGGTTGCTGGTCGTTCCGGACGCTGGGGCGCTCACCTCGGTCATGTCCGCATCTTAGAGCGTGGCCGGTACTGTCGAGGGTATGGCGTACACCGCGCAACCGGCCGTGAACAGCCCGTCCCTCCTGGACCTGTCGGCCGACGTCGTCACCCTGACCCGAGCCCTGTGCGACCTGCCCTCGGTCAGCGGCGACGAACAGGCCGTGGCCGATGCGGTCGAGGTCGCGCTACGCCGGTACCCGCACCTGGAGGTGCTCCGGGACGGCGACGCCGTGGTCGCCCGGACCAGCCTCGGGCGCGGCGAGCGGGTCGTCATCGCCGGGCACATCGACACCGTGCCGATCGCCGGCAACGTGCCGACCTGGGTCGAGGGCTCGGGGGCGGACGAGGTGATCCACGGCCGGGGAACGGTCGACATGAAGGGCGGCGTCGCCGTCCAGTTGCGGATGGCGGCAACCGTGCCCGAGCCGGTCCGCGACGTCACGTACATCTTCTACGACCACGAGGAGGTCGAGGCCGCCCTCAACGGTCTGGGCCGGCTGGCCCGCAACCACCCCGACTGGCTGGCCGGCGACTTCGCGGTGCTCTGCGAGCCGTCGTCGGCCCGGGTCGAGGGCGGCTGCCAGGGCACGATGCGGATCGAGGTCGAGACCGTCGGGGTGGCGGCCCACTCGGCGCGGTCCTGGACCGGCAAGAACGCCATCCACGGCGCGCTTCCGGTGCTGGTCCTGCTCGACGGCTACCAGGCCCGGGAGGTGGACGTCGACGGGCTGGTCTACCGCGAGGGCCTGAACGCGGTCGCGATCACGGGCGGGATCGCCGGCAACGTGATCCCGGACCGGTGCGTGGTGACGATCAACTACCGGTTCGCGCCCGACCTGTCGGTGGCCGCGGCCGAGGCCCACCTGCGTTCGGTCTTCAGCGGTTTCACGGTCACCGTCACCGATGCCTCGCCGGCGGCCCGGCCCGGGCTGAACCACCCGGCTGCGGCCAGTTTCGTGGCCGCGGTCGGCGGCACCCCGGGCCCGAAGTACGGCTGGACCGATGTGGCCCGGTTCTCCGAACTGGGCATCCCGGCGGTCAACTACGGCCCCGGCGACCCGCTCCTGGCCCACAAGGACGACGAGCACTGCCCGGCGTCCCAGATCGTGGCCTGCGAGCAGGCGCTGCGTTCCTGGCTGGAGACGCCGGCCGGCTGAGCCGGCCGACCGAGCCGGCCGGCGTCCGGTCAGGGGGCGCCGGCCGGCTCGCCGCCGGGCCGGTCAGCCGCGGATCATCGGGGCTCACCTTGACCGTGGCCCGGGCCATCCGTAGCGCCTTCGACCTGGTCAGCGTGCCCGTCACGCCGGCGTTCACGCCGTTCGGCAGTGACCAGGTCAGATTGCCGGTGGGCTTGTGTCCCAGGCCGAGATGCCGGTGTACTGCCACCAGCCGGTCCGGCCGTTGACGTCGACCTTGCGGTACCCGACCTCGGGCCCGAGTGGGAAATTGCCGTACTGGCCCACCCGGAGGGTCCAGCCGCCCTCGCCCTGACCGTCGGTGGCGGGCCCGGCGGAACCGGGAGCGGACCTGGTTCAGGGCGACCCGGTACACCCAGGCCTCCGGGCGGTGAGCCTGACGGACGCTTCGCCAGCGCAGCAGGGCCCGGGCGAAGGCCTCGGCGGTGGCCTCCTCGGCGAGGGCGGCATCGCCGACCGCCAGCGTGACCGCGCGCCGCACCCGGGCGTAGCCGGCGGCGTACCACTCGGCGAAGTCGCTGTCCTCGGGGTCGCTGCGCGCGGGCGGCGGGCTCATCTGCGGATCCTGTTCATACCGGGTAGACGCTGGACGAGGCCGATCGCTTGCCTCGAGGCCGGCCGGATCATGGGCTCGGCCGGGAGCGGGGACCGGTGCCTGTTCGTGGGAGGGCCCTGCCGGACCTTGATGAGTTAACTAGAATCGAACACATGAACTAGCGCTGAGCGAGAGCGGGGGAAGTTATGGACGAGGCTCCTGGGGGCAGCATGCTCGATCTCACCGACACTTCGGTGGCGCCGTCGACCGGGCCGCCGGCCGAAGACGTCGCGGACGCCCTCCAGGCCCTGATCGCGCCCTGGCTGGCCGAGGCGGTTGCGGCCGATCGGCCTGAGGCCGAAAAAGAATATGCAGCAACAATTCTCAGGCAGAACGAGCCGCCCTGGGCGGTGGCCGGCGAACGCCTAGGAGTTGTACGGGCTGCGCGGGCGCTTACGGGCGGAAAGATCGATGATCGCCTGGCGGCTGGTGGGCGGCCCGAACGGATCACGCCGGCCGCGGCCGGCGCCGGCCTTCTCAGTCGGCTTCTCGTCCGGGTCCGAGGCGCGGTCGTCGGCCGGGGTGGCCCCGCCGTCCGGAACGCCGTCGGGGTACTGGTTGGCGTCGTAGAGCGGCGCACGGCGCAACGACGGCGCCGGAGGGCCCGACGACTGCGGGTCCGGTGAGTACGGCTGAGCCCGATGGCTCGACGAGTCGTACGCCGAAGGCTGGTAGCGCTCGGTGGGGTAGCCGCCCGCCGCCAGGCGGGCCTGCTCGGCCGCTCGGGCGTAGGCCTCCTCACGGATCTGCTGGGCCGCGCGGGCATCCCGCTCGGCCCGGGCCCGGGCCTCCTGCTTGATCTGCTCGGCCGCGCGGGCCTCGGCCTCACGCCGCTCCCGCTCGGCCCGCACCCGGTCGGCCCGGATCTTGGCCTCGGCCTCGCGCCGCTGAGCCTCGGCCCGCGCCTCCGCGTCGGCCCGAGCCCGCTCGGCCGCGCGCCGCCGCTCTTGTTCCGCCGCCTCGCGGGCAGCCTTCTCCCGGGCCGCGGCCTCGCGGGCGGCCTGCTCCCGAACGGCCTGCTCGCGAGCCGCCCGCTCCCGGGCCACCTGCTCCCGGGCGGCCGCCTCCCGAAGCGCCTGCTCACGGGCCACCCGCTCGCGCTCGGCCCGCTCGCGGGCCTCCTTCTCACGGGCCTGCCGCTCGCGCTCGGCCTGCTCCCGTTCCGCCTGCTCCCGTTCCGCCTGCTCCCGAGCAGCCTGCTCGCGGGCCTGGCGCTCGCGCTCGGCCTGCTCGCGCATTTGGCGCTCGCGTTCAGCCTGCTCACGGGCCTGGCGCTCGCGGGCCGCCTGCTCGCGCGCCTCAGCCTCAGCGATCAGGCGCTGACGAACCAGTTCGCGTTCGGCCTCCTCACGCTCCGCTTGTTCGCGGGCCTGGCGTTCGCGTTCGGCCTGCTCACGTTCAGCCTGTTCGCGGGCCTGGCGTTCGCGGGCGGCCTTCTCGCGGGCTTCGGCCTCGGCGCGGGCCGCGGCTTCGCGGGCCAAGCGCTCGCGTTCGGCCTGCTCACGTTCGGCCTGCTCGCGGGCCAGGCGCTCGCGTTCGGCTTGTTCGCGGGCGGCCTTCTCGCGGGCTTCGGCCTCGGCGCGGGCCGCGGCTTCGCGGGCCAAGCGCTCGCGTTCGGCCTGCTCACGTTCGGCCTGCTCGCGGGCCAGGCGCTCGCGTTCGGCCTGTTCGCGGGCGGCCTTTTCCCGGGCCTCGGCCTCGGCGCGGGCCGCGGCTTCGCGAGCCTGGCGCTCACGCTCAGCCTGTTCCCGGGCGGCGCGCTCACGCTCGGCCTGTTCGCGGGCCGCTTGTTCACGGGCCTGGCGTTCGCGCTCGGCGCGGTCCCGGGCTTCCTGCTCACGGGCCTGGCGTTCGCGTTCGGCTTGTTCGCGGGCGGCCTTCTCCCGGGCCTCGGCTTCGGCGCGGGCGGCGGCCTCGCGAGCCAGGCGTTCGCGCTCGGCCCGCTCCAGCTCGGCCTGGCGCCGGGCTTCAGCCTCGCGCTCCGCCAGTTCCCGGGCCGCCTGTTCGCGGGCCAGGCGATCGCGCTCGGCCCGCTCCAGCTCGGCCTGGCGCCGGGCCTCAGCCTCGCGCGCGGCCTGCTCGCGGGCCGAGCGGTCGCGCGCGGCCTGCTCCCGGGCCAGGCGGTCGCGCTCGGCCTGCTCACGAACAATGCGCTCGTGCTCGGCCCGAGCTTCGGCCTCACGGGCCGCCTGCTCCCGCTCGGCCTGCTCCCGCTCGGCCTGCTGCTGGACGATCCGCTCCCGCTCGACCTGCTCCCGCTCGACTTCGCGCCGCGCCTCGACTTCGCGCCGCGCTTCGGCCTCGCGAGCGGCCTGCTCTCGAGCGTGCGCCTCCTGCTCGGCCCGCCGTCGATCCTCGGCCTCGTGCGCCGCTTGCTGCCGGGCCTCGTCGGCCTTGGCCTGGGCCACCTCGCGGGCCGCCGCATCCACCTCGGCGGCTTCCCGGCTGGCCGAGGTCTCCGGTTGTCCGTGCAGGTCGGGGCGGCTGGCCGCGCGGGCTTCGCGGCGCGAGCGCATCGGGGTGACCGAGCCGAGAGCGGACTGGGCCGTGTCCTCGGAATGGCCCGGGTGCCCGCTGTGATCAGCCGGCCGCGGCCGGCCGTCGCGCCGTCCGCTGGGCCGCGGAGCGGCATTGGGGGCCGGGGTCTCGGCGTCCAGATCGATGTCCGGGTCCGGGTCGAAAACTGTCCGGCCGCGGCGTTCGGGCCAGCTCGGCGGCGGCGTCGCGGTCCGGTCGGTGACATCCCGGGAGCGTGAGGTGTGGCCGGTCAGCCGCGTCTCGTCGATCTGGGGCTCGTCCTCGCCGTCGTCGTCCTCCTCGGCGTCGGCGGGCAGGCCGGAGATGATCGGCAGGATCTCGGTCAGCGGCTCCAGGCTCGGCAGCTTCTTGACCGGGAGCTGCTCGACCGGCTCGGCCGCCGAGGCGTGCGGATCCTCGATGCCGAAGGCGGACCGGTCCACCAGCGGACGGCCGACGACGGACAGGTCCACGACCGGCAGGCTGCCCGCCGCCGGCGAGGACTCGCCGCCCACGGTCTCGCTCTCCAGGGCCTGCAGGGGCAGCGGCCGTCGTCGCTGCGCCTCGGGGCCGCCCGGCTCGGTGCCGGTCGGCTCGGTGCCGGTCGGCTCGGTGCCGGTCGGCTCGGCGACGGTCGGGGCGACGTCGGCGACGGGGGTGGCCTCGCTCGGCCGGCCGGATCGGGAGCGACCGCGAGACTCCTCGGGCCGGTTGCGCTTGCCGTCGAGCAGGCGCTCGTCGGCCCGGCGGAACAACTTCTCGGCATCGGCGTCGGGGCGGCGGCCGGACAGCGACCAGACCGCCGCGACCCCGGTGGTCACCGTGACCGGCAAACCGTCGGCGAGCTCGCTCCAGGGGCGGGCGGCGACCGCGTCGCGCATCCGCTCGGCCACCGCGTTGGCCTCTTCGTCGCCGGTGCCGGGCAGCAGGACGACGAACTCGTCGCCGCCGTAACGCAGCAACTGGTCGTCGGTGCGCAACTGCAGTGACAGGCTGGCCGCGACCCGGCGCAGCACCTCGTCGCCGACGACGTGGGTGAACCGGTCGTTCACGTCCTTGAAGTGGTCGATGTCGACCAGGATCAGGGCCAGCGGCAGCGGGCCGAAGCGCAGCAGCTGGCGCAGCTCCTCGTCCAGGGCCCGGCGGTTGCCGACCCCGGTGAGGGCATCGGTGCGGCTCTCGGTGCGTAGCGCCTGGTGCTCCAGAGCCTGCCGGGCCGTGTCGGCGACCAGGTCCATCCCGCGCCACCCGAGCCGGACCAGCAGTTCGGTCATCCGGTGCAGCACCGGGATGACGTCGCCGCCGGCGTAGGTCTCCAGCCACAGCCGCTCCCGGGTCCGGCAGACCTCGAGGACCAGGTTGGGCAGGGTGGCCGGGGTGGCTCCGGTGGCCGCGTCGTCCAGGCTGCGGGCCGTGGCCAGCGAGCCGACCAGCGCGTGGGCCCGCATCGCGGCCAGCGAGACCACCTGCCGCTCGACCAGGGGCAGGTCGCCGACGGTGCCGAAGGCGTCCGGGCCGAGCAGGCGCAGGGCCTCGGAGGGCCGGCCCTTGTAGGCCGCCGACAAGGCTCGCACGCCCCGGGCGCCGCGGCGCAGCGTGGCCGGCACCTCGGCCTCGTTCAGGGCGTCGAGCCGGGCCGCGATCTCGACCGCCCGGCCCATCAGTTCGTGCTGAGGTTCCTGGGCGCCGCCGGCCAGCGGCTCCATCGCCCGGGCGGCCAGCTCGCCCGACCAGGTCGACCAGTGCTGGGCCTGGTCGAGCACCCGGCGGCCGGCGATCGAGGCCTCGATCCGGGTGCGCACCTCGTCGCCGCGGTCGTGCAGTCGCAGGCCCGCGTAGACCAGGGCCAGCCCGTCGAGCAGGCGGTAGCCGGTGTCGGTGCTCAGATCGCCGGTGGCCACCTCGGCGTCGGCCCGGGCCAGGTCGGCCGTGGCACCGCCGATGTCGCCCGAGTCGACCCGGAACCGGGCCCGCAAGGCGTACGCGGTGGCCGTCCAGAGCTCGGCCTCACGCTCATGCGCGGCCCGTTCGAGCACGTCGCAGGCGGCAATGGCCTCCTGGGTGCCGGCGTTGAGCTGGCGCAGCAACAGGGCGCGCCCGTAGAGAGCCAGCAGCAGCGTCTCGTTGTCGGCGCTCTGGGCCAGGCTCGGAATCAGCGCCTCGAGTCGGCGGAGCGCGAGATCAGCGCGTCCGTACCGGCCCTCGACGACGAGCTTCTCGACGTCGGCGAGCGGAGAGACGCCGTCTCGAGTCATCTCGTCCGGCAGGCCACGCACGAGTGAACGATATCCGTCATCGTCGGTGATCTACGAGGGCACAGGCCGAAATTTCTGACGGTTTTGATCGGGCGTCCGAAATCAGCTGGTGGCAGCGGGTGAGGTCGGTCGGACGAGTTGTGGGTGAGTTGTCGTGGTGGACCCACGGCTCGCCGGGCGAGTTGCGGTGGTGGACCTGGTGCTCCCTGGCCTAGCGTCACCGGGTGACCAGTGACCCGATTGCCGACGACCGGCGCAACCAGGATCAGCGTGAGGAGTACCGCCGGGGTTCGACCACCCTGCGCGGTGAGCTCGTGCCCGGATCGACCACCGATCAGCGGCTGCTGGACGGGCGCGGTCGTTCCGACTGGGTGCACACCGATCCCTGGCGAGTGCTGCGGATCCAGGCCGAGTTCGTCGAGGGCTTCGGCTCGCTGGCCGAACTCGGCCCGGCGATCAGCGTCTTCGGCTCGGCCCGCACGCCCGAGACCGCGCCCGACTACGAGCTGGCCGGCCGGCTCGGCAAAGCCCTGGTCGACGCCGGGTTCGCGGTGATCACCGGCGGCGGTCCGGGGGCGATGGCCGGGGCCAACAAGGGGGCTCACGAGGCCGGCGGGGTCTCGGTCGGGCTGGGGATCGAGCTGCCGTTCGAGCAGGGCATGAACCAGTGGGTCGACCTGGGCGTGAACTTCCGCTACTTCTTCGCCCGCAAGACGATGTTCGTCAAGTACGCCCAGGGCTTCGTCGTCCTGCCCGGCGGCTTCGGCACGTTCGACGAGCTGTTCGAGGCCCTGGTGCTGGTCCAGACCCACAAGGTGACGTCGTTCCCGATCGTCCTGATGGGCAAGGAGTACTGGAGCGGGCTGCTGGCCTGGCTGGCCGGGCCGGTGGTGGAGCGAGGCATGATCAACCCCGGGGACCTGGCCCTGCTGACCGTCACCGACGACGTCGAGGAAGCAGTGGCCCTGCTGGTCGCCGCCCGCGAGGAGCGCTCGCGTCGGCCGGTGGAGGGCTCCGGCCTGGTCGAGGAGGGCCCGGGCGACAGCGAGTGATCGGCCACCGGGGAGAATGGCGGCCGTGGCCAGGATCTGCGTCTTCTGCTCGTCGTCCGACCGGATCGCTCCGGAGTACATCGAACTCGCCGCCCGGGTCGGGACGGCGATCGCCGGCCGGGGGCACGACCTGGTCTCCGGGGGTGGCCGGGTCTCGATGATGGGGGCCGTGGCCGCCGCGGCCCGCGCCGGTGGTGGTCACACCCTCGGGGTGATCCCGCAGGCCCTGCTCGATCTCGAGGTGGCCGACACCGACGCCGACGAGCTGATCGTGACCGCCGACATGCGCGAGCGCAAAGGCCGGATGGACGCCGCCGCGGACGCCTTCCTCACGCTGCCCGGCGGGCTGGGCACGCTGGAGGAGCTGTCCGAGGTGTGGGTCGCGGCCAGTCTCGGGATGCACGCCAAGCCGGTGGTCGTGCTCGACCCGACCGGGCTCTACGCCCCGCTGCAGGATTTCGTCCGGCTGCTGAGCAGCGAGGGCTTCCTGCACCGGGCGGCGGCGGCCGCGGTGATCTGGGCGACGGACGTCGGGCAGGCCCTCGACGCGGTCGAGGCCGGGTTGGCCGGCGGCGGCCCGGGGCGGCTGACCCCGACCGCTGACGAGGCGATCGAGTCGGCCCCGTGACGCTCCCGCCGGCCTCGCCCGTGCTCCGGCTCGGCGGCCGGACGTTCCCGGCCGGCCGCTCGCTGGTGATGGCCGTGGTCAACCGCACCCCGGACTCGTTCTACCCGGCAGCCCGCCAGTACGACGTCGAGGTGGCGGCCGAGGCGGTGGCCCGGGCCGAGGCCGAGGGGGCCGACCTGGTCGACGTCGGAGGGGTCAAGGCCGGCCCCGGGGACGACGTCGACGTCACCGAGGAACTGCGCCGGGTGATCCCGTTCCTGGCCCGGGTCCGGGCCGCCCATCCGGACCTGCTGCTGAGCGTGGACACCTGGCGGGCCGAGGTCGCGGTCGAGGCCTGCCGGGCCGGCGCCGACCTGATCAACGACACCTGGGCCGGGCACGACCCGGGCCTGCCCGAGGTGGCCGCCGCCCACGGGGCCGGACTGGTCTGCTCGCACACCGGCGGGGCGCGGCCCCGGACCCGGCCGTTTCGGGTGAACTACGGCGACACCCCCGACGGCATCCTGGACGACGTGCTGGCCGGTCTGGCCGCCGCGGCCCGGCGCGCGGTCGCGGCCGGGGTGCCGGGCGAGTCCCTGCTGCTCGACCCGACCCACGACTTCGGCAAGAACACCTGGCACGGCCTGACCCTGCTGCGCGGGACCGAGGCCCTGGTCGAGCTGGGGCATCCGGTGCTGATGTCGCTGTCCCGCAAGGACTTCGTCGGCGAGACCCTCGACCTGCCGGTGAACGACCGGCTCGCCGGCACGCTGGCCGCGACCGCCGTGGCGGCCTGGTGCGGGGCCAAGGTGTTCCGGGCCCACGACGTCGCCGCGACTCGCCAGGTGATCGACATGGTGGCGGCCGTCCGGGGCGACCGGCCCCCCGCGCACACCACCCGGGGGCTGGCGTGAACACCACCGAACCCGGTCCCGAGCGGCCCCTGACGGCCGAGCTCGGGCCGCTCGACCCGGCCCTGGACCCGCTGGTGCACCGCTGGTTCGCCGCCCGCACCTGGCAGCCGGCGGCCTGGACGGTCGACGAGCTCGTCGCGGCCAAGCGGGGCCGCACGGTCAGCGTGGTGCTGCCGGCCCTCGACGAGGAGGACACCGTCGCCGGTGTCGTCGCCGCCGTCCGGGCGGCCGGCCCGCTGGTCGACGAGATCGTCGTCCTGGACGGCGGGTGCACCGACCGGACGGCCGAGCGGGCCCGCGCCGCCGGGGCCCGGGTGGTCGACCGGCGAACCGCCCTGCCCGGGGTGGAGCTGCGCCCGGGCAAAGGCGAGGTGCTGTGGCGCTCGCTCGCCGCGACCAGCGGCGACCTGGTCGTGTTCGTCGACGCCGACCTGGTCGACGTCGGTCCGCACGTCGTGGTCGGCCTGCTCGGGCCGCTGCTGACCGTGGACGGCGTCGCCCTGGTCAAGGGGTTCTACCGGCGTCCGCTGCGGATCGGCAGCACCGAGTCGGCGGTCGGTGGGGGACGGGTCACCGAGCTGATGGCCCGGCCGTTGCTGGCCCGGTTCGCACCGGCCCTGGCCGGGGTGATCCAGCCGCTCGGCGGCGAGTACGCCGCCACCCGGCAGTTGCTGGAGACGTTGCCCTTCGCCGGTGGCTACGGGGTGGAGATCGGACTGCTGATGGACACCCTCGCCGGTCTCGGGCTGGACGCCGTCGGTCAGGTGGATCTCGGCGTCCGCAAGCATCGAAACCGTGGGCTGGGCGACCTGGGCGTGATGGCCCAGGAGGTGCTGGCGACCGTGCTGCACCGGGCCGGGATCGACCCGGCCCCCAGACCGGTCGACCTGGTCCAGTACGAGTTGCGCCGCGAGCCGGCCGCCCCTGACGGCCGCTGGCTGCCGACGGTGAGGCCGGTGGCGCCGGGTGACCGCCCGCCGATCCGAACCGTGATCGGCCCGCTCGACCGGGAGATGTCGGTCTCTCGTGGGACGATTCTCCCGTGACCCTTGTGATGGTGCTGCTGACGATCGCGGTGGTGGCCGGAGTGACGGCGGTGGCCACCGGCATGGTGTCCGGTGGGCTGGCCGAGCCGGCCGCGTCGATTCCGGCCCGAGCCCTGCCGGACCACCCGCCCACCGGCCAGGACGTCGCCGAGTTGCGCTTCGTCCAGGCCTTCCGGGGGTACCGGATGGACCAGGTGGACGCGGCCATGGACGGCCTCGGGGCCGAGCTCGAGCGGCTGCGCGGCCTGCTGGCCGAAGGAGCCGAGCGAGCCGAACGAGGTGAACCGGCAGAGCGGGCCGAACCGGTGGAGTCGACGGAGCCGGCCGAGCGGGTCGGTGTGGCCGGCCTCGAGCCGGCGGAACGGGACTGATGGTCCGGTTCACGTCCACCGTCGACGTCGCCGCCGGGGTCGATCGGGTCTGGTCGCGGATCACCGACTGGCCGGTGCACGGTCGGTGGATCCCGCTGACCACCGTCCGGGTGACGAGCGCCCGGCCGGACGGTGTCGGGGCGACCTTCGTCGGCACCAGCGGCCTCGGCCCGATCGGGTTCGACGACCCGATGGAGGTCGTCGAGTGGTCGCCGCCGGCCGGCGGGCGGCCCGGGCACTGCCGGGTCGAGAAGCACGGCCGGTTGCTGCTGGGCTGGGCCGAGGTCGACGTCGAGAGCCTGACCGCCGACACCAGCCGGGTCTCCTGGACCGAGCAGGTCCAGGTGGCCCCGGTCCGGCTGACCCGCCCGTTCGACCGGCTGATCACGGCCGGCGCCAAGTTCGGCTTCGACCGGGCGCTGCGGACGATGGCCCGGGAGCTCGAGGGGGAGGTGCAGGCGAATGACTGAGGCGACGACGACCGGGGCCCTGGTGACCGGGGCCGACGGCCGGGCCCGGTGCCGCTGGGGCGGGTCCAGCCCGGAGTACGAGCGCTACCACGACCAGGAATGGGGCCGGGTGGTCCACGGTGAGACCCGGCTGTTCGAGCGGATCACGCTGGAGGCGTTCCAGTCCGGGCTCTCCTGGATCACGATCCTGCGCAAGCGGGAGGCGTTCCGGGCCGCTTTCGCCGGGTTCGACGTCGACCAGGTGGCCGCGTTCACCGAAAGCGACTTGGCCCGGCTGCTGGCCGACCCGCGGATCGTGCGCAACCGGGCCAAGATCTCGGCCGCGGTGATGAACGCCCGGGCCGTGATCGAGGTCCGGGACGCGGTGGACGGCGGCCTGGACGCCCTCGTCTGGTCGTTCGCCCCCGAGCCGGGCCGGCCGGCGCCACGCGAGCCCGGCGACGTCCCGGCCACCAGCCCGGAGTCGACCGCGCTGGCCCGGGCCCTGAAACGGTTCGGCTTCGGGTTCGTCGGGCCGACCACGGCCTATGCCGCGATGCAGGCCTGTGGGCTGGTCAACGACCATTTCGAGGGCTGCCACGCCCGACGGCTCGTGATCGACGAGGCGAGCGGCGCGGTCGCCCAGACGGCCCCGTTTCCGTAACGCTTCGACACCGCGTCGCGACCGCGCTCCGGACCCTTCGGACGCGCCGTCGCGAGCACCGCGTTTCGTGGTGGAACCGGGAAGCGGGATAATGCACGAAGTCACGCTCCGTGCCTGTCACGGTAAAGCGACGGGCATCGGGCCCAGAGCAGTCTGCGACGACCCCGTCGGGCGTAGCAACGAGGAAGGGGAGCCAGATGGCGGCCATGAAGCCGAGGACCGGCGACGGCCCGCTGGAGGTCACCAAGGAAGGGCGCGGCATCGTGATGCGCGTACCTCTCGAAGGTGGCGGCCGGCTGGTCGTGGAGATGTCCGCCACCGAGGCCAGCGAGCTCGGGGACGCGCTGAAGGCGGTGGCCGGTTAGCCCGGTGACCGTCACGGCCGGCCCTCCGACCAGCTGGCGGACGTCGCCGGTCGACCTCGACACCCGGCCGGGCCCGGTCTCGGCCGCGGTCGGGGATCCGGCCCTGGCCGGGGTCGATCTGGTCGTGGTCCCGGTCGGCCGCGGTGCTACCGGGTCGAGCGGTGCCGTCCCGTCGGCCGGTGCGTCCGACCTGGCCGGGCTCTACGGCGTCGACCTCGATCAGGTGATCTCGGGCGAGAAGGTCACCGGTAAGACCGGCCAGATCGTCCGGGTGCCGGTTCTGGCCCGGCCCGGTCTGCCGGTCCGGTTCCTGCTGGTCGGGATCGGTGAGGGCAGCCCTACCGACCTGCGCCGGGCGGCGGCCGCGGTGGGCCGGGCCAGTCGCGGCCGACAGCACCTGGCGACCACTCTGGGTGATGGTTCGAGTGCCGAGAGCACTCGAGCGGTGATCGAGGGTCTCCTGCTCGGCGGTCATCAGGCCGAGGCCACCGGCCAGAGGTCGCGCACCGAACAGGCCGCCGCGAGCCGGATCACCCTGATCGGCCGGCATCCGGCGGCCGCGCTCGGCCAGGGGCTGACCCATGCCCGGGCCACCGTGCTGGCCCGCGACCTGGCCGAGACGCCGTCCAACCTGAAGAACCCGGGCTGGCTGGCCGCGCGGGCCCGGGAGCTGGGCACCGCCGCCGGGCTGAGCGTCGAGGTCTGGGACGCCGACCGGCTGCGGGCCGAAGGCTTCGGCGGGGTGCTCGCGGTCGGCTCCGGGTCGGCCACGCCACCGGCCTTCGTCCGGCTCGACCACCGGCCGGCCGGTTCGGCCCGAAACGGTCGCGGGGCCAAGCCGGCCAAGCCGATCGTGCTGGTCGGCAAGGGCATCACCTACGACACCGGCGGCATCTCGATCAAGCCCCGCGAGGGCATGGTCCCGATGAAGACCGACATGTCCGGCGCCGCAGCCGTGCTGGCCACCCTGATCGGCTGTGCCGAGCTCGGGATCCGCCGGCCCGTCACCGGGCTGATGCCGCTGGCCGAGAACGCCTTCGGAGCGAGTTCCTACCGCCCCGGCGACGTGATCACGGTCCGCGGCGGCACCACCGTCGAGATTCTGAACACCGACGCCGAGGGCCGGATGGTGCTGGCCGACGCCCTGGCCTACGCGAGCGACACGCTCGACCCCGAGCTGATCGTCGACATCGCCACCCTGACCGGCGCGGCCACCCTCGGCCTCGGCCGCCGGCACGCGGCGCTCTACGCCACCGACGACCGGCTGGCCGCCGGGCTGATCGCGGCCGGGGCCGGCTGCGGCGAGAACGCCTGGCGGATGCCCCTGGTGGAGGACTACCGGCCGGTGCTCGACTCGCCGATCGCCGACCTGCGGCACGTGGCCGGCCCGGGACCGTCGCTGGGCGGCGGATCGATCACCGCCGCGCTCTTCCTGCGGGAGTTCGTCGGCGGCCACCGCTGGGCCCATCTCGACATCGCCGGCACGGGTCGCTCCGAGCGTGAGGAGTACGAGGTCGGCCGGGGCGCCACCGGCTACGGGGCGAGGCTGCTGCTGCGCTGGCTGGAAGGCCTGCGGTAATCAGGGCCGGCTCACGAACGGACCGGATCGCACCGGTCCGGTCCGGTTCAGGCCGGGGCGACGACCTGCCAGGTGCTGACGAAGTCGGGGTCGATCACGATCTCGCCGGTGCCGGCCAGTTTGTAGCTGCCGGCCGCAGCTCGCTCGTAGGCGGCGGCATCGGCCGGCAGCACGGCCGGCTCGTCCTCGCCCGGCCGCTCCACCACGACCACGCCGTCCGTGACCTCGATCACCCGGCCGCAGAACTGCTGAGCCCCAGTCATCCGGCCGTCGGCGGCCACGTAGGTGATCCCGACCAGGAGCCGGCAGCCGACCATGCCGGCCAGCTGATCGGTGCCGCGCAGCAGCCGCCGCGGCGGGACCGGCCGGTCCGGGTCGATCGGCAGCGGTCCGGTCAGCGCTTCACCGCCAGCAGCAGGCCCTCGCCGCAGGGCAGCATGGCCGGCAGCAGCCGGTCGTCGTCGCGGACCAGCTTGCCCAGCTCGCGGATCGTCGTCGTCACCGGGTCGCGCTGGGCCGGGTCGGCCACCCGGTCGCGCCACAGGGCGTTGTCGACCGCCAGCACCCCGCCCCGGCGCAGCAGCCGCAGGGCCTGCTCCAGGTACTCGGTGTACTCGACCTTGTCGGCGTCCAGCAGCACCAGGTCGTAGGCGGCGTCGGTGAGCCGGGGCAGGACGTCGAGGGCCCGGCCGGGGATCAGCCGGGTCCGGTTGGGCCGCACGCCGGCCTCGACGAAGGCCTCCCGGGCCGCGCGCTGGTTCTCCACCTCGACGTCGATCGTGGTCAGCACGCCGTCCTCGGGCATGCCCCGCAGCAGGTAGACCCCGGAGACGCCGGTCCCGGTGCCGATCTCGACCACGGCCCGGGCCGACAGGGCCGCGGTGATCACCGACAGGGCGGCTCCCGAACCGGGATGGATCGCCGTACAGCCGAGCTCACCGGCCCGGGCCCGGGCGCGGGCCACCACGTCGTCCTCAGGGACGAAGTTCTCCGCGTACGCCCAGGTAGCGGGGGTCGGTGCTCTGATCACAATCTCCAGTCGTCGGCCCGCCAGGCGGCGGTCGTGGCCGGTGCGGCAACGACCAGCGTAGTCAAGCAGGGAACGCGCGCGAGGGTCGGCGCGTTGGCCCGTAATGAAACGCCACCGATCTCACCGGTTTCTCCCAGGAAGCGGTGATGAGATCGATCTCAACGGTGGCTGTTCGCCCGGTGAGTGGGCGAGGATGGAGGAACGGTGTCGGCGTATGCGATGCCCGCGGGATCGTTTCCGCTGCGTCTGAGTCTGGGTCGGGCCCGTGGTGCCGGCGACCGGGGTCAGCGCGGCAGTGGCACGTCCCGCTTCGCTCCTTCAGAAGGACTCGGTGTGCCGCAGGAGGCACCTCAGACCCCCGCTCCGGCGCGGCCGACCTCAGAGCCGGCTCAGCCGGCCGGCGGCGCGCGCTTCGACGTCGAGGGCGCGGACGGCGCGGTCGCCGTCCCCTGGACGCCGCCCTCGTGGGACGAGATCGTCCGCGAGCACTCCACCCGGGTCTATCGGCTGGCCTACCGGCTGACCGGCAACCAGCACGACGCCGAGGACCTGACCCAGGAGGTCTTCGTCCGGGTCTTCCGTTCGCTGTCGTCGTACACCCCGGGCACGTTCGAGGGCTGGCTGCACCGGATCACCACCAACCTGTTCCTCGACCAGGCCCGCCGCAAGCAGCGGATCCGGTTCGACGGCCTGCCCGACGACGTCGGCGACCGGCTGCCGGGCAAGGAGCCCGGCCCCGAGCGGGCCTGGGAGCACAACAACCTCGACTACGACGTCCAGCACGCCCTCGACGCGCTGCCGCCCGACTTCCGCGCGGCCGTCGTGCTCTGCGACATCGAGGGCTTGTCCTACGAGGAGATCGCGGCCACGCTCGACGTCAAGCTGGGCACCGTGCGCTCCCGGATCCACCGCGGCCGGGCCCTGCTGCGGGCCGAGCTGGCCCACCGTCGGCCCAACGCCGCGGCCCAGAGCTCCGTCGACCTGACCGCGGCGGCCCCCGGGGAGACCACCCGATGAGCCACCTGGGCGAAAGAGTGACCACGCTGGTCGACGGCCAGCTCGGGGCCGAGGCCTGCGAGCGGGCCATGATCCACCTGGCCGGCTGCCGGGAGTGCCGCGATGCGGTCGAGCTCGAGCGCCTGACCAAGAAGCGCCTCGCCGGTCTGGGCGAACCCCAGCTCAGCGGCGACCTGATGGCTCGCCTGGGCCTGCTGGCCGGCCCCTCGGGGCCGCTGCCGCCCCGGTCCGGGCACGTGCCCGGCAGTCCTCGCCCGCAGCTGACCCCGGCCGCGGGCCCGCTGACCGGTGGCGTCGACCCGACCCCGGGCCTGGCTCCGCTGTGGTCCGACCCGTCCCGCCCGGGGGTGCTGGCCCGCCCGCCCGGCCGCCGGGGCTCCAGCCGGCCCCCGTTGATCAAGACGCCCACGGTCGGCCGGATGGTCCGGGTCAGCCGCACGTCCCGCAACCGGATGGCCGCGGCCATGGTCGGAGCGGTCTGCCTGGTCGGAGCCGGCGTCGCCGGTGGGGTGGCCAACGGTGGGGTGGCCGCCCAGCGGGTCTCGCCGCCGGTCGACTCCTTCGTTCTCGAGCACGGCATTTCCACCAGCACGCTGACCTACGGCGACCAGGCGGTTTCGTGGGAAGCGGTGCGGGGCGGCAAGTGACCGCCTCGCGGACCGTCGTCCTCGGGTCCGCACTGCCGTTGCTCCTCCTGGTCGGGCTGGTCGGCCTGCCCGCGGTGCGCTCGGAGCTCGGCTCCCGCTCGCCGGTGTCCGCGTCCGGCGAGGCCCAGCCCGGGGTGTTCCCGTCCTGGGTCACCACCTCGCTGACCACCGACCGGGCCCCGGCGGCCCAGGTCCGGGCCGAGGCCAAGGCGCTCACCCGGTTGCGGCGCTCGCTCTCCGGCAGTGCCGCTCTCGGCTTCACAGCCACCGAACGGGTGACGTCGTGGCGGGCCGGCGGGCCCCTCAGCCGGGTGCTCGACCTGGTCCAGCGCCCGGGCGGCCCCCGCAGCGCCTCGGTGCAGCCGACCGCCGCCGCCGGCCGGTCCGCCCCGGTGCCGGGCGCCGACCCGCTGGCGACCCTGTCCGAGCGGGCCGTGGCCGCCCTGGCCGCGGGCTACGACCTGCGGATCGGCGGCACCGACCGGATCGCCGGACGGCCCGCCACCGTGATCGTCGCCCGTCGCGACGGGCGTGATCTGGCCCGGCTCTGGCTCGACGACGGCACCGGTCTGCTGGTGCGCCAGGACGTCGTCGATCGGACCGGCCGGTTGCGCCGGACCGCCACCGTGCTCAGCCTTCACGTCGACCGAACGACCACGACCACGACGGCGCCCAGGACCCCGGCCGGTGTCCGGCTCTCCTCCATGGTCGCGACCCGCAACGGGTCGCAGCCCCAGCCCCAGACCCAGACCCGGAACGAGCTCTGGGCCGCGGTCACGCCGGCCGAGGCGGCCCGGTGGCAGGCCGACGGCTGGCCGTGCCCGCAGCAGCTGGCCCAGGGGTACTCCCTGCTGGACGTGCGCCGGGGCTCCGCCGCCGGCGGCGCGCCCGTGCTGCAGCTGGTCTACGGCGACGGGCTCTCCTCGATCTCGGTCTTCGTCCAGCGCGGCCGGCTCGACGATCGCCCGGCTCCCGGGCTGGTCGCCCAGAAGTGGGGGTCGGGCACGGCCGTGGTCCGGGCCGGCTGGCCCGAGGTGGTCATGTGGCAGGGCGGCAAGCTGGTGATCACCGCGGTCGGCGACGACGACCCGGCCACCCTGGAGACCGTCCTGGCCCCCCTGCCGCGGCGCCCTGATCGCGGCGCGCTGGGCTCGTTGCAGCACGGCATGGGGTCGGCGCTGGCATGGTTCAAGAGCTGATCGCACCGCCCCGGGCCGCCGAAGCGCCCGAAGCGTGTGAGAGTTGGACCTGCTGCGGCGGGAATGGCCAATCGGGAAGGAACCACGATGACGGACGGCCGTCACGAACCGGACGACACTGACGGCAGGACCGGCACCGACGGGGCGCCGACGGCGCCGGACCGACCCGAACCGGACCGACCCGAACCGGACCGACCCGAACCGGTCTGGGCCCGGCCGCCGACGTCCGATCCCTGGAACGACCCCCAGCCCCGGACGCCGGAGGGCGAGAGCCCGGCCCCGCCGGACCCTGAGAACGCACCGACCCCTGAGCACTCGCAGACCGCTGAGTACCCCCCGGCCCCCGAATTCCCGCAGACCCCCGCGTTCCCGCAGACCGCCGCGTACCCGCACGCCGCTGAGTACCCGCAGGCCCCGCAGTACCCGCAGTACGTGGCTCCGCAGGGGTTCAGCTCCCCCCAGGGCGGCGCCCCCGGTCCGTTCTCGCCCGGCCCGGCGCCCGAGGCCGCCGACGGCTCGGCCTACTCGCGGTTCGGTGCCCCGCCGCCCACCTCGTCGCCCTGGTCGGCCCACCTCGACCCGAGCGGCCCCGGCCCGACCGGTCCCGGCCCGAGCGGTCCCGGCCCGACCGGCCCCGGGGGCGCGCCGGCCGGGTTCGGGCCGCCCGCCCCGGGCTGGTCGAGCGCCGCGGCCTCCTCCGGACGGCGCGGCGGCAGCGGTCGATCGGCGCTGATCGCGCTGGCGGTCGGGGCCGGGCTGCTGGCCGGCGCCGTCGGCGGGGTGGCCGGCGGGGCCCTCTACAACGACGTTTCCGACAGCTCCTCGGGCCGCAATCCCACCGTGTCGCTGCCGGCGCCGGTGCCGGACAAGTCGAACCAGCCGGCCGGAACCGTGACCACCGTCGCCGACGCGGTGCTGCCCAGCGTGGTGTCGATCAAGGTGAAGACGGCGACCGAGGCCGGCACCGGCTCCGGGTTCGTGATCGACGCCGCCAACGGCTACATCCTGACCAACAACCACGTGGTCACCGCGGGCGGCACGGCCACGGCGACCCAGATCCGGGTGGTCTTCCAGGACGGCACCCAGGTCTCGGGCAAGGTCGTCGGCCGCGACGCCTCGTACGACCTGGCCGTGGTCAAGGTTCAGGCCAAGGGCCTGCGCCAGCTCCAGCTGGGCGACTCGGACGCGGTCCGGGTGGGCCAGCCGGTGATCGCGATCGGGGCTCCGCTTGGCCTGCAGGGCACGGTCACCACCGGCATCGTCAGCGCCCTGAACCGCCCGGTCGCGGCGGGCGAGGGCGACAAGCCGGCCTTCATCAACGCGATCCAGACCGATGCCGCGATCAACCCCGGCAACTCCGGCGGCCCGCTGGTCGACGCCACCGGCAAGGTGATCGCGGTCAACTCGGCCATCGCCAAGACGCCGGACAGCACCAGCACGACCGGCGGCAACATCGGCCTCGGCTTCGCCATCCCCAGCAACCAGGCCCGCCGGACGGCCGAGGAGCTGATCCGCACCGGCAAGGCCTCGCACCCGATCATCGGGGTGTCGCTGGACAACACCTACGAGGGCGAAGGGGTGAAGGTCAGCGCCGGTGCCAGTGCGGCCGGCAACGCCCCGGTCACCCCGGGCGGCCCCGCCGACAAGGCCGGGGTCAAGGCCGGCGACATCATCACCAAGATCGACAACCGGGTGGTGACCGAGCCCGACGAGCTGATCGTGGCC
Source organism: Kineosporiaceae bacterium (assembly GCA_965200525.1). GTDB lineage: Bacteria > Actinomycetota > Actinomycetes > Actinomycetales > Kineosporiaceae > JANNPJ01. Next base: position 4,303,994 of record OZ241368.1, read on the forward strand.
ATCCGGGCCCAGGCCCCGGGCGACACGGTGACCCTGACGATCCGTCGCGGAGGGTCGGAAACGAAGGTCAAGGTAAAGCTCAGCGCGGCCAGCGATTAGAGTTTCGGTGTGTTCGGTATCAATCCCAGCGAGTTCATCGTCCTGGTGGTGGTGGCTGCCGTCGTGCTGGGCCCGGAACGGCTGCCGGACTACGCCGCGCAGCTGGCCCGGCTGGTACGCGAACTGCGCCGGATGGCCCAGGGGGCCAGCGCCCAGGTCCGCGACGAGCTCGGCCCCGAGTTCGACGACATCGACTGGCGCAAGCTCGACCCGCGCCAGTACGACCCGCGCCGGATCGTCCGCGAGGCCCTGTCCGACGTCTGGGACCCGGACGACCCGCTGGGCCTGAAAGAGGGCAACCGCCCGCACCAGTCGGAGGACGACCGGCTGTTCGACGAGCCCGAAGTATCCCGACCCGCGGCGAAACCGCAGTCGGCGGGCGGCCCGGGCGATGTCGGCGCGACGGCACCGGTGATCCAGACCCCGGTCCGGTACGGCGAGGGTCCGCTCGAGCCCGGGCCGGCGGCCCCGCCGGTCACGTTCGACCCCGACGCCACCTGACCGTCTGACCCGTCCGGCCACGCTGAGGCCGGCTCGAACTCAAGCCCGGACTCAGGCTTCGAGGTCGGCGACCGGCCCGTAGATCGCGTGGGCCCGGCCGGTCGAGGCGGCCCAGTACCGGTCGCCGAACGACCAGTGCCACCATTCGGTCGGGTAGTTGATCAGGCCGGTCGCACTCAGCGCGGCCACCAGCACGTCGCGGTTGTGCCGGGCCTGCCGGCTCAGGTCGGGCGCCGCCGTGAAGCAGGCGTTGTTGCTGGCCACGGGGCTGTCGTTGACGGCCGTGCCCATGTCCAGCTCGACCCCGTCGGCGGTGCACAGGGTGAGGTCGACGGCGGCGCCGCTGCAGTGCGGCCCGACCGCCGGCGGCGAGACGTACTTGCTCGCCTCGACCCAGACCCGTTCCGGCGACCAGTCCGGCTCCAGGTCGCGCAGCACCTGCTCGTAGTCCGAGAAATAGGTCTGCTGCAGGCTCAGCGGGCGGAAGCCCTCGACGACCAGGATGCGCAGGCCGTCGGGCAGGCTCGACTGGGCCTCCAGCAGCCGGTTCAGGGTGCCTTCGCGCAGCCGGGCGTACATCCCCTCGGCGTCGGCCAGCCGGCCGTCCAGTCGCAGGTCGGGCTGCTCCCGCAGGTCGAGGACCGGGTCGCCGTTCTCCTCGAACGGCATCGCCTGGATCACCGGATCGGTCAGCAGCATCATCGGGGCGGCGTCCTCAATTTCGACATGGCATACCGGATCGACCGGACCGGACCGGACCAGACCTGACCCGGGCTCGGCTCAGCGCCCGGCGGGGGTCAGCCCGAGCGACCGGCCGGCCAGACCCCGGGCCCGGCGTCCGAGCTGGCGGGCGATCGACCGCAGCGCCTGGGCGGCGGCGCTGTCCGGGTCGGAGAGCACCACCGGCAGGCCGCCGTCACCGCCCTCGCGGAGCTTGATGTCCATCGGGATCTGACCCAGCAGGGCCACCGGGGAGCCGATCGAGCGACCCAGCGAGTCGGCCACCGCCTGCCCACCGCCGGAGCCGAAGATCTCCAGCCGGGAGCCGTCCGGCTGCTCCAGCCAGGACATGTTCTCCACCACCCCGACCACGTGCTGCTTGGTCTGCAGGGCGATCGAGCCGGCCCGCTCGGCCACCTCGGCCGCGGCCTGCTGCGGGGTGGTGACGACCAGGATCTCGGCCGTCGGCAGCAGCTGGGCCGTGCTGATCGCGATGTCGCCGGTGCCCGGGGGCAGGTCGAGCAGGAGCACGTCGAGGTCGCCCCAGAAGACGTCGGTGAGGAACTGCTCCAGGGCCCGGTGCAGCATCGGCCCGCGCCAGACCACCGGCTGGTTGCCCGGGACGAACATGCCGATCGAGATGACCTTCACGTCGTGCGCCACCGGCGGCAGGATCATGTCGTCGACCCGGGTCGGGGGCTGGGTGACGCCGAGCATCCGCGGCACCGAGAAGCCGTACACATCGGCGTCCAGGACGCCGACCGACAGGCCCTCGGCGGCCATCGCGGCGGCCAGGTTGACCGTCACGCTCGACTTGCCGACCCCGCCCTTGCCCGAGGCGACCGCGTAGACCCGGGTCAGCGAGCCGGGCTTGGCGAACGGCACCTCGCGGTTGGCCTGTGGCCCGCGCAGCTTCTCCTTCAGCGCCGCCCGCTGGTCGTCGGACATCACGTCCAGCGTGACGTCGACCTGCTCCACCCCGGCCACCGCGCTCACCGCCGTGGTGACGTCGGAGGTCAGCCGATCGCGCATCGGGCAGGCGGCCACGGTCAGCCAGATCGTGACCGCCACCGTGCCGCCGTCCAGTTCCACCGACTTGACCATGTCGAGCTCGGTGATCGGGCGACGGATCTCGGGGTCGTTCACGGTGGCCAGCGCGGCCTGGACGGCGTCGAGCAACGGCACGGACATGCCTTGATGGTATGCCGTGCCCGTTTGCGGCTGAGCACGGACCGCCGCCGTGTAACTGTTTCAGCGCGCGCTCGGGCCGGATCTGGCGCATGATGCTCACACGTTGCAGCATCTTGGTCCTGGAGATGCGGCCGTGCCGGATCAGGAGGTCGCGTGGAGCTACCAGCTCGCACGCCGTTACCGGCCGAGGCCGTGCCTGTGTTCGATCGTTTCGCCCGAATGGTCGCCGATCGGCTGGATGTTCCGGTGGCTCTGGTCTCTCTGGTGGACGTCGACGGCCAGGCCTTTCCCGGTGCCCACGGCCTGCCCGAACCCTGGATGAGCGAGCGCTGGACGCCGCTGTCGCACTCGTTCTGCCAGCACGTCGTCACCTCCGGCGAGGCCCTGGTGGTGGAGAACGCCCACGACGTGCCCCTGGTGGCCGACAACCTGGCCGTGATGGAGCTGGGCGTGATCGCCTACGCCGGGGCGCCGCTGCGGTTCGCGGCCGGCCCGGTCATCGGTTCGATGTGTGCGATCGATCACCGTCCCCGGCGCTGGACCGAGGCCGATCTGGCCGTCCTGACCGAACTGGCCGCCGACTGCTCCCGCGAGCTGGAGGGCACTGAGCCGACCGCGACCCCCGCCGACTGATCGGCGGGCGGATCGCCCTGGGTCACGGGTTCGCGAGTCCGATCGCCGGCGTCGTCGGCCCGGCCAGCGGCACGTCCGCCCCCGGAGCCGGCGTCCGGCAGTAGGGGCAGATCTTCCAGTCCGGATCGAGGCTCCGGGCGCAGTTGGCACAGTGCCCGCGGTCCAGCGTCGCCGCGCACCAGGGGCAGACCACCATGTCCTCCTCGACCTTGCGGTCGCAGGACGGGCAGGAGTGCGAGCCGCCGTGGTCGGAGTGGGTGACCCGCAGCGCCTCCTCGTAGGTGGTCTTGCCGGTGCGGGCCTTGTCCAGGGCCGACGCTCGCAGGGTGAGCATGCCGGCGGCCCGGGCGGCCGCGGCGATCGCGGCCTCGGTCGGGTCGTTCATCAGCACCTGGCGCATCACGGTGTCGACGACCAGCACCTCGTAGACCGCGGTCCGGCCCTTGTAGCCGGTGCCGCCGCACTCGGGGCAGCCGGTGCCCCGGACCGGGGTGGCCCCCTCCAGGTCTTGCGGCAGCAGGCCGAGCAGGGTCAGCGTGTCGGCGTCCGGGACGTAGGGGGCGGCGCAGTTCGGGCACGGACGGCGCACCAGCCGCTGGGCGATCGCGCAGGTCAGCGACGAGGCGACCAGGAACGGCTCGGCCCCCATGTCGACCAGCCGGGTGAGCGCGGCCACCGCCGAGTTGGTGTGCAGGGTGGTCAGCACCAGGTGGCCGGTGATCGAGGCCTTCAGGGCCAGCTCGGCCGTCTCGCCGTCGCGGACCTCACCGACCAGGATGATGTCCGGGTCCTGGCGCAGGATGGAGCGCAGCCCGGCGGCGAAGGTCATACCGGTCTTCACGTTGACGCCGACCTGGGTGATCCCGGGCAGCTGGACCTCGACCGGGTCCTCCAGGGTGACGATGTTCTTGTCCGGGTCGCTGATCTCGGCGATCGCCGAGTACAGCGTGTTGGTCTTGCCCGACCCGGTCGGCCCGGTGATCAGCACCAGCCCCTGGGGCACGTTCAGCGACGTCTCGAAGTCGGCCAGCTGGGCCGGCTCGAAGCCGAGAGAGGCCAGGCTGGGGATGTCGTCGCCTCGGGTCAGCAGCCGGATCACGACCTTCTCGCCGTGCAGGCTGGGCAGCGTGCTGACCCGGCAGTCGATCGCCATGTTCTGGATCGTGATCCGGGTCCGGCCGTCCTGCGGCACCCGGCGCTCGGAGATGTCCAGACCCGACATGATCTTGATTCGGCTGATCACGGCGGTGGCGATCCGGCGGGGCGCGGTCATCACGTCGCGCAGCAGGCCGTCGACCCGGAACCGGATCCGCAGGGTGTCGCGCTGCACCTCGACGTGGATGTCCGAGGCCCGCAGGGTCACCGCGTCGGTGAAGACCCGGTTGACCAGCTTGACGATCGGCGCCTCCTCGTCGGCGGCCCCGAACGAGGCGTCCTGGTCGTCCTCCTCGACGTCCTCCTCGACCATCGCGGTCGCGGCCGAGTCCTCACCGATCGACCAGGCCCGGGCCAGGTGGTCACGGATCTGGCTGTCGGTGGCCACCAGCACCTGGATCTCAGGGCTGCGGGTGTAGAGCTTGACGTCGTCCAGGGCCAGCACGTTGGTCGGGTCGGCCGCCGCCACCACCAGGCCCCGGGCGGTCTTGTCGAGCACCAGCACGCGGGTCCGCTCGGCCACCGCACGGGGCAGCAGGCGGACGACGTCGGGCGCCGGCATGGTCTTGGACAGGTCGATCATCTGCAGGCCGAGCAGGTTGGCCAGGGCCTCGGCGACCTGCCGTTCGGTGGCGAAGTTGAGGTCGGAGACCACCTGGCCCAGCCGGCGGCGAGGCCCGTCGGCCCGGCGCTGCTCGACCAGGGCCTGGTCGAGCTGATCGGAGGTGAGCAGGCCGGAATCGACGAGAATGTCGCCCAGCCGCTTGCGGTCGGCCAGCCGGACCGGGCCGCCGGTGGCTGGTCGAGGCCCGGCCGGGCCGGGAGGGCCGATGGGCTGGCCAGGAACAGACGTCACCCACTGTCTGTCGGCAGCTCCACCTCTCGGGTTGACCCGAACGTGTCAGCACTCTTGTCGGCCACCTTCTCGGACGATCTCTCGGCGCCCCGGTCGGCCACCCGGTCGGTGCCCTTGTCCGACGCCTTGTCGGCTCGGCCCCGGGACGGCCGGCGGGTCACCGAAGCCTCGTCGAGCAGGGCCCGCAGCTCGGACCGGACGAAGTCGCGGGTGGCCACCTCACCCAGCGCGATCCGCAGCGCGGCCACCTCCCGGGCCAGGTACTCGGTGTCGGCCAGGGCCCGCTCGGCCCGGTCGCGGTCCTGCTCGGCGGTCACCCGGTCGCGGTCGGCCTGCCGGTTCTGGGCCAGCAGGATCAGCGGGGCGGCGTAAGACGCCTGCAGGCTGAGGATCAGCGTCATCAGGGTGAAGTTCAGCCGCCGGGGGTCGAACTGCAGCCCGGCCGGGGCCAGCGCGTTCCAGGCCAGCCAGCCGCCGACGAACACGGTCATGCCGACCAGGAACCAGGCCGTGCCCATGAACCGGGCGAAGGCCTCCGACCAGCGGCCGAACGTCTCGCTGTCGACCACCGGCCCGCGCAGCGCCCGGCGGGAGTCCAGGGGCGTGTCCAGCCCGGCCCGGCGCACGGTCTTCCGGCGGGCGCCGGCCGAGCGCACCGGCTCGCGCCGGTCGGGTTCGCGCCGGGCCGCCTCGGGCCGGTTGCTCTTGCGCCCGGCGACGGCGCTCTTGGGTCGCTTCTTCGGGCTCTTGGGGCTCTTCTTCGGGTTCTTCAGGCTGCCGCCGGTGGGGCGCGGCTCGGTGGGCGAGTGCGGCTCAGCGGACACGGGGGATCTCCCCGGTGACGTCGCTCAGGTCGTCGTCGGTGTCCCGCCAGTCGTCCGGCAGCAGGTGATCGAGGACGTCGTCCACGGTCACCGCGCCGACCAGCCGGCCCAGCTCGTCGACGATCGGCACCGAGACCAGGTTGTAAGCGGCCAGGTGCCGGGCCACCTGTTCCAGGGTGGCGCTGGTCAGCAGCGGCTCGACGTCCCGGTCCATCACGGTGCCGACCGACTCGTGCGGCGGTTCGCGCAGCATGCGCTGGATGTGAGCCATGCCCAGGTACTTGCCGGTCGGGGTCTCCAACGGCGGGCGGCAGACGAAGACGGCGGCGGCCAGGGCCGGGGAGAGCTCGGCCCGGCGGACCCGGGCCAGGGCCTCGGCGATCGCGGCGTCCGGCGGCAGCACCACCGGCTCCGGCGTCATCAGGCCTCCGGCGGTGTCGTCGGCGTAGGCCAGCAACCGGCGCACGTCGGCCGCCTCACCCGGATCCATCAGGGCCAGCAGCTGCTCGCGCTGCTCGTTCGGCAGCTCCGAGAGCAGGTCGGCGGCGTCGTCCGGCTGCATCGCCTCGAGCACGTCGGCAGCCCGCTCGGTGGCCAGCTCGGACAGGATCTCGACCTGCGCGTCCTCGGGCAGTTCCTCCAGGACGTCGGCCAGCCGCTCGTCGTCCAGGGCCGAGGCCACCTCGAGCCGGCGCTTGGGAGCCAGTTCGTGGATCACCTCGGCCAGGTCGGCCGCCTTCAGCTCCTCGAACGCGGCCAGCAGGTTGGCCGCACCCTGGCGCTGCTCGACGATGCCAAGGTCGTCCAGCTGGTCGATGTTCACCACGAAGGCCTCGCCCCGGCGGCGCAGCCGGCCCGGCTTGATCCGCCGGACGTAGACCCGGCTGAGCCGCCACTCGCGGGTCCGGCTCGGCTCCATGGCGACGTCCTCGATGGTCACCGGGCTGCCGTCGTCCCGCAGGGTGACCGTGCGGTCGAGCAGCTCGCCCAGCACCAGGGTCTCGGTCGGGCGCTGCTCGAACCGGCGCATGTTGACCAGGCCGGTGGTGATCACCTGGCCGGCATCGATGTTGGTCACTCGGGTCATCGGCAGGAACACCCGGCGCCGGCCCCGCACCTCGACCATCAGGCCGACCACCCGCGGGGCCTGCTTGCCCGGCCGGACCATGGCAATGACGTCGCGGACCCGCCCGACCTGATCGCCGAGAGGGTCGAAGACGGCCAGACCGGCCATCCGCGCGACGAACACCCGAGACGCGGCTGCGCTCATGCCCTTCAGATTAGGGCAGCGGCCGGGCCGGCGGTCGGCAGCCCCGCCCGGCCGGGTCGGCCGGGTCGGCCCGGTCGACTCAGTTCTGGTCCTCGTCCTTGCGCCGGCGCAGCCGCAGCGCCCGGTGCTTGCGGCGGCCCAGGTGGAAGGGGGAGCGGTCGAGGGTGGTGCCGGGCCCACCGGGCGGCGGCAGGAGGCCGGCCGGCGTGGTCTCCTCGCCCCGGGCGCCCACCGTGACCGCGACCGGGCGCAGCAGCGAGATCAGCGCCCCCGAGGCCCAGCGCTCGCGCTGCCGGCCCAGGTCGACGGCGTTCAGGCGGGCCGCGGAGAGGGCCTGAGCGGCGGCGTCCCATTCCGGGGTGCGGCTGGTCAGGGTGTCGACCTGAGCCAGGAACCCGATCACGGCCGCGCCCGAGTCCTTGCTCCGGGCCACCACCTCGACCTCACCGGAGAGCAGCGGCAGCATCTGCTCGCCGGTGCCGTAGACGACGCAGACGGCGTCGTCGTGCCAGACGTGCCAGGCGGCCTGGTGTCGGGCCTCCCCGGCGGGCCGGAGCCAGACCAGGTCGCTGCGGGTGCAGGCCTCGGCGACCAGCGCCGCTTCGACCGGGGACAGCGGTCGTCGAGTGGTCGGCGCGGCGTCGGAGGTCACATCCACCGAGAGTGCCACAACCTGGTCGCACTTCCAGCCGACCGGGCCGCTGCGAGAAGCCCTGTGACCACACCGTTGTAGAGCCGAGATCCGGGGCGCCTGGCAGAGTCCTGCCGGTGAACAGACTCAGCCCGACCCGGGCCTGGCTGCTGGTCGCGGTCGCGATCGCCGGCATCTCGTCGTCGGCCCCGGTCACCGCGGCCACGGTGGCGCCCGTCCTGGCCGTGGCGTTCTGGCGGAACCTGGTCGGCGCCCTGGTCAGCGGCGGCTGGGCCGGGCTGAGCGACCGGGCCGGCCCGGGCCGGATCGGGCGCGGTCCGCTCGGCCTGGCCGTCCTGTCCGGCGTCCTGCTGGCGGTGCACTTCACCAGCTGGTTCAGCGGGCTGCGGCTGACCACGGTGACCGCCTCGACCGCCCTGGTCTGCACCACGCCGATCTGGACCGTGGCCCTCGACCTGGTCCGCCGGATCGCCGTCCCGCGGGCGGTGGTGCTGGGTGTGCTGCTGGCCATGGCCGGCGTGCTGGCGATCACCGGGGTGGACGCCGCGCGCTCCGGCCGGGCGCTGTCCGGCGACGTCCTCTCGCTGGTCGGGGCGATCGCCGCGGCCGGCTACGTGGCCCTCGGTAGCCAGGTGATGCGCTCGGCCTCGACGGCGGTCTACACCCTGATCGCCTACGGCACCTGCGCCCTGGTCCTGCTGCCGGCCTGCCTGGTCACCGGCACCCGGCTGGTCGGCTTCTCGGGCGGCACCTGGATCGAGCTGGCCGTCGTCACGGTCGGGGCCCAACTGCTCGGCCACACCCTGCTCAACCTGGCCCTGCCCGCGGTCGGGGTGACCCCGCTGGCCCTGGCCATCCTGCTCGAGGTGCCGGGGGCGTCCCTGGTGGCCTGGGTCTGGCTGGGTGAGGCCCCGCCGGTGGCGGTGCTGCCCGGGACGGCGCTGATGCTGCTGGGCCTGGTGCTGGTGGTGAGCTCCCGCGGCCGGTTGCCGGCCGAACCGCCGGTGCCCGCCTGAGCCGGCGCCGGAATCCGTCCGAGGTCAGAGGGCCTGGACGGCGGCGGCCACGGCCAGGATCCGGCGGGCGTTCCCGACGTGCAGGTTCTCGATCATCCGGCCGTTCACGGTGGCCACCCCGCGGCCGGCCGCCAGCGCCTCGTCCCAGGCGGCCAGCACGGCCCGGCTCTCCTCGACCTGGGCCGCGGTCGGCGCGAACACCCGGTTGCACGGCTCGACCTGGCCCGGGTGGATCAGCGTCTTGCCGTCGAAGCCGAGCTGCCGGCCCTGCACGCACTCGGCCTCGAAGCCGGGTAGGTCCTTCACGTCGTTGTAGACGCCGTCCAGGATCACCTTGCCCTCGGCCCGGGCCCCGAGCAGGGCCAGACCGAGACCGGCCAGCAGGGGGGCCCGGCCCGGAACGGGCTCGGCGTGCAGCTCGTTGGCCAGGTCGTTGGTGCCCATCACGAGCACGGTCAGCCGGGTCGAGGCGGCCGCGATCGACCGGGCGGCGAACATCGCCGCCGGGGTCTCGACCATGGCCCAGATCGCGGTCCGGTCCGGGGCTCCGGCCGCCTCCAGGGCCCGCTCGACCGCGTGCACGTCACCGGCCGAGCCGATCTTGGGGACGACGACCGCCGCCGGCCCGGCGCCGGTCACCGCCCGCAGGTCGTCGGCGTGCCAGGGCGTACCCAGGCCGTTGACCCGGATCGCGACCTCCCGCGAGCCGTAGTCGCCGGAGCCCGCCGCCGTGCAGACCCGTTCCCGGGCAGCGATCTTGGCGTCCGGAGCGACCGCGTCCTCCAGATCGAGGATGAGCGCGTCGGCCGGGACGGTCCGGGCCTTCAGCAGGGCCCGCTCGTTGGCGCCGGGCATGTAGAGCACCGACCGGCGGGGCCGGACGTCCTCGCTCATTGATCTGTTCCCGAGAATTGCTCTGTTCCCGAGAAGCCGTAGTTGGCCGCGAGTTCCGGATCGCGCCGGGCCAGGGCCCGGGCCGTCCGCAGGATCACCTGGCACTGCTTCACCGAGGCGTCGTCCTCCATCCGGCCGTCCAGCATCAGCGCGCCGGTGCCGTCGCCCATCGCCGCGACGACCCGCTGGGCGTGCCTGACGTCGGCCGGGTCGGGGCTGAAAACCCTCTTGGCGATGGCAATCTGAACCGGATGCAGGCTCCAGGCCCCGACGCAGCCGAGCAGGAAGGCATTGCGGAACTGGTCCTCGCAGGCCTGGACGTCGCGGATGTCGCCGAACGGGCCGTAGTACGGAAAGATGCCGTTGGCCACGCAGGCGTCGACCATCCGGGCGATCGTGTAGTGCCACAGATCCTGCTGGTACGTCGCCCGGGGGGCCGCGGCGTCGTCCGGGTCGGGATCCTGGCGAACCAGGTAGCCGGGGTGGCCGCCGCCGACCCGGGTGGTCTTCATCCGCCGGTCGGCGGCCAGATCGGCCGGGCCGAGCGAGAGGCCCTGCATCCGCGGGCTGGCCGCGCAGATCTCCTCCACCCGGGCCACCCCACCGGCCGTCTCGAGTATGGCGTGCACCAGAATCGGCCGCCGCAGGCCCGCTTTGGCCTCGAGCTGGGCCAGCAGCCGGTCGACGTAGTGGATGTCCTCGGGCCCGGTCACCTTCGGGATCATCACCACGTCGAGCACGTCGCCGATCTCCAGGACGGCGTGGGTCAGGTCGTCCAGGCCCCAGGGGGAGTCGAGCGAGTTGACCCGGGTCCAGAACTGGGTGCCCGGGGTCGACCACTTCCGGCCGACGTCGATCAGCCCGGCCCGGGCCGCCTCCTTCTCCGACGCCGGGACGCCGTCCTCGAGGTTGGCCAGCAGCACGTCGACCGTCGGGGCCAGCTCGGCCACCTTGGCCACCATCTTCGGGTTGGACGGCGGGAAGAAGTGGATCATCCGGGACGGCCGGGCCGGGATCTCCCGCAACGGCTCGGGGGCTCCGACCGCCAGGGCGGCGAAGAAGTCCTTGGGGCTGCGCATGGCTTCGAGGTTAGGTGCTCGGCTCACTCGGCGGCCCGCCCCACGCGAGACGCAGACCACATCCGGGCCGGTCCGTCAGTCCGCGTCCGCCTCGCCCTTCACCGCAGCCTTCACCGAGGCCTCCGCCTGGTCGGCCGATTCGGCCGGCGCCTGGTCCCGCGGCTCGGCCGGGAGCTCGTTCAGGCGGCCGGTCTCGAGCAGGCTGCGGCCCGGGTGCCGGGCCAGGAACACGGCCCCGGCCTCGGCCCGGCGCTCGAAGTACAGCGTCAGCCCGCCCACCCCCAGCCCGAACAGCACGGTGACCAGAAGGTGGGCCGAGTTCCAGTCGGCCAGGGCGGTGCCGAACTGGATCAGGAAGCACCCCAGCCAGACCCCGAGCAGGTTGCGCTGGGCGACCATGATCTCGGCCGCGGTCCGCAGCAACCGCAGGTCACCGGACGGCGAACCGAGCTCGTGGCGGACCTGCCGCTCCAGCACGCCTCGCGCCGGGCCGTCCAGATCGCGGTAGGCCGGCATCGGCGCCACCGGCCAGAACGCCCGGAACAGGCCGGCCGCCGCGACCAGGGCGCCCAGCAGGGCCACGGACAGTCCGACCCAGTTCACCCCGCTGTCACCGGCTCTGCGCGGTTCGCCCGAATTCGGTCACGCGCACAGTGAACCACCAGCGGGGGGCTCAGGTCATCGGTGGTCGCCCGCCCGGCTCAGCACGGCGTCCAGCATCGGCTCGGTCAGCCGGCCGGTGAAGGTGTTCTGCTGGCTCACGTGGTAGCAGCCGACCAGCCAGACCGGCTCTGCACCGGGTCGTTCCAGCCGGACCTCGGCGCCGTGACCGAACCGGGGGCGGGGGACGGGCACCACCCAGCCGGCCCGGCGGGCGGCGGCCAGCGCGGCGTCCCAGGCGAAGGCCCCGAGGGCGATCAGCACCCGCAGGTGGCCGCCGAGCAGGGCCACCTCGCGGTCGAACCAGGGCGCACAGGTGTCGCGCTCGATCGGCAGGGGCTTGTTGTCCGGCGGCGCGCAGCGCACCGGCGCGGCGATCCGGACCCCGGTCAGGGCCTGGCCGTCGCCGGCGGTCTCGCTGGTCGCCCGGGCGGCCCAGCCGGCCCGGTGCAGGGCGGCGAAGATCCAGTCCCCCGAGCGGTCGCCGGTGAACACCCGGCCGGTCCGGTTGCCGCCGTGGGCGGCCGGAGCCAGGCCGACCACCAGCAGCCAGGCCCGCTCGTCGCCCCAGCCGGGGATCGGCCGGCCCCAGTACGGCTGACCGAGGTAGGCCTTGCGGCCGGTCCGGGCCACCTCCTCCCGCCAGTCGACCAGGCGCGGGCAGGCCCGGCAGACCGAGATCCGGGCTTCCAGTTCGGCCTGGTCCGGAGCCGAGGCCGCCAGTCGGCGCACGTCGGCCGGCCGGTTCGCGACGGCCGTGTCGGGCCGGGCCGGGTCCTCGGGCCAGCCCGTGCCCGGCGGGACCGGCGAGGCGAACCGCTGCCCGGTCAGCGGGTGCGGGAGCGGTTCGGCCATGAACAGTCATCCTGGCCCACCCGGCTCCGGTCCGCGACGCGGGCCTCTCGGGGGTGATCAAGGTGCCGCCCGGCGATCAAGGGCCTACCGTCACTGAACATGACGTCATCGAAGCCGGACCAACCGGACGCATCGAAGGGCCACGGCGGTCGCCAGCTGGTCGGGGAGTGGGCGGTCTACGGGATCGCCGCCGCGGCGTCCCGGTTCATCCCGGTGCCGCTGCTCGACGACGCGGTCCGGCTACGGGCCACCCAGCTGGCGGTGCTGCGCACGCTGCGCGCGGCCGGGCGCACGTACTCCTCGGACAGCGTTGAGGCCCTCTACGCCGGGGCCGACGCGGCCTCGGCCGGGCACCTGCACCGGGCGCTGGACTACCTGAAGTCGGTGCCCCGCCGGGTGCTGCTGTTCCCGATCCGCAAGTACGTCGCCCTGTTCGGCTCGGTCAAGGGTGTGCCCACCGACGTGATGCACGTGCTTCTGCTGGGCCGGACCGTGCAGCACTGCCTGGCCGCCGGCCGGCTGGCCGAGCCGACGTCGGACGCCGACCGCACCGCGCTGGCCGACGAGGCGGTCCGGGTCCGGGTGGCCTACGACCGGGCGATCCACGGCATGGACCTGCGCCTGCTCACCGGAGCCCTGGCCGACGGGTTGTCCCAGGGCCGGGGCCTGACCTCGGCCGCGGTCCACTTCGCCCGGCACGCCATCGGCCGGGACGGCGACGACTCCGTCCCGCCCGGCGAGGTCGAGGCCGGCGCGGAACGGGTCGAGGAGGTCATGCGCCGACCGGAGATCTCCCGCCTGCTGGAGGATTTCGACACCCGGTTCGAGGCTGAGCTGAGCAGGAAGCGCTGACGATCGCTGAGGCTCAGAGGTGGATGCCGCACTCCGACTTGGCCCGTCCGGCCCAGCGCCCGGCCCGCGCGTCCTCACCGGGAGCGACCGCCCGGGTGCACGGCGCGCAACCGATCGAGCGGTAACCGAGCTGCAGCAACGGGTTGCTCAGCACCTCGGGGTGGGCGTCCAGGTAGGAGTCCAGGTCCTCCTGGGTCCAGGCTGCGATCGGGGCCAGCTTGAGCAGCTCCCGCTTGGCGTCCCAGCGCACGGTCGGCGTGTCGGCCCGGTCCGGCGAGTCGTCCCGGCGCAGGCCGGTGGCCCAGGCCCGGTAGCCGCGCAGCGCGTTGTCCAGCGGGGCCACCTTGCGCAGCGCGCAGCAGGCGTCCGGGTTGGTCTCGTACAGCTTGCCCCGCTTGGCCTCGTGCTCCTCGACCGACTCCTTGGGCCGGATGGTCAGCATCCGCAGCGGGTACGACGCCTCGACGGCGGCGGCCGTGCCCAGCGTCTCGGCGAAGTGGTATCCGGGGTCGACGAACAGCAGATCCGTCCCCGGGACGGCGCGCGAGGTCAGGTGAGCCAGCACGGTGTCGCCCATCGCGGCCGTCACCACCAGGCACTTTCCGAACGCGCGCCCGGCCCAGCCGAGCACGGTCAGCGGGTCGGCGCCCTCGAGCACGGCGTTGGCCTCGGCAGCGAACCGCACCGGGTTGTCCTCGAGCGCGGCCGCGACGTCCTCGGGCCGGCTGATCAGTGAACCGATCATGATCTGTCACTCTCCAAAGGAGGCCGATCGTTGGTGCTCAGAGATTGGGGAGAGGCGAACACCGGCTGGTGCACCCCGTGAAAGGTCAGGCTGAAGACGCGCAGACAGCTACGACAGTGCCAACCACCCCGGGTCAGGCCCTCGACCGCTCCGCTCTCCAGCGGGCGCAGGTCTTCCTCGGTGCAGAACGGGCAGCAGTACGGGACGGCGCGCTCGCCGGTCCCGCTGTGACCCGCCGTGTCCGAGCTCGAGGTGGTCGGGCTGCTCATCGCAGATCCGCCTCCTCGGCCCGCACGACCCAGGTGGCGAAGGCCTCGTCGTCGGCCCGCTGGTCCAGCCAGCGCCGGACGATCCGCTCGACGAAGTCGGGCAGGTCGGCACTCGACGTCTTCAGGCCCCGCAGCTTGCGCCCGAAGCCGGCGTGCACGCCCAGGCCGCCACCGAGGTGGATCTGGAAGCCCTCGATCGTCGGGCCCTGCGGGTCGGCCGGGTCGGGCACCTGGATGCCCTTCAGGCCGATGTCGGCAATCTGGGCCCGGGCGCAGGAGTTCGGGCAGCCGTTCATGTTGATGCTCAGCGACGGCCCGTCCAGGGTGAACAGCTCCGGCACGTCGGCCAGCCGGTTCTCCAGCTCGGCGACCAGGTTGGTGGCCGTCTTCTTGGTGTCGGTGATGGCCAGCTTGCAGAACTCGATCCCGGTGCAGGCCATGGTGCCGCGGCGGAAGGCCGAGGCCCGGGCCGACAACCCGATCGCGTCGAGGTCGTCGAGCAGGTCGGGCACCCGCTTGGCCACGACGTCCAGGATCACGATCTTCTGCTCCGGGGTGAACCGGATCCGGTTGCTGCCGGCCTTCTCGGCCGCGTCGGCCAGCTCGGCCAGCACCTGGCCGCTGACCCGCCCCACGATCGGGGCCGCGCCGACGTAGAACTTGCCGTTCTTCTGCCGGTGCACGCCGACGTGGTCGTGCCGGCCGTTCGGCGGCAGGGCCGGAGCCGGGCCGTCGACCAGCTTGCGGCCCAGGTACTCGTCGCTCTCCAGCACCTCGCGGAACTTCTCCGGGCCCCAGTCGGCCATCAGGAACTTCAGCCGGGCCCGGGCCCGCAGCCGGCGGTAGCCGTAGTCGCGGAAGATCTTGATCACGCCGTGCCAGACGTCCGGGATCTCGTCCAACGGCACCCAGGCGCCGAGCCGCTGCCCGAGCATCGGGTTGGTCGACAGACCACCACCGACCCAGAGGTCGAACCCCGGGCCGTGCTCCGGGTGGACGACGCCGACGAAGGCGATGTCGTGGATCTCGTGGGCGACGTCCTGGTGCGGGCTGCCGCTGACCGCCGTCTTGAACTTGCGGGGCAGGTTGGCCAGGTCGGGGTCGCCGATGAACTTCTTCACGATCGCCTTGATCGCGGGCGTGCCGTCGATGATCTCGTCGGCCGCGACGCCGGCCACCGGGGAGCCGAGCACCACCCGGGGGGTGTCGCCGCAGGCCTCGGTGCTGCCCAGGCGGACCTTGCCCAGGGCCTCCCAGATCGCCGGGACGTCCTCGATCCGGATCCAGTGGTACTGGATGTTCTGCCGGTCGGTGACGTCGGCGGTGCCCCGGGCGTAGGTCATGGAGATGTCGGCCAGTACCCGCAGCTGGGCCACGGTCACGGCGCCGCCGTCGATCCGGACCCGCATCATGAAGTACTCGTCGTCCAGCTCGTGCGGCTCCAGGGACGCCGTGCGGCCGCCGTCGATCCCGGGCCGGCGCTGGGTGTACAGGCCCCACCAGCGCATCCGCCCCCGCAGGTCGTCGCCGGGGATGCTGGCGAAGCCCTGCTCGGCGTAGGTGCTGAGCACCCGGTCGCGGACGGCCAGGCCGCCCTCCTTGGCCTTCCACTCCTCGTTCGGGTTGAGCGGGGTGTGCTCGCCCAGGGCCCACTGGCCCTCCGAGCGCTTGGGCCGGCTCGATCTGGCGGTCGGCCCGGAGCCGTCGGCACTGCGCGCCTCACGGCCGGCACGGCCCGCGCCGGGGGAGAGGCTCTCGGTGTCGGTGCTCACGGTGTGTTCCTCCTGGTGGTGCGCCCCGCTCCCCAGGAGCTCACACCGCACCGATCCGGAGCCGTCCCCGGCAGGGGCGGCACCCGAAAGATGCGATTTGGCGTGAGTCAGCGCTGGAGGAGCTGAGGGCGCGAAGCGGGTTTCAGCGGGCGGTGTGGTGGCGACACGCCGCGCTGGCGGTGCGCAGAAGATCTACGTAGGCGCGCTTGGTCAGCCGTTTGCTCAGCAGGTTGACTCTCGGGGCCTGGGTAGACATCTTCTTCTCCTCCATCGACCCTGGCGGAAGCACCGGCCCTCGAATCGGGGTGGTTGCTGCGGCGTCAACGAGCCAGGACTCTCGACCGCTCTGGATGGCTTTCTTCACAGTACGTTTACAAATTCGGGCCAGTCAACGAGCTGTCCAGCATCTGGACGCCGAGTCTCGCGAAATCGCATTTCTCGACCGTATTGATGCTGTTGCCGTGGCGCTGGCCGCTTTCCTTGTGCCATTGAGGTTAACCGACGGTCGGCGGAGGCCATTCCCGCCCACCCCGCCGGTGGCGGCGGTCACATCAGACGTGGGTGCGCCCGGCGGCGAGCGCTGCTCATACTCGCAGGAGGTCGCCCACCACCGGTTCGGCGACCGAACCCGAGCCACCGAGTGAGGAGCGACGACGCTCATGGGCCGCCTGCAGAGCACCGAGGGACTGACCGAGGACCAGCGCGAGATCCTGAAGGCCGTCCGGATCTTCGTCGATGAGCAGATCATCCCGGTCGCGACCGAACTCGAGCACAAGGACGAGTACCCGACCCAGATCGTCGAGGGCATGAAAGACATGGGGATCTTCGGCTTGATGATCCCCGAGGAGTACGGCGGGCTGGGCGAGTCGCTGCTCACCTATGCTCTCGTGGTCGAGGAGATCGCCCGGGGCTGGATGAGCGTCTCGGGCATCATCAACACCCACTTCATCGTCGCCTACATGCTGATCCAGCACGGCACCGAGGAGCAGAAGCAGAAATACCTGCCCCGGATGGCCACCGGTGAGGTCCGCGGCGCCTTCTCGATGAGCGAGCCGCACTGCGGCTCCGACGTCTCGGCGATCCGCACCCGCGCCGTTCCCGACGAGGACGAACCGGGCCACTGGACGATCAACGGCCAGAAGATGTGGCTGACCAACGGCGGCTCGTCGAACCTGGTGGCCGTCCTGACCAAGACCGATACCGGCTCGCCGTCGGTCTACCGGAACATGAGCACGTTCCTGGTCGAGAAGACGGCCGGATTCGGGACGACGGCGCCCGGCCTGCTGGTCCCGGGCAAGATCGACAAGATGGGCTACAAGGGCGTCGACACCACCGAACTGGTCTTCGACGGCTACCGGACCACCGACGCCCAGCTGCTCGGCGGCGAGGTCGGCCGCGGTTTCTACCAGATGATGGACGGCGTCGAGGTGGGCCGGGTGAACGTCGCCGCCCGGGCCTGCGGGCTGGCGATGCGGGCCTTCGAGCTCGGCATCGACTACGCCCAGCAACGGAAGACCTTCGGCAAGAAGATCGCCGAGCACCAGGCGGTGATGTTCCGGCTGGCCGAGATGGCGGTCAAGGTTGACGCCGCGCACCAGATGATGGTCAAGGCGGCCCGGGTCAAGGACGCCGGTGCCCGCAACGACCTCGAGGCCGGCATGGCCAAGTACCTGGCCAGCGAGTACTGCCACCAGGTGGTCGAGGACTCGTTCCGGATCCACGGCGGCTACGGCTACTCGAAGGAGTACGAGATCGAGCGGCTCTACCGGGAGGCCCCGATGCTGCTGATCGGCGAGGGCACGGCCGACATCCAGAAGATGATCATCGGACGGCGGTTGCTGGAGGACTACGCCCGGCGGGGCTGAGGGCCCGAGTCAGTCTCGAACTGACTCTCGAACTGCGAGTCGCTGACGCTCGTCCTAGCGTGAAGGCATGGCTACAACTACCACACACACAGTGACCGACAATGTCACCACAAACATCACCGACCCGATCACCGATCAGCCCTCGTACACCGTTCCGGGCATGTCCCTCGAGGACGGCGCCTCCGTGGCCCAGGCCCTGCAGCAGCGCCTGAACGCCTACAACGACCTGCACCTGACCCTCAAGCACGTGCACTGGAACGTGGTCGGGCCGCACTTCATCTCGGTCCACCAGATGATCGACCCGCAGGTCGAGGTCGTCCGGGCCTACGCCGACCAGGTGGCCGAGCGGATCGCCACGCTGGGCTCCTCGCCGCAAGGCACGCCGGGCGCGATCGTGGCCCAGCGGGACTGGAACGACTACTCGGTCGGCCGGGCCGGGGCGATCGAGCACCTGGCCGCCCTGGATCAGGTCTACATCGGCGTGATCAGCAGCATCCGGCAGGTCGCGGCCGACGTCGAGGAGGCCGACCCGGTGACCAACGACCTGCTCATCGGTCACCTGCACGAGCTCGAGCAGTTCCACTGGTTCGTCCGGGCGCACCTGGAGAACGCCGGCGGGGTGCTCTCCACCGAAGGGGCGACGACCGAGGCCGACGCGGCCCGCGCCGCCGAGTAGCCGCAGCTCGGGTCGGCCGGCCAGGGCCGGTGGTGAGGCGGGGCCGCCGGGATCGGGGACAATGATCAGATGTCGAATCTCGCGCCGTTCAGGACCAATCCCCAACCTGGCCTGCCGACCCCTCCGGCCGGCGACACGATCGCCCAGTACGCCACCTACCTGGAGGCTCAGCAGGCCGTCGACTTCCTGTCCGACCAGCACTTCCCGGTGCAGGCGGTGACCATCGTCGGGGTCGACCTCAAGATGGTCGAGCGGGTCACCGGCCGCCTCACCTACGCCCGGGCGGCCATGCTCGGGTTCGGCTCGGGGGCCTACTTCGGCCTCATGGTCGGGGTACTAATCGCGATCTTCGGCAGTGCCAAGGGAATCAGCATCCCGGCCGCGGTCATCCTCGGTGGGGCCTTCGGTCTGCTGTTCGCGGTGATCTCGTACGCCCTCACCGGCGGGCGCCGCGACTTCACCTCCACCAGCCAGATCGTGGCCGGCGAGTACCGGCTGCTCTGCCTGACCGAGCAGGCCGGCAAGGCCATCCAGCTGCTCAACCAGCTTGCCCGGGACGGCGGCCCGACCAGCCGGGGCGGTCCCAGTGGTCTGGCCACCGCGCCGGTCACCCCGGCGGCCCCGCCGGCCACCCCGCCGTTCGGCAGCGCCCCGGCCGGCCCGGAGGTCGAGACGTCCGCGGAGCCGGCGGCCCCGGTGACCGGCCCCACCTACAGCGAGATGATCGACCGCAAGAAGGCCGAGGACCAGGCCAAGGCCGAGCAGGCCGAGGCACAGGCCGAGTCCGAGCGGCAGGAGCAGGAGCGGGCCGAGAAGCGGGCCGAGCCGACCCAGGTGATCGAGCAGCCGCCGGCGTCCTGAGCCTCAGGTTCGGGGGGCGTTGAGCACGGCATCCAGCACGGCCAGCAGGACAGCGTCGGCGGCGGCCGCCTGGAGCCCGACGACACCGGCCAGGTCGACCTCGATCTGGCCGGTGGCCAGCGCGAACACGGTGTCGCCGTCGAACAGGGTGTGGGCCGGGGCCAGGCTCCGGGCAATGCCGTCGTGGGCCGCGGTCGCGGTTCGCCGGGCCTGGGCCGGGGTCAGGGCGGCGTTGGTCGCGACCACGGCCAGGGTGGTGTTGGCCGGTCCGGTCGCCGCGGCGGTTGCCGATCGGCCGTCGATTCGGCCGTCGATCGGCCTCCCGTCGGACAGGCCCATCGACGCCGCGTCGAACACCGGCCGGGGCCGGCCCGGCGGAATGAACGCGGCCCCGAGCAGAGCCCCGCTGACCTGGTCGAACGGGCTGCCGAGGGCATTGACCACCACGAGCGCCCCGACCACCAGCCCGCCGGCCAGCCGGACCGAGGCGGTCCCGACACCGCCGCGCACCGTGGCGCCGGCCATCCGGGCCCCGGTACCGGCACCGACCCCGCCGCGGGCCACCGGCGTCCCGGCGCTCGATGCCGCCGCACTCGCCGCCTGACGGCCGAGCTCGGCATCGGGCCGGGCCGTGAGCTCGCCGCCCCGGCCGAGGTCGAAGATCGCGGCGGCCGGCACGATCGGCACCAGCACCGACCTTGGGTCGTCGGGCGGCCCGGCCGCGAAACCGCGCCCGTCCTGCTCGCACCAGAGCTGCACACCGTGGGCACTGACCAGCCCGAACGCGCTACCGCCGGTGAGGGTGACGGCGTCCACGGTCGGCACCAGCGTGGTCGGGTCGAGGGCGTCGGTCTCGTGCGTGCCCGGCCCGCCGCCCCGCACGTCGACGGCGCCGACCGTGCCCGGCGGCGGCAGCACCACGGTGACGCCGGTCAGCCAGCCGTCGCCGATCCGCTCGGCCTGGCCCACCAGCAGCCCGGGGACGTCGGTCAGCTCACCCCAGAGCGGCTCGGCCACCGGGCGGCGTCCCTACAACCAGCCGTTGCGCTTGAAACCGCGGAACAGCAACCCGCAGATGGCGACCATCACGCCGACCACCGTGGGATAGGCCCAGTGCAGCTGGGTGTCGGGCATGTACTTGAAGTTCATCCCGTAGATCCCGGCGATCATCGTCGGCACCGCCGCGATCGCCACCCAGGCCGAGATCTTGCGCATGTCCTCGTTCTCGGCCACCGCGACCCGGGCCAGGCCGGCCTGCAGGATCGAGGTGAGCAACTCGTCGAAGCTGGCGATCTGCTCGTGCACCCGGGTGAGGTGGTCGCTGACGTCGCGGAAGTACTCCCGGATGTCGGGGTGGATCATCCGCCGGGGCCGTTCGGACAGTTCCCGCAGCGGCGCGGCCAGCGGCCAGACAGTCCGCTTCATCTCGATGATGTCGCGCTTGAGCTGGTAGATCCGCTCGATGTCGGTGCCCGCCCGGGGAGCGAAGACGGTGGTCTCGATCTCCTCGATGTCCTGCTGCACGGTGTCGACCACGGCCAGGTAGTCGTCCACCACCTTGTCGGTGACGGCGTGCAGCACGGCCGAGGGGCCGAGGGCGAGCTGCTCCGGGTTGGCCTCCAGTCGCTTGCGCAGGCCGGACATCGAGGCGTGCTTGCCGTGCCGGATGGTGATCACGAAGTACTCGCCCAGGAAGACCATCACCGCGCCGGTCTCGACCACGTCGCCGCCGGCGGCCCGGTCGACGCTGTCGACGTAGGCCAGGGTGCGCATGGCCAGGAAGATGTCGTTCTCGTGGCGCTCGATCTTCGGTCGCTGCCGGGCGGTCGAGGCGTCCTCCAGGGCCAGCGGGTGCAGCGCGAACACCATGCCGAGCTGCTCGAGCTGCTCGGGCGAGGGCTCGTGCAGGCCGAGCCAGACGAAACCGTCACCGTCGCGGGCGGCGTCGACGGCACTGGCGAAGTCGCGGACCTCGGCCCGGCGCCCTTCGCAGTAGTGGGCCCAGTCGACGGCCGCGTCGAGCAGGCCGTCGGTGCGCGGCGGGGCTTCCTTGCGGGCGGCGGCGCCGGATTCGGCGGTGCCGTAACGCAGCACGGGATAGACGCTGCGCAGGGGAGTCCGGGGCAGCGTCAGGGAACGGGCAAGGGCAGAACGGTTGGAGCGAGCCATGGTGGGACCCCTCTGGAGCGCAGGTGGGTCCGCAAAAGCCGATTCAGCGTGAAAAAAGCCAGACCGACGGTTGCGGAGGGTCGGTACTGGCAGGGGTGTCATCTCTGGACGGCACCGAACTCACCTCCCTGGCTCCGAAGCCGGCCGGCCGGCCTGACGGCCCGAACGGCGTTCAACTGTTGCCCATGGTAGCCGTTGTGACCCGCTGGTACCGGCGATGCGGCTGACATCACCCGGAAGGGCCGGTTGACGCCAGATGACCGCCGGATGGCCGGTACCGATCATCGAGGGCGGGTCACGGCCGCAGGGAGCGCAGGATCCGGGCCAGTTCGTCGCGGTCGGCGTCGCCGAGCCGGCCGAAGAAGGCGTCGGCCTCGGCCCGGCGGGCGGCCTGCACGCCCTCGCCGATCCGAACTCCCTCGGCGGTCAGGGCGACCAGGGTGGCGCGCCGGTCGGCCGGGTCGGGGGAGCGCCCGACTAGGCCGAGCTCCTCCAGGGCATCGATCACCTCGGTCGCCGAGCGGGGGACGATCCGCAGGTGGTAGGCCAGATCGCTGAGCCGCATCTCGCCGTGCCGGCGCAGTACGCCCAGGGCCCGGGCCTGACCGGGGGTGACGCCGAGCGGGGTGACCGTGTCGTGGGTGAGGTGGCGCAACCGCCGGGCCACCGACCAGAAGGCCTCGGCCAGGGTCTCGTCGTCCTCGTCGGCCATCGGAATACGGTAGCAGCTACTACTGTTGCAGCCTCATAGTGAGGTAACCTCACTGAATATCCGACATCTCCGGAGCGAGGTACCTCCTTGGCGAACCCCACCGTGAACTCCCCGTCCACCGCCCCACCCGTCCGTGCGAACCGTCCCGACGCCGGCCCCGGCCCCGGCTCCCGGGGCGGTCGCGGCCGCGTCACCGAGGAGGAGAAGGCCCAGGCCCGCGAGGTCTCCCTACGCCGGATCGGCCGGCTCTTCACCGCCCACCGGATGCCCCTGGTGATCGTCACCGCGATCATCGTGGCGTCGTCCGTGATCGGGATGGCCTCGCCGTTCCTGCTGCGCGCGGTGATCGACCACGCCCTGCCCGAGCAGAACGTCTCCCTGCTGGTCTGGCTGGTGATCGGCATGATCGCCGTGGCCGGCGTGACCTCGGTGCTCGGCGTCCTGCAGACCTGGATCAGCACCCGGGTGGGCCAGCAGGTGATGCACACCCTGCGCACCACCGTCTTCGAGCACCTGCAGCGGCAGTCGATCGGCTTCTTCACCCGCACCCGCACCGGGGAGGTGCAGTCCCGGATCACCAACGACATCGGGGGCATGCAGGGCGTGGTGACGTCGACCGCCACCTCGATCGCGGCCAACCTGACCACCGCGATCGCCACCGCCGTGGCCATGCTGGCCCTTTCCTGGCGGCTCTCGCTGATCTCCCTGGTCGTGATGCCGCCCGCGATCTACCTCAGCCGCCGGGTCGCCCGGATGCGCCGGGCGATCACCGCCCAGCGGCAGCGCGAGCTGGCCGACCTGAATGTCATCATCGAAGAAGGCCTTTCGATCAGCGGCATCCAGCTGAGCAAGACGATGGGCACCGGCCCGTCGCTGGTCGAGCGGTTCACCGCGTCGTCCACCCGGCTGATCGACCTCGAGCTGCGCTCCGACCTGGCCGGCCGCTGGCGGATGGCCTCGATGAGCGTGATCTTCGCCGCGATCCCGGCCGCCATCTACCTGTCGGCCGGCCTGCCCGCCACCTCCGGTCACATGACCATCGGCACGCTGATCGCCTTCACCACCCTGCAGTCCGGCCTGTTCCGGCCGCTGATGGGCCTGCTCAACGTCGGTGTCTCGCTGACCGCCTCGCTGGCCCTGTTCGCCCGGATCTTCGAGTACCTCGACCTGCCGGTCGACATCGACGAGCCGGCCGAGCCGGTCGACGTCGACCCGGCCCGGGTCCGTGGTCAGGTGGTCTTCGACGACGTCACCTTC
Source organism: Kineosporiaceae bacterium (assembly GCA_965200525.1). Lineage (GTDB taxonomy): Bacteria > Actinomycetota > Actinomycetes > Actinomycetales > Kineosporiaceae > JANNPJ01. Next base: position 4,327,577 of record OZ241368.1, read on the forward strand.
AGCTACCCGGGCGGCGGCGCGCCGGCCCTGACCGGGGTCAGCCTGGTCGTGCCGGCCGGCTCCACGCTGGCCCTGGTCGGCGAGACCGGCTCCGGCAAGAGCACTCTGGCCGCCCTCACGGCCCGGCTCTACGACCCCGACGCCGGCCGCGTCACCATCGACGGCATCGACGTGCGCGACCTGCGCCTGGCCGACCTGGCCGCGATCGTCGGCGTGGTCAGCCAGGAGACCTACCTGCTGCACACCACGGTCCGCGAGAACCTGCGTTACGCCCGCCCCGACGCGACCGACCAGCAGATCGAGGACGCCGCCCGCGCGGCCCAGGTGCACGACCTGATCGTCGGGCTGCCCGAGGGCTACGACACCATGGTCGGCTCCCGCGGGCACCGGTTCTCCGGCGGCGAGAAGCAGCGGATCGCCATCGCCCGGACCCTCCTGCGCGACCCCCGGGTGCTGGTGCTCGACGAGGCCACCAGCGCCCTCGACACCGAGACCGAGCGGGCCGTGCAGCGGGCCTTCGACGCGCTGGCCGAGGGCCGGACCACGATCACCATCGCGCACCGGCTGTCGACCGTCCGCAACGCCGACCAGATCGCGGTGATCGACCACGGCCGGATCGTCGAGGTCGGCACCCACCAGGGCCTGCTGGAGCGCAACGGCCGCTACGCCGCCCTGGCCGCCTGAACCAGGCGGCCACGCCGGCACGCAGAAGGCCGCCTCGCCGGCGCTGAGCCGGCCGGAGCGGGAGTTCTGCGTGCTGAGGTGGCCGCTTGACTCGCAGGCCTACCGCAGCGAGGCCATCCAGGCCTCGATCTCGACCGGCTGGCGGGGCAGCAGACCAGACAGGTTTTCGCAGCCGTCCGCGGTGACCAGCACGTCGTCCTCGATCCGGATGCCGATGCCGCGCAGCTCGGGCGGCGCCAACAGGTCGCCGGGCCCGAAGTAGAGCCCCGGCTCGATGGTGAACAGCATGCCTGGGGCCAGTTCGGCGTCCAGGTACATCTCCCGCCGGGCCTGCGAGCAGTCGTGCACGTCCAGACCCAGGTGGTGGCTGGTGCCGTGGACCATCCAGCGCCGGTGGAACTGCCCGTCCTGGTGCAGCGACTCCTCGACCGTGCCCGGCAGCAGGCCCCACTCGTGCAGCCGCTCGGCGATCACCTGCATCGCCGCGGCGTGCACGTCACGGAACTTCGTGCCCGGACGGGCCACCGCGAACGCGGCGTCGGCGGCCTCGAGCACCACCTGGTACACCCGCCGCTGCGGCTCGCTGAAACGGCCCGAGACCGGCAGGGTCCGGGTCACGTCGGCGGTGTAGAGGCTGTCGACCTCGATCCCGGCGTCGATGAGGACCAGGTCGCCCTCGTGCACCGGGCCGTCGTTGCGGATCCAGTGCAGCGTGCAGGCATGCGGCCCGGCGGCGGCGATGGTGTCGTAGCCGACGTCGTTGCCGCGCAGCCGGGCGACCGACTCGAACGCGGTCTCGATCACCCGCTCGCCCCGGACCGTGGCCAGCGCCGCCGGCAGCGCCCGGACGATGTCGGCGAACCCCTCGGCCGTGGCCTCGATCGCCTTGCGCATCTCCCGGACCTCGTAGTCGTCCTTGATCAGGCGCAGCTCGGACAGCACCCGGGTCAGCTCGGTGTCGGCCGCCCCGGCGGCCTGCGGGTCGACTCCGGCAGTGGTCCGGATGCCGTCCACCAGCGCCTCGACCTCGGGATCGGCGCCGCGCACGACCCGGATCGGCATCGCCCCCTCGCCGGTGCCGGCGTCCTTGGTCAGGGCCTCGGCCAGGTCGTCGAGGTGCCGGCAGGTCAGGCCGGTCTCGACCGCGACCTCGGCCAGGCTCGGCCGGACCCCGACCCAGAGCTCGCCGTACCGGGGGCTGGCGAAGAACTCCTCGCTGTCGCGCTCGGCCCGGGGGCGGAAGAACAGCGTGGCCGTGTCGTCCTCGCCGTCGGGCTCGAGCACCAGGACGGCATCCGGCTCGCGGTCGGTGCCCAGCCCGGTCAGGTGAGCGAAGGCGGAGTGCGGGCGGAACCGGTAGTCGGTGTCGTTGCTGCGGACCCGGAACGCGCCGGCCGGGAGCACCAGCCGCTCGCCGGGCAGCAGCCCGGCCACCCGGGACCGCCGGTCGGCCGCGTACGGGGCCGCCTCCAGTTCGGCCGGCGGCGCGTCCGGCCGGTCGGCCCAGCCGGACGCGATGAACGCCCGGAAAGCGGGGGAGGACGGCCGCTGCCGGTGCTCGATCTCGGTGTCGGGGGCGGCCGCCGGATCGGCCCCGCCACCCTCCGGTGCCTCCAGGCCGACCACTTCGACTGCCGGTTCCGCTGCGTCGTCACTCATCCCTCCATTGTGGAGGAGCAACCGCAGCGGAGGAACAACCGGCCGGGCCGGGCTTGCTCACGATCCCGGAGGCGGTTGATCCTCCTTTGCGGTCGGCCGCACGAGCCGGTAGCGGTCCAACGGTGAGGTAGACCACCTCGACGGCGACCGGCAGCGGGGACGGGGGCGGCATGATCGGTGAGCGAGGCGGTGCTGTCGCGGGGCTGTCATGGGGCAGTCGTGGAGCAGTCGTGAACGAGAGGGGCCGGCATGCAGTTCGGGCGCGGTTACGAGGAGTTCGAGGTCGGCGCCGTCTACAAGCACTGGCCCGGCAAGACGGTCACCGAGTCCGACGACCACCTGTTCTGCCTGCTCACGATGAACCACCACCCGCTGCACCTGGACGCGCACTACGCCGAGAAGTCGACCCAGTTCGGCCGCAACGTGGTGGTCGGCAACTACGTCTACTCGATCCTGCTCGGCATGTCGGTGTCGGACGTGTCCGGCCGGGCGATCGCCAACCTGGAGATCGAGTCGCTGCGGCACGTGGCCCCGACCTTCCACGGTGACACCATCTACGGCGAGACCCGGGTGCTGGACAAGTGGGAGTCGACCTCCAAGGACGATCGCGGCGTGGTCTCGGTGGAGACCATCGGCTACAACCAGGACGGCACCGTGGTCTGTGTGTTCCGGCGCAAGGTGATGGTGCCGAAGGAGAACTACCTGGCCGCCCGCGGCGGTGAGCAGCCCGGCCGGCCGGTGCCCGGGCCCACCCCGACCCGGCCTTGATCACAGCGGGTTGCTGCTGGTCACGCGCGGCGGCTTGACCCGTGGCCCCGGGCAGGGGACCGTCGGCCTGGTGACCGTTCTGCGCACCTGCCCCCGCTGCGGTGCCGTGGCGCGCCAGCCCGGGCTGTACTCCAGCTCGTGGCTGTGCGACGAGCACGGCGACATCGTGCCGGTCGGCCCGGCCAAGGCCCCGACCCCCGACCTCATCCACCGGCTGGCCCGCGAGAGCCTGGTGCCGGTCTGGGTGCCCAAACCGATCCCGGACAACTGGCTGCTGACCGGCCTGCAGTGGGCCGGGGACGACGCCGGCGGCACGGTCGCGGTGGTGGTCGCCGTCTCCGGGCCGCACCCGATCCCCGAGGTCGGCGACGAGGACCCCGCGGCCGACCTGCTCCTGGTGGCTGAGCAGCCCGGGATCGGCCTGGGCGCGCACCTGGCCGGCCTGCACGGCGTCGACCCGGGGCCGCTGCTGCAGGAGAAGGTGCTGCACGACCCGGCCGAGATCAAGCTCGACGTCGGTGGCCACGAGATGCCGCTGTGGTCGGTACCGGTGGACGGCGGCATCGCCTACGTGGGCGAGGCCGGCGGCGTCTGGCTCTGGCTGCTGGCCTGGCCGGCGACCGCGGCGGCCGTGCTGCTCACCCGGTTCGGCCTGGTCGACATGCGCGATCGGGGGGACGACGTGGATCTGCCCTGCGGCGCCCTCACCCCCCGCCTACGCTGACTACCCTGATTGCGTGCCCATCGACCTCCACCTGCACTCCACCGCGTCGGACGGCACGGACTCACCGGCCGAGCTGATCGAGATCGCCGCCGGGGCCGGGCTGGACGTCGTCGCGATCACCGACCACGACAGCACCGCCGGCTGGCCGGCCGCCGCCGAGACCTCCCGCCGGGTCGGCCTCACCCTGGTGCCGGGAGCCGAGATCTCCTGCCAGACCAGCGGAATCGGCGTCCACATGCTGGCCTACCTGTTCGACCCGGCCGACCCGGCGCTGCTGGCCGAGACCTCCCGGACCCGCACAGACCGACTCGACCGGGCCCAGCGGATGGTCCAGCGGATGTCCCGCGACCTGGACATCACCTGGGCCGACGTCCTGGAGCACGTCGACTCGTCGGCGACCGTGGGCCGCCCCCACCTGGCCGACGCGCTGGTCGCCAACGGCGTGGTCAGCTCCCGGGACGAGGCCTTCGCCACCCTGCTGCACGCCCGCTCGCCGTACTACCTGCCGCACTACGCCCCGGACGCCGCGCTGATCGTCGAGCTCGTCCGCAGCGCGGGCGGGGTACCGGTGATGGCCCATCCCCGGGCCGGCAAGCGGGGCCGGCTGGTGAGCGTGGCCGACATCGGCGACCTGGCCGACGCCGGGCTGGCCGGCCTGGAGGTGGACCACCGGGACAACGAACCCGCCGACCGGGTGCTGCTGCGTGACCTGGCCCGCGACCTGGACCTGCTCACCACCGGCTCCAGCGACTACCACGGCACCGGCAAGCAGAACCGGATCGGGGAGTTCACCACCGCCCCCGAGGTGCTGGAGAAGCTGGTGGCGATGGGGACGCCGGAGCGCGTGGTCCGGCCGTGACGCTCGGCGATCTCGGCGGCGATCTCGGCGGCGATCTCGGCGGCGATCTCGGCGGCGGGATCGGGGCGGTCGGGCAGCAGGAGCTGGCCGGCATGCCGACCCCGCTCTACCCGTGCACCCCGACCCGGCTGGCCACCTGGGCCGGCTGCCCCCGGCGCTACCGGTTCAGCTACCTGGACCGGCCGCAACCGCCGAAAGGCGCGCCCTGGGCCCACAACAGCATCGGCGCGGCCGTGCACTCGGCCCTGGCCGACTGGTTCACCCTGCCGATCGCCGCCCGGACCCCCGCGGCCGGCGCGCGCCTGGTGCGCCGGCGCTGGCTGAGCGACGGCTTCCGGGACGCCGGGCAGGCGGCCACCGTGCGCGAGCGGGCCGTCGGCTGGGTCGGCGGCTACCTGGGCGGGCTGGATCCGGCCGCGCCCGGGGTCGGGATCGGGGTCGAGCGAACGGTGTCGGCGACCACCTCGGCCCTGGTCCTCTCCGGCCGGGTGGACCGGATCGACGCCGATGCCGATGGCCTGGTGATCGTCGACTACAAGACCGGCCGGCACCAGCCCGAACCGCAGGACGCCGAGGCCAGCCTGGCCCTGGCCGTCTACGCGGTGGCCGCGGCCCGGACCCTGCGCCGGCCCGGCGAGCGGGTCGAGCTGCACCACCTGCCGACCGGGACGCGGGCCCGGTTCCGGCACAGTCCGGCCGGGCTGCGGGCCAAACTGGCCGAGGCCGAGGCGATCGGCCGGGAGTGCGCCGCCGCCGACGCGGCCTACCGGGCCGGCGACCATGGTCAGGACGCCGGTACCCGGTTCGAGCCGAAGCCGTCGCCGGGCTGCTCGTGGTGCGACTTCCGCCGGCACTGTCCCGAGGGCCGGGCGGCGGCCCCGGACCGGGAGCCCTGGGCCGCGGTCGCCGACTGACCGCCGGGCCGGGGCGACCTGGTCGAACTGGTCAGGTCGAGGTCGAGGTCGAGGTCGAGGTTCAGGCCTGGTCGGCGTGCGGGCCGGCGGCCGGGTTGGCCCGCTCGCGGCCCCGCAGCGCGCCGGCCACCGCCTCGGCCGGCGAGTCGACGTGGTGGAGCCCGTCGACCGGCACGCCGTCCGCGTCGACGACCCGCCAGCCGCCCAGCACCAGCACCGGCAGGCCCCCCCGGCGCCGGGCCAGGGCCACCTCGCTGAGCGTGCCCCAGGAGCCGCCGATCGCGATCACCGCGTCGGCGCTCCAGACGATGACGGCGTTGCGGGCCTCACCGAGGTTGGTCACGATGGTCACGTCCAGGTCGGGCGAGGCGTCGGAGCGGTCCGGCCCGGGCCGGATGCCGACCACCAGGCCACCGGCCGATCGGGCTCCGGCGGCGACCGCGGCCATCACGCCGGTCCCGCCGCCACAGATCACCACCGCTCCGGCCTGGGCCAGCAGCACCCCGACCTGCCGGGCCAGGGCGGCCTCGTGCTCGGTGCAGTCCCGGGGGCCGCAGACGGCGATCTGGGCGGTGGCCGGAGCCGGGTGCTGGCGAGCGCTGGGGATGGTCAGTCGAGTGCCTCCGATAGGTCCCGTCGGGCCGGATAGGCCCGGAACAAGCCGATCTCGTCGCGCAGTTCCAGGGCAAGGGCCGAATGGGTGAAGCGGGCCTCGCGGAGCGCGTCGCCGGCCTTGCTGACCCGGCCCACGATCGGCTCGGTCCGGTTCTCCACCGGCAGTTTCAGCACGGCCCGGATCTCCACCGCCGCGCCCTCCAGGTCGGCCAGCGCCAGGCGGGCGTTGGCCAGGTCGAGGCGGGCGGCGGCGACGAACTCGGGCGCCCGCTGCTCGGCCGGGGCCTGCTCGAAGAGCAGCAGGGCCTCGTCGGCGTCGGCCGCGGCCAGCCGGGCGTTGTCGGGGCCGCCGAGGGCCAGGCGCACCTCGCTGGCGTAGTAGGCGGCCTTACCCGGGTCGAACCGGAACACCCCGGGCTGGTCGTCGGGGATGTGCTGGTCGCGGGCGGCCCCGGCCACCGCCAGGGCCCGGTGCACCTCGCTCGTCTCGCCGGCGGCGGCCCAGGCCCGGGCCTCCTGGCTGGCCAGCCGGAGCAGGTTGCTGCCCTTGGTGGCGAACCGCCGGCCGCTGCTCGCGATCTGCGCGGCCTGCCGGTAGTCGCCGTCCCAGAAGGCCACGTTGGACTGGACCCAGCGGATGTAGGCGCGCAGCGAGTCGTCGTCGGCCAGGTCGGCGCACAGCCAGGCGGTGCGGGTGTGGGTCTCGGCCGCGTAGCTGTGCCCGAGGTCGGCGCTGGCGTGGGCGAGCAGGGCGCAGAGCCGGCCGGCCACCGCGTACAGCGGGGGCAGCAGGCCGGGCCGCTGCCGCCGGTCGAGCATGTCGAACACCTCGGCCCGCAGCTGCGAAAGCGGCCGGAACAGCGTCAGCGGGGGCCGGGCCAGGTACTGCACGGCGAGCTGGCGGACGTCCGACCCGAGCTGGTCGAGCACGTCGTGATCGACCCCGCCGGCGTTGCCCCGGACGAACCGGGCCGACTCCTCGGTGGTCATGGCCATTTCCTGGTTCAGGGCGTGCGCCGTCCGGTCCGCCTGTTCCGGCGGCGGGGTCGCCCGCTTGCGGGCCGGGGCCGACGGGCCCGGGGGCCGTCGGGCGGCCGGGATGGACGCCGTCGGCTCGGCCCGGCGCGCCAGCGGCCCGACCGGCGTCGGCCCGGGTGGCTCGATCGCCGTCCGGGGGCGTTCCGGGAAGGCGAACAGTTGCTGCACCGTGTGGCCGGTGAACATCGCTTCGAGCACCCGGCAGTGGTCGGGGTGCGGCAGGCCCTTGAGGTCGCCGCTCAGCCAGCGGGCGAACTGGCCGCGGCTGGGCCAGTGACCGACCAGTTCGGGCTCGATCCCGGCCGCGGCGTCGTCGTACTGCCGGCAGAACGTGGCGTACGTCTGCCAGTGCCGCTGTCGCAGCAGCTCCTTGAGCAGGGTGGATCGCTTCGGCATGAGCAGGGCCGCCTCGGGGTTGGACCGGGTGGAGCCGGGGGAACCAGATTAGACGCCCAATCGGCCGTTCGGCGGACAATTTCCAACTTACGGTGACGGAACGAGTACATCACGCGACAAGGACGCGGCAGAGAACGCACGAACGATGCTCGGAAGAAGGTGTGGCGCGACGGTCTGGTGCGACAGGGTTGAACCCTGCGCAGCGCTTCAGAGCCGAGGCGAGGACATCCGGGGCACCACCACCGGAGCGTGTTCGTGACAGCGATCGATCCGACTCGATCGCGAGGCCGGGCGCTCAGGGTGGAGGAGATCCAGTGGTGTTCGATCGTGGCCGGAGCCTGATCGGGTCGAGATACCGCCGGGCGCTGAGCCGGACGGCGGTGAGCGCGGCGGCGGCCGGGCTGCCGGTGGTGCCGGGGGCCTGGTGGTCGGCGGCCGAGGGCCGGTTCGACTGCGACCTGTCCGGCTGCGGCCGGACCGGGCCGCACCCGGCCGTCCGCAACGAGTCGCCGATCGGGCTGCCCGGTCTCGGCGCGGGCCTCAGCGGGCTGGCGCTGCACGATCCCGACGTGGTGGCCGCGCGCTGGCGCCGGCAGCCCTACGCCGTCCTGGTGCCGACCGGTGACCAGGTCGACGTGGTCGACGTGCCTGCCGCCCTGGGCCGGGAGCTGGCCGCCCAGCTCGACGCCCACTCGCTGCTCGGCCCGGTGATCGCGGCCGGGCCGCGGTGGTTCTTCCTGACCGCCCCCGGCGGCCGGCTCTCCGCCTCGGGCGACGTCCTGGTGCACGGCGTCGGGTCCTGGATCATGCTCCCGCCGAGCCTGGGGCCGGGCGGCGAGCGGGCCGGCTGGCTGGCTCCGCCGGTGCGCGGGCCGCGGTCGGGCTGGGCCCTGCCGAGCCGGGACGACGTCGTCGCCGGGCTGTTCGACTCCGGCCGCCGGTCGGTGCCGGGCCGGGCGGTGTCCGTCCCGGCGGTCGCGGCGTCGAGCGCGCTGGTGCCGACGCCCCGCCGTCAGGTCAGTCGCAACCCGGTCTGATCGGGCCGGCCGCGCAGGCTGTCCCGCAGGGTGTGCAGGGCGATCGTGGTGGCCGACTGGCTCAGCGCGGCCGGACCGTGGTCGGTCGGTGGGATGTACATCCGCCGGGCCCAGTTCGGCAGCGCGCCGTAGGCCAGCCCGGCGACCGGGGCCCAGGACGGCCGGTCGCGCTGGGTCAGGGCCATCAGGTCGGGCAGCGCCGGCGCCACCACCGCCCCGAGGAAGGCCCGGGCGGTGGCGGTCATCCGCAACGCCGGCCGGGCCGCGCGGAAGTACCGGGTGAGCTCGCTGCGGGAGGCCGGGACCTGGTCCGGCTCCAGCCCCCAGACGGCGGCCAGCCGGACCTGCTCGCGGATGTAGGTCTCGTGCTGGGCGTTGGTCAGGCTCAGGCCGCCCCGGCGGGTCACCTCGACGAACGAGGCCACCTGGCAGCAGTGCATCCACAGCAGCAGGTCGGGGTCGTCGCCGCGATACTCCCGCCCTTCCGGCGTCACCCCGTGCACCTGCATCAGGACGGCGCGCACCCGGGCCCCGGTCATGGCGGCCTCGATGCTGTTGCCGAACGTGACCACGCCGAGCTGGCGCAGCGTCCCGGTCAGCCGGTCCCAGGGGTCGTCGACCCGGTGGGCGGTGGCGAACACGCTGGTCAGACCCTCGGGATGGAGCACCCGCAGGGCCAGCGAGCGCAGCGTGGCCAAGCCGATCAGCGGGTCGGAGTGGATTCGCCAGGTCACCGACTCGGGCCCGAACAGACCTCGGTCGTCGGGCTGGTTCGGGTCGGGGCGATGCGGGCGGTGATCGCCCCGAGGCCGGTACGGATCGGCCGGACCGAGGTCGCGACCGGCGTCGGTCAGGGGTGGGACGGGCGCGGGCCGTCCCGGTCCGCCACCGATCGTTCCCGTCATCACAGCTCCACCCTGACGGTTCGGGAGGCTGAGCGCAGGTCGAGCCCACCGATATGGTCGAGCCGGCCGCGTTTCCTGCTGGGTCCCGAGGGAGAGCCGGATGAGCCGTGTCGTCGCCGTCGCCAACCAGAAGGGTGGCGTCGCCAAGACCACCAGCGTTGTGTCCCTGGGCGCGGCGCTGCAGCAGCACGGCCTGCGGGTGCTGCTGGTCGACCTGGACCCGCAGTCGTCGCTGACCTTCTCGCTGGGCATCGACCCGGACGAGGTCGACCGTTCGGTCGCCGACGTGCTGGCCGGCCAGGCCTCCCTGGCCTCGGTCACGCTGCCCTCGGCCGAGGGGATGGACGTCGTGCCGGCCACCGTCGACCTGGCCGGGGTGGAGGCCATGCTGCTGCCGGCCGAGAACCGGGAGTACGTGCTGCGGGGGGCGATCGAGCCGGTCGCCTCCCGGTACGACGTCGTCCTGCTGGACTGCTCGCCGTCCCTGGGCCTGCTGACGATCAACGCCCTGGCCGCGGCCGACGAGGTGATCGTGCCGTTGCAGTGCGAGATGCTGGCCCACCGGGGGGTCGGCCAGCTGCTGGACACGGTGGCCGACGTCCACCGGCTGCTCAATCCCCGGCTGCGGGTGCGGGGCCTGCTGCCGACCATGTACGACGGCCGGTCGGTGCACTCACGGGCCGTGCTGGCCGACCTCGGTGAGCGGTTCGAGCTGCCCGTCCTGACGCCGATCCCGCGTTCGGTGCGGTTCGCCGAGGCTCCGGGGGTGGGCGGGTCGATCCTGCGGACGTCGCCGCGCTCGGCCGGGGCGCGGGCCTACCTGGACGTCGCCGACGCCCTGCTCCGGTCCTGGGCCGCCGTCGTCCCCGTCCCCGTCGCCAAGAAGCGGGCCCCCCGCAAGAAACCTCGCTGACTGGCGAAGTCCGGGCGGTTCCGACCCACGCGCTGGGTCAGGACCACCCGGACTTCTCCGGTCACGGTGGGGTCAGGCGTCGGTGGGGGGAGTGGGTTCGGGCGAAGCAGCGGCGGAGCCGCGACCGCGGCCGCCCCGGCGGCGACGGCGGCGCGGAGCGTCCGGGTCGGTGCCGGGCCCGTTGTCGGCCGGGTCGTCGGTGGAGCCGGCCGCCGGTGCGGTCACCGAACCGGCCGGTGCGCCGACGGTGGACCCGCTGGTGGACTGGGCGTCGGTCTGAGCGCCGGCCAGGGCCCCGGAGCGGGTGCGGCGGCGGTTGCGGGTCCGGCGCGGGGCGTCCTCGGTGCTGCCGGCGGGCTCGTCGGTGACGGCGCCTTCGGTCGGCTCGGCCCGCGGAGCGTGCTCGGGACGATCGCCCCGGCTCCGCCCGCCGCCGTCGGTGTCGCCGCCCCGGCCACGGCCCGAGCGACCGGGCCCGGCCGCGCCCCCGGAACCACCGGATCGGCCCCGGTCGGAGCGATCCGGGCGGTCGGACCGGCCGCCGGCCGGGGGCTTGACCCTCTTGCCGGTCTCGCCGAGATCCTCGACCGCCTCGGCCGACAGGCCGGCCCGGGTCCGCTCCGAGCGGGGCAGGGTGCCCTTGATGCCGGCCGGGATCTTCAGGTCCTCGAAGAAGTTGGCCGAGGTGGAGTAGGTCTCGATCGGGTCCGGGATGCCCAGGTCCAGAGCCTTGTTGATCATCGTCCAGCGGTGCAGGTCGTCCCAGTCGACGAAGGTGACGGCGACCCCGGTGTTGCCGGCCCGGCCGGTGCGGCCGATCCGGTGCAGGTAGGTCTTCTCGTCCTCCGGGCAGCCGTAGTTGACCACGTGGGTGACGTTCTCGACGTCGATCCCGCGGGCGGCGACATCGGTGGCGACCAGCACGTCGACCTTGCCGTTGCGGAACGCCCGCAGGGCCTGCTCGCGGGCGCCCTGGCCCAGGTCGCCGTGGATCGCGGCCGCGGCGAAGCCCCGGTCGGCCAGCTCGTCGGCGACCTTGGCCGCGGTCCGCTTGGTCCGGGTGAAGATGATGGTCAGGCCCCGGCCCTCGGCCTGCAGCAGGCGGGCCACCATCTCGACCTTGTCCATCGCGTGGGCCCGGTAGACGAACTGGGCCGTGGCCAGCACGGTCGCCCCGGTGTCGGTCGGGTCGGAGGCCCGGATGTGGGTCGGCTGGGTCATGTACTTGCGGGCCAGCGAGACCACCGCGCCCGGCATGGTGGCCGAGAACAGCATGGTCTGGCGGCCGTCGGGGGTCAGCGACATCAGCTTCTCGACGTCGGGCAGGAAGCCCAGGTCGAGCATCTCGTCGGCCTCGTCGAGCACCAGCGAGCGCACGTGGCCGAGCTTCAGCAGGCCCTGCTGGGCCAGGTCGAGCAGCCGGCCGGGGGTGCCGACGACCACCTCGATGCCCTTCTTCAGGGCCTCGACCTGCGGCTCGTAGGCCCGGCCGCCGTAGACGGTGAGGATCCGGATGTTCAGCAGGCCGGCGGCGGTCTTCAGGTCCTGGGCGACCTGGCCGGCCAGCTCGCGGGTCGGCACGATGACCAGGGCCTGCGGCGATCCGGGCGAGTCCATCGTGGCGAACCGCTCGTCCTGCGGGCCGTAGACCCGGTGCAGCAGCGGGATGCCGAACCCCAGGGTCTTGCCGGTGCCGGTCTTGGCCTGGCCGATGATGTCGTGGCCCTCGATCGCGACCGGCAGGGTCATGGCCTGGATCGGGAACGGGGCGATGATGCCGACCTGGTTCAGGGCCTCGATGATCCGGGGATCGGTGCCGAGGTCGGCCCAGCTCACAGCCGGCGGCGCGGCCGGGCCGCCGTCGGGGCTGTCGATCGCGGGCTCGCTCTCGACCAGGGAGACGTCGTCCGGGGTGCTCTCGACCGGCTCCGGGGAGATCTCGACGGACGCGGACGAATCGGCGTCCAGCGGCAGGTCGCTTGCGGATGAAGCGGACACAGGTGTGCCTAACTGTTCAGGTGCGGGCCTCCTGCCGTACCGTCGTGCTTCGGCCGTGATCTCGGGCCGAGGGCGTTGGTGGCGGGCCTCGCTGCGGGGGTCGGAAGCCGACCGTGCTTGCGACCGGTCATCCGCGAACGCCCTGATCATACCCGGTGGAGCCGTAGATACCCTGGTGGACATGATTGAGCAGGACGACCGGTTCACCGATCCGGCATACCGGGCGGGCGTGATCGACCTGCTGGGCACGCTCGCCTACGGCGAATTGAGTGCATTTCTCCGGTTGGCCTCGGACGCCGAGCTGGCCCCGACGCTGAGTGCGAAGGCGGCGCTCGCGGGCCTGGCCGCGACCGAGTTCCAGCACCACGAGCAGCTGCGCGACCGGCTGCTGGAGCTCGGGGTCGATCCGGAGGCGGCGATGCGGCCGTTCATCGCCCCGCTGGAGGCGTTCCACGAGCGCACCCGGCCCTCGACCTGGCTGGAGGGGCTGGTCAAGTTCTACGTGGGCGACGGCATCGCCTCGGACTTCTACCGGGAGATCAGCGAGTTCCTCGATCCCGGCACCCGCGAGCTGGTGCTGGGCGCGGTCGAGAGCGGCGCCCGGGCCAGCTTCGTGCTGCAGGAGGTGCGCCAGGCCATCGAGCAGGACCCGACCCTGGCCAGCCGGCTCGCCCTCTGGGGACGGCGCCTGGTGGGCGAGGCGCTCAGTCAGGGCCAGCGGGTGGCCGCCGACCGGGACACGTTCTCGACCCTGGTCGTCGGCACGGACGAGCACCCCGGAATGGGCCTGGTCGGGATCATCGACATGTTCAGCCGGATCACCGAACGCCATACCCGTCGAATGCACGAAATGGGTCTGTCTGCCTAGAGCGAAACCAGAGCCAAAACGGCGAATCGGGCCGGGATCGGACCCTGCGAGTGGGTCTGATCCCGGCCCGATTCAGGCCGGAGCGGATGTTACAGGGTGCCGAAGCCGACCCGGCGGGACTCCTCGGCGCCGATCTCGACGAAGCCGATCAGACTGCCGGGGACCACGATCAGGCGGCCCTTCTCATCGGTGAGCTTGAGCAGCGATCCCGTGCTGACAGCCTGCTCAACGGCTGTCGCGACGCTGTCTGGCGACTGGGCGGACTCCAGCACGATGTCTCGCGCGATGTCCCGGATGCCGATCTTGACCTCCACGCCAGTGGTCCCTCTCTGTCGTCGCGCCGGGCCTCATCGCGAAGCGCCGGTCATTCGCAGGCTAACCCACTGCGGCCGGTCGGTGACGACCTGGCTCGCCGTGCTCAGGGCCGTGCCGGGTCGGGGCCGGCACCCGGACCGGCATCGGACCCGGCATCGGACCCGGCATCGGGCTCAGGACGGGCGGATCTCGCCGGCCACCGCCGGGGCCCGCACCGGCTGCCGCTCGGTGCCCCCGGTCAGGTCGGTCACGGTCTGTTCGGGGACGCCGCCGGCCCGGGAGAGCTGGACCCCGCCGGCCGCCGTCACGGGCTCGGCCGGGTGCTCGTCGTCGTCCTCGTGGATCCGGGGGAAGCCGGCCACGCCCCGCCAGACCAGCTGGGCGACCAGCCGTACGGCCTCCTCGCGAGGCATCTGACGCCCCTTCTGGAGCCAGAACCGGGCGGCCACGTGGGCCATGCCGCTCAGGCCCATGCCGAGCAGCTCGCACTCGTCCGGAGGCAGGCCGGTCTCGGAGTGGATCAACTCGGCGATCATCTCGCCGCATTGCTGGTGGACCGAGTCGACCCGTTCGCGGACATCCGGATCGTTGGTTAGATCTGATTCGAAAATCAGCCGGAACGACTCGCCGTCGCGGTCGATGAAATCGAAGAAGGCGTTGATCGCGCCGACGCCGCGCAGCTTGTTGTTCGTGGTCGAGGACAGCCCGGAACGGACGGCCTCGACCACTTCGGCCGCGTGCTGGTCGATCAGGGCCACGTACAGCTCGTGTTTACCCGGGAAGTGCTGATAAAGAACCGGCTTGCTGACCCCGGCCCGCTCCGCGATCTCGTCCATGGCGGCGGCGTGGTAACCCTGGGCGACGAAAACCTCGCGTGCGGCGCCCAGGAGTTGACTGCGGCGGGCCGTTCGGGGCAGTCGGGTCCCGCGCGGTCGCACCTCTGATGTCGACATGATCGCGTGCCTCCCGTCAGTGCTGTCAGCAGATCTTATCCGTGCCGCAATGCGACCGAGTGAAACCGAACGCATTAAGTGAGTGCTTGGCTACGGCACGTTACAGACTCTACTCGAGTGCATTAGCCGGTTGATCTTTCAGTGCCCCCTGTCGGTGACCATTACCACGTTTAGTCACGGTACCTGAACCTGGTACGGGGCCGTACCTCAGCGGTGAGAGCGATTTCCGGGGTCGGTCGGCCGGTTCCCGGCTCGCCCCCCATTTCCGCGCCGGGTCGAGGCCGCGGCCGGCCGTCGGGCCGGTGCGGAATCCGGGGCCGGATCCCGCACCGGCCCCTGACCTCTGCCGATCCGGGCGGCCGGAACTCGCGGTCGGCCCGGGCCTCGCGTCGCCAGGCGATCACCGCGTCCCCTGCGCGCGACGGCAGAGCCGGCAGTAGCCTGCGAAGGTCCAGTCGTCGGCGTCGAACGGATCGGAAATGATCATGGTTCGATCCCGGCGGCGCTGTCCTGCGATTGTCCTCATCGTCGTCCTCATCGCGCTGCTGACCGGCTGCTCCGGTGCTACTTCGAGCCCGGTCGCCGCAGTGGCGCCGACGACGGGCGTTCCGTCCGCGGGCGCCGGTTCGCCGGGCGCCGGCCCGACGGCCACCGCGACCGAGCCCGGCCCCACCCCCACACCCACCCCCAGTCCGACCCCGGCCGTGACCGAGCGGCTGAGCCCCGGGCTGAGCGCGTCCGACCGCCGGGCCGGGCTGCGCTCGCACACTGTGCCCTGGAAGAGCTCGGGCCGGCTGCACACCGTGCCGGGGCACAGTTCCGCCCCGGGGAACGGCCGGATCTACACGGTCCAGGTCCAGGTCGAGTCGGGGCTGGACGTCGACGGAGCCGCGTTCGCCCGGTTCGTGCTGGCCACGCTCAACGATCCGCGCAGCTGGACCGAGCACGGCCGGCGCCGGTTCGCCCGGACCGCCTCGGCCCACGCCGACATCCGGGTGATCCTGGCCGGCCCGGCCACCTCGGCGTCCATCTGCCTGCCGTTGCGCACCTTCGGCAAGCTCTCCTGCCGGCACGGCGCAAACGAGGCCGTGCTCACCTACTACCGCTGGGTCAAGGCCATCCCCGAGTACGCCGGCAATCTCGAGGGTTACCGTCATTACGTGGTGAACCATGAGGTGGGGCACGTGCTCGGGCACGGCCATCAGTACTGCGCCGGCCGCGGCCGGCTCGCGCCGCTGATGATGCAGCAGACCAAGGGCCTGAAGGGCTGCCGGCCCAATCCCTGGCCGCACCCGTGAAGGCCCTGGTCGAACCGGGTCCGCAGCTGACCGCGGAGGAGATCGGGCGCTACTCCCGCCACCTGCTGCTGCCCGGGCTCGGCTCGGACGGGCAGCGCCGGTTGAAGAACGCCTCGGTGCTGGTGATCGGAGCCGGTGGCCTGGGCAGCCCGGTGCTGATGTACCTGGCCGCGGCCGGGGTGGGCACGATCGGGATCGTCGACGACGACGTGGTCGAGCAGTCCAACCTGCAGCGCCAGGTGATCCACGGCCGGAGCGACCTCGGCCGGCCCAAGGTGGACAGTGCGGCCGAGGCGATCAGCGAGCTCAACCCGCAGGTGCGGGTCGTCCGGCACCAGGTCCGGCTCGATCGGGAGAACGCGCTGCAGCTGCTGGCCGGCTACCAGCTGGTGCTCGACGGAACCGACAACTTCGCCACCCGCTACCTGGTGAACGACGCCTGCGCGGTGCTGGGCCGGCCCCTCGTCTGGGGGTCGATCTTCCGGTTCGACGGGCAGGTGTCGGTGTTCTGGTCGGCCCCGCCGGAGGGCGAACCGGTCACCTATCGCGACCTGCACCCGGTACCCCCGCCGGCCGGGTCGGTGCCCTCCTGCGCCGAGGGCGGCGTGCTCGGCGTGATCTGCGCCGCGATCGGATCGGTGATGGCCACCGAGGCGATCAAGCTCATCTGCGGGATCGGGGAGCCGCTGCTCGGCCGGCTGATGATCTTCGATGCGCTCGGCCTGACCTGGCGGACGATCGGCGTCCGGCCGGCTGCGGATTCCCAGCCGATCACGGCCCTGCTGGGCGATTACGAGGCGTTCTGCGGGATCGAGCCCGCCGGGTCCGAGCCGATCGAACTCGATCGGGCCGGGGCCGCGGCCGGCGCGCCGGGCGCGATCACGGTCGGTGAGCTGGCCCGGCTGCTGGCCGAGCGGGAGCGTGGCGCGGGCGACTTCGTGCTGGTGGACGTCCGCGAACCGGCCGAACGGCAGATCGCCGTCATCCCGGGAGCGGTGTCGCTACCACTGGGCGAGCTGCAGGCCGGCGATGCCGGGGCGGTGCTGGAGCGGGTGGCCGGGGGCCGGCGGATCGTGCTGCACTGCAAGAGCGGGGCGCGTTCGGCCCAGGCCCTGGAACTGGCCCGGGCGGCGGGCCGGGCCGACGCCGTCCACGTCGAGGGCGGAGTGCTGGCCTGGATCGATCAGATCGACCCAGGCCAGCCGCGGTACTGAGAGCCGGTTCGGCGCAGCGGACGCCGCGACCGGCCGGTACGGGGCGAACCAGTGGTCAGCGGCGACGGCGACGGGTCGAGAAGTTGGTCGCGGTACCGAAGCCGGCCATGTGCATGGCCAGGCAGAAGAGCCCGGCGGCGATCAGGGTCTGCCAGTTGAACATGTCGCTCCGGCTCACGTCGGCCAGGTCGAGCAGGAGCTCGAGGGCGAAGATCACTGCGGCGGCGATGGCGAACATGGTTTCCTCCTGGTGTGTCCCCGGAGGGGGTGGGGACATTCCGGCCACCGGCGGTTACCGGGGGCAATGAGGATCATGGCCGGGGTGCCCGAAGCGCGCGATTCGAGATGATCGCTGTGGACAGAACCGTGCAAGAACGAGAGTGGGGACGTCGTGCCGTTCACTGTGAGTCACCCGGCAGCAGTTCTTCCACTGGCCCGGTCCGGGCTGGTGCCGTCGGCGCTGGTGATCGGGAGCACGGTGCCCGACGTCCTGTACTACGTTCCCGTCCCGCGCTCACTCGAGACCACGCTGTCGCACCAGACCCACTCCACGGCCGGGGTTTTCGGCCTCGACCTGGCCCTGGGCCTGCTGCTTTTCGTGCTCTGGCACGGGCTCGTGGCGCCCTTGGGGGTGGCGGCCGCTCCGGCGCCGCTGCGGGCCCGGCTCGCCCCGGAGCTGCCGGTGCCCGGCCGGCGTCACTGGGCCGGCCCGAAAGCGGTTCTGCTGGTGGTCGTCTCGCTCTGGGTCGGAGCCGCCACCCATGTGTTCTGGGACGAGTTCACCCACCCGGGCCGCCTCGGGTACCGGCACATCCGCTGGCTGGCGACCCACCACGGGCCCTTGTTCGGCTACGCCTGGGCCCAGTACGTCAGCGGGGTGGTCGGGGCGGCGCTGATCGGGCTCTGGCTCTGGCTCTGGTGGCGAGCGGCTCCGGTGGCCGATCCGGTGAGCCGGCCGCAACGGGTGCCGGCCCTCTCGCCGCGAGCGCTGGTGCTGGTCGGGGCCGCGGTGGTCGGGGCCGGGCTGGCCGGGGTGGTCGCCGGTGCCGTCAGCGGCGGGCTGATCGAGCACTCCGTGCACGCCGCCCTCTACCGGCTCGCGACCTGGGGCGGTGGCGCCTTCCTGTTCGCCGTCCTGGCCTGTGCCCTGATCCGGGCCGGGACGACTCCGGCGGCCGAACCCGAACCGCAACCGGACCTGGCCCCGTACTCCGGCTGAGCGGCCGGGCGCTCGTCCGCCTCAGGACGCGGCGGCCGGCTCCGGAGGCCGGACGGCCGTCGTCCGGCTGCCGCGGGACAGCTCCTGGGCCAGCGCGTCGTGGACCGGCTGGCCCTGCTCCAGCCAGCCAGCCCGCTCCGGCCAGCCCCGCTGCACGGTCTCGATGATGACCCGGTCGAAGTGCGGCAGGTTGCCCTTCTGGACCGCGGTCATGAAGTCGGACCAGTGCATCACCTTGAGGTCGCTGAAGTAGGGATCCAGCTCGCCCTCGGCCCGGGAGAAGAACGAGTCGTTGACCACCAGGGTGCGGCCCTTGATCAGCGGCGCGCCGGAGGAGACCGCGTGGAACTCGTAGATCCCCCGGCCGGACGGTGAGGGCACGACCTTGTCGGTGATCTTGACCTGGGGCCGGTTCACCCGCCACACCGGCACCGTCTCCTTCGCCTTGCTGATTCCCATCAGCCGGTAGAGGTCGTTGTCGGCCGTCTCGTTGCGCACGCGGGTCGCGATCGGGGCCTTGTGCAGGGACGCCGGGGCCTCGCCCGACTCGATCAGCCGGTTGATCACGGCCTTCGACCAGACCAGCGCCCCCTGGCTGGTCCAGTGACTGTCGCCGCGCTGGAAGACCTGGCCCGGGTGCGCCTTCTGCTCGGCCAGCATCTGCTTCCAGGTGTACAGCACGGGCGAGTCCGGCCCGTCCGTCCAGGTGCTCTGGGTGGCCCGGCGAACGTCGTTCGAGCAGGCCATCAGCGAGCCGGCCCGGCTGCCGAGCTGGTCGGTCAGGATCGAGGACTTGTCCGGTGCGATCGCGACCATGATCGACTTGCCGGTGGTGCGGCCCAGGGCCTGCAGCTCGCGCAGCCCGGCGTCGACCTTGGCCGGCTCGAAGGTGTACTGGCAGGGAAAGATGAAGTCCTCGGAGATGAACGGGACGCCGGTCGAGCCCATCACCACGGCCGAGTTCAGGCTGGTGCCCATCTGGTCGCGGGCGGTCTTGCCGACGCTCTTGACCACGTACTGCCGCAGGGCCAGCCGATCCCGCAGCGCCTTGTCGGTCTGGCGGTAGTCCTTGCCGTTCAGCAGGCCGCTGGGGCTGAGCGAGGGGAACGCCGTCTGGGCCCGGTTCTCGTCACCGCCGCTGAGCGGGGGGCGCAGCAGCCAGACCGCCAGCAGGCCACCGGCCAGCAGGGCGACCAGCACCTTGGCCGCCCTCACGCTGCGCCGCCGCTGGCGCTCGTCGCGGAACTGCTGGAGCAGGAGCTCGAGCTCCTCGGGAGCCGAGCGGGTGATCTCCTGGTCCGGGCCCGGCCGGGGCTCGAGGGTCGGCCGGGGCTCGGGAGCCGGTTGGAGGTCGTGAGTCGGCTGGGGCTCGGGGGAGCGATGGTCGTCGAGGGACGGCGTTCCGGGCGGCTCGGTCTCAGCCGGCGGCGGCGGTGGAGCCGCCGGCCGCAGCGCGCCGGGCCGGGCCGGAGCAGAGGGAGCAGCCGGCTCGAGCAGCGCGGCCGGGCTCGGCCGATGGATGATCTCCAGGGTGTCCGGATAGCTGACCGCCAGGGCTCGGGGTCCGATCTGGGCCAGCTCGTCGATCTTCACCGAGCCGGCGCCGACACTCCTGCCGTCGTCGTCCGGCAAGGTGATGGTTCGGCGCACGGGGTCAGCATGACAGAACCCGAACGATCAGAACTGGAAGTAGAGAAAAGGGCTGAAATCTAGCCACAGCACAGCGATCACAGCAATGCACAGCAGTAACGGAGCAGTGAGCGCCGCGAGTGGATAACGGAACGCGACTCGCCCGGGATGTCCGCCGTGTATCAGCTGAAATCCGGTGATATCCCGGGGCCCAACAAAAACCAGCAGGCCGACCCCCATGGCGACCAGGGTCCAGGGTGTCAGGGTGATCAGCACTTCTGGTGACGGCGCACCGAAGCCGCCGCCGACCATCGCCTGCCAGAGATCCACGGCGTGGCTCAGGGTCGGCGATCGGAACGGCACCCAGCTGACCACCACGAAGACGACCATCGCGGCGCGCCGCAGGGCCGGCCGGGAAGTGCTGTTCCGTATCCCGGTGACTCTTTCGATGATCAGGGCCAGGCTGTGCAGGCCGCCCCAGACCAGGAACGGCCAGGTCGCGCCGTGCCAGAGCGAGGTCAGCAGAAAAGTGATCAGCAGTGCGGCGTACTCCCGGCGAATGCCGTGCCGGTTGCCGCCCAGTGGAAAGTAGATGTAGTCCCGGAACCATCGCGAGAGTGTCATGTGCCAGCGCCGCCAGAAGTCGGCCGGGCCGAGCGAGCGGTACGGCGCCAGGAAGTTCTCCGGGAACCGGAAACCGAACATCGCCGCCAGCCCGATGGCCATGTCCGAGTAGCCGCTGAAGTCGAAGTAGATCTGAAGGGCGTAGGCCAAGGCCCCGATCCAGGCCGTGGACAGGTTCAGGGTGGAGTTCGGCGCGGTGAACGCGGCATCGGCGACCAGGCCGCAGGAGTCGGCGATGAACGCCTTCTTGGTCAGCCCCCAGGCGAACCGGGTCAGGCCGTAGGTGGCGTTGCCTAGGGTGACGTCGCGCCGGCTCTTGAGCTCGTCGACGATCTCGGAGTACCGCACGATCGGCCCGGCGATCTGGTGCGGGAACAGGAACAGGTAGAGCAGGTAGTCCTTGAGCGAGCGCTCCGGGGGCAGGCCGCCGCGGCCGACGTCGACCACGTACGAGATGGCGTGGAAGGTGAAGAAGGAGATCCCCAGCGGCAGGGCGAAATGCACGTCGGGGGCCGACGACCAGCCGGTCGAGCGGGCCAGCTCGGCGACCGGGGGCACGTACTTGTAGACCGCGATCGGGACCAGCAGCATCAGGATCAACAGGGCGATGGCCGCTCGCGGGGCCGGCGGGATCTGGTCGCTCTCACGGGCCCGGGCCGCCCGCTCGCCGGCCCGGCGGGCCAGCAGGGCCCCGGTGAAGCTCAGCAGGCTGACGTAGAGCAGCACCAGGACCTGCCCGCCGGAGCCCCAGACGTAGAAGATCACGCTGGCCAGGAGCAGGCAGCCGTTCCGCCAGCCGGCCGGCACGGCCAGGTAGACCAGCAGCGTCAGCGGCAGGAACAGGAAGAGGAAAGTCGGTGAGGAGAAGACCATGTCCACTGGGGGTTGTCCGGTAGAGCCCGCTGGGTCACGGCCCGTGGCCGAGCATATTCCCCTCCTCGCCAGTACCGGTCCGGCTCGGGAGAATGCGACGACGAGCTGGGACGGCGAGGCGAGGAGTCACGCAGATGGCGGGCAGGAACCCCCAGGGCGACCGGGGCGAGGCTCCTGAGGAACCCGGGGCGGGCGGGGCCGACGGGACGGACGGGACGGACGCCAAGGCCCATTACGTCGCCGACGTCCTGGAACTGGTCGACGAGATCCCGCCCGGGCGGGTGCTGACCTATGGCGACATCGCCCGGCTGGTCGGGCAGGGCGGCCCGCGGCAGGTGGGCCAGGTGATGTCCCGGTGGGGCGACTCGGTGCCCTGGTGGCGGGTGCTGCGGGCGTCCGGCCTGCCCGCCGCCGGGCACGAACGGCGGGCCCGGGAGCACTACGCCCGGGAGCGGACGCCGATGCGGCCCGACGGCGAGCGGGTGGACCTGCGCCGGGCCCGCTGGGATCCGGACACCCCCGACTGAGCCGACTGAGCCGACTCAGCCGACTCAGCCGGCTGAACGGGATACCGGAGTGAATCCCGTCGCGGTATGATTGCGGGATGACCACGCAGATCACCGTGCGCCTGCCCGACGAACTGGTCGAGTTCGTCGATGCGCTGGTGGCCGACGGTGCGGTCAGGAGCCGGGCCGAAGCCGTGCACCGGGCCCTGGAACGCGATCGCCGCCGCCGGTTCGCCCTGGACGACGCCGAGATCCTTCGCCGGGAGGGCGCCGATCCCGATCTGGAGGCGTTCGCCACCTACGTCTCGGCCCACCCGGTCGACCTCGACCACCCGCTCCACCCGTCGCAGAAGCCCTGATGCGGCCGATCCACCTGGCCCGGCTGGACAAGATCCGCCCGGTGCTGGTGCTGACCCGCGACGTCGTCCGGCCCTATCTGACGTCGGTCACTGTCGCCCCGATCACCACCCGCCGGCGGGGTCTCTCGACCGAGGTGCCGGTCGGCCCGGCCAACGGGCTCGCCGAGGACAGCGTCGTGAGCTGCGACAACATCAGCACGATCCGAGCCGACCAGTTGCTCCAGCCGATCGGGTTCCTGCTGCCGGGCCAGGAGCCGCGCCTGACCACGGCCGTGCGCGCCGCCTTTGATCTGGACTGAGTTGGTTCCGTACCTGGGCGACCGGCTGCCGGTTGTCGGTGGGCTGTGGTCTGATGAGCGACCGTGACGGCAGCACAGCAGTCAGCACATCAGTCAGCACAGCAGGCCCGGCCCGCGGGGCCGGCGATCCGGCTCGTCCGGCCGCGGCCGCCGGTGCTGCCCCGGCTGCGGCCCGATGCGGTCCAGGCCGAACTGATCGGTCGTCGGCCGGGCAGCGGGCCGGTGATCGTCTTCGGCGGGCCCGGGTCGGGCAAGACGTCGTCCCTGATCGAAGCGGTGGCCGCCCGGGTCGAGCGCGACGGGCTGAGCCCGGCCGCGGTGCTGGCCCTGGCGCCCACCCGAACCGGCGCGGCCCGGCTGCGAGACCTGCTCTCGGCCCGGATCGGCGGCACCGTGCAGGAGCCGATGGCCCGCACCCCGCACTCCTACGCCTTCGGCGTGCTGCGCCGGGCCCGGGTGCTCGACGGCGACCCGCCGCCCCGGCTGATCTCGGGCCCGGAGCAGGACCGGGTGCTGGCCGAGCTGCTCGCCGGGCACGCCGACGGCCTGGGCAACGCGCCGAGCTGGCCCGCCGCGACCACCGAGCAGATCCGTGAGCTGCGGGGCTTCCGCGACGAGCTGCGCGAGCTGCTGATGCGGGCGGTCGAGCGCGGCCTGACCCCGGCCGACCTGGCCCGGCTCTCCCGCAGCCAGAGCCGGCCCGAATGGTTCGCGGCGGCCCAGGTGATGGCCGAGTACTTCGACGTCACCGCCCTGGCCACGCCGGGGGCCTACGACCCGGCCGGCATCGTCGACGCCGCCACCGAGGTGCTGCTGGCCGATCCCGAACTGCTGGCCGCCGAGCGGCAGCAGCGCGGCTTGATCGTGGTCGACGACGCCCACGAGCTGACCGTCGCGGCCGAGCACCTGGTCCGGCTGCTGGCCGAGGGCGGCCACGACATCCTGCTGGCCGGCGACCCCGACACGGCCACCCAGACCTTTCGCGGCGCCCGGCCCCGGGCCCTGGCCGACGCCGCCGACCGCTTCGTCGCCGCCGACGGCACGCCGGCCCGGGTCCTGGTGCTGCGCACGATCCACCGCAGCGGGCCGGCCCTGCGTGCGGTCGCGACCCGGGTCGCGGCCCGGATCGGGGCGGCCGGTTCGGTCGGGCACCGGGCCGCCCTCTCGGCCGAGACCGAGGCCGACGTCCCGAACGATGTCCCGACCGATGCTCCGACCGATGCGGGGGCCGACTCCACCGTGCTGGTCCGGGTTCTGGCCTCACCGGCCCGCGAGGCCGCCTACATCGCCCAGTACCTGCGCCGCCACCACCTGGAGGAGGCGGTGCCGTGGCGCCGGATGGCGGTGGTGGTCCGCTCGACCAAGGCCACCTCGGCCGTGCGCCGGGCCCTCGGCGCGGCCGGGGTGCCGGTGGCTCTGCCGCCGTCCGAGGTGCCGGTCCGCGACGAGATCGCGGTGGTGCCGCTGCGCCTGGCCCTGCGCTGCTGCCTGCAGCCCGAGGAGCTCACCGCCGAGGTCGCGGCCGACCTGCTGACCGGCCCGATCGGCGGGGCCGACGCGATCGGCATCCGGCAGTTGCGGCAGGCCCTGCGGGTCGAGGAGCTGGCCGGCGGGGGCGGCCGGTCCAGCGACGCGCTGATCGTCGAGGCCCTGGCCGGGCCGGAGCGGCTGGCCAGCCTCGATTCGCGGACGTCGCAGCCGGCCCGCCGGGTGGCGGTCGTGCTGGCCGCCGGGCGGGAGGCCGCGGCCCGGCCCGAGGCCAGCCCGGAGACCGTGCTGTGGGCGCTGTGGTCGGCCACCGGCCTGGGGGCGGCCTGGCGCCGGGCGGCGCTGTCTGGCGGGGTGAGCGGCGCCCGGGCCGACCGCGACCTCGACGCGGTGATGGCCCTGTTCGAGGCGGCCGGCCGGTTCACCGACCGGTTCCCACGGGCCGACGCCGCGGCTTTTCTGGAGTACCTCGAGGGTCAGGACGTGCCGGCCGACACGCTGGCCGAGCGCGCCCCCACCGACGACGCCGTCGCCCTGGTCACCGCCCAGGGCGCGGCCGGCCTGGAGTGGGACGTGGTCGCGGTCGCCGGCGTCCAGGAGGGCAGCTGGCCCGACCTGCGGCTGCGCGGTTCGCTGCTCGGCGGCCAGCAGATGGCCGAGGTGCTCGACGGGCGCGGCTCGAGCGGGGCCGAGGGGTATCTGGCCCAGCGCCGGGCGGTGCTCGACGACGAGTTGCGGCTGTTCCACGTCGCGGTCAGCCGGCCCCGCGCGCATCTGCTGGTGACCGCGGTCCGCTCCGACGACCTGATGCCCTCGGCCTTCCTCGACCTGGTCGAGCCGGAGAGCCCGGAGGAGCTGCGCCCGCTGGCCGAGGTGCCGCGCACCATGACCCTGCCGGCCCTGGTGGCCGAGCTGCGAGCGACCACCGTCGACCCGGCCGCGACCGGCGAACGGCGGGCCGAGGCGGCCCGGCAGCTGGCCCGCCTGGCCGCGGCGGGCGTGCCGGGAGCCCACCCGCAGGACTGGTACGGCCTGGCCCCGGTCTCGGTCGAGGGGCCGCTGCGCTCCGAGGGCGAGCTGGTCCGGGTGTCGCCGTCCCAGGTCGAGTCCTACGACCGGTGCGCGCTGCGCTGGCTGCTGGAGCAGTCCGGCGGCCGGCCGGCGTCGTCGGCCGCACAGGGCCTGGGGGTGCTGATCCACGAGCTGGCCGAGCAGGAGCCGGACGGCGACGAGGCCCGGTTGCAGGCCCTGCTGGAGGAGCGGTTCGACCGGCTCGGCCTGGGCCGGGGCTGGGTGGCCGACTCGGAACGGGCCCGGGCCCGCAAGATGGTGACCCGGCTGGCCCAGTACGTGTCGGCGGCCCGGGCCGGCGGCCGGCACCTGGTCGCCACCGAGCAGGCCGTCCGGGTCGAGCTCGGCCGGGCCCAGATCCGGGGGATGGTCGACCGGCTGGAGCAGGACGAGCAGGGCCGGCTGATCGTCGTCGACCTGAAGACCGGCAAGTCGGCGCCGGCCAAGGCCGAGGTGGCCCGGCACGCCCAGCTCGGCGTCTATCAGGTGGCGGTGGAGCAGGGCGGGTTCGCGGGCGTGGCCGGGGGAGCGGTCGAGACCGGCGGGGCGGTGCTGGCCCAGCTGGGCAAGAACGACTCGGCCAAGGTGTCGATCCAGGTGCAGCCGGCCCTGCCGCAGGACAGCGACCCGCTCTGGGCCCGGTCGCTGCTGGCCACCGTGGCCGAGGGGATGGCCGGCGACTCGTTCGCGGCCAAGAGCAACGGGATGTGCCGGATGTGCGCGCTGCGCCGGTCCTGCCCGTTGCAGACCGAGGGCCGCCATGTCTGAGCCCACCGGGCCCGGTCGGGGTGAGGCCGAGTGAGCCGCCGGTCGACGCCGGGCGACGGGCAGCTCGGGTTCGAGCTCGATCTGCCCGAGGCTCCGGTCCGTCTCGAGCGCCCGGCGCTGCCCCGCCCGCAACGCGCTCGGCCGGTCTCGGCCGAGGAGATCGCGACCAGGCTCGGCCGGCCGCTGCCGACCGCGGAGCAGATCGCGGTGATCGAGGCTCCGCTGGAGCCGTTGCTGGTGATCGCCGGGGCCGGTTCGGGCAAGACCGAGACGATGGCCGCCCGGGTGGTCTGGCTGGTGGCCAACGGCATGGTCGAGCCGGATCAGGTACTCGGCCTCACCTTCACCCGCAAGGCCGCCGGTGAGCTGGCCGAACGGGTCCGGGCCCGGCTACGGGCGCTCTACCGCCGGGGGCTGATCGCCGAGCCCCGGCCGGTGGCGGTCTCGACCTACCACTCCTACGCGGCGTCCGTGCTCGGCGATCACGCCCTGCGGCTCGGCATCGAGCCCGGCGCCCGGCTGCTCGGCGAGGCCGGGGGCTGGCAGATGGTCGACGAGCTGGTCGAGCGCTGGGACGGCGACATGACCGGCGTCGACTCGGCCCGGGCGACCGTGGTCGACGCCGTGCTCGGCCTGGCCGGCGAGTGTGCCGAGCACCTGCTCGACCCGGCCCGGATCGACCAGGTCGCCGAGGACGTGCTGGAGCGGATCGGCGAGCTGCCCAAGAACCTGGGCGACGAGGTGCCGGGCAAGCCGAAGGCCGACGTCAAGGCGATCGGCCAGCGGATGCAGGCCCGGCGCAGCCTGCTCCCGCTGGTGCAGGCCTACCAGCGGCGCAAGCGCGAGCAGGAGGTGCTCGACTTCGGCGACCAGGTGGCCCTGGCCGCCCAGCTGGCCCGGGAGGTGCCCGAGGTCGGCGCGGGCGAGCGGGAGCGCTACCGGGTGGTGCTGCTGGACGAGTACCAGGACACCAGCCATGCCCAGGTGGTGCTCCTGCAGTCGTTGTTCGGGGCCGGCCATCCGGTGGTCGCGGTCGGCGACCCGCACCAGTCGATCTACGCCTGGCGTGGGGCCTCGGCCGGCAACCTGCAGCGCTTCGGCCGCGACTTCCCCCGCAGCGACGAGACCCCGGCCGGGGTCCGGCAGCTGTCCACCAGCTGGCGCAACGACCACGCCATCCTGACCGTGGCCAACCGGCTGGCGGCCCCTCTGCGGCAACCGCCGCCCTGGGGCGATCCGGCGCTCACGGTCGACGTCCAGGCCCTGGTCGCCCGCCCGGGAGCCGGTCCGGGCCGGGTCCGGCTGGAGTGGCACGCCACCATCGACGACGAGGCCCGGGCGGTCGCCGACATCGCCCGGCACGCCTGGGACGATCGCCGGCCCGACGGCTCGCGCCGCTCGATCGCCGTGCTGTGCCGCACCCGGTCGCAGTTTCCGCTGGTCGAGGCGGCCCTGCGGAAGAAGAACCTGCCGGTCGAGGTGATCGGGCTGGGCGGGCTGCTGCACGTGCCCGAGATCGCCGACCTGCGGGCCGCCCTCGAGGTGGTGCACGACCCGACCCGGGGCGACGCCCTGATGCGGTTGCTGACCGGCCCGGCCTGGCGGCTCGGCCCGCGCGACCTGGACGGCCTCGGCACCTGGGCCCGCGAGCTGGCCGCCCGCTGGCGGCCGGTCCCGGCGGCCGGCTCCCGGGCTCACGCGGCGGCCGGAGCCCAGGTGCAGACCGACAGCGTCGACGAGCAGTCGATCGTGGAGGCGATGGACGCCCTGCCCGAGCCCGGCTGGCGCGGGCCGCTGGGCCAGGAGCTGTCCGACGAGGGGCGACGCCGGCTCTCCCGGCTGGCCACCGTGCTGCGCGGGCTGCGCTCCCGGATCGGGCTGCCGCTGCCCGACCTGGTGCTGGAGGCCGAGCGGGCATTGCTGCTGGACGTCGAGGTGGCGGCCCGGCCGGGGCGCTCGCCGGCCGCCGCCCGGGCCCACCTGGACGCTTTCACCGACGTCGCGGCCGCCTTCGCCGACGGCGGCGACCGGCCCACCCTGGGCACCTTTCTCGGCTGGCTGAGCGCGGCCGAGGTTCAGGAGCGAGGGCTGGACACCGGCGTCGTCGAGCAGCACGAGGACGCCGTCCAGTTGCTCACCGTGCACGGCGCCAAGGGCCTCGAATGGGACGTCGTCGCGGTGACCGGGCTGGTCGAGGGCACCTTTCCGGCCGGTCACGCGGGCCGCTCGCCGAAGCGGTCGAAAGGCTGGCTGAACGACATCGGCGCTGTCCCGTTCCCCCTGCGCGGGGATGCCGACGGCCTGCCGCAGTGGGCCTACCGGGCCGCCATGACCCAGGAGGAGCTCGACCAGCAGCTCAAGGTGTTCATGGAGAACTGCGGCGCCCACGAGGTGGCCGAGGAGCGCCGGCTGGCCTACGTGGCCGCGACCCGGGCCCGCGACTCGCTGCTGCTCACCGGGGCTGTCTGGGCCGACGGATCGACCCCGCGGGAGCCGTCCCGGTTCCTGCACGAGATCCGCGAGCTGGCCGAGAACGGGCTCGACGAGGGCGAACTCGGTGCCGACGACCCGGGCGACGGGTTCGACGACGGGCGGCTCGGGGGCAGCGCCGGCGGCGGCCGGATCGCGGTCGGGCTGTGGGTGGACGCGCCCGACGAGGACGCCGAGAACCCCCGGGCCGTCGACGGGCGGCTGGCCCTCTGGCCCGACCCGCTCGAAGGCCGCCGGCCCGAGGTCGAGGCCGGGGCCGGCCTGGTCGCGCGGGCGCTGGGCGATCTGGCCCGTGAGTACACCGGTTCCGTCGGGGTCGGGCCCGGCGGTGGGCTCGGGGGCGAGGCGCAGCCGGGCGGCGGTGGTGACGATTCCGCGGCCGAGAGCCCGCCGGCGAACCTCTGGCCGTCGCTGTCTCCGCAGGAGGCGGCCTGGGCCCGCGAGGTCGACCTGCTGATCCAGGAGCGCGACGAGGCCCGTGGGGGCGAGCTGACCGTCCGGCTGCCGGCCCACCTGTCGGCGTCCCGGGTGGTGGCGCTGGCTGCCGACCCGGCCGGGCTGGCCGAGCGGCTGCGCCGGCCGATGCCGGAGGAACCGAGCCCGCAGGCGCGCCGGGGCAGTGCCTTTCACGCCTGGCTGGAACGCCGGTTCGGGGCCGCGGCCTTGGTCGACGTCGACGAGCTGCCCGGCGCCGGCGACGACGCCGACGACGTCGACCTGGAGAAACTGCAGGCGGCCTTCCTGGCCTCGGAATGGGCGAACCGGTCGGCCGAGGCGGTCGAGGTCGCGGTCGAGACGCCGATCGCCGGGGTCGCCCTACGAGGCCGGATCGACGCCGTCTTCGCCCGGCCCGGCGGCGGCTGGGACGTGGTCGACTGGAAGACCGGCCGCCCCCCGGGGCCGGAGGCGGCCCAGGCCCTGGCCGTGCAGCTCGCGGTCTACCGGATCGCCTGGGCCCGCCTGCAGCAGGTGCCGGTGGATCAGGTGAGCGCGGCCTTCTTCTACGCCTCCACCGGCCGGACCGTGCGCCCGGTGGACCTGCTGGACGAGCCGGCCCTGGAGGCGCTGCTCAGCCTGGAACGAGAGCCCGGCCGGCCCTGATCCGGCAAAGGTTCAGAACCACCCGGAAACCGTTGCCGTTCGGCCCTTTCAGGCGCGCGGGCGGCCGAGGGCGCGGTAGGTCCAGCCGGCGTTCCGCCAGGCGGCCGGGTCGAGCACGTTGCGGCCGTCGAGCATCTGCTTCTGCCGGACGATGTCGCCCAGGATCACCGGGTCGAGCGCCTGGTACTGCTTCCACTCGGTCAGCATCAGCACGACATCAGCTCCGGCGCAGGCCACTTCGGCCTTGTCCTCGTAGTGCAGGTCGGGCCAGGCCCGGCGGGCGTTCTCCAGGGCGGCCGGGTCGGTGACCACCACGTCGCCGCCCTGCAACCGGATCTGGGCGGCCACGTTGAGCGCCGGTGAGTCGCGGATGTCGTCGCTCTCGGGCTTGAACGCCGCCCCCAGCACGGCCACCTTGCGGCCGAGGAACGATCCCTGCAGGACGTCGCGGGCCAGGTCGACCATCCGGGTGCGGCGGCGCATGTTGATCGCGTCGACCTCCCGCAGGAAGGTCAGCGCCTGGTCGGCGCCGAGCTCGCCGGCCCGGGCCATGAACGCCCGGATGTCCTTGGGCAGGCAGCCGCCGCCGAAGCCGAGCCCGGCCCCGAGGAACTTGGGCCCGATCCGGTCGTCGTGCCCGATCGCGGTGGCCAGGGCCTGGACGTCGGCCCCGGCCGCCTCGCAGACCTCGGCCATCGCGTTGATGAACGAGATCTTGGTGGCCAGGAAGGCGTTGGCGGCGGTCTTGACCAGTTCGGCCGTCGGGTGGTCGCAGAAGATCTGGGGCACACCGTCGGCGATCGGCTGCGCGTACACGGCGTCCAGCAGGGCCCGGGCCCGGGCCGCGTCGTCCGGGTCGGCGGGCAGGCCGTAGACGATCCGGTCCGGGCGCTGGGTGTCGTCCACGGCGTGGCCCTCACGCAGGAACTCCGGGTTCCAGACCAGCAGGGCCCCGGGCACGGCCGCGGTGATCTGGGCGGCCAGCCGGGCGGCGGTGCCGACCGGCACCGTCGACTTGCCGACCACCAGGTCGCCCGGCTGCAGGTAGGGCAGCAGGGAGGTCACCGAGGCGTCCACGTAGCGGGTGTCGGCGGCGAACTCGCCTGCCCGCTGGGGCGTTCCGACGCAGATGAAGTGCACGGTGGGCTCGTCGGCCGAACCGGCCGCCTCGGCCGGGTCGGTGGTGAACCGCAACCGGCCCGAGTCGGTGGCCCGGCGCAGCAGCTCCGGCAGGCCCGGCTCGAAGAACGGAGCCCGGGCCGCGGCCAGTTCGCTGATTTTTCGCTGGTCCACGTCGATGCCGATCACCTCGTGGCCGAAATCGGCCATGCACGCGGCATGGACCGCGCCGAGATACCCACACCCCACCACTGTCAGTCGCATCCCGCGAGCGTATCTGTCGCAATCCTGGCCTCGTGCGCTAAAGTCCGACTGTGATCGCTTCCACGCGCAATTTCTGGTGGTCCGCCTGACCGGCGGATCCGCGATCTCCCCTTTTCACCCCAGCGGCCGCCTCGTCGAGGCGGCCGTCGGCGTTTGGCGACAGTGGCACCCGGCGGGCGACCCGACCCGATCGGAGCTCCACCGTGCCGGATCGTCCCGTCCCATCCGTCCCGACCAGCCCTGACGTCCCTCGATCAGCGTCGGCTCCATCCGTTTCAAGCCGCCCTAGAACCACTTTCGACCCGCAGGGCGTGATCGAGCGGTTACTGGCCCCGGTGCCGACGCCGTTCGCCCTGCTGCACCGCCCGCACCTCGGCCCGGACACCGTCGAGCTGCTGTTCGGTGAGCTCGAATCGGTCGAGTTGCTGGCCGACCTGCCCGAACCGGCGGGGCCGGACCTGCCCGTGCTGGCCGTCGTCCCGTACCGGCAGATTCGCGAGCGGGGCTTCGAGGCGGTGGACGACGGCGTCCCGCTGAGCGCGCTGCGGACCACCGAACGGGTGGTGCTCGACCGGACCGCCCTGCTGGCGGCCCTGGCGGCGCTCGCGACCGGACCGAGCTCGGCCACCTTCACCGAGACCGGCTACGACGTCCCGGACGACGAGTACGAGCAGATCGTGCGGGCCGTGCTTGAGGAGGAGATCGCCGAGGGGGCCGGTTCCAACTTCGTGATCCACCGCTGCCTGACCGGCCGGCTGGCCGGGCCGGTGGTCGCGGCGGCGCTGGCCGCGTTCGCCCGGTTGCTGACCGACGAGCAGCAGGCCTACTGGACCTTCGTCGTGCACACCCCGGAGCGGACCTTCGTCGGTGCCACCCCGGAACGGCACGTCAGCGTGGACGCCGGGATCGCCCGGATGAACCCGATCAGCGGCACGCTGCGCCACCCGGCCGGCGGCTGGGCCGGCCCGGAGCAGCACCGCCGGGCGGTGCTGGACTTCCTGGCCGACGCCAAGGAGCGGGACGAACTGGCCATGGTGGTCGACGAGGAACTGAAGATGATGGCCGTGGTCGGCGATCGCGGCGGCCGGGTGCAGGGGCCCTACCTGAAGGAGATGACCCACCTCGCGCACACCGAGTACGTGCTGGAGGGCCGGACCTCGCTCGACGTGCGCGACGTGCTGACCGCGACCATGTTCGCCCCCACCGTGACCGGCAGCCCGATCCGCAACGCCTGCCGGGTGATCAACCGGCACGAGCGGCGGGGCCGGCGCTATTACGGCGGGGTCCTGGCTCTGATCGGCCAGGACGCCGACGGCGGCCAGAGCCTGGACGCGCCGATCCTGATCCGGACGGCCGAGATCACCGCCGACGGGTCCGTCCGGGTCGCGGCCGGAGCCACCCTGGTGCGGGGTTCACAGCCGGCCTCGGAGCTGGCCGAGACCCGGGCCAAGGCGGCCGGCGTCGTCGCCGCGCTCACCGCACGCCCTCTGCCGGCTCCGATGCCGGCCTCGGCGCCGGCCGGGGCGAGCCGGATGGCGGCCGATCCGGAGGTGCTCCGGGTGCTGGCCGAGCGCAACCTCACCCTGGCCCGGTTCTGGCTCCTGGATCAGGCCGACACCGCCGACACCGCCGAGCCGGTCGCGCCAGACCGGGAGCTGATCACGGTGATCGACGCCGAGGACGACTTCACCGGCATGCTGGCCCACCAGCTGAGCTCGCTCGGGTACCTGGTCGAGGTCCGCAGCTGGGACACGCCGTCGGCCGACGACACGGCCGTGCTGACCGGCCCGGGCCTGGTGGTGCTCGGTCCCGGGCCGGGTGATCCCCGGGATCTGGCCGATCCCCGGATCCGTTCGCTGCACCGGATCGCCCGGTCCCGGCTCGAGGCCGGCGTCCCGGTGCTCGGGGTCTGCCTCGGCCACCAGATCCTGTCCCAGGCGCTCGGCCTGCGGGTGGTCCGGCTGGCCGCGCCCGACCAGGGCCGCCAGAGGGGGATCGAGCTGTTCGGCACCGACCGGCGGGTCGGCTTCTACAACAGCTACGTGGCCTGCGCCCCGGCCGTGACCCCGAGCTCGACCTCGACCTCGGGCCCAGGCCCGGGCGAGGGCGAGCTGCCGCCCGGCCTGGTGTTCAGCCTGGCGCCGGGCGAGCCGGGGCAGGAGCGCCGGGTGCACGCCCTCCGCACGCCCACCGCTACCGGCCTGCAGTTCCACCCCGAGTCGGTGCTGACCACCGACGGGCTGCAGATCCTGGACGCCGAACTGACCCGGCTGGCGCGAGGACGGCGGGCGCCGGACGACGTCCTGCTGAACTCACGCTGAACCCACCGGCGGCCCGCGGCCCGGCCCGTGCTCAGCTCCCCGCCGGGGAGCGGGTCGGGCCGCGGCCGACCTCCCTGACCCTGAATCCAGGAATTAGGGTGGGACCCATGCGATTCGGACTCTTCATCCCGCAAGGTTGGCGCCTCGACCTGGTGGGGGTGGATGTCAAGGAACAGTGGCCGGCGATGCTCGACGTGGCCCGGTTCGCCGAGCAGGGCCCCTGGGAGTCGGTCTGGGTCTACGACCACTTCCACACCGTGCCGGTGCCGACCAGCGAAGCCACCCACGAGGCCTGGACCCTGATGGCGGCGCTCGCGGCCACCACCAGCCGGGTCCGGCTCGGCCAGATGTGTACCTGCCTGGGCTACCGCAACCCGATGTACCTGGCCAAGGTCGCGGCCACGGTCGACGCCATCTCCGGCGGCCGCACCGAGATGGGGATCGGGGCCGGCTGGTACGAGCACGAGTGGACGGCCTACGGCTACGGCTTCCCGGGGGCCGGCGACCGGCTGGCAATGCTCGAAGAAGGCGTCGAGATCATGCATCAGGCCTGGCAGCAGGGGGTGGCCCACTACGCCGGCGAGCACTTCCAGGTGGACGGCGCGGTCTGCCACCCGCAGCCGGTGCAGCCGGGCGGCATCCCGTTCTGGATCGCCGGTGGCGGGGAGAAGAAGACGCTGCGGATCGCGGCCAAGCGGGCGGCGTACACCAATTTCGACGGCACCCCGTCGACCTTCACCCGCAAGTCCGAGATCCTGGCCGAGCACTGCAAGGATCTGGGCCGCGACTTCGACGAGATCGTCCGCTCGGCCAACTACAACGTGGTGATCGGCCGCACCCAGGCCGAGATCGACGACCGGCTGGCCTGGATCGAGGACCGCTACCGGCCCTACCTGGCCCCGGACGGCCTGGCCAAGGCGGTGGGCAACTTCCGCGACGGCTACCTGGTCGGCACGCCCGAGCAGCTGGTCGAGAAGCTGCGTGGCCTGGAAGCGCTCGGCATGACCTATGCCATCACCTACTTCGCCGAGGCGGCGACCGACCGCAGCGGGATCGAACTGTTCGCGGCCGAGGTGATTCCGGCGCTGCAGTAGCCCGCGCCGACGGCGTGCCTAGACTCGATCGCATGAGCACCGCTGCCGACTTCGATCACTTCGTGCTGTCCGACGACCACCGGGAACTGCAGGCCGCGGTCCGGGCCCTGGCCACCGACAAGATCGCCCCGCACGCGGCCGAGGTCGACGAACGCAGCGAGTTCCCGCAGGCCGCGTACGACGCCCTGCGGGCCGGTGACTTCCATGCTCCGCACATCCCCGAGGCCTACGGCGGGGTCGGGGCCGACGCGCTGGCCACCTGCCTGGTGATCGAGGAGGTGGCCCGGGCCTGCGCGTCGTCGTCCCTGATCCCGGCGGTGAACAAGCTGGGCACGATGCCGCTGCTGCTGGCCGCGTCGGAGGAGGTGAAGAAGCGTTACCTCACCCCGGTCGCCACCGGCGAGGCGATGTTCTCGTACGGCCTGTCGGAGCGGGAGGCGGGCAGCGACACCGCCGGCATGAAGACCCGGGCGGTGCCCGACGGGGACGACTGGATCCTCACCGGCCAGAAGTCCTGGATCACCAATGCCGGGGTGAGCAGGTACTACACCGTGCTGGCGGTCACCGATCCGGACGGCGCCCGCGGCCGCAACGTCTCGGCCTTCGTGGTCGAGGAGACCGACGAGGGCTTCAGTCTGGGCGCGCCGGAGCGCAAGCTCGGGATCAAGGGCAGCCCGACCCGGGAGCTGATCTTCGACCGGGTCCGGATCCCGGGCGACCGGATGGTCGGCGAGCCGAACCGGGGCCTGCAGATCGCGCTGGCCACCCTCGACCACACCCGGGTGACCATCGGGGCCCAGGCCGTCGGCATCGCCCAGGGCGCCCTCGACCATGCCGTTGCCTACGTCAAGGAGCGCAAGCAGTTCGGCAAGCACCTGGCCGAGTTCCAGGGCCTGCAGTTCATGCTGGCCGACATGGCAATGGGTGTCGAGACGGCCCGGCAGATGGTCTACGTGGCCGCGGCCAAGAGCGAGCGTGACGACCCTGACCTGTCGTTCTTCGGCGCGGCGGCCAAGTGCTACGCCTCCGACGTGGCGATGCGGGTGACCACGGACGCCGTCCAGCTGCTCGGCGGGGCCGGCTACGTCAAGGACTACCCGGTGGAGCGGATGATGCGCGACGCCAAGATCACCCAGATCTACGAGGGCACGAACCAGATCCAGCGCCTGGTGATGGCCCGCCAACTGCTCAAGTAGGCCCAGCACCGCCCCGGCTGGGAGCATGGGTGGTGTGTCGGACGACGAGGTCGAGGTGGCGCTGGCCGGCGGGGTGGAGCAGGGCGGCGCGGTGGTGCGGGTCGGCGACACGGTCCGGCGGCCCGGCGGGGTTAACGCGGCCGCCGTCCACCTCTTGCTGACGCACCTGGACCAGGTCGGTTTCGCCGGGGCGCCGCGGGTTCGGGGGCACGACTCGCAGGGCCGGGAGATCCTCGACTTCGTGCCCGGGGACGTCGCGGTCCCGCCTTTTCCGGACTGGGCCGCCGATGAGGATCTGCTGGTCAGCGTGGCCGTCAAGCAGCGCGAGCTGCACGCCGCCACGGCCGGGTTCAGGCCGCCCGAGGGCACGGCCTGGGTCATGCGCCGGCTGCCGTCCCGGGCCGCCGGTGACCTGGTCTGCCACACCGACGTCTGCCTGGAGAACGTGGTCGTGCGGGACGGCCGGGCGGTTGCCTTCATCGACTTCGACCTGGCCCTGCCGGTCGACCGGCTGTTCGACGTCGCGGTCGCGGTCCGGCACTGGATCCCGCTGCGCGACCCCGCCGACATCGCCGACGCCCGGGCCGGTACCGACCTGTTCGCCCGGTTCCGCCGGTTCACCGAGGTGCACGGGCTGGACGCCGCCGAGCGGGACCGGGTGATCGGCCTGCTGATCGGCTTCCTCGACGTCGCCCTGGACGACATCCGGTCGGCGGCGGCGGCCGGGCACCCCGGGTTCGCCGCGGTCTGGGCCGACGGGTACGAAGACATGAACCGGCGCTCGCGGGTCTGGCTGACGGCCAACCGGTTCCGGCTGGCCGGTGCAACCGACGACCCGAGGATCTCGTCTTCTCCGGTGTGACCCCGACCGACGAAGCCGCGTTCACCGAGTTCGTCCGCGAGCACGGTGACGGCCTGCTGCGACATGCCCGCCTGCTGATGCCGGACGAGGTCGAGGCCGAGGACGTGCTCCAGGTCGCCCTGCTGCGGGTGCTGAAGCACTGGTCCGATCAGTTGCGTTCGCCCGAGGCCTACGCCCGAACCGTCCTGGTGAACATCTGCCGGGACCGAGCCCGGCGCCGTCACCTGGTGCCCGTGCCGGTCCCGGAATTGGGCGAGCCGGCCCGAGTGGTCGTCGATCCGGGGCCGGACCCGGCGGAGGCGATCTCGGCCCGGGCCCGGCTCGACCAGGTGCTCTCTGCGTTGCCGCCACGCCAGCGGGTGACCGTCGTGCTGCGGGTCCTGGAAGGGCTCAGCGAAGCCGAGACCGCAGCCGCCTTGGGCTGCTCGCCCGGAACGGTGAAGAGCAACCTGTCCCGGGGCCTGGCCAATGCCCGGGCGGCCCTGGAACGAAGCCCGGGCGATCGCCTCCGAACGAGTCGAACCAGCCGCACCGACACCGAAGGATCAACGCGATGACCGAGACCCGCTACGACCTGGACGGTTTCGACGACGTGGTGACCGAGCTGCGCGATCTGGCCCGGCGGGCCGAGCCGAGCGTCCGGGCCCGGCCCGACCTGGCCCGCACGGTGCTGCGCCGCCGTCGGCGCCAGGCCCTGACCCGGCGGGTCGGAGGCGTCGTCCTGAGCCTCGGCCTGGTCACGGCGGTGGCCGCCGGGTCGCTGCGCGGGCACCGTGGGTACTTCGCCGAGATCGAGCCCAGTTCCTCGATGCGGCCCACGGTGGCGATCGGTCAGACCGTCGTGTTCAGCCGGACGCTGGCCCCGGCCCGAGGCGACGTCGTCATGATCCGGCTCCCGCTGGGGCCGGCCGGCACGGTCGAGACCATGAAGCGGGTTGTGGGGCTGCCGGGGGACACGGTCAGCTGCCCGGTCACGCCGTCCGGTGCGTGCGACGGCGTGACGGTCAACGGGCTCCGGCTGCATGAGCCCTATCTGGCCGGCGCTACCCGGCCGTTCCCAGCGGTCACCGTTCCGGCTGGACGTGCCTTTGTGCTCGGTGACGACCGGGAGGCGTCGGCCGACTCGCGAATGGTCGGCCCGGTCCTGCTCTCCGGGGTCCGGGGGGTCGCGGTTCGGATCGAGGACGGCGACGGCCGGGCTCACCTGGTCCCCGGCGCGCCCCGCCATCCCGGGCCGCCGGACGACGGCGTGCGGGATCTGCCGCCGGCGGTCCCGCCGGCGGAGGTCGCCCCGGCCCACTGAGC
Source organism: Kineosporiaceae bacterium (assembly GCA_965200525.1). Classification (GTDB taxonomy): domain Bacteria; phylum Actinomycetota; class Actinomycetes; order Actinomycetales; family Kineosporiaceae; genus JANNPJ01. Next base: position 4,365,323 of record OZ241368.1, read on the forward strand.
GGCCGTATCGGACGGCCGGGGTCACCTCCGGTCGCCGATCGGTCACGACACGGCTACGGTCCGGCGGCGAGTTCCAGGTTCTGAGCCCACCCTGGGCCGATACTGGCCGGATGTCCGTCTCCCGCCACCCGGCCGCCGGCCGACCGGTGGCCCGGGGGAGGGCGGCCGGGCCGGCCGGGCACCAGGCCCGGCCCTCGGGTCGCGCGCCGGGGTCGACCCGTACCGCCGGCCCGCGTCCGCTGTCCGCGGCCCGGCCGGCTCTGGTCGAGGCCCCGTTCGACCAGGCTCCCCGCGCTGCCGGCGGCCCGACCCGGGGTGGCGGCAACGGCCGGCCCCCTCGCGGTGGCGGGCTCGAGGATGCGCGGCGGGCTCGCGCCCACGAGGTGGTGCGGCGCCGGGCCGTCACCCTGATCGGGCTGACCCTCTTCTTCCCCGGCTCGGCCCAGGTGGTGGCCGGCCGGCAGACCGCCAGCCCCGCCCGGATCCGGATCGGCAAGCTGGCCGTGCGGGCCTGGGTCGCCGCGCTGGGCACGGTGCTCCTGCTGGCCGTGATCGGGCTGCTTCACCGTGAGTTCGTGCTCGGCCTGTTCACCCACCAGTCCGTGCTGCGCGGGCTGACCTTCCTGTTGCTCGGGCTCGGGGCGGGCTGGCCGCTGCTGATGGCCGACGCCTGGTACCTCGGCCGTCCGGGCCGGCTGCCGGCCCGTTCGCGCGCCACGATCACGCTGGTGGCCGGCCTGCTCGTCGTCCTCACCTGCGCGTTGCCGGTGATGGCCGGACGCCGGGTCTGGGCCGGCGCCGACCTGCTCGGCGGGGTGTTCGGCTCGACCCGCCGCTCGGCCGTGGCCGACGGGCGCTACAACGTGCTGATGCTCGGCGGGGACGCCGGGCCGGACCGGATCGGTACCCGGCCCGACAGCGTGACCCTGGCCAGCATCGACGCCGACACCGGCCGGACGGCGCTGATCAGCCTGCCCCGCAACCTGCAGAACGTGCCCTTCCCGGCCGGGACGGCGGCGGCCAAGGCGATGCCCCACGGCTGGTCCTGCGGCGACAAGTGCCTGCTCAACGCGATCTACACCTGGGGCGGCGAGCACCCGCAGTACTTCCCGGGGGTGAAGGACCCGGGCGCCGAGGCGATGAAGGAAGCGGTCCAGGCGGTCACCGGCCTCAAGGTCAACTACTACGCCCTGATCGATCTGCAGGGCTTCCGGTCCATGATCGACGCCGTCGGCGGGATCGACGTCGACGTGGTCGCCCGGACCCCGATCGGCGGCGAGACCTCGCCCATCTCGGGCTGGATCGAGCCCGGCCAGCAGCACCTGAACGGCTTTCACGCCCTCTGGTACGCCCGCTCCCGGACGATCAGCAGCGACTACGACCGGATGGCCCGCCAGCGCTGCGTGATGACGGCGATGGTCAACCAGCTCGACCCGGCCACCCTGCTCAGCCACTTCCAGAAGATCGCGGCGGCCGGGCCCAAGGTGGTCAGCACCGACATCCCGGCGGCCGAGCTGCCCCGGTTCCTCACCCTCGGCCAGGAGGCCAAGAGCCGGCGGATCGAGAGCGTGCAGTTCGTGCCGCCGTTGATCGTGCCCAAGCACCCCGACTACACGGTGATCCGCAGCCGGGTGGCCGCGGTGATCGCAGACAGTCAGCACGGCTCGGACACCACCGGCCCGGTCACGGCCGCGACCGCAACGGCGGCGGCCGGCTCCAAGACGGCCTCCGGCACCGCCGCGGCCGGCTCGACCGGCGCCGGCCCGAGTGCGGCCGCGAGCCCCGGCAGCTCTGTGGCGGGGCCGCCCGCGGTCGACGTCCGGCAAGTCTGCCGGGCCGCGTGAGCCGGCCCTGAGGCCGGACCGAGGCCGGACCTGATGCCGAGCTGAGATCGGGCTGAGAGCGCTCCCTCGGCCAACCTGTGAATTTACGCGCTCACGCAGCGGAGATTTGCTGATCAGAGCCCCTCAAGCCCGACTCGCCGGAATTCTCTCTGTGATCCGTGCAACGAGTGTGTCCGGCTCCCGGCTACTCTGGGTGTTGTCATGGACGGCAACGCGCCTGAGGCGTCTTCGGAGTACGGCCAGTCAGAGCTGCCTGCTGACGTGCCCGTCAGCATCGTGCTGTGTGTGCTCAACGAGCAACGGCACATCGCCACCGCGGTTCGTCATGCCCTCGACCAGGATCACCTCGGGCCGCTGGAGCTGGTCATCGCGCTCGGCCCGTCTAAGGACCGCACCGACGAGATCGTGGGCGAGCTCGCCGCGGCCGATCCGCGGATCCGCTCGGTCCGCAACCCGAACCCCACGGGCAGCACCCCGGCCGGCCTGAACGCTGCCATCGCGGTCACCCGGCACCCGGTCGTCGTCCGGATCGATGGTCACGCTCTGCTACCGCGCGAGTACATTCGCATCGCGGTCGAGACGATGCGTGAGACCGGGGCCGACAACGTCGGCGGGATCATGGCGGCCGAGGGGGTCTCCTCGTTCGAGCAGGCCGTGGCCCGGGCCATGACCAGCCGGCTCGGGGTCGGCAACGCCAGCTTCCACACCGGCGGTGAGCCGGGCCCGGCCGACACGGTGTACCTCGGCGTGTTCCGGCGCTCGGCCCTGGAACGGGTCGGCGGCTACGACGAGACCTTCCTGCGGGCCCAGGACTGGGAGATGAACCTGCGGATCCGGCGCAGCGGCGGCCTGGTCTGGTTCCAGCCCGCCCTGAAGGTCGCCTACCGGCCCCGCTCCACCGTCCGGGCGCTCGGCCGGCAGTACTTCCACTACGGCCGCTGGCGCCGGGTGGTGATGCGCCGGCACGAGGGCACGGTCAACTTCCGCTACCTCGCCCCGCCGGTGGCTCTGGGCGGAGTGGTCGCCGGTCTCGGCCTGGTCGCCGTGGGCGGGGCGACCCGGTCGGCCCTACCGGCCTGGATCGGTTCGGTGCTGCCGGCCGGTTACGCGACCGCCGTGGTGGTCGGGTCCGCGGTCGAGAGCCGGGGCCTGCCGTTGCCGGTGCGGCTGCGGGTGCCGCTGGCCACCGCGACCATGCACCTGTTCTGGGGGGCCGGGTTCCTGTCCAGCCCCCGCCGGCTGGCCTCGCCCGGCAGCAGGATCAACTCGGTCGTCGGTACCGCCACGCCGTCCAGCTGAGCCCGGGCCCGTCGTTCAGCTGCGCGCGGCCAGACCCCAGACCCGCAGCAACTCGCCGAAATCCCGGCCGTCGGTCCGCCAGTCCAGGTCGCGGACGGCGCCGGCCCGGCCCGAGTTGCCCAGCGCCTGGCGGCGAGCCGGGTCGCGGCGCAGCGACAGGACGGCCTCGACCGCGGCGGCCGGATCCTCGAACGGCACCACGATCCCGCTGTCGTAGTGCCGGACCAGCTCGGCCGAGGCCGCGTTCGGGGTCGTCACCACCGGCACCCCGAAGGCCATGTACTCCATCACCTTCGTCGGCCGCGACGTCGCGTAGTTGGGCTCGTCGTGCAGCAGGGCCAGCCCGGCCAGGGCGCCCCGCAGCAGGCCCAGCGCATCGCGGTTGGGAACGAACCCGTGGTGCCGGACCCAGCCCCGCCGGTGGGCCTCGGCGACCGCCTTGGAGACGTCCGCGTCGGCCGGGCCGATCAGGTCGACGGTGACGTCCGGGGCCAGCCTGCGGCCGAGCTCGATCATGTCCAGCGCCCCCCGGGGCCCGGTCAGCCGGCCCAGGTAGACCACCCGGTCGGTACCGGCCGGCGGTGGCGGGTCGACCGGCACGATCACGCTGTTGGGCACCACCGGGTGGCTGCGGCGGAAGCGCCCCCGGTAGCCCTCCTCGGCCAGCAGCAGGGCGCAGTGCCGCTCGGCCCAGCGCTCGGTCGCCCGGACGGCGAGTGCGGCCACCGGCCGGACGAAACCCGGCAGCCAGCCCTTCATGGTCAGCGCGGCCGCGGTGTCCTCGTGCACGTCCCAGACGATCAGCGGCTCGTGCCGGCCGTTCATGCCGGGCACGGTGAGCAGCAGTTCGGGGTCGTGCAGCAGGGCGATGTCGAACTCGCGGCCGTGCTGGTGCAGCAGCCGGCGGGCGGACAGGATGGCCCCGACCCGGTGCCGGCCGACGGCCCGGGGCAGGTCGATCGCCGTCACGCCCTCCGGCGGCCGGCGGCGGTAGGCGGTGAACGGGGCCGCGTAGGTGACCGAGGCGCCCGACCGGATCAGCGCGCTGAGCTGCCGGTACCGGATCCGCGCGTCGTCCGGGTCATGGACGACGGTCATCACCAGCACGCGAAGCGGCGGCGGCTCGGCCGCGGCGGTGCTGACCGGATGCGCGGAGCTGTCCTGGGTCACGGCCGGCTCATACCTCGATCAGCACCGAGGTCCGGCCACCGGGCCGGTCACAGGTTGGCGTTCGAGTAGGCATCGATGACCTCGTCGACCGGGCCGTCCATCTTCAGTTCGCCCTGCTCGATCCAGATCACCCGGTTGCAGGTCTTGATGATGGCCGGCAGCGCATGGCTGACCAGGAAGACCGTGCCGGCCTGGGTCCGCAGCTCGCGGATCCGCTGCTCGCTGCGCTTCTGGAAGCCCTTGTCGCCGACCGAGAGGGCCTCGTCGACCAGCAGCACCCGGTGGGTGACGGCGGCGGCGATGGCGAACCGCAGGCGGGCCGCCATCCCGCTGGAGTAGGTCCGCATCGGCAGGTCGAGGAACTCTTCCTTGAGGCCGGAGAACTCGACGATCGACTGGTACTTGGCCCGGATCTCGTCCAGGCTCATGCCCAGGGCCAGGCCGCCCAGGATCACGTTGCGCTCGCCGGACAGCTCGTTGATGATCGCCGCGTTCACGCCCAGCAGGGTCGGGTTGGTCTCCGAGTAGACCGCGCCCTTCTCGCTCGGCACCAGGCCGGCGATCGCCTGCAGCAGGGTCGACTTGCCCGAGCCGTTGGTGCCGACGACGCCGATCGCGTCGCCCTCGTAGGCGGTGAAGCTGACCCCCCGCAAGGCGTGCACCTCGCGGGCCCGGCGCATGCTGGGCGAGCGCTTGAGCAGCCGGTTGCCGGTGTCCTTGTCGCCGGCCTTGCGGCCGGTGGCGAACACCCGGTACGTCACGTGCAGGTCGTCCACGATCACGGTCGGCCGGACCCGGGGGGAGTCGGGCACCCGTTCCGGGGCGTTCTTGTCGTCGGCCGTGGCCCGGCTGCGCACCTTCGCGGTGTACGAGTCGCGGTCGGCGTCGTCGGCGGTGGCCACCGATCGGGTGGGCTCAGTCACGTCCGTACAGCCCTTCGGCTCGCCAGAAGAAGATGAATCCGGTCACGCACAAGACGATCCCGTAGATCGCCGCCATTTCCCAGGTGTGCAGGTTGGCGACGATCCCCGGTGCCGGCTTGCCCGCCACCACCCGGTCCCGGGTAAGCATGGCGTCCCGGACCAGGGTGATGTAGACGTTCAGCGGATTGGCCTTGAGCAGGTGGGCCAGACCGGGGTGATCGTTGAACTTGTTGCCGATGGCGTAGAAGATCCCGCTGACGTAGAAGATCAGCCGGGTGATGAACGGGATCAGCTGGGCGATGTCGCGCACGTGGATGGTCAGCCGGGCGGCGAAGAAGGCCACGCCCGAGCAGAACAGCGTCATCAGGAACAGCGCCGGCACGATCCGCAGCCAGCGCAGGCTGATCGGCTCGCCCGAGGCCAGCACGATCCCGCACATCACCACCACCATGGCCAGCTGCTCTAGCACCTTCTGGAGCACGGTGGCGATCGGCAGCACGGCCCGGGGGAAGTGCAGGGTGCGGACCAGGCCGCGGTTGCTGACGATCGACTTGGCGCCGTCGGCGAAGCTGCCGGAGAAGAAGGCGAAGGTGAAGACCCCGATCACCAGGAACGGCAGGAAGTGCTTGGGCCGGCTGCTGCTGGGCAGCAGGATGCCGAAGATGAAGCCGTAGACGGCCGCGTTGATGAGCGGCGTCAGCACCACCCAGGCCACGCCCAGCCGGGTCGCCTCGTTCTGCGACCGGAACCGCGACCGGGCCAGCTCGAAGGCGAAATGACGGCGGTTCCACAGTTCGCGCACGTACGCGCCGATCGGCGGCCGGCCGCCGAGCTGGACCAGGTGGTACTCGGTGGCCCGCCGGGCCGCGAGCTGCGACGCCGTGGGCTCCTGCGACGTCGGCGGGCCCGGGACGGTAAAGCTGCTCACAGTCGCTCCACGGTTGCTGATTCGGCCATCGCGCCGCGGGTGTCCAGTACCAGCGGGGCCAGCCGGCCGATCGCCTCGAGGTCGTATCCGGCATGGTGCTGCAACAGCACGGTGATGTCGGCCTTGGTCACAGCTTCCTCCAGATCCGGCACTCGCTCGAGGTCGAGGCCGCTCGCGGCCCAGGTCGGTACGTACGGGTCGTGAAAGCTTACGGTCGCCCCCTGAGCGACGAGCTTCTGGGCGATCGGCACTGCCGGCGACTCCCGCTCGTCCGAGATGTCGGCCTTGTAGGTGACGCCGACCAGCAGCACGGTTGAACCACGCAGGGGCTTGGCCACATCGTTCAGGGCGTCCTGGATCCGGTGGACGACGTAGGCGGGCATCCCGTTGTTGATCTCCTGGGCCAGCTCCACGAACCGGAACGGGTAACCCAGGGCGGCCTGCACCCGGTACGAGAGGTAGTTCGGGTCGATCGGGATGCAGTGCCCGCCCACCCCCGGGCCCGGGTAGAAGGCCTGGAACCCGAACGGCTTGGTCGCGGCGCAGCGGATGACGTCCCAGAGATCGATGTCGAGCTCGTGGCAGAACCGGGCCATCTCGTTCACCAGCGCGATGTTGACGTGCCGGTAGGTGTTCTCCAGCAGTTTGGCCATCTCGGCCTCGCGGGTGCCGCGGGCGACGACCACCTCGTCGACGATCGTGCGGTAGAAGGCCGCGGCCCGCTCGGCACAGGCGGGCGTCGTCCCGCCGACCACCTTGGGGGTGTTCCGGAAGCCGTAGACGGGGTTGCCGGGGTCGATCCGCTCGGGCGAGAAGGCCAGGAAGACGTCGACGCCGACCTTCAGTCCGCGCCGCTCCAGCTGGGGGCGCAGCAGTTCGTCGGTGGTGCCGGGGTAGGTCGTGGACTCCAGGACGACGAGCGTGCCCGGGCCGATGTGGGCGGCCACCGCCTCGGTGGCCGACAGCACCGGGCGCAGGTCGGGCCGGCCGTCGTCGGCCAACGGCGTCGGCACGCAGATCACCACGGTCCGCGCGTCCGCGATCACGCTCGGCTCGGTACTGGCCACAAAACCGGCGGCCGCCATGTCCGCGACGTCGGCGTCCGAGAGGTCGTCGACGTGGGAGCGAAGTTCACCCAGTCGGGCCACCACCGCGGCGTCAAGATCGAGACCGGTGACCCGCAGACCGCTCCGGCTGGCCTCCTGGGCCAGTGGCAGTCCGACGTAGCCGAGCCCGACGACCACCAGGTCCAGGGGCCGGACCGGGGTCTCAACCGACCCGATCAAGGGGGACACGCCGCCGACACTTCCTTCCCGCTGACCGCCGGTCACACCGGAGAACTCCGACGCTTCGGCAGTACCCGTGAGGAATTGTGACACGCGGGCCGTGGTGGTGGCGGAGCCTCGCATCAGCCCCCCCAGCCGAGTTCGGCCCAGCGCCCGGCCGCCGGGCCCTCGACCACCCGGCCGGTCAGCCGGTAGTAGCGCTCGGCGATCTCACTGCGCGTGGTCAGGTAGTCGTCGCCGGCGCCCTGGATCAGGTGCTCCACCCAGCCGCTGTCGAACAGGCCCGGGGTCAGGGCATCGGTGACCAGCAGTTCGTCGTCGTTCGGAGCCGGCGGTGAACCGTCGGCGGCCGGAGCCAGCCGCGCCGGCAGCGACAGCGGACCGCGCAGATCGGACAGCCGCGGCGGCACCCCGATCAGCCCGGCCACCGAGGGCGGCAGGATCCGGCCCGCCTGGCGCCGGGCGAATCGCTGGATGTTCAGCCCGACGGCGTCCAGTCTTTGCTCGCCGGTGGCCGGTGGGCCGGCGGCGGCGAAGCCGATCACGGCCCGGGCGGCCTCGGTCGCGCCGGTGGTCGGGGCCAGCTCCTGGCAGCCGGCGATCAGCCGCTCGCGGACCCGCTCGTCGAGCAGCCGGTCGAGGGCGGCGTCGAACTCGCGCGGCCGTTCCGGGTCGGCCGACAGGGCCAGACCGGTGCCGGCGACCACCCGGGCCCGGGTCCGCTGGTCGTCGGTGACGGCGTCGGCGTTCGGCACCAACAGGGTCGGGATCGAGGAGTACAGCAGTTCGTGGACGGCGTTGTAGCCGCTGGCCGAGACCGCGGCGTCGAACGCGTTCAGGTAGCGGACCAGCGGGAACACCGAGATCACCCGGGGCCCGCCGGCCAGCGAGCCCTGGTCGCGGATCGGCGACGAGGTGACCGCCACCTGCCAGCCGGCGGCGCTGAACCGCTCCACGGTCCGCTGGTAGGCGGCGTACAGGTCGGTCCGCCGGTTGCTGCCCAGGGTGAGCAGCACGGTCGGCCGGTCCAGGTCGAGCCCGAGCTCGGTGCGGGCCTGGTCGCGGGGCAGGGCTGGCACGTGACCGACCAGGGTGACCGGCCCGAGCCGGCGGGCATCGGTCAGGGTCGCGGTCCGACCGACGTCACCGGCCGCGGCCAGGTCGCCCGGCTCCAGCACGGCCGCGAACAGCTTGCGGTAGCGCAGCGCCCGGGCCCCGACGCCCTTCTGCCACATCGCCCGCCGGCTCCAGATGAACGGCACGTCGGGCATCCGCCGCAGCGCCCGCAGCACGCCGTCGTAGGGGTAGACCCCGTCGAACACGAACGCGCTGGCCCCGACCTCCTGGATCAGGGCCACGATCCGGTCGGCCAGGTAGGTGTCCCAGTGCCGCCGGGGCACCTGACCCCGCAGCACGCCCGGGGCCCACTCGGCCCGCATGTCGTACCGGCCGACCACCGGAACCGCCGACGACATCGAGAAGATCACCGGGTCCATGCCGCCGAGCGAGGCCAGGGCCAGGGCCAGCTGACGGGACAGGTGCCCCATGCCCTTGCCGTTGGTCGTCGCCAGTACCACCGTGGGCGGTCCGGTGCGCATCGCGGTGGTCGCCGTCCTCGTCGTCCGTCGGGTCTGGGTCACGCCTGCTGATCGGGCTCGCGCGATGATCGAAGCAGCCGGTACGGCGCCCAACATACGGCAGACTGGAGCGCGCTCAGGAACCACCGCCCGGGCGACCACCCGGGACGGACCCGACATCGGTGGCGACCCGGTGCCGGGCTGGTTCCGGCGCCGGTCGAGGCAACGAAAGGACGCACCGGATGGGAGCGCTCGCGCGACTGCGGCGCAAGGTCAGGCGCCAGGTGATGGCCGTGCCGAGACGCAGCCGCAAGGCCACCCGGATGGCCATCACGTACGCCGAGACCGCCGCCGCCATCCGTCGTGACCAGGACAAACGCCATGACGACGCGCTGCGCCTGTTGCAGGACGCGGCCCGCCGCAGCCCGACCGACATGCGGGTGGCCCGGCTGCGGGCCCAGGTGCTGGCCCGGACCGGCCAGATGTCGGAAGCGCTGGCCGAGGCCTCCCGGGTGGCGATCAAGTCCGGTACCGCGCGCAACCAGGTGCTACAGCGCACCCTGCAGGGCCGCTGGATCGAGACCGACGCCGCCTGGCGGCCGGTGGTGCCGGTGCTGCCGGCGAGAACCGCGGGCCCAGTGAGGTCAGGGGGTCCGGTGGGATCTCAGCCCGGATCGAGAGTTGAGTCACAGCCAGGATCGGCCCCCGGCGGACGCGGCTTCGAGCCGGTGCCCGGCCGGGTGCTCTACCTGGCCAAGGAATCCATGCCGCACCGCAACAACGGCTACTGCACCCGCACCCACGAGACCCTGCTGGCGGTCAGGGCCAGTGGCCGGGAGCCGATCGCGGTGACCCTGCCCGGCTTCCCGGCCGCGAGCGCCGACGCCGGGCCGGTGGCCCGCAGCTCGATCGTTGACGAGATCGAGTACCACCACGTGATGCCCGGGGCCCAGCACCTGCTCGGCAGCGTCAGCTACGAGGAGTACCTGCAGCTGACCATCAGCAGCTTCGCCCGGGAGGTGAACCGGGTCCGGCCCGAGGTGCTGCACGCCGGCTCCGGGCACCGCGGGTACGACCTGGCCGTGGTCGGGCAGGCCCTGGCCGACTGGGCCGACCTGCCCTGGATCTACGAGGTCCGGTCCTTCTTCGAGACCACCTGGACCGCCGACGACCGGTACGCCGAGCAGGCCGAGTACTACCACCGCCGGTACGCCGCCGAGACCCGGGCGATGCGGGCGGCCGACGCCGTCGTCACGCTCAGCGGGCCGATGCGCGACGAGATCGTGAACGGGCACGGGATCGAGGCCGAGAAGGTCTTCGTCATCCCGAACGCCGTCGACCTGGACCGGTTCGAGGCCGCACCGCGCGACGCCGCCCGGCACACCCGGCTCGGCCTGGACGGCACCTTCGTGCTCGGCTACATCAGCAACCTCGACCACTTCCGGGAGGGCCAGGAGGTGCTGCTGGAGGCGGCGGCGCTGTTGCGCTCGGCCGGGATCGAGGTGTCGGTGCTGCTGGTCGGCGAGGGCCGGCGGCAGGCCGAACTGCAGGAACGGGCCCGGGTGCTCGGGCTCGACCGGCTGGCCGTGTTCGCCGGCTCGGTGCCGTTCGACGAGGTGCCGGCCTGGTACTCGCAGATCGACCTGTTCGTCGTCCCCCGGGTGCCGGAGCGGGCCGGCCGGATGGTGTCGCCGATGAAGCCGTTCGAGGCGATGGCCATGGAGGTGCCGGTGCTGGTCAGCGACCTGCCGGCGCTGGTCGAGATCGCCGGGGACGGCGAGGAGCGGGCCTTCGTGTTCCGGGCCGGCGACCCGCGCTCGCTGGCCGACCGGGTGGCCGACCTGATCGAGCACCCCGAGGAGCTGGCCAAGCGGGTCGACGCGGCCGGCGACTGGGTCCGCTCGGAGCGCACCTGGGCCGGCAACGGGACGGCGTTCGACCAGGCCTACCGGTTCGCCCAGGAGCGGCACGCGGCCCGCGACCGGGTGCGCCCGACCCCGGAGGTGGCCTCGTGCTGACCTCGATGCCGGGCCGCGACCAGAGCAGCGACGGCTGGGTCTCGGAGACCTTCGCGGCGGTGTCCCGGATGCCGATCGACGGGCCCGAGCCGATCGTCTGGCCCTACACGCCGTTCTACTCGGGCAACCCGTTCCAGGCGATGCTCTACGGCGGGTTCGTCGAGCGGGGACTGGTCGCCGCCCCCACGTTCCGGTCCGACGACCTGCGCCACGCCACCCGCAACTGGCCGGCCGACCTGCCCCTGGTGGTGCACCTGCACTGGCTGAACCAGGTGCTGGCCAAGGCCGGGACCGACCAGCAGGCGGCCCAGGCGATCGGCCGGCACGCCGAGTTGCTCGACCTGCTGCTGGCCCGGGGGGCCCGGCTGGTCTGGACCGTGCACAACGCGCTGCCGCACGACACCCGGTTCGAGGCCCAGGAGGTGCGGCTGCGCCAGGACGTGCTCGACCGGGCCGAGCTGGTGCACATCATGAGCCCGCGGACGCCGGAGCTGGTCTCCGACTGGTACACGCTGCCCGCCGACCGGCTCTACCGCTGTGATCACCCCGGCTACCAGGGTGTCTACCCGGACTGGGTGAGCCGGACCGACGCCCGGCGCCGGCTGCGGATCGCCGACGACGCCGTCGTCCTGCTGCTGACCGGGGCCCTGAAGCCCTACAAGGGCCTGCTGGAGCTGTTCGACGCGGTGGACCAGGTCTCGCTCGAGCAGCCGGGCCGGATCGTGCTGGTGGTGGCGGGGAAGCCGGACGACGACCCGCAGACCGAGGCCTTCCTCAGCCGCGCCGCGCAGCACCCGGCGGTCCGGCTGATCCCGGGCAAGATCCCGGACACCGACATCCAGGTGCTGATGCGGGCCGGTGACGTGGTCGCGCTGCCCTACCGGCGCTCGCTCAACTCCGGCGTGCTGGCCCTCGGCCTGACCTTCGGCCGGCCCGCCCTGCTGCCGTCCAACTCGGGCTCGGTGCCGCTGGTCGAGGACGGCGCGGCGGTGATCTACGACCCGGACGACCCGCAGGCGCTGATCGAGGCGGTCCGGTCCTGCCTGACCCTGGACCTGGCCGCCGCCGGCCGGGCCGCCGCGCTGGCCGGCACCCGGATCGACCGGGCCACCGTGAGCCGCAAGTTCGCCACCGACCTGCGCCGCTGGGCCGACACCGGCCGGATCGAGCAGCCGGGCGTTCCGGTCGCGGCGGCCCCGGTCGGTGAGGGACGGCGATGAGGCCGCTGCTGATCCACGTCACCGGGGCCCGGCCGAACTTTCCCAAGGCGGCCCCGGTGATCGCCGCGTTGGCGGGGCTGCCCGGGCCCGGGGTCGAGCAGTTGTTGGTGCACACCGGCCAGCACTACGACGACCGGCTCAGCCGGGTGTTCTTCGACGAGCTCGGCCTGCCCGACCCGGATCTCAACCTCGGCGTCGGCTCCGGCAGCCATGCCGTGCAGACCGCGGCCGTGATGGTCGGCCTGGAGGAGCTGTTCCTGGCCCGCCGGCCCGCGCTGGTCGTGGTCTACGGCGACGTGAACTCGACCCTGGCCGCGGCCCTGGTGGCGGCCAAGCTGCAGATCCCGGTGGCCCACGTCGAGGCCGGGCTGCGCAGCTTCGACCTGAGCATGCCCGAGGAGGTGAACCGCCGGATCACCGACCAGCTGGCTCAGCTGCTGTTCGTCACCAGCGCCGAGGCGATCGGCCACCTGGCCCGGGAGGGCGTGCCCGCCGCGGCCATCCACTTCGTCGGCAACCCCATGATCGACACCCTGCTGGCCCATCTGGACGCCTTCGACCCGGCCGCGGCCCGGGCCGCCGTCGGGTTGCCGCCGGCCGGTGACTACCTGGTGGCGACCCTGCACCGGCCGGCCAACGTGGACGATCCGGTGCTGGTCGGGCCGCTGGTCTCGGTGCTGAACAAGGCGGCCGAGCGGCTGCCGCTGGTGATCCCGCTGCACCCGCGCGGCCGGGCCGCCCTCGAGGCGGCCGGGCTGGCGACGTCCGGCGGGGTGATCGTCACCGACCCGCAGCCCTACACCGCGTTCCTCGGCCTGGTCCGGGGGGCGGCCGCGGTGATCACCGACTCGGGCGGCGTGCAGGAGGAGACCACCGTGCTCGGCGTGCCCTGCCTGACCATGCGGCCCAACACCGAACGGCCGGTGACCATCACCCACGGCACCAATCGCCTGGTCACGGTGGACGGCGTCCTGGCCGCCCTGGACGAGGTGCTGCACGCGCCGGCGACGACCCGGCCGGCCGCGCCGTCCGATCGTCCACCGCTTTGGGACGGCGCGGCCGGACCGCGGATCGCCGCGGTCGTGGCCGAGTGGCTGAACCTGGCTGCCGGAGGACGTCGATGAGCCGGCCCGATGCGCCGCCGCCACTACCGTCGAACGGGCGCCGGGCCGGAATGCCGGCCGGTCTGCGGGGCCGGGCCCTGCGCGGTCTGCGGCTGTTGCCGCCGCCTCGGGACCAGTCCGCCGTCCGGGCCGCGCTGGCCGTCCGCGACCTGGTCACCGGCCGTCCGGCGCCGAAACCGAAGCCGGCCGCGGGCCGTCCGGGCAGCTCGGTGGTCCGCCCGCCCACCGGCCTGGCCGAGCCTGCTCCGCTGCCGGCCGAGCGGGTCTGGAAGCTGCCGCGGGGGATCGAGGGCAGTGGCAGCCGAGTCCGCAGCCTGTACGACACCGGCGCCGGGGCCGCCGGCGCTCAGGTCTACGACCAGGCCCTGCTAGAGCAGCTCAACGCCGAGTATGCCGACCGCCCACTGGTGGCCTCGCCGCCGTCCTACGCCGCCGACGCGCTGGCCGAGGCGGCCCAGCGCCGGGTCCGCTGGGTGCACAACATGGTCGACCTGGCCGGCCGGCGGACCCTGGAGATCGGCTGCGGCAACGGGTTCGAGGTCTGGTCGCTGGCCCACAACCTGGACTGCGACGCGCACGGCGTCGACGTCAGCCACTATCGGCCCTGGGACCAACTGGCCGGCGACCGGGTCCACTTCGAGTGCGCCGACCTGGGCGCGGACAACCCGTACCCGAAGAACCACTTCGACCGGGTGCTGTCGTTCACCGTCTGGGAGCACGTGACCCACCCGCACGCCCTGCTCAAGGCCACCTACGACGTGCTGAAACCCGGTGGCCTGGCCTGGATCCGGGCCAACCTGTACGCCGGGCCGCAGGCCTCGCACCGCTACCGGGACATCCACTTCCCGTGGCCGCACCTGCTGTTCACCGACCAGGTGGTGCGCGACTGGGACGTCGCCCACGGCCGGGCGCCGATCGGGCACGCCTGGGTCAACCGGCTGAGCTGGCTGCACTACGAGTACTACGCCGACCAGCTCGGCTTCGAGATCGCCCATCGCGGGTTCACCGAGACCCCGATCGACGAGGAGTTCTACCACCGCTTCGAGGACGTCCTGGGCCGTTACCCGCGGGCCGACCTGACCCGCGACTACCTGCTGATGGTGCTGCGCAAACCCCTCTGAGTCATCGCCGCCTTGATCAACTACGGGCTGGTGTCGTGGGAGCGGCACCGACAAGTAGTCGATCCAGGCTGCGCCGGCCGGCGCGGACGTCGGTCGCCGGATTCGGGGCCAGTCCTGCGGCCACTCCGGTCACAGGAGGTGAGGCGGGCCGATCCTGAGGCGCCTCTGACGATTCTCACGTTCAGTGAGTAGTGTGCTACTCAAAGTAGCCGCTTCGTCGTCTGGGGTACCCCGATCCATGCGCAGTCTGTCCGCCGCCGTGTCCTGTCTGCTCGCCGTCGTCCCGGCACTGACGGTGCTGCCGATCCCGCCGGCCGCGGGCGCGCCGGCCGCCGTCCCGGCGGTCGGGCCGGAAGTCGCCCGGGCTGCGGTCGCCGATCCGCCGGGGAATTCGCCGGCCGGGCCGCAGACCGGGCCGCACGCGGTGCCGACCAAGGTCACCGAGCTGCCGCTGCCGGCATCGGTGAGCGCGGCCGGGGTCCGGCCGGGGGCACCGGCCGTGCTGACCGCGGCCTCGACCACCGCCGGGTTCCAGACCCTCGGTGTCACCTGGGCCGCCACCCCGGCCCGGCCCGACCTGGCGATCTCGGTCCGGACCAAGGGGGCCACCGGCTGGTCGGGCTGGCAGGTGCTGGACGACGACGCCGGGGACGACGACACCGCCACCGGGCCGGGCGTGCGCGGCGGCACCGATCCGCTCTGGGTCGGGCCGAGTGACGGCGTCCAGGCCCGGGTCGTCGTCCGCTCCGGAGCGCTGCCGAAAGACCTGAGGCTCGAACTGGTGAACCCGGGCGTCTCCGGCTACGACGTGACCGCGGCGAGCACCACGCCCGGGTCGACGGCGACACCGGGCACGCTGGTCGCGGCCGGCGTCTCCCGGGCGGCGGTGAACACCAGTGCCGTCGTCACCGGTGGCCTGGCCGAGCCGGCGATCCTCAGCCGGGCCGCCTGGGGCGCCGACGAGAGCCGGGTGCGCGACACCCCGACCTACATGCCGACGGTCAAGGCGGCGGTGATGCACCACACCGCCGGGCCCAACAACTACAGCCCGGCCCAGGTGCCCTCGATCATCCGCGGCGACTACGCCTACCACCTGAGCCGGGGCTGGGACGACATCGGCTACAACGCCCTGGTCGACCGGTTCGGCCGGATCTGGGAGGGCCGGGCCGGTGGCCTGGACAAGGCCGTGATGGGCGCCCACGCGGGCGGTTTCAACACCGACACGTTCGGCGTCTCGGTGATCGGCAACTACGACGTGGCGCACCCGACGGCGGCGTCGGTGTCGGCCGTGGCCCGGGTGATGGCCTGGAAGCTCGACCTCAACCACCGCGACCCGTTCGGCACCACCGAGCTGACCTCGGCCGGGGGCGGGACCGCCCGCTACCGGGCCGGCGTCACCAAGACCTTTCCGGTGATCATGGGGCACCGCAACACCGGGTTCACCGCCTGCCCGGGCCGCTACCTCTACCCCTACCTGCCCTCGATCCGGCGTCAGGTGAAGACCCTGATGAAGGCCGCGCTGACCAACCCCGCGGGCCCGCCGGCGAGCGTCCTGCTCGGCACCACGGTGTCGGTCAAGGCCGGTTCGCTGGCCGCGCAGTCCTGGCAGCTCGACGTCACCGGACCCTGCGCGGCCGGCCGGGTGGCCCGGATCACCGGCAAGGCCAAGGCCGGGGCCAGAATCACCGCGAGCTGGAACGGCCGCCTGGCCGACGGCACCCTGGCCCCGGCCGGCCGGTACACCCTCACCCTGACCTCGCACTCCTCGACCGCGACGGCCCGTCCGGTGGTCAAACGCGTGCTGGTGGTGCCACCGGCCCCGGCCGCGGTGCCGGCCGGGACGCCGTCCGGCGGCGCCGGCGGCTACGTGCCCCTCACGCCGACCCGGCTGCTCGACACCCGGACCACCGGGCACGTCGCTCTCGGCCCGGCCGGCCGGGCCGACGTGCCGGTGCTGGGCCGGGCCGGAGTCCCGGCGGCCGGGGTCACCTCGGTCGTGCTCAACCTGACCGCCACCTGCGTCAGCGACGACACCGCGCTGACCGTAGGGCCGGCCGGCTCGGCCGCCTCGACCCGGCCGGTGACCTCGATCGCCGCCGGTGGCACCGGATCGGTGCTGGTCACGGCCCGGGTCGGGGCCAACGGGGCGGTGAGTGTGGGCAATGCGGCCGGGGTCACCCAGCTGACCGTCGACGTCGTCGGGTTCTACACGGCCGGCGGCCGACCGGTCCGGCCGATCACCTCGACCCGGGTCTACGACAGCCGGACCGACGTCCGCACCGGGTTGGCCGGGCCGATCTCCGCCGGAGAGATCCGGCTGATCCCGCTGCCGGAGGGGCTCGGTGGCGTCCCTGCGGCCGATCTGCGGGCGGTGGTCCTCGACGTCTCGGCGCTCTCGCCGACCGGGGCCGGGACGGTGACCGCCTACCGGCCCGATGCCGCCGGCAACCTGGCCGGCCTGGTCCACGGGCCCGGTGACAGCGCCGACAACCTGGCCGTCGTCGAGGTGAGCAACGGCATGATCGCCCTGCGGGTCACCGGGACGGCGGTGAACGTCGCCCTCGACGTCCAGGCGGTGGTGGTCGACGGCGTGGCCGGCAGCGTGGCCGGCGACACGGCGTTCACCGCGATCGCGCCCCGGCCACTGCTGAACACCAGCACCACCGGGGGCCCGATCGCGATCGGCAAGCCGCGCCGGCTGGCCGTCACCGGGACCGCCACCGGGGTGCCCGCCGGAGTGAGCGCGGTGCTCCTCGACGTGACCGTCGTGGATCCCGCGGCCAGCACCTGGATCCGGGTCTACCCCGGGGGCCAGACCGCGGCCGGCACCGCCGTCCGGGTGGCCAAGGGCGACACCCGGGGCAATCCGGTCGTGGTGCCGGTCGGGCCGGACGGGACGATCGCGCTGGCCAACGCCCGGGGCTCGGCTCAGGTGCGGGTCGACGTCCATGGCTATTTCGGGTGATCGGCCCCATCAGCCCGGTCACCGGGCGGAACCGCGGACCGTTCGGCGCGCCGCGGCTACTCCACACGGCGGGCGCGGGGCCGGGCTCCTCAGCCGAGCCGGGGGGCGGACGAGAGAGCAGGCGTGGCCGGGCTCGTCGCCCGGCCGCCACGTGAGCCCGCTACTCGAGGAGCCCCGCGCGATGCTTGGCCGCCGTTCCACCGTCCTGCTCGCCCTCGGCTGTGCGACCGCGGTGGTGATCGGCTCCGGGCCGGCCGGCCCGGCCGCCGGCGCGCCGTCCGGGGCGGGGCTGCGAGCCGCCACCGTCGGGACGGCGTCCAGCTGCCCGCAGGCCGGCGGGGTCAAGGTGGCCGAGGCCGCCGCCCCTGACGCCGCGGTGAAGGTGTTCGGCCACGGCTGGGGCCACGGCATGGGCATGAGCCAGTACGGCGCCCAGGGCGCGGCCCGGCTCGGCTGCAGCTACCGGACCATTCTGGGCACCTACTACCAGGGCTCCTCGGTGGTCACCAAGGCGCTGACCGCCAGCGTGCTGCTGAAGCTCGCCCCGGCCGCCGAGCGGTCCGGTCTGACCGCCGAGAAGACGGCGGTGACCTGGTCGAACGGGACCACCTCGGCGGTCCAGCCGGCCGCCAGCACCTGGACCGTGGCCCGGCACACCCAGGCCGGCGTCCTCGGCCTGGCCCTGCTGGACGCCGCCGGCACCACCCGGCTGTTCGTGGCCAACGCCGCCCTGCTGAGCGCCAAGCACACCACCGGCACGGTGACCGTGCACCCGACCGGCACCGCCGCCGGCCTGCGGACCCACTGGGGCACGGCCCACTTCGTCGGCTCCCGGACCGGGATCGCCGTCACCGAGGTGATCGGTTCCGGAACGGCCGGCACCGCCGTCCAGAAATACCTGATGGGTCTGGGCGAGGTGCCGGTGTCATGGCCGATCGAGGCGCTCAAGGCCCAGGTGGTGGCCGCCCGCACCTACCTCAACTCCAAGTACAGCGCCGAGACGGGCGTCTACACGCTGACCACGACCACCTCGGACCAGGTCTACCGGGGCTACGACCAGCAGGAGAAGGACGCCGCGCTCGGCGGGGCCTGGAAGCGGGCGGTGGACGGCACCGACGGTCAGGTGATCGTGGACGGCGCCGGCCGGGTGATCGAGGCGATGTACTCCTCGTCGACCGGCGGGTTCACCGAGAACCGGCAGTACGTGTACGGCCACTACGGGATCAGCTACCTCAAGGCGGTGGACGACAGCCGCTGGGACACCGCCTCCGACAACCCGTACCGGCGCTGGAGCAAGGGTTTCAGCAAGACCGACCTGGCCAAGCGGTTCGGCTTCGACTCGGTCAGCGGCTGGACCGTGGCCCAGCGGGGCACCCTGGCCCGGTTGTCCGGGGTCCGGATCACCGGCAAGCGAGCCGGTCGGACCGTGACGGTGGCGTTCACCGGCACCGACGCCCGCAGCCGGCTCGGCGTGCGCTCGCCCGGCTTCACCTTCGGCGCCGTCCCGCCGGTCACCCCGACCCCGACTCCGACGCCCACCCCGACGCCCACCCCCAAGCCCACCCCGACCCCCGCCGTCCCCACCATCGCCCCCTGACCGGCCGTCCCGGCCGAGAGGTGGCACCCGAAACCGGGCTTACGGCTCGGAGGGCAACGAGGTCCAACTCGATCGGTGGGCTCAGAGGTCGACGGCGGTGACGCCTTCCTGGTCGGCCAGGTGGGCGCGCTCGGCGTCGGAGAGCCCGGCCAGGTCGTGGTGGATCACGACCGAACCGCCGGCCGCCAGCGGGGCCAGGTAGGCCTCCAGGGCGCGCTCGGGCCCGGCGCCGGTGAGCAGCCGGACGCCGGGGGCCAGGCCGGCGGCCCGGGCCGCGGCCAGCAGGCCGCCGTGCGGCACGAGCCGGTCGGCGATCGTGAACGCCGGGTCGGCCGGGGCCGGCGGCGGGCCGGGCTGGAAGAAGTCCGGCTGCCGGCGAACCTCGGCCGCGGCGTCCAGGGCCCCGCTGGGCACGTCACCGAGGAACCGGGTGGCCAGCGCGGGCAGAGCGACGACGACCAGCACCGACTCCTGGGTGCCGGCCGGTGGGGCCGACGGGCGATCAGTGACCAGGACGTCGAGCGGCGCGACCGGCGAACCGGCCTCGGCGGCGCCGCTGTGGTCCGGCAGCACCACCGTGTGGGCGCCGACCGCCCAGCCGGCCAGCAGCCAGGCGACGGTCCGCCAGTGCCCGGGCAGAGCGATCCCGATCCGTGACCCCGGGCCGGCATCCAGCTCGTCGACCAGCAGGTTGGCCGTCTTGGAGACCCAGTTGTTCAGCGTCTTGGCCGAGAACTCGACCCGCTCGTGCTGGGGGCCGTACCAGGTGACGCGGGGCCGGCCGGCGTCCGAGGTGAGCAGTTCGCGCATCAACGCGGGGACATCTGCGGAAAGATCCTGGGTCGGGGACACCCGGACAAGATTAGTCGTGGCGGTTCGCGCTAGCGTCTCGCCCTGACGATCGAGTGCGGCTGCACTCGTAGCGCCACCGCGCCAGCGAAGCGACGGCAACAGAAGGCAGAGCGTGAGCCAGCGGATCGAGCACGTGATCGGCAGCGACCAGGAGACCCCGGAGCTGCCGGCGCTGCGGGGGGAGCGGCTGGCCGGCGCCGTCCTGGCCCGTTCCGGCCCCCTGGCGGCGGGCCTGGTCACGGCCACCGGGTTGTTGGCGGCGGTGCTGGTGCCGTTCGGCGGCTGGAGGCCGTGGGTCGTCGTCCCGGCGCTGGTGCTGATCGCGGTCGGCCTGGTCCGGCTGGTGCGCTTGGTGCCGGCCCCGCCGATGCCGCGGTGGGCGGCGGCGCTGTGTGTGGCGATCGCCGCCGGGCACGGCTGGTGGGCCGCGGCGACCCACGCCGACCACGTCGTGCTGCGCCGGGACGCCGGCTCGTACGCGCTGTTCACCCAGTGGATCGCCACCCGGCACGGTCTGCCGCTGCCCTCGCACCTGGACGCCTTCGGCGGCAGCGCGGCCCTCACCGACCCGGCCTTCCGGTTGGCCAGCCCGGCCTTCTACGCCGTCCTGCACGGGGCTCCGGGAGTGGCCGGCACGACGGTCGACATCGTGCCGCAGTTCCTGCTCGGGGCCCCCGCGGTCTATTCGCTCGGCTGGTGGGCGAACGGCTGGGGCGGCCTGCTGGTGACTCCGGCCATCGTCTCGGCCCTGGCCCTGCTCGGTGTGGGTGGCCTGGCCGCCCGGCTCTGCGGGCCGCGCTGGGCCCCGCCGGTGGTGGCCGCGCTGGCCCTGGCCCAGCCGGTGCTGCACGCGGCCCGCTCGACCTACTCCGAGCCGCCGGCCCTGCTCCTGCTGGCCGCGGCCGCGGCGCTGCTGGTCGACGCGGTCAAGCGGGGCAACCAGGGCCGGTCCGACAGCGCCGGCCTGGCCCTGGCCGCCGGCCTGGGCTTCGGCCTGGCCGGTCTGATCCGGGTCGACTCGATCCGGGAGGTCGCCTTCCTGCTGCCGGTGGCCGCGGTGCTGGCCCTGCGCGGGCACCCGGCGGCCCGGCCGCTGGCGGTCGGAGCGCTCGGCGGCACGCTGATCGCGGCGATCCCGGCCCTGCTGCTGTCTCGGCCCTACCTCGGCTCGGTGGCGGCCAGCCTGGTGCCGTTGATCGCCGGCGGCGTGCTGCTCGGGCTGCTCAGCCTGGTCGCGGTCCGGCGTGGGGCCCGGCGGGCCGAGGTCCGGCCGGAGACCGTCACGGAGCACCGGCCGGGCGCCACCGGCGTCCGGGGACGGCGCTGGCCGCGGCTCGCGGCCGCGGCGGTGCTGCTGGTCGGGCTGCTGCTGGCGAGCCGGCCGCTGTGGATGACCGTGCGCCAGGACCCGAACGACCCGGGCTCGCGCGTGGTGGCCGGGCTGCAGTTGCGCCAGGTCCTGAAGATCGACGGTGGCCGGACCTACGCCGAGCACAGCGTGAACTGGATCAGCTGGTACCTGGGCCCGGTGATGCTGCTGGCCGCCCTGCTGCTGATGGCCGGCCTGGCCCACCGGGCCACCCGGTGGTGGCTGCGGTCCGAGCGGGCCACCGGAACCGCCCGGCCGGACGTGCCGACCTGGCTCGGCCCGGCCGTGCTCGGCCTGGCCGGCACCCTGCTGACCCTCTACCGGCCCGGGATCACCCCGGACCACCCGTGGGCCGATCGCCGGATGGTCCCGCTGGTGCTGCCGACCGTGGTGATCGCGGCCGGCGCGGCGGTGGCCTGGGCCGGCCGGCTGGCCCGCCGTCGCTGGCCCGCCTCGCTGCTGATCGGCGTCCTGGTGGCGGCCGCGGTGAGCCTGCTGCTGCCACCCTGGCTGGCCACCCGGCCGGTGGCCGGGCAGCGCACCGAGCAGGGCGAGGTCGCGGCTGTGAGAGCGGTCTGCGCGCAGCTCAAGCCGGGCGACGTGGTGCTGGCCGTGGACAACCGGGCCGCCAACGAGTGGCCGCAGGTGGTGCGGGGGGTCTGTGACCTACCGTCGGCCTCGATCAAGGTCACCCTGCCCGGCGACGCGGCGACCCCGATCAACCGGATCGCGGCCCGCATCGTCGCCGCCGGTGGTCATCCGGTGCTGCTGGCCGGGACCGATCTGGGCCTCGACGTCCTCGACCAGATGAAGCTGGCCCCCACCTCGGTGGTGAACCTGCACACCACCGAGGACCAGCACTTCCTCACCCACGTCCCGGACGGCGCGGACCCGCTCGCGGTCCAGGTCTGGCTCGCGCGCTGGACCCCGCCCGTTACCGGGTAGCCTCCGGTGCGATGAGCGCTTCGTCCCTGACCCCAGAGTTCCCGGCCGCGACCACTCCGATCGCCCGGCCCGCACCGTTGGAGAGCCCCGCCGTGCCCGAACGCCCCGGCGTGACCGCGACCGTCGTCCTGCCCTGTTACAACGAGCAGGACCA
Source organism: Kineosporiaceae bacterium (assembly GCA_965200525.1). GTDB lineage: Bacteria > Actinomycetota > Actinomycetes > Actinomycetales > Kineosporiaceae > JANNPJ01. Next base: position 4,387,715 of record OZ241368.1, read on the forward strand.
CGTGCTGCAGGAGCTGGAGCGGATCACCGGGTCGCTGGACGCCTCCGGCCTGAGCTACGAGATCCTGGCCATCGACGACGCCAGCACCGACAACACGCTGGCCGTGCTGCGGTCGGCGGCCGAGCACATGCCGCACGTGCAGGTGCTCTCGTTCCGGCGCAACGGCGGTTCCGGCACCGCCCGGCGGATCGGCACGCTGCGGGCCCGGGGCGAGATCGTGGTCTGGACCGACGCGGACATGACCTACCCCAACGAGCGGATCCCGGAGCTGGTCGAGCTGCTCCTGGCCGACCCCAGCTACGACCAGGTGGTCGGGGCCCGGCTGACCGAGGAAGGCACCCACAAGTGGCTCCGGGTGCCCGCCAAATGGCTGATCCGCAAGATCGCCGAGCGGCTCAGCAACCAGAAGATCCCCGACCTGAACTCGGGCCTGCGGGCCTTCCGGCGCTCGGTCTCGCTGCCCTACCTGCGCCTGCTGCCGCCCGGCTTCTCCTGCGTCACCACGATCACGCTGGCCTTCCTGCAGAATCAGCACGACGTGCACTACGTGCCGATCGACTACGCCAAGCGGGCCGGCACGAGCAAGTTCCACTTCGTCCGGGACGCCTACCGGTACATCCTCCAGGTGCTCCGGATGATCATGTACTTCGACCCGCTCAAGGTGCTGATGCCGCTGGCCCTGTGGCTGCTGGCGATCGGGTTCGTGAAGGCCGTGGTCGACATGGTCCGGCACCCGTTCTACTTCCCGGCCAACACGATCCTGCTGGTGATGGCCGGGCTGCTGATCGGCAGCATGGCCCTGCTGGCCGACCTGATCGTGCGCTCGCGGGGCGACAGCGCCCTCGATCCCGGCGTCCGCGAGGTCCAGTAGTCCGGTGAAGATCGCCCTGGTCGGCCCCACCCATCCGTACAAGGGCGGGGTGGCCTCGCACACCACCCAGACCGCCCACGAACTGCAGGCCGCCGGGCACGACGTCCGGCTGGTGTCGTGGTCGCGGCTCTACCCGGAGCGGCTCTACCCGGGGGAGCAGGCGGTGCCCGGCGGCGGCCCCGACCTGCCGCCGTTCGCGGGCACGGTCCGCCCGCTGCGCTGGGACCGGCCCTGGTCGTGGTGGTCGACCGGCCGCTCGCTGCGTGCCTTCGACCTGGTCGTGGTGGTCGTGGTGGTGCCGGTCCAGGTGCCCGCGCTGCTGACCCTGGTCCGCTCGGTCCGGCGCGGGCCGCGACCGCCCCGGGTGGTGGTGATCGCCCACAACGTCGTCCCACACGAGACCCATCCCGGGGGGCCGTGGTTGATGCGCCGGATGCTGACCGCGGCCGACGCCGTGGTGGTGCACTCGCCCGAGCAGGCCCGGCTGGCCCGCGAGCTCGGCGTCGATTCGGTCACGGTCGCGCCGCTGGCCGCGCACCTGCCCGGGGGCGTCCCGGATCCGTCCGCGACCCGGCGGGCGCCGGACCGGCCCGCCGATGCGCCGCTGCGGGTCCTGACCCTGGGCATGGTTCGCGAGTACAAGGGTTACGACCTGCTGCTGAAGGCGGCCCGGGCGGTGCCCGGGGTGAGCGTCACGATCGCCGGCGAGCAGTGGGGTGAGGCCGGGGCACGGGTCCGCGAGCTGGCCGCCGACCCGGCGCTGGCCGGCCGGGTCGACGTCCGGCCCGGCTACCTGCCCGGGGCCGACGTGCCCGCCCTGCTGGCCGGTCACGACGTCCTGGCACTGCCCTACCGGCACGCCACCGCCTCGCAGAACGTCGTCCTCGGGCACGCCCACGGGCTGCCGGTGCTGGCCACCCGGGTCGGGACCTTCGCCGACGACGTCCGCGACGGTGTCGACGGCGTGCTGGTCGAGCCGGGCGACGTCGAGGCCCTGGCCGCCGGGCTGCGCCGGCTGACCGAGCCCGGGGTGCTGGCCGGTCTGCGGTCCGGGTTGCCGGCTCTCGATCTGCGGACGCCGTGGGCCGAGTACGTGCGGGCCCTGACCACGATCACCGGCGAGGACGCCGATCACGGCACCGATCATGAACAGGGAGTGACCGGGTGACCGGCGTCGACGCCCCCGCGGGCGGCTCGGCGGGCCTGGTGGCCCGGGTCGGCAGGCTGGTCGGGACGGCGCTGGCGGTCAGCCGCAGCCGGATCTTCCGGATCGCCTTCGGCGTGCTGCTGGTCGCGCTGGCGGCGTGGGCGGTGGCCTCCGAGTGGCACGACGTCCGGCTGGCCCTGCGCCAGCTCGAGCTGCGCTGGGTCGTGGTCGCGGTGCTGGCCACGATCGTGAACGTGGCCCTGGCGGGCATGGTCTGGCGGACCGTGCTGGCCGACCTGGGCTCCCGGCTGCGGCTCTCGATCGCGGCCCGGATCTTCTTCGTCGGGCAGCTCGGCAAGTATCTGCCGGGCAGCGTCTGGCCGGTGGTCATGCAGACCGAGCTGGGCCGCGACCACCAGGTGCCCCGGCGCCGGACGGCCACCGCGACCATGGTGGCGATGTTGCTGTCGGTGACCAGCGCCTTGCTGGTGGTGCTGGTGGCCCTGCCGTTCGCTCCCGAGGCGGTGCCGAGCGGATTCGGCTGGGCCGTGTTGCTGGTCGTCCCGCTGGTGGTGCTGCTGCACCCGGCGGTACTGGGCCGGCTGGTCGACCGGGCGCTGAAGCTGGCCGGCCGGGACGGCCTGGCCGAGCGGACCACCTGGCGCGGCACCCTGACCGCCACGGCCTGGGCGATCGGCTCCTGGATCGGCGCCGGGCTGCAGGTCTGGGCCCTGGCCGTGCCGCTGGGGGCCGACGTGAACCTGCGCACCGCCGTCCTGCTGGTCGGCGGTTACGGGCTGGCCTGGGCGGTCGGGTTCGTGGTGATCGTCGCCCCGGCCGGGGCCGGGGCCCGGGAGGTGGCGCTGGCCGGCGTCCTGACTCCGGTGCTGGACCACAACAGTGCCAAAGTGGTCGTGGTGGTGCTGCTCTCGCGGGTGCTGTTCACCCTGGTCGACCTGGCCGCGGCCGGTCTGGGCCTGCTGGCCGGGCGCCGGTCGACCCGGCCCGTCTGACCGGCTGACCCGGTTCGCCGTCCCGGTCAGCGCCCACGCAGGGTCCGGTCGAAGAGCTCCAGGACCAGCCGCCAGGAGTCGGCGGTCGCGCCGGCGTCGTGAGCGGAAGTCCCGGGCCAGAAGTAGGCGTGCTCGGCCTGCGGATAGACCACCACCCGGTGCTGCGGCCCGGCCTGGGCCAGGGCGTCGCGGATCTGGTCGACCTCGGTGTCCGAGATGACCGCGTCCTGCCCGCCGACCAGGTACAGCAGCTCGCCGGCCAGGTCGCCGGCCCGGTCCAGGGTCGGCTCCGGACGGCTGAGCGGGATGCCGGTGGTCGGTAGCCAGCCCCCGTAGAGCACCGCGGTGGCCGGGATCGGCTCGGTGGTGGCGGCCAGGAAGGCCAGGTGGCCGCCCGCGCTGAACCCCAGCATCCCGATCGCGGACGTCGTGTCTGGCCGCTCGGCCAGGTGGTCGAGCACGGCCCGGACGTCGGCCCGGGCCTGCTCGCGCTCCAGCCGGTGCAGGTGCTCGAAGCCGGTCCGCCGGCCCTCGTCGTCCCGCGGGAACTCGACGTCGGCCCCGGCGGTGCGGTGGTAGAACTGCGGGGCCACGGCCAGAAAGCCGTGCTCGGCCAGGGTTTCGGTGACCTGTCGGATGTCGGCGTTGACGCCGAACAGCTCGTGGGCCACGACCACCGCCGGTGTCGGGGTTTGCCGGCCTACCTGAGCCGGCCGGCTCAGGTAGGCCCGCAGCGGGCCTTCGCCGGGAACGTCGATCTCGATCCACTCGGTGTCAACCGTCATGCCGTCACCCTGCCCGGGGCGTTACGGTCGAGCCAGTGCCGCTCGATGGTGCTACCGGCAGATGCAGGCTCGAGGAGTTCCGCTGAGGAGGACCATGGCCGGCCCGACCACCCGGCTGGGAGAGTTCCTGCGCGCCCGGCGGGAGCAGCTCAGCCCGGCCGAACGCGGCATGGCTGTCACCGGTCGGCGCCGCACCCCCGGCCTGCGTCGCGAGGAGGTCGCCGTGCTGGCCGACCTGTCCAGCGGCTACTACACGGCCCTCGAGCAGGGCCGGGGCCGGCGGCCCTCGGTCGAGGTGGTCGACTCGCTGGCCCGGGCGCTGGCCCTGGACCCCACCGAGCGCGGCCACCTGCACCTGCTGGCCGGCACCAGTCGCCCGGCGGTGGCTCCGGCAACGGTCGGGCCCCGATCAGACCTGGCCGGCCAGATCGACTTGATGGTGCGGCAACTCGACCCCTATCCGACCTACGTCACCGATCGCCGCTGGAACGTGACCGCCGCCAACCGGGGGGCCCGGGCCCTGTTCTGCGACTGGTCCCGGCGGCCGGCCGGCGACCGGAACCTGCTGCTGTGGATGCTGACCAGCTCGCAGGCCCGGTCCGTGTTCGTCGAGTGGGAGCAGGAGGCCGCGGCGCAGCTGGCCCGGTACCGGGCGGGTGCCGCCCAGCGGCCGGACGACCGGCAGGACCAGCTCTTCATCGAGCTCCTGCACGAGCGCAGCCCGCAGGTGCGCCAGTGGTGGCCGAGGCACGACGTCGTCCCGGTGGCCAGTGGGAGCAAGCTGCTGCACCACCCCGCGGTCGGCCGGATCCGGCTGGCTCATCTGGTGCTCCGGCTCGGGGACGACCCCGATCTGCACGTTGTCACTTTCTCCGATCCGGACGGCGGTACAGCTCGGCTGGAGCTGATCCAGGCCGCCCTCGGCTGAGGGCTGGCCTCTGACCAGCACCGACTGCTCTTGGTGATCATTAGGTAACGGAATGGTGAAGCCGTGTCCGCGTGGCGTCGTTCGGGTCCCGATGCATCCAGGGCAGGATGGGGCCCGTGACGTCGACGCATGCGCCGATCCCGCCCTCGCCGGGGCGGCCGGGGAGGCGCCCGATCGCCGGCACCGTCCGGATCGTCCGGCCGGTGACCGCGATCTCGGTCGCCCAGACCCTGGCCGGGTTGCGTCGTGGATCGTCCGACCCGTGCTTCCGCAGTGGGCCGCCGGAGTCGGGTCAGCCGATCTGGCGCGCGACCCGCACCCCGGACGGCCCGGCCCTGCTCTGCCTGACCTCCAACCCGGCCCTCGGTGAGGTGCAGGCCACGGCCTGGGGGAGCGGTGCCGACTGGGTGCTGGACGGCGTGCCCGACCTGATCGGGATGAACGACGACCCGTCCGGGTTCCAGCCGCTGGCCGAGCACCCCCGGTTGGTGGCGGCCTGGCGGGCCCGGCCCGGGTACCGGGTGCCGCGCAGCCGGGCCGTGTTCGAGGCCCTGGTGCCGGCCGCCCTGGAGCAGCGGGTGACCGGGCTCGAGGCCCGGCGGGCCTGGCGGGCCCTGGTGGTCAAGTTCGGCGAGCCCGCGCCCGGGCCGAGCGCGGCCGCGGCCGGGTTGTACGTTCCGCCCGAACCGTCCGGCTGGCGGCACATTCCGTCCTGGGTCTGGCTCAAGGCCGGGGTCGACGAGGCCCGGCGCCGGGCCGTGATCGCGGCCTCGGCGGTGGCCGGCCGGCTCGAGGAGACCGTGGGCCGCTCGCACGAGGAGGCGGCCCGGTTGATGCGGACCGTGCCCGGGGTCGGGGTGTGGACCGCGGCCGAGATCCGGCAGCGGGCCCACGGCGATCCGGATGCCTTCTCGTGGGGCGATTTTCACGTCTCCCGGAACGTCTCCTGGGCGCTGACCGGCAAGGTGCTGGACGACACCGGCTGCGCCGAGGTGATCGAGCCCTACCGCGGCCATCGCTATCGGGTGCAGCGTCTGCTCGAGCTGGACGCCGTCGCCCGACCCCGCCGCGCCCCCCGGATGACCCTGCCCACTCACCTGCCGCGCTGAGGGCGACGCCGGATCGAGCCGGGGTCCGACCCACGCGGTGGGCACATTCCCGGCTCGATCCGGCCCTAGACGGTTCGGGCCTCGAGGTGGAGTCGGAGGGGTGGGCCCTCGGAGACGGTGATCTTCACGGTCAGGTCCTCGGCCCGGGCCAGGGCCGAGATCCGCTGAGCCAGGGCCCCGAGCGAGGCGGCCGGACCGAATCCGGCCGGCTGTGCGGGATCGAGTTGGACGACGACGGCCGAGGCGGCGTCCGGGCCGGGCGGGTCGTCGTAGGCGCACTCGTACCCGGCGATCGTGTCCTCCGGCCAGGGCGTCGGGGCGCTGAGGGCCACCAGGACGGCGCGCTGCAGCCGCTGCAGCACCGGGTCGGGCGGGATGCCGGGCGGGTCGGTCGTCGCCGGGTCGAGTCCCAGGGCGGCGGTCACCGCCTCGACGTGGCCGTAGCGGAACCAGTCTTCCCTGGCGGGCCGCAGCAGGACCGCCGCGCCCGGTCCGTCGTCGTCCCCGACCGGCACCCCGCTGCCTCGGACCAGAGCCGCCGGCACCGCCGTCAGCTTGCCCTTGACCAGGTCGGCCGCGGCCGCCAGCTCGTCGGCCAGGGCCCGCACGGTCACCTCCAGCGGCTGGCCGTGGGTGTCGACCGCACCGCGCAGGTCGTCGGTGATCGCCACCCCGGCGGCCCCGAGGGCGAAGTCGATCTGCCCGTCCCGCCAGGCCCGGCCGGCCGTGTCGGACAGGATGATCCCGATCCGCGGGGCGCCGAGCTGCCGCAGCCGGCTGCGCAGGGCCCGGGCCGAGGCGTCCGGATCCTTGGGCAGCAGCAGCACGGTGCCCGGCTCGACGTTCGAGTTGTCGACGCCGGCCGCGGCCATCACCGGCCCGGCCGCGGCCTGGACGATCCGGGCCCGGCCGCGCGGGGTGCGCCGGGCCGCCACCAGACGCACGGTCTCGGCCGCGATCGCCGCGTCCCGGGTGTCGGCGGCGACCACCCGGCCCTCGGCCTTGGAGATCACCTTGCTGGAGATCACCAGCACGTCGTCGTCCCGCAGGTCGTGACCGCCGGCGGTCACCGCCCGCAGCAGCAGGACGGCCAGGTCGTCGCCGGCCCGGACCTCGCCGATCCCCTGCAGGGCCAGGATCTCCATGATCAGGACGTGAGGTCGGCGGCCAGTTCCAGGGCGGCCCCGGCGATCGCGGCGCTCGCCTCGACGTCACTCATCAGCAGCGGGACGGCGCGCAGCCGGACCCCGTCCGGCACCAGGCTGCCGGCGTCCTCGGGGGCGACCAGCCAGCCCCCGAGGAAGTCGCGGTACAGGTCGGCGACGGCGGCGGCCGACGTCTCCAGGCCGATCGCGGTCAGGCAGGCGTCGGCCATGCCCCGCACCGGGGCACCGCCGATGATCGGCGAGACGCCGACGACCGGAGCCGCGGTGGCCCGGATCGCGTCCCGCACCCCGGGCACGGCCAGGATGGTGCCGATCGAGACCACCGGGTTGCTGGGCGGCATCAGCACCACGTCGGCGGCGGCGATGGCCTCCAGGACGCCGGGGGCCGGTTTGGCCTGCTCGACCCCGACGGCCAGGATCTGCCGGGCCGGTACCGCGGCGTGCAGCCTGATCCACCACTCCTGGAAGTGCACGGCCTTCACCGCCGGGCCGTCCGGCCCCGGTTCGCCGTCCGGGTCGTCGATCACCACGTGGGTCTCGATCGGGTCGTCGCTCATCGGCAGCAACCGGACCCCGGGCTGCCAGCGGGCGCAGAGCGCCTCGGTCACCTGGGAGAGCGTGTAGCCGAGCCCGAGCATGCGCGAGCGCACCAGGTGGGTGGCCACGTCCCGGTCGCCCAGGGTGAACCACTGCGGCTCGGCCCCGTAGGCGGCCAGCTCCTCGGCCACGGTGAAGGTCTCCTCGGAGCGGCCCCAGCCCTGCCCCTCGTGGATGCCGCCACCGAGGGTGTACATCACGGTGTCGAGGTCGGGGCAGATCCGCAGACCGTGCAGGGTGACGTCGTCGGCGGTGTTGCCGATCACCGTCACCTCGTGCGGTTCGGAGCCGGCCGGGGTGGTGTGCTCGAGGTGGTGCAGCAGGCCTCGCAGGAAACGGGCGCCGCCGATGCCCCCGGCCAGAGCGGTGATGCGCATGACTCGATCCTCCCAGACCCGCCGGGGGTGCTCTCGCCCGGTCCCGGGAGGTCGGACGGCGGCGCGGTCGAGTCACCTGTTCGGGGTTCGCGCAAGACGGCCGGAGGTGGGGAGCGGGGGATTCTGTTCCGGCCGAACGGCTGAAGGTGCGCATCCGGCGGGGGGATGACATTTTGCGGTCGCCGCCGTCGGCGGTTCGCCGGAGGTGGTGGTGACCGGAATCGCATCACCGGGTTGCGGCCGGGGGTATCACGGTCCAGATGTCCCGCATCATCCCGATGAGGCACGGACGAAAGGTGCCTCGGTGCTCGTTGCCTGCGACACAAAATCGGGATTGATACCAGAGATCGGCTTGACGCGGCAGGCACGACACGCTTGTAATTCCATTGGTGTAGGTGGCGTGAAATCACCTAACGTATGCGCGCCAACACGCTTAGTGGGGGGAACTGCCCCGCACGGGGCCCAGGTCGAGGGAGGCGCCGAGTGCAAGAGCTCATGGCGGTAAGTGAGATCGTGATCAGCGAGAGGGCCGACATCGAGGTTCGGCCCGACCGTCGCACTGAGGGAACGGTCGATCTCACGGTGCTCGAAAAGGGTGCTGCCGCGCTCGCTCTGGTGGAGGACGACGCTGACACCGACGCCGCGGGGGGCGCCGCCGGTCAGGTCGAGGACGACGACTTCGACGACGACCTGGACGACGACGAGAGTGTGCTCCGGCCGGGTTCGCCGATCGAGATCACCGCTCTGACCGAGGCCGGCTCGGACGTGCTGCCGCCGGAGCTGGCCTGGCAGGAGCGGGCGCTCTGCGCACAGACCGATCCCGAGGCGTTCTTCCCCGAGAAGGGGGGCTCCACCCGGGAGGCCAAGCGGGTCTGCATGTCGTGCGAGGTGCGGGCCGAGTGCCTCGACTACGCCCTGGCCAAGGACGAGCGGTTCGGTATCTGGGGTGGCCTGTCCGAGCGCGAGCGGCGACGGGTCAAGAAGCAGGCGGTCTGATCGTCCGACGTCCCACCCGTGAGTCTCCGCCTCGATCCGGATCCCCGCGCCCACCCCGGGCCGGGGGTCGTGAACCTCGCTACCGACCCCTTCAGTTTCGACGACGAACCGGCTCCGGCCGCGTGGCCGCCACCGGACGACGCGACACCCGTGCTCCGGGTTACCGCGGTCCTGGTGGCCCACGACGGCGCGGCCTTCCTGCCTCGCACCCTGGATGCGATCGAAGCCCAGACGCGACGGCCGGATCACCTGATCGCGGTCGACGCCGGTTCTGTCGACGGTGGCGGTGACCTGCTCGGACTGGCCACCGGCCGGGTGCTCCGGCTGAGTCGCAGCACCTCGTTCGGCGACGCCGTCCAGGCCGCCGTGACCGCCCTCGACGGCAACGCGCTGGACCCGGCGCCCGACCCCCGGCCGGCCGGCCGGCACGACGGCGCCGCCGGTGCGGACCCTGCTCCGGGCGCCCGTCCCGGCTCGCCCGGGGTGGAGTGGCTGTGGCTGCTGCACGACGACTCGGCGCCGTCCCCGCAGGCTCTGGAACGGCTGATCGAGGCGGTCGACGGCGGCCCCTCGATCGGCATCGCCGGCTGCAAGCAGGTCAGCTGGGACGACGGCCGCCGACTGCTGGACGTCGGTTTCACCACGTCGCGGCTCGGCGCCCGGGTCACCGGGATCGACGTGGACGACGTCGACCAGGGCCAGCTCGACCACCGCAGCGACGTGATGGCCGTCGGGACGGCGGGCATGCTGGTCCGCCGCGACGTCTGGGACACCCTCGGCGGGCCCGACCCGGCCCTGGCCCACGCCCGGGACGACCTCGACCTCTGCCGCCGGGCCCACCTGGCCGGGCTGCGGGTGGTGGTGGTGCCGGCCGCGGTGATCGCCCACGCCACCGCCACCGCCACCGGCCGGCGCGTCACCACCGGGCTGCGCAGCGGGGGCTCGTGGGCGCTGCGCGACCGCCGGGCGGCCGTGCACCTGCGGCTGGCCTCGGTGCCGCTGCTCCTGCTGCCGCTGCTGGTGCTCTGGCTGGCCGCCGCGGCCCTGGCCCGGGCGCTGGTCCGGCTCGGCCTGAAACAGCCGCAGCGGGCCGCCTCCGAGCTGGCCGCGTTCGCCCTGGCGATGGCCCGGCCGCTGCCGTGGCTGCGGGCCCGGCGCCGGGTCCGGGCCCACCGCCGGTTGCCCCGGCGCGACTTCCGCCGGCTGTTGGCCGGGCCCGGGGCGGCCCTGCGGCAACGGCGCGACTCGCTCTCCTCCTACCTGCGCAGCACCGAGCTGGCCTGGGCGACTCCCGCTCCCGGCCGGGCCGGGGTCGCAAAAAGTGCTGCCGGGCAGTCTCTCTCGATCCAGTTCGGGCCGACCGGTCTGGGTGAGCCCGACGACAGCGACGACGTCCCGTTCGCCGACGAGCGGATCCGCCCGGCCCGCCGGCCGGTGACCCGGATCGGCCTGCTGGTCGCCCTGTCGGCGGGGATCGCCGGGCTGGCCGGGCTGCGGTTGCTGCTCTCCGGCAGCGGCACCCCGCTCGGCCCGGCCCTGATCCCGGCGCCGGCCCGGGCCGCGGATCTCTGGTCCGCGGCCCTCTCCGGCTGGCGGCCGACCGGCCTGGGCCGGCCCGGCGTCGCCGACCCGTTCGACGCCGTGCTGGCCCTGCTGGCCTGGCCGCTCGGCGGCTCGCCGGCCGCCGCGGCCGAGGTGCTGCTGATCGGCGCCCTGCCCCTGGCCGCCCTGCTGGCCTGGTGGGCGGCGGGCGGGGTGACCCGATCCCGGGCGCTGCGAGCGTGGGCGGCGATCGGCTGGGCCGCCGCGCCGTCCTTGCTGACCGCGGTGGCCGCCGGGCGCCTGGCCGCGATCGTGGCCCACCTGGTCCTGCCGCCGACGGCCCTGGCCCTGGCCCGGGCGGTGGGGGCCCGGCCCGACCCGGCCCCCGGGGACCAGGTCTTCGCCGCGGCCCTCTCCGGCCGGGGTCGCAGTTCGGTGTCGGCCGCGTCCGGGGCCGGGCTGCTGATCACGGTGCTGATCGCGGCGTCCCCGGCGCTGGCCGTCCCGGCGCTGCTGGCGGTGCTGGTCACAGCCGGGCTCTGCCGGTTCGGCCGCGGACTGCTGGCCTGGGTCCTGGCCGTGCCGGCCGTGCTGCTGCTGCCCTGGTGGACGGCAGTGGCCGGGCAACCGCGGTTGCTGCTGGCCGAACCGGGTGGCGCCTCCGCGACCGGTCCGCGACCGGCCGGCTGGGTGGCCGCCCTCTGGCCGGTCGACCCGGCCGGGCCGCAGCCCGGGCCGGTGCCCCGACTGGCCCGGTTCGCCGCCGACCTGACCTCGCTCGGCGACGCCACGCTCTGGTTACGCGTGGTCGCGATCGGGCTGAGCGTGCCCCTGATCGGGCTCGGCCTCTCCGCCCTGCTGCGCCGCGACCGCGGCCGGCTGGCCGGTGGGTTCTGGATCGCCGGGCTGGCCGGGCTGGCCGTGGCCGCGCTGGCCCCGGTGCTCGACACCCGCAGCGACTCCGGGGCCGAACTGCACGGCTGGCCCGGGGCCGGGGTGTCGCTGCTGATTCTCGGCGTGCTGGGCGCCGCCCTGGTCCGCCTGGACGGCGGGGCCGGCCGGTTGCGGGCCCGCAGCGTGGGCGTGCGGCACTGGCTGGCCGTCGGCGCCGGGATCGTCGCCGTCCTGGCGCCGGTGCTGGTGCTGGCCGGCTGGGCCGTGAACGGCTGGTCCGGTTCGCCGTCGCAGTGGGTGCATCGGGGCTCGCCCGATGCCGTGCCGGCGGTGGCCGCGGCCGAGGCCGACGGGCCGGGCGCCACCCGGACCCTGGCCCTCACGGTGAGCGGCCAGCGGGTGCGCTGGGCCCTGTACCGGGCCGGCGGGCCCCGGATCGGTCAGGACTCGGCCGTGTCCCTGGCCGCCGTGACGTCCCCGGCCGCCACCGATCCGGTGACCACCGCGATCGGCGGCCTGCTCTCCGACGCCGGAACCGATCAGCGAGGCCGACTGGCCGACCTCGACGTCGGATCGGTGCTCCTGCTCGGCCCGGCCGACGACGCGGCCACCGTGGCCCTGGACACCGCGCCCGGGCTGATCCGGGTGGCCACCCCGAACGGCGGCGTGCTCTGGCGGGTGGAACTCGACGGTGGCGACGACGCCCCGACCCGCCCGGCCCGGGCCCGGGTGGTCGGCCCGACCGGAGCCACCGTGGCCACCCTGCCGTCGCGCGGCTCGCAGGTCCGCGCCCGGCTGGCCGCCGGCGCCGCCGGGCGCACCCTGGTACTGGCCGAGCGGGCCGATCCGGGCTGGAAGGCCTGGCTCGACGGCCGGCGGCTTACGCCGGTCGAGCACGCCGGCTGGGACCAGGCCTTCGCCCTGCCGGCCGCCGGTGGCGTGCTCGTCGTCCACCCGCCGGCCGGAGCCGGCCGGACCGTCGACGGTGTCCGGCTGGGCACGCTCGGGCTGGCCCTGCTGATGGCGATTCCGCTGCCCCGGCGACGGCCCCGGCTGCTGCCGCCGCCGCAGGCCCAGCGGCCGGCCCCGCTGCCGGTGCCGGTCGAGACCGGGGGTCGGCGGGTCCGGGCTCAGCCGGTGCCGGAACCACGCTCCGAGCCGGACCCCCGGCCGGAGCCTCCGGAACCGGCCCGCCCCGAAAGCGCGGTCGGACCGTTGATCCCGCCGATCTGGGACGTCTCGGCCGAGCCCGGGTCGCCGGTGGCCGAGCCGCCCGTGAGCGAGCCGGTGGAGGCCGACGACGAGCCGGCCGACGTCGTCGGCGAGCCCTACGGGATCGACCCCGGAGCCGGGTTCCTGCCCGCCCCCGACCTGAACCCTGACCTGACCTCTGACCTGACCCCCGGCTCGGAACGGGAGCGGCCGTGACCCGCCGGATGCCCGGGGTGCTGGGCCTGCTCGCGGTCGCCGCGGTCGGCGCCGGGGTCGTCACCGGCGCCGCCCGGCTACCGGCCGCCGGGCGCTCGGCGGTCGTCGCGGCCGAGCCGCTGCCCCGGTCGCTCTCCGCCCCCAGCCTGGTCTGCCCCGGCCCGGAGACGCTGCTCGTGCCGGACGGCGGCGAGGCCGTCCGGCCCGGCGCGGCGGTCCAGGTGCGGGCCCTGGTCGGGGCGAGCCCCGCGGCTGCGACGGCCCGGCTCAAGCTGCTCGGCCGGGCCACCGACGGCACGACCGCCCCGGTCGGCGGCGACCCGGCGCCGACCACGGGCCGGACGCTGAGCCTCAAGAGCCACCCCCAGGGGCCGGCTCTGGGCACGCTGGCCGCGACCGGTCTGGGTCCGGCCGTGCTCAAACTCGATCAGGCCGGGGCCGGCCGGGCCACCGGCGCGCCAGCTCCGGCGATCGCCGCGGTCCAGTCGACCCTGGCCCGTACCGGCAGCCTGCGGGGGCTGGCCGCGACCGCCTGCTCCGCGGCCCGGCCGGACAGCTGGCTGATCGGCGGCTCGACCCGGGCCGGTGAGCGGTTGCGGCTGCTGCTGGCCAATCCGGCCGCGGCCCCGGCGGTGGTTGACGTCGACGTGCACGGGCCCGACGGTCGGGTCAGCGCGCCGTCCGGGGACGGCGTGGTGGTGCCCGCCGGGGGCGAGGTGCCGATCTACATCGATGCCCTGGCCCCGGGGCTGGACCGGGTCGCAGTGCACGTCACCACCCGGTCGGGCCGGATCCGGGCCACCCTGCACGACTCCCTGCTGCGGGGCGTGACTCCGGGCGGCGCCGACGACGTCCCGGTCGCCGCCGGCCCGGCCCGGCGGCAGGTCGTGCCCGGCGTCTCGCTGGTCAACGGGTACGGCAAGACCGCCGGTGATCCGACCGCGGCCGGCTCGACCTCGGTCCGGGTCGCGGTGCCGGGCTCGGAGGAGGCGGTGGTCCGGGTCAGCCTGCTGGACTCCGACGGCTCGGTCGACCTGCCCGGGACGGCCGTGGTCACGGTGCCCGGTGGGGGCGTGGCCGACGTCCCGATCGCGGGGGTGGCCTCCGGGGTCTACACCGCGGTGGTCGACGCCGATGTCCCGGTCGTCGCCGGGGCGCAGATCGGGCGGGCCGGGAGCAGAGACGCCGAGTTCGGCTGGGCCGCCGGTGCTTCCCGGCTCACCGGCGACAGCTACGCGGTGCTGCCGCCGGGCACGAGATCCACGCTGTCCCTGGCCGCGGTGAAGGGCACCGGCGGGCTGGTGCTCACCGCCGTCCACGCCGACGGCACGCTCGCCCCGCCCACCGACGTCGGCGTGCCCGACTCGACGTCGGTCGCGGAACAACTGCCGGACGACGCCGTGGCCGTCCGGATCAGCGGCCTGACCGGCGGCGCCGTGGTCGGTGCGATCGTGGCCGGTGCGACCGACCCGGGCGGCACGCTGCTCAGCGTGCTGCCGATCGAGCCGGCCGCCACCGCCCGGGAGCCCGCCTCAGCCGTTGCCGACTCCCGGCTCGGACTGCGCTGACCCGCGCCTCGCCGGCCTCGTCGGCGGCGGTGATCGGGCCGGCTATTTCGAGCCGGTGACGATGTAGAAGCAGGTCTCGTACCGGCTGCCCTTCTTCAGCACCCACGACCCGACGAACGGGGTGACGTCGTCGTTGTCGCCGGCGGCGAAGTCCTTCTCGACCCCGACCGAGTACGTGCCGGCCGGGATCCGGAAGGTCTTCTTCGGCCCCGCCGTCGGGCAGGACGACGGGCCGTCGGCGTCGGTGTAGGCCCGGCAACCGGTGCAGGCCCCGATCGTGGTCAGCACCGGGTGGGGCCCGCTGATCGTGAGCTTCAGCCTGTGGGTCGAGTCGTTCTGGATGACGACGACGGCCGGGCCCGAGCCACTGCCGGACACTCTCGCCGGGGCCGGCAGTTTGCCCGCGTGAGCGTCCTTCATCAGCTGCACGTTGGTTCGCGCGGTGCCGCTGGTGGCCTGGTCCTTGAGCTTGCCGTCGGCGTAGATCAACGCGAGTGAGTAGAGCTCCCAGGCGGTTTCGGTGCTTCCGGCCTTCTCGAAGGCAGCCCCGCAGGACACCAGGTTGGCCGGGTCGACGGCCGCGTCCGGCGTGCCCTTGGGGTAGGCGTACCTCACCGAGCCGGCCGAGGAGTCGAAGTCGCTCTCGAGGGCCGACCGGGTGCGGCCGAGGCTCCTGAGGGTGTTGCAGGCGCTCCGGTCGGGGATCGAGTCGAGCAGGGCCGGGGCCTGGCCGGACTTCGCGACCAGCTGGTAGAGGCCGATCAGGGCCGGCGAGGCGGAGTGGTCGGTGCGAAACTTCTCGTAGGCCGCGGCCGTCTCGGTGAGGTTGCCGGCCTCCCAGTTCGCGGCCAGATCCTGCAATTGCCCGCACTCGGCGCGTTCGGGACCGTCGGCGAAGTCCGGCTCGACCGTGCTGCCCCAGGGCACGCTGCCCCGGTCGGCCCGGGCGTACCGGGCCAGCGCCGCGGGGCAGTCTCCGCGCAGGTAGGCGGCGTGGGCCTGGTTGAAGGCCGTGGTCCGCCGGTTCTGGTCGATCGCCCAGCCCGCGATCAGGACGGCGACCACGGTCACCACGGCGACCGGGATCACCAGCAGGGCCCAGAGCCGCCCGCCGCGCCGGCGGGGCGACGGCGTCCCCGGGGCGGAGGTGGGCTGACCCCACGCGGTCGGTGCGCCCTGAGCCCACGGAGGTGCGGCGCCGGGCTGGACCAGGCCCGGGGGAGCGGGCGCGGTTGGCGGAGCGGGCGCGGTCGGGGGAGCAGGAGCGGGGGGTGCGGGCGCGGTCGGGGGAGCGGGCGCGGTCGGCGGAGCCGGGGCAGTCGGCGGAGCGGGAGCCGGGGGTGCGGGAGCCGGGGGAGGTGGGTCCGGCGCGATGGCCGGTCCGGGGGCCGGCGCCGATGAGCCGGGCGCGACCCAGGGCCCCGGGGCTGGCCACACCGGAGCCGCCGGCGCGGGCGAGGGACTGCTCAGGCCCGGTTCGGGGCGCTCGTCGTCAGCGGGTGTCATCAGGGCCTCTCGTGGTCAGTCGTCCCGGCCGTACCGGGGATCGACCTGGTCCGGCGGCAGCCCGAGCAGGTGGGCGACCTGTTCCACGATCACGTTCTGGGTGAGCAGACCGACGTCGCGCGGTTCGCCGGCCCGGGTCTCGACCGGCCGCCGGTAGACGACGATCCGCGGCGGCAGTTCACCCTGCGACGGGAAGAACCGGCCCAGCGGTACCTCGCCGTGTTCCCAGGGGGAGGGGTCGCTCGGCGGCACGTCCTCGACTGCGAACTCCACCCCCTCGAGCTGGCCGGCCCACTTGGCCTCCAGGGCCTCGACGGCGTCCAGGACCAGATCGTCGAAACGGTCGGCCCGGCTCCGCCAGGCCGGGACGTCGCGCGGCAGCAGGTGACCGCGCAGTCCCCGGCCCCGGCGGTCCCGCCGGCGCCGCCCGCCCGGGCTCGGGTTGCCCGTGGCCGGACCGCGAGCGGTGCCGGCCGGAACCGGGCCGGGGCGCGCCCCGGGGTCGGGCACAGGTGAGGTGCGTCCCATGATCCGAGCGTACCCGGACGAATACCGCAACGAACGCGTCGGCGCGGCGGCCGTGTCGCGGCACCGGCGAAGAGGTAGCTTTACCAGCCGTGAGCGGAGTGCGTCGTTGTTCCCGTACCGCGTGTCAGCGGGTCGCTGTCGCGACTCTCACCTATGTCTACTCGGACTCGACCGCCGTCCTCGGACCGCTGGCCACCTACGCCGAGCCGCACTGTTACGACCTCTGCGCCGTGCACGCAGACCGGCTCACCGCCCCCCGGGGCTGGGAGATCGTCCGGCTCTCGCCGGCGTTCGAGCCGGCCGCGCCCTCGCACGACGATCTGCTCGCCCTGGCCGACGCCGTCCGTGAGGCGGCCCGCCCCCGGGCCGACGACGTGGTCGGTGGGGCCGCGGCCGAACTGTCCGCGGTCGAGGTCGGCCGCCGGGGCCACCTGCGGGTGCTGCGCGACCCCCTGCCCTGAGCCTCATCGACCTGCCCTGAGCCTCATCGACCTGTGCGGCCGGCCGGATTCGTGACCGGCCGGGGGATTCGACCCGGATGCCGCGACACGCCGTGAGTTAAACCTCACCGGGGTCGGCGCCGAGAGAACGGGAGCACGTCAGCGCAACTACAGCGCTGTCACCCCTCCGGACCGGCGAAGGACTCCATTCGATGTCTGCTCTGCCCAGCGCGAACACCCTGCCCGACACCGAGGTCTCCGCTCCGGCCGGCTCCGCCGCCCCGACCCGGGGTCGGCGCCGGGGCCGGGCGGTCGGCCCCTCCATCCCGCTCGGCTCGCTGACCCAGCGCGAGCACCGGGCCGAGATCGAGTGCCAGGCCTGCGGCAGCACCCGGGTCACCCGGCTGACCATGAACCTCACCGACGGCACCCCGGTCGAGTTCACCTCCTGCCACCGGTGCGAGCACCGCACCTGGGAGCACGGTGGCGACGCCCTGAGTGTGGACTCCGTCCTGGATCGCACCCGCCGGGACTGATCCGCCCGGCGATCCGGCTCGAGCTTTCTGGGGGTTATGTGTGGTTTCGCCTGGGCCGCACGGCCCCTGCGGGCCGGATGCGGGCCCGGACGGCCGCCGGGCTCCGTTAACCTGCCCGGGTGTCTGAGCTCACCGAGATCGTCAAAGCCAACGACATCCGCGGCCTGGTCGGCGTCCAAATCAACGACCGGGTCGCGCGTGCCTTCGGTTCCGCGTTCGCCCGCGCCGTCCTGACCTCGAACCCCGACGGCCCGCCCGGCCGGGTGATCGTGGGGCACGACATGCGCGACTCCGGGCCCGCCCTGGTCGAGGCGTTCACCGCAGGGGTGATCGGCGAGGGCGCCGATGTCGTGCTGATCGGCCTGTGCAGCACCGACGGGCTCTACTACGCCAGTGGCGCCCTGGACGCGCCCGGCGTCATGTTCACCGCCAGCCACAACCCGGCCAGCTACAACGGGATGAAGCTGTGCCGGTCGGGGGCCCGCCCGATCGGCCTGAACAGTGGCCTGGCCGGCATCCGCGACCTGGCCCAGGCCCTGCTCGACCTGCCCGGCTGGGGTACCGGCGATCCGGCCGAGGACTCGATCCGGGGCACCGTGACCCACGAGGACACCCTGGTCGGTTACGCCCGGCACCTGCGCGCCCTGGCCCCGCTGCCGACCACCCGCAAGATCAAGATCGTGGTGGACGCCGGCAACGGGATGGCCGGCCTGACCGTGCCAGCCGTGCTCGGCGAGGCGGCCGGTCTGGCCGGGCTGCCGCTGGAGATCGTCCCGATGTATTTCGAGCTGGACGGCACGTTCCCGAATCACGAGGCCAACCCGCTTGACCCGGCCAACCTGCGCGACCTGCAGCGGGCCGTGCCGCAGCACGGGGCCGACCTGGGCCTGGCCTTCGACGGCGACGCCGACCGCTGCTTCGTGATCGACGAGCGGGGCGAGCCGGTCAGCCCCAGCGCGATCACCGCGCTGGTCGCGGCCCGGGAGATCGCCAAGGAGCAGGCCGCCGGCCGTAAGGGCACGGTGATCCACAACCTGATCACCTCCCGGACCGTGCCCGAGGTGATCGCCGAGAACGGCGGCACCGCGATCCGGACCCGGGTCGGGCACGCTTTCATCAAGGTCGAGATGGCTAAGGCCGACGCCGTGTTCGGCGGTGAGCACTCGGCCCACTACTACTTCCGCGACTTCTGGTTCGCCGACACCGGCATGCTGGCCGCGTTGCACGTGCTGGCCGCCCTGGGTGAGCAGGAAGGGCCGCTGTCCGGCCTGGTCGCCCAGTACGAGCGGTACACCGCCAGCGGCGAGATCAACTCGGTGGTGGCCGACGTCGCCGAGTCGACGGCGAAGGTGGCGGCCGCGTTCGAGGGCCGCACCGGCGTCGTCGTCGACGATCTGGACGGCCTGACCGTGACCCACGAGGCCGACGCGCCGAGCGATCAGGACAGTCCGGCCGGGCTCTGGTGGTTCAACCTGCGGGGCAGCAACACCGAACCACTGCTGCGGCTGAACGCCGAGGCGGCCGATCCGGCCGTGATGGAACGGATTCGGGACGAGGTGCTCGGCCTGGTCCGGGTCGCTGCGCTGGCCACGGATGCGACAGGATAGCCGCGTGACAGCTATCGAACCGTGGCTGCGGGAGATCATCCGCTGCCCCAACTGCCATTCCGCTCTGGTCGACGACCAGGGCCCGCAGGGCGACCCCGAGCTGCAGTGCACGGGGTGCGCGCTGGCCTACCGGGTCGACGACGGGATTCCGGTCCTGCTGATCGACGAGGCCCGAACCCGGAGCTGAGATGGCACTCGACGAGCAACTTCTGGACGACGCCGACGGCCTGGTCGCGGCCGACCCCTCCGGCAGCCTGCGGGCTCTGGCCCAGGCCGGGGCCCAGGTACGGATGGCGCTGACCGCCACCGCCGAGGCCGGGACGGCGCGGATCGTCTCCGACGGTCGCCCCCGGGCGGTGGTGGTGGCCAGCCTGGGCGGTTCGGCCGTGGTCGGCGACGTGCTGACCCTGCTGGCCGGCAGCAACGCCCCGGTGCCGGTCTCGGTCCGCCGGGGTCTGCCGCTGCCGGGCTGGGTCGGCCCGCTCGACCTGGTGGTCGCGGTCTCGATGTCCGGCCGGGCCCCGGGCCCGCTGGGGCTGGCCGCCGAGGCCGCCCGCCGGGGCTGCCGGCTGCTGACCGTCGGCTCGGCCCGCTCGCCGCTGGCTGAGGTCTCCGAGCGCACCGGCGGCGTCCACGTGGCCGTGCGGCCCTCGGGCGACACCGCGGCCGCCCGGGCCTCCCGGATGGCCCTCTGGTCATTGGCCGTGCCGGTGATCGCGGTCGCCCACGACCTGGGGCTTACCGATGCCTCGCCGGCCGTGCTGGAGCTGGTCGCGGCCCGGCTGGACGCCAAGGCGGAGAAGTTCCGGCCGTCGTCCGACGCCTTCGTCAACCCGGCCAAGGCGCTGGCCCTGGAGCTGTCCGGGGTGGTGCCGGTGGTGCTCGGTGACGGCGACGTCACCGCGGTCGCGGCGTCCCGGGCGGTCTCGATGCTGGCCCGGACGGCCCGGGTGCCGGCCATGCGCGGTTCGCTGCCCGACGACGCCGGCGACGTGGTGGCCACCTTCGACGGCCCGCTGGCGGTCCGCCCCGAGGCCGACCTGTTCCACGACGCCGAGCTGGACGGCGCGATCTCCGCCGGCCCGCTGCTGCGCCTGCTGCTGCTGCGCGACGCCGCTCCGACGCCCGACCGGCCCGACGGGTCGTGGCTGGAGACCAGCCGGACCGCGGACGCCGTCCGGTTGACCGCCCAGGACGCCGGCGTCCGGGTGACCGAGGTGGCCGCCGACCCCGGCCACCCGCTGGAGCGGCTGGCCGACCTGGTCGCGCTGACCGACTTCGCCTCCGTGTACATGGCCCTGGCCGGCGGGATCGACCCACTGACCTCACCGCACGTCGCCGATTTGCGCGACCGCACACACTGACCACGACCGGCACTGCGACCGACCCCCGAGCGGCAGTCACGATCGGGAACCGATGATCGCGGCGGCGAACTGATCGCCTCGCTCGTCCGTTCGCAGGTCGAACCAACCACGGCCGGAGCGGCCTTGCCGCCCCGGCCGTGCTGTCGTCGAACCGAAAGGGAGCGAATGTCCACCGAGGGCAGCAACAGGGCGATCCTCGCGGCACTGGGGGCCAACCTCGGGATCGCGGCCACCAAGCTCGTCGCTTTCTCGTTGACCCGCTCCAGCTCGATGCTCGCCGAGTCGATCCACTCGTTCGCCGACTCGGGCAACCAGGTGCTGCTGCTGGTCGGCGGCAAGCGGGCCCAACGGGAGGCCACCGAGGACCACCCCTTCGGGTTCGGCCGGTCCCGCTACCTGTACGCGTTCATCGTCTCGGTCGTGCTGTTCTCGGTCGGCGGCCTGTTCGCCCTCTACGAGGCGTACCACAAGTGGGAACACCCCGAGCCGATCACCGAGTGGCAGTGGGTGCCGGTCGCCGTCCTGGTGGCCGCGATCGGGATGGAGAGCTTCTCCTTCCGAACCGCGATCGTCGAGGCCAACCAGGTCCGGGGCGGCCGGTCCTGGGTCCGATTCATCCGGGAGACCAAGTCGCCGGAGCTGCCGGTCGTCCTCCTGGAGGACTCGGCCGCCCTCGTCGGCCTGGTGTTCGCCCTGTTCGGCGTGGGCATGACCCTGATCACCGACGACGGGCACTGGGACGCCGTCGGCACCGGCATGATCGGTCTGCTGCTGGTCGCGGTGGCGGTCGTGCTGGCCGTGGAGACGTCGTCTCTGCTGCTGGGCGAGGGGGCCGATGCCGACGACCTGGCCGCGATCCGGACCGCCCTGGTCGGGCCCGGGGTAGACAGTGTGATCCACATCCGGACCATGTACGTCGGCCCGGAGGAGCTGCTGGTGGCCGCCAAGATCGCGGTCGCCCCGACCGAGTCGGCCCGCGAGGTGGCCGAGGCGATCGACGCGGCCGAGGTGCGGGTCCGGGCCGCGGTTCCGATCGCCCGGCTGATCTTCCTGGAGCCGGACATCGCCCGGGTGGAGCCCAGCACCTCCGGACAATAAGTCCGAATCAAGTTCAGCCGGACAATAACCTGGCATTAGGTGTTCCTTATCGTGAGAGCGCTATCTCGAGCTCTAGCTTGAGTTTTGCGTCGCTCTCAGAGGCGCAGATGCTCTCGTTTCCCGGAGGAACCCCGTGCTTTCCCGCTCTCAGCACTCGACGGCCATGCCGCCGGACCATCCCCCTCGGCGCCGGTTCACCGGCCGGCGCTCCACCCCGCTCGTCGCTCTCGGTGCCGTCGGCGCCCTGGTCGTCGGCCTGACCGCGGTCACCGCCGGCAGCGCCCTGGCCGCCGACTCGACGGTCGTCGTCCAGGCCGAGTCGTACACCGGTAGTTTCGGCGCCCAGACCGAGGGCGTGAACGACGACGGCGGGGGCAAGGACGTCGGCTGGCTGGCCAGCGGCGACTGGACGAGCTACCCGGACGTCGACCTCGGCTCCTCCGGCAGCGTGACCGCGGCCGTCCGGGTGGCCTCGGCCAACTCGGCCGGCGGCACCCTGGAGCTGCGGGCCGATTCGCTGCTCGGCCCGGTGCTCGGCAGCTACACGATCAAGGACACCGGCGGCTGGCAGTCCTGGGCGACCCAGACCGTCACCACCACGCCCACCCCGGCCGTGACCGGCAAGCACACCGTGTTCCTGGCCCTGCACAGCCCTCAGCCGGCCGACTTCGTCAACGTCAACTGGTTCTCGTTCACCGGCACCGGCGTCGGCGCCGTTCCGGTCACCACGCCCAGCGCGACGCCGACGCCGATCACGCCGACACCCACCACCCCGACCACCAGCACCCCTCCGGCCACCGCGGCCGGCTGGGTCGACGTGGACCAGGCTCAGCTGGCCGCCGACACCAAGGCGTTCTTCGCCATGACCCCCCGGCCGATCACCAACCCGAACCCGGGGGACGGCCGGGTGCCCGAGTTCCACGCCTCGTGCCCGGTCACGCACCACCTCAGCGACGACCCGATCGTGTTCCCGGGCAAGGCCGGTGCCTCGCACAACCACACCTTCCTCGGTAACACCAGCACCGACGCCAACTCGACCCTGGCCTCGCTGAGCGCCTCCGGCACCAACTGCGACCCGATCGAGGACCTCTCGGCCTACTGGGTGCCGACGATGTACGTCGACGGTCAGGTGGTCGACCCGGCCGGCACCGTGACCGTGTACTACGGCTCCCGGCTGAAGGACCCGAGCAAGGTCCAGCCGTTCCCGCCCGGCTTCCGCATGATCGCCGGGGACGCGAAGAACCAGGCGCCGACCGGCAACCGGTTCTGGTGTGCCGGCGGCGAGGGCGAGATCGGCCGTTCGCCCGACGGCTCGATGCCGGTCTGCGGCAAGGACTCGAACGTCGAGTACCAGCTGCTGTTCCCGTCCGACTGCTGGGACGGCAAGCACCTGGACAGCCCGGACCACAAGTCGCACATCTCCGGCCCGTCCGGCGACGGCTGCCCGGCCGCCTTCCCGGTCGCGGTGCCGGACGTGTCGTTCGTGATCGCCTACCCCAAGGGTTTCGACACCTCCAAGGTGACGCTTGCCTCCGGCACGGCCTGGTCGATGCACGGCGATTTCTTCAACGCCTGGGACAAGCAGGCCCTGGCCGAGCGGGTGCGCAACTGCATCAACCAGAGCATGAAGTGCAACGCGGCCGGAAACTTCTGATCGAGTTGACCGACAGCTGAACCAAAGCGGTGGGCGCCCTCGTGGTGAGGTACGGATGCATGCCTTGTTTCAAGGCCTGGATCCGTACCGGCCGCGAGGGTTCCCGCAGCTCAGCGGGACATTAGCCGGCTCATAGGAGTCGCTTAGGGTGAGAGCGCTATCTTCAGATCTACCTTGGGATTCGCGCCCGGATCAGGCGGCGCGACTGCTCTCGTTTCCCGGAGGACCACCCGTGCTTTCCCGCTCTCAGCACTCGACGGCCATGCCGCCGGACCATCCCCCTCGACGCCGTTCCACCGGCCGTCGCCCGTCTGCAGTCATCGCCCTCACGGCCGTGGGTGCCCTGGTGGCCGCGTTGAGCGCGGTCACCGCGGTCGGCGCCCAGGCCGCCGGCTCCGACCTGGTTGTGCAGGCCGAGGCGTTCACCGGCCAGTCCGGCGCCCAGACCGAGAACACCGGCGACACCGGGGGCGGCAAGAACGTCGGCTGGCTAGCCAGTGGTGACTGGATGAGCTACACCGGGATCAATCTGGGCAGCCCCGGCTCGCTCACGGCCAAGGTCCGGGTGGCCTCGAACAACAAGGCCGGTGGCACGGTCGAACTGCGGGCCGACTCGCAGTCCGGCGCCCTGCTCGGCAGCTACCCGATCAAGTACACCGGGGGCTGGCAGAAGTGGGTGACCCTGTCCGCCGTCACCACCTCGAAGCTGTCCGGGGCGCACACCGTCTTCGTCACCCTGCACAGCACCCAGCCCGCGGACTTCGTCAACGTCAACTGGTTCTCGGTGACCGGCACCGGCACCGGCGGCTCGACCCCGATGCCGTCGGCGACCACGCCGGCCCCGACCACGACGGTTCCCACCGTTCCGGCTCCCTCCTCGACGGCCACGCCGCCGGCGAGTGCGACCGGCTGGGTCTCGGTCGACCCGGCCAAGCAGGCCGCGGACACCAAGGCGTTCTTCGCGCTGACCCCGAAGCCGATCACCGGCAACCCGGTCCGGGTGCCCGAGTTCAACGCCAGCTGCAAGGTCAGCCACCACGCCAGCGACGACCCGATCGTGTTCCCGGGCCTGGCCGGCGCCTCGCACAACCACACCTTCATCGGCAACGTCACCACCGATGCCAACTCCAGCCTGGCTTCGCTGAAGGCCGGAGGCACCACCTGCTCGCCGGCCGAGGACCACTCGGCCTACTGGGTCCCGACCCTGTACCAGAACGGCAAAGCCGTGGACCCGGACGGGATCACCGTCTACTACGGCTCGCGGCTGAAGGACCCGAGCAAGACCCAGCCCTTCCCGGCCGGGTTCCGGATGATCACCGGTGACGCCAAGAACCAGGTGGACACGCCGGACAAGCAGGGCAACCACTTCTGGTGCGCCGGGATCGGCGGCGAGGTCGGCCGGTCCGCGGACGGCGTGATGCCGGTCTGCGCGCCGACCGCCCAGATCGTCCGTCAGGTCACCTTCGCCGACTGCTGGGACGGCGTCCACCTGGACAGCCCGGACCACAAGGCGCACGTGTCGAACGGCGTCAACGGGGCCTGCCCGGCCGCCTTCCCGGTGCCCATCCCGAACGTGTCCTTCGTGATCGGATACCCGCTGAGCACCGACACCAACGGGATCACGCTGGCCTCCGGCACAACGTTCTCGATGCACGCGGACTTCTTCAACGCCTGGGACGACGCCGCCCAGGCCGCGCGGGTGCGCAACTGCCTCGACCAGAGCGCCAAGTGCAGTTCGGCCGGCAACTTCTGATCGACACCTGCTGATCGATCAGTCTCGGATCGGCCTGGGGTCTGCGGCCCCGGGCCAGGGCACGGTTGCGCTCTGCGACGCGCAACCGTGCCCGAACCGGTTTTGGTGCTACTCCGCCGAGGCAGAGGCCTCGGGGGTCGGTGCGACGGTGGTGGGGCCCGGTCCGGAGGGGTTCATTCCGGGCCCGGACGAGCCGATGACTCAGGTCGGACCTCGTCCGGGTCCGCCCGCCGGAAGGACGCCTGCCATCGTGACCAGCTCCCGCACTCTGGTGGCAACCGTGCTGCTGACCGGTCTGAGCTCGGTCGCACTGGTGCTGCCGGGCGGGGAGCAGTCGGCCCGGGCGGTGGGTGCCCCGACGTTGGACGCGACCGCCGTCCCGTCCCCGACCGTGACGGCGTCCCCGACCGTGACCGGATCCCCGACGGTGACGGCGTCCCCGACCGTGACCGGATCCCCGACGGTGACCGGATCCCCGACGGTGACGGCGTCCCCGACCGTGACCGGATCCCCGACGGTGACCGGATCCCCGACGGTGACGGCGTCCCCGACGGTCATCGGGTCACCGACCCCGACCGTGACGCCGAGCCCCGCGCCGGCCCGGCCCCGGACCCTGCCCGAGCGGATGGCGGCCACCGGGGGCGGCCGTCAGCTGATCACGGCGGTGACCCGGGCCGGCACCGACAAGGGCCGCGACGGCACCCTGACCTGGTGGGACCGCCGGGGTGACCACTGGGTCAAGGCCGGCTCGACCCCGGCCCGGTTCGGGGTCAACGGCCTCTCCGGACACCGCCGGGAGGGGGACGGCACCACGCCGACCGGTGTCTTCGACCTGCCCCTGGCGTTCGGGCGCGAACCCGATCCGGGAACCGAGATGCGCTGGAAGCACGTGACTTCCGCCTCATGGTGGGACGAGAACGCGCACAGCAAGCGGTACAACACCTGGTACCAGAACTGCCCGCGGACCGTGTGCTGGAGATCGTCCACCCGCCGGGCCCGCTCCAGCGAGCACCTGGCCGACTACGACCCGCAGTACGACTACGCGGTGGTGATCGGGTTCAACACCGGCTCCGACCCGGTCCGGCCGCCGCGCCGGCCCAGCGGCTCCGGGATCTTCCTGCACGTGCGTGGGACCGGGCACACCGCCGGCTGCGTGTCGGTGAAGCGCTCGGCGATGGTGTCGATCCTGCGCTGGCTCGACCCGAAGGCGGAACCGCACATCGCGATCGGCAACGCCAAGAGCATCCTTCGCCTCTGACCACCGGGCCCGGTCTCCGGTCCGCAGACGTGGGAAAGCAGCCGTGGGAAACCGGTTGACCGGCTCCCGAAAACGAGTTGCCCGGCTCGGGAGCATGATCGGCATGACTGGTCTGACGAGTGCGGCGCTGGCCGGCGCCGGCGCGGGCATCGGGGTGGCGCTGCCGCTGGGGGCGATCGGCGTCCTGCTGTTCCAGGAGGCGATGGTCTCCGGCCGGCGCACTGCCGCCGGGGGTGCGCTCGGGATCGCTCTGGTCGACCTCGGCTACGCCGCGCTGGCTCTCCTGGCCGGCGCCGGGCTGACCCGGGCTCTGCACGGGCACGAGCGGGCCGTGCAGCTGGCCGGGGCGGTGATCCTGGTCGCGGTGGCGGCGCGCGGGCTGCTCCGGTTACACCGGGCGCCGCAGCCGCAGCCGCAGCCGCAGCCGCAGCCGCAGCCGCAGCTGCCGGGGCTGGCCGTCATTCCGCCGGTCGGCCACCGGCCGGGCCCGGGCGGATCGCCCTGGCCGGTCACCGGCCGGTTCGTCGCGCTGACCGCGATCAACCCGCTCACCGCGGTCTATTTCGTCGCACTGGCCGCGGGTTCTCCGGCGGCGATCAGCGGTGCGGGACGCTCGGCCGCCTTCGCCGCGGGCGTGTTCGCGGCGTCCCTGAGTTGGCAGTTGGTGCTGGTCGCGATCGGTGCCGGGGCCGGCCACCGGCTGGGGGAGCGGGCCCGCCGAGCCACCGGGGCCTTCGGGTACCTGATCGTGCTGGGTTACGCCGCGCGGCTGGCGGCAGGTGCCGGCTGACGGGGAACTTGATACCCTGGCTGAGTTCCGGCGTAGGTGATGCCGACGGCCCAGAGGGGCCGCGCCGGGTCGACGAGTTGCTGCACGGCCCGTTCGAGTAGTGGTCCGCATTGCTGTTCGCGGATCGATGCCGCAGGTCTCAGCAACCTCGACCGACCCGTTTACACCTGCGGATTCCTTCCCGGAGACCGCCAACTGCCGAAGGGCTCATTTTCATGACGTTCGATTACAAGGTCGCCGACCTTTCCCTGGCCGAGTCCGGCCGCCACGAGATCCGGCTCGCCGAGCACGAGATGCCCGGCCTGATGTCGTTGCGGGCCGAGTTCGGCGAGTCCCAGCCGCTGGCCGGAGCCCGGGTCACCGGCTCCCTGCACATGACCGTGCAGACCGCCGTGCTGATCGAGACCCTGGTCGCGCTGGGCGCCGAGGTCCGCTGGGCCTCCTGCAACATCTTCTCCACCCAGGACGGCGCGGCCGCGGCGGTCGTCGTCGGCCCGAAGGGCACTCTCGACGACCCGCAGGGTGTGCCCGTGTTCGCCTGGAAGGGTGAGACCCTCGCCGAGTACTGGTGGTGCACCGAGCAGATCCTCGACTGGGGCAACGGCCAGGGCCCGAACATGATCCTGGACGACGGCGGCGACGTCACGCTGCTGGTCCACAAGGGCGTCGAGTTCGAGGCGGCCGGCGCGGTGCCGGCGAGCAACGAGAAGGACAGCGAGGAGTACGGCGTCATCCTCGAGGTGCTGCGCTCGTCGCTGGCCTCCGACCCGAAGCGGTTCACCACGATCGCGGCCGAGATCAAGGGCGTGACCGAGGAGACCACCACCGGCGTCCACCGGCTGTACGAGATGCAGAAGGCCGGCACGCTGCTGTTCCCGGCGATCAACGTCAACGACTCGGTGACCAAGAGCAAGTTCGACAACAAGTACGGCATCCGGCACTCGCTGGTCGACGGCATCAACCGGGGCACCGACATCCTGATCGGCGGCAAGGTGGCCGTGATCTGCGGTTACGGCGACGTCGGCAAGGGCGCGGCCGAGTCGCTGCGGGGCCAGGGCGGCCGGGTCATCGTCACCGAGGTCGACCCGATCTGCGCGCTCCAGGCCGCGATGGACGGCTACCAGGTCACCACCGTCGAGGACGTCGTCGGGATCGGTGACTTCTTCATCACCACCACCGGCAACTTCGACGTGATCACCGCCGAGCACATGTCGAACATGAAGGACAAGGCCGTCGTCGGCAACATCGGCCACTTCGACAACGAGATCGACATGGCCGGTCTGGCCAAGATCCCGGGCATCGTCAAGACCGAGATCAAGCCGCAGGTGCACGAGTGGGTCTTCCCCGACGGTCACTCGATCATCGTGCTGTCCGAGGGCCGGCTGCTGAACCTGGGCAACGCCACCGGGCACCCGAGCTTCGTGATGTCGAACTCGTTCTCCAACCAGGTGATCGCCCAGATCGAGGTCTTCACCAAGCGCGACGACTACGCCAACGAGGTCTACGTGCTGCCGAAGCACCTGGACGAGAAGGTGGCCCGGCTGCACCTCGACGCGCTCGGGGTCAAGCTGACCGAGCTGAGCAAGGAGCAGGCCGAGTACCTGGGCGTGCACGTCGAGGGCCCGTACAAGCCCGACCACTACCGCTACTGATCCGTCCCTGCTGTAGATCTGATCAGGCCCCCGAGGACGTCGCCGACGTTCTCGGGGGCCTTCTCGGTTCGGGCCCGGCGGGCTGGGGTAGATCTGACCCCGCTGACGGGCCGGATGTTCCCCGGTCCTCCCGGGGCCGGGCCTCGGCCGGTCAGCTGCGGTCGATCAGGGCGGTGCCGGTCGACAGGGACGAGGCGCTGGCCCGGCGCCGGTGGCGCTCCGCGGTGGCCCGGGCCTGGCCGCTGAGCCGGGCGTAGTCGCGATCGCGACGTTCGGCCAGGACGGCGTTCAGGTAGTCCTCCGGATGGGTGCCGGGCGGCGGTGCGGGCGCGACGTACCGGCTGACCTGGTCGGCCAGGCTGGTGCCGAGCCGGGCCCGGGCGTCCGGGGCCAGCCGAGGAGCCCGCCCGATGAACTGCCGGACGGCGAGGCTCAACCGGTCGGGCAACCGGCCCAGGTCGCTGGCCGTGGCCCAGGGCTGCAGGTAGGGCGGCATCCGGACCGGGTTCGGCAGCTCGCGGGGAGCCCGCTCGCGGATCACGAAGGTGCCGGCCAGCAGATCGCCCAGTCGCTTGCCCCGCGGGTTCACCAGCGAGGTGATCAGGGCGATGCTCCCGGACGACATCCAGATCTCGATCACCCCCAGCAGGCCTCGGATCAGCGCGTGCCGGGCCCGGATCGGGCCGCCGTCGTCACGGACCACCCGCAGGCCGGCGGCCCACTTGCCGAGCGAGCGCCCCCGGGTCAGGGTCTCGATCAGGATCGGGATGCCGATCAGCGCGACCAGCCCGCTGAGCAGCTCGATCGCGCTGCTCGCGGCCACGTCGATGCTGCCCAGGGCGGCCCCGAGCAGAAAGCTGAGAGCCAGCACCGCGACCAGCATGACCACCAGGTCGAGGATCAGGGCCAGGGCCCGGGTGACGAACGAGGCCGGCCGCAGGTCCAGGACGACGGCCTCGCCGGTGACCAGGTCTTCGGTGAGGCCGAGTTCGTCGAACCCGGCCGACTCGAAGCCACCCGGGCCGAGGGCGGGGTAGCTGCTCATGGCGGTCAGGCTACGCTCACCCGATGGACCTCGACGCGTTCGTGGCCGTGCACCGGGACGAGTGGACCCGCCTCGACCAGCTGACCCGGCGCCGGCGCCTCAGCGGCGCCGAGATCGACGAGCTGGTCCTGCTCTACCAGCGGGCGGCCACCCATCTGTCGGTGATCCGCTCGTCGTCCCCGGACGCCGCCACCTCGGCCCGGCTGTCCACCACTGTGGCCCGGGCCCGGGCCACGGTGACCGGTGGGCACGAGCCGCTCTGGCGCGAGTTCGCCCGGCTGGTCACCGTGTCGTTCCCGGCGGCGGTCTACCGGGCCCGGTGGTGGGCGATCGGCTCGGCCGCCGGCTCGCTGGCGGTGGCCGCCGCGCTCGGGACCTGGATCGCGTTGACGCCGTCGGCGCAGTCGTCGCTGGGCGACCAGGCCCAGATCCAGCAACTGGTGAACAACGACTTCGAGAACTACTACAGCGAGCACGCCGCGGCCGGGTTCGCGGCCCAGGTCTGGACCAACAACGCCTGGGTCGCGGCGCTCTGCTTCGCCCTCGGGGTGACCGGGGTCGGCGTGGTCTACGTGCTGGCCCAGAACGCGATCAACCTCGGCCTGGTCGGCGGGGTGATGGCCGCCAACGGCCGGCTCGGCCTGTTCTTCGGCCTGATCACCCCGCACGGTCTGCTGGAGCTGAGCGCCGTCTTCGTGGCCGCCGGAGCCGGGCTGAAACTGTTCTGGTCGTGGGTCGACCCCGGCCCCCGGCCGCGAGGCCGGGCGATGGCCGAGGAGGGCCGGGCGATGGTGACCATCGCCATCGGGCTGGTCGGCGTGCTCCTGGTCTCCGGCCTGGTGGAGGCGTTCGTGACGCCGTCACCGTTGCCGACCTGGGCCCGGATCGGGATCGGGGCGCTGGTCTGGGTCGGTTTTCTGACCTACGTCGTCCGGTTCGGCCGGTCGGCGGTGCTGGCCGGGGAGACCGGCGATCTCAGCGCCGACCTGACCGGCGACGTCCTGCCGGTGGCCGGTTAGCCGGCTGCGCCTCGGCAGATTGGCTGAGCGTATTCTTCCAAGTACGTTGCGTAATGTCACGTCTAGTCATAGCTTACCGACCATGAGTCACATCACTCGTGCCGTGGCCGTTGCGGGTCCGATCGGAGGCCGGCCGTGAGCGAAGGCGTCGCGGCGCTCGACGAGCTCTCGGACGACGAGCCGGCGAACCGGACGACGGCGTCCCCGGTCGGGCCGCAGATCGTCGGCACCGGCCCCAGCGAGGCCAAGCAGGCCGAGGCCCGGCACCTCGAGGCGGCCCGCGCCGGCGTCGAGCCGGTGACCAGGATTCCCGGCCGCCGCCGGGCCGAGCCGCACAGCCCGGCCGGCTCTGTCGGCCCGGCCGGCTCTGTCGGCCCGGCCGGCTCTGTCGGCCCGGCCGGCTCTGTCGGCCCGGCCGGCTCGGTCAGCTCGGCCGGCTCGATCGGTGCCGTCGGCCCGGGCTGGACCTACCGGCCGCCGGCCGTGTCCGCGACCTTCACCCGCACGCCCTGGGGGCATCGCGGCTACGACGAGGCCGGCGTCGACGCGTTCGCCGATCAGGTGGCCAAGGACCTGGCCGCGGCCGAGACCGAGATCGGGGACCTGCGGGCCGAGGTCGACCGGTTGCACAAGTACATCCGCCGGCAGTGGGCCGCGGTCGCGGCGGCCGAGGCCGCGGGCGACCGGTCCGCCGGTCGCATCGCCCGGCCGGGCGACCTGGTCTCGCCGGCGGCACAGGCCCGGGCCGTGCTGAGCCAGGCCCAGGAGATCGCCGAGCGCCGGCTGGCCGAGGCCGACGGCCGGCTGGCCGAGGCCGACCGGGTCGCGGCCGAACGGTTGCGGGCCGCCGACGAGCAGGCCCGGGCCCGCCTGGTCGAGACCGACGACGCCGTCACCCGCCAACTGGCCGACGGCGACCAGCTCGCCGCAGAGCGGCTGTCCCGGGCCGACACCATCGCCGAGCAGGTGCTGGCCGAGGCCCGCGAGCAGGCCGACCGGCGCCGGGCCGGGGCCACCGCCGACGCGCGCCGGTTGTTGCTGGCGGCCCGCTCGCGGTACGAGGACATCGTGGTGCGGGCTCACCAGCGGGCCGACCGGGCCGCCGAGATGGCCGTGGACGAGCTCGAGAACCCCGACGCGGCAACAAATTCCGATGAAAGCCGAGCTCGGGCCGAGCTCGAGGTGAAGGCGGCCTACCTGCGCACCTTCGCCAAGGTGAGTCGGGCCGCGCTGCAGGCCGCGCTCGACGTCACGGCTCGCGAGTTCGAGCGGCTCCTCGGCGCCTCCGCCTCGGTCGAGACCGACGCCGAGGCGGAGGCCGCGGCCGTCCCGTCGTAGCGGACCGGCCGGCGGTCAGAGCAGGCCGGCGGCCTTCAGGCTGAGGTAGCGGTCGGCCAGTTGCGGGGGCAGGTCGCGGGGGGCGGCGTCGACGACGTCCACCCCGATCCGGCGCAGTTCGGCCGTGATCGCGGCCCGGTCCAGCCCGGCCCGCTCGGCCGCGGCGGCACCGTAGACGGCGTAGGCGTCACCGCGGCCGGCGGCCATCCGGGCCACTTGGGGGTCGGCGACCGAGGCCACCAGCACCCGGTGCCGGGCCGACAGCCGCTGGACCACCGGCAGCAGGCCCTCCTCGACCGAGGCCGCCTCGAGCGGGGTCAGCAGGATCACCAGGGCCCGCTGGGAGAGCCGGTTCAGCACGGTCGACACGATCGCGGCCCAGTCGGCCTCGACCAGGTCGGCCTCCAGCGGGGCCATCGCCGTCACCAGGCGGGGCAGCAGGTCGGCCCGGGAGGCGCCTTCGACCCGGGCCCGCACCCGGCGGTCCATCGCCAGCAGCTCGACCCGGTCGCCGGCCCGGGAGGCCAGGGCGGCCAGCAGCAGCGCGGCGTCCATGGCCGCGTCCAGCCGGGGCTCGTCGTCGACCCGGGCGGCCGAGGTGCGCGAGGTGTCCAGCACCAGCAGCACCCGCCGGTCGCGCTCCGGCCGCCAGGTGCGGACCACCACCTGCTGACGCCGGGCCGAGGCCCGCCAGTCGATCGACCGGACGTCGTCGCCGTCCACGTAGTCGCGCAGCGAGTCGAACTCCGTTCCCTGGCCGCGGATTCGCAGCGCGGTGCGGCCGTCGAGCTCGCGCAGCCGGGCCAGCTTGCCGGGCAGGTGTTTGCGTGAGCCGAACGGCGGCAGCACCCGGACCGAGCCCGGTACGGGCAGCGAGCGCTGCCGGGCGGCCAGGCCGAGCGGGCCGTAGCTGCGCACGGTGACGTGCTGGGCCCGGCGGTCGCCGCGCCGGGTCGGGCGCAGCTCGCTGACCAGCCGGCGACGCTGACCCGAAGGCAGGTCCAGGGACTGCCGGGACGGCGTGGCCCCGGCCGACGGCTGCCAGCCGTCACGGACCAGCCCCCGCACCCGGCGCGGCCCGGCGTTGGAGAGCACCAGGCCGGCCGGGGCGAGTTCACCCAGCCGGACCGCGGGCACCGGTTCGCGCTCGATCAGCAGGGCCCGCGGCGAACCGGCCCCGGCCAGGTCGACCAGGACGGCGATCAGCACGACCGCGAACCAGCCCAGCAGCGCCGGCCAGCCCGGGAACAGGGCCACCGGGACCAGGCCGGCCAG
The DNA here is from genome assembly GCA_965200525.1 of Kineosporiaceae bacterium. Taxonomy (GTDB): domain Bacteria; phylum Actinomycetota; class Actinomycetes; order Actinomycetales; family Kineosporiaceae; genus JANNPJ01. The sequence goes on from OZ241368.1 coordinate 4,420,999, forward strand.
CATCAGCAGGGCGGCCCGACCGGACAGGCTCACCGCGACCCCGGCCCGGGCCGGCCCCGGAGGGCGAACCTCATCGGGGGACGGCGACCGAGGCCAGCACGCTGTCCAGCACGCCGTCCACGGTGACGCCCTCGAGTTCGGCCTCCGGCCGCAGCTGGACCCGGTGCCGCAGGGTGGGGCGGGCCAGCGCCTTGACGTCGTCCGGGGTCACGTAGCCCCGGCCGGACAGCCAGGCCCAGGCCCGGCTGGTGGCCAGCAGGGCGGTCGCCCCGCGGGGCGACACCCCCAGCGACAGGGACGGCGAGCTGCGGGTGGCCCGCACGACGTCCACGATGTAGCCCATCACCTCAGGGCCGATCACCACCTTGGCCACGGCCCGGGCTCCGGCCGCGAGGTCCTCCGGGCCGGCCACCGCCCGCACTCCGGCCCCGGACAGGTCGCGCGGGTCGAACCCGGCCGCGTGCCGGGCCAGCACCTCCAGCTCGACCTCGCGCGGCGGCAGCGGCATGGTCAGCTTGAGCAGGAAGCGGTCCAGCTGGGCCTCCGGCAGCGGGTAGGTGCCCTCGTACTCGACCGGGTTCTGGGTCGCCGCGACCATGAACGGGTCCGGCAGCGCGCGGGGCTGCCCGTCCACGCTGACCTGGCGTTCCTCCATGGCCTCGAGCAGGGAGGCCTGAGTCTTGGGTGGGGTCCGGTTGATCTCGTCGGCCAGCAGCAGGTTGGTGAAGACCGGCCCCTCGCGGAACGAGAACTCGGCCGTGCGGGCGTCGTAGACCAGCGAGCCGGTGACGTCGCCGGGCATCAGGTCGGGGGTGAACTGGACCCGGCTCGTGTCCAGCCGAAGGGCGGCCGAGAGGGACCGGACCAGAAGGGTCTTGGCCACCCCGGGCACCCCTTCGAGCAGCACGTGACCGCGGCAGAGCAGGGCGATCACCAGGCCCGTGACGGCGGCGTCCTGACCGACCACGGCCTTGGCCACCTCGGCCCGGACGGCTCCCAGCGCGGCCCGGGCGGCGATCGACTCCTGGTCCTCGGCCGGGGGCGGCGGCGGGCCGGCCGGTTCCGCCGGCGGGGCCGGCGCCGGAGCGGCCACCGGCGGCGGCGGTGCCTGCGGGGGCGCCGGCGGCGGTGCCGGGGAGTCCTGCGGGGCGGTCGGGTAGTCGGTCACAGCAGCGAGCCTCTCGGGTCGGTCGTGCGGGTCAGATCGTGCTCCAGCGTGTCGAGGTCGTCGGCCAGGCCGATCAGGGCGGCGTCGGTCGGTGGGGCCGGGCCGAGCAGCAGGGCCCGCAGCCGGGCCCGGTCCTGCCCGGTGGCCGCCGCGACCAGCTCGACCAGCTGGGCCGGCGTGGTCGTCTCGGGCGCCGCCAGCCGGCCGGCCAGCCGGCGCAGGGTGGTGGTCCGCAGCGTGGCCGCGGCCCGGCCCCGGGCCGCGCCCTGCCGGTACAGCCGGGCCCGGCCCTCCTGGGTCTCGGCCGCGCGGACGACGACCGGCAGCGGCTCCGGCACCAGCCGGCCCAGTCGCCGTCCCCGCCAGAGCATCACCACCAGGACGACGAGAACCAGTTGGAGGATCACCCAGCGGACCCAGTCCGGCAGCAGGTCGGTCAGGCTGCGGGCGGGCTCGCCACCGGGTTCCAGCGGGTCCGGGGTGTACCAGATCAACCGGGCCTGGCGGCCGAGGCCGGCCAGGGCCAGGGCGGCGTTGCCGTCCTGGGCCAGGTACTGATTGGTCAGCACGTCGGACTGGCCGATCACCGTGACCCACCGGCCGGACTGGGTCTGCAGCACGTACGAGGCCTGCCGGGGCTGATCGGGGTCGCGGTAGCAGAGCGACGCCCCGGTCACCCCGATCGCCGGCTGCTCGTCCAGCCCGTATAGAAAGCCGCCGGCCCGGGTCGAGCCGGCCCGCTCGGCCGACGGCAGGTCGCAGCCCGGCTCGCGGACCGCGGCCTCGACGTGCCCGACCAGATGCACGTCCGGAGCCAGCACGGCCAGCGTCTTCTCGTTCGGTTCGACCAGCACCAGATCGGCCAGGTCGTCGCCGGCCAGCCGGCTGAGCTGGGCCGGCCCGAGCAGCTCCGGGGTGGTCACGACCACGGTCGTGCCGGCGTCGGTGGCCGCCACCACCTGGCGTGACTCCCGGTACCGCCGGACGTCGACGCCCTGCTCGCGCAGCACCTGGACCACGGCCCGGCTGCCGTCCGGGGCGGCGTTGGTCGGGCTGAGCCGCATCGAGTCGCCCCGGGGGATCGAGACGGCCGCGATCAGGGCGGCCAGGACGACGATGCCCGCGACCGCGGCGATCCAGCGCCCGGTGCGGGGCTTGACGACGCCGTCCCCGACCGGGGAGTTGTTGACCGACGGGCTGCTCATGCGACCGCGACCGGCCGGGCGGCCTGCAGCCGGGCGTCCAGCGCCCGCAACGCGGCGTCGGCATCCGACCCGACCGGGAGCCGGCCGTAGGAGACGTCGTCGAACGAGCGGGCCGCGGCCAGCAGGCCGCGGGCCTCGGCGGGCACGGCCCGGCCACCGTCGCGGGCCACTTCGAGCGCGGTCCGGCCCGGCTGCGGGCTGAGCAGGGCCCGCTCCTCGAGATCACGGGCGATCGCCCGGAACCGCTCGACCACGGCCTGGTCCCACTCGCCGGCGGCGGCGTGCCGGTCGGCGGCCGCTCGATGGTCGAGCGCGCTGGTGAGCCGGACCGGCAGCACCGCCGCCCCGGCCCGCCGGGCGCTCGGGCGCAGGCCACCGGCCCGGTGCACCACGTAGACGATCACGGCCACCAGCACGAGGCTGACGATCACCAGCCCGACCGCACTGGGGGCGCCCCCGCCGTGGATCGAGGTGAGCTGGTCCCAGACCCACTGCACGGCCCGGGTGAGCAGGCCCGGCTTGGCCGCCTGGTACTCGGGCCGGGCCAGTTCGTGCTGGGCCCAGGACCGGGCCAGGTCGCGGTCCGGCGACACCGGAACGGCAGCCGCCCAGGCCGTCACCGGCGGATCAGGTCGACGTCGAGGCCCTCACGGCGCATCCGCAGGTCGAGGTAGAGCAGGGCGGCCACGCCGGCGGTGAACGGATAGAGCACCGCGCCGGCCAGGATCGTGCCGATGTCGCCGATCAGCAGCTGGATCAGGGCCGAGCCGAAACTGGCGTCGGTGGGGCCGCCGAACAGCCCGCTGCCCCCGCTGACCAGGGCACCGATGATGCTGAAGGGGACGGTGAACACCTGCCGCATGATGCCGGTGATGATGGCGGTCAGCAGGCCGATCCCGACGACGCGCCAGAAATTGCCGCGCACCAGCCGGTAGGAACGGCTCAGGGCCGCGAACACGCCGAGGTTCTCCAGCAGCAGGGCCGGCGCGGCCACGGCCCAGAAGCCGAGGTAGAGGGCCAGGCTGCCGATCACCGCGATCGCGACCCCGATCAGCAGCAGGATCACCCCGACCACGGTCGCGGCCGTCCCGCTCGCGAAGATCAGCACCAGCGCCCCGGGCAGCACCGCGACCAGGGCCAGCAGGGTCAGCGCCAGCGGTACCAGCAGGGCCAGCCCGGCGACCGCGAACGCCCGCGGCCGGACCCGGGCCCAGAGCTGCCCCGGGCGCAGTGACACCCCCCGCACCGCGCCGTCCACGGCCACGATCAGCAGGGCAGAGACGATGGTGGTGGCCAGGACGAACTGCAGCACCGAGACCACCACAGTCAGGCCACCGGCAGCGATCAGGCCGGCCACGTCGGAGGCCTCGACGTCCTGAGCTCGCTCGGGGTCGGCCAGCGGGCTGTTCAGGTAGGTGCTCAGCAGCAGGGCCTGCGGGGTGGTCGAGAGCAGGGCCAGGACGGCGATCACGACCGCCGAGAAGCCGGCCATCGTTCGCGGGTTGCTGCGAATGGCCCGGAACGCGCCGTCCAGGATCTCACCGACTGCCAGCGGGCGCAGCGGGATGATGCCCGGCCGGCCCGGCGCCGTCGGGCCGCCCGACCAGCCCGGACCGTATCCGTACGGACCGGATGCGTACGGACCGGGACCGGGACCGGACGGCGGGCCGGGTGGCGGGCCGGGTGGCGGGCCGCCGCCCCAGCCGGGGCCGTAGGCGTTCGGGTTCGGCGGCGGGCCCCAGGCCGGGGCTCCGGGCACCGGCGGTGCCCCCCACTGGTAGGCCGGCGGTGCGCCCCAGGGCTGCGCCCCGGGCGGCGGGGCCGGTGCGGCCGGCGGTGTCGTCGTCTCCGGCGGGGCCGCTGGTGGCGAGGCCGGTGGCGGCACCCCCCAGCCCGGGGGCTGGGAACCGGGCCGCACGTCCGGCGGCTGCTGATCGTCCGGGGCGGCCCAGCCGGCTGACGGGTCGGCCATCGGACCCCCTCCAGGTGGCGATCGGCGTCCTCGGGGACGCCGTCGCGGACAGATGTTGCTGACGCTTGCACGAACGATTTCGAGGGCACCAACGAGCACCCCTTCGGATGAGTTCATCCTGGCACGTCCGGTGCGAATCGATGTTTGGGCACCTGTTTGACAACATGGCCTCCATGAGGGGTCGAGTACTTGTCGTCGATGACGACAACGCGCTGTCCGAGATGCTCGGCATCGTCCTTCGGGGCGAGGGTTACGAGCCGATGTTCTGTGCCGACGGATCGGGAGCGCTGGAGGCTTTTCGGGCGACTCGTCCGGATCTGGTGCTGCTCGACCTGATGCTTCCGGGCAAGGACGGCATCGAGGTCTGCCGGCTGATCCGGGCCGAGTCCGGCGTCCCGATCGTGATGCTCACGGCCAAGAGCGACACGGTTGACGTCGTCCTCGGGCTCGAGTCCGGGGCCGACGACTACATGGTCAAGCCGTTCAAGCCCAAGGAACTGGTGGCCCGGGTCCGGGCCCGGCTGCGCCGGACCGACGAGCCGGCGCCCGAGACGCTGGACATCGGCGACGTCTCGATCGACGTGGCCGGGCACGTGGTCCGCCGGGCCGACGAGGTCATCTCCCTGACCCCGCTCGAGTTCGACCTGCTGGTGGCCCTGGCCCGCAAGCCGTGGCAGGTGTTCACCCGCGAGGTGCTGCTGGAGCAAGTCTGGGGCTACCGGCACGCCGCCGACACCCGGCTGGTGAACGTCCACGTCCAGCGCCTGCGGTCGAAGATCGAGAAGGACCCGGAGCGGCCCGAGATCGTGGTCACGGTGCGCGGCGTCGGTTACAAGGCCGGGCCGGCCTGACCATGAGCCCCCGGTGACCAGGGCCAAGAAGCCGCGCCGGCCGCTGCGCAGCCGGATCCGGCCGGTCCGGACGGCGCCCCGGCGGGCCCGGCGGCTGGCGACGTCCCGGGTCAAGGGGATCATCCGGTACATCCGCCGGCGGTGGAGCCGGTCGATGCGGCTGCGGGTGATCGCCACCACCATGCTGCTCGGCCTGCTGGTGGTGGCCGTGGTCGGCTTCTTCCTGCTGCTGCGGATCCGCGACGGGCTGATCGACTCCCGGCAGCAGAGCGCGATGCGCGAGGCCGCCCAGCTCACCGACGAGGCCAACAAGTACCTGGACGCCTCGGAGTACAACGACGACACCGAGGAGAGCTTCATCCGCCAGCTGATGTCCAAGCTGGAGGGCCCGGAGAAGCGCGACATCGTGCTGCAGCGGGCCACCCGCTCGACCGTGGTCAGCGAACTGCAGGACCGCTCCTCGCTCGGCGTGCTGGCCTCCGACATCCCGGTCTCGTTGCGGGCCGCGGTGAACAGTCACTCCCGCCAGCAGGCCCAGATCACCACCCTGACCGGTGACGGCACGGCCGAGGGCACGCCGGCCCTGGCCGTCGGCTCGATCATCGAGATCCCGCGCTCGGGCCCCTACGAGCTGTACGTGCTGTTCCCGCTCAGCCGCGAACAGCAGATCCTGGACCTGGTCCAGCGCACGTTCTACGCCGGTGGCGTGGCCCTGGTGCTGCTGGTCGGCGGGGTCGCGTTCGTCGTCACCCGGCAGGTCGTGACCCCGCTGCGACTGGCCGCCCGGACCGCCGAGGAGCTGGCCTCGGGCCGGCTGGACCGGCGGATGCAGGTGCGCGGTCAGGACGACATCGCCCGGCTCGGGCGGGCCTTCAACGGCATGGCGGCCAGCCTGGAACGGCAGATCCACCAGCTGGAGGAGCTCTCCCGGGTGCAGCGCCGGTTCGTCTCCGACGTCTCGCACGAGCTGCGGACCCCGCTGACCACCATCCGGATGGCCAGCGAGCTGATCCACGAGGGCCGCGACGAGTTCAACCCGGTGCTCAAGCGCAGCGCCGAGCTGCTGCAGACCCAGCTCGACCGGTTCGAGTCACTGCTGACCGACCTGCTGGAGATCAGCCGGTTCGACGCCGGCGCGGCCGTGCTCGACATCGAGGCGGCCGACGTCCGGGAGCCGGTGATCCGGGTGATCGAGGCCCTGGAGCCGCTGGCCGAGCGGCGCGGCAGCGTGATCGTGATGCACCTGCCGCCGCAGCCCTGCCTGGCCCAGATCGACTCCCGGCGGGTCGAGCGGATCATCCGCAACCTGGTCGGCAACGCCATCGAGCACGGCGAGGGCCGCCCGATCGAGGTCCAGATGGCCGGCTCGAGCGAGGCGGTGGCGATCGTGGTCCGCGACCACGGCGTCGGCATCGACTCGGACGAGCTGAGCATGGTGTTCAACCGGTTCTGGCGGGCCGACCCGGCCCGGGCCCGCACCACCGGCGGCACCGGGCTCGGGCTGGCCATCGCCCAGGAGGACGCCCACCTGCACGGCGGCTGGTTGCAGGCCTGGGGCGAGCCCGGGGTCGGCGCGGTGTTCCGGCTGACCCTGCCCCGCCAGGTGGGCGCGGTGCTGGTCGGATCCCCGCTGCCGCTGGTTCCCCACCTCGGCGACGACCAGGGCGACGTCCGGCTCGGCGACCGCTCCGGCCCCGAGCCCGAGGACGACGAGTTCGCCCGGCACCAGGACGACGTCGCGAACCTGCCGGTGATCTCCGTGGTGCCGGCCGGGATGCCGCCGGCCCCACCGGGCGACCCGGACCGGCCGGCCCGGCCGGTGCGATGAGCGGCTCGCGGGCCGGCCGGCGGGCGGCCGGCGGCGCCGCGCTCGGGGTGTTCCTGGTCGTGCTGCTCTCGGCCTGTGCCGCCATCCCGACCAGCGGGCCGGTGCTGACCGGCCGGGCGGTCGACCCGCACGAAGGGCTCTTCCAGTTCAACCCGCCCGGCCCCCGGTCGGGTGAGTCGGCCCGGGCCGTGGTCGCCGGTTTCCTCAACGCCGCCGCCGGTTTCGGCAACGACCACGAGGTGGCCCGGGACTTCCTGACCGCGCAGCGGGCGCAGACCTGGAAGCCCGACGTCTCGGTCACGATCTACCACGACGAGACCTCCCTGGTGCTCAAGGACGTCGCCGGCAAGGACGTGAAGGCCGAACCGACGCCCACCCCGAGCGCGGCCCCGGGCTCGCCGGCCGGCCCGCTGCTCGAGGGGCCCCGGACGGCCCAGGTGACCGTGCGGACCGCGGTCGAGGCCTCGGTCGACGAGGACGGCCGGTACACCCTGGCCGCCTCGGGCAAGACCGTCACCCGCACCTTCACGCTGGTCCGCAACGCGGGCGAGTGGCGGATCGACCAGCTGGACGACGGAATCATGCTGGCCGCCAACGACTTCACCGTCACCTTTCAGTCGTTCCCGGTCTACTTCGTCGATCCGACCGGCCGCTACCTGGTGCCCGACCTGCACTGGTTCGCCGGTACCCGGGACAGCCCCGGGTCGCCGGAACTGCCCACGGCGCTGGCCCGGGTCCTGCTCAAGGGCCCGCCGCCGTGGCTGGCCGGGGCGGTCCGGACGGGGGCCCCGACCGGCACCGCGCTGGCCGTGGCGGCCGTCGTCGTCTCGGACAAGAACGTGGCCACGGTCGACCTGAACGGCGCCGTCATCGGTGCCTCCACCCGCGACCGCCAGTTGCTGCTCAGCCAGCTGAACACCACCCTGGAGCAGCTCAGCCCGATCGAGTCGGTGGCGATCACCGTCAAGGGCGTGGCGCTCGACATCCCGCCGGCCGGGTCCGGTTCCGGCGACCAGTCCTCGGTGCCGGCCGCGCCCGGCCCCAACCCCCTAGTCGCCGGCGGGCCAGTGCTGATCGACAGCAAGGGCCGGCTGGCCCAGCTCGAGGGCAGCACGACGGTTCCGGTCAAGGACGTCAGCGGGCTGTCCGTGCCCGGGGCCAACCGGCCCGCGGTGTCCGGCGACCGCACCGCCTACGCCGTCCTGAACGCGCAGCGCAGCAAGTTGCTGCTGGAGCTGCCGGGCACGAAGGTGCCGGTCACGCTGGTGAAGTCGGCCGGTCTGAGTGCGCCGTCCTTCGATCCGCAGAATTACGTCTGGACGGCGGCCGCGGTCAACAACGGCTCGGTGTTCGCGGCCGGGGCCGACGCCGACTCCGGGACCGGCCCGGTCAAGGTCAAGGCGCCGTGGCTGAAGAAGGACGAGGTGGTCGCGATGCGGATCTCCCGGGACGGCACCCGGGCCGTGATCGCCGTCCGGTACCGCGGCTTGGCCCACCTCTTCCTCAGCGGGGTGGTCCGGGACGCCGACGGGTCACCGGTGTCGCTGACCGATCCGGTCGCTCTCGTGCCCGACCTGCAGTCGGTGTCGGACGTCGCCTGGGTGGACGAGAACAAGGTGGTCGTGCTGGGCCGGCGGGCCATCCTCAGGACCGCCGCCGCCCTGCCCTGGGTGGTCCAGATCGGCGGCGGGATCGACCAGGGGACGGCGGTTCCGGGGGCGGTGTCGATCACGGCCGGCAACGGTGACCAGTCGGTCATGGTCGGCACCGGCAAGGGCGTCCTGCAGCGCTCCGGGGCGCTGTGGGACAAGGTCTCGACCGGAACCTGGCCGGCCTTCCCCGGCTGACCGGTCGAGTTCACAGTCCGCTCGAACCGGGGTTCGTCCACCGGTCGGCGGCAGCCCGACCCGGGCCCGGGCTGCTCCGGCACGCTGCCGGGATGACGATCAGCGCCCGGTTCCGGGAGTTCGTGCAGGCCGGCTGCGCCCTGGTCTGGCCGGTCCGGTGCGCCGGTTGCGGCCGGCCCGACGTGCCGATCTGCACCCGCTGCCGGGCCGCGGTGGCCGGTCCGGCCTTTCTCACCCCGCTCGTCGGCTGGCCGCTGGGCTGGGGGGCGTGGGCCGCGGCCGGCTACCACGGCGTGCCGTCCCGGTTGCTGCCGGCCTGGAAGGAGCGGGGCCGTCACGACCTGACCGGCACCGCTCGGCGCCGGCCTGGCCGCCGCCGTCCGGGCCTGCCGGGCCTGCCGGGCCGCGCATCCAGGCCCGCCGCAGGAGTGGCTCCTGGTGCCGATCCCCTCCACCCGGGCGGCCCGGCGCCGCCGCGGGGCCGATCTAATGGCCGAGCTGACCCGGCAGGCGGCGACGGCCTGCCGGCCGGGCTGGCCCGGCCCGCCGCCGCGCCCGATCGCCGCCCTGCGGCACGTGCGCCGGGTCCGCGATCAGGGCGAGCTCAACCCGGCCGACCGGCGGGCCAATCTGCGCGGCGCCCTCGAGGTCCGGCCCGAGCTGGTGCCGTTCCTGACCGGGCGGGCCTGGGTGGTGGTCGACGATGTGGTCACAACCGGGACAACCGCGGCCGAAGCGGCCCGGGCGCTGACCGTCGCAGGTGCACGCGTCGTAGGACATTGCTTCCTCTCAGTGACATTGCGGCGACAGGGGGTGGCCGGACCGGGTGACCTGGACTAGCCTCGTCGGATGGACGGCACCCTCCGCCGATCTGGCCCTCCGCTCGGCACGACGCCGCGGAAGGGCCCGGAAGGAGGTCTACCGGGAGCTTTCTCCCACTGATTTCTCATCTGACGCTTGGACACTGAGCCGGCCTGAACTTTGCGGCGGCGCGCCTGACCGTCGATGGATCCGGGCCCGGCAGTGTCAATTTCAGCTACAGGAGGATTCCTCGTGGACATCGTGATCACCGGCCGACGTACCGAAGTAACCGATCGGTTCAAGAGGCTCGCCGAGGAGAAACTGGCCAAGGTCTCTCAGTTCACTCCCAGCGCGTACCGGATCGACGTCGAGCTGTCACACGAGCGCAACCCCCGACAGTCCAGCCACTGCGAACGCGTCGAAATCACCGTTCGTGACAAGGGCCCGGTGATCCGCGCCGAGGCCTGCTCCGAGGATGCGATGGCCGCCCTCGACATCGCTTTCGGCAAACTGCTGGAGCGGCTGCGCCGGATGGGCGACCGCAAGAAGGTCCACCACGGCCGGCACGCGCCGGCCTCGGTCCGCGGTTCCGGCGTGCTGTCGGCCTCGGACCCGACCGGGAGCGCCGTCCCGGCGTCCACCGGGGGAGTGGCGGTGGCCGAGCGCGACCTGCCCGAGGTCGACCACCAGCACGACGACGAACTGAACGGCCACCGGCACGACAGCGAGACCCGCTCGTCCGGTCGGGCCGCCGGGGGCAGCGATCCTGCCTTCGACGAGATGGCAGATCTGCTGACCCGCGACGACCTGCCGGCCGGCGCCGAAGATCTGGCCGACAGCCCGGTGGTGATCCGCACCAAGGACCACACCGCCACCGCGATGACCATCGAGCAGGCCCTCTACGAGATGGAACTGGTCGGCCACGACTTCTACCTCTTCGTCGACGCCGCCTGCGGCAAGCCCTCCGTCGTCTATCGCCGGCGGGGCTGGAACTACGGCGTCATCCGGCTGGCCGTCGTCGTCGACGAGCCGGTCCTGCAGAACTGATCACCGGCTGATCAGGCGCTGAATCACCGGGCGGCCCGGCTCCGGCCGGGCCGCCCGGGCCGCGCCGGCCGGGTCCGGCACCCGGGCGGCGCGCCGTCCGGCGACAATGGGCGCGTGCCGACGACGAAGCGGAAGCCGACCGAACCCCAGCCGACCGAACCCCAGCCGCCCGAACTCATCGCTGCCGAGCCCGGTTCCACGGCTCTGGAGGCGACAGTGGCCGGCTCCTCGGGCCGCGGGTCGCGCCGGCCGCTGGAACGGCTGAGCCTGGCCCAGGCCCGCCGGGTGGCGCTGGCCGCGCAGGGATTCGGCGTCGAGCGGCCCGAGCCCACGACCGAGCGTCCGATCACCATGCGGCACCTGCAACGGGTCATCGACTCGGTCGGCATCCTCCAGATCGACTCGGTCAACGTGCTCAGCCGCAGCCACTACCTGCCGGTGTTCAGCCGGCTCGGCGACTACCCCCGCGAACTGCTGGACCGGGCGTCCAGCACCGCCCCGCGCCGGCTGGTCGAGTACTGGGCCCACGAGGCGTCGTTCGTGCCGCCGGCCACCCACCGGCTGCTGCGCTGGCGGATGGCCCGGGCCGCGGACGAGGCCTGGGGCGGCATGACCCGGCTGGCCAAGGAGCGGGCCGACCTGATCGAGCAGGTCCGGCACGTGGTGGCCGAGCACGGCCCGCTGACCGCGGCCGCGGCCGAGCGGCTGGTCGGCGACGAGCGCCCGCGCGAGCGCACCGGCGAGTGGGGCTGGAACTGGAGCGACGTCAAACGGGCGATCGAGTACCTGTTCTGGGCCGGCGAGCTCTCCTCGGCCGGGCGGACCAGCCAGTTCGAGCGCCGCTACGCGCTGCCGGGCCGGGTGCTGCCGCCGGCGGTGGCCTCCGCCGCCGACCCCGATCCCGAGGACGCGCGGCGCGACCTGGTCCGGATCGCGTCCCGGGCGCTGGGTCTGGGCAGCGAGCGCTGCCTGCGGGACTACTTCCGGCTCAAGCCGGGCGAGGCCCGGGCCGCCATCGGCGACCTCGTCGACAGCGGCGAACTGCTGCCGATCACCGTGACCGGCTGGGACCGGCCGATCTACCTGCACCCGCAGGCCCGGGTACCGCGCCGGGTGAGCGCCCGGGCCCTGCTCAGCCCGTTCGACTCGCTGGTCTGGGAGCGACCGCGGACCGAGGCGCTGTGGAACTTCCGGCTCCGGCTGGAGATCTACACGCCGGCGGCCAAGCGGGTGCACGGCTACTACGTGCTGCCGTTCCTGCTCGGCGACGAACTGGTGGCCCGGGTCGATCTCAAGGCCGACCGGGCGCCCGGCGGTGGTGGCACCCTGCTGGTCCGGGCGGCCTGGGTCGAGGACGGCGTCCCGCCCGAGGCGGTCGCCCCCGACCTGGCCGCCGAGCTGGAGCTGATGGCCGGCTGGCTGGGGCTGGACGGCGTCCGGATCGAGCCGGCGGGGACGCTGGCTCCGGTGCTGTCGCGGCACTTCGGCTGAGCGGTCCGGCTGGTTGCTCCGGGCCGACTGCTCCAGAAGGCCGGGTGCTCCGGCGGGCCGAACGGTTCCGGCCGGCCGGCTACTCCTGCGGGACGGGATCGGAGATCAGCCGGGCGTGCAGGTGCTCGTCCGAGCGGCGCCCGTCGACCGGATAACGCATGGCCGAGCGCATGACGCCTTCCTGCAGATATCCGGCCCGCTTGGCGACGCCGCAGGACCGCTCGTTCTCGACCGCGTGGTAGAGCTCGACCCGGTGCCAGTCGAGCCGGTCGAAGACCAGCCGGGTGGCCGTGCGCAGGGCACTGGAGGCGACCCCCCGGCCGCGGGCCGCAGGCAGCAGCCAGTAGCCGACCGAACCGGTGAGCAGCCGGGGGTCGAGCAGGCCGAACCGGACCGAGCCGACGATCTGGCGGCCCGGGTCGCAGATCGCCCAGGCCGCACCTTGCCCCTCCTGCCACTGGTCGGACCAGCTGTGCAGAGCGGCCAGGGCCCCCTGCCGCTCGGTGATCAGCTCGCCGGCGTACTGCCGGACCAGTGCGTCCCGCATCCCGATCACCATGTCCGGGGCGTCGAGGGTGCTCCAGGGGCGCAGCCGGTAGCCGGCCGGCAGGTCGGCGAGGGGCTGGCGCCGGCTGCGGCTGCTCACCGGACCGCCGGCAACTCGTCGGCCAGCAGGTCGTAGCGCACGTCGTCCGTCATCGTGCCGTCGGCCGACCGGACGGCCCGCCGGTCCCGGCCGGAGTAGGTGAATCCGGCCTGCTCGGCGATCCGCCGGGAGCCGGTGTTGCCCTCGCCGGCCCGCAGCAGCACCCGGTCCAGCCCGAGACCACCCTCGGCCCGGGGCAGCAGCGCGTGCCGCGCGGCCAGCCGGACCGCCTCCAGGGTGAGCCCCCGACGCCGGGCGTCGGGATGGGTGCAGTAGCCGATCTCGCCCTCCGGGGGCCGGCGCAGAAAGACCATCACCTCTCCGAGCAGGCGGTCGTCGTCCGGGTCGGCGACGGTCCAGCTGACCGCTCGCCCGGCGGCGGCCTCGGCCCGGGCCCGTTCCCGGTGCCGGTGGGCGTGCCCGGCCGTGTAGACCTCCGGTGAACCGGTCAGCCAGCGCCGGGTGTCCGGATCGGCGCGGGTCTCGACCAGCCGCGGCAGATCGGCCTCGGTCTGCTCGCGCAGCACCACCCGCCGGCCGGTGATCCGCTCCGGCACCAGCCAGGGATGCACCGGTCGCAGGGCCTGACCGGGGCGGATCCCGGCGATCCAGCCGTCCACCTGCTCGTCGTCGTGGGTCAGCAGGCCGGGAACCACGGCGTCGACCCGGAATCCGAGGGCCCAGGCCACCCGGCGGCTCGGCCAGTTGCCGACCTGCCCCCGCCAGTGCACCACCTCGATCCGGGCCCGGGTGAAGGCCCAGTCGATGGCCAGCCGCAACGCCCGGGTCATCAGCCCCTGGCCGCGGGCCCAGGTTCGCAGTGAGAAGCCGAGGTCGGCCCGGCCGGCCCCGTCGAGGGTGAACTCCAGCAGGCCGGCGAACCGGCCGGCGAACTCGACCACGAAGACGTACCCGGTGCCCAGGTGCCAGCCTTCCCGGGCCAGCTCCACGTCCTGCTCCGCCCGTTCGCGGGTGTACGGCTCCGGGAACGACGACGTCCAGCGGTGCAGGCCCGGCTCGAGGGCGTGCCGGAGCAGGTCCGGGACGTCCGTGAGGAGCAGTTCGCGCAGGCGCACGACGCCGTCGTCCAGGGTCGGGAGCAGCCCGGCAGAGGGGTCGGACGAGGGGCTCACCCGCCGAGCCTGACCCACCGTGCGGCTTGCGAGCAACACGTAACCCGTCTTGCTGTCTACGATGGCAGTGGTAACGGGCGGGCACGGTGCGCTGCCGCCGTTCGTCATGTCTAGAGCGGTGGTGCGATCAACTGCCGATCGCACAGGTCAAGAACTGGGAGAACACCCCGTGGTGAAGATCGTCGAAAAGCTCCTGCGCGCCGGCGAGGGGCGAACGCTGAAGCGTCTGCAGGGGCTGGCCGCGCAGGTCAACGCCCTGGAAGAAGACTTCACCCGGCTGACCGACGTGGAGTTGCGCGAGGAGACCGAGCGGTTCAAGTCCCGGGTGGCCGACGGCGAGACCCTGGACGCGCTGCTGCCCGAGGCCTTCGCCACGGTCCGCGAGGCGGCCAAGCGCACGCTCGGCCAGCGGCACTTCGACGTCCAGCTGGTCGGCGGGGCGGCGCTGCACAGCGGCAACATCGCCGAGATGAAGACCGGCGAGGGCAAGACCCTGGTCGCCACCGCCCCGGCCTACCTCAACGCGCTGGCCGGCACCGGCGTCCACGTCATCACCGTCAACGACTACCTGGCCGAGTACCAGTCCGAGCTGATGGGCCGGGTCTACCGGTTCCTCGGGCTGTCGGTGGGCTGCATCCTGTCCCAGATGACGCCGGACGAGCGCCGGGTGGCCTACGCCGCCGACATCACCTACGGCACCAACAACGAGTTCGGCTTCGATTTCCTGCGCGACAACATGGCCTGGAGCGGCGACGACCTGGTGCAGCGTGGCCACGCCTTCGCGATCGTCGACGAGGTCGACTCGATCCTGATCGACGAGGCCCGGACGCCGCTGATCATCTCCGGCCCGGCCGACCAGCCGCAGAAGTGGTACGTGGAGTTCGCCAAGATCGCGACCCGGCTGAACATCGACGAGGACTACGAGGTCGACGAGAAGAAGCGGACCATCGGCGTCCTGGAGACCGGGATCGACAAGGTCGAGGACTACCTCGGGATCGACAACCTCTACGAGAGCGTGAACACGCCGCTGGTCGGCTTCCTGAACAACGCGATCAAGGTCAAGGAGCTCTACAAGAAGGACAAGGAGTACGTCGTCAAGGACGGTCAGGTGATGATCGTCGACGAGCACACCGGCCGGATCCTGGCCGGGCGGCGCTACAACGACGGCATGCACCAGGCGATCGAGGCCAAGGAGGGGGTGGAGATCCAGGCCGAGAACCAGACCCTGGCCACCATCACCCTGCAGAACTACTTCCGGATGTACGACAAGCTCTCCGGGATGACCGGTACGGCCCAGACCGAGGCCGCCGAGCTGATGTCGATCTACAAGCTGGGCGTCGTGACCATCCCGACCAACCGGGCGATGGTCCGCCAGGACCAGTCCGACCTGATCTACAAGACCGAAGAGGCCAAGTTCGAGGCCGTCATCGAGGACATCGCCGAGCGCCACGCCACCGGTCAGCCGGTGCTGGTCGGCACGGTCAGCGTCGAGAAGAGCGAGACCTTGGCGGCGCTGCTGCGCAAGGCCGAGATCCCGCACGAGGTGCTGAACGCCAAGCAGCACGAGCGCGAGGCCACGATCGTGGCCCAGGCCGGACGGCGCGGGTCGGTGACCGTGGCCACGAACATGGCCGGCCGGGGCACCGACATCATGCTCGGCGGCAACGCCGAGTTCATCGCCGTCGCCGACCTGCGCGAGCGCGGCCTCGACCCGGCCGAGACGCCGGAGGAGTACGAGGCGGCCTGGCCCGAGGCGCTGAAGAAGGCGCAGCAGTCGGTGGTGGCCGAGCACGACGACGTCAAGGAGCTCGGCGGGCTCTACGTGCTCGGTACCGAGCGGCACGAGTCCCGGCGGATCGACAACCAGCTCCGCGGGCGCTCCGGCCGGCAGGGCGACCCGGGCGAGAGCCGGTTCTACCTCTCCCTGGCCGACGACCTGATGCGGATGTTCAACTCCGGCATGGTCGAGTCGTTCCTGACCGCGGCCAAGGTGCCGGACGACGTCCCGATCGAGTCGCGGATGGTGACCCGGGCCATCGCCAGTGCCCAGAGCCAGGTCGAGGGCCGCAACTTCGAGATCCGCAAGAACGTGCTCAAGTACGACGACGTGCTCAACCGGCAGCGTGAGGTGATCTACGGCGAGCGCCGCCGGGTGCTCGAGGGTGCCGACCTGCACGAGCAGATCCGGCACTTCATCAACGACGTGATCCGCGGCTACGTCATCTCCGCGACCGCCGAGGGCTTCGCCGACGACTGGGACCTGGAGCACCTCTGGGCCTCGATGAAGACGCTCTACCCGGCCACCATCTCGCTGGACGACGTGATTCAGGAGGCCGGCGGCGAGCGGGCCTCGGTCACCCAGGACATGCTGCTCACCGAGCTCACCGCCGACGCCCAGCTGGCCTACGACCGGCGCGAGCAGCAGCTCGGCGAGGAGACCGTGCGCGAGCTGGAGCGCCGGGTGGTGCTCTCGGTGCTGGACCGCAAGTGGCGCGAGCACCTGTACGAGATGGACTACCTGCAGGAGGGCATCGGCCTGCGGGCGATGGCCCAGCGCGACCCGCTGGTCGAGTACCAGCGAGAGGGTTACCTGCTGTTCCAGGCCATGACCGAGGCGATCAAGGAAGAGTCGATCGGCTACATCTTCCACGTCGAGGTGGAGGTCCAGCCCGAGCCGGAGCTCGGCGACGAGGCCCCGGTGCTGGTGGCCAAGGGCCTGGTCACCGCCCAGCGGCCGGCTCAGCTGCAGTACAGCGCCCCCTCGGTGGACGGTGACGGCGGGGTCGAGGTGCACGCCGAGAACGGTGCCCCGGTGGAGGCCGACGGTGACGGGACCACCAACCGGGCCGCCCGGCGCTCGTCCAAGCGCAAGGGCCGCCGCTGATCCACCGGAGGGCGGTGTTCTCGCCCCGCTCCCTGAGGCCTTCTGAGTCGCTCTGAGCGGCTTCAGCTGTTTCGCCCCTGACCGGGTCCGGTTCTTCCGGGCCCGGTCAACCGTTTTGTAGTCCGGTCGGCCGCTCCCGACCTGCCTTTCCGACCCTTCCAGGCTCCCCTTTCAGCTGCTTGCGGCTGTCCCTTCGGCTGCCCCGGGCCCCCTTCGGTCGCTTCCGGCCCTCCTTCGGCCGGCCGGTGTCACCCGGTGAGCCGATCGTTTCCCGCTCCTGCCTGCCGAGTTCTTAGGTACAGGACGAGCGAGGGGCGGTTGGTGGATGTCGCGTCGGCGACGGGTCGTGGCTGTGCTTGGTGTGGGGCTGGCCGCGGTGGCGGTGATGGCGGCCACCGTGGTGCCTCTGAGCAGTCCGGCGATGGCCACCACCGTGTCCTCCGGCAGCGGGGCCATCGTGCAGTACGGAACCGTGAAGTTCGTGGCCGACGGCGACACGATCGACGTGCTGATCGACGGCGTCG
The DNA here is from genome assembly GCA_965200525.1 of Kineosporiaceae bacterium. Classification (GTDB taxonomy): domain Bacteria; phylum Actinomycetota; class Actinomycetes; order Actinomycetales; family Kineosporiaceae; genus JANNPJ01. Next base: position 4,438,396 of record OZ241368.1, read on the forward strand.
TTCCGGACGCCGGCCGCACCGGCACCCGGATCAGGTTCCTGGCCACCCAGGCGATGGAGCTGTACAGCTACCACAACGACCTCAGCCTGGTCACCGGTGAGTGCCACGCCGCGGAGGCGGCCAAGCGGCTCAAGGCCCTGCTGTACAAGGCCGACGGCACCGGTCGCCGGGTTCGCCTGACGGCTCGGGACGCGAGCAGCAGCAACCTCGGCCGGGAGTCCCGGTTCGTCGCGACCGAAGGGTCGGACGGCACGTGGCACGACGTCGGCGCGGTGCTGGTGCGCGAGGGGCTGGTCATTCCCAGCTATCAGAAGACCGAGTACGCCCACAACGCCTCCTACCGCTTGCTGGCCGAGGCGGCCGCGGCAGCCGGGGTCGGCCTGTGGAACACCCGTTCCTGCGGGGCCGGCCCGGCGGCCGACCTGGCTGTGCGGGTCAACTGGGACGCCAAGGGGGACGACTCGGTCAACGTCAACGGCGAGTACGTCAAGATCACCAACCGGGGGACGGCGACGGTGAACCTGGCCGGCTGGTGGGTGCGTGACTCGGCGACCCGGCCGAACGGCACCAAGGAGGAGACCCGGCGGGGGTACATTTTCCCCCGCGGGGCGACGGTCAGGGCCGGGGCCTCGGTGTACGTCAACGTCGGGCGGGCCCCGAGCTCGCGGCCGGCCGGTCACTACTACTACGGCCTGAGCGCGCCCATCTTCGAGAACGTCACGACCAAGCCCAGCTACCTCGGCGACGGTGGGTACCTGTTCGACCCCCAGGGTGACCTGCGCGGCTGGGAACAGTACCCCTGCGTGTCGTCGGCCCGCCACGCCTGCCGCAGCTGAGGTCGGCCGAACCCGGTTCATCCGATCTGTAGTTCGGTCACCCGGGAGCCGGGCCGGGCCGGGCCGAGCCGGGCCGGGTGAGCCGGGTAAGAGGTGCCGAAGCAAATCCCCGTTGCGACTTACGATGCACGGATGCCAACGGCCACCGACCCGCCTTCTGCCCTGCGCGGCCTGATCGTCGACTGGGGTGGCGTGCTGACCGCCCCGATCGACGAGGCGATGAGCGCCTGGGCCCGGCACGAGGGCATCGACCTGACCGTCTACCGCACGGTCATGAGGCGCTGGATCGAGCTGACGCCGTCCCCGATCCACGAGCTCGAGCGCGGTGGCCTGGCCCCCGACGAGTTCGAGCGCCGGCTGGCCGAAGCCTTCCGGGGCGAGGGGGTCGCGGTCGAGGCCGACGGTCTGCTGGCCCGGATGCTCGACGGGCTGCGGGAACTCTCCGACGACATGGTCAACCTGGTTCGCCGGGCCCGCCGTAGCGGCCTGAAGACGGCGCTGCTGTCGAACTCCTGGGGCGAGCATTATCCGGAGCACCTGTGGGTCGGGGCCTTCGACGCGGTGGTGATCTCCGGGCGGGTCGGGATGCGCAAGCCCGACCAGGAGATCTTCGTGCACACGGCCGAAGTGCTGGGCCTGGCTCCGGGCGAGTGCGTGATGGTCGACGACCTGAAGGCCAACATCCAGGGCGCGGTCGCGGCCGGGCTGGTCGGCGTCCTGCATCGCAGTTACGCCGAGACCCTCGACGAGCTCGAGGTGCTGTTCGGGACGGCGCTGGGCTGACCACCCCGATCCAGGCTGGTCACGGGGGCTGGTCACGGGGGCTGGTCACAGGGGCTGGTCACAGGGGTTGGTCGCAAGGGCTGTTCGCAACGGCTGGGCGTAGGGCTGGTCGAGGGGCCGGTTGAGGGCAGGTTGAGGGTCGACGTGCGACGATGGCCCGATCTCGTCGGCGTCAGGAGGTGCGACGGTGACCGACCGGTTGTCGTCCCTCGACGTCTCGTTCCTGTATCTGGAGCAGCCGTCGACGGCCATGCACGTCGGCTCGGTGATGGTCTTCCGAACCCCGGCCGGTGGCCTCGACGTCGACCGGTTCACCCGGCACGTCGGCTCCCGGATCGCCTTCGTGCCCCGCTACCGCCAGCGCATCCGGACCATCCCGGGCCGGATCGCCAACCCGGTCTGGGTCGACGACGAGCACTTCGACCTGAGCTACCACATCCGGCGCTCGGCCCTGCCCCGCCCCGGCAACGACCAGCAGCTGGAAGAACTGGTCGCCCGTCTGCAGTCCCGCCCGCTCGACCGCCGCCGCCCACTGTGGGAGCTCTATCTCGTCGAGGGGCTCAGCGACGGGCGGTTCGCCCTGATCAGCAAGGTCCATCAGGCCCTGGTGGACGGCGTCCACACGGTCGACCTGGGTCAGGTGATCCTCGACGACTCGCCCGACGCGCTCGACCCGCCGCTGTTCAACTGGCAGGCGGTGGCCGAGCCGACCACGGTCGAGCTGCTGGTCGGCGCGGTGGTCGACTCGGTCCGCCGGCCCGGCCAGGTGATCGACGCGGTTCGTAACGGTCTGGTCGACGTCCGGGACACGGCCGAGTTCACCGCCCGTACGGCTGGGAGGGTGGTCCGGGCGGCCCGACGGGCCGCCGGAGGCCCACCCAAGAGCCCGCTGACCCAGCCGGTCACCGCTCATCGCCGGTTCGCCATGATCACCACCGACCTGGAGGACTACCGCACGATCCGGTCCAAGGTCTCGGTCAACAGCGTCCGCCCGGACGAGTCGGCGACCCCGGTGGCCTCGATCACCGTGAACGACGTCGTCCTGGCCGTTCTGGCCGGTGCCCTCCGGGCCTGGCTGCTGGCCCGGGGCGAGCCGGTACCGACCGGCAGCATCGTGCGCACCCTGGTGCCGATGAGCGTCCGGGTCGACGACCCGCAGGCCGCCGGGGCCATCGGCAGCCGGGTCGACTCGATCCTGGTCGACCTGCCGACCGGCGAGGCCAGCCCGATGATGCGCCTGCACCAGGTGGCCTATCAGACCAAAGGCCACCGGGAGACCGGCCAGGCGGTCGACGCCCCGTCGCTGGCCGGCATCGCCGGCTTCGCCCCGCCGACCCTGCACTCGCTCGGGGCCCGCGTGGCCAGCGGCCTGTCGCGGCGGATCTTCCATCTGGTGGTGACCAACGTGCCCGGCCCGCAACAACCCCTCTACGTGGACGGCGCCCAGATGGTGGCCACCTACCCGGTGGTGCCGCTGGCCGCCGGGCAGGCCCTGAGCATCGGCCTGACCTCCTACGCCGGGAAGGTTTACTACGGGCTGAACGCTGATCGGGAGGCGATGCCGGACGTGGACGTGGTCGGGCAGTGCATCGTCGATGCCCTGGCCGAGTTCACGGAGGCGGTTCGATGACCCACCGGCACCGCACTCACCGCCATTTCGCGGAACGGGCCGCCACCCGGGCCACGGGCGTGCCGGCCGGCTCCGGCTCGGCGGCCTCGGTGGTCCGGCTGAGCATTCCCGGTGCCCGCCGGGCCGGCGAGGGCGGCCGCTGGGGTCTGGTCCTCGGCGGCGGCGGCGTCCTCGGCGCGGCCTGGCTGGTCGGGGCCCTGGAGGCGCTCGAACAGTCCCGGCGGATCGACGCCCGCGACGCCGACCTGATTCTCGGGACCTCGGCCGGCTCAGTGGTCGGTGCCCTGCTTGCGGCCGGCGTCTCGGTGGCCGAGCAACGCGCCGAGCAGCTCCAGGAGGCCGGCGCCCCGGGCCGGCTCGCTGGAGCCGCCGACCTCGATCTGGACCGCCCGGCCGGGGCCTCGATGCCCCCGCGCCCGCATCTGCGCCCGGGCAGCCCCGCCATCCTGCGCAATAACCGGGGAGCGCTGCGGGACATGCCGCGGATGACCGTGCTGGCCGCGCTGGCGCCGGCCGGTACCCGCCAGATGACCGGCGTCGGGCGGCTGATCGAGACGGTCGTGCCGGCCGGGGAGTGGCCGGCCCACCCCGGGGTCCGGGCCGTCGCCCTCGACTACGAGAGCGGTCGCCGGGCCGTGTTCGGCGATCCGGCCGGCCCCCCGGCCGGTCTGTCCGAGGCGGTCCTGGCCTCCTGCGCCATCCCGGGCTGGTTCGAGCCGGTGACGATCGGCGGGCGCCGCTACGTGGACGGCGGCATGTGGTCGGCCACCAACGTCGACCTGCTGGCCGACGCCGGCCTGGACGAGATCTTCGTCCTCGCGCCGATGGCCTCGGCCGCCTACGATGCGCCGGGGGACTGGCGGACCCGGATGGAACGGCGGGTCCGGATCGCCAGCACCCGCCGTTGCCTGACCGAGGCCCGTATGGTTCACCTCCGGGGCACGGCGGTCACCGTGCTCGGCCCCGGTCCGGAGGATCTCGAACTGATGGGGTACAACCTGATGGCACCCGAGCGCCGGCGGGTGGTGCTGGAGAGTGCCGTCCGGACCGGGCTGACCGCGTTCGCCGACCCAGCTCAGACGTTCGACCTCGACCGGCCTGCCGCCGGTCAGGTCACGACGCCGTCGTCACTCGACGCGGTCGTCATCACCGACACGGTTACGGGGAAAGATCGAGAATGACCCGGGTCTACGTTCCGACCACGCTGGCCGGACTTGCTCGCGCACAGGAACACGGCACCTTGCTCACGGTCGAGTCGGACGGCGCTGCTGGCGCCGTCCCGGCCCATGCCGTCACCGGCGCGATGCGCGAGTGGTACGTCGAGGGCAACCTTGAAGAGCTGGAGTACTCGGCCCTGATCGACGCGGCCGAGGCCTCGTTGCGCCTGCTGGCTCTGGAGCCGCAGGCTCCGCGCCGCCGGGTGGTGGTGGCTCTCGACGTCCCCGACGATCTGGTCCGGCCCGGCGGCGAGCACCGCTCCTCGGTCCGGGTCGAGGGGCCGGTGCAACTGTCCACCGTGGTCAGCGTGCATGTCGACGAGGTCGAGTCGGTGCCGACGATCGTGGCCGCGGTGGGCGCGCTGGCCTCGGCCGCGGACGGCGACGAGGACGCCAAGTTCCAGGTCGACGAGGCCGAGGCCTGCGATCTGCTCTGGTACGACATCAGCGAGATCGACGACCTGATCGGGTGATTGCCCGCGGTGGAGCCGAGACGTCTGACCCTACCGACGGGTAGGTTCGCCTGGTGAGCCTTGACCAACTGCAGGACGACTGGACCCGGCTGGGCCAGGAGGATCCGCTCTGGGCGGTCTACGTCGCGCCCGGCACCAAGGGCGGCAAGTGGGACGTCGAGGCGTTCTTCGCACTCGGCAGGCAGGAGGTCGACCGGGCTCTGGCCGAGCTCGAGCCGCTCGGCCTGACCCCGGGCCGGCGCCGGGCCCTCGACTTCGGCTGCGGCGTCGGCCGGTTGTCGCAGGCGCTGGCCGGGCACGTCGACGAGGTGATCGGGATCGACATCGCGCCGAGCATGCTGGCCAAGGCCCGCGAACTCGACCGCTCTCAGGGTCGGGTCCGGTTCGTGCTCAACCAGCGGCCCGATCTGGGTGACGTCGGTTCGGCCGAGGTCGACCTGGTCTACAGCAGCCTGGTGCTCCAGCACATGCCGCCCGAACTGGCCCGCGGCTACCTGGCCGAGTTCGTCCGGGTGCTGGCGCCCGGCGGGGTGGCGATCTTCCAGGTGGCGAGCCGGCCCACCCGGTCGGTCAAGGGCCTGATCTTCCGGCTGGCGCCCTGGCCCCTGCTGCGCTGGGCCCAGCGGCGGGTGCTCGGCTACCCGGCCCCGATGCGGATGAGCCGGATGACGTCCGACAACGTGCGGACGGCGATCGCCGGCACCCCGGGCCGGCTGGCGGCCGCGATCGACGACGACTCCTACGGCGGCCACTGGCACTACACCCGCTACTACGTGACCGTCCCGGCCGCGCCCGAGGCCTGAGCAGCAGCGCCGGAGCAGCAGCGCCGGGCCGGTGAGGCCGGTTCACCAGTGGGCCAGCACCTGCTCCAGCGCCGGGTAGAACTCGGCCGGGCGCTCCCGGCGCGGGGAGTGCCCGGCGTCCAGAGCCAGCACCTGGGCCCCGCCCGGGCAGGCGGCGGCACAGCGGTGAGCCGCCGTCCGGGAGACGATCCCGCCCCGCGACGGCTCGCCCCGGATGATCAGCACCGGGCAGTGCACCTCGCTGAGCAGGGCCGGCAACGGCTCACCCCAGTCGGCCGGCCGTTCCAGGTGGGCCAGGTCGACGTGCTCCTTGCTGCGGACCCACGGTTCGAGCTCGGCCTCCGGCCAGTCCGGGTGGTTGGCCCGGACCCAGGCGATCCGGGAGGCGTGGTCACCCGCCCGCAGGCCGCCCAGCCAGGACCGCATCCCGGCGCTGGACCCGCTGCGGCGCAGCGTGGTCCGGGCCGGGTCCTCCAGGATCAGCCCCCGGACCCGGTCCGGACGGGCCGCGGCCAGCCGGGCGGCGGTCAGTGCTCCCATCGAGTGCCCCAGCGCCACCACCGAGCGGTGGCCGGCCCCGGCCAGCCGGGGCAGGGCGTCGAGGACGGCGGCGGCCGAGGTCAGGTGGTCGGCGATCACGAACGGCCCGTCCCGCAGCGGGGTCCCGCCGTGGCCGGGGGCGTCCGGGGCCACCACCGGCCACCGGCCGTCCAGGACGGCGGCCAGCGGGCCGAAGACGTCGGCCGAGTCCGTCCAGCCGTGGAAGGCCAGCAGGGTCGGCCGCGGCTGGACGGGCGCGGGGCCTTCCGCCGGCGCCGGCCAGCTCCGGACCTGCACCGTCCCGTCCGGGGCCCGCAGCCGGACCGTTCGGGGGGGCGGCTACCGCTCGGCCAGCCACGCCCGGCCGATCCGTTGCTCTGCGTCGATCGCGGCCCGGACGGCCGGCTCGGCCGCCTTCTCGATCCGGCCGCCGACCAGCGGTACCCGGGCCTTCAGCTCGCCGTCCACCAGTTCGACGCTGCCGCCGTCACCGGTCGCTGTCAGTGACAGCGAGGCCTTGAGCCGGACCGGTGCCCCGACCACCTCGAGGTCGAGCGTGCCGGTCCGGGCGCCGTCCGGCCCGGCCGGGCCCCAGGTCTCGGTCTGGGCAATCTTGATCTCGTTCCCGACCAGGGACTTGAACGCGTCCGGAACCTGGTCGGTGGGCATCGCCCGGCGGGTCACGATCACGGCGCCCCCGTTCTCCGGCCGCACTTGCACCTCCCAGGTGAGTGCCCCGGTCTGTCCCAGCTTACGATCCTGGAACGCCGGATCCGTCAGCATTTCGAAGACGGTCTTCGGGTCGGCGTCGTAGCGGAGATCGGCGGTCACGCGCACGGGTGGATCCTCTCAAGAGATGTTCACGAATCGGGTACACGGCTGAGGCTTGCCTGTGACTTACCGGCTGGTCACCTAGCGTCGCAAGAGTAGGGTCGCCAGGCGGGACCGCAGGTTCGCGGGCCTGGCTGTGACTGGCCATGACGTTGTCTCAGAGTTTCGGTGGGTGTGCCGCGATGTCCGGTGGAGCCTTGGTGCTGCCGATGACGGATAGTGATCGTCAGACCCTGTTGAGTCTGACCGCACGGAGTGCGGAGCTCCTCGAGGCCGGGCCGTCGGGCCCCGCCGGAGCGGGCTCGGCGGAGAGACCGCCCGGCCTTCCGGTGAATCGCTTCCTGGAACGCTACTTCCGAAACATCGCTCTGGACGACCTGATCGGCCGCCGGCCGAGCGACCTGGCCGGCCTGGCTCTCTCACACCGGGCCGTCGCCGCCCGCCGGCCGCAGGGCACGGCGGTGGTCCGGGTGTTCACCCCGACCGACGACACCCAGGGCTGGTCCACCGGCCACACCGTGATCGAGATCGTCGCGGCCGACGTCCCGTTCCTGGTCGACTCGGTGAACGGCGAGCTGGCCCGGCTGGACTGCGAGATCCACCTGGTCATCCACCCGCAGCTGGTGATCCGCCGCGACGTCGCCGGCACGATGCTGGAGATCCTCGACCTGCCCCCGCACCTGGCCGGCCGGCCCGAACTGCCGCGGGACGCCGTCGTCGAGTCGTGGATCCACGTCGAGATCGACCGGGAGAGCGACACCGACCGGCTGGCCACCCTGCAGGAGGCCCTGCTCCGGGTCCTGGACGACGTCCGGGTCACGGTGGAGGACTGGCCCAAGATGCGGGCCTCGGCTCTGCGGATCGCGGCCGAGCTGCGCGAGACGCCGCCGGCCGGTCTGACCGCCGAGGACGTCGACGAGGGCGTCGAGCTGCTGCACTGGCTGGCCGAGGGGCACTTCACCTTCATCGGTTACCGCGAGTACTCGCTGCTGGAGCGCGACGGCGAGGAGTCACTGCTCGGCCGGACCGGGACCGGCCTCGGTGTGCTGCGGTACGACCAGAAGGTGGCCTCGGACAGCTTCGGCCGGCTGACCGCGCCGGCCCGGGCCAAGGCCCGCGAGCGCAGCCTGCTCGTGCTGACCAAGGCCAACTCGCGGGCCACCGTGCACCGCACGGCCTACCTCGACTACATCGGGGTGAAGGATTTCGACGACGCCGGTGAGGTGATCGGCGAGCGGCGCTTCCTCGGCCTGTTCGCGTCGTCCGCCTACACCGGCAGCGTGCTCGACATCCCGGTGGTCCGGCGCAAGGTCGCCGCGGTGCTGGAGCGGGGCGGCTTCTCACCGGACAGCCACTCGGGCAAGGACTTGCTGCAGATCCTGCAGACCTACCCCCGCGACGAGCTGTTCGAGATCGACGTCGACGATCTCTACGAGATCGCGGTCGCGGTGATGCAACTGCAGGAACGGCGGCGCACCCGGTTGTTCCTGCGGGTCGACGACTACGGCCGGTACGTGTCCTGCCTGGTCTACCTGCCCCGCGAGCGCTACATCACGAGCGTGCGGACCCGGATCGAGCAGGTCCTGCGGCAGGCGATCGGTGGCACCAGCGTCGACTACACCGCCCGGGTCACCGAATCGGTGCTGGCCCGGCTGCACTTCGTGGTCCGGGTGCCGGTCGGGGCGGGCATCCCGGAGCTGGACCCGGCCGCGCTGGAGGCGGCCCTGGTCGAGATCACCCGCAGCTGGGACGACGATTTCCAGGCGGCCGCGGTGAAGGCCCTCGGCGAGGAGTCGGCCACCCGGTTGCTGCGCCAGTGGGGGTCCGGCTTCCCCGAGGCCTACCGGGCCGACGTCGACCCCCGGGCCGCGGTCGGCGACGTCTGTCGGCTGAACGCGATGGATCTGGGCCGGGAACGGGACGGCGCGCTGGCGATGAAGCTGTACGAGCCGGAGGGCGCGGCGCCGGACGAGCGCCGGTTCGCGTTCTACCGGCGCGAGCCGTTGTCGCTCTCCGCGGTGCTGCCCTATCTGGCCCACCTCGGCGTCGAGGTGGTCGACGAGCGACCCTACGAGCTGCGCTCCAGCCAGGGCCGGCGGGCCTACGTCTACGACTTCGGGCTGCGCGGGGCCCAGGCCGACGGCCGGGTGCCCGGGCTGGACCATCCCGAAGCGGTTCACCGGCTGTTCTGCAACGCCTTCGAGGCGGCCTGGTGGGGCGATGCCGAGAGCGACGGTTTCAACCGGCTGGTGCTCGGAGCCGGGCTGGACTGGCGGCAGGTCTCGGTGCTGCGGGCCTACTCCCGCTACCTGCGCCAGGCCGGTTCCACCTTCGGTCAGGACTACGTCGAGGACTGCCTGGTCACCCACTCGGAGGTGGCCGCCCTGCTGGTCGAGCTGTTCGAGACCCGGTTCGACCCGGACCGGTTCGGCGGCCCGGCCCCCTCCGGGCTGGCCGCCGAGGCCCGCACCACCGCCGCCGAGACCCTGGTCAGCAAGATCCGGGCCGCCCTGGAGGGCGTGGCCAGTCTCGACCACGACCGGATCCTGCGGGCCTTCCTCGACCTGATCCTGGCCACCATGCGCACCAACTACTTCGTCACCGCAGCCCGGGGCTGGGCCGAGCGCCCGGAGGAACCCGAGGACGTCGCCCCGCCGGCGATCGCGCGGCCGGCGCTGGCCCTGAAGCTCGACCCGCACGCCCTGACCTACCTGCCGGCGCCGCGACCGGCCCACGAGATCTTCGTCTACTCGCCCGCCATGGAAGGGGTGCACCTGCGCTTCGGCGCCGTCGCCCGGGGTGGCCTGCGCTGGAGCGATCGCCGGGAGGACTTCCGGACCGAGGTGCTCGGCCTGGTCAAGGCCCAGATGGTCAAGAACGCGGTGATCGTGCCGACCGGGGCCAAGGGCGGCTTCGTGGCCAAGCAGCTGCCCGATCCGGCCGCGGACCGGGACGCCTGGCTGGCCGAGGGCATCGCCTGCTACCGCAGCTTCATCAGCGCCCTGCTCGACGTCACCGACAACCAGGCGCTCGGCCCGGAGGGCGAGCAGGTCGTCGTCCCGCCGCCGCGGGTGGTGCGGCACGACGGCGACGACAGCTACCTGGTGGTGGCGGCCGACAAGGGCACCGCGGCGTTCTCCGACATCGCCAACGAGGTGGCGATCGGCTACGGGTTCTGGCTCGGCGACGCGTTCGCCTCCGGCGGCTCGGTCGGCTACGACCACAAGGTCATGGGCATCACCGCCCGCGGGGCCTGGGCCAGTGTCGACCGGCACTTCCGCGAGCTCGGTCAGGACGTGCAGACCACACCGACCACGGTGGTCGGGATCGGCGACATGAGCGGCGACGTCTTCGGCAACGGGATGCTGCTGTCGCGCTCGCTGCTGCTGGTGGCCGCCTTCGACCACCGGCACATCTTTCTCGACCCGGCCCCGGATCCGGCCGCCTCGCACGCCGAGCGGGCCCGGCTGTTCCGGCTGCCCCGCTCCAGCTGGGCCGACTACGACCCGTCCCTGATCAGCGCGGGCGGTGGCGTGTACCCGCGGACGGCCAAGTCGGTGCCGGTCTCGGCGGCCGCCGCCGAGCGGCTCGGGCTCGACCCGGGCGCCGGTGCGCTGACCCCGGCCGAGCTGATCCGGGCGATCCTGGCCGCGCCGGTCGACCTGCTCTGGAACGGCGGCATCGGCACCTACGTAAAGGCCTCGACCCAGAGCCACGCCGAGGTCGGCGACAAGGCCAACGACGCCATCCGGCTGGACGGCAAACAGGTACGGGCCCGGGTGATCGGTGAGGGCGGCAACCTGGGCCTGACCCAGCTCGGCCGGGTCGAGGCGGCCCTGGCCGGCGTCCGGGTGAACACCGACGCGATCGACAACTCGGCCGGGGTCGACTGCTCCGACCACGAGGTCAACATCAAGATCCTGCTCGACCGGGTAGTGGCCGCCGGCGAGGCCAGCGTGCAGCAGCGCAACGAGCTGCTGGCCGAGATGACGGACGACGTCGGCCGGCTGGTGCTGCGGGACAACTACGAGCAGAACGTGCTGCTCGGCAACGCCCGCCGGCAGTCGCGCAACATGATGCGGGTGCACCAGCGGTTCATCCAGACCCTGGAGGCCCGGGGCCTGCTCAACCGCGAGCTGGAGTACCTGCCCGACGACGCCACCCTGGCCGCCCGGGCCGAGGCCGGGCTGGGGCTGACCTCGCCCGAGTTCTCGGTGCTGGTGGCCTACGCCAAGCTGACCCTGACCGACGACATCGGCTCGACGTCGCTGCCCGACGACCCCTGGCTGGACCGGGTGCTGCGCGGGTACTTCCCGCCGCAGCTGTCGCAGCGGTACGCCGAGCAGCTCGCCGCGCACCCGCTGCGCCGGCAGATCGTGACCACCTGCCTGGTCAACGACATGGTCAACCGGGGCGGGATCACGTTCGCCTTCCGGGCCCAGGAGGAGACGTCGGCCACCGCCGACCAGATCGCTCGGGCCTACATCGTCTGCCGGGAGATCTTCGACTTCAACGGCTTCAGCCAGGCCATCGAGGCGCTGGACGGCGTCGTCCCGACCCAGGAACAGTCCGCGCTCTACCTGGGATTCCGGCGGTTGCTGGATCGCTCCGTGCGCTGGTTCCTGGCGGTCCGACCGGGGACGATCGACATCGGGGCCGAGATCGACCGGTTCGGGCCGGTGGTCGGCGAGCTGGCCCCGCAGCTGCCCGAACTGGTGGCCGGCGAGCAGCGCGAGGTGCTGGCCGCCGAGATCGCTCGGCTGCAGGCCCTGGGCGTGCCCGAGCCGCTGGCCCGGCAGGTCGCCGGCCTGCTGACCCGGTTCATGCTGCTCGACATCGCCGAGATCGCCCGCCGCACCGGTGAACCGGCCCGGTCGGTGGCCACGATGTACCTGACCCTGGCCGACCGGTACGGCGTGGTCGGGCTGCTGCGGCGGATCTCGGCCCTCTCCCGCGGCGACCAGTGGAAGTCGCTGGCCCGGGCCAGCCTGCGGTACGACCTCTACGCCGCGCTGGAGGCCCTGGTCGTGGCCGTGCTGGAGACGACCGCCGACGAGGCCGCAGACCCGGATCGGACGATCGAGGAGCGGGTCGCCGTCTTCGAGCGGGCCAACTCCGAGCGGGTCACTCACGTGCGGGCGACCATGCAGGAGGTGTGCCGGCTGCCCGAGGCCGATATCGCCGCCTTGTCGGTGGTGCTCCGGTCACTGCGCTCGATCGTCCGGAGCACCGCTTAGTCTTGGTCCCATGCCGACGATGAAAGACCTGGTCGCAAGGCACAGCGACCTGAACCAGGCCGACCTGGAATGGCTGCACCTGCTGGTCGGCGACTGGCAGATGCTGTCCGACCTGTCGTTCGCCGACCTGGTGCTGTGGGTGCCCCGCAAGGATCACGGCGGCTGGGTGGCGGCGGCCCACTGCCGGCCCAGCACCGGGGTCACGGTCTACTACGACGACATGGTCGGCACGCTGGTCGAGGCCGGCCGCCGTCCGCTGCTGGACCGGGCCTACGAGCTGGTCCGGATCTGCCGTGAGCGCGACCCGGAGTGGCACGACGACGTCCCGGTCCGCGAGGAGACGGTGCCGGTGCTGCGAGCCGGCCAGCCGATCGCGGTGGTCGCCCGGCACACCAACCTCTCCTCGGCCCGGACCCCGAGCCGACTTGAGCTGACATACCTGCAGTGTGCCGACGACCTCACCAGGATGATCTGCGCCGGGGACTTCCCACTGGTCGGAGCGCCGAGCGGGCCGCGCCGGGGGGCGCCACGGGTCGGTGACGGCCTGGTCCGGATGGACAAGGAGGGCAAGGTCAGTTACGCCAGCCCGAACGCCGTCTCGGCCCTGCACCGGCTCGGGCACTTCGGCGACATCGTCGACCGCACCCTGTCGGAGATCATCACGCCGCTGCTGGACCAGCCGGGCACGGTCGACGAGTCGCTGCCCCTGGTACTGACCGGCCGGGCGCCCTGGCGCAGCCACATCGAGAGTCACGCCGCCGCCCTGTCGCTGCGGGCCATCCCGCTCAAGGTGGGTGGCGAGCGGACCGGTGCGCTGCTGCTGCTGCGCGAGATCTCGGAACTGCGCCGGCGGGAGCGGGAGTTGCTGACCAAGGACGCGACCATCCGCGAGGTGCATCACCGGGTCAAGAACAACCTGCAGACGGTGGCCGCGCTGCTGCGGCTGCAGGCCCGGCGGATCAAGTCCGACGAGGGCCGGCTGGCCCTGCAGGAGGCGATGCGCCGGGTGGCGACCATCGCCCTGGTGCACGAGACGTTGTCCGAAGGGCTGGGCGAGACGGTCGACTTCGACGACGTGGTCGGCCGCACCCTGTCGCTGGCGGTCGAGCTGGCCGGGCCGTCGGCGTCGGTGAAGATCCGCCGCGAGGGCCGGTTCGGCGAGTTGCGGGCGGAGAACGCGACCCCGCTGGCCCTGGTGCTGACCGAGCTGGTGACCAACGCGGTGGAGCACGGTCTGCGGGAGAGCGGCGGGACGGTGATGGTGACGGCGCAGCGTCAGGGAGCCCGGCTGCGTACCTCGATCAAGGACGACGGCGCGGGCCTACCGGAGGGCTTCGTGGCCGGTGGGTCAGGACTCGGCACCCAGATCGTGCAGGCCCTGATCAGCGGCGAGATGCAGGGCGTGATCACCTGGGCCCGGGTGCCCGAGGGGGGCACCGAGGTGGTGGTCGAGGTGACCGTGCAGACCTCACCGCTGGATGCCCTGGAAGAGGCGATCTGAGTGCCACTCGGCGGTAACGGGTGACGGTGACGAGGAGGGTGGTGGCGAAGCAGACGTCCCGGCACGTCGGTGTGTGACGTGCCGGGACATCCGGGCTCGTGGTCGAGCCGACTGCTTCGGGGTGGTGCGGCCGGGCGAGCTCGATCGGGCTGCTCGCCGACTTCGACGCGGATCTCCGCGCCGGGGCGGCACGCGAGATCGCTTGCGTCGGTGTTTCGCCGTGCTGGTGAACTACGGGATCAGATGATCAGCCGGCGCGACGAGCGCGAGCGTTACGACGCTTGAGCGCGCGGCGCTCGTCCTCAGACAGGCCGCCCCAGACGCCGGCATCCTGGCCGGTGTCGAGCGCCCATCGCAGGCACGTCTCAACGACCTCGCATCGACGGCAAACGGCCTTGGCTTCCTCGATCTGAAGAATTGCCGGGCCTGTGTTCCCGATCGGGAAGAACAGTTCCGGGTCCTCCTCGAGGCAGGCTGCCTCATGGCGCCAGTCCATGGGTTGGTCCACTCCTCACGCCCTCAGGGCGGTAGTCATCGCTGTGAGGCATGACAAGGTGGTGTCAATGCCCCTCGGGTTTTGGCCCCCCAGTTACGGGGTGTGGCCGGGTCGAGCGGGGTGCTTCGATCATCAGCGGATGCGTCTTCACACGCCCGATGAATTCAACGTCCAGCCTCACACTCTTGTGCCCGCTTTCACAAGGCTTTTCCCACGGTGACTTGAGCCATCTGTCGTTGCTCACCGTCACGATGCAGGACTGTAGTCGTTAAGGCACGCTGCGTATATACGTCGCTGGTCATTGGTCTCGAAACAATTACTTCGGCTGATCAGCCCGGTGACCGGGGAGGCGGCGGTCTGTGACGCCACCCACGAACAGCCGTGCGTTCAGTGATCAACGTGCAACGAATCGTGGATTTCTGAGTGCAAGCAGTGAACAACATCGGAGTGAGCCATTAATTCCCTCGCCTCCTAACAACAGAGAGTGATTGGCTGGTCGCTAAGACCCCATAGCACCGCGAATCGGGCGTCATTGCCGTCGGGTCGGCTCCCGGACTCAGCGCTCGGTGTCCGGTGTCGCGTACTAGCGTGGCGTCGGGTCTTTGGCTCGCAACTCGACATCAGTAATACGTTCGCGCCTGGGCCCGGGGGTCACCGCGAGCGGCCCGAACGCCAACCGATGACCGCCCCCCGAACCCTGAGATCCGTGACCAGCGAGGATGAGGACCGATGAGCGCCGCCGGCGACGAGCATTCCGACGAGCACCCCCCGGACCCGGCCGGCCGGCTGCGGCTGCTGGTCGCCTCGCTGGTCGGGGCCGAGGCCGCCCTGCTGTTGTTCGCGGCCGCGTTCCTCCTGGGCCGGGCGGCCACCACGAACGACGAGAGCCCGGCCGAGCTGATCTCGCTGGCCGTGGTGGCCGTGGTGGTCGGGCTCGGGCTGGCCCTGTGCGCGCGAGGGGTCCGGTCCGGCCTGAGCTGGACCAGGGGGCCCGTACTGACCTGGCAGCTGCTGCAGGCGGCGGTCGGGGCGCCCTTGTCGTCCACCGGCTCCTGGTGGGCCGGTGTGCCGCTGCTGGCGGCGGCGGTCGTGGTCGGGGTGCTGATCGCCGGCCGGCACGTGATCCCGCGGCCGGCCGGCCGGTCCTGAGCAGATCCCGGCCAGACCCCGGTCGGAGCCGGTTCAGGGCTCGACCAGATCCAGATCAGAGTTCTTCGGTCAGCTCCGACCGGAGCGCGGCCAGGCTCTTGGCCAGCAGCCGGGAGACGTGCATCTGGGAGACGCCGATCTCGGCCGCGATCTGCGACTGCGACATCCCGCGGGCGAACCGCAGCTCCAGAATCCGCTGCTGGCGGGCCGGCAGCCGGGCCAGCAGCGGGCGCAGGGTCTCCCGCTGCTCGACCAGCTCCAGGGCCGAGTCCTCGAACGCCTTGGTCATCCGGTCGGACTCGTCGGCCGTGATCGGCAGCGGCACGGTGATGTAGGCGCTCGCCGTCTCCAGGGCCTCGAGCACCAGGTCGGCGTCCACCTGCAGGTACGCGGCGAGCTCGTGGACGGTGGGGGAGCGGTCGAGGTTGTGGGTGAGCGTCTCGCGGGCCTCGGACACCCGCCGTCCCAGATCCTGCACGCGGCGCGGGATGCGCAGCGCCCAGCCCCGGTCGCGGAAGTGCCGCCGGATCTCGCCGACGATGGTCGGGACGGCGAAGGCGGCGAACGAGCCCCGACTCGGGTTGTACCGGTCGACCGCGTGCAGCAGACCGATGGTGCCCACCTGGACCAGGTCGTCGTACGGCTCGCCCCGGCCCCGGAACCGCTGGGCCAGGTGATGAACCAGAGGCAGGTGGGCCTCGATCACGGTCCGCCGCAGAGTGCCGTGCCGGGGGTCGGCCGAGGTCATCTCGGCCAGGGCGATCAGCCGGGGATCGACCCGGGGGGCCGACTGCTCGCCGTCGGAACCGACTGGCTCGCTGCTGACCATGACGTCCTCGAGCAGTTCGCTGCTCAGGGTCTCGTCGCTGATCACGTCGTCGTCCAGGTCGTCGGCCTCGACCTGCTCCACGTCGTCGGTGCGGGGCATCTCCACCGCGTCGATCGACGGGACGCCCGGGCCTGCGGCCCCGCCGATCCGGGTGCCGAGCTGGGCGGCGGCCGGATCACTGGATTCGATGCCGGCGAGAGGTGGGCGCGCTGCCGACTCGGATCGCTCCGGGAGCAGCTCGCCGAGCAGGTTGCGCTGGCTCGGTGGCCGCTGCAGCACGGTGAGCGAAGACTCGGTGATGTCCTGGCGGGTCACTGTTCTCCCCGTCCGCGGTGGGTCAGCCGGATCCAGGCCCCGCTGTCGTTGACGCCGGTGACGACCTCACCGGCCAGCGCCCGCAGGACCGACCAGGAGAAGCTCGCGGTCTCGGGCAGGGCCTCGGCCGGGCCGGCGATGACGACCGTGAGGCTGCCCTCGCCGACGCTGAACGAGGCGTTCAACGAGCGGCCCGGATGCGCGCGGCCGGCCAGCAGCAAGGAGCAGGCCTCGTCGACGGCGATCCGCAGGTCCTCGATCTCGTCGATGCTGAGATTCAGCCGGGCCGCCAGGCCGGCGGTCGCGGTACGGACCACCACCAGGTAGGCAGGGTCTGCAGGAACGCGAAGATCCACGAAGTCCGTGGTCTCCACCGTCGCCTGTCGCTGAGTCTTGCGCGACGGCACTGCGCTCACATCCCCCCGAGATGACGGTAGGTCGACCGGAAAGTTGCGGTGCGCGGTTCGTTCGTTACGGAACGACACCAATGTCACCATCGGGCAAGGATAGAACACGTTGCGTGTGTGGTGTCGACGCTATCCGAACTTCCTTCTCGTCGGGATATTCACACCTGTTGCCGTCTGTCACAACCCGCAGGACGTCATGCGCGTTGCGTCATGAACGGCTTCCGGCGAGCGTCGTCAGGGCCCCGTCGGTGAGTCTCCAGACCGTCCACTCGTCCTGCGGTTCGGCCCCGACCCCACGGTAGAAGCCATGGGCCGGTTCGTTCCAGTCCAGGACCCACCACTCCAGCCGGGCGTATCCGCGGTCGGTGCAGATCGACGCCAGTTCGGTCAGCAGGGCCCGGCCCGCGCCGAGCCGGCGGAAGGCCGGCTGCACGTAGAGATCCTCGAGCCAGAGCCCGTGCCGGCCCCGCCAGGTCGAGAACGTGACGTACCAGATGGCTAGCCCCACGACCTCGGGCCCGGCCGGTCCGTCGACCTCGACCACATGGCAGTGCACCCGGGCGTGCGGGCTGAAGAAGGCGGCCCCGAAATCCTCGGCGGTGGCCGTGACCGCGTCGGGTTCGCGCTCGTAGACGGCCAGTTCGCGAACCAGCGCGTCGATCCGGGGCACGTCCGCGGGGCGGGCCGGCCGGACCCGCCAGACCGTGCCGGCCGAGGCCCGGGCCACCCCGGTGGACGGTGCCGGGTCGGTGACGGCGTCGGGAGCGCTCTCGGGCAGGCCGGCCAGAGCGTCAGAGGTCATGTGCTCATCCTGTCATCGGATCGCCGGCTGGTCCTGGTGGTCGGAGCAGGTCCGGGTGGCAGGGCCAGCTGGACCGTGGTCACCCGGCCGGCGCGGATCAACAGGGCCCGACCCGGTGGCCCGTCCGGTCGCGGCCCGGGCCGCAGCCCGAACACCTCGGCCTCGGCCGGCCCGGGCCGGCCCAGGAGCAGACCTCGGCGGACCCCGCAGGCCACCGTGAGCAGGCCCCGGTAGGCGGTCAGCACCTCGGCCGCCTCGCAGGCGATGACCAGCCGGCCCGTCCGGTGGCTGGCTGATCGGATGTGCGCCGTCAGGAGTTCGGCCACCCCGGCCCCCACCCCGGCCCCCACCCCGGCCCCCACCCCGGCCCCCACCCCGGCCCCCACCCCGGCCCTGGCCACGGTTGCGGTTGCGTCGGGGTCCGGTTCGGCGGGGACGCCGTCGAGCAGGACGACGGCGGTGGGCTGCTCCCGCAGAGCGGTGGCCAGAAGCGGCGCCAAACCCGCCTCCTCGGCGTCGTCTCCGCGCGAGACGACCAGGACCGGTTCGCCGAGCTGCCGCAGCCCGGCCTCGATGCAACGCAGGGCGCTGGTCCGGCCGCTGCCCGGCGGACCGATCACCAGGGCGACGGGGCCGTCGTCCAGATCGAGTTCCTGGACGTCGGCATCGTCACCGCCCACTCCGACCGGGACCAGCCGATGGCCCGGCCGCGTTTCGCTCGACTTCGCCGTCCGGTCCCGGGCGAGGAGCTGGTCGTGTCCGAGCCGCCGCGGCAGTCCGCGGACCCGCCATCCCGGTCGCTCGGACCGGTCGTCCGAGGGCGATCCGTCGGTAGACAGTCTGTCGGGAGGCAGTCTGTCGGGAGCAGCGGGTCGAGGCCCGGCCCCGATCACCTGGACCTCGACCGGCTCCGGCCCGGGGGCTGGACCCCGTTGCCCCGGGTCGCGGGCAGCCCGGCCAGCAGGGCGTCGGCCGGGTCGGCGAAGCGCAGCACCAGCCGCTCGGCCAGCAGCGACGAGGTCGCTCCGGTGAGCAGCGAACGGCCACCACTGATCGCCACATGCAGCCCGACCGCGGGTCCGTCCCGCAACAGGGCGGTCAGCTCGTCCAGCAGCCGGCCGTGATCGACGTCGCTCCAGGACGAGGTCAGGGCCCCCCCAGCCATCAATCAGAAGGACGACGTCGGCCGTCGGTGACGCCGCAGCGCCCTGCCGCTCGCGGACCTCCCCGGACAGCCGGCCCAGCAGGCGGCCGGCCCGTTCGACGTCCTGAACCTGTACCACCGCCTCGACATTCGCCCGCCCCCTCAAGCCGGCCAGCACGCCGGTACCGTCGATCAGGTAGAGGTGCAGCGGCTGGTCGGAGGCGATGGCGCTCAGAGCGAGCGCGATCAGGGTGGCGCTGCGGCCCGACCTCGGACCGCCGGTGACAGCCAGGTGGGAGCCGTCGAGGGCCCACCCGACCGGCTCCTGCCGTTGTTCCCCGGGCCGGTCGGCCAGCCCAAACAGGAGCCCGGCCGACCGGCTCCGGCCCGGTCGAGCAGATCGGCCCGGTCGAGGCGGTCGGGCAGCGGTGGCAGCCACGGCGGGGGCACGGCCTCGACGCTCAGCAGGCGAGCCGCCTGCAATGTCACGGCCGTGATGACCGCCAGATCATCAGCCGGCGCCGGCGCCGGCGCCGGTGTTGGGGCTGGTTCTGGTGCCGTCTTGGTGCGGATTCCGGATGCGGCCCGGATCGGATCGCCGAGCATCAGTTCGATGCCGTTCGGGGCCACGCTCAGTCGCCGGACCAGTGGCCTGACCGGCCCGGTGGGCCCCGGCCCGCCCGAGACCCGGGCGGTCTGGAAGCCGATCAGGGGCCGGCTCCGACCTGGGCGAACCCTCGCCCGGGCCGGTCGACCGGGATCAGGGCGGCCGCCGGAACACCGATCAGATCGCGGGAGTCGGCGTCGTCCCGGACCCGGAGCCCGATCCGCAGGTTGACGTTGGCGGTGATCTCGGCCGAGACCACACCGGCGGGGGGCTGGGTGGCCAGCACCAGGTGCACTCCCAGGGACCGCCCGACCGTCGCGATCCGGATCAGGCCGCTGACGAACTCGGGCAGCTCCTCGGCCAGCACCCGGAACTCGTCGACGATCACCACCAGCCGGGGTACGGCCGGCCGGGCGACCGCGCGAGCGCGGGCCGTCGTCGTCACGCCCTGGCCGATTGGGCCCGGCGCGCCGTCCGCAGTCGTTGCTGGTTCGGGGCCGGCGACCCCGGTCGGCGGGGGGCGCGGGCCGACCGTCCGCCGGGTTCGGCAGCGACCACGTACATGATCGCCCGGCTGTACCCGGAGAACGAGACCTCGAGGACACCAGGCAGTCGTAGCGCGCAGTACCGGGCTAGTTCGAACTGGCCCAGCGCCGCTTCCAGAAAGACGACCAGGGCCTGCCGTCCGTCGGCGGCCGGTGGCATCCGGGCGGTGTGATGCACGACCACGCCGCAGCGGCGCAGGTAGATCTGAAGGTCGAGTGCCTCCATCACTGCTTCCCTTCTGGCTGCCCGGACCAGACGGACCGGGGGCAGCTCGGTTCGGGTGACTGTGCGGCCATCGATCTGGAGGGCCCCGGCCGACGGGGATTTGGAGGGATATCGACCCGAAGGCCGGGGCCAGCTCGTGTGCTGCCCGGGTAAAACCCGATTGACAGCGGTAGAAACCTTACAAGAAGGGAAGATCCCAAATCAATCCGGTTGGCGGTAGGCCTGTGCGGGATTTGCTCTTTACCGTCGACCCATGCCCGATCTGACAACCGTTGTGGCTGGAAACGTCCGGGGTGAGCGAGCTCGCCGCGGCTGGCGCCAGACCGACCTGGCCAAGAAGCTCGAGTGGTCGATCGGCATGATCAGCGACACCGAGTCCGGCAAGCGGCGGGTCGGCCTGGCCGACATGCCCGGGCTGTGCCGGGCCTTCGAGGTGCCGCTGGTGGATCTGCTGCGGGGCGCCGATCCAGAAGATCTGGCTGCACTCGGTCTGTAAGAAGCTCGCGTACGCTCAGGCATTGTGGCTGCCGTCGATTTTCCTACCGAGATCCGAGAACTCCGCACCACGCTGGAGTCGATCCTCAACGTCAGCGACCTGGACAACCTGAAGGTCCAGATCGCCGGTCTGTCCGAGCAGGCCTCGGCCCCGGACCTCTGGGACAACCCGGAGAAGGCCCAGGTCGTCACCAGCAAGCTCTCCCACCTCCAGTCGGAGTTCGACCGGCTGGAGCGGATGAGCGGCCGGGTCGAGGACCTGGAGGTGCTGGTCGAGCTGGCCCAGGGAGAGGACGACGCCGAGACCCTGGCCGAGGCCGAGCGGGAGCTCGTCTCGCTGCGCAAGGCCCTCGGCGAGCTCGAGGTGCGCACCCTGCTCTCGGGTGACTACGACGAGCGCGAGGCTCTGGTCACGATCCGGGCCGAGGCCGGCGGGATCGACGCCGCCGACTTCGCCGAGATGCTGATGCGGATGTACCTGCGCTGGTCCGAGCGGCACAACTACAACTCCGAGGTGTACGACACGTCGTACGCCGAGGAGGCCGGGATCAAGTCGACCACCTTCAAGATCGCCGCGCCCTACGCCTACGGCACGCTGTCGGTCGAGCAGGGCACCCATCGGCTGGTCCGGATCAGCCCGTTCGACAACCAGGGCCGGCGGCAGACCTCGTTCGCCGGGGTCGAGGTGCTGCCGGTGGTCGCGGAGACCGACCACATCGAGATCCCGGAGAACGATCTGCGGGTCGACGTCTACCGGTCCTCCGGCCCGGGTGGGCAGAGCGTCAACACCACCGACTCGGCCGTGCGGCTCACCCACATCCCCAGTGGCATCGTCGTGACCTGTCAGAACGAGAAGTCACAGTTGCAGAACAAGGTCTCGGCGATGCGAGTGATGCAGGCCAAGCTGCTGGAACGGGCCCGGCGCGAGCGGCAGGCCGAGCTGGACGCGCTCAAGGGCGACGGCGGATCGAGCTGGGGCAACCAGATGCGCTCGTACGTGTTGCACCCGTACCAGATGGTCAAGGACCTGCGCACGGAGTACGAGACCGGCAACACCTCCGGCGTCTTCGACGGCGAGATCGACGAGTTCCTGGAGTCGGGGATCCGCTGGCGGCGGACCAGCGAGAAGGACCAGGCCTGAGCCGCAGGCACCAAGATCACCGTTGGGTGATCGAGTGGTTGCTCTGGGGTCGGAGGCGGCGCCGGGCGGCGCTCCCGTGAAGCCGGGCGTCCCCGGAGCACTCAGCGGAGGTGTCTAGACTCGCACCGGCCGTGAGCACGTTCACCAATCCCCGATGGCGGTCGAGGTCTCGCTGTGATCCGATTCGACGAAGTGACCAAGGTCTACCCGAGCACCCAGCGGCCTGCCCTGGACAAGGTCAGTCTCGAGGTGACGAAGGGGGAGTTCGTCTTCCTCGTCGGCGCGTCCGGGTCCGGCAAGTCCACCTTCCTCCGGCTGGTGCTCAAGGAGGAGAAGGCCACCAAGGGCGTGGTCCGGGTCTCGGGCAAGGACGTCGCCAAGCTGTCCAGCTGGAAGGTCCCCCAGCTGCGCCGGACCATCGGCGTGGTGTTCCAGGACTTCCGCCTGCTGCCGAACAAGACCGTGTTCGAGAACGTCGCGTTCGCCCTGCAGGTGATCGGCAAGCCCCGGCGGGCCATCCTGCAGACGGTGCCCGAGGTGCTCGAACTGGTCGGGCTCTCCGGTAAGGAGCAGCGCTTCCCGCACGAGCTCTCCGGTGGTGAGCAGCAGCGGGTGGCGGTCGCCCGGGCCTTCGTCAACCGGCCGGCCATCCTGCTGGCCGACGAGCCGACCGGAAACCTCGACCCCACCACCAGCACCGGCATCATGCGGTTGCTGGACCGGATCAACAAGACCGGCACGACCATCGTGATGGCCACCCACGACACCGAGATCGTCGACTCGATGCGCAAGCGCGTGGTCGAGCTCGAGGACGGCAAGAAGATCCGCGACCAGGACCGCGGCGTCTACGGATACACCCGCTGAGGCGGGTCCGCTGAGACCTCCGCCCGAGCGGACCCACTGAACCAAACGCGAGAAGGATCATGCGCCTCCAGTTCATCTTCGACGAGATTGTCGTCGGCCTGCGTCGCAATGTGGCCATGGCCGTCTCGGTCATCCTCGTCACCGTCGTCTCGTTGTTCCTGCTCGGCCTGGGATTCCTGGCGCAGCGGCAGGTCCAGACGATGAAGGACTACTGGTTCGACAAGGTCCAGGTGTCGATCTTCCTGTGCAACACCGACTCGGACGGCCCGAGCTGTGCCGACGGCGCGGTGACCCAGGCCCAGAAGGACCAGATCCAGGCCGACCTGGCCTCGCCGGCCCTGGCCGGCTACGTCAAGAAGGTCTACTTCGAGACCAAGCAGCAGGCCTTCGCCCGGTTCCAGGACCAGTTCAAGGACAGCGTGCTGTCGAAGAACGTGCTGGTCGACCAGATGCCCGAGTCGTACCGGGTGCAGCTGAAGAACCCGGAGCAGTACAAGATCGTGGCCCAGGCCTTCACCGACCGCCCGGGGGTGGAGTCCGTCGAGGACCAGAACCAGGTTCTGGACCGGCTGTTCGCCCTGCTCAACCGGCTCAAGTACTACTCCTGGCTGCTGGCCGGCGTCACCCTGGTCTGTTCGGTGCTGCTGGTGGCGACCACGATCCGGTTGACCGCCTTCACCCGGCGCCGGGAGACCGGCATCATGCGGCTGGTCGGCGCGTCCAACTTCTTCATCCAGCTGCCGTTCATCCTGGAGAGCATGATCGCGGCCGCGATCGGCGCGGTGCTGGCCTCGCTGGCCCTGATCTCGCTCACCCATTTCGAGATCCAGGGGCGGCTGGCCAACTCGCTCAAATTCGTCAACTACGTCGATACCGGCGATGCATTGATGATCGTTCCCTGGCTGTTCCTCATCGGCTTGACCATCGCAGGCGTGTCGTCCTTCCTCGCCTTGCTCAGATACCTCAGAGTGTGACTGAACCACTCCGTAGCGTAACGATGATCGGGCGCCTGATCGGTGCTGTCTGTTCCTTCGCTGCCGTGCAACTCGCCGGAGTGGGGTAACAGGCGACAGGAGCACCGAATGAGCCCGATGTCCCGCCGTCGGCGGGGGCCCCGATCGGCGGCGGCCCTGCTGGTGGGCCTCGGTCTGCTGGCCGCGGTTGGGCTCGGGACCCCTACGGCATCGGCGAGCAGTTTTCCCGCGCAGGTCCCGGGGGCGGCCCGCTCCTCGGTCAGGGCCGACTCGGTCACCGACCGCAAGCGGGCTCTGGACAAGCAGCTCGACGATCTGCGCGAGACCCTTGAGGGCACCTCGAAACGACTGGTGGACGCCGCAGTCGAGCTGGCCCGGACCAAGAGCGAACTGGTCGACGCCAAGGCCGAGCTGGCCGGGGCGCACGCCACCCTGGTCGTGGCCCAGAAGAAGGACGCCGCGCTGGCCGACCGGCTGGCTGTGGCCGAGGCCGCCGTCGACAAGGCCCAGCGCGACCTGGACTCTCGCGAGCAGGAAGAGACCGACACCCGCGGCCGGCTCGGCACGATCGCCCGGGAGGCCTACGTCAGCTCCGGCCTGTCCGGGCTGTCGATCGCGCTGAACGCGGAGAGCCCGGACCAGTTCGCCGACCGGGTCGACGTCGCCGGCACGGCCCTGCGGGACCAGAACGGCGCGATCGCCCGGCTCGAGGTGCAACAGGCCGAGACCCGGGCCCGGCAGTCCCGGCTGGAGGCCGCCCGCAGCACGGTGGCCGGTCTCAAGGTCGACTCCGAGGCGGCGGTGGCCGAGCTGAAGACCGCCGAGACGGCGGCCGCCGCCGCGGCGTCCAAGATCACTGGCCTGGTGGCCTCGCAGCAGGCGGCGGTCAAGACCATCTCGGCCCACCAGGCCGACGAGAAGAAGCGGGTCAAGGCCCTCCAGGCCCAGGAGAGCAAGCTCAGCGCCCTGCTCAAGAAGCGGGCCCGGTCCGACGTCAAGGCGGCGGCCAAGCGCAGCAGCTCCAGCGGTGGGGTGACCAACAGCAACGGGTCGGGCCGGCTCTCGTTCCCGGTCAACGCGCCGATCACGTCGGGCTTCGGCTACCGCTACCACCCGATCCTGCACTACCGCCGGCTGCATGCCGGCACCGACTTCGGAGCCCCCTGCGGTACGCCGGTGCATGCGGCCGCGCCGGGCCGGATCGTGCGGGCCGGCCGGGCCGGGGGATTCGGGAACCAGGTGGTGATCGCCCACGGGGTGATCCACGGCAAGAGCATCGCCACCTCGTACAACCACCTCAGCCGGTTCGTGAAGACCTCGGGCAGCGTGCGGCGGGGTCAGGTGATCGCCTACTCGGGTACGACCGGCCTGTCCACCGGCTGCCACCTGCACTTCGAGGTCTACGTCAACGGCGTCCACGTGAACCCGATGAGCTGGCTCTGAGGGTCTCGGCGAGCCCGCGGAATGGGCCGGACGCGTAACTCGTTGGGCGGCTGGGGTCAAGGTCTCTAGACTTGATCCCTCAGCCGAGGAAGAGGTGTCGCAGTGCCCAGGGAGACCGGTCGCAAGGTCGTCGCGACCAACCGCAAAGCGCGGCACGACTACCTGATCGAGGACGTCTACGAGGCCGGCATCGTGCTCACCGGTACCGAGGTCAAGGCGCTGCGGGCCGGCCGGGCCTCGCTGGCTGACGGCTTCGGGTCGATCTACAACGACGAGGCCTGGCTGGAGAACGTCCACATCCCGGAGTACAGCCAGGGCACCTGGAACAACCACGCCCCCCGGCGGCGGCGCAAGCTGCTGCTGCACCGCGACGAGATCCAGCGGATCCTGCTCGACACCCGGGAGAGCGGTCTGACCCTGGTGCCGCTGCAGCTGTACTTCCTGAACGGCCGGGCCAAGGTGGAGATCGCCGTCGCCCGGGGCAAGAAGAACTACGACAAGCGGCAGACCCTGCGCGAGCAGCAGGACCGGCGCGAGACCGACCGGGCGATGTCGGCCCGGGCCAATCGCTGACTGGCCGCACCATCGATCGGCCCGGCTGCGTACTGTGTGCCCGTGCCGGGAACTCGTACGCCGCTGCGCGCGGCCAGGTTGGCCTTGTCCGCACTCGCCGTGGCCGGTGCGGCAGCCGGAACGCTGCTGTTCGCCGGGGCCGGCCCGGCCGCGGCGCTGCCGGTGCAGGCGCCGTCTCCGAGAGCGGTGGCCGGTGACGGCAGTGAGCAGATCACCAGGTACGACGTCGACCTGATGGTCAAGCCGGACGGCTCGATGCACGTGCAGGAGACGATCGCGTACGACTTCGGCGCGGCCCACAAGCACGGGATCGAGCGCACCATCCCGGTCACCTTCGCCGACAACGACAAGCGGGACCGGTTCTACCCGCTGAGCAACATCAAGGTCGCCAGCCCGACCAACGCCCCGGCCCAGGAGAAGACCCTGGACGGCGACGGTCCGGTGGCCACGATCCGGATCGGCGACCCGGGCAACGGTGACGTGACCGGCCGCCAGACCTACGTGATCAACTACGACGTCGGCGGCGTGGTCAACAACTTCACCGATCACCAGGAGCTGTACTGGAACGCGATCGGCAACAAGTTCGACGTGCCGATCGACGCCGGCACGGTCAAGGTCGAGGGCCCGGCGGCGGTGCAGAAGGTGGCCTGCTTCGAGGGCAGCCAGGGCAGTACCGACACCTGTGAAGGCACGATCGGGTCGGACGGCGTCGCCTCCTTCACCGCGGACGCGCTCAGTCCCCGGCAGGGGATGACCGTGGTCGCCTCCTTCCCGGTCGGCACCTTCCCGAAGGCGGCGCCGATCTTCAAAGAACGCCAGACCCTGGCCCGGGCCTTCTCGCTGACCCCGGTCACCGGTGGCGGCGGACTGGCCCTGCTGGCCCTGCTCGGCGGGGGTGCCGTGTTCACCGTGTCGCGCCGCGGCCGGGACGAGCGGTTCCTCGGCCTGACCCCGGGCCTGCAGCCCGGCTATGAACAGGAGCACACGGTCAGCCGCGTGCCGTGGCTGCGCCGGGACCCGATCGCGGTCCAGTTCAGCCCGCCGGAGGGGATGCGCCCCGGCCAGCTGGGCACCCTGATCGACGAGCACGCCAACGTCGTCGACGTCACCGCCACGATCGTCGACCTCGCCGTCCGGGGCTTCCTGCGGATCGAGGAGGTGCAGCAGCCGGGCCTGTTCCGGTCCGGCGACTGGCGCCTGGTCGAGCTGACGGCCCCGGCCGAGCCGCTGCACGACTACGAGACCAAGCTCTACAACTCGATTTTCCGGGATCGGGCCGAGGTGCTGCTGTCGGACCTGAAGCAGACCTTCAAGAGTGATCTCGAGTCGGTGCAGTCGATGCTCTACGCGGACGTCACCAAGTCGGGCTGGTTTCACGGAAATCCGTCGTCCATCCGCACCCGCTGGGTCGCCTACGGCATCTTCCTGACCCTGGTCGGTCTCGGGCTCACCTGGGCGTTGGCCGTCAAGACCAGCTACGGCCTGCTGGGGGTCGCCGTCCTGATCTCGGGGATCGTGCTGTTGGTGCTCGCGCCCCGGATGCCGGCCCGGACGGCCAAGGGAACGGCGTTGCTGACCCAGGCCAAGGGTTTTCAGCTCTACCTGGAGAAGGCCGAGGC
Source organism: Kineosporiaceae bacterium (assembly GCA_965200525.1). GTDB lineage: Bacteria > Actinomycetota > Actinomycetes > Actinomycetales > Kineosporiaceae > JANNPJ01. The sequence goes on from OZ241368.1 coordinate 4,465,876, forward strand.
CGACCAGATCCGGTTCGAGGAGGGCGAGGACATCTTCAGCCGGTACCTGCCCTACGCCATCGTGTTCGGGGTGGCCGAGCGCTGGGCCAAGGTGTTCGCCGCCCTGGCCGCGAGCGGGGCGTCGGTGGGGGTGCCGAGCTGGTACGTCGGCTCGCTCTACGCCAACGGGCTGTTCAACTACGCCGCCTTCGGCAGCTCGATGGACAACTTCACCACCACGACCTCCGGCTCGATCGCCGCGGCCACGCCGTCCTCGTCGGGCTCGTCCGGGTTCGGCGGCGGTGGGTTCTCCGGTGGCGGCGGCGGTGGCGGGGGCGGCGGTTCCTGGTGAGCCGACGGCCGGGCCGCCCGGCCGCCGGGCCGTCCGGAGCTGGTGACTGGGCCGGCCGGAGGATATGGAATGCCAAGACCCGGGCCGAGGTTGTAGACTCCGTAGCTGCACGACCCGGTGGCACCTGGCCGGGGCACGACCGCACGACACAACTGCACAGCAACATCATGCGGAAACTGGAAGACCAGCCAGTCCCTCCCTCGGGGGTGACAGGTTTCGACGTTGGTCGTTTTTCCAGGGGAAGCGGGCCGAGTACGCGATGTGATCTCGTAAATCCTCGTCGCAAACCAATAAGTGCCAATACAAACAGCACTGATCTCACCCTCGCTGCCTAAGCCAGTGTGAATCCGTCAGTCCGGGAGTGCCTTCGGCCCGGTCACTGGCGTCGACTAGAAGGCCACTGCCCAATGGACCGGTTACGGGGCCTGCGGGAACACTCACCGTAACTGAGCCCGGCTCGGCGACCTGCTTGTGGGATCGCCGGGGCTGAGAAATGCCACAGCAAGCTGCGCCCGGAGAAGTCCTGGTTCTACATCAGCGGACGCGGGTTCGATTCCCGCCACCTCCACTGAACATGGGTGAGGCCCCCGACACGCACGTCGTCGGGGGCCTCACCCATGTTCATTCGCTTGTGGGAATCGGGAGGAGGAAGCCCGTCATGAGGAACGAATGACGGGGTGACAACGGCTCCCGCCACCTCCACAGAGCAAGTTCACGAACTCCCTGGTCCTATGACCAGGGAGTTCGTGCGTTCGGGGTGTTCGATTCCCGCCAGTCGTCGCCCGGGCGGTCTCCGGTTCGGTCTGAGGCGGTATTCAGATCCGGAGCTCGTCATGTCGCCATTTGATCAGTACAAGGTGTCGAGACCATGAGCGATGTCTACCTCGGCGGCACGGTAGGTCTCAGCCGTATCGCTCGACGAGCGCGTTGCCGATCGAGGCCAGGTGGTCTCGCACACCTGGGGGCCCAGTCACCTCGAGCCATGCGATCAGCCCGGAAAGCTCCCCGGCGAGGGTGTATTCGTCGTAGCCGCGGATCACGACCTCGATGCGGCCGTCAGCCGTGGAACCTCCGACCTCGAGCCGACTGCCGAGCCCCATCCGGAGCAGGCCTATCCCGTGGGGCACGCACACCGCCTGGATCTCGAGAGGTGTTCGCTTACGGTCGACCTCGTCGGCGATCTCGCGCCAGCTCTGGGCTAGGTCGAAGTCCTCGGGTCGATGCACGGGATCGTCGGTCGGGTCGGCGGACGACACGCGGTCGATCCGGAAGGTCCGCCGGCCGGCCTCGGTGGTGCAGACGAGGTACCACGACGGACCTTTGGCGACGATGCCCAGCGGGTGGACGGTTCGGTGCGTTTCGGCGCCTTGGCGGTCGACGTAGCCGAGCTGTACCTGAACGCCGCGGATCACCGCGTCCTGGAGTTCGTCGAGGAAGCGGGGTGGTTGGTGCTCGACCCGACTCGACCCCCATCGTTGCGGTTCCCTGACCAGCGATGATGCTGCGGCCTCGGCTTGTACCCGGAATGGCTCTGGCAGGGCATGGACGAGCTTGCGCAGAGCGGCTTTCACGGCCGGTGTCGCAGGCGCGGCCGGGCCGGCGACCAGGAACAGGGCTCGGGCCTCACTCGCGGTCAAACCGGACAGGTCGGTGCGGGCGCCGCCGACGAGGCGCCAGCCGCCGCCTCGGCCCTGCATGGAGTACACGGGCACCCCGGCCATGGCCAGGGCGTCGAGGTCGCGGCGAGCGGTGCGCTCGGAGACCTCCAGTTCTCGGGCGACCTCTGGTGCCGTCACCTGCTCGCGCTGTTGCAGCAACAGGAGGATGGCTATCAGCCGGTCAGCTCGCATCCGGCAACACTTCCACATCAAACCGGTCCTGAGATGACCGGTTTCGGTTGCCAAGATGGCGACATGGCCTCACCGATGATTCCCCCTACCCGCGACCACATCGACCCTCGGCCGGTCGGGGCGGGGCCGACGCTGTCTTCCGGCACCGTCGTCGCCTGATCACCCCGAAGAGATACAGAGGCATTAGCGTGTTCGATCCAACCGATTTTCCCAAGCCCACCCTCATCGCCGTCAACGGTGTGGAACTCGAAGTCTTTGAAGTGGGCCGGCCAGGAAGACCAATTGTGCTGTGTCACGGCTGGCCTGAGCATGCCTTTTCGTGGCGCCATCAAATGCGTGCCCTGGCCGCGGCGGGATACCATGTCATCGTCCCGAATCAGCGCGGTTATGGCAACTCGTCCCGGCCGACCGAGGTGACAGAGTACGACATCGAACACTTGTCCGGTGATCTGGTCGCACTTCTCGATCACTACGGATATGAGGATGCCACCTTTGTCGGCCATGACTGGGGTGCCATGGTCGTCTGGGGGCTGACCTTGTTGCATCCGCGCCGGGTGAAAACAGTGATCAACCTCAGCTTGCCGTACCAGGAGCGCGGAGAGACACCCTGGATCGAGTTCATGGAAGACATGCTTGGCGCCGACTTCTATTTCGTCCACTTCAATCGACAGCCCGGTGTCGCGGACGCCATACTTAAAGCGAATACGTTCCGTTTCCTTCGCAACATGTACCGGAAAGACATGCCACTTGGAGTACCAGAGCCGGGAATGGTGATGATCAATCTCGCCAACGCAGAGACACCACTGGGCGAGCCCGTGATGAGCGACAGCGAACTGGCTGTTTTCGTCTCCGCCTTTGAAAAATCAGGGTTCACGGGCAGTATCAATTGGTACCGGAACCTTGACCGCAACTGGCGTTTGCTGGCGGACGTGAACCCCATCATTCAACAGCCGACACTCATGATCTACGGCGACCGTGATGCGATCCAGAGGTCTGAAAGACTGACAGAGTTCGTGCCCAATGCGGAAGTGGTCACCCTGGATTGCGGTCATTGGATCCAGCAAGAGAAGCCGGAAGAAACAAACCGGGCGATTCTGGAATGGCTAGATCGGCCCCGATGCAGGGGTTGAGTAAGAGGCAATAACGGCTCCCGGCACCTCCACAGAGTAAGATCACAAACTCCTGGGTCGGCTGACCTGGGAGTTTGTGCGTCTGGGGAGTTCGATCCCTACCGCCAGACCCGATCAATGTCTCGGTCAGGTTCCCGTGGCGCAGCTGGTCGGGTCTCGACGTCCAGCGGATTCTCGCCCGCCGTGAGCGATTGATGGATGCCGTTCAGGAGTGCGGTTCCGGGCAGATGATCGGAGGCAGCCGAAGTGCGAGTAGGCGCGACTCCTGTCGTGCGCGCCTGCCGCAGATCGGCCGTTCAGTCCTTCGGTGCGACCCGAATCCGGTTCCCGTCAGGATCGGCAGCGAGGAAGGTCAGCCCGAACCCCGCATCATGAGGCTCGTGCAGGATCGTGACGCCCTTGGACTGCCACTGCTTGAAGATCGCGTTGACGTCGTCGGGTCGTCCGGCGCCGATGGCCAAGCAGACCTCGCTGGTCCGCGGGACGTCCGGCGACAGATCCTCGAACTGGCCGGACCGGGGCCGGGCTCGACTACGCACCGTGACCGGCGTCCTGACCAGCAACACCTATGCTTGTGCCGCCTTGCCGGACGGGTGGGGCTTCAGGCGAATGGTGGTCGTGTATCGATCTCCATCCAGCGCTCGGGGTGTCCCATCGGTCCGAAACCGGCTTTGGCGTACACCTCGTGGGCGTCGAGCGTTGCCAGCATGATGCGCTTGACGCCGTGGCGTTCGGCCCAGTCGACGGCCCAGTTCGCGAGGGTGGTGCCCAGGCCGCGACCTCGGTGATCGGGGTCGACGTAGACGTCGCACAGCCAGGCGAACGTCGCCCGGTCGGAGACGATCCGTGCGACGGCGGCCTGCTGCCCGTCGGAGGCGTACAGGCCCACCGGGAACGAGTTGGCGAACGAGCGTTCGATGAGCTCTCGGGTGCGGCCCTTGGCCCAGTAGGCGTCAGTGCCGATCCAGTGGACGACTCGGTCCAGGTCGAGATCATTCAAGTCTTCGCTGAGGCGGTAGTCGGTCACGTCGCCACCTTGTCGGTGCGAGGCGATCACGACAATGGTCAATTCGGTGTCGGTGGCATCGTCGACGGTGAGGACGTACGCGCCGGGCAGGCACTTCTGGACGTGAGTGGACGCCGGAACCGGCGTCAGCGGGCTCTTGGGCGCCCTGACCGGGGCTCTCGAACGGCGGTTCCTGTCTTGCGGACACCGCGCACGGACCGTCGGTCGGGATAGTGTGCCGTGGCCCGGCGGGTTGCGTACTGGGGAGAGCAATAATCATATGACCGGCAGCGTGCGCTACGGGGTCTCCCCGCCGCCTTTCGGTCCGGTCGGGAACCCACGGCCCCCCGGCGGCGCCCCTGGGTTGTGGCCCGGCACGCGGCCACCCTGAGCGAGCTTTCCCACGGTCGCTTCACGCTGGGAACCGGGCTCGGCTCCGACGAGTCCGGCGACTTCAGCCGCTTCGGCGAAACAGCTGACATCCGTGGTCGTGCCGACCGGTACGACGAGGGCCTCGAAGTGCTCCGGAAAGTCTGGTCCGGGGTTCCGTTTCAGCACGCGGGCTCGAACTGTCATGTCGATCTGAGCCAAGGGGTGCCCACACCACATCCGATTCCCGTCTGGGTGGCCAGTTCCACCGGACACCCGAACGTGATCCGGCGTGCGGCCCGTCACGACGGGATCTTCCCGAACTTCGGGGATCGGACGCCGACCCCCGACGAGATCGCCGCAACCGTCAACGAACTGCACCGCTTGGGCCTGCCGCCCGAACGTCCTTTCGACATCGCTGTCGCGGGCAACGCCAGCCCCGCGTGGGACGAGCCGCCGAAATCTGACCGCATCGAACCACGCATCAAATTCCGCAGCGAGATCCCGGATGCCTCAGTCATCAGCTCGGGTACTGGCACTGGCCGAGTGGGATGAACAGAGGACCTGCCTTGTCCAGTTGTTCAAGCGCGAGGCAACGATCGCGGCAGCCCGAACGAGGGGAGGACGCTGTTGTCGAAGCGGGTGTAGGCACTGATGGTGTTGCCGGTGAGGGTTAGCGCAAGCAGGCCGGCAGCGTGACGGACCCCGGTCTGGGCCTGGATGTAGATGCCGAAGGCCGGCTGGCCGTTGGCCCGAGTGGGCATCAGATCGGTCGTGCGGCCGGGCTGGATGATTTCGGCGTAGAACCGGGCCACCGCGTCCTTTCCCTCGTACTCAAGGGGAATCGGCGGCATCGAGACGAACACGTCGTCGGTGAGCAGTTCGATGAGGGCGGCTATGTCGCCGGCCTCGTAGGCGCGCACGAACTGGGCCACGACGGCGGCCTGGGCCGCGGATAAACCCTCGGCCGGCGCGGTCGGCGACCTCGCGATGGACGGTACGCGATGGTGCAGGCCGGCTCGGGCCCGCTTGAGCGCACTGTTGACCGAGTCCAGGCTCGTGTCGAGCATCTCGGCCGTCTCGCCGGCCCGGAAGCCGAGGACGTCGCGCAGGATCAGCACGGCGACCTGGCGGGGCGCGAGAGTCTGCAGAGCGGTCACGAAGGCCAGCGAGATGGACTCTGTCTGCTCGTAGCGGCTCTCCGGACCGGGCGGCGCGCTCGGGACGCCCTCCAGAAGAGCGTCGGGATACGGTTCGAGCCACACGACCTCACCGAGCCGGGACGGTTCGGGTGGCTCCGCTCCGGCCAGGTCCCAGTGCCGGGCCGGGCGCCGATTCGCGGAGCGCAGCACGCTGAGGCATCGGTTGGTGGCGATCCGGTAGAACCAGGTGCGCAACGAGGCCCGGCCCTCAAAGGCTCCGAGTCCCTGCCAGGCAGCGAGCAAGGTGTCCTGCACGGCGTCCTCGGCGTCCTGGAACGACGCGAGCATCCGATAGCAGTGCAGGAGCAGTTCGCGCCGGTACGGATCGGTCAGTTCCCGAAACGCGTCACCGTCGCCTGCCCGCGCTTTCGACATCAGACCGGCTGTTGCCGACTCCATCCCGTCCCGCCTCTCTCTGCTGATCGCGGCCATGGAGTACAGACGCCGGCCGGCCACCGAAGTGGGCGGTCTGCGGGGGCCCAGTTCTTCGATCCTCCGGCGTCTGATCCCGTGAGTCCGGAGCAGTTGTCCGGTACCGGCCAACAGTGGTCCAGTCTTCTAATGAGAGGCACCCGATATGCGCAAGCTGATCGTTTCCACCTACGCGACCCTGGACGGAAGAGTCGACGAGATCCAGCGTTGGACCGCCCCGTACAACAGTGAGTCAGTGGTCGACTATCACACGAAGCTGCTGAAGAACGCCGACGGCCTGCTCCTGGGACGCCGGACGTACGAGATCTTTGCCGCCATCTGGCCGGCCAGATCGGGGGAGCTGGCCTATGTGGACCAGATGAACGCGATGGCCAAACATGTCGCGTCGAGCACGCTGACCGACCTGCGGTGGGAGAACTCCCAGCTCGTGGATGGTGACCTGATCGAGGGGGTCGCGGACCTCAAGCGCCGGCCCGGTCAGGACCTCGTCGTGTACGGCGGGCGCGACCTCGCGAGCACACTCCTGGAGCATCATCTTGTCGACGAGTACCGGGTGCTGGTTCACCCGGTACTCCTCGGAACCGGCCGGTCGCTCCTTGCCGACGGCGCCGAGGCGGTGGATCTCCAGTTGGTGGACACCACCGTGATCGCACCGGGGATCTCTGTGCTCGTCTACCATCCGGCTCCGTGAAGAACGGGCGGCCGGACCGGAGCGCGATGATTTGAGGTATACGGCGAGCTCGGGACGTCGGAAGCGGCTCCGTTGCTGATCATCCCGGGCGCATTCATGGCCACCGACTCGATGGCGCCCTGGATGTCGGCCTTTGCGCAGGAGCGCACGGTGATCGTCTTCGATCAGCAAGGGCACGGGCGCACCCCGGACACGGCCCGCGAGATGGCATACCCGCAGTTCGCCGACGACGCCGCGGCATTGTTGCGGGCGTTGAACGTCGAGCGCGCGGATGTGATGGGCCACCTGTCGCAAGGACGGCTGGTATCCATCGGCCCTGAAGGGAATTGGGTCTCAGCGCCATCGCGTTCGCGGGTACGCCTGTGGAGAAGGCGTTCAAGGAGCACACACCGGACGGGCCGGCGTTCGACGCCTACCTCGAGAAGATGAAGTCCTGAACATCAATGACCAGAACATCAGCGACGCACAATTGCGTTCGATTTCCGCGAGGACGATGGTCGTCATCGGTGATGCGGACGCCGTGAAGCCGGAACATGCGCTGGCGATGTTCAGGTTGCGCGGGGGTGGCGACGAAGACGCGGCGGCGTCGGGAACCTTGCCGCAGGTACCGGCCGCGCGCCTGGCGATTCTTCCGGCCACGTCGCACATCGGTGTCTCTGGAGCGTCATCCGGGCTGGCGCCCATGGTGAGTGCGTTTCTCGATGACGTGACGCCGACAACGTCGGATCTCTTCTGAGGTCTCGCTGTAGCCCGGCCGGCGTGGACGGTGCATACGTACGGCGGTGATACGTTGCGGTCGTGCCCAGGCGAATCGGTGTTAGCCAGTGAAAGCGGTCGTCTATGACCGGTACGGTTCTCCCGAGGTGTTGCGGGTCGAGGATGTGCCGGTGCCGTCGCCCGCCGTCGGCCAGGTGCGGGTGAAAGTCGCAGCGACGTCGGTCAACCTCAGCGACTGGGAGACTCTGCGGGGCCGGCCGGCCTACGCGCGGATCGGCGGGCTGCGCGCCCCGTCTCGGCGGACGCTCGGGTCCGACATCGCCGGCGTGGTCGACGAGGTCGGGGAAGGGGTGACCCGTTTCCGCCGCGGGGACGAGGTGTACGGCGACAACCTCGCCTTGATGGGTGGCTTCGCCGAGTACGCCCTCGCGCCGGAATCCGCCCTGGCCCCCAAGCCGGCGCAGCTCACATTTGCCGAGGCCTCGACCATTCCGCAGGCGGGGGCGATCGGCCTGCAGGGCACGGAAAGAGCCCGCGCCGGTGGCCGGGTGCTGATCAACGGCGCCGGCGGAGGGTCCGGATGCTTCGCGATTCAGCTCGCCAAACGGCTCGGTGCGCACGTCACGGGGGTCGACAACGCCGCCAAGCAGGACTTCATGAGGTCGATGGGCGCGGACGAGGTGATCGACTACGGTCGGGACGACTTCACCCGGACGACTCAGCCGTACGACCTGATCCTGGACCTCGTCGCCCACCGGTCGGTGTTCGCCTACCGGCGGGCGCTGGCCCCCGGCGGCACGTACCGGTGCGTGGGCGGGTCGCTTCGCGCCCTGCTGCGCGTGCTCACCGCCGGCCAGGTGCTCGGACGGCTCAGCGGTCGCTCGATCGGGGTGCTCGCCGTGAAGCAAGGGCCCACCCACTTCGAGCCTCTGGCCGCCCTCTGCGTCGCTGGGGAAATTGAGATCCGTATCGATCGCATCTTTTCCCTTGACGAGGTTCCCATCGCGCTCGCGCATGTCGGTGAGGGACGCGCTCTCGGCAAGGTCGTCGTCGCCCCTTCGTGACCGGCTGAGCGGCGAGGACCTGACGTCGAGGGCAACGACTTCTGCCTCGACGGATCAGCAGGCGACGCCGACACACTGCGGAAGGTTGCCGTTGCGCCGGGCGGTGTTGCCACCGAGGTCGACGGCCCCGGGGGCGTAGATCCCCCAGCCGGTGTTGTGCACCGCGGTGTTGTCGCCCAGGCTGGTGCCGGGCAGTCCCACCCGGATGCCGTCGCCGTTGGCCCGGAACACGTTGCTCTGGAGCAGTGCGGTGTAGCCGGCGGTGGTCGCCGGGGCCAGGGTAAACCCGGTGCCGTTGCCCCGGAACTGGTTTCCGGTCAGGGTGGCCCGGCCCAGGTCGCCGAGCACAAAAGCGGTGCCGTTGCCGCGGAAGGTCGTGCCGGTCACCGTCACCACGGCGCCGCTCTCCCAGCCACCCGGGGCGCTGATACCGATGGTGTTGTCTCGCAGGACCGATCCGGTCACGCTCAGCTGGGCCTGGTTGGCCAGGACGGCGATGCCGTTGTCGACGAACCGGACGCCGTCCACGGTCGCGTTCGGGACGGTCTCGAAGTCCTCGTTGCCGCCGACGGCGATCGGCCAGTCCTCGATCGTGCCGTTGACGATGGTCGACGACCAGACCGGGGACAGGGTGATCCCGATGCCCTTCGTCGTCGACTGCTCGGTCGCCGCTCCGGGGCCGATCAACCGGTGCCCCCGCAGGTCGAGCCGGACGTCGGTCTCGAAGAAGATGCCGTTGCCGGCCGGGCAGCGCAGATCCTTGGCCAGGTAGGCGTCCCCGTTCAGGGTGGCCCCGCAGGTGACCTTGACCGCGGCGGCGGACGCCGACCCGGCCCCCACCAGCGTCACGGCCAGGGCCACGGCCGCGGTCACCCCGGTCGCAACGACAGATCCGATCTTCACGAGTGCCCCGTCCGTCCCTGGAATGTGTCCGCTCAGTGTCATCGAACCCTGCCGGTCTTGTCCGGGAATTGGCGACATCGACGGCATCGCGAGATGCCCAGGCCGGTCGGCCTGGGCATCTCGACATCGGGACGGCGGTCGGTGAGGACCGGTCGGACGGTTCAGACCTGGGCCGGCAGCACGTGGTCTCCGACCTTGTCGGTGGAAAGGTCTAGCGAGCAGATGTAGGCGTCGTGGGTCTCGCACTTGGCCATGTCCGGCCGCTCGTAGTCCTGCCGGCAGACGTGACAGGTCAGGGTCTCGCCGGAGGGGTTGCCGTACTCGTCGTACATCGGCAGGTCGATGCCGTCGTCGGTGCGGCGCAGGTAGTACTTGCCCTTGGTCGCGATCGCCAGGATCGGCGGCAGGACCAGGGCCAGGCCGATCGCCACCAGCGGGGAGTACGGCTTGATCGCCGAGCCGAGCCCGCCGAAGAAGGCCAGCACCGACAGGCCCGCGGCCAGCGCCATCGAGCCGAACCCGACCGGGTTGACGGCGTAGAGCATGCCCCGGCGGAACTCCGGCTTCTTCGGCGACAGCTTGAGGATGTACTTGTTGAACACGATGTCCGAGGCCACCACCACGATCCAGGCCATGCCGCAGTTGGCGTAGAAACCGAGGATGGTGTTGAGGAAGTCAAACATGTTGGCTTCCATCAGGATCAGCGCGACCACCAGGTTGAAGCCGAGGAAGACCAGCCGGCCCGGGTAGGTCTTGGTCACCCGGGTGAACGAGTTGGTCCAGGCCAGCGAGCCGGAGTAGGCGTTGGTCACGTTGATCTTGATCTGGCTGATCACGACCAGGATCACGGCCAGGGCGAGGGCGGCCCAGTGCGGCAGGAGGTCTTCGTAGATCTCCAGGAACTGATGCACCGGCTGGTTGGCCACGCCGCTGCCGTCGGCCACGTTGGCGATGATGTAGACGGCCAGGAACAGGCCGATCACCTGCTTGATGGCCCCGAAGAGGACCCAGCCCGGCCCGGCCAGGACCACCGCGGTCCACCACTTGCGGGAGTTCTCCGGCGTCTTCGGCGGCATGAACCGCAGGTAGTCGATCTGCTCGGCGATCTGGGCGATCAGCGACAGGCAGACACCGGCGGCCAGCATGATCGAGCCGAGGCTGGTCGAGCCGTCGCTGTCCTTGCCGTTGCCCTTGTAGTCGAAGAACGCGTTGACCGAGTCCGGGTGCTTGATCAGCAGGTACGCGAACGGCAGGACCATCAGCACGAGCCAGAGCGGCGTCGTCCACAGCTGGAGGGTGGAGAGCACCTTCATGCCGTAGATCACCAGCGGGAAGATGATGATCGTGGACGTCGCGTAGCCCAGCCAGAGGGGAACGTGCAGGCCCAGTTTCAGGCCTTGGGCCATGATCGAGCCCTCGAGGGCGAAGAAGATGAAGGTGAACGAGGCGAAGATGACGTTCGTGACCACCGAGCCGTAGTAGCCGAAACCGCTTCCCCGGGTGATCAGGTCGAGGTCGAGGTTGTACCGGGCCGCGTAGTAGGCCAGCGGGAACCCGGTCAGGAAGATCACCACGGCGAAGACGCCGATTCCCCAGAGCGCGTTCGTGGTGCCGTAGGAGAGGCCGATGTTGGCGCCGATCGCGAAGTCGGCCAGGTAGGCGATGCCGCCGAGGGCCGAGATGGCGACCACGCCGGTGCTCCAGCGGCGGTACGAGCGCGGCGCGAACCGGAGGGTGTAGTCCTCCAGGGTCTCGTTGGTCGCCTTGGTGCCGAGTTGCTCGGTCGTGGAGTCGTGCGCGGGACTGACGGTACTCATCGCAGGCACCTCTCTGCTTGCGTGAGGTCCGCCAGGGGCGGACCAGTGGTCGACGGGAGCGACGCCGGCCCCGTGCCCATCAGCTAACCGCCGGCCGCTAAGCGGCCTTTAAGCAACGGCCAAGTACCCAGGTCAGCGCGGGCCGGGCGAGATTCGGCGGAGCGCCCGCAGGGCCAGCACCACCCGTTCCTGCTCGGCGACGACGTCCCGGAGCAAGGCCCTCAGCGCGTCGTCGTCCCCGGCATGGGTCTCGACCCGCCGGCACAACCGGGCCAGGTCGGTGGCCCCGAACGTGGCGCCCAGGCCTTTCAGGCTGTGGGTGGCGCGCAGCCGCGGGCCGGGGTCGGAGCCGGTCGCGGCCATCGCTTCCACCAGCGCCGGTGAATCGGTGAGGAAGTCCGCGATCAGGCCGTCCAGGGTGTCGTCGTTGCCGCCGAGCAGGTCCCGCAGCCGGGCCAGGTCGTCCGGGTCCAGCACCGGCCGGCCGCCGACCGGCTTCGACCGGCCCAGAGCGGCTACCAGGTCGGCGGCCATCAACGGCTTCGAGAGATAGTCGTCCATGCCCGCGGCCAGGCAGGCCTCGCGCGCACCGGGCTCGGCGTTCGCGGTCAGCGCGATGATCCAGGGTCCCTGGCCGCCGAAATGGGCCCGGATCCGGCGGGTGGCCTCCAGACCGTCGACGTCGGGCATCTGAACGTCCATCAGGACGACGTCGTACGGCCGGCGCTGTACCGCGGCCACCGCCTCGGCGCCGTCGCTGACCAGGTCGGCCCGGTGCCCGAGCCCGCTGAGCTGGTGCAGCACCAGTCTCTGGTTCACCGCGTGATCGTCGGCGACCAGCAGCCGCAGCGGCTCGGCCGTTCCCGTCCCAGCTGAATCAACGGCCGGATCACTGGCGGGGACAGCCACCGGGTGTGGTGACGGCCCGGCGCCCGGGTCGGTGACCGTCGCCGTCATCGCCCGGAACAGCGGGGCTGGCCGGATCGGTCGGGTCACCACCGACAGGCCCGCCGGTGCATCGGCCGGCGGCAGCTGGGCGAAGGAGGTGATCAGCACGATCCGGACCTGCTCCCCGGCCGGGACGGCGCGGATGGCCCGGGCCAGGGCCAGGCCGTCCGTGCGCGGCGGACGGTGATCGAGAACCACCGTCCGGTAACGCCGTCCGGCCCGCAGCCAGCTCAGCGCGACCTCGGGCGACGACGTAGCGGTCAACCGCATCCGCCACGTCCGGACCAGCCAGTCACCGACCAGGGCCCGGGTCCGGGCGTGGCTGCCGACCATCAGCACCTCGCCCCCGGCCAGGGCGGAGGTGTCCGGCGGTACCGGATCCCGCCGGGCCAGGGTGGTGGCCGCGGCGGGCACGGTGACGGTGACGATGGTGCCCGAGCCGAGGGCGGAGGCCGCGGTGATCGTTCCGTCCATCAGGGCGCACAGCCGGCGGCAGATGGCCAGGCCCAGTCCGGTGCCGCCGTAGCGCCGGGAGGTGGACGCGTCGACCTGGGTGAACGAGTCGAAGACCGACTCCAGATGCTCGGCCGGGATGCCGATTCCGGTGTCGCGCACCACGAACCGCCACTCGGGGGAGCCCTGGGCGCGGCCCGGCGACATCCCGACGCTGACCGTGACCTCGCCGCGCTCGGTGAACTTGACCGCGTTGCTCAGCAGGTTGAGCAGGATCTGCCGGATCCGGGTCGGATCCGCGACCATGGCTTCCGGGGTGCCGGGCTCGATGACGCAGGCCAGCTCGATGTCCTCGGCCGCGGCGTCGGCCGACACCAGTTCCAGGGCGGCCTCGACACACTCCGCGACGTGGAACGGCACCCGCTCCAGGGTCAGCCGGCCGGCCTCGATCTTGGAGAAGTCGAGGATGTCGTTGATCAGCAGGAGCAGCGAGTGGGCGCTGTCGTGGACGACCTCGGTGAGCCGCCGCTGGTCGGTGTCCAGCCGGCCGTCCAGGAGCACCCCGGACATGCCGATCACGGCGTTCATCGGGGTCCGGATCTCGTGGCTCATGGTGGCCAGGAAGGCGCTCTTGGCCGCGTTGGCGGTCTGCGCGGCCGAGGCGGCCTCGCGCAGGGCGTCGGAGGTGCGGACCCGGTCGGCCACCTGACCGAGCTGGGCGGCCACGTCGGACAGCAGGTCCAGCAGGGCGGCGTCCGAGGGGACCGGGTCGGCGGTGAGGAACTCCAGCACGGCGACCACCTCCGTGATCTCGTCCCGGCCGGTCCGGACCGGGACGGCGATCCCGGCGCCGGGGCCCAACGTCGGGCCGGGACCGGTGGACAGATCAGGCAGCCAGACCGCCTGCCCGGTGGCCAGTACCCGGGCCGGCAGGCTGTCCGGGCCGGGCGACGTGGCGCTCTCGGGCAGGTCGGTGGACGTCGCGAGCGGCACCAGCCGGTCGCCGTACCGCTGGTAGGCCCGCCCGGCCGGCCATCCGGTGTGGGCGCAGACCAGGTTGAGCACCTCGGCCGTCGCCGTGGCCAGGTCGGTGGCCCGGTGGGCGGTGGCGGCGACGCTCAGCAGCAGGCGCAGTTCGGCCGAGCGGTCCCGGACCCGCTCAGCCATGTCGTTGAAACGCCCGGCCAGGGAACGCAGTTCGCCCACACCGGCGACCCGGGCCCGGACCTCGGGCTCGCCGGCGGCGATCCGGGCGGTCGCGGCGTCGAGTTCGGCCACCGGGCGCAGCACGGCCCGGCGGGTCACCACCACGAAAACCGCCATTCCGGCCAGCAGCAGCAGGGCGGCCGTGATGGCGGCGGCCGACCAGGCCCGGGCCCGGCCTGCCGCCCGCGCGGTGTCCCGGGCCGTGCGGGTGTCCACCAGGGTGAGCACCTGCCCGATCGGCTGCATGATCTGGTCCTTGGCCTTCAGGTAGGACCCGTCGAAGAGCATCTCCGTGGCCCGCCTGCGGTTCTCGGCCCCACCCTTGGCGGCCAGGGCGAACGCCTGCTGCTCGATGGTGGCCAGAGCGTCCGAGCGGGCCTTCGCGGTGGCCAGCAGGTCCAGTTCGGCTCGGGTGAAACCGGCCCTCGCGGCCAGGGTTCGGAACGCCTTCGGCGGCCCGAACGGGGTGGGTCGCTGCTGGGTGTCGGTGACGACGTCCCAGTAGATGCCGCCGTAGTCCTGCGGCCGGGGCGCCGTGCCGTCCCGGATCCGCAGGATCTCCTGGAACCAGACCCGGTAGCGGGTCTTGCCGGTGACGACGTAGGTACGGGCCATCCGGGTCAGGTCGTCCGAGGTCTGCCGGAGTTCGTAAGCCAGGCGCAGCGACTGCGAGCGCTGCCGCTCGGCCGCGGCCGCCTGCCGGGTGCTGCTCTCGGCCTCCAGGCTGACCAGCAACAGCCCGGCCAGCAGGACGACGCCGACCGCGGCGCCGCTGCGGACCAGGCCCCGCAGCGAGAACGGGGCGGAGTTCACGCCGGATCCGGCCCGGACCCGGTGCCGGTCCGGGCCTGACTGACCTCGGCCCGGAGGGTGGCGATCTCGGCCTGCAGGGTGCTCTCGCGTTCGGTGACCGACCGGCGGGCCTGCAGCGAGGCCCGCAGCCGGGCCCGCAACATCGCCGAGCTGTACGGCTTGGGCAGGTAGTCGATCGCGCCCAGCTCGATGCAGCGGACCACGCTCTCTAGGTCCGGCACCGCCGACACCATGATCACCGGGATGCCGGTCAGTGCCGGGTCGGCCTTCATCGCGGCCAGCGTGGCGTAGCCGTCCAGCACCGGCATCAGCAGATCGAGCAGGACGATGTCGAAGCCGGGCCCCGGCCCGCCGGCCCGCAGCAGCTCCAAGGCCCGATGGCCGTTCTCCGCCGTCCGCACCTCGTGGCCAAGCTCGGCCACCGCCGCGGCCAGCAGCGTGCGGTTGATCGCGGTGTCGTCGACCACCAGCACCCGGCCCGGTCGTTCCGCGGAGGTCGGCTCGGCCCCGGGGGACGGCGCGTCGGTGGCGATCGCGCGCGCCGGGGCCCGGCGCCAGGCCAGCCCCGGGTCCTGGCGCAGCACCGCCTGCTCCAGCTCCCGCAGCCGGATCCCGGGATCGAGGCCGAGCTCGTCGTGCAGCACCTGACGGGTCTCCCGGTAGGCGGCCAGGGCCTCGACCTGCCGCCCGCACCGGTACAGGCCGAGCATCAGCTGGGCCCGGAGCCGTTCGCGCAACGGGTGCCGGCGGACCAGTTGCTCCAGCTCGGCGACCAGCGCCGCATGCCGGCCCAGGGCCAGTTCGGCGTCGATCCGCAGCTCGGTGGCCCCCAGGTGCAGTTCGGCCAGCCGGGCCGCGGCGTCCCGGGTGAACGGCGTCACCGGGACGTCGGCCAGGGCCGGCCCGTGCCACATCTCCTCGGCCCGCAGCAGCACCCGGGCCGCGGTCTCGGGGTCCCCGGCGTCGAGCGCCTCCCGGCCCCGGGCGACCAGGTCGGCGAAGGGATGCGCATCGACGGCGCCGGGTTCGATGTCGAGCAGGTAGCCGGGGGACGCCGTGACCAGCACGGTGGCCACCTCGCCGCGGGACCGTTCCGGCTCCAGGGCCCGGCGCAGCTGGGAGACGAAGACCTGGACGGTGGCCGCGGCCCGGGCCGGTGGCTGCTCCGGCCACAGGTCGTCGATCAGCTGTTCGACCGAGACCACCCGGCGGGGGCGCAGCAGGAGCGAAGCCAGGACGGCGCGAGGCTTGGGCCCACCGACGTCGAGCGACCGGCCGTCCCGGTACACCTCGACGCGGCCGAGAAGCCGGAACTCGAGGTTGACCATCCTCCGATCGTCACCAGCCGGTATTCGCGATGTGTAAGGCGCGCATTACGTTCGCGTGGCGGGACCGTCACGACGGTCGGGAGGCGGGCAGAGCGAGGTCAGAGCCCCGTCGCTCCGGGGACGCCGAGGGTTCGGGCGACGGGCGCCGGCGGGTTCCGCCCGGCACCAGGAGAGCGGCGGCCACGGCGACCGCGGCCAGCACGGTCATCAGCACAAAGGCGTGGGTGAACCCCGATTCGGCCGGAACCCCGCTGGGCAGCAACCGGGCCGAGATCAGCGAGCTCACCACCGCCGTCCCGATGGATCCGCCGATCGTCCGCAGGTTCGTGTTCATGCCCGAGGCGACGCCGGTCTGCTCCGGCGGGACGCCGTTGACGACCAGGTTCACCATGGACGAGAAGGCCAGCCCCATGCCGATGCCCGACACCCCGGCGGCCAGGGACACCTGCCAGCGGGTGTCGTGCAGGACGACCAGCCAGCCGCAGGACAGCATCAGCAGGGCGGCCCCGGTCACGAGCTGGGCCTTGGAGCTGATCACCGCGGTGACCGAGCCGCTGACGAACCCGACGACGGCCATCCCGACCAGCATGGGCAGCAGGAGCAGCCCGGCACCGGTCACCGACGACCCGAATCCGTAGCCGGCCGCGGTCGGCGTCTCCATGAAGATCGGCAGGAAGGCGTAGGTGGTGAACATCGCGGCCCCGAACAGCAGGGCGACCAGGTTCGTGGTCCGGACCGCGGGCAGCCGCATCATCCGCATGTCGATCAACGGGTTGGCCGATCGCGTCTCCACCCTCACCCAGCCGGCGAACAGCACCACGGCCAGGGCCAGCAGCCCGACGACGCGAGGAGAGGTCCAGCCCCAGGCGTGACCACTGGTGACCGGCACCAGCAGCGCCACCAGCCAGCCGGACAGCAGCGCAGCGGCCCCCAGGTTGAGCTTGCCCGGCGTCCGGACCGGCGACTCGGGCACGAAACGCAGAACCAGGAACCAGATCACGGTGGCCGCGATCGCCGGGATCCAGAACAGCCAGCGCCAGCTGAGCAGGTTGACGACCGGGCCGGCCAGCACCACGCCCGCCCCGCCGCCGGTGGCGATCACCGCGGCGATCGCTCCCACCGCGGACGGCACCCGTTCGGGCGGGAACTCGTCCCGGATGACGGCGAAGGTGAGCGGGAAGACGGCCGCGCCCACGCCCTGCAGGACCCGCCCGGCGATCAGGACCCAGATCGTCGGGGCGGCGGCGGCCAGGGCTGATCCGACCGCGATGGCGCCGAGCGCGAGCAGCAGGGTGCGCTCCTTGCCGGCCATGTCGCCGACCCGGCCGAGCAGCGGGGTGGCTACCGAGGCGGTCAGCAGCCAGGCGGTGATCACCCAGGTCACCGTGCCGGCCGAGGTGTGCAGGTCGGACTGGATGGTGGGCAGTACCGGGGTGACCAGGGACTGCAGCAGGGAGATCGAGGCGGTCGCGGCGGCGAGCACGGCGAAGATGACGCGCGGCGACGCCTTGGTGGTTCTGGGCATGAAGAATCCTTCGGCAAAGGACGAGGAGCCCCTCGGTGTCCGCGGTCATCGGTGACTGCTAATCTGGAGGGGTGCCTCCACCATACTGGAGGGGGCCCTCCGGATGCAATCGACCGACTCGCCGAAGGGATGCGCGATGGCCACGACCCAGCCCGAGGCCCCCGAGGAGCCCGAGGCGCGGGTCTCGGTCCGCCGGCCCCAACGGGCCGATGCCCGGCGGAACTTCGACGCCGTCCTGGCCGCCGCCCGCGACCTGTTCGCCGAGGACGGCGCCAACGCCTCGCTGGAGGAGGTCGCCCGCCGGGCCGGTGTCGGCATCGGCACGCTCTACCGCAACTTCCCGACCCGGCAGGACCTGTTCGAGGCCGTCTACGTCGATGAGGTCGAGGCGCTGGCCCGCACCGCTGCGGAGCTGACCGATCTCGAGCCCTGGGACGCCCTGGTGGTCTGGCTGCGGCGGTTCGTCGGGTACGCCACCACCAAGCGGGCCATCTACGAGGCGCTCAACCGCGACTCGGCCATGTTCGCCGCGTGCCGGGAGATCATGTTCGGCGCCGGCCGACCCCTGCTCGAGCGGGCCCAGGCGGCCGGGAGGGCTCGATCCGACGTCAGTTTCGAGGACGTCCTGCACCTGGTCAACGGCATCAGCGGGGCGAGTTTCGTCGACGACGCCCAGCGGGACCGGGTGCTCACGATGGCCCTGGACGGCGTCAAGGTCCAGGCCTGAGCCGTCCTGCTCAGCAATGCTCGCCGTGGCCGGCGTGAGTCTCGCCCGGTGCCTGGCAGCAGGAATCGCCGGCCGGCGCCCCGATCGCGGAGAGGCGGCAGTAGCAGGACGCCTCGATCGGGACGTCGGCCAGGGCCAGCGCCACCTTCAGTTGCTGCTCGATGATCCGGGCCTCGCCGGTGCGGCCGAGCGCGACCAGGCACTCGTGGTACCCGTGCAGGCTCCAGACGTTATTCGGGTGCTGGGAGGACCGCGGCAGGGAGTCCTCCAGGCCCAGATCGGCAGCGTAGACCGAGGCCGCCTCGGCGATCCGGCCCTGCTCGAGCAGGAGGGCGCCGTAGGCGTGCCGGGTCGGCTGCATCCAGCCCCAGGGCTCGTCGTAGGGCAACGCGTCGTCCAGGTCGATCGAGCGGCGCAGGTGGGTGAACGCCGCATCGTGATTGCCCCGGCGGTACTCCAGTTCGCCGTCCAGCATCGAACCGGCGATGGCCAGGATGTCGAGGCAGGTGTTGTTGAACAGGGCCCGGGTCGGGATCACCCGGGCCACGGCGGCCACGAAGAGTTCGCGTTCGGCCTCGGCCTCGGCCAGGCGGTTGCGGGCCGACAGGGCGACCCCGCGGGCGTAGTGGGTCATGGCCGTGGTGACGCAGTACAGCTCCGGATCGGCCGGGAACTCCAGGGCCAGGACGTCGTCCCAGCGACCGAATCGGATCAAGGCGTGCACCCGCATGGCCAGGAAGCCCTCCAGCCAGTCGGCCATCGGAGGGGACTCGAACCGCAGCAGCTCTTCCGGAACGGCTGCCTCGAGCTGGGCCACGGTGTCCAGGGCCACCTCGGACCGGCCCAGGAACATCGCGCCGTAGATCCGGAAATGGTAGTTGTGGCAACGGTAGAGCGTGTAGAAGTTCATCGCCCCGGCCCGCTCCAGGAACCGGGCGTCGGCCCGGATCGCGGCCGAGTTCGACGAGACCACGCGCTGGTAGTCCCCGCACAGCACGTCGATGTGGGTCGGCATGTGGTGCAGGTGGCCGGCGTCCGGTACCAGGCCCCGGAGCTGCTCGGCCGCGGGCAGGGCCCGTTCCGGAGTCGCCGACATCTCCATCAGGTGGATGTACAGGTGCAGCAGGCCCGGATGGTTCCCGCCGCCGGGCCGGGCCAGAGCTCGCTCCAGCACCTCTTTCGCCTCGGCACTGCGCGAGCCCGGGGCCGGCTCGCCGGTCCGGGTGTCCCACAGCGCCCACGGGGTGAGGTTCATCAGGGCGTCCGCGTACAGCGTGGCCACGTCGAGGTCCTCGGAGTGAGCCTCGTACACCCGGCCCATGGCCTCGCCGTACGGGATGTTCCAGACCGAGCAGTCCTCGACCGGGGTGCCGGCCGGGTACCGCAACCGCAGGGCCTCGATCAGCGCCTGCTCGACCGGGGACGCCGCGCTCGCGTGCTCGGCGGCGGCGACGGCCGCCTGGTGGGTGCGCCGCACGGTCGAGCGCAGGTCGTCCGGGTCGAAGAACTCCCAGGGCTTGTTGTAGTTCGGCCCCAGGGCGTAGGCCAGACCCCAGTACGCCGAGGCGCAGTCGGGATCCTCGGCGGCGGCCCGCTCGAAACACCGCGCCGCCTCTTCGTGGTTGAACGCGTAGGTCCAGTTCAGACCCCGGTCGAACCAGGTCTGCGCCGATCGGCTCGAGGTGGTCACGGTCCTGGTCCAGCCGCCCAGGTCGTAGTAGTCCATCCAGCTCACCCTACGAGCCGGCGGTCAGGGAGCGCAGCAGATCCCTGACCGCCGGCGCCGGGCGGTACTCAGTCGAGCAGTTCGGTCACCGTGCCGGCCGCGACCGTGCGGCCACCCTCACGGACCGCGAACCCGAGCCCGACGTCCATCGCGACATGCTTGCCCAGCTGCACGGTCACCTGAACCGAGTCGCCGGGCATCACCATCGACACGTCGCCGAGGTCGATCCCGCCGGACACGTCGGTGGTGCGGAAGAAGAACTGCGGCCGGTAGTTCGCGACGAACGGCGTGTGCCGCCCACCCTCCTCCTTGGTCAGCGCGTACAGGTTGGCCCGGAACCGCCGGTGCGGCTTCACGCTGCCCGGCAGGGCGACCACCTGGCCGCGCTCCACCTGCTCCCGCCTGACCCCGCGCAGCAGGACGGCCGCGTTGTCGCCGGCCTCGGCCGCGTCCAGCGACCGGCCGAACATCTCCAGCCCGGTGGCCACGGCCGCTACCGTGGGGCCGAGGCCGACGACCTCGACCGCCTCGCCGAGCCGCAGCGAGCCCCGCTCCACCTTGCCGGTCACGACCGTGCCCCGGCCGCTGATCGTGTGCACGCTCTCGATCGGCATCAGGAACGGCTGACCCAGCTCCCGGGCCGGCACCGGCAGGTAGCTGTCGACAGCGTCCAGCAGGTCCAGCACCGACCGGGTCCACCGCGGGTCGCCGGCCAGCGCCCCCAGCGCGCTGACCCGGACCACCGGTACCTCGTCGCCGGGAAAGCCGTACTCACCGAGCAGTTCCCGGACCTCGAGCTCGACCAGGTCGAGCAGCTCCGGGTCGTCGACGACGTCACTCTTGTTCAGGGCCACGACCAGGTACGGGACGCCGACCCGCTGGGCCAGCAGCACGTGCTCGCGGGTCTGCGGCATCGCGCCGTCCTGGGCCGAGACGACCAGGATAGCGCCGTCCACCTGGGCCGCGCCGGTGATCATGTTCTTCACGTAGTCGGCGTGGCCGGGCATGTCGACATGGGCGTAGTGCCGGCCGGCGGTCTCGTACTCGACGTGGGCGATGTTGATGGTGATCCCCCGCAGGGCCTCCTCCGGGGTCTTGTCGATGCCCTCGAACGCGATGAACCGGGTGGAGGCCGGATCGCGCTCGGAGAGCACCTTCGTGATGGCGGCGGTCAGCGTGGTCTTGCCGTGGTCGACGTGACCCATCGTGCCGATGTTCAGGTGGGGCTTGTTGCGGATGAAATGGCGCTTGGCCATGGTGTCCTCACTGGATGCAAGAAACGAAGGCATTCTTCGACCCGCCGGCGGATGCCACCCGCCCGCGTCAGAACCACAGGTTGCCGCCACCCTTCCCCGGGCTCTGCGGCAACGTGGGGAAGGGTCAGATTCGCGCGTCCGCGGTGACTGCGGGCACGCACGCGGGAGCCACCGACTGGGGCAGCTGCAGACCGGGTGCGGACATGGCGATCACGGTACGAGGTAACGCCGCGCCGGTCGAAGGTATTTCTCCGGGGGGACGTGCCATCGACAGCCCTCCTGACCGCCGTGCTGGACGAAGGGTGGCGCGGTCAGACCGGGCTGAGGTTCGTCGGATTCGCCAGGAGTTGGATGCCGCTGAAGTTCACTGGGCCCAAATGCCTGGTCAGTGAAGTCCGATGCTGCGGTGGGAGATGCGAATGCCGAGGTCGTCCAGTTCGTCGAGAACGGCTCCGGCGCCCCAGACTTGATCACGCTTGCGATCAGTCAGCGGGCGGAGAACCCCGGCGTCCTGGAGCCGGCTGATCGCCGCGAAGATGCTCCTGCGTGGGGCATCGACCAGACCCTCGACGTCCTCGGACGACAGGATCGGCTTGGTAAGCAGGAGACTCAGAATCTTGGCGGCGGCGCTGGTGCGCCGGACCGGGCCCATGAGTTCTCCCACTCGGCCGGTATTTGGCCGAGTCGCACGGCAGTGATCCGCGATTCGGCTGCCGCCGCTCGGGCTGCTTGCGCGAATGAGGTCAGCAGGGGTCTTACCTGCCCGAGGCGATAGGCGTTGAGCGCGTCGAAGTAGCGCTCCCGATGGGCGACGAGCGAGGACGCCATGGGGATGACGACGCCGGTCGTGGCGCCGCGCCGTCGGAGCACGGTGTTGATCAGAGCCCGGCCGATGCGACCGTTGCCGTCGGTGAACGGATGGATGGACTCGAACTGCGCGTGCGCAATGGCGGCCTGAACCAGGGCCGGGAGATCGTCACGGTTGACGAAGGTGTTCAGGTCGGCCAGATAGGCGTCCACCGTGTCCGGAGGAGGTGGCACGTAAAGGGCGCCTCGGGGGGCCACTCCGGCGAATCCGCGGTTGAAGACACCATCCACCTCCTAACTCGGACTAAGACCAGCGTTAGTCCGAGTTGGAGGTCGTAACTCGGACTAACGGCTCGGTTGGTCCGGGTTGAGCCCGTTGAAGGTCATCAGTAGCGAGACGACGGCGGCGATCGCTAGGGCGGCGACGAAGATCGCCGTCAGGTGCAGCCGGAGCGGGCCGGCGTCGTACATGGTCAGGCCGACCGCCGCCAGGGCGAGTGCCACCAGGGCCACGGCGATCCGAGGACGACGGCGCAGCGCCAGCACGACCAGCACCGCCGGAATCGCGAACCAGATCCGGCTGGGCCCACCCATCGCGGTGATCTGCGCGATCGGGGTTTCGCTGCCGGGCAGGTGGGTGAACGTCGAACGGAAAAACATGGCCCCGCAATGAAAGACCAGGCCGGCCACGCCGAGGGCGAGCAGGGCGAGATCGGGCCCGGTCGTCGTCCCGGCCCGCGAGCGCAGCGGGATCCCGGGGACGAACAGTCGCGCGCTCAGGACGGCGAGGACGGCCAAGCCCAGAACGACCACGAACCGGTCCGACATCGAATCACCTCCGCCGTGCCTCGGGTCGGTTCCCATCATGGGCCATCGCCTCGGTCGATCCGGTGGCCGTGGACCGCAAGTGCGGCATATCGTGCGTTACGGGGCGGCCGGGGTGGGATCGAGGTCGCTCTGAATGCCCGGTTGCGATGGGGGAGGGGCACGATGTCTGACGAGTCCACGGTGGCGCTGCCCGGCGGCGAGGGGCAGCCCTGGCTGCCGGAGCGGGCACTGGGAACGGCCCCGGCGACGGATTCGCCGGCCCAGCTGACCCTGCTCGTGCGGCGCCGGGCCGCGGTGCCGCAGTGGTTGCTGGAGAGTGCGGCCGTGGTCTCGCCGGCCGAGCTGGCCCGCCGCTACGGGGCCGACCCGCAGGACCTGGCCCTGGTCGAACGGGTGCTGGTCCGGCTCGGCCTCATTGTGGTCAGCGCCGACGCCGGATCTCGCCTGGTGATCGTCGAGGGCCCGGTGGGCCGGCTGTCCGAGGTCTTCGGGACGTCGCTGAGCCTGTTCGAGGGCGAGGATCCGTTCTCGGCGTCCCCGGTGACCTACTGGCGGCACGACGGTGAGCTGCGGCTGCCGGCGGAGCTGGACGGCGTGGTGGTGTCGGTGCTCGGGCTGGACACCCAGCCGGTCGCCCGGCCGGAGTTCCACACCCTGGAGGGCCGACCGCAGATCGTGTACACGCCGATCGAGATCGGCCGGCTCTACGAGTTCCCGGCCGGCACCGACGGCACCGGGCAGACCCTGGCCATCATCTCGCTCGGCGGCAGTTGCCGGGCCGACGACCTGGAGGCCTACTTCACCGGGCTGGGCCTGACCCCGCCCCGGATCACCCACGTCAGCGTCGACGGAGCCGCGGTCAACCCGGTGGTCGAGACACCGACCAAGTTCGACCTCGAGGTCGTCCTCGATCTGCAGATCTCCGGTGCGCTCGCTCCGGGCGCGCAGATCGTCAACTACTTCACCCACAACAACGGGCCCGGCATTCTCAAGGCGCTGCAGGCCGCGATCCACGCCCCGACCGTGCCGACCGTGATCAGCCTCAGCTGGGGGTCACCGGAGATCACCTACTCCGGCCAGCTCGCCCTGGCCATGAACGACCTGTTCGCCGACGCCGCGGCGCTCGGCATCACGGTCTGCGCGGCCAGCGGCGACTCCGGCAGCAACAGCGGCATGCGGGACGGCGGGTCGCACGTGAACTACCCGGCGTCCAGTCCCTACGTGCTGGCCTGTGGGGGGACGACGCTGATCGCCGACCCGACCACCAACACCATTCACTCGGAGACGACCTGGAACACCGGTGCCGACGGCGCGACCGGAGGTGGGGTGAGCGGCGTCTTCGATCTGCCGCCGTGGCAGCTGGCTGCCGGGGTGCCACCCCGGTTCGGCACCCGGGAGCAGGGGCGCGGCGTGCCCGACGTGGCCGCCAACGCCGACGGCCAGACCGGCTACCAGATCCTGATCCACGGAGAGCCCGGCTGCATCGGCGGTACCAGCGCCGCGACCCCGTTGTGGGCGGCGCTGATCTGCCGGCTTGCTCAGGCCCTGGACCGGCCGCTGGGTCTGCTGCAGCCGCTGATCTACCAGGACCTGCAGGCCGGCGCGGTCACGACCGGGTTCCGGGATGTCGTCAAAGGCGACAACGGGTCCTACGGCGCCAGGCCCGGCTGGGATCCGAACACCGGGCTGGGTTCCCCGCACGGCGAGCATCTGCTGGCCGCCCTGCGCGAGCGGCTCGGAACCGACCAATGAAATGGTTCGTTTGAGGATGTATTTCGTGAGGCATTTGTCGGCTCTGCGTTACCGACAAGTATTCACAGCCTCAGGAGTTCTGCCATGAACGTCAGTCCGATCAGTGACCGCCCGGCCGCCGCCGGGTCGCCCGGAACCGGGACCGTCCTCGGCCGGCGGGCCGTCGTTCTCGGCGGCAGCCTGGCCGGGTTGCTCAGCGCGGCCGTGCTGGCCCGTCACTTCGACCAGGTGGTGATCGTCGAACGGGATGCCTTGTCGGCCCGGGCGACGGGACCTCGCCGAGGGGTTCCGCACGGCCGGCACAGCCACGGGCTGCTCGGCGGCGGGGGCCGGGCGATGGAGCACCTGCTACCCGGCCTGAGTGACGGTCTGGTCGCGCGGGGCGCGCTCTCGGCCGACCTGACCCGGCGGGCCCGCTGGTGGCTTGGCGGGGTCGAGCAGGCCCGGTTCGACAGCGGCATGCAGGGTCTGCTCGCCTCGCGCCCACTGGTCGAGGACGAGATCCGGCGGCGGGTGCTGGACCGGCCCGGGGTGGTGATGCTCGGCGGTCACGACATCACCGGGCTGGTCGCCTCGGGCACCCGGCGGCGGATCGTCGGCGTCCGGGTGGCCTCCAACGCCCAGGCCGCACCGACCGAGGCGGCGGCGGAGGTCTTCGCGCCGGACCCGGTGACCGACCTGATCGTGGACGGCGCGGTGCCGGCCGACCTGGTCGTGGACGCCACCGGACGGGGCTCGCGCTCCGCGACCTGGCTGGTCGGGCTCGGGTACCCCGCAGTCCCGGAGGACCGGGTGGAAGCCGGCATCACCTACGTGACCCGGCACTTCCGGGACCGGGCCGGCGTCCTCGACGAACTGGACGCCGACATCGTCGGCAGCGACCCGGCCGGGTCCCGCAGCGGGGTGGCTCTGCGCCAGGAGGGCGGCACCTGGACCGTCACCCTGGCCGGCGCGTTCGGCGAGCGACCGCCCAGCGACCGGGCCGGGTTCCTTGCCTTCGCCCGGACCCTGCCCACCTCCGGACTGGCCGAGGTGATCGCCGGTTGCGAGCCAATCGGCGACGCGCGCAGCTACCGCTACCCCTCCAGCCGGTGGCTGCACTGGGAGAAGCTGGCCGACCGGCCCGAGGGACTGCTGGTGATCGGAGACGCCGTCTGCTCGTTCAACCCGGTCTACGGGCAGGGCATGAGCTCGGCCGCGCTGCAGGCCGAGGCCCTGGGCGAAGTGCTGCCGGCCGGATTGACCGGCCTGCCGCAACGGTCGGCGAAAGCGTTCGCCCGGGTGGTGTCCGCACCCTGGGCGATGGCCACCGGCGCCGACCGGCGACACGTGTCACAGCCGGCCAAGCCGTTGCCGGAGAGGATTCTCGACCGGTACCTCGACCGCCTGCTGCGGGTCGCGCCGCACGACCAGGTGGTGGCGCTCGCCTTCACCCTGGTGCTCAACCTGCTGGCCGGACCGACGAGCCTGCTGACGCCGTCCATCGCCTGGCGGGTCCTGCGCCCGAGCCGGGGCCGGGTCGCCGGATCCGAACGTGGGCGGCTCGGGAGCCAATCCGGTGGATCGCTCCCGAGCCGGCGGACCAGCACTCGCTCGTAGCGCCGACACCGCGGTGGCCCCTCGACCCGTGGATACTCGGCGAGGTCAGGGCCTGGCTGCGGCGCACCGGTTCGCCCCGAACGGTCGAGGGTGAGGTGATGCTGCTGGAGTCGTCGCAGGAAGATGACCTGAGGGAGGCGCTGAACCGGTTCGACCAGCTCGGGGCCATGGCCACAGCCCGGTTCGCCCGGCAGCGACTGCGCTCGCTCGGGAGAACATATGCGCAGATCCATCTATGCGGTGCTGACAACCATCGCGCTCGTCATCTCCATGCTGCCAGGGGCGGGCCGGGCCGGGCCACGCCTCGGATGATCAATGCCTCAAGACTGTGCCAGTTGTCCCAGCGTCGTGCCTGAACGTCAATAAAGACGTGTTTGCATCTATCCGTCAGCACATCGGAGCGAACCCGTATTCCACGCCGGCACTGCTGAAGCGGTACGGAGACAAGTACGCACATCTTTAGATCGCCGGGAGCGTCAAGGCGAGTAACACTCGCCATCACCCACCAAGCGCCCGGCGCAGCTACCGTGCCGTGCCCGCTCTTGTGAAGCCGATTCCTTGGCCTTCATACAAGGCCAAGTCGGCGAAGAAATACAAGAAGACCGAGTACTCGTGTATGAGATCTATGGGCTAAAGAAGAACGGCGTGGTGGTTACTTGGGAGTACGGCATCACCCGCCAGGTCGATGAGAACGCCCGCCCGTCGCCGGTTCGGGTATAGAGCCGCCAGTGCGACTACTGAGCCGGCGCCGCCTGAGCTCCGGTTCGGGCCGGTTCGGGCTCGCCGTACCTCTCGACCAGGGTGAAGTGGAAGCAGGCGCCTTCACCGGGCACGCCCTCGGCCCAGATCCGCCCGCCGTGCCGCCGCACGATGCGCTGCACGGTGGCCAGGCCGATCCCCGTCCCCTCGAACTCGTGCTGGCCGTGGAGCCGCTCGAAGACGCCGAAAAGCTTGGAGGAGAAGGCCATGTCGAAGCCGGCGCCGTTGTCCCGGACGAAGTACCCGGCGGCGTCCTGGCCGAACTCCACCCGGGCCCCGGACCGGTGCCGGGTGAACTTCCAGGCGTTCCCGATCAGGTTGTCCAGGGCGTCGGCCAGCAGGGTGGCGTCCCCCCGGGTGACCAGGCCGGGCTGGATCGCCACCTCGACGTCCCGCTCCGGGTGCTCGTGCCGGCGGGCCTCGACCGCCCGGCCCGCCAGGGCGCTCAGATCGACCTCGGACGACGTCAGCTCGCGGTGACTGACCCGGGCCAGTTCGAGCAGGCTGTTGATCAGGTCGGCCATCTTCTGGGCCGAGCCGCGGACCCGGCCCAGGTACTCCTGGCCGGTCGGATCGAGCACATCGGCGTAGTCCTCGGTCAGGATCTGGCTGAAACCGTCGATCGCCCGCAGCGGGGCCCTCAGATCGTGGGCGACGGAGTAGCTGAACGCCTCGAATGCGTCCCGGGCCGCCTCGGCCGCGTCCTTAGCCGCGGCCAGGGCCGCCTCGGCCGCCTTGCGCTGGCTGACGTCGCGGATCACCAGGGAGACGCCGGTCAGCCGACCCTGCTGGTCGCGGATGGCCGACATGCTGCTCGAGACCTGAACCGCCTGCCCGTCGCTCCGGCGCCGCACGGCGTCGTGGTGCTCGACCCGCTCGCCCCGGCGCAGCTGGTCGATCATGCCGTCGAGCTCGCTCTGCTGGCCGGGGGCCAGCAGGATCGACATCGACCGGCCGACCGCCTCCGGCTCGCGGTGCCCGAAGATCTCCTCGGCGGCCCGGTTCCAGCTCGTGATCCGCCCGTCCAGGGTGCAGCCGATGATGGCGTCGTCGGAGGAGTCGACGATCGCGGCCAACCGGAACCGCAGCTCCTCGGCCTGCCGCCGGTCGGAGAGGTCGCGGATCGCGCTGGAGACCAGGAGTTCGCCGTCGGCCTCGAGCGGGCTGAGACTGATCTCGATCGGAAACTGGCTGCCGTCCCGGCGCTGGCCGTAGAGCTCGGCCCCGGTGCCCATCGAGCGCACCTCGGGGGCCTCGAAGTAGTGCTCCCGGTGACCCGGATGAGCGGCCCGGAACTGCTCGGCCACCAGCTTCTCCACCGCGGCCCCCAGCAACTCCTCGCGCGGGTAGCCGAACAGCCGCTCGGTCTGGGCGTTGACCAGCCGGATCGTGCCGGCCGGGTCGGCGATCACGACCGCGTCGGGGGCGGCCTCGACCAGCAGGCGGAATTCCTCCGCCCGGCGGCGCTCGATGAACCGGCCGATGTGGGCGCCGACCGCGTCCAGCACGTCCGACAGTTCCCGATCCGGCTCGGCCATCTGCTCGGCCACCAGCACCAGCACCCCGGTGTGCTCGCCGGAGTGGATCGGTAGCCCGATCGCGGCGTTCTGGCCGGCCCGGCGGGCGGCCTCGGCCCGGGTGAAGGCGCCCGGCGCGGAAGAGAGATCGCCGAGCCAGATTCGCGACCCGGCGGCCCAGACCGCTCCGGGCAGGCCCGCACCGCGCTCGCAGGTCGGCTCGCCGGGCTCGGTCAGGGCCGCCGCCACCACCGGGTCGGACCACCACGAGGTCAGCCGATGGACGACCTCCCGCTTGGGGTCGACCTGCCAGTACTCCCCGCCGCTCCAGCCCAGGGCCTGGCTGAGCTCGCGCACCACCTCACCCATCCCGGTGCCGACCGAGGGCGCCTCGGCCAGCACCCGGGCCACCGCGTGCGGAACGGCGCGCAGCAGGGCCGAGCGGTGCGCCTGGCTGACGTCGCGGACCTGCACCACCGCGAACATCGGTGAGCCCAGCTGGTCGCGCACCACCGAGGCCTCGACGCCGATCCGGATCGTCCGGCCGTCCCGGTGGACCAGCCGATCCTCACGTTCGCCGACCGGCTCGCCGGCCCGCAGCCGGGTCAGGTCGTCGGGCCGGTCGCCGTCCGGCCGGTCGAACAGCTCCTGGTACGACGAGGCCCGCAGTTCGCTCTCGGAGCGACCGACGAGCGCGCTCAGCGCCGGACTGATCTGCAGGATCCGGCCCTGATCGGCCTCCCGGACGCTGACCAGGGCCAGGCCCACCGGGGCCCGCTCGAACGCGGACCGGAACTGCGTCTCCCGGGTCCGCAGCCCTTCGGCCACCTCCTTGGACACCACGGTCCATTCCAGGTGGCTCCAGGCGATCCCGATGAACAGGCCACCGCCGATGATCTGGGCGATGTGCGGGAAGACGTGCTCGATCAGCGTCCGGGTGGTCGATTCCGAGGACAGGTCGGTCATCCCGATCATCCCGGCCATCCCGCCGGCCGGTCCGGGGTCGATCGCCGTGTGCAGCGCCTCGGCCCCGATCCCGATGTGGGTGATCGCGCACCCGGCGAAGAAGGCCATCGCCCCCCACCGGGCCAGCGACAGCAAGCCCAACCCCCGTGACCGGCCGGGCTCGCCTGATTCGGCGCGTGCCAATTGGGGCAGGATCGCGAAGGCGATGACGGCGTACATGCCCGCGACGACGAACGCCAGCGCAGCAATCAGACCGTTCACCCTCCCGACATCGGCAGATCCGCCCGCTGAGCGAAGCCCGCCGGACGACAAGATCGCGATCACCAGGTGATTTGTCATGCCCGGTTCAGGACAGCTGGCTCTGCCCGCGGCTCGGCCCGGCTTCCTACCGTTGAAGCACACCAGCCGATCCGAGCGAAGGACCCTGAGATGAGCTTCTCGACCGCTTCCCGCCCCACCCGTCCGGCCCGTTCCGCGGGTTCCACCGACTGCGCCGACCCGGCCGACTGCGCCGACCGCTCGCGGTGGGCCGGGCTGCGCCACCCGGCCGCTCGCCGGGCCCTCACGATCGGGACCGCGGCCCTGGCCGGCCTGGTCGTCTGGGCCGGCGCCCACCTGGTCGCCGGCATCGACCTGGTGGTCGGTTCGGGCCCGGACGCCCGCACGATCAGCCCCTCGGCGGTGACCGGCACCGTTCTGGTCGCCGGTCTGGCCGCCGTTGTGCTCGCCGTCGTGCTCGGCCAGAATCTGGCCTCGGCCCGGCGTCCCTGGACGATCGTGGCCCTGATCGTGCTGGTGCTGTCGCTGGCCGGCCCGCTGGGGGCGGCCTCGCTCGGGACCGGGGTGGCGCTGGCTGCCCTTCACCTGGTGGTCGGGGGCATCCTGATCGTGGGCATCAGCAGCACCCTGGCCCGCAAGACACCGGAGGCGTGATGAGCGGCACCCAGGCTCCGCGGTGGGCCCAGCGCGGCCCCCGCCCCTGGACCCGGGTGATCTGGTTCCCGCTGTGCTACTGCCTGCTGATCGGCCCGGTCGTCGATCCGGAGCCCGGCCCCGGGTCGGTGCTGGCCTGGGTGGCCGCGGTCGCGGCGGCCGGCGCCTTCACCGGGGCCGTGCTCAGCCGCTACCGGGCCGGGCCCGGCCCCCGGGTGGTGGGCAGGGTGCTGCTGGTCGGGCTGGCCCTGCTGGCCGTGGCCATGACGGTCGGCTGCTCGGCCGCCTGGGAGGCGCTGTTCATCCTGCTGGCGGTCGGCGTCGGCGTGGTGCTGGTGGACCGGACCGGGCCGTTCGCGGTGGTGGCCGCCACCGTCGTCGCCACCGGCAGCGCCGCGATCGCGGACGCCGACACCAGCCTGACCGCCGGCCTCACCGTTCTGCTGGCCGGGTTCGGCAGCTACGCCGTCAACCAGCTGTTCGTGGTGGTGGCCGAGCTGCAGCGCACCCGGGAGGAGCTGGCCCGGCTGGCGGTGGCCCAGGAACGCGAGCGGTTCGCCCGCGACCTGCACGACCTGCTCGGGCACACCCTGTCGCTGGTGGTGGTCAAGGCCGAAGCGGTTCGCCGGCTGGTGCCGCGCGACCCGGCCGCCGCCGTCGAGCACGCCGCCGACATCGAGCGGGTCGGCCGGGAGGCCCTGACCGACATCCGGCACGCGGTCAGCGGCTACCGCGGTGCGGGTCTGGACCGGGAGCTGACGAGTGCCCGGACCGCCCTGGAGGCGGCCGGGGTCGTCCTCACCCTGGACCGGCCGACCACCGCCGGCACTCTGCCCGACGACGCCGAGATCCTGTTGGGCTGGGTGGTCCGCGAGGGAGTGACCAACGTCGTCCGGCACGCCCGGGCCTCCCGGTGCACGATCAGCCTGCAGCGGACGGGGCCGCTCACCCGCCTGACCATCGACGACGACGGCGGGCCGGCCGCCGGCCCGGGAGGCCCGGGAGGCCCCGCAGGCCGGGCAGGCTCGGCCGGAGCGACGGCAACGGCGCAGGCGGGGGCGGGCGCCGGCCTGCTCGGGCTGCAGGAGCGGGCGGCCGCGCTCGGCGCCCGGCTCGACTCCGGCCGGACCGCCACCGGCTTCCGGCTGGCGGTCGAGGTCCCCGACCCCACCGACCCGGCGAGCCCGGCCGGGCCTGAGAGGGTGTCCCGATGATCCGGGTACTGCTGGCCGAGGACCAGGCCATGATGCGCGGTGCGCTGGCCCTGCTGCTCGACCTCGAGGACGACCTCGAGGTGGTGGCTCAGGTGTCGTCGGGGGACGAGGTGGTCGCGGCCGTGCGGCAGGCCGGCGCCGACGTCGCCCTGCTCGACATCGAGCTGCCCGGGATCAGTGGCCTGGACGCCGCCGAGGCGCTCCGGGACGCCGTCCCCGCGTGTTCGGTGCTGATCGTCACCACCTTCGGTCGGCCCGGCTACCTGCGCCGGGCCCTGGAGGTGGGAGCCCGGGGGTTCCTGGTCAAGGACGGGCCGGTCGAAGGGCTGGCCGAGGCGATCCGCCGGGTCCGGGCCGGCGAGACCGTGGTCGATCCCGGCCTGGCCGCCGCCGCCCTGGCCGCCGGGCCCAGCCCGCTGACCGCCCGGGAACGCGACGTGCTCCGGGCGGCCGCCTCCGGGGCGAGCGTGGCCGACGTGGCCCGCGCCGTCCACCTGTCCGAGAGCACCGTGCGCAACTACCTCTCAGCGACGATCGCCAAGACCGGCACCCGCAACCGGATGGAAGCGGTGCTGGTCGCCCAGGGCCAGGGCTGGCTGTGATCTGCTGGGGTCATGAACTTCCACTCCGCCAACCGGCACGGTTTCGCCCGGGTCGCCGCCTGCACCCTGCGGACGGCGATCGCCGACCCGGCGGCCAACGCCGAGTCGGTGCTGAGGGTGGCCCGCACCGCCCATGACGACGGCGTGGCCCTGGCGGTGTTCCCCGAGCTGACCCTCACCGGATACTCGATCGAGGACCTGCTCCTGCAGGACACCCTGCTGGACCGGGCCGAGCAGGCCCTGCAGACCGTGATCGAGGGCTCGGCCGGCTTGTCGCCGGTGCTGCTGGTCGGCCTGCCGGTGCGGTACCGGCACCGGATCTACAACACCGCAGCCGTGATCCGCGGCGGCCGGCTGCTGGGCCTGGCCCCGAAGTCGTACCTGCCCACCTACCGAGAGTTCTACGAGGCCCGCCAGGTGGCCGCCGGCGACGACGTCCGGGGCACGATCGAGATCGCCGGCCGGAACGTGCCGTTCGGGCCCGACCTGCTGTTCACCGCCCGCGACCGGCCCGGCTTCGTGCTCCACGTGGAGATCTGCGAGGACATGTGGGTGCCGATCCCGCCCAGCGCCCGGGCCGCCCTGGCCGGCGCGACCGTGCTGGCCAACCTGTCAGGCAGCCCGATCACGGTCGGCCGGGCCGAGCACCGGCGGCTGCTCTGCCAGTCGGCCTCGGCCCGCTGCCTGGCCGCCTACGTGTTCGCCGCGGCCGGTGAGGGGGAGTCGACCACCGACCTGGCCTGGGACGGCCAGACCATGATCTACGAGAACGGCCTGCTGCTGGCCGAGGCCGAGCGGTTCGGCCGGGGCGACCGGCTGGCCGTGGCCGACGTCGACCTGGACCTGCTGCGGGCCGAGCGGCTAAGGCAGGGCACGTTCGATGACAACCGGCGGACCCAGAGCGGCTCGGCGGCCGACCCGGACCGGTTCCGGCGGATCGAGTTCGACCTCGAGTCGGCCGACGGCGACCTCGGCCTGCGCCGCCGGGTCGAGCGGTTCCCGTTCGTCCCGGCCGACGCCTCCCGGTTGGCCCAGGACTGCTACGAGGCCTACAACATCCAGGTCGCGGGCCTGGAACAGCGGCTGGCCTCGATGGGCACGCCCAAGGTGGTGATCGGGGTGTCCGGCGGCCTGGACTCCACCCACGCGCTGATCGTGGCCGCCCAGGCGATGGACCGGCTGGGCCGGCCCCGCAGCGACATCCTGGCCTTCGCGCTGCCCGGCTTCGCCACCACCGACGAGTCCACGGCCAAGGGCGGTGGCCTGGCCCGGGCCCTGGGCGTCACCTTCGACACCCTGGACATCCGCCCGGCGGCCCGGCAGTTGCTGGCCGACCTGGGCCACCCGTTCGCCCAGGGCGAGCCGGTGTACGACGTCACCTTCGAGAACGTCCAGGCTGGGCTGCGCACCGACTACCTGTTCCGGCTGGCCAACCAGCGCGGCGGCCTGGTGCTCGGCACCGGCGACCTGTCCGAGATCGCCCTCGGCTGGTCGACCTACGGCGTCGGCGACCAGATGTCGCACTACAACGTCAACTCCGGGGTGCCCAAAACCCTGATCCAGCACCTGATCCGCTGGGTGATCACGACCGGGCAGTTCGACGCCGAGGTGGGCCGGATCCTGCAGACCGTACTGGACGCCGAGATCTCGCCCGAGCTGGTGCCGGCCGGGAAGGACGAACGGCCGCAGAGCACCGAGGCCAAAATCGGGCCCTACGCCCTGCAGGACTTCACCCTCTACCACGTGCTGCGGTACGGCTTCGCGCCGTCCAAGATCGCGTTCCTGGCGATGCACGCCTGGTCGGACGCCAAGGCCGGGGGCTGGCCGGCCGGTCTGCCGGACGACCGCCGGGTCGAGTACCAGTTGCCCGAGATCAAGCACTGGCTGGAGGTTTTCGCCCAGCGGTTCTTCGCCTTCAGCCAGTTCAAGCGCTCGGCCATGCCGAACGGCCCGAAGGTGGTGGCCGGTGGCTCGCTCTCGCCGCGGGGCGACTGGCGGGCCCCCTCCGACGCCCCGGCCCGGATCTGGCTCGAGGAGATCCGGCGCGAGATCCCGGACTGACCGGCACGGACGGCGTCCCGGGAGCTGATCCTGGGAGCTGATCCGGGAGCTGATCCCGGGAGCTAGGAGTTCTCGATCAGGAGCTGGCGGACCAGCCGGCGGGCCTCGTTGAGGCGCGACTTGACCGTGCCGATCGGCACACCGAGCCGTTCGGCGATCTCGTCGTACTCGAGGTCGCCGATGTCCCGGTAGACGAGCGGCGCGACCAGCAGTGGCCGGGTCTGCTCGAGCTTCTCCAGAGCCTCCAGCAGGTCGACCCGGGAACCGGCGATCACGCTCGTCGTCCGCGGATCCGAGCGCTGGTCCTCGGCGCCGGACAGCGGCTGCTCGCCGGCCCGCCGCTTGAGGTCGCGGTAGGTCTGCCGAGCCGAGTTGCTGACCACGGTGTAGAGCCAGGTGCTGAACCTGCTCCGGCCCTCGAAGGTGCTGATCTTGCGGGCCACCTGGAGCAGAGCGTCCTGGGCGGCCTCCTCGGCGTCCTGCCGGTTGGGCAGGAAACGGCCGCACCGGCGCAGCACCTCCGGCTCGATCAGGCGGAGCAACTGCTCCAGGGCCGGGGCATCGCCGGCGGCGGCCCGGGTGGCCAGCACTTCCTGCTCGGGCACGGACGGCATCACACCTCCAGGGTGGGTCAGGAGTTCGGGCATGATGTTGCCATGTCCGTCCCTGACCTCATCGGTCGCTACCACCTGGGCCGGCGCCTGGGGTCCGGCGGA
Source organism: Kineosporiaceae bacterium (assembly GCA_965200525.1). Classification (GTDB taxonomy): domain Bacteria; phylum Actinomycetota; class Actinomycetes; order Actinomycetales; family Kineosporiaceae; genus JANNPJ01. The sequence continues at coordinate 4,501,124 of OZ241368.1, forward strand.
TTCGCGGTGGTCTGGCTGGCGCACGACGAGTCACTGGACACCACCATCGCGATCAAGGTGATGGCCGACAACTGGTCCGACCGGATGGACCTGCGCGAGCGCTTCCTGACCGAGGCCCGGATGCTGCGCCGGGCCGCCTCGAGCCGGGTGGTGCAGGTCTTCGACATCGGCGAGCTGCCCGACGGGCGACCGTACTTCGTGATGGAGTACGCCGACCGGGGCACGCTGGCCGACCGGGCCACGGCCGGGCCGCTGCACCTCGTCGACGCGCTCCGGCTGACCGCCGAGGTTGCTCGCGGTGCGGCCGAGCTGCACCGGGCCGGCATCGTGCACCGCGACCTGAAGCCGTCGAACGTGCTGATCACCTCAACCCCGGACGGCGGGGAGCGGCTGATGGTGGCCGATCTCGGGGTGGCCAAGAACCTGGCCCAGGCCTCGGCCCTGACCATGTCGGTCGGGTCGGCCGGATACATGGCGCCCGAGCAGGCCGGGCCCAACTCCGGGGTCGACGTGCGGGCCGATGTCTACAGCCTGGGCGCGATCGGGTTCCGGCTGATCACCGGCGAGCACCCGGCCCTGCCCGGCTACGTGCTGACCGACCGCAGCGCCGCCCACCTGCCGCCGCCGGTGCGCCGGTTGCTGCAACGGGCCCTCGAGGTCGACCGGGAACGCCGCTGGCCGGACGCCGCGACCCTGGCCCTGGCCCTGGACGACCTGGCCGACGAGTACTCCCGCTCGCCGCAACGCCCGCAACGAGAGGGCCGGTCCGGGCGCCGGGGCCGCTGGGCGATCGCCGCCGCCTGCGGCGTCGTCGTGCTGCTGTCGGCCCTGGGCACGGCCGGGGTACTGCAGTGGCGCAAACCGGTCACGGTCCAGGACGCCGACCACAGAATGGCCGTCGCCGTCCCTCGGGCCTGGAGTCACGAGTTGATCCCCACCGGCTGGAACCCGTCCGTGCTGGCGCTGTCCGGCGGCCACTCGGACGGCCTCACGGTCGCCGACCACGTCGGTGCCTGGTCCGACCTGAGCCGGCCGGTCAACGGCGTCTTCGCCGGCTTGACCAGCGATCCGCACCTGCCCGTCGCGGTCGCCGCGATCAAGCACAAGTCCTGCTCCCCGCTGACCCCCCGGGCCTGGAACCGGGACGGCTGGTCCGGCCGGATCCAGCGCTGGAACTGTGCCACCGGCACCCTCGACGAGGTCAGCCTGGTCGGCCCGGGCGCCGACCCGAACCGGGTCTACCTGCAGATCCGGCAGGACGGCGGGGACGCCACCGACCAGGTGCTGACCGACCTGCGGGTGGGCTGAGAACTCGGTCCGAACTTTTCCGGGCCCGGCCGCATCGGAACAAGTAGCACGGCGCCGACCCGGCGCCGGCACCCCAGAGGAGTGAGTTCCGTGAGGTACAGCAACGGGCCCGAAGCGGCCCCCGGAGGCGGGCTGCGGACGGTCGCGGCCGGCTGGACGAGATCGAGAGCGGGCCGGGCGGCCGGCGTCACGGCGGTGGCGGCGATCGGGCTGGCCCTGCTGGCGGCCTGTGGCTCGATCGGTGGCCAGGGCACGATCACCATGTCCGGCTCGGCCGGCCCGGCCGACGCCGGGACGCCGACCGCATCGGCCTCAGCCACCACCGGTTCGACCGGGACCAGTACCACCGCCACCACCAAGCCGGCCACCGGCACGACGCCGGCCGGCGGCACCACGACGGCCGGCAACAACGGCCACGGCTGCCCGGCCGGCGGAGCCTCGATCCCGGCCGGGGCGGGCACGGCGACCACGGCCGACCTCGACGGTGACGGCCGAGCCGACACCGTCTGGCTGGCCGACAAGGGCGACCGCCGGGTGCTCGGGGTCCGCACCGCCACCGGCGCCGGCTTCTCGACCACCTTCTCCAGCGCCGCCCCGCAGAGCGCGACCGCGGTCGCCGGCCGGCTCGGCGACGGATCGGCGGTGATCCTGCTCGACCTGAGCCGGGAGACCAAGCTCTACGCGGTGGTGAACTGCACGATCGTGGCCAGCCGGAACGCCCAGGGCGACCAGTACACCTTCGACCAGGGCTTCACCGGCTACGGCACCGGCGCCGGCTGCCCGTCGCTCGGGTCCTCGGGCCGGCACCTGGTCGGCTACCTGGCCAAGCCGAACAGCGACGGCTCCCGGTTCCGGGTGGTCCGGACCACGATCAGCCTCAGCGCGAACGGGGCCCGGGCCAAGAACTCGACCACCACCGTGCTGGGCCGATCCCTGCCGTCGAGCTCGGCCGTGGTCAAGCTGGCCCAGTCGGTCACCTGCGGGACCGGGGCCCGGGCGTACGAACCGGAGTCCTGAACCAGTCCTGAACCAGTCCTGAACCAGGTCCTGAACCAGTCTTTAACCAGGTGAACCGATGCCTGCCCTTCCTCGTAAGGAGGGGCAGGCACCACTGAACCGGTTGGCCCGGCGTCCGGAGGGGGATGCCGGGCCGACCTCTGCCCGGGGAGTCGGACGGGCTCAGCGGCCGGGTGGGCTCAGAGGAAGGTCTGGCCCTCGCCCCGGTAGGTGGGCGCCACCTCGCTGATCGCGTCGCCGTCCACGAAATGCAGTTCGGCCACGTGCTCGGCCAGCTCGCCGGCCTTGGCGTGCCGGAACCAGACCCGGTCGCCGATCCGCAGCCCGTCGGCGGCCCCGCCCCGCAGCGGGGTCTGCACCTCACCGGCGCCTTCGGCGGCCAGCAGGCTCAGCCCGGCCGGGTAGGTCGGGATCGGCGGCCGGTCGGCCCCGACCGGGCCGGAGGCGATCCAGCCGCCCCCGGTCACGGTCACGATGCCGCGGGCCGGACGGCGGCTGACCCCGAGGGCGAACAGCGCCGCCGGGGCCGGACTGAAGGCCCGGTAGGCGTCGAACAGGCCCGGCCCGTACAGGCCGGACCCGGCGGCCAGCTCGGTCACCGAGCTCTCCGCGCCGGTGGTCTCCAGGCTGCCGGTCCCGCCGCCGTTGACGAACTCGAGCTCGGCCACCGCGCGCACCGCGGTCACCGCCGCGGCCCGCCGCTCGGCCAGTTCCCGGATCGAGATCGACTGCATCGCCCGGACGGCCGCGCCCCGGGCCGGCCGCCCGGCCGGGGCGTTGCCGACCCCGGCCACCTGCCCCTCGTAGGCCATCAGGCCGACCAGGGTGAACCCGGGCCGCCGGTCGATCAGCCGGGCCAGCCGGCCGGCATCGGCCGGATCGTGCACCGGCGAGCGGCGCGGACCCAGGTGCAGCCGGCCGCCCAGGCCGCGCAGCGAGGCGTCCAGGTCGAGGCAGAGCCGGAACGGCACCCGCTGGTCGGGCCCGACCACGGCGTCGATGAAGTCGAGCTGCTCGGCGCTGTCGATCATCAGGGTGATCCGGGCCGCGGCCGGCTCGTCGCCGGCCAGCCGGCGCAGGGCGGCCGCCTCCACCGTCGGGTAACCGATCACGATGTCGTCGAACTCCTCGGCCAGCCAGAGCGCCTCGCCCAGGGTGTAGCCGAGCAGGCCGGCGTACCCGGGCCGGGCCAGCACCTGGCGCAGCACGGCCCGGCAGCGCACCGACTTGCTGGCCAGCCGGATCGGTTTGCCGGCGGCCCGGCGCACCAGATCATCGGCGTTGGCCGTCAGCGCGGCCCGGTCGAGGACGGCGAACGGCGGGTCGAGCTCGGCGGTGGCCCGCTCCAGCCGGCGCCAGGAGTCGAGGCCGGCCGGTGCGGTTGAGCCGGTGGCGGGGGAGTGGGCAGGGTCCGGAGCGGTCACGCTCCTCAGGCTCTGGCCCGGCGACGGCGGCGTCAAGAGCCGGGCCGCCGTGGCGGGCCACCGTGATATTGGTCAACAGTCCTGGACGCTCGACCCAGTTCTGTGCTCGGCTGGCGATGGTCACCGAGCGGCGGCCGGCGCCGGGGGTCGACCGGCGATGTTCAACCCGGGGGGCGAGATGGCTTTCAGCAAGCCCGAAATCAGCAGCTGGACCAACTGGGGCGGTAACCAGACGGCTACCGGCCGCACTGTTCACCCGCGCGGCACCGAGGAGATCGCGGCCGCGGTGGGCAAGGCCGCCGCCGACGACGAAAAGGTCCGCCCGGTCGGTTCCGGCCACTCGTTCAGCGGCATCGCCCGGCCCGAAGGCCTGCAGCTGGTCCTCGATCGGCACACCGACCTGGTCCGGCTCGACACCGCCACCGGGCTGGTCACGGTCCAGGCCGGGATGACCCTGCACCGGCTCAACCAGGTGCTGGCCGAGACCGGGCTGGCGCTGACCAACCTCGGCGACATCGACCGGCAGACCGTGGCCGGCGCGATGGCCACCGGCACCCACGGCACCGGGGGCCGGTTCGGCGGCCTGGCCACCCAGCTGCGCGGGCTGGAGCTGGTGCTGGCCGACGGTGAGGTGCTCACCTGCTCGCCGGCCGAGCACCCGGAGGTCTTCGGCCCGGCCCGGGTGAACCTGGGGGCGCTCGGCGTCGTCTCCACCCTCACCCTGCAGACCGTGCCCGCCTTCGCGATCCGGGCCCAGGAAGCCTCGATGCCGCTGGACGAGGTGCTCCAGCGCTACGACGAGCTGGCCGAGGGCACCGATCACTTCGAGTTCTACTGGTTCCCGCACACCGGCTCGACCCTGACCAAACGCAACACCCGGCTGCCGGCCGGGGCCGAGCTCGACCCGCTGCCCCGGTGGCGGGCCTGGTGGGACGACGAGCTCCTGGCCAACCGGGTCTTCGGGGCCACCGTGGCGCTCGGCCGCCGGCTGCCGTCGACCGTGCCGACGATCAACCGGATCTCGGCCCGGGCGCTGGGCGCCCGCGCGTACACCGACCGCTCGGACCGGGTCTTCGTCTCCGACCGCCGGGTCCGGTTCATCGAGATGGAGTACGCCGTGCCGAGGGCGTCCGCGGCCGAGGTGATCCGGGCGATCGGGGCCGCGATCGACGCGGCCGGCTGGTCGATCGGCTTCCCGATCGAGGTCCGGGCGGTCGCGGCCGACGACGTACCGCTCTCCATGGGCCAGGGTCGGGACACCACCTACATCGCGGTGCACTCACCGGTCGGCGTCGATCATTCGGCCTACTTCGCCGCGGTGGAGCAGATCATGGCCGAGCACGCCGGCCGGCCGCACTGGGGCAAGTGGCACAGTCTGGAGGCCGAACGACTGCGCGAGCTGTACCCCGGGTTCGCCGAGTTCGTGGCCCTGCGGGACCGGCTCGACCCGCAGGGCCGGTTCAGCAACGACTACCTCGACCGGGTGCTCGGGTCGGCCAGCGTCGCCAGGTGATCGATCACCGGGGCCAGGGCGGCCCGGGTGGCGGTGCTGTCGTGGTCGGCCAGCCGGCTGATCCGGGCCCCGTCGATCAGGATCACCACCAGCCGGGCCAGCTCGGCCGGGTCCTGCCGCCAGCTCAGGCCGGAACGCTCGGCGACCACGGTGAGTAGTCGCTCGGCCGATTCGTGGGATCTTCGGGACTGCTCGGCCGCCAGCTCCCTCAACCCCGGGTCGCGCAGCGCCAGCGTGCTGAGCTCAAGCCGGAGCAGTTCCGGCCCGGGGTCGGCGTCCATCCGCTCGAGGTGGGCGGTGAGCGACTCGGTCAGGGCGGCCCGCAAGGCATCGGCGGCTCGGGCCCGGGCGGCGGCCGACGGCCTACCGGGGGGCTCGGCCGCCGGAGCCGGCCGTCCCCGGGGGGGTGAGGCGGGCGCTCGGGACGGGCTCACGCCGTCCTCAACCGAGCTTGTGACCTGCGCGAACACCTCCCGAAGGAGCTCTTCGCGCGATCGGAAGCAGTAGTGGAAAGTGGCCAACGACATGCCGGCCTCGGCCACGATCGCCCGGGTGGTGGCGGCCGCCGGCCCCTCGCGGCTCATCAGCCGCACGGCCGCCTCGAGCAGCTGGGCCCGACGCACCTCGGCCGGGAGCCGGACCACGAGCACCCTCCTGAGTCGGCCGCGACCGCCCGCAGCGGCACGGTGATCTCCGACTTACGTTACAAGGAGTGTCCGCGTGATTGCACATGCGTACTGATTCCGCGACCGGACGTGAACCAGGCGACACCGCCCGAGGGTGGGAAGAAACCGGGGCACTGCTACGCTGTGATCACTGACGGCGCAGGATCGTGCCGTCGCTCTCGCGGGCGAGCCGCCCGCGTGGTCGCACGTAGTGAGTCGCTCCCCCAGTCATCAGCACCACCGATGATGCCACCTGGTAATTCGGAGCCTCCGGTCGTGTTCGTCCCGATCCGGGGCTGAGCCGACGTCTCCGAACGACGCGACCTTTCGCGCCACCGATGGAGTTATAGCCTTAATGCCACCGATCTCTGGTCGTCCCCGCACGTCCGCACCCCGCCGTCCCCGTAGTTCGGGTGGCGGCCGTCCGAGCGGCGGTCCTCGCCGTTCGGGTTCGTCCCGTCCCCCCGCCGGCCCCAGCCCGCTCGAGGCCGCGCTCACCGCCGCGGCCGAGACGCCGGCCCCCGAGGCCCGGCCGTTCGCCGAGTTCAACCTGCCCCAGTCGCTGGTCAACGCCCTGGTGGGCCGGGGCATGGAACAGCCGTTCGCGATCCAGACCCGGGTGCTGCCCGACGCTCTGGCCGGTCGTGACGTGCTCGGCCGGGCTCAGACTGGCTCCGGCAAGACGCTGGCCTTCGGCATCCCGGTGCTGGCCCGCCTGCACTCCAGCACCAGCGTTCGCCGCCCGCTCACCCCGCGGGCGCTGATCCTGGTCCCGACCCGTGAGCTCGCCCGCCAGGTCGCGGACGCCCTGGAGCCGCTGGCCCGGGCGCTCGACCAGCGGGTCACCACCGTCGTCGGTGGTCTCTCGATGAGCCGTCAGATCGACGCCCTGCGCCGAGGGGTCGACGTCGTCGTCGCCACCCCGGGCCGGTTGATCGACCTGATGGAGCGCAACTCCTGCCAGCTCGGCAGCGTCGAGATCACGGTCATCGACGAGGCCGACCACATGGCCGACCTGGGCTTCCTGCCCGCTGTCCGCCAGATCCTGGACGCCACCCCGAACGGCACCCAGCGGCTGCTGCTCTCGGCCACCCTGGACGGTGGCGTGGACAAGCTGGTCCGCGACTACCTGACCGACCCGGCGTTCCACGCGGTCGCTCAGACCACCGACGCCGCAACGGCCATGGACCACAAGGTCTTCACCCTCCGGGGCGAGGACAAGGTGGCCGTGGCCAGCGAGATCGCCGTCCGCCCGGCGCGCACCCTGTTCTTCGTGCGCACCAAGCACGGTGCCGACCGGCTGGCCAAGCAGCTGTCCCGGGCCGGGGCCGAGGCCGCCGCCATCCACGGCAACCTCAACCAGAACCAGCGGCAGCGGGCGCTCGACGCCTTCGCCGCCGGTCACCCCCGGGTCCTGGTCGCGACCGACGTCGCGGCCCGCGGCATCCACGTCGACGACGTCGACCTGGTCGTGCACTACGACCTGCCCAACGACCACAAGGACTACCTGCACCGCTCCGGCCGTACGGCCCGGGCCGGCGCGCGGGGCACCGTGGTCTCGTTCGTCGAGCCGTTCCAGACCCGCGACGTCGTCCGGCTGCACCGGGACGCCTCGGTGACGGCCACGACCGACCAGGTCTACTCGGGTCACGAAGTCGTCCGGGAGCTGGGCGCCTCCGGTGAGCCGGTGGTGATCAAGCCGCTGCCGGCCGCGGGCCGCGAAGGCCGCGGTGGCGAGGTTCGCCGTCGCTCGCCCGGTGGCCCCGGGATGCGCTCGGGCCGGCCGTCGTCCAGCCGTCCTCGCACTCCCCGTCCGGCTGGTAGCAGCTACCAGCGCTAGGCAGAACCGGTTCAGGCCGGGATCCGACCCGTTCAGTGGGTCGGATCCCGGCCTGAACTTTGCCCGGCCGGTGGCCGGGACGGGAGCTCAGAGTCCGTAGGACTCCAGAAGTTTGAGCCAGACCTCGCTGACGGTGGGGAACGACGGGACGGCGTGCCAGAGGTCGGCCAGCGGCACCTGGGCCACGATCGCGATGGTGGCGCTGTGCAGCAGCTCGGCCAGTTCCGGGCCGGTGAAGGTGGCGCCCACGATCACGTCACGGTCGGCGTCCACCACGAGCCGGCAGGTGCCGGTCTGGTCCTCGCCCCGGGTGTACGAACCCGGGACCCCGCCGGTCGGGGTGTCGACCACCTTCACGTTCAGGCCCTTCTCCCGGGCCTGGGCCTCGGTCAGCCCGACCGCGCAGACCTGGGGATCGGTGAAGGTCACCCGGGGCACCGCGTCGCGGCTGGAACGGTCGGTGATCGGCTTGCCCAGGATCACGTCGGCGACGATCCGGGCCTGGTACTTGCCCATGTGGGTGAGCAGGGCAATCCCGTTGCAGTCGCCGATCGCGTACAGCCACTCACCGTCGGCCCAGTCGATCCCGGTGGCCAGCAGCCGGTCGTCGACGTCGACCGGCTTGCCCGGGGGCAACCCGACGGTGTCCAGCCCGAGGTCGTCGGTGGCCGGCCGGCGCCCGACCGCGACCAGCAGTTCGTCGCCGGCCAGCTCGCTGCCGTCGGACAGGGTGGCCCGGATCGAACCGTCGTCGCGACGCCGCACGGCGGTGACCCGGGTCTCGGTGCGGACCGTGATGCCCTCGGCCGCGAACGCCTCGGCCACCTGCTCGCCGGCGAACGGCTCCTCCCGGGCCAGCAGCCGCGGCGCGCCCTCGATCACGGTGACCTCGGCCGCCCCGAGTCGCTTGACCGCCTGGGCCATCTCGACGCCGACCGCGCCACCCCCGAGCACGATCAACCGGCCCGGTACCTGTTTGAGCGCCGTGACCTCCCGGTTGGTCCACGGTTCGGCCTCGGCCAGGCCGTCGATCGGCGGCATGAAGGCCCGGGTGCCGGTGGCCAGCACGACCGCCCGCTGAGCGGTCAGCCTGGTCATCGTCCCGTCGGCCGCGGTGACCTCGACCATCCGGGGCCCGGCCAGCCGGGCGGTGCCCCGGAACAGTTCGATGTGGTTGTCGTGCAGCCAGGGTTCCTGGCCGGCGTCGTCCCAGCTCGAGGTCATGTAGTCACGCCGGGCCAGGGCCGCCTCGACGTCGATCTCGCCGGTCACGGCCGCGGCGGCGCCGGGCACCCGGCGGGCGGTGGCGATCACGTCGCCGGGGCGCAGCAGGGTCTTGCTCGGGATGCAGCCCCAGTACGAGCACTCGCCGCCGATCAGTTCGCGCTCGACGATGGCGGTGCGCAGTCCGCCGGCCGCGATCCGGCCGGCCGCGACCTCGCCGGCCGGGCCGGCACCGATCACGATCGCGTCGAACTCGGGCATGACGTCTCCTCGGGCTGAGATCCGGGCCGGCGAGCGGATGCGGCCGGCTGGACCTCGACCGTACTGGGGTCGCTGACCCGGCGGCGCGTCCGGTTGCCCGGCACCGGTTACAGGATGCTCACGCCCGGGTGAGGAGTGCTCGGCCCGGTCGGGCCGCGTTCGACGGCGATCAGGGCGTCCTCGACAGGCACGCGACGGCGTTCATCAAGGAGGTCCCGTTGCGGACCACGGTCGCGCTGCGGCCGGACCCGGCCACCCCCGCCACCCGGTGAGCGGGGCCCGGGCGGTGCTGCCGTCCGGGTGACCTCGCTCATGAAACGATGCAACGAATGCCGAGGTAACGATGAGGCCACCGGTGTTTACTCGCGATGTCAGTACAAATCCGGTCGAGCCGGTAATGTCCGGCCGTTGTTGTCGTCCCGGGGGTCGTCCTGGGGTCGTCCGTGGGTGGGGAGGAAGTGGCTGTGTCGGTCGGCTCGGCCAGCGTCAAGGACGTCGCCGCCCTGGCCAAGGTCTCGGTCGGAACCGTCTCGAACGTGCTCAACCGCCCCGATCGGGTTGGGCCGGCGACCCGGTTGCGGGTCGAGGAGGCCATCTCGGAGCTGGGTTTTGTGCGCAACGAGTCGGCCCGCCACCTTCGCTCAGGCGGTAGCCGGACCCTCGGCTATCTGGTGCTGGACGCCGGTAACCCGTTCTTCACCGATGTGGCCCGGGGGATCGAGGAGTCGGCCCGCAACGAGGGGCTGGCCCTCTTCCTGTGCAACAGCGACAACAGCCGCCGGCGCGAGCGGGACTATCTCGACGTCCTGCTGGAGCAGCGGGTCCGCGGCGTCCTGATCACGCCGGCCGATCCGGACGGCGAGCGCCTGCTGACCCTGCCCCGCCGCGGTGTCCCGGTGGTGCTGATCGACCGGACCAAGGGTGACGCCTGGTGCTCGGTCTCGGTGGACGACGAGATGGGCGGCCACCTGGCCGGGGTGCACCTGATCGAGGCCGGCCACCGGCAGATCGCCTTCATCGGCGGGCCCGATTCGGTGCTCCAGGTGCAGGAGCGGCTGGCCGGGGTACGGCGGGCCGGGGCCGAGGCCGGGCTGCCGGCGACCGCGCTCACCGTGCTGGACACCTCGGCGCTCAATGTCGCCGAGGGCCGCCGGGCCGGTCAGGAACTGCTCCGGCTGCCGGAGCACCGCCGGCCCACGGCCGCGTTCTGCGCCAACGACCTGCTGGCCCTCGGGCTGCTGCAGGAGATGACCCGGTGCCAGGTGTCGGTACCCGGCGATCTGGCCATCATCGGGTATGACGACATCGAGTTCGCGGCGGCGGCCGCGGTGCCGCTGACCTCGATCCGCCAGCCCCGGCACCTGATCGGCCGGACCGCGGCCGACCTGTTGCTGGAGGAGGCCGAGGCGGGGCCGGAGCATCGCCACCGGCAGGTCATGTACCCGCCCGAGCTGGTGGTTCGCGGCTCGACACGCTGACCGCCCCCGATTGCACCGAGCCTGCAGCAGCGGTGCACCGGCCGTGCGCCGGGCGAGCGGGCCGGTGAGCCGGGCCGAGCGAGCAGAAGCACCGCGCGGGCCCCACCCCCGCACGGAGCTCCTGCTCAGACCGGTGTGCCGGGAGGCGGTGCGACCCCGGCACCGAGAACATCGGGCGCGGGGCTGAGGCCGTTACGGGGGTCACAGCCGCGCGCGCAAAGGCGGTGCAGTCGGCAGAATCCGGGACGAACCACCGTTACAGATTGCGACAGAGGCAGTACTGTGAGCTTCATCGTGACGCAACCGGACGTAGATCCGGACCGGGGGCTCCTGCTGACGCCCGCCGATCCGCCACTCGTCGTGCCCGGGTCCGTGCCCGGGTCCGTGCCCGGGGTCGAGCCCGGGTCAGCGGGGCTCGCACCGGCGGCCGGCCAAGCCGTGAGCGACGTCGACCTGATCATCGAGCAGCTGCTCGAGGCGGCCCGCCGGGCCCGCCACGACCTGCTCGTCCTGCTGCTGACCGACCCTTTCCTGGGCGGCCTCCAGGCAACCCGGGTGCGCCACCTCGACGATCGCCGGGCCGTCGTCCTGCAGGCCCGGCTCGGCTCCGAACTACGAGCGCTCAACGAACCGCTGAGCCCGCCCCCGGTCGAGGCGGCCGGCCTGCCCGAGCCGGTCCGGGCCGTGCTGGCCGAGGAGCGCCCGGGCTCGGTGCTGGTGATTCCGGTGACCGGCCGGCTGGGCCGGCTCGGCGTGCTGGTGCTCAGCCGGGGCGGCCGGGCGGAGTTCACCGATCCCGAGCTCGAGCAGTTGCGCCGGGCCGGACGGCAGTGCGGCCAGGCCCTGGAGAAGGCCCGCTCGGACGGCGACCTGGTCCGGGCCGGGGCGCTGGTCCGGATGCTGGCCGACGCCGTCGTCACGGTCGACCCGCTCGACGTGGTGACCCACTGGAACGAGGCGGCCGAGCAGATCTACGGCGTGCTCGCGGCCGAGGCGGTCGGCCATCGGTTCGGGGATCTGGTCCGGACCGTGTTCCGGGAGGGCGACGCGCTCACCGCCCGGGCGGCCGTGATCAGCCACGGCCGCTGGCAGGGGCAGGTCCGGCAGACCTCTCGCTCCGGCCGGGTGATCGAGATCGAGTCCCGGGTCAGCACTTTGATCGGGCCCCGGGGCGAGCCTCAGGGGCTGCTCGCGGTCAACCGGGACGTCACCGACGCGGTCACGGCCCGGGCCGACACCCAGGTGCAGAGCCGGCTGGCCCAGGAACTGATGGACGCGCTCGACGCGGCCGCCGCGGTGATCGACAGCACCGGGCGGGTGACGTCGTCGAACGCCCGCTGGCGGACCGGCGCGATGGCCCGGGAACGGTGCGTCTGCGGGCCGGTGCCGGAGGGGGCGAACTGGCTCGAGTCGCTGGTCACCGGGGCCGACCCGGAGGCGAGCACGCTGGCCGCCGACCTGCTCAACCTGCTGCGCGGCCGGCGGGCCGCGATCCACACCCAGTGTTCCTGCCCGCAGGCCGGCCCCGACGTCGAGATCGGTATCGAGGTGACCCGGGTCGAGGCCGGTTACGGCGGGGCGGTCGTCGTCCTGACCCAGCTCGGCCGGCGCCACTCCGAACAGGACGAGCTCACCCACCGGGCCACCCACGACGAGCTGACCGGGCTGCCGAACCGGGCCGCCCTGATGGAGGGGCTGTCGACGTCGCTGAAACGACTCGACGGCACCGGCAAGCTCGCCGTCCTGTTCTGCGACCTGGACGGTTTCAAGGACATCAACGACGGTCTCGGGCACGCCGTCGGCGACCAGGTGCTGGTGGCGGTGGCCCGGCGGCTGCGGCAGCGCTGTCGCTCGGCCGACGTGGTGGCCCGGTTCGGGGGGGACGAGTTCGTCGTCGTCCTCTCGATCGACGACGCCGCCCAGGCGGTGGCCATGGCCGACCGGATCGTCGAGGTGCTGGACGAGCCGATCGTGGTCGGCGAGGCCGAGGTGGCCCCCGGAGTGAGCGTCGGCATCACCGTGGTCGACGTCCCGCCGAACGATGACGACCCGGTCGGCACCCTGCTCCGGGACGCCGACACCGCGATGTACCACGCGAAGGGCCGGGGCCGGGGCCGGTACGAGCTGTTCGACGCCAGCCTGCGGGAGAACATCGAGGAGCGGCTGGAACTGGCGGCGGCGCTGCGCCGGGCGGTCGGCGACGGCGAGCTCGAGATCGCCTACCAGAGCCGCCGCCGGTGCGGGGACCGCCGGGTCTGCGGCGTCGAGGCCCTGCTGCGCTGGCGGCACCCGGAGCTCGGGCTGATCGAGCCCGAGGTGTTCATTCCGATCGCCGAGCGCACCGGCCGGATCGCGGAACTGGGGGACTGGGTGCTGCGCAACGCGCTGGCCGACTTCAGCCGGCTCGGCTCGGCCTCGGACCACGGCCTGAGCCTGGCCGTGAACGTCTCGCCCCGGCAGCTGGTCGGCGGGCGGCTGGCCCACACCGTGGCCGAGGCCCTGGCCGAGTCCGGGGTCGAACCGGGCCGGCTGGTGCTGGAGATCACCGAGGGCGCCTTCGTCGACGACCCGGCCGCCACCCGGGCGGTGCTGCGCGACCTGCACGAGATCGGCGTCACCCTGGCCCTGGACGACTTCGGCACCGGCTGGTGCTCGCTGCAGTACCTGCGGACGCTCAAGGTCGACATCCTGAAGATCGACCGCACCTTCGTGGCCGACCTGACCACCGACCTGGACGCCTGCGCGGTGGTCTCGGCGGTGCTCGGCCTCGGGCACGGGATGGGCCTGGTGGTGGTGGCCGAAGGGGTCGAGAACGAGGAGAACCTGGCCGTACTGCGGGACATGGGTTGCGACGAGTACCAGGGCTTCATCGACGGCGGCCCGGGAGCCCTGGCCGACGTGCTCGGCCCACCGGCCGTGATCCTGCAGGGTTGATCACGATCCGCCCGTCGTGGCGTTGTTACCGGCGGGAAAGGTCGAGAATGGCGCCATGCCCAGCGCGCCCAGTGTCTCCTCCTCCATCACCGTCCGGCTCGAGCTGCCGGCCCGGTCGACCGCGGTCAGCGAGCTGACCCATGCCATCGAGCAGGCCGGGGCCGTGGTCACCGCCCTCGACGTGACCGCCTCCGGGCTCGACCGGCTGCAGGTCGACGTCACCTGCGCCACCCGGGGCGGCGACCACGTCGAGGCGGTGCTCGACTCGTTGCGGGGTCTGGCCGGGGTCGACATCGGCCCGGTCTCGGACCGGGTGTTCCTGATGCACCTGGGCGGCAAGTTGCGGATCGAGTCCAAGGTGCCGATCCGCAACCGCGACGACCTGTCCCTGATCTACACGCCGGGGGTGGCCCGGGTCTGCCAGGCGATCGCCGCCAACCCGGCCGACGCCCGCCGGCTGACGATCAAGCGCAACACCGTGGCCGTGGTCACCGACGGCTCGGCCGTGCTCGGCCTGGGCAACCTCGGCCCGCTGGCCGCGCTGCCGGTGATGGAGGGCAAGGCGGCGCTGTTCAAGCGGTTTGCCGACATCGACGCGTTCCCGATCTGCCTCGACACCCAGGACGTCGACGAGATCGTGGCCGCGGTCTGCGCCATCGCCCCGGTGTTCGCCGGGATCAACCTGGAGGACATCTCGGCCCCCCGGTGCTTCGAGGTCGAGTCCCGGCTGCGGGCCATCCTCGACATCCCGGTGTTCCACGACGACCAGCACGGCACCGCCATCGTCACCCTGGCCGCGCTGACCAACGCCCTGAAGGTGGTGGGCAAGACCCTGTCCGAGGTGCGGCTGGTGATGTCCGGGGCCGGTGCGGCCGGCACCGCCGTGCTGCGGCTGCTGCTGGCCGCCGGGGCCCGTGACGTCGTCGTCTGTGACGTGGACGGCGTGGTGCACGCCAAGCGCGACGGGCTGGCCGAGGACCTGCGCTGGACCGCCGAGAACACCAACCCGCGCGAGCTCACCGGCACCCTGAAGGCGGCCCTGGCCGGGGCCGACGTGTTCATCGGGGTGTCGGCGCCGGGCATCCTGACCGGCGAGGACATCGCCACCATGGCCCCCGACTCGATCGTGTTCGCGCTGGCCAACCCGGAGCCCGAGGTCGACCCGATGGAGGCCGCCCGGCACGCCGCCGTGGTCGCCACCGGCCGTAGCGACTTCGCCAACCAGATCAACAACGTGCTGGCCTTCCCAGGAGTGTTCCGCGGGCTGCTCGACGCCCAGTCGAAGACCATCACCTCCGGCATGCTGCTGGCCGCGGCCTACGCGCTGGCCGCGGTGGTGACCGACGCCGAGCGCAACGCGGCCTACATCGTGCCGAGCGTGTTCCACCCGGACGTCAGCGCCGTGGTCGCGGCCGCGGTGCAGACCGCGGCCCGGGCGGCCCAGCGCCGTCCCGGCCCCGCGTGAGCGAACTCGACGCCCGGATGGCGCCGCCCACCGGTCCGGTGACCGCGGGACCCGGCACCCGATTTGGCCGGTGTAATTATCGTCACACTGCTTATCCGACGTCGGTCGTGATGGTTTGGGCACGCCTGGCTACCGGCTGGCCCCTCACACCCGGATGATGTGCTCATGTCCATCCAGAGCAGACGTCTCAGCGGTCGTCTTCTGGTCGCGAGCCCGACCCTGGAGGACGCCAACTTCCGCCGGACCGTGATCCTGATGCTCGATCACGGCACCGACGGCGCGCTCGGCCTGGTGGTCAACCGGCCGATGGAGGTCGACGTGTCGTCGGTGCTGCCGGCCTGGCAGCCGTACACGACGGCGCCCGGCCGGCTGTTCCAGGGCGGCCCGGTGCAGCTCGACTCGGCCCTCGGGCTGGTGGCGATGCCCGGCAACGGGGCCGGGGCGGTCGGCGTCCGGCTGCTGATCGGGTCGATCGGCCTGGTCGACCTGGACGCCCCGCCCGAGGTGATCGCCTCCGGCCTGGCCGGCCTGCGGATCTTCGCCGGGTACGCCGGCTGGGCCGCCGGCCAGCTCGAGGGCGAGATCAGTGAGGGCGCCTGGTACGTGCTCGACGCCGAGCCCCGGGACGCGTTCACCGACAACCCGGAGCGGCTCTGGCGCGAGGTGCTGCGCCGCCAGCGCGGCCGGCTGGCCATGGTCTCGACCTTCCCGGACGATCCCAGCCAGAACTGAGCCTTAGACTCTGGTTTTATGAGTACGCCGTACCCGGAACCCCAGCTCGACCCGCTGTCCTCGCCGGACCGTTCGACCACCGGCCTGCTCGAGCGGGAGAAGGTGGAACAGCCGGTCGAGCCGGGCGATCACGAGCGCTTCGCGCACTACGTGCGCAAGGAGAAGGTGCTTGAGTCGGCCCTCAGCGGTGAGCCGGTGGTGGCCCTCTGCGGCAAGGTCTGGGTGCCCGGGCGGGACCCGAAGAAGTTCCCGGTCTGCCCGATGTGCAAGGAGATCTACGAGGGGATACGCAAGTCCGAGGACGGCGGCTCCGGCAACGAGGGCTGAGCCCCCCCGCCAACGGAACTGCCGGCGCTACCGGAACAGGTGGTTGCCGTCCAGCCCGGGAGCGGGCCGGGCGGGGTCGACGATCTGGTACCAGGTGCCGTCGGGGGTGACGGCCGTCGGCCGGTACTGCTGCGCGATCATCGCGAAGACGGCCCGGCCGGGTCCGGTTCGCGACGGCCCCCAGTCGCGCCCGTCGACGAAGATCAGGGCCGGCCGCGACCGGTCGAGTTCGCGGGCCAGCTCGTCCCAGACCACGGCCGGCATCATCGACATCGACCAGCCCGCGAGCTCGGCTCCCTGGTCGGCCTTCAGCAGGGCCATCAGCCCGGGATTGCCCATCACGTAGATCGGCTCGCCCGGCGTCACCCGGCCGACCATGGGGGCCACCTCCGCGGCGATCAGGTCGCCGTCGATGCCCCGGCCGATCCGGGCCTTCTGGTCCAGCCCCCAGGGCCGCTCGCGGGCGTGCCGGACCAGGTCGATCGGCTGGCTCAGCATCGGCACGGTCAGCGCCGCCGCGGCCCCGGCGGCCACCACCCGCAGGAGCAGGGTGCCTCGGGCCGGCCACGACCCGGGAGCGGCCCGGCGGGCCTGGAACCAGCCCAGCACCACCTCCAGCCCGTCCACCGCGAGCAACCCGACCGGAGCGGCCAGCAGCAGCCAGCGGTACGTCGTCCACAGTTGGGGCAGGGTCAGCAGAAACGCGGTCGCGGCGGTGGCGGTCAGGGTCAGGCTCAGCCAGGCGTGCGCGGTGCGCCGGGCGGTGACCAGCCCGACCACGGCCAGCGGGCCGATCACCGGGAACATGTTCTTGATCACCTGCTCGAGCTCGCGGCGCGAGTCGGGGGCGTGCGTCTCGGGGCTGCGGGCCACCTGCGAGGGCAGCTCGAACGTGGTGCGCAGAGCCAGGTCGAGGACGCCGTGCCGCTGGCACCAGTAGAGCGCGAGCGCCACCGGCAGGACGGCGCCGAGCCCGGCCAGGCCGACGCCGGTCAGGGTGCGCCGCCGGTCCGAGCGCAGGGTCGCCACGGCCGCGCCGGCCAGCAGCACCAGGGGGATCGGCGCGTACAGGGTCTTCAGCAGCACGATCGCGCCGACCACGAGCCCGGCGCCGAACCAGGCCGGGCCGGGCCGGGCCCGTCCCGCGGCCGGCCAGGTGGCCACCAGCGCGGTCAGCAGCAGCACGTTCATCAGGCCCTCGATCTGCCCGATCCCGGCGGTGTACGACCAGATCAGGTAGGGCCCCAGAACCAGGGTGGGGCCGGCCAGCCGGACGCTGCGCCGCAACGACCAGCCGGCCGTGATCCTGGTCACCAGAAAGGCCGAGACCACGGCCAGTGCGAGTTCCAGCACCCGGGCCCCGAGGCCGCCCGGGATCAGCCGGTCGCCGAGCTGGTGGAACCAGTAGATGCCGGGCTGCTTGATGTCCCAGAAATCGCGGTAGTAGACCAGCCCGTGGTTCATCCGGGCCGCGGTGATCCGGAACAGGGTCTGGTCGCCGTGGTCGGGCCACCACAGGGTGGCCGTGGCCAGCAGCGCGACCGGCAGCACGGCCAGCCCCTGGGACCAGGGGCCGAGCCCGGCCGGCGGGGCGGCGGCCGGGGGCCGGCGGTCCGGGCCCGCGTCGAGCTGGACCGACATCAGTACTCCCGTTCGGTGGTGGCTAGCACACATCGGTTGTGGTCGGCGTCATCACCGGGCCCGGCATGTCGATCATCGGAGTTGGTTAGTCTCTCGTGGGTGAGCCTACGAACCAAAAGGCACTGGGAGTCACAAATTCAGCACTGTAAGCCAGAAATCTCGAGCATCCTGATCATTTTCGCCGGTACCGCCGGCACCGAAGCGGATCCGCGGTGAGCCCCGGTTCCTACGCCGCACAGAGCCTGGACGGGATCGACGGGCCGGCCCACGCCAGCCCGGCCGCGGCGTCCCACCTGCCCCCGGCCTTTCCCGGGCGGGCCCCCTGGGGCACCGCCTCCAAGCTGCGGGCCTGGCAGCAGGAGGCCCTGGACGCCTACCTGAGCGCCGACCCGCAGGACTTTCTCGCGGTCGCCACCCCCGGCGCCGGCAAGACGACGTTCGCCCTGCGGATCGCTACCGAGCTGCTCGAGCGGCGGGTGGTCAAGCGGATCACCGTGGTGTGCCCGACCGAGCACCTCAAGCGCCAGTGGGCCGACGCCGCCCAGCGGGTCGGGATCCACCTCGATCCCAACTTCACCAACGCCCAGGGCACCCACGGCCAGGCCTACGACGGCGTCGCGGTCACCTACGCCCAGGTGGCCAGCAAGCCGGCCCTGCACCGCAACCGCACCGAGGCCGGCCGCACGCTGGTCATCCTGGACGAGATCCACCACGGTGGCGACGCGCTGTCCTGGGGCGACGGCGTCCGGGAGGCGTTCGACCCGGCCACCCGCCGGCTGGCCCTGACCGGCACGCCGTTCCGGTCCGACACCAGTCCGATCCCGTTCGTGGAGTACGAGGAGGACCGCGAGGGCATCCGCCGCTCGAAGGCCGACCACTCCTACGGTTACGCCAACGCCCTGCGCGACGGCGTCGTCCGCCCGGTGATGTTCCTGGCCTACTCAGGCGCGATGCGCTGGCGGACCAGTGCCGGCGACGAGGTGGCGGCCCGGCTGGGCGAGCCGATGACCAAGGACTTGATCGCGCAGGCCTGGCGGACGGCGCTGAACCCGAAGGGGGAGTGGATCCCCTCGGTGCTGGCCGCCGCGGACAAGCGGCTGACCGAGATCCGCCGCGGCGTCCCGGACGCCGGCGGCATGGTGATCGCCACCGACCAGGAGACCGCCCGGGCCTACGCCGGCACCCTGAAACAGATCACCGGCGAGTCGCCGACCGTGGTGCTCTCCGACGACGGCGGGTCCTCGGAGCGGATCGAGGAGTTCACCGCGGGCACCCAGCGCTGGATGGTCGCGGTCCGGATGGTCTCCGAAGGGGTCGACGTGCCCCGGCTGGCGGTCGGCGTCTACGCGACGTCCACCTCCACCCCGCTGTTCTTCGCCCAGGCGGTGGGCCGGTTCGTCCGGGTCCGGCGACGGGGCGAGACGGCGTCGATCTTCCTGCCCAGCGTGCCGACCCTGCTCGATCTGGCCGCCCAGCTGGAGATCGAGCGCGACCACGCCCTCGACCGGCCCAAGAACGAGGACGACGACGGGCTCTCGCTCGCGGACGACCTGCTGGCCGACGCCAACCGGGAGGAGAAGGCCTCGGGCGAGCTGGAGAAGCTGGCCTTCGAGGCGCTCGACTCGCAGGCCACCTTCGACCGGGTGCTCTACGACAAGCAGGAGTTCGGTACCCAGGCCGAGATCGGCAGCGACGAGGAGCAGGACTTCCTCGGCATTCCCGGCCTGCTCGAGCCCGACCAGGTGACCACCCTGCTGCGCCAGCGGCAGGCGGCCCAGCTGGCCAAGGGCAGCGCCAAGGGGGCCGCGGCGGCCGGTCGGCCGGGGGCCGAAGTGGTCGAGGTGAGCGGACACCGGCAGATCACCGCCCTGCGCAAGGAGCTGCACAGCCTGGTCGGGGCCTGGTCGCGGCGCACCGGGCAGCCGCACGGCGTGGTGCACGCCAACATCCGCCAGACCTGCGGCGGTCCCGAGGTGCCCCAAGCCAGCGCCGAGCAGTTGCAGCACCGAATTGACACTCTGCGTAAGTGGTTCGTCAGCAGAAAGTAGCCGTGTTCGCCTGCCGGTAGGACATCGGTCACCGGCCGGAAACTATCCGGGCTGATGTGGCGTTGAACGGCCATGGAGCTGACCTGTCCGAAATGTCAGGGGCCGATGCGCTCGTACGAGCGCAGCGGCGTCACCGTCGATCAGTGCGCCGAGTGCCGGGGCATCTTTCTCGACCGCGGAGAACTGGAGCGGCTGACCTACGCCGAGACGTCGTTCCACTCCTCGGCCCGGGCCCTGGCCGACGTGCCCCCGCCGTCACCGCCGGCCTACGCCCGGTCGAGCTACGACCAGGGCGACGAGGGCTACCGGGACGGGCGGTACCGGGAGAACCGGTACGACGACCACTACGCCCCGCGGCGAAGCAAACGGAAGTCGTTCCTGGAGGAACTCTTCGACTGAGACGTACGGTGAGGGATGAGCACAACGACCCGAACCGGCGGCGTGAGTACCGGCGGCGTGGCCACCGCCCTGCTGGCCCAGTTGCCGGCCGATGTGGTGGTGACCGATCCCGACCGGCTGGAGAGCTACCGCTACGACCGGGCCATGTTCTGCCCGGCCGGGGTGCCCGCCGCGGTGGTGCTGGCCCGCGAGACCGCCCACGTGCAGGCCGCCCTGCGGGTGGCCTCGGCCCTGGGCGTGCCGGTCGTCCCGCAGGGGGCGCGCAGCGGGCTGTCGGGGGCGGCCAACGCGATCGAGGGCTGCATCGTGATCAGCACCGAGCGGATGAACCAGGTGCTCGAGGTCGACCCGGCCAACCGCCTGGTCGTGACCCAGCCCGGGGTGTTCAACGCCGACCTGTCCCGGGCCGTCGGCGAGCACGGGCTGTTCTACCCGCCCGATCCGTCGAGCTGGGAGTTCTGCTCGATCGGCGGCAACCTGTCGACCAACTCCGGCGGCCTGTGCTGCGTGAAGTACGGCGTGACCGGCGACTACGTGCTCGGCCTGGAGGTGGTGCTGGCCTCCGGCGAGGTGCTGCGGACCGGTCGGCGCACGGTCAAGGGCGTGGCCGGGTACGACCTGAACCGGCTGTTCGTCGGCAGTGAGGGCACTCTCGGCGTGATCACCGAGGCCACCCTCTCGCTGCGGCCGGCCGCCCAGCAGCCGCACACGATGGCCGCCCTGTTCGCCTCGACCCGGGCCGCGGCCTCGGCCGTGAGCGCGATCATCGCGGCCGGCCACGTGCCCAGCCTGCTGGAGCTGATGGACTCGGCCAGCGTGCGGGCCTCGGCCGCGTTCCTGCGCACCGACCTGCCGGTGGACTGCGCGGCCATGCTGCTGGCCCAGTCCGACACCGGCGGTGCGGCCGGGCTGGCCGAGGTGGCGGCGATGGCCGAGCTGGCCGAGGGCGCCGGCGCCACCGATGTCATCCTGGCCGACGACCCGGGCGAGGCCGACCTGCTGATGGCGGCCCGGCGCTGTGTGCTGCTGGCCTTCGAGGCGATGGGCACCACGATGATCGACGACATCTGCGTGCCCCGGACCAGGCTGGCCGAGCTGATGACCGGGGTCGAGCGGATCGCGGCCGAGTCCGGCCTGGTGATCGGGCTGCTCGGGCACGCCGGCGACGGCAACATGCACCCGACCGTGGTGTTCGACGGCGCCGACCCGAACCAGGCCCGGCGGGCCCAGGAGTCGTTCGGGGCGGTGATGCAGCTCGGCCTCGACCTCGGCGGCACCATCACCGGCGAGCACGGGGTCGGCCTGCTGAAGCGGGAATGGCTGGCCCAGGAGATCGGCCCGGTCGCGGTCGAGCTGCACCGGGCGCTCAAGCGGGCCGTCGACCCGGCCGGAATCCTCAACCCGGGCAAGGTCTTCGACTGACCCAGCGAGTGAACCTTCGAACGACCCGGTGAGACGTCAGGCGGCGTCGGGCTCGATCAGGCCCTCGGCCTCCAGCTCCTCGACCAGGTCGCGGATCGAGGGGCAGCTCGCCGTGGGCAGGAAGGCCCGGACGATCGCGGCGTCGGCCCCGCTCATCCGCCGGGCGGCCGCGGCCAGCGGCTCGACGCTCGTCTCGGCCAGGATCGCCGCCAGCTCGGCCGGCTCGGCGCCGTTCAGCGCGGCCCGGGTGGCGCCCAGCAGATTGAGCAGGCCGAACCCGGCCGAACTGCTGACCAGCCCGCCGATCCCGGAGGCCACCGAGTACGGCAGTTCGCGATCGATCAGCGCCCGCAGCACCGCGGCCACCCCGGCGGACACCTCGCTCGAGTTCGGCCGCGGTAGCTCCAGGGCGACGCTCTCGGCGCCGTCCTGAGCCAGGACGTCGAAAGCCGGCTCCCAGCCGGGAACGGCCGGCACCCGGAACCAGGCCGGCACGCTGAAGTCGATCGCGTCCAGGGCCAGCCGGGCGGCGTCGGCCCTCGAGTCGGCCGCCGCGAACGGCAGTTCCAGGCCGAGCAGCTCGATCCGGTGGTTGTCGAACAGCAGCACCCGGGCCGCCCGCAGCTCGCCGAGCAGGTCGTCGGCGTCCGGGTCGGGGATCAGCACGATCGGCAGCCCGTGGTCGGAGGCCAGCAGACCGCCGATCATGGTCTCGGTGGCCGAGGCGGGCACCCGCAGCGGACCGACCAGATCGCCGTACCAGGCCAGCTGGTGCTCGCGGTGCCCGTTCAGGGCCGCGGCGATCGCGGCCGGATCGGCGCCGCCGGGCAGGGTGTCGCCGAGCAGGTGGTCGAGCAGGGGCTCGACCACCGGGCCGCTGCCGGACAGTCCCGCGCCCGGCAGTCCGGGCAGCGGCCCGGCCGCGGGAAGGTGGCTCGCCATGGGCCGAACCCTACTCAGAACCGGGGGACGCCGGGACCAGGCCCAGCGGTCCCGGCTCAGCTCAGCTCAGGGGAGCTCAGGGGAGCTCGGGGGAGCGGGGGACCCCGACCAGCTCGGCCCCGGCCGTGCGGAGCTGGTCCAGGGCCGCGACCGTGGTCGGGGCGGCCACCCCGACGGTGAGGTCGAGCAGTACCCGGGTCCGGAACCCGGCCTTCACCGCGTCCAGCGCGGTCGCCCGCACGCAGTGGTCGGTGGCGATCCCGACCACGTCGACGTCCTCGATGCCCCGCCCGCGCAGCCAGTCGGCCAGCCCCGTGGGCGCGCCGCCGTCAGGGCCGTCGTAGTGGCCGGTGTGGCCCTCGAACCCGGAGTAGGCGGCCTGGTGCTCGCCCTTGCGGAACCAGGCCTCGACCCGGGTGCGGTCGAGGGCCGGGTGGGACTTCGGGCCGTCGCTGCCGACCACGCAGTGGGCCGGCCAGCTGTCCACGAAGTCGGGGTGGTCGGAGAAGTGATCGCCCGGGTCGACGTGCCAGTCGAGCGTGCCGACGACGGCCGCGTAGTCGGTCTGCGGCTCGGCCAGGTAGGCGGTGATCCCGGCCGCGACCGCGGCGCCACCGCCCACCGGCAGCGACCCGCCTTCGCAGAAGTCGTTCTGGACGTCGACCACGATCAGTGCGCGCCGGCTCATCTGTCTCTCCACCTCTCGGGACACCTTCAGGACCAGCTCAGGACGGGATCAGCACGGGATCAGGACGCCGGAAGGCCTTCGAACCGGGTCGGGATCACCGGTTCGCCCCGGGACAGCTGCCGGGCCGCCGCCGGCAGCTGGGCCAGCGAATCGCGGTGCCGGGCCCGGGCGTCGTCCAGGGTCGTCGACCGGACCGCCGTCCCCCGCTCGAACAGCGGCGACTGCAGCTCCCGGACGTCGTCGCGAACCGTCGGGGGGCGCCCGACACTGAGCAGCTCCTCGACCGCCGTCCCGTCGCCGTCGTGCCGCCGGCCGGCCCACTTGCGCCCGCCCACGCCGACCTTGCCGTCGCTGCGCTTGGCCACCGACTGCCAGCTGCCGTCCGGGTGCTCCTTGGCCACCAACTTGTAGACCATCCCGGCGGTGGGTGCCCCCGACCCGGTGACCAGCGACGTCCCCACGCCGTAGGAGTCGACCGGCGCGGCCGCCAGGGCCGCGATCGCGAACTCGTCGAGGTCGCTGGTGACGACGATCCGGGTGCCGGTCGCGCCGAGCGAGTCGAGCTGCCGGCGGACGGCGTGGGCCTGCTGCAGCAGGTCGCCGGAGTCGAGCCGGACCGCGCCGAGCTCGGTGCCGCCGGCCTTGATCGCGGCCTCGACCCCGCGCTGGATGTCGAAGGTGTCGACCAGCAGGGTGGTCCCGGTGCCGAGGGCAGCGACCTGCGCCGCGAAGGCGGACTGCTCGTCGTCGTGAACCATGGTGAAGGCGTGCGCGGCCGTGCCCATCGTCGGGACGCCGTACCGGGCACCGGCGGCCAGGTTGCTGGTCCCGACGAACCCGGCCAGGTAGGCGGCCCGGGCCGCGGCCACGGCCGACTCCTCGTGGGTGCGCCGCGAGCCCATCTCCAGGCAGGGCCGGCCGTCGGCGGCCGAGATCATCCGGCTGGCCGCGGCGGCCACAGCGCTGTCGTGGTTGAGCACCGACAGGACCATGGTCTCCAGCAGCACCGCCTCGGCGAAGCTGCTCTCCACGCTGAGCACGGGCGAACCGGGCAGGTAGCACTCGCCCTCGTCGTACCCCCAGATGTCGCCGCCGAACCGGTATCCGGCCAGCCAGCGCAGGGTGTCGGCGTCCACCACCCGGCCCCGCTCGAGGGCGGCCAGGTCGGCGTCGTCGAACCGGAAATCGCGGATCGCCGCCAGCAGCCGGCCGGTGCCGGCCACCACCCCGTACCGCCGCCCGTCGGGCAGCCGGCGGGCGAACACCTCGAACACGCAGCGGCGCTCGGCCGCTCCGCTGGCCCGGGCGGCCTGCACCATGGTGAGCTCGTAGTGATCGGTCAGCAGGGCTGTGCTCATGGGTTCTTTCTGTCAGCGATGTCGGTCAGCGTCGTTTGGAGACGGCCGCGATCAGGTACTCCTGCCACGAGGTCAGCAACTCGTAGACCGAGGCCGTGGCCAGCCAGAAGTCGGTGCCCTCGCCGGCCCAGAGCCGCTCGTGCAGCTCCTCGGCGTCCTCGTCGGTCCGCAGCTCGAGTCGCTCGCCGAGCACCAGCCGAACGTCGGTGAGGGCCTTCATCAGGGCCAGCGCCTCGTCGGCGGCCAGCACCACCGGCGCCGGCCGGCCGAGGGCGTCGGCGGCCAGCCGGGCCCCGGAGCGCTTGCGGCCCCGCAGCCCGAACTCGGTCAGCCGACGGTACTCGGCCGAGGCCTCCGGATCGTCCCGGTTGCCCTCGGGCAGCAACCGGGCCAGGGCCGGGTCGTCGGGCACCGCCGGGGCCGGCCGGGCGTCACCGGCGTCGGCGCCGATGCCGGCGTCCAGATCCATCCCGCGCATGCCGACGATCGCGGCCAGCGGATCTTCCGAGGCCTGCAGGCCGTCGTCCAGCAGGTCGTCGAGCTGGCCCAGCAACTGCACCAGGACGTCGCGTTCCTGCTGGTCGAGGTTGACCCGCACGCCGGATCGGGTGGTCTTGAACGGCAGCGCCATCAGTCGTCCTTGCGGAAGGTGGCCCAGAGCCCGAACTCGTGCATCGCCTCGGTGTCGCGTTCCATCTCCTCGCGGCTGCCGGTCGAGACCACCGCCCGGCCCTTCTCGTGCACGTCGCGCATCAGGCGCTCGGCCTTGGACCGGTCGTAGCCGAAGTACGACTGGAACACGTAGGTGACGTACGACATGGTATTGATCGGATCGTTCCAGACGATGGTGACCCAGGGCACGTCGCGGGCGAGCTCTTCGGCCGAATCCGGCTTCTCGAGCTCCACGGGCGCGATCGACACCCCTCCACTGTAGAGCGTGTGCCGGAGGTCGGGTCGACCGTCGTCCCGGCGAGCTGGACGAGGCGCGGGTCACTCCGTTCCACCAGGGTGTTCCGGCCGATCGGGGCCTAGGCTCAATTCTCATGAACGGTGTCGATGAAGCGCCTGTCCGGCCGGTTGCCCCTCCTGCTCCGCTGACCCTGTCCCGGCTCGGAGCCCGGTCATGAGGCTCACCGTGGTCGGCTGCTCCGGCTCGTTCCCCGGCCCGGACTCGGCCGCCTCCTGCTACCTGATCGAGGCCGAGGACGAGCACCGCACCTGGCGGATCGTCGTCGACCTGGGCAGCGGCTCGCTGGGGCCGCTGCAGCGGCTGGTCGACCTGCGCCAGATCGACGCCGTCGTCATCTCCCACCTGCACCCCGACCACTTCATGGACCTGTGCGGGCTGTACGTGGCCCGGCGGTACCACCCGTCCGGGGTGATCGCCGATCCGCTGCCGGTCTACGGGCCCGAGCACACGGCCGAGCGGATCCTGCAGGCCTACGGGCCGGACGCGGTCGAGGAGCTGCCCAAGGTCTACGAGGTGCGACCGCTGCAGAACGGCGGGCAGTTCTCGGTCGGGCCGGTCCGGATCACCACCCGGCTGGTCGACCACCCGGTGACCGCCTACGGCATGCGGTTCGAGCACGACGGCCAGGTGATCGCCTACTCCGGCGACACCGACAGCTGCCCGGCCCTGCTCGAGCTGGCCCAGGACGCCGACCTGCTGCTGGCCGAGGCCTCCTTCCAGGAGGGCCGGGACGAGCCGCGCGGGGTGCACCTGACCGGGCGGCGAGCCGGCGAGGCGGCCCGCGACGCCGTGGCCCGCCGCCTCGTGCTCACCCACATCCCGGTCTGGACCCGGCTCGACGTGGTCGTGGCCGAGGCCGAGCTGGTCTACCCGGGCCCGGTCGAGGCCGCCGTGGCCGGGGGCACCTACCTGCTCGAGGACGTCCGGGTGCCGGCCGCGAGCCGGGGGCGAAACGTTCGGGTTCGGTAATCGCGGGGCCGGGCCCCGTCCGGCTGCCTGCCGGCGGCAGCTAATAGTCTGGCCGGATGTCGACGACCGCTGCCCCCACCGCCGCCCGATCCGACGGCCGGGCCGTCGGCCAGCTGCGGGACGTGAAGATCACCCGCAACTGGCTCGACCACGCCGAGGGCAGCGTCCTGGTCGAGTTCGGCCGGACCCGGGTGCTGTGCGCCGCGTCGTTCACCGAGGGCGTGCCCCGCTGGCGGCGCGGCAGCGGCGAGGGCTGGGTCACCGCCGAGTACGCCATGCTGCCCCGGGCCACCAACACCCGCGGTGACCGGGAGTCGGTCAAGGGCAAGCTCGGCGGGCGCACCCACGAGATCTCCCGGCTGATCGGGCGCAGCCTGCGGGCCGTGATCGACACCAAGGCACTGGGTGAGAACACCCTGGTGCTGGACTGCGACGTGCTCCAGGCCGACGGCGGCACCCGGACGGCGGCGATCACCGGCGCCTACGTCGCCTTGGCCGACGCGGTGAGCTGGGCCCGGGGCAAGCGGCTGCTGCGCTCGGTCACCGCCGAGCCGCTGATCGGCTCGGTGGCCGCGGTCAGCGTCGGCGTCGTCGGCGGGCGCCCGGTGCTGGACCTCTGCTACGAGGAGGACGTCGCGGCCGGCACCGACATGAACATCGTCTGCACCGGCGACGGCCGGTTCATCGAGGTCCAGGGCACCGCCGAGGGAGCGCCGTTCGACCGGGCCGAGCTCGACGCCCTGCTCGACCTCGGCGTACAGGGCTGTGCCGAGCTCACCGCGCTGCAGCGCGCCGCGCTGGAGGCCTGAGATGGCCGATCTGATCCGCCTGGTGCTGGCCACCCGCAACGCCCACAAGGTGGTCGAACTGCGCGAGATCCTGGACGGCGTGAGCCTGCCCTCGGGCGAGGCGATCGAGCTGGTCGGGATGGACGCCTACCCGGAGGTGGCCGACGTCGTCGAGTCCGGGGTCACCTTCGCCGAGAACGCGCTGCTCAAGGCCCACGCCGTGGCCCGGGCCACCGGCCTGCCGGCGATCGCCGACGACTCCGGCCTGGCGGTCGACGTGCTCGGCGGCTCGCCCGGCGTGTTCAGCGCCCGCTGGGCCGGCCGGCACGGCGACGACCGGGCCAACCTGGAACTGCTGCTGGCCCAGCTCGGCGACGTCCCCGACCGGCACCGGCAGGCCCACTTCGCCTGCGCCGCCGCCTTCGCCCGGCCGGACGGCCAGGAGCACGTGGAGCACGGCCGGCTGCCCGGGGTGATCATCCGCGAGCCGCGCGGGGCCAACGGCTTCGGGTACGACCCGATCTTCGTACCGGACGGTGACTCCCGCACCACGGCCGAGCTCACCGCGGCCGAGAAGCACGCGATCAGTCACCGCGGCCGGGCCTTCCGGGCCCTGAGCGCCGAACTGGCCGGCCTGCTGTGACCTCGGGCCCGTCCGGCCGGACGGCGGGACGGGCGTGAGGCGCGGCGTCGGCGGCCCGCTGGCCGGGGTGGCCGCCGGGGCCCTCTCCCTGGGCGTGGCCCAGGTCGTCGCCGGGGTGGTCTCGCCGGCCACGGCCCCGCTGGTGGTGCTGGGCGACGTCGTGGTGGAGCACGTTCCGCCGTGGCTGAAGAACTTCGCGGTGCAGAACTTCGGCACCCACGACAAGCAGGTCCTGCTGAGCGGGGCCCTGGTGGTGGCCCTGCTGCTGTCGGCGGTGGCCGGCGGGCTGGCCGTCCGGGGCCGGGTCTGGGGCACCTGGCTGGTGCTGGGCCTGGGGGCCCTGTCCGCCTTCGCGGCGTCCACCCGGCCCGACGCGACCATGCTGTCGGTGCTGCCGAGCGTGGTCGGCGCCGTGGTCGGCACGTTCGTCCTGGGCTGGCTGGCCCCGTTGGTCGGGGCCTCGGCCGACGCGGTCCCCGGCACCCGGTCGGCCGAGCTCAGCCGCCGGCGGGCGCTGCTCGGGCTGGGCGGGGTGATCGCGGCCGGCGTGGCCACCGGCGGGCTCGGCCGGGTGCTCGGCGGCCGGTTCCGCGGGGCCGAGGCCTCTCGGGCCGCCGTCCGGCTGCCCACGCCGGTGGACTCGCCCACGGCCGCGCCGTCCGGCGTGTCGGTCGGGGTCGAGGGGGTCGCGCCGTTCATCACGCCGAACGACGACTTCTACCGGATCGACACCGCCCTGGTCGTGCCGCTGCTGCGGGCCGAGGACTGGAGCGTGCGGATCCACGGCCTGGTCGAGCGGGAGATCACCCTGACCTACGCCCAGTTGCTCAGCGGCGGCCTGGTCGAGCGCGACATCACCCTGATGTGCGTGTCCAACAGCGTGGGCGGCGACCTGACCAGCAACGCCCGCTGGCTCGGGCTGCCGATCGGGCCGCTGCTGAAGCAGGCCGGGCCGGCCGCGGGCGCCGACATGGTGCTGTCCAGGAGTTCGGACGGATGGACGGCGGGGACCCCGCTCAGCGTGCTCACCGACGGCCGGGACGCCCTCTTCGCGATCGGGATGAACGGCGTCCCGCTGCCGGTCGAGCACGGCTTCCCGGTCCGGATGGTGGTGCCCGGTCTGTACGGCTACGTCTCGGCCACCAAATGGGTGGTCGACCTGGAGGTCACCCGGTTCGACCGGGCCCAGGGCTACTGGACGCCGCGCGGCTGGTCGGCGCTGGGCCCAGTCAAGACCGGCTCCCGGTTCGACGTTCCCAGCGACGAGTCCCAGGTCAAGGCCGGTTCGGTGGCCCTGGCCGGGATCGCCTGGGCCGAGCACCGGGGGATCAAGGGGGTCGAGGTGCAGATCAACGGAGGGCCCTGGCTGGCCGCCACCCTGGGGGCCGAGGACAGCGTGGACACCTGGCGGCAGTGGGTCTACCGCTGGACCGCCACCCCCGGGCGGTACCGGCTCAAGGTGCGGGCCACCGACGGCGGCGGAGTGGTGCAGACCGCGCAAACGGCTGAACCCGCCCCGAACGGCGCCAGCGGGTACCACACGATCGACGTCAGCGTTCATCCCTGATCGATGCATCGCTTCAGCCTGAAGCTGAGGAACCGATGTAAGGAGCATGGGGGAGCGCGAGCACGGCCACGGCCGGGCCGAGCGGGAGCCTGCGGAGGGCGCCCCCGACCTTCCCTGGCCCCGCCGGGCCGGCCTGCTGTTCGGCGCGCCCGCGGCCCTGGTGATTCTCGGCGCCACCGTCGTCCCGCTGCGCTACGGGCTGACCGACCGCGCCTGGACGGCGTTCTCCGACGGCCTGCTGCTCTCCGGCCTGCTGGCCGTGCTGAGCGGTTTGTCGGTGCTTGGCTGGTGGCTGGTGACCCGCCGGCGCCGGCCGGTGGAGGTGTTCCGGCTGCTGCTCAGCCTGTCCGTGCTGTGCTGGGGGATCGGCCAGGTCGCGCTGGCCGCGGACGCCCGCAACGGCGCGATCGGCTATCCGGCGCCCGGCGACGTCATCGGCTCCGGGGCCGCGCCGCTGGCCCTGCTGGCGATGATCTGCCTGCCCCGGCGCTCGCTCACCTCGTGGTCGGGCCTGCGGCTCGGCCTGGACTCGATCGTGGTCGGCTGCGCCCTGACGTTCGTGCTCTGGCGCTCGGTGCTGAACCAGTCCGAAGGTGGCTTCAACCCGGCCGACCTGGGCACCTGCGCGTTCGTGCTGGCCGACTGCGTCTGTTTCGCCGGGGTCCTGCTGACGGCCGTGCGGGACGTGCGGTCGCGGGTCTGGCCGGCCGTGCTCGGCCTGCTGGCACACACGATCGCCGATCTGCTCACGGTGCTGGCGGCGGAGAAGAGCGGCCCCCGGGTGGACCCGTGGCCGGCGCTGTCGCTGTGGTGCCTGGCCTGGCCCCTGATCGCGCTGGGCATCGTCCGGTTCCGGGCCTCCTCGCCCTACGGCGGCGTCCAGTTGCAGGACCGCCGGGAGGCCACCGCCACCCAGGCCGCCACCGTTGTGACCTACACCGCGCTGCTGGCCGCGGTCCTGCTCGGCGGCGAGGTGAACCGGCTCGACTCGGCCTCCCGGGGCAGCCTGCTGCTGGCCCTGCTCATCGTCCCGGTGATGTGGGGCCGGGAGATGATCGGCACCCACCTGCGGCTGCGGCTCACCGCGGGGCTGCGGGCTCAGGCCTACCAGGACTCGCTGACCGGGCTGCCCAACCGCCGGGCCCTGACCGGGCGGATCGCCGAACTGGAGCACAGCGACACCCCGTGGGTCGTGCTGACCCTTGACCTGGACGGCTTCAAGCAGGTCAACGACCTGCTCGGGCACACCGCGGGCGACGACCTGCTGATGACCGTGGCCGGGGTGCTAGCCAGCAACAGCCCCCCGGGCGCCCTGGCGGCCCGGATCGGCGGCGACGAGTTCGCCGTTCTCACCCCGGGTGACCTGGCCCAGGGGGCCGAGCTCGGCGAGGCCCTGCGGGCGGCGGTCGGCCGGGCGATGAACCTGAAGGCCCCTGGCCTGGGCACCTCGGTCAGCGTCGGCGTGGGCCGACTGGTCCGGGCCCAGCCGATGCCGGCCGGGCCCTCTGACCAGCCGGCCAACACCGCGCCCGACTCGCCGACGGCCGCCGGGGTCGAGCACCACGACCAGCTGACCGGCCTGGTCGAGTCGGCGGCGGCCTTGCGGGCGGCCAAGGAGAGCGGCCGGGACGCGGTCGAGGTGTACGCCGACGACGTGGCCCAGGCCCGCGACCGCCGGCTGCTGCTGGAGCAACGGTTGCACCACGCGATCGACACCCGGCAGGTGGTGACCTTCGGCCAGCCCATCGTCGACCTGGCCAGCGGCCGGCTCACCGGGTTCGAGTCGCTGGCCCGGTGGACCGACGAGGAGCTCGGGTCGGTCCCGCCGGACGAGTTCATCGCCGTGGCCGAGGAGACCGGCATGGTGGTCTTCCTCGGTGAGCAGTTGCTGGAGAACGCGCTGGAGGGGGCGACCCGGGCCGGCGTGTTCGCCGCCGGGATGACCCTCTCGGTGAACGCCTCGCCGATCCAGCTGCGGGTGCCCGGCTTCGTCGAGGTGATCCAGCACCAGCTGCAGCGCCGCCGGATCCGCCCGGAACAGGTGATCGTCGAGATCACCGAGGCGATCCTGGTGACCGAGGGCGATCCGGCGGTGAGCGCCCTGGCCGAGCTGCACGCCCTCGGGATCGGCCTGGCCATCGACGATTTCGGTACCGGGTACTCGGCGCTCAGCTACCTGCGCCGGCTGCCGGTGCAGGTGATCAAGATCGACAAGTCGCTGACCAGCTGCCTGTTGACCGAGGCCAAGACCGTGGCCATCGTCGAGGGCGTGGTCCGGATGGCGCACCGGATGGGCGTCCAGGTGACGATGGAGGGGATCGAGGACGAGCTGGAGGCCGACAGCTGCCGGGCGGTCGGCGCCGACCGGGGCCAGGGGTGGCTGTTCGGCCGGCCGGTGGCCTGGGACCGGGCGGCCGAACTGGTGCAGGAGGCGATCGACCCGCCGTCCCCGCCGGTGTACCTGCCCCCGACCGCGCCGGGCTGGGACGACGAGGCCGAGACCGTGCCGTCCGCGGCAGCCGACGCCGGGCCGTACTTCGTCGGGGCCCAGCGGGGCCCGATCGACGACCCGATCGACGACCCGATCGACGACCCGGTCGACGACCCGGTCGGCACCGGGGTGGACGACTCAGCCCCTGACCAGCCCGCTGACGACCCGGGCGGGGAAGCCGGCCCCGCGCACGACGAACCGATCGGCGCCGAGCCGGCTCAGCTCTCGCAGGGCGAGGAGCCGGCCGGGGCGCCGGAGCCTGATCCGGCCCAGGCCGGGGCCGGGCGCGAGTCGGCCACCGGCGTCCAGCGCCCGGCGGTCAGTTCGTAGTCCGCGCTCTCGCCCTGGGTCACCAGCCGGTGCAGGGCGGTGACCAGCCGGTCGGCGTCGTCACTGCGCGAACCCACGCCGAAGCTGGCCCGCAGCGCCCCGCCCGGCACGTCGAGCCGGGCCAGCAACGGGTGGGCGCAGAACTTGCCGTCGCGCACGCCGATCCCGTGCTCGGCCGACAGGTAGGCGGCGACCCGGCCCGGGTCGTGCCCCTCCACGGTGAACCCGATCACGCCGACCCGGTCGGTGCTGTCCGCCCAGACCTGGAGCACCCTGACCCCGGGCACGGTCTGCAGTCCGGCGGTCAGCCGGCCGGCCAGCGCCGCCTCGTGGGCCTCGAGGGCGCCGTCGGGCAGCGCGGCGATCGCCCGGCAGGCGGCGGCCAGGGCGGCCGCGCCGAGCACGTTCGGCGTGCCGCCCTCGTGCCGGGCCGGGGCCGGGGCCCAGTCGGCCCGGCCCTGCAGGTCGACCGACTTCACGGCCCCGCCACCGGCCAGGTAGGGCTCGGCGGCGTCGAGCCAGTCGCGCCGCCCGATCAGGACGCCGGCCCCGAACGGGGCGTAGATCTTGTGCCCTGAGAAGGCCAGGTAGTCGATGTCCAGGCCGGCCAGGTCGATCCGGCGGTGCGGCACCAGTTGGGCGCCGTCGACCACGACCCGGGCCCCGTACGCGTGGGCCAGCGCCGCGATCTCGGCGATCGGCAGCAGCTCTCCGGTGACGTTGCTGCAGCCGGTGACCGCGACCAGGGTGGCCGGGCGCTCCTGGAGGGCGGCCTCGAGCACGGCCAGGGTCTCGGCCACGGTGTCGGCGGTGGCCAGCACCCGGTGCGCTCCGGCCGTCCAGGGCAGCAGGTTGGCGTGGTGCTCGACGTCCAGCACCAGCACCTCACCGGCCCCCGGGCCGGTCGCGGGCACGGCGCCGGCCAGCAGGTTCAGCGAGTCGGTGGTGTTGCGGGTGATGATCGTGACGTCGTCGGCCCGGGCCCCGACGAAGGCCGAGATCTGGTCCCGGGCGCTCTCGAACAGGTTGGTGCTGACCTGGGAGGCGTAGCCGGCGCCGCGGTGCACGCTGGCGTAGTAGGGCAGCACCTCGGTGACGTGGTCGGCGACCGCCTGCAGGGCCGGGGCGCTGGCGGCGTAGTCGAGGTTGACCGCCCGCACCAGCCGGCCGTCGATCAGCGGGGCCTGCAGCGCACCGCCGACCACCGGCAGCAGGGGGCCGACCGGGGTGGTGGTGCGGGGCTCGGTGGTACAGCTCGCGTCGGCCGCCGCCGGGGTGACGTCGACCGAGGCATCGTTCACGCGGTGCCGGGCGCTGCGCTGGGGGGTGATCGTGGACATGCCACTCCTCGAGTCCATGGGACCCGAAAATCAACCCCGGGCCCGCGCTTGCGGCGAGCCGTTTGGCCGCCGCCTGGTCTTCACCCGGAGCACCCCACCGCGGAGGAGGGTTGCCGGCCAGCAAGCCGGGGCTTGAACGCTGGCACTCATGACCTGCTTCGAAGATACGCGACGGGCTCGGGGTGCTCAAGAGATGGTCGCCGAGGTCTCACTCCCCGAGACGCCGCCGCTCGTCCGGCCCAGCCGGGCGGAGTACGCCGGGCCCGCCCCTAAACTGGCCTGCGCGCGCGAGTGGTGTAACTGGCAGCCACGCAGGATTTAGGTTCCTGTGCCTTCGGGCGTGCGGGTTCGAGTCCCGCCTCGCGCACAGCTCACCCGGCGTGACTTCAGCGACCTCTACGGCCCGCCGATACCTGAACCGCATCTGTCCGCGTTCGGGTACCGGCTCGGTATCGGCCTGCCAGGAGGAATGTCTCGATGTCGAACCGGTCGTGGTCGATCCGCACGCTGTTCCCGCTGATGGCGGCCAGCATCATCGTCTCCGTGGTGGTCACGGTGCTCGGGGCGATGCTGGCGGCCGACCGGGCGCAGAACGCGCAGGCCGAGGTCACCACCCGGATCGCGGCCCGCACCGACGTCGCCGACATCGCGTTCCTGAACCAGCGGATCCAGTTCGAGAACGTGGTCTCGATCTACATCCCCGGGGCCGGGGACGGCGCCAAGCAGCAGATCGCGGCCGACCTCACCGGCATCCAGAACAAGGTGAAGCATCTGACCGGGCTCCCGCTGGACTCCTCCGAGCTGGCCTCGGCCAAGGAGCTGGCCGGCGCCTACAACACCTTCGGGCAGTGGCTGCAGACGCTGACTGCGACCACCGACCCGACTCAGCTGGCCGCCACCGTGAAGCAGTACACCGATTACGTGGCCACCGACACCGCGGCCACCAGCAAGGCCCAGAACCTGCTGCAGAAGTCGCTGATCAACCAGCAGAGCACGCTGCGCAGCGCCGTGCGGTTCTCGAAGTGGCTGGTGGTCGGGCTGTGCATCGTCACCGGGATCGTGATCGCGACCTCCATCCTGGTGATCGGCCGGCAGATCAACCGCCGGCTGTCGGGGGTGGGCCAGGGGCTGCGCGCGATCGCCGCCGGCGACCTCACCGTGCGGGTGCCTGCTGGTGGGCAGGCCGAGCTGGCCGAACTGGCGCTGAACGTGAACTCGGTGGCCGAGCAGTTCTCCCGGGCGTTCGTCTCGCTCGGCGTCACCAGCGGTCTGCTGGGCGGAGCGGCGGTCAACCTGGAGTCGATCGCGCTCGAGGTCGGCCGCTCGGCCGAGGAGGCCTCGAACCAGGCCGGCGTCGTGGCCCGCACCGCCGACGAGGTGTCGCAGAACGTGCAGGCGGTCGCGGCCGGCGGCGAGGAGATGGGCTCCTCGATCGGGGAGATCTCGCGCAACGCCAACGAGGCCGCCCGGGTGGCCACCGGCGCTGTGCAGGCGGTCGAGCTGACCACCGCGACCATGTCCAAGCTGGGCGACTCCAGCCGGGAGATCGGCGACGTCGTGCGGTTGATCACCTCGATCGCGGAGCAGACCAACCTGCTGGCGCTGAACGCGACCATCGAGGCGGCCCGGGCCGGCGATGCCGGCAAGGGGTTCGCGGTGGTGGCCGACGAGGTCAAGCAGCTGGCCCAGGAGACCGCCCGGGCCACCGAGGACATCTCCAAGCGGGTCGAGACCATCCAGGAGGACGCCGACCAGGCGGCCCGGTCGATCTCCGAGGTGGCCGGGGTGATCTCGCGGATCAACGAGTTCCAGACCACGATCGCCAGTGCGGTCGAGGAGCAGACCGCGACCACGCAGGCGATCAACGCCGGGGTCTCGGACGCCGCCACCGGGTCGGGCCAGATCGCCCGGAGCATCTCCGGGGTGGCCGACGCGGCCGGTGCGACCGCCCAGTCGATGACCAAGACCCACGACAGCGCCCGCGAACTGTCCCGGATGAGTGACGAACTGGCAGGCCTGGTGGCCGGGTACAAGCTCGCGAAGTAGTCCGACACCGGCCGGTGACCCGGTTGTCACGCCCGGCGGGGCCGGCCCGCCTACCCTGACCGCATCCGCGTGCGACAGGAGCCGGCATGACTCTGGAAGCGACCTCCGCTCACCCGATCGAGACCGGCTCCGCGCCGTCCCGGCACCCGCTCGACCCGCTCACCGGGCCGGAGATCGCCCGAGCCGGCGCCCTGGTCCGGCAGCAGGCCGGTCTCGGGCCGGGGCTGCGGTTCGTGACGGTCTCGCTGTACGAGCCGGCCAAACCGGACGGGCTGGTGTTCGATCCGGCCGAGCCGCCGGACCGGGTGGCCAAGGTGGTCACCTATTCGCTGGCCGGGCACCTGATCCACGAGGTGCTGGTCTCGCTGAGCTCGGCCTCGATCCTGGGCGTGCGGCCGGTACCGGGCAAGTTCCCCTCGATCCTGACCGAGGAGTTCGAGGCGGTCGAGGAGCTGGTCCGCCAGGATCCGCGCTGGCAGGCGGCGGTCGCGGCCCGCGGCGTCAGCGACTTCTCGCTGGCGATGATCGACACCTGGCCGTCGGGTTACCTGGGGCCGAGCGACGACCCGGCAGCCGGCGCGGCGCGGCTGCTGCGACCGCTCACCTTCCTGCGCAGCGCGCCGGGCGAGCACGGCTACGCCCGGCCGGTCGAGGGGCTGATCGTCACCGTCGACGTCGACGCCCGGCGGGTGCTGGAGGTGGCCGACCACGGCGTCGTCCCGTTGCCCCGGCATCCGGGCAACTACGACGCCGAGCGGATGTTCGACCCGGCCAACCGGCCCGCGTTCAGCCGGTTCCGCGACGACCTGCGCCCGATCGAGATCACCCAGCCCGAGGGCCCCAGCTTCACCGTCGACGGCTGGGGCGTGAGCTGGCAGAAGTGGTCGGTCCGGATCGGGTTCACCCCGCGCGAGGGCCTGGTGCTGCACCAGATCGGCTATCTCGACCGGGGGCGGCTGCGGCCGATCGTCCACCGGGCCTCGCTGTCCGAGATGGTCGTGCCCTACGGCGACTCGGCCCCGACCCACTGGAACAAGAACGTCTTCGACCAGGGCGAGGTCGGAATGGGCCTGGCCGCCAACTCGCTCAGCCGGGGCTGCGACTGCGTCGGGCACATCCACTACTTCGACGCCACCGTGAACACCTCCGACGGCGAGCCGCTGGTCATCCCGAACGCGATCTGCCTGCACGAGGAGGATCACGGAATCGCCTGGAAGCACACCGATTTCCGGACCGGCGCCGTCGAGGTGCGGCGCTCCCGGCGGCTGGTGATCTCCAGCATTGCCACCGTCGGCAACTACGAGTACGGGTTCTTCTGGTACCTCTACACCGACGGCACGATCGAGTACGAGGTCAAGCTGACCGGCGTACTGACCACCGGGGCGCTGCCCGAGGGGGTCGAACCGCGCAACGGGAACGTCGTCGCACCGGGCCTGTACGGGCCGCACCACCAGCACTTCTTCAACGTCCGGCTGGACCTGACCGTGGACGGCCCGAACAACAGCGTCTACGAGCTGGACTCGGTGCCGGACGACGACGAGCGCAACCCGCACCGCAACGCCTGGGTGGTGCGTTCCACCCTGCTGACGTCGGAGGCCGGGGCGGCCCGCAACGTCAGCTACCCGACGGCCCGCTACTGGCAGATCGCCAACCCCTCGGTGGTCAACGAACTGGGCCGGGCAGTGGCCTACAAACTGGTGCCGGGGGCGAGCGCGCCACCGATGATGCGGCCCGGCTCGGCCATCCACGACCGGGCCCGGTTCGTGCAGCACGACCTGTGGGTGACCGCGTTCGACCCGGCCGAGCTGTACGCGGCGGGCGACTACCCGTACCAGTCACCCGCGATCGAAGGGCTGCCGGTCTACGTCAGCGACGACGCCCCAATCGTGGACGCCGACATCGTCGTCTGGTTCACCGTCGGCGCTCATCACATCGTTCGGCCCGAGGACTGGCCGGTCATGCCGGTCACCTACGCCGGCTTCCACCTCAAGCCGGTCGGGTTCTTCGACGGCAACCCGGCCCTGGACCTGCCCCCGTCGTCGTCGACCCACCCCGACGCCTGCCACTGACCTCGCGGTCGGACGGCGGCACGGCCCCCGGGTTCGTAGACTGAGCGCGAGCATCGTGAACCGCACCGAGGAGATCATGTGTCCAGACTTGAGCCCGGCGACACCGCACCGCACTTCTCGCTGCCGGCCGCGGACGGTTCTGTCGTCTCGCTGACCGACTTCAAGGGCAAGCGGGTCGTCGTCTACTTCTATCCGGCGGCCATGACGCCCGGGTGCACCACTCAGGCCTGCGACTTCCGGGACAACCTGGAGTCGCTGCAGGCGGCCGGCATCGCGGTGGTCGGGATCTCGCCCGACTCTGCGGACAAGCTGAAGAAGTTCGCCGAGCGCGACCGGCTGACCTTCCCGCTGCTGTCCGACCCGGGGCACGCCGTCCTGGAGGAGTACGGCGCCTGGGGCGAGAAGAGCCTCTACGGCAAGACCGTGATCGGGGTGATCCGCTCGACCGTGGTCGTCGGGGTCGACGGCGAGGTCGAGCTGGCCCGGTACAACGTCAAGGCCACCGGTCACGTGGCCTCACTGCGCAAGCTGCTGGGCGTCTGAGCCGTGAGCGACAAGCCGAGCAAGGAAGGATCGCCGGCCGCCCTGGAGGAGGCCATTCAGGAGCGCCGCGACCATCTGGCCGCGACCATCGACGAGCTCGCGGCCCGGGCCAAGCCGGCCGACATCGCCCGCCGGACGGCGGCCGGGGTGCAGCAGAAGCTGCGCGCCCTGACCCACGGGCCGGACGGCCGGCTGCGCACCGAACGGCTCTCGGCGGTGGCCGGGGCCACGGCCGTGCTCGGCGTCGTGATGATCGTGCTGCGCCGTCGTCGACGGTGACCCGGTGGCGTCACCGGGTGGTGTGAGGGCCGGCGCACCGGCTCGGCGCAACGCCCGGTACACCCCGCTGGACGTCGACGGCCCGCTGCCGCTGGACATGCTGCGCGGGGTCGGCTCGATCCTGCGCGATCCGCTGAGCTGGCTCGAGCAGGCCGTGGGCCGTTACGGCGACCTGGTCGCCTTCCCGTTGCCGCGCACCCCGGTGCTGCTGGTGAACACCGCGTCCGGGGCTCGCCGGGTGCTGCAGGAGAACCACCGCAACTACACCAAGCAGACCGTGCAGTACGGCGCCCTGTCGCTGGTCACCGGGGCCGGCCTGCTGACCGCTGATGGCGAGCCGTGGCGCCGACATCGGCGGGTGGTGCAGCCGGCCTTCCACCACGGCGGTCTGGACCAGGTGGCCGAGGCCACCGCGGCCGGGGCCGAGGCGTTACGGCAGAGCTGGGACGCGGCGGTTCCCGGCCGAGCGGTCGACGCCGACGCCGCCACCGTGCGGGCCATGCTCGACGTGGTCGGGCGCACGCTGTTCGCCGACGACCTGGCCGGGGCGGGCGAGCAGGTGGTCGACGCGGTCGACGCGGCGTTGCGGGTGGTCCTGGCCCGGGCCCGCTCACCGCTGGCCGGTGGCCCGCTGGGCCGGTTGCCGTCGCCCTCCCGGCGCCGGTTGCGCCGGGCCGTGGCCACCCTGGACCAGGTCTGCGCCGAGACGATCGCCCGCCGCCGGGCCACCGGCCTCGACCCGGCCGACGGCGACCTGCTGGCCGTCCTGCTGCGGGCCGCCGACCAGGGCGAACTCACCGCCCGCGAGGTTCGCGACGAGCTGGTCACCCTGGTCATCGCCGGCCACGAGACGGTGGCCTCGGCGCTGACCTGGACCCTGCACCTGCTGGCCGGGGCGCCGGCGGTGCAGGCCCGGCTGCAGGCCGAGCTCGACCAGGTGCTCGACGGCCGCGAGCCGGGCTGGAAGGACCTGCCCCAGCTCGACTACACCCGGGCGGTGATCGACGAGTCGCTGCGGCTCTACCCGCCGGCCTGGGTGATCACCCGCCGGTCCGCGGGCCCGGACCGGATCGACCAGGTCGAGGTACCGGCCGGCACCCTGATCCTGATCAGCCCCTGGCTGCTGCACCGCGACCCGGTGCACTGGCCCGACCCTGTGCGCTTCGACCCGGACCGGTTCCTCGATCCGGGCCCCGAGCAGGGCCGCCGGACGCCGGGCTACCTGCCGTTCGGGGCCGGGCCGCGGCTCTGCGTGGGCCGGGACTTCGCCCTGGTCGAGGCCACCCTGATGCTGGCCGCGCTGCTGCGGGACCGGACCGTGCGGCGCCCGCCGGGGGCGGTCGAGCCGCGCGTGGACGCGCTGGTCACGCTGCGCCCCCGCGGCGGCCTGCCCCTGCTGATGCGCTCGCGATAGGCCTCAGGCCCTGGTCCAGGCCAGCAGGTCGTCGGCGGCCCAGGTGTTGATCACCCGCTCGGCCGGCACCTCGCACTCCTGGGCCCGGGCACAGCCGATGATCTGCCAGTCGAGCTGGCCCGGGGCGTGCCCGTCGGTGTCGATCGAGAACACACAGCCGGCCGCCACCGCCTGGCGCAGCAGCCGGCGAGGCGGGTCGAGCCGTTCGGGCCGGCTGTTGATCTCGACCGCGGTGCCGTGCTCGGCGCAGGCGGCGAAGACGGCGGCGGCGTCGAACTCCGACTCCGGGCGGCCCTTCGGGTTGCGGCCCTCGCGGGGTTTGACCATCCGCCCGGTGCAGTGGCCAAGGATGTCGGTGTTCGGGTCGGCGATCGCGGCCAGCATCCGGGCGGTCATCGCCTTCGGTGGCATCGCCAGCTTGGAGTGCACGCTGGCCACCACCACGTCGAGCCGGGCCAGCAGCTCCGGATCCTGGTCCAGGGTTCCGTCGTCGAGGATGTCGACCTCGATCCCGGTCAGCATCCGGAACGGGGCCAGCTGCTGGTTGATCACGTCGATCACGTCGAGCTGGCGCCGCAGCCGGTCGGCCGACAGGCCGTTGGCCACCTTGAGCCGGGGGGAGTGGTCGGTCAGGACCAGGTAGTCGTGGCCCAGGTCGCGGGCCGTCCAGGCCATTTCGGCCGGCGGCGAACCGCCGTCCGACCAGTCCGAATGGCTGTGGCAGTCGCCGCGCAGGGCGGCCCGCAGCTGCTCCCCGCCCTCGGCCAGCGGCACCCGGGCCTGCTCCTCCAGCGTGCTCAGGTACGTCGGTTCGGCCCCGGCCAGCGACTCGTCGATGACCGCGGCGGTCGACTCGCCGACCCCCGCGATCGAGCGCAGCTCGCCGTCCTGGGCCAGTTGCCGGATCTGCTCGGGGGTCGACTGCAGCAGGGCCGCCGCCGCCCCCCGGAACGCCTTCACCCGGTAGCTGGAGGCCAGCGAGCGCTCCAGCAGGAAGGCGATCCGCCGCAGGTCGGCCACCGGGTCGCGGTCGCCGCGGGAGTGGGCATCATGGTCCTGCCCGGTCCGAACCGCCATCGGTGCTCTCCTTCGCGCTGCCGCCTCGCTGGTCGCGGTTCAGTCTGCCGGAACGGCGATCGGGCCGCCGGGCGAGCCGATGTTCATTCTCCTGGATGTTGGATTCTGTCGGACCCTGTGAGTTATTGTTCAGATGTGTCAGGTGCCGTCCATGAGTGACATCCGTCGTAGCGTCCAGCGTCTCGCCGACCACCGGGAGATCATCTTCTTTGATCGCCCGGGGGCCGCCGAGCGGATCGTCCACGATCCCCGACCGCTGAAGCCGCTGACCACGGCTTCCCAGATCCGCCGGGACCCGTTCCTGGACGAGCCGGTGGTGATCGCCTCCCACCGGCAGGACCGCACCTACCTGCCGCCGGCCGACGAGTGCCCGCTCGACCCCTCGATCGGCGATCGGCACACCGAGATCCCGACCTCGGACTACCAGGTGGTGGTGTTCGAGAACCGGTTCCCCTCGCTGATCGGCGACGGCCGCTGCGAGGTCGTGGTGTTCTCCAGCCACCACGACTCGAGCTTCGCCGACCTCACCCCGGACCGGGTCAACCTGGTGATGGCGGCCTGGGTGGACCGCACCCTGGAGCTGTCCCGGCTGCCCGCGGTCGAGCAGGTGTTCTGCTTCGAGAACCGGGGCGAGGAGATCGGCGTCACCCTCAGCCACCCGCACGGCCAGATCTACGCCTACCCGTTCGTCACGCCGCGAACCACCCGGATGCTCGAGGTGGCCCAGCGCTACCACCAGGCCAAGGGCGGCAACCTGGTGGACGACGTGCTGGCCGCCGAACGGGCCGAGGGCACCCGGGTGATCGGCGAGAGTGAGCACTGGCTGGCCTTCGTGCCGCAGGCCGCCCGCTGGCCGGTCGAGGTGCACCTGTACCCGAAGGTGCGGGTGCCCGACCTGCCCGCCCTGGGGGACGCCGAGCGCTGCGAC
This sequence comes from Kineosporiaceae bacterium, assembly GCA_965200525.1. Taxonomy (GTDB): domain Bacteria; phylum Actinomycetota; class Actinomycetes; order Actinomycetales; family Kineosporiaceae; genus JANNPJ01. Next base: position 4,543,264 of record OZ241368.1, read on the forward strand.
TTCGCCGAGCTCTACCTCGACGTCCTCAAGCGCTTCGACCGGCTCTACGACAAGCCGCTGCCCTACATCGCGGCCTGGCACCAGGCCCCGCTGCGGGCCGGTCGCGACCTGCTCGGCCTGCACCTGGAGCTGTTCTCCTCGCGGCGCAGCGCCGACAAGCTCAAGTTCCTGGCCGGCTCCGAGGCGGCGATGGGCGCCTTCATCGGCGACGTCACCCCCGAGCAGACCGCCGACCGGTTGCGCACGATCTGATGAGTTCACCGACGAACCCAGCCCGAAAGGCGTGCCCGTGGACGAGATGACGCAGGGATTCGAGAAGCTCACCGGCCGCCGGGCCGACGGGGTCTGGGCCGCCCCGGGCCGGGTCAACCTGATCGGTGAGCACACCGACTACAGCGGTGGCCTGGTGCTGCCGATGGCCCTGCCCCAGGTCTGCCTGGTCGGCGCCGCCCGGCGGGACGACGACACGATCACCGTGCAGTCGCGGCAGCGGGACGGCGAGCGGGTCGAGGTGTCGTTCGACGTTGTGCCCGGGGACGTCGAGGGCTGGGCCGGGTACGCGGTCGGCATCGTCTGGGCCCTGCGGCAGGCCGGGCACGACGTCCGCGGGGTCGATCTGGTGCTCGACTCGAACGTGCCGATCGGCGCCGGGCTGTCGTCGTCGGCGTCGGTGGGCTGCTCGGTCGCGATCGCCCTGCGGGACCTGTACGGCCTGGCGCTGAACGGGCCCGACCTGGCCGCCGTCGCCCGGGACTGCGAGAACACGTTCGTCGGCGCTCCGACCGGGGTGATGGACCAGGCCGTCTCGATGAACGCCGAGGCCGGCCACCTGTACTTCCTGGACACCCGCTCGATGGATTCCGAGCAGGTGCCCTTCGACCTGGGCCGACGCGACCTGACCCTGCTGGTGATCGACACCGTGACCGCCCACGAGCACAGCCACGGCGGTTACGCCTCGCGCCGGCAGGCGGTCGAGCAGGCGGCCCGGCTGCTGGGCGTGGCCGAACTGCGCGACGTCACCCCGGACCGACTGGACGACGCGCTGGCCCGGCTGACCGAGGCCGGCGACCCGGTGATCGCCCGCCGGGCCAAGCACGTGGTCACCGAGAACGCCCGGGTCGAGGCCGTGGTCGAGATCCTCGACGCCGGCCGCGACCCGCGCGAGGTGGGCCCGATCCTGAACGCCGGCCACGCCTCGTTGCGGGACGACTTCGAGATCTCCACCCCCGAGCTCGACCTGGCCGTGGAGGTCGCCCTGGCGGCCGGCGCCCACGGGGCCCGGATGACCGGCGGCGGCTTCGGCGGCAGTGCCATCGCCCTGGTCGACTCGGCCGAGGTCGAGGCGGTCCAGGCCGCCGTCGACAAGGCCTACGCCGAGAAGGGGTACCACCCGGCCCGGTTCTTCACCGCCGTCCCGGCCGACGGAGCGCGGCGGGTGAGCTGACCGCCCGGGCGTAGTACTCGTCGGTAACTTGCCCTAGGATGCAGGCATGATCGCCTTCGACGTCCAGGTGCGCGACGGCGTGGCCGAGGTGACCCTGCTCGGCCCCGGCCCGGGCAACGCGATCGGCCCCGACTTCATCGCCGAGCTGCCGCAGCTGTTCGCCGGCCTGGACGCCGACGAGGAAGTCCGGGCGGTGGTGCTCACCGGCTCCGGGGACAACTTCTGTTACGGCCTCGACCTGCGGGCCTACGCCCCGGTGTTCGGCGAGCAGCTCTCCGAGGACGGCGGTCTGGCCCGGCCCCGGACCCGGCTGCACGGCCAGATCCGGTTGATGCAGGCCGCCCTGGACGCCGTGGCCGAGTGCCGCAAACCGGTGGTGGCGGCGGTCAGCGGCTGGTGCATCGGCGGTGGGGTCGACCTGATCGCGACCTGCGACGTGCGTCACGCCAGCGCCGACGCCCGGTTCAGCGTGCGCGAGGTCCGGGTCGGGATGGTCGCCGACCTGGGCAGCCTGCAGCGCCTACCCGGGATTCTCACCGACGGACACCTGCGCGAGCTGGTACTCACCGGCAAGGACGTCGACGCCGCCCGGGCCGAGCGGATCGGCCTGGTCAACGATGTGCACGAGACCCCGGCGGCGGCGCTGGCGGCGGCCCGCGAGTTCGCCGCCGAGGTGGCCGCCAACCCGCCGCTGGTGGTCCAGGGGATCAAGCAGGTGCTGGACGTCGACCGCTCCGCCCGGGTGGCCTCGGGGCTGAAGCTGGTCGCGGCCTGGAACTCGGCCTTCCTGCCCTCGGCCGACCTCGCCGAGGCGATGACCGCCTTCGCCGAGCGGCGCAAGCCCGACTTCACCGGTCGCTGAGCCGTCGGCCCGCGCCGTCCTCAGATCCGAGTCCCAGGAGAGCCCAGATGCCCGCACTGACCCGCACCGGCGATGTCTTCGTCCTGGACCTGGGCGACACCGAGAACCGGTTCCACCCGGGCTGGCTGGCCGAGGTGGGCAAGGCTCTCGACGAGGTGGTCGCGACCGAGGGGCCCAAAGCGCTGGTGACGGCGGCGACCGGCAAGTTCTGGTCCAACGGCCTCGACCTGGAGTGGGTGTCGCAGCACCAGGACGAGTTCGCCTCCTACGCCCTGCGGGTGCAGGAGCTGTTCGCCCGGCTGCTGGAGTTGCCGCTGCCGACCGTGGCCGCGCTGCAGGGGCACTGCTTCGCCGCCGGGGGCATGCTGGCGCTGGCCCACGACTTCCGGGTGATGCGGGCCGACCGGGGTTTCTTCTGCCTGCCCGAGGTCGACATCCACATCCCGTTCACCCCCGGCATGGCCGCGCTGGTCCAGGCCCGGTTGGCGCCGCAGGTGGCGCACGAGGTGATGACCACCGGACGGCGCTACGGCGGTAACGAGGCCGCCGCGGCCGGCATCGTGGACTCGGTGGCGGGCGAGGGGCAGGTGCTCGCCGACGCGCTCGAGCGGGCGGCCGCCCTGGCCGACAAGGCCTCGGCCGTGCTCGGCACGATCAAGCAGCGGATGTACGCCCCGGTGCTGCTGGCGCTGCGCACCGCCGATTCGGCCTGATCTCGCGGTTCGCGGGTCGAGGGCCTCGGCTCCAGGGCCATAAGCCGTTCACAAGCGGGGGTAAAACCTTCCCGGAGGACCCCTGCTGAGGTCCGGAATGCCGTTCTGGACGTTCTTTCTGCAGGTCACGGCTGCTACGTTCGAGGGGCAATTCAATCCGAACCACCCGTGTCGGGAGTCGACCGCATGCATCGTGAGCCGGGCCTCAGGTCACGCGCCACCGTTCTCTATCTGGCGCCGCTCGCCCTTCTGCTGATCCTCGGCCTCATCTTCGGCCGCACCTTCTTCGGATCCTCGTCCCCGTCGGACAAGGTCGCGGTGGCCTCGGCCCCGCTGGCCAAGGCGAGCGCCACCGCGACGGCCACCCCCTCGGTGACCGTGACGCCGACCACCGCCCCGACCACCCCGTCGGCCACCGCGCCGGCCCCGCCGGTCGCGACCCCGCTGAAGAGCCTCGGCGTGGTCAAGGGCAACTACACGCTGAAGGGCCCGAAGAAGGGCAAGGGCTCGTACGCGGTCTTCGTCCTGGACGGCAAGAAGCGGGTGCTGAAGACCGACAACAAGGCGCCGTTCGCGGTCACCGTGCACACCAAGGCCCTGCCCAACGGCGTCTACACGGCGACCGTACTGGTCACCCACAAGGGCCGGACGTCGGTCGCGACCACCAGCACGCTCACCGTGAAGAACAAGGCCAAGGCCACGCCGCCGCCGGGCACCACGCCGGCGCCCAGCGGCACCGCCGGGGCCGTGCTGGCCTTAACCAACACCGAGCGGGCCAAGGTCGGCTGCAAGGCCCTGACCGTCAATGCCGAGCTGGCCTCGGCGGCCCAGGCCCACACCGCGGACATGGCCAAGAACAACTACTTCAGCCACGACAGCCAGAACGGCAAGAGCCCGTTCGACCGGATGAAGGACGCCGGCTACTCGTTCAGCGCCGCGGCGGAGAACATCGCGATGGGCCAGCCGACCGCGGCCGACGTGATGAACGCCTGGATGAACAGCGCCGGGCACAAGGCCAACATCCTGAACTGCACCTACACCGAGATCGGGGTGGGTTACGCGAAGGACAAGAACGGCGCCCCGTACTGGACCCAGGACTTCGGCAAGCCGCTGTGACCTGAACCGGCCCTGACACCGATTCGGCCCCGACCGCACCGCGGTCGGGGCCGAACTCGTGCTGCGGGTGGTTCAGAGATGCAGGATGCCGTACCGGCGGGATCCTTCGATCCGGCCGACCGCCGCGCCCAGGGTGGTGGCCAGCTGGGCCCGGCCGGTCCGGGTGCTCACCCCGGCGACGGCGAGCACCACGTCGAGCCAGCCGCGCAGGGTCCGCCGCAACCGCCGGGGAGCGAGCTCGTCCCGGTGCTTGAGGTGGAGCAGCACCTCGTTGCGCGAGTACGACCGCTCCTGCCGGAAAATCTCGACGTAGCTGCGCCGGTAGCGGTAACGAACCACGGCGTCGGGCGCGAAGACCGGCTCGATCCCGGCCTGGTGCAGCCGGAACGAGACGTCGAGGTCCTCCAGGGCCAGCAGGTCGTCGTCGAAACCGTCGACCTTGTCGAAGGCCGAGCGGTTCAGGGCCATCCCGGCGCCGATCACCGTCGTCCGGTGGTCCAGCAGGGCGTCGAGTCGCACCGACTGCAACGGCTGCCGCCGGCCCCGCAGCCAGCTCGGGTTCAGGCTCTCGGAGTCGAGCCGGGCCCCGACGAAGTCGTGGTGGTCGAGCGCGTTGGCCATCTCCCGCAGGTAGCCCGGGTCGACCACGTCGTCGCTGTCCAGCATCAGCAACCGGTCGGCCCCGGCCTGGCGGACGGCCTGGTTGATCGCGTAGCCGCGGCCGGGGCGGCCGTGGGCGTCGATCACCCGGATCCACAGCCGGGAGGAGAACTGGTCGAGCAGCACGGTGACGTCGTCGGTGATCCCGTTGTCGGCGATCAGCAGTTCCCACGGCTCGGCGAAGTCCTGCCCGGCCAGGGCCAGCAGCTGCTCGCGCAGCATTGGCGCGACCTTGCCGCGGCAGGGAATGATCACCGAGATGGCGGGGGCAAAGTCGGTGATCATGTTGCGAATCTAACGCCACGGCAGAGTCAATGCCATGTACGGGCTCACGACTTCGACGGCAAGTCTTCCGTAAGGTTAGCTATCTCAGTCGGCTCTCAGCTTTATTTCCGATCCAGGGTCAGTCGACCTGCGGCGATGCGTAAGCTGGCCTGCTGCGGGTGCTCGTGTGAGGCGCGCCGCTGTGCACCAGGACCGATCGGCCTGGCAGGCGAACGGGGCCGGACGGAGGGGGTGTGTGATGACAGAACCGACGATGCATATCGGTGAAGTGGCCGAGCGGATCGGCCTGTCGCTGCGGACCATCCGGTACTACGAGGAAGTCGGCCTGATCACGCCGTCGGCCCGGACCCAGGGTGGGTTCCGGCTCTACACCGAGTCCGACGCCGCCCGGTTGCAGCTGGTCAAGGACATGAAGCCGCTCGGCTTCAGCCTGGACGAGATGCGCGACCTGCTCGGCGTGCTCGACCGGCTGGACGATTCCGGTTCCGAGCCGGCCGTGCACGACCAGCTCACCGAGCGCCTGGCCATGTACCGGGTCGCCGCCGATGCCCGGTGCGACGCGTTGCGCGGACAGCTGCGGATCGCGGAGTCGCTGGCCGGCACCCTGCGCCGCCGCCTCGGGGTCCACCGCAACCAGAGCAGTGACACCCAGAGCCCCGAACGCTCCTAGGGGTTCCGGCTCTCGCGCCCGTCGAACAGCAGGGCGGTGATCTCCGGCACCTCCAGGACGGCGCGCCAGTCGTCGGCCCGGCCGAGCACGGCCAGCGCGGTGCGCAGCATGGTGGCCCGGGCCGCCGCCACCGCCTGAACGCTGAGGTCACTCCAGATGCAGTCGGTAGCAGGCGTACTCCATGGCGTTCAGGAACAGGTCGACGGTCCACTCGTCCAGGGCCGGCCGGCCGCCGTCGGTCACCTTGTCGTTGACCAGCCGGGTCAGTTGCCGCAACAGCACCGGCCGCAGGCCGAACACCGGGCTGGACGGGTCATGGGCCCCGGCGTGCAGCGAGCGCAGCAGCGGCCGGTTGGCGCCGGTCCAGGCCAGATAGGCGTCGATCCCCGCGATCAGGCGGGGCAGGTCGCCCGGGACCGAGCCCACGGCGTCCCCGATCAGGGTGGAGATCGAGCGGCCGATCCGGCCGAGCACGATGTCCAGGGCGCCGTCGATGTTGCGGAAGTACCGGTAGAACGTCGGCCGGGAGGTCTCGGCGACCTCGATCACCCGGGCGACATTGGCGCCGTGGTAGCCGAACTCGGCGAAAACCTGCGAGGTGGCGGCCAGGATCCGCTCGCGGACCAGGCGGGCCTCGTTCTCGGTCTGCGCCGGCCGGCCGGGACGCCGCGGTTGGCTCGGCTCGGTGATCATCGGGGACAGTTTCGCCCAGTGATCAGCTGCGCGCACGCGGTTTCGCCGAGGGCCGCCGGCTCAGCGGGCCAGCCGGGCACCGTCGTGCTCGGGGTTCAGGAACAGCAGGCAGGTCCCGCCGAGCAGGGCCAGACCACCGGCCAGCCGGAAGACGTGGTCGAACCCGGTGCTCTCGGTGCCGGCCAGGTCGAGCAGCCGCCCGGTGACCGAGGGGGAGACGACGGCGCCGAGCGAGGAGATCGCCGTCCCCACGCACAGGGCGACACTGCGCCGCTCGACCGGAACCAGGTCGGCGATCGCCGAGGAGGTCAGCGGGGCCAGCGCGATGCCGGCCCCGAACGCGACGGCCACGCTGACCAGCAGGGCCGGACCGTGCAGGCCGAGCGTCATCGCGAACAGGCCGCAGGCGGGCACGAAGGCGGCGGCGAACCCGAGCAGGGCGTAGGTGGAGTGGCTGCTGCGGCCGGCTCGGCGGCGCCGGTGGGCCAGGTAGACCACCGTCGGCACCGAGATGACGGCGACCAGGCTGGGTAGGCCGATCAGGAAGCCGACCGTCGTCTCCCGGTAGCCCCCCTCGTCCTCCAGAAAGGTCGGCAGCCAGGAGAAGCCCAGCCCCAGGGCCCAGTTGCCGGTGAACCCGGCGGCGGCCGCGGCGATCCAGGTCGGGCTGGTCAGGATCCGGTACAACGGGATGGCCGGGCCGGGCGCCGGCACCCCGGCCGTCGCCGGTGCGGGGACGGCATCGGCGACGGGGACGGGCGCCGCGTACGAGCCCTCGCCCCCGAACCGCAGCCAGGCCGCCGTCCAGAGCAGACCGACCAGGCCGAGCAGGCCGAACGCCCAGCGCCAGCCGGCCAGATGAATGGCGATGGCCAGCAGCGGCCCGCCGATGATCACCCCGAGCGCGCCGCCGAGCGTGATGATCCCGGCCACGGTGGTTCTCTCCCCGGCCGCGAACCAGGTGAACGCCACGTGGTTGGCCATCGGCAGGCTCGGCCCCTCGCCGGCTCCGAGCAGCACCCGGGTGGCGATCAGCACGCTGAAACCGGCCGCCGGCACCAGCAGCGGCAACTGGGCCACCGACCAGATCACCGCCATCGCCACCAGCAGGCCGCTGGCCGGCCAGTGCCCGCCGAACAGCCCGACCAGCAGGGCCGAGACGCTGAAGAGCAAGTAGAACGAGCTGCCGACGGCCCCGAACTGGGTGTTGCTCAGGTGCAGGTCGCGGGTGATCGCCGGCCCGGCCAGGCCCAGGACGGCCTTGTCGCCGAAGTTGATGATCGAGAACAGCGCCAGCAGCCCCAGGACCGCGCCCGCGCCCGGCCCCGGGTGGCGGAGGCTGCGGACCGCGGCCGAGGTGGGCGTGGTGGCCGGCGAGGCAGCGGTCACGGGTCGGGTACCTCCTGGATCGCGCGCTCGGCGTCGGGCCGTCGCGGTCAGCACTGACCCGAACGTCGGTTCAGTTACAACCGTACGGATCACCCAGCGGATTCACCATGACTGTTTGTTCCCGATCGGGAACGACCCGGCCGGGGTTCAACGGATATTGCGGCGGTCACGACCCCGGCCGTGCCGATCCGGTCCGGAACCCGGGCCGTAGACAACGACGCCGACGATCGGCACGACCAGGAACCAGAGCCAGGACCCGGTCGTGAAGAACAGGATCACCGCCAGCAGCGGAGCCGCGGCGGTGACCATCCAGGCATAGGGCTCCGGCAGCAGGCCGCCGCTCGGATGCGCGCCGGACGCCGCCGGATGCGCGCCGGACGCCGCCGGGTGCGCGCCGGACGCCGCCGGGTGGGTCGGCACCGGCGTCGATCCCGGGTGCGGTCGCGGTTCGGGCAGGTCGGCGAACACGAGGTCCAGATCGCCCCAGGTCCGGGCCTGCCCGGCCTGCACGGCTCGCTCCTCGTACTCCTGCAGGTCGATCCGTCCCTCGGCCTGGTGCGTCTTCAGGGCGGCCACGGCCGCGTCCCGCTCGCCGGTGCCGATTCGTTCCGATGCATCGCTCATCGGCTCATCCTCACGCCGCGGTCGGGCCGGGCCAACCACCGATCGGTGGACGGCGACAGTCACTTCAGTCCGGCCGGTGGCACGCCGATCCCCCTCAGGCTGGAGAGCTGCTCCAGCCCGGCGTTCGTGGAGGCGGCCGACAGCGATGGAACTCTCGCACCCCGGGGACGGGGCCCAGCCTCGCGACGTCGCCCTGCGGACCCCACCGTTGCTGCTGCGCCCGATGCTGACCATCAGTGATCGGCTGCGCGACAGCGCCCGGCAGATCATCCTGGCCACCGTGCTGGTGGTGCCCGGCCTGATCACGAGCTGGTCCTATGCCTCGGCGATGACCGGCCAGAGCTCGTTCGCCAACCGCGAGTCGTCCGGTCTCGAGGTGGTCCGCCCCGCACTGGCGGCCCTGTCGAACATCGCCGCCGGTCGGCCGGCCGATCTGAGCGGGCTCTCGGCCGCGGTAGGACGTCATCCCGAACTGGGCCTGGGCCAGGACCTGGCCGCCGTGCAGGCCGCCGGGACCGGCGGCAAGCCGGCGGACCGGGCCGCGAACCAGGGCCAGGCGCTGGCCGGGCTGATCACCACCGCGGGCGACTCGTCCAAGCTGATCCTTGATCCCGACCTGGACTCCTTCTACGCGATGGACCTGCAGGTCGTGCAGCTGCCCAAGCTGCTGGTGGCCGCGGTCCAGGCGACCCGGAACGCTTCCACCAACGCTGATCTCGACCGATCCGAACAGCGGGCGGTCACCGCCGGTCAGCTCACCGCCACCGCCGACGCGATCGACAGCGACATCGCCACGGCCAGCCGGGTCACCCCGGCCCTGGGCCGGTCGCTGGTCGGCCTGGGCGCGGCCGCGGCCGCTGCCCGCACCCTGAGCTCGTCCATGACCACCACCGCCGGGGTGATCGGGACGATCGACCTGATCCCGGTGACCAAGGCCGCGAGCGCCGCGGTCGACCCGGCCGCCGACGCGCTCGGCGGTCTGCTCTCCAGCCGGGCCGTCCGGCTCGACACCCGGCGTGACCTGACCCTGGCCCTGACCCTGATCGGGCTGGTGCTGGCCCAGTGGTTCGGCGCGGCCAGCCGGTGGCGGATCCGGCACGACGTCGGCCTCACCCTGGCCGGGGTCAACGCGATCGCCGCCGGTGACCTGGACGCGCGGCCGCTGCCGTCCGGCCGGGACGAGATCGCCGACATCGGCCGCTCGCTGGAGACCGCCCGCCAGCTGCTCTTCCACCAGCGCGAAGACCTGCTGACCGCGCACAACGAGCGCGAGCAGCAGCTGCAGGTGGGCTACGAGCGGCAGCGTGCGGCCGAGGCCCAGGTGCGGTTGCGGGCCCAGGCGATCATCGACGAGACCGCCACCGGGGTGATCGTCGAGCTGCAGGGTCTGATCACCCAGGTGGACTCGGTCCGACAGGCGGCCCGGGCGATCGAGCAGAGGGTGTCGGCCTCCGACGCGGTCACCCGGGGCGTGGTCGGCCAGGCCAAAGCGGCCGACACCGGCGCCGTGAACCTGGGTCACAGCCTGCGCAGCGTGGCCGAGATGGCCAACCTGATCCGCGGCGTCGCCGACCAGACCAAGCTGCTGGCCCTGAACGCCGCGATCGAGGCCGCCCGCGCGGGGACCGCCGGGCGCGGCTTCAGCGTGGTCGCCGACGAGGTCAAGACCCTGGCCACGGCCACCGCCCGCTCCACCCAGCAGATCACCTCCACCATCGGCACGCTGGAGAACGACGCCGGCGAGGTGGCCCAGGCCATCACCGGGGTCGGCAGCGGCATCGCCGCCCTAGACGAGGCCACCGTGGTGCTGCGGGGGGTGGCCGACAACCAGTTCGCGGTGGTGGCCCAGCTGGATGCCGCCCTGGCCGCGACGATCGAGCGGGTTGGGGCGATGGCCACCCTGAGCGAGCGGCTGGAGCGGCGGCACGCCGAGCGGCAGATCCTCGGCGGAACGGTCCAGATATCGGCCGGCGGCGAGACGCACGAGGTGCCGCTGATCGACCTCAGCCTCACCGGGTTGCGCTGTGCCCCGGGTGGGCCCGGGCTCGAGCCCGGCCGCTCGGTCCGGCTCCGGGTCCGGGTAGACGGCACCGAGTTCAGCGTGGGGGCCACCGTGATCCGGGCCGACGAGAACGACCCGTCCGGCGACATCGGGATGGCCTTCGTCGGGGTCGACGCCCCGACCCTGAGCACCCTGCGCCGGCTCACCGCCGCCGACGCCTGATCCCGGGCCTGGTCCGGGCCTGCTCCCGGGCCTGTCGAGGGCCTCGGGACGCGCCGACCCGGGTTACCGGGCCGAGCCCGGAGCAGTGCCTACGATCAGTTCTGCTCGGGGGAGACCGGCCGCACGAGACGCGGCCCGGTTCGGGGGGAGACGGGGTGGTCGTGGCCGGATCAGCCTTGCTTGGCCGTCGGGGGTTCCTGGCCCTGGCCGTCGTGGCCGGCACCGCGGCGGCCACCGTGGCCGACCGCGCGCTCGAAGCCGGCGATGTCGACTGGGCCGCCCTGGACAAGGTTCTCGAGCGGCCCCTGATCCGCCCTGCCCAGGCCGGCTACGCCGTGGCCGCCCAGCCGTACAACGCCGCCCTCGGCCGGCGCCGGCCGGCGGCCATCGCCCCGGTCACGAGCCCGGCCGAGGTGGCCGCGGGCCTCCGGCTGGTGGCCGGCCAGAGCCTCCCGGTGGCGGCCCGATCCGGTGGCCACAGCTACGCCGGCTACTCCACCCCGGACGGGGGACTGGTCGTCGACGTCTCGGCCCTGGACCGGATCACCGTGGCCGAGGACGGCACCGCCGTGGTCGGCGCCGGAGCCCGCCTGATCGACGTCTACTCGGCCCTGGCCGCGCACGGCCGGGCGCTGCCGGCCGGCTCCTGCCCCACGGTCGGCATCGCCGGCAGCACACTCGGCGGCGGGATCGGCGTCCTGGCCCGGCCCTACGGGCTGACCTGCGATCACCTGCGGGCGGCCACAGTGGTCACCGCCGACGGCGAGGTGCGCAAGGTCAGCCCCCATCAGGACGCCGACCTGTTCTGGGCGCTCACCGGTGGCGGTGGGGGTAACGGCGGCATTGTCACCGACCTGACCTTCGCCACCGTGCCGGTGCCGACCGTGACCGTCTTCTCGCTGACCTTCCCGGACGCCGCCACACCCCGGGTGCTGCGGGCCTGGCTCGGCTGGATGGACGCCGCGCCGCCGAGCCTGACCTCGCTCTGCCACGTGAACGCCGGGCCGGTGCCGGCCAACCACGTCTCCGGCACCTGGACCGGCCCGGCGGCGGCGCTGGGCCCGCACCTCTCGTCGTTCCTGGCCGAAGTGGGCGTCGGCCCGAGCCGGCGGACGACCTACACCGGCGGCTTCCTCGACGTCATGCGGGATTTCGCCGACTGCGGGACCCTCTCCCTGGGCGCGTGCCACGCCACGTCGACCCCCGGGGGCACGCTGAGGCGGGAGTCGTTCCGGTCGGCGTCCCGGATGCTCGAGCGGCCGCTGACCGTCGACGGCGCCGACCGCATCGTGCAGCTGCTGACCGGGCCGGCGAACGGGCTGGTGCTCCTGTTCGACTCGCTCGGCGGCAACGTGGCTCAGTTGCGCCCCGACGACACCGCGTTCCCGCACCGGCGGGCCGCGGCCTCGGTCCAGATCTACAACCCGTCCGCGGCCGGCGCCGCGACCGTGCACCGGCTCCAGCAGGCGCTGACCCCGCTGATCGGCACCGGCTCCTACGTCAACTATCTCAACGCCGACGAAACCGGCTGGGCCGAAGCTTCTTACGGCGTGAACCGGGCTCGCCTGAAGCAGATCATCCGCAGCTACGACCCGGACGGGGTGTTCGACTTCGCCCAGTCCGCGCTCCGCGCCTGACCCGCCCCGGTGACGTCCCCGCCCCGACCGCCGTCCCTCACCCTGCTCTGCCCTGCTCCGCCTCGACCCGACGCCTTGCCCTGGCCCGTCGTGGTCCCCCCACCCTGCTCCGACGATGCTCCCGTCGGCCACGGCCCGCTCGTGGATGGGCTCGCTGAACGGCCTCCGGGAGGTGGCCACCGGGAGCGAAGTCGGAGCGCCGTCCGGCCCCGTACGGAAACGTGACGCCTTGCCTCAGCCCGGCCCATCCACGGCCGGCGGCGAAAAGAGGTTCAGCAGGGCCCGGGCGCGGGCCGCGATGACGCTCATACGGGCGTCGCGTTCCGTGGAATCGGTGTGCGCGGCCTCGCTCGTGCTCTGCCCGGGCCACTTTCGATAGAGCAGCCCCGGCGTCGCGATGAAGTACCCGTCGGCCAGGGCGTTGGCCGCGAGCAGGAGGCCGGTGTCCTCGGACGCCGGCAGGGCCATCCAGCCGCCCAGGGCAAGCAGCAGTTCCCGGCGCAGGCACAGTGTCGCCGGATGCACCGGGGCACGATGACCGTCCTCCTCCCACCGGGACAGCAGAGTTCCCCGGGCGAGGTAGCCCTCGTCCGGATCGTCCTTCTCGAAACTCACCACGGAGCCGTCCGGCCGGAGGTCGAGCGCCCGGGCCGTCGTCCACCCGATCCGTGGATGGGCGGTCATGGTCATGATGTCGCGTGCGAGAGTCCCACTCGTGAGCAGGTCGTCGGCGTCGAGGACCTTGACGAGACGGCCCTGGGCCCGCGAGAGCGCCAGGGTCCGGGCCGTACCGGGGCCGCCTGGTCGCCCCGAGCCGGAGCTGATCCGAGGATCGTCGGGCAGGACCGCCGCGATCTTTCCGGTCAGACCGTCCTCCTGAACGATCCATTCCAGTTCCCACCCCTCGGGCAGTACCTGGCTGTTCAGCGAGTCGTAGGCCTCGCCGAGGTACTCGGCCCGGGCAACGTGTACCGGGGTGATGACCGAAATGATGTTGTTCACTGTCGCCACCTGTCCGAGCTGCGCAGGTCAATCGAGCGGAGGCCGGCTTGTCGGTGCTCGGACCTACCATTCGGAGCATGACGCGATATGTGGACGAGGATCTGCACGGTGCGCAGTTCCGCGAGTGCGATCTGACCGGGGCCCGCCTGATCGGCGTCGTCATGCAGGATGCCGTGATCGACGGGCTCGTCACCAACCTGGTGGTGAACGGGGTCGAGGTCACCGGGTACGTCGAGGCCGAGCTCGACCGGCGCCATCCGGTGCGGGTGCTGATCCGCTCCGAGGAGCCGGCCGATCTGCGCGAGGCGGGGCGCCGGCTCCGGGCCGGCTGGGCCGCCACGATCGAGCGGATCCGTCGTACGCCCGGCATCGAGCGCCGCAGCGTGAACGATGAGTGGTCGGCGGCGCAGACGATGCGCCACCTGGTCTTCGTCCACGACTCGTGGTTCCGCCGCTGCTGCCTGGGCTCGACGCAGCTGTTCACCCCGATGGGCCTCGGGACGACCGTCGAGCCCTACCGCGGAGCGCACGGGCTCGACCTCTCGGCTGATCCGACCCTCGACGAGATCGTGAGCGTGCGTGAGGCTCAGGCCGCCGAGCTCGAGGCCTGGCTCGACGTGGTCACCGCCGCACAGTTCGCCGTGCGAGCGCCGGTGCCCGACGACGATGTCTGGCCGCCGTACGCCCGGGGCCGCTCGGTGCGGCAGTGCCTGCGCACGGTGCTCAACGAGACTTTCGAGCACCACGGGTTCTGCGTCCGCGACCTCGACCTGATCGACGCGCAGGCTGCCGAGTAGGGCCGCTCCCTGGAGTGGACATGCCACTGGATGGTCTGCCCGGCAACGACAACAGGCCAGGGCCCGAGGGCTCTGGCCTGCTGTTTTGTGCGCCGTCAGGGACTTGAACCCCGAACCCGCTGATTAAGAGTCAGCTGCTCTGCCAATTGAGCTAACGGCGCCTGACGAAGGTTGAGATTAGCAGCAAGGGCTCTCCAGCCCAAACCGGAACCTCCGCCGCCGGTTTGGTCGGCGGTTCGACCCATCAGTTGGGGCAAATCGCCGACCGAACCAGGGCTGCAGCAAGGCTGCACCAGGCAGAGCGGTCAGGCCGGGGGCAGGACGTACTTCTTGGCCGCTTCGCGGGCGGCTTCGGACCCCGGCCCGGGCGGGGGCACGAACAGCACCTCCCGGTAGTACTTGAGCTCCTCGATGCTCTCCCGGATGTCGGCCAGGGCCCGGTGGCCGCCCGCCTTGGCCGGCGAGGCGAAGTAGATCCGGGGGTACCAGCGCCGGGCCAGCTCCTTGATCGAGGAGACGTCGACGATCCGGTAGTGCAGGTGCCCCTCGAGCTTCGGCATGTCCCGGGCCAGGAAGCCCCGGTCGGTGCCGACCGAGTTGCCGGCCAGTGGGGCCTTGCGCGGATCGGGCACCCAGGTGCGGACGTAGTCGAGGACAGCCTCCTCGGCCTCGTCCAGGGTGATGCCCTCGGCCAGTTCGTCGAGCAGGCCGGAGGAGGTGTGCATGTTCCGCACCACGTCCACCATGTGCTCGAGCGTTCCGTCCGGCGGGCGGATCACCACGTCGACACCCTCGCCGAGGACCGACAGTTGCGAGTCGGTGACCAGAGCCGCGACCTCGATCAGCGCATCCGCCGTCAGGTCGAGCCCGGTCATCTCGCAGTCGATCCAAACGATGCGGTCCTGCGAGCGCTCGCTGTTCTCCGTTGCCACGGCGGGTACTCTACGCCGCGCCATCGCCTCAGTGCTGGTAGTGAACCGCTGCTCCTCGCTCGCCGCTAACCTCGACCTCGTGAGCGCGGATTCTCCCTACCAGCCGACGAGGCCTGCCGGGCTGCCGGCGGACCATCCGCTGGTGGCTCCGCGTCGTCCGCAGCTGCGCACCGGGCTGCTCTGGGTGACCATCGTCGTCGTGCTGACCGGCACCAGTCTGTTCACCCTGCTGGCCATCACCAAGGAGACCGGGGCCCTCGGCCTGATCACCGGTGCGGTGCTGGCCGCGATTCCGGTCTTCCCGGTGGTGGCCACCTTCCTCTGGCTCGACCGGTATGAGTCCGAGCCGACCTCGCTGCTGGTCCTGGCCTTCACCTGGGGGGCCGGGTTCGCCACCTTCGGCGCCCTGGTGATCAACACCGCGTCGATGATCGCGATCCGCAACGCCGGGGGAGACGTCACCACCACAGCGGTGTTCGTGGCCCCGTTCGTCGAGGAGGCGTTCAAGGGCGGCGCGATCGTGCTCATCCTGGTGCTGCGGCGGCGCGAGTTCGACGGCGTGGTCGACGGCATCGTCTACGCCGGCATGTCGGCCATCGGCTTCGCCTTCGTCGAGAACGTGCTCTACCTCGGCCGCACGATGGGAGATCACGGCAGTGGCGGCACCGTCTTTGTGTTCCTGCTGCGCTGCGTGGTCTCGCCGTTCGCCCATCCGCTCTTCACCGCGGCCACCGGGATCGGCATCGGGCTGGCCGTCCGGTCGCGCAATCCGCTGGTCAAGGTGGTGGCACCGGTCGTCGGCTACCTGTGCGCGGTGCTGCTGCACGGCGCCTGGAACCTGTCCGCCGCCTCCGGTCTGGCCGGCTTCGCCTCCACCTATGTGCTGCTCCAGGTGCCGGTGTTCATCGGCTTCGCCACGCTGGCGGTGGTGGCCCGGCGGCGGGAGGGTCAGCTGGTCGCCCGGCACTTGGCCGTCTACGCCGGCACCGGCTGGCTGACTCCGGCCGAGGTGGCGATGCTGGCCTCGCTGCCGGCCCGGCGGGACGCCCGGAACTGGGCCGCCCGCACCGGTGGCAGCGGCGCCCGGCAGGCGATGCGGGACTTCCAGGAGCTGGGCAGCGAGCTGGCCTTCCTGCGGGAGCGGATGGCCCGGGGCACGGCCGCCCCGGACGCCGCCACCCAGGAGTACGCCATGCTCGCGACCGTCTCCTCGCTGCGAGGGCGCTTCCTGCCGCGCTGGGCCGCGGCCGGTGGGGCAACCTGACGGTCTGTCTCATTCCCCTGGGGGACGAGCGCGGGTAGCGTCGAACCCGGACGCGTCACTGTCGCCGACATCCGGGAGCACCGATGGACTTCTCGCTCTCGCCGCAGGCCGAGGACCACCTCGCCCGGCTGAACGCCTTCCTGGCCGATCACGTCTACCCGGCCGAGGCGCGCTACGAGCAGCAGATCGCCGCCAACACGGCCGACGGCCGCCCGCACGACCACCCCGAGGTGCTCGAGGAACTGAAGTCGGCGGCCCGGGCCGCCGGGCTCTGGAACCTCTTCCTGCCGGCCGAGTCGGGCCTGTCCAACGTCGACTACGCCGTTCTGGCCGAGGCCTCCGGGCGGAGCATCCACCTGGCCCCGGAGGCGATGAACTGCTCGGCCCCGGACACCGGCAACATGGAGGTGCTGCACATGTTCGGCACCCCGGCCCAGCAGAAGGAGTGGCTGGAACCGTTGCTGGAGGGCACGATCCGGTCCGGCTTCGCGATGACCGAACCGGACGTCGCGTCGTCCGACGCCCGCAACATCGCCACCCGGATCGAACGTGACGGCGACGAGTACGTGGTCAACGGCCACAAATGGTGGACGTCGGGGGCGGCCGATCCGCGCTGCCGCCTGCTGATCGTGATGGGCCGGACCGATCCGGACGCGGACCCCTACCGGCGGCAGTCGATGATCATCGTGCCCCGGGACGCTCCGGGTGTGACCTTCGTCCGGGACCTGTCCGTGTTCGGGTACCACGACCAGCCCGGCCACGGGGAGCTGCTGTTCGAGAACGTGCGGGTGCCGGCCGAGAACCTGATCGGCGAGCCGGGCAGCGGCTTCGCGATCGCCCAGGCCCGGCTCGGCCCGGGCCGGATCCATCACTGCATGCGGGCCCTCGGCATGGCCGAGCGGGCTCTGGAGCTGATGGTGCGCCGGGCCGGTGGCCGGCAGGCCTTCGGTGGGCCGATCTCCGACCAAGGCGTCGTCCGTCAGCAGATCGCCGAGTCGCGGATGGAGATCGAGCAGGCCCGGTTGCTGGTGCTCAAGACCGCCTGGCTGATCGACCGGCACGGTGCCTCGGGGGCGCGGGCCGAGGTGGCGGCGATCAAGGTGATCGCGCCCCGGGTGGCTTGCGCCGTGATCGACCGGGCGATCCAGGTTCACGGTGGCGGTGGGGTCAGCGGCGACTTCCCGCTGGCCCGGATGTGGGCCGGGGCGCGCACCCTGCGGCTGGCCGACGGCCCGGACGAGGTGCACATCCGGTCCGTGGCCCGCGAGGAGCTGCGCAAGTACCGCTGACCGGCCGCGTCCCGTGGTCAGGGGCCGATGTGCCCTGACCACGGGACGGTGCTGAGCCGATCTGTCAGCCGAGCAGGTAGTCGAAGTCGCCGTCCTTGGCCCCCATGATCATTGCCTCTACCTCGGCGCGCGTGTAGACCAGCGCCGGGCCTTTCGGGTGGCGCGAGTTGCGCATCGCCACGGAGCCGTCGACGAGCTCGGCGAGCTCGACGCAGTTGCCCTGAGAGTTGCTGCGCTGGCTCTTCACCCAGGTGACGTCCGTGATCTCGTCGGCGGACATGCCGTTGTGGATCGGGCCCATCTCAACCTCCTCCTTCTGTGTCGGAAGCGTGCCAGGGGGAGTGAGCGCCCCCAACGCTTCTGCTGCTGCACATGCATCCGCTCGCGCATCTGCAGGTACGCGAGAATTTAGCCGCTTTGACAGCGCTTTGCGAGGGGGTAAGGGCACACAGAGTTATTGAACATGAGCGTACTGTTACCCGAATGGGTACAAAAGCGAACAACCGCGCCTAAAACACAGAGTTAAACCTGCGTCAAGATCCGCTCGAGGGTCTTCCGGGTGACGTCCGGAGGCTGGCTGTCGACGGTGAGACGATCCATCGTGCGGGCGTACCGCTCGACATAGTCGCGCTTGTCCAGGTAGTAGGCACTGACCAGTTGCTCGACATACACGACGTCCGGCAGTTCGGGTTCGGGGAAACGCAGAATGCTGAAGGCGCCGCTCTCACCGGCGTGGCCGCCGAACCGGAACGGCATCACCTGAAGGGTGACGTTCGGCAGGGTCATCAGGTCGAGCAGGTGCTCGACCTGGGCCCGCATCACCTTGCTGCCGCCGATCGGCCGGTGCAGGGCGGCCTCATCGACCACGGCCCAGAACACCGGAGCGTTGTTCGGCCGGCGCAGGATCTTCTGCCGGGTCACCCGCAGGTGCACCCGACGTTCCATGTCCGCGGTCGAGGCGTCCGGCGAACCGGCGCTGACCACGGCCCGGGCGTACTCCTCGGTCTGCAGCAGGCCGGGCAGGAACTGGATCTCGTAGCTGCGGATCAGTGTGGCCGCCTCTTCCAGCCCGACATAGGTCTGGAACCAGTTCGGCAGCACGTCGTCGTAGCTGTGCCACCAGCCGGCGCTATTGGCCTCCCGGGCCAGGGCGACCAGCGCCTCGCGCTGGACCTCGTCCTGTACCCCGTACAACTCGAGCAGGTCGCTGATGTCGCGGTCCTTGAACCCGACCCGCCCCAGCTCCAGGCGACTGATCTTGGACTCGGAGGCACGGATCCGGTAGCCGGCGGCCTCACGAGTGATGCCCTTCTCTTCGCGGAGTCGTCGAAGTTGAGCGCCCACCAAAATCCGCCTGACCGTCGGACCACCCGGCGTCGGCACAGTGTGTGCACCTCTCCATGCTCAGGGGACCTCGGTGACCGAGATCACTCGGCCTCCGGATCCACGATGACGACCCTGGGAACAGTCTGTCACCTCCGGGATCACTTGAGCAGTCGGTACGGACGTTCAGTGGATGTCGGACTTCCCGGCACAAAACTATGGTGATGCACGTGCATCGGCACGAACCAATCCGTTAGCCTGAGATGCACGTGCATTCGTCGCGAGCGTTTGCACCGTACGGATCGAGCAGTCGGGAGCCGCACCTCGGTGTGGCCGCCGGCTCCGGGTGAACGGGGAGAGGCCGTGGGTCGAGTCGTGAACACCGCTGGGAGCGACATGGAGAGCGCCGTGCTGCGGTCGCTGCCGAGCGACCTGACCGCGGTCCGGCAGGCCCGGGACGTGGTGCAGCGGGTGCTGCGCCACTGGCGGGCCGACGAGATCTTCGACGACGTCGTGCTGGTGGCCTCCGAGCTCGTCTCCAATGCCCTGCAGCACGGCCTGCGGGTCGACGAACCGGATGCCGACGACGAGCCCGGGACGGCGCCGCGGCGCCGCGACGGGCTTCCGGTCCCGACCCGGATCGGTGATCGCGACGAGGTCCAGATCAGCCTGGTCAGCACCGGCAGCCACGTCATCTGCGCGGTCACCGACCCGAGCGAGGCTCCGCCGGTGCGGCAGTCGGCCGATCCGTTCGCCGGGTCCGGCCGGGGGCTGCAGCTGGTGGAGTCGCTCAGCCTCTGCTGGGGCTGGACGCTGCTGGACGGCGATCCCGAGGCCGACGCGGTCCAGGGCAAGTCGGTCTGGGCGATCTTCCCGCTGGCCCTGGCCGGCCGGGCCCGAGTTGTCGGTGCGGCATGACTCGCTTCTCGCTCGGCTTCATGGCCGGGGTGCGCTCCGGGCTGCGCTCGGGCCGGATCCCGGATCTGCTGCCGGCTCAGCTGCGCCGGCCCCGGCAGCAGAGAACCGTGCTCGAGGCCCTGGCCGAGGTGGGGCCGGCCGGCTTGACCCCGAACGGGCTCGAGGTCACCACCGAACTGCCCGAACCCCGGCTGAACGAGGCCCTGCACGACCTGATCGCCGCCGGGCTGGTCTGCCGGCAGGGCAAGCACCCGGTGGACAAGGGCCAGGGGGCCGGCACCGTGACCGACCCGCACGACGACTTCTACCTGCTCGCGGAGCACGCCGGCCGAGACGCCTGAGTCGAGCCGCCGCCGATCGGCCGAACCCGATCGGCGGCGCCTCGACCCAGGGGGCCCGCCCCGGGCCGGCCTCGGGCCCGGGCTCAGGTGGCCTTTCCGACCCCGGCCAGGATCCGGATCGGATGCGGAGTTCCGGCGTCCCGCCACTCGGTGACGTCGACCAGGCCCGGCTCGAGCAGGTCCATCCCGTCGAACAGCTGCCCGACCTGAGCGGTCGAGCGCAGCACGAAGGGTGCCGCGGAGCGGGAGTAGACCGCCTCGAGCCGGTCGATCAGGGCGCCGTCCATGCCGTCCTTGCAGGCCGTGGAGATGGCCACATAGCTGCCCGGCGGCAGCGAACGGCAGAATTGCTTGACCACTTCGGTAGCGAGTTCGCGCCGGACGAAGTGCAGGACGGCGAAGAACAGCAGCCCGATCGGGCGGTCGAAGTCGAGATGGGCCCGGACCTCGGGGTTGTCCATGATCGAGGCCGGTTGGCGCATGTCGCGGGCCAGGGCCAGTACTCCGGGCCGAGGGGCGCGCAGAGCCCGGTTGTGGGACATCACGATCGGGTCGTTGTCGACGTAGACGACCTTGGCCCCGGGCTGGAACTGCTGAGCCACCTCGTGCACGTTGGGCGACGTCGGGATGCCGGTGCCGAGGTCGATGAACTGGTCGATGCCGAGCCGGGCCATCGCCTCGACCGCCCGGACCAGGAACCCCCGGTTGGCCATCGCGACGTCGCGGAAGGCCGGCACGATCTCGGCCACGGCCTCGACCGCGACCCGGTCGACCTCGAAGTTGTCCTTGCCGCCGAGGGAGTAGTCGTACATCCGGGCCGGGCTCGGCTTGCGGGTGTCGATCTCCGGGGGGATCCAGGTCGAGTCCTCGTCGGTCCAGGCCCAGTCGACCTCGACCTGCGTCTCGCCGTCGTTCGGTTGTGCGGTCGTCATCTCCGCGGACCCCCGGATGATCGCCACTAATAAGGATTTGCCACCCTATCCACCCCATAAGCCAGGTCAACGGACACCGCATGTCGAAGTCGCCACATATCGGCCGGAGACGGCGCTTGTCCCCAGAATGGGGGGCGTGGATGACGGGCTACTGTGGTCGGCGTCCAACCTGCCATCGCCCGAGGGAGACGGCCCTGATTACCGCGATTGTTCTGCTCCAGGCCCGGCCCGACCGGATCCCCGAGGTGGCCACCCTGGTGGCCCAGATCGAGGGCGTGCGGGAGGTCTACTCCGTCACCGGCGACGTCGACCTGGTGGCCATCGTGCGCGTGGACGAGCAGGAGGCGCTGGCCGACATCATTGCCGGGCATCTCGGCAAGGTGGACGGCGTCGTCAAGACTCGGACGTATCTCGCTTTTCGTGCATACTCTCCCTCAGACATCGACGATGCTCTCGGATCGGGATTCGGCGACGGCTGAGGTCCGCGGCCGCGCCGGCTGAGGTTCTCCGAAAGGGGTCGCACTGGAAGTCGAGCCATCCGCCCCCAGAGTCACCTTCGCCGAGGTCTTCCGGATCGCCGAGTTCCGGGCTCTGTGGTTGTCCCAGATCCTGTCGCTGGTCGGCGATCAGCTCGCGATAGTGGCCCTCACCTGGCTGGTCTTCGACCGGACCGACTCCGCGCTGCTGGCCGCGGTCACCTACGCGATCAGTTTCCTGCCCTGGCTGGTGGGCGGCCCGCTGCTGTCCGGGCTGGCCGATCGACTTCCCCGGCGTGGGCTGATGGTGGTCTGTGATCTGGCCCGCGCGCTGCTCATGCTGGCCATGGCCACCTTCGGGCTGCCGATCTGGGTGCTGTGCGTGCTGCTGTTCGCCACCGAGCTCTTCTCCCCGCCCTTCGGGGCCGCCCGGGCTGCGCTGATGCCCGAGGTTCTCACCGGTGACCGCTACGTCGTGGGATCGGCGATCGGCAATGTCACGGTTCAAGCCGGACAAGTGCTCGGCTTCGGCCTGGCCGGCCTGGTTGTGGCCGTCATCCGCCCGTCCGGTGCTCTGGGCGTGAACTCCGCGACCTTCGTGCTCAGTGCCGTCCTACTCGTGGTCGGGGTGAAGCGCCGCCCCGCGGCCCGCAGCGACCCGCCCAGGATGTCCTCGATGCTGGGAGATGCCGTGGAGGCCGCCCGGCTGGTGTTCGGCACGCCGCAGTTGCGGGTGCTCACCGGGTTCGCCCTGCTCTGCGTCTGGTACGTGGTTCCGGAGGGACTGGTCGCGCCGTACGCCCACGACCTCGGCGGAGGGGCGGCGATGGCCGGATTGCTCTTGGCCTCGATTCCGGGCGGGGCGGTGCTCGGAGCGCTGATCTTCAGTCGCTGGGTCCAACCGGCGCGACGAGTCCGGCTGATGGGTCCGCTGGCCCTGGGTACCTGCGCGCCGTTTCTGGGGTGTGTCTGGCATCCGGGACTGGGCTGGTCGTTGGTGATCTTCGCCGTCTCGGGGGCGTGCAGCTCCTACCAGTTGGCGGCCAACGCGGCGTTCGTGATCGCGGTCCCCCCGGTGTCCCGGGGGCAGGCGTTCGGGCTGGTCCAGGCCCTGATGAGCGTCGGTCAGGGGCTGGCCGTCGTGCTGGCCGGGGCGCTGGCCGAATTCTGGGGTGCCGCCGGGGTGATCGTGGCCGCCGGAGCCGCCGGCGGTGTGATGGCGGTTCTCTTGGCCTTGGAGGGGCGCAAGTCCTTGTCCATCGCCCTCGTCGTGGGCAAGGCGTGACTCAGGTCCACTTGGCTCCGCGCATGGGGTCCTCCTTCCTGGTTGAGCGGCTGGGTGGTGGCGTTGCTATCGGGTCCACTTGGCTCCGCGCACGGTGGTCTCCTTTCTGCTCGGACGGCGGATGGGCGATGGCGTCAACGGGTCCACTTGGCTCCGCGCATGGGGTCCTCCTTCCTGGTTGAGCGGCTGGGTGGTGGCGTTGCTATCGGGTCCACTTGGCTCCGCGCACGGTGGTCTCCTTTCTGCTCGGACGGCGGATGGGCGATGGCGTCAACGGGTCCACTTGGCTCCGCGCATGGGGTCCTCCTTCCTGGTTGAGCGGCTGGGTGGTGGCGTTGCTATCGGGTCCACTTGGCTCCGCGCACGGTGGTCTCCTTTCTGCTCGGACGGCGGATGGGCGATGGCGTCAACGGGTCCACTTGGCTCCGCGCATGGGGTCCTCCTTCCTGGTTGAGCGGCTGGGTGGTGGCGTTGCTATCGGGTCCACTTGGCTCCGCGCACGGTCATCTCCCTTCTGCTCGGATGCTGGTGACGCAAGGTGTTAACGAGTCCACTTGGCTCCGCGCACGGCGGCCCTCTCTCGATCGCTCAGCTGCAACGGGATGTACTTGTTACCGCTCTTGTGGTGCGTATCACAATCATGTCCAGGTTTCTGATCCTGCTCGCCCTTGATCGGGTGGCCCAAGTGTCCTAGGCCCGCCTCGAAACGGATGCATCGCGAGAATGAACCGACACCGAATCCAGGATCTTCTTTGGCTCGCCTCCTCTACTCAGAGTCGGACTTATGCGACACTTCGTGAGGAGTGCTGTTCCGTTGGTGATTCAGGGCGCAGAGACAGGGGGTCCAACGTGCTGCTGAAAGTTCCCAGGAACCACCGTCGAACGCCCGGGAAGTGGTCCGGCTGGGCGTTCTGGCAGCTGTCCGCCTCATTGCGCGCCTACCTGGTGGTGATGTTGCTGGCGTGGAGTGCCGCCGTGACCGGCAGCCTTCTGCGGACCCGCTTCGACGGCACCGACCTGGCCACCTTCGGCTTGTTGCTGGCCGGCGGCTGCTTCGCCCTCGAGGTGACCCGCAAGCATGGTGAGACCACGGGCACCCTGAGCAAGGACCTGACCTTGGCCTGGGCCCTGCCCATCGCCTTCCTGCTGCCGCCGGCGTACGCGCTGCTCGTGCCGATTCCATTCATGATTCTCACCCAGTGGCGGGTCCGTCAGACGCTGATCCACCGCCGGGTGCTGACCATGGCCGTTCAGGCCCTGGCTCTCGCGATGGCCTCGGTCGTCTTTCATCGGGTCTCTGACCTCTGGCACCTCGACCGCGGGGGGGCTGCCGGTTCAGGCCTGGCCTGGGCAGCGGTCGCGCTCGCCTGCGCGGTGTCGGCCTCACTCGCGAACACCGTCCTGATAGCTGTCGCAGTGAAGCTGAACTCGCCCGAGGAAGCCTGGCGCGAGCTGCTTCTCGATCGGGACAACCTCGTGATCGATGTCGGCGAGATCTGCGTCGGTGTGATGATCGGGTTGCTCGCCGGGCTCCAGCCGCTGTTGGTACTGCTGGCCATCAGCCCGGTGGTTCTCCTGCACCGAGCCGTGGTCCACGACCAGCTCCGCGCGGCGGCCCGGCTGGATGTCAAGACCGGTCTCCTCAACGCGCCCACGTGGGAGCGGGAGGCCGCAGCGGAGGTAGCCCGCGCCGTGCGGACCGGCACGCCGCTGTCGGTCATGCTGCTCGACCTGGACCACTTCAAGACGGTCAACGATCGGTACGGCCACCTCACCGGCGACGCCGTGATCAGCGCGGTGGCCGCCGTGATGAGCAACGCCACCAGAGAGTACGACGTCTGCGCCCGGTTCGGTGGGGACGAGTTCGCCATCCTGCTGCCGGATTCCGACCTCGACAAGGCTACGGTCACCGCTGAGCGGATCCGTCGGCATGTGGCCGCCACCACGGTGCTGTCCGGGGATCACGTCGTCCAGACCTCCGTGTCGATCGGCATCGCCCAGCTCTGGTCGCCCGACCAGGGGGTCACCGATCTGCTGGCCGCGGCCGACCTCTCGCTCTACCGGGCCAAGGAGTTCCGCGACCAGGTGCACGCCTCCGGCCGCGACGACGAGCGGCCGATCTCCCGCTGATTCCTCGGGGATCGGCGCGATCTACGGCCGGGGCAGGCCGACCTGCGGCCCGACGGGTGTGGCCTGTTTTGATCCATCACTGCTTGAAGCGGTCACACCAGCACTGACGCGTCGTTGATCTAGTGTTCCGGCCCACCGGCACCCTCGATCCGCTCGGCCAGGGCGATCGCGTCGTAGGGGGCGCGGGTCTTCACGTCGTTGTCGAAGTACACGTAGACGTCGCGACCGGCCGGGCGCTCGGGCGCCGGCTCGCCCACCGTGTTCTCGGTGCGGGGGGCCCGGCCGGCCCGCCAGTCCCGCACCCGCCCGGCCCACCTGGTCAGCGCCTCGTCCTCGTAGCCGCTGACGTACAGCTCCTCGTCGCCGTGCAACCGGACGTAGACGAAGTCCGAGGTGACGTCGTCCAGGAACGGGAATTTGCGGGCGGTGTCGGCGACCACGAGGGCGACGTCATGGGTTCGCAGCAGTTCGACGAACTCCGGGACGACGAAGGTGGGGTGGCGGACCTCGAGGGCGTGCCGCATCGGCCGGTCGGCGTCGGTCTCGGTGAGCGCGCGGTCGTCGAGCCGGGCGTCGTGGCCCTTGGCCAGCTCGGCCGCGCCGCCGGTGGTGCGGGGCAGGCGGCCGAAGAAGTCGCTCAGCCGGCCGGCGTCGAAGCCCAGCGTCGGCGGTAGCTGCCAGAGGATCGGGCCGAGCTTGGGCCCGAGGGCCAGCAGGCCGCTGGCGAAGAAGTTGGCCAGGGGCGTCTCGACGTCGGCCAGCTTCTTCAGATGGGTGATGAACCGAGGTCCCTTGACTGAGAAGACGAAACCTTCGGGGGTCTGCTCGGCCCATTTCCGGTAGCTCTCGCGCCGCTGGAGGGCGTAGAAGGAGCCGTTGATCTCGATGGTGGACAGCCGGCTCGAGGCGTACTCCAGCTCGCGGGCCTGAGTCAGGCCCTTGGGGTAGAAGTCGCCGCGCCAGGGGGCGTAGCGCCACCCGGAGATCCCGATCCGAACCTCGGCCATGTCCGGCAGGCTAGACGGGGTTCGGCGGGCCGGCCGCTCGGGCGGGGCTGGCCGGTCGGTCGAGCCCGGGAGAGGATGGCCCGATGAGCCGACGCGGGATGGTGCTGTTCGGCGCCATGTGCGTGATCTGGGGGATCCCGTACCTGCTGCTCAAGGTGGCCGTCGAAGACTTTGCCCCGGCGACGGTGGTGCTGATCAGAACCGGTCTGGCCGCCGTCGTGCTGGGGCCGATCGCCCTGTTCAGGGGCGAGTTCCGGGGGCTCGGCCGGGTCTGGCGACCGCTGGTGCTCTACACCGGGCTGGAGATCTGCGGGCCGTTCCTGCTGCTGGCCCACGCCGAGACCCGGCTCAGCAGTTCGCTCACCGGCCTGCTGATCGCGGCCGTGCCGATCGTGGTCGCCGTCCTGACCCGGCTGTCCGGTGGCGGTGAGCGGCTGAGCGGTCGGCGGCTGATCGGGCTGCTGCTCGGCGTGGCCGGGGTCGCGGCCCTGGTCGGGTTGGACGTCGAGACCGACGACCTGATCGCCGTCCTGGCCGTGGCCGGAGTGGTGATCGGATACGCGCTCGGTCCGATGATTCTGTCCCGGCGGCTGGCCGAGCAGTCCGGCCTCGGCGTGGTGGCGGCCTCGCTGACCCTGGCCTCCCTGGTCTACCTGCCGCTCGGGGTGGCCCAGGCGCCGTCGCACTGGCCGCCGGCCCGGGGGCTGGCGGCGGTGCTGACCTTGTCGCTGGTCTGCACCGCGCTGGCCTTCCTGGTCTTCTTCGAGCTGATCGCCGAGGTCGGCCCGGCCCGGGCGACGGTGATCACCTACGTCAACCCCGCGGTGGCGGTGCTGCTCGGCGTGCTGGTGCTGGGCGAGCCGTTCGGCGTGGTCACCGGGATCGGGTTCGTGCTCGTGCTGGGCGGATCGGTGCTGGCCACCGGCGGATCGGCGGCCGGCGGCGAGGACGCCGGTGCCGCCGCTCCCGTCCTTACTCCGGGGGCGGTGTGACCGTGGCCGAACCCGACCTCGCGGGTCGTTCTCCGGGGCCGGCCCGGCGGTTGGGCCGGGCCACCCGCGGACTGGTCCTGAGCTGCCACCCGTTGCCGTGCCTGGCGGTGACCGCCTTCGCGACCGCCTACGCGGCGGCGATCGGGGCCGGGCCGGGCCGGCTGGTCGCGGTGGCCGCGGCGGTGCTGGCCGGTCAGCTCTGCGTGGGCTGGTCGAACGACGCCATCGACGCCCCCCGGGACCGGGCCGCCGCCCGGGCGGACAAGCCGCTAAGTTCGGGCCTGGTCGGCCGGGCCCCGGTGGCGGCCGGGGCCGTCCTGGCCGCGCTAGCCGGGGTCGTCCTGTCGTTCCGGCTCGGCGTCGCCGCCGGCGTGCTGCACCTGATCGCGGTGGCCGCCGCGGTCAGCTACAACGCCGGGCTCAAGGCCACCCGGCTCAGTCCGGTGCCGTACCTGGTGGCGTTCGGCCTGCTGCCGGTGGTGGTGACCTTCGCCGTCGAGCGACCGGCCGGCTTCGCGGGCTCGGCCTGGCCACCGGCGCCTCAGATCCTGGCCGCCGCTCTACTCGGCGCGGCGGCTCACGCCGGCAACACCGTGGGCGACACGGAGGCCGACGCCGCCACCGGCGTTCGGGGCCTGCCCCAGCGGCTGGGGCCGCAGAGATCGCTGATCGCGATGGCGGTACTGGTCGCCCTGGCCGCGCTCGTGCTGCTCGTCACCGTCCTCGGTGACGACCGGATCGCGGGAGGACGGCGAGCCCTGGCCGCGCTGCTGCTGGCCGGGGGAGTGGTGCTGGCCTTCACCGGGGCCGCCCGGCGGGTCGGCGTCCCGGGGGGCCGGGCGGCCTGGCGGCTCACCCTGATCGCGGTGACCCTGGTGATCGCCGGCTTCCTGGCCACGGTCTGACCTGGTTGCCCAGGCGCCCGTTCCGTTCCGTCTTCGTGTGGCTGTGGCTGGGGCTGGGGCTGGGGCTGTCGGCGGGAGCAGGCACAATCAGCGGATGTCCAAGCGCAAGCCGTCCCGAGACCCCGCATCGCCCGCGACCGTCGTGACCGGACCGGACCGGCGATGCCCGTGCGGGCTCGAGGCAAGCTATGCCGACTGCTGCGGCCGGTTCCACTCCGGAGCGGCCTGGGCGCCGACCGCCGAACGGCTGATGCGCTCGCGGTACAGCGCTTTCGTCGTCCAGGACGGCGAGTACCTGCTGCTGACCTCGCACTCGGCCACCCGGCCGGCCCGGGTCGGGTTCGACGCCGACCAGCGCTGGACCCGGCTCGACGTGCTGGCCGTCACCGGGGGTGGAGTGCTCGAACCGGCCGGCACGGTGGAGTTCCGGGCTCACTACACCCGTCGGGGCGAGCCCGGATCGCAGTACGAGGTGAGCCGGTTCGCGCGCGAGAGCGGTCACTGGGTCTACGTCGGCGACTGAGCCGTCCGGTCCGGCCTGATGACGTCGGCCACTGACCGCCCAGGCCAGACCGCGGGCTGGCCGGGCCCGACCGCGGCCTGGCCGGGCCCGACCGCGGCCCACCCGGGCCCGACTGCGGCCCACCCGGGCCCGACCGCGGCCCGGCCGGGTCAGGCCTGCGGATCGAGCCGGTCGAGAGCCTGTTCGGCCTGCTGGGCCGCCTTCGTGGCCTGGTGCACCGCCCGCTCGTGTCGGCGGTGATCGCGGTCGGCGTTGGCCACGCTCCGGCCGGCGGCGTCCAGTTCGTGCCGGAGCTGAACGATCTCGCGCTGCACCTGCTCCAGCCGGGCCGACAGATCGGCCTCGTGCGCGGTCGCCGTCTCCAGCACGGCTGCTCCGGTGACCAGGTCGTCCTCGGCGGCGGCCAGAGCGGCTCGGGCCTCGGTCACCGCGGTGGTGGCGGCCTCGAGCTTGGCTGCTTCGGCGGCCCGGCGGCGTTCACCGAGATCAGCGGGCGGGTCTGCGGGCCGGTCGGAGCGCGGGGCCGCCTTCGGTGCGGTCGGGCGCCGTGGCATCCGGGTCAACGGGGTGGCGGTGGCCGCAGTGACGTCGACCTCGCCGAGCCCGGCATAGGCCAGGGCGCGGGTCAGCCGGCCCGAGGTGACGGCCAGCCCGGCCTGCTCGTCGGCGATCGCGGCCCCGAACGTCTCCTCCAGTTCGCGCTGGACCGTGCCGCTGACCTTCTGGTCGTCCGACGCCGCCAACGCGATGACCCGGCGGACCAGCTCGGCGACCAGGCCCTGGCGCTCGCGGGTCAGCTCGCGCATCCGGGCACCGTCGAGTTCGGCCTGAGCCTCGCGCAACCGGTGACCCAGATCGAGCAACCCGTCGATCGAACCCTCCCGGCCACCGGCGCCCTGGGTGGTCTCGCCGGCCCGAACCAGGTGATTGATCAGCGCGGCGGAGACGGTGGGCCGCTGCAGCTGGGAGATCTCCTTGGCCAGAGCGGCATCGCCGTCCCCCTTGGCCCGGGCCACCAGGGCCGTGCGCCGGGCCGTGAACTCGGCCGGGGCCAAGCCGTAGAGCTCGTCTGCCGCATCATCGACGTCCACGGGCACCATGGTGGCTCAGGCTCGGGCCCCGGGTCACTCGGAGCCGGGGTCGAGTCGGGCCGGCAGGCCGAAGAGCGGAAACAGGTGCGCCGTGTCGAGGAACGCGTTGATCGCGGTGATCCGGCCGTCGACGATCTCGATCACCTGAAGGGCCCACGGCTGGTGCTCGCCGTTCGGGCCGCCGGCCCGGTACTGGCCGAAGGCGGGCGAGCCGTTGGCGCGGGTGGGGATCAGCCGGGAGCCCAGGCAATCGGCTCCCGGGCCGAGCATCCAGCGGCCGATCTCGAGGGGGCCCTGCATCCACAGCCCGTACGGCGGCATGGACAGGGTGGCGTCGGCCCGCAGCAGCAGGACCAGGGCCTCGATGTCGTACCGCTCGAAGGCATCGAGGTAACCGGCCAGAAGGGCCTCGTCGGAGTCGTCGAGCCCGGAGTGGTCGCTCGGGCGCAGTGGACCGGACTGCTCGGGCCGCTGCTCGGCCAGTGTGGCGCGGGCTCGCTGCAGGGCGCTGTTGACCGAGGCCACGGTGGTGTCGAGCAGGTCGGCGACCTCGGCGGCCCGCCATTGGAGCACCTCGCGCAGGATCAGCACGGCCCGCTGCCGGGGCGGGAGATGCTGCAGAACGGCCATGAACGCGAGCTGGATCGTCTCGCGCAACACGGCCGCCTCGGCCGGATCGGCCGACTCGGGCAGCACCCGGCCGTCGGGCATCGGCTCGATCCAGGTGCTCTCGGTGAGCGGCTCGCCCAGGTTGGCCAGCGAGGCGCTCCGGGTCGGGCCCAGATCCATCGGGCGGGCCCGGCGTTCGCGCCCCTTGAGCATGTCGAGGCAGACGTTGGTGGCGATCCGGTAGAGCCAGGACCGCAACGCCGAGCGGCCCTCGAACCGGTCGAACCCGCGCCAGGCCCGGACCAGGGTCTCCTGCACCGCATCTTCAGCCTCGAAGGCCGACCCGAGCATGCGATAGGCGTAGCCGGTGAGCTCGGCCCGGTGCTGCTCCAGGCGGAGGTCGAGTTCGGGCTCCAGCCCCGGATCGATCGTCTGGACGTCCGGATCCGCCGCGAGATCGGTCATGGCTCGTCGCTCCTCCGGTGCTGCGCACGCCGGCCGTGCGCTGAGAAATTCAGCCTAAGGGCGACCACCGACAGTTTGTCGTTTCAGCCGCATCGGCCCGTTCGACTCGGCCGAATTGGGCAAACTCAGAGCCGACAGGCGATCGAGTCGGTAGATTTGCGTCACCGACAGGGGAGGCCGATGCGCCATTTCCGGCTCGACGCGATGATCCGCCGTCGACTGCTGCTCAACTACCGGGCCGATCCCGAAGTCGTGGCCCGGATGCTCCCCGCCCCTTTTCGGCCCCAGGTGCACAGGGGCTGCGCCGTCGTCGGAATCTGCCTGCTCCGGATGGTTCACGCCCGGCCGGCCGGCCTGCCCGGAGCGGTCGGCTTCGGCAGCGAGAATGCCGCTCACCGCATCGCCGTCGGCTGGGACGACGCGGGCGGCCCCCGCACAGGTCTCTTCATGCCTCGCCTCGACAGCGCCTCGCGGCTCAACGTGGCGGCCGGCGGGCGCTTCTTCCCCGGCGTCCAGCATCGCGCCGAGTTCGACGTCGCCGAGCGGTCCGGCCGGCTCCGGGTCGCCTACGCCACCAGCGACGGCAGCACCGCGGTCGACGTCGAGGTCGGGATGGCCCCGACCCTGACCGGCAGCACACTGTTCGACGACACCGACGACGCCTCCGAGTTCTTCCGGCTCGGCGCGGCCGGCTACTCGGCCGGCCGGGGGCCGGACGAGTTCGAAGGGCTGGAGCTGGTCACCTCGCAGTGGCGGGTGGATCCGTGTGTGGTCGACCGGGCCGCGTCCTCGTTCTACGACGATCGCGATGTTTTTCCGGCCGGTTCGATCGAGCTGGACAGTGCCCTGCTGATGCGGGAGGTGCCGGTGCGCTGGACCACTCTGCTGCCCCTGCCGGCCGGCCCCTGAAACCGGTGACGACGGCGCGGGCGGTGGACTCCGGCCCGGGCTACCTGTTCTCGGACGCCTTCGGCTGCCTCGGCTGCCGGTGGCCCGGCAGTTCGGCCACCACCGCCGTCCGGCTGCGTAGGCGTTTGCCTTCGTACTGGGCCTGATCGGCCGCCCGGAACAGTTCCGAAGCCGTCACCGACGGATCCTCGCTGGTGGCGCCGGCGACCCCGCAGGACACTCCGGCCCCGGCGGACAGATCGGCCGCCGCGGCGCAGAAGGCGTCGGCGACCGTGACCACCACGGGTAGCGACTGGCTCGGCACCAGCACGATGAACTCGTCGCCGCCGGTGCGGGCCACCAGCGTGCCGACCAGCGGGGAGAAATGCCGTTCGAGCAGGCCGGCGACCGCTTGCAGCAGTTCGTCGCCGGCGTGGTGGCCCAGGCTGTCGTTGACCTCCTTGAGCCCGTTGACGTCGACCGCGACGACGGTCACCTGCCGGCCGACGCCGTCGGCGAGATGCTCCAGTACCTGGGCGGCGGCCTCGTCCAGGGCCCGTCGGTTGGCCAGGCCGGTCATCGGGTCGCGGAAGGCCAGACGCTCCAGCGCCTCGAAGTGGATCGCCCGGGAGAGCGCCCCGCCCAGGATCGCGGCCAGGGCCTCCATGTACGCGACGTCCATCTCGGAGAAGTGCTCGTGGTCCCGGCCCCGGGTGGCGTAGATCTCGCCCCAGAACCGGCCGTCCACCAGGAGCGGAGCAGCCATCGAGGAGAGCTTGCCGAGCGACTCCAGCAGGGCCAGCTCGTTCGGGTCGGCCTGCGGGTCATCGAGCCGGGTCACCCAGACCTTGAGGTCTCCCATCACCGACCAGGCCTGGGGGTAGTCGTCGAACTGGTAGATCTCGTCGGTCGGCCAGCGTTGCTCGAGCGGGGCCAGGTCACCGACGTTGATCACGGTCTGCAGGGCCCCGGTGCCGGGTCGCAGCGAGCTGATCGACACCGTGCTCGCGTCCAGCGCCTTGACCGCCTCCTCGGAGGCCAGCTCCAGCATCTGGTCCAGGCGGACCGAGCGGCTCAGCGCGCGCGCCATCACCGCGAGGCTCAAAATCCTCGCGGTGTCGTCGGCGTGTGCGGACACAGGGCCAGCCGGGAGACGGTCGGAGCGGGCTCCGAGGGCGGACATCGAGCAGTCGCAGTGGTCATCGACGCTGAACGGGGCGCCTTGAGGCGCCGGGCGCGAACCTCGCCGCCGATGATCGTGTGATCTTATCCGGCGCTTCGGGCGCGGCCGCACAGACCGGGCTCGATCGGATGCCGTGCGTGACCGCGCTGGGCCGGACGAGTCGTCCGCTCAGCGAATCGGGAATCTCCCGAATATCAATTCGGTCACGAGAGAGTAGGAACTAGTGCTGGTGCGCCCGGCAGGATTTGAACCTGCGACCGACAGATTAGAAGTCTGTTGCTCTATCCGCTGAGCTACGAGCGCCTGAGGAGTACGCCGCACGCTTCTTGCCCGGCGCTCAACCCCGGGCAATGCTACCGGCGAGCCGAGCCGGCGAGGGGGTGAAGGGGGAGTCATACTCGAATCAACTTGCCATGAAAGCGGTCAATAAGGAAGAAACAGTACATTGTCGCCGGTCACCGATGGGCATCAATGTTTTGGTGACGGTAAGTCATTCTAGAAAAGCGCAGAGTTGTCACGGGCGGACGCTTGCATGTTCTGGACGACATGACAGCCTTGCGCAGGAGATTGTATGCGTAGGGCCATTCGTGGCTTTGGCGTCAACCAGCAGGCACAGGCACGATTGACCAGTAACCATGGACGGAGATCGGTGACCGCAAAGGCGGGCAGAGCTGACGGCGGCTCCTTCGACGAAGGGGTGGCCGCCGCGAGCCCGGTGGGTGCCGGAGCGTCAGTCGTCGAGCTGACCAGGCAGTTGGAGGACGAGTTGCAGCTGGCCGGCTCCACCGCGCCCAGTGTTCGCCCGGCTGACCCCGGCCGCCGGGCGCAGTCCGTTCCGCCCGCCGCGGCCCCGGCCGACCTGCTGGCCGCGGTCGAGCGACTCCGGATGCAGGTGGCCACCGTCTCGCTGACCCTCGAGATCGAGGGGGTCACGGAAGCTCGCCGCGAGCGCGAGGGCGTGCTCAGCCAGCTCGACGACTACCTGCTGCCCCGCCTACGCCGTCGTGATGCTCCGTTACTGGCAGTCATCGGCGGCTCGACCGGGGCGGGCAAGTCGACTCTGACCAACTCCCTGGTCCGCCGGGAGGTCAGCCGCTCCGGAGTGCTGCGGCCGACCACTCGTTCCCCGGTGCTGGTTCACCATCCGTACGACTCCGGGGCCTTTCTCTCCCAGCGCATCCTGCCCCGGTTGACCCGGGTCACGTCCGAGGCTCCCGAGCCGTTGCAGCCGATCGACCCGAACGCGCCCCGGATCACCGGCCTGCGACTGGTCCCGCACGACGGGCTGTCGCCGGGGCTGGCCCTCATCGATGCTCCCGACATCGACAGCCTGGTCGAGACCAACCGCGACCTGGCCGTGCAGTTGCTGCAGGCGGCCGACCTCTGGATCTTCGTGACGACGGCGGCCCGCTACGCCGACGCGATGCCCTGGCAGATGCTGAAGCAGGCGGCCGACCGGGGCGCCACCGTCGCCGTGGTGCTCGACCGGGTGCCGCCGGAGTCGTTGCAGGAGATCCGGATCCATCTGGCCACCCGCCTGCGCGACCGGGGGCTGGGCGGCGCGCCCATGTTCACTATTCCGGAGACCCGGACGGTGAACGGGTTCCTGCCCGAGGCGCTGGTCGAGCCGCTGCAGAAGTGGCTGCGGCGGGTGGCCGGCGATCCGCGGTCGCGAACCGTGATCGCCGAGCGCACCCTCAAGGGAGCGCTGGCCAGCCTGCCCGAGCGGATCGAACTGCTCACCGTGGCCGCGGACGAGCAGGCCCGGGGCTGGCTGGCGCTGCGCGAGGAGGTCGACGGCGTCCACACCGCCTACGCCGACTGGCTGTCCGGGGGTCTGACCGACGGCTCCCTGGTCCGGGGCGAGCTGCTGGCCCGCTGGCAGGAGTTCATCGCCGACGGCGAGTTCGCCCGCCGTCTCGACGGCGCCTCGGCCTCACTGACGGACCGGGTCAGCGCGGCGGTCAACCGCGACCCCGAGGTCGTGGTGCCGCTCGACGCTCCGGTCACGCAGAGTGTGACCGACGCCGTCCGGGGAGCGATCAACGACGCCGCCGAGGCGATCCTGGTCGGCTGGCGCCGGCACCCGTTCGGTTCGGCCCTGCTCGCGGTGCGCGGGCATCAGGTGACCACGACCGATGTGGAGACCCGGCTGGAGCGGGCGGTCCGTGACTGGCGGCTCAATGTCAGCCTGATGATCGCCGCCGCGATCGAGGCCGCCGCCGGCGTCGAGCCGGAACTGCGGATCGACGGCCCGACCGTGGCCGACGTGCTGTTCATGGCCTTGCTGGACGATGGTTCTGCAACCGGGGAGACGCCGTCGCCGGCGGCGGCCACGGTGGCGCCGGCCCGCCGGATCGTCGAGCGCTACCTCGGTGCCGAGGCGGTGCACAGCGTGCTGGACGCCGCTCGAGCCGATCTGGCTGCCCGGGCCGTGGAAGTACTGGATGCCGAGTGCCGCCGGTTCGAGCGGCTGCTGGAGAGCGCGGACGACGTCGACGGGCGTGGTCAGGCGTTGCGGTCCGCGATCGACTTCGTCGAAGCGGCCGACTGAGATGGAGGGACGGCGAGGTCCGGTGGCGGATGTCACTGATCGGGCGGCGGAGCTGACGGCCGCTCTGGAGGTCGGCGCGCCCTGGCTCGACCCGGCCGTGGTCGAGCAGGCGATCAGTTCGGTGGAGCGCTCGGTCCAGCGCCTCGAGCTGGGGGCCAAGCACACCGTGGTCGCGCTGGTCGGAGCGACCGGCTCCGGTAAGTCGAGCCTGTTCAACGCGCTCGCGAGCATGGAGATCGCCCAGGTCGGGGCCCGTCGTCCGCTAACCGCCGAGCCGATGGCCTGCGTCTGGGGCGAGGGCGGTTCGCAGGAGCTGCTCGACTGGCTCGAGGTGCCGCCGACCCGCCGAATCACCCGGGAGTCGGTGCTGGACGCCGACTACCAGGCCCCCCTGCACGGCCTGGTGCTGCTCGACCTGCCCGACCACGACTCGACCGAGGCCGTGCACCGGATCGAGGTGGACCGCTTGGTAAACATGGTCGACCTGCTGGTCTGGGTGGTGGATCCGCAGAAGTACGCCGACGACGCGCTGCACTCGGGGTACCTGCAGCGCATGGTCGGCCACGACGGGGTGATGGTCGTGGTGCTGAACCAGATCGACCGGCTGACGGCCGACGAGGCCGACACCTGCGAACATGACCTGCGCCGACTGCTGGACGGTGACGGCCTGGCCGCCGTCGGCCTGCTCCCGGTCTCGGCGACCCGGGGCGACGGGGTCGAGGACCTGCGCGCCCTGCTGGCCGACGTCGTGCAGAACCGTTCCGCGATCGAGGCCCGGATCGAGGCCGATCTCCAGGCCACCACCAACGCCGTGCTCACCGGCCTGGCGCCGGCCGAGCCCGGCGGTGGTGAACCGCCGGGCGCCGTCCGCCTGGTCGACGAACTGGCCGCGGCCGCCGGCGTTCCCATCGTGATCGACGCGCTGGCCGCGGAGTACCGTCGCCGGGGCTGGCAGCGGGCCGGCTGGCCGATGCCGCGCTGGGTTCGCCGGGTCGTTCTGGACCGGCGGGCCCGGGCCGCCGACACGGACACCGACACGGACCTGAAGCTGATCCGGGCGGCATTGCCGCCGATCTCGGCGCCGGCTCAGCGGGCCCGGGTCGATCTGGCCGTGGACGTCACGATTGCCGCCAGCGCCGGGCCCCTGCCCGAACGATGGGCCGAAGCGGTGCGCGAGAGCGTGCTGTTCGGTGCCGAGGACGACCTGACCACGGCCCTGGACCGGCAGATCGCCGCGGTCGATCTGCAACTGACCACGCCCCCCTGGTGGTGGCTGGTAGCGATCGCGCAGTACGTACTCGCCCTGATCTCGGTGGCCGGGCTGCTGGGGTTGGTCGTGCTGGGTGGCGCCGGACTGGTCGGCCATCCGCTGGGCACGCCGGTCGTTCTGCCGGTGGCGGCCCTGGTGGTCGGCCTGGCCGGTGGGGCGTTGCTGGCGGCGCTGACCCGCTGGGCGCTGTCGACCGGGGCCCGGCGGCGCCGGGCCGAGGCGGAGCTGGCCATGCACGCCGCGGTCGAGGCGGTGGTGCAGGAGCGGGTGATCGTCCCGATCCGGGTCGTGCTGGGCCAGCACCGGGCCACCCGGATGGCGCTGATCGGGAGTGCTCACTCGGAAGACGAGTATTACCAGGAAGATTCGTCATTCGATGAGCCCTTGGAGCCGGCTGCGGCGGGTTCGGGTGAGATCCCGGGGCCGGAGTACGCCGATTTGCCGGAAGCCGGGAGTGGTCCGGTGGCTGCCTCCGAGTCGGCCCGCGACCTGGTGGTCGACCTGGGGTCGGACTCCTCGATCTCCGGCCCGAGGCAGGTCAGCGTCTGAGCAGTTTTCCTCAACTGTTCGCTCGAATGGGCAGTAGTAGTCCACAGATCTCGGTGGACGGGTGTCTGCTCGATCCGGGCGGGCCGGTCTGATCGGTGTCCGGCGGTGGCCGGGCGATCCGGCCAGACGGGGCCGATGAAGGAAGAATCGGCGGAACGCCGTCCGGGCGACCGTTCGAGCCGGGCGCGGCCGACCATCACGGCGCGTGGCCCTCGGAGTGCTCAGGACAAGGGTGAGCTGGGCTCTCAATGCCGCGGTGCTGAAGACGCCGATGTTGTCGGACGTGGGTCTCGGTGCAGTCCGTTGAGAGTGCGCGAGGGGTCCGGTTGGTGCAGTCGTGGGCGGATGCTTTGCTCCGACTGCACCAACTGGCGTTGACCTGCGGTTCCGTATTTTCTGCAGGGGCGTGATTTACCAGTTGGTGCAGTGGGAGCAGAGGTACTCGCGGCGGTCCTGCTGTGTCGTCGTTCTCTGGCTGGCGCTGTGGGGTCGTTGACCCAGCAGCAGTGCCAACGTTCCTCTGATCTGCGGTTTCCTAGACTGGCGCGCCGCGTGCGCGCTCGCCAGGGCGGTCCGCATGATCGGTGGCGCTCGGTTCGC
Source organism: Kineosporiaceae bacterium (assembly GCA_965200525.1). GTDB lineage: Bacteria > Actinomycetota > Actinomycetes > Actinomycetales > Kineosporiaceae > JANNPJ01. Next base: position 4,580,906 of record OZ241368.1, read on the forward strand.
CGGAAGCGGGAGGGGTGCCACTGGTGGCCTGGATGGCCGGTGCGCGTTCCAGTTGGAGCATGCGGCGGCGCCCATGCGCCAACTGCACCGACTGCACCAACTGGCTCCGACCAGCACGTTCCGGCGATCCTGCGTGCACCGACTGGACGAATGGCGCGAAACGGGCGGATAGGACATGACGGTCTGAGGGTGGTCGCCAGTACCGGCGCGCTGTCCACGGGGCCGGGGCGAAGGGCGGGGCCGGGGTCGGGCAGGATGCAACCGATGACCGCTGACCGCACCAGGAGTCGCCAGTTCGCGTCGCCGGCCCGCACCCGGGCGGCGGGAATCGCGATCGGTGTGCTGGCCGATGCCGTATTCGGCGATCCACGTCGGGGCCACCCGGTAGCCGCCTTCGGCCGCTGGGCCGCGACTCTGGAGCGCCTCGGATACCGTCCCGGCCGGGCCCGGGGAGCGAGCTTCACGGCCGTGGCGGTCGCCGGCCCGGTTCTGCTCGGGCTGGCCACCGAGCAACTCACCGCGAGGCGGCCTGCCGGCCGGGTGCTGGCCATGGCGGCGGCCACCTGGGTCTGCCTCGGTGGCACCAGCCTGTTGCGTGAGGGCACGGCCATGGCCGTCGCGCTGGAACGTGACGATCTAATCGCCGCACGGCAGCGGCTGACCCACCTCTGCGCCCGGGATCCGGCCGGCCTGCCCGCCGCCGACCTGGCCCGGGCCACGGTCGAGTCGCTGGCCGAGAACACCTCCGACGCGGTCGTCGCCCCGTTGTTGTGGGCGGCCGTGGCCGGGTTGCCGGGGGTGCTCGGATATCGGGCGATCAACACCCTCGACGCGATGGTCGGCTACCGCTCGCCCCGGTACCAGCAGTTCGGCTGGGCTTCGGCCCGGCTCGACGATCTGGTCAACCTGGCTCCGGCCCGGATCAGCGGGGTGCTGACCGTGATCTGTGCCCCTTTGGTCCAGGGCTCACCGAGGACCGCGTGGCGGGTGTTGCGGCGCGATGCCCGCCGTCATCCGAGCCCCAATGCCGGGCACTGCGAGGCGGCGGCGGCCGGGGCTCTCGGGGTCCGGCTGGGTGGCGTCAACCGGTACGGCGGGCAGTCCGAGAGCCGTCCGGTGCTCGGCGAGTCCGGTCGCCCGGTCGAGGTCGCGGACGTGCGGCGGGCGGCTCGTCTCAGCCGCGCAGTAGGCCTGTTCGCGGCCGGGCTGGCCGTCGCCGGGGCGGTGCTGATCCCACCCCGCCCTGCCCGCTCGGCGGGGCCGGCGAGCCTCGCATCGGAGCACCGCTGATGCGCGGGGCGCTGATGGTGGCCGGAACGACTTCCGACGCGGGCAAGAGCGTGCTGGTGGCCGGGATCTGCCGCTGGCTGGCCCGGCAGGGGGTCCGGGTCGCACCGTTCAAGGCCCAGAACATGTCGCTCAACTCGTTCGTCACCCGGGGCGGGGCCGAGATCGGCCGGGCCCAGGCGATGCAGGCCCGGGCGGCCCGGATCGAGCCCGAGGCGGCGATGAACCCGGTGCTGCTGAAACCGGGCAGCGATCGCACGTCCCAGGTCGTGGTGCTGGGGCGGCCGTTCGCCGAGGCCGGGGCGATGGACTACGGCCGACTCACGCCGGGCCTGCTCCCGGTAGTGCTGGACGCGCTGGGCGACCTGCGGTCCCGGTTCGACGTGGTGATCTGCGAAGGGGCGGGCAGCCCGACCGAGATCAATCTGCGGCACCGGGACATCACCAACCTGGGCCTGGCCCGCCCGGCCGGGCTGCCGGTCCTGGTCGTCGGTGACATCGACCGGGGCGGGGTGTTCGCTGCCTTCCACGGCACCCTGGCCCTGCTCGCAGCGGCCGACCAAGCCCTGATCAGCGGGTTCGTGATCAACAAGTTCCGCGGTGACCCGGCGCTGCTGGAGTCTGGCCTGACGATGATCTTCAAGGCCACCGGTCGGCCGGTGCTCGGCGTCCTGCCCTACCTGACCGGTCTCTGGCTGGACGTCGAGGACTCGCTCGACCTGGAGAAGGACCGCGGCCCGATGCGGGCGCCGATCGGTTCGGACGTGCTCACGGTGGCCGTGCCCCGGCTGCCGCGGTTGTCCAACGTCACCGATATCGACGCCCTTTCGGTGGAGCCCGGGGTCGCCGTCCGTCTGGTGCACCACGGGGCCGAGTTGGCCGGCTGCGATCTCGTCGTCCTGCCCGGCTCCCGGGCCACGGTCTCCGACCTGGCCTGGTTGCGGGCCACCGGCCTGGCCGAGGCGACGATCCGGCACGCCCGGGCCGGGCGGCCGGTGCTGGGAATCTGTGGCGGTCACCAGATGCTGGGCCGGCTGATCGCCGACGACGTGGAGTCACGGGCCGGCGAGGTGCCCGGCCTCGGCCTGCTGCCGACGCGGACCGACTTCGGCGCCGACAAGGTGCTGGCCCGGCCGGCCGGAACCGCTCTCGGGCAACCGGTCGAGGGATACGAGATCCATCACGGCGTGGTCCGGCTGGATCCGGAGGCACCGGCGGCGCGGATCGCCGCGGCGGAGCCGTTCCTTGACGGCTGGCGGCTGGGCTCGGTCTGGGGCACCACCTGGCACGGTGCTCTGGAGAATGACGGTTTCCGGCGTGCCTTCCTGGCCGAGGTGGCGCTGGCGGCCGGCCGGTCCGGGTTCGTCGCGGCGTCCGACACGTCCTTCGAGGCGCTGCGCGAGGCCCGGCTGGACTCGCTGGCCGATGCGGTGGCCGACCATCTCGACACCGGGGCCCTGGAACGGCTGATCACCCAGGGGGCGCCGGTCGGGCTACCGTTCGTGCCGCCGGGAGCGCCGTAGCCGAGGCCGCGTTTCGGAAGTGGTCCGAAGAGAGAGGGCCGCAGGCAGTGGGGCGCAGAGATGGCCGAGCAGAAGCGGTGGAGAGAACGGGCCCAGGGTCCGGCCGGACAAGCTGGGGACGGACTGTCCGCGCAGACCGCGGCGGTCCGTAAACCGGACCGCCGCGGTCAGCAAGGGGCCGCTCACCCTGTGCCGTGCCCGCGGTGGGGAGCAGCCTTAACGATGTTGACGTGAAGCAGGCTCCAGACACTTCGGCCGCTTAAGACAATGTTGAGCTAGATTGTTGGACGAGACGTCCAAATCTGTGAGGTTTGGAACCTGACCACTGGGTCAGTCCGATTCACGAAACGACCTCGTAACTCTGTCGGCTCATGAACGGTCCGGGAGGCCCGTCGGATGGCTGATCGCCCTGACTCCCTGGCCCAGCGCCTGCTCGACGATGTCGACAGTCTGGTCTCGCTGATGGCCGAGCGAGTGATCGACCAGGTCCCGGCGGCCCAGGCCTCACCGGAGGTCAAGGCGCAGATGCGGATCTGGATGCGCCGGATTGCCATCGCCGGGCTGGAACTGGTGATCAAGGACGAGCCCTTCGACTCGCTCGGCCCCATGATCGAGCAGTCCGCCCGCCGCCGCCGGGCCCAGGGGATCGACCGCCGGCAGACCCTGGGCGCCTACGAGCTGGCCCAGCAGACCCTGCTCGACGCGCTCGGGCGGCAACTGCGCGGCCATCCGCGTGAGGCCCACCTGTTTCCCCAGGTCACCCGGCGGTTACTCGAGTTCCAGCGGATCAGCACGCTGTGGGTGACGGCCGGCTACAGCGAGGACGAACCGCGCAGCCGGGATCGGGACGCCGATGTGCAGGTCGTGCTCGAGATCCACGCCGGCCGCCGGCTCGCTGTCGGTGATGAGCACGACCTGACCCGCAGGCTCGGCCTCAGCCTGCCGCTGCGAGAAGTGGCGGTGAGCCTCGAGCTGGGGCCCGCGCTCGAAGAGACCGTGCGCAACACGGTCCGGCTGAACCCGTGGAACGTGGTCGGCACCCTGGACGGCCGGCTGATCGCCCTCACCCCGCGGGCCCCGAGCACCTTTCCGGAGCCGCACGGCACGGCCACCCTGCCCGACGTCGCCGGCCCGGCCGCCGTGGCCGGTGCGATCCGGGCCGCGGGGCGGGCCGCTGACGCGGCGGTCGCGCTCGGCGTCCCCCGGCTCTCGGCCGCCGAGGCCGCACCCCTATCGGCGATGCTCGGCGTGCCCGAGGGGGATCGGGCGGCCTACGTCGAGGGCTGCTTCCGCGCGCTGCCCGACACCGCCCGCGGCCGGGCCCTGCTGACCGCCGTCTCGGCCACCCTCACCTACAGCCGCGCCAGCGAGGCGGCCCGGGCCCTGCACGTCCACCGGCACACGCTGGACTACCGGCTCGGGCGGTTCGCCGAGGAGACCGGGCTCGACCTCAGTGATCCGGCCACCCGGTTCCGCTGCACGATCGGCTTGTTCCTGATCGGGCTGATGCCGCACCGGCCCGAACTGCCGGCCGCGGAGTAGCGCTCTGCCTCGCCGGTCGACTACCGGCCGGGGAGAGGGCTGTGCGTCTCGCGGCCGGGTCGACTGCCGCGGTTGCTGATCAGGGCTGGTGGGTCGGTTCTGCGTCTCGCGCCGCCGGGTGGGCTGAGCCGCAGCTGAACGGATGTTGGCCCGGCGCAGCGGTGTGGCAGGATCGCAGGCGACGAGTGCGGAGGAACTCCGGTGAGTCGGGCGATGCGGATCGCCCCTCGATTCCGGGGCGGTCCCGCCACTGTGACCGGATCGAGGCAGGCCCGACTGCGGCCCGCGCCCCGTCCGGGAGCCAGGATTCCGCCTCGTCATCGCGCCCGCCGGGCGTGGTGCTCCGACGACGGGCGGCCGACCCGTCGAGAGTGAAGGGACTTGGTGTGCGGGCTTATCCGCTGACGGCGGTCGTCGGGATGGACGACCTGGTGCTCTCGCTCCTGCTCACCGCGGTCGCCCCCGAAGTGGGCGGCGTGCTGGTGCGGGGCGAGAAGGGCACCGCCAAGTCGACCGCGGTCCGGGCGCTGGCCGCGCTGCTGCCCGCCGTGAGCGTGGTCCCCGGCTGCCGATTCGCCTGTGACCCGAAGGACCCCGATCCGAGCTGCCCGGACGGGCCTCACCCCGGATCGGCCGGCGAACGGCCGGCCCGCCTGGTCGAGCTCCCGGTCGGGGCGACCGAGGACCGCCTGCTGGGCTCGCTCGACCTCGAACGGGCCCTTGCGGCCGGGGTCAAGGCCTACGAGCCGGGCCTGCTGGCCGCCGCCCACCGCGGCGTGCTCTATGTCGACGAGGTCAACCTGCTGCACGACCACCTGGTCGACGTCCTGCTCGATGCGGCCGCCATGGGCCGGGCCCACATCGAACGGGAGGGTGTCTCGGTCACCCACGCGGCCCGGTTCGTGCTGGTCGGCACCATGAACCCGGAAGAGGGCGAGCTGCGCCCCCAGTTGCTCGACCGGTTCGGCCTGACCGTCGAGGTCAGGGCCAGCCGCGATCCCGACATCCGGGCCGAGGTGGTGCGCCGCCGATTGGCTTTCGACGCCGATCCGGAAGGTTTCGCCACCGGCTGGCAGGGCGCCGAGCAGGAACTCTCAGCCCGGATCGCCGCGGCCCGCGATCTGCTGGTCAGCGTCGAGCTGCCCGACCCGGTGCTGCGCCAGATCACCGCCGTCTGTGCGGCCTTCGACGTGGACGGGATGCGCGGCGACCTGGTGGTGGCCCGGGCCGCCCGGGCTCACGCCGCCTGGTCGGGCCGGGGCACGGTGACCACCGACGACGTGCGGGTCGCGGCCCGGTTCGCGTTGCCGCACCGGCGCCGCCGCGATCCGTTCGACGCCCCGGGGATCGACGACGACGTGCTGGAGCAGGCCCTGCAGGACGCGGCTCCGCCGCCGGCCGAGCCCCCGGCCGGCTCGGCGCCGCCGGAAGGCAGCAGCACGGGGGAGAGCCCCGACGACGGCAACCCGACCGACCCGCCGCCCGCCCGCCCGGAGGACGACGGTCCGGACGGTGACCCCCCCGGCGGCCCGGGGGGCAACCCGCGGCCAGGCCCCGGCCTCGACCCCGGGCGGGACGACTCCGCCGGGCCGGCGGCCCGAGGCGGCGGCTCCGACGGCGAGCGCGAGGCTGGAGCTTCGCCCGCCCCGGACGGCCCCGCCCCGGACGGCCCGAGCCCGGGCCCGGCCCTGGCCGAGGGCCCGGCCGCCGCGGCGAACCCCTACCGGGTCCGGCCGCTGCGCGTTCCCGGTCTGGGGCAGGGAGCGTCGGGACGGCGCTCCCGGGCGATCACGCCGTCCGGCCGGACCATCGCCACCCGCCCGATCGACGCCGCCGGCCAGAGCGGCGCCAGCTCCGGGCCACGGGCCCTGCACCTGCCGGCCACCCTGCTGGCCGCGGCCCCGCACCAGCGCTCCCGGGGCCGCGACGGCGGCGGCCTGCTGCTGCACCGGGGCGACCTGAGGGTCGCGGTCCGCGAGGGCCGGGAGGGCAACCTGGTCCTTTTCTGCGTGGACGCCTCCGGCTCGATGGCCGCCCGCAAGCGGATGACGGCGGTCAAGGGCGCCGTGCTGTCCCTGCTCCTGGACGCCTACCAGCGCCGCGACCGGGTCGGGCTGGTGACGTTCCGTGGGGCCACCGCCGAGCTGGCCCTGCCGCCGACCGGCGCGGTCGAGGCGGCCCGGGCCCGGCTGGAGGCGCTGCCCACCGGTGGGCGCACCCCGCTGACCGCCGGGTTGCAGCGGGCCCGCCGGGTGATCGCCACCGAGCGCATCCGCGACCCGCACCGGCGTGCACTGCTGATCGTCGTCACCGACGGCCGGCACACCTCGGGCGTCGACCCGGCCGTCACCGCCGCCGACCTGGCCCGGGCCGGCGTCCGCAGCGTGGTCGTGGACTGCGAGCGCGGTCCGGTCCGGCTCGGGCTGGCCGGCCGCCTGGCCGGCTACCTGAACGGCGAGCTGGTCACCCTGGACGACCTTCGGGCTGAGACCCTGGCCGGTCTGGTCCGTGAGCACACCGCCCCGGCCTGGCAGCTCGACGCGGTGACCTCGAACCCGTCGGCCCCGCGCCGTCCCGAGAGAAGGTCCGCCTGATGCCGCAGGGACAGCCGGTCGCGGTGCCGGTCGACGGCCTGACCACCCGGCAGCGGCGCAACCGGCCGCTGGTCGTCGTCCACACCGGGGCGATGAAGGGCAAGTCGACGGCCGCCTTCGGGCTCGCCCTGCGGGGCTGGACCCAGGGCTGGTCGATCGGCGTCTTCCAGTTCGTGAAGTCGGCCAAGTGGAAGGTCGGCGAGGAGACCGCGTTCCGGGCCCTCGGCGAGCTGCACCAGCAGACCGGCCAGGGCGGCCCGGTGTCGTGGCAGAAGATGGGCGAGGGCTGGTCCTGGTCGCGTAAGCCCGGCTCCGACGAGGAGCACGCCGTCGCGGCTCTCGAGGGCTGGCACGAGATCAAGCGCCGGCTGGCGGCCGAGGAACACGGCTTGTACGTACTGGACGAGTTCACCTATCCGATGAAGTGGGGCTGGGTCGACGTCGACGACGTGGTCGAGACGCTCCGTGATCGACCGGGCCACCAGCACGTGGTCATCACCGGCCGCAACGCCGACCCGCGCCTGATCGAAGCGGCCGACCTGGTGATGGAGACAACCAAGATCAAGCACCCGATGGACGCCGGTCAGAAGGGCCAGCGCGGGATCGAATGGTGAATCGGAGGCAGGCCTCGTGACCGCCCGGATCGTTGTGGCCGCCCCGGCCAGTGGGCACGGCAAGACCAGCGTGGCCACCGGCCTGCTGGCGGCTTTCGCGGCCCGGGGGCTGCGGGTCAGCCCGCACAAGGTGGGCCCCGACTACATCGACCCGGGCTATCACGCCCTGGCCGCCGGCCGGCCAGGGCGCACCCTCGACCCGTGGCTGGTCGGCGAGCATCGGGTGGTCCCGCTGTTCCGGCATGCGGTGGCCACGCCCGGGCCCGCCGACCTCGCCGTGGTCGAGGGCGTGATGGGGCTCTACGACGGCGCCGCCGGGCGGGGCGAGTTCGCCTCGACCGCGCAGGTGGCCCGCCTGCTCGAAGCGCCGGTGCTGCTGGTGGTCGACTGCACCGCGATGGGCCGCTCGGTGGCCGCGCTGGTCGCCGGGTTCGCCGGCTTCGACCGCCGGGTCCGGATCGGGGGCGTGATCCTGAACCGGGTCGGCTCGGACCGGCACGAGATGATCCTGCGGGAGGCCCTGGCCGAGATCGGCCTGCCGGTGCTAGGCGCCCTGCGCCGGCACGACGCCCTGGCCACACCGTCGCGGCACCTCGGCCTGGTGCCGGTGGCCGAGCGCTCGGCCGAGGCGGTGGCCACGGTGCGGGCCCTGGGCGAGGTGGTCGCCGGCTGCGTGGACCTCGACGAGGTGCTCCGGCTGGCCCGCTCGGCCGGGCCGCTGCCCGGCTCGGCCGGTGGGTCGGCCAGTGGTTCGGCTTGGGATCCGGCAGCCGAGGTCGGCCCGGTACCGGACGGCCCCCGCCCGGTCATCGCGATGGCCGGCGGGGCCGCGTTCACCTTCAGCTACGCGGAGACCACCGAGCTGCTGACCGCGGCCGGAGCGGACGTCGTCACCGTGGACCCGTTGAACGACGAGCGCCTGCCGGAGGGCACCGCCGGCCTGGTGATCGGGGGCGGGTTCCCCGAGGTCCACGCGGGCCGGCTGGCCGCCAACACCGGGCTGCGGGCCCAGGTGGCCCAGCTGGCCGCGGCCGGGGCGGTGATCAGCGCGGAGTGCGCCGGGCTGCTGTACCTGGCTCGCTCGTTGGACGGGGAGCCGATGTGCGGCGTCCTGGACACCGAGGCCGCGATGACCGGGCGGCTCACGCTGGGCTACCGGGAGGCGACCGCGATGACCGACTCCGTGCTGGTGGCGGCCGGCACCGTGGTTCGTGGCCACGAGTTCCATCGGACCGCCTGCGCCCCGGCCAGCCCCTCAGCCCCGGCCGGCTCCGGCGCTGTAGGCGCGGTGCAACGATCCGGCGCGGCGTGGCGCTGGAACGGCGCGGACGGGGCGAATCGGGTGGAAGGATTCATCCAGGGACGGATCCACGCCTCATACTTACATCTGCACTGGGCCGGGGTGCCCGGTGCAGCCACCAACCTGGTCAGCGCCGCGCGCCTGGCCACGACCAAGGCGGATGCCCGATGACGACCGCAATCCCGTACACCGGCCAGAACCCGGAACTGCCGATGACCGGACCGATCGTTCTCGGCCGGATCCCCGGCGAACCACCCACCGGCGACATCGTGGTCGGGATCGGCGCCCGCCGCGGTGCCCGGATCCGCGACGTCCGGATGGCGATGGGTGAGTCGCTGATCGCGGCCGGCGTCCGGGCCCGCGACGTCGCCGCGATCGTCACGGTCGACAGCAAGCAGTCCGAGGACGCCATCCAGGAGCTGGCCCACCTGCTCGGCGTGCCGCTGCGCACGCTGCCGGCCGACGTGCTCAACCAGCAGAACGTGCCCAACCCCTCGGCCGTGGCCGAGCGGCTGACCGGGACGGCGTCGGTAGCCGAGGCGGCCGTCCTGGCCCTGGGCGCCGAACTGCTGCTGCCCAAGCAGATGTCGCGCGGGGTCACGGTCGCGGTCGGCCGGCTGGCCTCGGCCACCCCCGCCGCGGCCCCCGACCAGACCATGGGGTTCAAGGACCTCAGCCACCACGGTGACGCCGAGACCGCCCCCGGCCTGGTCGACCTGGCCGTGAACATCCGCGGCGAGGCGCCGGACTGGTTGCGCTCGGTGCTCCAGGACGCCGTCGGCCGGCTGGCCGCGTACCCGAACCCGGAGCCGGCCACCGCCGTCGTCGCCGCCCGGCACGGCCGCCCGCCGGAGCAGGTGCTGCTGACCAACGGCGCCGCCGAGGCCTTCGTGCTGCTGGCCCGGGCCCTGGCCCCGCACCGCGCGGTCGTGATCCAGCCGCAGTTCACCGAGCCCGAGGCCGCCCTGAACGCGGCCGGCCATTCGGTCCAGCGGGTGGTGCTGCCGCCGCCGTTCCTGCTCGACCCGAGCCTGGTCCCGGACGACGCCGACCTGGTCATCGTGGGCAACCCGACCAACCCGACCTCGGTCCTGCACCCGGTCGAGGCCCTGCTGGCCCTGGCCCGCCCGGGCCGGGTGCTGGTGATCGACGAGGCGTTCATGGACGCCGTCCCGGGCGAGAGCGAGTCGCTGGCCGGCACCGCCGAACAGCCGGCGCCGTTCGTGCCCGGCCTGGTCGTGATCCGCAGCCTGACCAAGACCTGGGGCATGGCCGGCCTGCGGGTCGGGTACCTGCTCGGCGACCCGGCCCTGCTGGACGCCTGCCGCACGGTCCAGCCGCTCTGGTCGGTCGGCACCATCGCCCTCGAGGCGGCCATCGCCTGCAGCAGTCCGGCTGCCCTGGCCGAGGCCCAGCAGATCGCGACCGCGGGCGTGGCCGAGCGGGACTACCTGGTCAGCCTGCTCTCGGCGTTGCCCGAGGTGCTCGTGGCGACCCGGCCGCAGGCGCCGTTCGTGCTGCTCAAGGCGCTCGGGCCGGACCCGGCCGGGGTGCATCAGCGCCTGCGCGAGGCCGGCTGGGCGGTCCGCCGGGCCGACACCTTCCCGGGCCTGGGCCCCGGCTGGCTGCGGGCCGCGGTGCGCGACCGGGCCACTTCCGAGGCCTTCGTGGATGCCCTGCAGCGGGCCGTGACCGGCGTGGATCGCACCATCGACCTGACCGATCGGGCCCGGTCCCAGTCCGAGACCCCGGTCCCGCACCGCCGCGACTGACTGCCGCTGAGGCACCGGAAATGAGCTCTTGACACAATGTCGCCCGTGGACACCCCCTACCTGGCCGGCCTCGACCTGCGTGACCGGCGGGTGGTCGTGGTCGGCGGTGGCACCGTGGCCCAGCGGCGGTTGTCGCCCCTGCTCGACGTCGGGGCCGCGGTCGAGCTGATCGCCCCGGCCGCGACCCCGGCCGTCGAAGGCATGGCCCAGGCCGGTGAGCTGCGCTGGCACAGGCGGCCCTACGTCGCGGGCGACCTGGACGGCGCCTGGTACGTGCTCGCCCTGACCGACGACGCCGAGGTGAACGCCGCGGTGGTGGCCGAGGCGAGCGACCGGCGGATCTTCTGCGTGCGCGGCGACGACGGCCCCGCCGGTACGGCCTCGACCCCGGCCAGCGGGGAGTGGCGGGGCCTGCGGATCGCGGTCGCCAGTGGCCGGCTGACCCGCCGCGAGCCGGCGGTTCCGGACCCGAGCGGGGCCGACGACGTCCGGAATTCGGAGGCCGGCCCGGATTCGGAGGTCGTCCCGAGTTCGGAGGTCGGCCCGAGTCCCGAGGTCGGCCCGGGGCCCGACCCGCTGCGCGCGGCCGCGGTCCGGGACGGCGTGCTCGATTGGCTGCGCTCGGGCGCCGCGGACGCGCTGCCGCAACAGCCGCGCCGGTCGGCCCGGCTCTCCGGGGTGGCCCTGGTCGGCGGCGGTCCGGGCGATCCGGAGCTGATCACGGTCCGTGGCCGGCGGTTGCTGGAGGCCGCCGACGTGGTCGTCGCCGACCGGCTCGGCCCTCGGTCGCTGCTGGCCGAGCTGGGGCCGGACGTGCTGATCATCGACGCGACCAAGCTGCCCCGGGGCCGGTTCATGGCCCAGGAGGCGATCAACGCGTGCCTGATCGAGCACGCCCGGGCCGGCCGGTTCGTGGTCCGGCTCAAAGGCGGCGACCCGTTCGTCTTCGGGCGCGGTTCCGAGGAGGTCGACGCCTGCCTGGCGGCCGGCGTCCCGGTCACCGTGGTTCCCGGGCTGAGCAGCGCAATCGCCGTCCCGGCCCTGGCCGGCATTCCGCTGACCCACCGGGGGGTCGCCCACGAGGCGGTGATCGTGTCCGGTCACCTGCCGCCGGGGCACCCCGACTCGCTGGTCGACTGGCCGGCGCTGGGCCGGCTGACCGGGACCCTCGTCGTCCTGATGGGGGTGCAGAACCTGCCCGACATCGCCGAGGTGCTGCGCAAGAACGGCCGCGACCCGGGCACGCCGGTGGCGGTGGTGCAGGACGGCTCGATGCCGGCCGAGAAGGTGACCACCGCAACCCTGGAGACGATCGCGGACGTCGCCGCGGCGGCCGGGGTGCGGGCCCCGGCGATCATCGTGATCGGTGGCGTGGCCGGGCCGAGGCCGGCGGTCTGAGCGGTGCGGCCGGACCCGAGCGATCGCGGTACGGGCTCAGGCGGTCCAGTGCGGATCCCGGCCGGAGAAGCCGAGCAGCCGGTCCAGCACCGGGGCGTCGTCTGGGACCGGTACCTGGGGGCCGAAATCCTTTCCCGGCCCGCGGTACTCGTCGGTGAGCATCATCGGGGCGAAGGCCAGCGCGTCGGCGCCGGCGGCGGCCGGCGGGTTCCAGGGCTGCCCGGTGGCCCGGGCCAGGTCGCTGCCGTGAGTCAGGTACTCCCACAGAGCCATCCGCAGGATCGACGATCCCGGCATCGTGGCCTGCACCATCAGCACCGGGCGATCGGTCACCCCGTCCGTGACGGCCGCGGCGATCGCGGCGGCGGCGGCCCGGATCACGTTGGCCGCGGCGTGCGGATCGTCGGGCGCGACGAAGGTGCTCGGGTCGGGCCGCTCGCGGTTGCCGTCGGGATCGGTGACGGCCGCCGCGAAGAACGTCACCCAGCCGAGCACATGACGCCGCAGTTCGGCCACGTCGAATTCCGCGCACGGCGTCGGGGCGGCGAACCGGTCCGGCCCGATCCCGGCCATGACGTCGGCGAGGTCGGCCAGGACCGGGGCGATCAGCCGGCCGAGATCGGTCGTGCCGGTGGATTCGGTCGAGGTTTCCATGAGTTCCAGGCTATCCACGTCGGCGGTGACGGCTTGAAGAAACACGACAGCGCGGGGCCGAGGTCGTGACCGCGGACCGGAGGCCGGCCCTGGATCAGGACAGCCGCGGCATCATTGATCCCGGCCTGCTGCGCGAACGGGTCGCGCTCACCCGGTATCCGCCCGGCCCGGAACTGGCCGGCCTGATCGAGTTCTTCTGGGTCGTGACCTATCACCTGCCCGCGGGACTGCTGCACCGGCAGCAGATCATCACCCACCCGTGCGTCCATGTCAGCATCGCTCACGGTCAGGCCGGGGACGACGCCCGCCCGGGCCCGCTGGAGGCGACCCTGACCGGGGTCACCCGCCGGCTCTACACCCGCCGCCTGGCCGGGCGGGGCTGGGCGGTGGCGGCCAAGAGCACGCCCGGCGGCTTCGGGGCGTTCACCCCTCATCCGGTGCGGGAGTACACGGACCGGGTCGTTCCGCTGGGCCCGGCCCTGGGCCTGAACGGTGAGCAGGTGGTCAGCGAGTTGGCGGCGGCGGGGGACGAGCTCGCCCGGGTGGCGATCCTGGCCCGGCACCTGACCGCCCGGGCCGAGGCCGCGCCGGCCGAGCGGCGACGAACGGCCCGTGAGGTGGCTGAGGTGGCCCGGCTGGCCGAGACCGACCGGTCGCTGCGCCGGCTCGGCGACCTGGCCGCGCGGTCCGGGATCGGGGCCCGCACCCTGCAGCGCCTATTCACCGAGTACGTCGGGATCTCACCGACCTGGGTGCTGCGCCGCTACCGGTTGCTGGACGTCGCCGAGTCGGTCCGCGAGGGCGCCCCGGTGGTCTGGGCCCAGGTGGCCGCCGATCTCGGCTACAGCGACCAGGCGCACCTGGTTCGCGACTTCCGGGCCGCGGTCGGCACCACGCCGGCCGCCTACGCCGGCCGGCAGCACCCCTTCTAATGGGACTTACCGGGCCGGCATAGGGCAGGCTCGGGTCTGGTAGCCGCCGATGGATGAGCACTCTCGCCTTCTGGACCTTGAGTCCTAGGGTCAGACCGTGCCTCCATCGGTGGTCAGGACGGCGAACCGCTGATGGGATGTCGTGCCCGCCGAGATCGTGGCGCGAGCACTTGACCATTAGGTTGCGGGTCTTCCTGCAGGCTGCCGGCCGGATGCTCGAGCGCGGTGAGAGGACACGGATGCTGTTCGTCGGTGATGACTGGGCCGAGGACCACCACGATGTGGAGATCCAGGATGAGAACGGCAAACGGTTGGCGAAAGCCCGACTGCCAGAGGGAATTCCAGGGATCACCCGGTTCCATGACCTGATTGGGAGGTTCCTGCCGGAGGACAGCGGTCCGGAGCAGGTGAAGATCGGGATCGAGACCGACCGGGGCCCCTGGGTCGGCGCACTGGTGGCCTCCGGTTACCTGATCTATGCGATCAACCCGCTGCAATCAGCGCGGGCCCGTGAAGGTCACGGCGTGTCGGGAGCCAAGAGCGACGCCGGCGACGCTCACATCCTGGCCGACATGGTCCGCACCCACTCCCACCAGCTGCGCACCGTCGCCGGGGACAGCGACGAGGCCGCCGCGGTGAAGGTCGTGGCCCGGATGCACCAGACGATGATCTGGGACCGCACCCGCCAGGGTCAGCGGCTGCGCTCGAGCCTGCGGGAATTCTTCCCCGCCGCCCTGGAGGCCTTCGACGACCTCGATGCCCCGGACGTGCTGGAACTACTGACCAAGGCTGCCGATCCGGCCAGCGCCGCCCGATTGACCCGGGCCCAGATCAGTGCCGTCCTCAAGCGGGCCGGCCGCCGCGACCGTGACACCAAGACCACGGTGATCATGGCCGCGCTGCGCACCGAGCAGCTGGGGCAGCCCCCACTGGTCACGGCCGCTTATGCCGGCACGGTCCGGGCCTTGGTCGCGGTCATCAGCATCCTGAATGAGCAGATCAAAGCCTTGGAAAGCCAGGTCGAGGCCTGTTTTGGCCTGCACCCGGACGCTGAGATCTACCGCAGCCAACCCGGCCTCGGTGTGGTCCTCGGCGCCCGGGTGCTCGCCGAGTTCGGGGACGACCCCACCCGCTACGACGGCGCCAGATCCCGCAAGAACTACGCCGGCACCAGCCCCATCACCCGAGCCTCCGGCAAGAGAAAAGTCGTCCTGGCCCGCTACGTGCGCAACAACCGCCTCGCCGACGCCCTGCACCAGCAGGCTTTCTGCGCTCTACGCGCCTCACCGGGGGCCCGCACCTACTACGACGCCCTCAGAGCCCGCGACATCGGCTACAACGCCGCCCTGCGCCAGCTGTTCAACCGCCTCGTCGGGATCCTGCATGGCTGCCTCAAAACCGGAACCCGCTACAGCGAAGCCACCGCCTGGAACCAGCACGCCGAACGCATCGCCGCTTGACTTCTAAGCACATGGGATGTCTGACCCCAGCGACCAGCAGCGACCAGCAGCGACCAGCAGCGACCAGCTCAGTCCTCCAGGTCGCCCTCGGCCCGCAGGAACACCTCGCGCAGCGCGTCCAGCATCGCCGGGTCGGGCTTCTCCCACAGCCCCCGCTCGGCCGCCTCCAGCAGGCGCTCGGTGATCCCGTGCAGGGCCCAGGGATTCGACTCGGACATGAACTTCTGGGTGGCCTCGTCGAGCACGTAGGTCTCGGCCAGCTTGCCGTACATCCAGTCGGCGACCACGCCGGTGGTGGCGTCGTAACCGAATAGGTAGTCGACCGTGGCCGCCATCTCGAACGCACCCTTGTAGCCGTGCCGCTGCATGGCCGCGATCCAGCGCGGGTTGACCACCCGGGACCGGAAGACCCGGGAGACCTCCTCGTGCAGTGACCGGGTCCGGACGGCGGAGGGCTGGGTGCTGTCGCCGATGTAGGCCCTGGGTGCGGTGCCGGTGAGCGAGCGGACCATCGAGACCATGCCGCCGTGGTACTGGAAGTAGTCGTCGCTGTCGGCGATGTCGTGCTCGACGCTGTCGTAGTTCTTGGCCGCCACCGCGATCCTGCGGTACGAGCTCTCCATGTCGGCCCGGGCCTCGCGCCCGCCCAGCCCACGGCCGTAGGCGTAGCCGCCCCAGACCGCGTACACCTCGGCCAGATCGGCGTCGTCCCGCCAGGTCCGGGTGTCGATCAGGGACAGCAGCCCGGCCCCGTACGAACCCGGCTTGGAACCGAAGATCCTGGTGGTGGCCCGCCGCTCGTCCCCGTGGGCGGCGACGTCGGCCTGCACGTGGGCCCGCACGTAGTTCAGCTCGGCCGGCTCGTCCTGGTTCGCGGCCAGCTGCACGGCGTCGTCCAGCATGGTCACCACGTGCGGGAAGGCGTCCCGGAAGAAGCCGCTGATCCGCACCGTGACGTCGATCCGGGGGCGGGCCAGCTCGTCCAGCGAGATCGGCTCGAGCCGGGTGATCCGCCGGGAGGCGTCGTCCCAGACCGGCCGGACACCGAGCAGGGCCAGCACCTCGGCCACGTCGTCGCCGCTGGTCCGCATCGCGCTGGTGCCCCAGACCGACAGGCCGACCGACTTCGGCCAGTCACCGGTGTCGGCCCGGTAGCGCTCCAGCAGCGAGTCGGCCATCGCCCGGCCGGTCTCCCAGGCCAGCCGGCTGGGCACCGCTCGCGGGTCGACCGAGTAGAAGTTGCGCCCGGTCGGCAGCACGTTGACCAGCCCCCGCAGCGGCGAGCCGCTCGGCCCGGGAGCCACGAAACCGCCTTGCAGAGCGTGAATCACGGCCGTCAGCTCGTTCACGGTGCCGGCCAGCCGGGGGACCACCTCCTCGGCCGCGAAGGTAAGCACCGCTCGCAGCGCCTCGCGGTCGACGACGCCGGCCACCTCGCCCGAAGTGGCGGTGGATCCGGCCGAGCTCGCCTCGGTCGGCCCCGATCCGGTGACTTGCACGGTCACTTCCGGCGACACCGGGCCCAACACAGCCTCGATGACCTCCGCGACCCGAGCCACCGCCCAGTCCCGGTCCTCCATGGCCTGGATCAGCGCCCGGCCGGTGGTCTCGGCCGCGTCGACCTCGGTCAGCCCCGCGCCGTCCTCGTCACCGGTACCGACCTCTTCCTCGCGCAGCCCGAGCGCCTCGCGCAGGCCGGGCAGCGAGACACTGCCGCCCCAGAGCTGGCGGGCCCGCAGCATC
The DNA here is from genome assembly GCA_965200525.1 of Kineosporiaceae bacterium. Lineage (GTDB taxonomy): Bacteria > Actinomycetota > Actinomycetes > Actinomycetales > Kineosporiaceae > JANNPJ01. The sequence goes on from OZ241368.1 coordinate 4,597,725, forward strand.
GAGTTGACCAGGTGGACCCGGACCGAACCGGTCGGCGCCTCGCCGAGAATGTGCAGGCCGTCGCGGATCTGGGCGTCCTTGACCTGGCACAGCCAGCCGTCCAGGTGCAGGATCATCTCGTCGAACTCGTCGTCCTGGGGGCGTTCCTCGATGCCGAGGTCGTGGTGCAGCTGAGCCGCGTGCATCAGGGTCCAGATCTGGGCCCGCACCGCCGGGGCCTTAGCCGGGTCGAGCGCGATCACGGCGGCGTACTCGTCGAGAAGCTGCTCCAGCCGGGCGATCTCGCCGTAGCTGTCGGCCCGGGCCATCGGTGGCACCAGGTGGTCGACCAGGGTGGCGTGGGCCCGGCGCTTGGCCTGGGTGCCCTCGCCCGGGTCGTTCACCAGGAACGGGTAGATCAACGGCAGGTTGCCCAGCGCGGCGTCCGGCGCGCACGACGCGGACAGGCCCAGGTTCTTGCCCGGCGTCCACTCCAGCGTTCCGTGCTTGCCGAGGTGGATCGCGGCGTCGGCGCCGAAACCGCCGTCCGTAACGGGCAGGTTGAGCCAGTGGTAGGCGGCCAGGTAGTGGTGCGACGGCGGCAGGTCGGGGTCGTGGTAGATCGCCACCGGGTTGTCACCGAAACCACGCGGCGGCTGCAGCAGCAGGACGACGTTGCCGGCCTCGATCGCGGCCAGCACGATGTCACCGTCCGGGTCGCCGGTCGACCGCGGCCCGCCGGCCGGGTCGACGAACAGCTCGCCCGGGGCTTGCCCCCAGTGCCGCTCGACCCCTTCGCGCAGGTCGGCCGGCAGGGTCTCGAACCAGGCCCGGTAGGTGGCCGCCGGGATCCGCACCGGGTTGCCGGCCAGCTGCTCCTCGGTCAGCCAGTCCAGGTCTTGGCCGCCGGCCTCGATCAGGCCGTGCACCAGGGCGTCTCCGTCCATCGCGGCCAGGCCCGGGAACGCGCCCTCGCCCTCGGCCGGCCCGATGTCGTAGCCGGCCTCGCGCAGCGCGGTCAGCAGCCGCAGCGCGCTGACCGGGGTGTCCAGGCCGACCGCGTTGCCGATCCGGGCGTGCTTGGTCGGGTAGGCGGTGAGCACCAGGGCGATCCGCTTGTCGGCGGCCGGCTTGTGCCGCAGCCGGGCGTGGGCGACGGCGATGCCGGCGGCCCGGGCCGCCCGTTCCGGGTCCGCGACATATCGGGTCAGGCCCTGCTCGTCGACCTCCTTGAACGAGAACGGCACAGTGATCAGCCGGCCGTCGAACTCCGGGATCGCGACCTGGTTGGCGGCGTCCAGCGGGATCAACCCCTCCTGGCTGTTCAGCCAGTAGTCGCGGCTGGTCAGGGTGCTGATCGCCTGCAGTATGGGGATGTCCAGGCCGGCCAGGGCGCCGATGTCCCAGGACGACTCGTCACCGCCGGCGGCCGCGTCGGCGGGCCGGCTGCCACCGGCCGCGAGCACGGTGACCAGCAGGGCGTCGGCCCGCTCGGCCAGCAGGCCCAGCAGTTCGTCGTCGGCGCCGCGCAGGGTGGCGCAGAACACCGGCAGGGCGATGCCGCCGGCCGTCTCGACCGCGTGGCACAGGGCCTCGACGAAGCCGGTGTTGCCGGCCACGTGATGGGCCCGGTAGTAGAGGACGGCGATCGTGGGCCGGACCGCGGCCGGATCGAGCGCGACCGCCTGCGGGCGCTCGAGCACGCCCCAGACCGGGGTGGCCCGGGGAGCGGCGAAGCCGTAGCCGGTGAGCAACAGGGTGTCGCAGAGAAAGCCGTGCAGGGCGGTCAGGTTGGCCGGGCCGCCCTCGACCAGGTACCCGTGCGACTGAGCGGCCACCCCGACCGGGACCGTGGACAGCTGCATCAGCGCCGCGTCCGGCAGAGCCTCGCCGGAGAGCACCACCACCGGGCGGCCGTCGGCCAGCAGCGCGTCGAGGCCCTGCTCCCAGGCCCGCCGGCCCCCGAGCAGCCGGACGACGACGATCGCGACCCCGTCGAGCAGTTCGGCCAGGCCCTCGGGCTTCACCCGGTTCGGGTTGGCCAGCCGGTAGCCGGCGGCGCTGGCCTTGGCGCTCAGCAGGTCGGTGTCGGAGGTGGAGATCAGCAGGACGGTCGGGACGGCGTCCTGGAGCTGATCGCCGTCGCCGGCCGGGGTGGTTGCCTCGCGCACGGGGTGGTCCTCTCCTCGCCGATGAGCTCGACGGATTCGCGCCGGCTGGCTGTCCGCCCCGCCGTGAAACGGGTGTTCGGTCGGAGGCTCACTCTGCCAGGTGTCCTTCGGGTCCGAATACGATGCCTCGGTGATAGTTGTCCACGGCTGGTGGTCGCCGCCGCCGGATGCCGGTGACGGCGGCTCGCTGCTGCTCTGGGCCGAGGACGGTCTGGCTCCGGCCGACGGGCCCCGCCGGCCCGGCCGCCGGCCCAAGGTCCGCGATCACCCCTTCGCCCTGGACGCCGAGCAGCTGGCCAAGGTGCTGGCCCTGCCGGCCGGCGACCTGACCGGCGAGGAACCGGTCCTCGGCTCGGCCGACCTGGTCCTGCCCGGGTTCAGCTCGGCCCCCTCGGCCTCGCCCGAACTGCTCGACCTGCGCTCGCTGACCCAGGACTGCGTCGGTGGCGGCGAGACCCTCCGGCTGCGGTCCGACGTCCGCTGGCGGGTGCCGACCCTGGAGCTGGCCGCCCAGCCGGCCCGGGCCCTGCTGGCCGCCCTCGACGACGACGAGTTCACCGCCGGCGACGGCACCGCCCTCGACCCGCTGACCGACCCGGAGCTGGTCTCCATCCGGGTCGGCGGCGACCTGCGCCGGCTGATCACCCTGCTGACCTTCGCCGCCGACCTGGTCGGGCGGGGCCGGGTGCTGCCGGTGGCCCTGGCCACGGCCGAGCCGGAACGCGGCCGGGCCCGTTGGCGCCCGATCCTCACCGGCCCGGACGCCGAGTGGTTCCGGGCCGCGGCGGCCGCGCTGCCGCCGTCCTACCGGGCCGGGTTCGAGGCCGTCGCAGCCGGCTCAGCCGTTGCGACCGGCGCGACCGAGCCGTCCGGTGAGGCGGCACCGGATCCGGCCGGCCGGGCGTTCGCGGCGGCGCTCGACGCCCTGGTCGACGCGACCGTGCGAGACCGGGTCGGGATGCCGGCCGGCCGCAACCGGGTGCCGCAGACCGGCCTGGCCGGCTGGCGCCAGGCGCTGCGCGGCCCCGACCCGGTCTTCGAGGCCACCGGGCCGCAGCTGGCCCAGCTGGCCGGGGCGCTGGCGAGCTGGCAGGCCGAGGCCACCGGCGCCGCCGCGGTGCGGGCCTGCTTCCGGCTGGTCGAGCCGACCGACGACGACGAGACCGGCAGCCTGCAGAGGCACGACCGGCCGTCCCGCTCCGGGCCGGAGAACGCCCAGTGGCGCCTGGAGTTCGGCCTCCAGGTGGTCGACCGGCCGAGCTTGGTGTTCATGGCCGACCGGATCTGGTCGCCCGGTGGCGAACTCGCCACTCTTCTCTCGTACGCCCCCCGCCCGCAGGAGCAGTTGCTGGCCGAACTGGGCCGGGCCCTGCGGCTCTACCCGACCCTCGGTGTCGCCCTGGCCGGCGCCCGGCCGTCCGAGGTGCTGCTCGACACCGCCGCCGCCCACGAATTCCTGGCCGAGGTCGCTCCGCTGCTGATCGGAGCCGGCTTCGGGGTGTTCCTGCCCGGCTGGTGGAGCAAGCCGCGGCACCGGCTCGGAGCCCGGCTGCGAGCCGGGACGCCGGCCCAGCCGGGCCGGGTCGAGGGTGCGCCGGCCCTGGGCCAGGTCGGCCTGGTCTCGTTCGACTGGCGGCTGTCGGTCGGCGACGACCTGCTCACCGATCGCGAGGTCCAGGGCCTGATCGACACCCACCAGCCGCTGGTCCGGTTGCGCGGCGAGTGGATGCAGGTCGACCCTGAGCGGTTGCGCAAGGCCCGGGACTTCCTGCGCCGGCAGAGCACCGCGGGCATGAGCGTGGGCGAGGTGCTGCACGTGCTCAGCTCCACCGACGAGGGCCCGGGCGGCCTGCCGGTCACCGGGGTGGAGGCCGAGGGGTGGCTCGGCGACCTGCTGGCCCCGGCGGGCGAGCAGCAACTGCGCCCGGTGCCGGTGCCCCGCGGCTTCGTCGGCACCCTGCGGCCCTACCAGGAGCGGGGCCTGTCCTGGCTGGCCTTCCTGGAGTCGATCGGGATGGGGGCGCTGCTGGCCGACGACATGGGCCTGGGCAAGACGGTCCAGCTCCTGGCCCTGATCGCGCACGACCTGGAGGCGGCGGCCGAGGCCGGTCAGAAGATCGGCCCGACCCTGCTGGTCTGCCCGATGTCGCTGGTCGGCAACTGGCAGCGGGAGGCGGCCAAGTTCACCCCGCAGCTTCGGGTACACGTCCAGCACGGCAAGGAACGGCCCCAGGGCAAGGATTTCAAGGCCGCGGTGGGGGCCAGCGACCTGGTCGTGACCACCTACTCGCTGCTGGCCCGCGACTCGGCCGCGCTGCGCAAGCTGCCCTGGCACCGGGTGGTGCTGGACGAGGCCCAGGCGGTGAAGAACGCGGCCACCCAGGCGGCGGTGGCGGCCCGGGCCCTGAAGGCGCCGCGCCGGGTCGCGGTCACCGGCACCCCGGTGGAGAACCGGCTGGCCGACCTGTGGTCGCTGATGGAGTTCGCCAACCCGAAGCTGCTGGGTGAGGCGGCCGACTTCAAGCGCCGGTTCGCGGTACCGATCGAGCGGCTGGCCGACGCCGGGGCCGGGCAGCGGCTGCGCACCTTGACCCAGCCGTTCGTGCTGCGCCGGGTCAAGACCGACGCCTCGATCATCAGCGACCTGCCGGAGAAGCTCGAGATGGAGGTGGTCTGCACGCTCACCGCCGAGCAGGCCGCGCTGTACCAGTCGGTGGTGACCGACATGCTGGCCCGGATCAGCGACAGCTCCGGGATCGAGCGGCGGGGGCTGGTGCTGGCCACGATGACCAAGCTCAAGCAGGTCTGCAACCACCCGGCCCAGTTCCTGCGCGACGGCAGCCGGATCGGCGGCGGCCGCTCGGGCAAGCTGGCCCGGCTCGAGGAGACCCTGGACGAGGTACTCGCAGCCGGCGAGAAGGCGCTGCTGTTCACCCAGTACGCCGAGTTCGGCGAGATGCTGAGGACCCACCTCACCGCCCGGTTCGGCCGGGAGGTGGCGTTCCTGCACGGCGGCCTGCCCAAGGCCCGGCGCGACGAGCTGGTAGCCCGGTTCCAGGACGGCGACCGCCGAGGGCCGTCGCTCTTCGTGCTCTCGCTCAAGGCCGGCGGCACCGGCCTGACCCTGACCGCGGCCAACCACGTCGTGCACGTCGACCGGTGGTGGAACCCGGCGGTCGAGGACCAGGCCACCGACCGGGCGTTCCGGATCGGTCAGTCGCGCGCCGTCCAGGTTCGCAAGTTCGTTTGTGCCGGCACGCTGGAGGAGAAGATCTCGGCCATGATCCGGGACAAGCGCGGGCTGGCCGCGTCCGTGGTCGGCACCGGCGAGGGCTGGCTGACCGAGCTGTCGACCTCACAGCTGCGCGAGCTGCTCACCCTCGACCCGGGATCGGTGATCTCGTGACGCCGCCTCGTTCGCGCGGCGGCTGGGGTTCGTCCGACTGGTCGACCTGGGAGGAGCCACCGGGCCGGCCGATCCCGGTCGAGGGCGGCCTGACCGCCCGCAGCACCCGCGGCGGAATCGGCGAGCAGTGGTGGTCGCGCCGGTTCATCGCCGTGCTGGAGTCGTTCGCGCTCGGTGGCCGGCTGACCCGGGGCCGGCTCTACGCCCGCAAGGGCCAGGTGATCTCGCTCGAGGTCGAGCCGGGCCTGGTGAGGGCGTCCGTGCAGGGCTCGAGGGTGACGCCGTACCAGGTGCGGATCGGCCTGCCCCGGTTCAGCGAGCTGATCTGGGCCAAGGTCGAGGTGGTGCTGGCCGAGCAGGCGATCCACAGTGCCCGGCTGCTGGCCGGCGAGTTTCCGCCCGAGCTGGAGCCGGTGTTCGCCGGGGTCGGGGCCCCGCTGTTCCCGGCCCGGCTCAGCGATCTGACGCTGGAGTGTTCCTGTCCCGACCACATGGTGCCCTGCAAGCACCTGGCCGCGGTGTTCTACCTGCTGGCCGAGCGGTTCGACGACGACCCGTTCCTGATCCTGCGCTGGCGGGGCCGGCCTCGCGACGTCCTGCTGCGCCGGTTGCGGGAGCTGCGCGGCGACGAGTACCTGGCCGACGACGAGATCGCCCGGCTCGCCGCGGCCGGTCCGGACGGCCCGCTGCCGACCGCCCTGACCGCCGGGCTGGCGCTGACGGGCGCCGAGCCGGTCGCAGCCGCTTCGGCCGCGACCGAGGCCCTGGACTTCTGGACGGCGGCCCCGCCGCCGCCGCTGCCGGCTCACCCTCTGCTGCCGGTGGATCTGGTGCTGCGGCTACTGCCGACCCCGGGCGCGGAGCTCGGGGGCAGCCGGCTGCTGGCGCACCTCGGCCCGATCTATGACCAACTCGCCGAAGCTACCCCGGAAACCCATCGCGGCCCCCGGCACGGCAATCTTGGACCGTGACTACCTCGCCGCAGCTTCCGCCGTCTCGTTCCGCCACCGAATCGGAGCCGGCGAGGGCCGAATCGGCGCAATTGCCCGGAACACCGGTCCCGGCCGCACCCAAGCCGCGACCGAGGCCGGGCAGCGGGCCGACGCCGGGGCCGGTGATCCCGAAGCCGGGCCCGCCGGCGACCCGGCCGCCGGCCGCGCCCGGGCCGGTTCCCGCTGAGCGGGAACCGCTCGAACCGGCCGCCCCGGAGTCTGTGGTGCCGGAGCTGATCGAACCGGTCGCCGGGCCGTCGGGCCGGCCGGTACCGGGCTCGGCCGGTGGCCGCCGGGGCCAACCGGGTGGCCCGACCCCGGCGTCGGCTGAACCGCCGGCCGGGATGTGGTCCGACGGCGGCGTCCCCTGGCCGTCGGGCGAACCGACCGCCGAGCACACCCGGCTGGCCGAGTCGCCGGGCCAGACGAGTCCCTGGCGCCAGTGGGGCCCGTACCTGTCCGGCCGGCAGTGGGGAACGGTCCGGGAGGACTACTCCGAGGACGGGGACGCGTGGTCGTCGTTCCCGTTCGAGCACGCGCACGCCCGGGCCTACCGCTGGGGGGAGGACGGTCTGGGCGGGATCTGCGACCGCTTCGGCTTTCTCAACTTCTCAGTGGCACTGTGGAACCGTAAGGACCCGATCCTCAAGGAACGGCTCTACGGCCTGACCAACGGCCAGGGCAACCACGGCGAGGACGCCAAGGAGTACTGGTGGGCGCTGGACGGCACGCCCACCCACAGCTGGATGTCGTGGATGTACCGCTACCCGCAGGCCGAGTTCCCGTACCAGCAGCTCCGGGAGGAGAACGGCCGGCGCGGCCGCGATCAGCGGGAGTTCGAGCTCGGTGACACCGGCGTGCTGGACGACGACCGGTTCTTCGACGTCCAGGTCGACTACGCCAAGGCCTCGCCCGACGACCTGTGCATCACCATCACCGCCACCAACCATGGCCCGGAGGCGGCCCCGCTCGACCTGCTGCCGCAGCTCTGGCTGCGCAACACCTGGGCCTGGGGCCGCGACCTGCGCCGGGGCAACATGCACCAGCTGCTGCCGCCGACCCTGGCCGTCGGCGGGGTCGAGGCGGTCGAGTGCGAGCACGGTCTGCTCGGCACCTACTACCTGTCCGGCCTGGGTTCGCCGGTGCTGCTGTTCTGCGACAACGAGACCAACGTGACCGGCCTGTTCGGTTCCGGCCGCAACGCCAGCAAGTATCCCAAGGACGGCGTCAACCGGCGGATCGTGAACGGCGAGCTGGGCGCGATCAACCCGTTCGACGAGGGCACCAAGGTGGCCTTCTGGTACTCCTTCGACTCGATCGAGCCGGGCGAGACGGTGACGGTGCGGCTGCGGCTGTCCCAGGACGCCCCCGACATCGAGACGTTCGGCCCAAGCTTCGACGCCGTCGTGCGGGACCGGAAGCGCGAGGCCGACTCCTTCTACGGCCAGGTGATCCACCCCGGGATCAGCGAGCAGGACCGGCACGTGGCCCGGCGGGCCTACGCCGGCCTGCTCTGGGGCAAGCAGCTCTACCGTTACGACGTCGAGCAGTGGCTGGAGGGCGACCCGGGGGCGACCCCGGCGCCGGCCTCGCGGCAGGCCAAGAACGGCCGGAACGTGGACTGGAGCTGGGTCTCGCTGGCCGACGTCATCTCGATGCCGGACGAGTGGGAGTACCCCTGGTTCGCGGCCTGGGACCTGGCCTTCCACTGCCTGCCGCTGGCCCACGTCGACCCCGATTTCGCCAAGGAACAGCTGGTGCTGATGTGCCGGGAGTGGGCCATGCACCCGAACGGCCAGCTTCCCGCCTACGAGTGGGCGTTCGGGGACGTCAACCCGCCGGTGCACGCCTGGGCCGCCTGGCACGTGTACCGGATCGACGGGTACCGCGACCGGGAGTTCCTGATCCGGGTGTTCACCAAGCTGCTGCTGAACTTCTCCTGGTGGGTGAACCGGAAGGACTCGACCGGCTCCAACCTGTTCGAGGGCGGCTTCCTCGGGATGGACAACATCGGCCTGTTCGACCGGTCGGCGCCGCTGCCGCCGGGGTTCCGGCTGGAGCAGTCCGACGCCACCAGCTGGATGGCCTTCTACTGCCAGCAGATGTTCAAGATCGCGCTGGAGCTGTCCCGGTACGACAAGGCCTGGGACGACACCGCGACCAAGTTCCTCGAGCACTTCCTGGCCATCGCCAAGTCGATGAACGCCTTCGGCTCGCAGGGGGTCTCGCTCTGGCACGAGGAGGACGGGTTCTTCTACGACGTCCTGGTCGCGCCGGACGGCTCGGCCCAGCAGATGCGGGTGCCGTCGATGGTCGGCCTGCTGCCGATCCTGGGTGCCACCGAGGTGCCGTCCTGGATCACCGACGAGTGCCCCGACGTCACCGCGCGGCTGCGCTGGCTGCAGCGTCGCCGGCCCGAACTGGTCGGCCCGCTGCTGTTCACCAAGGGCCCGGGTGAGCGCAAGATGCTGCTCTCACTGCTCGACCCGGCCCGGCTGAAGCGCATTCTGACCCGGATGTTCGACACCGAGGAGTTTCTCTCGCCGTACGGCATCCGGTCGTTGTCGGCGTCCGTGCGGCACGGCTTCACCACCGAGGTCGGCGGCCGGCAGGCCTCGATCGAGTACGAACCGGGAGAGTCGCGGACCGGCCTGTTCGGCGGCAACTCGAACTGGCGGGGGCCGGTCTGGTTCCCGGTCAACGTGCTGCTGGCCGACAAGCTGCGCACCTACGGCCGGCACTTCGGCGACACCTTCACGATCGAGATCCCGACCGGCTCGGGCAACCACAAGACCCTGGTCGAGGCGGCCGACCTGATCGACCACGGCTTGACCGCCCTGTTCCGGCCGGTCGACGGCCGGCGCCCGGCCGACGGCGAGCGGATCGAGGCCAGCGACAACCCGTTGTGGAGCGAGCACCCGACGTTCAGCGAGTTCTTCGACGGCGACACCGGCGAGGGCCTCGGCGCCACCCACCAGACCGGCTGGACCGCCCTGGTCGCCCATCTGCTCAACCCCCGGCTGCCCCCCGACCCTCGGCACAAGGGCTGGGCCTGAGGGCTGGGCCGATACGGCCCGCTGGGCGGGCCGCTCTACCCGGTGAGGCTCGGTCGCTGCGGCCTCGTGGCCGCAGAAGTGGTGGTCGGGGAGCTGGGTCACGTCTTCCCCGCTGCCGGGGTTGAGCCGGGCCGCTCTAGGATCAGGGCGTGATCGCAGCAGCGCGGACGGGTGAGGTGGAGCGGGAGTCGGCCGACGCCTGCCCGGGTGCGCTGCGTCCGCACCATGCCGCGGACGGCGAGTTGTTGCGGCTGCGGGTGCCGGGCGGGGCGATCGACCCCTCGGCGTTGCGGGCGCTGGCCACGGCGTCCGATGAATTCGCCGACGGCGCGATCGGGCTCACCTCTCGAGGGAACCTCCAGGTCAGAGGGGCGACGGACGCCTCGATGCCGGCTCTGCTGCCCCGGCTGCGCGAGGCCGGTCTGCTGTCGCCCGCGGGTCACGACCGGCACGAGCGGGTGCGCAACGTGATCGCCTCGCCGCTTTCGGGGCGGGGGTCCGGCGCGCGGGCCGACGTCGACCCGCTGGTGACTCAGCTGGACGGGGCTCTCTGTGAGCGGCCCGGCCTGGCCGAACTGCCGGGGCGGTTCCTGTTCGCGCTGGACGACGGCTCGGGCGACGTCGCGGGGGAGGGGGCCGACGTGCTCGCGCTCGCCCTGGGGGCCGGCTGGTTCGCCGTCCGGCCGGCCGGGTGCCGGTCCGGGGTCAGGGTGCGAGGCGAGCTGGTGGTGATGGCGATGCTGGCCGTGGCCGAGCAGTTCCTCCTCGAGCGCGAGGCCCTGACCGGTCGGCACCCGCAGGCCGCCGACCGGAGCCAGGACCAGAATCTGGATCGGGACCGCCGGGCTTGGCGGATCGCCGAACTGCCCGGAGCCGGCGCCCGCTGCCGGGACCGACTGCTCGGCGACGGCCATCCGGCCGAGCAGGCGTTGGCCGAGGCGAGGTCTGCCGGGGTTGGGTCGGTCGAGCCGGGGCTGGTCGAGCAGTTGGACGGCTGGTTCGCGCTCTGCGCCCTGGCTCCGCTGGGCCGGCTCGACCTCGATCAGGCCCGGGCGGTGGCCGCGGCGGCCGACCTCTCGGCGGCCGAGCCGGGCACGGCGCTGCGGATCACGCCCTGGCGCCGGCTGGTGATCCGCGACCTCGATCTGCCCGCCGCCCTGGCCGTGCGGGAATTGCTCGACGCTGTCGGCCTGATCGTCGGGCCGGGCACCGCCTGGTCGCGGATCACCGCCTGCGCCGGCCGGCCCGGCTGCGCCAAGTCGCTGACCGACGTCCAGCACGACGCCCGGGCCTTCGCGGCGGTGGCCGACCGCACCGGTCCGGCGGTGCACTGGGCCGGGTGCGAGCGGGGCTGCGGCACGCCGTCCGGGAACGTGGTCCGGGTGCTGGCCACCGCCGACGGGTACCGGATCGAGGGCGGGGCCGCCCGGCTCGGCCCGGCCGACCAGCTCCGCGCCGAGGAGATCGGCGCCGAGAACTCCTCCGGCCCGGTCCGAAGCGGCCGGCGATGAGCGAACAGCAGCCCTGGCCGGGCGGTTACGAGGCCGACGGCGCCCAGATCTACCGGGAGTCGTTCGCCACCATCCGGTCGGAGGCCCACCTCGCTGATCTGGACGTCGACCTGGCCCGGGTCGTCGTCCGCATGATTCACGCCTGCGGCATGGTCGATCTCGTCGAGGACGTCGAGGCCGCGCCGAAGGCGGTCGGTCGGGCCCGCTCGGCTCTGCTGGCCGGCGCGCCAATCCTTTGCGACGCGGCCATGGTGGCCAGCGGCATCACCCGGTCGCGGTTGCCGGCCGGCAACGAGGTGATCTGCACCCTGCACGACGCGCGGGTGCCGGCCCTGGCCGCGAGCCTGGCTACCACCCGCAGCGCGGCGGCCCTCGACCTCTGGCTCGACCGGCTGGACGGCGCGGTGGTCGCGATCGGCAACGCCCCGACCGCCCTGTTCCGGCTGCTCGAGCTGGTCCGGGACGGCGCCCCCCGGCCGGCCGCGATCCTCGGCCTGCCGGTGGGTTTCATCGGTGCGGCCGAGTCGAAGCGGGCTCTGGCCACGAACCCGCTCGGCCTGGACTACCTGGTGGTCCACGGCCGGCGCGGCGGCAGCGCGATGGCCGTGGCCGCCGTCAACGCGATCGCGAGTGAGAAGGAATGAGCGCGCCCAGCGAGAACCACAGCACCGGAACGTTGTTCGGCGTCGGACTCGGCCCGGGCGACCCAGAACTGGTCAGTGTCAAGGCGGCCCGGCTGATCGGGGCGGCCGACGTGGTGGCCTATCACAGTGCCCGGCACGGCCGGAGCATCGCCCGGGGCATCGCGGAGCCCTACCTGCGCGAGGGGCAGATCGAGGAGCAGCTGGTCTATCCGGTGACCACCGAGGGCACCAGTCACCCGGGCGGCTACCAGGGGGCGATGGACGAGTTCTACCAGGCCGCGGCGGCCCGGCTGGCCGCCCATCTCGACGCCGGCCGCGACGTCGTGGTCCTGGCCGAGGGGGACCCGTTCTTCTACGGCTCCTACATGCACATGCACAAGCGCTTGGCCGACCGGTACCGCACCGAGGTGGTGCCCGGCATCACGTCGTTCAGCGCGGCCGCGGCGGCGCTCGGTCGCCCGCTGGTCGAGCGGGACGAGGTGCTGACCATCCTGCCCGGCACGCTGCCGGCCGAGCAGCTGGCCGACCGGCTGGCCGGGACCGACGCGGCCGTGGTGATGAAGCTGGGCCGGACCTTCGGGGCGGTCCGGGCCGGGTTCGAGTCGGTCGGGCTGCTGGACCCGGCGCTGTACGTGGAGCGGGCCAGCATGGCCGGCGAACGCACGGCCCCGCTGGCCGACGTCGACCCGGACGAGGTGCCGTACTTCTCCCTGGCCCTGCTGCCCGGCCCGTTGAACCGCCCGTCGAACCGCCCGCCCGAGCAGCCACCGGCCACCGAGCCCGGCCGGTCGACGGCCCCGGCCCCGGCGCCGGCCGACGCGGCCATCGGTGTCGGTGAGGTGGTGGTGGTCGGTCTCGGGCCCGGCAACCGGGAGTGGACCACGCCGGAGGTCCAGCGGGCCCTGGCCGAGGCCGACGACCTGGTCGGCTACGTCACCTACCTGAACCGGGTGCCGCTCAACCCTCGTCAGCGCCGTCACGCCAGCGACAACAAGGTCGAGTCCGAGCGGGCCGCGTTCGCCCTGGACCTGGCCCGCCGGGGCCGCCGGGTGGCCGTGGTCAGCTCCGGTGACCCGGGCATCTTCGCGATGGCGGCGGCCGTTCTCGAAGTGGCCGACGAGCCGGCGTACAAGGACGTGCCGGTCCGGGTGCTGCCCGGGGTGAGCGCGGCCCAGGCGGTGGCGGCCCGGATCGGTGCCCCGCTGGGGCACGACTTCTGCACGCTGTCGCTCTCGGACCGGCTGAAGCCCTGGAACGTGGTCGAGCAGCGGCTCGACGCGGTCGCCGCGGCCGATCTGGTGATCGCCGTCTACAACCCGGCCTCGCGCGAGCGCCGTCATCAGGTGGCCCTGGCCCGCGACATCGTGCTGCGGCACCGTGATCCGGACACCCCGGTGGTGATCGGCCGGGCGGTCGGGTCGGACGCCGAGTCGCTGAGCGTGGTCCGGCTGGCCGATCTCGACCCGGACGTGGTCGACATGCGCACCCTGCTGATCATCGGCTCGTCGCAGACCCGGGCGGTGGCCCGGGGCGACGGCCGCACCTCGGTCTGGACGCCGCGCCGCTATCCGGGCTGACCTCAGCCCGAGTCGCGAACCACCAGATGCGTTTCCAGGACGACGTTCTCGTGCGCCCCGCCGCCGCTGATCAGCTCGTCCAGCAGGCGCACCATCTGGGCCCCCATCGCCTCCACCGGCTGGTGCACGGTGGTCAGCCGGGGCGTGGTGTAGCGGCTGCTGGGGGAGTCGTCGAAGCCGACCACGGCGACGTCCTCGGGTACCCGCCGGCCGGCCGCGACCAGGGCCGCGATGGCACCGACGGCCATCTGGTCGGAGGCGGCGAACACGGCGTCCAGGTCGGGCACCCGCTCCAGCAGGTTTTGGGTCGCCCGCCAACCGCTGCGCTCGCTGAAGTCGCCGCTCTCGACCAGGGCCGGGTCAAACACCAGCCCGGCCAGGCCGAGGGCGGAGCGGTAGCCGTCGAGCCGGTACTGCCCGGCGGTCATGTCCAGCGGACCGGTGATCGTGGCGATCCGGCGCCGCCCGGTCATCGACAGGTGGGCCACCGCCTGCCCGGCCCCGCCGGCGTTGTCGACGTCCACGAACGGCAGGGGGGAGTCCTGGGTCGGCCGGCCGCCCAGTACGGCCGGCACCCCCCGGGTGACCAGCTGGGACGGCAGCGGGTCGTCGCCGTGCAGGGAGAGCAGCAGTACGCCGTCCACGTGCTGGCGGCTCAGATAGTTGTCCAGCCGGCCGCGGTCGTGGGCCCGGTGGGCCATGGTCAGCAGCAGCTGGCGGGGGGTGCCGGCCAGGGCCCCGCTCACCCCCCGCACGATCTGGCCGAAGAACGGCTCGCCGAAGAACCGCTCCTCGGACTCCGAGACGACCAGGGCGACGACGTCGGTCAGCCGGGTGACCAGCGATCGGGCGGCCCGGTTGGGCACGTACCCGAGGTCGTCGATCGCCTTCAGCACGGCCGCCCGGCTCGACTCGCTGACCTGGTCGGATCCGTTGATCACCCGCGAGGCAGTGCCTCGACCGACCCCGGCTAGGGACGCCACCTGCTCCAGGGTCGGGGGCCGGTGTGGTCGCGGCGTGCTGCTCATGGAGCTGATTATGACGGGACGGTTGGCTAAAGCTCGGGCAACTCCCCCGCCCGGGCCACCCCGGAGTAGTACCGCGCGCTGTCCTTGGGCGTCCGGCGCTGGCTGGTGTAGTCCACATGGACGACGCCGAACCGCTTTGCGTAACCCCAGGCCCACTCGAAGTTGTCGAACACCGACCAGACGAAGTAGCCGTGCAGAGGCACTCCGTCGCTGATCGCCCGGTGGCAGGCCCGGAGGTGGGAGTCGAGGTAGGCGACCCGGCGGGGGTCGTGCACCTCGCCGTCCGGCCCGACCTGATCGTCGAACGCGGCGCCGTTCTCGGTGATCAACAGCGGGATCTCGGGGTAGTCGGACCGCAGCCGGCTGAGCACCTCGTACAGCCCGTCGGGGTCCACCTCCCAGCCCATCTCGGTCTGCGGCAAGCCGCGCAGCACGGTCCGGACGTGCTCGCTGCCGACCCAGGTGGTCGCCTCCTCGGGCCCGGCCGATGCTGCCGGCTCACCGGTGACCACGTGCCGGGAGTAGTAGTTGACCCCGAGGAAGTCGAGCGGGCCGGAGATCAGTTCCAGGTCGCCGTCCCGGATCTCGCCCAGGCCGCCGAGCGGCTCGACGTCGGCCAGCACGTCTTCCGGGTAGTGCCCGAGCAGCAGCGGGTCGAGCCAGATCCGGTTCTGCAGGCCGTCGACCCGCCGGGCGGCGTCGAGATCGGCCTCCGACGAGCCGGCCGGGCTGATCGCGTACAGGTTCACCGTGATGCCGACCTCGGCCTGCGGGTCCGCGGCCCGGATCACCTGGTTGGCCAGGCCGTGACCGAGCAGCAGATGGTGGACGGCGCGCAGGGCGGCCGCGGGCTCGGTCCGGCCCGGCGCGTGGGCCCCGGCGGCGTAGCCGACTAGGGAGGAGCAGAACGGCTCGTTCAGCGTGCTCCAGCTCGACACCCGATCGCCGAGCGCGGCATGCACCAGGCCGGCGTAGTCGGCGAATCGCTGCGCGGTGTCGCGGACCGGCCAGCCCCCGGCGTCCTCCAGGGCCTGGGGCAGATCCCAGTGGTAGAGCGTGATCCACGGGTCGACGCCGCGCCCGAGCAGCTCGTCCACCAGCCGGCGGTAGAAGTCCAGGCCGGCCTGGTTGGCCGGCCCGGTGCCGTCGGGCTGGATCCGGGGCCAGGACACCGAGAACCGGTAGGCGTTCAGGCCCAGGTCGGCGATCAGGGCGACGTCGTCTCGGTACCGGTGGTAGTGCTCGATGGCCACGTCGCCGGTGTCGCCGCCGACCGTCCGGCCCGGGGTGTGGCTGTAGGTGTCCCAGATCGAACGGCCCCGCCCGTCCAGGTCGAAGGCGCCCTCGACCTGGTACGCGGCGGTGGCCCCGCCCCAGACGAAGTCGACCGGGAAGATCGCCGGCCCCTGGCCTGCGGTGGTGCTGATCGTGCCGGTCTGCTCGTCGGTGAGCTCGGTCATGCCTTTACCGCTCCGTCCATGATCCCGCTGATCAGCTGCCGTCCGAAGATCACGACGACGACGATCAGCGGCAGGGTTGCCATCAGGGTGCCCGCCATCACCAGGGCCTGGTCCTGGTAGTAGGCCGTTCCGGTGGACAGCCGGGACAGCGCGACCTGAACGGTCGGATGGTCCGGGTCGAGCGACACGTAGGGCCAGAGGAAGTCGTTCCAGTACTGCATGAAGGTGAACATGCCGAGGATGGCCGCGGCCGGCCGCAGGGCTGGAAGCACCACGCTGAAGAAGATCCGCAGCGTCGAGGCGCCGTCCACCCGGGCCGCCTCGATCAGCTCGTCCGGCACTGCCTGGCCCGCGTACTGCCGCATCATGAAGACGCCGAAACCGCTGACCAGGAAGGGCAGGATGACGGTCGGCAGCGATCCGGTCAGGCCCAGCCAGCCCATCATCATGTACAGCGGCACGATGCCGAGTTGGATCGGCACCATCATGGTCAGGACCACGAAGCCGAGCAGCAGGTTGCTGCCGCGGAACCGCAGCTTGGCGAAGGCGAACCCGGCCAGGGCCGAGAACGTCACCACCGAGACCGTGATCGTGCCGGCCACGATCACGCTGTTCAGCAGCGCCTTGGCGAACAGCACGTCGGGGCTGGCGAACAGGGTGTGCACGTTGTGGGCGAGGTGGCCGCCGGGGGTGAGCGGCGCTGGCAGCTGGACGATCTCGTCGTTGGTGCGCGAGGCCAGGACCACCATCCAGTACAGCGGAAAGGTCGACAGCACAAAGGTGATCACAAGGACCACGTAGTTCAGCGGGCTGGCCCGGTACATCCGGGAGTTGCTCTCGGCGAGCCGACGGCTCAGCCGGGCCCGGGGCGGTGGCGGCTCGTCGAGCGTGATCTCGGCCGGCAGCGGGGTTATCGCGGTCATCGTCGTTGTCCTCTCTCAGTCGGCCGAGCTGATCCGGCGGATGATCAGAATGTTGAGCAGGGCCACCACCAGGATGATCACGAAGATCATCGCGGCCACGGCACCGGCATAGCCGTACTCGAACCGGGTGAAGCCGTTCTCGACCAGGAACATGGTCACGGTCTGGTACTGGCGCAGCGAGCCGCCCTGGATCGCCCCCGAGCCGGGCGCGAAGAGCAACGGCTCGGTGAACAGCTGGACGCCACCGATGATCGACAGGATGGTGGTGAAGATCAGGGTCGGGCGCAGCAGGGGCAGGGTGACCGAGAAGAACTGCCGGGCCCGGGAGGCGCCGTCGATCTCGGCCGCCTCGTACAGGTCGGTCGGGATGGCCTGCATCGCGGCCAGGAAGATCAGCGCGTTGTAGCCGGTCCAGCGCCAGTCGACCATTACCGAGATCGCCGTCCACGACGACCAGCGGTCGGCCACCCAGTCGACCGGGCCGATCCCGATGCCGCCGAGCAGCCAGTTGGCCAGGCCGAAGCCCTGCGCGAAGATCGCGGCGAAGATCAGCGCGACCGCGGCCACCGAGGTGACGTTGGGGATGATCACGCCCATCCGGAACAGGGTGCGGGCCCGCAGCCGGCGGCTGAGCATCACGGCCAGCAGCAGGGCCAGGATGTACTGCGGGATGGTCGACACCACGAAGATGCCGAACGTGTTCACCACCGAGTTCCAGAACTGGTCGTCCACCAGCAGTTTCCGGTAGTTCTGCAGGCCCACCCAGTGGTGCGGGCCGAGCAGCGGCCAGGCGTGCAGCGAGACCCAGAAGGTGTAGAGCAGGGGGAAGGCGCCGAACACCGCGAACACCGCGAAGAACGGCGAGATGAACGCGTAGGGCGAGGCCTTGGTGTCCCAGCGGCTGAGCATCACCCGGAAGGCCGAGCGTTCCGGCCGGTCACTGCCGGACTGTCGGCCCCGGGAGGGCTGGTGATCGGGCGCCGGGGCGGTGGGGGAGGTCAGGGTGGCCGAGGCGGTGCCCGCGCCGGTCGGGGACGGGTCTTCCTGGAGAGTCATGGTGTTTCCTCTTCCCGGGATCGCCCGGGCAGTGAGTGAAGGGCGACGGGCTGGCGGAACTGACGAGAGGGTGGTGGCACCCGCGGGCCGGGCTGCTGACGAGGAGGACGCCGCGGGTACCACCACTGGTGCGGTTCGGCGTCAGACGCCGGCCGCTGCCTTGCCGTCCTTGATCGCCTGGGTCCAGGCCGCCGCGCTGGTGCGCTTGCCCTGTTCCACCGATCGCAGGTCGTTCTCGACCGAGTCCCGCACGGCCTGGTTCTTCGGGCCGAGGTAGACCGGCTGCAGGCTGGCCGCCCCCTTGGTGAAGATCTGGCCGGCCGGGGCGTCGCTGAAGTACGGGTTCTTGAAGTCCAGCAGCTTCGGGTCCTGCTGGTCCTGCGGCGACGACGGCAGGTTGCCGGCGGCGCTGAAGGCGACCAGCTGGCCGGCCGGGTTGCTCAGGAACTTGGCCAGGTCGACCGCCGCTGCCTGGTGCTTGCTCTGGGTCGGGACGGCGAGGAACGAGCCGCCCCAGCTGCCGCTGCCGCCGGGGACCGACGCGATGTCCCACTTGCCGTTGCCGGCGTCACCGGCCTGGCCCTTGATGTACCCGGTCATCCAGGCCGGGCAGGCGATGGTGGCGAAGGCGCCGCTCTTGAACCCGGCGTTCCACTCGTTCGTGAACGACTTGAGGTTCGCCGACAGGCCGGCCGAGAGCAGCTGGTTCGTGGTGTCCCAGGCCGACTTCACGGCCGGGTTGCTGTCCATCACGAAGTTGTTCTGCTTGTCGAAGTAGGTGTAACCCGGGTCCTTGCCGGCCACCTGCATCAGGATCGAGTTGTAGGTGTTGGTGGAGGAGTCCAGGAACTTGGCCTTGCCCTTGGTGCCGGCCTGGAACTTCTTGCCGGTGGTCAGGTAGGCGTCCCAGCTGGGCCAGAGGGCCGAGACGGCGTCCCGGTCGGTGGGCAGGCCGGCCGCCTTGAACAGGTCCTTGCGGTAACACATGGCCAGGCCGCCGACGTCCGTGCCGAGGCCGATGGTGGCCCCGCCGTCGGCCGTGGTGGCCTGCTGGTACTTCCAGGGCAGCCAGTTGTCCTTCATGTCGTTGGAGCCGAACTTCTGGAAGTTCACGAACTTGTCCGGCGCCTGGAGGAACTGGATGATCGAGCCCTCCTCGATCGCGACCACGTCGCCGGCCCCGCTGCCGGCGGCGATGTGCTGGGTGAGGGCCGTCGTGTACTTGCCCAGGTCGCCCTCGGCCGACTCGACGATAGTGACGTTCGGGTGGGCGGCCTCGTACTGCTTGTACAGATCGGCGTAGCCGAACAGACCGAAGTCCTGAACCTTCAGCGTGATCTTCTGGTTCGGGTCGGCGGCGGCGGTCTTGCCGTCCGAGCCCCCGCCACAGGCGCTGAGAACCAGGCCGATGGTGGCCACCGAAGCCACCGCGATCACTCCCCGGCTGAGGCGGGACGTGTGGGACCTCATGGGATCTCCTTTCGGGGCCTCTTCGACCCGAGATGTTGGCGCCTACCTACTTGGGAGCGCTCCCAGAACCGTGACGGCTCTCACATCCCCGCGTCAACCCCTTTTTGGGAACGCTCCCACCGCGTTACCGAACCGTTATTGGCGCGTCCGGGGGCCGTGCCGGCACGCCGAACCGCGGCTTTTGCCCTTCTCGACGCGGTCGGCCCACTTCTGCGTGCCGGTGTGGCCCGCCCTCGCCCGCTCACCCCGCCGGCCCGCTCGGCCGGTCCGCCTCGGCCCGGTCTGGCTTGGCCCGGTCCGCCTCGTCCCTCGGCCCGCTCGGCTCTCAGTGGCCGCCGGCCCATTTCATGATCGCGAAGACTTTGTCGGGTGATGGCCGACGGAGTCTTCGTGATCATGAGCCGGGCCCGCCCGAGGCTGGGCCGGGAAGGGGGAGGCCCGGGCGACAAAGGGAGGGGCGGCGGGAAATGCGCGTCCGCTGATCGTGGAGGGCGTCGGCCGGCGGTGGGTGGGCGAAGGGTGGTTGCGTCGGTCGGCTACGGAATGACGTTGTGCTGGGCCCAGTTCCGGGCGGCGGGGACGTCGGTGACGGTGGTCACGTCGGGCCGGGCCGGCCGGGCCACCATGACGACGGGCAGGCTGAGCTCGCGAGCGGCAGTCAGCTTGGCGGCGGTCAGTGGGCCGCCGCTGTTCTTGGTCACCACCATCTCAATACCCAGGCTGAGCAACAAGTCTCGCTCACCGTCGACCGTGAACGGACCGCGCGCCAGGATCAGTTCGCATCGGGCCGGCCGAGCTCCGGTGGGCGGATCGACGGCCCGGAGCCAGAACCGCTGGCGGGCGGCGGCGAACCGGCCGATCTCCTGACGGCCGATGGTCAGCAGAACGGCCGTCTCCGGGGGGAGGGTGCTCACGTGGCCGGCGGCGGCGGCCAGGTCGGCGACGGTGATCCAGTGATCGCCGGGGACCGGCGTCCAGGCCGGCCGGTACAGCGCCAGATGAGGAGTTCCGGTGCGGCGGCAGGCCATTGCCGCGTTGGCCGTGATTCGCTCGGCGAACGGATGGGTGGCGTCGATCACGGCCGAGATGTGCTGCTGTCGCAGGTATTCCGTCAATCCGTCGATGCCGCCGAAGCCGCCGACCCGCAGATCGCCGGCCGGCCGGCGAGGCTCGGCGACCCGGCCGGCCAGAGACGAGATCACCGGGTACCCGGCGGCCACCAGTTCGGCCGCGAGCTCGCGAGCTTCGGCCGTGCCACCGAGAATCAGCAGCGGCCCGCCGGCCGGCCTGCCTCGCAGGGTCACACCGCGCCGGCGGCCGGGGTGCGGCGCAGCAGGTAGGTGTCCATGATCCAGCCTTTGCGCTCGCGGGCCTCGGCCCGGACCCGCTCGATCTCGGCTCCGACCTTGGTCACCGGGCCGGAGATCAGCAGTTCGTCCGGCGTCCCGAGATAAGCCCCCCAGTAGATCTGGACGTCGTCGTCCCGCACGTTGCGGAAGGCGCAGTCGCCATCCAGCATCACCACGACATTGTCCAGGCCGGGCGGCATTCCGTCCCTCAGCCGGCGGCCCGGGGTGATGTGGATGGGCTCGCCGATCCGGTTGAGCGGGATCCGGTGCCGGGCGGTCAGAGAGTGCAGGCTGCTGATGCCGGGGATCACGTCGTACTCGAACTCCACCCGGCCCCGGTCAGTGAGCTGCTCGACGATCCGGATCGTGCCGTCGTACAGCGAGGGATCGCCCCAGACCAGGAAGGCGCCCACCCCGTCGTCGTCCAACTCGGTCGAGATCATCGACTCGAAGATCGCGGCCCGGGCGTCGTGCCAGGCCGAAACGGCAGCGGCATAGGCCGAAGAGTCCTTCGGCGTCCGGTCGCGAGGCGGGTCGCCGGCCTCGACGAACCGGTAGGCCGAGCCGGTGATGTGCCGGGCGCAGATCTCCTTGCGCAGCTGGACCAGGTCGTCCTTGGCCGCACCCTTGTCGATCACGAAGAACACGTCGACCTGGTTCAGGGCCTTGACCGCCTGGATCGTGATGTAGTCCGGGTCGCCCGCCCCGACCCCGATGATCAACACTTTTCTCATGGCGTGCGGCACCTTTCGGTGGAGTAGAGGTGGCTGTCCGGGAACTGCTCGGCGGTCAGCACCCGGCCGACGACGATGATCGCGGTGCGCCGCACCCCGGCCTCGGCCACCCGGGCGGCGATCGAGTCGAGCGAGCCGCGCAGGATCACCTCGTCGGGCCGGCTGGCCCGGGCCACGACCGCCGCCGGGCAGTCGCCGCCGTAGTGCGGCCGCAGCTCTTCGACCACCTCGTCGATGTGCTGCACGGCCAGGTGCAGCACCAGGGTGGCCCCGCTGCGGCCGAGGTCGGCCAGCTCCTCACCGGCCGGCATCGGGGTGGCCCGGCGGGCGATCCGGGTCAGGATCACCGCCTGGCTGACGCCGGGCACGGTCAGCTCCCGCTTCAGGGCGGCGGCGGCCGCGGCGAAGGCCGGCACGCCCGGGACGACGTCGTAGGGCACGCCGGCCGTGTCCAGCCGGCGCATCTGCTCGGCCACGGCGCTGAACACCGACGGGTCGCCGGAGTGCAGCCGGGCCACGTCCTGGCCGCGGTGGTGGGCCTGGACCAGCTCGGCCAGGATCTGGTCGAGGTTCAGGTCGGCGGTGTCGACCAGCCGCGCTCCGGGCCGGCACTCGGCCATCACCTCGTCGGACACCAGCGAACCGGCGTAGAGCACCACCGGGCAGGCCCGGATCAGGTTGACCGCCCGCACGGTCAGCAGATCGGCCGCGCCCGGGCCGGCGCCGATGAAGTGCACGGTCATCAGTGGCTCTCCTTCACGGCCGACCACTGGGTCACCGGCAGCGCCGGGCGCCAGCCGGTGAACCGGCCGATGGGCTCGGCCCGGGTGATCTCGATCCGGGTCAGCTCACCGCCGTGCTCGGCTCGGGCCGTCAGCACCGCCTGCTCCGACTCGATGGTGGTCACGTTGACGACGAGCCGGCCCGCCCCCGGCAGCGCCGCCCAGCAGGCCTCGAGCAGGCCGGGCGTGGTCGCGCCACCGCCGACGAAGATCGCGTCCGGGGTGGGCAGGCCGGCCAGCGCGGCCGGGGCCCGCCCGGGCACGACCTCCAGACCGGGTACGCCCAGCGTTTCGGCGTTGCGCCGGATCCGGTGGACCCGGTCCGGGTCGCTCTCCACACTGATCGCGCGGCAGGCCGGATGGGTTCGCATCCATTCGATCCCGATGCTGCCGGCGCCGCCCCCGACGTCCCAGAGCAGTTCGCCCGGGGACGGCGCCAGCGTGGCCAGCGTGATCGCCCGGACGTGCCGCTTGGTCAGCTGGCCGTCGTTCTCGTAGGCGGCGTCGGGCAGGCCGGGAGTGCGCGGCAACCGGACGGCGTCCGGCTCGGTGACGCACTCGATCGCCAGCACGGTCAGCGCCGCGGCCCGGGCCCCGGCCGGCCAGCCCTGGGCCGGCCAGTCGCCGGCGAGCGAGGTGATCTGCTGCTCGTCCTTGGCCCCGAGGTCGCTGAGCGCGGTCAGCCGGCTCGGGCCGAAACGGCGCTCGCGCAGCCGGGCGGCCAGCTCGGCCGGGTGATCGGCGTTCGCGGCCAGCACCAGTACCCGCCGGCCCGGTTGCAGCGCCGGGTGGACCAGGGCCGACGGCCGGCCGACCAGGCTGACCACCTCGACATCGGCCTGGGCCCAGCCGAGCCGGGCACAGGCCAGCGACAGACTCGAGGGGTGCGGCAGCACGGTCAGGTCGAGGTCGGGCACCAGTTGGGCGATCGTCGTCGCGATGCCGTGGAACGTGGGGTCGCCGCTGGCCAGGACGACGCACCGGCGCCGTCCGTGATCAGCCAGCAGTGCCGCCAGGGCCGGCCGCAGGGGCTTGGGCCAGGCGACGAGCTCGGCCGGCAGGTCGGGCAGCAGGGCCAGCTGGCGGTCCGAGCCGAGGATCACCTCGGCGATGCCGATGGTCTCGCGGGCCGCCGGGGCCAGGCCGGACCAGCCGTCGGCGCCGATCCCGACCACGGACAGCGCCGGGCGCGCCGGCACGGGAGAAAGTTGAACTTCCTCGGAAACAAGTCGCACTTCACTGAAGGTACCGGGACGGCCGTGAGACGCGGACCGGGCCCGCCCCCTGGGGGACGAGCCCGGTGAGGCCTGACGAAGATCCGCGGTCGTCGTCCAACTGCGTTCAAGCTCCGTGGTTCAGGACCTGTGGTTCAGAACGTCGGTTCCGGCCGGGCCGGCCCCGGCGGTACGGGATCGGTGCCCGGGCCCGGAATCGGGGGAGTAGGCGCCGGCGGAACCGGCTCCGGGCCAGGACCCGGACCGGGGGTCGGTGGTTCCGGAGCCGGGAACGGACCCGGTTCCGGTTGGCCGGGCCCTGGCGTCGGGCCCGGATCAGGCTGGATCGGAGGAATGGTCATCGACTCCACCCTTCTGTTCGGTGCGCTCGTCTGTTCGGCGAGCTCGGCCGATCCACGGAAACTCAAGATCAGCTCACCGTCGATCCTGCTCCACCCGACCGGGCCCGCCAGTCCAGATGCCCGCTCGGCGATGGACCCGCAGGTCAATGCCACCCGCTGGTCGATGAACCCGCAGGTCAAAGAAATTCGCTGGTCACGGCACCGGTCAGTCGGTGACGATCCAGGCGGCCGCGTCGGCCGGCAGCAGGTTGCCCTCGGTCGGCACGCTGGACAGGACCACCCGGCCAGGCGGCAGCGGCACCGGCACGGCGCCGGTGTTGACCATGGCGATGAAGCCCTGTCCCCGGGTGAAACCGAGCACGTCGACCTCCTCGCCGGTCCAGGTCAGCGGGCCGCCGGCCTGTCCGAGCTGGGGCAGTTCCCGGCGCAGCCGCAGCGCGTCCCGGTAGAGCGACAGCATCGAGCCGGGATCGGCGTCCTCGGCCTCGACCGACAGGTCGCTCCAGCCGGCCGGCTGCGGCAGCCAGCCGGGGCCGTCGCCGAAGCCCAGCGATGGGCCGGTGCGGGTCCACGGCAGCGGCACTCGGCAGCCGTCCCGGCCCCGGACGGTGTGGCCGGAGCGTTCCCAGGTCGGGTCCTGGAGCAGCTCCTCGGGCAGGTCGATCACCTCGGGAAGCCCCAGCTCCTCGCCCTGGTATAGGTAGACGCCACCGGGCAGGGCCAGCAGCAGCAGGATCGCGGCCCGGGCCCGGCGGGTGCCGAGCACCAGGTCGGTGACCTCCTCCTCGCCGCCGTGCAGCGGGTCCTCGTCCCGCACCTCCTGCGAGCGGCCGTACCGGGTGACGTGCCGGGTGATGTCGTGGTTGGACAGCACCCACATGACCGGGGCGTGCACGGCGTCGTGGGCGGCCAGCGACGACGCCGCGGCCTCCCGCAGGGCCTTGGCCTGCCAGGGAGCGCGCAGGAAGTCGAAGTCGAACGCGGTGTGCAGCCGGTTCGGCAGCAGGTACCGGGCCAGCCGGTCGGACGACGCCACCCAGGCCTCGGCCACGAACAGCCGGGGCGGGTCGTAGCTCTCGGCCACCTGGCGCCAGGACTCGTAGATCTCGTGGACGTCGGGCCGGTCCCAGTAAGGGTGGTTCTCGACGAAGGTGTTCTGCAGGAGCTTGCCCTCGGGCAGGTTCAGGTCGGGCAGCAGCGGGTCCTTGGCCAGGCCGTGGGCGACGTCGATCCGGAAGCCGTCGGCGCCCCGGTCGAACCAGAACCGCAGCACGTCCTCGAACTCGGACCGCACCTCGGGCTTGCTCCAGTCCAGGTCGGGCTGCTTGACGTCGAACAGGTGCAGGTACCACTCGCCGGGCGAGCCGTCGGCCTCGGTGATCCGGGACCAGGCCGGCCCGCCGAAGACCGACCGCCAGTCGTTGGGCGGTTCGGTGCCGTCCACCCCGCGCCCGGGCCGGAACAGGTACCGGCCGCGCTCGGCCGAACCCGGCCCGGCCGCCACCGCGGCCCGGAACCAGGGGTGCTCGTCGGAGGTGTGGTTCGGCACGATGTCGAGGATCACCCGCAGCCCGGCGGCATGAGCCTCCTGGATCAGCTGCTCGGCGCCGTCCAGGGTGCCGAAGGACGGTTCGATGTCGCGGTAGTCCGAGACGTCGTAGCCGCCGTCGGCCTGGGGGGAGGGGTACCAGGGGTTGATCCAGATCGCGTCGACCCCGAGCGAGGCCAGGTACGGCAGGCGTGAGCGGATCCCCGCCACATCACCGAGCCCGTTACTGTCCGTATCCGCGAAAGAACGGATGTAGAGCTGATAGGTGACGGCGCTGCGCCACCACTCGGCCGGCTCCCGAGTCGAATCGGAGAGCTCGGCGGACGGCGGCGGCGGGGTGGGGATGCTCACGACGGGCCACGCTACACATCCGTCCCGAGCCCCGCCTAGAAGCCGTGTTGGACCTGGCGCCCGAGCCAGCGCAGCCGGAACTCGTGCTCGGCTTCGAGGCCGGCCCCGAGGGCAGCGGCGACACCGCTCTCCAGCTTGCGCCCGGCCACCCGTCCGGACGTCTCCAGGGTCAGGCTGAGCGTGTAGCGGGTGCTCGTCGCGCTCACCGGAACCACTCCGCCACCTCCACTGACGGCGACCGAAATGCCGTCTATGGCAAACGTCTCGTCGAAGTTGCGGGCACCGTCCCAGCTCGCCGGCTGCCACAACTGTGACCTTTTGACCATGTTCTTGCCGGCGAAGAACCGGGGCCCCCAGGCCGCCAGCTCGGGGTCGACCCGGCGCTCCGAGATCGAACGGAAAACGCCCTCGCGCTCCCTCAGTTCCAGCACCTGGAAACCCTGGTGGCCGAGCTGGCGAGCGTTCTCGTCCAGGAACTCGAGTCGGGTAACCATCCGAAAGGTCGCCAATGGGGTGACGCCGTACACCCAGGCGAAGTCCAGCCGTTCTGTCACAACATCCTCCTCACCGCAGACCATAAGCCGTCCACGGTTACGGAATGCAACCGGGGGCGGGGTCGAACGGTGGGCCGTCGGCCGATCGCCGGACCCGCCCGGGGCTCCACGGGACAGTTCGTCGGCAGTCAAACCGCAGAGATTTAGGGGTTGATCCCCCGGGAGGTAGCCTCAACCGTGTGGCTGAGTACATCTACACGATGAGTAAGACCAGGAAGGCTCACGGCGACAAGGTCATCCTTGACGACGTGACCCTCTCCTTCCTTCCGGGGGCGAAGATCGGGGTGGTCGGTCCCAACGGCGCGGGCAAGTCGAGCGTCCTCAAGATCATGGCCGGCCTGGATCAACCGTCGAACGGCGACGTGCACCTGGCCGCCGGGGCGACCGTCGGCATCCTGATGCAGGAGCCGGCCCTGAACGAGAGCAAGACCGTCCTCGGCAACGTCGAGGAGGGGGTCGGCGAGATCAAGGTCAAGCTCGACCGGTTCAACGCCATCTCCGAGGAGATGGCCTCGCCGGACGCGGACTACGACGCTCTGCTGGCCGAGATGGGCGACCTGCAGGAGGCGCTCGATCACGCCGATGCCTGGGACCTCGACGTCCAGCTCGAGCAGGCGATGGACGCGCTGCGCTGCCCGCCGCCGGACGCCGACGTCACCGTGCTCTCCGGTGGTGAGCGTCGCCGCGTGGCGCTGTGCAAGCTGCTGCTGTCCAAGCCCGACCTGCTGCTGCTCGACGAGCCCACCAACCACCTGGACGCCGAGAGCGTGCAGTGGCTGGAGCAGTACCTGGCGGCCTACCCGGGCGCCGTCCTGGCCGTGACCCACGACCGGTACTTCCTCGACAACGTGGCCGAATGGATCCTCGAGCTCGACCGGGGCCGGGCCTACCCGTACGAGGGCAACTACTCGACCTACCTGGAGAAGAAGGGCGAGCGCCTCGCCGTCCAGGGCAAGAAGGACGCCAAGCTGGCCAAGCGGCTGAAGAACGAGCTCGAGTGGGTCCGGATGAACGCCAAGGGCCGGCAGACCAAGAGCAAGTCGCGGCTGGCCCGGTACGAGGAGATGGCCAACGAGGCCGAGCGCACCCGCAAGCTCGACTTCGAGGAGATCCAGATCCCGCCGGGCCCGCGACTGGGCAGCCTGGTGATCCAGTCCGAGAAGCTGCGTAAGGGCTACGGCGACCGGATCCTGATCGACGACCTGTCGTTCAGCCTGCCCCGCAACGGGATCGTCGGAGTGATCGGGCCGAACGGCGTCGGCAAGACCACGCTGTTCAAGACCATCGTCGGGCTGGAGGACGCCGACGGCGGCGACGTCCGGGTCGGCGACACGGTGAAGATCTCGTACGTCGACCAGTCCCGGTCCGGGCTCGACCCGAAGGCCACGGTCTGGGAGACGGTTTCCGAGGGGCTCGACTACATCAAGGTCGGTCACGTCGAGATGCCGTCCCGGGCCTACGTCGGCGCGTTCGGGTTCAAGGGCCCCGACCAGCAGAAGCCGGCCGGCGTGCTGTCCGGCGGTGAGCGCAACCGGCTGAACCTGGCCCTGACCCTCAAGCAGGGCGGCAACCTGCTGCTGCTCGACGAGCCGACGAACGACCTGGACGTCGAGACCCTCGGCTCGCTGGAGAACGCCCTGCTCGAATTCCCCGGCTGCGCCGTGGTGATCTCCCACGATCGCTGGTTCCTGGACCGGGTGACGACCCACATCCTGGCCTACGAGGGCACCGAGGAGGACCCGTCGGCCTGGTACTGGTTCGAGGGCAACTTCGAGTCGTACGAGAAGAACAAGATCGCCCGCCTGGGCGAGGACGCCGCCCGCCCCCACCGGGTCACCCACCGCAAGCTCACCCGCGACTGATTGCCCCCCGCCCCTGCTTGCGCTCGTCCTCGTCGGGTCAGCCCCGGTTGAGCTCGTGAACAGGCCGTTCTCGGCCCGGTTCACCGGCTCAACCGGGGCTGATCCGCGACCGGTCAGCGGTAGGGGCCGGCGGCGGCCTGGGCCAGCACCATCAGGGACTGCTTCTCCTGGGGCCAGAACCGGGAGGCGACACAGGAGTACGGCGGCATGAAGCCGTCGCACGACGTCCCGGCGGCGCCGAGCTCGGTGGTGAAGGCGGCGACCCCGAGCCGGCCGTACAGGTCGTCGTCGGTGGTGCCGGTGGTCTGGTAGAGCACGTTGCCGCCCTGCCCGGCGGTGTACCCGTTGAAGGCGGCCATCCTCAGGGCCAGGGCCCGCAGTTTGGCGCCGTTCGGGGCCGGGTTGTTGTTGTCGCCCCACGGGTACAGAACCACGCTCGCGTAGCTGTGGTAGGTCATGAAGGTGCCGGTGGTGGTGGCCGGCGCGGCGGCGCTGAGAGCCGTGCCCCGATTGTCCGCGAACAAGCTGTTGAACAGGCCCTGGGCGGCCTGGGTCTCTGGTTCGGAGGCGGCCGCGGTGCCCTTGTAGGTCTGGCTGCAGGCGCTGGACGACGACCCGACGCCGCCCCAGTGCCAGGTGGCGTTCCGGTTCAGGTCGACGCCGTACTGGTTGGTCGAGGTCGGCGGGTTGGCGCAGGAGCCGCGCAGGTTGTCGGCGTTCTTGCGCTGGTAGTAGGGCGACGTGCCGCCCCCCTCGACGATCTTGCGGCCGTCCGGGTTCAGCACCGGGATCACCCACACCTCGGTGCTGTTCAACAGCGCGGTGATCGCCGGATCGGTGCCGTAGCCCTGGGTCAGGTAATCGATCCAGTTCCAGCTGATCTCGGCTGTGGCCAGCTCGCGGGCGTGGATCGCCGAGACCACGACCGAGCGCGGCTTCGGCGCGCTCGGGCTGAGCGCGCAGTCGCCGGCGTTCTTCTTGGTGATGCAGATGGCCAGCAGGTCGTAGCCGCTCTGGCCCCTGGTCTTGCGCCAGGAGTCGCCGTAGTCGACCAGGCTGGTCAGGGCCGGGTAGGCGGCGGCGACGTCGCGCAGGTGCTGCAGTTGGGAGTCGACCGTGTGGTAGCCGCCGTAGAAGGTGGTGTACGCGGCCGCGGCCCGGGCGCCGTCCGGCTGGAGGGCACTGCTGGCGCCGGCTTCGGCCCGGGGCAGGGCGGGCAGGCTGCGCTCGGTCCGGACCCGGTAGCCGGCCGCCGTCAGGCCCGCGATCGTGGACCGGTCGCCGAGCACGAAGTAGTCGCCGCCGGCCCGGGCCTCGAGCAGGTCGTAGTGGCTGGACAGGGCGGCCAGCTGCGCCCGGTCGGGCGCGACGACCCGCAGCACGAGGGCGGCCCGGCTGCTCGAGCCGGCCGGGCTGTTCGAGTCGGGGGTGGCGGCGCCGGCCCCGCCGGGAACGGCCAGCCCGAACAGCGTGGCCAAGGCGGTGAGCAGGACGAGGAATCGCGTGCGGATCAAGACAGCCTCCAGGGTGGGCCGTGGTCACACTGCGTGCGCCTACCATCCTAAATAGGATGTTCCAGACAAAGTAAGAAGTCGTTCACGGTCCGTCAAGACGCCTGATCAGTCGCGGAAGTCAAGGCCTGGCTGGGAGAAAACTGTGGAGCGGCTGTGGACCGCCGCCGTGTCCGAAAAGTTCTGAAGATTTTTGGATCCGGACCAATCCGGGACGGCGTCCGCAGCGAATGCCGGATGAGAGGTACTGATGCGGCAGCTCGCGGGTGCGGATCCGCTGCGACGTCCGCGCGGGCCTCTCGCCCGATCGCGGGCTGGTTCGATCGGCGAGTCGAACCAGCCCGCCACGGGGCCCGGGGCGGAGGGCTTCCCCGGGCTGCTCGGGGTCGGTGCCGGGTACAGCGGATCCCTGGCGCCGACCCCGAGCTCTTTGCCCGGGCGGCGGTAGCCGCGGCGGTGCCCCGACGGAGGGCCGGTCAGCGGGCGAGGGGCCGGTCAGCGGCGAGGGGCGGTCAGTCGGCCCGGGGCGAGGCGGGCAGGCGCATCATGCCCTCCTGGGCCACCGAGGCGACCAGGACGCCGTCGGCCGTGAACAGGCGTCCGAGCCCCAGCCCTCGCGCGCCGGAGGCGGAGGGGCTCTCCTGGGCGTAGAGCAACCACTCGTCCATCCGGGCCGGCCGGTGGAACCACATCGCGTGATCCAGGCTGGCCGCCTTCAGGCCGGGGGTGACCCAGCTCAGCCCGTGCCGGCGCAGGATCGGCTCGAGCAGGCTGAAGTCGCTGGTGTAGGCCATTAGCGCGGTGTGCAGCAGGGGGTCGTCGGGCATCTTGTCCACCGCTCGCAGCCAGACCGCTTGATGGGCCACCCGCTCGGCTCCGGCGTGCAGGAACAGCGGGCCCTCGACGTGCCGTAGGTCGACCGGGCTGCTGCTGACCCGGGGCACGTCCAGGTGGTCGTAGCCGTCGGCCAGGCCGGGCAGCGAGTCCGGGCCCGGCACCGGCGGCATCTCGACCTGGTGATCCAGGCCTTCGGCCGGTTCCTGGTACGACGAGATCATCGACAGCAGGGCCTGGCCGCGCTGCAGGGCGTGGGTGCGCCGGGCCGAGAACGAGCGGCCGTCCCGCAGCCGCTCGACGGTGAAGGTGATCGGCTCGTCCGGATCGCCCGGGCGCAGGAAATAGCCGTGCAGCGAGTGCACCGGCCGGCCCGGGTCCACCGTCCTGGCCGCGGCCGTCAGCGACTGGGCCAGCACCTGGCCACCGAAGATCCGTTTGCGCGACGGCGGGTGGTAGCTGATCCCGGCGAACCAGTCGGGCCCGAGCTCGGGCGCGGGCTGGACGTCGATCACCGCGAGCACCTGCTCCAGCGCCTCGCGCTGGTCGGCCGCGAACTGCGGGGCGGCGGGCGGCGCCTCGGCGGTCTCGGCGGCCTCGACCGGACGGTTCCGGTCGGCCTCGGGCGGTGGCTGGGCCTCGTACACGGTCGGTCCTTCCGTCACGAACTCGCGCCGGTCGCGGCGTCCTGATCGGGCCGATTGAGCTGATCAGACCCGTCGGGCACCGTCGCCCCGACCATCCGGGTGGCCAGCTCGGCGTACAGCGCACCGATGCCCTCCGGCGTCTCCTTGCCCTTCGGGTCATACCAGCGTGCCACGTCGACGCTCAGCGAGAGCAGAGCCCGGGCCACCGCCCGGGGATCGTCCACGGTCATCAGCCCGGCGGCGACGCCCGCCTCGAGCTGGCGCTGCACCTGTCGCTCGATCTGCTGTCGCAGGGCGATCACGGCCCGCCGGTCGGGGTCGGCCAGGGCCGAGAGCTCGTGCTGCACGACCTGGGCCACCAGGTGGTGCTCGGCGTGCCAGGCGGCGAAGGCGGCGATCACGGCCCGGAGCCGGCCGACCGGATCAGGGACGCCGTCCATCGAGGTGTCGACCAGATCCACCGCGGCCTCGTGGCCGAGCCGGCTGATCCGGGTCAGCAGGGCCTGCTTGGAGGGGAAGTGAACGTAGAGCGCGGCCGGGCTCAGGCCGACCCGGGTGGCGATGTCGCGGGTGGTGGTGGCGTGGTAACCGCGCTCGGCGAAGGCGTCAATGGCCGCGGCCATCAGCCGGCCGGAGGAATCCTGGGAGGGTTCGTTCCAGGGCGGTTGCGGCCGCTCCGGCCTCGTCGCCGGAGGCTGCTCTGCCGTGAGATCGCTGGTCGCGGGCCGGGCCGTCATCCTGCCTCCGTCACTGTGCTGGTCCGATCGTGACAGATCGGGCCCTGCTGCGGCGGACCGGCCGGGTTGACAGGCTCGCCCGGCGGAGGAACGCTTTGCTCAGCATTCAGGTAAGCAAGCGCTTAGTCAATGACGACGGACATCGGGACGTCGATGTCACCCAGCCAGTGGAGGAAGCATGCGCCGGTCGGTCTACGACGCCGAACACGAGGCCCTGCGCCAGACCGTGCAGGAGTTCGTCGACCGGCACGTGCGCCCGCGCGAGGCCGACTTCATCCAGGCCCGGGAGATCCCGCGGGACGTCTGGCTCGAGGCCGGCAAGCAGGGCCTGCTCGGCCTGCAGGTGCCCGAGGAGTACGGCGGTGGCGGGGTGGCCGACGACTACCGGTTCAGTGCCGTGGTCGGCGAGGTGCTGTCCGGCTTCTCGGTCGCGCTGGGGTCGTCGTTCGGGATCCACGCCGACGTCAACGCGCCCTACATGACCAAGCTGACCACGCCCGAACAGCGCGAGCGCTGGCTGCCCGGGTACTGCTCGGGCGAGCTGTGGACGGCGATCGGCATGACCGAGCCCTCCGGCGGGTCCGACCTGGCCGCCCTTAAGACCACAGCCGTGCGGGACGGCGACGTCTGGGTGCTCAACGGCTCGAAGACCTTCATCACCAATGGCTACAACGCCGACCTGGTGATCGTGGCCGCCCGGACCGACCCGGCCCAGGGGGCCCGGGGCATCTCGCTGTTCGGCGTCGAAACCGGCATGTCCGGCTTCACCCGTGGCCGCAAGCTCGACAAGGTGGGCCAGCCCGAGGCCGACACCGCCGAGCTGTTCTTCCAGGACGTGCGGGTGCCGGCCGCGAACCTGATCGGGCAGGAGAACCAGGGCTTCATCCACATGATGCAGCACCTGCCCCAGGAGCGGATCGGGGCCGCGATCGCCAACCTGGCCATCACCCGCAGCGTGCTGGTCGAGACCATCGCCTACGTCAAGGAGCGCAAGGCCTTCGGGCAGGCGATCGGCAGCTTCCAGCACAACAAGTTCCTGCTCGCCGAACTGCAGACCAAGCTCGACGTGAGCCAGGCGTTCGTCGACGCCGGCATTCTGGCCCACGTCGAGGGAAAGCTCTCCGCAGTGGACGCGGCCAAGGCAAAGTGGTGGACTGCACAGGTGCAGAGCGAGGTGCTGGACGCCTGCGTCCAGCTGCACGGGGGGTACGGCTACATGACGGAGTACCGGGCCGCACGAGCATGGATGGACTCTCGAGTGACAAAGATCTGGGCGGGGTCGAACGAGATCATGAAGGAACTCATCGGGCGGGACCTGGGCCTGTGACGACGGCCGACACGGGGGCCGGGCCGAGTGTGAGCGTCGGCAACTCCGACGGCAGCCCGAGCAGTCCGGCCGATCTGCTGGACCTGGGCCTGCGGCCCGGCCCGGTGGTGATCGGCCACCGGTTCGCGGGCAAGGTCGCGGTGGTGACCGGGGCCAGCCGGGGGATCGGCCTGGCCATCGCGGCCCGGCTGGTGGCCGAGGGGGCCCGGGTCTGCGTCACCGCCCGTAAACCCGATCCGCTGGTGTCGGCGGTCGAGCTGCTGGGCGGCTCGGCGGTCGCGGTCGGCGTGGCCGGCCGGGCCGACGACGCCGAGCACCGGGCCAACGCCGTCCGCACCACCATCGACCATTTCGGCCAGGTCGACATCCTGATCAACAACACCGGGATCAACCCGGTCTACGGGCCGATCAGCGGGACCGACGTCGGGGCCGCGGCCAAGGTGTTCGACGTCAACGTGATCGCCGCCCTCTCCTGGACCGAGGAGGTGCGCAAGCTCGGTCTGGGTCGCCGGGCCGGCGCCTCGATCGTGAACGTGGCCTCGATCGCCGGCCTGCGACCGTCCCCCGGGATCGGCGTCTACGGGGCCAGCAAGGCCGCCCTGATCCACGTCACGGCCCAGCTCGCCCTTGAGCTGGCGCCGCAGATCCGGGTCAACGCGGTGGCGCCGGCGGTGGTGAAGACCCGCTTCGCGACCGCCCTCTACGAAGGCCGTGAGGAGCAGGTCACGGAGGGTTACCCGCTGGGACGGCTCGGTCACCCGGACGACGTGGCCGCCGCGGTCGCGTTTCTGGCCAGTGACGACGCGGCCTGGATTACGGGCCAGACCCTCACTCTGGACGGCGGACTGGGGCTGGCGGGCGGCGTCGGTTGACCCGGAGGTCGCCAAGCGCTTCAGTGTGTCCGGGATCTACCTTCCGGGACCGCCCGGCGGGGACGACCACGATTCGATCTTCGGTGCGCCCGGTGGCCTCGGCCCCGGAGCGGGCCCGTGGCGACGACCTTCGGAGGGGTTGATGAGCATCGAGACGACGCCGTTGGTGGAGCCGGTCGACATCCCGGCTTCCATGCTCGCGTGGCAGGTCGTCGCCGCAGGTGAACCCGCCGACGTCATGCAGCTCAAAGAGGTTCCGGTGCCCCGGCCGGGCCCGGGCCAGGTGCTGATCGACGTCTGGTCGGCCGGGCTCAACTTCCCCGACGCGCTGCTCGCCCGCGGGGCTTATCAGGAGCACCCCGACCTGCCGTTCACACCCGGCCTCGAGGTCTGTGGCGAGATCGTCGGCGTCGGTGAAGGGGTCAGCCGGGTCCGGCTCGGCGAGCGTGTGATGGGAGTCACCTCGCTGCCGCACGGCTCGCTGGCCAAGTTCGCGATCGCCGACGCGGTCGACGTCCTGTCGGCCCCGCCGCTGCTCGACGACGCCAGTGCCTCGGTGTTCCACATCGCCTACCAGACCGGCTGGTTCGGCCTCTACCGGCGGGCTGCGCTGCGGGTCGGCGACAGCCTGCTGGTGCACGCGGCCGCCGGTGGCGTCGGTAGTGCCGCGGTGCAGTTGGGCCGGGCCGCCGGGGCCAAGGTGATCGCCGTCGTCGGTTCGGCCGAGAAGGTTCCGGTGGCGCGCCGGCTGGGCGCCGACATCGTGATCGACCGGTCCGAGCAGGACGTGATCGCCGCGGTCAAGGAGGCCACCGACGGCCGCGGCGTCGACGTCGTCTACGACCCGGTCGGCGGGCCGGCCTACGAGGTGTCTAAGAAGGTGATCGCCTTCGAGGGCCGGATCGTGATCGTCGGGTTCGCCAGCGGCGACATCCCGCAGGCGGCGACCAATCACGTGATGGTGAAGAACTACTCGGTGCTCGGGCTGCACTGGGGGCTGTACCGCAAGTACAAGCCCGAGCTGATCGTCCGGGCCCACGACGACCTGGGCAGCCTGGTCGAGGTCGGCGCGCTGGCCCCGCTGGTGTCGCAGAAGCTGGCCTTCGAGGACGCGCCGGAGGGGATCACTCAGGTGGCCTCCGGGGCGACGGTCGGCCGGCTGGCGGTCAGCCCGCCCTGACCTGGTGGGCTGACCGGCGGTCGGTGAGACGGGTGGCCGGGTGAGAGCGATGGCGGCGAGCGTGTGGGCCGGGTGCCGGCAAGGCCCCTCCTCCTCGCCGGCATCCGGCCCACGTCCTCGTGCGGAGCGTCACTCACTCGCGCGGGTCCCGGCTGGAGCTCCGCCGATCACCGGCCCCTTCGAGTGCGCCACCGGACCCATCGGTGGCCCGGCGGCCGGACTGACCCGTCTCAACTGTGATCTGAGTCACATAGCACGGCCAGGACGAGCGAGGAGTGCGCGATGACGAGCATCCACGACAGCCCCGCGACGACCGGCCGCGGCGTCGTGATCACCGGGGCCGGCTCCGGAATCGGAGCTGCGCTGGCCCGCCGGCTGGCCGCCCAGGGCGACCGGCTGGTGCTCAACGACCTCGATCCGGACCGGGTGCGAACGGTCGCGGCCGAGCTGGGGGCGCTCGCGGTGGCAGGCGACGCGGCGGCCGAGGACGGCGTCCGGACCCTGATCGAGCAGGCCCGGGCCGAGCTCGGCCGGATCGACGTCTACTTCGCCAACGCCGGGGTCGGGGTGCACGGCGGGCCCGAGGCCCCGGAGGACGGCTGGCAGCTGTCCTGGGACGTCAACGTGATGG
The DNA here is from genome assembly GCA_965200525.1 of Kineosporiaceae bacterium. Classification (GTDB taxonomy): domain Bacteria; phylum Actinomycetota; class Actinomycetes; order Actinomycetales; family Kineosporiaceae; genus JANNPJ01. The sequence goes on from OZ241368.1 coordinate 4,633,494, forward strand.
CCCACGTGCGGGCGGCCCGGCTGCTGGTGCCGGACTGGCTGGCGGCCGGCGCCGGGCACTTCGTGGCCACCGTGTCGGCGGCCGGGCTGCTGACCATGCCCGGGTCGGCGCCCTACGCGGTGACCAAGCACGCCGCCCTGGCCTTCGCCGAGTGGCTGTCGGTCAGCTACGGCCATCGCGGGATCCGGGTGCAGGCCCTCTGCCCGCAGGGCGTGCGCACCCCCATGCTGGACGCCGCCGGCGCGGTCGGCGAGCTGGTGCTCGGGCCGGACGCGATCGACGCCGAACAGCTGGCCGACGTGGTCGCGGACGCCCTCGAGGACGGCCCGTTCCTGATCCTGCCGCACCCGGAGGTGGCCGGGTACTACGCCGGCCGGGCCGCCGACCCGGACGCCTGGCTGGGCCGGATGCAGCGGGGCCAGGCCCGGATCGACGCCGCCCTGGGCCCGGCCTGATCGACGGGCCCGGCCTGACCGACGGGCTCGGCCTGATCGACGGGCCCGGCCTGATCGACGGGCTCGGCCTGATCGACGGGCTCGGCCTGACCGATGGGCTCGATCGGCGCTCGGCCGGGAGTCAGCGTTGGCCGGACAGGATGTCCCGTCCGGCGGCCAGCAGGTCCGGTACCGCCGCCCCGATCTGGCCGAAGTCGTCGCCGACGGTCTGACCGAGCTGGTAGCGGTAGTGGATGCCCTCCAGGATCACCGCCAGCTTGAACAGGCCGAACGCGGTGTACCAGGGCAGTCGCCCGAGATCGACGTCCCGGCGCTGCTGGTACCAGCCAGTCAGGGTGGGCCCGTCGGGGAAGCCCTGGGCGCTGCCCACGTTGCCGATCCCGGCCCGGTTCAGCGAGCTCACCGTGTCCCAGTAGGCCAGCAGCAGGCCGAGGTCGGACAGCGGATCGCCGAGGGTGGCCATCTCCCAGTCGAGCACGGCCCGCACGGCCAGCCGGTCGGGCGCGTCCGGCGGGGCCACGATCAGGTTGTCCAGCCGGAAGTCGCCGTGCACGATGCCGCTGGTGCCGTCCGCGGGCGGTCGGGCCGCCAGCGCGTCCCGGAGCTCGTCGACCCCGGGCAGGTCCCGGCTTCGGGACGCTTCCAACTGGGCCGACCAGCGCCGCAGCTGACGGCCCATGAACCCCTCGGGCCGGCCGAAGTCGGTCAGGCCGACCTGCTCGACGTCCACCTCGTGCAGGTCGGCCAGCGCGGTCATCATGGACGCCGCGAGCTCGTGCCGCGCGGCGCCGTCCAGCCCGGCCGAGTCGGTCCGCACGACCAGGCCCTCGATGTACGACATGGCGTAGAACGGCGCGCCGGTGACCTCGGGGTCGGTGCAGAGAGCGAGAACCTCGGGGACGGGGACGGCGGTGCCGGCCAGCGCGCCGATGATCCGGTGTTCCCGGGCCATGTCGTGGGCGGTGGCCAGCACATGGCCCAGGGGCGGGCGGCGCAGCACGATCTGCCGCTCGCCGTCGTCCAGCCGGTAGGTGAGGTTGGAGCGGCCACCGGCGATCAGCCGGGCGGCCGGATTCGGGCCGATCGCTCCGGGGGCGTGGCGATCGAGCCAGCCGACCACGGCCGGCAGGTCGAGACCGGGCAGGTCGCGATCGGCCGCGTCGATACCGGGCCCGTCGCGATCGGCCACGTTGACGGACCCGTCGACATCGGCCGGGGCCCCGCCGGGTCCGTCGGTACCGGGCCGGTTCGGGGCACCGCCGTCGGCGCTGACTTCGGACATGACGCCACGCTACTGGCGGACCGGCCGCAACGCCCGGGCCGGGATGTAGGAACATGTCCGCATGCCTCGTGAACGCGTCATGACTCCTCTGCGCTGGTCGGACACTGACGCCTACGGACATATCAACAACGTCCAGTTCCTCCGGCTGCTGGAGGAGGCCCGCGTGGTCGTGCTGGCCGACCAGGTCGGTACCGGGGCGGCGGCGCCGACCACGGCCCTGCTGGTGGCCCGGCAGGAGATCGAGTACCTGGAGCCGCTGACCTTCCGGGTGGCGCCGGTCGCGGTCGACCTGTGGGTGACCCGGATCGGTGCGGCCGACTTCGACATGGGCTACCAGGTGCTGGAGCAGAACCCAGCGGGCGAGGGCAGCGGGCTGCTGTACGCCCAGGCCGAGACCACCCTGGTGGCCTTCGACCCGGCGCTGAACCGGCCGCGCCGGATCACCCCGCCGGAACGCGAACGGCTCGAGGGCTGGCGCGACGAACCGGTCCGGTGGAAGCGCCGGCGGGCCTCCCGGCCGACCTCATGACGGCGACGCCGCCGGGCGACGGCCCGGACTCCGGTGCGCCGCGTGGGTCGGAGCCGACCGACGGCGGCCCGGAGACCGAACTGCTGCTGCCCGACGTCGCGGCGCTCACCGACCTGCAGACCTTCGTCGGCCGGGCCAAGCAGGTGGACCCCGGCGGCGCCGTCCGCCTGGTGGCGCACGGGCCCGTGCTGGCCGTCTACGCCAGCGCCCTGCACGGTGGGGGAGCGCCGACCGTGCTGGTCCTTCGGGTAGTCAGCCTGGCCGCGCCCAGTGACGTCGACGCCACGGTGACCCTGGCCGCGCTGACCGACCGGTTCGCGCTGACCGATCGGATCCTGGCCCGCCAGGGCCCGACCCCGCTGCCGGTGGCGCCGCCGATCCGGCTGTCCGTCCCGCCGACGACCGCCTCCGGGGCGACCTGGGCCGGACTGTTGCCGCCCCGGGTCGGCTGGGCGGTCGAAGGAGTCCTGCGGGTGTCCGACCTGCGGTATGCCGCCCGGGCCGGTATCGACGAGGTCGCGGCGGGAACGCCGGCCGGTGCCGGTGCGGCCGCCGTGGCTCGCCTGCGCGCGCTGGTCTGGGGCCGCACCCTGCCCGGGCACACCGATCTCCCGGCCGGAACTGCCTTCGCGGCCGAGGCTTTCGGGTTTCTCGGCCGGGCCCCGTCGATCGGCCCGGGGGCTGACGAGGTGTTCGATCAGAACGTCGACCAGGACGCCGTCAGCCTGCACCGGGCCGGCCGCTGGTGGCGGGTCAGCACGACCAGAGGCCACATCCTGGTCCGCCCGGCCAGTTCCTTGGCCTGACCCGGCCGCATCCCGCTCTGCCGAGGTTCACGCGTCCGGGTTGCCGGCCGGTTTCGGGTGTCGGCCGGGGCCCTTCGCCGCTCGGGCCTGGGCACTACGGTCCCATGATCACGAAGACTTGGTCGGGTCCTGGCCGACGGAATCTTCATGATCATGAAGGGAACAGGCGCTGCGCGACGCGCGACGGGACGGGTGGACCGCCGCGCCTGACGGGAAGGGCCGCGCCTGACGGGAAGGGCCGCGCCTGACGGGAAGGGCCGCGCCTGACGGGAAGGGCCGCGCCTGATCGTCCAGGTTGCCCAAGGTTGCGGAAACGGGTCGAAGCCGAACCTTTGAGGCCGTTGGATGGGCCGACGAAGACCGTTTGAATCGTTTATGGACGGATTTTTGGCCTCAACTCCATAAATCAGCCTTAAAGACTCTTCCGCCATCTTTTCGTTCCCGGAATCTCCTGCTAATTTCATGTGTAGGACATAAGTAAAGAGTCTTAACAAATCAGCGAGACCCTACCCTGAAGGGGTGTCATGAAGCGTCTACGACTTCTCACCATGGCCGGTTCCGCAGCCATGATCTCCACCGCCCTGCTGGCCTCGAACATCGCGCCGGTCCAGGCCTCGGCCCGGGCGTTCAGCCCACTGGCGGCGGCCGCGGTGACCTGTGCGGGCCCGGCCTGGTCGGCGTCCGCGGTCTACACCGCCGGCAACAACGTGACCTACGCCAACCACTCCTTCACCGCGAAGTGGTGGACCCAGGGCGAGGTTCCGACCGCCAGCGGCCAGTGGGACGTCTGGACCGACAACGGCGTCTGCGGTTCCGGGCCGACGCCGACCACGGCTCCGCCCACGACCGCGCCGCCGACCACGGCTCCCCCCACCACGGCTCCGCCGACCACCGCGCCGCCGACCACCGCGCCCCCGACCAGCAACCCGCCGTCCGGCAAGAAGGTGGTCGGCTACTTCACCGAGTGGGGCATCTACGGCCGCAACTACCAGGTCAAGAACATCGAGACCAGTGGGACGGCGGCCAAGCTGACCCACCTGGTCTACGCCTTCGGCAACACGACCGGCGGCACCTGCTCGATCGGTGACTCCTACGCCGACTACGACAAGGCTTACACCGCAGCCGATTCCGTCAGCGGAGTGGCTGACAGCTGGGACGCCGGAGCGCTCCGGGGCAACTTCAACCAGTTGCGCGAGCTGAAGGCCAAGCACCCGGGCCTGAAGGTGGTCTGGTCGTTCGGCGGCTGGACCTGGTCCGGCGGCTTCACGCAGGCCGCGGCCAACCCGACCGCCTTCGCCAACTCCTGCTACAACCTGGTCAAGGACTCGCGGTGGGCCGACGTCTTCGACGGCATCGACATCGACTGGGAGTACCCCAACGCCTGCGGCCTGCAGTGCGACGCCAGCGGGCGCAACGGCTACAAGAACGTGATGGCCGCGCTGCGGTCCAAGTTCGGCAGCAGCGCGCTGGTCACCTCGGCCATCACGGCCGACGGCACCAACGGCGGCAAGATCGACGCCGCCGACTACGCCGGCGCGGCCCAGTACGTCGACTTCTTCGACCCGATGACCTACGACTACTACGGCGCGTTCAACCCGACCGGGCCGACCGCCCCGCACTCACCGCTGACCGACTTCCCGAGCGCGCCGATCCACGGCTTCGACTCGGCGACGGCGATCGCCAAGCTCAAGAGCGCGGGCATTCCGGCGAGCAAGCTGCTGCTGGGCATCGGCTTCTACGGCCGCGGCTGGACCGGCGTCACCCAGGACGCTCCGGGTGGTTCGGCGACCGGCGCGGCGCCGGGCACCTACGAGGCCGGCATCGAGGACTACAAGGTGCTGAAGACCAGCTGCCCGGCCACCGGAACCGTCGGCGGCACCGCCTACGCCAAGTGCGGCAACCAGTGGTGGAGCTACGACACCCCGGCCACCATCACCTCGAAGATGAACTATGTGAAGCAGCAGGGCCTGGGCGGCTCCTTCTTCTGGGAGATGAGCGGCGACACCAGCAACGGCGAGCTGGTCACCGCGATCCGCAACGGGCTGAACTGACCGCACTGCCGCTCTGACGCACAACCGCACCACCGCACCGCCGTTCCACCGCACCGCCGCTCCACCGCACCGCTGAACGGCTGGGCCCGCCGGTACTGACCGCCGGCGGGCCCGGCCGCCGCCCCTTCGTCCTCCCGGTTCGGCTCCTGTGAAAGGGACGTCATGACGCGTTTTCGACTTGTCACGGCCACCGGATCGGCGGTGATCGCCGCCCTGGCCCTGGTGGCCGGAGCGATCTCCCCGGTCGCGGCCGCTCCGGCCCCCGGCTCGGCGCTCGGCGCCGGAAATCCTTACGGGGCGGGCAAGAAAGTGGTCGGCTACTTCACCGACTGGGGCATCTACGGTCGCAACTACCAGGTCAAGAACGTCGAGACCAGCGGCTCGGCGGCCAAACTGACCGACCTGGTCTACGCGTTCGGCAACACCGCCGGTGGCCTGTGCTCGATCGGCGACTCCTGGGCCGACACCGACCGGCCGTTCACGGCCGAGGAATCGGTGGACGGCGTGGCCGACTCCACCGACGCCGGCACCCTGCACGGCAACTTCGGCCAGCTGCGCAAGCTGAAGAAGCTGCACCCCGGGCTCAAGATCCTCTGGTCGTTCGGCGGCTACAGCTGGTCGGGCGGCTTCAGCGACGCGGCCAAGGACCCGGCCGCGTTCGCCGACTCCTGCGCCAAGCTGGTCGAGGACCCGCGCTGGGCCGACGTCTTCGACGGCATCGACATCGACTGGGAGTACCCCAACGCCTGCGGCCTGACCTGCGACACCAGTGGCAAGGAGGGGTACCGCGACGTCCTCAAGGCCCTGCGGGCCAAGTTCGGCCGGAGTGAGCTGATCAGCTCGGCGGTCAGTGCCGACGGCACCTCCGGCGGCAAACTGGAGGCGGCCGACTACGCCGGCGGGGCCAAGTACCTCGACTGGGTGATGGCGATGACCTACGACTACTACGGCACCTGGGCCGCCACCGGCCCGACCGCGCCGAACTCGCCGCTGACCGGCTACAAGGGTGCTCCGACCCCGGGCTTCGACACGGTGACGACGATCAGCAAGCTCAAGCGGCTCGGCGTCCCGTCGACAAAGATCCTGCTCGGGATCGGCTTCTACGGTCACGGCTGGACCGGCGTCACCCAGAGCAAGCCCGGCGGCACCGCGACCGGCCCGGCTCCCGGGGTCTGGGAAGCCGGCACCGAGGACTACAAGGTGCTCAAGGCCCGCTGCCCGGCCACCGGCTACGTCGGCGGCACCGCCTACGCCAAGTGCGGCGACGAGTGGTGGAGCTACGACACCCCGGCCACGGTCACGGCCAAGATGCTCTACGCCCGGCTGGCCGACCTGGGCGGCTCCTTCTTCTGGGAGCTCAGCGGCGACACCAGCAACGGCGAACTGATCTCGGCCATCAGCCGCGGGCTGCGGTAGGGCCGGTTCCGGAACGGGCGGCCGAGGGTGTGCCCTGAAACCACCCTCGGCCGTCGACACCTGCCGAGCACGCCGGGCCTGACCACCGGCGTGCTCGGTTCGGCCTTTCGGTCGTCCGGCCTTCTGGTCGCGCGGCTTTCTGGTCGCCCGGGCTCCTGCGGCCGCTCGGCTCATCCTGCTCGCCCGGCTCCTGCGGCCGCCCCGGCTCCACCGGCCGCCCCGGCTCTCGTCCGGCCGCCCGCCCGGCCGAGCGCCATGGCTCAGTCCGGGGTGTTGAGCATGCTCCAGGCGGCCCGCTCCAGGTACGTCCACAGGACCGACTGGTAGGCCGGGGGGAGGGCGAGCGAGTCGACGGCGTCCCGCATGTGAGTGATCCAGCGGTCGCGGGCGTCGGCGTCCACCCGGAACGGCGCGTGGCGCATCCGTAGCCGAGGATGTCCGCGCTGATCGCTGTAGGTGGTCGGGCCGCCCCAGTACTGCTCCAGGAACATGGTCAGCCGCTGCGCGGCCGGGCCGAGGTCAGCTTCGGGATACATCGGCCGGAGCACCTCGTCGGCCGCCACCCCCTCGTAGAACCGGTCGACCAGGCGCACGAACGTCTCGTGGCCGCCGATCGCCTCGTAGAAGCTGACCTGCGGGCCGGCGTCCGGTGTCGTTTCTGCCACGACCCCATTGTCTCAGGCCGGAGGGTCAGATCTCGAACGTGTCGTTGTCGGCCACCGCGGTGACCGGCTCGGCCGGCCGGGCCTCCTCGTCACCGTTGACGATCACCGTGCGGGCCATCGGCTGCATCTCGATACCGTCCTGGCCGAACCGGCCCTTGATCCGGCGGCGCAGTTCCCGGGCGACCGTGGCCTGCTGGGTCGGCTGGGTCTTGACCACCAGTCGCATCACCACGCCGTCGGTGGTCAGCGCCTCGACCCCCCAGACTTCCGGGTCGTCCAGGATGGACGGGCTGAAGGCCGGTTCGCTGCGCAACTGCCCGGCGATCTCCAGCAGCATGCTCTCCACCCGGTCGAGGTCCTCCTCGTAACCGACGTTCACGTCCAGCACCGCCCGCGACCAGCCCTGGGACTGGTTGCCGACCCGCATGATCTCGCCGTTGCGGACGTACCAGACCGTGCCGTTGACGTCCCGCAGCCGGGTCACCCGCAGGCCGACCGCCTCGACCACGCCGCTGGCGGCTCCGATGTCGACCGAGTCGCCGACCCCGTACTGGTCCTCGACGATCATGAACATACCGGCCACGACGTCGCGGACCAGGCCCTGGGCGCCCAGGCCGAGGGCCACACCGACCACGCCGGCGCTGGCCAGCAACGGAGCGACGGAGAAGTCGAGCTCCTGAAGAATCATCAGAACGACGACAATCGCGATCCCGGCGGTGGTGATGCTGCGCAGCACCGAGGCCAGGGTCCGGGCCCGGGCCTGCCGGCGGGTGATCACCAGCGGGCTGGAGAGGACCGGCGTACCGCTGTCACCGGCCCGATCAGCGGCCCGGTCAGAAGCCCGGTCGGCGGCCCGGTCGCCGTGGCGGCTCAGCGAGGCCGGCCGGCCGGCGGCGATCCGTTCGGTCAGCCGGTGGATCAGCCGCAGCAGGGTCCGCCGGATCAGCAGCGCGATCAGCACGATCAGCAGCAGCCGCAGCGGCGTGCCCAGCACCACCTGCAGGATCTGGCCGAGCCGCTCGTGCCCGGTCAGCCGGTAGGTCAGCCCGCAGACCGACACGTCGTTCTTGGTGCACCGGGCCACGGCGTCCTGGTCGGTCAGCGCGTCTTTGGCTGCGTTGGCCAGACTCTGGGCCGCGTTGAGCGGGGACGGGCTCGGGGACGGCGAGGGACTCGGTGACGGGCTCGGCGACGGGCTGGGGGACGCCGTCCCGGCCGAGAGCAGGGCCGGCAGGACCGAACCCGGCCGGCCGGCGAGCTGATCGGCCAGCTGATCGGCCAGGCGGGCGGTGAGCAGGGTGTGGGCGGCCACGAGCGGGACGAACATCCCCCGAGGTTAGGGGGTGCGACCGGCTGCGCCCCAGTCGCCGTCCGGTCGACGTGGCCTGGATCACGGGCCGTGCGGACGCCGGTCCAGGGGTGCAACTCGGATCGGCATCGGCACTGGTCCTGGGCCGTGCGGACGCCGGTCCAGGGGTGCAACTCTGATCGGCGTCCGCACGGGGTCGGGTGGGCTACTTGGCCGCGATTCCCTGGTACGGGTAGACCTTGAGGGTCCGCTTGCCGCCGACCGTGCCACCCAGCCTGACCTTGCGCAGGGCGGCGTTGTTGCCGGTGTCGGACTCGGTCAGCTTGTGGTCGGGGTTGGCCAGCACCTCGATGTAGTAGGTCCCGTTCGGGATCCTGGTGATGTCGAAGGACTGCCCGGGCAGGCTCTGCGAGTAGGTGTCGCCCCAGCCGGTGCTGAGCACCTCGCGGATGCTGAGCGCACCTTCCTCGCCCTGGCCGCACGCCGTCATCAGGTCGGTCGAGTCGGGCCGCCACTGGGCGCCGGCGACACTGAGGTCGATGCTGTCGGTGGGGGCCAGGCAGAACGCCTCCTTGCCACTGATCAGCGCGACCTTCTTGGTCGAGTCGAGCAGCCGGTACGACGCGAACGAGGTGAAGTGCCAGTGGGTGTGGCCCGGGCGCGGGTCCCACTGCAGGGTGCCGGCCGGGGTCGAGCCGACCTCGTTCCCGTTCTGGTCGAAGAAGTACTGGTAGGCGTCCATCAGGGCGGTACCGGGCCGGCGGAAACCGTCGACCACCATCGGTGAAGGGCCGGCGTTCCAGACCGTGGCCCCGAAGTCGAGATAGGTTTTCTTCGACTTCTTGCCGTTGCCGTCGGTCTTGTCCAGGGCGATCTGGTAGGCCGGAAGGGTCCGTAGGTCCGGCATCGGGCCGAGAGCCGCCGCCCGGGCCGCGGTCAGGGTCTTCTTCGGGGCGGCGACGTTCGGGGTGTTGGGCCGGCCGAGCGCGCGCACCCTCGCCTCGTGCAGCTTCGCCGTCTGCGGCGAGAGCGGGCCCGAGGTGTGGTCCATCCCCGCCATTCCCGCCATTCCCGCGGTGTCGGCGGTGTCGGCGGCGGTCTGCCCGGCCCCCTTGCCCTGGTCGGCGACCGTCTTCACCTTGATCTTGATCGTGCCGGTGGACTGGCCCGCGGACAGGCCCAGGGCCTTCTGCCAGGCCGGGTCGACGGTCATGGTGACGGAGTAGATGCCGTCCTTGCCCTGGAACGACGGCGGGGTGTCGTAGTTGTTCAGCGCGTGCACCGACCAGCCGCGCTGGACGCCGAGGACGTCACCGATCGCGAACGGGTGATTACCGCACTGGTAGGGGTAGGGCGAGGTCGGAGCCCCGTCGGGCACGGCCCGGGCCGCGTCGTAGTCGTTCGGGCAGAATCCGACCCGGGTCTGCTTGACCTTCGCGCCGGCGGCGTCCTTGACCGTCAGGGAGAAGAAGTTGGCCAGCAGGTCGGCCTTGGTGACCAGGCCGGCCGGCAGGTCGGTGGTGACCGCGCCGGCCCCGGAGCCGACCGTCAGCGAGGCCTGGATCGGGTCGCGGTAGGAGTCGCGGTGGGTGCGGATCTCCACCGCCGACTTCTGGGCCACCAGGAACACGCCCAGGTCGTACAGGTACACCGGTTCTTTCTGGCTTCGTTCGACGGTCTGCTGAGCCACCGGCGTCACCAGGGTCAGGGCCGGAGCCGGGCTGTCGGCCTGGGCACTGCCGGCCACGGTCAGGCCACCCCCGATCAGCCCCAGGGTGACGGCGACAGTGGTGATCGGTGCCAGCCGCTTCAGGGCATGGCGATGCGAAACGTTCACGGACCCCCCTCAAGGTCAGAAGCCGCGCGCCCGTCCTTGGGGCTCGGCTGACCACAACGTACGGTTGATCCGCTCGCAGGTGAATACGACCTGAGGATGACATTTTCCGGCCAGGCCGGCCGTGAGTCCTCCTGAAGTGCGAACTCACGGCCGCCGGGCTGCGATTTCTACAGCGGCAGGCCGGTTCTCGCCGCGGCGAAGGTCAGGGTGTCGGCCGACAGCTCGATCGACTTCGACATGGCCCGGGCACCGTGGCCGACGTCCTTCTCCCTACGCAGAAGGATCGGGCGATCACCGACGGTGGCGTGTTGCAGTGCGGCGCAGAGCTTTCGGGCGTGCAGCGGGTCGACCCGGCTGTCGCCGTCGAACACGGTGAACAGGGTGGCCGGGTAGTCGACGCCGTCGGTCACGCGGTGGTACGGCGAGTAACCGAGCAGCCAGCCCAGCTGCTCCGGGTCGTCGGCCGAGCCGTACTCCACATTCCAGGTCGCGCCCAGGCCGAACTTCTCGTAGCGGACCATGTCCAGCAGCGGGGCCGAGCAGATCACCGCAGCGAACAGGTCCGGCCGCTGGGTCAGCGCCGCCCCCACCAGCAGCCCGCCGTTCGAGCCGCCGCTGATCGCCAGCTGCCCGGGCGTCGTCCAGCCGTCGGCGATCAGCCGCTCGGCGGCCGCGTGGAAGTCGTCGAAGACGTTCTGCTTGTTCGCCAGCATGCCGGCTCGGTGCCACTCCTCGCCCTCCTCGGACCCGCCGCGCAGGTTGGCCACGGCGTAGATGCCGCCGGCCTCGGCCCAGGCCAGGATGCTGGCCGAGTAGCCCGGGGTCAGGGGAACGTTGAAGCCGCCGTACCCGTAAAGGATGGTCGGCCGGGTGGCGGTCGGGGCGCCGTCGGCGTCGACCAGGTCGGCCCGGGCGGTGACGAACATCCGCACCGTCGTGCCGTCCTTGGAGGTGTACGCAATCTGCCGGGTGACCACCGTCGGCACCTCGACCGTGCCCGGCGGTGAGGAGAACAGCTCGTACTCGCCGGTGCGCCCGTCCAGCCGGTAGATGTGCGGCGGCGTCACGTGGTCGGTGTAGCTGAACCAGGCCTCGTGGCCACCCTCGGGCCGGGACAGCAGCCCACCCACGCTGCCGATCCCGGGCAGGACGATGCGGCCCCGCGCCCCCGGTAGCTGAGCCCCGCTGTCCAGGTCGTGCACGGTGATCTCGGAGATCGCGTGCCGGGTCCAGCCCGCCAGCAGCAGCGGCGTCTCCAGTTCGGGGCCGTCCAGAACGGTGAAGTCCTCCAGCACGGCCTCGGCGTCGGGCGCCAGCAGGTCGCGCCAGTGCTCCGGTTCCGGGGTGGACGGGTCGGTGACGGCCAGCCGGCCCCGCGGCGCGTCCAGGTCGGTGGCGATGTAGAGCCGGCCGTCCCGGCCCACGTAGGCCCCGGTCTGGGCGTCGAGGCCGACCGCGACCGGGGTGAGCCGCGGCGACGCGTGATCGGTGAGCTCGCCCGAGCCGGTGGAGCCACCCGAGCCGGCGGCCAGGTCGGCGATCCAGACGTCGTTGCGGGGCGCCGTCCCCACCGAGGACGACACGGTCAGCCAGCGCCCGTCCCGGGACAGGCCCACGCCGAAGTAGGTGCGCGGGTCGTGCCCGTCACCGAAGATCTGGACGTCGGTGGCCGGGTCGGTGCCGACTCGGTGCAGCCAGATCCGCCGGTGGTACTGCTGCTCGTCGGCCGGCACCAGGTCGGGGGCCAGTCGGCGCACGTAGTAGTAGGCCGGCTGCCGGGGGCCGCCAGGGGCACTCGCGGGCAGGCCGCCGGGCACCCAGCTGACCGGCGAGTAACGGGCCCGGTCGATCGGCCCGTCGACCAGCTCGCCGGTGCTCACGTCGATCACCCGCAGCACGCTCTCCTCGGAACCGCCCTCCGAGACCTGGTAGGCCAACAGGAGGCCCTCCCGGTCCGGCTGCCAGCTGTCCAGCGTGGTCAGGCCGGTCGGGTCGAGCTGCATCGGATCGAGCAGGACCCGGGCCGGGGCCCCGGGGGAGTCGATCACCTGCAGGACGGCGTGCTCCTGGCCGCCGTCGCGGCGCATGAAGAACCGCCGTTCGCCGCGCCAGATCGGCACCCCGATCACGCCCGAGCCGAGCAGTTCGGTCAGCCGCCCGACCACGCTCTCGCGGCCCGGCCACTGCTGCCGGTGCTCGGTGACCAGCTCGTCCTGGGCCTGTGCCCAGGGCTCGGTCCGAGGGTCGTCCAGATCCTCGAGCCAGCGGTAGGGGTCGGCCACCTGATGACCGTGCAGGTCCTCGACCAGGTCGAGGCGCTCGGCCGGGGGCGGCGACATCGGGGTCGGCAACTGCGTCATACCGCCCACCCTAGGCGGCGCCCGAGCCGGGCGGACCGTGACCCGGAGCGAACCCGGACCAGGACGCGGACCGTGACATGTACGGGCGCGATGCCGGATCTCTGGCAAGATGCCGGGGCGAGTCGACGTGCATCGTCGGCCTCAGCCGGAGACATCCCTGAAGCCTTTGGAAGCCGAGCCGTGACCGATCAGTCAGACCTCCGGGCCGTCACCTCCGCCGACGACACTCCGGCGGTCGGCGTGACGCTGCCCTCGTACGTCCTCGACCTGAACGCGCCCGCACCCGCTGAACTGGTCGAACTCGCCCACACCAGCGGGGTGGCGACCGAGTTCTGGGACTGGCAGGGCAACCACGTCCCGGTGCCGACCGGGACCGTGCTGGCCGTCCTGGCCGCGCTCGACGTCCCCATCCGGACCTCGGGTGACGTGCTGGCCGCGCTGGCCGACGCCCGGTTGCGGCCCTGGCGGCGGTTGCTGCCGGACGTCACCGTGGTGCGGGCCGGTCAGAGCCACGTCGTGCCGGTGTGCATCGACGAGGACCTGGCCGACGACGTCCAGATCTGGATCGAACTGGAGGACGACGCCCTGCCGGGGGCCGCGTCCGGGCTGACCGCTCGCCGGCTGAGCCCGGTGACTCGGGTCACTCCCGCCCCACCGGGTGCGTCGGCCGGTACCGAGGGGGGACCGGCCGAGGGGCAGCCGGCCGACGGGACGGCTGAGGGCGCGACGGCGGCTGAAGGCGCGACGGTGGCTGAAGGCGCGACGGTGGCTGAAGGCGCGACGGTGGCTGAAGGCGCGACGGTGGCTGAAGGCGCGACGGTGGCCGAGGGCGCGACGGCGGCTGAGGGCGCGACGGTGGCCGGACGCGAGGCGGCGGCTGCGAGCGGCGCGGTGGCTGAGCGCGGGGTCGTGGTCGAAGGCGAGACGGCGGCTGGTGGCGAAGCCGTGGACGAGACGGCGGCCGTGGACGAGACAGCGGCCGTGGACGAGACGGCGGCCGTGGACGAGACGGCGGCCGTGGACGAGACGGCGGCCGTGGACGAGACAGCGGTCGTGGGCGAGACGGCGGTCGTTGGCGAGACGGCTGTGGGTGCGGCGGACGAGTCTTCCGAGGCTGACCGGACCGAGGGCGAGCCGGCCGAGAAGGGACCGGCTGACGGCCACCCGGCTGAGGACACGTCGGCTCAGGACACGTCGGCTGAGGACGTGGCGGCGGAGCCGACCACCATGAACGTGGGCGGCCGGATCATCCGCCGGGTCGACTACGAGGTGCCCGCGGACCTGCCGCTCGGCTGGCACCGGCTGCGGGCCGTACTCACCGGCCACGAGCGGTACGAGGACTTCGACGAGCAGCGCCCGTACGTCGTCACCCCGGTCCGCCTGGAGCTGCCCCCGGTGGTGGCCCGCGACCGGGCCTGGGGCTTCATGACTCAGCTCTACTCGGTGCGGTCGCGGCAGTCCTGGGGTCTCGGCGACCTGGCCGATCTGAAGGAACTGGTCAGCTGGAGCGCCCGCGAGCACGGCGCCGGCTTCGTGCTTGTCAACCCGCTGCACGCGGCCGAGCCGATCCCGCCGATGGAGCCTTCGCCCTACCTGCCGACCACCCGCCGGTTCTTCAACCCGATCTACCTGCGGCTGGAGGACATCCGGGAGGTGGCGTACCTGCCGGCCACCGAGCGGGCGATCATCGAGTGGCAGGCCGAGGAGATGCAGGCGCTGAACGCCGATCCGGGTCAGCTCGACCGTGACGCGGTCTGGGCGGCCAAGGCGACGGCCCTGCACTCGGTCTTCAGTCAGCCCCGCAGCCGCGAGCGGCAGGCCAGCTTCGAGGCGTTCTGCGCCCGGGAGGGGCAGGGCCTGGCCGACTTCGCGATGTGGAGCGCGCTGGCCGAGCGGTACGGGCTGCCGACCGACAACTGGCCGGCGCATGCTCTCGACCCGCACGGCGACGCCGTCCAGCACATGCACTTCGAGCTGGCCGACCGGGTGCAGTTCCACATGTGGCTGCAGTGGTGCCTGGACGAGCAGCTGGCCGAGGTGGCCCAGGTGGCCAAGGACTCGGGGATGCCGATCGGGGTGGTCCACGACCTCGCCGTCGGGGTTCACCCGGACGGCGCCGACGCCTGGGCCCTGCGCGACGTGCTGGCCCACGACGTCACCGCCGGCGCCCCGCCGGACGCCTTCAACCAGCAGGGTCAGGACTGGTCCCAGCCGCCGTGGCGGCCGGACCGGCTGGTCGAGCTGGGTTACGCGCCTTACCGGGACATGCTGCGGACCGTGCTGCGGCACGCCGGCGCGCTGCGGATCGACCACATCGTGGGCCTGTTCCGGTTCTGGTGGGTGCCGCGCGGCAACAGCCCGGCGATGGGCACCTACGTGCGGTACGACCACGAGGCGCTGATCGGCATCCTGGCCCTGGAGGCGCACCGGGCCGGCGCGTTCGTGGTCGGCGAGGACCTGGGCACGGTGGAGCCGTGGGCCCGCGACTACCTGAAGGAGCGCGGCGTCCTGGGCACGTCGATCCTCTGGTTCGAGAAGGACGGCGAGGGCCGGCCGTTGCCGCCGGAGAGCTGGCGGGAGCTCTGCCTGGCCACCGTGACGACGCACGACCTGCCGCCGACGGCCGGATACCTGGCCGGCGAGCACGTCGAGCTGAGGGAGCGACTGGGCCTGCTGACCCGGCCGCTGGCCGAGGAGTGGGCGGTCGACGAGGCCGACCGCCAGGCCGTGCTGCAGGGCCTGACCGACCTCGGCCTGCTCGGCCCGGAGCCGACCGAGCGGGACAAGATCGAGGCCCTGCACGTGTTCCTCACCCGTACGCCGGCCCGCCTGATCGGCGTCGCGCTGGCCGACGCGGTCGGAGACCGGCGGACCATGAACCAGCCCGGGACGTCGAACGAGTACCCGAACTGGCGGCTGCCGCTGGCCGACGGGGTCGGCCAGCCGATGCTGCTGGAGGACGCCATGGACGCGATCCGGGTGATCAGCCTGGCCAAGACCGTCGACGACCTCCTGCACCAGGCCTCCGTCGACCCGGTCCCGCCGGCCGACCCGGACGCCTGAAGCCCGGCCGCGGAGCGAGGCCGAACCGCAGGACACGCAGAACCCCCGCTGCTGGCTGCTGCACCAGCCTGTGACCGAGTTCTGCGTGCCGGGGCGGCCGCCGAATCAGGTGGTGCGGTCGAAGGCTTGGGCCCGGTCGGCGCGGGCGACGGCGTCCCGGCCCTCGACCACCATCCGGCGCAGGGCCGGCTCGGCGGTGGTGCTCTCCAGCCAGGCGTCGGTGGCCGGCAGCAACACGTCGGCGGGCTGGCCGTACGGGTACAGGCCGACGGCGATCTGGCTGGCCATCTCGCTGGTCCGCTCGCCCCAGAGCCGGGTCAGCGAGTCGAAGTACCGGCTCAGGTAGGGCGTCAGCAGGGCCCGGTCGTGGACCCGGGTAAAACCACCGATCACGGCGGCCTGGACGGCGTTGGGCAGGTCGCCGTCCTCGACCACGCTCTGCCAGGCGGTCGCCTTGGCCTCGGCGGTCGGCCGGGCGGCTCGGGCGGCGGCAGCCCGGACCCGGCCGGTGGCGGTGTCGTCCCGGGCCAGTTCGGCGTCGATCCGGGCGTCATCGGCCCGACCGCCGGCCACCAGCGCGGTCAGCAGGTTCCAGCGCATCTCGGTGTCGACGGCCAGCCCGGCGATCTCGGAGCTGCCGTCGAGCAGGCCGGCCAGGACGGTGAGCTGGCCCGGCGTGACCGCCTCGGCCGCGAACGATCGGGTCAGCAGCAGCTGCATGTCGCTGCCCGGTGCGGCCTGGCCGAGCAGGTCGTGCAACCGGCCGGCGGCACTCTCCTGGGCGGCGGCCCGGAACTCGGGGGCCACGTACGACTCCAGCGCGCCGGCCAGCTGCCGCAGCAGGGTCTGGGCCACGCTGGGGTCGTCGACCGAGGAGATGTTGGTCAGCACCAGATCGGCGAAGGCCCGGGCCGACAGCTGGGCGTCGCGGGTCATGTCCCAGGCCGCACCCCAGACCAGGGTGCGGGCCAGCGAGTCCTCGAAGTCGCTCAAATGGGCGATCGCGGTCCGCAGCGAGGCGTCGTCGAGCCGGATCTTGGCGTAGGCCAGGTCCTCGTCGTTGACCAGGATCAGGTCCGGGCGGGGCCGCCCGCTGAACTCCGGCACCTCGGTCAGCGCGCCGGCCACGTCCAGCTCGACCCGTACGGTCCGGCGCAGGGTGCCGTCGATCAGGTCGTACCCGCCGACCACGAGCCGGTGCGGGCGCAGCCGGGGGTAGTCCGCCGGAGCCTCCTGGGCGATCGCCAGCCGGCTGATCATGCCGTCGTCACCGGTCTCGATCACCGGTCGCAGGGTGGTCACGCCGGCCGTTCGCAGCCACTCGTCGGCCCAGGTGGCCAGATCGCGACCACTGGTCTTCTCGAGGTGGCCCAGCAGGTCGGCCAGGGTCGTGTTCTGCCAGGCGTGGGTGGCGAAGTACTGGCGCAGCCCGGCGTCGAAGCTCTCCTCGCCGACCCAGTGCACCAGCTGCTTGAGCACCGAGGCGCCCTTGGCGTAGGTGATCCCGTCGAAGTTGACCTCGACGTCCTCCAGGTCGCGGATGTCGGCCACGATCGGGTGGGTCGAGACCAGTTGGTCCTGGCGGTAGGCCCAGGACTTCTCGGCGCTGCTGAACGTCGTCCAGGAGTTGGTCCAGGTGGTGGCCTCGCTCTGGCAGCGGGTGCTGGCGTACTCGGCGAACGACTCGTTCAGCCACAGGTCGTCCCACCAGCGCATCGTGACCAGGTCGCCGAACCACATGTGGGCCAGCTCGTGCAGCACGGTCAGGGCCCGGCGCTCGATCAGGGCCTCGGTGACCTTGGACCGGAACACGTAGATCTCGGTGATCGTGACCGCACCGGCGTTCTCCATCGCCCCGGCGTTGAACTCGGGCACGAACAGCTGGTCGTACTTGGCGAACGGGTAGTCGCAGTCGAAGGTCTTCTCGAACCAGGCGAACCCGGCCCGGGTGATGTCGTTCAGGTTGCCCGCGTCGAGGTGCTCGGCCAGCGACTGGCGGCAGTAGACGCCGAGCGGCACGGTCCGCCCGTCGCGGACCGTGAGCTCGTCGTGCTCGTGGTGATAGGGCCCAGCGATCAGCGCGGTGACGTACGGGCTCAGCACCGGCGTCGGGGCGAACCGCCAGACCGAGACCGCCTCGCGGACCGGCTCCGGCTCCGGGCTCGGCGACACCGAGACCACCTGCCAGTGGGACGGCGCGGTCACCGTGAAGGTGTGGGTGGCCTTCAGATCGGGCTGGTCGAAGCAGGTGAACACCCGGCGGGCGTCGGCCACCTCGAACTGGCTGTACAGGTAGACCTCGTCGTCCACCGGGTCGACGAACCGGTGCAGGCCCTCGCCGGTGTGCATGTACTCGCAGTCGGCCACCACTCGCAGCTCGTTCTGCGCGGCCAGCTCGGGCAGCGCGATCCTGGCCGTGCTCACCACCTCGCCGACCGGCAGCGAGACGCCGTTCAGCATCACCTCGTGCACGCCGGGGGCGATCAGGTCGATGAAGGTGGAGGCGCCGGGCCTGGAGGCCGTGAACGTGACCACGGTGGTCGAGCGGAACGTGGTCGGCCCGGTGGTGAGGTCGAGGTCGATCGCGTAGTTCTGGACGGCCACCAGGCCGGCTCGGGTCGTTGCCTCATCGCGGGTCAGATTGGCGCCGGGCACCTGGGTCCTCCTCGTCGGCCGCAGTGCGGCGCGGACTGGTCCGTTGCGTCCCGGACGAGCGGTGCTGGTTCGGGACGGTCTCTGCGGGCGATCCTCTCATCCGGGCCGCCTCCGGGCCCACGAGGTTTGTCAGGAACGGGTTGCGCCCCGATCTTCCGACGGATCGCTGCTCCGGCTGCCGGTTCGATCCGATCCCGGTCCGATCTTCGCCTCGATTTCCGGCCCGGGCGGGATGACGACGCGCGCGGCCGGTGTTGGCACTGGGGCAGAACTCCGATCAGCATTCCGAGACGTGGGTCCGATCAGCGTCGGATCAGTCTCGGATCAGCCTGGAAAGGCGCGAAGAACAATGAGCGAGCGCGACACCGCCGACTTCTGGTTCGACCCCCTCTGCCCCTTCGCCTGGGTCACCTCCCGGTGGATCCTCGAGGTCGAGAAGGTCCGGGACATCGACGTCAAGTGGCACGTGATGAGCCTGGCCGTTCTCAACGAGGGCCGTGACCTGCCCGAGCAGTACAAGGAAATGATGCTGAAGGCGTGGGGCCCGGTGCGGGTCGTCATCGCCGCCCGCGAGCTGCACGGCGAGCAGGTGGTCAAACCGCTGTACGACGCGATGGGCACCCAGATCCACCCCGGGGGCGAGAAGGACTTCGCCGTGGTGATCGAGAAGGCTCTGTCCGAGGTCGGCCTGCCGGCCGAGCTGGCGGCCTACGCCGACTCGACCGAGTACGACGAGCAGTTGCGGGCCAGCCACCAGGAAGGCATCAGCCAGGTCGGTGAGGACGTCGGCACCCCGGTCGTCGCGGTCAACGGCACAGCCTTCTTCGGCCCCGTGATCACCCGGATCATCCGCGGCGAAGAGGCCGGCAAGCTCTGGGACGGCGCCGTGATCGTGGCCGGTACCCCGGGTTTCTTCGAGCTCAAGCGCACCCGGACCGAATCCCCGGTCTTCACCTGAGTTGCTGTCGGGGTGTGGCCCCCCGGGCGATGGTCCGGGGTGCCACACTTGCTCCATGCGCGTCCACCTGGGCTCGGACCACGCCGGTCTCGAGCTGAAGCAGCACCTGATCGAGCACCTCAAGAGCGCCGGTCATGAGGTGATCGACCACGGCCCGCACGAGTACGACCCGCAGGACGACTACCCGCCGTACTGCCTGCGGGCCGGTGAGGCCGTGGTCGCCGACCCGGGCAGTCTGTGCGTGGTGATCGGTGGCTCCGGAAACGGTGAGCAGATTGCCGCCAACAAGGTCAAAGGGGTGCGGGCCGGTCTGGCCTGGAGTCTGGAGACGGCCACCCTGGCCCGGCTTCACAACGACGCCAACGTGATCGCCATCGGCGCCCGGATGACCAGCGCCGAGGACGCCGTCACGTTCGTCGACGCGTTCGTCGGCCAGCCCTTCAGCGGCGACCTGCGTCACGCCCGGCGGATCGCCGAGCTCGCCGAGTACGAGCGCACCGGCGTCCTGCCCGACCTCCCCACAGCCTGACGGTCACCCCGCCGGCGATTCCGATGAATGTCCGGCCGCTGGTCCGGGAGAGGTTGGGCCGGTCATGTCGGACCCCCGGTCGCTGGTCTGACGGGTCTCGAGGCCGTTGGTGACGGATGCCCGGTCGCTGGTCTGACGGGTCTCGAGGCCGTCGGTGACGGATGCCCGGCCGTGCTCTAAGGGTCGTTGGGCCGGTGGTGGCTCTTTACCCGCTCAACCGAACGGTCCTGGCTCCGCCTTCGCGCCCGGCCGAGCTTGCTTGCGTGACCTGGCACCCGGTGGAGCGTGGCCGGGGGATGCCTGGTTCGACTGAGCCCGGTTCGATTGAGCCCGGTTCGATTGAGCCTGGTTCGATTGAGCCTGGTTCGATTGAGCCTGGTTCGACGGATGGGGTTTGATCGTGCTGGGTTTGATCGTGCGGGGCTCGATGGGGTGGGGCTCGACTGGTGGGGGCGCGGTCGGGCGGGGCTCGACTGGTTGGAGCTCGGTCGGGCGGCGGTCTCCAGGGCGAGGCGCAGTTGGGTACCGAGGACGTGCGACTGGTCGACGGCGTCGTGGTGGGTGTTGCGGATCAGGCGCTGATGCGGATCGGTCCAGGACGGCGGGCGGGCCCACGGGATGCCGTCGAGCATGACGAGGTCCCAGATGCCGAGGTGGACCAGGGTGTGACAACGCCCGCAGACCAGGGCCAGGTTGTCCAGGTCGGTCGGCCCGTCGTGTCGCCACCAGACGACGTAGTGCCCTTCGCACCACTGGGCGGGCGCGAGGCACCCTGGAATGACACAGCCTCGATCGCGGGCGTTCAGCGCCCGCCGCTGAGCCCGGCTGATGGTCCGAGTGTCCTGACCGAGGTCGAGGACGGCCCCTCCGGTGGAGAGCAGCACCTTCTGCAGCACGGAATCGCAGATCAACCGCTCGTGCAGCCGGGACCCGATCAGTCCGGTGGTGGCGCTCCACGCCTTTCGCCGGCCGGGCGCGACGAGAGGGCGGACACCGGTGCCAGGAACAGGGCTATGCCGCACTCCCTGGGCGGGCTCGGCCGTGGGGTCGGGCTCAGGGATGGGCCCCGGCTCGGGCTGTGTGTCGGGCTGCGGTTCGGGCCTGAGTGTGGATGGCGGGGTGTCGGCTTCGGCGTGCCGGGCCGCCACGACGTCTTCGATGCCCGTGTGGACCACGATCCGAGGCGGTTCGCCGCCCTTCGCGGTGCCGGTTTGGTCGGTGCCCAGAGCCAGCCGGCAGATCAGGGTCAGGGCATCGGCCCGCCGCTGAGCCGCCGTGCGCGTGTCGCGGACGGTCACCGACGTGGGCTCGGTACGGGCCGGGTCCGGGGCTGAGAAGTGATCCATGGCCGTGGTGAACCACAGGCCACCGACCGCGTCGAGTTGGAAGTTCCCGACGACCATGCCCGCGCCGTCCGTGGTGTGGGTCAGCCCCCGCCGATCGACCGCGTCCGGATCGAAACCGTCGTGATCGTCTGGGTCCAGAGCCTCGCGCAGATGCTTCGCCAGCACGGACAACGCCCACGAATCACGCTGCCGCGCCTGCGCGCCCAGAAATCGATCGACAGCCTCACCGGCGGGAATCATGGACTCCGGTGCCGACTCGGCGTCGGGCCGACCGCCCGGCGTCGGGTCGGGGGTCGCGGGTGCAGCCGGAACCTGGTTGAGGCGGTCGAGGGGGAGGACCGGTTCGGACAGCACTCGTTCGGGTAGCTTGGCCACCGCTGACACGGCCGCGTCGATGTGCTCCCGGGAGACCAGCCCGGCGGCGAAAGCCTCCGCCAGAGAGGGCACCACCCGCGGTCGGCTCGATCCCGCCGGCCAGGGCGCGGGCCGCCCGAACATCGGCCGCTGCCTGCGCCGCCGTCCGGCGAAGCCGGCCCTTGAGGAACGAGCGAGCGACCGATCCCGGTCTGGCTCCCGGTACGGCCTGTGAGCGGGAGTCGAGATCCGCGACCAGCCGCAGCCAGGCCGACTGCAGCGCCGCCACCGCGGCGAAGCCCTCGACCACCGCGCCGCGCGACGCGGCATCCGATCGTGACCACAAGGCCGCCTGCGAAACCGTCGCCGTTGTCGCCCGGATCGAAGCCAGCGCCCTCGTCACGACGTCGTCAGCCGCCCCGAAACCGGCCGCCGCCACGTCGTCAGGATCGAAATTACTTGACCCGTCGACTGATTCGCTTGGCTTCAGCTTCATGGCCACAATAGTAGCCGCCGCCACCGACAGTCTCCGAAGTTGTCCACAGGTGGAAAACACAACCGGAGCAATGCTTTTGATTCGCGAGCTAAAACAAGGAATGGTCGAGGAATGGCCGACGTCGTCGTCGGCCCACCCTCGCGGCGTGACTGCCGCGCCGGTCGGCGATCTTCTTCTGCAGCTTTGACCGGTGGCGGCCAGGTCGCCCGGAGTGATCGAGTAGAGGTGGCCGCGCCGAGCTCGTGAACGACGACACTGAACGCCGCAGGTCGGGTCGAATCCCGGCCCGGCCGGCCCGCAGAACGCCGTTCGACCTCCGGTCCGGTCGCCCGTCGCCGGCATTCGGCGCGCAGCAGTCGTCCCACACCTCCAACTCGGCGTCGACCGCGCTGCTGCTGTGCTGGTCGGCCCTGCTGCCGTGCCGGTCAGCCCTGCTGCTGCGCCGGTCGGCCTTGCTGCTGTGCCGGGCGGCCGACCCTGCGGCCAGACTCACCGGAAATCATGGTATTTGGTTCAGATCGCAGCATTCGCGATATGGCGGAGGCTCCCCGGCTCGGACGGGGCCGGCCGTCCCACGCCCGGTTATGAACGGACACACCCACCTTTCTGGCGACACACCCGTGATTACACATCGTGGTCGTTTCATTACAGTGCGGTACTCTCTGGGGGTGGTCACGGTGAATGGCGGCTCCCCGCGCGGAGCTCTCAGGGCGCAGGGATCCCGCCGGTCCCGCCGTCCGGCCGGGCTCGGAAACGGCTTCGTGGGTGCATTTCCGGTCCCCCGCCCGCGCAGTGCGCCCGGCTCGGGCCCCGGTCCGGCGATGCGAAAGCTGGCGCCCAGCCGGTGGGGTCTGCTCACCGCCTGCTCGGTGGTGTTCGCCGTGGTCGCGCTGGTGGCGCCGTCCTTGTTGCCGGTCGTCTCGACCGTGCTCTTCCTGATCGTCGGGTCGGCCGTGCTCCGGCCCTGGTACCTGCTGCTCGACGCGGCCCTGGTCGGCGCGGTGGTGACGGTCGTGCTGGTGGTCAGCGGTCATCCGGCCTGGTCGCACCTGTCCACCGGGCTGGTGATGATCGGGACCATCGCTCTCGGCTACGCCCTGCGGCGCGACCGGACCGGCCTGGCCCAGTGGATCGGCGGCGCCGCCGCCGCCGACGCGATGCTGATCGACCTGCAGAACCGGGTCCTGCTGCGTTCGGTGGTGCCGACCCTGCCGGCCGGTTGGCAGCTCGACACCGACCTGCGCTCGGCCAACGGCGACAGCTTCAGCGGCGACTTCGTGGTCACGGCCGTGCCTGCTCCCGACCGGCTCGAGGTCGTGCTGGTGGACGTCTCGGGCAAGGGGCAGTGCGCCGGCGGGCGGGCCCTGTTGCTGGCCGCGGCCCTGGAGGCGCTGCTCGACGCTGTCCCCCGGGACGCGTTCCTGCCGGCCGCCAACGAGCACGTGCTCCGGCACGGCGACGACGACGGGTTCGCCACCGCCGTGCGGGTCAGCATCGACCTGACCACCGGGGCGTTCACCCTGAGCGGGGCCGGTCACCCGCCGGCGGCGCACTACCGGGCCGGGGCCGGGCGCTGGACCGTGATCGACGACGACCAGGGGCCGGCCCTGGGCCTGCTGGCCGGCGCCGGGTACCCGACCTGCTCGGGCCGGCTCGGGCCGGGCGACGCGCTGCTGCTCTACACCGACGGGCTGGTCGAGAGCCGGCGGCTGGACGTCGGCCGGGGGATCGACCGACTGGTCGGTCACGCCGACGCGCTGCTGGCTCGCGGGGTCGACCGGGCCGCGGCCCGGATCGCCGAGGCCATCCGGGCCGAGCAGGGCGACGACCGGGCCCTGGTCGTCATCCGACGGGTGTGAGCGAGCCGCTCACCGCGGGCGTGGCTCAAGTGGGGGACTTCGCCCGTCGAAACCTTGCCGTGATGATCAGCCACCGGAAGCAGACGCTGACCGCCGTCCTCTCGGCCGCCGCCGCACTGGCATTGTCGCTGGTCGGGCCGCTGTCCTCGGCCTCGGCGGCCGGCCGGACGATCTATGTCGCGCCGTCCGGTGACGACTCCCGGGGCCGGATCAGCGCGGCCGACCAGCCGCTGGCCTCGATCGCCAAGGCGATCCGGTTGGCCCAACCGGGTGACACCATCGTGGTCCGGCAGGGCACGTACGTCGGCGCAGCCGGGTACGGCGCCGTGCGGGGCCGGCCCGACGCACCCATCCGGCTCCAGGCCGCCCGCGGCGAACGGGTTCTGATCAAAGGCACCCTGCAACTCGACAACGCCGACTACTGGCAGGTCAGCGGGATCAACGTGACTCAGGACCCGAACGGCCCCCGCAAGGAGTTCCTGGTCAAGTTCGCCGGGGGCACCGGCTGGGCGTTCCGCAACGCCGAGGTCTGGGGCACCCGCGGGGTGTCCAACCTGATGATCAGCGGATCACCGGCCGGCAGCCCCCGGGACTACCTGGTCTCGGGCAACTGCATCCACGACAACAACGCCCGGGGCGACGCCTTCATGAACGACCACAACATCTACCTGATGCCCGGGTACAGCTCCGGCCCGGGCGTGATCGAGCACAACCTGCTGTTCAACTCCGAGAACGGTGCCGGGATCAAGGCCGCCGGGCCGACCGCCGGAACCGGAGCGGCCCGGGTGACGATCCGCCGCAACACCATCACGGACGCCGCCGCCGGGGTGATCGTCGGCTACGGCACCAACCGGGTCCAGCTGCAGGACAACCTGATCGGCTCCCAGGACAAGCGCCCGCCGGCCGGGGCCCTGTGGGTGCGCAACTACGACGCCGCGGTGATCGGCAACCACGTGCAGGGCACGGGCAACACCTCGATCCGGACGGTGGTCTGGGGCTACCCGCGCTCGCTGCACGCCACCGCCGACAGCCCACGGTCGGTCCACACGGCCGGGACGAAGTGGATCAGCCCCAAGTTCGACAAGATCAACTCCTGCTCGGGCTACCACCCGGCCAGCATCAGTGCGGCGGCCTACGGCCGGTTCTCCTGACCCGAACAACCCCAGGCTCTGGCGCTGGATCTGTTCGAGGTCGGCAGAACCGGCCGCCGGCCCACTCTCAGACGCCGGCCTGCACCGCCGGGCTCGAGTCGCTGACCGGTGGGCCGGCCGGAGCCGGCGGTGTGCTCCAAGACGCCGTCGGCGCGTGCCGCAGCAGCAGGTAGCAGACCACCGAGGCGACCACGCCGATCCCGCCGCCGAGCAGGAAGACACCGTGCAACCCGGTGGCGAACGCGTCGTGCACGGCCAGGTCGAGGGCCCCGCGGGAGGACGCCGGAGCCTGGGCCAGCACGGCCGCGGTCTGGCCGCCGGACACCGCCTGGGCGATGTCGTGCGACTGCGGTACCCGGGCTCGGGCCAGGACGTCGGCCGCCCGGGAGGTGAACAGCGTGCCGAAGATCGCCACCCCGAAGGCCAGTCCGAGCTGGCGGGCGGTGTTCACGATCCCGGACGCCATCCCGCTGCGCTCCCGGGGGACGGCGGCCAGCGCGGCCGAGGTCAGCGGCGGGTTGGACAGGCCGACGCCGATCCCGATCACGATCAGACCGGGCAGCAGGGCGGCCCAGGACGAGTCCTTCTGGACCAGGTTCAGCAGCAGGCCGCCGACCCCGATGAAGAGCAGGCCGCCGGCGATCGGCAGGGCCGGGTGCAGGCCGTTCATCCGCCGGCCCAGACCGCCGGCGACCACGAACGCCACCCCGGCCAGCGGCAGCAGGGCCAGCCCGGCCCCGAGCGGGTCGAGCCCGATCACCGACTGCAGCCAGATCGAGATCAGGGCCAGCGCGCCGAACGCGCTGAAGCTGAGCAGCAGCGAGGCCAGCGTGGCCCCGGTGAATGCGGCTGAGCGCAACAGCTTCAGGTCGACCAGCGGGTTCTCGTGCCGGCGCTGGACCAGGACGAACGCGACCAGTGCGAGCACGCCGACGACGAACGCGATCACGGCGCCGCCCGACGTCCAGCCGTCCTCACCGGCCCGGATGATGGCGAACGTGATCAGGCCGGCGGCGGCGGTGAACAGGATCATGCCGCTGACGTCGAGCCGGACCCGCCGGCGCTCGCCGTCGGTGAACACCACCGCCGACAGCGCGATGGCCACCGCCGAGATCGGCAGGTTGACCAGGAAGACCCAGTGCCAGGACAGGTACTGGGTCAGGACGCCGCCGACCACCACCCCGGCGCCGGCCCCGGCTCCGGAGACCGCGCCCCAGACGCCGTAGGCGGTGCCCCGGTCCCGGCCCTGGTAGGAGTGGTTGATCAGGGCGATCGTGGTGGCGAACATGGCCGCCCCGCCGATGCCCTGCAGCCCCCGGGCGGCGATCAGCCAGTTCACGTCCTGGGCGGTGCCGCAGGCCAGCGAGGCCAGGGCGAACAGGCTCAGCCCGGCCAGGTAGACCTTCTTCAGGCCGATCGCGTCGGCGATCGAGCCGGCCCCGAGCAGCAGGGCGGCCAGGGCCAGGGCGTAGATGTCGATCACCCACTGGAGCTGGCTGAACCGGGCCCCCAGGTCCTTGGTCAGGTCGGGCAGGGCGACGTTCACGATGGTGACGTCGATCAGCAGCATGAAGGTGCCGAGGCAGACCGCGATCAGCGGGAGCCACTTGCGCATCGAGCTCTCCTTGGTTCAGGACTGGATTTCCTGGTCCGAGAATCACGGCTCCAGTCTGACTCCACCATTCGAAACCGAGAGAAAGCTAGAATCCTCCATGGGAGGTTCGATGGACAGCAAAACCGTCGCGCTCGACGGTCTGGACTACCAGTTGATCCATGCTCTGCAGCTGGACGGGCGGGTACCGTTCGCCCGGTTCGCCGACCTGGTCGGTGTCTCCGAGCAGACGGTGGCCCGCCGGTACCGGCGGTTGCGGGGCGCGGGCGTGGTGCGGGTGCTCGGCCTGGTCGATCCGACGTCCCTGGGGGAGTCGTCCTGGACGGTCCGGATCCAGTCCCGCCCGGACGGCGCCGTCCCGCTGGCCGAGGCCCTGTCGCGACGGCCGGACGTCAGCTGGGTCAGCCTGACCTCGGGCGGGTCGGAGATCGTCTGCGTCGCCCGGTCCCGGACCAGCCAGGAGCGCGACGACCTGCTGCTGCAGCGGCTGCCCCGGACGGCCCAGGTGATCGGCTTCAGCGCACAGGCCATGCTGCACCGGTTCGACCGGTCGATCGGCTGGACCACCGGGATGGGGCAGCTCGACCAGGAGCAGGCCGACAGCCTGCTGAGCCGGGCGATCGGTGGTGGCGCCCGCTCGGCCGACACCCGGGCCGCCGACACCCGCTCGGCCGACACCCGGGCCGCCGGCGGCGAGCCCCGCGGTGACCTCCCCACCTTGAGCGGGCCGGACGAGGCCATGCTGGCCGAGCTCGCCGTCGACGGCCGGATCCCGGCGGTCCGGCTGGCCGAGGTCACCGGGTGGACGCCGGCCCGGGTCAACCGCCGGCTGGAGGAGCTCGTTGTCGCCGGGCTGCTCTACTTCGATGCCGACCTGGCTCTGGCCCCGCTCGGATTCCGGTCGACCGCGATGCTCTGGATGACGGTCGGGCCGGCCGACCTGGAGGCCACCGGCCGGCGGCTGGCCGGGCACGACGTCGTCACCTTCGCCAGCGCCACCACCGGCAGCACCAATCTGCTGGTGTCGGTCGCCTGCCGCGACAACAACCACCTCTACCGGTACGTGACCGACGATCTCGGGTCGATCCCGGCCCTGCGCCAGCTCGAGGTCACGCCCGTGCTGCGGCGGCTGAAGCAGGGCGGCTCGATCATGGTCGGCGACCGGCTGGCCCTCGGCCCGGCCTGACCCTGCGCCGGGGCCGGGGCCGGGGCCGGGGCCGGGGCCGGGCCGGGGCCGGTCAAGCCGGTCGGGTCAGGGCCGGGCGGTTCAGCTGGCGTTGCCGGCCGCCGCCGACGGGCTCGACAGGTGCTCGACCAGGGCCTGGGTCTCCGGGTCGACGTCGACCCCGGAGGTGGCCAGCGCGAACTGCAGGTGCTCGACCACTCGGGCCAGCCGGGCCGGGCCACCGAGGGTGTGCTCGGCCCGGATGATGTGCCGCCACAGGTGCTGGGCCTCGGGCACCGCCCGCAGGCCCGCGGCGGCGGCCTGCTCGACTGCCACCTGGTCGCCCTCGTCGGCGCAGATCTGACTGAGCCGGTCGGCGGCGTCCACGATCAGGGTCTCGGCCTGCCGCTCGATGTCAGTTCGCGGCAGCCAGGTGTAGGTGCCGTGGCTGATGCCGCCGACCACCGGCCCGCGCACCAGGTGCAGGGCGCGGATCAGCAGGTCGCGCTCGCGGGAGCGGTCGCCCGAGGCCTGGGCCCGGCCGACCAGGGTGCGCAGGACGTCCCAGTCGCAAGGCACCTCGGGCGACAGCCGCATCCGGCCGTCGCTGCCCTCCCGGATCCGGGAGGCGCCGTCCGGGCCGGTTCCGAGCCAGTCCCGGACCTGGGCCAGGGTGCCGTCCCGGACGTCGCTGGTGACGCCGCGCGGCCAGATCGCCGAGGCCAGCACGGTCGGGTGGGCCCCGGCCGGGTGCAGGGCCAGGTAGGCCACGATCTCGCCGAACAACGGCAGCCGGCCGGCCTCGATCATGCCCGGGGCCCGGACCTCGACCTCGCCCAGGATCGACACCCGCACGGCCGCCTGGGCCCACGTGACGTCGTCGGTCTCGACCACGCCGGCCTCGTCGGTGACCCGCTCGGCCGGCATGCCGGGCCGGGGGCCGGCCGTGGAGGCGGAGATGAACAAGGCGTGCAGCCGCTCGACACTGCCGTCGCCGAGCCGGTTGGCGGTGACGTTCAGGGAGAGCTCGTCGCAGCTGAGGTTGCCGGCGTCGTCCACCTTCAGGCGCCAGGCCGCCCCGGGCAGCTCGCCGGTGACCAGCACGGCAAGCTCGGTCCGGCGGACGATCAGGGCCTGCAGCCGCTGGGCGATCGGCGCGTTCAGCGGGGCGCCGTAGATGGCCACCTTCTCGGGCCGGCTGCCCGGGGCCGGGCCTCCGGTGAGGATCTGGATCGGGCCGGTCCGGGGCATCCGGCCCGAACCCTGCTCGAGCTGCTCGGTCAGGTCGCGGGCCCCGGCGCAGGGCACCAGCCGACCGGCCGCGATCGCCGGCAGGGTGGCCGGCAGGTCGCAGGTCAGCACCTCGATACCGCGCGACCAGGGGTTGCCGGCCAGGCCCAGGGCCAGGGCCCGGACCACCGCGGCGGCCATCGCCGGGCTGCCGACCACCGAGATCGGCCCGGCGGCGGCGGCCAGGTTGATCAGGGCGTCCCGGCCCTGCGGGTCGCGCCCGATCGAGGCCAGCAGCGGGTAGGCGCTGTCGCCGTCGGCCACCAGGTGCTGCGCGTCGGCGTAGGTCAGCCGCCAGCGCAGGCCCTCGTCGGTGGCGATCCACGGCGGGGGCGGGGACGGGTGGGACAAGGTGAGCAGCAGGTCGAGGCCGTCGTCGTCGACCACCGCGCCGTAGGCCTGCGGCAGCTGGCGTCCGACGTCCCGGCAGCTGCGGGGCAGGGAGCGCAGCGCCAGATCCAGCAATGAGCCGCGGTCGGCGTCGGCCCCGGTGCGCAGCCAGGCCTCGGTGCTCATCTCCTCGGCGTCGGGCTCGCCGGTGCGGCCCCGTCGCCGGCGGATCACCAGCAGAGTGGCCAGCAGGGCCGAGGCCAGCAGGCCGGCGCCGATCAGCTCGAAGCCGAGCGGGCTGATCCCGCCGCCGTCCTCGGCCTGCTCACCCCGTGCGGCCCGGTCGGCCGGGGTCGGGCCGGCGGCGACGTGGTTGCCGCCGGTGGGCGTCGCGACCGGAGCGGCCGCCGGGCGGCTCGCGGTGCCGGCCGGGCCGGCCGCGCTGGAGTGGGCCGGGGCGGCGATCGCGGGCGGGGTGGCCGCCCCGGCCGGGCTCGCGGAGGCCGGGGCGGAAGTGGCCGGGGCGGCCGGCGCGGAAGCAGCGGGCGCGGAGGGGGCCGAGGCGATCGGGCGCTGGCCGGCGGCCCGGGTCGGCAGCCGGTTGCCGGCCGGCGGGGTGGCGTCGTTCGGGCCGGGCGCGGCCGCCACCGGGGACGGCTTGCTGGTCGAGGTGGCGTCCCCGATCCGGCTCGGCGCCGACGGGACGGCGGTCGGGTCGGCCACCGCCCCCGCGGCTCCCGAATGCTCGCCCAGATGACCGGAGTTCGGCACCGGCCGGCCGACCGGCGAGGGTGCCCGGGTGGCCCCGGCGGTAGGGGCCTTGGACGCCGGGGCCGGGGCGACCGGGGCTTGCGTCGCCGGGGCCCGGGTTGAGGGAGCCTGGGTTCCGGGGGCGTGGCTTGCCGGGGCCTGGGTTGCCGGGGCCTGAGTTGCCGGGGCCTTCGACGCGGGAGCTTTCGACGCCGGGGTTTTCGGGGCCGGGGCCTGTGAGGCTGGTGCGTGAGTGGCCGGGGCCTTGGCCACCGGTGCCTGGCCGGCCGGAGCCGAAGCGGCCGGAGCTGAAGCGGCCGGAGCTGAAGCGGCCGGAGCCGAGGCGGCGGGCGGCTGGGCGTGGGCCGGCCCGGCGTCCCCGGACGTCGAGCCACCCGGCGCGGGGGCCGGGGCCGGTGCGCTGCGGTGAGCGGTGTATCGGGGGACGCCGACGGCGTCCTCGGGCATGATCAGCCGCCAGCCGGGCTGGATCAGGCGGGCCAGGTGCAGGTGGGCGCCGTCCGGCTGGCTGCGCCCCTCGTTCAGCTTGTAGATCTCCTGGTAGCGGCGGCCGTCGCCGAGGTGGCGCTCGGCGATCGCCCAGAGCGAGTCGTGATGGCGCCCGGCCGGGGCCTCGACGATGTAGACCTTGCGCCCGTCGAGGGCCTTCTCGTCCTGGTCCAGCACGCCGCCGGCCCGGCTCGCGACGGCGTGACCGGTGTTCGCGACCGCCTGCTGGGCCGCGGTGAGTTCGGTGCCGCCGACGGCGACCGGGGCGGAACCGAGCATCCGGGCCGAGGCCTCGGCCCCGCTCTGACTGAACGGGGCCGCCGCGGCCACCGCCCGCCCGGCGGCCGGCCCGCCCGGTCCGGACAGCACCGCCGCCTGGGCGATGCTGACCTGGCCGACCACGGTCCCGGCCAGCAGCACCGACGCGACCAGCAGCCGGGCCAGTCGCTGGCTCGGCCCCGAGAACGGGATCGGCGCGGCCAGCACCCCACCGCGCACCGCGGCCAGCGTCTCGACCACCACGCAGACCATGAACTGCAGCCAGGCCAGCCAGACCACGATGACCAGGACGTCGAGCACCTGGGCGCTGTCGACCGTGTTGGTGATGTCGTCGAAGCTCGGCCAGCTGGTCGGTACCGGGATCGGGCCGGCCAGCAGCAGCAGCACCGCCGGCACCCCGGCCACGAGCGCCAGCAGGGCCAGGGTCGATCCGATTGCGGACAGGCTCCGGCGGCGCCGTCCACCGTTCGAGGGCTCGCTGAACCGGGCCGCTCCGGTGGGGCGGCCGCCCGGTGGACGTGTGTTCATGCTGGGCCCTCCCCGTTCGTGTGGCCGATCGTGATGACGGTGGTGCGGCTGGTCGGGCGAATCAGGCGGGTTCGGCGGGGTAGGCGAATCAGGCGGGTCACGGCGCACCGCCGACGTCGATGCCGACCGACGGCTCGGCCTCGCCGGAGGCCTTGACCGTGAACGACTTGACCCCGATCAGCGACAGCAGGGTGGTCGGCCGGACCAGTTCGGCCGTCACCGTGATCTGCTCACCGTTCGCGGTGATCTGGACCTTGTCGCCCGGGTACTGGCGGTCGGCCAGGAACTGCGCGGCCGCCTCGGAGGCCGGCCCCGGGTCGATCCGGACCTTGCCGCCGTCCCGCAGCGCAGCGATGTCGAGGTTCAGGGCCCCGGCCCGGGCCGCCTGCTCGACGTCGTCGTTGACCCGTTGCCGGGCGTTGATGGCCAGCCCGCCGTCGACCACCAGCCCGGCCATGGCCAGCATCACCAGGGCCATGCCGAGGATGAAGACGGTGGCGCTGCCGGCCTCGCGGTCCGGCCCCGGATCACGGTGTGCCGCCATCGCCCACCCTCCGGTACAGGTCGAGCGGGGCCTGGCTGGTCGCGGTGAACGTCTTGCTGCCGCTCAGGCCGATCAACCCCAGGCTCTTCAAAGGGATCTCGCAGCTGAGGGTCACGGTGATCACCTCTCCGGGAGCGAAGTCGCCGCTGCGGTCCGTCTGCTCGCAGACCCACTTGCCGCCCACGGCGGCCTCGGCCGCCTGCTGGGCCGCGTCGGCGGCCGACCCGTCGTCCCGTTCGAAAGACGCGGCCCGGACGGCGTCCCGGCTGGCCGCCTCGACGTCACCCCGGACCGAGACGTAGCGGCCGAAAAAGACCACCACCATGATGAACATGATCAACAGGGGCGCCAGCAGGACCATCTCCAGCGCCATGACACCGCGATCGTCCGGTCGCGGCCGCCGCGGCCGGCTCATGTCCCCTCGTCCGGGTGGAAGACCTCGACCGGGCCCCGGACGGTTCTGGAGATGTTCATCCCGGGCATGCCGGGCACCAGCTGAATACCCTTGGCCTTCACGGTGGCCTCCACCTCCGGCCCTTCCGGCCCGTCGACCGCGATCACCTGCACGTCGGTGTCGGTGATCAGCCCGTGCCCGACGGACTTCGCGTAGGCCAGGCCTTTGACCCGCCCGGCCTCGAGTGCCCCGGCCGACCCGGCTTCGGGGTCGCCCGCCGACCGCGCCACCCGGGCCGCCTCGCGGGCGGCCGCTCCGGCGGCCTGGTTGCCGAGGAACATGAACGAGATCTGTAGGGTCAGGATGATCATGAAAAAGAGCAGCGGCATGTACATCACCAGCTCGACCACGCTGGTGCCGCGATCCCGCTCCCCGAACCGACGCCGATCCCGGCCGCGGCTCGGCCCGGGCTTCAGGGCGTGTTGCCGCTGACGTCGAGGGTGCCCACCTCGTCGGTCAGTTTGGTGCTGAGCGCTTTGCCGACGGCGGCCGCGATCCCGATCACCACCGCCGAGATCACCACCCACTCCACCACCGACGCGCCCAGGTCGCGGACGCCGTGGATCTCCCGGCCCCGGGCCTGGTCGATCCGGCCCCGGACGAGCAGCTCGAGGTAGCCCAGCGGGGTCGCCGGGTTCAGCCGGGTCACTCCCCGACGGCCGAGGTGCGAGGTGATCAGGTGCTGAGCGGACATGACGACTCCTTGAGAGATCACTGAGTTGCGCACGGATGGAACAGGGTCGGTCGGTCCCCCCGACGGACGGTGGGCGTGGCGGATGCGTGAGGTAGTGGCTCATCAGGACCCCAGCACCCGGACGATCGCCGGATAGATCAAGAAGATGAGGAAGCCGATGGCGAGCAGCAACTGGGCCACGAGCATCGACTGCGACCGGGCCTGGGCCCGGCCTTCGGCGTCGGACAGCTCCCGCCGGCGCAGCGAGGCGGCCCGGGCCGCCAAGGACTCGCGCACCTTGGCCCCGTCGTCCGCGACCAGCGCCAGCGCCGAGGCCAGATCTCGCAGCTCGACCACGCCGAGCTGCTCCCCGAGCTCGCCCAGGGCCACCCAGGGGGTGACGCCCTGCAACCGGGCGATCTCCAGGCAGTCCCGGATCCGGACCATGGCCCAGCCGGCGCTGATCGAGGCGGCCGCGTTCAGCGCCTCCGGGATGCCCCGGCCACCGGACAGGTTGAGCGCCACCAGGTCGAGGAACGAGCCGACGACGTGGCGGAAGTCGCGCCGCCGGATCCGGGCCCGGGCCGCGACCTGGTTGGTCGGCAGCAGCAGGCCGATCACCAGCCCGACCGCCACCATGATCGGCGGACTGCTGCTGGGCAGCGCGAACAGGGTGGCCGACACGAACGCGGCCAGGGCCAGGCCCAGGCCGGCCCCGACCAGACCGCCGAAGATCGTGGCCGCGAGCTGGCTCTCGATCGAGCGTCCGACCAGGCTGAGGTCGGCCCGGACGGCGGCCGGCAACTGGATCCCGCTGTTGTCGAGCTGGCGACGCAGGACCCGGGCCGCCGGCTCGAACCGGACCGCCGGACCGCTGCCGGGCACGGCCCCGACGTCGGTCGCTTCCCGACTGCGGGCCCGTGCGGCCAGGGAGTTCTCCCGGTCCCGGCGCCGCTCCTGGTCGAGCCGGGCCAGCGCCGCCGGGGCTCCGGCGCCGCGGGTCTGCGGCCGCTGGAAGGCCAGCACCAGCAGGCACAGCCCG
Organism: Kineosporiaceae bacterium; assembly: GCA_965200525.1. Classification (GTDB taxonomy): domain Bacteria; phylum Actinomycetota; class Actinomycetes; order Actinomycetales; family Kineosporiaceae; genus JANNPJ01. Next base: position 4,667,792 of record OZ241368.1, read on the forward strand.
ATTCCGGCCACCGCTCCGGCCAGCACGATCGCGGTCATCGCGGCGCCCCCGATCCGACCGGATCGCTCGGTCGAGGGCTGCGCAGGAACCGCTCGGGCACGTCGTAGGCGGCCAGCCGCTTGAGCCAGATGAACCCGGCGGTGAAGAAGCTGACCACCACGACCAGCACCACCTGCCCGAACGGATGGTTGTAGGGCTCCACGTAGCCGGGGTTGAACAGCACCAGCAGCAGCACGAACCCGACCACGAAGACAACGACGATCTGCACGCTGCGCCGGGTCGCGGCCCGGCCCGCCAGCACCCGGCCGCGCATCTCGAGCTCGGCCCGGGCCGATCCGGACAGCGAGGTCAGCACCTGCCGCAGCCCGGGCCCGCGCAGCCGGGAGTTCAGCAGCAGCGCGGCCACCACCAGGTCGGCGCTGGGGTCGTCGAGGTCGTCGGCCAGCCGGTGCAGGGCGTCGGCCAGCGGCACCCGGACCCGCAGCCGGTCGGCCAGGGTCATCAGCTCGTTCACGATCGGCGCCGGCGCGGCCCGGGCGGTGGAGATGATCGCCTGCTCCAGGCCGACCGAGCCGGCGATGGTGTCCCGCAGCGACTCGGTCCACATCGCCAGCGCCTCCAGCCGGGTGGCGGCCAGCCGCTCCGAGCGGGCCCCGCCGACCAGGGCCGGCCAGGCCAGCGCCAGCCCGGTGGCGGCGAACGCGGCCACCGGCCAGCGGGTGAGGAGCAGGGCCAGCAGGCCGATCAGGACGCCGATCGGCAGCCGGGTGCCGAAACCCCGTAGCCGGCGCGTGATCCGGGCCTGCAGCGAGCGGGGATCGGGTGCGGTCGGCTCGCGGCGGACCAGCGAGTCGATCAGCAGGGCCAGCCCACCGCCGACCAGGGTGCCGGCCAGGATCAGTTCGCCGACCCCGCCGGCCAGGCGGAGCTGGAGTTCGGTGACCGCGCCGGTGAGGTCCATCAGGACCACCCCGCCGACATCGCCGGGTGGTAGCCGGCCGCGATCAGCTCGTCGATGCACGAGATCGGGGCCGCCGGAGCCAGCCGGCCGTCCCGGCCGAGGCTGAACACCTCGCTCGACAGCACCTGGCCGTCGACCCCGTTCACCTCGCGCACGCTGGTCACGGTCCGGCGCAGCAGGCCGCCCTCGGCGTACTCGTTGCGACGCTCGACGAACACCACGAAGTCGATCGCGCCGGCGATCAGCATCATCGTGGCGTCCTTGGGCAACCGCTCGGTCGACTGGATGGCGTAGGTCGAGATCCGGTTGAACACCTCGAGCGAGGAGTTGGCGTGAATGGTCGACAGCGAGCCGTCGTTACCCTGGCTCATCGCGTTGAGCATGGTCACGATCTCGTCGCCGAGCACCTCGCCGACGATCACCCGGCTCGGGTTCATCCGCAGCGAGCGGCGGACCAGGTCGCCCATCCCGATCCAGCCCTCGCCCTCCGAGTTGGGCAGCCGTTCCTCCAGCGCCACCACGTTCGGGTGCAGGTCCGGGAACTCGCCCAGGCCCAGCTCGAGGGCCCGCTCGACGGTGATCAGGCGCTCCTGCGGCGGGATCTCGTGGGCCAGGGCCCGCAGCAGGGTGGTCTTGCCGGCGTTGGTGGCCCCGGCGATCATGATGTTCTTGCGGGCCGCCACCGCCGCGGCCAGGAACGAGGCCAGCTCGATGGTGACCGAGCCGTTCTCGACCAGGTCGTCGAGCGAGACCCGGGACAGCCGCGAGCGGCGGATCGAGATCGCCGGCCGCGGGCACACGCCCATCACCGCCGACAACCGGGAACCGTCCGGCAGCCGCAGGTCGAGCTGCGGGTTGGCGGCGTCGAACGACCGGCTGCTCAGCCCCGAGTAGGCGCCGAGCAGCTGGACCAGCTCGATCAGCTCCTCGTCGGACTCGGCCACCGGCGGCATCTGCTGCTCCCGCCCGTCCGAGTAGCCGACGAAAACCCGGTCACAGCCGTTGATGTCGATGTTCTCGACCATCGGGTCGTCGAGCAGTGGCTGCAGCCGGCCGACGCCGAACAGGGCCGCGTGGATGCCCTCGGCGAGCTCGGTTTCCTCGTCCGGGTCGGGCGGGGCGTGGCCCAGGCTCAGTTCCGACCGGGCGTGCAGGTCGAGCACCCGGCCGATCACTGCCCGGGCGTATTGGCGCTCGTCCTCCGAGGTCATCGGCAGGACGCCGGTCAGGCTGTCCTCCCGGCGCTGGCGGGCGAGCAGATCGGCGACCTCTTCGCGCAGCCGGCGGACCACCTGCTGGTCGATGGCCATCAGTCACCCCCGTTCGGTGAGGCGGTGGCCGGCACCTCGGCGGCGCCCAGGTCGAGGCGGTCCGGCTCGGCGGGCGGGTAAAGGTCGGCCGGCTGGTACGGGCTGATCGGTGGATCGGTCAGGAAACGGTCGGACGCCGTCGGCCCGGCCTGCGGTTCGTGGGCCCCGAGTTCGTGGGCCCCGAGGTCGTGGGCCCCGAGTTCGCGGGCGAGTTCACGGGCGACTTCGGGGTCACCGATTTCGGGGTCACTGATCTCGGGGGCGCCGGGTTCGGGAGCAGCGAGTTCGGCGGGGGAGGCCGGTTCGGCGCCCGCCCGGGGAGCCTCGGCCGGCATCGGGACCGCTGATGCGGCGGGCATCGGGCCGGCCGCTGTTGCCACCGGGGTGGCCGCCTTCGCCACCGGGGTGGCCATCGCCGGCGTCCCCGAGATCGTCTCCGCGGCCGGTCCGGCCATCGTCGGCGCGGACGAGGGCCCGGACTCGGCGAGCGACTCGGGGTCGGGTGCCGGCGGGCCGGCCGGGGTCATCGGCCGGCCCCGCACCGGCCCGGCGGGCGGCGCGTACCGCTCGTCCGTCCCGGTCCGGGTCTCGTCCACCGCTGAACCAATCAGGTCGTGGACGGCGGGCAGCAGTGAGCGCACCGACCGGATCAGCGTGGTGCGCCCGGCCCGGCCGGCAGTCATACCCTGCAGCCGCTCGGCGCCGCGGGGGTCGTCGGCGATCGTGCCCAGCACCGGCACGGCCACCTTGGACGAGCGCAGGAGTTGCTCGGTCCGGGGCCCGGCCGCGCGATCGCGTTCCGGGGCGACCAGGACGACCCCGATCCGGGCCCGGCCGGCGTACTGCCCCGGTAGCACCTCGTTCAGGAAGCGGAGCCGTTCGCGCAGATGGGCCAGCTCGACCAGTTCGGCCCGGGCCACCACGATCACCGCCCGGGAGGCGACCAGGACCGGCATCACGGGCGAGGCCGGGCCGACCCGGCCGCAGTCGGCGAACACCAGGCGGTCCGACTCGGCCAGGGCCCGGGCCAGGGCCGGCCACAGCGAACCGAGTCCGTGGGCCTGTTCGGGCCCGCGCACCCCGAGCAGCATCTCCAGGCCGCCTCCGGTGGTCTGCAGATGTCCGTCGACCGGGCCGGAGGCGGTGAAGTCGGTCGGATCCCGGCGCAGCGAGGCGGCCAGGGACAGCAGCCCGCGTTCGGGATCGAACAGGACGCCGTCGTCGCGGCGGTAGCGCAGGGCCAGGTCGCCGCCCTCCGGATCGAGGTCGGCGACAACCGAACCCGGGGTCAGGGCGGCCAGGGCGACGCTGAGCGTGGTCACACCCGGAGCGCCCTTGGCCGAGACCAGGGAGACCAGGCTCATCAGCCGCCCCCGAGCGGGGCGCCGCGGCGCAGCAGGACCAGGGACAGCTGCTGGGCGACGCCGGCCGCGGTGATGGCGGGGGAGTCGTTCTGGTCGACGATCAGCGTGACCACGGTGTTGCTGCTGCTACTGCTCGACCCGAAGACGTTGGAGCCGGGCTTCTGCACGGTCCCGACCACGGCGTCCCCGGTGATCACCTTGCCGTTGCCGTCCTGGACCCGCACCACCTGGACGACGTCCCCGGACTTGAGCCCGCTGGCCGGGTACCGGCCCTGGGTCAGGGCCACCCCGACCGCCGCCTTGCCCGCGGTGAGCAGCCCGGTGGTGGCCAGCATCTGACCGTCGATCAGCCGGCCGGGCGGGATCACGCTGGTCGCGTACTTGCCCACCACCTCGGAGGTCTGGTTGGCCCGGATCACCTCGAGCCCGGAGGAGGCGACCTCGGCCACGGCCAGGTCGCCCCGGGTGATCTGCTGCCCGACGCCGATCTCGTGCCGGGCGACCAGCACCGGCACCCGCTCGTCGATCCGGGTCGCCAGCAGCCCGGCGACCGCTCCGCCGAGCACGATCAGCAGGACGGCGACCACCGCCAGACCGGGCCGCCGCCGGCCGGGCGGCCGGGGCAACCGGTCGGGTCCACCGATCCGGGCCCCGTTGCCGGCGATCGCCGGCATCGAGGGTGGCCGTCCGTTGCGGGTCTGGATGTCGACCCGATCCTGGCTGCTCACAACTTCTCCTCCGGCGCTGCTGGGGGCCATCAGCGCCGTGCACTGTTCCGATGACTGGACGGGTGCATTCGTGCGGTTACCTGCGGTGATCGTGACGCCAACGACGCGAACAACAGCGAGGAGTGACGATGATGCCACCTTGGACACCTTTATGCACGATTCGTGCCCAACTGGTTATGAAACGTTTGATGCGATGAATCGGCGCGGATGAGCCATGGTGCGACAACTAGGTGATATGCGATGATCGGGCGTTGTCCGGCTGGGTGTTCGGTCGGACACGGAATGCATTTGGACGACGGTGCCGACCACAACGGCGGGGTGGCGGCACAACGCGGGCCCGCCGGTATCGGAGGCGGCTGAGCATGCCCGGAGCGGCGACGGCACTGGCCGTCGTGCTCGTGGTCGGCAGTGCTGTGCTGACCGGATGCGGTGCCGGTTCCGGGGCCGCCAACCCGGCCGGGCTGCCCACCTACGACCCGAACGCCCCGGCCGCCGCCTCGGCGCTCCCGTCCGCCGGGGGTGGCGCTGCGACCAGCACCCGCGCATCGGTGCCGAAGCCGACGATCGCCCCCTCGCCCGGGGTCAAGTACACCCCGGCCGATCCGCTCGGCGAGGGCGCCTGGGTGCAGCGGGGCAAGGTGGTGGCCGGCTCGGCCCAGAAGCGGGCCGCGGTCGCCGCCGTCATGAAGTACCTGTCGATCCGGGTCCAGGTGTCGAACACCTGGGTCGTCGACCAGGCCGCCCTGGCCGCGGTGGCCTCCGGGCAGGCCCTGACCAGTGCCCAGGAACGGGCCCAGCACGAGCGGGACCGGGACTGGCGGGCGGTCGGCCGGCTCACCGTGAACATCTCGTCGGTGCAGCTCGACGGCGCGCACGCCACCGTGACCGGCTGCCACTTCGACGGTACGTCCGAGCTCGACGGGAACGGGCAGGTCGTCATCGGCCCGCCGGGAGGGATACGGCTCACCATGAACCTGCTTCGTACCCAGAACACCTGGCGGGTGGTCACGTGGCCCGATCACAAGGCCCCGCCCTGCGACGGCTGGTCCACGGGGGCGAAGGGATGAGGGTCCGCACCGCGGTGTCGGCGACGGCCGCGCTCGGCCTGACGCTGGCCGGCCTGCTGGCCACGTCGGCCCCGGCCCGGGCCGGGGTCGACGACACCGACAACGGGTACAGCGCCTCGGTCAGCATCCACTTCTACGGCAGTGGGGTGAAGGGCGGCTCGACCACGAAGTCGGTCATCGTGCACCCCTCCTGCTGGTGGGAGGCGGCGGCCGGCGACTACACGAACGCCGCGGCCATGCTCAAGTGGTACGACGAGGTCACCGGAGGGCTGCAGACCTACGGCATCCTCACCCAGTACGGGCCGCGCGAGGTCTGGAAGGACGCGGCCGATCTGGAGGCCGCCGGCGGCGACGTCTCCTGGTACCGGGTCTACTGCAAGGATCCGGCCGACTACACGAGGTACGGCGCCGGCGGGGTGGTCGACGGGGTGGACCCGCCGATCTTCGGCGGCCCGGCCAACGCCGTGACCTACCTCTACCACGCCTACAACGCCGGCCAGGAGCCGCCCGCACCGCTGGTGCCGCCGGCCGAGCTGGCCCGGGCCGCCTACGACGAGATGACCATCCCGGAGCCGATCTCGGACTACAACCCGAAGATCGCGAACAGCCCGGGCGAGCCCACCCTGGTCGGGCTGCCGACCTGGTTCTGGGTCACCGAGCCGCTGGCCCTGGGCGAGCCCGGGGCGGCCGCCAACACCGGTGAGCTCGAAGTCACGGCCGAGATCTTCCCGCCGTTCGGACGGGTCTTCGCCACCGTGACCGCGGTGACCAAGCAGCTGGAGATCAACTCCAAGTACGGGGACGGCGTCTGCGACCGGGACAAGGCCCTGGTCAAGTACGCCGGCGACAGTTCCGACGCGGCCACCGAAGGAGCCTGCACGGTGATCTTCAAGCATGCGGCCAAGGCTCTTGCGGTCACCACCCACACCCATTGGACCGCGACCTGGGTCGGCAGCGGCGGTACCGGCGGCGACATGGACCCGAAGGACCAGCAGGCTGCCTTCGACGTCGCGGTGGCCGAGGTGCAGAACATCGTGACCCGCTGAGGAGTCAGCGAACCGGGGCCGGGTAACCGACGTCGTCCCAGGCGATCGGCCAGGCCCGCGGTTCGCCGGCCGGTGCCTCGGCGGTCTCCGGGCGGCGCAGCCCGCTGATCCGCAGCGGGGCCAGGGCCCGGGACAGCCGGTCGGCCCAGGCCGACTCGACCAGGTCGGGCCGGATCCCCTCGAGCACGGGGGAGTCGGCCCGGCGGAAGGCCAGCCGGCCGGGCGAGCAGGTGACGACCGCCCGGCACTCCTCGGGCAGGGCCGAGGCCTCGGCGTCCAGGCAGATCACGTGGACGCCGGCCTCCTGGCCCTGGGCCAGCAGGCCGGCCACGCCGTTCACCGCCGACAGCCGCTCGATGCCGTCGAGCACCACCACGACCTCCGGGATCGACGGCACCGGCTGGCCACCGGGCAGCCGGGGCTGGGTCCGCTCGGCCACCAGCTGGCTGAGCTCGGCCAGCCGCTGCTCGAGCGACTCCCGGTCGTTGCCGATCAGCACGGTGACCCCGGAGGACTCGTCCGGCCGGGCGTGCGGCAACCGGGAGACCCACTCCCAGCGCCGCCGGGCGGCATAGTCGTGGGCGGTCAGGACGGCGATCCGCAGCTCGTGCGGGGCGTGGAAAGTGGCGCACTGAGCCAGTAGCCAGCGGGCCGTGGCATGGGTGGTGGAGGCGTGCCCGACGATCCCGAGCAGGCCCACGGCCTGCAGGTTCAAGGTCACCGGCACCTCGGCCAGCAGGGCAGGCGACGACTGGGGCACCTCGGTGTGCCAGCGGGTCGGGCCGACCCGCACCGGCGCGCCGCCGTCCTGGTCGTCGATCACGGTGCGCGGCGGCTGGGCGGCCAGGCCGAGCCGTAGCTGCAGCCAGTCGTCGTCCAGCGGCAGCCGCTCCCACAGCCGCCGGCCCGGGCCGACCGCGGTGAGCAGGGTCCGGGCCGGGTCCGGGGTCGCGTCCCGGCGCTCGCGGGTCTCCCGGGCCAGCGAGGCCAGCACCTCGGCCTGGGCGCTCTCGCGGTCCTGCCGCCAGCGGGCCAGCAGCCGTCGATAGTCGCGGTCCTGCCCGGACCGGCCCGGGACCGGCCGGGCCGGCAGCACGAAGTGCGGGGTTGTACGCGAGCGGGCCGAGCGCTGGTGCCGGACGAAGTCGAGGCCGAGCTCGGCGTCGTCCGGCTTGGCGTCGCCGTCCGGCTCGGTGATCGCAGCCAGCTCGAGCACGCTCTCGCCGCTGACCAGGTAGGCGCCCTGGGGCCAGAGTGTGCTTCCGGTCAGTTCGAGGCCGTCGAGCGTGGCCTCCGTGCCGGCCGCCGGGGTGACGTCGACCGCACCGCCGGGGCGGGCCACGACCGTGAGCGCGTCGGCCTCGAGCTCGTCGTCCGGCAGCGACAGGCCGGGCGCGTCGTGGCCGATCACGGTCCGGCCCAGGCCGAGACGATGGACCCGGCCGGCGCCGGGGCCGTTGACCACCCGGACCTCGGCCAGCCCCGACGGGGTCAGTGCCGGTTGCTGCTCGCGGGCGTGCAGCTCGATCACGCTGCCCGGCCGGACCTCGGCGGTGCGCAGGGTGTGCCGCTCCGGGGCGACGGCCACGCCGTCCACCCAGAGCGGTACCCGGTGGGCGAAGGTCGGGTCGATGTCGTCGTCCAGGGCCTGCAGCAGCTGGGGCAGCAGGGCGGGCAACGGGGTGTCGGGGTCGGCGTCGATCAGCACCTCGGTCTCGGTGCCGGCGGCCCGGCCGTCGCGAAGGGTGATCACGAACCGCACGTCGACACCTCCCCGGACCGGCACCACCTGCCTGCCGGCCCCCGGAGCGGCGGCTGAGGGCAGCGACCGGACACAGGTGCCGAACTGGGTGAATATGCCACGTTATCGGGTGACCCACGAGTTGGTCTGCCGCTTGAGCAGGTCTGAAATGATCCGGCCATGGCTCACGGACACGACCTCGACCAGCCCCCGCTCGGCATCACGGTGACCGGCAGCGGCCGGGCGGCCCAGGCCCCGGACGTGTTCGTGATGACCCTGGTGGCGCAGGCCCGCGCCGAGGGCGCCACCGTGGTGATGCGCCGGGCGGCCGAGACGCTGGACCGGATCCGGTCGGCCGCGCTGCAGCACGGCGTCCCCCGCGAGCAGCTGGTCACCAGCAACATGGCCCTCAACTCCGTCTACGACCAGCCCGAGACCCTGATCTGTGAGCTGACCCTCCAGGTGCGCTCGGGCGACATCGGCCGGGCCGGGGAGCTGGTCGCTGCCTGCGTCGAGGCCGGCGGCGACGGCACCAGGCTGTCGGGCACGTCGTTCGAGCACAGCGACCCGACCGCGCTGCTGGTCTCGGCCCGGCGGGCCGCCTTCGCCGACGCGCTGGCCCGGGGGACGGAGCTGGCCGCCCTGGCCCGGCGCAAGCTGGGCCGGGTGGAGCGGATCACCGAGGCCGCCCCGGCCTGGGCCCCGTTCGAGCGGGGCGCGGTGACGGCGATGTCCGCCTCCGGCCCGACCGTGGACGAGGGCACGCTCGGGGTCGGCGTCAGCGTCACCGTCAGCTGGGTCTGGGCGGACCGGGTCTGAGTCAGGGCTGGTCGGCGAGGCGGAACAGCAGTTCGGTCTCCCACTTGGCCGGGTCCGGTTCGGCGGTCGGGTCGGTCTTGTAGAGCTCGAGCCGCAGCCCCCAGTGCTCGGCGCCGTCGGTGTCGGTCATGTCCCAGTCGACTCCGTGCGCGGACCCCCAGTCGAGCAGGTCGGCCGTGACCTCACGCAGCCCGTCGAAGTGCCCGAGGTGGGTCACGGCGGCGAACCGGCCCCCGAGCAGGACGCCGGCCTGCACCTTTTCGTCGCCGATGACCTCGCCCGGCACCGGGATGCCGGCCTCGACGTCGAGGGTGCCGGCGTGCCAGAGCACGTTGTACTTGAAGAACGGCGGCCCGTCGGGCTCGACCCCGCGGTCGGTCAGCCAGCCGAACAGGCCCGGGATCTCGTCGGCCAGCTCGGACAGCTCGTCCATCCGGACCACGCGCCGCACCGACACGTACGGCTGGGCCGTCCGCTCGACGATCACCGGTTCGACCGGGGGGTTCGGGCTGGGCGGCAGCGGGGTCTCAGTCATGCCGAGGTAGACGCCCGAACCGAGGAGAACTCATCGGCGTCCGGCGGCCGGCGGCCGGCGTCTGGTGACCGGCGACCGGCGACCGGCGACTAGCGACTGGCGTCCGGGGTCTGGCGAGGCCGCTTGCGTTCGAGCGCAACCGTCGCCGGTCGGCCCCGGATGCGCCGACGACCGCCGGGTCAGTCCTGGACCGGCTCGGGGGCCGCCTCGAGGACGAACACCGGGATCTCCCGATCGGTCTTGGCCTGGTAGGCGTCGTAGTCGGGCCAGACCGTGGTGGCCCGCTTCCACCAGGCCGCCTTCTCCTCGCCGGTCAGCTCCCGGGCCCGGCGGTCGACGACGGTGTCGTGGTCGCGTACCTCGACCTCGGGGTCGGCGAGCAGGTTGAAGTACCAGACCGGGTTCTTCAATGAGCCGCCCTGAGAGGCCACGGCCAGGTAGTTGCCGTTGTGCTCGATCCGCATCAGTGGGACCTTGCGCAACTTGCCTGATCTGACTCCGCGAGTGGTCACGATGATCACCGGGACGCCGCGCAGCGTCGTCCCCTCGGTGCCGTTGGAGCTCTCGTACAGCTCCACCTGATCGCGGACCCACTGGGACGGGCTCGGCTCGTACTCACCGGCGAGGGGCATGCCCCGACACTACGTGGCGTTGCCCGCCGCCGCGCGGCCGCGGTGTCACAGTGACCGGATGACGAGCGCTGTGCACGTGACGATCGTGGCGGCCGGGCCGAGGGCGGTCAGCCGGCGGGTGACCGTGGCGGCTGCGCCGGCCACCCTGTTCGACCTGGTCGCCGACCCCCGCCGGCACGGCGAGCTGGACGGCTCGGGGACGGTCCACGCCATCGTGGCCGGCCCCGAGCGGCTGGCCCTGGGGGACACCTTCTCGGTGCGGATGACCCTCAAGGGCATTCCCTACCGGATCACCAGCACGGTGACCGGCTTCGAGGAGAACGCGCTGCTGGAGTGGCAGCACCCGCTCAAGCACCGCTGGCGCTGGCAGTTCGCCGAGGTCGCCCCGGGCCGGACCGAGGTCACCGAGACCTGGGACTACGGCGAGAGCAAGCACTCGCGCTTCCTGGAGTGGACCCGGTACCGGCAGATCAACGGCGACGGCATCAGCCGGACCCTGGAACGCCTGCACGAGCGCTACGCCGCCGGCTGAGCCGGCCACCCGGCCCAGCCGGAGGGTTGCTCAGCCGACCGGGCTCGGTTGCCGCCGGGCGGTGGCGGGCGGCGTCCACAAGGAACATTCGACCGGGAACACGGTGTCGACGTCGCGGCCCATCAGCAGCGCCACTGGGCCCTCGGTGGGAACGGCCGGGCCCAGTCGCAGGGTCACCGGCCGGCCGTCGAACTCGCCCTGATAGGGCGGGATGTCGAAGTCGTCGGCCTCGCTCAGGCGGTGGGCCGGGGTGAACAGCCCGCTGCTGAGGAAGGGGATGAGCCGGAACGCCGGACCGTGGACGGACCGGTCGGCCAGGTTCACGTCGCGCGGCAGCCACAGGCTCAGCTCCGGAATTCCCTGATCCCAGAGACCTTCGGTGCAGAGATGGACCCTTCCGGTGTCCTCGACGTCGAAGGCGAACTGGATCTGAAGGTCGTCGTCCCGCCCCGAATAGGGTTCGAACTCTTTCTCCTCGAAGTCGAACTCGTCGAAAGGGTTGCCGGGCCGGTCGAAGGTGTTGCCGGTACTCATGTCTGCTCCCGCCGGGACGGATCGAAGTGGATGAGCGACATCGTGGCCGGGATCCACGACCGCCGGAAAAGTTGTCCACAGCTGCGAGAACTGTTGACAACTGGTCGGTCGAGCGGACGCCAGGGCCGATCTCAGGGCCGACTTCAGGAAGCGGCGTCGACCAGGGCCGAACCGGCCCAGCGGGTCACCGCGCTCCGATCGCGGAGCCGGACGATGGTGAGCTCGGGCCGCCGCTCGTGCACCTTGGCCACTCGCGGGCCGATCAGCGGATGGTTGGACCAGGCCCAGCGCAGGATGTGCTCGGGATCGGTGAACATCGTGTGCAGCGGCGGCTCGAGGTTGCCGTTCCAGAGCGGCTGGCGGCCCAGCCGGCGCCGCAGGGTGCGGCGGATCACCTGGCGCATCACCACCGGCCGGGGCAGGTCGAGCCAGATCATCAGGTCGGAGCGGTCGGCCAGCAGGTCGCGTACCTGACCGTACTGCCACTCGGTCACCCAGTCGGGCTCGGCGCTGAATCGCCGCACGTCGTCGACGAATTCCGGCCGACCGACCCAGCCCGGACCGTGGAACAGGCCGTCGATCTCGGTGTGCGGCAGGCCCAGCACCTGGCTCACCCGGCCGGCCAGGGTGGTCTTGCCCGAGCCGGAGGTGCCCGCGATCAGGACCCGGTGAGGTCGTCGCGGCAGCGCGTCGTCCGGTCCCAAGATGGGCACCTTCCCAGGGTAGTCCAGCCGGGTCGCGGTTGTCGGGCAGATCGCAAAACCCCCGGTGACGCCAGTGACTGCGGATTGGCCGTCGAAACTGTCGGGGCCGGCTGGCAGCATGCTGCCATGCGCAGATTCGCTCAGGTCGATGTGTTCTCCTCCCGCCCCGGGCTGGGCAATCCGGTGGCCGTGGTGCTCGACGCCGAAGGCCTCGACGACGAGGCGATGGCCCGGTTCGCCCGCTGGACCAACCTGTCCGAGACCACTTTCGTGCTGCCGGTGACGGCGAGCGGGGCCGACTACCAGGTCCGGATCTTCACCCCGAGCCTGGAACTGCCGTTCGCCGGCCATCCCACCCTGGGCACCTGCCGGGCCCTGATCGACGCCGGGGTGTTGCCCGGCCGGCCGGCCGGCGGCCAGTGGGTCCAGCAGTGCGGGGCCGGCCTGATCACGGTCCGGCCCGGCGACGACGGCTCGCTCAGCTTCGGCGCGCCGCCGGCCGAGGTCAGCCCGTCACCGCTGACCGACGTGCTGCTGAAGCGCATGCTCGGCGTCGCGCCGTCCGACCCGCTGATGATCGACGTCGGCCCGCGCTGGCTGACCGCCCGGATCAGCCCGGCCGAGCTCGACGAGCTGGTGCCCGACGGGGCCGCCTTCCTGGCGGCGTTCGATCCCCAGGTCGACACCGGGATCAACCTGTACGCGGTCGACGGCGACCGGAACGTCCACGTGCGGTCCTTCTTCGAGGCCGACGGCACGTTCACCGAGGACCCGATCTGTGGTTCCGGCAACGCCGCGGTCGGCGTCCACCTGCTGAGCACCGGTCACGCTGGCGACGTCCCGGCCACCTACCAGGCCCGGCAGGGCCGGCACCGGGGCCGCGACGGCCGGATCACCGTCACCCTGGGCGACCCGGTCCGGGTCGGCGGTGCCGCGGTCACGGTGGTCTCGGGCACCGTGGCGATCTGAGTGGCGATCTGACCTGCTGTCAGGGTCGGCGGAGGGCTTCGCCAGACTGACGGCGACCGGTCCTCGACCGGTTCGAACCGGCCCGCCCGGTCGTCCCGTGAGCAGGAGGATTCTCAGCCGTGCGTTACGTGATCATCGGTGCCGGCGCGATCGGGGGCACGTTCGGTGCTCTGCTGTTCGAGAACGGCCACCCGATCGTCCTGGTCGCCCGCGGCGCTCACCTCGACGTATTGCGCTCGAAGGGGTTGCGCTTCGTCACCCCGCGAGGTGTGAGCACCCTGGCGATCCCGGCGATCGCCGGCCCGGAGGAGATCGACCTGCAGCCGGACGATGTGCTCGTGCTGTGCGTGAAGAGCCAGGACACGGCGGCCGTGCTGGCCCGGTGGGCCGACCGGCCGGTGGCCGGCGGCGGGGTCGCGGCCGACCGGTTGCCGGTGGTCTGCGCTCAGAACGGGGTCGAGAACGAGCGGGTCGCGTTGCGCCGGTTCGCCCGGGTCTACGCGATGGCGGTGATCCTGCCGGCCGGCCACCTGGAGCCGGGCCAGGTCACCGCGGTCAGCGATCCGGTGGTCGGCGTGCTCACGCTCGGCGTCTACCCCTCGGGCACCGACGAGCTGGCCGAGCGGATCGGCGCCGACCTGACGGCGGCCCGCCTGCCGACCACGGTGGTCGAGCAGGTCCGGCCCTGGAAGTACGCCAAGCTGCTGCGCAACCTGGCCAACGCGATCGAGGCGGTCTGCGGTCCGCCGCTCGACGAGCCGGACGCCGTCCGATTGCGGGCCCGGCTCGTCGACGAGGCCCGCACCGTGCTCACCGCGGCCGGCATCGCGGTCGCCGACGAGGCCGAGTACCAGGCCGGATTCAGCCGGATCACGATGCGCGACGTCGCCGAGGGGGCCCGGCCGGGGGGCTCCAGCTGGCAGAGCCTGGCCCGGGGCACCGGCTCGATCGAGGCGGCCTACCTGAACGGCGAGATCGTGCTGCTGGCGCGGCTGCACGGCGTGCCGGCGCCGGTCAACGCCCTGCTGCAGCGGCTGGCCGAGCAGGCCGCGGCCCAGGCGATCGCCCCCGGCTCGATCAGCGCGGCCGAGGTGCTGGCCCAGCTCTGAGCCCGCGGGCCGGCGCGCGTAGGGTTCGATCGTGGACGTCGAACCGGTCACCCCGAGCCCGACCCGCGACGTCGGCCGGGTGGTCTTCACCCAGACCTGGGCCGAGCTGACCTTCCTGCACTGGGCGGTGGAGCCGGCCCGGATCCAGCCCTACCTGCCCGCCGGGGTGCGGCCCGACGTGATCGACGGCGCCAGCTACGTCGGCCTGGTGCCGTTCCGGATGCGTGACATCGGCGCCTGGGGCAGCCCCGGTCTGCCGTACCTCGGCTCGTTCCTGGAGACCAACGTCCGGCTCTACTCCGTGGACGCGCGGGGCCGGCGCGGCGTCGTCTTCGTCTCCCTGGACGCCTCCCGGCTGGCCCCGGTGCTGGCCGCGCGGTGGGGGCCGGGCCTGCCCTACCTGTGGTCGAGGATGAGCTACGAGCGGTCCGGTGACCGGATCAGCTACGGCTGCCGTCGGCGCTGGCCCGGCCCACGGGGCGCTCACTCGCAGATCGGGATCCAGGTCGGCGAGCCGCTGCGGGCCGATGCCCGGGAGCACTTCCTGACCGCCCGCTGGGGCCTGCACCTGAGCGGGCGGCGCCTGCGGGGCGGGCCCGCCCCGACCTTCTACTGGCCCAACCAGCACGAGCCCTGGCCGCTGCGCGCGGCCACGGTCACCCGTCTGGACGACGAACTGCTGGCCGCGGCCGGGTTCGGTGACCTCACCACCCGGCCCCCGGACAGCGTGCTGTTCTCCGAGGGCGTGCACTCCGTGTTCGGGCCGAGGCTGCCGGCCTGAGACCACCCGGCCTACGGCTCACCAGGCCGACGGCTTGTAGTCCTTGAGGAAGCAGCCGAACAGATCCTCACCGGCCTCACCGGCCACGATCGGGTGGTACACCCGGGCCGCGCCGTCGACCAGGTCGAGCGGAGCGTGGAAACCCTCCTCGGCCAGGCGCATCTTGGTCGGGTGCGGGCGCTCGTCGGTGATCCAGCCGGTGTCGACGGCGGTCATCAGGATGCCGTCGCCGAGCATCTCCTGAGCGCTGGTGCGGGTCAGCATGTTCAGCGCGGCCTTGGCCATGTTGGTGTGCGGGTGGCCCGGACCCTTGTAGCCCCGGCTGAACTGGCCCTCCATCGCCGACACGTTGACCACGTACGTGCGCCGGGCCGGGGACGCCGCCAGCGCCGCCCGCAGCCGGCTGATCAGGATGAACGGGGCCGTGCTGTTGCACAGCTGGACCTCGAGCAGCTCCAGCGGGTCGACCTCGTCGACCAGCTGCACCCAGCTGTTGGACTCGTGCAGGTCGGGCAGCAGGCCGCCGGCGTCGATCGCGATGTCCGAGGCGATCCGTTCCGGCGAGGCCGATCCCGCGGTCAGGGCCAGGGCGGTCAGGGCGTGCGGGGACGGCGTCCAGTGCCCACCCCGGTCGCCGCCACCGGCCGCTGCGATGTCGGCAATCGCCGTGGGGTGAGCGTCCCGGCTGCGGCCGAAGGTGATCACCTCCGGCAGGGGGCCCTCCGGCAGCGGGGCCGACTCGGCCTCGGCCAGCGGGGCGTAGGCCCGGGGCGAACGGCGCACCGTCTGCGCGGCGTTGTTGATCAGGATGTCAAGCGGGCCCTGCTCCGCGACCGAGTCGGCCAGGGCCATCACCTGGGCCGGGTCGCGCAGGTCGATGCCGACGATCCGGAGCCGGGGCAGCCAGTCGGCGCTGTCCGGCATCGAGGCGAACCGGCGGACGGCGTCGTTCGGGAACCGGGTGGTGATCGTGGTGTGGGCCCCGTCGCGCAGCAGGCGCAGGGCGATGTGCAGGCCGATCTTGGCCCGGCCCCCGGTGAGCAGGGCCCGGCGGCCGGTCAGGTTGGTGCGGGCGTCGCGGTGCCGGCGGCTGGAGGCGGCGCAGTCCGGGCAGAGCTGGTGGTAGAACGCGTCGACCTCGGTGTAGCGGTCCTTGCAGATGTAGCAGGCCCGCGCCCGGATCAGGACGCCGGCCACCGCCCCGGCCGCGCTCGAGGCCAGCGGCAGGCCCTGGGTCTCGTCGTCGATCCGGCCCGGAGCCCCGGTGGCGGTCGCGGCCGTGACCGCCCCGTCGGCCGCCATCACCGCGTCCTTGCGCTCCTTGCGCCGGCGGTGCTTGACGTTCTTGTAGATCGTGGCCGTGGCCAGCCGGACCGTGATCGCGTCCGGGTGGTCCAGCGGCAGGCCGTCGAGCTCGGCCAGCACCCGCAGGCAGACCGCCAGGTCGCCCGGGTCGATGCCGGGGCCGTAGACCTCGGGCTCTCCCGTGTCGACCGGACCGATCTGGATGTCTTCGTCTGGCTGCGCCGTCATTTCCCTCAACCTCGCGTCTGATCGTCCCGGTGAACTGTACGCAACAGCCCTGGTCGGTCCCGCATCCGCTGGACCGCTGTCGCTCGGGTGACCGCAGCCCGGCTCGGTGCCGGCGGCCGTGCGGGCCCGGTCGGGCGCTTCGGCAGCAGTTCGACCGAGCCGGGTCGCGGTCATCGGTTGTGGCAGAGTCCGGGGGTGACATCTCAGGTGGAAGAACTGGTCGACCGGCTGGCCGACGCCGGTGTCCGGCTCGACCGGGCTCTGACCGAGGCCGACCTGAAGCGGATCGAGAAGAAGTTCGGGTTCGCCTTCGCGCCGGACCACCGCGAACTGCTGCGCACCGCCCTGCCGGTCGGGGACTCGTGGCTGAACTGGCGGCACGCCACCCCGGCCAAGATCAGGGAGCGGCTGGACGGGCCGGTCGAGGGCATCGTCCTGGCAGTCCGCACCGAGGGGTTCTGGCTGTCCTCGTGGGGCCCGCGGCCCGCCGACGAGCCTGCGGCCGAGAAGGTCGCCCGCGGCCGGCTGGGCGGTGTGCCCGTCCTGGTGCCCCTGCTCGGTCACCGGTACCTGCCCGCCGCCCCGGCCCCGGCGGGCAGCCCGGTCTACTCGGTCCGGTCCGCCGAGGTCGGCGTCTATGCCGTTGACCTGCTGGATTACGTCGCCCGAGAGTTCGGCGGCCCGACCCGCGAGCTCCCGGTGGCCGGACTGCCCCGGCTCGACTTCTGGTCCGAGCTGGTCCCGGGCTCAGTCGGGCCCTGAATCCGCGCTGAACCGACCGTGAAACGGCCGGCCGAGCACGGCGGACCAGGCACCGGCCAGCTCCGGGCCGTAGCGGTGGCCGAAGCCGGCCGGCGTCCGCTCGGCCGAGATCACGTCGGCCGTGGCCTGCCAGAACGAGGCCATCGGCAGCCACGGCCGGGTCCAGCTCCGGGACGGGCGCACGATCAGCCGGCCCGACCAGGCCGGCACCGGGTCGTCAGGGTGGACCAGTACCAGGCTCCGGGCCCGGCCGACGCCGGCCGGGTTCGCCGGCAGCTCGCCGGGGACGCCGACCCAGAGGGCGCCGTCGACGTGCGCGGCGATCCCGGCGTCCGGGTAGGCCCGCAGGCCGCCCCAGGCGCCGAGGCTCTCGCCGTAGACCAGCACCCGGGGCCGCCCGGCCGTTGGCCGGCGGGCGATCCGGGCGTTGATCGCGTCGGTCAGGGCCCGGACCGAGGCCTGGACGCCGTCCCCGCCGCGCAGGTAGGCCCACCAGCTCGGCGAGTTGCCGTACTGCAGCACGACCGTGGCCAGATCACCGCCGGTCAGCCGCTCCAGGGCGGTGACGGCGCGGGGGTTGACCCAGCCGGATCCGGTCGGGACGTCGATCAGCACGGTCGCGCGGTTCAGGCCGCCGGCCTGCTCCAAGGCGGCCGCGGCCCGGCCGGCCCGCGCGGTGACGGTCGCGGCGGCGTCCCGGCCGACGTAGACCCGGATTGGTCGCTGGGCCGGGCGATGCGTGAACGCGCTGATCACGCTCGCCTCGGGGCGGCCGGCCAGAAACTTCGCCCCCTCCGGGCCCGGCCCGAGCGCGGTCTCGGCGGGGCCGGCTGACGGGCCGGTGGGTGAGCCGGCATTGGCGGTGCCGGTGAACCCGGTGAGCACCAGGGCCGGAACCAGCACACCGATCGCCAGCCGGCGCCGGACCCGGACCGGAAGCCGGCGCACTCGGCGAGCAGTTGCCCGGACAGCGGCAGCTACCTGCACCAGCAGGACTGTGACCAGGACGGCGGCGGCCACGGCCAGCGCATCGGCGCTCAGCGACGGCGCGCTGAGGTGAGCCTCGGCCGCGGTACGGACCTGGCCGGCGTGAGCCGTGATCACGGCCCCGACCAAGATCAGCGGACCGGCCCACCGCACCGCCGCGCGCCGCCACCGGCCCCCCGCACCGTCCCGGCCTGCCCGGCTCGGATGTGCATTGATCGATGTCTGAAAATGGTGGTGATCACACCCACCTCGGCACATCGATCTGTTCACCGCAGCGGGCCGGAGGGGATTGCCCACCGGCGCGACCGCTACAGACGCAGCCTGCCCGCCCGAAGCCGAAGTGGTTGAAGCCGAGCTGGTTGCGGCCGAGGTGGTTGAAGCCGACCTGGTCACAACCGGATCGACGGCGCGGCCCGCTCGGGCCCGGCGCCGACGGGCGGCGCCGGCCAGGGCCGCGGTCGCGTAGCCCTGGGCCCCGGCCAGCCCGCCGATCACCGCCTGGACCGGAGCCGGGTGGGGCAGCAGACCCGGCTGGACGGCGAGCGCGAGCATCACCGCCGCCGCGAGCACGCGCAGCGGGTGCCTCACCAGCGGCCGGCCTCGGCCGAGCCGAGCCTGACCCGAGCCCGAGCCCGAGCCCGAGCCCAAGCCCGAGCCCGAGCCCGGTGCCGAGCCCGAGTCCGAGCCTGGTGCCGAGCCCGAGCCCGGGCCCGGGGCCGGTACTCCGGGGTTCACGCCAGGCCGCCCTTCAGGGGGAACCACAGGCCGGTCCGCTGAACCAGCCGGGATCCGAGTCGCCGGGCCCGGCCCGAGCCGGGGCCGGAGCCGGAGCGGCGAGAACGGATCGGAGCGGCCCCGAGCAGGCCGGCGGCGAGCAGGCCGCCACCGATCGGCACGGCGAAAGCGGTCAGCGGCTCGCGCACCGGGGCCGCGTAACCCTGCCGCCAGGAGTTGAACCGGACCACAGCGACGTAGAGCTCGCCGGTGGCGCCGCAGCCGAAGCGGTGGCAACGGCCCAGCACGTGCCGGGCGAAACTGTCGTCCACCGCCTTACGGGCCCACGGGCCCAGCGGCTGACCCTTGCGGTTGGCGTAGCGCAGCAGGTCGTAGCCCAGGTCGTGCTGCTTGCAGGCGCCCGAGAAGTGATAAGTGGTGCCGCCGAAGGGGGAGGAGCAGCCGCCGTCGGCCCGAGTCGGCTCGGCCTGCTGCGCTCGCCGGATCAGGGCCGGGCGGTAGCCCATCACGGCCGGGAAGTCGGCCGGCAATGCACTCACGGCGTTCGGGGCGTCGGCGGTCAGAGCCCGGATCGCCCGGGCGGCGCCGACCTGTTGCGGCCCGAGCGGATGCACCTCGTGGCCCCAGCCGCCGAGCATCAGCACAACCAGAAAACCGGCTGCCACGGCAAGGATTCGCTGAATCATCATTCCTCCAGCCCCGGCCGGACCGTCCGGTCGTCGAGGCGTGCGGCGACGCTAAGGAGGGGGTGTGGGCCGGATCGTCCTGCCGTGGAGCCAGATTGCGGGCCCCTCCACCGGGGGATGCGGCGTCCCGGAGGTAACTCCGGGGAGGGACGACGAGGGGGGCCGGTGCCATTTAGGGTCGGGCCATGCGATTGCTCCCGCCCGGCCGGTCCTGGTTCGCCCGGTTGCCGGTGACCAGGCTGAACGTGCTGATCGGCCTGGTCACGCTGGCCGTGGTCTGGATCGCGTTCGGCACCTCGGGTTCGGTCTACGACACCGGACGCACCGGGTACGGGCTGATGTTCTTCGTCGGGCTGATCGTCGGCCTACCGCTCCTGCTGATCGGTCGCCGGCCGCTAGCCGGCCTGCTGGTCTCGGTCGGGGCCGCCTACGTGCTGGCCGAGACCGTGCCGTTGCGCGGGCACTCGCCCTGGCCGTGGCTTGTCGTCCAGGGCCTGGTGATCTTCGCCCTGCTGCTGGTGACCTGCGTCCGGGAGCCGTTGGGCCGCGCCGTCGGCGGCTGGCTGGTCACGGCACTGTTGTTCGCGGTGGAACTGCCGAACGACCTGTGGCCGGGCTGGGTCGTCGGGGTCACCAGCATCGCCGTGATCGGCGCGCTGGCCGGCCGGCTGACCCGGACCCGGCAGGCCCTGGTGGTGCAGGAGGAGGTCAGCTCGGCCGAGAAGGCCCGCCGGGTGCTGCTGGAGGAACGGGCCCGGATCGCCCGCGACCTGCACGACATCGTGGCCCACCACATGTCGCTGGTGGTGGTCCAGGCCGAGACGGCCGGCTACCGGGTCCCCGACCTCAGTGAGTCGGCCCGGGCCGAGCTGCTGGCGATCGGCGAGACGGCGCGCTCGGCCCTGACCGAGACCCGGGCCCTGCTCTCGGTGCTTCGGCAGGACGACCAGAAGGTGGAGGACGCCCCGCAGCCGGGCCTGGAACAACTCGGCGACCTGGTGGACGCCGCCCAGCGGGCCGGGGTGCGCCTCGACGTCACGCTCGACGACGGTGGGCTGGACCGGTTGCGGCCCGGATCCTCGCTGGCCGCCTACCGGATCGCGCAGGAGGCGCTGGCCAACGCGAGCCGGCACGCGCCGGGGACGGCCGTGTCGTTGCGGGTCAAGTCGGCCCGGGCCAACGGGCAGGCCGGTCTGTGGTTGCGGGTGGAGAACGAGCCGGCCGGGGGCGTCCGGCCGGGCCGGGAGGTGGTGGCCGGGCACGGCATCACCGGGATGCGGGAGCGGGCGGCGGCGGCCGACGGGCGGCTGACCATCGGCCCGACGCCGGGAGGCGGGTTCGCGGTCGAGGTCTTCCTGCCGGCTGAGCCGAGCCAGGCGATCGAGCCGAGCCAGGCGATCGGGCCGGACCAGGCGATCGGGCCGGACCAGGCGATCGGGCCGGACCAGGCGATCGGGCCGGACCAGGCGATCGGGCCGGACCAGGCGATCGGGCCGGATCGGGCGGCCGGTTCGGATCAGGTGGCCGGGGCGGACAGGGTGTCCCGGCCGGATCAGGTGGCCGGGCCGGATCGGCAGGCGGACAGGGAGCAGGCCCAGTGAGCATCCGGGTGGTCGTGGTCGACGACCAGGCCATGGTCCGGGAGGGCTTCTCGGCCCTGCTCGGCGCCCAACCGGGCCTGGAGGTGGTCGGCTCGGCCGCCGACGGCCTGGAGGCGGTCAGGGTGGTCCGGTTGATGGAGCCCGACGTCGTCCTGATGGACGTGCGGATGCCGAACCTGGACGGCATCGAGGCGACCCGCCGGATCATGGCCGCACCCGGCGAACGGCATCCGAAAGTATTGATGCTGACCACGTTCGACCTGGACGACTACGTCTTCGAGGCGCTCCGGGCCGGGGCCAGCGGCTTCCTGCTCAAGGACGCCCGCAGTGCCGACCTGGTGAACGCGGTCCAGGTGGTGGCGGCCGGGGACGGCCTGCTGGCGCCGTCCGTCACCCGGCGGTTGATCATGGAGTTCGCCCGCCGGCCGGCCCCGAACAACCGCCCGGCCGGGCAGATCCGAGCCCTGACCCCGCGGGAGACCGAGGTGCTGACCCTGATCGCCGCGGGGCTGTCCAACGCCGAGATCGCGGCCTCACTGGTGCTGGGCGAGCAGACCGTGAAAACCCACGTCGGCCGGATCCTGAACAAGCTCCAGCTCCGGGACCGGGCCCAGGCCGTGGTGATCGCCTACGAGAGCGGCTTGGTCCGCCCCAGCACCTGAGCAGCGGCTCGGTCGTGGGTGAGGGCGACGTTGCGGTCCTGCGTCCCAGGTCAACCGGCGCGGCGAGGGTCGTTTCGTCACGGTCGAGCGAGGCGGGGTCTGTTTCGTCACACCTCAGGGGCGCCGGGGGAGAGGTCGTCGAGCCGGGCCGCTCGCAGGGCGAGATAGCGCTGTTCGGGCAGGCTGGCGGTCATCCGGCCGGCCCGCAGATAGCTCTCCCGGGCCCCGGCCGGGTCGCCGGCCAGCTCGAGCAGGTGCCCGCGCACGGCGTCCAGACGGTGGCTGTGGGTCATCCGGTCGTCGTCGGCCAGGCCGGCCAGCACGGCCAGACCGGCCCGGGGTCCGTGCACCATGGCCACCGCCACAGCCCGGTTCAGGGTGACCACCGGTCCGGGCGAGATCTGGTCCAGCACCTGGTAGAGGGCCAGGATCTGGGGCCAGTCGGTGTCCTGCGCCCGGGCCGCCTCGTCGTGGACCGCGGCGATGGCCGCCTGCAGCTGGTACGGCCCGCCCCGGACCCGGCCCAGGGTGCGGGTGATCAGGTGCACCCCTTCGGCGATCATCGCCGCGTCCCAGAGTTCGCGGCGCTGCTCGGCCAGCGGCACCAGCGATCCGTCGGCCGTGGTCCGGGCCGCTCGCCGGGCCTCGGTCAGCAGCATCAGGGCCAGCAGACCGGCCACCTCGCCGTCGTCCGGGAGCAGCTGGTGCAGCAGCCGGGTGAGCCGGATCGCCTCGGCGGTCAGGTCGGCCCGCTGCAGCGCCGGCCCGGCGCTGGCGGTGTAGCCCTCGTTGAAGATCAGGTACAGCACCTGGAGGACGACGCGCAGCCGGCTTGCTCGCTCCGGTTCCGGCGGCAGGTCGAACCGGGCCCCGGCGCTGCGGATCTTCTGCTTGGCCCTGCTGATCCGTTGCCCCATCGTGGTTTCCGGAACCAGGAAGGCGTTCGCGATCTCGGTCGTGGTCAGGCCGCCGACCGCGCGCAGGGTGAGAGCGAGCTGAGCCGGCGCGGCCAGGGCCGGGTGGCAGCACAGGAAGAGCAGGGTCAGGGTGTCGTCCTGGCCCGGAACCGGGCCCGGATCGGCCGGTTCCAGGCCCAGCACGGCGTCCTCGCGGTGCCGGCGGGCGCTCTCGCGGCGCCACTCGTCGGCCAGCCGGCGCGAGGCCACCGTGACCAGCCAGGAGCGGGGGCTGTCGGGAACACCCTCGGCCGGCCACTGCCGAGCCGCCGCCAGCAGCGCCTCCTGGACGGCGTCCTCGCACGCGTCGAACTGCCCGTACCGGCGCACCAGCACGCCGAGCACCTGCGGCGCGAGCTCGCGGAGCCGGTGCTCGAACCGGGGGGCGGTGATCACAGCTCCGGTGGTGCGTCGCCGATCTGCCGGACCTCGATCGGCCCCTGGGTGAAGGCGACCACCCGGGCCGCGATCTCCAGCGCCCGGGCCTGGCTCTCGACGTCCACGATCCAGTAGCCGGCCAGCGACTCCTTGGACTCGGCGAACGGTCCGTCGGTGATCACCACCTCGCCGTCCACGAAGTCGACCTTCTTCCCCTGGCCCGCGTCGACCAGGCCCTCGGCGCTGACCAGTTCGCCGGAGGCGGTCAGCTCGGCGTTGATCGCGTACATGAACCGGATCATCTCGCTCACCCACTCCGTCGAGCGGCGTTCCAGCATGCTGGCCTGGTCGCCGAACATCATGATCATGTACTTCACGTCGTCACTCCTCGGTTCGGGCCCGGCCGGGCGCGCTCGGCAATGAGTCGGAGCCGGCGGCGCGCGTTCGACATCCTGGCCCAGAAAACTCAGGCCGGTTCGGACGTCGGGTCGGACGTCGGGTCGGACCAGGCCTGCCAGAGGCGGGCGTAACGACCTCCGGCCGCGACCAGTTCGGCGTGCGATCCCTGCTCGACCACTCGCCCCGCATCCAGGACGACGATCCGGTCGGCACTGACCGCCTGGGTCAGCCGGTGGGCCACCACCAGGGCGGTCCGGCCGGCCAGGGCCCCGGTCGCGGCCGTCTCGAGCAGCCGGGCCCCGGCGCTGCCGGCCTCGGCGGTGGCCTCGTCCAGGATCGCGACCGGTGGGTCGGCGAGGATCAGCCGGGCCAGGGCCAGTTGCTGGGCCTGAGCCACGGTCAGCCGGTGGCCACCGCCGCCGACCACCGTCTGCAGGCCCTCGGGCAGGGCGTCGACCCAGTCCAGGGCGTGCACCCGTTCGAGGGCGGCCCGCACCGCGGCCTCGCCGACGCCGGCGTCGGCCAGGCGCAGGTCGTCGATCAGGGGGCCGGCGAAGACGTGCACCTCCTGGGTGACCAGCGCCACCGCGCGGCGGACGGCGGCCGGCCCGAGATCGGCCAGGTTCACCCCGCCGATCGTGATCCGGCCCGCCTGCGGCTGGTGGATGCCGGCGATCAGCGCGGCCAGGGTGGTCTTGCCGGCTCCGCTGGCCCCGACCAGGGCCACCCGGTGACCGGCCGGGATCTCCAGGTCGACGTCGGTCAGCACGTCGGTGCCCGGCCGGTAGGAGTGCCGCACGCCGCTCACCCGCACGGTCGGGTCGCCCGGCAGGGGCGTCGGGTGCACCGGTTCGGCCGGCGGGGCCAGATCCACGACCCCGACCAGGCGAGCCAGACCGGCCGCGGCCGACTGGGCGTCGTCGACCAGGGCCAGGGCGGTGTTGATCGGCCCGAACAGGCTGTGGAAGTAGAGCGCCGCCGCGGTCGCGGTGCCGATCGTGGCCGAGCCGCTCTGCACCAGGCGGTAGCCGACGATCAGCACGGCTGAGAGCCCCAGGTACTCGGCCAGGTTCAGCCGGCTGAAGAACCGGGTCTGGAGCCGGATCCCGCGCAGGGTCTCGGCCACGGTCTGCTCCGAGCGGGTGGCCAGCCGCTCGAGCCGGCGGCCGGCCAGCCCGAACGCCCGGACCGTGGCCGCGCCGCCGATGGTCTCCAGCAGTTGCTGCTGCTGGGCACCGACCGCGGTCCGCTGCCGGGCGTAGACCGCGCCGGCCCGGCGCTGGTACCAGCGCACGGTCACGGCCTGGACCGGGACGGCGACCAGCGCGGCGGCCAGGAAGCGCGGGTCGAGCGCGGCCAGCCCGACCAGGGTCAGTCCGATGGACAGGGCCGCCTGGGTGAACTCGGGCAGGGCGACCCGCACGCCGTCCGCGACCACCGAGACGTCGCTGGTCACCCGGGAGGTGAGGTCGCCCGACCCGGCCGGCTCGACCTGATCCAGGCGCAGGTGCAGGGCCCGGTCGACGAACCGCTCGCGCAGCCGGGCCAGCAGGGTCTCGCCGAGCTGGGCCACCAGACCGGTGCCGAGCCCGGTGAGGCCGCCCCGGACCACGGCGACGACGGCGATCAGCAGGGCCGGGACGACGATCGCACCGGCCGGGCGGCCCTCGGCGACCAGGTCGACTATGTGGCCGAGCAGGGGCTGGCTGATCAGGCCGACCGCCGTCGCCGCGACCAGCACCAGCAGGGCGCCCAGGGCGGCGGCCCGGCGCGGGCGGACCAGCTCCCGGACGGCGGCCAGGGTCCGGGCCGGGGTCGCCACCGGAAGCAGCTCGCCGGGCTCGCCGGCCGGCTCGACCGGGTCGGATTCGTCGGTGCCGTGGGACCGGCCGGGTGGCGGGGTCGCGCTCACCGCAGTACCGCCGTCCGGTAGCGCTCGTCGTCCCGGAGCAGGTGCTGGTGCGTCCCCTCGGCGGCGAGCGTGCCACCGGCCAGCAGGAACACCCGCTCGGTGACGGCCAGCAGGGCCGGGCTGGTGGTCATCAGGATCGTCGTCCGGCCGGCCCGGACCGAGGCGATCCCGGTGGCCATCCGGGCCTCGGTCACGGTGTCGACCGCCGTGGTCGGGTCGTGCAGCACCAGCACCGGGGCCTGCGTGGCCAAGGCCCGGGCCAGGGCCACCCGCTGGCGCTGGCCGCCGGACAGGTTGCTGCCGCGCTCGGCCAGCCGCCCGGACCGACCGCCGGGGAGGATCAACATCACCTGGTCGGCCTGGCTGGCCGCCAGGGCGTCGTTGATCCTCCTTTCCGGTCGGTCCATGGTGTCCGGGCCGTCGGTCGGGCCGTCGGTCGGGCGGTCGGTCGGGCTGCCGATCAGGTTGTCGATCAGCGGGCCGCCGAACAGGTCGGCGTCGTGCGCGGCGACCACGATCGCCGAGCGGACGTCGGCCGGATCGAGTTCGCGCAGGGCCACCCCGTCCAGCTCGACCGTGCCCCGGTCCGGGTCGGCCTCCCGGCCGAGACAGCGCAGCAGGGCCCCGGCGTGACCCGGTTCGAGCGTCACCACCCCGACCACCCGCCCGGCCGGCACCTCGACGTCGAGCTCGCGCAGGCCGCCGTACGTCACCTGGCGCAACCGGATCCGGCCGGTCACCGGCTCGAGCCGGGCCCGCGTCCCGGGGCCGACCGCGGCCGGCTCGGCCAGCACCGCGGCGATCCGGCCCGAACTGGCCCGGCCCTGGGCCAGTTCGGAGCCGGCCCAGGCGAACACCAGCAGCGGCCCGAGCAGGAACTGGGCCAGCCCGACCGCCGCGACCAGCTCGCCGACGCTGATCTCGTCCCGCACCGCCAGCCGCCCCCCGGCCAGCGCGACCAGGGCCAGGAAGACCCCGCTCAGGGCCTGCATCGCTCCCTCGTAGCGGGCCTGGACGCCCGCCGCCCGCAGCGTCGCTTGCAGCGACTCGGCGCTGGTGCGGCGGTAGCGGGCGGCGGCCGTGTCCTCGGCCCCGATCCCCTTGAGCACCCGCAACCCGGCGACCAGGTCGGTGGCCAGGCCGGAGGCCTGGGCGGCCTGCTCCTGCTCGGCCTCGCTGCGGGCCTCGATCGGCCGGCCCAGCCGGTGGGCCAGGGTGAGCAGCACCGGGCTGCCGATCAGCACCAGCAGGCCGAGCGGCAGGGACAGCCGCAGCAGCGCGATCGCGGCCACCAGCATCGCCGTGATCGCCGCGATCCCGGTGGCCAGGGCCGAGTTGATCGCCCCGGCCCGCTGCGCGTCGCTGGTCGCGATGGTGGCCAGTGCCCCTGGCAACCGGCCGTTCTCGGCTCCGCCGCGGGGGTGCAGCACCCGCCCGGTGAGCTGCAGCCGCAGCCGGTGGGCGGCCCGCTCGGCCGCCGCCTCGGCCAGCCGGGAGCCGAACCGGTAGCTGATCGACAGGGTCGCGAAGACCAGCCCGAGAACGGCCAGCCAGCGCAGCAGCTCGGCCGCGCCGCCGGCGTGAGCGGGGCCGAAGCAGCGGTCGACGATCACGCCGATCACCACCGGAACCAGGGCCTCGCCCGCCTGGTGCAGCGAGAACAGGGTGGCGGCGGCGCCCAGCCGGCCGCGCTGGCCGAGTACCACCTGCCGCAGGACGTCGCGCCGGCGCACCGGGCCGAGCGGAGCCACCCGGCCCGGTTCGACGCCGAGGGACAGTCTCGGACCGGGACGCACGGATGACCTCGCAGACGGTGACCGCTGGACAGCTCGGGTATAGGTAAGGCTAACCTTACCGAACAAGATCGCGCCGTGATCGGTGCGAGCGTGAACCGGACCGGACGCAGACAGGAGCGCAGATGGCCGTGGCCGCCGAGGTTCGACCAGAGGTGCCGGTCCCGCCTCCGCCGACGGCGCCGGCGCCGTCGGTTGGTTCGAGCCGGACCACGGTGCGGGTGGCCGGCCTGGCCCTCGTGCTCGCCGTCCTCGCCCTGATGGTGCTGCTGAGCATCGCCGTCGGGGCCCGGACGATCCCGCTCGCCACCAGTTGGCACCTGCTGTGGCACAACGACGGATCGGCCTCGGCGTCGGTGATCCACGACCTGCGCATTCCGCGGACCCTGATCGGCCTGCTGGTCGGCGCGGCCCTGGGCCTGTCCGGGGCGCTGATGCAGGCCCTGACCCTGAACCCGCTGGCCGAGCCGGGCCTGCTGGGGGTGAACCTGGGTGCCTCGACCGGGGTGGTGATCGCGATCGCCTTCGTCGGGGTCAGCTCGGTCAGCGGGTACATCTGGTTCGCCTTCGCCGGCGCCGGCCTGACCTCGGTGGCGGTCTTCGTGCTGGGCTCGACCGGCCGCTCGGCCACCCCCGAGCGCCAGGTGCTGGCCGGGGTGGCGATCACCGCGGTGCTCGGCAGCTTTGTCTACGGCGTGCTGGTCACCGACCCCGAGGCGTTCAACCGCTACCGATTCTGGGACGTCGGCTCGCTGGCCGACGTCAGCGCCGCCACCGGGGTGCGGGTGGCGCCGTTCTTCGCCCTCGGCGCCGGGCTCGCCCTCGGCCTCGGCCCGGCCCTGAACGCGCTCGCCCTCGGCGAGGAGACCGGCCGGGCGCTGGGCGCGAACGTGGTCCGGACCCGGCTGCTGGGCATGCTGGCGGTGACCCTGCTGTGCGGGGCCGCGACCGCCGCCGCCGGGCCGATCTGGTTCGTCGGCCTGGCCGTGCCCCATGTGGCCCGGCTGATCACCGGGCCCGACCAGCGCTGGATCCTGCTGTACTCGATGGTGCTGGCCCCGGCCCTGCTGCTGGCCGCCGACGTGATCGGCCGGGTGGTCGTGGCGCCGTCCGAACTCGAGGTCGGCATCGTCACCGCCGCGATCGGGGCGCCGCTGTTCATCCTGCTGGCCCGCCGGCGCGGGGCCGGCGACCGGTGAGCTCCTGGACGCCGCCCCGGCCGCCGGCGCCGACGGCCACCGACGCCGAGAGGCTCGTGGCCGTCCTGCCGGTCCGGGTCCTGCGGATCGGCGGCCGGTCGGTCCGGATCGACGTCCGGGCCCTGGTCCTGGTCGGGCTGCTGGTGGTGCTCAGCCTGGGCGTCGGCGGGCATAGCCTGGCCACCGGTGACTTCGGCATCCCGGCGAACGACGTGCTGCGCAGCCTGACCGGCCGGGGCGAGCCCGGCACCGACTTCGTCGTGCTCACCCTGCGGCTGCCCCGGGTGCTGACCGCGCTGCTGGTCGGGGCGGCGCTCGGGGTGAGCGGGGCGATCTTCCAGAGCCTGACCCGCAACCCGCTGGGCAGCCCCGACTTCATCGGCCTCACCGTGGGTGCCTCGACCGGGGCCCTGGTGGTGATCCTGCTCGGGCACGGCAGCGGGGCCCAGGTCGCGCTCGGGGCCCTGGCCGGGTGCGTGCTCACCGCGACCGCGATCTACGGGCTGGCCCACCGCCGCGGCGGCGGGGCCGGTTTCCGGCTGATCCTGGTCGGGATCGGCGTCGGGGCCCTGCTCGACGCGGTCAACTCGTTCCTGATCACCCGGGCCCGGCTGGACGACGCCGTCGGCGCCCAGCGCTGGCTGGTCGGCAGCCTCAACGGACGGGGCTGGTCCGACGTCCGGCCGGTGGCGCTGGCCCTGCTCGTGCTGCTGCCGGTGGCCCTGCTGCTGGGCCGCCGGCTGAGCCTGCTCTCGCTCGGCGACGAGACCGCCACCGCCCTCGGCGTGCCGGTCGAGCGGACCCGGTTCGTGCTGTTCGCGGTCAGCGTCGGCCTGGCCGGCGTGGCCACCGCGGCGGCCGGGCCGATCGTGTTCGTCTCACTGGCCGCCCCGCAGCTGGCCCGGCGGCTGACCGGGCCGGCCGGCTCGGGCCTGCCCGGCGCGGCCGCGATGGGCGCCTTCCTGCTGATCGTCAGCGACTGGGCCGCCGCCCGCCTGATCCCCTCGACCCCGCTGCCGGTCGGCATCGCCACCGGCGCGGTCGGCGGCCTCTACCTGTGCTGGCTGCTGTTCCACGAATGGAGGAGGACGGCATGAGCCCGACCAGCGACCCGGTGACGACGAGCACCGCCCGGCTGCGGGCCGAGCGGCTGACCCTCGGCTACGACGCGCGCACCGTCGCCACCGGCCTCGACGTCGAGATCCCGGACGGCTCGTTCACGGTGATCGTCGGGCCCAACGCCTGCGGCAAGTCGACGCTGCTCAAGGCCCTGGCCCGGCTGCTGAGACCCACCTCGGGCACGGTCTTCCTGGACGGCGCGCCGATCACCGGCTTACCGACCAGGCAGGTCGCGCACCGGCTCGGCCTGCTGCCGCAGACGCCACTGGCGCCGAACGGGATCACCGTGGGCGACCTGGTCGCCCGGGGCCGGTACGCCCACCAGGGCCTGCTGCGGCAGTGGTCGCGCGAGGACGAGGCGATCGTCACCGAGGCGATGCGGCTGACCGAGACCCTGGAGCTCTCGGCCCGGTTCGTCGGCGAGCTCTCCGGCGGCCAGCGGCAACGGGTCTGGCTGGCCATGGTGCTGGCCCAGCAGACGCCGATCCTCCTGCTCGACGAGCCGACCACCTTCCTCGACATCGCCCACCAGATAGAGGTCCTCGACCTGTGCGCCGACCTGCACGAGCAGGGCCGGACCCTGGTCGCGGTGCTGCACGATCTGAACCACGCCTGCCGTTACGCCAGCCACCTGATCGCGATGAAGGCGGGCCGGATCGTGGCCGAGGGCGATCCGGCCCGGATCGTCACGGCCGAGCTGGTCGAGCAGGTCTTCGGCGTCCGCTGCCGGGTGATCGAGGACCCGGAGACCGGCACCCCGCTGGTCGTCCCGGCCGCCCGCCGGGTCCGGCCGCAGGGGCGGCGTCCGGCCGCACCCGGCGCTGTGCCAGTCTCGGCCGACGCCTGATCCCGGCGTCCGTGGGGAGGAGCTGCCGGTGCGCGCCGTGGTGTTCGAGGAGTTCGGGTCGGTCCCGGCGGTGCGGGAGGTGCCGGACCCGATCGCGCCGGACGACGGCGTCGTGGTCACGGTGGCGGCGACCGGGTTGTGCCGCAGCGACTGGCACGCCCTGGCCGGTCACGACCCGGACGTCGTCCTGCCGCACGTGCCCGGCCACGAGTTCGCCGGGACCGTGGCCGCGATCGGCGCCGGGGTGGCCGAGGCCCGGCCCGAGCTGGCGGTCGGCGACCGGGTGACCGCGCCGTTCGTGCTGGCCTGCGGGGTCTGCTCGCCGTGCCGGGCCGGGCAGCAGCAGGTCTGCCTCGACCAGGTGCAGCCCGGGTTCACGATCTGGGGGTCGTTCGCCGAGCAGGTCGTCGTCCGGCGGGCCGCGGTGAACCTGGTCCGGCTGCCGGACGAGGTGGGCTTCGAGGCCGCCGCCGTGCTCGGCTGCCGGTTCGGCACGTCGTTCCGGGCGGTGACGGCGGTCGGCGCCGTCCGGGCCGGGGAGTGGGTGGCCGTGCACGGCTGTGGCGGGGTCGGGCTGTCGGCGGTGATGATCGCGGTGGCCGCGGGCGCCCGGGTGGTGGCGCTCGACGTCGCCCCGGCCGCGCTGGCCCTGGCCGCCGACCTCGGGGCCGAGGTCACGGTGGACGCCCGCTCGACCGATCCGGTGGACGCCGTCCGGCAGGCCACCGGGGGTGGGGCCCACCTGTCCCTGGACGCTCTCGGCAGCGCCGCGACCTGTGCCGCCTCGATCGGGGGCCTGCGCCCGCGGGGCCGGCACGTCCAGGTCGGCCTGCTGCCGCCGGGCCTGGGGCTGCCCGCGGTCCCGATGCACCTGGTGATCGCCGGCGAGCTGCGACTGCTGGGCAGCCACGGCCTGGCCGCGCACGCCTACCCCGAGCTGCTGGCCCTGGTCGCTTCGGGCCGGTTGCGTCCGGATCGGCTGGTCACCGGGCGGATCGGCCTCGACCGGGCCGGGCCGGCGCTGGCCGCGATGGGGTCGGCCCCGCCGGCCGGAATCGTGGTGGTGAACCCCTCCCGTCTCGCGCGTGACGGTGAGGCAGCCGGTCTGTGAGACACTCATCGGCGCGGACAGCCGCGCATTCCTGACCCGAAGCCTGGGGGTTTCGCTGACGACTCACGACGTGGCGCTCGAGCCGTTTGTCGCCTCGGTTCGGTTCCGGCTCGCCGGTGTCGCCGTACACGTTTACACCGCGAGCGGCACCGTTCTGGCTTTCCTCGTGATCATCGCGGCCTTCGACGGCAACGCGATCCGCGCCCTGTGGCTCAGCCTGGTGGCGCTCATCATCGACGGCACCGACGGCATGCTGGCCCGCCGGATGCGGGTCAAGGAGACCATCCCGCAGTTCGACGGCGCCCGCCTGGACGACATCGTCGACTACATCACCTACGTGTTCGCGCCCGTGGTGCTGCTGTGGACCGGGGGTTACCTGCCCGACGGCATTCTCGGCGGCACGCTGGCGGCGCTGCCGCTGCTGGCCTCCAGCTATCAGTTCTGCCGGGTCGACGCCAAGACCGACGACCACTTCTTCCTCGGCTTCCCGAGCTACTGGAACGTGGTCGCGTTCTACGTGATCGTGGCCGGGCTCAGCTCCACCACCACCGGAATCATCCTGGTGGTCTGCTCGGCCCTGGTGTTCGTCCCGATCAAGTACATCTACCCCTCCCGGACCAAGATCTTCCGGACGGCGAACCTGGCCCTGACCGCCGGCTGGCTGATCACCTACGCCGTCCTGCTGGTGCAGATGCCGAACCCGAACGACTACGTGATCGCGCTCTCGCTGGGGTACCTGGTCTACTACGCCGCCTCCAGCGTCTACCTCACGCTCTACGTCGCTCCTCGCAAGGCGGCCCGGCTGCCGGTGACGACGGCGGGGCACGGCGACTGATCCGTGGTCCTCGGTCTCGGCGCGGCCCTGATTGCGGCGGTGCTCTACGGATGTGCCTCGATCCTGCAGGCCGTGGGTGCCCGAAACGTCCCCTCGTCGAACGGTCTGGACCCCCGGCTGGCCCTGAAGCTGCTGCGTCAGCCCGCCTTCCTCGGGGCCCTGGCGATGACCCTGTTCGGCTTCCTGTTCCACCTGGCCGCCGTCCGGGCGCTGCCGCTGTTCCTGGCCCAGACCGGGATCGCGGTCAGCCTGGTGGTCACCGCACTGCTCGCGGTTCGGCTGTTCGGTGACCGGCTCAGCCCGATCGAGTGGACCGCGGTCGGCGGAGTCGTGGTCGGGCTGGTGCTGCTGTCGGCCTCGGCCGGCAGCGTCGGGACCAAGCCGGCCAGTCACTGGCTGACCGTCAGCCTGTTCATCACCCTCGGCCTGATGGTCGTGCTCGGCTTCGTGGCCAGCCGCTACCGGGGGATCGTCAGCACGGCCGGGCTCGGCCTCCTCGGCGGCTTCGGTTACGCGATCGTCGGCATCTCCTCGCGGTTGCTGCCCGACTTCGGGATCGGCGACCTGTTCACCGCGCCGTCCACCTATTCGCTCGCGCTCGGTGGTGGGCTGGCCTTCTTCCTGTACTCGCTGGCCCTGCAGCGCGGCTCGGCGATCGCCGCCACGACGCCGCTGATCTCCACCCAGACGGTCACCCCGGCCGTGGTCGGGGTGGCCCTGCTCGGCGACACGGTTCGCTCCGGGTGGTGG
This sequence comes from Kineosporiaceae bacterium, assembly GCA_965200525.1. Taxonomy (GTDB): domain Bacteria; phylum Actinomycetota; class Actinomycetes; order Actinomycetales; family Kineosporiaceae; genus JANNPJ01. The sequence goes on from OZ241368.1 coordinate 4,700,889, forward strand.
CCGGGGGCGATCATCGGGTTCCTGATCACCGCGGCCTCGGCCGTGATCCTGGTCCGGTTCGAGGGCGTGCGCGAGGTCAAGGAGGACGAGGTCGAGCTGCTGCCGCACCCCGACCACCGGGTCGACGGGCCCCACCCGCAGCCGCCGCGGCAGGTCGAGCGCGACTCAGGTGCTGAGTTCGTGACCCAGGGCGACGCCGAGTAGCAGCACGGCCAGCACCGCCACTGAGATCGCCATCGACTCGGGGGCGATCCCGCGCGGCGGCAGCTGACCGCGCCGGATCGCGCCGTCCGCGGCCCGGTAGCGCAGGAAGCCGGCCAGCCCGGCCAGCCCGCCGAGGGCGATCAGCACCAGCCCGATCCAGATGTTGAGGTCGAGCTTGTCGATCAGGCTCAGCACGCCGACCCCGCCGGCCTGCAGGGCCAGGCTGGTGCGCAGCCAGGCCAGCAGGGTGCGCTCGTTGGCCAGCAGGAAGCGGGCGTCAGGATCGAGGTCGGCCACGCCCGCACGCTACCGGGGGCAGCCGGCTCCGCCGCCGTCGGGGGTTAACCGTCGTCGCGTCGTGCCGTAACAGTCCGTTCTCAGGCGGGCAGTTCGGCGTCGTCGGTCAGCTGATCGGTCCAGACCTGGAAGTTGGTCAGCGTGTTCGGGCCGAAGGTGGTGGTGATGGCCACGTCGGCGGCGTCCCGGCCCCGGGCGATCAGGATCCGGCCCGCCCGGGGAACCCGGTTGCGCGGGTCGACGGTCCACCAGCGACCGCCGAGGAAGACCTCGAACCAGCCGGCGAAGTCCATCGGGTCCTGCGGGGTCGGGATGTCGATGAAGGCCAGGTACCCGGTGCAGTACCGGGCCGGGATGTTCATCGCCCGGCACAGCGCGGTGCCCAGGTGGGCGAAGTCGCGGCAGACTCCGTGGCCCTCGTCGTAGGCCTCCCAGGCGGTCATCGTCGGGCGGGCCCACTGGTAGCCGAAGGTGATGTGGTTGTGCACGTACTCGTTGATCGCGTTCACCACCGGCCAGCCGGCGGGCAGGTGGCCGAACAGGTCCCAGGCGACGTCGATCAGCTTGTCGGAGTCGCAGTACCGGCTGCCCAGCAGGTAGACGAGGGTCTCGTCGGGCAGCTCCTCGATCGGATGCTGGACGGCGTCGAGGCCGACCTCGTCGAGCGCGCCGTCGTCGCGGACCAGGGCGTCGGAGGTGATCGTGAACGAGCCGGCCGGGGCCAGGATCCGGTTGCACCAGTTGCCGAAGCCGTCGCGGTAGGAACTGATCGGGGTGGCCGGGGTGGTCAGCATCGTGTCGGGCCGGACCAGGTCGGAGGCCCGGCTGTAGTGCACGTTGAGCAGGGCGATCATCGGGGTCGGCTGCGGGAAGTCGTAGGAGATCTCGTATCCGACCCGTACCCGCACGCGCACCTCACGATGTAGACGGCCAAATGCCCGCAGAAGGCCGTTCGGTTCGACGGCTGGATCACCGTAGCAACCAACAATGAAGGGTGCGTTTCGCGATGGTCGCCGAGGACCGTGGATCGGCTCGGATCGGCTCGGCTCGGATCGGCTCGGATCGGCCCCGGATCGGCAGGGATCAACCCGAATAGCCCAGCGGCCGCAGGTCAGCCGATCTTCAGCAGACCGCTGGCGTACGCGGCCTGGCCAGCGTGCTGCAGGTCGTCGGAGATCACGCTGATCAGCCGCACGCCCAGGGTGACCGGCGGATCCCACCGCTCGTCGACCACCCGGTCGAGGTCGTCGCCGGTGAGGTTCGACAGGAAGTTCAGGGTGCGCTGGTGGACGGCGTCGAAGTAGCCGGTGAGCAGGTCGGGCGAGCTGACCCGGACCGCGGCGACCTGCTCGGAGGTGTGCCCGTAACCGGTGTCGGCGTCGTCCAGGGGCAGGGCGAAGCGCGTCGACCAGCCTTTCGCCGTCCAGACCTGGGCCGAGCCGGCGACGTCGGCCACGTGGTCGTCCTGGATCCGGGTCAGGTGCCAGACCAGCCAGGCAATCGAGTTTCCCTCGCCGCCCGGCCGGTCCGACAACTGGTCGGCGCTGAGGCCGTTGACCGTCCGGTGCACCACGTCGTGGATCCGGGTGAACGACTCGGTGAGCAGCTGAGCTGAATTCATGCCGCCGATGCTATTCCGGCTGGGCCGAGTCCGCGGGTCGGGCCAGCACCAGCCCGACGGCGACGATCGTCAGCACCACGCCGGCCGCGGCGGTCGCGACCAGCCCGGCGGGCACGTCGCCGACGAAGAACGCCGGCAGGGCGCTGATCGCGGACAGGATCCGGGCGCCGGCGATCACCCGGGACCCGATCCGGTCGCCGGTCCGCCAGACGTAGACCGCGGCGATCAGGGTGATCAGACCGAGCGCGGCGGCGGTCCAGAGCACTCCCGCCGGTGGCCCCTGCTCGCCGGCGTCCGGGGCCGGGATGGCGAACGGCCCGATCAGGTCGAGGGCTCCGATCACGCCGGCCAGGATGATGCCGGCCTTGTTCTTGCGGCTGAGCGGGGCTCGGGTCTGCGAGCGGGAGGTGCGGACGTCGGTGCTCATGGCGTCACTCCTGGGTGAGAAAGAGCCGGGCGGCTGGCCCGGCCCCATCAGCTTCCGGCGATCGTCGGCCCGCCACATCGGGCCGCACCCCTACTGTGCCGGGAATTCGCCCGGGTCATTCAGGGAATCAGGCATCCCGAACCGGGCCCGGAGCAGTCATCATCGGTGTCATGGAACGCGATCCCGAACCGATCCGGGTCCTCGTGGCCGACGACCATCCGGTGGTGCGGCGGGGGATCGGCGCGCTGCTGGCCTCGCTGCCCGGGATCGAGGTGGTCGGCGAGGCCGCCACCGGGGCCGAGGCCATCCGCGAGGCCCAGCTGACCCGCCCGCACGTGGTGGTGATGGACGTGCAGATGCCGACCATGGACGGGATCGAGGCCACCGGCCGACTGGCCACCCTGCTGCCGGACACCGCTGTCCTGGTCCTGACGATGTTCGAGGACGACGAGACGGTGTTCTCGGCGATGCGGGCCGGGGCTCGGGGATATTTGCTGAAAGGGGCTGAGCAGCAAGACATTCTGGCCGCCATTCGGTCGGTGGTGGCCGGCCAGGTGGTGATCGGCCCAGGGGTGGCCGGCCGCCTGATCAGCTATCTCAGTGCGCCGCCGGCCGCCGGCACGCCGTTCCCGGAGCTCACCCCACGGGAGCGGGAGATCCTGGACGCGATCGCGCAGGGGCAGAGCAACGGAGCAATCGCAAGCCGGCTCGGGCTGGCCGGGAAGACCGTGGGCAACCACGTCTCGGCAATCTTCGCCAAGCTCCGGGTGGCCGGCCGGGCCGAGGCCATTGTGCTGGCCCGGCAGGAAGGCCTCGGCGGCGCCGGCGGCTCGGCCGGGGATGGCAGCGGTGGTGGTTCGCGCTGGACGAGCGGTTCGCCGTGACGACCTCCTGGCGCCGGCCCGGTGCCACGGGCACGGCCGTCGTCCGGGGGCCGGTGGTGCTGGGGGCGGTGGCCGGGCTGCTGGCCGCGGCGGCGGTGCTCTCGCTCTGGCTCGCGCATCCGCCGGCCGGCGACGAATGGATGCCGATCTGGGAACTTGTCGGCGGCGCCGGGTTCGCGGCGGCCGGGCTGGCCGTGCGCACTGGCGCCCGGGCCGATCCGGGCGGATGGCGACTCTGGTCGGCCGGCCTGCTGTTGCTCGCGGCCGTGCCGCTGTCGGCCCTCGGCTGGCCGGCCCTCGCGCACGTCGCGCCGGTGGTGGCGATGGCGGTCGTGGTGCCACTGGCGTTGCTGCGGATCGTCCGGCCCCGGCCGGCTCCGCTGGTGATGCGGGGCCTGGAGGTGCTGATCGGGCTGGCCGGGGCGGTGGCGGTCGCAGCGACCTTGGTACCTCTGACCCAGGTGGCGCTCGGGGCCGGGCTCACGGTCGCGGTGGCCGTGGCCGGGGCCGGCTGGGTCCAGTTCGAATTGACCCGCGGTGACGCCCGCCGTCAGGTGCTGTGGCTCGTCCTGGGGGTCAGCGCGTCGGTGCCGACGGCGTTGCTGTTCCTGGTCGCCATCGACACCACCGATCTCGGCACGGGCACGATCGCGATCGTGGTGTCCGTGCTGTCGCTCTTCCTGCCGCTGACGGCCGCCGTGGCCCTGGTCGATCCGCGGGTCGTCGACGTCCGGGCGGTGATCTCGCAGGCGGTGGTCATGGCCGTGATGCTGGCCCTGACCGTGGCCGTCTACCGCGGGGTCGAGGCCGGGGCCGAGCTCCTGACCGATGGTCCCGGCCTGCCGGGCGGCCCGGCCCTGCTGGCCGCGCTGATCGCCGTCGGCTTCCATCCGGTGATGCTCCAGGTGCGTAGCTCGGTCGACGAGATCCTTTTCGGCGGCCGGCCCGATCCGATGGCCGCGCTGACCCGGCTGGGCAGTCAGTTGACGGCCGGGACGTCGCCCGAGGAGTGGCTGGACACCCTGCGCCGGGCCCTGGTCGTGCCCGGGGTGGTGCTGGTGCAGGGCACCGAGACGATTGCCCGCTCGGGCCGGTTCGAGGACCCGACCACCGTGGTCACCGAGCTGCACTCCGGCGCCGAGCACGTCGGTGACCTGGTGGTCACCCTGCCGGCCGACCAGTTGCGGCTCGGCCCGGGGGCCCGGGCCGTGCTCAGCCTGGTCGCCGCGCCGCTGGCTCAGGCCTTGCACGCGATTCGGTTGAGCGAGCAGGTGCAAGCCTCCCGGGGGCGGGTGGTGGTGGCCCTGGAGGAGGAACGCCGGCGGGTCCGCCGCGACCTGCACGACGGCCTCGGCCCGACCCTGACCGGGATCGCCTACAGCGCCGACGCCGCCGCCAACCTGGTCGAGCCGGATCCCGGCCAGGCGATCCGGGTGCTGCACGAACTGCGGGCCGACGCCGGTGAGGCGATCGCCGAGATCCGCCGGATCGTCTACGGGCTACGGCCGAAGGCGCTGGACGAGCTGGGCCTGGTCGGCGCGGTCCGCCAGCGGGTCAGCCACCTGCGCGCGGCCGGCGGCGAGCCTCTGACCGTGCTGATCAGCGCCCCGGAGCAGGTGCCCGAGCTGGCCGCGGCGGTCGAGGTGGCGGCCTACCGGACGGCGGTCGAGGCGGTCACCAACGTGGCCCGGCACGCCGGCGTGCAGCGGGCCACCCTGGACTTCGAGGTGCTCTCCGGGACGACGTTGCGGATCAGCGTGCGCGATGCCGGCCGGTCGGAACAGCCGTGGCGGCCGGGGGTGGGGCTGGAGTCGATGCGGGAACGGGTCGAGCAGATCGGCGGCGTCCTGACTCTTGAGGGGGGCATGACCGGCGGGACGGTGGTCGCCGACCTGCCGCTGACTCTGCCGTCGTCACCCGAGGACGTCGACCGGCCTGCGGACTGAGCCGGACATCGACCCATCGCGAGGGGCAGAACCCGGCTCGATCCGGCCGGGCCGGGGACGCCGTCCTGCTAGCTTGGAATGATCAAGGCGGTGGGGCATCGTCATGAGGGGGACGCCGTGGCCGGACGGACGGCACCGGGTCGTGGGGTGATCGGCGCCGCCTTCGAGTTGTTGGCGCACATCGGCCGGCTGGAGCCGGTCCGGCTGGTGGATCTGGCCGCGGCGTCCGGCCTGCCCCGCCCGACCGTGTACCGGCTGCTGCAGCAATTGATCGAGGTCGGGGCGGTGCACCGGGACGGCACGCTCTACCGGTCCGGGTTCGCCCTGCTCGGTCTGTCGGAGCAGGTCAGCCCCGAGCGCCGGTTGCGGACCGTGGCCCGCCGGCCGATGGCCGAGCTGGCCGCCCGCACCGGGGCGGCCGTCTTCCTGTCGGCCCCGATGGGCCAGGACGTCGTCCTGCTCGACGCCATCGACGCGCGGCTGTCGCTGGGGCGGCCGATCCCGCCGATGGGCACCGCCGTCCCGGCCGGGACGGCGATGGCCGAGGTCCACGGTCTTGGCTCGGACCAGCCGGCCGGCCGGCTGCCCGACCTGGCCGTCGACCTCGGCCGGCTCGACCCGTCACTGAGCTGTGCCTGCGCGGCGGTCCCGTTGCCGGGCGGCAGCCGGGCCGCGCTGACCCTGGTCTTCGCCTCGGGCCGGCTGCCGCACACCGCTTTGCAGGTGCTGCGGGCCACCGCCGCCCAGGTCGCCCTCGCCTGCCGGGAACAGGCCAAAGGTGGTGACGGAGAGTCCGCTGAGTGAACTTTCTGTCGTCAGGGGCCCCGCCCGTTTCTACGCTGCCGATCATGAGCTCCTCCGCCTATGACGTCATCTTTGTCGGTGCCGGGCACAACGCCCTGGTCAGCGCGGTCTACCTGCTCAAGGCGGGGCGCAGCGTCTGCCTGCTGGAGGGTGCGCCGAGCGCCGGCGGCTGGGTTCGAAGCGAAGAGCTGACCCGGCCCGGCTTCGTCCATGACACCTTCAGCGCGGTCCACCCGATCCTGGTTTACGGCCCGGTGTTCGCCGAGATCGGCCAGGAGCTGGCCGACCAGGGGCTGCGCTACGTGCAGAGCGAAATTGCCTGCGGTGCATCCCTTCCGGACGGCCGGGCAGCGGTGATCAGCACCGATGCCACCGCCCTGGCGGCCGAGCTGGACCGGCTGGGGGAGAGCACGGCCTGGGCCCGGTTCATGGCCGACATCGGCCCGCACCTGGAGTTGCTGTTCCCGCTCCTGGGCCTGGACTTGACCTCGGCCGAGGCGGCCCCGCTGCTGGCCCGGCTGCAGACCGAGGGGGCCGGCACCGCGCTGCCGTTCCAGCAGTTGCTGACCGGCACCGGGTATGACCTGATCTGCGACCGGTTCTCCACCGAGGAGATGCGCTCGGTGCTGCTGCCCTGGCTACTGCACATCGGGATCGGCCCGCACGACGCCGGGGGCGCGCTCTGGTGCGCGGTGGTCGCGGCCACCATCTTCGCCGGCAACCCCCAGCCGGTCGGCGGCAGCGGCCGGCTCGCCGACGCCCTGATCGGCCTGGTCACGAAGCTCGGCGGCGAGATCCGGACCGGCACGACGGTGGACGCCGTGCTGGTCGAGCAGGGCCGGGCGGCCGGGGTCCGGACCGCGGCCGGCGAGACCCTGAGCGCCGGCCGGGCCGTCGTGGCCGGCACCAGCCCGGGGGCGCTCTACGGCCACCTGTTGCGCGACGTCGCCTCCGTACCGGCCGGAGTCCGGGCCCAGGCCCAGGGGTACCGCTATCGCCGGGGCTGCTTCCAGATCAACCTCGCACTCTCGCAGCGGCCCTCGTTCGCCGATCCCCGCTTCGACCAGGGTGGCGGCTTCAATCTCGGCCGCGGGGTCGAGGAGCTGGTCCGCTCGGTGCGCCAGGCCGACGACGGCTACCTGCCCGCCCATCCCTCGATCTCCTGGCACGAGCCGACCGCGCTCGACCCCGACCGGGCCCCGGACGGCGGCGGCGTCGTGCGGATCCAGGTGCTGGACACCCCGCTGGCCCCGATCGGGGACGCCGCCGGGCAGATCGAGACCGACGGCACCTGGTCGACGTCGGTTGCCGAGCAGTACGCCGACCGGATCGTGGCCGAGGCCGCGCTGCACGTCGAGAACCTGCCCGACCTGATTCTGGCCCGGCACCTGACCAGCCCGGCCGATCTGGCCGCGGGCAACCCGAACGCCGGCCCCGGCGATCACGCCAGCGGGCACAACGCGCTGGCCCAGGGCTTCACCCAGCGCCCGATCGCCGCCCACGGCGGTGGTTACGCGACCGCCGTCCCCGGCCTGTACCTGATCGGGGCGGCCAGCTGGCCCGGCCCGGGGGTCAGCGGCACGTCCGGGCGGGCCGTGGCCCAGCGGCTGATCGCCGAAGCCTGACCAACTCAGGCTGTGGTCATTCCGGCTGGGGTCATTCCGGCAGCGTGAACCAGAACGTCGCCCCGAGGCCGACCTCGGCCTCGGCCCAGACCTGCCCGGTGTGCTTGTCGATGATCCGGTGCACGGTGGCCAGCCCGATCCCGGTGCCGGGGAAGTCGGCCTGGCTGTGCAACCGCTGGAAGGGCGTGAACAGCCGCCCGGCCCGGGCCATGTCGAAGCCGCTGCCGTTGTCCCGCACGAAGAAGGCGGTCTGCCCGTCGGTCCGGCGCGCGCCCACCTCGACCCGGGCGTCGCCCCCGGCGGCGGTGAACTTCCAGGCGTTGCCGATCAGGTTCTCCAGCACGTTGCGGATCAGGCGGGGGTCGGCCGACGCGGTCATAGCCGGCCCGATCACCACCGTGACCTGCCGTTCGGGGTGGGCCGCGGCCAGGTCGGCGAGCACCGTGCCGGCCATCTCGGCCAGGTCGACCCGGCTGCGCTGAAGCTGGGCCCGCCCGACCCGGGACAGTTCGAGCAGGTCGTCGATCATCTCGGTCATCCGGGCCACGCCGGCCCGGATCCGCTCGGCGTAGTGCTCGCCGTCCTCGCTCAACTGCCCGGCCAGGCCGTCGATCAGCATCGAGGTGAAGCCGTCGATGGCCCGCAGCGGCGTGCGCAGGTCGTGCGACACCGAGTAGCTGAACGCCTCCAGTTCCTGGTTCTTGCGCTCCAGCTCCTCGACCATGTCGGCCTTGGTCCGGGCGATCTCGGTCTCGGCCCGGGCCTCGGCGGCCTCGATCTCGCGCCGCAGCAGGCTCTCGCGGATCGTGCGGTGCTCGTCCTGCAACTGCCGGCGCCGTAGCTGGGCCCGGATCCGGGCGGCCAGCACCTCGGCGTCCCCGGAGGCCAGCACGTAGTCGTCGGCTCCGGCCGCCAGCGCCTCGATCAGGGTCTGCTGGTCGTCGTTCATCGCGATCAGGATCAGCGGGACGTCGCGGATCCCGGGGGCGGCCTTGATCCGCCGGCAGACCTGCAGCGCGTCGCCCAGGCCGCCGGGGTCGGTCGCGGACAGCTGCAGCAGGATGCAGTCGGTCGGCTGAAAGGCGAGCAGTTCCAGGGCCTCCTCGCCGGAGCGGGCCGGCACGACGTCGTAGCCCTGGCCGCGGACCCGGTCGGTCAGCGAGGCCATCAGGGTGACGTCGCCGCCGATGGCCAGGATCTTCTTCGGCCGCTGCAGGCTGGCCGTGTCCACCACCGGCCCGTTCTGCGAGGCCAGCCGCAGCGCGGCCGAGAGCTTGGCCAGCACCACGGCCGAGTCGGCGTCCTGGCGGACGAAGGCGTCCGCCCCGGCGTCCAGCGCGTTCAGTTCGGCCGCGGCGTCGTCGGAGGCGGTCAGCAGCAGGCACGGGATGCCGCGCAGCGCGGCGTCGAGCCGGAACCGCCGGATCACAGTCGCGCCGTCGATGTCCGGTAGGGCGCCGTTGATCACCACCGCGTCGATCCGCTGGGCCGCGGCCACCCGCAGGCCTTCCAGCCCCGAACCGGCGGTCACGACCAGGTGGCCGTTGCCCTCGAACAGGTCACCGAGCGACTGCCGGACCGCGGCGTCGCCGTCGATCACCAGGACCCGGGGCAGGTCGGAGGTCTCGCCGGTCCCGGCCCGGATCAGCTCCTCGGCCCGGGCCACCAGGTAGGCGGCGTCGTAGGGCTTGCCGATGTACTCGTCGGCACCGGTGCTCAGGCCCCGGATCCGGTCCTTGACCTCGGCCTCGGACGAGAGCATCAGCACCGGCAGGGACGCCGTGGCCGGGTCGGTCCGCAGCGCCCGGAGCACGTCGACGCCGTCCGCGTCGGGCAGCAGGACGTCGAGCACGATGACGTCGACCCGCTGCTCGGCCAGCAACTGCCAGGCCTGGGCCGCGGTCGCGGCCGGAGCGGTCCGCCAGCCGGCGTCGCCGAAGGCCTGCACCAGGTCCATCCGGACGGTCAGGCTGTCGTCCAGGATCAGTACCGTCCCGATCGCGGTCATACCGGCCCCACCGCCCCGATCCCACTCGTGAGCCGGCCCAGGGCCGGCCCGATCTGGTCCACCGGGAGCACGTGCTGGGCCGCGCCGAGGCGGACCGCCTCGCCGGGCATGCCGAAGACGGCCGAGGTGGCCTCGTCCTGGGCGATGGTCAGCCCGCCGCTGCGATGGACGTCGAGCAGGCCGGCCGCGCCGTCCCGGCCCATTCCGGTCAGCAGGCAGGCGGCCACCCGGGAGGCGGCGTCCCGGGCCAGGGACTCGAACAGGACGTCGACCGAGGGCCGGCAGGAGTGCCGCTCGGCCTCGTGGTTGAGCAGCACCGTGCCGTCCCGGACCAGCAGGTGCCGACCCGGCGGGGCCATGATCACCTGGCCCGCGCCGGAGCTCAGCGGTTCGCCGCCCTCGGCCAGCCGGACCCGGCGCCCGGTGACGTCGCTCAGCCAGCCGGCGAACGCCGTCCCGAACGACTCGCTGACGTGCAGGACCAGCAGCACCGGCAGCGCGAACGACGGCGGCAGGCCGCGCAGCACGCTCGAGACCGCGGTCGGCCCGCCGGTGGAGGCGCCGATCGCCAGCACCGAGTACCGGCCCTGATCGGGCCGGACCAGGGCCGGCCCGATCAGGGCCGGCCTCGGGGCCGGAAGCGGCCCGGCCGGGCCGGTGGCCGGCTCCGGCCGGGAGCCGAACCGAGTGACCACCCGGATCTTGGCCACCAGTTTCACCGTGGCCAGGAACTCCCGGTCCCACTGGGCGTCGTGCCCGGCGATGGTGGCGTCGGGCTTGTCCAGCACCTCGACCGCTCCGGCCTCGAGGGCGCTGAGCGTGTCCACGAAGCCGGCCCGGTTGTCGGCCGAGGACAGCACCAGGATCGGCGTCGGGCAGTGCTTCATCAGGTGCTGGACGGCGGCCAGCCCGGTGATCCCGGGCAGCATCATGTCCATCGTGACCACGTCCGGGCGCAGGGCCAGGCACAGCTCGATCGCGGCCGGCCCGTCGGCGGCCTCACCGACGACCGCGATCGACGGGTCGCTGCGCAGCGTGGCCACGATCCGGGCCCGCACGGTCGCCGAGTCCTCGACCACCAGCACCCGGACCGGCGCCGGAGCGGTGGTGGGCCGAGTGGTTGGCGGAGTTCCTCCGGAAATGTTCATTCGGACAGCAACTCCGCGATCCGGTCCAGCAGCGCGCCCTGGTAGAACTCGCCCTTGTCCAGGTGCCCCCGAGCGCCCGCCTCGACACCGCGGCGGCGGTCGGCCTCGGAGGCGCGAGAGGTGACCAGCACGCATGGCAGGTGCCGCAGTTCGGGCCGGGCCCGGGTCTGCTCGACGAAGGCGAAACCGTCCATGCCGGGCATCTCCACGTCGACCAGGACCAGCGAGAACGGCCGGCTGGACGCCAGTCTCAGGCCCTCCTCGGCCGAGGCGGCCAGCTCCACCTGGTAGCCGGCGGCTTCCAGGATGCTCTGCTCGAGCATCCTGGTGGTGAGCGAGTCGTCGACGATCAGGATCGGTGCCCGGCGCACCGGCGGCGCGGCCGGGGCGGACTCGTACTGCCCGGCCGCGTCGATCAGGGCTTCCGGTTCCAGCACCAGCCGGGGCCGGCCGTCGACGTCCAGCCAGACCCCGGAGACCAGCGGGGAGGCCGGGGCCAGGGCCGGGATCGGGTGGATCGCCACCGAGGCGGTGCCGATCAGCCGCTGGACCCCGATCGCGGCCGGACCGTTGCGTCCCTCCAGCAGCAGCACCGACCAGGCCTGGGGCCGGACCCGGGGCCGGGTCGGTGCGTCCGGGGTCTCGCCCAGGGCGGTGGTCAGCGGAACGAACGGGTACCGGCGGCCACGGTGGCTCAGGCTCTGGCCGCGGGCTCCGACGACCAGGTCGGCGGCGGTGATCCGGATCGTCTCGCGGACCGCGCTGACCGGCAGGCCGACCAGCTCACCGGCGTCCATCAGGATCACGTCCTGGGCGGTCAGCGAGAGCGGGCTGGTCAGGTCGATGGTGGTGCCGGAGCCGGCCTCGGTCCGGATCGAGACCCGGCCGCCGAGTTGGCGAGCGGCGTCCCGAACTACGTCCAGGCCGATGCCCCGCCCGGAGATCTCGCTGATCGTGGCGGCCGTGCTCACCCCGCCGTGGGTCAGCAGCTCGAGCACCTCGGCATCGCCGAGCGGCCCGGACCCGGCCCGGCCGGCCTGCTGCAGTTCGCGCCGGACGGCGACCAGGTCGATCCCGCGCCCGTCGTCGGTGCAGCTGAAGACCACGGTGCTGCCGCGGCGGGAGACGTCGACCCGGACCCGGCCGGCGGCCGTCTTGCCCGCCGCCAGCCGTTCCTCCGGGGCCTCGATGCCGTGGGCCACGGCGTTGCGGACGATCTGGCGCAGCGCGGCCTGGGCCGTGGCCAGCACGGGGGCGTCCAGCCGGATCCGGCCCCCGACGACGTCGACCAGCACGCGCTTGCCCTGGGCCGCGGCGACGTCCCGGGCGCCGCGTTCCAGGTCGGGCACGATCGTCTCGACCGGGACCAGGCGCAGCCGCTCGGCCGTGTCGTGCACCTGCCGCAGTTCACGTTCCAGCCGATCGGTGGTGGCGCTCAGCCCCCGCTGCACCTCTTCGGCCGCCGCCTCCAGGCCGGCGATCTTCTTCAGCCGGTCCTCCCGCCGGGGGCCGGGGGTCTCGTGCAGCCGGGCCCGGATCCGGACCATTCGCTCGACGTTCGCCCGCAGTGCCCCGAGCTGGGCCCGGGCCTGCAGCACGCCCTCGATGACCAGGTCGATCTCGGCCAGCGAGGCCCGGGCGGTCTGCTCCGGGGCGAGCGCGGCCGGTTCCTCGCGAGGAGCCGGCACCGGAGCCGGCACCGGAGCCGGCGCCTGAGCCGATACCGGAGCCGATACCGGAGCCGATACCGGGGCTGACACCGGAGCCGGTACCGCAGCCGGCACCGGAACCGGGGTCGGCGGGGCGGCCGGCAGCGGCGCGGGCCGGACCACGGTCGCGACCGGGGTCGCGATCGGAGTGGCGGCGGTGTCGGCCACCGGCTCGGCCTCGAGCTCGGTGACGGCGGCGCTGATCTCGTCGACCCGGGCCTGCATCCGGTCGAGCTCGTCCTCGCCGATCGGATCGCTCGACCCCCGGTAGGGCTCGAGCAGTTCCTCCAGGGCATGGGTGCTGTCGGCGATCCCGGCCAGGCCCACCACCCGGGCGGCGCCCTTCAGGGTGTGTGCGGCCCGCAGCACGGCCCCGACCTGCTCGGCCGTGGGTGCTCCCCGGAACAGGCCGGACAGCCCGGCGCCGAGGGCGTCGGCCAGCTCACGGGCCTCGATCCGGAAGTAACGGTAAGGGTCGGTCATGTCATCACCCGGTCGTCGCCGGCTCGACCAGCCGGCGCAGCTTGGTCGACAGCTCGGTCAGCTGGGACGCCGTCTGCAGGGTCTGGGTCGAGCTGGTCTCGGTCTCCTTGGTCGTCTGGGTCACGTTGGCCACGGCGAAGTTCACCTGTTCCACCGCGGTGGTCTGCTGCTTGGTCGACAGCTCGATCTCGCGGGCGGCCTCGGTGGTGGTGATCACCAGGCCGACGATCTCGTCGAAGGACGAGGCCACCCCCTCGAACTGGGCCGTGCCGGCGTCCACCGCCTTGGAGCCGATCTCGGTGGCCATCACCGTGGTGTGTACCGCGCCGCGGATCACGTCGATCAGGTCCCGGATCTCCTTGGTCGACTCGGCCACCCGGTCGGCCAGTTTGCGGATCTCGTCGGCGACCACCGCGAACCGCTTGCCCGACTCGCCCGCCCCGGCCGCCTCGATGGTCGAGTTGATGGCCAGGATGTTGGTCTGCTCGGAGAGCTCGGAGACGATGTCGAGCACCGCCCCGATCCGCTGCGACTTGTCGCCCAGCTCGAGCATGTGGTTGACGATCACGTCGACCTGGCGGCGGATCTCGGTCATCGACTGCTGGGCCGAGGCGACCGTGCCCGCCCCGGACCGGCCCGCGGTGGCGGTCAGGTCGGCCGCACCGGACACCCGGCGGGCGCTCTCGGTGATCTGCCGCGACGAGGCCAGCAGCTCGTTGATCGTGGTCGAGATCTCGCTCATCGCGGTGGCCTGTTCCATCGCCCCGACCGCCTGCTGATTGGCCGTGGTCTGCAGCTCGGCCGACGAGCTCTGGACCTCGCCCACGGCCGAGCCGATCCGGCGGCGCAGGTTGCGGGTCAGCACGGCTGCCAGCAGCGTGGTCAGCAGCACGGTGCCGATCAGCACCGCGACGATCAGGGCGACGTCGCGGTCGGCGGTGTCGTTGGAGTCCTTGACCCCGGCCACGGCCAGCTGGTGCTCGTAGGCGCTGAATTCGAGCAGGTCGCCGCGCAGCGCGATCCGCTGCGCGCTGACCGCGTTGAACTGCGTGACCACCGTCTCGTGCGGCGGGTTGCGGTCCATCAGCGCGTTCAGGTCGTCGATGGCTTTCTGGGAGGCGGCCGCCGAGGCGGTGATCCGGGTCAGCAGCTGCTCGCCCTTGGCCGTGTGCACCAGGGCCTTGGTCTGGGCCAGCAGCGAGTTGAAGGTCGCGGTGCCGGTGGCGGTCTCGTCCCGGTAGGACTTCTCCCCGGTCAGCAGGTAACCGCGCAGGGCGGTGGCCCGGTCGGCCCGGGCGGTCAGCAGTTGCTGGGACTTGATCTCCAGCTGGCTGTCGACCGAGATCACCCGGTCCTTGCTGGCCACCACGCTGTGCAGGCCGAGCAGGGCGATCACGCCGCCGGCCAGGTTCAGGGCCAGGACGGCGGCGAAGCCCGCGGCCAAGGTCCGGCCGAACGTCCAGTTGCTGGTGCTCATGACTCGTACTCCTGGTCGGCACTGTGCCGGTGGGTGAGGTGGGGCTGGTTGCCGAGCGAGCGGATGGTCGCGACCAGGGCGGTCATCTCGATCAGCCGGCCCGCGTCGAGGCTGCCGGTGCGGATCCGCCGGTAACCGTCGAAGTGCTCGAACGCCACCCCGACGGTCGGTTCGGCGGCGGCGATCACCAGCCAGCCGGGCCGGGTGGCCGGCCCGCCGTCGAGCCGGCCGAGGTCGTAGGCGGCGACCACGGACCCGCGGTTGCCGATGATCCCGAGCAGCGCCGGGGCCGGCGTCGGCAGCACGGTGAGCAGCGGATGCGCGATCACCCCGGCGATCTCGCTCAGGCGCAGCACGCACGGCTCGTCGCCCAGGCGCAGGGCGATCACGTCCTCGAGGTCGGTCTCGGGGTCGCGTGGCGGCCGGGCGAAGGCGGCGTCGAACTCGGCCCGCATCGCGCCGGCCCGGTTCGACCACTGATCGCCGCCGGCGGCGAGGTCGTGGTCCTCGGCCGCAGCCGGGCGAGGGTCGCGGGGGAACGGCACGGCCGGCTGGCTCATCGGTCTCCTCCGGTCACGGCCGACTGGGTGCGGCACAGCGAGATCAGCGACTCGCGGTCGAAACCGCCGCCGAACAGCAGGATCCGCCGGTCGGTCTCGGCCGCCAGCAGCCGGGCGGCGGTGCTGTAGTGGCGGTGGGCGGCCGGCTGGTCGCCGGTGCGCTGGATCAGCCGGCCGAGCTGCAGGTGGGCCAGGGCGAACCGGGGGTCGCAACCGGTCGCGGTGCGGCAGTGCTCGATCGCGGCCGGCAGGTCGGCGCCGAACTCCAGGCCGGCGGCCAGCAGGGCGTGGGCGTCGGCGGCGAACCGGTCGTGCTCGAGCAACCGGTGGCAGGCGATCGCGGCAGCCGAGTAGCTGCCGGTGTGGGTGAGCAGGGCGGCCCGCAGCAACAGCAGTTCCGGGTCGGTGCTCGCCCCGGTGGCCGGGCCGAGCCGCTCGAGTCGGTCGAGGGCGCTCAGCGCCTCGGCGAACCGCTCCTGGCCGATCAGTTCCAGCACCGAAGTGAGCTCCAGGCTCGGGACGGCGGCGTCCGGAGCCGGGTCGCGGTCGGGACCGGCCGGGCCGGGGTGCGGGACGGAGGGACCGGGGGCGGGGGACCGGCGCGGTGACGGGGTCGCGGTGGCCGGCGCCACCGGTGTCACCTCGACCGGCCGCCGGCGGTAGTAGAACGTGCCGTGGCTCTCGCACAGCTCGAACTGCGTCGTCATCCCGCGCAGGGTCTCGGCCGAGCCGAGGAACAGGAACCCGCCCGGCGCCAGGGCCCGGGCGAACCGGTCGATCACCGTGGCCATCACGTCGGGGGCGAAGTACATCAGCACGTTGCGGCAGAACACCACGTCGAGCGACTCCGGCGCCCACAGGACGGGGTCGTCCGTCGCCAGATTGGTCTGCTGGAACCGGACCCGCTCGCGGACGGCCGGATCCAGCTCGACGACGTCGCCGGTCTCGATGAACCATCGTCGCCGCAGCTCGGCCGGGACCGAGCGCAGCGACCAGGCGGTGTAGCGGCCGGTGCGGGCCCGCTCGACCGCCGCCGGGTTCAGGTCGACCCCGAGGATGCCGGCGGTGGGCTGGCCGCTCTCGCGTAGCGCGATGGCCAGCGAGTAGGCCTCTTCGCCGGAGGAGCAGCCGGCCGAGAGCACCCGCAGCTCGCCGATCCGCCCGGGCGCAGCGAGCCGCTCGGGCACCACCCGCTCGGTCAGCGCCCGGAACTGCTCCAGGTGGCGCAGGAAATAGGTCTCACCGGTGGTGAGCACCCGGCCCAGGGCGGCCAGCTCGGCGCTCGGTCCGGCGGTGAGCTGGTCGAGGTAGGCCTCGCTCGACTGGCCGCTGGCCCGCAACCGCACCAGCAGGGCGCTGGTCAGCTGCTGGGTGCCGGCGTCGTGGTCGAACCGCAGACCCAGGTGGCGCTCGACCAGGCCGCGGAACCGGTCCAGGTCCGCGGGGCTCGGGGCGCTGGTCGTCAGGACGTCGTCACCTGCTCGGTCGCCCGGGCCCAGACCGCGTCGGGCACCAGCCGGGTCCGGTCGAGCACCAGCAGCAGGCCGCTGTCGAGGCTGCCGATCGCGGAGACCGTGTCCAGGTCGAGCGAGTCCAGCAAGGGCGGCAGCTCCTGCAGGCCGGCGTCGTCCAGCACCTGGACGCCGATCACCGAGCTGACCGCGAGGGCCGCAGGCCGCTCGTCCTGGACGATCGTGACGAACCGGGTCGGGGGGTCCGGGGGCAGGCCGAGCAGGGCCGCGGTGTCGACCACCGGAACCACCGCCCCTCGGATCGTGGACACGCCGAGCACGAACGGCGCCGTCCCGGCGAAAACCTGCACCGGTAGCGGGCGCATGATCTCGACCACGGCGGCCAGCGGGATCGCCAGCAGGCGGTCGCCGACCCGGCAGAACAGGGCCGGGCGGGCCGTCGTGCCGGTCAGTGCCGGTCCGTCGAACACCCCCGTGATCATGGGCTCTGCTTCGGTCGACGGCGGGCCGACCTTGAGGGTCGGGCCGAGGCGGGGCCGGTTCTGCTGACCGGCTGTATCTGGACCGGCGTCGGCTGCTCTGACTGGGTACGACCTCGGGCACACCGGCCCAGGTGCTCACGGAGGGACTCGTGCCATGACCGAACCAGTGGCCCGCAACAGCTCGAAGTACGGCTGGAGACCCGATCTGCCCGACTCGCGGGACTTTCTGTACTCCGCGCCCCGGCTGGCCCTGGCTCAACTACCGCCGGCGGTGGACCTGAGGGCCCAGTGCCCGGCCATCTACGACCAGGGCCGGATCGGCAGCTGCACGGCCAACGCGATCGGCGCCGCCTACGAGTTCGGCCTGCTCAAGCAGCAGCTGCCCGACTTCGCGCCGTCCCGGCTGTTCATCTACTACAACGAGCGGGCCACCGAGGGCAGCATCGGGTTCGACGCCGGGGCCCAGATCCGGGACGGCATCAAGAGCGTGAACAAGCAGGGCGTCTGCGCCGAGACCGAGTGGCCGTACGACGACTCGCCGGCCGACCAGAACACCGGGGCGTTCCCGGCCGGGTCGAGGGCCGGCGTCCGGCCCGACGACCAGTGCTACACCGATGCGCTGGGCCACCGCTCGACCACCTACCAGCGGGTCGCGCGCAGCCTCGAGCAGTTCAAGGGCTGCCTGGCCGCCGGCTACCCGTTCGTCTTCGGGTTCGCCGTCTACACCAGCTTCGAGAGCGCCGAGGTGGCCAAGACCGGAGCGGTCGACCTACCGGCCCTGGACGAGGACATCCTCGGCGGGCACGCCGTGCTGGCGGTCGGCTATGACGACCAGAGCGGGCGCTTCCTGGTCCGCAACTCGTGGGGGCCGGGCTGGGGACAGGAGGGCTACTTCACGATGCCCTACGCCTACCTGACCGAGCACGGCCTGTCGTCGGACTTCTGGACCCTACGCATCGTCACCTGAGCGGGTCGGCGCCGGCACCGCGCTGATCGCGAACGGCCGGCCGGAGCCGTCCAGCCGGTGCTTCAGGTGCTCCAGGATCCGCTCCTCGCCGGCGCTCGAGGGCTGGGCGGCGTGTGGACGGCGCTCGGCCAGGAAGACGGTCGCCGCGCCGCTGCCGTCGGTGGCCTGCTCGACGTCCAGGACCAGAAAGCTGGTTCCGGCGGCGAACGCCACCGAGTTGGCCTCGGCCTCCAGCAGGGTGACCCGCTGGCCGGACTGTGACCAGATGGCATAGGTGACGAGGCTCTTCATGGCGTCGGTCCTTTCGCTCGGTGACCACTCGGCGCCGGCCCGGCCGCGGGCCCGGGGGGAAACGCGATCTCGGGGGCCCGGTCGCCGGGCCGGCCCAGCTTGGTTCGCGGCCGGGGGCTGCGCCACGGCCGGGTCGTCACGCGCAGCAGCGCCGGCCGCAGGCCGAGGCCGGACGGGGAGGCGGCCATCAGCTGGCGCGCAGGCCGCTCTGCGCGACGTTCCCGCGAAGAGTGCGCAGCGCGTAGTAGAGCCGGCTCTTGACCGTTCCGACCGGGATCCCGAGCACGGCCGCGGCCTGCACCGCCGTCCGGTCGTTCAGGTAGACCTCGACCAGCACGGCCCGGTGCTCGGGCCAGATCGAGCCCAGCAGGTCGTCGACCACCATGGCCATCACGACCTCCTCGGCCTGGTCGTCGTCGGCGGCGACGTCCGGGTGCTCGAGCTCCACCTCGGTCGGGCGGACCTGGCGCATCCGGTGCCCGTCGACCGCGATGTTGTAGGCCACCCGGCGCAGCCAGCCGTTGACCGAGCCGTGCTCTGGGGTGAGTCGATCGATCCGGCGCCAGGCCCGCACGAACGTCTCCTGGACGACGTCCTCGGCTCGGGCTGCGTCCCCGCCGACCAGCCGGCTCGTATAGGCGAGCAGAGCCGCACGATGTGTTCGTACGATCTGGACCAGACGCTGCTCGTCGGTCTGCTCACAACGCTGCTCGCACTCGACCATTTCGACCATGTAGCGACAGTCGCAGCCGGGGTGCCCCGCCCGACATGGAGTTGTCCCTCCGCCGCCGGGTGCCCACCCCCCACAAAAGCGGGGGTAAACCCTACTTTCACGGCCTGGACTGAACCCGCCCCGGGCCGGATCCGTGGTCCGGGCAGGCAACCGGTCCGCTGGAGAGGGTCATGATGATCAACATGCCGATCGGCGCGGTCGACCCGGTTGACCCGTCCGACCTCCTCGAACCTGATCCCCTGCGGACCGAACCGGCTGAGGTCAGCACGGTCTCGATCCCGGCCGGGCTGTGGTTGCGGGCCGGTGGGCCCCGGCTGTCCGGGGCCGACGATGCGGCCTTCCGGTGGCCGGCCGAGCCGGACCGGTTCGCGGTCCTGGTCGGGGCGCCGGGCGAGCTCACCCCAACGGCGGCCCAGGTCGCCGCCGCGATCGGCGCGCTACCGGCCGGTGCGGCCCGGCGAGCGGTGCTCACCACCTACGGCGCCGAGCCGGCCGGGGCCGACAGCCTGGCCCAGCGGCTGGCCGACCGGCTCGACTCGCCGGTCCGGGCCCAGCACGGGCTGCTGCTGCCGGGGCCGGACGGAATCGCCCGCCGGATCGCCGTGGATCGCTCGGGCCGGCCCTCCTGGCGGCCGTTCGCCGAGTTCAGCACCTACCGGCCGGCCCGGTCGGACCCGGCGGTGGACCGCTGGCGGGCGCCCTTCCCCGGAGCCTTCCCGGCCGGCCCGGCCGGCTACCGGCTGACCGCGGACTGGACCGTCGACGTCGTCCCGGCCGGTCTCGTCGTGCGCCCGGCCGGGACGCAGCGCGAGCCGGGACTGGGGGCGGCCCCGGCCGATCCGGACCACGTCGACCTGATCGTGGCCGGCGACCGTCTGCCCGACGTCGTGCTGACCTCGCTCGGGCGGCTGGCCGATGCCCTGCCCACGCCCGCCCGGGACCGGCTGCGGGTGGTGCTGACCGCCGAGGTGACGACCGCCTCGGCCCGGGCCCTGCGCTGGGCCGTGCCGGCGCCGCAGATCGATCGGCGCCGCAGCGGCCCGCCGGGCAACACCCTGGCGCCGGTGCTCCCGATCACCCGCACCGCTCGCTGAGGCCGGGCCCCCCGGTCAGCGGCTGGTGCCGAGCACGGTGACGCTGTTGCCGGTCGCGTTGCTCACGTAGGCCTGCTTGCCGTCCGGCGTCACCGCGATCGTCCAGGGGGTTCCCCCGACCTTGAGCGTCGCGCTGATCCGGGCCACGTCGACGTCGATCACCGAGACACTGCCCGAGCCCGAGTCGGCCACGTACAGGTGCCGCCCGTCCGGGGCGAAGGCGACCCCGCGCGGCTTGCGGCCCACCTCGATCGTGTCGATCACGGTCTGGTTCGAGGTGTCGATCAAGCGCACCGAGCCGGCCGCGTAGTCGGCCACGGCCAGGCGGCTGCCGTCGGGGGAGACGGCCAGGCCGAGCGGGCTGGTGCCGCCCGCGATCGTCGCCGTGGTCCCGTTGGTGCCCACGTCCAGGGCCGTGACCAGGCCCGACTCGCCGTTCGCGGTGTAGACCGTGCGGCCGTCGGGGCTGAAGGCCACCCCCTTCGGGGCCGCGGGCACGGTGATCCGGGCCGGCACCTGGTAGGTGAAGGTGTCCAGCAGCACCACTTGGGACGACGCGGCGTCCGGCACGTAGAGCAGCAGCCCGTTGGGGGACAGGGCCGGCGGGAACAGGCTGGCGCCGACGTCGACCCGGCTCAGCAGTTTGCCGGTGAGGGCATCGACGACCTGAACCGCATTGCTCGCGGCCGAACCCCGATCGAGGGTGACGTAGAGCCGGCGCCCGTCCGGGGCGGCCACCACGTACTGCGGGGCGGCCGGCATCGTGATCGTGCGCAGGACCCGGCCGGTGCCGGTGTCGATCACCGTCAGCGCGTCGCCCTCGACACTGGCCACGTAGGCCCGGGTGCCGTCCGGGCCGATCGCCACGCCCTGCGGGCGGCGGCTGAGCCCGGTGATGGTCCGGATCCGGCGGGGGACGGCGGTGCTGGCGCTCGCTCCAGCCGGACGCGGCGGCGGGATCGTCCAGACCTGGCTGCGGGCCGTGGTGCAGGCCGCCGTCACCAGGGGCGTCCGATCGGCCGAGAGCTGCCCCTGGACGTCGAGGCAGCGCTTGGACCGGCGGTTGACCAGCCGGTCGGCGTTGTCGAAACGCCAGCGCTGGCCGGTGCTGTCGGTGCTCTTGGGGCCGGCGGCGCAGGTCCGGATCTGCACGGTGCCGCTCGCGCCGGCGTCCAGGCACTTGTCCAGGGCCTTGATCGTGCCGTCCTTGGCGAACGCCCAGTGCTGGGCGTCGGTGCCGTTGCAGCCGAACACCTCCACCGTGGTGCCGTCGGCGGTCAGGGCGTTGGCGACGTCCATGCACCTGGTGTCGAGCCCCAGAACGACGCTGCTGAAGGGCAACGACGGTCGCCGGGCGGTGCTCGGGGCGGCGGTGGTCCGGGTCGGGGTGGGTCGGGGCTTCGGGGCCTTGGTGGTGCTGGCCGACCCGATCAGCGCCGGTACCGGCGGAAGCTGGGTGCGGGCCTGCGGCGGGTCGTGGGCCGGACGGTTGGTCCACGTGGCCCCGGCGATCAGCAGGGCCACCACACCGGCGGCGGCGAGCACCCGCCGGCGCAGCGCCCGGACGGTCCGGGCCGGCCGCAGGGCGGGGCCGCCCGTCGTCGCCGCGGCGGCCGGCGGGGCGACGCTGACTGGCCCGCGGCCGGCCAGTTCGGCCGCGCCCAGGGCCACGCAGTGCTGGGGCTCGGGATCGACCAGCACCGGGCGGCCCAGGCCCTCGCTGAGCATCCGGGACACCAGCGGGATCCGGGACGAGCCACCGACCAGCAGCACCCCTGCCAGACCGGCCGGCTCGACCCCGGCCGAGGCCAGCGTGCGGCGCAGCGCGGCCAGGGTCGACTCCAGCGGCGTGCGGATCATGTCCTCGAACTGGGCCCGGGTCAGGGGCACCTCGACCCGCCGGCCGGGCAACTGGACGACGGCGGTGGCGGTTTCGGCCGACGACAGCTCCTCCTTGACCCGGACGCACTCGGCCCGGACCCGGCGCAGGGTGGCGGCCGCGGAGGGGTCGCGCGGGTCGAGGGCGGAGATCGCGCCGCCGCAGGCCTGGTCGAGGCGGGCCAGCACGGCCTCGTCGAAGTCGACCCCGCCGACCCACTCCACTCCTTCGGGCACGCCCAGGATCTGGGTCCGGCCGGCGGCGCCGCTGCCGGTGGCCCGGGTCAGGGTGGTGTCGAAGGTGCCGCCGCCGAGGTCGTACACGGCCACCACGTCGCCGTCGGACAAGTGGTGGGCGCCGGCGTAGTAGATCGCCGCCGCCTCGGGCTCGGTGGTCACGCTGACCCGTGCCTCGTCGAGCCCGGCCCGGCGCGGCACCTCGGCGAACTGCTCGCGGCGGTACGGGCCCCAGACCGCCGGGCAGGTGAGGACGACGTGATCGGGTGGGCCGCCCTCGAGCGCGGTCACCCTCGTGAGGACCGAGGCCAGGGTGGCGGCCAGCAACGAGACCGCCGAGTGCGGCTGACCGCCGATCACCAGGGGGGTGGGATCGCCCAGCCGGCGTTTGAAATCGCGGCCGGTGCGGGCCGGATCGACGCCGTCCCCGCTGTCGGTGTCGGTGTCGGTATCGATGCCGGCGTCGGCACCGGTGTCGGCCTTGGTGTCGGTGTCCGGGGCGGTCACGGAGGAACCCTCGCCGGCCCGCAACGAGCCGTCGGGAAGGACCTGTACGACGGACGCGACGAGCAGCGAATTCTCGCCCAGCGAAACCATCCGTGACTGGCCGTCACGACTGATTGCTGCCCGGGTGAACGAGGTGCCGAGATCGACGCCCAACCCGTAACCCACTGGTCCTCCGCTAGCAGACTGGTCGCTTCCGTCTCGAAGACGCAGTCGCCCGGCCCTAGGTTAGTGCCCTCAGAAAGCGCTTCCAACACCATCACGGGCGGCAGCTCGCTCCCGACTCAAAGAAAGATCCCTCATGATGTGCTCATGACCGCCGGCCCGTTCGTCCCGCAGGCCCCGCTGCGGGTGGCCGTCGCCGAGGACGGCGGCCTGTTCCGCGAGGGCCTGGTGATGCTGCTCGAGGCGACCGGCCACGAGGTGGTCGGGGCCGTCGAGGACGGCGACCGGCTGATGGCCCTGCTGGCCACCGAAAGGGTCGACGTGGCCGTCCTGGACATCCGGATGCCGCCGGAACCGGACGGCGGCCTGACCACGGCCAAGCGGCTGCGGCAGCTCTACCCGGGCACCGGCCTGTTGCTGCTCTCGCACTACGCCGAGGCGCACTACCTGATGCGGATCCTGGAGATCGGCACCGAGGCGATCGGCTACCGGCTCAAGGACCGGATCTCCAGCGCGGACGCGCTCAAGGACACCGTCGCCCGGGTCCACGCCCGGGAGATCGTGATCGAGCCGGCGGTGGCCAGCCGCCTGGTCGGCCAGCCGGCCAGCCGGCCGGACGAGCTGGGTTCGCTGACCGAGCGGGAGACCGACGTGATCCGGCTGATGGCCGAGGGCCGCTCGAACGGGGGCATCGCCCGCGAGCTGTTCCTCTCGGCCAAGGGGGTCGAGAAGCACGTGGCCGCCATCTTCGCCAAGCTCGGGTTGCCGACCGACGCCACCTCGCACCATCGCCGGGTCCTGGCCGTGCTCACCTACCTGCGGTCCCGGCGCGAGGGGGACTGACCGGTGGCCGTCGGTGCCCGGGACCGGGCGGAACTGCCGGCCGTGATCGCCCGTTCCCGCCCCGGCCCGGACGGGTCCCAGCTGGCCCGGCTGGCCCAGCAGATCAGCGACGGCCTGGGCGTTCCCCGGGTCGCCCTCCAGTTGACCGGCGCCGGGCCCGGGCACTTCTGGCCGCCCGCCGCCGCCTCCGCCGGGACGGCGCGGTGGTCGCACCGGATCGCGGTCACCCTCGGCGGGCACGAGGTGGGCGTGCTGAGCCTGGACGCCGGGGCGCTCGGGCGGATGAACAGCCGGATCAACAGCCCGATCAACGGACGGCGGGCCGGGCTGCTGGCCGAGGTGGTCGACGTCCTCGGGCCGGTGCTGTACGAAGCCCGCCTGCAACGCGACCTGGACCAGACCCTGAACGCCGCCCGCGAGCACGCCGAGCGGATCGCCGCCGCCCGTCGCCAGGCCTTCGCCGAGCGCGACCGGGAGCGCCGCGAGCTGGAACGGGACCTGCACGACGGCGCCCAGCACCACCTGGTCGCCCTGAAGATGGTGGTCGGTCTGCTGGAGCTGCACCTGTCCCGGGGCGACCGGCAGGCGGCGGCCGCGGGCCAGGCCCGGTTGCGCTCCGGCCTGGAGCAGACCGAGCGCACGCTGCTCAGCACGGCGGCCGGGATCTGCCCGCCGGTGCTGGTCGAGCAGGGGCTGGTGGCCGCCCTGACGGCGCAGTTCCAGGACGACGCCCGGCAGGTCAGCGTGCGGGCGGCGGACCCGACGGCGGCCCGGCGGTTCCCGCTGGTGTTCGAGACCGCCGTCTACTTCACCTGCCTGGAGGCGGTCAACAACGCCCGCAAGCACGCCCCCGACGCCCAGGTGACGGTGGTGCTCAGCGAAGGGGCCCAGGGCCTGGCCTTCGCGGTCACCGACGACGGGCCCGGGCTGGGGCCCGAACCGCTGGACTCGTTCGGCCTGGGCAACATGCGGGACCGGATCGTGGCCGCCGGCGGGCAGCTCGAGCTGCGTACCGCGGCCGGGGCCGGCACGACGATCCAGGGCTTCATCCCGGTGTGAAGCCGTGAACCCGTGAACCCGTGAGCCGGGGCCCGGGGCAGGCGAGCCGGGTCAGGCGAGCAGGGCCTCGCAGCTGCGGACGATCACGGCGCAGGCCTGCCGCTGCTGCCGTCCGGCGGCGGCGTTCTCGGCCAGCCGGCGCCAGGGGGCCATCTGCTCCTGGGCGGAGCGGCGCAGGTCGTCGGGGCCAATGTCGGCGGGCAGGCCCAGTCGCTCGTGCGGGGCCGCGCCGGCGAAACCGAGCAACCGCTCTGCCGTGCGCACCTGGGCCCGGGTCAGGTCGAGCCGGCCGGTCCGGAGCTGGGCTAGAGCCTCGAACTCGATCAGCTCGTGGGCGGCGGCCTGCAGTTCTTCCAGTTCGTAGTCGAACCGTTCGGCCGCCGCCCCGGCCGGTGGCTCGGCCCGGCGCAGCCCGGTCAGCGCGGTCAGCACCGACCGGGCCCGCAGCAGGTCGGCCCGGGCCAGGATCTCGGTGGTCAGCAGGTCGGGCAGCTCGGCCCACGGCGCCGAGCGGATCAGGAGCCCGCCCCCGACGAGCAGAACGTCGACCCGCTGGGCCGGATCGGCCGCCGCCGGTCGGAGCACGACGTCCGGCTGATCAGTGAAACCGTCCGGCCCGGGCCGGGAATGCCCCTCGTCGGCGGTCGGCACCAGCATCAGGTCCGGCAGCCG
Source organism: Kineosporiaceae bacterium (assembly GCA_965200525.1). GTDB lineage: Bacteria > Actinomycetota > Actinomycetes > Actinomycetales > Kineosporiaceae > JANNPJ01. The sequence goes on from OZ241368.1 coordinate 4,726,479, forward strand.
GCGGGCCACCGCGGCCAGCCAGTCGGCCCGCGAGCCCGGACCCGTGCCCGGACCCGTGCCTGGACCCGTGCCTGGACCCGTGCCTGCGCCCGAGCCCGCCAGGCCGGCGAATCCCAGCCGCACCGGCCCGTCGAGCCGGGTCACCAGGGCCTGAGCCGGCCCCGAACCGGGGCCGTCGCCGTAGCCCGCGGCCAGGCCGAGGGCCAGCGTGCGCACCCGCGCGGGCAGGCTGGACGGCCGCTCGCGGGGGGCCTGGGCCACCGGCTCGAGCCGGTCCGGAACCCAGGCCCGGACCCGGACCGCGGCGTCCTCGACACTGATCTCGGCGCCGCCGCCGAGAGCCCCCAGCCGGTCCGTGTCGACGGTCAGCGCGGCCCGCAGAGCTCCGGTCGAGATCCGAGCCCGGCCCGTGAGCAGGGCCCCGAGCAGGCCGTCGGCATGGCTGAGGTGGACCTGCAGCTCACCCTCACCCTCGAGCCCGGCCAGGGTCTGCAGGGCGGCCGCGGTCAGGTGGTAGAGCGCCGCGCCCAGCTCCGCATCGACCCGGGCCGGCACCGCGCCGCTGATCCGGGCCGGCCGGGGCAGTCCGGCCGCGACCTCGGCCAGCGCCGCCCTCGGCCCGCGGCTCTGCAGCACCTGCGGGTGAATACCGCGGACCATCACCCGGAAGTCCTCGATCAGCTCATCCAGCAGGTCGCGCAGCCGGGCCGCCGACGAGCCGTCCGGCAGCCGGCCCGCGGACAGGTCGGCGCCGAGCCGGTCGACGTCCTCGTGCAGCCGGCCCAGTCGCCCGGTGCTGAGCGTGATGATCTCGGTGGCCACCCGGCGTCGTTCCAGGTCGCGGACCGTGGACAGGCGCCGCTCGGCGTCCGCCAGTTCGCCCCCGAGCCGATCGGTGTGCCGTAGCTGCCGGTGCAGCACGGTCCGCAGTTCGTCGCGCCGCCACAGCAGCAGCACGCAGTTCGCGGTGTCCTGCAGCCGGCGGCGGCCCTCGCCGTCCACCGCCGACCGGCCCCGGGTGGTCACGGTCAGGGCTCCCCGAGGGCTGGTCCCGTCGCTGATCAGCGCGCTCGCGTCGACCCCGGGCAGGTCCTCGAACCGGACCCCGGCGGGCACGTCCGGCATCGAGATGGCGTCGGCCGGCCAGGTCAGGGCCGGGCTGAAACCGTCGTCCCGGGCCTGCCAGACCCGGATCACCCGGGCCCCGGTCACCGCGGCCAGTTGCCGCAGCAGCTCGGTCAGGACGTGGGCCGAGGGCAGCTCGGGCCCCAGACCGGCCAGGACGGCGTAGGCCGAGTCGGGCCGGCCGGCGTCCCGGCTCACCCGTGCGCTCCTGCGGCCATGGAGTGAGCTTGCCATCCTCGCCGGCCACGCCGGTCGCCGTCACTAGGCTGGACGCCTCGCGGACCGGCCAGGGAGGGCAGTCATCGACGAACCGAGGATCCGGCTCGACCCCCGGCGGGACGTGGTCGAGCAGGTGCTGGCCGCGTCGTCGTCGCGCAGCGTTCTGGACTGCGCCGGGCCCGAGGGGGCCCGCCTGTCGATCCACGCCGACGACGTCCGCCGGGCCGCCCTCGTGGTCGGCGAGCCGGCCCGCCCGGGTGATCCCTTCGGTCTGCGGATCGCCAACGCGGCCGTGCTGGGCCGGCTCGACCTGCGCGCCGCCCGGATCGACGTCCCGCTGCACTTTCACGGCTGCGCGTTCGACCAGGCCCCGCGACTGGACGGCGCCGCCGTGCACGAGCTGGTGATCGCCGGCGACGACCACGACGTCGAGGTGGGGCCGGTCCAGCCGTCGCTGCTGCCCGGTCTGATCGCCGACGGCCTGCGGGTGCAGCACGATCTGGTGCTCTCCCGCAGCACCGTGACCGGACACCACCCGAGCCCGGCCGCGCCCGGCCGGACGGCGGCGATCTGGCTGGCCGAGGCCGAGATCGGCGGCCGGCTGCTGGCGGTCGGCACCGTCGTGGACGCCACCGGCGGCCGGGCCCTGCACGCCGACCGGGCCCGGATCGGCGGCGACGTCCGTCTGAGTGGAGGCTTCTCCGCCCAGGGGGAGGTGCGCCTGCTCGGAGCGCGGGTCGGCGGATCGGTGGTGCTCGCCGGTGAGCTGACGTCCCCGGGCAGCCGGGCCCTGCACCTGGCCGAGGCGCAGATCAGCGGCAGCGTGTTCATGATCCGCACCCCCGACTCGCCGGCGGAGGTGGGCACCACGGTGATCGGCCGGATCGAGATGGGCCGGGCCACGATCGGGGGCGGGCTGCGGATCCGTGACGCCCGCCTCAGCGCGCCGCCGGCCGGCTCGTCCCGGCCTTTCGAGTACCACGGCGAGGACGTCACCGACCGGGCCCTGCTGGTGGCTCCCGGGCTGACCGTGCACGGCCTGGTCTCGATCGAACGCGACTGCGTCGTCGAGGGCGCTCTGATCCTGTCGGGCGCCGTCCTGCACAGCGGGGCCGGCCTGCGCGGCCTGCGGCTGAGCAACCCCGCAGGTCTCGCCCTCGACCTGACCCAGGCCCAGCTCGGGGCCGGGCTCGACCTGCGCGACAGCCGGATCGAGGGCACGGTGAACCTGGCCAACGCCCGGGTCACCGGGCCACTGATGTTCGGCGGCGCCCGGCTGTCACGCCCCGGGGGCCACTACTGCGTGATCGGGGTGGCGGCCCGGGTCGAGGGCGACGTCGACCTGGTCGAGCTGCACACGGACGGCGGCGGCGTGGTGCTGCGCAGTTCGGAGATCTCCGGCGTGCTGAACGCCGAGGGCGCGCGGCTGATCAACCCCGGTTCCGAGTCGCTCAGCCTGCACCAGGCCCGGATCCAGGGAAACGTGCGGCTGTGCGCCGGGTTCACCTCGGTCGGCCTGCTGCAGCTGACCCGCTCCACCATCCAGGGCCGGCTGCGCTGCGACGGCGCCGTGCTGGAGTGGGCCAACCCGCAGGCCGGGCAGCAGCGACCGACGGCGGCCAACCCGCGCGCCGCCGCGGTCCAGCTCAACTCGGCGGTGGTCGGCAGCGGGATCGCCCTCGGCTGGCAGGTCCGGGCCGGAGGGGTGGAGTTCACCGACACCCGGACCAGCTTCCTGGCCGACGACCCCGCGGGGGACTGGCCCGCCCGCTCCCGGCTGGCCGGGTTCACCTACCAGCGGTTCGCGGCGCTGGTCGAGGGCCAGGGGGAGTGGTCGGCCCCGGCCCGCGCGCAGTGGCTGGCCCGGCTCGAGGACTACGACCCGCGACCCTGGGACCAGGCGGCCCGGGTGCTGCGGACCAACGGCGATCACGCCGGGGCCGAGAACCTGCTGATCGCCCAGCGCCGGTGCGAGCGCCGCCGGCGGATCGGTGTCCAGTCCCACTGGTGGCGGCGCGCGCTCGACCGGGTCGCCGACCTCAGCATCGGCTACGGCTACCGTCCCGAGCGGGTGCTGCTGATCATGCTGGCCCTGATCGCGGCCGTCTCGCTGAGCCTGAGCCCGATGGCCGGCCGGTCGTCGATGCGAGCGGCCGACCCGGCCGGGGTGGTCTACAGCCCGGCCGGGGCGCTCTCGGGCCAGGGCGTGGCTCCGGCCGCCGGGCGGTGCGGCGGGGGCAAGGTGCGCTGCTTCAACCCGGAGCTCTACGCCATCGACACCGTCATCCCGATCGTGGACCTCAAGCAGCGCTCCACCTGGTACCCCGGCGACGACACCGGCGGTGCCTGGATCGAGTGGTGGCTCAACCTGGCCACCATTCTGGGTTGGATCACCTCCACCGTATTCGCCCTCGCCTTCACCCGTTTGGGTCGTACCGCCGGTCTCTGAGCCGGTGAGACCAAACCGTCCCGATAAGTCCGGCCAGCCTGCTTGGAACTGACCCAATTGGATGCTTGAGTCAGGTCAAGCATCCGTGATCGGGGGGTTCGGCGTGTGTTTTGGGGCTATTTCCTTGTCTTTTCGGAAACGAGTGGGGCTGAGCGCGACGTGAGAGTCGCAGTGTTCTCAGATTCCGTCGCCCCGCGGGTAGACGGAATCGCTGTAGTGGTAACGCAATTCATGGTCAGCCTGGTGCGTCAGGGGCATGAGGTGCTGCTGATCGGGCCGGGGAACAAGGGGGTGAATCCCGAGACGGAACCCCAGCAAGCGGTTTCGCATAACTCATCCGATCGCGAGCTGCTCTCCCGGATCAGAACCGTGGGCCTGCCGTCGATCCGGACCCCGTTCGACGGGTATCCGCTGGCCATCCCGCGCCGGCCGGTGGCCAGCCGCTCGCTGGAGGAGTTCCAGCCCGACGTGATCTCGATCCAGACCGTCGGTCCGGTCGCCTTCCTCGGGCTGAGCCTGGCCGACCGGCACGACGTCAACTCGATTCTCTCCTGGCACACCGATTTCGAGACCTACACCCGGACCTATCCGATCGGGCGCGCACTGGCCTGGTCGGCCTATCTGGCGCTGGCGCTCGACCGGCGGCGCAACTCCGGCCGGCGTAGGGCGAGGCGGCCGCTGCCGGTCGAGGCCCGCCCGGCCCGGCGACCTCGCCCGGCCGGGCGTTCCCGGATCATCGCCGCCCGTACCCTTCGGCTGGCCACCGAACAGGTTTCGGCCGTCTGGGCCCCGTCGCGCAGTGCGCTGCGTCAGATCCGGGAGTTCGGGGTCGACCGGCCGGTGTTCCTGCTGCCGGCCGAGGTCCGGCCGCAGGATCTGGGGGTGGGCACCCCGGCCGCCCGCCAGGCGCTCGACCGCCTGCCCGGCCGGGGGCAACGGCCCTACCTGCTCTACGTCGGCCGGCTGAGCCGGGAGAAGAACCTGCACCTGCTGCTGGCCGCGTTCAAACTGCTGGCCGACGTCGACCCGTCGGCGCTGCTGGTGCTGGTCGGTCCGGAGCAGGACACCCAGATCCGGGACCGGCTTGAGTCGTTCCGGCGCGAGCAGGCCGGTCAGGTGGTGGTGGCCGGAGCGTTGCCCCGCACCTCGCTGGGTGAGATCTACCGTGGGGCAACGTCCTTCGTGACGCCCTCCCTGTCGGACACGCAGTGCCTGTGCGTGTCCGAGGCGCTATCGGTGGGGGTGCCGGTGCTGGTTGTCGATCCGGGGCTGGCCGAGGACCGCCCGGCCGGCTCGGTCCGGGTGGTCGAGCCGGTGCCGGCCCGGCTGGCCGCCGCGATGGGGCGCGAACTGGCCCGGGCCCGTGAGGAGCGAGTGCCGGTCGGGGTCGGTGCGGGCCGGGCCGCCGGACTCGGGTTGCCCTCCGATGGCCCGGCGGCCGAACCGGGGGCCGCGCCCGCGGCCCGGGTCGGCTTCAGTTTCCCGGTGCGGCCGCGACCGCCCGTGGAGCCGGCCGAACCGCTCCGGCCGGGCATGGTCCGCCCCCGGGCCTCCGTCGAGATCGTCCGGCCACAGACCTCGGCCGAGATCGTCCGGCCACAGACCTCGGCCGAGATCGTCCGGCCACAGGCCTCGGGTGAGATCGTCCGGCCACGGACCTCGGGTGAGATCGTCCGGCCACGGACCTCGGGTGAGATCGTCCGGCCACGGACCTCGGGTGAGATCGTCCGGCCACGGACCTCGGGTGAGATCGTCCGGCCGGGGATGCCGGGCGGGATGGTCCGGCCTACGGCCCAGGTCGACGAGGCCGATCCGGTCTCGGGCACGGGCGCCGCCGCCGCGGGCCGAGGGCTGGTGATCCGGCCTCGGCAGCCGGGGGCGGTCGGGCCCGCGCGCGACGATCTGGCCACCCGGTTCGTCTCGGCGACCGCGGCCCTGGGCTCGGCCGATCCGGATGCCAGCTACCACTGGGACGGTTGGTCCTGGGTGCAGGACGACTGACCCCCGGTTCGCCGCCTGACGGCGTTGTTCGGTGGCGGTGGGGCACTCCTCAGACGTAGAGATCGATGTACCGAAACGGTGGTGATCACCACCGCTGCGGTACATCGATGGGCACACGCCTGGCCGGCTGGGGCGGTGAGGTACAGCGGCTGGAGGTGGGCGGCCGGCGGTGGGCAGGGGCGGTGCCGGTGGCTGGTGGTCAGAGGGGCCAGTCGGGGAGGGCCCGGCTGAGCCAGGGCACCACCAGCATCACCGTCGGCAGCACCAGCACGCTCGCGGTGACCAGGTAGATTCCCGTCCGCAGGGCCGCCGACGGGCCTGGAGCCCCGGGGCCCAGTCGCTCCAGCCGGCGCCGGCGCTCGGCCTCGGCGTCCCGCCCGCTCGCGGCCCGGTTGCCGTCCGTCCGGCCGACGGGGCCGTCCTTGCCCTCCTTGCCGGTCAGGTCGTCCACGTCGGTCAGGCCGTCCACCAGTGCGTCGGCGGCCCCGCCCATGGCCGCCAGGGCCTCGCGCAGCGGAGCCGGGCCGCACCGCCGCCGGGCGCCGTCGTCCGCCAGCATCTCGAGCAGCAGGTGGACGGCGTCCAGCGAGGTCCGGCGGCGCAGGGGGCCCGGCAGGGCCCGGTAGAGCGCGGTGAACGACTCCATCACCACGTCGTGGCGAGCCCGCAGATGGGCCTGCTCGTGGGCCAGGACGGCGGCCACCTGGGCCGGGGCCAGCAACTGCAGCGCGCCTCCGCTGAGCACCACCCGGGGCGAGCGGCCGGGCAGGCAGTAGGCGAACGGCAGCGAGCCGTCGAGGATCCGCAGCACGCCCGGGGCCGAGGTCTGCTCCAGCCCGGCCCGGTCCAGCGAAGCCTGGTCGAGACCGGCCCGGTGCTCGGCCCGGTCGAGCAGGTCGACCAGCATCCGGTGCCGGTCCCGCCGGGCCCGCGAGCGCCGGGTCACGTCGATCAGCGACAGCAGCAGGCGCAGCACGATCAGGGTGGCCACGGCCAGCGTGCCCAGCAGGGCCCAGACCGCCACCGCCCGGCCCGATCCGTTCGCCCGGACGATCTCTTCCGGGGCGGCCAGCACCACGCCGACCGCGGCCAGCAGCGAGGCCAGGGTGAGGCCCTGCCAGAGCACCACCGCGGCCCGGGGCTCGCGGGCCGGCCACCGGGCCCGGGCCAGGGGGCCGGGGACGATCAGCGACAGCACCAGGCCGAGGGCGCCCAGCAGCGGCGCCGTCACGTCAGGCCTCGCGGTCGGCGGCTTCGAGGGCCGCGCGCAGGGCGGCCGCCCCGGCCGGGCCCACCTGACCGACGAAGTGGACCAGGGCGGCGTCCCGGGTGGCACCGTCCGGAGCCGCACCGAGCGCGTCGAGCATCAGGGACGCCGTCATCTGCTCGCGGGTCTGCACGGCCGAGTACCGGTAGGCCCGGTCGGCCTTCTGCTGGGCGACCACGCCCTTCTTGGCCAGCCGGTCGAGCACGGTCATCACGGTGGTGTAGGCCAGGTCGCGCCGGCCCGACAGCCGCTCGTGCACCTGGCGCACGGTCAGCGGCTCGGCGGCGTCCCACAGCTGGGCCATGACGTCGCGCTCGAGCTCGCCCAGACCGTTCACGTCCTCACTGTAACCGACCCCACGAACGGCCTACGGCTCAGCGCGTACTACGACGAGTAGTATTTACTACAGAACGTCGTAGAGAGGGGAATCCGGATGGGACCCGACGTGCTGGACCTGACCCGCCTGCAGTTCGCGGTGGTGACGATCTACCACTACCTGTTCGTGCCGCTGTCGATCAGCCTGGCCGCGACCACGGCCGGGCTGCAGACCGCCTGGCTGGCGACCGAGCGCGAGCGCTACCGGCGGCTGACCCTGCTGGTCGGCCGGCTGCTGATGGTCACCTTCGCCGTCGGCGTGGTCACCGGCCTGGTCCAGGAGTTCCAGTTCGGGCTCGGCTGGAGCGCGTTCGCCCGGTTCTACGGCGACGTGTTCGGCCCGACCCTGGCCGTGGAGGGCATGCTCGCGTTCTTCCTGGAGGCGACCTTCCTCGGCCTCTGGTACTTCGGCTGGGACCGGCTGCCGCGCGGGATTCATCTGGCCACCATCTGGACGGTCGCGGTCGGCACGCTGATCTCGGCCTTCGTCATCCTGGCGGGCAACTCGTTCATGCAGAACCCGGTGGCCTACGACCTCGACCCGAGCACTGGCCGGGCGCACCTCACCAGCTTCCGCGACCTGCTGCTGAACAAGGTGAACCTGGCTGCCTTCCCGCACACCACCGCCGGCGCGATCATGGTCGGCGGGGCCCTGCTGCTGAGCATCGGCGCCCACCGGGCCTGGCGCCGAGCGGCGAGCAGCCAGAGCGTCGAGGACGCCGCCGACTTCGCCGTGCTGGCCCGGATCGGCGCCTGGATGACGGTGGCCGGTGGGGCGCTGACCGCGGTCACCGGCGACCGCCTGGGCAAGGTCATCACCGAGGTCCAGCCGATGAAAATGGCGTCGGCCGAAGCGCTTTACCACACCACCACCGGAGCGCCGTTCTCAATCTTCGCGCTCGGCCAGGTCGGTGGGGGCAAGCCGCCGTTCTTCAGCATCGAGGTGCCCCGGCTGCTCTCGATCCTGGCCGTCGGTCACCCGGGCGCGACCGTGCAGGGCATCGACGACCTGCAGGCCCAGTACGCCGCCCGGTACGGCCCGGGCAGTTACGTGCCGATGGTCCCGGTGGCGTTCTGGACCTTCCGGGCCATGATCGGTGTCGGCATGCTGGCCCTCGCCCTGGCCGGCCTCTACCTCTGGCTGACCCGCAAGGGCCGGCCGCTGGACGCCTCCCGGCCGCTGATCGGCTGGCTGCTGCGGGCGATCGTGCTGATCCCGGCGCTGCCGGCGGCGGCCAACACACTGGGCTGGGTGTTCACCGAGACCGCCCGCCAGCCCTGGATCGCGTTCGGCATCTCCAAGGTCGCCGACGGCGTCTCGCCCGGCCTGACCCGGGCCGAGGTGCTCACCTCGCTGACCGCGTTCGCCCTGCTCTACGGCGTGCTGGCGGTGATCTGGCTGCGGCTCGTGCTGTACCTGGCCGGCCGGCCGCTGACCCCGCCCGAACCGAGCGCCCCGGCCGGGGCCACCGAGGCGGCCGACGCCGTCCCGGTCTACTGACGATGCTGGAGGAGACCTGATGAGCCTGGTCACGGTCTGGTTCGCCCTGGTGGTGCTGTGCTGGGTGCTGTTCCTGGTGCTGGAAGGATTCGATTTCGGGGTCGGCCTGCTCGGGCCGCTGCTGGGGCGCGACGATCACGAACGTGGGGTGGTGGTGCGGACCGTCGGCCCGTTCTGGGACGGCAACGAAGTCTGGCTGGTGGCGGCGATCGGGGTCACGTTCGCCGCCTTCCCGGACTGGTACTCGGCTCTGCTGGCCGGCCTGTACCTGCCGATGGTGGCCCTGCTCCTGCTGCTGGCCGGGCGCGGGGTGGCCCTGGAGTTCCGGGGCAAGGGGGACGGCGAGCGCTGGCGCCGGCGCTGCGACGGCGTCCTGGCCGGGTGCTCGGCCGGCATCGTGCTGGTGCTGGGGGCGGTTCTGGCCGTGATGGCTCGCGGGCTGGCGATCGGGCCCGACGGCGAGGTGACGGCGTCGCCCGGGGCCCTGGGCGGGCTGGAGCGCACCCTGCGGCCGGTTCTCGGACCGCCGGCCCTGCTCGGGGCCGGGCTGGCGCTGTTCGCGGCCCTGCTGCTGGGCTCGACCTTTCTCGGGTTGCGGACGACCGGGCCGGTCCGGGACCGGGCCCGGCTGCTGACCACCGGGCTCGGCGCGCTCGGGGCCGGCGCCGGCGGGCTCGGGTTCGCCGGGGCCGCGGTGCACGGGGGCGACGGGCGGGTACTGCTGATCACGGCGGTCGCGGCCGGGCTGTCGGCCACGGCCGGCCTGGCCGGCTGGTCCGGCCGGGAGGCGACCGCCTTCGCGGTGACCTCGCTGGCGGTGGCGGCAGCCGTGGTGGCCGTGTTCACCGCCCACGCCGGCGGGCCGGCGCCGGTGGTGCTGGCCAGCACCCTCGACCCGGCCTGGTCGCTGACCACCACCGGGGCCGCCACCAGCGGATCGGCACTGCGGCTGATCAGCTGGGCGGCCGTGCTGGTGCTTCCGGGAGTGATTGTCTATCAGGCATTCTCGTACTGGGTCTTCCGGCACCGGGTCGCCGGCGAGCGGGTCGCCTGATGCCCACGACGGTCCCGGCCCGGCCTCGCGGGCCGATCGACCCGCGGTTGCTCCGGCACGCCCGGGCCGCCCGGGTGCCGGTGGCGCTGCTTGCGCTGATCGGGATCGGTCAGGCGGCGGCCACGGTCGGGCTGGTGGTGGCGCTGAGCGAGCTGGTGGCCGGTTTCGCCGCGACCGCGGCCGGCCACGGCGGTGATCGGCCGGCGGGGCCACTGGTGCTGCTGGCCGCCGTCCTCGCCGTTCGGGCCGGGCTGGCCGGGGTCGAGCAGGTGGTGGCCCAGTGGGCCGCGGCCCGGGCCGGCGACGAGCTGCGGACGGCGCTGCTGGCCGCCGCCCTGCGCCGAGGACCGGCCTGGGTGGCCCGGTTCGGCGCCGGCCGGCTGACCGCCCTGCTGACCGGCGGCCTGGAGGCCCTGCGGCCCTGGTTCGCCGGCTACCTGCCGGCCCTGGTGAGCGCGGCCGTGCTGCCACCGGTCGTCGTCCTGCTGATCGCCCGGACCGATCCCGCGTCGGCGGTGATCGCCCTGGTCACCCTCCCGCTGGTGCCGGTGTTCGGCATCCTGATCGGATCGGCGACCCAGGCCCGGGCGCGGGAGCGCCGGCAGGCCGGGGCCCGGCTGTCCGGTCACTTCCTGGACGCCGTGCGCGGTCTGGCCACGTTGCGCCTGTTCGGCCGGGCCGAACGGCAGGTCGGGGTGGTCGCCGAGATGAGCGAGCGGCACCGAGCGGCCACCGTCCGGGTGCTGCGGCTGGCCTTCCTCTCCTCGACCGCGCTCGACCTGGTGGCCACCCTTTCGGTCGGCCTGATCGCGGTCGAGGCCGGGCTGCGGGTGGCGGCCGGTGACCTCGGCCTGAAGCCGGCCCTGCTGGTGATCCTGCTCGCGCCGGAGGCCTACCGCCCGGTGCGCGAGGTAGGGGTCCGGTTCCACGCCGCGGCCGATGCCGCCGCGGTGATCGCCGAGGTGGACGACGTGCTGATCGGCGTCCCAGTCGTCGACCCAGCCGTCGTTTCAGCCGGGACGCCGTGGGCAGGCGCCGATCCGGGCTCGGTCGGCGAGGGCCCGACGGTGGCGGTGACCGGGTTGCGGGTCCGCCACCCCGGGGCCGGCGTCGATGCCCTCGACCTGCCGTCGCTGCGGTTGACCGGAGGCGAGCTGGTGGCCCTGCGTGGGCCGTCCGGAGCCGGCAAGACCACGGCCCTGCGGGTGCTGGCCGGCCGTCAGCCCCGGACCGCGGGACAGCTGCACCGGACCGGCCCGGAACCGCTGTACCTGCCTCAGCAGCCGAGCCTGCCGCACGCCCGCAGCGTGGCCGACGCCCTGCTGGACGCCGGCGAGATCCGTGACGATGAGGTGCTTTTCGAGGCTCTGGATGCCGTTGGCCTGGCCGCCGAGGTGCGGCTGGCCCCCGCCGGACTGGACACCCCGCTGGGCGAGCGTGGTCAGGGGCTGTCCTCCGGCCAGCGCCAGCGGCTGGCCCTGGCCCGGCTGCTGCGCCAGGCCCGCCAGCGGCCGCCGACCCTGCTGCTGCTCGACGAGCCCACCGCCCACCTCGACCCGGTCGCCGAAACCCGGGTGATCGCCGAGCTGCGCCGGGCCGCGGATCGCGGCCACGCCGTCCTGGTGGTGGCCCATCGCCCGGCCCTGCTGGCTGCCGCCGACCGGGTCGTCCCGGTCGTCCCACCCCACGACCGCCGGGCCGGGCCGACCTTGCCGATCTTGCCGGCCGGTTTGTCCGGGCCGTTGTCCCTGAACCTGCCGGCCGCATCCGCGTTGCCCGCCGCATCCGCACTGCCGGCCTCACCGGCTGCACCGGCCTCGGCAGTCACCGAACCGTCGATGATCGTTGCTCCGGTCGGCGGGATTCAGGGCCGTTCGCAGGCCCGGTCGAAGAGATCCTGGCCGGGGAGATCCCGGCCGGGCTGGTCCTGGTGGGGGCGAGCCGGGGTGTGGTCGGCGGTGCTGCTGGGCGCCGGGTCGTGGATCGCGGGGACGGTCCTGACCGGAGCGGCCGGCTGGTTGCTGGTTCGCGCCTCGACCCGGCCACCGGTGCTCACCCTCTCGGTCGCCGTGGTCACGGTCCGGGCCGGCGCGCTGGCTCGTCCGCTCCTGCGCTACCTGGAGCGACTGGTCTCGCACCAGGTGGCGCTGGGCCGGCTCGGGGTCTGGCGATCCCAGGTCTACGCCGACCTGATCGCGCGCCCGACCTCGGCCTGCCCCGGCCGGCGCGGTGAACTGCTCACCCGGGTGGTCGAGGACGTCGATGCCCGGGTGGACGGCCTGCTCCGGGGCCGGTTGCCCGCGGCCTCGGCGGCCCTGGCGCTCGGCGCGGCCACGGCGGTGGCGTTCTGCATCCGGCCCACGGCCGGGTTGGCCCTGCTGCTGGGGTTGCTGATCTCGGCCGGACTCGCTCCGCTGCTGGCCGCCCGCCGGGCCGGCCGGGCCGAGGCGATGACCGCCCGGGCCCGGGCCGAACTCGCGGACGCGGTCGTCGAAACCGTCGACGGGGTGGAGGAGCTCGCCGGTCTGCCCGCGGATCTGGCGCTGGACGTGCCGGTTCGCCGGGTGCGGGCGCTGGCCGAGATGGAGGCCCGGGCGGCCCGGACCGCGGGGGCAGCCAGCTCACTGGCCGGGCTCGGGCTCGCCCTGGCCACCACGGCGGTCGGCGTGCTGGCGGCCGGGGCGGTCGGCCCGCCCGGCGGCGGCCGGCTACCGGCCGAGTGGGCGGCGGTGCTGCTGTTCGGGGTGGTCGCGCTGGCCGAGCCGGTTCTGGCGTTGCCGGAAGCGGCGGTCGCCCGGCGCCGGGGCGCCGCCGCACGGGCCCGCCTCACCGCCGAACCCGAGCCGACCGGCCCGGGGCCGGTCATCGGGTCACCCGAGTGCGCCCACAGCGCATCGAACCACCCCGTTCCGGCGGAACCGGCGTCGGCCCGGGCCGACGGGTCACTCGAGTGCGCTGACGGCGCACGGAACGGCCCCGAACCGGTCGGCACCCGGCCCGGGGTGCGGATGCGGGCAGTGACTGCCGGCTGGGGGGCCGGCCGCGGGCCGGCGCTGCGCGGGCTCGACCTCGACCTGCCGGCCGGCGCCCGGATCGCCGTCCTGGGCCCCTCGGGGTCCGGAAAGTCCACCCTGGCCGCGGTTCTGGCCGGCCTGCTGGAGCCGGACGCGGGTTCGGTGGAGACCGCCGGTCTGCGGATCGGCTTGGTCGGAGACGGCGTCGACCACGTCTTCGCCACCACCCTGCGCGAGAACCTGCGCCTGGCCGGGCCTTCCGCGACCGACGGCGACCTGCGCGCGGTGCTGGCCCGGGTCCGCCTCGGGGACTGGCTGGCCGGGCTGCCCCGCGGCCTGGACACCTGGCTCGGCGAGGGCGGCAGCACGATCTCCGGCGGCGAGCGGCGACGGCTGGTCACGGCCCGGGCCCTGCTCGCCGATCCGGAACTGCTGATCCTGGACGAGCCGACCGAGGGGCTGGACGAGCCGACCGCCGAGGCCCTGATGGCCGACCTGCTCGACGCCGCCGGCGGCCACGCCGTCCTGCTGCTGACCCACCGCACCGAAGGCCTCGACCAGGTCGACGCCGTCCTGCGGCTGGCCGACGGCCGGCTGCGCCCGGCGCGGCCCTGGCGTGAGTCCGCCGGTCAGCGGGCCAATTCGGCCTTGGCTCGCTCGGTGACCACGGCCAGCACTCGCTGAGCTGTCACCAGATCCGCTTCCGGAAGGCCTCCGTAGAGCTGGACCGCAATCCGGGCCATCCCCTCGCGCAACTGCGCGACCATGGCTCCGCCGGCTGTAGTCAATGACAACCGGGGCCGGGCCGGCGTGGCGCTGTCCGTGCTGGTCAGGCCCCGGTCGGCCAGGTCGGCGAGGGTTCGTTCGGCGGTGTCGGGGCTGATCAGGATGCCGTGGACGAGTCGCTCGGCCAGATCGGCCCCGGACAGTGCCGGGATGCTGGTGCTGAGGGTGTTGAGGGCGACCCAGCCCTCGAACCGTAGGTCGACGTCGGCCAGCAGCCGGTCGAGCACGGCTCGCGAAGCGATGCTGGCCTGGCCGATGTCCTGGCCGTTGAGGGGGCGGTTCTCCGTCATGAGTGAGCTCCTGTCGTGGGTGGAGTGGGAGATGCGGAGGCGGTCGGGCCGGGGACGGTGTTCAGCAGCAGTTCGATGCTCTGGCGCAGGGCCCGGGCCTCGGGGCCGGCCGGGCCGCCGATGGCGGCGGTCAGCCGGTCCTGCAGGGCCACGACGCGACCGATGGCCTGCTCGATCACCTCGCGGCCGTGGGGGCTGAGGCTGACCTGGACCGCCCGGCTGTCGCCCGGGTGAGCGGCTCGTTCGACCAGCCCGGCCTGCTCCAGGGCTCGGGCCAGTTTGGAGACGTACAGCGACTCCAGCCCGGTCACGTCGGCCAGTTCGCGCTGGCTCGGCCGCCGGCCCTGGCGCTCGAGGCTGAGCAGCGGGGCCAGCACCGCGTACTGGGCCGCGGTCAGGCCGAGACCGGCGATCTCGCGATCGATGGCGGCCCGCCAGCGCATGGACAGCCGCCAGACGAGCCCGGTGAGCGGCATCTCGGGTGACGAGGACATGAGAAATACCGTACATGGCTTCTATGTACATGTACAGCATCGGCGGTCGAGCCGGTTCCGCGGAACCGGTCGCGCGGAAGGACGCCGTATCGGGAAGGGGGAAGCGGCGGCGGCTGTTGCATCCGGTCGAGCGGTGTCCCGGGCATTCCCGGGGCACCCTGGATCGACGAAGGGTGCTCCCCATGAGTGACAAGCCGGTACTGATCCCCGGGCCCGACCACCCGATCACGGTCCGCAAGAACCCCGACCGGATCGTGGTGCGGTTCGGCGGCCAGGTGATCGTCGACACCACCTCCGCGCTCACGCTGCAGGAGTCGACCTACCCCGCGGTCCAGTACATTCCCCGCGCGGACGTCGACCTCGGCGCCCTCGAGGCCAGCGACGAGACGTCGTACTGCCCGTACAAGGGCGACGCCGGGTACTTCAGCATTCGGGTCGGCGACCAGTTCGCCGAGAACGCGATCTGGACGTACGAGGCGCCCTACGACTCGGTGGCCGAGATCAAGGACCATGTCGCCTTCTACGTCGACCGGGTCGACTCCTTCGAGCAGACCCCGGCCTGAGCGGCCGCCTCGACGGTCAGCGGCTGAACACCGGGTCCGGGTTGGCCACCGCCTGGTAGACGCCGACCGGCGTGGCCAGGCTCAGCCAGGCCGCCTGCGGGGCCAGAGCCAGTGCGGCAGTGCGGTCGTGGCGGGCCAGCAACGGCAGGGCCGCGGCGGTGACGGCCGCGTCGGCGACCGTCCAGGCGGCCGCCAGCACGGGGCTGCGCCGGCGGAAGTAGACGTACGAGAAGCTCACGAAGATGGCCGCGTCGGCCGCGCCGAGAACGGCCAGCCGGCGCCGGTCCCGGCCCCGGACCTGGCGCGCTGCTCGGACCAGGGCGGTGGAGGCACCCAGTTTGGCCACCGTCCAGGCCGGGCCGAAGGCCCAGGACGGCGGCGCGAACGGAGCCTGCCGCAGCGAGCGGTAGTACTGCGGATCGTCCGGGCGCCCGGCCACCGCCCCGGCGGCCAGCAGGCCGGCGGTCACCGCCGGAACCGGCCAGTTGCGCTTGAGCATCTCGGTGAACCTCATGCCCGGCATCATCGGCGGCGCCCGCGGTGGGCGCATCCCGGGAGACCTGTCGCGGGCCTGCAGACCGTCGCCGGCCCCGGCTCAGACCGCGTTCTCCTCGGTGATCGTGATCAGCGGACCGTACAGGGCCATCGCGTCCAGGGCCCGCCGGTGGTCGGCGGTGCTCGCCCCGGCGCAGGCGTCGGCCACCACCTGCACGGCCACGCCGTCGTCGGCGGCGGCCAGCGCGGTCGACAGCACGCAGCAGTCGGTCGACACCCCGCACAGCACCAGAGCGGACGCGCCGGCGGCGATCCGGCGCAGCTCGGGCCCCCACTTGCCGAACGTGGTCCGGTCGAGCACCGGGTGCCTTCCGCCCGCGAGTTCGGGCACGACGTCCCAGAGCGGCGCGTCCGGCGGTTGCCGGGCGAAGGCCCACTGCTCGTAGTAGTCGACCCAGGCCCCGGCGGGCGGCTGCGGGGCGACGAACCGGGTGAACACCACCCGCGGCGCGAACCGGTCCACCAGCCGCCGGACCGCCGGGGTGATCGCGGCGAAGTCCGGGGTGGCCCAGGGGCTGGTCGGATCGGCGAACACGACCTGCATGTCGATCACCACCAGCATCCGGTCGGGCCGGTCGAGGTCGGCCAGGCCCGCCCCGTCCACCGGTTCGGGGCCGCCGCTCACACCGCTTCCTGCTGCCGCACCCGGCCGGCGCTGAACACCAAGGTGCCGGCGAAGCCGATCACCAGGGCCAGCAGGATGCCCAGCCCGGCGTAGGCCCAGGCGCCGTCCTTGCCGCCCAGGCCGAACGGCCCGAGCAGGTAGCCCTGCCACTTCAGCCAGCCGGCCAGCGAGTTCGTCACCAGCCCCCAGCCCAGCGCGGTGCCCCCGACGACCAGGGCCAGCGGCAGCCACTGCACGTCGCCGTAGCGGCCCCGGGGGTCGAACAGCTCGGTCTCGGCGTAGTCGCGCCGGCGCAGCGCGACGTCGGCCAGCATCACCCCGCACCAGGCCGCCACCGGCACGCCCAGGGTGATCAGGAAGCCCTGGAACTCGCCGATGAAGCTGGTCGAACCGTAGAAGACCACGTAGACCGTGCCGGCGACCATGATCACGCCGTCCACGGCCGCGGCCCAGTAGCGGGGGATCGGGACGCCGGCCGTGAGCAGGGCCAGGCCGGAGGAGTAGATGTCGAGCACCGCCCCGCCGATCAGCCCGAGTACGGCCACCAGGGCGAACGGCACCAGGAACCAGGTCGGCAGGATCGTGGTCAGGGCGCCGATCGGGTCGGCCCCGATCGCCGTCGACAGGTCGGTGGACGAACCGGCCAGCAGCAGGCCGAAGATCAGCAGGATCACCGGCCCGAGGGCGGCGCCGAACGTCGTCCAGCCGACCACGCCCCGGCTGGAGGCCGATCGGGGCAGGTAGCGGGAGTAGTCGGCGGCGGCGTTGACCCAGCCCAGGCCGAAGCCGGTCATCAGGAAGACCAGGGCCCCGATCACGTGCTGGGTCGAGCCCGCCGGCAGTGCCGTCACGGTGTGCCAGTGGATGTGGTCGGCGACCAGGATCATGTAGACGACGGTCAGCACGGCTGCGACCACGGTGATCACCGTCTGCAGGCGCATCACCACCGCGAACCCGGCCACCCCGGCCAGCACGGTGATCGCCGAGACCACGACCAGGGCCACGATCTTGGTGCCGGTACCGCCGCCCCAGCCGAGGCGGGTGAATACCGTGGCCGTGGCCAGCGTGGCCAGGATCACCAGCACCGTCTCCCAGCCGACGGTGAGCAGCCACGACAGCGCGGCCGGCAACCGGTTGCCGCGGACCCCGAACGCGGCCCGCGAGAGCACCATGGTCGGCGCCGAGCCGCGCTTGCCGGCCAGCGCGATCACACCGCAGAGCGCGAACGAGATCACGATGCCGATCACTCCGGCGATCACGGCCTGGGCGAACGACACCCCGAAACCGAGGGTGAAGGCGCCGTAGCTGACCCCGAGAACGGAGATGTTGGAGGCGAACCAGGGCCAGAACAGGGCCGGTGGCCGGCCCTGCCGCTCGCCCTCGGCGATCACGTTGATGCCGTTGAGTTCGACGCCCCGGGGGGCTGCCGCTGCGCGGTCGGTACCGGTCGATGCCGTCATCCCAGCTGTAACCCACCGGGTACCACTGCCCATTCCTGGGAATCCGGACACCCTGGTGGCAGGATCAGGGGGTGAACGAGCAGCGCTCGACCGGCCATGTCGTGCTCGATTCGGTGGACGCCGGGTCGTACTCGTCGCTGCGTCGCCGGCCCACGCCCCGGGCCGAGCGGTACGCCCTGGGCCGGGGCCTGCGGGCCACGGTGCCGCGCGCGGCCCTGGGGGAGTGGAGCCCGCCGGTTGGGCGGCCCGATGTCGTCACCCAGATCATGGACTCGCACGAGGGCCGCCTGGATCGGCTGATCCCGATCCGGGTGGCCCGGATGACCGCCTCCCCGTACGGCTTCCTGCGCGGCACGGCGGTCGTGATGGCCGAGGACCTGGCCCACCTGCCGGCCACCGGGATCCGGCCGGTGATCTGCGGCGACGCCCACCTGGGCAACTTCGGTTTCTACGCCTCGCCCGAGCGCGACCTGGTGATCGACCTGAACGACTTCGACGAGGCCCACCCCGGCGGCTGGGAGTGGGACCTGCGCCGGCTGGCGGCCAGCATCTGGGTGGCCGGCCGGCAGAACTCGGCCACCGAGGAGCAGTGCGCGAGCGCGGTCCGCTCGATGGCCTCCCGGTACCGCGAGCACATCCGGTGGCTGGCCGGGCAGCCGCTGCTGGGCCGCTCGTTCGAGCAGCTGGACGTCGACCGACTGCACACCACCGCGACCGACGAGCGGCTGCGGGCCGAGATCCTGCGGGCCTCGAGTCACGCCCGGCACCGGACCAGTGACCGGGCCCTGCCCCGGTTCACCCGCGAGCACGAGGGCGGACGCCGGATCGTCGAGGAGCCCCCGCTGATCACCCGGGTGGACGACGCCGAGGCGGCCCAGCTGATCGATGCCCTGGACGACTACCTGGCCACCCTGCCCAGCCATTGGCGGCGGGTGCTCAGCGGCTACACCGTCGTCGACGTGGCCCACAAGGTGGTGGGCGTGGGCAGCGTCGGCCTGCGGGCCTACGTGGTGCTGTGCGAGGGCAGTAGTTCCGACGACGTGGTGTTCCTCCAGCTCAAGCAGGCCCGCCGCTCGGTGCTGGCCCGGTACGTGCACGGCGAGTCGGCCTGGCACGCCCACCAGGGCCAGCGGGTGGTGGAGTACCAGCAGGAGCTGCAGACGGTCAGCGACCCGCTGCTCGGCTGGACGACGGTCGGCGGCCTGCAGTTCTACGTCCGGCAGTTCCGGAACATGAAGGGCACGATCGCGATCGACTCGCTGGACGGCTCGGCCCTGGCCGACTACGCCGGGATCTGCGGCCGGCTGCTGGCCAAGGGCCACGCCCGCACCAGCGGCGCCTCGATGATCGCCGGGTACACCGGTTCCTCGGACAAGGTCGACGTCGCGCTCGGCCGATTCGCCCAGGCCTACGCCGACCAGACCGAACGCGATCACCAGAGCCTGGTCGACGCCGTCCGCCGTGGGTTGCTGCCGTCCCTGTGAGCGCGGGAGCCGGTATCCTCACCGGCTGAATTAATCAGACGGCGACCGCGCCGTCACTCAGCGGGTCTTGACTTGCCCTGCGCGACAACCTGACGTCCGGCAGCAGGGAGACCCGATGTCCCAGAACTCCCAGCCTCGACCACTGTCCGCCACCCGGGTGGCGATCACGGCCGACCGGCGCGGCGCCGAGCTGGCCGCCTCCCTGCAGCGGCTCGGGGCCACGGTGGTCTGGGGCTCGACCATGACCGCGGTCGCCCCGGAGCTCGACAGCCTGCTCGAGGTCGAGACCCGGGCCCTGCTGGGCGCCGACCCGACCTGGCTGGCCGTCTCGACCGGCAGCGGTCTGCGGGCCTGGCTCCAGGCGGCCGAGGGATTCGGGCTGGCCACCGAGGTCGAGGCCCTGCTGCGGGCCACCCGCACGGTCGCGCGGGGCTCCAAGAGTCACGGCGCGCTTCGGGCCCTCGGGATCGAGCCGGAGTTCGTCTCGCCCAAGGAGACGATGGACGACATCTGTTCCTGGCTGAGCGACCGGATCGGCCCGGGCGACGTGCTGGCCGCGCAGGTCCACGGGGGTGAGGTGATCGGCACCCTGGACGCCCTGCGGCTCAAGGTGCGCGCGGTGCTGACCGTGGCCCCCTACCGCTGGGTGCTGCCGGACGACACCGGGCCGGCCCGGCAGGTGATCGAGCAGATCCTGGCCGGGGGCATCGACGTCCTGGCCGAGACCAGCGCCCCGAGCGTGCGCAACCTGTTCGCGATCGCCGACGGGATGGGCGCGCGGGCCGAGTTGCTGCGGGTCCTTCGGGCCCAGGTCTGCATCGCCGCGGTCGGCTCGGTGACGGCCCGCGCGTTCGAGGAGGTTGGCGTCTCGGTCGACCTGATGCCGACCCGCCCGCGCACCGCCGATCTGCTGCGCTCGATCGTGCACTGGTCGGCCACCCGCGACCTGCGCGAGGCCGACCTGGCCCCGGCCGAGGCGGGGGCCCCGGGCTCGTCGCTGGCGATCGAGCTGGTTCCCGGGGCAACCGCGGTCAAGATCGGGCCGCAGGTGGTCCGGCTCGGCCGCCAGGAGTTCGCGGTGCTGGCCGCCCTGGTCCGCCGGCCCGGGGTGGTGATCCGGCCCGAGGATCTGGCCCTGCAGGCCTGGGGGCATCGAGCTCCGGACGACGCGACCCGAATTCGCCACCACATCGCCCGGATCCGGCGCAAGCTGGCCGATCAGGCCGGCTGCGTGCAGACCGTTCGCAACGTCGGCTACCGCTACCAGCCCTCCGCCGACTCGGACGCCTGAGCCACCACCCTGAGCCGCGGTGTGCGCGGCAAATGCGACGAGAACTTGCTGGCGGTGTAGCGCTGCCGAAACGTAAATGTCATCTGCCCTTTTAGTTTTGAGTGGTCAGCGAAACGGACGAACAAGGGCAGCGAATCATGACCAGCACCCCGCTCACCCCCACCCGATCCGGCGGCGACCGCTCCGGTGCGGTGGCCGGCGACAGCCGCTGGATCAGCGACTGGCGGCCCGAGGACGAGACGTTCTGGGCCGAGACCGGGCGCCCGATCGCCCGCCGCAACCTGATCTTCTCGATCCTCTCCGAGCACATCGGCTTCTCGGTCTGGACCGTGTGGTCGGTGCTGGTGCTGTTCATGGGCCCGCAGTACGGGATCAGCCCGGCCGACAAGTTCCTGCTCACGTCGGTCCCGGCGCTGGTCGGCTCGGTGCTGCGGATTCCCTACACGTTCGCCGTGGCCCGGTTCGGCGGCCGTAACTGGACCGTCTTCAGCGCGTTGCTGCTGCTGGTCCCGGTGATCGCGACGGCCGTCGTGCTCAAGCCGGGCGTCTCGCTGGGCACGCTGCTGGTCGTGGCCGCCCTGGCCGGTGTCGGCGGCGGCAACTTCGCCTCCTCGATGGCCAACATCAACGCCTACTACCCGGACCGCGAGAAGGGCTGGGCGCTGGGCCTGAACGCCGGCGGTGGCAACATCGGGGTGGCCGCCGTCCAGCTGATCGGCCTGCTCGTGCTGGCCGTCTGGGGCAAGGAGCACCCACGTTACGTGCTGGGCATCTACCTGCCGCTGATCGTGCTGGCCGCCCTCGGCGCGGCACTGTTCATGAACAACCTGAGCGGCGTCCGCAACGACCGGCGCGGGATGCGCGACGTCGTCAAATACGCTGACACGTGGGTAATCTCGCTGCTCTACATCGGCACCTTCGGCTCGTTCATCGGTTTCGGGTTCGCCTTCGGCCAGGTGCTCCAGGTGCAGTTCAAGCCCGACTACCCGACCCCGATCGACGCCGCCTACATCACCTTTCTCGGGCCACTGATCGGCTCGCTGATCCGCCCGGTCGGCGGCCGGCTGGCCGACCGGTTCGGCGGGGCCCGGATCACCTTCTGGAACTTCGTGGCCATGGCCGTGGCCGCCTCGCTGGTGCTCACCGCCTCGATCCAGAAGTCGCTGCCGCTGTTCCTGACCGGCTTCATCGCCCTGTTCGTGTTCAGCGGGGTGGGCAACGGCTCCACCTACAAGATGATCCCGGCCCTGTTCCGGGCCCGGGCCGGCGAGAAGATCGTAGCCGGAGCCGACGCCCTGACCGAGTACGCGCAGGCCCGCCGGCTGTCGGCCGCGCTGATCGGCGTGGCCGGGGCGATCGGGGCCTTCGGCGGCGTGCTGGTCAACCTGGCCTTCCGGCAGTCGTTCCTGAACACCCAGAACGGCAATGCCGCCTACATCGTCTTCATCGCTTACTACGCGCTCTGTTTCGCCGTCACCTACCTGGTCTACCTGCGGCACCCGCGGGCCGCCACGGCGTCCTGAATGGCGCTGCTCACCGGGCCGGGCGCCACGACGATCGCCACTCACTGCCCCTACTGCTCGCTGCAGTGCGGAATCACCCTCGACCCGAGCGTCCGGCCGGTCGCGCTCGCGGCCCAGGAGGACTTCCCGACCAACCGGGGCGGGCTGTGCGCCAAGGGCTGGACCGCGGCCGAGTTGCTGGCCCACCCGGATCGGCTGAGCACGCCGCTGGTGCGCGACCACCGGGACCAGCCGTTGCGCCCGGCGAGCTGGGACGACGCGCTCGACCGGGTGGCCGGGGCGATCCGGGCGGCCCAGGACCGGTACGGGCGCGACGGCGTCGGCCTGTTCGGCGGCGGCGGCCTGACCAACGAGAAGGCCTACCAGTTCGGCAAGTTCGCCCGGGCCACGCTGGGCACGGCGATGATCGACTACAACGGCCGGTTCTGCATGTCCTCGGCCGCCAACGCCGCCACCCGGGCCTTCGGGATCGACCGCGGCCTGCCGTTCCCGCTGGCCGATCTGGCCGAGACCGACGTGCTGATGCTGGTCGGCAGCAATCCGGCCGACACGATGCCGCCGGCCATGCAGTTCGTCGACGCCGTCCACAAGCGCGGCGGCCGGCTGATCGTCGTCGACCCCCGGCTGACCCGGACGGCGGCCGGGGCCCGGCTGCACCTGCAACCGGTCCCGGGCACCGACCTGGCCCTGGCCAACGGCCTGCTCAACGTGCTGATCCGCGAGCGCCTGGTCGATCAGGACTACATCGACGCGCGGACCACCGGGTTCGAGTCCGTCCGCCGGGCGGTGCGCCTGTACTGGCCCGACCGGGTCGAGCGGATCACCGGCATCCCCGAGGCCGACCTGGTGGCGGCCGCCCACCTGCTGGCCGAGGCCGACCGGGCGATGATCCTCACCGCCCGGGGGGCCGAGCAGCACCGTTCCGGCTCGGACACGGCGGTGGCGTTCATCAACCTGGCCCTGGCTCTCGGCCTGCCCGGCCGGCCGTTCTGCGGGTACGGCACGGTGACCGGTCAGGGCAACGGGCAGGGCGGGCGCGAGCACGGCCAGAAGGCCGACCAGCTGCCCGGCTACCGCCGGCTCGACGACCCGGCGGCCCGGGCCCACGTGGCCGCGGTGTGGGGGATCGACCCGGTCGAGCTGCCGGCGCCGGGCCGGTCGGCCTACGAGATGCTCGACCGGCTCGGCACCGACGGCGGCGTCCACGCGCTCTGGGTGGTGGCCTCGAACGTGGTGGTCTCGGCGCCCCGGGCCGGCCACGTCGCCGACCGGCTGCGGTCCCTGGACTTCCTGGCCGTCTCCGACATCTTCCTGTCCGAGACGGCGGCGATGGCCGACGTCGTCCTGCCCTGCACCCAGTGGGCCGAGGAGAGCGGCACAATGACCAATCTCGAGGGCCGGGTGATCCTGCGCCAGGCGGCGATCAGCCCGCCGGACGGCGTCCGCTCCGACCTGTGGGTGATGCGCGAGCTGGCCGAACGGCTCGAGCGCCCGCCGCTGCTCGACGATCCGGAGGAGATCTTCGAGGAGCTGCGCCGGGCCAGCGCCGGCGGCAAGGCCGACTACGCCGGCATCAGCTACCGGCGGATCACCGCCGAGCAGGGCGTCTTCTGGCCCTGCCCCTCGACCCGGCACCCGGGCACGCCGAGGTTGTTCACCGAGGACTTCCCGACCCCCGACCGGCGGGCCCGGTTCCACCCGGTCGAGCAGGTCGGGGCGGCCGAGACGCCGGACGCCGAGTACCCGTACTACCTGACCACCGGCCGGTTGCTGCGGCAGTACCAGTCCGGCACCCAGACCCGTAGGGTGCGCTCGCTGGCCGAGGGCGAGCCCGAGGCCGTGGTCGAGCTGCACGCCACCCTGGCCCGCCGGGTCGGGGTGGGCGCCGGCGACCTGGTCGCGCTGCGCACGCGCCGCGGCCGGGCCGTGATGCGGGTGCGGATCGCCGAGGGCATCCGAGCCGACACGGTGTTCGCGCCGTTCCACTTCGGCGGGGCCTCGGCCGTCAACCTGCTCACCAATCCCGCGCTCGACCCCTACTCGCGTATGCCCGAGTTCAAGGCCTGCGCGGTCGCCGTCGAACCGATCACCCCCACCCCGGAGGACCCCGATGCATGACAGAAGCACCCCCCGATTCCTGCAGGGCGTCTTCACTCTCGAAGGCACCGGCCTGGACGCGCCGTTCCTGCTCGACCCCTCGCTGAGCTACACCGTGCCGGCCGGAGCCTCGACCCAGCCGGTCTACTTCCGCGGCGGCAACAGCAGCGACGAGCTGATCTACGTGAGCCTGGTCCGCGACGGCGCGCCGATGCGCTACTTCCCGATCGCGGCCAAGGGCGCCACCCACGTCTCGCTGCGGGTGGTCGAGGACCTGCTGGCCGACTCGGTAATCGAGATCTTCGCCGCCGCCCCCAAGGGCACCGTGGCCACGGTGGTGGTCGACGTCGGCCTCGTCGAGATCTGATCCGTCCACCCCGCTGCGAGGAGGTTGCCATGACCCTGATCGAGAACGCCCCGGCCCCGGCCGGCACCGGAGCCCCGAAGGCCAAGCTGGTGGTGATCGGCAACGGCATGGCCGGAGCCCGGGCGCTGGAGGAGATCCTGCGCCGCGGCGGCGGCGAGAGCTTCGACGTCACCGTGTTCGGCGACGAGCCCTACGGCAACTACAACCGGATCCTGCTGTCCAACGTGCTGGCCGGGATCGAGGACACCGGCGAGATCTACCTGAACCCGATCGACTGGTACGCCGAGAACGGCATCGACCTGCGCTCCGGCGTGCGGGTGGTGCGGGTCGACCGGTACGCCCGGGTGGTGCACGCCGACGACGGCACCCGGATGCACTACGACAAGCTGGTGATCGCCACCGGCAGCCGGTCGTTCTTCCCGCCGATGGACGGCATGTGGCTGGACGACAAGACCCTCACCCCGGGCGTCTTCGGGTTCCGCAGCCTGGACGACTGCACCGCGATGCTCGCCTACGCCCAGGACGCCCGGACGGCGGTGGTGATCGGCGGTGGTCTGCTCGGCCTGGAGGCGGCCCGGGGGTTGATGAATCACGGGCTCAAGACCCACGTGGTGCACGCGACGTCCACCCTGATGAACGCCCAGCTCGACGACACCGCCGGCGACATCCTGCGCCGCTCGGTCGAGGGGATCGGGATCGAGGTGCACACCGAGGCCCGGACCCGATCGGTGATCGTCCGGGACGGGCGGACCGCCGGCCTGGCGTTCGCCGACGGCACCGAGCTGGAGTGCGACATGGTCGTGGTCTCGGCCGGCATCCGGGCGAACGTCGGCCTGGCCCAGCGGGCCGGGTTGAGCGTGGAGCGGGCCATCGTGGTCGACGACCACATGCGCTCGATCGACGACGACGACGTGTACGTGGTCGGCGAGTGCGCGCAGCACCGCGGGCAGGTCTACGGCCTGGTCGCCCCGCTCTGGGAGCAGGCCGAGGTGCTGGCCGACCACCTGACCCGGACCGACCTGTCCGCCGTCTACCAGGGCTCCCGGATGGCGACCAAGCTCAAGGTGGCCGGGGTCAGCGTGGCCTCGATGGGAATCAAGGCCCCCGAGCACCCGGACGACGAGTTCGTGCAGTTCTCCGAGCCCAAGCGGGGCATCTACAAGACCATCATCGTGCGCGACGGCAAGCTGGTCGGGGCCACCCTGCTCGGCGACACCAGCAAGGTCGCCTTCCTGATCCAGGCGTTCGACCGGGGGCTGCCCCTGCCGGAGGAACGCATCTCGCTGATGTTCGACATCGGCACCCCACCGGCCGAGGTCGGCGCGGCCGAACTGGCCGACGACGCCCAGGTCTGCAACTGCAACGGGGTCAGCAAGGGTGCTCTGGTGGCCTGCGTGCAGGGCGGCGAGAAGACGGTCACCGGGGTGATGGCCAAGACCCGGGCCGGCAAGGGCTGCGGCTCGTGCAAGAGCCTGGTCAGCCAGATCGTCGAGTGGGCGGCCGGCGGCGAGGTGGCTGAGGACCCGTCGGCGAACTGGTACGTGCCCGGCGTCCCCTACGACAAGCCCGAGCTGATGGACAAGATCCGCGAGCTGCAGCTGCACTCGGTGTCGTCGGTGTTCGCCGCGCTCGCCCCGGACGGCACCGAGGACGCCCAGTCCAAGATGGGGCTGGCCTCGCTGCTGCAGATGATGTGGGCCGACGAGTTCGTGGACGAGCGCGACGCCCGGTTCATCAACGACCGGGTGCACGCCAACATCCAGCGCGACGGCACGTTCTCGGTGGTGCCGCAGATGAAGGGCGGTGTGACCAGCGTCGAGCAGCT
Organism: Kineosporiaceae bacterium; assembly: GCA_965200525.1. Taxonomy (GTDB): domain Bacteria; phylum Actinomycetota; class Actinomycetes; order Actinomycetales; family Kineosporiaceae; genus JANNPJ01. The sequence continues at coordinate 4,752,844 of OZ241368.1, forward strand.
GCGGACCATCGCCGACGTGGCCGAGAAGTACGACGTCCCGATGATCAAACTCACCGGGGGCCAGCGGATCGACCTGCTCGGCCTGCGCAAGGAGGACCTGCCCGACGTCTGGGCCGACCTGGGCATGCCCTCCGGCTACGCCTACGGCAAGAGCTTCCGGACGGTGAAGACCTGCGTCGGCACCGACTTCTGCCGGTTCGGCGTCGGCGACTCGACCACGCTCGGGATCCGGATCGAGGAGCGGTTCCAGGGCATCGCCGGGCCGGGCAAGATGAAGCTGGCGGTGACCGGCTGCCCGCGCAACTGCGCCGAGGCGCTCTGCAAGGACCTCGGCGTGGTCGCGGTCGACGGCGGCCGGTGGGAGATCTACGTCGGCGGGGCCGCCGGGGCCCACATCCGCAAGGGCGACCTGCTGGCCACGGTCGACGACCCGGACCTGGTGATCACCCTGACCGGCCGGTTCCTGCAGTACTACCGGGAGAACGGCAAGTGGCTGGAGCGCACCTACGCCTGGGTGCCGCGGATCGGGATCGAGAAGATCCGGGCGGTGGTGCTGGACGACGCCGAGGGGATCGCCGAGCGGCTGGACGCCGAGATGCAGAAGGCGGTGGACGCCTACGTGGACCCGTGGCAGGAACGCCAGGACCCGGCCACGCCGGGCCAGTTCCGCACGGCGCTGCCGCTGACCGTGCTGCCTCAGGTGGGCCGGTCGTGAGGCTCGAGGAGATCCCGGTGGGAGAGGGCCGGACCCTGGCCGTCGACGGCCGGCAGGTGGCCGTGTTCCGGCTGCGCAGCGGCGAGCTGCGGGCCCTGGAGGCGGTCTGCCCGCACCGCGGCGGCCCTCTGGCCGACGGCCTGCTCGACGAGAAGGTCGTGGTGTGCCCGCTGCACGGGCGCAGCTACGACCTGCTCACCGGGGCCGAGACCAGCCAGGGCGACCCGCCGGTGTGCGCCTGGACGGTGCACCTCGGCCCGAACCAGGAGATCACCGTGGCCCCGCTCGCCCCGAGTCCGGGCCCGCGAAGCTGACCTCGACCCGCAGGCCGGGGGCGGCGTCGGCCAAGGTGGTGCGGCCGTTGTTGCGCCGGACCAGTTCGGCCACGATGGCCAGGCCGAGGCCCGCGCCGCCGTCCTCGGTGGCCCGGGCGTCGTCGAGCCGGACGAACCGCTCGAACACCCGCTCCCGGTCGGCCTCCGGGATGCCCGGGCCGTCGTCGGACACGCTGAACCAGACCTGGTCGCCCGCCACCCCGGCGCCGAGGCGGACCTGCGAGCGGGCGTGCCGGACGGCGTTGTCGACCAGGTTGGTCAGCACCCGGTGCAGGTCGTCGGCATTCACCCGGACGACGAGTTCGTCGGCGGAGTGCGCTTTTTCGGTTGGCACGACATCGGTTGGCTCGGCTTCGGTCTGCCGGGCTTCGGTCTGCCGGGCTTCGGTCTGCACGGCGACCCGGGCCTCCCGGTACCGGGCCGTGATCCGGGTCAGGGTCTCGGCCACCGGCACGAGCTCGGTCGAGCGCCGGGCCGGGCCGGCCGCCTCGTCGACCGCGGCCAGCAGCAGCAGGCCGTCGGCCAGCGCGGCCAGCCGGCCAGTGTCGGTGAGCAGGTCGTCGGTCAGCTCCTGCCAGTCGACCCGGTCCGGGTGGCGCTGAGCCACCTCCAGGTGGGTGCGCATCCCGGCCAGCGGATTGCGCAGCTCGTGGGCGGCGTCGGCGACGAACCGGCGTTGGCTGCGGCGGGCCGTCTCGAGGCGGTCCAGCATTCCGTTGAGGGTGAGCGCGAGGCGGTGGATCTCGTCGGCCCCGCCCGGCACCGGCAACCGGCCCCCGCCGTCCGCCTGCCCGGTGATCTCCTCGGCCCCGGCCCGCAGCGCCTCGACCGGGCGCAGAGTGCGACCGATCACCCACCAGGCGATCGCAGTCAGCCCGAACACCAGCGGCAGGAACAGGGCCAGCAACGCGAGCCGCAGCACCCGCAGCGTGTCCTGGTCGTCGCCCAGCGGGGCGGCCACCACGACGCTCAGCCGGTCGCCGGCCGGGCCGGCCGAGACCGCCTGCACCCGCAGCGGCTGGTTCAGGCCGGCCCGGCCGCCGTCGATCTCGAACCGCCGGCCGGCCAGGGCCCGTCTCAGCTCGGCCGGCTCGAGCAGCGGCACCAGCCGGTCGACCCCCGGCGATCCGGCCCGGACCCGCTCCTGCGCGTCGATCACCTGCACCAGTTGCAGGCCGGCCACCGGCACCGGCTGGGGCAGCCGGCCGGCCGCGATCAGATCGGCCACGTCGGAGGCGGTCTGGGTAGCGCCGGCGTCCAGGCTGCGCTCGGCGGTCACCGACAGCGCAGCCAGCAGCAGCATCCCGCCCACGACCAGTCCGACCGAGAGCCCGGCCGCGCCGATCAGGATCAGCCGCCAGCGAAGGCTGAGCCGATTCCAGGGCCGGCTTCCTCGTTGATCGTGCGGGCGGTCTCGGGGGCGGGTCACGGTGCCGTCGGGCCGGCCCGCACCAGCCGGTAGCCGGCTCCGCGCACCGTCTCCAGCTTCTCCCGGCCGATCTTGCGCCGGACGTAGCCGATGTAGACCTCGACCACGTTCGGGTCGGTGCCCTCGGCGGCGTCCCAGACGTTGTCCAGCAGTTCGGTCTTGGAGACGACGTGCCCGGGCCGGCGCATGAAGTACTCCAGCAGGCTGAGCTCGCGGTGGGTCATCACCACCGGCTCGCCGGCCAGCGTGATCTCCCGGGCGGCCGGGTCGAAGACCAGGTCGCCGACCACCAGCCGGGTGGGCCGCTCGATCGCGCCCCGCCGGACCAGGGCCCGCAGCTTGGCCAGCAGCACGACGTACGAGAACGGCTTGGTCAGGTAGTCGTCGGCGCCGGCGTCGAGGCCGTCGGCCTGGTCGTACTCGCCGTCCTTGGCCGAGAGCATCAGCACCGGAACCCAGTTGCGCTCGGCCCGCAGCGTGCGCACCACGTTGTAGCCCGAGAGCCCGGGCAGCATCACGTCCAGGACGACGGCGTCGTGCCGGCCGTGGCGGGCCGCCTCCAGCCCGCTCAGCCCGTCGGACTCCAGGTCGACCACGAAGCCTTCGGCCTCCAGCCCCCGGCGCAGGGCGCGGGCCAGCCGCATCTGGTCCTCCACCACCAGCAGCCGCATGCCCGTAGCGTGACACGTGACCTGAGGCCGGCTCAGGCCATCTCAGGTGTGTCTCAGGTGGGGTCGAGAGCCTTGATCTCAGGTCGATCGAGGCACAACGAGGGGAACGTGACCTGATGTCAGTACTTTCGAGGCACCCAGCGGTTCGCTGGACCATTCCGATCGCGGCGGTGGGGATCGCGCTCGGCGGCACGGCGGTGGCCACCCAGTTGTCCGCCAGCGCCGACAGCACGCTACCGCCGCGCTCCGCGGCCCAGCTGCTGGTCGACGTGCAGACGGCCCGGATCAGCGCCGGCTCCGGAACGGTGGTCGAGAAGGCCGATCTGGGCCTGCCGTCGCTGCCGGTGGCCGGTGGGTCGGGCAGCTCCGAGCTGTCCGCGCTGCTGTCCGGCAACCACACGTTGCGGGTCTGGTACTCGGGCCCGTCCAAGGTGCGCGCGGCCCTGCTCGGCACGCTGGGCGAGTCCGACGTGATCCGCAACGGCTCAGATCTGTGGTTCTGGTCGAGCGACAAGAACACCGCCACCCACCGGCTGCTGCCGACCGACGGGGTGGGTGAGAAGACGCCCACCGTCAACGATCTCGGTGGCCTGACCGGCTCCACCATGACTCCGCAGCAGGCCGCCGACCGGGCCCTGGCCGCGGTCGGGACGACGACGTCGGTGAGCACCGATCCGGCGGCCCGTGTGGCCGGGCGCGACGCCTACGAGCTGGTCCTGGCTCCGAAAGGCACGGGTTCGCTGATCAAGGAGGTCCGGATCGCGGTGGACGCCGTCCAGCACGTTCCGCTGCGGGTCCAGGTGTTCGCCCGCAACGCGAGCGAGCCGTCGGCCGAGGTGGGCTTCACCCAGGTCAGCTTCACCCGGCCGGCCGACTCGCAGTTCCGGTTCAGCCCGCCGCCCGGAGCCAAGATCACCGCAGCGAGCACGCCGTCGGCAACGTCCTCGACCGCCGACCGGGCCCGGGGCAAGGCCGGATCGGCCGCGCGGAACATCGCCGGCAGCGGCTGGACGTCGGTCGTGCAGGAGAAGCTGCCCGCTACGGTCGATCAGCTGGCGGCCAAGGACGGCCAGCTGGCCGGCGTGCTGCAGACGCTGCCCAAGGTCTCCGGGAGCTGGGGCTCGGGCCGGTTGCTGAGCTCGAACCTGTTCAGCCTGCTGCTCACCGACGACGGCCGGGTGCTGGCCGGGGCGGTGCCGCCGGATGAGCTCTACCGGGTTGCCGGGGCGGGCAAACCGTGACGGCGCCGGCCGGCCTGTCCACCGGGCCGATCAGCCAGACCGAACCGATCAGCCAGACTGGGCCGGTGGGGGAGAGCATTCGGGTGGGCGGGAGCGAAACGTCCGGCGGTCCGCAGCCGGCGTCGTCTCCCGGCGCGGTCCTCGGCGCGGTCGCCGGCCCTGAGGCACCGGTGCGGATGGCGATCCGGACCGTGGCCCTGACCAAGCGGTTCCGGTCCGGCCAGGTCGCGGTCAACGGGATCGACCTGGCCGTTCCGGAAGGCTCGGTATTCGGTTTTCTCGGTCCCAACGGCTCGGGCAAGACCACCAGCATCCGGATGATGCTCGGCCTGATCCGGCCCACCGCCGGGCACGCCGAGCTGCTGGGCCGGCGGATGCCGGAGGCGGCGGCGATCGCCCTGCCGGCCGTCGGCACCCTGGTCGAAGGGCCGGCCTTCCACCCGTACCTGTCCGGGCCGGCCAACCTGCGCCGGCTCGACCAGGCCGACCGCACCGCCGACCCCCGCACCGGCCGCCGCCGGATCGAGGCCGCGCTCGAGCGGGTCGGCCTGCAGGCCGCGGCGGGCAAGCGCTACCGGCACTACTCGCTCGGCATGCGGCAGCGGCTGGCTCTGGCCGCGGCCCTGCTGCGGCCCCGGGCCCTGCTGGTGCTGGACGAGCCGACCAACGGCCTCGACCCGCAGGGGACCAGGGAGGTCCGCACCCTGATCAGCGAGCTGGCCGGGTCCGGGGTGACCATCTTTCTGTCCACCCACCTGCTCAGCGAGGTCGAGCAGGTCTGCAGCCACGTCGGCGTCATGCAGGCCGGCAACCTGGTCGCCCAGGGCCCGCTGCCGCAGCTGCGGGCCGGGGTCGAGCCCCGGGTACTGGTCTCGACCAGCCGGCCCGATCAGGCCCTTGCCCTGCTCCAGCAGGCCGGCCTGCTCGGCGGGCGGGTCACTCCGGCGGGGGTCGAGGCCCGGCTCGGGTCGGCCGACCCCGAGGAGCTGATCGTCGCCCTGGTCCGGGCCGGGGTGCCGGTCCGCGGGTTCACCGTCCGGCAAGCCGATCTCGAGGACGTGTTCCTCGCACTCACCGGGGAGGGCTTCGATGTCTCAGCCTGAAGGCTCGACCGCGACCATCACGGGCTCCGCCATCGGGAGCACCGCGAGCTTCGCGAGCACCGCGACCATTGCCGCGCCCTGGCCGAGCGACGAACCCGGCGCCGCCGAGGTCGGCCGATCACGAGCGCGGGCGATCGGCCGGCTGCTCGGCTCCGAACTCCTGCTGATCTTCGGCCGGCGGCGCAACTGGGCGGCGCTGCTGGCCCTGGCCGCGGTGCCGGTCATGATCGCCGTCTCGGTCAAGTTCTGGGCGGCCCCGGGCGGCGGCGGGGGCGGGCTGAACGACGGCCTGGTCGGCCAGATCACCCACAACGGCATCTTCGTCGCCCTGTTCGCGCTGAACCTGGAACTGCCGCTGTTCCTGCCGCTGGCAGTGGCCATGATCTCGTCCGACGCCATTGCCGGCGAGGCCAACTCCGGCACCCTGCGCTACCTGCTCACGGTGCCGGTGCACCGCACCCGGCTGCTGGCCGTGAAGTATTCCGCGGTGGTTGTTTTCGCGATCGTGGCCACCCTTGTGGTGGCGGTTACCGGGCTGGTGTTCGGGCTGGCCCTGTTCGGCGGCGGCACCGTGACCCTGCTCTCCGGCAGTCAGGTGTCGTTCGGGGTCGGGCTCTGGCGGCTGCTGCTGGTCTGCGGCTATCTGGCGGTGGCGATGGCCGCGCTGGGGGCGATCGGGCTGTTCGTCTCCACCCTCACCGAGCAGCCGATCGGGGCCACCGTGGCCGTGCTGGTGGTCTGCATCGGCAGCCAGATCACCACCTCGATCTCCCAGCTGCACGCCGTCCACCCGTTCCTGCCCACCTACTACTGGTCGTACTTCGGTGACCTGCTGCGCGACCCGATCGCCACCCAGCAGATCGATCGGGGGCTGCTGGTGTCGGCCGTCTACGTCGTGGTCTTCACCGCCGCGAGCTGGGCCCGGTTCGCCGGACGCGACGTCACCAGCTGAGGCGGGATCCGACGGCGAGTCGGGCGCAGCCTCGGCTCAACTCTGACCGGGCGTGGCCGTGCTGGCTCGATGGCCGAAGAGGTCTTCCAGAACCTCGAACAGGTCGGGGTCGGCCAGCACGACCACGTCGTCCTCGGCCTGGAGGACGGCGCCCGGCCGGATCGGCACCAGTTCGCTGCTGCGGACCACGATGCTGACCCAGATCTCCCCGACTTGATCGGTCAGCTGCTCGATGGTCAGCCCGTCGGCGACGGACCCGGCGCGCACCCGCAACCGCTGAACCCCGCCGGGTTCGTCGCGAAGGCGCACCCCCAGGGCCCACGGCTCCGGTTCGAGGGTCCGCATCGGCAGCCGCAACCGCCGGGCCACCGTCGGGACCAGACCGCCCTGGAACAGCACGGAGAGCACCACGACCACGACCACGATGCCGAACAACCGCTCCGCCCCGGGGACGCCTGCTGCCCGCAGCAGTTCGGCCAGCAGGATCGGCACCGCCCCCTTCAGCCCGGCGAACAGCACGAAGTTGCGCTCGTTCGGTTGCAGCCGGGCCGGGATCAGGCACAGCCCGACCAGCACCGGGCGGATCACCAGGGCCAGCACGACCCCCAGGACCAGCCCCGGGCCCCAGACGTCGGCCCGGGAGAGCACCTCGAGATCGACAGTCAGGCCCAGCACCACGAACGCCACGATCTCGCCGCAACTGGCAAGCGCCGAGTGGAAGCGCTCGATCTCCCGCTTGTACGGAGCGCTGCTGTCGCCGATCAGGATGCCGGCCACGAAGACGGCCAGAAACCCCGAACCGTGAGCCAGGGTGCCGATTCCGTAGAGGATGAAGGCACAGGCGACCGTTCGCACCGGATACAGGGCCTCGCTCGGCAGCGGCACCTGACGGATGAACCACAGCATCGCCTGGGCCCCGATCACGCCGACCGCGGTGCCGATCACCATCTGCAGCCCGAACTCCACGCCGATCCGGGCGAAGGCGCCCCCGCTCACCCCGCCGGCGGCCAGCAGACTGGCCATCAGGGCGATGCCCACCGGGTCGTTGGCGCCGGACTCGCCCTCCAGAATGGTCCCGCTGCGCCCGGCGATCTCCCGCTTGCCCAGCACCGAGAAGACCACCGCCGGATCGGTGGGGGCCACCGCGGTGGCCACCAGCAGGGCCGGGTACCAGTCCAGTCCGATGACGGCGTGCAGCAGCAGCGCCCCGGCGCCGGCGGTGAGGAACGTCCCGGCCACCCCGACGATCGCGATCGGCCCGGCCGCGGCCCGGAATTTCGACCAGCCGATGTGCAGCCCGCCGTCGAACAGCACCAGCACCAGGGCCAGGGTGACCACTCGCTCGACCGTGACCTCGCGCAGGTCGCCCAGATCGGGGACCACGGCTACCGCGATCGCGGCCCCGGCCAGCATCAGCAGCGGAGCCGGCACCTTCAGCCGCTCGGTCAGCCGGTTCGACAGCACCGCGGCCAGCAGAGCCAGGCTGGCCAGCAGGACCACAAGGGCGTAGTGATACGTCTCGGACACGGGGCTCCCGGCGTTCGTAGGGGTCTGGACAGGACGAAGACCTTGCCGACCAGACTTCCCGGCGCACCACCAGGGAGCCTACCGCTGAACGGAAATGCGCGACCCTCGGTATCGGGGCGTCAACTGTCCGTCCACCATGCCGGGGTTTAGTGGAAAAGCAGGCCTGACCTGCGGCCCCGCGCGATGCATCGGCCCGTGATGCCCCTATTGTCGTGCTCATGACGAAGCGATCCGCCCGGTCCGGAACCGCATCGTGAGCGACCTGGTGGACGGCGGCCCCGAGCCGGCCCTCACGCTCAGCGGGGGTGCGGATCGGCTCGAGGTGCTGTTCCAGGACTCCCCGATGCTCGACGCCGTGATCGAGGAGATCAAGGGCCGGCAGATCCGGATCGGCGAGCACTGGCTGAGCGACTTCGCCTCCTGCAACTATCTCGGCTTCGACCTCGAGCCCTCGATCATGGACGCCGTGGATCGTGAGGTGCGCCGCTGGGGCACCCACCCAAGCTGGTCGCGGATGCTCGGCAACCCCCGGCTCTACCTCGACATCGAGGACCGCCTGACCGAGCTGCTCGGAGCCCCGGACTGCCTGGTGCTGCCGACCATCACCCACATCCATCTCACCGTCCTGCCGGTGCTGGCGGCCAAGGGCTGGATCTTCGTCGACGCGCAGGCCCACCGCACGATGTACGACGGCTGCCGGGCGGCGGCCGGGGCCGGGGCCACGCTGCGGCGTTACCCGGCCAACGACCTGGCCGAGCTGGAGCGGATGCTGAGCTCGGCCCCGCCGTCCGTGCCCAAGGTGATCTGCACCGACGGCGTCAACAGCATGACCGGCAACCTGTGTGACGTCGCCGCGCTGGCCGCCCTGGCCCGCCGCTACGACGCGCTGCTCTACATCGACGACGCCCACGGGTTCGGGGTGCTGGGCGAGCGCTCGCCGGCCGAGCTGTGCGACTACGGCGCCCGGGGCAACAGCATCGTCCGCCACGTCGGCGAGAGCTACGACAACATCGTGCTGGTCGGCGGGTTCTCCAAGGCCTACTCGTCCCTGCTGGCGTTCCTGGCCCTGCCGACGGCCCTGAAGCAGCGGCTGAAGGTGGCCGCCTCGCCGTACCTGTACTCCGGGCCGTCGCCGACCGCCTCGCTGGCCACCGTGCTGGCCGGGTTCGACGTCAACGAGCAGCGGGGTGAGCAGATCCGGGCCGACCTGCACCGCCGCACGGCCCGGACCCTCGCCGTCCTGGACGAACTGCAGATCTTCAGCCGTAACACCTCCGGCCTGCCGATCATCGAGATCCCGCTCGGGCGGCCCGACGACCTGCCGGCCGTCGGCCGGTTCCTCTTCGACCAGGGAATCTACGTCACCCTGGCCGCCTATCCGCTGGTACCGCGGTCCGAGGTCGGGTTCCGGGTTCAGCTCACCGCGGCCAACACCGATGCCGAGGTGGAGCACCTCGGCACCGTCCTGGCCCGGCTGGCGGCCTCCTTCCCCCTGCAGAACGAGAGGCCGGCGAGATGACCACCGACGAGGCCCGTCTCGACCCGGCCCGATCGACGCCCGTCCCGGCCCAGCCGGTGGCCGACCCGGCCCGGGCGGCGTCCGGGCTGGTCCGCAACGGCGACGTCGACTGGGACGAGTGGCCGGTGGAGCAGTACCTGCACGAGATCTACGAGGAGCTGCACCCGGCCGACGCGGCCGTGATCGACCATCACAACGAGTACTACCGCCGGCTGGAGCCGGGCAGCCTGGCCCGGTCCCTGGAGTTCGGCGCCGGCCCCAACCTGTACCCGCTGATGCTGGCCTCGGCCTGCAGCCGGCAGATCGACGCCCTCGAGCCGAGCGAGGCCAACCTGGCCTACCTGCGGCGCCAGCTCGGCGCCGGGCCCGACGAGCACTGGCGCTCGTTCTACGCGCACTGCCGCCACGGCAACCCCACCCTGCCACCGACGCTGGAGGCGGCGCTGGAGCGGGTCCGGGTCCGGCCCGGCAGTGGTCTGTCGGCGCCGGAAGACACCTACGACCTGTGCTCGATGCACTTCGTGGCCGAGGGAGTGACCGAGGACCGGCTGGAGTTCGAAGCCCTGTCGACGGCGTTCATCCGGGCGGCCCGGCCCGGCGGGCACCTGGTGGCCGCCTTCATGGAGAACCTGCCCAGTTACCGGCTCGAGGTCGGCCCGCAGTGGCCCGGCTACCCGGTGAACGGCGACATCGTCCGCGAGGTGTTCGGCCCGCACACCGACGATCTGGTGATCGACCGGATCGGCACCGATCCCACGCTGCCCGAGTACGGCGAGTCGGGCATGATCCTGATGACGGCGCGCCGCCGGCGTTAGAGCCGGCCGTCGGCCTGGGCCGGCACCAGCGGGCCGGTCTCGGTCGCCGCCGCTACCAGCGCCGAGGGCGGCGCCGAGGCAAGGGGCGAGGGTTCGCCCACCGGCGGGTGGTCGGCCATCCAGGCGTGCAGGCCCTCGGCGGTCATCGGCCGGCCGATCAGGTAGCCCTGGAGCAGGTCGCAGTCGTGCTCGGCCAGCCAGTCGCGCTGCTCGGCGGTCTCGACGCCCTCGGCCACCACCTGCAGGTTGAGCCGGTGGGCCATGTCGATGGTGGAGGACACGATGATCGCCGTCCGCTCGTCCTGCAGCAGCCGGCCGGTGAAGCCGCGGTCGATCTTCAGGTAGAAGACCGGCAGGTCGTGCAGGTAGGCCATGCAGGAGTAGCCGGTGCCGTAGTCGTCGACCGCCAGCCGGATGCCCAGGCCTCGCAGCTGGAGCAGGAACTCGGCCGCGCTGGCCCCCTCGACCAGCAGCGACTCGGTGATCTCGATCCGCAGGGCGTCGCCGGTCAGGCCGCGCCGGCTGAGCGCCTCGGCGACGTAGGCGATCAGCTGGCGGTCGAGCAGGTCGCTGGCCGACAAGTTCACCGAGATCGGGATCGGGCGCTCCAGCCGGCGCAGCACCACGGCCTCGTCGAGCGACAGGTCGAGCACCCGGCGGGTCAGCGCCGGCATCAGCCCGGCGCTCTCGGCCAGGGGCAGGAAGGAGTCCGGCGCCACCCGGCCCCGCAGCGGGTGGGTCCAGCGGACCAGGGCCTCGGCCCCGACCAGGTCACCGCCGGCCGCGTTCACGATCGGCTGGAACTCCACGTCCAGGCCGTCACCGGCCAGCGCGTCGCGCAGCGCCTCGACCGTGGCCAGCCGGTCCCAGGCGTCGCCGTCGCGCTCGTCGTCGTAGACCTCCCAGCCGGCCCGCGACTTCTTGGCCCGGTACATCGCCAGGTCGGCCTCGGCCAGGGCCCGTCCGGCGTCCGTGCCTGGCTCGATCTCGGTGATCCCGATGCTGGCGTCCACGTGCAGCGAGGTGCCCTGGATCACGAACGCCTCGCCCAGCGAGCGCAGCAACCGCTGGGCCAGCCCGGCCGCCTCGCCGGCCGGCGTCCCGGGCACGAAGAGGGCGATCTCGTCGCCGCCCAGGCGGGCGATGGTGCCGCCGGCCGGGACCAGGGTCTCGAACCGCTGGCTGACCGCGCGCAGCACCCGGTCGCCGACCTGGTGGCCGAGGGCGTCGTTGATCTCCTTGAACCGGTCCAGGTCGATCAGCAGGATCGAGGCGGTGGCCGGGCCCGGGCCCGACGTCGCCTCGGCCGCTTCCAGCAGTTCGTAGAACGCGCGCCGGTTGGGCAGGCCGGTGAGGGCGTCGGTGCGGGCCTGGCGGCGCGAGTCCGACAGCCGGACCACCTCGCGCACGGCCAGCGCGGTCCGGGTCCAGGCCGCGCTCAGCGCCCCGACGGCCAGCACGATGCCGAGCGGCGAGATGTCGGTCCAGGCGCCGATCACCAGGACCGAGATCGCGATCATGGCGAAGCAGGCCGGCACCAGGAACGACCGGTTCTCGCTGCGGATCGTGGCCAGTTCGACCGGCACGACCGGCTGCGGCACGCCCGCCGCCATCGCGACCAGCAGGGCGGCCACCAGGTAGGCGGCGTCGACCGTGCTGGCCGGGTGGTAGCTGTCGTTGGCCAGTTGGTAGAGGTAGACCGAGTCGGCCGCGCCGAACACGAGGAAGCCGGCCCCGAGCAGGATCCAGGGCCGTTCGCGCCAGGCGCCCAGCGCCGCCATCGCTCCGACCACGGTCGCGACCAGGGCCAGATCGGCCAGCGGGTAGGCGAAGTTGGTCACGATCACCGAAGCGGTGCCGCCGGCCTCCGCGGTCAGCCGGGGAAAGACGAAGGACGCCGACACCGAGACCAGGCCCAGCCCCGAGACCAGGCCGTCGAGCCAGGTGCTGGCCACCGAGCCGGCCATCCGGGCCCGGACCATCAGCCCGACGCCGATGATGGCCAGCGGGAACAGCAGCAGCCAGAGCGCGTCGGCCACGGAGGGGTAGGGGATCTCGGCCCGCGAGTTCAGGAAGCCGTAGAAGTAGAAGGTGCCGGCCGCGTACGAGACCAGGCCGGCGCCGATGCAGGCCCAGGCGACCCGGTCGGAGCGGTCGGCGCGGGCGCGCAGCAGGCAGACCAGGCCGCTGCCGGACAGCACCAGAACGTTGACGCCGACGTCCCAGAAGGTGGAGAAGCCCGGATGGGCCCGGACACCCGGGATCAGCGACACGACGTACGCCGCGACCGCGACCGATACCGCAGCGCGCGTGAACCGCACGGCTGCCATCAGCCCTCCGTCCGTAGCGACTCTTGCGCACATCGGAGCCTTCTGGATCGAACTTGAGCATTGTTCCAGTTGAGTCCCTCCAGCAACAGCATGTTAGTGAAGCATTTGGGGCGTCCAGGGCGGATCGCCGCAAGAATGCCGTCCCGGTGCGCGGCCAGGACCTGGTCCGGTGGATGCGACGCAGCTGGACGACGGGAGTTGACCTTGTCCCTGGGGCAGGCCACAGCATCGTTCGGGTCAGGTGATCGCACCTGACCGGAGAGGGAGTGAGCATGGAGCTGCTGAGCATCGGGGCGTTCGCCCGGGCGAGCCGGCTGTCACCCAAGGCGCTGCGGTTGTACGACGACCTCGGCCTGCTGCCACCGGCCCGGGTCGATCCCGTCACGGCCTACCGGTTCTACGCCCCGCAGCAGCTCCAGCGGGCCCGGCTGGTGGCCTGGCTGCGCCGGATCGGGCTGCCCCTGGCCCGGATCCAGCAGATCTGCGAGCTGGAGCCGGTGGTGGCGGCCCAGGCCGTCGCGGCGTTCTGGGCCGAGGTCGAGAGCGACGTCGCGGCCCGGCGGGACCTGGCCTCCTTCCTGATCGACCATCTGTCCGGAAAGGACTTCGCCATGCCTGTCACCAGCGAACCACTGGCCATCCGGTACGCCGCCCGCTCCGACACCGGCCTGGTGCGGCCCAGCAATCAGGACGCCGTCCACGCCGGCTCCCGGTTGCTCGCGGTGGCCGACGGGTTCGGCGCCGGAGGAGCCCCGGCCGGGGCGGCAGCCATCGACGCGCTTCGCGGCGTGGAGGTCGGCGGCGCCGCACCGGGGGAGCTGCTGAACCTGCTCGGCGACGCCGTCGGCCAGGTCGTTCAGGCCGTCCAGGACGTCGCCGACCGGCACCGCGGCCTCGAGCAGGACGTCGGCACCACCCTGACGGCGATGCTGTGGACCGGTTCTCAGCTGGCCCTGGTCCACATCGGCGACTCGCGGGCCTACCTGCTGCGCGGCGGCGAGCTGTTCCAGATCACGCACGACGACACGGTCGTGCAGGCCATGGTCGACGAGGGGCGGCTCGGCCCCGAGGAGGCGCTGACCCACCCGGACCGGGCGATGCTGCTGCGGGCGCTGGGGGTGACCGGCGTCCGGCCCGAGCTGAAGCTGCACGACGTCCGGGCCGGGGACCGGTACCTGCTCTGCTCCGACGGCCTGTCCGCGGTGGTGGCGCCGGACGCCGTCCACGACGTCCTGGCCGGGGGCGGTGACCCGGAGGCGACGGTGGCCGAGCTGGTGCTGCTGGCCCGTCGGGCCGGTGGGCCGGACAACGTCAGCTGCGTGGTGGCCGACCTGGTCGAGGCGGCCTGAACCGCTGATGCTCGGGCGGGTGCCGGCGGCTCAGCGGCCGGTGCCCGCCTCGACCAGCGAGCGCAACTGGGTGGAGAGCTGGGACAGCTGGGAGGCGGTCTGCAGGGTCTGGCTGGAGCTGGTCTCGGTCTCCCGGGTGGTCTGGGCGACGTCGGCGACGGCCTGGTTGACCTGCTCCACCGCCGTGGTCTGCTGCCGGGTGGACAGCTCGATCTCCCGGGCCGCCTCGGTGGTGCTGCCGACCAGGGTCACGATCTGCCGGAACGACGACGCCACCCCCTCGACCTGGGCCGTGCCGGTGTCGACGGCCCGCGACCCGATCTCGGTAGCCATCACCGTGGTGCTGACCGCGCCCCGGATACCGCCGATCAGCTCCCGGATGATCTTGGTCGATTCGGCCACCCGGTCGGCCAGCTTGCGGATCTCGTCGGCCACCACGGCGAACCGCCGGCCGGCCTCGCCGGCGCCGACCGCCTCGATGGTCGAGTTGATGGCCAGGATGTTGGTCTGCTCGGCCAGCTCGGCGACGATGTCCAGCACCGAGCCGATCTGCTGGGACTTGTCGCCCAGCTCAAGCATGTGCTCGACGATGGCGTCGACCTGTCGGCGGATCTCGGTCATCGACTCCTGGGCCGCGGCCACCGTGCTGCGTCCGGTCCGACCGGCGCCCGCGGTTTCGCCGGCCACGTCGGCCACCCGCTGGGCGCTCTCGGCGATCTGGTGCGAGGTGGCCAGCAGTTCGGTCATCGTGGTGGAGATCTCGTTGACCGCGGTGGCCTGCCCCTTGGCCCCGAGAACCTGCTGGTTGGCCGTGGCCTGGAGCTCGACCGACGAACTCTGGACCTCGCTCACGCTGGTGCCGATCCGGCGCCGCAGCCGGCGGGTCAGGGTCAGGGCGAGCGCGGCCGAGGCCATGACGGACGCCAGGACGACGGCCACGATGGTCTTGATGTCGCTCGAGGCCGCGGTGCTGGCCGCGTGCTTACGGGTGTCGACCAGCTTCTGCTGGTAGTCGTACAGCGTGTTCATCGCCTCGGTCGTGGTCAGCCGCTGGGTGTTGATCTGCTCCCAGGCCGCGGCCACCGCCGTCATCGGCGCGCCCTTCTGGCGCAACGCGACCGGGGAGCGGTCGAGCAGCACGAACTGGTGCTGCAGGGCCGCGATCTGGTCGATGAGCTGTCGGCCCCGGGCGGTGTCCATCCGGGCGCGCAGCTCAGCGATCTGCTGGTCGAACTGGGTGTCATAGGCGTACTGCTGGTCGAGGTACGACTGCTCGCCGGAGACGAGGTAGCCGCGGTTGGCGGCGGCCCGCGCGTCCCGGATCGTCAGCAGCTTCTGCACGTCCAGCACCAGCCGGGAGTCGGTGTCGATCACCCGGTCCTTGCGCTCGACCACGTTGTGCAGGCCGGCCAGGGCGATCCCGGCGACCACCAGGTTCAACGCCACGACGGCGGTGAACCCGATGGCCAGGGTGCGCCCGAACGTCCAGACCCGGTTCACCTGCGGCTCCCGAGCACGCTCGAGCCGCCGGTCGCCGGCCATGTTTCCCCCGCAATGATCACCGCACCCCATCGGAAGATGTTGGCCGGGTCTTGAGCCGATCGGGTGAGGCCGGCCGGTCCAGCACCCGAGCCGGTCCAGGTGGCGCTCGGGTCGATCGCGGCCGTGAGGGTCGCGGTGTAGCCGGCGGTAAGGCTGCCGGTGACGCTCGCCAGTTCGTGGGCCGCGTCGTCGTCCCCGAAGACGGTGTCCGACGACAACGTGACCCGGCTCAGGTTGGCGACGCTCGTGTCGTGCCCCGCCGAGGCGTAGACCGCTCGATGTCTTCCGGGAAGGCGACCTGCGACGTCTTGCGGATCAGGCCCTGGCCGCCGGTGGCATCCTCGACGGAGGAGTGACTGCAGAGGCGGATGTCGGGGACGTTGATCGGCGCTTGCGTCAAGGCCGGCTGAGTTGCCCGGGGGCCAGGACGATCCCGACCCTCCAGCATGGGCGTCGGCGTCGCCGAGCGGGGCCGGGACGGCGCCAATGCTCGTGTCGGTGGCTACGACGAACGAGGGCTCCACGACTCGCGGCAGCTGGAGCTCGGGGCCGGTTCTGAAGTCTAAATGTCCAGCATCAGCCGCAGGTAGGCACGAATCTCATCTGATTCCTTGGTGTTGGCGCTGCCGAGGGGGCGGCCGATGAGCCGTTGTTCGGAGACGGCTCGCACATCCTCGGTTCGGGCCCAACTCGGGCGGTGGAGGCCGGACTGTGTCGAAGCCACCGACACGTGATGAGGTAGGCCTCGGTCCTGCGTGGTCAGCGGCACGACGATGGCCATCGAGATGGGGAAGGAGGCGTAAAACGGCGAATGGACGACAACGACGGGCCTACGGCCAGACTGCTCTGATCCGATCACCGCAGCCAGGTCGGCCATCCATACTTGCCACGGCTCGGCCTTGCGGCTCACTGGTGCCCGTCCAGGCCGTCACCAACCAGACCGTCACTGGCGTTGAGTTCGCCTTCGTAAGCTTTCCAGGCCGCAGGATCCCGTTCCAGTCGCTCGTACGCTGCGAGGACCGCCGCCTTGCGATGCTCCGTGAGCAGGTGCGCGAGGGCGGTGTTCAAAGTGACACCGCCCAGTTCATCGGCCGCTACGCGAGCAAGATGATCGCGTACATCCGATTCGACCTTTATCGAAGTAATACTCATACCGATCAGCATACCGCGTGGTATGCCGATCGAGCAGCAATCATGATCGCCGCCCTGGGCGCCCACCAGTTACCGGCCGACACGTGGAGCGCGAGCCTGATAGTTCAAACTCGAAGATCGTTCGCTCATGGGGTCGTGCTGTACGCCGGCGACAAGGTGCTGCCGTTCAGGAATCGGCTCGCTGCGCTGCCACTGCAGGCGCTCTGGATCTGACGTCGCCCCGTCCGAGGTGGCTTCGGCCTCCACGGGCCATGCCGAGAGCGACGCTTCAGACCGTTCCCCGGTGACTAGATGGCACGCCGAGGGTGCGAGGCGCCTGCGGTGATGCTGGTGGAAGGACGACCGCCTCGCGCCTGTCGGCTCATGGGCTGGTCCCGGTTGGCCTCGCGGTGGGGGCGTCCGGCGGCCCCAAGGTCATCGGCCTCGTGCGTCACCTTCTTCGGTCGGGAGAAGTGATCGCGCAGGTCGGACGGAAGCCGGAGGTGGTGCATGCCCAGACAGCACAGTGCCCCTGAGGTCGGTGGCCTCCTCGGGGATATGTGCCCACATCCCTGGATCTGTGATCCACCCCAGCCGGGGCGCGTTGCTCCTACTCCCTTAGGGGTCTGCCTCCCTCAGGGGTCTGCCGCGCATTCTCGACGGGCGGCAAGAACTACCGGCGAAGCCCGATGACCCGCCGGCCAACCAGCCCCGGCTCGCCGGCAGCACGCCAATTGCACGACGGGAGCATGCACCATCCGCTCGCCGATCGCCCTGGTCCGGGATCATGTCCCTGACCAGGGCTTCGGCCTGTGGAGCGGGTGACCAGGATCGAACTGGCATGGCCAGCTTGGAAGGCTGGGGCTCTACCATTGAGCTACACCCGCACGGAACCGCGCGCGACCTCCGGGAATGAAGCCAACCCGGTGATCGCGCCGTCCGTACTGGCGTAGCCTACTGCCTGTTGTCCGGCAGATCGAAGCGGCGGCCGGGCGCAACGGGGTGTGGCGCAGCTTGGTAGCGCGTCCGCTTTGGGAGCGGAAGGCCCCCGGTTCGAATCCGGGTACCCCGACCATGACGACCACCAGGGCGAGTACGTGGCCCGAGCGGCCGAGCCGCACGAAGACAGTGCGTAGCTGTGCTGCCGGGTGCGCGTGACCTGCGGCGCTCGCGGGCCCGGCTACGATGGTCGTTTAGCACGGACGCTGCGTCGTCCGCGTCGCCATTGCGTCCCAGTCCTCAGGAGAACCTGCTGTGAAGAGCGCCGTCGAGACCCTCAACCCGACCCGGGTCAAGCTGACCGTCGAGGTGCCGTACGACGAGCTCAAGCCCAGTCTTGATGCCGCCTACAAGACCATCGGCAACCAGGTGGTGGTGCCGGGCTTCCGCAAGGGCAAGGTCCCGCCCCGGATCATCGACCAGCGGTTCGGCCGCGGCGCGGTGATCGAGGAAGCGGTGAACGAGGCGCTGCCCAAGTTCTACCTGCAGGCCGTCGAGGAGTCCGAGGTCCGCCCGCTGGGCCAGCCCGAGGTCGACGTCACCTCCGTTCCCGACCCGACCACCGGTGGCGAGCTCAAGTTCACCGCCGAGGTCGACGTCCGGCCCGAGTTCACCCTGCCGTCCCTGGACGCCGTCGAGGTCACCGTCGACGACATCAACGTGGGCGACGAGCAGGTCACCGAGCGCCTGGAGTCGCTGCGCGAGCGCTTCGGCAGCCTGGCCACGGTCGACCGCCCGGCCGCCGACGGCGACTTCCTGAGCATCGACCTCGGCGCCACGATCGACGACGAGGAGATCGACAGCGTCAAGGGCATCTCCTACCGGGTCGGCTCGGGCGAGATGCTCGAGGGCATGGACGAGGTGCTGCCCGGCCTGAGCGCCGGCGAGACCACCACGTTCACCTCCAAGCTGGCCGGCGGCGAGCGGGCCGGCGACGACTCGGTGGTCACGATCACGGTGCAGTCGGTCAAGGAGCGCACGCTGCCGGAGGCGGACGACGACTTCGCCCAGCTGGCCAGCGAGTTCGACACCCTCGACGAGCTCAAGGCCAGCCTCCAGGAGCAGGCCGAGCAGGAGGCCAGGTACCAGCAGGGCATCCAGGCCCGCGAGCGTCTGCTCGACGTCCTGCTCGAGGCGGTCGAGATCCCGGTTCCCGAGGGTCTGATCAAGGCCGAGGTCAAGCAGCACCTGGAGAACGAGGGCAAGGCCGAGGACGACGAGCACGGCATCGAGGTCGCTGAGGAGGCCCGCAAGGGCTTCAAGGCCCAGCTGCTGCTCGACGCGATCGCCGAGAAGGAGCAGGTCGCCGTCGGCCAGCAGGAGCTGATCGAGTACCTGCTGGCCAGCGCCCAGCAGTACCGGATGGAGCCGAACGAGTTCATCAAGGCGGTCGACGAGGCCGGCCAGGTTCCGCAGATGGTGGCCGAGGTCGGCCGGCGCAAGGCGCTGGCCCAGGTGCTGGAGCGGGCCGTGGTCAAGGACGAGTCGGGCAACGAGATCGACCTGGCCGCGCTGTTCCCGGCCAGCGAGGAGTCCGAGGACGGCGCCCTCGAGGCGGACGAGCACGAGGGCCACGACCACGGCGATCACGAGGGCCACGACCACGAGGGTCACGGCCACGGTCATGGTCACGCGCCCGCCGCCGGCGACCCGACGGCGCTGCCGAGCTTCTGATCCACGGGTACGTGCGAGTCGATCGTCTGCGTTGACCGTCCGAGAGCCGGTGGTGCCGACGTCCCCGGGGCTTGCCCCAAGGGTTCGGCGCCACCGGCAATCGTGGTTTTTACGAGCATTTGACGGAACGAGTGGTTGCGGGCGGGACGTCACCCGGCGTCCCCGATGCGCCCAGAGCGAACAACGGTCGGTAGGGGAGGATCACCGGGTGTGGCGCGCGTTAGTGTCGATGCACCGGGTGGCCCACCCGGAGAGCCCCGAATGTCGGGGCAGTGCACACACCGCGCGAACACACTGGGGAGCGAAATCGTGAGCCACTTGATCGTGCCAGGTGACTACCCGTCGGCTGGCGACTCGTTCAACCCGACGGTTGCGCGCACCGCCGCGCCCGGTATGGGGTATGACGACCACGTCTACAACCGCCTGCTGCGGGACCGCATCATCTTCCTCGGCTCCGAGGTTCGTGATGACAACGCCAACGCCATCTGCGCGCAGATGCTGCTGCTGGCGGCGGAGGACCCGGAAAAGGACATCTTCCTCTACATCAACTCTCCCGGTGGCTCGGTCACGGCCGGGATGGCGATCTACGACACCATGCAGTTCATCTCCTGCGACGTCGCCACCCTGGCGATGGGCCTGGCCGCCTCGATGGGGCAGTTCCTGCTCACCGCCGGTGCGAAGGGCAAGCGGTACGCCCTGCCGCACGCGCGGATCATGATGCACCAGCCGCTCGGCGGCATCGGTGGTTCGGCCACCGACATCCGGATCCAGGCCGAGCAGATCCTGCACATCAAGAAGCAGATGGCCGAGCTGATCGCCGAGCAGACCGGCCAGACGGTCGAGACCATCGAGGCCGACTCGGACCGTGACCGCTGGTTCACCGCCACCCAGGCGGAGGAGTACGGCATCGTCGACCACGTTCGCCGCTCCGCCCGCGACGTCAGCGGTGGCGGCGGCACCGGCGCCTGATCGGCGTGTGCCCTGTCATGACTCTTCGCTCAGCTTCGACCTTCTCGCCCCACCGGCCCACAGGAGTGACCCGATGACTCTCCCCACCCCCCTCGGAGGTTTCTCCCTCCCGGGCTCAGGGCGTTCCGCCGCTTCCGGCGCCGCCGCTCCCAGCAGCCGCTACGTGCTCCCGAACTTCGAGGAGCGCACCGCATACGGCTTCAAGCGGATGGACCCGTACACCAAGCTGTTCGAGGACCGGATCATCTTCCTCGGCGTCCAGGTGGACGACGCCTCGGCCGACGACATCATGGCCCAGCTGCTTGTGCTGGAGAGCCAGGACCCCGACCGCGACATCACGCTCTACATCAACTCGCCGGGCGGGTCGTTCACCGCGCTGACGGCGATCTACGACACGATGTCCTACGTGAAGCCCGACATCCAGACGGTCTGCCTGGGGCAGGCCGCCTCGGCGGCGGCCGTGCTGCTGGCGGCCGGCACCAAGGGCAAGCGTCTGGCCCTGCCGAACGCCCGGGTGCTGATCCACCAGCCCGCGATGGCCGGTGGCGACTACGGCCAGGCCTCGGACATCGAGATCCAGGCCAACGAGGTCCTGCGGATGCGTACCTGGCTAGAGGACACCATCGCCCTTCACTCCGGCAAGGACGTTCAGCAGGTCAAGAAGGACATCGAGCGGGACAAGATCCTCACCGCTCCGATGGCGGTCGAGTACGGTCTGGTCGACCAGGTGCTCGACAGCCGCAAGGGTGCAATCGTGTCCGAACCGGTCCCTGTCAGTTCCTGACACGCCGACTGCTCGGGGGTTGCCGCTGACAGTGGCGCCCCGGTGGCGTTGAATGGTCTTGGGGCCGGTTGAACGCTGACGGGCGAACAGCAGTGGCCCCCCGGAGGAAGGACTGCGCGTGGCACGCATCGGAGACGGTGGCGACCTGCTGAAGTGCTCGTTCTGCGGCAAGAGCCAAAAACAGGTCAAGAAGCTCATCGCCGGTCCCGGCGTCTACATCTGCGACGAATGCATCGACCTCTGCAACGAGATCATCGAGGAGGAGCTCGCCGAGGCCAGTGAACTGGGCCTCGTCGAGCTCCCCAAGCCGAAGGAGATCTTCGACTTCCTGGAGCAGTACGTGGTCGGGCAGGTGCCGGCGAAGAAGTCTCTTGCCGTCGCCGTCTACAACCACTACAAGCGCATCCAGGCGGCCGAGCCGGGTCGGCGCAACGAAGAGCCGGTCGAGATCGCCAAGTCGAACATTCTGCTGATCGGCCCGACCGGCTGCGGCAAGACGTATCTGGCCCAGACCCTGGCCAAGATGCTCAACGTGCCGTTCGCGATCGCCGACGCCACCGCCCTCACCGAGGCCGGGTACGTCGGTGAGGACGTCGAGAACATCCTGCTGAAGCTGATCCAGGCGGCCGACTACGACGTCAAGAAGGCCGAGACCGGGATCATCTACATCGACGAGGTCGACAAGATCGCCCGCAAGTCGGAGAACCCGTCGATCACCCGGGACGTGTCCGGCGAGGGAGTTCAGCAGGCCCTGCTGAAGATCCTCGAGGGCACCACGGCGAGCGTTCCCCCGCAGGGCGGGCGCAAGCACCCGCACCAGGAGTTCATCCAGATCGACACGACGAACGTGCTGTTCATCGTGGGTGGCGCGTTCGCCGGGCTGGACCAGATCATCCAGTCCCGGGTGGGCAAGCGGGGGATCGGCTTCGGCGCCCCGCTGCACACCCCGAAGGCGGACGGCGACTCGTACGCCGACGTGATGCCCGAGGACCTGCTGAAGTTCGGCCTGATCCCGGAGTTCATCGGCCGGCTGCCCGTGATCACCACCGTCTCCAACCTCGACCGCGAGGCCCTGGTCCGGATCCTCACCCGCCCGAAGAACGCCTTGGTCAAGCAGTACCAGCGGATGTTCGAGATCGACGGCGTGGAGCTGGAGTTCACCGAGGACGCTCTCGGTGCCATCGCCGAGCAGGCCATCCTGCGCGGAACCGGCGCCCGGGGCCTGCGCGCGATCGTCGAGGAGGTGCTGCTGCCGGTGATGTTCGACGTGCCCAGCCGCGACGACGTGGCTCGCTGCGTGGTCAACCGCGACGTGGTGCTGTCGAACGTGAACCCGACGCTGGTGCCGCGGGAGGCCCCGGCCGCCCGCAAGCCGCGCGAACGGCGCGACAAGTCGGCCTGATCCACCGTTCCACCCCGGCTCCGGCTCACCGCTTCGGTGGGCCGGAGCCGCGTTTTGGCTCATGGCGGAGCCCGGGTGTCAACGGGGTGGTCCGCGATTCCGTAGAATTTCAGCATGTCCGAGACCTTGACGCCCGTCGCCCCCGGCGACGAGGCCCCGCGCCCGACCACCGACCTGCCGGCCCAGTTCGTGCCGGCGGCGGTAGAGGGCCCGCTCTACGAGCGGTGGGTCGAGCGCGGGTACTTCGAGGCCCACCCCGAGTCCGGCCGCCCGCCCTACGCCGTGGTCATCCCGCCGCCGAACGTGACCGGCAGCCTGCACCTGGGCCATGCCTTCGAGCACACCCTGATCGACGCGCTGGTGCGCCGCCGCCGGATGCAGGGCTACGACGCGGTCTGGATCCCCGGCATGGACCACGCCGGCATCGCGACCCAGAACGTGGTCGAGAAGCAGCTGCGGGAGAAGGGCCAGACCCGCCACGACCTGGGCCGCGAGGCCTTCGTGGCCAAGGTCTGGGAGTGGAAGGACGAGTCCGGCGGGCAGATCCTGGGCCAGATGCGCCGCCTCGGCGACGGCGTCGACTGGAGCCGCGAGGCCTTCACCATGGATGAGCTGCGCTCGCGCGGCGTCCAGACCATCTTCAAGAAGCTGTTCGACGACAAGCTGATCTACCGGGCCGAGCGGATCATCAACTGGTGCCCGCGCTGCCTGACCGCGCTGTCCGACATCGAGGTGGAGCACCAGGAGGACGAGGGCGAGCTGGTCGAGCTGATCTACGGCGAGGGTGAGGACCGGATCGTGGTCGCTACCACCCGCGTGGAGACCATGCTCGGCGACACCGCGATCGCCGTCCACCCTGACGACCCGCGCTACGCCCACCTGGTCGGGCGCGAGATCGAGCTGCCCCTGACCGGGCGCAAGATCCCGGTGGTGGCCGACGAGCACGTCGACCCCGAGTTCGGCACCGGTGCGGTCAAGGTGACCCCGGCCCACGACCCGAACGACTTCGAGATCGGCCGCCGGCACGACCTGCCGATGATCACGATCATGACGCCGGAGGCCACGATCACCGGCACCGGCACGCAGTTCGACGGGATGGACCGGTTCGAGGCCCGGGTGGCGGTCCGCGAGGCGCTGGCCGCGCTGGGCCGGGTCGGCGCCCAGAAGCGGCCCTACCTGCACTCGGTCGGGCACTGCTCGCGCAGCGGCGACGTCATCGAGCCCCGCCTGAGCCTGCAGTGGTTCGTGAACGTCGCGCCGCTGGCCCAGGCCTCGGGCGACGCCGTGCGCAACGGCTCGGTGAAGATCCACCCGGCCGAGATGGAGCCGCGCTGGTTCGCCTGGGTCGACAACATGCACGACTGGTGCATCTCGCGCCAGCTCTGGTGGGGCCACCGGATCCCGGTCTGGTACTCGGCCGAGGGCGAGGTGCGCTGCGTCGGCCCCGACGACGAGCTGCCCGGTGAGGGCTGGACCCAGGACCAGGACGTGCTCGACACCTGGTTCTCCAGCGCGCTGTGGCCGTTCTCGACCCTGGGCTGGCCGGAGCAGACCGCCGACCTGGAGCGCTACTACCCCAACGGCGTCCTGGTCACCGGCTACGACATCCTCTTCTTTTGGGTCGCCCGGATGATGATGATGGGCATCTACGCCAACGACGGCACGCCGCCGTTCCCGGTGGTCGCCCTGCACGGCATGGTGCGCGACCAGAACGGCAAGAAGATGTCGAAGTCGTTCGGCAACGTGGTCAACCCGATGGACTGGCTGGACCGCTACGGCGCCGACGCCCTGCGGTTCACCCTGGCCCGGGGGGCCAACCCGGGCACCGACGTGCCGATCGGCGAGGACTGGGTGCAGGCCGGGCGCAACTTCTGCACCAAGCTCTGGAACGCCACCCGGTTCGCCCTGCTGAACGGGGCCACCGTGGCCGGCCCGCTGCCCGGCCCGGACGAGCTGTCGGCCGTCGACCGCTGGATCCTGTCCCGGCTGGCAACCGTCGTCGAGCAGGTGGACGCCGGGTACGAGGACTTCCAGTTCGCCAAGACCACCGAGACGCTCTACCACTTCGTCTGGGACGAGGTCTGCGACTGGTACCTGGAGCTGGCCAAGCTGCCGCTGGCCGAGGGCGGGCGGCGGGCCGAGGTGACCAGCCGGGTGCTGGGCGAGGTGTTCGACGTCGTGCTGCGGCTGCTGCACCCGGTGGCGCCGTTCGTCACCGAGGCCCTGTGGACGGCGCTGCACGAGAACAGTCCGGGCGACGCCGACTCGCTGGTGATCGCCGCCTGGCCGGCCGGCGACGCGACCCGTTCCCCGCTGAGCATCGACCCGGGCGCCGAGACCGAGGTGCTGGCCCTGCAGCGGCTGGTCACCGAGATCCGCCGGTTCCGGGCCGAGCAGGGGGTCAAGCCGTCGCTGCGGGTCGCGGCCCGGCTCAGCGGCCTGGCCTCGTCCGGGCTGACCGGGCACGAGGGCACGATCCGGTCCCTGGCCCGGCTGGACGACGCCGGGCCCGGTTTCGCGCCGTCGGTGACGGTTGCCGTCGGCGAGGCGGGCGTCGAGCTCGACCTGTCCGGCGCGATCGACGTCGCGGCCGAGCGCAAGCGGCTGGAGAAGGACCTGGCCGCGGCGGGCAAGGAGCGCGACCAGGCCACCGCCAAGCTGGGCAACGCCCAGTTCGTGGGCAAGGCGCCGGAGCCGGTGGTGGCCAAGATCCGGGCCCGCCTGGCCGAGGCCGAGGCCGACATCGCCCGGCTGCAGACCCAGCTGGCCGGCCTGCCTACCGAATGATCTTCGGTTTAGTGGTCATCGGCGGAACCGAATGGTTCCGCCGATGGCCGTTTGGCGACAAAGAGTAACGTCTTGACGCTTTCCTGAGAGAAAACCTTGGAAGCTCACAGAAAGTCCTTTATGGTCTGCATGTCCCTGATCGGGGCTGTGCTGCTGCAGGCCCGGCGGACTGGTCGGCGCCTTCGGCATGAGATCAACCGGAGGTCTGTGTGCGCAAAGTCGTGGCAGCCGTGCTGTCTCTTGTGGTGACATCGGCGGTGGGAGCGGCGTTACCGGCCGTCGCCCACGCCTCACCCCCGGTCGGTGACTCGCCCGGCGCGGTGGCGCCCGGCCCCGACGAGCTGAGCAGTCCGCAGGAGGACAAGCGCCGCGCGCTGCGCCAGGCCGCCCTGAGCCAGGTGATCAACGGCGAGGCCACGGTGACCACGAAGAACGGCAGCTCGGTGGTCAAGGTCAAGGGCAGCGGGCGCAAGGGCAAGCACGACAAGTACGTCGAGGTCGGTCGGGAGAAGACGGACAAGATCTTCGTGATCCTGGCCGAGTTCGGCACCCAGCGCAGCCCGAACTACCCCGACCAGGACACCGACCCGAAGACCCCGGGTCCCACGGTGTTCGACGGCCCGCTGCACAACCAGATCCCGGCGCCCGACCGCAGCGTCGACAACAGCACCGTCTGGCAGCCGGACTACAACCAGAAGCACTACCAGGACCTGTACTTCGGTACCGGCAAGGGCGTCGAGTCGCTCAAGACCTACTACGAGAGCCAGTCCTCCGGGCGCTACAGCGTCGACGGCCAGGTGTCCGACTGGGTCAAGGTGCCGTACAACGAGGCCCGCTACGGGCGGTCCAACGGCTACCCGTGCACCGTCAACGTCTGCAGCAACACCTGGGCCCTGATCGCCGACGCCGTCAACCAATGGGTTGCCGACCAGAAGGCCGCCGGCCAGACCTCGGCCCAGATCAAGGCCACCCTGGCCTCCTACGACCAGTGGGACCGCTACGACTACGACGGCGACGGCAACTTCAACGAGCCGGACGGCTACCTCGACCACTTCCAGATCGTGCATGCCGGGGGTGACCAGGCCGACGGCGACCCGCATCAGGGCGAGGACGCGATCTGGAGCCACCGCTGGTACGCCTACTCCAACCTGGCCGGCACGGCCGGCCCGGCCGAGGACCCGCTCGGCGGCGCCCAGATCGGTGACACCGGCCTGTGGGTCGGCGACTACACGATCCAGCCCGAGAACGGCGGCCTGTCCGTCTTCGCCCACGAGTACGGCCACGACCTGGGCCTGCCGGACGACTACGACACCAACAACGGCCCGAGCAACAACAACGAGTGGTGGACGCTGATGTCCCAGAGCCGCCTGTCGGCCGCGGGCGATGAGGCGATCGGCACCAAGCCCGGCGACATCGGCGCCTGGCAGAAGCTGCAGCTCGGCTGGCTCGACTACGAGGTGATCAAGGCCGGCGACACGAAGACGCTGCAAATGGGCCCGGAGGAGTACAACACGGCCAAACCCCAGGCCGCGGTCGTCGTCCTGCCCAAGAAGCAGGTGACCACCACCTTGCCCACGCCGACCAGCGGGGACTACGAGTGGTGGAGCGGCGCCGGTGACGACCTGGACACCACCCTGGCCCGTTCGCTTACGCTGCCGGCCGGCGCGGCCGCGCTCACCTTCCAGACCTCGTACAACATCGAGGACTGCGACGACGATCCCTGCGACTACGCCTACGTCGAGGTCAACGACGGCAGCGGTACCTGGACCCCGATCGCCGGCTCGATCACCGATCCGGACGAGGGCAACGGGATCGACGGCGTGAGCGACGGCTTCGTGCCGGCCACCTTCGACCTGTCGGCCTACGCCGGCAAGACCATCCAGTTCCGGTTCCACTACGTGACCGACGGCGCGGCCCAGGGCACCGACCCGACCCAGCCGTCGGGGCTGTTCGTCGACGACATCGCCGTCACCAGCGGGGGCACCACGGTGTTCACCGACAACGCCGAGACCCTCGCCGCCGGCTGGAGCGCCGACGGGTTCACCCGGACCAAGGGCAGCGTGGTCACCGACTACGACAACTACTACATCGCCGGGCACCGCACCTACGTCAAGTACGACAAGTACCTGAAGACAGGCCCGTACAACTTCGGCTGGGCCAGCACCAAGCCCGACTACGTCGAGCACTTCGCGTACCAGACCGGCCTGCTGATCTCGTACTGGGACACCTCGCAGGCCGACAACAACGTCAGCGCCCACCCGGGAGAGGGCCTGAACCTGTACATCGACAGCCATCCGGCGCCGATCTACAACCTGTCCGGGGCGGCGTGGCGCAACCGGATCCAGCTCTACGACGCGCCGTTCAGCCTGACCAAGGCCGACTCGTTCACGCTGCACCTCGACGGGCAGGCCTCGTACGTGCGCGGGCAGGCCGGGCAGCCGCTGTTCGACGACACCAAGAACTGGTTCGACCCGACCTCCCCTGGAGCGGGGGTGAAGGTCCGCGGCGCCGGGGTCAAGATCAAGGTGCAGTCCGAGAACGGCACGTCGATGAACGTCCGCTTCAGCTGAGCAGTTTCAGCTGAGCAAGATCGGCTGAGCACTGGTTCGGGCCCGTCGGAGTATCTCCGGCGGGCCCGAGCCGTTGGCCACGAACGTCAGTGCGTCAGGACGGCGGCCTCGCGGGCTTGGCGGGTCAGCGTCACCGGGTCGAGGTCCTTGGAACCGGTGACCACAGAGACGATCGAGTTCGCGTTGGTGGCCACGCAGACCTGGACCGTCTGCAGCGTGCCGCAGCCGAGCCGGCCGCCCAGCTTTCCCGGGTCGGCTCCCTGGGTCAGGCTGAACGTGCCGTCGCCGCGGCCGGCGAAGCTGCGCTCGAACCCGGTCTGGGTGGCCTGCTGCTCGGCCGGGTTCTCGGACCGCGGGGTCTTCACGGCGATGACGATGACGGCGTTCGCGCCGAGTTCTCCGTAGATGCCCACGCTCCCGGCCGGCACGCCGTTGCCGGCGAATCCGTCGGCAAGCGTGCCCGCCGCGGACGAGGTGTTGCGGTTCAGGCCGGCCAGGGTGGGCGGCAGCGACACCGTCGTGCTCTGCCACTCCGCCTTGGCCCGCTGGCTGAGAAACACCGGAATGGCGATGGCGGCCAAGATGGCCAGGACGACGAAGCCGACCGCGCCGGCAATCAGGGCGATCGCCCAGCCGGGCAGGCCGGAGCGCTGGGGTGGGATCGACTGGGCGTAGGTCCAGTTGCCGCCCTGGGGCAGCACCTGCCCCCGGACCGCAGGCCCGGGTGAGTACGGCGTGGCCTGGGCGCCGTAGGGCGGATTTGACGGCGGCGGTGGCGTCGGGGCGAAGAAGTCGTAGTCGGGCCGACGGTCGTCTGTCACCGACCAGGTATCGGCACGACACGCCGTGGGCTTGAGCCTCCAAGCCTGACGAGTTGCCCAGTCGGTGCCCGCCGAGCACCAGCGAGATCTCGCCGGCTCCGGTGGTCGAGCGGGTGGCGGCTCGGTCCGTGCAGGGCAGGAGACGTAATCGACGCGACAGGCCGGGGATACTGAACGTGACCGTCTGGTCCCTTGTCCATGTCTGGAGCTGGAGCACCACATGAATCAGCAGCGCGCCGTCGTCGTCTCGTTGACCGATCAGGTCCACGACGCGGTGCGACGAAGCATCCGGACGGTCCTGCCGGACCATCTGGACGCTGATCCTCTGGTGCGCCCCTCCGACCGCGCCGACCTGCAGGCGAACGCCGCACTCGGCCTCGCCAAGGCCGCTCATCGTCGACCGGACGAACTGGCGAGAGAACTGGTCGAGCACCTCGCGGATCCAGTCATCGCGGGCGTCGACGTCTCCGGACCCGGTTTCCTCAACATCACCCTTGACGACCATGCCGTCTGGGCTCAGGTCCGCGACCGGCTGGCTGCGCCCCGGATGGGGATCGCCCAGCCCGAGGTCGGCAAGCGCACGGTGATCGACTACTCCGGGCCTAACATCGCCAAGGAGATGCACGTCGGGCACCTGCGGACCACGATCATCGGCGACGCCCTCGCCCGAGTGCTGGGATTCCTCGGCGGAGATGTCGTCCGGCAGAACCATCTCGGCGACTGGGGAACGCAGTTCGGAATGCTCATCCAGTACCTGGACGAGCACCCTGAGGCTCACTGGCATGCTGACCAGTTGGCCCCCGGAACCGACGCGATCGGGGCCCTCGACGGCCTCTACCGCGCTGCTCGCGCAGCCTTCGACGCCGACTCCGCTTTCGCCGACCGCTCCCGGGCCCGGGTTGTCGCGCTGCAGGCCGGTGATCGCGGCACAGTGATGACCTGGAAGGCGATCATTGCCGAGTCCCAGGGTGCCTTCAATGCGCTCTACTCCCGGCTCGGAGTCCTCCTGACTGATGACGACGTCGCGGGGGAGTCCATGTACAACCCCATGCTCGCAGACGTCGTCGATGAGCTCCAGCGCGACGGTATCGCCGTCGAAAGCGACGGCGCCCTGTGCGTTTTCGACTCTGCCGTGCTCGGGCCGGACGGCACGCCCATTCCGCTCATGGTTCGCAAGAGCGACGGCGGTTACGGGTACGACACCACCGACCTGGCCACCATCCGCTACCGCACCACGGAACTGAAGGCCGACCGGATCCTCTACGTGGTCGATTCTCGCCAGGCCCTGCACTTCCGGCTTGTCTTCTCCGCCGCACGCCGGGCGGGATGGCTGAGCGACGATGTCGATGCGCGCCATGTCCCCTTCGGCACGGTGCTTGGTCCGGACGGGCGGCCCTTCAAGACTCGTTCCGGTGGCACGGTGAGGCTGGCGGAGCTATTGGATCAGGCCGTCGCCTCCGCGCGGGCGACCGTTCGGGAGAAGAACCCCGACATGCCCGAGACCCAAGTCGAGCAGATCGCCGAACAGGCCGGCATCGGTGCCGTGAAGTATGCGGATCTGTCCACGTCGCGGGCCAAGGACTACATCTTCGATCCGGTGCGGATGACGGCCTTCGCCGGCGACACCGGTGTGTATCTGCAGTACGCCCACGCGCGGATCTGCTCCATTCTCGAGCGGTCCGCCAACGGAGCAGCCGGGCCGGCGCTTGACGTCGACGTCACGTTGAGGCTGGAGCCTGCTGAGCGGGCACTGGCCCTGCGGCTCGATCAGTTCGCCGAGGTCCTCACGGACACGGTGGCCTCGCTGGAGCCGCACCGGTTGTGCGGGTACCTTTTCTCCGTCGCCCGGGCCTACTCAGAGTTCTACGAAGCCTGTCCGGTCCTCAAGGCGCCGTCCCAAGAAGTTCGCGGCAACCGACTGGCCCTGTGCCGGCTGGCCGCCGGCACCCTGTCGCAAGGGCTCGACCTGCTCGGCATCGCGGCGCCGCGCGTGATGTAGGAGCTGTTGCAGACGGTCTGATTTCGACACGCCGATTCAGCGGTGATCGGGGGCGTGCGTCAGTTGGCGACGACGTGCGGCAGGCCGCGCCCGGCCACCTCGGCCAGCAGGGGCAGGTAGGCGGCGGCGGTCTCGGCTCGGGTCGGGCCGACCTGGGCGTCGTCGTCCAGCCAGGTCAGGTCCGGGTCCATGAACGCCTCGCGGATCAGGCCGGGCAGCTCGCCCGGCTCGTAGACCAGCACGGCGTCGGGGCAGCGTTCGGCCAGTTCGTGGGTGTACGGGCCGGCTGCGACCAGGGGCCGGCGCCCGGCCGCGATCCAGGTGTTGATCGAGGCCGAGACGGTCCGGCTCGGCGCGATCGGCACCGCCACCTGCCGCAGCCGGCTGATCAGCGTCTCGTCGGGCAGGAAGCCGGTGACCCGGAACCAGTGCCCACCGTCCTCGGCCGCCCGGGTCAGCGTCGTCACCAGGTCGTCGTGCCCGTCGGCGGTGCGCCCGATCGCGGTCAACCCGATCGCCGAGGGAGCGCCTTCCAGGGCGGCCAGTGCGTCCTCGTAGCCCTTGCCGGGGCCGACGAAACCGAGCACGCCCAGCTCGGGCTGCGGGTCGGGCCGTTCCTCGGGCGCCGGGCGCAGCTCGATCGGCAGCGGCACGACGCCGGCGTGCCCGGCGGTGAACAGGGTGGAGAACCGGGCGAACAGCCGGGCCTCGTGCTGGCTGGAGACGACGACCGCGTCGACGGCGTCCATCACCGCGCGGTAGCCGGCGGCGCGGCGCCGGTAATTGACCGGGTCGTCGATCGGGTCTGGCAGCCGGTGCATGGTGACCACCACCGGGCGGTCGATCCGCTCGCGCAGGGCCACGAAACGGGCCGCCGCGGTCGCGCTGTCGGGCCCGCCGAGCGCGTCGGTGTACTGGGCCAGGACGACGTCGGTGCCGGAGAGCACGCTGGTCCCGGCCGGGCCGTCGGGCGTGAAGTCGTCGGGGTCGGACAGGCGCACGACCGGTCCGCCGAGCCGGGCGGCCAGGTGCTGGGCGAACTTGACCACCCCGTGTCCGGGCGGCCCGACGATCACGTGGCCGACGACGAGCTGCTCCAGGCCGACGGTCATTCCCGGACCATAGCGTGCGGTGGTCACCGATGCGTTACCGGGGCGAACCCGATGAAAGCGCGCCGGGCAGAACTGACTTTCCGTGCCCAAGCGACCACGCCCAGCTCGCGGCCGCAGTGCCCGCCGCGGTTAATCCGTACGGGTTGCTCCGGGGGAGCGATACCATGGACGCACAGGCTTCGACCCGGCTATCACCGGTGAGCCTCCGGAAGAACGGGACCGCTGCGGCGGGCCTCAGTAGAACCGGACGGGTGCGGCCCGTGACAGCCGGCTGAGCGGTCGCCGAACCGTGTCCACCGGGGTCGAGAAGCCCCGGCGGAGCCTGGACGGCGGCAAGCGAGGTGGTACCGCGGCGCTGACCGGGCCGATCCCGGCGTCGTCGTCCTCGCACCAGGAAGGTCGTCGTCCCTCATCGGGCGCCGGCCGGCCGGAGCGGGCGAGGACGCACGAGGAGCGCACCACCATGACGTACCCCAAGGTCGGCGGCGAGGTTCCGGCCACGCCGCGATTTCCGCAGCTCGAGGAGAAGGTGCTCGCCTACTGGGCGCAGGACCACACCTTCGAGGCCAGCGTCGAGGCCCGCCCGGCCGACGGCCCGGACGGGGAGATCGGTGGCAACGAGTTCGTCTTCTACGACGGCCCGCCGTTCGCCAACGGACTGCCGCACTACGGCCACCTGCTCACCGGCTACGTGAAGGACCTGGTGCCCCGCTACCAGACGATGCGCGGGCGCCGGGTCGAGCGCCGATTCGGCTGGGACACCCACGGC
Source organism: Kineosporiaceae bacterium (assembly GCA_965200525.1). Classification (GTDB taxonomy): domain Bacteria; phylum Actinomycetota; class Actinomycetes; order Actinomycetales; family Kineosporiaceae; genus JANNPJ01. Next base: position 4,785,389 of record OZ241368.1, read on the forward strand.
CTGCCGGCCGAGGTCGAGGCCGAGAAGCAGCTCGGGCTCAAGGCCAAGGCCGACATCGAGGCGATGGGCATCGCCGCGTTCAACGAGGCCTGCCGGACCTCGGTGCTGCGCTACACCAAGGACTGGGAGCAGTACGTCAACCGGCAGGCGCGCTGGGTCGACTTCGAGAACGACTACAAGACCCTCGATCTCGACTACATGGAAAGCGTCATGTGGGCGTTCAAGACGCTCTGGGACAAGGGCCTGATCTACGAGGGCTTCCGGGTGCTGGCCTACTGCTGGCGCGACGAGACCCCGCTGAGCAACACCGAGACCCGGATGGACGACGTCTACCGCCAGCGCCAGGACCCGGCGGTCACCGTCGGGTACGTGCTCGAGACCGGGGACGTCGCGCTGATCTGGACCACGACCCCGTGGACCCTGCCCAGCAACCTGGCCATGGCGGTCAACCCGGGTGTCGACTATGTGGTGGTCACCGGCGCCCCCGGCAGCGCCCACGAGAACACCCGGTTCGTGCTGGCCGAGGCCCGCCTGGGCCACTACGCCCGCGAGCTCGGCGAGGACGCGGCCACCCGGGTGGTGCGCCGGCTCAAGGGCAGCGAGCTGCTGGGCCTGAAATACACCCCGCCGTTCCCGTTCTTCGCCGGGCGCGAGAAGGCCCACCAGGTGCTGGCCGCCGACTACGTGACGGTTGACGACGGTACCGGGATCGTCCACATCGCCCCGGCTTTCGGTGAGGAGGACATGCTCGTCACCGACGCCGCCGGGATCGTCCCGGTGGTCCCGGTGGACGCCGGCGGCAAGTTCACCGACGAGGTGCCGCCGTACGCCGGGCAGCACGTGTTCGACGCCAATAAGGTGATCATCGCCGACCTCAAGGCCGGGGCTCCGCACGTCAACCCGGGCACGGTCCTGCTGCGCCAGGAGACCTACGACCACCCGTACCCGCACTGCTGGCGCTGCGGCAACCCGCTGATCTACCGGGCCGTATCGTCCTGGTTCGTCAAGGTCACCGAGATCAAGGACCGGATGGTCGAGCTCAACCAGCAGATCACCTGGGTGCCCGAGCACATCCAGGCCGGCTCGTTCGGCAAATGGCTGGCCAACGCCCGCGACTGGTCGATCAGCCGCAGCCGGTACTGGGGTTCGCCGGTGCCGGTCTGGACCTCGGACGACCCGGCCTACCCCCGGGTCGACGTCTACGGCTCGCTCGACGAGCTCGAGCGCGACTTCGGCGTGCGCCCGGTCGACCTGCACCGCCCGCACATCGACGACCTGACCCGGCCCAACCCGGACGACCCGACCGGGAAGTCGACCATGCGCCGGGTGCCGGAGGTGCTGGACTGCTGGTTCGAGTCCGGCTCGATGCCGTTCGCCCAGGTGCACTACCCGTTCGAGAACGCCGACTGGTTCGAGCACCACTACCCGGGCGACTTCATCGTCGAGTACATCGGGCAGACCCGCGGCTGGTTCTACACCCTGCACGTGCTGGCCACCGCCCTGTTCGACCGGCCCGCCTTCGAGACCGCGGTCAGCCACGGCATCCTGCTCGGCAGTGACGGCCGCAAGATGTCCAAGAGCCTGAGCAACTACCCGAACGTGAACGACGTGCTCGACCGGGACGGCTCGGACGCGATGCGCTGGTTCCTGATGTCGTCGCCGGTGCTGCGCGGCGGCAACCTGATCGTCACCGAGCAGGCGATCCGGGATGGCGTGCGGCAGGTGATGCTGCCGTACTGGAACACGTACTACTTCCTGTCGCTCTACTCCAACGCGGCGGCCGGGGGAGCCGGTCACGAGGCCCGGCTACGAACCGACTCCAGCGACGTCCTCGATCGGTACCTGCTGGCCAAGACCCACAACCTGGTCGTCGACGTGACCGCCGGGCTGGACGGTTACGACATCGCCGGGGTCTGCGTGGCGGTGCGCGAGTTCCTCGACGTGCTGACCAACTGGTACGTGCGGCGCTCGCGGGAGCGGTTCTGGGCCGAGGACGCCGACGCGTTCGACACCCTGCACACCGTTCTCGAGGTGGTGTCGCGGCTGCTGGCCCCGTTGCTGCCGATGACCGCCGAGGAGGTCTGGCGGGGGCTGACCGGCGAGCGCAGCGTGCACCTGAGCGACTGGCCGGTGGCGGCCGACTACCCGGCCGACGCCGAACTGGTGACGGCCATGGACCATGCCCGGGAGGTGGCCTCGGCCACGCTCGGGCTGCGCAAGGCCCAGTCGCTGCGCGTGCGCCAGCCGCTGGCCGGGCTGATCGTGGTGATCGACGCCCCGGCCGCGGTGGCGCCGTTCGCCGGCGTGATCGCCGACGAGGTGAACGTCAAGGACGTGAAGCTCCTCGGGCTGGACGACGCCGAGGCGACCTCGGTCGGGGTCAGCCGCCGGCTGACCGTGAACGCGCGGGCGGCCGGGCCCCGGCTGGGCAAGGGCGTCCAGACGGTGATCCGGGCGGCCAAGGCCGGCGACTGGTCGCAGGCCGAGGACGGCTCGGTGGTCAGCGGCGGGGTGGCCCTGCAGGAGGGCGAGTACACCCTGGAGACCGTGGTCGCCGACGACTCCGGGCACACCGCGGTGGCGGTGCTGCCCGGTGGCGGGTTCGTCGTCCTGGACACCGAGCTGACGCCCGAACTGCAGGCCGAGGGCTGGGCCCGCGACCTGGTCCGGCAGATCCAGGACGAGCGCAAGGCGGCCGGGCTGCACGTGTCGGACGCGATCCGGTTGCGGCTGTCGGTGCCGCAGCAGCACCTGGGCACCACTCAGGAGAACCGCTCGATGCTGGAGCGCGAGACCCTGGCCAAGGAGGTCGAGATCATCACCCTGACCGACGGCGACACCGTGGTCGTGGTGGTCGAGCGCCTCGGCTGACCCTGGTCTGCGGGTGGTCCTGATCCAGGAAGTGGGTCAGGATCACCGGCAACCTCAGCTGAGGGGTTCGTTGAGGCGCTGGTAGAGGATGTGGTCCTGCCAGCGGCCGGCGATCCTCAGGTATCTCGGGGCCAGGCCGAACCTCTGGAAGCCGTTGCGCAGCAGCACCCGCTGCGAGCGGACGTTGTCGACCAGGGTGCCGGCCTGCAGCCGGTGCAGGCCGACCCCGCCGAAGGCTTCCTCGGATCCGCCGAAGGCCTGCTCGATCACCGCGGCTACGGCCGCGCTCGCCACGCCCCGACCGCCCCGGGCCTCATCGACCCAGTAGCCCAGGTGCGCGGACTGGAACGGGCCCCGGACGATGTCGTTGACGGTGATCCGGCCCACCAGCTCGCCGTCCTCCAGGATGCCGAACGGCACGGTGGTGCCCTGGGCGTGCCGGGCCAGCAGCTGAGTCACGATCCGGTGCTGGCCGGCCACGGTGAGGTAGTCGTCCTCGTGGGCCGGGTCGTAGGGGGCGAAGAAATCGGCGTTGGTGCTCAGCAGCTCGACCAGCCGGCCGGCGTCGTCCTCGGTCAGCAGCCGTACCGTGATGTCCCGGTTCATGCCGCGATCCTAGAAGGGACGCCGTCCGTCCGGGCGCCCGCGGGTTCGGCGGCGATCATCACGGCGGATAGGCTCGAAACATGTCAACGGTTGTCCTGGACGCCTTCCGCTCTCGCCCGGATCTGGCCCGATGAGCCGCACCGACGGGCACGGCCCGCAGCGCGGGGCCGCCCGCACCGCGGAGGAGAAGGCCCTGCGGCTGCGGGCCCGCGAGGTGTACCAGGCCATCCTCAGCCGCGCCCCCGAGCACGACCTGATCCCCAGCCTGGACCGCATCGCGGCGGTCTGCCGGCTGCTCGGCGACCCGCAGCGCTCGTTCGAGGCGATCCACCTCACCGGCACCAACGGCAAGACCTCGACCACCCGGATGGTCGAGCGGCTGCTGCGCGAGCACGGGCTGCGCACCGGTCGCTTCCTCAGCCCGCACCTGAACGACGTGCGCGAGCGGATCGCGCTGGATGGCGAGATGGTCTCGCAGGAGCGGTTCATCGAGGTCTACGAGGAGGTCGAGCCCTACCTCGGCCTGGTCGACGCCCAGAGCGCCGCGGCCGGCGGGCCCCGGCTGAGCTTCTTCGAGGTGCTGGTGGCGATGGCCTACGCCACCTTCGCCGACAGCCCGGTCGACGTGGCCGCGGTCGAGGTCGGGCTGGGCGGCTCTTGGGATGCCACCAACGTGGTCGACGGCAAGGTGGCCGTGATCATGCCGATCGGGCTGGACCACGAGCGGTTCCTCGGCCACGACGTCGCCACCATCGCCGGCGAGAAGGCCGGGATCATCAAGCCCGGCGCGACCGTGGTGATCGCCGACCAGCCCGAGGAGGCGGCCGAGGTGCTGCTGGCCTACGCAGCGAAGGTCGGGGCCACCGTGCTGCGCCAGGGCTACGAGTTCGGCGTGATCGGCCGCGAGGTCGCGGTCGGCGGGCAGGTGATCACCTTGCAGGGCCGCAACCAGGCCTATGAGGACATCTTCCTGCCGCTGCACGGCATCCACCAGGCCGGCAACGCCGCCGCCGCGCTGGCCGCGGTCGAGGCCCTGCTGCTCACCTCGGGGGAGGGTGAGACCGCGACCGGCCTCGACGCCGACGTTGTGCGGGCCGCGTTCGCCGACGTCGACTCACCAGGCCGGCTGGAGGTGGTGCGCAGCGGCCCGACCGTGCTGGTGGACGCCGCCCACAACCCGGCCGGGGCCGAGGTTCTGGCCTCGAGCCTGGAGGAGGCCTTCGGCTTCACCAACCTGATCGGCCTGGTCGCGGTGCTGCAGGACAAGGACGCCGAGGGCATCCTGGGCGCGCTCGAGCCGGTGCTGTCCGAGGTGGTGATCACCCGGACGTCGTCCCCGCGTTCGACCGACCCGCACGAGCTGGGCGAGATCGCGATCGACGTGTTCGGCGAGGACCGGGTCACCGTGCTCGACCGGCTCGACGACGCCCTCGACCACGCGATCGGCCTGGCCGAGGCCGGCGGCCAGATCGGCGGCGGCGTCCTGGCCACCGGCTCGGTCACCATGGCTGCCGACGTCCGGCTGCTGCTGCACGCCCGCCCGGCCTGAACGGTGGTCCCCAGCGGCTACTGGAACAACGGAGGGTCCATGAACCGGCGTTGTGCACGGGCGAGCCACTGAACCTGCGGACACAGGTTGACTGGATTGCGTGCTTGCGTGTTCTTCTGTGTCTCTCGGGAGAACCAGTCCAGGCCATGGCGGTCGACGGTGTTAATCAATGCGAGGCGCTGCCACGACGTTGCGGGGGGTGCCCTTTCCTTCCCAGATCCTTCCCATCACGCCGCGAGCACAAGACGAACCCCCTCACCGGCGTCTCGCCACATGCTCGGATCGCCAGCCTCGCGGCGTCCAGCACGTCCGCAACTGCCGATGTGCGGATGTCTCCATGTCACCCAGCGTCCGGGCATTCCGGGCAGCACCCTGAATTCTGCGGAGCCGGAAGCTGCGCAACCCCCGACAGATATCTCTCCGTTTAGAGCGGCAATCGATCACGACGTTGAGCAAAGCGTTCAAAATTGGGGTCCAGATGTTCGATGACATCGATGAGAGCATTTTGAGCTACCGCTAGGCGGTAAGGCTTTACATCAGGGATTCTTGCGATAGCAACGTTCAGGCGCTCAAACCAACGAGCAAATTCAGTATCGCTCTGCCTACTCACAAAACCTGCATAACCCAGGCATTCATGACTGGGCCCCACGGAGCGATCGTTCACGCGGGTGATCATCACTTCTCCCATCGCCCGTTGCTCGCCACGGTAAATGTAGTAGTCATCATGCTGTCCGGAAGTACTGGCGAACGCATGCTGAACCCGGTCGAGGCGGAGGGTTAGCTCTCGTGTCGCTTCGGTTGCTCCTAGATCTAGGAATTGCATGTCTCGGCGGAGGATTTCGAGCCATCCAAAGAACTGGGCAACGAGAAACGCCGTATTTAGGACAAAATAATCCGGGTCTCGTCCGCCGCGAAAACCGCCGGGCCTCAGAGCATTAAAAATACGGCTCTGCAAATCAAAAGTCGACAGAAGGAGCGGATCCCGATATCTCGCTACCAACTGCAACGACTGATCCGATTTCGCTTCCGCATCTCTGGCGCGGGTGAGGTGGTCCTTGAGTTCCTCAACCTGACGGGCGTAATCGGCTTGGCGGGCGGCCGACTCAATGCTAGATCTCCGTCGAGACATCTCCAGCCAGATTGCCGTTCCGAGCGAGACGGCCGCTGAGATCGTAGCTACGATGAGAGCCGTCGCCGCTGTGGACAATTCGGACATGACGCTTTGGCTCTCCTGACGGTCCGGCTGGTGGTCTAGACGATCTACCCGAGTCTACGCTTGAGGGTGCAGTGGTTGAGGGTCGTCGGGGCAAGGAAACCCAGTGCGAGAGGCTCATAGTCGAGCCGCTGACCGCGGCCCGCACCCACATGGAGGTGTATGTGCGGTCGATGCAGGAGCCACGCCATTACCTACCCTCCACCGTCTCGCGTCGGGTCTCAGTGCCTTGCGGATTTACCGCACCGCCGTGATGGACGGCGCCCTGGAACACTGCCCGGCCGAATAGCCGCGCAAACCCAGCGTGCCACCGGGGTCACCCATCCTGCGCCTGGGTCATTTGCAGTTCGAAGCCATCCTGACCTCAACACGGACCTCCATCAACTCCTTCGACTTCGTCCTGGTCGTGATGCTCGGCCTCCTCGGGCTCCCGATCTTCGAAGCCACCAGTCCGACATCAGCGCGCTGCGCGAAGAACACAACCACCGGTTAATGCGCGTGCTCGGCAAGGGCGGGAAAGTCGTACTCGTTCGCCTGCCACCAACCGTGGCCCGAGCTGGCGATCGGCGATCGGCGACCGGACCAGCGGGCCGATCCTGCTCAGTGGCCGAGGACGTGGCATGGACCGCCACGAAGCCACCCGCCGGCTCCGCGCACTGGCAGCCACGGCCGGCGTCCGCCTACTTCGGATGCTCCCGGTGCCTACATGACCTCCGCAACCTGAACACCACCGAGCAGTACGATTCGGCCGTGAATATGGACAGCGTGGTGGCTTCGGCGCGGGGACTGGTTGAGAGGCCCTTCGCGGTGCGCTGGCTGATTCCAGTGTCTGGTTAGAGGGGGCGGCGCAGGACGGGGCCAGGGCGTCCTTCGCTCCCCTGGCGGTTTTCGAGAGCCTGCATGGCACGCCCGCCGATTTCGACGGGACGGCTGCGCTGTTATGGGAAGAGGCCTACAACGGCTTCGAGCGGCATCGGCGAGATGCGGTCGCCGCGCTGACGGCCGTGTGGGGGGCGCCGCTGCGGTACTCGTTCGCGGCCGAGTATGGGCGAGTGGTGGCCGGTGATGCGAGTGTTTCTGAGCTGGAATACGACCTTGCTATGTTCACCTCTGGTGAGCCGTTCCCCGCGTGGCGGCACGAGGATCGGATTATTGCGCTGCTACTCGGCCAGATGGATAAAGAATTTCCCATCGTGCTGGCCATCGCCGCCATTGAGGTACCGGGTTAGTAGCAGCCGGTTGGTCAGGACGTATGCGCCGTGGGCAACTCGCGCTGCGGCCGCCTTATCCCTCACGAGTTCCTTGCCGCCGGCACCCTAGCGAAATCGATCAATTCCCCTCGACGACGCCCGCCGCACTATCTGGGCTCTAGTCGCCAGTACCTACGCACGAATCTAGGACATCGACCGCAACCCACCCCACCGACCTCCGCCTGACATTCAATAAGCCGCTCGACCCGTTTGAACGGCGCCGGTCAGCTGAGCGTAACCGCTTGCACGCTGCCGCCCGCGGACAGCCTGCGCTCCTGACCTGTCTCGCTGTCTCGTGACCACTTCCAGAACCGGTCGCCGGATCCGCGACATTTTGCGAGGTCCAGGTAGAGCATCTCTACAGGTCCGATCGGGAGGGAGAACATAATCAGCGACGCTGCGCATGGCGGGAACGCAGGTAACGCTCGCGCATCGCGTCAAGTCGTTCCCCCGTCGCTTCGATCTGCCAGATCTTCCACCCACTGGAGGATGTCGTCTCCCATAATTGTTGCTCGGCGGCCGTGAGTGAGGTGTAGGTCTTGATCTCGGTGCGGATGTGGCCGTTCGCTTGGAGCGTCACGCGGTGCTTATGACCGGAGCGAGTTCCCAGCAGTGTTTCTTCACGTGACAGCAGGCCGGCGTTGATTAGTTCAGCCAGCTGCACCCTGCGTGGGCTGGTGTCCATGAGTGTGGAGGGTGGGGCGATCTGATCTGCATCAACGATCAGGCCGAGCGCTGTGGGCGACCAGATTCGGCGAGCGATTTCCTCGTACAACCGTGAGCGCTCTTCGACGAGTTCATCTAGGGTCTTGCTGGCATCATATGGCATTAATTGGGGTCCCAGACCGCTGCTTCTACGAAACTGCCCAAATCTCGCGACACCTCGGCCGGCATAGCTACTAGGCGCCAGGGAAGCGGCGAGCCAGTTGTGCTGGGCGTACCGGGTGACCTTTTCGGACAGGCTCAGGGGTCCGAAGCTGGCGTTCTCGGTGCCGTCCAACAGGATAAGGCCGCCGATCTGACTACGTAATCGTTTTATCTCTCGCTCGGTGTGCCCGTTGTCCAGGTAAATCCCCGGTTTTTGAGTGACGAGGTGTTCGATCTCGACAGGGCGCCGGCCGTCGGGCCGGTCCAGCAGTTCGGCAACGGAACTGATGTGTTCAATTTGTTCGTCGAGCCAGGCGGTGATTCGAGCCAGGAAGTACAAAACAAAGGGACGATTAGCCTGACCGTACAGCAGAGTCCTCACCTCGGTGAGACTTTCGAACCATTGCTGGGCTGCTGATCCCAGGACTTGGGCGACCTGCTTGGCGTCTCCGGCGTGCCGCAGGCGGGGGAGCAACCGATCGACCTGGGTGTTCAATTCGGCCTGGGTGTATGGCTGTCCAAGTAGGCCTTGCTTGAGTACGAACAGGTCTATGAAGTTCGCGACCAAGTTGGCTTTCTTTTCCACGACCGATCTGGTCTCCCCGGTGTTGACTGCAGCCAGGGTGAGGTCGAACTGCTGAAGCAGGCCGTTGTGTCGGTTCAGCCACAGCGCAGGGAAGTCCCTGTGGAAGACGCTCGCGTGATCCAACAGTTGGCCGTACCACTCATATCGGTCATGGATCCCGTTCTTGAAAAGCAGATACTGATCACCGCGCTTACGCTGGGGCCAGATTTCCGGCCGGTTCTCGATCAGCCACTCATGCGGTGCCTTGTCCTGGAGGTCGCGTGCCCTTTCCGGGGCCGATAGTCTTTTCGGGACGTCGGAGTACTGCGCGCGCAGGAAGGCACGGACAAGCGTCAGCGGTTCGTTGACACTTCTGGCTCCCAGGTAGTTGACCATGGTCTTCCACTGAGGATCGAAGTCGTCTCGTTCGCGCACTGGAACGTCGCTGCGCAAGAAGTGTTTAAGAAGGTCCAACGGAGACAGGCGTACCCCGCGGTCGTTCATGCGGTTGAACAATTCACTTCCGCGCCTAGGGTCGCCCGCATTGATCTCCACCAAGGAGACGCGGTCCAACAGCCAGTTCACGAAGTGAGGTAGAGCTTCTCCGGTGATCGTCTCTGGAAGATGGGCGGCCATGTGCTCAGCGGCGCTCCAGATTGTCTTCGCGGCAAGATTATCCGGGTTGAAGGATTGCCGTCGCAGCACGCTGGTGAACGCGGGTTTGTACTCCTCGACCTGTACAGCGAAGTCCGACCTGGTCTCGCCCCGGATGATCCCCTCCAGCCGGGACGCCTCGTGAGCTGCGTCCGCATGCTCCTGGGCCAGGTCGTACAGGATGATCAGCAGCAGCAGGAGTGTGGTGATCCGCTGCTGGCCGTCCGCCAGGCACAGTCGCGATCCGTTTCGGTACACGATGATCGAGCCGAGAAAGTATGTGGGGAAACTACGGTATGCCTCGTCGTCGTGAGTGGGCTCCCAGTCACGCTCGAACTTCTCCCTCAGGTCCCCGATGAGCTCCTCGATCTGTGGCTGGCTCCAGACATAACTTCGCTGGAAACTCTCCAGGTGATAGACCCGATCTTTGAATACTTGCCCGACTGTCACCTGTTGGGCAGTGACGATCTCTTCCGGTTGCGACGACCCCGCCAATGCAACCCCCTCACCAGGTTTTCAGAGCGGGCAGGGCTTTTGGTCAGCCTTCCTCAACCAGTGCCTTGACCACCACGACGCGCTCCGGCCCGCCGCCTGACCAGGCAAAACCCGAGCGCACTACTTGAACGGCCTGACCTGGGCGAGGCCTAGCTGGGCCGAGGGGCTCGTGGAGTTCCCGATCGAACTCGACCTTCTCGTTGGGCTGACCGACCGCGGTAAGGCGATTGTCCTGTGTTCTCTGCACAAGACGGTCAAGGATCTCTGCAACGGAATTCCCATCAGAAGCTAGCGACATCGCCTCCGCCACAAGCTCCGCCAGTAAGGTCGCCTTCTCCCGTTCGCGCTGCTGCGACCACGAGATCTGCGCACCCGCACCGCTCTTCTCGACCCGAGCCAGCGTGTCTGCGACGTTGTCGGTCAAGGCCTCGATCCACCAGGACCGGCCTGCCGAACGCTTACTCGCCTGCTCCGACAGCTTGCCTAGCGAGTCGTGCGTGGGCTCAGTGCTTAGGGACCACTCATAGACCCCTGGGCGGGGACAGGTGATCTGTGGATGTTCCTTTAGCCGGGGCTGCAGCGTCTTCCACCAGCGATCCACGTCGGCCTTGGCCACGCCGGCCTCGACGAGTTCAGCCTTGATTCTCTGCGTTCGTGCTGGGTCGGCCCTACGCCGAATCACCTCGATGAATGCCAATCCCGCATCGTCCTTGAATTGCTTCACCAGCACTTGGTCGCCCATGAGGACCCTTCGCCCGGTTCTTCGATGACTGGTCGACCGAAATATACCTTTATGGATGGATTGTGACCAGCCCGAAGTTCACGAAGCTGACCAGATTGGGCCGACCGCTGCCCGCCGTGGTGTCCGGACCGGCCGCCGCTACTGGGCAGCACCTCGGCCGGCAGGTTCCGAGTCATGGAGTTCGAGGGGCTGGATGGTGCCATCGACTGCGTCCTCAGCGAGGCCGGTGGTCAGATGGACAGGGGGGTCGGCGGCGAAGTATCGGACCGGACCTGGAGATGATGGCCGCCGGTACCCCGCTGCTTCTGTCTGTTGACCAGGGCCGGACCGTTCGGCACACTTTGAACTTTATGTGGACGAAGTCGTATCCGGTTTGAGTAAAGCCGGTTATCGTCGACCCTGACAGACGGTACATATCGGTGACGACGAGCCTCGCCGTCCCGTGTTCGCACGTTCCCTGACAGCCTCCCTGACTTCGACGGCACCGCTGTGATCCGGTGCCGGCAACCATCCGGTTTCTTCCGTGACCCCCGCGCCGCTACCCGAGTGCCGACGGCACCCCGGGCGATGGCGCACACCCTGATCCACCTCAACGACGAGGAGGCAACGTGGACGTGTTCCGGCCATCGAGCGAGCCCAGCGGTAGCGAGAAGCCCTACCCGGCAATACCAACGGCAACAGAACGACGACGCTCCACCCGACTGCGACGCCCAGCCCTGGCGAGCGCGCTGCTGCTCGTGGTGGCCGGCCTGACCGGTCTGGCCGGCGTCACCGTGGCCGCCGCACCGGCCTCGGCGGTGATCAACGCGGCCGACTTCCAGCAGGTCACCCTGGCCAAGGGCGAGGCCGAGGTCGGCGAGCCGCTGACCATCTCGGTGCTGCCGGACCGCTCGGTGCTGCACACCGCCCGCAACGGCACCCTGCGGCGCACCGACGCCAACGGGACCACCTCGGTGATCGCGACGATCCCGGTGTACCAGCACGACGAGGAGGGCCTGCAGGGCGTCGCGGCCGACCCCGGCTTCGCCACCAACCGGTTCATCTACCTGTACTACGCCCCGCCGCTGAGCACCCCGGCCGGTGACGCCCCGGCCACCGGGACGGCGGCCGACTGGACCACCTGGACCGGGGTCAACCGGCTGTCGCGGTTCACCCTGAACGCCGACTTCACCGTGAATATGGCCAGCCAGGTGACCGTGCTCGACGTGCCCGCGAACCGGGGGATCTGCTGCCACGTGGGTGGTGACCTGGACTTCGACGCGGCCGGCAACCTGTACCTGACCACCGGTGACGACTCCAATCCGTTCGACTCGGCCAGCTACGCGCCGATCGACGAGCGCCCCGACCGGAACCCGGCCTACGACGCCCAACGCAGCGCGGGCAACACCAACGACCTGCGGGGCAAGCTGCTGCGCATCCACGTCAACGCCGACGGCAGCTACTCGATCCCGGCCGGCAACCTGTTCGCCCCGGGCACCGCCAAGACCCGGCCCGAGATCTACGCGATGGGCTTTCGCAACCCGTTCCGGATGAGCGTGGACAAGGCCACCGGCATCGTCTACCTGGGCGACTACGGCCCGGACGCCGGCAGCACCGACCCGAACCGCGGCCCCGGCGGGCAGGTCGAGTTCAACCGGATCACCTCGGCCGGCAACTACGGCTGGCCCTACTGCACCGGCACCAACACCACGACCGAGACCTACAACGAGTGGAACTTCGCCACCAACACCACCGGGCCCAAGTTCAACTGCAGCGGCGGTGCGACCAACAACTCGTTCCGCAACACCGGCCTGAGCACGCTGCCGGCCGCTCGCCCGGCCTGGATCAAGTACGGCGGTGATGCCGGCACGCCCCCCGAGTTCGGCGCCGGCGGCTCGGAGTCGCCGATGGGCGGACCGGTCTACCGCTACGACGCGGCCAACCCCTCGACGACCAAGTTCCCGGCGTCCTTCAACGGCCTGTTCTTCGCCGGCGAGTTCGGCCGGGGCTGGATCAAGCCGATCGCGGTCAACGCCGACGGCTCGCCCGGCGCGATCGACAGCTTCCCCTGGGTCGGCAAGCAGGTGATGGACATGGCCTTCGGCCCGGACGGCGCGCTCTACGTGCTCGACTACGGCACCGGCTACTTCAACGGCGACGCCAACTCGGCCCTCTACCGGTTCGACTACGTGGCCGGCGGCAACCGGGCCCCGACCGCGATGGCCGCCGCGAACAAGACCTCCGGCGCGGCGCCGCTGGCCGTGACCTTCTCCTCGGCCGGCTCCAGCGATCCGGAGGGCGGGGCGCTGACCTACAGCTGGGCCTTCGGCGACGGCACCTCCTCGACCGCGGCCAACCCGTCGCACACCTACACCACCAACGGCTCGTACACCGCCACCCTGACGGTCAAGGATCCGCAAGGCGCCACCGGCACGTCGGGCGTGCCGATCAGCGTGGGCAACACCGCCCCGACGGTGACCATCAACGCGCCCTCCAGCGGCCAGCTGGTGTCGTTCGGCGACAGCGTGCCCTGGAGCGTCACGGTCACCGACCCGGAGGACGGCGCGATCGCCTGCAACCGGATCACCATGGCCTACGTGCTCGGCCACGACCAGCACGCGCACCAGATCACCACCCAGACCGGCTGCTCGGGCACGATCGCCATCCCGGTGGACGGCGAGCACGACGACGCGGCCAACATCTTCCCGATCTTCGACGCCTCGTACACCGACAACGGCGGCCTGACCACGCACGTGCAGAACATCCTGAGCCCGCGCCACCGCCAGGCCGAGCACTTCAAGACCTCCTCCGGCGTCAACCTGTTCACCAAGACCGAGGCCGAGGGTGGCCGGACGGTCGGCGACATCAACAACGGCGACTGGATCGGGTTCGACCCGTACCTGGTGGCCAACGCGACGTCGTTCACGGCCCGGGTCTCCTCGGGCGGGACCGGCGGCACCCTGCAACTGCGGACCGGCTCGCCGACCGGCCCGATCCTGGGCTCGGCGACCGTGCCGGTCACCGGGTCGTGGGAGACCTTCACCACCGTCAGCGGGGCGGTCAGCAACCCACCGCCGGGAACGACGTCGCTGTACCTGACCTTCGCCGGCACCGGCACCGCGGCCCTGTTCGACCTCGATTCGTTCACCTTCGCCACCGCGGCCGGCAGCGGCAACGGGCCGATCAAGGGGCTGGCCGGCAAGTGCCTCGACATCCGGGGGGCCGGCACCGCCAACGGCACCCAGGCCCAGCTCTACACCTGCAACGGCACGACGGCCCAGCTGTTCCAGACCGCCGGGGCGACCCTGCGGGTGCAGGGCGGCTGCCTGGACGTCTCCGGGGCGGGCACGGCCGACGGCACCAAGGTCCAGCTCTGGACCTGCAACGGCACCGGCGCCCAGAACTGGGTGCCGCAGGCCGACGGCACGTTGCGCAACCCGGCGTCCGGCAAGTGCCTGGACGTGACCGGCAACAGCTCCGCCGACAGCACGCCGGTGCAGCTGTGGACCTGCGGCACCGGCGCCAACCAGAAGTGGACCCTCTCCTAGTTCGCCCCACCCCGCGGGCCGGCCCACCGGCCGGCCCGCGGGCCCTCTCGCTGGAGGAACCATGCGCACATCCCTGGCCTCGGCCGCCGCGATCCTGCTGGCCGCCGGCACCCTGACCGCTCTGACCGCCCTGGCCGCGTCGCCGGTGTCGGCCGCCGACGCCTCCTACGACGTCCTGGTGTTCTCGAAAACCGCCGCCTTCCGGCACGACTCGATCTCGGCCGGCATCCAGGCGATCCGCGACCTGGGGGCGGGCAACAACTTCACCGTCAC